>CAWCOJ010000012.1:0-202860 GCA_963797145.1 uncultured Actinomycetota bacterium | reverse complement strand
CCTCGGTCGGCACCGACGACCCTGGGGGTAGGCCGCCGCGGACGATCCGGGCGCCCAACTCGTGCACCACCCGGGCGTGTCGGGCCTGGCCCGGATACAGCGAATCGTTGCCGGCCACCGTGCCCCCTCTCACCGCCTTGTGCACAACCTGTGCGGGTATCTTCGCGCCCTGCTACGCATCGCCGCCAACCCGGGTGAGTTGGCCCGCGATCTGGTCCTGCACGAAGCGCAGCGCGGCTGGGACCTCGGCCTCGGTGAGGTGCTCGATCACCAGAGGTCCGGTGTAACCGGCCGATGCCAGCAGATCCAGATAGAGCGGATAGTCGATCAGGCCTGCGCCGGGACCAGGCAGTCCTGGCTTAGGGCTGCCCGGCGCAGGCGGCACCACCTGCTTGGCGTGGGCCAGCCGGAACCAGTCACGCTCGGCCTCGAACCCGGCGATCATGGTCTCCCGCACCCGTTCCGGGCGCGCGAGTTCGTTGGTGAAGAAATTCGTCGGGTCCATGCAGATCCCCAGGTGCGGCGAGTCGAACTCGGCGACCAGGCCGGCACCCAACTGGGGCGTGTTGCAGACGTTCACGATGTACGGCTCGAGCAGGATGACGACATCCTCGGCCTCGGCGACCACGACCAGGTCCTCGACCACCCGCCGGAACGCGTCCCATGATGACGGCGTGTGATTCTCCGGGTCGTCGTCCCAGTCTCCGCTGACCGCGAGGCTCCCGGTCTCGGTGCTGATCAGTCGAGTCCCCAACTGGTGCATGCGCCGCAGGTAGGAGGTGAACACCGCGATGTTGGCGGCCCGCCGATCCTGATCCCGGGCCAACAGGTTGAGGTACCCGGCCACCGCGCAGATCTCGACCCCGGACGACGCATAGGCGGCCGCCCACTCGGCGAAGTCGTCGGTGATCTCGGCGGTGCCACTTGGGTCGAAACCGAATCCGACCGACACTTCCTTCGGAACGAACTGGACCGACTGCAGCCCCAGGGATGCCGTCCGTTCGGCTCGCTCGAGTGGCTTCTGGCCAGTGATGACATTGGAAAAGATGCTGGGATACATGCCCATCCATATCGTCGGTCGATGGCCGCGCACGGCCCGGAGTCAGAGATCGAGATCCAGAGTGACTGCGGCACCTCCGTTCTCGGCGGATTCCACCGCGGCCAGCCCGAGGCGGAGGGACCCGACGACGTGCCGACCTGAGTTGAACGGCTCCCGCTGCTGTTCGATGGCCACCTGCAGCTCGCCCATGGTTCCGGCGAAGCCGTCCGGAAACCACGATCCGGTCGGGGAGACCCGCACCCTTCCGTCGTCGCGCAACAGATCCACCCGGTCGGCGTCCAGATCCAGGCCACGGATGGTGCCGAGGGTTCCGATGATCGAGAAGGTGTGCCGGGGCGCCACGCCGCCCGTGGCCCCGCCATTGCCCAGAATGGTCGCCGTTGTGCCATCCGTGCAGCGGATCTCGGCGAACATGTTCCACGGCGTCAGGGCACCGTCCGGTTGACCGACTGCGCGGCCGTCCCATGCTCTGACCTCGGACACCGACTTGCCGGCCAACCAGCAACGGGTGATGTCGAACCAGTGGGCCGCGTAGTCGTAGATCACGAAGTGCTTCTGGTCATTGAAGTGTCGGGACTCGGTCCAGGCGAACGAGGTCTCGAAGGTGTGCGAGACCGCAGTGACGTCGCCGATCGCGCCCGCCTGATGCCACAGCGTGGCCAGCCGCCATGCGGGCGACCACCGGCCGTTCTGGTTGACGGCAACGA
This sequence comes from uncultured Actinomycetota bacterium, assembly GCA_963797145.1. Classification (GTDB taxonomy): domain Bacteria; phylum Actinomycetota; class Actinomycetes; order Mycobacteriales; family Nakamurellaceae; genus Nakamurella. Next base: position 201,093 of record CAWCOJ010000012.1, on the reverse strand, counting down.
CCACGCCTGCTCGATCCGCGAGATCGACGATCTCCTGTGCCTCGGCCAGGTCGTTGGCGAAGGGCTTCTGGCTCAGCACGTGCTTGCCCGCGGCGATTGCCTGCTTCACCAGCGGGAACCTGTCCTCGGTGCGCGCCGGGATGTCGACCACTTCGACGGCCGGGTCGGCCAGCAACTCCTCGGCGCTGGCGTAGCAGTGCACGCCGTGCCGATCCTTGGCCGCGGCCATGGCCTCCGGCGAGATGTCATAGATGCCCGCGACCGGAAACCCGTGGCCGAGATAGCCTGGCAGATGGGCATCCTGGGCAATCCACCCGCAGCCGAGCAGGCCGATGCCGAGCGGCCGGCTCGGCACCTGCGGGCGGTGGTCGGGAATGTCCATCGTGGTCATGGTCGTGCACTCCTCGTTGAGCTCGGCATGGTCAGTTCATCGCTCTCAGACGTTCTCCGCCGCCACGATGCCTCTCTCCAGCAGCGACGTGATCTGATCCGGCTCGACACCCAGCTCGCGGAGGATGTCCACCGTGTCCTGCCCGGCGAGCGGCGCACCGCGCCGGACGGCCGGGGGAGTGGCCGACATCCGGTAGGGGAAGCCGGGCGTGGTCACTCGGCCCTCGGTCGGATGGTCGTAGGTGACGAACGACCTGTTGTGTTTGACCTGCGGATCGTCCAGCAGGTCGGCGTAGGTGTACACCGGGCCGGCCCAGATGCCGGCGCCGAGGAACTCGGTGAGCCAATCCTCGGTGGTCCGCTGCAGCAGCGCCTTGCTGACGATCTCGTTGACCACATCGCGGTTCTCGTTGCCGTCGATCACGTCGTCCATGGCGGCGAGGGCGGGGCTGCCGAGCAGCGCGCCGAGGACGGCGAGACTGGGCATGGCCAGCGCCAGGTACCCGTCGGCGGTCTGGAACGCGCCGTACGGAGCGCGGATGTAGGCGTGACCGTGCGGCTGATGCCCGCGCGTCTGCGGAATCCCACCCACCGTGTAGATCGACAGTTCCTGAGCCTGGACTGCGATGGCGCTGTCCAGCATGTTCACCTCGACCAGTTGACCCTCGCCGGTGCGTTCACGGTGCAGGAGAGCGGCCAGGGCACCCTCGAAGGCGCCGTACCCGGTGATCGCATCGCACAGGTAGGTTCCGGCGGGCTGCGGCGGGTCGTCGACCCGGCCGACGTTGTACATCGCGCCGCTCATGGCCTGCAGCAACATGTCCTGGCCAGGACGCGAGGCGTACGGGCCGTCGGACCCGTACCCGGACATCGACACGTAGACGATGGTCGGGTTGACCGCCCGAACCGCCTCATAGTCGACCCCCAGCCGGGTGGCCACCCCCGGGCGGTAGTTCTGGATGAACACGTCGGAGCGCGCTGCCAGGCCCAGGACCAACGATCTGCCCTCGTCGCTCTTCAGATCGACGGCAAGGCTGCGCTTGTTGCGATTGAGCGCGAGAAACGAGGCATTCACGCGATTTCCGTGCGCCGCGCCGGCGGGCGCGCGCCGCTGCCACTCGCCGTCCGGCGGCTCGATCTTGATGACGTCCGCGCCGAGATCACCCAGCCTCATCGCGGCGAGCGGCCCGGCCATCGCGATGGTCAGATCCAGCACGGTGATCCCCGAGAGCGCCCCGCTCCGCACCGAGCGGGCATCCTGGCCGTCGCCGCCGTGATCCGGCGCAGTGTCGCCCGGCACCTTCAGCGTCCTTCGAAGTGCGGTGGGCGGCGCTCGGCAAAGGCCGCGCGACCCTCGGCGGCGTCCGCGGTGGCAAAGCACACCGTCTGCATGCGGCGCTCGAGCGCGATGGCGTCGTCCAGTGACATCGTGTACGCCGCCTTCAGATCGATCTTGGCCGCCTGGGCGGCCAGCGGAGCCCGACTCGCGATGATGGCCGCGATGATCTGAGCAGTGGGGAGCAGGTCGTCGGCGTCGACCACCCGGTTGACCAGACCCCACGCCAGAGCCGTTCCGGCATCGATCGGGTCGCCGGTAAGGATCATCTCCGCCGCCCGTCCCGGACCGATCAGATGCGCGAGCAGTGCCGCCTGACCACTGCCGCCGATCCAGCCGAGTTTGATCTCGGGTGCGGCGAAACTCGCTCCGTGGGCGGCGATCCGCAGATCGCAGGCCATCGCCAGTTCGAGGCCGCCGCCGAAGGCGAAGCCGTTGACCGCGGCGATCACCGGAGTGCGGGTGCGGCGGAGCAGGTCTCCGTAGTCCTTCCGCAGGCCGAATTCCCAGGCCGTCCGGTAGTCGGCCAGTCCGCCGATGTCGCTGCCCACGCTGAAAGCACGTCCGGTGCCGACGACGATCGCGCACCGGAGAGCGGGATCGGAATCGATGGCGGCCAGGTGCTGATCCAGCTCCGAGGTCATCGCCGGCGTCAGGGAGTTCAACTTGCGCTCCCGGTCCAGGCGCAGGGTGGCGACGGCACCGTCGATCGACATGGTCACCCGGCCCGGTGCGTCGCCGTCGCTGCTGTGTTGCGTCATCGCTGTCCTGTCCCGTTGCGGAGGTGCCGCACCAGTGGGCGAAGCTGCCCCGGCCGGAACTGTAGACGTCGGGCGACCGCGAAGGCAATGGCTAGATCAGACGCGAGACGAACTTTGTCTGATGAACGCCTTGACGACCTCAGGCCGTTGTCCTACCGTCCATGTGACGCGGCCCACGCCGGAGTAGCCGCCCTCGCCAGGAGGTCCGTGGTGGTGCGCATCAGTCGAACCGCAGCGGTCTCTGAGGGTTTCGGGGTCCGGACCGATCGATCGCACGCGCCCGATGTCATCGCTCGTCGCCGGGTGGCCCGTCGCCAGCAGACTGTGCCACGCCATCCCGCCCTGGACCTGAGGAGTCCCCATGAACCCTGAGTCATCAGTCTTCGGTCCCATCCGCCGCCCCGGGATCTCGCGGCGCAACCTGTTCCGGGCCGGCGCCGGCATGGCCGCGTTCGGCCTTGCGTCACCGCTGCTGGCCGCCTGCGGATCCGACGGCTCTGCGGCTGCCACCTCATCCACCGCGGGGAGCGCAGGGAGCGGAGCGGCCGGCGCCGGCGGCACGGTCCGTCTCGGCATCGTCCAGGCCTGGGTCCCGCCACTGCAGAAGACCATCGATCAGTTCACCAAGGACACCGGAATCACGGTCACCATCGTGCCCGTGCCGGGCTCGTCCGGCGTCGAGTTGATCCAGCAGTTCACCCCCGGCTTCGTCTCCGGCAAACCGGCGGTCGACGCGATGGTGATCTCGGACGAGGCAACGCCGAGCTTCACCAAGGCCGGTTGGCTCGAGCCACTGGACAGCATTGCCACAGCCGACTTCTGGTCCGACTACCCGAAGGCCGTCAAGGACTACGCCGACATCTGGTCGACGGTCGACGGAAAGCTGTATCGGATCCCCACCTCGTTCACCCAGTGCCTGTACTTCGTCCGTAGCGACGTGCTCGATACCCTCGGCGCCGAACCACCGAAGACCTGGGACGACATCACTGCCCTGGGCGACAAGGCCAAGGCGAAGAAGATGTACGCGTTCGGCGACGCCGTCTCCAAGCCCGCGTTGGCAGCGGTCGACGCGCAGTGGTTGACCCTGCAGGCCAAGGGCGACATCTTCAAGTTCGACGACGGGACGCGCAAGGCCTTCGAGTTCGCCGGGCAGCTGCTGAAGTCCGGGTACTTCCCGAAGGACGGGTTGGCCTGGACCTACGACCAGTCCAACGCGGCCTACACCGGAGATTCGTTGCTCACCATGCGCCAATGGGACTACTTCCTCGGGGTCTCGTCGACGACGACGCCGTGGTACAGCCCGGCGAAGGCACTCGTCGTCCTGCCGCCGGCCGGAACGGGCGGCGAGGCGGCGACCTACGGCGGTGGTTGGGGACTTTCGGTGCCGGCCGCCAGCCCCAACAAGGACGCCGCCCTGCAGTTCGTGAAGTACATGACATCCGCCGACAACGCCGTTGCCCTTGCCCAGGATCCGACGTCCCAATTCGCCATCGTTCGGAAGACGAACATCAAGGCGTACCCGGATCGGCCGGCCTACAAGGCACTGGACATGTACGACAAGGCCGGGGTGCTCCGTCCGAGGCCGTTCCACCCGTCGATCAACGAGGCGAACGGAATCGTCGATGACATGTTCAGCGGATACCTGGCCGGACAGCTGTCGATCGACGACGCGATGAAGAACGGTGCCTCCCAGATCCAAGCCCTCGGATGACCTCGACCGACGTCCACCCTGCCGGCACCGGACAGCAGTACCGGGCCGGCAGGGATGGTCGTCGCCGGAGCCGCCGCTCCAAACGTCGCGTGGTGTTGTTCTGTCTGGCCCTGGTCACCCCGGTTGTGTTGGTCCGGGTGTTCACCGCCGGATACCCGATCGTCCAGACGGTGATCACCAGTTTCCAGAACGACAATCCGGCGCAGGGCCCCCCGACCTGGACCGGACTGACCAACTACCGCTACCTGTGGAACAGCCCGCAGATCCAGGGTTCGGTGTACTTCACGGTGCTTTTCGCCGTGGTGTCGACCCTGCTCGAGATCGTCCTCGGGCTTGCCCTGGCCGTACTCCTGAACTCGCAGTTCAGGTTCCGGCGGTTGGCCCGGGCGATCAACCTCCTGCCCTGGGCCGTGCCCGCGGTCGTCGCCGGCGTGGCCTTCAAGTTCGCGCTCGACCCGCAGTACGGAGTGATCGCCGGGATCCTGAATCATCTCGGGTTCGACGGCGTGTCCTGGTTGTCCGAGGTGAACCCGGCCAGGGCCGCGGTGATCGGGGTCAACGTCTGGCGCAACGCCGGTTTCGTCGCAGTCTTGCTGCTCGCCGCGCTGCAGACCATTCCTGCGGAACTCTACGAGGCCGCCTCCGTTGACGGCGCCAACAAGTGGGTCCAGTTCCGCCGGATCAGCCTTCCGCTGATACTGCCGGTCGTGATCTCGGCGGGGATGTTCATGTTGATCTGGCAGGTCTCCTCGTTCGACCTCGTGCTCTCGATGACCGGAGGTGGTCCCGGCACCGCGACCAGCGTGCTGGGGTACAGCGCGTACGTCATCGGGTTCCAGAACTTCAACTTCGGTCGAAGTGCTGCGGTTGCCGTGATTCTGCTGATCTTCGTCGCTGTGATCGGCGTGATCAGCTCGGTGACCAGGCGGAGGTGGGAACCATGACCGGCGTGCTGTCTCCGACCAGCACGAACGAGGTCGTCCGGGGCCGCCGCCGGCCGCGGGTCGGTCTGTGGATCGGCGTCACCGCGCTGGTCGTGGTCGCCCTGTTCCCGATCTACTGGATCTTCGTGTCGGCCGTGACGCCGTCCGGCAAGCTGCTGACCTCACCGCCGCGCTACCTGCCGACCGAGTTCACCCTCGACAACTTCGTCCGGTTGTTCACCGACTACCCGGTCGGCCACGCCCTGATGAACTCGATCATCATCTCGGTCGTCTCCACTCTGGTGAGCGTGACGCTGTCCTACCTGGCCGCGTACGCGTTCGCCCGGCACAGCTTTCCCGGCAGCTCACTTCTGCTCGGCCTGCTGCTGATGTCGAGTGCGCTTCCACAGATCGCCACCGTCATCCCGTTGTTCGACATCTTCGGCAAGCTCGATCTGGTCGACACGTTGACCGGGTTGAACATCCTGATCACGTCGATGCTCACGCCGTTCACCGTCTGGATCCTCACGACCTTCATTCGGCGGGTCCCGGTCGAGGTGGAAGAGGCCGCGCGGATCGACGGCGCCAGCATGTTCGGGACCATCTGGCGGATCACCCTGCCGTTGACCATGCCGGCCGTTGCCACGATGCTGGTGATCAACTTCATCCAGTGCTGGAACGAGCTGTTCTACCCGTTGATCTTCGCCCAGAGTGAGGCGAGCCAGCCCCTCGCGCTCGGCCTGCTCAACCTCTCCTCGGCGGTCGCGAACGCCGGCAAACCATGGGATCTGATCAGCGCGCTGACGGTCGTGCTGATCGCTCCCATCATCTGCGTGGTCCTGGCCTTCGAGCCCTTCATCACCAGAGGTCTGGCCGCCACCGACAAGTGATCGACGCTCGATGCGGCCGGACCACACCGCGTCGGCGACAATGCAGCAGGCGAGAGGAATCGATGGGACTCAGCTGGGCACTGATCGGAGCCAGCGACATCGCGGCCACCCGGATGGTGCCGGCCATCAGGGCGGCCGGCGACCGGGTTGCCGTCGTCTGCAGCGCAGACCTGCAGCGAGCGGAGGCATTCGCGTCGGCGGCCGGGATCGGCCGCGCGGTCGATCGACTCGACGACGCACTGGGCGACGACGTGGACGCCGTGTTCGTGTCAACCCACAATGATCGGCACGCGGCGGGCGCCCTGGCGGCCATGCTGGCCGGCAAGCACGTGCTCTGCGAGAAACCGCTGACCATGTCGGTGTCCGATGCGGTCGAACTCGTTGCGACCGCTGCATCGCTCGGGGTGGTCCTTGCGGTCAATCACCCGCTCCGACTGGCCGCAGCGCAGCGGCTGCTGCGAACTCTGATCCACTCGGGCGACCTCGGCGAGCTGTTGGCCATGCGGATGTCCACCGCCGGCCTGCTCGCCGTGCGGCATCACGGCTGGCGACTCGATCCCGGTGCGCCCGGCAGCGGCATCGTGGTCGACCTGATGGTCCACAACATCGACACCGCGCGGTTCGTCACCGGCCGCGAACCTACCCGGATCGCCGCGATGGGGCCGGTTCCGGACGCCGGGACCGTCACCGACCGGGTGATGGCGACCATCGAACTCAGCGGCGGCGTGTTGCTGCAAACCTTCGACGGGTGGTTCGTTCCGGGCAACCGGGGCAGTGTCGAAGTCCACGGCAGCGAGGGCACCGCCATCGCACTCGCCGCCGTAGCCGGGACACCGGAATCACTGACGATGCGGGACCGCTCCGGCAGGGCGACCTCGGTCCCGCTGCCCGACCTGGTGGACATGCACACGTCGGTGATCGAAGAATTCGCCGCGGCGATCGCCGGTCGTCCCACCGAGATCGCCACCGGAGTCGACGGGCTGCGTTCGCTGACGGCTGCTCTCGCCGCGGTCGAATCGATACGACTGTCGCAGATCGTGCCGGTCGCAACGACCTGGTGACCCGCGGCGCAACCGGACGATCTGCCCGGTCGATTCAGGGAGTCGAGCCCTGCTCGATCACCACCGCCCGGCCCGCCCGCTCGGGTCGTTGGTGTTGGCCCCAGGCGTCGGCCCACGGCCCGGAGCGCCGTCGGTCGGCGATCGCTGCCTCATCGACGACGATGCCGAGCCCGGGCGTCTCCCCGAGCAGGATGCCGCCATCGCCGAATTGCTGGTCGACCTCGAGGCCGACCGGCATCGACAGCTCCTGGACCTCGGTGACCAGGTGATTCGGCACGGCCGTTGCCGCTGCGGCCAGGGGATTCGCGTCATATCCGACGGGCGACACGACCAGACCGTGATGGTGGGCAATCGTCGCCACCCGCAGGAAGTGGCTGATACCCCAGACACTCCCGGTCTGCACGATGTCCACCGCACCAGCCTCGAACAGCGGCCGGAACTGCTCGACCCCGGTGAGGTTCTCGCCGGTCGCGATCGGGGTGCCGGTCGCCTGCCGCAGTACGGCCATTCCCTCGGCGTCCCATCGGCGCAACGGCTCCTCGATCCACGCCAGATCGACCTCTGCCGTGACCGCGCGCAGATAGCGCATGGCCTGGCCCCGGTTCCACACCTCGTTGACGTCCAGGGCGCACCACGGCGCCGGTCCTGATCCACCCAGCAGCTCCGCCACGAGCTGAAGCCGTTTCACGTCGCCGGCGGCGTCCAGGCCGCCCTTGAGCTTTGCTCCGGTGAAGCCGGCGTCGGCGAACCGGCGGTACAGCGCGGTCAACTGGCCCTCGTCGAGTCCCAGATCCAGGCCGGAGGCGTAGCCGGGTACGAACGGGTCCCGACCACCCAGAGTTCGCCACAAGGGCTCGTTCGCGAGTGTGGCTTTCAGGTCCCACAACGCCATGTCGATGGCGGCTATCGAGCCGTACACCGTCCCTTGATGGCCGGTCTTGAAGACGCGATCGAGCATCCGGTCGTACAAGGACGTTACGGCGCGCGGATCCTCACCGAGCACCGCCGGAAGAACCCGCTCCAGGTCCCGGTGCGGACCGAGCCCGATGCCCACCAACTCGCTGTCCGTCTCCAGAATCAGCACCGGCACCTCGGTGATGCCACTCGGCACCCGCCCGTTGGCATCCCCGAGCGGTCAGCCCCAGTCATGCACGGTCGTCAGGCTGCGATACCCGGTGATTTTCACGAGCGGGGGGTCCGGCCGAACCGCAGGACGGTGTCGTAGACCCGGGTCTCGTCGTGCTCGAGCCAGATCATCGAGCCGTCGTCGCGGGCGGCCTGATCGCCGGCCACGTGATGGGTCGAGGGCTCCAGACCGATTGCCCACGCCCCGGCCCGCAGGTTCAGCCACTGGAAAAAGCACGGAAAGGCGGCGGCATCGACATCCACCTCGAACGTCCTGCCGAGGGACGGGTTTCGGACGGCCACCCGGTGTCGCCCGTGTGCGTCGGCCCGCAGGCGGTGTTCGTAGACCTGCTCGACGAAGCCGACGATCGGCGCGTCGAATGACCAGTTGCCGACCCCCTGTTCGGTGACACTGTCACTGTGCCAGAGCGTTTCCTCGACGTCGGCGACGAAGACGGCCCCCCGATCGAGCAACGGCCAACCGACATTGATGTGGTACAGGAACATGTGTGGAGTGCGTTCGAATCCGGCGTTCACCACCCTGTCCGTCAACCGGATCTCGGTACCGCCGAGATCGGCCTCGATGCGCCGCCGCAGCACCAGGTGCTCCCCGAAGTTGGTGGCCTGCACCACCTCACCCTCGGCCCAGAGCACCGCCCCCGCGTCCCGCCAGTCGAGTCCGTAACCGATGAGCCGGGCCGGGATGTTGGCGACCCGTCCGTGCAGGCCGTGCCGGACGGTCGCGCGCGGCGGGTAACGGTAGTGCTGTGCATCCACCTCGCCACCGAACAGCGTGTGGTCCAGACCGCCCGTGACCAGCAATCCGGACATGCTCCGGAGCCAGGACAGGCCGTCCTCGTCGGCGTGCTCGTGCAGACCCGGATGGCGGAAGCCGGTGGGCGATCGCCAACCCACCGAGACGCCGTCCATCTCGGCGAGCCCGAGGTCCATGGCCCTGTCCACCAGCACGTCGAAGCGCAGACCACCGCCGGTGCTGAACTCCAGGACCCGGATGCCGCGTTCGGTCCCGTCGTCGAGGACGACCGAGCGGACGCCACCGTAGGCGGCCGGGTCGCCGGAGAGCCGGGCCAGCTGATCCCGGGTCGGCACCGGAATCGACGCGTCCGTCATGTCATCACCCATCCGCCATTGACCTCAATGGTCTGCCCGGTCACAAATGATGCGTCGGGGCCGGTCAGAAACGCCACCACCGCGGCCAGCTCGGCCGGAGTTCCCCGGCGCTTGAGCGACTGTCTCTCGATCACCTGGGCGCTGTACGCCGCCGGGTCGTCATAGATCTCCTCGGCGGCGGTCGGGAAGGCGCCGGGCGAGACTGCGTTGACCCTGATCCCTGCCGGTCCGAGCTCGCGGGCGAGTGCGCGGGTCAGCGCCGCGGCCGCGCCCTTGGTCGCGACGTAGGCCGCGAGGTCGGGCCAGCCGCCGTGCATGGTGATCGAAGCGACGTTGACGATCGATCGGTTCTCGTCGGTGACCGCGGAATCGAGCATCTGTCGACCCGCCAGCTGCGCGCAGTGCCAGTACCCGCGCTGATTGACCCGATGGACGTCGTCGTAGACCGCCAGCGGGACGTCGACGAACGCCGCCGTCGGGTAGATGGCGGCGTTGTTCACCAGAACGGTGGTCGGGCCGAAGCGATCTCGGACGGCCGCGAAGAACCCGGTCAGCTCATCGTCGTCCCGGAGATCGACGACGCACGCGAACGACCGGCCCCCCGCTGCGCTGATCTCCGCGCTTGTCCGGTCGAGTGCGGGCCGGCTGACATCGGTGATGGCGACGGCACAACCTTCAGCGGCAAGGCGCTGGGCAATGGCTCGCCCGAGCGAGCCCCCGGCACCGGTCACCACAGCCGTTTTCATGATCTGCTGCCTTCCGTTCGACGGGGAAGAGCCTCGAGTAACGCCACGATGTCGGTCGCGACGTCGTCGGGCCGGGCACCTGACGCGAGTCCGGCCCGCACCAGGTCCGCGCCGGCCGCCTGTACTCGGGGAAACCCGGGTCCCCGCGGGCGGATCCACGCCGCGGCAAGGGACCTCGCGGTCCGGGAGAAGAAGCCGTCGGCGCGATTGCTCGACCACGCGGCGGACAGGCTGCTCTGGCCGCCGGTCCGATCGTAGAGTTCGATCTGCACGTCGACCGACATCGCGGTGTGGAAGATCGACCGGAGCGCGGCCCGGCCCCTGGGATCGTCCACCGGTGCTGATGAGGTGATGGCGAGTCCGGTTCCACCCAACACCGATCCGATGCCCGACCGGCCACTCGGCGCGTCGGCGACGTGAATCGCCGCCGAGCCGTCGGGTGGGTCGTGGTAGCCGATGTAGCCGTAGAGCAGGGGACAGTAACTCACTCGTGCCGATCGCACCGCCATCGCCCGGAGGACACCGATCGGGTTGCGCATGGCCAGATTGTGGTCCGTGGTCGCCCACAGCCGGGCGAGGACGGCGAAGGCTTCGGCCACGACGGCGGTCTCCGGCAGATTCGCGGGATCCAGCGGTGCTCCGAACGCGACGCACACTGCGGCGAGCATCAGATAGGCATGGGGTCCGCCCAGGCACAGTGCCGTCGGGATCGTGGTCGCAAGGCCGCAGACCTCCGTCCAGTCCGTCGGCACGGATCCGGCGGGCAGGCGGTCGGGTCGGTACGCGGCAACCTGGGTGGCGGCGTCCAGCGGAACGGCCCACAGCGCGCGGTCCAGGCGATAGCTCGAGGCAGTCGGTCCGACCGTGCCGGCGACCAGGGAGTCGAGTTCGTGCGCCGAGAACAGATCGTCGAGTGGGCGGACGGCCAGGTCGGCGATGGACCGTCCCAGGTTCGGATGATCCAGCACGACGAGCTGGTGGGAGTCGGCGAACTCCGCCACCGGGCGGCTCTCGAAGTCTTCGAGACTCTGTCTGTCCCACGCGACCGCCCAGTCCGAGGCCTGCGCGGCCGGCAGCGCCGACAACTGGTCGAGGGCACGGTATCCACGCGGATGATCCCAGGTCATTCCGGAGAGCCGGACGGTCATTGCCGACGCTCGCGAGCAGCCCGGAGTCGCCCCCGGTACCGATGCGTGGCCAATGCTGTGGTCCGATCTGCCGGCGCCGCCGACGTCACGGGTCGTCGGGCGGTGGGCCCGACGCCGCTGTCGGCGAGCCGATCGGCGGTGCCGGGCACAATGGGATCTCGCAGTGTGATCGTAGGGGCGCATTGCGTCGGCTGGCAACACTAAGTCGGATGAGACAGAAACTTTATCCGATGAACTTCCGTGTTGACTGCGTCGGTCTCCTCGCCCTAGCCTTCGGTCGGACGGGAACGCCGCAGGGCAACCGACCGGATGGGAGTGCAGATGCGCTTGGCTCGGTTCCTGGATCCGGCCGGCCTGCCGTTCGTCGGGGTGCAGACCCGCGACGAGATCGTGGGATTGGACCGTTCGATCGCCGACATTCTCACCCTGCGCATCGCTGCGGCGCGCGATCTGTTGGAGCGGCAGGTTTCTACAGCGAGGGCGGTGACGGCAACCCGGACGCTGGCGCCGATCGACGGTGGCACGGAGGTCTGGGCGGCCGGGGTCACCTATCGGCAGTCGCAGCAGGCGCGCATGCTCGAAAGCGAGCAGTCTGCCGACATCTATCATCGGGTCTACGACGCCGAGCGTCCCGAGCTGTTCTTCAAGTCGACCGCCTGGCGCGTGGTCGGACCGGAGGCGCCGATCGCGGTGCGGCCCGACTCCGCGATCAACGTTCCCGAACCGGAACTCGCTCTGGTGTGCAACGCCTTCGGCGAGATCGTCGCGTTCACCGTGTCCAACGACGTGAGCTCACGGTCCATCGAGGGTGAGAATCCGCTGTATCTCCCTCAGGCCAAGGTCTACCTGGGGGGATGCGCCCTCGGCCCGGCTCTGGTCCCGTCCTGGGAGATCGACGATCCGTATCAACTCGGCATCGAACTGGGGATCGACCGTGATGGAGCCCGGGTCTGGTCGGGAACCGCGAGCACGGCCCAATTGCACCGCAGGTTCGAGGATCTGATCGAGCACCTCTTCCGCGCCGACGACTTTCCGTGGGGCGTGGTCATCTCGACCGGTACCTGTCTGGTTCCGGACCTCCCGTTCACCCTCAGGCCGGGCGATACCGTCTCGATCACGATCGAGGGCCTCGGCACACTGCGAAATCCCGTCGTCGGCGAGAAGGCCGAGGTGCGCACGTGGATCGGACCGCCCGGCGACCGGTGAGTCCGCACCGGACGGAATGGTGGACGTGACCCTCGAGGGCAGCGCCCGGCTCCGCGGCCACGCCCTGTACCTGAAGGGCGGGAGACTCTCCTACGCCTACAACTGGGTCGGCATGTTCGAGCAGATCTTCTCGGCCGACTGAACGTCCGCAATGCCGACCGAACGTCGGTACTGCGCAACCTGATCGCGTCTACCCCGCGCTGCTGGCGGGCTCGGCCCGGGGTGGTAGCACTGTCTCCTGGCGGCTGATGCCGGTCAGCGCGATCGTGATCTTGCGTCGGACCGGTTGGTCGGCGAGGTCGGGTTGGCCGATCCGATCGAGGATGCGGGCCGCCAGATGATGGATCTTGATGTTGGAGCGTTGGGAGTGCCAGCGGAGAAGGGCGAAGGCTTCGTCGTCGGAGAGTCCGTAGACGGCGATGAAGGCGCCTTTGACCTGTTCGATCGCGGCGCGGTTTTCGACCGCTCTCAGATAGAGCTCACCGGCCAGTTCGTGGGCGCCGTCGGTGACGGTACTGGTGATGTCGATCAAGGATCCGTGCAGCGCCACCACCGCGCCGGAGCCGTCGAGGTCGCCTTCACCTGCGGTGATGACGGTGTGTTCGGTTCCACTCATGTCGATGATGCGGTGGCGGTAGCTGTAGGGCCGGCCGTCCACGATGGCCTGATCGAGGGTGGCCCGGATGAACGGTCGGTCGTCGGGATGTTTGTGCGCGAGCAGGACCTCGAGGGTGGGGGTGATCTCGCCGGGGTTCATCCGATGGATCTGGTACATGCCATCGGACCATTCCCATTCGTCGGTCCGCAGGTCCCAGCGGAACCATCCCACGAGGTATCCGTCGGTCAACAGCCGATCGGTGTTGGGGTCGCTCATCCGTTGATGCTCCTGGGTCCTGGTTCGGGCCTGTGACCGGCATAGTAACCAGACCGGCGACGGTCCAGCGTGCAGTGAACAGCTGCCGTACGGCGAGCGGGTCACGGATGGGTCCGCCCAGTCCCGACGAGACCCCCCGAGCATCGATGGCGTCGGCGTCCCCGGGGCGACGGCGAACGGCCGGATGGGTGGCCCGTCGGCGGAGCCAGCGGCCACGCCGTTCCGCGGCTCAGCGTCCGGGGGGCGGCGACAACAGGCCCAGCTCGCCGGCCTTCCGCACCGCTGTCCGACGGTTGTTCACCCCGAGCTTGGCGTAGATGTTCCTGGTGTGCGTCCGCAGGGTGTTGAGCGTGACGTACAGCGCGCGGGCGATCTCCGGACCCTCCAGGTCGGTGCCGAGCAGCCGTAGCACGTCCAGCTCACGGGCACTCAACGGGTCGACCGCGCCAGGTTGCCCGGGCTGCCCTTCCGCGTCCATGGCGAAGGCTGCGAGCAACCGCCGGACGTATCCCGGTGCTATGCCGCTTTTCGAGGCCGCCCGCAGCAGCGCGGCCAGCGCCGGACCTTCGTCGAGGTAGAGGCGCACGTAGCCTTCCGATTCGGAGAGGGTGAGCGCCTTTTCCAGGGTAGCAACGGCCGCTTCCAGGTTCCCGCGGGTCTGGTGCACAAGCGCCTGCAGTACAACAACTTCGATGACGCTGCCGGTTCTGCCTCCGTCGGCGGCCGCTTGCCGCAGGCGCTCCAGCAGCAGGGTCACCTCGGACATCGAACGTTCGGCGTCCGCGTCCCGGGCCTGAGCACTCGCCAGCAACGCCCGGGCCAGGGTGATGTGCTCGTACTCGCGCAGGTAGCTGAGGTCGTCGTCGAAGCACAGGGCTCGCCCAGCTGCCCAGTCCAGGGCGTCTCGCCATCGGCCCGACCCGATCCAGACTCTGGCCCGTACGGCCGGGACGGGGCGGACCGGCGGGAAGAAGTCACCGACGTACACCCGCTCCGCCTCGTCGAGCAGATCGAGCGCGCCCGCCAGATCGCCTTCCGCCTGCAGGATCCGGGCTCGGGCCACGCGTAGGCGATACGGGTGCTGCGGCAGCCCGTTGTGCTCGCCTACCGCCTGGCTCTGCAACACCTGCGCCCGGGCGGCAGGAAGGTCATCGTGCTCGCGGTGCAGCTCGCTCAGGCCGACGTACATGTCGGCCGTACCCCGCAGCACCGGCCCGGCATGTTCCGCCGCGCGCAGCAGCGCCCGCTCGTACGTGCGTCGGGCGTCGTCGAGACGGCCCTGCGCGCAACGGATGTCCGCCAGCGCGAGGGCACAGCCGAAGGTGTCGGCGACGTGTCCGGCCTGGTACAGGCCGGCCATGCAGGCGGCATACGCTGCGTGCCCGGCCTCGAGATCCCCGGCCCCCCAATAGGCGAGGCCCAACAACCCCGCCGCGGCAGCACGGCTGAGGTGGTCGTCGTCGGGGGACAGCTCGATCGCGCGGCCGGCGTGCAGTACGGTGCCGGCCATGTCGCCGCGGGCCAGGGACTGGGCTGCCCGAAACAGCTCGATCGTCCCAGGAAGCCGCCGGTACTCGACCTCGTCACCGACGATCATCTGCCCTGTTCCCGCTCCCGACTCCGCAGCACGGGCGCCGGGGTCGGACAGCCACCGCTCGGCGTCCTGCAGCCGACCTTCGACCCCCTCGAGTTCACCGAAGGCGAGAAGGGTTCCGGCGAAGCCGACGTTCAGCACGGGCCTGGCCCGGACCACCTCGTCGGGAAGCAGCCGGAGCCAGCTCCGCATCGTGGTCTCCTGCCTGCTCCGGCGCATGGCCGGAAGAGCCAGCTCGACCAGGTCCGCGGCGCGCTCGAAGTCGTTGGCGGCCAGCGCATGCCGGACGGCGTTGGTGGGCTCGTCGTGCTGCTCGTACCACCTGCTGGCCCGGCGGTGCAGATCCGGAAGGTCGTCGGGATGCTCGTCGGCAAGGCGCGCCTGCAGTACGTCGGCGAACAGCTGATGGTAGCGAAACCACTGCCGCCGGTCGTCCAGCGCGATCAGGAAGAGATTCCCGCGTTCCAGCGCGGCCAGCGTCGCCCGGCCACCGTCCCGGCCGGTGACCGCATCGCAGAGCGGACCGCTCAACCGGTCCAGAATGGATGTCCGGAGCAGGAAGTCGTGAACCTGATCGGGTTGACGCTGCAGCACCTCCTCGACCAGGTAGTCGACGATGTACCGGTCATCCCCGGCGAAACCGGCGATGAACGCGGCGATGTCGCCCCGCCCCCGGAGCGAGAGGGCCGCCAGTTGCAGGGCGGCGATCCAACCCTCGGTGCGCCCCTCCAAGGCTGCGACATCGGCTGCGGTCAGCCCCAGATGCATCGTCTGGTTGAGGTAGGAAGCCGCTTCCTCCGGCGTGAAACGCAGCTCTGCTGCGCGGATCTCGGTGAGTTCGCCACGGGCGCGCAGCCGGCCGAGCGGCAACGCCGGGTCGGAGCGTGCTGCGATCATCAGATGGATCTGCCCAGGAAGGTGATCCAGCAGGAAGGCCATCCCGTCCTGGACCTCACGGCCTTCGATGACGTGGTAGTCGTCGAGGACCAGGACCACATCGTCGGGCAGCGCGCTCAGATCGTTGAGCAGGGTGCTCAGGACGGCCTCTATCGGTGGCTGCGGCGACTGCAGCACAGCGAGCGCCCCCGAGCCCACTCCGGGGGCTGCCGTCCGGAGCGCGGTGATCAGGTACGTCCAGAACACTGCTGGATCGTTGTCGCGCTCATCGAGCGAGAGCCAGGCCGCCGGGTTCTCGGCTGTGGCCAGCCAGTCGGCCAGGAGCGTCGATTTCCCGAACCCGGCCGGTCCGGACACCAGGGTGAGTCTCGACTCAGCCCCGCGGCTGAGCAGCTCGGCCAGTCGCGGACGCGACACCGACTCCCGTCGTCGCCTCGGCAGGTGCAGCTTGGTTTCCAGCAGGGGGCCAGCCACCGGCCACCTCCCGTCAAGACTGCCGGCGGCCTGCCCGCCGCCGGGTCCGGTGATGACGGTACGGCGGGCCACCCCGAGCACGGACAGGCCCTGCAGTCCGGGCGCCCGGACTGCAGGGCTCACCGGCTATCGCGCAGACGACTCAGCTCGGCGGGGGAGCTTCCAGCCCGGCCGGACGAAGTGGCAGGTGTAGCCGTTGGGGTAGTGCTCCAGATAGTCCTGGTGCTCGGGCTCGGCCTCCCAGAACGGGCCGACCGGAGCGACCTCGGTGACGACCTTGCCGGGCCACAGGCCCGACGCATCGACGTCGGCGATGGTGTCCTCGGCGATCTGCCGCTGCTGGTCGTCGGTGTAGAAGATCGCCGACCGGTAGCTGAGCCCGATGTCGTTGCCCTGGCGGTTCTTGGTCGTCGGGTCGTGCACCTGGAAGAAGAACTCCAGCAGTTCGCGGAAGCTGGTCTGCTCAGGGTCGAAGACGATCTCGATCGCCTCGGCGTGCGTCCCGTGGTTGCGGTAGGTGGCGTTCGGGGTGTCGCCGCCGGAGTAGCCGACCCTGGTGCGCAGGACCCCCGGTCGGCGCCGGATCAGGTCCTGCATGCCCCAGAAGCAGCCGCCGGCCAGGACGGCCCTCTCGGTGGTGGTGGTCATCGGTGTTCCTTCCCGTCTGCGTGGTCGCGTGTTCTGCGGTGTGTCCACGATCTGTACAACACGATGGTGCCGCGGTTTGGTCCCGGCTTCGACCTGGGCCGGTGGCGGCCGTGAATCCGTTCGACCGGGCCCCGCGAGCGGTCGATCATGCACTCATGGACACCGTCAGGATTCGGACTGCCGCGGCCACCGATCTCGGCGGCGCTGGGCGACGTCTTCCGGCGCGCGTCCATGGCCAACGAAGGCGACCGGGCCGATCTCGCGGCTCACCCTGAGGTGCTGGTGTTCGTCGGCGAGGGTATCGCCGACGGCCGGACGCGGGTCGCCGAGGTCGACGGTGCGGTCATCGGGTTCATCACCACGGCCGGACGCCCGCCGACCCTCGAACTGGACGACCTGTTCGTCGATCCGCTGTGGATGCGTCGCGGGGTGGCCACCCGGCTGGTCCGCGACATGGTCGAACGGGCCCGCGCCGCCGGTGTCAGCCGCATCGAAGTGTCGGGTAACCAGCACGCCGCCGCGTTCTACAGGTCGGCCGGCTTCGTGGTCGACGGTCAGCGACCGACGCTGTTCGGCCCGGCCCCACACCTGCACCTGGTGCTGCCGCCCGCCGTCCCGAGCTCCGGATGACCCGCAGCTAGGGTGAACCCGGCTGAAGTCGGAAGGCGGGCGGCGATGGGCGAGTACATCGACCTGGGTGCGGTGCGGACGTGGTACGACACGGTGGGATCGGGGAGTCCGCTGGTGCTGTTGCACGGCGGACTGGTGGACGCCCGGTTCTTCGCACCGAACACCGGCGCCCTGGCGGAGAAGTTCACGGTGTACACCCCGGAGCGGCGCGGGCACGGGCACACCGCTGACGTCGACGGTCCGATCACCTACCAGCTCATGGCGGACGAGACGATCGCCTTCCTCGACGCGGTCATCGGCGCACCCGCGGATCTGGTCGGCCACAGCGACGGCGCCTTCGTGGCGATGCTGGTGGCGATCCAACGGCCGGACCTGGTCGACCGGCTGGTGATGATCAGCGGCGGATTCGACAAGTCCGGCGAGGCGATGCCCGACATGGACTTCGACGTCGACCAGGTGGTGCAGTTCCTCGGCACGAGCTACGGGGAGGTGTCGCCGGACGGAGAGGCGCACTTCCCGGTCGTGGTGCGCAAGATCGCCGAGATGGCAAGGACCGAGCCGCATCTCGACCCTGCCGAGCTGGCCGCCATCACCCACCGGTCGCTGGTGGTGTTCGCCGACGACGACCTGATGACGCTGGCCCACAGCGTCGAGCTCTACGACGCGCTGCCCAACGCCGAGCTGGCCGTGGTGCCGGGCACGTCGCACTTCCTCACCCAGGAGAAGCCTGAGCTGGTGAACGCGCTGGTCCTGGACTTCCTGACCAACGACCCGGTTCCGACGGTGGCGCCGATCCGGCGCGCCGCGCCGCCCGCCTGAACGCCCGCCGCTGTCCCGGCGGTCGGATCGGAGCGCCGTGTGCACCGCGGCGGCCGGACACATCAACCCGCGGGCGGATCCCACGGATGTGGGGTCGGCTCACAGGTGCGCGAGAAGGCGGTCCAGCGGTGGCGGGACCCGGGTCGGATCCAGGCCCTGTACCAGTGCCGCACCGTACTCGATCTTGCGGCCCGCTCCGGAACCCAGGAACCTGCGGAGACGTGCGTGATCGGATTTTCCTTGCTGTGCCGGCTGCTGCTGGAACGTCCGGAACGACCGGAGATCTCCTCGTTCGTCGAGGATCCGTTCGACAGCGGGCACTCCGAGCGCCCGGATCAGCTCGTCCTCCAGATCGCTCACGCACACCTGGAAGCCGAGGGTCTCCAGGTCGGCGCGGCTCAGGCCGTCACCGAATCCGGCCCGCTCGAGACCGCGCAGGAACACACCCGTCTCGGCCTCGTCGCACAGCCCGCCGATGCGTCTGTCCAGCCCGTGCGGTCCGTAGCGCTCGAGGAACCGCCGCACGTTCGTGGCACCCCCCATGGCCAGGACGGCGACGCCCTCCGCGGCGAGATCCCGTCCGCGGCGCCGGGCCAGGGCATCGACGGCCGCGCGATCGCTGACCCCCTCGACGAGCACCACCGTGTGCGCGTCGCCGATGGATGGCCCGTCGGCGGTGGTCACCGTCGGAGCGTACCGATCCCCCCGGTGGTGCCGGGCGGCTTCCACGGCTGTAATCGAGGTCGGCACATCCACTCTGCAGGAGGCTCCGGTGTTCTATCCGCTGACAGTGCGTGACTTCCTCGATCGCGCGGAAGGGGTGTACCCCGACCGGGTCGCCATCGTCGACGAACCCGACCAGCCGGCGCCGAGCCTCGGTGAGCTGACCTACCGGCAGATGGCAGCGAACGCCAGAGCGCAGGCGGCCCGACTGGATCAGCTGGGGGTCCCGGTCGGTGGCCGCGTTGCCGTCATCTCGCACAACTCAGCGCGGCTGCTGACCTCGTTCTTCGGCATCTCGGGCTGGGGGAGGGTGCTGGTGCCGATCAACTTCCGGCTCAGCGGGCCCGAGATCGACTACATCGTCAGGCATTCCGGAGCGAACGTGGTCTACGCCGACCCGGCCCTGCGGGATGTGCTGCACGCCCTGGACGTCGAGCACCGGTTCGTGCTGGGCGACGACGACCACCTGTACCTGCCCGACGTCGAGCCGCAGCGATGGGACGAGCCCGATGAGGCGGCGACCGCCACCATCAACTACACGTCCGGCACCACCGCCCGGCCCAAGGGTGTGCAGCTGACCCACCGCAACAACTGGCTCAATGCCACGGTGTTCGGCCTGCACACCACCATCAGCGACCGGGACGTCCTGCTGCACACGCTCCCGCAGTTCCACGCCAACGGGTGGGGAATGCCGTTCGCGATCACCGGCGTCGGTGGCCGGCACATCGTTCTGCGCCAGGTCGACGGCGCCGAGATCCTGCGCCGGGTCGAGCGGCACGGCGTCACGCTGATGTGCGCGGCGCCGGCCGTGATCGCGGCCGCCCTCGACGCAGCCGCGACCTGGGACGGCCCGATTCCCGGTCGTGGGACGGTGCGGATCGTCGCTGCGGGGGCGCCGCCGCCGACCAGGACCATCGAGCGGGTGCTGGACGAGCTGGGCTGGGAATTCATCCAGATCTACGGACTGACGGAGACCTCGCCGCTGGTCACCGTCAATCGGCAGCGCGCTGAGTGGGACGACCTCCCGACCCATGAACGTGCGGTCCGATTGGGCCGCGCGGGCGCGCCGGCATTGGGCGTCCGGGTGGCCGTCGACACCGATGGCGAGGTGCTGACCGCCTCCAACCACAATCTCGACGGCTACTGGGACCAGCCCGCGGAGACCGAGGCTGCGCAGCGCGGCAACTGGTTCCACACCGGTGACGGCGGCGAGATCGACGGGGACGGGTACCTGGTGATCAAGGACCGGAAGAAGGACGTGATCATTTCCGGCGGGGAGAACGTGTCCTCGATCGAGGTGGAGGACGCCCTGATGTCGCACCCGGCGGTGCGCGAGGTCGCCGTCATCGGCATTCCGGACGAGAAGTGGGGAGAGGCCGTCACCGCGCTCGTCGTCACCGACGGATCTGGGGTGACCGTCCAGGACCTGATCGGTCACTGCCGCGAGCGACTCGCCGGCTACAAGTGCCCGAAACGCGTCGACTTCGTCGACGCACTGCCACGGACCGCGACCGGCAAGCTGCAGAAGTTCAAGCTGCGCGAGCCCTTCTGGGCGGGGCAGGAGCGTCAGGTCCACTGATACTTGCCGGAGTGAGGGTCTGGCAGCGGTGCGGGCAGGCGGTGGTTGCCGCCGTGGTCATGCTCGGCTGCGCCGGGTGCCAGAGCGCGCCCGCACCGTCGGCAGCGGGGTCGCGCAGTGCCGGGTCGCCGGTGACCCCGGCTCCGTCGTCGGTCGCGGCTCTCGTCTCCCCGACGGTCTCGGAGTCCCGAGCGCTGAGTTCCGCGACCGGATCGCCGCCGACGCCGCTGCCCGCGCCACCGCCGGCCGGCCGGTCGACGCGAACCTCCGCCAGCAGCCCTGTGTCGACGCAGGTAGCTCCTCCCACCAGCACGTCCTCGCGGTCGGGCCGCACCAGCGGGCCGACCCGCGTTCGGTCCGCGACGCCCCGGCCACCGGCGCCGCCCCGGTCCGCCGCAGCGCCGTCGACCACCTCCCGGACGTCGACCCGATCCGGTCCGACCTTCTCCTCGTCGGTCGAGCCGATCTCACCGGAGCTCGCCGCGCGGCTGACCGGGTCGTCGTGGCATCAGGGATGCCCGGTGCCGCTGGCGGATCTGCGGTACCTGACGGTGTCGCACCACACCTTCGACGGCAGCGTGGCAACCGGGGAGCTGGTGGTGAATGCTGCGGTGGCAGCCGGTCTGGTGAGCGTGTTCCGGACTTTGTTCGACGACGGCTACCCGATCAGATCGATGCGGCTGGTCGACGACTACGGCGCCGACGACAACGCGTCGATGGCCGCGGACAACACCTCGGCGTTCAACTGCCGGGCGGTCACCGGCGGTGCCGGCTGGTCGGAGCACTCCTACGGGTGGGCCGTCGACGTCAACCCGTTGGAGAACCCGTACGTCAGTGGGTCGACGGTGCTACCACCGGCCGGCGACCGGTACACCGCCCGCCCCGACGCTCCTGGGGTGATCCACGACGGGGACCAGGTGGTGCGGGCGTTCGCCGCCGCCGGCTGGCAATGGGGCGGCTCATGGTCGTCACCCACCGACTACCAGCACTTCTCGACCACCGGCCGCTGAGTCGCCCCCGGGGCGTCAGTGGATGAGCTGCCGCCAGTTCGATGGCACCCGACCGCGCGGGCCCGGGGTGGGCTGCTCGATCGGGTGGTGTTGGGGATCCGGTAACACCGGTCCGTCGAGGGCCGCATCGGTGCGGTAGTCCCAGTACCAGTCCTCGCCGGGCTCGAAGCTCTGGATCACCGGATGGCCGGTCTCCGCGAAATGCGCGGTCGCGTGTTGCGACGGCGAGGTGTCGCAGCAGCCGATGTGGCCGCATCCCGCGCACCGACGCAGGTGGACCCACCAGCCGGCGGCCGCCTCGCACTCGACACATCCGGTACCGCTGGGTGCCACCGTCGTGTCGATGCCGCTGTCGTCGCCCATGCCCGCGTGCTCCTCGCTCGAGTGATGCCCAGGTGGTCTCCCGCGACCAGCTTCGCACGGCCGCCGGCGGTCCGGCCGGGGTAGTGCCGTCCGACCGGATGCGCGCCGCCGCTGGGGTCAGCAGGTCAGCCGGCGACGGCCGTGAAGCCTGCGCGCTGCGCGCGGCACCACCGGGCGTATGCGCCGGGCGGTCGGCCGATCGTCGTCGTGAACGAACGGGTGAAGTGCGCCTGGTCGTAATAGCCCAGCCTGGCCGCGAGCTCGGCAAGGTCGGGCTCATCGGTCCAGGCGAGGGTGTCGGCTGCCTCGTGCAGCCGATACCTGCTGAGCACCCAGGCCGGGGAGAGCGCGAGGTAGTGGCCGAACCACCGCTGCAGGGTGCGGGTGGACCAGCCGGTCGCCTCGACCACCTGGGCCACCCGGACCAGGCTCCGGTCCGCGACCATCACGGCAACGACGGCAGCGAAGTCGTCGAAGGTGTGGTCCCGGACGGGCAGATGCACGCGCAGCGCCGCCTCCAACAGCCGACGACGCTGGTCGTCGTCGCCGGCCGTGGCCATTCGCCGCTCCAGCCGCTGGGCCGTCGCGCCGAAGACGGACCTGAGCGGTAGCGCGGCATCGACAAGGTCGGCAGCGTCGGCGACCCCGAGCGCCACGAGAGCCCCGGGACGGAGTTTCGCGGCGAACACCCAGCCGCGTCCGGAAATGATGCGGGTATCGACGTGCCGCCCGGGCCCGTGCACCCCGGGATCGACGGTGCCGAAGACGATGTTGACGCACGGGTGCGGAAGGGTGGCCTCGCCGCGCGGCTGGGGAACGATCCAGTCCAGCGCCCAGAATCGCTCCACGACGACCGCCACGTCCGCCGATGGCTCCGGCCGGCGGAGGTGGACGCGCGCGACCGTGGCCGGGTCGAGGATCCCGTGGTCGCTGGCCGTCGCGGTCCGAGTTTCCATGCCGCGTTTCTACCAGCGGCCACCGACATCCCGCGGCCTTGATTCAGGTTCTCAGTCGGCGGCGAAGTCGCGCAGTGCCGCGGTGACATCGGTCAGATAGCCCAGCACGACGCGGGCCTCGTCCGGTGTCAGCTTGGCGGTGGCCGCGTCGATGGCCGCGATCAGCGGTCGCAGCGTCCGCCCGACCTCGGCCTTGGCCGACTCGGTGGCGTGCAGGGTGATCCGCCTGCGGTCGAGCTCGTGCGGGCGGCGCTCCAGGTGACCGGCCTCCTGCAGCCGGGTGACCAGCACGGTCGCCGAGGCGGACCGGATCCCCAGCCGGTTGCCCAACTCGACCGGCCCCATCGGCGCCGCGCTGCGGACCAGTTCATCCATGGCGTTCAGATCGGTGTCGCCCATACCGAGCCGCCGGCTCATCGAGGCATGCATCTCGCGACCGGCGTGCAGGAGCATCCGCACCGCGTGGGCGAGTTGCACGTCGGACACCGGGGTCGCCGCCGCGGCCCCGGTGTCGTCCGACTGCTGGTCCATAGCAGAAAGTGTAGAACGTGAAATAGTTAGCTCAGCTAGCGAAATCCCGGCCCGGCGCAGCTGGTCCGGGGCGGCCGGAATGCTACGCCTCGCCGTTCTCCGAGGATCGCCGCCAGCGGATCCCGGCTTCGATGAACCCGTCGATGTCGCCGTCGAACACCGCGGACGGGTTGCCGACCTCGTAGTTGGTCCGCAGGTCCTTCACCATCTGGTACGGATGCAGCACGTAGGAGCGCATCTGGTTGCCCCAGGAGTTTCCGGCGTCCTTCAGCGCGTCCATCGCGGCCTTCTCCTCCTCGCGACGCCGGACCAGCAGCTTGGCCTGAAGTACCGCCATCGCCGACGCGCGGTTCTGGATCTGCGACCGCTCGTTCTGGCAGGACACCACGATGCCGGTCGGCAGGTGGGTGATCCGCACCGCCGAGTCCGTGGTGTTGACGCCCTGCCCGCCGGGGCCGGACGACCGGTAGACGTCGACCCGGATCTCCTTCTCGTCGATCTCGACATGGTCGCTGGTCTCCACCACCGGCACCACTTCGACCCCGGCGAAGGAGGTCTGCCGTCGGCCCTGGTTGTCGAACGGGGAGATCCGCACCAGGCGGTGCGTGCCCTGCTCGACCGACAGCGTGCCGTAGGCGTACGGAGCTCCGACGCGGAAGGTCGCCGATTTGATGCCGGCCTCCTCCGCATACGACGTGTCGAACACGTCCGTGGAGTAGCCGTGCCGTTCCGACCACCGCAGATACATCCGGAGCAGCATCTCGGCGAAGTCGGCGGCGTCCACCCCGCCGGCCTCGGACCTGATGGTGACCAGGGCCTCCCGGGCGTCGTACTCGCCGGAGAGCAGCGTCCGAACCTCCAGGACCTCGATCTTGCCGGTCAGGTCGGCCTGCTCCTGCTCGGCCTCGAGCAGCGTGTCCGGATCGTCCTCGCCCAGCTCGAACAGCACCTCGAGATCGTCCAGCCGCTGCCGGAGCTCCTGGATCTGCCGGAGCTCGGTCTGGGCGTGCGACAACCGGCTCGTCACGTCCTGGGCCTTCTCCTGGTCGCTCCACAGGTCAGGGACGCTGGCCTGCTCGGACAGGTCGGCGATGGAGGCCCTGAGCCGGTCGACGTCCATGACGGACTCGATGCTGGACAGCGTGGTGTCGAGGGCTTTCAGGTCGGCAATGACGTCGGGATTCACAACAGTCCAGCCTACGCGGGACGCGGAGACACCCGGTCCACCCGCGACCTGCAGCCCGAATCGACGCTACTTGGTGCCGCGCCGACCGGTCGGCGGTACCACGCTGGTGACCACCGGCGAGGCCTTGGCCGACTTCGGTTGCTTCGGTTTGCGGACTTCGCGGCCGCCCTTGTTCTTTGACACGTGGTCCTCCGGATACTCGCTGCGCACATGCGGACTCCGGGGTGGCTCCACGGCCTCGGGCTCGATGTGCTGAGCCTACGGCCAGCTGCACCGTCGGTCGAGGGACCAGGCGCTCGGTCCGGGTCGGATGCGAGCCCGCTGTCTGCGCGCGATGCTGGCGCCCGACGGTCCCGGCTGCGAACCTGGAACGCGACGGGCTCGGTCCCGGTGGGGAGGGTGTGCATGTCCGCTCTGTTCGTGAGCCGGGTGGCCGGGGCCCTGCTGGTGGTCTCGGCCGGTGTCGCCGCGATCGTGGCGGCAACCCGACGCTGGGCCTCCTGCCCCTTCCCCGACTTCGATACCGCCGCATGCAGCACTGTGCAGGATCACCTCTACGACGCGCAGTTCCCGTCGGATCCGTGGGTTCCGATCGGCAACGCCGCGCAGTGGGAGGGAGTCGGCTACCTGCTCCTGGCAGCCGGGCTGTGCGTTGTCGGCGGAGGAACGCGGCGAGTGTGGTGGCGAACGCTGATGCAGCTCGCCCTCGGCGCGCTGCTCGGGGTGATCGGTGTGGCGACACTGGCCAGCGGAGTGCAGCGGGTGCCGGTCGCACCATCACTCGACCTGCAGGCCCTGGGCGTCTGGTCCTGGGCCGGACCCGCACTCCTCATCGCCGGGCTGGGCATGTCCAGGGCCGCGGTCGGACTCGGCCCGCGCCGCTTCGGGCTCTGGCTGGCCGGGGTCTGCCTGCTGACGCTGACCACACCGCTCGGGGAGTTCCTCATCATCCCGACGTTCGCCCCTTACCGGTCCTACGACTCGCTGCCATGGTCAGGGGCGCTCCGGGGGATCCTGCTGATCGCCGCCGGCGCGCTGTTCCTGACCGCCATCCTGCTGCCGCGCCGCCCGGAGCCCGACCGGGCAGTCCCCGCGCTCGAGGGCCACGCCGCAGCCGGGGCGATCGGCGGGGACGGACTCCGACCGGGGTTGAGCGCTCCGGGCGGCGGGCACCCTGGATGAAACGGCAGCGGACAGGAGTTCCTCGGTGATCAATGTGCAGCGGACCTTCACGGTGAGCAAGCCGGTCGATGAGGTGGTGGGGTACCTCAAGGACTTTGCCCACGCCGCGGAGTGGGATCCCGGGACGGTCTCGTGCGTGCAGACCAGCCCCGGCCCGGTGGCGGTCGGCACGGTCTGGCGCAACGTGTCGAAGGTGCGCGGCAAGGAGACTGAACTGACCTATCGGCTGACCCAGCTGTCGACCGAGCGGTTGGTCTTCACGGGCGAGAACAAGACGGCCATCTCCACCGACGACATGAGTTTCGCGCCGGCGGGTCAGGGAACCACGATCACCTACCACGCACAGATCGAGTTCAAGGGCCTGGCCAAGCTGGCGACGCCGTTCCTCAAGTCCGAGTTCGACAAGCTGGGCGACCGGACCGAGGAGCAGATGACCAGGGTGATCAACGCCCGGCAGTAGCGGTCCGCAACTCCGCCGTTCGTCCGGTTCGGCGTGATCTGAACCTTCCGGGTATCAGCCTGCCCGGCCGGGGTCTCGTTTCTCGGGACAGCGATCTCGCACGCCGGCCGGACGAGAGCATGCCCATGAAGATCGACCATTCCGTGCTCGTGGTCGGCGCCGGCCTGGCCGGCCTGACCACCGCGTTCCGGCTGCACCAGCTCGGGGTCGACAGCGTGGTGCTGGAGTCCGCCGACGCGCCCGGGGGGCGCATCCGGACGGTCCGGTTCAGCGACGGGATGACGGCCGAGGCCGGCATGGAGGAGTTCTGGCAGGGCGGCCCGGTGTACCCGTTGCTGCGGGAGCTGGGGCTGGAGCTGCTGGAGGATCGGGCGCACTCGTCGGTGATCCTCGGTGGTGCACTGCACCAGCGCCGCGGGGACGGTGACCGCGACGAGTACCTGGACGGCGTGTTCGACCGGGCCGAGCGCAGGGACTTCCTGGCCTTCGACAGCGTGGTGGAACGGATCGTGCGGGAGCCCGGGTCGGCCGTCGGCCTGCGCGGGGTGAGCCTCCAGGCGTTGGTCCATGAAGCTGTCGGTCGCGGCCGGGTGGCCGACTGGATCCGGGTGGTCGTCGAGTCGGAGACCGCGGTGGAGTGGTCACGGATCGGTGCGCTCGACGGGCTCGCCGAGCTGCGCCAGTTCCGCGATACTCCCGACGGCTACGGCGAATCCAATGCGCATGTGCACGGCGGCAATGCCGGGCTCATCGACGCTCTGGTGTCCGGCCTACCCGACGGGAGCGTGCACACCGGGATCACGGTCACCCGGATCGCCGACGGCGGCGACCATGTCGCAGTCGGATACGTCGACCGGGAGGGCCGCCCCGGCCGGCTGCGCGCTGGGCAGGTGGTGGTGACCGTGCCGGCCTGGTCACTGGGCGCCATCGCTCTGGACATCCGCTGCGAGGGACCATTCAGACAAGCCATCTCGACGGTCCGGGCGGGCAGCTACGTCAAGGTGGTGCTGCGCGTCAGGTCCGAGGCACGGTCGCTCTGGTCCTCCCGGGGCCCCGGGCTCTTCACCCTGATCTCCGACGCCCCGGTCGGATGTGTGTACCTGACCGAGGACCCGGCCGGCAACGACGACGTGGTGACCCTGCTGGTGCACGGCGAACACGCCCGCCGACTGGCCGGCCTACCGGGCCCGGAAACGGTCGGCCGCGTCACCCGGCACCTCGAGCAACTCATTGTCGGCCCGCCGGGCGGTGGCCCGCGGCTTCCGTTGATGCCGGGAATCTCCCGGATGATCACCGACGGGCATGCGTTCGATCATCAACAGGCGGTGGCCTTCTGGCCGGTGCGGCGGTGGAGGTCCAGGTTCGACGCGTTGGCCGAGTCGGTCCGCCGGCCGCACGGCCGGGTGCACTTCGGCGGCGACACCACCGAGTGCAGCCACTCCGACGGCGCCGTGCGGTCCGCGGAGCGGGTGGTCGGCTCCGTGTGCGCCCGCGTCGGCGCGACAGCGGCGGTGGCCTGATGACCACCGTGACCGAACAGGTCGGCGGCGAGCAGCGGTCCCGGCTGCGCCGGGAGCTCTCCCGGATGGACACCGTGTTCTTCCTGATCTCGGCGATGGTGGTGCTGGACACCATCGGCGCCATCGCGGTCGGCGGCGGTCAGGCTCTGACCTGGCTGGCGGTGCTCTTCGTGCTGTTCTTCGTCCCGTCCGCGTTGATCACCGCGGAGCTCGGCGCGGCGATTCCGGTCGAGGGCGGCGCCTACGTCTGGGTCCGGCAGGCGTTCGGACGGTTCGCCGGAGGTCTCACGTCGCTGCTGTACTGGGCGGGCACCCCCCTGTGGTTGGGAGGATCCGTTGCGGCGGTGGCCATGTCGGTCTATGCCGCGTTCGTGGGCGGGATGACTCATGCCGGGATGTTCCTCTTCGGCAGCATCTTCGTTGTGCTGGCCACGGTAGTGGCCCTTGTCCCGCTGCGATACGGCAAGTGGGTGCCCACCAGCGGGGCGATCTGCCAGATCGTGCTGCTGGTGTTCTTCACCGTGACGGTCGCGATCTACGGAGCCACGCACGGCATCCACGGCATCGGGGTATCCGATCTGGCGCCGACGCCCGCGGTCTTCATCGCCGTGGTGCCGGTGCTGCTCTACTCGTTCGTCGGGGTGGAGTTGCCGACAACGGCCGCGGAGGAGATGCGCAATCCGCGCCGGGACATCCCGATCGCGATCGCCCGGGCAGGCGTTGCCCAGGCCCTGATGTACGGGATCCCCATCGTGGCGATTCTGGTGGTGCTGCCGTCCGACCGGATCACCTCGCTGCACGGGCTGGTCGACGCGATGAAGACGGTGTTCACCGTCTACGGCGGCGACGTGGCCGCGGACGGTGCGGTCACCCTGACCGGTGTCGGGGCCGGGCTGGGCTGGTTGGCCGGCTGGTTGTTCATCTGGGTGCTGCTGGCGAGCGGTGCGACGTGGATCATGGGCGCCGGTCGGGCGCAGGCCGCTGCCTGCCTGGATGGCGCCGGACCTCGTGCCCTCGGCCGGATCTCGCCGCGCACCGGGGTGCCGGTGGTGATGGGCCTGCTCTCCGGCGCGGTCTCCCTGGTCGCCATGCTGGTGAACCTCGTGGTGACCGGTGGTGACGGGCAGAAGTACTTCTCGGCGGCGCTCACCGTCTCGATTGCCCTCATCGTGCTGGCCTACCTGCTGATCTTCCCGGCCTTCATCCGGCTGCGGTACGCACTGCCGGAGCTGGACCGGCCGTTCCTGGTGCCGGGTGGCCGACCGGTGGCCTGGCTGGGCACTGTTCTGGCGACCGGCTGGTCGCTGCTGGCCTGCGTCTGCCTGCTCTGGCCCGGGTTCGGGACCTCGGCGCCGGACGAGCACCTGCCGGCCGGCTTCGAGGACAACCGCTGGCAGTTCGAAATGCTGGTCCTGGTACCGATCCTGTGCGTCGTCGGGTGCGCCGCGCTCTCGCATGTGCTGACGAGGCCGACCGGCACGCGGTTGCGCAGTTGACCTGGCGTCGGACACCCTGCGCCGAGGAGTCGACCGACGCCGAGAAGCCGGGCCGGTGTCCGACCTCGTCACCACGCCCTGCCTTCATGGCCGGGCAGGGCTAACGTCTCGGCATGGGCGCACGCGAGCGGCGGAGCAGGCCGGAGGGCGGCGACCGCCACGACGAGGACAGCCGTCAGACCGGACCGTTCGGTCGGTGGGGCCTGGCCGGCAACCGGGCGATCGCCGGTCTGCTGGCTCCGCAGGTGCAGCGCGACGAGGACGAGGACGAGAGCGAGACCGACGAGGACGCGACGAGCGACTCGGCGATCGAGCCGGACGCCACGGCTGCGACGGACTCCGCGTCCGCGACCGACGCCGCCCCCACGCCGGACACCGCCGCGACCGATGCCACCGACGCCGGCGGCGGCATCGACGAAATGGCGCAGGCGATCCTCGCGACGGTGGACGAGAGCCTGGTGACGACCCAGTTACGTGGGGACGCTGCGGGCCAGGCCGGACCGGCCCCGGCCGCGGCCGAAGCGGTGCAGACCCTGCGCGCCGACCTGCCGACGGTGCAACGCGATCCGCCGGTCGGACCGCCCGCACCGCCGAAGTCCGCCGACGCGGGAGATCTGCTCGAGGCGATTCTGGCCCTGAAGCCGGTGAGCGATCTGATGGCACGCATCGCCGACTTCGTCGTCGGTCAACTGAAGAAGGCGGGTGCTCCGGCCTCGATCACGTTGCTGGTCTTCACGGTTCCACCTGCCCTGGTGGGCCTGAACCAGGGCGCCGGGCTGACCAAGCTGTCGGTCAAGACTCCTGAGATCAACCTGGGCAGGGATGCCCAGGGGGTCCAGCGGTCGATGCGGATCCGCCTGGACGTCAACGTCGATCCGAAAACCGGTGGCGGGGGAGCGATCGGCGTGGAGTTCAAGTTCTGACCCGGCGCCCGGCCAACAGACTCATCCGGCGGATCTGGCGCGCAGGTGTGCCCTTTCCCCCTGTCGTCCGAACAGGCAGAGCACCTCGACGGGCTGCGCATCCGCACTCGAGAACCAGTGCGGCACAAGAGTGTCGAACTCGGCCGCCTCGCCGGGCGTCAACACCAGACTCTGCTCGCCGAGCACCAGACGCAGGCGCCCGTTGAGAACGTAGAGCCACTCGTAGCCCTCGTGGGTGTTCGGCGTCGGCAGTTGCTGGTTCCGGGTGCCGGGGATGATGAACTTGTAAGCCTGTAGGCCGCCCGCGCGGCGGGTGAGCGGGATCATCGTCAAGCCGTGCCGCACCACCGGACGGAGATGGACGCGAGGATCTCCGGTCGGCGGCGCCCCGACGAGCTCGTCGATCGGTACCCCGTGTGCGCGCGCCAGTGGCAGCAGGAGTTCCAGGGTGGCCCGGCGCTGCCCGGACTCCAGACGCGACAGGGTGCTCACCGAGATCCCCGTCGCCGTCGAGAGTTCGGCCAGTGTGAGGTCGCCCCGTTGGCGGAGGGTCCGGAGCCGTGATCCTACGGCGGACAGCACGGCGTCCAGGTCTTCCTCCATGGATCGAGTTTGCCATACCGGCAACAAAGATTGCGATGTGGTCCAGAACTGCGCACAGTGGCGGCATGACCGATGAGATGACCGACCAGCCCGGCCCGATCGCCGAACAGATACCGAACGCCGTCGTCGCCCGGCGGAGCCGGCAACCCGTTTCGATCGAGTCTCTCGGGGTGCGCGAGTGACGGGCCGAGCACACGGCGAGGAGCACCAGCACACCGAACAGGACCTGGCGGCCATGGTCACCAGGGAGTATTGGGACGACCGCTACGGCTCCGCCCCGACGATCTGGAGCGGGAGACCGAATCCGCACCTCGTCGATCAGGTGACCGGACTGGCGCCGGGTGCGGCCCTCGACGTCGGTTGCGGGGAGGGCGCCGATGCCATCTGGCTGGCCCGATCAGGTTGGCAGGTAACGGGTATCGACATCTCGCAGGTCGCCTTGGACCGGGCGGCCGGGGTCGCCGCGGCCGCCGGGGCTGATGTGGCGGGCCGGATCAGCTGGCAGCAGGTGGACCTGCTCGGCTGGACGCCGCCGGACCAACAGTTCGACCTGGTCTCCGCGCAGTTCATGCACCTGCCCCGACCGGCGCTCGCGGCGCTCCACCGCGGCCTGGCTGCGGCGGTGCGCCCGGGCGGGACACTGTTGATCGTCGGCCACCATCCGTCCGACCTGCAGACGTCGATGGGCCGTCCCGATGCTCCCGAGATGTTCTACACCGCAGAGCAACTCGCCCGGCAACTGGATTCCGCCGAGTGGCGGATCGTCGTCGCCGGAGCGCCCGAACGCGAAGCGGCGGACCCCGACGGTCGGATGCTGATCGTCCGCGACGCGGTACTCAATGCGGTCCGCCGGGACTGACGGCTGACGTGGGTCAGGCCGAGGCGGCGCCCGGCGCGGGCGCCGCCGTCGGCTCGGATGCTGCGGTCGGGTCCGGTGCCGCGGTGGGCGCTTCGGGGGCGATCGACGCAGGCGGCGGTGACAGCCAGATCGTCACCATGTACGAGACCACCACCGCGACGATGACCACCGGCATCACCGCCATCCCGTCCTGGGCGAGCAGGAGCGTCGCCAACAGCACCGACGTCAGCGGCAGCCGCAACATGGCCGCGCAGAGCGCTCCGATGCCCATCCCGATGGCAGGTGCCACCGACATCCCGGTCCAGGTCGACACCAGCAACCCGAGCGCCGCGCCGATGAACATCGCGGGAAATACCGGGCCGCCGCGGAATGCGGCCAACGAGATGCCGTAGGCGATCGCCTTGCAGATGATCAGGGCGATCAGCGTGCCGGCGGCGTATTCGGCCCGGTTGGCGATCAGGGTCGGCAGGTCCGACTGGCCGGAGAACAGCACATCGGCCGACGTCCTGTCGGTGAGGTAGGTGTAGCCGATGGCGACCAGGGCCACCGCAAGCCCGGCGACCGCCGTCAGCAGCACCAGCCGGCGCTCGACGACGGGCCGAATGGTCAGGGCGAGCCGCCGGATCCCGAACGCCAGGAAGGCCGCGACCACGCCGAAGGCGAGCGCGGCGCCGAATTCCGCGATGGTGGGTGCGCTGAAATCGGGGAGCCCGGGCAGCGCCAGGCTGACCGAGCCCAGTCCGGTCAACGAGTCGAGCCCGATGAAGACCAGGGCGCCGATCCCCGACGCCAGCAGGCCCGGCATGAGCACCAGGGTGCCCATCGCGCCGGACACGCCGATGGCCTCCATCAACAGGAACGCCCCGAGCAGCGGCGACCCGAGGAGCGCGCTGATCGCCGCGAAACTGCCCGCGGCACCGATGAGGGTCAGTGCCTGCTGCGGCGAGTCCCGTTTGACCAGCTGGACGATCAGCACGGCCAGACCGCCGCCGAGGGCGATCAGCGGTCCCTCCGGCCCGATCACGGCGCCGAGACCGAGGGAGATGACCGCCGCCAGCAGGATGCCCGGCAGCATGATCGGGGTCGCGGCCGGACTGGTCTTGAATCCGTCGGCCGGCGAATGGCCTCCCCGCCCGGGCAGAAATCGGATGATGAGCCCGACCAGCAGGCCGGCCAGCGCGAGAGGGACCACCGGCCACCAACTGTGGACACCGCCGAGACCGAGCGATGCGGGCAGATCCTGGAACACCCAACCCTGGATCCGGCCGACCAGCCAGAGGAAGAAGTAGGCGGCCGCAGAGATCGGGATCCCGAGCAGCGCGCCGAGGATCAGCAGCACCGCGTACTTCCGGGTGCGGATCACCGCGAACGGATTGACGTTCGATGCCTGCGTCATGGTGGTCGCCCCGGTGGGTCGGACATCTCGGACAAGTCGCAGGCCAGCATAGGGAACCCCGACCTTGACGCACGACAGGCAGCGCTCGGTAGGTTGCGACGATGTCGATGTCCTACGAGTGGCGGGGTGCGTTCACCTCCGCTGAGGCGAACGCGCTGCACGCGGAGGCGTTCCGGACCAGGGAGTTCAGCGTCGCCGAGTGGGACTGGCGGGCGCTGGTCGAGAAGCACAGCCTCGGCTGGGTCGTCGCGCGGGACGACGGTCTGGTCGGATTCGTCAACGTGCTCTGGGACGGTCTGGTGCACGCCTGGATCCAGGACCTGATGGTGGCGTCCAGCGTTGGGCGCCGCGGCGTCGGCACCCGGCTGGTCGAGCGGGCGAGGTCCGGCGCGAGCGCGGCCGGGTGCGAGTGGTTGCATGTCGATTTCGACGATCACCTGCGCCCGTTCTACTTCGATGCCTGCGGATTCCGGCCGACGAACGCAGGTCTGATCGCGCTCGAGGGGCCGCGGGACGGCGGCGATGCCGCCGAGCTCCCGCGGCCCGAGCGCTAGCCGGGCGGTCCGGCCGCCAGGTCAGCCGTGTGTGGTGGCTGTCACCAGCAGGTACTCCCTGGGTCGGCGAGCTGGGCGACCAGGACCTCGATCCGAAGCTGCTGCTGTGGGACATGCACCGCAACATCGATCACACCGCTGTTCCGGGCGGCCGCACCGTGATCCACTTCCGGATCTCGGACGTCTCCGCGAGCCTGCGCGACTGGTGGTTGGTGATCACTCCCGGCGAGGCGGATGTCTGCGATGCCGACCCGGGGCACGACGTCACGGTTCAGGTGGTCGCCAGTCTGCGGCGACTGGTCGAGGTCTGGCGGGGGGATCGCGGCTGGTCGGACGCGCTGCGCACGGGCGGTGTTGAGGTGCGCGGGCCGGAACAGCTGCGCAGGGCGGTGCCGGCGTGGTTCACCCTGTCCAACTTCGCCTCGGTACCCGCCCGTAGCCCGGCCGGGGCGGTCAGCGCCGGGTTCGGAGGGCGAACGCCACCGTGGCCGCGCCCACCAGGGCGATCACGGCACCG
Source organism: uncultured Actinomycetota bacterium (assembly GCA_963797145.1). Taxonomy (GTDB): domain Bacteria; phylum Actinomycetota; class Actinomycetes; order Mycobacteriales; family Nakamurellaceae; genus Nakamurella. Next base: position 166,871 of record CAWCOJ010000012.1, on the reverse strand, counting down.
GCGTAGACCCAGAAGTGGTTGTCGGTCATGGCGCTGCCCTTGAACAGGCCGGCTCCTTGCAGCAGGAACACCAGTCCCAGGATGAGAACGACGATGCCGATGCCGACAAGGACCTTGCGGTTCATCGATGACTCCTTGGCGCTCGTGACGACCGGCCGCCGCACCGCAGCGACCTGTGACGGCGCCTGCTGGGTGCAACGCCATCGACGCTACGCCCGGCGCGGTGAGTGGCCGGGACATGCAGAAGGAAGCAGGCTCTTCACGCTGCAACTCTTCACGCACGAAGCGACAGCTCACGTCACGCTAATTTGGGGGCACCCCAAAGCAGAGGAGGGCCCCGTGGGCAAGGTGGTCATGTACAGCTCGGTGTCGGTGGACGGCTTCGTCGCGGACGAGAATGACCAGCCCGGACCGCTGTTCGACTGGTTGTCCAACGGTGACGTCCCGTTGGACGAGAGCGGCTACCTGAAGGTGTCGCAGACGTCCTACGACTACACCCGGCAGTACTGGGACCAGATCGGGGCGACGGTCGTCGGCCGCCACGTCTTCGACATGACCGACGGCTGGGACGGGAAGCCTCCGGGCGGGATCGATCACGTGGTCGTCGTGACACACCGGCCGCAGCCCGAGGGATGGGACCCCGAGGCGCCGTTTCACTTCGTCGACGGCGTCGAGGCAGCCGTGGCCAAGGCGCAGGAGCTTGCGGGTGACCGCATCGTCGAGGTCGCCGCCGGCGACGTCGGTGGCCAGGTGCTTGCCGCGGGCCTGATCGACGAGGTGCGCATGGACGTCGTACCCGTCGTGTTCGGGTCCGGCAAGCGCTACTTCGGGTCGGTCGACGCGCAGCACCTGTTGGAGGATCCTGACGCGGTGATTGCGGGCAACCGGGTGCTTCACCTGCGCTATCGGGTGCGCCGTTGACCGATCCGAGCGGGTACGAAGAAGTCCACTGCGGACGGTGACACACGATCGGCCCCCGGCGGCGTGTGCGCATCGCATCCCCGGTCGGGCAGCCGACGCCGATCCGCCGCCCCAGCACACCGTTCAACCGGCCGGGATCGTTGATCAGCGCCGTCGGCCCTCGGAGCCACTACCCCCTCAGCTGTGAAGAGCCGGAAACATCCCCTGGATTCGTCCCTTATGTGCGGCACCTGACAAGATCTAGCCGTGGCGGACGCTGCTAGGTCGGGGGCTGGTCTGGTGCTGGCGGTGCTCGCCAGCAGCCAGTTCCTCATGACGCTCGACAGTTCCGTGATGAACGTGTCGATGCCCGTGGTCGCTGAGGATCTGGGCACCACCATCACCGGGATACAGACCGCGATCACCCTCTACACCCTGGTGATGGCCACCCTGATGATCACCGGCGGCAAGCTGGGCACCATCATGGGCCGCCGCCGCGCCATGGCGGTCGGCATGGTCATCTACGGCATCGGTTCGACGACCACCGCCCTGGCACCGAATCTCGCGGTGCTGCTGATCGGCTGGTCGCTGCTCGAAGGGATCGGCGCCGCCCTGATCATGCCCGCGATCGTCGGGCTGGTCGCTGCCAACTTCGTCCCGGAACGACGCGCCGCCGCCTACGGTCTGGTCGCTGCGGCCAGCGCGATCGCGGTCGCGGCCGGTCCGCTGATCGGCGGTGCCGCCACCACATACGCCTCCTGGCGCTACGTTTTCGTGGGTGAGGCGGTCATCGTCATCGTCATCCTCGCGGTGCTCCGGAAGGTGAAGGACGTCGCGCCGCAGCCGGCGCGGATCGATCTGATCGGATCGCTGCTGTCGGTGCTCGGACTGGGCCTGTTCGTCTTCGGTGTGCTCAGGTCCGGGGAGTGGGGCTGGGTGATCGCCAAGCCCGGTGCGCCGGTGATCCTCGGTGCCGCCCTGACCATCTGGCTGGTCGGGGCGGGGCTCCTGATCGTCTACGGCTTCCTCCGCTGGGAGGGCCACCTCGAGGCGCAGGCGTCCGGACATCCCGGCGCTCTGCAGCCGCTGCTCCGGCCGAAGCTGCTGACCAATCGTCAGCTCTCCGGTGGGCTGGGCATGTTCTTCGCCCAGTACATGATCCAGGCCGGAGTGTTCTTCGCGGTCCCTCTGTTCCTGTCCGTCGTGCTCGGTCTCGACGCGTTGCAGACCGGCGTCCGACTGGTGCCGCTGTCGATCGCGTTGCTGGTGGCCGCGGTCGGCGTGCCCAAGGTCTGGCCCCGGGCCAATCCGCGGCGGGTGGTCCGGCTGGGGCTGCTGTCCATGATCGTCGGCATCGGGTTCCTGGTCGCCGGAATGGATCCCGGCGCGGACGCCGCGGTGATCACGGTCCCGATGGTGCTGATGGGCCTGGGGCTCGGCGCCCTGGCCTCGCAACTCGGCGCGGTGACCGTGTCCGCGGTGTCGGACGAGGAGACCGCCGAGGTCGGCGGTCTGCAGAACACCGCCACCAACCTGGGTGCTTCGCTGGGCACCGCGTTGATCGGCTCGGTGTTGATCGCCACCCTGAGCTCCTCGGCGCTCACCGGGTTGGCCGACAGCCCGGAGGTGCAGGACTCGGTGAAGGCGCAGATCTCGACCCAGCTGGTCGGCAGTGTGCCGTTCATCTCCGACGCTCAGCTGCGGGTCGCGCTCGACGACGCCGGGGTCAGCCAGGCGGACGCCGACGCGATCGCCGAGATCAACGCGACCGCACGGCTCGAGGCGCTGCAGGTCGCGTTCGCGCTCGCCGGCATGGTGGCGATCGGCGCTCTGTTCGTCACCGGACGGGTACCGAAGGTGCCTCCGGGGAGCCCGGCCGACACCGTGGCCGCCGCGGGCGGGAAGCCCGACCCGGCCGACTGAATCCGTGCTCCCGCCGGGTCAGCGTGCTCCGGCGATCCGCAGGACCGCCGCGACCGACCGATCGATGTCGTCGTCGGTCGTCGAGTAGTTCGACACCGAGATCCGCATGAGTCGTCGCCCGCGCCAGGTGGTTCCCCCCATCCAACAGGTTCCGTCGCGTTGGACCGCAGCGATGATCTGGTCCGTGCGGGTCGGGTCGTCACCGAAGCTGACCAGCACCTGGTTGAGCACCACATCGTTGACGATCTCCAGCCCGCCGGCGGTCAGTCCGTCGGCGAACCGGCGGGCGAGCCGGCAGCAGCGGTCGATCAGGTCGGCGACACCCTGCCGGCCGAGCTCCGCCAACGCCGCCCACACCGCGAAACCCCTTGCCCGGCGGGAGGACTCGAGTACCAGGTCACCGGGTCCGTAGGACACGTCCTCGCTGCCGGTCAGATACGAAGCTGTGTAGGACATCGACCCGGCGTGGACGGCCGGTCGCGAGACGAAGGCGAAGCCGGAGTCGTAAGGGACGTTGAGCCACTTGTGGCCGTCACAGCACCAGGAGTCGGCCAACTCGATACCGTCGACCAGATGCCGGGTCGATGGTGCGGCGGCAGCCCACAGCCCGAACGCCCCGTCAACATGCGCCCAGCCACCGTGAGCGTGCACGAGTTCGATGGTGGTCCGCAGGTCGTCGCAGGCCCCGGTGTTGACGTTGCCGGCCTGCAGGCACACGATCAACGGCCCGGGATCCACTGCGGCAAGGTGCTTCTCGAGCTCGACCGAGTCGATGGCGCCGTTGGCTGCTGCAGGTATCTCGTGCACGGCCGCGGTGCCCAGGCCCAGCAGGCGCAGCGATCGATCTATGGTGCCGTGCCGTTCCGCCCCGGCGAGCACCCGGAGCCGGGGTGCACCGGCGAGCCCGTGCAGGCCGACGTCCCAGCCCGCTTCGGCCAGCACATGGTGGCGGGCAGCCGCGAGACCGACGGTGTTGGCCCCCTGGGCGCCGGTGGCGAATCCGACGGTGGCGGTCTGCGGGATCGACAGCAGGTCCTTGAGCCAGGTGCCGGCGACCGCCTCGGCCGCGGCCGCGGCGGGGGAGGTGACCGCGTTGAAGCTGAACTGATCCCAGCCGGCGGCCATCATGTCGGCGGCGGTCGCGGCGGGTAACCCGCCCCCGACGACGAAGCCGAAGAATCGTGGACCGGCATTGCCGGTGAGTCCGTCCTCCGCCGCATCGGCGAGCCGGTCGAGGACGTCTGCCGGTGGCGCCGGACGCTCGGGAAGTGGTCCTCCGAATGCGGTTGTGAGCTCGGCGGCGGTCTTCGGTGCCCCGACCGGACGGTGGGGTAGCGACGTCCGAAAGGCGGCCGCGCGGGCCGCGGCGGCGCCGAAGAGCGCCTCGAAATCGGTCATCGGCCGACGCTACGCCGCGCTCGGGTCAACGGCCGAGATCAGGCCGCCTGGGCGGCTGCGGTCCGGATGGCCGCGACCAGGTCGGATCGGGTCGGCATCGCCGCGGGCGGCGGCGCCCAGCCCGACCGGAGCATGTCCCGCACCTCCGCCCGCGCGCGCCGGATCGATGCGGGGGTGTCGGTCATGTCCAGATACGGGCCCAGCTCGGCGAACAGGTACGGGCGCTCGCGGGCCGCCGCCACCAGCACGTCGAGGCCGAGCGGTCCCTCGGGATCGATCGGTGCGCCCGACAGGCGTTGGTGGATGGAGGCGTCCCACTCCAGATGGTCGGCGTACCAGGGGTACAGCCGGTCGCGACACCACCGGTCGAGGAGACGGTTCCAGTCCTGCGCGGCGCGGCCCGCCACCAGATCGGCGAGTGCCATGGCCGTTTCCATGCCGAGAGTGACCCCGCGACCGCCGGTCGGATTGGTGGTGCTGGCCGCGTCGCCGACGGCCAGCAGTCTCTCGACGGTCGGCTGCGGACGGTAGCTGTTGACCAGGCCGGCTCCGGCCCGCACCCGATCGATGGGGCGGGCGCGCTCCGGATCGGTCCAGTCACGGGCCACCGGGAGCAACCGGACCGCAGCGTCGAACACCGCGTCGTTCCTGAGTGCTGCCAACTCCCGGTCGTGGGCCGCGCGCACGATCAGCATCGTGAAGGTGCCGGCGTCGGACGGGAAGATCAGGTACTGATAGCCGTTGTGATCCGACATGAAGATCCCGGAACCCGACGGCACGGCCGTGGCTCCCGGAAGCAATTGGTAGATGCGGCAGGCGTAGGCGAGCCCGCACTCCGCGGTCTCCGCGGCGGGCCGGAACGGCAGGCTCAGCCTGGTCGCGCGGCCGCCGGCATCGATCACCAGGTCGGCGGGGTGAGAGCGTCCGTCGACCGTCACTCCGGTCGCCCGGTCGTTCGTCACCTCGATCCGTTGGGCGTGCCCGGTCAGCCTGTCCACGCCCGGCTCGGCGGACGCCGCATCCCACATGGTCCGCTCGAAGACAGATCGTCGGACCGCGATGCCGGTCCGGCGGTCATGGTCGTCAGGCTGGTCCACCACGGCGCCGGCGTCCAGCAGAGCCTGGTAGACGTCGGGCAGGCGGCCGAGCAGGACGGCGCGGCAGCCGGTGCGGAATCCGTGCGCGAGGTGGAACTGCATGACACCGATGCGCTCCCAGGCAGAGTCGCCCTGCGGACCCGGATCGCGGTCGATCAGGGTGATCCGATGGCCCTGGCGGGCCAGCAGAAGGGCGGAGGTCATACCGACCGGGCCCGATCCGACGATGGCGATGCGCATGGCACTCGACCTCCTGTGGCAAGATCAGAGTAGCTAGGGATGTATTCGTTACACTTACAGTAACCCGAAGGAAGATGACCGGCAAGAGGGTTTATACGAACAACCTGCGCGAGGCGCAGGCGCGGCGGACCCGGCAGCAGATCGTCGAGGCGGGCGCGCGTCTGTTCACCGAGCGCGGCTTCGCCTCGACAACCGTCGACGCCATCGCCGAGGAGGCGGGGGTCAGCCGGAAGACGGTGTTCACGTCGGTGGGCGGCAAGACCGCCCTGCTGAAGCTCGCATACGACTACGCGATGGCCGGCGACGACGAGCCGCTGACCATGGAGGAACGACCCGAGCTGCAGTCGGTGATCGCGATGTCCCAGACCGACCCGTACGCCGCGTTCCAGCAATGGGGGGCCTTCGTCACGGCTGCTCAGGGTCGGATCAGCTCCCTGTACCTGGCGCTGCGCGGCGCAGCAGAGGTCGATGCCGAGGCCGCCGAGCTCTACCAGCGGTGGGAGCGGCAGCGGGTCGACATGATGCGAGAAGGTCCGGTCGCTGCGATCGTCGCGGCCGGAGCCCTGCGCCAGGGCGTGACTCCCGATGCCGCGGCGCAGATACTCGCGCTACTGCTCGATCCGTCCATCTATCACCGACTCGTGGTCGGCGGCCCCTGGACGGCCGACGAGTTCCGGATCTGGCTCGTCCGGACCATGACCGAGCAGGTGATGCGACCGCGGTCCTGACGTAGGCGTCGGGCCCGCACGGCCCACCGGCCGCAGCGGAGGGGGCGGTCCGTGCGAGGGTGAGCCCACCACCTTTCTCGCGAGGAGACGGCCCATGGACGATCCGGAGATCCTGCAGCGCATCCACGACCTGGTGTCCGCCGAGCACCGCATCCGATCCGACGCCCGGAGTGGGCAGCTCGACGCCGAGTCGGAGAGCGCCGAGATCCGCCGCCTCGAGGAGACTCTCGACCAATGCTGGGACCTGCTGCGCCAGCGACGTGCGCGTCGCGAGTTCGGCCAGGACGTGGAGGCGGCCGAGGTCCGCGACCCTGAGGTGGTCGAGCGGTACCAGCAGTAGTTGTTGTTCAGAAGGCGAAGCGCGAGGTCGTCGATGACGGCACCGCCGCGCCCCATGTCGCTTCGATACCGGTAAAGTCTCGGTTCATGGACTACAGAAACCTGGGCAACAGCGGCGTCGTCGTGTCCGAGTTGGCGTTGGGCACGATGACCTTCGGTGCGGAAATCGACGAGGCTGCCTCGCATCAGCTCCTGGACGCGTATGTGCAGGCCGGTGGGACCCTGATCGATACCGCGGACGTGTACAGCGGTGGCACCTCGGAGTCGATCGTCGGCAGTTGGCTGGCCGCCCGACCGGTCGAAGCCGCGCAGATGGTGGTGGCGACCAAGGCCAGGTTCCCGATGGGAGAGGGGCCGAACGATCTCGGACTGTCGCGTCGTCACCTGCGCCGCGCACTGGACGCGTCGCTGCGCCGCCTCGGCGTCGACACGATCGATCTGTACCAGATGCATGCCTGGGACGCGGTGACCCCGCTCGACGAGACCTTGCGATTCCTCGATGACGCGGCCCAGGCGGGAAAGATTGCCTACTACGGCTTCTCGAACTACCTGGGCTGGCAGCTGACGAAGGCGGTCGGACGAGCCGCCGCCCTCGGACTGAACCCGCCGGTCACCCTGCAGCCGCAGTACAACCTGCTGGTGCGCGATATCGAGCACGAGATCGTGCCGGCCGCACTGGATTCCCGGGTCGGCCTGCTCCCCTGGTCGCCACTCGCCGGAGGGTGGCTGAGTGGCAAGTACGTGCGGGACCGGACGCCGACTGGCGCAACACGTCTGGGCGAGAACCCCAACCGCGGTATGGAAGCGTGGGCGGCGCGGAATGCCGATGAGCGGACCTGGTCCGTCCTGGATGCAGTGGCCGAGATCGCCGCGGAGCTCGACGTGAGTGCAGCGCAGGTGGCGCTCGCCTGGGTGCTCGCGCAACCAGCGGTATCGTCGGTGATCCTCGGCGTCCGCACGGTCGATCAGCTCCAGGACAATCTGGCGGCGTCGAGTGTGGAGCTCAGTGTGGCGCAGGTGCAGCGTCTGGGTGCGGCCAGCCGACCACGGGTGGACGACTATCCCTACGGCACAGCCGGTGTGGCCCAGCGGCTGCGGAGTCTCGCCGGCGGGCGCTGACCCGCTGGGTCCCTGAGGTGGTGGCTGCAGTGGTGCCTGCGCGGACGCCGTCTGGCGTGCTGGTGGGGTTCCGCCGGCCAGGGGTAGCAGGATGTGGTGGCGACACGCCGTGGCGGCCCGGCGTGTCGCTGGCGAAACCTGCTACGGCTGCGCCGGTTGCGGATTCGCCTGCGCTGGTTGCGGGTTCAGCCGGCCAGAGGTAGCAGGATGTGGTGGCGACACGCCGTGGCGGCCCGGCGTGTCGCTGGCGAAACCTGCTACGGCTGTGCTGGTTGCGGGTTCGGCCCGTCAGGGGTAGCAGGATGTGGTGGCGACACGCCGTGGCGGCCCGGCGTGTCGCTGGCGAAACCTGCTACGGCTGCGCTGGTTGCGGGTTCGCCTGCGCTGGTCGCGGGGCCGGTGGCCGACGTGATCGCAGCCTGTGCATTGAGGTAGCGCTGCTCCGGGATGCTGGTGGCGAGTCGGGCCGCGGTGGCATAGGCGTTCCGGGCCTCCTGATGCCGCCCGTCCATCTCGAGCAGGTGCGCATGGACAGCGTGCAGCCGATGGTTTCGGAGCATCTGCCGGTCGTGGCAGAAGTGGCTCGAGCATCTCCAGCCCGGCGGTCGGTCCGTCGACCATGGCCACCGCGACAGCGTGGTTGAGGGTGACGACCGGCCCGGGCGCGAGGGCGCTGAGCATGTCGTAGAGAACGCCTATCTGCGCCCAGTCGGTGTCCTCGGCGCGGCGGGCCTCGCCATGGACCGCGGCGATTGCCGCCTGCAGCTGGAAGGGCCCCACCGGGCCGACCGGCAGGGCGCGCTCGACCAACATGATGCCCTCGCCGATCTTGGTGCGGTCCCATTGGGTCCGATCCTGCTCGGCGAGTGGAACCAGCGTGCCGTCCGGGCGATCGCGGGCGGCCCGGCGAGCATCGGTGAGCAGCATCAGCGCCAGCAGCCCGGCGACCTCACCGTCGCCGGGCAGGAGTCCGTGCAGCTGCCGGGTCAGCCGGATCGCCTCGTCGGCCAGAGCCACGTCGTACAGGCCGGTCCCGGTGGTGCTGGTGTGGCCCTCGGTGAAGATCAGGTACAGCACGTGCGATGCGGAGGCGACCCGGTCAGGGAGTTGCTCCGCCGTCGGTGCAGCGAATCGGGCACCGGCCTGGCGCAGCCGGTTCTTCGCCCGGCTGATCCGTTGCGCCATGGTGGGTTCCGGTACCAGGAAGGCCCGGGCGATCTGTGCGGTGCTCAAGCCGCCGACCGCGCGAAGGGTCAGGGCCACCTGCAACGGTGGGTTCAGGATCGGATGACAACACAGCAGCAGCAACGTCAATGAATCGTCGCGGGCGCCGTCGTCGGTGAAGTCCGCCGCGGGTGCGAGCAGTTCCCGGTCAGGCGTGCGGCGGGCCACCAGTTCTTCCCGGTCGGTCCGGGACCGCTCGCTGCGCCACTGATCCACCAGTCGACGGGAGGCCACCGTGATGAGCCAGCCCCGCGGGTTGTCCGGCACTCCTTCGGCGGGCCACTGCCGGGAAGCGGCGAGCATTGCTTCCTGGACCGCGTCCTCGGCGGCGTCGAAGTCGCCGTACCTGCGCGCGAGCGCGGCCAGGACGTCCGGTGCGCAGCTTCGCCAGACGTCCTCCGGGCCGTCGATCATTGATCGTCGCCGCCGGGCCACATCGCCGGTCGGAGTTCGATCACCCCGCCGGGCTGGGCGAACTGGGCGGCGATCTCCTCCGCGCGCGCACGGGTGGCGCAGTCGATGAGGAAGAACCCGGCGAGCTGCTCCTTCGCCTCGGCGTACGGGCCCTCGGTGGCCAGCGGTCCCGCCGCGCTCCAGCCGTAGAGGGTGGAGGACGCGGGGTCGGCGAGCGCCTCCGCGGTGACGAACTCGCCGGAGGCGGAGATCTCTTTCAGCAGCGCCTCGAACTCGCGGTCCATCCGGTCGTGCTCCTCCTGTGGCAACGCCCTACCTTCGGCGCTGTAGATCGACGTCGGGTGCCCCCACGGCTCCGGATTGGCGTGGATCAGGATCACGTACTTCATCAGACTGCCTCCTGTGCTCCGGACGGGCGCCGGTTGCGCCCTCCACGGGGGACGTCGGAACCGATCCTGCCTTCTCGACACCCATCCTCCGGGTGCTGTGCCGCAGCCGCCACGATGACGCGCGGCCCGGCCCGGTTGGGACTGCCCGGAGGTGGCCATGGGCGCCCGCGTCGTGACCGGCGTCGCCGGGATCGACCCCGGTGGGACTCGCGAGCCGGCTCGGCCGCGAGTCGGTTTCCGCGGCCGGTTTCCGGGGTGTGGCCATCGAGGCAGGCACCGTGGCGGCACCATTGTCACGCCGCTGTCACAGCCTGGCTGACGGTCGTTAGGCATGCTACTCTCCGCACACGTCCGGTCGGCATTAGTGTCACTTTGTCCGGATCTGATTACTCTCTGCAGTTTCTCGTGAGGCGGTGTCCGGTGAGGATCATGCAACTTCCAGTCCTGGCGGTGGGTGCAGCACTCGTTGTCGCCGGACTGCTCGCCCCGGTCCAGGCGGCCGGTGCCGCCGTGGCGGCGCCGCGGGTGTCGATGGGTCCGGATGTGGTGGTGGGTGAGGGTGACGGGTTCGTGGATGTGCCGGTGCGGCTGTCCGCGGCCAGCACGAGCGAGGTGCGGGTCAGCTACAACGTCGCCAACAACACCGCTGGAGTACCGGCGGATTACAGCTGCCCGATCGTTGGTTGCGCGCCGGGCACCCTGATCTTTGCCCCCGGGGTGATCGCCAGGACCATCCGGGTGCCGATCACCGATGATGCGGTGAAGGAGTCGTTGGAGTCGTTCACGGTGAATGTGGTGGGGGCGCCGGTGAATGCGTCGGTGGGGCGGGTGTCGACGCGGGTGAGTATTGCCGATAACGATGCGGTGGTGGCGACGCCGGCGTTGTTCGTGCGGGATGCGGTGGTGGATGAGGGTGTTGGCACGGTGGATGTTCCGGTGGTGATGGGTGGTGCGGCGGGGTCGGCGTCGGCGGTGCCGGTGACGGTGCATTACGTGACGTCGAATGTGACGGCGGCGGTGGGTTCGGATTATCTGGCGGCGAGTGGGACGTTGACGTTCGCGCCGGGGGAGACGGTGCAGACGATTCCGGTGCGGATCACCAATGATGCGGTGGCGGAGTCTTCGGAGCGGTTGCAGGTGGTGTTGTCCGGGGCGACGCACGCGACGATCGGTGATGCGACGGGGACGGTCACGATCGGGGCCAGTGATGGTGTGGTGTCGGCGGCGCCGCGGGTGTCGATGGGTCCGGATGTGGTGGTGGGTGAGGGTGACGGGTTCGTGGATGTGCCGGTGACGTTGTCGGCGCCGAGTGCGTCGTTGGTGCGGGTGAATGTGAACGTCGCCAACAACACTGCTGGGGTGCCGGCGGATTACAGCTGCCCGTATTCGGGGTGCGCGACGTTGCCGTTGACGTTCGCGCCGGGTCAGACCACGCAGGCGGTGCGGATCGATCTGTTCGATGATGCGGTGAAGGAGTCGTTGGAGTCGTTCACGGTGAATGTGGTGGGGGCGCCGGTGAATGCGTCGGTCGCGCGGCCGACCAGCCGAGTCACCATCAGGGACAACGACTGAGCGGTCGGCGACGGCCCCTATCTCAGGTTCCTTCGGTGGTGAAGGTGGAGCGGCCGACGGAGGTGATGGTTCCACGAACGGTGGGGTGGCCGAAGAGGGCGCCGAAGGCGACGGTGATGTCGGTGCTGCAGGTGAGTCGGACGCCGTCGGGGGTGATCACCGCCGAGGCGACGACGTCGGGGGCTCGGACGGCGAGGTATTCGGCGGCAGCGTGGTGGGCGCCGGCGTCGGAGTTTCCGGTGACGGCACCTGCGTCGGCGGCGACGGTGGCGGCGCCGTCGCACAGGTTGCGCAGGCGCTGGTGGCCGAGGAATGCCGATCCGGCCGCGGTGACGCCACAGCCCAGGAGCAGCAGGCAGAACATCATGCCGATGACCAGCGGGGTGACCGAGCCGCGGTCGGCGCTCTCCGGGTTGTCGGAGCGGCGCAGCGTCACCGGTTCTCCCGGAATTCGCCGACATGCAGGGTGAACACACCCGTGACCGTGTTGCGGTCGCCGGTGACAACGGTGGGCACGCCGGGCAGCGTGATCACCGTGCTCACACAGATGTCGAAAACACTGCCGGGTGCCAGCGACGGGGAGATCTCCGGTGCTGTGCATCCGGCACCGGCCTCGACGAACCGGATCGTCACATCGTCGGCAGGCACCCGCTGGTCGGCCAGCGACACCCGGGCAGCCTCCTGGGACCGGTCGAGTCCGGCGGCGAGCGACGGTGCGGAGTCCATCAGGCGGCCCGCGTCCCGGGCGGCTTGGGCGACGGCGAAGGTCGCGGACTGGACCCGCAGGAACGAGCCGAGCAGGTAGACGGTCGGGATCAGCAGCAGCACCGCGAGGATGACCACTTCGATCAGCGCCCGGCCCTGGTCGGCGTCACCGCCTGCGGCGAACCGTCGGCGGATCCGGTCCGCACAGCCCGTCATCCGACGCCTTCGCGGGCGGCGTGGCCGGTGACCGTGATGGTCGGCAGCATGCCGTCGAAAAGCCCGACGATTCCCGGTGCTTCCATCGTGCAGGACACCCCGGCCATCAGGCCCTCGCCGGCGGTGGTGCACGACAGCGTGTCCAGAGTGGAACCCGCGACGCCGCCGACGAGTTCGTCGTGGACACGTTGCACGGCCGCGCCGTCGGCGACATCGGCGTTGGCGGCGTAGCGGGCCGCGTCGGCGGCGGCCGAGGTGAGCAGGGTGCGGGTATAGGCCCACAGCACCACCGACACGAGGCCCAGGAAGAGCATCAGCAGGAGCACGATCACCATCGCGAACTCCGCGACGGACGAGCCCCGGTCGTGGTCCGCTACTTCCCCTTGTTCACCTTGTCGAAGGCGCTCGTGACCGCGTCGGTCACCTGCTTCTGGAACACCGCGAGCAGCGCGATCACCACGATCGCGGTCATCACGGTGATCATCACCCAGCCCGGCACGTCGCCGCGATCCCGGTCCTCGTCGTCGCCGCGGTCCAGCCGGTCGGCGATCAGCAGGGTCAGCGTGGTGACCCAGAGCCCGGCGACGTGGGCGAAGCGTGGTGTCATGGCAATCTCCTTGTGCTGCAGTGGTTCCGACGGGTTCGTTGGGGTACGTCGACCGGAGGCGTTGAGTAGCTGTCATCCGGCGACCTGGGTGATCGCTATCAGACCCGGATAGAGGGCGAACAAGATGGTGACCGGCAGCACGATGAACACGACCGGCACCATCATCGCGATCTCCTTCTTGCCGCCGGCCTCCAGCAGCTGCCGTTTCGAGAGCGCGCGCACGTCGGCGGCCTGGGCGCGCAGCACGTCGGCGAGCGGGGTGCCGCGTTCGATCGCGACGGCCATGCCGTCGAGGAACCGGGCGAGTGGCTCGAGTCGGGTGCGGTCGCGCAGGGCGGTGAGCGCTTCGAGCAGGGGAGTTCCCGAGCGGGTGTCGGCGAGCAGCGCGGCGAGCTGGTCCACCAGGTGCCCCTTGGCCAACCGGGTGATGCGGTCGATCGCGCCGACCGGACCTTCGCCCGCCGTGACGGCGAGCGCGAGCATCTCGGCGACCACCGGAAATTCGATCAGCATGTCCTCGTCGCGCTTGGCGACGGTCTGGGTGAGCCACCAGTCCCGCCCGAGCACACCGCCCACCGCGCTGGCGGCGATGAGTAGCACCAGTACGAGCGGATTGCCCTGCCCGAGCAGCACGGCCACCACCGCGACCCCGACGCCGATGCCGGTGGCGGCGGCTCCCCAGAGCACCTGCTCGGTACGGAACTGCTCGACCGTCATCGACGAACCCAGCGCAGCGAGTCGGCGCCGCACCGACGCCTGCCCGCCGACGGCACGATCGACGAAGCCGACCAGGTCGCGGACCATCGGGCGGGTGAGCCGGGCGAGGGTCGACCGCGATGTTGCGGCGGCGGTGTTGAGCAACCGTGACGGCACGGCGGTGTCGCCCAGGTAGGGCGCGATCCGGTCGGCGAGCGTGGTGCGCCGCAGCGGCGGCGCGTACAGGACCGCGAGCAGCAGTCCGCAGGCGGCGAGAGCGCCCAGCAGCGCGCCGATCACGACAAGGGTCACCGGAGCACCCGCTTGTCCTCGGGCAGCCGACCGAGCCTGATCATCAACCGGTACGCCCCGACCGTCAGCACCGCGCCGATGACGAGGATCAGGGTGCCGGTAGGGGTGTCGTAGGCCTCGAGGGTCGCCTGCTGGGTCGCCAGGAGCAGGAGCACCAGCCACGGCGCGGCGACCGCCATCCTGGCCGCGTTCACACCCCAGGACTGCCGGGCGATCAACTCGGCACGGGTCCGGGCGTCGTCGCGCAGGAACGCGGAAAGCGTCGACAGCAGCCGGCCGAGGTCGGTGCCACCGACTTCACGGGCGACCCGCAGGGATTCGCAGACCCGGTCGCCGACCGGATCGGCGAGTGCGGACTTGAGCCGATCCAGCGACTCGTTGAATCGGCCGGTGGTGCGGTAGTCCGTACCGAATTGGCGGAACGGTTCACGGAGTTGTTCCGGACCGCGAAGCCCGATCGCCGACAGCGCCTCGGGCAGCGACAGGCCCGCCCGGACTCCGGAAGTGAGGTTGTCGACAACTTCGGGCCACAGTTCGCGGAGGTCGGACTGCCGCTTGCGGCGCATCCTGGCGACCATCAGCCGGGGGACGGCTGCGGCGAACAGTCCGAAGATTGCGGACACCGAGATCGACCGGGTGGTGACGATTCCGACCGTGGCGACGAGCAGCGCGGACAGGACCTGCAGCGCGACCAGCTGGACCGGCGCAACGGACGAGAGGCCCGCCTGGGCGAGTTGCTCCCGGAGTCGGTCGGAGCGGACGTGGGTGTGCGGCCGGATCGGCCCGCCCGACAGGCCCAGCCAGACCAGCATGAGTCCGACGCCGGCCACCAGGCCGAGAAAAGCTCCCATCGGCCGCCCTCCCCGAGTGTGGCCCACACTGCGAAAGCAGCACCGTACACGGCTGAGCAGGCGGTCGGGAACTCACTGTTGACAGATCCGGATTTGCCCGTTTCAGTGCCGTGACCAGCACGTTCAGTAGTTCGACCACGCTGCGAGGACAGCTGTGCGGACCTGACCAGCGTGGGTTGCCACTGATGGCGTATCGAGGATCGCGACGCGGTGACCGGAGCCGACCCACATCGCCGTGGCCGGCTGCCCGAACGGTGGAATTCGATCCCCGACAGCGACGGCTGGTCGGCCCGGATGGAGCGCAGGCACGACTCATCGATCTCGTGAGTCCATGTCTTCCGCGGGCGCAGGAGCGCCACGTACCGCGCCCGCCGCCTCCGGCCGACGGACCGATAGGGCAGCGAAACCTGCCCGTTCGGGTAGCCCTCCGTCCATTGCCGCCGCGCCGCGCCCTCCTCCACGATCTGTCGAATGGAGGTCGCGGAGGCCAAGCGCGTCGACGCCTCGCCGACTGCTTCCCATGCCCCCACCACGAGCGAGGCGACCCTCGGCGAGACGGCCGCGACCCTGGGTGCGCTGATGGCCGGCCGCGGAATGGCCGGCCTGACCGGCGGTCCAGCGCAGCGCGCGCTGCTCGCGCTGCAGCGCACCACCGGCAACCGGGCCGTGGCCGCCCTGGCCGGAGCGTAACCCGACGGTCCAACGCAGCGGCCCGAGACCCCCGATCGCCACTGCCGTCGGGCTGTCCGCGGGGATCGGCAAACCCTCGATCTCCGGGACCACCCACACCGAGTCGTTGGACGAGAGTCGAACGAAAATTGTGGCACCCCAGACGATGTTCACGCCGACGACCGTCGAGATTCCGACCGGTGTCTCGATCGGCCCGGAGAATTCGATCTTGGTCGGCGTGATGCAGACCCTGATGGGATCGTCGCGCAATGCGCAGTACCGCAGCCCCGGCGCTCCCGTCGGCGATCCACCGATCGTGCGGCACGAGGCGCTCGGCCAGTCCCGGGACGCGCTCGGCTCGATGGGGGCCGACCGCAAGATCATCGCGAGACCCGGTGCCTCGGCACCGTTCTACGAACCGCCGGAATCGCTGGGCGATCTGAAGCGGGATGCCCGGATCAGCTTTGCCGAATCCGCGGACGGCCTGAACCCGACGCCCGATCTGATGGACCGGCCGGGATGGCCCGCCGCCCTCAGCATCGGTCGCGGCGAATTCTCCCCGCGGTTGGTGTCCACCAGCGGTTCCGACAATTTCCTGACCTCGATCGCGGCGAAGTACACCGACGCACCCGAGCTGGCGCACCTCAACCAGGTGCAATGGTCGGTGCCGTGGGACATGCAGATCGACGACTTCGGCACGGGCACCGGCGGCCAGGGCAAGGTGATCGGCAGCAGCATTCCGCCGCCGGAGACCGCGGGCGACATCGCCGTGGTCAAGGCCGCGGCCGGCGGCGTCAAGCAGTGGCTGGAGTTCCCCACCCTCGGCGACGCCATGCTGTGCCCGGTCGGCGCGCTGCTGTCGAATCTGCCGCTGGCCAAGGACAACGACCCGCAGTCGTACGGATTCACCCTGGATGCGTTGATCGCCAAGAACCCGGCGTTCGCCGGTACGGTCACCGTCACCAAGAAGATGCGTGGTGTCGGCAAGGAGAAGCTCTCCCTGGCCATCTCCACCAGCGCGATGACGTTCAACCCCTACGGGTCGGAGCTCGACGAGGGCGGCATCGCGTCGTTCAACTTCAACCTGAACACCCTGTTCAACCGGGACACGTTGGCCGCCGCCGGTGCGATCACGTTCGCCATCACCGTCGTCCCGGTGTTCGGCGCCGACAAGTCCGGCTCGACGAGCATGCCGTTCCCCTACCTACCGGTGGACACCACGGTCGCCATCGCGGGCGGGTCCTACGACGTCAACGTGCGGTGCAAGGGCTGACGACGCAGCGCACCCCGATGGTCGGGGCCGCCGATCCGATGCGTCCGTGGCGGCGTCAGGCGATCGGGGTCGCGACCCGCGCGGCGAGCCAACCGATCTCGTTGCGCAGGAAGTCGGAGTGCGCACCGGCGAACGACGACTGGCTGGTGTCGGTGATGATGCCGTTGGCATCCGCGAGATGGAACGTGCCGTTGGCGAGCGGATAGGTGGGTTGCCCCGGCACGACGGTGAAAGCGACCTTCGGTTCACTGGCCTGGAACCCGTCGCCGCCCATGCCGCCCCAGCGTCCTCCCGGTGCGGCGTCCTGCTGGTCGTCGCCGGCCAGGAACGAGGCCTTCGGATACCACTTGCCAACCGCCCAGTCGGCGGCGGTGAAGGTGGCGACCATCGGGCCGTGCACCCGATCCGAACTACCGAACAGCGATCCCTGATCTCCCCAGGGATTGCGCTGCGCGAATGCCCAGTGCGAGAACGCTCCCTGGATCAGCAGCAGCGAGGCGATCGGGCTGGCGGCGGCCGAGCTGATGCCCGGCAGCGAGTTCGACACCAGCCGGGCGCCGAAGCTGTGCCCGATCAGATGCACCCGCACCGATCCGTTCCTGGTGTGCAGCAACTCGAGCAGCGGGCCGAGGCCATTCTTGCCGACCACTCCGGCGCGGGACTTCATCTGGTAGAACGATGCGACCCTGAGCGCGTCCTTGGCGCCACTCCAGACCTTGCCGAAGATACTGCCGATGCCCTGCGCGTCACCGCCTTCGGTGCCGGTCGACATGGCGGTGGCGATCTTCTGATAGTCGGCGACCGGATCGTCGCTGAGCAGCAGGGACATCTCGCCGCGGTCCTCGACCGCATCCTCCGGAGGCCCACTGATCTGCTGGAGCAGCGCGTGGAACCGCTGGACGTCTGCGGTCTGCTCGGCGGTGGTGGCGGTGCCGGCGGCGGTGTCGGCCAGACCTTTGTCGATGATCCGGCCCATCTCCTCGAGCAGCTGCGCCTGGTCGGCCGGGAACGATTTGGCCATGTCCCCGGCGATCTGCGCTCCGGTCTTGAGGGTGGTGACGTTGACCGGCTCCGGCTGGGCCGCCTCGATGGACTGGGCGCCGATCCCGGTCGGCACAGCGGCCTGACCCGGATCGTCGGGAAACAAGATGGATGGCCAGATCAGGCCAACGAATCCGATGCCGCTCAGCGCCGGGGCCAGCCCGGCCTGCGCCTTGATGATCGGGAACATGCTGTTGTACAGAGCTTTTGCCCCGGCGACATCGTTGTTCCAGCCGTGGCTGAAGATGAACAGGTTGGTCACACCGGATCCGGCGATCTCGGAGACCAGGGCGTCGGCGGTGGTGCCCGTGAGGCCGCCGTCCTTGTCGAACTGGGCAATCCAGTACGGGCTGCCGGCGATCTGATCCATCTGAGAACCTCCTGCTAGTAAGGGGTGTCGACCATGCTGGGAGTTCGGACGGGCAGTCAACTGTTGGACAGCATGCGCATGGCGTCCACCAGACCGTGCCCCTGGGCGTACCGTTCGCGACCCAGGTCGGTCGCGCTGCTGCAGAGCAGTTGTTTGACCTGCTGCGGACGCCCGATGAACTCCGGGCGGCTGGACAGAAAGCCGGCAATGACGCCGGAGACGTGCGGGGCCGCCATCGATGTTCCCGACTGCTCCGCGTAGGTGACGTGCGGGTCGATGCCCTCGACGGCCAGGCCGGCCGTCGACCGGACATTGCCGACCGCGACCGAGGTGATCCACTCGCCGGGGGCGACGACGTCCGGCTTGCACCGGCCGTCCAGGGTGGGTCCCTTACCGGACCGCCAGGAGACACCGAAGGCGATCGGCGAGTCCCGGTGGGTGGAGCCGACCGTGATGGCGTTCTCCGCGTGCCCTGGCTCGGTCACCGATCCCATCAGCGAGATGTTCTGCTTCGCATCGTCCGGCGCCAGGGTGCTGCCGCCGTTCCCCGAGGAGATCACCACCACCACCCCGGACGCGACCAGCTCGTTCACCGCCTGGCACAGGGGCGACTGGCCGGCGGCATAGTGCGCCGGGTCCCAGTCGCAGCCGAGACTGATGTTCACGCCGTGGATCCGCATCGCCGATCGGCTGACGTTGACCTCGGTGCGCACGTAGTCGAGGGCAGCGATGATCGCGGCCGAGGAGGTGACCCAGTTGTTCTGCAGGTTCCGGCGCATCACCTTCAGGCTCACCAACTCGCACTCGGGTGCCATCCCGGAGAGTTGGCCGGTCGGGGTACGCGAGCTGAACCCGGCGCCGGTGGCCGGCTCGTCGGATGTGGCCACCACCGGGGTGCTTCCGTTCGACGCACCGGAGATGATCCCGGCGACATGGCTCCCGTGACCGAGGTCGTCGGTCAACGGTGATCCCGGACCGTCCACCGGCCCGAGCTGTGCGGGCGCCACCAGGTAGGTGAAGTCCTTGTGCAGCCCGGAGGTCGGTCCCGTGGGAACGACGGCCGCTGCAGGCGGCGCAGCGAGTTTCGGAACGTCGGTCGACGGATCAGCGTCGTCCGGTGTGTCCGGATGCGGGGGGACCAGTTCCGAGGCGACCGGGTCGGTGGCGATCCGCAGCTTGGCGAAGTGGTGGTGGTCGGCCTGGATCCCGGAATCGATCACCGCCCAGACGATGCCCTTACCCGAGGCCTGATACGCCCGCCAGGTGGCGTCGGCCTTGACCGTCTTCGCCGATCGGTCGACCAACGGGTAGAGCACGTAGTCCGGCCACGCCTTGAAGATGGTGTTGGCGCCAGGGTTGTCCCGGTCTGCGGCCATCAGCCGGTCGAGCTCGGACCGGGTCAGCGTGCCCTGGAAGATGTGGCTGCTCACCCGCCGCGGAGTGGCTGCAGGGGCCGCCGCCGGGCCGGCCGGGTCGGCCGGAGGCGCAGGCGGTGAGGCGCGCCTGCGTGATCGGCCCTTGGGCTGGATCGCCGTGGTCAACGGCGGCGGCGGCCCGGGACTCCCACAGCGTGAAGAACGCCGTGCGGACCGCGTCCAGCCCACCGGGGTATCCCAGATTCAGTTCGAACAGAACGTCCACCGGGTCGTCCGGGACGGCTGCCGATTGCGCGTCGGCCGGTGGGATCCGCAGGTCTCCGATGACCGCTGAACGGTGGCTCGGCTGCAGGCGCTCGCTCATGCACTACCCCACATCGGACTCGGACCCGCTCGGCGTCATCCTGCGCACCGCGGCGAAAGCGGTGCGTCTGACCGGAGGGAGGCGGCTGCGCCACCAGCTGATACCGCACGAGCCCGCCGAGACGATTCCAACCCGCCCGGGGACCAGCCCGGGATGACTGCCGGGGCGACGTGGGCTGCACAATGACGACCATGACGCTGTCCCGTCACATCGGTGTGTCCATCGCCCGCCCGGCCGACGTGGTCTACGACTACATCTCGGATCCGCGAAACCTGCCGCAGTGGGCGTCGGGACTGGCCGGTGCGATCGAGTTCCGCGACGGCGAGTGGATCGGTGAGTCCCCGATGGGCCGGGTGACGGTCCGGTTCGTCGAGCGGAATCCGACCCGGGTGGCCGACCATGAGGTCACTCTGGCAACCGGCGAGACATTCCTCAACCCGATGCGGGTGCTCGCCGACGGCGACAACAGCGAGCTGGTCTTCAGCCTCCGGCGCGCCGCCGGGGTCAGCGACGCGGACTACGAACGCGACGCTGCCACCATCGCCTCCGACCTGGCCGAGGCCGCGCGCATCCTCGAGCAGAGTTGATCCCGGCTATTTCTTCCCGGCCTGCAGCATCTCGACGGCCTTGCTGATCCGCCGCTGCCGGGTCTCCGGGGTCTTGGCGTCCTCGATGGCCAGCACATGGCGCAGCCGGTGGCTGTACGCGAGGGCATCGAAGAAGGCTGCGGCAGCCGGGTTCTGATCCAGCGCATCCCGGAAGTCCTGCGGCACCGCCACTTCCCGCGGCTCGGTGTCCACTTCGAGGTCCACCTCGACGCGGTCGCCGCCGGCCACCCCGGCGTTCGACCGGACCTCCGCACTGACGCTCAGCATGTAGCGGCCGCCCATCGACGCGACACTGGACCGGTAGGTGTAGCCGTTGATGGTGGCCCGCACCGGCGGGCGTCGACCGGCACCCAGAGCCTGAACGATCTCGTCCGGCACCACGATGCCGGTGGCCGTGCGGCCGCTCTGTTCGATGTCGGCGGTGAACTTCATGGCCGGCTCCCTTCAGCTCTCGAGTGTGTCGAGGGCGCGCTGCGCCTCGCGGTGCTGGGACCTGGCCCGGCGCAGATCTGTCCGGGCGCGGTCCAGGGACCGGTGCGCCTCGGTCAGCTCGGCCTCCAGGTCCCGCACCGTTCCTTCCAACTCGGCGACCCGGTCGCCGGCCTGCTCGAGCCCGGTGTCGGCCCGGTCCGCTGCGGCGCGGGCCTCGGCGAGCTCGTCGGCGCGGCGTTGCTCCCGCTCGGCCTCCCGGGCCGCCGCCTGCTCCGCGGCCGCCTGCTCCTTGGCGGCCCGCTGGTCGGCCCGTCCGCCGGCTCCGGCCTGCGCGGACGTGCGCGATGCGGTGGCGCGCGGCGCTGCAGGCGGCGCATCCGGTAGAGCGCTGATCCGGGTCAGCGGCACCGATCCGAACCCCTCCCACCGGACCGGCCGGACCAGCGCACCGGCAAGGATCTGCCTGGCCACGTCGGGGTCGGCCAGCGTCGCATTCAGCGTCGCGACCACTTCCTCCCGGAGCGCAGCCGGCGGATCCTGCTGTCCGACCAGCTCGAAGGCCTGCTCCACCAGACCGTCGACCAGGCGACGTCTGCGGGTGGCCAGGTCGCGCATCCGGGGCGCGTCACCGGCCTGCTCCGCGGCCCGCAACTCCTCGCCGAGCTCGGTGAGCTCGGCGCCGACCTCGTGGTCGTGGCGCACCAGCAGGTTGACGGCGTAGGCCGAGCGGGTCGGTTTGGCCAGGCCGACGATCTGCTTCGCCAGGTCCTTGTCGCCGTCCTTGCGGGCCTGGGCGGCCATGCCGGTTCCGCTCCGCGGTGAACTCGGCGACGTCGCCGCCGTACAGGCCGTCGACGACTTCGGCGAGCTGCTCGGCGGACCCCATCGGACCATCCTGCCGCAGCAGCGGATGGCCCACCCTTTCGAAGACGGCCACCGGGTCAGGCCGCCTCCAGCGCGAGCAGCACCCTCTTGGCCTCGGGGCCGCCGCGGTAGGCGCCGGTGCTGCCGTCGGAACGCACCACCCGGTGACAGGGGAGCAGAACCGGCACCGGGTTCGTCGCGCACGCCGTGCCGACCGCGCGGACCGCCGCCGGGCTGCCGGCCGCGGCAGCGACCGCCGAATAGCTGGCCGTTGTGCCGTATCCGATGGTCGGCAGCAGCTCGATGACCGCGCGCCGGAAGCCCCGGGCCAACCGCAGATCGAGAGGCAGGTCGAACTCGTGGCGGCGCCCGGCGAAGTACTCGTCGAGTTCCCGCGCGGCGGCGTCCAGCCGCGCCGGGGCGTGCAGAATCCGGGGACTGACGATCTCCGCCAGCGTCGCCAGCACTGCGTCGTGGCCCTCGAGGTCGAAGGCGACCCGGAGAACGCCCTGCTCGGTGGCTGCGACCAAGAGCACGCCGACCGGACTGTCAACGGTGCGGTAGCCGATGTCGATCAGGCCGCGGCCGGTGGCGTCGACCACCAACCGCTGGTGCAGCCCGATCAGAGTGTCGGGATCGGCGGTGACGGTGTCGAAGAGGTTCATGACGGGCGCCCTTCAGGGGTGATGGCAGGGACATATCTGCGGCGCAGGGCGGCGATGCCGTCGGCACCGGCGCGGCGGGCGGCCTCGGGGGTCCCCCCGCTGACCGCAGCAATCTCGGCGTAGGGGAGTCCGGCGAGATGGTGCGCGACCACGGCGAGCCGTTGCCGCTCCGGCAACGCCGCGACCGCCTGCCAGAGTTCCGGCTCGCCGGCGCCGGGATTCCCGAGCTGCGAGGGTGCTTCCGGCAGCTCGGCCAGTGGCACCGCGATGCGTGCCGCCTTCCGGTGGACATCGACCGCCTTGCGGTGGGCGATGGTCACCAGCCAGCCGCGGACGTTGCTCCCCGGCTCGAGCGCCGGGTACGCCTGCAACGCCGACAGGAAGGTCTCCGACCATGCGTCCTGGGCGTCCACCGGACCCAGCAGGGCCCGGCAGACCCGGAGCACGACGGCACCGTGGGCGGCGACCACACGCTCGAACGGTTCGAGGCCGGCGGCACCGGAGGGGGAGGTCACCTCAGGCCAACGCGGCGGACGCCGCCGACGTGAGGTCCCGACGCCGGAGCGCACGCATCAGGGCTTCCGGGCCACCGCGAAGATCCGCCGGAACGGCAGCACCGTGCCGAACGGTTGCGGCGGGTAGGCGGCGCGCAACCGGGCTCGGTACTCGCCCGCGAAGGTGGCCCGCAGGTCGTCCGGCAACGCCTGCAGGATCGGTCGGGCGCCGGTGCCGGAGACCCATTCGAACACCGCGTCCGGCCCGGGGAGGATGTGCAGGTAGGTGGTTTCCCAGGAGTCGACCTCCATGCCCAGCGCCGACAGATCGGCGATGTAGTCCGCGCCGTCGGCCGCGGCCGGCCGATGGAGGCCTGCGGTGTAGGCGGCGAACCGACCGTCCGCAGAGAGTTCGTGCAGGATCAGGTGACTCGGCTCGCCGAAGTTGCCAGGAACCTGGAACGCGAGGTAGCCACCCGGCGCGACCGCGTCGACCAGCCGGGGAAGCACCGACCGGTGCTCCGGCACCCACTGCAGCGCCGCATTGGAGACCACCACGTCCACCCGGCGCTCCGGGGCCCAGGCCGCCAGATCGCCCTCGGCAAACGCCAGCCGGTCGGTGGCGAGAGTCTGCGCGGCGCTGATCATCTCGGGTGATGAGTCGATGCCGATCACCAGCGCGGCCGGCCAGCGCCGGGCCAAGGTCTCGGTGAGAGTGCCTGGGCCGCAGCCCAGATCGACGACCGTCGCGGGCTCGTCGAGCCGGACTCTGGCCATCAGGTCGAAGAACGGCCGGGCCCGCTCGTCCCCGAACCGCAGATAGGTGGTCGGGTCCCACTGCATGCTGCGCTCCGATCGGTCGACGTCCGGCCACCTTACGTGGGGTCCGATAGGCTCAGCCGTGGTGAGCCGGGAAGACTGGTCGGCACGGTACGTCCGACCCGGAAGGCGATCCATGGCCGAGAACGAGCGCTCTGCGATGTTCGGCCGCGGTTCCTGGCCGGAGACGAGTCGGATCGCTTCGCTGCTGCGCCGCGAGACCGTCGGCGGCGCCCTGCTCGTGCTCGCGACGGTCGCCGCACTGGCCTGGGCGAACATCGACACCGCCTCGTATGAGGCGCTGCGTGACGCCAGGTTCGGACCGGCGGCGCTGCACCTGGATCTGACCCTGGGCCAGTGGGCCGCGGACGGACTGCTGGCCATCTTCTTCTTCGTCGCCGGTCTGGAACTCAAGCGCGAGTTCGTCGCCGGCGACCTGCGGGATCCGCGGAAGGCTGCGGTGCCGATCGCCGCTGCCGTGGGCGGCATGGTGATCCCGGCGGTGATCTACACCCTGGTGAACCTGGGCGGCGCACCCGGCGCAGGCCGCGGCTGGGCCATTCCCACGGCCACCGACATCGCTTTCGCGCTGGCGGTTCTGGCGCTGATCTCGACCCATCTGCCGAGCGCGTTGCGCACCTTTCTGCTCACCCTGGCGGTGGTCGACGACCTGCTCGCGATCACCATCATCGCCGTCTTCTTCACCAGGGAGTTGCACCTGGGCTACCTGCTGGCGGCGTTGGTGCCCCTCGGGCTGTTCGCGGTCGCGGTGCAGCGCCGGATCCGGTCCTGGTACCTGCTCCTGCCGCTGGCGGTGCTCACCTGGGCCATGGTCCACGCCTCGGGGATCCACGCCACCGTCGCCGGGGTGCTGCTGGCGTTCGCCGTGCCGGTGGTCCGCAGCGATCGGGCCGGCGGCCCGGATGCCGGCCCGGGCCTCGCCGAGCACTTCGAGCATCGATTCCGGCCGCTGTCGGCCGGCGTGGCGGTGCCGATCTTCGCGTTCTTCGCGGCCGGCGTGAGCGTCGGCGGCTTCAGCGGACTGGTCGAGGCACTCTCCGACCGGGTGGCGCTGGGCATCGTCGCCGGCCTCATCGTGGGGAAGACCGTCGGCATCCTGCTGGCGACCTTCGTCACCGGCAAGGCGACCGGATCACCGCTGGACGACGAGCTCAGCTGGTGGGACGTGCTGGGGTTGTCCGTGCTCGGCGGCATCGGCTTCACGGTGTCGTTGCTGATCGGCGAGTTGGCTTTCGGCGCCGGCTCGGCCGAGGACGACCACGTCAAGGTCGGAGTTCTGGTCGGTTCGGTGGGTGCGGCGATCCTCGCCGCGGTACTGCTGCGGATCCGGAACCGGACGTACCGCAGGATGTGGGACGAGGAGCAGCGTGACGACGATGCCGACGGCGTGCCCGACGTCTACACCGAGGAAGGGAAACCCCGATGACCCTGCGTGCTCTGGTCCGGCGGCCGTCGTCGCGACTGGCCGATGGACTGATCACCCACATCGAGCGGCAGCCGGTCGACGTCGACCTGGCCCGCCGGCAGTGGGACGGCTACGTCGATGCGTTGGCCGGCACCGGCTGGGAGACCATCGAGGTGCCGACCGCTGAGGACTGCCCGGATTCGGTGTTCGTCGAGGACTCGGCGGTGATGTTCGCCGACACCGCGGTGATCGTCCGGCCCGGCGCCCCGGAACGCCGGGGCGAGACCGCAGGTACCGCGGAAAGCCTGCGGCGGCTGGGTTATGCGGTAGTCGAGATGGCCGACGGAACGCTCGACGGCGGTGACGTCCTGAAGATCGGCGACCTGGTCTACGTCGGCAGGGGCGGCCGCACCGACGCTGCCGGGGTCGCCGAGTTCCGGCGGCTGATCGAACCGCTGGGTGCCAGGGTGGTCGCGGTGCCACTGACCAGAGCGCTGCATCTCAAGTCGGCGATCACCGCGCTGCCCGACGGTTCGATCATCGGGTACCTGCCGGTCGTCGATGATCCTGGCTTCTTCCCGCACTTCCGGGCGATGCCCGAGGAGGGCGGGGCCCACGTCGTCGATCTCGGTCGGGGCCGGGTGCTCATGTCCTCGTCCGCACCCCGGTCCGCTGCGCTGATCCGCGACCTCGGGTACGACGTGGTGACGGTCGACATCTCCGAGTACGAAAAGCTCGAGGGCTGCGTCACCTGCCTGTCCGTGCGGCTCCGCACTCCTGTTCCACTGTGACCGGAATGCAACCGATTCGGCGGATGGGGCCGTCCTTGCGACCATGAAGACCAGACTGATCGTCGCCCCACTGCTGGCGGCCGTGCTCGCCCTGTCGGCCTGTGCGGTCACGGTCGCGACCGACGTGACGCCGAGCGCCTCGGTGTTGCCCACCGGATCGTCCACCGGCGCAACGACGGCCGCCGGCACCGGTGCGTCGTCCAGCGGTGCATCGTCCACCGGTGCATCGTCCACCGGTACGACCGCGGTCCGGTCGAGTCAGCCGTCGGCACCGCCGCCGTGGACCGGTGAGCGGACCACGGCTGCGGACACCGTCGAACCGGTCCCCGGCAGTCGGCTGCTGGGCATCGAGGGTGTCACCGGCGGGGTCCAGGGCTGGCGCGGCCCGATCCGGATCGCCGACGACGCCACGCTCGATGCCTACCTCGAGTCGATCGCCAACCGGGACGGCACTGCGCACCCCCTCGCCGGCCAGGTCGGCACGGTGCCCGACGGCCAGGTGCTGATCGCCGGCGTGGTGAGCATCGGCTGCGACATTCCGGCGGGGGCCGCCCTGGTCGCTCAGGACGGACGCTTCATCCTGGCACCCACCGGAATGCCACTGCCGCCGCTGCCCGAGTGCTTCGCGGCGGTCACCACGATCGCCATCGTTGCGGCCCCGGCCGCGACCGTCCCACCGGGATCGGTCGGGATCGGCCGAACGGTGGTGTTCATGCGGCAGGACGGGCCGGCCCGCCGGCAGGCGGCCGTGGAACTGGAGAGCGATACCCAGGGCGTCGGAACCTTCGACAACTCGGTGATGCCGCCGTTGCCGGCGCCCATCCCCGGTGATCGCCGGTTCGCTTTCCTGCTCAACGGATGTCAGAACACGGCAGCAATCCTCGTGGTCGACGACGACACGATCACCGCGCGGCTCGACCCCCCCGAACGTCCGGTGGACTGCGCGCAGGCGGTCAGCTATCTGGCGGTGCTCAGCGCCCCTGCCGATCAGATCCCGGAGACCGCACGGTTGACTCTGTAGTGCCCGCCGGGTGGTCGGGGCGACAAGGTCGCGACGCACCGAGCGATCCGATGTCCTCCGGTCAGCCCTCGCGCAAACGCGAGAGCGCGGGCAGGATCGCAACGTAGATCCGTCAGCGTCGACGCAGCCAGCGCCGGCCCGGCATCGGGGCGCCCCACCCCCGCGAGAGGACCGATCCGTGAAGAAGATCATCAATGACCCCACCACCGTGGTCGACGAGGCGCTGGCCGGCATGGCGCTGGCGCACCCCGACCTGCTGACCGTGTTCACCGACCCCAACTACATCGTGAGGGCGGACGCCCCGGTGTCCGGGAAGGTGGCCCTGGTCTCCGGTGGCGGTGCCGGGCACGAACCGCTGCACGGCGGCTTCGTCGGCGCGGGCATGCTGGACGCGGCTGCACCGGGTGCGGTGTTCACCTCGCCCACCCCGGACCAGGTACTGGCCGCGACCGTCGCGGTCAACGGCGGCGCGGGCGTGCTGCACATCGTGAAGAACTACACCGGGGACGTGCTGAACTTCGAGACCGCGGCGGAACTCGCTGCGGCCGAGGGCATCGAAGTCTCCTCCGTGGTCGTCGACGACGACGTCGCGGTGAAGGACTCGACCTGGACGGCCGGTCGCCGTGGGGTCGGCGGCACCGTTCTGCTGGAGAAGATCGCGGGGGCGGCGGCAGCCCGCGGCGACGACCTGGCCGCGGTGACGGCGATCGCGACCAAGGTCAACGCCCAGGTACGGACGATGGGCATGGCGCTCACCCCGTGCACGGTCCCGCACTCCGGCGAGCCGTCGTTCACCCTCGCCGACGACGAGATGGAGATCGGCATCGGCATCCACGGCGAACCGGGACGCGAGCGGGTCAAGCTCGAGCCGGCCGATTCCATCGTCGCGACCCTGCTGGGCTCGGTGGTCGAGGACCTGCCGTTCGAGTCCGGCGACACCACCCTGCTGTTCGTCAACGGGATGGGCGGCACTCCGCAGATCGAGCTCTACCTGGCATACAACTCGGCCCGGAAGTACCTGGCGGACAAGGGCATCGAGGTGTCCCGCTCGCTGATCGGCAACTACATCACCTCGCTGGAGATGCAGGGGATGTCGATCACCCTGCTCAAGTTGGACGACGAGCTGACCGCCCTCTGGGACGCGCCGGTACACACGGCCGCGCTCCGGTGGGGGGTCTGAGGTGGGCTGCGACGCAGCCGGGACCGTTGCCGCCCTGCGGGCGGCGGCCGCGGTCATCACCGAACACAAGGTGGAGTTGACCCACCTGGACCGCGAGATCGGCGACGGAGACCACGGGGAGAACCTCGCCCGCGGTTTCGCCGCCGTGCTCACCAAGTTCGATGCAGGATCGCCGGCCACCCCCGGTGCGGTGCTGAAACTGGTTGCCACCACCTTGATCTCCACCGTCGGGGGGGCGTCCGGACCGCTGTTCGGTACGGCGTTCCTGCGCGCGGCGACGGCGGCCGGTGACGAGACCGAACTCGACGGGGCCGCCGTGGCCACGCTGCTCGCCGCGGCCCGGGACGGGGTGGTCGCCAGAGGCAAGGCGGAACCGCAGGACAAGACGATGATCGACGCCCTCACTCCGGCGGTGGACGCAGCCAGGGCGGCGGCCGACGGCGGGGAGGACGTCGCCGCCGTGCTGGCTGCGGCCGCCGACGCTGCCGAGGCGGGATCCGAGGCCACGACACCGTTGCGGGCCCGCAAGGGCCGGGCGTCCTACCTCGGCGAGCGTTCCATCGGGCATGTCGATCCCGGATCCAAGAGCACCGCGTATCTCCTGCGCGCCCTGGCAGCCGCGGCGGCTTCGTGACGGCAGCACGGGGATCGATCGACCGCACCGTCCCGCAGCCGGCGACCGACACCGCCTCTGCCGTGGGACGGTCCGGTCGGCATCCGTGGCTGGGACGGCCCGGATGACGGTAGGGCTGATCCTGGTGTCCCACAGTCGGGATGTCGCGACCGGCACCGCGGCACTGGCGCGCCAGATGGCCCCGTCGATCACGATCGCGGCCGCCGGCGGAACCGACGAGGGCGGCATCGGCACGTCGTTCGAACTGATCTCCGACGCCATCGCCCAGGCGGAGGTCGGCGACGGCGCCATCGTGCTGTACGACCTGGGGTCGGCGCTGCTCACTGCCGAGACCGCGCTGGAGTTCTGCGATCCGGAGCAGGCCGCACGGATCCGGGTGGTCGATGCGCCGCTCGTCGAGGGTGCGATCGCGGCGGCCGTCACCGCCGAGGGAGGCGCCGACCTCGACGCGGTGGTCGCCGCCGCCCGGTCGGCCGGCGGTGGCCCTGCGGCGCCGGCAGCGGTGCGATCGACAGGTCCCGAGCAGTCGGCGACGGTGACGCTGCGCAATCCGCTCGGTCTGCATGCCAGGCCGGCCGCGGAGCTGGTCCGGGTGCTGAAGGGCAGGGACGCCGAGGTTCGGATCGGGCCGCCCGACGGACCCGCCGTCGACCTGCGTTCGGTGCTCGGTGTCGTCGGACTGCGGTTGCGCGGGGGTGACCCGGTGCTGGTGCGCGCCTCCGGTGGGGACGCATCGGCCGTGCTCGCCGAAGTGGAGCGGCTCATCGACGAGGGATTCGGCGAGCTGGGAGCCGGCCCCGCAGCCCCCGCGGAGGCCGCCAGGGCCGCGCAGTTCGCCGACGGGATGGTGCACGCCACCCCGGGCGCGCCGGGCCGGGTGATCGGTCCGCTCCGGCGGCTGGCCGGGCTGCCGGCGACCCTGCCGCGGGCGCCGGATGCTGATCCGGTCGCCGAAGCCCGCAGACTCGGCGCTGCCATCGCCGGCGCCGCGAACCGACTTGCCGGCGACGGCGAATTCGCGCAGGCACACGCGGCCCTGCTCAGCGATCCGGAACTGCGGCGGGCGGCCGATCGGGACCTTTCCGCGGGGGCGGCCTCGGCCTGGTGGAGCGCCGTCGGCTCCGCCGCGGCCGGCATGGCCGACTCGTCGGACGAGTTGATCGCGGCCCGCGCCGTCGATCTCAGGGAGGCCGGCGCCGAAGTGCTGCGCGAGCTCGGCGTGGTCTTCGACCGGGTGCCGGCAGATCTCGACGGTGCGGTCGTTCTCGCCGACGACATCGGGCCGGCCGAGGTCCCGCAGCTGATCGAGCACGGCTGCGCGGCGCTGGTTCTCGGCGGCGGCTCGGTCACCGCGCATGCGGTGATCGTGTCACGCGGGCTCGGGCTGCCGATGGTGCTGCGGACCGGCTCGGTGCTCGCCGAGGTCGCCGACGGGACCGAGGTGGTGGTGGACGGCGCCGCCGGAACCGTTCAGGTGGCACCGCCGGAGTCGGAGGCCACCAGGATCCGAGGCGAGATCGGCGCCGAAAACGCTGCGGCGGAGGAACTCCGCGCCGCGGCGACGGCGCCGGTGGTCCTCGCGGACGGCCGTTCGATCACCGTCGCCGCCAACGTCGGGTCGGTCGCCGACGCCAGGATGGCCGTCGAGTGCGGGGCCGACGCCGTCGGGCTGCTCCGTACCGAACTGCTGGTGTTGGACAAGGCGGTATTTCCGGGCGAAGCCGAGCAGGCCCGCGATCTGACGGAGATCTTCACCATCCTCGGCGACCGGCCGATCGTGGTGCGGGTGCTGGACGCCGGCGGCGACAAGCCGGTGGCCACCTTGGATGTCGACGAGAAGCACAACGGTTTCCTGGGGATCCGTGGGCTGCGCTATCTGTTGGCGCATCCCGAGCTGCTCCGTACCCAGCTGCGGGCCATCTGCCGGGCTTCGGTCGGCCACCGGGTGTCGGTGATGGCGCCGATGGTCACCATCGCGTCCGAGGTGTCGGCGTTCCGCGACGCCGTTGACGCCGCTGTGGCATCGCTGCGATCGGACGGGATCGACCACGCGACACCGGAGTCGGTGGGCGTGATGGTCGAGGTGCCCGCTGCCGCCCTGGCTGCGGATGAGATCTGTGCGGTGGCGGACTTCGTGTCGATCGGTTCGAACGATCTGACGAGTTACACGATGGCGGCCGACCGTACCGAGCCCGGGGTTGCTGATCTGCTGGACCCGGGATCGACGGCTGTGCAGCGGATTCTCGACCAACTGTGCGCCCAGGCGGCTGCCGCATCGACGCCGGTGGCCGTGTGTGGAGAGATGGCCGGGATGGCCGAGTACGCGCCGGGCCTGGTCGCCCGGGGGGTGTGGGAGCTGTCCATGGCGCCGGCCCGGATCCCGCAGGTCAAGGCGCAGCTGAGACAGCTGTAGGGGTGCCGGTCAGCCGATGAGGCCGGCCGGCAGCCCGGCCGCCGGAGTGCCGAACAGCTGCGACCGCACCGTCTGGAGCGCGACCTCGACCGCGCCGCGGAGCACGCCGTCGGCGGTGACCGTAGAGAGTACGACCTGCGGTCGGACGAAGGACACCTGGCGCATGACCGCGGTGACCTTGTCCAGGAGAACCTGACCACCGGCCAGCGCCACCGGTCCGCCGAGCACGACCAGGCCCGGGTCGAGGAGGGTGGTCACCGCGGCGGTGCCCAGCGCGATGCCTTCGGCCAACTCGTCGATCAGCGCGGCCCCGTTGCCGTTGCCGGTCAACGCGGCCCGCACGATTCCTGACGGATCGGTGCCGCGCACGCCGTGCCGCTTCGCCATTGCCCGCAGCCCCTGGCCGCCGACCAACTGCTGGAAGCCGCCGGCGCCACCGCGGTCCACCCGCTGGCGGACCATCCCGGGGACCGGCAGGTAACCGATCTCGCCGGCGCCGCCGTGGGCGCCGGACCTCAGCCGTCCGTCCAGCACCAACCCGAGGCCGACGCCGCGGTCCAACCACATCAGGGCGTAGTCGGTCTTGCCGCGGGCGGCTCCGTACTGGCCTTCGGCTACCGCCGCGAGGTTGACGTCGTTGCCGTGACGGACCGGGGTGCCGAGGATGTCGGACAGTTGCTCGGCCAGACCTGGCGACTCCCAGCCATGCAGATGCCTTGCATGCCTGAGGTTTCCGGTGACCGGATCGATGACCCCGGGGGTCGCGATGAGCACCCGGTGCAGCACCGAGCGGGGCAGGCCCGCCATCTCCAGTACGCCGTCGACGGCGGCAGTGGCCTCGGTCAACGGCGACGACGAGCGGCGCACCGGCACCTGGACCGCATGGGTGGCGATCACGTCGCCGGTCAGGTTGGCCAGTGCAGCGACGCTGCCGCCCTGCTCGACGTGCACGGCGATCACGTGGCCGGCCGCCGGGTCGACGGTGTAGATCCGGGCATTGGGTCCCGGACCGCCGGCGACCACCCCGGCGGTGGTCACCAACCCACGTTCCTCGAGCCTGGCCAGCAGCGAGGACACCGTCGGCTTGGACAGCCCGGTGGCCTCACCGATCCGGCCCCTGGTCATCGGGCCGCGGTCCAGCAGCAGGCCGAGCACCACCTGGTCGTTGATCTCCCTGAGCAGGCGCGGGGAATCGGCGCTGCGCTGACTCGGCAGGCCGGGACCACCCTGGTCGGGCGGTTCGTGCGGTTCCATTGCGGTCATTGTGTCCCGTTGGCCGGGATTTCGGTGACCGGCACGCCCAGCACGTCGAGGGCGGCCCTGGTGTTCGCCAGGGTGGCCCCGTAGGAGCCGATCGCCGGGGCCTGCGCGCCGCCCACTCCCGTCGTGCCCATCTCCAGCAC
Organism: uncultured Actinomycetota bacterium; assembly: GCA_963797145.1. Classification (GTDB taxonomy): domain Bacteria; phylum Actinomycetota; class Actinomycetes; order Mycobacteriales; family Nakamurellaceae; genus Nakamurella. The sequence continues at coordinate 134,298 of CAWCOJ010000012.1, read as the reverse complement.
CACGGCGTCGGGGCGGAGGGCCCGCACGGCCGTGAGGGTGTCGACCATCCACGGGTGCCGGTGCCGATCCCTGGTGACCAGCAGAACAGTTGCTGCGGCGCCGATCTCGCGGGCCGGCAACACCGAGGTCGCATGCAGCACGTGATCGGTGGTGCCGTTGCGGACCGCCGACGGGCCCCACGGCACGTGCCCGACAGCGATGTTCGGCCGGTCGTCGCACCGAAGGACCAGCGCAGGTTCGGTCCAGGACGGCAGCGGGCCGGCGATGTCCAGGGCCCGCCGCGCGACCGTGGCGGACACGTCGGCGTCGCCGTTGTCGCCGGGGACGGCGGTCGACTCGGCCGCGGCCAGCCGACCGTTCAGCTCGCCGACCCGGCGCGCCGCGTCGGCGAGCCGCTCCTCGGAGAGCCGGCCCTGGGCGACCGCGTCGGCAATGGCCGAGGAGATCCCGGAGAGCTCTTCCTCCGGACGGGTCTCGCCGCCCAGACACAGCAGGTCCGCGCCGGCGATCAGGGCCAGCACCGCGCTCTCGGCGATGCCGTACTCGCCGGCGAGCGCCTCCATTTCGAGCGCGTCGGTAGCGATCACCCCCTGGAAACCCAGCTCGCCGCGCAGGATGTCGGTGAGCCATCGGTGCGACACCGATGCCGGTTGCCGGTCCACCGCTGGGACCAGCAGGTGACCGGCCATCACCGAGGCGACCCCGGCCCCGATGGCGGCGGTGAACGGCGGGATCGCGTCGGCCAGCAGCCGCTCCAGATCGCCGTCCAGGACGGCCAGCCGGTGATGGGTGTCGGCGTCGGTGTCTCCGTGGCCGGGAAAGTGCTTCGCGCAGGCGCCGACTCCGGCGGCCTGTTGTCCCGCGATGAACGCCGAGGTGTGGCGGGCCACCAGCGTCGGATCGTTGCCGAACGAGCGGGCCCCGATCACCGGGTTCGCCGGGTCACTGGCGACGTCAGCGCACGGCGCGAAGTTCAGGTTCACGCCGGCGTTCCGCAGCCGCATGCCGACCTGGTAGCCGACCGAGCGGGTCAGCCGGACGTCATCGACGCGGCCCAGCGCGGCATTGCCGGGGAACGGCGAGCCGGTCGCGGCGTCCAGCCGGGTGACATCGCCGGCCTCCTCGTCGATGGCGATGACCACGTCGGGGCGGGCGGCGCGCAGGGCGTCGGTGAGCGCCCGGACGTCGTCCGGAGTGCCGATGTTGCGGGCGAAAAGGCAGACCGCCCCTATCGATTCGTGCACCCGCCGGAGCAGCCATTCCGGTGCGGTGGTGCCGTCGAAGCAGGGCATCAGGACGGCGTCCGCCAGAGCGGTCAACCTGGTGGTGCGGCTCATCCCTTCACCGCGCCGGCGGTGAGGCCGGTGGCCACCTTGCGCTGAATGAGGGCGAACAGGATCACGATCGGCAGCGCCACCAGCGTCGAGGCGGCCATCAGCGCGCCCCAGTCGACACCCTTGGTGGTGATGAAGGTGTCGAGCCACACGGTGATCGTCTGTTTGCTGTTCTGCTTGAGCAGGACATAGGCGAACAGGTACTCGTTCCAGGCCTGGATCACCGCGAACACCGTGGTGGCGACCAGCCCTGGCGCCGCCAGCGGCAGAATGATCTTGCGGAAGGCCTGCCCCCGGGTGCACCCGTCGACCAGTGCCGCCTCCTCGAGATCCTTGGGTACGGCGGAGATGAAGCCACGAAGCATCCAGACGGTGAACGGCAACACGAACGACAGGTAGGCCAGGATCAGCCCGAAGGCCGAGTCGGTCAGGTGCGCCTTGTTCAGCATCAGGTACATCGGGATGATCAGACCCTCGATGGGCACCATCTGGATGGCGATCACCAGGATGATCAGCGACTTGCGACCGCTGAAGTTCATCCGGCCCAGGGCGAGTGCGGCCAGGAACCCGATGACCAACGCGGCCAGCGCGGTGCTGCCGACAACGATGAGGCTGTTCAACATGCTGCCGAGGAACCGGGGCTGGGCCAGGGCCCGCGAGTAGGAATCGGTGGTGAAGGGTGACGGGAACCATTGCGGCGTCACCCGGCGCAGGTTGACGCCGGTCTTGAAGGAACTGGCCACCATCCAGTACACCGGGAACACCATGATCAGGGCGACCACGATCCCGAGCAGGTTCCACCACGACTTCGCCAGCCGCTTGCGCAGCCGGCGGGGGCGGCGGCGGGCCGGCGGTGCCGTGGTCGTGGCTGTCGTGGCGGTGGTGGTCACCGGGGCAGCCTCCAGCATCGTCATGGTCAGCTCGCGCTCTCGTCGGCGGTGTTGCGCAGCACGTTTCGCACGGCGAAGGCCGACAGCACGCCCAGCAGCAGGACGCTGACCAGGGCGATGGCCGCGCCGAATCCGAAGTTCTTGTTGGAGAACGACTCCACGTACGACCAGATGCCGATCGTGTAGTAGCTGTCCTTGTTGGCCCCGATGTCGCGCAACAGCCAGATCTGCGCGAAAACCCGGTAGTCCCAGATGATCGACAGCGTGATGATGATCATCAACGTGGGTCTGATGGCCGGCAGGGTGACGTTGGTGAAGATCCGCCAGCCGCCCGCGCCGTCGAGCCGGGCCGCCTCGATGTGTTCGGTGGACACCGCGGTGAGCGCGGCGTGCAGGCTGATCACCACGAACGGCAACGCACCCCAGACCACGATGGCGGTGATGACCATCCAGCCGGTCAACGGCTCCCGGAACCAGTTGAAGGTCCGGGTGGGGAGCACGCCGAGGTGGTAGAGCGTGTAGTTGAGAACGCCGAACCGCTGGTCGATCAGCCAGCGCCAGATCGGCATGGCGATGATCGGCGGCATGGCCCAGACGGTGACCAGGCACAGCAACATGAATGTGCGCACCGGGCCGGAGACCTTGAGCAGCAGGTGCGCAAGGGCGAGGCCCAGGCCGACGGTGATACCGACCGCGGCCACCACGAACTGCAACGTGCGCCAGAGCGCGGCCCAGAACTCCGACGACGTCAGCACATCGCCGTACTGCGACAGACCCAGCCAGGCGGTCGGCTTGCCGCCGATGAGCTGGTCGAGGCCGTACTTCTGAAGGGACACCGTGATCAGCCGGATCAGCGGGACCAGCAGCACCAGGACGAACACCGCGACCATCGGCGCGACCATGGCGTAGGGAAGGAACTTCCCCGAGCGGCGCCGGCGCGCCGGCGCCGGAGCCGGCGGCGTCCGGGTCGGCGTGGCGGTGGTGGTCATCATTTCCGTCCTTGAGGCCGGGATCTGCGAGTTCGGGTCAAGTGTCCATCGTCCGGCCGCAATCTCGGCCGGTGCGTCCTGCAGGGCGTGAGCCATGGCTCACGCCCTGCAGGACGCCGTCGCTCCTACGGGAGGGCGTGATCGGTCAGCTGTTGAGCAGCTCGGTGATCTTCGCGCTGGCGTCGGAGGCGGCCTCGTCGATCGACTTCGACCCGGTGATCGCCGCGTCGAACATGTCCTGCAGCACCCGGGCGTCCTCGACCTTGCTCCAGTTCTTCGAGTTCGGGATGAACCGTCCCGTGGAGGCAGCCTTCACCACGACCGCGGCGCTGGCGTCGCCGGCCTTGGGCTTGAACGAGGTGGAGTTGGCGATGTAGCCCTTCGAGGCCAGCACAGCCTGGTACTTCTGGCCGGTCAGCATGGCGGTGTAGGCCTTGGCCAGGTCCGCGTTCGCGGTCTTGCCGTTGATCGCGATGTCCGAACCGCCGAGGAACTGCGGCATGACGGTCCCCGCCTTGGAACCCGGCACCACGAAGATGCCGATCTTGCCGTCCAGCTTCGGGTTTCCGGTCTTGGCGTCGGTGACGGCGCCCGGCTTCCAGGACGCGTCGATGAACATGGCGGCCTGCTCCTGGGCCATCACCAGGGCGTCGTCGGCCTCGTCGGTGCCGTCGCCACCGCGGGAGACCGCGGCCACGAAGTCCTTCAGCCGCTGCAGTCCGGCCTTGGACCCGGCCGAGTCGAGCGCACCGGTCCACTTGCCGTCAGCCCCCTGGGTGGCGATGTCCCCGCCCGCGTCCCAGACGAAGGACATGCCCTCGTACCAGTACTGGCTGGGGAAGTAGAGGCCGGAATAGGAGCCGTCGTCGCCGTGCGCGTCGAGCAGCTTCTTGGCGCCCGCCTGCAGGTCGTCCAGCGAGTTGAAGGGCGGCTTCACGCCCGCCGCGTCGGCCAGATCGGTCCGGTAGATGCCGACCCGGACACCCGCGTAGTAGGGCACCGCGATGAGCTTGCCGTCGTAGGTCGAGGACTCCTTGAGTCCACCGAGCCAGGTGTCGGAGTTCGCGTAGTCCGAGGCGTTCAGATCCATCAGGGCACCGGCGCCGGCGAACTGCGCAACCTGGGTGTTGCCGAGCTCCAGCACGTCCGGAGCGGTGCCGGCGGTGTCGGCCAGGCCGGTGGCGACCTTGGTCGTGTACTCGCCCCAGGTCTGCTCCTGCAGGTCGACGGTGACACCCGGGTGGGCGGCCTCGAACTCCTTGTTCAGGGCGGTGATGTTGATGTCCTTGAGGGTGTCGCCCTGCATCCAGACGTGCAGGGTCGCCTCCTTGGCCGGGGCGCTCGACGATGCCTCGGAGGTCGCAGCCTCCGAAGACGGTGCAGCCGAGGACGACTCGGCCGCGGACGACGACTCGGCCGCCGACGACGTGGCGGGTGCTGAACTCGATCCGGCGGCGGGACTGCTGGCCGTGCCGGAGTCGGACGCGCAGGCGGCAGCGGTCAGCAGCGCAGCTGCCGACACGGCCGTGACGAGCTTGCGCATCCGGGGACCTGCTCTCATGGATTCTCCTTCGTGGGTGCCGTTCCGATGGTCCGGCCGAATGGTTAAGGAAGTTTCCCTATCTAATGCGGGCGGGCCGGTTCCGTCAAGAATCCGATGGTTACAAATGCGTGACGACTGCCGGTTCCGGTCGTAGGTCACGGTCGCGCAACGTTCCGCCGGAGTGGGCAGAAACCTCTGCAGCCCAACAACACCGGGCCGGCGCCGGTCGCCCCGGTGCCGATCGGCGACCGGCGGGCCGGCGGCGTCGCCCAGATCGCGACCGGGGGCGCCCGGCCGGCGGCGTCGCCCAGATCGCGACCGGGGGCGCCGGACCGGCGCCGAACACCTCCGGGCCGGGTCCTACGGGACGCTGTCGGCACCGCGGTCCATGATGGATGCGCCGGTCACCGTCGAGCGGGGAGGAGCGGCCCGTGGCATTGCACGTGCACCGCGCCGGGCGCGCTGATCACCTGGTGCATGCGCTGGCCGAGGTGCTGTCCGCTCCGCTCCCCGATCCGATGGCCCTCGACGTGGTCTCGGTGCCGGCGCGCGGCATCGAGCGCTGGATCACCCAGCAGCTCTCACACCGCCTGGGTCGCGGCGCCCACGATGCCGGCATCTGCGCCGGCGTCCGGTTCCCGTCCCCGGCTGCGCTGGTCGCCGAGGTGGTCGGAGCCCGGAACGCCGACCCGTGGACGCCGGATCGGCTGGTCTGGCCGCTGCTCGCATCGATCGACTCGTCGATGGGCCGCCCGTGGGCGGAAACCCTGACCCGCCATCTGGGCGGGGCAACGGTGGCCGGCGGTCGCCGCGGCCGCCGGTACGCCGTTGCCAGGCGGCTGGCCGGACTGTTCGACAGTTATGCCACCTACCGGCCGTCGATGCTGCGCGATTGGGCCGCCGGCGACGACACGGACGGTGCCGGTGCGCGGCTGGCCGCCGATCTCGGCTGGCAACCGCACCTGTGGCGGCTGGTCCGCTCGAGGGTCGCAGCGCCCGACCCGGTGCAGCGGATGGCATCGGCGCTGGCGGCGCTTCGCCTCGATCCTTCGGTGGTGGCGCTGCCCGGTCGGCTCTCCGTGTTCGGTCCGTCCCGGCTGCCGGTCGCGCAGCGCGAGGTCATCGACGCCCTCGCCACCTCACGCGAGGTGCACCTCTGGCTGCCGCACCCGTCCGCCGCGCTCTGGGCGGCGATCGCCGCCGATCCGTCGATGGGCACCGTCCGGCGCCGGGCGGACCGCACCGCGGCGGCGGCCCGTCATCCGCTGCTGGCCTCGCTCGGCCGGGAGTCCCGGGAGATGCAGCTGGCCCTCCGCGATCCCTACGTCGACCACCCGATCGATCCGGGGCCGGCCACACCGCACCTTGGGGCGACCCTGCTGGAGCGGCTCCAGGCGGACATCACCGCCGACCGGTCGCCATCCCCGGCGCCGGTCGCCGCCGACGACCGGAGCGTCCAGGTGCATGCCTGTCACGGGCCCGTGCGGCAGGTCGAAGTGCTCCGCGAGGTGATCGTCGGGCTGCTGCAGCGGGACCGGACGCTGGAACCCAGGGATGTCCTGGTGATGTGCCCGGACATCGAGCAGTACGCCCCGTTGATCGCCGCCGGATTCGGCCTGTCCGAGGTGGTCGGCCAGGGTCACCCGGCGCACGGACTGCGGGTGCGGCTCGCCGATCGGGCGCTACGCCAGACCAACCCGCTGCTCGCCGCCACCCTTCGGCTGGCCGATCTGGCCGGGGGACGGTCCACAGCCTCCGAGGTCCTCGATCTGGCGGCCTTCCCGCCGGTCCGGCGGCGGTTCGGGTTCACCGACGCGAACCTGGAGACGATCTCCGACTGGGTGGTCCAGTCGGGCGTCCGGTGGGCGGCCGACGCGGAGCATCGCGCGGATTTCGGGCTCGAGGGGCTGCCGCAGAACACCTGGCGGACCGGAATCGACCGGATCCTGCTGGGCGTTGCGATGGCGGAGCAGGACCGCAACTGGATGGGTCTGGCCCTCCCGCTCGACGACGTCGGGTCATCGGAGATCGAGCTGGCCGGCCGCCTCGCCGAATTCCTCGACCGGTTGACCACGGCCACCGATCGGCTCACCGGCGAGCAGAGCCTCGCGGAGTGGCTGGCCCGGCTGCTGGATGCGGTGGAGAGCCTGACCGAGGTCGCGGGCGACGATGCGTGGCAGCGGACGGAGCTTCGCCGGCAGCTCGCGACGATCGGGGCGGACGCGGGAACCGACGCGGAGAGCACCGTTCTCGGCCCGTCCGACGTGCGGGCCATGCTGCGCGCCCGGCTGGCCGGACGGCCCACCAGGTCGAACTTCCGCACCGGCACGCTCACCGTATGCACCATGGTGCCGATGAGATCGGTGCCGCACCGGGTCGTCTGCCTGCTCGGGCTGGACGACGGGGTGTTCCCACGCGGAGCAGGTGTTGACGGCGACGACATCCTCGCCCGGGATCCGGTGGTGGGGGAACGTGATCCGCGGGCCGAGGACCGCCAGCTGCTGTTGGACGCGGTGATGGCCGCGACCGAACACCTGGTGATCACCTACACCGGCGCCGACGACCGGACTGGTGCGCGCCGGCCGCCGTCAGTCCCGCTGGGCGAGGTATTGGGCGTACTCGAACTCTCCACCGGAAGGCCGCTGGGTGATCCCGTGCTGATCACGCATCCCCTGCAGCCCTTCGACATCGCCGTCGTCACCCCCGGAGCGTTGGGAGTTCCTGGTCCGTTCACGTTCGACCCGTCGGCACTGGCCGCGGCGCGCGCGGCCGACGGCCCGCGTCGGGCGGCGGCGCCGTTCCTCGCCCGTCCGCTGCCGCCCGTAGACCGGCCGGTCATCGAGCTCGCAGACCTGGTCGCGCTGCTCGGCAACCCGGCCCGCGGCTTTCTCCGACAGCGTCTGGACGTCAGTGTTCCCGGCGAGATCGACGGACCCGCAGACAGTCTGGCGATCTCCCTGGACAATCTGGAGCAGTGGGCGGTCGGCGACCGGCTGCTCCGCCAACGGTTGGCCGGGGTCGACCGGGACACCTGCCGTCAGGTGGAGTGGCGGCGGGGATCGCTACCGCCGGGCCGGCTGGGCGCGGCCGCGCTCGATCCGATCACCGAGCAGGTGGAGGACCTGGTCACGGCCACCGAGGAACTGCGCGCCGCACCGCGGCGGTCCGTCGAGGTCACGCTGCCGTTGCCGGGCGGGCGCGAGCTGCACGGCACGGTCCCGGGCGTGCACGGCGATCGGTTGGTCGGCGTCGGCTATTCGCGACTGGGACCCCGACCTCGGCTCGCCTCCTGGATCCAGCTGGTCGCACTCACCCTCGCGCACCCAAACACCGAGTGGTCGGCGGTCACCGTCGGACGCGGCCGGGGGGATGTTGTGCAGGCCGGACTGGACCCGATCGCCCGGTCGGTGGCCGCCGAGATCATCGGCCAACTCGTCGATCTCTACGACCGTGGTCTGCGCGCGCCGCTGCCGTTGCCGGTGAAGACCGCCGAGGCGTATGCGGACGCGCGGCACGGGGGTGCGGCGGTCGACTTCGCCGAGGAGCAGGCCGACCGGAAGTGGAGCACGAGCAACAACTTTCCCGGCGAGGGTGACGATGCCGCCAACGCCGCCGTGTGGGGTCCCGGGGCGCCGCTGCGCGTCCTGCTGAACGACCTGCCGGCCGCGGACGAGTGGTGGTCCGGCGAATCGACCAGGTTCGGCGCGCTGGCCTGCCGACTGTGGAATCCGGTGCTTGACCATGAGCGGACGGACCGGTGGTGAACCGACAGCCGCTGAGCCCGGAACCGGCCGCGTTCGACCCCACCGGGCCGCTGCCCGCCGGGACGACGCTGCTCGAGGCCAGCGCCGGAACCGGCAAGACCTACACCATCGGCGCTCTGGTCACCCGCTTCATCGCCGAGGGGGTGGCGACCCTGCCGCAGATGCTGGTGGTCACGTTCGGCCGGGCAGCCAGCCAGGAGATGCGCGAACGGGTGCGGGAGCACCTGGTGATGGCCGAGCGGGCGCTGACCGACCCAGCCGCCGCGACCGCCTCCGACGACCAGGTGATCCGACTGCTCGCGAACGCCGATCGCGACGAGGTGGCCGCCCGGCGCCGGCGGTTGGCCGAGGCGTTGGCAGATTTCGATGCCGCGACGATCGCCACCACCCACCAGTTCTGCCAGCAGGTGCTGGTCGGTCTGGGAGTCGCCGGGGACAGCGAGCCGGGCGCAGTCCTGGTCGAGGACCTGGACGATCTGACCGTCGAGGTCGCCGGCGACCTGTATCTGCGGGCGTTCGCCGTCACTGATCTCCCGGCCCGCTTCACCCACGCCGACGCCCTTGCCCTGGCCAGGGCCGCTATCGGCGATCCGCAGGCCAGACTCGACCCCGAGGACGCCGCCACCGGCTCCGATGCGTACTGGCGCCGGTGGTTCGCCGGCAAGGTGCGTGACGAGCTGGACCGCCGGAAACGCAGGCTCGGAGTGCTGAGCTTCGACGACCTGCTGAGCCGGGTCGCCGGCGCCCTCGCGACAGCGGATCCGGCAGCCAGGCAGCGGATGCGCGATCGCTGGAAAGTCGTGCTGGTCGACGAATTCCAGGACACCGATCCGGTGCAGTGGGAGGTACTGCGCGGAGCGTTCGCGGGGGAGTCGACGCTGGTCCTGATCGGCGACCCCAAGCAGGCCGTCTACGCCTTCCGGGGTGGCGACGTTGTCACCTACCTCGACGCTGCGAGGACGGCCGGGACTCAGTCGACGCTGTCCCGCAACTGGCGCAGTGACCGGCCGCTGGTGGAAGCGCTGCACGCATTGATCGGCGGCGTCGAGCTCGGCGACCCGGACATCGTGGTGCGGCCGGTCTCGGCGATGGCCCCTGCGGGTCGGCTGATCGGCGCACCGTGCTCGGATCCGGTGCGGCTGCGGGTGGTGACCCGTCGGCAGCTGGGTTCGACCGGTGTCCCCGCGGTCGCCACGGCGCGCCGGTTCATCGCCCGGGATCTGGCCGCCGACATCGCGAGACTCCTCGCCTCGGGTGCCCGGTTCGACGGCACGGTCGTTGGGCCCGGGGACATCGCGGTGCTCGTCGGCACCCACGCCCAGGGTGCACTGATCGCGGATCAGCTTGCGGCGTTGGAGATCCCGTCTGTGGTCGCCGGGCCGGGAAGTGTCTATGCCACCGACGCCGGCCAGGACTGGCTGACGCTGCTGGAAGCACTGGAACAGCCGCACCGGGCGTCCCTGGTGCGCGCCGCAGCCAGGACCCCGTTCCTCGGCTGGACGGCCGCCGGTCTGGATGCGGGCGGCGAGCGGGCGACGGACGAGCTGTCCGCGCTCCTGCGAGGGTGGGGGTCGTTGCTCGCCTCCCGCGGCGTCGCCGCCGTGTTGGAGGCCGCCACCGCGGAGCGCGGACTGTGGGCGAGGCTGCTCGGCGAGCGGGACGGAGAGCGCCGGCTCACCGACGTGCGACACGTCGGACAGGGTCTGCATGCGGCGGCACTCGACGACGGGCTCGGTCCCGCGGCGTTGGTGGAGTGGTTGCGGCGCAGGCGGTCCGAGGCCGCGGCGGAGCGATCGGACGACCGCGCGCGGCGGCTGGACAGCGACGCAGCCGCAGTGCAGATCTCCACCCTGCATGCGAGCAAGGGCCTCGAGTACCCCGTGGTCTATCTCCCGTTCGTGTGCGACCGCTACGTCGGCACCGACGACATGCCGCGCCTGCACGACGCTGCGGGCACCCGGATCCTCGACGTCGGCGGGCCAGGCGGGCCCGGTCGCGCCGACCGGGTGGCCCAGTCGGCGGCGGAAGCGGCGGGAGAGTCGTTGCGGCTCCTCTACGTCGGGCTCACCCGCGCCAAGTCACAGGTGGTGACCTGGTGGGCACCGTCGAAGAACGCGCAGGCCGCGCCGCTGCACCGGGTCCTTTTCGGACGCCGGCCGGACACCGGGCGGCTGCTCGACGTGGTGCCGGTGCCCACCGACGAGGTCGCCCGCCGCACCCTCGCCCGGATCGCCGACCTGGGCGCCTTGGCCCTCGAGGCGGCGGACCCGGGGAACCCACCGGTGGCCTCGCCGCAGCGGGTCGATCGGGCGGCGCCGGCGGTGGCCCGGTTCGACCGCCGGCTCGACCTGGCCTGGCACCGGGCGTCCTACAGTTCGATGACCGCGGCCGCCGGCCACGGCCAGCCGCCCGGCGTCAGCAGCGAGGCCGAGACCGCCGAGCGGGACGACGAAACCCTCAGCACCGCAGCGGAGATCAGCTCGGGTGGGGAGAGCGCGGCGATCGAGGGCAGTTGGCCACGGTCCCCGATGGCGGATCTGCCGTCCGGTACCGCCTTCGGCACTCTGGTGCACGCGATCCTGGAGAACGTCGACACCGATTCCCCGGATCTCGCCGGCGAACTGGTGGTGCACTGCACCGAGCAGCTCACCAGGCACCCGGTGGACGCCACCGCCGGCCCGCTCGCCGCTGCCCTGCTTCCGGTCCTGCACACATCTCTCGGGCCGATCGCGGACGATCTCACGCTCGCCGCGTTGTCACCGAGGGACCGGCTGGCCGAGCTCACCTTCGAACTGCCGCTGATGGGCGGCGACCGCCCCAACGGCACGGTCACACTGGGGGAGGTGGCACGGCTGCTCCGCCGGCATCTGCCCGCCGCCGACCCGCTCGCCGGCTACCCGGACCAGCTCGCCGTCCCCGAGCTCGCGGACACCCCGCTGCGCGGGTACCTCACCGGCAGTATCGACGCGGTGCTGCGCCTGCCCGGGCCGCGCTATCTGATCGTCGACTACAAGACGAACTGGTTGGGCGATCCCTCGGACCCCGACCTGTCCGCCTGGCACTACCGGCCGGCGGCCATGGCCACCGCGATGATCGGATCCCACTACCCGCTCCAGGCGCTGCTGTATTCCGTTGCACTGCACAGGTTCCTGCGCTGGCGTCAACCCGGATACGACATCGAACGGCATCTCGGTGGCGCCCTCTACCTCTTCGTCCGGGGGATGTGCGGGCCGGAGACCCCTACCGTCGGCGGCTCGCCCTGCGGCGTCTTCGGCTGGCGCCCCGGCGCCGCCCTGGTCGACGAGCTGTCCGTGCTCCTGGACGGGGGAGCCCGATGACGGCGGCGGAGCCGGTCGAGGCCGAAACGTCGGACCGCAACGAGGTGCGCTCGGCCACCGGTCTGCTGCGGGACTGGAACCGGGCGGGCGTGCTCGAACCGGCCGATGTCCATGTCGCGACCAGACTGGGGGTGCTCGGCGGCGAGTCGGCCGAGGAGGTGCTGCTCGCGGCGGCGCTGGTGGTGCGAGCGGCCCGCACCGGGTCGACCTGCGTCGACCTCGCCTCGGTCGCCGGCGGGCCTGACCTCGAACTGCCGGTGCCGCCGGTGGCCCAGTGGGTCGCAGCGGTGTCCGGCAGCCGACTCACCGGAGAGGGTCTGCCGCTGCGCTGGGATGCCGACCGGCTCTACCTGGACCGGTACTGGCAGGAGGAGACCCAGATCAGCGGGGACCTGCTCGCTCGGGATCGACGGCTGCCACCGGTGGTGGATGCGGCCCGGGTGGACGCGGCGCTGCAGCGGCTGTTCGAGCCTGACGCCGCGGCGCAGGCCGCCGCAGCCAGGGCGGCGGTGCTGCGGTGGACGACGGTGCTCGCCGGCGGCCCCGGTACCGGCAAGACCACAACGGTGGCGCGGCTGCTCGCAGTATTGGCCGATCAGCCCGGTCCGGCACCGCGGATCGCCCTCGCCGCGCCGACCGGGAAGGCCGCGGCCCGGCTCACCGAGGCTGTGCAGGCAGAGTCGGCCGGCCTCGCTGCCGCCGACCGGGCCCGGTTGGGGGCGCTGACGGCGTCCACCCTGCACCGGCTGCTCGGCAGCCTGCCCAGGGTGCGCAACCGCTTCCGGCACAACCGCGACAACCGACTGCCGCACGACGTGGTCGTCGTCGACGAGGCGTCGATGGTCTCGCTGACCATGATGGCCAGGCTGCTGGAGGCGCTGCGCCCGGATGCCCGGCTGGTCCTGGTCGGCGATCCCGATCAGCTCGCGTCGGTCGAGGCCGGTGCCGTGCTGGCCGACCTGGTGGCCGGTCTGACCGCACGACCCGAACCGGTCGGGACCGCCCCGGACCCGTTGGACCGGTCGCGGCACGGGGTCGCCCGGTTGGACCGGGTGTGGCGGTTCGGCGGTGCCATCGCGGACCTGGCCGCCGCGGTCCGGGCCGGTGACGACGACCGGGTGCTGGAGGTGCTCGCCGATGCCGGCCCCGGCGTGATGTTCGGCGCGGACGGTCTGCGGGAGGACGTGGTCGGCTCGGCGGTGGCGATCAGGGCCGCGGCCGAGGCCGGCGACGCCGCGGAGGCGTTGCACCGCATGGAGCAGCACCGACTGGTCTGCGGCCACCGCGCCGGTCCGGACGGGGTGGCCGGATGGACCCGACTGATCACCGGATGGTTGGCCGAGGACGCCGGTCTGATCGCCGAGGGCGAATGGTATGTCGGACGGCCGCTCCTGGTGACGGCGAACGACTACACGGTGGGCCTGTTCAACGGCGACACCGGTGTGGTGGTGCGGGCCGACGACGGCACCATGCGGGCGGCGTTCCGACGGGGTGATGAGTTGGTCAGTTACGCGCCGAGCAGGCTGGCGGACCTGCTCACGGTGCACGCCATGACGGTGCACCGCAGCCAGGGCAGCCAGTTCGAGCGGGTCAGTGTGGCACTTCCGGCGGTCGATTCGCCGCTGCTCACCCGGGAACTCCTCTACACCGGCCTGACCAGGGCGCGCCGGTTCGTCCGGATCATCGGGTCCGAGGAGCAGGTCCGCGGGGCGGTCACCCGACCCGCGGCGCGGGCCACCGGACTGCGCGACCGGTTGGCGTCCGGCTGACCGGTCTGCCTCAGCGCTGCGAGCGCGCCCAGAACTCCGCCCCCTCGGCGATCATTCCCGGCAGGTCGAACGCACCACGACTCCGCATCCGCGCACCATGTGCTGCGTGCGAGGCGACGGACGCGGTCCGGCCGAGCATCTCCTTGAACACCAGGTCGAGCTGGTGGGCGCCGAATCCGGCGGTGCCGGCGATGGCCTTGACAGTGGCCGGCCGGCCCCTCGTCCGCAGCATGGCCACCCAGGGTGCGGGGTTGCCCGTCGGCCGCCCGATCAGGTCGACGCAGGTCGCCTGCACCCACCGGGCCGCGTTCTGCCCGGACCGCTGCCACGCCTCCGTCGACCCGCTCAGAGCCGCATAGAGGTCGTCGAGCCGACCCCCGCCGGCGAATGCGGCGGCCCGTTGGCTGAGCACTGATGCCCCGGGATCACGGCCCAGCGTCTCCCGGTACACCCGCTGCACCACCCGCCGATACCTGGCATCGGAGTGCGCGATCTGGTCGGCGACGTACCTGCGGCCGGCACCGTTCTGGATCTGAGTGGACCTGGACCGCAGATAGGCAGCGGTCGGCGGCCGGCCGAGCGCCCCGAGGTAGACGGCGGTGACGAATTTGTCCGCCTGGGCGGCGGGCACCCGCAGCGGAGCCCACGCCCGGCCCACCCGGATCGCCGCGTAGGGATGGTTGTCCGGCCGGAGCCAGCGCAGGATGGCAGCGAGCGACGACCGCCCGATGGAGACGCATCCCGCAGTCGGTCCGCCGTCGGTGACGTGCAGGAAGATCCCGGAGCCGGCGTAGGGGACCCGCCGCGGGTTGTGGTTGATGTTGACGGCGTAGTCGTACACTGCGCCGGAGTAGTACAGGTTCTCGCTGTTGCCGCCCGGGCTGGCCGACCGCCGGACGTGCAGGTTGTAGTTCGGCGAGCTCGGGTTCTCGTCCCACCAGTCCAGCGGGTCGGTCCTGAAGTACGGCATCGCGGTGCCCGGGTCGGCGAGCCTCCCGAACGCCACGTCGAGCGGAAAGGTGCCGGCCGGGGTGACCTGGCTGCCCTCACCGGCCCGTCCGACGCCGAGCGAACCCACATGGGCCGTCATGGGCCCGAACGCCCGGTGCCAACTCCCGTCCGTTGCGCGCTGCCAGGCCGACAGCGACCCGGAGGTGGCCGAAGCCGACGACGTGTTCACCGTGATGAGCTGACGGCAGGTGGTCGGGGCGGGGCTGCTCTCCGCTGCCGCCTGGCCGGCGCCGAATACGCCGAACCCGGCGAGCAGACCGGTCGCACCGAGCCCGGTGAGCACGGCGCGCCGGTTCAGCAGCCGCGGTTCGGAGGTGGCGCGCGGATCCGTGCTGTCCGTCATAACTGAGGAGTATCTGTCACCACCGGGCCGCACCCGGCCGGCGACCCTCCGGGCGGCCGTCAACTCTTGTGTGAGGAGACCAACGACGCGAACGCGATGATGTTCGATTCGTAGGAACCCTTCTGCGGGTCGAAGGTGCCGCCGCAGGTGATCAGCCGCAGGCCGGCCCGGTCGATGTTGCCGTAGATCTCCTCGGTGGGGAACGCGTTCTTCGGGTAGGAGCGCACGCCGTCGACCTTGAACACCGCGGTGGTGCCGTCGTCGCGGCCGATCTCGATGGTGTCGCCGGGCTTGAGTGCCCCGAGCGAGTAGAAGATCCCGGGGCCGTACTTCTTGGTGTCGACATGACCGAGGATCACCGAGGGACCGCGGGTGCCGGGCTGCGGGGATTCCTCGTACCAGCCCGCCTTGGACTGCGGGTCGTCCAACGGTGGGGTCTCGACGGTGCCGTCCTTGTTCAGGCCCAGGTCGAGCATGGTCGAGGCGGCTCCGATGGCCGGGATCCTGATCGAGATGGGTGCGGCTGCGGCCAGGATCGGACCGGACGGCGGCCGCGGATCGAACGACGGAACAGCCACGGTGCTGGGCGGATGCACGATCCGGCCCGGAGCCGCGGACTTCGCGGGTGCCGGAGCGGGCCCGGTCGACGTGGGTCGGTCCGCCGCTGTCGGGCTTGCCCCGGTCGGACCCGCCCCTCGGCGCGGTCGACGGCGGGGCGAAGACGGATCCACCGGTCGGCGATGGCGACACGGCCGGCGTGGCCGCCGGCGGCGGCCCGGTGTCGGAGGTCGAGGTAGCGGTCGGCGCGGCCGGCCTCGAGGCGTCCACCGCTGCGATGGTCCCGGCGGCCGCGGCGGAGGGCTGCGGTGGGCCGGGGCGGCTGCTGCAGGCCCCGACGGTCAACAGCATGATGCCGACCAGGGCCAGCAGGCAGGCGACGAGTTGGAATACCCGGGCCCGGCGGCCGGTCGGACGGCTCGGTGCGGAGTGGCTCACGGCCGTCGGCCCCCGACCACCGCGACGGTCAGCGCCGCCGACGGGGCGTCGACGAGGCCGAACGCGGGCGAGAGCGCGCCGGCGGGAGAGCAATGGGCCATGGTCCGGCTCATCGGAGGAGTGCCTTTCGGTGCGGAATGCAGGGCCGGTGGCAGGCGGGCGGAACCCGCCCGCCACCGGCTGGGGCGAACTACTCAGCCAGCGGACTGGCGGGAGCGATCCCGGTGGGCCGCGAACGCGGCGAGGCCGGCTGCGCCCAGTACTGCGGCACCCCCGACCACCAGGCCGGTGTTGTCCCTGGTTGAGGCCGACCCTCCGCCGGTCTCCGGAGCACCGGCGGGCGTCTCGGCCATCTGGCTGATGAACGGGGCGACGCCCTTGAGCACCTCGTCCTTGGTCTTGGGCCACTCGAAGGCGCCCATGTACACGCCGCCCTCGGCCTTGAGGCCGAGCAGATTTCCGACGACCGCTGCGTGCCGGGCCTCGACGCCGAAAATGCCCGCCGCGGCCTGCAGGATCGCCTTGTCCTTGATGAACCCGGCGGCGCCGAGGTAGGCCCCGACCCCGACGTTCTCGAAGGTGTGGCTGGTGGTCAGGTAGTTCTTCCGGCTGTCGAACGAGGTGCCGAAATCGACTCCCGGTGCGGCAACAGGCGTTCCACCCAACTTCTTGATGGTTGCGGTGATCGCCGCGACGTGCGTGTCCTCGTCGGCGCCGATCTGCGCCAGGTACTTCTTCTCCTGCCCGGACAGCAGGCCGGCGGAGTTGCCCTGCTTGTAGAACGCCGACTCCAGGTACTCCAGGGTCAGAGCGTAGTTCAGGACGTCGATGTCGGAGCTGAAGTCCGATGGTGCGGCCAGGGCCCAGCGCTGATTGAGCGCCTGCAGCGCCAACGGCGCCTGGATCTCACTGAGCTGACCGTGTACGAGATCGCGTGACATGTCTTTCCTCCCTTACTTGATCAGCGGTTTGACCGCGGCGAGCACTTCGGCCATGGTGGCGTGCGCCTCGACCGGTGCGGGGAACGGGTTGCCACCCGTGATGGAGGCGATCACGGCGGCGTGCCGTGACTCGACCCCGGCAATGGACGCCGCGGCGGCGAGCAGGTCGGCGTTCTTGATCAGCGGCACCTGACCGTGGTAGGCCTTGACACCCAGCTCCTCGAACTGCGAGGCCGTCTTGAGGAACGAGTCCCTGCTGGCGAACGTGCCCGCCGGGTAGACGATCTTCGGCTTGTCCACCGGCGTACCACCGAGGGTCTTGAGCGTGCTGGTCACGGCGGCCACGTGCTGCTTCTCGTGGTCCCCGATCGGCGTGACCAGTTCGAGGTCACGGTCCTTGAGCAGTCCGGCCTTGAGCCCGGTCTGGTAGAAGTCGGACTCCAGATACTCCAGAGTCAGTGCGTAGTTCAGGATGTCGATGTCGCTTGCGGTGCTCGGAGCACCTGCCGCAGCATACGAGGTAGCGTCCGACGCGAAGGCTGAAGGAGCCCCGAGTCCGCCTGCTGCCACGTACGTGGTACCGACACCCACCAGCCCAGCCCATTTCAGGAATCTGCGCCGGTCGGTCGCCGTGCTGAAGAACAGCACCGGTTTCCCGCCGAAGATGGTGGCCATTGTTCGCCCTTTCGCGAGTGGTGTGCAGGTGGAGCGTCCCGGCGTCCGGCCAATCCCGGGTCCCGACCGGGATGCTCGCGCGGGACGTCAGCGCTCCGCCTGCGAGGAACTGACATCAGGGGATTCGGAGTCGGCGGTAGCGCGGATGGGAAGGAATCCGAATCAGCTCAATGGGTTTCGATCCGGCGCCGGTTCACGCCGACGCGACGGCGACCCGACTCGTGACCGAGCGGTTCGAGGATCCGAACAGAGAGGCGTTGACCGGCAGGAACTTCCGCTACAGGAGGCCGGTCGCCCCGCCGATCAGCACCAGGTTCAGCATGGTGATGCCGGCGGTGACGATCCACGCTGCCACCGTTGTGCCCCTGGGGTTGGCGTCGGCACCCATCACCGTGCGGTCGGACGTCAACCGCACCAACGGGATCAGCACGAACGGTAGCCCGAACGACAGCACGACCTGCGAGATGATCAGCACGGACGTGGGTTCGGCGCCGATGGCGAGGATCGCCAGGGCGGGGACCAGGGTCACCGCGCGGCGGACGAGCAGGTTGACCTTGCGTCGGAGCAGGCCGGACATGATCACCGACCCGGCGTAGCAGCCGACCGAGGTGGACGCCAGTCCCGAGACCAGCAGGCCGACCCCGAACAGCACGCCGATCACCGGGCCGAGGTCTGCGCTCACCGCGGCGTGCGCGCCGTCGATGGTGTCGACGCCGCTGCGTCCGCGCAGCGCCGAGGCGGCGAGCAGCAGCATGGCGATGTTGACCCCGCCCGCGAGGACCATGGCCCCGGTGACGTCGATGCGGGTGGCGCGCAGCAGCCGGGCCCGGGCCGGTCCGGGCTCGGTGTGCCCGAACCGGTCGCGGGTGAGTGCCGAGTGCAGATAGACGGCGTGCGGCATCACGGTGGCCCCGAACATGGCCGTGGCCAGCAGCAGCGATCCGGTGCCGTCGAACCGCGGGATCAGCCCGTTCAGCGCCGCGGCCGGGTCGGGCGGAGCGACGAACAGCCCGGCGATGAAACCGATGGCGATGATCAGGAGCATGGCCGTGACGACCCGCTCGAAGGGCTTCTGTCCGCGGCGATCCTGGACGACCAGCAGACCCAGTGAGACGACGCCGGCGATCAGTCCGCCGACGAGCAGTGGGAGCCCGAACAGCAGGCGCAGCGCGATCGCGCCCCCGATCACCTCGGCCAGGTCGGTCGCCATGGCGACGGCCTCGGCCTGCAGCCAGTAGCCGATCCGGGCAGGCCTGGACACCCGCGAACCGACCAGCTCGGGCAGGGCCTTGCCGGTGACAACGCCCAGCTTGGCGGAGAGGAACTGCACCAGTCCGGCCGCCGCGGTGGCCGCCACCAGCACCCACACCAGCAGGTATCCGTAGCGGGCGCCACCCTGCAGGTTGGCCGCGACGTTGCCGGGGTCGACGTAGGCGATGGCGGCCACGAAGGCCGGACCCAGCAGCCCCAGGATCCGGGTACGGCGGACGCGCGGGGTAGCTCGCGTCATCGTCATCTCGGACATCGCACCGTCCCGGTAGCTGGTCAGCAGGTACCCGGTGCTTCGGAGCCGGGCGGGGCCCGGCTGGGTCGCCGATGGTGCAGGGTCAGGCCGGACGGGACCAGGCCGCCGACACCACCGGATCCTGAGATCGGCCCGCCAGCAGCTCGGGCAGGTCGATCCCGTAGCGGGCGAACCGGTCCGCGTGCGGTGGATAGCCCGTCGCCCGCACCAGCCGGCCTTCATGGGTCACGAAGATGTCGGCGGTCTCCACGACGCCGCCCTCCGCCCGGCCCGGCAGCGCCACGATCTCGCGGATGCGGCGCGCGCCGCCGGGCTCGATGCCGATCTGCACCACCAGGTCGATGCAGGACGCGACGGTCGGCACCACGAAGCCGTCGGTCACGTTCTCCCCGGCCAGCAGCGGCAGGGTGCACAGCTTGATGACGGCTTCGCGCGCGGAATTGGCGTGCACCGAACACATTCCGGGCAATCCGGAGTTCAGGGCGATCAGCAGATCCAGCGACTCCTCCTGACGGACCTCGCCGACCACGATGCGGCTCGGCCGCATCCGCAGCGCCTCCTTGATGAGCCGGCGCAGCCGGATCTCGCCGTGTCCCTCCAGGTTCGGCTGCCGAGTCTGCATCGCCACCACGTCGGGCAGGTTGGGCCGGAGCTCGAACACCTCCTCGCAGGTGATCACCCGCTCCCGGGCCGGGATCGAGTTGATCAGCGTGTTGAGGAGCGTGGTCTTTCCTGCCTGGGTGCCGCCGGCGATGATGATGTTCAGCCCTGCGGTCACGGAGGCCTCGAGAAATCTGGCGGCATGGGGCGTCGAGGGTTCCGCGGGATACCAGGTCGTCGAGGCTGTTGGCTGCCACCACGAACTTGCGGATGTTGAGGGACAGGTGCTCGCGGGTGATGTCCGGAATGACGGCGTGCAGCCGGGATCCGTCCGGGAGCAGGGCGTCCACGAACGGGCTGGAGAGGTCGAGCCGGCGCCCGGACGGTTTGAGCATCCGTTCCACGAGGTCCCGGACCTCGCCGGGGGCCAGCACGGTGGTGGTCAGCTCCGAGCGCCCGTGCCGCGCCACGAAGACGCGGCCGGGCTCGTTGATCCAGATTTCCTCGACGTCCTGGTCCTCCAGGTAGCGCTGCAGCGGTCCGAAGCCGGCGAGCGCGTCGAAGACGAACCTGGCGGCGGTGGGCCGGTCGATCAGTGGCGGCAGCGTCGAGTTCGGCACCCGCTCCTCATAGTGGGTGATGACCTCGTCGATCAGCAGCCTGGTCGACCGCTGGTCGGTGACCGGGTCGATGCCCCGGCGCCTGATCAGCTCGCGCACCTCGTCGTGGATGTGCTCGGTTGCTGTCGCCATCCGTACCCCCGCTCCGCCGGTCGGGTGACGGTACCGCGTGGACCGGAACGGACCTCCCATCGATCCACAGGGGGCACGATCCGTTGTGGGTACCGGCGAGCGGCCGCAGCCCGCTCGCCGGTACAGGGGACCCGGCGCCGGGGCTCAGGTGACGGTGGCAGTCGGCGAACTGGTCTTCGCCGCCGTGGTGTAGCCGGTCTTGGTGCCGGTGACGGTCACGGTGATCTTCTTGCCCTTCGCCGAGGCCGGGATGACGAAGGTCTTCGCGGTCGCTCCCGTGACCGCCGCGCCGTTGGCCCGCCATTGATAGGCGAGGGTGACCGGACCCGGCGACCAGGTTCCCGGGTTGGCGGTCAGGCGGACGCCGACCTTCGCGCGGCCGCTGATCGAGGGCGTCTGGGCGGTCAGGGTGCCGGCTGCCACCGTCGCAGTGCTGATGCTGGTCTTCGCGGTCGTCGTGTAACCGGTCTTGCTGCCGGTCACGGTGACGGTGATCTTCTTGCCCTTCGCTGCCGCAGCGATCTTGTAGGTGCCGGCGGTCGCTCCGGAGATGTTGGCGCCGTTGGCCTTCCACTGGTACTTGAGCGCCACCGGCGCCGGCCCCCAGGTGCCCGGCTTGGCCGTCAGGGTGGACCCGACCTTCGCCGTACCGGAGATGGTCGGGGTGGGGCTTGTCAACGTGCCGGCGAGTACCGCGGCGCCAGCGGCGCTGGTTCTGGCTGCGGTGGTGTAGCCGGCTTTGGTGCCGGTCACGGTCACGGTGATCCGCTTGCCGACCATGGTGGCGGCGACCAGGTAGGTGCGCGCGGTGGCTCCGGAGATGGCGACTCCGTTGACCTTCCATAGATAGCTCAGGGTCACCGGTGCCGGTCCCCAGCTGCCCGCTGTCGCGGTCAGGGTTGACCCGACCTTGGCGGTGCCGCTGACCGTCGGGGTCGGCGCGGTCAGCGTTCCGGCTACCACCGCGGCGGTGTTCGCGCTGGTCCGGGCAACGCTGGGGTAGCCGGGCTTCGAGCCGGTGACCGTGACGCTGATGGCCCGCCCGACCAACCCGGCGGCGACCTTGTAGGTGCTCGCCGTGGCACCGGTGATGGCGACCCCGTTGGCCTTCCACTGGTACGCCAAGCCACCGGCGCCGGCGCCCAGGTTCCCGGAACGGCCGTGAGGGTGGCGTCGACCTTCGCGGTGCCGTGATGGTCGGGGTCGGCGCGGTGAGCGGCGGGCCGGTCACGGCGGCGGTCGGGATGCTGGTCGCGGTGGCGGTGGTGACGAAGGCGCCGCTCGCGGTTTCCGTCACCGTGATCGTCTTACCCTGCTCGGCTCCGGTCAGGACGTAGCTGGCCCCGGTTGCGCCGCCGATCGCGACCCCATTCGCCTTCCACTGCAGGGTGACGTTGTCCGGCTTCGGGAACCACGATCCACTGACCGCCGTCAGGGTTGCGCCGACGACCGCGGAACCGGTGATGGTCGGCCTGGCCCAGTTGTATTCCTCACCGTTGGTTCCGCTCCCCGCCGCCGTCATGGTGACGGTGGCGAGTGTCGCCGACGGCACCGCAGCGGTCGTCACGATCGGGGTTGCGTCGACCGCGGCATTGCCCCACCGGTACCACTGCGGCCAGTACGGCGCCGTCGAGAGCTGCCCGGAGTTGCACAGCAGCGAGCCGGACGTGATGAAGAGCAGCACGTACCGGCCGGGCGGGATGTTCGGGAAGGCGTAGCTGCCATCTGCCGCCGGGCTGCTGACGTCCTGGAAGTCCCTCGTCTCGATTCCGCCCTCCTGATGGAACAGGCAGATGTCGAGACCCGCCGCCGGGCTGCCATCGGTCTCGAGGACGACCCCGGACAGCGTTCCCGAGATCGCCGGGGCGACCGCCGCGGTGGCGGAGCTGGTCTTGGATGCGGTGGTGTACCCGGTCTTGGTGCCGGTGACGGTGACCGTGATGGTCTGTCCGACCTGGCCGGCCACCGGCGTGTAGGACGTGCCGGTGGCTCCGGTGATGTCTGTTCCGTTGGCCTTCCATTGATAGCCGAGCACGACGGGCGAGGGGAGCCAGGAGCCGGCCGATGCCGTGAGGAGCGAACCCACTTTGGCCGTTCCGGCGATAGTGGGAGTCGGTGCGGTCAGGGTGCCGGCGACGACTGCTGCGGTGGCGGCACTGGTCTGGGATGCGGTGGTGTACCCGGTCTTGGTGCCGGTGACGGTGACGGTGATGGTCTGGCCGACCGACGCGGCGGGGACGACCAGGGTCGATGCCGGTGGCGCCGGCGATGTTGCTACCGGCCGACTTCCACTGGTAGGTCGAGGCCACCGGGTGCCGGCCCCCAGGTGCCCGGGTCGGCGGTGAGGGTCGCGTCGACCTGCGCGGTGCCGGTGATCGTGGGGATGGCGGTGGTCAGGGTGCCGGGTGGTGCACCGGTGACGACGGCGGTCGGCGCGCTGGTCTGGGAGGTGGTGGTGTAGCCGGTCTTGGTGCCGGTGACGGTGACGGTGATGGTCTGGCCGACCGATGCGGCGGGGACGACCAGGGTGGTGCCGGTGGCACCGGTGATGTTCGTCCCACCCGATTTCCACTGGTAGGTCAGGACGACCGGGGCCGGTGTCCAGACCCCGGCGGCGGCGGTCAGGGTGGCGCCCTCCTGGGCGGTGCCGCTGATGGTCGGGGTCGGTGCGGTCAGCGTCCCGGGCGCGACGGCGGCGGTCGCGGTGCTGGTCTTCGAGGTGGTGGTGTAGCCGGTCTTGGTGCCGGTGACGGTGACGGTGATGGTCTGGCCGACCGACGCTGCGGGGACGACCAGGGTGCTGCCGGTGGCGCCGGTGATGTTGCTACCGCCGGACTTCCATTGGTAGGTGAGGGTGACCGGGGACGGCCCCCAGGTCCCGGGTACCGCGGTGAGGGTGGCGTCGACGGTCGGGGTTCCGGTGATCGTCGGGGTCGGGGCGGTGAGGACCGCCGCGACGACCGACGCGGTGGGCAGGCTGTCCGTCGTTTCGGTGGCGTAGCCGGCCTTGCTGCCGGTCACCGACACGGTGATGGTCTGGCCCAGGGCCGTGGCCGGGATTGTCAGCGTGGTCGCCGTTGCACCGGAGATGGTGCTGCCGTTCGCCTTCCACTGGTAGGCGAGGGTGACGGGGGCGGGTCCCCAGGTCCCGGGCACCGCGGTCAGAGTGCCGTCCACGACTGCGGTTCCGGTGATCGTCGGAACGGCGGTGGTCAGCGTCGCGCCGGCGACGGCGGGGGTCGCCGTGCTGTCCTTGGCGGCAGTGGTGTAGCCGGTCTTGGTGCCGGTGACGGTGACGGTGACGGTCTGTCCGAGTTGGCTGGCGGTGAGCGCCAGCGTGCTGGTGGTGGCGCCGGTGATGCTGGTCCCGTTCGCCTTCCACTGGTAGGTGAGCGCCACCGGAGCCGGTGCCCAGGTGCCCGGGACCGCCGTGAGGGTGCCGCCGACGACGGCCGTGCCGGTGATGGTGGGAGTGGGTGCGGTCAGGGTGCCGGCCACGACAGCTGCGGTGGCCGTGCTGGTCTGGGATGCGGTGGTGTAGCCGGTCTTGGTGCCGGTGACGGTGACGCTGATCGTCTGTCCGAGCTGGGTCGGGGTGGGCGTGAAGGTGGGATCGGTGGCGCCGGAGATGGTGGTGCCGTTGGCCTTCCACTGGTAGGTGAGCGCCACCGGGGCGGGGGCCCAGGCCCCGGGGCCGGCGGTGAGCGTGCCATCGACGACGGCCGTGCCGGTGATGGTGGGTGTGGGTGCGGTCAGGGTGCCGGCCGCGACAGCTGCGGTGGCCGTACTGGTCTGGGATGCGGTGGTGTAGCCGGTCTTGGTGCCGGTGACGGTGACGGTGATCGTCTGTCCCAACGACGCCGCGGGCACGGCCAGCGTGCTCCCGGTGGCGCCGGCGATATCGGTGCCGGCCGACTTCCACTGGTAGGCGAGCGTCACCGGCGCCGGCCCCCAGGTGCCCGGGTTGGCGGTGAGGGTGGAGCCGACCTGCGCGGTGCCGGTGATGGTCGGGACCGCGGTGGTCAGGGTGCCGGGAGGTGTGTCCGTGACCGCCGCCGTCGGCGGACTGGTCTGGGTGGCGGTGGTGTAGCCGGTCTTGGTGCCGGTGACGGTGACGGTGATCGTCTGGCCCAGCGATGCCGCGGGGATCACCAGGCTGGTCCCGGTGGCGCCGGAGATGTTGGTGCCGGCCGACTTCCACTGATACGTCAGGGCGACCGGGTCGGGTCCCCAGGCCCCGGTGTTCACCGTCAGAGTGGATCCGACCTGTGCGGTGCCGCTGATTCCCGGAGCCGGGGCGGTGAGCACTCCTGGTGACACCGGGGAGGTCGTGGCGCTGGTGGTGGTCAGGGTGGTGTAGCCGGTCTTGGTGCCGGTCACGGTCACGGTGATGGTCTGGCCGAGCGATGCTGCCGGGACCACGAGGGTTGCCGAGGTGGCGCCGGCGATGGTGGCGCCGTTGGACTTCCACTGGATCGCGAGCGTGACCGGGGCGGGGGTCCAGGTGCCGGGGTTCGCGGTCAACGTCGCCCCGACCTGGGCGGTTCCGGTGATCGTCGGGATCGGGCCGGAGAGCCCACCGCCGGTGACCGGACCGACAGGTGCACTTGTCTTCGAGACCGAGCTGTACGCGGTCTTGGTGCCGGTCGCGGTGACGGTGATGGTCTTGCCGGCGGCGGAGCCGGGGATGACGAAGGTCTGCGCGGTGGCTCCGGCGAAGGGCACGCCGGCGATGCTCCACTGGTAGGACATCGTCACCGGGTAGGGACGCCAGGGCCCCGGGACGGCGGTCAGCGTCCCGCCCACCGCCGCGGTGCCGGTGATCGTCGGGGTCGGCGCGGTCAGGGTGCCCAGCGCCATGTTGGCCGTCGGCGCACTGGTGGTGGTTGCAGTCGTGTACGCGTTGCGGGTGCCGGTCACCGAGACCGTGATCGGCTGCCCCAATGCGGACGCCGGGACGAGCAGGGTCGACCCGGTGGCGCCCGTGATGTTCGTCGCGCCGGCCTTCCACTGGTAGCTCAGGGCGACTACGGACGGACCCCACGTGCCGGGATTGGCCGACAGGACTTCGCCGACGGCCGGAGTGCCGGTGACGACCGGCGTGGCTGTGCTCAGCGTGCCGGCGGCCACGGTGCCGCTCGCAGCACTCGTGCGCGCGACGTCGGTGTAGCCCGTCGCGGTGCCCGGTGACCGTCACCGTCGACGCTCGATCCCAGCGCGGAGTCCGGCAGGACCAGGGTCGGGCCGGTGCCCAGGAAGCTGCCACCGTTCCACGCGTAGGTCAGGGTCACCGGCGCCGGCCCCCAGGACCCGGGTGTGGCAGTGAGGGTCGAGCCGACCCTGGCCGTGCCGCTGACCGTCGGCACGGCCGGAGTCAGGGTCGCGGTCGGGATGCTGACCGTCGCGGTCGCGGAGACCGTCGGATATCCGGTCTTCGACGCCGGTCACCGAGACCTCGACCTGCTGGTTCGCGGCCGCCGGCGGAACCACGAAGGTGGCCGCCGTAGCCCCGGCGACCGGGTCACCGGCGACGAACCACTGGTACTGGAAGCTGGTCGCGGCGGGGCTCCAGGCGCCAGGAGTCGCCGTGAGCGTGGAACTGACGGTGGGGGTTCCGCTGATGGCCGGCGTGCCGACCGTGTCCCAGCTGACGGTGGAGGTCAGGAATCCGTCGACACCGGTCATGTGGCTCCCGCGTGCGATGGTCACCTCGGTCGCCGAGCCCGCATCGGGGGCGAACGAATACCACTGCGCGGCAGGGAACAACCCGCCGCCCGCGCTGAAGCGGAGCAGGTACGACCCCACCGCCAAGGCCGGTGAACCGGTACGAGCCGTCCCCTGCCGAGGTCGTCGTCAGGATCGGCGTGACCGGGTCCGTGGTGCGGAAGAGATCGACGACGGCGCCCTTGAGAGCCTGGGCACTCGCGTCGTGCACCGTGCCGGCGAGGGAGGTGGTGGCGTCGAGGAGGTAGCCGTCGATGCCGGTTTGGTGTGATCCGGGGGTGACGGTGGCGACGTAGGCGAGGGACGGGTCGGCGGTGTAGCCGTACCACTGGTCGACGTAGAGGGCCTGGTCGGCGGTGAAGAACACCTTGTAGGTGCCGGTGGCGATGCCGGTGAAGGAGTAGCTGCCGTCGGCGGCGGTGGTGGTGGTGCGGATCGCGGTGGTGGTGTTGGCGGCGGTGTAGAGCTTGACGGTGGCGCCGGCGAGGGGGGCGATGTTGTCGCTGCGTCGCAGGGTGCCGGCGAGGGAGGTGGTGGCGTCGAGGAGGTAGCCGTCGATGCCGGTTTGGTGTGATCCGGGGGTGACGGTGGCGACGTAGGCGAGGGACGGGTCGGCGGTGTAGCCGTACCACTGGTCGACGTAGAGGGCCTGGTCGGCGGTGAAGAACACCTTGTAGGTGCCGGTGGCGATGCCGGTGAAGGAGTAGCTGCCGTCGGCGGCGGTGGTGGTGGTGCGGATCGCGGTGGTGGTGTTGGCGGCGGTGTAGAGCTTGACGGTGGCGCCGGCGAGGGGGGCGATGTTGTCGCTGCGTCGCAGGGTGCCGGCGAGGGAGGTGGTGGCGTCGAGGAGGTAGCCGTCGATGCCGGACAGGTGTGATCCGGGGGTGACGGTGGCGACGTAGGCGAGGGACGGGTCGGCGGTGTAGCCGTACCACTGGTCGACGAAGAGTTCGGGGTCGCCGGAGTAGAGGATCTTGTAGTCGCCCGGCGTGACGCCGGTGAACTCGTAGGTTCCGTCGAGGCGGGTGGGGGTGGAGTACACGGGATGGACGAGATCGCCGACCGCATACACACTGACCGTGACCCCTTGGATCGGGACGATGTTGTCGTTGTCCCTCACCGTGCCCGATATCGACGTGGTGGCGTCCGGCAGATACCCGTCGATGCCGGTGTCCTGGTCGCCGGCACCCAGTGCGATCGGGCTCGCGGCCCCGGCGTCGTCCTCGAAGAAGTACCACTGTTCCCGGTACAGGTCCGGGTCGCCGTTGAACCGCACCTTGTAGGTGCCGGCGGCCAGTCCGGTGAAGCTGTACGACCCGTCCCCGGCGGTGGTCGCAGTGCCGACGGCGGTCGTCACGTTCGGCGTCAGGTACGCGCGCACTGTCACCCCGCCCAGCGGGGTGCCTGCCTGCCAGCTACGCACCGTGCCGGAGATCGACGCGTCGTCCGCGGCGGCGGCCGACGGTGCCGAGATCACGCCCAGGACCACAGTGCGCCGCCAGCAGAGCGGGCAGACAGGCGGGAGAACAGAATGGGCGACAATCACGGTGCACGCTCCACGGCGGCCAGGACTCACGAAGGCGGTGGCTCGGCGAGGCCCCGACCGGGCGCACGTCCAGCGCGGGAGCCGAGGCTCGGACCGAAAACGTGAGGGATATCACTGCGAGTAGTGGCCGAACGTTAACAATACGACAAGAGTGTCAAATACCCGCAGAGAAATCAGGCATTTGGGTTGAATGGGTGCACTCAATTTCGCGCAGCGGATCGTCCTTCTCACGCAGGACAGTGGGAATGGGTCGGGTTCACGACCGATCCGGCTCTCGACCCATTCGCCGAGGAGGCCTGGGGCACAGTGCGCGGAGCTGCCGTCCGTCGCCCGTCGAGCTGTCGCGCTACGGTCCGACGTGACCCAGGCGCCCGTGAGCCCGGCCCGCCGACGATCTCGAGCTCGCGCTCCGCCTGGCCGACGCCGCCGACGTGATCAGCCTCGACCGCTTCGGCGCCGCCGACCTGCGGGTGAACGCAAAACCCGATCTGACACCGGTGTCCGACGCTGATCTGGCCGTCGAGCGCGCGATCCGGCAGCTACTGCAGGCCGAGCGGCCCGACGACGCCGTGGTCGGGGAGGAATACGGCGACTCGCGCCCGGCCGTCACCAGGCGTTGGGTGGTCGATCCGATCGACGGCACCAAGAACTTCGTCCGCGGGGTGCCGATCTGGGCGACGCTCATCGGGCTGCTGGTCGACGACCGGTTCGAGCTCGGCGTGGTGAGCGCGCCGGCGCTCGGTCGCCGCTGGTGGGCGGGCGCCGGTGGTGCCTTCAGTTCGTTCCGCGGCACCACCCGTGAGCTACGGGTCTCCGGCGTCACCGCGCTGGCCGACGCCTCGCTCAGCTTCTCCGAGCTGGCCGAGTGGGACGAGGCCGGTCGCTCGGACGCGTTCCTTCACCTGACCCGATCCTGCTGGCGCACCCGCGCCTATGGCGACTTCTACTCGTACATGTTGGTGGCCGAGGGCGCCGTTGACATCGCCTGCGAACCCGAGCTCAACCTGTGGGATCTCGCGGCGCTGGTGCCCATCGTGGTCGGAGCCGGCGGCACCATGACCGGTGTCGACGGCACCCCGCCGTCGGCGGCGACCAGGTCAGCGCTGGCCACCAACGGGCACCTGCACGGGCTCGTGGTGGACGCCCTCGCCCGCTGAGCGGCCGCCGCGCCACGCCACCAGGTCACATGGAGATAACAGAACCGCTCGGTAGAGTGCGCGGTTGTGATTCACATGTCCCACGTCTCCAAGAGCTACAAGACGTCGACCCGGCCCGCGCTGGACGACGTCACCCTCGACGTGGAGAAGGGCGAATTCGCCTTCCTGATCGGTCCGTCCGGCTCGGGCAAGTCGACGTTCCTCCGGCTGCTGCTGCGCGAGGAACCACCCAGCAGGGGCCAGATCGAGGTCGCCGGGAAGGACCTCGTCAAGCTGCGCCGGTCGAAGGTCCCGGCGCACCGGCGTCGGTTGGGCTGTGTGTTCCAGGACTTCCGCCTGCTGAGCCAACAAGACCGTCGAGCAGAACGTCGGCTTCGCCCTGGAAGTTCTCGGCCGCCCGCGCGCCGTCATCCGCCGGGTCGTGCCCGAGGTGCTCGAGCTGGTCGGCCTGGACGGCAAGGCGGGCCGACTGCCGCACGAGCTCTCCGGCGGTGAGCAGCAGCGGGTCGCCATCGCGAGGGCGTTCGTCAACCGACCGTTGCTGCTGCTCGCGGACGAGCCGACCGGCAACCTCGACCCGGACACCAGCGCCGACATCATGCTGCTGCTGGAAAGGATCAACCGCACCGGCACCACCGTGCTGATGGCCACCCACGACAACAACATCGTCGACTCCATGCGTCGACGGGTGATCGAGCTGCAACTCGGCAAGGTCGTCCGCGACGAGTCCCGCGGGGTGTACGGCGTCGGGCGCTGACTTCCCGGCGCCCGCGCACGACCACCACCCCTGAGGAAGCCGACCCGGGTCCGACCCGCGTGGCGCACAGCACGAAAGGAATCCATGCGAGCCGGATATGTGTTCAGCGAGGTCCTCACCGGACTGCGTCGGAACATCACGATGACCATCGCGATGATCCTGACCACGGCGATCTCGCTCGGACTGCTCGGCGGCGGACTGATCGTCGCCAGGCTGACCGACCAGACCCGCGACCTGTACGGGGACAAGGTGCAGGTCAGCGTGTATCTGACGCCGGCGTTGTCGAAGGCGGACCCCGACTGCCGGGAGGCCACCTGTCAGGCGATCAACGTGGCGCTGCAGAACAACCCCGAGGTCGAGACGATCGAGTTCGAGAGCCAGGCGGCCGCCCTCGACCGGTACAAGAAGCAGTTCGCCGGCCAGCAGGAGATGCTCGACATCGTCAACCCGGACGCTCTGTCGGCGTCGTTCCGGGTCAAGCTCAAGGATCCGCAGCGGTACCGGGTGATCGCCGAGGAGTTCACCGGCAAGAAGGGCGTGCAGTCGGTCGCCGATCAGAGTGAGCTGCTCGACCGGGTCTTCAGCCTGCTCAACGGCATCAGGAACGCGACCATCGTGATCGCCCTGGTGCAGGCGTTCGCCGCGCTGCTGCTGATCTCCAACATGGTCCAGATCGCCGCCTTCACCCGCCGGACCGAGACGTCGATCATGCGGCTGGTCGGCGCGTCCCGATGGCGTACCCAGCTGCCGTTCATGATCGAGGCGGTGGTCTCCGGCGTCATCGGCGCGATCCTCGCGATCGGCGGGCTGATCGCCGCAAAGGTGCTGTTCATCGACAAGTCGCTGGGGTCGGTGTTCAGTGCGGGCATCATCGCGCCGGTGGACAGCCAGGCGCTGGTCTGGGTGTCGCCGATCCTGGCGGCGGTGGGGGCCGGCCTGGCTGCCGTCTCGGCCTACGTCACGCTCCGGCTCTACGTGCGGCTCTAGCGCACCGGCATCCTCGCGCCGGCCGGTACAGTCGTCCGGGCCATGTCCAAGAAGCCGACCCCCACCTCCAGCCCGACCGCCAAGACGTCCAAAGCCGGTCGGCAGCTCGTCGCGTCCAACCGCAAGGCGCGGCACGACTACGCGATCCTCGACACCCTCGAGGCGGGGATCTCGCTCACCGGCACCGAGGTGAAGTCGCTCCGGGCCGGTCGGGCCTCCCTGGTCGACGGCTTCGCGACGGTCTCCGAGGACGAGATCTGGCTGCGCAACGTCCACATCGCCGAGTACGCCGAGGGCACCTGGACCAACCACGCGCCGCGGCGGGCCCGCAAGCTGCTGCTGCATCGGCAGGAGATCGACCGCCTGGCGGTGAAGATGAAAGAAGCCAGCGGTGGGCTCGCGCTGGTGCCGCTGTCCATGTACTTCTCCGACGGCAAGGTCAAGGTCGAGCTGGCCCTGGCCCGGGGCAAGAAGGAGTACGACAAGCGCCAGACGCTGGCAACCCGGGACGCCGACCGGGAGATCGCCCGCTACGCCGGCCGCCGGTCGAAGGGGATGCCGGGCAACTGACCGGTCCGGATGCAACCGGGAACCATCGCCCGGCCCGTCTTGCGACCATGAGCGAACTGACCGGATCCACCCACCGAGTCACCGCCCGACTCGGCGTCGTCATGGTCCTGCTGATCGCCGCCCTGACCGCGGGCGGCTGCTCGGGTTCCGCCGGTACCCCGAAGGCGGCCTGCACGACAGCCGCACCCACCGCGGTGCCGGGCCACGGCGCCGGCGTTCAGCCGTTGATCACCGTCGGCTACCAGTCGTTCTGGACCGGGAGATGGGAGTTGGCGCCGTCGATCGTCGTCTACTCCGACGGCAGCGCGATCTTCCGACAGCTGCCTGATCCCCACGGCGACGAGCTCCGCGCGGCGACCCCGGCGGTGGCGTCCGTCCCCCCGAAGGCGACAACTCAGGGCCTGAGTGCGCTGCAGGGCGGCTACCTGACGGCCTGCGACCTGGACACCCTGATCGACGGCATCGCCGCGGTCGATCCGCCGTCCGGTGACTTCGGGGCGATGTCGCAGGTGTACGACGCCCCGGGTGTCACCCTCCGGTTGACACCGCGGGCAGGCCCGCCGACCGAACTGAGCGCGTACGCCCTGGGCATCGACGACGGCGGGTATCCGGTGAGCCCCGCTCAACAGGCTGCCCGGCAGCGGTTGCAGGCGGTGCTCGACGATCTGGACCATGCATTCCGTCCCACCGGACCTGCACCCCTGGACCGGATCCGGGTCGAGGTGGCGACGGCCGGCGGACCTGGTGCGTCCGACGAGGTGCGGCCATGGCCCGGGCCGGCCCTGCCGCCGTTGCTCGGCACTCACGGCTGCGGCGAAGTGACCGGTGCGGCGGCCGCCACGCTCGCAGCCGCGGTGCCGGGGGGAGAATTCGCCCCCGCCGAGCATCTCGGACATTGGAGCTCGGACGGCGGCCGGCAGACCCTCGGGCTGGTGGTCCTGCCACCCGGAGTCGAGGGGTGCCCGACCTGACGCGGCTGCGGCAGCTGTGCGCTCGAACGGGCCGCCAGGGACAGCGCGGGCCGGTTGTCCGGAACACCCGCTACCATGGTGAGGTTCCCATTCCCATGGGGGTGATTGGTCTCGACAGCGGATGTCGAGTGAGGAGAAGCGGGCCGAGGAAGGCGACGATCATCTCGTTAACGATCCGTCGCAAAAAATCAAGCGCCGACAACAGTCAGCGCGAGTTCGCCCTCGCCGCCTGAGCGAGTAGCGACTCCGTCAGACCGGGAGTTCCTCCGTCCCGGATCCTGGCGTCGCTAAGGAGGATTACCAACGGATCCGGTCGCGGGATCCAGCGGGACAACCCACAGCGACTGGGCCTGTCACATCAGCGTGTTCGTGCGACCGGTGGGGCCGAGTAGAGACATAGCGGACTGCGCCCGGAGAAGTACTCACGAAGCACCGTTGGACGCGGGTTCGATTCCCGCCACCTCCACCATCGGGAACGCGTGACGGCCCCGCCGATCATTCGGCGGGGCCGTTGCGTTTGTCGGGTCTGCTACTTCCAGTAGCCGATGCGCGGCTCGAAGGCCACTAGCGGGTGATCTCACCCGTTTGCGTCACCCGATGGCAGATGCCTGCGTCACCGAACGAAGCTGACAATGGCGACCTTGTATCCCAGCGCCTTCCCTGCCGGAGGTCACCGATGACCCGCAGATTCCTGTCCCCCCGCGCGCTGTTCGTAGTCGCCGTCGCCGCGACACTGGCAGTGGCTGCCGCGGGTCCCGCCGCCGCAGGCGGGCACGACCCGGGCAGCGGGGGCGGTGTCACGGTCGTGGCCTCCGGGCTCGACAACCCGCGGCAGCTCTCGTTCGGACCGAACGGTGATCTCTACGTCGCCGAGGCCGGCACGGGCGGCGCGGGACCGTGCATGGTTGGCGGCGAAGGCAGCGTGGTATGTCTCGGCGCCACCGGCGCCGTCACCAGGATCACCGCCAAGCGGTGTGCAGAGCCGGGTGGTCACGGGCCTGCCATCGTTCGGCAACCAGGGCGACGCCCAGAACGCTCCGGGCAGCAGCGCTATCGGACCGTCGGACGTCACCGTGATCGGCGGGCACAAGCTCGCCGTCCTCATCGGGCTCGGCGCGGATCCGGCTGTGCGGGCAACCCTGCCGGCGAACGCGAGCCGGCTCGGAACGCTTATCGCGGTGGACTGGAAGTCCGGGCGCAGCCACCAGATCGCCGACATCGCCGGCTACGAGGAGGCACACAACCCGATCCACAACCCGGACAGCGACCCGGCCGGCCTGCTCGCTGTGTGCGGCCGCTATGTCGTCGCCGACGCGGGCGGCAACGACGTGGTGCGTACCGGATCGCGGAACCGCCTGAGCACCTTGGCCGTGTTGCCGGACCAGCTTGCGGATGCCCCTCCGTTCCTCGGTCTGCCGCCCGGCGCCCAGATCCCGGCGCAGAGCGTGCCGACCTCCGTCGCGGTCGGCCCGGATGGTGCGTACTACGTCAGCCAGCTCACCGGCTTCCCGTTCCAGAAGGGTCTGGCCAACATCTACCGGATCGGTCGCAACGGATCGCTGACCATCTACGCCTCCGGCCTGACCAACGTCACCGACCTGGCTTTCGCCGGCAGAAGCCTGTACGCGGTCCAGATCTCGACCGAAGGACTGCTCACCGGACCGGTCGGCTCACTGGTCAAGGTGAATCCGCGCGGGCCCAGCACGGTGATCGCCGGGGGGTTGTTCGCTCCCTACGGCATCGCCATCAAGGGTAAGGCGGCGTATGTCACCACCGGCAGTGTTGCTCCGGGAGCCGGGCAGGTCGTGCGGATCCCGCTGACCTGATCGGAGAGCTCGGTCGACGCCGCCGCGGTCGGGCTGACGGCGATCACCGCACTCGACTGGTCGACGCGGCGGGCGTCGCCGATGCCGACACCGTGTTGGTTCTCGGCGCCACCGGAGCGACCGTCATCGGCACAGCCAGGGACGACGCCGGCGCAGCGTTCGTCCGGGGCCTCGGTGCCGCGCACACGGTCGACTTCGGTGCAGGACTGGCTTCCGCGGTGTCGGCGGTGGCACCGGACGGCGTCACCGTCGTGCTGCACAGCGCCGGCGATCCGGCGGCGGTCGCGGACCTGCTGAGTCCGTCCGGCCGGCTCGCCTCCTGCGTGCAGGCCACCAACGAGTCGCTGGGCCGTGACGACGTCACGGTGTCCTCGGTGATCGCCCAGGGCGGCACGGTCAAGCTCGCCGGCCTGCTCGGCCGACTGGCCGACGGCACCCTGCAGGCTCCGGTGGGCCGCACCCACCCGTTCGCCGATGCGGTGCAGGCAGTTTCGGACTTCGGCGCCCCGAAAGCTGGGCAAGGTCGTGGTCACTTTCGACTGAGCACCCCGGGCGGGTTCGACCCATGCCGGTTCGACGGCCTGCCGCTCAGAGCCTGGCGATCAGCGCATCGGCCAGCCGGTCGGCCGACCCGGGGGCCAGCGGGAGGAACAGTTCCGGCTCGATCAGCTCGATCTCCATGACCTGGGGTGCCGACTGCGGCCCGACCAGGTCCACCCGCGCGTAGAGCAGCTCACCGCCGCCGGGGACGGCGGCAATCGTCTGTTCCGCGACCTCGATCTCGGCCCCAGTGGCGGTGTAGGCCTGGTTGACGCCGCCGTGCTGCTCCTGCACCCGGAACTCACCGTCGGCCGGAACCTTGTGCACCGCATGCGAATAGCCGCCCCCGAGGTAGATCAGCGAACGCTCACCGTCCCGGACCGACTCCTGGAACGGTTGCACCAGAGCGTCGCCGCTGGACAGCAGACGCTCGAGATGCGCTGCGGCAGCAGCGGAACCGGCCGCGAACAGGCCGACCCCGACCGCGCCGGCCGATACCGCCGGCTTGATCACGATCTGCTCGGCACCGGTGTCGGGAAGTCCGCCGGTACTGCCGCGCGGGATCACCGTTGTCGGCACGACCGGGACGCCCGCGATGCCGAGATCGGCCAGATAACCCTTGTGCGAGTTCCATCTGGCCACCGCCGGTGGGTTGAACACCGGCACCGGGAGCCGGTCGAGCACGGCCAGAAAGCTGTCCAGCCGGGTCGGATAGTCCCAGGTGCTGCGGATCATGGCCAGGTCCGCGTCGACGGTTGCGAGCGCCGGGTCGTGCCAGTTCTCGGTCCGGACGGTGATCCCGCGGCCCTCCAGAGCCTCCGCCAGCAGCCCGGTGTCCAGGTCGTAGTGCGGCAGGTCGTCGGTGGTCAACAGCAGCACGGTCGGCACGCAGTCGATGCTGTCACACCGGCAGTTCAGCTCTCGGTGCGGTCCACCGGCCCGGCCACCCGGTCCTCCGCCGGCGCACGGGACGCCTTGTCCCGCTTCCGCTTCTTGCCGGAGTCCGAGCCGGCCTCACCGGCGTCACCGGACGTGGGATCGAGATCGACGCGCAGCCGCTCGAGCTCGCCTCGCAGGTAGTCCCGGGTGGCGACCTCGCCGATCGCCACCCGCAGCGCGGCGAGTTCCCTGGCCAGGTACTCGGTGTCCGCCTTGGTCTGGGCCGACCGGTTCCGGTCCTCCTCCAACGAGATCCGGTCCCGGTCGTCCTGCCGGTTCTGCGCCAGCAGGATCAACGGGGCGGCGTAGGCGGCCTGGGTGGAGAAGGCGAGGTTGAGCAGGATGAACGGGTAGGGATCCCACTGCAGCCAGATCCCGGTGAGGTTGAGCAGGATCCAGACGATCACCAGCAGCGTCTGCCAGAACAGGAACTTCCCGGTCCCCAGGAATCTGGCCAGCCGTTCCGAGAACCGTCCGAAGGCCTCGGGGTCGATGTCGACCGCGAAGCGTCGGGACGATTTGGGCTGGTCCAGCCGGCGGCGCGCGGAATCAGCCATTGCGGCCCCCCAGCGGCCGGCCCTCGGCACTCTCGGTCATCTCCGCGAGCCCCGATTCCCGCCAGTTGTCCGGGAGCAGGTGGTCCAACACGTCGTCGACGGTCACCGCGCCGAGCAGGTGGTCCTCGTCGTCGACCACGGCCGCACAGACCAGGTTGTAGGCGGCGAAATAGCGGGTGACTTCCTGGAGCGAGGCGGCCGGGGACAGCCGGGGGAGTTCGGTGTCGACCGATCCGGCGACCAGTTCGAACGGCGGCTCGCGGAGCAGCCGCTGGGTGTGCACGCAACCGAGGTAGCGGCCGGTGGGCGTGGCCTGCGGCGGCCGGGCGACGAAGACCATCGACGCGAGCGCCGGGGTCAGGTCGGGGGACCGGACCCGGGCCAGCGCCTCGGCGATGGTGGCGTCCGGCGCGAGCACGACGGGTTCCGGCGTCATCAGGCCGCCGGCCGTGTCGAACGAGTACTGGAGCAGCCGGCGGACCGGAGCGGAATCCTCCGGTTGCATCAGCTCGAGCAACCGGCTCTGCACCGCATCCGGGAACTCGGCGAGCAGGTCCGCCGCGTCGTCCGGCTCCATCTCCTCCAGCACATCGGCGGCCCGCGCCTCGTCCAGGTGGGCCAGCAGGTCCATCTGGTCGTCCTCGGGCAGCTCCTCGAGCAGCTCAGCGAGCCGCTCGTCGTCCAGGGCGTCGGCGACCTCGTACCGGCGCGCGCTGGGCAGGTCGCGCAGCACGGTTGCGGCATCCGCAGGCTTCATACCGTCGAACGACGCCAGCAGGTGCTGCGTGCTGACCGAGGCGGCGCCGAGCAGGTCGGCCGCGTCGGTACCCCGGACGTCGGTCCAGTTGAGCACCTGCACCGGGGCGCGCCGGACCAGCCGGCCGGTGCGCTCGCGGACGGCCAGTCGGTTGACCACCCAGTCCCGGGTTCGGGTGCGCTCGATCCCGGCGTCGACCACGGTCGCTGCCGACTGGGTGGTGGCGATCCGTACCTGGCTGTCCACCAGCTGACCCAGCAGACGGACCTCGATCGGCCGCTGCTCGAACCGGCGCAGGCTCACCGATCCGGTGGCCAACGCGACCGCGTGCGGCTCGATGGTGGTGACCCGCAGCATCGGCACGAAGATCGGCCGGCGGGTCGGCAGGTCCACCACGATGCCGAGCACGCGGGGCGGCTGCCGGTCCAGCCGCAACGCGGCCACCACGTCCCTGACCTTGCCGATGGAGTCACCGCCGGGGCCGAAGACCGGCAGCCCGGCAAGCTGTGCCACGAAGACCCGCAACCCTGCCGCCACGGCGATCAGGGTATGGCCAGCCCGCTGCGGCGGGTGCACGGGCCGAGGTGTTTCCCATTGACGGTGAACGTCGATCACACCTCCGGTGCGTAAGGTGGCGGAGGCCTCACCGCCGCCGGCGCCTGCGCTGCCGGGTCGGTCGGGCCCGCACATCCCGTGCACCCCCGCAACAGCCGAAGGACTTTTCCATGCGCCTCAGGGCCGTCGCCGTCGCCCTCCCGCTGCTCCTGCTCGCCGCGTGCGGCTCGGGAACCACCACCACGCCGACCACCGGTACCTCGGGCACCGGGGCGAGCTCGAGCGTCAGCGCCAGCCCGGGGCCGACCCTCGGACCCGAGGTGGCTCCGGCCACCGCGGTGGCGGCGCCCGTCCCGGCGGCCCAGATGCCGACGGCGTCCGGAAAGTTCGG
Source organism: uncultured Actinomycetota bacterium (assembly GCA_963797145.1). Classification (GTDB taxonomy): domain Bacteria; phylum Actinomycetota; class Actinomycetes; order Mycobacteriales; family Nakamurellaceae; genus Nakamurella. The sequence continues at coordinate 96,550 of CAWCOJ010000012.1, read as the reverse complement.
GGAGAAGCCGACCCTGACGTTCCCGGCGACGGACCCGCCGCCCAGCCTCCAGCGGGTCATCCTGTCCGAGGGCGACGGCCCGGAGATCCAGGACCAGGACTGGTTGATCACCAACTATCTCGGCCAGATCTGGAAGGGCGAGGTGTTCGACAACTCCTACGATCGCAAGGCGACGAGTGCCTTCCAGCTCGGGAAGGTCGTGCCCGGTTGGAACGTCGGGCTGCTCGGCGTCAAGGTCGGCAGCCGGGTGATGCTGAGCCTCCCGCCGCAGGACGGCTACGGCATCAACGGCAACCCCGGCGCCGGAATCGGCGGCCAGGACACCCTGGTCTTCGTGATCGACGTGGTCGACGCGATCGGCAAGAACCAGGGCGGCCAGTCCGACGCCAAGCTGCAGACGCTGCCGGCCGGCCTGCCGAAGGTGACCGGTGCCCTCGGCAAGCCCCCGACGATCGTCATCGGGACCGCGAAGGCACCGACCGCGCCCACGCTGAATGTCGTTGCGCTGGGCACCGGACCCAAGGTCACGGCCGCCGGCTCTGTGTTGGTGCAGCTCGAGGCGGTGGGCTTCGACGGCGCTCCGCAGGGCACCACCTGGCCGGAGTCGAAGAACGCCGACCCGCAGACCGGGAGTGGGAGCGGACCCCAGCAGATTCCCCTCGGTGCGCAGGGAGCGTTCGCCGGCATGACCGGCGTACCGGTCGGCAGCAGGGTGCTGGTGACCCTCCCGGCCAGCACGGGATCCAGTGGAGAGGCGCAGCCTGCTGCCGCTCTGGTGGTCGACGTGCTCGCCCAGACGTCGACGACGGCGTCCTGATCCGCACCAGCTGACGACGCCCGGCCGGGAAGCCCCGGCCGGGCGTCCGGCCGTCCGGGCCGTCCTGCGAAAACCGCCACCCGGACCTGGGCTGCTCTCATCGCAGTCACATCCGCCCTGATTACGGTGGATGTGTGCGTACGGACCGGCGAGCGCTGCTGCTGGATGTCGTCGGGCTGGTCGCCCGATTCGGACTGGCGGCGGTCTGGTTCACCTCCGGTATCGCCAAGGCGGCCGATCCGCGCGAGACAACGGTGGCGGTCCGGGCCTACGACGTGCTGCCGGAGAGCATGGTCGGCCCCGTGGCGACCGTGCTGCCCTACCTGGAGATCGCGCTCGGCCTGCTGCTGGTGCTCGGCATGGTGGTGCGCGCGGCGGCCATCGGCTCGGCGGTGCTGCTCGTGGTGTTCATCGCCGGGGTGATCTCCGCCGCCGCTCGCGGGCTGTCCATCGACTGCGGCTGCTTCGGCGGTGGCGGGGCCGTGGCGCCGGGGGACACCCGATACTGGCAGGAGGTGGCCAGGGATCTGGGGTTCCTCGTCCTCGCGGCGTACCTGATCGTCCGCCCGTCGACACCCTGGTCGGTCGACCGGCTGGCCGTGGCCCGCTCCGAAGTCACCGACGACGCACCCTGACCGCCGCACCAGACGCACCACGACGACACACCTGTGGCCGCACCGCCGGCCGGAGACGAGGAAGAGCAGTGGCGAAGAGTTCGGGCCCGCAGAACGGCGAGGGCGGCACACCGCGGAAGCCATCGACCGGTGGTCCGGCCCGGCCGGGCAAGCCTGCCGGTACCCAGTCGCCGCCTTCGGGTCCACGTCCGGCCTCGGGCAAGGGCTCGGGATCGGCAAAGGGCTCAGGATCGGGCTCCGGATCGGCCAAGAGCCCCGGACCGGCGAAGACCTCCCCATCAGCCAAGAGCCCCGGATCGGCCAAGACCTCCGGATCGGCGAGAACCTCCGGATCGGCCAAGGGCCGGGCGTCGGTCGCCGCCGCCCGCCGGACCAAGCCCGGATCGAACCGCACCCAGCTGATCATCGGCGGCATCGCGGTGCTGCTGATCATCGGGGTCGTGGTGCTCGGCATCGTGCTCAACCGCAAGCAGACCGCCGTCCCGGACGACGGATACGGCACGTCGCAGAGCTCGGTGGCCACCGCCGCGGACGGCGTCATCACGTTCACCAACGGCTCGCCCGGCACGACCATCGACGTGTTCGAGGACGCGCTCTGCCCGATCTGCGGGGAATTCGAGCACCAGTTCGGTCAGCAGATGACGAAGGCGGTCGATGACGGCAGCCTCGCGATCCGGTTGCGGATGCTGACCTTCCTCAACCAGAGTTCTGCCTCGAAGGACTACTCGACCAGGGCCTACGCGGCCCTGCTCACGGTCGTCGACCAGGCCGGTCAGCTGCCGGGCGTCGCTCTGAGGTTCCACTCGGCCCTGTACGACCCGGCGAACCAGCCGAAGGAAGGCGCGTCGTCGGACCTGACCAACGAGCAGCTGGCGGACCTGGCCGTCAAGGCGGGAGCGCCGGAGACGGTGCGGGCCGCGATCATCGCCGGTGCGCAGCTCGATGCGGCGAAGGCCGGAGCCGCGGCCTCGACGGCCGCCCTCAAGGCGGCCACCGGCCGGGTCGGTACCCCGACGGTGCTCAAGAACAACGCTCCGGTGGACATCAACGATGTCGACTGGTTGACCAACCTGCTGGCGTCGTCGAAACAGTAGGGACGCTGTCGGGCACGGGCGCCCGAGCCGCCGCCCCGATTTCCGAATCGGGTGCGGCGGTTGGTACTCTCGTCGAGCAGCTTGGGGCTGTGGCGCAGCTGGTAGCGCACCACACTGGCAGTGTGGGGGTCAGGGGTTCGAGTCCCCTCAGCTCCACTCATTTCGCGGTTCCGCAACAGTCGTCCGCGATCCGTTCACGGTCGCTGAGCTTCGGTGCGGCCCGCTGGTCGGGTGCCGGTACACGTGCTTTCATCCAGGAATGGCCGAGCCGACCGCGGTACCTGCGTCCGACCCGGGGACGCCGGCCGGAACCGGCCGCCGCCACCGGCCGAAACTCGCCGAGGTCGGCACCGACCCCGACTACCGGTTCTCGCTGGCCAACGAGCGCACCTTCCTGGCCTGGATCCGCACCTCGCTGGCGCTGGTCGCGGCCGGGGTCGCGGTGGTGCAGATCGGCCCGTCGTTGGGACCGCGCGGGGTTCGGCTGACCATCGGGATCGCGCTGATCGCCTTCTCCGTTGCGCTGGCCGGTGTCAGCCACCGCCGGTGGGCGGCCACCGAGCGGGCCATGCGGCTCGGGCAGACGTTGCCGCCCAACCGGGTGGCGGTGGTGCTCAGCTACGGGCTTGCCGTTGTCGCCATCGTCATGCTGGTCGTGGTGATCCTCGGCGGCGCCGGGTGAGCGCCGACGGACCGGTCGCGGACGACCTCGGCGTTGTCGATCCCGGGCTGCAGGCTGAACGCACCCGGCTCTCCTGGTCCCGGACCGCGCTGGCCCTGGCGGCCGTCGGCGCGCTGATGCTGCATCCGTTCGATCGGGTGCCGAGCCTGGCCGGCGAGCTCCCCGGCGTCGTGATGCTGCTGCTCGCGACCTGCACCTGGGCCTACGGTGGCCGGCGGTACCGGTTGGTGGTCGCCGCCGTGCGGGCGGGCCGGTCGATATCCGCCGACGCGCAGATCCGGGCGTTCTCGTTGATGTGCCTGCTGCCGGCAGCTGTCGGCCTGTGGGCCGTGCTGACCTGACCTGATCGACCGGGTGGCGGGCGGTCGACGGGCCGGTTCGTAGGCTGCACCCATGGCTCACCCGGATCGTCGCCTGCTGCTCGTGCACGCCCACCCCGACGACGAGGTGATCCAGACCGGCCTGGCGATGGCGCGCTACGTCGCGGAAGGTGCCGGCGTCACGCTCGTCACCTGCACCCTCGGCGAGGAGGGGGAGGTGCTGGTGCCTGCCCTCGCGCACCTGGCCAGCGACCACGACGACACCCTGGGCGAGCACCGGATCGGCGAGCTGGCCGCCTCGATGGAGATCCTCGGCGTCACCGACCACCGGTTCCTGGGCGGCGCCGGCCGGTACCGCGATTCCGGCATGGTCTACGACGAGAGCGGTTACGCGACGGCGCCGCCGGAGGTGAAGGACGGCACCTTCTGGCGGGCCGACCTGTTGGAGGCGGCCGAGCACCTGGTCGCGGTGATCCGCGAGGTCCGCCCGCAGGTACTGGTCTGCTACGACGAGTTCGGCAACTACGGGCACCCCGATCACATCCAGGCTCACCGGGTGGCGATGTACGCCGCCCAGCTGGCCGGAACCGGCGTCATCCGGCCCGATCTGGGCGAACCGTGGAGCATCTCCAAGATCTACTGGACAGCCAACTCCGAGTCCGAGATGCGCGCGTGGCTGCGGGAACTGCGGGCGGCAGGCGACACCACCACCTTCGAGGGGGCCGACCCCGACGGCAATCTGGGCATCCGGGTCACCCCCGATGCGGACCTCTCGGCCCGCATCAACGCCCCCGACCTGGCCGGGCGCAAGGTGCAGGCGATGCTCGCGCACGCCAGCCAGATCACCGCGGACGGACCGTTCTTCTCGGCCGGCGGGATGTTCGACGCCTGGCAGAACGAGTACTACATCCTGGTCTCGGGGCAGCAGGGTCCGACGGACCCGGCGACCGGGCTCGAGGACGACCTGTTCGCCGGGGTGGCCTGATGTTCACCACCCGACCGGTCCTGCAGGGTCGGTTCGGCATGGTGTCGTCCACCCACTACCTCGGATCCGCCGTCGGCATGGCGGTCCTGGAAGCCGGTGGCACCGCGGTGGACGCCGCGGTCGCTGTCGGATTCACCCTGCAGGTGACCGAACCGCACCTCAACGGGCCCGGCGGGGACCTGCCGCTGATCCTGTCGCTCCCCGGGGCCGAGCCGACCGTGCTGTGCGGGCAGGGACCCGCCCCGGCCGGCGCCACCCCGGCGGCCATGGCGGAGCGGGGGCTCGACCTCGTCCCTGGTGCCGGGGTGGCGGCCGCCGCGATCCCCGGATCGACCGCGGCCTGGCTGACCCTGCTGCGCGACCACGGCACCCTGCCCCTGGCGTCGGTGCTGTCCTACGCGGTGCACTACGCCGAGACCGGCATTCCGGTGCTGCCGCAGATCGCCGGCACCATCGGCCGGGTCGCCGACCTGTTCCGCGCGTCCTGGCCGACCTCCGCCGCTGTCTATCTGCACGCCGGTGAGCCGCCGCCGGTCGGTGCCTTCCTGGTCAATCCCACCCTGGCGCTCACCTACCAGCGGCTGCTGGCGGCCGCGGCCGGCCGGGAACGCGAGCAGGGGATCGACGCGGCGCTGACCGAATGGACGTCCGGCTTCGTCGCCGAGGCGATCGACGGCTTCTGCCGTCAGGAACTCCCGGACGGGTCCGGCGGCCGGTACACCGGGCTGCTCACCGGTGCCGACCTGGCCGGTTGGCGGCCCCACTACGAGGCGCCGACCAGTGCCGACTACCGGGGATGGACCGTCTTCAAGACCGGACCGTGGGGCCAGGGCCCGGTGCTGCTGCAGCAGCTGCTGATGCTCGACGGGATGGATCTCGATCCCGGCTCCGCCGATTTCGTGCACACCGTCACCGAGGTCGGCAAGCTCGCCTTCGCCGACCGGGAGGCCTGGTACGGCGACGCGGATGACGTCCCGATGGCCACCCTGCTCTCGCCCGGGTACGCGGCCGCCCGGCGCGGTCTGCTCTCCGACCGCAGCTCCATGGAGCTGCGACCCGGGCAGTCCGGACGGCCGCACCCCCCGGTTGCCGCGGTTCGAAACGGCGGCCGGGGCCGACTCCGGCGCCACCGGCGAACCGACGGTCTTCCCGACCGGGGTGAACCGCGGCGACACCTGCCACCTCGACGTGGTCGACCGGTGGGGGGCGATGGTCAGCGCAACACCGTCCGGAGGCTGGTTGCACTCCTCGCCGGTCATCGGCGAGCTCGGCTTTCCGCTCGGCACCCGACTGCAGATGACGTCGCTCGAGCCCGACCTGCCCACCACCCTGCGGCCCGGCCGCCGACCCCGGACCACGCTGTCGCCGTCGATGGCCAGGCATGCCGACGGTCGGATGCTCGCCTTCGGCACCCCGGGCGGCGACCAGCAGGACCAGTGGCAGCTGGTCTTCCTGCTCCACCACCTGCTCGGTGGATCGGACCTGCAGGCCGCGATCGATGCCCCGAGCTTCCACTCGACGCACTTCCCGAGCTCGTTCCATCCGCGGGAGTCCGACCCCGGCACCCTGGTGATCGAGGACCGGTTCGGGCCGGACGTGCTGACCGACCTGCGTCGGCGCGGCCACCGGGTGCTCCCGTCCGGTCCCTGGTCGCTCGGCCGACTGTCCGCGGTGGGCCGGGACCCGTCAACCGGGGTGCTCTGCGCCGCGGCCAACCCCCGCGGCATGGCCGGCTACGCGGCGGGCCGGTGACGGCGGAGGGCTCCGGGGACGAACGTCCCGGAATGCCGGGCGCGGTAGGAAACGCGGCCCCCTGGGCGGGTGTTCCCGGCCCGGCCGCATTACGATCAACCCGTCGCGCCTCCCGGGCGGCGGCACAGCTGCGTAGACCCGCTGGAGGCAACCCGTGACAGCCGTCGCTCCCCGCCCCGTGGTCTCTCGGCCCTACCCGGTCGCCCGCCCCCCGCAGGGCTCGAAGTTCCTCGGTTACCTCAAGACGACGGACCCCAAGGTCCTCGGCGTCATGTACATCGCCACATCCTTGTTCTTCTTCATGGTGGGCGGCGCCATGGCGCTGTTCATGCGCGCCGAGCTGGCCAGGCCGGGGATGCAGTTCCTCTCGCTGGAGCAGTACAACCAGCTGTTCACCATGCACGGCACGATCATGCTGCTGTTCTATGCGACCCCCATCGTCTTCGGATTCGCGAACTTCGTCCTGCCGTTGCAGATCGGCGCGCCGGACGTCGCGTTTCCCCGGCTGAACGCGTTCTCGTACTGGCTGTACGTGTTCGGTGCGCTGATCGCGGTGTCCGGTTTCTTCACCCCGGGCGGGGCCGCGGCCTTCGGCTGGACCGCCTACCCGCCGCTGTCCGGGATCGACGCCTCACCGCAGGTCGGCGGGGACCTGTGGATCATGGGGTTGGCGGTGTCCGGCCTCGGTACCATCCTCGGCGGCGTCAACATGATCACCACGGTGATCTGCCTGCGCGCCCCTGGGATGACGATGTGGCGGCTGCCGATCTTCACCTGGGCCATCCTGGTGACGTCGATCCTGGTGCTGATCGCGTTCCCGATCCTCACCGCGGCGCTGTTCGGATTGGCGGCCGATAGACACTTCGGATCGCATGTGTTCGACCCCGCCAACGGCGGCGCGATCCTGTTCCAACATCTGTTCTGGTTCTTCGGCCATCCCGAGGTCTACATCATCGCCTTGCCATTCTTCGGGATCATCTCCGAGGTGATCCCTGTCTTCAGCCGGAAGCCGCTGTTCGGCTACCGGGGCATGGTGTACGCGCTGCTGGCCATCGCCGCGCTCTCGGTCGCGGTGTGGGCGCACCACATGTTCGCGACAGGAGCAGTTCTACTGCCCTTTTTCAGTTTCATGACGTTCCTGATCGCGGTGCCCACCGGGCTGAAGTTCTTCAACTGGATCGGCACCATGTGGCGCGGCCAGATCACCTTCGAGACCCCGATGCTGTTCTGCGCCGGCTTCCTGGTCACCTTCCTGTTCGGCGGTCTCACCGGCGTCATCCTGGCCGCCCCGGCGCTGGACTTCCACGTCTCGGACAGCTACTTCGTGGTGGCGCACTTCCACTACGTGCTGTTCGGCACCATCGTGTTCGCCACCTATGCCGGCATCTACTTCTGGTTCCCGAAGGCGACCGGACGATTCCTCGACGAGACGCTCGGCAAGTTCCACTTCTGGGCCACCTTCATCGGCTTCCACCTGACGTTCCTGGTCCAGCACTGGCTCGGCAACATGGGGATGCCACGCCGGTACGGGGACTACCTGCCGACCGACGGGTTCACCTTCCTGAACTCGTTCTCGACGATCGGCTCGTTCATCCTCGGCGCGTCCGTCCTGCCCTTCATCTGGAATGTGTTCCGGTCCTACCGGCACGGCGAGGTCACCACCGCCGACGACCCCTGGGGTTACGGCAACTCGCTGGAGTGGGCGACCAGCTCGCCGCCGCCGCGGCACAACTTCACCTCCCTCCCGCGGATCCGCTCGGAGCGCCCGGCGTTCGAGCTGCACCACCCGCAGATGGTCGAACGGCTGCGGACCGAGGCGCACCCGCAACGCGGCTGGAAACCCCTGGACGATGCCGAATCCAGCGAGCATCTGAAGATCCCCGAGTCGCACTGACCGCACCGCCCCGGCGACTCCCGCCGGGGCGGTTCCATCTCCGATGCGCCTGCACGGCGCAGCTCGAAGAAATGGCCTCCGGCGCATCCCGATGTCCACCGTTCTGATCACCGTCACCGGGCCCGACCGCCCGGGCGTCACCGGCGTGCTGTTCACCGTGCTGTCCTCGCACCGGGTCGAGGTGCTCGATGTCGAGCAGGTGGTGATCCGGGGTGCGCTCACCCTCGGCGTCCTGGTCTCCACCGCCGGCGACCCGGACGCCCTGCAGGAGCGGGTCGAGCAGGCGATGGCCACCGTCGGGATGTCCGTGCGGGTGTCCCAGGATCCCGCGGGCGGCGACCGCCGGGTGGCCACCCACATCGTGCTGGTGATGGGCCGGCCGTTGCAGGCCACCGCGATCGGGATGCTGGCCCGGCGGTTCGGCGAGTTGGACGTCAACATCGAGGCGATCAAGCGGATCGCGGACTACCCGGTGACCGGCCTCGAACTGGCGGTCTCGGCGCCCGACGAGAGCATTCTGCGGGCCGCCGTCGCGGAGCTCTCGACCGCAGCCAGGGTCGACATCGCCGTCGAGCGGGCCGGCCTCGAGCGCCGGGCCAAGCGGCTGATCGTCTTTGACGTCGACTCCACCCTGATCACCGGCGAGGTGATCGAAATGCTCGCCGAACACACCGGTAGCCGGGCCGCGGTCGAGGAGATCACCGCAGCCGCCATGCGCGGCGAACTCGACTTCGCACAGTCGTTGCAGGCCAGGGTGGCGATGCTGGAGGGCCTGGACGCCGCGGTGCTGGACCGGGTCGCGGACTCCCTGGTCCTGACGCCGGGCGCGCGCACCACCATCCGCACCCTCAAGCGGCTCGGCTACCGGTGCGGCATCGTCTCCGGCGGGTTCACCCAGGTCGCCCAGCGGTTGGTCAACGAGCTCGGACTGGATTTCATCGCCGCCAACACCCTCGAGGTCGAGGGCGGCCGGCTGACCGGCCGGGTGGTCGGCGACATCGTCGACCGGCCCGGCAAGGCCCGCGCACTTGCCCGGTTCGCGATGGAATCCGGGATCGCGATGAACCAGACGGTGGCGGTCGGTGACGGCGCGAACGACATCGACATGCTGTCCGCGGCGGGGCTGGGCATCGCCTTCAACGCCAAGCCGGTGGTGGTCGAAGCCGCCGACACCACGTTGAACCAGCCGTTCCTGGACCCGATCCTGTTCATCCTGGGGATCTCCAGGGCCGAGGTGGAGGCGGCCGACGACGCCGAGGGTCTGCTCCGCCGGGTCCCGCTGGACTGACCACCTGGGCCTGCCCGGGGAATCTGCGCGTTGATCATGGTGGCCGGCACCACTGTCACGGCGTGTCGCGCGATTCTGTCGGCGTGTCGCGTGCCGGCCACCATGATCAACGGAGGTTCCGGGCTGCGAGCGGGCCGAGCGGGACGGGAGTCCACCGGGCGGCCGCGGTTCCGGAGCCACGCCGACTCCAGGGAGAATTGACTGATGATCGACGACGGCGCCCTGATCGGCGAGCCGGCTCTGACGGGTGATCCGGATCCCACCGACGGTCCGGCCGTGGCCGGTGGTCCAGCACTGACCGGTGCGGTACTTGCTCCGCTGCGGGCCCGGTATGCCCACTGGCTCGGGCTGGACGCCGATCAGGTGCTGACCGATCGCGAGGAGGCCGCCGAGGACGTCCGGGCCATGCAACTCGTGCTTCGCCTCGAGCGTGGCGACCCGCCGTCCTGGCACGGCGCCGTCGCGGCCGCTGCCACCGCAGCCGCGGCGATCTGCCTCGATCCGCGGACGGAGCCCGGCGGCGAGTGGTACCAGGCGGTGGCCGACTACTGCGCCGGACACATCCGCAAAGTGACCCGACGGGCCAGGGCGACCCAGTGGGACGCGCTGGCCGAGCTCCCGGGCGTGTATGTGTCGGTCGCCGGGGCCGAGGTCCGCGCGGTCGTGCCCGGTCCGGTGGCGGACCTGGACAAGCGGATGGCCAAACTCCAGGTCGGCGGGACGGACGCGCCGGTCGACGAGCCGGGGCCAGGGCCGGTCCCGCCGTTCCTCGATCTGTGGATCCCTCCGGAACCGGTGATGACCCTTGGCAAGACGATGGCGCAGGCCGGACATGCCGGGATGATTGCCGCCGCGCTGCTCGCCGGTGACGATGTGCCGATGCTGAACCGTTGGGCGACAAACGGTCTGGCCGCGGTCGTGCACCGCACCGACGCCGACGGCTGGACCACCGTGCTGGATCGACTGTCCGATCCGGTGGCCGCTTGGGCGGACGGTCTGCTGGCCGTCAGGGACGCGGGCTTCACCGAGATCGCGCCCGGCACCGTCACCGTGGTGGCCCGAGCCCCGCGCTCGGGCGACGTCAGCCGCTGACGATCCACCACGCGGTCAACGGCGGGATCCACAGCAGCCCTTGCGGATCCGGCACCAGCTGGGCGCCGGCCAGTACCTCGTGGGCAGCCGGCCCGAGCAACCCGTCTGCGGGATAGGGCCGCCAGTCCCCGCTGACGTTGTACAGCCCGACATGGCTGCCGACCGGATGCCGGCGGATCACCGGAAGCACCCCCGGTCCGTGCAGCGGGAGGATCTGCGCCTCCACCGATGCGTGCAGCTGGGGGAGTTGTGAGCGGATCCTGGCTGCTCGAGCGAGCCCTGAGAAGATCCGTCCCGCAGCAGTTTCCGGGCTGCCGCGGTCCGCGGCCAGCTCCCAGTCGATCCGGGGCCGGTGCGCCCAGCGGTTGTCGGACTCGTGGCCGGGCTCGTCGGCCCAGTCCGGATCGTCAGGCATCCCGAGCTCGTCGCCGGACCAGATCACCGGGATGCCGCCCCAGCCCAGCACCAGGTGATGGGCGAGCAGGATTCTCGAAATCGCCGCGGCGCGCGGCCGAGTGGTCGTCCCCGGCGGAGACCAGACCCGCCAACGACGCGGACGTCCCACTGATCCGTCGGTCCCCGGTCGCCGGATTGTGCTGGAACACCAGGCCACGGGCCGGGGTTCCCGGGAACTGACCGGAGTACCAGTCGGACAGGAAGTTGCGGTGCCCCGGCCCCGAGAGTCCGACCGCTGCGGCGTCGCCGTCGTCGATCGCCCAGCCGATGTCGTCGTGGCAGCGCAGATAGGTGACCCACGCCGCCGTCGGCGGTTTCGGCGGCAGCGCGGCCAGTGCCCTGGCGGTGAGGGTGACATCACCGGTGGCCAGCGTCGACCAGATCTGCACCATCAGGCTGTTGTGGTAGGCGATGTCGCTCACCTTGCCGTGGTGCCTGCGCTGACCCAGGTACTGGACCAGGTCGTGCGGCGCCACGATGGCCTCGGCCTTGAAAACCACTGCCGGACAGGCGATCCGGGTGACAGCACGGAGTGCCTGAGTGATCGCGTGCACCTCAGGTTGGTTCTGGCAGTTGGTGCCGAGCCGCTTCCACAGGAAGGCGATGGCGTCCAGCCGGAGCACCTCGACACCGGAGTTGGCGAGGAACAGCACGATCTCGGCGTACTCGGCGACCACATCCGGATTGGCCCAGTTGACGTCCCACTGCCAGGAGTTGAAGGTCGTCCATACCCAACCGGCGACCCCGTCGTCCCAGGTGAAGTTGCCGGGCGCGAAGTCCGGGAACACCTCGGGAAGGGTGCGCTCGAATGCGTCGGGCTCGGCGCGGTCCGGGTAGATCCGGAAGTAGTCGCGGTATCTCTGCTCGCCGGCCCTGGCCCGCTCCGCCCAGGCGTGCTCGCGGGCCACGTGGTTCAGCACCAGGTCGACGACCAGGCTGATACCGGCGCGTCGCAGCGTCGCAGCGAGGGTGCGCAGGTCGTCGAACGTCCCCAGATCGGGCCGCACCGTTCGGTAGTCGGCCACCGCGTACCCGCCGTCGTTGTCGCCGTCCCGCGGTTGCAGCAGCGGCATCAGGTGCAGGTAGGTGACGCCCAGTTCGGTCAGGTAGTCCAGACGGGCGCCCACCCCGGCCAGATCGGTGGCGAACCGGTCGGTGTAGGCGGCATAGCCGAGCATCCGCGGATGCTGGAACCAGTCCGGTTCCAGCAATCGTCGTTCGTCGAGCTCGCGCAGGTCGTCGTCGCGGTCCCGGAACGCCTGCGCAGCGGCCCGGACCAGCCGTTCGGCCAGGGCGTCCGCGCGATCGCCGTAGACCTCGGCCAACGCGGACGACAGATCCGGCCACCAACGATCGAGCCGGAGCGCGAAGCTGCGCCTGGCCGGCGACGGCTCTCCGGCCAGCACCTCGTCGGCGATCGCGTGCACCTGTCCGGGAGCCGTCCGCATGCCCGTCATTGTGGGGGAGCAGGTCGGGGTCCGCCCGGAGCGGGTGGTACCGGGCCACCGCGGGACCAGCGACGACGATGTCGCCGCCCCGGACCAGCGACGACGATGCCGCCGCACCAGGACCGCTGTCATGATGCGGGGATGGACGACGACGAGTGTGCGCAACGGTTCGGCCTGGCCCGGGTCGCCCGGTTGGCCACGGTCCGACCGGACGGCGCCCCGCACCTGGTACCCGTCACCACCGCCGTCGTCGACGGCACCATCGTGTTCGCCGTTGACCACAAGCCGAAGCGGTCGGCCGCACTGGCCCGGCTCGCCAACATCGCCGCGGAACCGCGGGTGGCGTTCCTGGCCGACGGGTACGACGAGGATTGGGCTGCGCTGTGGTGGGTGCGCGCCGATGCGGCGGCCCTTGTCCTCGACGACGGCAGCCACCGGGACGCGGCGATCGCCGCGCTGGTGGCCAAGTACCCGCAGTACCAGGCGGTGCCGCCGACCGGGGTGGTGGTCGCCGCGATGGTGAAACGATGGCGCGGGTGGTCGGCGAGCCCGGCCCGACCTGCAGTCCGGAACTGACGGCTGCGGCCGGGTCAGGCTTGGGTGAGCGGCTGGGCCGTGGCCGAGGTAACGGTTTGCCCGGATCATCCTGATCCTGCGAAGCTGGCCGCATGCTGCACTGGTCGGTGATCGGTCCGTTTCTGCTGGCGACGGTCGTGCTGTCGCTGACCCCGGGTCCGGCGACGGCGCTGGTGATCCGGCAGTCGGCGCGGAACGGTACGGCGCGCACCCTGCCGATCATCGCCGGGACCGAGGTCGGTGCCTACGCCTGGGCACTGCTCTCAGCGGTCGGGGTGGCGGGGGTGGTCGCCGCATCCCCGGCCGCCTTCACCGCGTTGAAGCTGGTCGGCGCCGTGGTGCTGTGCGGGTTGGGAATCCAGGCCTGGCGGGCCAGTTTCCGGTACGCCGATGACACGGTCGCCACCCAGGAAGTGCCGAACGCCTGGCGCGGGTTCGGAGTGGGTGCGCTGACCAACCTGGCCAACCCGAAACTGATGGTGTTCTGCCTGGCGTTCTTTCCGCAGTTCATCCCGTCCGGGGTCAACGTGGTGGCCGCGACGGCGCTCCTGGCGGCATTGACCGTGGCCGTCGACACCGCCTACTTCCTGGTACTGGCCACCAGTGCATCCAGGGCCAGGGCGTTCTTCGCCCGCCGCAAGGTCAGGGCGACGCTGGACCGAACGTCCGGCACCGTGTTCATCGCGTTGGCCGCCCGGATGGCCACCCTGGCGCGCTGACGGAGCGCTCGGTCAGTCGACCACCGTCACGCCGGCGTCCCGCATCTCGGCCACTGCCCGCTCGCCGTCACCGTCGTGCAGTTCGACGAATCGGGTGAGCGACAACGGCACGGTGACGCCGTAGCCGAGCCGGACGCCGTCGATGGCGGTGGCCTTCACGCACCAGTCACCGGCCAGTCCGACCACCACCACGTCCATGATTCCGTTCTCGTCCAGGATCACCGACAGTTCGGTGCCCCTGGTGGTCCCGGTGGTCAGATCCAGCACGGAGAAGCCGGAGTAGCCGTCCTCCGGCCCTGAACCCTTGCGCACCACGGGACCCGCCACCGGGAGCTCCGGAACCAGCGCCGCGCCGGGGGTGTCGACAACGCAGTGCACGGGCCAGATCCCGCCGTCCCGGGCGAAATGCGGCGTGTGCTCCGGATGCCAGTCCTGCGTGTGCACCACGGTGGCACCGGCCGCGACCGCAGCCGCGATCTCGGCGGCGATCGGGGCGACCGTGTCCTCGCCGCCGCTGACGTACAGCGACCCGGACGGGTCGGCGAAGTCGTGCTGCATGTCCACCACGATCAGTGCGCTCGAGGGGGCGTAGGTCTGGGTCATCGGGTCTCCGTCGCTCGGGCTCGGACAGGGGGCGTGGCGATCAGTGGCCGGGGATCTGCATGCGGGTGGGAATCGCCGGGTCGCCGGCGGAGAGCTTGAGCCCCTCCCAGGGCAGGGTGATCCGGGCGGCCGCCAGGTGTGCCCGCGACTCGGTCAGGCTGGGCAGCCCGTCGACCCGGGACCCGTTGCGCATCAACGGGATCGGCAGCACCCGGTCGTCCGGTCCGAGATCGGGGAGGCGGTCGGCGAGGTGCACCAGTTCCTCGGTGGCGGTACCCGTGGCCCGGTGCCGGCGGACCGCGGACTTGCTGCCGCCGTGGGAGGCCTTGTTCTCGCTGCGCTTCTCCACCGGCCGGCCCTCGACGTCGACGAGTTTGTAGACCATGCCGGCGGTCGGTGCCCCCGACCCGGTGACGACCGAGGTACCGACCCCGTACACGTCGACCGGCTCCGCGCGGAGCGCGGCGATCGCGTACTCGTCCAGATCACCGGAGAGCACGATCCTGGTGCTGGTCGCCCCCAGCGCGTCGAGTTGCTCCCGGGCGGCCCTGGCCAGCACTCCGAGGTCGCCGGAGTCGATCCGGATGGCCCCGAGTTCCGGACCGGCCACCTCGACGGCGGTGGCGATACCCCGGGTGATGTCATAGGTGTCGACGAGCAGGGTGGTGCCCACTCCGAGGGAGGCCACCTGAGCGGCGAACGCGGCCCGCTCCGAGTCGTGCAGCAGGGTGAACGCGTGCGCGGCTGTGCCTGCCGTCGGGACGCCGTACCGGCGGCCGGCCTCGAGGTTGGACGTCGCGGCGAAACCGGCCAGGTACGCCGCCCGGGCGGAGGCGACGGCGGCCTCCTCGTGCGCTCGACGGGAGCCCATCTCGATGAGCGTGCGGTCGCCGGCGGCTGCTGCCATCCGGGACGCCGCGGAGGCGATGGCGCAGTCGTGATTGAGGATCGAGAGGGCCAGCGTCTCCAGGATCACCGCGCCGGCGAAGCTGCCGCGGACCGAGAGCACCGGCGATCCCGGGAAGTAGAGCTCCCCCTCGGGGTACCCGTCCACGTCGCCGTCGAAGACGTACCCGCGGAGGTGCTCGAGGGTCGCTGCGTCCAGCACCGGCTCCAGCCGGGCGAGTTCTGCATCGCCGAAGGTGAAGTGCTCCAGCGCGTCCAGCAGCCGACCGGTGCCGGCCACCACGCCGTATCGACGACCGTTGGGCAGGCGCCGGCCGAAGACCTCGAAGGTGCACTGCCGCGCGGCCGTCCCGTCGGACAGAGCCGCCTGGAGCATGGTGAGCTCGTACTGATCGGTGAGCAGGGCGGTCGATCGTCCGCCGGCCGGTGCGTCCATCACCGGAGCCTAAGGGTGGGCACCGGCGGCTCGGCGCTCCGGTGCTCGCGTGCCACACTGGAGGGGTGACCAGCAGTGCCCCCCTCACCGAAGAACTCGTCGCCACGGACGAGGCGGGCGCCGCCGACGTTCCGTGGGTGACCATCGTCTGGAACGACCCGGTGAATCTGATGTCGTACGTCACCTACATGTTCCAGAAGCTCCTGGGACACCCCAAGCCCCGCGCCGAGAAGCTGATGCTCGACGTGCACCACCGGGGTCGGGCCACCGTCTCGTCCGGCACCCGGGAGCAGATGGAGGCCGACGTGGCCAAGCTGCAGGGCGCCGGTCTCTGGGCGACCATGGCCGAGGACCGCTGACGCGTGCGGCCTTTCGCCCGGCGGATGGGACGGATCAGCGCGACCTTCGAGCCGGTCGAGGCCTCGCTGATCGCCGACCTGGTCGACCAGGTCCGACAGATGCTGGCCACCCGCCGACTGGATGCCTCCACCGACCCGTTGACCAGGATCACCGGGATGGCGGTGGGCCCTTCTGCGCCGCCGGCCGATCCGGCGGTGGCTCGTCTGCTGCCGGACTTCCACGCGACCGATCCGGAGCTCTCGGCCGGCCTGCGGGTGCTGCGGGAGCCGGACCTGATCACCGCGAAGGATGCCAATGCGGTGATGCTGCTCGACACGCTGCCCCGGGGCGGCGGCACGGTCCGCCTCGACGAGGACACCGCCCAGGCCTGGCTGGCAGCGCTCAACGACGTCCGGCTGGCCCTCGGGGTGCGCCTGGACATCACCGATGACGAGCTGCCGCCCGAGGTCGCCGAGGACCCCGAAGGCCAGCCGGCCGCCATGTTCGCCACCTACCGCTGGCTCTCGGCCGTGCAGGATTCGCTGGTCACAGCCCTGATGGGGTGACCGCGAGCACGCTCGCGCCACCGATAGGCTGATAGCTGTGCTGCGCATCCCCGAGGAGATGGTCGACGCCATCGTCGCGCACGCCAGGGCCGACCATCCGGACGAGGCGTGCGGGATCATCGCCGGCCCGGCGGGCGCGGACACCCCGACCCGGCTGATCCCGATGATCAACGCCGAACGCTCACCGACGTTCTACCGCTTCGACTCGGCGGAGCAACTCGCGTTGTACCGGGACCTGGACCGGCTGGACGAGGAGGTGGCGGTCGTCTACCACTCGCACACCGGTACCGAGGCCTACCCGAGCCGCACCGACATCGCCTATGCGGGTGAGCCCCAGGCGCACTACGTCCTGGTGTCCACCCGAGAACCGGTGAGCCACGAGTTCCGTTCGTTCCGGATCGTCGAGGGCGTCGTCACCGAAGAAGAGATCGAGATCGTCCCCGCCCCCGAGGAGAAGATATGAGCATCACCGTTTCGGTTCCGACCATCCTGCGCCCGGTGACCAAGGGTGAGAAGTCTGTCACTGCAGCGGGTTCCACGCTGTCGGAACTGATCACCGATCTGGACGGCCGCTACACGGGTCTCGGCGACCGGCTGATCAAGGACGGTGCGCTGCACCGGTTCGTGAACATCTACGTCAACGACGAGGACGTCCGGTTCACCGGCGGGCTGGACACGGCGTTGTCCGACGGCGACCAGGTCACCATCCTGCCGGCCGTCGCCGGAGGCGACAATTCGGCACCGGTCGCCGGAGGCGACAATTCGGCACCGGTCGCCGGAGGCGACAATTCGGCACCGGTCGCCGGAGGCTGAACGCGCCGTGACGCGGTACGAGTCGCTGATCGACGCGGTCGGTGGGACCCCGCTGGTCGGTCTGCCCCGGCTGTCGCCGTCGGCGGACGTACGCATCTGGGCGAAACTCGAGGACCGCAATCCCACCGGTTCGATCAAGGACCGCCCTGCCCTGGCGATGGTCGCGGCGGCCGAGGCGGATGGCCGGCTCCGGCCCGGCTGCACCGTCATCGAACCGACGAGCGGGAACACGGGCATCTCGTTGGCGATGGTCTGCCGGATCAAGGGCTACCGGCTGATCTGTGTGATGCCGGAGAACACCTCGGAGGAGCGCCGGCTGTTGCTGCGGGCCTACGGAGCGCAGATCATCGCCTCGCCCGCCACGGGCGGCTCCAATGCCTCGGTGGCGCGAGCCAAGGAGCTGGCCGCCGACCACCCGGACTGGGTGATGCTCTACCAGTACGGGAACGACGAGAACGCCCGCGCGCACTACGAGGGCACCGGTCCCGAGCTGCTGGCCGACCTGCCGACCATCACGCATTTCGTGGCCGGGCTGGGCACCACCGGCACCCTGATGGGGGTCGGCCGCTACCTGCGGGAGAAGGTGCCGGGGATCGCCATCGTGGCGGCCGAGCCGCGGTACGGGGAGCTGGTCTACGGGCTGCGGAACCTGGATGAGGGGTTCGTCCCGGAGCTCTACGACGAGAAGGTGCTGAGCAGCCGGTTCTCGGTCGGCCCGGAGGACGCGGTGCGGCGTACCCGGGAGCTGCTCGAGGTGGAGGGGCTGTTCGTGGGCATCTCGACCGGTGCGGTGCTGCACGCGGCGCTCGGGATCGCCGCCCGGGCCGTCCGAGAAGGCCGCGCCGCCGACATCGCTTTCGTGGTGGCCGATGCGGGCTGGAAGTACCTGTCGACCGGGATCTACGGCGCCGGTGACGACGCCGTGGCCGCCGAGGGTCTCGAAGGCCAGCTCTGGGCGTGACCGAGCTGATCCCGACGTCGTTCGCGTCGATGCTGCGCGACCGGCCCGCCGAGGGTTTCGAGTCCGGCAGTGACTGGTTGGACGGGCTGCCCGGGCTGATCGCCGACCTGCTCGACCGGTGGGACCTGCGGGTCGACGGCGACTCCCGGCACGGGGTGGCCGGGTTGGTGGTGCCGGTGGCCTCGCCGCTCGGGTCGGCGGTGCTCAAGCTCAGCTGGCCGCATCCGGAGGCGGAACACGAGCACCTGGCCCTGCGCTACTGGGGCGGCCGTGGTGCGGTGCGACTGCTCGCCGCCGATCCCACCCGATGGGCGCTGCTGCTGGAACGACTGGATTCCGGCCGGGATCTGTCCGCCGAGCCGATCGACGAAGCGTGTGAGGTGATCGGGACACTGCTTGCCGAGCTCGATCGGCCGGCCCCCGCGCAACTGGGGCGGCTGTCCGATCATGCGGTCCGGATCGCCGAGAAGTTCCGCGTCGCCCCAGCGGTGTTGCCGCGCAGGTTCCTCGACCAGGCCCGCGGTCTGGCCCTCGACCTCTGCACCGATCCGGCAGTGGACGCCCGGCTGGTGCATACCGACCTGCACTACGAAAACGTGCTGCACGGCATCAGGGAGCCGTGGCTGGCGATCGATCCGAAGCCGATGGCCGCCGAGCCCGCGTTCGCCGTCGCCCCCGCCCTGTGGAACCGGTGGGACGAGGCATTGGCCTCCCGCGACACGCGGTCGCACCTTCGGGGGCGTCTGGAGATCATCTGCGCCGCTGCCGGCATCGACGAGGATCGCGCCAGGGCCTGGAGCATCGTGCGCGAGGTGCTCAACGCTCTGTGGGAGGCGGAACAGGGCGATGCTTCCACGGCGGCCCGGATCGGGGCGGCGGTCGCCACCGTCAAGGCACTGCAGAACTGATCGTCTCGATGTCGGGGCCGTCCTCGCTGTCGAGCGGTCGCTGTGGTCCTCCGCGGGCGTCCGGCACCCGTGCGAAATCGGGGTTTACCCCGACCCCACCCGCGGCCGGGTCCGCTTAACCTGGAGCCATGAGCCTGCCGATGCCGTCGCAACCCGGATCGTCTCAGCCGGTCAAGAAGGATCGTGCGCTGCTTCCCGCGCAGATCCGCCCGGCCCTGATCACCGTCGGCGGACTGGCCGCCGTCATGGTGATCATCCAGGTCGTCAACTCGTTGATGATGTCGGCGACCAACCCCGGACTGGTCCGCTATGGCATCGAGTCCCGGGACCTCGGTGGTCTTACCGGCGTGCTGTTCGCGCCGCTGATCCACACGTCCTGGGCGCATCTGCTGGCGAACCTGGTGCCGTTCCTGATCTTCGGGCTGCTGTTGTTCGTCGGTGGGGTCCGGCAGTTCGTGGCAGTGACGATCATGGTGTGGCTGGTCGGTGGTCTCGGGGTGTGGCTCTTCGGGCCGTCGAACACGCTGACCGTCGGGGCCTCCGGACTGGTCTTCGGCTGGCTGGCGTATCTGGTCGCGCGGGGTGTCTTCACCCGCAACTGGGGCCAGATCGCGGTCGGGCTGCTGCTGTTGGTGCTGTGGGGCGGGATCTTCTGGACCGGCATCGTGCAGACCGCCTTCACCGACCTCACCGGCGACACGGCGGTGTCCTGGCAGGGCCACCTCTTCGGCGCCATCGGCGGTGTGCTGGCGGCATTCCTGGTGGCCCGGGCGGACGGGCCGGCCCGCGCCCGGAAGAAGGAAGCCCCCGCGCTGGGCGCCTGAGCAGCGCTTTCCCGGTTCCGGCTTCGCGTCCGCATCGGCGGTCGGTCGGCGCGCCGGTACCGTTGGCAGTGTGAACGACGCACCCATCGGCATCTTCGACTCGGGTGTCGGTGGCCTCACCGTGGCCAGGGCGATCATCGATCAACTTCCTGGGGAGCAGGTCCGCTACGTCGGCGACACCGCGAACGGTCCCTACGGCCCGCTGCCGATCGCCGAGGTGCGGAGACATGCGCTGGCGATCGGCGACCGACTGGTCGACAGCGGCGTGAAAATGTTGGTGATCGCCTGCAACACGGCCTCGGCGGCCTGTCTCGCGGATGCCCGGGAGCGGTACCCGGTGCCGGTGGTGGAGGTGATCCGTCCGGCGGTCCGCCGCGCGGTCGCGGCCACCCGCACCGGCGACGTCGGGGTGATCGGTACGTCCGCGACCATCGCGTCAGGCGCGTACCAGGACGCCTTTTCGACGGCACCGGACATCCGCGTGCACGCCGTCGCGTGCCCGTCGTTCGTGGACTTCGTGGAACGCGGCATCACCTCCGGGCGCCAGGTGGTCGGCCTCGCTCAGGCCTACCTCGGACCGCTGCAGCGCACCGGTCTGGACACCCTGGTTCTCGGCTGCACCCACTACCCGCTGCTGACCGGGGTGCTCTCGCTGGTGATGGGCAACGAGGTGACCCTGGTGTCCAGCGCCGAAGAGACGGCCAAGGAGGTCTACCGGGGTCTGACCGAGATGGACCTGCTCGCCGGCGAACGGGATCCTTCGACCCCGCTCGCCCACGAGTTCATGGCCACCGGCGATCCGGAACCCTTCGCCCGCCTCGGCCGCCGCTTCCTCGGCCCCGAGATCGCCGCCGTTGCCGGACTCGCCGTCCCCGCCTGAGCCCGGCCGGGTCCGGCTCTCCCGCCCGATCGCCGCCGGCCGATCGGGGTGGTGCGCGACTCGCTATGACCTTGCCCCACATCTGGGGCAAGGTGGGCGCTGCCCCACATCTGGGGCAAGGTGGGCGCTGCCCCACATCTGGGGCAAGGTGGGCGCTGCCCTACATCTGGGGCACGGTTGGCACTGCCCCACATCTGGGCCACGGCGGGCACTGCCCCGGGGGTGGGGCAGTGCCTTAGTTGCGTGACAGCACCACCCCGCCGAGCTCCAGCCTGGACCGGGGCAGACGGCGCATTGTCGGTGGGTCGTGCGAACCTCTCGGGCCATGGGGGATGACGAAAGTCTCGAGGTGGGTGGGCTGGTCCGACGGGTACGCCGGACGCTGGACCTGAGTCAACGCGGCCTGGCCCGGCGGGTCGGTATCGCCAAGACCGCCATCGGCAGGGCCGAGTGCGGGGACGACCTGTCCGTCGGCCAGCTTCAGGCGATCCTGAAGCTCGCCGGCCTGCGCCTGCTGGTGGTGGACGATGCCGGCGAGGACGTCATACCGATGCGACCGGATGCGGTGCGAGACAACGCCGGTCGGCGCTATCCGGCCCATCTGGACGCCCGGTGGCCCCGGCGTCCGGTGTCGCATTGGGACTACGGCAGGTCGCGCACCCGCCCGCTGCCAGTGCTGATCTTCGAGCAACGGACCCGCAGGGATTGGCTGCACCCGGGTGAGCAGCGGCCGCAGGACCACCCGAGTGCGGCCGACAAGCCGGTGCGTGAGCCGAGGTCCAGGGTGGCTCGACCGGCGCAGAAGCCCTGGTACGAGGAGCCATGTGGGTGCGTGGACGACTGCATCGAGCTGTGTGTGCAGGAGTGCACCTGCCAGTGCCAGCCTCCGGACGAGTTCCTGTCGTTCACCGGATGAGCCGGCCGGACCAGCGGCCCGCGCCGGACCGGACCCAAGCCCACCACTAGCCTGACCGTCATGCTGAGATCAGATGGCCGGGCCGACGACGAACTGCGTCCGGTGACGTTCACCCGCGGCTTCCAGGCCCACCCTGCAGGTTCGGTGCTCGTGGAGTTCGGCAGTACCAAGGTGTTGTGTGCGGCCTCCGTCACACGGGGGGTGCCGCGCTGGCGCAAGGGATCCGGCCTCGGCTGGCTGACCGCCGAGTACGCGATGCTGCCGTCGTCGACCCACGACCGCAACGACCGTGAATCGGTGAAGGGCCGGATCGGCGGTCGGACCCACGAGATCTCCCGGTTGATCGGGCGCTCGTTGCGCGCCTGCATCGACCTCGCGGCACTGGGTGAGAACACGATCGCGATCGACTGCGACGTGCTGCAGGCCGACGGCGGCACCAGGACAGCGGCGATCACCGGCGCGTATGTCGCGCTGGCCGACGCGGTGCACTACCTCCGCGCGACCAAGGCCTTGGCCGACCCGCAGCCGTTGTCCTGCCAGGTCGCTGCGATCTCGGTCGGGGTGGTGGGCGGCAAGGTCCGGCTGGACCTGCCCTACGAGGAGGACGCGAGGGCCGAGGTCGACATGAACATCGTCGCCACCGAGACCGGCACCCTGGTCGAGGTGCAGGGCACCGCCGAAGGTGCGACGTTCTCCCGCACCACCCTGGACGCCATGCTCGACACCGCCATGGTCGGCATCGCCACCCTGACCCGGCTGCAGCAGGAGGCACTGGTCGCGCCGTATCCCAAGGAGATCGGTACGTGAGCCGGGTACTCCTGGCCACCCGCAACGCCAAGAAGCTGGCCGAACTGCGCCGGATTCTCGGCGACCAGGTCACCGTTCTCGGGCTGAACGACGTGCCGGACATTCCGGAGGAGCCTGAGACGGGTGCCACCTTCGCGGAGAACGCGGTGGCCAAAGCCGAGCAGGCGGCGCGGGAGACCGGCGAGATCGCTCTGGCTGACGACTCCGGGCTGGCCGTCGACGCCCTCAACGGGATGCCCGGGGTCCTGTCCGCCCGCTGGTCAGGTAGGCACGGCGACGATCCGGCGAACAATGCTCTGCTGCTCGGCCAGATCTCCGACGTGCCGGACGGCCGGCGTGGCGCCGAGTTCGTCTGCGCGCTCGCGCTCGTGGTCCCGGGGCGGCCGCCGATCGTGGTGCACGGGCACTGGCGCGGTCGATTGCTCCGGGCACCGGCCGGATCGGCGGGGTTCGGCTACGACCCGCTGTTCGTCCCCGCCGAGAGTGACGCAGCCGGCGACGGCCGCTCGAGCGCCGAGCTGGACCCGGCCGAGAAGGATGTGCTGTCGCACCGCGGCCGGGCGATCGCCGCGATGCTGCCCGATCTCCGGGCGGCCCTGCACGCGTGAGGGCCGGGCCTCGCCGGTGAGGCGGCCGCGCCCTGCGGGCCGGTCCGGGCATCATCCACAGCTCGGTGGTCAGCGGCGGTCGAGCACCGGCCGCATGTCGGACGAGGCCTGCTCGGCGTCGAAGGCGTCCTGAATGGTGCGGCGGGTCTGCCGCCGGATCATGATCGCGGCGATGCCGGCGAACAGCAGGGCGAGACCGGCCGCCAGCCCGAAGTACGACGCGATGTAGCTCCGCAGGGCGTCCAGCCAGGCGTGTTGTCCGAACGCGTCCTGGAGTTGCCCGCTGGCGTTGTCGAACAGCAGCAGCCACAGGCTGAGCGCAGTGAGCAGCACACCCGGCACCAACGCGGCCAGCGGTGCCCAGGCGATCAAGAGGGCGGGGAGCACCATGATCAGGATCACCAGGATCTGGAAGATCTTGTTCGCGGTCGGGGTCAACGAATCGTTGGGCAGGGCGAAGATCAGCAGCGACAGCCCACCGAACGACAGCACCAGACCGACCAGGCCGGCGACCAGGTTGGTTCCGATCCGCGGCGCCGGCTTGGGCAGCACAACCCGTTGTCTCGGCGGTGGTTCGACGAACACGGGGGCGACGGCCGGCGGTAGCGGCATAGCCGTAGGGCGGTTCCTGGTAGGAGTAGCTGGTCTGCTGCGGCCCCGACGATGGTGCGTAGGCGGGGTTCTCCGACGGCCGTGGTTCTTCGGCGCGGTAGGTCTGGTAGGCGGTGGCACCGGCGACGGTAGCCTCGCCTGCTCGGTTCTGCTCCGTGGCCGGTGGCGAGCTGTAGACGGCCGTCACGTCCGGGTCGGGCGCCGCCCGGTACGGCGCAGGCTCGGCAGCCGAAGCCGCAGGCTCCCGCGCCGGTTCTGCCGCTGCCGCGGCAGCAGCTGGTGGCGATTCATAGGAGCGACCGGCCTCCGGCGCGGGTGCCGGGTCGGTGGCAGCCCCGGCATCGGGCAGCGGAGCCGGCTCGACGGAGGGTGCCGGTTCGGCCGGGCCGGATGCGGCGACGGGTGCCGGTGGCGGGTCGTAGGGTCGGTCCGCCTGGTACCCGGGAGTCGGCTGGTCTGCCGGTGCGACCTCATAGGTGGGCGGCGGTTCGTAGGTGGGCGCGGCTTCGTAGGTCGGTGCCGCCTCGGCGGCAGGCTCGGACGAGTTCGCGTCCGCCGGGCGGATGTCCTCCGCCCGGACCACCTGGGTGGTGTCCCCGTCGTCGGCGGTGCTCGGATTGCCGGTGTTCACTGGTGGCTCACCGGCCCACGGATCAGGGGTGTTCGGTCGGTCCGGTCCGCTCATGCCCATCCCTTCGGTGAGGTGCAGCTCTCGTCCGGCACCCTACGGTGCGCGAACCGCCGGGTGCGGCACATTCGTGCGTGGTGCCCGGCGTGCCGCGGTGCGGGCCCGGCGTACGGCGTTGCCGGGATAGTGCCCCGATCGGCGCGGCTCAGTCGGGATGTCGCCTGGTCGGCCGACAGGGCGGCGAGCCGGCCGTGATGACCGGTCTCACACCCCCGGACAAGCAGCCGGGAGCGTCAGCCTGCGACAGGCAGGGCACCCTGAATCGCGACAGCGTCGACGAGGGGGAGCCATGCGCGATTTCAGATGCCCGCACTGCGGCCAAGGACTGGCGTTCGAGAACTCGGTGTGTCTGCGCTGTGGGTTCAACATCGGGTTCGACCCGGAGATCCTGGACTTCGCCCTGGTCGGCTCGGACGGTATGGCCGTCGGTGAGACCGGCCTGCGGATGTGCGCCAACCTGGGGGTGGCCTCGTGCAACTGGCTGACCGCACGCGGCTTCGGCAGCCTGTGCCGTTCCTGCCGACTGACCAGGACGCGCCCCTCGGACAGCGACCAGGAGGGACTGGTCGGCTTTGCAGCAGCCGAGACAGCCAAGCGCCGGCTGATCGTGGAGCTGATCGAGCTGGGCTTGCCGATCACCGGCCGGGAAGTCGACCCGACGGCTGGACTGTGTTTCGACCTGCTCTCCAGCGCCAGGGGGCCGGTGATCACCGGCCACGCCGACGGCGTGATCACCCTCGACCTCGCGGAGAGCGACGACGCGCACCGCGAACAGCTCCGAGTCTCGATGGCCGAGCCGTATCGCACCCTGCTCGGACATTTCCGGCACGAGATCGGGCACTACTACTTCACCGTGCTGGCCGAGACCGGCAAGGCTCGCAGCGGGTTCGAGGCGCTGTTCGGCGACCCGGATCTCGACTACCAGGCCGCGATCGACCGGCACTACCGCGACGGTGCCCCGGCCGGGTGGGAGAACAGTCATGTTTCGTCGTACGCCACCATGCACCCCGCTGAGGACTGGGCCGAGACGTTCGCCCACTACCTGCACATTCGCGACACCATCGACACCGCAGCAGCTTTCGCGTTCGCTCCGGCCGGGGCCACGCTCGACCGGCCGCTGGCCGGTCCGATGGGATTCGAGCGGATCATCGAGCTCTGGGTGCCGCTGACCTGGTCGCTGAACATGATCAACCGATCGATGGGCCACGCCGACCTGTATCCGTTCGTGCTGCCGCCCGCGGTGCTGGACAAGATGCGATTGGTGCACCGGATGGTCACCGGCTGAGGCACCCGACCGGACAATCGGGCGCGATCCAGGCCGACCCGCAGCGGTGGGCCGTCGAAGGTGGGGATCGAGGCTCAGGACCCAGGATCGAGGCTCACCGGTGTGGTGTGAGCTCGAGCCACCGCCCTGAGCGCACCCGGACCGTTCCCCGTGGGGCTGGAGGGCTACGCGCCCGCAGCAAGCGCACGCGAGAAGTTGCCGGCCGTGAGCTTCCTGCCGAATGGGCGTAGCAACAGGACGACGACTCGGCCCCGCAGGTTCTTCGGATTGCGGATTGCCCGCACATGAAGTTCGGAACCGTCCTTCGTCGGCAGCAGTCGATACTGCCAACCACTGCCCGGCCCCCAGAGGTTCGAGTCGGTCGTGGTGACCGACACCGTGCCCTCAGCCGCGTCCCACTGGTAGCGCTCGCGTTCCCACGCGAAGGCGTTGCCCTCGGTGACATCGGCCCAATCGTCGCCGACGTCGTGCACTGCGAAATGCTGGTCGTCGACACCGCGCCACGCCGCCGACCTACGGTTTTCGAAATCGGTCAGGATCCGTAGCACCTCCGCCGGCGGCAGGCTGGTCGTGATGGTGACATCGAGGACAGACATCGCACACACCTCCGGCCGCCACCTGCTGCGCGAGAGTAGACCCCGTAGCCCGGCTTCACACCTGCTGCCTTCGCTGATGTCTGCCGCGCTATCGATCCGGAGCCGATGCAGTCCTGTACGGAATCACCTTCGGAACCGCTTGAAGAAGGGTGGTCGAGGGATCGGGACTGATCGGAGTGGCGTCGTCCCACGGTTCCCAGAACGCGCTGGGCTCGGGCGCCCGCAGCTCAAGAGGAACTCACCCGCGTGGGGCCGGAGGGACTCGAACCCTCACTGGCACGGACCTAAACCGTGTGCCTCTGCCAATTGGGCTACGGCCCCGGACGCCGGTGGGCCGACGTCGAAGGGAAGTCTAGGGCCGGCTCAGCCGACGCCGAGTTCGGACAGCACCCGGGCGACGTGTCCGGTCGCCTTGACGTTGCGCCAGGCCTGCTCGACCCGACCGTCGGCGCCGATGACGAAGGTCGACCGGATGACGCCGGTGACCGTCTTCCCGTAGAGCTTCTTCTCGCCGTAGGCACCGTAGGCCAGCCCGACGGCGTTGTCCGGGTCGGACAGCAGCACCACGTCGAGCGCCTCCTTGCTGCGGAACTGGGCCAGCTTGGCGGGCGGATCGGGGGAGATCCCGATCACCGTGTAGCCGGCGGTGTCCAGTTCGCTCCGGGCAGCGGTGAAATCGCACGCCTCTGTGGTGCAGCCAGGGGTCAGCGCGGCCGGGTAGAAGTAGACGATCACCGACTTCCCGGCGAAGTCGGCGAGCGCGACGGGCGTGCCGTCTGCGTCGGACAGTGAGAACGCGGGAGCTCGATCGCCCACACCAAGGGCAGAGGTGGCCATGCCGCTAGGGTAGTGATCCGTGGGCGGCACCCGTCGCCGCCCCGGACCACCGGGAGGCGACGTGGTTCGCGACGCGACAACCATCCAGGCCGAGATCGAGCGCGCCCGCGACGCGCTGGCGGTGGCTGTGGATGAGATCACCATCCGCACCAACCCGAAGCGGATCGTGGAGAACGGCAAACGCAGCGTCCAGTCGACGCTCGCCGATCCGAAGGTGAAGTTCCCGCTGATCGGCGTCGGCGTGCTGCTGGTCGTCCTGGTGGTGCGCCGGCTGTTCCGCTGACCCGCTCAACGCCGCTCACCGCTTCCGTTCACCTCGACCACACCGCTGTCCCCGGTATCCTCGAGAAATCGGTTGTGCACCGATGCCCCCGGGCCGTCGCCAGACGGGTCGGGGGTTTCCTGTGACAAGGGTGGTATGTGGGATGCAGCGAGCTCGTCGGTTGGCCCCTGTGGTGGCGCTGGTAGGGCTGTTGTCGCTGCTCGCGGCGTGTACCGCGGGCGGCTCGGCCACTCCGGAGACCGTCGTGGTCACCCTGTCCACCACCGCTTCCGCCGGTTCCTCGCCGGGGTCGGACCCGGCGACGGCGCCGACGGACGGATCCGCTCCCGCAGGCAGCTCCGCTGACCCCGGGACGTCCGGCAGCCCGGTGATCTCCACCACCCCGACCACCTCGGCCGAGCCCGCGCCGGTGGCGAAGGTGGTGTCGGTTCCGGCGTTCGGCGCGAAGGGTCTGTCGCCGTCCGCGCCGATCACCATCACCGTCGAACAGGGCAAGATCGACACGCTGGAGCTGACGAACCCCGAGGGCAAGGTCGTCGAGGGCGCGGTCGCCGCCGACGGGCAGAGCTGGAAGCTCGGCGAGGTGCTCGGCTACGGCAAGAAGTACACCGTGTCCGGCACCGCCACCGGCACCGACGGCAAGTCGGTGCCGATCGAGGGCACCTACAACACGGTCACCCCGACCAAGACGGTCCGCACCTTCATCTCGCCCGGTGATGGCAAGACGGTCGGCGTCGCCGCGCCGGTGATCGTCGAGTTCTCGGTGGAACCCAAGGACCGGGCAGCCATCGAGAAGCTCGTGTCCATCACCACCGAGCCCAAGGTCGAGGGGGCCTGGGCCTGGGTGCAGCACGACGAGGGGAACTGGGCGCTGGACTACCGCACCAAGGACTACTGGCCGGCCGGCACCAAGGTGCACGTCGAGGCGGACGTCTACGGCTTCGAGTTCGCCGACGGTTCCTACGGGGCCGAGGACCTGACCAGTGACTTCACCATCGGCCGCAACCAGGTCGTCAAGGCCGACGTCAACTCGCACGAGCTCGTCGTCCAGCAGAACGGAGTGACCGTGGCGACCTACCCGGCGTCCTACGGGCGCGGCACCGACGAGG
This sequence comes from uncultured Actinomycetota bacterium, assembly GCA_963797145.1. Classification (GTDB taxonomy): domain Bacteria; phylum Actinomycetota; class Actinomycetes; order Mycobacteriales; family Nakamurellaceae; genus Nakamurella. The sequence goes on along the minus strand of CAWCOJ010000012.1, from coordinate 67,815 downwards.
ACACCACCACCCGGTCCGGCGTGCACGTCGTCAACGAGAAGTTCGACAAGAAGCTGATGTCGAACCCGAAGTACGGCTACACCAACGTTCTCGAGCGCTTTGCGGTCCGGATCAGCAACAACGGCGAGTTCATCCATGCCAACCCGAACACCGTCGGCGACCAGGGCAACACCAACGTCAGCCACGGCTGCGTCAACCTGTCCCTGGACAACGCGGAGGCCTACTACAACTCCGCGATCTACGGCGACCCGGTCGAGGTGACCGGTACAAACGTGCAACTCGGGCCCTCCGACGGTGACATCTTCGACTGGGCGGTGCCGTGGGACGTCTGGGTGACGCTGTCGGGCAAGAACTCCTGACCCACTGATCGGCTCGCCGACCGGCGACACCGCAGGACGTCAGACGTCGGCGTCGACCGCGTCGGCGGTCGGTCGGCTGTCCGAAGAATCTGGTGCGGGCGCTCGCCGGACGTACCCGGCCGGCAGCAGCGTCGACGGATGCCAGGGTGAGGTCGCCGCGACCCGGCGCAGCCGGCCGAGGCCCAGCGGTACCGCGACCAGCGTGCCGGAGAGCAGCAGCACCGCGCTCCACTTCCAGGGATTCTCCTTGCCCGGTGGTCGGTAACCCTGACGCCAGGAGTTGATCTTCACCACCACCGCGAAGGTCTCGGCGTAGGTGTGGCACACCGCGTAACTCAGTCCGGTGAGGTGCTGCTGGTCGCAGCGGGCGTGCAGTTCCCGGTCGAACATCGCATCCGCCGACTGCCGCGCCGCCGGAGCCAACGGGTGGCCGATCAGCCCGGCGTACCGGAGAACGTCGTAGGACAGATCATGTTCCTTGCAGACGGTGTCGAAGTTGTACTCGGTGGGCCCGCTGGGCGACGAGCAGTCACCGGTGGGCTTGATCAGGATCGGGGTTCCGTGCGGTCCGATCGCCGTCTGCGGCCGGTAGCCCATGACAGCGAACCAGTTCGACGGGAACGACGCGGTGGGATCGGCCACGTTGAAGTGGGCGTGGGTGACGGCGGTCAGCGCCCGGCCCGCCGCGGAGTCACCGGCGTCGGCGGGCTCGGCGGGGTCCATCCCGATCAGCCAGAATGCGGCCAGGAACGCCACCAGAATGGTGCACACCCAACGCCACATGTTCGTCAGCGTGCCAGAAAACGGGCACCGGAGCATCGGTCTTTGATCACTGTGTCCGGAATCGGGGGAGTGGGCCCCGTGCCGGGGTGGGGCTTTCCCTAGACCGCTGCGGTCCACCAGGGCTCGTCGGCTGCCGGCTCGTCGCCGTCCACCCGGCCGCCGGGTCGCGGCACCGTCACCGAGACACCGCGGGCGGCAGCGGCCGCGAGCAGCCGTTGGACGGGCTCCGCCCAGGTGTGGAAGGCGAGGTCGAAGGTCGCCCAGTGGATCGGCAGCAGCAACCGGCCGCCGAGATCGCCGTGCGCGGCCACCGCCTCCTCCGGGGTCATGTGGATGTCGGGCCACAGGTCGCCGTAGGCGCCGATCGGCAGCAGGGTGAGATCGAAAGGCCCGTAGCGGGCGCCGATGCCGGCGAAGGCCGGCGTGTAACCGGTGTCTCCGCCGAAGTACACCCGGTGTCGTGGTCCGGCAATGGCCCAGGACGACCACAGCGTCGTGTTGCGGGTCAGCCCGCGGCCCGAGAAGTGCCGGGCCTCGGTGCACGTGATGGTGAGCGGCCCGATCGCGGCCGCCTCGTCCCAGTCCAGCTCGATGATCCGGTCACCGGGCACACCCCAACCGCGCAGGTGGGCCCCGATGCCCAGCGGCACCAGGAACGGCGCCCTTTGGGTCTCGACAAGTTGCCGGACCGTCTCGGTGTCGAGGTGGTCGTAGTGGTCGTGCGAGATGACGATCGCGTCCAGCGGCGGGAGCTCCGCGAGGTCGACGGGCACCGGGTGCAGCCGCTTCGGCCCGACGGTCGGCGACGGCGAGACCCGCTCGCTCCACACCGGGTCGGCGAGCACCCGGTGCCCGTCGACCTCGATGAGCACGCTGGCGTGGCCGAACCAGGTCGCGGCGAGGTCCGCCGCGACCTCCGGGAGATCGGGGGCGGCCAGCGGGATCGGGCGGGTCGGCTTGCCGCCGTCACCCCTGGTGGCCAGCGCTCGGACGATGCCGAAGGAGCCGGCGGGGGTGATCACACTGCCCGGCAGCCGGTTCTGGAACACCTCGCCGTCGTACTGGGGAGAGCGAGCGGCGGACGACCGGATCACCGGGGACCTGGCCCCCATGGCACGCGGCACCCCCCGTGCGGCGCGGAGCAGTGACGGAAGGAGGAGCAGGCCGGTGGCCGCCGTGGTCACGACGGCCACGGTGCGGCCCGTTGAACGACTCATCTCTCCAGTGTGCCCGCGCGGTCCGAGGGGTGTCCGGGCGGCTGGTGCGGGTGGATCAGTACCAGTGCTTGCGACCGCCGATGGCGCGACCGGTGGCGCCCAGAATGGCGAAGATCGCACCTACGACTATCAGGATGATCCCGATTGTCCAGAGAATGGGCACGCTGAGCACGAATCCGAGTACCAGCAGGATGAGTCCGAGGACGATCACGCTGATCTCCTTCCCTCGACCCGGCGGGTCGACCAGTTCGGGGTGCCCGTGGTGGCCATGGCCGAAACGTCGGCCTGCTCGTGCGGTCGGCCGCCCGTCCCGACCAGCGGTCAGCGCCCGGGGTTCTTCCTGGCGATCGCCGCAGTCAGCGCGGTGGCGAATCCCACCCATGCGGCATACGGCGCCAGCAGACCCGCGGAGAGCCCGTCGTGCCGGGCGCTACGGCGGATCAGGTCCACCGTGGAGGCCTCCAGCAGCACGATCTCGGCCAGCGCCGCCCGTGGCCGCTTCGCGGTGAAGAACAGCCAGGTCCAGCCGGTATTGAGAACCAGGTTGGTGCCCAGTGCGATCGCGTAGGCGCGCCGCTCCGGCGCGGGCATCCGGTCAAGGGTGCGAGCGGACGCGGTGGCGATCAGTCCGTAGAGGGCGGTCCAGGCCGGCCCGAACACGGGTCCCGGCGGCTGCCACGTCGGCTTGGCCAGTCCCTGGTACCAGTGGCTCCTGACGTCGGTGCCGATGCCGCCGACGACGGCGGTCGCGGTCACCGCGGCGGCGGTGAGCGGCAGATGGCGTTTCATGGTTCCTCCGAGTGAGTGGCGCTTCCTCTGCCGTACCCGGCGCCAACGGGCCGGAACCGCCGTCCACCGTGGGTGAACAACGGCACCGGCCGCTCGTGCGCAGCGTTGCACGATGCATGACAGATGTCCCTGACGAACGTGCGGCGCTGGATGCGTACTCGTCGATCGTGGTGCAGGTGGCCGAACGGGTGCTGCCCAGCGTGGCCAGCGTCCGGGTCCGGGTGGGTCGCGGGGTCGGCGGCGGGAGCGCCGGGGTGATCGACGCCCAGGGTCTGCTGCTCACCAGCGCGCACGTGGTGGAGGGTGCCGATCGGGTGGAGGCAGCCTTTGCCGACGGCACCGAGGTGGACGCCGATGTGGTCGGCCGGGACCCCTTGTCCGACCTTGCTGTGCTGCGCGCCCGCGGCCCGGTCCCGGCGCCGGTCGAGCTGGGCGACGCGGCCCGGCTGCGGGTGGGCCAGCTCGTCGTTGCCGTCGGAAATCCGTTGGGATTGGCCGGATCGGTCACGGCCGGGATCGTCTCCGCGTTGGGTAGATCCCTGCCGACCAGGTCCGGTCGGGTGGTGGACGAGGTGATCCAGACCGACGCCGCCCTCAATCCGGGCAACAGTGGCGGCGTTCTCGCCGACGCGGCGGGCCGGATGGTCGGCGTCAACACCGCCGTGGCCGGGGTCGGGGTCGGCCTGGCGGTGCCGATCAATACGACCACCCGCGACCTGATCCGGACGCTGATCGCCGACGGCCGGGTGCGCCGGGCGTGGCTCGGCATCGCCGGGGCCAGGGCACCGTTGCCGCCGGCGCTGGTGGACCGGTTGGGCCGATCATCGGGCCTGAAAGTGGTCGAGGTGGTCGACGCGAGTCCGGCGGCCCGGGCCGGCCTCCGACCCGGTGACCTGGTGGTCGCGGTCGCCGGACGCGACGTCGCGACCAGCACCGCGCTGCAGCAGCTGATGGTGGCGGCAGCCATCGGCCGGCGCACGGAGATCACCGTGTGGCGCAACGGGGCGCTGGTCGACGTCATCGCGGTGCCGCGGGAGCTGTCGGACGATTGACCGTCGTGACGGCCGCCGGTCGGGACCGCGCGGTGGACCGCACCGCCCGTACAGTCGTGGCGGGGCTGCACCACCGACGGCCTCTCCGGCTGACCCGAGGAACGGAGCCACCGCATGCGGATCCCAGGACCAGGTGATCTCCTGCGGGTCGCCGGGGACGGTTACCAGGCACTCGAGCGGACCATCGCGATGGTCCCGCGGCTGGCCGCCGTGCTCACCGAGGTCGAGTCGATCGTGCGGCGGGTCGGCATCGTGGTCGCGGAGGTCGAGCAGACCCAGCATCGGGCCACCCTGGCGGTTGACCACATCGAGGCGATCGAGTCCAGAGTGGATGCGGTGATCGACCGTACCGAGACGGTGGTCGACCGTGCCGCAACGTTGACCGCCAGGGCGGAACCCCTGCTCGACGCGTTCCAGCCCACCCTGCAGAAGCTGGAGCCGCTGCTGGCCAGGATCGCCGAGACCACCAGCCCCGACGAAGTGGACGCCGTCGTCAAGTTGATCGACGCCCTACCGTCCATCGCGGACAAGCTCGATGCCGACATCCTGCCGGTGCTGGACACTCTCGCGACCGTTGCCCCGGATCTCCGGGATCTGCTGGACGTTTCGAAGCAACTCAACGAGTTGATCGGTTCGGTGCCGGGCCTCGGCCGGGTGAAGCGGAAGATCGAAGAGGAGCAGGACGCCCAGGACGGCTACCGCGCCGAGGAGGAGCCGAAAGCGGCTCCTGAGCGACGCGGCTGATCGTGGTCACTGTCTGAAGAACTCGATCAGCACCGGCGCGAGAGCCTCCGGCGCGACGTCGTGCGTCTGGTGATCGAGGGTCCGGTGCTCGCCGGCCGGCAGGGCCCCGGCGGTGGCCTTGGCGGCGAGTTGGAGATTCTGCGGGCTGGCGCCACCCGAGAACACCAACGCCGGAACGGATATGGCCGCCGTGCGGGCGCGCGGAACCCGGCTGTCGCCCAGTACCCGGTCGTCGTATCCGAGCGTCGGTGCAATCGCCTCCAAAGTGGCCCAGCCGGGCCCGTTGCGCATCCCGGCGACCGCCTCCCTCGGGATGCCGACGTGCGACATGAACAGCGCGACAGCGTCGCCGCGTCGCCCGGCCCTGATCAGTTCATCGAGAGCGGCGCTGTACTCCCTGGTCCGCGGGCCGTCCTCGATCTCGGCCAGGAAGGGCGGCTCGTAGAGCGCCACCCTGGTGATGCCCGGTCCGGCCGCTGCGGTCGCGAGCACCAGAGCGGCGCCGGAGGACATGCCGTAGGCACCTACAACGCCGCCGGCTTGCCCGATGATGGCCTGCAGATCCTCGACCTCTCGAGACACGTCGTAGGGCGGTGTATCCGAGCTTTCACCGCGCCCGCGGCGGTCGTAGGCAAAGACGGTGAAGCTCGCTCGCAGCAGGGCGGCGAGCGGCCGCATCGGGCCGGCGCCCCGGTAGCACATCGCGCCGTCGACGAGCACCAGGGCCGGACCGGAACCGGAACTCTCGTAGGCGATCTCGGTGCCGTCGGGCGAGGTGACAACAGGCATGGTCGACTCCTTTCGGGTGGGTGATACGGGGAGGTGGAACTCCCGGGCGCCAGCAGCGTTGGCGTCTGGCCGTCTTGTTCTCCGTGGGCGTCCGCTACCCGCGGTCGCGGACCGTTCTGAGATCGGCGAGGTACCCGTCGAGGCGGTCCAGGCTGGTGGCGAACCCGGACCTGGCTGCGGCGTCCAGGTACGCAGCCGGCACATTCGTCTGGTGGGTGACCACTTCGGTGTCCCCGTCAGCCAGCTCGATGAACGTGACCGTGGTCAGCATCCCGCCTTCGACATCGGACTCCTTCCATACCAACCGGTCCGGTCGTCGTACCTCGACGTAGACAGCCCGCATGGTGTAGGCGCTGCCGTCGGTGTCGCTGACCATCGTGGTCTGGAAGGCGCCGCCCGGCCGAAGGTCGACGACGATGCCCTCGACCGGTGTCGTCGTTCCGACCGGACCCCAGAAATGGGCGAGATGCTCCGGTTTCGTCATGCAGTCGAACAGCAACTCGCGGGATCCGTGGTGCACCCGGCGATAGGTGAGTTCGCCGGTGCCGGTCACGGTCTCGACCCGCCGTCCGGCCGTACCGTCACATGCAGGGCTGTCAGGTGCCGGCCGAGTCGATCGTGCCGCTCCGACCAGATCTGCCGGTGGTCGTCTATCCAGTCGGCGGCCGCCGCGAGTCGGATCGGCTCCAGCACGCAGGGGCGGGACTGCGCGGCGCGACCGCGTGAGATCAGCAGGGCGTGCTCGAGCACCTTGACGTGCTTGGAGATCGCCTGCTGCGTCATGGCGAACGGCTCGGCGAGCTCCTTCACCGTGGCACTGCCGGCCGCCAGGCGAGCCAGGATGGCGCGCCGGGTCGGGTCCGCCAGAGCCGCGAACACTGCGCTGAGTCCATCGTCGTCCGGTGCCATACGGTGACCATACCCACAACCAATCGGTTGCACAACCACGATGGTGTTCACCCGGAATGTGACGCCGACGGTCGCCGTCGGGTTCGGAGCAGCCCGGAGCTGGGGATCCGGCGCGGACGAGCGCCCTTTCGAAGATGTCGGCACCCTGTGTGAGTCGCCGATCACGGATCGGGAGAAACCCCGCGAATCGGACAGTCCCGGCGTACGCTCCGGACGGTTCGTCTCCAGCCGGGCCCGTCCAGCATTGGGTGGTGGTGTGATGTCGCTGCGTCGGAAGTCTTCTGCGCTCCTCGGGAGCGCTGCGGGGGTCGTGCTCGCGGTCATGGTGTCCGGCTGCACCACCAGCCCACCGTCCACTCCGGTCGCTGCCACCCAGCTCGCGGTGTCCAGCCCGGGGACCTCGTCGGGGACCCAGGCGACGCCGACGACGAGCGCCGCCGAGCCGTCGGTGCCGTCGTCGACCGTCGCGTCGACATCGTCATCCGCGACGTCGTCCGAAACGCCGACATCAGCGACCAGCACGGCACTGTCGATCTCAACGGTCTCGACATCCGGAACCGACACACCGGTTCCCACCACGGAGACGGCAGACACGACCTCCGGTTCCACACCGACCTCGGGTTCCGCTGGGGGCGCGGTGGTTCCGGCCGAGTTCACCGCGGCACCGGCGATGATCGTCGGCCGCGGCTCCTACGCCACGAGCAGCGGGACGATCACCCCGGCTGCCCTGCCGGTCGCGTTCGTCGCGCATCCGAACGGCGTCTACCGCTACGAAGCGGTCGCGACCCCGCCGGCGCCGACCTTTGTCTCGCCGCTGGCGCAGTACGTGGCCGTCGAGTTGGCGCCGACCGGCATCGATCCGGGCAGCTTCCAGATCAAGTCCCTCGCCACCGGCAAGGTGGTCGAGACCGCCGAGTATCAGGGAAGTCAGCCGCCCCAGCGCGCCTCATGGTCCGAGGACGACAGGCTGCTGATGTACCAGGACGAGAACACCAGCTACGTGCACCGGATCGGCGGGGCAACCGTCGATCTGAAGGCCTCCGGTCAGCTGCTCTATCAGGTGGGGTACAGCAGTACTGCAGATGGGAGCGCCTTTGTCGGGTGTGGCATGGGCGGACTGTTGATAGCCGCCATCGTCCCGTCCGGTACCACGCACGGAGAATCGGAGGTCAACGCGCCGTGTGAGATCTCCGAGGAACTGGCCTCGAACGGGAATCCGGTGGCGGTGTACAGCTGGAAGGGCGGTCTGTATCGATTGCTGCCGAACGGCCGGGTCAAGCAGATCCCGACCGCGTCGCTCGGCACGCCGTTGGGGCGGCTCACCGCGTCCTGCAACGGGTTGGTGAACTTCGGCGTCGGCGCCCAGGGGACCGCCGTGTATGACGTCGATTCCGGCGTGGTCACCAGCATGACCCAGCACTACGGCAAGTGCCTGATTCCCTCGCCCGACCGGAAGAAGTACGCGTTCTTCCAGCCGGACGGAATTTACGTGGTGAGCGCGGGCTCGGGAAAGGTGACCAGGGTTTCACGCACCGGTTCGCCCATCGCCTGGAGCGCCGACGGCAAGATGCTGCTGGTCCGGGCGAACGGCACGTTCCTGGTGAAGGCGGACGGATCCGGCGGCGTCAAGGCCTCGGCCCAGCTCGACGAGACGTCCAACAATCCTTACCTGTACTGCAGAGTCGGCGACACCGGCACGGCCGTGCTCACCACCACCAGTGGACTGGTGCTCTACACGATCGACACCGACAAGGCGATCGCGCTGCCTATGGCGAGTCTCGGGGCGGCGTGCGGGCTGACCGCGGACCAGGGGTGGCTGGTCAGCGGATCGATCCTGGTCAACCTGCACACCGGCGGCGCGACCGTTCTGCCCGCGTATGACGAAAAGCTGGGGCTGACCGTCACCCAGCCCTCGACGGGCCTGGCGGACTACCGCTGGTCCGGGCCGCAATGGTTGGTCGCGAGTACCGGACGACAGGGCACCTCGACCTGAAACAGTTGCCCGGGTGGGGTTGTCGGCGCGATCCCCGGGGTCCGGCTGACCCGGCGTCAGCTCTCCCGCGCGTCGAGGTACTGCTGGGCGAGGGCCGGTGGCGCACAGGCCAGCCACCCGTCGACCAGCACCTCCGTGAGGGAGCGCTCCGCCACGGTGTCGAGCTGGACGAGAACGGCGGCGTATCCGTCGAAGTGCGGGATGGTGAAAAAGGAGTCGGACTGCGCGGCGAGGATCGCTTCCTTCTCGTTCAGGTCCGCGACGGTGACAGCCAGAATCGTTCCGGCCGGCGGAGTCGCGGATCCGAACCGCTTGATGTCGGCCTTGCTGAACGCGCGCTCCCAGGCGAACACCTTGCCGCGGACAGCCCAGCTACGCCTGCCGTATCTCTCGGTCTCGGCGGCTTCCGGCAACGCCAGGGCCAACGCGGCGACCTGCTCGATGGTCATCACGTCGACAGCGTAGGTCCGGGCCAGGGTCATCGCCCGGCCGGCAGCACGGACATCGTGCAGGAGGCGCTGTCGGGGGCGGTCCGCATCACCGACAGCGCGAGTTGCGTGCCCCTCGCGCGTCGCGACGCGCTGCCGGCATACAACTTGCGCTGTTGGCCGGGGGGTCCGCACCACCGACAGCGCGAGTTGCGTGCCCCTCGCGCGTCGCGACGCGCTGCCGGCATACAACTTGCGCTGTTGGGGGATGCGCGACGCGCTGCCGGCACACAACTTGCGCTGCCGGCGGATGCGCGACGTGCTGCGGGCGGCCGGTCAGGGCGCCCGTCGGTCGATGCCCGCAGAAGCGCCGACACGGACCATCTCAGCCGCCGATCACCACGCGGTCGGAGCCTGCGCGGCCGAAGGTCTCGGGGGCGTAGATCTGTTCGGCCCGGGTGGGCGGCGCGACGAAGGTGCCGTCGGTGGTCGCCCTGGCCAGGTAGCTGTACTGGTAGACGCCGCCCTGGAGCCAACTCGCGAAGGCCTCGGCGCGGTCGTCACGCAGATTCTGGTGGTCGTACCAGGTCGAGTACCACCAGGTGTCGCTCGTCGGTTCGACGGCGGCCGGGTCATCGGACTGTCCGGCCTTCGGGTCCAGATCCCTGGGGGTGGTGGCCAACTCGGGGTTGAGGATCTCCAGCCCGGCGGGCAGCGGATCGACCAGCGCCACATGGCTCTGCGCGCTGCGCGAGACCAGCTCCAGCCGAACCCGAACCCTGGCGCCGGCCTTGATGTGCCAGGTCCCGTCGGCGTCACGGGTGACGTCACCGGGGTTGTCGGCGCCGAAGTAGCTGCGGGACACCACGAATCCCCGGTCCAGCGGCGTGAGCTTCAGGTCGTCGGGGGCCGTCTGCAGCCCGAGACGGTAGTAGAGCCTGCCGGTGCCGTCGTTGCGCAACGTCACGTCGGTGTCCCCGGCCTGCAGCAGTTGCTCGGTCGGGATCGCCACGGTGGCGCGCTCGGTGGTGTGCCCTTGGTAGTCGTGCTGGCCGGCGAACCGGTCGCCGAGCCAGATCTGGGCCAGGAAGTCGGGCGTGGCGTTCTCGAAGGCGTCGTAGTAGTGCCGGAGCGCCAGCAGGATGAACGCGTTCTCCTGCACGTTGTCCCACCGCCCGTCGGTCTGCGCGGCCATCAGGCCCGAGACGATCTTGGGGATCAGGTCGCTGTCCGGCGACACCGAGATCAACGCGTCCAGGATCAGCCCGTCGGTGCGCCGGTCCGACTGCAGGGTCGTCCACGCGTCGTCAGTGACCTCGTTGGTGAATGTCACCGAGCCGGCGTCGTCGACGGCGGCATTGCCCACGATGCGTTCCAGGCTGGCCCGAGCATCCCCGTCGGTCACCACCGGAAGTAGCCACGCCACCGCATCCAACGGCAGCTTGCTGCCTCTGCCGGCGACCAGCGCTTCGGCGCCGGCGGAGTCCCGGTGGCCGGCGGCCATCCGGACGTTCAGCGCGTAGGAGCGAAGGGTGTCCCTGGTGGTCTGGCTGGTCGACGACGGAATGTGGCTGTTGATGACCCGTAGATACTCGTCCGCCCTGTCGAGAGTGTCCCGCGGCACATCGAGCTTCTGGGCCTTGGCGACGAGCAGCGCCTGGGTCGCCTGGATCGAGTTGAACGGATCCGACTTCTCGCCGTGCTTCCAGTACGGGAACCCGCCGTCGTCGTTCTGCAGGGCGACCAGCTTGTCGACATCAGCGGCGACCATCGCGTTCAACGCTTCTGGTGACGGGATGCCCGGCACCGAGAACGCCTGCAGTACATCGTCGAGCGAGCCGATGGCGATGATCTGGCCGGCCAGACCGTCGGAGCTGTCGTAGTCGTAGTCGGCAAGGTAGCCGACCGCGTCGGTGAGCTGGGCAAGCGCGGTCGACGAGGTGCTGATCTGCAGACCGCCGAACGCCGGAACCACACCGGTCGGCTTGCTGACCGGCTGCTGCAGCGTCCTTCCGCCGTTGACAACGCCGTAGGAGGCGAAAGTCTCGGTGGTGGTCGGCATATAGACCGGAAGTTCCACGACCGCGGCGTCCGCGTCGTCACCACTGACCGCGGCGACCCGGAACTTCGCGGTGCCGGCCTTGTCGGCCGATACCGGGAAGTGCACCTCGATCCGTCCGTGCGCCGGCACCCTGACCTGCTTGCCGGCCGGACCGGTGATGGTGAGATTGCCCGCCTGGAGCACGACATCCGTGGTCAGTGCCGTGTCGGTCTGGTTCTGCAGCAGCACCGGAAGTTCCAGCGTGTCGCCGAAGTTGAGGAACCGCGGGGCCGACGGCCGGACCGTCAGGGGAAGTGCTGCGGTGATGTTGGTGTCGGCCGATCCGAACTGCGCGTCCCCCGCGACCGCGACGAGCATGACCCGGTAGCGGGTCAAGCTGTCGGGCAGCGGGACGTCGACCGTGGCATGCCCGTCGGCGTCGGTGGTCGCCGACGGGACGAACAGGGCGAGCGCGTTGAAATTCTTCCGTTCGCTGATCGGCGTTCCCGGGGCCGCTGCCGGGGTGGCCTTGACGCCTCCGTTGGACGTCGTCGAGGAATCGGCAGTCGCGTAGCCGTAGGCCGGTGAACGCCGGGACGCGCCGCCGGCCACCGTGCCGGACTCCGGGGCCGATGCGGCGCTGCTGGCCGCCGCCGTCGTACCGCCGCCCTGTGGTCGCGCGGGTTCGGGATCGGTCAGCATGACGGTGGACCGCCCGTAGACCGTGCTGAGCCAGTCGTTGAGTTGCGGATAGAACGCGTCCAGCGGGTCGGGCAACTGGTAGTCGCCGAGCGCCAGCACCGCCTCATCGGCCACCACCACCTCGAACTCGCTGCCTGACACCGGCTTTCCCTGTTGGTCGGTGACCGTGACGTCGAGCTTGGTGGATCCGCCGGGTGCGACCGTTGTCTGGCGCGGAGTCGCAGTCACCTTCAACGTCCGCGTCCGGGTCGATACCGTCAGCCCGATGTCGCCGGTTGCGTAGGCCGGTCGGAGAGTGTCAGGTCCGCCCGCGGCGCCGGGCGCTCTCGGTGCGGTGCCGACCACCTCGATCGAGGCGGTGATTCCCGGCAGTTCGGTGTCGGTGATCGGCAGGTTGACCACGGCCGAGCCGTTCTTCACCGCGAACTGTGCGGTGGAGACGATGCCATTGTGCGAGGTCGTCACCAGGCCGCTGCCGGCCTGGATCGGTGACTGCACCAGCAGCCGGGCGGTGTCGCCGGGCTGGTATTCCTTCTTGTCCGGTACCAGGGTCAGCTGCTGAAGCTGCACCGAAGAGTCCAGCGCACCGTCCGGGCCGGCGACCCACCGGGTCAGCTGGGAACGGCTGCTGCGACCGGAGTCGTCGGTGACGGTGGCGGTGATCTGGTAGGTGCCTGCGGCGGTCGGTCGGAAGGTGCAGGTCACCGGGTCGGTGCCGGAGGTCACCCGGCAGGTCTGGGTGTCGGCTTCCGCATCGACCGAGACGCCGTTCACCCAGGATGTTGTCAGTCGCCCGGCCCGCATGTCGATGCGCCGACCGGGAGCGACCGCACCGTCGATGTCGGTGGCGATCGCCTGGACGACGAGATCCTTGCCCTGGGCGACGAAGGTGTCGGTGCCGGCGAGCCCGACGTAGTAGTCCGCCGGGTGTACCAGCAGGTCGGTAGTGCCGGCGATGGCCTGCCGGTTCACATCGGTGACCGTTGCCTGGGTGGTGATCGTCACCGGGAGGCCCGCATTGTCCTTGCCGAGGTCGCCGACCTTGACCTGCAGGTAGTTGCTGCCGTCGCCGTCCGTACTGCCGGAGAACTTCTGCACGGTGCTCGAGTCGGGTTCGACCGGGCCGCAGCACGGCACGGAGTAGTCGTTGGACATGGCGCCGTAGCGGCCGTATCCGGACGAGGCGTCGTCGACCTGCCACCACGGGGTCCAGATACCGAAGGTGAAGGTGCTCCATCCCGGAGGTGCGTAGGTCGCCTTCGCGGTACGGACCTGCCAGTCGACTGGCGCGTCGCCCAGGGGGCCGCCCGCGTAGTAGGTCGCGTCCGCGGCAACGGTCAGGTCGTCACCGACGACGTACGGTCCGGTGCTCTCGCCGTGGGTGTCCACCTCGAAGTCGGGGGTGCGGAAGTCGGCGATCTGGAACGTGTGGGAGAAGGTGTTGTCGTCGACCCCCGAGACGCCGGCGAGCCTGAGCTCGAGCCACGCGTCGCCGAGGTTCGCGCCGGCCGGGATCTCGACGGTGAAGTCGAATCCGCCCAGCCCGCTGACCTTCGCTGTGCCGTGCCCGATGTCGGTCCCGTAGGCGTCGCGCGCGGTGTAGTGCACGGTGCTGTCCTGCGGTACCGCCGACAACGGCGCCACCACGTCCGATCCCTGGCGGCGGACCCAGCCCTTCAGCGACACGGTCTCGCCGGGCCGGTAGGTCTGGCGGTCGTCGTTGACGAACCAGAGGAGGCGCGCCCGGGTCGGGGTGCGGGTCCAGCTGTTGTCCCACATGGCCGAGGGCAGCAGCGCGCTCTCGGTGCCCTTGGTGGCCAGCAGGGCGCCGGCGCCGCCGGGGGTGAGCTCCATCGAGGCGATTCCGTCGTCGGCGGTGACGGCCGTCCGGCCTGGGTCGACCTGGCCGTTGTTGCCGACCATGCCGACGGTGACGCCGGAGACAGGCGAGCCGTCACGCAGGTCGGTGACCCAGCTCCGCAGCTGGGTAGCGTCGTTCAGGGCGTCCAGGCCGAGGTTCGTCGCCTGTGCCCATGTCATGGTCGGCTGGTTCTGCCAGTACTCGTCGGTGCCGAAGGTCTCGGCGGCGGTGGGCTCGATCAGTACGACCGCGTGACCACTCGTCACCGGGTCCGGTCATTGCCTTGGACAGGTCGAGACTGGTTGAGATCACGCGATTCTCCGGGCCGTGGAGGTCGACCACGCGGTCGACAAGGACCGGCCAATCGGGGATGTCGAGGACGGCGCCCTGCTCGTAGCTGTTCTGGGCGGCCCTGACGTACAGCCGCTGGTAGGCGGGCCAGTCGGCCGGCGAGACCGCGAACACCCGCTCACGGAATTCCTTGCGGTTGACGGTGTTCACCGTCACCGACGGAGTCCCGACCATCGGGTCCAGTGTGGTGATCGGCTGCGTGAACGGGTCGAGCCGCCGTGTCGCCTTCTGGATCTTGACGGTTCCGGTGACCGGGGCAGCCAGCTGCTGGCCGAAGACGTCCAGCAGGCCGGCCGGCACGGTGACCGTGTAGGTGGTCGCGGCCTGGGTGGCGCCTTGCACGACGATCGCCTGATCGGCGACGACAACGCTTGCCCCGCCGGGGAGTTCGGGATTGATCCGGACCGTGGTGGGGTCGAAGGCCTTCGCATCGAGCGCGTTGTTGAACGTCAGCGTCAGAGGGGCGGAGGGCTCACACGGGCTGCCACCGCAGTCGGTACTGGTCAGCCGGAGCGCTGCATAGGTCCGCCCGGTGAACGTGGTGGATGTGCTGGTGGTGCGCGGACCTTCCGCGGACGGCGTGCCGGCCGCGAACGTCACCTCGACCGCTGCGTCGGTGGGCAGGGCGCGGACCGGGCGGAATGCCAGCACCCGGCCGGCCGGGGCCGCGCCCGCATCCCCGGACACCTCCGGGTCGGCGGCCACCTCGGCCGGGGTGGCCAGGCGGACCGGCAACGATGTGCCGTCGGCGGTGAGCGTGGTGTGTGCGAGGACGTCCTGCGGGTCGACCCGCTGGTCGAATACGGCGACGAAGACCGGTTCCAGCCTGCATCCCCGGTCCGGTGGGTTCGAGGTGCTTCACCGTGGGTGGTGGGGTGCTGAAGGTGAACGTGGCGTCCGCGGCCAGGGTGCCACCGCCCGCAGCGCGGGTGCCGGCCGGCACCGTGACGGTGTACTCGGTGGCCATCGGCAGCCGGTCAAATTCGTCGGAATCCGCGGCGAACCGCAGGGTGCTGGTGCCGATCCACTGCCAGGTCCCGGCCAGCTTCGGGCTGATCGTCGCCGGAACGTGCGACTTCGCGAGTTGGCCGACGGTGGCGATCGGAACCATGGGCTGGTCGAACGTGATGCTGAGGAACGGGGCGATCGCTACAGCACCCTGCGGCTGGGTCCGCAGGACGTGAAGTGGACCGGTCTGTGGTGTCCCCGGCGTCTCCGGTGCGCCGGGGTCGCTCTTTCCCGGGAACGGGATGGTGACGGTGGTCCCGGCTCTCGGCGCCGGCGTGGTCTGGGTCGGCCAACGGAACGGCGCAGCGAGATCGTCGTCGCCGCTCCACTTCGACAATCGGGCGAGGATGGCGGCCACCCGGTCGGCGCCGAGCGGGCGGCCGTCCACGACCGCCACCGGGGTGGCCGGCTGCTGCGCGCGGCCGGCACTGAGCCGCAGGCCGACCAGCTGGGCGGCGCCGGCCCCGTGACCGCTCGACGGCTTTCCGGTCGCTGACGTGCCGGAGCCGGCGCCTGACGGCGAGGTAGCCGATTGGCCGGCGGCTGCCGGTTGGTGCGCGGCCGGGCCGGCGGCCGGTTGTGGTGCGGCCGGGCCGCCGGCATTGATCCAGATCCCTGCCACGAGTGCAGCGAGCGCCAGGAGTGCTGCCAGCGCAGCGATCCATCGACCCTGCCGGTGCTGTGCCAGCCCACGTCCGACCATGCCGAACCTCCACGCGGCCGCCCCACGCAGGACGACGCCGCATCAGCATGACGGAGCGGGACAGTCGGTCGGTTGCACCGACGCCGAAGCGGCTTTCCGCCGGGCTCAGCCGGCGGCGAAGTCGACCTCGGCGGTGGTCACGGTGCCGCCCTTGCGGCCGGGCGCGGTGTGCCACTTCCAGTACATGTTGGTGAAGGCGATGACCTGGGCCGCGTCCAACGGCGCTCCCCACTGGCTCGGGTCGTCGGTGGTGTGGGCGTCCTCGACCAGAGTGGCGTCGTAGCCGCGCACCACCGCACCGTGCAAGGTGCTGCGGACGCATTCGTCGGTCTGGGCGCCGGCAACCACCAACCTGCCCACCTTCACCGCGGCCAGCACCTCCTCGAGATCGGTGTCCTCGAAGGAATCGGGGTAGGTCTTGTGCACCAACGGTTCCGCTTCCGCGCGTTGCAGCTCGGGAACGTACTGCCAGCCGTCGGAGCCGACGACCATCTCGTCGTGGGAATGCTGCACCCAGACCACCGGCACGTCGGCGGCGCGCGCCCGGTCGATCAGGGTGGAGATGTTGGCGATCACCGTGTCGCGCTCATGAGCGTTCGCGACGACGTCCCGCTGGACGTCGATCACGAGCAGGGCGGTGTTCGGCCGGTCGGGCAGGGTCGTCATCTCGTGCCTCCTCGAAGTGGTTCCGCCAGGCTAGGCCGGGGCACCGACACCGACACCGCACCGGACCAGCCACCGGGTATCGGAGGTCTCCGGCGGTGCGTCTGCCCCGACCCGGCT
This sequence comes from uncultured Actinomycetota bacterium, assembly GCA_963797145.1. GTDB lineage: Bacteria > Actinomycetota > Actinomycetes > Mycobacteriales > Nakamurellaceae > Nakamurella. The sequence goes on along the minus strand of CAWCOJ010000012.1, from coordinate 51,303 downwards.
ATTGATTGCCGTTGTACCGGTCGGCCTTCATCTGGTCCTCCTGGTCCGACTTCACCCGGAGGCGTACCGCGGCCAGGCTCTTCTCCAGCACCTCGAGGTCCTTCATCAACTTCTGATAGCTGGTCTGGGCCGGGATGTCCCTGATCTCGATGCGCCGATCGGCCGGGGTCGCATCGCCGGCGTGTTCGATGTTGATGGCCTGGTAGTGCGAGATCGCATCGGGCGCTTCTAGTTCGTTCCGCCTCGTTCCGGTGTCGTGCAGGTTGGTGAGCAGTCTGTTGAACTTCTCGAGTTCGCCGTGGACATGCGCGATCGATGCCACTCTGCCTTCTTTGACGGCCGTGTTCAGTTCGGCGACCAGAGCCGTGTACTCGCCGAGCGGAGGCAGATCGGGCTTGTCCCTCAATTTCTGGCGGGCCAGCCAAGGAGCGTTGGTCGGGTCGGATTCACCCGCGGCTCCGCCGGGACCGTGGGCGGCATTGAACTGCCGTTGAAGGTCGGCGGCCTGCTTTTGCAGCGCGACCAGGGTGTTGAGCAGGACGGCGAAGCTGACCGAGGTCCTGTTCGCCGGATCGGTGTATCCGAAACCGGATGCCAGGTCGAGCGAGAGATGGCCTCCGCCGCCGTACACGGACGGGTCCGGTTTGAGGAGTTCCTTGGCTGCGAAACCGAAGATGTGCTTCTCGATGATTGCCTGCACCGCAGGATCTTTCAGCTTGGCGATCGAGGTCGGCATGGTCTGGGTCTCGTAGCAGCCCTGATCGATGTCGGCCACCCAGAACCAGGTCCAGGCCTGGCCCGCTTCGGGTCGGAATGTGTACTCGACCCGGATGGCGTATTCGGCCTTGCCGGCCTTGGTCGCGGTGGTGATGGTCGGGATTCCGGGGATGGATGCCGCGTCCTTGCGGGCCCGCTCGGTCCACTTGCTGATCGTGGTTGCCGCTGCCTCGTGGGGCGCCTTCTGGGCCTGGGTCTTGCGCTCACCCTTGTCCAGCAGCTTCAGGTTGGCACTCGCCGCGGCTGTCTTTGCCGACAGACCGTCGGAGAACGAGAACTCCGTCCCGATCCTCATCGTTGACGTCTGGGCCGTGGCGATGTGGCGGGTGGCGGTCTGCTCTTCCATGTAGTTGAGCCCCCTGATCGCCAGGGCTGTCACCTCGTTCTCCTGGCCCAACGGCGGCGCCGTGTTGGCGTTGAGGAGCTGCGCTGCCGGGCGGAAGCTGGCATCGCCGGCGTCGACCAGAGTCCGCAGGGCCTGACCGATGCATTGAGGCAGGGTCTTGACCGCTCCATCGCCACCGATGGCCGTGACCACGGCGGTGAACTGGGTGGTGATGGCGACGCGGTTGTTGGCGATGTAGGCCAACGCGACGGCTCGCGAGCCGTTGTCGACGGCGGGATCATGAAGACGTCGAACGAGCAACTGGTGACCGGCTGAGGATTGCTCCCGCGGGTCTCGACGGCGCAGCCTGGCAAGGCCCTCGACGGGGCGGTCGCGACCCTGCGCAACGGAGTCGCGGGCGAGTGGGGCGGCAACGGCCACCGGGTGGACCGGTCCGAGATCGTCGGCCCGCTGCGGAACGGGCGCGGCCGCTTCCACGCGATCGGCCACATCGTGCACCGGTCCTGTCATCGGCACAGTCTGATCCGGACTTTTCGACCGAGCAAGATCTCGAACGGACGACCGCGACGCCTACCGGCGCTCTACGAAGGTCTCGGCACCGACCCACTCGGTGTACCGGTCCATGCCCAGGGTGAAGATCAGGCCCGCTGTCTGGGTCTGCTGCGCCACCAACGCACGGACCTTTCGGGCGAGCGCGTGCGGGTCGAGCACCAGGTCAACCGCCAGCCGGTCGTCGGCGACCGCGAGCGGGTAGCCAGGGGAGAAGACCCCGAGGCGCTCGTCCAACTCGCCCCACTGCCTGATTCGGCGCTCCCCGGCGGCCGCCTGCAGCAGCCGGGCGCCCGGCATTGCCGCCCGGTCGAACGCGGCGGCGGTCCAGGCGGCCACTGTCTGGTGGTCCGGGTGCCCGGTGAAGCCGTCCGGGCCGAAGGTGAGCACAGTGTCCGGGCGGATCCGATCCATCAGGCCGGTGAGGAGCGCGATCGCGGGCGCAGGGTCCGCCGTCGCACACCGGCCGTCCTGGTAGTCGAGCCAGTGGTGCTCGGTGACCCCCAGAATCCCCAGGCACCTGGCCATCTCGCCGCTGCGCTCGGCGGCCAGTCGCACCGGCGGCCAGGAGTCGGGATCCGAGGTGCCGAGCTCGCCATGGGTGGCGGTCACGCACACGACTCTCGATCCCGCGTCCCGGGCAAGCCCCATCAACCCGCCGGACAGGTAGGCCTCGTCGTCCGGATGCGCCCAGACCCCGAGGATCGTTCCCAGCGAGGGAACGTCCGATGCGGACCTGATCATGGCGCAACCTCCGGTACACAGGCGTCGAACGAGCGGGTGCGATCACTCGGGCATCCCCGTCCCGGCGGATGGCCGGAACGGGGATGCCCGAGGCTACTGCTGTTACAGCTGCGAGAGCTGGGCCTGCGGCAGGGTTACGGTCCGTGATCCCAGGTCCAGCACGGTCCTGCCGTGCACGGTTGTGGCGTGGGTGGACAGCCAGCTCTGGGTGCCCTGGGTCGAAAGGCCGTTCACGGCCGCCCCTTCGATCACGATGTCATCGCCGCCGCCGCCGTCGAAAACATCAAGGCCGGGCCCGCCGAGCAGGACGTCGTCGCCGGCGCCACCGTTGATGGTGTCGTTACCCGCGCCACCGATCAGCACGTCGTCGCCGTCGTTCCCGTTCAGCTGGAGTTGCGCCGAGTCGGCGGCGACACCGGAGGCGTCGACGACGTCGTCGCCGGCGAGCGCGTTGATGATCACCCGATCGTTGGCGGGCTCGGCGCCGGTGACCGAGATCGCTGCCTGGAGCCCGGTGACATCGGCGGTGCCGGTCTGGCCGTTGACCACGACCACGTCGTCGCCGGCGGTGGCGTTGACGACAACACTGTCGGGCGACAGGTCCCCGCCACCTGCGCTCGCTGCGAGGTTGACGCCGATCCGGGTGAGGTCTGTACCGGTGATGTCGTCGACCACGACATTGTCGGCACCCCCGACGGCGTTGACGTCGATCGCTTCGACACCGTTGGTGTCCATGGTGATCGCGGCGACGTTGCGGAACAGTCGCACCCGCTGACCGTTGGCCGAGATGTCGATGTTCTCGGCAGCGTTGCTGCCGTTGAAGCGCATGGTGTCGTTGCCGGCCTGACCCTCGACCGTGTCGCTGCCGTCACCCGGATCCCAGGTGAAGGTGTCGTCACCCGCGCCGAGGAAGGCGGTGTCGGCGCCCTGGTTGCCGTCGACGACGTCGTTGCCGTCGCCACCGATCAGCAGGTCGTCGCCGTTGGAGCCGGCCAGGGTGTCGTTGCCGGCACCGCCGTCGACGGTGATCGCGATCAACGCTGCGAGATTGCCGCTGGCACTGTAGGTGTCGTCGCCGCCGTTCGCATTGACCACCAGCTTCTCCGACGTCCCGATGTCGATCGAGAACGGTGCCGGGTTGACCCGGTCGAAACGGACCCGGGTGCCGTTCGCAGTGGTGGTGAACTGCTCGGCGCCGTTGCCGCCGTTGACCTCAACGGTATCGATGTCGGTGCCACCCTCGTTGAGATCCGTGTCGTCACCTGGATTCCAGATCATCAGGTCGTTCCCGCCCTGACCGAACACCTGGTCGTCGGCGTCGCCGCCGGTGGCGACGTCGTTCCCGTTGCCGCCGAAGAGCTGATCGGCGCCACCCTTGCCGAGCATGGTGTCGTTGCCGTTCTGCCCGAAGATCAGGTCCGCGCCCGAACCGCCGGTCAGGACGTCGTTGCCGTCGCCGCCGAACAGTTCGGCCCGCGGAAGCGCACCGTTGACTTCGCTCAGCGAGATCACATCGTTGCCGCCGAGCCCGAAGACCTGGATCTTGGAGGTGTTCGCCACGGTCGGCGTGCCCCCTGTGACATAGATCGCGCCGCCGTTGACCAGGATCCGTCCGGCTGCGTTGCGGCTGATGGTGAGTGTGTTGTCGGCAGCGTCTCCGCGCACGGTGAGCACGCCGCCGGCGAAACCGGCGGTCGTTGCGGCGCTGGCCGGTGCTGCGGTGACGAGCAGGGCGCCGCCGCTGAGGAGCGCGGTCGTCAAGAGCGGGCCAACCTTGCGGCCCCACAAGGTGTTGCGTACGTATCGCATGCTGGGAACTCCGTTTCGATGTGACGGTGCACCGGGCCGGGCGGCCGGACTCACTCCGATACGGCTACTGCCCGCGAACGGTTCCCCGGCTCCGGCCGGGAAAGTCCTGTCCAGCCCGCCGGGTCGTTCGCCCCGAACCAACGGACTGGTTTTCGGCCGGGTACGTATCAACGAGTGCCGGCCGGTCTCTGGCAACGGTGGGCCGCAGGTTGCCGAGGCGGATCGGCGCGCCCGGCCGAGCCGTCGACCGGCGACGAAGGTCATGGTCTTGCCGGCCCTTGAAGGGGGTGACCATGTCGGGTGTCCCGGTCGTGCGGCTGCTCGAACGCGACGCTGAACTGGCTGCGTTGGACTCGTACTGGTCCGAGGCGCTCGCCGGTCGCGGCCGGCTGGTCTTCCTGGGTGGGGAAGGTGGCGCCGGAAAGACGTCCGTCGCGTTCGAATTCGCCCGACGGGTGGCGGGGCGGGGGCGGTTTCTGGTCGGCTGCTGCGACTCCGGTGCGGCGCCGCGGGCATTGGGCCCGTTGATCGACGTGGCCGACGCGCTGGATGTCCGGAACGATCTCGAGGACCCGGACGTGCGCCGCGCGTCGTTGTTCCCGCTGGTCCGCGATGCGCTGAGCCGCACGCCGACCCTGCTGTTGCTCGAGGACGTGCACTGGGCGGACGAGGCCACCCTCGACCTGGCCCGCTACCTGGGGCGGCGGATGACCGGGACGCCGGTGTTGGCGGTGGCGACGTTCCGCGACGACGAGGTCCGGGGCGCGCACCCGTTGGCCGCCGTCCTGGGTGATCTGGCGACTGCTCCTGCCGTCAGCCGGATGTCACTGCCTCTCCTCACCGCAGCGGCGGTGGCGGAGTTGACCCGGGACACCGACCGCGAGATCGACGCCGCTGCCTTGCACCGCAGCACCGGCGGCAATCCGTTCTTCGTCACCGAAGTGCTCGCCGCCCGCACCGCGACCATTCCGGCGACCGTCCGCGATGCCGTGGCCGCCCGGGCCGGACGGTTGACGAGCGCTGCCCGACGGGCACTCGACGCGGCCGCCGTCGTCGGCAACCCGGCGGAGATCGGCGTCGTTCTCGCGGTGTCGGGGGTGCCCGTCGCGGCGCTGGACGAGTGTGTCGAGGGCGGTGTCCTGCTCGATCGGGGGACGGCTGTCGCGTTCAGGCACGAACTGGCCCGCCAGAGCATTCTCGACACGCTGCCACCCGCCATCAGGGCGGATCTGCATCGACGAGTGCTGGCCGAGTTGGTAGCCGCGGGGAGCCCCGACCATCGCCGGCTGGCACTCCATGCTGTCGGATGCGCGGACGCGGCTGCCGTCGTCGGGCACGCCGCCCGCGCCGCCGAGGTGGCCGGACGGCTGGGCTCCCATCGGGAGGCCGCCGAGCACCTGCGCACGGCGCTGCGTCACGGCGACGATCTGGAGCCGGGGGACCGCGCCGACCTGTTGGAGCGGCTGTCCTTCGAGTGCTACCTCACCGACCGGCTCGCCGAGGCGTTCGAGGCGCGCCGTCGGGCCGTCGAGCTGCGGGAGTCGGCGGCAGATGTCCGGCGGTTGGGAGTCGGCCAGCGATGGCTGTCCCGGCTCTCCTGGTTCCTCGGCCGGAACCCTGACGCCGAACGCTATGCCCTCGCCGCCGTCAGCACCCTCGAGCAGCTCCCCGGCGCAGACCTGGCGATGGCCTACAGCAACGTGTCGCAATTGCGGATGCTGGGCGGTTCGCCGCGGGACGCTCTCGAGTGGGGGCGACGGGCCCTCGACGAGGCCCGCGGAGCAGGGGACCGCGAGGTCGAATCGCATGCGCTGAACAACATGGGCACCGCACTGCTGCGACGCGGCGAACTCACCGAAGGCATGGCCCATCTCGAGCGGTCGCTGGCGATCGCCCTCGCCGACGGCCACGAAGATCACGCTGCTCGGGCGTGGACGAACATCAGCAGCCTGCAGGCGACCAAACGCATGCTGGCCGACGCCGAGCACACCCTGCGAACCGGTCTGGCCTACTGCAACGAGCGGGATCTCGACTCACTGACCCTGTACATGCAGGGATGGCTCGCCGTCGTGTGGCTGGAGCGGGGGAACGCCGCCGACGCGGTCCGGTTGGCGCAGGATGTCCTGCGGCATCCGCATCTGTCCCCGGTCAGCCGGATCCCGTCCCTGCTGGCCGCCGGTCATGCCGCAGTCCGACGCGGCGATCCCGAGGTCGGCGTGGACCTGGCGGCGCTGCACGCCATCGCGAACGGCACCGCCGAGCTGCAGCGGATCATGCCGGTGGCGCTGCTGCGGGCGGAGGCAGCCTGGACCGCCGGGCGGACGGCCGACATTCCCGCGCTGACCGACGATGCCTGGGCGACGGGTCGGGACTGGGAGCCGTGGATCGTGGCCGAGTTGGCCTGGTGGCGAGGGCTCGCCGGGGCCGTCGACACCGTCCCGTCGGGGATGCCCGAACCGTTTGCGCTGATGCGGGATGGCCGGCCCAGACAGGCCAGCGCTGCCTGGGTGGCGATCGACCGGCCATTCTGGGCGGCGCTCGCGCTGGCCGCCGGCGATCCCGCCGACGCCGCCGAGGCAGTCGCCTGGCTGCTCCGGCTCGGCGCACCGGCCAGCGCGCAGGCGGTCCGGCGCGACCTGGCGCAGCGCGGGCTGCCGGTGCCCCGTGGTCCGCGCCGAGCGGCCCGGGCGAACCCGGCGGGTCTCACCGCGCGCGAACTGGACGTGCTGCGCTATCTGGTCCAGGGTCTCTCCGACGCCGAGATCGCCGCCCAGCTGACCCTTTCCGATCGCACTGTCGGGCACCATGTCTCGGCCGTGCTGCGCAAGCTCGGCGTGCCGACCAGGTCGCGGGCGGCCGCGGCGGCCGGATCCGTCCTCGGAGCCCAGCAGCCCAGGTAGAAGAACTCGTGACCGGGGTGCGACGCAGAGCGTGATCCGCTCCCACCGCGCGCGCTCACGACAGAGCCGCCGCACGTAACGCCTCGACAACGAGTCCGGCAACCAGCGCAGGCTCCTCGTTAGCGGTGAAGAAGCTCGGCCCGGGGATGGTGACGATGCGAACTGATCCGCCGGTGCTGGGCGGATGTCATGGGGTGTTCACCCCAGCGGATCGTCTCGGTGCGGAGATGCCGCTACCCGCGCGTTGACAGGCAGGCGGGCGGCAGGTCGAACCACCGCAGGTGCTCGAACTCCGCGGACACCTGGCCGGTCATCACCGGCTCGGGGTCGGGTGCGGTCGGAACCCGTGCCGCCAGCAGGGCTTCCGCCTCGGCGAGGTACTCCGCCAGCGCGGACTCCGACGCCCGGTCGTCGTGATGCGGGTACCGCATCTCGCCGGCGTCGTCATAGGTGATCTGGCGCAGCCGCAGTGGCGGCTCGGCCGGGCCGAGATGGTGCCGCCAGAGACCGGTGGCCGGGTTGAACCGGTAGTCGTCGAGGAGCCGCCAACCGTCGCGCGCGACCAGCAGCACCGCATCGACCAGGTAACGGAAGACGGGCTCCGAGATGAAGTAGTTGAAGTTGATCCGCACCCAGCCCGGCTTGATGCCCTCGCAGCCGCGGGAGATCTCGCCCTCGAACTCGAGCGACCGGTCGAGATCGATGCCCAGCAGCTGGTGCCCGTAGGGGCCGGCACAGGAGCACCCGCCGCGGGACTGGATGCCGAACAGGTCGTTCAGCAGGGCGACCACGAAGTTGTGGTGCAGGTAGCGACCGCTCGGCGCGCGCATCACGAAGGACACGATCGACAGCCGCTCCGCGTCCAGATTGCCCAGGATCTCGATGGCCGGCTCGGCCAGCCAGGCCGCAACGGCGCGGCGCAGGAACTGGTCCTCGTGAGCGCGGATCACCCCGACGCCCACACACTGCTTGAGTTGGAAGACCAGTCCGGCCCGGATCGACTCGACGATGGCGGGAGTGCCGCCCTCCTCGCGTTGGGTCGGATCGTCGAGATAGCGGTGCTCGGTCGGGTTGACGAAGACGACCGTCCCGCCGCCGGGGACGTCCGGTACCCGGTTGCGCAGCAGCTCCCGACGGACCACCAACACCCCCGGAGTGCTGGGGCCGCCGATGAACTTGTGCGGGCTCAGGACGATCGCGTCCATGTAGGCGAGCGGTCCACCGGATGCGCCTCCGGACATGTCGATGTCGACGTACGGCGCGGCCGCGGCGAAGTCCCAGAACGAGAGCGCCCCGTGCGCGTGCAGCAGAGCCGAGATCGCATCGGTGTCGCTGACGATGCCGGTGACGTTGCTGGCCGCCGAGAACGAGCCGATCTTCAACGGCCGCCGGCGATGGCGGACCAGTTGCGCCTCCAACGCAGCGACATCGATATGGCCGTCGGCGTCCTGCGGGATCACCACCACGTCGGCGATCGATTCACGCCAGGGCAGTTCGTTGGAGTGGTGCTCGAACGGCCCGATGAAGACGACCGGACGCTCATCGCGAGGGATGGCCGTGGTCAGCTGAAACCGGTCGTCGAGCTCGGCCGGGATGCGGAGGCCCAGAATGCCGATCAGCTTGTCGATCGCGCCGGTGCAGCCGGATCCGGCGAAGATGACCACGGTCTCGGCATCGCCCCCGACCGCCTCGTGGATGATCGCTCTGGCGTCCTCACGCAGCCTCGTCGTCTGCAGGCCTGTTCCGCTGGACTCGGTGTGCGTGTTGGCGTAGCGGGGCAGCACCTCGTCGCGGATGAAGTCCTCGATGAAGCTCAGCGCCCGGCCGGAGGCGGTGTAGTCGGCATAGGTGACCCTGCGCGGCCCGTACGGACCGGGCATCACCTGGTCGTCGCCGATCACGGAGCGGCGGATCCGCTGCAACAGCGGAGTGTCGAGCGAGTCGGGAAACGTCACGTCCCGAGGGTAGCGCCGGTCCGGGGCCTACTCCCGGGTGACGCCGTAGAGGCTGAGCAGGCCGCAGGACCGGCAGCGCCACCCCCGCACGTCCCAGTGCTCGCGTCCCAGCTCCTTCAGACCGCCCATCGGGCCGCGTTCCGGCACGCCGCGCCAGCCATCGCAGCAGCCTGCCGTCCTTCTGGCTGGTGTCGACCGGGAACCCCGGATCGATCCCCACGGCGGTGCCGCAGCCGCGGCACGGCGGGGGCTGTCCGGCATGTCCGCACCCTAGCCTGCCGAAGATCATCAGCGGTAGCTGTGTCTGCGGTCACCGGGTGACCAACTATGGTGTCCGGTGCACCTGCCCGACCTGCTGAAAGGCGCGCTGAACCGATGCCGACCGAGACGATCGAATTCCAGGCGGAGGCTCGTCAGCTGCTGCAGCTGATGATCCATTCCATCTACTCGACCAAGGACATCTTCCTGCGCGAGTTGATCTCCAACTCCTCGGATGCGCTGGACAAGTTGCGACTGGCCGCGTACCAGGACAAGGACCTCGAGGCGGACACCTCCGACCTGCACATCACCCTGGAGATCGACGCGGACGCGCGCACCCTGAGTATCCGCGACAACGGGATCGGCATGAGCCATGACGAAGTGGTCGAGCTGATCGGCACCATCGCGAGGTCCGGCACCGGGGAGCTGCTGACCAAGCTGCGCCAGGCCAGGGAGTCGGGTGCCGGCTCGGAATCGGCGGCTACCGCCGAGCTGATCGGGCAGTTCGGCGTGGGCTTCTACTCCAGCTTCATGGTCGCCGACCAGGTGGACGATGGTGACCCGCAGGGCGGGCACCCACGGCGGAGTGCGGTGGGAGTCCAGCGGCGAGGGCACGTACACGATCTCGGATGAGCGGGACGCGCCCCAGGGCACGACGGTCACGCTGCATCTCAAGCCCGAGGACACCGAGAACGCGGTGCACGACTACACCGATGCCGGCACCGTCCGCGGCATCGTCAAGCGCTACTCGGATTTCATCACCTGGCCGATCCGGATGGCCTCCGTTGCCGGTCGCGGCGACGAACCGGGCGCCCCGGAAGTGGTCAACTCCCGCAAGGCGCTCTGGGCGCGCGCACAGTCCGAGGTGTCCGAAGAGGAATACACGGAGTTCTACCGGCACGTCAGCCACGACTGGCTGGAACCGTTGGAAACCATCCGGCTGTCGGCGGAAGGCACCTTCGAGTATCAGGCGCTGCTCTTCCTGCCCAGCCACGCCCCGATGGACCTGTTCATGCGCGATGGCAAACGCGGCGTGCAGCTGTATGTCAAGCGCGTGTTCATCATGGACGACTGCGAGGCGCTGGTCCCCGAATACCTGCGGTTCGTCAAGGGGGTCGTCGACGCGAGCGACCTGTCCCTCAACATCTCACGGGAGATCCTGCAGCAGGACCGGCAGATCCAGCTGATCCGCAAACGTCTGGTGCGCAAGGTGCTCTCGACGGTGAAGACCATGCTCGAGAAGGAACCCGAGAAGTACGCGACGTTCTGGTCGGAGTTGGGTCGCGCGGTGAAGGAGGGCCTGATCTCAGACCACGACAACCGCGAGGCCATCCTGGAGATCTGCTCCTTCCCGACCACCCACGACGCCGACCACCCCACCACGCTGCGCGACTACCTGTCCCGGATGCCGGAGGGCCAGAGCACGATCTACTACGCGACCGGGGAGTCCCGGTCGATGCTGGAGTCCTCGCCGCACATGGAGGCGTTCCGCGCGAAGGGCTACGAGGTGCTGTTGCTGACCGACCCGGTGGACGAGGTGTGGGTCGATGTGGTTCCCACCTTCGACGACACGTCACTGGCCTCGATCGCCAGGGGTGAGGTCGATCTCGGCGGCGACGAGGTGGATGACGGCACCAAGGAGGGTCTCGAAGGGCTGGTGACCTGGCTCGCGGCCACCCTCGCCGAGGACGTCAAGGAGGTTCGGCTCTCGCACCGGCTCACCACCTCGGCGGCGTGCCTGGTCGGCGACCCCGGCGACCTGACTCCGACCCTGGAGAAGATGTACCGGGCGATGGGCCAGCAACTGCCGAAGACCAAGCGGATCCTGGAGCTCAACCCGTCGCATGCCCTGGTCACCGGACTGAGGACCGCGCACGAGCAGCGCCCCGACGATCCCGGGCTGCTCGATACGGCGCGTCTGCTGTACGGCATGGCGCTGCTCGCCGAGGGCGGGGAACTGGCCGACCCTGCCGCGTTCGTCACGATGCTGTCCGCCCGACTGGAGAGTGCTCTGGCCTGATCACGACCCTCGGCCGCGCGTTCGTCGCCGCGGTCCGCGGGCCGCGGGGGACGATCGGTCGTTCTGGTGAGACTCCGAAGACGATCGGGCATGCTGGAGCGGTGGGCGAATCGAAGGTTCAGGTCGCACCGCCGCGGCACCGGCATCCAGCGACGCGGATGGCACCACCGCGCCCCGACCGCGAGGCGACCACCGACCAACGGGCGCGCACCATTCTCCAGTTGCAACGGCAGGCCGGTAACCATGCTGTCGTGCACCTGCTCCAGCGCGACACGCCCAGCCACCCCGAGTTCGCGCCGGTCACCAACCTGCACCCGAACGGAACTCTGGACGACGCCGCCTGGACCAAGGCCTATCACGCGGCGCTCGCCGACGGCACCGCAGCGGCGTTCGTGCCGCTCTTCCGCGACATCGCGGCGACCGCCGGAATGGGCGCGTTACCCGGCTTCGACCTGTCGAAGATCTCCACCACCGATGGCACCACGGCCCGGCCCGGACTGAACGTATCGATGGCAACGTCCGGCAATCCAGGGGAGACCGGATTCGTGGACAAGTCGGGCGGTTTCGGCATCCGCCTCGATCTGTCCAAGACCGTCCCCGACCTCGCCGTGGCGGTGATCCTGAACCTCGGGGCGCTCGACGCCGAGAAGGCCTCCTGCCTGCGGACGGTCCGGCATGAGATGGTTCACGCCAGGCACCGACTCACGCTGCTGGACGCGCTGCGCGGGTGGCAGGCATCAGGGCGGAAAACCGGGTTCAACGACTGGCTCAAGGGCCACGCCAAGAAGACCAAGATGTCTGCGGTCGACGTCGCGCTGATCACCAAGGGCGCCGCGAACGGCTCCGCCGAGACCGAGGTCCTCGCGTACGTCGAGGGTTTCACCAACGACTTCCACCGCCGGAAGGCCACCAAGACCGACACGGCGATGTCCTTCTTCGAGCTGCTCGGCGTGGTGGAGACGCGCCGGCTCTACACCTGGGCGCAGGCCGACCCGGCTGTGCGGCAGGAGGCGCTGAACCGGCTGCGGGAGTACCACGCCACCCTCGATCCGGCCCATCAGTTGCTCTGGAAGGATTGGCTGGACACGCAGCTCGCCGCTGCAGCCAAGGACACCACCGGCCGCAAGGACTTCCTGACCCGGCTGACGACGTTCGTCAGGTAGCGCCGGTTCAGCGGCCCTCCCGCTTGGTCGGCGGCGCCGCCTCCTGCTGCTCCGGCGGGACGTTGCCGCCGGGCACCTCGTCGGAGGCCTTGCCGGTGAACCGCTCGGTCCAGGCCTGGTACTCGGCATTGCCGGCGCCGAACGGCGGGTCCGCGAAGGTGGCGGTACGAACGCTGCCGTCCTCGACCCGGTAGCGGGCCCAATACGGACGCGGCGCACCCGGGGTGAACCCGAACTCCGTCTGGTAGGGAATCCCGGACACCGGGTCGTTCCACATCACGGTCGAGGTCACCGGCCGCGGCCGACCGTCGATCGCCTGGTTCCGGGTGACCTGCCCGAAATCCCCGGACGATGGCAACCGGTCGATGGCCTTTCCGCGGTTGGGATGCTTGTGGTACTTGAGCTCCCACTTCGGCTGCTTGCCTTGGCGGAAGTTTTCCGGGTCGGCCATCCAGTCGTGCTCGACGAACCCCGGGCCGCCCTGGACGCACACGTGCTCACCGGTCTCCGGATCCGCCCACACCCCGGCCTCTCTGGTCGGGTCCTCCCGGACCGCGGCGTCGAAGCTGCGCTGAGCCTCCGCCTCGTCCATGCCGTACTCCAGCAGACCGGCAGGCTCGTTGAGGATCCCGTGATCGGGCATCTTGTTACGGTCCCGCAGCCAATCCTCGAACGGTTTGCCGGCGCCGGGCTCCTTGGGGTCCAGTCGCTGCCACTCGCCGAAGTCCTTGGCCAACTGGTACGAGTCCTTGGTGGCCAGGTCCATCAGGGTGTCGCCCCGGGCGTTCACCTTCTTGTCACTCTTCTTGATCAATTCGATGAGTCCGGGGTCCTTGATCGTCTTGAACGCCTCGTCCAACGTCTTGATGCTGGCGGTGACGTCGTCGGCCATTCCCTCGACGATCCGGGTGCCCAGGCCGGGTTTGCTCCCCGGCGCGGTATCCGCTGTGGTGCGGAGCTTTTCGGTGGCGGTGAGCACCTCGGCGGTGCCGGCGGCCCGGCCCGCGCCGGAACCCAGTTTCGCCACCACTGCGGCCGCCCTGGCCTCTTTGTAGGCGACGCTCACCGCTTTGAAGACGCCGATCGCCGCCTCCAGCGCCTTCGCCTCCGCGATGCCCTCGAGCAGTCCGCCGGCGATCGAGAGCGCGAGGCCGAACAGCGACGGATCGGTCTGCGAGATCGCTTCGGCCTTCTCCATGGCGGTGCCGGCGGCGGCCTGTTCCCAGTAGTACTGCTGGAACGCGCCATAGATGTCCGCTGCGCCGAGCGCCAGGCCGACCGCCCCGGCGACCGGTGCGACGCCCGGGATGAACGACGCGACGAGCAGAGCGATGCCCATGGCCTGCTTGAGCTTCGCCTCGAACTCGGCGTCCTCCTTGGCCGCCTTGACCTTGTCCTCCACCGCGGCGTCCTGGATGGTCGACGGCGCGATCGACAGCGACCGCTTGGTGTTCTCCCGCAGCCCTCGATCCAGCCAGAAGTTCACGATCTTGTCCGGTTCGGTCATCCGGTCGCGGACGTAGGAGATATTGGACAGTTTGTCGGCGAGCTCCTTGCGGATCTCCTCCTTCGCCTTCACCAACGCGATCGACGCTGTCGGCCCGGTCGCCCCGCCCGCTGCCGCCGCGGAGCCACCGGCCAGCTCCGCCAACCGGTCGTCATTGCCTTCAACGGAGGCCAGGATCGGGTACTGCTTGCACGTGGCCTCGCGCAGTTCGTGATACTCGCGCAGGGCGGGCTCCAACACTGTGGGGCGCATCGCATCCCCGAGGATGGGACCGGATTTGGCGATGGTGTCCCTGGCGGCCTTCACCTTCTTCTTGCCGTCGAGGAGCTTCTTCGCCCCGTCCATGGCACCGCTCAGTTCCTTGCTCTCCGGCAGCGACGGTTGAATGGCTGATGCGCCGGCCGTCACCGGCCTCGGCCGGAAGATCGACTCGTCGTCGGGGAACCCGTACCGGTGGCCCTCGGCCTGCAACTTCTTCTCGCTGGAGCTGAGCAGTCCGCGCACCGATCCGAGCAACTCCTGCTGGAACTGCGTCTGCACGGCGCCGACCTGGGTGTCCACCTTGGTCTGACCCTGTTCGGCGCGGGAGGCGAGCATCGGCTCGACGGAGATCGTCTGTCGGGTGTCCGGATCCTCGTAGGAGTGCGGCTTGCCGCTCTGCGCCCGCATGTCCGCGACAAAGGCCTGCTGCCACGCGCGTTCCGCCGGCAGACCGTCGTGGGCAGCCATGTCCGTCAAGGTGGTGGTCATCGCCGCCGGAGCGACACCGACGATGACGGTGTCGTACCGGTAGTTCCCCGGAGCCAGCGGGGGACCGTCCTGCAGGGCGACCCGCTGCACACTCCGCCCCGGCCCTGGGGTCGCAACCGCGGATCCGCCGACCCACCGGGAGACCGCCCGATTGCCGACGGACCGCTGCAGGGCGAGCATCCCACCTCGAGGCAGCCGCGCTCCGGTTCGCGAACGATCGAACGCGACTGCCGCGACCCCGGCAGCCGCCACGACCGCGACGTCACCGCCGGCGGCGGCGGCGGGTTCTTTCGAATGTGCCCGCCGAGGATCGTTCTCCGTTGCGGGAGAAGCTAGATCAGCCATCCGTGCCTCCGGAACACGACGCCGACGATACCGCCGCGAACCCGCCGGATGCAGCGTCTGCGAGGGCCGAACCGGGTGCCCGAAGGGGCAGGACGGGCGCCACCCCCCGCGGCGGCGCGGGTGTTCAGCCCGTCCTGGACAGGGTGAACTGGTGGGCGGCACCGGTGCGGTTGAACACGACGATCGGCAGCGCCGGCGTCGACGGCGTCAACGGCCACGACGAGCGGTGCGGGCAGACTCCGTGGAGGGTGGACACGCCCTCTGGGGCGACCGCGGCGAAGGTGAGCCGGCTGCACAGCTCTGCGGCGCCGGTCAGGGTGAAGGTCGGGGATTCGCCGGGACCACTGCTCACCCAGATCACCGCGGTGTCGCCGGTTCCGGCGAGCGTGCCGTGCACCCCTCCGGCCGGGAACGCGTCCAGCGCAACCACGTCCGGTTCGGCGTCGGCTACAGCGCCACCGACACCGCGGTGGCCGTCGGGTTGCCGGCACTGACCGTCACGGTGTAGTCGCCCGATTTCTGGACCAGCAGATACCCTTCCCCGCGAGGGGTCTCGTCACCGTCGCGCTGCTCGTAGGTCTCCAGCCGGTGGTTGGTGCCGCAGAGCATGAGGATCACGGTCGGGTCCTGCGGGCACGACGCCCGCCCCAGCACCACAGATCCGGCTGCCCGATGCACGAAACCAGCAGCGCGGCAGCCAGTATCACCGCACCGGTTGCGACAATCGGGCGCGGTCGGAGCCGACGGGCTTGCGGCCGCGACAAGACCATGTCGGTCAGGAGGTCTCACTGGGTCGCGCCGATACTGCCGGGCGCCCGGATGTTGCGGTCGGCGGACTCGATCAGCCCGCCGCCTTCTTCACCAGCGCGCCGATCTTCTTCTCGTTGGCGGCGGTCAACGAGATGAGGGCGAACGCTGTCGGCCACATGGTGCCGTCGTCGAGGTTCGCCGGGTCGTTGAAGCCGAGCGTGGCATACCGTGCCTTGAACTTGTCCGCGGGCTGGAAGAAGCAGATGATCTTGCCGTCCTTGGCATAGGCGGGCATGCCGTACCAGAGCTTCGGCGCGAGCTCCGGCGCGCTGGCTGCGACGATCTCGTGGATGCGCTCGGCCATCGCCCGATCCGCTCCCCGCAGCTCGGCGATCTTCGCGACCACCGCGCTCTCCTCGTCCTCGTGTTTCGCCGCGGCCTTCAGCTCCTTGGCGCGTTCCTTCATCGCGCTGCGTTCCTCGGCCGTGAAGCCCTGGAACTTCTCGTCGGCCGCGGTCCCGCTCTTGGCGGGCTTCTTCGTCTGCGTCATCGCTTCCTCCCCGGTGCGTGGGTGTTCGATCCACTCATGCTAGGCAGCGGCGCGCCCGGCGGCTTCTTCGAAACTGCTCGGTTGCGGCCCCGGGAGTCGGGCTTCTTCTGCCGGCGGCTCGTCAGGTCGGGTCGAACCAGATCCGGGGGACCCGGCCGCACGACTCGTATGCTCCGGTCATGGCCCAGGCACTGCCGGCAGCCGCACCTGCCGCCACCTCGATCGATGAAGTCATCGCACGGATGCAGGCGATCGAGGCCGTGCTGCCACCTGGTGACGGTGTCGCGTGCTTCAACCGGATGTACCTCCAGGTGACCACCGCGGTCGGTCAACAGGTACAGCACGGACTGTTCGGCGATCCGGTGTTCATGTCCCGTCTCGACGTCGTCTTCGCCAATCGCTATTTCGCCGCCGTCGACGCCCTGTCCGGGCCGTTGTCCGCCGCGCCGGTGGCGTGGAAGCCATTGCTCGCGGCTCGCGCCACAGCAGGGATCGAGCCCATCCAGTTCGCGCTGGCCGGGATGAACGCCCACATCAACTTCGACCTACCCCAGGCGGTGGTGGCGACGTGCGCCGAGCTGGCCACCGAACCGGAGGCGGGCGCCCACCACGACGACTACCTCAAGATCAACGGTGTGCTCGCCGCATCGGAGCAGTCGGTGCGACAGTCCTTCGAGCCGCCCGACGTCGTCGCGGTCGACCGGCACGTTGCTCTGGTGGCCGACATCGTCGGCAACTGGAGCATCACGTCCGCGCGAGAGGTGGCCTGGGACACCGCTGTGGCTCTGTGGGAAGTCAGGGATCACCCCATCGCCGTGCGGCTGTTGAGCGATGGGCTCGCGCGGACGGTCGCGATGGCCGGCCGAGGTCTGCTCGTCGCCGTGTGACCTCAGGGCGAGGCACGAACGAGAGTCCGTTTCGTGGTCGGGCGCGTCACCGCCAGCCGAGGCCCGGTGCCACGTGACGCAGGACGCTCTCCAGCAGGTGGGCGTTGTACTCGACGCCGAGCTGGTTCGGCACCGTGAGAAGTACGGTGTCAGCGGCCGCAATGGCCTCGTCCTCGGCGAGATCCATGACCAGGCGATCGGGCTCGCCGGCGTAGGTCTTGCCGAATCGGGCAGTGCCACCGTCCAGCCGGCCGATCTGGTCCCTGCTCCCGGCTTCCCGACCGAAGTAGGCCCGGTCCAGATCGTTGACGACCGGAAAGATGCTGCGGCTGACCGAGACTCGTGGCTCACGGGGGTGCCCCGCGGACTTCCAGGCCACCCGGAACCGCTCGATCTGCTCGGCCTGAAGCTGGTGGAACGGCACCCCGGTGTCCTCGGTGAGCAGGGTCGAGCTCATCAGGTTCATGCCCTGATCCGCGGCCCACTCGGCCGTTCCGCGCGATCCGGCGCCCCACCAGATCCGGTCGCGCAGTCCCGGCGAGTGGGGTTCCAGTCGCAGCGGGCCGGGCGGGTTGGGAAACATCGGTCGAGGGTTGGGCTCCGCGAACCCGACACCAGTGATCACCTCGAGGAAGGCGCGGGTGTGCTCACGCGCCATGGCCGCGTGGTCGGAGCCTGCGGCGGGCTCGTAGCCGAAGTGGCGGTAGCCATCGATCACCTGTTCCGGGGACCCCCGGCTGATGCCGAGCTGCAGCCGTCCGCCCGAGATCAGGTCGGCCGCGCCGGCGTCCTCGGCCATGTAGAGCGGATTCTCGTAGCGCATGTCGATCACTCCGGTCCCGATCTCGATCCGGCTGGTCCTCGTTCCGATGGCCGCGAGGAGTGGGAACGGGGAGGCGAGCTGGTTGGCGAAATGGTGCACCCGGAAGTAGGCGCCATCCGCCCCGAGTTCGTCGGCCGCGACCGCGAGCTCGATCGACTGGAGTAGAGCATCCGAGGCCGACCGCGTCTGCGAGTGCGGCGACGGCGTCCAGTGACCGAAGGACAGGAACCCGATCTTCTTCATGCCCCATGGAACTACACGAACCGCGATCGCCACACCGGCGGGGCAGGTGGACCAGTCGGTTCCGCGCCCGTCAGCAGCCTGACGACGCCGAGGTGGGAGTCAGCCCCTCACCTCCATGTATAGCAGAGTCCGCGGGTGCTCATGAGGGTCGCCGATCCGATCTAGGGTGGCACCCTCAGATCGGAGACGATGCCGTGAACCCCCGTACTACCAGCGCTTTTGATCTTCCCGAGCACCTGCACCCCAAGGCCGATCCGGCGCTGATCGCCGACGACGAAGAGCACCTCGCCGCCCTCGCGGACGGCCTCGAGCACTCGATCGCCGACCTGTCCGATCGCCTGGATGCCGAGCGCAGATCGGCCGGCGGCGTCGATCGGGACATGGCGATCCACCGGTTGACCGCCCGCCTGCGTCCGCTGCGGCGTTTCGGCCTGGACCTGTGCCTCGGGCACATCATCCGCGTCGACGACCCGGAGCCGGTGTACGTCGGACGGCTCGGCCTCACCGACAGCAGGGGTCAGCGGCTGCTGGTGGACTGGCGCTCGCCTGCCGCCGAGCCGTTCTTCGGGGCCACCCACGCCAACCCGATGGGCCTGGTCAGCCGCCGCAGGTATCGCTGGACCCGCGGGCGGATCAGCGACTACTGGGACGAGGTCTTCTCTGCGGAAGGAATCGAAGACCGTGCCGCGCTCGACGACCAGTCCGCGTTCATCGCCAGTCTCGGCAGCTCTCGGTCGGCCCGGATGCGAGACGTGCTCGGCACCATCGCGGCGGAACAGGACGCGATCATCCGCGCGGACTCCGCCGGTGCGCTGGTCGTCGACGGTGGCCCGGGCACCGGGAAAACTGTCGTCGCGCTGCACCGCTCGGCCTACCTGCTCTACTCCGATCCTCGGCTCGGTCATCGCCGCGGCGGCGTCCTGATCGTCGGTCCGCACCAGCCCTACCTCGCCTATGTCGCCGACGTGCTGCCCAGCCTGGGGGAGGAGGGCGTTCAGACCTGCACGCTGCGGGAACTTGTCGCTCAGGGGACTGCGGCCACAGCCGAAACCGACCCCGACGTGGCCCGCCTGAAATCCTCCGCCGACATGGTCGCGGCGATCGAGACCGCCGTCAGGTTCTACGAGGTGCCGCCCGCGACGCCGTTGACCGTAGCCACCCCATGGGCCGATCTCCGGTTGACCGTCGACGACTGGGCCGAGGCATTCGACGCGCCGGCACCCGGTACACCGCACAACGAAGCACGAGAGGGGATCTGGGAGGCGCTCCTCACCATCCTGGTGGACAGG
Source organism: uncultured Actinomycetota bacterium (assembly GCA_963797145.1). GTDB lineage: Bacteria > Actinomycetota > Actinomycetes > Mycobacteriales > Nakamurellaceae > Nakamurella. The sequence goes on along the minus strand of CAWCOJ010000012.1, from coordinate 31,638 downwards.
TACGACGGCGATGTCTCCTCCGAGCTGCTCCGAAGATCCTTGCGCCGGCACCGGGAACTGGTCACGTCGGTCAACACGGCGTGGCCGTTGATCGAAGCGGCCGACCTCGTCGGAGATCTCTGGGAGGTCCCCGCCTACCTGCGGATGTGCGCGCCCTGGCTCACCCCCGACGAGGTCCGGAAGCTGCAGCGGGCGGACCCGCAGGCCTGGACCGCCGCCGACCTGCCGCTGCTGGACGCGGCGCGCCACCGACTCGGCGACCCGGAGGCTTCCCGGCGCAAGCGCCGGCAGGAAGCGACGCTGGCGGCCGCATCGGAGGAGATGGACACGGTCGTGGCCGACCTGATCGAGTCGGACGACTCCGAGATGCAGGTGATGTCGATGCTGCGCGGCGAGGACCTGCGGATCGCCCTGGAGGACGAGGACGCCCTGTCGGCACCGGACCCGGACCTGCTCGCCGGACCGTTCGCGCACATCGTGGTGGACGAGGCTCAGGAACTGACCGACGCCGAGTGGCAGATGCTGCTTCTCCGCTGTCCGTCCCGGAGCTTCACCATCGTCGGGGACCGGGCCCAGGCCCGGCACGGATTCACCGAGTCGTGGCGGGAACGGCTCGAGCGGATCGGGCTCGACCGGATCGAACTCGCCTCCCTCAGCATCAACTACCGGACCCCCGAAGAGGTGATGGCGGAGGCCGAACCGGTGATCCGGGCGGTGCTGCCCGATGCCAACGTGCCGACCTCCATCCGCAGCACCGGCGTTCCGGTCGTGCACGGCGCTGCCGCGCAGCTGGGGCCGATCCTGGACAGCTGGCTCACCGCGCATGCCGACGGGATCGCCTGCGTCATCGGTGATCCCACGTTTCGGTCGACGTCTCGCGTGCGGTCGCTGACCCCTGAGCTGTCGAAGGGACTCGAGTTCGACCTGGTCGTGCTCGTCGACCCGGAGGCATTCGGCGCCGATATCGAAGGCACGGTGGATCGCTATGTCGCGATGACCCGGGCGACCCAGCAACTGGTCGTGCTGACGAGTTCCTGATGTCGGACACGATGGTGGGCGGGGCCGCGGCTCGACATGGCTGGGTCAGCCGTATGTCGGGTACTGGGGCCATCCGTCCGGGCTGTCCTCCCAGTCCTGCTGACGTCCGAAGACGGTGCGGTCCATGATGTGAGCGACCGGCAGGATCGCCTCGGTGCCCCGCGCGGTGGTCGCGTAGGTGAGGTAGGGCCGGCCGTCCCTGCGCAGGTAGTAGGAGTACCCGGGCAGTTGGCCCTCGTTGCCGTCGGCGTCGGCTCGGGTCCAGCCCCAGTCGTGGTGGTAGCTCGTGTCGTAGGACGACACCCAGACGTGGTCCCAGCCGCGCTGAGAACGCCACCGCTCGAGCTTGTCGACAGGTGCCTGGGAGACCATCGCGAAGGCGATCTCCTCGTCGGCCAGCCGACCCATGTTCGCCGGCAGGTTGTCGACGGCCCAGGTGCAACTCGGACATCCCTCGTCCCACTCCGGCGCGAACATGACGTTCTGCACCAGGAGCAGGTACCTGTCGCCGAACAGCTCGACCAGGGTCACCGGGCCTTCGGGCCCGGCGAAGGTGTAGTTGTCCACCTCGACCATCGGCAGTCGGCGGCGGGCCGCAGACACCCGGTCGTTGTGACGGGTGACCTCCTTCTCGCGGTCGACCTGGTCGGCGAGCGCGGCGTCGAATGCGGCGCGGTCGACAACGGGCGGTGCAGCGTCAGGCTGCGTGCTCTTGGCTGCTCGGGTCTCGGACATGTCCCTCTCCTCTCGCTGATGATCGGCTGGTACCCCGTCGTTGCGGGTTGCATGGAGCCGGCGGCTCCAGCCCCCGAATCTCAGACATGGAGGGCGGGCCGGTACACGAGCTCCTGAATGTTGCCGTCGAGGATCCGGCTGTCGACGAGCTCGAGGTCGAAGTCGGCCGCACCGTGGAAGATCGGGTCGAGCCCGGTCTGACCGGTGATGACCGGGAAGAGCGTCACTTGGACGGCGTCGACCAGGCCGGCGGCCATCAGCGCCCGGTTCATCGACAGGCTGCCGTGCGAGCGCAGTGGCACATCGGACTCCGCCTTGAGCCGTCCGACAACGTCGACGGCGTCACCGGCCGCGACGGTGGCGTCCGGCCAGTCGAGGGGTCCTTCGAGCGTGCTCGACACCACCGTTGCCGGCAGGCTCCTCATCCGGGTGACCCACGGGTCGCGAACGTCGGAATCCTCGGTGCTCGCGGCCAGCATCTGGGCAAACTCCCGATAGGTGTTGGCCCCGAACACCATCCGCTGCTCTGGGCGGTACTGGTCGAGCCGATGGGCCAGCAGCTCGGGGCCCTGCTTGCCCCAGTAGCCGGTCCAGTTGCCGCCGGCCGCGCCGTAGCCGTCGAGGCTGGAAAAGACGTCGAAGGTGTAGGTAGCGGTCACGGTGCTCTCCTCCTTGGGTGGATCGGTGTTGAGTCAGACTGCCGAACACCAGCGAAACTCATCGCCGACGTAGCTGCGTGCCTCGTCGATGACCGACCGGGTCGCCGGTCAGCGGTGTCTGCGGGGATCAGCTGAACAGCCAGAACATGGCGAGGAAGAAGGCGGCGCAGGCCAGGACGACCAGGGCGAGCGCGGACGCCCAGAGCAGGAACAACTGGCTGAAGTGGAGCTCCTGCTCGCGGAACTTGGCCAGGTAGGCGTCCACTGCCCGTTGCCAGCCTGACGGACCGGCACCCTCGCTCACCCTTCGAAGCTAGCACTGACCTGGACCCCTTGATCGCTTCGGACGACGTCATACGCGAGCCACCGCCGGGCCACCGAGGACGAGGATGGCGCCCGATCCGGAGGGCACCGGGTCACGACGCCGTGTGGCCGGCACGGCACCCGGCGGGACGAGCCAACGGCGTGGACGTGGACGGCTGGCACACTTTGTCCGGTGGCGGTGCCCGGCCGCCGGGCGGGAGGGTGATGACCGTGGACCGCCCGGTGCGGCCGTTGCTGACCGTCAAGCAGTTGATCCCGCCGGTTCGCCCTGGCGCGGTGCCGCGCCCTGAACTGGAAGACCGGCTCCGGGACGCGACGACCCCGCTGACGGTGGTGGTGGCGCCGGCCGGATGGGGTAAGACCAGCCTGTTGAGCTCGTGGGCGTCGAATGCGGGCGACCGGGTGCGGGTCGCGTGGGTCTCCCTCGACGAGAGCGATGACGAGCCGACCCGGTTCTGGAGCTACGTTCTCTCTGCGTTGCGCGCCGCCGGCCCGGATATCACAGCTGCCGCATCCGATGCCCTCGGCGGACCCGGGGAACCCATCGATCTCGCACTGCCGATCCTACTGAACGAACTGGCGGCTACGTCGACCAGTCACGTGCTGGTGCTCGACGACTTCCACGTGCCCGCCGATCCTCGGATCCACGAGAGTGTCGAGTTCCTGGTCAGCTACCTGCCGCCGGCGCTACGGCTCGTGATGGCCGGCCGCGCGGATCCGCCGTTGCCGCTCGCCAGGATGCGGGCACGGGGCGAACTGACCGAACTACGGGCCATGGATCTCCGGTTGTCCCGAGATGAAGCAGCGACCCTGGTCGCCACCGTCTCCGGCTCCGACCTCGACGGGGCCGAGGCCACCGAGTTGTGGGAGCGAACCGAGGGCTGGGCCGCGGGTCTCCAACTGGCCGGTCTGGCCCGCCGCGGCGCCGACGGGTCAGCGCTCCGGCTACGGGGTGACGATCGGCACCTGCTCGACTATTTCGCCGCCGAGGTCCTCCCGGCGATCGCACCGGAGCAGCGCCATCTGCTGGTCGGAGCCGCAGTAGCTGCGGTGTCGACGGCCACCGGCACCATCCCGGCCACTGACGCCGCGGCCGCCATGGTCAAGGGCTACGAGCCGGGCGGGATCAACGACATCTTCCGCCAGTACTCGAAGAAGTACGCCGAGCTGCGCCCGGTGACACCCGGCTACCCGTTCATTGCGACCGAGTTCACCAAGACCTCGCAGGACATCCTCAACGGCGCCGACCCGCAGGCGGCGCTGGACAAGGCCGTGGCCGACATCATCGCACCTTGGCGGCGCGGTGCAGCCGTTGACTACAAACCACCCGGATGGGCCTCCGACGGTCACCCCGGCTCCGTGAAGGTGCCGGCCGACACCCGGGCGCTCTCGTCGAGGGGGTGGGTGCCGGCCGGGCCGGCCTCGCGGCACACGGCGACTTGGTGGTCTGGGTCCAGTCGGACCGGGCCGAGGCGAGGCGCCTCGGTCTGGCCAGGGATATCGAGCACGGCCGGCCGTCGCGGGACGCGGACCGCGTGTGGGACGACTGGATGGTGGAGGAGGAGCCGTTCCTGGCCGCGGACCGGCCGTGAACCAGGGCCGGCCTGGTCGTCAACAGCACGCCGGACGACGCGCCCGACCCGCTGGTCACCTGGGTCGCGAGGGGCTGACTCGCCAGGACTGCCGCAGCCGCCGCAGTGTTGCGTCGGTACCGGCTCTGAAACGCGGGGCCCAACGTCGCCGCGCCGCCCCGCTGCATCACTCCCGGCGCCGACGGTAATCATGCCAGCGGGGCGGGCCGCCCCACGCCCTTGCCGGTCGGTGCAGTGTGGCGTCGGGCGGCTGCCTTCGTCGCGCTGAGCAGAGCGAAGCCGAGCTGCTCCGAGACGTCGCTGACCAGCATTTTCAGGACGGCATCAGCGCCAGCAGGGCCGCTGCGTTCACCGCCGGCTCGTGTCCACAACAGCCAGTCGTCCCGGCCCCCGACCTGCCTTCGTGCTGTGATGTCTTCGAGGAGCCCGCTCAATTCCCAATGGCGGTACCACCACTGGGGCGAATGCCAGCACGCAGCCTCCCATCCGGCGAGCTCGCTGACGTAGGTCGGCACCGCACCCTCATAGGGGTCGGTGACCAGCGCCGGGGTCGACATGGCGATGCGACCGCCGGGCTTGAGCACGCGCAACAAGCTGGGCAATAGGTGAACGTCGGTGCCGAAGTACTCGAAGGCGTCGATGCTGACGATCGCGTCGAACTCGTCGTCGGAGAAAGGCAGTGTGCGCACGTCGGCCTGAACAGCGGTGACCCGTTCGCCGACGCCGGCATCGACAAATGTCCCGGTGGCGGTCGGGGCATCCACCCACAGATCGACCGCAACCACGTCGACATCACATTCCTTCACCAGGAACACTGATGTGGCACCCATCCCCGAACCCAGGTCCAACACCCGATGCCCGGCCTCCAGGGCGAGATCGGGGAGGAGGTCCTCCAATTGCCACAGCGGATTCGGTCCCATGTCCAGCGCAATCAGCCAGGCCGGGTCGTAGGTGGAAGAGCGCGGATACCGCACTGGCCGGATCAGTTCGGAGTGCGGCAGCGGAGGAGATGTCGGCACTGATGAATCTTGGCACGGTGGCCGTCGGTGGGGCTGACCGCGGACGGTGTCTGCCCTTGGTGTGATGGTGCTCGATCTCGGGCATCGGAACCAGAAAAGCCATTGCTGCAGCGCCGACACGTTGCCATCCGGATCGTTGAGATTCCGCAGCTGCTGAGTGCAGTCCACATATGGGATGCCGTCGGTCGTGCATCCGCGCGATCATGGCCGACGTGGATACGGTCGAGGTCGTCGTCGCTCATAGCGACCGCGCGACCCTGCGTGTCGGCGACGTGTTCCTGAAGATCGACGCCGATCAGACCCGTGCCGACGTCGAGGTCGAGGCAATGGCGAATGGCGCCCGTCCCGACCCCGCACATTCTCTGGCGGCACCCACCCGTGCTCGCACTCGCCGCTGTCCCGGGAACCGCACTGGGCCACCTCGGCGAGCCGTCTACCGGATCCCCGGCGGCGTGGGCCGCCGTGGGCGTCGCCGTTCGGGCGCTGCACGACGCGCCGCTACCACCGTGGCCCGGTCAGGACCTCGACGAGCTGGCAACGCACCTGGCCCGTGAATGCCAATGGCTCGTCGAGAACGATGTCCTTCCCGCCGACGTGGTCACACCACACCGCCGACTTGCCGAGACCGCACTGCGGCCATGGACACCGGTCTTCATTCACGGAGACCTGCAGATCGACCACATCTTCGTCGCCGGCAACGAGGTCACCGGCGTCATCGACTGGTCCGAAGCAGCCCAGGGTGACGCGCTCTACGACCTCGCCACCCTGACCCTCGGACACCCCGAACACCTCGATGACCTCATCGCCGGCTACCGCGCCGAAATTGACCGCGACATGATCCGCGCGTGGTGGTCGTTGAGATGCCTGACCAACATCCGCTGGCTCGTCGAACACGGCTATGGTCCGCCCGAGGACTATCCCGAGGTGGCCGTCCTGCGATCGTGCCGATGAGGCTGCAGACCCACCGAGCCGAACTGGCGGCAGCCCACCGGCTGACGCAAACACTCCTCGCGCCGCACCACAACCCGATCTTCCCCAAGCCGGAACGCTTTCGGGATGCTGGCCGATCCCGTAGGCCGTTTCGATTGCGGGGCGGCGCCGGTGATCGCGCGGGAGCCGTATGACGGTGATGGTGAACGATCGCGTCAGGGGTGGATTGGCGGACGCCGGTCTGGATGTGGGTAATGCCGAATTCCGCGGCAGCCGGCTCCCTTGGTCATGACCCCTTACTGCGAGCCGACCCGGTGTCCTGTCGGCCCTGCGTCCAAGAACCTAGCTCGGGGTCGGCGGAAGGGTCACCTGGTCTGTAACGACGGGGTCGACGGTGGTCAAGAACGGTGCACATTCGGCTCTCATATCGACCGGGACCTCGTCCGGTCGCGGGGCAGCGGTGAAGTCAAAGTCGCCTCGTGCGTCCCGACGCTCGATCAGCCAGCGACCATCCAGGCGCACATAGTGGTCGTAGTAAGTCCCGCCGCCCAGGTACCAACGGTCCTTCGAGAGCAGCACCGCGACCGCGACGTCACATTCACCTTCGGCCCGTTCGCCTTGGATGTCGACCACATGGTTGGTCGTCCAATGCACATAGCGAGAGAATGCGCGCCACTGCACCTGCACAATCTCGCTGATCGCCGCGACGCCGCGCGCCTCGACGCCCTCGCTGGGGGACCAAACTGCATCGGGCGCCCATACCGAGGCGAAGCGGGCAAGGTCGCGCTTATCTGCGCCATGGCAATACTCCAAGGCCAGTCGGCGCACTGCCGCTTCGCTTTCGACTACGTCCAGCCGGGCTTCGAAGTCCACCCCGCGAGCCTAGAGAGGGCTAAGAAGGCAAGCGCAGCGCCCCAGCGCACCGGACCGCGCGCGCCTCGTCAGTCGAACGTCCTATGTTGATTGAAACCGCGCTCCGTTCAGCCGTCGACCATGATCACGATCGCGTCGTTTGGGGATCGGTGAGCGGACGAGCAGCACCGCGCATGGCGTGCCAGTGCCGCCCCGGGCGTGCGCTCGTTGGAGGCGTTCAGTTCCCAGGCGGACGCATGGCCAGCAGCACGCGGTCGGAGAGCGCCTGCCAGATGGTTCCCACCTCGCCGAAGCCTGCCTGGTGCAACGCTCTGATGTGGGCGTCGAATCCGGGTGGCGACTCTTGCCGCTTCTTGCCAGCGAGGATCCGAGTCCGGTCGTCCAACAGCGACTCGAACCCGGGCTCTAGGGCCACCGCGTCCCACCACTGCTCGGCCGTCTGGATGCCGCGGGCTGCGAAGGGGGCGTCTGCCCACTGCTCGTCCAGGACGCGTTGGCTCTGGCGGGCCAAGGTTGGAAACGCCGTGCCGAAGGCCAGTGGTCGCCGTTGAGGAACACCCCACCCGGCCGGAGCAGTGAATGAAGATCGCCGTAGACGCGCGTCAACGCGTCCGGTTCCAGCCAATGCAGTGCGGTGGTACTGAGCACCGCGTCGATCTGCGTGTCGCCCAGTGCGTCCCGCCAGTCGGGCGAGGCCAGATCGGCCTGTATCCAGGTCAGCCGGCCGTCGACGGTGCCCAGCGCGTTCCGCCCGATAGCCAGCATTACCGGGTCCATGTCCACCGCGATCGCCCGCGCGGCCGGGAAACGGGCCAGCAATCAATGTTCGGTTGCTTGTGGGTGCTCATTCCTCCCATTTCTCCTCCTGAGCCGGACTGGCGTACCCGGTGGCCGCGAGTGCCCCGAGCTGCACCTGCCACCACTCGGCGAAGCGCAGTTGGAGCGCACCCAGGGGAAACCCGTGCCGGGCCGCACCCTCGGGCGGTATTCGATCCCACCCGAAGTGCTCAACGGTCACCCGGGTCTGGGCGCCGTCCCCGGTGACCTGTTCGAAACTGACGTGCAGTTCGGTGTCCTGATCGGCCGCGAACGCGGCCTCCCGCCAACCCAGCACCACGCGTCGGGGCGGATCCCACAACCGCACCCGACCGATCTCGAATTCGGTCCCGTCGTCGTAGCGTTCCAACAGCCTGCCGTCCGGTCCAGATTCGAACACCATGGTCCCCACCCGACCCGGCGTGAACTGGAAGATGCTGTTGGGCTGCCACCACTGGCCGATCCGCTCGGTGAACGCGACGAACGCCCGCTCCGCCGGCATCGGCACCCGCACAGCTACCAGCACCCGCGAACCGTTCATCACTGCGCACCCTCGACGAACTCGACGAACGCCGCCAACTGCTGCGCCCAACCCCGCTCGGCCGTCTCCAGCCACCCACGCAGCTCGACCATCGGCGCCGACCGCAGCGTGTAAATACGAACCCGGGCATCGAACTGCGGGTGCGACTCACTGACCAGCCCGCGGAGTCGCAACACTCGCAGGTGCTTGCTCAACGACGACGCCGACGCCTCCAGCTCCTGCGCCAATTCCCCAGGCCGCATCGGCCGCTGCGCCAGCAGTTCCACCACCCGGCGCCGGACCGGGTCAGCCAGGGCCGCCAGAGTCTGGTCAACAGTCGGCTCAGGCGCCGCCTCGGCACTCACCGCCAGTTCGTCGCCCTGATCGGCTGCCCGATCGCCGCCTCGGCCTCTTCCCTGGTGACGTCCCGCACATGCTGGACGAACGTCCAACAGTGACCTTCCGGATCCAACGCGCGGTACTTCCGATCGCCGTAGAACTCGTCCACCGGCTCCTGGGCAATCACCGCACCCGCCCCCCGCGCCCGCGCGCAGTGCGCATCGATCTCATCCGCCAACCGCACCTCCACCGACTGGGTGTTCACCCCACCGGCACTCGACGGGCTGCGAGTCCAATCCGCCCACTGGCCGCCGATCATGATGCGGCCGGCGCCAGCGACACTCATCTCGTAATGCCCCATCGCCGGCTCGTCCGGCGGGCCCTCGATCGCCATCGACACCTCGAAACCGAACGCGTCCTCCAGCCACGCCAGCGCCGCTTTAGGATCTCGGTAATACACCGCAGGCGTCAACACATACTCATCCATGTAGGCAATTATTGCCGCAAACGGCAACTACGTCAACCCCTCGCGCTCCCAAACAACCGCAGGCCGAGCGCTGCCCGTTCACCGATCCTCGTGACCGGAACACGATCCCGTTCCGGTCACCGTTCCTTCGTCCGAGCATCTCATCGGGGTTCACTGTGGGAGATCGGCGGAGGGCCGCAGCGGTGTGGGGGCGGTCAGAAGCCAGACCAGCCCCGGTTCCATGCCCAATCACAGCCGCGGATTCAGACCGCGACCAGTTCTAGTTGGCGTTTTAGGCCCATTTCGTCGAGGCGCCCCCAGCGTTCGACGATCTGGTCGTTTTCGATGCGGAAGATGTTGATGCCCTGGAGTGTGATGGTTCTGCCGGTGCCGGGGTGGCCCATCAGTTCGTTGTGGTGTGTGCCGCTGGCGGTGAACCTTTCGACCACGATGTCGGTTTCGGCGATCAGTTGGTCCAGGTCGCTGTGCCAGTCGGGCAGTGCGGCTCGGAATATGACGGCCGCTTGCCGCATGCCCGCGGCGTCTGCTGGTGCGCCGGGGAACGGCGGGTCGTGGTTGACGAAGGTCGGCGCCAGGTATTGATCGACGGCGTGGAGGTCTCCGTCGCTGAACAGTGCCTTGATGAAGGCTTCGACGAGGTGCTTGTTGGCGGTGGTGCGATCGGTTGTCATGTCCGAATCATCGGGGGCGACCACCGGGCTGACCATCCCAACTAGTTGGGGGATCCGTGGTGCGATCAGGGCGCACACTGAGGTGGTGTCGGTGCGGACTGAGGCAGGCAGAGCGGAGCTGGACCTCATTCGATGCTGTCACAGCGGGCTGGGCGTCGATGTCCTGCAGGGGCGTGTGCTGACCCTGTTGCGGCGGTTGGTGTCCTTCGACGCCGCATTTTTTGCGACTGCGGATCCGCAGACGTTGTTGTTCACCGGTGTGTACACCGAGGATCCGCTGGACACGGCCGCGCAGCTGTTGTTGGACAATGAGCTCGGCGCGAGCGATGTGAACAAGTTCGCCTCACTGGCGGTCTCGCACACGCTGGTGGCCTCGCTGGACCAGGCGACCGGCGGCGACCGTTGGGCCAGTGACCGGTTCCGCGACATCATCAGGCCGCTGGGCCTGGGTGATGAGCTCCGGGCGGCCCTGGTCGTAGCGGGGCAGTGTTGGGGATATCTGTGTCTGCATCGGGCAGATCACCCCTTGGGGTTCTCCGGACCCGAGGTCGCTGTGGTCGGCCGCTTCGTCCCGCATATCGCCTTCGGTCTGCGACAGGCACTGCTGATCAACGGATCCGGAAAGCCCGCCATGGCGGCGACACCCGGTGTGGTGCTGTTGGACGACGACCTGTCCTTGGTGGCGAGCACGGAGCAGGCCGAGCATCTGATGGCCCTGATCGTGGAGGGCCGACCGGCAGCCCGGGAGTTGCCTTTCGCGGTGTATAGCGTCGCTTCAGCACTCAGAGCGGTCGAGCGGGGAACCGCGGCAGCTGGGTCTGTGCCCAGCACCCTGGTCCGTTCGGCGACCGGGCAGTGGTTGCGGTTGCACGCTTCCCGACTGTCGGGACCATCTGGCGAGCGGCGGATCGGCGTGGTGGTGGAGCCCGTCGAAGCTCGAGTGACCGCGCCGCTTCTGCTGTTGGCGCACGGTTTGTCTCCCCGTGAGGCCCAAGTAGCCACCCTCGTCCTCCGCGGGGCGGCGACCACCGTCATCGCGAACACGCTGCACATCACCGGGAACACTGTGCAAGACCACCTCAAGGTCGTCTTCGACAAGGTCGGTGTCCACAGTCGCCGAGACCTTGTCGGCCACATCCTCGGCCAACATTCCCCCTGAAGCTGCGCACGTTCGCGGAGCGGAGCGGTGCGTCGCGCCGGCGGGACGCACATCCCGGACGGCCTGCGTGTCCGAGCGGGGCGCTATTTGGGCCGCCGCCGGGTCGTCGCGGCCGGGTGTCGATCGTTGACGGGTCCGCGGCGTGGAAGGCATTCCTTGCCACTGACACTGTGTCAGGACCTACTGTCGATCGCGTGCTCGGTTCGAAGTCCTTCCCTCCGTCGTGGACGGTCGGCGAGCTGTCCGACGCGACGGGCTTGTCCGTGCGGGTGCTGCGTCATCGGGAGCGACTGGGTCTGGTGGCCCCGGCCCGCAACGCTGGCGGACACCGGCGTTACGGCCCGGAGGAGATCACTCGTCTCTATCGGGCGATGGCCTTGCGTCGGACCGGGTTAAGACCGCGCCAGATCGGCGCGCTGCTGGGCCAGGACGATCCCAACCCGGCCGCGACGCTGTCGGCGCACCTGGCCGACATCGAAGCCGACCTGCGCCGGCGCATCGAACTGCGCGACGGGCTTGATGCCGCCCTTGCCGACGTCGCACCCGATGGCAGCGGGTCCTTCCCGCAGGCCGATCCCTGACCGAAACCCGCTGGTAGCTCTCCATGGTATCGAGGTTGTGGCCAAGCCGGTGTTGAGCGTGGACGACGTGGATACGTTCGTCCGCGACGGCGCGATTCGGTTGAGTGGGGCATTTCCACGCCAGATCGCCGAGGAGTGCCGGCGGCTGCTGTGGGCGGCAACGGGCTGTGACGAGCACGACCCGTCAACCTGGACCAGGCCGGTCATCCGCCTGGACGGCCGCGCGGACCCACCGTTTGCCTCGGCGGCCAACACCGAGCGGCTGCGAGCGGCATTCGATCAGCTCGCCGGGGTAGGCCGCTGGGTGCCGCGCGACGGACTGGGGACTTTCCCGATCCGCTTCCCCATCCCTGAAGATCCCGGCGACGTCGGCTGGCACATCGACGCCACTGGTACAGACGCGGTCGGCAACCCGATCGTGGACCCGGCCTATCGCGAACGCGTACTGCTGTTGCTGTTCCTGTTCAGCGACGTCGGCCCGGACGACGCGCCTACGCGGCTGCGGCTGGGCAGCCATTTCGACGCGAGCGCGGCAGCTGTTCAGCGACGGTAAACCTTAAGGATTCGTCGACGCGGCTCGTGCTCTGGCCGACCGCACCGACCATTTGCCGGAAGCCATTGCCACCGGCGAAGCCGGCGATGTGGGCTTTGTCATCCGTTCGTCGTCCATGCCGCACAACGACACCACGGAAGACGAGTGAAGTTCATGGCCCAGCCGCCGCTGGCCGGCACTGAAATCATCGATCCCAACCGGGCGGAAGCCGACCGCTCCCCGGTCGAGGAAGCCGTCCACCGGGCGACGTTCGACTGACGATCCCGTTGCGGTTATCGTGCGATTTCGTTGCAAGGCAGCGGCTCGACCCCCCGATGGTCCCGGTAGCCTTCGGCTTCTCGCACGTCTCTCGTGACGACCGGCCAGTAGTAGTCGGCGCTCGCCAGCGTGGCACAGCCGAACTGCACAAGCGACACCCCGGCCCGGATGCCGAACCGCTCGCCGCTCGTTGCGGGTGGCTGAGCAGCTGCATCAGTCCAACGCGGTCGGCGCGCCGGCCGGCCGGCTGCCATGCGTCCGCGACCGATCGCCAGGGGTGATCAATCCGGTCTCGTAGGCCACCACGACGGCCTGCGTCCGGTCGCGGAGCTGCAGTTTGGTCAGAATCCGGGCCACGTGGGTCTTCACGGTCGCCTCGCTGAGCTGGAAGCGGGCGGCGAGTTCGGCGTTGCTGAGCCCACGCGCGAGGTGTTGAAGGATCTCCAGTTCGCGCGGGGTGAGGGTGGCCAGCGCGCGGTGTCGGACGGACGCGCCGTCGCCGCGGGCGGCGAACCGCTCTACGAGCCTGCGGGTGATCGCCGGGGCCAGCAGCGCGTCCCCGTCGCGGACCAGCCGTACCGCTGCCACCAGCTGTTCGGGCGTGACGTCCTTGAGGAGGAATCCGCTGGCACCCGCAGCGAGCGCGGCGTACACGTACCGGTCGAGGTCGAACGTGGTCAATATGATCACCCGCGGCGGCTCCGCGCTCCCGGACAGGATCCGCCTGGTTGCCTCCAACCCGTCCAGCACCGGCATCCTGATGTCCATCAGCACCACATCGGGCAGGGTGCGGCGGACGGCCTCGACGGCCCGTTCCCCGTCACCGGCCTGGGCGACCACCTCGATCCCGTCCGCGGCAAGGATCATCGAGAACCCGGTGCGGACCAGGGCCTGGTCGTCTGCGACGACGACCCTGAGCGCCGCGGTCATCCCGCTTCGACCGGGATCGTCGGCGAGATCGCGGCGATCGGCGCTTCCGGCATCGCCGCCGGCTGCGTCGGGATCGTCGCGGTCACCCGGAACCCGCCGGTGGGCCGCTGCCCGGCTTCCAGGGTGCCGCCGAACACGGCAAGCCGCTCGCGCAGTCCGGCCAGCCCGCGGCCGTCGCCGGCGCGCGCCCTCTCCGCCCTGGTACCACCCGTGTCGGTTACCACGATCCGGACCGCGTCGTACGCGTAATCCACGGCGATCCACACGCTCGACCCGGCGGCGTGTTTGAGGGCGTTGGTCAACGCCTCCTGTACCACCCGGTACGCGGTCAGGTCGACCCCGTCGGTCAGCGGGATCGGGGTGCCGGCGACGGCCAGTTCTATCGGGACTCCGGTGGCGCGGACCCGTCCGGCGAGCGACGTCAGTTGGTCGAGGCCGGGCTGCGGTGTCAGCTCGTCGAGCGGGCCGAGGCCGTGGGCCCGCGCGGCCGGGTCGCGGATCGGCCCTCCCGGGTCGCCGGCCGGCGGCTCGTCGCCGTCCATCGTCAGCAGTCCCATCACGTGTCGCAGGTCGGCCAACGCGGCCCGGCCCCCTGCTTCGACGGCGAGCAGCGCCTCCCGTGCTCGGTCGGGTGCGGTGTCGAGTACCTTGCGAGCGGCACCTGCCTGGATCACCATCACCGCGACGTTGTGAGTGACGACGTCATGCAGTTCGCGGGCGATTCGGGCGCGCTCTGCGGCCACCGCCCGGGCGGTTGCCTCCTCACCTTCCGCCTCCAGCGCCGCGACTCGCTGCCTCCACACGTGCACGGTGTTCGCGGCCAGCCCGATCGCGAGCAGCAACAGTAGCGGCAGGTATCCGGCGGCGACGTCGGGAATCGTCGTGTCGTGCCGTATGGCTAGCAGTACCCCCCCGATCACCAGGCTGACGATCGCCCGCGCCCGATATGGGCTGTATGTCACCGCGCTGTAGCCGGCGATCAGGCACGAGATCAACGTCAGGGCCGCCACATTGTTGCTGATGCCGTCCCGCTCCGCGTTGAACACCAGCGTCGCGAGCAGCACCGCCCAAAACGCAACGAGCGGGAACCTGCGCCGCACGATCAACGGGACCGCCGTCAGGGCGGCCAGGAGGGCCTCGCCCGGAGGGACCGGGACGGTGGAGACGTCCAGGTGCACCGGGGGCGGTAGCGGCGGCGTTGGAGGGAACACCACGAATGGTCCCGTGTCGGTGGGCCTGGTCGCGGAGTACACCGTGAGGGCCGCCAGGAAGAGCGCCAATGCCACGTCAGCGATCCAGGCCCAACGCGAGAGCGCGGGCAGCGGGGGCCCTGATCGTCGCAGGGCGGCGCCGGCTGCCCGCCATCGATCCGCCAGCGCCCGATTCACCCCCCCATTGTGGCGCCCGGTGACGTCGACGGCATCGGCCGGGAGGACCAGCCATCTCCACCGTCGGACTACATCGCTGGGATGACGCCGCGCCGCGATCACTCCCGCGATGCACGGGAAATGCGCACCCTGGCCGATGTGCGCGTCGACCGCCCGCTCCTAACTTTGCGACGGCTCCGAAACCGCAACCAGCGGATCGCGAATCGCCTGGAGGACGACATGAATCCGGTCATCGACCTGGTCGAGGTCAGCAAGCGCTACAACGACGGGCCGCCCGCCCTCGACGAGCTGAGCCTGGCGGTGCAGCCGGGAGAGGCGCTGGCCGTGCTCGGACCGTCGGGCAGCGGCAAATCCACCCTGCTGAATGTGATCGCGGCGCTGGACCGGCCGACCACCGGCAGCGTCTCCGTCACCGGCACCAGGGTCGATCTACTCGGCGAGGCCGCCTCGGCCCGCTATCGCAGGTCGACGATCGGGATGGTGTTCCAGTTCTTCAACCTGCTCGACGACCTCACTGTCATCGACAATGTGCTGCTCCCCGCCCAGCTCGCGGGGCTCCCAGCAGGGCAGGCCCGACGCCGGGCCGAAGACCTGCTCGAGTCGCTCGGCATCCAGCGCCACGCCCAGGCCTACCCGGGACGCCTCTCGGGCGGCGAGCGCCAACGGGTGGCGGTCGCCCGCGCACTGATCAACCGGCCGGCACTGCTGTTGGCCGACGAACCCACCGGCGCCCTGGACACCACCTCCGGGCAGGACGTCGCCAGGCTGCTCGGCGAGCTGAACGCCGATGGCCAGACCATCGTGTTGGTGACCCATGACGTTGCGCTGGCGCAGCGATGCGCAACCCGGACCATCGAGCTGGTTGACGGCCGGATCACCCGCGACACCCTCGCGGTGCTGAGATGACCGCGCTCGGCACCGTGGTGCGCGCCGGCGTCGGACGACGCAGGGTCCAGACCGCGGTGCTGGTGCTGACGACGCTGGTCGCCGTCGCGGCATCCGTGCTGGGCGCCGGTCTACTCGTCGCCTCGAGCGCGCCGTTCGACACGGGCTTCGCCGCGCAGCAGGGGGCGCACCTGACGGCGCTCTTCGACACGTCGCGGGCGACTGCCGCGCAATTGGAGCAGACCGCGGGCAGCACGGGCGTGACCGCCGCGGCCGGCCCGTTCCCGACCCTGTCCATCCGCCCCACCGTCAAGGACGCCCCGGCTATGCCCGCCGGCTACCAGCTACCCCCGATCACCGTGGTCGGCCGAACCGATCCGGCCGGACCCGTCGACCGGGTCACCCTCGCCAGCGGCCGCTGGCCCACCAAGGCCGGCGAGATCGTAAGGGCACAGTCGGCTGACCTTCCGCCCGACGTTCAGCACTTGACGTTCGCGGAATCGCCGGGCGCCCCGACGCTGACCGTCGTCGGCACCGCCGTCTCGGTCAGCCAGACCGCGGACGCCTGGGTCACACCTGACCAACTGCGGGCCATGACGCCCACCGGATCCACCCCCGGCTACCAGATGCTCTACCGGTTCGAGCACGCCGCGACCGATGCGGAGATGGCCGCCAACCGGGCCGCGATCGCGGCGTCGCTGCCAGCCGGCTCGCTGACCGGAACCCGGTCCTGGTTGTCGATCAAGCAACTCGAGGCGGCCAACACGGCTGCGTTCGTCCCGTTCGTGATCGCCTTCGGCATCCTCGCCCTTGTCCTTTCCGTGCTGATCATCGCCATCGTGGTCGGCGGGGCGGTGGGAGCGGCGACGCGGCGCATCGGCATCCTGAAATCCCTGGGGTTCACCCCGGCGCAGGTCGTCCGTGCGTACGTCGCACAGGCGCTGGTCCCCGCCACGGTCGGCGTCGTGCTCGGCGTGGTGCTCGGGAATCTGGTGGCCATCCCGGTGCTGGCCGGGGCGGAGAGAAGCTTCAGCACGGCGGGCCTGTCCATCCCGGTATGGGTGGATGTCGTGGTGGCGCTGGTTGCCCTCGCCAGCGTCGCGGTCGCGGCCATCGTCCCGGCGCTGCGCGCGGGGCGATTGCGGGCCGCCGACGCGATCGCGGTCGGCCGAACCCCCAGCCCGGGGCGTGGAAGGTGGGCCCAGCGGCTTGCCGGAAGACTCAGGATCGCGCGGCCGATCAGCCTGGGCCTGGCGAACCCGTTCGCCCGTCCCGCTCGCTCGACGCTGACCGGAGCCACGATCGCGTTCGGCGTCGCCACCGTCACCCTTGCGGTCGGACTCGGGCTATCCCTGACGGCAGTGCAGCAGCATCGCGAACTTGACACGGCCGGGTCGGTCATCGTCAGCACCGATGCGCCTCCCGTCCTCGGGGGCAAAGGGGTCCACGTGCCGGCCCCCGGCAACGCGCCTGCCCAGACGGCCGACCCAGGCGCGGTCGCGGCCGGCATCGCCGCGCAACCGGGGACCGTGGCCTTCTATGGCCTCACGGAGGCCAACGCGGCCGTCTCCGGGATCGCCGGATCGAGCACCGTGCGGGGGTACTCCGGCGACTCGTCCTGGGGCAAGCCGCAATTGGTGGCGGGACACTGGCTGGACGGGCCTGACGAGGCCGTCGTCACCGGGAGGTTCCTCACCGCTGCCGGCATCCACATCGGCGACACCGTCACGCTCACCGACTCCGGGCGATCGATCGCCGTCCGGGTGGTCGGCGAAGCATTCTCGCTCAGCGGCGACGGCATGCAGTTGCTCACCACAGCGTCCACCCTCGCGGCACTGGGACTGCCCGCAGACCCGACCGAGTTCCGCGTCCAACTGGCGTCCGGCACCGACCTGGACGCCTACCTCGACGCGCTCAACAAGACTCTGCAGCCGATGGGCGCAGGAGCAGAGCCGATGCGACAGGACAATTCGGATGTCATTGCAGCCATGAGCGCACTGATCGCGGTCCTCGCTGTGCTCCTGGTCGTCGTGGCCGCACTCGGCGTGCTCAACACCGTCGTACTCGAAACCCGCGACCGCGTCCACGATCTCGGCGTGGCTAAGGCACTCGGCATGACGCCACGCCAAACCATCACGATGGTGCTCACATCGGTCGGCGGCATCGGACTGGTGGCCGGCGTCATCGGTGTGCCGATAGGCATAGCCCTGCACCGCTTGGTCGTGCCGAAGATGGTGGCATCCACCGGCGAGCACCTACCGACATCGGACATCGCCGTGTTCACGCTCGGGGCGCTCTGCGTGCTAGTGCTGGGCGGGGTGGTCATCGCGGTGCTCGGTGCTTTCCTCCCCGCAGGCTGGGCCGCCCGGGTCCGGCCCGCCACGGCCCTGCGCACGGAGTGAGGCGGCAGCGCGGACTGTCAGCGGTCGAGTCGGCGACAACCCTTGTCATCCACCCTATCGAGCACCGGCATCAGCACTCGTCTCGCTGCTCGACGCGACGGCAAACGAGGCTTCGTCGCCATGGACATGCCTGAGGTCGACGACTTCGCGCCGATCGAGCAGGTCGAACTGCCTGCCGCGCCCGGGCGAGCAGTTCGCGCAGAACACGACCGATGAATCCCTGGAAGTTCTCGGCGCCATCCACATCACGCCGCCGGTGCCGCACTGGTACCGCGGCCGCATGGTGCTGGTCGGCGACGCGGTCCATGCCCCGTCCAACAGCACCGGTCAAGGCGCCTCACTGGCCATCGAAAGCGCCATCCAACTGGCTCGCTGCCTCCGCGATCTTCCTGACGCCCAGACCGCTTTCGCCGCCTACGAAGGACTGCGCCGGGCCCGAGTCGAAAGGATCACGAAACGCGGCGCTCGCCTCAATCACGCCAAGGCCCCGGGCCCTATCGCCCGGAAGATGATGCAACTGGTGATGCCCGTCATGTTCAAGATGATGAATCCCGAGAAGACCACGGGTTGGGAACAGCGCTACACCATCGACTGGGACGCCCCCGTCCAGGAACCCACCGGCACCGTCAGCCCGAAACGATAACCGCCGCCCAAGCCCAGGCGCTGTAGCAGCAAACCGCCCGAACCTTTCCCGCAAATGCGGCCGTCACCCCCCACAACGGAGAAAACGAGGTCCCGTTGACGATCCTTCAGCGGGCCAGGCCGACGACGTCCCAGTCCCGGGCTTGGCGTCGGTAGGCCACCGTCAAGCCGTCGGACTGCGCGGCGTGGACCATGCCCTGCGGCGCGTGGATGAAGGCCCGGAAATGATTGCCGGTGAGCCGTCGGTAGGCGTTCTCGGCGCCGAAAAGCACACGGTTGATGACATTGGCTGCGGGATGGCTGTAGACCAGCGCCTTACGGGCGTGACCGGCCGCCACTGACAGCAGCGTGATGTAGTCGGGATAGCAGCACACGACGCGGTGCAGTACCACCACATCCGCCGGTCGCACCTCGTCGGGTGCGCGCGCGATGTCCAGGAAGCGGCGGGTCACGCGGTCGGCCATGCCGGCCTGATCGAGTAGGCGTGTCGCCTCGGCCTCGTAGTTCTCAGAGATCTCCAGGTTGGTCACGTGCGAGGCACCCCGACGGAGCAGTTCTAGCTGGACCTGCCCAACGCCGCCGCCGATCTCCAAGACTGTGGCGCCCGCGATCCCCTGCGAGATGGCGAACTCGATGATGCCCTGCGCCGCCGGGCTCAGGCCCCGTCGTTGGTAGCGCCTCGCACTGCGACGCGCGAAGCGATCGGAGAACACCGACTGATAGTCGTCAGGGTCACAACACCCGGTCATCGCAGCAGTATCTCCTGCCGGACAGGATCGAGGCCTGCTCGCCCGCCGCGATGTTGACAACGCCTGGCTGCGTGGAACGGGAAAGCCATACCCGCCCCCGTGTCGCGGGTTCCGGCCCCCACGAATCCAACACGCTCAGCTCCGGGAAACCCGGGACACACCAAAGTCTCCACCGAAGTCAGGGCGGTTCAGCGGCCTGGCGCTCGGCTTGCTAGACAGTTCCCTGGGTGTCGTGTCGCCGTGTCGGCGTAGCGCAACAAGGGGCTCGGGGCGGTTGGCTCACCTGCGGCGGTTGAATCAGAGCTGGTTCACGCGGATGAGGTTTCCTGCCGGGTCGCGGAATGCGCAGTCCCGCACTCCGTAGTCCTGGTCCATGGGTTCCTGGATGATCTTGCGCGCCCCGTGCGAGGTCCTCCACGTTCAGCGGCTGCGCGTACTCTCTGTCGATCCGATCGCGCACGCGTCGCATTGCCGTGCGTCCTGCCGGTCCGTTGCCCTGGCCCACAACTTCATGCTCTCAGCGTCGGAGACCCCGGCCGCGTCGATGAAAGTTGGTCGGGAATCGAGAAGTGGCCTTGAGATTACCGTCGCTAGGGTGAACACGCAGGTACCCCCGACCATCGCTGAGAGGGAACGATGACGAAGAAGGACGACGCCGTGGGTGGATTCTCCGAGCAGGAGCGGACGGCGATGAAGGAGCGGGCTGCGGAACTGAAAGCCGACGCCAAACGGGGCAAGAAGGCGGACAAGGCTGCCGCCGAGGAGGCAGACGTGCTGGCGAAGATCGCGCAGATGCCCGACGGCGATCGCGCGATGGCGGAGCATCTGCACGCGATCGTTACCAAGGTCGCGCCGGACCTCTCACCCAAGCTGTACTACGGCCAGCCCGGCTACGCCCAGGGTGGAAAGGTGGTGGTGTTCTTCCGCAGTGGGCAGATGGACAAGCAGCGGTACTCGACTTTCGGTGTGAGCCCGCGGGCCGCCCTCGACGACCACAGCGGGTTCTGGCCGACCTCCTACGCAATCACCGATCCAACCGAGAAGGCCTGGGTGCAGCTCGCCGAGATCGTGCAACGCGCCGCGACGACGCGATGAAGCCACCGCAGCGCCCGATCACGCCTCCCATCCGGGTACTTACTCGGTGCCACCACGCCACCCGTGATCAGGTCCAGTACGCCGGTTGACGCTCCGTCACCGGTCAGCCTCTGGCGCATTGCCGGGCGAGCCAGTCCGGTCGCGGGTTGATCGTGTCGCCGCACCAGCTCATGTCGTCGTCATACTCGACGGCGAACGCCTCCAGGCGCACATCAGCCAAAATTGCGTTGGCCACCTCCGTCGGCCCGGCGATCAAAGTGCTGTCCCAATCGATCTCGGTCGCAATGCACCAGCAATGATCCCCCGCCCAGATCAGGTTGGCCGACTGCGGCCAGCCAGGCGTCATTCCCGGCCAAGTCGTAATCGCCGCCTTGGCGGTAGCGAAAAGCCTGTAGTCGCGGCCACCCCAGCCGGGCATCACCGGCTCACCCTCCCGGATGTCGGTCCATGAGCCGAACCCGCGCCATACGCCCTGAACGACTTCCTCACCCGCCGGGCAGTGATCAAGGATCGCCGACAACGTCACCGCCGGCGCCGACCCTTCCTCGGGGTCCACGTTGCCGCTGCGTCCGTTGCCGTCAAACTCCTCGGCGATACAGCACCACTGCACGAGCGGGTGCACCACCGTTCCAGTAGCCGCCGCCACCTGCGCCCACGATCGGCCATCCCCGGCGGGATGCAACACCCGAACAACTCGTTGAAAGCCGGTGGGGACAACCGACCCGACCACCGAACCCATCGCGGACCCGCGGCCGAGCAGTCGGGCATTGACCCAGGCTCCAACGCTGGAATCCAGCAGCCGACGCGGTTCATTCATGCCCTCATTATCGACGAACACCGCTACACAGCCGTCCACGGCCGACGGACAACCACCGCCACCGAAACGGGATCGGCCAACGGGAGCAGGCAGTCACCCAGCACCCAGCCGGCCCCGGTCAGACGCGCCATACTCGATGCGTGGACTCTCGCCGTGACAGGTCGGACCTGGGCTCGGCGCTGGGCGCTCTCGATGACGCCGACGACACGACCATCGACACCGGACTGACCTACCGTGTGGGCGAGCCGGTGCTCATCCGGGTCCGCCGACGTGGTCACCGGTACGACATCGGCGATGAAGGCGAAGCAGTAGAGCTCGCAGGCAAGCCGGACGCATGGCTGAGCGAGACTCAACGACTCGTCGCCAAAGAGGGCTTCAACGTCAACCGGCGCGGCGTGGTGTTCGTCCCTTCCATCCAGGGCCGAGATATCGCGTCACTCGCGCTTCGGCTCGCCGGGACCTCCCGCACCGTGTACCTCAGCCTCCTCGAGTCGGCCGGCGTATAGCGAAGCGCTGCTTCCCGCTGACCGATCCCTTGCGACGATGTGGTGATCTTGAAGCAAGACGATGTTCGGCTCGCTTTCCGTCGCCGTTGGAGGTTCCCGATACGGCGCGGGGTTTTGTTACGAGGCGTTGTCCGGTGTGTGTCGATGCGTGCCGTGGTCGTGTGGTGGTGCCCATCGGCGGCCCAGGAGCACGATGCCCCATGGGCCGATGACCCACCCAGGCCAGAATAGGAGGGGCCGGCCCTGGGCCAGTGATGTGGCGATCCACACGAGGAGGCAGATCGCGCCGGTCAACGCCCACGGTGTCCATGGTGTTCGTGGTGTCCGGCGGGGCGGGCGAGCCGCTACGTCGTGGGATTGAGGTTCGGCCGGTAGATCGGCCAGTAGGTCCGTGGCATCGGCTCGGGTGCGGGCGGTGTACACGGCGTCGAGTCGGTCCTGCAACTCGTTCATGGTCAGGCGGCCCATCGTGAAGTGCTGCCCGAGAAGGCCGGCCGTGTGCTCACGTTCGGCGTCGCCGATGCGCATTTCGGGGCGCTCTGGTGGCATGGCTCTGCTCCTTACCGGCTGGGGTCAGTGCCGGGTTTGTAGGGCGCGGGCCGAGAGCGTCCCGGCGACGGCGAGTATCCCGGTCAGGAGCAGCAGGTCGAGCGGTCGTGGTGCGGCGCCGAGCCATGGTTGTTGGATCGCCCGGACGGCGTAGGTCAGTGGCAGGGCATTGGAGAGGTGACGGATGCCGACGCTCATCACGCCCGGGGGCGGGCCGGCGCCGCAGAGCAGCCACATCGGGAAGAACAGCAGCATCCCTACCGCTTGGGCGGCTCGGGCGGTCCGGAAAAGGCTGCCGATCAAAAAGCCGATCGACTGGAACGTCAGGGTCGCTAAGACGAACGAGCCGGCCACGGGGCCGGTCTCGTGTGGCAGGGCGGCGCCGAAGATGATTACTGCGGCCAGCACGAGGACGACGCTGCTGGCCGCGGCCATCACCAGACCGGTGAACAGGTGCGATCCGATCACCACCCAGGTCGGGACACCGGATGCCTGGAAGCGGCGCAGAACACCGCGTTCGCGGTAGGTGGCCAGGTGCACGGGCAGGGCGATCAGACCGATGGTGCCGATGACGACGCCGATGTAGGTGGCCAGGTAGTAGTTGGCGGGCTGGTGGCCACCGAAGGCGGGATCGTTGGGCTTGAAGCTGCCGATCAGCACCACCAGTAGCACGATCGGGAAGGCGAGGGTGAAGATCAGCGAGAACGGCTCGCGGGCGAACAGCTTGAGCTCGACCCAGGTCAGCTTGCGCAGCGCACGCATCAGTTTCTCCTTTGGCCGGTTCGGGTGGTCAGTTGCAGGTAGGCGTCCTCGAGGGTGGGCTGCTCGACACGCAGGTCCACCGGCACGATCCCGTGATCGACCAGCGCGGAGGCGACCAGGGCGAGCACTGCTCCGGTGCCGTGAATCTGGACGTGCTGCCCGCGACGGGTCAGCTCACCGACGCCCTGAACCGCCGACAGCCATGACACCTCGGCGGCCTGGGTGCTGAAACGGATCCGGATCCCCGAGGACGATTGGGCGATCAGCTGCTGTGGGGTTCCCTGGGCGATCACCCGGCCATGGTCGATCACCGCCAGCCGGTCACACAGTTGCTCGGCCTCATCCATGTGGTGCGTCACCAGCACAACCGTGGCACCGACGTCGCGGATCTCTCGGATCAACTCCCAGGCCACCCGCCGACCGGCCGGGTCCAGGCCCTGGGTGAGCTCATCGAGGAACACCACCTGCGGGGCGCCGAGCAGCGCCAACGCCACGAACAGCCGCTGGGCCTGGCCGCCGGACAGGTCTGCGAACGAGGCGTTGCGCTTGTCCGCCAGCCCCCAACGTTCCAGCAGGACCGGCCACCCATCACCGCGCGGGCTCATCGAGGCGAACAGGTCCAATGCCTCCCAGACCTTCAATCGGTTTGGCAACGCCGAGGACTGCAACTGCGATCCGACCCGCCGACGCAACTCCCGCCCGTCTCGCCCAGCGTCCAGGCCGAGCACCCGAACCAGGCCGCCGTCCGGCCTGCGCAGGCCTTGCGCGCATTCCACGGTCGTGGTTTTACCGGCGCCGTTGGGGCCCAGGATCCCGAAGATCTCACCGGCCGCGACGGAGAAGGACACATCCGCCACCGCGACATGCCCGCCGTAGGCCTTGCGCAGATTCTCGACCCGGACCGCCACCGTGTCTGAAACGGCTGGCTGCGGGCTGGGAGTTGCCGGTCGCTTGTGCCCGGTGACGCCAGCAAGGGAGGTGCTGCGGCGTGGCATCTGCGCCGGCGGCGACGCTGAGGTGCGGGTCATGTCTTCACCCAAACCCCTAGGCGCTCGGGCGTCCAACAGCGATGTCGCCCGATTGACAACCGCTGGTTGTGGGCAACGATGGGGCGCATGGACCTGGACAGCACACTGCTGCGGGCGTTTGTGGCGGTGGCCGACGAACTGCACTTCAGCCGCGCCGCGCGCGGTTTGTTCATCAGTCAGCAGGCCCTGTCCAAACGGATCGCCCGGCTGGAATCGACGCTGGGTCTCCGGTTGCTCGACCGGGGCCGCGGCGGCGTCAGCCTGACCGTCGCGGGGCGGCGCCTGCTGCCGGAGGCGCGAACAGCCGTGGATGCCATCGATGCCGCCGCCGCCGTGGCCGGGGCAGGCCCCGGTGCGCTCACCGTGGACGTGCTCGATGAACACCTGGCGATGTTGCCGCGGGTACGTGCGGTCAGCAAGTCTGATCCGCACCTGCACCTTTCGGCGGTGATGCGCCACGACGCGCGCAACGCCGTCGCCACGTTGCGTAACGGCGACGCCGACATCGCACTCGGCCGGCCCGGCGACGTGGACACCCCCTGGCCGGCCGACATCCATGCGCGCGCGGTGCTGGCCGAGCCGATCCGGCTCCTGGTCCCCCGCGGCCACGCACTGGAGCGGGCCAGCAGAATCACACTCGCAGACCTGGCCGCGCACCCCCTGTGGTTCCCCACCGCAGGGGCTCCCACCGAGTGGACCGACCTGCTCACCGAACTCGCCTGCACATTCGACCTGACCGTGGACCAGACCGGTTCCACGTTCGGCTTCGACCACTGGCTCGAACAAGTCGCCGACCGATCCGCCCCACCATCACTGGTCGGCGCCGGAATGCAGCTGCCGCCCGGGCTGCCGATCACCAGCGTGCCCATCATCAACCCGACCCCAGTGTTCTACTGGTGGGCCATGTGGCGACGACGACTCCGGGCGGACCTGATCACCCAGTTCCTCACCGCACTCGATACCGCCCTCACCGACATCGAACTCGAAGACCACACCAACCTGTGGACGCCACAACGCGACAACCAATTCCAGGAATCAGCCGACAAACCAACCCGGCCACATCCCGGTTGACGATCCCTCCGCGGGATGCCGACACCGGCATCTCTTCGTCTCATGGGGCTTCGCATTTCGTAGGATCCGGTCATGGCCTATGACGTGTTGGCCGAAAGCGTCGCGCTGATCGAGTCGCCGAACCTGAAGCAGGTGACGCGGCTGAGTCGCCGTCGACGGTTCGCAGCGATGGCCGTCGACGTTGTCGGCGACGTCGCCGTGACGATGTTCGCGCGCCGTGGCGCCGGTTGTGTTTGGGAAGAGATCCACGTACTGGCGCTGCGTCATGGGCGTTGGCACATGCTCGGGGGCGGCGGCGGCACAGCCGATGATGATTTGCTGGCCAACCGCCCGCGGGTGCTCCCGCCAAATCAATGGGCTTCGCCAAACATATTGGCAGGGATCGATCCGCAGGAGATGGTCGCGATCGGGGCAGGCGGCGTTCACGATGACGGCGGTCAGACGAGCTGGTGGCCATGGCACGGTCGGTGGATCAGTTACGGGGTTGCTCGGGCGAGTGCCCGGGTTGCGTCGGTGCGAGTGGACGGCCGGGTACTGGCCGTGCCATGCACGGCCGTGTCCCGATGGTCTGGATCGGCCCCCGGCCTCCGCTCCTGGCTGCCTACGACGAGCGAGAGCAGTGCTTGGGGACAGCCAGGCTCCCCGTTCCGCGTTGACGGGGATGGCCGACGGACGGGCCGCAGGCGTCCGCAACGGGATTCTTTACCGATCGAAGGCGCCACATCATCGGCGGGGTTGATGTTTGTCACCAGGTGGCGGGGTGGACGAACTCGGCTGCTGGCCGGCCGAGCCATTGCGTAAGGCGCATCGTGAGGTCCATGTCGGCCAGCCGTGCGGTGCGTAGGTTCGTCAGCCGGCTCGGTGTGGACCCGATCAGTGCGGCCAGTGCGACCCAGGTGAGGTTGCACTTGCGGCGTTGGGCATCCACGGCGTCGTGAAGCTGGGACAAATCCCATCGCAGCCGCACGTCGGAGCCGGCCACCGGCAGTCGCACGTCACCGACCTCGCGCGGCTGTCCGGTCAGGAACTCCTCCGGCGCGCGGTCGAGCCATTGAAGCAGCATCACGGCGTATTGGCAGGACATCGAGCCGCGCTTGACCGTGCGGACCAGCGCACCCGGGCACACCGCATGGTCACCCAGCTCGGTTCTCAGTTGGCTCGACAGTTCGGTCAGCGCGACGGCTACCGCGGGCCACCCCAAGGCAGACTCGACGCGACGCTCATCGAGCGCAGCGACCAGAGCGGCCCCGTCGAATACGGACTCGGCGAGCACGCGTCGAAGTCAACCACGAACCACCGAGCCCGCACATCCGCCGTGGCCATCATCACGAGCGCCATCTCGGAGATCGATCGGCTTACGGGAGACATTTCGGCGTCTGAGGTGTGCTGAGGTGTGCCAGCGCGGCGACTTACCCGGCGCGAAATCAGGTGGAGTGCATAGCGCTGACGCCATAGCGTTGACCGTCGTGAACCGAACGGCGGTAGACGACCCGGCCGACGGCTGGTTTCCGGAGAGCGTGGCCGTGGACTACGACGTCGAGGGAGGAGCCAACGCGGCTGAGGCGGTGGAAACAGCGGTTCAGGTGCTGGCTGACCTGGCGGATGACGGACCGGTGCTGGAGTTCGCAATCGGGACTGGCCGAATCGCCGCCCCGCTGGCGGCGCGTGGTCTCAACGTCAAAGGAATTGAATTGAGTCGGGCCATGGCGTCGCGGATCGTCGACAAGCCGTCCGGCGACGACATCGAGGTCACGATCGGCGACATGACGTCGACCCGGGTGGCGGGTGAGTTTTCGCTCGTTTACCTGGTATACAACACGATCAGCAACGTGACCACCCAGGATGAGCAGGTTGCGGTGTTCTGCAATGCTGCAGCGCACTTGCGGCCGGGCGGTCTGTTTCTCATTGAGGTCGGTCTACCGGATCTGCGCCGGCTGCCGCCCGGTCAGGACACGGTGCCGTTTGCGGTGAATCCCAAACCTGGGGGCGGTGGCTATGTTGGTTTTGACCAGTACGACGTGGTCACCCAGCAGTTCACCTCGAACCATCTCACTGTGTCGGCGGATGGGTCTGGACGCTTCCGTCGGATCCCGTTCCGTTATGCGTGGCCGGCTGAGATGGATCTGATGGCGCGGATCGCGGGTCTACGGCTCAAATATCGCTGGTCTGATTGGGACAGATCCGATCTGACGCAGGCAAGCACCAAGCACGTGTCAGTGTGGGCCAGGTAACCCCACAGCCCGCTTGTCCCGTAGACGGATCCCCATGTGCCGATCTGATGATCTTGCGGCTGTGTCGGATTCGTCCGCCGCTCGCGTTGCCGTATGCCGTTCGGTTGCCGGACCCACATCGGCGCATTTTTTGGTCCGAGCGAAATGAGCGGTATGTCGGTGTCAGTGTGACTGCGGCGGGTCAGCACCTGACGAAGCTTCGGCTGGCGGGCGTGTTTGCCGTGTTGCCGGACGCAGTTGCTGAACAGCGCTTGCCTGGACCTTTGAGGGGGACCTTCGCCTCTATCCCGTCATGTTTCACATGGAAAGGGTTGGTAGACGGAGGTCGCCCAATTTGGATGACCGTCTTTCCGTCTCAGTGGATGGTGGATGCGTCATGGAGAATATTGTCGCGACCATCAAGAGGGCGATGAGCAAGAGGGTGGTCAGCCGATTTCGGCCCGCACGTCGAGTGCGACTGGGGCGATTGACTTTGGTTGCGGTGATCGTCTCGACCGCGCTGGCGGGGGTTCTCCTGCGTCGGCGACTGATCCGGTGGGGGGCGACGGATGCCGAACTGGAGTTGACTTTGGCTGGCGACGAGTTGTTGCCGGCGGTCAATGTGGCCAGTACCCGATCGATCACCATCAATGCTTCGGCCGAGCAGGTGTGGCCGTGGCTGGTTCAGCTGGGGCAGGGGCGGGGTGGTTTTTACAGCTACGACTTCCTGGAGAACTTGGTCGGCCTGGACATTAACAGCGCTGATCGGATCCATCCGCAGTGGCAGCAGCTGACTGTCGGCTCGTCCGTCCGGCTGGCTGCGCAGGTTGCCCTGACGGTGGCGGTCCTGGATCCGGGGCGTGCGCTGGTCCTGCGCGGAGGGGTTCCGGTTGGCTCTGCGCCGGTGCCATACGACTTCACCTGGGCGTTCACTCTCCGTCCGGGTCGGGCCGAAACGACGAGACTCGTGGTGCGAGAGCGCTACTGCTATGCGCGGCGCTGGGCCGGCGTGGTCGTTCAGCCGGCCGAGTTGGTCAGCTGTGTGATGAGCCCGCGCATGCTCCGCGGCATCAAGTGCCGGGCCGAACAGCCCGGTGCAGGCCGTGTTGACGCACAGCCGATCGAGAGGGGGATCTCAGCATGAAGTCCAGTCGAATGGGCGCATTGATAGTCGGGTGTCTGTTGCTGCTCCCAGGAATCGGTCTGCTCCTGGGTGGGGGAGGTATCGGGCTCGGCTACGCGTTCGGCCGTGACAACACCGGCTATTTCGAATTCGGTGTGCCGCAATTGCAGAGTTCGACCGCGGCGATCACCGCGCCCAGCCCGACCGTCACCACCGGTCTGGGCACACCGGCCTGGCTCACCGAGGCGCTACGCACCGACATCAGGCTGCGTATCACCTCGACCGATCCCCAGCAGCCGATCTTCGCCGGCGTAGGGCCGACCGACCAGGTGCAGGCCTATCTGGGCGGGATCAGCCATGACGAGGTCACCAGCCTGAGCAACGGGAACCCGACCTTCCAGGCCGACCCGGGCTCGGCTGAGGCCACTCCGCCGGCAGAGGAAGCTTTCTGGACCGGCACCGCCACCGGAACCGGTACCCAGCAGTTGGACTTCACCGCCCCGGACGGCCCTTGGACGATGGTGGTGATGAACGCCGACGGATCGGCCGTGATCTCCGCGGCGGCAACGTTCGGGGTCAAGGCGCCATTCCTGTTGCCGCTGGCCGTGATCTTGTTCGCCGTGGGCTTGATCATCACCGCCGGGGCAATCGTGCTGATCGTGACGGGCGCGTCCGGAACCAGGTCGAACCGTCGCCGGGAGCTGGCTGAACCCCGCGTCGGCCCGGTCGGCGCAATGATCGCCACCGTTGACTACCCGGTGGTCCTCACGGCCCGGCTCGATCCCGGGCTCTCGCGGTGGCAATGGCTGGTGAAATGGCTGCTCGCCGTCCCGCATCTGGTCCTGCTCGCGTTCCTCTGGCCGGCCTTCCTGGTCGTGACGTTGGTGGCCGGCGTCTCGATCCTGTTCACCGGGGTCTATCCAAGGACGCTGTTCGACTTCACCACCGGGGTGCTGCGCTGGTCCTGCCGGGTCTCCTATTACGCCGCGCACGGCGGTATCGGCACCGACCGGTACCCGCCCTTCACCCTCGGAGCGGTGCCGGACTATCCGATCACCCTGGACATCGCCTATCCAGCAAAGCTTTCCCGTGGCTTGGTGTTGGTGAAGTGGTGGCTGCTGGCAATCCCGCAATATGTGATCATCGGGTTGATGCTCGGCAACTGGTTCGGCTGGACCTCGCTGGACGGCCGGTTGCCGGCGTTCTGGCCGATCGGCGGGGCCGGGGTACTCGGCCTGCTGGTCGTCATCGCGGGATGCGTGCTGTTGTTCACCGGTCGCTATCCGGCATCTCTGTATGACGTCATCGTCGGGTTCAACCGGTGGATCTATCGCGTCGTGGCCTACGCCGCCCTGATGACCGACCGTTACCCGCCGTTCCGCCTTGATCAGGGGGGAACCGAGCGGACCACCCCACCGGTCCGGCAACCTGTCGGACCGACCGCCGTCGAACCCGTCGGCACCGGGACCTGAATCACTTCAACGAATATCGATGGACGTCGCCGAGGTCCGCCGGACAGGAACTGCGCGCGGCAGGTGTCGATGCCACCGTCAGCCACGCCAGCGACGTACTGCGCGCCATCACCACCCGACAGGACCGATCATCTGCTAGGAGGGAAACCACCAACATGATGCGGATCACCATCGCCGCGCTGTTCGTTTTGCACGGCGTGGTTCACCTATTCGGTTTCGTCAAGGCCTTCGGTGTGGCCGACGTCCCCCAGTGGCGCAGCCCATCTCGCAGCCTGCGGGGCTGTTCTGGCTGGTGGCGGGCACGCTGTGCATCTTCACCGCCGCGGCCATCTTCTTCACCCCTCGCTGGTGGTGGGTGTTCGGTGCAGGTGCGTTGGTGATCTCGCAGATCGTGATCGTCTCCTCCTGGGGCGATGCCAAAGTGGGCACGGCCACCAATCTGGTGCTGGTTGTCGCGGTCGGTTACGGGTTCGCCTCACGGGGACCTTTCAGTCTGCGGGCCGAATTCGAGCACCACCTCATGCGTGGGTGGCCGTCGGCGCAGGCGGCGTCAAGGGGGCCGGTAAGCGAGCCTGAGCTGGCTGTGCTGCCTGATCCGGTCCAGCTGTACCTGCGCCGCGCCGGTGTGGTCGGCCGGCCCCCGGTTACCGACTTCAGGGCCACCTGGACCTGCCGGACCGCAGCGCCCCGGACAGCGCCTGGATGACGTTCAACGCGGACCAGCTGGACATCGTCGACACCCCGCAGCGCTTCTTCATGATGGACGCCAGGATGAAGGGACTGCCGGTCGATGTTCTGCACGTATTCGATTCCGACGGCGCGACCATGCGGGTGCGTTTGCTGTCGGTCCGCTCGATTGTCGACGCGAAGGGTGCCGTGCTCACCCACGCCGAGACGGTCACCCTGTTCAACGACATCTGCTGCTACGCGCCCGGAGCGCTCCTCTCGCCCGACATCACCTGGGAGCCCATCGATGATCATTCAGCCACAGCGCATTACGCACTCGGGGCCAACACCATCACGGCCGAGCTACGCTTCGATGACAGCGGGATCTGGCGGATTTCGTCGCCGACGGCCGGGGAGCCATGTCCCCCGACGGCCGTACCTTCACGCCGCTGCGCTGGTCAACGCCGCTGCGTGACTACGCGCAGGTCGGCCCGGCACGGGTGGCGACGAAAGCCGAGTTGAGATTGCACCCCGACTCGGGCGCCTGGACCTACGGCGAATTCCAGCTCACGTCATTGGCCTACAACGTCGCGAACCGGAGCCCATCACAGAGCAACGTGACCGGTCGAAGATTGGTCACAGCAATGAGACTCGATGACGCCTGAACACCTGCGTCCGGCGATTCAGCGCACCACGGGCAACGACCTGATGGCGCTGGCCACAGAAACCGCGGCGGCGCCCATGCAGGTCGCAGCGATCCTGGTGCTCGACAGACCCGTCGACCCCGCT
>CAWCOJ010000011.1:0-253153 GCA_963797145.1 uncultured Actinomycetota bacterium | reverse complement strand
CGACGGTCTTGGGCGAGAGATAGAGGCGCGCGGCTATCTCGCCATTGGAGTCGCCGCGGCGCATCCCGTCCAGGATCTCCGTCTCGCGGGCGGTGAGCTCCGGCAGCGGCCCGGACGACGGGGCGCGCGCGGTGCCGTCGCGCCACGCCTGCGCAACTCGGCCGCGCTGCGGTCACGCAGCGCGATCGCGTCAAAACGGACGGCGATGGCGTGCGCCGACCGGGCGGCAACCACGGCCTCCGCGTTGGAAGGCGCGACCTACTTAACACGCGAGGCACTAGGTTGATCGTGCCGCCTCGCGGACTTTTGACACCCGTCAGTTCTGAGGATTCATGATCTCGCCGCAATACACCGCCTTGAGATCGGAGACCAGTTGCGACCGCCTGCATTGATCGGACTCGTCGAAGCGACGGTGTCCGACTCGCGCTCGCTGGCCGGTGAGAGGACGATCGAAAGGACCGAATCCTGACACCGAGGACGTGGAGGTTGTAAGTGCCCAGGTACCTGATCATGGCGCGCTACGGCGCGGAAGGCACGAAGGGCGTCGCCACGAAGGGCGGTAGCGCGCGCCGCTCCGCCATTGAGAAGATGGTCGGCGACCTCGGCGGCCGGGTGGAGACGTTCGATTTCGCGTTCGGGGCGGAGGACGTTTACACCATCGTGGAGCTACCGGACAACACGACGGCGGCCGCGGTGGCGCTGGCCGTCAACTCCACCGGAACCACCACATTGACCACCGTCCCGTTGCTGACGCCCGAAGAGATCGATGCGGCTGCCCAGCAGACGGTCCATTACACCCGACCCGGCGGCTGAACTCCCCGCGCCAACGGTACCGCCCGGCGATCGACAACGCAGAGATTCGTTCGATGAGTCGTCGGGCGGCCGCCGGATGCGCTGATCCCTGGCAAACCGCGTCCGCAACGCCTATCGGCTGCAGCCCGATCGGCTGGAGCAGCGACCCGACTCACTGGTCCCGGCCTTCGTTTCAGACCCTGCGGACCGCTTCGGCGCCGGGTCGGCGAAGATCGTGAGCGTCGCGGCGCCCATGCCCATGCCCATATGGGATTTCGGCACGAAGCGAGCAGGTTCCGGGCGCTGCCGTCACGCCCGGTCGACTCCTGCGTCCCGCTGGTGGCCCCGGCAGCACTACGCTCCGTCGGCGCGGCGAGTCCCACGGACCGTCGGCGCTCGCGAGAAGGATCAGCGCATCCATGCTCTGCCGACGGCGAGAAGAATCACGACGAGGATTATTCCGGCGAACACGTTAGCTATGGCGACTGCCTTGCGGTCCACGTTGTCGTTCCCCGTCTCCGTATCCGGACTCGGGACAGTATGCGCCAGCCCCCCGACGGGCCGGCGCAGCAAACACAGAGAGCCAGCCAGGGTATTCCACCCTCCCTCGTTTCGTGTCGATAGGCCCACCGCCGACCGGTCCGATCATCACCACCCGGTGGCACCCGCACCAGCCGGACCGATCACTCGCGCCCACAGCACGAATCAGGGCGAGGAAGATCAACAACTTGAACGAAGATCAACTACCGAGGAGAGGCACGGCGGGTTCGGGTTTGTCCCTCAGCAGATGACGGCGATGTAGGAGTATGACGAGTACCCCACCTCGAGATGTGTCGTCGGATCGAGGTACCAGATGTCGACGAACGCGCTGTCGCTATTCAGCACAACGGCGGACCCGTACATCCTGGTGTCAGTGAATAAGGCGTCCACTATCGGCGTGCAGTAGCTGATGTTGCCGTCGAACTTCACCTCGAAGTGGCCACCTTGGTAGTACTTCGCCGAAACGATGCGGCTGGATCCGGCCCGGATCGGCGCGTCCTGTGACCCACTGCTCGCGGGCTCGACCCACCCGTGCATCTGGGGTTCGAAGGAGCCGCCCACGTCGATCACCAAATGCGTGGTAGATCGGACCCCGCCGGCCGGCGGTGGGAATTCCGCTATCCCCAGCGCCGCGGCGTGCTCGCCGACACCGACCGGGAGCGACGCACCCTTCGTCTGGTGCGCAACCGGCTGCGTTGCAGCTGGGACCTGCTTGCCCAAACGTTCCGCTGAGCCACGAGCTTGAGCCCGATAACCCTTCTGACCTGCGCAAAACGCATACCCTCTTCTTAACGTGCGGCGAACGCCGCTCACAATTGCCTGGTACCTCTTCATCGGCGGGCGGGATGACCGCGACGCAAATCCAGCGGGCCGATATGGCGAGGACGACTCGTAAGCCAGGTCGTTCGGGTCCATACTGGGCCGCGCGTTGACGCCGACGCATCGACAGCCTCCGCAGGACGCGACCGACCGGGCGGCCCGTCGCATACAAGCAACCTCTCAGGGCACGACAAATGGGACTATCATCGACCCGCCGCGGTCGTGCCCTCGTCCCTGGTCGCGCCGGGGCCACACAAGCGAGTGGGACCCGAATATGTTCCAGCTCGGTTTCCTTGGAAGCAACGGGAGCTCTGTGGGGTATTCCGTGGTTCGCAAGAATCTTGCCGCGACGAGCTGGGGTCAGGATCGCCTCGACGTTTTCGGCGTGGATGCCTGGAGCCACCAGCTTGACCACCTTTGGTGTACGTCGGTGAATTCGTGGTCGGACGGCGCGTGGCATGGCAACGAGCGTCGGGGCGAGAATCTGCGTGAGCAAAGCCCGGCCGCGACATCGTGGCCGGCAGCGGTCGGCTATCCGGGCCGGATCGATGTTTTCGCGGTTGCGGCCGGTGAACAGGATGGAATGCTGCAGCGTTTCCGGTGGCAAGGTGGTTTGGGACGATCCTGAGCTATTCCCTGGCCAACGCGTGGGTTTTCTTGCCAATTGCGCGCCGGCCGCTATGGCGCACCGTGGGAGTCGGCGGGTCGACGTGTTCGCAGTGGATAACCCGGAAGGTCTGCGGGGGGCCGCGCACGCTGCACAGATCTGGACCATCACATGCCAAGCCACGGTGCACTACGTCGATCAGCTGGAGTCCACCAAGGACCGCATGACCAGCGTCGACGAATCCGCAACCTTCCCCGTCCCCCGCCGCGGGCGGCCTCACGGTCACAGCCACCCTCAGCTTCTCTCGGCCGCCCACCGGTCCGCGCTGGGATATGAGGCTCGCCCGACCAGACCGACCTGTTCTTCACCATGAGCAGAGCACTCAACGTCAACAACTGACCGCTTGATCGTTTCACCCGGCGCCGCCCCACCCAGACAACCGGGTGGGGCGGCGGTTTCATCCGACCGGCCCGCCTTGAGGCATCGACCTGGTCGGGTCCGCTATCCGCCAGTACGTGTTCTGGGACTGTCCCGCAGGACGCAGCAGGCCGGGCCACACACGACCACGGCCATCACGCAGCCGAGGAGCACCCTACCGACGAACCCGACAACTGCCGCGTTGACCGCACCGAGGAGGCAGGCCACTGCGACCACCGCGAGTGCTCGCTTCAGTCTCGGCATGACCCGCCCCCGTCCCCGGTGGAACCCGGCTCGAGACGCACCGCTGGGTCAACCGTTCCGTCCTATCTCGCACGTGGCCAAAGGGTTAGCAGCTCATAGCGTCTCGGAGGCCGCGATCCGGCCGAGCCGGCGCCGTGCCCGACCCTCGCGCAGCAGCGGAAGTGCGACGCTGGCCGCATCACCTGGTGTTCACAGAACTGTCACTGAACGGGAGCGGATTCCAGGGATGGATGACAACTTTCGCCCGCCTCGATCTGTGACCATACGACTTCGATCAGCTATCACCGCCCTTAGCTCCATGCTCGTGGCCGGGCTGCTGGGGCCCACGGGCGCGGTCGTCGCTCGCGGGGGTCACCAGTCTCCCGGTACCCATGTCGAGCCGACACTGGTTACCAGGGTGCATCTGCGGGCGGTAACGACGATCTGCGGGTTGAAGGCAGGGCACGCCGGCACAGCTCATGGCAGGCCGCGGCGACACGGGCTCTGGTGGGGAAGGCGCGCCCCTCGGAGAGCCGCTGCTGTTGGTCCCGGCGATGAGCAATGACACCGGATTGATCCTGGCCGCTAGTTCAGCGGGACCCCCTGCAGACGCTCTACTCCAGAGTCCCAGAGGGTGGACTGCTGACCCCGCAGGTTCAGCCGAGCCTCGTGTTCGGCCAGGACCGGAACGAAGCTCAGGACCTTGGCGTCGCCGAATTCCTCCACTACAGCGGAGATGGCCGCGTCTGTCGCGGCCGAACCCAGCGCGTCGTCGAACTCGTTGTGCAGCCGCCGCGCCATCGCCTCGAACTCGTCGCGCAGCAGATTCGATTCATCCACCGGTCCTTCCATGGTCATACGAGTGAACGTAAGACGGCAGATGCAGCGCAAACAGAACTGTTCGTGCTGTTCACCGACATTTCATCCACGGGATGCCAAGCCCGTCCTCGGACAGATCAGCATTCATGATCGATCGGATCGATGACCAAGAACGACTCGCCGGGCGACGGGCGAGTGGCTCGCCTGCCGGCGGCGCCACGCAGGGCGCGTCAGCCGCAGAGTCTGCCGATGGACCGCGACAGTTCCTTGACCAGGGAAAGGCCGGTGCTCGCGGGCACGGCCTTGGCGGGCCCACCGTGTTGATCCTGGCCGTGACCTAGCTGGGTGCGTTCCCCTGCGGGTTCTCTGCCCCAGCTCCGAACACAGGGGCCCGCAGACGCCGCAGGCGTTGCCTGGCCGCGCGTTCCGCCATAACTGGGACGAAGGTGAGAACCTTGGCCTCGCCGAACTCCTCCATCACGGCGGCGATGGCGTACTCGACCGCGGGCGAACCGAGAGCATCGTCGAACTCGTCGTGCAGCCGCCGCGCCATCGCCTCGAACTCGTCGTGGAGCAGATGCGTCTCCTCCGCGGGTCCTTCGCTCGTCACAGCGGTGAATATAGACGACGAATGCGATGGAACACCTGTTGTTCACTCACAGTTCATCGACGAGTGCCTACCGCTCGTTACGCCTGATTCATCGGTGAACTCAGCGCTCGCGCACCCGGACACCGCAGAGAACAGCAGGTGCGTCGTGTCGTCCTTCATGACGATTCAGAGCCGAACGGCGGGCCAACCCGTTCTGGGACAAGTCTTCCGCAGTTCGCGGTGCAGGACTCCGGGCTCACCGAGGCGCAGGGCCCAGGAACGCTACGAATGCGAGTCGCGATCGCCTACTACGCAGCCATGGTCCGGCCGGTAGCTGACGGACATCCCCAAGGATTCCGCGGACTCATCGTCGAACGGCACCACCGGTTCATCCTCGGTGCACATGTCATCGGCGAGTACGCAGCCGAAGTGACCCAGATGGTTGCCGCCTGCATGGCGGGAAACATGCGCATCGAGCAGGCCGCCGACCTGCACCCCGCATTCCCGACCTTCACCGAAGCCGTCAGCATGGCCGCCCAGAAGATGGTCCGCCAACTCAAGATCGCCCTGATGGCACCAGGATGGGGAGACGGCCTCCCGACCTGAAATCGCCCATCGCCGGCGACCGCACCTCGGCCCACCGCTTCAATACCGGTGCTGAACACCGGACCGGTGACTACACGGCGCATCACCATCCGCTCCCCGAGCGGGCACGGGTCTACACCAAGGGAGAAGCGCCACCAGCCAGGCTGGCGGGACCGTTCACCGCATGGCCGACTTCGGAGCCCCGGCAATGGAAGTGCGAGGCCCACTTGTGAGCGACCAGATCACCAGCCCGTACAGCCCAATCAGGATGACCGACCACCCCGGCTGGTAGGGCAGCCACATGAAGTTCGCGGTGGCGCCGATGATCGCTATCGCGACACCCAACGAACGCGCCCAGACCGCCCCCGCGAACAAGCTTGTGACCGCACGGACGGCAGGCGCAGCCATGGCGACATTCAGCGTTCGAGCAAACAGGACTGGGACCTAAATCAAGCGCGTGTGTACTCCGTGGAGTCGTCCCTCCCAGGAGTCGCTCTGCAGCCGCAGGATCGGTCGCATCGAGACAGCCATGGTCCCATCTACCGGTCGAGCGCCTAACGATCACCGGGCAGCAACCGCTACCCAGTCTGGCGACCGCGGATCGCGAGCAGGTGGCGGCCGCCGCTCTCGGATCGCTCCGACTCACTTGTCGTGGATGTGCACGCGCTTCACCCGTTGTTCCACCGGGGCCGACGGAACGAAGAATTCCGGTCGGGTTCTGATGCGGCCGCGATGCACCCCCGGCGCGTCGGCGGTGACATACGTCGCTCTCCGTAGTCGTCGATCGGCCCTCGGCGGGACCTCCGATGGCTCGGACTCAGTGCGGTGATGCCCATGCGGCCTTGATGTCATTGAGTTGGCGGTGGAATGCCCGGTCGGCGCTGGCTGGGCCCACACAGCGGTCAGCAGGTGCGTCAGCCATTGTGGATCTGCGGTGGCCGGGGGTCAGATGGCGGCGCTCCCAGGCGAGGTCGCCGTTGATCCGGAGGGTCCGGTGGCCGGTGGTGGGTTGCGCGGAAGGAACAGGGCTGCTGTGAGCCCGAGGGCGCCGGCCGCCGCTAGGACGGCGATCGCCAACCCGTACGAGCGTTCCGGTGTCGAGGTGATCCCGGCAACCAGAACGGTGCCAGCGATGGCGGTCCCGAAGCATGAACCCAGGTTGGAGACACTGCGCGAGAGTCCTGAGATCTCGCCCTGCTGCTCGTCGCCGAAACTGGACTGCACAATGTTGACCGAAGGCGTCAGCATGAGCCCGAGTCCGAGCCCGACCAACAGCAGGCCGGGAACGAACCGCCATACGCCAGGTGAGCCGTTCACCAGTGCCAGGAGCACGGCGATGCCGCCGATGGTCACCAGGAAGCCTGCGATGATCAGGGTGCGCTGGTGGAACCGCTTCGCGAGCCGCTCGGCGGCCAGCGAGGAGAGCAGCAGTCCGCCGGTGGTCGCGGTGAAGATCACGCCGGTCTGGATCGCGTCATAGCCGCGTACCACCTGCAGATACGCGGCGACGACGAACGACACTCCGGATAGGAGCAGCCATTGGGCGTTCTGGGTGACCATTCCGAGGTTCGACGTTCCGTTTCGGAAAAGGCTGGTTGAGAGTAGCGGCTCTCTGCCCGCGCGCTCACGACCACGTACCCAACGGAAGAACCAGATCAGGACCAATGCCCCGGACGTGATGAGGGCCAGCATCAGCCAGCCGTTGGTGTCTGCGGCCAGGATGCCCGCGACCACCAGCACGAGACCGACTGCGGACAGGATCGCGCCGAAGGTGTCGAACGGTCGGTCAGGATCGGCGGGCAGTGGATCGTGGATCTGCCGGGCCAGCCACACGATGATTGCGACGATCAGCACCTGGAAGAGAAACGCGGCGCGCCAGCTGATGGCCGTGGTGATGATCCCTCCGATCAGCGGTCCTGCGGCCGCGCCGATGCCGCCGAGCGCGCTGATGATGCCGAACGCTCGGGCCCGAGAGGTCAACTCGGTGAAGAGCAGGGTTGTCAGGATGTAGACGGGGGGATCAGCAGGGCCGTGCCAACACCTTCCAGGATCGAGTTGCCGATGATCAGCACGCCGAGCCCGGGAGCGACCGCGCTCAACAGGGCGCCGACTCCGTAGATGATGAGGCCGATCGTGAAGCAGCGCTTGCGGCCGTACTTGTCGGTGAGTTTGCCGCCGGGGATCATCAGCGCGGCCATCACCAGCAGGAAGATGGTGATGGCGATCTGTACACCCTGAACGGTGGTGCCCAGGTCGCTGCTGATGTCGTTGATCATGACGTTCATGTTCGAGCCGGCGAAGCTGCAGATGAACTGCGCGAGAGCCAGTGGCACGAGCACCCTTCGCAGCGCCTTGGACGGCCCGCCAACAGGGCTTGCCTCGGCCATGCTCCACCCCTCCTCCGGTATCCGGCCCGTCGAGGATCAACGACGGAGCCCGGAAATGACCCCGGCACTGCCTGCGACAAAACTCACGCTTCCTACAGCAGGACAGGCGCGGGTAACCGGAAGCGAACTCCGGGCAAATGGCGGGAACACTGCGACCGAACTGTCGGCTTCTCCGCCGCCGGGGCGGTGGCTTGCGGGAGGCCACCCGGGCAGGAGAAGACCACCACCTTCTGCATGGCGGCGATGTTCTTCATCGGGACCGCGGCGAACTTCCTGATTCCGCTCTACATCCAGGTGGTGCAGGGGTGGTCTCGGCGCGGCACCTCGGCAACTTCCCACAAGCGTTCTCCCACCTCGCCCTGATCGAAGCGGCAGCCCGAATCATCGTCGCCGAGCGCGTGGACGAAAATTCACTGTGACAAACGACCCATCGCTGCGTCGCGGCGCGGTCACGGCTTCTTGTGGACGCAATAGGTACTCGGGGAGGTGTGTGCCAGCGCGCATGCGGTTGGCGCTCATCTGGGCCGAAGCAAATGCTGCTCGCGCTACGAATCGATGGAAAATAGCTCATTTGCAGGGCATTGTCGGGTGCGATGGGCCGAGTGGCACGCCTGCACCTGAACATCACGCGGCCAATCGATCGATCGGACAGCTGAATCACCCCGGCATGTCCGGAGACTCTGGCCTGCCCCGGGTTTCCCGGTGTCGCTCGCGGTGGGATTTATGCCACCGGGGTTGATTGGTTCTCGAACTGTATCGGGGAGAGGTAGCCGAGGGCGGAGTGGCGACGCTGCCGATTGTGGAAGATTTCGAGGTAGTCGAAGATCGCGTTGGCGAGTTCGATCCGCGTCTTCCAGCGGCGCCGGTTCAGCAGCTCGACCTGCATTCGGGACCAGAACGACTCCATCAAGCCGTTGTCGTAGCAGTCGCCGATGGATCCCATCGAGGGAACCAGCCCGGATGCCTTCGCGCGTTCGGTGAAGACCCAGGACCCGAATTGCGTGCCCTGATCGGAGTGGATCACGGTGCCGGCGACGTCGCCGCGGTTGTCGATGGCCATGGCCAAGGCGTTGGTGACCAAGGCGGCATTCGGCGATGAGTCAATCGACCAGCCGACGATCCGGCGAGAGTAGGTGTCCAGCACGGCGGCGCAGTAGACCTTGCCCTCGCGGGTGGGGTGTTCGGTGATGTCAGTGACCCACAACGCGTTGACGCGGCCGCGGCTGAACTGTCGGTTGACCAGGTCAAGCGGGCGGTTGTCGGGCTTCGAACGGCGCCATTTCGGTCTGCCTGCAACACCTTTCAACCCGACGCTTGCCATCAGGAGCTCGACCTGACCATGCCCGACCGCGATATCGCGGCCGAGGACCAGCTCGGCGGTGACTCGGCGCGCCCCGTAGGTGCCGCGGGACGCGGTGTGCACGTCGCGGATCATCTCGATCAGCAGGGCATGCCGGACCGCCCGCAGGGACGGCGCGCGGGTCAGCCACTCGTAGTAGCCGGACTCCGCGACCGCCAGGATCCGGCAGCACAGCTGCACCGGATGTCCTTCAGCGGCCATCTGCTTGATCGCCGCGTACCGGGCTTTTGGGGGCACCACTCCCCGGACCAGCTCCATCGCCCTTTTCGTCGCCGCGAGCTCGGCCTCCAACGCCGCGATCCTCTTCTTCGCCGCGACCAATTCAATGTTCTCTCGGGTCGTCAGGCCCGGTAGCAGCCTCCGGTCGATCTGATCCTGGCGACGCCAGTGGTAGATGGTTTGATCGCTGACGTCGAGGTCTCGGGCTACGTCGACCACCTTCCGGCCAGCGGCCAACAG
This sequence comes from uncultured Actinomycetota bacterium, assembly GCA_963797145.1. Classification (GTDB taxonomy): domain Bacteria; phylum Actinomycetota; class Actinomycetes; order Mycobacteriales; family Nakamurellaceae; genus Nakamurella. The sequence continues at coordinate 243,536 of CAWCOJ010000011.1, read as the reverse complement.
GTCCAACACCTTCCGACGGAACTCCGCCGGGTACGCCCGTCGAGCCATCCACGCCTCCTGCAGTTCAAGATCCCACGAATCCAACACGCTCAGCTCCGGGAAACCCGGGACACACCACCCCCTTTTGCACGTGACGTTACGGGCGTCGTGTTGGCGATAGTCCGGTCAGGTGCCCCAATCGGGCTCGCCGGCCGAGTGCTTACGCGCGGTGCGCCTTCAGGTTTCGTACTAATCGTGCTTGCGACGCCCGCCGTCGCCGTCGTACACCTGTCGCGCTTTGCATCTCGGGGTTCGTCCTCGCTGGAGTGGTCTTCGCTCGTCTCCATATCCTCGTCAGAGGTCCTCTTCTCCGGCCTCGAGCGCGCGGCCTCCATTCGCGCCTTTCCGCGCGCCTTAGCGCGATCCATTGAGGCGAGTCTGGACTCAGACTGCGGGGCCACCGACAAGAGCCGGTTTCGATCCCCAGTCGATGGATGATCGGCCGGCTGCTGTCCAGATCGGGTCCAAGGACCGATGGGTCCGGCTTGCGGATCAGTCGGGAGAGCCCGCCATAAGGTCCCACGAAAGTGGGCACCTGCGCGCAATCGTGGCGGAGCCGAGCGACTCGTAGAGACGGCGGTGCCGGGTAGCAGTCGTCTCCGCGGGTAGCGCTGGACCGGATCAGGCGGAATCGGCGTCGTGTCTGCGATGTCCGGCGGCGAGCGCGGCACCGACCTGCTCGGCAAGCATCACCGCCACTCGAAGCTGCTCCCGAGTCGGCCGGACCACCCGCGTCGATGCGGTAAGCACATAGTGGCCGTACACGGTTCCCCCGCTGCGCACCTGGACCGTGAATGTCGTATCGGTGGGTAGGCCCTGGCGGGCCGTGTCGACGATCTGTCCGTGCCGGACCAGCCTCCCGTCAGCGCGCAGTGTCGGCAGTCCGTACTCGGTTGCGGGATCGAAGCGACAGTCGTCGACGCGCAGCAGCGCAACGATCTGGGCGCGGACCAAGTCGATCAGCTCGTCCGGGGCCCAGTCGCCGGCCGCGACCGCACTCGCGGTGCCGAGCATCCCGTCGAGGTAGCCCTGCTCACGGCTGGCTCTCGCCTGTTGTCGACGGCCCCAGATCGCCAGCTCACTGACCGCGGCCCCGACCACCAAGAGCAGCACAGCTGTCTCCACATCGGTCCGGTCGGTGATCCGCAGCGTGTGCACGGGCTCAGTGAGGAAGAAGTCGAAGCCGGCCGCCGCAACCAGCGCGGCAACGATGCCCGCGAGTCGACTTCCGGTCGCCGCCGCCGCGACGACCAACAAAACCAACCCGATCGCCGCGGTCGTGTTGGCGACGGAGTCTCCGACAAGCGACAGCAGCCAGCACACCAGTAGCGGCACTACCGCCGCCAGCGCGACGACCCAACCCCGATACGTATGGAGAACTCGATCCAGACCCATGTCCACATCAACCCTTCCGGTGGCAGTTACCACTGACTGAGCACGACCGGTTCGACGTCATCAGTCCGGATCTGGAGCCGGCGGATCCTCCTGCGGCTGAAGCCTCATGACCCGCACGATAGGCAGCTACGCGGCTGAACGGTCCGATCTTGACGAGATCCTGACGGCCACCCCGCGAACCTTGACGGGTCCTTGACGGACGACGCCCCAGGCCGGTAAGCCCGAGTCCGCGGACGGGAAACGTCGACCAGCCCGCGTGAATGCGACGCGCACACCGGAGTCGCCGGAGTCGCCGGGGTCGTCGATCCGGCGCTCCGTTGTACGCGCTTCGCGAGGCCGGCGAACCCTCCGACACCAGCATCCCGATGCGCTGGCATCAAGAACCCGTCAAGATTCGGGCCCGCGCCGTCAAGGTTGTATCAGAACCAGCCGTCTGCCGTTTTCCGCTTCTACTGTCGGCTCGACCGACTGACCCGACGCAATCGGATGAGCTCCAACGGAGGACGCACGAACGGGGTCGCCGGAGTGCTGGCACTGCCGCCGTTCCATATCTAGTGTTGCTATCTACCGGTAGTCGGTGTTACCGTCTACCAGTAGTCAGCAACACGGAGTAGATGGAGGTGGACATGGGCAATCAGATGACGGAGATGCTCAAGGGCACGCTCGAGGGCATCGTGCTCGCAATCCTGGCCGGACGCCCGGCGTACGGGTACGAGATCACGGCCCGGCTGCGCGAGGAGGGCTTTTCGGACCTCGTCGAGGGCACCGTCTACGCCTTGCTCGTCCGCATCGAGCAGCGCGGATTCGTGGACGTGGAGCGGGTCCCGTCCGAGAAGGGACCGCCACGCAAGGTGTATTCGGTCAACAGCCGAGGGCGAGAACAGCTTCAGGAGTTCTGGAGGACGTGGAGCTTCCTCGCATCGCGTATCGAACAACTCAACGAAGGGAAGCACTGAGATGATGGCAGCGAAGTGGATCGAGACCCTCACCGGGTCACTCGAACAGAAGAAGCAGTACAAGCAGTACGTGGCGCGCATCGACGCCCTTCCGGAGCCGTACGGCGCCGCGGCCAAGGCACTGCAGCGGTACCTGACGTACTACGGCGGAGTCACCGATGGCGACACCCTCGTCACGATGATGGGTGACCATGTGGAGCTCTGGGAGCGGGCGGCGGCCGACGGCACCCCGGTCCGCGACATCGTCGGTGACGACCCGGTCGAGTTCGCCGAGGCGTTCGCCCAGGCCTACAGCGGCAAGCAGTGGATCGACAAGGAACGCGCCCGGCTGACCAAGGCGATCGCCGACGCGGAAGGAAAGGGGCCGAAATGACCGCGGATGTCGCGATCCGGGTCAGGAACCTGGAGAAGTCGTACAAGGAACTACCGGTGCTGCGCGGCGTGGACTTCGACGTGGCCCGCGGGAGCATCTTCGCGCTCCTCGGTTCGAACGGAGCCGGCAAGACGACGGTCGTGAAGATCCTGTCCACCCTGTTGACCGCGGACGCCGGAACGGCCGAGGTCAACGGCTTCGATGTCGCCGGCCAACCACAGGACGTCCGCGAATCGATCAGCCTGACCGGCCAGTTCACCGCGGTCGACGAGATCCTCAGCGGGCGGGAGAACCTCGTCCTGGTGGCGCAGCTGCGACACCTGAACAACCCCGGCACCATCGCCGACGACCTGCTCGCCCGCTTCGCGCTCACCGAGGCAGGCGGCCGGAGGGCCGCGACCTACTCCGGTGGGATGCGGCGCCGCCTCGACATCGCGATGAGCCTCATCGGGAATCCACCGGTGATCTTCCTCGACGAACCGACCACCGGACTCGACCCCCAGGCCCGCCTCGAGGTGTGGCAGACGGTAAGGGAACTCGCCAAGAACGGCACGACAGTGCTGCTCACCACCCAGTATCTCGACGAAGCCGAACACCTCGCCGACCGGATCGCGATCCTGCACCGGGGACGCATCCTCGTCGACGGCACCCTCACCGAACTCAAGAAACTGCTCCCACCGGCCAAGGTCGAATACGTCGAGAAGCAGCCGAGTCTCGAGGACGTGTTCCTCGCACTCGTCGGCAGCAACGACAGCACCGACGCCGTCGCGGTGCACAACACCGCAGCCGCGGAGAACTAGGAGAGATCATGGCCACCCACGTCCTCGAAGACACCACCGTCCTGACCCGAAGGTCGCTGCGCCACATCCTGCGCAGCCCCGACACCATCATCACCACCGCGGTCACCCCGATCGCACTCATGCTGCTGTTCGTCTACGTCCTCGGCGGTGCGATCAACACCGGATCTGATTCCTACATCGATTACATGCTGCCCGGCATCCTGCTCATCACCATCGCGTCGGGCATCGCCTACACCGCCTACCGGCTCTTCATGGACCTACAGAGCGGCATCTTCGAACGGTTCCAATCCATGCCGATCGCACGACCCAGCGCCCTGTGGGCCCACGTACTCACCTCACTGGTCGCCAACCTCGCCTCCCTGGTGATCGTCGTGGGCGTCGCCCTCCTGATGGGCTTCCGCACCGGCACCAGCGTGCTGGGATGGCTCGCGGTCGCCGGCATCCTGATCCTGTTCACCCTCGCGCTGACCTGGGTCGCCGTCATCGCCGGCCTGTCCGCCAAAACCGTCGACGGCGCGAGCGCGTTCTCCTACCCACTCATCTTCCTGCCATTCATCAGTTCCGCGTTCGTCTCCACCGACACCATGCCCGCCCCCGTCGCATGGTTCGCCGAGCACCAACCGGTAACCGCGATCGTCAACGCCACCCGCGCCATCTTCGCCCAACAACCAGTCGGCACCGACATCTGGACCGCCCTCGCCTGGTGCGTCGGCATCCTCGCCACCGCCTACACCCTCGCGACCAGGATCTACCGCCGCAAGATCAGGTGATCCCGAACGGGGACTGTCGGATTTCAGGTGGGTCTGGGGCTGGTCTGACCGAGGTGTAGCAGATCTTGATTGACACGATGCAGGCCGTGCAGTACCCGGGGAAGAAGATCGGCTTCCCGGCCGGTGCGGTTGCCGTCTCGTTTCTTGCCGGGGGCCGGCCGCGGAACGGGTTGCGGTCGGGCAGACTCTGGACATGGCCATCAGCGGCGACGGCGCATCACCCGGCAGTGCCGGCTCGGATCGTCGGGCCGGGGCGACATCCGCCGCTGGGCCGAAGCGGTCGGTCCGGCGGGGAGCGGATCACCACCACGGTCGTCCGGCCCGCCACCGTGGTGGACTATTCGGGTTGGCTATCGGCGCTATCGGCGTGGTCTTCGGCGACATCGGGACCAGCCCGCTGTATGCGATGCAGACGGTGTTCTCGATCGACGGGAATGCGGTGAAGCCGACTCCGGACGACGTGTACGGAGTGATCTCGCTGATCTTCTGGTCGGTCACCATCGTGGTGTCGATCAAGTACGTGGTCTTCATCCTTCGGGCCGACAACGACGGCGAGGGTGGCATCATGGCGCTGGCCGCACTCATCCGGGACAAGCTCCGACCCGGCAGTCGCCGGGTCGCGGTCGCCATGGTGCTCGGCGTGGTCGGCGCCTCGTTGTTCTATGGTGACAGCCTCATCACACCGGCGATCTCGGTGCTCTCGGCCATCGAAGGGGTCGAAGTCGTCGCGCCAGGGGCCGCCGGTATCGTCCTGCCGATCGGCGTGGCGATCGTCTCCGCGCTGTTCTTGGTGCAGCGCCTGGGCACGCATCGGATCGGCAGGCTGTTCGGCCCGATCATGGTGCTGTGGTTCCTGGTGCTCGCCGTCACCGGATTGCCGCACATCGTTGCGCACCCCGCCATACTCCGGGGACTCTCACCCACCTACATCGCCGGCTTCGTCGTCGATCACCCGTATACCGCGTTCATCGCCATGGGCGCCGTGGTGCTGGCGATCACCGGCGCGGAAGCCCTCTACGCCGACATGGGCCACTTCGGCCGACGCCCGATCCGCTTTGCGTGGTTCGCGCTCGCCTTTCCGGCGCTGATCATCAACTACCTCGGTCAGGGTGCTCTCATCCTCGGAACACCGGCGGCGATCGCCAATCCGTTCTACCTCCTGGCACCGTCCTGGGCACGGATACCGCTGGTCGTGCTGGCCACCGCGGCCACCGTCATCGCCTCCCAGGCGGTGATCTCCGGCGCCTTCTCCGTTTCCCGGCAGGCCGTCCGTCTGGGCTTCCTGCCCCGCCTGACCGTCCGGCAGACCTCGCGCGAGGAGGGCGGCCAGATCTACGTGCCGGCCGTCAACTGGATGCTGTTCGCCGGGGTCCTGGTATTGATGCTCACCTTCGGTTCCTCCAGCAAACTGGCCACCGCCTACGGCCTGGCGGTCACCGGAACGCTGTTGCTCACCACCACCTTGTTCCTGATCCTGGCCGGATCCGCGTGGGGCTGGCCGAAGTGGCGGCTGATCGTGATCGGGGTGGTCTTCGGCGGTCTCGAGCTGACGTTCTTCGCCGCCAATCTGACCAAAGTCGCCCACGGCGGTTGGCTGCCCCTGCTGATCGCCGTGGTGATCGTCACGGTCATGATCACCTGGCAACGCGGCCGGCAAGTGATCACCCAGCGTCGCATCGCCGCCGAGGGACCGCTGAGCGACTTCGTCGAAAAGATGCGCACCACACCGCTGCCCCGGGCTCCGGGAACCGCCATCTATCCGCACCCGGGCAAAGAGACCGCCCCGCTGGCGCTGCGTGCGAACACCCAGTTCAACCACATTCTCCATCAGCGGGTGCTCGTCGTATCGGTGCAATCCGAGAACATCCCCCATGTCCCACCGTCGGACAGGCTGACCACCGACGACCTCGGCTACGCCGATGACGGCATCACCCATGTGGGCATCCGAGTGGGCTTCAACGACGTCCAGGACATCCCAGCGTTGCTCCGCGATGCGGTGGAACAGGCTCCCGCACTTGCGTTCGACCCCGACACGTCCTTCTACTACCTGTCGCGGATCACCATCGAACGAGGCCCCGATCCCGGCATGGCCACATGGCGCAAACGCCTGTTCATCGGTCTGTCACACAACGCGGCCAGCCCAGCTATTGACTTCCAACTGCCCGCGGACCGGACCGTCGTCATGGGCTCACGTATCAACCTCTGAATGGTCTTCGTCGGGAGGCGGGCGTCAGGATTGGAAGCGGTAACCGACCCGGAACTCGGTCAACAGGTACCTCGGATGTGCGGGATCCGGCTCGAGCTTGCGACGCAACTGTGCGAGATAGACTCTCAGGTAGTGGGTTTCGGTCTCATAGGAGGGTCCCCACACGTCTATCAGCAACTGTCTGGATGTGACGAGTCGCCCCTCGTGGCGTACCAGGATCTCCAGCAGCGCCCATTCGGTAGGCGTCAGCCGCACGGGATGTCCGTTGCGGAGCACCCGGGAACCGTTGATGTCGACGGTGAAATCCGCGGTGACGACACTGTCAACATCGCCCTCGGCCGATGGTGATCCACGACGCACGGCTGCCTTGACTCTCGCGACGAGCTCGGCCATGCCGAACGGCTTAGTGACGTAATCGTCTGCGCCGGCGTCGAGCGCCTCCACCTTCTCCCCCGAGGTGGAACGGGCGGACAGCACGATGACGGGCACGGCCGACCAGCCGCGAATGCCTCGGAGCACTTCGATGCCGTCCAGATCAGGGAGCCCGAGGTCCAGGACGACGACGTGCGGGTGCTGATGGGCAACCGCGTCCAGCGCGGATCTGCCGTCGTGGGCGACGGTGACCAAGTAGCCGTGGGCGCGAAGATTGATGTCCAGGGCGCGGGACAGCGCCGGGTCGTCGTCGACCACCAACACCTTGCTCATGTCTGGTGCGCCCGATCAGCGTCCGAGGTGGGGGCTGGGAGCCCTCGGTCCGGGTTGGCCTGAGCGCCACCGGAGTTGGGTGGCCCAGTCGTCGGGGCACACGGTTCCTCGGCCGGTGACGCTGCGACCGGCGGTTCCCTGTGCTCGAACACCGGCACGTTGATGATCATGGTGAGTCCGCCGCCGGGAGTGTCGTCGACTTCGATGGACGCTCCAACTGCCTCGGCCAGGCCGCGCGCCACGGCCAGGCCCAGTCCGAGCCCGGACCCGGCGGGCGTGTCGCCGAGGCGTTGGAAGGGTGCGAACATCGCGTTCCGGTCTCCCGCAGCGACGCCGGGGCCGTGGTCAACGACTCTGATCTGAATGGTCCGGGCGTGTTCGACGGTGACTTCACCGGCCAGCACCAGAACTGGTGCTGCGGCGGGTGAATGCTGCACCGCGTTGCCGACGATATTGGCCACCACCCGCTCGAGCAGTCCCCGGTCGGTGTCGATGAGGGCGAGGTCGTCGGCGACGTCGATATCGATGCGATCGGCGGGCAGTCCGATCAGCGCTCGGTAGACGACTTCGTCGACCGACACCGGCCGACGCAGGGGGGTGAGAACCCCAGTCTGTAGCCGGCTGAGGTCCAGCAGGTTGGACAGCAGCCCGTCGAGTTGATCAGCGGCGCCGCCCGCGGCGTCGAGCAGGTCCGCCTGGTCCTGCTCGGACCAGTGCACGCTGTGGTCACGCAGGCTCGACAGGGAAGCCATGATGGTGGACAGCGGTGTGCGCAGGTCGTGGGAGACGGCCGCCAGGATCGCCGTCCGCACCATGTCGGTCTGTTGCAGTTGCTCGGTCTGCTGAGCCTTGGTAGTCAGCCGATTTCGCTCCAGGGCTGCCGCTGCCTGGGCCGCGATCACCTCGGCCAGCCGCCGGTCCGCCGCCGCCAACGGATGACCGTAAAGGGCGAGTTTCAGGGTGGCCTCGGTGCCGTCGGCGACGTCGGTGTCGATGATCGTGACCGGTTCCGGTGATTCGCCGTGATGTGCCCCGGCCGCTGCGAGCACGGCCGGCGGCTTTGGGTTCGGCGATTTCGATGGCGGGGTACGGGTCGAGCTGGACAGCAACTCGACCGCAGTCATCCCGAACCCGATTCTGGCCTGCTCGAGGACGGCGGCGAGTGGATCGCCCGATGTGGCCATGGTCGCAGCAACCGCGGCCAGCAGCTGGGCCTCGGTCTGACCCCGGGCGGCTTCGGCAGCGGACTCCCGGCTGCGATCCACGATCGACGCGACCGATACGCCCACCGCGACGAATACCAGCAACGCGAAGGCATTCGCGGGCTCAGCGATGGTCAGTGAGCCGTACGGCGGGGTGAAAAACAGATTGGCCAGGACGCTGGCGATGACGGCCGTCACGGCGGCCGGCAGCACCCCGCCGATCAGGGCGGTCATCTGCACCCCGAGTAGGAAGACGAGCAACACAGTCGGCAGGTTGAAGCCGTCGCGGACCGGCAGCATAGCCGCTGCCAACCCGATGGGCACCGCAACCGCCGCCGCCCAGGCCCAGCCGGTGCGGCGGCCGGAGGACCGGAATCGCAGCCGCAGAGGAGTCGATGAGGATGGCGTGTGGGTGACGACATGGACGTCGATGTCTCCGGAGTGCCGGACGATCGCCATGGAGGTGCTCGCGCGGATCAGTTGGGTCAGCCGACCGTGCCTGGAGGCGCCTACGACGATCTGGGTGCCGTTGACGCCGCGCGCGAAGTCCAGTACAGCGTCGGCAATGTCGTCGCCGACGATCAAGTGGAAGCTACCGCCGAGGCTTTCGGCCAGCATCCGTTGCCGTTCGATTTCGGCGGCGGGCGCGCCCATGGCTCCGTCCGAGTGCACGATGTGCACGGCGACCAGGTCGCGTCCTGAGACGCGCCCGGCGATGCGTGCTCCTCGCCGCAGCAGGAGGGGGCCCTCGGCTCCGCCGGTGAGGGCGACCACGATGCGTTCCCGGGCGGCCCAGGTGCCGGTGATGCCATGTTCCCGGCGGTACCGTTCCAGGCCCTCGTCGACGCGGTCGGCGACCCAGAGCAGTGCCAGTTCGCGCAGTGCGGTGAGATTGCCTTCGCGGAAGTAGTTGCCAAGGGCGGTGTCGATGACCTGCCCGGGATAGATGTGACCGTGGGCCATCCGGCGGCGCAGGGCCTGCGGACTCATGTCGACGAGTTCAATCTGGTCGGCGGCGCGGACGATCCGGTCCGGGATTGTTTCGGACTGGGTGACGCCGGTGATGCCCGCGACCACGTCGTTGAGTGACTCGAGGTGCTGGATGTTCACGGTGGTGATCACATCGATGCCGGCATCGAGCAGGACCTGCACGTCCTGCCAGCGTTTCTCGTTCGCCGACCCGGCCGCATTGGTGTGGGCCAGTTCGTCGATGAGCACCACCTGCGGGTATCGGGCCAGGATCGCCCCGAGGTCCATCTCGGTGAGGTCGACCCCGCGGTACTGCAGGGTGCGCCGGGCGATCACCGGCAGTTCGCCGGACGAGTCCCGGGTGAATTCCCGGCCGTGGTCCTCCACGACCCCGATCACCACGTCGGTGCCGCGCTCGCTGCGTCGTCGGCCCTCGCAGAGCATCGCCACCGTCTTGCCAACCCCCGGGGCGGCGCCGAGGTAGACCCGCAGACGCCCCGGACCGGTGCGGGTCCGCCGCCCCGCCGCCCGACCGGGCTCCACCTCCGTCGGGTCGGCCTCGACACCTATCACATCTCCAGGGCTCTCGTCACTGGCCATGCGCGGGCTACGATCCCGGCTGGATCGACTGCAGGGCGAGGTTCAGCTCGAGCACGTTGACCCGCTGTTGTCCGATGAACCCGAGCAGTGGTTGCTGGGTGTGCGCTTGCACCAGATCGCGCACCGTCGCCGGGTTGAGCTGGCGGGCCGCAGCGACCCGATTCACCTGGATCAGGGCGTAGGCGGGACTGATGTCAGGGTCCAGCCCCGACCCGGAAGCGGTGAGCGCGTCCGGCGGTACGTCGGCCGGGTTGACCCCGTTGGCCTGCGCAACCGCTGCCTTTCGCTCCTGAACGGACTGCAGCAGGGTGTCGCTGTCTGCTGCCAGGTTCGAGCCGCCGGAGGCGGTCGGGTCGTAGCCGTCGGCGCCGGCCGCTGAAGGACGGCCCTGGAACCATTGCGGGTCGGCGAAGTTCTGGCCGATCAGGCTCGACCCGACCACCGTGTCGCCCGAGCGGATCAGCGATCCGTCGGCCTTGGTCGAGGCGATCGCCTTGCCGACGCCCAGCACCAGCAGTGGGTAGGCGATGCCGAGTACCACCGTCATGGCCAGCAGCAGCCTGACCCCGACGAGGACCTGGCGTCCGGCGATGGAGACCAGGGCGCCCGCCGAGGGGGCCTTCGGGGGGGTCTCGGATTGCTCAGGGCCTGTCGGTTCGGCGGCCCGGTCGGTGAGGTCGTTCAGGTTGTTCACGGGGATCATCCGATTCCGGGAATGAGGGTGACGAGCAGGTCGATGAGTTTGATGCCGATGAACGGGACGATGAGCCCGCCGAGGCCGTAGATCCACAGGTTGCGGGATAACAGCTTCGCCGCCGACGACGGTGTGTAGCGGACGCCGCGCAGCGCCAGTGGGATGAGCGCGACGATGATCAGCGCGTTGAAGATCACCGCGGACAGCACCGCCGACTCGGGCGAGGACAGCCGCATGATGTTGAGCGCCTGCAGCCCGGGGAAGACCCCAACGAACATCGCCGGCAGGATGGCGAAGTACTTCGCCACGTCGTTGGCCAGCGAGAAGGTGGTGAGCGCCCCGCGGGTGATCAGCAGTTGCTTGCCGATCTCGACGATGTCGATGAGCTTGGTGGGGCTGGAATCCAGATCCACCATGTTGCCGGCCTCCTTGGCGGCGGTGGTGCCGGAGTTCATCGCCACCCCGACATCGGACTGGGCCAACGCGGGCGCGTCGTTGGTGCCGTCCCCGGTCATCGCGACGATCCGGCCACCGGTCTGCTCCTTGCGGATGTAGGCCATCTTGTCCTCGGGGGTCGCCTCGGCCAGGTAGTCGTCGACGCCGGCCTCCGCAGCGATGGACCTGGCCGTCAGCTCGCTGTCGCCGGTGATCATCACTGTCCGAATACCCATCCGGCGCAGCTCCGAGAAGCGTTGGGCGATGTTGGGTTTGACGACATCCTTGAGGTGCACCACGCCCAGGACCCGGGCAGCTGCACCGTCGAACTCGGCGACCAGTAGAGGGGTTCCTCCCGACGACGCGATCGTGTCGACGGCGGTGTGCACATCCTCGCTGACGACGCCACCGTACCCGGCGACCCAGGCCGTAACCGCGGAGGCCGCGCCCTTGCGGATGCTGTGGGTGTGGCCGTCAACGGTGACGTCGACGCCGCTCATCCGGGTCCGGGCCGAGAACTCGATCGGAACCGCCTCCGCCCGCTCCGGCTCCGTCCCGGCACCGTAGCGCTGCTCGCACAGCTGGACCAGGGACACCCCTTCCGGGGTCTCGTCGGCCAACGAGGCGCGTCGGGCGGCAGCGGCCAGATCGCCGATCGCCACCCCGGGGGCGGTGATCAGCTCGGATGCCTGCCGGTTGCCGTAGGTGATGGTGCCGGTCTTGTCCAGCAGCAGGGTGGACACGTCGCCGGCTGCTTCGACGGCTCGGCCGCTCATGGCCAGCACGTTGCGTTGCACCAGCCGGTCCATTCCCGCAACGCCGATCGCGGAGACCAGCGCGCCGATGGTGGTCGGAATGAGGCAGACCAGCAGTGAGATCAGCACGGCGATGGACTGGGTGGATCCGGAGAACGTGGCCATCGGCTGCAGCGCCATCACGACCAGCAGGAAGACGATGGTCAGGCTGGCCAGCAGAATGTTGAGGGCGATCTCGTTCGGTGTCTTGGACCGGACCGAACCTTCGACCAGGGCGATCATCCGGTCCACGAAGGATTTGCCCGGCTCGGCGGTGATCCGCACGACGATCCGGTCGGAGAGCACCCTGGTGCCGCCGGTGACCGAGGATCGGTCGCCGCCGGACTCCCGGACGACCGGGGCGGACTCGCCGGTGATGGCTGCCTCGTCGACACTGGCGACGCCCTCGACGATCTCGCCGTCGGAGGGAATGACGTCGCCGGCCTCACAGACGACCAGGTCGCCCTTGTGCAACTCTGCCGCCGGGATGCGGGTCTGCGCACCCGAGGGGTCCAGACGTCGCGCCTCGGCGGTGTCCCGCCCGGCCCGCAGGGACGCGGCCTGGGCCTTGCCGCGACCCTCGGCGACGGAGTCGGCGAGGTTGGCGAAGATGACGGTCAGCCAGAGCCAGATCGCGATCCACACTGTGAAGCCGCTGAAATCGGTGAACACCGTGACCGTGGTCAGCAAGGCACCGACCTCGACGACGAACATCACCGGGTTGTGCCACATCACCCGCGGGTTCAGGGCCCGCAGCGCGTTCGGTAGCGCCGCCAGAAGACTCTTGGGGCTGAACACTCCGGCGGAGATGCGCTGCGGCGACGCGGATACGGACGCCTCGGCTGCTGCCGGTGTGGTGACGACGGGGGCACTCATGCCAATCCCTCTGCAATCGGGCCCAGCGCGAGCGCGGGCAGGTAGGTAAGTGCGGCGACCAGCACGACGACGCCGAGTAGGACGGTGATGAACTGGGCCTTGTGAGTGGGCAGCGTTCCGGAGTCGTCGGGGCGGAAGCCCTGCCGTCCCAGCGATCCCGCGAGGCCCAGCACCAACACAATGGGCATCAGCCGGCCGAGCAGCATGACCACGCCCAGCCCTATGTTGTAGAAGTCGGTGTTGGCGCTCAACCCGGCGAAGGCAGAGCCGTTGTTGTTCGCGGCCGAACCGAACGCATAGGTGATCTCGGTGAGGCTGTGCGGTCCGCTGTTGAGCACCGACGCCTTCGCCGAAGGCACCAGCAGGGCGATTCCGGTGCCGGCCAGTACCAGTGCCGGTGTGGTGAGGATGTAGCCGGCGACGTACTTCATCTGGTCCCCGCCGATCCGCTTGCCCAGATAAGTCGGGGTGCGGCCGACCATCAGACCGGCGATGAAAACCGCGACCATCGCCAGGATGAGAATCCCGTACAGACCAGAACCCGTACCGCCGGGGGCGATCTCGCCGAGCAGCATGTTCAGCAGCAGCACCCCACCGCCGACACCCGTGAACGACGAATGCATGGAATCGACCGCACCGGTCGACGTCAGAGTGGTGGACGCCTCGAACAGCGCAGATATCGGAACACCGAACCGCAGCTCCTTACCCTCCATCGCAGCCCCGGCCGCCTGCAACGCCACCCCATGGTGAGCCTGTTCGAAGCCGATGGCGGTGATCACCGACCCGATCCACAGGATCGACATGGTGATCAGGATCGCCACGCCCTGCTTCAGACTGCCGACCATCCGGCCGAAGGTCCGTGGCAGGGAGAACGGGATGGCCAGCATCAGCACGATCTGCAGCAGGTTCGTTGCCGCGTTGGGGTTCTCGAACGGATGGGCGGAGTTCGCGTTCAGATAGCCGCCGCCGTTGGTGCCGAGCTGCTTGATCACCTCCTGCGACGCGATCAGACCGCCGGGAAGGGTTTGGGAGCCGCCGGTGAGGGTAGCCACATCGACGGGTGCGTTGAGGTTCTGGATGACTCCGGCACCGACCATCACCAGGGCGATGATGAACGACAGCGGCAGCAGCAGACGTAGGCTGATCCGGGTCAGGTCGACCCAGAAGTTGCCGAGCCGGTCGGTGTGGCGGCGTACCAGGCCGCGGATCAGTGCGGCCACCACGGCCATCCCGACCGCAGCGGAGAGGAAGTTCTGCACGGTCAGGCCGATCGCCTGCACTGTGTACCCCAGGGCGGTTTCGCCGGAATACGACTGCCAGTTGGTGTTGGTGACGAAACTGACCGCGGTGTTGAAGCCCTGCGCAGATGGCATTCCCGGGCGGCCGAAATCGAACGGCAGATGCGCCTGCGCGCTCAGCAGACCCCACAGCAGCAGGATCGACACGATACTGAACGACACGACCGAGATGGCGTAGGTGAACCACCGCTGATCGGCCTTGGCGTCGATACGCAGAACGCGGTACAGCCCGCGTTCCACCCGCCAATGGGTGCCGGACGTGAAAAACCTGGCCATGTAGTCGCCCAGGGGCACGTGAATCAACGCCAGCACGGCAACGACCAAGGCGATCTGCAGGATCGCCGCCAACGCGGGGCTCATCAGAATTTCTCCGGTCGAAGCAGGGCTACCACCAGGTATGCCAGCAGTAACACCGCCACAACAGCGGCGACGATGGTCATCGTGTCTTCTCCACCTGTCCTAGTCGGGCCGTCTCGGGCTCGTAGCAGCCCTGCGCGGGGCCACTGGACACGAACCTAAAGCCGAGAACCCAGGCGAAAGGTCACCCCTGACGCACCCTTAGCGCCCGGGCGGCGAATCTTTACGCATCCTTGATGCCGCGGGTGACGCCGCCCACCACCGGCAGCTGTCAGGGAGACGTCACAGGTTGATCGCCAGACTCGTGGTCGGCAGGTTCGGGAAGTGACTTGTCCGAAGAGCTGGCCGTTGGGGTTGGGTCGGTCGCGCTGGATTTCGTTGCCGCCCCGGGTGTCCTCCCGGGCCTGCCCCTCTGGCTTTGCGCTCGTCGGCGATCATCACGTGCCAGACCTTGTCCGCCAAGCGGCGTTTGAGGCATCGCATAGCCTCGTTGTGGTTCTTCCCGGCGGCGATCTTCGTGTCGTTGTAGGCACGGCCGATGATGTTGGCATCCGGATCTGGGTCAGGGCGGCCACGTGGAGGAGAGGTTGAGTTGGCGCACGCCGCCGCGGGGCCGATGACGGGAATGTTCTGCACTCGCCACTCCACGGGTGCGACACCGGCGTAGATGGCGAACGCTGATGCCGTCGGGGAACGGCTAGCGGTCCGAGTCCGCCCGACCAGCCGGGGCGCGATGACCGGGCCGATGCCGTCGCCGGCGGTGAGGGTGGTGCCGTGCTCGGCGACGGTCTTAGCAATCCGGGTGGGTCAGCGACTTCAGTCGTTGGTCGGTGCCGCGCAGGAATCAGTATTCAGCTGCCGTCGACAACGATCAGTCCTCTGTTGAGTCAGACCACGATCGTGACGCTGGCCGGCCCAGCACGCCCCGGCGGAGCCAACCCAGAAGGCGGCATGCGATTCACGAGCGACGCCGATCAGGTGCCACCACGGAACGGTAGTCAGATGTCTACCGGAGCGCAGATCTCATACAAGTCGGCGATTCAGTCGTTCAAGGCGGACTGCAGTTTTGGTCAGGTTCCATCCTCTCGGCACCACAAATTTCCATGAACCGGTTCGCACGTCACCGGCGTCGTCGGCCCTGCCGTCGAACGATTCGCCGCAGGGATACCGGTACGTGGCTAGCTCGTACACGATGATCATCATTGCGGCCCGAAGGTGAGCTAGGTTGCTGCCATGACAACGGGTCGCGCGGGGTTGGCGTGAAGGCGGTCGTGTACGACCGCTATGGGGCGGCCGAAGCTTTGCGGGTCGCGGACGTCCCGATCCCCTCGCCCGTTGCGGGCCAGGTGCGGGTGAAGGTGGCTGCGACGTCGGTGAATCTCAGCGACTGGGAGTGCCTGCGCGGTTCGCCGGCGTACGCCAGGATCGGCGGGCTGCGTCACCCGGCTCGTCGGATTCTCGGGTCGGATATCGCGGGTGTCGTCGACGGCGTGGGGCCGGGAGTCACCCGGTTCCGTGCTGGGGACCAGGTGTACGGCGACAACCTTGCGCTCAAGGGTGGTTTCGCGGAATATGCGCTCGCCCCGGTATCAGTGCTGGCGGACAAGCCGACCGGACTCACGTTCGCCGAGGCGTCGACCATCCCGCAAGCGGGCGCGATCGCCGTGCAGGGAGTCCGCACGGCGGTGGCGGGAAGCCGCGTGCTGATCAACGGTGCCGGCGGCGGGTCCGGTTCCTTCGCGATCCAGCTCTGTGCGCATCTCGGCGCTCATGTCACGGGAGTCGACAACGCCGCCAAGCAGGAGTTCATGCGGTCGGTGGGCGCGGACGACGTGATCGACTACGGCCGGCAGGATTTCACCCGCACCACGCAGCCCTACGACCTGATCCTCGACATGGTCGCGCACCGGTCGGTATTCGCCTACCTGCGGGCGCTGGCGCCCGGCGGCAGGTATCGGTGCGTCGGCGGGTCGGTCGGCACGCTGCTCCGGGTGCTCACCGTCGGGCCGGTGGTCGGTCGGCTGACCGGCCGATCGATCGGGGTGCTCGCGGTCAAGGAGGGCCCGGCGCATTTCGAGCCGCTGGCCAGATCCTGCGTCGCCGGGAGCGTGAAGATCCACATCGACCGCGTCTTCGCGCTCGACGAGGTGCCCGCCGCCCTCGCTCGTGTCGGTGAAGGGCGCGCGCTCGGGAAGGTCGTCATCGGCGTCGCCTGACCCGGCAGAGGCCGGATCGCAATCGCCCCCCGCCACCCTTCGTCAAACGGGTGCCCTGCTCCCCATGACTTTTGCTACCCCGAACGCCTCGACGATCCGTGGTGCAGACCGGACCCGGTAGCGTGCAGCGGTTTGACTTCGGCGGCGAGCCGGCCGTAGGCATCGGCCAGGCGGGTGATCCAGTTCGTCGGCGAGTCGAATCTCATCGGTAGGTCACGCTCGCAACCAAGGTGTTGGTGTGTGACAACGAGCCCGGCATCGGGCAGCACCGCCGGTTGACCCCATGTCGGAGCTGGACCGCGTCGCACTGACTTCCGGGCGGCCGAGCCTTCCGCAACCCGCCATGTTGAATGATCTGTTCGGCATCTATTCCCGCGGCGGCTGCTCTGACGCCGGGCCCATACGGGTACCGACCCCTCAGTATCGACCTGGGCGATCACTGGGTTCGAGAGCGAGATCTCCGGCGGCCGCGAGAGAATCAAGCCGGGCTGGTCGCACATCACCTTCAACCAATTCATCTCAGGCCGGTGTTCCGCCCCCTCGTCGACGCGGTGCAGGTGCGGCTGGTCGCCCGGGAAAGGGCTCGCGGCTGCTCGACGACTGCCGGTTCGATCCGGCGAGCGGTCCTTGGCGGCAGGGCCTTTTCTCGTCATCCCTGCGCGGTCGCGGAGATCTGGACGTCGTCTACCTGCTCGGGATCGGCGTGAACAACACCACGACCACCAAGATCGTCAAGCCCGGTGACCCGTCTTCGCCGCAGGTTGACCACTGCACAGCTTGCACCCGCGGCCTTCGTCACGGTCGTGGGTGCACAGTGCCGCCGGACCCCTGAGACGGATTTCTACCGGGGATGATCGACGGTGATGACGACATTCCCGATCTTCTGTCCGGTCTCCACGTACCGGTAGGCCTCGACGATCTGGTCCAAGGGATACGTCCTGTCGATCACCGGCTTGAACTGTCCGGAGTCGATGAGCTCACGAAAGTACGCCATCATCTCCTGGTCATGCTTCGGAATGGGGAAGCGCACCCGCTTTCCCCGCTGAAGCGGAGCGACCAGCGCCAGTAACGCATTCTGGGCATGAGGACCGAGCTCGGAGGAGATGTAGATACCCGCCGGTTTCAGAAGCGGCCGGCACTGGCTGAAGGACGTTTTGCCGACCGAGTCCAACACCGCATCAAAAGTTTGACTGTCCTTGGTGAAATCGGTGGTGGTGTAGTCAATGACCCGGTCGGCGCCGAGCCGCTTGACCAGGTCCATGTGGGCCGTGTCGCAAACTGCGGTCACGTTGACGCCCAGACTCTTCAACAACTGGACGGCCGCGGAGCCGATCGCTCCCGTGGCCCCATAGACGAGGGCGTCCTGACCTTCGGTGATCTTGGCCCCTTTGATGTGGGCAAGGGCGTAGTGGGAGCCTTCGGTGCTGGGAGCGGCCTCCACGTAGGTCAGGTTCGCCGGCATGGTCGTGAGCGAACCATCCTCCGGGATGGCCAGATACTGGGCATGAGCTCCGAACGGGCCTTCGTTGTAGCCGAACACGTTCGCACCGACTGAGAACGCGGTGACATCCCTTCCGACCTCCGCCACAGCCCCGGCGAACTCATTCCCCAAGACAGTCGCCCGCGGCCGGATCAGGCCGGTGAACAGTCTCATGAAGAAGGGCTTGGCAGCCCGGCACGCGCAGTCGGTCCGATTCACTGTTGTGGCATGAACCTGGACGAGCACGTCGGTGGCCCCGATGGGAGGCTTGTCCACCTCAACGACCCGGACCACGTCCGGTGAGCCGTACCTGGTCTGGACGGCAGCCTGCATGCAAGCACAGTAGCGGCCCACCGCCAGCCGATGAGGCTCAGGCGATGGGGTGATCGACGGAGACGTGCTGAAGTTCGTCGGGTCCACCACGAATAGCTCCGGACGGAGCGCCAGCAAGACCTCCGCACAGGGACCTCTGGCCGTGCCGCCACGCCTCAGCGAACCTCGTGGGCAAGAACTACTTGAAGCAGGTCGACATCCATCATCTCCACCGAGCGAACGGATTCGTCGTTCGGCTTCGGCAGGAGCGCCGCCAACCGCGTTAATGAGTCGTAGGGCGACGCCAAGAACTTAGGACTGCGAGATCCCTGGTGGTCGGGCTTGGCGATGTCTACCGCTGGGGTTCCGTCGGTGCGCGTGATCCGCGGGTGGTTGTTGGCGGTTCCCCGGTTGGTTCGCGAGCCAGGCCGGTTGCACGGGTGCAATCGCCGGGATCGTCCGTGGAGGAGCCCGTGCTGCAGCGCCTACGCTGCCGTGGTGCTACACGGTCGGGAACGGGAACAGGAACGCCTCCTGGGTGCTGCTGGCCGAGGCCCGCAGCTCCCGGGGTGGTTCGTTGGTGGTCCGCGGGCAACCGGGTGTCGGGAAGACGGCGCTGCTGACCGACCTGGTGAACCGCGCTGGATCTGATGGCGAGCCGGGCATGCAGATCCTGCGGACCCAGGGCATCGAGTCGGAATCACCATTGCCGTTCGCCGCGCTGCAGCGGCTGCTGCGCCCGGTGATGCGGCTACGTCGAACACCTCCCCGCGCGGCAGGCGACAGCGCTGCGGGCGGCGTTCGGGGAAACCGACACCGCGGCGGGTGACCGGTTCCTGGTCTTCCTGGCCACGCTGAGCCTGTTGGCGGAGGCAGCCGAGGAGTCACCGGTGCTGTGCGTCGTCGATGACGCACATTGGTTGGACGAAGCATCCACCGCCGCACTGCTTTTCGTGGCCCGCAGGCTCGGACCGGAACGGGTTGCGCTGCTGTTCGCGGCCCGCGACGGTGACGTCCGCCGTTTCGACAGCGGCGAATTGCCCGAGTTGGTGGTGGGCGGCATCGACGCGGCCGCCGCGACAGCGTTGCTCACCGACCGGGCCGGTGTGCCGGTCGCCGATGACGTCCGGGACCGGCTGATGAGGCAGACCGGGGGGAACCCGCTGGCCCTGGTCGAGCTGCCCGGTTCGCTCACCCCGGCCCAGCTTGCCGGTCGGGAACCATTGCCGTCGGACCTGCCGCTGACCGAGGGGGTGCAGCGGGTCTTCTTGGACCGCAGCCGCCGGCTGTCCACCGCCGCGCAGACCCTGCTGTGTGTCGCGGCCGCCGACGACTCGACCAGGGTGAGCGTGGTCCGGCAGGCCGCGGAACTGCTCGGCGTCGGCCCGGGCGCATTGACCGAGGCGGAGGAATCGGGGTTGCTCACGATCGCCGGGACCGACATTGGATTCCGTCACCCGCTGGTTCGGTCCGCCGTCTATCAGGGCGCCGCAACGCATGTTCGCCAGCAGGCGCACCGGGCGCTGGCCCAGGTGATGACCGGCGGTCAGGACGCGGACCGGCGGGCCTGGCACCTCGCCGCGGCGGTCGACGAACCCGACGACGAGGTCGTTGCTGCGCTGGACGACGCCGCCCGGCGCGCCGCGGCCAGGGGTGGCTTCGAGGCCGCCAGTGCGGCATTCGAACGGGCCGCCGAGCTGACCAGCGACGAACATGCCCGCAGCACCAGGCTTCTCGCGGCGGCCATCAACTCCTACCTTGCGGCGCAGTTGCCGCGGGCGATGCGGCTGGCCAGCACGGCCCGAGCCGGTGTCACCGACCCCGTGGTGCGGGCCGATCTGGATCGGCTCCGCGGCCGAATTGAATTCGTTGCCGGTTCCGTGCCGGTGGGGGTCGGGATCTGGAGTCAGGCCGCCCGGGACGTGGTGGCCACCGACCCGCAGCGGGCCCGGGAGATCGGCATGATCGCCGCCGCTGGGTCTACGTTCCTGCCCGAACAGGACCGCACCGATCTCGACCCCGCCGAACTTCTGGCGGCCACTGCCCAGGACACCTCCACCCGGGCACGGTGTTTCACCCATCTGCTGATCGGGTTCCACCAGCTGAACCACGACGGCCTGGCCGCCGCGGCCGTTTCTCTGCGGCAGGCGGTCACCCTCGGGCATGACCTTTCCGAAACGGACCTGTTGACCAACCTCGGGATCGCGACCTTCCACCTCGGCGACGACGACGGCTTCCGCCGCTTGTTCAGCCGCATGCTGACCCAAGCCCGCAACGACGGGGCGATCGGCCTTGTCCTGTTCGCGTTGCCGCGGTTGGCGCTGGCTGACCTGTCGGGCGGGAACTGGACCGGCGCGGTGGCCCATGCCACCGAAGCGGTGGAGCTGGCCCGCAGCACCGGGCAACCCGGCCTGGCCGCGATGCCGCTGGCGCAACTGGCGCTGGTGGCCGCGTTGCGCGGCGACCCGGGCTATGACGGTTTGTTGGCCGAAC
This sequence comes from uncultured Actinomycetota bacterium, assembly GCA_963797145.1. Taxonomy (GTDB): domain Bacteria; phylum Actinomycetota; class Actinomycetes; order Mycobacteriales; family Nakamurellaceae; genus Nakamurella. The sequence continues at coordinate 222,566 of CAWCOJ010000011.1, read as the reverse complement.
TGGATCGGGTCACCGCCGGGCAGCCTGCCGGCATCCTGGGTGTCCTGATGCAGGACACCCGGCGGTGGGCGCAGGGTTGCCACGCAGCGCTCACCGGGGAACCCGCGGCCGCGCTGCACCACTTCCAGCAGATGACCCAACCCACGCTGCTCAGGTTGGCTGCTTACGACAGGTTGGACATCGCCGCCCGAACCGGTCACCTCGACACCGCCGCGAGGTGCCTGACCGAGCTGGAACAATTCGCAGAAGTAGCCGACACCCCGCACGCCCGCAGGGTTGTCGCCTACGGGCGTGCCCTACTTGCCGCGCAGGGGGATTCGCCGGCGGCAGCCGAAGAATTCTTCTCCCTTGCGCTTGGAACCGAGCCCGGCCAGGACCGGCCCTTCGAACGGGCCCGCACCCACCTCGCCTACGGGGAGTTCCTGCGCCGGTCCCGCCGCCGGGTCGATGCCCGAGAGCAGTTGCGGACCGCCCTGCAAATGTTCGACGACCTGGGCGCCGAACCATGGTTGCAGCGGGCCGAACTGGAACTCCGAGCCTCCGGTGAGACCGCCCGGAAACGGGATGCCTCCACCAGCGTGGCGCTCACGGCCCAGGAGAGACAGATCGCTTCCTCCGTCGCACAGGGGCTTTCCAACCGTGAGGTCGCCGCCGAGTTGTTCCTCAGCCCCCGAACCATCGACTTCCACCTCCGGAACGTCTTCGCCAAAACGGGTATCACCTCGCGCGGCGAACTCGCGAGGATCAACCTCGGCTGATGCTCGATGGCGCCTGACCACCTTGTCGCAGGCGACTGCCGCCGCCGTCGACGTCAGTGCATGTGCATCCGTGCCTGACCGGTCGCCCGGCTCGCCGGCATGGCCAGGAACGCGGCCACCGCGAGACCGGCGGCGATCCCCGCTGCTGCCAGGAAACCCCAGGAAAACCCGGTGGCCGCACCAGCGGGTGTGGTCAGGTCACCACCGGCGGTGGCCACCGCCGCCAGCACCGCGACCCCGAGCGCCGCGCCGATCTCATGCCCCGTCATCAGGAACCCGGACGCCATCCCGGCATGCTGGGCCGGGATGCCCGCCATCGCGGTGATCGATACGGCCACGAAGACAAGACCGACACCCATACCGAGCAGCAGCAACCCCGGCAAGAGGTCCGTGGCGAATCGGGCATCGACGGGCGCGGTCGACAACCAGAACGCACCACCGGCGGCCAGCAGCAACCCACCGGCAGCGACCAACCTGGGCGGGACGTGGCCCAGCAGATGGCTGCCCGAGCCGCGTTCCAACGATCAAGACCGCCGCCATGGGCAGGAAAGCCAGTCCCGCCTGCAACGCGGTGTAGCCGAGCACCGTTTGGAAGAAGACCGAACTGAGGAAGACCGCCCCGACCAGCAGCCCGGTCACCCCGAGCATCACACCCGTCCCGGAGACCAAAGTCTTGATCCGCCAGGTGTGCGGCGGCACCAGCGGATGCGCCACCCGCCGCTCGATGAACCCGAACGCGACCAGCAGCAACCCCGAGACGGCCAGGACGGCAACTGTTTTCGGGGATGTCCAGCCGTCGCTGGCCGCACTCTGGATGCCGAACACGAGCGCAGCCAGGCCGGTGACAGCGGCGATCGCACCGGGCAGGTCCAGTTGGCCGAGCCCAGGCCGGGCCGGGCCGCTCCCTCCCAGCAGCACCAGTGCGGCGACGATCGCGCCGACGCCAATCGGGACGTTCACCCAGAAGATCATCTGCCAGCCGGCGAAGGTGGTGATCACACCGCCGACCAGGACGCCCGCGGCGATGCCCAGACCGCCGACGGCTCCCCACATCGCCAGGCCCTTGGCCCGTTGTGCACCCGCGTACGTCGTCATGATGATCGCCAACGCCGCCGGTGTCATCAGCGCGGCACCCAAACCCTGCGCAGCGCGGGCGCCGACCAGCACTCCGGCGGTGGAGGCGAACCCGCTCACCAGGGACGCGGTGGTAAAGACCGCGAGGCCGGTGATCAGGACCCGTCGTCGGGACAGCAGATCCGCGATCCGACCGCCGAGCAGCAACCCGCCGCCGGACATCAGCAGGTACGCGGTGACCACCCATTGCAGGTCCCCGCTGCTCAACTGCAGGTCAGCACCGATGGTCGGCAACGCCGTGTTGACCACCGAAATGTCCAACACCACAAGAACCTGTGCGACCAACGCCAGCGCCAGGACGGCCCATGACACCCGCTCCGGAGGCTTCTCGGGGCCGCCGGGGTCAAGGTGGTGGTCGTTCGCCGCCGAGTGTGGAACTGGGTCCTGGCGTTCGGTGGTGCTCATGATGTGCCTCCGGTGTGCTCAAGGGGATGCCTCGGTGGAGCACCCACCATCGCCGCGAACCGCCCGGCATCGCACCGGCGAAACCACCAGCGCCGGAAACCGGTCCAGGTCGAGGAACGATCACGCCGGCAGGTCCAGCGCCGGGTGCCGGCGAAAGCTCCGGTAGAGCACCGCGCCAGCCATGAACGGTGAGATACCGGCTGTTTCGCCGGCGCGAGAACACCCCACCGCCCCGAACACTGATGGAACACACGGCACCACGAAGCGGGGCCATTCACACCTTGCACAACAGTCACCCACCAGCAGTACGGCGGCCGATGCCCGGTCACCGTGAGGGAAAGACAAGGTCCCGCAACCCACCATCACGACGACAGCCGACGCCCGGCTGTCGATGGCGAGAAAGAGACCGGGTGCGTTTGCCCAAGAGGGCTCCGGGGTCGGTGAACCCTGCTACCGGTGCCATCCGGCGTCCTGTCGACCCTTTAAGGAGCGGTCATGATGTCCGACACCCCGCGGGTGTTCGTGGGCACCACCACGTTCCTGATTGCGGGCATGACGTCCCGAACCGACCTGCAGACGGTGACCGCAGCGATCAACGGCTTTCCCGGGGTACGGGTGGTGGTTGCCGATCAGCTCGCCGGCCTGGTCACAGTTGCCGCCGAACGCCCGGTGAACCGTACGGACCTGACTGCCGCCATCATTCAGGCCGGTTACACCGTGCTGGCATAGCACCCGGCGACCCTCGACGTGAGCTTCGCGAGCCCGGCAGGACGTCATCAGGACAGGCCACTGTGGTCCGAAGCAAGGACATTCCGCACGGATTTGTGAGATCAGTTGCGGGAAAGCCGATCCTGGGCTGGTTGGTGCTCGGCGGGCCGGTCGCTGCGGTCACGCCACCACGCGGCGATCGTCGCGATGACGGCGAAGAGGATGAATGCCACCCAGGCCACCAGGTTGGACACGCCGCCGGTGAAGCCGTCGGTGCCGACCGTGATGCCGTCGGCGATGAAGGCAACTCCGGCGAGCAGCGTAAGCAGTGCCGACCATCGCGGGAGGGCGCGGGATCGGACGATCGCGACACTGAGCAGCACGACGGTGACGCCGAGCGTGATGCGAAAGTAGCCGGCTGCCGCCCATTCGATCCAACGGACGATCTCGGCGTCATGGAACGCCGCATCATGCATTCCTGGGGGGCCGGCGGCGAGGGAGTCGACCGCGTGTTTGAGGGTGAAACCATCGATGCCCTGCAGGACGGCGATCATCGAGGCGGTCAGAATCGCCGCACCCTCGGCAACCCGGGTGACCAACGCGGTCCCGGTAGTCGGACGCAGGGCCCGGAGCAGGGTGATGATCCCGGCGATGACGACCAGGCCGGCGGCGAACTGACCGAGGTGCACGGCGATCCAGTTGCCGGAGGCGGCGTATTCGGCGAAGACGGCGTGGTGGTCGTTGGGGTTCTCGTGCGCCGGATGGAAGGAGGTCACCACGTACTCGGCGACGAGCCCGCCGAGCAGCAGGGTGCTCCCGGTCCGCAGTGCGGTCCGAGGCGTTGAGGTCGGTCGGGCAACTGCGGTGTCGATGATGGTCGTCGGGGACTGGGTGTGCACGGTGTGCTCCTTCGGTGTGGTGGTTTCCCCGAGCGTCGCCGCCTGCTCTGTCCGAACGCTGTCCCGGCGCTGTCCACCGGACCACAAGGCAGGACGGGGTTGCGGTGCGTTGTCGTCCCTGGCGGTGACTGCCAGGATCAGCGGTGGGTCAACTCGTGGCTGACCCGTGAGGCGGTCGGTTGGGCCATGCACCTTCATCTGCTGGGACCGTTCGAGATGGTGGTGGACTCCGGCCCGGTGCGCCTGGCCGGGCGGGGTGAACGCGCGCTGGTGGCGCTCCTTGGGTTGTCCCCTGGGCGGGTGGTCGCCGACACCACGCTCATCGAGCAGTTGTGGGCCGACCGGGATCAACCGGTGGACCCGGTGAACGCGTTGCAGACCCGGGTGTCGAAGGTGCGTCGGACGCTGGCCGCGGCCGGCAGCGGGCAGCTCTTGACCCGGCAGGGCGCCGGGTACCGCCTGGACGTGGACCCGGCCGGCGTCGACGTGCACCGCTTCACCGCGTCGATCGACCGGGCCCGCCGCGCCGGTGCCGCGGACGAGGCGATCCGCCTTATGACGAGGCGCTGGCGGAGTGGCGGGCCGAGCCGTTCGTGGACTTCGCGGGCGAACCGTGGGCCGTGGTGGAGACCACGAGGCTGGTCGAGCTGCGGCTCGCGGCCATCGCCGAGCGGGCCGAACGGATGCTGACGCTGGGCCGTTACGAGGAGTTGGTCGCGGACCTGGAACCGGTGGTTGCCGGGGCGCCGACCCGGGAGCGGCTGGTCGGGCAGCTGATGACCGGGCTGTTCAACGCCGGGCGGCAGGCCGACGCGTTGGACGTGTACGCCCGGACCCGGCAGGTGTTGGCCGACGAGCTGGGTCTGGACCCGTCCCGGGAGCTGCGCGGACTGATGGAGCAGATCCTGCGGCAGGACGCCGCCATCACCCCGGTCGCGGCATCCCCCAGCACCGTCCTCCGGACGGATCCGGACGTCGCGGACGCCGGGGAACCTGCCCTTGCGGCTGACATCGTTCGTCGGCCGGGACGACGACCTGGACCGTGTGCTGGAGGCGCTGCGAGCGGCTCGGCTGGTGACCCTGGCCGGTCCGGGCGGCGCGCGGGAAGACCTCGCTCGGTGTGGAGGTCGCCCGGCGGGCCGGACCCGGCTTCGCCGATGGGGCGTGGCTGGTGCGGCTGGCCCCGGTCACCGAACCGGAGATGCTTGTCCATGCGTTCGCGGACGGTTTGGGGTTGAGCATCGAGGGCGGAACGGTGGCCCACCGGCCGCGTGACGTGCTCGTCGACCGGCTGACCGGCCGGGACATGCTGATTGTGCTGGACAACTGCGAGCACCTGATCGAACCGGTCGCCGGGCTGGTGCAGGCCATCCTGGAGCGCTGCCCGCTGGTGCGGATCCTGGCGACCAGCCGCGAGGCGCTCGCCGTGCCCGGCGAAGTTCAGCTCGCGGTCGCGCCGCTGCCCGTCCCGCTCGCAAGAAACCCCATCCGAGCGGGTCCCGGAGTTCCCTGCAGCCCGGCTGTTCTTGGACCGCGCGGCCGCGGTACGCCCCGACCTGACCCCGGACGGGCCCGCTCTTGATGCGGTCGGCGTGATCTGCCGCCGGCTGGACGGCATTCCCCTGGCCCTGGAACTGGCAGCCGCCAGGCTGGCCGGACTGCAGCCGCTCGAGTTGGCCGACCGGGTGCGGGACCGGTTCGCGGTGCTGACCTCCGGCGACCGCACCGCCGAGGCCCGGCAACGGACCCTGCGCAGCACGGTGGACTGGAGCCACGACCTACTCACGCAGCAGGAGCGGGTGCTGTTCCGCCGGTTGGCGGTCTTCCGCGGCGGGTGGACCCTGGCCGCGGCAGAAGCTGTCGTGACCGACACCGAGCTGCCCGCTCAGCGGGTGATGGAGCTGCTGGAGCGGCTTGTTCGGCAGTCGCTGATCGTTCTCGACCAGTCCGGCGGCCACACCAGGTACCGCATGTTGGAGACGCTGCGGCAATACGCAACCGGCAAACTCGCCGACGCCGGCGACACGACAGCGATGAACGCGGCGCACGCCGCGTACTTCCTGGCCAGGGGTGAACAGGCCGAGACAGGGTTGCGAGGCCCCGCCCAGGCCCGGTGGTTGGCGGAGCTGCGGACCGAGCACGCGAACCTGCGGGCGGCGATGAACTGGATGGTGGCGACCGACGGGCAGGATGATCAGGCCCAACGGCTGGCCGGGTCGCTGGGCCTGTACTGGCATCTGGGTCGACACCTCGAGGGTCGCGAGGTGCTGCACCGGGTGATGGCCCTACCCGGCGGTTCCCCACAGTCGAGGGCCCGGGCGATGCAAGCCGTGTCGCTGGTCGAGCGTCCACGCGCGTGCATCGTGCACCCCAGCGCGCAGTGCGCCGCCGCCGCGCAGGAAAGCCTCAACGTTTTCCGGCTGGTCGGGGACCGCGGCCGCGCCGCGTTCTCCGAGCTGCTGCTGGCCGTGGAAGGGATCAGCGGCGGCGCCCACCCCGACGCCGACTCGGCCCTGGAACACGCCGACAATGAGTTCGCTGCGCTCGGCGATGACTGGGGCCGTGCCGTCGCCGCGTTCATACGGATGGAGAAGCTCACCTACCACGCCGACCTCGCGAGCGTCCGGGCCGTGGCCGCGGACGCCACCGCACGGTTCCGTGCACTTAACGACGGGTGGGGGCTATCGGCGGTGCTGTACCACTTCGGCTGGGCCCTCACCCGGTTCGGAGCGCCGGCCGACGCCGTCCCGGTGCTGCAGGAAGCGATCGACGTCGCCAGTGCGGCCGGCGTGTACAACACCGTGCAATGGGCCACCGCCGACCTCGGCCTCGCCCTGCTGGGCCTGGGCCGAGTGGACGAAGCGGCCGCCTATTTCACCCGCGCCGGCACAGCCCGGGATCAGGTCGGCGACGACGCCGGCACCGTCCTGCACACCTACGGGCAGGCGGTCCTGGCCGCCGCGCGCGGCGACCCCCCCGCGGCCCGTACCCTTTTCGTCCGCGCCCATGACGGCTTCCAGCGACTCGGGGTGGCCGTCCCGACCGGCCTGGCGTTGGCCGGGATCGCCGCCGCCGACGAACATCTCGGAAACACCGGAGCCACCCTTGACGGCTACCAGCGGCTGCTGCGGCACGCCGAATCCTCCGGGGAAATGGGGCTGATGGCCGCCGCCCTTGAGGGACTGGCCCGCGCCGCCCTGACCACCCGCGAACCCGCGCATGCCGCCGAGTTGCTGGCCCGAGCCGCAGCGATCCGCGCCACCTACGACCGCCCGGCCACGCCGACGGAGGCCGCCGCGGCCGCCGCGACAGCCGCCGCGGCGGACCGAGCACTGGCCGAAACAGCCGACCCGCCAGGTGAAACCGGCCGCCGGGTCAACCGCTGAGAGGTTCAGGCGGGTAACCGGCCCCCACCAACGCGGCGTGGACCTCCCGGGCGTCGACCGGGCCGCGGACCACCACCAACCCGGCCGGTGCGTCCACCGCTACCGACTGCACGCCGGGAACATCCCGCAGCCGGGCGGACACCACACGGACGGCGTGGCGGCACGTCAGACCCGGCACGTACATGGTGACCGCCATCGTTGCCCTCCCCGTGCCACCGTCGAATGCCCCTGAGCCTGCACTCGAACGCTGTCGTCCCGCTGTCCCCGCATGCCACCCGAGCCGAGTTGGGGGCAGCACCTGGACAGCGCCCGGACAGGACGGCACGCCACGGTGGAACACAGCACCACCGGATCCACCGATCACCCCGAAGTCCCCCCGCCAACTGGTGCGGCGGCCGACGCCCGGCCACCGCGGTGAGGGGCCGAGGTCCCGCAGATCCGCCATCACCACCGCAGCCGATGCCCGGATGCCGATGGCGGAACACGGGGAGCGTTCCAGCGGTGACCGGGATGTTCGCCCCTAACCCGGCGGTTTCACCGGCGCGACGGCCCTCCGTTGCGGCCAAGACTGATGACATGCCCACCAGCTAGCTTTCCCCGATTCACTCGCAGTCACCCCGCCATTGGTACGGGGCCGATGCCCGGCCACCGCGGTGGGAAACGAGGTTCCGCAGTCCCGCCATCACCTACGGCATCCGATGCCCGGAAGCCGATGACGGAAGGCGAAACCGAATTCGTCGAACGGCTCGAACTGGTCCTGGCCGATCCAGTGCCCGCCCGCCGCGCCGCACGGCCCGGACATCACAGGGTGGCACCGAATACCCCATCCCATCCGACACCAGACCGGCCCCCGGAAGAACGAAATGCCATCCACACAAACGCTTCCCGCATGCACCGCTCAAGTGCCGCCGACCGGCGGGCACCCCAGGAAAGGAACACCACGATGACCGCCACCTCGGTTACCGAACACCACGCTCCGACCGGCCCTGCACACAACACGGTCGGGCGCGAATCGGCCGGGCAGGATGCGTTCAGCACCGACATCACCGGCCTTCCCGGCAGCGTTCCCACCCCGAGCGTCCAGCTGACCGACGGTGCCGTCTACGACCTGCGCGTCACACCGGTGACCAAGCAGATCGGTGATGCCACGGTCCGGATGCTGGCCTACAACGGGTCCATCCCCGGACCCACGCTCCGCGTGCGGCAGGGCACCGAGGTGGTGGTGAATGCCGCCAACGACGGGGACCTGGAAACCACCGTGCACTGGCACGGCCTCCGGCTGGACAACCGGTTCGACGGCACCCACCACACCCAGGACCCCATCGAGACGGGCGGCGCCTTCGAGTACCGGATCTCCTTCCCCGACCCCGGCGTGTACTGGTACCACCCGCACATCCGGCAGGACTACGGCCAGGAAATGGGCCTCTACGGCACCATCGTCGTCGAACCCACCGACCCCAACTACTGGCCACCGGTGAACCGGGAAATCACCCTCACCCTGGACGACATCCTGCTGACCGACGGTGCTGTCGCCCCGTTCAGCCGCACCCAGACCACCCACACCGCGATGGGCCGGTTCGGTGACGTCCTCCTCGTCAACGGCGAGCCGGACCTGCAATTGACCGCCCGGGCCGGCGAGATCGTGCGCTTCTACCTGGTGAACACCGCGAACACCCGCGTCTTCAACGTCGCCATCCCCGGTGCACGAATGAAACTCGTCGGCGGGGACAGCGGCCGCTACGAACATGAACAGTTCGTCGAATCGGTGGTGTTGGCCCCCTCCGAGCGGGTCGTCGTCGACGTGCAGTTCACCGAACCCGGGACAGTGACGCTGGAGCACCACACCCCCGACCGGGTCTACCCGCTGGCCGAGGTCACCGTCATCGCAGAGCACGTCGCACCCGACCTGACCGGTGTATTCGGCACGTTGCGGGTCAACGCGGACATGGTCGCCGAACGCCACCGGATCACCCCGATGCTCGACGCCGCCGCGGCCAAGACGGTCGCGTTCGTCGCCGAGATGGACATGGACACCCCCGACACCGAACCCGGCGCCGCGGTGATCTACGTCTGCCCGATGCACCCCGAGGTGAGCAGCACCGAACCCGCCCGGTGCCCGGACTGCGGGATGAAACTGCTCCCGACCGCAGCACCCACGGCCGGGTACGTCTGCCCAATGCACCCCGAGGTGACCAGCACCGAACCCGCCCGGTGCCCGGACTGCGGGATGAAACTGCTGCCCACGCACCTGGTCGGTTCGACACCGGGCACGGCGACCACCAGAATCACGCAGCCCACGACAGTCACGCCGCCCCGTCCGCGCCTCATCACCACGCTAGCCATGCGCCGGCTGGGGAGGGCATCGAGTGGGAGGACGACATGGTCGAGGTGAACCGGATGACCACCCCGGCGAACATGCGGTGGATCCTTCTTGACCGGGACACCGGGGAGCGGAACCACGGGATCGACTGGCGGTTCCGGGTCGGTGACCAGGTGAAGATAAGGCTGGTCAACGAAATGGACTCCGACCACCCCATGCACCACCCGTTCCACGTGCACGGCGCCGGCCGCTTCCTGATCCTGAGCCGCGACGACACCGTCGAACCGAACCTGGTGTGGAAGGACACGGTGCTGGTCCGCCGGGGAGAAACCGTCGACATCCTCTTGGACATCACCAATCCCGGGGTATGGATGGCGCATTGCCACATCGCCGAACACCACGAGAGCGGCATGATGTTCAACTTCCACGTCGACCCGGCGGTCGATCCGGCGGCGGCGAGCGTGACGCAGTGATCCATGAGCGGCCCGGACGGACACCCAAGGACGTCCTAGCCATCGGCTCAGGACGGGCCGGCTCATGCTCGGTCAGCACGCCACCCCAGGTGGACAACTGTTCCTGATCGCGCCGCTTCCGCCGAGGCCGGGTCGCCACCCGGCGGCGCCGGTGGGTTCGCTGCCAATGTTCGCCCCCGGCCCGTCCGGGCTTCCCCGGCGGCAGTTCGTCCCTCCGTCCCACCTCAACCACCACACGCCCGACAAGAAGCTGGAGCCTGCTCGTGAACACATCTCGCACCACCCCACCTTGGCGGTTCATTCGGCATTTCCTGGAGATGCTGGCGGCCATGGTGCTCGGCATGCTGGTCCTGGAGCCACTATGGCCGACCGTCCATGGGGTCGAACTCCAAGCCCTGGTGATGGCCACCAACATGACCATCGGGATGACGGCCCTGATGGCCGTCCGGCGGCACGCCTGGCCAGGCATCGTCGAGATGAGCGCGGCGATGTACGCGCCGTTCATCATCCTGTTCGTGCCCTATCGGACCGGGCTGATCACCGCCGATGGCCTGTTCCTACTCGGCCATCTCCTGATGCTGCCGGCCATGCTGTTGGCGATGCTGCACCGCCGCGCCGAGTACACCGCCGCCCACACCACGCACCACAGCGGACGCCGGCCCGCGACCTCTACTTCCCCGGCAGATGGTTCCGGGACGCGGCGGCGTAGCGACCGGCGCCGCTGAACCCGGCTATTTCACCGGCGCGACGACACATGGTCCAGCTCAACACTCATGACAAATACCCACCGCCCTCAAGGAGCCCACCGTGATTACGACCAACGGATCCGTTGAACAAGCAAGTGACTCAGTCTTCGATGTCATCGTGATCGGTGCCGGCCAATCCGGACTCGCGATCGGACGGCAGCTGCAGCAACGCGGCCGCTCGTTCCTGATCGTGGACGCCGGCCCGGAGACCGGGCATGTCTGGCGGTCACGATGGGACTCCCTCACCCTGTTCACGGCGGCCCGGTACTCCGGCCTGCCGGGCCTGCCATTCCCCGGCGACCCGAACAGCTACCCCACGAAGGACGCTGTCGCGCAGTACCTCCACCACTACGCCACGACGTTCGGGTTGCCGATCCGACACCACACCAGGGTCACCAGGGTGACCCGGGACGGAGCCGGCTTCTCCGTCCACACCGACGGCGAGACCTACCATGCCGCCCAGGTTGTGGTAGCCACCGGACCATTCCAGGTCCCAGCGATCCCGCCGGTCGCGGCAGCAATCGGCCCGGACATTGTGCAGCTGCACAGCTCCGCCTATCGCAACCCCGAACAGCTACCCGACGGGCCGGTCCTCGTCGTCGGCGCCGCCAACTCCGGTATACAGATCGCGGCAGAATTGAACCGAACCCGGCCCGTGACCCTCGCCAGTGGATCTGCCACCCGCTCACTGCCGCAACGGATTCTGGGCCGGGACCTGTTCTGGTGGCTGACCACGACCGGATTGTTCACCGCCCCGGCCCAGTCCCGGTTGGGCCGGCGATTCCGGAACAGCGGCGAACTGGTCATCGGAACCAGCACCCGACGACTGGCCAAGGCCGGTGTCACCGTGCACCCCCGAGTCACCGCAACCGACGCCACCACGGTGACCTTCGCCGACGGCACCACCACCACCCCGGCAGTCATCGTGTGGGCCACTGGATACCGCTCCGACTACTCCTTCATCGACATCACCGGCGCCACCGAGGCCGCCGGCGCACCGGTCCACCAGCGCGGGGTCAGCCCCATCCCCGGCCTGTACTTCCTCGGGCTGCCCTGGCAGCACACCCGGGGATCGGCGCTGCTCGGCTTCGTCGGCGCCGACGCCACACACATCGCCGACCACATTGCGACCGCACCCGCTACCGACCCCGTGCCGTCGGCCTGATCGCCGCTCCGCCGCCGATCCCGGTGATTTCACCGGCGCGACCAAGACCCGTGCCGACCAAGACTCAATCATCGCCTTCCAGGTCAGGAGACCCGTGATGACACTGCACCGCAGCAGCATCCAAGACACCGTCGTACGGCCAACGGTGACGACCACCCACCACACCGATCCCGCGTCGGATCGGGCCACCACTCCCCCCACGACGGCCGGCCCTGCGGACCCAACACACCGCCGGCATACCCGGTGGCCGATGCGGGCGGTCGTCGCTCTGAGCCTGTTCGTCGGGCTCGCAGCCGCCGCGGCCGGTGTGGCCGTGTCCGCGGGCGGGACCGAACCGGTCATCGACGGCCTGGTGCTCCTCGGCTTCGCCGCGGGATGGGCGCTCTTGCTGGCATTGTCAGTGTTCTTCACCGACCATCCGCAGCGCTGGGCCGCCGTTCCCGCCGCCGTGATGGGCGTGGGCGGTGCCGCGCTACTCGTCTTCACCCCGAGCAACGCCACGATGGACGCCCTTGGCTGGGTGTGGCCGCCCGCCCTGCTGGGCATGCTGGTCTGGATCACCGTCCAGATCCGCCGGCAACTGCCGCGCCGCGGCGGCCGGTGGATGCTCTACCCGGTCATCGCCGTCACCGCCCTCGCCGCGGTCGGCGGCGGCATCCACACCGTCACGCAGACCATCGACCAGGCATCCGCGCAGTCGCTGCCCGGGCAACTCATCGACGTGGGCGACCACCGGCTGTACCTGTCCTGCACCGGATCCGGTGAACCCACCGTCATTCTGGAACCCGGCCTCGGGGGAACCTCGGCAGCCTGGGGCTGGATCGCCCCCACCGTCGCCGCACACACCCGGGTCTGCGTGTACGACCGGGCCGGCCGCGGCCGCAGCGAACCCTCACCGACCCCGCAGGACGGCGACCAGATCGCCACCGACCTGCACACCCTGCTGGAACGCGCGGACATCACCGGCCCGCTGGTCATGGTCGGGCACTCCCTCGGCGGCCTGTACGTGCTCGACTACACCGCCCGGTATCCGCAGCAGGTCGCCGGGATGGTGCTGCTGGACGCCACCCCGCCCACCGCGTTCACCGCACTACCGGACTACCCCGGGATCTACGACATGCTGACCACCCTGACAGGGTTGTTCCCCGGCCTGGCCCGCCTCGGCGTCACCCAGCTGGTCAACGGTTTGGGCGACGCTGAGCTACCCGCCCAGGCCGAGAACCAGGTACGCGCCGACCTATCGACCGCCGGACAGGCCCGCAGCGAACGCGACGAGCTCGCGATGGTCCCGACCATGATGGCCCAGGCCCGCGCCGTGACCGACCTGGGCAGCCTGCCGCTGTACGTGCTCACCGCACCGGTGGACACCCAAACCAATTGGCTCACCCCGCAAATGGACCTCGCCGCGCTGTCCGACAACAGCATCCACCTGGTCGTCGCCGGCGCCAGCCACCAATCACTGCTCGACAACCAAGCCGACGCCGCCGTCTCCAGCCAGGCAATCACCCAGGTTGTCGACGCCGCCCGGACCGGCACCCCCCTGAAGTGACAACCGGGTTGTAACTGGTGCCGACCACGCCTCAACGAAGCACCCTTCCAACGCCGAACATCTGACCTCAGGAGCGCCCTGAACATGAGACTTGACTGGAAGACCGTGACAACAACCGATGGGCAGCAAGCAGGTGGAGGTGTCAACCATGCGGGCCATGGTGCAAGACCGTGGCGTGATCGGCTGCTGGGCTCAGAACAGACCACTTCCGGAGCGACGTCCCCCGGGCGAAGGATGAGCATGGAGCAAGACTTGGACGGCGTTCCCGGGACGCCGACAGAATCGGCACTGCACCGACTCTTCGCCAACGGCCGTGCACCGCTCATCTGGGGAGTCCTCTGGGGCGTCATCCAAGCCGCCGCCCCACTCGGCTTCTGGTGGCTCGACCCAGCGACCGTCTATGGCATGTCCATAGCCCTGATCGCAGCCGTGTACATCGGCTTCGCGGTCGCCGACGGTCGCCCGGCGGTCATCGCCGTCGAGACCACCGTCGCGGGCGCATTCGTCGTGCTCGCCGCAGCAGGCGTCACCGGGTCGGCGTGGCTGATCGTCGTCGGCTTCGTCGGCCACGGGTTGAAGGACCTATGGCAGCACCGCAGCCACTTCGTTGCCAACACGCGGTGGTGGCCCCCGTTCTGCATGACCATCGACTTCGTCGCTGCCGCCATCATCGCCGTGGCGATCGTCGGAGGAGTCACCTTCCATCAATGAGTTGCTGGCTCCTCGGCAACAGGTCGTCGGCCGGACATGAGGTCACCAGGCCCCTCGGGCGGGTGGTGAGATTGCGCTTCACCGCGTCAACCCAAAGCCCTTCCCGTGTGCGGGACTTCGACCCGCCCCGCCGAGACCCACTGCGGTCCGGGGTGTTCTCGATCCGTCGGCCCACACCCGACGGCACGATCACCACGGACCCAGCGGCGTGGTCAAAGGCTGGGCGGTCGAACGCGCGGCCCATCGCCTCCGCGCCCTGACCGCGACCGAACCTGTCTCTCGCTGGCGGTGATCTGACCTGCCCCACGGTCGACCCGAGCGGTACGCACCGTGGCGAGTCGATATCGAGGACCCAGCCGACCCGACCCGCATCCTCGCCACCGTACCGGTATTCAACGGCGCAGTAGCCACGCCCGGCGATGCCCACCGCGGCCACCCACGTACTCGACGCACGAACCGGCCGCCCACCCACTGGCACCAACGCCGCCGACGCCCACGCCCGAGGAACCGACGCGGTCGACGAGCTCCGACGCCGCCACCGCCACGCGCTGATCGTCTGGCCCGACCGCACCACCACCATCATCGGCGACCTCGCCAGTTCAGCGACACGGTCACGGGCCACCACCCAGCCTGTCGTGAATAGAAACGGTGCATGCTTGTGCTGAGGCGTTTCGGCCGCCGCGTTGCGGTGCGTCTGCTCGGCGATGCCCGGAGTCATCACCCATCCGGCTCAGGGCTGCTCGCACTCGGCGTCCGCCTCGATCACGCGGGCGACGTAGTCGCTCGACACCCGCTGGTGGATCGCCACTTCCCGCTCAAAGAAGCCAGGCGCGATCGCCTTGTTACCCGACAGGGGATGTAACAGCTTCAGCGCCACCGGTATACCGAGTGAGTCATGAGCCAGGCAGACCCGACCGAGGCCACCGCACGCACGCGGCAACAGACCGTGAACCTCAAACGCGCTGACAAAATCGTCAGCCGCCAGTGGGTCCACCTGCTTACCCGACCAACCCTGGGGCGACATCCGTTCACGGCAGGGAGTTCCTGGAGCGCGAGGTACGACCGATCGCCAGCAGATGCGCCGGTTTTCGGTGGGCCGGACTCTGCGCTTGCACCGGTAGAGCGACGGGCTCGGCTGGTGGCAGGTCACCGCGGCCACCTTGCTCCGCCAGGGATTTGGTCGGATCGAGCGGTGTGTGGCGATTGCCAGTTCGCCGACTCTTTGACACGGCTCGGTTCGGCTCGCGCTGTCCTCAGGCCGCAGCTCGATGGCTCCTCGGGTTCCGCAGACATCGTCAGCACCGCTCCGAGTTGGGTGAAAGCGGTTGCTCGGCCGGCTGATTGCGGTCATCCGCCGTGGCGTCGCCAGCGGGGGCCGTCGCGGTGGGCGAGGCCGCGGAGTTCGAGTTCGGCGAGTTCGGCGAGGGCGTCTCCGGCGAACAGCCCGGCCTCCTGGGCGATCAGTTCGGTGCTGCGCCCGCCCCGGCTCGGGAGCGCTTCGAACACCCGGGCCCCGTCGGCGGACAGGCCGTCCGTCGGCCGGATCACCGGCTGCGGCACCGACAGCTGACCACCCCAGAGCAGGGCGAGTACGTCCTGGGCGCTGGTGACCAACACCGCCTCGTGGTCGGTGATCAGGGTGTGGCAACCCGCCGACATCGCCGAGGTGACCGGGCCGGGCACCGCGGCGACCACCCGGGCGAGCTGGTGGGCGGCGTTGGACGTCGCCGTCGATCCGGAACGCCGACCGGCCTCCACCACCACCGTCGCCTCCCCCAGCGCAGCGATGATCCGGTTGCGGACCAGGAAACGGTGCCGCGCCGGGCTGGTACCCGGCGGGTACTCCGTGATCACCGCACCGACCTGCGCGATCCGCTCGACCAACTCACGATGCGCCTGCGGGTACACCCGGTCGGCCCCGCAGGCCAACACCGCCACCGTCGGATATCCCCCACCCGCACCGAGCGCCCCGCGGTGCGCCGCCGCGTCGATCCCGAACGCGGCCCCGGAAACCACCAGCCGACCCGCGTCGACCAACCCGCCCGCGAGCTCGGCCGCCACCCGCGACCCGTACGGGGTGCAGGCCCGGGATCCGACCACCGTCACCGACCCGACATGGCTGGGCGGTAACCGCTGCCCCCGAACGTAGAGGGCCAACGGCCCGATCAGGGCCTCGCCCTCACCGCGCGGCACCCCGAACGCCGCCATCGTCGGCACCGGCCACTCCGGATCCTCCGGAACCACCAGCCGGGCGTCGCAGTCAGCCGCCCACTCCAGATCCCCGACCGCCCTGCGCTGCAACAGATCCCCATCGAGGTCCGCGATCCGCGGCGCCACCGCCTTCGCCACCGCAGCCGGGGCGGCCCGGCGCCGGATCCGATCCCACGCCTCGACCGGACCGACATGGGCGACGAACACCGACAACAACGCCGACGGCGGCTCCACACACCGCAACAGCCCCGCCCTGGCCACCCGGTACGGGTCCACCCCTGACTCCACCAACGATGCCCCCACGGTACTCACGCGTCCTCCCCGCAGCGCAGGGCCAACGCGCGGCCGATGTCCCGACGATCAGGCCGGCCCCGCCCCGACAGATCCGCGCAGGTCAACGCCAACCGCAACACCCGGTCATACCCCCGCCCGGTCAACCGCCCCTCACGCACCGCCCGCTCCAGCATCGACAGATCGGCCGGCACCGCCCGCCAATGCTCCCGCACCGCCGAACCCGGCACATCCCCGTTCAACCGCCACGGCGTCCCCCGCCACCGATCCGCCGCCGCCGCCCGCGCCGCCGCCACCCGCACCGCGATCACCGCCGACGGCTCCCCCGGACCCCCCCGACCCGTCAACGCCACCGGATCCAACGGCGCGACCAACACCCTGATATCCACCCGATCCAACAACGGCCCCGAAATCCGGGACAGATACCGCCGCCGCACCCCCGACGGACAACCACAGTCCACATCCCGCGCCGCCGCACACGGACACGGATTCGACGCCAGCACCAACTGAAACCGCGCCGGAAACCGAACCATCCCCGACGCCCTCGCCAACAACACCGCCCCACTCTCCAACGGCTGCCGCAACGCATCCAACACCGTCGGCCGAAACTCCGGCGCCTCGTCCAGGAACAGCACTCCACGGTGCGCGAGGCTGGCACTCCCTGGCCGGATCAGCCCGGATCCGCCACCGACCATCGAGGCCAGGGATGCTGAGTGGTGCGGGTCGACGAACGGTGGCCGGGTGATCAGCGGGGTGCGGTCGTCCAGCGCGCCCGCGACCGAGTGCACCGCGGTGACCTCCAGCGACTGTTCGTCGTCCAGCGGTGGCAGCAGCCCCGGTAGCCGCATGGCCAGCATGGTCTTGCCGGCCCCGGGTGGACCGACCATCGCGAGGTGGTGCCCACCGGCCGCCGCCAGTTCCAGCGCGGCCCTGGCCTCCGGCTGGCCGAGCACGTCGGCCATGTCGACGAACGACAACTGCTCGGCAGGCTCGCGCGGCAGCGGATCGACGAGTTCCGCCTTGCTGTTGAGATGCAGGACCAGGTCGGCCAGGCTGGCCACACCACGGACCGTCATCCCGGCCAGGGCCGCCTCCGCGAGATTGGCCACCGGCACGATCGCCTCCTGTCGACCCTGCTTGCGTGCGGCCAGCAGCAACGGCAGCACTCCCCGGACCGGCCGCAATGTGCCGTCCAGTCCCAGTTCACCGACCAGGACGGCGCGGGCCGCACCGCGGGCGGGTACCGCGCCGGCCGCCGCCAGCAGGGCGACCGCCAGAGCAAGGTCGAACGACGCGCCCTTCTTCGGCAGTCCCGCCGGTGAGAGCGCCAGGGTGATCCGCTTGTCCGGCCACTTCTGCCCCGAGTTCAGGACCGCCGCCCTGACCCGGTCCCGGGCCTGGCTCACCGCCGCGTCGCCCATGCCGATCACCGTCGTGCCGGGCAGCCCATTCGCGAGATCGGCCTCCACCCGGACCAGGTGACCGGCGAGGCCGTGCAGCGCCACCGCCCAGGTGCGCCCGAGCGCCATCAGAACGCCCGTTCCAGGTGTTCCACCACGGGCGGTAGCTCCGCCCGCCAGAGCACCCCGATCACGTCGAAACGCATCGGCCGCCAAGGGGTTCCGTTCACCTCGAGCCAGCGGAGTGCGAGCCGCCGGATCTTGCGCCGCTTGGCGCGGGTCACCGACTCGAGCGGCGAGCCGTACCCCAGTCCGCTCCGGGTCTTCACCTCACAGAAGACGACCGCGTCGCCGATCCGGTCCCTGGCCACAATGTCGAGCTCGCCCTCCGCGCACCGCCAGTTGCGCGCCACCACCACCAGGCCTTCGGCCGTGAGAACGTCGGCCGCCACCTGCTCACCCCACCGACCCAGATCGTCCTTCGCCGCCATCGCACGTCCCGCCCCCGACCGGCCGCGCCGAGCCGGCGACCGCGGAGACCAACGGTGCCGGACCCGCGACGCTCGGCGCCGGCCCGATCGGCGAATGTGGATGGAATTCGGACAGGTGGACAACACGCCGAGACGACACGCCTACACCCCGACCGCGTCACGGCATCCGCAATCGGGCGCGGCCCCGACACGGCCACGGTGCGCATCGAGCGATCGACACTCAGCTGACCCGCTCCGAGCTGACCACTACCGCAGACACAGCACCTCTTTTCGCCACGGCCGGCGGGGAACCGGCCATCTCCTTCCTCGTCCGCACGGTATTGGTGGTCACCGTCTGCCCGAGTAATGTCGCTGCCGATCGATTCCCGGTACTGGGAGGTGCGGAATGGCCCGGCAAGGTGACGTCTCTCTGCTCGAGGATCCAGTCGCCCAGGAGCTGCTCGAATCCACGATTCCGGCCCGCCTGGCATACGTGTGGACGGACGGATCCCCGAGAGTCGTTCCGATCTACTTCCGTTGGACCGGAAAGGAGATCGTCATGGCCAGCCCACCGAAGGCACCGAAGCTCCGAGCACTGCGATCGAACTCAGCGGTTGCCTTGACAATCGACGGCTCGACCTGGCCCTACCGGGTCTTGCTCATTCGCGGGAATGCCGACGTGAATGTCGTCACAGACGTCGACCCGGACTACGCCCTGGCGTGCGAAAGGTACATGGGCGAGGAGGGCGGTCGGGCGTGGGTGGCCGGCTTGAGTGGGAAGCCCATGGCGCGTGTCTCGGTACAGCCGGAGTGGGTAGGAATACTGGACTTCGAGAATCGGTTTCCGAGCGCTCTCTCGCAGTGAGTTCGGACAACGCTGATGGAAGCCGGTGAAGGCCACCACCCATGAAGCAAGTCTGCGGTCTCAATGGCCGGACTGAGATCGAGGCCTATGTTTCCTGTCCCGACGTCGCAACGTGAGCGTCGATCGTAGCGGCGACCTCGTCGGCACCTGCGGCCTTCTTCAACTCGTCGAGTTCCTCGATGTAGCTCTCCGCTGTGGCATCACGCTGGGTCTCCTCGCTGCGGTCGTCGCCCACGACTAGGACCCCCTTCTGAGCACCCGGTGCTCCTCGTCCATCAGCTGAACCTCGCGCTTGTGCCTGGCCAACCTGCTCTGCGGTCATCCGAGGAGACCTCGTGTCCTATTCCGAGGCGCTAGCGATGAATGCATACCCGATCCCAGGGTCCCACCAACACTGACGAAAACCTAGAGCTCAGAACTCGCGCGACCGTAGCGCGGCAGCGTGGTCGACGCGTACCCGGATGTGGCGGGCCGCGGGCGCGACGAGTAGGGTTTCGGCACGATCAGGGAACTCCTCTTCCCCCGCGAAGTAGCCGACAGGCATTGCCGGACAGGATGAATCGACGTGTGGGAGACGCTCGCAAGTGCCTACAGCGGCAGATCGCCGGCCGATCCGAGCACGCCTGACGGTGCATCGGAAGCAACGGCGGCCAGGCCGGACCTGATGGCCGTCAGCTTGGTGCCCACCAGGTGGGGCCTTGTCGGTGTCGCTCCTTGAGGGCTGAGTCGGACATGGCCGTCGGGCCTGCCGACAACCGGGCGGTGCGGGGTCGTCTCGTTTCGTTGAATGTCGGCCTCCCGCGCGACGTGGGCTGGCACGGCCGGACGGTGCACACCGGGATCTGGAAGCAACCGGTCGACGGGCCGCGGATGGTGCGGACGCTCAACATCGACGGAGACGGGCAGGGCGATCTGGGCGGCCACGGCGGGCCGAATCGCGCGGTGATGGTGTATCAGCGTGAGTCGTACGAGTACTGGGGTGCCCACCTCGAGCGCTCCGACCTCACCACCTCAGGCATGTTCGGGGAGAACTTCACCGTCGACGGGTTGCCCGACAACGAGGTGTGCATCGGCGATCGGTACCAGATCGGTGGCGCACTCTTCGAGGTGAGCCAGCCCAGGGTCACCTGCTACCGCGTGGGCCTCAGGCTCGACGAACCACGCCTGCCGGCCCTGCTGGTCGCCCACGGGCGGCCGGGGTTCTACCTGCGAGTGCTCCGCGAAGGCACCGTCGAGGCGGGCGACGCGATCGTGAAGGTAGGTTCCGGTCCCGAGCAGATGACCGTCGCCGACATCGACGGTCTGCTGTATCTGCCCGGGCACGACCGGAGCGCAATCGCCCGAGCATTGCGGATCCCTGCACTCAGCTCCGGCTGGCAGACGTCCTTTCGGTCCATCCTGAGCACCGACCCGAAAGAGGGGGGCAACGCCGGCCTCGTCGACGCTGCAGCTGTCCACCCGGTGTCCTGGCCGGGCTTCCGTGAGATGCGGGTGGTGGACACGGTCCGCGAGACCGACACGGTGCTCTCGCTCCGGCTGGCGCCGACGGATGCCGAACCGCTGCCACCCGCTCTCCCCGGGCAGTTCGTCGCACTCCGGCTCGCCGTCAACGGTGGACCGCCGGCGACCCGCAGCTACTCGCTCTCGGGTCCCGTCGGAGGGGCCGACTATCGGGTGAGTGTCAAACGTGAGCCCTACGGCGTCGTGAGCGCCGCAGTGCAGGACACGATCCGGCCCGGCTCGCTCGTGGAGGTCGCCGCGCCTCGCGGCGGTTTCGTCCTGCAACCGGGTGCCGGCCCGGTCGTGCTGGTGTCCGCCGGCATCGGGGCCACACCGGTGCTGGCGATGTTGCACTTCCTGGCCGACACCGACCCGACCCGCGAAGTCTGGTGGCTGCACGGAGCGCGGAACTCCGCAGAGCACCCGTTCGCCGCCGAGGTGCGGTCCCTGCTGAGCCGACTGTCCAATGCCAGGAGCGAGATCTGCTACAGCGCACCGCTGTCGACCGACACGCTCGGCCTGACCTACACGCATCGCGGGCGGCTCGACCGAGATTTTCTGTACAGCATGATCATTCCGCGCGACGCGCACGCCTACGTCTGCGGACCGCAGCACTTCATGGACGACATCGACACCACGCTGGCAGATCTCGGGCTGGATCCCGCGAACATCGCCACCGAGGTGTTCGGCTCGCGCACGGCGATCACCCCGGGAATCGCTGCCGGATCGGTCACCCCACCGCATCAGCCTGTGGGCGTTGCCGGTGACGGACCCGACGTCACCTTTGCCCGCAGCGGCCTCACCGTCGCCTGGCGCCACGATGTCAACAGCCTGCTCGAGCTGGCGGAGGCCTGCGACGTGCCGACCCGCTGGTCGTGCCGGACGGGGATCTGCCACACCTGCGAGTCCGGCCTGGTCGCCGGGCCGGTGACCTACGACCCGCAGCCGATCGACCTGCCGGCCGGCGGCAATGTCCTGATCTGTTGTGCTGCACCAACAGGCGACGTCGTCATCGACCTCTGACGGTCCGCAGCACATCCACGGGCGTGGTCACGACCGGCCCGGTGTGTGTCGCTGCCGGCGCGAACCCTCATGCGACGCCGCTACCCTGAGAGTCAGGGGATGATTGTCCGGGATGCGCAGCCGCGGAAGGACTCCGTTGGGAGGCTCGGAGCCCACGCCGGGTGCGCTGTAGCAGCTGGAGCACGTGCGCCTCGCTCACTGCGGCGGTGTCGCCGGACAGCCGGTTCAGGTGCATGTGGATCAGGCTCGGGTACAGGCTGTCCAGAGGCGCCGTGAGAAGGCCGCGGGCCTCCAGATCTGCGAGGTCGGCGGCGGCGGCGCGTAGGCGATCATGCCGGGCAGCCAGGACGCCGGCGAGTCGGCCGGACGGGTCGACGTGATCCACGCCGGACCGGCCGAGGGTGGTGCGGAGAGCGACCTTTCGGATCCGGTAGTCCGCACCGGCACGTCGGCGCACGTTCTCGTCGGTCGATGCCGTGCGCCGAGTGTAGAAATCCAGACGGGCATCACCGTCCAGGCCCAGGCCGTCGAGGAGCGAGTCGACCGTCAGCACGGCAAGTTGGGTGATGTCCTCGCCGGAACCCGGTATGGAGAGCAGCTGCTGCACGGCACGGCTGTCGGCATGGAAGATCCGTTCGCAGACATCGGTGCCGGCCGGACCTCCGTACCGGTCCAACTCGCGGTCGTAGGTGTCGATCGTGAACCGGGTGATGATGCGCTGCGCGATCAGGGCGTTGGCAATCTCGGTGAGATGGGGCAGCAGCTGGTGGATCAGCAGATCGGCGTCTCCCTTCCAGCGCACCCGCAGGTGCGGTTCGGGATCCGCATAGCGGAGGAAGAACCAACTGGGGGCGATGCCGGACGTCTCGGTCATCTCACAGATGTCGCCGAGAGTACCGGTCAGCAGGGCGTTCTCGTGGTCACGGGCGCCGTAGAGCTTGACGAACAGCCAGTCGCTACCGGGCGCACGGATGCGATCCTGGGTCGTGAAGGTGGCAGTGGTCGTGCCGCCGTTCGGCGAGGGACCCGGTTGTCGCGGCTCTGCACTCCCGACGGGGGCGGCGGTGGGGGCAACCGGTGCGGCGCGCACCAGAGGCACGACGATCTCCGCGATGTAGCCGCCATCGGGTCCCGGCAGCCAGCCGTGCTCGATGTCGGGGAGGGCCTCGTAGAGGCGCAGGGGAACCGCCGGCCGGGCGCACGCCTCGCGGTGCAGTTGCTCCACGTCGGCGGGATCGTCGAGGTCGAGAAGCAGCCGGTTGTCGGCGGTCGCCACGTACACCCGGGACGGTACCGACCAGTGCGACCGCCATCGCGTCAGGTCGTGGGAGAAGCGCTGCAGACCGGCGTCCCGATCGCCACCGAGGTCAGCCGGGTCGGGCTTGAACAACCAGCGGGCCAACTCGAGCACGACCCGGCCGGACTCGACGCGCGGCAGGTAGGGCAGGGACTCGGCCGGCCCCCAGTCGAAGCTGGTGAACATCGCGGTGCCACCGCGGGACACCTCGTCCAAGAACCGGCAGACCTCCGGCGCGGCGTGGTGGTTGAGCATATGCCTTGCCGTAGGACGGATCTGAGCGCCGAGTGCGACGGAACGCACGTACATGCGCCCGTCATGCACCCCGACGACGATGTCGTCGAGCGGTATGACGTGGTCCTCGGCGACGCCGGGCCGACACTCCAGGACGATCTCGTGCTCGGTGGTGGTGGGTCGGATGACCACATTCGACGTCCTGGGGTTCGCCGGAACGTAGACGACCTCGACGGGGATCTCCTCCGGTGATCCCGCGCGTTCGGCGGCGTCGAGCCATCGGTAGGCGTCCGAGGCTTCCGGTTGCAGCAGATCGGCGAAGCGTCCCAACGAGCGTCCGGCGCTCGGCGCCCCGAGGTTGGGGCCCACAACGATCCGGAAGTCGCCGCGGTCAACGGCGGCGACGTCGCGGGCGACCACGAAGGCCGACAGTTCCACCGACAGCGGTGCCGGCCCGTCGGCCGGTCGCCAGGTCTGCAGGGTCGCGGCCGTCGCCGGGTCCAGCTCGATCGTCCTGCGCTGCTCCCGCAACGCAGTGAGGGCCACCGTCATCAGCGTGTCGGCCCGCTCACTCGCCCGCTGCGGGTCGAGGCCGGTGCCCCCGCCGTGGACGTGCCCGAGCGGACCGAGGCCCTGGCTCGGATCCAACAGCTGCAGAAGGGGCACCTCGACGTCACCGTATCGGGTGACGAAGTTCCGCCGGTACGTCACGAGATCGTCAGACCCTCTGGGGGCCGGCGTCATCCGCAGAAGCAACTCGGCGGCACGTGCGCACTCGGCCCCGATCCGGGCATTCAGCCGGCCACCGGAGAGCTGCCGCGCCATGTCCGTCTGGATGAACGCCGCGCCGACGTCGTGGATGGTGCGCGCCGACCGAGTGATCGCCGAGACCCGTTCCGGCGCTTCGCCTGCGGGAGCACCATCGAGGTCGGCAAGCTCGGCCAGCAGTGCGTCGAGCGCGTCTGCGGTCACCGTGCGGGTGCGTCGCACCAGTGCGACCAGCCGGCGAACGGTCGTGGGTCCGGTGAGAGTGGGCTGAAGGTCGGTCATCAGCAGGCGCTGCGTCCACAGCTGGCTCAGCAGACCCTCGACCTGCTCATCGCTTCCGCCCGTCGCTTCGGCCACCCGGCGGCGCAACAGGTCGTAGGTGATCGGCACAACAGCACACTCGAGCGCTGCGCGGGCCGCAGGCGTGGCTCTGACCGACGATCCGGAGCCGTAGAGGGCGAGCCTGCCGTCCCGCTCCGCCCACATCGGGTTCGTCCGCCACAACGCGGCGGCCTGGGCCACCGGGTCGGCGTCGAGGGTGCGCAGCAACCCGAGCATCCATCCCATGTCCGGTCGGGTGCGGATCCGCGCGCGACCGAGCGTGGCTGTCGTGGTGGCTCCCCACCGCCCGATGGACACCGCCGCGAACGTCCCGTACGGCGTCGGCCTGGTGCTCATCCGGATCAGATACCGGGCGAGACTCGCGTGGGCCCGGGCGAGGTCCCGACCTCTGGTGCCGGGACGGAGCAAGCTGTCCAACAGATCGGGGCAGCCGATGGCGAGCGCCCGCAGGATGTCCGGATCGGCGAGCGCGGCCGACGGATGACGGGCCAGCGCCGCCTTCGCGGCCGGGAGCAGCGGGGTCCGCACCACCAGCCACGGGGCCGGTCGGAAGATCAGCCGTCTGCCGGGACCGGTCAACTCTTCGTCAGCGGAGTCGATCGGCTGTCGCACAAGGGTGGCAGCGGTGGAATCGTTCATGACAGGCCGAAGATACGGTCCCAGGGAGGCGGCCGCTCGGATGCGGCGCTGAGCAGGGTCAGGCACACGCCGGTCGCGCCGTCGAGCAGACCGGGCTGGTCGACCGGGTTGCCGCCGGGCTCGATGTTGGCCACGCCCATCGGGCGGTCGGCGTCGACCGCGGCAAGCACCTGCTCGGTGAGGTCGGCGACCGCGTCGTGGAACATCGGCAGGTCCGTGTCGTGGGCGAACCGCAGCGAGATCTGCAGCAGGCCGGCGACGCCGTGGCAGAAGGTCGGGGCGTCGATTCCGCGTCGATCAGGCGGCCGGCGAAACACGGCTCCCAGTGCCTCGATGGCGAACTCGCGCAAGTCGGCCCGGTCCAGCGCCTCGCCCGCAAGATAGAGGGCGCGGGCGACTCCGGGATTGCCGTAGCACCAGGCGTCCCGGGTGATGCCTCGATCGCCATCGGGGCGAACTGCTGCGAGGTAGGTCCCGGTGGGTATCACCGCGGGCCAGCGTGGACCGTCCCCGTCCCGGCCGGCGTTGCTGACCAGCCAGTCCGCGAGCCGCTCGACAGCCCGGCCGGTGTTCGCCGGTCCCTGTCCGCCGAGCATCGCCAGCGAGAGTGCGGCCAGGGGGCCCGGAACTCCGTGCGCGAGGCCACAATTCAGATTGCCGTCCGGGTACTGACGCATCTGATCGTCGTCGTAGAGCAGATGGACCGGGGTGTGCCAGGCCGGTAGCGGACCGTCGGCCAGAGCCGACTCGATCAGCGCGCGCAGCGCGAATGGCAGCGCGGCCCCCGAGGTACCACCCGAGTCCGGCGGCAGCAGGTACATGGCGATTCCGCTCAGGCCGGAGATCAGGTCGAACGACGATGTCGCCACGCCGGAGCGTCCCCGGAGTTGGGCGACCAAGGCAAGTGTCGATTGGGCGATGGTCCGGTCCAGTTCGCTGCGCAACCCTCGGTAGCGGTCGCCATCGCTCAACAACCGGGCAGTGAACGCAATGCCGCCCAGGCCGCTGACCACGCCGGCCGAGGTCGTCCCGCGAAGCCGCGCGAACTGCGCGGCGCGGGCGAGGAACTGATGGCCGACCCTGTCCCATCCCTCGTCCGGAAAGGCCCGCGCCAGCTCGGCACACAGCAGGGCCTGCCCGGCATCCCCCTGAGCGACCGACGACGAATTCCACGCGACGGAAAGGGGGAACGCGGTCTGGCTACGCGAAAGCGCAACCGATTCGGCAATGCGCGCGGGATCCGTCACCCGGGCAGCGATCAGCCTCGCCGCATCCAGGATCCGGTCGCGTCGTTCCGCGGGCACCGAGCCCGCCCACCCCTGGGCTGTGACGGCGCCACCGGGTCCAGCGTTCAGAAGCCGCACCCCGCCCGGCAGGTCGGGCAGTGGGTCTGGGCGAACGTCGGTCCGCAGGGACCGTCCTGACAGGTGCGGCAGGTGCCCGCGGCGCAGGTCTGGCAGGTCGCACCGTTGCAGGTGTGGCAGGTCGCCTGGTTGCAGGTGGCGCAGGTGGCCTGGTTGCACGTCCGGCAGGTCGCCTGGTTGCAGGTGGCGCAGGTGGCCTGACCGCAGGTCTGGCAGGTGCCCTGGTTGCAGGTGGCGCAGGTGGCCTGACCGCAGGTCTGGCAGGTGCCCTGGTTGCAGGTCGCGCAGGTGTCGCCACCCCGGGTCGGCCGACACTGCGGCGGCTCGGTCGGATCGCAGTTGCAGGTGTGTGGCTTGCACACGGTCCACCCGGACGGGCAGTCGAAGTCGGTACCGCAGGCGAAGTCCGTCTCACAGCCGCCACCGAAGCTCTGGCCGGGGCATTCGGCCTCCCAGGTCTCCGGACCGTCGTCGAGCATCGGGACGGCGAATCGTCGTGCCGAGGGGGCGTTCCGGACGTCCAGATCGAAGTCGTCGGCCGCTCCGACGACGCGCGCGTAGGTGTACTCCACGCGCGCGTCCCGCTTGAGCGTCACGCGGGTTGCCTCGTGGCCCACGAACGGTGGAGCATCGGCCGGCACATCGTCGACGGACAGGACGTCGGCGGTCGCGAACTCCGCGTAGTAGTCCAGCGAGGTATTGAAGTACAGACGCCGCTTGCCTTCACGATCGCTGTCGCCGAGCAGACCGGACAGGGTCAACGTCGGCGGCGCGGTCTCTCCGGGGCCGCTGATCCGGGCGGTGACGTAGGGGTCCGCGGGACGGCGGGCGAAATCGTCCGGTTCCGACTGAGCCTTGACCATGGAGCACCTCCACGGCAGAGTCCGCGTGGCACAACGATTTCTCTCGGCCGCCACCCTGCCGACCACAGAATGGCCCCGTGGACAACGCTTGGCAATAACCGGTTCGGGTGTTCTGGGGCTCCCCCGAATGCCGATACGGCGCTGGGCCGTTCAGGCGTGACACGCATCCGGGTCCCCCGCGGGAGTCCTTGGGCTCCTGGACGCGGCGACGGCGGCCGGTGCCGCCGAACCCGGCGACGAGCCCGACCCGAGGCCCCTTCTCCTGCGGCGCCCGGCAGTGGTAGACACCAGGGCGTGGCCCCCGTCGGGCCAGCGGACGCCGCGGTCCAGCCCTCTGGTGGTGCCCGTCCCAGCGCGAGCCGACCAGAGAGGTGGCGTCGATGACCGACGCAGCCAGTCCGTCAGCGGCCCCCTCGGCCGATCGTTTCGACTTCGTGGTGATCGGGGGCGGCTCGGCCGGCGCCGTGATCGCTGCGCGCCTCTCCGAAGACGCCACGGCGCGGGTCGCCCTCGTGGAGGCCGGAGGCGTTCCACCGGCCCGCGAGTTGATGCCGGCCGCGGTCGCGTCGCTGCAGCTCGACCCGGTCGTCGACTGGATGTACACCGGCGATCCCGGCGGCGCCGGGAAGGGCCTCACGGACCGTCGGATGATGGTGCCGCGGGGCAAGATGCTCGGCGGGTCGTCGGGACTCAACTACATGGCCTATGTGCGGGGCCATCCCGGTGATTTCGACGCCTGGGCGGCCGACGGCGCCAAGGGCTGGTCCTACGACGAGGTGGTGCCGTTCTTCGTCAAGAGCGAGGGCCTCGTACCGCCCGACCCGCCGGATGGCGTCGTCATCGACGAGTCGGCCCACGGCACCGACGGGCCGTTGGGGGTGTCGGTGCGCGCGCCGCGGACCGCTGCCGCCGAGCAGTTCGTAGCGGCCGCCGGCGCGGCCGGGATACCGATGGGGGACTACAACAGTCGCGATCGCGGTGGTCCGGCTGGGTGTGCGTCGCTGTTCCAGACCACCACCCGGGACGGCAAGCGTTCCTCGACCTACCGCGCGTTCCTCGAGCCGGTCATGGAGCGGCCCAACCTGACCGTCATCACCGACGCACATGTCGAGAAGATCCTGCTCGAGGAGTCCGGTGGATCGGGCCTGAGCGCCACCGGTGTCCGCTACCGCGACAAGGACGGCCACCCGGTGACCCTGGCGGCCGGACGCGAGGTGGTGGTGAGCGCCGGGGCCATCGGATCGCCGCAGCTGCTGCTGCTTTCCGGGATCGGGCCGAGCAGCGAGCTGGCGTCGGTCGGCGTCGAATGTGTGCTGGACAACCCGCACGTCGGCAAGCACCTCAAGGACCACCTGCACGTGCCGCTGGTCTTCGCAGCTCCGGGGGTCGCCCTGACGATGACCGAGATCGCCATCTCGCTCGGGCCGGATGCGCTCCGAGCGCCGGCGGGACCGCTGCCCGCCGACCCTGCCGACGACGTCGACCTCCCGCCGGAACTGGCCGCTCTCAAGGCCGAGGCGGTGCGACGGGTGACCGAATGGGCGACGACCGGGAAGGGCCTGGCGTCGTCCTCCCTCTACGACGCCGTCGCATTCTTCTCCACCGGCCTCGGCGACCCGCACACCCACGACGCCCAGATCGGTCTGCTCGCCTGCGGTTACACGCCGGACATCTGGCGGTACCTGTTCCGCGTCGACCCGGCCGACTACTTCGCCGACCCGGACACGGCGTTGTCGGCCGACGCCGAGACCGTGATTGTGCTGCCGAATCCGGTCCAGCCGCACTCCGAGGGCGAGGTGTGCCTGGTCAGCTCCGACAGTGCTGACGCCCCTCGGATCGATCTCAATTACCTGGCCGATCCGCACGACGTCGCCGTCATGCTGGCGGTGATGCGGCGGGCACTGGACATCGTCGCGCACTGGCCCGGCGCGGCCCTGGGGCCGCTGATGGTGCCACCCGCGCTCGCTGCGGCCCATGGACACACGCCGGGTGACCCACCGAGCGACGCGCTGCTGGAGGACCTGGCGCGGCACTACGCCCTGACCGTCTACCACGAGACGTCGACGTGCCGGATGGGCAGCGTGGTCGACGCGGATCTGCGGGTCTACGGAGTCTCCGGTCTCCGGGTGGCCGATGCCAGCGTGATGCCGACGGTGGTGAGCGGCAATACCAACGCCGCCACGATCATGATCGGTGAGCGCGCCGCCGAGCTCATCGCCGCGGATCATCAGCTCCGACTGGACACCATGGTCGGCTGACCGATCGCACACGGCCCATCGGGTGACGCCAGGTCATCACCAGTGCGAGTTCGCACCTCGCGGTTGCGAGGCTGCGATCTCGCGCCCTTCGGTTGACGCCCGGGACCGGCCCGGGTGCGACCGAAGGAGCACGTCGTGACCACAGTGGAAGAACACCCCCGGCCGCCGACGCAGCATCGAGCGCGGCGGTGGAGGCGCAGATGGGCAAGATCCTCGGCGAGCTGGGTGGCGCGTTGGGTGTGCTGCTCACCGCCCTGGGCACCCGCAGCGGTCTGTGGGCGGCTCTCGCCGGAGCCGGGCCGCTGACCGTCGAACAGGTCGCCGCGAGGGTCAGCGTCGACCCGGCGTTGGTCCGTGATTGGCTGCGGGCGCAGGCTGCCGGCGGCTATCTCGACTACGACGCCGGCAGCCGGCGGTACACGCTTCCGGACGCCGTCGCCGGCGCAATCCATTACGGTCCTGGCGGGCCCCTGGTCGACGCCGCCGCAACCATGATGTCCTCGATGGGCGAAGGTTTCGGTGACTTCAGTGAGGCCTTCAGCACCGGCCGCGGGTACGGCTGGCATCAACGCACGGCCGACCATTGGCACGGCACCGATGCATTCACCAAGGTCGCGTTGCCGATCGAGCTGGTCGCCGCGGCCATCGGTGAGATCACCGACGTGGCCGCCGCTCTGGGAATGGGCGGTGCCGTCGCGGACGTCGGCTGCGGATACGGGACACCGACCCTGGCCATCGCCGAGTTGTACCCGTCCGCACCGGTCCTGGGGATCGACTACCACGACGCGTCCATTGCCCACGCGCGCGCCGAGGCGGCCGGCAGCGGTGTGGGCAACGCCCGCTTCGAGGTGTCCGCCGCGGCCGACCTGCCCAGGGGTCGGCTATGAGCTGATCACCTTCTTCGACTCGTTGCACGACATCGGCGATCCCCGTGGTGCGCTGGTCCAGGCCCGGGCGGCGGTCGTCTCCGACCGGGGTGGTGCTCCTGTTCGAGCCGCTCAGTGCCGACAACGTGGAAGACAACCTGAACCCGATGGGCCGCATGTTCTACGCCGTCTCGACACTGGCGTGCACACCGAACGCGGTCTCCCAGACGACAGCGACCGCATCCGAGCCGCTGGGCGCGCAGGCCGGTGAGAAGCGCCTGCGCGAGTTGGCCGCCGAGGCCGGCTTCACCCGCGTTCGCAGGTCCGGGGTCGACGCGCCGATGAATCTGATCTTGGAGCTGCGGCCCTGACCGGTCATCATGACGACATGAGTCCCGCCGAGCGGCTCGTCGGTCGGGAGGCGGTGCTGGCCGCGGCCGCCGCCGTGCTCCACGGCACCCTTCGCGGGCACCGGGCAGCTCCTCCTGATCAGCGGCGAGGCCGGCATCGGCAAGACCGCGGTGCTGGCCGCGCTGATCGAGAGGGCCACCCCGGACTGCACGGTCCTGCGCGCGGTGTGTTGGGACGGCAAGGGGGTGCCGCCGTTGTGGCCGTGGTCGCAGATCCTGCAGGCCAGCGATCGGTCGATCACCGCACTCGGGGACGCCGGCCGGCTCCTGACGTCCGGATCGTCGTCCCTCACGGGGATGGATGCCGGCGCTGCCGCGGACGAGCAGTTCCGGGTATTCGAATCCGTCGCCGGCGCTCTCGCGGGCCTCGCCGCCGAGCGGCCCGCTCCTGGTGGTCCTTGACGACCTGCAGTGGGCCGACGAGCCCTCGATCAGAATGCTGGGATTCCTGGCCCGCACGCTGACCGGGAGCCGGGTGCTGCTGGCCGGCGCCTACCGCGACGCCGAGGCGCCGCCGGAACTCCTCACCCTGGCCGCCGACGCGCAGCACCTCGTCCTTCACGGCCTCGGACAGGCGGAGGTTGCGGCGATGGCATCGATATTCGCCGGCGAAACACCGTCCGCTCAGCTGAGTGCGCTGTTGTGGCGGCGGAGTGGCGGCAACCCGTTCTTCGTCCGTGAGCTGACCCGGCTGCTGACCGCGCAGGGCTCCCTTGCCGACGAGGCCGACATCCCGCGGACCGTGGCCGAGACGCTGCGCCGCCGCCTTGCTCGCCTGTCCACCAGGTGCGTGCGGCTCCTGGACTGGGCCGCGGTCGTCGGTCGGGACATCGACCTGGACCTGCTGACTCTGGTCGGTGCGGTCGCCGACGAATCCGAGGCGCTGGACCTGTTGGACGAGGCCCGACGGGCCGGCGTGATCATCGGCACTCACCTCGAGCCGAGGTTCGCCCATGATCTCTACCGCGAAACAATTCTGCTCGGCTTGAGCCGGTCGACCTCGACGGAGCTGAACTTCGCGGTGGGTCGGACGCTGCAGGCACGATCCGAGCTCCGCTGCCCGGATAGCGTCGCACCTGCTGGCAGCGGGTCCAGCGGCCCGACGGCAGGCCATCGACTATTCGACGCTGGCGGCCCGAGAGGCGTCCGGCTCGTCTGGGACACGACGATGCCTGCGCCTACTACTTGCACGCGTTGCGGCTGCTCGACCTCGATCCCGGTGACAGCGGGTCCGAACGCTGCGGACTGCTGCTGGAACTCGCCACCGCGCAGGACCGGGCGGGCCGGGCCGAGTCGGCCGAGCAGCACTACCGCGAGGTCGCCGATCGTGCCGCCCGGTCCGGAGATGACATCGCATTCGCGAACGCCGCGCTGGGTCTGCACTCGCTCGGCCACCGATCCGGAGCGGCCAGCGTCGACACCATGGAGCTGCTTCGCGGCGCGGCCGCTCGGCTGGCCGCCGGCAACGGCCCGCTGACGCTGCGGTCGCGGGTGGCATCCGCTCAGGCCCGCGAGATGCGGCACGGCTCGATCCACCCCCCGGACGACGAGACGACCCGCACCGCTGCGCAGGCCGTCGAGCTCGCCACCGCAGCGGGCGACGCCCACACGATCGCGGTCGCGAAACTCGCACTGCAGGACTCGATGTGGATACCCGGCAGCGCCATGCGGCGACTACCCGTCATCGCCGAGATGCTGGCCGCCGCGACCGCCGGCGGGGACGCCGACCTCATCGCCGAAGCCCATCTGCTGCGCGCCGCCGCCCTTCTCGAGCTGGGCGACCCGACCGGGCGCGACGAACTGGCCACCT
Source organism: uncultured Actinomycetota bacterium (assembly GCA_963797145.1). Taxonomy (GTDB): domain Bacteria; phylum Actinomycetota; class Actinomycetes; order Mycobacteriales; family Nakamurellaceae; genus Nakamurella. The sequence goes on along the minus strand of CAWCOJ010000011.1, from coordinate 189,701 downwards.
ACATCTCGCACGCCGAAGCCCTCGGGCACGCCCGCGGTCGGTGGGGGGCGCTGACCCGGCGGGCCACACTCGCACAGATCGCGGGCCGAGCCCAGGAGGCAGCGGAGCTCGGCGAGCGCGCACTCGAACTCGGTCGGGCCATCGGCGTGCCGGATGCCCTGGCCTGCTTCTGCACGTCTCGATGGTCGCTGGTCGCTCTGGGTGTCGCCGAGCCGCAGATCGAGTTGACACCCGACGATCCCCTCTGGCCGATGTTCCCGATCTTTCGCGCGTGGCCGTCCGCCGTCCGGGGAGACATCGTCGCAACCACCGCCGCCCTCGGTGACTACAGCGTCCTGGACATCGCGGAATCGACGGGCACCGAAGGGCTGGCCGCCGCAGCGGTCGTCTTCGCCGTCGCCGGGAGCACGGCGCAACAGGCCTGGGTGTACGAGCGACTTCTCCCCCGGGCCGGCACCCATGTGCTGGTCACCGGCTGCGTCTCCTACCACGCTGCAGTTGACCACCATCTGGGTGCGCTGGCCGCTGCGCAGGGCGACACCGCCCGGGCGGCGGACCATTTCCGCGCCGCGCTGGCGATGCACGACCGGCTCGGCGCCGCGGCGTGGGCGCGGCTCACCACCGAAGCTCTGGCCGAGCTCACCGACCCGCACCCTGGGCCCGTCCGACATGAATTCCGACGACTCGACGGGCGCTGGCGACTGTCTTTCGGCAGTTCGACCGCCGAGCTACCGGATTCCAAGGGACTGCGGGACATCGCGACGATCATCGGGGCGCGAGGTGCAGACGTCCATGTCCTCACCCTGATCGGCACCGAGATGGCCCGGATCGGAGCCGACCCGATCCTGGACGACAGCGCGAGAGCACACTTCAAGGCGCGGCTCACCACCCTGGCCGACGAGATCCGGGACGCCGAGGCCGCCGGCAACGACCGACGAGCCGAACAGCTCAGCACCGAACGGACCGCCTTGATTCAGACCCTCGCCACCGCAACCGGACTGGGTGGCCGCAGCAGGCGGCTCGGTGACGAGTCCGAACGGGCGCGCAAGACCGTCAGCGCCCGGGTTCGCGACGCGCTCTCCAAGATCGACCAGGTAGATCCCGCGCTGGCCGGGCACCTGAGGAGCGCCCTGCGGATGGGCACCGTTGTTCCTATGCACCGAACCTGCCGACGACCTGGAGTCTGAGGTGAGCACCACCGAGCGACCCCGTCCTCCGTCAGGACCGGTACTCGGGGTTTTCAAAGTCGAAACGCGTGCCGGCGTCCCATTCCTTCCGCTGGTTGCCGTAGGCGGGAAAGCCACCGGTGTCCTTCAGGATGCGGGCCAGGTGCAGCAGGTTCCAGGTCATGAACGTCGTGTTGCGGTTGGTGAAGTCGTTGCGGAGGCCGGCTCGGCTACCGTCGTCCAGTAGATCGCCGTAGCTGGGGCCGGGCCCGGCCTCGCCGATCCACCCGGCGTCGGCCTGCGGCGGGATGCTGTACCCGATGTGTTGCAGGCTGTACAAGACGTTGGACGTGCAGTGTTTGATGCCGTCCTCGTTGCCGGTGATCACGCAGCCACCGACCCGGCCGTAGTACAGCCACTGGCCCCTGTCGTTGAGTTCGCCCGAGTGGGCGTACAGCCGCTCGATGATCTTCTTCGTCTCGCTGCTGTTGTCCCCCAACCAGATCGGCCCGCCGATCACGAGGATGTCGGCCGCCAGAACCCGCGGGAACAACTCCGGCCACTCGTCGACATCCCATCCCCGCTCACGCATGTCGGGGTAGACACCGGTGGCGATCTGGTGGTCGACGGCCCGGAACTGGTCCACGGAGACGCCCTGCTTGACCATGATGTCCGCGCTCACGTCGATGAGCAGTTGGGTGTGGCTCGGCCCAGGCGACCTGGTCAACGTTGTGTTGATGAACAGCGCCCTGAGGTCCGAGAAGTCAGCCGGTCGATCAGCCATGTCGCTTCCCTCGAGTCTGTCCGCAGGGACGATCCGCCGTCGGCGGATCGTCCCTGCGGTGGTTGAGCGTCGTGCGGTTGGATTCCGACCGGGTCCGGCGGCCTGCTCAGTAGCGTAGGACGTCGCCTCGACCCCGTGTAGTCCTTCAGGTGTCGGTGGTCATGGCGTGAGCCGGTAGAACCGCCAGAACGGGTGCTCGATCGGCAGGATCTGCACGCCGATGTACCCGGCGCGGTGCGCCAGGTCCCGCATTGTCTCGGGCCGGATCAACGTGCCGACGGGTTCCGGTGCCGGGCCGACGCGACCCTGTGGCAGGCACCAGAGAGCGGAGGCGGCCGCGAAGAACCGCTCGACGTCGTCGCCAGGAGCGGTGAACGTCTCGGCGGCCCGCTCGTCCACGACGAGGACCGCACCACCTGGCCGCAGCGCGGTACGAGCATGCCGCAGTGCCTCGACGGGTCGGGGGAGGTCGTGCACGCATTCGATGAGCATCACCAGGTCGTATCGCGGTGACCAGTCCGACGACTCGTCCGCCAGGTCGACAACCTCCAGCCGGACACGACCCGCGACCCCTTGGTCGAGAGCGTTCGCCCGGCCGAGTGCGATCGACGCCTCGTCGTTGTCGCGCCCGTCCACCGTGATGTGCGGGAACGCCTTGGCCAGCTCGATCGCAGCCCATCCGGTGCCGCAGGCCAGGTCGGCCACCCGGGCCGGATTCCCCGTGTCCTGAAGCCGGGCCAGCACGTCGGGCAGCGCCGGCAACCATTCGGTTGCCAGCGAGTGGATGAAAGCCGGACGGTTCAGGGCCGACTGTGCGCTGACTCCATCCGGCCCGTAGGTGGCGTAGGGCACGCCGGTGCCGGTGCGGTATGCCGTGACGAGCTCCGGGAGCACCCGGCCCGTTGCGGCGACGGTGTCGGCGAGGCCCCCGAGATAGGTCGGCGACGTTTCGTCGACGAACACCTCGAAGATGCCCTCGGCGAGGCTGAATCGTGCCGTAGCCGGGTCCTCGCCGTCGACCGTCAGAAACCCGGCAACCGCCTGCCCCTGCAGCCACTCTCGCAGGTACCGTTCGTCGCCACCGGTCCGCGCCGCCAATGCGGTCGGGGTCGCCGGCGAGTCGGCCAAAGCCCTGTACAGCCCCAGGTGGGTGCCGAGGTAGACGGTGCACAGCTCGGCTGCGCCCACCCCCGCGGTGAAGATCCGGCCGACCAGTTGCTCGATGGTCCCGGGCGAAGCCTCTGTTGTCGTCATCCCGATCACGCCTTTCGTTCGTCGCGGGTCATGACGATGGGGCGTCAGTTGCCTCCTGACATCGTCAGCTCAGCCAGGTGACCGCAGTGTCCGGCTGGTAGCTGCACACCCGCCCGGTCCGGACCGTGATGGCCAGATGCCTCCCGAGTGCCTCGTCATTGCTGCCGATCGTGCGGATCGCGGCACGGATACGCATGGTGACGGCCTTGCGGGCCCGTTCGGCCGGATCGCCCGCTACTCGGGGTCGCCCGCCCAGCCCGAACGCTCCGGTGAGCTGATCGAGCAGCATCGACCGTTCGGTGCGGCGGCGTTCGGCCCGGGCCAGGTCGGCGTCGGCCTCGGCGTCGGCCAGGTCCCGGTCCAGCTCGGCGAGTCGGTGCCGGTAGGAGCGACGTGCGGTTTCGTCCAGGACCGGGCCGAGGTCGGCTCCGGCGGCGATGGCAGCAGGTCCGCCGGCCGCCTCGACGAGCTCGAGCGCCGGCACTGCCCGACCCGGGCTGGTGAGCAACACCGCCAGGTCGTGCAGACCTTTGGAGTCGGCGACGATGCAGCGTCGGCCGCGCCACTCGATCAGCCAGACCTGCCCGTCTCGATGCAGCCGCCCGGTCTCGGCGCGTTCGCCGACGGGTGTTCGAGGGGCCGGCCCATCGATCCGGCGGAGCAGCGCCGGAGCGCCCGCGGCGACGTACTGCTCCCGCGCCACACTCAGGTAGCGGGTCGACTCGGTCGGGCGGTCGAGGTAGGCAGCCAGCCGACCCAGCTGCTCGGCGACCGCGCCGAAGACGGCAGCACCGATGCCGTCCACCGCCCACAGCTGCTGGTAGGGCCGCAAGGCATCGAACAGTGCTGCAGCCGCTGCCCTGTCTTCGAGCTGTATGGCCATCTCGGCCATCGCCCAGTGCGCCTCCAACCACTCGGCATCCTTCGGCATCGACTCACCGGTGCCGTTCCGGAACGCCCGCAGCACGGCCGTGGCGTAAGCCGGATCTCCGGCGGCGAGCAGCAGCCGCGCCGGGCCGGCGTAGTACATCGCCGGTACCCGGTCCGGTCCCATTGCCGCCTGCAACGCGCTGACGTCACCCGTGAACCGGTCCGCTGTGCCCAGGTCGAGATGTGCCTGCATCCGCACCGTGAACACCATCAGCTCGGCGTTGAAACTCCCGGCCCGTTCACCGATCTCGGCGGCGACCGCGGCGTACTGCAGCGCGGTAGCCGGTTCTCCGTTCAACAGCGCCCGCATCCCCCGCCAGATCTCAGGCAGCCAGGCATATCTCGGGACCTTCCGGTGGCCGCCGACCCGCTCGTAGGCGATCGCCTGTTGTTCCGCTCCCGCCACGTCACCGCGTTCCAGGCAGGCGACCAGCAGCAGCCGGTGGGCCAGCAGCACGGTCGCGTGCTGCCGCCCTACGGTGCCCGACCCGCCCCGCGTGAGGTCCAGCATCCGGGTAGCGGCCGCGACGCGGTCGCTGATGTAGTCAGGACCGGCGATCGCATCGCAATACGCAGCCAGGACAGCGGACTCGATCTCCCGATCGTCGGCGGCACGGGCCAGCCGCACCGCGTCCTGCGCGAGCGCGACACGCTCGGTGAGCGTCGCCGTGCCGGCCGAGGCCAGGGACAACCGGCCACGCACCGCAGCCCGCAGCGCCACCTCACCCCCGGGGAGCGCGGCATCGGCCTCGCGGAGCAGCTCGGCCTGGTCATCGTCGCGGCTGGGCACCTCGAAGCCGGCGAGGCCCCCTCCCATCGCCAGTGCTGCGCGCGCCAGGTCCACCGGCCGCGCCGCTGCGGATGCCGCCCGGGCGGCACGGATCAGCACCTCTCTGGCCTGCGTGGCATTCCCGGCCAATTGCAGCGCTTCCCCGTATTCGATCGAGACGGCGAGGCGATCGGTCGACGGATCGGTCAACGCCCGGGCGTAATGCCGTGCTGCGGCCTCGAATGCGTAGCCCGCGACGGCTTCCCGGGCTGCGAGCAAGGACCAGATCGCGGCCTGTTCACGCGACTCCGGGCCGGTGGCTCGGGACCAGTGGTGCGCAAGTCGGGATGCCATCGTCGACGTGTCGCGACGATTCTCCAGAGCGCGCGCCAGATGTGCGTGCAGCCGGCCGCGTTCGACACCGGACAGACCCTGCTCGAGCACCTCCCGGACGAAGGTGTGCCGAAATCGATATCGCGGCAGACCTGCCTGCTCGGCCTCCACCAGTCGGGCCGCGACAGCTTCATCCAGCAGTCCGGCCGCGGTCACCTGATCCACATCCAGGACAGCACACAGCAGGTCGTCTTCGATCGCGTCCGCCGTCGTCTCCGCCGCGACGGCTGCCACCGTGACGAATGAGGCGCACGGCTGGCTGAGCCGGGCCACCCGGCGCTGCAGCACCTCTTTGACACCAGGCGGCACCACGATGGCAGCTTCGGGCCCGCGGGCGAGCATCAACCGCGTGACCTCGTGGACGAAGAACGGGTTGCCGCCGGTGCGCGCATGCAGGTCGCGTATCGCTGTGTCCGAGAGGTCGTATCCGAGGCCGGCGGCCGCCAACCGGGCCGACCCGGCCAGGTCGAGCGGCGACAGCAGCAGACGGCGCACGCTCGTCGGTAGCCGGGTGAGCTGCTCGCGGATGTCGCTGGAGGCGTCGACAGGATCGTCCCTGCAGGTCAACAGCAACATCACCGGCAGCGTGGGTGCCTCGTCCGCGACTGCCCGAGCCACCAGCAGCGTCATCGGGTCCGACCAGTGCAGGTCCTCGACAACGATCAGCAGCGGGCCGTCCCGCGCCAGTGCAGCGATCGCCTCGACCACCTCGGCGGCAACCAGTTCACGACCTCCCGCAGCCGGGTCCGCGTTCTCGAACCGCCACGAGAGGCTCGTCACCGGTCCGTCGAGTACTCGGCGCCATGGCCACAGTGGCGGCATCCCGGCGGCCGAGCAGGCACCCCGCAGGCAACGAAAACCCTCGGTCGCGGCGTGCGCGACCACCCAATCGGCGAGCATCGACTTGCCCATACCGGCCTCGCCCAACACCAGCATCGACCGCCCCCGGCCGAGCGAGGCCTCGGTGAGCGCCGCGATGAACTCGGCCCGCTCGGGGTCGCGGCCGACGATCGCCGTTGGCACTCCTGCAGCTGGCTGCACGCCACCACCAAACCACACCGGCCGCGAGCCTCGAAGCGCTGCAGCCGCACCTGCCCGGCCGGCCCGGACCGTGATCGGGAGACCCGACTTCACCCCGGTGCCGGCGCCACTGACGCCCACGCAGGTCGCCGGTTCCACTACCGCGTGACGTCCGCCAGCCGCTCGGTCAGAAACGCACGCTCGACGGCGTTGTCGGTCAGGGCCAAGGCTTCCTCGTACGCCGCCGCGGCCTCCTGCCGCCGGCCCAGGTGGCGCAGGAAGTCGGCCCGGGCTGCGCTGAGGTAGCCGTAGGTCGCCAGCGCAGGCTCCTCCAACAGCGGTTCAAGGGCCAGCAGGCCGGCCGCAGGCCCGTCCCGCACGCCGAGCGCCACGGCCCTGTTGAGTTCGACGACCGGACTGGGCCACTGCCGGTGCAACAGCTCGTACAGGCCGACGATCTCGTTCCAGTCGGTCGACTCCCACGACGGGGCCTCGGCGTGCACCGCCGCGATGGCCGCCTCCAGGCTGAATCGTCCGGGCGGCCCCTGCCGCAGCGCCTCCGTCAACAGCTCGATACCCTCGCCGATCATCGCTGTGTCCCAACGGGTCCGGTCCTGCGCGGCGAGCAGCACCAGGTCACCGGAGGCCGACAGCCGGCTGTCGCGGCGGGCGTCGACGAGCAGCATCAGGGCCAGCAGGCCCGCCGCGTCACGGTCGGCGGGCACCAGCGCGTGCAGCATCCTGGCGAGTCCCAGGGCCCGGTCCACGAGGTCGCCGCGCACCAGCTGATCCCCGAGCGGCGCGGAGTGCCCGGTGGCGAAGATCAGGTGCAGTACGTCGAGGACGGCCCCGACCCGCATCGGCAGCTCCGCGAGACCCGGTACCCGGTAGGGAATCCGGGCCCTGGCGATCTTCTTCTTCGCCCGGGTGATCCGCGCCGCCATGGTGGACTCCTGGACCAGGAAGGCGCGGGCCACCTCGGCCGTCGACATGCCGCAGATCAATCGCAGGGTGAGCGCCACCTGCGCGTCGCCGGAGAGCGCCGGGTGGCAGCAGGTGAAGATCAGCCGCAGGCGATCGTCGTCGAGCACCTGGCGCTCGGGCACGTCGGCACCACTGGTCTCGTCGACCACCAACATCGGCAGCACCCTGCGGAAGGCGGTGTCCCTGGCGAGCGCATCCCGCGCACGGTTGCGGGCGACGGTGGTGAGCCACGCCCCCGGCCGTCTCGGCACTCCGGTTCCGGGCCAGCTCCGCAACGCCTGCGCGAATGCGTCCTGAGCGCACTCCTGCGCGAGGTCGAGGTCGCGGGCGACCCGCACCGTCGAGGCCAGCACCTGAGCCCACTCGGTGCGGTGCACATGCTCGATCGCGGCTCGGATTTCCATGTCGTCGAACCCGGTGTCGACGAACCCGGGGCCGGGACCGGGGCCGGGACCGGCGTCGCCGGTCAGCTCGCGCCCCGGAGCGGACGGATCTCGACTCCGCTGTGGTCGGTGGTCACTTCTTCGAGCAGACCGGCCAGGCCGATCGCCTCGTCGAGATCCGCCGCCTCGACGACATAGAAACCTCCGAGTCCCTCCTTGGTCTCGAGGAACGGTCCGTCGGTGACTGACAACCGCTCCGGAGACTGCCCGGCCCGCACGCTGGTCGCCGTGGAGGCCGCCTCGAGCTCACCTGAGGCCAGCACCGCTGTTCCGGCTCTGGTACGGAAGGCCCGGTGCCCGTCGTCGACCCGCTGCGCCTCCTGCGGCGTCCGGTTGTCCCACCGCTGTTCATCGCCGTAGATCAGGATCAGATACTTCGCCATGGTGCACTCCCTACCATCCCTGGACCCTGCCGGCCCGTGCACTACGACGACGAATGCACCCGGTTGGGATCGACAGCGCGGGCGGGCCACCGTGGTGGCCACCCGCGCCGTCGCACCGAAGGTCAGCCGCCGATCGGCGTCGGGTCGACCGGGTTCGGAGGCACCGGCAACGAACCGCGGATCCGGTTCTGGGCCTGGCACTGACTGGTGCAGTTGGTCGCACCCTGCGACAGCTCGATGGCATCCTCACCGAGCACGCCGCCCATCCGGCCGCCCGAGGCGGTGGACCACCTGGTGGTGCTGCCGTCCTGGAAGGTCTTGGTGGCGACCTGCGGGCTGTCCTTGCCGAGCAGCATCTGGTGGTAGCCGGTCGGGCTCTGCGACGGCGAGACCGCGTCGACGCCGTTGCCGAAGTTGATCTTCCCGGTGAACGAGTTCACGAAGTAGAACAGTCCGGGTCCGAGGGTGTGCACCAGTTCGACGGCGGCGCCGAATTCCGGCTCCATCTGGAAGATCCCGCCCTGCGGGGCGTCCTTGGCCTGGACCTTCAACGTGCCGCCGGCAGCCTGGAACCGCACCGTCACCGTGTCGTCCTTGACCTCGAGGTCGCGGATCCGGACGCCGGCGCGTTGAGCGGCCGTGAGGGTGGGCACCTTCGAGGCGAAGATCACCGTCGGGGCGGTGACCATACGCAGCGGGTCGGCCAGCCCGGTCAGCGCGTACTGGTAGACGCCGAGGGTGGCCGGGTCGATGTCGAAGGTGACGTGTCGTCCGCGGACCGCGACCGTTCCGGAGACCGGGACATCTTTGAGCTTGACGTCCTTCCCGACGGCCGGGTTGTACGTCACGCCGTTGACGGTGACGGCGAAATCACCTGTCCCGCCCCCTTTCGCCGACGCGACGGCCGGCGTCGCCACTGCGACCAGGCCGGCCAGTGCGGCGACAAGCGTTGCGGTACCACTGATGCGGAGCAGTGATCGGATCATGCTGGTCCTTTGGACGGGGCGCCGGAGCGCCGGTGCGAGGCGCCTGGATGGCGGCTCCGTCACCATGCGCCGGCCGAAGGACAGCACTCAATGGAACCTTGGTACAAGTACCTGCACGCCCCCGGAGGGACGAACCCGGCGGCACCGTCGACGGCGCCGCCCGGCGTGGCGGCCGGGGGGTCGACGACCCGCCGGACCTGCCGGAAGGTCCGCTTCGGGCGACCGTGCATGGGGTAGGGTCAAACACATGTTCGACTCGAGCTGGGACGCCGGACTCGACGACGCCCAGTTGACGGCGGCCACCCACGGCGACACCCCGCTGATCGTGATCGCGGGCGCCGGAACCGGCAAGACCCGGACCCTGGTGTCCCGGCTGGCGGCACTCATCGATCGCGGCGTCGATCCGGAGCGGATTCTGCTGCTCACCTTCACCCGGCGCGCCGCGGACGACATGCTGGCCCGCGCCGCCGCCATCTGCGACCGGCACGACGCTGCGCGAAAGCTCTCCGGAGGCACCTTCCACGCGGTCGGCTACCGGGTGGTGGCGACGCACGCCCAAAGTCTGGGGCTTTCGCCCGATCTCTCGGTGCTCGACACCTCGGACGCCCGGGACGTGTTCGAGATCCTGCGGCACGACAACGGTCTCGCCGACACCGGAGTCCGGGCGCCGCGGGCGGACACCCTCGCCGACATCTACTCGCGCGCGGTGAACACCGCCCGCCCGGCCCGCGAGGTGATCACCCAGCAGTTCCCGTGGTGCGAGCCGCATACCGCTGCCATCCTCGATGTGTTCCGCGGCTACGTCGCACGCAAACAGGCCCAGTCGCTGCTGGATTTCGACGACCTCCTGCTCAGCTGGCGCGCGCTGCTGGCGGATCCGGTTCTGGGTCCCGTCCTCGCCGCCCGGTATGACCATGTGCTGGTCGACGAGTACCAGGACGTCAACCAGATCCAGGTCGACATCGTCGCCCTGCTGCGTCCCGGCGGAGTCGGGCTCACCGTGGTCGGGGACGACGCGCAGGCGATCTACGGATTCCGCGGCTCCGACAGCCGTCACCTGCTGTCCCTGGCCGACGACCTCCCGGGCGCCCGCACCGTGCGGCTCGAGCGCAACTTCCGGTCCCGGCAACGGATCCTGGAGCTCGCCAATGCCGTCCGCCCGGTCGGCGGCGAGCACCGGCTGCACCTGCACTCCGACCGTGCCGGCGGCAGCCGACCGCGGCTGACCCGCTGCCACGACGCCTCGGCCGAGGCCCGCGCGGTGGTCGACGCGGTGCTGGCCGCGGTCGAACAGGGGCGGATGCTGCACGACCAGGCGGTCCTGATGCGGGCCGCGCATCACAGCGACCTGCTCGAGATCGAGCTGACTGCGCGGTCCGTGCCGTACGTCAAGTACGGCGGTCTGAAGTTCCTCGAGGCCGCGCACGTCAAGGACTTCATCGCGGTGGCCCGCCTTCTCGACAACCCGGTCGACGAGATCGCCTGGTACAGGCTGCTCCGGCTGCACGACGGCATCGGGCCGGCCCGCGCCCGCGACCTGCTGCACACTCTGCGGCCGGACGCTGCCGACATCGCCTCCCGGTACGCCGATGCCGTGGCCGGCGCCCCGGCATCGGGCCGCACAGCGCTGGCCGGCTCGTTCGCCGCCCTGACCACGGCCCGCGGCCGGACGGGCGTTTCGGCCCGCGCCGCAGGCATTGTCGCGCTGCTCCGCCCGCTGCTGATCGCCCGCCATCCTGATCACGCAGCTCGGTTGGGCGATCTCGACCGGCTCGTCGATGCGGCGGCGAACGCCCCGAGCCTGGCCGACTTCGTCGCCAACCTGACGCTCGACCCGCCGGCGTCCACGAGCGATCTTGCCCAGCCGCCGCACCTGGACGAGGACTACCTGGTGCTCTCCACCGTGCACTCAGCGAAGGGCCTGGAATGGGACTCCGTGCACGTCATCGGGGTGATCGACGGCCAGTTCCCGTCAGACATGGCCCTGTCCACCAGCACCGGGCTGGTCGAGGAGCAACGGCTGTTCTACGTTGCGGCGACCCGCGCCCGTGACGAGTTGGCCATCTACACACCGCTCCGGATGCCACACCACCGTCGGGCTCTGGATGATCGGCACAGTCTGGCGCTGCAGAGCCGGTTCCTGGATGCCGAAGCGCTAGCGACGTTGGAGGTCGTCGAGGAACCGCGAACGGGTCGCGTCGATCGGGCACCGGCGGCGGTCCGGGCCCGGGTCGCTCCCCCGGCCCTGGACAACCTCTGGGCCTGACGCCCGGCGCACCCAGCCGACGCCTGTACTGCTCTCTGCGGCCGCGGCGGGTTCGGGTCTTTCGGCCCTGGTGGCCGTGCGGCCCGCGGCCGAGGCGTGACCCGACAGCTACCGCGAGCGCGCACACGACGAAGGGGGAATCGGATCATGATCAGGGTTCTGGTGGCCTACGCCACGAAAATGGGCGTTACCAAGGAGATTGCCGAAACGATCGGGAACGTGCTGAGCGGTGCGGGTCTGGCCGTTGAAGTGCATGATGCCCAGCACGTGCAGAGCACCGCCGGCTTCGAAGCCGTGGTGATCGGGAGCGCCGTCTACCTCGCCCGGTGGCGGCCGGAGGCTGTCACGCTGTTGGAGCGCCATGCCGACCGCGTCAGGACCGGAACGCCCGTACCCACCTGGCTCTTCCACAGCGGCCCGGCCGGGCCCGCCGCCGGGAGCCCGTTGAGCGCACCGCACCGGGTCCGGACCCTGGCCGTCGCCATCGGTGCGGCTCCGCCGATGACCTTCGGTGGCCGCCTCGAACCAGAGACCGCGAAGGGCTTCGCGGCCAGGCGGATGGCCTCCGGACCCCTCGCCGGCGACTTCCGCGACTTCAACCAGATCCGCCGCTGGTCCGAAGAGATTGCGGCACAGTTGGTCGGCACCCCGAACCCGGTTCACTGACGGTGCGAGCGGACCCCGCGAGCCCGGCCGACGTGACGGAGTTGGCCTGCGACATGACCGGCACCTCCATGCATCCGGCGGCCGTCCTGCTGCCCGGCTCGGGCGCCCGGATCGACCGGTCGGCCGTGCGGGTTGCCCTCGGGGAGCGGATCCCTGGCGGGCAGCCTGCACGGGGAGTTGGCGGCGCCGGCGTACCCCGTCAGCCGCCGAAGGTATCCGTGTCCGGCAGTCTGAGTTCGGGCTTGTCGAGCTCCTCGACGTTGACGTCCTTGAACGTCACCACCCGCACGTTCTTGACGAACCTCGCCGGTCTGTACATGTCCCAGACCCAGGCGTCGGACATCCTGACTTCGAAGTACATGTCGCCGTCGGGATTGCGCACCTGCAGGTCCACGGCGTTGCAGAGATAGAAGCGGCGCTCGGTCTCCACGACGTAGGAGAACTGGCCGACGATATCGCGGTACTCCCGGTAGAGCTGGAGCTCCATCTCGGTTTCGTACTGCTCGAGATCTTCTGCACTCACGTTCGGTGTTCCAGCCCTTCGGAGGGTGCGACGCGGGTGGTCGGCGGCGTCGGCTCCGCCACATCATCCATCAGATCGCCGTCGAGGCTCGCCAGGTCGTCATCGGCCTCGAAGGTCGCGCCGCCCTGTGCATCGACACCGAGCCGCCAGCTGCGCCGATGCACCGTGCTGGGCCCGTAGGCGCGCAGCGCGGCGAGGTGCTCAGGGGTGCCGTAGCCCTTGTTGATCGCGAAGTTGTACAGCGGGTGCAATGGGGCGAGTTCGGTCAGCTGCCGGTCCCGTTCGGTCTTGGCGAGCACGCTGGCACCGGCGACCGCGGCGCAGGTCAGGTCGGCCTTGATCCGGACGTGCACCGGCAGCCGGGGCGTCTCGTCCGCCGGCGACGCCGGGACCGTCTCGAAAAGGGCCGCCTGCAGCGGTGGATTGAGGTAGTCGTGGTTGCCGTCCAGCAACACGGCATCGACCGGGCCGGCCAACTGGGCCAGCGCCCGCCGCGCCGCGGTACGCAGCGCCGCCATGATGCCGATGGCGTCGATCTCGTCGGCGGAGGCGTGCCCCACCGCGAATTCCTTGGCCCACCGGCGCACCGGAGCCACCAGCGCGTCCCTGGCCGCCGGGGTGAGCAACTTGGAATCCCGCAATCCTTCGGGAACCCGGCCGATCGCGGGCGTCACCACGACAACGCCGACGGACACCGGTCCGGCCAGGGCCCCGCGGCCGACCTCGTCCATGGCCGCCAACCGGGCGCAGCCGCTGCGGAGCAGCGACTTCTCGAACCTCAGGTCGGGTCGGGCATTCGTGGACCGCTGCCGGGCAATCGGGGACATCGGCTTCCGCGCCCGAGCGGGTGCCGCCCGGGTCACGACGGGCCACCAGGGCCGGCACCGGAGACTCCGGTACCGGCAGCGCGGCGCCCGGCCCGCAGCTGCCGTCGCCGGCGGCGTCGGCCCGGCAGCAGTGCACATCCGCCGCGCAGCAGCACCACGCCGACCAGACCGCCAGACACCGGCAGCGCGGTGGTGACGCCGGCGCTCAACCCGGCCTGGTGCGGTCCCGGGTCGGGGTTGCCGATGGTCCCCCACCGGGACGGCGGCATGACGATGAACACCGCCTTGCCGATCACGTTGCCGACCGGCACCGGCCCCTGACATTCCGCACCCGAGGTCGGCGCGAGCCCCTGGCACCCCCAACTCGAGTCGGCGGAATTCGACCGGTGATCGCCCATCAGCCACAACTGTCCGTCCGGAACGGTGACCGGACCGAAGCACCGGCGGCTCTCCTGCTCGGTGGTGCAGTCCAACTGTCCGGGGATGAAGTCGATCGGCTCGTAGATGTACCCGTTCTCGTTGAGCGGCTGGCCGTTGATGGTGACGTTGCCGGTCGCGTCGCAGCACGCGACCGTCTCGCCGCCGACCGCGATCACCCGTTTCACGAAGTCCTTCTCGTTCGGTGGCGCGATGCCGATCACCGAACCGAGCGCCTGCGCGGCCTTGCCGACCCAGTTGCTCGGCCCCGGAATCGACGCCTCCGGGGTCCAGGTCTCCGGCCCGCTGAACACCACGACGTCGCCGCGCCGGGGATCCCGGAAGTCGTAGACGACCTTGTTCGCGAGGATCCGGTCGCCGCCGGTCGGGGCGCCGTGCAGGGTCTTCTCCATCGACCCGGACGGCACGTAGTAGACCTTGGCGATGAAGGTCTGGATGAGGAACGTCAGGCCGAACGCGATCAGGATCAACAGCGGCAGCTCGACCCAGAACGGACGCTTGGGCTTGGATCGCTGGTCGGACTTCTTCCGCCAGGCGGCGACCTTCTCGGCATGCTGATCCACGGACGCGGTGCCGATGTCTGTTCCACCTTCCGCCGCGGTGGGCGGCGGCCCCTCCCGGTGATCCGCTCCACCGGCCGGCCCGGGATTCGCGCCACGGTCCGTCTCTGCAGCGGCCGGCGTCACCGGGATGCGCGCGGTGCTCTGCTCGGCGGCCGCAACCGACGGTGCGGTGGGCTGCGCGGAGGTCTGGTCGGGGCCCTCGGCGGCGGTCGCGCCGCGGGGTTCGTGCTCGGTCATCGTCCGTCAGGCTACGGGTAGAAAGTGTGGGCGGGTGCGGCAACGCCCCGATGGCACTCCGAGCGCCGCCGGACCCGAACGGTTTCGGGTGCGACCGGTCACCGATCGTCCCGGTGCGGTACCGCACAGCACTCAGGCCGCCGTCCCGGGTGGGACGACGGCCTGAATGAAGGATGTGTCGATCAGCCCCTGCGGTCGCGCTTCTCCTTGACCTTGGCAGCCTTGCCGCGAAGCTCACGCAGGTAGTAAAGCTTGGCGCGACGGACGTCGCCGCGGGTGACCAGCTCGATCCGGTCCAGGTTCGGGGAGTGCACCGGGAAGGTGCGCTCGACGCCCACGCCGAAGCTGACCTTGCGGACGGTGAACGTCTCGCGGATACCGCCGCCCTGGCGGCGGATCACGTGGCCGGCGAACACCTGCACGCGGGAGCGGGAGCCTTCGATGACCTTCACGTGCACCTTGACGGAGTCGCCCGGGCGGAAGTCCGGGATGTCGGACCGCAGCGAGGCGGCGTCAAGGGAATCCAGGGTGTTCATGGTGATGATCCTTCGTCGTACTGCTCGTGGTCGTCACGCCCGAACCCACGGCGGGCCGGGCGGCACCGGGCGGCTGGCCCGGGTGGAGCACCGGGCACCTGGCCCGGTCGGGTGCGCCACCGATGATCAGATCGGGGCGGCGACCCTTCTAGTTTGCCAGAGTGTTGCCCTGCGGCGAAATCGGGCGGGCGCCGCGGGAGCGCAGGGTGCGCAGGTCAGGACCGGCGGTGCCGCTTGGCTGCGCGCGCCGCCCGTTCCGCGCCGACCCGATCGGCCAGCCCG
The DNA here is from genome assembly GCA_963797145.1 of uncultured Actinomycetota bacterium. Classification (GTDB taxonomy): domain Bacteria; phylum Actinomycetota; class Actinomycetes; order Mycobacteriales; family Nakamurellaceae; genus Nakamurella. The sequence goes on along the minus strand of CAWCOJ010000011.1, from coordinate 174,251 downwards.
GGCGGTGGCCGGATCCCGGCGTCCAGCAGCACATCCAGGTCCGCGCCATCGAGATCGTCGGCGGTCAACGCCTCGAGCAGATCGGGCCGGTGGGCGGCCGTCCGCCGCAGCGACTCGTCCCGGCGGAACCGGGCGATGGCAGCGTGGTTGCCGCCGGTCAGCACCTCGGGAACCGCCAGTTCGCGGTAGACCGCCGGGCGGGTGTAGGACGGGTGCTCCAGGAGCCCGGACCGGCCTTCGCCGAACGAGTCGTCAGCGGCCGACTCCGGGTTGCCCAGCACCCCGGGGAGCAACCGGGCGATCGCCTCGACCATCACCAGCACCGCGACCTCGCCGCCGGCCAGGACGTAATCCCCGATGGACAGCTCGCGCACCGGCATCCGCCGGGCGGCGTCGGTCACCACCCGCTGGTCGATGCCCTCGTACCGGCCGCAGGCGAAGACCAGGTGGTCGCAGCCGGCGAGATCCTGGGCGACCGCCTGACTGAACGGGGCGCCGGCCGGGGTCGGCACGATCAGGGTGGGGGTGCCCTCCGCGCACACCTCGTCCAGGGCCCGGCCCCAGACTTCGGGCTTCATCACCATGCCGGGGCCGCCGCCGTAGGGTGCGTCGTCGACCGCATGGTGCACGTCGGAGGTCCACCGGCGCAGGTCGTGCACGGCGACGCTGATGGTGCCGGCCTCGATCGCCCGGCCCAGTAACGATTCCCGCAGTGGGGCCAGGTACTCACCGAAGATGGTGACGACGTCGATGCGCACGACGTCAGTCCGGCTCGGGGCCGAACATGCCTTCCGGCGGATCGACGATCAGTCGCCCGGCGGCCAGGTCGACGTCGGGAACGATGGCCTTGACGAAGGGCACGAGGACGTCCGCGCCATCGGGGACGGCGACCACCAGCACCGGCGACGCCGGCGGGTGCAGCACGTCGGAGACGGTGCCGAGGGCAGTGCCGTCGACGTGCTGCACGGCCAGGCCGGTCAGCTGGTGGTCGTAGAACTCGTCCTCATCCGCCTGCGGCAGATCGCCCGAGTCGATGACGAGCAGGGTGTTGCGCAGAGTCTCGGCCGCGCCGCGGTCGGTGACGCCCTCGAAGCCGAGCACGGTGACCGGGCCGCTGTGGCGGGAGACCGTGACGGTCAGCGGTCCGCGGTCCGCCGGATCGGTCGCGAGGACCGACCCGGCGGCGAAGCGGGTCTCGGGGTCGTCGGTGCGCACCTCGATGGTGACCTCACCGCGTACCCCGTGCGGCCGGCCGATCCGGCCGACGACGACCTCCATGTCAGGAGGTCAGCGATCGGTGTCGACGACGTCGACCCGGATGCCCCGGCCGCCGACGGCGGACATCACCGTGCGCAGCGCGGTGGCGGTGCGGCCGCCCCGGCCGATGACCTTGCCGAGGTCGTCGGGGTGCACCCGGATCTGCAGGGTGCGGCCCCGCCGACCGGTGGTCAGGTCGACATGGACGTCCTCGTCGTGCTCGACGATGCCTCGGACCAGATGCTCGAGGGCATCGGTGAGGACGGCGCTCACGCGTCGCCTTCGGGGGCAGCAGCGGGCGCAGCGGCCGCGTCGGTCGAGGTCGCCGTGACCTCCGCGTCCTCGACCTTCTTCGGCGCGCGCTTGCGCGGGGTGGTGGCGGCCGGGGTGTCCTCGCCGCCGACGGCGGCGAGTGCGGCCTCGTACAGCGAGCGCTTGTCGGCCTTCACCGGCTGGGCCTTGAGGGTGCCCTCGGCGCCCGGCTCACCCTTGAACTTCTGCCAGTCGCCGGTGACCTTCAGCAGGCCCAGGACGGACTCGGTCGGCTGCGCGCCGACACCCAGCCAGTACTGCACGCGCTCGGAGTTGATCTCGATGACGCTGGGCTCGGCCTTGGGGTGGTACTTGCCGATCGACTCGATGGCGCGGCCGGCGCGACGGGTGCGGGCGTCGGCGACGACGACGCGGTAGTACGGCTCACGGATCTTGCCGAAGCGGGCGAGCTTGATCTTGACAGCCACTGTGGTGGACTACTCCTCGATGTGTCGGCGGGTTCGCCGGTGGCGGGCGACGTAGCTCCGCGTGGGGGCAGCGGATCCAGACGCACCAATGGCGGCCGCGCACCGGTGAGAGGGGCCGGTAGGCAGCCGTGACGTGGTCCAGTGTGCCAGAGGAACCCCCGCCGGGAACAATCGCGGGTGCAACGGCACCCCTCGACGGCGTGGTCGTCGTGCGGCTGTCACCTCTGGGGAGATCCGGATGTGTCAGGCGTGGCCCTCGAACGCGGGACCGTCCGCGGCCTCATCCCGTTCGAGGCCGCGTTCCACCCGGTCGAGTTCCTCCCCGGTGCCGCCCCGGTCCTTCCCGGCCAGGTACTTGATCGCCGAGTTCAGGCTGGCAGCGAGCGGTACCGCGAGCAGCGCGCCGACGATCCCGGCCAGGATGGCTCCGGCCGCCAGCGAGAGCACGACGGCGAGCGGATGCAGGTTGACGCCGCGGCCGAGCAGGATCGGCTGCAGGACGTGCGATTCGAGCTGCTGCACACCGATGACCCCGGCGAGCACGATCAGGGCACCGACCGGACTGACGGTGACGAGCGCCACCAGCACCGCCACCGCGCCGGACAGCAACGCTCCGATGATCGGGATGAACGACGACAGGAACACGAACGCGGCCAACGGCAGGGCCAACGGCACGCCGACGATGAGCAGCACGATCCCGATGCCCGACAGCGTCGACCAGGGCGACGAGTACCGCCGCCCGGACATAGCCACCCAGCGTGTGCCAGCCGCGCAGCGCCGCACCGTCGACGGGTCCGCGGGCCGCACGTGGCAGCAGCCCGGTGATCCAGAGCCAGATCTTGCGGCCGTCGCGGAGGAAGAAGAACAGGGTGAACAGGGCGAGCACCAGCCCGGTGATCACGTGCCCGGCCGTGGTGGCCGTCTTCAGCGCCCCCGAGGTGAGGGTGTCCTGGTTGTCGGTGAGCCACTTCTTGGCCGAGTCCAGCGCCGAGTCGATCTGGTCCTGGGAGAGCCCCAACGGGCCGGTCACCAGCCAGTCCCGGACCTTGTCGATGCCGGTGCCGGCCCGTTCGGAGAGGTCCGAGGCGCCGGCGGCGAACTGCTGGACCACGATCGTGATGATCCCCACGACGATCAGCAGGCCGCCGAGGAACACGGTGACCGTGGCCAGGCTGCGGTTCCAGTGCTTGGCGATGAGGAATCGACGGACCGGATTGAGAAGCGCGGTCAGCAGCAGGGCGATGGCGATCGGGATCACCACCTCGGACAGCTGGCCGACCAGCCAGATCAGCACCGCGAAGGCGCCGGCGACCACGAGCAGCCGCCACGACCAGTCGGCGGCGATCCGCATCCCGGGGGTGACCGAATCCCGACGCCCGGGGTCTGCGGCGGCGAGCGGCTGCGCCGGCATCTGCTGGTCTGGCCGTTCCGTCACGGTTCTGGGTCCCATCGTCGGTGTCTGCTTCGTCGGCACGCGGCGCTGCCCGTCACGCTACGGGAGCCCGCCACGCCGATCGGCAATCCACCCGGCCGATCGGAGCGGTCAGCCCGCGAGCGAGCCGCCGACGATCCGGCCGGCCCGGACCACCGCGACCGGGGTCCGGAGCACCTCGAGGTCGAACGTCGGGTCGGTCGGGTAGACCACCAGATCGGCCGACGTACCGGGCTGCTGGTCCGACGCTCCCAGCCAGTCGCGGGCGTCGTGGGACCCCGCGGCCAGCACCTGCGCCGGATCCAGGCCGATCCTGGTCATCGCGATCAGTTCGTCGACGATCCGGCCGTGCTCGACGTAGCCGCCGGCGTCGGTGCCCGCGTGCACGCTGATGCCGGCCTCGACGGCGGACCGGAACGTCTCGTCGCTGCGCTCGTACAGATCGCGCATGTGCTTGGCGTAAGCGGGGAACCGCTCCGCGGCATCGGCGAACGCCGGGAAGTTCTCGATGTTGATCAGGGTCGGCACCAGGTGCACGCCGCGGGCGGCCATCGTGTCGATGGTGTCACCGGTCAGGCCGGTGCCGTGCTCGATGCAGTCGATGCCGGCGGCCAGCAGGCCGGGCAGGGCGTCCTCGGCGAACACGTGCGCAGTGACCCTGGCGCCGCCGGCGTGGGCGAGTGAGATCGCTTCCGCCAGCACGTCATCGGGCCAGAGCGGCGCGAGATCCCCGATACTGCGGTCGATCCAGTCCCCTACCAGCTTCACCCAGCCGGAGCCGTACTCGACCTGGCGCCCGACCTCGGCGACCAGATCCGCCGGGTCCTCGAGATCGACGCCGAGGTCGCGGATGTACCGCTTGGGCCGGGCGATGTGCCGGCCGGCCCGGATCAGCACCGGCAGGTCGTCGCGGCCGGCCAGCGGCCGGGTGTCGATCGGCGATCCGCAGTCCCGGATCAGCAGGACGCCGGTGGAAAGATCCTGCCGCGCCTGTTGTTCCGCCTCGTCGAGGCTGACCGGACCGGCCATCGAATACCCGATGTGGCAATGCGCGTCGACCAGTCCGGGCAGCGTCCAGCCGGTGATCTCCGACTGCGCTGCCGACCGGCCCCTCGGTGAACGACCCGTCGGCGGTCCAGTACTCGACCGGGTGGGCGCGCGCCGCATCCATGCCGGTGATGTGCAGCGGCGGGGACGTGGGAATGGTCATCGCCTCCTCGCGGCCGACCCGCTGCCGGGCTCGGCAGTCTCTACGCCGACGGGTCGCACGGGTCTCACGGGTCCCCCGGTATTGAATTGATCATGAGATCCTGCCCGGGATCTGCGGCGTGTCGTGCGCCTGGGTCGGCGTGTCGCGTGCAGCTTCTCATGATCAACGGGAGCCTCTCGTGATCAATGCGCAAGCCCGTCGCTCACTTGCCCTTGGGCAGCTGGAACTTGGTCGGGTCGAAGCCTGCCGGGAGTTGGTCGAGGCCGAATCCGGAGGGCATGGCACCCGGACCCGCAGCGCCGGGCGCGCCCATCCCCTGCGGCATCGCGGGGAAGCCACCCGGCAGCCCGCGCACCTTCGGCGGGGTCGGGCCGCGACCGGACTGCTTGCCCTTCTTGCCCTTCCGGCCCTTGGCGTTCTTCGAGGTGCGCGCACCCGGAAAGCCGAACCGGCCGGCCATCGCGGACATCATCTTGCGCGCTTCGAAGAACCGGTCCACCAGAGAGTTCACCTCCGAAACGGTGGTTCCCGAGCCCTTGGCGATGCGCTGCCGCCGGGAGGCGTTGATGATCTTCGGTTCGGTCCGCTCGGCCGGCGTCATCGACTGGATGATCGCCGCGGTGCGGTCCATGTCCTTGTCGTCGACCTGGGCCAGCGCGTCCTTCATCTGGCCGGCCCCCGGCAGCATGCCGAGGATGCCGCCGATCGGGCCCATCTTCTTCAGCATCTGCATCTGCTGCAGGAAGTCGTCGAGGGTGAAGGTGTTACCGGCCATCTTGGCGGCCATGTCCTCGGCCTGGTCGGCCTCGAAGTGCTGCTCGGCCTGCTCGATCAGGGTGAGCACGTCGCCCATGCCCAGGATCCGGGAGGCCATCCGATCCGGGTGGAAGGTGTCGAACTCGGTGAGCTTCTCACCGGTGGACGCGAACATGATCGGCACGCCGGTGACCTCGCGGACCGAGAGCGCCGCCCCACCGCGGGCGTCACCGTCGAGCTTGGTGAGCACCACGCCGCTGAAACCGACGCCGTCACGGAACGCCTCGGCGGTGCTCACGGCGTCCTGGCCGATCATCGCGTCGACCACGAACAGGATCTCGTCGGGGTTGACCGCGTCCCGGATGTCCGCGGCCTGCTGCATCATCTCGGCGTCGACGCCGAGTCGGCCGGCGGTGTCGACCACAACGATGTCGTGCATCCGCTGCCGGGCCTCGACGATGCCGCGTCGGGCCACCTCGACGGGGTCGCCGACGCCGTTCCCCGGCTCCGGGGCGAACACCTTGACGCCGGCCTGCTCGCCGACCACCTGGAGTTGGGTGACGGCGTTCGGGCGCTGCAGGTCGCAGGCGACCAGCAGCGGGGTGTGTCCCTGGTTGCGCAGCCACAGCGCGAGCTTGCCGGCCAGGGTGGTCTTGCCCGCGCCCTGCAGACCGGCCAGCAGGATCACCGTCGGCGGGTTCTTGGCGAATTCCAGCCGCCGGGTCTCCCCGCCGAGGATGGCCACCAGCTCCTCGTTGACGATCTTGATGACCTGCTGGGCAGGGTTCAGGGCCTGCGAGACGTCGGCCTGCGCGGCCCGCGCCTTGACCGCGGCCACGAACGTCCGGACCACCGGCAGCGCGACGTCGGCCTCGAGCAGGGCGATCCGGATCTCCCGCGCCGTGGCGTCGATATCGGCCTGCGACAGTCGGCCCTTGCCGCGCAGGGTGGAGAAGACCGAGGAGAGCCGGTCGCTCAGGGTCTCGAACACGGTGGTGGCGCCTCACTGATCAGGGGTTGCGGCCGGGCGGAACTGCCCGGCGGTGGTCGCTGTCGAGGTTATCCGACCTGGCCGCCCCGGCGGCCGGCCGACGATCGCCGGTTGACCCACCTCCGACAACCCGAGCGGCCACCGGCAGCGGCAGCTACCGGCACGAACGACCAGCTCGGTCTCAGGCCGGGGTGAGCGCCAGTTCGACCGCGGCCACCACCGCTGACGTCGCATGCGGGGTGAGCGGCCGACCGCCGGAGTCCTGCAGGTAGAGCACGTCCACCGCCTCCGCTCCCCAGGTGTGCACCATCGCGGTGCTGACCGAGATGCCCTGTCCGGCGACCGCGGTGGCGATGGTGTGCAGCAGGCCGGGGACGTCGTGCGCCCGCACCTCCAGCACGGTGGCAGCGGCAGATGCGCCCTCCGCCACCCCGATCCGGGGCGGCGCGAGATCTCCGCGGAGCGCGCTCCTGGCCCGTTTGCCCACCCGGGCGGCGGTGCCGGCCGGATCGCCGATGGCCCGGAGGATCTCCGCTCGCAGGGCGTGCGGGTCGGGTGCGTCACCGAATTCCGGTACAGCCGTCCAGGTCTGCAGTGCGGTGGCGCCGACCGTCCGCACGCTTGCCCCGCGGATGGTCAGCCGTTGCATGGTCAGGGCGCCGGCGACCGCAGCGAGCAGGCCCGCCCGGTCGTGTGCTGTCACGGTGATCGTGAGATCGGTCCCGTCAGCCTGCACCTGCACGTCGGTGCGGCCGTCCGGGAGGGGGTCGAAGGGCAGCTCGACGGCCCGGTCCGGCAGTCCCTGACCGGCCAGCAGGATGCGGACGCGGCGGGTGAGCTCCTCGACCTGGCGCGCCTTCCAGCTGGTCCACGCGGCGGGCCCGGCAGCCCTGGCGTCCGCCTCGGTGAGAGCGGCCAGCAGCTCCAAGGTGTTCGGATCACCGATCACCTCGGCCACCGTCGCTGGAGTCGCCGGGTCGTCGGGGTCGCGCCGGGTGGCGGTCTCGGCCAGCAGGAGGTGATGGCGGATGAGGATGGTGATGACGTCGATGTCGTCCTTGGGTAGTCCCATCCTGGTCAGCCAACTGCCGATCATCTCGGCGCCGGCCTCCGAGTGGTTGCGCCCGGTGCCCTTGCCGATGTCGTGCAGGAGCCCGGCGATGAGCAGCAGGTCCGGTCGACCCACCCGGCGCACCAGCCGCGCGCATTCGACGGCGGTCTGCGTGAGGTGTCGGTCGACGGTGTAGGTGTGCACCGGATCGCGCTGCGGCAGGGAGCGCAGCCGTTCCCAGTCCGGCAGCAGGGCGGTGATCAGGCCGGCCTGGTCGAGTGACTCCCAGACGCCGAGCATCGGCTGTCCGGCGCCGATGAACCGGCCGAACCAGGCCAGCGCGTCTGCGGGCCACGGCACCGGCAGCTCGGCGGCGTTGCGGGCGAGCCGGGCCACGGTGGCCGGGGCGATGGGGATGCCGGCCTGCGCTGCGGCCGCGGCGGTCCGGATCAGCAGGACCGGGTCGTGGGTGGGGTCGGCCGCCTTGGCCAGCACCGCCTCCCCGCCCTGTTCGACCACGCCATTGGCCAGCGGACGGCGTTGCGGCCGGGTCATCGGACCGGCGCCGGGCGGCGGGTCGGACAACGCCCGGAACACTCGATGCCACGTCAGGTCGACCGCGTGGCCGACCCCGCGGCCGATTCCGGAGATGGTCCGCAGCAACTCGTCCCGGTCGGCGAGGCCTAGCTTGGCGGCGATCGAATCCTGCTCCTGGACCTGCACCCGGTCACCGGCGCGCCCGGTGCTGCGGTGCAGGCCGTCCCGCACGTCCAGCAGTTCGGACCGGGCCTCGGCCAGCCCCTGGTGCGGGCAGTCGGCCACCCAGGAGGCGGCCACCGCCCGCATCACCGACAGATCGCGCAGGCCACCTCTGGATTCCTTGAGGTCGGGTACGTTCGCGAACGCCAGGTCGCCGCTGCGGTTCCACCGCTCGAGCATGGTGTCGTGGAGCAGCGGCAGCCGCTCCCGGGCGTCGGTGCGCCAGTCCGCGAGCATCCGGCGGTGCAGGATGCTCGCCAGATCCGGATCCCCGGCGATGTGCCGGAGGTCCATCAGGGCCATCACGGTCGGCAGGTCGGCCCTGGCGACCTGCCGGGCGCCGCCGACCGACTGGACGGCGTGGTCCAACCGGATACCCGCGTCCCAGATCGGGTACCACAGGCGTTCGGCGATCATCTCCGCATAGCCGGCCGGAGTCTCCGACGAGTGCAGCAGGATCAGATCGAGATCGGAGAACTGGGACAGTTCACTGCGGCCGTATCCCCCGATGGCGACCAGGGCGACCCCGCCGACGGTGGCCCCCGCCGCCATCGCCAGCTCGGTCAACCAACCGTCGGTGAGGCGGGCCAGGGCCCGACGCCGGTCCGGACCGGGAACATCGGTCCGGGCCAGCAGTCGGGCCCTGAGCTCACCGTAGGACTCGCCCTTTGACAGTGCGACGGTCCAGTTCATCACCTATACGGCGTCAGGGCCGCGCTCGCCGGTGCGAACCCGCACCACGGATTCCACCGAGGTCGCCCAGACCTTGCCGTCACCGATCTTGCCGGTGCGGGCGGCCCGGACGATGACGTCGACGACGTCCTCGGCATCCTCGTCGTCGACGAGGATCTCCAGGCGGACCTTGGGCAGCAGTTCCACGGTGTATTCAGCACCGCGATAGACCTCGGTGTGGCCGCGCTGCCGGCCGTAGCCGGAGGATTCGGACACGGTCATGCCGTTGACTCCGAAGGCGAGCAGTGCCGCCCTCACCTCGTCGAGCTTGAACGGTTTGATGACTGCGGTGACCAGCTTCATACGTTGGACTCCTCGTTCTCCTTGACTGCGGCGCGCGCCAGTACACCAGAGGTGCCGATGCCTGTGCCGCCCTCGAAGTCGTACGCCGACTCACCGTGCATGGCGGTATCGCCCTCGTCCTCGAGTTCTGGGGACACCCGCAGACCCATCGTCGACTTCAGGATCACCGCGATGACCAGCGTCAGGACGCCCGAGAACACCAGGGCGAACAGCGCGACGACGACCTGGACGATCAACTGCTTGGCGTCACCGCCGTAGAAGATCCCGGATGGGTCGTCGCCCTGGCCCCAGCTCAGCGACTGGTTCGAGATCGAGAAGAACCCGATGAGCACCGTGCCGGTGAGACCTCCGACGAGGTGCACGCCGCCGACGTCGAGCGCGTCGTCCAGGCCGAACTTGTTCTTCAGACCGATGGCCCAGGCACAGAGCGCGCCGGTTATCAGCCCGATGAAGATCGCCCCGACCGGACTGACGAACGCACAGGCGGGGGTGATGGCCACCAGCCCCGCGACCGCACCCGAAGCGGCTCCCAGACCGGTCGCCTTCCTGTGCAGGATCTTCTCGACGATCAGCCAGCCGATCAGCGCGGTGCTGGTCGCGGTCGATGTATTGATCCACGCCAGGCCGGCGATGCCGTCCGCGGCACCCTCGGAACCGGCGTTGAACCCGAACCAGCCGAACCACAGCAGACCGGCACCCAACATCACGAACGGCACGTTGTGCGGGCGCATCGGGTCGCGACCGTAGCCACGGCGCTTGCCGAGCATCATCGCCAGCATGATGCCCGCGATGCCGGCGTCGATGTGCACAACGGTGCCACCGGCGAAGTCCTTCGGAGCGACCAGGGCGGCCCCGTCGGCCCCGTCGCCGAACAGCAACGACGACAGCCCGCCGGAGGCGTTGGACAGGAAGCCACCGCCCCAGACCATGTGGGCGAGCGGGAAGTACACAACGGTGACCCAGACGATCGAGAAGACCACCCAGGTCGAGTACTTCATCCGGTCGGCGACAGACCCGGAGATCAGCGCGACGGTGATGATCGCGAAGGTGAGCTGGAACGCCACGAAGGTCAGCGCGGGCACACCTGCGGCCGCGATGAAGGAGTTCGAGGTCGTCTCGGCACCGCCCGCGCCGAGATACTCGGGGAACAGCCCCTTCATGCCGAAGTAGGTCGTCGGATTGGCGAACAGGCCACCGGCGACGTTGTCCCCGAACGACATCGAGTAGCCCCAGAGGACGTACACGATGCCGACGACGCCCATCGCCGTGAAGGACATCATCAGCATGTTGATGACGGTCTTCCGGCGGACCATGCCGCCGTAGAAGAACGCCAGGCCCGGCGTCATCAGCAGAACGAGTGCCGAGGACGCGAGCATCCAGGCGTTGTTTCCGTTGTTCAGTGCGGGCGGATCGTCCGCCAGCGCGGCCAGCGCCAGTTGGTGCAGCATGAAACCTCCAGGCAAGGTGGGGGCGAGGACCGCGGGCTGATCCTCGAACGCGCCAACTGTCGCGGGACTGTGTTTCCGCCACGGCCGCAACGTGTTGCGGTGGTGTGAACAGGCCCGGTTCTGTGTTTCGGTCCCGTTTCGATCAGGTCTACGGCAGGTGACGCGGCCGCCGTGAAGGTCGGCGGACGGACACTGCCCCGCCGTCAGGGCCCGATCAGGGACCGCCCCTGGCGGTGGATCAGCCCGAGCACCTGACGCAGCAACTCCTCCCGCATCGCTCCCGGGATCGCGTTGAGCAAGGCGTTCAGAGTCGCCATCCGCTGCGGGAGTACGAGGGCGCCGTCCGTCCCGATCAGGCCGAGCGCGCCGGCCACCTCGCCGAAGCCCCCGGGTCCCAGGGACCCGAGCGTCTCGGCGATGCCCGGCGGCAGCGCGGCCGGCCCGGCCAGCCGGGCCGCGGCCGCCGACTCCCGCAGGGCCCCGACGAGTTCTCCCGTGTGGCCGGCATTCGCCGCGGTGACGGTGAGGTGCAGATTCGGCGGTGACGAGGCGAACGCGAACTGCGGCTGCACGTAGAACCCCCTGACGGCCATCTCGTCGGCGACGACGAAGACGTCGGTGCCGTCGTCCTGCGGGTCGGCGGCGACCGCGAGCAGGCTGGCGTCCGGCTCGCCGAGGATCCGCAGGCCCGGGATGGTGGCGATGCCTGCCCGCAGCTCGTCGACGGCACCGGCGGTCAGCCGGCCGAGCTCGGCGTAGCCGGCCCCGCCCAGTCGGGAGAGCACCGCCCAGGCGGCCGCCACCGGGCCACCGGACCGGGTGGACTGGGTGGTGGTGTTGAGCATCGTGTAGCCGGGCCAGCCGGCGAACACGAAGTACTGCGGCGCGCGCAGGTCCGCGTTCGCATGCAGCAGCACGGACGTGCCCTTGGGCGTGTAGGCGTACTTGTGCAGATCCACCGAGAGGCTGGTGACGCCGGGCACCGCGAGGTCGAAGGGTGGAACGTCGCGGTCGCCGGAGGCCCGCCAGCCGCCGAGCAGCCAGCCGCCGATGCAGGCGTCGACGTGGCACCGCACCCCGCCGGCCGACGCCATCGCCGCGATCTCGGGGACCGGATCGATCACTCCGTGCGCGTAGGACGGGGCCGAGCAGACCACCAGTACGGTGTCCGGCCCGATCACGGCCGCGATCGCCGCGGGGTCGGCACGGAACGAGCGCGGGTCGACGTCGACGCTGTCGACCGCGACGCCGAAGTAGTGCGCGGCTTTGTGGAACGCGGCATGGGTGGTGGTGGGCAACACCATCCGCGGCTCGCGAATGTCCGGACGGGAATCCCGGGCGGCCTGGACCGCCAGCAGGCAGGACTCGGTGCCGCCGGAGGTCACCGCCCCCGCCGTATCCGGTCCCCCGCCGAGAAGTGCCGCGGCGGAAGCGATCAGGTCCGCCTCCATGGCTGCGATCGAACCGAAGGCGGTCGGGTCGAGGGCATTCGCGTGCGCTGCCGCGGCATGGGCGGTCGCCGCCAGTTCGTCGAGGCCGGGAACGCCGGAGTCGTAGACGTAGGCCAGGGTGCGGCCGCCGTGCGTGGGAAGGTCGCCGCGCTGCAACTCGGCGATCCGAGCCAGCACCTCGTCATCGGTCATCTTGGGCTCCTCGCAATCGTCGGTGGAGTCGGGCCAGCAGCGGAATGGGCAGCAGTACGGCGGCTGCCGGGATCAGCGCGAAGCCCAGGGCGCTGGCGGCGACCGCCGAGCTCGGCTGCCCCTCGGCCGACACCCCGGACAGATAGCCGCCCGCCGCCAACGTCAGTCCGTAGATGCCCGGTCCGATGGCCAGACCGAGCGTCTCACCGGCCGTCCAGACCCCGGCGAAGATCCCCGCCCGGCGGGCTCCGGTCCGTTTCTCGGCGGCCACCGTCAGGTCCGGCAGCAGCGACAGCGGGAAGACCTGGAGTCCCGCGTAACCGGCACCGATCAGCACGACGACGATCACCACGGCGGGCACCGACGCGTCCCGATCCGGCGCGAGCACAGCGACCAGGCCCAGCGCGGCGACGCCGAACAGCAGCGAGGCCGCCGTGTAACAACGGGTCTTGCTCCACCGCCGGGAGACCAGCTGCCACAGCGGCATCACCAGCAGGGCCGGCCCGACGAACGCAGCGAACAGCACCGACGACATTCCCGGCCGGAGCAGCACCACCCTGGCCACATAGTCGACTCCGGCCAGCATGGTGCCGATGCCGACCGCCTGGATGACGAAAATGCCGAGCAGCAAACGATAATCGGCCGCCTCGCGCACCGCCGCGAGGGTCTCGGACCAGCCGGTCGCGCTCGGCAGGACCCGGCCTATCGGCGCGTCGGCCGTACCGAAGTAGAGCCACAGGGTGCCGGCAACGATCACCAGTGCCACCGCACAGGCCATCCAGCGGTAGCCTCCGATGCCGCCGACCGCATCCCGGACCGCCGGCGCACCGGCGCCGCAGACCAGGATCGCGACCGCCAGTACGGCGATCCGGCGGGTCATCAACCGGGTCCGTTCCGCGGGATCGTCCGTCATCTCGGCCGGCATGGCCACGTACGGCACCTGGAAGAAGGCAAAAGCGCTGGCGCACACCACGAACCAGACGACCACCCACAGGGTCCCGGCAACTCCGCCGACCGGATGGGCGAACATCACCGCGAACGCGACGGCGAGACCGAGCCCTCCTTGGAGCAGGAACGGCCGGCGCGGTCCCCGTGGATCGATCCGCCGGTCCGACACCCGGCCGGCAATCGGATTGAGGACGACGTCCCACGCCTTCGGGAGCAGCACCAGCAACCCGGCCAGTCCGGCCGAGACCGCAAGGGTGTCGGTGAGGTAGGGCAACAGCAGCAGCCCGGGCACGGTGCCGAACGCCCCGGTGACCAGCGAACCGGACGCGAATGCCGCCCTGATCCGCCCGGTCAGCTGCGCGGGGGCGGCTCCACCGGACATGGCCGGAGCATGTCAGATCAGGCCGGCGGTCGCCCGCTGTCGGGTCATCGTGCCGCCGGCCCCCGACATCGGGCCGATGAACTCAGTCGCCGAGGAGCGCGTCGACGAAGGCCCCGGGCTCGAACGGCGCGAGATCGTCGGCACCCTCACCGAGGCCGACCAACTTCACCGGGACACCCAGCGCGCGTTGGACGGCGATCACGATGCCGCCCTTGGCGGTGCCGTCGAGCTTGGTCAGCACGATGCCCGTGACGTCCACCACCTCCGCGAACACCTTGGCCTGCACCAGACCGTTCTGGCCGGTGGTCGCATCGATGACGAGCAGCACCTCGTCGACCACCGCCTGCTTCTCCACCACCCGCTTGACCTTGCCCAGTTCGTCCATCAGGCCGGTCTTGGTGTGCAGCCGGCCGGCGGTGTCGATGAGCACAGCATCGGCACCCTCGTCGATGCCGTGCTTGACAGCATCGAAGGCGACCGAGGCGGGGTCGGCGCCGGGCGCCGAACGGATCACATGGGCGCCGGCCCGCTCGGCCCAGGTGGCCAGCTGGTCGGCAGCCGCGGCCCGGAACGTGTCGGCCGCACCGAGCACCACGTGCCGGCCGTCGGCGACCAGCACCCGGGCCAGCTTGCCGGTGGTGGTGGTCTTGCCGGTGCCGTTGACCCCGACCACCAGCAGTACCGACGGCCGACCGTCGTGCGGCAGCGCGCGCACCGAGCGGTCCATATCCGGCCCGACGGCCTCGACCAGGACCTTCCGCAACATGGCGCGGGCCGACACCGCATCGGTGACGCCCTGGGCGGCCACCTCGCTGCGCAGCCGCTCGGTGAGCTCGGCGGCGGACTGGGCCCCGAGGTCGGCCATCAGCAGGGTGTCCTCGACCTCGGTCCAGGAATCCTCGTCAAGGATGCCGGCGCCGAGCAGGCCGAGGAGCGAGCGGCCGAAGGTGTTCTGCGAGCGGGCCAGCCGGCCGCGGAGACGCGACAGCCGCCCGGCCGTCGGGGCGATCTGGTCGTCGATCGGCTCGGCCGGGGCCGCGGACGGCGCTGCAGCGGGTGCCGGCGGGGTCGGGGTGAAGGTCGGCATCGGAGCCGGAGCCCTGGTCGGCGTCGGCGTCGGCATCGGTTCCGGTGCCCGGGTGGGCGGCACGGTAGGGATCGGTGCCGGGCCCGGGGCGGGCGCCGGGCCCGGGGCGGGCGCCGGCTCGGGTGTCGGCGCGGGTTCCGGTGCGGGTGCGGGTTCCGGTGCCGGTGCGGGTTCCGGTGCGGGTGCGGGTGCCGGTGCCGGTGTGGGTTCCGGTGCGGGTGCGGGCGCCGGTGCGGGCGGCGGGTTCGGGCTCGGCGGCCTCGGGCTCGGGTGTCGGAGCCGGCTCGAGTTCAGGCGCCGTCGGCTCGGGTTCGGGCTCGGCTCGGGTTCGGGCCGGCTCGGGCTCGGGTGTCGGAGCCGGCTCGAGTTCAGGCGCCGTCGGCTCGGGTTCGGGAACCGGAGTCGGCTCGGGTTCGGGAGCCGGCTCGGGCTCAGGTGTCGGCTCGACCCGTGGCGGCTGCTCGGTGGCGGGCAGAGTCGAGAGATCGTCGGGGATGACGATCCCCTCGGGGAGCTCGACATCGACCACCTCGCGGCGAATCTCGTCACGCGGGACCGCGGCGTCCTCCCCGACTCCCGGCTCGCCGTCGGTCTCGGTGCGCTCCTCGACCGGGTGCGCCACGTCAGCCGGGTCAGCCGGTCGGTCACCACGGGGTCGCGGTGCTACCGCGGCGCCGGTGCCGGAAGAGAACGAGATCGATCCGCCGGCCTTGTAGCCGCCCTTCGGTTTCTCCCCCTCGGCCGCTTTGGGCGCTACCGGCTTGGGAGCCTCGGTGAGTGAGATGCGGTGGGCCTTGGCGCGGGACAGCCCGAAGGCGACCAGTACGGCCAGCACGGCAACGACGGCGATGACGATCCAGATCCAGGTAGGCACCCGGACATGATCCCAGACCCCGGCCCACCCGCCGCCCGCTCCGCTCCCCCGTCCGGTCCGAACCCCACACCACCGACCGGCGACCTCTCCCGAGTTGATCATGAGAAGCTGCACCGGTTTTGCGGGCGTGTCGCGCGATTCTGTCGGCGTGTCGCGGGCAATTGCTCATGATCAATCTGCCGCATGCGCGCGGTCGACTGCCGCATGCGCGCGGTCGGCTACAGCACGCGCCCGGCCGGCTGCAGCATGCGCGCGGTCAGGTGCGGCAACTCGAGCCCTCAGTTGCGGCCGCTCGCGCGGTCAGCTGCGAACCTCGCGGTGATCATGGTGGCCAGCACCGGATCTACGGCGTGTCGTGCGATTCCGTCGGCGTGTCGCGTGCTGGCCACCATGATCAGCACGAGGCCAGGCAGCGGACAGCGGCCGGCGGGGGTCAGTCCTGGTCGAAGATCCGGTCGACGACCCGGCGGGCATGCCGGGCAGATCTGCGGTACTCGTCGACGAACTCCCCGGGGTCGGCGCCGTCCGGGTACCCCATGGCCTTGGCGACCGCCGACCAGTTGACGTCCGTGATGCGGGATCTGGTCCTCGGCCTTACCGCGCACCAGCATGATGGCGTTGCGGGTCCTGGTCGCCCGGAGCCAGCCCTCGCGGAGCGCGTCGGCGTCGTCGGAATCGAGCAGTCCGGCCTCGGCGGCCGCGGCGATCGCGGGCAGCGTCCCGGTGGTGCGCAACTCCGGGATGCGTCCGGCGTGCCGTAGTTGGAGCAGCTGCACGGTCCACTCGATGTCGGACAACCCGCCCAGGCCGAGCTTCGTGTGGGTCGACGGGTCGGCCCCCCGCGGCAGCCGCTCGGCGTCCACCCTGGCCTTGATCCTGCGGATCTCCACCACATCGGCGGGCACCAACCCGTCGGGCAGGTAGCGCACCGGGTCCGCCGCCGCGACGAACCTGGCCCCCAGTTCGGCATCGCCGGCGATCGGCCGGGCGCGCAGCAGCGCCTGCCGTTCCCACGGGGCCGAGAACCGCTGCCAGTACATCCGGTACGCCTCGAGCGTCCGGACCAGCGGGCCGTTGCGGCCCTCCGGGCGCAGACCGGCGTCGATCTCCAGCGCCGGGTCGGGACTGGGCCGGGAGAGCAGCCTGGCCAGCAGGTCGGCCGAGGCCGCGGCGGCGGCGATCGCGCCCTCGAGATCCTCGCCCGGCAGCGGCTCCACCACGTACATCACGTCGGCATCCGAGGAGTACCCGGCTTCGGCCCCCCCGAGCCGGCCCATCCCGATCACCGCGATCCGCACCGGAAAGCCGCCCCGCTCCTGTGAGATCCGGGTGATCGCCGCATCGAGTCCGGCCTGGACCGTCGCCTCGGCCACCGAGGTCAACCCTGCGGTCACCTGGTGCACGTCGAGCAGCCCGAGCAGGTCGCCACAGGCCAGCCGAAGCATCTCGTGGCGCCGGGCCGACCGGGCCGCACCCGCCGATTCCTCCGCGGAACCGGCCCGCCGGGCGCGGGACTTGAGAGCCTTGGCCACCGACGCAGGTTCGACCGCCTCGAGTGCGGCGTCGTCGGCGAGCAGCCGGAGCACCTCCGGGGCGCGAGTCAGCAGATCGCCGATCAGCTTGGCGCTCCCGAGCAGGCCGGCCAGCCGTTGTGCCACGGTGCCCTCGTCGCGGAGCAGTCGCAGGTACCAGGGGGTCGCGGCGAGCGCTTCGGACACCTGCCGGTAGGCCAAGAGCCCACCGTCGGGATCCGGTGATGACGAGAAGGTGCCGAGGAGGACCGGCAGCAGGGTCCGTTGGATCGCCGCCCGCCGGGTGACGCCGGTGGTGAGCGCGGCCAGATGGCGTAGCGCGCTGTCCGGATTGGCGAAACCGAGCGCGGCCAACCGGGCGCTCGCCGCTTCCGGCGACAGTCGGATCTCCTCGTCGGGGACCGCGGCGACCGCGTGCAGCAACGGGCGGTAGAACAGCTTTTCGTGCAGTCTCCGGACCGCCGCGCCGTGCCGGAACCGCTCGCCGGAGAACACCTCCGCCGCGTCGGCAGTTCCGGAGGCGGTGTAGCCGTCGGCGCGGGCCAGCCACTCGAGATCGTCGTGGTTGTCCGGCAGCAGATGTGTGCGGCGTAGCCGCTGGAGTTGCAGCCGGTGCTCGGTACGCCGGAGAAACGTGTAGGCGGCGGCCATCTCGGCGCCGTCGGTGCGGCCGACGTAGCCGCCCCTGATCAGTGCTCGCAGCGCCATCAGGGTTCCGGGGATCCGCAGATCGGGATCAGTCCGACCGTGCACCAGCTGCAGCAGCTGTACGGCGAACTCCACGTCGCGCAACCCGCCGGCGCCGAGCTTGAGCTCCCGGTCCCGATAGGCGTCAGGAATGTTGTGCTCGACCCGGCGGCGCATGGCCTGGACGTCGTCGACGAACGAATCCCGACCGGCCGCACTCCACACCCCCGGTGCGGTGATCTCGACGAACAGTCCGCCCAGTGCCAGGTCTCCGGCGGCCGGCCGCGCCTTCAGCATGGCCTGGAACTCCCAGGTGGCGGCCCACCGCTTGTAATACGCGGCGTGGCTGGCCGGAGTCCGGACCAGCGCACCGGCCTTGCCCTCCGGTCGCAGTCCCGCGTCCACCTCCCAGGCCACCTGACCGCAGATCCGCATCATGGTGCTGGCCAGGGTCGTTGCGGTGGCCAGCATCGGGGCGTCGGGTCGCTCGGTCACGCCGTCGGGGTGGTCGGCGATGAAGATGACGTCGACGTCGGAGACGTAGTTGAGTTCGCGCGCACCGCATTTGCCCATCGCGACCACGCCGAGCCGGGTGGGAGCGGCGGAGTCCGGCAACCCGGCAGCCGCCATCGCCAACGCCGCCTGCATGGTGGTGTCCGCCAGATCGGAGAGCACCCTGGACACGCCGGGAAGCGCCACGATCGGCAGGGACGCGTCGACCGCGGCGACCAGGTCGTGGGCGGCGACGACCAGCAGCACGGATCGGTAGGCGGCCCGCAAGGCCGCCACCGCGGCCGGGCCGGTGCGCCCGGCCCTGGCGCCGCCGGTCCCGGTGGCCGAGGGCACCTCCGGATCCAGATCAACTGCGGCGAAGAGAGTGCGGCGGATCAGGTCGGCGGCGACCACGTCCCGGGTCGGCGCCTCGGCCCGCAGCAGCGTCCATTGCGTCGGGTGGGCGGCGAGGTGTTCGGCCAGCGCCGCGGATCCGCCGAGCACGGCCAGCAGCCGGGCCCGCAGGCCCGGCTCGGAGCGGACCGCGGCCATGATCCGGGCCGCCTCGGCGGGCCCGGACGCGTCGAGCACCCGGGCGAGCCCGGTGACGGCGAGTTCAGGGCGAGCGCTGCGGGAGATCGCCGCCAGCACCGCTGCCGTGTCGGGATGGGTCGGGTCGGTGAGCCCGGAGGTCTCGAGATCGGCGGTCACCCGGTCGGTGTCGGGCAGTCCGTAGCGCGCTGCGGTGCGCGCGGCCGGACGGTTCATGTGCTCGTCAGCCGCAACCGGAGGCCGGGACCCGAGGTGCCCGGGTCGGCGGCGAACGCGACGAACCGGCGGGTGAAGTCGCGCCACACCTCACCCATCACCGCCTCGGCCTCATCCAGCGGTGGCCCGAGCCGGCCCACCGGCTCGATGCCTTCATGACGGCCCCACTCGCGCAGCACCGCGGCGTCAGGTTCGATGTGGAACTGCAGGCCCCACGCCGCCGGACCGATCCGCCAGGCCTGGTGCGGGTAGCCGTGCGAGGAGATCAGCAGCACCGCACCCGGCGGCAACCGGTCGACGACGTCGTAGTGGTAGTGCATGACGTCGGGCGTCATCGGCAGGTCCGCGAACAGCGGATCGTCATCCGCAGCATCGCGTTTCGCGGTGAGATAGGCCCCGATCTCCGGGCCGTCGGCGCCGGTGACCACCCGACCGCCGGTCGCGGCGGCCAGCAGTTGGGAGCCCAGGCAGATGCCCAGGGTCGGGGTCCGGTCGACAACGGCCCGGCCCAGCAGTCGACGGACAGCGGGCAGCCACGGCGCGACATCGTCGTCCATGGCGCCCATGTCGCCGCCGAGGCTGATCAGCGCCTGGTAGCCCTCGAGGCTCTCCGGCACCGGATCGCCCGCGTGCAGCCGCAGGACATCGACCGTTGCCCCGGCGTCGGCCAGCCACGGACCCATCCGCAGCAGCGGATCGCTGGCATCGTGCTCGAGGACGAGCACCCGCACCGTCATGGCTGCGCGCCGATCTCCACGATCACCGGCGCGTGATCGGAGGCGCCCTTGCCCTTACGCTCCTCGCGGTCGATCGAGGCCCCGGTGACCCGCGCGGCCAACGCCGGGGACGCCAGCGCGAAGTCGATCCGCATGCCTTGCCGCTTGGGGAACCGCAGTTGGGTGTAGTCCCAGTAGGTGAAGACACCCGGGCCCGGGGTGAACGGGCGCACCACGTCGGCGAAACCTGCCTCGACCACCGCAGCGAACGCGGACCGCTCCTGCGGGGTGGTGTGGGTGAACGGGGCGTAGTACTCGACGCTCCACACGTCGTCGTCCGTGGGCGCGATGTTGTAGTCGCCGCAGAAGGCGATCTGCGCGTCCGGATCAGCGGCCAGGCTCGCGGACCCGTACGCCCGCAGGGCCTCCAGCCACTCGAGTTTGTAGGCGAAGTGCGGGTCGTCGACGGCTCGGCCGTTCGGTACGTACAGGCTCCAGACCTCGACCCCGTTGCACAGCGCGCTGATCGCCCTGGCCTCGGCGGTCGCCGGGTCACCCCAGGTGGGCAGGTCGGGCACGCCGGTGCGGATCTCGGTCAGCCCGACCCGGGACACGATCGCGACTCCGTTCCACTGCGACAGCCCGTGGTGCGCCACCTCGTAACCGAGGTCGGCGAAGGCCGCTGTCGGAAATTTGTCGTCACCGATCTTGGTCTCCTGGATGGCCAGGACGTCCACGTCCGAGCGCGCCAGCCAGGCGGTGATCCGGTCGAGCCGGGCGCGGATGGAGTTCACGTTCCAGGTGGCGAGCCGCAGCGGAGCGAGGGCGTGCCGGGCCGCTGCGCCCCGGCCCGGTTCGGCGACCGGGTGCGACGACACCGGTGGCGGCGGCGCGGTCGGCCAGAGACCGTCCTGCGCGCCGGTCGGATCGGTCATCCGAGCACCGGGCCCGTCGGCGGCGCCGGGACGAAGAACGGTTGGGTCCACGTCGGGCGGGACTCCCCGTCGATCCGGGCACGCCAGTACAGCACCTGACCGAAAGGCAGCGGCAGACCGGTGTTGAAGTAGAGGACAACGTGGGAGCGGGCGGGCAGCGCCCGCCGCGGCACCGCGCTCCCCCGGAAGTTGGGTTCCTCGACCTGCAGGGTCTGACCGAACCGCATGACGTTGGAGTTCGCTCCCCTGGGCGCCTGTCCGAGTTCGACGGGCGCTCCGAGCTCGTCCTCCAGGACCACTTCGAATGCGTACTGCTCGTTGAACACCTCCGGCGGGAAGGTCAGCGAAACGACCAGCGCAAATGCCGCCGAGGTCCCGGTCGCGTGGTCCCGACCGACGATCTGCAGTCCGCCTCCGACCACCTGGAGTTTGCCCATCTGGTCGGCGACCGCATAGTCGGCCAACATCAGGGCAACCGCGGCCTGTTCGTACACCACGCTCATACCCCGATCCTTTCAGAACGACGGTGCGGCGGTGCGCCGCCGGGTACCGTCGCTGGTCATGGATCAGTACTCGGCTCCGGCGGCGAACGGGACCACCGCAGTTGCGGCGGCCCCGCCGACGGCCGGGACCACCGTGGCCATGCCCGGCTACCCGGTGCCGGCGCCAGGATTCGTGCCTGGGTTCCCGGCGCCGGGGTACGGGCAGCCGACGCTCGGTTACCCGCCGGCGCCTGGGTTCCCGGCCCAGTGGTACGGCGGGCCGGCTCCAGCCATGGCGCCGATGCGACCGGTCGGTGAACTCACCGGCGGCGCTGCGGCCCGGTCGATGAACAGCAGGATCGCCTGGTTCGCCGGGATCGGCGTGCTGCTGGTGATCGGCGTGATCGTGCTCGGCCTCACCCGCAACAGCGCCGAGAACCGGAACCTGTTCCAACTCGCCGAGGACGGCGTGGCCACCCTGCGTGACCTGGCGCTCTACATTCTCGGACTCGTTCCGCGCTGATACCGGCCGAGGCTGATCAGGGCCGGAGACCGATCGGGGCCGAGGCTGATCCGGGCCTGCGCCGGCCGACTCGCGCGGCAGGTAGCGGCACTCACTCAGCGGAAATCCCGCGAGGGCGTGGCCACGATCAGGTTCACCGCGGCGATCCGATCGGCCAGCACCGAGACCGCGCCACCTTCCCGCTCCAGCATCCCGCGGATGACCAGGGATGCTGAGCCCCGGGCGGTGCGCCGGTAACGCGCCCACAGGCCCATCGAGCAGATGACGTTGATCATTCCCGACTCGTCCTCGAGGTTGATGAAGATGATCCCGGACGCGGTGGCCGGGCGTTGCCGGTGCGTCACCATGCCGGCCACCAGCACCCTGGTGCCGTGCTCGACCCGGGCCAGTTCCCCCGCCGGCACCACCCCCATCCCCGCCAACCGGTCGCGGGAGAACTCCGTCGGGTAGTGGGTCGGCGAGATTCCGGTGGCCCAGACGTCGGCCACCGTCAGCTCGATGTCGGTCATCCCCGGCAGCACCGGGGCGTCCAGGCCGACCACCGTGCCGGGCAGCGTCCCGGCCCGCTCGCCCGCGGCGGCTCCGGCCGCCCACAGTGCCCGCCGACGGTCCCGACCGCCGACACCGTCGGACAACGCTCCTCGGGTGAGCGCATCGAGGGCTCCCGAGGTGGCCAGCGCTTCGGCCTGCACAGTGGTCAGGGTGACCGCCCTGGTCAGCTGGTCGAGCCCGGCATAGCCGCCGGCGGGTCTGGCTGCCACGATCCGTTCGGCCAGCTCGGTGCCGATGGTGCGTACCCCGCCCAGACCCAGCCGGACGGCCGGCTTTCCGTCCGCATCCGGCTCCAGATCCGCTTCCGCACCAGAGGTGTTGATGTCCGGACGCCGGATGGTGACGCCGTGCCGCCGGGCGTCGGCCACCAGCGACTGCGGTGAGTAGAAACCCATCGGCTGCGCCCGCAGCAGCGCCGCGCAGAAAGCGGCCGGATGGTGCAGTTTGAGCCAGGACGAGTAGAAGACCAGCGCCGCGAACGACAGGGCGTGCGACTCGGCGAAGCCGAAGTTGGCGAAGGCCAGCAGCCGCTCGTAGATGCGGTCGGCGGCAGGGCCGGTGATGCCGTGCAGGGTGCGCATGCCGTCGTAGAGCCGGGCACGCAGCTGCTCCATCTTCGCGGTGGACCGCTTCGCGCCCATGGCCCGACGGAGCTGGTCCGCCCCGCCGGCGTCGAAACCGGCGACGTCGACGGCCAACTGCATCAGCTGCTCCTGGAACAGCGGGATGCCCAGCGTCTTGGCCAGCGACCGCTCCATCACCGGATGGTCGTAGGTGACCTCCTCCAACCCGTTGCGGCGCCGGATATACGGGTGCACCGAGTTGCCCTGGATCGGTCCTGGGCGGATCAGTGCCACCTCCACCACCAGGTCGTAGAAGGTGCGGGGCTTCAACCGGGGAAGGGTGGCCATCTGCGCCCGGGACTCGACCTGGAACACACCGACCGAGTCGGCCCGGCGGAGCATCTCGTAGACCGCAGGCTCCTCCAGATCCAGCTTTGCGAAATCCACCGTGATTCCCTCGTGCTCAGCCACCAGATCGACGGCGTAGTGCAGCGCGGAGAGCATGCCCAGCCCCAGCAGGTCGAACTTGACCAGTCCGATGGCCGCGCAGTCGTCCTTGTCCCACTGCAGCACCGACCGGTTCGGCATCCGCCCCCATTCCACCGGGCAGACCTCGGCCACCGGCCGGTCGCAGATCACCATGCCGCCGGAGTGGATGCCCAGATGCCGCGGGTAGTCCTGGATCTGCGCGGCCAGGTCCAGCACCTCGGTCGGGATCGGATGCTCGATGCCGTCCCCACCGGCCTCCGCAGCGGCCCGCTGGGCGGCCAGCGGGGTCCAGCCGTCCAGCTGTTTGGAGTAGGCGTCCTGCTGCCCGGGTGAGTGACCCATCGCCTTGGCCATGTCGCGTACCGCCATCCGCGGCCGGAAGGTGTTGACGTTGGCGACCTGCGCCGCGTAGTCGCGACCGTAGGTGTCGTAGACGTACTGGATCACCAACTCCCGCTGGTCGGACTCGATGTCGATGTCGATGTCGGGCGGCCCGTCCCGCTCCGGTGCCAGGAACCGCTCGAACAGCAGTGCGTACTTCACCGCATCCACCGCGGTGATGCCCAGGGCATAGCAGGCCGCCGAGTTGGCGGCCGAACCCCTTCCCTGGCAGAGAATGTGGTTGTCCCGGCAGAACGCGACGATGTCGTGCACGATCAGGAAGTAGCCAGGAAAGTTGAGCTCGGCGATGATCGCCAGTTCGTGCTCGATCTGCGCATAGGCCACCGGGTTCTCCTCCGGGGTGCCGTAGCGGACCGCAGCACCGGCCATGGTCAGCGCGCGCAGATGGCTGTTCTCGTCCTCACCGGGCGGCACATCGTAGGGCGGCAGTTCCGGCGCCACCAGCATCAGGTCGAACGCGCACTCGGCTCCCAACCGGGCCGCGGTCGGTACCGCGGTGGGATACCGGGCGAACAGCTCCGCCATCTCCGCTCCCGATCGCAGGTACCCGGTGGCGCCGGCCGGGAGGTAGGGGTCCGCGTCGTCCAGACTGCTGCGGGCACGTACCGCGGCCATCGCCGCCCCCAGCCGACCGGTGCCGGGGGTGGCGTAGTGCGCACCGGTGGTGGCGACCACCGGCAGACCGAGATCGGTGGCCAGCGAGGCCAGCGCGTCGTTGTCCTCGTCGTCGGTGGGGCTCTGGTGCACTGAGAGCTCCACGACGACATTGTCGCGACCGAAACGATCGATCAACGTGACGATCTCGGCGCGGGCGGCGTCCGGGCCGTTGGCGGCCAACGCCTTCCGGACGCCACCCTTGCGACAGCCGGTGAGGATCAGCCAGTGCCCGTCCGCCGCTTCGGCCAGCGCATCGAGATCGTAGACCGGCCGGCCCTTCTCGCCACCGTCCAGCTGGGCCCGGCTGATCTGCCTGGACAGCCGTCGGTAGCCCTCCTGCCCGCGGGCCAGCACCAGCAGGTGTTCGCCGACCGGATCGGGCACCCCCAGCTGGGGTTCGGGCAGGCCGAGAGACAACTCCGCGCCGTACAAGGTGCGCAGCCCGGTGCCTTGGGCAGCCTCGGCGAACCGGACGACGCCGTAGAAGCCGTCGTGGTCGGTGAGCGCCAGCGCGTCCAGCCCGAGGGCCAGCGCCTCGGCCACCAACGCCTCCGGCGTCGAGGCGCCGTCCAGGAACGAGAACGCGCTGTGGCAGTGCAGTTCCGCGTACGGCACGGTGGTTTCGGGCCGGGCGGGCAGGCCGGCGAGCAGCGGCGGCTGCCGGTGATGCGACACCGGGCCTTCCTCGATCCGGCCGTCGCCGCCGACCAGGGGACCATCGTGCCGGCCGGGTCCGCGACCGTATTCACCGTCGCCGGGTCCGCGACCGTACCCACCGTCGCCGGGTCCGCGACCGTACCCACCGTCGCCGGGTCCGCGACCGGGCAGCGGCGGTTTGCCGGACAGCGCCCGCTCGAGCTCCTGCCACGGCACCGGCGGATTGGACCAGCCCATCAGTCGTACACCCCTTCGACCTGCCACCCGGCGGGTCCGTAGCAGACCAGCAGTGCGGGACCGTCGACCAGCAACACCTGCATCCGGGCCGCCCGCCGAGGTGGCGCCGATACCCGGGCGACCCGTGGATCCGCCGGTGCGGCACCCGGTTCCGGTGGCGCCCACCATCGTTCGTCGAGCAGCCACGGACCTGCCCAGCCCTGTACCGCCCGATCACCGATCGGGGTACGGGCGGCCAGCGCCGGCGGCGCGGACAACAGGCCGCGGGCGGTCACCGTCACCGGCGCCCCCCGGGCGTCGGTGAGCAGCACCCTGCTGGTCTCCGGGTCGGTCAGCCGGGTCGGCGTCGGCGCCGGGATCGCCCCCGGCCATGGTGCCGACGGGTCGCGTTCAGGTACCCGCTCGTCGCCCCAAGGGACCAGGCTGATCCGTTCCGCGGGGCCGCGACCACCCGAGAGCACCGGCGCCAACACCGATTCCGGGCCGAGTAGCCCCTGCACCCTGGCGAACGCCCAGCCCGCCCGCTGGTCGTCCCGGCCATCGGAGCCCCACAGCCCGTACTGGACCAGCCCGGAACCGATCGCCTCTACCGGCTCCAGCCGCAACACGGTGATCGCGCCGGGACCGGACTGGGCCAACTCCTCGCCGGAGTGCGGATCCCTGGCCACCGGTCCGGTCCGGCCGGCAGGCCGTCGGAGCGCCGCGGTGAGCCAGCCGTCCAGCTGCCAGCGCAACCGGTCGGCCGTGTCCTCCGGCGTCAGCGGCCGGGCACACCGCCAGATCCGGGACAACTCCGCGCCGCGCTCGGTACGTGCGCTGATCGCCAGCCGGGTGCAGGCCAGCCCGGCGTCGGCGAGCCGGGCGTGGAACCGTTCGGCCAACGCCCGCGCCAGGAAGGCGGCGGTATCCACCCGCTCCAGCGGTGGATCGCAGACCTGCTCGATCGTCAGGTCCTCCGGGATCGTCCGGCGGTACACGCTCCGGTCGGCCAACCCGCGGGCCAGCCGGTGCGCGACCACCGCGTCCGCTCCGAACCGGGTGGCCACCCGCTCCTCGGGGAGCGCGGCGAACGACCCCGCCGTGGTGATGCCGAGCCGGATCAGCAGGTCGACGAGATCGACCCGGTCCGGCGGGGCGAGCGCGGGATCCCTGGCGAGCTCGACAACCGGCAGCCCAGCACAGAACGCCGCCGATCCGCCGGGCGGGACCAGAACGCCCTGCCGGGCCGCCAGCACCGCGACCGGCAGCACGTCCGCGATGCCGATCCGGCACTCGACATCCAGCGCCTCGACCGCATCGACGATCCGCTCGGCGGCTGCTTCCTCCGATCCGAAATAGCGCACCGGCCCACGGGCCGCGCAGGCCACCATGCCCGGGCGGAGCACCTCGATGCCAGGAGCCACCGCCTCAACTGCCGCGGCCACCACCTCGAACATCCGCCCGTCGGAATCCGGATCGGCCGGCAGTACCAGCAGGTCGGGGCACCGGGACTGGGCGTCCCGGCGCCGCATCCCGATCCGGATGCCTTCGGCCCTGGCCGCCTCGGTGCAGGCCTGCACCCGGTTCGCATGGAACACCGCCACCGGGCCGGACGCGGGCTTCCGCGCCTGGCGGGCGGCCGCGACCGCGGGCCAGTCCGGGCACCAGACCACCAGTGCCCGCGCCCAGCCGCCCGGCACCGCACCCACCATCGCACTCCCGCCATCGAACCTGTGTTCGATGATAGATCGCGGGTCGGACAGTCGGTACCCCCGACGGACAGGCTCAAGGAGTGCGGCCGAGGAACGCCACCAACCGGTCGCTCACCGACGCTGCCGGTGCCACCACCACCCGGGGACCGAACCTGCTCGGCCGGTCCGCAGCACTGGCGACCGACGGCGCCAGCTCCAGCAGCTCGGCGGCGAACTCCTCCGGGATCGGCCGGTCGACACCGCAGGCCCTGGCGACGTCCCAACCGTGCACGGTGATCTCGAGCGCACCGGCTCCGGCCAACAACCCGGCGCCGGCCGCCGCGTCGGAGACCCCGATCTGTTCCCGATCCTGGTGCATCCAGGCGCCCAGCAGAGCGCAGGCCTTGTCCTGCAGGGCGTTCACGATCGGGATACCCGGCGGGCCGACGGGCACCAGCTCGATCCGGCCGACGTCGGCAGCCTCCTGCATGGCTGACAACGAGTCGTACATGTGCACCAGCAGCGCACCCAGGTTCCACCGCAGGCAGGGCGTCGGACGCGTCAGCAGCTCCGGGGTCACCAGCTGCAGGCTGGTCCGGGTGTAGGCGATGGATCGCTCCAGCTGGGCGACCGCCCCGAGCAGGGCCGCCGACGACGGGCCGGCCGGTGCCACGGCGTCGCCGTCAGCCCCGACGGTCGGCCGGCAGCGCCGGCGGCAGCCCGAAGGTCTCGAACAGCGACAGGTCGAAGAACGCGGCGACATGGCGCACGCCGTCCGGCCCGAGGTCCACCACCTGCAGCTGGAACGGCAGGTAGTCGCCGTCGCCCTTGCGCATGTACAGGCCATAGGCCGGTTGGCCGTTGGCGCTGGTGGCCACCATCCGCATCTCGTGACGACCGCCGGGGCACTGGGTGTCGATCAGCCGCCCGATGTTCTCCGCACCGCAGTACCAGCCGGTGAACGGCGGCATCTCCCAGACCGCGTCCCGGGTGAACAAGCTGACCAGGGTATCGACGTCCTTCTCCCAGAACGCCGTGACGTACCGGTCGAGCAGCTGCTCCTGCTCGTCGGTCAGCGGCGCAGCCGGACTGTCCAGGGTCGGCCCGACCTCCGCGAGCTGCGCGTGCGCCCGCTGCAGCAGGCTGTTCACTGCCGCGGACGACGTCTCGAGCGCCTCGGCGACCTCGGCGGCTGACCACCGCAGCACGTCGCGCAGCACCAGAACCGCCCGCTGCCGGGCCGGCAGGTACTGCAGGGCAGCGATGAACGCGAGTCGGATGCCGTCCTTGGACACCACCACATCCGCCGGATCCGCGTGATCACTCCCGACCATGGCATCGGGCACCGGTTCCAACCAGGGAACCTCGGGACGCTCCTCCAGGGGATCGCCGGCAACCGAGCCCGGTCCGCCCAGGCCGACCGGTAGCGGCCGCCGGTTGCGGCCCTCGAGGGCCGTCAGGCAGGTGTTCGTGGCGATCCGGTACAGCCAGGTGCGGACCGACGACCGGTGTTCGAACGAGTGGTACGCCTTCCAAGCTCGCAGATACGTCTCCTGCACCAGGTCCTCAGCGTCGTGCACGGACCCGGTCATCCGGTAGCAGTGCGCGAACAACTCCCGCCGGTACCTGTCGGTGACCTGCGGAAAGTCCTGGTCCAGCACCTGCGCCGGCTGGTTCATCGCGCCTCCTGGCTCGTCTCGCCCGCTTGCTATGGATCCCGCTTGCTATGGATACAGACTCCCCCACGTCGGGTTAATCATCGAGGCCGGCCCGATGACTTTTCCGGAGCTCTCCGGTCTGCACCGGCGACACGACCCGTGCTACCGGAAGGTCCGCCATGTCCCGCCAGATCTTCGTCAACCTGCCCGTCGCCGACCTCGACAAGACGGTCGCCTTCTTCACTGCGCTCGGATTCACCTTCAACCCGCAGTTCACCGACGAGAAGGCCACCTGCATGGTGATCGGGGACGAGGCGTACGCGATGTTCCTGGTTCGGGACTTCTTCGGCACATTCGCCACCAAGCCCGTGGCCGACACTTCGACGACCGAGGTGACGGTCGCGATCTCCGCGGAAAGCCGCGAGGACGTCGATACCCTGGTGAGTGCAGCGCTGTCCGCCGGTGGCAGCCCCGCCGGCGACACCATCGACGACGGACCGATGTACGGCGGGAGCTTTCTCGATATCGATGGCCACCATTGGGAAGTCATCTACATGGACCCGTCAGCACTGCAGGCCGGGTGAGGTGAGCGGCATGGGGATCCTCAGGCTCGGCATCACCACCTCGGTCGACGGCTTCGTCGCCGGCCCGCACGACCGTCCCGGCCGTGGGCTGGGTGATCACGGTGAAGCATTGCACTACTGGGTGTTCGGTCGCAGGTGGTCCTACGACGACGAACCCGACAACGCGCCCGGGGTGGATGCCGACCCCGTCGATCGAAGGGTGATGGCCGAAGGGATCGCCGACGCCGGCGCGATCCTGATGGGGCGCAACGTGTTCGACATCGCCGACGGCTGGGGAGGCCAGGCGATGTTCGGCCTGCCGTCGTTCGTCGTCAGCCACTCCGTTGCCGATGATGCCGCCCGGCGCTACCCCGGTTTCACCTTCGTCACCGAGGGGATCCACGCGGCGCTGGCCGCGGCGAAGGCCGCGGCCGCCGACCGGCCCGTCTTCCTGATGGGCGGCGCGGACGTCGCGCAGCAATACCTGGCCGCCGGCCTGGTCGACGAGATCGAGCTGACCGTCTCGCCGGTGCTCCTCGGTGCCGGGCGGCGACTCTTCGCAGAGCTTCCCGCGCCGATCGCGCTGACCCGGGCGCGGGTCCTCGAATCCCGGTGGGCCACCCACACGCTCTACCGCGTCGACAGCGCCGCATGACCGCGCCGGCCCCGGAGGTCATCGCCGACATCAACGGCACCCGGATCTGCTACCAGACCTTCGGTGATCCTGACGACGATGCGGTCCTGCTGATCGGCGGAAACGCCTCATCGATGGTCTGGTGGGATCGGGCCTTCTGCGAGACAGTCGCTGCCGCAGGCCGTTTCGTCATCCGGTACGACCATCGGGACACCGGTCGGTCGGAGCTCTACCCGCCCGGCCACCCGGGGTACACCGGGCTGGACCTGATCGAGGACGCCGTCGCGCTCCTCGACCACCTCGGTCTGCATCGGGCACACGTCGTCGGCGTGTCGATGGGTGGGGCGTTCGCCCAACTGATCGCCGTCGACCGTCCCGACCGGGTGTTGACCCTGACCCTGATGTCGACCAGCGCGACCGGCCCGGGTGACGGCGGCCTGCCGCCGATCAGCGACGAGTTGGCGTCGTTCTTCGTGACCGCGCAGGAGCCGGACCCCGCCGACCGGGCTGCGGTGCTGGCGACCACGCTCGCCTACAGCCGGGCCCTGGCCGGCCGGGGGGCGTTCGACGAGAGCTACATCGCCGGCCTGGTCGCCGAGGAATACGACAGGGCACCCACGGCCGCTGCGAGCGGCCGGAACCACATGCTGGTGGAGGGGGCCGGGGCATGGCGCGACCGGCTGCCCACCGTGACGGCGCCGACCCTGGTGCTGCACGGCGACTCCGATCCGCTCTTCCAGCCTGCCCACGCCGACGCGCTGGCCGCCGAGATCCCCGGCGCCGCACTGGAGATGCTGGCCGACACGGGTCACGTCTACACCCCGGCGGCTTGGTCGGCCGCCGCGACGGCGATCGTCCGGCATACCCAGAGGGCCGCTTCATGACGGGCCCAGCACCATCAACCTGAACGGCTACGGATTTCCTGGCCCGCCGTGGTCCAGAGCCGGCGATCTGCTCGCTGCCCCAGTTCCGGGTTGCCCCGTGGCCGGTCCAAGGGTTCACCGGTGGGCGGTCGGATGGGGCTGACCGACCCGACGCCACGGTCGGACCATGGCACCTGTCTCCGAGACCCGGCCGACAGCGGGGGTTGCCGCGCACCGAAGGCGACTCGTTGACGGCGGCCGAAGGCACGCGCAGCTGTCAACGACACGGAGAAGCACTGTCGGACTCCTTACAGTGGACCAATGCGGTGAGCGCTTCAAGTTGTCGATCCTGTTGAAGATCGACCAGGTCCTTGTCGAGCTGTGCAATCGATGCAGTGGACAGCAGCCATCCGAGTGGGGCTGTCATGCTCGGGGTCGCGGTAGGCGACCATCGTTGCGGAGATTGCACGGCCGGGACATAGCCTCGCCAGGAGCGCGAGGCAATAGTTGCGGTCGTAATATCGTCGAACAGGCTCTCGTCATTGGAACGCTCGGCAGCACGCTCTGTCATCAAAGGACTGGACAATGCGGACAGCAACGGCCCTGGCATTTCGTTGACCTTTCGTGGCTCCGAAGCGCTCTGGGCGACGGGATTCGGGTGATGATCGATGCTGACGACGTACGGCACGACACGACTGACGCAGTCGAGTTTTCGATCGTTACCGCACAGAGCGGATCCGGACTTCGCATTCTCGGAGGTCACCAGCGGTTCGAGCTCGTCCCACACCTGGGTCAAGGCATGAATTCCGGTGTTGTCGACCAACCCTCCGTCGGTCAGAAACAGGTATCGCGCCGGCGACACGCCACTGCAGTGGGTCATCGCGCCCATGGGGGACACCAGCGGAAACCTGCCAGAAAGGTGGGCCGCGGTCACCGCGCTCAAGGAACGGACTGATCCCGAGGTGGACAGACACTCCGGATCGTCGAGAAAGTCGACAGCGTCATAGGAATGGGTCAACGGCATCGGTGGCTGGCCAGCCTGACGATGAGGACTGTCCTTCCCCGGCGACGACTGTCTCGGTCGCCGGTGTTTCGTCCAAGTCCGACACTCATTCACCCCCCGCGTTCGAAGGAGAGCTCACTCTCCGCAATCGTTGCTCCGAGAACTGTGCGCCATCACCCGTTGGGATGATAGTTCCGCGTGTCCACTACCGCATTTTGTGACGCTCCGAGTTTCTGACGTGTGTGCATCGGCGCAGGATGACGCGGGCGGCAGATGGTCGCGCGCGGTGAGCGCGGGCACCGCGTTGTCCATGACCTCGGAGCGTGAGACGTTGACGCTACGGTCGGACATGGCCACTGTCTCCGATGTCCGGGCGCTGGCGCGGCCGTTGCCGCGCTCCGAGGAGGTCTACGTCCGGGACCGGCTCAAGTACCGGGTTCGCGGCATCGTCTACCTCGCGCTGTCCCGGGACGAGACCATCATGGGTTTCGGCTACTCGAAGGAGGAGCGGATCGCCCTGGTGGCGTCGGATCCGACGAAGTTTCTGATGCCCGACCGCTCCGACGAGCGCTACCACTGGGTGCAGGCCCGCCTGGAGGCCCTCGACGTCGACGAATTACGGGAGATCGTCCACGACGCCTGGCGGATGGTGGTGCCCCGGTTCCTCGCCGTGGAGCACCTCGGCCCCTGAGCCTGCGGGAAGCCTCAGGGGCGGTCGTCGTCCCCGGCCACGAACCGATTGCGGCCTCCCCGCGTACCCGGGAGCAGGGTCTGGGTGACCCTGCGACGGTTTCGTGCCGTCTCCGCGGGGAAGGAAAACAGCGTGTCGCCTTCAAGTGTGCGCACCTCGGATGAGTGGCCGGATCGGCAGGTTCTTCCCGACGGCGTCGCGGCGATCGGTGCCAAGGCCCGCCGGTTCGCCCAGGACGAACTCCGACCGAAGACCGGAGCCGTTGCCGACCCAGCCGGTCTCCGTCGACCGGCGGGTCGTTCAGGCCGGGCATGACGCCGGCCTGCTGAGAATACTGGTGCCCCGGACCTTCGGCGGCCTCGGCCTGGGACTACTCGGCGCGGCCGTCGCTCTGGAGGAGATCGCCGCCGAGTCCGCTGACGCCGCCACGGTGTTCGCGACGTCGATGCTCGCGCAGCTGTCGCTGGTGCGGTCTGCGGCTCCCCAGCTCCAGGCCCGGTTCCTGCCGTGGTTCTCCGGCGACGAGGCGACTCTCGCCTGCGGTCCCCCCACAACCGCCTGGCCGGATCCTGAGCCACGCACGCCGTACGCCATGATGCCGGTACCCGGTACCCTGACCGCGCGGTCCGCCGGCGAGTTCCTGCTGATCAACGGGTCGCTCGGACCCCTGGTCAATGCGGCTCTAGCGCGTTTCGCGACCGTCTTCGTCGGCCACCGACCGATCGCCGGGTCGGCCTCGCTGACCTGCGTGGCGGTACCGATGAACAGCGCCGGTCTGGTGGTCACGGCGCGGCGCGGCGCTCGCGGCCGTCGCGGCGGCAGGCCGCTCTGCGCTGCCGTCGAATTCGATGATGTCGCCGTCCCCGAGGAGAACATCATCGGCGGGTTCGGCGGCGGCCCGCCCTTGCTGTCCGTACGCAACGACATCGCACGCATCTTCGATGCGGCGATGTCGACCGGAATCGCCCGCTCCGCAAGCGGCGATCGTGCCGACTCGGCTGCCGATCTCCTGGAGTCCCGGGGCCGCTACCTGCGGGCTGCGCGCCTCGCCGACGAGCCGTCGGCCGCCGGTCCCGATCTCGGATCATCCGCCTCGCACCCCGGTACTCACGTCGGTCCTGCCAACCACGAGATCGCCCGCGCCGCCTTGCGTCTCGATCCGGGCATGCTGCAGACATAGGGCGGGTGCTCGCGTTGACGATGTCCACCGCCACCCCGACAGGAGACCCAGATGTGCACACACGACCGCGTGCAGCGACATCGGCGCTACGCCGAGGACATTCTTGCGCTGCACGACGGTCTGAACTTCCGTCAACTGCTGCGGACCGGTCCCGACCGGGCGGTCTATCAGCGGCGCAGATCCTCCGGCCCGGTGACGCTGGGCTTCCGCACCGACCAGCTGCCGGAGCGCTATCTGTTGGGAATCCAGGGATTCCGCCTGGCCCAGTATCTGGCGCTCGGCTGGGTGTGCGAGGATGCCATTGCCGCGGGCGGGATGTTCTGCGAGCCAACGTCGAATCTTCGGGACGACGACATCCACGTGGTGACGCTCTCATCGGAGGGGACGATCCTCGGTTGCCTGAGTCTGACCGGATCACCCGACGGTGTCCCGCGTCGGCTCGGCGACATCACCCGGTCCGCCTTTCCGGTGGAGCAGGCCTATGGGATAGATCTTCTCGGCGGGCTTGCCGCCGACAAGACGTCCGCACAGGTCCGTGAGCTCCGGCGGTTCGTCCACCGGCGATCGCTGACGCGATCGGACGTTGCGGTTACGGGTCACTCTGGAGTTGCTGCTGGCGATTGCGACGATCGGGCTTGCCGATCCGTCGATCACCCTGATCATCGGCGACGTCGAGGAGCATGTCGCGCTGCGGCACCTGAAGGTCGCCGGTTTCCGGATCCGTCTGGTCGATGGCGCGTCAGCGCAGCTCGACCCACGCGACTACCTGCACCCCGGGTACACGAAACGCCACACAGCCAAGCCCTTCGTCGCCGAGGTGCGTCGCGGCGAACTCGCGCGCCGGATGACGCGGTTCGAGGAGGTGTTGGTCTCGGGAGACCTCGGCACCGGACTCCGCGGCCTGATCACCGACTCCTCGGGGACGGTGCAACGAGTGGTCGCGACCCGCCAGAAGCCCGCGGCGTGAGCGTCGGCCACTGACCACGGCACCCGAGTACGCGGGCGGCGGGCTGACAGCCCGACGGTCAGCCGGCATCGGCGATCAGCTCGGTGGAACGGTCGGAATCCCGCTGCCGGTCGGAACGCAGCGCTACCCCGGTACCGACACCGTGCAGCAGCAGCACACCATTCCGATGCCGACCTGCGGCGCCGCGGCCGGACACCTGCACCTCCAGTGTGCGATCCCGCAACCGGCCATGCCCGGCACCGAGGCCCTCCCAGTCGCCCATCCTGGTGGTCAGCACCAGGTCCGCCCCTGGCCAGGTGCCGGCGACCAGCAGCACCGCACCGCGCTGCCGTAGCCGACCGAGCAGCACCCGGAGCCGGCCGGGTGCCGCGAGCGGACCGGCCGGGGCGGCGACCGCGATCAGGTCCACCCCGTCGGCCAGGATCGACAGGATCTGCAGCACGTCCGGTCCTGGATCGGGAACCACCACCACCTTCGCCAGGTCGACACCGAGCTCAGCTGCTGCCAGCAACCCGAGCCCTGGCAAGCCGACCAGGGCCGACCAGGGCTGGGCAGGTCCGGCCAGCAGGCCGAAGAGCAGGCTGGTGACGCCGCCGTCGCCGGTGAGGCTGACCACACCACCCCGTGGCAGGCCGCCCTTGGGCAGCAACTCTGCCAACGCATCGGCAACCGCGAGCACCCCACCTGAGCGACCGTCCGCGAACTCCGGCTCCGCCGATGTGCTCGGCAGTACCACATCTGGAGCGGCTACCACCTGGGAAAAGGTGATGACATCCGGCCTCATCGGCGCGCCGATCGGCCCTGCCGTCATCCCGGCAACCCGGCGTCGCAGGTCGGCCAGTACCCGTTCGCGATCAGCCGGCTCGGATCGGGTAACGGTTGTCTCGTACACGTGTTCGATACTACGGCCTACCCCGGACACTGTCGAGCCATACTGGAGCCATGACCCCGCACCCGCTCGCGAACCTGCCGGAGGTGGCTCCGTGGATCCGGCGTCGACTCGCCGGTGCCCTACGCGACCGGGTCGCCGGACCGAACGGGCCGAAGATCGCCAAGCGGATCTGGGACTCCCCCGGCGAACGGTGGTTCGCCGAGACCGATCCGATCTGGCGGGTGCACGCGGACGCCTCGATGTTCGTCGGCGGGATCCGAGCGCTGCTGCTGCAGTCACTGCATCCACTGGCGATGGCCGGGGTGGCCGCGCACTCCGGCTACAAAGGTGACCCCTGGGGGCGGCTGCAACGGACCAGCCACTTCCTCGCCACCACCACCTACGGGACGGTGGCCGATGCCGAGCGCATGGTCGACCGGATCCGCCGGATCCACGAGACGGTCCGCGGCACCGCTGTCGACGGCCGCCCCTATGCGGCCAGCGACCCGCACCTGCTGGAGTGGGTGCACATCACCGAGATCGACAGTTTCCTGCGCAGCTACCAACGGTTCGCCGCCGAGCCGTTGAGCGCTTCCGAAGCCGATCGGTACGTGGCCCAGACCGGGATCGTGGCAACCCGGCTCGGCGTCATCGATGCCCCGGGCACGGTCGCCGAACTGCATCACCGGATCGCCGGCTACCGACCTGAACTGGCCGGCACCCCGCAGGCACGGGAGGCCGCCCGGTTCCTGCTGCTCAATCCCCCGCTGCCGCTGGCCGCCCGACCGGGGTACACCGCACTGGCCGGCGCTGCCGTCGCGCTGCTCCCCGGCTGGGCCCGCCGTCCGCTGCGACTGCCACACCTGCCGCTGACCGAACGGTGGGTCAACCTGCCGGTGGGCAACGCGGCGACGTCGGTGATCCGTTGGGCGATGTCGGCGCCGATCGCTCCTACCGCCAACTGATCCGGGCGTCCCGACGGGCCACGTCGCCCCCCACCGCCGGCTGATCCGGGCGTCCCGACAAGGGCCACGTCGCCCACACGGACCATCCGGTCAGCGATGTCACATGATCGCTGACCCTTTGGCTCGATCCTGTCCGGTTCGTCCCGGAAACCGAGCCAGATGATCAGCGATGACGGGCGGGTGGAGCAGCCGACGCGGGCGGGTGGAGCAGCCGACGCGGGCGGGTGCAGCAGAGATGACGGGCGGCGGGACAGCCTCGACTAGAGAACCGCGACCCATCGCCGTAGCAGTTCGGCGCCGGCGTCGCCGGACTTCTCGGGGTGGAACTGGGTAGCGGTCAGCGGGCCGTTCTCCACCGCGGCGACGAACCGGTCGCCACCGTGCTCGGCCCAGGTCACCGAGGGCTGCGGGAACGGGTCGTAAACCTCGAGCTCCCACCGGCGGGCCGCGTAGGAGTGCACGAAGTAGAACCGGGTGTCGGGATCGAGGTCGGCGAAGAGCCGGCTGCCCGCGCCCGGCTGCACCGTGTTCCAACCCATGTGCGGCACCACCGGCGCCTGCAGCCGCTCAACGGTGCCCGGCCACTCGCCGACCCCCGCCGACTCGACGCCGTGTTCCACCCCCCGCTCGAACAGCACCTGCATGCCGACGCAGATTCCCAGCACGGGACGGGATCCGGCCAGCCGCCGACCGATGATCCGGTCGCCGCGGACTCCGACCAGACCCGCCATCACTGCCGCGTAGGCGCCGACGCCGGGCACCACCAGCCCGTCGGCGTTCAGCGCGGCGTCGAAATCCGCCGTCACCTCGACGTCGGCCCCGGTCCGCCGAAGTGCCCGTTCCGCGGACGCGAGGTTGCCCGACCCGTAGTCCAGCACCACCACCCGGCTCACCCGCGACCACCCGAGGCTGCCGCGAGAAGTGCAGTAGCGCAGATCATCCGATCAACCACAGCACGCCGCCGGCGATCGCGGCGGCAGCCAGCACCGCGCACACCACCGCGCCCGCCCTCGCCGTGTTCCACAGTGCGGCGACGCCGCCGATCAGGAACCCGCCGAGCCCGATCAGGAGGACGGCGAGCCACGTCACAGCACGCCCTTGGTCGACGGAATGCCCGTCACCCGCGGGTCCGGTTCGACGGCCTGCCGCAGCGCCCTCGCCACCGCCTTGTACTGCGCCTCGCAGATGTGGTGCGGGTCGCGGCCGTAGAGCACCCGCACGTGCAGCGCGATCCGGGCGTGGAACGCCAGCGAGTCGAACACGTGCCGGTTGAGCACCACCGGGTAGTTGCCACCGACGACGAACGCCAGCACCGCATCCGGTTCCCCGGTGTGCACCGAGAACGGTCGGCCGGACACGTCGACCGCGGCGTGCGCGAGGGTCTCGTCCATCGGGATGAAGGCGTCACCGAACCGCCGGATGCCGGCCTTGTCCCCCAGCGCCGTGCCGATCGCCTGGCCCAGAACGATGGCGGTGTCCTCCACCGTGTGGTGGGCGTCGATGTCGACGTCGCCGGTGGATCTGACCGCCAGGTCGAACGACCCGTGCACTCCGAACGCGGTCAGCATGTGGTCGAAAAACCTCACACCCGTGGAGATCTCGACATCGCCGGTGCCGTCCAGGTCGACCTCGACGAGCACCGAGGACTCGCTGGTGGTGCGTTCGATCCGCGCCGTGCGGCCAGTCATCGGGTCTCCTCGGGGGCGGTGGCGCCGGATACGGTCTCCAGGGTGCCGGGTAGCTGGGCGAGCTGCTCGCTGACCCGCAGGAACGCGTCGTTCTCGGTGTCGGTACCGATGGTCACCCGCAGGTGGCCCGAGATGCCGACGTCCCGCAGCAGCACACCGCGGTCCAGGAAGTCCTGCCAACCGGCCGGCGCATCCGCGAACGGACCGAAGAGGATGAAGTTGGCGGCCGAATCGATCACCGAGAAACCCTGGTGCGCGAGGACTCCGGCAACCCGGCGGCGCTCGTCCACGAGCCGGGCAACGGTACCGAGGGTGTCATCGGCATGCCGCAACGCCGCGCTCGCAGCCGCCTGGGTGAGCACCGAGAGGTGGTAGGGCAGCCGCACCAGCAGCAGCGCATCGATCACTGCCGGTGCCGCGGCGAGATATCCGAGCCGGCCGCCGGCGAAGGCGAACGCCTTGGACATGGTGCGCACCACGACGATCCGGGCCGGAAACTCGTCGATCAGGTTCACCGCACTGGGCGCCCCGGAGAACTCCGCGTACGCCTCGTCGACGACAACGACGCCCGGAGCCGCAGCGACCAGGGTCCGGATGTCGTCGAGGGTCAGCGTGCCGCCCGTCGGATTGTTCGGTGTGGTCAGGAACACCACGTCCGGCCGGTGCTGCGCGATCAGGGCGGCCGCAGCGGGCACATCCACCGAGAAGTCCGTGCGGCGCGGACACGGCAGCCACTCCGTGCGGGTGCCGGACGCGATGATCGGGTGCATCGAGTACGACGGTTCGAAGCCGAGGGCGCGACGTCCGGGGCCGCCGAAGGCCTGCAGCAGCTGCAGCAGGATCTCGTTGGACCCGTTGGCGGCCCACACGTTCGCCGCCGTCAGCGGCACCCCCGTCGACCGCGCCAGATAGTCCGCGAGCCCGGCGCGCAGCTCGACGGCGTCGCGGTCCGGATACCGATTGAGCGATCCGGCCGCGGCCGCCACCGAGGCGGCGAGGTCGGCGAGCAGCGCCGCCGACGGCGGGTACGGATTCTCGTTGGTGTTCACCTGAACCGGAACGTCGAGTTGCGGCGCCCCGTACGGCCGACGGCCGACCAGGTCCTCGCGCAGCGGTAGATCGGCCAGCTGCACCGCGGCGCCGGGCACCCGTCGTCCCGCGATCGTGGTGTCGGTCATCAGATCTCCGCCGGGATGTCGAAGCGGGCGGCGACCGCCTCGCCGTGCGCGGGCAGGTTTTCCGCCTGCGCGAAGGCGAGCACCGACGGCGTGACGACGGCCAGCGCGCTCTCGGAGTACTCGACCAGCTGCACGGACCGCAAAAAGGTGGTGGTGTTCAGACCCGACGAGAACCGTGCGTGCCCGGCCGTCGGCAACACGTGGTTCGACCCGGCGCAATAATCACCGAGCGACACCGGCGACCATGGCCCGACGAAGATCGCGCCGGCATTGCGGATCCGCCGAGCGACCTCGCGGGCGTCGACGGTCTGGATCTCCAGATGTTCGGCCGCGTACCCGTCGGCCACCGCGACCGCGTCGTCGATCGAGGCGACCAGCAGGATTCCGGACTGCCGGCCGGTGAGCGCCTGCCGAACCCGGTCGGCATGCCGGGTGCGCGGAACCCGTTGCTCCAACTCGGTATCCACCGCGTCGGCCAGCTCGGCCGAGGTGGTGATGAGCACCGAGCAGGCCAGCGGGTCGTGCTCGGCCTGCGAGATCAGATCCATCGCGACGTGCACCGGGTCAGCGGAATCGTCTGCTATCACCAGGATCTCGGTGGGGCCGGCCTCGGAGTCGATGGCCACCCGACCGCGCAGCAACCGCTTGGCCGCCGTGACGTAGATGTTCCCCGGACCGGTGAGCACGTCGACCGGTTCGACCTGCGGGTCGGTCTTGGAGCCGAGGCCGAGCAACGCGATGCCCTGCGCGCCGCCTGCGGCATACACCTCGTCGACGCCCAGCAGGGCGCACGCCGCCAGCACTCCGGGGTCCGGCCAGCCGCCGTTGGAGGGTTGCGCCGGCGAGGTGACCGCGATCTGCGGCACGCCGGCCACCTGGGCGGGAACCACGTTCATCACCACGGTCGACGGGTACAGCGCACGACCGCCCGGCACGTACAGGCCCACCCGGCGCACCGGGATCCAGCGCTGGGTGACCGTGCCACCGGGCGTGATGTGCGTCTCGACCTCGGCCGGCAGTTGGGCGAGGTGTCCCCGGCGGGCGCGCTCCATCGATTCGAGCAAGGCAGCGCGCAGCGCCGGGTCCAGGCCGGAGAGCGCCGCAGAGAGCACCTCGATCGGCACCCGCAGCGACGGTGGGCGGACCCCGTCGAACTTCTCGGTGGCGTCCATCACCGCATCGGCGCCCCTGGCCTCGACATCGGCGATGATCGGCAGCACCGCATCCGTCGCGGAGGTCGCGTCGGACGCGGCGCGCGGCAGCACCGAACGCACATCGCCGAGACCGGCCCTGAGATCGATCCGCTGCAGCATGGGGCCTTCCGGTGGACGGGGAACTGAACCCCTCCAGGGTAGGTGGCCGGTGCCGGAGATCAGCCGACCGGTCCGGTCAGGTCGGCGTACACCAGCCCGGGCGAGGTTCCGAGCCGCGCGATCTCCCGCCCACCCGGGGCCCACGCGCCGCTGCCACCGCACGCCGGGCCGATCCCGGTGGCACCGCTGTACTGGGCGACGATGGCCCAGAGACCCTCGGCTGCAGCGGCTTTCAGCTGTGCCTCCATGCGGTCCCAGGCGCCCAGCCGGTACAACGCACTCACCAGATACGCGTCCGCGCCCAGCCGGGCAAGGCCCCTGGCGTGTTCCGGCAGACTCGCCTCGTAGCAGACCGCGAGCGCGAGCCGCCAGCCCGCGACGTCCAACACCGTGTCGCCCGATCCCGCCGAGAAGATGCCGGTCTCCGACGGGTCCAGGAAGCGTTTCGCGTACACCTCGCTGATCCGGCCGGCCGGATCAGCCAGCAGCACAGCTATCCGCGGTATTCCGCCGTCGTCACCGGGCACCGGCGCCCCGATCAACGCCCGCACCCCATGGTCCCGGCAGGCCCGTCGGATCGGGTCGAGTCGGGTGTCGTCGGGGCTGACGGACAGTCCGTGCAGGTCGATCAGGTCCGGTTCGTACCCGGTGACGGACAGCTCCGGGA
Source organism: uncultured Actinomycetota bacterium (assembly GCA_963797145.1). Lineage (GTDB taxonomy): Bacteria > Actinomycetota > Actinomycetes > Mycobacteriales > Nakamurellaceae > Nakamurella. The sequence goes on along the minus strand of CAWCOJ010000011.1, from coordinate 133,035 downwards.
ACAGCACGACCTGCGCTCCGCCGGTGGCCGCTTCGCCGATCCACCGACCGTGCTCCACCGCGTTGCCGGCCACATCGGCAGGTGCGGCCGTGCATTGCACGGCGGCGATCCGTAGCGGTGCCCGTGCGCTCATCTGGCCAGTGTGCCGCCGGTTGTCCCGGCCGCAACTCCGGACAGTGGATCGGTCCCGACCGCGGACCCGGTGGGGACGCTGAGATCAACACCGAGGTCGATGATCGGCGCGGAATGGGTCAGGGCGCCAACGGCGAGGAAGTCGACGCCGGTGGCGGCAACCGCCGCCGCTCGGTCCAGGGTGAGTCCACCGGAGGCCTCCAGACGCACGCCCGGATGCCCGCTCCGCACCCGCCTGACGGCCGCCGCGGTATCGGTCAGGTCGAAGTTGTCCAGCAGCACCAGGGTGGCCCCGACGGCGAGCGCCTCGTCCAGCTGCTCCAGCGTGTCCACCTCGACCTCGAGGGCGATGTCCGGGGCCAGCCGGCGCACCGCGCGGACAGCAGCGGCCACCGAGCCGGCCGCCGCGACGTGGTTGTCCTTGATCAGCGCGGCGTCACCCAGGCTCATCCGGTGGTTGACCCCACCGCCGCAGCGGACCGCGTACTTCTCCAGGGCCCGCAGCCCGGGCAGGGTCTTGCGGGTGTCGCGGATCCGGGCGCCGGTCCCGGCAACGGCGTCCACCCACAGCTTCGTGGCCGAGGCAACGCCGGACAGGTGGGTGAGCAGGTTCAGCGCGGTGCGTTCCGCCGTCAGCAACCCGCGGACCTGCCCGCGCAGGACCAGCGCCGGTACGCCCGGGCACCAGGTGGGTGCCGTCCGCAGACACCGAGACCACCGTCAGGTCCGCGCCGAGCACGGTGTCGAAAACCGCGACCGCGACCGCCCCGCCGGCCAGCACACCGGCCTGCCGCGGTGTCACCGCCGCCTGCGCCACCTGGTCGGCGGGCACCGTCGCCATCGTGGTGACGTCCGGCCCGTCGGCCAGGTCCTCGGCCAGCGCCCGCTGGATCACCGCAGCCACCTGTCGGTGGTCCAGGCCGCAGGCGGCCAACGCATCAAGGGTCCGGGCGCTCCAGAGGTGCGGGTCAACCCGCAGCCGGGAGGTCGTCACACCGGCACCCGCTCGGCACGCAGGTCGTGCGCCGAGCTGATCAGCTCGCCGTCGACGGTACGGAGGACCACCGACCGGGCCCAGCTTGCGCTGGGCTCGCTGAAGTCGGTCCTGACGTGGCAGCCGCGGGATTCCGTCCGCGTTTCGGCCGCCGTCACCAGGGCCTCGGCCGCCAGCGCCAGGTTGGCGGCCTCGACGGTGTCCCGGGCGGCCGCCGGGGCGGCGGCACCGGGTGCGGGCCGAGCCAACTTCCGGATCCGGTCCAGGCCGGCGAAGTCCCGGCCGATCCCGGCCCAGGCGCTCATCGCCGACTGCAGCGGCGCTCGACCTTCCGGGACCGCCGTCGAAGGTTGCGGTAGGAGCACGTCCGCCGAGGACCGCGGCTCCTGGTCCGCGCGGATCGCCAGGGCGGCCCGCTCCCCCAGCACAAGTCCCTCCAGCAGGGAGTTCGAGGCCAACCGATTGGCGCCGTGCAGGCCGGTGCGGGCCACCTCGCCGACGGCGTACAGGCCCGCCACGGTGGTGCGGCCGTCGAGATCGGTGACGATGCCGCCGCAGTGGTAGTGGGCGGCCGGCGCGACCGGGATCGGCTGGGTGTTCGGATCGACCCCGGCGGCCCGACAAGCCTGGGAGACGGTCGGGAAGCGGCTCGCGAAGACGGCCGGCGGAATGCCGGTGGCGTCGAGGTACACGTGGTCGGAGACTCCGCCGGGTGACTGCGCCAGTCGCCGGGTGATGGCCAGGGACACCACATCCCGCGGTGCAAGATCGGCCAGTGGGTGCACCCCCGGCATGATCCGGGCGCCGGTGACGTCGATCAGCACCGCACCCTCGCCGCGGACCGCCTCGGTGATCAGCGGCCGGTGCCCGCGGGCTCCGGCCCCGGTCCACAGCACCGTCGGGTGGAACTGCATGAACTCCAGATCGGCGACCGCCGCACCGGCACGCAACGCCATCGCCAGTCCGTCGCCGGTGGCGACATCTGGATTCGTGGTCGCCGCGTACAGGTGGCCGGCGCCGCCGGTCGCCAGGACGACTGCGGCAGCGCGGATCAGGCCGAGCCGGCCGGTGTCGTCGAGCACGGTCAGCCCGACCGCGCGGCCGCCGGTGTCGAGGACCACGTCGAGTACCAGGTGGCCGGTGAGCACCGTCGGCAACCCTGTGGCGCCGAGCAGCGCGCGTTCGATCTCGGCGCCGGTGGCATCACCGCCGGCATGGATCACCCGGTTCGCGGAGTGGCCGCCCTCCCGGGTGCGCAACAACCCGTCCGGACCGGCGTCGAACGCCGCCCCCCGGCCGATCAGCCGCCCGATCGCCGCAGGGCCCGCAGCGATGATGTGCGCGACAGCCACCGGGTCGGCGAGTCCGGCGCCCGCGATCAGGGTGTCCTCGATGTGCGCGCCGACGGAGTCGCCGGGGTCACGTTCGTCGCGCACCACGGCGACACCGCCCTGCGCCCAATAGGTGTTGGCCTCGTCGGCCGCCCCCTTGGTCAGCAGCACCACGGTGCGGCCGGCCGCCGCAGCATCGAGCGCTGTGGTCAGTCCGGCGACTCCGGACCCGGCGACGACGACGTCGGCGACGGCCTCCCAGCAGATCTGCCGGGCGCTCACTCGGCACCACCCGGTGTGCCGATCGCGATCATCCGCTCGACGGCACCCCTTGCCCGATCGGCGATCTCGGGTTCGACCACGACTTCGTCGCGCAGCTCCCGCAGCGACCGCAGCAGCTTGTCCGCGGTGATCATCTTCATGTACCGGCAGGAGGCGCGTTCGTTGACCGCGCGAAAGTCCACGCCCGGTGCGGCCTTGCGGAGTTGATGGATCATGCCGATCTCGGTGGCCACCAGCACCGAACGCGCCCTGGTGGTCCTGGCGGTGTCGACCATGTCGCCGGTGGAGAGGATCTTGACCCGATCGGCCGGTACCGCCCCCGCCGTTGCCAGGTACAGCGCGCTGGTGGCACACCCGCATTCGGGGTGGATGTACAGGTCGGCGTCGGGGTGCGCGGCCGCCTGCGCAGCGAGCTCGGCGCCGTTGATGCCGGCGTGGACGTGGCATTCGCCGCCCCACACCTTGATGGTGTCCCGACCGAGTACCCGACGGACATGCGCACCGAGGAACTGATCGGGACCGAAGAGCACCGTGCGGTCGGCAGGAATCGACGCGACCACCTCGACAGCGTTCGACGAGGTGCAGCAGATGTCGGTCTCGGCCTTCACGGCCGCCGTGGTGTTGACGTAGGACACCACCACAGCGCCAGGATTCTCGGCCTTCCAGGCTCGGAGCTGCTCGGCGGTGAGGGAGTCGGCGAGGCTGCAGCCGGCGGCGGCGTCCGGGATCAGCACCGTCTTCTCGGGTGCGAGGATCTTGGCGGTCTCGGCCATGAAGTGCACGCCGCAGAACACGATGGTGGATTCCGGCGCCGATGCGGCGACTCGCGACAGGTAGAGCGAGTCGCCGACGTGATGGGCCACGTCCTGGATCTCCGGCAGCTGATAGTTGTGCGCCAGGATCACTGCGTCCCGCTGCTCCGCGAGCGCCAGCACCTCGTCGGCCCAGGCGTGTCGGGAGGCCGGGTACGGCATCGTTGCGGTCATGGTTACCTCCTACTGGCGTCCCGTTCGGCGACGAACCGGGTTTTCGACTTACAATCGAAAACATGGTCGATACTAGCAGGCAGCCGGACCCCGGCCCCACCCCGTTGTCGCGCAACTCACTGTTCGCGGAGGTGCTGGCCGCGGTGTTCACGGTCCGCCCGGGCCGTTCCGGAGCGCCCGGCCTGCATGTACTGCTGTGGCAGCGGGGGCGCGAACCGGACGTCGGCCGGTGGGCGCTGCCCGGCGGCATCGTGCTGCACGACGAGGACGTCGACACCTCCGCGAGCCGGCAGCTGGCCGAGAAGGTGGACCTCACCCGGGTCGCCCACCTCGAACAGATCGGGGTGTTCTCCGACCCGTACCGGGTACCTCACCAGCGGGTGCTGGCCACCGGGTTCCTCGGTCTGGTCCCGCTCGGTGCGGATCCGATGCTGCCGGGTGACACCGCGTGGCACCCGGTCGACGTTCTGCCCGACACCGCCCTGGATCACGGAGCGATCGTGGAGCGGGCGCATGCGCGGCTGCGCGCCAAGCTGTCGTACACCAACATCGCCTTCGCCCTGGCCCCTGCGGCGTTCACCCTGGCCGAACTCCGCCGGATCTACGCGACGTCGCTCGGTCACGATGTCGACCCGACCAACCTGCAGCGGATCCTGACCCGACGCGAGATGCTCGCGCCGACCGGTTCGACCGCGGCTCCGGGTCCGGCGGGTGGGCGTCCGGCGGCGATGTACCGGTTCACCGTGCAGGAGCTGCGGGTCACCGACCCGTTCGCCGCGTTCCGGCCACCCGAGCGGTGACCGGCCACGCTCCGGCCGGACCGGCTCCGCCGGTAGGAGATGATGGCGGCTGTGACTGCCCGTGCGCGCGCCGGTCCCCGGGCACAGCCCGGGCTGCCCAACGACGCCGAGGTGATGCAGATCCTGCTGGGGAGGCGGGACGCCGGTAACTCCGCAGACGGCAACCGGATCGCCCTGGTGATCGCCGGTGGTGGGATGCGCGGGGCCTATGCCGGTGGGATGGCCCATGCCCTCGACGATGCCGGTCTCGGCAGTTGTTTCGACATCGTCTACGGCAGCTCGGCCGGCGCCTACATCGGCGCGGGTCTGCTGATGGGCAATGGCCACGGCGCCGCGCACATCTTCTTCGAGGACATGGCCAGCCGGTCGTTCATCGATCCGCGACGACTGGGTCCCGGGCCGCCGATGGTCTCGCTGGACCACCTGCTCGATCACATCATGGTCGAGTCGAAACCGATGCCGTGGGAACGACTACGGGATTCGCTGGTGCCGCTGCGGGTGATCGCCACCTCCGTCGACGATCTGAGCGCGCACGTCCTCGAGCCGCGGACGGCGCAGGAGTGGAAGCTGGCCCTCCGGGCCACCGCCGCGATCCCGCTCCTGGCCGGCCGGCCGGTCGAACTGCACGGGCGGCGCTGGATCGACGGCTCGGTGTCCGAGCCGCTCCCGGTACTGCGGGCGCTGCGGGACGGTGCCACCCACGTGCTCGCCCTGGTCAATCGCACGGTTCCGGAGCTGCGCCGTCCGGATCCCGAGGCCGCGCCGGCGCGGTGGACCCGGATGCTCGACCGGCTGGCGCCGGGCCTGGGCACGATCGCCCAGGAGAGCCAGCGGCTGCGGCCCGAACTGGAAGTCATGGACAACGCGGACCACCCGAGCCGACTCGGGAAATTCCTGATGGCCGTCACCCCCGAGCGCGACGCCGGGGTGCGCGGGCTGACGACCGATTCTGCCCGGGTGCAGCAGGCCGCCGCGCTGGGCCACGCAGCGCTGACCGCGGCGATCGCCGCGGCCGCCCCGGCCACGGGCCCTACAGGATGAAGCCGCCGACCAGCGAGCCGAGACCGTAGGTGATCGCCATCGCCAGCAGACCGCCGCCCACGTTGCGGACCAGCGCGGCGGAGATCGGCGCGCGGCCCAGTCGAGCGCTCAGTGCACCGGTGACCATCAGGGCGAGAGCGACTGCCATCACAGTGATCCAGGCATTCGGGCTGACCATCACGCCCACCAGCGGCACGGCAGCACCGATGACGAAAGACACGAACGAGGCGATCGCGGCGTGCCATGGCTGGGTCAGCTCGTCGGGATCGATGCCCAGTCGGGTCTCCGCGTGCGCTCCCAGCGCGTCGTTCTCGGTGAGTTCCCTGGCCACCTGGGCGGCGAGTGCGGCATCGAGACCCTTGCCCGCGTACACGGCGGTGAGCGCCGCCAGCTCGCGATCGGGGTCGACTGCCAGGCGCTGCTGCTCGCGGACGATCAACGCGCGTTCGGTGTCGCGTTGGGTGGAGACCGACACGTACTCGCCGACCGCCATGGACATCGCGCCGGCCAGCAGGCCGACCACGCCGGCCAGCAGGATGGGACCGCGGGCGGCCGTCGCGCCGGCGACCCCGAGGACGATTGCCGCGGTGGAGACGATGCCGTCATTTGCTCCAAGGACGCCGGCGCGCAGCCAATTCAATCGACCGGAAATGGAGCCCGAGAAATCGTCGTCCGGTCGGAAAGTTGCGTCGTTGCCGGTCCGGACAACTCGCTCGTCACTGATCGCCATGTGCCCATGATGACCAATTCCGCAGTCGATTTCCAGCCAGCAAAGGCTGCCCTGACCTGCGGAAACGATACTTGAGAAGGCTTGCCTCAGTGCGACTTTCCAGCCCTGCGCGCTGATCGGACCGTCCTACCCAGGTGAACCTTTCCTAGGTGGTACCTGTCGTCGCAGGTCGCCCGGAAATAGTCGCCGGAGCCAACTGAGGCAAGCCTTGCTGTGCCCATCGTGCGGCACCGCAGGTGAGCCTGACCTCAGCACAGCATCGACACATATCCGGTGGTCAAGGTCACGCCGGTGAACGGCCGCGTCGCGAATGTCCGGCCTCCACCGTCGGTCCCGGAGGCACCGATGGACCGGCTGACCACGGCGGCGGCATCCCGCCGCAGTGGTTCCGCTGGTGGCCCGCTCCAAGTCGACCACAGGCAATTCTCGTCGGGACACCACGACCTCGCTCCGCCGGCGACCTAGCGTGGAGTCGTGCTCGAGCAACCGATGTTCGCCATGGACGCCGCAGCTGCGGTCGCGCTGATCCGTGACCATCCGTGGGCGACATTGATCAGCCCCGCGGACGACGATGGCGATCTCGTGGTGTCGCACCTACCGGTATTGCAGGATCCAGCGGAACAGACGCCGGCGCTGCTCGGCCATCTCGCGGCCGAGGACGCCGAGATCCACCGGCTCGGCACTCGACGGGTGGTGATGGTGGTCCAGGGTCCGCACGGCTACATCTCCCCCACCTGGTACGCCGCAGGACCTTTCGTGCCGACCTGGAACTTCGCCGTTGTTCACCTGCACGGGACTCCCGAGATACTCGATGCCGAGCGCACCTACCAGATCCTGGACGACACCTGCGCGCACATGGAGCGGGTGCGTGCTCCGGCCTGGGAACTGGAGAGCGTGCGCAGCTATGCCGACCGGATCGCCCCCTACACCACCGGATTCCGGCTGATTCCCGACCGGGTGGTGGCGAAAGCGAAGATGAGCCAGGACAAGTCGACCGAGATTGTCGACCGGGTGATCGACGCGTTGCAGACCGATCGGTACCAGGCCGATCCCGCGCTCGCCGAGGCGATGACCCGGGCACGACGCCGGGTCAGCCCGGCAGCGCCGCCGTCCTGAGGATGCGCTCGACGACCGCCGCCTGATCGGTGAGCACCACCCGTACCGCGAGCGGTAGCGACCTGTCCTTCCCCAGTGCCCCTGCCGAGTGGCCGACGGCGACGGTCAGGCCACTCGTCGGAAAACCCCACTGGGCCAGCCGGAGCGCCCGGGCGGTCCCGCCGGCAGCGATCGCTGCCGGCAGCCGGTCGAGAAAAGACACGGCCAGATCGGCGAGCGCCGCGTCCTGCAGCGGTTGCCACAGCCCGGCGGCGAGCTGCGCGATTCTGGCGACCGGCACGCCGGCCGGATCCAGCAACAGCGCGAGCGCCCGCTGCTTCGCTTCGGGCGCCGAGGCAGCTGCCCGAGCCGACTCCGCCGCGACCCACGCGTCCGGATCCGGGTCCCCGCGCAGCTCGACGTCGGCGACCGCGGGATCCGCGGCCCCGGCCGCGATGAGTCGGGTGACCGCGTCCCACCGCACCGAGGCGGGAAGGGAGCCGACCGCCAGCGCTCCGTCGAGCGCGGCGAGCTGGTCAGGCGTTGCCGCTGTGCCGGCGAGCACGGCCCAGACCTCCGACGCCGGAACCGGCCCTGATGCGGCGCCGATGAGCTCGAGGCAGCGGTCCGCAATGATGGCGGCGAGTTCGGCCCGCCGGTGCGGCGCCGCGTAGCGGTGAGCCGTGGCGACCGCGAGATCCGCGGTGGCCGTGAAGGCCTGGCTGTCGACCTCGCTGCCCAGGCAGCGGGCCAGCAGCCGGACCGCGGCCGGAGCGTCGAGTTCGGCATTGAAGAGCATGTCTCCGACGATCAGACGCAGGGCCGCTCTGGGTCCGGCGTCCGGGAGCGTGTCCCCGTTGGCGAGCAGCACCCGCAGTGATGCCGGGTCCAGCCGGGCCTTGAAGAAGCCCCGATCCTGGGCGTCGACCAGCAGCAGGTCGGCCGCAGCCAGGCCGATCACCGCGGGCACTCCGGTCGCGGGGCCGGAAATCTGCAGGGCGACCTGGCTCTCGGGCCGCAGGGTGCCGTCCACCAGGCGGAAGGCTTGCAGCTGCACCTGATGGCTGCGCAACAGCGGCCTGGCCGGATCGGCGTTCTGCCGCAGGGTCACGGCCCGGTAGCGACCATCGTCACCGATGTCGACCTCGGCGCGCACGGTGTTCACGCCGCTGGTGCGCAACCACTCTGCCGCCCATCGCCGCACATCCACGTCGGCGGCGCGGTCGAGCGCGTCGAGCAGACCGTCGATGGTGGCCGAGGACCAGGCGAACCGGCGGAAGTACGCCCGCAGGCCGGCCAGGAACGTCTGCTCGCCGACGAGATCGACGAGCTGCTGCAGCAGGCAGGCCCCCTTGTGATAGGTGATCGCGTCGAAATTCGCTTCCACCGCGGCCATGTCGTGCACGGCACGACTGACCGGGTGAGTGCTGGGCAGCTGGTCCGCTCGCAGGCCTTCGGCCTTGAACACGCCGGCCCCGGCTCCGGCGCTCCCGCTCAGTTCGGGGTACGTCCGCAGGGCCCACTGGGCCGCCCAGTCGGCAAAGGATTCGGACAGCCACAGGTCGTCCCACCAGCGCGGGCTCACCAGGTCGCCGAACCATTGGTGGGACAGTTCGTGCAGAAGCACAAGGGCGCGCCGGGCCCGCTCGGCGATCGTCGGCGGCGCCCGGTACAGCGCCCGGTCGTTCCAGGTCACGCAGCCCAGGTTCTCCATGGCGCCGGGCTGGTCGGGCAGGAACACCTGGTCGTAGGAGTCACCGGGAAACGGCCGGTCGAATTCGGCGGAGTACGTGTCGAGTCCGTGTGCGGTGACCGCGAACAGTTCAGGCGCCGCGAGGTCCAAGGCGGAAGACAGGCTGCGCCGCGCGTACAACCCGAGCGGGATTCCCGCGTGCCGGCGCCGTTGCACCGCGAACGGCCCGGCGCACAGGGCCAGCAGATAGACCGGGATGGGCGGGGTCTCCGCGAACAGCCAGTGGGCATTGTCAGGGCCGGCCGGCGTCGGGTCGCCGACCGGAACGGCGTTCGACACGCAGATCCAGTCCCGTGGGGCCAGCACCTCGACCCGGAAGGTCGCCCGCAGGTCCGGCTGATCGAAGCACGGCAGCATCCGCCGCGCGTCGAACGGCTGGAACTGCGTCCAGGCGTAGATCTCTCCGTCCACCGGGTCGACGCTGCGGCACAGTCCGGCTGCCTGGTCACCCGCGCGCTGGGTCGAATGGACGATCACCCTGTTCCGGTACGCGACCGCGGACAACATGATCCGCTCCGGACCCACGACGCTCGGGGGGTCGAGTCGGCAGCCGTTGTGCTCCACGGATTCCACGTCGGCGGAGAGCAGATCCAGCCACAGCGCGCGGCCGGGTTCGCGCGCCTCGAAGTCGATGATGGTGCGCACCCGGAAGGTCCGCTCCGTCGCCAGTGACGTGAGATCGATCAGGACCTGGTATGCCGTGCGGCCGATGCTCGAGCCTCGGTCGGCGGCCTCCACCGCGGTGAGCCCGCTGTGCTGCAGCGGGTCGGACCGGGTCGGCTGCACGACGGCCGCGCCGCCCGACGGGTGAGCGTCCGACACGACTCAGATCCCGGTTCCTGGATGGTGGCACGCAGCAAGGTGCGACGTGGTCTGCCACAACGCGTTGTTCTCGTCGTCGCCGCGACCTGTGGTCGGCTGCAGGGTCAGCGCGGGTTCCACCTCGGTGCAGGTCTCCGTCGCCCGCCAGCACCGGGTGCGGAACCGGCAGCCGCTCGGCAGCGCGTACGGACTCGGGGTGTCGCCCGGGAGCAGCCGTCGGCCGAACTCGCTGCGGTGCGCCGGGTCCGGCTCCGGCACGGCCGCCAGCAGCGCGTTGGTGAACGGGTGCGCCGGGTGTTGGAACACCTCGGAGTAGCTGCCGCGCTCCACGATCCGACCCAGGTACATGACGGCGACCTGATCGGCCAGATGTGCGACCACCCCGAGATCGTGGGCGATGAACACGTAGGCCAGTCCGAGTTCGTCCTGCAGCGCACCGAGCAGGTTCACGATCTGCGCCTGCACCGACATGTCCAACGCCGACACCGGCTCGTCCAGCACCAGGATCTTCGGCTCCAGGGAGAGTGCCCTGGCGATACCCACCCGCTGGCGCTGGCCGCCGGAGAGCTGGTGCGGCAACCGCATACCGTGTGCTGCGGTGAGGCCCACCATGTCCAACAGGTCGGCGACCCGCCGCCGGCGGCGGTTGCGCGGCACCAGATCCGGGTGGACCGACAGTGGCTCGGACACCAGGTCGGCAACCGTCAGCCGGGGGTCCAGCGAGGTGTAGGGATCCTGGAACACCAACTGGATGTCGCGGCGGGCCCGCTTGAGTTCGGTGCGGCCGAGGTTGTGCAGATCCTTGCCCAGCACCCGGATCTCGCCCGAGGTCGGGCGCTCGATGGCCACCAGCAGCTTGGCCAGGGTGGACTTTCCGCTGCCCGATTCGCCGACCAGGCCGAGTGTCTCACCGCGGGCGACGGTCAGCGAGACCCCGTCCACCGCGGTCAGCGGGCCCTGACCGGTCGGGTTGAGAAAGCCGCCGCGCGGAGCATACGTCTTGACCACGTCGACGATCTCGAGCACCGGGTCCGCGGCCGTCGACGGCACGACCGCCTCCGTCGCCGCGCTCATCGCGGCACCGCCTTCGCGGTGAGGTGGCACGCCGAGAGTCGTTCACCCGTGCCCGTACCGGGGTCTCCGGGACCCAGCGGTTCGATCCACCGCACCACCGGCGGTTCGCTGGAGCACAGGTCGAAAGCCTTGGGGCACCGGGTGCGGAAGGAGCAGCCGGTCGGCCGGGACGCGGGATCCGGCGGGGTGCCGCCGATCGCCGGAAGCACCCGACCGCGCAGTTCCGGCCGCGGGATGGAATCGAGCAGCGCCCGGGTGTAGGGATGCGCCGGCGAGGCGAAGATCTGCGGCGAACTGCCGCGCTCGACCACCCGGCCGCCGTACATCACCGCGATCTCGTCCGCGGTGTTGGCCACCACCCCCATGTCGTGGGTGATCAGGACCAGTCCCATGTTCCGCTGCTCCTGCAGGTCGACCAGTAGTCGCAGGATCTGCGCCTGGATCGTGACGTCGAGCGCGGTGGTGGGTTCGTCGGCGATCAGCAGCTCCGGATCCTGGGCGAGCGCCATCGCGATGACCACCCGTTGCCGCATGCCGCCGGAGAATTCGTGGGGAAACGCGCCGACTCTGGCCCTGGCTGCCGGGATGCCGACCTGCTCCATCAGATCGCCGGCCAGCGCCCTGGCGGCCGCCTTGCTGAGACCCTGGCGTTTCCGCGCGCCCTCGGTGATCTGAAAGCCCACCGGCAGCACCGGGTTCAACGCCGAGAGAGCATCCTGGAAAACCATGGCGATCCGGGCGCCGCGGACCGCCTGTCGCGCCGGCTCGGACATGGTGAGCAGGTCGGTGCCGTCCAGTAGCACCTGTCCGGTGGTGATCCGGGAGCTGTTCCTGGGCAGGATGCCCATGATCGCCTTGGCCGTCACCGACTTGCCGGAGCCCGATTCGCCCACCACCGCAAGCGTCCTGCCGCGATGCACGTCGTAGTCGACGCCGTCGAGCGCCGCCACCCGGCCGCGTCGGGTGTGGAACTCGACGCGCAGATCGCGGACGGACAGCAGCGGAGCCGGCGCCTGGGTCGTCATCGGCTCAGTTCGCCTTCGGGTCGAGAGCGTCGCGCAGTCCGTCACCCAGCAGTACGAAGGCGAGCACGGTGACCGAGAGGAACAGCGACGGGAAGATCAGCAGGTGCAGGTCGGTGGTGAAGTACCGCTGCGCCACATTGAGTTGCACGCCCCAGGAGATGGTCGGTGCCCGCAGGCCGACGCCCAGGAACGTCAGACCCGCTTCGGCTGTGATGATCCCGCCGACGCTCAGACTCACGATGGCCGCGAGCGGCCCGATCGAATTCGGGATCACGTGCCGGGCGCAGCACCCGCAGGTGGCCGGCACCGATCTCCCTGGCGCGGTCACGTAGTCCATGGTGCTCACCGACAACACCGAGGCGCGGAACACCCGGGTCAGCGGGGGCCAGGCGAACACGGCCAGCACCGCGGCGACCGTCCAGATCGTGCGGGCGGTCAGGGTATTCAGCAGGATGATCATGCCGACCAACGCCGGGAAGCCGAAGATCACGTCCATCAGCCGGCTGATCACCGCATCCGTGGTACCGCGGAAGTAGCCGGCCAGCGATCCGAGCACGACGCCGACCACCAGCGCGCTCGCCGTCACGATCAGGGCGATCAGCAGCGAAGCCCTGGTGCCGTAGACGACATTCGCGTAGAGATCGCATCCCTGCAGGTCGAAGCCGAACGGGTGGCCCGACCTCGGCGACGCTGACGAATTCGACAAGGCTGCACACCCGCGGATTCCCGTAGCCGAACCATCCGGCGAACCACTGCGGAAAGGCGGCGATGGTGCAGACCAGCAGCGACCAGCAGCAGCGGCAGCAGCACCCGTGGCCGGCGGAGGATCTCGCCCCGCGGAGGGTCGGACCGTCGCGGTGGCGAGCCCGGGTTCGGTGACCGGATTCGGGACTCCGCCGGATCGCCTCGGGCACGCCGATCAGCTGGCTCAGACAAGGCGGATCCTCGGGTCCAGTACGCCGTAGAGCACGTCGACGATCAGATTGATGATCAGGAACACCAGCACCAGCAGGGTGCTCACACCGACAACGATGGCGCCGTTGTGCTGCGCGATGCCGGTGTTCACGGCGTAGCCGAGACCCGGCATGTTGAAGATCCCCTCGATCAGGATGCTGCCGCCGATCAGGTACCCGAGGCTCAGTCCCAGCGCCGACACCACCGGCAGCAGCGAGTTCCGCAGCACGTGCCGCACCACGACGGTGCGCCGCCCGAGTCCCTTCGCGACCGCTGTGTCGACGAAGTCGGCACGCAGGTTGCCCAGCACGCTCGCCCGGGTCAACCGGGCGGTCTCGGGTATCAGGAAGATCGCCAGCATGGCCGCGGGCAGAATGTACGACCGCGGCCAGCCCTCGGAGATCCCGGACGGCGGCAGGATCCCCAGCTTCACGGCGAAGACCACCTTGCCGATGTAGGCGAGGACGAAGTACGGAACGCCCAGGATCAGTGTGGTGCCCGCCAGCACAACGGTGTCCAGCACGCCGCCGGCCTTGATCCCGGCGAGGGTGCCGAGCGAGACACCGATCACCCCGCCGAGTACCCACGCAGTCAGTGCCAACTTGACCGACACCGGCCAGCTCGCCGCGATCACGTCGCCGACGCTGCGTTGGTTGAGGTCGACGCCGAAGTCACCGGTGAGCAACCGGCCCATGTAGTGGAAGTACTGGGCGAGCAGCGGATCGTCGAGGTGGTACTTGGCCACGAGCGCCGCCCGCACCGCCGGCGGGACCGGCTGGCCGGGCCCGGCGATCGCCTGCACCGGATCGCCGGGCAAAGCGAAGACGGCGAGGAAGATCAGGAAGGTGGTGCCCAGCAGCACCGGGATCATGTACAGCACGCGGCGGAGAATGTAGCGCCCCAACACTTCAGGGTCCCCCTTCTCCGCCGCGTGCCGTCCTCGGTCCTCTGGTGTGTCAGCGTGCCGTTGTCGATCAGCCGGTGACCGAGATCTTCGCCAGGTTGGCGCCCGCCGAGCAGTTCGGCTTCCACGCCGGCCAGCTTCTTGGTGTGCAGCAGGCCGCCGGTCGGCTGGTACAGCGGCGCCGACTGCAGATCGTCCATCGCGGCCTTGGACGCCTGCTGCACCAATGTGGTGAAGTCGTCCGACGTTGCCGAGGACTGCGCCTTGTCCAGCAGCTCGGTGACGGTGGGGCTCGAGTAACCCGGTGACGTTGAGTGCCGAATCCTTGGTGAACAGCGCGGTGACCAGGCCGTACAGGTGCGGGATGTTGGTGCCGGAGTACACGACGAACGCGCCCTTGATCGACTTGGCCGCGAAGTTCTTGTACAGCTGGCCGATCTCCTGCGGCTCCGGGGTCACCTGCACCCCGAGGTTGGTCGACCACTGGTTGGCGATGGCCTCGATCACCGCCTGGTTCGTCGGGTCGGTGTAGGTGTAGATGGTCAGCGGCCCGGAGAACCCGCCGGCCTCGGCGAGCAGTGACCTTGGCCTTGTCGACGTCGAAGGTGCAGGCGTCGCAGTCGGCCTCGCCACCGCCGGGCAGCACGGCGGGCGCAAGACCCTTGGCGGCCGTGCCGTTGCCCTTGAGCAGGGCGTCGACGATGCGCCTGGCGGTCGATCGCCATCGAGAAGGCCTTGCGCAGCTCCACATTCTAGAACCGGTCGTCCCAGGTCGGGAAGCCGAGGGAGACCACGGCGGGATAGTCGACCGGGACGACCTGATCGGGGAAGTCGGTCTTGGCCTGCGCCAGGTCGTTGCCGTCGACGAGAGCGAGATCCAGGGCTCCGGCCTGGAAGTCGGTGTAGACCGCGGTCGAGTCCTGGTACGACTTCAGGGTGATCGAAGCGGACTTGGCCTTCTCACCCGCATAGTCGGCATACCGCTCGAACACCACCTGCTGGGCGCCGGGCTTCATCCCGCCGCCGGTGACCATGAACGGACCGTTGCCGATCGGGTTCTGGTCGAACGCCGCGAAGTCCTTGCTGGCCTCCTTCGGAATCGGCGCGAAAGACGACGAGCTCAGCAGGGTCGGGAACAGCGCGTTCGGCTTGGTCAGGGTGACCTGCAGGGTGCTCGTCGTCGACCACCTTGACACCGGACAGCGTGGTCGCCTTCGGTTCCCCCGAGGCCGGGTTCATGTCTGCGTACCCGTCGATCACCGACATCTCCAGGGTGGAGGTCATGGCGTTCTTCGGGTTGGCGGTGGCGTTCCAGGAGTCCGCGAATGACTGCGCGGTCACCGGGTCGCCGTTGTGGAACGTCCAGCCGTCCTTGAGCGTGATCGTCCAGACCTTCTGGTCCTTGGTCTCGATCGTGTCCGCGACCGCGTTGACGATCTTGCCGGTCGCGACGTCGAGCTGGGTGAGCGGAGTGAACAGCGCATTGTTCACGTTGGAGCCGCCCGAGTTGCCCGGCATCAGGTGGGACAGGAAGTAGGTGTTGACGCCCAGGGTGAAGGAGCCGGTCGGCGCCGGCTCCGCGGCAGACGACGAGGAGCTCGCCTGACGACGAACCGGCCGACGAACTCTGCTCCGACGACGCCGGTCCGACGCGATGGCTGCGACTCGGCGCTCGACGGGGCGGCACTGGACGGCGGCCGCGCTCGAGGTCGGTGCCGGGGTCGTCGACGTACCGCTCGACGACGAGCCGCTGGAGCACGCCGCGAGCGCGAGCAGGCAGGTTCCCGCCAACGCGACCGCGAGTCGCAGGCGCGGCGGTCTGGTTCCGATCACAAGTGCCTCCTGATGCATGCTTGGGGGTGCTGGGACGCCGGCGGCCCGAGCGTGAGGGTCAGCTCCGGCACCGGTCGGTGTATCGGTGACCTGTAGATGCCACACAGGCTCCCGCCGTTGGCGCCGGTCGGGCATCGTCGCTCGCGGCAGACTTTCCCGGGCAGTGTTGTGGGTGCCCACAAGCCCGGCGGCCGCGCAGGGGGGTGCCGTTTGCCGGACCCGCGCCTGTTCGATCCGACAATCCCCGGACAAGGTTTGCGACCGCCGACGATGCCCGGCAACGGTCCGCCGGTGAGGATCATGCTTCGGGACCGCGCCCGGCGGTACCGGGAAGGCATTCTGCCGATGAGTCGCCCCGACGTCGTCCGCACCGCCGATAGCCCTGGTCGGCGGCCGACTCGTCGGGATCAGCGGTCCGGTCGTCGACAAACGGCATCCTGGTACTGGCCGACGGCCGGATCAGCGCGGCCGGCGCGCGATGTCGACATTCCGTCGGGCAGCCGAACCATTGATGTCGAGGGCGCATGGGTGCTGCCCGGTTTCATCGACGCGCATACCCACATCGGCACGCTCGAGGAAGGCGTCGGGCCGGCCGGCGACGATCACGACGAGGCGACCCGACCGGTCACCCCGGAACTCCGGGCCATCGACGCGATCAATCCCGGCCGACATCGCGTTCGCCGACGCGGTGGCCGGCGGCGTGCTCGCGGTGGGCGTGAACCCCGGCTCCTGCAACGTGATCGGCGGCCAGTCCGCTGCCCTTCGGACGGTCGGACGCACGGTGGACGAGATGGTGCTGCGGGCGCCGGCCGGGATCAAGTCCGCCCTCGGCGAGAACCCGAAGAAGGCCTACGGCGGACGCGACCGGTACCCATCGACGCGGATGGGCATCGCCGCGCTGATCCGCCAGACCCTCACCGATGCCGCCGATCTTGCGGACCGGATCGCCGCCGGCGAGCGGCCGCCCACCGATCTCGGCATGCAGGTGCTGCTGGCGGTGCTGCGTCGCGAACTCCCGTGGCGTCAACACGTTCACCGCGCCGACGACATCGCCACCGCGCTGCGGCTCGCCGAGGAGTTCGGCTACCGGCTGATCGTCGACCACGGCACCGAGGCGCATCTGCTGGCCGACCTGCTCGCGGCCGCCGACGTACCGGTGCTGTTGGGGCCGCTGATCGTCGGCCGCGGAAAGGTCGAACTGCGCAACCGGTCGTTCGACCACGCCGCCACGCTGGTCGCCGCCGGCGTCGAGCTGTCGCTGATCACCGACCATCCGGTGGTGCCGATCGAACTCGCCCGGGTGCAGGCCGGGTTGGCGGTGCAGGCCGGCCTGGACCACGGTGCAGCACTGCGCGCCCTGACCGTCCATCCGGCCAGGGCCCTGGGTGTCGATCACCTGGTCGGCACCCTGGACGTCGGCAGCGACGCCGACATCTGCGTGTGGGGCGGAGATCCGCTGGACCCGTCGACGCACCTGCTCGCCGCCTACGTCCGCGGGGTTCAGGTATTCGGCTGATCACCTTCGTTCACGCCGACCCACCAGGCCAATGCGGCCGGCAGCTCGTGCAGCCAGCAGTTCAGGTCGTGGCCGCCCGCGAACACCCGGGTACGCAGCGGATAGTGGTTGTCCCGCAGCGTCTCTGCCATCCGGCGGTGGGAGCCCAGCATCGCCTCACCCTCCAGAGTGCCGATGTCCAGGCTGATCCGCAGTCCCGGCCGTCGGTCCACCCCGGCGTACCGGTTGACGATGTCCTCGACCGGCGGGTCTGCCGGATCCCAGCCGGACCACCAGAAGGAACCCGACTGGGCCAGCACCGTGCCGAAGACGTCCGGACGCGACCATCCGGCCAGAGCGGCGGCCAGACCGCCGAAGCTGATGCCATGCACCGCGATCCGGGTCGGGTCGTCGGGTACCGGGACCCGGTCGGCGGCCCAGGGCAGGAGCTCGTCGGTGAGGAAGTCGGTGAACTGCGGCAGGCAGGTCAGCTCGCGGTACCGGGTCGCCGTGTCCAGCGACTCGGGCAACACGACGGCGAGTGGCGGCAGCTGCCGCTGGGCGATCAGGGTATCCAGCACCGGAATCAGCGGGACCCATTCGATCCAGTCACGGCCGTCGAGCATCACCAGTAGGTGGGCGGCCGGTCCGAAGTCCTGGTGGGGCCGGTAGGTCCAGACCCGCCGGCCGTTTCCCAGCACCGCGCTCTCCAGTCGCTCGCAGTGCAGCGCACCCGGCGGGGCCCCTGCGTCGAGGGCAACCGGCGGCGTCGCGTGCGGCAACGCGAAGGTCGAGTAGGTGATGCCTGGTCGCAACGGATCGGCGGACGGCAGGTCGAGCGGCGCCCGATTACGGGGATCGGGCCGGAAACCGGCCATCCGCAGCGCGGACGCCTCGGTACCGGCCGCGGGCAGCGGGGTGAGCGGATCCCCGGGGGCGAGCACATAGCGCCCGCGCAGGTCGGCGGCGACAGAGTAGCTGCGGTACAGCACATCCGAGCCCGGGCAGCCGCTCCAGCGCGTTGTCGGCGATTTCCCACCACAGCGCCGGGCCGCCCAGCACGAGCACCGGCTCCGGCGGACCGGTCAGATCGTGGTCGTCGGTGCCGCGACGCCACAGGAAGGTGACGATCCGGTCGCCGGCCGACTCGGACGGTTCCACCAAGGGCGTCCCCACCGCGCTCGACCTCGGTCCAGAACCCGTCGAGCAGCCGCGCCCGGTCGACAGCCGGGGTGCGCGCGAGATCCGCGGCCAGTCCGGCGATCCGACGGCTGACCGGCCTGCTCGGTGCGCCGGTCACCGGGCGCCGGCGGTGACCTGTCCCACCGTCGAACGACCGGAGCCGACCAGTTCGGCGCAGGCCAGGATGGCGCCGTACTGGGTCGCCACCAGACTCCGGATCGGCAGCGTTGTGACCTCGCGCTCCACCAGGTCCGCGGCCGCGCACCAGGATTCGAACGCCGGTCGCAGCTCGCTGACCGCGTCCCGGATCTGCCGGCGGGTGTTGCCGACCGCCAACTCACCCTCGACCATGCGCAGCAGCATGCCGCCGTAGCGGAGCTGGAAGCACAGCACGGTGTCGTTCAGCGAGAACACCTCCGCCACCGTGGCGGGCCTGGCGTTGTCGGGTTCGGCAGCCCTGGCCGCCACCGAGGTCGCCACCGAGGCCAGCAACGGCACGAAGAACCGGTTCGCGGACACGAACGGGGAGGCGGATGCGGCCAGTACCGGCTCGACCGCGGCCAGGATCCGGCCGAGCAATGCGGCGAGTTCGCCCAGGTCTGCACTTTGCTGGGCCAATCGCTCGGAGTAGAGCAACTCGGTGACGGTGGGGTCCGAGCAGGCCGGGTGGTGCCAGTACGGCACCTCGGAGAGCATGGTCAGGGTGCCGTACCGGGCGGCGTACCCGCTGGACGCATCGCCGCCGGCGATCTCGGACAGATCCTTGCCGGTGTCGGCCATGGCGTCGTAGAGGGCCTGGATGCCCATTCCCGCGTAGATCCCGTCGGCGTACCGGACGATCTCCGGCGATTCCGGCTCGCCCCGGTCGAGTTCCAGACCGACCGATGGTGGGATCTCCTGCAGCACCGGGTACAACTCGGCCTCCGGGCGGGACAGGTAGTAGTAGGCGCCGCCCAGTTCGCTGTTGTGCAGCGAGACCATGAACTCCGGGCGCAACTGGTCGATCAGCCGCACCAGGCCCGCGGTCTCCGGCAGCAGCGCATCGAAGTAGTGGGTGCGGTAGTCGATCGGGAAGGTCCACTCGATCTGCTGATCGCCGGCCGGGCGGTAGAAGTGCCGCGCGTAGTGCGTTCTGGTGAACGGCCCGGCAAGCCAGTCCTCGTTCAGCCGCAGCCCGTCCGGATCGATGCAGGCCACGATGGTGAAGGTCAGGCCGAGCCGCTCGAGCAGTTCCGGATCCGCGCACAACTGCCGCGCCAGGTGCACCGCGGTGAGCCCGCCTACCGGTTCGTTGGGGTGCGGGAGTGCGAACACCAGGGCATGCCGCTCCGCGCTGCCGATCCGCAGCGCATGGATGGCATCGCCGAGCCTGGAGGTGCCGACCCGGATCCGCGTCGCGACACCGGGATATTCGGTCGCGATGGCGACCAGTTCGGCCTCCAGCTCATCCGCGCCGGCGAACTGGGTGTGATCGGGCACGGTCGCCATCGCGTCGGCGATCCATTGCTGCATTTGTTGCCTCCTGAAGGGATCCGGCGCTCCATTCTGGCTGCCCGGACCGCGGTCGCGAAAGACCGTACCTCAGAACCCGAGCCGGTGACCCTGTGAATTCCTACAAACCCTGGCTAGAGTCGCGCCATGATGCCGCAGCCGGCGGAAGCCGTCGACCCTGCGTCGTGGACGGCTCCGTCAACGCTCGGCCAGATCCTGGAGCACCTCGGCATCAGGGTGCTGGACGTCGTCGCGGCACCCGAGGGGCTCGAGGTGCACACCCGGGAGACGGTGGTGGTCGGCGTCGGCGAGCCATTGCCGGACCGGCCCGGCGGAGTGCTGCTGGCGGCCGGATCCGGTGTCGACGTGGCCCGGACCGAGCGACTCATCACAGGATGCCGGCGCGGCGGGCTATGCCGCGGTCGTGGTGAAGACCTTCGGCCACCCGATTGACCGGCTTGCCGCGTCGGCGGGCCGCGCCGGGATCGCGCTGCTGACCACCCCGGACGACATGTCGTGGCGGCACCTGGATGCGCTGCTCGGCGCCGCCAGTCCTGCGTTGGGCCCGGCCACCGACCGGTATGCCTCGGCCGGCGTCGGCGACCTGTTCGCGCTGGCGAATGCCATCGCCGCCGCGGTCGGCGGCGCACTCACGATCGAGGATCCGTTCGGCCGGGTGCTCGCCTACTCCAACCTCCCGCACCACGAGATCGACGAGATCCGCCGGGACGCCATCCTGGGCCTGCAGACGCCGGAACGGCCGACCAACCACGAGGAGTACCAGGCGGTCTTCGCCCACGACGGCCCGATCGTCTTCGAGAGCATCGGCCCGGACCACGCCGCGCGGATGGCGGTCGGGCTGTGGGCCGGACGCCGGCCGTTGGGGATCCTGTGGGTGATCCGCGACCGGCCGCCGACGGCGGCCGAACGCCCTGGAACTGCTCGCCGACGCCGCCCCGGTGGCCGAGCTGCACCTGCTGCGGTTGCGCGGCCGCCGAGATCCCGACCGCTGGCGCCGCACCGAGGCGCTGCGCGACCTGCTCGATGGCCGGTCGGACGTCGCCGGGCGGGCCGAGCTCGGTCTCGATGACAGCGATCCGGGCCGGATCCTGGCCATCGCACCGCTGGATCCGGCGGGCAGCGCGGCCACGGTGCCGGCCCGCATCGTCGACGTGGTCTCGTTGTTCTGCGACAGCTGGGATCCGCGCGCGTTGTGCGTCACCATCGACGACACGGTGTACGCACTGCTGCCGGAGGCCGCGGGCGACCGGCCCGAGCGGGCCAGGAGGCTCGCCGTCGACATCGTCGCCACCGCCCGGCGATCGGCCGATCTCGGTGTGCTGGTGGCGATCGGGCCGGTCGTGACCGGCGTCGGAGCGGCTGCCGGGCTCGCGGCGGGTGGCCGACCGGGTGCTGCGGTGCCAGCGTCAGGAACTGCGGGACCAGCCGCCGTCGCTACCGGCCGCGCTCCCGGCGACCGGGACGCCGCGGCCGCTTTCGTGGGGTCCGCCGACGACCTGCCGCAGGCGGTCGCCCTGCTCGCGATCGCCGACCATCTGCCACCCACCGAGGACCTCATGCTGCCGGCGGTGGCGGCACTGCTCCGGGCCGACGAGACCGGCGGCACCCCGTACGCCGAGACGGTGCTCACCTACCTCGGCACCATGGGCGACATCGCCAGGACGGCCACGGCCATGAACGTGCACGAGAACACGGTCCGCTACCGGATCCGGCGCGCCGAGGAGGTCTACGGGCTCGACCTGGCCGATCCGGACCGGGTGCTGGTGACCTGGCTGCAGCTCCGACTGGCGAAAGTAGCGCCGCGGCAACTGAAGTGAGGCTGACCTTGCTTGTTGCTTCCCACAAGGCGGCCGCCGCAGGTTCCCAGCCGGGGACGATGCCCGGCGGCCGCTCGGCCCGCTAGCGTCGCGGTTCAGGCCCTGCGCACCGGCAGCCGGGATTCGCGGAGCCGCTGCGTCCACCAGAGCCGTCAGGGGGTGTGATGACGCCGGACCTGCTGCTGCGCGGAGTGCGCAACGGATCCGGCGGCCGCTTCGGTGGACGTGCGTGTCCACGCCGGTCGGATCGCCGAGATCGCCTCTGCGGCAAGCCATTTCCTCCGCCGGCTCGGCCGTCGTCGTCGACGGGACCGGCGCGACGTTGCTGCCCGGCCTGCGCGACGGGCACGTGCACCTGTCGCAATGGGCCATTGCGCTGCAACGGGTCGACCTGTCGCACACCCGATCGGCCGCCGACGCGGTCTCGGTGATGCGCGCGCTCCGGGCAGGATCGGCCGGTCGGTGCCGGACAGGTGCTGACCGGGTTCGGCTTCCGGGACGGACTCTGGTCCGACGCCCCGCACAAGGATCTGCTGCAACGGGCCCTGCCGGATGTCGCCGCCGTGCTCATCTCGCAGGATCTGCACTGCGTCTGGTTGTCCCCGGCCGCGCTTGGCGATGATCGATGTGGTGCACCCGACCGGGCTGCTGCGCGAGGCGGAGTGCTTCGACGCGATCGCCCGGCTGCCGGAGGCGTCCACCGACCAGGTGGATCGGCTGGGCCCTGGACGCGGTGCACCGGGCCGCGGCCCGCGGGGTGACCGACATCCTCGACTTCGAGTTCACCGACACCCTGGCGACCTGGCGCCGGACGGTTCGCCGTCGGCGGCGCGGTTGCCGGTCCGGGTCCGGGCCGCGATCTACCGCGGGCTGCTGGACGACGCGCTCGACACCGGTTACCGCACTGGCGATGTCGTCCCGGACACCGGCGGACTGGTCACGGTGGGCCCGTGCAAGGTGCTGATGGACGGATCGTTGAACACCAGGACGGCGCTGTGCCACGACGCGTACCCGGGTCTGTCCGGCATCGACGCGCACGGGTCTGCTCACCCAGGACCCCGAGGAACTGGCCGACACGATGGCCGCCGCCGGTGCCCGCGGCATCCTGTTCGCGGTGCACGCCATCGGAGATCGCGCGAACACGCTGGCGCTGGACTGCTTCCAACGGGCCGGCATGCCCGGGCGCATCGAGCACGCCCAGCTGGTCTCGGCCGCCCGACCTGCCCCGGTTCGCCGCGCTCGGCGTGATCGCCAGCGTGCAGCCCGGGCACGCGGTCGAGGATCGGGACGTCGCCGACCTGCACTGGGCCGGGCGGACCTCCGAGGCGTTCCCCTACGCCGCGCTGCTCGCGGCCGGCGCCACCCTCGAGTTCGGGTCGGACGCGCCGGTGTCCCGGTTGGATCCGTGGCACGCGATCGCCTCGGCGATCACCCGCACGGAGGGCGACCGCCCGCCCTGGCACGGTGAGCAGTCCGTCAGCTTCGAGCAGGCACTCGCCGCCTCCACCGGCGGTCGGCTCAGGGTGCGGGTCGGCGATGCCGCCGACCTGGTGCTGGTGCGCGGAGATCCCGCCGAGCTGAATCCGTCCGAACTGCGGGAGATCGAGGTGCTGGCAACCGTGGTCGACGGCCGCGTCACGTTCCAGGCGGGGTGAGTGGCCCGGTCGGCGGATCCGCCCGCCGGCCAGGCTCCGCAGTCGGCCCGGCCGGTGGAACCGGCCGCACCGTCGGTACCGGCACGGTCAGCGGTTCCTTCCTCGGAGCTGCCTGGGGCGATTGGGCCGACTGCTGTGACGCGGCCGTCAGCGGGACGTCCGTCACCGGCCCGGCCGGACCGGTGACGACCGAGGCGGTGGCGCGCGGCCGACCCAGCTGAGCACTGCCGTTCCAGGCAGCCAGGAAGGTGTAGACCGCTGCGGCCAGTGCCGGTTCGGCCACGATGGCCAACGCGTAGTGCCCGGGCAGAGCCGATACCAGGCTCGCGGCCCCGGTCGCGCCGATGCTCGCCGGATCCACCCCGGACGTCATCGCGTTGCCGACCACGTAGGCGAGCCAGGCGCCCACCGCAGCCGACCCGGTCACCGCGAGCAACGTGAAGGTGCCGCGCACCCTGCGGATCCGCCACACCCCGGACGCCAGCACGATGCCGATCACCAGGCCCATCAAGGTGTAGATGGCGATCCCGATGAACAGCTGCGACGACACCGTCGGCAATCCGGCAGAGGTCCCGTCCTTGTAGACGATATAGGGAGGGAGCGGGGCGATCCGGGCCCACAGGGCCCCCTGCCCGACGCCCAGGACTGCAGCTACCAGCAGGGTGAGCACCGCGACTCGCGGCACCGGGCCCCGCAACCAGCCCCGCAGGTCGGCCTCCCGCTGCCGGCGGGCAGCGCTGACGACCGCCGGACCATCCGCAGCCGCCGGGCCCGGCGCCGGCTGCGCCGGTCCGGTGGGAACGGGTACTGCCGGACCGGTCACGTCAGGCAGTCCGCGCCGAGCAGCGCCTTGAGGTCGCCCATCAGCGCCGACGTCGGGGTGACCCGGAGTCCGTCGTCCAGCTTCAGCGTGGTGGTCCGGTCGTTGTTGAGCAGCCGCAGGTGCACCGCGGTGGTACCCGGGTGCGCCCGCAACACGTCGCGGAGCCGGTCCACCACCGGCGGCGTGCACCGGGTTGCCGTCAGGCTGACCTGCATGGGGCCCCGGTCCGCTGCGGTGGACAGATCCGGCACGGTGACCGACTGGACGTGCAGACTCAGCCGGTCGTCCGACCGCGCCACCCGCGCCTTGACCAGCACGACCGCGTCCTCGGCGAGAGTCAGTGCGCACTCGGCGTAGACCTTGGGGAAGAACGCCACCTCGACCCCGCCGACCAGGTCCTCCAGGGTGGCCGACGCCCACGGATCACCCTTCTTGGTCAGCCGCCGGGACAGCCCGGTGAGGATCCCGCCGACCGTCACCATCGCCCGATCCGGAATGGTCCCGTCCAGGATCTCCGGGATCGACGCATCGGACTGGGCCGACAGCACGTGCTCAACGCCGGCCAGCGGATGGCCGGACACGTAGAGCCCCAGCATCTCCCGCTCGAACCCGAGCTTGAGCTTGGTGTCCCACTCGGTGGCCGGGACGGCGATGTCGAAGGCCCCGCCGACCTCCTCGGCGCTCATCCCGCCGAACAGGTCGAACTGCCCGGCCGCCTCGGCCCGCTTCACCGAGAGCACCGAGTCGATGGCCTCGGCATGCACCATCAGCAGGCCCTTGCGGGGGTGTGCGAGCGAGTCGAAGGCGCCTGCCTTGATCAGCGACTCGATGACCTTCTTGTTGCAGACGGGCGCCTCGACCTTGGCCAGGAAATCGGCGAAGTCGGTGTAGGCGCCCTTCTCCTTGCGGGAGGCGATGAGCGACTCGACCACGCCGGCACCGACATTGCGGATGGCCGAGAGCCCGAAACGGATGTCCGTTCCGACGGTGGCGAAGTTCTTCTCCGAAGCATTGACATCCGGTGGCAGCACGGTGATACCCATCGTGCGGCATTCGGCGAGGTAGATGGCCGACTTGTCCTTGTCGTCGCCGACCGAGGTGAGCAGCGCCGCCATGTACTCCGCGGGATAGTTCGCCTTGAGGTAGGCGGTCCAGTAGGAGACCAGCCCGTAGGCGGCGGTGTGCGACTTGTTGAACGCGTAGTCGGAGAACGGCAGCAGGATGTTCCACAGCGCCGTGATCGCGCCCTGCGAGTACCCGCGCTCCCGCATGCCGGTGGAGAACGTCTCGAACTGGGCGTCCAGCTCCGACTTCTTCTTCTTGCTCATCGCCCGGCGCAACAGGTCGGCGGCACCGAGGGAGTACCCGGCGACCTTCTGCGCGATCGCCATCACCTGCTCCTGGTAGACGATGAGACCGTACGTGTCGTCGAGGATCTCGGCGAGCGGTTCGGCGAGTTCGGGATGGATCGCGACCACCGGCTTGCGACCGGTCTTGCGGTCGGCGTAGTCGTTGTGCGCGTTGGCACCCATCGGGCCCGGCCGGTACAACGCCAGCACCGCGGAGATGTCCTCGAAGTTGTCCGGTCGCATCGACCGCAGCAACGCCCGCATCGGACCACCGTCGAGCTGGAACACTCCCAGGGTGTCGCCGCGGGCCAGCAGCTCGTAGGCCTTGGTGTTGTCGAGCGGAAGATCCTCCACCACAACGGTTTCGTCGCGGTTGGCGGCGATGTTGACCAGCGCATCGTCCAGGATCGTCAGGTTGCGCAGGCCGAGGAAGTCCATCTTGATCAACCCGAGCCGCTCGCACGTCGGGTAGTCGAACTGGGTGATGATGGCGCCGTCCTGCTCCCGTTTCATGATCGGGATCAGATCGAGCAACGGGTCCGAGGACATGATCACTCCGGCCGCGTGTACGCCCCACTGGCGCTTGAGACCCTCCAGGCCCCTTGCCATGTCGACGACCCGCTTGACCTCGGCATCGGCCTGGACCAGCGAGCGGAATTCGTTGCCCTCGTTGTACCGGTCGTGCGTCGGGTCGAAGATCTTGGACAGCGGCACGTCCTTGCCCATCACCGGCGGCGGCATCACCTTGGTGATGCGCTCCCCCACCGAGAACGGCATGCCCAGCACCCGGGCCGAGTCCTTGACGGCCTGCTTGGCCTTGATGGTGCCGTAGGTGACGATCTGGGCGACCCGGTCGTCGCCGTACTTGTCGGTGACATAGCGGATGACGTCGCCCCGCCGACGCTCGTCGAAGTCCACATCGAAGTCGGGCATCGAGACCCGCTCCGGGTTCAGGAACCGCTCGAACAGCAGGCCGTGGTCGAGCGGGTTCAGATCGGTGATCCGCATCGCGTAGGCGACCATCGAACCGGCTCCGGAACCGCGGCCGGGGCCGACCCGGATACCGTTCTCCTTGGCCCAGTTGATGAAGTCGGCCACCACCAGAAAGTAGCCCGGGAAGCGCATCTGGGTGATGACGCCGATCTCGAATTCGGCCTGCTTGCGCACCTCGGGCGGCACGCCGTCGGGGAACCGTCGGTCCAACCCGCGCTCGACCTCGCGGACGAACCAGGACTCCTCGGTCTCGCCGGCCGGAACGGGGAACCGGGGCATGTACGACGACGACTCGTCGAAAGAGGTACTGCAGCGCTCGCCGATCAGCACCGTGTTGTCGCAGGCTTCGGGCAGCCCGTGCTTGTCCCAGATCGCCCGCATCTCGGCGGCCGACTTGACGTAGTAGCCGCCGCCCTCGAGGCGGAACCGGTTGGGATCGTCCATGGTCTTGCCGGTGCCGACGCAGAGCAGAGCCTCGTGCGCCTCGGCGTCGGCAGCGTGCGTGTAGTGCAGGTCGTTGGTCGCCACCAGCGGCAGATCGAGATCCCGACCGATCCTGATCAGGTCGGCCCGCACCCGGTTCTCGATGCCCAGCCCGTGGTCCATCAGCTCGACGAAGAAGTTTCCGGCGCCGAAGATGTCGCGGAACTCGGCCGCGCTGGCCAGCGCCTTGTCGTACTGCCCGATCCGCAGCCAGGTCTGCACCTCGCCGGACGGGCACCCGGTGGTGCCGAGCAGGCCGGTGGCGTACTGGGAGAGCAGCTCCCGGTCGGCGCGCGGCCGGTAGAAGAACCCCTCCAGTGACGACCGGGACGACAGCCGGAACAGGTTGTGCATGCCGGCCTGGGACTCGGCGAGCAGCGTCATGTGGGTGTAGGCACCGGCGCCGGACACGTCGTCCTCGCCGCCGTCGGCCCACCGCACCCTGGTCCGGTCGAAACGGGAGGTGCCCGGGGTGAGGTAGGCCTCCATGCCGATGATCGGCTTGATGCCCGCAGCGGTGGCCTGGCGGTAGAAGTCGTGCGCGCCGAAGACATTGCCGTGGTCGGTCATCGCCAGGGTCGACATGCCCAGCTCGGCGGTGCGGGCGAACAGCTCGCTCAGCCGGGCGGCGCCGTCCAGCATCGAATACTCGGTGTGGACGTGCAGGTGGACGAAGGAATCCGCGGTCGGGTCGGCCATGCAGCGGCCCCCTCACGGCGCTCGGGGCTCACCGCGGCGGATACCGCCGATGGGCCGGACAACTCGGATCACTGTCGCTTCGGACGATGGTTCCGCCCGCGAGTGGAACCGATCCATTCCTAGCACGCCCGGCGGACACCGCCGCCCTCCGACTCGCGCCCGATCGGCCATGCTCCGGTAGCGTCGACACGGTGACCAGTCCCGAGCTTCCGACCGGCCGGCCGGTCCCCGACACCGACGATCTCCGGCTGCTGGCCGAGATCGTCAACCATGGCGCCATCGGGCTGCCACAGGCAGCCTGGAACGCCCGGATGAGCCAGTCCGAGGCGGCCACCAGGCTGGTCCAGATGGCCGAGCGGAACATGCCGCTCCGACTGGTCGCCGAGGGCGATCGGCAGGCGCTGTGGCGGATCACCCAGGCCGGCCCGGCCACCGGCGGGGTGCACCTCGGGAACCAGCAGCAACCGTCCGGCGGACACCCGGCGGCCGCTCCCGGACAGCCGGCAGCGCGACCGGAACCACCGCGCCCGCCATCGGGTCCGGTACCGACGGCCGGTCCGCCGCTGGGCGCCCCACCTCCGTCACCACCTCAGGGGCCGCTCACCGGAGCGCAGCCGGCGGTCCCGGGCGGCTACCCGCCCGGTGGGCCGGGCGCAGCTCCCGGATATCCGCCGCAGGGCGGCTTCCCACCGCCGGTCCCCTCGAACCCCGTTGGTGCTCCGTTCCCGCCGGGCCGCCCCCGCCGGTGGCCCCGGGTCCTCGATACCGCCGGCGGTCAGCGCCCCGGGCCCGGTGGTGCTGCCCCCCACCTCGGCCGTGCCCCCGCACGAGCAGGCGATCGCCGGCGCCGTCCCGTTGGGTCAGCCGCCGTTCGGCACGCCGCCACTGGAATCCACCGGCGCGGCCCCGATCGAACCCCAGGAACCGCCACCGTCGTCCGGCGAACAGGTTGCCCCGGCCGCCGAGGTTCCCCCGGAACCGGTGGGTGTGACGCCCGTCGAGTCCGCCCTTCCCGAGGTAGCGCCGGACGCAGCGCCGGACGTGCAGCCGGAGGTAGAGCCGGACAGCGCCCAGGGCAGCCTCGAACCTCCCGTGTCGGATGCCGCTTCGGAGGTCGCACCGGCAGCCGTCGCGTCCACCTGGGGGATCCCGGGTAGCTCGGACTGGGCGCGCGGCGACCAGGGAGCCGGCGCTGCACCCGGGACGGACACCGCCGCCGCCGTGCCCGGAACGGACACCGCCGGCGCAGCGCAGGTCCCGGCCGCCGCTGCAGCCCAGGCGGCCGAGCCGGAGGCGACCCAGGCCTGGTCGCCGGAGTCCGACGACGACCCGGCCGAAACCGGGGCCTCCGGGAACCAGATCGCTGAGGGCTCGGCGCTGGTGGCCGAGCCGGAACCGGAACCGAACCAGAACCTGAACCTGAGCCTGAACCCGAACCGGCACCGGCTCCTGCACCGCAGGTGTACGCGACGAGCCCGTCGCAGGTGCAGTGGCAGACCACCACCGGGCTGTCCGGGGAGCAACTGTGGGTCACCCTGCTGGAGGTGATCGATCCGGGCGACCGGGTGCTCACCCAGGCCGGCTACCGCCTGGAGCAGGGCGAGCGCGCCGTCCTGGTGCGTACCGCGATGGCCAATCACGGTCCGGCGCAGCACGACTCCCTGCCCGACCACTATCTGGTCCTGCAGTCGTCGACGGGTGCGATCCTGCCCAAGGCCCCGATGGGCGTCGGGTCGCATCCGGCGTACCGGGTCGGGGTGCCGGCCGGCGGTCAGGCCGACGGTTGGACCGTGTTCCTGGTGCCCGACGACACCGTCGTCACCACGGTGATCTGGAGTGTTCGGCCGGATCTGGTGGATCGCACCCTGACCTGGCGGGTCTGAGCCGACTTCGGCAGGGCCCCGGCTAGCCGGCCGTGCGCAGCACCTCGAGCGCATGCTCGAGGTCGGCCGGATACGGGCTGGTGAACTCCACCTGGCGACCGTCGTCGGGGTGTGCGAAGCCGAGCGTCCTGGCATGCAGCCACTGTCGCGACAGGCCGACCTTGGTGGCCAGCACCGGGTCCGCCCCGTAGGTGAGGTCACCGACGCACGGGTGACGGAGCGCCGAGAAGTGCACCCGGATCTGGTGCGTCCGACCGGTTTCCAGGTGCACCTCGACCAGCGTCGCGGCCCGGAACGCCTCGAGCGTCTCGTAGTGCGTCACCGACGGACGACCGTCGGCGACCACCGCGAACTTCCAGTCCGCCTTCGGGTGCCGGCCGATCGGCGCGTCGATCGTGCCCGAGGTCGGATCCGGAAAGCCCTGGATGACGGCGTGGTAGACCTTTTCGACGGTCCGGTCGCGGAACGCGTCCTTGAGGACCCGGTAGGCATTCTCGCTGCGCGCCACCACCATCACGCCGGTGGTGCCGACGTCGAGGCGGTGCACGATGCCCTGCCGCTCCGCCGCACCCGAGGTGGCAACCGTGTAGCCGAGGGCGGCGAGCGCGCCCAGCACGGTGGGGCCGGACCACCCCGGTGACGGGTGGGCGGCGACCCCCACCGGCTTGTCCACCACGACGACGTCGGCATCGGAGTACAGCACCGTGAGCCCGTCGACCTGCTGCGGCACCACCGCGAGCGGGCGGACCGGCTCGGGCAGCGTCAGTTCCAACCACGAGCCGGGCACCAGGCGCTCGGAGCGGGCGACCGTCAGCCCGTCCTGCTGCACGTCACCGGCGTCGATCATGGTCGCCACCGTCGTCCGGCTCATGCCGAGCATCCGGGCCAACCCCGCGTCGACGCGCATGCCGGCCAGGCCCTCCGGGACCGGCATCCGGCGGAACTCACCCACCGCTGGGTTTCCCGGTCTTCTTCTTCCGCTCGGCGCGGGTGCCGTCGAAGTCGACGCCCTGCAGCGCGGTGAGCACCAGCAGGATGCCGCCGATGGTGATGGCCGAATCGGCGACATTGAACACCGGGAAGTGCTCGGCGTTCGGGCCGAACACCGAGATGAAATCCACCACATGCCCCCGGAAGAAGCCGGGCGAGCGGAAGATCCGGTCGATGAGGTTCCCGATCGCGCCGCCCAGCACCAGACCCAGCGACACCGCCCACCAGGTCGACCGCAGCCGGGTGGCGATCCTGATGATCATCACCACCACCGCGGTGGCGACGAGGGCCAGGATCCAGGTCATCCCGGTGGCCATCGAGAACGCGGCGCCGGCATTGCGGATCAACGAGAAGTAGACCAGGCCGCCGAGAATCCGCGGGGACTCACCGGTGGTCAGGGTGGCGACCGCGATCAGTTTGGTGACCAGGTCGAGGATCACCACCGCCAGCGCGATGACGGCCAGCAGCCAGAACGTGCGCGGCTGCTCGATCGGCTCGGCCTCGGCCGGTCGGTCCACCGCCGGCCGGTCCACCCCTGCGGGCTCCGTCTCCGGCCCGGGCACCGCAGCGGCGGAGCCGGGCGGAGGTGGTTCCACGGGCACAACGGGCTCTACGACGGCTCCCGTCCCAATGCCGTCGATCGGCTCCGCCACCGGGACGTCACCGGTCTCGGTGCTCCGGTCGACCCCGGTTTCGCGTTCAGTCACCGCACCAGTATCCCGGCTCGTCGAGCCGGTCCGGACCGATCGGCGTCAGGAGCCCGGCGCCGGTCCGCCCCGGTCGCCGAACCAGCCGGCCAGTGCGCCGCCCCGGCTGACCGCCCGCAGCCGGCGTTCGGTGGCCGACCGCACCCGCTCCGGCGCCACCACCAGGAGCTGATCGTTGCGCTCGAGGCGCAGCGTCGGCGCGACGTCCACCGGCTCGCCGCCCCGCACCACCAGCGCGATCACCGCACCCTTGGGCAACCGCAGCTGGGACAGGTAGACGCCATGCATGCGGGAGGCCTCCGGGATGGTCACCTGCAACACGTGCGCGCCCATGTTCTCCAACGGTGCCGCTTCCAGCTGTACCTCGTACAGGCCGCCGGTGTCGAGCACGTTCAGCTTCCGGGCCATCCAGGGCAGGGTTGTGCCCTGGATCAGGGTGTAGATCACCACCACCACGACGATGGTGTCGACCAGGTCGAGCGCGCCAGGGCGGCCGAGCATCAGCGGGATCATGGCCAGCACGATCGGCACCGCCCCGCGCAGACCCGACCAGGAAATGAAGGCCTGCTCGCGCCATGGCACCTTGAACGGTACGGCCGCGGCCACCACCGACAGCGGACGGGCGACCAACAGCACGACCAGCCCGACGACCAGGCCGGGGATCAACGCGGCCGGCAGCCTGGTCGGGTCGACATAGATGCCCAGCAGCACGAACAGCCCGATCTGCGCGAGCCAGCCGAGCCCTTCGGCGAACGAGAGGGTGGAGGCCCGGTGGGGCAGCCGGGCGTTGCCCAGGATGACGGCCGCCACGTAGGTGGCGAGGAAGCCCGACCCGTGCGCGATCTGGGCCAGCGCATAGGCGCCGGCGATGACGGCGACGGTGGCCAGCGGGTACAACCCGGCCGCCGGTAGCGCCCCGCGACGCAGCCCCCAGGCGCCCGCGAAGCCCAGCCCGATGCCGACCACCGCGCCGATGGCCAGTTCGGCGACCACCAGCAGCGGGTCGGTCCAGGACAGCGTCTCGGTCCCGGCGAGCAGCAGCACAGCGATCACCACCGGGGCGTCGTTCAGGCCGGATTCGAGCTCCAGCGCCGCAGCGATCCGGGGCTTGACGCCGACCCCGCGCAACACCGAGAACACCGCCGCCGCGTCGGTACTGGACAGCACGGCACCCCAGAGGAACGATGTCCGCCAGTCGAGCCCGAGCAGCAGATGCACGGCGGTTCCGGCGACACCGATCGACACGACCACCGAGATGGTGGCGAGCGCGAGGCCGAGCCCGAGCGCCGGTTTGACGTTGTCCCACCGGGTGGTCAGGCCACCCTCGGCCAGGATGAACACCAGCGCGGCCAGCCCGAGCTGCTCGGTGAGAAACGTGTTGGAGTAGTCGATTCCCAGACCGGCGTTGCCCAGGATCATCCCGATGCCGAGGTAGAGCAGCAGCGACGGCAATCCGAGTTTGCGGGACAGCCGGACCGCGATCAGGGCCAGCACCAGCACGATGGCGGTCAGACCGAAGGCGCGTTCAAGGGTGTCGAATTGCATATCGGACCCCTCCCGGCGCCAGGTGGTGTCGGTCAGCCGCTGCTGGATCGACCGGCACCGGCCGGCACCCGGGAGGGCACCCAGCCGATCGCCGAGAGAACGTCGAGGGTGGCCTTGGACCGGTTGAATGTGTAGAAGTGCAATCCGGGAGCGCCCTCGGCGAGCAGCTCGAGCGACATGGCGATGGCGTGCTCGAGCCCGATCGCCCGACCGGCCGCCGCGTCGCCCTCGACGGCCTGCAGTTTCTCCGCGAGATCGGCCGGCATCCGCTGGCCGGACAGCTCGCAGATCCGCAGCAGGCGCTTGTAGGACGTCACCGGCATGATGCCGGGCAGTAGCGGCACGTCCGCACCGGCAGCCGTCACCCGGTCGCGCAGCTCCACATAGTCGGCGGCGGAGAACAACATCTGGGAGATGCCGTAGTCGGCGCCGGCCCGGATCTTCTCGACGTAGTAGCGGGTGTCGCTCTCCAGGTCCGGAGACCGTGGGTGCCGCTCGGGGAAGGCGGCGACGCCGACGCAGAAGTCGCCCAGCGAGCGGGTCAGGCTGACCAGCTCGCTGGCGTAGTTCAGGCCATCCGGGTGTGCGATCCACTCGGCGAGCGGGTCGCCGGGCGGATCCCCGCGCAGCGCCAGGATGTTCCGCACCCCGACCGCGGCGTAGGAGCCGATGACGTGCCGCAGTTCGGCCACCGAGTGCCCGACCGCGGTGAGGTGCGCGACCGGCAGCAGGGTGGTCTCCTGCGCCATCCGGCCGGTGATCCGAATGGTTCGGTCGCGGCGCGAGCCGCCGGCACCGTAGGTCACCGAGACGAAGGCCGGGGCGAGCGATTCGAGCTGTCGGACCGACAGCCAGAGGGCGGCCTCGTCCGCATCGTCGCGCGGCGGCATGAACTCCAGCGAGAAGTGCGGACCGGGCGCGGCCAGTCGATCGCGAACGGTCACCATGGTGGGTGAGCCTAGTCGAGGGGGCGCTCCCCCGGTCCGGCACACTGGCCCGGTGCCCGACGACTTCCGTGACGCGGTGGACGCCGCTCTGGCGGCCGAGTTGGCCGTCCGCCGAGCCGACGTCGCAGCGGTGGATCCCAGGCTCGCGGCGGTGGTCGACCGGTTGGTCGAGTTCGCCTCCCAGGGCGGCAAGCGGCTGCGGCCGGAGTTCCTCTGGTGGGGGTGGCGGGCCGGCGGCGGTCGAGCCGACCCGGGGGACTGCGCACCGGTGGTCCGGATCGCCGCCGCGCTGGAGCTGATCCAGGCCTGTGCCCTGCTGCACGACGATCTGATCGACCGCTCGGAGACCAGACGGGGCCGGCCGAGCGTGCATGTCGCTGTGGCGAAACAGCACGCGGACCTGGGGCTGGCCGGCGATCCCGCGCACTACGGGACCGCGACCGCGCTGCTGCTCGGCGATCTCGCACTGGCCTGGGCCGACGACGTGTTCACCGCGGCCGCCCACCAGCTACGGGCGCTGGACCGGGCACAGCTGCCCTGGCGGGCGATGCGCACCGAGGTGCTGGCCGGCCAACTGTTGGACATCCGGGCGGGCGCGGCGACCGACGACGCGCCCACCCAGGCCGCCGACGCGATGCTGGTCAACCGGTTCAAGACCGCCGCCTACACGGTGGAGCGGCCGCTGCATCTCGGCGCCGCCCTGGCCGGGGCGCGACCGGCGGTGGTGCAAGCGCTGCGCTCCTACGGGGTGGCGGTGGGCACGGCCTTCCAGCTCCGGGACGACCTGCTCGGGGTGTTCGGCGACCCCGCGGTGACCGGCAAACCGTCCGGCGGCGACCTGGCCGAAGGCAAGCACACGGTGCTGCTGGCGACCGCACGACAGCGCCTCGTCGACAACCCCGACGTCCTGCGTCGACTCGACGAGGGGGTCGGGTCCGCGGACCTCGCGAGCATCGGCCGGCTGACCGCGATCATCGCCGGGACCGGGGCGCCGGCCGCCCTCGAGGCGCAGATCGGCGAGCTGGTGGCGGACGGCACCGCTGCGCTCACCGGGGTGCCGCCGGTCGCGGCCGAGGTACTGCGGACGCTGGCGCTCCGGGCCACCGAGCGGCGCCGTTGACTGCCGCCGCTGAATCGCCGACGCCGGGCTCTCGTCCGTCAGGAGATGCTCAGTAGCCGGCGGCCTGCGCGCGTCGGTGCACCTCTTTGCTCCGGTTCTTCCGCAGCGCGCCGATCGGGTTGCCCGGGAGCGAGTCGTCCTCGCGGAACAGCCAATCGATGATCTCCTCGTCGCTGAACCGGTAGTCGGTGAGGACCGTGATGGTGCCGGGCAGACCCTTGACCACCAGACCGTCCTGGACGAACTCGGCGGGGATCCGCTGCTTGCCGTCGATCCGCACGGCAATCAGCTGCCGGTCTCTGACCAGTTGATGGACCCGCGTGACGATGAGGCCGAGGGCCTCGGCGATGTCGGGAAGCGCGACGTATTCCGGGCTCGGCTGTGCAGGCGCGTTCACGACGATCAGCCTGCCACTGCGCGCAACCCGGGTACGGCGGGGGGCTGTTCCCGCGAACCCGCCGGGGAGCCCGCCGCCGAGCCTGACGGCTGCCCGTGACCTCGCACGCGTCCGCCCGCGGCGTTCTCGGCGATCCGCCCGGTCTGCGGCCCGGACCCCCGTAGGCTTGCGCGACGTGGAGACCTCCCGCGGCGGATTGACGGGCACAGTGCTCGATGGCCGCTACCGCGTGGGCGCGGTGATCGCCCGCGGGGGCATGTCAACGGTGTACCGCGGCACCGACCTGCGCCTTGACCGGCCGGTGGCGATCAAGGTCATGAGCCCGCAGTACGTGACCGATCCGGCCTTCCTGACCCGGTTCCAGCGCGAGGCCCGGATTGCCGCCGGGCTCGGCCACCCCGGCGTTGTGGGGGTCTACGACCAGGGCCGCGACGGTGAACACGTCTTCCTGGTGATGGAGCTGGTCGACGGCGGCACCCTGCGGGATCTGCTGCGGGAGTACGGGCCGCTGTCCGTGCCGGTGACGCTGTCGGTGCTGGAGCCGTTGCTGGCGGCGCTGGGCACCGCGCACGCCGCCGGTCTGGTGCATCGCGACATCAAACCCGAGAACGTCCTCATCTCGTCCAAGGGCGAGGTGAAGGTCGCCGATTTCGGGTTGGTCCGGGCGGTCACCTCGCAGACCATGGCGACCGGGGACGTCATCCTCGGCACGGTGGCGTACCTGTCCCCCGAGCAGGTCTCGACGGGGGCCGCAGATACCCGTTCGGACGTCTACGCGGCCGGCATCGTCGCCTGGGAGATGCTCACCGGGAGGCCGCCGTACACCGGAGACAACCCGATGTCGGTGGCCTACCAGCATGTGCACTCCGACATTGCGCCGGTGTCCACCGGAGCCCCGGGGGTGCCCGAGGCACTCGAAGACCTGATCCTCGCCGCCACCCGGCGCGATCCGCTGGCCCGCCCGAGGGACGCCTCGGCCTTCCTCTCGGCGCTGGTCGGCGTCCGGGCTCGGCTGGGGCTGCGCCGGGTGCCGGTGCCGGTGCCGCACCGGGAGCAGCCGGCCCGGACCGGCGGCGCGACCGTTGCTGCCCGCGGCGCCGGGCCGGCCGGCCGGCCGGTCGCGCCTGCCCAGGGTGAGCGATCGACCGCCGGCGGAGTCGCCGGCCCCACCGGCACCCGGGCGGTCCCGCAGGCCAGGGCCGTCACCACGGCCGCGCCGGCCCCCGAGCTCCGGACGCCCGCGGAGGCCCGCTGGCGCCGGCGCTGGTACCGCAGGCTCATCGTGCTGGTCGTGCTGCTGTTACTGGCGGCGGCCGCAGCGGTCGGCGGCTGGTGGTTGGGCAGCGGCCGGTTCGCCTACGCCCCGGTGACGGTGGGACTCAGCCGTCAGGCCGCCGAGAGCCAGGTGCGTTCGGTCGGCCTGGTCCCGCGGGTGCGGGAGGCCAGCGACAACGTGGCGGTGCCGGGAACCGTCGCCCGCACCGACCCGTCCCCCGGCACCCGACTGCTCCGGGGCTCACCGGTCGACCTGGTGGTGTCGACCGGGCGTCCGGTGGTGCCGATGATCTCGGCGGGTGCCTCCCCGGCGCAGGCCGCCGTCGTGCTGCGCGGCAGCCAGTTGCGGACCGCGGCCGCTGCGCTGGACATCTACGACGAGACGGTTCCGATCGGGATGGTGATCAGGACCGACCCGGCTGCCGGACAACGGGTCCCGATCAACGCCGTGGTGAAGCTGGTGCGATCCAAGGGACCTCGCCCGATCCCGGTGCCAACGGTGGCCGGGAAGTCGGTGGAGGACGCCCGCAACAAACTCGTCGTCGACGGCTTCCGAGTGGCCGCGCAGACCCGCGAGATCTTCGATGCGACCGTCGAACCCGGCAGCGTCACCGGCACCGAGCCCGCTGCAGGGCTGGTGCGGCCCAAGGGGTCCCAGGTCACGGTGCTGGTCGCGGTGTCCCTCACGGTGCCGGACGTCCGCGGCCGCAGCAGCCAGGACGCGGACGCCCAGCTGGCCGCGCTCGGCTTCACCGCAACGGTCGGTAGCTCGGAGTTCGACGCCGACGTGGACAGCGGAGCGGTGATCCGCACCGAGCCGGCATCCGGGTCCCGGGTCGACCCCCTCGAGTCCGACGTCACCCTCGTCGTCTCGAACGCGATCCAGGTCCCGGATCTGACGGACTACTCGGTCAGCGATGCCGGCCGGATCGCGTCCGGACTCGGACTGACCCTCGAGGTCCGCTCGCTCTTCGGCACGCCGTTCGCACCGGTGGTCTCCCAGGACCCGGAGCCCGGCAGCCGGGTGGCTCCCGGAAGCACCGTCGTGGTCGGCGCGTTCGGCTGACCCCGGGTAGCCCGTTACCGGCACTGGTAGCCCGGATATGTCCGGCGCGGCGCCACAACAACGGGCTACCCCCGGTCGGTGGCCGACCCGGGTAGCCCGTTACCGGCACTGGTAGCCCGGAATGTCCGGCGCGGCGCGACAACAACGGGCTACCCCGGTGGGTGGCCCGGTCAGGAAACCGCTCAGGAGCGGAGCATCTCCGCGACCAGGAAGGCCAGTTCCAGCGACTGCTGGGTGTTCAGGCGAGGGTCGCAGGCCGTCTCATAACGGCCGGACAGATCGTCGTCACTGATCTCCTGGGCGCCGCCGAGGCACTCGGTCACGTCCTCACCGGTCAGCTCCACGTGCAGTCCGCCGGGGTGGGTGCCGAGATCGGCGTGCACCTCGAAGAAGCCCTGCACCTCGTCGACGATCCGATCGAAATGCCTGGTCTTGTAGCCGGTGGACGCCTCGTGCGTGTTGCCGTGCATCGGATCGCACTGCCAGATCACTTTGTGACCGGACGCCTCGACCTTCTCGATGATCGGCGGCAGCAGGTCCCTGACCTTGCCGTTGCCCATCCGCGAGATCAGGGTCAGCCGCCCAGGGGTGCCGCGTGGGTCGAGCCGCTCGACGTACTCGACGGCCTGCTCCGGGGACGTCGAGGGCCCGATCTTCAGCCCGATGGGGTTCGCCAGGGTCTCGGCGAACGCCACGTGCGCCCCGTCGAGCTGCCTGGTCCGATCGCCGATCCACAGGAAGTGCCCCGACAGGTCGAAAAGCCTGGGGAAGTCCCCGGTCTCGTCGAGTCGCAGCATGGCCCGCTCGTAGTCGAGCAGCAGCGCCTCGTGCGAGGCGAAGATCTCCACCGAGTGCAGCGAGTGCGAGTCCACCCCGCAGGCCGTCATGAACCGCATGGCACGGTCGATCTCGGCGGCCACCCGCTCGTAGCGCTCGCCGGCCCTGGAGTTCGCGACGAACTCCTGATTCCACTCGTGCACCCTGGCCAGATCGGCCATGCCGGCCCCGGTGACCGCCCGGACCAGGTTCATCGCGGCGGAGGAATTGGCGTAGGCCCGGATCATCCGGGACGGGTCCGGCACCCGCGCCTCTGGGGTGGTGACCAGCGAGTTGATCAGGTCACCGCGGTAGGACGGCAGGCCGAGGGAGTCCAGCGCCGACGAGCGCGGCTTGGCGTACTGACCGGCGATCCGGGCCACCTTCACCACCGGCATCGAGGATCCGTAGGTCAGCACCACTGCCATCTGCAGCAGAGTGCGGATGTTGCCGCGGATGTGCGGCTCGGTGTTGTCGACGAAGGTCTCCGCGCAGTCTCCGCCCTGCAGCAGGAAGGCCCGACCCAACGCCACCTCGGCCAGCTGGCCGTGCAGCCGATCGACCTCGTACGGCACCGTCACCGGCGGCACCGACTCGAGTACCGCCCGCACGGCCAGTACCTGCTCATAGTCCGGCCATTCCGGCTGCTGCGCTGCCGGCAACGACAGCGCATCGTCCAGCTGCTTGCGCATGAAGTCGGGCAGCGGGGGCAGGGTGGGGAGAATGTCCGCAGGGATGTCGACCGTCCAGTTCACCCCACCAGCGTAGGCACTCCGGGCGCATCCACCGACCGAGGGTCGCACCCCCACCATCGGAACGTGCCGGTCCGGCACTCCCCTCCCGGAGGTAGCAGGTTATGCCGACGACACGCCGCACCCCACCGGCGCGTCCCCACCACAAGGCGCTACCCCTGCCCCGCACCCCGGCACCTACCCACACCCAGCCCCGGAGGTAGCAGGTTATGCCGACGACACGCCGCACCCCACCGGCGCGTCCCCACCACAAGGCGCTACCCCTGCCCCGCACCCCGCACCTACCCACACCCAGCCCCGGAGGTAGCAGGTTATGCGGACGACACGCCGCACCCCACCGGCGCG
Organism: uncultured Actinomycetota bacterium; assembly: GCA_963797145.1. GTDB lineage: Bacteria > Actinomycetota > Actinomycetes > Mycobacteriales > Nakamurellaceae > Nakamurella. The sequence continues at coordinate 93,428 of CAWCOJ010000011.1, read as the reverse complement.
TCCCCACCACAAGGCGCTACCCCTGCCCCGCACCCCGCGTCGCCCACCCCCACCGACCCCCGCTCGGGGCGCAGCAACACCGGCCCGCGACCCAGCGTCAGTGGTCAGCGGGCGGTCAGCGCCGCCTGAGCGGCCTGCCAGCGGGCGAAGCCCAGCCGGGCGTCGGCCAGGGCGTCGTGCCGGTCCTGGCCGGGATCCGGGATCGGCGGGCAACCGGCCGCCTCCCAGTGTTGCCGGATCTCCCTGGTCAACCGCGGCACCTCCCGCGGAAGGGCCGGCATCGCCCCCCAGAGCTGCGCCAGCACCACGTGGTCGTAGGCGGCGTACCAGGCCCACAGCTCTATGGGCAGGCCCGGTGCACGCAGGAACTCGGACAGCTCGTCGCGGATCTGCGACCGGGACCGCCACGCCGGTGACGACGGTGGCGGCAGCTTGTCCAACACGTGCCGGCGCACCCACGGCACCGCCCGATCCGGGTTGAACTCGGTGGAGATCGCGTAGAACTCGCGACCGTCCTCGGCGACGACGCCGATCGACACCAGGTCGATCGTGATGCCGTCCTCGATGAACTCGCAGTCGTAGAAGTAGCGGGCCACCGGCCCGCTGGGCGTCGCTCGCACCAAACCCCGGTCAGCTCGCCTTCGCGCCGGGCAGCCGGGTGACGGTGCCGGGGCCCTTGCCCTCGGCCGCCGCCGCCGCGAGCCTGGCGGCTTCGATGTCCGCCTTCACCTTCGCTGCGTAGACGTCCACGTACTCCTGGCCGGAGAGTTCCATCAGCCGGTACATGATCTCGTCGGTCATCGACCGCTCCACGAACCGGTCGCCGGCCATCCCCTCGTACCGGGAGAAGTCGAGCGGGCGACCGATGATCAGCTGGATCCGCCGCGGCTTCCACATCTTGGAGCCGATCGGGTTGACCTTGTCGGTGCCGATCATCACCACGGGCACCACCGGCACGCCGGCCTCCAGGGCCATCCGGGCCACGCCGGTCTTGCCCTTGTACAGCCGGCCGTCGGGCGACCGGGTGCCCTCCGGGTAGATGCCCAGCGCCTCGCCCTTCTTCAGCAGCCGGATACCCGTCAGCAGCGCGTCGTGCGCGGCGGAGGCGCCGCCGCGGTCGATCGGGACCTGGCCGACACCGGTGAAGAACGCCTTCTTCAGCCGTCCCTTGAGGCCCTTCTCGGTGAAGTACTCGGCCTTGGCCAGGTAGGTGACCCGGCGCTTGATGTGCAGCGGCGTGAAGAACGAGTCCGCGACCGACACGTGGTTGCCGACCAGCAGGATCCCTCCGGTGGCGGGAATGAACTCGGCGCCGGACACCTTGCAGGGGAAGAACAGCCGGAGAATCGGTCCGATGAGCACGTACTTGCACAGGTTGTAGATCACGCGCCGTCAACTCCCTGGCTCGGCTGGTGTGGCACCACCGTACGCCGTCGACCGGCTGCGAACGGCGCGACACCGCTTCGTGCGACGATGGATGACGGCAGCACACAGCAAGGGCCTGGAGGGCCGGAATGACCGCACCGCAGCTCCCGTTCGCTTTCGACGGGGACGACGTCGGCGTGCTGCTGTGCCACGGCTTCACGGGTATGCCCGGATCGCTGCGACCGTGGGCGGACCGGTTGGCCGAGGAGGGCTTTTCCGTCCGGTTGCCGCTGCTGCCGGGACATGGCACCCGCTGGCAGGATGCCAACCGCACCACCTTCGACGACTGGCTCGGTGAGGTCACCGCTGCGCTGGCCGACCTCAGGGACCGCTGCCGGGCGGTGGTTGTCGGCGGGTTGTCCATGGGAGGCACGCTGGCCCTGCGGCTGGGCGAATTGCATCCCGACGCCATCGCCGGCCTGGTGCTGGTGAACCCGTCCGTGCTCACCCGGCGGCGGGACGCCAAGTTCTCCGCCGTCCTGAAGTACGTGGTGCCGTCGATGCCCGGGATCGCCGGCAGCATCGCGAAGCCCGACGTCGTCGAGCCCGGCTATACCAGGGTGCCGGTGCGCGCATTCGACTCCTTGCGGCGCGCCTGGACCGTGGTCCGCACCGACCTGCCCAGGGTCAGCGCGCCGGTCCTGCTCCTGCACTCCCGGACCGACCCGGTGGTGGAACCGGAGAACTCGGCGGTGGTGCTGGCCGGGATCTCCTCGACCGACGTCACCGAGATCGTCCTGGAGAAGAGCCGACACGTCGCGACGCTGGACTACGACGCGGACCTCATCCACGACGCGAGCGTCGCCTTCATCCGCAGGGTGACCGCGTGACGACGCCCGATCCGGACGACCGCGAGACGGGCCCGGCGGACCGCAGTCTGGACGACTCCGAGGTCGATGCGGCGTTCGCCCAGATCATCTCCGGGATCTCCGGCCGGATGTCCTGGGACGCCGACACCGACGAGTTGGACGCCGAGGCGGAGGCCGTCGCCGGGCAACGCCCGTCGCCAGGCGTGCTGCCCGCCCAGGACACCCCTGAGGACCGGCGCCGCCGCCGTGAGCAGCGGAAGGCGGAGCGGGCCGACGAACTGGCGGAGTTCATCGCCGGCAAGACCGAGCGGGCCAACGAGAGGCTGTTCGACGAAGAGCACTTCGTGCCGCCCGAACCGCCACCGCTGCCCCGGCCGCGGGCCAGGACCATCTGGGCTGTCGTGCTGATCGTGGCCGGCGTGGTGTTCATGGCCGGCCCCCAACTGCTGCAGATCAGCGGCAACGCGAGTCTGATCCTGGGACTGCTGCTGGTGATGGGCGGCGTCGCCCTGCTGGTCCTCGGGCTGCGCAAGCACCGCGGTGAGCCCGGCGACGAGGGCTGGGACGACGGGGCCCGGTTGTAGCCGTGCCACGGCTGCCGCGCAGGTGCGCGGTCAGCCGGCGGCCGGCGTCCCCGCGCGGGCCAGCAGCGCCGCGCCGATCATCCCGGCCCGGTCCCCGAACCTGGCGACGGCGATCCGCGGCAGCGGCCGGAAACCGTGTCCGGTGACCAGTTCCGGCAGCGCGGCAACGGCTGCCGGCAGGAACAGGTCGGCCGCGTCGGATACTCCGCCGCCGATCACCACCACGTCGGGATCCAGGACGTCGGCCACCAGCGCCAAACCGGTGGCCAGCCAGCGCCCGAGATCCGTCATCGCCTCGACCGCAACCGGATCACCCTCGGCCGCGGCGTGAGCCACCACCGATCCGGTGACCTGGTCGTAGTCCAGCTCGTCGGGCTCCGGCAGGTTCCTGGCCTCCCAGAGTTCGACGGCGGTCCGGGCCAACGCCGTCCCGGAGCAGTAGCGCTCCCAGCAGCCGCGCTTGCCGCACGGGCACGGCCGGCCCTTGGGCACCACCGTGAGATGGCCGAGCTCGGGCGCGACACCGTGGGCCCCGCGGTAGATCTCCCCGTCGACGATCAGCCCTGCGCCGATCCCGGTGCCCAGCGCCACCAGCAATGCGACCGGCGATCCCACCGCCGCGCCCAGTCGGTACTCGGCCCAGGCGGCCGAATTCACGTCGTGGTCCATGGTCACCGGAAGCCCGATCCGGTCGGCCAGCCGGTCCGGCACCGGGTCGCCGCGCCAGGCCAGGTGGGGCGCGAACATCACCTGCCGCCGGTCGGCGGAGACGAATCCGGCCACCGCCAACCCGACCGCCGACACGTCATGCGTGGCACGGAGTTCCGCGACGAGAGCGGCCAGCAGGTCCTCGGTCTCGGCCACCGTGCGCGGCGTCGTCCCGCGGACCGCACCGCGTACCCGCCCGGCGGCATCGACGGCGGCGGCGCGCACCGAGGTGCCGCCGATGTCGATCCCGACGGTCAGCGTTGGCCCGGTGGTGCTCACCAGGGCACCGCCCGCTGACCGGTCACTCGATGTCGATGTGCTCGAGCCCGGTGGGCGTCGGGTCCGGCCGGGGGCGTTCCGGCTGCTCGGCATCGACGGGCGGCATCATCGCCCGGAGCGCCTGGACCATGGACAGTGCACCGTCGATCCACTTTGCGGTCACCTCGGGGCGCTCACCGCGGAGCACGGCCAGGAACCGACAGACCGGACAGCTCGTGCAGGACGCCGAAGGATCGTGACCACAGGTCGGGCAGACCTGGGGGGCCGGGCCCTCCTCCCGCGCGGCCGACAGCCGCTGGGCGACGGCATCCAGCAGCAGCGCGGCTTCCCTGGCCAGCGTCCCGACATCGGCGCTCACCGGGACGCTGCCGAGGCTCGGCCGTTCGTCGCGCCGGCCAGCGACCCGGCCAGTGCAGCCGGCCAGCGCGTCGGGTCGGGTTCGAAGGCGATCACCAGCACGTCGCCGTCGAACCGGGCACCGGTCGAGCGGCAGCGCTGCAGCAACGACGGCAACGCGATCCGCCTCCGGTGCGCGCCGACCGTCACCACCAGTTCGTCACCGGACCTGGTCAGCTCGACGGTCCGGCGCTCGACCAGCGGCAGCGGGAGTCGCAACTGGTAGTCACCATTGCCGCCATGGACGCTGACCCCGGGTTCCGTCGGCCGGCGCTCCAGCGGATCGATGCTGCCGAAGACCGCATCGGCGAGCGCCTGCAGCGCAGGTACCCCTACCGGCTCGGTTGCCGTCATCGGCACGGTCTGCAGGCTCAGACTGCCGAAAGACTCCCGGACTGCTGACAGCGCGGCCAGCTCCGCCTCGCGTCGAGCGGCCAGAAAGCTGCCTCCGACGTCCTCGGGAAGCAACCTGTTCACCACCACCCCGTCGACCGGGTAGCCGTAGAGATGCAGGGCGGTCAGCAGTCGGCGAGCTTCGGCAATCACCACCCGCTCCCCCGTCACCACCAGCCGGATCCCGCTCACCTCCGGATCGGCGAGCAGATCCCGAGCGGCAGAGAGATCGTCGAGCAGCCCGCCGAGGGCATCCCGCACCGGACCGGCACTGCCTCCGTTGGAACCGGAGAAGGTCGCGGCCAGGGTGCGCAGCAGCCGTTGCGGGGTGCCCATCAGCCGCTCCGCGTAAAACGCGATGGTCTCCGGCAGGGCCAGCAGGCGCAGCGTCTCGCCGGTCGGCGCGCAGTCCACCACCAGCACGTCGAAGTCGCCGGAGTCGGCCCACCGTCGCACTTCGAGCAACGCAACGATCTCGTCCGCGCCGGGCAACACGGTCAGTTCCTCCGCCTGCACCTCGGCCATCCCGCGGGCGGCCAGCAGACCCACCAGGTAGTCGCGGATCGCGGACCAGCCGGCCTCGAAGCGCCCGCGGGTGTCCACCTGCGCGGCCCACAGGTCGGCGGCCACGGCGGTGGGCTCGGCGCCCACCGGCACGCCCAGCACGTCGGCCACCGAATGTGCAGGATCGGTGGACAGCAGCAAAGTCCGCCGCCCCTGGGCGGCGGTCGCGAGCGCTGTCATGGCCGAGACGGTGGTCTTGCCGACCCCGCCCTTGCCTGTGTGCAGGATGATCCTCATGTGGCGACTGCGAGCCCAGCCGGACCCACCCCGGAGGTAGCCGCGGTCACCGGCTCTCGACCCGCTTGCGCAGTTCCTTGAGCGCCGTGTCCATGACGACCCGTTCGGCCTTGCGCCGGAGAAGGCCGATCATCGGGACGGCCAGTTGCACGGACAGCGAGTACGTGACCTCGGTGCCGCCGTCGACCGGCCGCAACACGTAGGACCCGTGCTGGGACTTCTGCAGCTGCCCGCTCACCAGGTCCCAGCTGACCGACCGGTTGTCCGCCGCCCAGGTATAGGACAGCTCGTAGGTGTCCTTGAGCAGGCCGGCGTCCATGGTGAACTTCACCCGCGCCGCCCGTTCCCCGGCGCCCTCCTCGGTGACCTGCACCTGCTTGAGGGCCCCGGTCCATTCCGGATACGCCGGGAAGTCGGCGATCACGTCCATGATCGTTTCTGGCTCGGCCGCGATGGTCAGCGACTGCGTGGAGGTGTCGGCCATGTGCGAAGGCTACCGGCGCTCCAGGGTGGCGGCCCACCACCTCTCCCCGGTCGGACCCGACGAAGTCGGGACCGCAATTCAGTACGTCGGACCCGACGAAGTCGGGGCCGCAATTCAGTACGTCGGACCCGACGAAGTCGGGGCCGCAAATCAGTACGTCGGACCCGACCAAGTCGAGGGGCAATCCCGCCCTAGTCGAGTTCGAGCTCGAAGGCCCTCGGCACGCGTTGGAAGTGTCCGACGTTGACGCATTCGGTGCGGCCCCGGCGGGTGCGGGCGGCCAGCGGCTGGTGCACGTGACCGAACACGGCCATGGCCGGCTGGTGCGTGTCGATCGACTCCAGCAGCCCGGGCCCGTACATCTCCAGGCGGGCCGGCACCCGGTCGTATCGCAGCACCGCCAGATCTGGCGGCAGGTGGGAGCACAGCACGTCCACTGCGCCGAGGGCGACGACCGACGCGATGTACTCGTCAGCGGGTCGGACGAAGGGCTGCCAGACATGCGCCGACGGCCGCGGCACGAATCCCGGCCGCATCGAGCCGCCGCCGACGAATCCGAATCGGCGCCCGGCAACCTGCACCACTTCACCGTCGAGGAACGGCAGCGTGTCGCCGGCGACGTCGTTCCAGATGGGGGCCACGTCGACATTGCCAAGGGTCAGCAGGGTCGGACCGGAAAGCACGGCAACGATCTGTCGGTAGCGTTCGGCGACCACCTCGGTGAGGGTGCCCAACGGATCCGCGACGCCGGCCCACAGCGACTCGTTCAGCTGCCGGAGACCGGCGAAGTCGTGGGCAGACCGCAACTCGGTGAACCGGAGCACCGGCTCGGGCCCGAAAACCTCACCGAGAATCCCGTTTCCGGGATCGTGGTAGTCCACGTAGTCCAGCAGATCACCCAACACCACGAGCAGTTCGGCGCCGGCCGCGACCTTGGCGAGCGCGTCGATGTTCCCGTGCACGTCGGAGACGAAGGAGACCCGCATGCCTGCACGCTAGCCGCCGGTCGCGCCGCGCTGCGGTGACCCCTCTACAGTCGCAGGCAGTCGCCGCACCTCCGATAACAGTTCGAAGGAGTTGACCGTCGTGCGTGAGTTCGCCGTCCCGGCGAGTGTGACCGTTGAGCCCGACGAAAATCTCTCGGACATGGTGTGGACCAACGCCGATCGATACGGCGGCGAGGAACTGCTGCGGCGCCGGGACGGCGATGGGTGGCGGTCGATCACCGCGGGCGAGTTCGCCGTCGACGTCGCGGCCACCGCGAAAGGGCTCCTGGCCGCCGGAATCCGGCCCGGTGAGAGGGTCGGCCTGCTTTCGGCCACCCGGTACGAGTGGACGGTCTGCGACTACGCGATCTGGGCCGCCGGTGGCGTCACGGTCCCGGTGTACCAGACCTCCTCGACGGACCAGATCCGCTGGATCCTCTCCGATGCAGGTTGCCGGGCAGTCATTCTCGAGACCGCGGCGCACGCCGACGCTGTCGCCGGGATCGCCGGCGACCTCGCCGAGCTGGAATTCGTCTGGCAGCTCGACGACGACGGGATGTCCCGGCTGGCCGCTGAGGGCGCCGTCATCCCCGACGCCGACCTGCTCGCCTCCCGGCGCAACCGGGGCGCGGACGATCTCGCCTCGATCGTCTACACCTCGGGTACCACCGGCCGCCCGAAGGGCTGCGAGATCACCCACCGCAACCTGCTGTTCGAGGTCCGGACCATCGGCGACGACCTCGACTTCATCCGGCCGGGCGGCTGCACCCTGCTGTTCCTGCCGCTGGCTCATGTCTTCGCCCGGATCGTCCAGTGCGGCACCATCTATCACCGCGCCACGCTGGTCAACATCCCCGACACCAAGACGCTGGTACCGGACCTGAAAGCGGTCCGGCCCAGCTACGTGCTGGCGGTTCCGCGGGTGTTCGAGAAGGTCTACAACTCGGCGCGGGCGCAGGCCCGAGGCTGGCGGGCCCGGGTGTTCGCCGCGGCCGATCGGACTGCTGTCGCCTGGTCGCAGGCGAGTTCCGACGGCCGCCCCGGGCCGGTGATCTCGATCCGGCGGGCGGTCTACGACCGGTTGGTCTTCCACGCCATCCGCGCTGCCCTCGGCGGCCGGTGCACGGCGGCGATCTCCGGCGGCGCCCCGCTGGGCGCCCGGCTGGCGCATTTCTTCCGCGGCGTCGGCGTCACGGTGTACGAGGGCTACGGGCTGACCGAGACCACCGCCGGGACCACGGTGAACATGCCGCGGGCCCTCCGGATCGGCACCGTCGGCCGCCCGGTGCCCGGGATGGCGGTGCGCATCGCCGACGACGGCGAGATCGAGTTCCGCGGGCCGCTGGTGTTCAACGGGTACTGGAACAACCCGGACGCCACCGCAGCAGCCGTGCAGGACGGCTGGTTCGCCACCGGCGATCTGGGCAGCATCGACGACGGCGGTTTCCTCAGCATCACCGGTCGGAAGAAGGAATTGCTGGTGACGGCGGCCGGCAAGAACGTCGCTCCGGCGGTGTTGGAGGACCGGCTACGCGCGCACCCGTTGATCAGCCAGTGCATGGTGGTCGGCGATGGGCAGCCGTTCATCGCCGCGCTCATCACGCTCGATCCCGAATTCCTCGACCTGTTCAAGGTGGCACACGGCACGCCCGCCGGGGCGACCGCAGGCGATCTGGCCGACGATCCTGGGCTACGCGCCGCGATCCAGGAGGCGGTGGACGACGCCAACCTGGCGGTCTCCCGGGCCGAGTCGATCCGCGCGTTCGTCATCCTGGACGGCGACTTCACCGAAGCCGCCGGTGAACTCACGCCGTCGGGAAAGTTGCGCCGAAATGCTGTGCTGGCCCGCTACGCCGACGAGATCTCCCGGATCTACGGCGGGCCGCCGCCGGGCACGCCCTGATCCCGCAGCCCCCGACGACCGCGGGATCAGGGTCGTACCGGTATCAGGGGTTGATCCGGTGGCCGGTCGGGTCCGGACCGGCGGCATCCAGGTCGACCACCTTGATCGGCACGCCGGGCATCGAGGCGTGCAGCACCTTGCCGTGCCCGACATACATCCCGACGTGGCTCACCGGCGAGTAGAACGTCACCAGATCGCCCGGCCGCAACTGATCCAGCGGCACATCGGTCAGGGTTGACTGTTCCGCACTCGTGCGCGGGATGGCGACACCGGCCTGCTGCCACGCCCACATCATCAGCCCGGAGCAGTCGAACGTGTCGGGTCCGGTGGCAGCCCAGACATAGGGCATGCCCTGGCGGGACAACGCCGCCTCGACGGCAATGCCCGCAGCAACGCTCGGCGCTTCCTTGGCCGCCTGCGCGGCGCCCTCCGGGGTCGTGTAATCGACGCTGTCGTCCGGTGCGATGCCCGCGGCGACCCGCTGCGCGGCCTGATCGGACACCCGGGCCTGGGCGGCCGAGGACATGTTCGCGGCTTCCATGTCGGCGACGGCGTCGGTCCGGTCCCCGGAGGAGAGTCGGGCGTAGGCGAGCTGGTAGACCGCGATCTGCCGAACGAGCCTGCGGTGACCGGCGTCCAGGTCCTTGCGTGCCTGCACGGCGGTGGCGGCGGAGCGGTCGGCGACGTTCTTGGCGTCGGCGACGTGTTCGCGGGCGGCGTCGGCCTCGGCCCTGGCCTGCTGGGTGACCACCCTGGCAGCCTCGGCGGTCTCGCGGGCGGTCTTGACGCCGGCCAGGGTGGCCTGGGTCTCGGCGGCGACGCGGTCCAGTGAGGTCGCGGTGTCCAGATAGTCATCCGGCGAGTCGGCGGTGAGCAACAGCGACATCTGCGACAGCCGGGCGCCGCGGAACGAGGCGTTGGCGAACGCGTCCACCCTGGCCTGGTATCGGGCCACCAGCGCGTCGGCCGCGACGACCTTCTTCTGGGCTGCATCGACCTTGCGTTGCGCGGCCTCGACCACCAGGTCGGCCTTGGCCAGCCGGCCGGCGGCCTTCTTCGCCCGCGCCTTGGTGACGGCCACCTGGCTGCGGGTGTCGAGGACCTTCTCGCCCCACTGCTCGGACCTTCGGGCCGCGTCGATCCACGCCTGTTTGGCTTCATCGGCAGTGGTCGGGACGATGGTCTTGGCGGAGTCCGCCGCCGCGTCGACCGGCGCGGCGGCCGCGGCCGTGGCGGGGACCAACCAGAGCCCGAGGATCAGACCAACGGCGGCCGGGAGGGCCAGTAGACGGCGTACCCGCGGAGTCCGGGAGTCGCCAACAGCATGCGTCGCCAAGAGAATGGCGCACCTTTCTTCCTATGCCGCCTACCGGGTTAGCTGACGGGTTCGGGCAAGGAAGTGCCCTACTCCGCGGCGCGCTCGCGCGCACAGCGGGGATTCACCCCACGAAACCTGGGTTCCCGGTTCGACACCCCGACGCATCGACTCGGCGGTGACCTGCTGTGGCCCTGTTGGGCCTCTGTTGAAGGTCTCAGCAAGGTTACGATACGGCAACGTACCGTTGTCAAACCCGGCGCCGGCCCTGTGGACAGCTGTGACCCGTTCTGAGCACGCGACCGCACCTGTGACGGTGAGCGGAATCACCTTGTAGGCCGGATGGATGACGCTGCGTAGCTACTCACCGAATGGGTGATGGGGCCACCTGAGACCGCGACGCCGGCCTTGAGCGGGTCGGCTCCTCGATCCGTCGCACTCTCGGCCGGTTGCTTCCGCATCGGAGTGAAATGTTTTCGCCGGGTGGTGAAACGGTCAGCCACTCAACAGATCGGCCAGCCGGTCCGCGGTGCGTTGCCAGTTCCACCGCTGTTCGATCCAGGGCCGGCCGGCGGCCCCCATCGCCTGCGCCTTGGCCGGGTCGGTCAGCAGATCGATGCATGCGGAGGCAATGTCCTCGACGTCACGGCCATCGACGACGACGCCGGTGCGCCCGGGCAGCACCGCCTCCGGAGCGCCGCCCGAGTTCCCGGCGACCACCGGCAGCCCGGCGGCCGACGCCTCGAGGTAGACGATGCCCAGGCCCTCGACATCCAGACCACGACCCCTGGTGCGGCACGGCATCGCGAACACGTCCGCCGCGGCGTAGTAGGCGGGTAGATCGGGAAACGGGACCGACCCGGCCATGAGTACGGAGTCGGAGACGCCGGTGGTGTCGGCCAGTCGGCGCAGTCGACCGGCGTAGTCGCCGCCACCGACGATCATCAGCAGAGTGTCCGGGACCCGGTCCAGAATCCTGGGCAGGGCCCGGATCAGCATGTCCTGGCCCTTCCGGGGTACCAGGCGCGAAATGCACGCCAGCACCGGGCGTTCGCCGATTCCGTGCTGCTGCCGGATCCGCCGTCGGGCGGCGGGATCCGGCCGGAACAGCTCGGTGTCGACACCCGCCGGCAGGTACTCGAGGGCAGCGTCGGGCCCGAGCGCCGCGGCCACCCGACGACGGGCGTACTCGCTGACGTAGGTCACCACGTCGGTCTGGTTGCCGATGCCGCGCAACGCCTGTCGGGATCCGGGGAGCATGGACCAGCCCACCTCGTGCCCATGGGTGCTGGCCACCACCCGCTGCACACCATGCCGGCGTAGGCCAGGGGTGAGCAGCGCCAGCGGTGCCGCCGCGCCGAACCACACCGCGGAGATCCTGTGCGCCGCTACCAACGCGGCCGCCCTGCGGGCCACCGAGGGCACCGGCAGCATCAGCGAGGTCGGGTGCCGGAACACCGGAAAGGGTTGCGCCGCGTCGAATTCCGCTGCGCCCTCCCAGGCCGGCGCGTACACCACCAGGTCCGCGGCCGGCAGCCGGCGGGCGATCTCGTGGGTGTACGCCTGGATGCCGCCGGTACGGGGAGGGAAGTCGTTGGTGACCAACAGGGTCCGCCGCACCGGGTCAGCCCTTCCGGTTCATCCGAGACGACCACGGCCGCCGCCGGACGAGTCCAGCGGCGGCCGTGTCGGTGTGGTCGATCAGCCGAGCACCCGATGACCGGACGGATCCGGTCCGGCCTCGTAGACGCCGGTGACATAGACCGGGCGGCTCTCGGTCGATGCGTGCACGACCTGGCCGTTGCCGATGTAGAGCGCAACATGGCTGACCGGGGAGTAGTAGGTCACCAGGTCGCCGGGCTGCAGCTGGTCCATGGGCACGTAGGTGTAGCCGGCCTGGGCTCCCGAGCTGTGCGGGATCGAGACGCCGGCCTGGGCCCAGGCCCACGACGTGAGTCCCGAGCAGTCGAACGCGTCCGGGCCGGCAGCGCCGTAGACGTAGGCGGATCCGACCTTGGACAGGGCCGCCTGCACGGCGATCTCAGCCTGGCTGCTGGGCCCGGGCGCTGCCGGCGGTTCGCTCTTCGGGGACGGCTTCGCAGCTGCCTTCGACGACGACTCGGCCGGCGTGGAGCGCTGCACACCGCGGTCCGCGCGGGGGGCGGCGGCAGCCGGTGCGGCGGCCTGGGCCGGCGCGGCCGCCTGCTCCGCCGCTGCCTGTTCGGCCGCAGCCTGCTCAGCAGCCGCCTGCTCCGCCGCTGCCTGCGCCGCTGCAGCCTCCGCCTCGGCCTGCAGCCGGGCGGCTTCCTCGGCGCGGGCCCGCTCGGCTGCCGCGATGGCTTCCTGGCGTTCCTTTTCCGAGAGTTGGTTGTAGAGCTTCTTGTAGTCGGCCACCTTGGCGGTGAGTTCGCCCTGCCGCGCCTTGACGTCAGCCGTCTTGGCCTCGGCGTCGGTCTGCGCCTTGTCGGCGGCCTGCTGGGCGGTCACCGCACCTTCGGCGGCCTTGACAGCCTCGGTTCTGGCCTGCTTCGCACCCTGACGGGCGGTGATAGCACCGTCCAGGGTCTGCTGGGTGTCGGCCGCGACCCGGTCCAGCGTTGTCGCACTGTCCAGGAAGTCGTCGGCGGAGTTCGCCGTGAGCAGCAGCGACACCTCGCTCAGCCGGGCGCCGCGGAAGCTGGCGTTGGTGAACTGGTCGATCCGCGACTGATACCCGGCGACGGCACGGTCGGCGGCCTTCACCTTCGCGGCGGCGGCATCGGCCGCCTTGCGCGTGGTGGTGACGGTGCGCGCTGCGGTGCGAGCGGCCGACGTCGCCTTCTTCTGGGCGATCTTGGCCTGCAGCACCAGTTCGTTCACCGCCTCGGCCTGCTGAGCCGCATCCAACCAGGCCTTCTTGGCGTCCGCCGAGGTTGTCGGTGTGGCTGGCGCGGCGGCTGCGGGAGTGACCTGGATCAGCGCCAGAACCAGCGCCGCCACCGTGACGCCCACCAGGGCGGCGAAGCGGTGACGAGGGCGCTGTGAGGTCGACCCGAGCGCGGTCGCAGGACCGGTTGCTGCCGTGGAACCGAATGCGTGCGTCGGCAAGATCAGGCGCACCTTTCTTCCTCAAGCCGCCTACCGGGTTAGCTGACGGATTCGGGCCAGGAAGTAGCCCTACCCTGGGACCGGCGCTGCGCCATCGGCACTGCTCCGGACCCGGGGATTCACCCCAGAGAACCTGGTTCCCCGGTTCGACACCCCGACGTGTCGATTCGGCGGAAACCTTCGGGGCCGCCGTGTGGTTGCCGCAATCGAAGGTCTCGATGAGATTACGAGATGGCTACGCATGAGTCCAGTCAGGCACCCATGTACTACTGAGGGTGACCAATTTCACTCCGTGTCAGATCGCGATCCCAGCTGTGACCGGCCCTGATGTCTTCAGGGCCGCAGTGTTACCGGATCGTTACCTGCGTATCCACCACGTCCGTCAACCGGCCTCGCGCCGCCGCGGGATGCCGAGCGGGACCAGTCGAAGGGGCGGCACCAGCCCGGAATCGGCGAGGACGCCCAGCGCCAGCCGTTCCGTCTCGTCCCACTCGATGCCCTCGGGCGTGCTGCCCATCAGCACCGTGACGACGCATCCCGAACAGGCCGCGCCCTTGACCGCACAGGTGTCGCAATCGACGTGCATGCCAGACCTCCCTCGCCGTGGCCGGCCCGGGTGGACGGCTCGCGGACCAGGCGTTCCCTGATCCCTGGTGCCGACCGTAGGGCTGCCCACCGACAGCCGTTCTCCGACGGATCAGCTGGACCTAGGATTCCGCCCATGACCGACCCGGTGCAGACCCGACGGATCGCCCAGTTGGAGGTGCAGGTCGATTGGCTGCGCCAGCTGGTGGACCACCTCTACACCGAGCTGAACGTCAGCCCTCCCGGTTACCGGCCCCCGGGCGGCGCGGGCCGACGACGAGATCACCAGGGCGATCGACGCCGGCAACATGATCGAGGCCATCAAGCTCTACCGGGAACGGACCGGGGTCGGCCTGAAGGAAGCCAAGGATGCCGTTGAGGCGATGGCGCGCGGCCGCTGACGGCGCTTCCGGCGACCGGGCTGCCGTCGAGCCGACGCTCAGGACGGCCGGGGCGGGCGGCCGAGCAGGTCGATCAGGACGTCCGAGGCGACGGTGCGGGCGCCGTCCCTGACCACTCCGGCCACCACCTCGCGGTCCGATGACGCCACGATCACCACCCGGCCGGCCGGTTCGGCAGCGACCAGCCGCCGGATCACATCATCGGCGATCACTCCGGGGGGCGAGAACAGCACCCGGATTCCGCGACCGGTGGGCTGCGCCGTGGTCACCGCCGCGCCGTCGAACACGACAGTGATCTCCGCAGAGGTCCGCGCCGACAGGCTGGCCAGCCCGCGGATCAGCCGATCCCGTTGGTCGGCCAGGGACAGCTCGCCGTAGCCCGTCTTGGTCACGTTGTAGCCGTCGACCACCAGGTGAGCGGCCGGCAGCATCAGCCATTCGGTGAGCCGGGCCGGATCCGCCGCCCGGGAGCGGGTCGATGCCGCGGCCGCCGGAAGCTGACCGGCGACCAGGTCCGCCGGTGTCATCCCACCGCTGCCCAGCGCCATCTCACGGCGCAGCCCCGACATGGCACCTTCGACCGTCGACAGCAGCAGGTCCAGTCGCCGGTCCGCGGCCGAACGCTCGTGGCCGGCCGAATCCCGGTGTGCAGCAAGCGACTTCGCGATCCGATCAGCGCGCTCGGCGGCCTCGGCCGCCTTCGCCTGCGACTCGAGGGCGACCCGCTGGGCCCGGGCCAGCTCGGCCTGCAACGCGGCGACGGTGCCCGCCGACTCGGCGACCGATTGCGCCGCCTCCTGCTGGGCCGCCCGCAGCCTCGTGCCCTGCTCCCGCAACCGGCCGCGGAGCTTCTCCAGCTCCCCTTCGGCGCGTGGCGCCGCCTCCGCCAGCTCCCGGCGGGCGGCGTCCCGCTCGGCGGACAGGGCGTCCACCCTGCTCCGGTAGCGCATCAGGCTGCGCTCGAGTTCGGCGACCCTGGCGTGCAACGCGTCCAGCTGCCCCGACTCGGCCACCCGGCCGAGCAGCTCGGCGTTCTCCGGCAGGTGGAGCAGATAGGCGCCGGCGGCCGCGCCGACGTCGTCGGCCGGGCCGGCCGCCTCGGTCTCGCGGCGGGCCAGATCAGCCACCACGGCGCGGAACGCCGGATCGTCGGAGACCACCTGGCCGAGCACCGTGGCGCCGAGTTTGGCCCGCTTGGCCGGGGTGAACCGGGAAACCTTGACCAGGGCAGGCGGTACCTGGGCCGGCGGCAGTCCCCCCAACGCTCGGGCGGCCCAGTCCACGATCCGGCCGCGCACCAGGTCCGGGAGGTCGGCCCAGGCCGGCACCTCGGCATGGGGCTGGGTCGAGGGGTCGGAAGGTTCGGGGGTCGGATCGACGTGCGCCGTCATCGCCCTCCTTCCGGGCCGTGGGATCTCGCCGTTGGATCTCATTGTCACCCACCTGGTCACCCGACTTGCCGGTGACGAGTTCCGCGCGCGCCGTCGAGGCGCTGTCGGTACCCGGCTCTAGCGTCACCAGAGTGATCGGAGTGACCGGTGTGACAACCGGGCTGCACGGTGTTCCGGGCCGTGGACTGCGGCCGGCGGTGGTGGACCAGATCGGCTCGACGGCCCGGCTGTTCGCAGCGTCCGGGCAGCGCGCCTTCGACGACCTCGGCGACCCGCTGCGCGACATCACCTTCGTGGTGGTCGATCTCGAGACCACCGGCGGTTCACCGGCCACCGAGGTGATCACCGAGTTCGGTGCGGTGAAGGTGCGCGGCGGGGAGGTGCTCGGCGAGTTCGCGACCCTGGTCGACCCGGGCAGGTCCATTCCACCTCAGATCACCATGCTGACCGGGATCAGCGACGTGATGGTGGCCGACGCCCCCCCGATCGACGTCGTGCTGCCGTCGTTCCTGGAGTTCATCCGGGGGACGGTGCTGGTCGCGCACAATGCCGGCTTCGACATCGGATTCCTGCGCGCCGCGTGCGCCCGGATGGGTCTGCCCTGGCCGGCACCGGCGGTCATCGACACCGTGCGGCTGGCCAGGCGGGCGCTGACCAGGGAGGAGGCACCCAGCGTCCGGTTGGGGCTGCTCGCGCCGCTGCTCGGCTCCCGGGTGCTGCCGGATCACCGCGCGCTGACCGACGCCCGCGCCACCGTCGACGTGCTGCACGCACTGTTCGAGCGGCTGGGCACCCTCGGGGTGCATTCGTTGTCCGAGTTGCAGGACGCGGTCCGCGACGTCTCCCCCGGTCGGCGCCGCAAGCGGCGGATGGCCGATCATCTACCGGCGGCCCCGGGGGTCTACCTGTTCCGCGGCCGGCACGACGAGGTGCTCTATGTGGGGACCTCCCGCAACCTCAAGCAACGGGTCCGGTCGTACTTCTCGTCATCGGAGGCCCGGCCGAAGATCAAGCAGATGGTGATGCTGGCCGAGCGGGTGGACCACGTGGTGTGCGCGCATTCGCTCGAGGCACAGGTCCGCGAGCAGCGGTTGATCGCCGCGCACCAACCGAAGTACAACCGGCGCTCCCGTTCGCCGAACAAGGTGTACTGGGTGGTTCTCACCGACGAGGCGTTCCCGCGGCTGTCGGTGGTCTCGGCGCCGCCCGCCCGGACGGCGGCCTGCCTCGGGCCGTTCACCTCCAGGGCGGCGGCCGGGATCGCCGTCGAGGCGCTGCAGGACGCGGTGCCGGTCCGACGGTGCAGCCAGCGGATCCGTAGGAAGGCCCCGGACGGCAGTCCGTGCGCGCTGGCCGAGTTGGGTCGTTGCGGCGCACCGTGTTCCGGCGCGGAGAGCGTGGATGCCTATGCCGCGCATGTGGAACGGATCGTCGATCTGGTCGACGGCCGCTCCGACCAGCTGCTGGTGGTACTCCGCGATCGTCTCCAGAAGCTCGGCGCCGCCGGTCGTTTCGATGCCGCCGCAGCCGCGAGAGACCGCCTTGCGGTACTCGTCGAAGCGGTCGACCGGCGGCAACGGCTCGGCGCCCTGGCCGGTATCGGCGAGCTGGTGGCCGCCCATCCGGACGCGGCCGGCGGCTGGGAGTTGGCGGTGCTGCGGCACGGCCGGCTGGTCGCGTCCGGGCACGCCCGACGCGGCGTTGACCCGATGGCCGTTGTCGAACTGCTGGTCTCGTCCGCCGAAACCGTGCTCCCGGTGGTCGGTCCGCTGCCGGCGGCCTCGGCGGAGGAGACCAGCACGGTCCTGGCCTGGCTGGTCTCGGGGGGCACCCGACTGGTCCGCAGCAGCGCGGCGTGGTCGTGCCCGGTGGCCGGTGCGGGGCGGTGGAGCTCGTTCACCACGGCGGCTGCCGTTGCGAGGCATCAGCTGCGCACCGCGGAGATCGGCCACCGGTTCGCCGTCGGTTGAGCGGGCCGGTCCGGGCCGTCCGGCTAGCATCGTCGCCAGTCACGCCCGTCCGCGGCGTGCGCAGGAGGGTGGCCGACGATGGTGACCGCGATCGTGCTCATCGACGTGGAGGCCGACCAGATCGGCGAGGCCGCCCAGCTGATCGCCGACCTGCCCGGGGTCGACCAGGTCTACTCGTGCGCAGGGGATGTCGACCTGATCGCGGTGACCCACGCGGCCGACCACGAGGGCATCGCCGAGTTGGTTCCCGGCCACATCTCCAAGGTCCCGGGCGTGCTGCGCACGGTCACCCACATCGCGTTCCGCTCCTACTCCCGGCGGGACACCGACGACGCGTTCTCGATCGGCATGCAGTCCTGAGGTGCCGCCGGCGCGGTACCTGCCGACGATCCGGCGCCCGGCAACGATGCCCGGCGAGTCGCTATGACCCTGCCCCGCTCACCGGGGCAGCGTCAGCAGTCGGTCAGCCGCCCCGGTCCGGGCTCAGGCCAGCGAGCTCGACAACGCCGCCCAGCGGGCCAGCAACTCGCCGGCAGCTCCGGTGGCCAGCGCCGCGTCCGCCCGGGCCACTCCTGCGGCCAGGTCCGCCTCGAGATCGCCGCTGAGCCCGGCGTGCGCGGCCAGGGCCGCTGCCGCGTTGAGCACCACCGCGTCCCGCACCGCTCCGGCACCGCCGTCGAAGAGGTGGTGCGCGACCGCGGTGTTGAACGCGACGTCACCGCCGCGGAGGGCCGCAGGGGCGGCCACCGGAATGCCCAGCCTGGCCGGGTCGAGCTGCTCGGGCCGGACGGCCCCGCCGGTGACCACCCACACCGTCGACGTGGTGGTGGTGGTCAGCTCGTCCAGGCCGTCGTCACCTCGGAAGAGCAACACGTCGTGGCCGCGGTCGGCGAACACCTGGGCCATCACCGGAGCCATCGCTGAACTGCCGCAGCCGATGGCGCCGGCCGCGGGCTGGCCCGGGTTGGTCAACGGACCGAGGAAGTTGAACACCGTGGGGATGCCCATCTCCCGACGCGGCGCCGCGGTGTGCCGGAAGGACGGATGGAAGACCGGTGCGAAGCAGAACCCGATCCCGACCTGGGCGACCGTCTGCTCCACGGCGGCGGCCGGCAGCGTGATGGCCACCCCGAGGCCTTCGAGCAGGTCCGCGGCGCCGCATCTGCTGGACGCCGCCCGATTGCCGTGCTTGACCACGCGTCGCACCGGCCGCGGCCGCCACGACGGCGGACATGGTGGAGATGTTGACCGTGTTCGACCGGTCTCCGCCGGTGCCGACGATGTCGACGGCACGACCCGGAACGCTGACCCGCACGGCGTGCGCGAGCATCGACGTGGCGAGCCCGGACACCTCCACCGCGGTCTCGCCCTTGGCCCGCAGTGCCACCGCGAACGCGGCCAGCTGGGCCGGGGTGGCGTCACCGACCATGATCCGGTCCATCACCCAGGCGGTGTCGTCACCGCCGAGGTCCACCCCATCGAGCAGCCGGGCCAGCAGCGTCGGCCAGGTCCGCTCCTCGGCCACGTCAGGATCCGCGGACCGCGGGCGCGCCGCGCCGGCGCAGCACCGATGCCACCGTCTCGGCGGCGGTCACCGGGTCCAGCGGGTACACCAGCACCTCGTCGGCCTTGGCCCAGGTGGCCAGCCAGCGGTCGACTGCGCGCCGGACGATCAGCACCACCGGCGGGATCACCTTGGCCTCCATGTGGATCTGCCGGCTGATGCCGATGCCACCGGTCGGCTGGGCCTCGCCGTCCAGCACCACCACGTCGGCGGCCAGCGCATCGATCGCCATCAGCACCTCGGCGACGGACTCGCACTCGAGGAAGTCCACCCGGCCGACGTCGGGAGCCGGGCGCCGGCCGATCGCGGAGATGAACTGCTCACGGATCTCGGGGCGGTGGCTGTAGACCAGCACGACCGGGTTGCTCATGGCGTGATCGTAGTGGTGCCCGGGAACGATCTTCCGGGGGACGCCGCGAGCGGCAGATCGGGCCCTGTGCCACCGCTGGTTCGACGTGTTGTCGAAGCTGTTCCACAGACCCTGGCCTGGGCAGATGGACAAGCACCGGGACCAACGACCCGCCGATGGTCCACCCGCAGGGGCGAAGCGGCCTCGGGCAGTCCATAATCCACCTGTGACGACTGCGACCACCCCCGCAGGATCCTCGGCGATCAGCTCCAGGATCCACACGCTGAACCGTCCGAACATGGTCAGTGTCGGCACGATCGTGTGGCTGGCCAGCGAGCTGATGTTCTTCGCCGGCATGTTCGGGATCTACTTCACGGCCAGGGCCACCAACGTCGGGGAGTGGCCACCGCCGCCCACCGAGCTCAACATCGGCTACGCCGCGGTCTTCACCATCATCCTCATCGCGTCCTCGTTCACCTGCCAGTTCGGCGTCTGGGCGGCGGAACGCGGCGACGTCTTCGGACTCCGCCGGTGGTACATCATCTCGTTCATCCTGGGCCTGATCTTCGTGCTCGGGCAGGCGAACGAGTACCACACGCTGGTCACCCACCACGACACCACGCTGTCGTCATCGGCCTACGGGACGGTCTTCTACCTGACCACCGGGTTCCACGGGCTGCACGTCATCGGCGGCCTGGTCGCCTTCATCCTGCTGATCGCCCGCACCCGGATCTCGAAGTTCACCCCGGCCCAGGCGACCAGCGCCATCGTCGTCTCCTACTACTGGCACTTCGTCGACGTGGTGTGGATCGGTCTGTTCGCGACCATCTACATCGTGCGGTGACCACGACCATGACGCGCTCCCAGTCCGCCGCCCGACGCGACCCCACGAGGTGTGACGCATGACGACCCCGGAACCGTCAGGCCGCCGTCGCCGTCGGATGGCCCGCGGCTCACGGACCTTCCGCCGGATCACGGGCGGACTGGCCCTGCTGTTCGCGCTGCTCACCTTCGGTTTCGCGTACGCGGCCCTGTCGCCAACGCCGCAGACCGCGGCCGCCGCACCGGTCGATCCGGCGATGATCGCCGCCGGCGAGCGGCTCTACCAGAACTCCTGCATCAGCTGCCACGGCGCGAACCTGCAGGGCGTCACGGACAAGGGTGTGTCGCTGATCGGTGTCGGGCAGGCGGCCGCCTACTTCCAGCTGTCCACCGGCCGGATGCCGGCAGCCGAGATGGCGGCACAGGTCCCGCGCAAGGAGCCGTGGTTCTCGCCGGCGGAGATCGACCAGCTGGGCGCCTTCATCCAGGCCAACGGGGGCGGCCCTCAGGTGCCCGCGACGGACAACGGCCAACTCCGCAACGACGCCGAACTCTCCAGGGGCGGCGAGCTGTACCGGTTGAACTGCGCGTCCTGCCACAACTTCACCGGCGAGGGCGGCGCGCTGTCCCAGGGCAAGTACGCACCGAGCCTGCACGAGGCCACGGACACCCAGATCTACAGTGCGATGCTCTCCGGACCGGAGAGCATGCCGAAGTTCTCCGAGGCGCAGCTGACCACCGACGAGAAGCGGGCGATCATCTCGTTCATCCAGAGCAACAAGGCGACCATCGATCCCGGCGGCCTTCCGCTGGGCGGCTTCGGGCCGGCGCCCGAGGGTCTGATCGCCTTCCTGGTCGGGATGGGGGCGATCATCGCGATCGTGCTGTGGATGGGATCACGGGCATGAGCGGCAACACGAACGTCGAGGTGCCATCGGACGAGGTCCTGGCAGCCATGTCGACCGAGGAGCTCGCCCGGCTGGGCGCGCGCCTGGACGGCGTCGAGCTGGTCGAGTACGGCGAGCGCTACGAGCCGGGCTCTCCCGCCGACAAGCGCGCCGAGCGCAAGGTGGCGATGTGGTTCCTGCTGGCCGGGCTGGCCTCGGTGCTGTTCACCGTGGCCTTCATCTGGTGGCCGCAGGGCTACCAGGGCGCCTACTCGAACACCCAGTGGCAGTACGCGCTGTACACACCGATTCTCGGCGTCACCATGGGGCTGGCCATCGGCGGCTTCGGCATGGGCGTGATCTCGCTGGCCAAGCGGGTACTTCCGCATGAGGTCGCGGTCCAGCAACGCCACAAGGGAATGTCGGCCGAGGTCGACCGGCGCACGCTGGGCGCCGAAGTGGTGGACGCGGTCGAGCGCACCGGGATCAAGCGGCGCGGCGTGCTGAAGGGCTCGCTGCTGCTGGCCGGTGGCGGGCTGGGTCTGGTCGCCACCGTCCCGATCATCGGCGGCATGATCAAGAACCCCTGGGCGAAGGGGGCGTTGTCCGACCTGTGGGTGACGCCGTGGCGGCCGACCGGGGACCGCAAGGTCCGGCTGGTCGGCATGGACGGCACCCCGATCCGGCCCGAGGACATGGAAGCCGGTTCGCTGCAGACGGTCTTCCCCGGGGTTCCCGGCGGGGCCAGGGCGTCGGACGCCGCCGTCATGCTGTTCCGGCTGCGGCCGAACCAGCCGGTGAGCGTCCGGACCGGCCAGGAGAACTTCGGCTACGGCGACTTCTACGCCTACTCCAAGATCTGCACGCATGTGGGATGCCCGGTCTCGCTCTATGAGCAGCAGACCAACCGGGTGCTCTGCCCGTGCCATCAGTCTCAGTTCGACGTCACAGACGGCGCCCGCCCGGTGTTCGGACCGGCCACCCGTCCGCTACCGCAGTTGCCGATCGAGCTGGACGCCGAGGGGTATTTCGTGGCGGCGTCCGACTTCCGCGAGGCTGTCGGTCCGGGCTTCTGGGAGAACGGGAAGCAACCGGCCTGGAGCTCGCACCCGAAGGGGAGCCCGTCATGAGCCGTTTGACAACCCCGACCGCAAAGCCGGCCGGCGGCATGGTGAGCAAGGCGCTGGACGGCGCCGACATCCGTTATCACGCAGCGCGTCCGCTGCGCACCCAGCTGAACAAGGTCTTTCCCACGCACTGGTCGTTCATGCTCGGCGAAGCGGCCATGTACTCGTTCCTGGTGCTGCTGCTGTCCGGCGTGTACCTGACGCTGTTCTTCGACGCGTCCATGGGCGAGACCGTGTACCAGGGCGTGTTCACGCCGCTGCGCGGGGTGCCGATGTCGCGGGCGTTCGCGTCGACACTGAACATCAGCTTCGAGGTTCGCGGCGGTCTGCTCATCCGGCAGATCCATCACTGGGCCGCATTGATCTTCCTCGCCTCGATGATGCTGCACATGATGCGGGTCTTCTTCACCGGCGGGTTCCGCAAGCCGCGGGAGGCGAACTGGGTGATCGGCGTGCTGCTGCTGGTGCTCGGCATGGCCGAGGGCTTCCTCGGCTACTCGCTGCCGGACGACCTGCTGT
The DNA here is from genome assembly GCA_963797145.1 of uncultured Actinomycetota bacterium. GTDB lineage: Bacteria > Actinomycetota > Actinomycetes > Mycobacteriales > Nakamurellaceae > Nakamurella. The sequence continues at coordinate 70,643 of CAWCOJ010000011.1, read as the reverse complement.
CCGGTACCGGTCTTCGCGCGGTCTCGGCCTTCATCTTCTCCATCCCGGTGATCGGCACCTGGACGCACTGGCTGGTCTTCGGTGGCGACTATCCCGGCGACATCGTGATCGGCCGGTTCTACTCACTGCACATCCTGCTGATACCGGGGATTCTGCTGGCCCTGATCGGGCTGCACGTCGCTCTGGTGTGGTTCCAGAAGCACACCCAGTTCCCCGGTCCGAGGGCGACCGAGAACAACGTCGTCGGCATCCGGATCCTGCCCACCTTCGCGGCCAAGGGCGGTGGGTTCTTCGCCGTGGTCTTCGGCCTGATCGCCGCGATGGCCGGGCTGTTCCAGATCAACCCGGTGTGGAACCTGGGGCCGTACAACCCGGCTCAGGTGTCCGCCGGCGTCCAACCCGACTTCTACATGGGCTTCCTCGACGGCATGGTCCGAATATGGCCGGCCTGGGAGATCCGCAACATCTTCGGGCACTACATGATCCCGGCGGTGTTCTTCCCAGCGATCCTCGGGGCGACCGTCTTCATGATCCTGGTGATCGCCTATCCATGGATAGAGACGGCGTTCACCAAGGACAAGGCCATCCACAACCTGCTGCAGCGTCCGCGGGACGTTCCGGTCCGCACCGGGCTGGGCTCGGCGTTCCTGGCCTTCTACATCCTCAACCTGATGAACGGCGCGAACGACCTCTTCGCGCTCAAGCTCGACATCTCGCTCAACGTGTTGACCTGGGTCGGGCGCATCGGATCGATCATCTTCCCGGTGATCGCCTACATCGTGGCGTACCGGATATGCCTGGGGCTCCAACATGCCGACCGTGCGGTGCTCGAGCACGGCGTCGAGACCGGAATCATCAAACGGCTCCCGAATGGCGAGTTCATCGAGGTGCACCAGCCGCTGGGTGGGGTCGACGACCACGGCCACCCGATTCCCCTGGAGTACCAGGGCGCCTCGGTGCCCAAGCGGATGAACCAGCTGGGTTCGGCCGGCGAGGCGGTCCTCGGGACCTGGAGTCCGAAGGACGACTCCGGGCACATCGAGTACCACGAGGAGATCGTCAACGAGGAAGCCGGGATGAAGTAGGTCCTGGCTTTCCCGGAAGCCCGCGCAGATCCGCGGCCCGTCCCCGACACGCAACAGCGCAACGTGTGTGCCAGCAGCGCGTCGCGACGCGCGGTCGGCGCGCAACTCGCGCTGTCGGTACACCAGGGCGGCCCGAGGCCCGTCCCCAACAGCGCAACGTGTGTACCAGCAGCGCGTCGCGACGCGCGGTCGGCACGCAACTCGCGCTGTCGGTACACCAGGGCGGCCCGCAGCCCGTCCCCAACAGCGCAACTTGTGTGCCAGCAGCGCGTCGCGACGCGCGGTCGGCACGCAACTCGCGCTGTCGGTACAGCCGAGGGCATCGCCTCCTCGCGGCCGCCGCCGCACCGAATTCGGCAATCGTCCTACCCGGTCGGTCACGAGTTGTCCACAGACCCTCGGATCCATCCACATTGGTCGAGGTTCGTTGGACCACACCGCGGGAGTCGGCGACCGTAGCGTCATGACGTCCCCAGGGCAGCGACCGCATCTCTACCGTCGACAAGTCTTGCTCAACCAGGGCTACACCGACGGGGAGATCCTGAGCGCCAGGCGCTCGAACGACCTGATCGCGTTGCGGCCGGGCGCGTATCTCGAACGGGATTCGGCGGCGGATCTCGACCGGCTGGTTCGGCACCGGCTGCTGATCGATGCGACGTTGCCGAAACTCACCGGTGTCCCGGTGGTCAGCCATCTCTCGTCCGCCGCGCTGGTGCCGCTCGACCTGTGGATGCCGGATCTACGCCTCGTCCATGTGACGCGGGCGACCGGCACGTCACGGCGCACGAAGCGCTTCCGTGGGCATCTTGCCACCCTGCTCGACGACGAGATCACCTCGATCGACGGCGTTCTGGCGACGACGGTGGCCCGCACAGTCATCGATTGCGCTCGTACGATTCCCTTCGAGCAGGCGGTGGTGCTGGCCGATTGCGCCCTCCATCGCGGTCTGGTCACGCCTGCCGAGCTGGCGGTCACCTTGGACCGACAGCGGACTCGGGCCGGCGCCGCGGTCGCCGCCAGAGTCGTGGCCTTCGCGGATGGTCGCAGTGAGTCTGTCGGGGAATCGAGAAGCCGGGTGATGATCGCCCGCGCCGGGCTGCCGATGCCGGAACTGCAGCATCCGGTGTTCGATCAGTTCGGCGACCTCATCGGGATCTGCGACTTCTGGTGGTCGAAGCAGAATCTGCTGGGCGAGTTCGATGGTCAGGACAAGTACACCCTGGGGTTACGACCCGGCGAGAAGCCGGGCGGCGTCGTGTTCCGGGAGAAGCTGCGCGAGGATGCCCTCCGGGCCACTGGCGCCGGGATGATCCGCTGGGTGTGGGCGGACCTGGACCGGCCCGCGCGGACCGGGATCCGCATCGCGACCGCGCTGGGCGTCCCGCTCCCACCCTCGCCGCCGCAGTGGCCATGAGGCGCCGGCCGCCACACAAGTTGCGCTGTCGCGAGCAGACCGCCGCCGCCCCGGCACCACCGACAGCGCGAGTCGCACGCGAACCGCGCGTCGCGACGCGCCGCCGGCACACAATTGCGCTGTCGGGGGAACGGCTGTCGGCGTCGGGACGCCTGCCGCCGCGCCGGCACCACCGACAGCGCGAGTTGCACGGGAACCGCGCGTCGCGACGCGCTGCCGGCACACAAGTTGCGCTGTCGGGGGAACGGCTGTCGGGGACGCGCCTGCTGCCGCGCCCGGCACCACCGACAGCGCGAGTTGCACGGGAACCGCGCGTCGCGACGCGCTGCCGGCACACAAATTGCGCTGTCGGGGGAACGCTCACGGGTACGGACTGCAGGCGCAGAAGGGCGAACCCGCGCCGAACGACGACCAGGTGTCAGTGGGTGGCGGGGCGCCGGTGGTACTCGAAGAGCAGGCCGCAGATCGCCATCAGCAGGAAACCGGCAGCGATGATCATCAACCAGACGAGCAGGAACGCGGTGGCGACGGCGAACACGGCCGCGGTCAGCGCCAGCGTGAAGGGCCAGTACGAGCCGGGCGAGAAGAAGCCGAGATCCCCGGCACCGTCGGACACCTCGGCGTTGTCGTTGTCCTCGGGTCGAGGACCCTCGAGGCGCCGGCCGGCGAACCGGAGGAACGTGCCGATGATCAGCGTGAGGCCGGCCGAGAGGGTCAGCGCGATGACGCCCACCGGCTCGTCCGCGCCGGCGAAGATCCCGTAGATCAGCGCGGCGAGGGCGAAGAACACGGTGAGGCCGATGAACATCCAGCCCTCGATCGCCATGCCGCCCTTGGCTTCCACTTCCGAGGACACGTCAGTGCGCGCTTCCATCAGTTGCCGTCCCCACGTGCAGTCGCACTCTTGGCCTCGCGGTCCGTGTTGAACGGATACGTGGTGTTGGCGGTCGGCGCACACAGGTCGCCGGCGCACTGGTCGGGGAACTGCTTCTGCATCAACTCGAGCGTCTCGGCCGCCGAGAACGGCTCGCCGGTGGCCGGGTTCACGGTCTGGCGGACCTTGATGTACGCGTCGTACACCTCACCGGGAAGCGCACGTACCTCGAAGTTCATCGCCGAGTGGTAGGTGCCGCAGAGCTCTGCACAGCGACCGACGAACGAGCCGGTGTGGTCGATGGTGTTCTGGAAGACGTTCTCCGAGTTGTTCGCTTCCGGATCCGGGAACACGTCGCGCTTGAACAGGTAGTCCGGCACCCAGAAGGAGTGAATGACGTCCTTCGACGACAGGTGGTACTCGATCACCCGGTTCGCCGGGAGCACCAGGATCGGGATCTCCTCGGTGGATCCGACCGTGTGCACCTCGGCCTCGTCACCGGCCTTGCCGGCAATCTGGGTTCCGGCGTAGCCGAAGTCCCAGTTCCACTTGAAGGCGGTGACGTCGATGGTCACGTCGGCCTTGGCATCCTTGTCCAGCACGTAGTTCTCGGTGGTGACCGTGAAATAGAACAGCACCGCGACCATCACGAACGGCACCGCGGTGTAGATCAACTCTAGCGGCAGGTTCTCTTTGGTCTGCTTCGGGTAGAGCGGCGAATTCTTCTTCTTCCGGTACATCGCGAAGGACCAGAACATCAGACCCCACATGCCGATACCGACGATCAACGCGAAACTGAACGCCGCGGACCAGAAGTGCTGCATGCGTTGGGCCTGGGGAGTCACACCCTCGGGCCAGCCGTACCGGGGCAGATCGGCCATCGAACACCCGCTCAGCAGCAAGCCGGCGACCGCCAGCCCGCCGGCCAACAGCAGCCGTCGGGCCCCACGAGACCGTGCCACGTGCCCGCCTTCCTCACCCGCCGGCCGAACTGGCCGGTGCGGCCGTCGACCACGCGCCCGGAGCGCTTGTGTTCGGCCTGAGATTACTCGACGTAGCCCCTGCGCACCCGGCGGGGGACCCTCGACGCGCCCGGGTACGCAGGACGTTGGTCCCCGCACCGGCGAGCCGCCGGGATGCACCGGATCGACGGATCGCCCCGGGATACTGGACGGCGATACTGGTGCTGCCTCGGTGGCGCACCACCGACGGCAACGGGCGACGATTCGGCAAGGACGGTGAGCGGGCGCGTGTGCGGTCTGATGGGGTTCATCTCCCGGGACGGGACTGCGCAGTCCCGGGTCGACGCGGTGGCCGCCGGGATGGCCTGCGCCCGTCACCGGGGTCCGGACGAGCCCGGCACCTGGCATGACGACGACGTCGCCTTCGGCTTCAACCGACTCTCGATCATCGACATCGAGCACTCCCATCAGCCACTGCGTTGGGGTCCGCCCGAGGCACCGGAGCGCTACGCGCTGGTGTTCAACGGCGAGATCTACAACTACCTCGAGCTGCGGGCCGAACTCGCCGAGGAGTCCGGCGCGGCATTCCGCACGGAGGGCGATGGCGAGGCCATCGTGGTCGGGTACCACCATCACGGTCCGTCCTGGGTCTCCCGGCTCAGGGGCATGTTCGCCTTCCTGATCTGGGACACCCAGGAGAGGGTGCTGTTCGGCGCCCGCGATCCGTTCGGGATCAAGCCGCTGTTCACCGCGGCCACCGACGACGGCGTCGGGTTCTCGTCCGAGGCAAAGGGACTGCGCGAACTCACCGGCCCGGCGCACGTCGACCCGCCGGCGTTGCAGCACTATCTGGTGCTGCAGTACGTGCCGGAGCCGGCGACGATGGACACCGCGATCCGCCGGGTCGAGTCGGGGACCCACTTCACCGTGCGCCGTGGCGGTCCGGTCGAGACGGTCCGGTACTTCCATCCCCGGTTCGACAGCCGGCCCATCAGCACTCCCGCCGAGCGGGTGGCGCTGTACCGACGGATCGCCGATGTGCTCGACGACTCGGTCGCCAAGCACATGCGCGCCGACGTCACCGTCGGGGCTTTCCTCAGCGGTGGCATCGACTCCACCGCGATCGCCGCCCTGGCCAAGCGCTACAACCCCGATCTGATGACGTTCACCACCGGCTTCGACCGGGAGGGCTACTCCGAGGTGGACGTTGCGGTCGAGTCGGCGGCGGCCATCGGGGTTCGGCATGTGGTGCGCATCGTCAGCGCCGACGAGCTCACCTCGACGCTGCCCCTGATCGTCTGGTACCTCGACGATCCGGTCGCCGACCCGGCACTGGTGCCGCTGTACTTCGTCGCCAACGAGGCCCGCAAGCATGTCAAGGTGGTGCTGTCCGGCGAGGGCGCGGACGAGCTGTTCGGCGGGTACAACATCTACCGCGAGCCGGCCAGCCTGCGGCGGCTGACCACGCTGCCGAGACGGATCCGCAAGGGGCTGGCGGCGATCGGGCGGGCGCTGCCGCAGGGCTACCGCGGCAAGGACCTGCTGCGCCGCGGCGCGCTGGACCTGGAGGAGCGGTACTACGGCAACGCCAGGATCTTCCGCGAGGAGCAGCTCACCGGGCTGCTGCGGACCTACTCCCCCGGTGCCTCATTCCGCGACGTGACCGACCCGGTCTACGCGCTGTCGGCCGGCACCGATCCGATCTCCCGGATGCAGCACGTCGACCTGTTCACCTGGCTGCGCGGCGACATCCTGGTCAAGGCCGACAAGATGACGATGGCCAACTCGCTGGAGCTGCGGGTGCCGTTCCTGGACAAGGAGGTCTTCGAGGTCGCCAGGGCCATCCCGCCGGAGGAGAAGGTGACCCCGCAGACCACCAAGCTCGCGCTGCGCCGAGCACTCGAAGACATCGTTCCGCCGCATGTCCTGCAGCGACGGAAGCTGGGTTTCCCGGTCCCGATCCGGCACTACCTGGCGGGCGAGTCGTACGAGTGGGCCCGGTCGATCATCACGTCCGCGCAGACCGACGAGTACCTCGACCGCGGTGCGGTGCTCCAGTTGCTCGACGATCACAGGGCCGGGCGGGCGGACTACTCACGGCAGATCTGGACCATCCTGGTGTTCCAGATCTGGCACGGCATTTTCGTCACCCGGGCGATCACGCCGGAGATCCCGGAGCCGGTCTACCCGGTCCGGCTGTAGCGCCATCCACCGGGAGCGGGCGGCTGCCGACGTTCCCGCGGGATCGTCGGCGGCGTGCCGACAACGCTCCGCAAGCGGGAATGCGTGACGACCAACGTTCCCGCGGGAACGTCCAGGCGGGGTCCTCACGACGTTCCCGCGGGAACGTCTCGCCGTCCGCGCCGGCCTCAGCCCGCGCCGGCGGCCGGTGACTACCAGCTGACGGCGGCGGCGATCTCAGCAGCGGCGTCGGCGCCGTAGGCGTCGGCGAGCCGGCCGCGGGCGGACACCGGGTCCAGGGTGTATTCCTGCGCCCCGGTGGTCTCCAGGACCAGGGTCGCCATCAGCGACCCGAGCTGGCAGGCCCGCTCCAGGCTCAGGCCGCGGGCCTGGCCGGCGAGGAAGCCGGACCGGAACCCGTCGCCGACGCCGGTCGGGTCGACCTTGGCCTTCTCGGGCAGCGCGGGCACCGAGAGCGAACTGCCGTCGGCCGCGACCACCTCGACGCCGCGGGCGCCGTGAGTGGTCACCCGGTAGCCGACCTTGCTCAGGACCTCGGCGTCGCTCCAGCCGGTCTTGGACTTCAGCAGGCCGAGTTCGTAGTCGTTGGTGAACAGCAGATTCGCGCCGGTGATCAGGCTGCCGGCCTGCTCGCCGTCCATCCGGGCGAGCTGCTGGGACGGGTCGGCAGCGAACCGGTAGCCCAGTTCCCGGCAGGTGTCGGCGTACCGGACCATCGCCTCCGGGGTCTCGGCGCTGATCATCACCAGGTCGACATCGCCGACCGCGGACACCACCGACTGGAGGTCGATGTCGACGGCGCGGGCCATCGCGCCCGAGTAGAACGACGCGATCTGGTTCATGTCGTCGTCGGTGGTGCATACGAAGCGCGCCGTCTGGACGTCCGGGCAGGTCAGCACGTGGTCGGTGATCACGCCGTTGGCCTGGAGCCAGCTCGCGTATTCACCGAAGTCGGCACCCACCGCGCCGAGCAGGATCGGGCCGGCACCGAGCAGCCCCATGCCGTAGCAGATGTTGGGTGCCACGCCGCCACGGCGTACCACCAGGTCGTCGACCAGGAACGACAGTGACACCCGCTCGAGCTGGTCGGGCAGCAGCGACTCGGTGAAACGACCCGGGAAGTGCATCAAATGATCGGTGGCGATGGATCCGGCGACGACGATCGGCACGATGGTGCTCACTTCCGGGCTGGGCGGTCACGTGCAGTGAAGGGACCGGCAGAGGCTACCGCTGCGAACAGGGCGCACACGACCAACGGCCGCCCGACGGTGTCGTCGGGCGGCCGTTGGTGAGGCAGAGATCAGAGGATCAGTGGAACGAGTCGCCGCATGCGCAGGAGCTGCCGGCGTTGGGGTTGTCGATCGTGAAGCCCTGCTTCTCGATCGTGTCGACGAAGTCGATGGTGGCGCCGTCCAGGTACGGCTTGGACATCTTGTCCACTGCCAGCCCGATGCCGCCGAAGTCGACCAGAGCGTCGCCATCGAGCGCGCGGTCGTCGAAGAAGAGTTCGTACCGCAGGCCCGAGCAGCCACCCGGCTGCACCGCGATCCGCAGCACCATGTCCGCAGAGCCGTCGCGATCCAGCAGGCTCTTGGCCTTCGATGCTGCCGCGTCGGTCAGCTGGACGCCGTGCGCGCGGTCGGTGGCGATGCCGGTGGTCTGCGTGTCTGCGGTGGTCATTCGGGCTCCCTGATCTGCCGGTTCGGACCGCCTGTGACGACGGTGCACCACTGTCGATGATGCCACGCCGACGCCCCGGAACCACACGACTGCGACCAGCGCAACACCGTTGAGGTCAACACAGGTCCGGTCAGGGGCATTCCCGGGCGTCCGGGCGGACCGGACCACCTCTGCGGTCAACTACTCTGGACCGGTGAGTTTCCTGCGTCGCCAGCCCCCAGCGTCGGTCCCCGCCCCGGCACCCGAACCCGAGTTGCCCGCGGTCGGCAAGGGCCGGCCCACGCCGAAGCGGCGTGACGTCGAGGGCAAGCGCGGACCGGTGGCGCCGCCGCCCAAGACCCAGCGCGAAGCCATCAAGCGGTCCAAGACCGCAGGCAAGACGCTGTCCAAGGAGGAGCGCAGGGTGCTGGCGGCCGAGCGACGCGAGCGGATGATGCGCGGTGACGACGCCTACGTACTGCCGCGCGACAAGGGCAAGGCCCGCGCCTTCGTCCGTGATCTGGTCGACTCCCGACGCAACCTGGCCGGCCTGCTGCTGCCGCTGGCCCTGCTCTCGTTCATCATCCTGTTGATCCCGATCCCGATCGTGCAGGCGTACGGCCCGTTGGTGCTGCTGCTCGCGATCGTGGCCGCGGCCATCGACTCCGTGGTGTTCGGCCGGCAACTGGCCCGCAAGGTCCGGGCGAAGTTCCCGTCGGGCGACGGGTCAGGGTTGTCCATGAAGGGCTCGGCGCTGGGCTTCTACGCGTTCAACCGGGCCTGCCTGATCCGCAGGTGGCGGGTGCCGCGCCCGCGGGTCGGCCCCGGCGACACGGTCGAGTAGCCGCGATGTCGGACGACCTGCAGCGGGCCGCCGACGCCCAACGCGACCTGGTGCTGCATCGCTATTTCGACGCCGACGGCCGGCTGACGACCATACCGGCCAAACAATCCCGGCAGCGGGCACTCTTCGACCTCATCGCCCAGCGGTTCGCTCCCGGTGTCCACTACACGGAGGCCGAGGTCAACCGCGAGCTGATGACGGTCTACCCGGACTACGTGAGCCTTCGACGCGGTCTGGTCGACCACGGCCTGCTCGACCGAGCTGACGGACGGTACTGGCGCAGCGGTGGCCCCGTGGATCTGGACGCGTGACCACCGGGGGCGGCCCGGCCGCGACGGTCGGCGGGGCAGCACCGGTAGGTGCGCCGGCCTCGGTGGGTGCTCCCCCGTCCAGCCGCGGCCCGGCCCGACGCGAGGCGATCCTGGTCGCTGCCGCTGATCTGTTCTCCCGCAGCGGCTATGCCGCGGTCGGGATGGACGACATCGGTGCCGCGGCCGGCGTCACCGGGCCGGCGATCTACCGGCACTTCGACGGCAAGGCGGCGGTGCTCGCCTCCGTGTTCGACCGGATCATCGATGCGGTCGCGCCGGCCGAGGGCCGGGCCACTGCGGCGGATCCCGCGGAACGGCTCCGGACGTTGGTGGCGCTGTATGCCGGCGGCGTCGCCGACCGTCGACGGCTGATGGCGGTCTTCGTGCGGGAGGTGCACCACCTGCCGCTCGAGCACGGCGCCCGGTTGCGGGAGCGGCAGCGGGCGCTGGTCCACCGGTGGCGCGACCTCCTCCAGGCGGTGCACCCGGACTGGTCCGGCGAACGGGTCCGCACCACAGTGCACGGGGTGTTCGGCCTGCTCAACGCGGTCGGCACCTTTGATTCGCCGCTGCCGGACGCCGAGCTCGCCGACCAGTTGGCCGTGCTGGCCACTGCGGCGCTGGAGCTCGGACCCGGCTAGATGAGCTCCAGTCCGGGATTGACCGCGACCAGCGTCTACTTTGTCCCCGCTATGCCTGATTGTCCACATCAGCGGTAGATCTGCTCAGCGGACCGGCATCACGTGCCGATCCCCTTGCATCAGCTGACCGTCCCGTTCGATCGCACCAGAAATTGGCCGATGGACCTCGCGACGACACGATTGACCTGCCTGATCTCGGATCTGACGCAGCCGGCACCTCAGGGCGAAGGCAGCTGCGTGCTGTGCAGCCGTTGATCGCCACCGACGAGGCCGGGCCCGTTCTCACCGGCGCGCGGGTCCGGATACCGGAGAAACACCTCGACGAACTCGCCGACCTCGACGAAACCGAGTCGCTGGTAGACGTGGTTGGACGTCGGGTAGCCGGCGTCGGTGAACAGCACCACCTCGGTGGCCCCGTTGCGCCACGCCGAGTGCACGGCGGCTGCCGTCACCGCTGACCCGAACCGGTTGCCGCGCAGGCGTTCAGGGGTGTACACCGGGCCGATCCGGGCCATTCCGCCGACCACCGCGGAGTGCCCGGCCACCGCGACCGGGGTACCGCCGGACTCCCATACGATCGTCGCGGAGCCACGGGCGGCACGCTGCCTCACCATGTCCGGATCCGGCTCCGCCGACCGCGGCTCGGCCCTGGTGAACTCCTCGAACTCGTGGAACCACCGGGCCAGCAGGTCCAGGTCGTCCGGGTCGCCCACATCGGCGGATCGGGCGGCCCCGGGTACACCTCCCGGATCGGCCAGGGTGCCCAGCCGGTACAGCAGCAGCAACAACCGGCCGGTGACCTCCGCACCGGTGGCAGCGGCCCAGGCCGCGGCCATCGCATCCACATCGGCGGGCGGCCCGCTGATCACCGACGGCCTCGCCCCGAACCGGACCGCGGCGTCGGCGAGCTTGCCGAACACCGCACCGCGATCGCCGAGGTCGGCCGCGCCGAGGACGGTCAGCGGATGCGGCGGGGTCTGCAGGGCGGCCGCCACCGGCGCTCCGTCGCGGGTGAGGGCGGCGAGGAAGGGCTGCTCGGCCGGGGGCGCCGCGACCGCGCCGTGGGTCGCCGTGCTCAGCACCGTCGAGCGGCCGCGGTCGGCGGCCAGCAGTGGCTCCACCAGGTCGCGGAAGTCGAGCGGTTCGTCGAACACCGACACCGAGGTCATCGCGTCATGCTACGAAACCGGTCGGCCGACACCGTTGCGGTCGGCGCGGAGCGACCGCCTACAGCGACAGGTAGCGTCGCAGCTCGTACGGGGTGACCTGCCGACGGTAGGACTCCCATTCGGTCCGCTTGTTGCGCAGGAAGAAGTCGAACACGTGCTCCCCCAGGGCTTCCGCGACCAGATCGGAACCCTCCATGACGGCCAGCGCACCCTCGAGCGAACCCGGCAGCCGCTGGTAGCCCAGGGCCCGGCGTTCGGCGTCGGACAGACTGTGCATGTCCTCCTCGGCCGGCGGCGGCAGCTCGTAGCCCTCGCGGATGCCCTTGAGTCCGGCCGCGATCACCACCGCGAAGGTGAGGTAGGGGTTGCAGGCGGAGTCCGGTAGCCGGAACTCGATGCGCTGGCTGGACGCCTTGCCGGGTGAGTAGTTGGGCACCCGGACCAGAGCCGACCGGTTGGCCTGTCCCCACGAAGCGTTGGTCGGGGCCTCGTCGCCGATCACCAGGCGCTTGTAGGAGTTCACGTACTGGCAGCACACCGCGGTGAACTCCGGGGCATGCCGCAGCACGCCCGCCAGGAACGCCTTGCCGGTGGCCGACATCTGGTATTCATCATCCGGATCGTGGAACGCGTTCGACTCCCCCTCGAACAGCGAGAAGTGGGTATGCATACCGGATCCGGGATGCTCCGCGAACGGCTTGGGCATGAACGACGCCCGCACCCCCTGGGTCAGTGCGACCTCTTTGACCACGTAGCGGAAGGACATGATGTTGTCCGCCATGGTCAGCGCGTCGGCGTACCGCAGGTCGATCTCCTGCTGCCCGGGCGCACCCTCGTGGTGCGAGAATTCCACCGAGATCCCCATCGATTCCAGGGTTTCGATGGCCCGCCGGCGGAAATGCGGTGCCGCGTCGTGCGAAGCCTGGTCGAAGAACCCGCCGAAGTCCGCCGGCTCCGGCGCGCTGCCGTCGTCCGGCAGGTTCTTGAGCAGGAAGAACTCGATCTCCGGGTGCACGTAGCAGGTGAACCCCATGGCGGCGGCCTCGCCCATCACCCGGCGCAGCACATGCCGCGGGTCCGCCCATGACGGGCTGCCGTCGGGCATCGTGATGTCGCAGAACATCCGTGCCGAGTAGACCTTGCCGTTGTCGGACTCCCAGGGCAGCACCTGGAATGTGGACGGATCGGGCTTGGCCACCATGTCCGATTCGTAGACCCGCGCGAACCCCTCGATCGCCGAGCCGTCGAAGCCGATGCCCTCGTTGAACGCGCCCTCCAGCTCGGCGGGGGCGACCGCCACCGACTTCAGATAGCCCAGCACATCGGTGAACCACAGCCGGACGAACCGGATGTCGCGCTCCTCGAGAGTGCGCAGGACGAACTGCTGCTGGCGGTCCATGCGCCCCACCCTAGGGAGATTGTGTTTCCAGCATGTTGCCGCGGTCCAGTGAGGTCCGGGCCGCGCGTCCGGCTGTCGTAGGTTGGCCGGGTGCCGCCGAATGACGCCAGCCCGCCGGGCGCCCCGGACGCCGGTCGGGCGCGCGCCTCGACCGGCGTCGCGGGACCGCTGGTGACCGACCGCGGGGTGGCGCTGCGGGTGCCCAGGGACGCCGCCCCCGGCGGGGTCCGGCTGGAGGCGGACTGGATGCTGGAGGTCGATCCGGAGTTCGCCGCCGAGGGTTCCGCCTGGACATTGCGGCTGCCGCGGCCGGCCGCACACCGACTCGAGTACCAGCTGACCCTGCGCCGACCCGAGGGTGACGCCCGGATGCCGGATCCGACGAACCCGCTACGGGTGCCGGGGCCGTTCGGGGACAAGTCCGAAGTGCGGTTTCCGGACTACGGGGAGCCGGACTGGCTGGTGACCGAGGCGGCCGGCCGGCTCGAATCCGTCGAGCTCGCGGCCGGTGCGCTCGCGGTGCCGGTGCCGGTCGCGTTGTGGTCGCCGGTCGGATTGGCGCCGGGAGTGCCGGCACCGTTGCTGCTCGTGCACGACGGCAGCGACATGGCCGCCCGCGGCTCTCTGTTGTCGTGGGCCGCGAGGCATGTCGCGACAGACGGTCCCTTGCGGGTGGCCCTGCTGGACCCGCCGGTCGGCTACCGCAACACCTGGTATTCGGCCGACCGGGGCTACTCCGACCACCTCGCCGAGGTGGTGCTGCCGGTGCTGCGCGAGCGGGTGGCGGTGTCGGCGGTCGTCGGGTTGGGCGCCAGCCTCGGCGCCCTGGCGCTGCTCGACCTGCATCGGCGTCATCCGCTGGCCGCCGACGCCCTGGCCCTGCAGTCCGGCTCGTTCTTCACCCCGGAGCTGGACCCGCAGGAGTCCGGGTACGCGTTCTTCGACCAGGTCTGCAGCGCGGTCGCGGCGATCGCCCGCACTCCTCCGGCCCGGACCGTGCCGGTGCTGCTCACCTGCGGAGCGATCGAGGAGAACCGGGCGAACAACGAGCTGATGGCGGCCACCCTGGCCGGCCAGGGTTATCCCGTCGCGGCCGGCATCGTGCCGGACGCGCACACCATGATCGGCTGGCGCGACGCATGGGCGCCGGGACTGGACACGTTGATCGGACAGGTGAGATGAGCCGCACCGAATACCACCAGGTGGACGCCCCGTCGCTGGACGGCTCCGGGGAGGTCGTGGTGCACGGCCACTGGGGCCGACCGGTGATCTGGTTCCCGTCGGAGGCCGGCAGCCGGCACGATTTCGCCACCTTCGGCATGCTCGACGCGGTCCGGCCGGCCATCGACGACGGGCTGATCACGGTGTTCTGCGTGCCGTCGTTCGACCTGTGGTCGTGGTCGGACACCCGGCGCCCGCTCGGCGACCGGGCCCGGCAGCACCGGCGCTACGAGAACTGGCTGGTCGAACGGGTGGTGCCGTTCGTCCGGGACCGCTGCGGGGGCCGCGACGACATCGCCCTGGCCGGGCCGTCGATGGGCGCGTTCCACGCGGTGCTCCTGGCGCTGCGCTACCCGCACCTGTTTCCGCGGGCCGTCGGCTTTTCCGGCAACTACGACACCTGGACCTGGCGGTCGTGGGGCGACCGGGACGACGACACCTACTTCTCCAACCCGATGGACTTCGTCCCGGGCAGCAGCGGCGGACACCTGGACTACCTGCGGGAACGGCTGCGGATCACCCTGGTGGTGGGCAGCGGCTCCTGGGAGGACACCACCGGTGCGAACGTCACCACCCGGCGGCTGGCGGGCGAACTGGCGGACAAGCAGATCCCGCACGACCTGTTCGTGTGGGGTCCGGAATGGCCGCACGACTGGTCGAGCTGGCGCGCCCAGGCCGCGCTGTACCTGCCCGCGCTCGGGTGAGCGGGAGCGCTTCGGCCGGCTCGCATTGCCGAGCCGCGCCCGGACGCAGCAGGATCAGCCCCATGAGCAAGCGCGGAGATTCCACCACCCATCTCATCGGCCTGCTTCTGGGCACCGAGGACGACTGGCCGCAGGCCTTCGAGACCCTGGTCCGCCGGCTCGGCGCGGTCCCCCACGAGGGCCGGGAGCACACCCTGACCACCGAGCGGATCACCATCGAACCGTTCGATCTGCGCGACCCGGTCCGGCACGACGTGGTGATCGACCGGCTGGCCTGGTGGTACTACCACCCGCGGGAGTGGTTGAAGAAGGCCGCGCTGGTCAACGACACCTACCTGCTCAACAACCCGTTCACCTTCCAGGCGATGGAGAAGCACTCCGCCTACTGCGCGATGATCCGGCTCGGCTTCGACATCCCGCCCACCGTCCTGGTCCCCTACAAGAACCCGATCGACCACGAGAAGTGGGCCTACACGGCGCAGACCTACAACCTGCCGTTCGACCTGGACGAGGTGGCCGGCCGGGTCGGTTTCCCGATGTTCATGAAGCCGTTCGACGGCGGCGCCTGGCGCGGCGTGAGCCGGATCGACGACGAGGCCGAACTGCACCGCGCCTACAACGAGTCCGGCCAGATGCTGATGCACCTGCAGGCCGCGGTCAGCCCGTTCGACGCGTTCGCCCGGTCGCTCACCATCGGACCCGAGACCAAGATCATGAAGTTCCGACCCGAACTGCCGATGCACGACCGGTACGAGGTGTCGCACAACTTCCTGCCCGCCGAGGCCGGACTCGAGATCCTCACCCTCTCCAGGACGATCAACGCGTTCTTCCGCTGGGAGTTCAACTCCTGCGAGGCGCTGGTCACCGGAAACCGGGTGCAGCCGATCGACTACGCCAACGCCTGCCCGGACATCGCCATCACCTCGCTGCACTACTACTTCCCGTGGGCGATCCAGAACCTGATCAGCTGGAGCGTGTTCTGCGCGGTCACCCGGCGGCGGCCGCGGGTGGACACCAGCTCCCGCGAGTGGTATGACATCGCCGATGACGACGACCTGACGTTCGACGAGAAGCTCGCCGGCTACGCGCGTCTGGCCGACAGCTACTTCGACGCCGAGCGGTACCGGGAGTTCTGCGACACGTCGCTGGGGTCGCTACCGGAGCTGGTCCACGACTGGATCACCTCGGCCGACTTCGACAACCTGCTCATCGAGACGGTCAAGAAGACCTACCCGGCGCACGAACACGACAAGTTCGCCGGGCACTTCCGCGGCCTGCTCGGCCTGTGGGCCACCGACACCGCGGCCGCGGCGCCGGCGGGCTGACGCTGCCGCGCGGTTCGAGCGCTACGAACAGGTGGCACCGGCGGTCGGCAGCGTGAGGTCGATCAGGTAGCGGTTGCCGATGTCGTCGACGCACGGGCCACCCGCGCCGAGATAGGCGGTGTGGGTGGTGCCGTCGACGGTGAGCAGGGACGCCTTGAGGTCCTTCGCCAGGTTGACCCCGGACTGGTACGGCGTGGCCGGGTCGCGGGTCGTCGAGATCACCAGCACCGTGGGCAGACCGGCCACCTTCGGCACGTGCGGGGTCAGCGTCGGCGCGGCCGGCCAGTAGTCGCACACCCGCTTCACGGCCGCCGGCGGATCACCGGAGTCGGTGAACGGCGCCGCAGCGGTCGCCTCCTGCTGCACCCTCAGCAACGTCGCGGAGTCCATTCGCGGCTGGTCCATGCACTCCACGGCCGTGAAGGCGTCGAGGATCGCGTCGTAGTGGCCGGTCTCGTCGCGACGGTCGTAGCTGTCGGCGAAGTACATCAGGCCGGCGCCGTTGCCCTGGGTCAGCAACAGCAGAGCTTTCTCCAGGTACGGCCAGTACGACTCGCTGTAGAGCGCTTGGATCGTGCCCTGGACAGCGTCCGAGTAGGACAGCACCCGTCCGTCCTGCAGCGTGATCGGCGCGTCCAACAGCGGGCGGACCAGCGACTGGTAGACCGCGGTCGACTGGGCCGGATCACTGCCGAGCACACAGCTGGGCTGGCGCGCGCACCAGGCGGCGAATGCGTCGAACGCGCCCTGGAAACCCTTGCTCTGTCCGATCTCCGCGTCGGCGGGATCCTCGTCGGGATCCACCGCACCGTCCAACACCATGGCACGCACCTTGGCCGCGAACTGCTCCGCGTAGACCGTGCCGATGCTGGTGCCATAGGAGTAGCCGACGTAGGTCAGCTTGTCGTCGCCCAGCGCCGCCCGCAGCACGTCGAGATCCTTGGCCACGTCGCGGGTTCCGATGGAGCCGAGGAAGGTGGCACCGTCGATGCCCTGCTCCTTGCCGGTGCGCTCGACGCACTGCCGGGCGATCTTCTGCGCCCGGGCCTCGGAGGCGGCGATCTCCTGCGGGGTCCGGTTCCGAAACGCCATGGCCCGCGCGGCATCCCGCTCGGAGTCGGTCTGGCAGCTGACGATCGGCACGGACGAGCCGGTGCCGCGCGGGTCGAATCCGACCAGATCGAAGCGGGAGTTGAGGCTCGCCGTCGCCTGCCCCGTGACCAGGCCTGCGACGAACGAGATGCCGGACGCCCCAGGCCCCCCCGGGTCGAACACGGCGGACCCGATGCGCTCGGCCCCGGTCGCCTTCTTCCGCAGAACGGCGATCTTGACGGTCGGCCCGGAGGGTTTGTCGTAGGTCAGCGGCACTGCCAGGTAGGCGCAGTCCAGCGTGCTCGCCGCAAAGGTCTGCTTGTCCGTCGGGTTCTTGGCGAAGTCGACACACGGCCCCCAGCTCAGCTGCTGGGAGTAGAACTTCTCCAGCCCGGCGGGCACGGCCGTGGCGGGCGCGGACGGGCCGGGTGTGCCGGTGGGTGCCGTCGCGCCGGTCGGTGCCGTCGCGCCGGTCGGTGCCGTCGCGCCGGTCGGTGCCGTCGCGCCGGCCGGTGCGGCCGTGCCGGTGGGCGCGGAAATCCCGGTGGGCCGGGCGCCCTCGGTGATGCCGGACGGGGTCGCGGGGTCACCGGCGGGCGCGGCCGTCCCGCCCACCGGCGTGCTGCAGGCGGCGAGCAGCACCAGGGCGACCGTCGCGAAGGCGGCGGAACGGCGGTGGCGGCGAACGGCGGACGGCATGCGGCAGATCATGTCATCGGTGGATGGGCGTTTCGTGCGAACCGGGAGAGCGCTCAGTGGGGCACGTTGCGGTCGAGTTCGTCCAGCCAGACCCTGGCGTTGCCGTCCGAC
Organism: uncultured Actinomycetota bacterium; assembly: GCA_963797145.1. Classification (GTDB taxonomy): domain Bacteria; phylum Actinomycetota; class Actinomycetes; order Mycobacteriales; family Nakamurellaceae; genus Nakamurella. The sequence continues at coordinate 52,931 of CAWCOJ010000011.1, read as the reverse complement.
GGCGCCCGCCACTCGCCCCGTGGCGACAGCGCCCCACCGGCCACCACCTTCGGGCCGTTGGGCATGGCCGACCGCTTGAACTGGCTGAACGCGAAGAACCGCTGGAGGAACACCTCGAGCCAACGACGGATGGTGGGCAGGTCGTAGGCGGTGCGCCGGGTGTCGTCGAATCCCGGCGGCCAGGCCCCGGCATCGACGTCGGACCAGGCGTGCTGGGCGAGGAAGGCGATCCGGCTGGGCGGAAAGCCGTACCGCAGCACATGGAACAGCGTGAAGTCCTGCAGGGCGTACGGACCGACGGTCTCCTCGGTGCTCTGCGGGCGCGCGCCGACGGCCACCGGGATCAGCTCCGGGGAGATCTCCTGGGTCAGGATCGTCTGCAGCACGGTGTTCGTGTCGTCGGCACTGTCCGCACCGTCCGGGCCGTCAGCGCCGGCCCCGGCAACGGCGAACTGGCCGGTGGCGATCACCCACCGGATCAGGTGCTGGATCAGGGTCTTCGGCACCCCCGCGTTGACCCCGTAGTGCGACATCTGGTCGCCGACACCGTAGGTGCACCAGCCCAGCGCGAGTTCGGACATGTCCCCGGTGCCCAGCACGATGCCGCCGCGGTGGTTCGCGAACCTGAAGAGGTAGTCGGTGCGCAGACCCGCCTGGACGTTCTCGAAGGTCACGTCGTACACCGGGTGCCCGTCGGCGTACGGGTGGCCGAGGTCGGCCAGCAGCTGCCGGGCCGCCGGACGGATGTCCACCTCCTCGAAGGTGACGCCGAGCGCGCGGCACAGCCGGGTGGCGCTGTCCTTGGTCTCCGCGCTGGTGGCGAAACCGGGCAGGGTGAAGGCGTGGATGTCGGTGCGGGCGCGCCCGAGCCGGTCCAGCGCCTTGGCGGCGACGATCAGGGCGTGGGTGGAGTCGAGTCCACCGGAGACGCCGATCACCACCTTGGGGTCGCCGATCGCGCGGAGCCGCTGCTCCAGTGCCGAGACCTGGATGTTGTAGGCCTCGTAGCAGTCCAGCGCCAGCCGCTCGGCGTCGTCGGGGACGAACGGGAACCGGTCGACCGGGCGGCGCAGCCCGATGTCGCCGACCGGCGGCGTCAGCTCGAACTCCACGAGTCGGAACGACCCGGTCCGCGCCGACAGGGTGCGACGGTTGTCGTCAAAAGTGCCTTGCCGCAGTCGTTCCTGGCGGATCCGCATCAGGTCGACGTCGGCCACCGCGCGCCGCGGTCCGTCGGGGAACCGCTCGGTCTCGGCCAGCAGCTCGCCGAGCTCGTAGACCATGGTCTGGCCGTCCCAGGACAGGTCGGTGCTGGATTCACCCTCGCCGGCGGCTGCGTAGACGTAAGCCGCCAGGCAGCGCGCCGACGCCGACCGGACCAGCATCCGCCGATCCTCGGCCCGGGCCACCGTGATCGGGCTGCCGGACAGGTTCAGCAGCACGGTCGCGCCGGCCAGCGCGGCCTCCGCGCTCGGCGGCACCGGCACCCACATGTCCTCGCAGATCTCGACGTGCAGCACCAGACCGGGGACCCCGATCGCCCGGAACAGCAGGTCAGGGCCGAACGGCACCGTCTCACCACGCACCGCGATGGTCTCCCCGCGGTGGTCGTCGCCGGGCGCGAAGTGCCGCCGCTCGTAGAACTCCCGGTAGTTGGGCAGGTACGACTTCGGTGCGACACCGAGCACCCGACCGCCGCCGATCACCACCGCGGTGTTGAGCAGCCGGTTGCCGTGCCGCAGCGGCGCACCGACCACCAGCACGCAGCCGAGCTCCGCGGACCCCTCGACCAGATCGCCGATGGCCTCGCTCACCTGGTCGAGCACCGGCTCCTGCAGCAACAGATCGTCGATGGCGTAACCGGTGAGCGCGAGCTCCGGGAACAACGCCACCACCACGCCCTCGGCCGCGCATGCCCGCGCCTGCGCGATCACCGTGGCTGCGTTGGCCCGGGGGTCGGCCATCGCCGTCGGAATCGCGCAGGCCGCCACCCGGGCGAAGCCCTGGTCGTAGCTGGAGGAGAAGTCCACGCCCTGAGTGTGCCAATACCCGCCGGCACCGGCTCAGCCGACCGGGTCGGCCGGAGCCCGACGGTTGCCGACCACGGCGCCGGCCGCTGCGTCAACCGGCCGAACTGCGACCCGACACCGCCTGCGCTTCGGGCACCGGCGAAGGCTCCGGGCCCGGCAGGACGGCCTTCACCGTGCTGTGCGCCTCGTGCAGGGACAGGGCCGTCACCGCGGCGACGATCAGGGCACCGCCTACCCACTGGCTCGCGGTCAGCTGGGTGTTGAACACCCAGATGCCGACGACGGCGGCGGTCAACGGGTAGGCGAGTTCGGCCAGCGTCGCCCGGGATGCCGGCGTCTGCTGCAGACCGCGGTAGTAGATCCACATCGCCAGCAGCCCGGGGATCAGTGCCATCGCGATCACGCTCCCGGTCGCCGCCAGGTCGGGCACCCAGAAGGCGGATCCGGTGAGCGCGACGATGATCAGCGCGGTCGGTAGGCCGATCGCGAAGCGCAGCGTGGTGAGCTCCAGCGGACCCACCGACGGTGCGACCAGCCGCCCGAGCACGGTGCCGGCCGCCCACAGGGTCGCAGCGCCGAGCGCCAGCAGCGCGACCTCGGCCCGGTCGACCGTCACATGGAGGGGGTCGGCAAAGGCCAGCAGCCAGACCCCGACCAGGGCCGGAACGGCGAACCAGGCGAACCGCAGCCGGACCCGTTCGCCGAGCAGCAGGGCCGCGCCCGCGATCGCGATCACCGGCTGCACCTTCTGGATGACGGCCGGAGTGATCGGATCGCCGAACCGGAACGACAAGGTGAACAGCGTGGTGGCGACGGCTGACGACCCCGCCCCGATCCCGATCACCGCCAGCTTGGTCCGCAGGTCGGTGCCACGCAGCGCCCGGATGGCCCGCGGCAGCACCGGCAGCAGGACCAGCACCAGCACCAGATGCTCGCCGAACACGATGGTGGAGGCGTCGGCCCGGCCGGCCAGCGGCAACCGGAACGGCGCGTCGGTGGCCCACAGCGCGGCGCCGAGGGCCACCACCAGGGTCAGGTCGCGCAGCCGACCGGCCCGACGGCCGGCTACCCGGTCAAGCGGCGACCGGGTGGGGACGGTCGGTGTTCGGCTGTCCGGCATCCGGTGCCGCCGGGGATGGAGAGCGCACGCCTCGCTCAGCGTTACGACCCGTCACTCCATTCCCGGTCCTCCTCGCGGAGTTTGCGCTCGCGTTCGTGGACGGCGGCCAGCGCCCCCTCGGCGGCCTCCCTGGACGGGTACGGGCCGAGCTGGTCGTGTCCCTTTCCCTCACCCTCCTGCTCGACCTGGCCGGTGACCACGTTGTAGAACCACTGCGTCTTCTGGCCGATCTCGTCGCCCATCTCACTCCTCCATCCGCCGGACACTGCTCGGGTAGCAGGTTTCGCCTACGACACTCCGGGTACCCGCGGCGAGTCGCGGGAACACCCTGCTACCTCTCGGGCACGCGACCCGCGCTGCCGGGGATCAGCCTGCCACCGTCGCCGCGTTCACGGCACCGGGGTGACGGTGAAGTGGTGGGCGTCGGGGTCGGCGGAGTCCAGCCGGACCCGGATCCGGGTGCCCTCGGTGAGCCCGTCGGCGGGGCAATGCGCCCGGATCGGCAGCGCGTCGAGCACCACCACCGCGCGGGCCTTGGCCTGCTCGATCTGCACCACCACCGCGTCGAAGATCTCACCTTCGCGTCCGGCCAGCAGGAACGCCGACACCGCAGCGGTGCAGGCCTTGTCCAGGGCATTCGCGGTCCGGTCCGACACCGACATCGCTTCGACCACGCCGTCGATGTCTGCGAACACCCAGTCCGGTACAGCTGTACCGGATTGCAGGGCCAGGCAGATCTCGGTGGCGTAGCGATCGACCAGCCGGCGCAGCGGCGCGGTGACGTGTGCGTAACTCGCCCCGACCCCGGCATGCTGGGTCTGAGGCGGCAGCGCGCCGCGGAACGGCGTGTAGCCCGCTCCGCGGAGCAGCCGCACGGCGTCCTCGAGGAACGCGGCGTCCGCGGGTCGCGCCGGGTCCAGGGTGGCGATGACGTCGCCCGGCGGAGTGCCCTCGGGCCACGGGATCCCGAGGGCGGCGGTCGCTCGGCGCAGCGCGGCGATGTCCCGATCGTCGGGCGGCGGCAGCGTGCGCAGCACCCCTACCTTGCCCTTGATCATCATTGCGGCGGCGCACATGCCGGTCAGCAGGCTGATCTCGGCGTTCCATTTCTCGACCGGGAGGATCGCCCGCAGATCGAGGGTCCAGTGACCGTCCGGCCCACGGACCACTTCGGCGTCGGGCAGGTCGAGGGTGATCGCATGCCGCCGGCGGGCCGCCGCCAGCCGGAGCCGGCCTACGGCCGGCAGTAGCAGGAGCGACGGGTGCAACCGGTCGGCGTCAACGTCCGCCTGCACGCCCGGCGTAGTCGAGTTGCGCCACCGAGCGCACCTGGGCCCGCTCGACGTGCACACCGACAGGTTCGCCGGTCGCGTCGAGCGCGATGGTCCACAGCACCGCCGGCCGGGATTCGCCCGGCAGCAGGCTCGCCGCCCCCTCGCTCAACTCCAGGGGGTGCAGCGGGGTCCGGGTGTCCGGGCTGTAGAACGTCTGGCCGCGCCGGTGGCTCTCCCGGTCCACCGGACCGGCCGGTCGCACGAACGCGGCGACGTCGGCGATCGCGTAGTGCACCCGGAAACCGTCGCCGACCGCCTCCAGGTGCACGGCCTGGTCGAGATCCTTGGAGCCGGCCGGGTCGATGGTGACCAGCGGAATCGCGGTCGCATCGTGGGGCGCGACCGGCGGGTTCGCAGCCACCGCCACCGCTTCGTCCACCGCGTCCTGCGGATACCCCACCGGTATCGAGAGTTCGGCGCGGATCGCGTCGAAGTCGATGGCTGCGACCTGGGTATCGATCCGGTGTCCGGGCACCCGGCCAGGCTACGTCGCCGGCACCGGCCGACGCCGGGCGCCGGCCGGAGCCGGTCAGCCGTACGTGTACTCCCAGCCGTCGGACAGGCCGGCCGTGGTGAACACTGTTGTGCCCTTGGTGCTCGACACGTCCAGCACCACGATGCCCACGTTGACCTTGCCGGCGTCGAACTCGTCGACCGGGCGGATGGCCTTGGACCCGCCGCAGGTCAGGGCACCGTCGGAGTGGGTCCCGGTCTCAGCCGTGCCGTCCGGGTCGTAGGAGGTCCAGTTCGACCCGGTGAACTCGAGGTTGTCGTCCTGTGCCTGCTCCGGGGTCTCGTTCCGGAGTTCGACCTCCATCGTGAGCACCACGAAATGGCCGTTGACCGGCGTTGCCTTCGCGTCGCAGCCCTTGTCGACCTGGATCTTGGTCACCCGGAAGACCACCGCCCGGGACTTCGTGCCGTTCACCGTCTTCTCGAGTCCGTAGCTGACGCCCGGCTCGGCGACGACATCGTTGAACTCGTTGTACTTCTCACCGCCAGGAGGGTTCGGCAGCTTCCAGCTGGGCTCGGCCGACGACGACGGCGCCACCGGCGATGAGGACCCACCGGTGGGTGCGGATCCGGTCGGTGCGGAGCCGGGGCCCGACGATCCAGGGGTCGGGGCGGCCCCCGGGGTCGAGGCGGACGGCACGCCGCTCGAGGGCACCGTGATGGCCCCCGAGGTCGACCCGGGCGGAACCGAGCCGGCCGCCGACGGAGCCGCCGTGGTGACCGAGGACGCCGGTCCGGCCCCGACGGTCGGCGCTCCGGCCACCTCCGACCCACAGCCGACCAGTCCGAGCACTGCCACCGCCATCACGGCAGCCGTCACCACCGACGACGAACGCCTACCGGCACCCACCCGCGACCTCCCCGATTCCTGGCAGCAGGATATCGGGCGGCCGCCGCTGCACCGTCGTCGATCCCGCGGGCAATGGTCGAACATACGTACGATCTGGGCTACCCTCGCGGCATGGTGGTCAGCGGCACGGGTCCGTTCGGCAGGAACCCGGAGTTCTACTGCTTCGACGGCATCCGGATGACCGAACGGGCGCCGCTGCTCTGTCCTTTGGGGCACCCGCTGGGTCGGGACCGGATGCTGGTCGGCAGCCATCCGTGCCTGTGCGCGGGTACCTCGCACCGGACCTGGCGCTGCCGTACCTGTGACGCGGTCTGGATCTCCCCGGCCTGCCTGACCCGGCCGAACTGGCCGGTGTGGCAACCGTGACCCGACCGATCAGGGCGCCACTGCGGCCCAGCAGTCGTCGGCGTACGACTCGGCGATCGGACCGGTCATCTCCCGCTGGTCAGCAGCACCGAGACCGCGGCATTGCGGTCAGCCGATCAGCAACGCGGCCCAGAGCGCCAGCGTGGCGCCGGCCAGGCACAGCGGGACCGTGATCAGGCCGAGCCGGGTGAACCGGCCGAGCGACGGCGGGTGCGACTTCGCGGTGATCACCCGGCGCCACAGCAGGGTGGCCAGCGAGCCGGTGTAGGTCAGATTCGGGCCGATGTTGACGCCGATCAGCATCGCCAGCACCGCGCCGGCCGCCGGGGTGGGCCCGAGGGCGACCAGCAGCACCAGGGTGGCCGGCAGGTTGTTGACCAGGTTGGCCAGCACCGCGGCGATCCCGGCGATCGCCAGCAGGGCCGCCAGCCCGGTGCCGGTCGGCAGCAGGCTCGCCAGCGCGGCCTCCAGCCCGTGGCTGGTGGCGGCGTCGACGACGATCCCGAGCGCAGCGACGAAGATCAGGAACGGGACGTTGGCCTCGCCGAGCAGTCGCAGCGGGTCGACCAGTCCACGGAGCAGGGCCCGGGCCGCCAGCACCACCGCGCCGAGCACGGCGACCACGAACGGTTCGACGCCGAGAGCGTGCGCCACCGCGAATCCGACCAGCACCAGCGCCAACACGACCAGCGAGAACAGCGGAGCCGCGGGTTGCCGGCCGGCGGTGGACCGACCCGGCGTGCCCGGCTCACTGAGCTGGCGGGCGAAGAAGATGCGGAACACCAGGTACTCCAGACCGATCCCGACCAGCCAGGGCGCCGTCATCAGCCCGGTGAATCCGAGGAAGGTGAGGCCGGATGCCTGGAACGCCAACAGGTTGGTCAGGTTCGAGACCGGCAGCAGCAGCGAACCGGTGTTCGACAGGTGAGCGGTGGCATACAGATGCGGTGCCGGCCGCACCCGCAAGCCGCGGACGGTGGCGAGCACCACCGGGGTGAGCAGCACGACGGTTGCGTCCAGGCTGAGCACGGCCGTGGTGAGCGCCGCCGCGACGAATCCCAGAACCAGCAACCGCTGAGGATCCCCGCCGGACCGCCGGGTCATCACCGCGCCGAGCCACCGGAACACCCCGTCGGCGTCCGCGAGGTGTGAGATCACCAGCACCGCGGCCAGGAACGCCAGGGTCGGGCCCAGGTCTGCGATGGTGTCGCCGGCCTCGGGCAGCGTGACGAGTCCGAGGACGATGGCGATGGCCGCCGCCGGGACCGCAGCGACCGCCTCCGGCAGCCGCCGGGGCCGGATGACGGCGAATGCCAGTACCCCCAGCAGCAGGGCGAGACCGACTGCGGTGGCGACCGGCGGGCTCACCCGTCACCAGTTCGGGTCACGTGGCAGCACGGTACGGCAGTACGATCACCCGCGGACGAGGCAGCCGGGCGGCCGCGTCACCCGGTCCGTTCGCGGTCCGGGTGCCGAGGAACTTCCGGGCTCCACAGGGCAGGGTGGTTGTTAACGGCAACCCGGCGCGAGCCGCGGGACAGTGCCACAGAGAACAGACCGCCGGCGACCCACGGGTCGCAGGTAAGGGTGAAACGGTGGTGTAAGAGACCACCAGCACCCCGGGTGACCGGGGTGGCTCGGTAAACCCCACCCGGAGCAAGGTCGAGAAGCATCCGGTTCGCCGGATGTGCGCAGGTGTTCGAGGGCGGCCCGCCCGAGCCTGCGGGTGGACCGCTGGAACGTGCCGGCGACGGCACGTCGAGATGGATGGTCGCCGAACGGGATTGCCGCAAGGCGCCCGGGAACAGGACCCGGAGTACAGGCTGCCTCGTCCGCCCCGCGGCGCTGCCACCGGCGCAATTGTGTGCTCCGTGCGTCAGGTCTGGCCCTTGGCGACGCTCAGCGAGGCCAGCAGGCCGACCAGATCGGTTTCCAGCCGGGCCTTCTCGATCCCCAGCCCGCTCAGCACCCCGGTGCCGTCCTCGAGTTCCACCAGCGCCAGCAGGATGTGCTCGGTCCCGATGTAGTTGTGCCCCAGCCGAAGTGCCTCCCGGAAGGTCAGCTCCAGAGCCTTGCTGGCCGCGCGGTCGTAGGGAATGAGATCGGGAACCGCGTCCGCCGCCGGTGGCAGGACCGCGGTTGCCGCGCGACGGACATCGGACAGTGAGGTGCCGCGCCCGACCAGCCACTGCGCCGCCAGCCCGTTCGGCTCGGCCAGCAGACCCAGCACCAGGTGAGCGGAGCCGATCTGGTCGTTGCCGGCGGCGCGGGCCTCGTTCTGGGCGGCCACGACCACATTGCGTGCTCGAGGAGTGAACCGGTTGAAGCCCTGGCGTGGATCGAGGGCGGGCTCGCCCGCGTCCTTGGGCACGAAGCGCTTCTGGGCGGCCTGCTTGGAGACTCCCATGCTGGCACCGATCTCGGTCCAGGACGCCCCTGAACGCCGGGCCTGGTCGACGAAGTGGCCGATCAGGTGGTCGGCGACCTCGCCGAGGTGATCGGCCGCGAGCACCGCGTCGGAGAGTTGGTCGAGGGCGGAGGAATGCACCGTCTTGATGGCGGCGATCAGCTCGTCGAGTCGGACGGCGTTGGTGGTCTGCAGAGGATCGGTCATGCGTCAACCTTAGGTTGACGCCAGGCCGTCGTCAACCCTGGGTTGACGGCTCTATTCGGGCAGATGGCCGGTCTCGTTGACCGCCCACACCATCACCCGGCCGTCCTGATCGACGGTGATCCCGGACAGCGACGCGGTGTCCACCCGCAACCGGTAGGCCACCTCCGACGGCACCTGCAGCGCTGCGACCAGGATCATCTTGGCCGGGGCCGCGTGGGTGACCAGAACGACTGTCTGTCCCGGGTACTGCTCGATGACCCGGCCGAGCAGCGGTTCGACCCGGTCCCTGATCGCGGTGAACGACTCACCACCCGGCGGCTCCGCCCCCGGATCCTGACGCCAGGCGGCGAACTCGTCGGGCCAGCGGGCGGCGATCTCGTCCGAGGTGAAGCCGGTCCAGTCGCCGAGAGTGCCGTCGAGAAGCGCGTCGGTGACGATCACCGGAGCGCCGATCGCACGGCCGATGGCGTCGGCCGTCATCCGGCATCGTCGCAGCGGGGAGGTCAACACCACGACGGGCGCGAGTCGGCGCAACCGGGCCCCGGCCGACGCCGCCTGGCGGCGCCCCCTGGCGGTCAGCGGCACATCTTCCCGGCCGGCGAATCGGCCCTGTGCGCCCCAGGTCGTCTCGCCGTGCCGGATCACCAGCAGCCGGGTCGCCCCGTTCGGATGGGGGTCAGGCAGGGCCGCCGCCGGGTCGGGAACTCCTGCGGGCCTGACGTTCTCGGCGCGGATCCGGGCCGCGTCGGACGGGAGGCGGTCGGTGGAGATGGCGGCAACGGCATCCGGCGGAATCGGGACCGCGCCGGCCGCGCCGGCGTCCATGGCGGCGTTGGCCAACCGATCTGCACGGCCGTTCTGCGCTCGCGGGATCCAGTCGAACTGCACCCACTCGAAGCGGCCGATCAGCTCGGAGGCCTTGCCCGCCAACGGTGTGAGGTCAGGGTGCTTGACCTTCCAACGCCCGGAGAGCTGCTCGACCACCAGCTTCGAGTCCATCCGGACCGCTACCCGGCGGACCCCGAACTCGCCGGCGGCCTGCAGGCCGGCGATCACTCCGCAGTACTCCGCGACGTTGTTCGATGCCGTGCCCAGGAACGCCGAGCGCTCGGCGAGCGTCCGGCCCGCAGCGTCGAGCACCACCGCGCCGTAACCGGCCGGACCAGGGTTTCCCCGGCTGCCGCCATCGGTGTAGACAACCAGCTCCGCCCCGGCCGAGTCGGGTTCCGCCGGGTCGCACGGGCCCGATCCGGGATCGGCGGTGGCGGTCATCGGGTCAGTTCCGAATGAGGATGGCGCCGCACTCGTCGCAACGGACCACGGCGTCGACCGGCGCGGAGCGGGCCGCGTTGACGGCCACCACGTCGAGCTGCACCCGGCAGGATCCGCACTGGCCACCGATCATCTCGGCCGCGGCGACCTTGCCGCCCGCCCGGATGCGCTGGTAGAGGGCCAGCAGGTCGGCCGGCAACGGAGCGGTCTGCTCGGTTCGCCGCGCCCGCAGCGAGTTCAACTCGTCGTCGATGTCGGCGAAGGCGTCGTCCCGCCGGGTCTCTGCGGCGCCGACCTCGGACGTACTGGCATCCAGTGCGTCCCGGGCCCGCGCCAGGGTCTCATCGGCGGTCTCCCGACGCTCCATCAGCTCCAGCGACTCGTCCTCCAGCACACCCTGGCGGCGGGCCAGCGACTCGATCTCGTGCTGCAGGCCTTCCAGATCTTTCGCGGAACCCTGGCCGGCAGTGAGCCGGGTCCGATCCCGGTCGGCCCGCCCGCGCACCTGGTCGATCTCGTTGTCCAGCTTGCGGCCGAGCCGGTCGAGGTCGCCGACCTCCGTCTCGGCGACCACGACGGCTGCCTTGAGCCCGGACAGCCGGTCGGATCCGGCCGCGATCACCGCGAGCTCGGGCAGTGTCCGGCGGCGGTGCTCGGCGGTGTCGATGGCGCGGTCGGTCGCGGCCACGTCGAGCAACCGGCGCTGCAGGAACGGATCGGCCTTGAGTGCCACCCGGTGGTCCTCCTCGAAACTCAATGATTGTCGGTCGGCGAGGGCGCGTGCAGGCTCCAGGGGTCGGTGCACCGACGCGAGATCGTGGTGGCGACGCTACCCGGCAGCGCACCGGCGATCACCGCCGCGGCCCGGCGGAGCCACGGCCACTCGCCCGCCCAGTGCGCGACCTCGACCAGCGCGGGTGCCGCCGCGTCGGCGAGATGCTCGGCGGCGACGTGGTGCCGCAGATCGGAGGTGACATAGGCGTCAGCGCCGGCCGCGGTCGCTGATCCGAGTTCGCCCTCCCCGGCGCCGCCGCAGACCGCGACCGTGCGCACCGTCCGATCGGGATCGCCGCCGGCGCGGACCCCGGCGGCGGTGGCCGGCAGCCTGGCCGCCACCAGCACGGTGAAGTCGCGCAGCGACAACGGCGCCGGCAGCTCACCGACGCGGCCGAGACCGGTGTCCGGACCGGGCAGCGCGGCGGCCTCGAGCACGCTGAACGCCGGCTCCTCGTACGGGTGGGCGGCCCGCAGAGCGGCGATCACCCGCTCCCGCAGTCGGCGCGGTGCGACCATCTCGATCCGGGTCTCCGGTAGGCGTTCCAGCACGCCGACCGACCCGACGACCGGGTGCGCATCCGGCCCGGGCCGGAACTGGCCGGTGCCGTCCACGGTGAACGCGGCGTCGGAGTAGTCGCCGATCCGGCCGGCGCCGGCCGCGGCCAGAGCGGCCACCACCTGCCCGGCGTCGGCCGCCGGGACGAACGTCACGACCGTGTCCAGCTGCTCGCCCAACGCCGGGACCAGGGGTCGCACCCGGGTCAGCCCGATGGTGTCGGCGAGCGCATCGTTGACGCCGTGCCGGGCCCGATCCGCGTTGGTGTGCACGGCGATGTGGGCCGTCCCGGCGCGGACCAGCCGGTGCACCAGTGCGCCCTTCGCGGTGTCCGCCGCGACCGATTGCACCGGTCGGAACAGCAGCGGGTGGTGGCTGAGCAGGAGCTGGGCGCCGCACCCGATCGCCTCGTCGACGGTGGTCGCGTCCACGTCGACGGCCAGGAGTACATCACTGATGGGCGCGGACGGGTCTCCGCAGGTCAAGCCGATTCCGGTGTCCCAGGGCTCCGCGAGCCGGGCCGGGTACGACCGTTCGAGGACGGCCAGCAGATCGGCCAACAGCACGGTCATGGATCTCCCTGGGTCCGGGAGGGTTCAGTCTGCCACCGCCCGTCGGTGACAATGGTCGGGTGAGCACCGCCGCCGGTCCCGAGCTGCACGTGAGTGTGGTCTGCTCCGGCAACATCTGCCGATCGCCGATCGGCGAGCAGGTGCTCAGGGCGGCGCTCGCGGAGGCCGGGTTGGCCGACCGGATCCGGGTGAGCTCCGCCGGCACCGGCGACTGGCACGTCGGCCAGGGAGCCAACCCCCGCGCGGTCCGGGTCCTGCGGCGGGCCGGATACCCCAGCGACCATGTCGCCCACCAGATCAGCGCCCTCGAGCTGGTCGACATCGATCTGGTACTGGCCGCAGACCGAGGTCACCTGCGCGAGCTGCGCCGGCTCACCGACGACCCGGACAAGATCAGACTGCTGCGCAGCTTCGATCCCGCAGCAGACTCTGACGAGGTACCCGACCCCTACTACGGCCCTGATTCCGGATTCGACGACGTGCTCGCGATGACCGAGGCAGCGGTGCCAGGGGTCGTCGACGAGCTCCGCCGCCGGTTGACGGCCGGGTCGGCGCCGGCGGCGTCCGGCTCGTGACCGCCCCGCCCGCCTCCTCGACCGGGTCCCCCGACCGGGGGCGCAGCTGGCGGTTCCTGGCGTCGCCCGGGTGGATCGCCGCCATCGTCGGCACTCTGCTGTTCACTGCGGCGTGCTGGGTGGTCCTGGCGCCGTGGCAGTTCAGCCGCAACGCCGAGCGGTCGGCCACCAACGCCCAGGTCGAGGCCGCGGCCGGCGCCACGCCGCGTCCCGTGTCTGCCCTGCTGAGTACCACCGCGGCACCTGCGCCGGCCGGCACCTGGCAGCCGGTCACCGCCACCGGCACCTTCGACCCTGAGCTTCAGGTCTACGTCCGGCTCCGCCAGGACGCCAACGGTCAGCCTGCGTCTGAGGTGGTGGTGCCGCTGCGGCTCGCCGACGGCAGCGTGTTACTGGTCGACCGTGGCTACATCTCGGTCGCGGCGGTGTCCGCCGGCCTTCCGCCGGCTCCGCTGCCGACCGGGGAGGTGACCGTTACCGGCCGGGTGCAGTCGCTCCAACCCGATCCGCTGCGCCGTGCGCCCATCGCGGTCGACGGCCGCACCGAGGTGCTGGGTATCGACGCCGCAGGCATCCCCGGACTCACCGGACCGGTACTGCAGGGCTTCATCCAGCTCACTGCGGACAGCCCCGGCGTGCTGGTGCCCATCGGCATGCCGCAGACCGACGAGGGTCCGTTCCTTTCGTACGCCCTGCAGTGGTGCGCCTTCGGTGCGATGGCGCTGCTGGCGATGGGTTTCTTCGTGGTCCGCGAGTACCGCGACCCGCGTCCTGACGACGACCGGCCGGAGAAGAGCTCCAGAGGTTTCGACCGGACGCAGCTCTACGACGCGCGGTGACCGGCTGGGCCGAGCGCGCGGCCGCCGCCGAGCGCGCGGTCCGCGGCCGCCACCTCCGGCGGCTGCTGGGCCTGCCAGGGACCGCACTCGGGGTGGTCGGCTGGCCGCCATCGGCCTCGGACCGGGCGTTCTGGCGCTGGCACTACTGGTGGCAGGCGCACCTGCTGGACTGCCTGGTCGACGCCCAGCTGAGGGCGCCGGCCGCCGCCAGGCTGGACCTGATCGGCAGGCAGGTCCGCGGTCACCGACTGCGCAACGGCGGCCGATGGGGCAACGCCTACTTCGATGACATGGCGTGGTTCGCGCTCGCCCTGCTACGGGCCCGCGCCGTGACCGGCCGACGTTGGGGGTCCTCGGTGGAGCTGCTCACCGGGCGGATCACCGACGCCTGGTCCGACCGGGCCGGCGGTGGGATCCCGTGGCGCCGCGGTGACGAGTTCCGGAACACCCCGGCCAACGGCCCGGCGGCGATCCTGCTCGCCCGCATCGGCAACCTGGTGCGCGCGGAACAGACGGTGGAGTGGATCGATGCCCGGCTCCTGCTGCCCGGCACCGGGCTGATCGCGGACGGCTGGCGCCCCGGTGACGTGGTCGAGGATGCGGTGTACTCCTATGGCCAGGGCGTGGTGCTCGGCGCGGAACTCGAGCTGATCCGTCGGACCGGCCGGGATCCGGGGCGCCTGCACCGGCTGGTCGCCGCAGTGGACACGCACCTGGCTCCGGGCGGAGTGCTCGCCGGGCACGGTGGTGGCAACGGCGGACTGTTCACCGGCATCCTCGCGCGCTACCTCGCACAGGTGGCGCAGACCCTGCCCGGGGACGACGCGGCCGCCCGCCGCACCCGCGGACTCGCCGCGGGGCTCGTCACGCGGTCGGCCGCCGCCCTCTGGGCAGGTCGCGCCGACGCCGACGGTGGACCGGTGTTCGCCGCGGACTGGTCGGCCCGGGCGGTGGTTCCGGACCGCACCGGTCGGGCCGGCCGGGTGGTCGGCAATGCCATGGTCGCGTCGTCGGACACCCCGGAACGGGACCTGTCGGTCCAGCTGGCCGGCTGGATGCTGCTCGAGGCGGCGCACGTCGTGGCCGGGTAGGGGTGTGCGGGCGAACAGCGGGGCGGCGAGCCCACCCGGCTCGGGCAGCGTCATAGCGTGGCTCGGCACCACCCCCCAGCGCTCCGCCGAGCCCCGGATAACCTCGTCGGGGTGACCATCCCGCTCCCCGATCTCGTCGGGCGATTGCTCGCCGGCCCGCGTCCGCTGCCGATCGTCACGGCCGGCGACCCCGTGCTCCGTCAGGCCGCGGCACCGTACGAAGGGGAGCTCGACGACCGCACCTGGCTGGAGCTGCTGACCGCGATGCGCGAGGCCATGCATGCGGCGCCCGGAGTGGGGCTGGCCGCGCCGCAGGTCGGACTGCCGGTGGCGGTCGCCGTCATCGAGGACACCGCAGCGATCGACCCGGAGATCATGGTCGCCCGGGACCGGCAGCCGACACCGTTCCGGGTGATCGTCAACCCACGGTACGACGCCGTCGGCGACCGGCGGGTGACGTACTTCGAAGGGTGCCTCTCGGTGCCCGGCTATCAGGCGGTGACCGCCCGCGCCCACCGGGTCCGGTTGCGCTGCCGGGATGCCGCCGGTGCCGCGGTCGACGAGGAGGTCTCCGGATGGTCCGCGCGGATCGTCGCGCACGAGACCGACCACCTGGCCGGCACCCTGTACCTCGACCGGGCCGAACTCCGCTCGCTCACCACTACCGACGCCTACCTGCGGTACTGGAACCGGCCCACCCCGGACCAGGCCGCGGTCGCCCTGGGGTTCAGTACCGCCGTCTAGGCTCGCACCCGTGCGCATCGGAGTGGTGATCCTTCCCGAGTTCAGCTGGCCCGAGGCCAGGGCCCGCTGGAAGGCGCTGGAGGACAGTGGTTTCGCCCACGGCTGGACCTACGACCATCTGGCCTGGCGGGATCTGGCCGACGAACCGTGGTTCGGCACGGTCCCGACCCTGACCGCCGCGGCGACCGCCACCACCTCTCTCGGTCTGGGCACCTGGGTCACGTCACCGAACTACCGGCATCCGGTGACCCTGGCCAAGGACCTGATGACCCTGGACGACATCTCCGGCGGACGCACCCTGGCCGGCATCGGAGCGGGCGGACTCGGTTGGGACTCAAAGGTTCTCGGTCGCGCCGAACTCAGCCCGCGGCAACGGGTCGAGCGGCTCGACGAGTTCGTCACGCTGGTGGACCTGCTGCTGCGCCAGCCGGAGACGTCCTTCACCGGCACCTGGTTCACCGCGGAACGAGCCCGGATGAACCCGGCCGGTTCGCGGGCCCGGATACCGCTGCTGGTGGCGGCCAACGGACCGAAGGGGATGCCGATCGCCGCCCGATCCGACGGCTGGATCACCCTCGGCGAGCCCGGCGAGGTGTCGTCGCAGGACGATTGGTGGGCCGGCGTCGGGCGGGTCGCCGAGCGGTTCAGCGGGATCGTCGCAGACACCGGACGTGAACCGGGGGCAGTGCGCCGGATGCTCAGTGCCGACGCCGGTCCGGTCTTCGCGCTGTCGTCGGTCGGGGCATTCACCGACGCGGCCGGGCGGGCCCGCGACCTGGGTTTCACCGACTTCGTGGTGCACTGGCCCCGGCCGTCCGAGCCCTACGCCGGCGACCAGGCCGTGCTGGACCGGGTGGCCGATCTGCTGGATGCTGCCGGCCACTTCGCCGGCTGAGCGCTGCCGGCTCAGCCGGGTTGGATGCCTCGCGAGCGCACCGGCTCCGCGCGGTCCAGCGCTCCGGCGAAGATCGCCGCCGCCACCACCAGCACGATCACCCCGCCGGTCGCCAACACCCACGGCCCGACCCCAGCAGACTGCTCGCCGGGATCGAACACCCCGGCATCCCCGGGAGCGACGATCCGGACCACTCCCCAACCGAGACCGACCAACCCGGACAGCGCCAGCACCGCTGCGGTGACCCGATGCGGACGGCTGCCGCCCCGGACCGCGACCACACAGATGCCGGCGATTGCCGCCAGCACCCCGAAGATCAGCCCCAGCAGCCCCGGGCGGTAGCTGCCGGTGCCACCCATCGCCAACACCTCGTTGAGGTTGGTACCGGCGATCTGGGAGTCGCCCGAGATCGCCCCCCAGCCCGAGATCGTTGCCCGACCGCCGGTCTCGGTCGGCGCACCGATCCAGGTCAGGAACGACGCGATGATCATCAGCAGTCCGCCGAGCGCTGCCAGCGGTCCGAGGACGATCCGCAGCGACGGGCGCCGACGGGTGCTGGTGGTCACGGTATCTCCAGGGTCACGGGTGCCTGCCGGTAGGGACGGTCCGGGGCCGACGGTACCGACCCTTGCTGGGTGTCCGCCTACGCTCAACCTCGATGTCCGACACCGTGCCGCCGCCACGCATAGCGCTGATGCTCGACTTCGACGGCACCGCCTACGTCGGCGACCTACCGGTGCAGGCGTATGCGCGGCGGCTGGCCGAGCAGCTGCCCGAGCCCGCCGGCGTCGCACTGATCGCCGGCGCACGGCGGTTCCTGGAGCGCCGCGAGGTCCCCGGCGATCCCGGTACCGATCTGTCCGCCGCCGAGGACGGGTACCAGGCGGTCGAACTGCTCGCCGTCGCCGCCGGCCTGGACGCCGGGCAGATCTCAGCGGGCTACCGGGCGAGCCGGCACGACCTGGCCGCATCGGCGTTCGCGCTGGACCCGGTCGAGGGCCTGGCCGCACTGCTGCACGAGCTCGGATCGCTGGCCGTCGTGAAGGTGATCAGCAACGCCGACGCCACCGGTGTGCACGAGGTGCTGGACGGTGTCGGGCTGACACCCTGGCTCGACGAGGTGATCGTGGACGCCGGTAAGCCCGACTGCTGGCCAGATCTGTTGCGCCGGACGATCGACCTGGTGGGCTCGGCGCGGCGAATCATGGCGGTGGGCGACCGGTGGAACGGCGACCTGGCCGCGGTGGCAGCAGCGGGCGGCTGGACCGCCCTGATCGACCGGTTCGACCGCCGGGACGGGACTCCCGACGTCACCGGGCCCGACCTGGCCGGTCTGCTTCCGGAGCTCCGGAAGCACGCGCTGCGGCTCCTCGGGCAGCCCTGACGGCGGCGGGGGGTCAGATGCCCACCAGCACCGCATCGAGCAGCCGCGGGACGGCCAGCACCAGCCAGCAGCCGGTGAGCAGGAACGGCCCGAATGGAATGGCCGACCGGGCACCCAGCCGCCCGAGGGCCAGGCCACCGAGCGCCACCGCCGCGCCGAGCACGAATGCGACCGCGATGCCGACGACGACTGCCGCCCACGACACATAGCCGAGGAGCACACCCAGCGACAGCACCAGCTTGACGTCCCCCAGCCCCATCGCCCCGGGCGCGGCGAGCGCCAACAGCGCGAACACCGCGCCGGTGGCGGCCCCGGCGAGGAGCGCGCGGACGGGACTGCCGGAGTCGGGGTGGATCCACCAGGTCACGATCACCAGGACCACGCTCACCGCAATCGCCGGCAACGTCAGGGCGTCCGGCAACCGGTGGCGGGCGATGTCCACCGCGGACAGTGCCACCGCCAGCAGGCCTGCCCACAGCACCAGCCCGAGCTCGGGACGGCCCCAGGCCAGGAACGCTCCGGCGGCGGACAGTAGCGCAGTGCTCCCCTCGAGCACCCCCGGCGGCACCACCACACCGCGGCGCAGCCGGCCGAGCAGCCCCCTGATCGCCCGACCCGCTACCGCGCCGGCCGGCAGTGCCGCCGCCGCGGCCCACCCCGCCCCGGTCACGCCGACACTGTCTCACGGCCGGCCGGTCCCGACGGAGCTGTCCACAGGCCGCCCGGCCCCGCTCCCTACAGCGGAAGGGCCAGATCCGACCCGGCGGCCGCCCGCAGACCGTCGCGCATCGCCGCGGCCGGCGCCGGGATGCCGGTGAACAGCTCGAACTGGCGTAGCGCCTGGTGCAGCAGCAGGTCGAGCCCGGTCACCGTGATCCGGTCCGACATCCCGGCCGCCGCCAACGGCGTCGGCCACGGGTGGTACACCACGTCGAGCAGCGCCGGAACCTGCGCCAGCACCGTCGCCAGATGGTCCGCGCCGCCGGCCGGTACCGTCGACACCGTCAGCTCGACGGTGCCGGCCGCCTCGGCCAGGTCATCAGCGGAGAACCCGACGACCTCCGCCCCGATGCCCAGTCGGCGAGCGAGATCCACCGCGCCGCTGGTGCTCCCCGGTCGTCGACCGGCGAAAACCAGACGCACCATCGGGTTCCACTCGGACAGCGCGGCGACCACGGCGAGCGCGGTGCCGCCGCCGCCGAGGATCAGCACCGAACGGCACGGGCGGAGCCCGGCGGCCCGCAGTGCCCCCAGAACCCCGTCCACGTCGGTGTTCTCGGCCTGCCAGCCGTCGACCCCGCGGGTCAGCGTGTTGGCCACTCCGAGCAGGTCGACCCGCGCCGAGCGATGCACCGCGACGGCCGCCGCCGCGGCCTTGTTCGGCATCGTCACCGACAGGCCCGCCCATTCCGGACCGAGCGCGCCGACCAGTCCGGCGAGTCGGTCGGCGTCGCAGTCGATGGCCTCGTAGCTCCAGCCGGTGAGCCCGGCGGCGGAGAATCCGGCCCGGTGCAGGGCCGGTGAGAGCGAGTGCGCCACCGGGGATCCGAGCACCGCGGCGCGGTGGACCTCCGGTGCGGAGCGCCCGGGCGGAGCGGTGCTCAGCCGAAGACGCCGTTCTTGCGGGCCAGTTCGACACATCTCGCGTGCTCGACGTCGGTGACGCTGAAGCACGAGTTGCCCGCCAGGTCCACCTTCACGAAGTACTTCCAGCCACCGTCGGCCGGGTTCACCGTTGCGTCCAGTGCGTCGACCCCGGGCGAGGAGATCGGCGTCGGCGGCAGCCCGGTGTGCACATAGGTGTTGTAAGGGCTGGGATTCGCCCGATCCGCGGCGGTGGTGGAGATCTGCGCGCGGTTCAACGCGTAGTTGACCGTCGAGTCCATCTGCAGCTTCATGCCGATCCGCAGCCGGTTGTAGATCACCCTGGCCACCTTGGGCATGTCGGCGACCTTGCCCTCGCGTTCCACGATGGAGGCGATGGTGGCCACCTGGTACGGCGCCATCCCCAGCGACTTGGAGTCCGCAATGATCTCGGACTGGTTCCACAGCGCGGCCGATGCCGTCACCACTTCGCGCAGCGTCTCCAGCGGCGAGGTGTTCGGTGGCACGTCGTAGTCGCCGGGCAGGATGACGCCCTCCAACCGCTTCTTGCGGTCCGGGGCGTTGGTGACGCCGTTCACCGCCCAGCCCACCACCCCGAGGTCGGTGGGCAGCGCCGTCTCCGCGACCTCCCAGAGCTGGTCGGCGGTGAAGCAGTTGCTCTGTCCGTTGAGCGGCACACACGCGGACTTGGTGATCTCGGTGATGTACCCGGCAACGGTGGTCGTCGCTCCCGCTGCGGTCGCGCTGACATCGGCGAGCTGCCGGCCGGGAATCAACCGCATCCGGCCGACCCGGTTGTCCGGGTCCACCAGGGCGTCAGCGGTGGCGGCGACCGAGGCGTGCTGGCGCAGCTTGTAGTACCCGGGCTGCAGGGCCTTGACCTCGGCGTCGTTGGCGGTGGTGCTGGCAAAGCCCTCGGCGCTGGCGACCACCTGGTTCTCTTCCAGCTTGCGGGCGATGTCGTCGAGGGAGTCGTTGCTCTGGATCCGGATGATCACCTCGGTGTCGCCGGTACCTGCATAGTCCGGGATGGTGTTCCGGTTCGACTGCCAGATCCGGTAGCCGATCACCACGCCCCCGACGATCAGGGCCATCACCACGACCGCGATGAACGTCGAGCGGCGTCGGCGCCGCTGACGCCGGCGATCCGCGTGGTGCCGGGCCCTGACCTGCTGACGCACCGAGACCCGCGACGGCGCCGGCGCCTGCACCGAGCCGTTCGCCAACGCGTGCCGCAGATCGGTCAGGTCGACCTCGTCGTCGTGCTCGTCCGAGCCGCCGCGGTCGAAGATGCCGAGGTGGTCGTTCACCGGCCGGCCTGCCCGGCAATCAGGTCCAGCCGCGCCTGCAGGATCTGCACCGCTGCCACCTGGTCGACCACCGGTCTCCGGGCGCGCGAGCGCAGCCCCCGCTCGGCGAGCACCCGGTTGGCGGTCACACTCGTGAGCCTCTCATCCGTGTAGACCACCGGCACCGGAGCGACCCGCCGGGCGAGCTGGTCGCCGAACTCGCGGGCGGCCTGGGCCGCGGCGCCGTCGGCGCCGCGCAATGTCCTGGGCAGGCCCACGACCACCTCGACCACTTCATGTTCGACGACCAGCCCGGCCAGCCGGTCGAGGTCGGTTCCACCGCCGACATCCCGGGAAACGGTGACAACGGGGGTGGCCAGGATTCCGTGCGGGTCGCTCATCGCGACCCCGATCCGCACGGTACCCACGTCCACGCCCAGCCGCACTCCCCTGGGCGTACCCGACGCCCCGGATCCGGCGACGCCGCCGTCGGTCACGCCGCCGCCTGCCGTCACGCCACCACGCCGGCGACGGCGGCACGCAGCGCCTCGATGGCGGCCGGAATGCCCTCGGGCCGGCTGCCGCCGCCCTGGGCGAGGTCGGGTTTGCCGCCGCCCCTGCCCTCGATGGCAGGCAGGAACGACGTGACCAGGTCGCCGGCCCGCAGACCGGCCCCGACCGCCGCCGGCGTGGTCGCGACCACGAACGACACGGTGCCATCGCCACCACCGAACAGCCCGACCACCGCGGGCCGGCCGGCCAGGCGGCCGCGGACATCCGCGGCCAGCGCCCTCAGGTCTCCCGCCGACACGCCGTCCGGCGCGAGCGCAGCGACCAGTGCGGTGCCGTTGACATCGGCCGCGGCCGCGGCCAGCGCTCCCGCCGAGGCGAGGACGGCCGCCGCGCGGACCTTCTCGAGCTCCTTCTCGGCGATCCGCAACCGGTCCACCAGGTTCTCCACCCGGCCGGGCAGTTCGGCCGCGGGCACCTTGAGGATGCCGGCGAGCTCGGCGACCAGCGCCCGCTCGGCGGCCAGATGCCGGAAGGCGTCGATGCCGACATAGGCCTCCAATCGCCGGACCCCCGAGCCGACCGACGCCTCGCCGATCAGCGAGACAGGGCCGATCTGGCTGGAGTGCTCGACGTGGGTGCCACCACACAGCTCGATCGACCACGGCCCGCCGATCTCCACGATCCGCACGGTCTCGTCATAGGTCTCGCCGAACAGGGCGAGCGCCCCCAGCGCCCGGGCCTCCGGAAGGGAGGTGTACTTCACCGCCACCGGCAGATCCCTGCGCACCGCGAGGTTGGCGACGTCCTCGATCTCGGACCTGGCCGACGCGGACAGCGCCGAGTTCCAGGCGAAGTCCAGACGCAGGTAACCGGGCTTGTTGTAGGACCCGGCCTGCAGCGCCTCCGGGCCGAGCACCTGCCGCAGGGCCGCGTGCACCACGTGGGTGCCGGAATGCGCCTGTCGGGCGCCGACCCGCCACTCGGGGTCGACCTTCGCCAGCACGGTGTCGCCCTCGCGCAGCTCGCCGTCGGTGATCCGGACCCGGTGCACCCAGAGTTTGCGGTTCACCTTCTGCACGTCGAGCACCTCGGCGGCGGCGCCGGACCCGAGGATCAGGCCCGCGTCGGACTCCTGGCCGCCGGACTCCGCATAGAGCGGCGTGCGATCGAGGACCACTTCTACCAGGTCGCCCTCGACCGCAGTCGGTACCCGGCTGCCGTCGGCGATCAACCCGCGCACGGTGCCCTCGGTCTCCAGCTCCGAGTATCCGGTGAAGTCGGTGGGACCCAGGTCGAGCAATTCCTTGTAGACCGTCGTGTCGCCGAATCCGGTCTTGCGGGCCTTGGAATCGGCTCTGGCCCTGGCCTTCTGCTCCTGCATCAGGGCCCGGAAACCCTCGGTGTCGACGGTGAGCCCGGCCTCGGCGGCCATCTCGAGGGTGAGGTCGATCGGGAAGCCGTAGGTGTCGTGCAGCGCGAAGGCCGACGCGCCGGGCACGGTGCTGGCACCGCTGGACCTGGTCTCCTCGGCGGCGGCGTCGAACAACCGGGAACCGGAGGTGAGGGTCTTGAGGAAGGCCTCCTCCTCGGCGACCGCCACCCGGGTGATGCGGTCGTGGTCACTGGCCAGCTCGGGGTACGACTCGCTCATCAGATCCCTGGTGACCTCGACCAGGCGGGCCATCACCGGGGTGCTGACGCCCAGCAGCCGCGCCGAGCGGATGGTGCGCCGGAGCAGCCGGCGCAGCACGTAGCCTCGGCCCTCGTTACCGGGGCGTACCCCGTCGGCGATCAGCATCACCGACGAACGGATGTGGTCGGCGATGACCCGGAACCGGACGTCGTCGTCGTGCACCGCGCCGTAGGCCCGGCCGGAGAGTTCCTCGGCGGTGGTGATGATCGGCCGCAGCAGATCCGTCTCGTAGACGTTGTCGACGCCCTGCAGCAGGAACGCGACCCGTTCGACCCCCATGCCGGTGTCGATGTTCTTCGCCGGCAGCGACCCGATCGGCGGGTGGCCGTACTTGGGACTCTCGTCACCCCGGACGTCCTGCATGAACACCAGGTTCCAGATCTCCAGGTACCGGTTCTCGTCGACCAACGGCCCGCCGTCCGCTCCGAACTCCGGTCCGCGGTCGTAGTAGATCTCCGAACAGGGTCCACCCGGCCCCGGAACCCCCATGTCCCAGTAGTTGTCCTCGCCGCCGAGCCGCTGGATCCGCTCCGCCGGCAGTCCGGCCACCTTCTGCCAGAGCTCGATGGCCTCGTCGTCGTCGTCGTAGACGGTGACCCAGATCCGATCGGGTTCGAAGCCGTAGCCGCCGTCGTCCTGCGACCTGGTCACCAGATCCCAGGCGAAACCGATCGCGCCCTCCTTGAAGTAGTCGCCGAAGGAGAAGTTGCCGGCCATCTGGAAGAAGGTGTTGTGCCGGGTGGTGATGCCGACATTGTCGATGTCCAAGGTGCGGACGCACTTCTGAACGCTGGTGGCGCGTTGGAACGGCGGGGTCGCCTGGCCCAGGAAGTACGGCTTGAAGGGCGCCATCCCGGCGATGGTGAACAGCACGGTCGGGTCTTCGGAGATCAGCGACGCCGACGGTACGACGGTGTGGCCGGTCTGCTCGAAATGCTCGAGGAACCGGCGGCGGATTTCATGTGTCTGCATGGATGTGCTTTCTGCGGATCCGGCCGTCTGGGCCGGGGAGGTCGCCGTCGGACGGCGACCCGGGACGGGGCGGGTGAGGGCGCGGCGGGCGCCGACTCGGCACGATCAGGCCGAGCGGCGAGCTCGCCGCCCGGTAGCCGCGTCCCGGTCGTCCCGCACCGGGTCCGCCTGGTCGAGGGTGGCCCCCCGATCGAGGGCGGCCGCCGGCCCCAGCTGATCAGGAGCCATCAGCACCACCGCTCCGGTGGCGTTGTCGACCATCGGCCGGTAGCTCGCCCTGCGGTTCAACGCACCCTGACGCACGTCGGCGGCGAACGACCCGACCGCGTTGCCGAGCTCCGCGATCGCGTCGGCCACGTCGGCGGCGATCGCGGACGGGGTCACCTTGGCCTTGAGCGCTTCCCGGGCGGCTTCCTTCGCCCGACGGGTACGCCGGGTAGCCGTCACACCGAGGGCGACCCCGGCGGAGAAGATGTAGATGCGCTTCACCGGCGACTACTCCCCATCATCTGCGGACGTGCGGACGCGCCGCTGTTGCGTGGCGGCACTGTTCCGGGCCAGGGTACCCGCCGGTAGCCGGGGACCCCACGAACACGTGCCGACCGGTCCCGGCAGCCGCTCCGCTATCCGGCCGGACGGTGCCGGATCGCCGAGACCGGCACCACCTGCAGCGGCCCGGTGTCGCCGGCGGTGGGTCGGGCGACCGCGTCGACGATCAGCGACAACTCGTTCGGGTCCGCCGGTGGCCAGACCAGCGCGACGTCCGGGCGTGCGGCCGCGTTGCGTCGGCTCCCGCCGCCGATCCCTTCGATCAGCAGTGCGCCGCCCACCAGCTCCGGTCGGACCGCGACCGCGTGCGGTCGGCCGTGGTCGTCGACGGTGAGCAGGTAGCCGAATCCGTACTCGGCGAGGACGTCGCCGAGTAGGTCCAGCTCGACGCGGACGCTCATGACGAAATGGTAGAACGGGCCGAACCGGCCGCGGGGTCAGCCGACCGGCTCGGCGTCGAGCCGGTCGTCGGCGTCGTCCTCCGGCTTCTCCTGGGTGACCCGGTCCCCCGGGTGCGCCAGCGCGACCACCAGCGAGATCAGTACCACGGCGGCCATTCCGTAGAAGACCGCCTGGGTGGCCACCGCGAAGTCGTGGGCGATCGCCGCCGCCAGCTCCGGAGGCGCCCCGCCCGCGCCGCCGGCACCACCCCCGCTGCCCTGCGCGGCGAACTCGGCCGCCTGCGCCGGAGCCCGGTCGGCCGGCACACCGGCGCCGATCAGCGTGCCGGTCAGCCGGTCCGTCAGTACGTGCGAGAGCAGCGTGCCCAGCACCGCCAGTCCGAGGGCGGAGCCGTAGTTCCGGATGGTCTGCGAGATCCCGGTGACCTCGCCGTAGGAAGCGCCGATCGCGCGGTTCACCGCGTCGGTCGAGGCCGGCCCGAGGATGAAGCCGATACCGGCACCGGCCAGCACGATCGCCCACCACTGCGATCCCAGGCTCAGGTCGGTCATCTTCCAGGCCCACGCGGCGAAGCCGACGGTGCCCAGCACCCCGCCGATCAGCAGCGCCGGCCTGGCCCCCCGCTTGTC
The DNA here is from genome assembly GCA_963797145.1 of uncultured Actinomycetota bacterium. Taxonomy (GTDB): domain Bacteria; phylum Actinomycetota; class Actinomycetes; order Mycobacteriales; family Nakamurellaceae; genus Nakamurella. The sequence goes on along the minus strand of CAWCOJ010000011.1, from coordinate 27,747 downwards.
CAGGATGTTGCCGGCGATCTGGGCCGCCGGGGCGAACCCGCCGAAGAAGACCAACAGATACAAGCCGGCGTTGTTGGCGTCGTAGCCCAGCGAGATCTGGGAGTACACGCTCGCGAAGAAGAACACCGGTACGAAGGCGATCATCGAGAAGAACAACACCGCGTTGTCGACGGCGAATGCCCGGTCCTTGAAGATCCGCACCTTGATCAACGGCACCTCGGTCCGCAGCTCCACGAGTACGAAGACGGCCAGCAGCACCAGGCCGCCGATGATGCATGCCCAGGTCCGCAGGTCGCCCCAGCCCCAGCTGGCCGCCTGCTCGAGGCCGAGCACGCTGGCCGCCATCCCCGCGGCCACGATGAACGCCCCCCGCCAGTCGATCCGCTCCGGGCGTCCCCGGGTGGTGATACCGGCCATCACGGCGAGCACCAGCGCCAGAATGGCGACCGGGATGTTGATCCAGAAGATCGCCCGCCAGGTCCACTGGGTGAGGAAGCCTCCGGCGATCGGGCCGATCGCGGTGAGCCCGCCGCTGACCCCGAAGAAGATCGCCAACGCCTTGCCGCGCTCGCCGACCGGGAATGCCGCGACCACGACGGCGAGCGCCGCCGGGATCATCACCGCGGCCGAGAAGCCCTGCAGCGCCCGGAAGACGATGATCCAGGTCTCCGCGATGCTCCCCTTGGGGGTGAGCCCGCAGAGCGCCGAGGTGCTGGCGAACCCGATGATTCCGGCGATCACCATCCGCTTGGACCCGAGCACGTCGGCGAGCCGGCCGCCCAGGGCGAACCCGGCGGCCAGCGCCAGGAGGTAGGCATTGATCACCCATTGCGAGCCGCTCCGGGACAGGCTCAGCTCGTCGGCGATGTTCGGCGTGGCGATCGCGACGATGGTCTGGTCGATGAAGGTCATCGCCACCGCGAACAGCATCGCGGTGAGCGCGAGGTAGCGGGACTTCGACACCTGCGCTGGCATGGACATCGCTGCTCCTGTTTCGCCGACGTGCGCCGGAGGGCCGGTGCCGGTGGATGGATTCGATCATGATGCGTCACGGGCCCCGGTGGTCAAGTCTGCGGGCTCGGCACCCGGGACGCACCCGGCGAACCCGAGCGGCAGGGCGACCGACATCCGTCCTCGGGTTTTTCAGGGTGGAAACGATTCAGTAACGTGCTGCCGATGAGCGAGCAGACGACCATGGACACTGACACCCGACCTGCGGCCGCCGCCGCCGACTGGTGGCGGGACGCGGTCGTGTACCAGATCTACCCGCGATCGTTCGCCGACGCCGACGGCGACGGGATCGGCGATCTGCCCGGCATCACCGGCCGGCTCGCGGCGCTCCGCGAGTTGGGAGTCGATGCCGTCTGGCTCTCGCCGTTCTACCGGTCGCCGCAGGCCGACGCCGGGTACGACGTCGCCGACTACCGCGACGTCGACCCGCTGTTCGGCACGCTGGCCGACTTCGACGCCCTGCGGGAACGCGCCAACGGGCTGGGCATCAAGGTGATCATCGACCTCGTCCCCAATCACTCCTCCGACGAACACGAGTGGTTCCGGGCGGCGGTGGACAGCGCACCCGGATCGGTGGAGCGCAGCCGCTATCTGTTCCGCGACGGTCGCGGACCAGGAGGCGACGAGCCGCCGAACAACTGGGAGTCGGTGTTCGGCGGACCCGCCTGGACCCGGGTTCCGAATCCGGACGGCACGCCAGGACAGTGGTACCTGCACATCTTCGACACCAAGCAGCCGGACTGGGACTGGAGCAATCCCGAGGTGCGGGCCGAGTTCGAGAGCATCCTGACGTTCTGGCTGGATCGCGGGGTCGACGGTTTCCGGGTCGACGTCGCACATTCATTGGTCAAGGCCGACGGGCTACCGGACCACGTCGTCGATGCCGGCGGGGTGATGGCCTTCACCACGCCCGACGGCGACGCCATCGTCGAGGTGAGCACCTCCGACGCCCCGATGTGGGACCAGGACGGCGTGCACGAGATCTACAACGACTGGCGCCGGATCCTCGATTCCTACTCCCCGCCAAGGGTTCTGGTGGCCGAGGCGTGGGTGCAACCGCTGTCGCGGCTGGCCCGCTATGTGCGTCAGGACGAGATGCACCAGGCGTTCAACTTCGACTACCTGACCACACCGTGGGACCCTGCCGTTCTGCAGTCGGTGATCGCGAACTCGCTGGCGGCCAACGCCGAGGTCGGGGCGCCGACCACCTGGGTGCTGTCCAACCACGACGTCGTGCGGCACGCCTCGAGATTCGGGCTGGCCGATCAGTCGGTGCGACCGAACGGGATCGGCGCCCAGGACGCCCAGCCGGACGCCGTTCTCGGGCTGCGACGCGGCCGGGCGGCGACCCTGACCATGCTCGGGCTGCCCGGCTCCGCCTACCTCTACCAGGGTGAGGAGCTCGGGTTGCCCGAGCACACCGCCCTGGACGACGACCTGCGGCAGGATCCGACCTGGCTGCGGTCCGGTTTCGAGCAGCGCGGCCGGGACGGCTGCCGGGTACCGCTGCCCTGGGAGGCGGACGCCCCGGGGCTGGGCTTCGGCCCCGGGGCGCAGACCTGGCTCCCGCAACCGCCTTCGTACCGCGGATTGGCTCGGGACCGTCAGCTGGGCGATCCGGAGTCGACCCTGGAGATGTACCGCGCAGCCCTACGGCTGCGTCGGGAGCAGGCGTTGGGCAACGGCAGCTTCGGCTGGATCGACGGGGGCGACGCCGTGGTGGCCTTCCGCAACAACGGGCTGACCGTGCTGGCCAACATGGGCACCGCGGCGGTGCCGCTGCCCGCGGGGGAGTTGCTGCTGTCGTCCGGCCCACTGGACGCCGACGGCTCGGTGCCGCCGGACACCACGGTCTGGGTCGGCTGACCCGGTGGCGCCCACGGATTCCGCCTACGCGGCGGGCGACCGCCTCCGATGACCGGCGGCCTGGTACTGGTCGGCTCCTACACGGCGGTCGGGGGCGGTCATGGGGACGGCATCTCGCTGTTCCGCCGGTCGGCCGGCACGCTGCAGCCGCTCGACGGGTTGACGATGCCGTCACCGTCCTGGCTCCTTCCGCACCCGGCGCTGCCGATCGTCTACGCCGCGAATGAACTCGACGCCGGCACCGTGTCGGCGGTGGCGGTCGACGGAGCCGGCCGGTTGACCCTGTTGGACACCGCGGGCACCGGTGGCGCGGCACCGTGCCACCTGGCCCTGACCGGCGACCACCGGCACCTGCTGGCCGCGAACTACACCGGCGGCAGCGTCGCGGTGTTCGAGCTGGACACCACCGGCCGGATCCTGCGCCGCTCGGACCTGGTGCAGCACAGCGGAAGTGGGCCGGTGCGGGACCGGCAGGACAGCGCGCACGCCCATATGGTCTCGGTGGACGGCGACGTCGTCACGGTCGTCGACCTGGGCACCGACGAGGTGCGCAGCTATCGACTCACCGACGACGGTGCCCTGGCGCTGCTGACCGTGACCGCGGTGCCGCCCGGGACCGGCCCACGTCAGCTGGCCCGGGCGGGTGGGCGCCACCTGCTGCTCGGCGAACTCTCCGGGATGCTGCTGGTGCTGGGCGGATCCGCGGCCGACGGGTTCGTCGTCGGGGACGCGGTGCCGGCCAGTGCCCGACCCGGACCGAATCTGCCCGCCCAGCTGAGCGTCTCGGACGACGGCCGGTTCGGCTACGTCTCCAACCGTGGTCCGGACACCATCGCGGTGTTCGCCCTGGACGGCGAGACGCCGGAGCTGGTGCAGGAGATCGACATCGGACCCGGCTGGCCCCGGCACTTCGCTCTGGCCGAGGATGCCGTGCTCGTCGGGGTGCAGACCGGGGACCGGCTTCTGCAACTCGACCGCGCACCGGACACCGGACTGCTGACCGTGGTGGGCGGGGTCGGCACTGCCAGCCCGGCCTGCGTGATCACCCTGGCGTAGGCGGCCCCGCGGAGGCTACGGGATGAGCAGTACCTTGCCGGTGGTCCGTCGGGCCTCGAGGTCCTCGTGCGCGCGGTTGGCCTCGGCGAGCGGATAGCTCGCACCGACCCGTACCGAGAGCCGACCCTGGGCGATCCAGCCGAACAGGTCGGCGGTGCGGCTCAGCAGTTCACCACGGGTGGCCACGAAGTCGGGCAGGGTGGGCCGGGTGACGCTCAATGAACCCGCCCGGTTGAGCCGTTGCAGGTCGAAGGGCGGTACCTGACCGCTGGAGCCGCCGAACAGCACCATCGTGCCGCGCCGGCGGATCGAGGCGAGTGAGGCGTCGAAGGTGTCCCTGCCCACCCCGTCGTAGACCGCGGCGACGCCGATTCCGTCGGTGAGATCCCTGACCCGGGAATCGAAGTCGTCGTATCCGACCAGGACGTGATCGGCGCCGGCCGCCCTCGAGAGCTCCGCCTTCTCCTCGGTCGAGACGGTCGTGATCACCCGGGCTCCCCTGATCGTGGCGATCTGGGTGAGCAGCAGCCCGACCCCGCCCGCGCCGGCGTGCACGAGCACCACGTCGCCGTCCCGGATCGGATACGAGTCGTGCGCGAGATAGTGGGCGGTGAGCCCCTGCAGCATGACCGCGGCGGCCTGCTCGTCGGACACCGCGTCCGGCACCGGCACCAGCCGGTCGGCCCGACCGACTGCCGCCTGGGCGTAGGAACCGGAGATCGACTCCCAGGCGACCCGGTCCCCTGCCCGGAGCCCCTGCACCCCCTCGCCGACCTCCCGTACGGTGCCGGCGCCTTCGGCTCCGGGGACGTGCGGCACCGGCTTCGGATAGACGCCCGCCCGCTCATAGACATCCCGGAAGTTCACTCCGGCGGCGGCGATGTCGACCACCGCATCACCAGGTCCGGCGGCGGGGAGCTCGATCGTGGCCGGTACCAGCACCTCCGGCCCGCCCAGTTCGGTGACCAGGATCGCTGACGTCATCGTCGGTCCCTTCGGTAGAGGCTGCGTTCCGGCGAAACCCGTTCGACCGGTGGCTGTTCCGGCGTCATTCGCCGCGGACGGCGCGCCGGAGCCGGTCCAGCCGCTCCGCCACCGGTCGCTCGGCGCCCCGGGTGGATGGCGCGTAGTAGTTGCGGCCGACCAGTTCGTCGGGCGGGTACTGCTGGGCGGCGATGCCGTCCGGAAGGCTGTGCGGGTAGACGTAGTTCTGGGCGTTGCCCAGGCGGGCAGCGCCCGGATAGTGGCCGTCCCGCAGATACGGCGGCACGCTGCCGGCCTTGCCCGACCGCACATCGGCCATGGCCGCATCGATCGAGGTCACCACCGCGTTGGATTTCGGCGCAGTCGCCAGGTGGATGGTGGCCTGCGCCAACGCGATCCGGGCTTCCGGGAGTCCGACCAGCTGGACCACCTGGGCCGCGGCCACCGCGATCGGCAGCGCAGTCGGATCGGCCATCCCGACGTCCTCGGAGGCGTGGATCATCAGGCGCCTGGCGATGAACCGCGGATCCTCCCCCGCCTCGATCATCCGGGCCAGGTAGTGCAGGGCCGCGTCCACGTCACTCCCGCGGATCGACTTGATGAACGCGCTGGTGACGTCGTAGTGCTGGTCGCCGGACCGGTCGTACCGGACCGCGGCCCGGTCGACCGCCCGCTCGACCGCGGTGAGATCGATCACGGGGACGGCCCTGTCCGCCGAATCCGCGGCTGCGCCGGACTCCGGCGCGGCGAGCGAGGCCACCGCACCGGCCGCCTCCTCGAGGGCGGTCAGCGCCCGGCGGGCGTCACCGCCGGCCAGGCTCACCAGATGGTCGCGCGCCGCAGGGTGCAGCCGGAACCCGCCGGCCAGACCGCGCGGGTCGATGACCGCCCGGTCGAGCAGGTCAGAGATCTCCTGGTCGGTCAGCGGTTGCAACTGCAGCACCAGCGAGCGGGACAGCAAGGGCGACACCACCGAGAAGAACGGGTTCTCGGTGGTCGCCGCGATCAGGATGACGGTGCGATCCTCTACCGCGCCGAGCAGCGAATCCTGCTGAGTGCGGGAGAAGCGGTGCACCTCGTCGATGAACAGCACCGTCTGTTCGCCGGAGGAACGCAATGCCGCGCGGGCGTCGGTGATCACCGCGCGGACCTCCTTGACCCCCGCCGACAGCGCGGACAGCTGCGCGAACCGACGTCCGGTGACGCCGGCGACCAGCATCGCCAGAGTGGTCTTGCCGGTGCCCGGCGGCCCGTACAACAGCATCGAGGACGGCGACCCGCCCTCCACCAGCCGACGCAGCGGCGCCCCCGGCCCGAGCAGGTGGGTCTGCCCCACCACCTCATCGAGATCGGCCGGTCGCATGCGCACCGCCAGCGGCGCCCGCGGGTCCACCACGCCGGGCTGGAAGGTCGGAGTCCCGGCCGGCGGCTCGGCGGCTCGGGCACCGGCCGACGGGTCGGCGGTACGCACCGCCCCGAACAGTCCCGGCTCGTCCTCGCTCACCGTTCCGACGCTACCGCCCCGGTCGGACGCGCCGACCTGCGCAGCAGCTGCATGCCCGGTTCGGCCGGATCGACACCGTGATCGGTGAACCCCTCGCGTTCGGCGACCCGCCGGGCCGCGGCATTCGTCGGGCGGGTGCGGATCACCAGATCGAGCCCGGGCTCGCGGTCGGCGCCGACCGCTCCGCCCTGCCGCACCACCACCCCGGCCAGCCCGCGCCCTCGGGTCGGCGGGGCGAACCGGAAGTAGACGTTGAGCACCACCTCATGGTGCGGCGTGTGATGCCGGCGGACACCGCCCATGCCGGCGACCACCCGGCCGGCGTCACCGGCAACGGCGCCCGGCGGTCCCTTCGGCCACCATTCCCGCGGCACCAGCACGGTCCAGTAGCCGAACCCGTGAAGGTCCCAGTGCGCAATGATCGGCACCAACCAGCGCGTCGTGTGATCGGCATCGAGATGCCGTTCCTGCGGATCCAGCTCATAGGCCGCTGGGTCGCCGTGGACGGCGAGCAGCGCCGGCACATCATCGGCCACCGGCTTGCGGAGCAGCACTCCGGTCGGCAGTTCCAGCGCCTCGGTCGGACCCATGACAGGAACGCTACCGACCGGCCCGGACCGCACGGCAGGGACTTCGCGGACCCGGGCATGAAGCGCCGGGCTCCGGGCACGACCTGGTCGACGGACACCGGCGGGCGCTTCGCGTTGCGCGTCTCACGGGTCTGCCCGGCTCCGACTGCGGAGCTCCCGATCGATCTTGGAGACCGTGATGGCAACCGCCCGTAAGCCCGCCCGTCAACCAGCGAAGAAGGGGACAACGGCCGGTAGCGGACCACCGGCCGAAGCCACCCCCGCTGCCGGCCCCGCCGACCGGGGGCTCGCCCAGTCCGGCGGCTACCTGACCACGGCGCAGGGGCTGCGGCTGCCCGACACCGACCACTCCCTCAAGGTCGGCAGCCGCGGGCCGACGCTGCTGGAGGACTTCCACCTCCGCGAGAAGATCACCCACTTCGACCACGAGCGGATCCCGGAGCGGGTGGTCCACGCGCGTGGCGCCGCTGCGCACGGGGTGTTCGAGTCCTACGGCACGGCAGCCCCGGTCACCCGGGCGGCGTTCCTGGGGGCGAAAGGCACCGTGACGGAGGTGTTCGCCCGGTTCTCCACCGTGCTGGGCTCCCGCGGATCGGCCGACACGGTCCGCGACACCAGGGGATTCGCGGTGAAGTTCTACACCGATGAAGGCAACTTCGACCTGGTGGGCAACAACATGCCGGTGTTCTTCATCCAGGACGGCATCAAGTTCCCGGACATCATCCACGCCGCGAAGCCGCACCCCGACCGTGAGATCCCGCAGGCGCAGTCGGCCCACGACACGTTCTGGGACTTCGTCTCGCTGCACACCGAGGCAACCCACCACGTGCTGTGGAACATGAGCGACCGCGGGATCCCCCGGTCCTTCCGCACCATGGAGGGTTTCGGCGTGCACACCTTCCGGTTGGTCAACGCCGAGGGCGCGACCTCGCTCGTCAAGTTCCACTGGAAGCCGGTGGCCGGGGTGCACTCGCTGGTCTGGGAGGAGGCGCAGCTCGCGGCGGGCACGGACCCGGACTTCCACCGTCGGGATCTCGCCGACGGCATCGATGCCGGCGCCTTCTTCGAGTACGAACTCGGCATCCAGGTCCTACCCGACGACGGTACCGAGACCTTTGAAGGCATCGACCTGCTCGACCCGACCAAGTTGGTGCCGGAGGAGCTTGCCCCGGTCCAGCTGATCGGCAAGCTCACCCTGAACCGCAACCCCACCAACTACTTCGCCGAGACCGAGCAGGTCGCGTTCCACACCGGCCACCTGGTACCGGGCATCGAGGTGACCAACGACCCGCTGATGCAGGCCAGGCTGTTCTCCTACCTCGACACCCAGCTGACCCGACTCGGCGGCCCCAACTTCTCGCAGCTGCCGATCAACCAGCCGCACTGCCCGGTCAACGACATGTTGCGGGACGGAATGCACCAGATCGGCATCCACACCGGTCTGGCGCCGTACCACCCGAACACCCTCGACGGCGGCGCGCCCGAGGAGGCCGACGCCGACCACGGCGGCTATCTGCCGACCGAGCGGGTGATCGAGGGCCGGGCGGTACGCGCCCAGCCGGTGTCCTTCGACGACCACTTCTCGCACGCGACGATGTTCTATCGCAGCCTGTCCCCGATCGAGCAGGCCCACGTCATCGAGGCGCTCACCTTCGAACTGGGAAAATGCTTCGAACAGGCGATCAAGGAGCGTGAGCTGCTCGCCCTCGCCCAGGTCGATGCCGACCTGTGCACACAGGTGGCGGCGGGTCTCGGCTTGCCGGTACCGGCCGGTGAGCCGGCCGAAGCCGTGCTCGCTGTCCCCCGCGCTGTCCCAGCTGGTCGTCACCCCCGGGCCGATCGCCGGTCGCATCATCGGGGTGATCGCCGCCGCCGGCGCGGATCTCGCCGGTATCGACAAGCTCGGCGCCGCACTGGCCAAGCAGCGGGCGACGCTGTTGCTCATCGCACCGACCGGTGGCGTGCTCCGCGCCGGGCGCCGCACCAGGGTGGTCGACCGGACGCTGCTGACCACCAGGTCCATCGAGTTCGACGCGATCGTCGTCGCGGGCGGCACCGCACCCACCGCAGACATCAAGCTGACGATCCTGCTGCAGGAGGCGTTCCGGCACTGCAAGGCGCTCGGCGCCTGGGGCGACGGGGCCGCCGTCCTCGAGACGGCGGGAATCCCGCTCGACGGGCCGGGGATGGTCACCGCCGACACCGTGGCCAAGGGCTTCATCACGCAGCTGATCGAGGCCGTCGGCCTGCATCGAGCCTGGGATCGCGCCCCCGCCGTGATGGCGTCCGCGGTCCCGCCGGCGGACGCCGGGGCCTGAATCGCCGATCGTCCGGCCGGCCGATGCCTGGCCGCGTCGATTGCGGGCACCACAAGACCGGGGACATCGAGACAAGGGAGACCCACATGTCAGACACAGCGACACCGGAACAACTGGACACCATCCGTTCGATCATGACGGGCGTCCGGACGGCCATGCTGACCACCGTCGACGACGACGGCGCGCTGCACAGCCATCCGATGACGACCCAGGAAGCCGAGTTCGACGGGAACTGCTGGTTCATCGCGTCGGACTCCGCCGACTCGGTCGCCCACCTGTCGTCCCGACCGCAGGTCAACCTGGCCTATTCGTCGTCGTCGTCCTGGCTGTCGCTGGCCGGGGAGGCCGAACTGGTCCGCGACGAGGCCAAGAAGCGTGAGCTGTGGAACACCTTCACCGACGCCTGGTTCGAGAACGGCGTCGACGACCCGTCGGTGATCCTGATCCACGTCGCCGCGGACTCCGCGCAGTACTGGGAGACGCCAGGTCGGGTCGCAACGGTGGTCAGCATGCTCAAGGCCAAGGTCACGGGCGGCACCCCTGGAGTCGGCGACTCGGACTCCGTCGAGCTCTGACGTGACGTCCGCCCGGTCCGTGCGGCACAGCGTTCACAGGTCGGCTATGTATGCTGCGCAAGAACCTGCACACAGATCTTCCGCCGTTCCCTATGCGACGGACCGGGCACTTCCGGTTGCGCACTTCGATCGCCCGGCTCGCGTCGGCCGCATTGAACCCCGCTCTTCGTATGAGCATGTGGGTCCCAGGCCTGCAGCAGCACCAGCGCGAACCAGGCCGGCTGAGACCGGCGCCCCGGGCAGTTCTGCTCTGCTGATTACGGCCCCCGTGCACCACGGAAGTAGCCCTTTGTGAGCAAGTCACCGTCTACTGTCGCGACCCTGGACCCGCCCGCCAAGGTCGGCGGTCCGCAACCCGTCACCGCCGGCCGGCGCGACAGCACCAACCAGTTCCTGATCTACTTCTTCTCCGTCGTTCCGCTCGTTGCGGTCGCCGTCGCGGTGCCGTTCGCCTGGGGCTGGGGCCTCGGCTGGACCGACATCATCCTGGCCGCGTCCTTCTACATCGTGTCCGGGCTCGGCATCACCGTCGGCTTCCACCGGTACTTCACCCACGGGTCGTACCGCGCCAAGCGCGGCCTGAAGATCGGCCTGGCCCTCGCCGGGCAGATGGCCCTCCAGGGCCCGGTGATCGACTGGGTCGCCGACCACCGCCGGCACCACGCATTCTCCGACCGGGAGGGCGACCCGCACTCACCCTGGCTGTACGGCACCTCGGCGCTGGCGCTGGCCAAGGGATTCTGGCACTCGCACATGGGCTGGATCTTCGAACGGGACCTCACCAACCAGCAGCGTTTCACCCCGGATCTGCTCGCCGACAAGGACATCGCCCGGATCAACCGATGGTTCGCGGGATGTACCGCCGTCTCACTGTTGCTGCCCGCGCTGCTCGGTGGTCTGATCTCGGGCAGCTGGGCCGGGGCACTGACCGCGTTCTTCTGGGCCGGACTGGTACGGGTGGCGCTGCTGCACCATGTGACGTGGTCGGTGAACTCGATCTGCCACATGATCGGCGAGCGGCCGTTCGCGGCGCGGGACAAGTCGGCCAACTTCTGGCCCCTGGCGCTGGTCTCGTTCGGGGAGTCCTGGCACAACCTGCACCACGCCGACCCCACCTGTGCGCGGCACGGCGTGCTGCGGGGGCAACTGGACATCTCGGCCCGGATCATCTGGATCTTCGAGAAGTTCGGTTGGGCGTACAAGGTGCGGTGGCCCAGCGCCCCGCGACTCGCTCGGATCCAGGCGACCGCAGGGGAAATGGGCCACTGATCCACCGGCTCCGCCGTCGCCGGCGCCGGGCACCGCAGGGTGGCGCCCCCGGAGACGTTGCGGGCCCTGGCCTCAGCCGAGCTTGACGTTGATCTGCTTGATCTGGGTGAAGGACTCCATGGCGCCCTCCAGCGAGAACTCCCGGCCGATGCCCGAGGTCTTGTAGCCGCCGTATGACTGGCCGATCATCTGGGCACCGCCCTGATTCACCTGCACCCAGCCGGATTCGATCCGGTGCGCGGTGTCCAGCGCAGCGGTCAGGTCCTGCGACCAGATGAAGGCCGCGAGTCCGTAGTGCGAGTCGTTGGCCATCGCAATCACCTCGTCGCGGTCCGACCACGGGATGGCCACCAGCACCGGCCCGAAGATCTCCTCCTGGGCGATCCGCCAGGAGTTCTGCACCCCGGCGAACACCGTCGGACCCTGGTAGTACCCGTCCAGACCGTCCGGGACCAGGTCGGCGCCGTCCAGCGGAACCTGCACCCCGGGTTGGGATTTCCCGTCCTCGATGTAGGCCCGCACCTGGTCGTACTGCTTGGCGTTGATGATCGAGCCCATGTCGGTGGCCTCGTCGAGCGGGTCGCCGACCTTCAGCCTGGACACCTGGTCGACGACCTCGGCGACGAAGTCGTCGTACACGTCGCGATGGACGAACAACCGGGACCCGGCCGTGCACGACTGGCCCTGTCGGGTGAAGCGCATCGCTGTGAGCACACCCGTTGCGGTGGAGGCAATCCGATCAGGGGTGGCCATGTCGGGGAAGACGATGTTAGGGCTCTTGCCACCGAGCTCGAGGGAGACGTGGGCGAGCCGGGAACCGGCCACCTCCGCGACGTGGTGGCCCACCCGGCTCGAGCCGGTGAACGACACCTTGTCGACCCCGCGGTGCTGGACGAGGGCCTCGCCGATCTCGGGCCCGTAGCCCGTGACCACGTTCAACACCCCGTTCGGCAGGAACGCGGAGGCGATCTCCGCCATCCGCAGGATGGTCAGCGGGGCGTCCTCGGCCGCTTTGAGCACCATCGTGTTGCCGGTGGCCAGGGCCGCCGGCACCTTCATCCCGGCGATCATCAGCGGCGAGTTCCACGGCAGGATGCCGGCAACCACCCCGAGCGGTTCGCGACGGGTGTACTGCAGTTGGTCGTCGCCGGCCGGCAGCGTGACGCCCTTGATCTCGCCGGCGACTCCCCCGAAGTACCGGAACAGGTTGACCAGCGTCTGGGACTCCGGGCGGGCCTGCGGACGCAGCGCATTCCCGGTGTCGGCCGCGGTCAGCACCGCCAACTCCTCGGCCGCATCCTCCAGCGCGTCGGCGATCCGCAGCAGGGCCTTCTGCCGGTCCTTGAAGTGCAGCGCCCGCCACGCCGGGTAGGCCGCCCGGGCCGCGGCGACCGCCCTGTCGGCGTCGGCCTGCCGGGCCCGCGGCACCCTCGCGAGCACGGTCCCCCGGCGTCCGGGCGACATCACGTCGATCCATTCGCCGTCCGCGGCCGCCGCCCAGGTTCCGCCGATCAGCATCGGCCGATCCGGAACGGCGGTGCCGGCTGCGGTCGGGTCGGAGGTCGCGGTGTCGCTGTGCTGACTCATCGATGTGCCCTTCCATCCAGGCGTGCGGTCCGGAGCCCATCCTGCCCCAGTCCGTAGCCCACCGGACTGCGGACCGGTGCGGACGGGGCGCCGGTATCCTCGTCGGGGTGGAGATCCTGCGCTATGCGGCGTTCACGACCGATCCGGCGGGGGGCAACCCGGCCGGCGTGGTGCTCGACGCCTCCGGCGCCACCGATGCCGAGATGCTCTCGGTGGCAGCCGATCTCGGCTACTCGGAGACCGCATTCCTGGTTCCGACCGGACCGGACACCGCCCGGGTCCGCTATTTCGCCCCGATCGCCGAGGTGGACTTCTGCGGGCATGCGACCATTGCATCGGCCGTGGCCAGGGCCGAGCGTCACGGACCGGGACGGCTGACGCTGACCACGAACGCCGGTCCGGTCGAGGTGACCACCGAGGCGACCGGGGTCTGGCCGGCCGCGACCCTGGTCAGCGTGCCGACGTCGCTCGAGGTGATCGACGACGCTGCCATCGAGGATCTGCTGGCCGCATTGAACCTCGACGTCGACGACCTCGACCCGCTGCTGCCGGTGCGGGTGGGCTACTCGGGAAACCACCATCCGATCGTCGCAGTCACCGCCCGGGCGTTGGACGGCCTCGACCACGACCAGGAGGAGCTCGCCGCTCTGATGGCTCGGCACGGCTGGGGCGCGACAGTGGCGGTGGTACATCGGCACTCGGACACCGAATTCGAGGCCCGCAATCCCTTCCCGCCCGGCGGGGTCCGCGAGGACCCGGCCACCGGCAGCGCTGCGGCAGCGCTCGGCGGCTACCTCCGCGCACTCGACCTGGTGGCGCCGGACACCGAGGTGGTCATCCGCCAGGGACGGCACGTGGGACGCCCGGGCGTGCTGCGCATCCGGGTCACGGCGGCCGGCGGCATCCCGGTGACCGGTAACGCGGTACCGCTGCGCTGACGACGCCGTCAGCGCTCGGCACCCCCGGCCCTAGCGGCGGAACCGGCCGGCGGCCACAGCGGCGCGGGCGGCGTTCGCCCCGCAGGCCCCGTGCACGCCCCCTCCGGGATGTGCCGACGAGGACGCCAGGAACAGGCCGCCGATCGGCGTACCGGGGCGGCCACTCCCGGGGATCGGCCGGAAGATCAGTTGCTGGTGCACGGCGGAGGTGCCGCCCCCGATCGACCCTCGGTCGAGATTGACGTTGCGGCGCTGGAGGTCCAGCGGCGTCAGGATGCGCCGAGCCAGCACCCGCGCACCGAATCCCGGCGCGTACTCCTCGATCCTGGCCTGCATCCGGTCCGCCATCCGGTCCGCGTCGGCGGCATCCCAGCGGCCGGTGATGGCCGCGGCGCCGTCGGCGCCGGCGTCCGCGCCGATCTCCCGGGGCACCTTCGTGTACGCCCACAGCGCCTCGGTACCGGACGGCGACCGGCTCGGATCGGTGGTGGTCATCTGGCCCATCAGCAGAAACGGCCGGTCCGGAACCACGTGCGCGGCGACCTGACTCATCGTCGTCGACAACTCGGCGTCCGAAGCCGCCAGATGCACCGTGCCGGGCGCCCGGTCCGGAGTTCCCCGCCATGGAACCGGCCCAGAGAGCGCCCAGTCGACCTTGACCGTCGCCGGGTCCCACTGGAACCGCTGCATGGCCCTGCGGGTGCGCACCGGCACGTCGGCCTGATCAAGCAGCTGGCCGTACATGGCCGGCGCGGATACGTCTGCCAGGACCGCCCGCCGCGCCCGGATCCGACCGCCGTCGGCGGTCCGGACGGCAACGGCCCTACCGTGCTCCACCTCGATGTGGGTGGCCGCGGTGCCACAGCGGAGCTCCCCGCCGAGGTCGGTCAGCCGCGCGGCCAGCGCATCGGCCAGCCGTCCCGCCCCGCCCTGTGGAGCCGGGAATCCGACCTGTTGGCCGAGCATGGCCAACAGCAGGCCGAACATCCCGGAGCCGGCACCGTCAGGGTGCAGATCGGCATGCGCCGCGTTGCCCGTGATCAGCAGGCGGCCGCCGGTGCCGTTGAGCCGGGACCGGGTCAGCGACGTCGAGGATTCGAGCAGCATCCGGACGAAGTCGAGGCCGCCGACCCGGCGCAGCGCGCGCAACACCCGCAGCCCGGCACGCACCGGCGGGAATGGCGAGAGCAACGCGTCCACCAGCGCGGGACCGGCGATCCGCCACTGCTCGACCAGCCGCAACCACGCCTCCCCGTCGCCCGGCGTCGCGCGCTCCAGGCCGGCCGCGGTCGCCCGGGCGTCACGGTGCAGCAGCGCCCAGTTTCCGTCCAGGTCCGGAGTGCCCAGGACCGCGGGCGCGTGCGCCCATCGCAGGCCGTACCGCTCGAGGTCCATGCCGCGCAGCACCGGTGACGCCGCGGCCAACGGGTAGAACGAGCTGAAAGTGTCATGGACGAAACCGTCGGACACGTCTTCGGCACTGGCCACGGCGCCTCCGTAGGTCGCCTGCGCCTCCAGCACCAGCACATCCCAGCCACGCTCGGCGAGCAGAGTGGCGGCCACCAGCCCGTTGGGCCCGGAGCCGATGACGACGGCGTCCCGCTCGTCGCCGACTCGCTGCATCTGCCGTTCCCCTCTGTGCGCCGCTGTTCGTGCGGTGCCCCAACGGGTCGGGTCCCAAGCCGCGACAGACGGACAGGCGGTCGAGTTTGTCCGCATCCTGTCCTGGGGACCCTTCCAGCAGCACCGTGCCGCAGTATCCAGTCGAAGGACGAACCCGATGAGCGTGCTGTCCCATACCCACGCAGTGCAACGCTGCGCCACGACGACGACCGCCGCCGTCTGGTCCGTTCTCGCCGACGGCTGGACCTATGCGGCATGGGTGGTCGGCACCTCGCGCATCCGCGACGTCGATCCGCACTGGCCCGCGGTCGGCTCGCGAATCCACCACTCGGTGGGTGCCTGGCCGCTACTACTGGACGATGAAACAGAGGTGCTCGACGCCGATCCCGGTCGGCTGCTGGTGTTGCGGGCCAAGGGTTGGCCGGCCGGTGAAGCGATCGTGCAGCTGGAGCTGCTTCCCCTCGACGGTGACGGCGTCCGCATCGTGATCCGTGAGGACGCCGTCGCCGGACCGCTGCATCGACTCGTGCCACGCCTGGTGCGGCAGGCCGCCATCGTTCCGCGCAACGTCGAGACTCTCCGGCGGCTCGCGTTCCTCGCCGAGGGCCGACGCGGTTTGTAGCGGCTGTGCCATGGGTACGGCGCCTTTACGGGTTCTGCGACTGTCCCCGGGAACATGCGGGACCCCAGCTCCGACGCTTGAAAGCACAGGCGTCGGAGCGCCTCAACAGCGCCGTCGATGTATCAGCTCGGCTGCGAGGTTGCGGAGCGCCTCGGGTCAGTTGACCGACTTGCGGTTCCGCATGCCGCCGATCACGGCGGTCCCCAGGAACAGCAGGATCGCGATCAGCCCGAGCCACAGCAGGCCCTTGACCACGAAGCCCAGCACGCCGCAGATCAGGAAGATGATCAGCAGGATCACGACGAACACCATGACGGTCCCTCTCCACAGGGTCGACCTCGCCGGTGATCGGAAGGTGCCCACTCCTCTGTCTACCCCACAGCGGCTGGTCCCATGCGGACCGCACGGGGGCGAGGCGGTCTGTCCGGCCGCTCGAACAGCTGGGCAACGCCGGCCACCGCGAAGCACAGCGCACCCAGGGCTGTCCCCCAGTTCACCAGGCCCAGGTGCTCGGCCGAGGTGTTCGACGGACGAATGTAGGCGGCCAGCCCGGCCACGAAGAACAGGATCGACCCCAGCTGGTTGACGGTGACCAGCCACCATCCCAACGAACGCGGCAGCAACCGGAAACGACCGTGGCAGACCTCCTCGATGGCGACATGCCCGGACACCAGGAACAGCACGCAGCCGATGATGTCCGGCGCCCAGATGAGGTGGTCGAGCTGGGCGGTGTCCAGGGTGGTGAGGAACGCGTCCAGCAGGCTCACCCCGAAGGCCAGCGTTCCGACGAACAACACGAAGGCCGACACCCAGCCCGGGCGCTGCGGTTCGTAAGCCCACCACCGCCACCGCGTCGGCGCCAGGTGGCCGTCGGTGCCGATGCTGCGGGGCGCGTTCACCTCCTGCACGATGGAGGCGTAACCGCCTAGGGAGAAGAACACCCCACCGCACAGAAAGATCACGTCCAGGGTCCTCGAGGTCGCCGACGACAGTTGGGCGAGCACGGCTCCGACGGCGAACAATGCCCCGCCGAGGGCGAAGGACACGCCGGCCACGGTGTTGACCCGACCCAGCCGGATCGCTACCGCGGGTCTGGCCCGGATCCGGTGCACCACTCCGTCGACCAGCAGCTCGACGTACCCGCGCTTGCGGGCCCGCCGGGCGTCCCAGGTCGCGGTGGAACCGTCCGGGCGCTGCCAGCGAAGCCCGCTCACAAACGGTCCGCGGCCCTGGATCTCCTGCAGTTCGCCACGTTCGGGCACTTCGAACGAGGTCCGACCGCCGACCAGGTCGCGCCTGTCGGAGCTGGTCACCGGGTGTCCTTCCCGACCGGACCTGACTGGGTGGCAACCGCGAACGCGGCAGGGTACCGCCGGTCAGTGTGCCAGTATCCGTCCCGTTCGTAGAGCTCCGTCCGTGAGGTCCGGAGCCGGGCTGCCGGTTCGGCCACTCCTCGTTTCCCGCACCGCCATCTCCACGTCACCGACGAGGAGGATGATCGGGGTTCGACGTCGCGCACCGCCAGGTCGACAACCGGAGGACCCGCCATGTCCACTGCTTCATCGACCGGTACCGCGCCATCGATCGCTACCGCGCGATCAGCCGACACGGCCGGCCTCGGCCCGGACGAGCAGCGGCTCATCGACGCCTACTGGCGGGCCGCCAACTACCTGTCCGTCGGCCAGATCTACCTGCTGGACAACCCGTTGCTGCACCGGCCGCTGGTCGCCGACGATGTCAAGCCCCGGCTGCTCGGGCACTGGGGCACCACGCCGGGGTTGAACTTCGTGTACGCGCACCTGAACCGGCTGATCTCCCGGCACGACGTCGACGCGATCTTCATGGCCGGCCCCGGTCACGGGGGGCCGGCCGCGGTCGCCAACGCCTACCTCGAGGGCACCTACTCGGAGGTGTACTCGCACATCACCTCCGACGCCGAGGGGATGCGGAAGCTGTTCCGGCAGTTCTCTTTTCCCGGGGGTATCCCGAGTCACGTCGCGCCCGAGACACCCGGCTCGATCCACGAGGGCGGCGAACTCGGTTACGTGCTCTCGCACGCCTACGGCGCAGCCTTCGACAATCCCCAGCTGATCGTCGCGGCGGTGGTCGGTGACGGCGAGGCGGAGACCGGACCCCTCGCCGCGTCGTGGCACAGCAACAAGTTTCTCGATCCGGTCCACGACGGCGCGGTGTTGCCGATCCTGCACCTCAACGGCTACAAGATCGCCAACCCGACGGTGCTCGCCCGGATTCCGCGCGACGAGCTGGTGTCGCTGCTCACCGGGTACGGGCACGAGGTCATCACGGTGGAGGGCGATGATCCGGCAGTCCTGCACGGGGTGATGGCGCACGCGCTCGAGCGCTCCTACGAGACGATTCGGGAGATCCAGACCGACGCCCGCGAGGGTGGGGTGACGACACGCCGACCATGGCCGATGATCCTGCTGGTCACCCCCAAGGGCTGGACCGGTCCGAAGATGATCGACGGGCTGCAGTACGAGGGCACCTGGCGCTCCCACCAGGTGCCGCTGACCGGCACCCGGGACAACGACGAGCATCGGGCCATGCTGGAGGCCTGGATGCGCTCGTACCGGCCGGAGGACCTGTTCGACGCCGACGGCCGACTCCGGGCCGAGCTCGCCGCGCTGGCCCCGACCGGCACCCGCCGGATGAGTGCCAATCCGCACACCAACGGCGGTCTTCTGCGGAAGCCACTGGCCCTCAACGATTTTCGTACGAAGGCCATCGCCGTCGCCACTCCTGGCGGCTCGGTCCACGAACCCACCCGGGTGCTCGGCGACTACCTGGTAGACGTGGTGCGCGACAATCCGGACAACTTCAAGATCGTCGGTCCGGACGAGACCGCCTCCAACCGGCTGGATGCCGTCTATGCCGTCACCGACAAGGTCTTCGCCGGTGAGATCTGGCCGGTGGACGAGCATCTGGCCCACTCCGGGCGGGTGGTGGAGATTCTCTCGGAGCACACCTGTCAGGGCTGGTTGGAGGGCTATCTGCTCACCGGCCGGCACGGCCTGTTCTCCTGCTACGAGGCCTTCATCCATCTGGTCGACTCGATGCTCAACCAGCACGCGAAGTGGCTCAAGACGACCCGGGAAATCGAGTGGCGGCGGCCGATCTCGAGCCTGAACTACCTGCTCACCTCCCATGTCTGGCGGCAGGACCACAACGGCTTCTCCCACCAGGATCCGGGCTTCATCGACTACGTGATCAACAAGAAGGCCGATGTGATCCGGGTGTACCTGCCGCCGGACACCAACACCCTGCTGTCCACCGCGGAGCACTGCCTGGCGTCGCAGAACTACATCAACGTGATCGTCGCCGGGAAGCAGCCGTGCTTCGACTGGCTCGATGCCGAGCAGGCCGGTTACCACTGCGCCCGCGGCCTGGGCATCTGGAACTGGGCGTCGAATGACGACGGCGACCCCGATGTGGTGATCGCCTGCGCCGGGGACGTGCCGACGCTGGAGGCGCTCGCAGCCACCGCGATGCTCAACGAGGAGCTGCCGGAGCTGAAGATCCGGTTCATCAACGTGGTCGATCTGATGCGGTTGCAGTCCGCCGACGACCACCCGCACGGCCTGACCGACCGGGACTTCGACACCCTGTTCACCACCGACCGACCGGTGATCTTCGCTTACCACGGCTATCCCTGGCTGATCCATCGGCTCACCTACCGCCGCGCCAACCACGTCAACCTGCATGTCCGCGGCTACAAGGAGGAGGGCACGACGTCAACGCCCTTCGACATGGTGATGATGAACGACATGGACCGGTTCCACCTGGTGATCGACGTGATCGACCGGACCCCAGGGCTGCAGTCCAAGGCGGCGCTGCTGCGACAGAAGATGGTGGACAGACGGGCTGAGGCGCGTCGGTGGACGCGGGATCACGGCGAGGACATCCCGGCGGTGCGGGACTGGATCTGGCCCGGGTCCGGCGATGCCCCGGCGGGTGCCCTGTCCGACACCTCGGCGGACTTCTCCCCCGCGGATGCGGTGCCGCGCAACTGACCTCGGCAGCGCGCTACGAAGCCGGTCAGGCGTCCTTCGGGGTGGTCGGTGCAGCGGCGGAGGCGACGGCATCCACCCCGGCCTCCTTGCGCTGCTGCACGGTGATCGGCGCCGGGGCGGCGGTCAGCGGGTCGTACCCACCGCCGGACTTCGGGAAGGCGATCACCTCGCGGATCGACTCCTCGCCGGCCAGCAGCATCACGATCCGATCCCACCCGAAGGCGATCCCGCCGTGCGGCGGCGCGCCGAAACTGAAGGCGTCCAAGAGGAAACCGAACTTCTCCCTGGCCTCGTCCGGGGTCAGGCCCATCACCTCGAACACCCGCTGCTGGACGTCCGCACGATGGATACGGATCGACCCGCCGCCGATCTCGTTGCCGTTGCAGACGATGTCGTAGGCGTAGGCGAGCGCCGAGCCCGGGTCGGTGTCGAAGGTGTCCAGGTGCTCGGGCCGGGGCGAGGTGAACGCGTGGTGCACCGCCGTCCAGGCACCGGAACCGACTGCGACGTCGGTGGTCTCGGCGGTGGACTCGAACAGCGGGGCGTCCACCACCCAGACGAACGACCACGCCGATGAGTCGATCAGACCATCCCGGCGACCGATCTCGAGCCGGGTGGCGCCGAGCAGTTCCTGGGCGTGCCTGCGGGCGCCGGCCGCGAAGAACACGGCGTCGCCGGGCTGGGCGCCCGCCGCGGCGGCCAGCCCGGCCCGTTCGTCATCGGAGATGTTCTTGGCGACCGGCCCACCGAGCGTGCCGTCCTCCCCCACCGTGACGTAGGCCAATCCCTTGGCGCCGCGCTGCTTCGCCCACTCCTGCCAGGCGTCGAACCCTCGGCGTGGGGTGGCCGCTCCGCCGCGCTGTACGACGGCACCGACGTAGGGCGCCTGGAACACCCGGAACGGCGTCTGCGCAAAGTACCCGGTGAGCTCGGTCAGCTCCAGGTCGAACCGCAGGTCGGGCTTGTCCGACCCGTACCTGTTCATCGCCTCGGTGTAGGTGATCCGGTCGATCGGACCGGTGATCTCGTGCCCGACGAGCTCCCAGAGTGCCGAGACCACCTGCTCGGCAAGAGCAATGACGTCGTCCTGCTCGACGAAGGACATCTCGATGTCGAGCTGGGTGAACTCCGGCTGCCGGTCGGCCCTGAAGTCTTCGTCCCGGTAGCAGCGGGCGATCTGGTAGTACCGCTCCATCCCGGCGACCATCAGCAACTGCTTGAAGAGTTGCGGCGACTGCGGCAACGCATACCAGGATCCGGGCCGCAGCCGGGCGGGCACCAGGAAGTCGCGGGCGCCTTCCGGGGTGGACCGGGTCAGCGTCGGCGTCTCGATCTCGACGAAGTCGTTGGCATCGAGCACGGCGCGGGCGGCCCGGTTGACTGCGGACCGCAGCCGGAGCGCCGCCGCCGGGCCGGACCGGCGAAGGTCCAGGTAGCGGTACTTGAGCCGGGTCTCCTCGCCGACCTCCACCGCGTCGTCGATCTGGAACGGCAGCGCGGCGGCCTCGGACAGCACCTCGAGCTGGGTCGCGGTGATCTCGATGCCGCCGGTGGGCAGATCCGGGTTCTCGTTGCCCGCCGGGCGGATCCCGACGGTGCCGGTGACCCGCACACAGAACTCGTTGCGCAGTCGATGCGCGGTCTGCGCCATGTCGCCCTCGCGGAAGACCACCTGGACCACACCCGAGGCGTCCCGCAGATCGATGAAGATGACGCCGCCGTGGTCACGCCGGCGCGCCACCCACCCGGCCAGGACGACGGTGGCGCCGTCGTCGGCGACGGACAGGGTTCCGGCGGTGTGGTCGCGCAGCACAGGTGGGTCCTTGTCAGATCGGTCGATGCGGGGACCGGTCGATCCTACGGTGGAGCGGACGCCCGGTCCGCCGCGCACAGCAGGTGACGCGGTCTGCCGATGCCCTTAGGGTCGGCGCACATGGGACCCGCCAGCGACCTCGCGATCCGTCCGGAAACGCCCGCCGACCGGGCGGCGGTGCGCGACGTGGTACTGCGTGCCTTCGGCCCCGGCGAGGAGGTGGTCGCCGACCTGGTCGACGCCCTGCGGGAGCTGCCGGACGCGCCGCTGTCGTTTGTCGCCGAGGTCGCCGGCGAGCCGGTCGGGCACGTCCTGCTGAGCACCAGCCTGCTGGACGCGCCGCGCCGGCTGGTCGAGGTGCTGGTGCTGTCGCCCCTCGGCGTGGTGCCGGAGTTCCAACGCCAGGGCGTCGGTACGGCCCTCGTCGCGACCGCGGTCGACGCCGCCCGGGCACACGGTGCGCCGCTGCTGTTCCTCGAGGGCGATCCCGCGTACTACTCGCGGCGTGGGTTCGTCGCCGGCGGGCCGGAGGGCTTCCGGAAGCCGTCGCTGCGGATCCCGGACCTGGCGTTCCAGGTGGTCAAGCTGGCCACCTACCGGCCGTGGATGACCGGAACTCTCGTCTATGCGTGGCCGTTCTGGGCCCTGGACTGCGTCGGCCTGCGCGACCCGAACGCCTGACCGCGACCCGGACGCCTGACCGCGCTCAGCCGGTCAGGGCAGCGGCCGAATCGGCACCGGCGGCGCGCTCGTCGAACCAGCGCCGCTCGGCGATGGATCTGGCACAGCCGGCCGCCCGCCGCCAGCCCTCCGCCTCCTCGGCGTGCCGCCCCGCCCTGCCCAGCATCTGGGCACGCGCTGCGTGGGCATAGGGGTAACCGTCGAGCGCTCCGGAGCTCATCACGTCCTCGAGATCGGCCAGCCCGGCCTCGGGTCCGTGCAGATAGGACCAGGCGACGCAGCGGCCGAGCGCCAGGGTGTGGCTGGGTTCGACGGTGAGCAGCAGGCCGTACAGGTCGACGATCAGCGCCCAGTCGGTCGCAGCGAACGACTCCGAGCGGGTGTGCGCGGCCGAGATCGCGGCCTGCAGGGCAAGTGGACCCGGTCGGCGGTCCTGGGCCATCCCCTGAGCCAACGCGAGTTCGGACGTGGCCAGGCCCTCGCGGACCAGTGCGGCGTTCCATCGGCTCCGGTCGACGTCGGCGAGCAGCACCTGCCGGCCGCCGGTGATCCGGCCGGCCGCCCTGGCCTGGCCCAGGAGCACCACTGCCAGCAGCCCGGTGATCTCCGGGTCGGTCGGGCGCTGCCGGTGCAGGGTCCGCGCCAGGTGCACGGCCCGGCCGGCCAGGTCCTCGTCGGTCAGTTCCGCGCCCTCCACCGCGGTATGCCCCAGCGTGTACGCCAGGTGGACCACCCGGCAGACGGCCGGCAGCCGCTCGTCAACGGTGCTGTCGTCGGGCAGGTCGAGCCGGGGTCCGGCGGCCACCAGCTTCTTGCGGGCCCTGGTCAGCCGGGCCGCCATGGTCGGCGTGCTGACCAGGTGTGCGGCCGCGATCGCGGCGGTGGACACCCCGCAGGCCCAGCGCAGCGTCAACGCCACCTGATCGGACTCGGGCAGTCGCGGATCGGCGCACAGCACCACCAGGCGCAGCTCCTCGTCGCCGATCACGCCGACCTCCAACCCGGCGTCGGCCGGAGCGGACGTCGGCGCAGCGGTGCCGCTCATCCGACTGGCCATCCGGCGCCCGAGTTGGTCGCGCCGGATCCGGTCCAGCGCCTTGCGCCGGGCGACGGTGATCAGCCAACCCTCGACCGAGTCCGGGATGCCGGTCGCCGGCCAGGTCTGCAGTGCACTCAGGAACGCGTCGGCGGTGGCTTCCTCCGCGACATCCGGATCCCGGAACGTGCGCAGGGTGACAGCCAATACCCGGCCGGAGAGTTCCGCCCGGGCCCTGGCCGCCACCCGCGCCACGTCACCCGGCAGCACTACTCGCCGAACTCCCAGATCGGCCGGACCTCGATGTGGCCGTACGGCGCCGGGCAGAGCTTGGCCAGCTCGAAGGCCTGGTCGTCGTCCGCTGCCTCGATCAGGTAGTAGCCGCCCAGCACCTCTTTGAGTTCCGGCGCCGGGTTGTCGACGGCGTGCACATCGTCGGTGCGGGTGCCGCGCAGGTATTTTGCGGTCGGCGTCGGCTGCAGCGCCTCCCCGCCGAGCACCTTGGCGCCGGCCGCGGTCACGGCGGACGAGAAGTCGTTGTGCATCGCCATGATCTCGTTGAACGCGGTCTCGTCGGCTGCGGCATAATCGCTCTCCGCCTCGACGATCAGCATCAGGTAGCGGGGCATCCTGTCCTCCTGGGTAGCCGGGGCGTCGCGGGTGCGGCGTCCTCCACTCCACCAGACGGACACCCGTCCGGGGAATCGACAAGGCGCGTGAACTTTCCCGGGCAGGGCCGTGCGGCTGCCGGTGAGCAGGCTCACCAGCAGGAACGACAGAACCACTGGACGGCACCCGGTAGACTGATCTTGTTCTCCGGAGTGTGTCGCCGCGCTCTCGACGTCGGAAGTCACGACACCTTCGATGGCAGCGACCGGAACCGGCCACCTGGCCGGCCGATGCTCCTGCCTACTAATGATTGGTTGTCCGTGAACCCCGCTGTGCTCGATGCTGCCCTCGACCCCATCTCTGAATCGATTCTGAACGACGACCCCGCCGACGCCGACGGCCCGCGCTTCAGCGACATGGCGCTGCCCGCGACCCTGTTGCGGGCGGCAGCGACGCTCGGCTTCAGCACTCCCACCGCGATCCAGGAGCAGGCCATCCCGGCACTGCTGGCCGGCCGCGACATCACCGGCGTCGCCCAGACCGGCACCGGCAAGACCGCTGCCTTCGGGCTGCCCCTGCTGGCCGCTGTCGACCCGACCCAGCGTGGCGTCCAGGCGCTGGTGCTGACTCCCACCCGCGAGCTGGCCATGCAGGTCGCCGAGGCCCTCGGCACCTTCGCCCAGCACATGCCGGGCCTCGAAGATCGTCCCGGTCTACGGCGGCGCCCCGTTCCTGCCGCAGAAGTCCGCGCTGTCCGCGGGCGCCCAGGTTGTCGTCGGCACCCCCGGCCGGGTATCGACCACCTCGAGCGCCGCACTCTGAACCTGTCCGGGCTGCGTTTCCTGGTGCTCGACGAGGCCGACGAGATGCTGCGGATGGGCTTCGCCGAGGACGTCGACCGGATCCTGTCCGACGCCCCGCGCGACCGGCAGACAGCGCTGTTCTCGGCGACCATGCCGCCGGCCATCCGCGCGGTGGCCGCCACCCACATGACGAACCCGGTGGACATCGCGGTCTCCCGCCAGTCCTCCACCCACGTCAACACCCGGCAGACCTATGCCGTCGTGCCGTTCCGCGACAAGGTCGACGCGTTGGCCCGGATCCTCGAGGTCTCCGACGGCGACGCCACCATCGTCTTCGTCCGCACCAAAGGCGCCTGCGACGAGGTCGGCGCCGAGCTGATCGCCCGCGGCGTGTCCGCGGCCGCCATCAACGGCGACGTCCCGCAGAAGGAGCGCGAGCGGATCATCGACCGGCTGCGCACCGGGAAACTCGACGTGCTGGTCGCCACCGACGTGGCCGCCCGCGGCCTGGACGTCGACCGGATCGACCTGGTCGTCAACTTCGACGCCCCGGGCGAGACCGAGTCCTACGTGCACCGGATCGGTCGTACCGGCCGGGCCGGCCGGATGGGCACGGCGCTGACCTTCTTCACCCCACGTGAAGTCGGCCGGATGCGCGCCATCGAGAAGGCCACCAGGGTCAAGCTCGAGCAGATCACCCCGCCGACCGCCGCCGACGTCGCCGCGCACCGCGCCGACTCGGTGCTGGTCAACGCGGTCGAGCGGGTGGCCGCAGGCCGGCTGGACGGCTACCGCACCGCGGTGGCGGCCTTCGCCGCGCAGCAGGACCTGAGCATGATCGACCTGGCCGCAACCCTGCTCGCGCTCGCCGCGGGTGACGACGGCAAGGTCACCGAGCCGACGAAGTCGTCCTTTGCGGCCGACAGGGCCGAGCGCGCACCGCGTGAGTTCGACGCGGAGCGCCCTGAGCCGCGCCGCAAGCGCGCCGATGGACCGGCCGGCCCCCGTTACCGGGTGGCCGTCGGCCGCAACCACGGGGTGCGCCCGGCCGGGATCGTCGGAGCCATCACGGGTGAGGGTGGCATCAACGGCAAGGACCTGGGTCGGATCGACATCTTCGACACGTACTCGTTGGTCGAGATCGCCGCCGAGCTGTCCCCCGCGGCCTTCGGCCGGATCGCCGCGGCGACGGTGAGCGGCCAGAAGCTCCGCATCCAGCTCGACGCCGGCGGCCCGCCGACCGCGTCGCGGGGCCCGAACGGCCCGCGTCGCACCGGACCGGGTCGCGAGCCCGGTGGTCGCGACTTCAACCGGGACCGCGAGTACGGCCACGGCACTCGGAGCGGCGGCCAGCGCACCGAGCGTCGCAGCTACGCACGCTGACTCTTCGCTCCACCACGACCGCCGCACCACGACCGGGCGGGCTTCCTTCGGGGAGCCCGCCCGGTTCTGCATTCCGGCCCGCTCAGAGCAGCGTCAACTGCTCCGGCTCCGGAACCGGCCGAGCGGGCCGCGTGCCGAGATCGGGCATGCTGCCGCTCGGGAACGACGCCTCGGCGTCGCCCGGAACGCCGCGCAGGCCGCCGATCGGGTCGATCAGTCCGGCTGCGGTACGGGCCGCGGCCAGTCGACGGGTCACCTCGTCGCGGTACTTCCGGTCCGCATAGGAGCCGCGGGCGTAGAGCGTGCGGTACCGGGGAACAAGGTCGGGCCGATGGGCTCCGAGCCAGCCGAAGAACCAGTCCCGGGTGCCCGGACGCAGGTGCAGGGTGATCCCGCTGATCCCGGTCGCGCCGGCGTCCACCAGCCGTCCGACGATCTCGGCGAGCTGCTCCGGGCTGTCGGTGAGGTACGGCAGAACCGGCGCGACCAGCACCCCGCAGGGCAGGCCGGCGTCCCGGATCCGGCGGATCAACTCCAGCCTGGCCTTCGGATTCGGCGTGCCGGGCTCCAGGGTCGCCTGCAGCTCCGGCTCCAACAGCGCCAGCGAGATCGACATGCCGACCGGAACTCTGCTGGCCGCCCCGGCCAGTAGCGGCAGGTCCCTGGCGAGCACGGTGCCCTTGGTCAGCACCGAGAACGGGGTGCCGCTGTCGGTCAGCGCGGCGATGATGCCCGGCATCAGCCGGTACCGTCCCTCGGCCCGCTGGTACGGGTCCGTGTTGGTGCCCAGCGCGACGTGTTCACGGGTCCAGGACGTCTTCGCGGTCTCCCGGCGGAGTACCTCTCCGATGTTCACCTTGACCACGATCTGGGTGTCGAAGTCGTGGCCGGTGTCGAACTCCAGGTAGCTGTGGGTGCCGCGGGCGAAGCAGTACACGCAGCCGTGGGTGCATCCCCGATACGGGTTGACGGTCCAGCCGAACGGCATCCTCGATGCGCCGGGCACCCGGTTGAGCGCCGACTTCGCCGCCACCTCGTGGAAGGTGACGCCGGCGAACTCGGGCGGCCGGACCACCCGGATCCGGCCGGGCACGGCCGGCATCCCGGGCAGCGCCTCCTCGGCATCCGCGTCATCGACCAGCTGGGCATCCCATCGCACCCCTGTATCGAACACGTGTACGACTGAGTTGTCAACCACTCGGCCGTCCACGACGGCGATGAGTTGTCCGACCGAGGGCTGTCAACACGGCAGCGAAGACCCAGCGGAAGGAACAGCCATGACCAGCAGCAGATCCCCGTTCACCGGCGTCGGCACCGTCCTGATCCAGGTCGCCGACCAGGACCGGGCGCTCGACTTCTACGTCCGCATCCTGGGGTTCGAGAAGGTGATCGACTGGCCGAGCCCGGCCGGGCGGTGGATCGAGGTGCTGCCTCCGGGGGCGACCACC
>CAWCOJ010000010.1:0-489672 GCA_963797145.1 uncultured Actinomycetota bacterium | reverse complement strand
TACGGAGGGAAGTACGGCCTCGGCCCGGCCCGCGGACGACTGACCCTCTCGCTGACTCGCTGGCCGCCGGTAGTCGGAGATGGTTCCAAAGGGTGACACGACACCCGTGTGACGAGAATGGGCCCGAACCGCGGGTGCAGTCCGCGCTCGCACCGCCCATCCTGGTTGGCGATCGGGCGGCTTGGGGCCCGCACTTGAATCTTCAGGGTACGGTCACGGAGTTCGGTCAACTGGCAATTCGGGCCCACGTACTGGTGCTATGCCCGAGCGCAGCGAAATTGACATCGAGGGAGAAAAATCGATGGTTCGGAAATTCGGAGCCCTTCTTGCGCTCGTGTTGGTTGCCTCTGTATTGACCGGTGTCACCAGCAGTTCGGCGGCGGCAGCCCCCACCATTTACGGACCTGCGCTGGCCCGGCTATCGTCCACGGTAAACATCTCCGGACGCGTACAGCCGGGGCAGACAGTACAGATCTTCTTTCACAAGAAGGGCCAACCGGCGAATAGCTACGTACTTCGCAGAAGCTTGAAGGCGGATGCTGGCGGCGTATACCGCACCTCCTACGCGGCGACCACTGACTACCGCTACTACGCCCGCGCAGGCGCCACCAAGTCCCGAATCATCTTGACCCAAGCGTCGTATTTGTCGATCACCGGAAAGGCTCAGGCGAACAAGAGCACCAGGGTCGTTATTTCGGGTCGTGCGCTTCCCGCCGGCACCGTCGTGCGCGTGTATTTCCATCGCAAAGGTCAGCCTGCGGGATACTATTCTTGGCGGCGATCAATCCGTTCGTCCGCCGCCGGAACCTGGTCGACGAGTTACATGCAGGACACCGACTACCGCTACTACGCCCGCGCTGCAGGGTGGGCGTCAGGTGTGGTGCTCACGCAAACGGTGATTCCGCGCACGACAGCGCCTCGACCGACCACTTTCCCCAACTCGTCGAATACAGGAGTGCCGAATGGAACCGCGCTGACCGCTTATGCCGGGCCCTGCACGATCACACAAGCCAATGTCGTCATCGATCGTAAGACGATCAACTGCGACCTCAACATCCGAGCGGCCGGAGTAAAGGTCACTCGTTCGCTCATCAATGGCGTGATTGCGACCGACGACAACTCGAACGGTTACTCGTTCACCATTTCTGACTCGACAGTGAATGCAGGAAACGCGGAGAATACGGGCATCGGGGCGGCACATTTCGTCGCCACCCGTGTCCACGTGTACGGCGGCAACCGTTCGATTCACTGCTACCGAAGCTGCACCGTTCAGGATTCCTACGTTCAC
Organism: uncultured Actinomycetota bacterium; assembly: GCA_963797145.1. Classification (GTDB taxonomy): domain Bacteria; phylum Actinomycetota; class Actinomycetes; order Mycobacteriales; family Nakamurellaceae; genus Nakamurella. Next base: position 488,384 of record CAWCOJ010000010.1, on the reverse strand, counting down.
GGCCAGTTCACCGACGCCTCTGGTGTGGCGCATGAATCCGGCATCAGGATGGGCCAATCGGCCACGATCAGGCACAACACCATCGGCTGTGACGCCCCGAATGTCCCTCCGGATGCGGGATGTTCGGCCGGTTTGACCGGCTATGGCGACTTCGATGTGGTCCAGAACAACCTCGTCGAAGACAATCTCTTCTTACCATCCACTGGTGGCTTCTGCGCATACGGCGGCAGCTCGCCTGGCAAGCCATATTCGGGGACCACAAATCACATCATCTTCCGGAACAACACGTTCCGACGTGGTTCCGGTGGAAACTGTGGATACTGGGGTGCGATTACCGACTTTGATTCCAACGCGCCGGGCAATGTATGGGTCGGAAACGTTTGGGACAGCGGCGCTGCAGTTCGCGCTTCGAACTGAGGCCCATGGACCGCCTAGGCGACTGTGGCCGGCTCGACCCGGAAGACCGGATAACCGGGCGCGATCGCGAGGAGCTGGGCGTCATCCGCGGTGTGGTCGACGCCCTCGAAGAACATCCCGACCTCGAACTTCCACTTGCGCAGGTAGGCGCGAAGGATGGCCGGCTTCTCCGAGTCGGCGACCTCGACAGCCTGGAACTGCTCCCGCTTGCGGCCCAGCCGCAACTCACCGGTGCCGGCGGCCCGTAGGTTGCGCACCCACTGGGTGTGGCCGCGCGGCGCGACCAGGTAATCGGCCCCGTCCAGCTTGAGCAGGTTGACCGGGTTGGAGATCGGGTTGCCGGACTTGCGCCCGCGGACCGTCAACTCGCGGCTGCCCATCAGGCTGACACCGTGCCGGCTCAGGAACGCGACGACCTTGGCGAAGCTGTCCGGCTTTTCGGCGGTGGTGATGTAACGCATCTCGTCCTCCAACTGTGAGCAGTGCTCTCTGATGGGATGAGTACACCCCGGTGCGGGGCAGAAGTCAAGAGCATTGCTCAGAAATGTGAGCAGTGATCTCGTCAGACGCTCAGAACGTCTCGCCGCCGGAATCCCGCAACTCCGACGACGACGAACACCGCCGCGACGGCGAGCAGTGCGACGAGCGCCGCCCAGGCCGGCGATTGCGCCGGCACCGAACCGACGTGGGTGTAGGGGGACAGGTCCATCACCCACTGCGGCAGTTGCAGGATCGGGCCGAGTTGACCGAGCAGCAGCGCAATCGCCAGCGCCGCCCAGGCCAGGGTGGTCAGTTTCGGGAGCACCCCGAAGAGCAGCACCGCGAGCCCACCCATCACCAGCGCGGCCGGGATCGGGGCCGTCATGGCGGCCATCCCGGCACCGAACCCTGATCCGAAGTCGCCGCTGCGCAGCCCGTGCAGGGTGCCGGTGAACACGCCCGCCAACACCAGCAGCAGGACCGGGCCGCCGAGGGCGAACAGCAGATGACCGGCCATCCAGCGGGCGCGGGGGACCGCGGTGGCCAGCACCGGCTCGGCCCGCCCGGCGTTCTCCTCGCCGGAGAGCCGGAGCGCCGCGCTCACCGAGTACACCCCGGCCAGCAAGGCGGCGAGGCCGCCCATGGCCGCGAGCAGCGCGTCGACCAGCACGTCGGAGCCGCCGAGCCGCTGCATCATCTCCAGCATCCGCGGGTTGCCGTTCAGCAGATCGCCGACGCTGTCGGCGATCCCGCCGGCCAGCGCACCGAACGCGGCGAAGCCGAACGCCCAGCCGAGCAACGGCCCGCGCTGCAGCCGGACCGCCAATGCCTCGGGGGTGCTCAGCCGCGGGTTGGTGGCCGGTCCGAGTCGGGCGGGGAACACCGCAAGGCCGATGTCCCTGCGCACCAGTAGATGCAGCGCGGCGGCGAGCAGTACCGCGGCGCGAGCAGTGGCAGCAGCAGTACCCACCACCGGTTGCCGCCGAACGCCCGCACCTCGGAGACCCAGCCGATCGGAGACAGCCAGGTCAGCCAGGCCAGGCCGGTGACGTCGCCCGCCGCGCGCAGCCCGAACGCGACACCCAGCGCGGCGCCGGCGATCCCGGTGGCGCTGCGCGCGCTCTCCACCAGCTGGGCGGCGACGGCCGCAATGCCGGTGAACACCAGGCCCGGGCCGGCCAGGGCGGCGCCGAGCGCGAACGCTCCGGCGGCGTCCTCTCCCGCCGACCAGACCCCCAGCCCGACCAGCAGGGCGATCGCCAGGCAGGCGCCGACCACCAGGATCACCGCCGACGCCAGCGGCGCCGCCCGCCCGACCACCCCGGACGCGAGCAGTTCGGCACGTCCGGTCTCCTCCTCGGCCCTGGTCCGCCGGACCATGGTGAAAATGGCCATCAGCGACACCAGCACCCCGCCGATGACGCCGATCCGCCAGGCCGTCACGCCGCCGACCGACGTGTCGTAGACCGGGCCGGTGATCACCAGGAACGCCGGGTTCGCCGCGATGCCGGAGGCCAGTGCGGCCCGGGTCGCCTCGTCCGGGTACAGCGTCGAGATTGCCGAGACCGTGCTGATCGCCACCACGGTGACGGCGAGAATCCAGGAGGCCAGCGGGATCCGCTCCCGCCGGAGGCCCAGCCGGAGCAGGGTTCCGGTGCCGGTGAGGGCGCCGGTGCCCAGCGATGCCCGTGGCCGCAGCGTCGGCGCGGGCCGGACGGTGGTCGTCATGACTGCACGGCCTGGTGTTCCGCGGAGCGGTCTACGGATCCGTCGGACAGGTCGGTCGCGTAGTGCCGCAGGAACAGCTCCTCCAGGGTCGGCGGTTGGCTGGTCAGGCTCTGTACCCCGGCGCCGACCAGCAGCTTGAGCGCATCGTCGAGATGTTCCGCCTCTACGTCGAAGTGCACCCGGTGGCCCTCCACCAGTAGGTCGTGGATGCCATCGGCGGCGGGCAGGCCGTCAGGAATGGAGCGGAGCTCGGCGACGATGTTGGTGCGGGTGAGGTGCCGCAGCTGGGCCAGGGTGCCGGTCTCCACCACGGTGCCGGTCCGGATGATCGAGACGCGGTCGCAGAGCGCCTCCACCTCGGACAGGATGTGGCTGGACAGCAGGACGGTGCGGCCGCGGTCCTTCTCCTCGTTGATGAACGACTGGAACACCGCCTCCATCAGCGGGTCCAGTCCGGTGGTCGGCTCATCCATGATCAGCAGCTCGACGTCGGAGGCGAGCGCCGCGACGATGGCCACCTTTTGCCGGTTGCCCTTGGAGTAGGTGCGACCCTTCTTGCGCGGGTCGAGTTCGAACCGCTCCAGCAGCTCGCCCCGGCGCTTCTCGTCGAGTCCGCCGCGGAGTCGACCGAGCAGGTCGATCACCTCGCCGCCGGTCAGGTTCGGCCACAGGTTGACGTCGCCCGGCACGTAGGCCAGCCGCCGGTGCAGCGACACCGCATCACGCCACGGGTCGCCACCGAGCAGCTGCACCGAGCCGGCGTCGGCCCGCAGCAACCCGAGCAGCACCCGGATGGCGGTGGACTTCCCGGCGCCGTTCGGTCCGAGAAAGCCGTGCACTTCCCCGGTTTCGACGGAGAGGTCGAGGTCGGCGAGGGCCTTGACGTCGCCGAAGGATTTGTCGACTCCGGAGACTTCGATGGCGGTGGACATGAGTGTTACTGCCCTTCAGAGGTGATCCGCATCGGCGGCTGCCGGTGCGGGAGCGGTGTCCGCGTGTTCAGTGAGTCGGCGGTAGGCACGCAGGTAGCTGTCATCGGTGAACAGCCCATATGTGAACAGCTCCATGGCCGGCAGGGTCATCTCGTCGCGCGCCTTCTGCAGTGCGTCGAGCAGATCGGTCTCCGACGGGACCAGGAACCGGGCCAGCACGATGGTGCCGAAGCTGAAGGCGACCATCATCCGGGCCGTGGCGGTCAACTGCTCCGGTAGCCGGATCTGGCCGTTCTCGGCCGCAGCCACCAGATACCGCTCGGTGCCGGCCACCGACGCCTCGAAGAACCGGCGGGCGAAGTCGCCTCCGTCCAGCAGCGCCCGGGCGGCATAGGCGGTGGCCGGTGCCAGATCCGGGCTGCGGCTCATCTGGGACATCACATCGGCCGGCGACAGGTGTTCGGTCGAGAGCGCGATCTCGTCGGCGAAGGTGGCGGCCACGTAGTCGTCGCAGGCCTGCCGCAGACCCTCCTTGGAGCCGAAATGATGTAGCACCAGGCCGGCGGACACGCCCGCGTCGGTGGCGATACCGCGCACCGTCGCGGACCGGATGCCGTGCCGGGCGATGTGCGAGATCGCGGCGTCCCGGATCCGCGCCCTGGTGGTCAGGTCGTCCGGAGCGCGCTGTGCTGAACGCATGACCAGGATACTAAACGTGTGTTCAATCGACGGCAAGCGGGTGCTGCTGTCTGTCGCGTCACGCCATCGGGAGGTATGGCTCGGCAGGCGCTGAAAGCCCTGGAACATGCCGGCGCGCCAGATCGACAGGACTGTCGTCACTGTCGCGAGGGAGCTACTCGCCGGGCAGCCGGACGCCGACCTGGCGGCGCACCTCGTCCATGGTCTCCAGGATTGCCAACGTCTCGTCGAGCGGCAGCAGCGGCGACTCGGTGGCGCCCTCGGCGGCCAGCACGGCCAGGTGCGCGGCCTCGAAGGCGAGCCCCTGGTGGCCCCGGATGGGCCCGCCGTCCAGGGTGCGGACGCTGCCGTCCCGGGCGGTGACGACCAGCTCGGTCGGGGCGTAGAAATCTCCGGCCAGTTCGGCACGGGCATTGGTCCCGGACACCGACGCAGTGGTCGGCGTCCTGTCGAACAGTGTCGTGTTGAGCACAGCGTGGGTGTGCCCGGCTGTGAGCACCATGCTCACCTGGCCGTCCACTCCGGTCATCGCCAGCTCACCGACCGCGGTGATGGTATCCGGCCGCCCCATGACGAAGGACGCGAACGAGACCGGATAGACGCCCAGGTCGAGCAGCGCGCCACCGGCCAGGTCCGGGTTGAACAGTCGGTGCAGGGGATCGGGGTCGAAGTACTGGCCGTGGTCGGCCAGCACGGTGCGCACGTCGCCGAGCGCGCCATCGGCGATCAACTGCCGCAGCACGTCCGTCGCCGGCAGGAACCGGGTCCACATCGCCTCCATGGCGAGCACCCCGGCGGCGCGGGCCGCGGTGATGATCTCCGTGCCCTCAGCGGCATTGCGGGCGAAGGCCTTCTCCACCAACACATGTTTGCCGGCCGCGATGGCCAGCAGCGCCTGCTCGTGGTGCTCGGAGTGCGGTGAGGCGATGTAGACGGCGTCGACCTCGGGATCGTCGACCAGCGCCCGGTAGTCGTCGTGTACCCGCGGTACGTCGAAGTCGGCCGCGAACGCCTCGGCCCGCTCGCGCGAGCGGGAGCCGACCGCACTCAGCTGCTGCCTGGTGTGGGTGCGCACCGCGTCGGCGAATGCCCTGGCGATGCCGCCGGGGGCCAGGATTCCCCAGCGCAGTGGTGGTGCGGACGCCGGCTCGGGGACACGGGTCGCGGGCAGCGCATCGGGAAGAAGGCTCACGCCCGCCAACGCTAGACGCTGGCTGCGGTCGGCGCGGAACGACCGGCCGCCCGGCACCGCACTGCGGGCACCGTGGGCACAGGAAGCGGTGGTACCTACGTGGTGAGAGACACCCTGTGGGTGACCGAGCACGCCCTCGGCCGTCGTTCGCGCCGTCGTAGGGTGGGTTCGGAGAGATCGCCGAGCACTTTGGAGGCGCACGTGACGCTGCGATTGGGATACAAGGCTTCCGCCGAGCAGTTCGGACCGGCGGACCTGGCCGACTTCGCGGTGTTGGCCGAGCAGGCCGGGTTCGACTCGGTGTTCGTCTCCGACCATCTGCAACCGTGGCGGCATGACGGCGGGCATGCGCCGGCCGCGCTGCCGTGGCTGGGCGCCGTGGGGGCCAGAACCGAGCGCGTGGTGCTCGGCACCTCGGTGCTGACGCCGACCTTCCGCTATCACCCGGCGGTGATCGCGCAGGCGTTCGCCACGCTCGGCTGCCTGTACCCGGGCCGGATCGTGCTCGGTGTCGGATCGGGCGAGTCGCTCAACGAGGTGCCGCTGGGCCTGCAGTGGCCGGACGGCAAGGAGCGGTTCGCCCGACTCAAGGAGGCCGTCACCCTGATCAAGCTGCTGTGGGACGGCGAGCGGGTCGACTTCGAGGGCACCTACTACCGCACCGAGAAGGCCACCATCTACGACCGGCCGGACACCCCGGTGCCGATCTGGATCGGCGCGTCGGGCCCGGCGGCCACCCGGCTCGCCGGCCGGGTGGCGGACGGCTTCATCACCACCTCGGGCAAGGCCGACGCGCTGTACCGGGACACCCTGCTGCCTGCGCTGGCCGAGGGCGCCGGCAAGGCCGGGCGGACCCTGGGCGATCTGGACCTGATGATCGAGATGAAGGTTTCCTTCGACCACGACAAGCAGCGGGCCCTGGACGATTGCCGGCACTGGGCGGCGCTGGCGCTCTCCCCGGAGGAGAAGACGCACGTCGAGGACCCCATCGAGATGCAGCGGCTCGCCGACGCGCTGCCGGTGGAGCGGGCGGCGTCCCGCTGGATCGTCTCCGACGACGCGGACGAGCACGTCGAGAAGGTCAGGCACTACATCGATCTCGGCTTCCGAGAGCTGGTGTTCCACGCGCCCGGAACGGACCAGGCGCGGTTCCTCGAGCTGTACGGCTCCGAGGTGCTGCCGAAATTGCGGGCTCTTGATCTCGGCTGACGCGCTGCGGGTGGCCTGTCGGGTGGCCTCCCGCTACGGGGTTCTCATCACCGCGGTGCTTGCCCTTGTCGCCGGCATCGCCGGCGGCGACGACGGTGGCGCCGGGCCGGCCCGGGACTCGGTCGGTGCGCCGGCGCCGTCCACGGCGGCACAGTCGGGGCCCATCGTGACGACCACCCCCACGCCCGCCGGCGCGGCCGCGAAGGCGAGCGAGGCGGCGAAGGCGAGCGCAGCAGCCGAGGCCCGTGCGGCCGCGAAGGCGAGTGCGGCCGCGAAGGCGAGCGAGCGGCGGCCGAAGGCGAGCGAGGCGGCCAAGGCGAGCGAGGCGGCCAAGGCCAGGGCGATCCCGGCACCGACGTGCGCGACCCCGAAGGCCGCCGATTCGGGCATGACGCCCGAGGATGCCGTGCTCACCGGCGCCGACAACGCGGCATCGTCGCTGGGAGCGCGCACCTACGCGGTGGTGGTCGACCGGGCCGGCGGGGATGTCGTCGCCGAGACCGACAACGCCGACACCCAGGTGGCGTCGGAGTCCCTGATCAAGTTGTTCATCGCGGCCGCCAAGCTGGTCCAGTACGACGGCACGATGAATGCCGGGCTGGCCTCGGACATGTACACGATGATCACCGAGTCCGACGACGCCATTGCCGATGTCTACTTCTCCAGCGACCAGGTCACCACCATCGCCGAGCGCTACGACCTTCAGAACACCTCGAGCAGCTCCGACCGGTGGGGGGCGACCCACATCACCGCCCGTGACATGGCGAGGTTCCTGTGGCGGATGTCGCAGGACCCGGTGGTCGGCCCGTGGCTGCTGGACGCCATGGCCCATGAGGCCCCGACCGACAACACCGGGTTCGATCAGAGCTTCGGCTTCAACGCGCTCAGCGGTGTGCACGGCTCCAAACAAGGCTGGGGATCGGACAACTGGGGAGACCAGGCCAACGCCGTGCATTCGGTGGGTTTCACCGACTGCTACTTCGCCGTGGTGCTGCAGACCGGTCCGGCCGGCACCTACTACGCGCTTCAGGACACCGCGACCTACACCGCACGACTGATCCAGGAGTCCGCCGAGCGCTGAGCAGCGGGCCGGACGGCGGTCGCCCGGTACGGCGCGGTGGACTTCTGCTAGAAAGAACTCGGCGGATCCCGGGGACGGGAGCCGCCTGCCGTCACGACCGGAAGCCGTCGCCCTACGCCGGGCAGGCGCGAGCAGCGCAGGCAGCTGTCGGTCCGACGGAGCGTGGCGTGGGTGGCCGCGGTGTTCTGCACCGCAGGCCGTCGACCGAGGAGTTCGGCGAACCTCCCGCAGCAACCTGCCGGCCGCCGACCTCGGGAGTATCTCGTGACCGCTGTTCCCTCGCCGTCCGCTCTGCGCCGTTCGCTGCGCCGGGCCCGGGACGGTTCCGCCCTTGACGCCACCGAAGCCGAGGTGCTGCTGCACGCCCGCGGCGACGACCTGCTCGAGCTGTGCAGCCACGCCGCTCGGGTCCGGGATGCCGGGCTCACCGCCGCCGGCCGGCCAGGGGTGATCACCTACTCGAAAAAGGTCTTCATTCCGCTCACCCGGTTGTGCCGGGACCGCTGCCACTACTGCACCTTCGTCACCACCCCTGGCCGGGTGCACGCGCCGTACCTGTCGATCGCCGAGGTGGTCGAGATCGCCGAGGCCGGCCGGGCGATGGGCTGCAAGGAGGCCCTGTTCACCCTCGGCGACCGGCCGGAGGACCGCTGGTCGGCGGCCGGAAAGTGGTTGGCGGAGGCCGGCTACGACTCCACGCTCGACTACCTGCGGGCCGCCGCGATCGCTGTCCTCGAGCAGACCGGGCTGCTGCCGCATCTGAACCCCGGAGTGATGAGCTGGCAGGAGATGGCCAGGCTCAAGCCGGTGTCACCGTCGATGGGGATGATGCTCGAGACCACCTCCCGTGAACTGTTCGAGAACCGGAAGGGCGCCCACTTCGGTTCGCCGGACAAGGATCCCGAGGTGCGGCTGCGGGTGCTCGAGGACGCCGGCCGATCGTCGATCCCGTTCACCACCGGCGTGCTCATCGGCATCGGCGAGACGGTGGCCGACCGGGTGGAGTCGATCTTCGCGATCCGCCGCACCGCCCGGCAGTACGGCGGCATCCAGGAGGTGATCGTGCAGAACTTCCGGGCCAAGCCGGACACCGCGATGGCCAGGATGCCCGACGCCGAGCTCGACGAGTTGATCGCGACCATCGCCGTCGCCCGGCTGGTGCTGGGTCCGCGGGTGCGGATCCAGGCTCCCCCCAACCTCATCACCGAGGGGAGCTTGCGACCCGATGATGACCCTGCCGAGTTCTCCAGGGTGATCTCCGCCGGCATCGACGACTGGGGCGGTGTCTCGCCGCTCACCCCGGACCACGTCAACCCCGAGCGGCCGTGGCCGCAGATCGACGATCTTGCCGCCCGGACCGCCGAAGCCGGCTTCACCCTCGCCGAGCGGCTCACCATCTACCCGGAGTACGTCAAGGCCGGGGAACCCTGGCTGGACCCTCGGCTGCGGGCCCACGTCGACCACCTGGCCGACCCGGAGACCGGGCTGGCCAGGGCCGACGCGATCGCCGAGCCGCGGCCGTGGCAGGAACCGGACCACGGCGCCGGTCTGGACACCAGCGGCCGGTCCGACCTGCACACCGGGATCGACGAGACCGGGCGATCCGCGGACAAGCGCAGCGACTTCGACTGGGTGTACGGCGACTGGGAAGCGTTGCGGGGCAAGATCCGCGCGCCCCGGCGGGTCGACTCCGATGTTGCCGCCGCGCTGCGCGCCGCCGAATCCGACCCGGCCGCGCTCAGCGACAGCCAGGCGCTGACGTTGTTCTCGGCCACCGGCGACGACCTGGAAGCGCTGTGCGGATTGGCCGATGCGGTGCGCGCCGACACCGTCGGCGAGCCGGTGACGTACGTGGTCAATCGCAACATCAACTTCACCAACGTCTGCTATACCGGTTGCCGCTTCTGCGCTTTCGCCCAACGCCGCAGCGATCCCGACGCCTACACGCTCTCCACCGACGAGGTCGCGCTGCGGGCCCGGCAGGCCTGGGAGCTCGGCGCGACAGAGGTGTGCCTCCAAGGCGGCATCCACCCCGACATGCCGGGCACTGGTTACTTCGACATCGTCCGGGCGATCAAGTCCGCTGTCCCGGAGATCCATGTGCACGCGTTCTCGCCGATGGAGGTGGTGAACGGTGCGACCAGGGCCCACATGTCCATCGCCGACTGGCTGGCGGCCGCGAAGGACGCCGGGCTCGACTCGATTCCGGGCACCGCCGCCGAGATCCTGGACGACGAGGTCCGCTGGGTGCTGACCAAGGGCAAGCTGCCGGCCGATGCCTGGATCGAGGTGGTGAGCACCGCCCACCGGCTCGGGATCCGCTCGTCCAGCACGATGATGTACGGGCACGTCGACTCGCCCGAACACTGGGTGGGGCACCTGCGGGTGCTGGCCCGGATCCAGGACGAGACAGGTGGTTTCACCGAGTTCGTGCCGCTGCCGTTCATCCACACCAGCTCCCCGATCTACCTGGCCGGGCTGGCCAGGGCCGGTGCCACGTTGCAGGAGAACCGCACCGTGCACGCGATGGCCCGGTTGATGCTGCACGGTCGGATCGACAACATCCAGACGTCCTGGGTCAAGCTCGGCGACGACGGCACCCGGATGATGCTCCGCGGCGGCGCGAACGACCTCGGCGGCACCCTGATGGAGGAAACGATCTCCCGGATGGCCGGGTCGCAATTCGGCTCCTACAAGACCGTCGCCGACATCGAGACCGTGGTCGCCCCACTCGGTCGGCCGGCGGCGCAGCGGACCACCGTCTACGGGCCGGTCAGCGACGAGCGGGTTTTGGCGTCCCGTCGGTTCCGCGGGCTGGAGAACGAACCGGCCGCCGATGCCGTCAGCGCCGGTTGCGGGACCGGTGCCGACGTGGGCTCTGCGACCGAGGGGCCGGTGCTGATCAGCCTCGGCCGCCGCACCGGCTGAGCGTCCGGCCGGTATTTCGCCATCCGGGAGTCGCCCGTGCCCGTGTTCCCGGTGCCGGCGGGTCGCTATGACCTTGCCCCACAATTGGGGCAAGGTCATAGCGTGCCGACAGGGATCCGGCGCGTTGCGGCCGGCCGCAGCCCTTCGCTTCCTGGATACTTTCTTATACTTGACGAACAGTATAAAGCAGTATAAGAAGACGGCATGCAGCCAAGCCCCTATACCCCCGGCGGGATTTCGCTGGAGGTTCCGGGCCGGGACGAACAACTGGCCGACATCAGCGAGCGCCTTTCCTACGTCATAGACCTGCATAGATTCGTCGATCGAATCCGCGTGGACACGGCCCCCCGGGGCTTCGGAAAGACCTCGATGCTCGCCCGCGTGCAACGCATGGCCGACGACCGGCGGGCCCTGACCGTGTGGGTGGTGGGCGGCGAGGACGGCACGTTGATGAGCAGCATCGCGGCCGAGATCGGCGTTCTCAGCGATGAGTGGTCCTCGCCGGCGGTCTCCGCACTGCGCGAACTGGTGGGCCGGGCCGAGTTCAAGCTGGGATTCGGCGTGCCTGGACTGGCACACGTGGAAACCAAAATTGCCCGCGCCGATCCGCCAACTGCGGTGGGCACGACAGCGACAGCCCCCGCCGGTGCCCGCGAGTTCGAGAACCTGATCAAGCAGACCGTGACCGCTGCTCTCGACGAGGGCCACAGGGGATTGGTCCTCCTGATCGACGAGATCCAGAATTCGGACCGGGCTGGACTGAGCGCTCTCGCCCATGGATGGCAGAACCTGCAACGGCGAGGCCGTGACCTGCCTGCTGCGGTGTTCGCGGTCGGTCTGCCCGACAGCGCTGCGGTCATCCGCGGTGCAGTGACCTTCAGCGAGAGATTCGCCTATCGACCCCTGTCGATCCTCTCCGAATCCGCCTCGATAGAGGCGCTGGTTCGCCCGGCCGGCCGGCTCGGTGTCACCTGGGAACCCGCCGCACTGGGGCGCGCCGTGGCATCCGCACAGGGCTTTCCTTTCAGCCTGCAACTGCTGGGGGAGGCCGCGTGGAAATCAGCGGGGCTGCCGGATCCGGGAGCCGTCATCTCGGTGCTGGACGTTGCGCACGCGGAGGCGCTGGTCGAGGCGGACCTCGACACCTTGTATGTGGCCCGCTGGAACGATGCAACTCCTGCCGAGCAGGAGTTCTTACATGCGATGGCCGAGCTGGGCGACTCATCGATTGCTCGGGCGGACATCGCGCAGATGCTCGGTTCCTCAGCCCGTGCCCTGAGCGTCCCGCGCGATCAGTTGATCTCCAAGGGCATCGTCCGGGCCACCGCCCGCGGTCGACTCGGCTTCACGGTCAACGGGTTCGCACAGTGGATCCGGAGCCGCGCGGATATCGCCGCCGACGACGGGTCAGGATCGTAGCGGGACGACTGATTGTCCGGTCGGGCCGGTCCGGGCGAGTCAGCCGCATGCCCGCGCGGCGACCTCGATAGTCTGGCGAGCGTCAACGGCGACACCGCTCCGCCGCGCTCGCGGCGGCCAACCGTTTCTGCATCTGCGAAGGGAAGTGCCCGTGGCTGCCATCGAACTCATCGGTGCCCGCGAGATCCTCGATTCCCGAGGAAATCCGACCGTGGAGGTCGAGGTGGCGCTCGAGGACGGATCCCTCGCCAGGGCCGCCGTCCCCTCCGGCGCATCGACCGGGGAGCACGAGGCCGTCGAACTGCGTGACGGCGATCCCGCCCGCTACCTGGGCAAGGGCGTCGAGAAGGCCGTCGAGGCGGTACTGGACGAGATCGGTCCCGAGCTGATCGGCTACGACGCGGTCGAACAGCGGGTCATCGACCAGAAGCTGATCGACCTCGACGGCACCCCGGACAAGTCGCGGCTCGGCGCCAACGCCATCCTCGGGGTGTCGCTGGCGGTGGCGAAAGCGGCCGCCGAATCGGCCGAACTGGACCTGTTCCGCTACCTCGGCGGTCCGAATGCGCACATTCTCCCGGTGCCGATGATGAACATCCTCAACGGCGGCGCACACGCCGACAGCGGCGTCGACGTGCAGGAATTCATGATCGCGCCGATCGGCGCGCCCACCTTCCGCGAGGCGCTGCGGTGGGGGGCCGAGGTCTACCACACGCTCAAGAGCGTGCTCAAGAGCAAGGGCCTCTCCACCGGCCTCGGGGACGAGGGTGGCTTCGCCCCCTCGGTGGCCTCCACCAATGCCGCGCTGGACCTGATCTCCGACGCGATCGGCAAGGCCGGATTCACCCTCGGCACCGACATCGCGCTCGCCCTGGACGTCGCCGCGACCGAGTTCCACTCCAACGGCAGCTACGCCTTCGAAGGCGCGCAGAAGACCGCGACGGAGATGACCGCCTTCTACGCCGACCTCGTCGCGAACCATCCGATCGTCTCCCTCGAGGACCCCCTCTCCGAGGACGACTGGGACGGCTGGATCGAGCTGACCGCCCTGATCGGGGACAAGGTGCAGGTGGTCGGCGACGACCTGTTCGTCACCAACCCGGACCGGCTGGAGGACGGCATCGCCCGCGGCGCGGCCAACGCGCTGCTGGTGAAGGTCAACCAGATCGGGACGCTGTCGGAGACCCTGGACGCGGTCACCCTGGCGCAGTCTTCCGGCTACCGCTGCATGATGAGCCACCGCTCCGGGGAGACCGAGGACACCACCATCGCCGACCTCGCGGTGGCCACCGGCTGCGGACAGATCAAGACCGGCGCCCCGGCCCGTTCGGAGCGGGTCGCGAAGTACAACCAGCTGCTGCGGATCGAGGAGAACCTCGGTGACGCGGCCCGCTACCTCGGCGAGCTGGCCTTCCCGCGGTTCACCGCGGGGTCCTGAACCGGTGAGCCAGAGCCCCGGACGGCGACCGCGCCGCAGCACCGGTCCCGGTGTTGCAGGTCGTGGCGTCCGGGGCGGCTCGACCGCAAAGACCGGTAGCGCCCGCGGAGGTTCCCGCCCTGCGGCGTCCCGGCCGGCGACTGCGCCGACGGCTGCAGCCACCGGTACCGCGCGTCGGGCGGGACGCGGCTCGTCGTCCCCGGCGCCGGCGACCCGGGTGCGGGCCGCGCGGTCGACGATCGCCCGGCAGGTGGCCGCCCTCGGATTGGTGCTGTGCGCGGTCGCGTTGACGGTGGCCTATCCGCTGCGGGCCTACTTCGAGCAGCGGTCGGCACTGGGAGAGGCGGTTGCTGAGCAGCAGTCGCTGCAGCGGCAGGCCGCTGACCTCGAGTCGCAGAAGGCCGCCCTCTCCGATCCGGACTACATCAAGGCCGAGGCCAAGCGCCGGCTGCGTTACGTGACGCCCGGGGACACGGTCTACCGGATCGTGCTCCCACCGCAGGCGGCGGCCAAAGCCGGTGGTGGGCCGGCCGCCGCCCCGCCGCAGCCCTGGTACGCGCAGCTGTGGGACACCGTCACCGACGACGCGGCAGGTGCCGGCTCCGGCACGACCACCTCCGGCACTGCGCAGGCGCCGGCCGGCGGATGAGCGGCGTCGGCGCTCCGCGCGACCTGCGGCCGATGACCGATGCGGACCGGGCGGCCCTGACCGAGCAGCTCGGCAGGCCCCCGCGTGGGGTGCTCGGGGTGGCGTACCGGTGCGACCACGACGTGCCTGCGGTGGTCCAGACCGCGCCGAAGCTCGACGACGGCACCCCGTTCCCGACCCTGTACTACCTGTGCTGTTCGATCCTGAACGCTGCGGTGTCGCGGATGGAGTCGGTCGGCGTGATGAAGGAGATGACCGAGCGGCTCGCCGACGATCCGGATCTCGCCGCGCGCTACCGGGCGGCTCACGAGTCGTACCTGGCGACCCGAAACGCCCTGGGGGATCTGGGGATCGACGTCACTGCCGGCGGCATGCCCGACCGGGTCAAGTGCCTGCATGTGCTGGTCGCACACTCGCTGGCGGTCGGCCGCGGCGTCAACCCGCTCGGTGACGAGGCGGTGGACCTGCTGCCGGGGTACTTCCGTGACCAGCCCACCTGTGCCCGCCTCGACCCTGCCTGACCCTGCCCCCCCGCGCCCCCGGCTTGGCCGCCCTGCCCCGCACGGACCCCGGCGGCGTAGCCCGATCTCGACGCCCGTAGCCCGATTCGACCGGCGTGGCGTGCCAACAACGGGCTACCGACCCGGCGGCCCGACCAGTGTGCCGAGTCGGTAGCCCGATCTTGGCGCCCGTAGCCCGATGCGGCCGGCGTGGCGTGCCAACAACGGGCTACCGGCCCCGCCGGCCTGACCCACGAGCTCGACGGCCGGACCACCCTCTCCCTGGTGATGGAGCTGACCAGCCAGGAGGCCAGGGATATGGTGCTGAACTCGGGCATGGAGGCCGGCATGCAGGCCGGCTGGGACCTCATCGAGCAGATCGCGCGTTCGCTGGACTGAATGTGCCGGTCGGCTACTTCACCGTCGCCGTCGCGCGGCTGACCTTGACGGCGGTGGTGTAGCCGGCCTTGCTGCCGGTGACCGTGACGGTGATCCTCTTGCCCTTGACGGTGGGGGCGATCTTGTAGGTGCTGCCGGTGGCCCCGGAGATGCTGGCGCCGTTGGCCTTCCAGCGGTAGCTGCGTGTGACAGTGCCTGGTCCCCAGGTGCCGGGTGTGGCCTTGAGCGTCGAGCCGACCTTGGCGGTGCCGGTGATGGTCGGGATCGGGGCGGTGAGGGTGCCGGCAGCGACCACCGCGGTGGATGCGCTGGTCCTGGCGGCGGTTGCGTACCCGGTTCCGCTCCCGGTGACGGTGAAGGTGATCCGCTTGCCCTTGGCCGTGGCCGCGATGGTGTAGGTACTCGCGGTCGCACCGGAGATGGTGGCGCCGTTGGCCTTCCACTGATACGTCAGCTTGACCGGCGCCGGTCCCCAGGTGCCGACCTTCGCAGTCAGCTTGTTGCCGACCTTGGCGACGCCGGTGATCGTGGGGATGGGTGCGGTCAGGCTTCCGGCCGCGATGGTCGCGGTGGGCGCGCTGATCTTGATGACCGGGGTGTACCCGTCGCTGACGCCGCGGACCGTCACGGTGACCTTCGTGTTGTAGGCGGCCGGAGTGATCTTGTAGGTGCTGCCGGTGGCACCGGAGACCGGCTTGGTGTTGACGTTCCACTGGTAGCTGAACGTCTGAGGCGTCGGACTCCAGGTGCCCGGTGCGGCGGCGAGGGTGTAGCCGACCCTGGCGGTGCCGGCGATCGTCGGGGTGCCGGCCGTGAAACTGCCGGCCGCCACCGCAGCGGTCGGCGCGCTGGTGGTGGTGACCGACTTGTACTGGGCCTTGGTGCCGGTCACGGAAACCGTGACGTGCGCACCCAACTCATTCACGGTGGGCGTGTAGGTGGCGGCGGTGGCGCCGACAATCGCGGTGTCGTCGGCCTTCCACTGGTAGGCGAGGGTCGGACTCGGCGCCCACGCGCCGGGAACTGCCGTCAGCTTCGAGCCGACTCTTGCTGCACCGGTGATCGTCGGGGTGGCGGTGGTCAGGATTCCCAGCACCGAAGCGGTCGGGTCACTCGTCTCCGTCTTGGTGTGTCCGTTCTTGGTCGCCGTGACGGCGACCGTGATGGTCTTGCCGCGGTCGGTCGGGACGATCGTGTAGGTGGGGCCGGTGGCACCGGTGATGTCGTCACTGCCCAGCCGCCACTGGTACTGCAGCGGCGAGAAACCGAACGCCCAGGTGCCTACCTGCGCGTCGAGCACGGTGCCGACGGTGGCCTCGCCCCTGATGATGGGCTTCTGCGAGGTCAGGTCGCCGTCGTCCAGGGTCGGCTCCGAGGTCAGGATGAGACCCTGGTTGCCCGAAACGCTTCCGTCGTCGAACTGGTTGAAACCGACCGCGGTACACGGACCCGTCGCGACACAGGCGATCGAGGTGAACCCGAGGCCCTGGCGGTCCGGACTTGCCGGCACCGGAACCGGACCGGCGACTGCGGTCCACGTGCCGTTCCGATAGGTCGAAACCCAACCCTGCTGGTTGCCGGTCGCGTCGACGGCCACGCCGAGGACGGAGCACGAGTCAGGCGTGCAGGAGACCACGGAGTTGTTGTCCCGCAACGAAGCCGGCGGGGTCGGCGCGGGCGGGTCAGCCGAGACCCATTCGGTGCCCGACGGCACGAGGATAGAACTGCGCGGCGAATCTGTGCCGTCGTAGTAACTTCCGACGGCGGCGCACGGACCTGCGATACCGCAGGAGACAGCGGAGAGTCTGACGTTCGGGTCGTCGTCCCTGGCGTTGTCCGGAATGGGGGCCGTGTGTGGTGCCCAGTGACCGCCCGACAGCGTGACGATGAGTCCTTGGGTGCCGTCGTCATCGGCGTAGCTACCCACGGCCGCGCAGGAGTCGGCAGCGCTGCACGCCACCGAGATCAGCGACTGATCTCCGCCCGCGGCCGGCGCGGGCAAGGGTGCGGTGATCGCATCGAGGGCCTCGCCTGACCGGGTGACGATCAGGCCCTGGGACACGAAGTCCTCGTCGAAGTACGAGCCGACGGCAACGCAATTGTCGGTGGTGGCACAGCTGACGGCGAGCAGGTCGGGCGAGCTGTCCGGAGCGGCGTCGGCGGGCAGCGGCGCGGCGGCGGCGGTGGCCGCACCACCGGCGACGGTGACGACCAACGCCTGCGAGCCCTGGGTGCCGACAGCCGTGCAGGATGCGCCCGCGCACGCCACCGACGCCAGGCTCGAGGTGGGATCACCAGTCAGAGCCACTGCCACCGGCGCCCAGACCCCACCGGTCGACGCGAGTACCAGGGCCCGTGGATAGTCGTCGGTCGTGTAGTAATCGCCGACCGCGGTGCAGGAACCTGCTGCCGCGCAGGCGATGCCGGACAGGGTGACGCTCCCCGAAGGGGAAGCGTCCGCGGGAAGGGGCACGTCCGAAGCGGCCCAGGCACCGTCGGCGAGGGTCACCAGGAAGGGCGCGCCGCCGGTGGCGGTGTCGTAACTGCCGATCGCCGCGCACGAGCCCGGCGCGCCGCAGGCCACCGCATACAGGGGGGACTCCGAGTCCTCGGCCGCGTCAGCCGGAACCGGGGTGGCGGCCCCGTGATAGGGCACCGCCGCCGCCGGTGCGGCGGACGCGGGACCGGCCGTCACCAGAACGCCCGCTGCGACCAGGCCGAAAACCGCGCCCAGAACCGTCACCCATCGATACTTCGGCACGCGAAACCCCACTCGTCGGCCCACCCAGAGTGGCAAGTATTACGTTGAGTGCGACCCGGATCAACATGAGAGGGCTGTTCGGAGGATCATTCACACCATTGGGTCGACGTGACAACGATATGTGAACCATATGTGACGCTCCGAGGATGGATCTCTCAGCCGTTCATCGTTGGGGTCACCGCGGTGACGATGTCCCGCAGGGGATAGCCGGTCGGCAGGTCTCCCAGCACCCGGTCGCCGGTCCCGCCCAGTCTGGTGGCGCAGTAGAGCGCGGCAACCTCGGGCGGCGCCAGTCTGATCAGCCGGGACGCTGCGAACAGCCGCCCGGCGACGGAGGCCAGCGTGCGCGCGCGACCCTCGTCGACGCCGTCGCCGTCGAGCAGATCCCGCAACCGGGCCAACGCAGCGTCGAACCACGGGTCGGTGCCTGCCGCGAGCTCCAGCTCGGCCAGCAGCGCCTGGCCGGCCTCCGGCGCGCGCCGCAGCGCCCGCAGCGCGTCCAGCGCCGCGACGTTGCCCGATCCCTCCCAGATACCGTTGAGCGGCGATTCGCGGAGCAACCGCGGCATCACCGACTCCTCGACGTAGCCGTTGCCGCCCAGGCACTCCAGCGCCTCGGCGATCACCGGCACGGCGCGTTTGCACACCCAGAACTTCGCCACCGGCAGGGCGATCCGGAGCAGCGCCGTCTCGCCGGCGTCCACCGCGGCCGCGAGTCGCAACCCGGTCAGGGTGGCGGCCCAGGACTCGATCGTGAGATCGGCCAGCACTGCCGTCATCACCGGTTGGTCGGCCAGCTTGCGGCCGAACGCCGAGCGGTGGGCGGCGTGGTGGGTGGCCTCGGACAGGGCGGCCCTGATCCCGCCGGCCGAGCCCAGGACGCAATCCAGCCGGGTCATCGAGACCATCTCGAGGATGGTGGCCGTGCCGCGGCCCGCCTCGCCGACCAGCCAGCCGGTCGCGCCGTCGTACTCGATCTCGGCCGACGCGTTCGACCGGTTGCCCAACTTCTCCTTGAGCCGCTGCAGCCGGATGGCGTTGCGGTGCCCGTCGGGGAGTACCCGCGGCAGGAGGAAGCAGGACAGCCCTTCGGGCGCCTGCGCCAGGGTCAGGAACAGATCGTTCATCGGGGCCGAGGTAAACCACTTGTGGCCGGTCAGCCGGTACCCGCCGTCGACCGGAATGGCCAGCGTGGTTCCGGCGCGAACGTCGGAGCCACCCTGCTTCTCCGTCATCGACATGCCGGCCAGCAGCCCGGCCTTGCCGGCGGGCGCGCTCAGCCCGAACTCGTAGGTGCGGGAGCGCAGGCCGGGTTCGAACTGATCGGCCAGCTCGGGCTGGCGCCGTAGCGCCGGCACCGCGGCGTAGGTCATCGAGATCGGGCACAGATGGCCCGCCTCCGCCTGGGTCCAGGCGTAGAAGCCGGCCGCCCGGCGCAGGTGCGACTGGTCGCCCGCCGCCGGATCCCACGGCCATCCCTGCAGGCCGGCCTCGACCGCGCGCGTCATCAGGGCGTGCCAGGACGGGTGGTAGTCCACCTCGTCGATCCGGAAGCCGCTCCGGGAATGGGTGCGCAGAATGGGGGTGCAGGCCTCGGCGAGCCGGGCCGCATCGATGATCTCCTCGGACCCGGCCGCGACCCCGAGGGTGCGCAGGTCCTCGTCGACAACCAGACCCGATCCGGCGAGTCCGGCGGCGAGCGCCGGGTCGGCTGCGGTCACGTCGTGCCCGCGCAGAGCGGGAGCCTGGTTGACAACCTGATGGGTGGCGGGCATCGGGATCAACCTCCTCGATGGCACCGTATCCACACCGGCCGTGGCTCAACCACCGGGACGGGATGCAGTCGCCCGACACCCGGTGGAGCGGTCAGCCGGTGAGCACGACTTCCAGCGTCCGTGGCCCGTGCACGCCCTCCACCCGGGACAGCTCGATGTCGCTGGTCGCCGACGGTCCGGAGATCATGGTCAGCGGTGCCGTCGGGGCCACCAGCGCCAGCCCCTCGGGCACCGAGTGCACGACCCGGTCGACGCTGAGCACGATCACGTGCCGGTCCGGCACCAGGGTGATGGCCCGCCGGCCCTGGTCGGCGCTCCCGTCGAGGATGATCGTGCCGGTCTCGGCGATCGCGACGGTGGCGCCGGTGACGACCGCGTCGATGCCGTCCAGGTCGTAGGTGCTCAGGTCGGCGCGGTCGGTGATGACCTGACGTCCGCCTGCTGCACAGGCGGCGCGGACCGCCGGGTCCAGTCCGGCCGGGACCACGACGCTGCGGGCCGGACCCAGGGCCGCATCGATCGCCGCCGCCAGATCCGGACCACGGTGCACCGTGGCGCGGTAGTCCTCCAGCCGATCGACCAGGAGGTCGACGACCGCGTCGGAACCGACGCCCAGCCCTCCGGTGTGCGCGTAGTCCCGGGGAACCGGATCGGCCGGCGCGGACCCGGCGAGCGCACCGCGGATCCGTCCGAGCACGACGTCACGACTGGTCATCGCCGCCGCCACGGTTGGCGCGCCACCAGCTGCGGAACGTCTGCTTCGGCGGCGCCGGCAGGTCCCGAGCTCCGGTCCAGGCGGACAGCGGCCAGGGCAGTCGCGAGATCCGCCCGGTACGGAGCGAGAGCACCCGGCCCGCTTTGAGAGCCGACTCGGCACGGGCGAACCGCTTTCCGTCACTCATCACCCAGGCCGCCGACCGCATCGCCGCGTCCCAGCCGCCGGGTACCTTCCGGTCGCGGTCGGCGTCAACGGCCCGGCCCCGCAGCTCCACCAGCAGGCTCGGGATGTCGATCTTCACCGGGCAGGCGTCGAAGCAGGCCCCGCACAACGACGAGGCGTACGGGAGCGAGGCGCTCGGGTCGTCGTGTCCGGTGATGCCGGTGAGCTGCGGGGTGAGCACCGCACCGATCGGGCCGGGGTAGACCGAGCCGTAGGCATGGCCACCGGCCCGCTCGTACACGGGGCAGACGTTGAGACAGGCGCTGCACCGGATACAGTGCAGCGCAGCCTTTCCCACCTCGTCGGCGAGCGCGTTGGTGCGACCGTTGTCCAGTAGCACCAGGTGGAATTCCTGCGGGCCGTCGCCGGGGGTGACGCCGGTCCACAGCGATGTGTACGGGTTCATCCGCTCGCCGGTCGACGACCGCGGCAGCAGCTGCAGGAACACCTCGAGGTCGGCAAAGCTGGGCAGCAGTTTCTCGATGCCCATCACGGTGATCAGGGTCTGCGGCAGGGTCAGGCACATCCGACCGTTGCCTTCGGATTCCACCACCGCCAGGGTCCCGGTCTCGGCGATGGCGAAGTTCGCGCCGGACACCGCGACCCGTGCGGACAGGAACTTCCGTCGCAGGTGGGTCCGGGCGGCCATCGCCAGCCGGTGCGGATCGTCGGTGAGATCCAGCGGTACGTCCGGCATCTCGCGCAGGAATATCTCCCGGATCTCGGCGCGGTTGCGGTGGATCGCCGGTACCAGGATGTGCGACGGGCGGTCGTGGCCGAGCTGGACGATCAGCTCCGCCAGGTCGGTCTCGATGGCGGCGATGCCTTCGGACTCCAGGTGCTCGTTGAGCCCGATCTCCTGGGTGGCCATGGACTTCACCTTGACCACCTCGTCGGCGCCGGTGGCCTTGACCAGTGCGGTGACGATCCGGTTGGCCTCGTCGGCGTCGGTCGCCCAGTGCACCGTGCCGCCGCGGGCGGTGACCGCGGCCTCCAGCTGTTCGAGGAGTTCCGGAAGCCGCGCCATCACGTCGGCCTTGATCGCAGAGCCCGCGTCCCGCAATGCTTCCCAGTCGTCGACCTCGCCGACCACGGCGAGCCGTTTGGCGCGGATGGTGGCGGTGGCCCGGCCGAGGTTGCGGCGCAGCTGGGTGTCGGCCACCGCGGCGCGGGCCGCCTTGGGGAACGACTGCGCGCCGCGCAGGGGTGACGGAGTACCCAGGAAGGTGCTCACGCCGGCACCGGATCCGTGGTGGAGGCCAGGATCTGCGCCAGATGCACGGTGCGCACCCCGGAGCGTAGGCGGCTGAGGCCGCCGCCGATGTGCATCAGGCACGATGAGTCGGAGGCCGAGCAGACCTCCGCGTGGGTGCCCAGCACGGCGCTCATCTTGTCCGCCAGCATCGCGGTGGAGACGTCCGGATTCTTGATCGCGAACGTGCCGCCGAACCCGCAGCAGGTGTCCGCGGCCGGGAGTTCGACGAGGTCGATGCCCTGGACCGCGCGGAGCAGCTGCAGGGGTTTGTCGCCGACCCTGAGCATCCGCAGCGAGTGGCAGGTGGGGTGGTAGGTGACCCGGTGCGGGTAGTACGCGCCGACGTCGGTGACGCCCAGGACGTCCACCAGGAGCTCTGACAGTTCGTAGGTGCGTGCGGCGAGCGCGGTGGCCCGCTCGGCGAGGGCGAGGTCGCCGCCCTTGCGGGCGATCATGGCGTGCTGGTGCCGGACCGAGCCGACGCAGGACCCGGACGGCGCGACCGCCACGTCGTAATCGGCCGCCGAGAACACCTCGACGTGGTGCCGGACCACCGGTAGTGCTTCCCGGAAGTACCCGGTGTTGATGTGCATCTGTCCGCAGCAGGCCTGATCGGCGGGGAACACCACCTCGTGGCCCAGGCGCTCCAGCAGCCGGACGGTCGACACCACCACCTCCGGATACAGCGCGTCGGCCAGACAGGTGGCGATCAACGCGATGCGCATTCCGGCAGGCTCCCCACGTCGGTGCGGCGGCGGTCCGACCAGGAGTCGGTGTTTCCTCGGTGTGGTCCGATCACGCGAGACTAGTGTGGTCAGACCACAGCCGCAAGGAGGCCGGATGACCCGCACCTACCAGGCGGTGCTGGCCCGGATCGAGGCGGATCTGGCGGCCGGGCGGCTGGATGTTGGCGGGCGGCTACCGGGGGAGCGGGTGCTCGCCGAGCGCTACGGCGTGTCCCGGGCCAGCGTCCGGGAGGCGATCAAGGTGCTCGAGGCGATGGGCCTGATCCGGACTGCGGCCGGGTCAGGACCCGAGGCGGGTGCGGTGGTGATCTCTGATCCGGCGGCGCCGATCGGGGCGGCCCTGCGTTGGCACCTGGCGAGCCGGCACCTGCCGGTCGCCGATCTGGTCGGCGCCAGGATCCTGATCGAGACCTGGGCGGTCTCCGCTGCCGCCGCCCGGGCGCCCGACGCCGATCTGTCGCAGGCCCGGGAACTGTTGCAGGCCATGGAGTCGGAGTCCCTTTCGGCCGCCGAGTTCCTCGCTCTGGATGCTCGCTTCCACGTTTCGCTGGCCGGTCTCGCCGGCAACGCAGTGATCGCGGCGATCATGGGCGCGTTGCGTGAGGGCATCCAGGCCTACGTCACCGCCGCGGTCGGGCGGCTCGACGACTGGCCCTCGATGGCCCGGCAGCTGCGCGCCCAGCACGCCGCGGTGCTGGACGCGGTCGCAGCGGGACTGGGAGACGTCGCCGCGCACGAGGTCGCCGCGCACATCATCGGGTTCTATCGGGACACCGGCGTCGGCTGAACACCGGCCCGCACGGCCGACACCGCCGCGGTGCATCGCCGCGGTGCGACGCGGTGCATCGGCGTCCGCGCCCACATTGAAAGTTGATCATGAGAAGTTGCACGCGACACGCCGACCACATCGCGCGACACGCCGTGATTCCGGTGCAGCTTCTCATGATCAACATGGGTCGGGGAGCTGCCCGGACTCCGTTCACACCCGATGGTGCATCCAGACATTGGGCTCGACGTAGACCGCGTAGTCGTTCTCCACCGACACGTGCACCGGTACAACGGCGCCCGGCACCTCGACCGGTCCCGAGGTGTCCAAGGGCAGCCCGGTCCAGGTGCGCCACTGCTCGAGCGAGCCCGGGATCGTCATCGAGGCGGGGCAGATCTTCACGATCTCGGCGCCGAGCCGGACGTGGGCCCGCAGCCACGGGTCCACCGGCAATCCGTCGTCGCGGACCCGGAAGACGTACTCGGCCATCGGTGTCGCCGGTTCGTACTGCTTACGGGTCGGGCGCACCGGCCCGAACAGGTCGTGCATTCCGTGCTCGGCGACGACCCGGGTGGCGGCCAGCAACAGCTCCTTGGCCAGCCCGGTACCGAGGTGGGCGGCGAGCACCCTGGCCTCCAGCAGCGACACGGCGGTCGGCGACCGGCCGGCAGCATGATCGGCGAAACCTCGCTCCACCACGGCGTCCCAGCCGCGCTCCGGCAGGTCGTCGACCGTGCCCGCCCACTGGAACGGAATCATGTTCAACTTGCCGATCAGCAGCCCCGCGGCATCGACGGCGACCAGCTGGAAAGCCGGGAAGTCCCGCGGGAGGTAGCCGAAGAACTGGTGGGCGACCGGGTCCTCGAGCGAGAAGAGCGGCCAGTCGTTGGGCATGTCCCACATCGCACCCTCGAGGTCGGGACGTTCGGCGAGACTGACGATCCGGGTCATCGGACCACGGTAGCCAGTGCGCCCGCACCGGACATCTCAGATTCTTGTCCCAGGACCAGTCAGCGGATCACGGGCCCCGACAGCGGCTCAGCTGCAGCGTGATGCCGGCATCGGGTTCTTCGAGTACTCGGTGGCAGTTCATCTTCGAACCGCTGTCCGTCGAGCAGGTCGGGGCCTTGCGGGAGATAGTCGGTCTCATCGCAGACCGGGTCAGCGGTGGACGCTCGTCGGCCACCGACTCGGCCGGTTTCGCCCCGGGCGAGAGTGCGTGTTGAGGGATCGGAGCCGGCTGCTGCACGTTCGGGCTCACGTACCGGTGCCGACCGAGGCACGAAAGATCTGCGTCACCGATGCGTCCAACCGGTTCGTGAACTCCGCATCGGTCTGCTGATCGGCCAGCCCTTCGAGGAGCGCTCTCGAGAAGCTCGCGATCAGCGACCGGTCGCTGCTCAGCAGCTCGCATGCCCGGTCCCGGCTGTAGCCGCCGGACAGCGCCAGGACTCGGAGCACTCGCGGATCGGCGGCCAGGTCGGCGTAGCGGCCCGGCTCGTTCGGGATGGTGAGCTTGAGCAGGATGGTCGCGGCGTGCGGCAGCGCCTCGATGTGCTCGCGCAGTGCGGCGTGCAGCAGCTCCTCCGCCTCCGCCTTGTGCGGAGAAGCGATGCTGACCTCGGGCTCGAGAATGGGCACCAGACCGGCCGCGGCGATCCGCGCGCCGTACCGGAACTGCTGATCGACGATGGCCGCGATGCCCAGCGGATTGGCGTCCGCGATCACCGACCGCGTCTTGGTACCGAAGATCCGCTGCGTGCCGGCGCGTTCCAGCTGCTCGTCGAGGTTGTCGATGGGCTTCATCAGCTGGACCCCCTGCTGCTCGTCGGCGAGGCCCTTGTCCACCTTCAGGAACGGGACAATGTGCTTGCGCTCCCACAGGTACTGCGCGGTCGGGACGCCCTCCATGTCACGGTCCATGGTCTGCTCGAACAGGATGGCCGCCAGGATCCGCGAGTCGAAGGCCGGGTCGGTGACGACCCGGGTGCGCATGGCGTGGACGAGGTCGAACATCTCGTCGTCGGTGCTGTAGCGGCTCTCGGCGATGCCGTACTCGGCCAGCGCCTTCGGTGTACTCCCGCCGCTCTGATCGAGCGCCGCGAAGAATCCGCGCCCGGAGCGGACCTGCTCGAGTTGCGTCGTGTCCATGTCCTGCATCCTCTCTCCGCCGGTCGATGGCCACCGGCAGCACCCGCCGACCGAGCCGGCGTCCCGAAATGAGGACCCGGGCAGGTGACGCTCCTGACGCCGGTGGTGCCCTGCCGGTGCCCGCTCGGCGGGTCCCTCGAACCTGCCGCGTCCCGGGACGTCCGGTCCGGGATGGTAGAAGGAGGTGACTGCAAACGTTCGGAGGCGCGCGATGTCCCCGGTCCACCAGCATCGGGTGGCCGCGATCGACTGCGGCACCAACTCGATTCGGCTGCTGGTGGCCGACATCGGACTCACCGAGCACGGGGTCCAGATGGTCGACGTGCACCGCGAGACCCGGATCGTCCGGCTCGGCGAGGGTGTCGATGCGACCGGGGTGCTCACCACCGGCGCACTCGACCGGACCTGGCGGGCGCTGGCCGACTACACCGCCGTCATCCGCTCGTCCGGTGCTCGGCAGATCCGGATGGTCGCGACGTCGGCGACCCGGGACGCCCGTAACAAGGACGACTTCGTCGCGATGGTGCTGGACACACTCGGCGAGGAGCCCGAGGTGATCACCGGGGAGCAGGAGGCGGATCTGTCGTTCCGGGGTGCGGTCGGCGACCTGGATCCGGCCACCGGCTCGTTTCTCGTGGCCGACATCGGCGGCGGCTCAACGGAGCTGATCGTCGGCCGGCTGACCGACGGCGCCCCCGACGTGGCCGGCTCGGTCAGTCTGGACATCGGTGCGGTGCGGATCACCGAGCGGCTGCTGCGGTCCGATCCGCCGACCCGCGACGAGTTGCATCGGGCCGGAGCACTCGTCAGAGCTGCTCTTGCGCAGGGGCTTTCAGAGTTGAACCTGACGCCGGTGGCCCGGCTGATCGCGGTGTCAGGGACCGCGACCACGGTCGCCGCGGCGGCCCTGGCGCGGCGCGGCGGGAACCCGGGCCGGATACATCTGGCGTCGGTCACCACCGTCGAGGTGCACCGGGTGGCGGACTTCCTGCTCGGCGCCACCCGCGCGCACCGGGCAGGACTCTCCTGGCTGCACCCTGGCCGGGTGGACGTGATCGGTGGTGGTGTGATGATCCTGCGGAGCCTCGCCGACCTGGTCGCCGAGCGCACCCGGATCAGCACCCTCACGGTGTCCGAGCACGACATCCTGGACGGGCTGGCGCTGTCCCTGGTCTGATGTCCCACGCACCGCCCGGCGCCCGTGAGCCATACCTCACGGCGCGCAGGACGTTGCGGGCTCAGGCGGAGCGGCGCATCAGCTGGCGGGCAACGGTGACGGCCTGCCGTGCGGTGAGGTGCGGCAGGTATGCCTTGCCGATGGCCAGCGAGATCTCGGTCAGGTCCAGATCCGAGGCGTAGCCCAGGTAGACCGGCGCGAACCGGGGGTGGAACTTCGCCTTGAACGCGAGCAGCGACCGGAACCCGTAGGCCGGCTCCAGCAGTGCGGACATCCGGTCGAGCAGCCGGTCCAACGGGGTCCGCGCGGCCGCCGGCGAGCGCCGGGCCAGCGGTGCGACCGACAGGCTCATGGTCGCGAAACCCTCCGCCTGGAACGCCAGTGCGCTCTCGGCGATCAGGAACTCCATCACCGGGCGGAAACCGTCGGTGCGGCGGCGCATCACGTCCAGCGTCCAGCCGACGACGTTGCCGTCGCGGTGCACCGGCAGCCAGGTGGTCACCCCGTGCACCACGCCGGCGTCGTCGATCGCGATGTGGGTGCGCATCTCCGGGTCCGCTGCGTGCTCGATGGTGCCGAGGGTGAAGCCCATCTCGGGCAACGACTTTCCGTCCACCCAGCCGCGGGAGACCTCGTCGATCTGCGTCCGCAGCGCTGCCGGCGCCTCGGTCAACCGCACTTCCTGCAGCCGCACGCCGAGCTTGGCGGCGTGGTTGCGGGCGGTCCGGACGTCCTGCCAGGCCTTGCCTTTGAACTCCAGACCGGCCAGGTCGACGATGGCATCCTCACCGATCTGAGTGGTCTGCCAGCCGCTGCCGATCTCGGCCCGGAACTCGTCGGTGACCGCATACCAGGCCGGCGTCCACCCCGCCCGGAAGCAGAAGCCGCGGAACTCATGGGCGGCTGCCCGCCAGGCATCCCGGGGACCCACCGGGTCGCCCAGGGCGATCGCGACACCGGAGACCGGCCGGTAGCTGATGGCGACCTGACCGTCGGTGCTGGTCCAGGTCACGAAACCGGGCCAGGTCCGCTGCCAGCCGATCGACCCACCGCCGTGGCGGTGCAGCATCGACTGCACGGCACCCGGATCGGCGTCGGAACGGCCCACCCCGCGGCCGACCCAGCGCCGCGAGTCGTGGTGTGCGTAGACCACCGGCACCAGCAGGAAGAGCAGCGCCAGCCCCCAGATCCAGCTGGTCACGGTGAAAGCTGCTGCCGCGCCTCTGGTGTGGGCCGCGGTGCTGCCGTCGACGAAGGTCGCCCGGTCCAACAGTGCACGGGCCCGGAATCCTGCGCTGCCGCCGGCGGTCTGCTCGCCGAACAGCCAGAACAGCAGTGAGGACAGTCCGACAAAGGCACCCAGTGCGACGCCGAGCCGGGGCAGTGAGCGGCGCAGGATGCCGGCCGGGATACGCCACGGCCATGCCGACCGGAACGCCACCAGCAGCACCAGGACGAAGCCCCAACAGACCAGGTCGGCCATCCGGTCGATCACCACCGCGTGGGCGACGGCGATGCCGCACAGGACCAGGGAAGCCCACCAGGCAACCGGCAGCCCGCGGCGGAGCGCGTTGGCGACGAGCAGGGTGACGGTGAGGCCGATCAGGGCGCCCAGCGGACCGGTCGGACGGTGCAGCGCCACGGAGCCTGCGCCGGGGCCGAAGATGCCGTCGTAGGCCGGATACCAGACGGTCACGAGCTTGGCAGCCGCGATCGTCACCATCAGCAGGGCGACGCTCGTGCGCAGCCGTCGGACCGAGGGCACGCTCCGATCGAACGCCTCCCGCCGGCGACCGGCGAGCGCCGGGCCCAGCGCCAGACCGGTGAACCAGCCGAACAGGTGCTCGACGTCCCACAGCAGGCCGGACTGGACGATCATGACCACCAGGTACATGCCGATCGCCCAGCGGACGAAACGACGGGTGTCGGGGGCCATCAGGGCGGTGGCCGCGCCGAGCACGCCGATGGCACCGGACGCCGGTCCGAGATCCGCCTGATGCGCGACGCCTACCGCCCACGGCCACGGCAGGTCCGCGTTCAGAGCCACCAGCAGGGCAGCGCCGACGGTGCCGACCAGGTGGGTGACGAGCAGCGCCGCGGCTGCCCGGGCGGTGCCGACCCGGCGCTCGAAGTAGCCGACCGCGAGGCCGACCAGCACGACCATCACCAGGAACAGCTCCGGTGCCGGCACCACCAGCGCCCCTGCGAGGAACGAGAAGGGGTGGGTGTGCAAGGCGGGCACGCCGTAGCTCAGCGACCGCACCAGATCGGAGTCCATCGCGGTCCGGGTGTACAGGGTGCCGGTCAGGACCCCGACGATCAGCATGGCCGTCGTGACGCCGACGGCCAGCGGTGCGGTGCGGGCGACCGGCCACAGCGAGCGGGCGAATCCGGCGACCTTGGCCGTGCGAGGGTTGTTCGACCGGACGAGAAGGTGCGCCACTGGCGCGGTTTCCGTCGGACGCAGCGCGGTGGTGGTGGTCATCTTCCGAGCGTGCTCGCAAACCGGTCGGCGAACAGCGGTGGTGGCACCCGAACCCGAGGTGGAGTCAGGCCCACCCCGCTGGTTCGGGATGGCGCTGGCGACGGTCGTCGCGGAGGTGATCACGCGGACCAGAGCGATCGGTTCGGCATGGTGATACGACGAGATCGCCGACGTCACGTTCCTGGCATCCGGGTGAACCTCGAAACCGGCCGGGTGTGGTCGTCACCACGAAGGACTGGACCCGGAATCCGCGACTCAGCTGTCGGGGTGCGGTCCGCCGGTCGCCCAGGCGATGAACTCGGCAAGATCGGCCGACTGGGCCACCCGGGAGGGCTCGTGCACGTACATCATGTGGCCGGCCTCGTAGTAGCGGCCGGAGATGTTGGACCGCAGATCGTCCGGGATCCGCAGCTGAGCCATGGTCTGCTCGGCGGCGGCGAACGGCGTCGCACCGTCGTGGTAGCCGTACGCCACGTACAGCTTGAGGTAGGGATTGCTGCGCATCGCGTCCGAGAGATCGTCGACCACCGACACTGCGCGGTTCTCGAAGTCGGCGTAGGACCACGGCCAGACCTTCGCGGTCAGGACCTCGTACGGCAGGTCCGAGGCGTATTCGAGTTCCGCCCGGAGGTAGTGGTTGGCAGCGGCGGTGTACGGCGCGCGGATGGCCGCGTAGGAGGAGTCGTCGGTCAGGGTTCCGGCGTTGGCGTCGGCCGGCATCCCGGTGAACCGTCCGTCGAGTCGACCGATGGCCAGTCCCTCGCTGCGGCGCAACTCGGCGAAGAAGTGCTGGTGTTCCACCCGCAGATTGGCCCGCAGCACGTACTCGACATCCAGCCCGATCACCGAGGCGACCCGGCCGGCGATGTCGCGCCGTTGGTCGGCGGTGAGCCGGGCGCCGCGGGCCAACGCCCACGGGTAATCGCGCTCGGCCAGCTCCCTGGCTTCGGCGACGACCTCGTCGAGGGCCCGGTCCGGGTGCTTGCCGTGGTAGTGCGCGAGGGCCGCGTAGGTCGGCAGGTACAGGACGTACGGAGCGTCGTTGCCGGGCGTGAAGAACACCGTGCCCATGTCGATCACCGACGAGATCAGCATGACGCCGTTGAGCGCCATGCCGTGCCGGTCGCCGAGGTGCCCGGCGAGCGCCGCGGCGCGAGTGGTGCCGTAGGACTCGCCGGCGAGGAATTTGGGGGAGAGCCAGCGGTTGTTGCGGGTCGTCCACAGCCGGATCAGCTCGCCGACGGCGTCCCGGTCGGCCGTGAAACCGTGGTAGCTGGCGGGCTTGCCGCCTTTGACTGCCCGGGTGAAGCCGGTCGACATGGGGTCGATGAACACCAGGTCGCTGTGCGCGAGCAGGGTTTCGGCGTTGTCGACCAGCCGGTACGGCGGGGGCACCGGATCGTCGACATCGCCGGAAACCACGCGGCGTGGCCCGAGCACCCCGAGATGCAGCCAGACCGAGGAGGAACCGGGCCCGCCGTTGAACGCGAAGGTCACCGGCCGGGTGGCGGGGTCGGCGCCGTCCAGTGTGTAGGCGACCACGAACATCTCGACCTTGGCCAGGTGCCCGTCGAAGGCGCCGTCGGTGAGCACCTCCTCGCGGAGCACGATCCGACCTGCTGTCGCGGTGTAGGCGAGCTCGCCGCCGGTGGTGGTGATGCTGTGCGTGGTGGTGACCAGGTCGTCGACCGGGTCGGGATCCTTGGCGGCTGCGGGCGCGCCCGGCGCGTCGTCCGGCTTCGGATCGGTGGTCGTGTCGGCCATCCTGCGACGATAGCCCGGTGCCCGACACCCGCTCCGACGAGGATCGCGGGGTCGACCGCGCCCGGCCCCGGGTGACGATGGTGGTCAATCCGGCGTCCGGCCATGGGCGGGCCGCCCGGATCGGCGCGCAGGTGGCCGATCGGCTACGCGACCGCTGTGCACTCACTCTGCTGGCCGGGACCAGCTGGCAGGAGTCGGTGGACCTGCTCACCCGGGCGGCGGCGGAGGCGGACGCGGTGTTCGTCTGCGGTGGCGACGGCATCGTGCACCTCGCGGTCAACGTGCTGGCCGAGGGGACGGTCCCGCTGGGTGTGATCCCGGCCGGCAGCGGCAACGACACCGCAGCGGTGCTGGGCTTACCGACCGACCCCGGGGCAGCTGCGGATGCGCTGCTCGCGGCCCTGCTGGCGAAGTCCGTCCAGCGCATCGATCTCGGCTACTGCGACGGAAACGCGCTGATGCCCGGTAGTTCCGGGCGTTGGTTCGTGGGAATCCTCTACGCCGGGCTGGACGCCGCGGTCAACGAGCGGGCGAACAACCTGCGCCGACCACGCGGCCCCCGCCGCTACGACGTCGCCATCGCCCTGGAGCTGCTCCGCCTCCGTCCTCGACGGATCCGGCTCACCGTGGATGACGCGACGTCCGACCTCGACATCACATTGATCGCGGTCGGCAACGGTCCGCAGTACGGCGGCGGAAAGCGGATGGCGCCGGACGCCCGCTGGGACGACGGGGTCTTCGACCTGACCGTGGTCGGACCGGTCTCCCGGACCACGCTGGCCCGGCTCGCCCCGAAGCTGCCGGTCGCCGGTCACATCGGGCATCCCGCAGTCCAGCTGCTGCGCGGTCGCGCGGTCACCATCTCCGGTGACGCCGGTCCGGTCTACGCCGACGGCGAGCGGGTCGGGCCGCTGCCGGTGACGCTGCGCTGTGTGCCGGCGGCGTTGCCGGTCCTGGTGCCGGTGGTGCCATGAGCCGCCGGCCGGGTGCCGGCCCCGGGGGGAGCGGGTCGGCCGAAACGGCGCCGGATCGGGCCGGGACCGCGCGATCGTTGGACGCGCTCGATGCGCTGGTGGTGTCGTGCCGGGCGTGTCCGAGACTGGTGGCCTGGCGCGAGGCGGTCGCAGCGGCGCCCAGGGCGTCCTTCGCCGGCGAGACCTACTGGGGGAAGCCCATTCCCGGGTTCGGCCCGGCAGCCGCCCGGATCGCCGTGATCGGCCTGGCGCCGGCGGCGCACGGAGCCAACCGCACCGGCCGGATGTTCACCGGCGACCGGTCGGGTGACGTCCTGTACGCCGCGCTCTACCGGGCAGGGCTTGCGTCCCAACCACAGTCGGTGTCGGCCGCCGACGGGATGCGGTTGACCGGGGTACGGATCACGGCGCCGGTGCATTGCGCGCCGCCGGACAACAAGCCGACCCCCGACGAGCGCGACCGGTGCGCGCCCTACCTCGGGCGGGAACTCGAGTTGATCGCCGGCACGGTCCGGGTGGCCCTGGTGCTGGGCGGCTTCGGCTGGCAGGCGCTGCTGGCGGTGCTGGGTGGATCAGGCTGGGCAATACCGCGTCCCCGCCCGGCTTTCGGGCATGGTGCGGAACTGGCGTTGACCCACCCGGACGGCCGAGTGCTGACCTTGCTCGGCTGCTATCACGTCAGCCAGCAGAACACCTTCACCGGCCGGCTGACCCCGGCCATGCTCGACCTGATCGTCGCCCGCGCCGTCGAACTGGCCGGGTGACCTACGCTCGTCCGGTCACGCCCCCGTAGCCCAACCGGCAGAGGCAGGCCCCTTAAAAGGGTCACAGTGTGGGTTCGAGTCCCACCGGGGGCACGCGAGGTCGGTGCTCCGGCACCGAGTGCGTTACTCCGGTCGTTCGTCGCGCAGCCGGCGTGCTTCGGCGATTGCCTCAGCCGCCAGCTCCATGTGCTTGGCCATCGCCCTCCTGGCCGCGTCAGAGTCGTGTGCCTCGATCGCGGCGAAGATCGCCTCGTGGTCGTCCATGGCTCGCTGGTTGACCCATTCGAGGTGCTCGACGAGGCTTCTCGCATTGGCCAGTCGGTCTCTCAGGAGCTCGAGTACCTGGTAATAGACAGCGTTCTGACTGGCATGCGCGATTGCGTCGTGGAAGCCGAGTTCCGGTTCGACCACCGACAAGCCGGCTTCGAACCTGCTCCGGAACTGGTCGAGCTGTCGACGCATCACCGCGAGGTCGCTGTCGGTGGCGTGTTTCGCTGCCCGGGTCGCGATCTCCACTTCGATGACCCGGCGGAACTCGTTCAGGTCGTCGACGGAGTGGTCGTAGAGCAGGGCCGAGAGTGCGGTGGTGTCGACGGCCTGAGTCGCCGTGGTACCGAGGACAACGGATCCCCGGCCGGGCCGCACGTCGACCAATCCGAGAGCGACCAGGGCTTGGATGGCTTCCCTGGCGACGTTTCGACCAACATCGAACTCGGCCATGATTTCCCGCTCGGTCGCCAACTTCTCACCAGGGCGGTAGAGGCCGGACCGGATGCGTTCGAGGATCTCGGCGGAGACCGCCTGGCTGAGGGTCCTGCGTCCGCTGACCACCCCTTGACTGTATAGGTGCGTCCCACATATCCTTCGACGCGGATCAAAGGGCTAAGCCCGATTAATCGGATAATAATCGTCCACTGTGACGACGTTCGAACGGCCGGAGGTTCAGTGGACGAAGAACGGTTCCTGGTGACCGGCAGCGAGGGGTGTATTGGCGCCTGGACCGTTCGGAGTCTGGCCCTGTCCGGAATACCCACGGTCGCGGTCGATCTTGCCCCGGCGGGCACTCGGCTGGACAAGATCCTTGCCGGCGAGCACCGGCAGAGCATCGTGCACGTCTCGGCCGACCTGAGCCTGGACGGTGTGCTGGCGGAACTGATCGAACGACATCGGGTGACCCGGATTGTTCACCTTGCGGCCCTGCAAGTTCCGTTCGTACGGGCCAATCCCATCCTCGGCGGCATGGTCAACGTTGTCGGAACATTGCGGGTCTTCGAGGCGGTTCGGGCATCGGCCGGGCAGGTTCGCGGCCTGGCGTACGCCAGTTCCTCGGCCGCGGTCGGACCGCCGGAGGCGGTCCATCAACCGCAGACCCTCTATGGGGCTCTCAAGCTGTGCAACGAACACACCGGCCGGATTTACGCCCAGGACTACGAGACCTACTCGGTGG
The DNA here is from genome assembly GCA_963797145.1 of uncultured Actinomycetota bacterium. Taxonomy (GTDB): domain Bacteria; phylum Actinomycetota; class Actinomycetes; order Mycobacteriales; family Nakamurellaceae; genus Nakamurella. The sequence goes on along the minus strand of CAWCOJ010000010.1, from coordinate 454,308 downwards.
GGCTGCGTCCCTGCATCGTCTACGGACCGGCGCGCGATCAGGGCATGACGGCAGCCCTCACCCATGCGTTGAAGGCGGCCACGCTCGGCGTCAGGTACCACATCCCCTTCGGCGGGCTGGTCGACGTCCAATACGCAGAGGATGTCGCCGCGGCCTTCATCTGCAGCGCCATGCTCGATGGCAATCAGGGGGCATCCGTCTACGACCTGCATGGCGATGCACTGACGGTGTCGGACTTCGTCATGGCGATCAATCGGGTCCTGCCAGAAGCCACCGGCCTGATCACCCATGCGGACGATCAGATTCCTGGAAACGTCGTTGTCGACGACGCCGATCTGGTTGCCCGGTTGGGCGGACTGCCGAAGACATCCGTCGACGCGGGCATTCGGGCCAGCATCGCGATGTTCCGCGGACTTCTCGATCGGGGGCAACTGAGCGCCGATGAACTGCCGGGCGCAGCCGCGCAATGATCACCGTCACCGCGGCCGAGGAGCACGACGTGATCGTTCGTGCCCTTCGCCAGGTCGGTGCGAGGGTCGAACCCGCGAGCGTCCAAGCCGACTGGCTCGTCGAGGGCGATCTCCGCGGGCACACATCCCACGGGCTGCAACGCCTTCCGGTGCTGGTCGATCGGGCCCGGCGCGGGCTGGTCGATCCAGGCGCCGACGGCGAGATCAGGTGGCTGGGGTCAGGCCTGGCCACTCTGGACGGTCGGCGGGGATTCGGTCCCGTAGTCGGATGCCACGCGGTCGACGTTGCATGTGATCGGGTCAGGGAGACCGGGGTTGCGGTGGTCGCCATCCGGAACAGCAATCATCTGGGGATCCTGGCGCCGTACGTCGAGCGCATCGCCGACCGGGGACTGATGGGCATCGTGCTCACCACCAGTGAGGCGCTGGTGCATCCCTGGGGCGGGCGGACGGCCATGGTGGGTACCAATCCCATCGCGATCGGCGTGCCGGCCCATCCGCATCCCTTCATCCTGGACATGGCCACCGGGGCGGTGTCGCGGGGCAAGGTGCTTGCGTTGGCCCGCCGAGGCGAGCCGCTGGCACCAGGTTGGGCCCTGGACGCCGCCGGTCGGCCGGCCGTCAGCGCGCGAGATGCGTTGGACGGCGCCATCTCGCCGTTCGGCGGCGCCAAGGGCTTCGGATTGGGTCTGGCCATCGAGTTGCTGGTCGCAGGCTTGACCCGTTCCGCATTCGGCCGAGCGGTCACCGGTACCCTGGATAGCGAGACCGTTTGCAACAAAGGCGATGTGGTCATCTGCATCGACTCATCGGTCGACACCGGCGAAGGGGCCGACAACCTGAGCGACTACCTGACAGCGTTGCGGGCGACGCCCATCGCCGAGGGCCACCAGGGCGTGCACATCCCCGGCGATGCGGCCCGGGCCCGGCGAGCGTCGGCCGCTCGCGACGGCATCGCCGTCGACGACGAGGTGTGGTTTCAGGCTGTGGCTCTGGCTGCCGCCAGTGAGGAGATCTGAGGAATGACGAACAACGACGGACGCAACTACAGCCGGACTCTGACCGAAGATTACCGGCGGGCGCCGGCCCGGGCGATGTTGCGGGCGGTCGGCTTCGACGACGCCGACATGCGGCGTCCGCAGCTCGCCGTTGCGGCGTCCTGGAACCAGGTGACACCCTGCAACGCCCACCTTGACAAGCTCGCGGTGGCTGCGCAGGAGGGCGCTCGTCTTGCCGGGGCCGCCTCGCTGATCTTCCACACGATCTCGGTCTCGGACAACGTCGCGATGGGCCACGAAGGGATGCGGGCTTCGCTGATCAGCCGGGAGGCCATCGCTGATTCGGTCGAACTCGTCATGCATGCCGAGTGCTTCGACGGGATGGTGACCATCGCCGGATGCGACAAGTCGTTGCCAGGGATGTTGATGGCGGCGGCCCGTCTCGACCGGCCGTCAGTCTTCCTGTACGGCGGCACGATCATGCCCGGTCGACTCGGTGGGCGGGACGTGAACATCGTCGATGTCTACGAGACGGTCGGCAAGGTGGCGAGTGGAGAGGCCACCGAGGCGGACCTGCTCGAGATCGAGCGGGCAGCATGCCCCGGAGTCGGGAGCTGCGGCGGTATGTACACCGCGAACACGATGGCAGTTGTCGGCGAGGCACTCGGTATGGCGCTGCCGGGCTCGTCGTCGGCGCCGGCCATCTCCGAGCGCCGCATCGAGTGGGCGAGACGCAGTGGCGCGGCAGCGGTGCATGCCTTGCTGGCCGACCTGCGCCCCCGCCAGATCATGACGAAGGACGCATTCGAGAACGCGATCATGGTGGTCAACGCGTGCGGCGGGTCGACCAACGCCGTTCTGCACTTGTTGGCCATCGCGCGCGAGGCGCGGGTCGCACTCGACCTCGATGACTTCGACCGGGTCGGCCGGCGTACGCCGCATCTCGCCGATCTCCAGCCGGGCGGGCGCTACCTGATGGCAGACCTCGATCGCATCGGCGGCTTACCGGTGGTTCTCAAGGAGCTGCTGGAGCTCGGCCTGCTGCACGGCGACGCGCGCACCGTGACCGGCGGCACCATCGCAGAGAGCCTCGCCGACGCAGGCGCGCCCGATGACGACGTCGTCCGCGCCGGCGACCGGGCACTGCACGCCGAGGGCGGACTGGTGATCCTCCGCGGCTCACTGTCGCCTGACGGCGCCGTGATGAAGGCTTCGGCCAGCGCAACCCGGTCGTTCCGTGGTCCGGCCAGGGTTTTCGAGGTGGAGGAGGACGCGATGGATGCAGTGGTCGACGGAACGATCGTCGGCGGCGACGTCATCGTGATCCGGGACGAGGGCCCTAGGGGTGGGCCGGGCATGCGCGAGATGCTGGGCGTCACCTCGGCCGTGATGGGGAAGGGCCTCGGCGGTTCGGTCGCGCTGGTCACCGACGGACGATTCTCCGGCGGGACACGAGGGATCTGCGTCGGGCACGTCACTCCGGAGTCGGTCGACGGCGGCCCGATCGGGATCGTGCGGGATGGGGACATCATCGTGATCAATGTCGACGAACGCCGTCTCGATGTCGAGATCGACGACCAGGAGAGAGCTCTCCGTCGGCAGACCTGGTCTCCGCGAACTCCCCGGTACGCCACCGGTGCGCTGGCCCGCTACGGTCGGCACGTCAGTTCGGCGGCCATCGGCGCGGTGCTGGATGCGTGACGGCCCGCTCGCCCGTGGTGCAGGTCCCGGCGGTGTCCTGCGTCTACCGGGGACCGTGTTGTTCGGTCAGGGCTCGCTGGAGAGCCTCGGTGAACTGGTCTCCGGGTTGGGGCGGCGCGCCCTGGTGGTCACCGACCGGAACATCGCCCAGACCCCGGGCTTTGCCCGTGGGCTGGAACTCCTCGCCGCCGCGGGGGTCCGGGCCAGAGTCTTCGACAACACACCGCCCGATCTGCCGCCGTCCGCCGTCCGGGAGTGTCTTGCCGCGGCCGTCGACGGGGGCAGCCCCGTCGAGGTTCTCGTCGGGTTCGGGGGTGGATCACCCATCGACCTGGCGAAGGTCACCTCGCTGCTGCTCACCTACGGCGGCCCACTGCACCGGTTCTACGGTGAGGGCCTGGTACCCGGGCCGGTCGCGCCGGTGGTCGCCGTTTCGACGACAGCCGGGACCGGGTCCGAGGTCACACCGGTCGCGGTGGTCAGCGATCCGGCCCGACGGCTGAAGGTCGGAGTCTCGGACCTCCACCTGATTCCACGTGTGGCCATTTGCGATCCCGCTCTGACCGTCAGCTGCCCGGGCTCTGTGACGTCACATGTCGGCATGGACGCGCTGACCCATGCCATCGAGGCGTTCCTGGCCCCACCCCGCCCGGTGTCCTGGAACGCCTTGGGCGGCGAAGTGTTCCGGGGCTCCTGCGCGCTCAGCGATCCTTTCGCGGTCACCGCGATCGAGCGCATCGGCGGTGCCCTCGAACGTGCGGTTGCCCGAGGGGATGACATGGACGCGCGGGCGGCGATGCACTACGCGAGCCTGTGTGCGGGGATCGCCTTCGGCCATGCCGGAACGGCCGGTGCACATGCTCTGCAGTACCCGGTCGGAGCCGCCACCGGCACTCCGCACGGGCTGGGGGTCGGGCTGCTTCTTCCCTACGTTCTCGACCATGTGCGCGGGCATGCGACCGGCCGTCTCGCGACGGTCGCCGTTCTGCTGGGTGTTGCCGATGCCGCAACCGACGCCGACACCGCCTCGCTGGCCGCTGTTGTCGAGGTTCGCCGGCTCGCTGCGGCGATCGGGCTACCGCGCACCCTCGCCGACATCGGGGTCTCCGCGGGGGACCTGCCGGCATTCGCCGACGACGCCGCGACGATCACCCGACTGCTCAAGAACAGCCCGCGACCACTCGATCGGCAAGATCTCCTGACGATCCTGCAGAACGCCTGGTCCGGCGTGGTCGTCACCGAGAAGGAACCGGCATGAATCGGTCGGCCCTCACCCCAGATTCCCACACTGCACTCCCCGCGACCGGGCTGCTGATCGGCGGGATCTGGCGTGCCTCATCCGACGGCACGACGTTCGACGTCACGGATCCGGCAACCGGCCGGGTGATCGCGGCGGTCCCGGATGCCACGGACGCTGACCTGCAGGCAGCCGTCGATGCTGCCGCGACGGCACTTCCGGGGTGGCGGGAGACCCCAGCGATCGAGCGGGCCAGGGTTCTGCGCAGAGCAGCCGATCTGGTGCGCGAACGTTCGGGCATCATCGCCGAGATCATGACGGGCGAGCAGGGCAAGCCGTTGACCGAGGCCCTCGGCGAGATCGAGTATGCGGCAGGCTTCCTGGAGTGGTTCGCGGGCGAGGCGGAGCGGATCTACGGGCAGATCGTGCCGGCCCCGCGCCGCGGCTACCGCATCCATGTGCTTCGGCAAGGCGTCGGGGTGACCGCGGCAATTACGCCGTGGAACTTTCCGGCGGCCATGCTGACCCGGAAACTCGGCCCGGCGCTGGCAGCGGGCTGCACCAGCGTCTGCAAACCGGCGAGCGCGACCCCATTGACCGCGATGGCCATCTGCGGGGCGCTGCAGGATGCCGGCCTGCCCGACGGCGTGGTCAACCTGGTCACGACCCGCAGGGCCCGCGCCGCCGGGTCACTGCTGCTCAACGATCCCAGGGTCCGCAAGCTTTCGTTCACCGGGTCCACGGAGGTCGGGCGGGAATTGATCACGATGAGCGCGAACGGAGTGAAGCGGCTCAGCCTGGAGCTCGGCGGGCACGCCCCTTTCATCGTCTTCGACGACGCCGACCTCGACGCAGCGGTCACCGAACTGGTCGCCTGCAAGTTCCGCAATGCGGGCCAGGCCTGCATCAGCGTCAACCGGGTCTACGCGCATGCCTCGATCGCGGATGAGCTCGGGCGCCGTCTGGCCGTGGTGATAGGCGAGCTGACGGTCGGGAACGGATTCGACAGCGGAACCGAGGTCGGGCCGCTGATCGACGGAGCTGCCGTACGACGGGTGGAACAGCACGTCGACAACGCCGTGGACGGAGGTGCGATCCTGCGGGTGGGGGGACGGCGACTGCCCGAGCTGGGAGCCAACTTCTACGCGCCGACACTGATCACCGACGTCACCGACGGGATGCGGGTGTCCCAGGAGGAGACCTTCGGACCAGTGCTGGCCGTCGCGCCGTTCGACTCCGAGGACGAGGCCGTCGGCAGGGCGAATGCCACCCCTTACGGCCTCGCGGCGTACTTCCACACCCGCGACTACGCCCGCCTCATCCGCGTATCGGAGAACCTCGAGTTCGGGATCGTCGGCGCCAATGACGGACGGCCCTCATCGCCGAGTGCGCCCTTCGGCGGCGTCAAGGACTCGGGATACGGTCGCGAGGGCGGCGCCTTCGGCATCGACGAGTACCTCAACGTCAAGTACGTCTCGATCGGAGGGGTGTAATGGACGAACGGGAGATCGAGAGAGCCGCCGGCATGCTGGTCGCATCGCGCGATCGGCATGCCTTGTTCGACCGACTGCCGGACGAGCTCCGACCACCGGACGAGGAGACCGCCTACCGGATCCAGGACGCGGTGCATCGGCAGCTCGCCCACATCGGAGCGGGCAGCGTCGTCGGTCACAAGATCGGATGCACCACCCCGGTGATGCAGGCCTTCCTGCAGATCGACAGTCCCTGTGCCGGGCAGATGTTCACCTCGACCGTGTACGAATCGTCAGGCACCTACACGCATCTGGGACCGGCCCGGTACGGCGTCGAGTGCGAAGTCGCGGTGCGGCTGGGGTCGGACCTCGGTACGGTGCGCGACCGCATCTACGGTCGCGAGGACGTGCGGTCGGCGGTTGCCTCGGTGATGCCGGCGATCGAGATCGTCCAGGATCGCTACGCGGACTACCCGTCGCTCGACACGCCGACCCTGATTGCCGACGACTTCTTCCACGCCGGCGCGGTGCTCGGCCCCGAACACACCGATTTCGACCTGGACGAACTTCCGGGGGTGACCGCCGTGATGCGGATCGATGGCGTCGAGGTCGGTCACGGAGTCGGGTCGGATGTCCTCGGACACCCACTGGATGCGTTGGCCTGGTTGGCCACCCACGCCGCAGGCCGTGGGACCGCGCTGCGGTCGGGCGAGGTGATCCTGCTCGGCAGCCTGGTGCAGACCCATTGGGTGGCGAGGGGATCCGAGGTCGAGATCATCAACGACCCCCTCGGCACAGCCTGGGCCCACTTCGATTGAGACATCCGTTCGTGGGTGGACAACTCGGGCATGACCGACGCTACGGAGGAGGAGAACGGTGAGTCGATTCGAGTCGGAGGTGGTGGAGTTCGCTCCCGGCGTTTACAGCGTGCCCACGGACTACCCGAGCATCGCGGACGCCCCACTGTGGATCTACATCGTGCGCGACACCGAGACAATGATGTGTGACGCGGCCTGCGCCACCACGTATGACGCCGCGCTCCGCCCTGCCTTCGCAGAGATCGGGATGGACGCCGACGACCTCGACTGGGCACTGATCACCCACGGCCATCCGGACCACACCGGCGCGGTGAAGAGCCTGCGTGCCGCCGGTTCTCACTGCCGGGTGGCAGCACCGCTCCAGGACGCGACCTGGGTGGAGAACTTCGACCGGCAGTGGAAGGAGTTCTGGCAGGCCTTTCCCGGCGTCGTCGACGTGTCTGCGCACTACGACTCGATGAGATCGATGAGCAGCGGCGACCTTCCGGTCGACCTGCTGCTGCGCGACGGCGACCACCTCGACCTCGGCCGACACTCGTTCCTCGCCGTGCGTACGCACGGCCACACCCCGGGCCACATGGCCTACTTCGACGAGACGAGCGGGGTACTGCTCACCGGCGACGTCGGCGTTGGCCGGACCATCGCCACCATCAGTGGCACCAGCCGGTTTCCCCCCCTCTACGTCGACGTGGACGACCATCTGGAAAGCCTGGCCAGGCTCCGCTCGCTGCCGTTCGAGTGGCTCTGCCCGGCGCACGTTGCTCCGGTTCCCAGGGACCGTGGCCTGGAACTGATCGATCAGGCCATCGCGTTCGTGGACGAGATCGACGAGGTAGTGCTGGGCGCAGTCGCCGACGCCGACGGCAGCGTGTCGCTGAGGCAGATCGTCAGCGTGCTCGGTGAGTACGTGGGCATGAATCCGCCGGTGTGGGTCCACACCGCATATCTCGCCCGCGCGCACCTGAACAGGGCTGCCGGCAACGGGTTGGTCGAGTCCCGCTGGCGGGCGACGCCGCACGGGGGTGGAACGAATGCGTAGCGTTCGGGCGTTGCCGTCGGGTTGGCGGGTGATGCATGTTGAGTCGGGTTTGGGGTTGCAGCCGGGTTGTTCGGCGAAGCCGTTCGAGCAGCGGTGGGTGCCGGCGGTGGTGCCGGGTGATGTGCATCTGGATTATGTGGCTGCGGGGGTTATTCGGGATCCGTTTGTGGGTCTGAATGCTGATCTGTGCCGGTGGATGGAGGATATGGATTTTTGGTATGAGGTGGAGGTGGTGGCTCCGGAGGTGTTGCCGGGGCAGCGTTTGCATGTGTTGTTCGAGGGTTTGGATGTGTTCGCGACTGTTTTCGTGAATGGCGTGTGTGTGGGTTCGCATCGGAATATGTTCACGCCGTTTCGGGTGGATGTGACGGATGTGGTGGTTGCGGGTGTGAATGTGGTGCGGGTGTGTCTGGGGTCGGCGGTGTTGCCGCCCGGGCGGGATCTGGCGACGCCCGGGGTGGTCGGTTTCGGTAATCGGGTGCGGTTGCATGTGCGGAAGGCGCAGTCGTGTTACGGCTGGAACGCCATGCCGCGGTTGATCACGGTGGGGGTGTGGCGGCCGGTGTCGTGGGTGGTGTGTGAGGCTGTCGAGATCGAGGATGTGTTCGTTCGGACGGTGTCGTTGGCCGACGACGGGTCCGCAGTGGTGGAGGCGTCGGTGCAGGTGCGCCGGAACCATGGGGAGTTGGTGCCGGCGGAGTGTGAGGTGGTGGTGGCGGGGCAGGTTGCCCGGTTCGTGGTTCCGGTCGGGGTCGATGGTGGCCGGGTGGTGCGGCGGTTCACGGTGGTGGATGCCGAGTTGTGGTGGCCGCATGATCATGGTGGGCAGCCGTTGTATGAGTGGAGTGCGTCGTTGTCTCAGGGTGGGCGGGTCTGTGATGAGCGGCGGGGCCGGTTCGGGGTGCGGACGGTGGAGTTGGTGCAGGAGCCGGACGCTGATGGTGGGACGTCTTTTCGGCTGGACATCAATGGTCGACCGATCTTCTTGAAGGGGATGAACTGGTCTCCGGCGGACGCGGTGTATGCGCGGATCACCGATGGCCGGTATGACGAGTTGTTGGCCGCGGCGCGGGACGCGAATATCAATGCGTTGCGGGTGTGGGGTGGCGGGATCTATGAGAACGAGCACTTCTATGACCGGTGTGATGAGTTGGGGATTGTCGTCACGCACGACTTCATGTTCGCGTGTGGTGCGTATCCGCAGGATGCGGAGTTCCTGGCGGAGTGCAGGGCGGAGGCGGTCTTTGTCGTGCGGCGGCTGCGGTCGCATCCGTCGATGGTGATGTGGTTCGGTGACAACGAGAATGATCAGGTGGCGGTGAAGGATCTGGCCCAGCCGGAGTACCGGTTCCACTCGCCGTTGAGCAAGCAGCTGTTGGCGTCGGTGGTGGCGGAGTACGCACCGGGGACGCCGTATGTGCCGACGTCGCCGTACTCGCCGGTGGTCGATGACCAGAATGATCCGACCGAGGGTGACTGCCACGTGTGGGGTCATGGTCTGGCCTACGACTCGGAGTTCTACACCGGGCAACGCCCCCGCATGATCACCGAGATCGGCCATCTCGGCATGCCGTCGCAGCGGGTCATCGACTCCTTCCTGGGTCCGGACGTGCCGCGCTGGCCGATCTGGCGGGAGGAGTACCTCACCCACGGCACCGACTCCATGCGCCTGGACCAGGACGGCAGGTACCGGTTGATCTGGCAGAGCATCGCGGCAGCCGGCTGGGCCGAGCCGACCGACCTGGACGACCTGATCGCGAAATCCCAACTGCTGCACGCCAATGCGACCGCCTTCTGGATCGAGACCTACTCCGCGCAGCCCCAATGCTGGGGCATCTTCCTCTGGAACCTGGCGGACAGCTGGCCGGAGATGTCGGATGCGTACATCGCCTACCCCTTCCACCCCAAACCGGCGCTGGACGCGGTCAGGGCCGGCTACGCGACCGTGAACCGGTGAAAAGGCTGAGGGCGTTGCCGTCGGGTTGGCGGGTGATGCATGTTGAGTCGGGTTTGGGGTTGCAGCCGGGTTGTTCGGCGAAGCCGTTCGAGCAGCGGTGGGTGCCGGCGGTGGTGCCGGGTGATGTGCATCTGGATTATGTGGCTGCGGGGGTTATTCGGGATCCGTTTGTGGGTCTGAATGCTGATCTGTGCCGGTGGATGGAGGATATGGATTTTTGGTATGAGGTGGAGGTGGTGGCTCCGGAGGTGTTGCCGGGGCAGCGTTTGCATGTGTTGTTCGAGGGTTTGGATGTGTTCGCGACTGTTTTCGTGAATGGCGTGTGTGTGGGTTCGCATCGGAATATGTTCACGCCGTTTCGGGTGGATGTGACGGATGTGGTGGTTGCGGGTGTGAATGTGGTGCGGGTGTGTCTGGGGTCGGCGGTGTTGCCGCCCGGGCGGGATCTGGCGACGCCCGGGGTGGTCGGTTTCGGTAATCGGGTGCGGTTGCATGTGCGGAAGGCGCAGTCGTGTTACGGCTGGAACCAGATGCCGCGGTTGATCACGGTGGGGGTGTGGCGGCCGGTGTCGTGGGTGGTGTGTGAGGCTGTCGAGATCGAGGATGTGTTCGTTCGGACGGTGTCGTTGGCCGACGACGGGTCCGCAGTGGTGGAGGCGTCGGTGCAGGTGCGCCGGAACCATGGGGAGTTGGTGCCGGCGGAGTGTGAGGTGGTGGTGGCGGGGCAGGTTGCCCGGTTCGTGGTTCCGGTCGGGGTCGATGGTGGCCGGGTGGTGCGGCGGTTCACGGTGGTGGATGCCGAGTTGTGGTGGCCGCATGATCATGGTGGGCAGCCGTTGTATGAGTGGAGTGCGTCGTTGTCTCAGGGTGGGCGGGTCTGTGATGAGCGGCGGGGCCGGTTCGGGGTGCGGACGGTGGAGTTGGTGCAGGAGCCGGACGCTGATGGTGGGACGTCTTTTCGGCTGGACATCAATGGTCGACCGATCTTCTTGAAGGGGATGAACTGGTCTCCGGCGGACGCGGTGTATGCGCGGATCACCGATGGCCGGTATGACGAGTTGTTGGCCGCGGCGCGGGACGCGAATATCAATGCGTTGCGGGTGTGGGGTGGCGGGATCTATGAGAACGAGCACTTCTATGACCGGTGTGATGAGTTGGGGATTGTCGTCACGCACGACTTCATGTTCGCGTGTGGTGCGTATCCGCAGGATGCGGAGTTCCTGGCGGAGTGCAGGGCGGAGGCGGTCTTTGTCGTGCGGCGGCTGCGGTCGCATCCGTCGATGGTGATGTGGTTCGGTGACAACGAGAATGATCAGGTGGCGGTGAAGGATCTGGCCCAGCCGGAGTACCGGTTCCACTCGCCGTTGAGCAAGCAGCTGTTGGCGTCGGTGGTGGCGGAGTACGCACCGGGGACGCCGTATGTGCCGACGTCGCCGTACTCGCCGGTGGTCGATGACCAGAATGATCCGACCGAGGGTGACTGCCACGTGTGGGGTCATGGTCTGGCCTACGACTCGGAGTTCTACACCGGGCAACGCCCCCGCATGATCACCGAGATCGGCGGGATGTCGATGCCCGACCGCGAAGTGGTGGACTCTTTCCTGGGTCCGGACGTGCCGCGCTGGCCGATCTGGCGGGAGGAGTACCTCACCCACGGCACCGACTCCATGCGACTGGACCAGGACGGCCTCTTTCGAAAGCTGCTGGAGGGGATGGCTGCCGTTGGCGTCGCGGAGCCGACCGACCTGGACGACCTGATCGCGAAATCCCAACTCGTGCACGCCAATGCGACCGCCTTCTGGATCGAGACCTACTCCGCGCAGCCCCAATGCTGGGGCATCTTCCTCTGGGCGTTCGCAGAGGCCTGGCCGGGGATGGGGTGCGCGCACATCGCGTACCCCTTCCACCCCAAACCGGCGCTGGACGCGGTCAGGGCCGGCTACGCGAACGTGAACCGCTGATCCGGTGCCGGTTCAGCCGCCGGTGTCCAGGTGGAGCAGGGCCGTGCGCGTCTTGCGGGCGATCAGCTCTACGTCGCCGCGCAGCGCGGCCTCCCGATCGATCAGGGCCGACCCGAGGCAGATCGCCCGAACCCCGGCCGCCCGGTAGGCGGCAATCTCGGGCACAGTGATCCCACCTGACACCACCCATGCCGTGCCGGGAAACGGCTCGGCGATGGTCCGCACGTATCTCGGGCCGCCGACCGAGCCGACCGGAAAAAGCTTGACCGCGTCCGCCCCTGCGGCGACGCAGCGACCGACTTCCGTGGGTGTCAGGGCACCGGGAATGGCCGCCAGTCCCAGCCGATGAGCCTCGTTCACGACGGAGACGTCGAGGTCGGGTGCCACTACGAACGTCGCCCCCGCGGCTGCGGCCGCGCGGCATTGGTCGATCGTGCGGACGGTGCCGGCTCCGATCGGAATCGACGTGCGGGCCCGCAGTGACGCGATCACCGACGCTGCATCCGTGACCGTGAAGGCGATCTCGACGGCGTCGACCCCGCCGAGCAACACCCCCTCCGCGATCACCAGCGCCGCGGATGTGCTGGGCGCCCTGACCACGCTCACGATGCCGGTCGGGACCCCCGTCGTCACCGGGAACTCCATTCGACCGCCAGCCGACTTGCCGTCCTGTAGTCGGCCAGGGCCAACGGCGCCGCGGCGAAGTCCGTCGGTGCCGGAGCTACTCGGACCGGACGCTGTCTGAGCCTGGATGATCCCGCAAGATCGCCCCCCTCGGTCGAAGCCGCACCCAGCATGGCCGCACCGAGCGCAGCGGTGAACGGCTCAGGATGCATCAACACCGGCACGCCGAGGGTAGCGAGCCGCATCCGCCGTCCGTGCTCGTCGGCGGCTCCCCGACCTGCCACGTGCACCTCAGTGAGCGGTGATCCGGAGGCCGTTGTCGCAATGTCCAGCAGGTCGGCCGCCGAGGAGTACACGCCCAGAAGCACCGATCGCACGATCTCCGGAGCTCCGTCTGTGCTGCTCACCCCGGCGAACAGGGCCCGGACGTCCGGCCGCCACAACGGGGCTCGCTCGCCGCTGAGATACGGCACGAAGACGGGAGCCGCAGCAGTTCTCGCCCGGGCGGCCAGCGCGGGCAACGCCTCCACCGTCGTGCCGAACAGATCCGCAAGCCACCGCAGCGTCGCCCCGCTGCTCTGGGTGGGGCCGTAGTGCACCTCGAGTGGCGCGCATTCGCGTGGAACCCGGTAGAGCCCAACGGCCTGCGGGCGAGTGCCGGTGACGCTCAGGCCCGCCATTTCCGACGTCCCGGTGAGGACGAAGGCAAGCGGCTCGTCGAATGCGCCGACCGCCAGCATGGCGGCGAGCGCGTCCGACCAGCCAACACTCACCGGAACTCCGTCGGGCAGACCGAGCGCGTTGCCGGTGACCCGTCCGCGGGCGTGCCAGGGGACGCCGGCCGGCGGGCAACTGGCGAGCGGCCAGGCACACTCTTCGAGGACCCGGGGCGCCGGTCGGGCGGTCCGCAGGTCGTAGATTCCCTTCGACGACCACGCGTCCGTCGTGGCGACACCGGTCAGTCGCAGGCCGAGGAAGTCCTTGGGGGACAACACCCAACGGGATGCGGCCCGGCTCGCCGGTTCGTGCTGAGCGATCCATTTCAGCTTGGCCGGAAGTTGCGAAGGAGACCATGGCAGGTCCATGCCCACGTGGTCGGCGGCGGCACCCAACGTGCGGGCAAGCTCGGCCGCCTGATCCTCGGCGCGATTGTCCTGCCAGGTCAACGCTTTTCGGACGGATCTCCCCGACGCGTCGGCCAGCACCAGCGTGGGCACCTGGCCGACGAGGCCGATGGCATCGGGTAGCTGCCCCGCCGACAGACACTCCTCGATGGCGGTGCGGGCTGCCCTGATCCAGGATTCCGGATCCTGTTCCGCGACGGCTCCGGAACGGATCGCCTCCTCGTCGTAGTCCACCGAGGATCGGCCGATCGCCTCACCTTCGTCGGAGACCAACAGTGCCTTCAGCGAGGACGTGCCGATATCAAGGCCGAGCCAGTGCCTCATCGGACGGCAGGCTCTCCGCCTGCTTGTGCCGCCTCGCGTAGGCCGGTCATGTAGCCGATGGCGAAGAGCCTGCCTTGGTCGGAGTACCCCGGAACTACCTGCCTATCTCCTTCCAACAACGGCACGTGGTCCGACCGCATCACGCCCGAGTAGCCGACCTCCTGATACGCCTTCATGCAGGCGAGCATGTCGGTCTGACCCTCGTCGTGAAACGTCTCCACAAACTTCTCCGGAGTGCCGCGAACGTCGCGGAAGTGTACGAAGGCGATCCGGTCCTCGTGCCCGAAGTCTCGGATCTGCCGGGGTAGATCGTCGGTCATGAGGGTGAAGTTGCCCTGGCACAAGGTCATCGCATTCGCGGTGCTCGGCAGCCTGTCGAACAGCCGGACATAGGAGTCGACAGTGTTCACCACCCGAGCCACCCCCCGGATAGAGCTGACCGGCGGATCGTCGGGATGCAGGGCGAGCCGCACACCAGCCTCCTCGGCGACCGGAAGAATGCGCTCCAGGAACCAGATCAGGTTGTCCCACAATGCTTCGGCACCGATCGCACCGTCCAGCGTCGGCAGGTCGTGATCGACCAGCGAGTGGTCGTAGCTCGAGACGAGGGCGCCCCCGCGTCCCTTGGTGGCCGCCCGGGTGCGTAGCCATCCGATGCTCGCGACCCATGAATAGCACCAGGTGGGAATACCGAGTCGGCCCATGGCGCGGATCAGCGTCTGGACGTTCTCCAGTTCCTCCTCGCGGCCGGCACGACCGAATCGGATGTTGTCCAGCGGCGGGTTGTCCTCGATCACGGACACCTCAAGGCCTTCCTCGGCCAGGAGGTCCTGATAGACCGCAAGCGGTGAGTACGCCCACGGCAGATCGGCACCGCGCAGCTGCCGCCAGTCCTGATACCCGCGTGGCAGGCCGATGACAGCCCGGTTGACACCGATCTGCTGGAGTTGGCGCCAGAAAACAGTCGGTTGCGGTTCGACGATGATCTCTGCGAAGTGCATGTGACGTCCTTTCGTGGCCGAGGTCGGTCAGAGATACCAATGAGCTTTCGCCAGCGTTCCGCCGTCGGCGACGAGTTCGGATGCCGTGATGAAGCTCGCATCGTCCGAAGCGAGGAAGGCGATAGCCGCGGCTACCTCGTCGGGCTCCTGCAGTCTGGGAATGATGTGTGTGTTGATCGAACGCTGGCGGAGCTCCTCACCGCCCTCGGCGATCCGCGCCCGGTTCATCGGCGTCAGCACGGATCCTGGAATCACACTGTTGAAACGGATCCCGGCCGCACCGAACTCATTGGCCAGCTGGCGGGACCAGGACATCAGCGCCCCCTTCGACGCGGAATACGCGGAAAAGCCGGGCCAACCGAACAACCCCTGCGCGCTGGCGACGTTGATCACCGACCCCGACCCCTTCTCGATCATCGCAGGAAGAACGAGGCGGGCCAGCCGAACGGCGGCCATGAAGTTCACCGCAAAGGTCCGCTCGTAGAGATCATCGTCGGATGCCAGGAATGGCGCCTCCAGGCCGATCCCGACGTTGTTGACCAGCACGTCGATCGGGCCGAGCGCGGCCACTATCTCGCCATGTGCGCGGCTGACAGCTGCAGCGTCACCGAGGTCGGCGACCGCGGCCGTTGCGGGAGCGCCGAACGCTCGGCAGGCCTCCGCCACGGCGGCGGCTTCCGCCGCGTCCTTTGTCGCGATCCCGACGGCCGCACCGTCCTCGGCGAGCCGGAGAGCCGTCGCGCGGCCGATACCGTCGCCGCCACCGGTGACGAGTGCCACCCGACCACCGAACCTCACTGACCGACTCATGAACCCGGCTGCTCCTCTCGCTCACCAGCGCGTTAGATCCTGTTTGAGGGATTGATCGGATGGTATCGTGTGGACCGCGTCCGGGGAACACCCCGCCCTTGCCTCTCACCGGAGACCCGATGTCGACTGATGACCTCAGCGGGGAGTGGCGGCTGCACCGCGCCCCGCTGCGCGCCCCGGGCAGCACTTCGATGTCTGACGAAGCGTCATGGCGCTCATTCGGCGGCGTCGTGGTTCCGGGGCAGGTGCATCTCCAGATCGGCCTGGCCGACCCCTTCGCAGACCTGCCCGAGGTCACCGAGGTCAACGACTACGAGTGGCTGTACAGCAGGTCGTTCGGCACGCCGGTCGGTTCCGGCCGATCGTTCGTGCTGTTCGAGGGGACCGACTACTTCTGCGACGTCTGGGTCAACGGGGTGCACGTCGGTCACCACGAGGGCATGTACTCCGATTGGGAGGTGGAGGTCACCGACGTCCTGCGTCCGGGTGGTGGCGAGCCGAACGAGCTGGTGGTCGCTGTGTCCTGTCCGTGGCGGGTCATCGAACGCACATTTCATCTATCGGCAGCGACGTTCGAGGACAGCTTCGACTCGCGCACCGAGTATCTGAAGGGCAACCACATCATGCAGTGGGACGGCTGGCCGATGCGCGGCCAGACGCTGCTGCCGTTCGGTCTGTGGCGGACGGTCCGCCTGGACCTGAGATCCGGCCCGACGCTGACCCGGATCAGTGCGGGCACCCGATCCGTGAGCTCGGACCTCGCGGAAGTCGAACTGCGGCTCGAGTGGTGGAGCAGTGAAGATCGCCCGATCGAGCACACCGTCGAGATCACCACCCGGCCCGAGACCTTCGACGGTGCCGAACAGTCCGACACAGTCGTCGTCCGGTTGATGCCGGGACGCACCGAGTCGGCGGTGGTGATCCGCATCGACGATCCGCAGCTGTGGTGGACCTGGGACCTGGGAGCCCAGAATCTCTACCGGGTTTCGGCCGCGGGCGTGGACACGGTGTTCGGCATTCGGACCTTTGAACGCGATCCGACGACGCTGGTCTCCCACCTCAACGGCCGACGGATCTTTCTACGCGGGGTCTGGAACGCGCCGACCGCATTCGAGGCGTCACACACGAAGCGGGACCAGTGGCGGGACGTGCAGATGCTGCGCGAGGCGAATGGCAATCTGATCAATGTTCACGGATACGTCGCCGGTCCCGAGTTCTACGACGCCGCGGATCGACTCGGCATCGTGCTGTTTCAACAGTTGCCGTTTCACCAGTTCGGGCCCGGGGGACTGGTGGACCGGGGTCACCCGCGCCGGGAACCGTTCAGTCGCCAGGCACTGGCCGAATGCACGGCGGTGGTACGCCGTGTCCGCGGACATGCCAGCCTCATGGTGTGGGGAGCCTTCGCCGAGGCCCGACAGGACGGACGCTGGTGGTTCGGCGACTACACCGACTTGAGCGCGGCCATCGAGGAGCTCGTCCGCGAGCAGGATGTCGACGCCGAATACCACGCGAGCTTCTGCGATTTCGGCGAAACCCACCTGTGGCAAGGCGCGATCGGGTTCGGCGAGTTCTGGGATCACAACGACCACAATGCAAAATTCATCTCCGAGTTCGGTTGCCCGGCTCCGCCCGTCCTGGAGTCGCTCCGCACCTTCATGGCTGCTGATGCTCTGTGGAATGCGGATTCCGGGCACCGAGGTCGACTCGATCTGCCGATCGACGCGGCGGCGTGGTCCTACATCTGGGGACATGAATACGAAGCACTGACGATCTCGGTTGCGCGGATCTTGCGTCACGTCGACCGAGATCCGCCGAGCCTCGAACGGTTCGTCGACGCCTGCGGCTGGTACCAATGGTTCGCCCACCGCTACTGCTCGGAGGTTTACCGACGGAAGCGGTACGCCGACATCGCCGGCATCCGGATGTGGTCGCTGCGCGATGCTTCGCCCGGCGCCAAATGCGCGCCGCTGGATTACTGGCAGCGGCCGAAGATGGGATTGCAGGGCCTCCGTGAGGGCTACCTTCCGCTCCAGGCATCCATAGACGAGCGTCGACCGCTGGCTCCGCTGGCCGCCGGATCGTGGTGGGAGCGGGAGGTCTGGGTGGTCAACGACAGCTGCCGTGATGAGGAGCTGACCGTCACTGCAGCTCTCGTCGACCCGACAGGGCGCGAGATCGAGAGTCGATCGTGGCCGATCTCGGTGGCGGCGGACGCTGCAGTGCACCGATCGGTCGGATTCCGCCTTCCACAGGCCGACGGGCCGTACCTGGTCCGCGTCGTCGGTGTCCGGGCGGACGGGACCACGGCGGTGCGCAGCGACAACTGGCTGAATGTCGCTCCAGTAGTGTTCAGCCATCCGGTTCGTGTGCTGGTTCTTGGGCAGAGTCGTTATAACGCACCCATTCTGGATGCACTCGCCGGCGTGGGGGGGATCACTCTGACCGTGCTCGACGAGGTTGGCAGGCACCCCCAGGACTCAGGTTGGGCAGGCTCGCTCGCGCAGGACCACGACGTCGTCTGGTTCACCGGCTGGGAGCGAGCCGTGCACGCTTTCACGGCCGCAGAACTCGCTGCCGTCGCCGGTGCGGTCGAATCCGGGGTCGGTTTGATCCACACCGGTGGCCAGGGTTCGTTCCACGGCGGGGACAGCCTCGGTCCCCAGCTCGACGCGACTCCGATGGCGGACGTGTTGCCGGTTGTGCTGCGCCGCAACGACACCGTGTGGGACCTTCCGCCGGTCGTTCATGACACCGGCGCCGCGAGCGAGTTCGGGATCTCTGTTGCCGGCCTGCCATCACGCGGATATTCCCGCACGACGATCCGGGACGGCTGCAGAACTTTGGCGACCGTGGACGGATACCCGTTGATTGCCGTTGGCCGGCACGGACACGGTCACACGGTCGCGCTCACCGCCGCTCTGCTGCCGGCGCGCCGACTGTTGAAGGTGACGGAAGTGGAGACGGGCGACGAGCTCATCGGTGTCGCGCCACCCTGGGAGCGCGCCGACATTCGTGAGTACAGCGTGCATTGGAACGGTAATGCGCAACTGTTCATCGGGCTGCTCGCGGCGGCCACCGGTATCAGGCCGGCAGCGTCCCCGGAACAGCTGGCCGACCGCCTGGGACAGCCCATCTTCGAACTGCTCGCACAGCTGCCTGCCGCCTGCTTGCGGGCGGAGATACGCGACCTGACGTGGAACTCCGAGATGGGGTACACCACGGGAGCGGTCGAGGTGACCAACGTCGGGAGGGTGGCGGCCCGGCTGGTGCGGGGGAGCATAGAGTCTGCGGACACGATGGACACGCGTTTTCTGGACGGGTTTGTCGACCTCTTGCCGAACGAAACGACCACCCTGCGGTTCGATTCAGCAGCGCCGCCCGATCGCATATCGAGTATCGCCATAGCCGCACAGAATTGCGCACCGCAGGTACTCTTTGCTTCCAGCTGATCCGGAATATGCACAGGAGTCACGATGGCCGGTCGAGGGCGCAAGACGCTCAGTGGAGTCGTGGCCGACGACCTTGTCCGTCAGATCCGCTCGGGTGAGGTGGGTGTCGGGGATCGGCTGCCGACCTTGCAGGAGTTGATGATCCAGCACGGGGTGGGCTACGGCGTTGCCCGGGAGGCGATGCAGCAGCTGACCGCCCTCGGTATCGTCGACGTCCGGCCGCGTCGGGGTGCCGTGGTCCGGCAATTGGACGGTGCACGGGCCTTGGACGACCGCACCCTCGCCATGCTGCTGAGTGAACAGGCGGTTCATGAGCTGTACGAGCTGCGCCGCCTGATCGAGGTGGCCACGGCCGGCCAGGCCGCGGAACGTGCCACCCGGGAACAGATCGAGGCGATGCGCGGGGCGCAGCGGGCTTTTGACACGGCGCTGCGGTCGAGCGGCGTGGTCTATGCGGCGGATGTGGAGCTGCACAGCCTCATCGCGGTGGCCAGCGGGAACATCGTCTACACCAGAGTGCTGGATTCGCTGCGTGGCGTGCTGGCCGAAGTGCGTGCACAGGCGGCCGCAGTGCCCGGTGCGTCCCTCACCGCCCGCGAGGAGCACGCCGCCATCGTTGATGCCATTGCGGCGGGTGACGCGGAGTTGGCGCGCTCGACGATGGCCAAGCACATCGAAACAGCGATAGACACCGTGCTGCGCGCCCGGAGTCGCCAGATTGACGGGGCCAAGTCCTCCCCCGAACAGTCCGCCTGACCGACTCGCCCTCCGAGTCGGGGCGGCCGACGGATTGCTCATGTCACGATTCGGACACAGCCCGAGCAGATCTTGACGACATCCAGGCGGACTGGCATCGTCACATCTGTCGGATGAAAGGGTCTAATACGGCGACTAAGCCAGACCGTGTCCGCAGCGGTGCCGTCACGCGGCCCGCAGCGGGGATCTTCTTCTGCAGTCGTAGCGATCCGCGTGTCCGAGACCACGACGCTCGGACCCCCCGTGCGTTGCCAGACCAAGAAGGAGACACGATGGCTGAAGGAGTCGATCGGCGAACCGTTCTGCGCGGCGCCGTCACGGGCTTGGGGGCGGTTGTGTTCGGCGGGCTCGCAGCAGCCTGCGGCACGTCGAATCCCAGCTCGGGGGGAGCAGCTCGGCCGCAGCGACCACCAGCGCCGGTACGACCTCAGCGGCCGCTACCACCAGCTCCGCGGCCGGCTCGGCGAGCAGTGCGAGCAGCAGCTCCGCCGCTGCCAGCACATCGGGTAGCGGCAACGCCCTGATGAGCGGCGGCGACGGCCAGGCCGTGACCATGTGGTCCTGGGTACCTCCGGACACCAGCAAGCTCCCTGCCGTGTATGAGGCGAACGGCAACCGCTGGGCCGCAGCGGGTACCGGCCGGAGCTTCAAGTACGTCGTGGTGGACTACGGGCAGTACCCGACCAAGTTGAAGACCTCGATGGTGGCCGGCGACCCGCCGGGACTGGTCAATGTCAATATGGATCAGGTGGGCGCATTCGCCGGTTCCGGGCAGGTCACGGACCTCACCGAGATCGCCAAGCAGCTGCCGGCCCTCAACGAAAAGATGGTGAAGCGCTACCTCATCGATGGCAAGCAGTACGTGTACTGGACCGATGTCAACGCCCAGGGTGTGCTGTACAACAAGACGGTCTTCGACAAGCTCGGGTTGGCCGCGCCCACCACGATGGCCGAGTTCGCAGCCCTTGCAGATCCGCTGCGCAAGGCCGGGTACGAACCGCTGACACTCGGGTTCGGTTCCGGCCAGGCTTGGGAGAGTGCGGACATCTGGTTCCAGGGCATGGCGTATTCCGACCCGACCGACACCCTGATCACCCAGGCCGAGGCCGGTTCGATCGCGTGGAATTCCCCTGCCTTCCTCGAGGCAGCTCAGTACCTGCCGCTGCTCCGGGACTCGGGACTGCCCGCCAAGGGGTACATGTCGCAGTCGGGGCTCGGTCAGTACCAGATGTTCGGGACCCAGAAGGCGGCGATGATCTATCCGGGCGCAGTCTGGTCGTACGACGCGGTGGACCGGATCAACAACGGCTCGTTCGAGTACGGCTACTTCGAAATGCCTCCGGTCGACGCGGGCGTTGCTCCGCGTTCTACCGGCGGACCGTCGACCTGTCTGATCATTCCGAGCGCCAGCAAGACGCCCGAGGGTGCGATGGGCGTGCTGGCGGCCATGTCCGACCCGACAGGTCAGCAGAGTTTCGGGGAGAACGGCTTCGTTCCTTCCGTCGTCGGCACGCCGCCGCCGGCCAAGCTGCCGTATGCGCTGTTCCCAGCTTTCGTCAAGACCCAGGAGAACGCGGCAACCAGGTCGATCCTCAATCCCAAGGTGACGGCCGCACAGCAGGAGCAGATCACCGCGTTGTTCAATGGGCACGCGACCCCCCAGGACGTGGTGGACGCCATGCAGGCCGCGTCCAAGTCGTAGGCTGAAAAGGCGCGGTGCCCCAGTTTCCACCGAGCGATCGTTGAAGGAGCGTGGCAATGCGTGAATCGAGGTGGGTCAAGGCCCTGTTCATCGGCCCGGCATTCATCTTCTTCGCGTTTTTCCTGCTCCTGCCGGTGGTGGCCTCGTTGGGTTTGGCATTCACCAGTTGGACCGGTTTCGATATCTCGCAGATCATGTTCATCGGTGGCAAGAACTTCGTCACCGCGGCGCATGATCCGATCCTGGGAAAGGCACTGTGGCACACCGCAGCATTCGTCGTCGTGACGACGGTGTTGGTGAACATCGTCGGCCTCGGATTCGCGCTGTTGATCAATACGCGGGTCCGGGGTCACGACGTGCTCCGGGTGGCAGTATTCCTTCCGCTCGCGGTCTCGCCGGTACTTACCGCAGTGCTGTGGCAGTTCATTCTCGGGCCCAATGGCTTCATCAATGATGTGCTGGTCGACGGTCTCCACATCACGGATTCCCCGGTGGAATTCCTGGGCAATGTCAACCTCGCTTTCTGGACTCTGGTGACTGCTGCGGTCTGGCAGTCCAGCGGGCTCAACATGCTGTTGTTCTATGCGGGTCTGCAAAGTCTTCCGCCCGAACGGATGGAGGCCGGAGCGTTGGACGGTGCGAAGTATTGGAGCAGGGTCCGGTGGATCGTGCTGCCGCATCTTCGACCGATGATCGCGATAGCGGTCGTACTCAATCTGATCGGCGGATGGAAGGTCTTCGACCTGGTCCTGGTGTTGACCGACGGCGGCCCTGAGCGTTCGACCGAGGTCCTGTCGACGTATCTGTACCAGCAGGCCTTCGAATTCAACGACATGGGGTTCTCCGCGGTATTGGCGTTGATCATCGTGGTACTCGCGGTCGTATCCACACTGGTGCGCCGCCCGATCTCCGGGCCGAACTACTCATGAGCACGGAACTGATCGGTAGGAGACCGACCAGAGCGTCGAGTGCTGGGTCGGCGCCTGGCAAGCCGGCCGGGCGGAGCCGAATCGGTCGGGTGCTGGCATCCCTGGCCTGCTTCATCCTGGGAGCGGTCTACGCCTTCCCGCTGTTCTGGACGGCGTCGTTGTCTGTGCGGGACCAACAGGACGCGCTGCGTCCGACGCTGCTTCCGGCCTCGTTCCGGCCGCAGAACTTCGTCGATGCGTGGGAAGGCCTGAGTCTGGCGGATCTGTTCCGGAACACCATTTTCATCGCCGCTACCACCGTGATCCTGAGTGTCGGAATGTCCGTATTCGCCGCGTACGGATTCACCCGATGGCGCACCAGAATGACCGAGGCGATGTTCGTCATCATTCTGCTCGGCATGATGGTGCCGGCCGCCGGAGTCATCGTGCCGTTCTTCGTTCTGATGAGGGGCATCGGCCTCTACGGCACACTGGTTGCCGTCATCCTTGCCGAGACGGCGTTCGCCATTCCGCTCGTGGTACTGCTCATGCGGGGCTACATCGAACGGATCCCGAGTGAACTCATCGATGCGGCCAGGGTGGACGGTGCCTCTCCGTTTCGGGGTTTCATCTACGTGGTGCTGCCGCTCCTGATGCCGGCCGTTGTGACTTCGTCGCTGTTCGTCCTGCTCTTCGCGTGGAACGACCTCATGCTGCCCCTCGTCCTGCTGCCCGACCCGACCGACTCGACCATCGTGGTCGGGATGGCAGGCACCGTAGGTCAGTACGGCGCAGTCAATCTCGGCATCCTGGGCGCTGCGGCCGTTTTGGTACTGCTGCCCATCCTGGTGATCTTCATCGCCGCACGGAGGTACTACGTGCAAGGTCTGGCCGCCGGAGCGGTGAAGGGCTGATGGCGACGACCAGCCTGGTGGGCAGCGACTGGGATCATGTCCGCGGGCACGCGCCACTCGTTGCAGCCGCGAAGGCCTACGCAGCGGAACGAAGCGTCTCCGTCGAGTGGGTGCCACGGACGCTCACCGAGTTCGGAGTCATGGACATCGCGGAGCTTGCGG
Source organism: uncultured Actinomycetota bacterium (assembly GCA_963797145.1). Lineage (GTDB taxonomy): Bacteria > Actinomycetota > Actinomycetes > Mycobacteriales > Nakamurellaceae > Nakamurella. The sequence continues at coordinate 430,878 of CAWCOJ010000010.1, read as the reverse complement.
CAGACTTCGATCTGGTGGTCATCGACCACCCGCACGTCGGAGGAGTAGCAGCGACCGATTGCCTGGTGCCGCTCGACCAGGTGTTGGGTGGAGAACGTCTGGCGATGCTCGGCCTGCGATCTCCGGGTCGCTCCCACCAGAGCTACGAATTCGCCGGTCACCAGTGGGCGCTGGCGATCGACGCCGCGTGCCAGGTCTCTTGTTGGCGTCCCGATCTGTTGGATCAACCTCTGCCGAAGCACTGGCCGGACGTGGTTTCCCTGGCCCGCCGAGGACAGGTGATCTGGCCCCTGAATCCGGTCGACGCGCAGGCCAGCTTTCTCACGATGGCCGCCATGCTCGGATCGCCGGTAGGCGTCCACGGCATTCGACCGGAGGTAGGCATGGTAGTTCTCGGTCAACTGTCGGAGGTGGTCCGCGAGCTTGATCCTGCATGTCTGCAGATGAATGCGATCGACGCTCTCGAGCTCCTGTCCTCCACAGCGGCTCGTTCCGCGTACTGCCCGATGGTGTTCGGCTACAACAACTACTCGCGCGTGGGCTTTCGGGAGCATCGGGTGACATTCGGTGCGACCGTGCAGGGAGCAGCGCCCGCGTTGGGGCCGTTGCTCGGCGGCGTCGGCCTGGCGGTGTCGGCGCGCAGCGAGCACATTCGGGAGGCAGCCGAGTTCGCGCTGTGGGTTGCCGATGGGCCGACCCAGAGTGGCCTCTTCGTCGAGGCCGGCGGCCAACCGGCGCATGCTGCCGCCTGGGAACGCGCCGACATCGACGATCTCACCGGCGGATTCTTCAGCGGTACCAGGTCGGCGATGGACAGCGCGTGGACCCGGCCGCGCGAGCCCGGCTACGTCGACTGGCAGAACGCGAGCCTCGGAGTGATCCACGAGGCCCTGCTGACCGGTGATGGTTTCGCAGCCGCCGTCGCAGAGTTGAACCGTTTGGCGGCCTCTTTGATGGGGTCTGAATGACCAGCCGGCGCGGCTCGGGCGGGGCCGACCTCAGGGCATCACCCGAGACCGCGCAGGTCACAGCAATTGCCGAGCTCATTGCCGACCATCGATTGCGGCACCGATCGATGGGGGATCTGCCGGCGAGGCTGCAGCCGACCTCATATGAGCCGGTGGAAGCCGTCATGCACGCAATCCACCGGCGGATTCCGTGGTCGACAGCGGGTTGGAAGGTCGGCGCCGCCAGCACCGAAGTGCAGAGGCTGGAGCGCCTGCCGGGGCCGGTACCCGGCCGGCTGTACCGGCACCGGGTGCTGCACAGCGGTGCCCGCCTGGGACCTGCGGTGCTGATGAACCACCGGAACACCGAATGCGAATTCGCATTCCGGCTCGGCGAAGATCTGCCCGCCAGAGTTGAGAATTACACCATCGACGAGGTCGCGGCTGCGGTAGAAACCATGATCCCGGTTGTCGAGATCGGCGACTCGGTGTTCTCCGATTGGTACAGCGCCGCCCAGTACTACGGGCCGTGCATGGACAACGGCGGCGGAGCTGCATTGGTGCTCGGCACGCCCGACGGAAGATTGGCGCGAGGTCGACCTCGCGGCCCAGCCGATCGATCTGTATGTGAACGGCACCCTACACAGATCTGGGTCGGGCGCGGCGGCGATGGGGCATCCGCTGGCCTCCTTGACCTGGTTGGCCAACTGGACTTCCTCCTACGATATCGATCTCACGGCCGGTGAATTGGTCAGCACGGGGACCTGCACCGGTCACTGTTTCGCGCCGCTCGGTGCCGAGATCGTCGCGGACTTCGGTGGTTTCGGCACCGTCCGGGTGTCGTACCCGGCGACGGACGACGGTGTGGAGGGTGATCAGGGATGAGTGGGTCTGGCGCGGCAACGGTGCGCTACCACGAGGAAGGGCCGATCGGCGTCATCACGCTCGACCGTCCGGAGAAGCTCAACGCGCTCAGTCCCGCAGTACTCGACGATCTCGCCGAGGCGGCACGGCTGTTGACGCAGAGCCGGCACGCCCGGGTCGGCGTGCTCGCGGGCGCTGGGCGAGCCTTCCTGGCCGGCGCGGACATCGAGCACTATCTGAACCTGTCCATTCATGAGTACCGGGCGTTCATGGAGCGGGGTCGGGCCGTGCAGGATCTCCTGCTGCGCTGTCCCAAGATCATCGTCGCGGCGGTCCAGGGTTACGCGGTCGGCGGCGGGCTCGAACTCGCGCTCTGCTGCGACTTCATCGTGGCCGAGACCGATGCTCGGCTGGGCGTGCCTGAGGTGAAACTGGGCCTGCTTCCTGGAGGCGGTGGGACGCAGCGGCTGCCGCGGATCGTCGGTGACCGGCGTGCCATGGACCTGCTGGTGACGGGCCGCCTGCTGGACGCACCGGAAGCCTTCGCCTGGGGGTTGGTCAGCAGACTGGTCCCGCCCGGCGAGGCCCTTTCCGGCGCGGTCGAACTCGCAACGGTGGTGGCCCGCCGTGCTCCGTTGGCCGTCCAACTGGCGAAGCGCCTCGTGCGAGAAGGCTCCGATGTCGCCTTGGAGACCGCCTTGACGCTCGAGCATGCCGAGACTGCGGCGCTCTACCTGACCGACGACGCCACGGAGGGCATCGCCGCATTTGTCGACAAGCGGTCCCCGAAATTCTCCGGCCGCTGAGCCACACACACCACGACACGAAGAACGGACCGTCGCGCATGTCACGTACGAGCATCAATGGCGAATGGCTCTTGTCCCGTGCCCCGCAGCGGCCGGAGGGCAGTACTGAGTTGCCCGACCCGGGCAGCATCACAGCGATCGGCGTCGGGAACGTTCCTGGAAACGTTCACCTCGACCTCGGCCTCGAGGACCTGAATCTCGACTCCCCCGAACTCATCACCGTGAACCACTACGAGTGGCTCTACGCCCGGACGCCTCCAGACCCCTGAGGAAGCGGGCCGGGTGCTCCTGACCTTCGATGGAGTCGACTACTTCTGTCATGTGTGGTTGAACGCGCGTCCACGCGGGGATGCACGAGGGTGCCTATTCGGATTGGGAGGTGGACGTCACCGACCTCCTGCGGCCTCCCGGCGAGGACAACGAGCTGGTTCTCGGGATCTCGATGCCGTGGCGGGTCGACGAGAGGGCCCATGTGCTCGAACCGGCCACCTACGTCGGCAAGATGTCCAAGCACACGGAGTACATGCGCGGCATGCTGCAGCTGTGGTGGGACGTGCCGCTGAACGGCCATGCCGTGCTTCCCTTCGGGCCGTGGCGGGATATTCACCTGGACGTGCGATCCGGCCCTACGTTGCTGCGCCTGGCCGCCGGCACCCTGGCGATCGGAGACGACGTCGCCACCGTCCGGGTGGACCTCGAATGGTGGAACGACGCCCCGGACGGCACGGACGTCGACCTGACCATCGAACTCAGCCCGGACACCTTCGAAGGCCCGACGGAGCGGTTCGCGGTCACGGCAACAATCCCGCCCGGTCGGAGCGATGCCTCGACGACCATCGAGGTGGTCGACCCCCGACTGTGGTGGACCTGGGACACCGGACCGCAGAACCTCTACCGGCTGTCGGCAAACGGAGTCGAGACGCTGCTCGGCATCCGCAATGTGGAGCGCGATCCGGCCACCCTGCAGTTCAGGATCAACGGTAAGCGGCTTTTCATGCGGGGCACCTGGTTGACGCCCGCGAGCATCTTCAGCTCCCAGCCGAGAACCGTCCAGCTGGCCAGGGACGTCGAGATGCTCCGCGAGTCCAACATGAATCACGCGGTGATCTTCGGCCACGTCCAGCGCGACGAGTACTACCAGGAGTTCGATCGGTTGGGGATTCTGATCTTCCAGCAGTTGCCGTTCCTGCAGTTCGGCCCGATGAGCTTGGTGAATCCGGATCATCCGCGGCACAGGGCCTATTGGGACTGGTCTCTGTCGGAAGTCGACCGCATTGTCCGACGGCTTGCCGGCCACCCCTCACTTGCGGTCTGGGCTGCGTTCGCCGAAACACGCAAGAACGGACAGTGGGTGTTCGCGAACTACACCGACTACAGCGACCGGATCTCGGAGATCGTGCACCAACGCGATCCTGACGCCACCTACCATGCGAGTTTCTGCGACTTCGGAGAGCAACACATCTGGAACGGCGGCCACGCCTATGGGGAGTTCGTCGATCACTACGATGCCAACGAGAAGTTCATCTCCGAGTACGGTTCGCAGGCCCCCCCGGTCGTCGCCACCATGCGCGAGCTGGTGCCCGAGAAGTCTTTGTGGAATGTGCCGGTCAAAGAAGGTAGCAGGTGCCCGCTTCCCATCGACGTCGAGGACTGGTCCTATATCTGGGGGTATGAGTACCCGGGCCTGATGACGAACATCTCGCGAGCGATGCATCATGTGGACCGCAAGCTACCAACCCTCGAGCGCACCATCGACGCGATGCAGTGGTACCAGTGGTTCGGAAACCGCTACTGCACCGAGGCGTACCGCCGCAAACGTTTCGACGCCGTGGCCGGGGTCAGGACCTGGGCGTTCCGAGATGCCCAGGCGGGTCCGAAGGCATGCAACATCGATCATCACCAGCGGCCGAGGATGGGCTACTACGCACTCCAGGAGTCGCTCGCCCCGCTGAGCTTGCAGATCGACGACCGATTCCCGCTGGAACCGTTGGCGATCGACACCACCTGGACACGGGATGTGTTGTTGATCAACGACTTCCAAGTGTCGCGGGAGGTCGTGGTACGGCACCGACTGGTGGACACGACCGGTGCTGCGGTCGCTGACCACACCACGACGGTGCACGTCGCTGCCGACGCGGCGGCCCGGTGGCCGCTGACCCTGCTGTTACCGTCCACGCCCGGTCCGTACCTGGTCAGGCTCGAGGCGTCCGACCCGGACGGCACCCTCGTCGCGAGCCGGGACCAGTGGCTCACGGTGGTCCCACCGGCCTTCGAAGGGCCGCCCGTCCGGGTCCTGGTACTGGGACAGAGCCTGTACAACGCCCCGGTGGTGTCGGCGCTGCGGCCGGTCGGTGGCATCGAGCTCACGGTCGTCGATGAGACGAACCGACGGCCGCAATCGTCCGGTTGGAGTGAGGATCTCGACGAGCGTGTCGACGTGGTCTGGTTCACCGGCTGGGACTATGCAGCGCACCAGTTCACCAACGGAGAGTGGACCAACATCGTCGGTGCCGTTGACCGAGGGGTCGGCTTCGTCCACACCGGCGGGCAGGCATCGTTCCACGGTTCCGACGGCCGCGGAGCCCTGCTGGACTGCACCCCGCTGGCCGCGGTCCTGCCCGTCGTACTTCGTCCGCATGACGCCGTGATCGACCGATGGCCGGGTATCGTCGCCGACCGCGCAGCTGACGTACTCGGGATCGAGCTGGATGGATACCCCGCATACGGGTGCTTCAGCCGAGTGACTGCACGACCCGGGAGCGAAACTCTCGCCACCATCGGTGAGTACCCGCTCTTGGTGACTGGGACGTACGGCGCGGGAAGGACTCTCGCCTTCAGCGCCGGACTGACCAGATGGCACAGTGTGTTCAAGTACAGCCAGGAGCAGCAGGAGTTCGGCGAAGATGTTGACCAGGTCATCGGACCGTGGGAGCGGTCCGATGTCCGGGACTACGACCTGCATTGGCGCGGTAATCTCGGCCTGTTCCTCGGGCTGTTGCAGTCGACCACCGGGCGGGCGCTCGCCGCTTCGCCGGGTGAGCTGGCCGAGGCGTACCAAAGACCCATCTTCGAGACGCTGGCCGAGATCGACGCGACCGAACTGGAGGTCGCTGTCGACGAGCTCGACTGGCTCGAAGCGGCGGCCGAGACACGCGGCGCGGTGGTCGTGCGCAACCGCGGCTCCGTGGTGGCCAGACTCGTCCGCGGAGAGGTCGTCACCGCGGCAACTCTGGACCACCGGTTCCGTGACGGCTTCGTGGATCTGCTGCCGGGCCAGGAGGTGCGGCTCCGCTTCGAGGCGGCGTGCCGGCCGGAGGACATCGACACGCTCGACATCAGTGCCCACAACGCGCGGCGCAGGGTCGGTGTGGGGGCGACGACGCCCGCTGACGCTTCACGAGGAGAGTGGCGGTGATGGCAGGCATCAGCTTGGACCGGGTGTCGAAGGTCTTTCCGAATGGCTTCACCGCAGTCGCGGAGACTTCGCTGGAGATAAGGGACGGCGAATTCCTGGTGCTGGTGGGTCCGTCCGGGTCCGGCAAGACGACGCTGCTGCGGATGATCGCCGGTTTGGAAGCAACATCGGGTGGGACCATCCGGATCGGTGACGCAGACGTGACCGACGTGCCGCCGGAGGATCGCGACATCGCCATGGTCTTCCAGAGCTACGCGCTGTACCCCAACATGACCGTCCGACAGAACCTGGGCTTCGGTCTCCGGATGCGCCGGACCCCGAAAGCGGAGCGCGAGCGGCGGGTCCTGGACATCGCCCGGATCCTCGGGCTCGAGGAGCTGATGAACCGCAGGCCCGGCGCGTTGTCCGGCGGCCAACGCCAGCGAGTCGCAATGGGCCGAGCGATGGCCAGGGAGCCTCGGGTCTACCTGATGGACGAGCCACTGTCCAATTTGGACGCCAAGCTGCGCGTGGGCATGCGTGCGTCGTTGTCGAAGTTGCACGACCGGTTGGGCGTGACGACCGTCTACGTGACCCACGATCAGGTGGAGGCGACGACACTGGGGCAACGGGTCGCCGTCCTGAGCGACGCCACCTTGCAGCAATGCGATACGCCGCAACGGTTGTACGACTCGCCGGTCAACCTGTTCGTCGCCTCGTTCATCGGATCTCCCGCGATGAACCTGACCGAAGCTTTGATCATCGACGGTGCCGCTCACTTCGGTGGGCACGTGCTGGCCCTCCCGCCGGGCCTGGCGGCCGGCCTCGGGGAGCGGGTCGTCCTCGGCTTCCGTCCCACCGACATGCACGTCGTCCAGCCGGGCGTGCCCGCGCACTGGCCCCGGTTGCGGGTGGTCGCCGAGGTGATCGAGGAACAGGGTTCAGACAGCATCGTGACGTTCATGGTGGACACCGCGCCGGTCGTGGTGAGCGCATCGGGGGGCATCCGGGCCTCGGGCGAGAACGAGGAGCGGCTCCTCGCCGACGATCGTCGGGCGCGGATGGCCGCTCGCATCGGCGGCCGGCAGTCGGCAAAGGTGAACGACACCCTGGAATTCGCGGTCGACGAGAACCATCTTTACTTCTTCGATCCGGTCACCGGCGTGGCCTTGGCCGCGACCGCCACCGGGGTCGTCCCGGTGGTGCAACCGTGAGGAGGGCGGCGAGGTTCCGCGCACCGGACGGCGGCGTGCGTCTCGGACGCGTGCACGACGATCATGTCTCGGACGCCGGCCCGGCTGACGCGCGCGGCTTCGATGCGAGTCCGGACAGCTGGATGGCAATAGAAAGGGCCAGCGGGCCCGACTACGGATACGAGGACGTCACGATCCTCGCGCCCACTGTGCCGGAAAAGATCCTCTGTATCGGTTCCAACTACCGGGACCACATCGAAGAGACAGGGTCAGAGGTGCCAGAGCACCCGATCGTCTTTGTCAAACTCACCTCGGCTCTGATCGGGCCGGGCGAGCCGATCGTCATTCCCTTCGACGAGCCGCAGACCGACTGGGAGGCAGAGCTCGCCCTGATCATCGGCTCTCCGACTCGACGCTCGCACGCACCGGCGACGCGGGCGGTGATCGGGGGGATCACCGCATTCAACGATGTGTCCGGCCGGTACGGCCAACTGACCACCGGCATGGGCCAGTTCACCCGCGGCAAGAGCTTCGACACCTTCGCCCCGCTCGGTCCGGTCGTGGTGCACCCGGAGGACGTCGACATCGAACAGCTGGACATTCGACTGACGCTCAATGGTGAGGTCATGCAGGAGTCCAACACCCGGAACCTGCTCTTCGGCCCCGACTTCCTGGTGGAGTGGCTGTCGGCCGCTTCGACCCTGATCCCCGGAGACGTGATTGCCACCGGGACTCCGGGAGGTGTGGGACATGCCCTCCAACCGCCCCGATACCTTCGCCCCGGAGACGTGGTCGAGGTTTCGATCGACAAGGTCGGAGTTCTGCGCAATCCCGTAGTGGCCGAAGCCGACCCGCACGAAGGGCCCCTGCGATGAGCACGGCACTGGACCGGGTCGTTGTCAGGTGGTACCGACTGCCGCACGCCGTGCTGTCGGCCGCGCCGATGCAGGATCACACACTCACCATCGACGCCATCGACCTGGTGACGTGCGAGGTCGAGACTGCAGAGGGTGCCGGCGGTGTGGGCTACACCTATACCCTGTCCATGGGCGGGAGCACGGTGTTCACCCTGTTGGCGGACGAGATCGCCCCGATCCTGTTGGGACAGACCTTCGACCGACCGGAGCCGGTGTGGCACGACGTCTGGCGACGGCTGCTCAGATTCGGTCGGGGCGGGCTGGTCTCGGTCGCGCTGGCGGCGGCGGACGTCGCCCTGTGGGACCTCTGCGCACGCGCCGCAGGGCTGCCCCTCTACCGGTACCTGGGAGCTTTTCGGGAGTCGGTGCCGGTGTACGGAAGCTCGATCGATCTCGGCTATTCGCGGACGCAACTGGTCGAGACCATGCAGGGCTGGACGTCTCGCGGGTTCTCAGCGGTGAAGATGAAAGTCGGCCACACGGCAGAGGTGGACCGCGCCCGCCTCGCGGCGGTGCGGGACGCCATCGGGAGCGATACCGTGCTGATGGTCGACGCGAACAACGGGTGGGACCTGCCCGTGGCCGGGCGCCGGATCACCGCCATGGCCGACTTTGATCTGACCTGGGTCGAAGAGCCACTCCTGCCCGACGACATATCCGGCCACGCCCAGCTGCAGCGGCAGTCCGGTGTGTCCATCGCCGCAGGCGAGACGCTCTTCTCCGTGGCCGACTTCACCAGGTACCTCGATGCCGACGCGATCCGCTACGTGCAGGCGGATGTCGGTCGGGTGGGCGGCATCACGCCGTGGATGGCGGTGGCGACTCTGGCGGCTGCCCATCACGTTCCCATGGCACCGCATTTCCTCCAGGACCTGCACGTGCACCTGTTGTGCGCTGCACCGACCGCGTCCTACCTGGAGTACCTGCCGCTGCTCGACGCAGTGATGGCGCACCCACTGGACGTGGTGGCCGGCCATGCCCGGCCGAGCGACGAACCGGGTACCGGAGTCAGGTTCTCCAGCGAAGTGCTCGGGCGTCATCTGGTGTCCGAGCGCGTCGTACGTGCTGATGCTGCCGTTGGCCGTCAAGGGGCCCGCGATGAGTGATGACCCGACATTGGGCGCCGGCGCGCTGGGCCACCTCCGAATTCTCGACTTCACCGCGCTGGTACAGGGGCCGATGGCCACCCAGATCCTGGGCGACCTGGGCGCTGACGTCGTCAAGTTCGAGCGGCCGGAAGGCGAATGGAGCCGGCACTGGGGAATCGGAAACGGCCGCACACATGGGGAGTTGGACTCATTCCTCGCCTTCAACAGGAACAAGCGCAGTGTTTCGGTCGACCTGAAAGATCCAGCGACGCGGGCTCGCATTCTCGAACTTGTAGCTGATGCGGACGTGGTGGTGGAGAACTTCCGGCCCGGTGTGATGTCGCGTCTCGGACTGGGATACGACGAGCTACGAGCGGTCAACCCGGCCATCATCTACGCCTGTTCTTCCGGGTGGGGGCAGGACGGCCCCTATCGGTCGAGACCTGGTCAGGACATGCTCGCCCAGGCCGCCACCGGGATGCTGTTCCTGCAAGGCGGCCGCGGACAGCCGCCCACCGGCGTGGGCATCGGCGTGGCCGATCTGTATACCGGACTGCACATCGTCATTGCCATTCTCGCCGCCGTTGTACACCGGGCGGCGACCGGAGTCGGACAGCGGGTCGAGGTGGATCTGTTCTCGTGTATCAGCGCGGCCCAGCAGCAGGAGCTGACCTACTACCTCAGCCACGGCTCGATCCCCGAGAGGCCGACTCGGAACACGGGCTCCATTTTTGCGACCGCCCCTTTCGGCATCTACCCGACCGAGGACGGCCATCTGGTCATCGCGATGACGCCGTGCCCGGTCCTCGCCGAGGCCCTGACGCTGCCTGAGATCGCTTGCTATGACACCAATGAGCTCATGCTCGCCCACCGCGAGGAGATCTACGACACGATCGCCGCGCGGCTGCTGTTGGGCCCGACCGCGAAATGGATCACGGCTCTGCTCGTGCACGATGTGTGGTGCGCCCCTGTGCAGAACTACGACGAACTGGTCGAGGACCCGCAATTTCAGCACAACGACCTGATCTGGGAAGTGCCGGTGGGAACCGATGACGAGGACATCCGCTATCGGACCGTCGCGTCGCCGTTCACCTTCTCCGAGACGCCGCCGTCGCTGCGCCGCGGCGCTCCCCGTCTCGGACAGCACACAGCCGAAGTCCTGGGTACGCACGACGATGCTCCGCCGTGATCGTGCGCCCCGACCACAGAGGACAACGGTTCTACCGGCGGGCGACGGTCCTCACGGCCTGTCGAGCGGCGCGTCAGCCGGCCCGTACCGGAACCCGGAACGAGCGCCGGTAGGCCGACGGCGGCGTCCCCATGGACCGGCCGAAGTGCTGGCGGAAGGTCACGGGACTGTCGAAACCCACTGCCGCGGCGATGGTCTCGACGGGGTGGTCGGTGGTCTCCAGTAGTTCCAGGCTGGCCTGCACCCGCTGTTCGTTGACCCAGCGGATGGGGCTGAGGCCGACCGCACGGACGAAGTGCCGGAGGTAGCTGCGCTCGGACATGTGCGCGCGACGGGCCAGCCCGCCGACGGAGATCGATGTGGACAGGTTCCGGGTCACCCATTCCATGGACCTGGCGATCCGGTCGTCGTCGGCGGCCGCAGGCACCGGTGCCTCGATGAACTGTGCCTGGCCGCCGTCCCGGTGCGGCGGAATCACCAACCTCCGCGCCACCGCATTGGCCACCGCCGGGCCGAAGTCGTTGCGCACCAGGTGCAGGCACAGGTCCAGCCCGGCCGCGCTGCCGGCCGAGGTGAGCACGTCGCTGTCGTCGACATAGAGCACCTCGGCGTCGACCAGGACCTCCGGGAACCGGCGGGACAGCAGCTCGGCGTAACGCCAGTGGGTCGCGGCGCGACGCCCGTCCAACAGGCCGGCGGCGGCAAGGGCGAACGCACCGGAACAGATGGAGACCAGCCGGGCGCCGCGGCCGTGGGCAGTCCGAAGTGCGGTGACCACCCCCGCCGGGACGTCGCCGTGCACGTCGGCCACCCCGGGAACGATGACGACGTCGGCCGCGGCAAAGGTGTCCAGCCCATGGTCGGCCACCACTGTTGCGCCACCGATCATCCGCACCGGGTGGCGCACCGGCCTGGCACACCGACAGCGAGTACCAGTCGACGTCCAGCTCCGGCCGCGGCAGCCCGAACACCTCGGTGACGATCCCGAGCTCGAAGGCGGACATGCCGTCATACAGCAGCACCGAGACGCTAGGGCCGGACCGCCGGCCGAGCGGTAGATCGGGCATGGCGGAATCATATCGATAGGTGGCATTGCTGCCACTTGTCGGCCCCCGGCGCGAGCCGGACGATCGTGGAATGACCCAGACCCTGCCCCGCAGTACCGCTGACGCCGTCGCGCACTTCGCGGCCAAGCTGGCCTTCGAGACCGACGTCAGCGACGTGCACGCGGCACTCGAGTCGGCAGCGCCAGGCGCCGTCGTCGTCGACTCGCGGAGCCTCCGGGCCTGGAACGCCGGTCACCTGCCCGGCGCCGTGCACCTGCCGACCGCCGAGATCGCCGCCAGGGCAGCGACGGTGATCCCGGCCGGGTCCTCCGTCGTGACGTACTGCTGGGGGCCGGGCTGCAACGGCGCCACCCGCGCGGCCCTCGAGTTCGCCCGGCTCGGCTACCCCGTCAAGGAGATGATCGGCGGCTACGAGTACTGGGTGCGGGAGGGTTTCGAGGTGGACGGCGCTGCCGGTCGCCGGACGCGGCCCGCCGACCCGCTCACCGCCCCGGTCGGTGCCGCCTGCGACTGCTGACCACGAACATCGCCCCGCCGGGTTCGATGTCCGGCACGACCCGACTGCGACGGCCACGCGGGCACGGCCCCGACGTCACGGGTGACCGCCTGGCCCGGGGTCGCCGGCCCGGGCATCATGATCGCTGTGGCGGACGCGGGTGCATCCCGGTGGCAGCAGGTGGTACGGAGCCTCCGCGCGCTCGGACCGGAGGACACCCAGCCGCTCCCGCGGATCGGGGCGGAGCCGCCGCCGGTGCCGATCGGGTTGATCGAACTGCTGAAGGTGCTCGGGGTGGCCTTGTTGACCAGCGCCGAGTCGGCCGGCACCACCACCCGCATCCTCGAAGAGGTGGCAGCCGCCTACGACGTCGACGCGCAGGCGCTGGTGCTGCCCACCAGCATCGTCATCCGGGTCGGCGCTTCGCAGGTCGATCTGGTCCCGGCGCCGAACCGCCCGCTGCTGCTGGACCAGGTCGCCGAGGTCAACAAGGTGGTGGTGCTGCTGCAGCGGGCCGCCGTCACCCCCGCCGAGGGGTTGATGCTGCTGGAGCGGGCATTGCGCACCCGCCCGCGGTTCGGGCCCGGCTGGACGATCGTCGGCCACATGGTGCTCAGCGTCGGCATCGGCCTGGTGATCGGGCCGCAGCTGTACGCCCTGCCCGCCTACGCGGTGCTCGGGGCACTGGTGGCGGTGCTGGTGTTGGCCGCCCGAAGGTGGCCGACGCTGGCGGTGGCGCTACCGGTGGTGGCCGCCACGCTGGTCACCATTCTTGCTGTGCGGCTGGTCGCGCCGCTGACCGACGTCGACACCTTCCGGCTGCTCGCGCCGCCGCTGGTCAGCCTCCTGCCCGGCGCCGCATTGACGCTCGCGACCATCGAACTCACCACCGATCAGATGGTCGCCGGCGCCAGCCGGATGGTCTGGGGGATCGCGCAACTGCTGCTGCTCACCTTCGGCATCCTGGTCGGATTGGGTCTGGCCGGGACGCCGCCGCGGGGCACCGGCACCGCGTTGTTGGGAACGTGGGCGCCGTGGCTGGGGGTCGCGATCGTCGCCGTCGGATTCCTGCTGTACTCGTCGGCCCCACGCGGCTCACTGGTCTATCTGCTGGTCGCGTTGTACGCGGCATACGGCGCGCAGGCCCTCGGCGCTGCGCTGCTCGGGCCGCTGCTCTCGGGTTTCGTGGGCGGACTGGTGATCGTGCCGCTGTCCGAGATCCTCGCGCGGCTACGCAACGCGCCTCCGGCGGCCGTGCTGCTGTTGCCCGCGTTCTGGATCCTGGTGCCCGGCGCGCTCGGTCTGCGCGGGCTCTCCCAGCTGGCGACCGGGCTCGGCGCCCAAGACGTCGCATCCACGGTGATCGCCCTCTTCGCGATCGCGCTCGGCGTCCTGGTCGGCAGCTCGCTCACCCGGGACGCCCGGACCGTCCGCCGGACCTGGCGCACCCGCAGCCCGTGATCGGCCCGATCGTCCGGCCCGGTGCGATGCCGGCCAACCCCGCTCGTCGCGGTCCGGGAACTTCCCCCTGATCGCAGGCGTTCTTCCGATGGACGCTTCCTGACGCCCCGCCGAGGGGCCGACAGTCGGGCAGCTTCCGAACCAGGAGTACACCGGCCCAGGAGGACCTCACCGTGAACAGCAGCAACCCCGCCTTCCGCGACATGAACAAGGTCGTCGGCGCGCAACGCGGGGACGCACCCAGCGCCGACACCCTGCAGCAGATGTACAACCAGCCGTCGTACACGCCGCCGGTCACCGGCGACCGTTACCTGACCCTGGACGACGTCGTCACCAAGACCGCGACGGTGCTGGGCGTCGCCGTCGTCGCCGGCGGCATCACCGCGTACATGCAGTGGTACGCCCTGGCCATCCCGGCCCTGATCGTGGCGTTCGTGCTGTCCATGGTGGTCATCTTCAAGCAGAGCACCAACCCCGCCTTGATCCTGGGCTACGCCGCCACCGAGGGCGTGCTGCTGGGCGCCATCACCGGCATGTTCAACGAGCAGTACAGCGGCATCGCCGTGCAGGCGATCATCGCCACCCTCGGCGTCTTCGTCGGGATGCTGGTGGTCTACAAGACCGGTGCCATCCGGGTGACACCCAAGTTCACCAAGATGCTGGTCGGCGCCATGATCGGCGTCGTCATCCTGATGCTGTTCAACCTGGTCGCCGGGCTGTTCGGGGCCAACATGCACCTGCGTGACGGCAGCGGGCTGGCGATCGTGTTCTCCATCGTCTGCATCGCCATCGCGGCGTTCAGCTTCATGTTGGACTTCGACGCCATCGACAAGGCCATCAAGATGGGCGTCCCGGCGAAGTCCGCCTGGTACTTCTCATTCGGCCTGATGGTCACCCTGGTCTGGTTGTACATCGAGATCCTGCAGCTGCTGAGTTACCTGCGCGACTGACCGTCGGGTCCGCTCCGAGATCCGCCCGGCATACGGTGCTGGACGTGACCGAGACCCCCTCGCGGCCGGACCCGCGGCCCGGCGACATCCTGCGCCGGCTGCGGGCCCGGCCGTTGTCGTCCTGGTCGGCGGAGCGGGTCGCGGCCATCCGGGCGGCGCTGCAGGCGCTCGCCGACCTGGCGTCGGCCGCCGCCGAGGAGCCGACCAGAGTGGTGCCGGCCCTGCACCCGAGTGCGCTGGCCGACCAGCTGGAGGTGCTCCTGCGCGACGCGGAACGATGCGGCGCGACGCCGGCGGACATCGACCGGGTCCTCGGGCCGGTGGCGCAACGCCTCGGCACCGGCTGACCTGCTGCACGTACCCGCACGACATGAGCTGTTGCTCCCCGTGCGCAGGACGCGAACGGTCGACCGGCTGCGGGCTCAGGCCCGCAGCAGTCCGTCGGCCGCAGCGGCGCTGTGGTCGGCCTCCAGCTCGCCGACCACAGCCGGCAGCAGCGCCGCGACCGCTCGGGCATACCCGGCGCCGGACGGGTGGAAGCGATCGGGTGAGAACAGGTCGGGGCGACCGATGAACTCCGGCGACACCAACCGGCCGATCATCACCGCGCGGCCGCCGGCGGCGGTCACCGCCCGTTCCTGCAGCGACGCCAAGCGCCGCGACCAGGTCCGCACAAAGGTGCGCAGCGGCTGCGGGATGGGGCTGATGACGCCGAAGTCCGGGCAGGTGCCGACCACGACCGGGATGTTCTGGGCCCGCAGCGCGGCGACCACGGCGCCGAGTTGGGCGGCGGACCGCTGCGGCGGGATGCTGTCCCGGACGTCGTTCCCGCCGGTACAGATGACCACGACATCGGGGGCGTCGGGCAGCGTCTCGGCGAGCTGCCGGGGCAGGTCGGCGGCCCCGGAGCCGCTGACGCCGCGGGTGATCAGCCGCACCGGGCGACCGGTCTGCTCGGCCAACCCGCGAGCCAGCATGACGCCGGGCAGTTCGTCGGGTGTGCTGGTGCCGTACCCGACCGAGGTGGAGTCGCCGAGCATCCCGAGCGTTATCGCATGTTCCCGGCCGGCCTCGGCCGGCAACCGTTCACCCGACGGCAGGTAGACCCCGTCGCCCTGCGGCGGGATCAGGTTGACGGGGTCGGTGACCTCCGGTCCGATCTGGTTCTGGGCCCTGGCCATCTCCAGGGCCGCGGCCTCGATCACCCTGGTCGTCAGGTTCGCCTGTTTGCGCAGGGTGTAATAGGTCGCGCTGCCCATTCCGGCGAACAGGCCGATCCCGTAGGCGGCGAGCATCACCGCGTGGCCGCTGAGCCTGGCCGCCGTGGCCGCGCCCGGCGTGCCCAGGCCCTGTCGCCCCACGCCGCGCGTTGCTGATCCACCCCGGGTCATGGCCACCTCCTACTGCGGCACCGATGGTGACTGCCGCAACCGATAACCTCAAGGACCTGTCCGGGATTCCGCTGATACGACCCCAGATCGTCACGGTTTCGGAACGATCCGCCGAGGAAGGTGCCACGTGCGCTACGCCGAGTCTGTTGTCGACCTGGTCGGAGGGACCCCGCTGGTCAAGCTGAGCGCCCTGACCGCGGGGCTGCGTCCGCTGGTGCTGGCGAAGATCGAGTACGTCAATCCGGGCGGCTCGGTGAAGGACCGCATCGCGCTGAAGATGATCACCGCGGCCGAGCAGTCGGGCGAACTGCAGCCCGGTGGCACCATCGTCGAGCCGACCAGTGGGAACACCGGTGTCGGGCTGGCCCTGGTGGCCCAGCAGCGCGGTTACCGGTGCGTGTTCGTCTGCCCGGACAAGGTCAGCGAGGACAAGCGCAACGTCCTGCGCGCCTATGGTGCCGAGGTGGTGGTCTGCCCGACCTCGGTGGCGCCCGAGGATCCCAGCTCGTACTACTCCGTTTCCGACCGGCTCACCCGGGAGCTCCCGGGAGCGTGGAAGCCCAACCAGTACGCCAACCCGAACAACCCGGCCAGCCACTACGAGTCGACCGGGCCGGAGGTGTGGTCGGACACCGACGGGCGGGTCACCCACTTCGTGGCCGGAGTCGGCACCGGCGGCACCATCTCCGGCACCGGCCGCTACCTGAAGGAGGCATCGGACGGCCGGGTCCAGGTGATCGGCGCCGATCCGGAGGGCTCGGTGTATTCCGGCGGCACCGGTCGGCCGTACCTGGTGGAAGGGGTCGGTGAGGACTTCTGGCCGGACGCCTACGACCGCACCGTCACCGACCGGATCGTGGCGATCTCGGACGCCGAGTCGTTCGAGATCACCCGGCGGCTGGCCCGGGAGGAGGGCCTGCTCGTCGGCGGTTCCTGCGGAATGGCGGTGGCCGCGGCGCTGAAGGTGGCGGCCGAGCTGACCGAGGACGACGTGCTGGTGGTCCTGCTCCCCGACGGCGGCCGCGGGTACCTGTCGAAGATCTTCTCCGACCCGTGGATGGCCTCGTACGGATTCCTCGACCAGGGCGGCCGGAAGACCGTCGGCGACGTGCTGCGGGGCAAGAGCGGCCGGCTGCCCGATCTGGTGCACACCCACCCGAACGAGACGGTCCGGGACGCGGTGGAGATCCTGCACGAGTACAGCGTGTCGCAGATGCCGGTGGTCAACGCCGAGCCACCGGTGATGGCCGGGGAGGTGGTCGGGTCGGTGTCCGAGCGGGCGCTGCTGGACGCGCTGTTCACCGGCCGGGCGTCGTTGGCCGATGCGGTCTCGGCGCACATGAATCCGCCGTTCCCGCTGGTCGGCTCCGGTGAGACGATCGACACCGCGCGGCACGAACTGGAGAGCGTCGATGCCGTCATGGTGGTCGACGACGGCAAACCCGCAGGGGTGCTCACCCGGGCCGACCTGCTCGCCTTCCTGGCCGGGTGACGTGGTGACCGGCGACGACGGCAGGCTGAAGGCGGCCGTGGCGGTCCTCTACAACCGGGCGACCGCCGATCCGGTGCTCGCACCATGGTTCGCCGGAGTCGACCTGGCGCGGCTCAAGGCACACCAGCGGGCCTTCCTCGCGATGACCCTCGGCGGGCCGGACACCTTCAGCGGCAGGTCCCTGGGGGCGGCCCACGCCGGACTGGCTATCACCGACGCCGCGTTCGACGCGATGCTCGGCCATCTCGCCTCGGCGCTGATCGACGTGGGCATGGAAGGGTCGGCGGTGGACGGGCTGATCGACCGGATCCGCCCCGTCCGGAATGACATCGTCACCGCGCATCCGGTCGAGATGCCCTGAGGTTCAGTCGATACCCACCAGTTCCGACCGGCTGCTGACCCCCAGCTTGGCGTAGGCCGACTGCAGGTGGTTGTCGACGGTCCGGACCGACAGCACCAGGGTTGTCGCGATCTCCCTGCTGCTCATCCCGTTCCGGGCCAGCCCGGCGATCTGCCGCTCTCTGGCGGTCAGGGCCACGGCGCTGGTGGCGAACCGCAACGCCGGGGTGGCCACGCCCTCGCACCGGCCGACGAGCTGCTCGGCCCGCTGGCGGAGTCTGGCCGCCCCCCTGGCGTCCTGCCGGGCGGTGGCGAGCTGCGCGGCACCGGCGTAGCCCTCGGCCGCATAGATCATGCTGCCCAGGCGTTCCCACTGCTCGCCGACCGTGACCAGGCCCTCGGGGTCCGCGGCGGCCAGGGCCACGGCATGCGCCGACCGGGCCGCGAACAGCGGACTGTCGCCCCGGGCAGCGAGCTCCGCCAACGGATCGGCGACCTCGGCGGCGTGCCCGAGCCTGGCCACGTTGAAGAGGAACCAGCCGGCGATGTAGGAGTACCCGGTCTGCTGATAGCCGTTCGCGTGCAGCAGGAGTCGGGGGATCGCCGCGGTGGACCGGCCGGCCTCGCAGTCGAGCCACGCCTCGCCGAGGATCGTCGAGATGTCCCAGGCGGCGACCTCCGGGCTCTGCCGGGCCAGCACCGCGCGGGCCCCGGTCGAGTCGCCGCGCCAGATCATGGTGAGGGCCAGCCCTCCGAGCGCCGGACCACGAAAGCTGTTCGGCCCCTTGGCCTCGGCTCCGCTGACCGCGTCCCGGAACCAGCGTCCGGCGGTCCGCAACCGACCGATCTCCGAGAAGCAGTGTCCCAGAGTCAGTTCGGCGTGCCGGGTGGCGATCTCGTCGTCGTGCTCGATCGCCTCCTGCAGCGCCTCGGTGGCGGTGTCACGGGCCCGGTGGACGTCGCCGGTCCGGATGAGCGCGGAAGCCTGCACGAACAATGCGGCCCTTGCCGTGATCGCGCCCCGGCCGTTGGCGGGGTTCCGGGCGTACCCGACCGCGGTGCCGGCGGCCGCGAGCGCCTCGGTGGCCCGACCCACCGAGGCCAGCGGAATCGCCGCGGCCATGGCGACCCGGGCCTCGTCGTGCGCGGTGCGGCCGGCGACTGCCGCCCCGCGCACTGCATCGATCTCGGCGACGGCCAGGTCTGCGAGTCCGTTGTACAGCAACAGCACCGACCTGGTCAGCGCGATCGCCTCCGCCTGGCCGGGTAGCCGCCGCAGGGCCTCGTCGAGGTGTTCCAGCCCGCGACTGATGCCCATGGCCCGGTCGGCGTGGGTGAGCGCGATGGTGGTGGCGATCTCGGTGGTCAGCTCCGACGAGCCGGGGCTCGAGGCATCGGCCGCCGAGGCCCGGTCCAACGCGGCCATCGCCTCGTCGGTCCGACCCAGCGCGCGCAGCGCGTCGGCGTGCATCAGGTGCACGTCGGCGCGATCGGAGCCGGCGTCGACGGCGGCCTGGGTCAACCGGGCGGTTTCGGCGAAGTCGTTGGCCAGCCTGGCGAACCGGGCCGCCCCGACCAGCAGGTCGGGATCCGACGGATGACCGGCCTGCAGCCGCCAGGTGGCCGCGCGGACCGCGTCCAGCGGCTGCCGGTTCTTGGCCGTCGCGATGTCCGCCTGTTCCAGCAGCAGGTCCATCGCGCGCAGTTGGGGCAACGACGCGACAACGGCCGCCACGTACTGCGGGTGCGAAAGGGAGGCTGCCGGTCCCATCGAGGTGCGGCTGATCGCCACCAGTCCGGCGATCTCGAGGTCGCCGAGTGCGGACCGGGCCCCGGTCGCGTGCAGCTCGTCGATCGGCAGCGGCTGGCACAGGGCGATCCGATCCAGCACGTCCCGAACAGCGGGGTCGAGGTGGCGGATCCTCGACATGATCAGGTCGCGCAGGGCGGGTGTCGCCACCGGCGCGCCCATCAGCTGCCAGACGCCGGCGCGCTCGGCCAGCATGCCGGCGTCGACGGCGCCGAGGATCAGCTCGCGCAGGAAGAGCGGGTTCCCGTCCGAAGCGGCGTGCAGTTGGGCGACCGCGCGCTGGGCCACCTCACCGCCCAGCGCCGCCGTCGCCATCTGCTGGGAGTCCTGTGGCCGGAACGGCCGCACCTCGAAGCTGCGGGCCGCGTCCCCCGTCCACATCGCCAGGATCGGATCCGGCACCGGGTCGCCGGCGCGCAGCGTGGCGATCATGGTGATCGTCCCGGTGTGCACCAGCTGGGTCAGCAGAGTGAGCGAAAGAGCATCCATCAGCGAGATGTCGTCGACCAGGAACACCATGCGCCGGCCCCGGGCCAACTCGGCCGTCCGCGCGAGGGTGTACTCCGCCAGGGCCAGCGGATTCTCCGAGAGTGCGGTCAGATCCGGGTCGGCGCCGGCGAACAGCGGGGCGATCCCGGCCAGCGGCAGGCCGGCGAAACTGGTACCACCGGAAAGGGTCTGGCTCGCCCAGCCGGCCGCCGCCAGCCTGGCCACCACCGCCTGGGCCACCCTGGTCTTGCCGACCCCGGACGGTCCCCGCAGCACCACTGCGGCGCCCGACGCACGGACGATCTCACCGATCAACTCGTCGCGTCCGATCAACGGCCACCGGTCGTCCGGGTCGGACCGGCTCCGCGCCGCTCCCGCATCGACAGCACTCACGGGCTGCTCCCAGTCGGATCGACGAAGTCGGGTCGCAATTCGGCACGGATGGCGCCCGTCCCACCGGACCGCCGACCCGGGCCACCGGGTCGGCTGCTGGGCATTCTAGGGCCGGGTGGGTAGTCCGCCGCGGGAAGTTGAGTAGTCGGTGCTCAGGTGCTCCCACGGGGCACGCAGCACTGTCATGGCGAGCCCGAATCCCGGGCCCGAACGAGGGATTTCACCGCCGGTTCTCCGGCACCACCCGGTCCCGGCCGGCCCTCCTTGCCAGATGAAAGAGGTTCAACAGTGTCAACCCGCATGAGGTCAACCCGGTCGCAGGGCCGGGAAGCCACTCGCCGCACACTCCGCAGTCCCGGACCGTACGACGGAGCGGACCACCCCGCGAAGTACGGCGTCGGCCTGCACCTGACGTTCCTGACCGCCATGGCCGCGGCCCTGGCCATCACCGGCGCGGTGCTGCCAGGGGTGGCGCAGGCGGCTACTCCGTCGTCGCCGCAGGTGCACCTGGACAACACCAAGCCGGATCCGAGCAACGACGAATTCACCATGAAGCAGGGCGGCTGGCTGTCCATCCCGGCACCGGGAGTGCTGGCCAACGACAACGACTTCGATGGCGACGTGCTCTCGCTCGCCATGGTGGACGATCCGACCGGCGGCGTGCTGAACGGTGTCTGGAGCAACGGGGCGTTCAACTACTCCCCGTACGCCGGCTTCACCGGCGACGACACCTTCACCTACCGGGACTGGGACGGTACCGACCACAGCGACTCGGTCGCCACGGTGACGATCCATGTGCTGCCGGCCAACACCCCGCCCACCGCGCACGACGACTTCTACTCGGTCGTCCAAGGTTCCACCCTCGCGGTGGGCGCACCCGGGGTGCTGGTCAATGACAGCGATCCCTTCGGAGCGCCGGTGACCTTGGATGCGGTCGACAGCTGGCCGACCCATGGCGCATTGCTGGACATGGATGTCGACGGGCACTTCAGTTACCGTCCGAACCCAGGTTTCAAGGGCACCGACTCGTTCACCTACCAGGCGCGATCCGGCGCCACAGTGAGCGCCAAGGCGACCATCCACATCCAGGTGACGCAGTCCATTCCGATCACCCACAACGACGCCTTCGTCACCAAGCAGGACACCACCCTGACGGTCGCCGCGCCGGGCCTGGTCAAGAACGACACCGACGCGGGTAAGAACCCGCTGGTGGTGATGGGCCTGAAGCAGGGCCCGGCGCACGGTCAGGTGACCTACCTGCTGACGACCGGTGGGTTCACCTACGTGCCGAAGGCCGGGTTCCACGGCACCGACACGTTCAGCTACTACCTCAAGGGCAACGGCCTGCAGTACAGCGCGCCGGCCACCGTCACCATCACCGTGCTGGCCAACCACCGGCCGGTCGCCCACAACGACACCTTCGGTGTACCGAAGAACGGCGCCGTCACCGTCAAGGCACCGGGTCTGCTGAAGAACGACACCGATGTCGACAAGGACGCGCTCTCGGTCGGAGCCTGGGGCGCACCGGCCCACGGGACGCTGACCAAGAAATCCGCCACCGGCAGTTTCGTCTACACGCCCAAGAAGGGTTTCGTCGGCACCGACCACTTCAACTACCGGGCCTCGGACGGGCACCTGCTCAGCGCCACGGTCGGGGGCGTTTCTCTGGTCGTCAAGTAGGACCTCGCGGGCATCCCACCTGCATCACTCTGCGCCGGCCCCGGACCGTTGGTCCGGGGCCGGCAAGGCGCGCGGACTCACCGCCGGCGTGAGATGCCCACCCCGACCAGGCACAATGCGCCACCGATGACCGCACCGAGCGGGGGCACCTCGTCCAGCAGCAGCCAGGCCAGCAGCACCACCAACGCCGGCACCACATAGGTGGTCGCACCCATCCGGCCGGCCGACGTGTGCCGGAGCGCGTAGGCCCAGGTGGTGAACGCGATGGCGGTCGGGAACACCCCGAGGTAGACCAGCGTCCAGAGCGCCCCGGCCGGGGCGGCGCCGACCTGACGGACCAGGGTGCCGGCCCACGGCAGGCAGCACAGACCGCCGATGACGCACCCAAGGAAGGTGATCTGCAGAGCCGACACCCGCTTCAACGCGGGCTTCTGGGCTACCACCCCACCCGCATAGGTGGCAGCCGCCAGCACGCACAGCAGCACACCGCGCAACGGGGTCGAGCCGCCCTGTGAGATGGACCAGCCCACCACCACCGACCCGGCGAAGGCCACCCCGAGGCCGAGCACCAGGAATCGCGGGAAGCCCTCGCGGAGGAGCCAACCGGCCAGCAGCGCGATGAAGATCGGCCCGATGCCCACCACCATGGCCGCGGTGCCGGCGTCCAGTACCTGCTCGCCGGCGTTCAGCGCAACGTTGTACACGCCCAGCCACAGCACGCCGACCGCGAGGATCAGCCACCAGTCCCGACCGCGCGGCAGCGGCTCCCGGCGCAGGGCCACCAACACCCCGAGCACCACCGCTGCGACCACCAGCCGGCCCAGGGCCAGGGCTCCCGGATCGAAATAGGTGCCCGCCGACCGGATCCCCACGAACGCGGACGCCCAGAGCAGCACCGTGACACCGGCGGCAGCGAACGGGGCCCAGGATGGGGCCCGGTACCGGGCCGCGGTGGGGTCCGGTCCGACGGTGGCCGGCGAGGCCGGATCGGAAGTCGTCACGCCCGGGACGATAGGCCCCACTGCCGACTGCCGGCCCGCCTACACTGGCGTCAACGGCGCGATCTGGGCATCTGCGCTACCAGGAGGCGGTCATGACCTACCTGCCGGCCCCGTACGAGGCCGCCCAGCAGGACGACCTGGCTGCGGCCCTCGGCGCCGGTCTCACCGCGGTGACGGCGGGCATCACCTCATGGGTCCTCGGCCAGGCCGCGTACGACGGAATCCGCGAGATGATCGATCTCAATGATGCCAAGGCATCGTTGCCGCCGAGCCTGGTGGTGCCGACCGTCGGCTGGTCGATCGCTGTGCTGCTGATGGTGGTCGGCGCGCTGTTGCTGATCTTCCGCAGGGGTCGTGGCATGGTCGCATTCGGTGCGCTGGTCTCGATCGCGACCACGGCGCTCGCCCAGTACCTCTACGACTGGAACGCGCCGAGTGCGCCGGTCGAGCAGTGGCTGCTGTACTGGGGCGGAGTGGTCGTGTTCGTCGCGGCCGTGCTGCCGGCCACCGGGCGCTGGGTGCGGCGGGTGGCCCGGCCGTTGCCGCCGGGGATGCAGCCACCGACGTCGGCGACGGCGACGTTCTATCCGGGTACCTGAGGTCTGCAGTCGGACCGGAACCGGTCGCACTACCCTGGCGACCATGACCTCTCCGGCCGACGACGGCTTCAACACCAGGGCTATCCACGCCGGACAGGACCCGGATCCACGGACCGGTGCGGTGGTCGTGCCGATCTATCAGACCTCCACGTTCGCGCAGGATGTGGTCGGTGAGACCAAGGCCGGGTACGACTACTCCCGCGCCGGCAACCCGACCCGCACCGCGCTGGAACAGGCACTGGCCAGCCTCGAGGGTGGCCGAACCGGGCATGCCTTCGCCTCGGGCATGGCCGCCTCGGACGCCCTGATCCGGGCCGTTCTGAAGCCCGGCGACCACCTGATCCTGCCCGACGACGCCTACGGCGGGACGTTCCGGTTGATCGACAAGATCGGTGTCCCATGGGGGCTGGAGTACACGACGGTGCCGCTCGCCGACCTCGATGCCGTCCGGGCCGCTATCCGACCGTCCACCCGGCTGATCTGGTGCGAGACTCCGACGAATCCGTTGCTCGGGATTGCCGACATCGCCGGGCTGGCCGAGATCGCCCATGAAGCTGACGCAAAATTGTTGGTGGACAACACCTTCGCCTCCCCGTACCTGCAGCAGCCACTGGCCCTGGGAGCCGCGGTGGTGCTGCACTCCACCACCAAGTACATCGGCGGGCACTCCGACGTGATCGGTGGCGCACTGGTGACCGCCGATCCGGAGCTGGGTGAGGCCCTGGCGTTCCACGCCAAGTCGATGGGCGCCATCGCCGGACCGTTCGACGCGTGGCTCTCCCTGCGCGGCGTGAAGACCCTGGGCGTGCGGATGGACCGGCACTGCGACAACGCCGAGGCGGTCGCCGATCTGCTGGTCGAGCACCCCAAGGTGGGCACTGTGTACTACCCGGGTCTGCCCGGGCACCCTGGGCACGACATCGCGGCCGGACAGATGCTGCGCTTCGGCGGGATGGTCTCGTTCACCGTGGTCGGCGGACTGGAGGAGGCGGTCAAGGTCTGCTCCCGCACCCGGCTGTTCACCCTGGCCGAGTCGTTGGGCGGGGTCGAGTCGCTCATCGAGCACCCCGGACTGATGACCCACGCCAGTGTCGCCGGCTCGCAACTGGAGGTTCCCGCCGACCTGATCCGGCTCTCGGTGGGCATCGAGGACGTCGAGGACCTGCTCGCCGACCTGACGGACGCACTGGCCTGAGCAACCTGGGCAAACACCCGCGCCGAGACCGCCGGGTGCGGCACACTTCTGTGATGATGCCGGCCGGGTACGACGTCGATGACGGAGCGGATGCACCGCCGCTGTTGCTGTCGTCGTGCGCGCTGTCGCTGGCGCTGGAGGACGGCCGGATCTCCGCCGGGCTGGTCACCCGGCTGGGCGAAGTGGTGTCCGCCCAACGAGTTCCGGTGTCCGCCGGGGCGGACGCGGGCGAGCTGCTGCGGGTGGTCGGCGCGGTACTGGACAGCGTGCTGCATGCGGCCGGGGTCGAGCCGGACCGGGTCAGGGCCCTCCCGGGGATCGGCGTCAGCGTCGCCGGTCGGCTGGACCGGGACGCCGGTACCGTCACTCCCTCCGGGCTGGCTGCCTGGAAGGCTTTCCCGTTGCGGGACACCCTGATCGGCCGGTTCGCCCTGCCGATCCGGACCCTGACCGAGCCGCTGGCGGTGACCATCGGCGAACATTGGCGCGGTGCCGCCCGCGGCCGACGCAACGTCCTCGGCGTCATGCTCGGCGACGCGGTCGGTGGCGGCGTGCTGGTGGACGGCCGGCTGGTCAACGGCACCACCGGCAACGCCGGCCACATCGGGCATGTCAGCGTCGATCCGTTCGGCCCGCGGTGCTACTGCGGAGGTCGGGGCTGCCTGGAAATGGTGGCCGGAGCGCCGGCGATCTCGACCTGGGCGCGCTCCCACGGCCACCCGGATCCGACAGTGACAGCGGCCGGGGTGGCCGAGGCGGCCCAACGCGGCGAACCGGTGGCCCTGGCGACGTTCCGCCGGGCCGGGGAAGCAGTGGGGATGGCCGTTGCCGGCGCCGTCACCCTGCTCGACCTTGACGTGGTGGTGATCGGCGGTCCGGTCGCGGCGGCCGGCGGCAGCCTGTTGTTCGACGCCATCGGCGACGGGTACGCGCGGTACGCCGCCCTCGGTTATGCCCAGCTGCCGCGCACCGTGCCCGCCTTGCTGGGCGCCGACAGCGCGCTGATCGGTGCCGCGGCAGCGGTGTTGGCCCCGGAGACCTACCCGACCGGCTGAGGAGGTCGGCACCGACCGGGCGGCCACCCCCGGCTTGCTGGCAGGATGCCTGGCATGCCCCACGTCACCATCGAGGAGATCCGGGCGGCGGCCGAACTGCTGCGTCCGGTGGTGCGGTACACCCCGATGGAGTCGTCCCGGCCGTTGGAGACGCTGGTCGGCGGGCCGGTCTACCTCAAGTGCGAGAACCTGCAGCGCACCGGATCGTTCAAGATCCGCGGGGCGTACACCCGGATCTCCCGGCTCAGCGCCGAGGAACGCGTGCACGGAGTGGTCGCCGCCAGTGCCGGCAACCACGCCCAGGGGGTGGCGTACGCGGCAGCCCTGCTGGGCATCACCGCCCGGGTGTACATGCCGATCGGCGCGTCCATCGCCAAGCTCGCGGCCACCAGGGCCTACGGCGCCGACGTCCATCTGATCGGCGAGACCCTCGACGAGGCCCTGGTCCACGCCCGGGCCTATGCGGCCGAGACCGGCGCGGTGCTGGTGCATCCCTTCGACCACCCCGACATCCTGCGCGGGCAGGGAACGGTGGGCCTGGAGATCCTCGAGCAGGTGCCGGACGTAGCGACCATCGTTGTCGCCCTGGGCGGCGGCGGTCTGCTCAGCGGCATCGCGGCGGCGGTGACCTCTTTGCGTCCGGACGTGAAGATCGTCGGAGTCCAGGCCGCCGAGGCGGCCGCCTGGCCGGACTCGTTGGAGGCCGGCCATCCAGTACGCCTGTACCAGATGTCCACGCTGGCCGACGGCATCGCGGTCGGTGAACCGACGGCGCTCACCTACGAGCATGTCAGCACCATGGTCGACGATGTGGTGACGGTGACCGAGGACCAGATCGGCCGGGCCATGCTGCTGCTGCTGGAGCGGGCGAAGTTGGTGGTCGAGGCCGCCGGGGTGGCGGCGGTAGCGGCCATCCTCTCCGAACCGCAACGGTTCACGCCGCCGGTGGTTGCGGTGCTCTCCGGCGGCAACATCGATCCGCTGTTGCTGCTGCACGTCACCGAGCACGGGCTGGTGGCCGCGGGCCGGTTCCTCACCCTGCGGATCGAGATCTCCGACCGGCCGGGATCGCTGGCGCAGCTGTTGTCCCTGGTCGGCGAACTGGGCGCGAGCGTCGTCGACCTCGAACAGTCGCGGCTGGGCAGTGGGCTGCCGCTCGGTGACGTCGAGGTCAATCTGCGGCTGGAGTGCCGCGGACCCGAGCACCGGGACGAGTTGGTCGCACAGATCGAGGCGGCCGGGCACCGGATCCGCCACCACGCGTAGCAGCACAGACGGCCACAGCACGAGCAAACGGCCGCGCCTCCGGATCCGGAGGCGCGGCCGTTGTCGGCTGCGGGTTGCCCTGGTGCGGTCAGCCGGTGAAGGGCTTGGCCTCCAGGATGGTGACCTTCTGAGTGCGCCCGTTGGGCAGGTGGTACTCGCGGGACTCGCCCTTGGACGCGCCGCTGATGGCCTGGCCGAGCGGCGACTGCGGCGAGTAGACCTGCAGCGTGCCGTGCACGCCTTCCTCCCGGGAGCCGAGCAGGAAGGTCTCCTGGTCGTCGTCGTCGCCGTCGTAGTTGACCGTGACGACCATGCCTTGCTCGACGACGCCGTCGTCGGCCGGCCGGATGCCCACCTGCGCCTCGCGGAGCAGCTCCTGCAGGGACCGGATGCGGGCCTCCTGCTTGCTCTGCTCCTCACGGGCGGCGTGGTAACCACCGTTCTCCTTGAGGTCGCCCTCCTCGCGGCGCTCGTTGATCTCCGCGGCGATCACGGGACGCTGGGCGACCAACTCATCGAGCTCGGCCTTGAGCCGGTCGTGAGCTTCCTGGGTGAGCCAGGTCGAGGTGGTCATGGCAACTCCTCACTTCTCATATGGCCGGACCGGGATCGGTACGGCGTGGTCCGGATGTGCAGAGACGCGACCCGGGTCGCGCTGCGCGTTGCCGGACCGTCGGACGCACGTGATGTGGAACAGATGTTGCGGAGCCGGGCAGCCTGACCAGCCCGAACTTCGCAGGAAATACGTCAGCGGCCCCTATCAGGAGCCGCATCGTCTGCCACGAGGGTAACACGCAGCGCCGTCGATCCCACCCGATTCGCTACTCCGCTGCAGGTGGGAGGCGGCGCGCGAGGGCCGCCTTTCGCTCTGGACGGCGAGCGCAGAGCAGGGCACCGGGCGCCCGCGGCGAGGCTGTTTCGGGGATGTCGGCGCGCCGGGGGAGAATGGAGCTGCCCGGAGGTGTCGGGCGGGTCGGAAGGGACACTGGCACGGTGACTGAGAGCTTGAACGAGCGCATCGCCCACGATCTGACGGAGCTGCTGGCTGCGGCCGAGGAGCGGACGGCGGCAGCGGTCGCCGCCCCGCTGCGGCTGATGGCCGTACACGCCCATCCCGACGATGAGTCGAGCAAGGGCGCGGCGACGCTGGCCAAGTACTCGGCGGACGGCGTCGGCGTCATGGTGGTCTCCTGCACCGGCGGCGAGCGCGGCGACATCCTCAATCCCAGCTTTCAGGTCGGCGACCTGGACATCCCGCAGCTGCGGCAGAGCGAGATGGCCCGTGCTGCGCAGATCCTCGGCGTCGCCCACGCCTGGTTGGGTTATGAGGACTCCGGCTACCACGAGGGCGATCCGAGTACCTGGGAGCTACCGCCGGGCTGCTTCGGCGATCTGGATCCCCAGGTCGAGACCGAGGCGCTGGTCCGGCTGGTGCGCGCCTTCCGTCCGCAGGTGATGACGACCTACGACGAGAACGGCGGTTACCCCCACCCGGACCACATCCGGTGCCATGTGGTGTCGGTGGCGGCGTTCGAGGCGGCCGGGGATCCGGAGGCGTTCCCCGATGCCGGTGAGCCCTGGCAGCCGCTGAAGCTCTACTACAACGTCGGCTTTTCCCGCGGGAAGATCATGGCCATCAACGAGGCGGTCCGGGAGCGCACCGGCACCGGCCCGTACGACGAGTGGATCGAGCGGTTCAAGGGCAGCGACCGGCCCGATCCGGGCGAGCGCACCACCACCCGGGTGCCGGTGGCCGACTACTTCGAGTTCCGCGACAACGCGCTACTCGCCCACGCCACCCAGATCGACCCGGATTCGCACTGGTTCTCGGTGCCCCGGGATGTGGAGGCCGAGGTGTGGGGCACCGAGGACTACGAGCTCGCCCGCAGCCTGGTCGACACCCCGCTCCCCGAGGACGACCTGTTCGCCGGGGTGCGGGAGACGGTGTCGCCATGAGAGAGCAGCTCGGCGCCATCCTGCTGGCGGCGCCCACCGACATCCCGGCGGGCAAGGGCCCGGAATGGGGCAAGGCCGCGCCGATCGGGCTGCTCATCATCCTGCTGCTCGGGATCGCGGTGTTCTTCCTGATCAAGTCGATGAACCGGAACCTGAAGAAGGTGCCGGCATCGTTCGACCCCGAGGAGCTGGCCCGGATCGAGGCCGCCGAGGCCGCGAGCCGCTGAGGCCGATCTGGCCCGGACGGCGGTGGGCGGCGCGGTGGAGCCGGAGATCGGACCCGCGGACCAGAGCTCCGCCACCGGGAGCGCCGGTGACGGTGGAGACGAGCACCCGCGTCCCTGACGGGGCCCGGCTTCAGCTGTTGATGTAGCCCACCAGCTGGTCCTGGGCCGTCTCGAGTTCGTCGATCCGGTGCTTGACGATGTCGCCGATGGTGACGATGCCGGCCAGCGTGCCGTCGACCACCACCGGCATGTGCCGGAACCGCCGTTCGGTCATCACCTTGGCCAGGGCGCGGATCTCGTCGTCGAGCCCGCAGGTGTGGACGTCGGCGGTCATGATCTCCGACACCGGCGCCGCCAGCAGGTCGGCGCCCCGGCCGGCGAGGGCCCGCACCACGTCCCGCTCACTGACGATGCCGGCGACGGTCCGACCGTCCTCGGTGACAACGGCGGCCCCGATGTTGTGCTCCGCGAGGGTTTCCAGCAGCTCCCGCACCGACGTCGACGGGCCGATCGCGGTCACCGCCGAACCCTTGCGGGCCAGGACATCCTTGACGTGCATGACGCCTCCCGACACTGGGTGCAGCTCCGGTCGTCTGGCCAACGAGCGTAGTCGCCCCCGACGGTGGGCGCCGGTCGTCGGGTCAGGCCACGCAGAACGGATTGCCTTCGGGATCGGCCAGGGTGACCCAGGTGCCGCCGCCCTCGTTGCCGTTCCAGAGGAACGTCGCCCCGGCGGCCAGCAGAGCGTCGACGTGGGCCGGGCGCGCATCCGCACCCACGTGGATGTCCAGGTGCACCCGGACGTTCCCCGGCTCGCCCTCGCGCGCCCCGGGCGCATCGCCGCGCTGGAACAGCACCCGGCCGCCCTGTCCCATGCCGCTGCGGCCGTCGACGTCGTCGTCGGGGTTGCGGACCGCGGCGGCGTCCTTCCACACCTGGGCGCCGTCCAACTCGAGCAGGTCGGCGTCGGTGATCACGCCGCCCTCCTTCAGTCCTGCGATCAACGCGCTGTGGTCCTCGACGACCCAGTCGAGCGCGAGCGCCCAGAACCGGGCCAACGCGTGCGGATCGGTTGCGGTGATGACGGTCTTGGTGTGGTGCGGCACGGTGCTCACTCCTGAAGGTCGGGGCTGCCGGACTTCCGACGCCGGTATTCGCGGGACCGGGTCCGGTCGCCGCACCGTTCGGGTGCACACCAACGGCGCGCACCCGACCGGGAGTCGTCGTAGAACAGCAGTGCGCAGCGGACGCCCTCGCACTGCCGAAGCCTGGCCCGGTCTCCGGCCAGCATGGCGACGGTGTCCCTGGCCACCCAGGACAGCACCGGGGCGGGCGAGACTACCGGCAACCAGGCGGTACCCATCCCGGCGAGCTGCGGCACGAGATCGGGAACTGCCGCCGCGTCGTTGACGGTGTCGATTGCCGCCGGGTCCAACGGCTGTTCCGCCAGTACCGCGAAGGAGAGCTCCCAGATGGCCGCCCGCAGCCGGCGCGCGTCGGCCAGATCTGCTGGGCCGCTGCGCACCGTCAGCCCGGTGGCGGCGCGTATCCAGCGGGCCAGATCCTGCGGTTCGACCAGCGCCTCGTACGGTTCGATCCCGCCGGTGTCGGCGAAGTCGGTCGCCGGTCGGGAGAGGAACAGGAAGGATCCGTCTCCGGCGCGCACGGTCGCGAACGACCGCTCCCGGGTGCCGTCATGCGCATGAGGCATGACGCCAGCCAACCACGCCGCTCGTCATGGATCAAGCCCATGACGGTAACGTGTTGATCGGACCAGCCACAGCAGCTGCAGGGCGATGAGGTTGAGCGCGGCCGACGCCGAACGGAATCTGTTGCGCTCGGCCCCGATTTCGGTGTTCGCACGCCTGAACGGCGACCGTATCCGGCTGTGGTCGGGATGTCCGCGGCGGCAGACCGGCTGGTCGGCACGTCCCGCCGGGCCCGTGCCGTCGGGGCGCAGCGCACCGTCGGGCAGGATGGTGATGGAGACCCGAGGGGGTGCCGTGCCGAATCGCCTGCAGGACGCCACCTCGACCTACCTGCTGCAGCATGCGGACAACCCGGTCGATTGGTGGCAGTGGTCTGACGCGGCCCTGGCCGAGGCCCGCCGTCGCGGGGTCCCGGTGCTGCTCTCGGTCGGGTACGCCTCGTGCCACTGGTGCCATGTGATGGCCAGGGAGTCGTTCACCGACCCCGAGACCGCCGCGCTGATCAATGAGAACTTCGTCCCGGTCAAGGTCGATCGGGAGGAACGCCCGGACGTGGACGCCGTGTACATGACGGCCACCCAGGCCCTCACCGGATCCGGCGGCTGGCCGATGACGGTGTTCCTCACCCCGGATGGCGAGCCGTTCTACGCCGGCACCTACTTCCCGCCGCATCCGGCCTCCGGC
The DNA here is from genome assembly GCA_963797145.1 of uncultured Actinomycetota bacterium. Taxonomy (GTDB): domain Bacteria; phylum Actinomycetota; class Actinomycetes; order Mycobacteriales; family Nakamurellaceae; genus Nakamurella. The sequence goes on along the minus strand of CAWCOJ010000010.1, from coordinate 399,220 downwards.
CTTCCGTCGTTCACCCAGCTGCTGACCGCGCTTTCCGAGGCCTGGCGGGACAACCGGGGCGAGGTGCTGGGTGCGGCCGGCCGGATCCGGGATGCGTTGCGGGACATGGCTGCTCCGTTGACTTCCACCGCGTTGACCACCGGAGACCTGGATCGGGCGGCCGCTGCCGTGATCGCCCAGGCCGATCTCGCGAACGGTGGATTCGGTGGGGCGCCGAAGTTCCCACCTGCTCTGGTGCTCGAGTTCCTGTTGCGCCACCACGAGCGCACCGGCAGTGTCGAGGCGTTGGAGCTGGTCACGCTCACCCTGGCGAAGATGGCCGATGGCGGTCTGTTCGACCAGCTCGGCGGCGGATTCGCCCGGTACAGCGTCGACACGTTCTGGCACATACCGCATTTCGAGAAGATGGCGGAGGACAACGCGCTGCTGTTGGGCGTGTACGCGCATCACGCACGGCTGACCGGCTCGGCACCCTCGGAGGCAATAGCCCGCGCTACGGCGGGTTTCGTGTTGTCGACGCTGCTCACCGACCAGGGACTGTTCGCCGCCTCGCTCGACGCGGAGGCCGGTGGCGCTGAGGGTTCGACCTACTACTGGACGATCGACGAGGTGCGCGGCGTCCTCGGCGACGATGCCGAGGAGGCGGCCAGGGTTTTCGGTCTGCACGACGGGCCGGACGGCCAGGTGCTGCGCCGGGTTGCCGAGCCCGGCGACCCGGCGACGTTCGAGGGGATCCGGCAGCGCCTGCTGTCCGTCCGGGCGGCCAGGCCCCAGCCGTCGCGCGACGACATCGTGGTGGTGCGCTCCAACGGACTGATGATCACGGCGCTGGCCGCCGCCGGTTCCACCCTCGGCGAACCGGACTGGATCGCCGTCGCGGATCGCGCCGTCGTCCGGCTGGCCGAGGTACACAGCGTCGACGGCGAACTGCGGCACAGTTCGCGGCACGGCCGGGTCGGCCCCGGACCGGCGACGCTGGCCGATCACGCCGATCTCGCCATGGCGCTGCTCGCCGTGCATCAGGCCACCGGCGATCCGGCCAGGCTGACCGAGGCGCTCACTGTTCTCCAGAACGCCCGGTCGGCGTTCGGCTCGACCGACGGTGGCTTCTTCGATGCTGCCGACCAGGGCCTGATCATCCGCCCGCGAGATCCGACCGACGGTGCCGCCCCGTCCGGGGCGTCGTCGATCGCCGACGCGTTGCTGACCGCCTCCGCGCTGACCGGGTCCGCCGAATTGAGATCCGCGGCGGATGCCGCGCTCGGATCGGCAGCGGCCGTCACGGAACGTTTTCCACGTTCGGCCGGACGGCATCTGTCGGTCGCCGAGGCGGCCGCCCGCGGGCCGTTGCAAATCGCGGTCAGCGGCCCCGGTGGCTCGGACCGGGCGGCGCTCGCGGCCGTCGCCCGCCGGCGTGCCCCGGGCGGATCGGTGATCGTTGTCGGTGTTCCGGACGCGACCGGTCAGCCGTTGCTCGCCGACCGGCCCGCCATCCGTGGCCGGCCGGCCGCCTACGTGTGCCGTGGGCTTCGTCTGCGATCGTCCGGTCACCGGGCTGGACCACCTGGCGTCACTGCTGACCTCGTCCTGAGCGGCCGAGTGGCCTGGTTACTCCTCGTCGACGCCGGTCGCTGCGGTCGCCTGTTCGATGAGGCCACCCCGGTCGACACCGGCGAGCACCAGCATCCGGGGCACCGTGCCGGCCTGCGCGCCGAGCACGCCGACCAGCAGGTGCCCGGACCGGATCTGGGTGGCGCCGTCGGCGGCCCGGGCCGCGCGCTCGATCGCCGCCTTCGCCGAAGCGGCGAGCCGGAGATGGCGGGACCGGTCGACCGTCGCCTGCGGCAGCCGTCCGGACTCCAGGACCACTCCCGCCGCTCGAAGACTCTGTTCGGTCTCCCGTTCCAGGGCGGCGGTGATCGAGGCATGGTCGAGTCCGGCGGCGGTGAGCACGCGGTATCCCTCGGTGCCGGCGCGGGCGGAGATGGCCAGCAGCAGGTGCTCGGCCTCGACCGCGGGTGATCCCGATGTGCGCGCCTCGACCTCCGCCGCGCCGACGGTGGACCGCACGTGGCGGGTGAATCTGGTGACCATCAACGCCTCCTGAGTGTGACGCCGGCGGCGATCAGCCTGGCGGCGTGTTTCTTGTGCACGGCCTGTCGGGTGACCCCCAGAGCCTCGGCCACGTTCGACCAGCTCCAGCCCGCTCGCATGGCCCGCTCGACCTCGGCGTTCTCCATCCGGTCGGCCAGCCGTCGCAACGCGACGACCGCTGCCAGCCCGTCAGCGGGGTCCTGCGGGGTGGGGATCTCGGCATCCGGCATGTAAGCAACTGTAGTTGACATGGACTCTTGCGTCAACCTGGGTTGCTTATCACCACTGCACCCGCCCGGTTGCTCCGCTCCGTCACACCACGCCCACCGGCCGCAGCGGTCTCCCGCAGCACCGGCCGGCCGCAGCGGTCTCCCGCAGTACCGGCCGGCCGCAGGCACGGCTCGCCGTCACGGACGCCTCGAACCACCGGACCAGCGATGTCCCGTGGTCGCTGATCATTTGGCTCGATTCGAGGGTCGAATCGGGCGGAATCGAGCCTAAAGATCAGCGATGTCGCTCACTGGCCGCGGAAGACCGGGCGTGGACCGGGGGCGGAGCCGGGGAGGGGCCGGGCCGACGACCGGGGGGCGGAGCCGGGGAGGGCCGGTCGACGGCCCGGGGTAGGGCGGGACATGGGCGGGAGCAGAGGAAGGTTGCGACGACAACGATGTGACCCGGATCACACCGGACAATGGAATCACATAGCTTGCGTAACTGTTGCTACGGATGTAACACTGTAATCAGTGCAATACGCACTAGTACTTGAAGGAGGTTCCTCATGAGGGAACACACACGAGGGTTCGCAGCCGAACCCGACAACAACGAAGACCCCCGCCCACGCGGCGGTGGTCGTGGTGGCCCCGGACGCCGGGGTCACGGACGCCCGCCGGGTGGTGGCTTCGGCCCCGGCGGACCGCGGGGCCGCGGACGAGGTGGTGTCCCGGAGGCACCGGATGCCACGGATGCCGCTGCCTGGTTCACCGGCCGGCTCCCGGGCGACTGGTTCACCGGAGCTCCGACGGTCACGGTCGACCGCGACGAGATCCTGGTGGTCGGCGAACTGCCGGCCCTGACCGACGAGTTCGAAGACCCGGCCGCGGTGGCCGCGGCCGAGGTCGGCCGGATCTCCCGGTTCCGCGAGGACACCCGGGGCGAGCGGATCGACATCGCCCGCCAGGCGCAGTACCGCTACGGCCGGGAGATCTCCTGGGGCGCCCGTCTGGGCGGCACCGAGGAGCTCTTCACCACGCTCTCCGCGCCGGTGATGACCCGACTGCGGCAGCCCGAGCGCCAGGTGCTCGACACCCTGATCGACGCCGGCGTCGCCCGGTCCCGCTCCGACGCACTCGTCTGGGCGATCCGGATGGTCGGCGAGCACGCCGACAGCTGGCTGGGCGACCTGCGGGACGCCATGGAAGAGGTCAACCGACTTCGGGCCAAGGGTCCGGATCTGGGCTGATCGCCTGAGCTACCGAGCGGGGCGGACCGGAAACGGTCCGCCCCGTTCGGTGTCTCCGCCCGTTCCGCACCGCGAGCAGATGCGCGGTATTTCCGGTCGAGGTCAGCCCTCCGCTGTCGACCGCCCACCACGGGCGGCCGGCGGGGGAGGGCACACCGATGGACCAGTTCGTGGACCCCGGGCGAGACTCCCCGCCGTCTGACGTGCCCGCCCGCGCGCCCGGAGGTGCAAGCCGGTGGTCGCGAGTCCGACCCTGGCTGCGCCGGTACGGGCCGTGCGAAGTGCTCGGGACCGCCGGGGCATTCCTGTCGTCGTGGATCGCGCTGCAGTGCAGCGGCGGGTCGTTGGCGGCGGCCGCCTGGGCCGGCACCGCCGGCGGCACCATCGGTTTCTACGCCCTCCCGGCCGTGCGCGCCTTCCGGCAGTTCCACCGCGTCGGCCGCTCCCGAGGTGCTCTCGCACGTGCGCTGGTGACCAGTGCGTACACCGCCCGCAGCCTGCTGGCCGAGTTCGGACCCGCTGAGCTGGTCGACAGCGCGCTGCTGCGCCCGAGCCTGCTCTATCTGGGCCCGCTGCTCCTGGGCAACCCGTGGTGGGGCTGGCTGGCCGGCAAGGTGGTGGCGGACGCGGTGTTCTACCTGATCACCGCGATCGCGTTCCGACAGAACCGGGCGGTGATCGAACGGCTGCCGACCGCGCTCAGCTCGTCAGCAGGATGAGCCAGATCGCCACCGCGTGGCACAGCGCGGCCAGCGAGACCAGGGCGTGGAAGAACTCGTGGTAGCCGAAGGTGCCCGGCCACGGGTTGGGCTTGCGAATCGCGTAGAACACCGCGCCGACGCTGTAGAACAGGCCGCCGACGCAGATCAGCACCACGGCGGCGACACCGCCGTTGGTCAGCAGGTCTGGCATGACGAAGATCGCCACCCAGCCCAGCGCGAGGTAGATCGGGACCCCGAGCCATCGCGGTGCATGCGGCCACAACATCTTCAATGCCACGCCGGCGATCGCCCCGCCCCAGACGGTGGCCAGTACCCAGGTGCGGGCCGGCGGGTCCAGCGCCATCACGCTGATCGGCGTGTACGACCCGGCGATGAACACGAAGATCATCGAATGGTCGGCGCGTTTCATCCAGGTGCGGGCGCGGACCGAGGTCCAGGTGTGCCGGTGGTAGGTGGCGCTGATCGCGAAGAGCCCGACCAGGGTCACCGAGTAGATCGCGCAGGCGAATGCCGCCGCCGCGCCCACCGTGGTGGCAGCGACGACCACCATCACGATGCCCATCAACGCGGCCGCGATGGCGGAATAGAAGTGGATCCATCCGCGGGCGCGGGGCCGGCTGGGCGCTGGGGCGTCGCGGACGGCGGTGGTCATGACTCCATGCTCCCGGATGGACCCGGGTGATCGCCAATCGGCCGGGGGTGATCCCGCTCCCGTCTCCGACGTGTCCACCGCAGTAGTGTCTCTCCCCGTGAGGCTGCCCGCCCTGATGTACCGCGTGTACGAACGCAAGCTGATCAGGGGGCTCAACGGCGCGCCGATTCCGCACCACGTCGGCGTCATGCTCGACGGGAACCGCAGGTGGGCCCGCAAAGCCGGCTTCGAGAACGTTGCCCATGGCCACCGGGTAGGCGCCGCCCACATCGCCGACCTGCTGGAATGGTGTACCGACTCCGGCATCGGGATGGTCACCCTGTGGCTGCTGTCCACCGACAACCTGCGCCGCGCCGACGACGAGGTGCGCCAACTGCTGGCGATCATCACCGACGTCGTCGACGAACTGGCTGCCCCGGGCAAGCCCTGGAAGCTGCGGATCGTCGGGGCGCTGGACCGGCTGCCCCCGGAGATGGCCACCCGGCTCACGGCCGCGGAGATGCGCACCTCCGAACGCACCGGCCTGCAGGTCAACATCGCCGTCGGCTACGGCGGCCGGCAGGAGATCGTCGACGCCGTCCGCTCGCTACTGACCAGCGGTGCGGCCGCCGGCGAGTCGCTGCAGCAGCTGGTGGACGGCCTGGACGTCGACCAGATATCGGAGCACCTGTACACATCGGGCCAACCGGACCCGGATCTCGTCATCCGCACCTCCGGCGAGCAGCGGCTCTCCGGCTTCCTGCTATGGCAGAGCGCGCACTCCGAATACTGGTTCTGCGAGGCCTACTGGCCGGACTTTCGCCGGGTCGACTTCCTGCGCGCCCTGCGCGACTACGCGGCACGGCACCGCCGGTATGGGGAATAGTCGGACGCGTGGAGCCGGCCGGGCGATCCGCGCCCGAACGGCAGCCGCGGTCCATCCTTTTCCCATGTCACTCTGCTGGGATGGGGCCGGGCCGCGAGCACCGGCTTCCAGGACACGAGAGGTGTGCAGGCTATGACGGCTCAGGCCCGATTGCTGGTGGTCGACGACGAACCGTCGCTGCAGGACATCGTCGCGACGTCGATGCGGTTCCTCGGCTACGAGGTGACCGTCGCCGCCTCCGGGCGGGAAGCGGTGCGGTCGGCGGTCGAGACGCACCCCGACCTGATCATCCTGGACGTCATGCTTCCCGACTTCGACGGACTCGAGGTGATGAAGCGGGTCCGGTCTGCAGGTGTGGACGCCGGGGTCGTCTTCCTCTCGGCGCGCGACACCCCCGCGGACAAGATCGCCGGGCTGACGGCCGGCGGCGACGACTACGTCACCAAGCCGTTCGGACTCGAGGAACTCGCCGCTCGGGTCTCAGCGGTGCTGCGCCGGGTCCGGCCGCCGATGGACGGCGAGGGCACCCTGCAGGTCGCCGATCTGATGCTGGACCCGGAAACCTACGAGGTCACCCGCGCCGGCGTGGCCATCGATCTGGCCCCGACCGAGTACAAGATGCTGCGCCACCTGATGCTCAACGCGAACATCGTGCTGTCCCGCCAGCAGCTGCTGGACGCGGTCTGGGGGCCGGACTTCTACGGTGACGACTCGGTAGTCGCCACCTACATCTCCTATCTGCGGCGCAAGATCGACAACCTGACGCCCGACGCTGACGCACTGATCCACACCCACCGCGGATTCGGTTACGTGCTGCGCGCGCCGCGCGGCTGAGGTCGGCGGTTCGCCATGCCCCCCCTCGCGCAGCGTCGTCGCTGGAGCCTCCGGGCCCGGCTGACCGCGCTGGTACTCGCGGTGGCCGCACTCGCGCTGCTGGCCGTCGACATCGTGCTGCCGCTGAACCTCAAGGCGTCGCTGATCTCGAGTCGGGACGCCACCCTCACCGGGGTGATCAACAGCGTTCCCAAGAACCGCACGTTCAACCTGCAGACCCTGATCAGCGTGAGCGACGCCAACCCGCTGCGGGGCGAGATCGGCTGGTCGATCGTCTCCGACGAGGGGGTGGTGAAGTCGGCCCCGCCGCCGGGCAACGCGGGTGCGTCCCCGGACATTCCGGAGATCCCTCCGGTCACCGAGGCCGAGACTGTCGGCGACACCAGCGGCGGCCGGGCGACCTACCGGATCCTGGCGCTCAAGGTCACCCAGGGCCAGCAGCAGGAGCCCGGCTACCTGGTGGCCTGGGTGTCGCTGGCCGATGTCAACAACACCGTGTCCCGGCTGATCCTCACCGAACTGCTGATCACCGCCGGCCTCCTTGTCCTGCTCGGCGCCACCGCCAGCCTGGTCATCCGGCGGGAGCTCAAGCCCCTGGAGACGATGGCCACCGCAGCGGAGGAGATCACCCGCGGCGACCTGGATCGCAGGGTCGACATGGGCGACCCCGGCACCGAGGTCGGGCGGCTCGGGTTCGCGTTCAACGGCATGCTCGACGGCATCTCGGACCTGCTCGACGAACGCCGGCGCAACGAGGAACGGCTGCGTCAGTTCCTCGCGGACGCGTCCCACGAGCTGCGCACCCCGGTCGCAGCGGTCCGGGGCTACACCGATCTGTACCGGGCCGGCGCGCTGCCCGACGACGGTGCCGTCGACCGCGCCATGCAGCGGATGGGCTTCGAATCCCGCCGGATGGGCGCGCTGGTCGAGGACCTGCTGACGTTGGTCCAGGCGGACGCGGAGCGGAACAGTCGGCACGAGCGGGTCGACCTGACCGACCTGCTCACCGGAGTGGTGGACGACGCCGCCGTCATCGACCCCGAGCGCACCTGGCGGCTGCTGGCCGGTCCCGGCGGCGAGGCCGCGTCGGTGCTCGGCGACCGGCTCCGGCTGCACCAGCTGTTCGCCAACCTGCTGTCCAACATCCGCACCCACACCCCGGCCGGCACCGTCGCGACGGTGTCCTTCCTGCCGGGTACCGATGATCTCGCGGTCACCATCTCGGACAACGGCCCCGGCGTCACCGACGAGGACCTGCCCCGGCTCTTCGACCGGTTCTACCGCGTCGATCCGTCCCGCTCACGGGAACGCGGCGGCACCGGGCTCGGCCTGTCGATCGTGGCCGCGATCGTCCGGTCCCACAGCGGCCGGATCATGGCCTCGCACACTCCCGGCGGTGGTCTCACCGTCACCGTCGTGCTGCCCCGCGCCGTCGGCACCGCCGCGGTTCCGGCGCTGGTGCTGCCGGCCGAGGATCCCGTCACCGAATCGGTCTGAGCGCGGCACCGGTCCGGAACTGCGCCGGGCGACACTGCCGCAATCTGAAGTTAACCCGGCCGTAGCGCGTCGGTCCCCGGGCGGCCGGTGCAGCCCGCGTAGCGTCCGGAACTGCAGGCGGTGGGGAAGCCGTCGGCACTGGAGGCCCCGATTGATCGTGCGAGTACGGCACGGGAGGGGGCCGGTTCCGGGCCCCCGCGGCCGCCGGCAGTAGCCGGCGATCGCCGGGAGTCCACCGGTCACCCTTCACGTTCCGGGCGTCCGGCACCGACGCCCGCAGGGGAGTCTTCGTGGCCGCACGTCGCACCGCCCAGCAGCTCGACAGCCCTCCGGCGGGGGAAGGGGCGGCCACCGGCCGTTCCGCCCGCAGGACGCCGACCGATCGACGTACCTACGTGATCGACACCTCGGTGCTGCTGTCCGACCCCTGGGCCCTGACCAAGTTCGCCGAGCACGAGGCGGTCCTACCGCTGGTGGTGATCGGCGAGCTTGAGGGCAAACGGCACCATCCCGAACTCGGGTACTTCGCCCGGCAGGCCCTGCGGATCCTGGACGACCTGCGTATCGAGCACGGTCGGCTGGACGCACCGGTGCCGGTGGGCGACTCAGGCGGAACGCTGCACGTCGAGCTCAACCACACCGACCCGATGGTGCTGCCGGCCGGCTTCCGCAACGACACGAACGACTCCCGGATCCTGGCCTGTGCGCTGAACCTGGCGGCCGAGGGCCGGCGGGTCACCCTGGTGTCCAAGGACATGCCACTGCGGGTGAAGGCGTCCGCGGTCGGCCTGGACGCGGACGAGTACCGCGCGCAGGACATCGTGCCCTCCGGCTGGACCGGCATGGCCGAACTCGAGGTCGGCTCCGAACAGGTGGACACCCTGTTCCATGCCGGACTGGTCGACATCGACACTGCCCGCGAACTGCCCTGCCACACCGGTGTCAAGCTCCTGACGCCGACCGGCTCCGCGCTCGGTCGGGTGACGCCCGGCAAGCAGGTACGGCTGGTCCGCGGCGAACGCGAGGCGTTCGGTCTGCGCGGCCGGTCGGCGGAGCAGCGGATCGCCCTGGACCTGCTGATGGATGACGAGATCGGCATCGTCTCGCTCGGCGGCCGGGCCGGTACCGGCAAGTCCGCGCTGGCCCTGTGCGCCGGCCTCGACCTGGTGATGGAGCGCCGGGCGCACCGCAAGGTGGTGGTGTTCCGCCCGCTGTACGCCGTCGGCGGTCAGGAGCTCGGCTACCTGCCCGGCAGCGAGAACGAGAAGATGGGCCCCTGGGCGCAGGCGGTCTTCGACACCCTGTCGGCGGTGGCCTCGCCGGCGGTGGTCGAGGAGGTGATCGCCCGCGGCATGCTCGAGGTGCTGCCGTTGACCCACATTCGCGGCCGGTCCCTTCACGACTCCTTCGTGATCGTCGACGAGGCGCAGTCGCTGGAGCGCAATGTGCTGCTCACCGTGCTGTCCCGGCTGGGCTCCAACTCGCGGGTGGTGCTCACTCACGACGTGGCGCAGCGGGACAACCTGCGGGTCGGCCGGCATGACGGCATCGCCGCGGTGATCGAGGCGCTCAAGGGCCACCCGCTGTTCGCCCACGTCACCCTGACCCGGTCGGAACGGTCACCGATCGCCGCGCTGGTCACGGAGATGCTGGAGCTTCCCGACCTCGGCTGAGAGTCGCAGTGCACCTTCGGCGGCGCGTCGCGTCCATCCTCGAGCGGCTCCGACCTGGATCATGCCCGACAATGGATGCGCTGTGCCGGCCGCCAGTGGCTCCGGCGCTGCGGTCGGCGGTGCGCCGGCGATTCACCGAGGAGGGTCACCGATGCCCGTAGCGATCACCCGGCGAGCTGTCCGCGGCCGACTGGCCGCCGCAACCCTCGCCGTTGCGACCGTGCTCGGCGCCGCGGCAGTTGTGGCATTGTCCCCGGCTGCGGCCGGGGCGACCGCGCCGCTGCCGGGCGGCGCCATGGCGCCGGTGACGACCACGGCCACCGACGGACGTCAGATCGTGCTGGACCAGGCGACCGACATCAAAGCCCGCAGGGCGACGATCACGGTGAAGGGGTCGGGGTACGCCGATTTCACCGGACCGCTCCAGATAGCCATCTGCCTCTCGGACGGGAACGCTCCGGTTTCCTTCGACGGCTGCATCGGCGGTCCGATTCCCGGAACAGGCAGCCTGGCCTGGGGCGTGGTCGCCCAACAGGATCGGCCCACCCCGCCGTCGTTCGCGAAGTGGACCGACGGCGGCTTCGCGCTGACCCTGAAGGACATCGAGGCCAAGGCCGACGGTGGCACTGTCGACTGCCTGGCCGATCCGTGCTCCCTCTACGTCCGGAGCGAGAAGGCGAACGACCGATCCCAGGACATCGCCGTCCCGGTGCGCTTCAGGGGCGGGACGGTCCCTACACCGACCCCGACCTCCAGCTCGTCCAGTTCCAGCTCGTCGTCGAGCTCGTCGTCGAGCTCGTCGTCGAGCTCGTCGTCGTCGAGCTCGTCACCGCCGCCGACCACGTCGTCGGAACCGACCACCACCTCCTCGGTGCCACCGGTGACTGTGACCACGTCCGCTCCGGTCACCGTCGAGCCGTTGGTGCCGCTGCCGTCGTCGCTCGTCGCGGGCTCCACCCAGGAGATCGTGTTCGAACGGTTCAAGCCCGGTGAGACCGTCTCGGTGACGCTGTTCTCCGATCCGATCCAGCTGCCGGACGCCAAGGCCAACGATGTCGGCAACGTGTCGATCTCGTTGACCGTCCCCACGGACCTGCCGCCGGGCGCACACCAGGTGCAGGCCGTCGGGCAGGAGTCCGGAACGGTGGGCATCGCCCGCTTCCAGGTGACGGCCCCGGTCACGACGTCGTCGACATCTTCGAGCAGCCGAGCGACCACCACCGCCAGCAGCACCGTCGCGAGCTCGACGGTGACCAGCACCTCGGCGTCGTCGTCCGCGCCCGCCAGCAGCACGGCCGCGTCCTCGACCTCTCCGATCACGGTCGTCATTCCACGCGAGGACACCAGCTCCAACTTCCTCTGGCTGTGGATCACACTCGCAGCGGTCCTGGTGATCGGCGGCGTGGTGGCGGTGGTGGCGATGATCCGGCGGCGCCGGCTGGAAGAATACGAACGCGAGCAGCACGAGGCCGAGCTGGCCGCTGCCGCTGAGGCCGAGCGGGCCCGGCACCCGATCCCCGGCGCGGACGCTCCGACCACGGTGCTCGGCAACCAGCAGCCCTACGGTCCGCCGCCGGTGGCCGACCCCTACGGACTGCTGCTGGGGCAGGATCACACGCCGTACCCGGCCAATGCCCAGAATCCTGCGGATGCGCCCACCCAGATCGCTCCGGGCGGACCGCCGCCGCCCGTGCATCCGCGGCTGACCGACCCTCCCGATCCGGCGGAGACCACTGCGCCCACCCCGCGGATCCCCGCCGGGGAAGAGGGACCGTCCACCCAGCAATGGCGCCCGGACTACGCCCCGCCGGTGCCGGACCAGGCCGACGACAGCGGCCCGGGAACCCAGCAGTGGCGCCCCGACTTCGCCGCACCCGCGGGCCCGGATGCCCCGGACCCGGATGCCCCGAGCCCGGATGCGCCGGGGGGCGATGCGCCGGACGCGAATCCGCCTGCGGGTGAGGCGCCCGGTAGCACGGGTGCTGCGGACAGCCCGGGCCCGGCCGGCCCGGCGCCGGACAGTCCGTGGCAGCCGCCGGAAGACCGCTGAGGGCCGAGCCGCCCCCGTCAGGTAGCAGGAAGCGCCGAGGACACGCCGGAGCTGACCGGCGTGTCCCCGGCAGAACCTGCTACCTCACGGGTGGGTCATCGACAGGACGTCGAGGGCGGCGTCCAACTCGCCGGCGGTGAGCTTTCCGGAGTCGACGTGGCCCCGCTCGAGGACCACCGCCTTGATCGTCTTGCCCTCCTTGAGCGCCTGCTTGGCCACCGAAGCGGCCTCCTCGTAGCCGATGAACTTGTTCAGCGGCGTGACGATCGACGGTGACGATTCGGCGAACGTCCGGCAGCGGTCCTCGTCGGCCTCGATTCCGGCGATGCACCGGTCCGCGAGTAGTCGGGACACGTTGGCCAGCAACCTGATCGACTCGAGAAGGTTGCGTGCCATCACCGGGAACATGACGTTCAGCTCGAAGTTGCCCTGCGATCCGGCGAAGGCGACGGTGGCGTCGTTGCCGATCACCTGTGCGGCGACCATCAGGGTCGCCTCCGGCAACACCGGGTTGACCTTGCCGGGCATGATCGACGATCCCGGTTGCAGGTCGGGCAGGTGGATCTCGCCCAGCCCGGCGCGCGGACCCGAACCCATCCAGCGGATGTCGTTGCAGATCTTGGTCAGACCGACCGCGATGGTGCGCAGTTGGCCGGACGCCTCGACCAGCCCGTCGCGGGCGCCCTGGGCCTCGAAGTGGTTGCGGGCCTCGGTGAACGGGAGACCGGTCACTGTCGCGAGATCCGCGATCACCGCGGCGGAGAACCCTGGCGGCATGTTGATGCCGGTGCCCACGGCGGTACCGCCGAGCGGCAGCTCGGCGAGTCGGGGCAGCGAGGACTGCAGACGTTCGATGCCGTAACGGATCTGCGCCGCGTATCCGCCGAACTCCTGCCCCAGGGTGACCGGGGTCGCATCCATCAGGTGGGTCCGACCGGACTTGACCACGGTCGCCCACGCCGCAGCCTTGGCCTCCAGCGACTGCGCCAGGTGGTCCAGCGCCGGGATCAGATCGCGCACGACGCCCTCGGTGGCCGCGACGTGGATCGACGTGGGGAACACGTCGTTGGACGACTGCGAGGCGTTGACGTGATCGTTCGGATGGACCTTGCGGCCGAGCGTCGCTGTGGCGAGGGTTCCGACCACCTCGTTGGTGTTCATGTTCGAACTGGTGCCGGAGCCGGTCTGGAAGACGTCGATCGGGAAGTCGGCGTCGAACTCGCCCGCGGCGACCCGGTCCGCTGCGCCGGCGATCGCGGCAGCCGTCTCCGACTCGACAACGCCGAGTTGGGCGTTCACCTTCGCGGCCGCCGATTTGATCAGCGCCAGCGCGCGGATCTGGGACCGCTCCAGGCCACGTCCGGAGATCGGGAAGTTCTCCACAGCACGCTGGGTCTGCGCCTGGTAGTTGGCCAGCGCCGGGACCCTGACCTCGCCCATGGTGTCGCGCTCGATGCGGTACTCCGACTCGTCGGAGGAGCCGGTGACCGGGGGCTGGAACGCGCCGTTGTGTTCTGCCATGACAGAACGGTATCGGCCGGTCCGACGCCGGAGCCAGTAGGGCGACTATGGGATTGCGCACGCCGGTGGCGCGCTCCCGGTGGCCGACCGCGGGCGGGACCTTCCGCCTCGCCGGACGTGCGCCGCGCGGGAGGCGTGGGACGATGACGACGTGGCCGACCGACGCAACAAGACCGTCCGCGACATGGCGATCTCCATGGGCGTCCTGGTGGTCGTGGTGCTCGGTTTCGTGGCCCTCTACGGCGGGTTCTCGTTCGCGCCGGGCGGGCCGTCCGCCGTGACGACACCGACCGCGGACGTGCTCGGCGGCTTCGAGCGGGCGGACCGGTTGGTGGACTTCAGCCCAGCCGTGCCCAGGGGCATCCCCGCCGACGTGGCATCCGAACTCGTTCGCCGTCACCGATCCCGACACGCTGCCGGCCGGCCGGCCGCCGACCGTGCGTGGCGGCTGGATCACCCCGGACAGCAGGTTCGTCACGCTGATCGAGTCCCATGGCGACCTGCCGGTGGTACTGGACGCGGAGCTCGGAGCGGTGCCCGACCCCACCGGAACCGTCCAGGCGGGCGGCGCCGACTGGTCCGTGACCACGGGCCGACGTACCGAGTCGGCCTGGTACCGCGAGGTGGACGGTGTGGTCTATCTGATCACCGGAGACGCGGACCCGGCCGCTTTCCAGTCCGTGGCCGCGTCGATCGCCACCTGACGGCCGGGCCGCCCCCGTCAGGGCCGCCCGTCCGGTGGGGCGCGTCAGGCCGGGCTGCTCAGGCAGCCCTCAGGTCCGCTCGTCCTGCTCGGCCTGGGCCAGCGCGGCGTCCACCCGCTCCCTGGCCCCCTCGAGAAACTCGTGGCAGACCTTCGCCAGCTCCTCGCCGCGTTCCCAGAGGGTGAGCGACGCGTCCAGACTCAGGCCGCCGGCCTCGAGCGCGCCCACCACTTCGGCGAGTTCGTCCCTGGCCTGCTCGTAGCTCACCGGGGCCACAGCAGCGACCGCAGCAGGTTCCGATACAGGTGGCCGTTTCGCGGCACTCATGACGCAGACCTCTTCCTGGTACTGCTGGCAGGTGCCGAGATCGCCGGCTCACGCCCGTTGCTGGTCGCCAGTACTGCTCCGTCCGCCAGCCTGATCCGCAGCGCAGCTCCGGACGGCGCATCGGCCGCGGCGCGCAACACCGCGCCGTCCACCTGGACCACCGCATATCCGCGGGCCAGCGTGGCCGCCGGCCCCAACACCGCCAATTGCGCCCGGCGATGTGCCAGGTCGCGGTCGATGCGTTCGAGGGTCCCGGCGATGATCTGCCGGCCGCGGGCGGTCATCCGGTCCAGTTCCTCGGCTCGGAGCTGGATCGGCCGGTGCGGCTCGGCGAGCACCGCGGCCGAGGTGAGCGCGCCGAGGCGGGCGTGCTCGGTCCGGACCCATCCGGCGAGTGCTCGCCGTGCGCGACCGCGCAGCCCGTCGATGCCGCGTAGCTCGGCGGCCGCGTCCGGCACCACCCGCTTGCCGGCGTCGGTCGGGGTCGAGCACCGCACGTCCGCGACATCGTCGATGATCGGGTGGTCGGGCTCGTGGCCGATCGCCGAGACCACCGGGGTCCGGCATCCGGCCACCGCGCGGCACAGAGCTTCGTCGGAGAACGGCAGAAGGTCCTCGGCGCTGCCGCCGCCGCGGGCGAGCACGATCACCTCGACCGCCGGGTCGGCGTCCAGCAACCGCAGCGCGTCCAGGATCTGCGGCACCGCCGTCACCCCCTGCACCGCGGTGTACGCGATCCGGAACCGCACCGCCGGCCACCGGGCGCGCGCGTTGGCCAGCACGTCCGACTCGGCGGCGGAGGCCCGGCCGGTGATCAGGCCGACCGTCGCGGGCAGGAACGGCAACCGCTTCTTGCGCTCCGGGGCGGTCAGACCCTCGGCTGCCAGCAGCCGGCGCACCCGTTCCAACCGGGCCAGCAGTTCACCCAGACCGACCGGGTGGATCTGGTCGACCTTGAAGTTGAGGGTCCCGCGGGCGGCGTAGTAGTCGTACTTGCCGTGGACAACGACCCGCGCGCCCTCGGTCGGGGGCACCGGTAGCGCGGCCAGGGTGGTGCGCAGGCAGGTGACCTGCATGGAGATATCCGCCGCCGGATCGCGCAACGTGATGTAGACCGTCCCCGGACGCAGCGCGATCTGCGCCACCTGGCCTTCGATCCAGGCCGCCGGTGCCTTGGCCAGGTAGCCGGCCATCCGCTGGGCCAGGGCCCGGACCGGCCAGGGGTTCTCCCGGCTGGTCTCGGCCGCGGTGTTGGCCATGGCCGGGCGGAGCGGTTCGGCAGCTGCGCTCACGGTGCCCACGGTTCGCTCGGGGTCGCTCCGCCGCTGCCGTCTGAGGGCCCATCGCCCACGGCGATGCTCACTCCGCCCTCGCTCACGGCCCACGGTTCGCTCGGGGTCGCTCCGCCGCTGCCGTCTGAGGGCCCATCGCCCACGGCGATGCTCACTCCGCCCTCGCTCACGGCCCACGGTTCGCTCGGGGTCGCTCCGCCGCTGCCGTCTGAGGGCCCATCGCCCACGGCGATGCTCACTCCGCCCTCGCTCACGGTGCCCCGTGTTCCAGGGTGGTGAGTCGGTTGGTGAGCAGGGTCAGGAACGGTGCCCGGTTGGCACCCTGGGCCTCCCGGTCGACGAGCTCGGCGACCTGATCCGCGGACAGCCGTCGCAGGTGGCCGCGCAGCTCGGCCAGGCTGAGCGTGTCGTAGCCGGGCAGAGTGCTGCCACCATCCCGATCAGGGACATCCGGCACCGCCTCGAGGATCACGGCCTCGGAGATGATCTCCGCGATCTCGTCGGCAGTGATCT
Organism: uncultured Actinomycetota bacterium; assembly: GCA_963797145.1. GTDB lineage: Bacteria > Actinomycetota > Actinomycetes > Mycobacteriales > Nakamurellaceae > Nakamurella. The sequence goes on along the minus strand of CAWCOJ010000010.1, from coordinate 383,017 downwards.
CGTCAGCGATCTCCGCCTCGATTTCCGCCTCGATCTCGTCGGCGATCTCGTCAGCGATCTGCTCGGCGGTTTCCTCGGCAATCGCGTCGGCCAGCGCCGCGAGCTCGGCGGCGGCACCCTCGGGGGCGCCGGCGTCCACCTCGACCGGCGCGCCGTCGGTGCTGTCCTGGCGTCCCCCTCTACCCCGTGCCGCGGAGCTCCGAGCCGGCCTGGTGTGGCTGGGTCCGGTACCCGCACCGCGGCGGGCGGAGCGGGTCGGCAGGTCGACGACCGAGCCGTCACCGTCCTGTTCCGCGGGATCCGGAGCCAGGTCGGTTGGCGCCTCAGGTTCTCCGTCGTCCGGCCGGTCGCCGGAGCCGGTCGACGACGTTGCCGGCTCGTCGTCGAACTTCGCCCAGGTCGGATGCTCGGCCGGCCCGCCACCGAGGACACCGAGTACCTCGTCCCCGCGGATGGCGAGCTCGGCGATCTCCTGCTGAACCCGCATGGAGGCCCGCATCGCCTGTCCGGCGATGGTCACGGAGAGCGCCGGCAGCGCCTCGGGCATGTGGCGCAGGCGATCCACACCCGACGCCACGATGCCCACGGCGACCCGGACCGGGAACGGAAAGGAGATCGGCATGGCACCAGCCTGCCGTATGCCACCGATCAGCGACACCGTCGACCCGTGCCGCAGCGCCGGATCACTGCCTGTCGGCCCGCTCACGCCGTTCGCCATCGCCCTGCCGGAGGGGCGTCCCGCCTACCATGGGCTCATGACCGAACCGACCCGCCGTGTCCTGCTGGCACGCCCGCGTGGCTACTGCGCGGGCGTCGACCGGGCGGTGGTGACGGTGGAGAAGGCCCTCGAGCAGTACGGCGCCCCGGTGTACGTCCGCAAGCAGATCGTGCACAACAAGCACGTGGTAGCCACCCTCGAGGCCCGCGGCGCCATCTTCGTGGAGGAGACCGAGGAGGTGCCCGAGGGCGCGCTCGTGGTCTTCTCGGCGCACGGGGTGTCGCCTGCGGTGCACCGGGAGGCCGCCGACCGGCAGCTGCGGGTGATCGACGCAACCTGCCCACTGGTCACCAAGGTGCACAAAGAAGCGGTCCGGTTCGCCGCGGAGGGCTACGACATCCTGCTCATCGGCCACCGCGGCCACGAGGAGGTCGAGGGCACCCAGGGAGAGGCCCCGGACGCGATCCAGCTGGTCGACAGCGCCGCCGACGTGGAGACGGTCCACGTCCAGGATCCCGAGAAGGTGATCTGGCTGTCCCAGACGACGCTCTCGGTCGACGAGACGTTGGACACCGTCGACCTGCTCCGCCGCCGGTTTCCGCTGATGAGCGCGCCGCCCAGCGACGACATCTGCTACGCCACCCAGAACCGACAGGAAGTGGTGAAGCAGATCGCACCGGATTGCGATCTGGTGATCGTCGTCGGGTCCCGGAACTCCTCCAATTCGGTGCGGCTGGTCGAGGTCGCCAAGGACGCCGGAGCCGGCGACGCCCGCCTGGTGGACTTCGCCCACGAGATCGACGAGTCGTGGCTGAACGGGGTGGCGACGGTCGGCCTGACCTCGGGCGCATCGGTGCCGGAGGACCTGGTGGAAGGAGTGCTCGACTGGCTCGCCGAGCGCGGGTACGCCGATGTCGAGGAGTTCACCGCGGCCACCGAAACGCTGACGTTCTCGCTCCCGAAGGAGTTGCGCAAGGACCTGCGACCGGCCTGATCCCGAGGCTGCAGGCATCCGACCCGAGCCTCTGGCCGCCGTTCGGGCCCGGCAGGTGTGCGGGTCGGTGCGCCCGGCGGTATCGCGGCTCAGGCGTGCGCGCTGGCCTGCGGCCGGCCGGACCTGCTGTGTCCTCGCAGCGGCTGGGCGACCAGCCGGATCAGCCCGATGATGATGGCCGCCGCGGTGCCGACCAGCATCAGTGGGAAGGCCTTGACCAGGTCGATACCGGTGTTGACCAGGCCGCTTCCGTGCAGGAGTCCACCGATGATCATGCCGGCGGCGAAGACCAGCGGCGGCTGCACCATGGCCGTGAAGATCGCGCCGCGGCGCACCGCCAGGGCCGCCAGCACGACACCGGCGACGAACAGGATCTTCAGCCCCCAGCCGGTGGCCTGACCGGCAGCGAGGTCCGTATTGAGGTTGAGCACCACTCCCACCGCCGTGAACACCACGGCCACGAGCACCGCGCCCCACGAGTGCAGGCCGCGGATACCGGGGATCGCCGACGCGTCAGCGGGCGCGAGTGTCGAGGTCGGGGAGCTGGTCACCGGTCCACGGTAGCGTCCCGTTGGCCTCCCGACCCGCTTTCGCGGCAGAGTCCGGAGGGTTCCGGTACACCCGGTCGGGCGGATCCGGCGCTGCTGGAGCCCGTGCATGCGACTCGACCGGCTGCGGCGCCCGCAGCTCCTCGGTGACCACCCCGAGATCGACGAACTTGCGTGCGGCGACGAACACCCGGGTTTCCATCGAGCGGAGTGCGGCGTTGTAGGCATCGACGGCGCGGTCGAGCCCGGTGCCGACCCGGCTCAGGTGCCCGCTGACCGTGGACAACCGCCGGTAGAGGTCGCGACCGAGGGTGTGGATCTCCTCTGCCGACCTGGACAGCCGCTCCTGCCGCCAGGTGAAGGAGATGGTGCGGAGCAGGGCGATCAGAGTGGTCGGCGTGGCGATGACGACATTGCGGGCGAACGCGTGCTCCGCCAGGCCGGGATCGATCGTCATCGCCGCGTCCAGCAGCGGTTCCCCCGGCACGAACATCACCACGAACTCGGGGGCCGGTTGGAACAGCCGCCAGTAGCCCTTCCCGGCCAGGCTGTCGACGTGCGCCCGTAGTGCCCGGGCGTGCGCGGTCATCAGCCAGGTGCGGCGACCGTCGTCGGCGGTGTCCAGGGCCTCCAACCAGGCCGCGAACGGCACCTTGGCATCCACCGGGATGCTCCGACCACCGGACAGCCGGATCACCATGTCCGGCCGAGCCCCGACACCGTCGACCGCGACCTGCACCTGGGTGTCGAAGTCGCAGTGCTCCACCATGCCGGCGAGTTCGACGATCCGCTGCAGTTGCAGCTCCCCCCAGCGACCGCGGACCTGCGGCGCCCGCAGCGCTCCGACCAACGCCCTGGTCTGGGCGCCCAGTTCGTGTGACGCCCGGTGCAGGGCAGTGACCTGCTCACGGAGGCCCGCATAGGCGCCGACCCGGTCCCGCTCCACCTCGCGCAGCCGACCTTCAACGCGGACCAGTGCATCGGAGGCCGGAGCGAGCAGCGCGGCCACCGCGGCCGGCGTCCCGTCCTGCCCGGACCGCCGACCACGGCCGATCGCCAGCCCGATGGCGATGCCCAGCGCTATCAGCAACGCCCCGACCAACAGCGTCATCACATCCATGGCGCCAGCATGCCGGGGCCCACCGACAGCGGGCCGGACGCGGCCGCCGGGCTGATTTCAAGGTCGGCCCGCGTCCCATCCTGCGGTACAGTCATCCCATGTCCGGTCTGGGAGTGCAGCTCGTCTGCTGCCGCGAGGTCGACCTCGTGCGCGTCACCAGCGCCGCCTGTCGTACCGCCAGCTGAACCGACGTCCGTCCACCACGCCGTCGGGGCATCCTCCGGCAGTGCGGATCCGATGACGTGTCCACGCGCAATGTTCTTCCGGACATGTCCCACGGCGGTGCCCGCAGGGAATAGCCGTGACCTCTCCTCCATCACCGCCCACCGCGGGCAGCGCCGAGCGGACCACCGCACCGGCGGATCGCCCGGTCCGCCGACGTCCGGACGCCGGGCGTGGCCAGGGGCAGTGGGCGCTGGGATATCGCGAACCGCTCAATCCGAACGAGCGGATGAAGAAGGACGACGACGGCCTGCACTGCCGGTCCCGCATCGAGAACATCTACCGCTACACCGGTTTCGACGGCATCGACCCCGGTGACCTGCGCGGCAGGTTCCGCTGGTGGGGGCTGTACACCCAGCGGGCGCCCGGCATCGACGGCGGCCGCACCGCCGTGCTGGAGCCGCACGAGCTCGAGGACAAGTACTTCATGCTGCGGGTCCGGGTGGACGGCGGCCAGCTCAGCACCGCCGCGCTGCGCGCCATCGGCGACGTGTCCACCCGTTACGCGAGGGGCAGCGCGGATCTCACCGATCGGCAGAACATCCAGCTGCACTGGATCCGCATCGAGGATGTGCCCGACATCTGGGCCGCACTCGAGGGCGTTGGCCTGTCGACCGCGGAGGCCTGCGGCGACGTGCCGCGGGTGGTGCTCGGATCGCCGGTCGCGGGCATCGCCGCTGATGAGATCATCGACGGGACACCCGCGGTCGCCGAGATCGTCGAGCGCTTCGTCGGGACCGAAGAGTTCTCCAACCTGCCGCGGAAGTTCAAGACGGCGATCTCCGGATCTCCGCGCCAGGACGTTGCGCACGAGATCAACGACATCTCCTTCATCGGGGCGGTGCACCCCGAACACGGCCCAGGATTCGACGTCTGGGTGGGCGGCGGCCTGTCGACCAACCCGATGCTGGCCCAGCGGCTCGGCGCCTGGGTCCCACTCGCCGAGATCCCCGAGGTGTGGGCCGGGGTGATCTCGATCTTCCGCGACTACGGCTACCGGCGGCTCCGCAACCGGGCCCGGTTGAAATTCCTGGTGGCCGACTGGGGGATCGAGAAGTTCCGCCAGGTACTGCAGGACGAGTACCTGCATCGCGAACTGATCGACGGTGCCGCGCCCGAGGTCTGGGCCGGACCCCGCGATCACGTCGGAGTACATCCACAGCAGGACGGCCGGTTCTACGTCGGCATCACCCCGACCGTCGGCCGGGTATCCGGGCCGCTGCTCAGTCAGCTCGCGGACATCGCGGAGGCGCACGGCTCCGGCCGGGTCAGGACCACCACCGACCAGGCGTTGATCATCCTCGACGTCGAGCCGGACCAGGTCGACGGCCTGGTCTCCGCGCTCGGTGACCTCGGACTGTCAACCCGTCCGTCGACGTTCCGTCGGAACATGATGGCCTGCACCGGACTCGAGTTCTGCAAGCTCGCCATCGTGGAGACGAAGGCGCGCGGCATCGCGCTGGTCGACGAGCTGGAGCAGCGCATCGGTGATCTGGACGTGCCGTTGACGATCAACATCAACGGCTGCCCGAACGCCTGCGCCCGCACCCAGACCGCCGACATCGGCCTGAAGGGCATGATCGTCACCGACCACGACGGCAACCAGGTGGAGGGCTTCCAGCTGCATCTGGGCGGCGGCCTCGGGCTCGACGCCGGCTTCGGCCGGAAGGTCCGTGGGCACAAGGTGACCGGCGACGAACTGGCCGACTACGTCGAGCGGGTGGTGCGCCGGTACGACAAGGAGCGTGACGCCGGAGAGCGGTTCGCCCAGTGGGTCGCGCGCGCCGACGAGGACGCGCTGCTGTGAGCGTCGAGACCGCGTGGGGGGCGGGACGATGAGCGAGAACCGGGCGCCGGCGCAGTACTGCCCGTACTGCGGGGAGACAAACCTGTGGCCGCACGAGGCCTCGCACGGCGCCTGGACCTGCCGCGACTGCGGCCGGGTGTTCTCGGTCAAGTTTCTCGGGCTGGCCGGCCGGGTCCCGGCGGCCACCGAGGTGACCGGGTGATCACCGCGGTGCGTAGCGCGGCCGAGTTGCGGGTGCTCGCCGAGCGGGCCGCCGGTGCACTCGAGGGCGCTCCGGCGGAGGAGATCCTGCGCTGGGCCGCCGAGGAGTTCGGTGACGGGCTCGCGGTGACGGCCTCGATGCAGGACACCGTGCTCACCCACCTGGCGGCCCGGGTCCGTCCGGGAATCGACGTGCTGTTCCTGGACACCGGCTACCACTTCGCCGAGACGATCGGCACCGCAGACGCTGTCGAGGCGGTGTACGACATCACCCTGCGCCGGCTCGTTCCCGAGCAGACGGTTGCCGAGCAGGACGCCGCCCATGGCAAGGATCTGTTCGCCCGGGACCCGGACCGCTGCTGCGCACTCCGCAAGGTGGCCCCGTTGAACCGGGCACTGGCCGGGTACGACGCCTGGGCCACCGGCGTCCGTAGGGCCGAATCGGCCGAACGTGCTGGCACGCCGGTGGTCGCCTTCGACATCAAGCGGGGCAAGATCAAGATCGCGCCGCTGGCCGCCTGGTCCGACGCCGACGTCGACGCCTACATCACCGAGTACGGGGTACTTCTCAATCCGCTGCTCAGCGACGGCTATCCGTCGATCGGATGCGAGCCGTGCACGCTGCGGGTCGAGCACGGACAGGACGCCAGAGCCGGCCGCTGGGCCGGACTGACCAAGACCGAATGCGGGCTGCACACATGACGACGACCCTCACTTCGACCGGCGCCACCGTCTGGCTGACCGGGTTGCCCAGCGCCGGCAAGTCGACGGTCGCCGTCGCGCTGGCGGAGGCGTTGCGTGCGAACGGGTCCCGCGTCGAGGTGCTCGACGGCGACGAGCTCCGCACCTTTCTCTCCGCCGACCTGGGGTTCAGCCGGCACGACCGCGACACCCATGTCGCCCGCGTCGGTTTCGTCGCGGAACTGTTGGCCCGCAACGGTATCGTCGCCGTCGTTCCGGTGATCGCCCCGTACGCCGCGGCCCGGGACGAGGTTCGCCGACACCATGCGGCGCGGGGCACCGCACACCTGCAGGTGCACCTGTCGACGCCGTTGGACATCTGCGCGGAGCGGGACGTGAAGGGTCTCTACGCCAAGGCGCTGCGTGGCGAGATCACAGGTATGACCGGGGTCGACGACCCGTACGAGGTTCCCGACGATCCGGATCTGCGCCTGGACACCTCGGCCGTCGACCTGGACACCGCGGTGCGCGACCTGACGAATCTGCTGACCGAGCGGGGCCTGCTGTGACCGCCGTGGTCGACACCGGGAGGCGGGCGTCCGCGCATCTGCGCGCTTTGGAGTCCGAGGCCGTTCACATCCTCCGGGAGGTGGCCGGCGAGTTCGAACGACCGGTGATCCTGTTCTCCGGTGGCAAGGACTCCGTGCTGGTGCTCCACCTGGCCCGCAAGGCCTTCCACCCGGCGCCGGTGCCGTTCTCACTGCTGCACGTCGACACCGGGCACAACTTCCCGGAGGTGCTCGCCTACCGCGACGACGTGGTCGCCGCCGGCGGCTTCCGGTTGAGGGTGGCCAAGGTCCAGGACTGGATCGACGACGGCCGGCTGGCCGAACGCCCCGACGGCACCCGCAATCCGCTGCAGACCGTGCCGCTGCTGGACACCATCGTCAGCGAACGCCACGACGCGGTGATCGGCGGCGCCCGGCGTGACGAGGAGCGCTCGAGGGCCAAGGAGCGGATCTTCTCGCTGCGCGACGGGTTCGGCGGCTGGGACCCACGCAGGCAGCGCCCCGAGCTGTGGGACCTCTACAACGGTCGGCACGCGCCCGGAGAGCATGTCCGGGTGTTCCCGCTGTCGAACTGGACCGAGCTCGATGTGTGGAACTACATCGAGGCCGAGCAGATCGTCCTTCCGCAGATCTACTACGCCCACCAGCGGGAGGTGTTCCGGCGCAGCGGGATGTGGCTCGCTCCCGGGGAGTGGGGCGGCCCGGCGGCCGGCGAGCAGGTGGAGACCAGGACCGTCCGGTACCGAACGGTGGGCGACATGTCCTGCACCGGCGCGGTGGATTCCGACGCCGCCGACGTCGCCGCGGTGATCACCGAGATCACCGCGACCCGGATCACCGAGCGCGGTGCCACCCGTGCCGACGATCGGTTGACCGAGGCAGCCATGGAAGACCGCAAGCGCGAGGGGTACTTCTGATGGGTGCTCCGGTGAGCGAGACCTTCCCGACGATCGGAACTGTGCATACCGTGAGCACTCTCGACGTGCGGCGCCGGCTACTGCGGTTCGCCACCGCCGGCTCTGTCGACGACGGGAAGTCCACCCTGGTCGGGCGGCTCCTGCACGACTCCAAATCCGTGCTGGCCGACCAGCTCGACGCGGTCGAGCGCACCTCGGCCGCCAGAGGTCTTGCGACCCCTGACCTCTCGCTGCTGGTCGACGGACTCCGGGCGGAGCGCGAGCAGGGCATCACCATCGACGTCGCGTACCGGTACTTCGCCACCCCGGCGCGGACATTCATCCTCGCCGACACCCCCGGGCACGTGCAGTACACCCGCAACACCGTGACCGGCGCGTCCACCGCCGATTTGGTCGTCATCCTCACCGATGCCCGGACCGGGGTGGTGGCGCAGACCCGCAGGCACGCGGCGGTGGCCGCTCTGCTCGGCGTGCCGCACCTGCTGCTGGCCGTCAACAAGATCGACCTGGTGGACTTCGACGAGCGGGTGTTCCGGAGCATCGCGGTCGAGTTCGCCGCCTACGCCGCCGAACTCGGCGTGCCCGAGGTCACGGCCATACCGGTCTCCGCGCTGCACGGCGACAACGTGGTGACCCGGTCGGCGCGCATCGACTGGTACACCGGCCCGAGCGTGCTCGAACACCTCGAGCACCTCGACCTCGACGACCGGGACACCACCGAGGGCCTGCGGTTCCCGGTCCAGTACGTCATCCGGCCGCGCTCCGTGAGCCATCCGGACTACCGGGGCTACGCGGGTCGGGTCGCCGCCGGACGCGTCCGACCCGGCGACGCCGTCGTGGTGTTGCCATCGGGGGTCCGCACCACGGTCGTCGGCATCGACACCGCCGACGGCGCCGAGGACGTCGCCCGCGCCGGTGAATCGGTGACCCTGCTGCTCGCCGACGACGTCGACGTCTCCCGCGGCGACCTGATCGCCGCGGCCGCGGACGCACCGACCCTGAGCACGGAGTTCTCGGCCACCGTCACCCAGCTCGCGGAGCGGCCGCTGCGGGTCGGTAGCCGGGCGCTGCTGCGGTACGGCACCGCGAGCACCAGGGTGATCGTCACCGCGATCGAGCACCTGCTGGACATCGACACCCTGACCCCGGTCGATCCACCGGACGCCTTGGCGCTGAACGACATCGCCCAGGTGCGCCTGCGCACCGCCGAGCCGGTACCGGTCGAGCCGTTCCGGCCCGGTGGTGCGGTCGGCGCCCTGCTGATCGTGGATCCGGCGGACGGCACCACGCTGGCCGCCGGCATGATCGGCGACCGCCGCGCCGCCTTGCTCGCCCGCCCAGCTGGTCCCGACGCCGACAAAGCCCGATGTAGCCCGGCCGAGCACGTTGCGGCCGACCCCGACTCCCTTTCCACGCCTGGACCCTGACCAGCAGGGCCAGCGACACCCCAAGGACACCATCATGAACCGTGGTACCCGCCTCAGACTCGTCGCCGCCGCCCTCGTCACGCTCGCCGGCGTCACGGCCTGCTCGTCCACCGACGCCGCCACCCCGGCCGCGTCCACCGGAGCCGCTACTTCCGGGGCCGTTGCCTCCGGCGCGGCGTCCTCCGGACCCGCCCCCTCCGGGGGGGCCACTGTCCCGCTACGACTCGGCTACTTCGCCAACGTCACGCACGCCGCGGCCGTACTCGGGGTCGCCGACGGCACCTTCACCACATCGCTGGGCGACACCGCACTGGAAACCAGCATCTTCAACGCCGGTCCGGCCGCCATCGAGGCGCTCAATGCGGGCGCCATCGACGCGGCCTTCCTCGGCCCGTCGCCGGCCATCAACGCGTACGCCAAGTCCAACGGGGAGGCCCTGCGAGTGGTTGCCGGTGCAACCGACAACGGTGCGTCGCTGGTGGTCAAGCCCGAGATCACCTCGGCCGCCCAACTGAAGGGCACCTCCATCGCCACCCCGCAGCTCGGCGGCACCCAGGACGTGGCATTGCGGAACTACCTGCTGGACAACGGTTTGAAGGTGCAGACAACCGGCGGTGACGACGTCGACGTGGTGAACCAGGACAACGCCCAGACCCTCGACCTGTTCAAGGCCGGGCAGGTGGACGGCGGCTGGCTGCCGGAGCCCTGGGCCTCCCGGCTGGTGGTCGAGGCGGGTGCCAAGGTGCTCGTCGACGAGCAGACCCTGTGGCCGAGCGGGAAGTTCCCCACCACCATCGTGGTGGTGGCCAAGCCCTACCTGGATGCCCACCCGGACATCGTGGAGAAGCTGATCAAGGGTGAGGTGGCCGAGCTCGACGCCATCGCCAAGGACCCCAAGGGCGCTGCCACCAAGCTCAACGACGCGATCGGCAAGCTGACCGGCAAGAAGCTGGCCGACGGCGTGATCGAGCGGTCATTCGCGAACATCGTGCCGACCGTCGACCCCGAGGCCACCGCATGGCCGGAACAGGGCGAGCACGCCGTGAAGGCGGGACTGCTCAAGGAAGCGCCGAAGCTGGACGGCATCTTCGATCTGCGCATTCTCAACTCGGTGCTCAAGGCCGAGGGCAAGCCGGCGGTCAGCGCGGCCGGAATCGGCCAGGAGTAGGGAGTCTCCGATGACCACAACACTGGCCCGGATCGGCCTTGATGAGCGCGGCGAGGACGATCCCCGGATCGTCCCGCCGGTGGCGCCGGCGGCCGACGGCGACCCCGCCGTCGAGATCGACGCGGTCAGCAAGGTCTTCACCAGTCGCGGCCGGAGTGTTGCGGCATTGGACCGGGTCAGTCTGTCGGTCGCGCCGGGCGAGTTCGTCTGCCTGCTCGGCGCGTCCGGCTGCGGCAAGTCCACCCTGCTGAACCTCATCGCCGGCCTGGACCGCCCCACCTCGGGGACGGTCCGGGCCGGCGGGCGGCCCGCTCTGATGTTCCAGGAGTCGGCGCTCTTTCCGTGGCTGACCGCCGGTGCGAACATCGAGCTGGCGTTGAAGTACGCCGGGGTGGCCCGCGGCGAACGTCGCGCCACCGCCGACGGGCTGCTCGAGCTGGTCCGGCTCAGCGGCACCGGACAACGCCGGGTGCACGAACTCTCCGGCGGCCAGCGGCAGCGGGTGGCGCTGGCCAGGGCGCTCGGCCAGGGCGGGTCGGTCCTGCTGATGGACGAACCGTTTGCGGCGCTCGATGCGATCACCCGGGACGTCATGCACGACGAACTCACCCGGATCTGGAAGCGGACCGGCACCAGCGTGGTCTTCGTGACGCACAACGTCCGCGAGGCGGTGCGCCTCGGCCAGCGGGTGGTACTGCTGTCCTCGCGTCCCGGCCGGGTGGTGGGGGAATGGGCGGTCGACATCCGCGGGCCGCGCACCATCGAGCACCCGGAGGTGTCCGCGCTCGCCGCCGAGATCACGGTCCGTCTGCGCGAGGAGATCGCCAGCCATGCCCGGGCCTGAGACCCTCGCCGCCGCAGCCGAACCGGTCGAGCGGGAGGACACCGCCGCCGTCGGTGCCGGGCTGGACGCCCTCGAAGAGCACCATGCCGCCCGCACTCCGCTGCTGGTCCGGGCACGGCGCTCGGTGCTGCCGCCGTTCATCGCTATCGCGGTGCTGATCGGCATCTGGCAGCTGGTGTACCTCTCCGGGGTGAAGCGTCCGGACATCCTCCCGTCGCCGGCCATGGTGTGGAACAGCTTTCTCGATCTGTGCGCCGATGGCCGGGTGTTCGACGTGGTCTGGACCAGCCTGCATCGCGGTGTCATCGGTTTCGCGATGTCGATCGTGCTCGGCACGCTGATCGGGTTGGCCATCGCCAGGCTGCCCTGGTTGCGTGCGGCGATCGGACCGCTGCTCACCGGACTGCAGTCGCTGCCGTCGGTGGCCTGGGTGCCGGCCGCGGTGATCTGGTTCGGTCTGTCCGACGGCGCCATCTATGCCGTGGTGCTACTGGGTGCGGTGCCCTCGATCGCCAACGGTCTGATCTCCGGAGTCGACCAGGTCCCACCGATGTTCCTGCGGGTCGGTCGAGTACTCGGGATGGGCTCCTGGGGCCAGATCCGGCACGTTCTGCTACCCGCTGCGCTGCCCGGTTACATCTCAGGGCTCCGGCAGGGCTGGGCCTTCTCCTGGCGGTCGCTGATGGCTGCCGAGCTCATCGTCACCTCGACCAAGCTCGGATTCGGGCTGGGGCAGCTGCTGAACCAGGGACGCGATCTGTCCGACATGCCTCAGGTGCTGGCCGCCATCATCCTGATCTTCATCGTCGGTGTCGGGATCGAGGTGCTGTTCTTCCGCCCCGCCGAGCGGGCCGTTTTGCGGTCCCGCGGGCTGGCCCCGGCCGGTGCCTGACCTGCCGGAGCTTCCACCGCTGGTCGGTCTTGCCCACGGCAGCCGTGACCCACGCGCGGCGGTGGAAACGGCGGCGTTGCTGGCGGCGGTCGCCGACCTGCGCCCCGGACTCGTTGCGGTGCCGGCATTTCTCGACCTCGCCGAGCCGGATCTGACTGCAGCGGTACGTGCCATGGGGGTGGACTCCGCGGTGGTACTGCCACTGCTGTTCACCGAGGCGTTCCACACCAGGGTGGACGTTCCGGCGGCCGTCGCAGCAGCGAGCTCCGCCACCGGCGCCGACCTGCTCACCGGCGCCCACCTGGGTATGGGATCAGGGGTACTCGCCGCGCTGCGGACCAGCGCCGCCGACGCCGGCATTGCTGACAACGTCGAGATCCTTCTGCTGGCAGTGGGTTCCAGCGACGCCGCGGCCAACCGCGAGGTGGAGTCACTGGCGCAGCGATGGGCGGCGCAGCGATCCGGGCCGGTACGGGCAGCGTTCGCCACCACCGAGCCACGGGCGGCGACGGCGTTGGACGGGCCCGAATTCGGGGGCGCCGTTGTGCCGTTGTTCGCGGCCAACGGGCTGCTGCTGGACGCCGTGCGACGGCAGGCAGCCGACCGACGGATCACGGTCGCGTCGCCGCTGGGCGTCCTGCTCGCCGGGCTCGTGCTGCGGCGTTACGACGAGGCACTCGCTGCCCGCCACAGGTGCAGCCCGGCGTAGGACCGGAACGGTGCCCACCGCCGGCCGCGGGCGGCCAGGTCGCGGGGATCGGTGGGCAACCCGAGCCGTCCGGCGCCCTGTCGGAGCGCGAGATCGCCGGTCAGCAGCACATCCGGGTCGCCGAGCACCCGCATCGCGACATACCCGGCGGTCCACGGCCCGATGCCCGGCCTGGCCACCAGCTCCGCGGTCAGCTCCGCGGTGCTGCGTCCGGCGTGCACCTCCAGCTCGCCGCGGGCCATGGCGGCCGCCGTGGCGAGGATGGTCGCGGATCGGCGGCCGGGCCCGGGAACGCCGTCCAGGGCGGCGATGGCGGCCGGGGCCGGGAACAGATGGGTCAGCGGTCCGTCCGGAACCGGGAGTCGGTCGTCGACGCGCATCGTGAGCCGGGTCAGCGCGGTGCGGGCGGCCGCAACCGAGACCTGCTGCCCGAGTAACGCCCGGAACACGATCTCGGGACCGTCGACCGCGCCGGGCCGCCTGATCCCCGGCAGCTCCGCAACGGATGCCCGCAGAACCGGATCGGCGGCGAGCGCCGCGTCGATGGCGGCCGGGTCGGCGTCCGCGTCGAGCAGCCGCCGGCTGCGAGCGACGGCGTCGTCCAGGTCCTCCGGATCGGACAGCCGGAGAAGCGCGACCACCGTCGGCGGCGATCCGTTGCCCGGCAGCCGCAGCTGGACGGTCGCGGGACCGTGCGCCAAGCGCAGCGTCCGGGAGTAGGTGCGTCCGTCCAGGTGCTCGACGCCGGAGATGATGCGGTGCCCCAGGAACGCGAGGAGCTGGTCCGCGGCGAACGGGGCGCGCACCGGTATCTCCACCTCGATGGATGGCACGGCGTCCCGCTCCCGGTCGGATGCGGAGGAGGACGCCATCCAGGCAACCTAGACTGGCTCCTCGTGAGTCTCACCCTCGGAATCGTCGGCCTCCCCAACGTCGGCAAGTCCACCGTGTTCAACGCCCTGACCCGGGCCAACGTGCTGGCGGCGAACTACCCGTTCGCCACGATCGAGCCCAACGTCGGCGTCGTCCCGCTGCCCGACCCGCGGCTGGACGTGCTGGCGAAGCTGTTCAGTTCGGTGAAGACGGTGCCGGCCACGGTGTCCTTCGTCGACATCGCCGGCATCGTCAAGGGCGCCAGCGAGGGCGCCGGCCTGGGCAATAAATTCCTGGCCAACATCCGCGAGGCGGACGCGATCTGCCAGGTGGTGCGCGTCTTCGACGACGCCGACGTGGTGCACGTCGACGGCCGGGTCGACCCGCTGGCCGATGTCGAGACCATCAACACCGAGCTGATCCTGGCCGACCTGCAGACGCTGGAGAAGGCGGTGCCGCGGCTGGAGAAGGAGGCCCGCAACGCCAAGGACCGCAAGCCGGTGCTGGAGGCAGGGCAGGCTGCCCAGCAGCTCCTCGACAGCGGGCGCACGCTGTTCTCGGCGCAGAAGGACGTCGATCTCGACGCGCTGCGCGAGCTGTCCCTGATGACCGCGAAGCCCTTTCTGTACGTGTTCAACGCCGACGAGGCCGTGCTCACGGACCCGGTGCGCCGGGCCGAGTTGGCCGCCGCGGTCGCCCCGGCCGATGCGGTGTTCCTGGACGCGAAGGTCGAGTCCGAGTTGCTGGAGCTGGACGAGGAGTCGGCCCGCGAGCTGCTGGAGTCGGTGGGGCAGGAGGAGCCGGGCCTGCATGCGCTGGCGCGGGCGGGGTTCCACACGCTTGGCCTGCAGACATACCTGACGGCCGGCCCGAAGGAGTCCAGAGCCTGGACCATCCATCGCGGCTGGACCGCACCGCAGGCCGCCGGCGTCATCCACACCGACTTCGAGCGCGGCTTCATCAAGGCCGAGGTGGTCTCCTTCGTCGACCTGACAACGGCGGGCTCGATGGCCGCGGCCAAGGCCGCCGGCCGGGTCCGGATCGAGGGCAAGGACTACGTGATGGCCGACGGGGACGTCGTCGAGTTCAGGTTCAACGTCTGAGCGGTGACCCGCGCACCTGCCGGGCATGCTGCATCCGACCTGTCGAGAACCCGGGGTGAGCTGGAGGACCCGAACCAAGATCCGACGACCGACGCCGACGCGCCGGCTCCGTGATCGCTGATCGCCTTCCGCCGTCGCCGTGACAACTGGTGTTGTCGGCTGTCGTAGCGTGTCCCTGTCCACCCGCCCGGCCGACGCCCCGACCCGTCACGCCACGCAGAACTCGTTGCCCTCGGGGTCGAGCATCACGATGTGACCCAGTGGTTCCTCGCCGTAGTACTCCTCGCGGATGAATGTGGCTCCTGCGGTCCCCAGCTCTGCGGCCCTTGCCCGAATGAGGCTTTCGCGTTCGACCAGGTCCCATGGCGGCTCGCCGGCCACCCTGATGTCGATGTGCATCCGGTTCTTGGACGTCTTGCCTTCGGGGACCCGGAGGAAGCCGATAGCGGGGCCGTTGCCGTCCGGATCGACGATCGAAGCGCCGTGCTCGTCCGAGTAACCGGGTTCGTCGACATAACGCAGGGCCTGGGCCCAGAAAGCCGCCAGTCGGTGTGGATCTGCCGCGTCGCAGCCGAGAGTCCAGTGAGTGGCCATGCGCCTGTTCTACCAGCGGCAGACAGCCCGCGCCCTCGCGGCGGCAGACCGTGGGTCCGCTGTCAGCGCCGGTGCGGCCGCCAGGTGCCGGCCGCCGCCTGCGCCACGAGGCAGTCGGGGCAGATGATCGGGCCGCCGGGCCAGGCCTCGACCCGTGTGGTGACATGGCCATTGCGGCAGCGACACGCGAGATAGACAGCAGCCTGCTCCGCGCTGAGCGACGTGTCGTGAGTGACGGATCGGACCAGCGGGGGCCGGAGCTGGTCGACCTCGCGGTCGGTGAGGGGTGTGCGGGGCACGGGCTCAGTGTGCACCCCGTCGGAGTGGACCGACTACCACGACGGCTGGTGCGAGCCAGGATGAGTAGTCGTCCGGTTCGTCACCGGGCCACAATCGGCGCTGGCCACGGGAGGGCCGCGGGAGTACCAGCACAGGAAGGGCCGACGTGACGCCCGACGAGTCACCAGCAAGAAAACGCTTGATCATCGACACCGACACAGCGTCCGACGACGCGGTGGCGCTGCTGCTGGCCGTCGTCCCGCAGCGGGCGGAGATTCTCGGCGTCACCATCGTCGCCGGCAACGTCGACCTCGATCAGGCGACCATCAATGCCTTGTACACCCTCGAAATGGCCGGTGGCACAGCCATCCCGGTCCACCGCGGTCTCGACCGGCCGTTGGTGCGGCCGCGGTCCGGCGCGCAGCACGTGCACGGCTCCGATGGCATGAGCGATACCGGCCTGCCGCTGCCCGCGGGTGCGGCGACCGACGAGCATGCGGTCGATGCGCTGCTCCGGTTGGTCGCCGAGCACGCGGCCGGCAGCATCACCCTCGTCACCCTCGGGCCGCTGACGAACATTGCGATGGCGCTCCACCGGGATCGGACGTTCCTCGAACGTCTGGCCCATGTCTACTGCATGGCCGGTGCCGCGGACGCCGTCGGCAACGTCAGTGCCACCGCGGAGTTCAACGTCTGGGCCGACCCGGAGGCGACCGCGATCGTGCTGGCCAACAGCACCCCTGAGCGGGTCACCTTCGTCGGCTGGGATGTCTCCCGGCAGGACGCGGTGATGACAGCGGCCGACCAACGGGCGCTGAGGGCGCTCGGCACCCCGCTGGCCCGGTTCGCCGACGACATCAACCAGTCGGTCAACGACTGGGTGACCAACGTGACCGGACTGGCCGGTTACGACCTGCCGGATCCCGTCACGATGGCCATCGCGCTCGACCCGACGCTGATCACCGCGGCCGAGGCAGCACACGTCACGGTCGCGCTGGGCGACGAGGTGCGCGGCCAGTTGATCGTCGATCGACGGCACACCGCAGCCACGCCGAACGTCACGCTGGTCCGCCGCGCAGATGGCGACAGGTTCAGGGCGGAGCTGCTGCGGGTCTGCGGCACCGTGGTTCCTTCGGCTGCACGCTGAGCGTCCGGGGCGGATGGCCCGGCCCGGACCGGATCCAGCAGGATGAGCGGATGCCTGCCGATCCCGCCCCCGGCTCTCCCACGGACCCAGCTCACCGGGTCTGGCTCGACGACCAGTTCTTCCGACTGGTCTCGTTCGCCACCCGCTCGCGGTTGGCCGCAGGCGGGTTCGGCTACCTCGACGAGAACGGCGAGGTCGACCCGGACCGGCCCCGCGAGCTGCTGATCAGTTGTCGGATGACCCACGTGTTCGCGTTGGCCCAGCTGCGCGGCCTGCGCGGCACGGCAGACCTGGTCGACCACGGCGTGCTGGCGCTGACCGAGTTGTTCGCCGACCGGGACAACGGCGGCTGGTGCTCCGCGGTCGCCGCCGACGGTCGGCCCGAGCCCGGCCGCAAGCTCGCCTACGAGCATGCCTTCGTCGTGCTCGCGGCGACATCGGCGACGGCGGCCGGCCACCCCGCCGGGTCCGCCCTGCTCGACCAGGCGCTGGACGTTGTGCAGCAACGGTTCTGGGACCCGGCCGCCGGCCTGGTGCAGGAGTCCTACGCGGCCGACTTCACCGATCCCGAGTCCTACCGGGGCGCCAATTCCAACATGCACACGGTCGAGGCGTTCCTGGCCGCCGGGGATGTCACCGGCGATCCGCTGTGGCACCAACGGGCACTTTCCATCGCCGACCGGTTGATCAACGGGGCGGCCCGCGCGCACCGGTGGAGCCTGCCGGAGCACTTCGACACCGACTGGAAACCGTTGCTGGACTACAACTCCGACCAGCCGGCCGACCAGTTCCGGCCCTACGGTTCGACCGTTGGTCACTGGCTGGAGTGGTCGCGACTACTGCTGCACCTCGACGCGTCGGTCCCGGATGCGCCGGCCTGGCTGGGGGAGTCGGCGGCCGCCCTGTTCGACCACGCGGTGTCCGCCGGCTGGGACGTTGACGGCCACGACGGGTTCGTCTACACGCTCGACTTCGACGACCGGGTGGTGGTCGGCACCCGGCTGCACTGGGTGCTCACGGAGGGCATCGCGGACGCCGCGGTATTGCTCGCCGCCACCGGTGAGCCGCGCTATCTCGAGTGGTACCAACGGTTCTGGCAGCACGCCCGGCAGTACTTCGTCGAGGAGGACCGCGGCAGCTGGCGACATGAGCTCACCCCGGAGCTCGTCGAAGCCGGCGCGGTCTGGCCGGGCAGGCCCGATGCCTACCACGCCGCGACAGCACTGCTGGTCCCGCAACTGCCGCTCGCCCCGTGCGCGTCGGTGGCGCTGGAACGCGCAGGGACCCCTCGATGAGCACGCTGGTGGTCGGCACCGATGGGGCGTGCACCGGGAACCCTGGGCCCACCGGGTGGGCCTACATCGCCGCCGACGGGCGGTGGCGCTCCGGCGGTCGGGCGTACGGGACGAATCAGATCGGTGAGTTGATGGGCGTGTTATGGGCGTTGACCGACTTCCACGAGGTTCCGCTCGAGATCGAGTCCGACTCCGCGTATGCGATCGGCTGCTCCACCACCTGGAAGGCCGGCTGGCAGCGGATCGGCTACCAGCGGCCGGCCAAGCCGCTGTCCAACCTGGACATCATCCGACCGATCCACCAGCTGCTGGACAGCCGCCGGGCTCCGGTGACGTTCACCAAGGTCAAGGGGCACCATCCGGATCCGACGAAGCATCCGCTCAATGTGATCGCGGACGAACTGGCCACCGGAGCGGCGGCCGCGGCCGCACGGCTGCGCTCGGACATCGCCGAATCCGGCCTGCGGGCGATGGCCCGCTGAGCCCTCCGTGCGTCCGGAGGCTGCACCGCAGCGGCCCGTCCCGCGTCCCTAGACTGGCCGGATGGCCGAGCCCGGTGACGACGACCCGCGCCGGTCGCACGACGATCCACACCGGTCGGACACCGCCGCGATCCAGGACGCCGCGCTGCGAGCCGGCTGGTCGCACCGGCACCGGGACGTTTCCGGTGGATGGCTGCGACCGACGGTGTTCGGCGCTGTCGACGGACTGGTCAGCAACGCCTCGCTGATCGCCGGTGTCGGCGGTGGCGGGCTGTCGTCCCACGTCATCGTGCTCACCGGGCTGGCCGGCCTGGTCGCCGGTGCGTTCTCGATGGGCACCGGCGAGTACATCTCGGTGACGAACCAGAACGAGCTCGTGCACGCGGAGGTCGCGGTCGAACGCCAGATGCACGCGCAGTTCCCGGACGCGGAGCGGGCCGAGCTGACCGAGACCTTCCGGGGCTACGGCGCCGACGACGAGACCGCCGCGAAGATGGCCGCGGCCGTGTCCAGGGACCCCGAACTCGCGCTCCGGCTGCACACCCGGGACGAGCTCGGGCTGGACTCCGACGAGCTGCCGTCGGCCCTGGTCGCCGGCGCGGCGTCGTTCGCCGCCTTCTCCATCGGAGCGCTGCTGCCGCTGGTCCCGTACCTGCTCGGATTTCCCGGGCTGGTGGCGGCGATGTCCATCACCGCGGTGGCACTTGTCGTCGGCGGCATGGTGGTCGGGCGGCTGACCGGCCGGCCGCTGCTGCGCTCCGGCGCTCGACAGCTGCTGCTCGGCGGCGTCGCGGTCGCGATCACCTACCTGGTCGGCCACCTGATCGGGGTCGCCGCGTCCTGACCGGCCGCTCGGGCCCCGACCCGTACCCTTGGCCGGACCGAGGATCCGACCCGGAAGGGGTGGCCGCACGGTGCAGCGCGCGCTGGGCGCTCTGGTCGCCTCCCGCTGGGCGCCGTGGCTGCTGCTCGGGATCTCCGTGCTGGCCCACGTGCTGGTGACCCTGGCCGGGGCCGACCCGTTCAAGATGGTCGACCTGAAGGTCTACATCGACGGCACCGCCCACATCACCGACGGCACCCTCTACGACTTCTACTCCGAGCCGCTGCACCTGCCGTTCACCTACCCGGCGTTCTCCGCTCTGCTGTTCGCCGCCGTCTCGTGGATCAACTGGACCGTCCTGCGGATCGGTTGGCAGCTGGCCAGTCTCGCCGCGATCGCGGCGATCGTCTACACCACGTTCCGGCTGCTCGGCCGGGCCGGGCGCGGGGCAACGGCACCGCTACCGCAGCTGCGCGGGACGGTGGTCACCGTCACCGCGCTCGCCATCTGGCTCGAGCCGGTCCGGACCACCCTGAACTACGGCCAGATCAACCTCTTCCTGGCCGCGCTGCTGCTCGCCGGCGCGGTCGCGACCCGGGACTGGCTCGCTGGAGCAACGGTGGGGCTGGCGGCCGGGATCAAGCTGGTACCGGCCGTCACCGGGTTGTACTACCTGCTGCAGCGGCGGTTCGCCGCGGTGATCTGGAGCGTGGTGTTCTTCGCCGTCACCATCGCGCTGTCGCTGATCGTGCTGCCGTCCCAGACCCGGCGGTACTTCACCGAACTGATCTTCGATCCGGGCCGCACCGGACCGGTGTGGTCGGCCATCAACCAGTCGTGGCGCGGCGCCCTGGCCCGGCTGGCCGGCCACGAGGTGACCTCGCTGTGGCTGGTGGCCTGTGTGCTCACGCTGGCGCTGGGCCTGTGGTCGGTGTGGACCTGCCTGCGCGCCGGCGACCGCGCCGGCGGGTTCATCGGGGTTCAGGTCATCGGCCTGCTGGTATCGCCGATCTCGTGGTCGCACCACTGGGTGTGGGTGCTCCCGGTCTTGCTGTGGGCGTTCTTCGGGCCGCATCGCCGCGCGGGAGCGACGCGGGCGCTGGCGATCGGTTGGCTGGTCGGCTGCTACAGCTACCTGGTGCCGCTGCTGATCGTGGCCCAGGGTCCTGGGGACCCGCCGGCCTCCCGGCCGGCCTGGCAGTCGTGGCTCGGCCTCGTCTACGTCGTGTTGGGGGTGGTCACCCTCGCGGTGCTGGGCACCCTCGCCCGCCGGACGGCTCCGGCGCCGGTGCGCGCCGATCCCGCCCCGGTCTGACGCCGCACCGC
This sequence comes from uncultured Actinomycetota bacterium, assembly GCA_963797145.1. Classification (GTDB taxonomy): domain Bacteria; phylum Actinomycetota; class Actinomycetes; order Mycobacteriales; family Nakamurellaceae; genus Nakamurella. The sequence continues at coordinate 362,278 of CAWCOJ010000010.1, read as the reverse complement.
CACGGCGCCGTAGAGTGGCGCTCGACACGGGAGTCCGGTGCGCCGGGCTGAGAGCGGGGCACGGAGCCCCGGACCGTCGAACCTGATCCGGATCATGCCGGCGCAGGGACGTCCTCTCCCAGTACCCGTGCCTGATCCGGTCTCCGGGAAGGGCACCTCATGAGAATCGCTCCACGTTCCAGATTCCGACTTGGCGTGGCCGCAGTGGCGCTCGCGCTCGCGGTTGCCGGCTGCGGGTCCAGCGCCGCGGCCCCGCCGGCCGCGGGCGGCGCCGAATCCTCCGCGGCGGTGCCGACCTCAACGGCGGTGCCGACCTCGACCACGGTGCCGACCTCGACCACGGGGCCCACCTCGACCGCGGCGGCTGCCTCGACCGGCGCGACGGCGGTGTCGTCTTCCCCGGCCCGCGCCGGCGGAGCCGTCACCCTGGTCACCCACGACTCGTTCAACGTCGACAAAAAGGTGCTGGCGGATTTCGAGAAGTCCAGCGGCATCACCGTCACGCTCCTGGCCCAGGGAGATGCCGGCGCGATGACGAACAAACTGGTACTCACCAAGGACAACCCGCTCGGCGACGCGGTGTTCGGGATCGACAACACCTTCGCGTCCAGGGCGCTGGACGCCGGCATCCTGGAGCCGTACGCGTCTCCGGCGGCCGCCCGGGGCGCCGACACCTACTCGCTCGGCGACGACCGGCTCACCGCGGTCGACTACGGCGACGTCTGCGTCAATGTCGACCACGCATGGTTCACCGCAAGGAAACTCGCCGAGCCGGCCACCTTCGAGGATCTGGCCGAGCCCGAGTACAAGGACCTGCTGGTGGTCGAGTCCCCGGCCACCTCATCACCCGGGCTGGCTTTCCTGCTCGGCACCGTCGCGCATTTCGGTGCTGACGGCTGGCAGGGCTACTGGCAGCAGCTCAAGGACAACGGCGTCAAGGTGACCTCGGGGTGGGAGGACGCCTACTCGGTCGACTTCTCGGGATCCTCCGGCAAGGGCGCCAGGCCTCTGGTGGTCAGCTATGCCTCCTCGCCGCCGTTCGAGGTGACCGGGGCAATGACGGCCGCGCCGACCGGCGCGCTGCTGGACACCTGCTTCCGACAGGTCGAGTACGCCGGCGTGCTGGCCGGCGCCAAGAACCCGGCCGCGGCGCAGAAGGTGGTCGACTGGTTGCTGTCGAAGGAGTTCCAATCGCAGATCGCCGACAGCATGTACGTGTACCCGGTTGACAGCGCGGTGCCGCTGCCGGCGTCGTGGCAGAAGTACGCTCCGGCCGCCAAGGATCCGGCGACCGTATCGCCCGCGGACATCAGCACCCACCGCGAGGCCTGGATCGGGGCCTGGTCGGACCTGATGGAGGGCTGAGATGACCGGACCGCGGGGAGGAAGCGCCGTCGCCGACCGACGCGACCCGGCGTTTTCTCCCCGCGGTCCGCGGAAAAGCGGCGCCGGGGGCGCCGGCGACCGGTGGGCGGCGCGGGCCCGGACCGTCGGGCTGATACTCGCCGGCCTGCTCCCGGTGCTGGCGCTGGTCGCGTTCTTCTTCTACCCGGTCGGCTCGCTGATCGGTCGGGGGCTGACCGGTCCGCAGGGGCTCGACCTGTCGGGCGTGGCCGATGTGGTGGCCAGACCGCGGTTCCGGCGGATCCTGTGGTTCACCGTCTGGCAGGCGGCGGTGTCAGCGGGACTCTCGGTGGCGCTGGGCATCCCTGGCGCATACCTGTTGTACCGCTGCAGGTTCCGCGGTCGCGCGGCGTTCCGGGCGCTGGTCACCGTGCCGTTCGTCCTGCCGACGGTGGTGGTGGGGCTGGCCTTCCGCACGCTGTTCGCGCAGAACGGTCCGCTGGGCTCCTGGGGGTGGGACGGGACTCTCTGGGCCATCCTGGCCGCGCATGTCTTCCTCAACTACGCGGTGGTGGTGCGCACCGTCGGGACCACCTGGGCGCACCTGGACCAGCGACCCGCCGAGGCGGCTCGCAGTCTGGGGGCCGGTCCGGCCCGGGCATTCCTCACCGTCACGCTGCCGGCGCTCGGTCCAGCCGTCGCCGCGGCGGCCGTCATCGTTTTCCTGTTCTGCGCCACCAGCTTCGGCATCATGCTGATCATGGGCGGCGGTCGGTACTCGACGCTGGAGACGGAAATCTACCGGCAGACCGTCGACTTTCTCGACCTGCGCATCGCTGCGGTGCTCTCGATCGCCCAGATCGTCCTGGTGACAGCCGTTCTCGTGGTGTCCGGTTTCCTGCGGCGGCGGACCGAGGCGACCCTGCGACTGCGCCCCGCCGACACGGCCGCGCACCCGTTGCGTCGCGCGGACCTGCCCGCGGTGTTGCTCACCGGGCTGGTGGGGGTCGGCATGCTGCTGCCGCTCGCCGTGATGGTGATCCGGTCGCTCCAGACCCCCGATGGCTGGGGCTTCGGCAACTACCTGGCCCTTGGCGGGATCGGCGACGACAACATCCTGCTGGTGCCGGTGACCACCGCGCTGGGCAACTCGTTGCGGGCGGCGGCGTTGGCCGCCGCGCTCGCGCTGACCGTCGGTGTGCTGCTCTCCGCCGTACTCGCCCGCCGACCCCGCCGCCGGGCCGGGCGGGCGGCGGTGGACAGCGTGGATGCCATCGTGATGCTGCCGCTGGGCGTGTCCGCGGTCACCGTCGGGTTCGGGTTCCTGATCGCGCTGGACCGGCCACCCTTGGATCTGCGGGCGTCACCGCTGCTGGTCCCGATCGCCCAGGCGATGGTCGCCCTGCCCCTGGTGGTCCGGATGGTGTTGCCGGTGCTGCGCGCGGCCGACGGGCGGTTGCGACAGGCCGCGGCAGTGCTCGGTGCGCCCCCGCTGCGGGTATGGGCGACCGTCGACCTGCCGATCATGTCCCGGGCGTTGATCGGCGCGGGGGCGTTCGCCTTCGCGGTCGCGCTCGGCGAGTTCGGCGCGACCAGTTTCCTGGCCACACCGCCGCGGACGACCCTGCCGCTGACGATCGCCCTGCTGACCGGTCACCCCGGTGCTGCCAACACCGGCATGGCCCTGGCCACCGCGACCGTGCTGGCTTCGGCCTGCCTGGTGGCGGTGCTGATCGTCGATCTCACCGCGGCCCGCCGGGAGACCGCCGGCGGGATCGGAGGATTCTGAGCCGTGTTGGCCCTGGACGACGTGACCGTCCGGTACGGCGGAACCACAGCGGTTGACGCGGTGGATCTGCGGGTCGAGGACGGTCAGGTGCTGGCTCTGCTGGGGCCGTCCGGCTGCGGCAAGTCCACCCTGCTCCGGGCCGTGGCCGGCCTGGAACCCGTTGCCGGGGGAGTGATCTCGTGGGACGACGAGGACCTCGTCCGGGTGCCGGTGCACCGTCGCGGGTTCGGCCTGATGTTCCAGGACGGCGTGCTCTTCCCGCATCGGTCGGTGGCCGGAAACGTCGCCTACGGCCTGTCCAGGTCGGGGCGGGACCGGGCCGCCCGCGCCGCCCGGGTCGACGACCTGCTGGAACTGGTCGGTCTGGCCGGGTACGGCGAGCGCGGGGTGGCCACGCTGTCCGGTGGCGAGCAGCAGCGGGTGGCGCTGGCCAGGGCTCTGGCGCCGGAACCACGCCTGCTGCTCCTCGACGAACCGCTGGCCGCCCTGGACCGGGCGCTGCGGGAGCGGCTGCTCCCGGACCTGCGGGAGGTGCTCGGCGCCACCGGGACCACCGCCCTGTTCGTCACGCACGACCAGGGCGAGGCGTTCGCGGTGGCCGATGTCGTGGCCCTCATGGACGCCGGCCGGATCCGGCAGGTCGGCGCCCCGGGTCACGTGTGGCGGCATCCGGCCGACGAATGGGTGGCCCGGTTCGTCGGCTACACCTCGGTACTCCCGGCGTTGCCGGAGGACGGCAGCACTGTGACGGCGGTGGGAGCGGTGCCCGGGGCCGGACCCTCGGTGGCGCTCCGACCGGCCGCGTTGCGGGTGGACGAGGCCGGTGAGGTGCGCGGAATCTGCCTCGCTGTTGTGCCCGGACCGGATGGAGCGCGGGTGACCGTCGCGGTGCACGGGGTCGGCGTGCTGCAGGCGGTCGCGGACACCACGTCGGTTCCGGATGTCGGCGACGAAGTCCGGCTGCACTTCGACCCGACCGCGGCCGCTGTGCTGCCCGGGTAGCCCCGCACTCGCCTTCTGGCAGGCTGGCCCGGTGATTCCACTCCGTACCTCCGCGCTGATCGACGCCCCAGAGGCGGCGGTGCGGCGGGCGTTGCTCCGTACGGATCTGTGGACCAGGACGGCCCGGGCGCTCGGCGGTCGCGGGCAACTGCTCCGCGACAGTGGGGGCCGCACCTTGCGCGACGGCGACGTGCTGGACTTCCGCCGGGTGGTCGGCCGCCGGAACCTGCGCTGCACGGTTCGGCTCGCAGAAAATGGCCTCCCGTCGCTGGTCGGGACCCGGTTCGAGGTCGGGCTGCAGACCGCCCCGACCGGCGCCGGCACCGTCACAACAGTCGAGCTCCGGGTGGCCGCCGCGGTCGGGGCCGCTACCTTCGCGCTCCGCCGCCCGGTGCTGGAATTCGGCCAGATGCTCCTGGGTATCAGCACCTTGATCGCCCGTGAGCCGCTGGTGGTGATGGCCGGGGCGGTGATCCGGGACGGCAGCCTGCTGGCGGCCCGCCGGTCGACGCCGGCGAGGCTGGCCGGCCTGTGGGAGCTGCCCGGTGGCAAGGTCGAGGACGGCGAGACCGAGGAGGCCGCGCTGGCCCGCGAGCTGGACGAGGAACTCGGAATCATCGTGCGGGTCGGCGACCGGCTCGGCGCCGACGTCGACCTCGGCGACGGCCTGGTGCTACGCACCAGGGTGGCCGAGCTGCTGACCGGCACACCGTCACCGACCGAGCACGACGAGATCCGCTGGGTCGGACCCGACCAGCTCGAAGCGCTCGAATGGGTGCCCGCCGACCGGTTGCTGCTCGATGACCTGGCGAGGATTCTGCGCAGTTCGCCCGGTTCGTAATTCTGTCGCGCCGCAGTTTCGGCGCAAACGTGTCATCCCATCGAAACAGAGCGCATGGCAGTATGCGCACACGTGGCAATCGTCATCCTCTCGGGATGACCCTGATGTACATCTACAGGAGAACAACGTGGCTCACCCGACCACTCGGCGCCTTCGGGCGTCCGTGCTTGCCTTCACCTTGGGCGGCATGCTCGCGCTCGCCGCCTGCGGCAGCAACGACAGCACCACCCCCTCGAGCGCGCCGTCGTCCGCCGCGACAACCGCCGCAGCTTCCTCGTCGGAGGCCCCGCCGGGTTCATCGGCCGCGGGTAGCGAGTCCTCTGCGGCCGGCAGTTCGGCTGCGGCCGACGTCACCCAGGCCGACATCGATGCGGCCAAGGCGACGCTCATCGACCCGGGCAAACTCACCGTTTGCACCACCCTGCCGTTCGAGCCGTTCCAGTCCGCGCAGGGCGGCAAGATCGTCGGATTCGACGTCGACATGGTCGATCTGGTCGCCGCCAAGCTCGGCGTCGAGCAGACCATCATCGACACCCCGTTCGAAGGCATCAAGTCGGGTGAGGCGACCAACACCGGCAAGTGCGACGCAGCCGCGGCGGGTATGTCCATCACCGCCGAGCGCGCAGAAGGTGATGAACTTCTCGGTTCCGTACTTCGACGCCAACTTCGCGTTGGTGGTCCCGGCCGGCAGCACGGCCAAGGGCCTCGAGGACCTGAAGGGCAAGAAGATCGCCGGTCAGGCCAGCACCACCGGCCTGGACTACCTCAACGCCCACAAGGCCGAATTCGGCTACGAGGTCGTCGAGTACACCGGTTTCGACCTGCAGTCCCAGGCCTTGCTCACCGGCCAGGTCGACGGTGCGCTCAACGACACTCCGGTGTTCAAGAAGCTGCTCAGCGAGAACGCGGACAAGATCGCGATCGTCAAGGAGTACGCCTCGGGCGCCTCGTACGGCGTCGGGATGAAGAAGGGCAACGACGCACTGAAGAAGGTCTTCGACGCGGTGTTCACCGCGTCGAAGGCCAACGGCGAGTACAAGACCATCTACGAGAAGTGGATCGGCCCATATTCGGGCTGATGTGCCCTGCGGATCGGTGCGGGACGGATGGCGACCTGCGTCCCGCACCGATCCGGTACGTAGGCCCGGGCGGCGCGCCCGGGACCGCCCGACACACCCTCCGGAGCTGACATGGCCCTGACCCGTCGCCAACGTGCCCGCACCGTCCGGGGGGTGCAGTACCTGATCGGCCTGGCGGTGGTGATCTTCATCGCCGTTGCCGTCGACTGGGGGCAGTTCAGCAAGTCCTGGTTCAACTTCGACGTCGCCGGCCAGATGTTCCCGGCCGTGATCACCACCGCATTGGTCAACACCCTGCTCTACACGGCGCTCGGGTTCTCGTTCGGCCTGGCGCTGGCTGATCGTGCTGGCCCTGATGCGACTCTCGTCCATCCGGCTGTACCGCTGGCTGGCCGCCAGCTACATCGAACTGTTCCGCGGCCTGCCCGCCCTGGTGGTGTTGATCATCATCGCCTACGGCCTGCCGCGCGCCTTTCCCGGCTTCAAGTTCCCCGGCGGCCTGCTCGGCCAGGTTGCTGTCGGCCTCGGCCTCACCGCGGCCGCGTACATGGCCGAGACCCTGCGGGCCGGCATCCAGGCCGTCCCCAAGGGCCAGGTCGAGGCGGCCAGGACGCTGGGCATGTCGCCGGGTCGCACGATGGTGACCATCGTGCTGCCGCAGGCCTTCCGGATCGTCATCCCGCCGTTGACCAACGAGGTCATCCTGCTGGTCAAGGACTCCTCGCTGGTGTACGTCCTAGGCGTGAGCCTCGGCGAGTACGAGCTCACCAAGCAGGGCCAGAGCGCCATCAACGAGTTCACCTCGGTCACCCCGCTGACGGTGATCGCGGTGCTGTACCTGCTGATCACGCTGCCACTGTCGCAGCTGGTCCGCCGTCTCGAAAAGCGCCACGCGAGAGCAAGGTGACCCGATGACCAACCCGACATCCACCCGCACGGCGGCGATCTCGATCCAGGGGCTGGTGAAGTCCTTCGGCCCCATCGAGGTGCTCAAGAACATCGACCTCGATGTCCAACCCGGGCAGGTGGTCTGCGTGATCGGGCCGTCCGGCTCGGGCAAGTCCACCCTGCTGCGCTGCGTCAACCTGCTCGAGGAGCCCACCGGCGGGCGGATCTTCGTCGGGGCGGACGAGATGACCGACCCCGACTGCGAGATCGACGAGGTGCGCCGCCGGATCGGCATGGTGTTCCAGTCGTTCAACCTCTTTCCGCACCTGACTGTGCTGCGCAACCTCACCGTCGCCCAGACCAAGGTGCTCAAGCGCTCGCAGAAGGAGGCCGACGAGGTCGCCCGGCACAACCTGCAGCGGGTCGGCATGTCCCACAAGGAGGACGCCTACCCCGCGCAGCTGTCCGGCGGGCAGCAGCAGCGGGTGGCCATCGCCAGATCGTTGTCGATGAATCCGGATCTGATGCTGTTCGACGAGCCGACGTCGGCGCTTGGACCCCGAGCTGGTCGGCGAGGTGCTCGCGGTGATGAAGGGACTGGCCAAGGAGGGCATGACGATGATCGTCGTCACCCACGAGATGGCCTTCGCCCGTGAGGTCGCCGACCGGGTGGTCTTCATGGACGGCGGCGTACATCGTCGAGGACGGTCCGCCCGAGCAGGTGATCGGCAATCCGCAGCACGAGCGGACCCAGCTGTTCCTGGCCAGGGTGCTCAACCCGACGGCCGTCGAGGAGGGCGACGAATATGCGGCACCCGCGCTGGATGCGCCGCTGCCGCACATCCCCGACGACCGCGGATTGGACGTCACCGGCCAGGGCTGATGGTCCGGACCGGCGAAGGGCTCACACCCGGCCCGGCGGGAAACCACCGGTCGCGATCGGCCCCCACCGGTCAGGGGTGATCCGGATCAGGGACTTGCCCTGCTTCACCATGGCCGCGCGGTACTCGTCCCAGTCCGGATGCTCGCCGGAGATGCACCGGAAGTACTCGACCAGGGGCTCCACCGACTCCGGCAGGTCGATCACCTCGGCGCTGCCGTCGACCTGCACGTAGGCGCCGTTCCACTCGTCGGACTGGATGCACACGGAGGCCCGCGGCCGCCGCCGCAGGTTGATCGTCTTGGCCCGTTCCGGGTACGTCGAGATGACGATCCGGCCCTCGGCGTCGACCCCGCAGGTGACCAGCGACAGCTGCGGCCCACCGTCGCTGCGGGTGGTCACCAGGGTGGCGCGGTGCCGCGGCCTGATGAACTCCAGCAACTCGGCCAGCTCGACCTGCCGCGCGGTGGCCAGGGTGGGTGCCACGGCCTACCGCTCCCCGACGGTGCGCTCCGCAGGAACCGCGCGCGCCGCCTCCGCAGCCTCTTCCTCGGGGCGCGGCGGCACGGTCTCGTCCTCCTCGAGCACATGCAGCGGGAAGTCTCCGGTGGGTACGGGTTCCGGCCCGGTCGGAGCGGCGGGATCGGTCATGGCGGACTCCCTCGTGAGGTGGAGCGGCTGTCGGTGCAGCGGCGACGCGACGCTCGGCGCAGCCGGCACCAGCGTAGGACCCGACCTCCGCTCGGCGATGCCGGCCAGCAGCACCGCCCCGCCGAGCATCGTCGCGCCGAGCACCCCGACCCAGCCGAGCCGGTCGCCCAGGATCAGCGCGCCCAGCACCGCTCCGGTCAGCGGCTCCAACAGGGCCGTCATCGCCGCGGTCGCCGGCCGCACGTCGACCAGCCCGCGGAACCAGCAGATATAGGCGAGCGCGGTCGGCACCGCTCCGAGGAGCAGCAGCAGGATCACCGACCGGGCGTCCGGCGCGAACGACAGCCGGCCGGTGGCGGCGGCGACCGGCGCGAGCAGCAGCGCCCCGAGGGTGAACCCGACGCCGGTGGTGGTGAACTCGTCCAGCCCGGGCACCGGCACCGCGCACACCAGGGTGAAGGTGGCGAACGCCGCCGCCGAGCCGACCGCGAATCCGATCCCCGCCGCGAGGTGCGCCGGATCGGCTGTGCCGGAGGGGAAACCGACGAGCAGGGCCAGGCCGAGCAGGGCCAGCGCCAGGACCGCGACGGATTGCCGGTCGATCCGTCGTCGGCCGGTGAGCTGCTCTCCGACCAGCACCATTGCGGGCGCGGTGCCGATGGTGACCAGGGTGGCCACGCTCACCGAGGTCAGTGAAACGGCGCTGAAGTAGCAGGCCTGGAAGGTGGCGGCGAGGGCGCCGACGATGACCAGCCGGATCCAGGCGGCCCTGGTGCGCGGCAGCGGGCGCCGCCGGGCCGCGAGCAGCCCGAGCAGCAGCAGGCCGCCGACGCCGAGGCGGTAGACCGCGATGGACACGGGGGACAGTCCGGACGCCCTGGCCAGCAGGGTGCCGAGGACTCCGCCGGTGCCCCACAGGACCCCGGCGACGACGAGAAAGGGTAGCCCGGAGCGCCGGGCAAGGAAGGTATGCATGAAGAGCTCCTGCGACGAAGTGGGGAGGGGTCGCGAGAGCAGGGCCGGGGTCGAGCGGCCTGGGTGGCTGGCCCCGCTCAGGAGCGGGGCGGCGGTGAAATCACTCGGTGCACGCTGGGCATCCTATCCCGGACGGGCGCCCGCGCCGCCTCGGGTGTCGCGGCCCACCCGTCGGCGGCGACCGGGTGCAGGTCCGAGCCGGTAGACTCGGAAGGCTGCGCTGAGCGGGTTTGCCCGCGGTGACGGCCACGCCAGTCCCATCGCCGCCCACCCGGGGAGTCTTTGAAGTGCCCGTACGTTCCGATCTTCGCAATGTCGCCATCGTCGCCCACGTCGATCACGGCAAGACCACCCTGGTGGACGCCATGCTGTGGCAGTCCGGCGCGTTCCGGATCGGCAGTGAGAAGACCGACCGGGTGATGGACTCCAACGACCTGGAACGTGAGAAGGGCATCACCATTCTCGCGAAGAACACCGCTGTCCACCGTGGCGACCACATCATCAACATCGTCGACACCCCCGGCCACGCCGACTTCGGCGGCGAGGTGGAGCGGGCGCTGATGATGGTCGACGGCGTCGTGCTCCTGGTGGACGCGTCCGAGGGACCGCTGCCGCAGACCCGCTTCGTGCTCCGCAAGGCACTCGAGGCCCGGCTCCCGGTGGTGCTGGTGATCAACAAGACCGACCGCCCGGACGCCCGGATCGACGAGGTCGTCGACGAGACCTATGCGCTGTTCCTCGACCTGGACGCGGACGACGAGCAGATCGAGTTCCCGATCGTCTACTGCGCCTCCCGCGCGGGTCGGGCCAGCCTGACCAAGCCGGGCAACGGTGAGATGCCCGACCACGAGAACCTGGACCCGCTGTTCGACACCCTGCTGGAGTCGATCCCGGCGCCGGTGTACACCGAGGGTGCACCGCTGCAGGCGCAGGTCACCAACATCGACGCTTCGCCGTTCCTCGGAAGGATCGGGATGTGCCGGGTGATCGAGGGCACCATCCGCAAGGGCCAGCAGGTGGCCTGGATGAAGCTGGACGGCACCGTCGTCCGCACCAAGATCACCGAGCTGCTGATCACCGAGGCGCTGGACCGGGTGCCGGTGCAGGAGGCCACCGCCGGTGACCTGATCGCCGTGGCCGGCATCGCCGACATCACCATCGGCGAGACCCTGGCCGACCCGGAGAACCCGGTCGCGTTGCCGCCGATCTCGGTCGACGAGCCAGCCATCTCGATGACCGTGGGCATCAACACCTCGCCACTGGCCGGCAAGGACGGCGGCTCCAAGCTGACTGCGCGCCAGGTGCGGAACCGGCTGGACGCGGAGTTGATCGGGAACGTCTCCATCCGGGTACTGCCCACCGAGCGACCGGACACCTGGGAGGTGCAGGGCCGCGGCGAACTGGCGCTGGCCATCCTGGTGGAGACCATGCGTCGGGAGGGCTTCGAGCTCACCATCGGCAAGCCGCAGGTGGTGACGAAGGAGGTCGACGGCCACAAGCACGAGCCGTTCGAGCGGCTGACCGTCGACGTTCCCGAGGAGTACCTCGGTGCCGTCACTCAGCTGCTCGCGGTGCGCAAGGGCCGGATGGAAGTCATGACCAATCACGGAACCGGTTGGGTGCGGTTGGAGTTCCACGTGCCGTCCCGTGGGCTGATCGGCTTCCGCACCGAGTTCCTCACCGACACCCGCGGTACCGGTATCGCGTCCACCCTGTTCGACGGCTACGGACCGTGGGTGGGGGAGCTGCGGGCCAGGGCCAGCGGCTCACTGGTCGCCGACCGCCCGGGCCGGGCCACCCCGTTCGCGATGATGAACCTGCAGGAGCGCGGCACCATGTTCGTGCCGCCGACCACCGAGGTCTACGAAGGCATGATCATCGGCGAGAACTCCCGGGCCGACGACATGGACGTCAACATCACCAAGGAGAAGAAGCTCACCAACATGCGGCAGGCCACCTCGGAGACCACCGAGAACCTGGTGCCGCACCGCGCCCTCTCGCTCGAGCAGGCCCTGGAGTTCTGCGCGGACGACGAGTGCGTCGAGATCACCCCGGTTGCCGCCCGGATCCGCAAGCTGGTGCTCAACTCCGGTGAGCGGGCCAGAACCAGGTCGCGGGCCAAGTCGAACTGACCGGACCGCGGGCCGTCGATAGGCTCGCCCGGGTGAGAGCGAAGCGGCGGGTCGGCAGTGCGCTGCTGCTGGTAGTGCTGCTCGCCGCTTGCACTCCGCCGGGGTTGCCGGCGCCCCAGTCGCCTTCTGCGCCGAGCGCGGCGCCGAGTTCGGCGCCAACGGTGGAGCAGCTCGTGGTCGGCGTGGACGGCACCGTCACCGGCTTCAACCCGCATGCGATCGCCGACTTCTCGCCGGCGGCGCGGGCGGTGGCGTCGCTGGTGCTGCCGTCGACCACGGTGGTCCGGCCCGACGGCACCACCTGGTTCGATCCGGCCGTGGTCGCGAACGCCGTCGTCACCACCACCGATCCGTTCGTGGTCACCTACACGCTGAACCGCGAGGCCGCCTGGTCGGACGGAACCCCGGTCACCGCAGAGGATTTCGTGTTCCTGCGGGACCAGATGCTGGCCCAGCCGGGGACCGTCGACCCGGCCGGGTACCGCATGATCACCGCGATCCGCTCGCGCAACGCGGGCAAGACCGTCGACGTCGAGTTCTCGAGCCGGTTCCCGGACTGGCCGACGCTGTTCTCCCCCCTGCTCCCGGCGCACATCCTCAAAGACGCTCCCGGCGGCTGGAACGACGGCCTGGACGGCGGCATCCCGGTTTCGGCGAACAGGTACAAGATGCTGTCGTTCGACGCAGTGACCGGCGAGATCACCCTGGAACGCAACGACAAGTACTGGGCCGACAATTCCGGACCGGCGACCGTCGTGCTCCGCATCGGGTCACCCGAGGAACTGCTGGCCGCGTTGCAGCGCGGCGACGTCCAGGCCCTGTTCGGCCAACCCGACGGGACGGTCGCCGCGGACCTCGACGCCGCGGTACCGGAGGACCGCAGGGTCCGGGTGCCGCTCCCGGCGACGGTGCAACTGATCTTCAACACCGTCGACGGGGCCACCTCGGACCCAGCCGTGCGGACTGCTGCCGCCACCGCGCTCGACCTCGATCGGCTGCGGGACAAGCTCTCCGGTGACCGGCCGGACGGGATGCTCCCGGTGGCATCGATGGTCTCGTTGCCGGCCCAGTCCCCGGCCCCGCATGCCTCACCGCCGTTGGCCGCCACCGGCGATCCGGCGGCGGCGAAGGCCACGCTGGCCGCCTCCGGCTACGACGTCAGCGGTCTGTACGTCCGGCACGGCCAACGGGTGCTGCGGTTGACCCTGGGATTCCCCACCCGCGACGTCCGGATGGCGGCTGCGGCCAGGGAGATCCAACGGGAGCTCGGCCGGGCCGGGATCGAGGTGGATCTGCTCGCCGACGCGGCCGGTCCATTGATCACCAGCCGGGCCGCCACCGGTGCGCTCGACCTGCTCCTGGTCACCGTCCCCCGCAGCCGGTCGGACGCGGTGGCGGCCGGGTCGGGATTCGGCTGCGCCGATGTGGCGGCCGTTCGTACCGGCAATCTGTCCGGATACTGCTCGAGCCCGGTCGACGCGGTGATCATGGCGGCTCTGACCGGAACCGGTGACGTCGCTGCGGCGGATTCCCGGTTGTGGTCCGACCTCCCCGTACTGCCGATCGGCGAACCGACGGCGATCCTCGCGGTCGGGCCGTCGCTGCAGCGGGGTGCCGACCAGTCCGGCGTCGGATGGCTCTGGAGCGGACCCCTTCTGGGTCTCCCGAGGTGGCCGGACCGATAGGGTTCCGGCGGGAACCGTTCCGCGCGACCGATGGGTCGGCGGGAGCAATCTTGCCGGACGACATGGGCGGCAGGACTTTCTCCGGTTCGTCGGGATAGTCGTCCGGTTTGTCCGATTGAACTTCGCGGACACCCCCAAAGTGGTTACCCTTTGGTCACGACCTGCGCCCAAGTGGCTCACATGATGGGATTTCTCGCTTAGTGTTCGGCGGTCAGACACGACTGGGGTGCCTGGCGGGCCGAAAATGCCCAAGGTCGATGGGGGCCGATGGGCCGGGCCGCCGAATGGGCGCTCCGAGGAGGAACCATTTCATGAAACGAAATCGGGCAGTAGTACTCACTGCTCTCGTCGCGGGCGCGGCCATGGTGCTCGCTGCCTGCTCGACCAGCGACTCCGGTGGCACCTCGACGAGCAATACGGCCGGAGCCGGAACGTCGACCGCTGCGGCCAGCCCGTCCGACACCGGATCGGCGTCGGCGACCGGATCGGCCACGGGGTCCAGCGCGGAGGGCTCCGGCAGCTCTGCCGCCCCGTCGTCAGCCGCCGTCTGAACCGGGCGAGATCACCGAGAGCTACACCCGACCGAAGGTCGAGCAGAGCGGCAACGTCACGGTGGCGGTCGAAGAGCCGCCGCACGACTACAACAACCTGACCTCGACGGCGAACAACTTCTCGAACTCGCTCACCGGCACGCAGACCCAGCCGAGCGTCTTCTACGTCGACAACAACTTCAAGCTCTACGTCGACAAGGACCTGATGGACTCGGTCGTGCTGAAGAGCACCAACCCTGAGGTGATCGTCTACAAGATCAACCCGAAGGCAGTCTGGTCCGACGGTGCGCCGGTCGACTGCAGTGACTTCTACCTGCACCTGGCTCCAGGCCGCCTCCAAGGCCACGATCAAGGGCGCGGACGGCGCCGAGGTGCCCGCGTTCGACCCGGCCGGTACGTCGCGGCTACGACCAGATGAAGGCGCCGGTCTGCTCCGATGGCGGAAAGACCGTCACCGACCACCTACACCACTCCGTTCGCGGACTGGAAGGGCGCTTTTCGGGCCGATGGTCCCGGCGCACGTCATCGAGGCCGACTCGGGCGTTGCCGATGTCACCAAGATCAAGGACACCGACACCACCGGTGACGTGACCAAGTTCGCCGCCGCGTACATCAAGGACTTCACCGGGTTCAACCCGAAGTTCGCGCTGTCGGCCGGTCCGTACACGGTCAGTCCGAACTCGCCCGAGCAGACCGTGATGGTCCGCAACGACAAGTACTGGGGCAACCCGGCGGGACCCGAGTCGCTGACCCTGGTCACCAACACCGACGGCCAGTCCCAGGTGCAGGCGCTGCAGAACCAGGAAGTCCAGGTCATCCAGCCGCAGCCGAACGCCGCCCTGGCCGAGCAGCTGAGGGGCTCGCAGGGCATCACCTTCAACGCCTACGCCGGCGGTACCTACGAGCACATCGACTTCAACATGTCGGTGCCGCTGTTCCAGGGCAAGGAAGGTCTGGCTCTGCGTCAGGCATTCTTCAACTGCGTCGACCGCACCGACCTGATCAACAAGCTGGTCAAGGGTGTCAACCCGGAGACCGTGCCGCTGGGCAACTTCATGTTCCTGCCGCAGGAGAGTGCCTACCAGGACCACTACGGCGACTACGTCACCGCCAACGTGGACAAGGCCAAGTCCATCATGGAGGCCGCAGGCTGGAAGCTCGGCTCCGACGGCGTGTACGCCATCGGTGACAAGAAGGCCGAGTTCCGTCTGGGCCACAAGGTCATCGACACCCGGGAGAAGGTCGCCCAGCTGATCGACGGCTCCGTGCACCAAGGCCGGCATCAAGGTCGACGACGACCAGGACGCCGACTTCAACGCCAAGCGCCTGCCGGCGAGCGACTTCGACACCGCGCTGTTCGCGTGGGTCGGCACCCCGTTCAAGTCCGGTTCGTACGGCATCTACACCACCGGTGGCGGCGCCAACTACAACAAGTACTCCAACAAGGAGGTCGACAGGCTCTTCAAGGCCAGCAACAGCGAGCTTGACGAGGCCAAGCGGGCAGACGAGCTGAACCAGCTCGACAAGATCATGGCTGCGGACTACCACAGCTTCCCGACCTACCAGTTCTCCGACATGGTGGCGCAGGTCTCGACCATCACGCCGGTGCTGACCTACAACGGTCCGTCCGGTGGCGCGCTGTGGAACGCCCAGGAGTGGGTCTACAAGCCGTGACGCGGGTGGCTGCACTCGTTGTTGTAGTGACTGCTCGATCCGTAGTACCTCGAGGGGTGGCCGGTACCCACCGGCCACCCCTCGAGCCATGAATGAACCACCCGTGCCGGGGTACTACGCAGATGCGGACCACCAGTCCGCACTAGCGCGATCCGGACTCCGCGGGGCTATCGTGGGGCCGTTGGACAACGCAGCCCCGGGAGGTCGACATGGCCGGTTACATCCTCCGGCGCCTGCTGATTTCGATCGTGCTGCTGCTCGTGGCGTCCATCGTCTGTTTCGCATTGGTCCAGATGTTGGGCGATCCGCTCGGGGAATGGGCCAACGGCATCCGGCAGCGGAATTCGACGAATCCGGCGGCCGGCCAGGCGATCATCGACGCCGGCTATGCCCGGGCGGGCCTCGATGTCGGATTCTTCGAGCGGTACTGGAATTGGCTGACGGCCTTCGTGTCCGGCGACTGGGGCACCACCATCGTTCCCGGTACCACCCCGCAGCAGGTCAAACCACGGATCATGCACTCGCTGTGGATCACCATCCGACTGGTGCTCGGTGCGGAACTGCTGGCAGTGCTGCTCGGCATGTTGGTCGGCGTGCTGACCGCGGTACGCAGGTACAGCAAGTTCGACTACATCGTCACCGCATTCGCCTTCCTGGTCTTCTCGATGCCGTTGTTCTGCATCGCGGTGCTGCTGAAGATCGGTGGCATCCGGTTCAACAACTTCCTGGTGGAAAACGGCCACTCGCGCTGGCTGGTCACCGCCGGGTATCCGCAGGGCGGATTCCACGGCAGTTTCACGGATCAGTTGTTCCAGTACACCGGTGTCTACCTGCTGCCGACGCTGTCCCTGATGTGCATCTCGTTCGCCCTCTACAGCCGGTTCCAGCGGGCTTCGATGTTGGATGCCTTGAATTCCGACTACGTGCGCACCGCTCGGGCCAAGGGTCTGACAGAGCGGAAGGTGGTCTGGGGCCACGCGTTCCGTAACGCTCTGATACCGATCGTCACCGTCGGTTCGCTGAACATCGGCGCGGTCTTCTCCGGCGCCATCATCACCGAGACGGTGTTCGGCTGGCAGGGGATGGGCTTCATCCTGGTGCAGAACGTGAACCGCAAAGAGCCGTACATGATCCTGGCCTTCATGATCGTGACGGCGGTCTTCGTGATCTTGTTCAACCTGATCGCGGATATCGCCTACACGGTCCTCGACCCGAGGATTCGCCTTGACTGACACATTGGGCGCACTTGACGCCGACGAGGGTGGCCTGGGTGGCGGTACCGGCTTCGGCCCGGGACCGGTTCACATCGAGACCCCGGGATCGGGGCCCGAGTCCGATCGCGAGTTCACCATCGGCACCCGGTCGCGCCGATCGGTGGTGTTCCACCGGTTCCTCAAGCACAAGGCGGCGGTCGTCGCGGCGATCATCTTCGTACTGCTGCTGATCTTCGCCTTCATCGGTCCGATGCTCTGGACGCTCGGCACCGGGCCGGACTACGACGCTTTGCTGCCGCCGTCGGCCGCGCATCCGTTCGGCACCGAGGACCTGGGTCGCGACATGCTCGCCGTGATCATGAAGGGCACCCAGTTCTCGCTGCTCATCGCCATCGTCGTCGCCATCGTCTCGACGTTGATCGGGGTGGCGTTCGGGGCGATCGCCGGCTACGCCGGCGGAGCGCTCGACACCTTCATGAACAGGTTCATCGAGCTGATCCTGGTCATCCCCGGCATCGTCCTGGTCGGCGTGCTGGCGGCCCGATTCCACGGTTCCTGGATCATGGTGGCGTTGTTCCTCGGACTGACCGGGTGGATGGGGATCGCCCGCATCATCCGCGGCATGGTGCTCTCGCTGCGGGAGAAGGAGTACGTCGAGGCGGCCCGGGCGCTCGGCGCGTCCAAGTCCAGGATCATCTTCAAACACATCGTCCCGAACACCGCCGACGTGATCATCGTCAATGCGACCCTCACCATCTCGGCCGCGATCCTGATCGAGGCCGCCCTGTCGTTCATCGGACTGGGGGTCAAGCCGCCGGACACCTCGCTCGGGCTGCTCATCAACGACACCCAGCGCTACCTCCCGACCAGCCACGCCTGGCTGTTCTGGCTCACCCTCGGGTTCATCGTGATGTTGAGCCTCACCGTCAACTTCATCGGGGACGGTCTGCGCGACGCGCTCGACCCCAAGGCCAGCAGGGTGCGTGCCTGACGTGACCGACACCCCCAGCCCGGCCGGCGGCCCGGGTCTCGCCGTCGACGTTCCGGTACTGAGCGTCAAGAACCTGACTGTCGGCTTTCCGACCGACGACGGTCTGGTGACCGCGGTGCGGGACATCTCCTTCGATCTCGCGAAGGGTGAGGTGCTCGGAGTCGTCGGCGAGTCCGGGTCGGGCAAGTCCGTGTCGTCGATGGCGATCATGGGGCTGCTGCCCGGTTCCGCCAAGATCACCGGATCGGTGAAGTTCAACGATCTGGAACTCGTCGGGCTGAAAGAGAAGGGCATGCGGCAGGTCCGCGGCGACGGCGTCGCGATGATCTTCCAGGACCCGATGACGTCGCTGAATCCGGTGCACACCATCGGCAAGCAGCTGGCCGAGGCGCACAGTGCGCACCACGACGGTTCCAAGCGGGCCGCCTGGACCAGGGCCGTCGAGATCCTCGAAGTGGTCGGGATCCCGCAACCGGAGCGGCGGGCCAAGCAGTATCCGCACGAGTTCTCCGGCGGCATGCGGCAGCGGGTGATGATCGCCATGGCGGTGATCAACGAGCCCAAGGTGATCATCGCGGACGAGCCGACGACGGCGCTCGACGTCACGGTCCAGGCCCAGATCCTTGACACCCTGCGCCGGCTGCGCGACGAGCTCGACGCGTCGATCATCCTGATCACCCACGACCTGGGCGTCGTCGCCGGTATCGCCGACCGCATCCAGGTCATGTACGCCGGAACGATGGTGGAGACCGGCCTGGTCAACACGGTGTTCACCACCCCGCGGATGCCCTACACCGTCGGGCTGCTCTCGTCCATTCCGCGATCGGACAACTTTGGGGGCCGGCTCACCCCCATCAAGGGCGCGCCCCCGTCGCTGGTCAACATGCCGCCCGGGTGCCCGTTCAGCCCGCGGTGCCCGCTCGCGCAGGCCGACTGCCAGGAGATCGAGCCCCCGTTGGAGTCGGTCAGCTCCACCGGCGACCACCGGGTCCGCTGCCTGCACTGGCAGCAGGTGGCTGAACTACCGGATCCGCGCGTGCTGTTCACCGGTGAGGCCGTGCTGGAAGGGGCGGTCGAGTGAGCCCGCGCGCCGACTCCCCGCCGACTCAGGAGTACATCGGCCCGCTGCTGGAGGTCAACGACCTGGTCAAGGAGTTCCCGGTCAAGGGCGGCGGGCTCTTCCAGCGCACCGTCGGCTCCGTCCAGGCGGTGTCCGGGGTGTCCTTCGATGTGGACGCCGGCGAGACCCTCGGTCTGGTCGGCGAGTCCGGCTGCGGAAAGTCGACCACCGGCCGCGCCCTGCTGCAGCTGCACAAGCCGACCTCCGGCTCGGTCAAGTTCCAGGGTCGGGAGCTGACCACGCTGAGCGTCGCCGATCTGCAGCCGGTACGCCGCGACATGCAGATCGTCTTCCAGGACCCGTACGCGTCGCTCAACCCACGCTGGACGATCAACGACATCATCGGCGAGCCCTTCGCGATCCACCGCATCGCCGACGGGAAGGCCGCGGACAAGCGGGTCAAGGAGCTGCTCGAGCTGGTCGGGCTGAATCCCGAGCACCGCAACCGGTACAGCCACGAGTTCTCCGGCGGTCAGCGCCAGCGGATCGGCATCGCCCGCGCACTCGCACTGGAGCCGAAGTTGCTGGTGCTGGACGAGCCGGTGTCGGCCCTGGACGTTTCGGTGCAGGCCGGAGTCGTCAACCTGCTCGAGGACCTGCAGCAGCGGATGGGCCTGGCCTATGTGTTCATCGCCCACGACCTGTCGGTGGTGCGGCACATTTCCGACCGGGTCGGCGTGATGTACCTCGGAAAGATCGTGGAGATCGGCGACAGCGCCGAGATCTACGACCATCCACAGCATCCGTACACCGTGGCGTTGCTGTCCGCGGCTCCGGAGGCGGATCCGTCCGTGCAGAACGAGCGTGAGCGCATCATCCTCACCGGCGATGTGCCCAGTCCGCTCGATCCGCCGTCCGGCTGCCGTTTCCGCACCCGCTGCTGGAAGGCACAGGACATCTGCGCGTCGGAGGAACCGCCACTGATCACCCACGGCCGGTCCCAGCTGGTCGCGTGCCATTTCCCGGTCGAGGACATCACCGCCGAGATCGCCAAGGCCGCCGAGCTGCGCGCGGTCGCCGAGCCGGTCGCCGTCTTCGAGGCCAGCTGAGGAACCCTAGGCTGGGATCGTGAGTTCCCGGCGGCTACTGGCTGTGCATGCCCATCCCGACGACGAGTCGATCACCATGGGCGGCACCCTGGCCGGTGCTACGGCCCGCGGCGACGACGTCGCCCTGGTCACCTGCACGCTCGGCGAAGAGGGCGAGGTCATCGGGCCCGCCGCGGCCGGGCTGGTCTCCTCGGCCGCGGACCAGCTGGGCGGCTACCGCTGGTGGGAGCTCCGGTGGGCCACCCGGGTGCTGGGCATCTCCGACGTCCGGCTGCTCGGCGGGGCCGGTCGGTACCGGGATTCCGGGATGGCCGGCACCTCGTCCGCTGAGCACCCGCGGGCGCTGTTGCGCGCGGCCCGCGGCGGCCCGGACCACGACCGCGCAGTGGCCGACCTCACGGCCGTCATCGACGAGGTCCGACCGCAGGTCCTGCTCACCTACGACGCGGACGGCGGGTACGGCCATCCCGACCACATCGCCGCCCATCAGATCGCGATGGCCGCCGCCGCGGGGCGGGTTCCTCGGGTGCTCGCCGTCATCCGGCCCCGTTCGGTCGCGGAAGCCGGCCTCGCGGGGTTGGCGGCGCCTCCCGGCCTGCTCCGCGCCGGGCCCGGCGATCTGGGGTTCCTGGTCGACGACGAGGTCGTCGACGTCGCGGTGCCGGTGCACTGGTGGGCGCCGGTCCGGGCGTCGGCGCTGGCCGCGCATGCCACCCAGGTCGAGGTCTTCGACGGTGGGTTCACCTTGTCGAACCGGATCGCTCAGCCGCTCTCCGACCACGAGTACTACCGTCGGCTCGCCGGTCCGGTGGTACCGCGCGCCGATGACGGCGGCCCGATCGACGACCTGTTCGCAGGGCTGGCATGACCGGGCGGGCGACCCCTGAGGCGCCGAACGATCGGGAGGATCCGGGCCCCGCTCCGGTGGCCGAGGGCGGTCCGGGCGTCCTCGACTGGTTGCTGGTTGTCTGGATCGTGGCGCTGGGCATCGCCGCGGCCGTGTTCGGCTTCTTCTTCCTCCCGTTGCGGGTGGGGTCGTTCCCGCTGCCCGTGAGCGTGCTGGTGGCGGTCGCTGCCACCTGGTGGTTGCCGCGGGTCAGCTACCGGCTCACCGCGTCCATGCCCGCGGCAATTGCACCGGTCGCGGCCTGGTTCGTGACCACGCTGGTGCTGTACCTGGTGCCCAATCCGACCTATACGCGGCCGCCACGCATCTACCCGGACGACTGGCGGATTCTCGTGCTGATCGGGTCGGGATGCCTGGCCGGCGCGGCGTCGCTGGGCCTGCTGTGGGGCGACCACCTGCGGCGGAGCATGGCGCAGGGATGACGGGTGAGCCAGGGCACGGGCTCCCGATGCAAGGCTGACGGGTCGGACAGGGAATACTGGAGCCTCGGAGCGCGCGTCGCGCCCTCCAGCAACCGCCGAAGAACTGCTGCGTGGAGAACCGTCGTGACCTATGTGATCGCCGAGCCCTGTGTCGATGTACTGGACCGGGCCTGCGTCGAGGAGTGTCCGGTGGACTGCATCTACGAGGGCGGCCGGATGCTCTACATCCACCCGGACGAGTGCGTCGACTGCGGTGCCTGCGAGCCGGTCTGCCCGGTCGAGGCGATCTTCTACGAGGACGACGTGCCGGAGGCCTGGGCCGACTACACCCGGGCCAACGTGGACTTCTTCGACGACCTCGGATCGCCTGGCGGCGCGTCCAAGACGGGCAAGCTGGAGAAGGACGACCCGCTGATTGCGGCGCTGCCGCCGATGGGCGAAGGGGCCTGAGGCGGTCCCGGTCATGACCGAGTCCTTCACTCCCGACGCGGCTGCACCACGCTGGTCCCGCCCTGCGTCCCGGCTGCCCGACTTTCCGTGGGACCTCCTCGAGGAGGCCAAGGCCACCGCGGTTGCGCATCCGGACGGTGTCGTCGACCTGTCGGTCGGCACCCCGGTCGACCAGGTCCCGCTGTCCGCCCGCACCGCACTGGCCGGCGCCGCGGACGCTCCGGGCTACCCGACCGTGCACGGCCGGTTGTCTTTGCGGCACGCGTACTCCGAGTGGCTGGAGCGGGCGCACGGCGTGCCGGACCTGGACCCGCAGCACGTGCTACCGACGATCGGGTCCAAGGAGCTGGTGGCCTCGCTACCGGCGCAGCTCGGTTTCGGTCCGGGATCGGTGGTGGTCGTCCCGGAGCTGGCCTACCCCACGTATGAGGTCGGTGCACTGGCGGCCGGCTGCACCGTGGTCCGGGCCGACGGATTGACCGCGATCGGGCCGGAGACGGTCTCGATGATCTGGCTGAATTCCCCGTCCAACCCCACCGGGCGGGTGCTGCCGGTGCATCACCTGGCCAAGGTGGTCGCCTGGGCCCGCAGCCGCGGGGTGGTGGTGGCGTCCGACGAGTGCTACATCGACCTGGGCTGGGAGGCCCAGCCGGTGTCGATCCTGCATCCGGACGTCTCGCACGGAGACCACACCGGGCTGCTCGCGGTGCACTCGATGTCCAAGCGCTCGAACCTGGCCGGGTACCGGGCCGGGTTCGTCTCCGGCGACCCGGCGATCATCGCGTCGCTGGTGGCCCTGCGCAAACACCTCGGGTTGATCATGCCGACGCCGGTGCAGGCGGCCGCCACCGCGGCGCTCTCCGACGACATGCACGTGATGACCCAACGCTCCCGCTACGCCCGGCGCCGCGACGTGCTGACGCAGGCCTTCGACGCGGCCGGCTTCCGGATCGGCGACAGCGGTGACTCGGCTGCCGGGTTGTACCTGTGGGCCAGCCGCGGCGAGTCGGCGGTGGATTCCGTCGAGTGGCTCGCCGAACGCGGCATCCTGGTCGCCCCCGGCACGTTCTACGGACCCTCGGGCGCCCGGCACGTCCGGATCGCCCTCACCGCGACCGACGAACGCGTAGCCGCCGCGGTCTCCCGCCTCACCCGCTGATTCCGCGGTGAACGGGACCACCCGTTCGCCTGGTGCTCTCCCCGGCGGCCCGCCGCCCTCACTTCCGCGGTGATCATGGTGGCCAGCACGCGACACGCCGACAAAATCGCGCGACACGCCGTAGAACGGGTGCTGGCCACCATGATCACCGCGGGTCATCTCTGTCAGCGGGCCGGCGCGAGCTGTCCACACAAGGGGCCGTTGTCCACACTGCGCGCCGGTCCGTAGCGCGCAAGCTTTGATCCACGAACGCTGCCTCGATGGACCCGGACATCGTGGACATGCTGCAGCAACACGGCGGCGCGGCAGCGGCCGCGGATCTGCGACGGCTCGTCGGATGGCGCAGGATCCGCATCCTCGAACTGAGCCAGGAGTTGATCCGACCGACCCGGACCGTAGTCCAGATGGTCGGGTGCGCGGACGATCTGCAACAGCAGATCCAGCGTGCCGAGGTTGTCATCGGCCGGCGGTTGATCGCGTGCCTCTTCACCGCTGGTGCGCTCGAAGGATTTGCAGTCCTGTCCGACGGGCGGATACACGTGACGACAGCCGACGGGTGGTCCGCGAAACCACCACCCGGATTCGTCCTTCATCAGCTGATCCCGCGGTCAGCGGTTGTGGAGATCGGGGGTGTGCTCGCAATCTCGCCCGCTGACACGGCCATCGATCTTGCTTGCGCGGGATCCGACATCGATGTTCTCGCGGTGCTTGACGCGGCAATGCGGTCGGGAATCACTCGCTCGGAATTTGCGACGGCGATCGACCGTGCCCGGGGTCGGCGCGGAATCGCCAAAGTTCGCGGCTGGCTCCCGTTTGCAGATTGGCGGGCTGACTCCCCGATGGAGTCACGCCTCCGATTCCGGTTCCTCGACAATGGGTTCCCACCACCAGACCTGCAGATCGCGGTCCCTGTGAGTTCTGGGAGAACTCGATACCTTGACCTCGGCTGGCGCAAGTATCGGGTTGGTTGCGACTACGACGGGGAGCAGTTTCACGGGGGCGCGTCACTGACCGCGGATCGCCAACGGCACAACGAAGTTGCAGAGACCGGCTGGCGGATGTTCTATCCGACTGCTCCCGACGTCTATCAGCAGTCGGCATCGTTTCTCGCAAAGATCGGCGGTGCCCTCGAGAGCGCCGGGTGCACCTCGATCGGAATGAGGCCGTCACCGGCATCGGTTCCGGGTCCGGCGGGCGATCCGGCGGACCTCCTCGCTCGGTCGCGGCGCCTGTGGTCCTCGGCAGCCGCGCCCGAATGCTCAGACCTGGACTGACTCCGTCGGCAAAACGCTGTTGATCATGGTGGCCAGCACGCGACACGCCGACAAAATCGCGCGACACGCCGCAGATAGCGTGCTGGCCACCATGATCACCGCGAGTCGGGACGCGGGCCCCGGGTGGCATGGGGACGCCGGCCGGGCGGGTCAGTCGAGGAACGCCTTGTCGGCGGCGGCAAGCACGCGCTTCCAGGCGGCGGGGAATTCCGATCTGGCCTTGCGGCGGCGGGCGCGGCAGCCTTCGATCACTCGGCCGGCGGCGAGCGCTGCGTCCGGATCCTTTGCTGCGGCTACCATCTCGCGCAGCCGTTCTTCGAGGACGTAGGCGTCCTGATGCTCGCCGAGGACCTCCTGGAGGTCGGCGAGCGCGGTCAGGAACCGGGTCACCGAGGACTTCTTCTTCAGCAGCTCAGCCGCGTAGCGCGCGCGCTTTCCGTAGATCCGGAGTTCATGGAGGTCAGCGTCGGGTGGGTCGTCCCCATAGCGGACCTCGAGCCTGCGGCGGGCCTTGGCGAGCCGGCGCCATTCGGCGGCGGCCAGATCGGTGAGGTCCGCCCACGGATCGGCGACCGGCGGGCGGGCGGCGGCCTCGTCCAGCTCGGCGAGCATGCCGCTGTACTCCGGCCGGTCCAGAACGTCGACCAGCACGACACGGTCGGCGTCGCGTTCGCCGTCCAATGCTCCGATCAGGTGCTCCAGGGCTGCGGTGTCCGGCTCGCCGAGAGCCTGTGCCTCCCGGTGCATCCGATCGATCATCACGTCGAGATCCCGCACCGCACCGAGAGCCCCGGCCAGTCCGGAGAGGTCGGCGCGCAGTCCGTCCGCGGCCGCACTGTCCAACGTGGGCTTCGCCGCTTTCAGGTAGGCGCGGATCCGGCGAGTGGCGACCCGCATCTGGTGCACGTGCTCGATGTCGCCGCCTTTGCGGCTGCCGGACTCGTTGTCCCGGATGGCTTCGGTCGCCTTACCGATCACCGCCGAGAGCGCATCGGCGATGTCGGTCGGAATCAGACCGGGACGGCGGGGAGTCGGTCGCGGCGGAGCCAGCACCGTCGTCGGATCGTCCTCCAGCAAGGTGTCGTGGTCGTGATGCTCGATGTCGGTGAGCAGCACCGCGGCGGCCTTGGGCGGACGAACAGGGGATCGGCGGGTCCGCGGAGTTCTGGTCGGCAACGGATCAGCTGTTGTCGGCACGGGTTTCGCCGCAGCAGCTTTCGCCGCAGCAGCTTTCGCCGCAGCAGCTTTCGCCGCAGCAGAGGTCGCCGTGGGGCGTCGCCGGGGTGGCGCGGCCGGTTCGGGTGCTCTTCGGGAGCGGGTGGGCGTCGCGGGCGGCGTCGGTTCGGCTGTGCGGCGCGTCCGGGGGCGCGCGGCCGGTGCAGGCGCTGCAGGTGAGGCGGTCGCGGGCGCCGCTGCCGTCCGCACACGGGAGGTCGCGGTCGGCCTCGGTGCCGGCTTGGCGGTCCGGCGCGTCCGGGCGGCCGGCGTCTGCGCTGCGTCCGCGGTGGCGGGCGGGCGGGCCGCAACCGTCCGGGTGCGGGTCGCGGTCGGCGCTCCGGGCTCGGCCACCGTGCGGGCGCGGCTCGCGCTCGCAGCAGGCGCAGCCGTCCGGCGGGTCTTCGGCCGCGCCACCGGCGTGGGATCCGCTGTAGTGCGAGCACGGCCGCCCTGGGTGGAAGCGGTGGATCCGGGGTCGGCGACATCCCGTCGTCGGGCGCGAGGAGGCACCCGGTCAGTATTCCGCATCGGCCGGCGCTCGCCGTCCGGCGCCCCGGGGAGCCAACCGATTTCGGCCGGGCTACTGCCCGCCGTGCAGCACCGCGTTCAACCCGCCCCAGGATCCGGCGCGTTGCACCGCTTCGACCGCCCCGCTCATGGAGTTGCGGCGGAACAACAGACCCGGCATGCCGGAGAGCTCCCTGGCCTTGATGACCCTGGTTTCGGTGCCGTCGGTGACCGACAGCTTGGTACCCGCGGTCACGTACAGGCCGGCCTCGACGACGCAGTCGTCACCCAGTGAGATGCCGATCCCCGCATTCGCCCCCAACAGGCAGCGCTCACCGATCGTGACCTGCTCGCTGCCGCCGCCGGAAAGCGTGCCCATGATGGACGAGCCACCGCCGATGTCCGAACCGTCGCCGACCAGAACCCCTTGGGAGATACGGCCTTCCACCATCGAGACACCAAGGGTGCCGGCATTGAAGTTGCAGAAACCCTCGTGCATGACGGTGGTTCCGGCGGCCAGGTGGGCGCCCAGTCGGACCCGGTCAGCATGTGCGATCCGGACGCCGGACGGCACGACGTAGTCGGTCATCCGGGGGAACTTGTCCACCCCGAACACCGACAGTCGGATCCCTTCCACCACCGCGGCCAGCCGAACCTGCTCGACTTCGGCGGGCGGCACCGGCCCGAGCGAGGTCCAGGCGTTGTTGGGGAGTACCGCGAAGATCCCGTCCAGATTGATGGACCGAGGGCGCACCAGCCTGGCGGACAGCAGGTGCAGTCGCAGGTAGGCGTCAGCCGTGTCGACCGGCGCCTCCGCGAGTGAGGCGATCCTGGTCTGGACTATCTCGAGCCGCACTCCGCGAAGGGGGTCGGAGCGTTCGGCCAACCGCAGTTCGGGCTGGTCCGTCGCCGGGCCGCCGAGCAGCGCAGGTGCCGGGAACCAGACATCCAGGATGGTGCCGTCGAGGGTGCGGGTGGCCAGGCCGGTGCCGTACGCACCGTCGGTGACCACGCCGGTGGGGGAGCTCATGGTGAGGAGGATATTTCAGCCGCGACGTCGCGCCCCCGGCCCCCGCCGTGCGGCGGAGGGCAGGGCCTACCGGACCCTCAGGCCACGGTGACCGAGATCTGGCCGGAAGTCGTTCCGCCGCCGCCGTCCCGCCAGGCGTGATCGGACCAGGTCCGATCGTCCGCTGACACCGTGGTGACGTCCATCGTGGTCGCGTGGGCGACGCCCCAGGCGGCGGCCGCCCGCGCGGCCTGCACCGGCGTGAGCTTCGTGACCCGTGGCTCGAGCACCGCCGTCCGCCCGCCGGGCAGGATCGAAACGACGCGCACCCCGCCGAGTTCGGCCTGCAGCGAACCGAGAACAGCGGCCAGACCCGGTGTTGCGCCCTCAGCGCCGGCCACAGGCTGCCTGTCCGGCTGCGCTGCGGTCACCGGTTGGGCACCGGTCCGGCAGCTGCCCTGCGGAGGAACTGTTCCGCCCAGATCCCGGGCCAGGATGGCAGCGTCGCCCTCCCACTTCGCGTATGCCTCCGGAAGTCCGGAGTACTGCACCGCCTGGGCGGCCTCGGTGAGCGGCAGCTTCTCCCAGCCCGGCACTTGGACGAGTGCATCGTAGAATTTTCCCGACGCGTACACCGGGTCGATGATCTGCACGCCGGTGCCCCAGCCCTGCGAGGGCCGCTGTTGGAACAGCCCGACGGAGTCGCGGTCGCCGTGGTCCAGATTGCGCAGGGACGACTCCTGCCAGGCAGTGGCCAGCGCGATCGTCCGGGCCCGCTGGGACAGCCCACGCTGCAGTCCGACCGCGTTGATGGTCGAGGCGTGCTGGTACTGGACGGCATCGAGATCCAGGCCCGTTCCGCTCGGGCCGGGCACATGGCATTCGCGGCCGCCGGCCGCGGAATCGTCGACCAGCAGCCGGATCCCGAAGAAGGCCGCAGCGCCCACGCCGAGGACGGCTGCGGCCACCACCGTCAGGACCACGGCTCTGCGCACCCCTCGACCGTACTGGGCGCGGCCGCCGGGGAGCCCCGATCGACGCGATCCGAGGCCGGGATCCCAGATAGGTACTGTGCGGGCCATGACCTTGGAGCTGCCATGACCCTGGACCTGTACAGCGACCCCGCCGAGCTGACCGCGGCGCTGGTGGACATCCCGTCGGTGTCCGGCACCGAGGAACGGCTGGCCGACGACGTGGAGGTCGCGCTGCGGGCGCTGGGCCGGTTCGAGGTGGTGCGGTCGGGTAACGCAGTACTGGCCAGGACCAACCTCGGCCGACCGACCAGGGTGCTGCTGGCCGGGCACCTCGACACGGTGCCGATCGCCGACAACGTCCCGTCCAGGCGCGACGGCGACATCCTGCACGGGTGCGGCACCACCGACATGAAGTCCGGTGACGCCATGCTGCTGCACCTGGCCGCCACCGTACCGGCACCGGCGCGGGATCTCACGTTCGTGTTCTACGACTGCGAGGAGATCGAGCACGACCGCAACGGGCTGACCCGCATCGAGTGGGCGCTGCCCGACTGGCTCACCGCGGACCTGGCCATCCTCGGCGAGCCGACCAACGGCCAGGTCGAGGCCGGCTGCCAGGGCACCGCCTCGCTGGCCGTCACGGTCACCGGTCGGCGCTCGCACTCAGCGCGATCGTGGTTGGGTGACAACGCGATTCACAAGGCGGCCACCGTGCTCGAGCTGATCGCCGGATTCGACGCCCGCACCGTCGACATCGACGGTTGCACCTACCGCGAGGGTCTCAACGCCGTCGGGATCACCGGCGGGGTGGCCAGCAACGTCATCCCGGACGGGTGTGAGATCAGGGTGAACTTCCGGTTCGCGCCGGATCGCACCGCCGAGCAGGCGGTCGACGCGGTCCGCGAGCTCCTGCACGACTACGAGGTCACGCTGCTCGACGTGGCAGCGGGCGCGCTGCCGGGCCTGTCCGCACCCGCGGCGGCCGAATTCGTCGCGGCCGCCGGTGGCACCGCCGTGGCCAAGTTCGGCTGGACCGACGTAGCCCGGTTCGCCGCGCTCGGCATCCCGGCGGTCAACTACGGACCCGGTGATCCGTCGCTCGCCCACACCAGGGAGGAGCACATCTCGATGAACCAGATCCGCGAGATGACCGAGGTGCTCCGCGGCTTCCTGGCCTGATCACCGGAGGCCGCCACCCGATCTCGCCGGCCCTCGCCGAGCCGACCAGACACCTCTGCGCACTGGCGTCGTGTGAGCCTTCGGGTGGTGGAGTGAGTGGCCCAGCGGCATCGGGTGCGGCGGCGTTGATCAGGCGCCGTCGCCGAGTCCCAGCCGTTGGCGGACGATCTGCCGGGCCAGGCCCGTGATCGCGGGGTCGTCGTGGAGGACGAAGTGGGTGTCAGCGGCCAGCATGATCCCGTGCAGCTCGAAGGCCAGCCGGTCAGGGTCCTCGCGGGCGGGAAGCTCATGCTGCTCGAGGGCGGTCGCCACGAGGCCGCGGACAAGCGCCCCGAACCCGGACTCCCAGGCGGCGACCCGGTCCTTGACCGGCCCAGGGCGGGTGCCCATCTCCAGCGCAGCGGCGGCGAAGAAGCAACCGCCCGGAAAGGTGCGGCGCTCCAGGTAATCGAAGTACGCGTCGCACAGCGCCGCCAGCTGGGCCAGGCCCGGCGCAGCCGCTAGAGCGGGCTGAACGACTACCTCCTGGAAAATCTGATCGGCCGCCTCCACGGTGGCCAGTTGCAGTTCCTGCTTCGAGCCGAAGTGCGCGTACAGGCCGCTCTTGCTCATGCCGATCGCCGCGGCCAGGTTCCCGATCGACAGGCCCTCCAGGCCGTCGACAGTGGCCAGCGAGGCGGCCGCACGCAGGATGGCGCCGCGGGTGCGTTCCCCGTCCGCGCGGGGCCGCCGCTGAACCCGATCGCGTCGATTCACGACGTCGGCAGTCACGTTGACAAGATAGCACGGTCGGTCGTACTCTCTCTCAACATAGCGCGAACGATCGTGCTAACTCTGTAGGCCCTGAGGGGGAATCCGAAAGCCATGACATCCTTCGACGTCGGCACCATCCAGTACCGCGAGCTGGCCGCCGCCCTGCGCGGCGACCTGATCATGCCGGGAGATCCGGGTTACGACGAGGCCCGCGCCGTGTACAACGGCATGATCGACAAGTTTCCGGCCGCGATCGCGCGTTGCCGGGACACCGCCGACGTCATCACCTGCGTCAGGTTCGCCCGCCGCTTCGGCGCGGAGATCGCCGTCCGCGGCGGCGGCCACAGCGGAGCCGGGCTCGGGGTAGGGGACGGCGCCCTGGTCATCGACCTTTCGCTGTTGCGCAGCACGACCGTCGACCCGGTCGGCCACACCGTCCGCGCCGATGCCGGCTGCACCTGGGGAGATACCGACCACGCGACCGTGAAATTCGGCATGGCCACGCCGTCCGGGTTCATCGGGTCCACCGGGGTGGCCGGCCTGACGCTCGGCGGCGGCATCGGCTACCTGTCCCGCCGCTTCGGCCTCACTGTGGACAACCTGCTGTCGGCCGACGTCGTGCTCGCCGACGGCACCTTCGTCACGGCCAGCGAACACTCCCACCCCGACCTGTTCTGGGGGCTGCGCGGCGGCGGCGGGAACTTCGGCATCGTCACCTCGTTCACCTTCCGCTGCCACGACATCGGCGAGCACGGCACGATCATCGGCGGCCCGGTCCTTTACGACTTCGCCGACACCCCGGAGGTGATGCGCTGGTACCGGGAGCTGCTGCCATCATTGCCCGAGGAGCTGAGTGGGTGGATCGGGCTGATGACCATCCCGCCCGCGCCGCCGTTCCCCGAGGAGCTGTGGGGCCGCAAGGCATGCGGCATTGTCTGGTGCTACACCGGAGCGCACGAGCGGGCGGACGCGGTCCTGGAGCCGGTCAGGACCTACGGCTCGCCGCTGCTGGTGGGCTTACAGCCCATGCCGTTCGACGCGCTGCAGAGCGCATTCGACGGCCTGTACCCGGCCGGGCTGCAGTGGTACTGGCAGACCGACTTCTTCAACGAGATTTCCGACGCTGCGATCGACGTGCACGTCAAGTACGGCGCGCAGCTGCCGACCGGCCACTCCACCATGCACCTGTACCCCATCGACGGCGCCGTTCGCCGCGTGCCGGCGGGCGCGACGGCCTTCGCCAACCGAGACGGCGGCTGGGCCGGCATCATCGCGGGCGTCGACCCCGACCCGGCCAACGCCGGCCTCATCACGCAGTGGGCCAGGGACTACTGGCAGGAACTGCACCCAACCTCGGCCGGCGGCGCATACATCAACTTCATGATGGACGAGGACGAGGGCCGGATCAAAGCTTCCTACCGCGGCAACTATCAACGGCTCGGCCATGTCAAGAACCGCTACGACCCCGACAACATCTTCCACCTCAACCAGAACATCGTGCCCGCCGGCGAGCAGGGCCCATAGGCCCGGAAGACCTGACCCGAACCTGCAAAACCCACCCGCCCGGTCGACCGTGTTGAAGCGGACCGCGAAGTCACCCAACCTCGAAACCGACCTCAGATCCCAGGGAGAGCAATCATGAGCACTGAATCATCTGTCACCGAAACCGTTGTCCGCAACCACCTGAAGGCCTTTCTGGAGCAGAAGGGTATTGCCGCCATACTGAATGACTACGATGAGCATGCGCGGTTCCTCAGTGAAGCCAAGATCTATCAGGGAAAGCACGAAATTCAAGGCTTCTTCACGGATTTCATCGGATCCTTACCGGCTGATGCCTATGAGATTTTCTCCCTCAGGAGCCTGCGAGTCGACAGAGACATGGTCTATATCACCTGGAGCATCGGCAGTGATGTCCCTCTCGGCACCGACACATTTGTCGTCGACAACGGCAAGATCGTTTCGCAATCATTTGCCATGTATGCGGTGCCGGCTCAGTAGACCTCACGTGCATACGGTCCGCCCCGTGACAAAGGACGTTCCCGACACTTCTACTCCTATTGCACGTTTGATTCAGCGTGGATCCAACCAGGAAACACCGGCCCCGATCCGGGCAGCCGACCGGTAAATGGTGGCCTCCGACGCAAACCCTGCAAGCGAACGCCGCGCCTCACCCGCTACCTCGACGGAGGACTCGTGTACCAATCGGACTGGCAGGCGGTGCTCGACGCGGCTGGATCAGCCGCACTGCACCACCTGAACTCACTACCCGGTCGGCGCGTGTACCCGCAAGGCGGCCACACCGAGATCCGGGCCGCACTCGACCATCCGCCGACCGACGCCGGCGTCGACGCGGTGCAGGTCGTCCGCGAGCTAGCCCGCGACCTGGGCCCCCACGTCACGGCCCACGCCGGCGGCCGGTACTTCGGGTTCGTCGTCGGGGGACTCCACCCTGCCGCATGGGGTGCCGAGATCCTGGTCTCCACCTGGGACCAGAACGCAGCCCTGTTCCCGCCCACTCCCGGGGTGGCAGTGGCCGAGGAGCTGGCCGGGCAATGGCTCCTCGACATGCTCGACCTGCCCTCCGGGAGCTCGGTCGGCTTCGTCACCGGCGGGCAGATGGCCACCTTCACCTGCCTGGCCGCCGCCCGCCACCAGGTGTTGCGGGCGGTCGGCTGGGACGTCGAAGCGGATGGCCTGACCGGAGCCCCACCGATCACCGTCGTCGTCAAAGAGGATGCGCACTCCACCGTGGCGCGCGCGCTGCGATTCCTCGGCATGGGGGAGCGCGCCGTCGTCACGGTGCCCTGCGACGAGCAGAGCAACATCCGCCCCGACGCGCTCGGGCGGGCCCTCGAGTCCATCACCGGGTCGACGATCCTTGCCGTCGAATGCGGCAACATCAACACCGGCGGATTCGACAACTTCACCGCCGTCGCCGACCTGGCCGACGCGCACCGGGCCGCGGGCAACCCAACCTGGGTGCACGTCGACGGCGCGGTGATGCTGCTGGCAGCCGCGGCCCCCAGTATGGCTGCGCACGTCCGGGGACTGGACCGGATGGATTCGTGGTCCACCGACGGCCACAAACTGCTCAATGTCGCGTACGACTGCGGCATCGCGATCTGCCGCCATCCCGCCGCGCACCGCGCCGCGATGAGCGTGCAGGCCAGCTATCTCGAACAAGGAACCAGCGCGCGCGACCCGATGGACTGGGTGCCCGAATTCTCGCGACGCGCCCGAGGAGTCAGCGTGTACGCCACCCTCCGGTCCCTCGGCCGCCAGGGCGTCGCCGATCTCGTCGACCGCACCACCCGACTGGCTCGCCGCTTCTCCGACCAGCTCACCGCCAGCGGCCGCGCCGTCATCGTCAACGACGTCGTGTCGAACCAGGTCCTCGTGCGGTGGCTCGCCCCCGACGGTGACCACGGAGGCCTCGCCGACACCGTCATGTCCGCCGTCCGCGCCGAGGGTGTTGCCCTCTTCAGCGGAACCACCTACCGGGGGGAACGGCTCATGCGGATCTCCGTCTGCAACTGGGCCACCGACGACGACGACGTCGACCGGGCCATCGAGGCACTGCTGCGGAACGCAGCCCTCGCAACCGCCTCGAGCCGAGTTCGATAAGGCCCCCGAGTTCCAGCACGGCGGATCAAGGCCGCGTGCTTCCCGAGGGGGACCTCGGTGACGGCGACCACAGCCACCTGATCGACCCCGAGCACCAGCTCCAGGTCGCCATGCTCAAGCAGTAGGCCGCCGGCTCTAGGCTGGCCCGGTGAGCGACGACGAGATCCCGGCCGGCCGGCCCAGCCCGCCGGGCGACGAGCAGGCCGCCGCCGAGGCGGGTGCCCACGCGGCGGCCGCCCGGGAGGCCGGCACCCACCAGCCCGGCGATCCGCGGCGGCAGGAGCGGATGCGTGGACCCGTGGTGCTGCGTGGTGCCGGATTCTCCGAGTCCGGAACCACCGACCAGCGGCTGCTCGACTCCCGCGGACCCTCGGACTGGGTGCACACCGACCCGTGGCGGGTGCAGCGCATCCAGGCCGAGTTCGTCGAGGGCTTCGGCGCGCTGTCCGAACTGCCCCGGGCCGTGAGCGTGTTCGGCAGCGCCCGCACCGGTCGCGATCACCCGCAGTACGCCCTGGCCCGGCAGATCGGCGGGGCGTTGGCCCGCGAAGGTTTCGCCGTGATCACGGGCGGCGGCCCGGGAATCATGGAGGCCGCGAACCGGGGCGCCAAGGAGGCCGACGGGCTCTCGGTGGGCCTGGGCATCGAGCTGCCGTTCGAGCAGGGGATGAACCAGTGGGTCGATCTCGGGATCAACTTCCGGTACTTCTTCGCCCGCAAGACCATGTTCGTGAAGTACTCGCAGGCCTTCGTCTGCCTGCCCGGCGGGTTCGGCACCCTGGACGAGCTCTTCGAGTCGCTCACCCTGGTGCAGACGAAGAAGGTCACCAAGTTCCCGGTGGTGCTGTTCGGCTCCCAGTACTGGAACGGGCTGGTCGACTGGATCTCCTCGACGGTGGTCGGGGCCGGCAACATCTCCGCCCCGGACATGAAGTTGCTGCACGTCACCGACGATGTGGACGACATGGTCCGGGTGGTGCACGACTCGTACAAGGCGTGGGAAGCCGCGCACTGAGCCGGGTCGTTGCCGAGGGCGCCCGGCCGGGTCCGACGCGCCGACCGCGGGGTGTGCTCTGCGTGGAAAGATGACCCGCGTGCTGCGATGGATCACTGCCGGCGAATCCCACGGCCCCGCCCTGGTCGCCGTCCTCGAGGGGTTGCCCGCCGGCGTCCCGGTGACCTCGGCCGACATCGCTGCACAACTGGCCCGCCGGCGACTCGGCTACGGCCGCGGCGCCCGGATGAAGTTCGAGCAGGACGTGGTCACCCTGCTCGGCGGCGTTCGACACGGGGTGACCATGGGCGGCCCGATCGCCGTACAGATCGGCAACACCGAGTGGCCCAAGTGGGAACAGATCATGGCCCCCGATCCCGTCGACGATGCGGTGCTGGACGGGCTGGCCCGCAACGCTCCCTTGACCAGGCCGCGGCCGGGACACGCCGACCTGGCCGGGATGCAGAAGTACGGATTCCACGACGCGCGGCCCGTACTCGAGCGCGCCTCGGCGCGGGAGACCGCGTCGCGGGTGGCTCTCGGCACGGTTGCCCAGCACTTCCTGCGCGACGTGCTGGGCGCTGAGGTGGTCTCGCACGTGGTGGCGATCGGCGTCGCCGATGCGGTGGAGGGTCCGCTGCCGACTCCGGCCGACCGGGACGCCATCGACGCGTCGCCGGTGCGCGCCGTGCACCCGGACTCGACGGCCGCCATGGTGGCCGAGGTGGATGCGGCGAAGGCCGACGGCGACACCCTCGGCGGCGTTGTCGAGGTTCTGGTCTACGGGCTGCCACCGGGGCTGGGCTCATTCGTCCACAGCGACCGACGGTTGGACGCCCGGCTGGCCGGCGCGTTGATGGGGATCCAGGCGATCAAGGGGGTCGCCGTCGGCGACGGCTTCGAGACCGCCCGCCGGCGCGGCAGCGCCGCCCACGACGAGATCGACCCGCGACGACCAGGGGTGTCCCGCAGGTCCAACCGGGCCGGTGGCGTCGAGGGTGGGATGACGAACGGCGAGGTGCTCAGGGTCCGGGCCGCGATGAAGCCGATCTCGACGGTGCCGCGGGCGCTGGCCACCCTCGACGTCAGCACCGGCGAGGAGGCGGTCGCCATCCACCAGCGCAGCGACGTGTGCGCCGTGCCGGCCGCGGCGGTGGTGGCCGAGGCCATGGTCGCCCTGGTGGTCGCGGATGCGGTGGTCGAGAAGTTCGGCGGCGACTCGGTTTCCGAGACGCGGCGGAACGTCGCGGGCTACCTGGCGACGATCGCCGACACGCTGCCGGTCGGTTCGGACTGACCATGACGCAGATCCGTCCGGCGGTCGTCCTGGTCGGCCCGCCGGGATCGGGCAAGAGCAGTGTCGGCCGCGCCCTGGCCCGGCTCATCGGGCTGCCGCTGCGGGACACCGACGCGGACATCGAGATCGCCGCCGGGCGCAGCATTCCGGACATCTTCACCACCGACGGCGAAGATGTCTTCCGAGCCCTGGAACGCGAAGCGGTTGCCGTTGCCCTGGTCTCGCACGCCGGGATCCTGTCGCTGGGCGGTGGCGCCATTCTCGACGACGGGTCCCGCGCGCTGCTGGCCGGGCACACCGTCGTCTACCTGTCGGTGACGATGTCGACCGGCGTCCGCCGCACCGGCATGGCCGCGAACCGGCCGCTGCTGGTCGGGGTCAACCCGCGGGCGACGTTCAAAGCGCTGTTGGACGCCCGAATCCCGCTCTACCGCGAGGTAGCCGTTTTCGAGGTGGAGACCGACGACCGGACCGTGCACCAGGTGGCCCAGCTGATCATCGACAAGGCGGGTCTGCGGTGAGTGGCATCGCGCCGGTGCGGGTCCCGGTGCGCGGCGCCGCCCCGTACGACGTGCTGATCGGCCGGGGTCTGCTGGACGAACTGATCGCGGCCGCCGCCGGTACCGCCAAAGCCGCACTGGTACATCCGCCCACCCTGGCCGCCACCGCCGAGGCGATCCGGGATGCCTTGGCGGACAGCGGCATCGACACCCACCTCCTGGAGGTACCGGACGCCGAGGACGGAAAGACCCTGCAGGTCCTGGGATTCTGCTGGGACGTCTTCGGCCAGATCGGGCTCGGCCGGTCCGATGTGGTGATCGGGCTGGGTGGCGGAGCGGTCACCGATCTGGCCGGCTTCGCCGCCGCGACCTGGATGCGCGGGGTGCGTCTGATCCAGGTGCCGACCACCCTTCTCGGCATGGTCGACGCCGCGGTCGGCGGGAAGACCGGGATCAACACCGGCGCAGGCAAGAACCTGGTCGGTGCCTTCCACGAGCCCGGCGCGGTGATCGCGGATCTCGCCACCCTGGAATCACTGCCACCGCACGAGCTGGTCGCCGGGATGGCCGAGATCATCAAGTGCGGGTTCATCGCCGACCCGGAGATCCTCACGATCATCGAGGGCGACCCGGTGGCTGCCGTCGACCCCGGGTCCGATCAACTGGCCGATCTGGTCCGACGGGCAGTGGCGGTGAAGGCCGAGGTGGTCGCCGCCGACCTCAGAGAGTCCGACCTGAGGGAGATCCTGAACTACGGGCACACGCTCGCTCATGCGATCGAGAAGCGGGAGCGGTACCGGTGGCGGCACGGCGCCGCCGTTTCGGTCGGCCTGGTCTTCGCCGCGGAACTCGCCAGGGCGGCCGGCCGGCTCGACGACGACACCGCCGATCGACACCTGACTGTCCTGCACACGTTGGGGCTGCCGACCACCTACGACCCCGACGCCCTCGGCGAACTGGTCACCATCATGGGGTCGGACAAGAAGACCAGGGCAGGCACGTTGCGCTTCGTCGTGCTGGACGGGCTGGCCAGGCCGGGCCGCCTGGTGGGCCCGGATCCGTCGTTGCTCGCGGCGGCCTACTCGGTGGTGGCCGGCAGGCCGGTCGGAAAGGGAACGGTGCACTTGTGACGATGTCCGAAGGGGAGGGGCCAGGGGCGGCCGACGCGATTCTCGAGCGGGAGTTCGACTCGATGGTCGAAGAACTCGTCGAGGACCTCGCCGAGGAGTCCGACGGGATCGGCGGAGACCGCCCGGTGCTGGTGCTCAACGGCGTCAACCTGGGCCGGCTCGGCCGGCGGGACCCGTTGATCTACGGCTCCACCACCCACGCCGAGCTCGCCGACCGGCTGGTCGCGTACGGTGCCGGGCTCGGCCTGGCGGTCGACGTCCGGCAGACCGACGACGAGGCCGAGCTGATCGGCTGGCTGCACGAGGCCGCCGACCAGCAGCTCCCGGTGGTGCTCAATCCGGCGGCCTGGTCGCACTACTCGGTGGCGCTGCGGGACGCGGTGGCGCAGCGCACCGCCGACCTGGTCGAGGTGCACCTGTCGAACATTCATGCCCGCGAGGAGTTCCGGCACCACTCGGTGGTCTCGGGCGTGGCGTCCGGGGTGATCGCCGGCCTCGGCGTGGTCGGCTACGAGCTGGCGCTGCAGTTCGTCGCCGGCCGGGGCGGAGCTCTCGCCGACTGACCGTCAGGCCGAGAGCGTGCCGACCTCACGATCGGTCGCCGCGCCACCGTCGACGAACCCGACGACCGACTCGATCACCCGTTGGTCGGTGAGTAGCCGGCGGTGGCCGAGGCCGTCGGTGCTGATCAGGTCGGCCGGCCCGGCCCAGTCCCGCACCAGAGCAACAGAGTCGGCGTGCGAGGTCTCCCGATCGCGTCGGTCGTGGACCACCAGGAGCGGAACCGGGTTGACCAAGGGGGCCAGGACCCGCACGTCGACGCCGGCCACCGGATAGCCCACCAGCCGCTCGGTCTGCACCGTCATCGCCCGGCGGACCCGCGGCCCGATGCCGACCAGCTCGGCGAACCCGTCGAAGTGGGTGGCCAGGTCGCGCATCGGCGCCACGAACACCAGTCGGTCCGTCGACAGCCAGCCGTGCACCTGCGCCAGCAACGCCGGCACCGCGCCCATCGAGTGCGCGATGACGGTGTGCGCCGGGCCGAATCGGGCGGCTACCGCGTCCAGGGCCTTGCCGAACTCCAGGCCGTGGCTACGGCCGGCCCCCGACGGACCCGGATCCGAGGCGCCGTGCGCCGGTGCGTCGAACAGCACGACCCGGTACCCGCGGGCCCGCAACGGCTCGACGAACGCGCCGAGCTGCGCACCGACGCCACCCCAACCGTGCATCAGGTAGACCACCGGCCCGGTACCGAAGCTGACCCCGCGCACCGCCGCATGCTGCGACGTGACCGTGAACGGCTCGCCGCCCGCGGGCAGGGCACGCACCCTCGGCGCCGGCGGCACGGTGAACCAGAGCCGGGTGGCCAGTCGGGCACCCCGATTCGGCGAGACCCGCTCGGCCACGTCGAAAAGCGCCCGGCGGGCCGTCCATCTGGCACGAACGATCGTGCTTTTCTTTGAGGCGATCACGGTCATGGGGAATCCTCTCCCGGTCAGTGGGGTGCGCGGGCGGCGCGGACGACGGCGTCGAAGGCGCGTTGAGTGCGCGACAGGGCGTGCTCGTCCCGGAGCAGCCGGCTGATGTGGTGATGGCCGAGCATCACCGCGTGCACCTCGAACGCGAACTGATCGGTGTCGAGATCAGCAGCGAAGTCACCTTCGGCGACCGCGGTACCGGCCACCGTGGCCAGCAGTTCGAGGAAGTCACGCTCGGTCTGCACCAACGCGTCCCGGAGCGGCCCCGGCCGGTCGTCCAGCTCGACGGAGGCCGCGACGAACACGCAACCGCCGACCAGCACCACGCTGGACCATTCGAGCCAGCTGGCGAAGATCGCGCGGACCCGCTGCTCGCCGCGTTGGGCGGCCAGTGCGGGCCTGACCACGGTGTCGACGAACCGCTCCCTGGCTCGCTCGAGCACCTGCAGCTGGAGCTGCTCCATGGACTTGAAGTGCGCGAACAGACCGCTCTTGCTCATGTCCGTCTGCTCGGCGAGTTTGCCGATCGACAGACCGCCGAACCCGACCTGGGACGTGGTCTGCAGCGCCTCGTCCAGGATCGCGGTCCTGGTCAGATCACCCTTGCGCACCGCCGAACAATAGCACGGTCGTGCGATTTGATGCAGGAGAATTCCAAGACGAGTTGACATTGACGCAACGTCAAGTTCTACGGTGGGACAGATCGACGAGCGGAAGGAGGACGGGGAGATGGAATGGTCCATTCAGGACCTCGCCAGGGCGGCCGGCACCACCAGTCGGACGTTGCGCCACTACGGGTCCCTCGGCCTGCTCGCGCCCAGTCGGGTCGGCGCCAACGGCTACCGCTACTACGACCGGGACGCGTTGGTCCGGTTGCAGCGAATCCTGCTGTTGCGCGAACTCGGGTTGGGTCTGCCGGCGATCGCGGAGGTCTTCGCAGGTGCCCAGGAGACCACCGACGCGCTCCG
Organism: uncultured Actinomycetota bacterium; assembly: GCA_963797145.1. Taxonomy (GTDB): domain Bacteria; phylum Actinomycetota; class Actinomycetes; order Mycobacteriales; family Nakamurellaceae; genus Nakamurella. Next base: position 322,570 of record CAWCOJ010000010.1, on the reverse strand, counting down.
GATCCATCTGGAGTTGTTGGAACAGGAACGGGCCCGGATCGAACGGCAGATCGCCTCGGTGCGGACCACGTTGGACAAGACGGAGGGAGGTGAGGAACTCATGGTGGACGAAGTTTTCGACGGGTTCGACCACACGCAGTACGAGGCCGAGGTCGTCCGGCGCTGGGGCCGCGATGCATACCAGAACAGCAGCCGCTGGTGGAGCTCGATGTCGCAGCAGCAGCAGCAGGCGTTCCAGCAGCAGCATCTGGACATCGCAGCCGACTACGGCAGCGCGCACGCCGCCGGCGCCACGCCCGACAGCGAGCAGGTCCAGCAGATCGCCGCCCGGCACGTCGCCTGGCTGTCCGGCCCGGTCACCGTGACCAGGGACTATGTCGCCAACATCGGTGACATGTACCTGGCCGACGATCGGTTCGGGCACAACTACGAGCGGCACGGCGCCGGTACCACGCAGCTGGTCAGCGACGCGCTGAAGGTGTACGCCCAGCGCAATCTGTGACGCTGTGGGCCGCCCGCCTCCGCCCGGGCGGGCGGCCCGTCCGGTTGCCGACGGCGCACGCAAGTAGCATCCGGCCCATGTCCGGAGCAGAACGTCCCCACGCCCGTCGCCGCGCTGCGCTGCGACGCCGGCTGGCTGACGACGGGCTGGACGGCCTGCTCGTCACCGATCTGGTCAACATCCGGTACCTCACCGGGTTCACCGGCTCGAATGCCGCGCTCCTGGTGGCCGCCGCGGACGACGATGCCGGCGTCTTCTGCACCGACTTCCGGTACCTCACCCAGTCCGAGGCGGAAGTCCCCGACCTGGAGCGGGTGATCGATCGACCCTGCGGGCCGGCGCTGCTGCGCGCCGCGCAGGGCCGGATCGGGTTCGAGGCCCACGTCGTCACGGTCGCCGGTCTCGATGAACTCGCCGGAGCCGGACCGGCCGAGCTGATCGGCGTCACGGACCTGGTCGAGGACCTCAGGGCGATCAAGGACGCCGGGGAGATCGAGCTGCTGCGGCAGGCCTGCGCCGTCGCCGACCTGGCACTGTCGGAGCTGATCGCCACCGGCGGCATCCGGCCCGGCCGCACCGAGCGTCAGGTCGGGCTCGACCTCGACCAGCGGATCCGGATGCTCGGTGCCGACGACATCTCCTTCGAGTCGATCATCGCGGCCGGCCCGCACTCGGCGATCCCGCACCACAGCCCGACCGCCGCCGACCTGCGCACCGGTGACCTGGTGAAGCTGGACTTCGGGGCCACCGTCGGCGGTTACCACTCGGACATGACGCGCACCTTCGTCCTGGGGGAACCCGCCGACTGGCAGCGGGAGATCTACGACCTGGTGGCCGCTGCGCAACAGGCCGGACGGGACGCCTGCGTGGTCGGCGCGAGCGGGGCGGAGGTGGATGCGGCATCGCGCGACCTGATCACGGCGGCAGGGCACGGGCAGCACTTCGGGCACGGTCTGGGGCACGGCGTCGGCCTGCTGATCCACGAAGCGCCGTCCTTGGCGGCTGCTTCCGCGGCTATCATTGCTGCTGACATGTGCGTCACCGTCGAGCCCGGGATCTATCTGCCGGGTCGTGGCGGCGTACGCATCGAGGACAGCGGTGTGGTCCGGCCCGACGGGTACGAGGTTCTCACGCTGACCACCAAGGAACTCCAGGCGCTGTAGGACCGCGGGTCCGCTCGCGCCGGGATCGGACGAAAGGCACCACGGCTCACCATGGCCTCGACCAGCGACTTCAAGAACGGCCTCGTGCTCAACATCGACGGCCAGCTCTGGACCATCACGGAGTTCCAGCACGTCAAGCCGGGCAAGGGGCCGGCATTCGTGCGGACAACGCTCAAGAACGTGCTGTCCGGGAAGGTCGTGGACCGGACGTTCAACGCCGGCGTCAAGGTCGAGACCGCCACGGTTGACAAGCGGGACATGACCTATCTGTACAAGGACGGCGCCGACTACGTCTTCATGGACCAGGACACCTACGACCAGATCCACATCCCGGGCCAGACGGTCGGCGACGCCGCCGGATTCCTGCTGGAGAACCAGCAGGCCCTGGTCGCCCAGAACGAGGGCGTTGTGCTGTACGTCGAGCTGCCCGCCTCGGTGGAGCTGCTCGTCTCGCACACCGATCCCGGCCTGCAGGGTGACCGGTCCACCGGCGGCACCAAGCCGGCCACCCTGGAGACCGGCGCCGAGATCCAGGTCCCGCTGTTCCTGAACACCGGCGACAAGATCAAGGTGGACACCCGCGACGGCCGGTACCTCGGCCGGGTCAACGCCTGAGCCTGCGTCGCCCCCACCAGGAATCGAGCAGCAGTGTCCGCAAGATCCAAGTCCCGCAAGCGCGCGCTGGACGTGCTCTACGCCGCCGACAGTCGGGACGTCGATCCGCTCACGCTGCTGGGTGAGCGGGCCGAGGCGCCCGAGTACACCGCCATGGGCGAGTACGCGGAGACGCTGGTCCGCGGAGTGGCCGAGCACGGCCGTCGGATCGACGCGCTGCTCAGCGAGCATGCCGAGGGTTGGACCCTGGCCAGGATGCCTGCGGTGGACCGGGCGATCCTGCGGATCGCGGTCTACGAGTTGATCTGGTCGAGCGACGTGCCGGCGGCGGTGGCCGTCGACGAGGCGGTGGAGCTGGCGAAGTCGCTCTCCACGGACAACTCGCCGCGGTTCGTCAACGGAGTGCTCGCCCAGATCGTGGCCATCGCCCCGTCGCTGCGGAGCTGACGGTCGAGCTCTAGCCGTCCAGCTCGGTACCGGCCGGCAGTACCGACCAGCGGACCAGCTGCTCGGTGAGGTCCTCGGGCGTCATGTCGTAGATGACGGCGAGCGACCGCAGATCCTCGGAGCGGATCGTCAGGACCTTGCCGTTGTAGTCGCCGCGCTGCGACTGGATCGCGGCGGCGTACCGGGCCAGTGGGCCGGCCTGATGGGCGGGCAGTTCGGCGAGTCGCTGCAGGTCGATGACCAGCTTGGGGGTCGGGGCCCCGCGGCGGGCGGCCCTGGCGTCGGGGAGCAGTTCGGCCACCGGGACGCCGTAGAACTCGGCGAGTTCAGCCAGCTTCGCGACCGTCACGGCGCGGTCGCCGCGCTCGTAGGATCCGACGACGACGGCCTTCCAGCGGCCCTCCGACTTCTCCTCGACCCCATGCAGGCTCAGCCCCTGTTGCGCCCTGATCGATCGCAGGCGTGCTCCCAGAGCGTGTGCATAGTCCTGCGCCATCGACGACTCCTCCATTGGATTACCTCGCCACGCGGGCACCGTCCGTGTCCGGTTCCCGCAACTGATACGCAGAGTAGTCGCCAGGGGCTCGATGCTCTAGCAGGACGTCAACGATCGGTGGTTCTCCGCAACAGCCGGTTGCCGGTAGCGCCCTGGCGGCGCAGGAACGAGCCCGCCGGCTTGCTACCATCGCGGGCGACGACATCCTTCAAACCCGTCCAGTGAGGCGGGAAAGGAGGTCAGCGATGGCGCCTGCCCGCCCCGCCGACAGCACTGCGCCCGATCGCACCTTTTCCAGCCGTACCGATCCCGGCAGCGCCGATCCCGGCAGCGCCGACTCCGTCCACGCTTCCGCGGTCATCCTCTCCGCCGCCGACCTGGCCAGGACCATCGACCGCATCGCGCACCAGATCCTCGAGCGCACCGGCGGCCGGACCGTCGTCCTGCTCGGCATCCCCACCAGGGGGGTCTACCTCGCGCGCCGACTGGCGGCCAGGGTCGCCGCGTTCAGCGGCGCCGACTGCCCGGTCGGATCGCTGGACATCACCTTGTACCGGGACGACCTGCGGCGGCGGCCGCCGTTGGCACTGCAGGAGACCCGGTTGCCCGACGGCGGGATCGACGAGGCGATCGTGGTTCTGGTCGACGACGTTCTGTACTCCGGCCGCACCATCAGGGCCGCGCTCGACGCCCTCCGCGACCATGGCCGGCCCGCCGTTGTCCAGCTGGCGGTTCTCGTCGACCGCGGCCACCGGCAGCTGCCGATCCGCGCCGACTACGTCGGCAAGAACATCCCGACCGCGTTCGCCGACGACGTGGTGGTGCGACTCGACGAGATCGACGGTGTCGACTCGGTGGCGTTGGTGAGGGCCCGATGACGACGACGACCAGCTCAGCCGGCACCCACGACGCGACGATCAGCACTGCTGATCCGACCCCGGATCCGACAGCGCCTCCGACCCCGGAACGGGCGACGGGCCCGACTCCGGAGCGCCACAACGGCGCGGCTGCGCCGGCGAGGCTCAGGTTGCCCAGGCATCTGCTCTCGGCCGGCGACCTCGACCGGGACACCGCGCTGCACGTGCTGGACACCGCCGCCCGGATTGAGCAGGCAATCGGCGGTCGCGAGGTGCGCAAGCTCCCGACCCTGCGCGGTCGCACGGTCGTCAACCTGTTCTACGAGGACTCCACCCGGACCCGGATCTCCTTCGAACTCGCCGCCAAGCGGCTGTCCGCCGACGTCATCAACTTCTCCGCCAAGGGTTCGTCGGTGTCCAAGGGTGAGTCGCTCAAGGACACCGCGCTCACCCTGCAGGCGATGGGTGCCGATGCGGTCGTGTGCCGGCACTCGTCCTCCGGCGCCCCGCAGCGTCTCGCGCACTGGGTCGACGGCCACGTGGTCAATGCCGGAGACGGCACACACGAGCACCCGACCCAGGCGCTGCTGGACGCCTTCACCCTGCGGCGGCACCTCGGCGAGTTGGCCGGCCGGCGGATCGTGGTGGTCGGCGACGTCCTGCACTCCAGGGTGGCCCGCTCCAACGTGCTCCTGTTGTCCACCCTCGGCGCCCAGGTCACCCTGGTCGCGCCGCCCACGCTGTTCCCGGTCGGCGTCGAGACCTGGCCCTGCGCGATCTCCTACGACCTGGACGCCGCGCTGGCCGGCGCCGACGCGGTGATGATGCTGCGGGTCCAGCGGGAGCGGATGAGCGGGGCGTTCTTTCCCACCGAGCGCGAGTACAGCCGCTCCTACGGTCTGGACCGCCGCCGGCGCACCCTGATCGCACCCGAGGGCGTCGTGCTGCACCCCGGGCCGATGAACCGCGGCATGGAGATCACTCCGGAGGTCGCCGACGGTGCCGGCTCGGTGATCGTCGAACAGGTCGCCAACGGGGTCGTGGTCCGGATGGCCGTGCTGTACCTGCTGCTCGGTGGCGACGGCGGTACCACCGGGTGAGGTCACCAGCCACCGAACGCCGCAGCACGTCCCGCACCACCCGTAGGACTGGAGAATCATGAGCGCGCCCGTACTGATCACCGGGGCCGCGCCGTACGGCGAGCAGCCGGTCGACGTGCTGCTGGCCGACGGGGCGATCGCCGCCATCGGTGACGACGCAGCGGGTCACCCCGGCGCTGCCGACGCCGAGCGCGTCGACGGCACCGGCCTGATCCTGCTACCCGGCCTGGTGGATCTGCACACGCACCTGCGCGAACCCGGGCGCGAGGATGCCGAGACCGTCGAAACCGGTTCCGCCGCAGCTGCTCTGGGTGGCTACACCGCGGTGTTCGCGATGCCCAACACCGACCCGACTGCGGACACCGCCGGTGTCGTCGAGCAGGTGTTCCGGCTGGGAACCGAGGTGGGACTGGTCGACGTGCACCCGATCGGCGCTGTCACCGTCGGGCGCAAGGGCGAACGCCTCGCCGAGCTGGGCGCGATGGCGTCGTCGGCGGCCGGTGTCCGGATCTTCTCCGACGACGGGGAGTGTGTGTCCGATCCGCTGCTGATGCGCCGGGCGTTGGAGTACGTCAAGGCCTTCGACGGGATCATCGCCCAGCACGCGCAGGAACCGAGATTGACCGCCGGGGCGCAGATGCACGAAGGGGTGGTGTCCGCGCAACTCGGGATGACCGGCTGGCCGGCCGTCGCCGAAGAGGCGATCATCGCCCGCGACTGCCTGCTCGCCGCGCACGTCGGTTCGCGGCTGCACGTCTGCCATCTGTCCGCCGCCGGCTCGGTCGCGGTGGTCGCGGCCGCCAAGGCCCGCGGCACCGCCGTCACCGCCGAGGTCACTCCGCACCACCTGCTGCTCACCGACGAGCGGGCGATCGGGTACGACCCGGTGTTCAAGGTGAACCCGCCCCTGCGGACGGCCGACGATGTCGACGCTCTGCGCCGGGCATTGGCCGACGGCACCATCGACATCGTCGCCACCGACCACGCCCCGCATGCCAGTCAGGACAAGGAGTGCGAGTGGGACAACGCCAGTCCCGGCATGCTCGGTCTGCAGACCGCGTTGTCCGTGGTGATCGCCACCATGGTGGACACCGGACTGCTCGACTGGCGCGGGGTGGCCCGGGTGCTCTCCGAAACGCCTGCCCGCATCGGCGGTCTCACCGGGCAGGGCCGGCCGATCGCGGTCGGTGAGCCGGCCAACCTGATCCTCGTCGATCCGGCCGCCCGCTGGACGGTGCGTGGCGCCGACCTGGCCAGCCTGTCGGCGAACACCCCGTTCGAGGGCATGGAGCTTCCCGGCCGGGTCGCGGCCACCTTCCTGCGCGGGCGGGCCACCGTGGCCGGCGGCGTTCTCGCTGCGGCAGTGGAGGTCTGAGTGGACCGGCTCTGGTTGACGGTGGCGATGGTGCTGCTCTGCGTGCTGGCCGGCGCCGGCCTGTGGTGGGGCTGGCAGCGCCGCGCCGGTCGCCAGTCCACCCTGTCGGAACCCGCTGCGGCACCGGAGGTCCAGGGCGCCGAGCTGGCCGAGCCGCTCGTCGGCCTGTACGTCTCGACCACCTACGCCGGTCGCTGGCAGGACCGGATCGTCGCGCACGGCCTCGGCCGGCGAGCAACGTCCACCCTCCGACTGACTACGGACGGCGTGCTGGTCGACCGCGCCGACGACGATCCCATCTTCATCCCCGCCGACTCGCTCACCGCGGCCGGCACCGCCCCGGGCATCGCCGGCAAGGTGATGGGCATGAGCGACGGGATCCTCGTGCTGACCTGGACTCTCGGCGACACCGCCGTTGACACCGGCTTCCGTGCCGACGACCTGGCCGAGCAGCAGGCGTTCCTCACCGCCCTCCGACGCATCCTGGCCGCCACGTCCACCGATCCCGCCCCGACCGACCCGGCCACCACCGATGGAGCGAGCGCATGACGACAGCCCTACTGGTCCTCGAGGACGGTTCGGTCTTCCGCGGCACGGGTTTCGGCGCGGCGGGCACCGCCTTCGGCGAGGCGGTGTTCTCGACCGGCATGTCCGGCTATCAGGAGACGCTCACCGACCCGTCGTACCACCGGCAGGTGGTGGTGGCCACTGCCCCGCAGATCGGCAACACCGGGTGGGTCGGGGCACCGGAGAACTCCGACGACGAGTCCGGTCGGATCTGGGTGGCGGGTTATGTGGTGCGTGATGTCTCGCCCCGCCCCTCGAACTGGCGAGCCTCGACCTCACTACCGGAGGAGATGCGTCGCCAGGGCGTTGTGGGCATCGCCGGGGTGGACACCAGGACCCTCACCCGCCGACTGCGGACCAGTGGCGCGATGCGTTGCGGCATCTTCACCGATCCGGCACCGGCCGACCTGGCCGATCCGGCCGACCTGCTGGCGCAGGTCAGGGGAATTCCGGGGATGGCCGGAGCTGACCTGGCCGGCGAGGTCAGCACCGGGGCCGCCTACGTGGTGCCGGCGATCGGCGCGCACCGGTTCACCGTTGCCGCGCTGGATCTCGGCATCAAGGCCAACACCCCCAGGATGATGTCCGCCCGTGGCATCACGACTCATGTGCTGCCCGCGGATGCCACGCTCGCCGACATCAGGGCCGTCGGCGCTGACGGGGTGTTCCTGTCCAACGGTCCGGGAGATCCGGCCACCGCCGACGACAGCGTCGCGCTGACGAAAGCCGTCCTGGACGCCGGTATCCCGTTCTTCGGTATCTGCTTCGGCAACCAGATCCTCGGCCGGGCACTGGGTTTCGGTACTTACAAGCTCAAGTTCGGACACCGGGGAATCAACCAACCGGTCCAGGATCATCGGACCGGCCGCGTGCTGGTGACCTCGCAGAACCACGGGTTCGCGGTGGACGCGCCGACCGGCGAGGTGCTGCAGACCCCGCACGGCCGCGCCCAGGTGGCCTTCACCTGCCTCAACGACGGTGTCGTCGAGGGGTTGGAGTGCCTGGACGTGCCGGCCTTCTCGGTGCAGTTCCATCCGGAGGCGGCGGCCGGCCCGCACGACGCGGCATATCTGTTCGACCGTTTCGTCGACCTGATGGCGGCCGCTCGATCGGCTGAGAGTTCCTCCGGTGAAGGCACTCTCGCAGTCCCGGACGCTTCGCCGAACGGAAAGGCGACCGCCTGATGCCACGCCGCTCCGACATCCGTCACATCCTGGTGATCGGCTCCGGCCCGATCGTGATCGGGCAGGCGTGCGAATTCGACTACTCCGGCACCCAGGCCTGCCGCGTGCTGCGCGCAGAGGGCATCCGGGTCTCGTTGATCAACTCCAACCCGGCGACGATCATGACCGATCCGGAGTTCGCCGACGCCACCTACATCGAACCGATCACCCCCGCGTTCGTCGAGCAGGTGATCGCGGACCAGCAGGCGGCCGGCTTCCCGATCGACGCCCTGCTCGCGACGCTGGGCGGCCAGACCGCGCTGAACACGGCGATCGCCCTCGACTCCCTCGGAGTGCTCGAGAAGTACGACGTCGAGCTGATCGGCGCCGACATCCCGGCCATCCAGCGCGGCGAGGACCGGCAGATCTTCAAGGACATCGTGCGTTCGGTCGGCGGTGACGTGCCGCGCTCCGCGGTCTGCCACACCCTGGACCAGGTCCGGCAGACCGTCGCCGACCTCGGGCTGCCGGTGGTGATCCGCCCGTCGTTCACCATGGGCGGCCTGGGTTCGGGCCTCGCCTACACCGACGACGAGCTCGACCGGATCGCCGGTACCGGGTTGGCCGCCTCCCCGGTACACGAAGTGCTGATCGAGGAGAGCGTGCTCGGCTGGAAGGAGTACGAACTCGAGCTGATGCGTGACGGCAACGACAACGCCGTGGTGGTCTGCTCGATCGAGAACCTCGACCCGATGGGCGTGCACACCGGCGACAGCATCACCGTCGCCCCGGCGATGACCCTCACCGACCGCGAGTACCAGGCCATGCGCGACCTCGGGCTGGCCATCCTCCGGGCGGTCGGGGTCGCCACCGGCGGCTGCAACATCCAGTTCGCGATCGACCCGGACACCGGGCGGATGATCGTCATCGAGATGAATCCGCGGGTCTCCCGGTCCTCGGCGCTGGCGTCCAAGGCCACCGGGTTCCCGATCGCCAAGATCGCCGCCAAGTTGGCCATCGGCTACACCCTGGACGAGATCGCCAACGACATCACCAGGGCCACCCCCGCGGCCTTCGAGCCGAGCCTGGACTACGTGGTCGTCAAGATCCCGCGGTTCGCCTTCGAGAAGTTTCCCGGCGCCGACCCGACGCTCACCACCACGATGAAGTCGGTGGGCGAGGCGATGTCGATCGGCCGGTCGTTCGCCGAGGCGCTGGGCAAGGCGATGCGGTCGATGGAGACGAAGCTGTCCGGTTTCTGGACCGGGCCGGTGTCCGGGTCGGGCGACCTGGCGGCGCTGCTCGACTCGCTGCGGATCCCCACCGACGGGCGGATCTACGCTGTCGAGCGGGCGCTGGCGTTGGGGGCGACCGTCGAGCAGGTACACGAGGCCACCAACATCGACCCGTGGTTCCTGGACCAGATCGCCCTGATCCGGGACATCGGCACCACCGTGCGGGAGGCGGAGGAGTTGGACGCGGATCTGCTCCGCACCGCGAAGCGCTACGGGCTGTCGGACCAGCAGATCGCCGCGCTCCGACCGGAGTTCAGTGCTGCAGGCGGTGACGCCGCGGACGCCGAGCGCCGGGTCCGCGAGTACCGCTGGTCGCTGGGGATCCGCCCGGTGTACAAGACCGTGGACACCTGCGCCGCGGAATTCGAAGCGCTGACGCCGTACCACTACTCGGCCTACGAGACCGATCCGGCTGCGGAGTCCGAGGTGGCCCGGCAGACCGAACGGCCCAAGGTGATCATCCTGGGATCCGGGCCGAACCGGATCGGCCAGGGCATCGAGTTCGACTACTCCTGCGTGCATGCCGCACTCGCGTTGCGGGACGCCGGATTCGAGACCGTGATGGTCAACTGCAACCCGGAGACGGTGTCCACCGACTACGACACCTCGGACCGGCTCTACTTCGAACCACTGACCGCCGAAGACGTCCTCGAGGTGGTGCACGCCGAGCGGCAGTCCGGCACCGTCGCCGGGGTGATCGTCACCCTCGGCGGCCAGACCCCGCTCAAGTTGGCCGAAACCCTGCAACGGGCCGGGGTCCCGATCCTGGGCACCCAGCCGGAGGCGATCGACCTGGCCGAGGACCGGTCCCGGTTCGGCGCGTTGTTGGCCACAGCGAAGCTGCCGGCCCCGCTGTACGGCATGGCCACCTCGTTCGACGAGGCCCACGCGGTCGCCGAGCGGATCGGATTCCCGGTCCTGGTCCGTCCCTCCTATGTGCTCGGTGGTCGGGGGATGGAGATCGTCTACGACGACGAGGCTCTCGCCGACTACATCTCCAGGGCCACCGAGATCACCGATGCACACCCGGTGATGGTGGACAAGTTCCTCGACGACGCCATCGAGATCGACGTGGACGCATTGTGCGACGGCACCGAGGTCTACCTCGGCGGGGTGATGGAGCACATCGAGGAGGCCGGCATCCACTCCGGCGATTCCGCCTGCGTGCTGCCGCCGATCACCCTGGGCCGCAGCGACATCGACGTGGTCCGCCGGCACACCGAGGCGATCGCCCTGGGCTGCGGGGTCCGCGGACTGCTCAACGTGCAGTACGCGCTGAAGGATCAGACCCTCTACGTCCTGGAGGCCAACCCCCGGGCCTCCCGCACGGTCCCGTTCTCGTCCAAGGCGACCGCGGTGCCGCTGGCCAAGGCGGCCGCCCGGATCATGACCGGGTCAACCATCGCCGAGCTGCGGATCGAGGGGCTGCTGCCGGCCACCGGCGACGGCGGTGCCCTGCCCAACGGTGCCCCGGTCGCGGTGAAGGAGGCGGTGATGCCGTTCCACCGGTTCCGCCGTCCGGACGGCACCGGCGTCGACTCGCTGCTCGGCCCGGAAATGCGGTCCACCGGTGAGGTGATGGGCATCGACGCCGCTTTCGGACCGGCCTTCGCGAAGTCGCAGACCGCGTCCTACGGTTCGCTGCCGACCTCCGGCACGGTCTTCGTCTCAGTGGCGAACGCGGACAAGCGCTCCATGGTGTTCCCGGTGAAGCGTCTGGCCGACCTGGGCTTCCGGATCGTCGCCACCGAGGGCACCGCCGAGATGCTGCGGCGCAACGGCATGGCCGTCGAAGTGGTGCGCAAGCACTTCGAAGGGCCGGACAACATCGTCGAGAAGATCAGGGCCGGCGAGATCGACCTGGTGATCAACACCCCGTACGGACAGTCGGGCCCGCGCATCGACGGCTACGAGATCCGCACCGCCGCCGTGAGCACCGACATCCCCTGCATCACCACCGTCGCCGGGGCGGCCGCGGCGATCCAGGGCATCGAGGCGTTGATCCGCTCGCACGTCGGGGTCGCTCCGCTGCAGGTGCTGCAGGCCCGGCTGCGAACGGCCTGGGCCGAGTCGGCCACGGCCGCTGCGGTTTCCCCCTGATGGGGACAATGGATCTGGCGTATCGAAAGCTGGCCCGGCCCTTCCTGTTCCGCATCGGGCAGGGTGACGCGGAGGCGGCCCACCACCGTACCCTGCAGTGGTTGGCTGCGGTGGGGGATCGGCCGAGGCTCGGCCGTACCGCGGGCCGGTTGCTGGCCCGGCATCAGAGTCCGCGCACCGTCTTCGGAGTCCAGTTCCCCTCCGTCGTGGGCCTGGCCGCCGGGGTGGACAAGGACGGTGTCGCGCTGAAGGCCTGGCCCGCACTGGGTTTCGGGTTCGTCGAGCTGGGCACCGTGACGGCGCGGCCACAGCCGGGCAATCCCCGACCACGGCTGTTCCGGCTGCGCGCCTCCGAGGCTGTGATCAACCGGATGGGTTTCAACAACGACGGGTCGGCCGCGCTGGCCGACCGGCTCACCGCGGCCGGCCCGATCGGCATCCCGGTGGGCGTCTCGCTCGGCAAGTCGAAGGTGACGCCGGTCGAGGACGCGGTCGGCGACTACCTGAGCTCCTTACGCGCCGTACACGCGCTGGCCGACTACATCGCCGTCAACGTGTCCTCACCCAACACCCCTGGACTGCGGTCGTTGCAGGACCGGGGCCCGCTCGACGAGCTGCTGGGCGCTCTTACCGCCGAGGCCGGCGTCCTTGCCTCGCCGAAGGTCCGCGACGGCAGGCCGGTGCCCGTGCTGGTGAAGATCGCACCGGATCTGACCGACAACGCCATCGGCGAGGTGCTGCAGGTGTGCACGGACCGCTCGGTGGCCGGGGTGATCGCGGTGAACACCACGGTGTCCCGCGACGGCCTGGAACCCTCCGACGTTCTCGACGGCGCTGAGCCGGGTGGTCTGTCCGGCGGGCCGCTGCGCCGGCGCGCGCTGGAAGTCGTGCGATTCCTGAGGGCCAACACCGAGCTGCCGCTGATCGGCGTCGGCGGCATCGGTAGCCCGGCGGACGGGCTGGCGATGCTCGACGCCGGCGCCGACCTGCTGCAGCTCTACACCGGGTTCATCTACCAGGGACCGGGGTTGGTCAGCGGCCTGAACACGGCGATCGCGGGCCGAAACGCCACGGCCGTCGCCGGATCAAGCACACTGGAGACATGATCGACGTCATCGCAGTGATCGTGGCCATCGTCTCGCTGGTCGCCGCCATCGGCGCGGCCAGCTACCTGTTCCTGCTGCAGTCCGCAGCGAAGAAGAAGGGCGCCAGCGGCAGCCCGGTGCTCGCCGACGTCCGCAAACGGCTCCCCGTGGTGGCCGCCGCGGTGGCCGGCGCGGCGCTGTCCATGGTGTTGGCCACCGGCGACAGCACCTTCGCCGACATCGTGGCGATCGTCCTCGGCGGTGCTTCCGGCGCGGTCGCCGGCAACGCGCTGACCTCCGTCCGCAACGAGTACCGGTCGACCTGAGCCGAGGAGCTCCTGATGCCCGTCAAGCCCTTCGGCGCCCGACTGCTGGCCGCGACCGCGGCGCGTGGCCATCTGTGCGTGGGCATCGACCCGCATCCCGGGCTACTGGCTGCCTGGGGCCTGGACGCCGGCCCCGGTGGCCTGGAGAAGTTCGCGCTCGGTGTGGTCGAAGCGCTGGGCGCCGAGGTGGCCGTGGTCAAGCCGCAGTCGGCGTTCTACGAGGTCTACGGCAGCGCCGGGATCGCGGTCCTGGAGCGGGTGATGCGCGACGCTCGGGAAGCCGGCGCTCTGGTGCTGCTGGACGCCAAACGCGGCGACATCGGATCGACCATGGAGGCCTACGCGCAGGCCTACCTGGTCGACGGCGCGCCGCTGGCCGCCGATGCGCTGACCGTGTCGCCGTACCTGGGCTTCGGCTCGCTGCGGCCGGCTGTTGACGCGGCGCTGGCCTCCGGCCGCGGCCTGTTCGTGCTGGGTCTGACCTCGAATCCTGAGGGTCCGGAGGTGCAGCACGCCAGCGGCACCGACGGCCGATCGGTGGCGCAGGCCATCGCCGACGCGGCCGCCGCGCTCAACGCGGGCGCCGAACCGCTCGGCTCCGTCGGGCTGGTGGTGGGTGCCACTGTCGGACGCACCGCGGTCGACCTCAGCAGCGTGAACGGCCCCTTCCTGGCCCCCGGGCTCGGCGCCCAGGGCGGAACGGCCGCCGGGTTGCGGGAGGTGTTCGGCGACAACCTGCGCGGCGTCCTGCCGGCCAGCAGCCGCGAGGTACTCGCGGCCGGACCGAGCGCAGCCGGGCTGCGTGACGCCGTCCGCCGCCAGCAGGAAGCCCTCGCGAGCGTCCTCGGCTGAGCCGGATCCGCGCTACGACGTCACCAGGTGCCGTCGCAGCACCGCCACCGCGTGGTCGACGTCGGCCTCGTCGTTGTTCAGATGGAACGAGAGCCGCAGCCGGCCGGCCCGGACCGCCGCGGCCAACTTCCCGTCGGCCAGTGCGGCCGGTGCGCCCTCGTCGACCGCCAGCGACACGATGGCCGAGTCGCCGGGCGGTAGGTCCAGCCCGGCCCGGAACCGGGCGGCGAGACCGGTCGCGTGGCGGTGCAGCGCCGGCGCGCCCAGCTCCGCCAGCAGCTCGATCGACGGGGCGGCGGCGACCCAGGAGTGCCACGCGGGGGAGACGTCGAAGCGTCGAGCGTCCGGAGCGAGCCGGAGCGGGCTGCCGTAGATGCTCTCCCACGGACGGTCGCCGGCGTACCAGCCGGCGGTGTGCGCGATCAGCGCGTCGGCGAGTTCCGGGGCGACCGTGAAGTAGGCGGTGCCACGGGGGGCGAGGAGCCATTTGTAACCCGCGCACACCGTGTAGGCGAAATCGGCGGCGCGCACCGGGAGCCAGCCGGCCGCTTGGGTGACATCGAGCAGTACCCGAGTGCCGGTGGCGGTGGTCGCAGTGCGCAGCGCCGCCAGGTCGGCGAGCCGACCGTCGGAGGACTGTACGGCGGACACCGCGACCAGGCTGGTGCGGTCCGTGACCGCCGCCGCGAGCTCGGCCAGCGGCACTTCACGCACCCTGACGTCGCGGCGGGCCTGGGCCAGAAACGGGAACAGCACGCTGGTGAAATCACCGGCGGCGGTGAGCACTTCGCTGCCGTCCGGCAGGGATGCGGCGAGCAGGCCGGCGAAGACGGACACCTGGCTGCCGACCGCCACGTTCGCCGGGGTGACGCCGACCAGCCGGGCGTACCCGGCGCGGGCTCGCGCGATCCACGCGTCGTAGGACGGCGGGTATGCGGTTCCGGCCCGCCACTCGGCCTGCGCCTGCTGCAGGACATCCCAGCTGCGCCGGGGCGGTAGTCCGTACGTCGCGGTGTTCAGATAGGTGACGGTAGGGGAGAACTCGCCGCGGACGGCATCGATCGAGAGCGTGGTACCGGTCGTGAGGTCCATGTTCTCATCGTGCGCGATCGGCTTCGGACGCCTGACGTAGGGTCCTCTGGCGCAATCCGGTTCCGGGTCAGCGCCCGCCCTGGCGGCGCCCGAGAAAGCGTCGGTACAACCAACGGGCGAAGCCGCGCCCCTGCACACCCATCTGTGCTTCTGCCCGGCGCGATGCCTCGACTGCGGCGTTGCCGTAGCTGCGCATCTCGGCCTCGTACCCACCGATTGCGGTGACCAGTCCGTCGTGCCCGGCCGGGGCGGCCGTAAGTGCCGAGCACAGGACTCCGGCGTCCTGCAGCGCGGTGTTGGCGCCCGATCCTCGGGCGGGACTCATCGCGTGGATGGCGTCGCCCATCAGGGTCACCCGGCTCGGCGACCATGCCGGCGTCGGCGTCGATGTGCGCACCCGTACGAAGAACGTCTGATCAACCTCGGCCAGACCGAGCAGGGAACGCAGATCACCGTGCCACGAGCCGATGATCGAGGCGGCGAGATCGTGCAGCCGTTCGGGATCGAGCGAAGCGAGTTCGGCATCGGGAAGCCCGAAGGTCGCCCGGTCGGACGAGACCGCCCACATCAGGAAGTCGTCGACGGGGCTGAGAGTAGCGCCGGGGACGAGTGCGGCGGCCAGTTCGGGACGCCGGCGAAAGCGGACCAGCCCGGTGGCCATGCCCACCTTTCCGCCGACCACGGCGGTGAACCCGTCGCGCAACGACGAGGGCAGGAGTTGCTCGACGGTCTCGGTGAGAGCGGTCCGCCCGTAGATGACCCGCGATCCCGTGTCGAGCAACTCGGCTTGGGGCAGGTACTGGCGCCGCACCACCGAGTTGACGCCGTCCGCGCCGACCAGCACATCTGCGGTCGCCACCCGGCCATCGGCGAAGCGAAGCAGCACCCCGGTCCGATCTGCGTCGAAGCCGGTCAGCCTGGCCCCGAGGACGAGCCGGCCGTCCAGACCGGTTGCCAGGACCTCCCGCAAGGTCTGACGGTTCGCCGCGGTCGAGAGGGTCTGCGCCACGAACGGGTCCGCCACCGTGCTGATCGGCGTCTGCTGCAGGACCTGCAAGTCCGCACTGAGCACGGTGAAGCGACGGCTCGGTTCGCCACAGGTCGCTACGAACAGCTCGAACAACTCCGGCGGCAGACAGGACGCCAGAGCGATCCCGGCCCGGGCATCGAGATGAATCCGGTAGCCCTGCCGGCGGGACGTCACGGCGGTGTCGGCTTCGAAGACCGTCACCTCCAGCCCGCTCCTGCGCAGGCCCTGTGCAAGACACAGGCCGCTCAGACCACCCCCGACGATGGCTACTCGCAACCCGCTCCCCGAGCTCACGAAGACCATGGTCCGCCGAGCGGGCGGGACTGCGGCGGCGCAGTGGCTCGCCGGTCACACTCCCACCTGCTCACGCGACCGGTGGCGCAGTGAGGTCAGCCCGAGCGCACGCCCCGCCAATTCCGTCGGGGCTTCACGATGCCGACGATCAAGGTATCCACGATGTCCCAGAAGTCCTGAACCCGTGGATGAACCAGCGACTGTTCGCGGGTGAGGGGGGCCCGGAGTACGCCGGATCCGATTGCGCACTGTGACCTCCCGGTCCCAGCCACAGCGGGTGAGGAAGATCAGAGTCCGCCTCCATGATGCCGTTGGTGCCGACGCTGCGCCTGAATCGGGCACGCCTGCTGCCGCAGTCGTCACAGGACTACAAGGTGGCGTGGTTGTGGGGGCTGCCGAATTTCACCCGGCCATTGTGGCTGACGGACGCCCTCGCTCAGGCATTGCAGCTCGCGAGACCCGGATCCGTGAGTCAGCCCGCATCCTGCAGCGAGTTCCTGCTGCGCTTGGGTTTCGGCGTCATGTCGACGCGTTCAGTCACTGCCACGGTGGTTTTCGGGAAGCCGAGTTGTGGTGGTGGGGTGGATCGGTATTGGTGGCCGGTGGGGGTGTGGATGATGATCTCGCCGGTGGTGCCGATGCGTCGGGTTTTCCAGCCGGGGAGGTCTTTGACGTGGTTGTACCGCTGGGAGACGCCTTGGCCGTTGTCGGCGGTGGTGGGGCCGCCGTTGCGGTAGGGGTGGATGTGGTCGATGTGGCGGATCGGGGCGGTGGAGTAGGGGAACCGGTCGTGGCGGTCGCGGATGGTGATGAACCGGCGCAGGGTGCCGTCGAACAGGCGGCGTCGGGGGTCGATGTCGATGGCGATGCCGGTGATCGGGTCGGTGAGGACCCGCCGGATCCAGGCCCGGGCGCGTTGTCAGCTCCCGGGCGGTGAGATCCGGGGCGATCACAGCTGGTGCGGTCGGTCTGGTTCTCGGCGCCGGGAGGGACCACCGGCCGCGTGGTGGCCGGATGCGGTTGGTCGGTGGCGGTGTGGTGGTGGTCGGGTGGGGCTTGAGCCGGCCGGTGATCCCTCCCGCCCGGCCGGTCGTCTCCGAGTTGTCGGCGGGTGGTTCGCCGGCGGCGATGGTGCGGGCGTGTTCGGCGGTGATGGGGCCGTAGCCGTCGAGGTATCCGGGTGTGTCACTGCCGGTGAGGAGGGTGGTGATGTCCATGGTGAGGTGGATCTCGACGGGTACCTGGTGGGCTTGGTCCTGTCCGGTGAGTCGTTGGATGGTCAGGTCGGCCATCAGTTGCATCAACGACCTGGGGTCACCGGCGGCTCTGAGGGATTCGGCGGTGGTGCGGACGGCGGCGTAGGCGGCGACGCCCTGGGCGACGGGGACCAGGGCGGAGTACACGGCCATGGTGTCGGGGCCGGTCGGCACCACACCCGGCGGTCCTTCTCGGCCTGGGCCCGGCGGTGCACGAACGCTCTCGGGTCGGCCTGGTAGGCGGCGGTGAGCACGGCGTGTTCGGTCTGGGTGGTGTTCCATCCCGCCAGGTGCGGTGCGAGGTGGGCGTCCACCCGCCGGGCGGTGTCCTGGTCGAGGTGGGAGGTTTTGACCGCGAGGAGTGTCAGTTGCGGTGCGGAGGCCCGGCCCAGCCGCAGCTGCTCGAACGACTCGGGCAGCCGGGTGTGCCAGGCCTTGGCGTGGCCCAACTGGACCGCGGCGGCGTTCGGTGAGATCCGCCGGGCCAGACCGATCTCCTCGGCGATGCCGTGCCCGATCCGGGACTTGGGCACCCCGGCGGCGGCCTGTTCGGTGCGGCGGGCGGTGTCGTAGGCGACCATCACCCTCGCCTGGGCCGCTGACACCGCGGCCGCGATCTCCTGCAGCAGACTGATCTGGTCGTGCATCTCCACCGTGTCGGTACCGGGGGTGAGGAACACCATCGTCCCGAGCGCATCCAACAACTCGAACCGCGAGTCGACCGGCACCGGATCGGGTCCGTCGGAGCACGTCATGTGCTCCTCATCGGTGATCATCCCGGACCCGTTCATACGTTCGATTCTACCTCAAGAGAGCGCCGCGCATCAAGACTCGCGTGCAGAATATCTGGCAGGATCTGTTGCACCGCAGTCACTCTGGCACCACCGCGCCCGGTCACGCCGTTGAGGGTGACGAACCACCTTGCCGCGCCTGACAACTCGAAGGATCCCAGCCCGAATCCGCCTGCCCGCCAGCGCTTTCACAGGCCGCTCAGCGCCAACCACCCGTGCCGGCCGGCCGGCCGCCGACTCAGATCAGCGCAGGAGTCGAGGTCAGCACCACGCCGGCCTCGCTGGTCTGCACCAGGAACGTGAACGACTCCTGGAAGTAGAGCTCGATGTGCTCGGCATCGTGCGACTGGTAGCCGATGGACAGGTCCTGGCCCAGGTGCAGTTCGTAGTCGCCGCCGCGGGTGGAGAGCAGGAATGCCCCGTCGATCGCCGGCGCCCAGATCACCTCGCCGCCGCCGAGCACCCGCGCGATGTGATCCCGGATCGGATAGCCGTGATCGGTGGTCTCGGCGACCTGGGTGTACGCGTCGGCGGACAGCAGCAATGCCCACGGTCCGTCCACCCCGGCCAGCCGCAGCGAGGTGAGCGCCTGGGCGACAACATCGGGATAGTCGGCGGCGTCGGCCGGCAGCGGCAGGGCGGCGTTCGATGTGCTGGCCCGGATCCCGGCGATCTCCGCGGCCGGGAAGCCGTCGAAGATCGCCCGGTCCTCGGCGAACGCGATCGTCCGGGCCGCGTCCTTCACCGGCTGCCAATCGGAATCCTTGGCGCCGCGGTCGACGTCGTCGACGGCCTGCCGTTCGACAACGAACGGCACCCGCAGCTCGACCACCCGCGACACGCTGCGGATACCGGCCCGGACACCGTCCGCGGGCGCCGCCAACGGCGCCAGGTGCCCGGTGCCGACGGCCGCAAGCGTCAGGCCGGTGGGGCCGATGACGTCGACGGCCCGGCGCCCCGCCAGGTTACGGCGGAACGTGCGGCCGGCCTCCGTCTCGATGTCGGCCCAGGCCGCATCGGAGATCGGCGCGAGTTCGCGATGCAGATTGTTCATGGTGTGCTCCTCTTGAGGCTGCCGATTCCGAGTGAGCCGTCGGTGGGCCGGACTTGGGGGTTCGGAACCGCCTCTGCACCGGCGGTCAATGGCCGCGGATCGTCCAGGAAGTCCGCACTGGGGACGAAGAACAGCGAACCCGTCACGGCCGTGGAGAAATCCAGGATGCGGTCGTAGGTTCCGGGCGGGTTGCCGAGGAACATGTTGCGCAGCATCAGCTCCGTGACCGCGGCCGAGGCCGCGTAGCCGATGAAGTACGTGCCGAACTCGCCCTGGCCGACCGACCCGAACGGCATGTTGTCGCGGACGATCTGCCGCTCCTCGCCGTCGTCACCGGTGACGGTGTTCAACGCGACGTGCGAGTTCGCGGGCTTGATGTCGTCGGCCAGTTCGATGTCGGAGAGCTTGGTGCGGCCGATCACCCGTTCCTGTTCCTCGACGGTAAGCCGGTCCCAGGAGGTCAGGTCGTGCAGATACTTCTGGACGATCACGTAGCTGCCGCCGACGAACTCCGGATCCTCGTCGCCGATGGTGGCCGCGGCGATCGCGGCCGGACCGGTCGGATTCTCGGTGCCGTCGACAAAGCCCATCAGGTCCCGCTCGTCGAAGTACTTGAACCCGTGGACCTCGTCGACCACCTCAGCCAGCCCGGAGAGTCGCCGACCCAACTGCGCGGCGAGTTCGAAGCAGAGGTCCATCCGCCGGGCCCGGAGGTGGAACAACATGTCGCCGGGGGTTGACACGGCCGTGTGCCGGCCACCGACCAATTCCCGGAACGGGTGCAGCTCGGCCGGACGTGGGTTTCCGAACAGGCGGTCCCACAGGTCGGAACCGATACCGACGACACAGCTGAGCGCGCCGTCCGGAATGCGGAAACCCACCGACCGGGCGAGGCCGCTGACGTCGGCGAGCAGATCGACGATCTTGTCCTCGACCCCGTCGTCGACCGTCACGACCAGGAAGATCGCAGCCTCCGTGAGGGGCGTCAGCACCGGCTGCGGCTCCGGGGAGCTCATCAGGACCCCTTTCGGCCGGACCGGGCTGCCGTGGCGGCGGAGCTGCCGCGGCGACGGGAGTCACGATACCGAGGCGCCTGCCGCACGCGACCGGAGACCGGCCCCGACAACGGCCGCCCGACCGGGCGTCGTAGCGTCGATGGCGGGACGCAGGTCCGGGCACCACACGGGTGTCGGGCAGGACCCGGCGTCGACCGGAGGAGAGCACCATGAAGATCGGCCTGCACATTTCTGATTTCACCTGGAAGGGCGGCGCGGGGCGGCTCGCCACCGACCTGAAGGATCTCGCCGTCGGGGCCGAGGACGCCGGGTTCGCCAGGATCAGCGTGATGGATCACGTCTGGCAGATCGGTGTGATCGGCCCGCCGGAGAACGACATGCTCGAGGCGTACACAGCCCTGGGTTATCTGGCCGCTGTCACCGAGAAGGTCGACCTGCTCGCCTGGGTGACCGCCGTCGTCTACCGCGAACCGGGGCTGCTCGCCAAGTGCGTCACGACCCTCGACGTGCTGTCCGGGGGCCGCGCCTGGCTCGGTATCGGCGCCGCCTGGAACGCCGAGGAGTCGGCGGGACTCGGGCTGCCGTTCCCGGCGCGGGCGGAGCGGTTCGAGCGGCTGGAGGAGGCGCTGCAGATCTGCCTGCAGATGTGGTCCGACGACGACGGGCCGTACGACGGCAAGCACTACCAACTCGGCCGCACGCTGAACTCGCCGCAATCCCTGCGCCGGCCGCACCCGCCGATCCTGATCGGCGGTGCCGGAGAACGGAAGACGCTGCGGCTGGTCGCCCAGTACGCGGACGCGTGCAATCTGTTCGCCACCCCCGACCTCCCGCACAAGCTGGACGTGCTGCGCGGGCACTGCGAAAAGCTCGGCCGGGATTACGACGAGATACAGAAGACCGTCTTGCAGGTCGTCGACGTCGGCGAGGACGGCGAGAAGGCCGATCAGGCTGTTGAGTCCCTGCGGCAGCTCGCCGCGCTCGGCGTCACCCACGTGCAGACCGGGTTGCGCGGTGAGGATCCGATGAAGACCCTCCAGCTGATCGGCGAACGGGTCATCCCCACCGTTGCCGACTTCTGACCGCCGGGTCCGTTGCCGCCCGGACGGGTCATTCGGTGGAATGTCTCGTTCGGGTTACGCTGGTCCTCGACATGCACGCCCCGACCGGGGCGTCCGGTGCAGGGCAGGTCCCGAGTCCGGCCGCCAGAGCGCTGCGAGACGCGCGGCGCCGCCCACCTGTTCGAGGAGCACACTCTTGACCGCAACGATCGAACTGACCGCCGACCGCGTCGGCGGGCTCGACTACAAGGTCGCCGACCTGTCCCTGGCCGAGTACGGCCGCAAGGAGATCACCCTCGCCGAGCACGAGATGCCCGGCCTGATGTCGCTGCGCCGCGAATACTCCGAGGTCCGGCCGCTGGCCGGGGCCAGGATCGCCGGCTCGCTGCACATGACGGTGCAGACCGCCGTTCTCATCGAGACTCTGGTCGACCTCGGCGCCGAGGTCCGGTGGGTTTCCTGCAACATCTTCTCCACCCAGGACCACGCCGCGGCCGCCGTCGTGGTCGGACGGCACGGTACCGAGGAGGCCCCCAAGGGCGTCTCGGTCTACGCCTGGAAGGGCGAGTCGCTCGAGGAGTACTGGTGGTGCACCGACCAGATGCTGCACTGGCCGGCCGCAGCAGACGGCACCGAGCAGGGGCCCAACATGCTGCTCGACGACGGTGGCGACGCCACCCTGCTGATCCACAAGGGCGTGCAGTACGAGAAGGCCGGCATCGTGCCGCCGACCGAGGACGACGACTCGGATGAATACGGCGTGATCCTGGACCTGCTGCGCCGCTCGCTCGCCGCTGACCCGCAGTACTGGACCCGCACCAGCCCGCAGCTGATGGGAGTCACCGAGGAGACCACCACCGGCGTGCTCCGGCTCTACCAGCTGGCCGCGGCCGGTGAGCTGCTGTTCCCGGCGATCAACGTCAACGACTCGGTGACGAAGAGCAAGTTCGACAACAAGTACGGCTGCCGCCACTCGCTGGTGGACGGCATCAACCGAGCCACCGACGTCCTGATCGGCGGCAAGGTCGCGCTCGTGGTCGGGTACGGCGACGTGGGCAAGGGCTCCGCCGAGTCGCTGCGCGGCCAGGGTGCGCGGGTGATCATCGCCGAGATCGACCCGATCTGCGCCCTGCAGGCGCTGATGGACGGCTTCGAGGTGGCCACCGTCGAGTCCGCGATCGAGCGGTCCGACATCGTGATCACCACCACCGGCAACAAGGACATCATCCGGCTGGACCACATGCAGCGGATGAAGCACCAGGCGATCCTGGGCAACATCGGCCACTTCGACAACGAGATCGACATGGCCGGTCTGACCCGCTCCGGCGCCACCCGGATCGAGATCAAGCCGCAGGTGCACCTGTGGACCTTCGCCAACGGCAAGACCATCCTGGTGCTGTCCGAAGGTCGGCTGCTGAACCTGGGCAACGCCACCGGGCACCCGTCATTCGTGATGTCGTCGTCGTTCTCCAACCAGGTGATCGCGCAGATCGAGCTGTTCACCAAGAACGGCGAGTACGCCAAGGAGGTCTACCGCCTCCCCAAGCACCTGGACGAGAAGGTCGCGAAGATCCACGTCGAGGCGCTCGGCGGCGAGCTCACCAAGCTCACCAAGGAGCAGGCGGAGTACATCGGCGTCGACGTCGAGGGCCCGTACAAGGCGGACCACTACCGCTACTGATTCCACCTGGTCCGCCCGAGACTGCCCTGAGGCCCGCGAACCCCGGTTCGCGGGCCTCAGTTCACCATCGGGGACCGGACCAGACCAGGGTGGCCGTATCCGACTTGGCGTACGGTCCGGAACCGCGGGCGGGATCCGTGGAATCGCCCCAGCAGGCGACCGTGGTGTCCGCGAGCAGCGCGCACTGCCGGGCGATGGCCGTCGCGCCGGCGACCGGGGTCTCGGCGACCGGAGCCAGGCCGGACTCCCAGCAGCTGACGGTGCGGTCGACCAGCAGGGCGCAGCTGTCCCAACCGGCGGCGAGGGCGGTGGCTCCGCGGATGCCCGCGACCGGGTACGGCTCGGACGTGTCGAACTGGTCCTCGCCGGAGTCCTGGCCCCAGCACGCGACGGTGCCGCCCGTGAGCAATGCACAGCTGTGGTACGCGCCGGCGGCGATGCCGAGAGCACCGGTCAGCCCGATCACCGCTGTCGGTGTCTTCGCGTTGTGCCGAGGCGCGACCTGTCCGTCGCCGACTTCGCCCCAGCCGTTGCTGCCCCAGCAGCGCACGGTCCGATCGGTGAGCAGGGCGCATACGTGGCTCACCCCGGCGCTGATCGACAGCACCCCGGTCAGGCCCGGGACGACGCCGGGCCGGTCGGTGTCCGTGGTGGTGCCGTTGCCGAGTTGGCCGGTGCGGTTGTAGCCCCAACACGAGACCGTCCGGTTCGCCAGCAGTACGCAGGCAAAACCGCTGCCCGCGACCACCTGGGTCGCCCCGGTCAGGCCGGCGACCGGTCCCGGAGCCGATGATGCGCCGCCGGTGCTCCCGTTGCCGAGTTCCCCGCTGAAGTTGGAGCCCCAACAGCGGACCGTTGTATCGGCCGACAACGCGCAGCTGAAGTCCTTACCTGCTGCGACGGCGGTGGCGCCGGTGAGCCCGACGACCCGGACCGGCACGTTGGAGTCGGTGTGCGTGCCGTCGCCCAGGCCCCCGTACAGATTGCGACCCCAGCAGGTGACACGACCGCCCTGGACCAGGGCGCAGGCGTGGCTTCCGCTCTCCGAGATCGCGGTGGCGCCGGTGAGCGGCCGCTGGTCGACCTGGTAGTAGCCGACGACGTCGATCACCAGATCAGTGGCGCCCCCCGAATGGTTGTGCGCCAGCACCTGATCGGCCCGACCCGGCACCAGCACCGTGGTGTTGGTGATGCTGTGTCCGGCGTAGTTGATCAAGGTCGTGCCGGGCTCGGCGCTGCCCGCCGGCCACACCCGGACGAAGCCCGAGCTCGTCGGCCCGACCACGGACACCGAGGCGACGACGCCCACCGTCGCGGCCGGGACCGGGCTGCTGGTGCCGCCCTGCTTGTCGACCTCCACCCCCGACAGATTCGCAACGTAGAACCAGGCCACGGCGTTCGGCTGGATCGGCGGGTCGTTGGCATAGTCCTTGCGGGTGTCGGCCACCCTGGCCGGGGTCACCGGGACGTAGAACGCCGCACCGGCCGGTCGGGGCGCGGCGCTGGTGGGGATGTAGTACCCGAGGATGTCGATGACGACGTGCGACGTCGCCCCGTAATTCTTGACCGCGACGGCACCGGTGCCCGAAAGCGGAACGGCACCGCTGTTGGTGATGCTGGTGCCGGCGTAGTTCACCATCGTGGCGGTCGGCTCCGCGGCCCCGGCGGGCCAGACCCGGAGGAAGCCGATCCCGGCCGGCGTCACAGCCGACACCGAAGCGATCACCGCGGTGGCGGTCGACGGCACACCGCAGCGTCCGCCGATCTGCTGGACCCGTTGCTGTCCGGCGGAGAGTGGGCCACCGGTCGCGCGGGTATCCATGGCCCGGCATTGCGGTGTGGAGACGTAATAGGACGCTGCGGCCGGAAGTGTCGCGGTGGTGCGCAGGTAGTAGCCGACGACGTCGAGCACGACATCGGTGCTGGCGGATCCCAGGTTCCTGGCGCGCACGGCACCGGCGGCGGACAGCTGGATGGGTCCGGTATTGGTGATCCCTCGGCCCGCATAATTGACGACGGTGGCGTTCGGTTCGCTGACGTCTGCGGGCCAGACCCGCAGGTATCCGGTTCCTTTCGGGGCCACCGCGGACACGGCGGCCTCGATGGCGGTCGCGCCGCTCGGGACACCGCACGTCCCGCTGACCTGCCAGCTGCGTTGAGTCCCGTTGCCGAACCGGCCGCCCACCCGGCGGGTGTCGACCACCCTGCAGGGGGTGATCGGGACGTAGGCCGACGCGAGATCGGGGATCGGATTGTCCAGATCGGACGGCGCTGCCGGCATGACCGGCGCCGTCGCGGCGGCCACCGTCGCAACGGCCTCCGCCGGTGGTGCGGTGCCGGCCACGGCCGGGCTCCCGTACATCGGGAATACCGCGACCAGCGCGGCGCCGATGAGAATCACGACCCTGCGTCGGCCGGGTTTGAACGGTTGCATCGATGCCTCCGTCAGATACACGACGTCCTGCACACCACACTCGGTGGGGACGGCACATTGTCACCTCGGTGAACCACCCGTGGATACCTGCGCGGGTGGTTCACCGAGTGTCGTACGGCGCGGGTCACGCCCAGCCGGTGCTCCAGGCCCCCGACCAGACCGCCGACATCGCGGACCCGGCGGCATTGAACTTCATCACCTTCGCGTCGCCGGTGCCGGTCTTGTAGATCAGCACGTGACCGGCGGTCCCGACCGTGACCGGGGAGAACGTGGTCCATGACTTCGACCAGGTGGCGGAGCCCTTGTGGGTGATCCCCAGGCCGCCGGCATTGATCTTCTCGAACGACACCGCACCGGTGGTCGAGGCGTAGCGGATCAGGTTCACCCCGCCGCTGTGCACCACCGGCACCAGGTGCGACCAGTGGTTCAGCCAGCTGCCCGACCACACCTCGGTGATGGACACGCTGTTGCCACTGCCGGTGATCTTGTCGATCTCAACCGCTCCGCTGCCGCCGGAGTAGGCCACAAAGTACTGCACTCCGTTCAGCCGGAACGGCGCGAGATGGGTCCATCCCTTGCCCCACGAGCCGGACCACAGGGTGGCGGCACCGTTGCCGGCACCGTTCACCCGGTCGACGTTGGCGCCGCCGTAGAGCGAGTTGTACGCAACGTAGTACTGGGTGCTGCCGAGGCTGAACGGCATGAAGTGGGTCCAGCCCTTCGACCAGGTGCCCTCGCCGATCGTGGAGTAACCCACCCCGCCGGCGTTGAGCCGGTCGAAGTCCACCTCGCCGGTCGAGTACTTGTAGCCGATCGAGTGCGACTTGCCGCTCTGGACGAACGGGGTGAAATGCGTCCAGCCCTTGGTCCAGGTGCCCGACCACTTCGTGGTGACGCCCAGCCCGCCGACCTTCACCTGCTGCACCGCGGCCTTGCCGGTGCCGGGCTTGTAGGTGAGCAGGGTCTGCTGACCGGCCTGGAAGCCGGAGGCGAAGGAGTTCTGCGGGCAGTTCAGGCTGGTCAGCACCTCACCGTTGCCCCACGTTCCCCACGACGCCGTGTTCGTCTGGCCGGTGTTGATCAACGAGCCGTTGAACGCGATCCGGACCGCCTTGCCGTCCTGCAACTGCGTGTAGTGCAGGTGGAACGCCTCGGTGCCGGAGTTGCCAACGGTGCCGATCACCTGGCCCTGCGCCACGTGCTGGCCGACGGTCAACGGCGGCAGGGACTGGAGGTGGATGTAGTGCGTCACCCAGCCGGCACCGTGGTCGAGATAGACCCGGTTGCTGCCGTCGGCATGGGTGAAGGCCTGGAGCACAACACCGTCGGCGGAGGCCAGCACCGGCTGGCCCTTGCTGATGTTGGAGTTCCCGGTCCACTGACCGAGATCGATGCTGTCCTGGTCGGGCCAGTGCCCGTCGTAGGTGGACGCCTCCCAGGTCTGGCCGCAGGCCAGCGGCATCTGGAAGAACGGGCGCGGCCCGGACGCCTGGGCGGCGGGCGAGGTGGGCAGGACCAGCAGTCCGGCCACCAGGGTCGCGGCAACCGCGGACCGCTGCGCGACCTGCTGGAGTTTCGTGCGGATCTTCATGTGAAACCTCCGGGAATAGTGCCTGGTCCCGATGTGAGGCCCACACATTCGATACGGATCCACCGAAGCGCTCCGATCGGCCCGGAAGGTTCCGTTCTGTTGCGCCGAACGACACGTTGATCATGGCCACCCGTACCCCTGAAACGGACCGATGACCCGACTTCGCGTGCGCCGGCCCATGATCAACTCGGGGGTCAGGCCGCCCAGGGCCCGACCGTGGTGGTCACCGGCATCCCGGTCGCCGCCGACTCGTCAATGGCCAGCGCGATGAGGTGGTCCTGGCAACCCTCGGCGAGCGGATACGGGGCGGGGGCCTCCTCCCTGGCCCAGGCGCCGGTGGCCGCCATCAGCGACGCGATGGCAATTTCCTCGTCCATCAGCCGGTGTCCGACGAACGGGTTGCGGTACACCACTTTTCCGTCGAACGAGAGGTGCTCGGTGTCGTGGCCGTCGAGGTTCAGGTCGTGGCCGAGCTGGTAGCGGGTGAGCACCGAGGTGACGATCGCCCGCGGCTCGGCGAGCCGGATCACCCTGTCGTCGGAGATCTCGCCGTGGCTGCCGCGGACCAGGATCCGGCGGAACCGCAGCTGGTTGTGCCACTGACCGTCGGTGAAGTCGTACAGCCCCGACCGGCCGTCGCCGAAGTCCAGGGTGGCCAGCGTGGTCACCGCCGGTTTCATCGACTCGTCGTCGGTCCAGCCCGCCCGGTCCAGTGGGTCCACCAACGGGGCGGTGAACTGACGGGCCGACACGGTCGCCGGCCCGTCGCCTGCACCCAGGAACCCGCGGATCATCGACACGGCGTGATAGCCGTGCGTCGAGGAGACCTGCACCGAGGTGGGAAGGCCGATGACACCGCCGCGGACCAGCTCCAGCCGGGCGGCGTGCCCGGGCAGCAGCAGGTACTGCTCGGCCACCTGCACCCGGCCGCTGCCACCGACCGCGGCCCAGAGCGCCCGCAACCCGTCCACATCTGGCGCAGGAGGGGTCTCGGTGAGCACCGCGGCGCCGGCCGCGACCAGGTCGCGCACGACGTCCGGATTCGCGCCCCACGGCACGGCCGTGACGACGAAGTCCGGGCTCTGCCGCCGTTGCAGCTCCACCGGATCGAGGTAGACCGGCACGCCCCACCGCGCGGCGGCGTCCTCGGCCGGCTCCGTTCGCCGGGCCGCGCCGCCGACCAGGCTGAAGTGCTCCGGCAGCAGCCGGGCGAGCCGGGCGAAGAACTCGGCTCGCCAGCCGGTGCCGACGACGCCGATGGTGACCGGGGTCAGCGGACGCCGAGCAGATCGATGACGAAGATCAGCGTCTTGCCGCCCAGCCGGTGCCCGCCGGGCGGGCCGTAGGCCAGCGCGGGTGGGATGGTCAGCTGGCGGCGGCCGCCCACCTTCATCCCCGGGATCCCGTCCTGCCAACCCTTGATCAGGCCCTGCAGGGGGAACTCGATGGACTTGCCACGGTTCCAGGAGGAGTCGAACTCTTCGCCGTTGGCGAAGTCGACGCCCAGGTAATGCACCTCGACGGTGGCGCCGGGCACGGCCTCGGCGCCGTCACCGACGGTGATGTCCTCGATCACCAGGGCTACTGGCGGCTCGCCGCCGGGGAAGTCGATCTCGGGCTTGGTCTGATCCGTCATGACGACCATCCAACACGACGGGGTGGAGGGCGGAGCACCGAGTCCTCCCGCCGTAGGGTGTCGCGGGTGGGCCGACTGATCGTCATCGAGGGCCTGGACGGGTCCGGGAAGCAGACCCTCACCCGGGCGCTCGCGGAGCACGCCGGGCGGGCCGGCCTGACCGTCGCGACGCTCGCCTTCCCGCGCTACGGCGTCGGCGTCCATGCGGATCTGGTCCGCGACGCGCTCTACGGTCGGCTGGGTGACCTTTCGGATTCGGTCTACGGGCCCGCTGTGCTGTTCGCTCTCGACCGCCGCGACGCGCTGGCCGACATCACCGACCTGCGGGACCGGAGCGACCTCCTGATCCTCGACCGCTACATAGCCAGCAACGCCGCCTACGGCTCGGCCAGGCTCGGTGGTCCGGACATTCCCAACGACTTCCCTGGTTGGGTCAGCGATCTCGAGGTGCGGCGGTTCGGCCTGCCGCTGCCCGACCGGCACATTCTGCTGGCCACCGACACCGAACTGGCCGGTGCCCGGGCCAGGGACCGGGCCGCCGGGTCAGCGGACCGGGCCTTGGACACCTTCGAGAGTGACGGGGGTTTGCAGCGGCGGACCGCGCGAATGTACGCGGTCCTAGCGTCCGCCGAGTACCTGTCGCCGTGGCTGGTGGTGCGCCCGGATGCCGACGGCGAAACCCATGTCGACCTCGCCGACCTGCTCGGGTGAACACTTGATCTCGGTACGACACCCTGTTCGGCCCGTGGTCACTGCTACGAGCGCTGCCCCTGGCGTCCCAGACCCGGATCGCCGGCCGAGGGCCGTCTTGACAGCGCCCACTGTTGATCGCCGTCGGGGTGGCCGGCGCGGCCGCCTTCCTCACTCCCGTCGCCACCCCGGCGAACACCGTGGTGCCGGCCGGCGCCTACCGCTTCGGCGACTACTGGAAGCTCGGCCTACCGTTGCTGGTGCTGTTCCTGCCGGTCGCCACACGCTGGTACCGGTCTGCTGGCCGTTCTGAACTGCACCACCCCGCTACGCCCGACCCACCCGGGCCCACCCAGCCGACCCAACCAGCCCACCCACCCGCACGACCCGCCCCACCCGAGAGGACGGACCGTGGCCGAACCCTCACCGCCGATTGCCGCGGTCAGCACCTCGTGGTGGCGCGGCGTGCTGACGGTGCTGCTCAAGATCGGCATCGGGGCGGTCGTCGCGTGGCTCGTTCTGAGCTTCGTCCGGTCGATCGACTGGGCCGAGGTCGGCGATGCGCTGGGCCGGCTCCGATGGTGGGAGCTGCTGGTGATGGTGCTGCTGATCGCGGTGCGGCAGACCGCCAACGCGTCCCCGCTGGTCTTCCTGCTGCCCGGGCTCGGCCTGCTGCACGCGGTGTCCAACGGGCTGTCGGGCACGCTCATTGCGACGTTCACCCCGCCGCCGTCGGACATCGTGTTGCGGATGTCGATGCTCACCTCCTGGGGGGTCGAACCGACCAGGGGGGCCGCGGCACTGGTGCTGAACACCGTGGTGTTCTACCTGGACCGGTTCGCCGCCCCCGTGCTCGGCCTGGTGCTGATCGCCGCCTCGCTGGCGGTCGAGCCGATCTACCTCTGGACCGCTCTCGGCGGCGCGGTGGTCGCCGGCGCGATCATCTGGGTGCTGTCCCTGATCGCCAAGGGGGAGCAGGTCGCCGGAAGGGTGGGGCGGGCCCTGGGTGGCCTGCTCCGGCGGATCCGCCGGAGCATCGACCCCGAGGACTGGGCGGCGGCCATGGTCCGGTTCCAGAACGAATCCTCGGACGGACTTGCCGGCCGGCTGGCCAAGGCGGCGCCGGCGATGCTCGCGTTCATCGTGATCGACGGCATCGTGCTGATCGTCAGCTTGCGGTTCGTCGGCATTCCCGGCGAGCACCTCGGCTATGTCGCAGTGCTCGCCGCGTTCCTCTGCCTGTACCCGCTGACGATCTTCCCGTTCGCCGGACTGGGCGTCTTCGACGCCAGCCTGGTCGTGCTGGTCAACGCCGACGGCGCCGCCGACCCTGCCGATCTGCTCGCCGCCCTGGTGGTGTGGCGTGCGGCAACGCTGCTGCTGCCGTTGCTGCCCGGTCTCGGCGCGCTGACCCTGTGGCGTCGTGGACAGGCCAAGGCGGTGCGGTCGGGCGAGGGCAACCAGGCCACCGGGGATGCGGTCAGCTAGCTCGCCGCGGCCAACGCCTCGCCGAGGCGCTCCTTGCGGATCCGCAGGTCGACGTAGAACAGCGCGATGGCGGCGGCGAGCCAGCTGGAGGTGAACGCCGCGACCAGCGCGGAGATCGCCACCGAGGCGAGCATCGCGCCGTCGGTGGAGAACCCGCCCGCGACATTGACCAGCATCGCGCTCACCAGGGCGCCGAGGACAAATGACGTTGCCAGCGCCACCAACGTGATGACCAGCACCCGGCCGCGGCTACCGGAGGTCAGCAGCACCGACCGGCGCAGCGCGGTGCCGATGTCCGCACGTTCCATCACCGCGGCCGGAGCGGCGACGGACCAGGCGACATAGAGCAGGACTCCCGGCACGATGAGCAGCGCGAAGCCCACGGTCACCGCGACCCCGACCACCACGGCCATCCCGAGCAGTACCAGCCACCGGCCGGAGAGCCGGTCCCGGAACGCGTGCGACGAGGCGGGCGCGCCCATGGTGTCGTTCGCCGCGAACACCGTCGCCACGCCCGAGAGCGCGGCGCCGGTGAGGACCGAAACACTCAACGACGCGAAGGACGCCACCAGAACGATCGCCGGAACGGTGCCGCCTTCGAAGATGTCGGCGGACCAGGTGGTGAACTCGTCGACGGATCCGCTCCCGGCCAGGATCGCCCACTCGGTCAGGCCGGAGAGCAAAGACGCCACTGCTGCGACCGGCCCCAGCACCAGGAAGTGTCGTCGGACCACCACGATCGCGGCCGCCATGATCTCGCCAAGGGTCAAGGGGCGCAGTGGCACGATCCCCGGTTTCGGGGCGTGCCACTGCGGGGGCGGGAGTGCGCCGAACGGCTGGGTCACCACCTCATCGTCCCATGCGCGTACCCGACCCGGCCCCGTCGGCGGACCCGTGCGACCCGATCTGGCCCCGCCTACCGCCCGGGGATGACACCATGGACCCATGAGAGCTCGTGTGCTGGTCGTGGACGACGACCCTGCCCTCGCCGAGATGCTGACCATCGTGCTCCGCGGGGAAGGTTTCGACACCGCCGTCGTCCGCGACGGCTCGAAGGCGATGGATGCATTCCGGGAGTCGCACCCCGATCTGATCCTGCTCGACCTGATGCTGCCCGGCACCTCGGGTCTGGACGTGTGCAAGGAGATCCGCGCGGAGTCCGGGGTGCCGATCATCATGCTCACCGCCAAGACCGACACCGTGGACGTTGTGCTCGGGCTCGAGTCGGGCGCCGACGACTACGTCATGAAGCCGTTCAAGCCCAAGGAGCTCACGGCCCGGATCCGGGCCCGGCTACGGCGGGCCGACGTCGGCACTGCCGAGCGGCTCCGGGTCGCCGACATCGAGGTCGATGTGCCCGGCCACCAGGTCACCAGGGACGGCGCGCCGATCGCCTTGACCCCCCTCGAGTTCGACCTGCTCGTCGCGCTGGCGCGCAAACCTCGTCAGGTGTTCACCCGGGAGGTGCTGCTGGAGCAGGTCTGGGGTTACCGGCACGCCGCCGACACCCGGCTGGTCAACGTTCATGTACAGCGGCTGCGCAGCAAGATCGAGAAGGATCCCGAGCACCCGGAGGTGGTCGTCACCGTCCGCGGCGTGGGATACAAGGCCGGGGTGTCGTGAGCGTGGGCGCTCCGCCATGACAGCGGGTCCGCTCTCGGGACCGAACCGGCCTTTGGAGTACCCGGCGGGGGGCGCAGCGCTGGATGCGAAAGCCCCGAGCCACGCCGGGCCGGCTTCGCGCAGCTCGCCACCGTCCGGCCTGTCCGCCCCTGGTCTCCCGGCGCGCCCGGCGCCCGGGTTGTCATCGCCCGGGTCGTCATCGCCTCCTGGGCCGGCTGGGTCCGGGCCTGCTGGGGCCGTCGGTGCCACCGTGCCCGGACTGACCATGCCCGGACTGACCGTGCCGGGACTGACCATGCCCGGCCTGCCGATGGCCGGCCTACCGGTGGTCGTCGAGGCGCCCGGCCCGCCGGCCGACCCGCTTCCCCCGGCGCCCAGCCACCGGCCCGACCCACGAGCGCGGCTCGGCGCCCTCGGCACCGGGCTGCGCGACGCGGTCGGTTTCTGGGGCCGCTCGCTCCGGCTCCGGGTGATCGTGCTGACCTTGCTGTTCTCCTCCGTGGTGATGGTGGGGGTCGGGGTGATCGTGCAGCAGCAGATCACCGCCGGCCTGTTGCAGTCGAAGCTGTCCGCGGCGATCGGCGAGATCGACGCAGCCAAGGCGAAGGCGGAAACCAGCCTGGGAGGTGCCGATGCCGATCCGACGTCGCTGCAGAGTGCGTTGAATCTGGCGCTGAGCGAGCTGGGCAGGACTACCGATGCCGCCGGAACCCAGGGCTCCACCGCCGGCGTGTTCGACCCGGTGATCATCCCGGCCGATCCGAACGTGCCCGGCGTCGGGCAGGTCTCCGACGTCCCGCTCGACCTGCAGGAACATGTTCTGGCGGGCAATCTCGCCTGGCGTTACACCGCCGTCGACAAGGACGGCCGGACGGTACCGGCGCTGGTGGTCGGCGCGCCGGCGACCACGAAGACCGGGACGTTCGGGGTGTACCTGATCTTCCTGCTGGCCGGCGAGCAGGGCTCGGTCTCGGTCGTGCAGAACACCCTGCTGCTCGGCGGAGCGGCCTTGGCCCTGGCGTTGACGTTGATCGCGGCGCTCGTCGCCGCGCAGGTCGTCCGGCCGGTGCGGCGGGCCGCAGCGGTCGCCGAAAGACTCGCGGCCGGTTCGCTCGACGAGCGGATGCCCGTGAAGGGTGCCATCGAGTTGACGTCGATGGCCCGGTCGTTCAACGGCATGGCCGAGGCGATCAAGGCGCAGATCCGGCAGCTGGAGGAGTTCGGCAGGCTGCAGCGCCGGTTCACCTCCGACGTCTCCCACGAACTGCGCACCCCGGTGACCACCGTCCGGATGGCCGCCGATGTCCTGCACGAGAGTCGCGAGGACTTCCCGCCGCACCTGGCCCGGGCAACCGAGTTGCTGGTCGACGAGCTGGATCGATTCGAGGTGCTGCTCGCCGACCTGCTGGAGATCAGCCGTCACGACGCCGGGATGGCCGAACTGAACGCTGAAGCGGTCGACATCCGGACCCACATCCGCACCTGCGTGCTCGCGGCCCGTCCGTTCGCCGACAACGCCGGCGTCGCGATCCAGGTCCGGGTGCCCGACGAGCCGGTGATCGCCGAGATCGATGCCCGCCGCTTCGAACGGATCCTGCGCAACCTGCTCAACAACGCCATCGACCATGCTGACGGCAAGCCGGTCGACGTTGAACTCGGGTGCGGGCCGGACGCGCTGGCGGTCACCGTGACCGATCACGGCGTCGGGCTGAAGCCCGGCGAGGCAGGTCTGGTGTTCAACAGGTTCTGGCGTGCTGACCCGTCGCGGCAGCGGCAGACCGGCGGCACCGGCCTCGGTCTGGCCATCTCGCTGGAGGACGCCCGACTGCACGGCGGCTGGCTGCAGGCCAGCGGCACGCCTGGCCGGGGCGCCAGGTTCCGGCTGACCCTGCCGATGACCCGCGGCACGCTGGTGTCGAGTTCGCCGCTGCCGCTGTGGGTGGAGGACGACGTGCCCGATGCACCTGCGCTCGGCTCGGCGGGCCCGGCGATCCGGGGGGATACCCGATGAGGGCCAGGTGGCGGGCGTTGCTGCTGGTCGGCGCGCTACTGACGGCCGGCTGTTCGGCAATACCGTCGGTCGGTGAGGTGCACGACGTCCGCAAGGTCGGTGACGTCGCCAACCCCGCGCAGCCGCAGGCGCCCGAGGCCGGCCAACTCCCGGACCAGATCGTCCGCGGTTTCATCCAGGCCGGCGCCGACACCAACGACGCGCCGTACGAGGCCGCGAAGCAGTTTCTGACCCCGAAGGCGCAGAGCGGCTGGCAGCCGGCAACGTCGTCGGTGGTCGTCCTGGACGACCTGTACCGCTTGCAGACCGCTGACACATCTGTGGTGACCATGCGCGGTACCCGGTTGGCCGTCCTCGATCCTGACCGTTCCTACCGGGCGCTTCCACCGCAGCCGTACGTGCGCACGATGACGCTGGTCAAGGTCGACGGCGAATGGCGGATCAACAATCCGCCGAACGAGGTGCTGATCCAGGAACAGGACTTCGATCAGGCGTTCCGGATGCGCACGGTGTACTTCCTCGACCAGACCGGATCTGTCGTCGTTCCCGACCCGCGCTACCTTGAGGCGGGCCTCACCCAGGCCAACAGGATCACCCGGCTGACGAATCTGCTGCTCGCCGGGCCGACCGCGCGGCTGCGACCGGCCGTCCTGAGCGAGCTCGGTACCTCGGCGCGACTCCGATCCGCGGTCACCACGGACGACCAGGGCGTCGTGCATGTCGACCTGACCGGCGTGAGTCCGGAGTCGGCGGATGCTCGGGGCGGCCTGGCCGCCCAGATCGTGTGGACGCTGTCCAACGACGCCGACCGGGTCGCCATCACGCTGGACGGAGTGCCGCTGGGCGGCACCGACAACGCACCGGGAGCATCGGTCTACACGATGCAGTCGGTCGATTCGTACAACCCCGACCGGGTCGCCGGCACCGGGCAGGTATCCCTCGATCCGTGGTTCATCGACCCCTCCGGGGCCATCATCAGCCTGACCGGTGACCGGCAGCCGATGTGGGGGCGGGTCGGCACCGGCTCGGATCAGGTGGAGAACGCGGCGATCTCCGCAGCGAACGGCACCCTGGCCGCGGTGGTCCTCGGCGCCCCCGACAAGCCCGCCGGTCGGCAGCTGCTGCTCGGCCGGCCCTTGGACCTCCAGCCGACGTCACCGGTACTGGTCGCCGATACGTTGACCCCGCCCACGTTCACCCGCACAGGGGACGAGGTGTGGGTGGTGCAGAACGGCGCCACCAAGCCGAAGGTCATCGCGATCACCACCTCCGGCTCCTTGCCACGGGGCCAGGTGCGGGCGGACGAGTTGACCGGCAAGGGTGAGGTCACGCAGCTGGTCCTGTCGCCGGACGGCGTGCGGGTAGCTGTGGTCGCGGGCAACCGGCTGTACGTGGGGGTGGTGGTGGCGGCCGCTCCGGACGCCGCGGGGTCGGGCAAACCGGGCCCGGTGATCCAAGGCCTGACCGAGATCGCCCCGTCGCTCACCAACGTCGGGCCGGTGGCGTTCGCGGCTTCGAACTCGCTGGTCGTCGGCGCGAGTACCGGAGCGGGCCTGCGGGTCCTCTACCAGCTCGGGGTGGACGGCAGCGGTGTCCTCCGCACGTCCCAGAACGGCTTCTTCGGCGATGTCACCTCGGTCTCGGTGACCCCCAACCAGCCCCCGTTGATGTCCTACGGCGGCCGGATCTACGAACTCGACGGAGCCTGGCGCACCGGCACCTGGACGGCCCCCCTGAACCTGCCGGCTCTGGAGGGCACCGCGCCGTTCTACCCGGGCTGAGCCTGCGGTCCTCCTCATCGTTGTCCACAGCAGCCGAATCCATCCACCCGGCAGCACGGTCGACGCGCGTCGGGATCGTCCAGAGCAGCGTTGTCGAGATGAGTGCGACCCGCCTCGGCGCAGCCGGTCCGGAACCCCGTCCCCGCCGGCTGCCGGGCGTCCGGGCAATCACGTCGGCAATGGCGACCGCCGCCGACCTGGTACTGCCGCGCACCTGCCCGGGGTGCGGCGGGCCGGAGCCCTGGTGCGACCGGTGCGCCGCGACCTTGGACGCCCGGCCGCGGGAGCCGACGCTGCCCGAGGCCACCCTGGACAGCTGGCCCGCAGGCGCCCTGCCGCCGATCCGGGCACTGGCCCGCTACCGCGGGCCGGTCCGGGCCGCGGTGATCGCCGGAAAGGAACGCGGCCGGCGCGACCTCCCACCTCTGCTGGGGCTCGCGATGGGTGGCGGCCTGCTGCGGTTGCAGCAGGTCGGGGTGGTGCCGCCCGGCAGCTGGCTGGTGCCGGCTCCGACCCGGCGCGCGTCGGCGCGGAGTCGCGGCGGTGATCCGGTGCTGGCGATGGCCCGAGCAGCCGCCCGGCGGCTGGCTGCCGCCGGACGGCCCTGCGGCGTCGCGCCCTGCCTACGCACCGCCGGACGGGCCAGGGATTCGGTCGGCCTGGACGCCGCCGGCCGCGCCGCCAACCTGGCCGGCCGGGTGCGGTTCGATCCGCGGGCCGCACCGTCACCCGGAGCCGCCGTCGTGCTCGTCGACGACGTCCTCACCACCGGGGCCACTGCGGCGGCGGCCTGCGCGACGCTGGCCGACGCCGGGTTCACGGTGGCCGCCGTGCTCACCCTGGCCGCTGTGCCCCGATGGCGGTCAACCCGTTGAATTCGGGGCGATCCCGGGATCGTCACCCCCGGTAAATCAGTCGATACGGTCCGCTCACTTGCGGAACCCCCCAGCCCCGGTAGGTTGGGCGTCATCCCGGGCCTGCCCGGTCCGAGCGAGGAGAGGGTTCTCCCGGGGAGCGCACATCACTCTTCCGCGCGCATGCCGGTTTCGAGCCGGACTGCCGGACTCGCCAGGAGGACACGTGGAGATCGTTGTCAAGGGCCGGAATGTCGAAGTGCCGGACCATTTCCGGACCCATGTCTCGGACAAGCTGACCCGCAGCGAGAGGTACGACTCCAAGATCATCCGGGTGGACGTGGAGCTGTCCCACGAGACCAACCCTCGGCAGCACAAGAACTGCCAGCGTGTGCAGATCACCCTCGCCTCCAAGGGCCCGGCCATCCGAGCGGAGGCGACCGCCGAGACGTTCTACTCCGCGCTCGACTCCGCGATCACCAAGTTGGAGACCAGGCTGCGTCGGGCCAACGAACGGCGGCACGACCGGTCGCACGCCCGAGTGCCGATCGACGCTGTGGCCGCCACGGTCGGCGAACTCGTCGACGAAGAGGCGTCGGCCGCCTCCGGGAATGGTGCCGCGACCGCAGGCTCCGGCGAGGGAGACGACGGCCCCGGCCGGATCGTGCGCATCAAGGACCACCCCGGCGAGCCGATCACCGTCGACCAGGCGCTGTTCCAGATGGAATTGGTGGGACACGACTTCTATCTCTTCAAGGACGCGGAGACCCAGATGTGCTCGGTGGTCTACCGCCGCAAGGGCTTCGACTACGGACTGCTCAGGCTGGTCGAGCCCGAAGGCGGGCACGCCCACTGACCCGGCCTGCCGCACGCACGGCCCGCCCGACCGCGGGGAGGAAACGCCGCCGGCGCGCTGCCGAGCGCGGCGTTTCCTCCCCGCGGTCCGGTACCGGCGCCCGGACCACCGAGCAGCAGCACCGGGCAGCCTCGCCGAGCGGCACACGCCGGCCCGTCCTGCGCATACCATGGAGGAGCTGTGGGCGGGATGCCTGCGGCCGTGGCAGCGTGCTCAATCCGATGCCGGCCGGTATCCACCGGCCACAGCCGCCAGTGACGAACGACCGAGGGTGAACACGTGGTTCTGGGACGACTGCTCCGCGCCGGTGAGGCGAAGACCGTCAAGCGTTTGCGGGCCATCGCCGACCACATCAACAGCATCGAGAGCAACTACACCTCGCTCACCGATGCCGAACTGCGCGAGTTGACGACGACCTTCCGTGCCCGGCTCGCCGACGGCGAGACCACCGACGACCTGCTGCCGGAGGCGTTTGCCGCGGTCCGTGAGGCGGCCAAGCGCACCCTGGGACAGCGGCACTTCGATGTCCAGCTGATGGGCGGTGCCGCCCTGCACCTGGGCAACATCTCCGAGATGAAGACCGGTGAGGGCAAGACGCTGGTCTCCACCCTGCCGGCCTATCTGAACGCCCTGGAAGGCAAGGGCGTCCACATCGTCACCACCAACGACTACCTGGCCCAGCGGGACTCCGAGTGGATGGGCCGGGTGCACCGGTTCCTCGGCCTGACCGTCGACGTCATCCTGTCCCAGCAGACCCCCGAGGTCCGCAAGGCGGCCTACCAGGCCGACATCACCTACGGCACCAACAACGAGTTCGGCTTCGACTACCTGCGCGACAACATGGCCTGGTCGAACGACGACCTGGTCCAGCGCGGCCACTTCTTCGGCATCGTCGACGAGGTCGACTCGATCCTCATCGACGAGGCCAGGACCCCGCTGATCATCTCCGGTCCGGCCGACCAGTCGTCCAAGTGGTACTCGGAGTTCGCCCGGCTGGTGCCTCGGCTGGCCAAGGACGTCGACTACGAGGTCGACGAGTCCAAGCGCACCGTCGGCGTCAGCGAAGAGGGCGTTGCCAAGGTCGAGCGTGCGTTGGGCATCGAGAACCTCTACGAATCGGTGAACACCCCGCTGGTCGGATTCCTGAACAACGCGCTCAAGGCCAAGGAGCTCTACAACAAGGACCGCGACTACATCGTCGTCTCCGGCGAGGTGCTCATCGTCGACGAGTTCACCGGCCGGGTGCTGCACGGGCGCCGCTACAACGAGGGCATGCACCAGGCCATCGAGGCCAAGGAGGGGGTGGAGATCAAGGCGGAGAACCAGACCCTGGCCACCATCACCCTGCAGAACTACTTCCGGCTGTACGAGAAGCTCTGCGGCATGACGGGCACGGCCCAGACCGAGGCCGCCGAGCTGCACCAGATCTACAAGCTGGGCGTGGTGCCGATCCCGCCGAACAAGCCGGTGGTGCGCCTCGACCAGGGCGACCTGATCTACAAGACCGAGGATGCCAAGTTCGACGCGGTGGTCGCGGACATCGCCGAGCGGCACGAGGACGGCCAGCCGGTTCTCGTCGGAACCGCCTCGGTCGAGAAGTCCGAACTGCTGTCCAAGCTGCTGCTCCGGGCCGGCGTCCCGCACGAGGTGCTGAACGCCAAGAACCACGCCCGGGAGGCCGCGATCATCGCGCAGGCCGGCCGGGCCGGTGCCGTCACCGTCGCCACCAACATGGCCGGCCGGGGCACCGACATCGTGCTCGGCGGCAATCCCGACTTCACCGCGGACATGGCCCTGCGCGACGAGGGCCTGACGCCGACCGAGACTCCCGAGGAGTACGAGGCCGGCTGGACCGATGCCCTGGAGGCGGCCAAGAAGCGCAGCAGCACCGAGGCCGAGAAGGTCCGCAACGTCGGTGGCCTGTACGTGCTCGGTACCGAGCGCCACGAGTCCCGCCGCATCGACAACCAGCTCCGTGGCCGGTCGGGCCGGCAGGGCGACCCGGGTGAGTCCCGCTTCTACCTGTCGCTGGGCGACGACCTGATGCGCCGGGTCGGCGGAGGCACGGTCGAGATGCTGATGACCCGGCTGCGGATGCCCGACGACGTGCCGATCGAGCACAACTTCGTCTCCAAGGCCATCAAGAGCGCGCAAACCCAGGTCGAGCAGCAGAACTTCGAGATCCGCAAGAACGTCCTGAAGTACGACGAAGTGATGAACAAGCAGCGCTCGGTGATCTACGACGAGCGCCGCCGTGTCCTGGCCGGCGAGGATCTGCACCTGCAGGTGCAGAACATGATCACCGACGTGATCACCGCCTACGTCAACGGGGCGACCACGGCCGGCTACGCCGAGGACTGGGACACCGACACCCTGTGGGCCGCACTCAAGACGCTGTACCCGGTCTCGGTGACGCCGGAGCGGATCGCCGAGGAG
Source organism: uncultured Actinomycetota bacterium (assembly GCA_963797145.1). GTDB lineage: Bacteria > Actinomycetota > Actinomycetes > Mycobacteriales > Nakamurellaceae > Nakamurella. The sequence goes on along the minus strand of CAWCOJ010000010.1, from coordinate 281,952 downwards.
CACGGCGATCTCACCAAGGACTCGCTGCTCACCGGAGTGCTCGAGGACGCCCGGCTGGCCTGGGCCAACCGCGAGGAGACGCTCACCCCCGAAGTCACCCGGCAGCTCGAACGGCGGGTGGTGCTCTCGGTGCTGGACCGCAAGTGGCGTGAGCACCTCTATGAGATGGACTACCTCAAGGAGGGCATCGGGCTGCGTGCGATGGCGCAGCGTGACCCGTTGATCGAGTACCAGCGCGAGGGCTTCGACATGTTCGCGGCGATGCTCGACTCGCTCAAGGAAGAGTCGGTCGGCTACCTCTACAACCTGCAGGTGCAGGTCGTGCAGGCCGAGGCCGAGAGCGCCGACGCCGAGGAGGCCGTCGACGGCGGCACCGGGAACGGCGCCGTTGACGGCCAGCGCCGGCGGGCGCTCCCGCCGCCGAAGCCGATGAACTCCAAGGAGTCCGCGGCCCGCAGGCGGGTCCGTCCGGTCGAGGCGCTGCCCACCCAGCAGGTCGTCGAGGCGCCCACCAACGGTGGCACCGAGGCCGCACCCGCCGCCCTGCGGGCGAAGGGGCTCGAGCCGCACCGGGCGCAGTCGCTGGCGTACTCCGGCCCGACGGAGTCCGGGGAGACCCAGACCTCCGGCAAGACCCGCACCGCGGGTGGCGCCACCGCGACCGGCGCCAAGGAGCCGGCGCGTAACGCCCCGTGCCCGTGTGGCTCCGGCAAGAAGTACAAGATGTGCCACGGCCGGCCGGGCACCAGCAACTGACGATTCGACCGGCGTGTCGCAGACCGGCGTCTGCTCGGGTCAGGATCTGCGCAGCTCAGGATCTGCACGGTCAGGATGTGTGCGGGTCGACACTCCGAAGACCCGCGTGCCGCCGAATTGGACATACTGCGCGGAATACTGTCTCCGACCGGGCTGATGACGCCTGCGGTGTCGTCGGTACGCGGCCCGGGCTCAATCGATCGGCCGACCCCGGGCCGACCGCCGGCCGCTCCTGAGCCGGGAGAGCTGCTGCCGGAACCGGCGTCGGCCCAGGGCACAGGATGGTGGCCGTGGTGATGCGCAGACCCGGGACCGGATCGGACATCGTCCGGAACCCCGAGCCCTACCGTGGCGATGTCGAGATCCGGGTGCACGGGGTCTCGGGCACACCGCCTGAGGAATTGCTCGACCGGCCCACCACCGAGCGGGTCTCCGGGGACCGGATCGCCGGTTTCTACCGCCCGGCCGCGACCGGCCAGCGTCGGGACGCGCCGCGGGGCGCGATGCCGGGCACCCCCGAGGTCGACGAAGCTCCGTGGCTCGAGGGGTACTCGTGGGGCGGCTGGACTTCCGGGGCGAAGAGTCGCGCCCTGTGGCTGGTGCTCGCCCCGTTCGCGCTGGTCAACGTGGCACCGCGGATGCTGCCACCGGATGCGCCCGGCCCGGGGCCATCGGGCGGGTCGCGGCCGTCGCGGCTGCGGTTGTTGATCGCCGCGCTGATCCGGGTACTCGCCGCCTCGCTGACCGTGACCCTGGTGTTGGGGGTGACAGCAGCGTCGCTGACCACGGTGGCGCGCCGTTGCAGCGCCGATCCGACCCCGTGCTACGGCCTGCCCAAGGTGCTCACCGACGTGCTGGCCCGATTGGCGCCGTCGGTGCAGGTCGGCGTGATGACGGTGGTGCCGCTGGCGCTGGTCGCGTTGCTCTGGCTGCTCGGCCTGTCATCGGCGCGCCGCTACGCAACCGGTCGCGCCGAGCCGATGCCCGGCCGCCCGGACGATGCCCCGGTGCCCCTGCTGCGGTCCGACCTGTGGCACGGCGGAGTGGCGGGACGGCGATTGCGGCTGCTGCACGTCGAGACCGGCGTCCTCACGGTCGGCACGGTGCTGGCCGTGTTGTTCCCCCCGTCGGGCCTGCGGACGGTGGCGGTTCTGGTGTCCGGCGCGAGTCTGCTCGCCGCGTCCGTGCTCGCCGGCATCCGACTGGGGGTCGGCAGGGGCGAACCGGCGGTCACCACGATCACCGGCGGCGTGCGCTGGTTGTGGCTCGGGGTCGCCGGCACCGTGGCGCTCGACACGGCCCTGGTGATTGCGGGTGCTGGGGTCGGTGCTGACGCGGCAGGGTTGGACCCGGACCGGCTGGTCCGGGACGCGGACCGGATGGTCGGCGGCTTGTTCGAAGCCCAGGGCGCCCTGTTGCTGGTGGTCCTGCTGCTGCTGATCACGGCCCGGTGGCGCGGCGCGGGGCGCGGCCGGGACATGTTCGTCAAGGGGTATGCCGCCTTCTACTTCGCGTTTCTCGGCTGGCTGCTCGGGTCGATGATGACGGCTGCCGTGCTGATCCTGGTGCCCGCCTGGCTGGGCAGCCCCGGATTCTCGTTCACCCCGGCCCGGGTCAGCCAGGTGCTGGCCGAGCATCCGACCTGGTTCGGCGGTACCACCCGCAGCTCCGGCATCGGCATGCTCGTCGGCGTCGGGGTGCTGCTGGTGCTGCTGGTCCAGCTCGGCGCCCGATATGCGCTGCGCCAGTCGGTCGGTGGCACCGCCAAGGATCGCGCGGACGTGCGGTCCGAGAACGGGCTGACGCCCGAGCAGCTCGCCGACCGCGGCGTGCTCGACCGGGTGCGGCAGATCGCTTTCATGCGATGGACCGCCCGGCTGGTGGACCGTGTGCCACGGGGGATCGCCGGGTTCAGCCTGGCGATCATCGCGTTCCTGGTGCTGCAGGGGATCGCGGTGCTGGTGCCGACCGCATCCCGGCCGGCGTTCCTGGCGTTCGTTCTCGGTCAGGACCGACAGGCGTGTGACGCCGGGGCTCAGGCCTGTGACGCCCTGGGCACCGGGCCGGTGGCCTGGGGTGCCTACCTCACTGCCGGTCTCCTGGTCGGGCTGTTGCTGCTCGGAGTGCTCGCCTACCGGACAGCAGCGATGCGCCGTGGCGTCGGCGTGCTCTGGGACCTGGCCTGCTTCTGGCCGCGCGACGTGCATCCGTTCGCGCCGCCCTGCTACAACGAGCGGACCATGCCGGAGGTACGGATCCGGATCAGCTACTACCTCACGCGGCAGGCTGCGGCCGGGCCCGACACGGACGGCGAACCGGACCCGGCCGCCCCGGACTCCCCGGTCGGGCGGGTGGTGATCGCCGGGCACAGCCAGGGCACGGTGATCAGCCTGGCTGCGGTGCTGATCCAGCCGCCCGAGGTCCGGGCCCGACTCGCCCTGATGACGTTCGGCTGCGTGCTGGACCGGCTCTACTCGAGGTTCTTTCCCCGGTACTTCTCACCGGAGGTCTACCGCTGCGCCGCGGAGAACCTCACCGGGGCCAGTGGTCAGGTGCGCTGGGTGAATCTCTGGCGGGACACCGACTACCTCGGCGGCTCGATGCCCTATCCGCGGGGCGCGGACTGGCCCGCCGGGCCGCTCCAGGTCCGCTGCACCGACCCGGTCTTCGACCGCGCTCCCGGCGACGTCGTCTACCCGGTTGCCGGCCGCCACTCCGCCTTCTGGCTGGACCCGACGTTCCAGGAGCAGGTACGGGGCTTGTTGCGCGGGATGCCGTAGGACGCCGGGTGTGAACCGGCCGCCTGCCGTCCCGGCCTCTGAGCTGCAGCGCCGGTGGTCATCCGACCTGGAGCGCGGTCAACCGCCAGCGGCCGTCCACGCCCTCGATGCGAAAGGCCAGGGCCCGGACCCGGTCCGCTCGCCGGAACACCACGCACACCTCGGCCGCCCCGTCCGAGGGCTGGCTGGTGTGCACTGACCTCAGCTGCGGCAGCCCGGTGCCCGGGACCACCGGCAGGTCTTCGAGGCCCGCGAAGACCTCAGGGGCGCAATGCGAACGGAGTTGCTCGACCGGCCTGATGCCGGAAAGCACCTCGACCAGCCCGCGGGCGAACATGGTGGCGGCCCGGCCGGGGACCGGCAGGTCGGCGGCGACCGTTCGGCGGACACCGACATCCGGGTCGGAGGACCAGGTCGGCACGTCTGCGGTGACCATGGCCGGCGCCGCCACGGCCGATCGGTAGCTCGCCCGTCGACGGCGGACATCGGGCCGGAGCAGCCGCACCCGATCCGTCGCGGTCCGCTCGTCGTCATACGGCGGTTCGCAGTCCGGGACCGGAACCAGGTACGGCCATGCGGGCGCGGTCCCGGCCGCGGCCCGCCGTCGGGCCAGGACCTCCCGGACCTGCTCGGTGCTGCGCCCGTCAACGGGGGCGGTGCGGGCGGGCGGCATCGCAGCGCCGGGGGCGGCTGCAGCTGCCGCGGCGTCAGCCGCGGCCTCCGGCTCGACGAACGCAGTGGTCATGAGTGGTCTCCGGGTGTCGGGGGCAGCAGCTGCTGCCCGGGGAGGATGAGGTTCGGATCGGGACCGATCAGCGCGGAGTTGGCCGCGTACCAGCTGCGCCAGCTCTCATCGATGCGCAGGTCGGTGGCGTCAGCAGGGAGTCGGGACGCTGCGATGGACCACAGGGTGTCGCCGGTCCTGACGGTCACAGGTGCGGGCGTTGCGCGAGCGGGATGCGGGGACACGACCGGGTGCCCGGGACTGACGCGATTCGGCTCGGCCGTTCGGGAGTGATGTGCGGTCGCAGGTAGCGCGTCCCGTGATCGCGCGGTCTGCGGCCAGTCGATGGCGATCGACCCGACCTGGGCGGCCGGCGACTGCCCCCGGTCTGTCGTAGCGGCACGCCCGGGCGCCGGTGCCGGCAGTTCGGCCGCGGACGTCGGCCAGTCGAGGTCGAAGTCGTGAGGAGCCCGCGGTGCCGCTGCGGCAACGGGAGCTACCGCCGTTGCGATGCCCTGAGCTACAGGGCCCGGCTGTGCAGCGGGTGGGGTCCGCGGCGCGCTACCCACCTCGCCGGCCATCCGGAGCACAGCGGTGAGCGGCGCGGTCGCTGCCGACCCCTGCCCGGCAGCGGCCGCTCCCGATCCAGCCCCGCCCGGTTGGCTGCAGCCGGCCAGGCCTGCGGCCAGGCTGATCCCGACACCGGCCACCAGCAGCGGCCGCAGGGCGCGTGGCACCAGCATCCGCAGGCCGCGCAGCGCTGCGCCGCCGAGCATGCCGGGCACCCGGCACAGCGCGGTCAGCAGGACGACGGTCAGCCCCCACACCAGCAACGGCCAGACAACACAGGACGCGACGATCAGTGCCGCGGTATCGGCGACTCCGAGCTGGGCCCCGACCCGGGCTCCGACCTGGGCTCCGGTGGTGGATCCGGAGACCATCGCGATCACCGAACCGGGACCCGGCAGCTGGCTGGCCAGAGCAGCCAGCGCGACCACCCCGGCGACCAGCGGCCGGGCCCCCCGATCGCCGACCTGTCTCGCCGCATTCACACGGATTCCTTCATTTGACATGATTTGAAGTCAATAGACAGTGATAGCCTTTGTCAAGACCGTATGACAGCTTTAGTTGCGCATTCGGCCAGCTCTTGCAATGGTTGGACGATGCGCTGGGATCAGCTGTTCGCGGACCTCGAGTCCCGCTTCGAGCAGCTCGCCGACGACCAGGCTGTCGCCGAGCTGGCCGATCGGGAGCGGGTCGAGCAGGGCGCGGTGTCGATGGGCGCCCGGCTGTCCGGTGCACTCGGCGCCACCGTGCGGCTCAGGCTGACCCACGGCGTACCGGTCGCCGGCTCACTGCGGACCGTCGGCCCGGACTGGGTGCTGATCGGTGAGTCGCCGGGCCGGGAAGCGCTCGTGCGATTGGCAGCGGTCACCGTGGTCGAGGGCCTGACCACGAGCACCGGTCGGCCGGTTGCCGGCGTCGGACTGCGCCTCGATCTGCGGCGGGCCCTCCGTGGCGTGGCCCGGGACCGTTCGCCGGTGTCGATCACCGTGCCGGGCGCCACCGGCGGCGGGCTGGACGGGAGTCACGCGGTCGAGCTCACCGGCACCATCGACCGGATCGGCGCGGACTTCGTGGAGACGGCGCTGCACGCCCCCTGGGAACCGAGGCGGGCGATGGCGGTGCGGCAGGTGGTGCTGGTACCACTCACGGCGATCGTCGTGGTGCGGCCGATGGCCCTGGGCTGACCAGGGGCGTGGGTGGTGCGGATTCCCCTGGAGGTAGATGTGCCCCGGAAGGCAGTTCGCCGCGGAAGGCAGTGCGCCCCGAGGTCAGTGTGCGGCGTCCGACGGCAGTTCGGCCGGCAGTTCGTCGAGGGCGGCGGAGGCCCGCTGGTAGGCCTGCCCGATGTAGTCCTCCAGCTTGGCCCGCTCCACCCGCCACTGGTTGCGCCCGCCGATCTGAATGCCGAGCAGGTCGCCGCTGCGGACCAGCGCGTACGCCTGAGACGTGGAGATGTTCAGGATCTCCGCGACGTCCGCCAAGGTGAGGAACCGGTCCGATGCCATGCGCGCTGATCTCCCTGAAGTCGGTCGGCCCGAGGACTGCAACTTGAAGGGCCTTCGCACGGTTGGGTGCGATTTGACGCTGCTGACCCCAGTTTGACAGATGCCGGGTCCAGGCTGCAGTGTCCGTCCACAACAGGTCCGTCCAGAGCGGGTGCATCCACAGCTTGTCGCCGGCCCACCCATTCGGCCCGGCGGCCAGCGACAATGTCGCGAGCGTTGGGCCCAGATCACACGTTCGGGTACGCCGGGGGAGGCGCACATGTCCGCACCTGAAGTTCCGGCACCGCGTCGGCTGGGTCGGCCGAAGTGGCTGGATCCGCGCATCATCGGCGGGCTGGTCCTGGTGATCGCCTGCGTGGTGATCGGCGCCCGGGTGATCGGATCGAGTCAGCACACCACCCCGGTACTCGCCGCCGGGCACGATCTGGCGGCCGGCACTGTGCTGACCGCAGCGGACCTGATCACCGTCGACGTCAACCTCGGCGACGGCACCGGCAACTATCTCGCCGGCGACTCCGCAGTGACCGGACGGACGCTGCTCCAGCCGGTGCGTGCCGGCGACCTGGTGGCAGCGTCGGCGGTCGGCGATCCGGAGACCGGACGGGTGCTGGTGATCCCGGTGTCGCCGGACAAGATGCCGCCGGGAGTCGGCCACGGGTCCGTCATCGATCTGTACCTGACCACGGGCGACGCCAAGGAAGAGACCACCGAGCGGATCGCAGAGGGCATCACCGTCCAGTCGGTAGCAGCACCCGCGTCCGGTGGTTTGTCCGGCGCCGGCAGCAACGGCTTCCAGGTCGCCGTGCTGCTGCCGGCCACGCAGGCCGATCAGCTGATCCGGATGCTGCCCCGGGGCGACGCCGTCGTCTCGCTGGTGAGCGGCCCGGTCAAGTGACCGGTGGCGTGCTGACCGCCGGCGGCGGTCACGGCTGGGAGAACGACCTGGTCGCCGAGTTGGGCCGGCCGGGCTCGGCGATGCATGTGGTGCGGCGCTGCGTCGACGTCGCCGACCTGTTGGCGGTGGCCGGTACCGGTCAGGTGGCGGTGGTCGTGGTCGCCGCCGACCTGCGCCGGCTGGACAGCGAGGCGGTGCAGCGGCTCCGGTCGGCGCGGGTGGCAGTGGTCGGCGTTCATCCCGCGGCCGATCACCGGGCCGCTGGGCGCCTGGAACGCATCGGGGTGTCGACGGCGGTTCCGGACGACGTCGGAGCAGGCACGATGATCACCGCGGCGATCGCCGCCATCGCTGAACTCGGCGACCGCGGCCCGCGGGCTTCCGGCGCGGCCGATCTCCGGACGGCGCTGCCGGACCCCGGGCGGCCGCCGACCGCCGTGGCAGCAGCTGTTGAGCCACACCGCGGTCGGGTGATCGCGGTGTGGGGCCCCGCCGGCGCGCCCGGCCGCACCACCGTCGCGGCGGGTATCGCCGCCGAGACCGCCGCCGTCGGGCTGCCCACCCTGCTCATCGACGCCGATGTCTACGGCGGGGTGCTGGCCAGTGCGTTCGGACTGCTCGACGAGTCGCCAGGGCTGGCCGGTGCCTGTCGGATGGCCGCGAACGGCCGACTCGACCTGGCCGAACTGGCCAGGCTGAGCTGGCAGATCAACCCGGCGCTGCGGCTACTCACCGGAATCCCGCGGGCCGACCGGTGGCCCGAGTTGCGACCGTCGTCGATCCCACTGGTCTTCGACGTTGCCCGCAGCGCCGCCACCGTGACCGTCGTCGACTGCGGCTTCGCGCTCGAGGCGGACGAGGAGATCACCTTCGACACCGTGGCTCCCCGGCGCAATGGCGCCACCCTGGCCGCACTCGGGCACGCGGACCTGGTGCTGGCGGTCGGTTCGGCGGACCCACCGGGCATGGAGCGGTTGGTCCGCGGCCTCGTCGAACTCTCCGAGATGGTGCCCGATGCGGTGCCCAGGGTCGTGCTCAATCGCCTGCGCAAGTCCGCGGCCGGACGGGACGAGGCGGCGGCGGCGCTGAGCCGGTTCGCGGGCCTCGGGGTGCTGGCCGCCGTGCCGGAGGACCGTGCGGCGACCGATCTCGCCTGGCGTCGGGGGGAACCGTTGCTGCAGGTCGCACCGGCATCACCGGTGCGGACAGCGCTGCGCGAGCTGGCCGCGGCCGTGGTGCCGCAGGGAGCATTCGGCCAGATTCCGGTGGCGGCCGCCGGCTGAGCCGCTCGCTCCGCCCTGCGGCGCGGCCCGTCGGCTGTGCCACCATGTCGCTCATGACCGACCGGCTGTCCGCGACGGACGCGGGATTCCTCTACGGCGAGGACGTCTCGACGCCCATGCACGTCGGGGGCGTCGTCATCCTGCAGCCGGGACCCGACTTCAGGTACGCCGACATCGTCGAGCTGATCGCGTCCCGCCTGGACCTGGTGCCCCGATATCGGCAGCTGGTGCGATTCGTCCCAGGCCGCCTGGCCCGACCGGTCTGGGTGGACGACGAGAACTTCGATCTCACGTATCACGTGCGGCGGTCCGCGCTGCCCAGACCCGGCACCGATGTGGAACTCGACGAGCTTGTCGGCCGGCTGATTTCCCGCCCGTTGGACCGATCCCGCCCGTTGTGGGAGATCTACGTGGTCGAGGGGCTCACCGGCGGCCGGGTGGCGCTGATCAACAAGACCCACCAGGCCATGGTGGACCGGATCGGCGCGGTGGACGTCGCCGCCGCGATCCTGGACATCTCGCGCACCCCCCGGACGCTGCCGGACCAGTCGTGGATCCCGGTTCCGCCGCCGAGCGATGTCGATCTGGTGGTCGATGCCGTCGCCGACCTGACCAGCCGGCCGTCCGAAGCCCTGGAGATGCTCCGGTGGGCGGCGTTGGACGTCCGTAGCGCGGTGTCCCGGGTGTCCGACGCGGCCATCGGCGTGCTGGAGATCGCCCGCCGGACCATTCGACCGGCGCCGCGCTCGGTGTTGAACCGCTCGATGAGCGGCCAACGCCGGTTCGCCACCGTTCGGGGTGACCTGGCCGCATTCAAGGCGATCCGGACTGCGCACGCCGGGACCGTTAACGACGTCATCCTGGCGGTGCTGACCGGGGCCCTGCGGGCCTGGCTGCTGTCCCGCGGCGAGGCGGTGACCGCGCACACCGCGCTGCGGGCGATGGTCCCGATGTCGGTGCGGACCGGACCGGGTTCGGACGCGGCGCCGGTGGAGTCCTATCTCGTCGACCTGCCGGTGGCGGAGCCGAGCCCGGTGATGCGGCTGCACCAGGTGTCGTTCGCCACCGGCGCGCACACCGAGTCCGGGCTGCAGGTCGGAGCCGATGCGCTGGTGGAGCTCGGCCGGTTCGCGCCGCCGACCCTTCATGCGCTGGGCGCCCGGGTGGCCGGCCAGCTGTCCTCCCGGGTCTACAACGTGCTGGTGACGAACGTGCCCGGCCCGCAGATTCCGCTGTACGCGGCCGGCGCCGAGGTGCTCGCGATGTACCCGGTGGCGCCGCTGGCGAAGGGGCACACCCTCGCGGTCGCCTGCACGTCGTTCAACGGCGGTGTCTACTTCGGTCTCACCGCCGACCGTGACGCGATGCCCGATGTCGAGGAGTTCGCCATCCTGATCACCGAGGCCATCGACGAGCTCGCCCACACCCTGCCGCCGCAGCTCTCGCCGCCGCATCCGCGGCCGCGCAGGTCCGGCACCCGACAGGGGAACACCGAGCGATGAGGGTGTACATCCCGGCCACCCTGGCCGTGCTCACGACGGCCGTCGCTCAGGGGTCGGTGCGCCCGCCGCACGGCCACGGATACGGCGTGACCGACGGTCTGCGTGCGGAGTACCCCGGCGCGGACGAGGAGGAGCTGGAGTACCTCGCCATGCAGGACGCTGCGCGCACCTCGCTCCGGCTGCTGGCCGGCGAGGGGGAGGGCGCGTCACCCATGCGGGTGGTGGTGGCGGCGGACAGCGGTGCGGCGGCCGACAACCCCGCTGGTGAACGGTCGTCGGTGCTGATCGACGGGGAGATCGCGTGGCGGGATGTCGCTGCGGTCCACCTGGACGGAGCGGATGCCGCCGAAGCGGTGCGGGCCGCCGCCGCGGTGATCCATGAAGCCGATCTCGGCGATCCGGACGCCGAGTTCGCCCTGGGAAGTGCCGAGGACTTCGAACTCGCCTGGTACGCGCCCGACGAGGTCGTGTACCTGGTCGAAGAGCTCGGCTGAGCTCACCCTGCCCCGAACGCCCACGACCCCCACCCGCAGGAGCAGGTAGGGGTCGTGAGCCTGGAGCACCCGGCTCAGGAAGCCGGGCTCAGTGCGCGGAGCAGGAGCCTGGATCAGGCGTCCGGGTGGATCAGGCAGCGTCCTTGGTGAACTCGAGCTCGAGGTACAGCTCCACCTTGTCGGAGACGACAGCGTTGCTGGCGCCGAACGCGGCAGTGAAGTTCACGCCGAAGTCGCGACGGTTGATCGCGCCGACGGCCGAGAACCCGACCCGGGTGGCGCCGTAGGCGTCGATGGTCACGCCGAGGTACTCGGTGGCCAGCTCGACCTGCTTGGTGATGCCGCGGATGGTCAGGTCGCCGACCAGCACCAGGGTCTCGCCATCGAAGTCGCGGACCTCGGTGGAGGAGAAGGTGATCACCGGGTGGTTGGCGATGTCCAGGAAGTCCGGCGACTGGACGTGCGCGTTGCGCTGGTCGTTCTTGGTCTCGACGCTGGCGGCGTCGATCTCGGCGACGACGCTCGAGTCGGAGATACCGTTGGCGCCGACGGTGAGGGTCGCCGAGTTCAGGTCGAACGTGCCCTTGGCCTTGCCGACGGCCATGTGGCGGACCTTGAAGCTGATGTCGGAGTGGATCGCGTCGGCGGAGTAGGTGCCGGCGGTGAGCAGTGTTTCGGTGGTGGTCATGGTGTGTCCCTCCAGGTTTGGGTTGTTCATGACATGTCAACTACTTCCTGGCCAGGTTATTCCACTCCGGGGTCCCGGCGATACCTTGAACGCTCAAATAACTGTGTGACGATTGTCACTCACGCTTGGTTATCTGGATCGGCACCGCCGACGCGAGCCTGACGAGGTGCCCGCGGCCGGCCGGCAGTGGCCCGCGGCGCCGTGGGAGGACGACGTCGAGCACCCGGCCGTCGGCGGCGTCGGCGTGCAACAGCACGCCGGTCCGGTACGCCGCCACCTCGGCCAGAAGTCCACGGGTGGCCCGCGCCGCCCGATCGAGCCGGGTACCGAGGACCAGGGTCTGGCCGGGCCCGGCCATCGAGAGATACCGCAGCAGGAGTGCCGCAGCAGGATGGTCGACGAGCTCGTCGGCCCGATCTGCCAACAGCACCAGCGGTCCGTCGTGCCCGGCAAGGTGGTTCGACAGGATCTCGATGCCACCCCGCAGGTCGAGATCCGCGACGCCCGGCATCCCTGGTTCAGGCCGCAGCAGTAGCCGGACCACGGGCAGACCCACCTGCACCGCCCCCGCGGCCAGGGCCCGGATGGTCGTGCTGACCCCGCTCCTGGTCGGCCCGGCGATCAGTAGACCGCCGGGCAGCCGCAGATCGGGACCGACCGGCCCGGCGTCGTCACCGCCCAGGCCGATGACCACCCGCGAGGTGCCGTGCTCGCCGCGGTCCGGCCGGGCCGCCGCGGCCAGGTCCCGGTCGGCGACCAGGGCCGGTAGTGGACGGATCACGATGCGGGCCGCACCATCGGCCGTCGGGTCGCCCGCCTGCGCGTCGGGCGGTCCGATGGCCGCCGGCGTTCCGGCCAACGGCAGGGCGAGCTGCACCTCGGGGCCGCAGGGACCCCAGCGCCCTCGGCCCGGCGGGGCGTCCGGGCTGGTTTCGCCGCGGGCGTTCGGTGCGCCCAGGACCAGCTGGTTCCCGCAGGACGCCGCGAACCGGTGGTGCAGGAGCCTGGCACCGCCGGCAACGGCGACCCGGATCCCGCACCCGGGACCGCGGGCGGCGATGTCCGCGAGTCGCCCCGACCACGCGCCGAAGTCCAGCTGGTCCAGCGGCCCGGACGCCGACTCCCAGTCGTCGAGAACCAGCGCCAACGGCCGTCCGGTGACCCCGGACCGGCGGCCGACCTCGCCGGCAACCCGGTCGATCAGTCGGAGCACCAGCCCCGGGTCGGAGCCGTCCAGACGGGTGGCGGTGGACGGCCATTCGCCAGGTCCTTGCAAGCCGTGCCCGGTGTCGACGAGGAGCACGTCTGCCCCCGCGGCCGCGGCCGCATAGGCCCAACGGTGCAGGGCGGAGCTACGCCCGCTCCCGGCCGGGCCGGTCACCAGTAGCGATCCCGGCGGCACCGGCAGCGGGCGTTGGGCCTGTTCGTCGGGATGGTCGGCGAGACCCAGCAGCTGCGGGTCGGCGAGTCGGAGGCGGTGCGGCAGCGGAGGCAGCCAGGGGGCGGGCGTCGGCCGCGATCCGGTCGCGGCTGCCGTCGCGGCCTCGATCAGCAGCTCGAGGGCGGTAGCACCGGTCTCGGCCATCGTCGGGACGTCACTGCGGCGTACCCGCACCCGCGTCCGCGGCGGCACCGTGACCCGGTCCGCCTGGAACGGCACCGGGCGATCGCTTCCGGTGCGCAGCAGGGCACGTCCCGGAGTCCTGGCTGGTAGCCAGGCCGCGTCCGGGATGTCGATGACGTCGCGCGAATCGGCGTCGTCGAGCACCCGCAGGCAGATCCGGGCGGCGGAATTGGCCCGGATGGCCGGGCTCACCACACCCGCCGGCCGTTGGGTGGCGAGCACCAGATGCAGCCCGAGCGAGCGGCCGCGCTGGGCGACATCGACCAGCCCGGCGAGGAAGCCGGGCAGGTCAGCGGCCAGGGTGGCGAATTCATCGACGACGATCACCAGCCGCGGCGGGAGGTCGGGCACACCGGCCTCGCGGAGAGCGGCCAGATCGGCCGCCCCGGCGCCGGCCAGGATCCTTTCGCGGCGACGCACCTCGGCCCGCAGGCTGGCCAACCCGCGCTCGGCGAGCGCCGGGTCCAGGTCGGTGATCAGACCGGCGGAGTGCGGCAGCCGGGCCAGATCGGCGAACCCGGCGCCACCCTTGTAGTCGATCAGGACGAACGACGTCACCGACGGCGGGGCCGCCGCGGCCAGCCCGGCGACCAGGGTCGCCAGCAGCTCGGACTTGCCGGATCCGGTGGTGCCGGCGACCAGCAGATGCGGGCCGTCCCGATCCAGGTCCAGCTCGACCGGGCCGCCGGCCCCGGTGCCGAGGACCGCGGACGCCCGGGGACGTCGCCAGCTCTCGGCGAGAGCCTGCGGCCCGGACCCGCCGGAGGGGGCCGCCGGCGCCCGGCTCAGGGACGGCCCTTCCGGCGGTGTGGCGCCGTCGGCCAACGGGGCGAGCGCAGCGCAGAGTTCGCCGAGGACGTCCGGTGCGACGCCGAGCGGCTCGGCAGCGGCGCCGCCCGCGGCGTCGGTGACGAGCAGGTTCCGGCCCCGCACTTCGAGCACGGCGGTGCAGCTGCCCGGCAGCAGCTCGCGGGTCGGCGCGGTGCAGAGCACCGCCCGCCGCGCCGCGGGCACGGTCCAGGTGGCGGCGAGGTCGCGGTGCAGATGGACGTCCGGGAGCACCACCACCTCGAGGCCGCCGGGCGCGCCCTGGCGGTGGTGCGGCAGGTCCGCCAGCGGCCCCGGATTCCCGCAGGGCAGCACCAGCGTCAGGTCCGCCGGCGAATGCAGTGCGGCGGCCTGCACCAGCAACGCGCGGAGCAGAGCTGCAGCGTCGCCGGCGAGTCCGACCACCGGCGTCGAGGTCAGATCGATGGTCACGGGGACTTCGTCGACCGCCGGCGGCGCCGGCATCGGGAGCCGGGCCGGCCGGCTACCCACTCCGACCGTCAGCACCGCGAACTCCGGTCCGCCTGGACGGCGCTCCCAGAGCCGGGCCGACACCCTGGTCGCCCGGGACAGGCAGGTGGCGGGATCGGGATGGCGCTCCCAGCTGTCCCGCCGATCCGCGTCCAGGCCATGCTGCACGGCGCGCTGCCGGGTCAGCTCGCGATCCCGATGCTCGGCGACGAGCCGGCGGTGCGAGCGGCGGCCGGCGATCCGGTCGGCCACCGCTGTGGTCAGCATCGTCAGCGGTCCGAGCCCGGCCAGCATCAGGAACATCCAACTCCCGGTCACCGCGGCGAGGGTCGCGCCGAGCGCGCCGCCGACCACAGCGGCGACCACCGGGATCGGCCGTCGCGCCCTGGTCGGCGGCTCTCCAGGGTCGGGTGGCAGCACCGGCGACCATCGGGCGGCCAGGCCGGCCGGCCGGGCCACCTGCAGCCGGCCGCACCCGTCCGGAGCCTTGGCCATTCCCGGCTCGGCCGCCAGCCGGACCCGGAGCAGGCTGCCGCCGGTCCGGATCACCGCACCGGTCGGCACCACCGCCGGCCCGGCCCGGATCCGGTGGCCGTCGACGGTGCTGCCGTTGGTCGACCCGAGGTCGGTGAGCACCGGACCGGTCGCACCCATCTCCAGCCGGGCATGCCGGAAGGACAGTTCGGGATCGTCGAGCACCAGCTCGGCCGTGGGATCTCGGCCGATGGTCAGCTCCCCGCCGAGCACCGGAACCGAACGGCCGGCATCGGGACCGGCAACGCAGCACAGCTCGAGGGCGCCTCCGACGGGTGCGACATCCGTCGGCGCACCGGTCAGCAGGACGCCGGTGAGCAGCGGCGGAGACCCGACCACCCACTCGTCGAGCACCGGTCCGGGACCGAGATGCAGGACCGCCTCCGGTGGCAGCCCGGCGGCCGTCCGGACGTCGTCGACCACCTCGCACCACGGGACCGCGCCGGGCAGTTCGAGCACCAGTCGCACCGGTGCACGGGTGATCGCCCCGGAACCGGTGCCCGGGTCGACGGTGATGGACAGATCGAAGGGGGTCACCGGGGCAGTGTCGGGACCGTTTCGGACAACCGGCCGGCATCGCTCCGCCGCTGTGGATGGAAAACGGACAGGTGGACAACGGCGAGACCCGCGGCCCCGGCGGTCCGGAAACATCCGTGACACGCTCCCCGCGTAGGGTCGCCCAGCATGTGCGGACTCGCCGGGGAGATCCGGTTCGACGGTGCCCCGACCGACCTGGCTGCGGTCACCCGGATGTCGCGCGTGCTCCGGCCGCGCGGCCCCGACGGCGACGGCATCTGGCAGAACGGCAGGGTGGCGCTGGCCCACCGGCGGCTCTCGATCATCGACCTGTCGCCCGCCGGGTCACAGCCGATGACCGACTCGAAGCTGCGGCTCGCGGTGGTGTTCAACGGTTGCATCTACAACTACCAGCAGCTCCGCGAGGAGCTCCGTGGCTACGGCTACGAGTTCTTCTCCACCTCGGACACGGAGGTGATCGGCAAGGCCTACCACCGCTGGGGCGTCGACTGCGTCAGCCATTTCATGGGCATGTTCGCCTTCGCCGTCACCGAACTCGACAGCGGACGGGTGATCCTGGCCCGCGACCGGCTCGGCATCAAACCGCTGTATCTGTCCGACACGCCGGGCCGGCTGCGGTTCGCCTCGTCGCTGCCGGCGCTGCTGGCCGCCGGTGATGTCGACACCGACATCGACCGGGTGGCGCTGCACCACTACATGACATTCCACTCGGTCGTGCCGGCCCCGCTGACCATCCTCAAGGGCGTCCGCAAGCTCCCGCCGGCCACCGTCAGGGTGATCGAACCGGACGGCCGCCGGCGCGACGTCACCTACTGGACGCCCGCAGCACGCCAGGGCGGAGCAGTACGCCGGCCTCACCGAGGACGACTGGCAGTCGTTGGTGCTCGACACGCTGACCACCGCGGTGCAGCGGCGGATGGTCGCCGACGTCCCGGTGGGGGTGCTGCTCTCCGGCGGCGTCGACTCGTCGCTGATCGTGGCGCTGCTCGCGCAGGAGGGCCAGACCGGGCTGCAGACCTTCAGCATCGGCTTCGAGAAGGTCGGCGAGTACGAAGGCGACGAGTTCGAGTACTCCGATCTGGTGGCCCGCGAGTTCGGCACCGACCATCACCGGCTGCTGATCCCGTCCGCCGAGGTGCTGCACGGACTCGAGGGCGCGGTCGACGCGATGGCCGAGCCGATGGTCAGCCACGACTGCGTGGCCTTCTACCTGTTGTCCCAGCAGGTGTCGCAGCACGTCACGGTGGTGCAGTCGGGTCAGGGCGCCGACGAGATCCTGGCCGGCTACGAGTGGTACCCACCGCTGGGTGCGATGCCGGCGGACGCCAGCGCCGAGGAGTCCCTCGAGGTCTACCTGGCGCAGTTCTTCGACCGGCCGCACGCCGAGCTGGCCGGCATCCTGCAGCCGCAGTGGCTCGTCGACTCCGATCCCAGCCGGGCCTTCGCTGCTGCGCACTTCGCCCGACCGGGTGCTGACACGCCGCTGGACCGGGCGCTGCGGCTGGATTCGCTGATCATGCTGGTCGACGACCCGGTCAAGCGGGTCGACAACATGACGATGGCCTGGGGACTCGAGGCGCGCACGCCGTTCCTGGACCACGAGTTCGTCGAGCTCGCGGCGGCCGTTCCGCCCGCCATGAAGCTGGCCAACAAAGGCAAGGGCGTGATGAAGGAGGCGTCCAGGAAAGTGCTGCCCGACGAGGTGATCGACCGCACCAAGGGGCATTTCCCGGTGCCGGCGATCATCAACCTGGAAGGGCCGTACCTGGACCGCGTGCGGGACGCGCTGACCTCCGATGCGGCCAGGTCACGCGACCTGTTCCGGCCCGAGTACGTCGACCGGTTGCTCGCCGAGCCCAACGCGCACCGGACCACGCTGGGCTCCAACCAACTCTGGCAGATCGGGCTGCTGGAGATGTGGCTCGACGCCCACGGGGTCGGCTGAGTGGGCGGGCCGACGCGCACGGCGGTGCCGGAGCGTGGTGCCCTCGGCAGCTCGGAACGGACGGCCGCGATCGGTCCGCCCGGCACACTGCCCGACCACCTCATTGACACCATTGCGGCCATCGCCGCCGCTCCGGGCGCGTGGTGTCCCTCGTTGTCCCCGGACGGCAGCAGGGTCGCGTTCATCTGCGACCGTTCCGGGATGCCGCGCGTTGAGATCGCCCCGACCGGGATCCTGCCTCTGCCGGGATGGGCCGCCGAGGCGCCGGTGGTGGTGTCGGGTGCCGGGCAGGAGGCGATCTCGGTCGCCTGGTCGCCGGACGGCAGCTGGCTGGCCTACCTGGTGTCGCCGGCGGGCTCGATCCGTGCCGAGCTGCATGCGGTGCGCCCGGACGGCTCCGGGCGGCGGCTGTTGGCGGGGCAGGGATCTCGGGAGACCGTGTTCGCCGGCTGCTGGACCGCGTCCGGGAATTACGCCTTCTCGATGGCCGACGGTACGTCCCCGCACGCGGTCGCCTTTCTCGTCGATCCGGAGTCCGGAGCGCTGGCCCGGGTCCGGGCCACCGAGGGCCTCGGGTTCTGCACCGTCACGTCGGTCGCCGCCGACGATGCCGCGATGGTGGTGCGGTGCGGGCCGCGCAACCGCCGTCGGCTGTACCTCATCGACCTCGCCGGTGGGCCCGGCGGGGCCGCTGCGGTGCCGCTGCTGCCCGCCGGTGCGGCCGGCCCCGGCGCCGCCCCGGACGGCGGCGAGGACGGTCGGTTCGCCCCGGACGGGTCGGTCTACCTGCGCACCTACGCGGCCGGAGACCGGATCGTGCTGGCCAGAGTGCCGCTGGTCGACGGCTGTCCCGGACCGGCGGAGGTACTCAGCGCCAGGCCGGACGCCGACCTCGAGGCCTATGCGCTCCGCGGCAGCGGCGAATCAGCCGTGCTGGTCTGGAACGTCGGCGGGGTGAGCCGGCTCGAGGTACTCGACCTGGTCGGCGGCCGATCGGTGCCGGTCGAGCTGCCCGAGCCGGTGCTGCCCGGCTGGTCGTTGGGCCGGGACGGGGTCACCATGATCGCCGAACTGACCGGGCCGTGCGCCCCGCGGGGGCTGCACCTGGTGCGGCTGCCGTCGGCAGCGGACACCGGCGGCCCGCCGCCGGCTTCGGCACCAGGGTTGCTGCCCGGTTCGCCCGACCCGGCGCTGCCCGACGGGCTGGTCCGGCCCGAGCACCTCGAATACCGCTCGTCGGACGGGCTGACGTTGGACGGCTGGCTCTACCGACCTGCCGCCGCCAGCGGTCCGCAGCCGACCGTGATCAGCTTCCATGGCGGTCCGGAGAGCCAGGAACGCCCGGCGTTCGCGCAGCTCTCGCAGTCCCTGGTGGCCGCCGGCCTGACCGTCTTCGCCCCGAATGTGCGGGGATCCAGCGGGTTCGGCCGGGCGTTCATGTCCGCCGACGACGGCCCGGCCCGACCGGACTCCTTCCAGGATGTCCCGGCGACCGCGGCGTTCCTGGTGGCGGCCGGCATCGCCGACCCCGGCGCGCTCGGCGTATACGGCTGGTCATACGGCGGCTACCTGGTGATGACGGCGCTGGTCCGGTGGCCCCAGCTGTTCCGGGCCGGTGCCGCCCAGGCGGGCATGTCGGACCTGCAGCTGTTCTTCACCGGCACCGAACCCTGGATGGCCGGTGCATCGGTCACCGAGTACGGCGATCCGGACACCGACGCGGCCCTGCTCGCCGCACTCTCGCCGCTGCGCTCGTTCGACGTCGTCCGGGCGCCGCTGCTGCTGGCCCACGGCGACAAGGACACCAACGTGCCGGTCGAGGAATCCCGGCGGGCGCATGCCGCGCTGGTCTCACGCGGCGTCCCGGCCGAGTTGCTGCTGCTGCCGGGCGAGGGGCACGCCATTGTCGGTGCCGGCCATCGCGTCGCGCTCGCGTCCCGGGTGGCCGGCTGGTTCCTGCGGTGGTTGGGCACCACCGATCCGCCGGCCGGGACGGTCCCCGCTGCACCGGGCTCGCGACCGTGACGCCCCCCGAGGAGAGCCGGCTACCGCCGGTTCCGGCGAACAGGCCGTTGCTCGAGGGGTACGACGCGACCCACGTCGACGAGGCCGCGGGGATCGACGGGGTGATCGATCCGCTGTATCCGGAGGTGCTGGCCATCCTGGACGCGCTCGGCGCTCCGGAACTGGTGATCCGGTCGGCGGCCGAGGAGGACCGTCGGACCACCGCCGGGGTGCTGTTCACCGCCCAGATCGACGGCGAGTCGGTGGAACAGCCGTTCCCGTTGGACCTGGTACCCCGGCTGATCGACGCCGGCACCTGGGCGGAGCTGTCCGCGGGTGCCGAGCAGCGGGCGCGGGCGCTGAACCTGTTCCTCGCCGACGTCTATGCCGACGGGATCGCCGAACCGGCCGGTCGGGTGCCGGCGATCGTCGCCGCCGGGTTGATCCCGGAACGGCTGGTCAGGGACGCCCCGGGGTACCGGGCCGGGGCGGTCGGGCTGGCGCCCGGAGGTCGGCCCCGGGCCACGGTCCACGGCCTCGATCTGCTCTCCGACGGTGCCGGGAAGTTCGTCGTGTTGGAGGACAACCTGCAGGTCCCGTCCGGACTCGGCTACGCGCTGGCCAACCGGCGCAGCCTGCTGGCCGCGGTACCCGAACTGGCCGGCCGGATGGCGGCGATCCGGGAGCCGGACGAAGCGGTGCGGCTACTCGGGGCCGCGCTGCGCTCCTGCGCGCCGCCCGCAGTGGATCCGGCGACGGTGCAGGTGGCGGTGCTTTCCGACGGCCCGGCCAACTCCGCCTGGTTCGAGCACCGGACCCTTGCCGAGGAGATGGGCGTGCCGGTCGTTGCGCCCGCCGATCTGGTTCCGGTCGGCGACCGGGTCGGCGCCCGGCTGCCCGGCGGCGACCTGATCGTCATCGATGTGGTGTACCGGCGACTCGGCAATGACGACCTGTTGGACGGTTCGGCGGCCGGCGACCTGCTGGTCGGCGCGGCCAGGGCCGGGACCGTGACGATCTGCAACGCCCCGGGCAACGGCGTCGCGGACGACAAGGCGATCTACGCGTTCGTCGGTCCGATGATCCGTTTCTACCTCGGCGAGGAACCGCTGCTGGCCGATGTCGGCACCTGGGTGCTCGGCGATCCGTCGCAGTACGCCGCGGTCCGCGGCCGGATGGAGGAGCTCGTGGTGAAGCCGGTGGACGGCTCGGGCGGCGAGGGTGTGATGATCGGGCCGGAGCTCACCGCGGACCAGGTTTCGCAGGTGGAGGCGGCGGTGGCGGCGAATCCGGAGGGCTTCATCGCCCAGGATGTGATCCGGTTCTCCACCCACCCCACCCTCGATCCCGAGCACGTTGCCGGCCCGAGCCTGCAGCCGCGTCGGGTCGACCTGCGGATGTTCGTGGTGAGCGGCGCGGACGGTCCGGTGACGGTGCCGGCCGCGCTGTCCCGGGTCGCCCGCGGCGCCGACGGGCTGCTGGTGAATTCGTCGCAGGGCGGCGGTTCGAAGGACACCTGGATCCTGGGCTGAGCTGAGCGCGGCGAGTGAGTCGCCGGCCACAGTCAGCGCCCGCCACAGTCAGCGCCGGCCTCAGTCAGCGCCGGCCCGGGACGCCAGCAATCGGCGGAACGACGCCAGCCGGCCCGGGGTGGCACCGCCGGCGGCGACGAAGGCGTCCAGAGCACAGCCGGTGCCGAGCCCGTCCCCGTCCGGCCCGCTGTGGTCGCAGTTCGGCGGGCAGTCGACGGTCGCCTGCAACAGATCCTCGAAGGCCACCAGCAGGTCGTCCGGGGTGACGTGGGCCAGCCCGAACGAGCGCACCCCCGGGGTGTCGATCACCCAACCACCGTCGGGGAGCCGCAGCGCGATGGCCGAGGTGGAGGTGTGCCGGCCCTTGCCCACCCCACTCACCGATCCGATCGCCCGCGCCGCGTCCGGCACCAGCACGTTCACCAGCGTCGACTTGCCCACCCCGGAGTGCCCGACCAGCACCGAGACCTGCCCGGCGACCGCCGCCAGCACCTCGGCCATGCCGGTCAGCGACCGGTCCGGGGCGCGGCCGGTGACCAGCACCGCCAGGTTCAGGTCCACATAGGCGGCGAGCAGCTCCGCCGGATCGGCCAGGTCCGACTTGGTCAGCACCAGCACCGGCTGCAGGTCGCCGGTGTACGCGGCCACCAGGCACCGGTCGATGAAGCCGGTGCGCGGCGTCGGGTCGGCCAGCGCGGTGACGATCACCAGCTGGTCGGCGTTCGCGACCAGCACCCGCTCGGCCGGGTCGGTGTCGTCCGCGGACCGCCTCAGCACGCTGCGCCGTTCGGCGATCCGGACGATCCGGGCCAACGTGTCGGCGGCTCCGGAGGCGTCACCGACCAGGTCCACCCGGTCTCCGACGGCGACCGCTCGCCGGCCCAACTCCCTGGCCCGCATCGCGGTGACCACCCGCTCACCCTTCGAGCCGTCGTCGACCAGCACGGCGTACCGGCCCCGGTCGACGGTGGTGACCAGCCCGCTCACTGCATCGGTGTGCGCCGGTCGGGTCTTCGTCCTCGGCCTGGACCGGCCGGACGGCCGAACATGCACGTCGTCGTTGTCCCAGTGGTCGCCGAGTCTGCTCAGGACGTCGCCCCCAGCATGTCCTGCCACATGGTCTCGAAGGCCGGCAGCGTCTTGGCCGTGGTGCCGACGTCGTCGACGACGACCCCGGGGACCCGCAGCCCGACGATGGCGCCGGCGGTGGCCATCCGGTGGTCGGCGTACGACCGCCACATCCCGCCGTGCAGTGCAGTGGGGCGGATGGTCAGCGCGTCGGCCGATTCCGTGACGTCGCCGCCGAGGGCGGTGATGTCGGAGGTCAGCGCGGCCAGCCGGTCGGTCTCGTGGCCGCGCAGGTGACCGATGCCGCGAAGCGTGCTGTGGCCCTCGGCGAACAGCGCCAGCGCAGCCATCGTCGGGGTCAGTTCGCCGACGTCGTGCAGGTCGGCGTCGATGCCGGACAGCGCTCGGGGTCCGGTGACGATCAGCCGGCCGCCGCTGAGCTCGACGGCGACGCCCATCCGCCGCAGCAGGCCGCGGATGGCATCACCCGCCTGGGTGGTCTGCTCCGGCCAGTCCGGGATCTGCACCCGCCCGCCGGTGACGGCGGCGGCGGCCAGGAACGGGGTCGCGTTCGACAGGTCCGGCTCGATGGCATCCGTCCAAGGAGCAACCGGGCCGGGCTCGACCCGCCAGCGGTCCGGGGTGGCGTCGTCGACGGTGACGCCGACCGCGCGCAGGGCGGCCACCGTCATCTCGATGTGCGGCTGGGACGGCACCGGTGCGCCCTCGTGCAGCACGGTGAGGCCATCGGTGAACGACGGGGCCGAGAGCAGCAGGCCTGAGACGAACTGGGAGGAGGCCGATGAGTCGATGCGCACGATGCCACCGGAGACCGAGCCGGTGGCGTGCACGGTGAAGGGCAGCCCGTCGCCGTCGATCGTCACGCCCAGCGCCCGCAGCGCATCCAGCACGGTGCCCATCGGGCGGCGGCGGGCTGCCGGATCGCCGTCGAAGATGATGTCGCCGGTGCCGGTGGCCGCCAGCGCCGGCAGGAATCGCATGACGGTGCCGGCCAGGCCGCAGTCGATCAGGGCCGGGCCGGACAGTGCGGCCGGGGTGATCTGCCAGGTGGTGTCGTCGACGTCGACGATCGTGGTGCCCAGTGCCCGGAGCGCGTCGGCCATCAGAGTCGTGTCCCGGCTGCGCAGGGCGCCCCGCAGGGTGCTCGGCGCCCTCGCCTGGGCGGCGAGGATCAGCGCCCTGTTGGTCAAGGACTTCGAGCCGGGGATCCGCACCAGCGCATTCACCGGGCCGGAACCGCTCGGCGCGGTCCAGCCGGGTCCGCCGTCGGTCACCAGGGAGGGCTGCGTCACCCGGACATGATCCCGCATGAGGGGCGGCGTGGTCGGAGCCGGTTCCACGAACGTCGACGAGCCGGGCCGAGGTTCAGCCCTGCGGCAGCGGCGCGGCGCCGTGATCGATCAGGGTTCCGACGATCGAGAGCCCCTTGGTCGCCCTGATCCAGCATTCGACCCCGACCGCGGCGGGGGCGGCGACCACCGCCAGCGCACCGCCGTAGGTCGGGTCCTTGGTGTTGAGGATGGTGGACACCACCCCGAAGCAGCGGTTGATGTCCCCGCCCCTGAGGCTGTCGCTCCAGGTCAGCTGCTCCGCGGCGTGCGGGAGTTGGCAGCCGACCGGTTCTCCACGGACCTCATCGGCGCAGGTCGCGAACGGCGGTGGCGGCTGCTTGAAGGAGGCGAGGCGGGCGGTGCCGTTCCAGGCGATCGGGTAGTCGTCCGAGGCCGGCAACACCTGGCAGGACGCCCAGCGCTGTCCATAGGCCCACTGGACCGGGCTGGGCAGGGTGACCCGTGGGCGGCTGCGCGGGTCCAGCCGACCGTACGGATTTTGCGCCCGGACGCCGCTGACCCAACGGAACGTGACGTCCGAACACTGTTGATCGAGGACGGTCAGTTCACCGGGATCGGCGTCGGCGGCGGTCGGATAGACATTCGTGTCGAGCCGGCGGACCAGGATGATCTCTGCCGAATGCGGCTGGTCGCAGCTGACGATGCCGACCGCGTCCACCATGCCCTTGAGCTGCTCAGGGGTACTGATGGCGTCGCGGCACTGCCCCTCCGCCGGCGGCGGCGGGATCGCGCCCCGAACTGCGCCGCCGGCGGTATTGCGTCCGGCGATGCCGGGCAGCGCGACGATCGAGATCAGCGCCAGTGCGAACGCCACTGCGGCGAACATGCGCCGGTCGACCAACCAGCGGGTGGCAGGTTCGTCCTTCACGACGATCCGCATGCACACAATCTTCCCGTTCTGTGGTGGTGGACGGAAGGAGCTGCGGGCAACGATTTCGTGATGGCCGCACGACCGTGCCGTCGGAGGGTCGTGCAACGATCGGGGCATGTGCGGCCGCTACACCACCACCATGGATCCCGAGACCCTGTACGGGATCTTCGACGCGGTCGCGGACGAACCGCGTCCGGAGCCGCAGGAGCACGCCCCGGGGTCCGGCGAGTACGGCGGCGACGTCCCGCGGCGGCCACCGCCCGAGCCCATCCAGCTGGCCGCCCGGTACAACATCGCCCCCACCACCGACGTGCCGGCAATCCGGGTCCGCCCGGAGCGCGACGACCACCCCGGCGGACGGCTGCTGACCTTGGTCCACTGGGGTCTGGTGCCGTCCTGGGCGAAGGATCCGTCGGTCGGGAACCGGATGTTCAACGCCAGGGCGGAGTCGCTCACCGAGAAGCCGGCGTTCCGCCGCCCGTTCGAGAAGCGCCGGTGCCTGCTGCCGGCCAGTGGCTACTACGAATGGCGCAAGCCTCCGGCCGGGTCGCCGAAGTCGGCGCGCAAGCAGCCGTTCTACATGACCCCGGTCGACGGATCGGTGATGGCGTTCGCGGGGGTCTGGGAGTACTGGCGCTCGCCCGAGGGTGAGCCCTTGGTCTCGGCAACCATCATCACCACCGACTCGGTCGGGCCGTTGCGGGAGATCCACGATCGGATGCCGCTGATCCTGCCCGCCTCGGAATGGGCGGACTGGCTGGATCCGACCGCCGGCGGCGACGCGGTGCTACCCCTGCTGGCGCCGCCGTCGGAGGAGTTGGTGGCCCAGCTCGAGTTGCGTCCGGTGGGTCAGCGGGTGGGCAACGTCCGGTTCGACGACGCCGAGCTGATCGAGCGGGTCGAGGTGCCGGAGGACCTGCGGTTGCTGTGAACAGCGGTGGGTGTCGGCGGCGTCGGGGTCACTCGGGCGCCGCCCGCGTCAGTCGGTGCGACCTCCGGCGATACCGTCCAGCAGCCGCTCGGTGGCCCAGATGAACTGTTCGGTCGAGATCCATTGTGCTGCTACGTCTCTGGTGGCCGCGGTCATCGGCCAGTCGGCGGCATCGAGCCACTCGAGGGTGCCGCGCCGCTCAGCGATCCGCTGACCCTCGGGGGGCAGCGGCGGGCGGCCATCGGTCTCGGCGACCTCGAGCGCCACCGCACCCAGTACCTGCACGATGAGTGCGTAGGTGGCCCTGGCCGCATCGTCGGGCGCCAGGCCGCCGTCCGTGATCGTCCCGATCAGCCGCTCGCCGACCAGTAACGCGGTCGGCCCGTCCATCGGGGCGGTCATCATCAGCCGGGCCACCGCCGGATGCCGCAGCAGCGCCGACCGCAGCGAGACGCCGTAGTCCAGCACCCGCTCCCGCCAGGTGCGACCGGGGGCGCTGAGCAGCCCTGCGTCGGCGTCGCCGAGCACCCGCTCGACGATCTCCCGCTCCAGCGCCGCCCGGCTGGCGACGTAGGTGTAGAGCGCATTGGGGTTGACGCCGAGCCGGCCGGCGACGGCCCGGACCGACAGCGCGTCGGGGCCGCCTTCGTCCACCACCGCCAGAGCAGCATCCACCACCGCCGTCAGATCGAGGCTGCGTTTGGGGCCACGACGCGCCTTCGGCCGGCCCTCGCCGGGGTGATCGGCGGTCGTCGGATCCGGGAGGTGGTGTCCGTTCTGTTCCGGGTGCAGAACTTCGTCCGCATCGGGCCTTGACTTCTCCGACGACATGGAATTACTGTACACCGTACATACTCTGTACACCGTACAAAGAAGGAGCACTCCAATGTCGCAGCAGGTCAGCAGCACACCAGTCGCAGCAGCGGTGCCCGCCGGTGCCGGCACCGCCGGGGGGAGAGGCCGCGGGCTCACCGCGGCCCTGCTGATCGGCGGCGCCGTAGTTCTCAACCTGGCCTTCCTCGGCCTCGGGGCGGTGTTCGACTACCCGGACGTGCTGAACAAGCCGGCCGCGGAGGTGCTCGCCACCTTCGCCGGGAACCAGGTGGTGATCGGCGCACTGTTCCTGCTGCTGGCGACCGGCGCCGGGCTGCTCGCCCCGATCAGCGTGCGGATGGGCCGGCTGGGCAACTCCGCTGCGCTGCGGGCATCGGTGCCGGTCGGCATCGCGGCGGCCGCGGTGCAGGTGATCGGGCTGCTGCGGTGGCCGGTGCTCGTGCCCGGGCTGGCGGCGAGCACCGACCCGGCTGCGGCCGGCACCTTCGACACCCTCAATCTGGTGCTCGGCACCATCACCGGCGAGACCGTCGGCTACGCCCTGACCGCTGTCTGGAC
The DNA here is from genome assembly GCA_963797145.1 of uncultured Actinomycetota bacterium. GTDB lineage: Bacteria > Actinomycetota > Actinomycetes > Mycobacteriales > Nakamurellaceae > Nakamurella. The sequence goes on along the minus strand of CAWCOJ010000010.1, from coordinate 255,648 downwards.
CGTGCTGGTCGCCGTCGGACTGCGGAAGTCGCTGCTGGGCAGGCCGCTCGCGATCGTCGGGATGCTGTCCGCCGTCCTCATCGCCGCCGGCACCGTCGAGCCGCTCGGAGTGGCCGGCGCCGGGCTGGCGAATTTCGCGGGGTACATCGTCTGGAGCGGATGGCTGATCGCCGTCGCGATCGCAGTGCTGCGCTCCGGCCGCGGCCGGAGCGCCGCCTCGGTCGGCGCCCTCGCCACGTCCGCCGCCCCCGCCGTCACCGCCGCGGTCTGAGCCATGACAACCACCCGGACCGCTCGCCGTATCTCGATCCGCAGCGCCGCGCTGAAGTCCTGGGGCATCTGGACCCTCGGGTTCGTCTCGTTTCCACTCGGCGGCGTTCTTGCCAGGGCGATCAGCGGGCCGGTCGACGCACCGGCCGCGGCCGCGATCGGCGGCGCCGTCACCGGTCTGGTGATCGGTACCGGCCAGTGGCTCGCCTCGCGCCGACGGCTCGACCCGAAGCGCTGGATCCCGGCGACAACGGTCGGCATGAGCGTGGGGCTGCTGCTCGGCGCCGCAGCGGTCGGCTATCGCACCGGACTCGCGGACCTGGCCCTGATGGGCTTCCTGACCGGGCTGCCGCTGGGCGTTGCCCAGGCGCTCGCGCTGCCCCCCGGCAGTCGCAGCCGCTGGAGCTGGGCGGCGGTCATGCCGGCCCTGTGGGCCCTGGGTTGGACCCTGAGCACGGCGATCGGCGTCGACGTCGACGCGCAGTACACCGTGTTCGGGGCGATCGGCGCGGTGACCGTGTCGGCGCTCGCCGGGTTGCTGCTGCAGGGGTTGCTGCCATCGGCGACCATCGAGCGAGATGCGTCGGTCGAGGGGAGTGGATCACGATGAACGAGTTGCACGTCGTCTTCGGCACCGGCGCGATCGGTCTGGCCACCTACGACGCCCTGGCCCGCCGCGGAAAGCAGGTCCGGCTGGTCAACCGGTCCGGCACCGCCAGGGTGCCGGAGGGTGTCGAGGTGGTGGCCGCCGATGCCGCCGATCCGGCGGCCGCGACCGCCGCCGCCGCCGGGGCCACCGTGGTCTACCAGGTGCTGAACCCGCCGTACCCCCAGTGGTCGGAGTTGTTCCCCGGACTCCAGGCAGGCGTCCTGGCCGCTGCAGAGGCCGCCGGTGCGCGGCTGGTCAGCATGGAGAATGTCTATCTGTACGGCCGTCCGGAGGGCCGTCCGCTCACCGAGGACAGCCCCGCTTCGGCACACACCTCGAAGGGCCGGCTGCGCGGCCGGATGGCGGACGAGTTGCTCGCCGCCCACCGGGCCGGTCGGGTGCAGGTCGCCATCGGCCGCGCTTCGGACTACTACGGTCCGCGTGGCGGCGCGCAGTCGAACCTGGGGGACCGGCTCTTCCCACCTGCGCTGGCCGGCAAGGCCGCGACCGTGCTGGGCGATCCCGACCAACCGCACAGCTACAGCTTCATCCCGGACATCGGCGAAGGCCTTGCCGTCCTCGGCGAGCATCCGGACGCGGTCGGCGAAATCTGGCACCTGCCCAACGACCCGGACACCCGCTCCACCCGGCAGCTGGTCGACATCGTCTATCGGCTCGCCGGACAACCCAGGACCCGGCTCCGGACGGTGCCGGCGTCAGTGCTGCGGCTGGTCGGGACGGTCAATCCGACGGTGCGGGAGATGGTCGAGATGCGCTACCTGTTCGAAGCGCCGTTCGTGGTGGACAGCAGCAAGATCGCCGAACGGCTGGGCGTGACGGCGACCCCGGTCGAGCGGGCCATGGCGCTGACCATGGACAGCTATCGGGAACGCTGACCTACCGGTTCGTGGTGGCGGCGATAATCTCATGTCGGATCCGCCGGTGGCCGATCGTCGTCCTTTCGTCACGACCACCTACGCAGGAGGAATCACATGAAGTACATGATGTTCGTCGCCACCGACACCGAGCCCGACAGTGCTCCGGAGGCGCCGGGCGAGATCGAGACCTGGTTCGACGAGGCCAACGGCCGCGGCAAGTGGGTCCTCGGCGAGCGGCTGCGGCCGGTCTCGGACGCGACGCTGGTGCGGGTGCGGTCCGGCGAGCTGCTGGTCACCGACGGGCCGTTCACCGAGTCCAACGAGTGGATCGCCGGATTCGACATCCTGGAGTGCGACGATCTCGACGAGGCCATCGAGATCGCGTCCAAGCACCCGATGGCGCGGGCCGGCCGGCTGGAACTGCGGCCGTTCTGGCCCATCGACGAGGGCTGACCGTCGTCGCCGAGATCGACGTCGCCCGGCCGCTGGCCGCCGCCGTGGCCGGCGAGCGGCTGCGGATCGTCGCGGGTCTGATCCGGATCACCGGCGACTGGGAACTGGCCGAGGACTGCGTGCAGGACGCCGTCGAGCGCGCACTGGCCCGATGGCCGCGCGACGGGGTACCCGACAACCCGGCGGCGTGGCTCACCACCACCGCGCACCGCAGGGCCCTTGACGTGCTGCGCCGGCGAAAGACCGAGGCGGCGAAGATGCGGGAGGTGGCGTCGATGGCCGATCTCGAATGGTCGTCGGGGGCCGGCACCGAACCCGACGCCGACCGGGACGAGCTCTACCGGGACGAGCTGTACCGCGACGATGTGCTGCGGCTGGTGTTCACCTGCTGCCACCCGGCGCTCCCGCTGGCCGGCCGGGTGGCGCTGACCCTCAAGACCGTCGCCGGCCTGTCCACCAGGGAGATCGCCCGCGCCTTCCTGGTGCCGGAGTCGACGATGAGTCAGCGACTGCTGCGCGCCCGGGCCAAGATCGCCCACACCGGGATCCGACTCCGGGTCCCGGCGCCCCACCGGCTCGCCGAACGGACCGACGGGGTGCTGGCCGTCATCTATCTGGTGTTCACCGAGGGCTACGCCGGCACCGAGGGGGACGCGATCCGCGACGACCTGGCCGCCGAGGCCGTCCGGCTGGCCGGCCTGCTCGCCCAGCTGCTGCCCGACGACGACGAGGTCAACGGCCTGCAGGCGCTCCTGCTGCTGCAGCACGCCCGCCGGGCGGCCAGGACCGATGCCGCCGGGAACCTCGTCCCGATGGACGAGCAGGACCGCAGCCGGTGGGATCAGGAGCTGGTGACGGCCGGTCTGGTGAGTCTGGGCCGGGCCCGCGGCAGCGGGCGGCCGCCGGGGGCGTACCGGCTGCAGGCCGAGATCGCCGCCGTGCACTCCACCGCCGCCGACGCCGGCGCGACGGACTGGGTGCGGGTGGTCGGCGTCTACGACGCGCTGCTCCGGGTCCAGCCGTCGCCGGTGGTGGCGCTGAACCGGGCGGTCGCGGTCGGTTTCGCCGACGGACCCGACGCCGGACTGCGTGCGCTCGCGGACGTGGACCCCGATGGCCGGCTGGGCGACTACTACCTGCTCGCCGCGGCCAGGGCAGATCTGCTCCGGCGGGCCGGGCGTCATCAGGAGGCATCGACGGCGTACGCAGCGGCCCTGTCGTCGGTGCGCACTGATGCGGTGCGTCGGTTCCTGCAGCGGCGGGCGCTGGAGAACGAGGCGGCGGCCGGGCTCAGCTGATTCCGATGTCGGCGAGGATCGCCCGGGTCGCGGTGATCAGATCGGCCGGGGCCAGCTCCACCTCGAGTCCGCGTCGGCCGGCACTGACGAAGACGGTGTCGAACTCCGCCGCCGAGGAGTCGACGACCGTTCGCAGCGCCTTGCGCTGGCCGAGCGGGGAGATGCCGCCGGCCACGTAACCACTCGAACGCTCCGCGTCGGCGACCGCGGCCATGGCGGCGCGCTTGCCGCCAACGGCGGCGGCCAGGGCCTTGAGGTTGAGCTGCCCGGACACCGGAACCACGCCGACCACCAGCGCGCCGTCCACCGAGGCGACCAGGGTCTTGAAGACCCTCGCCGGCTCCAGGCCGAGCGCCGTGACGGCCTCGGCGCCGAACGCCGTTGTGCCGGGGTCGTGGGAGTACGGGTGCACGGTGTGCGGGATCTTCGCCTTGGTGAGAGCGGCGATCGCGGGGGTGGGGGCTCCGGCCATGGTCGGACACAGTAAACGGGGAGCGGCCGAGGGTGTTGACCGGACCGGTCGGCGACCGGTCGACCTGCCCCCTGAACGCCGCTATGCCACTGCTCCGCGGGAGGGAGCAGTGGCATAGCGGGTTGCACACAGCCAGGCGAGCGTCCGAAACCCGGATCGGCGCCCGCGGATCAGCTCGCCGGAGGGGTCGGTTCGGGGCGCTCTGCCCGGCCGTCGGGCGTGCTCAGGCGAGGCCGACCGAGGTCAGCCACTCCTTCGCGATCTGGGTCGGGTCCTCCTTGGTGTCGCCGGTGGCCTTGCCCACCAGGGTGGTCAAGGTCTCGGTGTCGAGCTTCGCCGAGACGGCGTTGAGCGCGGCGACCGCTTCCGGGGTTGCGACGGACGTGGCGATCAGCGGCACGACGTTCTGCGAGCCGAACATGCTCTTCGGGTCCTCCAGCACCACCAGCTTGTTGGTCTGGATGGCCGGATCGGTGGTGAAGATGTTCCCGGCCTGGATCAGCCCTGAGGTCAGCGCCTTGAGGGTCAGCGGGCCGCCGGCGTCGGTGACCTTGAACTCCTTGAAGGTGACGCCGTAGACCTTGGCCAGTCCAGGTACCCCGGTCGGCCGGGTCTTCCACTCACTCGGGCCGCCCAGCACCAGTTGGCCGGCCACCGGCGCCAGGTCGGCGATGCTCTTGAGGTTGTACTTGGTCGCGGTCTCCTGGGTGACCGAGACGGAGTCCTTGTCCTCGGCCGCCGACTTGTCCAGCACCTGGGTAGTGGGCAGGGCGGTCTTCAGGGTCGTCTGCAGCGCCGCGTACACCTCATCGGCCTTGGTCTCGGTGGCGGCCGGGTTCAGGTACTGCAGCAGGGTCCCGGTGTACTCCGGCACCAGATTGATCGAGCCGTCCTTCATCCCGTTGATGTAGGCCTCGCGAGCGCCGATCCGGGGCTTGGTGGTGGCGGTGATCCCCTTGGCATTCAGCGCTGCGGCGTAGATCTCCGCGATGATCACGCTCTCGGTGAAGTCGGCGGAGCCGACGACGATCGGCCCGCCGGCCGCACCGCTGGAGCCGGGAGCGCTGGATCCCGCCGCGGCCGACGTACTGGTGGCGAGCGGGTCGTTCTTGGACCCGCAGGCGGTCAGCGCCAGTGCGACGGCCAGCAGGCCGGTCACCAGGGTGGATGTTCTCTTCATGGTTGTCTCCTGAGGATGCTCGGCCGCACCGTGCGGCCGGGTCGAGGGTGAACGAACTGCGGAACGGAGTGGTGGAGTCGTTGACATCGGTGCCGGCGGTGGCCCGGACATCGATCCCGGGTCGGGCCGGCCGGTCGGACACCAGCGGTGCTCATGTGGTGGCCGGCACCTCCTCGAGTCGGACCTCGGCCGGCAGCGGTGCCGCCTTGCGGCGCATCCCCCGGCCCGACAGGCCGGGGGAGATGACGAGCACCCCGAGGCCGGCGATCACCCGGTCGCCGATGATGGCGAGCAGGGTGACCAGGATCGCGCCGCCGGCCATGATCCCGTACGGGTTGACGATCGCCTTCGGCCCGTCGATCAGGAATCGGCCCAGGCCGCCGAGCGAGACATAGGCGGCGATCGTGGCGGTCGCCACGATCTGCAGGAAGGCCGACCTGATCCCCGAGATGATCAGCGGCATCGCGATCGGCAACTCGACCCGCCACAGCACCTGGCCGCCGGTCATCCCCATACCGCGGGCGGCGTCCCGGGCGGCCGGATCCGCAGCGGCGATGCCGGCGTAGGTGTTGGTGAGCATCGGCGGGATACCCAGCACGACCAGCACCAGCAGCGCCGGCAGCAGGATCGCCGAATCGCCGGGGAGATGATCCAGCGCCCAGAGCACCAGCAGGATCAGGATGCCCAGCGACGGCAGGGCGCGTAGCGCGTTGGCGAAGCCGCCGATCAGGCCGGCACCCCTCCCGGTGTGCCCGATCAGGGCGCCGAGTGGCAGTGCGATGAGCATCGCGACGCCCAGCGACAGGAACGTGTAGCCGAGGTGCTCGATCAGCCGGGTCCAGATGCCGTCGGGGCCGTGCCAGCTGGCTGGGTCGGAGAAGAACGTCCACACGCCGTTCATCTGGCCGCCCTGGCCCATGGGGTGTTGATCCGCACCGCGGTGGTGATGATCAGGTCGAACACGATGGCGAGCAGCAGGCAGCCGACGATGCCGACGATGATCGGAGTGAAGAAGTCGAGCTGGGCGCCCTCGGTGAACAGAGATCCCAGCTGCTGGACGCCGATCACCGCGGCGACCGACGCCAGGCTGACGTTCGAGACCGCTGCCACCCGCAGCCCGGCGCCGATCACCGGAACCGCGATCGGCAGCTCGACCGTCAGCAGCCGCTTCATCGGCCGGTAGCCCATCGCGGTCGCGGACTGGCGCACCTCGAACGGGACCGAGGTGAGCCCGTCGGCGACCACCCTGACCATCAGGGCGACGGTGTACACCGTCAGCGCGATCACCACGTTGATCGGGTCGAGGATCTTCGTGCCGAGCAGCCCGGGCAGGATGATGAACAGGGCGAGGGACGGGATCGTGTAGAGCAGCCCGGCCGTGGTGACCAGCGGCGGATATACCCACCGGTACCGGTGCGCCAGCGCCCCCAGCGGGATCGCGATCAGCAGGCCGAGGATGGTCGGGATGCCGGCCAGCCAGATGTGGGACACCGCGTAGTCCAGGATGCGGCCGGAGTTGCGCGACACCCAGTCCCAGTTCATCCGGAGGCCTTCGACCGGCCGGCCTCGATGGCGGCCAGTACCTCGTCCGCGGTGACGGTGCCGAGCAGCAGGCCGTCCGCGTCCACCGCGACCCCTCGCCCGGACGGCGAGGACAGCGCCGCGTCGAGCGCGGTACGCATCGACGAGCCGGGATGCAGCAGGGCGCCGCCGAGCCGCAGGTCGGCCAGTGCGATCGGGGCCTCGGCGGGCCGTCCGTGCCGGTCGAACCAGCCCCTCGGTCGGCGGTCGGGGTCGGTGACCAGCACCCATCTCAGGTCGGCCCCGTCGGCGGTCGGCGGGGCGCTGCCCAGGACCGCGGTCGGCTCCGGACGGACCGGCAGATCGCCGGCCGCGGTGAACGACAAGGCCCGGAAGCCGCGGTCCCGGCCGACGAAGTCGGCGACGAAGTCGTCCGCGGGCACATTGAGCAGGTCGACCGGCGCCGAGAACTGGGCGAGCCGGCCACCGACCGCGAACACCGCGATCTGGTCGCCGAGCTTGACCGCCTCGTCGATGTCGTGGGTGACGAACACGATGGTCTTGCCGAGCTCCGCCTGCAGCCGCAGGAATTCCTCCTGCAGCTGCGTGCGCACCACGGGGTCGACCGCCGAGAACGGCTCGTCCATCAGCATCACCGGAGGATCGGCGGCCAGCGCGCGGGCAACACCGACCCGCTGCTGCTGCCCACCGGAGAGCTGCGACGGGTACCGGTTGGCCATCTCCTGGCCGAGCCCGACCCGTTCCAACAGCTCGAGGCCCTGGCTGCGGGCGGCCCGCCGACTCAGCCCCTCCAGAACCGGGACGGTGGTGACGTTGTCCACGATGGTGCGGTGCGGGAAGAGACCGGCGTTCTGAATGACGTAGCCGATGCCCCGACGCAGTTTTGGCGCGTCAACGCTGCGGGTGTCGACGCCGTCGATGGCGACCGAGCCGCTGGTCGGCTCGATCATCCGGTTGATCATCCGCAGCGAGGTGGTCTTGCCGCAGCCGGACGGACCGACGAATACCGTCAGACTCCCGGTAGGGATTTCGAGCGAGAGCTCTGCGACTGCGACGGTGCCGTCGGGATAGATCTTGGACACGGCATCGAAACTGATCACGCGGCGGTCCCCTTTCGACGGTCGACCCGGGCGGCACCCCGGGAGGCCGGACCGCCGTGGCCCGACGAAGCGGCCGCCGCCGGCGCATCCAGCCGGTGTCGACCGCTCCCGATCGTTCGGGCTCCGACCCTACCCGCGCACTCCGACAAGTGACCCTGGGCGCCCTCCGCGTTACACAGCTGTTGCCCCCGCAGCACACCGATCAACCGCCGGGACCCACACTGGACCGGTGATCGAGTTCGGCGACGGCACCAGCTGGCGCGACGTGGTCGCCGTTGCCCACGGCGCCGGCCCGGTCGCGCTCTCCGACCCGGCCCTGGCCCGGATCGCCGCTGCGCACCGCGCGGTCACGGAGTTCGCCGCCCGTTCCCCGGTCTACGGGAGATCGACGGGGGTCGGGGCCAACGTGACGGGTGCGCCGACCGGCTCGCCGGCCGAGCGGGACCGCAGCCTGCTCGCGTCGCACGCCGTCACCGCCGGCCCGGCGCTGCCCGAACTCGCGGTCAGGTCGATGCTGGCGGTCCGGCTCGCGGAACTGGCGGCCGGGCGCAGCGGGGCCTCGGTCGCCGCGGTGTCCGCTCTGGCCGGTCTGCTCAACGGCGGCGAGCTGCCCGCGATCGGCCGCTTCCACGGGGTCGGCACCGGAGATCTCGGCGCGCTGGCCACCGTTGTGCTCGCCCTGCCGGCGACCGCCCTCGAGCCCGGTGACGTGCTGCCGTTGCTCTCCTCCAGTGCCCTCACGGTCGGCCGCGCCGCGCTTGCTGCTTCCGACCTGCGGGACTGGCTCGGTGCGGCGACCGTGGTGGCGGGAATGGTCATGGTGGCCCGCAACGGTGCCCGGGACGCCTGGACCAGGGCGGCCGCCGGGCCGACGGCCGGCGCAACGGTTGCCGCTGGGCTGCTCCGCCGTCATCTCGACCCGCCGGACCGGGAGCCGGACCGGCTGCAGGATCCGTACGGGCTGCGCACCGCGCCCCAGATGTTCGGAGCCGTGGTCGACGTCTCGGACCGGTTGACCGCGCTGCTCGACCGACTGCTGGCCGAGGGTCCGGAGAACCCGCGGGTCTTCGCCGATGCGCCGGCCGTGGTGCACCACGGTGCCTTCCACACCCTGGCGCTGGCCGCGGAACTCGACGCAGCCGCACTGGCGCTGTCGAGGGCGGCCCGGGGGAGCACCCAGCGGTTGGCGTTGCTGCTCGAGCCTGCGGCCGGGCGCCCGCCGTTCCTGGCCGACCGGGCCGGCGCCTCGGGCCTGATGGCGCTCGAGTTCGTCGCTGCCTCGGCCCTCGGGGAGGTGCTCGCCGCGGCGGCGCCGGCCGGACTGCACAGCGCCACCATCGGTCGCGGGGTGGAGTCCGATGCCTCCTATGCGCCGGTGGCGGCGACCCAGCTGGAGTGCGCGGTGGTCGCCGCCCGGACCGTGCTGGCCTGTGAGCTGGTGGCCGCAGTGCGCGCGCTACGGATGACTCCGGACCGGCCGGGGCCGCGGCTGGCTGCGCTGCTCGACCGGTGCGCCGGGCTGCCGTCCGAGCTCGCGGACCGGGATCTGAGTCCGGACCTGGCCGTCGCGACGAAGCTGCTCGACGGCCTCGGCAGGGAATAGCCGGCTGCGCGCGGCCGTTCTCACAGCGAGAGAGGACGGTGGTCGCAGTGACGTTGAGCACGGCCGAGCGGCCCGCCGGAGCGGCCGCAGCGACGCGTGCCGCCGGCACCCGCATCACCCGTCGGAATCCGACGGTAGCCTCGACTCTCGGGATCCGGACGTACCCGGTGCACACTGTGCGCCTGTCGGGGCGGCCGGACACGGAGTCGAAGGGGCGGGTGATGTCGGTGGCCACCACGTCGGTCGACGAGGAGCTCGCGCAGCGGTTCACCACCGAGGCGATGCCGTTGCTGGACCAGCTGTACGCGGCCGCCCTCCGGATGACGCGCAATCCGCCGGATGCCGAGGATCTGGTCCAGGAGACGTTCCTGAAGGCCTACGCGGCGTTCGGGTCGTTCACCCAGGGCACCAACCTGCGCGCCTGGCTGTACCGCATCCTCACCAACACCTATATCAACGGCTATCGCAAGAAGCAGCGGCAGCCGCAGGTCAGCGGCACCGACGAGATCGCCGACTGGCAGTTGGCGGCGGCTGAGTCGCACACCTCCACCGGTCTGCGGTCGGCGGAGATGGACGCGCTGGACCGGCTGCCCGACAGCGACGTCAAGGAGGCGCTGCAGGAGTTGCCGGAGGACTTCCGGCTGGCGGTGTACCTCGCCGACGTCGAGGGCTTCGCCTACAAGGAGATCGCCGAGATCATGGGCACGCCGCTGGGGACCGTGATGTCCCGGTTGCACCGCGGTCGCCGGCAACTGCGGGAGCTGCTCGCGTCCTACGCGACCGAGCGCGGCTTCCTCCGGCCGGCGCGTGACCAGGCGGCGGGCAGCGACAGACCCAGCGCCGTCCGATCCGGCGCTGTCCGACCCGGCGCCGGCAGAAACCGCCCGGGTCGACGCCGCGCCGTCGGACGGCCTCGAGGAGGGTCAGTGATGGCCTGCGACGACCCGTCATCAGCTCACATGTGCGACGAAGTGCTGCGAGATGTCTGGCTGTTCCTGGACAACGAGATGGACGACGAGCGCCGGGCCGTGGTCCAGCAGCACATCGACGACTGCTCGCCGTGCCTGGAGGAAGCCGGCATCGACGCGAAGTTGAAGTCGTTGCTGCATCGCAAGTGCGGCGGCGACAAAGCACCCGAGCAGCTCAAGGTGAGGCTGCTCTCGGCGCTGCGCGACGTGTCCACCACCATCAGCAGCGACGGCGTGACGACCGTGAGCACCACCGTTCTCCGAGCGCGCATCGAGCCCACCGAGTAATTCGGGACCGAACAGCAGAAACCCCGCGAGCTCGCTCGCGGGGTTCTGTGCTTCTCCCGACGGGTCGACCCGTCCGGCCGGTGGCTCAGGAGTTGGGCCGCTTGCCGTGATTCGCGCCGTTCTTCCGGCGGGCCTTCTTCTTGCGGGCGCGCTTGCCCATGATGCACTCTCCGTTCGGTCTGGTCGGGGGCCGGCTCCGGACACCGGCGCCGACTTTCCGCGGCCGGACCGCGCTGGCGGCCGCGCCCACGGCTGGGCTCATCATCCCACGGGTCGGAGCCGCGTCCAGCCGCCGCGACATCGTGCGGCCGTGATTGGATGGGGCCGCGGTCGCGCCCGACCGCCGACGCCCGCCCGGCTGCCCGGGCCGGTGTCCAGCAGACGGAAGGAACCGGCGATGGCCGAAGAAGTACTCGCCGAGATGGTGGCGAACGTGTGGAAGGTGTTGGTGGCCGAGGGCGACCCGATCGCCGACGGCGACACTCTGGTGATCCTGGAATCCATGAAGATGGAGATCCCGGTGATCGCCGAGGTGGACGGCACTGTCACCAAGGTCGCCGTGGTCGAGGGTCAGGTGGTCCAGGAGGGCGACCTGATCGCGGAGATCTCCTGACCGCGACCATCCGGATCGGGTCGGATCATCGCGCTACGGTGCCGGGGACGTAGATGTCCACCCTGTCCGACCTGCTCGCCGAGCACACCACGCTGCCGGGTTCAGCGGTCGCCCATCTGCAGCGGCTGGTGTCCGAGTGGCAGCTGCTGTCCGACCTGTCGTTCTCGGACATGTCGGTGTGGGTGCCCACCGATCCCGGCGCGTTCGTCTGCGTGGCCCAGGTCCGCCCGACGACGGACGCCACCGCGCACCCGGACGATCTGGTTGCCCGGCCGGTGTCGTTGCCGTCGTCCATGCTGCTCCGCCGGTCGTGGGAGGAGGAACGGATCGTCTCCGGCCGGGAGTACCCCCCGGGCGGCGCCGGCGCGGTCAACCGGGAGGTGATCCCGGTACGGCATGCCGACGCGTTGATCGCGGTGATCGCCAGGGACACGCTGATCCGGGCGGGCGCCGCGCCCAGCGCATTGGAATCCGCGTACAAGGGCGCCGCTCGCGATCTGTGCGCGATGGTGGCCGACGGTACGTTTCCGCCGCCCGAGCAGCCGGGGGAGATGCACACCGGACCCCGGGCGGGTGACGGGCTGCTCCGGCTCGATCCGACCGGCGCCGTCACCTACGTCAGCCCGAACGCGTTGTCGGCCTACCACCGGCTGGGATATGCGGGTGAGGTGGTCGGCGCCCAGCTGGCCCCGCTCACCAGGACGCTGATCAGCGACCCGTTCGACGCCGCCGAACTGGCGGCCCGGATCAGCCATGCGGTCCAGGGCCGCTCCAGCCTGCGGATGGAGATCGAGGCCCGCGGCGCAACGGTGCTGTTCCGGTCGCTGCCGCTGCGGCCGGCCGGCCGGCCGGCCGGGGCCCTGGTGCTGGTGCGTGACGTCACCGAGGTTCGGCGTCGGGACCGGGCGCTGCTGAGCAAGGACGCGACCATCCGGGAGATCCACCACCGGGTGAAGAACAACCTGCAGACGGTGGCCGCGCTACTGCGGCTGCAGGCCCGCCGGTCGAACGAGGAGGGGGTCCGGCACGCGCTCAACGAGTCGGTGCGCCGGGTGTCGTCCATCGCGCTGGTCCACGAGACCCTGTCGACCTCGCCCGACGACCGGGTGGACCTCGATCAGATCGTCGACCGGCTGGTGCCGATGATCTCCGACGTGGCGGCCGCGGAGACGCACGCCAGGGCCCGCCGGGTGGGATCGTTCGGCACCCTGTCGGCCGAGCTGGCGTCACCGCTGATCATGGTGCTCGCCGAGGTCGTCCAGAATGCGGTGCAGCACGGCTACGTCGGCGGGGCGACCGGCGGCCAGATCACCATCAACGTGGAGCGGTCGGCCAAATCGCTGGACATCAGGGTGCTCGACGACGGCCGCGGCCTGCCGACCGGCTTCTCGCTGGAGCGGGCCACCGGCCTCGGCCTGCAGATCGTCCGGACGCTGATCGACGCCGAGCTGTCCGGTTCCATCGGGATGCGCCGTCGGGACGACTCGCCGGGCACCGAGGTGATGATCCGGGTCCCGCTGCGCGGCCGCGGCTAGGGCTCCAGCGGGGATCCACCGCTCACCGCGTCGACTTCTCCCGCAGGTTGTGTCCGATGTGTGCGGGTCACGTCGACGCGGTGCGTGAGGAACGTGCACCCGGGGACACCGGCAGGACCTTGGTCCCGGCCAGGCCGCACACAGGACCGCCCCGGCGCGTGGAAGGCGGGCCGGGGCGGTGTCGAGGTGCGGGTGTGTTACAGGCTGCTGCGGGCGCGGGCCCGGGCGCGGCGGCGCTTGAGGGAGCGGCGCTCGTCCTCGCTCATGCCGCCCCAGACGCCGGCGTCCTGGCCGGTCTCGAGAGCCCAGGACAGGCACTCGCTGACGACCGGGCACCGGTCGCACACGGCCTTGGCCTCGGCGATCTGCAGCAACGCCGGTCCGGAGTTCCCCACCGGGAAGAACAGCTCCGGATCCTCATCGCGACAAATCGCGCGGTGACGCCAGTCCATGGTCGATTCTCTCCTCGGTCGCGGCAGCGCGGTCGGCTACCAGCAGTGGTCGGTCGGCGGCAGTGCGGACTGTGTGTCCCCCGTGCGGCCGGTCTACTTCGCGTGGCTCATAGAAATGCTGTCATGTGACACGGCTATGTCAAGAGTTGATGACGAAGAGGTTACGTAGGTCACGCAGCCAGCATCGCCGAATTCCTGTCGTCCTTCATGATGCCTGATCAAAACGATTCAGAACAGGATGAATTCGGGTGACGTCTGTCATCAGGCAGGAAACGACGCCGTGCACGGTCAGTGAGCAGGTGTGCGCGAGAGTGTTCAGACCAGTACCCGAAGAGCCCCGGGCACCGAGGTGAAGACCACCGGATTCCAGGCGCCGACGTAGTCCCCGTCCATCTGCAGACCCACCGGTTGGTCGGCGGTGACGGTGACGCTGGGTGCATCGTCCACCCGGTACAGGTGCCCGCCGTGTGGGCCCTTCGTCGACCCCGGCCGGAGCAGCTGAGTGACCAGTCGGGACACCACGGCGAGGTTCAACGAGGTGGCCGCGAACACTCCCAGGCCGGCATCGGTGCTGGTCCCCGGATTCGTCCGGACCGGCCGATTACCCAGATAGGTCCACGGGTCGACGTTGGACACGAAGACCAGGTGGCAGCCGGAAACCGTTTCGTGGCCTGGGATCTCGACCGTCAACGGGGGATGTTTGCGGTCCGCGGCGAACCAGGCTGCGACCGCCTGCCGGACGTGCAGCGCGTTGGAGATCTTCTTGCCGTCGGCGCGACGTTCCTCCACCCGTTCCACCACGTCGGCGTCCATCCCCATGCCGGCGTTGAAGGTGAAGTACCGGTCGCCGGCCTGCCCGAGGGAAACCGTGCGAGGCGCGGTGCCGCGGGCCAGCGCCTCCAGGATCTGCTCGGTCGCGGCCGTCGGATCGGCGGCGATGCCGACGGCGCGGGCGAACACGTTGGTGGACCCCCCGGGCACCACGGACAGTGTCGGCACGTCGGGCCGGACGCCGCGGGCCAGCAGACCGTTGACCACCTCGTTGACGGTGCCGTCCCCGCCGTGCACAACGACCAGATCGACGCCTTCGTCCGCGGCCGCGGCGGCCAGATCAGCGGCGTGCCCGCGACCGGCGGTGTGTTCGACCCGCAGGTCCAGCTCGCCGGCCAGGGCGTGCGCCAGCAGATCCCGGCGCCGTTCCGTTGTCGACGTGGCGTGCGGGTTGACGATCAGGAGAGCGCGCATCGAACCGGGATGCTACGTGGCCGACGAGGGGTCGCGAACCCGTCGGTAACCTGACGGGGTGACCCAGCCTGCCCGCCGGGGCGATCCGAGCGACCCACCGCCGGTGGCGATACCGCCGCCGACGGAGGTGAAGGTCGCCGCCGGTCTGGTCCTGGTGGAGGCCGCCGGCCTGGTGGTGATCGGCGTGCTCACCGGCGTCTCCGGCTTCGGCAATGCCGCCAACACCGGGCAGTTGCTCGGCCAGGTCGCCTACTACCTGGTGCTCGCCGCCGGCGTCGGCTGGGTCGCCGGAGGACTCCTGAGGGGTCGCCGTTGGGGACGCACGCCGGCGCTCGTGATCCAGATCATCACCCTGGGCGTCGGCTTCTACCTCGCCGTGTCGAGTGGCCGCCCGGCGTGGGGCATCCCGGTGGCGGTCATCGGCATCGGCGCCGGGCTGCTGCTGTTGAGCCGGCCGGCCACCGAGTGGATCAGCCGGTTCCCGCCCCTGTTCGGGCCAGCGCCGGACCAGTGAGTCGGAAGACGGTCCAGCCGTCCATCGGCACCGCGCCCAGCGACCGGTAGAACTCGATCGACGGGGTGTTCCAGTCCAGCACCGACCACTCCACCCTGGCGTAGCCGCGGGCCACGGCGATCTCGGCCAACGCCACCAGCAGCGCCTTGCCCAGACCGCTGCCGCGGCTGGCCGGTCGGACGTAAAGGTCCTCGAGATAGATCCCGTGGACGCCCTCCCAGGTGGAGAAGTTCAGGAAGTAGAGCGCGTACCCGACGGGCTCGCCGGCGTTCTCGGCCACCAGCCCGAATAACGCCGGGGCCGGCCCGAACAGGGCCGCCGCCAGCTGATCGTCGGTGAGGTGGCACTCCTGCGGCAGTCGCTCGTAGTCGGCGAGTTCGTGGACCATCCGCACCACCGCGCCGATGTCGTCCGCGCGCACCTCGCGGACCCCGGCGTCAGCCATTCCCGAGATCCCGCAGGGCGAACGGCACCACGTTGACGTGCTCGAGGGCCGGCTCGCCGTGGTACCTGCCCAGCACGGTGACCGCCGCGGGGCTCATCGCGACCAACGCCCCGTCGGCCACCGGCAGCCCGACCCAACGCACGGTCAGCACCCTGGACATGTGGCCGTGGCCGATCAGCACCACGTCACCGCCGGCGAGCAGCGAGCGGGCCCGTTCCAGCATCCGGTCGGCCCGCGCGGTCACCTGCGCCGGTGACTCGCCGCCGGGGGCGCCGGAGGTGAAGATCGACCACCCCGGGACGGTTTCGTGCACCTGTGCGCTGGTGATGCCCTCGTACTCGCCGTAGTTCCACTCGGCGAGATCGTCGACGACCTCGGTGACGGCCAGCCCGGCAAGCTCGGCCGTCCGCCGGGCCCGCCGCCGGGGGCTGCAGAGCACCGCGATCGGCTCGATGCCCAGTCCGTCGAGGAGCCCGGCAACGGCGCGCGCCTGCACCTCCCCGTCGGGGGTGAGATCGAGGTCGGTGACGGATGTGTGGCGACCGTTGGCGCTCCATTCGGTCTGGCCGTGCCGGATCAGGGCGATCCGTCCTGCTGCCATGACTCCTCCGTTGGCACGTTCCATGGGTAGGCTCGGCCGACGCTACCGGCACCCACGGGACCGGGCGCGCCAGGTCCGGGCCGAGGAGGCAACCATGACCGAGCCCGACGCTGCCACCGGCCCCGACGGTGTCGTGGAAACCGGGGTCGTGGACACCGGGCTCGTGGACACCGGGGTCGTGGACACCGGTGCGGCGGAAGCCGGCGACCGACCGCCGGCCCGCAACGACGGCATCGACATGGTCGAGCAGCAGCTCGGCGCGCTGTTCGGCAGGGTGCGGGCAAGCGCCACCCAGGCGGCCCGGCAGATCCATCCGGAGCTCGGCACCGGCGCCTATCCCATCCTGCTGCGCATCTTCGAGGCCGCGCCGGTCCGGATCACCGACCTGGCCGCGTACTTCGGCGTCGGCAAACCGACCATGAGTCGGCAGGTGGGGTCGTTGGAGCGGTTGGGGCTGGTGGTCCGGGAGGCCGACCCGGCGGACGGACGCGGTGCCCTGGTCTCGCTCACCGACGACGGCCGGCGCGAGTTCGCCATGGCCCGTCGCCGCCGTCACGACTGGATGGTCACCGTCCTCGACGGATTCTCCGACGGGGAGATCGAGGAGTTCGGCCGGTTGCTGCGCCGGTTCGTCTCGATGGCCCTCTAGGTCCAGCGCCGCTACTGGGTCAGCGTGCCGCGGAGCACGCTGTCGCCGTGCGCCGGGTCGCCGTTGAGGTCCTGTGCCGAGACGTCGACGATGTTGTACGACAACAGGTCGATCGACGGCGACAGGGTGAACGAGCCCTGCCCGTTGCCGCCGAGAGTGCCGACCGGCACCATCTTGTCGGCGACCTGGTCGTACAGCCACACCTGGTAGAAGCCCTGCCGCAGCGGCAGGTGCTGCGTGTCGACGTTGAGGGTCGCGCCGTCCGGCGACGTGGTCACCGTCGCGGTGCCCTGGACGCCGGTCGGGCCGGTGGGCAGTGGCGCCAACTCGGTGGACGGTCCATGGGCCACCGACGTTGCCGGATTGTTCCGGCCGATCGCGATTCCCCTGGCGATCCCGCCCGCGGCGGCGAGCACCGCGACGGCAGCAGCGATCAGCCAACTGCGGCGGGACATCCTTCGGCGGGTCGGCAACGGCAGTACCGGAGCCACCGGCCCACCTGTCCGGTCGGCAACGGCGTGTCGGCCGCCGCCCTCGGCCGGTTCGTCAGGCACCGGATCGGGCGGTGCGTCGTCCTCGCGGGGTCGGTCCGCGCCAACGACGTGGCCGACACCGAGGCCGAGTTCATCGGCGATCCGGCCCCAGACCGCAGGTGGCGGCGCGCTGGGTTGCTCGTTGCGGTCGTCGGCGGAGGCTCGACCCAGCTCGACCAGGTGCCGGTAGGCCGCCAGTTCGCGGGCGCACCGCGCGCAGCTGTGCACGTGCTCGCGCGCTTCGAGGTCGCCACCGGTGGCGACCCCGGGCTCTCCGAGCGCCATCAGGACGATGTCCTCGTCATTCAGATGCTCCACGGTCCACCTCCCATCGACGGCGTAGCTGCGCCAGTCCTCTGCGCAGATGACTCTTCACGGTGCCAAGGGGCATCCCGGTCAGTGACGAGATCTGACCGCTGGTCAGATCGTCATAGAAGGCGAGTTCGAGCACGTGCCGCTGGCCGTCGGCGAGTCGGGCGAGCTCGTCGGCGACAACGATGCGGTCGATCACCCGGTCCGTGTCCACCGTCTCGGCCGACGCGCTGCGTTGTGCCGACACCGTGACGACGTCGCGTCGCTCGCGCTCCCGGGCCCGCAGCCGGTCGATGCACCGCCGTCGGGCGATGGCGAGCAACCAGCCCGCCAGGGTGCCGCGGTCCGGATCGAAGGTCGCCCGCGAGCGCCAGGCGTCGACGAACACCGACTGGGTGACGTCTTCGGCGTCCCGCTGGTCGACCAGGATCGAGGCCGCCACCCGGTGCACCAGTCCGCCGTACCGGTCGTAGACCTCGCGCAGCACCCATTCATCCGGACCGTTGAACGCGGCGGCCAGCCGGCGCTCGTGGTCGTCCGGGATGCTCCGGGTCTCGGTGATCGGGCCGTCGGTCATGCCGGCACCGCCGTCACCACGATGTTGTCGTCGTAGGACCGGATGCTGCTGTCGAACGCACCGCCGCAGGTGATCAACGTGAGTCGTGGCGCGCCGGTGGTCGAGAACAGGTCGGACAGGGGGACCGCCGCCTTGTCGAAGGCCTCGCGGCTGACCACCCGGTAGCGGAACTCGCGGCCGGAGTCGGTGTCCAGCACGACGGTGTCGCCGGCGTCGGCGCTCCACAGCTCGCGGAATGCGCCGATGCCCTGCTGTGCGGAGTCGACGTGGCCGGCGAGGACGACCGAGCCGGCGCGGCTGCCGGGCGCCGACCCGAACCGGTACCAGCCCACCTGATCCACCCGCTCCGGAATCGCCATGTCCCCGTGATCATCCACCCCCACCTGCTCCACCGGTGCATCCAGACCCACCTGCAGGATGCGGATCCGCACCGGGGTGCCGGCCGGGATCGGCGCCGCGCTCGATGGAGTGCTCCGGGGCGCCGCGGTCCTGGTGCGCTTCGCGGGGGGTACCGACGACCGGGCGATGGATCGGGGCGCCGCGCTCGAAGGTGCAGGCGCGGCCGCGGTGCGCGGCGACGGTGTAGTGGTGGTGATCGCTGCTGCGATCGCTTCCGGCGCTGGTGGGTGCCGCCGTGGTCGGTGCCGCGGTGGTCGGTACGGCGGTGGTCGGCACGGCGGTGGTGTCTGCCGCTCCGGACTCGGCGGCGAGCAGCGCCGCCATGCCCGGCGCGACGTCGGTCGGGGTGGGGTCGGACCCGGACCACGCCCAGCCGACCGGCACCCCGACTGCCAGAACAGCACCGGCGACAACGGTGAGCACGCCCCGACGCGCGCCCGCCCGTTGCCGCCGATGATCCATGACCGCCTGCTACCGCTGGCCGGTCCGGGTGCCGCGCAACGCGAACGCGCCGCCGGCCACCACGAGCAACCCGAGAGCGCTCATCAGCACCACCCAGCTCGGCATCGGTGCGTCGGCTGCCTGCCCGCCGCTTCCGGCCGGCACGCCGGCCGGCGCGGCACCGAGGCCGCTGATGGTCTGGACCACGACGCCGAGGGTCTTGTCGGCCGCGGAACCGATCGCGTACACGATCGTCGCGTCCCCGGCGGTGAGCGTGACGTCTGCCGGGCCGATGGCAACGGTGTCGGTGCCGGCGAGCACCACGTCGGCGCTGATGGTGCCGGCCGGCAGGTCGGCCTTCGCCTCGTTCGGGTTGGTCAGATCGCTGAAGGCGACCTTGCCGTCGGCCCGGACGTCGACGGCCGGCGCGGCCGCGGTGTGCCGGACGACGAGTCGGCCGTCGCCGGCGGCGATCGGCGAGGTGTCGTTGGCGAACGGTGTGATGGTCGGCGTGCCGTCCGCGGTCAGGTGGGCCACCAGGGTGACGTTGTCGCCGGCCTTGACGGTGGCCTTGGCCTCGATCACCGGAGTGCCGGTGCCCTTGGTGTTGTCTGCAGCGAACACCGTGACGTCGTAGGTGCCGGCGGGCAACTCGAGCGGCCCGGCGACCGTGCCGGGCTTGAAGTCGGCCAACGTGGACTTTCCGTTCACGAAGACGTTGACCGGGGTGTTCGGGATCCCGTGGACCACGCTGACGCTGGCTGTGTCCGCTGCGGACGCGGGACCCGCGAACGTCAGGACTGCGGCCAGCGCGAGGGTGACGGATCCCAGGAGGGCGAGGGCACGTTTCATCGGTTGGTTCCTTCCGGTGGGGATTGCCTGTCACTCCCACTACGACCGCCGGGTTGCGCAGGGATGCACCCGGTGGCGCCGGGTTCGGGATCCGCGCGGGGCGATCGAGGTCACAGGGCAACTAGTTGCTTGTGGCAAGCATGAGATATAAGGTTGCTTAGAGCAACGAAATGGAGTGGGCATGGACGAGCAGGCGGTACGCGAGCTGATCGGCGGGCTGCAACGGCTGATGGCGGCCAAGCGCGCGGTCTGGCGTCGGCTCGGCGCAGCCGGGCTGACCTTGCCCGCAGGCACCGCCCACCTGCTCGACCGGCTCGCCGAGCACGGACCGGCCCGGGTGGGCGACCTGGCCCAGGCATCCCGCTGCCACCTGTCGGTGGCCAGTCGGCTGGTCGCCGAGCTCGAGGAGCACGGCGTGGTGATCCGCCGGACCGACCCGGCCGACGGCCGGTCGCACCTGGTCGTGCTCACCCCGGCCGGTCTGGAATACCTCCGCCGCTACCGGGAAGAAGTAGGCGATCTGATCGGTGCTGCACTCTCCGGCTGGTCCACGACGGACGTGGCCGATCTGGCCGTCCGACTCGATCGGCTCAACGACGGCCTCGACCGGGCACTCGGCGCGCCGGTCGGCGCCACCGCCCGCTGACCCGCAGGGCCGCCAGCACTTGCACGCAAACCCCAGCGTTGACCCCGCAGCCGCAGTTCCTGCCGGCCTGCACATCTGTCCAGAAGGAAACCCGATGACCACGCGCAGTACCCAGATCGCTTCTGCCGGCACTCCGGCACCCAGCCCGACGCCCGCCCCGACGGGATCGCCCGACGGCCGCAGCCGACACCGTGAGGTGCTGGAGGCGATGTCCGGGCTGCTGCTCGGGTTGTTCGTCACGCTGCTGTCCTCGACCGTGGTCTCCAGCTCGCTGCCGGTGATCGTCTCCGACATCGGCGGAGGCCAGTCCGCCTTCACCTGGGTGGTGACGGCGACCCTGCTCGCGACAACGGTGTCCACCCCGATCTGGGGCAAGCTCGCCGACCTGATGCCGCGGAAGCTGCTGGTGCAGCTGTCGCTGGTGATCTTCGTGGTCGGCTCGTCGCTGGCCGGGCTGGCCCACAGCCCCGAGATGCTGATCAGCTTCCGGGTGCTGCAAGGCCTCGGCGCCGGCGGGATGACGGCGCTGGCAACCATCGTGATGGCCGACCTGATCAGCCCCCGCGAGCGAGGCCGCTACATGGGCTTCCTCGGTGGGGTGATGGGTGTGGCCATGGTGGCCGGCCCGCTCATCGGTGGCGTGATCACCGACAACTTCGGCTGGCGCTGGAACTTCTTCATCGGCGTTCCGATCGCTGCGATCGCCATCACCGTGCTGCAGAAGACCCTGCACCTGCCGCGGATCAAGCGCCGGGTACGGATCGACTACCTGGGCGCTGCGCTGATCACCACCGGCGTATCCGGGCTGCTGATCTGGATCTCACTGGCCGGCACCACCTTCGACTGGGTGTCCGCCCCGAGCGCGGCGATGCTGTTCGGTTCGCTGTTGCTGCTCGGACTGGCGATCTGGGCCGAGCGTCGGGCCGCCGAGCCGATCATTCCCCTGCACCTGTTCGCCAAGCGCACTGTGGTGATCTCGGTGGTCACCTCGATCGTCGTGGGCATCGCGCTCTTCGGGTCCTCGGTGTTCCTCGGCGAGTACCTGCAGTTGTCCCGGGGGCAGACCCCGACCGGCGCCGGTCTGCTCACGATCCCGCAGGTGCTCGGCATGTTCCTCGCGTCCACCGTGATCGGGCAGGTGATCAGCAGGACCGGTCACTACAAGCGCTGGATGTTGCTGGGTGCCGTCCTGATGAGCGGTGGCTTCGGCCTGATGGGCACGCTGGACGCGCACACCCCGTTCCTGATCATGGGCGTGTACCTGGCCCTGGTCGGGACCGGCACCGGCATGCTGATGCAGAACCTGGTGCTGATCGTCCAGAACGAGGTACCGATCCACGAAATGGGCGCCGCCAGCGCCACCGTCGCGTTCTTCCGGACCCTCGGCGGGGCCGTCGGTGTGTCGGTGCTGGGCGCCGTGCTGGGCAGCCGGGTCAGTGCATTGACGGCGCAGGGTGTTGTGGCGCAGCAGGTTCCGCCGGCGCAGCTGGCGAACCTGGCCGGTGGGCTGCCGGAACCGGCGGCGGTGCGCAGCTTCCCGGAGCCGCTCAGGGGCGTCATCGCCGACGCGTTCGCCGGTGGCGTCGCCGAGCTGTTCGCGATCTCCGGAGTGCTCGCGATCGTCGCCATCGTCGCCGTCGCCCTGCTGAAGGAGCGCCCGCTGGGCACCGCCACCGGAGTCGAACTGCTGGCTGAATCGGCGGATGCAGTCGAGGCCGACCCGGTGGGCACCGCTGCCGACGAGCCGGTCGACCCGGACGCCGTGGCCGCCGGGAGCGTGCTGGCCGGCAGTCGCCGGTAGCACCATCGCGGCCGGCCCTTGACGCCGGCCGGGTTGCAGGGCCAGCGTGGAGCGATGGGCGCACTCCTGGACAGCACCGCGATCGCCGACGGCCTGGCCGGCCTGCCCGGCTGGGACCGCTCGGGAGACGATTCCATCGTCGCCACCTACAGGGCGCCGACCTTTCCGGCCGCGATCGCCCTGGTGGACGCGGTGGCGGTGGCGGCGGAACGGGCCGGGCACCACCCGGACATCGACATCCGTTACGACACCGTGGTCTTCACCCTCTCGACGCACTCAGACGGCGGCGTCACTGCGAAGGACATCGGACTGGCCGGCGAGATCGCGGCTGCCGCGGCTGCGGCCGGCGCGGTCCCCGCGGCCTGAGCCGGCGAAACCGCTGGACGGCCGTCCGGCGCGGGTCGGGGAAACGGTGGTCCAATGTCGTGGTGACTGTGCATGACACTCCGCTCGGTGCCACCGCCCGCTCCGCCGCGGTCCCGGAGCAGGTGGTGGTGGACGTCGGCCCGCTCGAACCTCAGCAGGTGGTCGCGGTCGCCCGGCACCGGGCTCCGGTGGCCATGGCCGCCGCTGCCCAGCAGGCGATCGCGGTGTCCAGGGCGGTGGTCGAGGCGCTGGCCGGCGACTCCGCGCCGCACTACGGCATCTCCACCGGGTTCGGGGCGCTGGCCACCACCCACATAGCTGCTGACCGGCGGGCCGCGCTGCAGACATCGCTGATCCGGTCGCACGCGGCGGGCACCGGCACCCCGGTCGAGACCGAGGTGGTGCGCGCCATGATGCTGTTGCGGCTCTCTACGTTGGCCACCGGACGGACCGGGGTCAGGCCGGCGACTGCCGCAGCGCTCGCCGGACTGCTGAACGCGGGCATCACCCCGATGGTGCCGGAGTACGGATCGTTGGGCTGTTCCGGCGATCTGGCCCCGTTGGCCACCGTCGCCCTCGCGCTGATCGGCGAGGGCGAGGTGATCGACGTCGACGATCGGCGGCGCCCCGCTGCGGCTGCGCTGGCCGCCGCCGGCCTGGCCCCGGTGGTGTTGGCCGAGAAGGAGGGCCTTGCCCTGATCAACGGCACCGACGGCATGCTGGGCATGCTGCTACTGGCGCTGCACGACGTCGGCGAACTTCTTGACCTGGCGGACATCTCGGCGGCGATGAGTGTCGAGGCGCTGCTCGGCACCGACCGGGTGTTCGCGGCCGACCTGCACGCGCTGCGACCGCAGTACGGCCAGGGCATCAGCGCGGCCCGGATCGCCGGTGCGCTCGCCGGCTCGGCGATCGTCGCGTCCCACGCCGGGCCGGAGGACACCAGGGTGCAGGATGCGTACTCGCTGCGGTGCACCCCGGCGGTGCACGGCACGGCCCGGGACACCGTCGACCATGCATCGATGGTCGCCGGGCGGGAACTCGCATCGGCCATCGACAATCCGGTGGTGCTGCCCGACGGCCGGGTGGAGTCGAACGGCAACTTCCACGGCGCACCGGTGGCCGCGGTGCTGGACTTCCTGGCGATCTCGATCGCCGACGTCGCCTCGATCTCGGAACGTCGCACGGACCGGATGCTGGACCCGGCCAGATCGCACGGTCTGCCGCCGTTCCTGGCGTACGAGGTCGGCGTCGATTCCGGGCACATGATCGCGCAGTACACCCAGGCCGGAATGGTGGCCGAGCTCAAACGGCTGGCGGTGCCGGCTTCGGTGGACTCGATTCCGTCGTCGGCCATGCAGGAGGATCACGTCTCGTTGGGCTGGCACGCGGCCCGCAAGCTCCGGCGCGGGGTGGACGCGCTGCGCCGGGTGCTGGCAATCGAGTTCCTCACCGCCGCCCGGGCGTTGGATCTTCGGGCCCCGCTCCGGCCTGCGCCCGTCACCGGCGCTGTCCGCGACGTCATCCGCACGCGGGTGGCCGGGCCCGGTCCGGATCGTCATCTGGCCGTGGAAATCGATGCCGTCGTCGACCTTCTCGCTGATGGCTCGCTGTCCGCCGCGGCGTCCGCCCTCCCTGTGAAGGAGCCCCGATGAGTGCACTTCCCGGAGCCCGCCCGGTGCGGGCCAACCGCGGCACCACGCTGCAGGCGAAATCCTGGGCCACCGAGGCCCCGCTACGGATGCTGCAGAACAACCTGGATCCCGAGGTGGCAGAGGACCCGGACAACCTCGTTGTCTACGGCGGCACCGGCCGCGCAGCCCGGGACTGGAAATCCTTCGACGCGATCTGCGCCTCGCTGGTCGACATGTCCGAGGACGAGACACTGCTGGTCCAGTCCGGCCGACCGGTCGGGATCCTGCGCACCCATGAATGGGCCCCGCGGGTGCTGATCGCCAACTCGAACCTGGTGCCGGACTGGGCCACCTGGCCGGAGTTCCGTCGGTTGGAGGCCCTCGGTCTGACCATGTACGGGCAGATGACCGCCGGTTCCTGGATCTACATCGGATCGCAGGGCATCGTGCAGGGCACGTACGAGACGTTCGCCGCTGTGGCCGCGAAGTTGGCCGGTGCGGCGGGCGCGCCGTCGCAGGGCGCATCCCTGGCCGGAACACTCACGCTCACGGCCGGTCTCGGCGGCATGGGTGGGGCCCAGCCACTCGCCGTCACCCTGAACGGCGGGGTCGCCTTGTGCGTCGAGTGCGACCCGACCCGCGCCGAGAAGCGGGTGCGGACACGGTATCTCGACGTCGTCGCCGAGTCGCTCGAGCACGGCGTCGAGCTGGCCCTGGCGGCGAAACGGGACCGGAAAGCGTTGTCCGTCGGGGTGATCGGCAACGCCGCCGAGCTGGTCCCCGAGCTGCTGCGGCGGGGCGTCGAGATCGACATCGTCACCGACCAGACCAGCGCCCACGACCCCTTGGCCTACCTGCCGATCGGCGTGGACCTCGCGGACTGGCACGACTACGCCGAGGCGAAGCCGGAGGAGTTCACCGACCGGTCCCGGGAGTCGATGGCCGCCCACGTGGCGGCGATGGTCGGTTTCCAGGACGCCGGCGCCGAGGTCTTCGACTACGGCAACTCCATCCGCGGCGAAGCGCAGTTGGCCGGTTATGAGCGGTCCTTCGACTTCCCGGGATTCGTTCCGGCCTATATCCGCCCGTTGTTCTGCGAGGGCAAGGGGCCGTTCCGCTGGGTGGCCCTGTCCGGAGATCCGGCCGACATCCATGCCACGGACGCGGCGGTGCGGGAGTTGTTCCCGGACAACGACGGGCTGCAGCGGTGGATGCGCACGGCACCGGAGAAGATCGCTTTCCAGGGCCTGCCGGCCCGGATCTGCTGGCTCGGCGCGGGCGAGCGGCATCTCGCGGGGGAGCGGTTCAACGAGATGGTGGCCGCCGGCGAACTCTCCGCGCCGGTGGTGATCGGTCGGGACCACCTGGACTCGGGTTCGGTGGCCTCGCCCTACCGGGAGACCGAGTCGATGGCCGACGGATCGGATGCGATCGCCGACTGGCCGCTGCTGAATGCGTTGGTGAACACCGCGTCCGGGGCCAGCTGGGTGTCCATCCATCATGGCGGCGGGGTCGGTATCGGTCGGTCGATCCACGCCGGCCAGGTGACGCTGGCCGACGGCACCCCGCTGGCCGCGGCCAAGCTGGAGCGGGTGCTGACCAATGATCCGGCGATGGGGGTGCTCCGGCACGTGGACGCGGGGTACCCGATTGCCGACGATGCTGCCCAGCGGGTCGGTCTGGCGGTGCCCATGTCGGGCGCCGCCACATGAAGGTCACCCCGGGGCCATCGGGGAGTGGGCGTTTCGCCTCGGCCTGGTCGGACCTGGCCGCCATCGGGCGGGACCACCGGACCGGCGGCTATTCCCGGCACGGTTTCGACGACGCCGACCTGCAGTTGCGGGAGTGGTTCGTCGAGCAGGCCATCCGCCGCGGACTGGACGTGGAGACCGACCGCAACGGCAACATCTGGGCGTGGTGGGGCCCTCCGGGACCGGACGCGGTGGTCACCGGGTCGCACCTCGACTCCGTTCCCGGCGGCGGCGCCTTCGACGGCCCACTGGGCGTCGTCTCCGCATTGCTGGCGGTCGACGAGCTGCGGCTGCGCGGAGTGATCCCCCTGCGACCGGTCGCGTTGGTCTGCTTCGTCGAAGAGGAGGGCGGCCGATTCGGCCTGCCGTGCCTGGGTTCCCGGTTGCTCACCGGCGTCGCCGATCCCGACCAGGTCCGTCGGTTGCACGATGCCGACACCATCTCGCTCGCCGATGCTGCCCGCCGGGCCGGCCTCGACCCACGGCACCTCGGTCCGGACCCGGACCGGTTGGCGATGATCGGGGCCTTCGTCGAACTGCACGTCGAGCAGGGCCGGCTGCTCCAGGCCGCCGACCCCCGCGCGATCCTCGGCGTCGGATCCCGGATCGTCGCCCACGGCCGCTGGCGGATCACCGTCTCCGGCGAGGGCAACCACGCTGGGACCACTCTGCCCGGCGACCGGCACGACCCGATGATCCCGGCCGCCGCAGCGGTTCTCGCTGCCCGCCGGGTGATCGCCGGGCACCAGGGGGCGGTTGCAACGATCGGCCGGCTACGGCCGATCCCGGGGGGCACCAACGTGATCGCGTCGTCGGTCGACGCCTGGCTGGACGTCCGGCACGGCAGTGCCGCGGAGACCGCAGCACTGGTCGACGACATCGTCGCCGAGGTCCGCGGGGAGGCGGAGCTGGAGGGCTGCTCGGTGGTGGTGCACCGGGAGTCCGTCTCCGACCAGGTGGACTTCGACCCGATGTTGCTGATGCGGCTCGCCGAGCGGCTGCAGGTACCGGTCATCCCCACCGGCGCGGGACACGACGCGGGCATCCTGGCCGGGTCGGTGCCGTCGGCGATGATCTTCGTCCGCAATCCCAGTGGAGTGTCGCACGCGCCGAATGAATTCGCCGAGACCGCCGACTGCCTGGTCGGCATCACCGCGCTGGCCGATGCTCTCGAGCTGCTGGCGGCATGACGGTCTACCGCTGCAGATCGGCCTGGATCGACGATGCGATCTCCTCTCCGGTCGACATCCATTGCAGCGCAGGGCTGATCACTGCCATCGAACCTGCGGGCAGCGGACCAGCGGACGAGAGCCTACCGGGACTGGTGTTTCCGGGATTTGCCGACGCCCACTCCCACGTATTCCACCGCGGCCTGCGGGGACGCACCCACGACCGCGGTGGGACGTTCTGGACCTGGCGGGACACCATGTACGCATTGGCTTCACGGCTGGATCCGGGTACCTTCCGGGAGCTGGCGGTGGCGGCCTATGCGGAGATGGTGTGCGCCGGTATCACCGCGGTGGGGGAGTTCCACTACCTGCACCACGGTCCGGGCGGGATGCCCTACGACGATCCGAATGTGATGGGGCTGGCGGCCGTGGACGCCGGGACCGAGGCCGGTCTGGCGGTCACCCTGTTGGACACGGCGTACCTGGCCGGGGGCTTCGACGAGCCGGTAGGAACGGTGCAGCAACGATTCTCGGACGGGTCGGCCGATGCCTGGGCGGCCCGGGTGGGGGAGTTGCCGGTCGGGATCCGCGTCGGAGTGGCCATCCACTCGGTGCGGGCGGTCCCGCCCGCCGAGTTGCCGACCATTGTGGCGGCGGCCACGGATCGGGTGCTGCATGTGCACCTGTCGGAACAGCCGGCCGAGAACCAGGCGTGTCTGGCGGCCACCGGTCGCACCCCGACCGCGCTGCTCGCCGACGCCGGAGCGCTCGGACCGCGCACAGCGGCGGTCCATGCGACGCACCTGACGACGGCGGACGTCGCGTCTGCTCGGGGACGCTGCGACGACGGTGGTGGTGTGCCCGACCACCGAGGCCGACCTCGCCGACGGGCTGCCGGCAGCCGGTGCGCTCGCGGCCGCGGGTGTCCGGCTGGCGCTGGGCGGCGATCAGCATGTGATCACCGATCCGCTGGCACAGGCCCGCGGTCTGGAGTACGGCGAACGGCTGGCCACCGGACGCCGGGGAACCTTCCCGCCGGCCGCCCTGCTGTCGCGCCGCGACCGTTGCATCGCATCTGGCGATCGGCTCGCCGTCGGGCGTCATCGCGGTCGGCGCGCCGGCCGACCTGGTGGCCCTGCGCACGGACTCGGCGCGGACCGCTGGTGCCGACCCGGCCCAGCTGGTGATGGCCGCCTCGGCTGCGGACGTCGCGGTTGTGGTGACCGGCGGCCGGGTACAGGCCAGGGACGGCGTGCACGTCAGACTCGGGGATCCGGGTCGGCTGCTCGCCCGGGCCATCGAAAGGGCGTGGACATGACCGGGTCGCTGCTGCTGCACGGCATTTCGTCGTTGGTGACGAACGATCCGGAGGCCGGTCCGGGGATTCTCGGGCTGGTCCCCGAGGCGGCGGTGGTCATCGACGACGAGAAGGTCGCCTGGGTCGGACCGGCGAACCTGGCTCCGGACGCGGACGAGGAGGTCGACCTGGGCGGCCGCGCGGTGCTTCCCGGCTGGGTCGACTCCCACACCCATCTGGTGTTCGCCGGCGACCGGTCGGCCGAGTTCTCCGCGCGGATGGCCGGCCGGCCGTACGAGGCGGGTGGAATCGCCGTCACCGTCGAGGCGACCCGGGAGGCGTCGGACGAGGAGCTGCTGGCCGGTGTCCGCAGACGCCTTGAGGTGATGGCGCAGCACGGCACCACCTGTGTGGAGACCAAGACCGGATACGGACTGACGGTCCGCGACGAGGCGCGGCTGGCCAAGATCGCCCGTGAGGCCGGGATCGACGACATCACCTTCCTCGGTGCACATCTGGTGCCGGAGGAGTTCGCCAGCGATCAGGATGCCTACCTGGACCTGGTCTGCGGCCCGATGCTGGATGCGGTGGCGCCGGCGGTGCGGTTCATCGACGTGTTCTGCGAGGACGGCGCCTTCGACGAGGCCAGGTCGCGTCGGGTGCTGGCGGCCGGGGAACGCAAGGGTCTGCTGCTCAAGGTGCACGGCAACCAGTTGGGCGCGGGACCCGGTGTCCGGCTCGCGGTCTCGGCCGGCGCGGCCTCGGTGGACCATTGCACGTTCTTGGCCGAGGAGGACATCGACGCATTGACCGGGTCGGACACCGTTGCGACGTTGCTGCCGGCCTGCGACCTGTCCACCCGGCAGCCCGCCGCGCCCGGTCGGGTGCTGGTCGACGCCGGAGCGACGATCGCGCTGGCCTCCAACTGCAACCCGGGGTCGTCGTACACGTCGTCGATGGCGTTGGTGGTGGCGCTCGGCGTACTGCAGTGCGGGCTCACCGCCGATGAAGCGGTGCACGCCGCGACCCACGGCGGGGCGCAGGCGTTGCGCCGCGACGACGTCGGGGCGCTCGCCCCGGGGATGCGGGCCGACCTGCACGTGCTCGACGCGCCATCACCCGACCATCTGGCGTACCAGGTCGGGATGCCCCTCACCTACGCGGTGTGGCGCCGCGGCGTACGGGTGGTCTGAGCTCGGATCGCCGGTCCCGACCCGCTCCGGTCAGCGCTCGGCGGGTGCGCAGCTCTCGTCGGAGCAGATGTCCGCGTCCGCGCCCACCACGGTGAGCGGCTGCGCCTCGGACCACGCCCGGTCCAGGACATCGGTGAAGACGGCTGTCTCCTGGGCGCCGGAGATGCCGTACTTCCGGTCGAAGACGAAGAACGGCACCCCGGTGGCGCCGAAGCCGCGGGCCAGCGCCAGATCCGCCGCCACCTCGTCGGCGTAGTCGTCACCGGCGAGGACCGCAACGGCGGCGTCCCGGTCCAGGCCCACCTCGGCGGCCAGGGTCGCCAACTCGTCGTGGTCGCCGACCCGGCGGCCCTCGGTGAAGTAGGCCCGCATCAGCCGCTCCGTGAGCTCGGCCTGCAGGCCGTTGGCGGCAGCGAAGTGCAGCAACCGGTGCGCGTCGAGGGTGTTCGAGGGGTGCGCGATGGCGAGGTCGAAGTCCAGACCGACGGTGGCCGCGATATCGCTGACCCGCTGGTTCATCTGCCGCGCCTCGGTCAGGCTGCGGCCGTACTTCGACGCCAGCAGCTCATCCAGCGACAACTGGGTGTTGGCCGGTGTGGTCGGGTCGAGCTGGAACGACCGGTAGGTCACGCTGACGTCGTCGGCGTGCGGGAACGTCGACAACGCCTCCTCGAGCCGGCGCTTTCCGATGTAGCACCACGGGCACACCACGTCCGAGAACACCTCGATCTGCACACTCACCGTCTTTTCCGGGCGGTACCGTCCCGCCCCTCGCCCGGTGCAACCGGCCCGCTCCCGCAGGCATTCCGGCCACCCGCCGGACGGCTCAACTGCGTGACGGCGATCACCGGCTCGGCGTCCGGCTCACCGCTGCAGGACGTCCGCTGCGCCCGCGCCCGCGTTCAGGTCGTCGGCGGTGCGACGAAGACGCAGAACGGATGGCCCGCCGGGTCCGCGTACACCCGCAGCGGCTCCTCGGCATCGTCGGACCGGTCCAGCAGCAGCCGAGCGCCCAGCGCCAGAGCCCGTTCGTCCTGCTCGTCGAGTTCGGCGACACCGGCCACCGTCAGGTCGAGGTGCAGTTGTTGCGGCACCCCGTCGTCGGGCCAGGTGGCCGCGTGCAGCACCGCCACCTGCTGGAAGGCCAGCTGGATACCCCCGGACGGCTGCCGCAGCACCAGCCAGTCCCGGCCGCGTTCGTCGGGCCCGCCGTCGGCGGGCGGCTCGTCGCCGGGCCGGTAGCGCAGGTCGAGGAATTCCCGGTAGAACTCGGCCAGCGATCGCGCGTCGGTGCAGTCGAGGACGACCTGTCGGAACGTCGGGACAGACACCGGTTCACCCGTCGACGTCGTCGCGCTGCGCGTGTCGTACCGGTTGCGCGGCGGCTTTCGCGTCGTCGATGGCGTCGGCCGCCTTGTCCAGGGCGGTGGTGTCGGCCGGGGCCAGCGCGTCCAGCCGCTGCTCCTGCGGGTCGACCTCCTCCTCGGGGAAGTTCGAGTCCGATCCGTCGGCGATCGAAGCGGCGACGTCCGGCTCCTCCGGCCGGGTCGGGACCTTCGGTGGTCGTCATCGTGTTCCTCCTGCGGTCAGGCGGCACCGGTCGCCCCGACGCCGTGGGCATGTGCTTCCAGCGTGCCCGGTCCGGCCCGGTCCCACGCAGCCGGGCACGGCGCTCCGGTCAGAGCAGCCTCGTGGTGGCGGGATCCGTCCCGTCGAAGAACCGGGTGAGGATCCTGCCGAAGACCGGCTGCTCCGGGGCGGCAGCCGCGAACAGGGTGGCCGACGATCGGAGCTTGCGCGCGTCGACGTCGCCGAAGATCTGCGCGGCCGTGCGGTCGAGGAGTGCCCTCGACGATCTGGGCACAGCGCACCAGCCGTGGTCCGAGCACCGGATGCCCGAGGAACGCCCGGGCCTCCTCCACCGAGCCGATGGCGTACCTGCGGGCCATCGGGCTGGTGCCCAGGCCGGCGATCTGTGGGAAGACGAACCACATCCAGTGGGTGGTCTTTCGACCTGCGGCCAGCTCGCCGACGGCACGGTCGTAGCGGCCATCCGCGTCCTGCGCGAGGACGAAGCGCTCGAGATCGTAAGGATCGTCCACGTTGTGCCCACCTCCGCCGGTCCGACCGCTCAGCGAGCATGCTCCGGCGGGCTCGCCGTGTCCACCCGCCTTCGGTGAGGAACCGCGTTCGGGTGAGGCGCGCCGAGAAGCGGCGCCCGGTCCGGGGAAAGTCCGGACCGGGCGCCGCTTCTCGCGGGTGTTCGCGCGTGCCGCGCCGTGCTACTTCTTGACCAGCACCCAGTTCTTGACCACGGTGGCCCCTGCGGTGATCGTCACCGTCGCGGTCTGCGGACGGTAGCCGTCCTTGGCCACGATGAGGGTCAGCGGGTTGTTGCGCTGATCCAGCCACAACGCGTAGCTGCCGTCGATGCCGGTGGTCAGGGTGTAGCCCGTTGCCCAGCTGTCGATCTGCACCGTCGCCCCGGCGACCGGAACCGATGCGCCGGTGGTCACCTTGCCGGTGATCTTGCCCCAACTGGTCGGCGGCTGGACCGTCATGGTCACCGGGATCGTGGTGGCCGGGTACGGCGTGTTCGCCGTCACCGTCACCGCGGCGGTGTAGGTGCCGGGCTGGGTGATCGACGGATCACCGGCGTCCAGCGTCACCGAGACGGTCTCCGAGGCGCCCGGGGCAAGGGTGAGCCCGGTCGGATCCTCGGTCAGCCAGGACACGTCCTCGGTGCCACCCTGGTTGTACCCGGGGAGCACTTGGACCGTGGCGACGGGTGGGACGAAGGCCCCTCCCGGATTACCCCCGATCGGCGTAGAACCCAAGGGCCCCGGCACCGCGGTACAGCGCCTTGTTGAGGTTGGGCAGGGGCGTCCAGGCGTCGGAGGTCGGGTCGTAGGCATACCCCTGGTTGGTGATCGCGGCGCCGTGGCTGATCGCACCGCCCGCGATCAGCAGCTGGCCGTTGGCCGCGGTACTGAAGGCGCCCCACTGGTCGGTCGGCTGATCGGCGATCGGACTCCAGCCATCGGAGTCCGGGTCGTAGACGTAGCCGTGGGTGATGCTGCTCGCGTCGGTGGTCCCGCCGGAGCAGTAGATCTTGCCGTCGATGGTTCCGCAGGCCTGCCAGGCCACCGGTTCCGGATAGGCACCGGCCGACGACCAAGAGTCGGCGCTCGCGTCGTACACCTGGACATCGGTGCTGCCGCAGGCGGTTGCGCTGCAACCGCCGATGACGAAGAGCTTGCCGCTCAGGACGGCCCGGCCGGCGCCGGCGTGGGGCTTCGGATTGGCGGCCCCGACCGACCAGGAATCCCCGGCGGGAGCGTAGATCTCGGTCTTGCCGTCGGGCGATCCGCCGGCTCCCCAGCCACCGGTGACCACGAGCTTGCCGCCGATCCAGCGGCCGCCGCAGCCTCGCGGGTGTCGGCGGCCGCCGCCTTCTGCGCCCAGGCCCCGCTCTCGGCGTCGTAGGCGTAGAGCGCCTTCGTGTCGTCGGCACCGGTGTAGCCGCCGACCGAATAGAGGACGCCGTCAACCGTGGCCGCCAGCGGCGTCCTGGATCGCCGTCGGATAGTCGGCCGCAGGTAGCCAGGCATCGGCGCTGGGCGACGGTGCCTGCGCAGCGGTCTCGTCGTACCGCACGTGGGCCTTGCTCGCTGCTGCCGCCGCCGAAAGCATCGACGTCCGAGCGGCAATCACCGTCACCGGCGCCCGGCTGCGACTCTGCAGCACGAAACCGCCCGACTGCTCGCCGAGCTTCACCGTCGCCGGCAGCCCGCCGGTGTTGGTGAGGGTGAGGTTCGTGCTGGCCGACGCGCCCCAGGCGAGCGTGGCCGAGATGTCGCCGGGCAGCACGCCGACCTTGCCCGCCGGGAGCGAGAAGTCCGCGTGGGTGGTCGCATTGGCGCCGACGTTGACCGGCTTGGTCACCGGGCCGTAGGCGCCCTTCTTCGCGGTGAACGGGTGGCTCCCGGTCAGCGGCGAGAAGAACCAGTAGAAGCCGTCCCCGATCGCCGGGTCCGAGGTCGGCGCGGAAGAACCCTGAACGGCGGGGTTCTCAGCAGAGGTGACGGTGGCGCCGTTGACGCCGAGATCCGGTATTGGCGTCGGTGACCCGCCCTGCCACCAACCCGCCGTGCACCGGCACCCACTTCTTGGTGCCGACGAAGACGTTGTCGACCTCCCACCACCAGGCGAAGTGACCGGTGTAGTGGAAGCGCACCCGCGCGGTGGCGGTCTTCGCGGAGTCCGGGAGAGCGATCTTGAGGTGACCCGAGACCGTGGCCGTCGTCGCCGTCCAGACCGGGGTCCACGTGGTGCCGTCGCCGGAGACCTCGATGACGCCCTTGGAGTTGCTGAAGCCGCGGTAGTAGGTGTCGAGTTCCAAGAGGGGTGCGGTCGCCAGGGCGAGGTCCGTGATCGGGCTCGTCAGGTAGGTGTCCTGGGTCTTCGCGGTGCCCGAGGCATCGGAATCGACGATGGCGAAGCCGCCGCTGCCGCCCGTCAGGTTGCCGCGCGGCTTCACATCTGTGAAGACCCAACCCGGCAGGTCACCGGCGTCGGTCACGGTCCAGCCCGCCGGAGTTGCGGTCGTATCGAAGGTCTGGGACGTGCCGGTGGCTTTGATCGAATACCCGGCGACCGCGGTGGCGTTCGGATCGACCTTCAGCTTGATGTCCCGCACCAGGTCGACGGAACCGACCCGGAATGTGGAGGTGCCGGGCAGGTATCCCGGGTACATCGAGGTCACCGTCAGGGTGAACGTCGCGCCCTGCGGCAGGTCGACGGAGTACTGGCCGGTGTAGGGATCGGTGTAGATCGGTCCGCCCGGTGCGCCGGTGACGTCGATCCGGGCGTACAGCGGGTAGGCGTGGCCGGACCCGTCGGTGACCCGACCGCTGACCGTGTGCGACGGAACGGAACGCAGCCTGATGTTGAGCGTGACGGTGCCGCCGTCGGTCACCGTTACCGGTCCGGCAGTGGCCGTCCGGTAGCCGTACGCGGTCACCGTCACCGGGTAGGCGCCGGGTGCGATGCTGACCTCGTAGGTGCCGTCGGCGGCGGTGATGGCCTGCGCTGCAGTGTCTCCGGTGCCGACCGCGACGGTCGCCCCGGCGATCCCGGCACCCGTGGTGACGTCGGTGACCTTGCCGGACACCTCGCCGCGCGGTCCGGCCGCGAACGCGGCGACTCCGTTGGGCGTCCCCAGCCCGGTCGGGCCGTCGTAGCCGGTCCCTGCGGTGCAGAGGTAGCTCGGCGTGCAGGTGCCGTTGGTGCCGGCGGTGACGTCGTTGAGGGCGCCGGCGGCCGCCGAGTACGGGTAGCTGTTCGGGTACGAACCCGCAACCGGACTGCCGCCCAGCGCGTAGGTGGCGGCGATCAGCGGCGACGACAGGCTGGTGCCGCCGTACTTGGCCCACCCTGGCGACTGATAGGTGTTGTAGACGGCCAGTCCGGTCGTCGGGTCGGCCACCGCGGAGACGTCGGCGACGCTCCGCTTGCTGCAGCCGGTGTCGGTCTGGAAGGCCGGCTTGTCGAAGACCACCGAACAGCCGCTGCCCGGCCCGCCGTAGCTGTTGTGCCAGACGGATTCCGACCAGCCGCGGGTCGAGGAGTCCGGTACCAGACTGGTGCCGCCGACCGCGGTCACGTACTGGGAGGACGCCGGGAAGCTGACTCCGTAGTCGTCGTCGCCGGTGCTGGCGGTGATCACCACGCCGGGGTGGTTGTAGTACTGCGCCTCGAGCGGCAGCATGTCCTGGTCCTCGCCGCTGCCCGGCGTGCTGTTGTAGCCGGTGCCGTAACTGTTGGAGACGAACTTGGCGCCCTGGGCGACCGCCTGGTTCACGGCGGTGCCGAGGTCGTCGAAGGCGTTCGAGTCGGCTTCGACGAGCACGATGGTGGCGTTGGGGGCGACCGAGGTGACGGCGTCCAGGTCGAGGGCGATCTCGCCGGCCCAGCCGGCGTCCGGGTCCGGGTAGTCGGTGCCGCCCCGCTGGTCCACCTTGCGGAACTGGCCGGCGGTCAGCGGGGGTAGCCCGTATGTCTGCCGATAGAATGCGAGATCAGCTGCAGCGTTGGGATTGTCGTACGCGTCGACGATGCCGATGACCATGCCTGCGCCGCCGTTGGGCGGCAGTGCGTACGCCGACCGGATGTCCGCCGGGCCGTACCCGTTGGGCAGGTCGACATGCGGTACCGCTCCGTTGACCTCCTGCACCATCGCGAAGCACCGGGCGTGGCCCTTGGCCACCTCGGTGTCGCAGAGCGCGCGGGCCGAGGTGGAGCCCTTGGACTCCGGGGTCGACGCGTTGCTGACCGCGCCGGTGCCGACCGGAGCCGCGGCCTGTGCGGTGCCCGGGACGACGGTGGCGAGGACGAGCGCTGCGGCCGTTGCGGTGGCGATCGCGGCGCGGTGCTTCCCGATCCTTGTGAGTCGGGAGAGCGCGGACGGCCGGCGGCCGTCAGGTGTGCTCATGAACCCTCCTTGGGCTGCCACCGGCGGCGCGGGGTGCGCGTACCGGCCGGGGTCGGTATCGGTGGTCACGCAGGGCAACACTTCCGATCATGTAAAGACGGTGTCAAGGACGCGCGAGCACTGTTTACTCTGCCTAATCGATATTTGTCATGAATGTCTGGTAATTCATTCGGACGATGTACAGGCCACCACCGGCGAATGGCTGCTCGGCTCGTTCGACTACCACGAGGAGTCAGAAAACCACGACAGAGCAGGGCATCTGGGTCGGCGGTCGCGGCCCGCGCCAGCATTCGGTGCGTCGGCATGGAACTTTTGAGGGCATCGGCGCCGATCATGAGCGGCGTCATGATCATCTGGCGGTTCGGGTCCCCGAGAACCGATCAGCGGACCGACTACACACAGTGATCGCAATGGGTCCGCGACCCGACGGATCGGCCGGGTCAGCGGGCCGCCCGCCCGGAGCGCCGGGTCGCCGCCGGCGGCGTCGCGGGCAGGGCGGATACGGACGGGCGGATACTCGATGGGTGCATCCCGGACCGCCACTGGAGTACGCCCGGACCGGGGACGGCGTCACGATCGCCTACCTGGCCGTGGGGCAGACCGGGCCGACGGTGGTGTGGATGCCCTCGCTCGGGAATCTGGTCGCGCAGTGGCGGGTGCCGATGCTCCGGCAGGCCTATCTGCGGCTGGCCGAATCCTTCCGACTGGTGCTCTACGACGGCCGCGGCACCGGCGCTTCCGACCGCCGGATCGATCCGGCCGGGCTGGGACTGGACGGCCAGCTGCGCGACCTGACGGCGGTGGTGGATGCGGTGTCGCCGAGCGGGCAGGTGGCGCTGATCGGGTACTACCACTCGGTGCCCGCGTCGATCGCGTTTGCCGCCGGGTCGCCGGGGCGGGTGAGTCGAATGCTGCTGTTCGGCGGGGCGCTGCGGCTGCGCGACTCGATGAGCCCGCAGCAGACCCAGGCGCTGCTGTCGCTGATCGACCAGGACTGGGACCTGTTCGCCGAGTCCGCCGCCCAGGCCTGGATGGGTTGGGCGGCCGGCGAATCCGGCCGGCTGATCGCCGAGTCCTTTCGCACCGCGGTTACGCCCACCACCGCGCGGGCGTTGTTCGACGCCGCGCGGGAGATCGACGTCACCGACCTCGCGGCCGGGGTGCGGGCGGCCGCCCTGGTCGTGCATCGGCAGAGCGACCGGCAGATGCCGGTGGAGGTGTCGCGCCGGCTGGCCGACGCGCTGCCGCAGGGCCGCCTGGAGATCCTCGAAGGGTCGACACCGACCCTGTTCTTCGAACACCCCGACCGCGATCTGGACCTGGTGACCCGTTTCCTCGCCGGCGGCGACCGCGGTCCGGCCGCGCCGGCCGGAGCACCCGACGGACTCACCCCGCGCGAGTTGGCGGTCCTCCGGCTGATCGCCGCCGGCGACTCCAACGCCGAGATCGCGCGTGGTCTCGGCATTTCCGTGCACACGGTGGAACGTCATGCGGTGAACGTGTACCGCAAGATCGGTGCGCGCGGCCGGACCGACGCGGCCGGCTACGCCTACGCACACGGCCTGGCATGACGGAACTCCGTCGATCGCGCCTACATGGCATCGGGGAAGCGGAATCCTCGTCCGGTGCGGAGACTGGTCGGCATGACCTCTGATGCAGCTCCGGTCGCAGCCGGGACGAATCCCGCGGCCTCCGATCGGCCCGGCCCGTCGACGTCGACGCACGGCGCCACGGTTCCCTCCGGCGTCGGGTGGAAGCTGGCCAGCCGGACCGCCGGGTGGACCAGGCCACTCGCCGGCCGGCGGTTCTTCCCGCTCTGGGGGGTGGTGAGGCATCGCGGGCGGAAGTCCGGTGCGGCGTACGAGATTCCGGTGGTGATCCGTGGATCCGGCGCTTCGATGCTGATCCCGCTGCCGTGGGGGCCCGGTACCAACTGGGTCCGCAACGTGGTCGCGGCGGGGGAATGCGTTGTGGTCTGGAAGGGTGCGCAGCGGCACATGGGCCACCCGGAGGTGGTCGGCCCTGAGGCGGCGGCCGCCGGCTTCGACAGGTTCCAACGGTGGGCGATCCGCCGGCTCGGCATCGGCGCGTTCCTGCGGCTCCGCCCCTTCTGACCGGCGGACCGGCCGTTCCCGGCCCCGACCGCGGGCTGTCAGCCGGTCACCGCGAGCGCGGCGCGAAGTTGATGCCCTGGTCGTTCAGCCCGAACCGGACGACGAAATCCTCGATGGCGTCGGTCGGCCAGACGCTGCCGGACTGCCGCAGCGCCTCGAGGTACTGCTGGTTCTGCGCCGAATCGCTCAGCAGCAGGTTGCTGGCATCGTTGTACCGCCAGGGATTGTCGGACAGCCGGGCCCGGTGCTCGATGTTCATGCTCTCGTAGGAGGCCGCGCCCCCCGGATCGGCCATCCGCACCCGCATGGCGCCCGTCTGCGGCCCCTGGACGTCGCCTGCTGTCCGCAGGCGTTGCTCGATCTGAGCCAGATCCGGATTCCGGGTGGGATTGCGGAGCCGCCGCCACACCGCGTCCCGAACATTGTCGAAGTCGGCGCGGGCAAGATCGCGCGCCTCCCGCAACAAGTCGTTGGCGAGGTCACGCTGCGGCTGGGTGAGCCGCTGGGAGTTGCCCACCTGGGTGCGCAGCGAATCGAGTTGCTGGCGGATGGCCGCCAGCCGGATCCGACCAGGGGTCGGCCGCTGGGCGGCGATGACATCCTGCACCACCTGGGGCAGCCGCTGGTTCACCAGCTGTTCGTACTGCGCCACCAGCTGCGGCTGGGTGACCGAGAGGGTGCGGGTCTGCGGCACCGATCCCTCGACGGCCGCCGCCTGGGCCCGGGCCACCGCTTCGCCGGACTTCTGGGCGGCCACGTTCACCAGTGTCTCGTCGGCAACAACACCCTCGGACCTGGCCAGATCGCGCAACGCCTGGCGCACCGCCATTTCGGCTTCCTCGGCGTTGCCGAAGCGTCCGGACCGGGCGAGTGGGGCAATCAGGTCGTCGGACACCCTGCCCGTCGTCCGGACCTCGCTGAGCAGCTGGGACAGGTAGTTCTCGCTGCGTAGCGGGGTGCCGCCGGAGGCCAGCGCGAGCTCCAGATGCCCGGTGGCGGACAACGCCATGCCCTCGAATGCCATCCCACCGGCACCGACCCGCCCCAGGATCGACCGCAGCGAGGTGAGCTCTTCCTCGGTGAGCCGGCCGCCCTTCTCCAGAGCCCGCACGGCCCGTTGCACCAGCGCGGCGTCCTCGCCGGCGACCGAGCTGCCGACCCGGGCGAGCACGGTCTGCAGCTCCTCGACACTCATCCCCCAGCGGGCGGCGGTCTCGGCGATCTTGGCCGCCTCGGCGCCGCCGGTCAGCAGCGCCCGCAGACCGCCGATCAGTGGGATCAGGCTGAGCGCGGCGCCCACCCCCATCAGCACCTTGCCGCCGTCGTCGACCTCGTTGCCCCACCAGTCGTGGCCGGTCGCCATCGTGTAGGCGAACTCGCCGATCAGATAGAGCTGCCCGACGATCGGTATCAGTCCGACGATCAGGTCGAAGCCCGCGGTGGCCAGCCGGTACGGCAGGTCGTTCGTGCCCAGCCAGGCATGCTGATCGGGCTGCCGTGGGCTGCCGAAGCCCAGCAGGTACTCGATGTTGAGCGGGGAACCCTGGACCGGCACCCGGGCGGGATCGTTGACCTCGATGAGGGTGAACTCGAAGGACTGCTCGCTCAGTCCCTCGCCCGTGGTCGCCTCGCCCGCCTTCGGCGTCATGGTCGGGCGCCCGTCATGGTCGCGGAGCCGGTTGGGTACCGGCTCGGCGACCGACACGGTGACTCCGGGACCGACCACCACCCGGATCTCGCCGGGTCGGCCGTCCACCGGCGCGAGCACCTGCCAGGCATAGGCCGCGCCCACCTCCGGATCGTTCGGACGCAGTGAGACGCGGGCCTCGCTCCACGGATGCACGATGGACACTCCGGCCAGGCCGGTCCCGATGTTGATCGCCTCGCTATGCGGCTCGGCGTCGGCGGGCGTCGCGAGACCGGGGAAGACCGGCGGTGATTCCGCCGCGCGTGGGTCCACCGTCTCAACGCCGACGAACTGATCGAGGGAGATCCGGCTGCCCTGCTGCGGGATGAGCGCCCGGTGCGGGACCCGCACCACGTCGTGGCTCAACGACCGGCCGTACACGATCAGCGGGGCGTGCGCGGGCGAACCGGTGCGCACCCGAACTCCTGGCGCCGCCACGATGGTCACCCGTCGCTGGTCGTTGCGCGGGCCGGTCCACTCCGGGTCGATCCAGTAGGCGAACGGGGGATGGCCGCTGCCCGCGCCCGGCTCGCCCTCGGCGTCGGCGTTGGCGGGTGCCTCGATCCGGATCATCGAGTCCTCGAGCTGCAACTGGGCGTGGTCGGCCTCCTGGTTCTCGATCACCTCCGACCAGCCGCCGATCAGATCGGGGTGGGAATCGCGCACCTCGGCGGCGCTCACGATCCGGCTCTGCACCGCGAGCGGCGCGACCCGTGACGTCTCGTCGATGTGCTGGTCGACGATGGACGTCGTCGACGAGACCCGCACCAGGCGTTGCGGAAGTTCAGGTTTCGCCGGCTCGGAGAGGTCGATCAGCGGTCCGAGCGGCGGCGTCGGCTTGGTCGGTCCGGCGATCGGCGGCCCCACCGAGAAGGCGTAGACGTCGCCGGGGGACGAGTCGAGCCGCACCCAGGAGTCGCCGTAAGTGATCTCGACATGGTGCGCGTCCCGTTGGGTGACGCTCAACCCGCCGGACTCGCGCAGCGTGCCGGGCGGAAACGGTCCCCCGATGACGTCGGTCGGCGCGGCGCCGTTCAGGACGAATGGCGAGGGCGGCCCGCCGTTGCCGTCCCGTTGGACGGTGCTGAGCCAACTGGTGGTTGCCGCGTTCCCGGCCGCCTGTTGCATGCCGAGGACAGCGTCGGCCGGCGTCGCAGGGTCGCCCGGTCGCGGCGCGCGGTGGTTACCGCGGGTCGGTGGGCGGATGCGTACTGCCGGCGGCGCAGTGCGACGCGCAGGCGGGCCCATGGTCACCTCCAGCTTCCCAGGGTCTGGTGCCGGGGGTCGACCGGCAAGGGCCGAAGGGGCAGCGCGGGGGGCAGTCCGGGCCGGCCGGTGCGAGCCGGCGGGACGGATGCGGCCTGCCGGCCGATCACCCGGGCCAGGTGGGCCCGGGTGGTCGGGACCGGCCGACCTGATGGGTCAGCTGGTCAGATTTTCCTGATCGCTGATCGCATCGTCGGTGAATTCCTCGACGGTCTGCTCCGAGTGGATCCTGACGTTGGCCTTCAGCTCGTCGGTGCCGTCGGTGTCTCCGCGGAGAACGTCCCGGTTGACGGTGAACGACTCGTCACCCGGAAGTGCCTGGTCGCTGTTGCCGACGGTGACCGGGAACCCGTGTCGCGGCGTGAAGTCGACGAGTTGCGCGCCGACATCGGAGCCGCCGTCGAAGTCGTGCACGGTGATGTGCGAGTGCCAGGTCTTTCCCAGGCCGGAGAGTTGGCGGTCGAACTTGTTGAAGGTCGCTGTGTAGCGGACTCGGATGGTGACCCTCCCTTCGCTTTCGGTGAGGGTGAGGTTCGGGGTGCTGACGGTGGGCATCTGGGTACTCCTTGGGTGAGCGTCGGGGGCTGGCGCCCTCGGCCGCCGGGAATCGGTGGCACGCTCACGGTCGCTGCCGTGCATTAATCGGGCGTTAACCGGCCCCGGCACCCGGGTGCGGGCGAACCACCTGCAGCGACCGGGTTCCCGCGATCAGTCGGCGAACGCAGCGGCGATGACCGCGGCCTGCTCCACTTCGTGCACACGCAGCGACCCGGCCGACGGGGCAGCCATCGCCCGACGCGACACCCGCTTGATGCCCTGCAGCCGCGGCAGCATCTCCGGCAAGGCCAGCGCCAGGAACGGCCAGGAGCCCTGGTTGGCCGGCTCCTCCTGCACCCACCGGAAGTCGGTGACCTGTGGGTACCCTTCGAGGACGTGCAGCAGCTTGCGCCGGGGGACCGGGTAGATCTGTTCCATCCGGATCACCGCGGTGTCGTTGATGCCGTGCGCCTGCCGGTAGGCGTCCAACTCGTAGTACAGCTTGCCGGAGGTCAGCACGATCTTGCGCACCCCGGCCGGGTCGATGGTGTTGTCGGCCAGCACCGATTCGAACCGGCCCGAGGTGAACGCATCGACCGGAGAGACGGCAGCCTTGTTGCGCAGCATGGACTTCGGGGTGAAGACGATCATCGGACGGTGCACGCCATCGAGCACGTGCCGACGGAGCAGGTGGAAGTAGTTGGCCGGGGTGGACGGCACCGCGACCGTCATCGAACCTTCCGCGCAGAGCTGCAGGAACCGCTCGATCCGACCGGACGTGTGGTCCGGCCCCTGCCCCTCGTGGCCGTGTGGCAGCAGCAGCACGACGCCGGACTGCTGGCCCCACTTGGCTTCCCCGGACGACAGGTACTCGTCGGTGATCGACTGGGCGCCGTTGACGAAGTCGCCGAACTGGGCCTCCCAGACAACCAGGGCTTCCCGGTTGGCCACCGAGTATCCGTACTCGAAGCCGAGGCCGGCGTACTCGGTCAGGGCCGAGTCGTACGACAGGAACTTACCCTGGGTATCCGAGAGATGCTGCAGCGGAACCCATTCCGAGCCGGTGTTGCGGTCGATCAGGGCGGCGTGCCGCTGTACGAAGGTGCCGCGACGGGAGTCCTGCCCGGCGAGCCGGACCAGCCGGCCGTCCATCGCGATCGACCCGAACGCCAGCAGCTCGCCGAACGCCCAGTCGATGCCGCCGTTGCGGGACATCTCGACCCGGCGCTCGAGCACCGTCTTCACTCTGGGGTGCGGGGTGAAACCCTCCGGGTACTCCAGATGCGCGTCGGCGATCTTGTGCAGTGACGCGAGCGGAATGGAGGTCTCCACCTTCTGCGGGATCGGTTGTTCGGCCTCCACCGACGGGGAGGGCATCGCGATGCCCTTCTCCAGTTCGCGGACCTCGTTGAAGACCCGCTCCAGCTGCGTGTGGTAGTCGCGCATGGACTCCTCGGCGTCCTCGGGAGACAGATCCCCGCGGCCGATCAACGCCTCGGTGTAGATCTTCCGGACGGAACGCTTGCCGTCGATGATCTGGTACATCAACGGGTTCGTCATCGAGGGGTCGTCACCCTCGTTGTGGCCGCGGCGGCGGTAGCACACCATGTCGATGACGACGTCCTTGCCGAACGTCTGCCGGTACTCGACCGCGAGCTTGGCCACCCACACGGCCGCTTCCGGGTCGTCGCCGTTCACGTGGAAGATCGGCGCCTGGATCATCTTGGCGACGTCGGTGGAGTACTCGCTGGACCGTGAGTGCTCGGGCGCGGTGGTGAAGCCCACCTGGTTGTTGATCACCACGTGCACCGTGCCGCCGGTGCGGTAACCGCGCAGCAGCGACAGGTTCAGCGTCTCGGCGACCACGCCCTGGCCCGCGAACGCCGCATCACCGTGCAGCGCGACCGGCATGACGGTGAAACCGCCCTCGCCCCGGTTGAGCAGGTCCTGCTTGGCCCTGGCCACTCCCTCGAGCACCGGGTCGACGACCTCGAGGTGCGACGGATTCGCCACCAGCGCGACGTCCACCTGTCCGTCGCCGAACGGCCGCACGTACTTGCCCTCGGCTCCCAGGTGGTACTTGACGTCGCCCGAACCGTGCGCCTGGCCGGGATCCAGGTTGCCCTCGAACTCGCGGAAGATCTGCGAATAGGGCTTGCCGACGATGTTGGCGAGCACGTTGAGCCGGCCGCGATGCGCCATCCCGATGACGACCTCGTCGAGGTTGTATTCGGCGGCCTTGTTCAGCGCTGCGTCCAGCAGCGCGATCACGGTCTCGCCGCCCTCCAACGAGAACCGCTTCTGCCCGATGTATTTCGTCTGCAGGAAGGTCTCGAAGGCTTCCGCAGCATTGAGCCGGCTGAGGATGTACTTCTGCTCGTCGACCGTCGGCTTCTCGTGCCGCACCTCGACCCGCTGCTGGATCCACTTGCGCTGCACCGGGTCCATGATGTGCATGTACTCGACGCCGGTGGTGCGGCAGTACGAATCCCGCAGCACGCCGAGGATGTCGCGCAGCTTCATGAACTCGGCGCCGTTGAACCCACCGACCGGGAACTCCCGGTCGAGGTCCCACAGGGTCAGTCCGTGGGAGAGTACGTCGAGGTCGGGATGTTTGCGCTGCCGGTAGTTCAGCGGGTCGGTGTCGGCCATCAGATGCCCGCGGGTGCGGTACGCGTCGATGATCTCCAGCACCCTGGCGGTCTTGTCGACGGCGCCGTTGCGACCGACGCTGATGTCCTGGACCCAGCGCACCGGCTCGTAGGGCAGCCGCAGCGAGGTGAAGACGTCGTCGTAGAAGTTGTCCTCGCCGAGCAGCAGGCCGTGGATCCGCTTCAGGAATTCGCCGGACTCGGCACCCTGGATGATCCGGTGGTCGTAGGTCGAGGTCAACGTCATGATCTTGGACACGCCGAGTTCGGACAGGGTCTGCTCGCTGGCCCCCTGGAACTCCGCCGGGTACTCCATGGCACCGACGCCGATGATCGCGCCCTGCGCGGACATCAGCCGCGGCACCGAATGCACGGTGCCGATGCCTCCGGGGTTGGTGAGCGAGATGGTGGTGCCGGCATAGTCCTCGGCGGTCAGCTCACCCCGGCGGGCCTTGCGCACCACCGCTTCGTAGGCGGACCAGAACTGCGTGAAGGTCATGCCTTCGGTGCCACG
Organism: uncultured Actinomycetota bacterium; assembly: GCA_963797145.1. Lineage (GTDB taxonomy): Bacteria > Actinomycetota > Actinomycetes > Mycobacteriales > Nakamurellaceae > Nakamurella. The sequence continues at coordinate 210,660 of CAWCOJ010000010.1, read as the reverse complement.
GATCGGTACAACCACCAGCGAACGCTGGCCGTTCTTGCCGGGCAGGTCGATGGCCAGACCCAGGTTGGTGTGCGCCGGGGTGACGATCGTCGGTTTGCCACCGACCTCGGCGAAGTGCCGGTTCATCGCGGGGTAGTCATTGACCGCCCGGATGATCGCGTAGCCGATCAGGTGGGTGAAGGAGACCTTGCCGCCGCGGTTGCGCTTCAGGAAGTTGTTGATGACGATCCGGTTGTCGGCGATCAGCTTGGCGGGCACGGCCCGCACCGAGGTGGCGGTCGGCACCTCGAGGGAGCTGGTCATGTTGCGGACCACCGCGGCGGCGGCGCCGCGGATCGGCTGCGAGGTGTCGGCGTCGGCGACCTGCGGCGTCCTGGCCGCCTTCGCCGCCCGCACCGCATCGGCGTCGTCGGGGGTTGCTGTTGTGGTCGTCGGCCGCTTCGGTACCGGTTTCGTGGCGGCCGGTTCGGTGGGTTTCACGGCGGCCGCGGCAGCGGGCTTGGCCGGGGCCGCGGCGGGTGCCGGCTTCGCTGCCGACTCGGCCGGCGCTGCGGGGGCGGCTGCGGCGGCGCGCGGGGCGGGCGGTGGTGGTGGCGGTGGGGTGGCCGGGATGGCCGCGGCGGGCCGGGTGCGGGTCGCCTGACCGGAACCGTTGGCCGACCCGTTGGCACCGCCGTCGACGGCCGCAGCGGGAGGCGCGGCGGCAGCGTGAGGCGCGGCTGCAGCCGCAGCGCCGTCAGCGGCAGCCGCAGCGCCGTCGGCCGCACCCGCGCCGTCGGCCGTACCCGCGCCGTCGGCCTCAGCCTTGGCCGCGCGCGCGTTGTCTGCGAAGTACTCGCGCCAGATCTGGTCGACGCTTTCCGGGTCCGTGAGGAACTGCTGGTACTTCTCCTCGACGAACCAGTCGTTGGGACCGAACTCCGGCACGGTGGCTGACGACACTGTCGCTTCCGCCTCTTCCAATCTCGGGTGTCATCTGACTTGTCAAGGCTAGACCTCGTTCGGAGGGCGGGCACGGACGGACGAGTGTCCTCCACCACGATCCGCGCCGACGGTCACGCTCCGCTGAACGCGTCCAGACCGGTGAGTGCGCGACCCAGCACCATCTGATGCACTTCGACGGTGCCTTCGTAGGTCAGCACGCTCTCCAGGTTGTTCGCATGCCGGAGCACCGGATAGTCGCCGGAGATGCCGTTCGCGCCGAGGATCGTGCGGCACTCGCGGGCGATCCGGAGCGCCTCCCGGGTGGAGTTCAGTTTGCCCATCGACACCATCTGCGGCGTCGCGGTGCCGGCATCGGTGGCCCGCCCTATGTGGAGTGCCAGCAGGTAGGCGGCGTTCCAGTCGGTGACCATGTCGGCGAACTTGGCCTGGGTGAGCTGGAAGCCGGCCAGTGCCCTGCCGAACACGATGCGGTCGGCGGCGTAGTCCAGGGCGGTCGTGAGGCAGTCCCGGGCCGCACCCAGCGCACCGAAGATGATCCCGGTGCGCGCCTGCGTCAGACACGACAACGGACCGCCGAGGCCGCGCGCGCCGGGCAGCATCGACTCCGGGGCGAGCTGAACGGCGTCGAGGACCAGTTCGGCGGTGACGGATGCACGGAGTGACAATTTTCGGTGAATCGGTTGAGCGCGGAATCCCGGCGTGTCGGTGGGGACCAGGAATCCGCGGACGTTCGTGGATCCGTCGATGTCGGTGGCCTTGGCCCAGATCACGGCGATGTCGGCGATGCTGCCGTTGGTGATCCACATCTTGGTGCCGTCCAGCTGCCAGCCGTCGGCGGTCCGGGTTGCCCTGGTGCGCATCGCCGAGGGATCGGAACCGGCGTCCGGCTCGGTCAGGCCGAAGCAGCCGATCAGCTCGCCGGCCGCCATTCCCGGCAGCCAGCGGTCCTTCTGTGCGTCCGAGCCATACCGGTGGATCGGGTACATGGCGAGCGAACCCTGGACCGAGACCAGCGACCGGATGCCGGAATCGCCGGCCTCCAGTTCGAGGCAGGCCAGGCCGTACGCGGTGGCCGAGGCGCCGGCGCAGCCGTACCCGTCCAGGTGCATGCCGAGCAGGCCGGCGGCGCCGAATTCGGCGGCGAGCGCCCGGGCGGGCACCACGCCGGCGTCGAACCAGTCCGCAATGTTCGGCCGCACCAGATCGTCGACCAGCTGCCGGGTGGCCTGTCGGATGTCGCGCTCGTCAGTGGACAGCAGGGCATCGGTGTCGAGCAGATCCGGGAAGGTGGCGGCCATACCGGAAGCCTAGAACCGCTTCCGTAGTGCCCCTGCGCAGTCGGTCGGGCGGTCGGCCGCGCTACCCAGCCCGCTCGGGCGCTACCGCCATCGCCACCGCCGCCGGGCAGCCGCGGGCCGGTCAGCCGGCCTGGGCATAGAGCCGTGCGTAGTGGCCACCGGCGGCGAGCAGTTCCACGTGGGTGCCGTCCTCCACCACCCGGCCGTGGTCCATCACGATGATCCGGTCGGCGCGGGATGCGGTGGTCAACCGATGCGCGACCACCACGGTCGTCCGGCCCTTCGCCAGCCGGTCGGTGGCCGCCAGCACCGCCGCTTCCGCGGCCGGATCGAGCGCAGCAGTGGCCTCGTCGAGCAGCAGGATGTCCGGGTCGACCAGCTCGGCCCTGGCCAGCGACACCAGCTGCCGCTGCCCGGCGGAGAGGTTTCGGCCGCGCTCGTCGATCCGATGGGTGAATCCGCCGGTCAGCCCGGAGATGGCGGTGATCGCCCCCACCGCGCGCGCCGCCTCCTCGACCTCGGCGTCGCTGGCGTCCGGGCGACCGTAGGCGATGTTGTCGCGCACCGTGCCGGAGAACAGGTGCGGCTCCTGCGGTACCACACCGAGTCGCTGCCGGTAGCCGGGCAGGTCGAACGCGCGGACGTCGGTGCCGTCCACCAGCACCGCACCCTCGGTGACGTCGTAGTAGCGGGCGATCAGCTTCACCAGGGTCGACTTGCCGGCGCCCGTCGACCCGACCACGGCCACCGTGCTGCCGGGCCGGATGTGCAGATCCACGTCGACCAGCGCCGGAGCGGCCCCGTCGTCGGCCGCTCCGTAGCGGAAGCCGACCCGATCGGTGCGGATGTCGCCGGCCAGCCGGGCGACCGGGCGGGGGTCAGCGGCCGGTGGGGTCGAGGTGGGGGTGTCGAGCAGCTCGCCGATCCGGCGGAGACCGACACTGGCCTGCTGGTAGCCGTCGAAGACCTGGGAGAGCTGCTGGATCGGGGTGAAGAAATAGTCGAGGTAGAGCACGAATGCGAGCAGGGTGCCGGCACTGACGGTGCCCGCGACCAGCCGCTGCGCTCCGACTCCGAGGACCAGCGCAGCGGCCAGTTCGGACAGCAGCGCGACGAACGGGAAGTACACCGAGATCGCGGTCTGGGCCCGCATCCGGGACTTGCGGTACGCCTCGCTCCGCGCTGCGAAACCCTCCGCGTTGCTCTGCTCCCGACCGAGCGCCTGGGACACCCGCAGCCCGGCGACGTTCTCCTGCAGGTGGGCGTTGACCACCGACACCTTCTCCCGGGCGTCGGTGTAGGCCCGGGTGGAGATCCGCCGGAACACGATGGTGGCAACGATCAGGAACGGGATCGCGGTGAACGCGATCAGGGCCAGACCGGCGTCCATGATCACCAGCACCACCGCGATGCCGGCGAACGTCGCCAACGACACCACGGACGTGACCAACCCGGTCTGCAGGAACGACGAAAGGGCGTCCACGTCCGAGGTCATCCTGGTCATGATCCGACCGGCGAGTTCACGCTCGTAGTAGTCGAGCCCGAGCCGTTGCAGGTGGGCGAATTCACGGAGCCGCAGCTGGTAGAGAACGGTCTCACCGGCCCGGCCGGCGGCGACCGTCTGCCAGCGCTGGATCAGGTAGTCGGCCCCGACCACCAGCAGGGCCAGCCCGGAGACCATCCAGACCACCGACATCACGCCCTGGCTGATGCCGTCGTCGACGCCGTGCCGGATCAGGATCGGGATCGCCAGCGAGCACAGGGTGTCCAGCACCACCAGGATCAGGGCCGCCGCCAGCAGCCTGCGGACCGGGTGCAGGGTCCGGCGCAGCGAGAAGCCGCCGTCCGCCGGCGGATCGTACGGGCCGGGGTCGTCGGTGGCCGGGGGCAGGGCATCGACCTTGGCCAGCAGCTCGGGGGTGGCCGGCAGCGCGCCCATGAAGCCGCTCATGTTGTGCCGGCCGCCGCCACCGCCGGCCGCTGCGGCCGCGGCGATCCGTTCCGAACGGTCGACAGCGCTGTCCTCCTCGACCGGCCAGAGCGCCGCGGTGGTGCCGTCGGGCCCGGGCACCAGGGCGTCGGGCTCGACCGTCACCCCGGCCTCGTCGATGTCGCCGTCCTCGGGGCCGGCGAGCAGCGCGCGGTAGATGTCGCACCTGGCGAGCAGTTCGTCGTGGCTGCCGTGGTCGATCACCCGGCCGCCGTCGACCACCGCGATCCGGTCGGCCAGCGAGAGCGTCGACCGGCGGTGCGCGATCAGGATGGTGGTGCGGTCCGCGGTCAGCCGGTGCAGGGTGGCGTGGATGGCGGCCTCGGTGGCCGGGTCGACAGCGCTGGTGGCGTCGTCGAGGACGAGCACGGCCGGGTCGGTGATCATCGCCCGGGCCAGGGCAAGCCGCTGCCGCTGGCCACCGGAGAGCGTCAGGCCCCGCTCGCCGATCACCGTCTCGTAGCCGTCGGGCAGCTCCTCGATGAACTCGGCGGCCTCGGCCGCCTCCGCCGCCGCATGGATGTCGGCCTCGGTGGCCTCCGGACGGCCATAGCCGATGTTGGCGGCGATGGTGTCGGAGAACAGGAACGCCTCCTCGAACACCACCCCGACGTGTCTGCGCAGATCCGCCATGGTCGCCGCGCGCACGTCGGCCCCGCCCACCAGCACGGTGCCGCCCTGCACGTCGTAGAACCGCGGCAGCAGCAGCGAGATCGTCGACTTGCCCGATCCCGAAGGGCCGACCAGGGCAATGGTCGAACCGGCCGGCACGTCGAGGTCGAACCCGTCGAGTACCGGCTCGCTCGCGACGTAGCCGAACCGGACGCCGCGGAAGGCGACGTCCAGCGGCCCGTCCGGGATCGTCACAGGATGCGCCGGGTCGACCACCGACGCGCGGGTGTCGACGATCTCCAGTACCCGTTCCACCGACGCCCTGGCCTGCTGCCCCAGGATCACCACCGAAGCCACGATCCTGGCCGGCGCGACCAGCTGGGTGAGGTAGAGCGAGAAGGCCAGGAAGGTGCCGAGGGTGATGGTCCCCTCCAGCGCCAGGTAGCCGCCGAAGGCCAGCACGCCGACCTGGCCGAGCGCCGTCATCGCCTGCAGGCCAGGGGAGAGTTTCGCCGTCAGCCGGACCGCCCTGAGCCGGTCGGCGTACAACCGCTTCGCGGCGGTGCCGAGCCGGCGGACCTCACGGTTCTCCTGCCCGAAGCCCTTCACCACCCGGACGCCGGTGACGTCCTCCTCGACGATCTCGGCGACCTCGGCGGCAGACTGCTGAGCCGCCCAGGTGGCCGGGAAGAGCGTCTCCCGGGTGGCCCGGGTGAGCAGCACCACCGCCGGGATGACGATCAGCGCGGTGACCGTGAGCAGCGGCGAGAGCACCACCATGATCGTCAGTGACACCACGATCAGCACCAGCTGGCCGGCCGACCAGGGCAGCATGGCGAGAAGTCCCTGCACCATCTGCAGGTCGCTGGTCGCCCGGGACACCACCTGGCCGGTGCGCAGCCGATCCTGGGAGGCGCCGTCCAGACGTTGCAACGCGCCGAAGACGTCCTGCCGCAGGTCGTGCTGGACGTCGAGGGACAGCCGGCCGCCCGCCCACCGGCGCAGGAACGACGAGCCGAACCGGATGAGCGCCAACGCGACCAGACCGGCGATCACCCAGCCGAGGCCGGCGGTGCTGCCGGAGGTCGCGTCGTCGATCGCGGTCCGGGTGAGCAGGGGTGTCAACGCGCCGAGGCCGATCCCGAACAGTGCGGAGAGAGCCGCCGCCATGGTGACGGTCTTGTGCCGCCAGCAGTAGCCGAACAGGCGGCGGGCCCAACCGGCCTCCGGAACGCCCTCGCGGTGGGCGACGGGCGGCGCCGCCGCCTCGACGGCGTCGGCGTCGGCTGCTGGGACGGTCGTCGGCACCCTGCCACGGTAGCCACGTCCGCCGACAGCGCCGCGCGTACGGTGTCCGGATGACGGTGGGCCGGGAGTTTGCGCGTTGCGGAGACCGGTCGTGACCGGCGGTCGGATCGTCGTCGTCGGCGGTGGCCACAACGGTCTGGTCGCGGCGATTCTCGCCGCCGATGCCGGGTACCGGGTCACCCTGCTGGAGCGCGCCGACCACCTCGGCGGGGCGTCGGTCGGCGCCGCCGTGTTCGCCGGTCACGACGTGCGGCTGAGCCGGTACTCGTACCTGGTCTCGCTGTTCCCGGCCGAGTTGGCGACCCGGCTGGGCATCGACCTGCGGCTGGCGTCCCGGCGGGTGTCCTCGTTCACTCCGGTGCGCACGGCGGCCGGCCCGGACGGCCTGCTGGTGGAGCGGCGCCCGGGCGCCGCAACGGAGGAGTCGTTCCGCAGGGTCACCGGATCGGCGGCGGATTTCCGCGCCTGGGAACAGCTCTACGGCGAACTCGGCCGACTCGCCGCGGTGCTGGCGCCGGCGCTCACCGGCCCGCTGCGCACCGAGGCGGAGATCCGGGACGCCGTGGTGGCGGCCGCCGGGGCGCAGATCTGGACGGATCTGGTGGCGGCCCCGATCGGCGAGATGGTGACCAGGCGGTTCGGCGACGACACGGTGCGCGGCGTGGTGGCCACCGATGCCCTGATCGGTACCCACACCTCGCTGTTCGATCCCGAGCTGGCCGCCAACCGGTGCTTCCTGTACCACCTGATCGGTCGCGGCACCGGCGAGTGGTTGGTGCCGATCGGCGGCATGGGGGGGCTGGCCGACGCGTTGACCGCGCGGGCACGCCGGGCCGGGGTGGAGATCCACTGCGGGGTGGAGGTTGTCGCTGCTGACGAGACGACGGCCGAGGTGTCGCTGGCGGCCAGCACGGCCGACGGCCGGGAGGCTGAGTTCGTCGGCGACCGGGTGCTGGCCGCGGTGGCGCCCGCGGTGCTCGACCGTTGGCTCGGCCGGGAGGCGGAACTCCCGGTGGGGGCCCAGGTGAAGATCAACATGCTGCTGGACCGGTTGCCGCGGTTGGCCTCCGGCGTGGATCCGACGGTCGCGTTCGCCGGAACCACCCACCTGGAAGAGGGTTTCGCGGCGCTGGAGGATGCCTATCGGGTGTCCGCGGCCGGCCGGATCCCGGAGGTGGTGCCCGGCGAGGTGTACTGCCACTCGCTGACCGATCCGTCGATCCTGGGCGGCGCCGACGGTGCCACCCTCACGCTGTTCGGTCTGCACACTCCCACCGCTCTGTTCACCGCCGACCCGGCCGGGTCTCGGGACGAGGCGGCCGCCGCGGCGCTGCGCGCGCTCCAGCTGCATCTGGCGGAACCGTTGCAGGACTGCCTGTCCCGGGACGCCGATGGCGAGCTGTGCCTGGAGGTGGCGTCGCCGTTGGACGTCGAGGCGTCGGTGGGCATGCCCGGCGGCAACATCTTCCACGGCGACCTGTCGTGGCCGTGGCGCCACCCCGACGATGACGACTCGCCGGCGGGGCGCTACGGAGTGTCGGTGCCCGGCAGCGCGCCGGATCCTGTTGGCCGGTGCAGGATCCCGGCGCGGCGGCGGCGTCTCCGGGTTGGGCGGCGCGGCGGCGGTGGACGCGCTGGTGCTGCTCGGCCGGTAGCTCTCGGCGGCCGCAGCCACCCGGGCGGACAATACTTCGACCAGGCCTGCCGGTGCGAGCGCCGTCGCCCGCGGCGTCAGGCTCCAGAGCACCGCGGCGGCGTGCCGCTGGTCGCCGAACTCCACCGTCAACCGGACCGAACCGGTCGACCCGTCGGAGCGCTCGTCGATCACGCGGAGCGCGGAGCGGACCAGCTCGTCGCGTGCCGACGCGGTCACCTCCACCTCGACGGCGATGGCGGCGCCGCGGCGTTCTCGGAAGCTGCCCCTGGCCCGCTCCCAGCGGGCCGGCAGATCCGACTCGCCGCGGTCGATGTGCTCGTCGAGAACCGTGGCGGCGACGATCCGGGAGACCCGGTAGCTGCGTTCGGCCCGCCGATGGTCGGCGAGCAGGTACCAGTGGCCGCCCGCGCTGACCAGGCCGTGCGGGTCGACCGTCCGGCGTCGGGGCGACCGTCCGGCCGCCGCGTAGTCGATCCGGAGCCGGTGCCCGCCGATCACCGCCCGCTGCACGGTGCCCAACGCGGGCACCTGCTCGGCGCGGCGCACCCAGCCGTCGGCCAGCACCAGGATGCGCGCGGCTGCCGCGGTCGCGGCGTCCCGGTGCTGCGCAGGCATGCCGGCGGTGAGTTTGCGCAAGGCCGAGGTGAGAGCCTTCCCGCCGTCCGGCGCGCCGGTGGCGGAGTACGAACCGGCCGTCAGCAGCGCCTCCGCTTCCGGGCGGGTCAGCCCGGTCAGGTCGGTGGACCAGCCGGGCAGCAGGGCGAACCCACCGTGCCGGCCGCGTTCGGCATAGACCGGTACACCGGCGGCGGCGAGCGCCTCGATGTCGCGCAGCACTGTCCGGGTGGACACCTCCAGCTCGGCGGCGAGCACCGACGCCGGTTGCACGCCGCGGTGCCGCAGCAGCATGAGAAGCGAGAGCAGACGGTCGGCGCGCATGCCCCTACGATGCCAGCGATACCTGACAACCGGTGTCAGGTATCGGCCCGGCCCCGAGGTGCACCCGGGAACCGGCGATCGACGACCGCTGACCCGCCGACCCCGGTGCCGCCGGCCGCCGTTCGGAGCGTCCCTACCGGTACCGCCGGGTCGGATGCCGCGGTGCCGATGCAACGATGGCGGCGTGGCCCACCTCGACTCCGACCTGTCCCTGTCCACCCGCGCCGTGCACCCACCGGTGCCGGAGGACTTCCCGGGCCGCCCGGTCTCGGTGCCGATCTACCAGACCTCGGTGTTCGCCCACGACAACGTCAAGGAGCTCACCGACTCGCTCAACGACCCGAGGGGCGGATTCGCTTACTCCCGTAACGCCAATCCGACGGTGCGCGCCCTGGAGCAGGCGGTGGCCGGGCTGGAGGGTGGCGTCGCCGCTGTTGCCATGTCGTCGGGGATGGGCGCCATCGCCGTTGCGCTCGGTGCGCACCTGCGGGCCGGTGCGCACCTGGTCGTCCAGCGGTCGATCTACGGCGGCACCATGGCCCTGCTGCAGGACCTGGTCGGCCGCTGGGGCGTCCGCATCACCGAGGTGGACGCAGCGGATCCGGACGCGGTGGCGGCCGCGTTCGCCGACGACACCGTACTGCTGTACCTGGAGACCATCTCCAACCCGATGACCGGCGTCGCGGACATCGCCGGCGCCGCCGCTCGGGCTCGCGCGGCCGGGGTGATCACCGTGGTGGACAACACGTTCGCCACGCCGCTGCTGTGCCGGCCGCTGGAGCTGGGCGCCGACGTCGTCGTGCACTCGGCGACCAAGTACCTCGGCGGCCACTCGGACGTCACCGGCGGGGTCGCCGTGTACGGCGAGGAGTCCCGGTTCCGGGCCGGCTGGGCCCATGCCGTGACCACCGGCGTGACGCCGGATCCGTTTGCGGCGTGGCTGGTGCTGCGCGGCCTGCAGACGCTGCCGCTGCGGATCCGGGCTGCGTGCGCGAACGCGACCGAGCTGGCGAACAGGCTGGCCGCACATCCGGCGGTGGCGGCGGTACACCACCCGTCGCGGCCGGAGCACCCGCAACACGCGTTGGCCGCCAGCATGCTGGCCGCTCCGGGGGCGATGCTGTCGTTCGATCTGGCCGGCGGCCGGCACGCCGCGGGTCGATTTGCCGAATCGGTCCGGTTGCTCACCCAGGCGCCGTCGTTGGGCGGCGTCGAGACCCTGGTCATGCATCCGGCGTCGGCCTCGCACCGCGCCTACAGCGAAGCGGCCCTGGCCGCAGCCGGGATCAGTCAGGGCACCATCCGGATCTCCACCGGCGTCGAGGACGTCAACGACCTCTGGGCGGACATCGACCGGGCCCTGGCCGCCGGGTGAGCCCGCCCGCGGGGGCCGGCGCTCAGCCGACGGCGGCGGCGGCCCGGGCGGCGCGCACGGAGGTCCAGCCGCGGCGGCTGCGGATCGAGCCGAACAGCCGACACACCAGGTAGATGGCGAAGGCGATCGTGGTGACGTAGGGGCTGATCGGGATCCGGCTGCCGATGGCCAACAGGATCCCGCCGACCATCGAGACGAACCCGAAAACCGTGCTCAGCACCCAGACCAGCCTCGGCGACGCGGTGACCCGCATCGCGGCGGCGGCCGGCGTGCAGACGATGGACAACACCAGCAGGGCGCCGACGATCTGCACCGACATCGCCACCGCGAGGCCGAGCAGCAGCATGAAGATCAGCGACAGCGCCCGGACCGGGACCCCGCGGGCCTCGGCCAGGTCGGCGTCGGTGCTCGCGAAGGTCAGCGGCCGCCACATCACCAGCAGGCCGGCCAGCACCACCACCGAGGTGCCGATCAGCCAGGACAGCTCCGGGGTGTCGACGGCCACGATCTGGCCGGTGAGCAGCCCGAACTTGTTCGCCCCTCGTCCGTGGTAGAGCGAGAGGAACAGCACCCCGAGGCCGAGCCCGAACGGCATCAGCACCCCGATGATGGAATTCCGGTCTCGCGCCCTGGTGCCCAGTAGTCCGATCACCAGGGCGGCCAGGATCGAGCCGGTCAACGCGCCGACGACCACATTCGCGCCGATCAGCAGGAATCCGGTGGCGCCGGCGAACGACAGTTCACTGATCCCGTGCACCGCGAACGGCAGGTCGCGCATCATCACGAAGGTGCTGATGAGACCGCCGACCAGGCCGAGGACGGCGCCGGCCAGGACCGAGTTGTGCAGCAGCGCGAGCAGTTCGCCGTAGTTGGTGAAGTTGAAGATCTCGCCCCAGACCCCCGGGTCTGCCGCCTGCGCCGCGGTCATCGGGTCCGCGTTTCGTCGTGGTCGTGGTCGTGGGTGTGTTCCGGGGTCTCCGGGACGCCGGCCACCAGGATCCGGCCGCCGGAGCGGACCACCTCGATCGGCACCCCGTAGAGCTCGGTGAGGGTGGCCGAGTTCAACACCTCGGCGACCGAGCCGATCCGGAACCGGCCGCCGGCCAGGTAGAGCACCCGGTCGACGTGCGGCAGTACCGGATTGATCTCGTGGGTGACGAAGACGACCGCGGTCCCGGCGGCCCGGCGGCGCCGGTCGATCAGGTCGGTGATGCCGCGTTGGCTGGCCAGATCGAGCGAGAGCAGCGGCTCGTCGCAGAGCAGCAGCAGCGGGTCGGCCACCAACGCCTGCGCGATCCGGACCCGCTGCTGCTCCCCGCCGGAGAGCAGGCCGACCGGCATGTCGGCATAGTCCAGGGCGTCGACCGAGGCCAGCACCTGCTCGACGGAGCGGCGGCGGGCCCCGCCCGGCCGGCCGGGCCCCCAGCGGTGCCCGTCCAGCCCTTGGCCGACGACATCCCTGGCGCGCAGCGGCATCTGCGGGTCGACCCGGCGCTGCTGCTGCACGTAGCCGATGTCGCGGCTGCCGCGGTGCGGCGGCGCACCGCCCACTGCGACGGTTCCGGAGGTCAGCTGCTGCAGACCCAGGATCACCCGCAGCAGGCTCGTCTTGCCGGAACCGTTGGCGCCCAGGACAGCCAGGAACTCGCCTCCCTGCACATCCAACGACAACCCGGACCACAGCGCCCGGCCGCCGTAGGACAGCGACGCCTCACGGAACTGCAGGACTGTCGCCGTCATCGTCGGAGATCGCTTTCTGGGCCGGTCAGGACAGGGCCGACCGCAAGGCGGCCAGGTTGTCGGTCATCCAACTGAGATAGTCCTTGCCGGCCGGCAGGGTCTCGGAGAACGGCACCACCGGGACACCGTCGTGCTGCGCAGCGGCGAGCACCTTCCCGGTCTCCGGACCGACCGTCTGGTCGTTGTAGGCCAGCAACGCGACCTGCTTCGTGCTGAACAGGTCCAGCGTCTGCTGCAGGGCGCCGACCGGCACGTCGGTGCCCTCTTCGACGGCTTCGCTGAATTCCGCGGGGGTCCTGTTCTGCAGACCGGATGCTTCGAGGAGGTAGAGCGGCACCGGTTCGGTGATGGCCACGCCCGCACCGGAGTGGGCGGCGGCGATCGCCGCCTCGGACTTCTGCAGGCCCTGCAGCCTCGTGGTGAACGTCGCAGCGTTGGCCGAGAAGCGTGACGCGTCCGACGGATCGGCGGCTGCCAGCGCGGCGGCGAGGCTGCCGGTGAGGGTCTCGACGGTCGGGAAGTCGTACCAGACGTGCTCGTTCAACTCGCCTCCGGCCGGTGCGGTCCGGCCGGACAGGTCGACGGCGTTGAGCACCGCGACGTCGGGGTTGTTCGCCGATTTCAGCAACGTGTCCACGAAATCGTCGTATCCGCCGCCGTTCTCGATCACGATGTCGGCCTTGGACAGGGCAAGGAGGTTCTGCGGGTCGGCTTCGTAGGAGTGCGGGTCCTGGGTCGGGTCCGAGATCAGGGCGGTGATCTGCGCCCGGTCACCGGCGATCTGCCTGGCGATGTCGGCGTACACGTCGGTGGAGGCCACGATGCGAAGCTCGGCACGCGACGCCGCGGATCCGGACGGCGACGACGATCCCGGCGACGCGCCGGCCGACCCGCACGCGGTGAGCAGCACGAGGAGCCCGGCCGACCCGGCCACTGCGAACCGACCGCGCATGGCGACTCCCCACTCCCTCCGTATTGATAATCAACCTCATTACAGAGTAACCCACAGGAGGTCAGGCGGGCGAGTCGGAAGGCGTTCCGGGCGGGTCGCCGATGCCGTCGACGCGCCTGGCGGCCACCGCCGCCACGGCGATCGTCACCAACGCGCCGAGCAGCAGCGCCGGCGCCTCGCCCGGTCCGAGCAGCCCCAGCTGGGTGCCGACCGTTGCTGCTGCGACCGGGACCCCGAGTTGAGCAGCGGTCAGCACCGCGAGCGGCATGGGCTGGCGGGTCAGCGCCATCAATCCGTGCACCACCACCGGTGTGATGCCCAGGGCGACACCCAGCCCGACCGCGGGGGCGTGCGTGAAGAGATCGCGCAGATCGATCGACGCTCCGAGCCAGACGAAGAACAGCGGGCCGAAGAAGCCCTCGGTGAGCGCGAACAACTGCCGGGCCAGCCGGCGCGGCGGCCCGACAGCGGCCACCGCGAGCCCGAACGAGAATCCGGCGAGCAGGATCGAGACGTGCAGCAGCGTGGCCAGCGCGGCCAGCGCGAACAGGATCGCCAACGAGAGCCGCAGTTCGAGCGCGTAGTGGTGTCGTTTGGAGACCTTCCGGAACCGGCGAAGCCCTCCGCCCAGGTCCAGTCGCCGGATCAGCAGGTAGAGCAGGACGGCGCAGCCGGTCACGGAAATGGCGCCGACTGCCGCCCGGCCGGCGTGGGCCGGATCGATGACCAACGGCAGGGCCACGATGCACGCGGTGTCGGCCAGCGCGACCTGCGGCAGGAACTCGGCGATCGGTCGACCGGAAGCCTTGGTGCCGCCGATGATCGGCAGGATAAGGGCGGCGGACGACGAAGCGATGAGCACGGCGTACAACGCGCCGTGGCCGGTACCGAACAGACCGGCGACCAGCAGGCCGGCCGGGACGGCGAGGATGCCGACGCCGAGCGCCCGCAGCGCACCCACCCGGATTCCGGTGCGCAGCGCGGGATCGCGGATGGGTACGTGCGATCCCGCCACGAACATCACCAGTGCGAAACCGATCTCGCCGAGAAACGTGAACGTGGGATCCCCGGCGTCCAGCGCGCCGATGCCGGTGGCGCCCAACAGCGCACCGATGATCAGTTCGCCGACCACCACCGGGACGTGCGCCCACCGCGGTAGCGCCAGCAGCGGACCGACCAGGCCCACCAGACAGATCAGCGCGAGGGTGCCGAAATCCATGGCGGTCAGCCGCCGCAGACCGTCCGGACCCACAGATCCGTGTACCGGGCCGCATCGACGCTCCAGGGCGACGTCCACCTCGGTGCGGGCGCGGCCGTGCGGACCGTGTTCGACACCGGTGGTCCAGATCCGCCGGTCCACCACCGTCTGCCCACGGCCGAAGCCGTGCCCGGTCTCCACCCGCACCGGGAACCGCTGCGCCGCCAGGCCTTCCGGGTCGATCACCGCGCACACCGCGCCCGCGTCGCCGATGGTGAGCGTGTCGAAGCCGTGGGCCCGGCACTGCCGCTCGATCATCGCCGCGGCCAGTTGCGCTCCCGGATCGCCGGGGCTCCCGGCCCGCGCCACCTGATCGGCGGTCAGCCGCACCTCGTTGAACACGTCCAGGCCGTACATGGTGATCGGGACGGCCAGATCGCCGGCCGCGGCCAGGGTGATCGCGGCTGCTTCCGGGTCGTGCCAGATGTTGAACTCGGCGACCGCGGTCGCGTTGCCGACCGAGGCCGACCCGCCCATGAAGACGATCCGCTCGATCCCGGCCGCCACCTCGGGATGGGTGCTGAGCAGCAGGGCGATGTTGGTGAGCGGGGCGAGCGGGACCAGGGTGATCCGCTCGCCGGTCCCGACCGCGGCCATCAGCTCGCGGCGCAGCAGCTCGACGGCCGAGAGCGGCGACAACCGCCGATCGGACGGTCGGGAGAATCCCGCCAGCCCGTCCGGGCCGTGCCAGTGGTCGGCGGGATCCGGCTCGGCCAGCAGCGGGCGGGCCGCGCCGCGGGCGACCGGGATGTCCGCGGCGCCGGCCGCGTCGAGCACGTACTGGGTGTTGGCGACCACCTGGTCGACACCCACGTTGCCGGCCACGCAGGTCACCGCCCGCAGGTCGACACCCGGATGCCGGACGGCCAGCAGCAGGGCCAGGGCGTCATCGACCCCGGTGTCCACGTCGAGGATCACCGGGATGTCTGGCATGGCGCGATCCTAGGGACCGCCGGTGATCCCGGCGCGACCCGGGCGCATCCGACCGGGGAAGGTATCGGCTCAGTCGAGCAGCTCGTCGCTCACGAGGTCGACCTGCTCGCGGCGCCGCTTGCGCTCGGCGGCCTTCTGGGCGCCGCCGACCACCATCGCCGCGGCAGCCAGGGCCGCCACCGACCACCACACCGGGGGCGGGGTGAAGACGATCATGATGGCACTGGCGAACAGCAGCACCATCAGCCCGATCAGCATGAGGTGGGTGGAGACCGGCACCTTCGCGGAACTCTGCACTCCGCCAGCGTGCCACCGCGGCGCCGCGGCCTCTGCGGCACCGGTAGGCTACTGGCCAGTAACATGTCGTGTCCTGCGGTGATGTGCCGGCGCGGGTGACCACCGTCACCCCCACCCCGGTGCCGTGACCGTTTCGCGATCACTAGCGTGGTGCAGAACCACAGACCTATGGAGGTGCAGGACCATGGACATTGCCGTTCTGGTCAAGCAGGTACCGGACACCTACTCCGAGCGGAAGCTGCGGGATGGGGACTGGACCCTGGACCGCGACGCTGCGGACGCGGTCATCGACGAGATCGACTCCCGTGGGGTGGAGACCGGGTTGCAGTTGACCGAGGCCCACGGCGGTGAGGTCACCGTGGTGACGATGGGCCCGGACCGCGCCACCGACGTGCTGCGCAAGGCCCTGGCGATGGGCGCCCACAAGGCGGTACACGTGCTGGACACCGGCCTGGCCGGCTCGGACGCGCTGCAGACGTCAGCTGCCCTGGCTGCGGCACTGCGAACGATCCCGTTCGATCTGGTGATCGCCGGGAACGAGGCCAGCGACGGCAAGGGTGGAGCGATCCCGGCGATGCTGGCCGAGCGGCTCGGACTGCCGCAGATCACCTCGGTGCGCAAGCTCAGCGTCGACGGCGGCACGCTGTCGGCCGAGCGGCAGCTGGAGGCCGGCTACGCCGACGTGACGGCAACGCTGCCGGCCGTCGTGTCCGTCACGGAGAAGATCACCGAGCCGAGGTACCCCAATTTCAAAGGCATCATGGCCGCGAAGTCCAAGCCCGTGACGACCCTGACCATCGCCGATCTCGGCTTGGAGGCCGGATCCACCGGCCTGACCGCAGCTCCGGTCCAGGTCGCCGACGCGGCGCCGCGGCCGCCGCGCACCGCCGGCGAAAAGGTCACCGACGACGGCACCGCCGGCACCAGGGCTGCGGAGTTCCTGGCCGCCGCCCGGCTGGTCTGACCAGGTAGAGGAGCGATCGACATGTCCGAAGTTCTGGTTCTGGTCGAGCACGCCGGCGGCGAGCTCAAGAAGGTCACGTCCGAGATGCTGACCGCGGCCGCCCGCATCGGCACGCCGTCGGCGGTCGTGGTCGGCACTCCCGGCACGGCAGCGGCGCTGGCCGGCGCGTTGGCCGAGCAGGGTGCGGCGAAGATCTACGCGGCGGAGTCCGACGATGCGCAGACGTACCTGGTGACGCCGGAGGTGGCCGGTCTGACCGCCGCCGCCGCGCTCGCTTCGCCGGCCGCGATCCTGATCCCGGCCAGCGTCGACGGCCGTGAGGTCGCCGGGCGGCTGGCCGTCCGGCTGGACTCCGGCACCATCTACGACGCCGTCGACATCACCGTCGACGGCGACACCGTCGTGGCCACCCAGTCGATCTTCGGCGGGTCGTACACGGTGCACGCTTCGGTGACGAAGGGCGTCCCGATCATCTCGGTCCGCCCCAACTCGATCGAGGCGGTTCCGACCGCTGCGGCCGGCGAGCTGGTTCCGGTCGAACTCGTCGTGGATGCCGCGACGTCCGCGAAGGTCACCGCGATGCACCTCGAGGATGCGGGCGACCGCCCGGATCTCGCGGGCGCCTCGATCGTTGTCTCCGGCGGCCGCGGAGTGGGCTCGGCGGACAACTTCCACGTGGTCGAGGAGCTCGCCGACGTGCTGGGCGCCGCGGTCGGCGCCTCCCGGGCGGCGGTGGATTCCGGCTACTACCCGCACCAGTTCCAGGTCGGGCAGACCGGCACCACCGTGTCTCCGCAGCTCTACATCGCGCTCGGCATTTCCGGGGCGATCCAGCACCGCGCCGGCATGCAGACCTCCAAGACGATCGTCGCGGTCAACAAGGACGCCGACGCACCGATCTTCGAGATCGCCGACTTCGGTGTGGTGGGCGACCTGTTCCAGGTCGGACCGCAGCTCACCGATGCGCTCAAGGCCCGCAGGGGCTGATCGGCCGAGGGTGTCACAGCATCGGTGCCGCGGAGTCGTGCGCGACGGGGCGCGCTCAGCCGGGAGTGAGGCCGGGTAACGGCGGGGCGAACACGAACAGCACTTCGGTCTCGGCCCGAGACGGATTGCTCCAGCCGTGCTCAGCCCTGGCCGGGTAGGTGGTCGACTCGCCCTGGTGCAGCAGCCTCGGCTCGCCGTCGACGGTGACCTCCAACGCCCCCCGCAACACGTAGGCGAAGACGGTCTCGGTGTCCAACCGGTAGCTGCCACCCGATCCGCCGCCGGGTTGCAGCACCGTCCGCATCACCTGCAGGTGCTGCTGACTCGCGGCCGTCAGCAGGTACTCGCGGATGTCGATGCCGCCCATCTGGAGCACCGATCCGGTGCCGACGACGGTCTGCTCGGGATAGTCGAAGAGCGACCCGATGGTGACGTCCAGCGCCGCGCAGATGCCGAGCAGGGTCGGCACCGACACCCGGGTGAGGCCGCGCTCGACGAGGCTGAGAAAGCCTTTGGTGACGCCGGCTTCGGTGGCGACCGCGGCCAGCGTCAGTCCCTTGGCCTGTCGGATCCCGCGGAGCCGCGGCCCGGCGCGATGCATCCCGGAGCTCTCGTCCGGCGCGCTGTCCATGGCACCCCCTGCGGCTCTTGCCGACGACTGTTCGGCTTGGTAGAACGGTAGCAGCAGGGTTTAGTGTTACTAAACTCCGCGCCGATCCCGCTACTGAAGGAGCCGTCATGTCGGTCACCGACGCCCGGATTGCCGCCGTCATCGATGCGGTGCCGACGGGCCTGTTCATCGGCGGCAGCTGGCGCGACACCGACGCTGCGGTCAAGGTCGAGGACCCGTCGACCGGCGAGGTGCTGACCGCCGTTGCGGACGCCTCGCCGGAGGACGGCATCCAGGCCTTGGACGCCGCGGTGGCCGCGCAGCCCGCCTGGGCAGCAACCGATCCGCGGGTCAGGGGCGAGATCCTGCGCAGGGCCTTCGAACTCCTGCATGCCAGGGCCGACGATTTCGCCCTGTTGATGACCCTGGAGATGGGCAAGCCGCTGGCCGAGGCGAAGGGTGAGGTGACCTACGGCGCGGAGTTCTTCCGCTGGTTCTCCGAGGAGGCGGTGCGGATCGCCGGGCGGTACTCGATCGCCCCGTCCGGCGGCACCAGGCTGCTGACCATGAAGCAGCCGGTCGGCCCGGTCTACGCGATCACGCCGTGGAACTTTCCGCTCGCCATGGGTACCCGCAAGATCGGGCCGGCACTCGCGGCCGGCTGCACCGTGGTGATCAAACCGGCGGCGCAGACCCCGCTCACGACGCTGGCGCTGGCCGCGCTGCTCACCGAGGCCGGGGTTCCCGACGGAGTCGTCAACGTCATCACCACATCGCACTCGGGCGCGGTGTCCGAGCCGATCATCCGCGACCCGCGGCTGCGCAAGCTGACCTTCACCGGCTCCACCCAGGTCGGCCGGCGGCTCATCGAGCAGTCGGCCGAGCAGGTGCTCAAGATCAGCATGGAACTCGGCGGGAACGCACCGTTCCTGGTGTTCGCCGATGCCGACCTGGACCGTGCGGTTGACGGCGCGATGCTGGCCAAGATGCGCAACATCGGCGAAGCCTGCACGGCCGCCAACCGGTTCCTGGTGCACGAGTCGCTGGCCGCCGAGTTCGGCGCCCGGCTGGCCGAGCGGATGGGCGCCCTGACCATCGGGCGCGGTGTCGATGACGGCGTGCAGGTCGGGCCGCTGGTGGATGCGGCTGCGGTGCAGAAGGTCTCGGAGTTGGTGGCCGACGCACTGGACGCCGGCGGCCGGGTGCTCACCGGTGCCCGCACGGTGGGGGATCGCGGGTACTTCTATGCGCCGACCGTGCTCGCCGATGTGCCGTCCAGCGCACAGGTGTTCCGCGAGGAGATCTTCGGCCCGGTGGCGCCGATCACCACCTTCGCCGGCGACGACGAGGGCATCGCGCTGGCCAACGACACCGAGTTCGGGCTGGTCGCCTATGCCTTCACCCAGGACCTCAACCGGGCGCTGACGGTTGCCGAGCGGTTGGAGACGGGCATGGTCGGCATCAACCAGGGCATCGTCTCGAATCCGGCCGCCCCGTTCGGCGGCGTCAAGGCCTCCGGCATCGGTCGCGAGGGCGGCGTCGAGGGCATCGAGGAGTATCTCGAGACCAAGTACGTCGGGATCGCCCTGTAGTCGGCCCGCCGTTGCACATCGCCTGTTGAACGACCGTCCGTTGCGCTCGTCCGGAAATGTCAACCCGATCCCTTGCGAAGGAACCAGATGTCCACCAACACGTTTGACGGCCAGGTGGCCGCAGTGCGTACCGACCTGCCGCAGCAGCGCCGACTGGTGACGGCGCTGCCGGGACCGAAGTCGGTGGCGCTGCACGCCCGACGATCGGCCGCGGTCTCGGCCGGGGTGGCCTCTACTCTGCCGATCTACACCGCTGACGCGGGCGGCGGGGTGATCGTCGACATCGACGGCAACTCGTTGATCGACCTGGCCTCCGGGATCGCCGTCACCTCGGTCGGCAACGCCGCGCCCATGGTGGTCGACGCGGTGCGGGAGGCGGTGGGGCACTTCACCCACACCTGCTTCATGGTCACCCCGTACGAGGGCTACGTCGACGTGGCCGAACAGCTCAACGAGCTGACTCCCGGGTCGCACTCGAAGCGCACCGCGCTGTTCAATTCTGGTTCCGAAGCCGTGGAGAACGCGGTCAAGATCGCCCGGGTGGCGACCGGCCGCACAGCGGTGGTGGTCTTCGACCACGCCTACCACGGCCGCACCAACCTGACCATGGCATTGACCGCGAAGGCGATGCCGTACAAGAAGGGCTTCGGTCCGTTCGCGGGTGAGATCTACCGGATGCCGATGTCGTATCCGTTCCGCGATGTTCCGGGCATCTCCGGCAAAGAGGCGGCAGACCGGGCGATCTCGATGATCGAGAAGCAGATCGGCGCCGACGACGTCGCGGCGGTGCTGATCGAGCCGATCCAGGGCGAGGGCGGGTTCGTGGTGCCCGCCGACGGGTTCCTTCCGGCGCTCTCGCAGTGGTGCACGGCCAACGGCGTGGTGTTCATCGCCGACGAGATCCAGTCCGGGATGTGCCGGACCGGCGAATGGTTCGCCGTCGACCACGAGGGCGTGGTGCCGGACCTGGTGACGACGGCCAAGGGCATGGCGGGCGGCCTGCCGCTGGCCGGAGTGACCGGCCGGGCCGAGATCATGGATGCGGTGCATCCGGGTGGCCTCGGCGGCACGTACGGCGGCAATCCGGTGGCCTGCGCTGCAGCGCTCGGCGCCCTCGCAACGATGCGCGAGCTGGACCTCAATGCCGCCGCGCGCCGGATCGAGCAACTGGCGAAGCCGCGGCTGCAGGCGATCGCTGCCGAGACCGGCCGGATCGGCGACGTCCGCGGGCGCGGCGCGATGCTGGCCCTCGAGTTCACCGTCGGCGGGGGATTGGAGCCGGACCCCGCTGCGGCCGGTGCCGTCGCGAAGGCCTGCCACGCCGAGGGTGTCGTGGTGCTCACCTGCGGCACCTACGGCAACGTGATCCGGCTGCTGCCGCCCCTGGTGATCGGCGAGGCCCTCCTGTCGGAGGGACTGGACGTGCTGGAGGCGTCCATCCGCGCGCTCTGACCCTGGCCGCGCACCGACCTTCACCGACAGCACCGACAGCACCGACAGCACCGACAGCACCGACAGCACCGACAGCACCGACAGCGCAAGTTACGCGCGCACAGCGCGTCGCGACGCGCTGTCGGCACACAACTCGCGCTGTCGGCGACTGCGGAGCGGGCTGACGAAAACTGTCAGTGAAAGCCTTGACAGCACCGACAGCGCAAGTTACGCGCGCACATCGCGTCGCGACGCGCTGTCGGCGCACAACTCGCGCTGTCGGAGACTGCGGCGACTGCGGAGACTGCGGATAAGCTGCTCGCCCTGGACCGCACGGATCCCCGGTATCTGCGGCACTTCCTCGGGTCGGTGTGACGTGCCGATCGGCTGCCACCGGGCGGCCTGCGAGACGCGGTGCACCGTTGACGGGGCCACCGCGGCACCGCCGAGAACCGTTGCGCAGCAGACCTGCCGACTCGCCCCGGCCTTGCTGGCGATCCTCGCCGGTTCGGTGCTGATCCAGCTGGCGACGATCGGAACCCGGCCCGGGCGTTTCCACCGCGGCACCTGGGCGAAGACCAGAGCATCCCGAATGGTGCTGCACGGCCGGGGAATCCGGCTCGAGGTCGACGGTGCTCCGCGGTCCGGTGCTGGTCTGATCGCCGGCAACCACGTGTCCTGGCTGGATGTTCTGGCGCTGTCCAGCTGCGGCGCGATGCGGGAGGTGGCGAAGCGCGAGGTGGGGGACTGGCCGTTGATCGGCCTGCTCTCCCGGCGGGCCGGCGGCCTGGAGATTCATCGGGAGAGCTGGTACGGCCTGCCCGACCTGGTGGACCGCATCGCCACCGCGCTGCGGCAGGGTCATCGGGTCCAGGTGTTTCCCGAAGGGACCACCCGGTGCGGTGGCGCGCTGAACCCGTTCCGCCGCGCGGCGTTCCAGGCGGCCATCGACGCGGCTGTGGTCGTCATGCCGGTGACGGTCGCCTACGTCGACCGGAACGGTGTCGCCACCGCGGCTCCGGCCTTCGTGGGGCGACAGACCCTTGCAGCGTCGTTCCGTCGGGTGCTCGGAGTGGACGATCTGACCATCCGCGTCCACTGGTTGCCGGCGATACCCGCGATCGCCGGGACCGGTCGCCCCGCGGTCGACCGGGCGCGGGTCGCCAGGCTCGCAGAAACCGCGGTCGCCGCCGATCTCGGTCGTCCGGTGTTGCATCGGCCTGCTCGGGCCTGGCCCACCGCAGCCCGCGCGGTGCCGATCAACGGCGGGCGACCGGGCCGGGCTCAGGTTCTGCGCCCACCGGCCGCCTGACCCTTGGCGCCCAGGCTGTAGAGCACCTGCCACCCGACCACGGCCAGCAGGATCGCGGTGAACAACTCGGGTGGGACTCGGTCGCCGAAGGCCGCCAGCACCAGGGGGGCCAGCGTGCAGGGCAGCACCCAGCCCAGAACCCAGGACAACGGAGCCCGGCTGGTGATCCCGCCGATGCCGCTGACCAGGAAGTAGAGGGAGAGGCCCGCACAGGTGATCCAGGCCATCCCGGCGGACAGATCCTCGTCGGGGTGCAACGCCATCTCGCCAAGACCGGCAGCGAGGCAGACGATCCCGATGGTCGAGATCAGGTGCAGCGGCAGGCCGAATCGCGGTGGCAGGGTCGCCAGCCTGGTGTGCGGCGCGGCGGCGAATCCGTAGGAGAAGGTCAGCCACCAGATCCCGACCAGAATCACGAACGCCATGCAGACCGTGCCCTGGAAGACCGCCGACCACTCGGTGGTCGCCGCTGCGGCCACCAGCCCCATCACCGCCTCGCCCAGCACGATGATGACGAACAGCCCGAGCCGCTCGTCGAGATGGCCGCGGTTCACGTCGACAGCAACCAACTTCGGCGGACCGGCCGCGCCTTGCTGCCCGCCGCCTAGTCGCCCGCCGCCTTGCCGCCCCCCGCCCTGTCGGCCGCCGCCCTGTCGCCGGCCGCCCGGCGTCCCAGTGTCCTGCCCCGCAGTGCCCGACAGGCCGACGTCATCCGGCTGGCCGCTCCGCGCCGCCCGGGCCGGCCGACGGGACCTCTCGGTCTGCTGCTCGAACCGTTCGTTCATCCGCTGCGCCAGCTCGGCGCTGTCCTTCTGGCCGCGAATCGCCACCATCACCAGGTCGAAGAACAGCGCAACCGCCCACACGTAGTACTTGGCCGGCGCATGCACCCACAGCGACACGATCCACGGTGCGGTAGCGCCGCCGAATTGCAGCACCGGCCAGCTGGTGAGCAACCGGCCGGTGTTCAACGAGCCCCGGGCGACGGTGATGCGCACCAGCACAAAGGCGACGGCGAACGCGTTGGCCCGGTTGTCGAAGTGGCTCGGTGCGGCGGCGGCCATCACCGCAACCAGGAACATGGCGATCAGGACGGTCTGGATCCGGGTGCGCTCGGCCGCGACGTTCGCGTACATCACGACGGTGACCCAGCTGAGCCAGATCGCGGCGTAGAGCAGCAGGAACATCCCGACGCCGGCCAGGCTCACGTCCTCCCGAAGGCCCTCGGTGAGCACCGCGACCGCGGCCACCGCGATCAGATCGAAGAACAGCTCCAGCCAGCCGATGTTGTCGTCGGGCTCGGGCGCTTCGAGGGTCTCGGCCTCATCTGCGGTCGTTTCTATGTCGCTCACCTGCATCACCTCCGCGTCGCATCCCGGCATCGGTCACCTTAGGTGGGTTCTCGCGGGTCGGGACTCGCGGCTGCCGGGTGGCGTCGTGCCCCGGGCCACCCGTAGGGCGGCCGGGCGACCTACCAGTCGTATGGGGCGCTACCCGTGTCGTCAGCTGAAACCGCCGGCATCGCGTCTGCACGAACCCGCGGGGGCTGGACGGTTCGGGGCGGGCGGATCAACCGGCCAGGTAGCTCCGCAGGGCCGCGACGTCGCCACCGGCCCCGTTCTTGGCCCCGGGGGTCTCCAGGATCGCCGGGCTGCCGGCCTGCCGGACCACGTCGCCGATCGCATCGAGGCCGATCGTCCCGTCGCCCAGGTCGGCATGCCGGTCGGCCCCGGAATCGAAGGTGTCGCGGCTGTCGTTGGCGTGCACCAGGTCGATCCGCCCGGTGATCGCGACCACCTTCTCGACCACGTCGCCCAGATCCAGGCCGGCGGAGAACGCGTGACAGGTGTCGAGGCAGAAGCCGACTCCGAACCCACCTACGGCATCCCACAGCTCGGCCAACCGGTCCAGCTTGCGGGCCATCGCGCCCTCACCCCCGGCGGTGTTCTCGATGAGCATCGGCACCTTGGCGTCCAGCCGCTCGGCGCATTTGCGCCAGTTGTCGATGCCGACGGCCGGATCGTCGCCGGACAGCACGTGGCCGCCGTGCACGATGATCGCCTTCGCACCCACCTCCGCGGCCAGGTCGACCTGCTGCTGGAGGAGCTTGCGACTGGGGATCCGGATGCGGTTGTTGGTGGTGGCCACGTTCAGGACGTACGGAGCATGCACGTAGAGATCGACGCCGGCGGCGATCGCAGCAGCCTTCAGCGCCTCCGCGCCGCCGGCGAACGCAACGGTCGGCTTCTTCCAGCCCTGCGGGTCGCCCAGGAAGAACTGCGCGGCGTCCGCGCCGCGGGCCAGCGCCTCCGCCACCGGGTCGGTCTGGTCGACATGGGCTCCGATGCGGGTATCCACCATGGCGGCGACTCTACGGTCGGGGTCCGACGCTGCCCGCGCCGCTCTTCTTCCGGCTGCCGGTCACCGACCACAACAGTCCGGTGGACCGCGAGCGGTCAGCCAGTCTTGTTGCCCAGTGCGACCAGCACCCCGGCCAGCGCGAAGTACTTGTTCGAGCCGAAATCGCGCACGGTCTTGATGCCGAAGGCGTCCCGGAGGTGCTGGGCGTCGGCATCACTGACCCCGGCGAGTGCGGCCGGCGACGCGTCGAGGACCTCGTCGAGGGTGGCGTTCTCGAAGGCCTTGTCGAGGCCGTTGGACAGGTTGGCGGAGACAGGCATGACACGAACCCCCAGGGTCGGGCGACTGCTCCGGTGCAGCCGGTCCAGCAAGCCTGCGCCCGTTGACGCAGTCCGGCAATCCGGACGGAACCGACAGCTGGTTCGGAGGGCGCCCGCGGTCGGCCTACCCTGGATCACGATGACGTATCTGGATCATGCCGCGACCACCCCGGTGCTACCGGAGGTGGTCGCTGCCGTCGCCGCAGCGATGACAATCTCCGGGAATGCTTCGTCGCTGCACGCCGCCGGTCGGGCCGCCCGCCGCACCGTCGAGGAGTGCCGGGAATCGATCGCCGCTGCCGTCGGTGCCCGGCCGAGCGAGGTCATCTTCACCTCGGGGGGCACCGAGTCCGACAACCTGGCGGTAGCCGGGCTCTATCGGGCCCGTCGCCGGATCGACCCGTCCCGGCGCCGCATCCTGCTCCCCGGCCTGGAGCACCACGCGGTGCTCGACGTGGCCGAGCACCTGGCCGCTACCGAAAATGCGGTGATCACCTGGCTGGAGGTCGACGACTTCGGTCGCGTGCATGCCGACACCCTGGCCGCAGCGATTGCCGACAACCCTGGTGACGTCGCATTGGTCACCGTGATGTGGGCGAACAACGAGGTCGGCACCGTCAACCCGATCCGCGAACTGGCGATGGTGGCCCACCGGCACGGTATTCCGCTGCACACCGATGCCGTGCAGGCCATGGGCCAGCTTCCGGTCGACTTCGCCAGGTCCGGCGCCGACGCGCTGACGCTCACCGGGCACAAGATCGGCGGCCCGGGCGGGGTCGGGGTGCTGCTGCTCCGCCGCGATGCCGCCGTCGAGCCGTTGCTGCACGGCGGCGGCCAGGAGCGCGGGGTTCGGTCCGGCACCCTGGATGTCGCCGGCATCGTCGGACTCGCGACCGCGGTCGCCGACGCCACCGATCACCGTGCGGAGCGGGCGCTGTGGTTGGGCGCCCTACGGGATCGACTGATCGCCGAGGTGACGGCGGCCGTGCCGGATGCGGTGCTCTCCGGAGACCCAGGTTCCTCCACCGTCGACGACGGACCGTCCAGGCTGCCCGGCAATGCGCACCTGCGTTTTCCGGGATGCGAAGCCGACTCGCTGCTGATGCTGCTGGACGCAGCCGGCATCGAGTGCTCGACCGGATCGGCCTGCACGGCCGGAGTGGCCCGGCCCTCGCATGTGCTGCTGGCGATGGGATTGACCGAGTCGCAGGCCCGCGGTGCTCTCCGGTTCTCGCTCGGCCACACCTCCACCGACGCCGACGTCGACGCCCTGATCGGCGCGATCGAAGGAGTGGTGGAGCGGGCCAGGCGGGCCGCGATGGCCGGGAGCCGGCGCCGATGAGGGTGTTGGCTGCGATGAGCGGTGGCGTCGACTCAGCCGTGGCCGCAGCGCTGGCGGTGGACGCCGGGCACGACGTCACCGGAGTGCACATGGCACTGAGCCGGCAGCCGGGCACGCTGCGCACCGGTTCCCGCGGATGCTGCACGGTCGAGGATGCCTTCGACGCGCGCCGGGTCTGCGACCTGCTCGACATTCCCTACTACGTTTGGGATTTCAGCGCCGAGTTCGCGGAATCGGTGGTAGCGGACTTCCTGGCCGAGTACCAGGCCGGCCGCACCCCGAACCCGTGCCTGCGGTGCAACGAGAAGATCAAGTTCGCTGCTCTGTTGGACCGCGCGGTCGCGCTGGGGTTCGATGCGGTCGTCACGGGGCACCATGTCCGGCTGGAGAACGGCGTGCTGCACCGGTCGGCCGACGCCGCAAAGGACCAGTCCTACGTGCTGGCGGTTCTCACCCCGGACCAACTGGCGCACAGCATGTTCCCGCTCGGTCGGATGACCAAGGAGTGGGTGCGGGCGGAGGCCGCCCGGCGCGGATTCTCGGTCGCGGCGAAGCCGGACTCGTACGACATCTGTTTCATCCCCGAGGGTGACACCCACGGCTACCTGGTCGAGAAGCTGGGCGCCCGCACGGGTCCGATCGTGGATGCGCAGAGCGGCGAGGTGCTCGCCGAACACGACGGGTACTTCGCCTACACCATCGGCCAACGCAAGGGGCTCAAGCTCGGCCGACCGGCGAGCGATGGACGGCCGCGATACGTGCTCGGCGTTGAACCGGTCTCCGGCACGGTCACCGTGGGACCTGCTGCGGGGCTGGACATCTCGGTAATCACCGGGGAGCGGATCGTCTGGTCCACCGGTGCGCCACCGCAGTTCCCGTTCCGAACTGTTGCGCAGCTGCGCGCGCACGGCGGTGTCGTCGCCGGGTCCGTCGACCTGGTCGACGGTCGGCTGCGTGTCATGTTCGACGCCCCGCTCCGGGGGGTGGCGCCGGGCCAGACCGTTGTGCTCTACGACCCGACCGATTCCTTCGTCCTCGGCGCCGCGACCATCGTTCGGACCGGCTGATCCCGATGGCGAGACGTGCCCACCCGACGGCCATGGACCGACGGCGCTGCCACCGGACTCGGCGCCATGCCCGGGACCTCGGTCGACGAGGCCGTCACCACGGTGGCCGGCGAGCTGCCCGAACTGCCCTATCTGCCGGAGCTACCCGAACGCGGCGTCGGCGCGGATCCGGTGGGCCGCACGGTCTCCCTCCTGGTTGACATCGCCGCCGAGGTGGTGTCGTCCGGCTGGCGGATCGCCCGCCGGCCGGGGGTCGACCATCGGCGGGCGGCCGATCAGCGGCAACGTGAGCTGGACGCCGCCGAGCAGCACTTCGCCGGCGCGGACTGGATCAAGATCCAGCTGCTCGGGCCATGGTCGCTCGCGGCGGGTCTGGAGATGCCGTCCGGGAATCTCGCGCTGACCGACGCCGGTGCGGTCGACGATCTCACCGCCTCGCTGTCGGAGGGGCTCGTCGCGCACCTCGCAGAGCTGCGCACCCGGGTGGCCGGCGCCGAGATCGTGGTGCAGTTCGACGAGCCACGGCTGGCCGCCGTGCTGGCCGGAGCGCTGCCGACAGCGAGCGGATTCGGCACCGTCCGCGCCGTGGAGGCGGCCCGGGTCCGCGACCTGCTTGCCCGGGTGGTTGCCGCGGTGAGCACCGCCACAGTGGTGCGGCCGGGTGACCGTCCGCCGATGCGGCTGCTGCGTGCCGCCGGGTTCGACGGCGTGGCCGTCGATCTCACGGCCCTCGGCAGCGCGGCCGCCGACCTGGATCCGTTCGGCGAGGCGGTCGAGGACGGCATGGTGCTCCTCGCCGGGATCATCCCGACCGCACCGACCCCCGACATCACCCTGCGCGAGCGGGCTGCGCCGTTGCTGGAAGTGTGGCGCCGCTGGGGATTTCCGCTGAGTCGACTCCCGGGCGCGGTGGTGCCGACGCCCGTGGACGGGTTGGCCGACGTCACCACCGCACAGGCGGTGACGGCGATGCGGCTCTCGCGCGAGATCGCCAGGGCACTACCTGATCCGCCCGACGACTGGTGAGCGGAGGGGGCCGGCGCCGACTCACCCGGGCCGGAGCTCGGCGATTCGTGCCCGGATCGTGATGTTCCGGGAGGAACGGAACCGTCACCGGTTGCATCATTGGCTTCATGCCTCGTACCGATCCGGCACCTACCGATCCGGCACCTGTACAGGTGCGCTCCCGAGTGGCCGGAACAGTGGTCGCTGTGCTGGCCGGCGTGCTCGCCACGTTCGTCGCACCACCGGCCATGGCCTGCGGGTGCGGAGGGGTTGTCGCTCCGTCCGGCACCGAGACCGCCGTCAGCCACGAGGTCGCGTTGATCACCGGCGACGGGTCGACCGAAACCGTCCACATGCAGTTGACCATCGATGCCGACGCCGATGATCTCGGCCTGCTGGTGCCGACACCGGCTCCGGCAACAGTGTCGCTCGGTGACCCCCAGGTCTTCGCCGACCTGACATTTGCGGTGCGGGCGCGGCCGGTGGAGAACTTCCACCTGTTCGGTCCGCCGGTGCTGTTCGACAGCGCCGGCGACAGCCGTAGCGGCGCCGGTGGGGGTGCGCCCGGCGGAGTACAGGCGCTGAGCACGGTAAATCTCGGGCCGCTCGAGGCGACGACGCTCCGCGCGGACGACCCGGCCGCCTTGCAGGGTTGGTTGGACGAGCACGACTATCAGATTGGTGACGGACTGGCGGCGGCCGGCCAGCCCTACATGGACGAGGGCTGGACGTTCGTCGCCGTCCGGCTCACCCAGGAGGGCAAGGACCTGCAGGGGGAGCTGCCGCCGCTGGTGATGCGTTTCGCCAGCACCGATCTCGTCTATCCGATGCGGATGTCGAAGGCGGCCAAGGACAGCCAGTCGGTGCGCACCTACGTGCTCGGCGGGCACCGGGTCGATCGCACCGATGCGACGGCCGCGGCCGGGAGTTCGGCGAACGTCACGTTCGCCGGCATGGTCCCGATTGCCGAGGTCGAGTCCGAGCAACTGCGTACTGCGCTGGCCGGCGCGCCCTACCTGACGACCTTCGACCAGGTCTTCACCGAACCGGGCACCCAGATCGTCTCCGACTTCACCTTCGCCGACGCGGCCGGCGACGCGGGCTACCAGCGGACCTACACCGTCGACACCTACGGCATCCCCATCGACGTCGCGATCATCCTGCTGGTAGGGGTGCTGGCCGTCGTCGCAGTGGCCTGGTGGGCGGTCAACAGGCGGCGACGTCGTGGACGAGAACCGGTCTGACCGGCGGAGGCCCTAGATTGGGGTCCTCGACGACGTGGAGGCCACCGGTGCACGGATCAGGATCGGGCCATCAACCCCAGGCGACCGGCCCGCACCGGCAACCACCTGTCGAGGGATACGGTCGCCGCCGGCAGAGCCGGGTCTACCTCGACGGGGTGAGCGGTACCCGGCCGACCGTGCCAACCGGTGCCGAAGCCTTGGCGGCCGCCGCCGAGCACGCCCTGGATGCCGAGTCCTTTGCGTACCTGGCCGGGGGGGCCGGTACCGAGGCGACGGTCCGGGCGAACCGGGATGCGTTCGGCCGGTGGTCGTTCACCCCGCGGGTCCTCGCGGGTGTCGGGCCGCGGGACCTGACCGTCGATCTCCTCGGCCGTACCCTGCCGGTCCCGGTGCTGCTCGGTCCGGTCGGGGTGCTCGAGCTCGCCCATCCGGACGCCGACCTCGCGGTCGCGAGAGCTGCTGCCGCTCAGGGCGTTCCGATGGTGTTCTCCAACCAGGGTTCGGTCCCGATGGAGGATTGCGCCGCGGTGATGGGCGACTCGCCGCGCTGGTTCCAGCTGTACTGGTCGACCGAGGAGGACCTGGTCGACAGCTTCCTGGACCGGGCGGCCGCCTGCGATGCCGGCGCGGTGGTCGTCACCCTGGACACCACCATTCTGGGTTGGCGGCCAAGGGATCTCGACCTCGGGTCGCTGCCGTTCGCCCAGGGCAAAGGCCTGGCCCAGTACACCTCGGACCCGGTGTTCCGGCGGATCGTCGCAGCCAGGGTGGCGGCCGCGTCCTCGTCCACCAGGTCGAAGCCGAAGGTCACCCCGACGGCGGTGAAGTCGTTGATCAGCATGACCAGGCACTACCCGGGCCGGTTCCGGGACAACCTGCGCTCGCCGGAGCCCCGGGCCGCGGTGCAGACCTTCCTGGAGATCTACTCGCGGCCGTCGCTTGCCTGGTCCGACCTGGCCGGGCTGCGTGACCGGACCGGCCTGCCGATCGTGCTCAAAGGCATCCTGCATCCCGACGATGCCCGCCGGGCCGCCGATCTCGGCGTGGACGCACTGATCGTCAGCAACCACGGCGGCCGCCAGGTCGACCACGCCATCGCCGCCCTGGACGCGCTCCCCGGCGTGGTGGCGGCGGTGCCGGACGTGCCGGTGCTGATGGACTCGGGGGTACGCAGCGGTGGCGATGCCGCCGTCGCCCTTGCGCTCGGAGCCCGGGCGGTGCTGCTGGGCCGTCTGTTCGCCTACGGGCTGGCCGTCGGCGGGCAGCGCGGTGTCGAGGAGGTCATCGAGAACACCGTGGCCGAGCTGGATCTCACGCTGGCGCTGCTCGGACTGGACGGTGTTGGTGCATTGCGGCCTGACCTGTTGACCCCGCGCGGCGGAATCGGCTGACGCGGTAGCTACTGGGCGCTCAGACCTCGGATGACGTCGAGGTCGCGGCGGAGGACATCCGTACGGTCGTCGCCCGGCAGGCTCCTGATCCGGCCCTCGAGCTCTGGCGGCGTCCAGCTCGCCCTGAGCCATGGCATACCGATCATCGCCGCAGGTACCACCGAGGACAAGGCCGAGGTCTCCGCGCGGGTCGCCCACACCGGCGTCGGGATCAACCTGGGCACCCAATGCCCCGAGCCCGGCCAGATCCGCGCCGCCGTCCGACGCATCTTCGCCGAACCCCACTACGCCGACGCCGCCCGTCGGATCCGGGCCGAGATCACCACCTCCGGCCGGGAGGACCGCGCCGCAGAACTACTGGAACAACTGGCCCTGCAATGGACTTCCGCTGCATCGGAGACCGCCGGTTGACCACCAGGGCGCGCCGTCGGACATGTAGGGCCACGGGCGACGCCTCAGCAGACGTTGCCGGAGTGCTGACCTGGCCCGGGTGTCCGGCTACACCCGGCCGGTGATGCGGTCGACCGCGACCAGCAGCACCACCCGGGCCGGATTGACACGCGGAACCCGGTAGCGGACGGCGTATCTCGCCTCGGCGTCGGCCACCGCCGACGGATCCCGGTCCACCGAGGCGACCCCCTCGACGCTGAGCCAGCGTCCGCGGTCCACCTGGCAGAGCACCGCCCGGCCCCCGCGGGCGGCGTTGCCGGCCTTGACCGAGGCGCCGTCGGTGATCACCCGGGCCAGCCCGGTCGACGCGTCGAAGGTGAAGCCGACCGGCACCACATGTGGCCGGCCGTCGGCGTGCAGCGTCGTCAGGGTCGCCAGCTGCCGGTCGATCAGGAAGGCCAGCACCGGGTCCGGCAGCTGCCGCGGGTCGAAGCGCACCCGACCAGCCTGCCAGGCGTCAGGCCGCGCTGCGGGCGGCGGCCATGTCGCCGAGCAGCGCGACGAGTTCGTCGAAGAGTGCCGCGGCGCTCCGGGCAT
This sequence comes from uncultured Actinomycetota bacterium, assembly GCA_963797145.1. Lineage (GTDB taxonomy): Bacteria > Actinomycetota > Actinomycetes > Mycobacteriales > Nakamurellaceae > Nakamurella. The sequence goes on along the minus strand of CAWCOJ010000010.1, from coordinate 178,743 downwards.
TGCCGTCGGCGGGGGTGAACACACCGTCGGCGACCTGGTCGAAGACCTGCGGAAGGCCGAACGACGCCTCGGCCGGCCGCATCCGCAGATTGGTTGCGAGCAGGTGGAGCAGTCCGCGGGCCCGGGAGCCGCCCGAGCCGGCCCCGTAGGTCAGGATGCCCAGCGGTGTGCCGACCCATTCGGCGTGCAGGTAGTCCACCGCGTTGATCAGGGTGGCCGGCGGGAAGCCGTTGTACTCGGGCGAGACGAAGATCAGCGCGTCCGCCTCGTCGACCTGGCTGGACCAGGCCAAGGTGTGCGCGTGCTGGTACCGACCCGTCTTCGGGTGGTGCGGTTCGTCGAACAGCGGGAGGTTGATCGCGGCGAGGTCGAGCACCTCGACAGTGTCGAAGCCTCCGTGCCTTCGGGCGGCCTCCGCCAGCCACGCGCCGATCGGCTCGCCGAGCCGGCCGGGTCGGGTGGACGCGATGACGATCTTCAGCGTGCTCAATGCAGCTCCTCGTGACAGAAAGTTTCTCTGGCTAATATATGACAGTTCAACTAAACGGAGAACATGGGCAGTCCGTGGAGTTCGGTGAGCTCGCTCACCGCCGGTTGAGGGTCGCCGGCAGCGCACCGACAGCACGAGTTGCACGCGGACCGCGCGTCGCGACGTGCTGTCGGTACACAAGTTGCGCTGTTGGTGAGCGCGGCACCCACAGCCGGCAGCGCACCGACAGCACGAGTTGCACGCGGACAGCGCGTCGCGACGTGCTGTCGGTACACAAGTTGCGCTGTTGGTGACCGCGGCCCCCACCGGCGGCAGCGCACCGACAGCGCGAGTGACACGCCGGGTCGGCCGTCGGTGTCGGAGGTGCGTCATAGGCTCGACGGGTGAGCAAGTCCTCGGAGACCCGCGCCGCCGACCCCGACAGCACCCCCGCCGAGGTCGGTGGAGCAGAGCTGCCGGCCCCCGCTGCCCCACCCGAAGCGGCCACCAGGCACGCGGAGCTGGCCGACCTGATCACCGACGCGCAATTCCGGTACTACGTGCTGGACGCGCCGACGATGTCCGACTACGACTTCGACACTGCGCTGCGTGAGCTGCAGGCGCTGGAGGACGAGCACCCGTCACTGGTCACCCCTGACTCGCCCACTCAACGGGTCGGCGGGGGATTCGCCACCGGGTTCGCCGCCGTCGAGCACGCCGAGCGGCTGCTCAGCCTGGACAACGTGTTCTCCGCGGACGACCTCGCCGGCTGGCTCGAGCGCACCCTGCGCGATGCCGGGGCCGAGGTCGCCTGGCTCACGGAGCTGAAGATCGACGGACTGGCCATCAACCTCACCTACGAGAACGGCCGGCTGGTCCGGGCGGCCACCCGCGGAGACGGCCGGGTGGGCGAAGACGTCACGCTGAACGTCCGCACCATCGACGTCATCCCCGAGCAGCTCCGCGACGACGGCGGCCACGACGTCCCCGAGCTGGTCGAGATCCGCGGCGAGGTGTTCTTCCCGCTCGCCGGCTTCGAGGAGCTCAACGCCCAGCTCGTCGCCTCGGGCAAGGCCCCGTTCGCCAACCCGCGCAACTCCGCCGCCGGATCGCTGCGGCAGAAGGATCCGCGAGTCACCGCCTCCCGGCCGCTGTCCATGCTGTGCCACGGCATCGGCGCCCGGAAGGGCTTCGAGATCTCCCGGCAGTCCGAGGCCTACGAGCGCCTCCGCGCCTGGGGGCTGCCGATCTCGGAGCACAACAGGGTGGTCGCCACCGCCGCCGAGGTGGCCGACCGGGTCGGTTACTGGGCCGAGCACCGGCACGACGTGCTGCACGATATCGACGGCCTGGTGGTCAAGGTCGACCAGGTGGCGCTGCAACGGCGCCTCGGATCCACCTCCCGAGCGCCGCGCTGGGCGATCGCGTACAAGTACCCGCCCGAAGAGGCCACCACGCTGCTGCGGGACATCGCGGTCAACGTCGGGCGGACCGGCAGGGTCACCCCGTTCGCGGTGCTCGAGCCGGTGCTGGTGGCCGGCTCTACGGTGGGGATGGCCACCCTGCACAACGCCCAGGAGGTGGTACGCAAGGGCGTGAAGATCGGCGACACGGTGGTGATCCGCAAGGCCGGCGACGTGATCCCGGAGATACTCGGGCCGGTCGTCGAACTCCGTGAGGGCCGCGAGCTCCGGGACTTCGTGATGCCGACGCACTGCCCGGAATGCGGCACCGAGTTGCGCCCGATGCGCGAGGGCGACATCGACATCCGGTGCCCCAATTCCCGGACGTGTCCTGCGCAACTCCGCGAGCGGTTGTTCCACCTGGCCGGCCGCGGCGCGTTCGACATCGAGGGGCTGGGCTACGAGGCGGCGACCGCGCTGTTCACCGCAGGGGCCGTCACCGACGAGGGAGACGTGTTCGGGCTGGACGAGGCCACCCTGCTCACCGTTCCGCTGTTCGCCGTCAAGGCCGGCGACCTCTCCGCCAATGGCCGCCGGCTGCTGGTCAACCTCGACGAGCGGAAGTCGCAGCCGCTCTGGCGGGTGCTCGTCGCGCTGTCGATCCGGCACGTCGGCCCCACCGCGGCTCGGGCGCTGGCCCAGCAGTTCGGCTCGTTGGACGCCATCCGGTCCGCGTCCGAGGACGAATTGTCAGCCGCCGACGGCGTCGGACCGACCATCGCGGCCTCGGTGATCGAGTGGTTCGCCATCGACTGGCACGTCGCCATCGTCGACAAGTGGGCCGCCGCCGGGGTCCGGATGGCCGACGACGTCACCGATCGCCGGGACCAGACCCTGGCCGGAATGTCGATCGTCGTCACCGGATCGCTCGCCGGATTCTCCAGGGACGAGGCCAGGGCGGCGCTGCTGGAACGTGGCGCCAAGGCCGCCGGCTCGGTGTCGGCGAAGACCGCCTTCGTCATCGTGGGCGATGCGCCAGGAACCAAGTTCGACAAGGCCGTCTCCCTCAAGGTGCCGATCCTGGACGAGGGCGGCTTCCGGGTGCTCCTGGATCAAGGTCCGGAGGCCGCCGCCGCGGTCGCGCAGATCGGGCCGACCGCTGAGCCGGCATCGGGGGCCGAGCCCGCGGGCTGATCCCTCGACGCGGCCGCGAAGCGGCCGGTGGTCTTCGCCCATGCCGGTGACCGGGGCCGGAGTGACGGGCCTAGGCTCGGTCCATGCCGGGTGCACGCCGTTCCGTCAGCTCCGTCGGGGGCCAGACCGCCGCCGCCGCCGGGCAGGAACACCGGCGGGCCGTCGCCCGGCTGCTGGCCAGCTACCGGGCGGTGCCGCCGACGGCGACGGTCCGGCTGGCCAAGAAGACCTCCAACCTGTTCCGGGCCCGGCGGCCGACGTCCGTCCCCGGGCTGGACGTCACCGGGCTGGACGGCGTGCTGGCCATCGATCCGGTGGCGAAGACCGCGGACGTCGCTGGCATGTGCACGTACGAGACCCTGGTCGCGGCAACCCTTCCGCACGGCCTGAGCCCGCTGGTGGTGCCGCAGCTGAAGACCATCACCGTCGGCGGCGCGGTCACCGGCCTCGGCATCGAGTCCGCCTCGTTCCGCAATGGCCTGGTCCACGAGTCGGTGCTGGAACTCGACATCCTGACCGGCGCCGGCGAGATCGTGACGGCGACGCCGGACAACGAGCACGCCGACCTGTTCTTCGGCTTCCCCAACTCGTTCGGCACCCTGGGCTACGCGACCAGGGTCCGGATCCAGCTGGAGTCGGTGCAGCCGTACGTCGCCCTCCGGCATCTCCGGTTCGCAGACCTGCACGAGTTGACGGCCGCGGTGGACGACATCGTCGCGACCGGCGCCCGCGACGGCGTCGCGGTCGACTACCTGGACGGGGTGGTGTTCTCCGCGACCGAGAGCTATCTGACCCTGGGTACCAGGACCGCGCAGCCCGGCCCGACCAGCAACTACACGGGTCAGCAGATCTACTACCGGTCGGTCCAGGCCCGGTCCACCGACCGGTTGACCATCCACGACTACCTGTGGCGGTGGGACACCGACTGGTTCTGGTGTTCACGTGCCTTCGGCGCCCAGCAGCCGCTGGTCCGCCGACTCTGGCCGCGACGCCTCCGCCGCAGCTCCTTCTATTGGAAACTCGTTGCGCTGGACAGGAAGTACGGGATCGCCGACCGGATCGAGAAGGTGCAGGGCCGGCCGCCGCTGGAGCGGGTGGTGCAGGACGTGGAGATCCCGTTGGAGGGCACGGCGGAGTTTCTCGCCTGGTTCCTGCACACGGTGCCGATCGAGCCGGTGTGGCTGTGCCCGCTGCGAACCCGGCCGACCTCGGGTGCCGACGGCCCTCGGGAGTGGCCGTTGTACCCGTTGGCGACCGACCGCACCTACGTCAACATCGGATTCTGGTCGGTGGTGCCGACGCGGCCCGGGGCGCCGGCGGGGGAGACGAATCGGCTGATCGAGCAACGGGTCACCGGGTCGCACGGGCACAAGTCGCTCTACTCCGACGCCTTCTACCCCCGGGAGACCTTCGACCGGCTCTACGGCGGCGCGAGATATGCGCAGCTCAAACGAATCTACGATCCGGGAAGCCGACTCCTGGATCTCTACGCGAAGACGGTAGGCCGCCGATGACCACATTCAAGGCAGTCAACGACACCCCGGTGACCACCGCCGAGCGGGTCGGCGGAACCATGACCATCGCTCAGATCGTCGAGGCGGTGATCGAGCCACCGTTGCCGTTCCGGCTCAAGGCGTACGACGGGAGCAGTGCCGGGCCGGACGACGCTGCTCTGGGCGTCGAGGTCGTGCGGCCCCGGGCGATGAACTACCTGGCCACCGCGCCCGGCGATCTGGGGATGGCGCGCGCCTACATCGCCGGCGACGTGCATTTCACCGGCGTGCACCCGGGTGACCCCTACCCGTTGCTGAGGATGCTCGCGGATGGAATGCACCTGCGGCGACCGTCGGCCGGCGTGATCCTCGACATCGCCAGGTCGCTGGGCTGGAAGGCCTTCACCCCGGTCGGGCCGCCGCCGCAGGAGGCCCCGCCGCGATGGCGCCGGGTCGCGCACGGCCTGACGCACTCCAAGGCCAGGGACGCCGAATCGATCAGCAAGCACTACGACGTCTCGAACGCGTTCTACGAGCACGTGCTGGGCCCGTCGATGGCCTACACCTGCGCGGTGTTCACCGATCCCGGTCAGAGTCTTGACGACGCCCAGGAGGCCAAGTACCGGCTGGTGTTCGACAAGCTCGGGCTGCAGCCGGGTCAGCGACTCCTCGATGTCGGCTGCGGTTGGGGCTCGATGGTCCGCCATGCCGCCCGTCGGGGCGTCCGGGCGCTGGGCGTCACGCTGTCGGCGGAGCAGGCCACCTGGGCCCAGCAGGCGATCGTACGCGAGGGACTGCAGGAGCTGGCCGAGGTGCGGCACCTGGACTACCGGGATGTCGCCGAGTCGGGATTCGACGCTGTGTCATCGATCGGCCTCACCGAACACATCGGGGTGGCGAACTATCCGGCCTACTTCGCCGGGCTGCGGGACCTGCTCCGGCCGGGCGGCCGACTGCTCAACCACTGCATCACCAGGCCGGCCAACAACTCCGCGTACAAGACTGAGGCGTTCATCGACCGCTACGTCTTTCCCGACGGGGAACTCACCGGCTCCGGGCGGATCATCAGCGAACTGCAGAACGCCGGGCTGGAGCTGCGACACGCCGAGAACCTGCGTGAGCACTACGGTCTCACGCTGCGCGGGTGGAATGCGAATCTGGAACGACAGTGGGACACGTGCGTGGCGGAGGTCGGCGAGGGCACCGCGAAGGTGTGGGGGCTCTACATCGCCGCCTCCAGGATGGGCTTTGAGCGCAATGAGATCCAACTGCATCAGGTGCTCGCGGTGAAGCCGGGCCACCACGGAGACGCCGGTGTGCCCCTTCGTCCGTGGTGGTCCGGCTGAACGCTGCAGTCCGAGTCGTCCCACCCTTCGGTCCCGCGCGGTCGGCGGCGCGTCGCCCGGCGTGCCGTGCGCCGGCGCCGATCGATGCCCGGCGTGTCCGACCGACCCGCCATGAGTGCAGGTTGCGCGTGTCAGTGGAGTGTGCGCAAGCACTACTTGCTCCCGGCGATGACTGCGCCGTACGGTCGGAACACGGCCTACGACAAGGCGGCACAGCGATGAGCTTTGATACGCCCAACGGGACCCGGGGTGCTCGCCAGCCCGGAGGGGCATTCATGAGGTGGGTCAACGGCTTTGCCGCACGGAGGATCTCCCGTAAGGGCAAGATGCCGGGCATGCGTTTCGACGCACTCGTCCTCACGACCATCGGCCGCAGGACGGGCGAGGAACGGAGGTCACCGCTCGGCTGGTTCCCCGGACCCGACGGCAGCTTCTTGATCGTCGCCGCAGCGGCCGGGGCGCCGAAGAATCCCGCCTGGTATTACAACCTCGCCGCCCACCCCGATCGCGTGCGCGTCGAACTGCCCGGCCGAGACGTGGCAGTCACCGCCCAGCAGCTCCACGGTGCGGAGCGCGACGAGGCATGGCAGCAGATCACCGCGGCCTCGCCTCAGTTCGGCAAGTACCAGGAGCAGACCGACCGGGAGTTGCCGGTGATCCGGCTCGTCCCCGAGCCCGGCTGATCGGACCCCGGTGTGTCACCGGGCGTCGGTCACCACCCGGCGCCCCGATGCCGGCAGTTCGTCACGAACGCTCCGGGGGCAGGCTCAGGATTGCGTCGCGGCGGTGTCGAGTGGCCGGAAGCCGAGGATGGTGAGTCCGTAGCCGTCGAGTCCGGCGCGTTTGGCCGGGTGATTCGTCAGCAGACGCATCGACCGCACTCCGAGATCGGCCAGCACCTGGGCGCCGGTCCCGTATTCCCGTGGATCAACCGGCTTGTCCACCTCACCGAGATCCACCGGGAGGCCGGCGTCCTCGGCCTGGTAGGCCTTGAGGCGGTCCAGCAGGCCGACACCGCGGCCCTCGTGACCGCGAATGTAGAGCACCAGGCCGCGGCCCTCGCCGGCCACCGCTTCGAGCGCGGCGACCAGTTCCGCTCGACAGTTGCACCGCACCGACCCGAAGACATCACCCAGGACGCACTCCGAGTGCACCCGCACGAGAACGTCGTCACCTCCGCCCAGGTCGCCCAGTACGAGTGCGACGAACTCGCGGCCGGTGATCTTGCTGCGGTAGGCGTGCGCGGTGAACACGCCCTGTGGCAACGGCATTCTGGTGGACGCGATCCGCTCGATCTGGACCTCGCGGGTCCGCCGGAACGCGATCAGCTGGGCGATCGAGATCAGCGCCAGGTCGTGGGTGTCGGCGAACTCCCGCAGCTCGGCCAGCCGCGCCATCTCCAACGGCTCCCGCTCGCTGACGATCTCGCACAGCACGCCGACCGGATTCAGTCCGGCCAGCACCGCCAGATCCACGGCCGCCTCGGTGTGCCCCGGCCGCACCAGCACGCCGCCGTCCCTCGCCCGCAACGGCACAACATGGCCCGGCCTCCCGAAGTCTGCAGCGGTGGCCCGCGGGTCGGCCAGAGTCCTGATCGTGAACGCCCGGTCCGAGGCGGAGATGCCGGTGGTGCGGACCCGCTTCGCGTCAACGGTCACGGTGTAGGCGGTGCCACGCGGATCCTGATTCACCCGCGACATCGGCGGCAGGTCGAGCCGATCGGCCTCGGCCTCGGTCAGCGGTACGCAGATGTAGCCGGACGTGTGGCGCACGGTGAAGGCCACCACTTCCGGAGTGGCCAGTTCGGCCGCGAAGATCAGATCCCCCTCGTTCTCACGATCCTCGTCGTCGACGACCACTACCGGTCGGCCGGAGGCCATCTCGGCGATCGCGAACTCGACACTGTCCAGGCCACCGGGCTGTCGGTTCCTGACGACAGCGTGCCGGGGCGGCGGCAGTCCGGCTCCGGTCCCGGCCGGTGCGGTCGGCTCCTGCACCCGCTGCCTCCGCCGCGTCGTGGGTCATCGTCGGCAGCAGGATAGCTGCCGAACTGCAGGTCAGGCGCCCCAGCCCGCCTGATGGCCGCCGACCCGCTCGCCGACGATCCGGTCCAGATATCCGGAAGCCTTGAAAGCCGCGATCGGGTCGCGGGCCAGACCCTGTTCCTCCCGGAGATCGGCGAGCATGCCCCGCACATCGGTGTTGTAGGCATCCATCAGCAGTCCGTTCGCCTCCAGCACCTCGCCGGCGGCCTGAGCCTGGCCCAACGCCTCCTGGTCCACCAGCAGCGCCTTGGCGGTGGCCTCCTGCACGTTGAGCACGGACCGGATCTGGCCCTGGATCTTCGGCTCGATATTGTGGCACTGGTCGAGCATGAAGTTGACCCCGGACTCCGGCAGATGCGCTCCGGCCGAGACGATTTCGAACATGATCCGGAACAGCTGGAACGGGTCGGCGGCGCCGACGATCAGGTCGTCGTCGGCGTAGAACCGCGAGTTGAAATCGAAGGCACCGAGCCGCTTCTGACGCAACAGCTGAGCCACGATGAACTCGATGTTGGTACCGGGCGCGTGGTGCCCGGTATCCAGTACCACCTGCGCCTGCTCGCCGAGCGCCAGGCAGTGCAGCAGCGACGTGCCCCAGTCAGGGATGTCCATGGTGTAGAAGGCCGGCTCGAAGAACTTGTACTCGATCAGCAGCCGGTGGTCGTCATCGAGCTCGGCGTAGATCGCCGCCAACGACTCGGCCAGCCGATCCTGCCGGCCCCGGATCGAATCCTGGCCCGGATAGTTGGTGCCGTCCGGCAGCCAGAGCTTGAGGTCGGTCGACCCGGTCGCCCGCATCACGTCGATGCACTCCACATGGTGCGCAACGGCTTTCTCCCTGACGGCACTGTTCGGGTGGGTCAGCGACCCGAGCATGTACTCGTCGTCCTGGAACAGGTTGGAGTTGATCGCCCCGATCGCCAGACCATGATCGTCTGCGTAGGCGCCGAGCTTGCCGTAGTCGTCGACCCGATCCCACGGGATGTGCAGCGACACCCGGGGCGCGGCGCCGGTGTAGGCGTTGACCTGGGCAGCGTCGGCCAGTTTCTCCCAGGGGTCGCGCGGACCGCCGGGTTGGGTGAACACCTTGAACCGGGTGCCGGAGTTGCCGAACGCCCAGCTGGGCACTTCGATCCTGAACGTCGACAGAGGCGCGAGCGGGGAGGCTGTCATGGACTGTTCCGTTCGTTCAGGGCGGCATTGCGCTGCGCGGCAGGAGATGCGGGGCGTCCGACAGGCGTCGGACACTGCGTCGACCGAGGCAAGCGTGCCACAATTGGAGCGGTTCAAGCGAGGATGGCATAGATTTCGGCGTAACGCACCCTGGTCCCACGCGGCCGGTCGGCGACCGAACCAACGGCACGGAGGCGCAGGATGGCACGGGCCACGAGCATCTCCGACGTCGCAGCTCGGGCCGGCGTCTCGATGGGGACAGTGTCCAACGTTCTCAACCACCCGCAGCTGGTGGCGGCCGGCACCCGGGCGCGAGTGGAGGCGGCGATCGCCGAGCTCGGCTTCGTTCGCAACGAATCCGCCAGGCAGCTGGGCTCGGGTCGGAGCCGCGCCATCGGGCTTGTCGTGCTGGATCTGGGCAACCCGTTCTTCACCGACATCGCCCGCGGTGCTCAGCAGGTGACCCACGGTCGCGGTGGGATCATCCTGATCGCGGACAGTGCCGAGGACCAGGCCACCGAACTCGCCAACGTGGAACTGTTCGCCCAACAACGAGTTCAGGGCGTGTTGATCGCTCCGTCCGGGGCTCCGATGACCGTGATCGGCGCGCTCCGGCGGGCGGACATCCCGGTGGTGGTGATCGATCGGTCCAGCAATACCGAGGGCCTGTGCGCGGTCACGGTCGACGACCGACTCGGCGGTCGGCTCGCGGTCCAGCACCTGTTGGACCTGGGGCATCGTCGGATCGCCTTTGTCGGCGGCCCAGGTTCGTTGCTCCAGGTCGCCGACCGCAGATCCGGCGCCGAGGAGGCCGTCGATGGCCACGCCGCGACGTTGCTCGCGGTCAGCACCCGAGGGCTCAATGTCGCCGAAGGAAAGGTGGCGGCGGAGTTCCTGGCCGCGCTGCCCGACGCTGAACGTCCGACGGCAGTCTTCGCGGCGAATGACCTGGTGGCCCTCGGGGTGCTGCAGGGCTGCCTGATGAACGGGCTTCGGGTGCCGCAGGACCTGAGCCTGATCGGTTACGACGACATCGATTTCGCGGCTGCGGCCGCGGTGCCGCTGACCTCGGTCCGGCAGCCTCGGCAGGAGCTGGGGCAGACCGCTGCCGAATTGCTGTTCGCCGAGATCGACCAACGGGGCGCAGCTGCCGGACCGGACGGGCACCGGCATCGTCTCGTCCAGTTCCAGCCGAATCTCGTGGTGCGGGCCTCCACCGCGGCGCTCTGAGGAGGGGGCGCGAACGCGCCCGTTGCGGCCAGTGAAAGTGCCTGGGGTTGCGGGCGAAAGCTACCCGGTTCCTCTTCGGTTGGGTTCGTTGACACTTCGCAAACCGGTCGTTACCTTTCACCTCGCAGCGAGTATTGAAGCGTTCCAAAGGCGTCCGAGCGTGATCACGCGCCGGCCGTCCGTCCGGAATCCGACGCACGATCGCGGCCCGCCGCGTCCCTGACAAAGGAGTCATCCAGCATGCGTTCTCGCAAGCTCACCGCGGTGCTGGCGGTCGGTCTGACCACCGCGCTGCTGCTCTCCGCCTGTTCCAAGAAGAACGACACCGCATCGACCTCGGCCGCGGCGCCGGCGACGACCGCAGCTGCGTCGTCGGCCGACACCGGTGCCGGATCGACGGCGGCGTCCTCGGCGCCGGCCACCGAATCGGCGGCGTCCTCGGCCCCGTCGGGCAAGAAGTTCAAGGTCGCCTTCGTGCCGAAACTCCAGGGTGTGCCGTACTTCGAGGCGATGAACGCCGGCGGCAAGGCCGCCGCAGCGGAACTCGGCGACATCGAATGGCTCTATCAGGGTCCGACCCAGGCCGACGCGGCTGCGCAGGCCGACATCGTCCGCTCCTTCATCCAGCAGAAGGTGGACGCGTTGATCGTCGCGCCCAACGACCCGGACTCGATGGCGCCGCTGCTCAAGCAGGCCGCGGACGCCGGGATCAAGGTGGCGACCTCGGACACCGACGCACCGACCTCGGTCCGTCAGGCGTTCGTCAACCAGGCCTCGGCGCAGGGCATCGGTGAAGGCCTCACCGACGCGCTGCTCAAGCCGATGGGCGGCAAGGGCAAGTATGCGATCGTCTCCTGCGGTGAGTCAGCGGAGAACCTGAACTCCTGGATCAAGGTCCAGCAGGCGTACACCAAGTCCAAGTACCCGGACGCCGAGATCGTCGACATCGTCTACGCCGGCGAGGATCAGGCCAAGGCCACCCAGATGGCCACCGACCTGATGAACGCCCACCCCGATCTCACCGGTCTGGTCGGCGAGTGCACGTCGTCCGCACCCGGTGTGGCGCAGGCGGTCCGGGATGCCGGCAAGATCGGCAAGGTGTTCACCGTCGGCCTCGGCACGCCGCAGTCGATGAAGGCCTACCTCGATGACGGCTCGTCGTCCGCGTCGATCCTGTGGGACGTGGAGAACCTGGGCTATCTGACCGCCTGGACCGGCGAGCAGCTCGCGCTGGGCAAGCCGTTCCAGGCCACCAACAAGGTCAGTGACAAGCTGCCGGCCGTCGCCTACACCGAGGCGGACAAGATGCTGCTGCTCGGACCCGCGCTGGCCATCACCAAGGACAACGTGGACGACTTCAACTACTGACAGTCGGCGAACTCGCCCGGCGCCCCCTTTCCCACCAGGGAACAGGGGGCGTCGGCGCGCGCGGGGTGGGTGTGCGGCATCATCGGCCAGGTAGGGCATCGTCGCTGCAGACGGTGGGCAGCTGGGACGGAGGTGGCCGGTGAGTGAACAGGCCCCGGTGGCATCGGGTTTCGCCCCGCAGGATCCGGCGTTCATCGCGGACCCGTACCCGGTGTTCGCCGCGATGCGCGCCGCCGGACCCGTGCTGTACTACCCGCCGCGGGATCTGCACCTGCTGACGCGGTTCGCCGATGTCAACGCGGCGCTGCGGGAGCGGCGACTGGGTCGGGCGTACCAGCACCGGTACACCCCTCAGGAATTCGGCCGCCCGGAACCGGACGCCAGGTGGCCGCGGTTCGCCGAGTCCGAGCGCTGGTCACTGCTCAACCTGGAGCCACCGGATCACCACCGGCTGCGCCGCCTCGTCACCAAGGTGTTCACGGCTCGGTCGATCGCGGCGCTACGACCGGAAATCGAGCAGATCTGCGCTCAGCAGCTCACCGACTGCCTGGCGCGGGGCAGTTTCGACCTGATCGCCGATTTCGCCCAGCCGTACTCGGTGGCCGTGATCTGCACGATGCTCGGGGTGGCGGTCGCAGACGGCCCGCGGCTGCTCGACTGGTCGCACGCGATCGTGAAGATGTACGAGTTCGCCACCCCGGACGATGAGCGCGCGGCGGCGGACCGCGCGGCGGGCGACTTCATCGACTATGTCGCCGCGCTCATCGCGGCCCGCCGAACAGATCCGCGTGCGGACCTGATCAGTGATCTGGTGCAGGTCGCCGACGCCGGCGATCGGCTCACCGAGGACGAGATCATCGGCACCGTCATCGTGCTGCTCAACGCCGGCCACGAGGCCACCGTCAACACCTTGGGCAACGGAATGCGGGCCCTGCTGACCCATCCCGATCAGTGGGCGCGGGTGACCACCGGCGAGGTGGCGACCGCGACCGCCGTCGAGGAGATGCTCCGGTGGGACCCGCCACTGCAGCTGTTCGAGCGCTGGGTGCTCGAGGACGGTGTCGAGTTGGGCGGGCGGCGGTTCGCGGTGGGGGAGCGGATCGGGATGCTGTTCGGCTCGGCCAACCGCGATCCCGAACGCTTCCCCGACCCGGATGCCTTCGACATCGGTCGCGGGGACGCCACCCACATCGGATTCGGTGGCGGACTGCACTTCTGCATCGGCGCGCCGCTGGCCAGGCTCGAGCTGGAGATCTCGCTGGAGGCGCTCCGCATCGACGCACCCGGCATCAGACTCGGCGTGCCGCCCGGCTATCAGCCGTACTTCGTCATCCGCGGGTTGACCGGACTGGACGTGCAGGTCTGAGCGTCCGGTGATCATGGTGGCCGGCACGACCGGATCGGCGTGTCGCCGAGTTTCGTCGGCGTGTCGCGTGCCGGCCACCATGATCAACGCGGAAGGCCCCAGCGTCAGAGCTTCAGGGTCAGTTGTTGAATTCCTTGGCCTTCCCGGCGACGGTGTCGACGATGGAGTCGATGTTGTCCGGGGTCTTGCTCTTGACGGCACCGGCGACGCTGTCGATCCGCTCGTCGGTGAGCAGCTCCTTGGCCTTGTCCATCAGGCTGTTGGCCTCTTGAGCCTGAGCCTTCGCCCCTTCCGCGTCGCCGCCCGCTGCGCTGGCGGCGGCACCGTCGGCCTTCTCCGACGCACCACCCATCAGGTCTTTGGCCTGGTTCATCAGATCGTCGAGACCCATGACGTGCTCCCCGGGTTTGCGCAGTGCGGCCGGCACCTGACGTGGACCGGCCCTGGTCACTGGCGAGTATGCCCCTGGACCGGCGGGACGGCACGCCCCCGACGCGAACACCGACGGCGGCGCCAAACCACAAAGATAGCTTTGCAAAGTAACCTTTGCAGATGTACGATGCGGATCATGGTCCACGATCCAGGGCTGCTGGTCTCCGCAGATTCCCTCAAGGGCATCGCCCACCCGCTGCGGCTGGCGCTGCTCAGTGCCCTCGAAGCGCGCGGCCGCGCCACCGCCAGCCTCCTCGCCGCCGATCTCGAGGAGTCCTCCGGCGCCACCAGTTATCACCTGCGGCAGCTGCACCGGCACGGCTTCATCGAGGAGGCGGAGCAGCAGGGCACCGGCCGGGAGCGCTGGTGGCAGCCGGTTGCCGGCGGCTGGACCATGTCGACGGAGCTGCTGACGGCGCCGGGCACCCGCGCCGCGGCGGACCTGGTGCTGAACGCCATCCTGGGCGAGAGCGCCCGTCGGGCAACCGAATTCCTGTCCTCCCGAGAAGAGTGGCCGGTCCACTGGCAGGACGCCGCACAGCGGATCGAATGGCACTTCGACCTCAACGCCGACCAGCTCAGGGCCCTGAACCGCGAGGTGGTCGCCGTTGTTCGCCCGTTACAAGGAGGCCGCCCCGGGACCCGGCGCCCGCCGCGTGCAGGTCGAACAGAACGCGTTCCCGCTGGGACGCCCGGACGACCCGGCGAGCACCGCCGCCGACCGATGAGCGCCGCCCTCGGCACCTCGTTCTGGCGGCTCTTCGGCTCCAGCGCGACGTCGAATCTGGCCGACGGTGTCGGCCGGATCGCAGTGCCGTTGCTGGCCGCCTCGCTGACCCGGAGTCCCCTCCAGATCTCCATTCTCAGCGCGCTCACCTTCCTGCCCTGGTTGCTCTTCGCGATGCCAGGGGGCGCTCTGGTCGACCGGATGGACCGGCGGTTCGCGATGGCCATCGCGAACACGTTCCGCGCGGTCCTGTTCGTGACTCTGGGCGCCTGCGTGGTCGCCGGGGTCGATTCCATCGGGCTGCTGTACGCGGTGTGCCTGCTGTTCGGCTTCGCCGAGGTGATCTACGACTCGGCGGCCAGAGCAATGCTGCCGGCCGTTGTCTCGCGCGACCAGTTGGACCGCGGCAACGGCCTGATGACGATCGAGGAGATGGTCGGGCAGGGATTCCTGGGTGCGCCGCTGGGCTCCGCGTTGTTCGCCGCGGCGGCGGCGGTGCCCTTTTTCGGCACCGCGGCCGGGTTCGCCGTCGCCGCGGTGCTGATCCTCGGCGTCCGGGGTTCCTTCAAGCCTCAACGGACGTCCTCGGCCACGCTGCGCGCCGACATCGCCGAAGGATGGCGGTGGCTCTGGCGGCATTCCTTCCTGCGCGGTCTGACCATCACCTCCGGGCTGGTCGGGGTGACCCAGTCGATGCCCAACGCGATCTTCGTGCTGTTCGCACTACAGGTACTCGGCCTCTCCGAGCAGGGTTTCGGGCTGCTGATCGTGTCCGCGGCCATCGGCGGGGTGCTGGGCGGACTGAGTGCGGCCCGGCTCTCACAGGTGCTCAGCCGGGGCGGCTGCCTGGTGCTCGCCTCGGTGGTGTCACCGCTGGCGATGGCCGGGATGGGCTTCGTCACCTCACCCTGGTGGGCCGGACTCCTGTTCGCGGCGGCGTCCGCCGCGGTCGCCGTCTGGAACGTGCTGTCGATGTCCGTGCGCCAGGCGATGATCCCGCCGGAGTTGTTCGGCCGGGTGCTGGGGGCTTACCGGATGGTGATCTGGGGGGCGATCCCGCTCGGATCGGTGCTCGGTGGAGTGCTCGCCGCGCGGACCAGCCTGGCGACCGTTTTCGTGGTGGCCGGCGTGGCTCAGCTGCTGGTGGCCGGGGCGATCTGGCAGCTGGTGCGCCATCACAACAGCGAGATCGAGGCCGCTTACGACCAGCCTCCGGATCCCTCCGTGACGCGTTCCGCTGCGGACGCGTCGTCACCGGCTCAGGGTTCTCCCTGATTTCCGTTCCGCGCCCTTGAAGATCTGCGAGTGCGATATATCGTTGATGTATCGCGACACATCACGGAGCGATGGGAACGAGGAGGCATCAGATGACTGCATGGGCATTCGACGCCGGCGAGCAGTGGGACATCCCCGGCTGGCTGCGTAAGACATTTGCCGAGAGCGGTTTCGGGCCCGGCGGCGGCTTCGGTGCTCAGACCCGCCGGTCGGCGCCGGCCGGAGGTGGCCGGCCGGGCCGGCCGGGCGGCTGGGACGGCATGAACTGGGGCGGCATGAACTGGGGCGGCCCGACCTGGGGCCACGGCCCCTGGAAGCAGCATCGCGGCCCGCGCGCCGGCCGCGGCGACATCCGGACAGCGGTCCTCGCGCTGCTGGCCGAGGAGCCGATGCACGGCTACCAGATGATCCAGGAGATCGGTCGCCGCAGCGGTGGCTCCTGGAAGCCGAGTCCGGGATCGGTGTACCCGACCCTGCAGCAGCTCGAGGACGAGGGCCTGGTCCGCGCCGAGGATCAGGAGGGACGCCGGGTGTTCCGGCTGACCGAGGACGGCCGGCAGCTCGCCGCCGAGCGCGCCGAGGAGTTCGCCGGCCTCTGGGAAGGCATGGCCCCCAAGGAGGACGAGACCCAACTCGGCGACCTGATCTTCGGAGTCGGCGCCGCCTTCGTGCACGTGGCCAGGACCGGGACACCTGAGCAGATGGCCGAGGCGCGCAAGGTGCTCGCCAGAACCAGGGCGGACCTCTACCGGATTCTCGGCGACGAGGACTCCACCGACGACGTAGAGGACCGGGACTCGGAATGACCGCCCCGAGAATGCGGGCGGCGGACGCCGACCGGCAGGCCACCGCCGATCGGCTGACCCGGCACTTCACCGAGGGCCGCTTGGATGCCAACGAGTACGACGAGCGCGTCGGCAAGGCCTACGCGGCAGTGTATCTCGATGAGTTCGCCGGACTGTTCGGCGATCTGCCGGAGGAGCCGGTGCAGCGGCCGGATCCTGCCTGGGCGGCCCGGGATGCCTTCCGCGGGGCGGGTTACGGGCGTCCCCCATGGGCCGGGCCGCATCGTGCCCTCGGTGGACCGAGCCGACGACGGCCACCCCGGATCTTCGCGGTGTTCGCCGTGCTGGCGATCTTCTTCGCCATCGGCGCGATCATCAACGGGTTCTTCTTCTTTCCGGGTCCGCTGATCTGGATCGCCGTCATCTGGCTGTTCATGGGACGGGGAGGTCGGTTCAACAGCGGGGCCGGTCGCGGTGGCCGACCCGGCCGGTACTGAGCGTCCACAGCTGTTGCCCCGGAGGGGATCTGATGGATCCCAGCCGGGGCACCAGCAACTGCAGACGTCGTCGCCTGCGCCGGAGGTAGCTGGAGATGGCCACCGAGGTTCTCCCGGGCATCGGCCTTTTCCTCGCCGGCATCCTCGCCGGCGAGGAACTGGTGGTCCGCTACGGCGTCCAGCCGGCCCTGAACGGCCTGCCGGACCGCGCCCACATCCTGGCTCGGCAGGCGCTGGTCCGACGGCTCAGGGTGCTGGTGCCGATCGTCATGGTTCCGACCGTGATCGTGGGCATCGCGGTGCTGGTGATCGGTGGCAGTGGAGCGGGTTTCGGGTTCCGCTGGGCGACCGCGATCGCGCTGGTCGGCGTCGTGCTGATCTCGGTCCTCGGCACCGTCCCGATCAACATCCGGGTCAACGACTGGCCGGTCGACTCGCCGCCGGAGAACTGGCGCGACGAGGTCCGTCGATGGGAACTCATCGACGTGTTCCGATCGTCGGCGGCCGTGATCGCCTTCGGCTGTGCGGTGGTCGCCACAGCACTCCGGCTGTCCGCAGGTTGAACCCGGCCCTAGCCGAAGGCGGCCTCGGCCAGCAGGTCCACCTGCGCCGGATCGGCCGAGGTCGGAAAGCAGATGACCTCGTCGGCGCCGACCGCCTCGAAGGCTTCGAGTTGCGCGCGCACATCGTCGGGGTCGGTGGCCGCCCCCTTGATCACCATCTGGGTGTACTCGCCGAGGAAGCCGTAGTAGTCGCCGAGGCTCCGTGCGGCCTGCGCCTCGGCGTCGTCGCCGAGCGCGAAGTAGAGCAGCACCACCGCCCGGGGGGTGCCGTCCCGACCCGCGTCCTGCCAGGCGTGGCGGACCTCGGCCAGCGCCAGGGCGAACCGCTCCGGACCGCCTCCGCCCATCGTCCAGCCGTCCGCGTATCTGGCCACCCGGCGATAGGTCTTGGCGTTGCCGCCGCCGATCAGCAACTGCGGGCGGGCGCCGGCAAAGGGAGCCGGCCCGACGCCCCGTTCCCCCGCCCAGATCGCCGTCAGTTCGTCGAGCTGGGCGTCGAAGATCCTGCCGCGACTGGACATGTCGATGTCGCTGACCTGATAGTCGTCGTCGCGACCGCCCACCGCGACGCCGAGCACGAGCCGCCCGCGGGAGATGCTGTCGATGGTTGCGGCCTGTTTGGCCAGCAACGCGGTGTTCGTGCGCAGCGGGGCGAGCAGGACGTCGGTGAGCAGCCGGATCCTTTCGGTCACGGCGGCAGCGGCGGCCAGCGCGATCAGCGACTCGTAGTTGGGAAAGACGATGCGGTCGAGGGTGCCGAGCGACGAGAAGCCGGCAGCCTCGGCACGGCGCGCCCAGTCGACGATCCCCGCCCGGTCGACCCCGCGTACCGCGTTGGGCAGCCCGATTCCGATGTCCATCCGTGCAGTCCTTTCGCCGGTGGTCCGATCTCAGCGGGCCGATCCGCGGCAGCGGCGCCCCTACCGTCGGCTCGGCCGACGGATCGTGACGGCGGCGGCCGACCGTCGGGTCAGTCGAGCAACGTCTCGGCGTGGTCCGGGACGTATCGGAAGTCCTCGCGCGGGGGGCGCTCGTAGTTCCCGGCCGGCGGGCGCTTCGGGAACTTGATCGTGGGCGGATCGCGGCGTTCGTAGGGGATCGAATCCAGCAGGTGGGCGATCACGTTGAGCCGGGACCGCTTCTTGTCCTCGCTCTCGACGACGAACCAGGGCGATTCGTTCGTGTCGGTGTGGACGAACATCTCGTCCTTGGCGCGGGAGTAGTCCTCCCAACGCAGGATGGATTCGACGTCCATCGGCGACAACTTCCACCGGCGCATCCGATCGGACTCGCGACTCCGGAACCGCGCCTCCTGCTCGGCGTCCGACACCGAGAACCAGTACTTCCGCAACTGCAGGCCGTCCTCGATGAGCATGTTCTCGAAGACCGGCGCCTGATGCAGGAACCGGGCATGTTCCTGGGGCGTGCAGAAGCCCATCACCCGCTCCACCCCGGCGCGGTTGTACCAGGAGCGGTCGAACAGCACGATCTCGCCCGCCGCCGGCAGGTGCTCGATGTACCGCTGGAAATACCACTGGGTGCGTTGCCGTTCCGTCGGCGCCGGCAGCGCGACAATCCTGGTGGTGCGCGGATTGAGGTACTGGGTGATCCGCTTGATCGCCGACCCCTTGCCGGCGGCGTCGCGACCCTCGAAGACGACGGCCACCCGGGTCTTGGTCTCGGTGATCCACTGCTGCATGCCGACCAGCTCGGCCTGCAGCCGGCGCAACTCGCGCTCGTAGACCTTTTTCGGGATCTTCCGGGTATCTGGCGCAAAGGCGGCTTCGGTCATTCGATCATGGTGCCGCCCCGATCGGCGGCTGTCGACCCGAGATCCGATCAACGTGCCCCCGGCGGAGCCGGGCGGTGTGGAATCATCGGCGCTCAGTCGGCGGGTGCGCAGCCGGCCCGAGGCGAGGGCGGACATGAGCAGCGGCATGCTGGTGGATCTGCCGGTGGCCGGCCGCCCGGTGCTGGTGGTCGGCGGCGGGCCGCAGGCGCTCGGCCGGATCGCCGCCCTTCGTGGGGCCGACGCGCAGGTGACAGTGGCGGCGACGGCGGTTGCGGACGCCGTTGCCGATCTGGCCGACCGCGGGCTGCTCAGCTGGGTACGTCGCCCGGTCACCGACGACGACATCGCCCGCGCCTGGCTCGTGGTCGCCGCGACCGGCGATGTGCTCGCGGACGCGGAGGTCGCGCGCAGGGCGGCGGAAGCGGGTCGCTTCTGCCTGTCCGGCACCGGCAGCGGCCCTGACGGCGGCTCAGCGGCCCGGGACCCGGTCGGCGGTTCGGGTCGGGTGGCCGGTCGGGTGGTCCTGGTCGGCGGCGGGCCGGGTGATCCAGGATTGATCACCGTCGCCGGTGCGCAGGCTGTCCGGGATGCGGACGTGGTGATCTGCGACCGGCTTGCGCCGATCGCCGTGCTGGACACGGTCGGCCCCGATACCGAGATCATCGACGTCTCCAAGATCCCGCGCGGCAACACCACACCGCAGGCCGAGATCAACCGGCTGCTGATCGACCGTGCGACGGCCGGGCGAACGGTGGTGCGGCTCAAGGGCGGCGACAGTTTCGTGTTCGGTCGGGGCGGTGAGGAGTGGCAGGCGTGCGTCGCTGCGGGCATCGCGGTGCAGATCATTCCCGGAGTCAGCTCGGCCATCGCGGCGCCGGCGCTGGCCGGGATCCCGGCGACCCACCGGAGCCTGAACCAGGGCTTCACGGTGATCACCGGACACCTGCCGCCGGGCCACGTCGGGTCCACGCTGGACTGGAATGCCCTGGCACACAGCGGAACCGCCCTGATCGTCATGATGGGCGTCGCCACTCTCGGCGCGATCGCCGATGCCCTGATCGCGGCCGGGATGCGGCCCGACACGCCGGCCGCGACGGTCGCCGACGGCGGGTTGCCGAGCCAACGTTCGGTGCGGGCACCGCTGGAGCGGATCGCCGCGGCCGGCGCCGCGGCGGGCCTGCGCGCGCCGGCGATCACCGTCATCGGGTCGGTGGCCGCGTTCGAGCCGACGGACCCGATCGCAGACATTTGACAGCGGATGCACATGGTTGCGACCCTGCGGTGACAACTTGATAATCCGCCTGGCAGGGGAAGACCGGTCGAATTCCGGCACTGACCCGCAACGGTAGGTCGCGATCGTCGCTCCGACGGACGCGGCAAGTCCGAATGCCTGTCCGGCGGGAGCGGCTCCACACCGTCGAGGTCTGCGGGGAGCGTGCCGTCCGATCGGGGCGGCACGTGCCTTTCGGATCGCTCACCCGAAAGGCACCCTGTGTCGTTCCGTCGTTCTGCGCTGCTGGCCGGGCTCTGCTCGGTCACCGTGGCCGTTTCCGTGCTGCTGCCGATCTCGGCCGCCGCCGCCCCGGCCGCGGATCCGCCACAGATTTCCGGTCAGGTCTGTGCGGTGGGAGAGGGCGTCACCTTCGTCGTCGACTTCACCCCGGCCCGGAACGAGATCAAGCGCGGCTGCGCAGAGGGCGACCAGCCGACGGTCGCCGCGGCCGGAAAGGCCGCTGGGTTCGACTTCGACGCCCCTGCCGGGTTCGTCTGCGCGATCGACACCGTTGTCGCCGAGCCGACCACCTGCACCACCTGGCCCGGCGCGTACTGGAGCCTGTTCACCTCCACCACCGACGGGAAGCCGGACGGGCCGCCGGCCACCGCCTGGCAGAGCGCGGTGGTGGGCATCGATGCCGGTCCGGCACCGGCCGGCACCGCCCTGCTGTTCCAGATCCAGCCCTATGACGCCGAGGGCGTGGCTCGGACGCCGCTCCTGCCGCTGTCCCAGATTCCCACCCGGGCAGGCGATCTGCCGGTGAACCCGCCGAGCTACCCGCCGAGTCGGAACGGTGACGCGCTCGCCGCGGCCGGCTGGCTCGGCCGCCAGCTGGCGGCCAACGGCGACAGGTTCACCGACTGGGGGGTGACCGAGGATGCGGTACTGGCCCTGGCTGCTGCCGGGGTCGGCGGGAACCAGATCGCCGCGACCGCAGGAAAGGTGTTCCACTCCGGCAACGCCTACATCGGCGACCCGGCCGACACGGTCGCGTCCTGGAGTCGGATCGCCAAGACCGCGCTGGTGCTGCAGGTCGCGGGTCTGGACCCGACGGCGTTTCCGGACGGCGCCGGTCAGCGCAACCTGATCGCCGAGCTCCGGGCGACCCAGAACGCCGACGGCAGCTTCGGCGCCGCCGGCACAGACTTCCCGCTGGTCCACGCGCTGGCGCTGCTCGTGCTGGCCCGCACCAGCGCCGGATTCCCGGCTTCCACCGTGAGCTGGCTCGAAGGCCGGCAGTGCACGGTCGCCGGTGACGCCAACGTCGGCGCCTACGGCTACGGCGCGACCGGCTGCGACGGGGTGGACGTGGACGGCACGGCGCTGGCCGTTCAGGCCCTCGACGCGGCCGGGCTGGAGCACGGTGCTCCGGCCATCGCGGACGCCCGTACCTGGTTGATCGGTCAGCAGGACGCGAGCGGTGGCATGCCGGCCGGCTTCGGCGGGGGTCTGAACAGCAACAGCACCGCCCTGGCCGGCCAGGCGTTCCTCGGCCTGGGCGACGCCGCTCCGGCGGCGAGCGCCGCCGGTTTCGTCGGATCGCTGCAGGTGTCCTGCACGATCATCGCCGGTCACGACGCACTCGATCCGGACACGGCCGGGGCCATCGCCTACGACAGCGCCGGCCTGGCCGAGGCGCAGGAGTTCGGCATCGACGACACCAACGGCGACCAGTGGACCAGGGCGACCAGCCAGGCCATCCTCGGCCTCGGCACCCCGACATTCGGCGAGATCAGCGCGGCCGGAGCCACGCCCGCGCTGCCGGCGGCACCCGCCTGCGCTCCGACCACGACTCCGCCGACGACGCCCACCTCCACCGCGGCGTCGAGCGCGCCCTCGTCCAGCGCATCGTCGAGTAGGCCGGCGTCCTCCGCGTCGACCAGCCGCTCGAGCACCAGCTCGGCGGCGAGCACGCCGGGCACCTCGTCGACTCCGGCGACGACGGCCAGGTCAACGGCGTCCTCGGCGCACCCGGCCGGCGCCCGCCTGGTGCTGTCGCCGCCCCAGGTCGCCCCCGGTGGTCATCTCCAGGTGACAATCACCGGCGTGGACGGCCCGCTGACCGGCACCGTCGAACTCCGCTCGGATCCGGTGCTGCTGGGCAACATCGTCACCGACGCCGACGGCACCGGGTCGACCACCGTCACCATCCCGCTCGACACTCCCGTCGGAACCCACCACATCGTCGTGGCGATCGGCGGCGTCGAGGTCAGCGCGGAGCTCGTGGTGCGTGTCGAACTGGCCGCCACCGGGGTCTCGCAAACGACGAAACCGCTGACCCTGCTGGGCCTCCTGCTGCTGCTCGTCGGATGCGGGACCGTGCTGCTGGCCCGCCGCCCGCGGATCCGGTTGGGTCGACACCGGCTGTGACAGCGGTGTTCGGCACGCGGGTGGCGCGAGCGGCGGCAGCTCTGGCGGTCGCCGCCGCGGCCCTGCTGATCGGTGGGCCCGCGTCGGCGGTAACCGCCGCCGGTCCAGGGACGCTCGCAGCGGCCGGGTCGCACGGCGGCTACTGCACTCCAGCGGACCAGAACGCGGTGACCGTGGTGATCGACTACCAGGACCTCGGCGCGGGGACCGAGATCCATTGCGCCGCAGGGCTGCGCTCGGGAGCGACCGGATATGACGCCCTGCAGGCTGCCGGTGTCGCGGCCGCCGGCACCGTGCACGACGGGCCCGGGTACGTCTGCCGACTCAATGGGCGGCCGAACGCGACCCAACGCCTGTCCATCCCCGGCAATGACAGCTACACGGAGCAGTGCGTCAACACCCCGCCGACCAGCGCCTACTGGGGCTACTGGTGGGCGGCACCGGGCGGCGGCTGGACCTACAGCACCGCAGGCGCGATGTCACACCGCGTCGCCATCGGCGGGTTCGAGGGATGGTCGTTCTCGCACAATGCGTCCGGCGGATCCAACCCGACGCCGGGTGTCGCCCCGGTGTTGCCGGCGCCGCCCACCACGGCCGCCCCACCGCCCAGCTCCACCAAGGTGCCGCCGCGACCGAGCAGCACACCGCAGCGGCCGTCCACCACCCAGCGGCCGAGTGCCACCGGTCGCCCACCGGCCCCGACGACCAGGGCGGCGGCCCCTCCGATGCCGACCACCAGTGCGCGACCCACCAAGGGTGGTGACGACGGCGGGTCAGCAGCCGGCGGCACCTCGGCGCCGCGCGGCGGCGGTACACCGGACGGGGCCGGCCCGTCCGCGCCGCCAGGCACCTCGGGCCTCGGCGATCCGGTCGCATCGGCCGTCGCGAACGGGGCCCCCTCGACCACGGCCACGTCGAAGGCCACCACGCCGAGGGCCACCTCGTCGAAGGCCGGGACGGCGAAGGCCGCCCCGTCGAACCTGTCGGGTTCCACGACGGCACGTCCCGATGCCCAGACCACCCACCCGACGCCCACCCAGCCGGCGGGCAGCTCCGGCGCCGCCGGCGCTGCGCCGTCCGGCGGCTCGACACCGGCCAACAGCCCCGGGGCATCGGCGGCGGCCGGGTCCGCAAACCCGTCGGACGGCACCGCGAGTCGGACTCCCGTCGACACCGCCGTCGAGCCGGCCGCCCAGTCGGACTCCGGCCCCGGCGCGGTGCTTGCAGTGGTCGCGGTGGCACTGATCGCGGCCGGTGGAGCAACCGCCGTCGTGCTGTCCCGACGACGCCGCGGCCCCAGCTGATCCGGAGCGGAGATGGCCGGACGCACCACCTATTTCATCCCCAGGAGCCTGCATCCCGGCGCCTGGTGGATCTGGGCGCTGGGGCTCGCCGTCGCAGGCAGCAGAACCACCAATCCGCTGATCCTGCTGCTGATCATCACTGTCGCCTGCGTGGTGGTGATGGCCCGGCGGCCGGTAGCGCCATGGGCGCTGGCGTTCCGCCTGTACCTGTACCTGGCCGGGTTCGTGGTCGTGATGCGGGTGCTGTTCCGGGTGCTGTTCAACGGCAACGGCCCGACAGTGCTGTTCAGCTTCCCCCAGATCCGACTGCCCGCCGTGATGGCCGGGATCCAGCTCCTCGGGCCGATCTCGGCCGAATCCCTGCTGTCCGGGTTGTACGACGGGCTCCGGCTGGCGAGCATGATCGTCTGTGTCGGGGCGGCGAACGCGCTCGCCAACCCCAAGCGGCTGCTCGCCTCGGTACCTGGCGCGCTGTACGAGATCGGCACGGTCCTGGTGGTCAGCCTGTCGGTGTTCCCGCAGCTGGCCGAGTCGGTGCAGCGGGTGCACCGGGCCAAGGCGTTGCGCTCCGGCCCCCGTCGGGGACGCCGGTGGCTCCGCGGCATCCTGATCCCGGTGCTGGCCGACGCGCTGGACCGGTCGCTGCGGTTGGCAGCGGCGATGGACTCGCGGGGCTATGGCCGGCGGGCCGGTGTCCCGGTGGCGGTCCGCCGGGTGACGTCAGGGTTGCTGCTGCTGGGTGTGCTGGCGCTGTTCGTCGGGGTGTACGCGACGCTGGACGGCGCCACGCCGCGTTATCTGGCCGGACCGATGCTCGGCGCCGGCGCGGTGATCGCCGCGGCCGCGCTGCGGATGGCCGGGCTGAGGGCTCCGCGCACCCGGTACCGGCCGGACCGCTGGCGGGTCGCCGAACTCCTGGTCGTCGCCTGCGGCCTGGTCGCCGCCGGCTCGCTCTTCTTCACCTCGACCTACGACCCGGCGGTGCTCTATCCGTCGTTGTATCCGATCGCCTGGCCGACCCTCTCGATGATCCCGCTGATCGGCGTGCTGGTGGCTGCACTACCCGCGATCGCCACCCCGCCCCCACCGGATCCCGATGGGGCAGCGGAGATGTCGCCGACCCCGGCGGTCCGAGTACCGACACCGGCGGCCGCATCGTGATCTCCTTCGAACACGTCACGGTCACCTATCCCGACGACCCGACACCCACCCTGATCGACGTCGACCTGCTCATTCCAGAGGGCGAATTCGCCATCGTCGCCGGGCGCACCGGAGTCGGGAAATCCACCCTGCTGGGCGCCGTCAACGGGCTGGTGCCGCACTTCACCGGCGGCACCCTGGCCGGCCGGGTCACGGTGGCCGGCCAGGACACCCGGGATCATCCGCCTCGCGAGTTCGCCCACCTGGTCGGCGTTGTCGGCCAGGATCCGCTGGCCGGTTTCGTCACCGACACGGTGGAGGAGGAGCTCGCCTACGGTATGGAGCAGCTCGGCACAGCGCCGGCGGTGATGCGCAAGCGGGTCGAGGAGACGCTCGACCTGCTGGGCATCGCCGCACTGCGCGGCCGAGCGCTGCGCACCCTGTCCGGCGGCCAGCAGCAACGGGTCGCCATCGGATCGGTGTTCGCGGCCGGCGCCCGGGTTCTGGTGCTGGACGAGCCCACCTCCGCGCTCGACCCGACCAGCGCCGAAGAGGTGCTGGCCGCGGTCCTGCGCCTGGTGCACGACGTCGGGATCACCGCGCTGATCGCCGAGCATCGGATGGAGCGGGTCGTCGAGTACGCCGATCTGTTGATCCGGCTGACCGGCGGCGGCCGGGTGCTCTCCGGCGAGCCCCGAGAGATGATGCGGGACAGCGACATCGTCCCGCCGGTGGTCGACCTCGGCCGACTGGCCGGGTGGCAGCCCCTGCCGTTGTCGGTCCGGGATGCCCGACGGCGGGCGCCGGCCCTGCGGGAACGCCTGGCCGGGGTGGACCCTGAGGCTCTCGCCCGACCTCGACCGGCGCAGTCGGTGCCCGCACCGGGTCCACGCCCGGCCGGGTCCGGTCTGCGGGCCAGGGGCATCGTCGTCACCTACGGCCGGACCGTCGCGGTGCGGGATGCCGCCCTTGACGTTCCGGCCGGCGAGGTGGTGGTGCTGATGGGCCGCAACGGATCCGGCAAGTCGAGCCTGCTCTGGGCGCTCACCGGCGTCGGGCCGCGGCAGGCCGGGCGCTGCCAGGTCGATGGCGCCGAGCTCACCCGGATGACGCCGGAGGATGCCCGGCTACGGGTACGCCTGGTTCCGCAGACGGCGGCCGATCTGCTCTACCTGGAGAGTGTCGATGCCGAATGTGCCGCGGCGGACTCGGAATCCGTCCGACCCGTCGGTACCTGCCGCGGGCTGCTGGACCGGTTGGTGCCGGGTATCGACGGAGCCGCGCACCCCCGCGACCTCTCCGAGGGCCAGCGGCTGAGTGTGGTGCTGGCGGTGCAGCTCACCGCCGACCCACCGGTACTGCTGCTCGACGAGCCCACCCGCGGCCTGGACTACCCGGCGAAACGTGCCCTCGGCGACATCCTGCTCGGACTCGCCGGGCAGCGTCGGGCCATCGTGGTGTCCACCCACGATGTCGAGTTCGCCGCCGCCATCGCCGACCGGGTGGTGGTGATGGCCGACGGCGACGTGATCTCCGACGGCCCTGCGGTCGAGGTGCTGGCCGCTTCACCGGCACTGGCGCCGCAGGTCGCCAAGGTGTTGGCCCCCGCGCCGTGGCTGACGGTCGACCACGTCGCCGCCGGACTGGTCGCCGCGGATGCGGACCTCAGCCTTCGCAACGGTACGGACGGGGGAGCAGGATGAGCGCCCCGAACACCACGGACCATGCCGGATTCCTCCGGACCCGGCCGATCCCGATCGGCGGTCGCTCGGCTCTGCTGCTGATCCTGGTTTCGGCAGCCGGGCTGATGATGTTCGTCTGGCCGCTGTTCGTCCGGGCCGCCCCGCAGTCGGTCCAACATGTCGCCGACGCCCCGTTCGTGTTCATCGTGATCCTGCCGATCCTGGTGCTGCTGGTGCTGACCCAGCTGGGCGAGGGCGGTATGGATTCGAAAGCCCTTGCCATGCTGGGGGTGTTGTCCGCGCTCAACGCTGCCATCCGGCCGTTGGGCGCCGGACTCAACGGCATCGAGACGGTGTTCTTCCTTTTGGTGCTCGCCGGCCGGGTGTTCGGCCCGGGCTTCGGCTTCGTACTCGGCTGCACCTCGATGTTCGCCTCCGCGCTGCTCACCGTAGGTGTCGGTCCGTGGCTGCCGTTCCAGATGCTGTCCTCGGCCTGGATCGGGATGGGCGCCGGCCTGCTGCCGTACCAACTGTTCGGCCGGAAGATCCGTGGTGCCGGCGAGATCGCCATGCTGGTGGTCTACGGGATCTTCGCGGCGTACGCATTCGGGCTGCTGATGAACATGTGGTTCTGGCCCTTCGTCACCGGGGTCAGCGTCGGTAACACCACCGGCCTGGCGTACGTCCCCGGAGCGCCGATCGGCGAGAACCTGCACCGGTTCCTGGTGTTCAGCCTGTTCTCCTCGACACTGGGCTGGGACACCGGCCGCGCCATCACCAACACGGTCGCCATTCTGGTCCTGGGCCCGGCCGTTCTCGTGGTGCTCCGTCGAGCGGTCCGGCGCGCGAAGTTCGCCCCGGCCGTGCAGTTCCGGCCGGCCGAGCCGGCCGCCGAGGTATCCCCGAAATCGGTCAACGGCCACCATGGCGTGACTGCGCACCCCACGAAGGAGCTCCCGTGAACATCGCGAGATCAGCCCGGATCGCCACCGCTCAAGCCGCCGTGACGGCGGTGCTGGCGGGTCTGCTCCTTGCGGTACCGGTCGCCCAGGCATCGAGCCCGGCCTCGACCCGCGCCGCGGCCGGGTCGCACGCCGGACCGTGCACGGCGGTGGACGTCAGCGCCGTCACGGTGGTGATCGACTACCAGGACCTCGGAGGCAGCAGCGTCGTCCGGTGCGCCACCGGGCTGCGTGCCGGTGCGACCGGCGCGGACGCGCTCACGGCGGCGGGCGTCGTGGTCACCGGAGTCGGCTCCGCAACGGATTTCGTCTGCCGGCTGCAGGGGCGCCCGAGCGCCACCGAGGTGGTGCCGATCCCGGGCGAACCGACCCGCAGGGAGGGCTGCGCCGCCACGCCGCCCGCCGCGGCCTACTGGTCGTACTGGTCCGCGGGCGCCGGCGACGGCTGGACCCTGAGCACCCTGGGCTACCGGGCGCACCGGGTGCAGATCGGCGGTTTCGAGGGCTGGTCGTTCTCGCACAACCGGACCGCCTCGACCAACCCGCCGCCACGGACCGCCCCGGTCTCCGGGATCGTCACGGGCCAGGGCACCGTCTCCGGCACCCGGTATCGCGGCGGCCTCCCCGCCGCCGGCGGCATCAGCTACGGCGTCGGCCTGCAGGTCTACCGGGACGGGACCGGCACCACGAAGGTCCGGGCGATCGGGCGGATCACCAAGTTGTCGAAGGCGGCCGCCGTCCAGATCGACACCGTGGCGCTGGGCGCGGGGACGTCGTGGGTGTTGAGCAGGACCACCCCGGTCAACTCCGGGGCCGGCGCCACCGCGCTCAGCAGCACCGTCTGGGCAGCCGTCCCGACCGGCTGCGCGTCCTACCGGACCCGGGCGAATTTCAGCATCCGCTGGTCGGACACCACCGTGAGCAGGTTCTCGATCCTTTCCCCGTTGTCCAGGCTGTGCCGCACCGGGTGAGGGCTGCGAGTCCGGCCGGCCGGTGCTGCAGCGGTTGCCGGGGCCGGGGACTGCGAGCACCGTGGCCCCATGCCCATTCCCGTCACCGCGTTCGCCCACGTCCGCCTCACCGTCACCGACATCGACCGCTCCCGGCAGTTCTATGACCGGGTCTTCGGGCTGCCGGTGGTCTTCGAACTTCCGCCCGACGCGGATGCCAGGACCCGCGAGCAGCTCTCGTTCCTGTACGGCGGCGTCATCTACGCGCTGGGCGGTTCGCTGCTCGGCCTGCGCCCGGTCGGCGACGAGCCGTTCGACGAGGATCACACCGGGCTCGACCACCTGAGCTTCGCGGTGCCCTCCCGCGCGGATCTCGACGCGGCCGCCGCCACCCTCGACGAACTCGCGATCGCGCACGGCGGCGTCAAGGACATCGGGGCCGGCTTCATCCTGGAGTTCCGGGACCCGGACAACGTCGCGCTCGAGTGTTTCGCCCCGGCCGGCTGACCGGCAGCTGCCGGCTGGCAGACTGCTGCGATGCGTTCGGTGACCATCCGCCCTGCCACTGCCGCGGACGACGACGAGATCGCCAGGATCACCGTGGACGCCTACGTGGACGGCGGCCACCTCCCGAGCCGTGACCACCGTTACGCCGGCGAGCTCCGGAAGACCTCCGATCGCCGGGAGCGGGCCGAACTCCTGGTGGCCGAGGTTGCCGGGGAGATCGCCGGCACCGTCACCTTCGTCCGCGGCGGCACCGAGTACTCCGAGTTCGGCAACCCGGGAGACGCCGAGATCCGGATGCTCGCCGTCGACCCGGCGCACGCTGGCAGAGGGGTCGGGGCGGCACTGGTGGACGCCGTCCTGGACCGCGCCAGGGCCATCGGGGCCGACGGGATCGCCCTGTACACACTGGATTCCATGCACTCTGCGCGGCGCATCTACCAACGGCTCGGCTTCGCCCGGCTGCCCGAGTTGGATCATGAGGTCCCGGGCGCCATGCTCCGCGCCTACCGGCTGGATCTGGCAGGCGCCGCCACCGGCTGAGCCCGAATGCGGGTCAGGTCGGGCTGCCGGCCCCACGGTGGGCGCCCGCCGGGCCCGTTCCCGGGCCGCTGGTGCCGCGCTGTTCCGGCTCGTGCCGCAGGTCGGGCTCGTGGTGCGGCACCGGCTCATGATGCAGCGCGGGGATCCTTCCGGCGACCACGGCGGTGAGCCCGGCCAGGTGGCCGAGCCTGGCCACCTCCGAGGCCCGCAGCGCCGGTCCGCCCGGCCTGCCCACCAGCACCGACGCGTCAGCCGATCCCAGCGGT
Source organism: uncultured Actinomycetota bacterium (assembly GCA_963797145.1). Lineage (GTDB taxonomy): Bacteria > Actinomycetota > Actinomycetes > Mycobacteriales > Nakamurellaceae > Nakamurella. The sequence continues at coordinate 148,588 of CAWCOJ010000010.1, read as the reverse complement.
GCGCCGGCCAGGTAGGTGCTGACCAGTTGCCACGATTCGGGCACCCAGGATGCCTCCTCGTCGAGTGCGGTCGGTCGGGTCAACGGGGCCCAGCCGGGTGACACTCCGGCGAACCCGGGGGCACCGCCGCCGGCGGCGGCCACCGAAACGGCACCGTCCGGACCGACCTCGACCACCGCTGCCCAACCCACGCGCAACACGATCGGCAGCATGGTGACCAGCGTGTGCACTGCCTTCGCCGGATCGGCGGCGACCGCCTCCACCAGTTCCCACTCCCGGCGCACGTCGGCCACCCCCGGGTCGGGCCGTACGGATTCCACCCGCACCCCCGGCACCGACTCGGCCGCGGTGATCAGCGCGTCCGGTTGCCTCGACCTGGGCAGATCCACCACCAGGTCGTCGACGGCGTGCCCGTCTGACCGCTCGACGACGTCCATCGCGAGGATGTCGGCGTCCACCCCGCCGAGCGCAGTGGCGACCGCGCCCAGCGTGCCCGGCCGGTCGGGCAGCACCACCCGCAGAACGTAGGACATCCTCGTCACTCCCTCGGCCGCCATGAGGCTGGTGCCCATCGGCAGCCTGACGGATCGTAGGCGCCGCGGTCATTGTCCGACGGGCGTGTTTCCACTAGATCACCGGTATCAGTCGGTTGGTCGCGCAACGCAGCGGTGGGGCCACCTGCATCGGGACCGCCAGGAGCGCCCGACCGGTCTGGTAGCGCCGGGGGCGCCACCTGGAGTGGCGCCGGCCGGGGGTAGCGCCGCGGTGGTGGTGGTAGTGCGCCCGGCGGCGCTACCTCCGGTCCAGCTGCGCTACGTCCGGTCCAGCTGCGCTACGTCCGGCCCAGTTGCGCTACCTGGCCCGGTGATGGCGAGTACCGACGCCCGGCGGGCAGGCCGACCCGGCCGACCGGACCACCCGACTCGCCTAGGATCGGAGGCAGACGTACCACCGGCCGTGGAGTCACCGTCACCCGGCGGCTCCGCCGAGCCATGAACCTGGGAGGACCGTGTCCAGCACACCGGAGGCCAGTCCTGGCGCGGCCGACGCCGGCGGGACCGGGCACCTGCTCACCCGCGAGGACGTCGCACACCTGGCGCACCTGTCCCGGCTCGACCTCACCGATGCCGAGTTGGATACCTACCTGGGGCAGCTCGAGGTGATCCTGGAGTCCGTCGCAGCTGTTACCGAGGTGGCCGCCGCCGACATCGAGCCGACCACGCACGCGGTGCCGCTGACCAACGTCTACCGCGCGGACGTGGTGGTGCCCGGGCTGACCCAGGAACAGGCGCTGGCCGCAGCGCCGGCCGCGGAGGACGGCCGCTTCCGGGTGCCGCAGATCCTCGGGGAGGCGTGATGTCGGGCGACCTGACCCGGATGACTGCTCAGGCGCTGGCCGGTGCCATCGCCACCGGCGAGGTGAGCGCCGTCGAGGTCACCAGGGCCCACCTGGACCGGATCGACGCCGTCGATGTCGCTGTGCACGCTTTCCTGCACGTCTCGACCGAGAAGGCGCTGGCGGCGGCCGGCGCGGTCGACGACGCCCGGTCCCGTGGCGAGCGGCCCGCTTCGGCGTTGGCCGGAGTCCCGTTGGCGCTCAAGGACATCGTGGTGCAGCGCGGAGTGCCGACCACCGCGGGTTCGAAGATCCTCGAGGGCTGGCTGCCGCCGTACGACGCGACGGTCACCCGCAAGCTCACCGACGCCGGCATCGTGATCCTCGGCAAGACCAACATGGACGAGTTCGCGATGGGCTCGTCCACCGAGAACTCGGCGTACGGGCCGACGCACAACCCCTGGGATCTGACGAAGATCCCCGGCGGTTCCGGGGGTGGTTCGGCCGCGGCGCTGGCCGCCTTCGAGGCCCCGTTGGCGATCGGCACCGACACCGGCGGCTCGATCCGGCAACCGGCCTCGGTCACCGGCACGGTCGGCGCCAAGCCGACCTACGGCGGGGTCTCGCGGTACGGCGTCATCGCCCTGGCGAGCTCACTCGACCAGGTCGGGCCCTGCGCCCGGACCGTCACCGACACGGCGCTGCTGCACACCGTCATCGCCGGCCACGACCCGATGGACTCGACCTCGATCCCGCAGCCGGTGCCCGATGTGCTCGGCGGGGTGCATCGTGGGCAGACCGAAGGCGTGGCCGGGATGCGCATCGGGGTGGTCCGCGAGCTCGGCGGCGAGGGTTACCAGGCGGGGGTCATCTCCTCGTTCGAACAGGCGGTCCGAACGCTGACCGATGCCGGTGCCGACATCGTCGAGGTCTCCTGCCCGCATTTTCGGTACGGGCTGGCGGCCTACTACCTGATCCTGCCCAGCGAGTGCTCGTCGAACCTGGCCCGGTTCGACGCGATGCGCTACGGGCTGCGAGTGGAGCAGGCGGCCGATGGGTCCGCGCTGGTCTCCGCGGAGTCGGTGATGGCGGCCACCCGCGGCCAGGGTTTCGGCGCAGAAGTCAAGCGCCGCATCATTCTCGGCACCTACGCGCTCTCGGCCGGCTACTACGACGCCTATTACGGCTCGGCGCAGAAGGTCCGCACCCTGATCAAGCAGGACTTCGACGCGGCGTTCGCGCAGGCCGACGTCTTGATCTCGCCGTCGTCACCGCTGACCGCCTTCGGTCTCGGCGAGAAGGCCGACGACCCGATGGCCATGTACCTCAACGACCTGGCCACCATTCCCGGGTCGCTGGCCGGCATCCCGGCGATGAGCGTGCCCAGCGGGATCGCCACCGACACCGGCCTCCCGGTCGGCCTTCAGGTGATGGCGCCTGCCCTCGGCGAGGAGCAGATGTACCGGGTGGCAGCGGCTTTCGAGGCTGCCTACATCGCGGCCAACGGCCGCAGCGTCCCCGAGTCCGCACCCGAGCTGGAGTACGCCCGATGACCGCAGCGCTGATGGACTTCGACGAAGCCATCGAGACTTTCGACCCGGTGATGGGTCTCGAGGTGCACGTGGAGTTGGGCACCGTCACGAAGATGTTCTGCGGCTGCCGTACAGAGTTCGGCGCCGAACCCAACACCCAGGTCTGTCCCGTGTGTCTGGCCCTGCCCGGAGCGATGCCGGCGGTCAACGAGCTCGCCGTCGAGTACGCGATCCGGATCGGCCTGGCCCTGCATTGCGACATCGCGCAGTGGTGCCGGTTCGCCCGGAAGAACTACTACTACCCGGACATGCCGAAGAACTTCCAGACCTCGCAGTACGACGAGCCGATCGCCTACAACGGGTGGCTGGACGTCGACGTCGATGGCGAGACGATCCGGGTGGAGATCGAGCGCGCCCACATGGAGGAGGACACCGGCAAGTCGCTGCACGTCGGCGGGGCCACCGGGCGGATCCATGGCGCCGAGTACTCGCTGCTGGACTACAACCGGGCGGGGGTGCCGCTGGTCGAAATCGTCACCAAACCGATTGTGGGTACCAAGGCCTCGGCTCCGGTGGTGGCCAGGGCCTATGTCGCGGCTTTGCGCGATCTGCTGCGCTCGCTCGGGGTCTCCGACGTCCGGATGGACCAGGGCTCGCTGCGCTGCGATGCGAACCTGTCGCTCACCCCGGCCGGCAACCCGGTCTTCGGGACGCGCACCGAGACCAAGAACGTGAACTCGTTGCGGTCGGTGGAACGCGCTGTGCGGTATGAGATCTCGCGGCAGGCGGCAGTTCTGGCCGGTGGCGGGACGATCAAGCAGGAGACCCGGCATTTCGACGAGTCGACCGGCACCACCTCCGCGGGCCGCACCAAGGAGACCCAGGAGGACTACCGGTATTTCCCGGAGCCGGATCTGGTGCCGCTGGCACCGGCCCGCGACTGGGTGGAGTCGATCCGGGCAGCGCTGCCGGAGCTTCCGTGGGTACGGCGGGATCGGCTGCAGGACGAGTGGGGCTTCACCGATCCGGAGATGCGCGACCTGGTTGCGGCGTCCGCCGTCGATCTGGTGGCGGCCACCGTTGCGGCCGGAGCCTCCCCGGGTGACGCGCGGTCCTGGTGGACGGCCTATCTGGGCCAGCAGGCGAACAGCCGGGGGGTGACGCTGGACGAGCTGCCGATCAGCCCGGCGCAGGTGGCCAGGGTGATCGCGCTGGTCGGTGCGGGCAAGCTGTCGGCAAAGCTGGCCCGCCAGGTGATCGACGGGGTGTTGGCCGGTGAGGGGGAGCCGGACGACATCGTCACTGCCCGCGGGCTGGCCGTGGTCTCCGACGACTCCTCGTTGCAGACCGCCGTCGACGATGCGCTGGCCGCGCAGCCGGAGATCGCGGACCGGATCAGGTCGGGCAAGGTGCAGGCCGTCGGGGCCGTTGTCGGTGCGGTGATGAAGGCGACCCGCGGGCAGGCCGACGCCGGCCGGGTCCGTGAACTGGTGCTGGCAACGCTGGGCGTCCAGGCCTGACCGCCGCGCTGGGCTGCCGTCGGTGGCCGGTGGGCGGCCTCAGTAGTTCGGGAAGCCGCGGAAAATGCCGTCGGTGCGGCCGGTTTCGTCGGCCTCCACGAAGTCGGCCAACTCGGCGAAGTCCATGTTCGCGATCGAGAGGTCGTTCTCGACGGCCTGCATCTCGGACGGGACCATCCGGAACGAGCGGCCCGGTTGCGCGACAAGGTCGACGGCAAGAATCGGGTGATCCGGGTGGGTGATCGTCTCCCGATCCGCCAGGAAGACATGGTCGAGGTCGGCGCCACCGGGCGGGCGGGTGAGCAGTTGTTCGATCGTCAACCCGTCAAACTCCGCGTCGTCGATGCAGTCGAGATGGGCGCGGAAGAGGCCGTCAGGGCCCTGCGCATGCACGCCCGAGCCGGCGGCTGCGCAGACCTGCGACCAGGCGGCGTCATCGGTGAAGTCGGTGCGGATCATCAGGGAACCGGCCGGAGTACGTGGTGGCAGCCGCGGTCCCATGCGGGCAGAGCCTAGTCCCGGGCGCCGGCGCCCGGCGAGAGCGCAGTCCCGATCGTCGGAGCAGCGGCCCCGCGCGGCCGAAGGTCAGTCGGGCCCGCCCTGCCCGCCACCGCCGCTGCTGGGCAGCACGATCACCCGGTCGTCCGCCGGTACCGGCTTGCCCTTGCCGTCCTTGTTGGACGTGGTGATCCAGTACAGCTGCTGGTCGCCGGTTCCGCCGACGGTGATGGTCAGCAGCCGACCGTACTTCTTGTCCAGCAGCACCTCCGGCGAACCGGTGAAACCACCCTGGGCCGTCATCTGGACTCCGACCACCTGCTCCTTGTCCAGGGAGGTATTGGCGAGTTGGGCATCGCCGATGGCGCAGTCGGCGGCACCACCCTCGGAGTGCTTCCAGGTCCAGAGGGCATCCCCGTCGGCGAGTTTCGTGTAGTTCTGGCCGCTCTCGATGGGCAGCAGCACGTCGGTCGACTTCCGATGGTCGAGCGCGCCGATCGAGCCGTCGGGAAGGCTGCACATGCCGGCGACGTCGGTGAAGCCGCTGGCGAACACCGCGGATCTGGCCGGGTTGCCCTTGGCCGGTTTACCGAACCCGTCGAGCCGGAGCACCTTGCCTGCCAAGGACTTCGGGTTCGCGGCCGCCGCCGGAGTTCCGCCGTCACCGGTGCCGACATAGAGCTGCCCGTCGACGCCGAATGCGATCTGACCGCCGATATGGGTGGTACCCCTGGGGATTCCGGTAAAGATCGCTTTGGGTTTCTCCCCTTTGGCGAACCGAACGATCCGGCTGTCGGTCCTGGTGGTGATGAACGCGTACACCAGACCGTCCTCGCCGTAGGAGGGCGACAGCGCCATGCCCAGCAGGCCGCCACCGTTGGCGGTGTCGATGCCCGGCACCGTGGCGAACTCGACGGGCTGCATCTTCGGCGCGACCAGCAGCACCCGTCCGGTCGTCCGTTCGCCAACCAGTGCCGACTGCGCGTCCGGCAGCACGACCAGTCCCCAGGGTGCAGCCAGACAGGCGGCGATCACCGCGGGATCGGTAGGGACGCACGGGTCCGGCGGCACGGTCGGGCCGGTGGGACTCGCGCCGGGGGACGGGCTCGGCGGGGTCTGGCCGCTGGACGGACTCGGGCTCGCCGGATTCGGGTCGAAGGGCCGAGCCTCCGGCTGGGTCAGCGTGGGCTGGACCGTGAAGGTCGGCTGTTCCCGGGAGAAGTCGGCGCAGCCACCGATGCCGACCGCCAGCATCACGGACGTCGCGATCACCGCAGCCCTGCGGACGGCGCGGCGGGGCCGGTCGCCGGGGTGTCTGGGCTGGGTGTCCATCGCCGTCCACGGTACGTGGGCCGTCCGAGTGGTCGTCGCCGATCGGCTGGAATCGACGTCCGCCGGTGTGCCCGGCAGGGGCGCCCGCCCTCCCGCGCCAACTTCGTGATAGCCATGCAGCCATGGATCGCGTCGTGCTCACCGGGAACCAGCAGACCGCCGACGGACTGGCGGACGTCTCCGGCTACCGGGTGGTCGCCATGGACGGGGGAGCGATGCCCGACGACGGTCGGGCCGCTGCGGTGCTGGTGCCGCCGTTTCTCGCCGGCCCGGCTGCCACCCGCCTCCTCGGCGACCTCCCCGAGCTGGAGCTGATCCAGCTGATGTCTGCAGGCGCCGAGCACTGGACGCCGCTGGTTCCGGACGGCGTCACGCTCTGCACCGCGAGCGGGGCTCACGGCGGGGCGACCGCGGAGTGGGCGGTCGGCGCCCTGCTCGCCGTGTTGCGGGAGTTCCCGCCGTTCGCTCTGCTGCAGGAACAGGGCCGGTGGGACCAGCACCCCACCGATGAACTGAACGGCAAGCGGATCCTGGTGATCGGGGCCGGTGATCTCGGCACCCAGGTGCGGACCCGACTGGAACCGTTCGGGGTCACCGTCACCATGGCCGCCCGGACGGCGCGGCCGGGGGTCGCGTCGATCGAAGAGGTGCCGGCGCTGTTGCCCGGACACGACGTGGTGATCCTGATGGTGCCGCTCACGGAGGCCACCACCGGATTGGTCGACCGAGAGTTTCTGGCCGCGATGCCGGACGACGCCGTCCTGGTCAACGCGGCCCGCGGCCCGGTGGTCGACACCGAGGCGCTGGTCGCCGAGTTGGCCGACGGCCGACTGCGCGCAGCACTCGATGTCACCGATCCGGAACCGCTGCCGGCCGGGCATCCGCTGTGGTCCGCCCCCGGTGTCTTCATCACCCCGCACGTGGCCGGTTCGGTGCCCGGCTCCTACCGCCGGGCCCTGAGCGTGGTGCGGAGACAGCTCGAACGGTTCCGTGACGGCGACGAGCTCCAGAACGTCGTCGGGACCGCGGGCTACTGAGCGGATCGGCGCCGGGCGACCGGCCGCCTCAGCAGCCCGGTTGTGGACACCCTGCTCGCGACGCCCCCGTCGACGTCGACCGCCGCCGCCGGCGGCCGATCAGGTGCAGCAACCGATCGGCGTCGGCCGCCTCCAGGTAGCGAATCTCCGCGTGCCGTTGCGACGACAAGGAGATCCTGATGCCGGCCAGACCCGCGCGGCGCTGCAGCACCGTGGCGCTCTGCCGGGTGATCTGGACTCGCGCGGTGCGCGCGATGAGCGTGTGTCGAGCGAACGTCCGGCGCCAACGGATCACGGTCACTTCAGGGTCGGCGTGCCAGCCGGCGTCCGCCGCGCGGCGCCAGGCCAGCAGGGCGGCGACCGGGAACCAGGCCACCGCGAGCCACTCCCACCAGGCGTTCCACCCCCACCACTGCGGCAGCCAGATCGACGCCGCGGTGAGCGCCGCGGCCACCCACATCGGCACCGTCAGGTACCGGCGGCGGGCCCGATCGGGCACCGACGTCAGCAGTGCCGGGCGGGGACCGATCTCGGGCAGCGCCATGGTGATGAAACGATCGGCGTCGGAGCGCCGGACCAGCGGGAACAAGGTCCGACCGGCGGTATCGGCGCGGCCGACCCCGGCCACCTCGACGGCGAGTTCGCACCAGCCCAGCCGCTGTCGCCAGAAGCCCTCGATGATCCGCACCGCCTGCACCCGGTCTACCGCGATGGTGCCGTTGCGTTGGGAGAGCAGCCCACCGGTGGTGCGCAGCCGGTTGCCCTCCCTGGTGAGCGTGAACGTGGCCAGTCGCAGCGATGTGAGGAGGATGCTGACGGTCACCGCAACCGCGACCAGCGCGACCAGGATGATCGCCGTCGCGCTGCCCCGGTTGAGAACCTCGTGTTCCAACCATTCCCGGGAGCCGTCCGGCAGCACTTCCCGGAGCCGGTTCCAGGCGGCGAAACCACCGGCGACGATCAGCGGGACGGAGACGCCGGTGACGGCCGCGATGACCAGCGTCCGGGTGTCGAGTGCGGCGAGGACGACCGGTCGTCCGTCGGGAGGTGCGGCCGACAGATCGACGCCGTGGTGCTGCAGGAACGGGACGTCGGCCGGACTCGGTGCGTCGGGCGACGGCCCGGTGCCGTGATGCACGCTGAGCGCGGTGCGGAGCTCCTCCAACCGCACCGCGGACAGACAGGACAGGTGCACCGACGCCCGATCGCCGTCGCCCGGGGTCTGGACCTTCAGCGACCACACGCCGAACACTCGCTGCACCACGCCGCGGTGCGCCTCCATGGCGGTGATCCGGGCCGCCGGAATGGTGTGCACCGTGCGGTTGAACAGTCCGGACTGGACCCGCAGCACCCCCTTCGACACCTGGTAGCTACGGACCCGCCAGCCGCCGACGGCGGTGACCACGACGATGACGCCGACCGCTCCGAGCGTCCACCATGGCGCGCCCCAGACGCCGATCGCGATCACCGGGATCAGCGACCGGAGCGACCGCCCGGCCGCGATCACCAGATACGCCGGGTGCATCCGCCGCTCCGGCACGACCGGCAGCGGACGGTCCTGGGCCGCAACGCCTCCAGTGGGCGGCGCAGCCTGATCAGACATCATCGGCCAGATGCGCCAGTGCCGCGATCCGGGCCCGCAGCTGTTCGGCCTCGCCCCGGTCCAGACCGGCCATCCGGACCGCGCCGCCCGCGGTGTGCACATGCAGAGTGGCCACCCTGAACCGGTCGGCGATCGGGCCGTGCTCGGTCTTGAGGTACTGCACCCGGTTCATCGGTACGACGGTGCGGGTGCGCACCAGCACACCGTGTTCGAGGTCGATCTCGTCGGGGCTGATGGCGTACCAGAACACCCGGTAGCGGATCGGCGGCGCGACCAGCAGCTCCACGAGCAGCCGCAGGCCGACCAGGCCGACAACGGCCCAGCGGATCGCCGGGGTGAACCAGTCCAGTTGCCAGGCACCGAAGCTCGCCGCAGCCAGGACCGGCAACCAGGTGGCCACCGCCTTGATCCGCCAATAGGTGACGATCCTGGCGGGCAACCGGTGCCGGTCACCGGCCCGATCGCCGGGCAGCGGCGCCGGCGACGTCTCCGCATCCGGTGCGTTGGTCACCCACTCAGGGTACGTACCGGTACCCGGCCGAATCCCTGACAACCGCCCGCCACCCGACGTGACATCCGTCAGTCCGGGACGTGCGTCAGCGGGTCGGGACCTGCCGGACCGCGCCGTAGGAGGCGGAGGTGGCCATCGACGCGTAGGCCTGCAGTGCCTTGGAGACGACCCGGTCCCGGTTCAGCGGCTGCCACGGGCGCTCCGAGGCGTCCATCTTGGCCCGCCGCTCGGCGAGCACCTCCTCAGCCACGTTGAGCTGCAGAAGCCTGCGGTGCACGTCGATCTCGATCTCGTCACCGTCCTCGACGAGTCCGATCAGGCCACCCGCGGCGGCCTCCGGCGACACGTGCCCGACCGAGATCCCGGACGAACCGCCGGAGAACCGGCCGTCGGTGACCAGTGCGCACACCTTCCCCAGCCCCAGGCCCTTGATGAAGGAGGTCGGGTGCAGCATCTCCTGCATGCCGGGACCCCCCGCCGGGCCCTCGTACCGGACCACGACCACGTGACCGGCCTTCACCTTCTTGCCGAGGATCGCCTCCACTGCCGCCTCCTGCGACTCCACCACGATCGCGGTGCCGACGAAGTGGAACAGTTCTTCTTCGATCCCGGCGGTCTTGATGACGGCGCCCTCCTCCGAGAGGTTGCCGTGCAGAACCTGCAGACCGCCATCGACGGTGTAGGCGTTCGCGACGTCGTGGATGCACCCCTTGATCGCGTCGGTGTCCAGGTCGTCCCACCGGTTCGCGGTGGAGAACGCCTTCGTGGTGCGCACTCCGCCCGGCGCGGCGTGGAACAGGTCGAGCGCGGCCTCGGAGGCCTTGCCGCCGCGGACGTCCCACTCGTCGAGCCAGCCCTGCAGCGTCGGCGAATGCACGGTGTGCACCTCGGTCTCCAGCAAGCCGGCCCGGTTCAGCTCGCCGAGCAGGGCGGGTATCCCACCGGCCCGGTGCACGTCCTCCATGTGGAAGTCGGGATGGTTCGGCGCCACCTTGGACAGGCACGGCACCCGCCGGCTGATCGCATCGATGTCCGGCAGCGTGAAGTCGATCTCGGCCTCCTGGGCGGCCGCCAGAATGTGCAGCACGGTGTTCGTCGAGCCGCCCATCGCCACGTCCAGCGCCATCGCGTTGCCGAACGCCGCCTTGGTGGCGATGTTCCGGGGCAGCACGGAAGCGTCGTCCTGCTCGTACCAACGCTTGGCCAGCTCGACGACGAGAGAACCCGCGCGCAGGAACAGATCCCGCCGGGCGACGTGGGTCGCAAGGGTGGAGCCGTTGCCCGGCAGCGACAGACCGAGCGCCTCGGTCAGGCAGTTCATCGAGTTGGCGGTGAACATCCCCGAGCACGAACCGCAGGTGGGGCAGGCCGCCTGCTCCAGTTCGCTGAGCCCGGCGTCGCTGACGTTCTCGGCGGCGGAGGCATTGATCGCGCTGATCAGGTTGGTGTGCGAGATGGCGACCCCGTCGACGATGACGGCCCGGCCGGCCTCCATCGGACCGCCGGAGACGAACACCACCGGGATGTTCAGCCGCAGCGCCGCCATCAGCATGCCGGGGGTGATCTTGTCGCAGTTGGAGATACAGACCAGCGCGTCGGCGGTGTGGGCGTTGACCATGTACTCGACCGAGTCCGCGATCAGCTCGCGGCTGGGCAGTGAGTAGAGCATCCCGGCGTGGCCCATCGCGATGCCGTCGTCGACCGCGATGGTGTTGAACTCCTTGGCCACCCCGCCGGCCTCGACCACGGCCGAGGCCACCAGATCGCCCATGTCCTTGAGGTGAACGTGCCCGGGCACGAACTGGGTGTACGAGTTCGCGATCGCGATGATGGGCTTGCCGAAGTCGGAGTCCGTCATCCCGGTCGCCCGCCAGAGCGAGCGGGCCCCGGCCATGTTGCGTCCGTGGGTGGAGGTACGGGACAGGTATGGCGGCATGGCTGGCTCCAGCTGGGCTGACGCAGGCGGAACGACCTGCGGGAAATCGGTTCCAGGCTACTCGGCTGGTGGCGGCCGCCCGGTTCCCGTGTCCGTGGCCGGCGGGTAGGCGTCCGGCTGTTCCAGACTAGCGCCACCGGCGGCAACCGGGAGGTCGGCGGGACGCGGCCGACGCGGCCGGCGGTTCCGCGTCATCCGGAGGGGCTGTGCCGATGACGCCGCCATCGGCCGATGCGGGCGCGCCCGCGGCCATCTTCTCCAGGTCCAGGTGTCCGCCGGACACCGTGGCCAGCCGCGGAAGGTCGCGGGGCCGCACCATCGGCAGCGGCAGACGGCGCCCGTCGAGGCCGACGGCCACCGCCCACCGGGATCCGCGGAACTCCATCCCGTCCATCTCGGTCCAGGCCATCGAATGGAAACCGGTCGGCCCGCCGGTGCGCAGGCCGGTCCGGTCGGCGATCGTGCGGGTCACCACCACGTACAGCAGGGCCAGCACGGGGAGAACGTAGATCCAGATCCACCCGCCGCCGGCGGTGGCCAGGGGGGTGACGCAGAACGCCGCCAGCACCGGGATGCCCAGCGCCGCGATCGGCAGGCGGAAAACCGCTCGGTCGGACCTCGACATGCGTCCATGGTCGCATCCCGGCGCACGATCCCGACCCGTCCCATCAGCTGGGAAGGCCGTCCCGCCTGATTGACACTGCCTCGAGACCTGACCTACAGTCCATGTTGTGCGCACTCACCTCCTCGTAATCAGCTAGCGCGTCGTCGCCCGCCGGGCGAGGACGCGCAACCCCTTGGTCACCACCTGGTGGCGAGGGGTTTTTTATTGCCCGAGGAAGCGCAGTGCCCAGGACAGCACCGCCCCGCAAGGGGCTCACCCGGAAGGCCAGCCATGAACCGCCCCAGGATCCGGCGATGACCGGCCGCAGCGACGTGACCGGCGCCCCTGCCCGCACGTCACCGGTGATCCCACCATCCGCGCCGGTCGGGATCGAGCACGTCAGCGGGGCAGCCAGCGTGGTGCGCTCGCTCGAGGAGGCCGGGGCCGAGATCGTCTTCGGGATTCCGGGCGGTGCGGTGCTGCCGGTGTACGACCCGCTCCTCGACTCGACCCGGGTGCGGCACATCCTGGTCCGGCATGAACAGGGCGCCGGGCACGCAGCCACCGGCTATGCCCAGGCCACCGGCAAGGTCGGCGTCTGCATGGCCACCTCGGGGCCGGGGGCCACCAACCTGGTGACCCCGATCGCCGACGCGCACATGGACTCCGTGCCGCTGGTGGCGATCACCGGGCAGGTCGGCCGCAACCTGCTGGGCACCGACGGCTTCCAGGAGGCCGACATCTGCGGCATCACCATGCCGATCACCAAGCACAACTTCCTGGTCACCGATGCCGCGGAGATCCCGCAGGTCATCGCGAGCGCGTTCCACCTGGCATCGACGGGCCGACCCGGCCCGGTGCTGGTGGACATCCCGAAGGACATCCTGCAGGCCGCCACCACCTTCCGGTGGCCGACGGAGATCCATCTGCCCGGATACCGGCCGACCACCCGGCCGCACGCGGGACAGGTGGCCGCCGCTGCCCGGCTGATCGCCGGCGCACGACGGCCGGTGCTCTATGTCGGCGGCGGGGTGATCAAGGCCGGCGCCACCGTCGAATTGATGACACTGGCGGAGCAGACCGGAATCCCGGTCGTCACCACGCTGATGGCGCGCGGGGCGTTTCCCGACTCGCACGTCCAGCACCTCGGGATGCCCGGCATGCACGGCACCGTCGCCGCGGTCGCCGCGATGCAGAAGGCGGATGTCATCGTCGCCCTGGGCGCCCGCTTCGACGACCGGGTGACCGGTCAGCTCGCCAGCTTCGCCCAGCACGCCACCATCATTCACGCGGACATCGACCCGGCCGAGATCTCGAAAAACCGGACCGCGGACGTGCCGATCGTGGGCGACGCCAGAGATGTTCTGGTGGAGCTCATCTCGGCGGTCCGCGGCGAGCAGGAGGCCGGCGCGGTGGCCGACCTGACCGCATGGTGGGCCGAACTGGACGGGCTCAGGGACACCTTCCCGCTCGGCTACGACTGGCCGTCGGACGGCACCCTCTCTCCGCAGTACGTCATCCAGCGATTGGGCGAGATAGCCGGTCCCGATACCATTTTCACCGCCGGTGTCGGCCAACACCAGATGTGGGCGGCGCAGTTCATCTCCTACGAGAAGCCACGCACCTGGCTGAACTCCGGCGGCCTCGGCACCATGGGTTACGCGGTGCCGGCGGCGATGGGCGCGAAGGTGGGCCGACCGGAAGCCACCGTCTGGGCCATCGACGGCGACGGCTGCTTCCAGATGACCAATCAGGAACTCGCCACCTGCGCCATCGAGGGGATCCCGATCAAGGTCGCCGTGATCAACAACGGCAACCTCGGGATGGTTCGGCAGTGGCAGACCCTGTTCTACGACAGGCGCTACAGCCAGACCGATCTCGGCACCCACAAGCACCGGATCCCGGACTTCAAGATGCTCGCCGAGGCGTACGGCTGCCTCGGCCTGCGCTGCGAGTCCAAGGAGGACGTCGACCGCACGATCGACACCGCGATGGCCGTCGACGATCGGCCGGTGGTGGTCGACTTCACCGTCGGCGCGGACGCCCAGGTGTGGCCGATGGTCGCCGCCGGCACCGGCAACGATCAGATCATGGCCGCCCGCGGCATCCGGCCGCTCTTCGATGAGGAGTGAACCGGTGATCGGCCGGTTCTGCCGGGCGCCGGTTCGCGACGAATCGGACCATGCACACGGTGACGAGGAGCGAGTGAGATGAGCCGCCATACCCTCTCGGTCCTGGTCGAGAACAAACCGGGTGTGCTGGCCCGGGTCTCGTCGTTGTTCTCCCGGCGGGTGTTCAACATCCACTCGTTGGCGGTCGGACCGACGGAGAACCGGGACGTCTCCAGGATGACCATCGTCGTCGAGGTCGACGAACTGCCGCTGGAGCAGGTCACCAAACAGCTCAACAAGTTGATCAACGTGCTGAAGATCGTCGAGCTGACCCCGGACTCTGCGGTGAACCGGGAGCTGCTGCTGATCAAGGTGCGGGCCGACCCGGCGATCCGCGAGCAGATCGTCACGGTGGTCGGGATGTTCCGGGCCAACATCGTCGACGTGGCACCGGATTCGCTGACCATCGAGGCCACCGGGACCACCGACAAGTTGGAGGCGCTGGTCAAGATGCTCGAGCCGTTCGGCGTCCGCGAGCTGGTGCAGTCCGGCATGGTCGCGCTCGGGCGGGGACCGCGCTCGATCACCACCTCCGGCAGCAGAGCAGACTAGACCGCGTTTTCCGACCGCGTTTTCCAGACCACGTTCCGTCCGTACCGAGAATCCACCCCAGCAGAGCAGGAGCAGACCACCATGGCCGCCGAGATCTTCTACGACGACGATGCCGACCTCTCGATCATCCAGGGCCGCAAGGTGGCCGTCATCGGCTACGGCTCCCAGGGGCACGCGCACGCGCTGAACCTGCGCGACTCCGGGGTCGACGTGCGGGTCGGGCTGCCCGAGACCTCGGCGTCCCGCGGCAAGGCCACCGACGAGGGTCTGCGCGTGGTGTCGCCCGCCGAGGCGGCCGCCGAGGCGGACGTGATCATGGTGCTGACCCCGGATCACGTGCAACGGCACGTCTACGCCGAGTCCATCGAGCCGCACCTCACCGCGGGCAAGGCGTTGGCTTTCGGCCACGGATTCAACATCCGGTTCGGCTACATCAAGCCGCCGGCCGACGTCGACGTGATCATGATCGCCCCCAAGGGTCCCGGGCACCTGGTGCGCCGCGAGTTCGTGGACGGCAAGGGCGTGCCGGACCTGATCGCCGTCGAGCAGGACGCCACCGGGGAAGCCCAAGCGCTGGCGCTGTCCTACGCCAGTGCGATCGGCGGCGCCCGGGCCGGCGTCATCAAGACCACGTTCACCGAGGAGACCGAGACCGACCTGTTCGGGGAGCAGGCGGTGCTCTGCGGCGGCATGTCGCGGCTGGTCCAGCTGGGTTTCGAAACGCTGGTCGGCGCCGGCTATCAGCCGGAGATCGCGTACTTCGAGTGCCTGCACGAGCTCAAGCTCATCGTCGACCTGATGTATGAGGGCGGCATCGCCAAGCAGCGCTGGTCCGTCTCGGACACGGCCGAGTACGGCGACTACGTCTCCGGCCCGCGGGTGATCGACGACCACGTGAAGGACAACATGCAGGCCGTGCTGAGCGACATCAAGGACGGGACCTTCGCCGCCCGGTTCATCGCCGACCAGGACGCCGGCGCCCCTGAATTCAAGAAGTTCCGCACCGAGCAGGAGTCGCACCCCATCGAGGAGACCGGACGCAAGCTCCGCGGGCTGATGAGCTGGGTGGCCGTCAAGGACGACTACACCGGGACCGCCTCCCGCAGCTGACCGGCGGCGAATCGGGTCGGCCGGACGACGCGGGGCACCGATCCTGGACGGCCGGGGCCGAACAGAGGTGTCGAATCGGGGGTCCGGTCGGAGCCGACGACATCGGGGCCGCAGTCCAGCACAGCGGCGGATCGGCCAGTGTCGGGTGACTCCTCTAGTAGGTCTTGCCGCCCCTGGCGAGCATCCATGTCCTGGACGCCGCCTGCAGGGTCATGATCACCACCGCGACGGCGATGATCAGCACGATGAGGTTGACCACGTTGAAGTGGCCGATGACGATGATCAACTGCAGCACCGCGAGCACGCCCGCTGCGAGGGTCAGGGTTCTGCTCTCCTTCCCGGCCAGGGCCAGCACGGCACCGTAGACGAGGCCGATCGAGACGATCAGGCTGGCGACGGAGACTGAGGTGACCAGTCCGCCGACACCGCGGGTGCTGAAGCCCAGGATGGCCGCCAGCAGATCCAGCGCGCCGACGACGAAGCCCAACACGGCGGCCACGGTGATGGTGACCGGGCGGGGCGACGAAATGTGCTGGCCAGGTTGGTCGACAGTGGCGTAGCCCGCCGCCTGCGGAAAGCCCGGCACCTGGCCGGGCGCGGGGATCGGCGCCCCCGGCCGGATGATGCGCCGGGTCGGCGGCTCCTGGCCGTCGGTGGGTGCGGCCGGCGGGAGTGGATTCTGGGCGGACGGATCTGGGGTTTCGGGTGTCGTCACGCGTGCTCCTCGGGGCGCTCGGCGGTGGGCCCGCCGGGGTGGGGCATCCAGTGTCCCGCGGATCGCGGCACCCTGCCGTGGCGGGCCCGGCAGGGCGCGCCGCCCCGTGGTCCGGACCGCCCATCCGCGCTCGCTACCATGGGCGTCCCCGGGCAGCGTGGCCCGGAATCTGCACATTCCGGGCGGTGCCTACCTGGCCGATGCCCTGCAGCCCGCACAGATCTACGGAGAACCAGCGTGGGAAAACCCGTGGTGCTGATCGCTGAGAAGCTCGCCCAGTCCGCCATGGACGTCCTGGGTTCGGAGTTCGACATCCGCTACGTCGACGGGGCGGACCGGTCCGCCCTGCTGCCGGCGCTCGCCGACGCCGACGCGGTCCTGATCCGGTCGGCGACCACCATCGACGCCGAGGCGCTGGCCGCGGCGCCGGTGCTCAAGGTGGTGGCGCGAGCCGGCATCGGCCTGGACAACGTCGACGTGCCCGCCGCGACCGCCCGCGGCGTGCTGGTGGTCAACGCTCCTCAGTCCAACATCATCACCGCCGCCGAGCACGCGCTCGCCCTGCTGCTCGCGGTGGCCCGGCAGATTCCGGCTGCCCACGCATCGCTGGCCGGCGGCGCCTGGAAACGCAGCCAGTTCAGCGGAGTCGAGATCGCGGACAAGACGGTCGGGGTGCTCGGACTCGGCCGCATCGGGCAGCTGTTCGCCGCTCGGATCGCCGCCTTCGGTACCCATGTGATCGCCTACGACCCGTATCTGCAGCCGGCCAGGGCCGCCTCGATGGGCGTGGAACTGGTCGACCTGCCGACCCTGCTGCAACGCGCCGACATCATCTCGGTGCATCTGCCGAAGACCAAGGAGACCCTCGGCCTGATCGGTGCGGCCGAGCTGGCCACGGTCAAGCCGGGGCTGATCATCATCAACGCCGCTCGTGGCGGCCTGATCGACGAACAGGCGCTGGCCGATGCCCTCGCCGAGGGCCGGGTGGCCGGCGCAGGCATCGACGTCTACAGCACCGAGCCGGCGACCGCAGACAATCCGTTGCTGTCCGCGCCGAACATCGTCCTCACGCCGCACCTCGGAGCCTCGACCGCAGAGGCGCAGGACAAGGCCGGCACCGCGGTGGCCCGGTCGGTCAAGCTGGCGTTGCGCGGCGACTTCGTCCCGGACGCCGTCAACGTGCAGGCCGCCGGTCCGGTGGCCGACGAGGTGCGTCCGTGGATCCCGCTGGTCTCCCGCCTGGGCACCATCCTCACCGCGATCGGCGGCGGGGTCCCGACCGAGGTGGTCGTCGAGGTGAAGGGCGACCTCGCGGCCGCCGACACCTCGATCCTGCAGTTGGCCGCGGTGCGCGGCATCTTCGGTCCGGTGATCACCGAAGCGGTGACCTTCGTCAACGCCCCGGCACTGGCTGCCGAGCACGGCCTGCAACTGTCCGGGAGCTCGACCGAGGAGATCGGGGATTACCGCTCGGCGGTGACCCTGCGCGCCGCAATGCCCGACGGTGCGCTGCGCACCGTCTCCGGAACCCTGTCCGGCGAGAGCCAGGTCGCGAAGCTGGTGGAGATCAACGGCCGGCACTTCGACCTGCGGGCCGCCGACAACCTGCTGGTGATCGCCTACAGCGACCGGCCCGGGGTGATGGGAGCCGTCGGCACCGCTCTCGGGGCCGCCGGCGTCAACATCCTGGCCGCGCAACTGTCCCAGGAGGTCTCGGGGCACTCGGCGATCATGGTGCTGCGGGTGGACGGTGTGCCGGCGACGCCGCTGCTCGACGAGATCGGCAAGGCGATCGACGCCAGGCAGATCCGGGCGATCCCGGCAGACCGGTAGTCGCCGGCCCGCAACCTTGATCATCCGGCTGAATGGGACGAAACGCCTGAACGACCTTTCTTCCCGCTGAATCGTCGATGCGACGCAATGTGTCGCGTTTCGGGTCTTCGTAGCGACAAGATTCCCCGTGAGTATGGCTTTTCGGGTGTCCGGGCAATTAGGTTTGCGTCGCTACGCACTCGCGACGATGTCCCCGGCACAGTGCCGGCGGTCTGCTGTGGTCATTCAACGGATCCGTAACCCGGTCCGGATCGCGGCGCGCGGTGCTCGGGAAAAGGGGATTGTGCATGTCAGTGCCATCAATGATGGGGCGGAAGAGGTGGATGGCGGCTGCGGTCGCCGCCGCACTCTTCGCGTCCGTCGGGCTCGGGACGTCGACAGCGTCCGCCGCAGCACCGGGCGGGGGAGACACCCCTGCCGTCCCGGTGCCGGCCGGGCCTGACAGGCAGCATGCCTCGGCGCACGAGGTCGCCGCAGACAAACTCGGCGCTCGATCTCTGCGCGTCAGCACAGCCGGCCGGCACGTCGGTCTTCGTCCAGTTCGCCGGCACCGGCGCTGCCGACGCAGCCGCCGCCGCGGCTCCGCAGGGCAAGGCCAAGCAGCAGGGAGCTCGCCAAGGCCAAGCGGACCGCGCTGAAGGTCACAGACGGCCGCAGTCGTCGCCGACGCCAAGACCGAGGACCGCGGCGTCAAGCAGCTCTTCGCCACCACCAACTCGATCCCCGGCGTCGCGATCAACGCCGACTGCGACCGCGCTTGAAGGCACTTGCCGAACGCAGCGACGTCGTCAAGATCACCCCGCTGGTACCGAAGACGATCAGCAACAGCAGCGCGGCCCAGCTCACCAAGGTGCTGAACACCTGGCAGAGCACCGGCGTGACCGGTGCGGGCGTCAAGGTCGGCATCATCGACACCGGCATCGACTACACCCACGCCGACTTCGGCGGGCCCGGAACGGTCGCGGCCTACGAGGCGGCGCTGGCCGACTCGGCGCGGCCCGTGGACCCCGACCGCGAAGGTCGTCGGCGGCTGGGACTTCGTCGGTGACGACTACAACGCCGACCTCGAGCCGACCGACCTACCAGCCGGTGCCGCACCCCGACAGCAACCCGCTCGACTGCAACGAGCACGGCACCCACGTCGCCGGCACCGCGGCCGGCTACGGGGTCAACGCCGACGGCAGCACCTTCACCGGCAACTACAGCTCGCTCACCGCCGCCGCCTCGATCGCGATGAAGATCGGGCCCGGGATGGCACCGAAGGCCAGCCTTTACGCCCTCCGGGTGTTCGGATGCGACGGATCGCACCGACGTGGTGATCCCGGCGCTCGACTGGGCGCTCGACCCCAACGGTGACGGCGACTTCTCCGACCACCTCGACATCGTCAACCTGTCGCTGGGCAGTGACTACGGCGCGGCGGACGACCCCGAGAACGCGGTCGTCGACAACCTGGCGAAGAACGGGGTGCTTCCGGTGATCGCCATGGGCAACGGCGGCGACCTCACCGACATCGGTGGCGCACCCGGCAACTGCGTACCGTTCGCTCGCCGTCGCCAACACCGTCGATGCGCGGCAGACTTAGCGACGGCCTGCAGGTGAACGCGCCCGCCGACGCTGGCGGGCATTGCTGTCCGGGCAGATTCTCAGTCGCTTACGACTGGGCCAACCTCGGCGCCGGTGACCGGGACGTGGTCGCCGATCCCGGGCAGCAACGCCGACGGTTGCACGCCGCTGGCCCCGCCGACGCGGCCAAGGTCGCCGGCAAGGTGGCCTGGCTGGAGTGGGACGACAACGACGCCACCCGTCGCTGCGGATCGGCGGCGCGGTCCGCCAACGTCGTCGGCCGCCGGGGCCGTCGGTGCGATCTTCACCTCGACCCTGAACGTCTTCGGCGCAGGCATCACCGGCTCAGCTGTCATCCCGGTGTTCCAGCTGCCCAAGGTCGGCACCGACAGCGCTCCGGCCCGCGGTCGAGGCGGGACGCTCAATGTCACATTCGACGGGTCGCCTGCGGTCGCGACCATCCAGGACCGGACCTCGCCATCGTGGACACGCTGTCGAGCTCCAGCTCGCGCGGGGCACTCACGGCTCGATCGGCGTAGTGAAGCCAGACGTCGCGGCGCCCGGGGACACCATCGCTTCGGCGGGGATGGGCACCGGCAATGATGTACTGGTGATCTCCGGCACGTCGATGGCCACGTCCCGCACGTGGCGGGCATCGCCGCCCTGGTCAAGCGGCGCACCCGAGCTGGACCTCGGAGCAGGTCAAGGCCGCGGTGATGAACACCGCCGGACACGACGTCTGTACACCGGAAGGACCAGACCGGGACCGGTACGGCCCGGCCCGGGTTGGCGCTGGCCGGGTCGACGCCTCGGCCGCGGTCACCACCAGGTGTCCTCGCCTACAACACCAACACCCCGGGTGGGGTCTCAGCATCATTTGGCGTGGTTCCGGTGACGGCCGACAAGGTCTCGGTCACCAAGCAGCAGAACCTCAAGGTGCAGAACACCGGGACCCGCGCCGTTGACGTGGTCGCTCTCCTATGAGGGCGTGGTGAACCAGCCTGGGTGTCAGCTATACCGTCTCCCCGCGGGTCCTCCGGGTCCCGGCGAGCGGCAGCGCTAGCGCGCACAGTCACGATGCGGGTCACGGTCCGCGGTCCTGCGCCACACCATCGATCCGAGCATGTCAACGGAGCAGACCAACCCGTTCTTCGGTGACGAGGCCAGGCAATACGTGTCCGACGCCTCCGGCCGGGTGCTGATCAGCCAGGTCGGCAAGGCCGACCTGCGGGTGCCGGTGTACGGCGCGGCCAAGCCGGTCTCGACGACCACCGCGAAGGACGGACAAGGTCGGCCGCGACCCGGCGATCATCCTCAAGGGCCGCGGCATCGCCCAGGGCAGCGGAAGCAGGCCTATACCTCGATGGCCTCTGTCTGCAGTTCGGCGCCAGCAGCCCGAAGCTGCCGGCCTGCTCGCATACTGTGCAGACGGACTGCATCAGCAACGGCAGCGACCGCAGCACGGACCTGCGGTACGTCGGTGCGGCGGCCGACCCCGGGCGCCGGAGGCTACGGCGACGGCTGGCTGTGGTTCGGTATCGCCACCTACGGCAATTGGGCAACGCCTCGGCTCACCGCCCAGCCGTGCGTCGTGATCGACACCAATGCTGACGGTGAGGCCGATTATGAGGTCGATTTTGTTGCCATCGCGGCAACAGATCTGTACGAGGCGTACTTGTACGATCTAAGACGGGGAGTACACCCTTATCGACATCAACCCGGTGAACTTCAACACCGGGGACGTCGACACGAACGTGTTCGACACCAATGTCATGCTGCTTCCGGTCGAGCCGGCGGCGATCGGCGTCACGAACAGCGACGAGACCTTCCCGATCACGCTACCAGGTCAACACCTTCAACGGCGTCACCGGCCTCGTCGACGCGACCCCAGCCGTCGCATTCGACGCGGCCGACCCAGGCGTCGGCACGGACGCGCCGCTCTACCAGGACCAGGGCAACACGGCGATCCCGTACACCCTGGGCAGCGCGGTGGCCAAGAAGGGCACCAAGGCGCTCGTGCTGCACCTGCACGGCGCCGATGGCAAGCGGGCCGAAGTGGTGAAGCTCGCGGGCTCGAAGCGCTGACCGCACCAACGGACCACTAGCGGTCCGGTACGACCTGCCGCGGCCCGGCACGACCTCCGTCGTGCCGGGCCGCGGCCGTTTCGGGCGCCTTCTGGTTCCGGTCCCACCAACTGGGAAGGCGTTCCACTGCTCGGCGCCGATTCATCCGGACGCCGTGTCGTGGCAGGGTCGGTGGGCCGATACCCTTTGCCTGCCAGCCGCCTCCGGCGGCGCGTGAGCGGGCCCGACCGGCCCGGTAGGAGATGTGGTGTCGATGAAGTTGGCGGTCATCCCCGGAGACGGCATCGGACCCGAGGTCATCGCCGAGGGTCTGAAGGTGCTCACCGGTGTCGTTCCCGACATCCAGACCACTTCCTACGACCTGGGCGCCCAGCGGTGGCATCGCACCGGCGAGCTGCTGCCGGACTCCGTCCTCCGCGAATTCCGCGAGCACGACGCCATCCTGCTCGGCGCGGTCGGCGACCCGACGGTGCCGTCCGGGATCCTCGAGCGCGGTCTGCTGCTGCGGATCCGCTTCGAGCTCGACCACCACGTCAACCTGCGGCCGGCCCGGCTCTACCCGGGCGTCCCCGGCCCGCTGGTCGGCGACCAGGCCATCGACCTGGTGGTCTGCCGGGAGGGCACCGAGGGCCCGTATGTCGGCAACGGTGGGCTGCTCCGCAAGGACACCCCGCACGAGATCGCCACCGAGGTCTCCATCAACACCTACTACGGGGTGGAGCGGGTGGTCCGGGACGCCTTCGAGCGCGCCTCCCGCCGTCCCCGCAAGCACCTCACCCTGGTGCACAAGACCAATGTGCTGGTGCACTCCGGTCAGCTGTGGAGCCGGGTGGTCGAGGAACTGTCGATGGAGTACCCGGACATCACCGTCGCCTACACGCACATCGACGCCGCGATGATCTACCTCGTCACCGACCCCGGCCGGTTCGACGTGGTGGTCACCGACAACCTGTTCGGCGACATCTTCACCGACCTGGCAGCCGCGGTGTCCGGCGGTATCGGTCTGGCCGCGTCAGGAAATCTGGACGTATCCAGGGTCAACCCCAGCATGTTCGAGCCGGTGCACGGTTCCGCACCGGACATCGCCGGCACCGGCACCGCAGACCCCACCGCCACCGTGCTGTCGGTGGCCCTGCTCCTTGACCACCTCGGACTTCCGGACGCCGCTCGCCGGGTGGAAGCCGCGGTCGCCTTCGACCTGGCGACCCGGCAGCCGGGGTCCGCCGGGCGGACCCAGGCGGTCGGCGACCGGTTGGCCGCGCTGGCCTCCAGCTGAGGGAGCAGAGCCGATGCCGAACGTGAGCCCGCCGTGGCCGGAGCCGCGGTTCTCCTCCCCACTCGGCGACGCGTTCCACGTCTTCGACACGACCCTGCGCGACGGCGCGCAGCGCGAGGGCATCACCTATTCGGTGGCCGACAAGCTGGCCGTTGCCGGGCTGCTCGACGAACTCGGGGTCGGCTTCATCGAGGGCGGCTGGCCGGGCGCGATGCCCAAGGACACGGAGTTCTTCGCCCGGGCGGCGGCCGGCGAACTCACCCTCGACACCGCGCGGCTGGTCGCGTTCGGCTCCACCCGTAGGGCCGGTGTCCGGGCGGACACCGATCCGCAGGTGCTCGCGCTGCTGGACTCCAGGGCCCCGGTCGTCACGTTGGTGGCGAAATCCGATGTGCGGCACGTCGAGCGCGCCCTGCGGACCACCCTCGCGGAGAACCTGGCGATGGTGTCCGACACCGTGTCGTTCCTGGTCGCCAACGGCCGCCGGGTCTTCGTCGACTGTGAACACTTCTTCGACGGCTACGCCGCGGACGCCGACTACGGGATGCGGGTCGCCGAGGCGGCCGCCACGGCCGGCGCCGACGTGGTCGTGCTCTGCGACACCAACGGCGGGATGCTGCCGATGGGCGTGCACCGGGTGGTGACGGAGGTGGCCGAGCGAGGTGGGTTCCGGCTCGGCATCCACTGCCAGGACGACACCGGGTGCGCGGTGGCGAACACGCTGGCCGCCGTGGAGGCGGGCGCCACCCACGTGCAGTGCACGGCGAACGGGTACGGCGAGCGCGCCGGCAACGCCGACCTCTTCGCCGTGCTCGGCAACCTGACCGCCAAGCTCCGGTTGCCGGTGCTACCGGAGGGCCGGCTGATCGAGATGATGCGGGTGTCGCACGCGCTGGCCGAGTTGGCCAACCTGGCTCCGAATGCCCACCAGGCCTACGTCGGGCTGTCCGCCTTCTCGCACAAGGCGGGTCTGCACGCCTCGGCCATCAAGGTCGACCCCGAGCTCTACAACCACCTCGACCCGGCCGTGGTCGGCAACGACATGCACATCCTGATCACCGAGATGGCCGGCCGGGCCTCGGTGGAGCTGAAGGCCAGGGAACTCGGCGTCGACCTGGCCGGCCGGTCCGAGGTGGTGGCCAGAGTGGTCGAGGAGGTCAAGGCCAGGGAAGCCGCCGGCTTCTCCTATGAGGCCGCCGACGCGTCGTTCGAGCTGTTGCTCCGGGACGAACTCGCCGCCGCCACCGGCGAACCCAACGCGCTGCCGTTCGTGCTCGAGTCCTACCGGGTGATCGTCGAGAACGTCGCCGGCCGGGTGCAGTCCGAGGCCACCGTCAAGGTGCACATCGGTGGCCGTCGGGTGATCGCCACCGCCGAGGGGAACGGCCCGGTCAATGCGCTTGGACTCCGCGCTGCGGATCGCCGTGGCCGACCACCTGCCGCAGCTCGCCGACGTGGAGCTGGTCGACTACAAGGTGCGGATCCTCTCCGGCCGGGCCGGCACCGAGTCGGTCACCCGGGTACTGGTCACCTCGCTGTCCGGCGACCGCGAGTGGACGACGGTCGGGGTGCACGCCAATGTCGTCGAGGCGTCCTGGGCGGCGCTGGTCGACTCGCTGGTCTACGCCCTCGGTCCGGTCGCCACCGCAGCCCGGTAAGTCACTGCCACCCACTGTCTGCAGGAGGAAACCCCGTGCGCCTGGCCAGGATCGCCCATCCCGAGGGAGTCGCGTTCGCCGCCGTCGAAGGCACCGGCGACGACCTGGTCGCCAGGGAGATCCTGGACCACCCGTTCGGCACCCCGGAATTCAGCAAGCGAAGCTGGCCGCTGGCCGACACCCGGCTGCTGGCACCGATTCTGCCGTCCAAGGTGATCGCGTTCGGCCGGAACTACGCCGATCACGCCCGAGAGCTCGGCAACGCGGTGCCGACCGAGCCGATGATGTTCCTGAAGCCGTCCACCTCGGTCATCGGACCCCGGGTACCGATCCTGTTGCCGGCGATCTCCGAGACCGTCAGCTTCGAGGGCGAGCTGGCGGTGGTGATCGGCCGACCATGCCGGGATGTCAAGGCGGAGAACGCTTCCTCGGTGATCCTCGGCTACACCGTCGCCAACGACGTCACCGCCCGTGATCTGCAGAAGACCGACGGTCAATGGGGTCGGGCCAAGGGGTTCGACACCTTCTGCCCGCTCGGACCGTGGATCGAGACCGAGCTCGACCCCGCCGGTCTTGACCTGCGCACCGAACTGGACGGCGAGGTCCGCCAGGACGGCAACACCTCCGACATGATCTTCACCATCGGTGAGTTGGTGGAGTGGGTGTCGGCGGTGATGACCCTGCTGCCCGGCGACATCCTGCTCACCGGGACCCCGGAGGGTGTCGGACTGCTCGCCGCCGGTCAGACCGTCTCGATCGAGATCGAGGGGATCGGCACCCTGACCAACCCGGTCGCCGCGCGCTGATCGGTTCGGCGCTGACGGGCTCTGCGCTGACCGGTTCGGCGCCGACACGATCGGCGCCGCAGCCTCGACGGGACGCAGGTCGAGCCGCGTCCGGATCGCGCCGGGTGCCGGCCGGGCACGCCCTAAGCTGTACGGAATCGAGGGCGAGGGGAGGCGCGGTGACCGACGACGGGACCCTGTACGCGCCGAGCCTGGTCGAGATGACCACTCGCCGGCTGCGCGAGGAGATCCTGTCCGGGCAGCTGGGCCCGGGGGAGCGCCTGATCGAGGATCAGATCCGCCGCCGATTCGCGATCAGCAGGGCACCGTTGCGGGAGGCGCTCCGGCTGCTGGCCCAGCAGGGGCTGGTCGAGCACCTGCCGCGGCGCGGGGCCAGGGTCGCCGAATGGTCGGACACCGACATCAGCCAGCTCTTCGAGATCCGCGGGGTGCTCGAGCGCCATGCGATCGAGTCCGCGTTTCCCCTCGACGTCCAGGAGCGCGCCCCCCGGCTGGCGGCGCTGCGGACCGCTCTGACCCAGATGGAGGTGGCGGATCGCGCCGGTGATGTGCTCGGTAAGGACGACGCGCACCGCGCCTTCCACGCGGCGTTGGTCGGGATGGCCGGCAACCGGCAGCTCGACCTCGCCATCGAGCCGGTGCTGCTCAAGTTGCAGCGGCCGATGGCGGTGAACCTGCGGCGGGAGGCCGCCGTTGTCGGGTCCCAGGTCGGGCTGGACCGGCACGCCGCGCTGCTCGCAGCGGTCGAGGGAAACGACGGCTCCATGATCCTGGTCACCCTGGCGCAGCACGGCAGCTCCCGGTACCTCGGCACCGTTCGGGCCTGACCGGCAGCGGTCGCGGGGCCGGCGTCTTCGAAACCGCCTAACACAGACGTAACACCGCAGTACGTTGACGGTCACAAAGATTGTCGACTATCGACCACATGCCAGAACGAGTGGGCTCGGCCGGCTCTCCGCCGTCCATAGCGGCACTCACCGGTGCCTACCGCAGCGGTGAACTCCGTCCCGCGGATGTGGTCGCCGCGGCCTTGGCGCAGATCGAGCGCCGGGGTGACGACGGTGTGTGGATCACGGTCGCGGAGCCCGCGATGCTGGCCGCCCGGCTGGACGAGCTGGCCGACCTGCCGAACGATCTGCCGCTCTACGGCGTGCCGTTCGGCGTCAAGGACAGCATCGACGTCGCGGGCTGGCCCACCACCGTGGCCTGCCCGGCCTACGCCAGCACCGCCCGGGACACCGCTCCGGTCGTCGCCGCGCTGCTGGACGCCGGCGCGATCATGATCGGGAAGAACAACCTGGACCAGTTCGCGACCGGGCTGAACGGCACCCGCACTCCGTACGGCATCCCGCGCAGCGTGTACGGCGGCGATCTGATCGCAGGTGGGTCCAGCTCAGGTTCGGCGGTCGCGGTCGCGCTCGGTGAGGTGGCGTTCGCGGTGGCCACCGACACGGCCGGTTCCGGACGGGTGCCGCCGGCTCTCAACGGGGTTCCGGGCCTGAAGCCGAGCCGCGGGCTGATCAGCACCGTCGGACTGGTGCCGGCCTGCCGCTCCCTCGACTGCATCAGCCTGATCGCCGGCAGCGTCACCGATCTCGGATCCATCCTCGACATCGTCGCGATGCCCGACCCGAGGGATCCCTGGAGCCGTCGCCGGCAGCGCCGGCAGCGGCCGCCGCTGTCCGCGCGGATCGGGCTCCCGGCGGTGTCGGAGCTCGAGTTCTTCGGTGACAAGGGTTTCAGGGACACCCATCTGGCCGCGCGCAGGGCGATCGAGACCGCATTCCCGGCCGTGGTGACCGCTCCGCTGGAACCGTTCCTGGACGCCGGCCGGCTCCTCTACTCGGGCCCCTGGGTCGCCGAGCGGCTGGTCGAATTCGGGGACTTCCTCGCCGAGCATCCCGGCGATGTGCACCCCGTGGTGGCCGGCATCATCGCCGGCGGAGACCGCTACTCGGCGGCAGATCTGTTCCGCGCGCAGTACCGGCTGGCCGAGCTCAAGGCCGAGGTGGGCCGGCTCTTCGAGCGGATGGATGTCCTGGTGGTGCCCACCGTCGGGACCACCTTCACCGTCGAGCAGGTGCTCGCCGCGCCGATCGTCACGAACACCATGCTCGGCCACTACACGCATTTCGGGAACCTGCTCGATCTCTGCGCGGTCACCGTGCCCACCGGCAGCACCGACGACGGCCGACCGGTCGCCGCGATGGTGCTCGGACCGGCGCTGTCCGACGACGTGGTACTCGGCGTCGCGGCGACGATCGCCGAGCTGGACCCGGCCTGGCCCGCCGCGGCCCGCAGCACGGCCGACACCGCCACGGTGACGGGCTGAGTCGCCGCTCCATCCATCCCCAGCAGAACAGGAGTCAGCATGACGCAGGCATCACCTGCACCGGACCTCCCGACCGTGGACGCAACGCCAGGGCCGTTCCCGCTGCCACCCGGAGAGGTGGCGCTGATCGTCATCGACATGCAGCGGGACTTCCTGCTGCCGGGCGGGTTCGGCGAAACCCTGGGCAACGACGTCTCGCAGCTCGCCGCCGTTGTGCCGCCGCTGCAGCGGGTGCTCGCTGCCGCCAGGGCGGGCGGACTGCTGGTGATCCACACCCGGGAGGGACATGAACCGGACCTGTCGGACCTGCCCGTGGCCAAGCACCGGCGTGGCACACCGTCCATGCGGATCGGCGACCCCGGTCCGTACGGCCGGATCCTGATCCGGGGTGAGTACGGCCACGACATCATCGACGAGCTCGCCCCGATCGACGGCGAGGTCGTGCTGGACAAGCCGGGCAAGGGCGCCTTCTACGCCACGGATCTCGCGAAGATCCTGGAGGACAACGGCATCACACATCTGGTGGTGACCGGGGTGACAACGGAGGTGTGCGTCCACACGACCGTGCGCGAGGCCAACGACCGGGGCTACGACGTCCTGGTGCTCTCCGATTGCGTCGGCTCCTACTTCCCCGAATTCCAGCGGGTGGGCGTCCAGATGATCTCCGCCCAGGGCGGGATCTTCGGCTGGGTCGCCGACTCCGCGGCACTACTGCAGACCATGTCCGAGCCCGCCGCCATTCCGGCGTGAGAAGGAGCCGATCATGAACCTCACCCGAACCCCGAGCCCTGACGGTGCCGCCCTGCGGATCCCGTGGTGGACCCGGGGCGAGACCAACGCCTTCTTCGGTCTCGCCTTCAACATCCTGGTCAATGTGCTGACCCTGACCACGCTGATGGTCTTCGTGGTCAAGGTTCCAGCGGACGATGTCATCGGAACGGTGCTACCCGCGCTCGGGATCGCGCTGATCGTCGGGAACGTGTACTACACCTTCCTGGCCCGCAGGCTCTCCCGGCGGGAGAACCGGCTGGATGTGGCGGCCCTGCCCTACGGCCCGAGCGTTCCGCACATGTTCATCGTGGTCTTCGTGATCATGCTGCCGATCTACCTGAAGACCAACGACCCGATGCGGGCCTGGGAAGCCGGGCTGGCCTGGGCGTTCGTCATCGGGGTGATCGTGCTGATCGGCGCCTTCATCGGGCCGTTCATCCGCAAGATCACCCCCAGGGCCGCGCTCCTGGGGACCCTCGCCGGAATCTCGATCACCTTCATCGCCATGCGGCCGGCGGCCCAGATCTGGGAGGCGGCCTGGATCGGGCTGCCGGTGCTCGGCATCATCCTGGTGGGCTTCTTCACCGGGCTGAAGCTGCCGGGGAACATCCCGATCGGGCTGGCCGCGCTGCTGGTGGGTACCGCGATCGGTTGGATCGGCGGTTACATGTCGGTGCCGGACGTGACCGCGGCGGCCAAGCAGATCGCCGTAGCGGTGCCGACCTTCAACGTCGACATGTTGTTCGAGGGCCTGAAGAACCTGGGTCCACTGCTGGCAACGGCCATCCCACTCGGTGTCTACAACTTCCTCGAGGCGATGAGCAACGTGGAGAGCGCGGCAGCGGCGGGAGACAGCTACAACCTGCGCAGCGTGCTGCTCGCCGACGGCACCGGCGCGATCATCGGCTCCGCGCTCGGCTCGCCGTTCCCGCCGGCCGTCTACATCGGACACCCCGGCTGGAAGGAGGCCGGCGGACGCGGGAGCTACTCCATCGCCAGCGGCATCTTCATCGCGGTGCTCTGCTTCCTCGGGCTCTTCGGCCTCCTCGCCGCGGTGCTGCCGTTGCCGGCGATCGTGCCGATCCTGCTCTACATCGGTCTGTTGATCGGCGCCCAGGCGTTCCAGGCGGTGCCTCGGATCCACGCCGCCGCTGTGGTCGCGGCGATGATTCCGAACATTGCCGCCTGGGGGGCGGGGTTGATCGACAACGCCCTGGCTGCAGCGGGAACGACGTCCGCCCAGGTCGGTGAGGACGCCCTGACCGGCGCCGGGCTGGTCTACCACGGCCTGCATGTGCTGGGCCAGGGCGCCACCCTCGCCGGCATCGTGCTCGGCGCGATCGTCACCTTCATCCTGGACCGCAAGCTGTTGCTGGCCGCGATCGCCGCGGGAGTCGGCGCCGTGCTGTCCTGGATCGGCCTGATCCACGCCGATCAGGTGGAGTGGGCTGCCGCCCCGCAGGTCGCACTCGGCTACGCGATGCTCGGCGTCGTGCTGGTCGCGATCGGCCTCACCCGGCGGGACGAGCCGGGTCTGGACGTTCCGGACCCCGACGTGGCGTTCGAGGCCGAGGAAGCGATGCCTCTGGTGACCACGTCCGCCGAGATGGCCGCGGCTTCGGGAAGTGTCGCCGCCCCTGCCGGATCAGTGTCCACGGACCGGACCCGGCAGCGGCGCCCCCAGACCGGGGAGGCTGCCCCGGCCTGACCGGAGCCGCTCGGCCCGGCGCCCGCTCCTTCCCCCGGTACGGAGCGAGCGCCGGGCCGGGCCCGCTCCGGACGCTGCCGGGTCGGGCTGTCGGCAGCGGGACGTCGTCCGGTGCGCCGGCCACGCTCTACGCTGGACCGGTCATGACGGAAAACGCATCCCTCCCCGACCCGGCGCCACTCCATCCGGTGCGGGCCCGGTTCTGCCCGTCGCCGACCGGCACCCCGCATGTCGGCATGGCCAGAACCGCGTTGTTCAACTGGGCGTTCGCCCGGCACCACCATGGTGCGTTCATCTTCCGGATCGAGGACACCGACGCCGCCAGGGATTCCGAGGAGTCCTACCTGGCGTTGATCGATGCCATGCAGTGGCTGGGCCTGGACTGGGACGAGGGTCCGCTGGTCGGTGGCCCGCACGGGCCCTACCGGCAGAGCGAGCGGCGGGACATCTACCGGGATGTCGCCGCGCGGCTGCTCGCGGCCGGCCATCTCTACGAGTCCTGGTCGACCGCCGACGACGTCACCGCCCGGCACGCGGCAGCGGGCCGGGACGCCAAGTTGGGCTACGACAACTATGACCGGACACCGGATCCGGCGCTGGTCGCCGCGGCCCGGGCGGCCGGGCGGGCTCCGGTACTGCGGCTGCGGATGCCCGACGAGGACATCACCTTCGGGGATCTGGTCCGCGGCGAGGTCACCTTCCGGGTCGGCAGTGTGCCGGACCCGGTGCTGGTGCGCGGCAGCGGCGACCCGCTGTACACCCTGGTCAATCCGGTGGACGACGCCCTGATGGGCATCACCCACGTGCTGCGCGGTGAGGACCTGCTGCCGTCGACGCCGCGGCAGATCGCGTTGTACACGGCGTTGACCGACATCGGAGTCGCGCAGTACACGCCGGAGTTCGGCCACATGCCGTTCGTCACCGGCGAGGGTAATCGCAAGCTGTCCAAGCGGGATCCGCAGTCGAACCTGTTCCAGTACCGCACCGACGGGTTCATCCCGGAAGGCATCGTCAACTACCTGGCGCTGCTGGGCTGGTCGCTCGGCGACGACCGGGAGATCTTCTCGACGGACGAGTTGGTGGCGGCCTTCGACGGCCACCGGATCTCGTCCAACCCGGCCCGGTTCGACCGGAAGAAGGCCGAGGCGTTGAACTCCGCGCATCTGCGGCTGCTCACTCCGGAGGACTTCGCCGGCCGGCTGCTGGATTTCCTGGCGACCTCCGGCGTGATCTCCGGCGACCCGACGCCGGCCGACCGGGAACTCGTGGCGGCGGCGGCGCCGCTGGTCCAGGAGCGCTCGACACTGCTGACCGATGCCGCCGACATGTTGCGGTTCCTGTTCGTCGACGAGGAAGCGTTCAGCGTCGAGGAAGCGGCGGCGTCGAAGGTGCTGACCGCCGACGCGGTGCCCGTCCTGCAGGCTTCGGTGGCGGCGCTCGCCGGACTGGGCGACTTCACCGCGGCGCCGATCGAGCAGGCATTGCGGACCGCGCTCATCGAGGAGCTCGGACTGAAACCACGGCAGGCATTCACCGCGGTCCGGGTCGGCGCCACCGGACGGACCGTGTCCCCGCCGCTCTACGAATCGCTGGAGCTGCTGGGCAGCGAGCGCGCTCTGGCGCGGCTCACCGCCGCGCTCTCGATCGCCTCGGATCCGCCGGTCGCCGCGCTGTGAGTTCCGGTATCACCGCGGTCCTGTTCGACATCGACGACACCCTGGTCGATTTCGCCGGTGCCGCGCACCAGGCGCTGGTGCATGCCGTGCACCGCCATCTGGGGCGGCTGCCCGAGGCGGACATCGCCGCCGCCTGGGCCGAGGTGGCCGAGCTGCACTACGCCCGCTATACCAACGGTGAGCTCGGATTCGCCGAGATGCTCGAGGCCAGGACCGCCGCCTTCATCACAACGCTCGGTCCGCCGCTCGCTCCGGACGGCGTCCACGTGCTGATCGAGAACGAGCGCACCACACGGATCTTCGACCACTACCGGGTCTTCGACGACGTGCTGCCCGAGCTGGATCGGCTGCGCTCGGCCGGGGTGCGGCTCGGCGCGGTGTCCAACAGCGACGGCGACTACCAGCGCCGCAAGCTGGCCACCGTCGGGCTCGCCGACGCCTTCACGGCCACCGTCTTCTCCGGCGACGTCGGTGTCGCGAAACCGGATCCGGCGATCTTCCGTGCCGCGGTGGCCGCCCTGGAGACCGATCCGGCCGGCGCGGTCTACGTCGGCGACCGGTGGGACGTCGACGTCCTGGGCGCGCGGGGAGCCGGCCTTGCTGCGGTCTGGTTGGACCGACGCGGGCCGGGCGTTCCCGAGCGCGCGCCCGTCGGCTCAGGGGCCAACGATGGGCCGGCCGCGAAGCCCGCCGACAGCGGCATCATCCGGATCAGCACCCTGGTCGACCTGGCCGGCGCCCTCGAACAGCTGGGTCGGCGGCCGCCCGGCCGCTGACCTGCGGATTGGGTAAGTGCGGAGCGCGCCGGGTAGTATCGTCTGTCGGCGCCTGCCTGGTCAGGTCCTTGGGGTATGGTGTAATTGGCAACACTAGGGATTCTGATTCCCTCATTCTAGGTTCGAGTCCTAGTACCCCAGCGATATTCCCGTCAGGCATGTGTGCGAGAGTCGCATGCCGTCGTCGGGTAGTATCAGCAGTCGAAGTTCCTGGCCCCCGTCGTCTAGCGGCCTAGGACGCCGCCCTCTCACGGCGGTAGCGAGGGTTCGAATCCCTTCGGGGGTACCACGTCGAAGCCCCGGCACCCAGGTGCCGGGGTTTTCGGCTTCCGGAGGCGCTCCACTGAGCCGCCCTACAGCCGCGCGGTCAGCGCGTCCGCCGCCTCGACCAGGTCGCCGGCCCAACGCGCGCCGGGACGCCTCCCGATCCGTTCCACCGGGCCGGACACCGACACCGCTGCGATCACCGCGCCGGACGGATCCCGCACCGGGGCCGAGACCGACGCAACGCCCGCTTCGCGTTCGGCCACCGACTGCGCCCAGCCGCGCCGGCGCACCTCGGCCAGGGTCCGCTCGGTGAACCCGGCCTCCGCGAGCACCGCGCGCTGAGCGCTCGGATCCGCCCACGCGGTCAGCACCTTCGCTCCGGAGCCTGCCGTCATCGGCAGTCTCGCCCCGAGCGGCACCGTGTCCCGCAAACCGGCGGCCGGCTCCGACACCGCGATGCAGATCCGGGAGAGCCCGTCCGGGCGATAGACCTGGACGCTCTCCCCGGTCCGGTCCCGCA
Source organism: uncultured Actinomycetota bacterium (assembly GCA_963797145.1). Taxonomy (GTDB): domain Bacteria; phylum Actinomycetota; class Actinomycetes; order Mycobacteriales; family Nakamurellaceae; genus Nakamurella. Next base: position 114,859 of record CAWCOJ010000010.1, on the reverse strand, counting down.
GCCGCGGCAACACATCCGCGGCGGCGGCCACCAGTGGATCCGGAGCACCGGCAGCGAGCACGGCCAGCAGCGGACCCGGGCGCCAACGGCCCTGGGCATCCCGGGCCAGCAACCCGTGGACCTCGAGGCCGACCGCCAGTCGGTGCGCGGTCGCCCGCGGCAGGCCGGTGGTCGCGCAGAGGTCGGCGAGTCCGGTCGGCGCGGCGGCGGTTGCCCGCAGCACCTGTACTGCTTTGTCCAGAACGCCGATACCGCTAGCATGTCCCATGAGGCGATACTAGATTCCCGAATACTGGGACGCAAACAACGGGGATGCATCCGGGCCCCGCCGGCACCGGAGCCGTGAGGGAAGGTCTGCCATGGGGCGCACGCTCGCCGAGAAGGTCTGGGAAGCACACGTCGTGCACCGCGCGGAGGGCGAGCCCGACCTCCTCTACATCGACCTGCACCTCGTGCACGAGGTCACCAGCCCGCAGGCATTCGACGGGCTCCGCCAGGCCGGTCGCCAGGTGCGCCGCACCGATCTCACGCTGGCCACCGAGGACCACAACGTCCCGACCATCGGGATCAACCTGCCGATCGCCGACGAGGTGTCGCGGTTGCAGGTGCAGACCCTGCGGGACAACTGCCGCGAGTTCGGGGTGCCGCTGTACTCCATGGGGGACAAGGAACAGGGCATCGTCCACGTGGTCGGGCCGCAGCTCGGTCTGACCCAACCAGGCATGACGATCGTCTGCGGCGACTCCCACACCTCGACCCACGGCGCCTTCGGCGCACTGGCCTTCGGCATCGGCACCAGCGAGGTCGAGCACGTACTGGCCACCCAGACCCTGCCGCTCAAGCCGTTCAAGACCATGGCCATCACGGTCGAGGGCGAGCTGCCGGACGGCGTCGGCGCCAAGGACATCATCCTCGCGGTGATCGCGAAGATCGGCACCGGCGGCGGCCAGGGCTATGTGCTCGAGTACCGCGGCTCGGCGATCCGGGCGTTGTCCATGGAGGCCAGGATGACGGTGGCCAACATGTCGATCGAGGCGGGAGCCAGGGCCGGAATGATCGCCCCCGACGCCACCACCTTCGACTACGTCGTCGGTCGCCCGCACGCCCCGAGCGGGGCGGAGTGGGAGACTGCGGTGGCGTACTGGTCGTCGCTGGCCACCGACGACGACGCGGTGTTCGACGCCGAGGTCGAACTGGATGCCTCGGCATTGACCCCGTTCGTCACCTGGGGCACCAATCCGGGCCAGGGACTGCCGCTCTCGGGCAGCGTCCCGGATCCTGAGGCCATCATCGACGACAGCGAACGGAGCGCCGCGGAGCGGGCGATCGCCTACATGGGGCTGACGCCGGGCATGCCGCTGCGTCAGATCAGAGTGGACACCGTCTTCCTCGGTTCCTGCACCAACGGCCGCATCGAGGATCTGCGGGCGGCTGCGGACATCCTGCGGGGCCGGCAGATCGACCCGGCGCTGCGGATGCTGGTGGTGCCGGGGTCGATGCGGGTCAAGGCGCAGGCCGAGTCCGAGGGCCTGGACGCGGTCTTCGTCGCAGCGGGCGCGGAGTGGCGCTCGGCGGGTTGTTCGATGTGTCTGGGGATGAACCCGGATCAGCTGGCCCCCGGCGAACGCAGTGCCTCCACCTCCAACCGCAACTTCGAGGGTCGGCAGGGCAAGGGCGGTCGCACCCATCTGGTTTCGCCGCTGGTGGCCGCAGCGACCGCGGTCCGGGGGACGTTGTCCGCACCGGCCGATCTGGACCCGGTCCTCGCAGCCGTCCATTGAGGTAGTTCGGCACCGGCCCCTTCCTCCCGTCACGAACAGGACCCACCGTCATGGACGCATTCACCACCCACACCGGTATCGGGATCCCGCTGCGCCGCAGCAATGTCGACACCGACCAGATCATCCCTGCGGTCTACCTCAAGCGGATCTCCCGCACCGGCTTCGAAGACGGGCTGTTCGCGGCCTGGCGGGCCGATGAGAACTTCGTGCTCAACCATCCGGTGTTCGCCCGGGGCTCCGTTCTGGTGGCCGGTAGTGACTTCGGCACCGGTTCCTCACGGGAGCACGCGGTCTGGGCGCTGATGGACTACGGGATCCGGGTCGTCGTCTCGTCGCGGTTCGCCGACATCTTCCGTGGCAACTCCGGCAAGGGCGGCCTGCTCGCCGCCGAGGTGGCCCAGGACGATGTGGAACTGCTGTGGAAGGCCTTGGAGAACGCCCCGGGTACCGAAGTGACCGTCGACCTTGTCGAGCAGACGGTTTCGGCCGGGGCACTGGTGGTTCCGTTCGAGATCGACCCGTACACCCGGTGGCGGCTCCTCGAGGGCTGGGACGACATCTCGCTGACGCTGCGCCACGCCGACGAGATCGAGGACTTCGAATCCCGCCGACCCGGCTTCGCCCCGGTCACCACGACCGGCTGAGGAACGGGCCGCGACCGGCCCCGATCAGTGGCCAGAGGGCTCAGATTGCCTGCAGTGCAATGGATTCGTTGATCCCTTGAGACCGGTCGGAGTGCCCTTCGGATCCAGTCGAGGGGTGTCCGTGCAGGTCACCCCGGGTGTGAAATCGGTTGGACAGCACCAGTTCTTCCGCGTGGCAAGTTGGCATTCCGGCCCCAACGCGCCTACCGTGTGGCTCCAGTCGGCCCACTTCATCCCTCTGGGCCGGAAAAGTCCTGGGAGGGACCAGTGAACAAGACCGATCTGATCAACAAGCTCGCCGAACGCCTGGACGGTGACAAGAAGACCGCGCAGGCTGCGGTCGAAGGCTTCATCGACCTGGTGCAGCGCGAAGTGTACCGCGGCGCAAGTGTCTCCATCTCCGGCTTCGGTGTCTTCGAGAAGCGCGCCCGGGCGGCCCGGACCGCACGTAACCCGCGCACCGGCGAGGCCGTCAAGGTGAAGAAGACCACGGTGCCGGCCTTCCGGCCCGGCAAGTACTTCAAGGACGTCATCGCCGGAACCGTCAAGCTGCCCAAGGCTTCCGGTGCACCGACCAGTGCGCGCGCCGCGGCGGCTGCCGCCAAGGCTCCGACCGCCGCTGCCGCCAGGCCCGCAGCGACCCGGACCCGGGCCGCTGCCGCGAAGCCGGCTGCGACGGCTGCCGCCAAGCCTGCGGTCACCCGGACCCGGGCCGCTGCCGCGAAGCCGGCGGCGACGGCTGCCGCCAAGCCCGCGACCACCCGGACCCGGGCCGCCGCCGCGAAGCCGGCGGCCACGGCTGCCGCCAAGCCTGCGACCACCCGGACCCGGGCCGCAGCTGCGAAGCCGGCGGCGACGGCTGCCGCCAAGCCCGCGGTCGCCCGCGTGGCAAAGCCGGCCGCGGCCAAGGCCGCTCCGAAGGCCGCCGCTCCGAAGGCCGCCGCCAAGAAGGCCCCGGCCAAGAAGAAGTGATCTGCCGGACAGGAACTACCGGGACGTGAACCTCGGGGAGTAGCCCGAGGGACACCACCCGAGCGCCGCGCCGGACGCGGACCTGCTGACGATCCGGTTCCCGGTCGAGAACCCTCGACCGGGAACCGGATCTTCTGTCTGCTGGGCCGAATCGGCGCGCTCAGACCGACGGTGCCGGGTAGGGATCGGCCTGCACCAGGCGCTTGCCGTCGAACGTCAGCAACCAGTACGCCGCCTTGGGTGTGCCGGCTTCGCCGATCGTCACATCCGCCCGTCCGGCCAGTGATTTCACCACGCCGGGAATCACGCCACCTTGCGAGCAGGCGACCACACTGCCCTCCCCGCCGAGTGTTCCGGCCAACTCCACCAGTTTCCGCCGGGCCCCCGCCGGGTCGTCCCGGTAGGCGTCCTCGCCCAACAGCGGCTCGTCGGCGATGATGAGCCCGAACTGCTGGGCCAGCGGCCCGACGGTCTCCCGGCATCGCTCCATCGGAGCCGAGTGCACGGCCACCGGCGCGAACGGCGCCAACTCGACCGCCAGCGCCTCGGCCTGCCGGCGCCCCTTGCCATCGAGCGGGCGCGCAGAGTCGTCGCCGTCAAAGGACTCCCGGTGCCCGGCGCGGGCGTGCCGCACCAGCGCCACCGACTGCAGCCACGGTTCTTCGAGGGCGAAGGTGTCCAGGACCACCCGGTCGTACTCGTAGGTCATCTTCTCCGCCACGGTGGAGATCGGCAGCCAGTCGAGCTCGTCCACCTCCTTGTTGGCGGCGAACGACCCGCCCAGCTGCCGGGCGGCGAAGTAGGCGACCGTCTTCGGTCCGGCCGACACCTCGTAGGTGACCGCAGTCAGCGCCCGCCCGACCGCGGACGAGAAGCCGGTCTCTTCCTCGACTTCCCTCGCCGCCGTCACCGGCCCGGTTTCGCCGGGCAGTGCCTTGCCCTTGGGCAGCGACCAGTCGTCGTAGCGTGGTCGGTGGACCAACGCCACCTTCACCCCGTGTCGGCGAGACGGACGCCACAGCAACGCCCCGGCGGCGCGGATATGGTTCGGGTCACTCGGCACTGGCGGTTCCCCGGTTGAGAAGTTCGGCCTGCAGGTCGCGGGTGCCCTCGGAGGGGTACCAGCCGTCCGGACCCAGTAGCCAGCACTTGGTGTCCGGTGCACTCATCGCCGCGAGGTTCGCCGCCAGCCGCGCGGTCGCTGTCGGTGCGGTGACCTGAACCAAGGCCTCGACCCGGCGATCCAGGTTGCGGTGCATCATGTCCGCGCTACCGATCCAGTACTCAGGGTCACCGGCATTGGCGAAGTAGAAGATCCGCGAGTGCTCCAGGAACCGACCGACGATGGATCGCACGGTGATGTTCTCCGAGAGTCCCGGCACTCCGGCGCGCAGCGCGCAGATGCCGCGGACGGTCAGATCGACCGGAACGCCGGCCCGGGATGCCCGGTAGAGCGCGTCGATCACACCCTCGTCGACGATCGAGTTCATCTTCAACCGCACCTCCCCACCGCTACCGGCGCGGTGGTGGGCGATCTCGCGTTCGATGCGCTCGACGATGCCGCTGCGGATGGAATGCGGTGCGACCAGAAGATTGCGGTAGTCCACCTGGCGCGAGTAGCCGGTGAGGACGTTGAACAGGTCGGTGAGGTCCGCTCCGATCGCCGGATCCGCTGTCAGCAGGCCGAAATCCTCGTAGATGCGGGCTGTCTTCGGGTTGTAGTTGCCCGTCCCGACATGGCAGTAGCGGCGGATCGTCGAGCCCTCCTGCCGGACCACGAGCGAAACCTTGCAGTGCGTCTTGAGTCCGACCAGGCCGTAGACCACGTGCACCCCGGCGCGCTCCAACGCCTTGGCCCAGTCGATGTTGGCGCGCTCGTCGAACCTGGCCTTGATCTCGACCAGCGCGACCACCTGCTTGTTCGCGGCAGCCGCCGAGATCAGGGCGTCGACGATCGGGGAGTCTCCAGAAGTGCGGTACAGGGTCTGCTTGATGGCCAGCACATGCGGGTCGGCCGCGGCCTGCTCGATGAACCGCTGCACGGTGGTGGCGAACGACTCGTACGGATGGTGCAGCAGGACATCCCCGTCGCGCAGGGTGGCGAACACACTCTTGGGGGTCTCGCCCTCGACGAACGCGGGGTTGGTGGCCGGCACGAACGGGGGGTCCTTGAGCGTCGGCCGATCCAGGCCGTAGAGCTGCCACAGGCTCGACAGATCCAGCACCCCTGGCACTTCCACCGCGTCGCTGGGGTCGACGTCGAGCTCGGTCAGCAGCAGGTCCAGGACCCGCTCACTGGTGGTGTCCACGACTTCGAGCCGCACCGGGGGTCCGAACCTGCGTCGGGCGAGTTCACGTTCCAGCGCCTGCAGCAGGTCTTCGTCGCGGTCCTCCTCGACCTCGAGATCGGCGTTGCGGGTGACTCTGAAGGTCTGATGCTCGACCACCTGCATGCCGGGGAACAGCTCGGCAAGGTGCGCGGCGATCAGGTCTTCCAGGGGCAGGTAGTCGTCGATCCCGCGCCGCACCCGGACGAACCGGTCCACGTTGTTCGGCACCTTCACCCTGGCGAACCGCTCACTACCGGATTCCGGATCGCGCACGATGATCGCCATGTTCAGGCTCAGGCCCGAGATGTAGGGGAACGGGTGCGCCGGGTCGACGGCCAGCGGCGTCAGTACCGGAAAGATCTGGCCGGTGAAGTAGTCGGCCAGTCGCTGCTTGTCGGCCGCGTCGATCCCGTCCCAGTGCACGATCCGGATACCGGCTTCGGCCAGTTGTGGCAGCACCTCGTCGGTGAAGCAGCGGCCCTGCCGTTCCACGAGTTCCTGGGTCCGCGCGGAGATCATCGCCAGCTGCTCCGACGGCGTCAGCCCGTCGACCGAGGTGACGGACAGGCCCATCTCGCGGCGCCGCTTGAGACCGGCGACCCGCACCATGTAGAACTCGTCGAGGTTGGACGCGAAGATCGCCAGGAACTTCGCCCGCTCCAGCAACGGCTGCTGCTGGTCCTCCGCCAGCGCGAGCACCCTTTCGTTGAAGTTGAGCCAGCTCAACTCGCGGTTGGAGAACCGGTCCGCAGGCAGCGGCTCCTCCCCGGGTTCGTCGATATCGGCTGCCTCGGGTTCGGCTGCGGTCTCTGCTGCGCTCGTTGTCACCGGGCCATTGTTTCCCGTCTGTCCCGCCGGGCGCCAGCAGCCCCGGTGAACAGCGCGTTGCGAACCCGCTCAGGTCGCAGCAACTAGGCTGGTCGGCGATTCCCAGGCGCAAAGGAGACCTCATGGGACGCAGCCCGGTCTATGAGAAGGGCAATGCCTGGATCCACGTCTGCGAGGTGATCATGTACCCGCTCAGCGCGATGCTGGGCCGCCGCCGGTTCGTCAACATCGACAAGATCACCATTCCCGGTCCCATGATCATCGTCGCCAACCACATCTCGCACGTCGACCCGATCTTCGATGCGGTGTTCATCCGCAAGTCCGGGCGGATACCGCACATCCTGGCGAAAGCCTCGCTGTGGAAGCTGCCGATCATCGGCAAGGCACTGGTCGGAACGGGTCAGATCGCGGTGGAACGGGGTGGCGCCGGCGCCGGGCAGTCCAGCCTGGACGACGCCACCAAGGTCCTCGAGGCCGGCGGAGTGGTGCTGATCTACGCAGAGGGCTCGGTGACGAAGGAGCCGGACTTCTGGCCGATGCGGCCCAAGCCCGGGGTGGCGGTACTGGCGCTGGCCGGCGATTTCCCCGTGATACCGGTCGCCCACTGGGGCACTCAGAAGATCTACAACTCCTACGCGCCGAAGAGCAAATTCCATCCGTTGCCGCGCAAGGACGTGCACGTGGTGGCCGGGGATCCCATCGACCTGTCCCCATGGCGCGGCCGACCCACCGACGCCAGGGCCATCCGCGACGTCTCGCTGTTGATCATGGAAACGGTCCGGAACATGGTCGCCGAGGTGCGCGACGAGCAGCCGCCGACGGAGTTCTTCGACCCGAAGAAGGCGGCCCGGCTGGCCAACGCCGCGTCCGCGGCGGCATCCCCTCCGGAGCCGGCGGTGGCCGCCGCGCCGCCCGCTGGTCCGCTGCCCGCTGGTCCGCCATCGGCCACGACGATCGCACCGTCAGCGGTCCCGCCCACCGAGCAGAAGGACGCCGTCGAGGACAGCCGTTGACCGTTGATGACGCCGGGCTGCACCGGATCGCCGTCCTCGGTGCCGGGTCCTGGGGCACCACCTACGCCAAGGTGCTCGCCGACGCGGGTCGCGAGGTGGTGCTCTGGTCCCGCAGGGACGCTGTGGCCGACGAGATCAACGCCGAGCACCGCAATTCGCCGTACCTGCCAGGTATCGAGCTGCCGGCGTCGCTGCGGGCCACCTCCGACGTCGACGAGGCGTTGCGCGGGGTCGACGCAGTGGCACTGGGCGTGCCCAGCCAGTCGCTGCGGGAGAATCTCACGGTGTTCCGGGACGCACTACCCGCCGGTGGACCGGTGGTCTCCCTGGCCAAGGGCGTCGAGGTGGGTACCGGACTGAGGATGAGTGAGTTGATCTCCCGGGTCGGTCAGATCGACCCGGACCGGATCGTCGTGCTCACCGGACCCAACCTTGCCGTCGAGATCGCCGCCGGCCGCCCCACCGCCACGGTGCTCGCCTGCACCGACCACGACACCGCTGTCGTGGTCCAGGACGCCAGTGGCACACCGTACTTCCGCCCGTACACCATCACCGACGTCATCGGCGCGGAGATCGCCGGAACCGGAAAGAACATCATCGCGCTGGCCTGCGGCATCGCCGACGGCCTGGGTCTGGGGCTGAACACGACGGCGTCGCTGATCACCAGGGGCCTGAACGAGATGACAGCGCTCGGCGTGGCCCTCGGCGCCAGCGCCCCGACGTTCGCCGGACTGTCCGGGCTCGGCGACCTGGTCGCCACCTGCTCGTCACCGCTGTCGCGCAACCGGACGCTGGGCGCCCGGCTGGCGGCGGGGCTCGACATCGACGCCGCTCTGGCCGCCACCGGGGGCCAGGTGGCCGAGGGCGTCGTCAGCTGTCGCTCGGTCCGCGACCTGGCACACCGGCACGGGATCACCATGCCGATCACCGAAGTGGTCTACCAGGTCTGCTATCAGCACCTCGGCCCTGCGGAGATGATCGCGGCCCTGATGGCGCGCCCGTACACGCCGGAGTAGCGGTCCGGTCGGACCGGTGCCGGCCGTTAGGGTCTGCCCATGAGTTCGGGTGCAGCGCCGGCGGGCAGGATCAGGGTCGCGGTCGTCTTCGGTGGCCGCAGCGGTGAGCACTCGGTGTCCTGCGTGTCCGCGAGCAGCGTGCTCGCCCACCTGGACCGCGCCGAGTTCGAGGTCACCGCGATCGGCATTACCCCGAAGGGGTCCTGGGTCCAGGTCGATCCCGCTTCGGTACCGGCCATCGAGGACCGCGCACTGCCGGCCGTCTCCACCGGAGCCGCCGTCATGCTGCCGGCCGATCCGACCGTCGGGGCGCTGCTGCCCACCGGCCCGGACTCGGCGGGTCGGCCCGCACTGGACGTCGACGTGGTGTTTCCGGTGCTCCACGGTCCCTACGGCGAGGACGGCACCATCCAGGGCCTGCTCGAACTCGCCGACCTGCCCTACGTCGGCCCCGGGGTGCTCGCCTCGGCCGCCGGGATGGACAAGGAGTTCACCAAGAAGCTGCTGGCCGCCGAAGGCCTTCCGGTCGGCCGGTACGCCGTGCTGCGCCCGGCGACCCCGACGCTGAGCGCCGCGGATCGGGAGCGACTGGGACTGCCGGTGTTCGTCAAGCCGGCAAGGGCAGGTTCCTCGCTGGGGGTCAGCAGGGTCGACCACTGGGGCGACCTGGACCATGCCATCGCGGTGGCCCGCGAGGCGGACCCGAAGGTGCTGGTCGAGGCGGCGATGCTGGGCCGCGAGATCGAGTGCGGGGTGCTGGAGTTCCCGGACGGCCGGGTCGAGGCGTCGCCGACCGCGGAGATCCACCTGCAGGGCCGCCAGTTCTACGACTTCGACGCCAAGTACCTCGACGACGTGGCCACCTTCGACATCCCGGCCGACCTGCCGGACGAGGTCGGTGCCCGGGTGCGGGAGATGGCGGTGGCCGCCTTCCGGGCCTTGGACGCGCAGGGGCTGGCCCGGGTGGACTTCTTCGTCAGCGCTGCCGGCGAGATCTCGATCAACGAGGTCAACACCATGCCGGGCTTCACGCCGATCTCGATGTACCCGCGGATGTGGCAGGCGGCCGGCATGACCTACCCGGAGCTGCTCTCGACCCTGATCCACACGGCGCTGGCCCGCGGCACCGGCCTGCGCTGACGGCGGCGCCCGGGCTACCGCTCGACGGTGGGCAGCAGGGTGCCGTTCTCGCACACCGGCCGTTCGGTCACCGTCCCGGCGACCACCCTGGAGAGCTCCTGGATGGCGGCCGTACCGGATCCGTCCGGGAGCGTGATGGCCACCCGGACCGGCCGATCGGCCGCCAGATAGGTCGTCTCCCCGCTGCCCTGCAGCTGCAACCAGTCGACCGTGTCGACGCCCTGCAGCGCGGCCGAGCAGGTCAGTTCGGCCGGAGTGGGTACCCCGCAGCGCAGGATCACGGCCGGATCGCCCCAGGCGGCGACACCCTCGACGGGCACCACCAAGGTGCGGCGTTGAGCGCCGGCCAGTGTGTCCGGCAGGGCCGACATGAGGTCTTTGCAGGATGCCGAGGCGGCTCCCGGTTGGTCGGTGCCGGGCACCGCCAACGGCCCTGCGGGACCGGGAGCCGACGACGCCGCCAGCCGCGCACCGACGACGATCGCCAGCACCGCCACCAACGGAAGGGTCAGCGCTGCGACGATCCGCCAGCGCGGGGTGCGTTCGGCGCCGGTGACCGGGGCTCCGGTCACGCCGGCCCTAGAGGTGCACGACCGGGCAGGTCAGCGTGCGGGTGATGCCCGGTACCGACTGCACCCGGGCGACCACGAGCTTGCCGAGTTCGTCGACCGACTTCGCTTCGGCCCGCACGATCACGTCATAGGGCCCCGTCACGTCCTCGGCGCTGGTCACGCCCTGGATCTCGGCAATGGCCGTCGCCACGGCAGCGGCCTGCCCGACCTCGGTCTGGATCAGGATGAACGCCTGCACCACGTTGTGCCCCTTTCGTCGTCCCAAGCTGCCGGCCCGCCCGGCAGGATCCGGACGGCGTGGACGCCGAGCCTATCGGCCCGTCGATCGCACTGCCGATCCGGTCGTGCTGCGTGCCCCCCGTCGGTTCCGCCCGCGCCGGTCGCGTCGGTCCGCGCGCCGGTGCGTCCGGCGCCGACGCCCGTCCGGCAGGATGGCGGTGCGCGCTACCCGCCGGCCGCCGGTTTCCGGCGGACCGGTTCCGGATCAGAATGCCCACCGAGTCGGAGGTTCCACCATCAGCACCCCGCCCCGTCCGCCGGCCGGATCGGCCACCCTGGCCGATGCCGGTGAGTTCGCGGTGATCAGGGCGGTCACCGCCGGTCACCCGCAGCCGGCTTCGACCGTCCTGGGGCCCGGCGACGACGCCGCTGTGGTCGCCACCCCGGACGGACGGGTGGTGGTCAGCACCGATCTGGCGGTCGACGGCGTGCATTTCCGGACCGACTGGGCCTCCGGTGAGCAGATCGGCCGACGGGCGGCTCTCGCCGCGATGGCCGACGTAGCGGCGATGGGCGCGGTGCCGACGGCTCTGGTGGTCGGGCTCGCCGCCCCGCCCGGCACCCCGGTCGATCTGGTCACCGCGATCGGCACCGGCCTACAGGCGGCCGCCGCCGAGAACGGGGCCGGCGTGGTCGGCGGCGACCTCGCCCGCAGCGATGTTCTCACCATCTCGGTGACGGTGCTCGGCGATCTGCAGGGCACCCGGCCGGTGCTGCGGTCCGGTGCTCGGCCGGGTGATGTGGTCGCGGTGGCCGGCCGCCTCGGCTGGGCGGCAGCGGGACTGGCCGTGCTGTCCCGCGGATTCCGGTCGCCCGCGGTGATCGTCGGTGCCTACCGGGTGCCGGAGCCGCCGCTCGCGGCCGGGGTCACCGCCGCCGCCTCCGGCGCCACCGCGATGATCGACGTCTCCGACGGACTGCTGGCCGATCTGGGCCACATCGCGGAGTCCTCCGGAGTGGCCATCGACCTGACGTCCAGGTCGTTGGAGGTCACGCCGCGGCTGGTCGAGGTCGCCTCGGCCCTCGGCAAGAACCCGTTGGACTGGGTCCTGACCGGCGGCGACGACCATGCGCTGGCTGCGACGTTCCCGGACGGCGCCCAGCTGCCGCCCGGATGGCAGCCCGTCGGCCGGGTGGCGCAGGGCAACGGGGTCACCGTTGACGGTGTGGTCCCGGAGCAGGCCGCCGGGTGGGAGCACTTCCGCTGAACTGCGCCGGGGCCCGGTAACGTCGCCGGGATGGCGAGGCCGTTGGCGGAGATCATCGACCCAGGGTGGGCGACTGCCTTGGCCCCGGTCGCCGACCGGATCACGGCGATGGGGGACTTCCTGCGCGCTGAGGTCGCGGCGGGCCGGAGCTACCTCCCGGCCGGCCCGAATGTGTTGCGCGCGTTCGGGTGGCCCCTTGCCGATGTCCGGGTACTGATCATGGGGCAGGATCCGTACCCGACCCCGGGCCACGCGATCGGGCTCTCGTTCGCCGTCGACGCCGGGGTACGACCGCTGCCCCGGTCGCTCGCCAACATCTACCGCGAGCTCAGCACCGACCTGGGCATCGAGCCGCCGGCGCACGGTGACCTGACCGGGTGGGCCGACTCCGGCGTGCTGTTGCTGAACCGGGTGTTGACGGTGGCTCCCGGTCAGCCCGCCTCGCATCGGGGCAAGGGCTGGGAGGCGGTCACCGACCAGGCGATCGACGCGCTGGTCGCCCGCGGGGGACCGCTGGTGGCGATCCTCTGGGGCCGCGATGCGCAGACCCTGCGGCCGGCCCTCGGCGCGGTGCCGGTGATCGCGTCGGCCCATCCGTCACCGATGTCGGCCGACCGTGGGTTCTTCGGGTCGCGGCCGTTCTCCCGGGCCAACGCGCTGCTCGAGGAGCAGGGTGCGGCGCCCATCGACTGGTCGCTGCCGGGCTCCTAGGCTGGGCCGGTGACCCGCAGCGCCCTGCACATCAGCCATTGGGGGGCATTCGAGGCCGACACCGACGGCACCCGGCTGACCGCCGTCCGACCATGGGCCGGAGATCCGGACCCACACCGGATCATCGAGAACATTCAGTCCGCCCAGGCGCACCCGGCCCGGATCGACCGGCCGTACGCCAGGGCGGGCTGGCTGGCCGACGGCCCCGGCCCGACGGAGCTTCGTGGGCGGGACGAGTTCGTCCCGCTCGAATGGGACACCGCTCTCGACCTGCTTGCCGGAGAACTGGGACGGGTGTACCGGGATCACGGCTCGTCGGCGATCTACGGCGGGTCCTACGGCTGGGCCAGCGCCGGCCGGTTCCACCACGCGCAGAGCCAGCTGAAACGCTTTCTCGCGCTGGCCGGCGGCTTCACCTCGTCGGTCAACAACTACTCGTACGGGGCGACCGAACCGTTCCTCCCGCACGTGTTCGTCGGCGAATACACCTGGGAATCGCTGGCCACCAGCTGGCCGGTGATCGCCGAGCACACCGAGCTTTTCGTGGCGTTCGGCGGACTACCTCGGAAGAATTCCGCCGTGGCCAGCGGAGGCAACGCGCACCACGACCTGGTGCCCTGGCTGCGCCGGATCAGCGCCGGTGGCTGTCGGTTCGTCGGCGTCAGCCCACTGCGCGACGACATGCCGGCCGAGGCCGGGGCCGACTGGCTGGCGGTCCGACCGGGCTCCGACGGGGCGCTGCTGCAGGCCCTGGCGCAGGTCCTGATCGAGGAGCGGCGCTACGACGTGGACTTCGTCGCGACCCACTGCGAGGGGTTCGACGAATTCGCCGCCTCGGTCGCCGACCGGACGCCGGCCTGGGCGGAATCGCGCTGCGGCGTACCGGCCGCTCAGATCACCGAGCTGGCCCGGCAGATGGCCGCGCATCGCACGATGCTGTCGATGAGCTGGTCGATGCAGCGGCAGCCGCACGGCGAGCATGTGGTGTGGCTGGGGCTGGCCGTTGCCGCCCTGCTCGGCCAGATCGGGCTGCCCGGTGGCGGCTTCGGCCACGGATACGCGTCCACCAACTACGTCGGGCACCCGCCGATGGCGCTTCCGTTGCCGCGGTTCGCGGCCGGGCCCAATCCGGAGAGGACCTTCATCCCGGTGGCCCGGATCGCCGACCTGCTGCTGCACCCGGGCGGGAGCTACGACTACGACGGCCGCCGGCTGACCTACCCGGACATCCGGTTGGTCTACTGGGCCGGCGGCAATCCGTTCCACCACCATCAGGACCTCAAGAGGCTCCGCAGCGCGTTCGGCCGCCCGGACACGGTCGTCGTGCACGAGTCGATGTGGACCTCGACCGCCCGACATGCCGACCTGGTGCTGCCGGTCACGCTCACCGTCGAGCGCGACGACTTCGGCGCGAGCAACGGCGAGACGGTGCTGTTCCCGATGCCGGCGCTGGTCGCGCCGCTCGGCCAGGCCAGGGACGACTTCGCGATCCTCGACGAGCTGGCCGACCGGATGGGCTTCTCGACGGCCTTCGGTGGGGGTCGAAAGCCGCTGGAGTGGCTGGCGCACCTGTACGGCGGGTGGACCGAGCGGGCCGCCCGGCGCGGGTACCAGCTGCCGTCGTGGGAGGAGTTCTGGTCGGCGGGGACGCCGTTGCCGGTTCCGGTGCGGCCGCAGGATCAGGTGATGCTGGCCGACTTCCGTGCCGATCCGGCGGGTCATCCGTTGCGCACCCCCAGCGGTCGGATCCAGCTGCGCTCCGACGAGATCGACGGGTTCGGCTACGCCGACTGCCCTGGCATCCCGACCTGGTTCGAACCCGCAGACTGGGCGACCAGGTCCGACTTCCCGCTGCACCTGATCGCCAATCAGCCGAGAACCAGGCTGCACAGCCAACTCGACGTAGGCGGCTACTCGCAGTCGTCCAAGATCGGCGGCCGGGAGCCGATCCGGCTGCATCCCGATGACGCAGCCGCGCGGGGGATCTCCGCCGGCGACCTGGTCCGGGTGCGCAACGCCCGCGGCTGGTGCCTGGCCGGTGCCGTGCTCTCCGACGACGTGTCGGCCGGTGTCGTGCAGCTGTCCACCGGAGCCTGGTACGACCCGGATGACGACGGGAACTGCCTGCACGGCAACCCGAACGTGCTCACCGCGGACGTGGGAACGTCATCGCTGGGCCAGGGCACCACCGGTCAGCACGCGATGGTCGAGGTGGAGAGGTTCGTCGGCGAGCCGCCGCCGCTGACGGTGCTCGGCCCGCCCCGGATCGCCGCCGGCCCACCCCGCTGACGGCCCGACGGGTTTCGCTCCTCGCCCCGCCGCGGCCGGGCCGGTGTCGCCCGATGATCATGAGAACCTGCACGCGACACGCCGACAAAACTCAACGACACGCCGCAAAACGTGTGCAGGTTCTCATGATCAACTTCGAGATTCGGGCGCCTCGCAGACAGGCGGGCGCATCTCGGAGCGAGCGCCAGACACAGTTCAGAGCAGCCCGGCGTCCCAGGAGCTGATCGCGGCGGGGGCACGCTCCGGTGCCGTGTCGGCGTCGATGGCGTCGATCAGCGCCGCGGCAGCACGGATCATCGGCACCGTGAGCAGCGAAGCGACCGGCCCGTCGGTGATGCCGAGGTCCAGCAGGGGAGTGGCGCCGAGCAGGTCCAGGAGCCGGCGATGGGTGCGCTCCGGCGCCTCCGATGCGACCAGTACGGCACTGTCGGCGCCCGGCGCCAGCCGGTGCGCGAGCACCGCCGCCAGCGTCGACGGCACATCGTCCACCAGTACCGGGGTGCGCCGCACGGCGGCCTGCGCAATGAATCCGGCGAGTGCGGCCAGGTCGGCGCCACCGGCGGTGCGCAGCAGGGTGATCGCGTCGGTGCCGGCCACCTTGCAGCGGTAGAGGGCATCCCGGACCGCGGCGGCCTTGCGGATCCAGGCCGCGTCGTCGATGCCCGACCCGCGGGTGGTGGCGTCCACCGGCTCCATCCCGGTCACCGCGGCGACCAGCGCCGCGGTCGGTGTGCTCGCACCGACCCCGCAGACCGCGCCGATCAGCAGGTCGGCCCCGGTATCCACCTCGGCGTCGGCGGCGTCCCGGCCGATCCGGATCGCCCGGTCGGTCTCCTCGGCGGTGAGCGCGTCCTCGACATCGATGACGCCGCTGCCGCGCCGGACGACCTGGGTGACATCCACCCCGGTCGCGGAGAGGTCGCCGTCCACCCCGACGTCGATGACCCGGACTCCGACGCCCGCAGCTGCGGCGAGCGCAGCGATCGGGCCGACGCCCACGGCGAGCTCGGATGCTCGGCGGGCGGTCTCGGCGACCGGCCAGGCCGACACGTTGCGGACCGCGATGCCGTGGTCCGCGGCGAACATCACCAGCCGGGGCCTGGTCGGCGCCAGCGGCGGCGCGGCCGATCCGCGGATACCGGCGAGCATTTCGGCGACCGGACCGAGGATCCCGAGCAGGCCGACCGGCAGCGCTTCCCGGCGGGCGTGGACCTCCTCCGTCGCCGCGCCGTCGACAACGGGAACGGCGGCGAAATCGACGGGCATCCGGTGGTCCTTTCACGGCCCGGATCTTCCGATGCCCGGGCAGTTCCGCCACGCTACCGTCAGCCCACCGGACGGGCCGGGCACCATCGGAAGGCGGCGACGTGGACGAGCAGGCTCTGCCCTGGGAATGGCGGTACCTCGACGAGGCGGGGGTCGGGATGGCGGGTCCGGACATCACCTTCGACGGGCAGGAGTCCGCCGAGGCCTGGCTGACGGCAACGTTCCCGGTGCTCGCGGATCTCGGCATCACGGCGGTCACGCTGTTCGACGGCGAACACGTCGTGTACGGGCCGATGCCACTGGCCGCCGAGTAGTCGGGCGGCCAAGGGGATCGTTCCGATCACACTCCTCTTGTTAACCGTCGTTCACTTCGGCACACTGGCCATGACAGCGCCGCCCATCGAGGAGATCCATGCCCGACTTCGCCGAACCCGCCGAGTACGCCGACCTGCGGGCCGCCGTGCGCCAGATCACCGCGGATCACGGTCTCGCCGAGTACGCAGAGCACGGATACAGCGGCACCCCGCAGACCGAGCTGTGGACCGAGCTCGGCAAGGCAGGCTTCATCGGGATCAACGTCCCTGCCGAGTACGGCGGCGGCGGCGCCGGCATGAGCGAGTTGGCGCTGGTCGCCGAGGAATCGGCCGCGGCCGGGTGTCCGCTGCTGCTGTTGCTGGTGTCCAGCGCGATCAGCGTCGAGGTGCTGGCGCGGCACGGATCCGAGGCCCAGAAGCAGGAATGGTTGACCCGGCTGGCCGATGGCCGGACCAAGATGGCCTTCGCGATCACCGAGCCGGACGCCGGGTCGAACTCGCACCGGATCAGCACCACCGCCCGCCGGGACGGCGACGACTATGTGATCTCCGGTTCCAAGTACTACATCTCCGGGGTCGACGAATCCGCAGCGATCCTCACCGTCACCAGGACCGGGGTGGACCCGGTCACCGGCAAGGCGCAGATCTCGTTGTTCATCGTGCCGACCGACGCACCCGGGCTCACCGCCACCCAGTTGCCGGTGGCCGCGCAGATCCCGGACCGCCAGTTCACCGTGTTCTACGACGAGGTCCGAGTGCCGGGATCGGCGCTGATCGGCACCGAGGGACAGGGTTTCAAGCCGCTGTTCGACGGCCTGAACCCGGAGCGGATCGCCTCGGCGGCACTGTGCGTCGGGATCGGCCGGCTCGCGGTCGACAAGGCCGCCGCCTACGCCACCTCGCGGGAGGTGTGGGGCGCGCCGATCGGCACCCATCAGGGCGTCGCCCATCCGCTGGCCGAAGCGAAGATCGCGGTCGAGCTGGCGGCACTGATGACGGCGAAGGCCGCCTGGTTGCACGACAGGGGACAGCCGGCGGGCGAGGCGTCCAACATGGCGAAGTATGCCGCGGCCGAGGCGGCGATCGCGGCTGTCGACGCTGCGATCCAGACCCACGGCGGAAACGGCCTGTCCAAGGAGTACGGCCTGCTGCCGCTGTGGGGGATGGCCCGGCTGCTGCGGATCGCGCCGGTCAACCGGGAGATGCTGCTGAACTACGTCGCCCAACACAGCCTGGGGCTCCCGCGGTCGTACTGATCCACGGCTGTTGCCGCGGGTGAATCGTGCTGCCCGGCCCACCTAAACTGGACCGGTGACGTCGAATCCCACCCTCGCGAGCCCGGACCAGCTGCCGACGCAGTACGACCCGGCGGCCGTCGAGGTACCGCTGTACCAGCGGTGGCTGAAGGCGGGGTACTTCCATGCCGACGAGCAGCGGGTGCTCTCCGGCGAGCGGAAACCGTTCGCGATCATGCTGCCACCGCCGAACGTCACCGGCGACCTGCACGTGGGCCATGCCACGGAGCACACCCTGATGGACGCGCTGTCCCGCTGGCACCGGATGGCCGGCGACGAGGTGCTGTGGATGCCGGGCATGGACCACGCCGGAATCGCCACGCAGAACGCGGTCGAGAAACGGCTGGCCCTGGACGGCAAGACCCGCCACGACTTCGGCCGCGAACTGTTCGTGGAGAAGGTGTGGGACTGGAAGCGTGAATACGGCGGGGCGATCCTGGGACAGATGAAGCGGCTCGGGGACTCCGTCGACTGGGACCGTGAGCGTTTCACCCTCGACGACGGGCTGTCCGCCGCCGTCCAGACCATCTTCAAGATGCTCTACGACGACGGCCTGATCTACCGCGCAGAGCGGATCATCAACTGGTGTCCCGGGTGCCTGACCGCGCTGTCGGACATCGAGGTGGAGCACTCCGACGATCCCGGAGAGCTGGTGTCGATCCGCTACGGGACCGGCGACGACTCGGTGGTGGTCGCGACCACCCGGGTGGAGACCATGCTGGGTGACACCGCGGTCGCCGTGCATCCCGATGACGAACGCTATGCCCACCTGGTGGGCCGCACCGTGACCTTGCCGATCATGAACCGCGAGATCCCGGTGATCGCAGACGACCACGTCGATCCGACGTTCGGCACCGGGGCCGTCAAGGTCACCCCCGCGCACGATCCCAACGACTTCGAGATCGGCCGCCGGCATGGCCTGCCGATGCCCACCATCCTCACCGAGGATGGCCGGATCACCGACACCGGAACGGTCTTCGACGGCCTGGACCGGTTCGAGGCCCGGGCAGCGGTCAAGGAGGAGCTGCGGGCCCAGGGTCGGATCGCGGACGAGAAGATCCCGTATGTGCACGCCGTCGGACACTGCTCGCGGTCGAACGATGTGGTGGAGCCGCGGCTGAGCCTGCAGTGGTTCGTCAAGGTGGCGCCGCTGGCCAAGGCGGCCGGCGACGCCGTGCGCGATGGCCGGACCGTGATCCACCCGCCGGAGATGGCGGCCAGGTACTTCGCCTGGGTCGACAACATGCACGACTGGACCATCTCGCGGCAGCTCTGGTGGGGCCACCGCATTCCGGTCTGGTACGGGCCGAACGGTGAGCAACGCTGCATCGGCCCCGGCGACGAGCCGGCCGGCGACGGCTGGGTGCAGGATCCGGATGTCCTCGACACCTGGTTCTCCTCAGGGCTCTGGCCGCTGTCCACCCTGGGCTGGCCCGAGAAGACCGATGCGCTCAGGGCTTTCTACCCGACCTCGGTGCTGGTGACCGGTTACGACATCCTGTTCTTCTGGGTGGCCCGGATGATGATGTTCGGGCTGTACGCGATGAAGGACAGCGGCCAGGAGGCCCAGCCGTTCCGGGTGGTCGCCCTGCACGGGCTGGTCCGGGACCAGTACGGGAAGAAGATGTCCAAGTCCAGGGGCAACGTCATCGACCCGTTGGCCTGGATCGAGAAGTACGGCGCCGACGCCCTGCGGTTCACCCTGGCCCGCGGCGCCAATCCCGGCGCCGATCTGGCGCTCGCCGAGGAATGGGTCGCCGGCTCCCGCAACTTCTGCTCGAAGCTGTTCAACGCCACCAGATTCGCCTTGCTGAACGGGGCCAGGGTGCCGGAGAACCCCCTCACCGAAGGGGATCTCACCGATGCGGACGCCTGGATCCTGGACCGGCTCGACGAGGTGACGGTCCGGACGACGGACCTGCTCGGCGATTTCCAGTTCGCCAAGGCGGCGGACGGGCTCTACCAGTTCGCCTGGAACGAGTTCTGCGACTGGTATGTCGAGCTGGCCAAGATCCAGCTACGCGACGGCGGTACCAGGGCCGAGACCACCCAGGCGGTGCTGGGCACGGTGTTGGACACCCTGCTGCGGCTGCTGCACCCGCTGGTGCCGTTCGTCACCGAGAGCCTCTGGACCAGCCTGACCGGTGGCGAGTCGCTGGTGATCGCGGCCTGGCCGGCGGCATCCGGCCGGGCGCCCCGGGAGTCGGCTCGTACCTTCATCGCCGACCTCGACAAGCTGGTCACCGAGATCCGCCGGTTCCGCGCCGACCAGGGTCTGCCGGGAAACCGCAAGGTCCCGGCGCGGATCACCGGATCGCCGGGACTGGCCGGGCCGGCAGCGGCGATGACCAAGCTCACCGAGCCGGACGACGACTTCCGGGCGACCGCGACGGTGCAGGTCAGCGTCGCCGCCGGCGTGCTGACAGTGGACCTGGACACCTCGGGAGCGGTGGATGTGGAGGCCGAGAAGGCGCGCATCGCCAAGGATCTCGCGGTGGCCGAGAAGGAGATCGGAGCAACTTCGGCCAAGCTCGGCAACCGGGCGTTCCTGGACAAGGCCCCGGAAAAGGTGGTGACCGGGATCAGCGCCCGCCATGACGCGGCAGTGGCGGAGCGGGACAGGCTCAGCGCCCGGCTGGCCGCGCTCGGCGGGTCGTCGGCGTGACCGTCGGCCCGAACGGCGGCGCTCCGGGCGGTAACGGCCCGGACGACGAGCGTGGTGACGACGAGCGCGGTGACGACCAGCGCAGGGAGGACGACGGGCGGTACGACGAGCTGATCGGCGGTGCCGACGAATCCGACATCATCGGCGCCACAGCCGATCTCGACGACGAGTCCGGCGAACTCATGCCCGACGCACCGCCGTTGAGCTTGGCGGTGGTCGAGTCGATCCTGGACCGGCGCTGGCCGGAGACCAGGATCGAGCCGACGTTGACCAGGATCAGCGCCCTGCTGGATCTGATCGGCAACCCGCAGGATGCCTATCCGGTGATCCAGATCGCCGGCACCAACGGCAAGACGTCGGTCGCCCGGATGATCGACGCGCTGCTCACCAGGATCGGGCTGCGGACCGGCCGGTTCACGTCGCCCCACCTGCAGCTGGTGACCGAGCGGATCAGCGTCGACGGCGCCCCGATCGACGCCGAGCGCTATATCGAGACCTATGCCGATCTCGCGCCCTACGTCGACCTGGTCGATGCGTCGAGCCGGGCCAGAGGTGGGGTGGATCTGTCCAAGTTCGAGGTCCTCACCGCGATGGGCTTCGCCGCGTTCGCCGATACCCCGGTGGATGTCGGCATCGTCGAGGTGGGCCTCGGCGGCACCTGGGACTCGACGAACGTGGTCGACGCGCAGATCGCAGCGATCACTCCGATCGGCCTCGACCACACCGACTACCTCGGGACCACGCTGCCGGAAATCGCCGGTAACAAGGCGGGGATCATCAAACCGGGCGCGGTCGCGGTGATCGCCGCGCAGGATCCGGTGGTGATGGACGTCCTGCTCCGGCGGGCGGTCGAGGTGGACGCCACCGTCGCCCGCTACGACGGCGAGTTCCGGGTGCTCGACCGCGCCCTCGCGGTCGGCGGCCAACGCCTCGAGCTGCAAGGACTCGGCGGCGTCTACTCCGACATCTTCCTGCCGCTCTCCGGCGCCCACCAGGCCGAGAACGCGGCGCTGGCGTTGGCCGCCGTCGAGGTCTTCTTCGGGGCCGGGGCCGGCAAGCAGCTCGATGCCGCCGCCGTCCAGGACGGGTTCGCCGCGGTCGCCTCACCGGGCCGCTTGGAGCGGGTCCGCACGTCGCCGACCATCCTGGTGGATGCCGCGCACAACCCCCACGGTGCAACGGCTCTCGCCGCGGCGCTGGCCGAGGAGTATTCCTTCACCCGCCTGGTGGGAGTGCTGGCGGTGATGGCCGACAAGGACGTCCTCGGCATTCTCGAGGCTCTCGCCGGCAGCTTCGACGAGGTGGTCGTCACGGTGAACTCGTCGCCGCGCTCGATGCCGGTGGATCAGCTGGCCGCGCTGGCCGGAGAGGTGTTCGGCGAGCACCGGGTGC
This sequence comes from uncultured Actinomycetota bacterium, assembly GCA_963797145.1. Taxonomy (GTDB): domain Bacteria; phylum Actinomycetota; class Actinomycetes; order Mycobacteriales; family Nakamurellaceae; genus Nakamurella. The sequence goes on along the minus strand of CAWCOJ010000010.1, from coordinate 93,144 downwards.
AGGCCGCGGATCGGATGGACCATGCGATCGCACTCGCCGTCGACCTGGCCGAGACCGGCGGCGATGATCCCGCCGGCACCGGCAGCGGCGTGGTGATCACCGGGTCGGTGGTCGCCGCCGGCGACGGTCGGGCGCTGGCCGGTCTGGCTCCGTCATGACCGACCCGGAGCCGGCCGCGGAGCTCCCTCGCGAGCCGCCCGCCGCCGCGCCGGCGGTACGGCCCTACGACCCGGAACGGGGTCTGCGAGGCGCCATGTCCGCGACCCTGGTGCTCGAAGGACTGACCGTGCTGCTGTCCATCCCGGTCGCCCGCAACACCGGGAACGGCACCTCGGCGCTCGGCGTCATCGCGATCGTGCTGCTCGCGTTGGCGATGTTCGCAGCCTGTGCGTTCGTCCGGCGGCCCTATGCGACCCCGATGATCATCGGTCTGCAGGTGCTGACCATCCTCGGGTGGCTGATCAGTGGTCCGCTCGGCGCGATCGGCATCATCTACAGCCTGGTGTGGGGCGTCATCTTCTGGATGCGGACGGAATTCCGGCGACGGCAGGCGGCCGGTACGCTGCCCACGGCCCGCTGACCGGGCCGATCCACCTGGCAAACAAGGGAGTCGTGCAGCCGTGTCCGAACGCACCCTGGTCCTGATCAAGCCCGACGGCGTCGCGCGCGCCCTGGTCGGCGAGGTCATCGCCCGGATCGAGCGCAAGGGGCTGCACTTCGTCGCCCTGGAACTGCGCACTGTCACCCGCGAGGTGGCCGAGGAGCACTACGCCGAGCACGCCGAGCGGCCGTTCTTCCGGGATCTGGTCGACTTCATCACCGGTGGCCCGCTGGTCGCCGCGGTTGTCGAGGGCGTTCGCGCGGTGCCGGCGTTCCGTCAGCTCGCGGGCGGAACCGACCCGGTCGAGAAGGCGGCGACCGGCAGCATCCGCGGAGACTTCGGCCTCGAAACCCAGTTCAACCTGGTGCACGGATCGGACTCCGCCGAGTCCGCGGCCCGGGAGATCGCGCTCTGGTTCCCCGAGCTGTGAGCGACGAGGCGGCCGCCGCCCCGGCGGACCGGGTCGAGCCGCACGGGGTCGATCAGTACCGGGTCGATCAGTACCGGGTCGATCTAGCACCGGGTCGGTCCCGGCGGCGACCTGGCCGCCGACTCGGCCTTCGGGGTAGCACTGACCGGCCTCTGGCATGCGGTATCGGAGGCGGGCGGGTCGGTCGGGTTCGTACCTCCGGTGCAACGTCCCGCGGTGGCGGCCAGGGTCGCGCCGGTCGTCGAAGGCCTGCGGTCCGGACGCCACCAGGCCGTCGCCCTGATCGTGGGTCGGCAGTTGGTGGGCTTCGGCGAGCTGCGCCGGGGTCGGGGACTGCAGGCGCACACCGGCCACATCGCCACGGTGATGGTGCATCCGGACTACGCCGGATCGCGGCTGGGCAGCCGCATCGTCATCGCGCTCGTCGAGCTCGCCCGGGAGTCCGGCCTCGCCCGCCTCGACCTGTCGGTGCGCGATGGGGAGGGCCTCGACCAGTTCTACCCACGATTCGGCTTCGTCGAGTGGGGCCGGCGTCCCGGGTGGATCAGGGTGGCCCAGGGGGACGACCGCGACGAGATCTTCTACGTGCTCGAGCTGGGCTCGTGAGCTCTCGGAGTCAGCCGCGGCGATGACTCGGACGCCCGCTGCGGAGCGCCACGAAGGCGACGGCCGCGGTTCCGAGGAGTAGCAGGGCGAGGCCGACGATCACCGGCACGGTGAGGTTGAGGCCGGTTGCCGCCAGCGTCGCGCGTTCGGATCCGCCACCGGTCTCCGGAGTCTCGACCGGCCCGGCCACCGCGGTGCCGGCGATCCAGAGCAGCGTGACGACGACCACCGAGACCACTGTCAGGGGTCGGGCCAGTGTGCGGACCTGCACCGGCAGTCCGTCCATCGCGCACCTCCTGACCCACACCGGTCGTCCCGGTCCGCTCGCTCGTGGTATCGCCCGAACGGGTGTGAAGCGGATACCGGCCGAGTCTACCGGCCCGAGCCGCCCGGGTCCGGCCGTCCAGCACGTCCTGACCGGCGGTTTTGCCTGCTCTCACGAGGAAGACGGCTGGCCGGCCCTGTGGGTTGCGTTGGCCGCTCGAAGGCGACGAATGTCTCTCCCGACGGGCTCGGAGACTCCTGACAGTTCGGTCCTCCGCGCCGGGGCCGAGCCGACGCCAGGAGACGAGGAGACGACCGCATGAGGATCCTGTTCGGATCGTGGCCCGCGTACGGCCACCTACTGCCGATGGTGCCGCTGATCCGGGCCGCGCAGCGGGCCGGGCACCAGGTCGTGGTGTCCTCAGGTGCGGACCTTGCGACGGTGGTGAGCGGGCTCGGGGTGGAATTCCATCCCTCCGGCGTCACTCTTGCCGAGAGCTACGCGAGGTTGCCGGACGCGACCACCATCAGCGCGCTGCCGCCGCACGAGCAGGCCGCGTTCGCGGCACAGCATCTGTTCGGGGCGGGGGCCGTCGACCGGGCGCGCGACGTCGTTGGCCTGATCGGCGACTGGCGCCCGGACCTGGTGGTGCACGACATTCTCGAGTTGGGCACGCCGACGGCTGCGACCGGATACGGCGTGCCTCACGTCACCCACGGCTACGGCCCGATGGTGCCCGGAACCAGGTTCTTTGCCGATGCCATCGGTGGCGCCATCGCCGGGGCCGGGCTGACCGACCCGATTCCGGCCGTGCTGGCCGGTCCGTATCTGGACATCTGCCCACCGGCCGTCACCGGGACCGAGGAGAGCCCCTGGACGGATACCCGGCCGTTGCGGCCGTCCGCCGGCGAGGTGCCGCCCGGGGCGGCACTGCCCGCCGCTTTCGCTTCCCTGCCGCATCCGGAGACGGTGTACCTGACCCTGGGCACCATCACCAACCAGGCACCGGAAGTGTTCCGGGCTGCGGTCGGCGGCTGCGCCCGGCTGCCCGTGAACGTGGTCGTGACCACCGGCCCGGGGCTCGATCCGGCCGTCCTCGGCCCACTGCCCCCACACGTCCTCGCGGTGCCGTTCCTGCCGCAGGCGCTGCTGCTGCCGCACTGCCGGGCGGTGGTCTCGCACGCCGGGGCCGGAACCATGCTGGGCGCGTTGGTCTACGGCCTGCCGCAACTGTGCCTACCGCAGGGCACCGACCAGCCGTTCAACACCGCGGCCCTACTCCCCTCAGGTGCGGCGCTGGCGCTCCAGCCGGACGAGACGACCGCGGAAGCCGTCGCCGCGGCGCTGACGCGGCTCCTCGGTGAACCGTCGTTCCCGTCTGCGGCGCAGTCGGTCCGGGCCGAGATAGCGGCGATGCCCGACGCGGACACCGTGCTGGCCGGATTGCTCGCGTCGGTCTCGTCCTGATGCCAGACGGGCCGGCGGACCGCCGGAAATCTGGTGCCCGGCTGTCGGTGCCGGCCGGTAGCGTGCCGAGCCGTGATACCTGCCGAGCCCGACACCCGGGACGACCGGACAGATCGGACAAGCCCGACGTCGATGATCTTCGCCAGGGGTCTGACGAAGTCGTTCGACGTCAAGTCCGGCGAGACCGTGCACGCCGTCCGCGGTATCGACCTCGATGTGCCGCGCGGCGAGGCGTTCGGATTTCTCGGTCCGAACGGGGCCGGCAAGTCCTCCACCATGCGGATGATCGCCTGCGTCTCGCCGCGGTCCGGCGGTGAGCTGAGCATCCTCGGCATGGACCCGGATGCCGATGGCGTCGCCATCCGCGACCGGCTCGGTGTGGTCCCGCAACAGGACAACCTGGACGAGGAGCTCAGCGTTCGGGAGAACCTCTACATCTACGGCCGGTACTTCGGGTTCACCAAGGCACACTGCTGGGCCAAGGCCGACGAGTTGCTGGAATTCGCGCAGCTCAGCGAGAAGGCGAAGGCCAAGGTCGTCGCGTTGTCCGGAGGGATGAAGCGCCGGCTCACCATCGCCCGGTCCCTGGTCAACGACCCGGACCTGTTGCTGCTCGACGAGCCGACCACCGGCCTCGATCCGCAGGCCCGGCACCTGCTCTGGGACCGGCTGTTCCGGCTCAAGCAACAGGGGGTGACGCTGGTGGTCACCACCCACTTCATGGACGAGGCGGAGCAGTTGTGCGACCGGCTGGTCGTGATGGACGACGGCGCCATCGTCGCCGAGGGATCACCGGCCCAACTGATCGCCGCCCACTCCACCCGGGAGGTGCTGGAACTGCGGTTCATTCCCGGTGCGCAGCGGGCCGCGGAGTCCACCGCGCTCGGTCTGGTCGAGCGGGTCGAGGTGCTGCCCGACCGGCTGCTGCTCTACACCCCTGACGGGGACGAGACGTTGGAGCGGGTGCACGCGGCCGGGATCACGCCACTGTCATCACTGGTTCGACGTTCCTCCCTCGAGGATGTCTTTCTCCGCCTCACCGGGCGGAGTCTGATCGACTGATGGCCGAACCTGACCTCTTTCCGGCTGCTCAGGATGCCGCTCCCGGCCTGAGCCCGATGGCCTACCGGCTACGGGTCTGGGAATACCTGATGCGTAACTGGCGGCCCTACTTCTGGTCCACGCTGGGCGAGTCCCTGGGCGCGCCCGTGCTCTACCTGCTGGCCCTCGGGGTCGGCATGGGCTCGCTGATCAACCGCAACGGCACTGCCGTTCTCGGGGTGCCCTACGTGGACTTCATCGCGCCCGCGCTGCTCGCCGGTGCCGCCCTGCAGGTGGCGATGAGCGAGTCCACCTTCGCGACCTACAGTCGGTTCAAGTGGCAGCGGACCCTGTGGGGGATCACCGCCACCCCGGTCACCCCCGCAGTCGCGGCGGACGCGCACGTGATGTTCATCGGCACCCGGGTGCTGGTCTCCTCGATCACCTACTACCTGGTGCTGCTGGCTTTCGGCGCGGCCGGCCGACCGGCCGGCCTGCTGATGATCCCGATCGCCGTGCTGTGCGCGCTGTCCTGCGCCGTGTGGGTCCTGGTCCTCACGGCCACCCGCGACGACGACGGCGCGCCGGCGTTCAACATCCTGCTGCGGTTCGTGGTGCTGCCGATGACGCTGTTCTCGGCGTCCTTCTTCCCGATCACCCAGCTGCCCTGGTCGGTGCGCTGGCTGGCGTTCTTCTCCCCGCTGTGGCATGGCAACGAGCTGGCCAGGGCAGCAGCCCTCGGCGGGCTGGGCACCCCGGTGATGGCGGTCCACCTGGTCGTGCTGCTGGTCCTGTTCGGGTCCGGCTTCGTGGTCGCGCGCCACGCCTTCACCCGACGGCTCGTGGTATGAGCGCGACGGGCACGCGGCGCAGGCGGCCGGTGACGGCGGCCGGACCGGCGCCGCTGCTGCTGCGGATCGTGCCGCTGCAGCTCTATGCCGGCCGCGGCCGGGTGATCGTCGAACGTGCCGTCCGGACCAGCAGGTCGTTCCTCTGGACGATCATCTCCGGATTCTTCGAGCCGGTGTTCTATCTGGTGGCGCTGGGCGCCGGACTGGGAGCGCTGGTCGGACCGATGCAGGGTCCGCACGGTCCGATCAGCTACGCCGCCTTCATCGCGCCCGCGCTCCTGGCCACGTCGGCGATGAACGGCGCCATCTACGACTCGACGATCAACATCTTCTTCAAGATGCGATATGCGAAGACCTACGACGCCATGCTGGCGACCTCGCTCGGCCCGTTGGACGTGGCCATCGGCGAGATCTCCTGGGCGCTGATCCGCGGCGCGCTGTATGCCGTCGCGTTCGAGATCGTGATGCTCGCGATGGGACTGATCCAGTCCCCGTGGGCACTGCTCGCGGTGCCGGCGGCCGTGCTGATCGCCTTCGGTTTCGCAGCCGTCGGCATGGCGGTCACCACCTGGATCCGGGTCTTCCAGCAACTCGACTGGGTGACGACGCTGCTGCTGCCGATGTTCCTGTTCTCGACAACGTTCTACCCGTTGGACGTCTATCCGCGCGGCATCCAGATCGTGGTCGAATGCCTGCCGCTCTACCACGGGATCGAGTTGATGCGCGGCCTGGTGCTGGGAGACATCTACTGGGGGCTGATCGGGCACGCTGCGTACTTCGCGGTGATGGCGGTGGCCGGCGTCGCGGTGGCGTCCCGGCGGCTGGAGAAGCTGCTGCTCACCTGACGCCCGCTGACCCCGTCAGCGACCTCCTGGCCACCGCCGAGATGACGGCGCCGCGTCGGTCCGCACCGGGTGTGGGATAGTGGAGGAGGTCCGGAACCGGGAATCACCGGTTCGGACCCGGCCAGGTCGGATGAGATCTGCGCCCGACCAGCCGGTGCGTGACACACCGCAGGGGGCGGGCGCGGTCAGCGGATCCGATCGGCCGACAGCCGACAGACTTGCCGCGGCCCTTCGGTTCGCGGACCCGAGTTTTCACCGGCCCCTGTGCGGACGCGTTCGCTGCGCGCCCGGGGGCCGTGAAAGGAATACACGCATGTCAGACGATTCTTCCCTGAACGCAGCCCTCGAAGGACTTCCCGCCAAACCGCGGGTCCACGAGCTGGCCAAACGGTCGGGGGCGAGCTCCAAGGAGATCATCGCGGCCCTCGCCGCCCGCGGCCACACCGTCACCTCCGCGTCGTCGACGGTCGAGCACGCCGCCGCGGTCGCGGTCCTCACCTCCCTGCTCGGCGGACCCGACGACGAAGCGCCGGTCGCACCCGCCCCGGCGGTGGACGTGGCCGAGGCGGCCGCGGCGGACACCTTCACCGCACCGCTGTTCCTGCCGCCCGAGCCGGTGGCACCGAGCCGGCGGCGACGGTCCACCCGGGCCCAGGCCGTCGGCGACACTCCGTTCGACGCCGCCCCGGATCACGGGGCCTCCGACGGGTCGACGTCCGCGGCTGAACCGGTCACCGAGGCGGCCGTCCTCGACGCAACGGAAACCGGGGACGGCACCGACCAGCCACCCGCGCGATCCGGCGCGTCGACGCCGCGGCCGTGGCCGCGGGCCGGCTGCATCCGACGCCGGAGAGCAGACCGCGCCGGTCGAACCCGACATCATCGTCATCGACGAGGTCGAGGACGTTCTCGACGCCGCGGACGAGGACGCCGAGTCCGAGTCCGGCGACGGCGCCACCGGGGCACGCAAGCGCCGCCGCCGTGGCCGCCGCGGCCGTGGTCGGGTCCCGGGCGACGACGGCGATGGCGCGGAGACCGACGCCGAGGCATCGGAGCAGGACACCGGCGACGAGGACTCGCGCGAGCCCGGCGGGGGCGAGCAGGGCGACGACGAGAACTCCGAGGACGAGGACCGGGCGGACGGCACCGGTACCCGTCGCCGGCGCCGCCGGCGGCGCCGCTCCACCGCTGACGGTGCGGTCCGCGAGGACGACCCGGACAACACCGTCGTGCACGTCAGGGAGCCGCGCCGGGAGGCGCCGATCCGCGAGTCCGTGTCGGACGAGGTCCAGGGCATCCGCGGGTCCACCCGGCTGGAGGCCAAGCGGCAGCGCCGCCGGGAATCCCGAGGTTCGGCCCGCCGACCGCAGATCCTCACCGAGGCCGAGTTCCTGGCCCGGCGCGAATCGGTGGACCGGGTGATGGCCGTGCGGCAGCGTGGCGACCTCGCCCAGGTGGCTCTGCTCGAGGACGACATCCTGGTCGAGCACTTCGTCTCCAGGGCGGGTTCCGCGTCGATGATCGGCAACGTCTATCTCGGCAGGGTGCAGAACGTACTGCCCTCCATGGAAGCGGCCTTCATCGACATCGGCCGCGGCCGCAACGCCGTGCTGTACGCCGGCGAGGTCAACTGGGACACCGCCGGCCTTGCCGGCAAGGGCCGCCGCATCGAGGCGGCCCTGTCCAGCGGCGACACCGTGCTCGCCCAGGTCTCGAAGGACCCGGTCGGCCACAAGGGCGCCCGGCTCACCACCCAGATCTCGTTGCCCGGTCGGTTCCTGGTCTACGTGCCCGGCGGCGGTGCAACCGGAATCTCCCGGAAGCTCCCGGACACCGAGCGCAAGCGGCTCAAGGCGATCCTGGACCGGATCGTCCCCGAGGACGCCGGCGTGATCATCCGCACGGCGGCCGAAGGCGTGCCGGAGGAGGAGCTCGCCCGCGACGTCGAGCGCCTCAAAGCCCAGTGGGAGGAGATCTCCCGGGCGGCCGAGAAGGGGACCGCGGCGCCCACCCAGCTCTCCGCCGAGCCGGACACCCTGATCAAGGTGGTCCGCGACCTGTTCAACTCGGACATCAACCGGCTGCTGGTGGACGGCGAGGACGCCTGGGAGGCGATCTCGGACTACGTCTCCTCGGTCGCCCCGGAACTCGCCGACCGGGTGTCCCGGTACTCCGGGACCGGAGATGTCTTCAGCAAGTACCGGATCGACGAGCAGATCGCCAAGGCCTTGGAGCGCAAGGTGCACCTGCCGTCCGGCGGTTCCCTGGTCATCGACCGCACCGAGGCGATGACGGTGGTCGACGTCAACACCGGCAAGTACACCGGCTCCGGCGGCAATCTCGAGGAGACCGTGACCAGGAACAACCTGGAGGCTGCCGAAGAGATGGTCCGCCAGCTGCGGCTGCGCGACATCGGCGGCATCATCGTCGTCGACTTCATCGACATGGTGCTGGAGTCCAACCGCGAGCTGGTTCTCCGGCGGCTCACCGAGTGCCTCGGCCGCGACCGCACCCGGCACCAGGTGGCCGAGGTCACGTCCCTCGGCCTGGTCCAGATGACTCGTAAGCGGATGGGCACCGGGCTGGTCGAGGCGTTCTCGGAGACCTGCGCGCACTGCCAGGGTCGCGGGATCGTGCTGCACGACGTCCCGGTGGATCACGGCGACGGCGGCGTCGAGCAGACCGAAGTCCGGTCCGGCAAGGCCCGGCGCAACCGCGGCAAGCGGCCGGACGCCGAACCCGAACCCGCGGTCCGGGTCGCCGCCGTGCTCGGCGTCCGTCCCGACCCGCGGGGTCCCCGCCCGCCGGGCCGGCAGCACGACCACGGCGAAGAGCCGGAGGCTTCGGACACCGGTGCCGCGTTCGAGATCCTGCTGCCCGGCGAAGCTGCGGCCGACCCGGTGGCGGCGGAGCTGGCCGAGGCCGTTCTGGTCGCCGACGAAACCGTCGGAACGGACGTCGGTACGGACACCGGCGACGTGCAGGCCGAGGCGAGCGCCGCAGTCGCCGCCGTCGACCGGGCGGCCGCTGACGCCGCCGGGACCGCGGCTCCGGACGGGTCCGGCAACGGAAGCGCTGCTCTGACGGCGACCTCCGAAGGAACTGAGCAGGCCCGGGCTCCGCGTCGGCGACGCGCTGCCGGCCGGCCGGCCGGCGCCCCGACCGGGTCCTCGGCGGCAGTGGACATCGTGCTGCCCGCCGCGGGGTCGACGGAACCGCCGACCGCCGCTGCCGTGGATCCGGCGCCGGCTGGGACGGCCGCCGACCCGGGACCGGGCGCGCCCGACGGAAACGGCGAGGCTCCTGCCGTCAAGACGCCCAGGAAACGGCCGTCCCGCAGCCGCAAGTCTGCGGCCGCCGGTGCCGGTGGCGGCGAGCCGGTCGACACCGGCGGGTCCGCCGAGCCGAACGGCACCACGTGCCACCGACCGCGTGTCCGCGAGCCGGCCTCTGTGCCACCGGCGTTCGAGTCGCCTGCCGTAGCGGCACCGCCAGCGGCGCGGCGCCGCCGGGCGGCGTCCCGACCGGCCGGACCGGCAGGCGAGCCGGTGTCGGTCGGGACCTCGTCGGCACCGCAGGAGTAGCTGGGCGGGGCCGGGCTGACCGGCCGGTTTGCCCGCCGGGCCGACCGGGCCGTATCCTTGGGTGTCGCCCGCTGCCGAGCAGCGGGTTTTGCGGTGCCCTCCGGTCTGCTGTTTGCGGCGTGGCGGGTGGCAACCCGTACCGACCACATCTCCCCGCCCGGAGGCTTACTCCGGCGGGCGGATACAGACCGAAGCAGGCTCGATACATGCAGTACGACAGTGAGGAAGGCGCGTCCACGATGTACGCGATCGTCAAGACCGGCGGCAAGCAGTACAAGGTCGCCGAGGGTGACGTCATCGAGATCGAGAAGCTGGACGGTGAGCCCGGCTCCGCCGTGACCCTCCCGGTCGTGCTCGTCGTCGATGGCGTCGATCTCACCACGTCCGCGGACGCGCTGGCCAAGGTCACCGTTTCCGGTGAGGTGGTGGCCCACACCAAGGGCCCGAAGATCGTCATCCACAAGTTCAAGAACAAGACCGGATACCACAAGCGCCAGGGGCACCGTCAGCCGCTGACGCAGGTCAAGGTCACCGGCATCGCGGTCAACGGCTGAGACAGGGGACGTAACCATGGCACATAAGAAGGGCGCATCCAGCTCCCGCAACGGTCGCGACTCGAACGCTCAGCGCCTGGGCGTCAAGCGCTTCGGTGGCCAGGTCGTGCTCGCGGGCGAGATCCTGGTCCGCCAGCGCGGCACCAAGTTCCACCCCGGTGTCGGCGTCGGTCGCGGTAACGACGACACGCTGTTCGCGTTGACCGCCGGCGCCGTCGAGTTCGGCAGCAAGCGCGGTCGCAAGACCGTCAACATCGTGCCGGCACCGGCGGCCGAGCCTGCGGCTGTGCCTGCAGGGGCCTGACCCCCGGCGTCGAACCAGTTGTCCCCGGCGAGGGGCGGGTCCGGAACACCGGAACCGCCCCTCGCCGTTGTTTCACCCAGGACATCCTTTCCACCAGTGGTCGAGCACCACCCACCAGGTGAGCAGCACCGCCCGCAGCAGCACTTGCAAGGGAGCACCCGACATGGCCCGGTTCGTCGATCGCGCTGTCCTGCACCTGCAGGCCGGTGACGGCGGGCACGGCTGCGCGTCGGTGCACCGCGAGAAGTTCAAGCCACTCGGCGGTCCGGACGGCGGGGACGGCGGCAACGGCGGCGACGTCGTGCTGGTGGTCGACCCCAACGTGCACACCCTGCTGGATTTCCACTTCCGTCCGAACGCCAAGGCCGGCAACGGCAAGCCGGGTCAGGGCGACGACAAGGACGGCGCCAACGGTGCCGGCCTGGAGATGGCCGTCCCGGACGGCACCGTGGTGCTCGACGACCGGGGCCGGATGATCGCCGACCTGGTCGGACCGGGCACCCGCTACGTCGCGGCCCAGGGTGGGCGCGGTGGACTCGGCAACGCTGCGCTCGCCTCCCGAGCCCGGAAAGCGCCGGGGTTCGCGCTGCTCGGTGAGCCGGGGGAGTCGGCGGAGATCACCCTCGAGCTCAAGTCGGTCGCCGACGTCGGTCTCGTCGGGTTTCCCAGCGCCGGCAAGTCCTCGCTGGTCTCGGTGCTCTCGGCCGCCCGTCCCAAGATCGCCGACTACCCGTTCACCACGCTGGAGCCCAATCTCGGCGTGGTCACCGCAGGCGCCGAGGTGTTCACCATCGCCGACGTGCCGGGACTGATCCCGGGGGCCAGCCAGGGCAAGGGTCTGGGGCTGGAGTTCCTCAGGCACATCGAGCGCTGTTCGGTACTGGTGCACGTGGTGGACTGCGCGACCTTCGAGACCGGCCGCGACCCGGCGAGCGACATCGCAGCACTGGAACTCGAGCTCTCCGAGTACATCCCCTCGCTGAGCAATGACCTCGCCGATCGGCCGCGGGTGGTGGTCCTGAACAAGATCGACATCCCGGAAGCGCGCGAGCTCGCCGAGTTCGTCCGGCCGGACCTGGAAGCCGAGGGGTTCCGGGTGTTCGAGATCTCGACAGCCACCCACGAGGGCCTCAAGGAGCTCCGGTTCGCCCTGGCCGACGTGGTGCACGCTGACCGGATCAGCCGGCCGGCGCCGGCCGCGGAGCGGATCATCGTCCGTCCGAAGGCGATCAATGAGGCGCAGTTCACCGTCGAGGTCGACCCCGAGGTCGAGGGTGGCTTCATCGTCCGCGGCGAGCGCCCTGAGCGCTGGATCCGGCAGACCGATTTCAGCAACGACGAGGCTGTCGGATTCCTGGCGGATCGGCTGGCCCGGCTGGGCGTCGAGGAACAGATGGTCCGCATCGGCGCCCGCGCCGGCGCCCCGGTGACCATCGGCAACGTGTCGTTCGACTGGGAACCCACCACGCTGGCCGGCGTCGACATGACCCGGTCCGGACGCGGCACCGACATGCGGCTGGACCAGATCGACCGGATCTCGGCCCCGGAACGCAAGGCGCTGCACCGGCTGCGTCGCGGGCTACCCGTCGAGGGCCACGAGATCGACGACGAACGGCTGTACGAACTCCGCCGGATGGCCCTGGAGAACCCGGACTGGGAGTTGCAGGACTGGACCGGGATGGACCCGGAGGTTCCCGGCGACGAGAGCGATGACGGGGACGACGCGAACGCCGCCCGGAAGGTCGCTTCCGACGTCGCCCAGGACCGGTCGGAACGGTGACCGCCGCTCGCGGTGTCCATCTGGCCGGGTCGACCCGGCCGGCCGTCGGTTCCGCGCGCACCCTCGTGGTCAAGGTCGGATCGTCGTCGCTGACGACCGCGGCCGGCGGGTTGGACCCGGCCCGGCTCGACGCCCTGGTGGACGCGGTCGCTGCCCGGGCTCACGCCGGGTCGCACGTGGTGCTGGTGTCCTCGGGCGCGATCGCCGCCGGTCTGGCCCCGCTCGGGCTGCGCCGTCGGCCCCGGGACCTGCCCACCCAACAGGCGGCCGCCTCGGTCGGCCAGCAACTCCTCGCCGAGCGGTACGCGGCCTCCTTCGCCCGGCACGCGCTGCTGGTCGGCCAGGTGCTGCTGACCAGCGATGACGTCGTCCGGCGGGCGCACTACCGCAACGCCCAGCGGACCTTCGCCAAACTGCTGCAGTTCGGCGTCGTCCCCGTGGTGAACGAGAACGACACCGTCGCCACCGCCGAGATCCGGTTCGGCGACAACGACCGGTTGGCCGCGCTGGTCGCGCACCTCGTCGGTGCGGACGCCCTGGTACTGCTGTCCGATGTCGACGCGCTCTACACCGACGACCCGGCGGTGCCCGGATCGCACCCCATCCGCGAGGTCTCGGACGCCGCGGAGCTGGTCGGAGTCGGAATCGGTGCCGCGGCCGGCGACATCGGCACCGGCGGGATGGCCTCGAAGTTGACGGCCGCGACGACGGCCACCAGCGCCGGCATACCGGTGCTGCTGGCCTCGGCCGCCGACGCGACGGCAGCACTGTCCTACTCCCTCGACGGCCCCGACGTCGGCACTGCGTTCGCGCCGGCCGGCCGCCGCACCGGTTCCCGGCTGTTCTGGCTCCGGCACGCCGCGCATCCGGCCGGTGAACTGATGCTCGACGCGGGCGCAGTGGCGGCCGTCGTCGGCCGGCGCAAATCGCTGCTGCCTGCCGGGATCACCGGCGTGCTCGGCGACTTCGACTCCGGTGACGTCGTCGACCTGCTGGGCCCGGACGGCGTGCCGGTGGCGCGCGGCTTCGTGGCGCACGACGCCTCCGAGTTACCCGCGCTGATCGGTCGCAACCTGGCCGATCTGCCGCCGGAGTCGCGCCGGGCCGTCGTGCATGCCGACGACCTGGTCGCGCTCGCCCCGAGCGCCGGCATCGATCCCGAGGAAAGGGCACGGCTGTGACCACCACCGACACCTCGCTCGATCGTCGTTCCGGAATCGATCGTTCCGTCGGCGCCACCCGCGACGAGGTGCTCGACGCCGCCCGCTCGGCGCGCGCCGCGGCGGCCGAACTGGCGCAACTGCCGCGTGGCACCAAGGATGCGGCCCTGGCGGCCATGGCCGACGCGCTGGTGGCGTCCACCGCGGAGATCCTGGCCGCCAACGCCGAGGACGTGGCCGCGGCCCAGGCCGCCGGCACCCCGGCGTCCCTGGTGGATCGGTTGCGCCTCAACGAGTCCCGGGTCGCTGCGATGGCCGACGGACTGCGTGAGCTCGTCACCCTCCCGGACCCGGTGGGGGAGATCGTCCGGGGTTCGTTGCTGCCCAACGGGTTGCAGTTGACCCAGATCCGGGTGCCGCTCGGTGTGGTCGCGATCATCTACGAGGCCAGGCCGAACGTCACCGTCGACGCCGCCGGCATCGCGGTGAAGTCCGGGAACGCCGCGCTGCTGCGGGGTTCGGCCTCCGCATACGCCTCGAACCGGGCGTTGGTGGAGATCCTGTCCCGCGCCGGAGCGGCGGAAGGTCTGCCCGCCGACGCGATCACGCTGGTGCCCGGCACCGACCGTGAGTCCGTGCAGCACCTGATGACCGCCCGCGGGCTGGTCGACGTGATCATCCCGCGCGGTGGCGCCGGCCTGATCCAGGCCGTGGTCAACGGTTCGACGGTGCCGGTGATCGAGACCGGTGTCGGCAACTGCCATGTCTACGTGGATGTCTCGGCCGATCCGAGCATGGCGATCGACATCCTGGTGAACTCCAAGGTGCGCCGGCCCTCCGTGTGCAACGCGGCCGAGACCCTGTTGGTGCACCGGGACATCGCCGCCACGTTCCTGCCGCCGGCGGTCGCGGCCCTGCACGATGCCGGGGTCACCGTGCACGCGGACGCCGGGTCGCTGGCCCTGCTCGACACCGATGTCCGTACCGTGCGCGGCGACCGACGAGGACTTCGACACCGAGTATCTGTCGCTCGACATAGCGCTGGCGCTCGTCGACGACGCGGACGCTGCGGTCGAGCACATCCGGCGGCACGGCACCGGGCACACCGAGGCCATCGTCACCGGCGACCTGTCTGCGGCAAGGATGTTCACCGCCAGGGTCGACGCCGCGGCGGTGATGGTCAACGCCTCCACCGCGTTCACCGACGGGGCCCAGTTCGGCTTCGGCGCCGAGATCGGGATCTCCACCCAGAAGTTGCACGCCCGCGGGCCGATGGGACTCGCCGAGCTCACCAGCACCAAGTACCTGGTGCAGGGCTCGGGCCAGACCAGGGCATCGTCGTGACCGACGTTGCGCGCCGGATCGGGATCATGGGTGGCACGTTCGACCCGATCCACCACGGCCACCTGGTGGCAGCCTCCGAGGTCGCCGACCGTTTCGGCTTGGACGAGGTGCGGTTCGTACCCACCGGGCAGCCGTGGCAGAAGGCGGACGAGGAGGTCTCACCCGCCGAGCACCGGTACCTGATGGCGGTGATCGCCACCGCGGCGAACCCTCGGTTCACCGTGAGCAGGGTCGACATCGACCGGCCCGGACCGACCTACACCAAGGACACGCTGACCGATCTGCGGGCCGAGGCGCCCGCCGCAGAGTGGTTCTTCATCACCGGCGCCGACGCGCTGTCGGCGATCATGAGTTGGAAGGACGTGCGCGAGCTGTTCGCCCTGGCGCACTTCATCGGTGTCACCCGGCCGGGGTACGTGCTGGCCGACCCCAACCTCCCCGACGCGTCGGTGACGCTGGTCGAGGTGCCGGCAATGGCCATCTCGTCGACGGACTGCCGGCGTCGGATCGCCGCCGGCAAGCCGGTCTGGTACCTGGTGCCGGACGGCGTTGTCCAGTACATCGGCAAGCACCGGCTGTACCGGGCCATCCCGCCGCTGCCGTCCGACCAGATAGACCCGCCGCCCGGCGCCCGCGAAACCCGCAGTGACCATCAGTTCAGCAATGAAGGAGTTCAGTGACAGCCACCGATACCGCCCGCGACCTGGCCCTGGTGGCCGCCCAGGCGGCAGCCGACAAGTTGGCAACCGACATCCTGATCATCGACGTCTCGGACCGGTTGGCCATCACCGACTGTTTCGTGGTGGTGACCGGAGCCAACGACCGGCAGGTCGGCGCGATCGTCGACGAGGTCGAGGAGAAGATGCGGGGCGTCGGGGTGCGCCCGGTCCGCCGCGAAGGTGAGCGCGACGGCCGCTGGGTGCTGCTCGACTTCCTCGATGTCGTCGTGCACGTGCAGCACTCGGAGGAGCGGGTGTTCTACGCGCTGGACCGGTTGTGGAAGGACTGCCCGACGATCCCGTTCACCGACGCTGCTGCGCCGGCGGCCGATCCGCCCGCGGTGGGTGGGCCCGCGGCGGATGAGCCCGCGGACACCACGGACGCCGACACTGAGCCCGCGGTGGTGGTCGGCACCGACCATTCCGGATGAGTCTGGCGAGCCTGATCCTGCTGCGGCACGGCGAGACCGAGTGGAACGCCGAGCGACGCCTGCAGGGCCATCGTGACATCGCACTCAACGCGACCGGGCTGCGGCAGGCCGCCGCGGCCGCACCCTCGATCACCGCACTCGCGCCGGAAGTCGTGCTCTCCTCGGATCTCAGGCGAGCGCACGTCACCGCGACGACGGTCGCCGAGCGGGTCGGCCTGAGCGTCACCGACGACGTGCGGCTGCGGGAGACCGGCCTCGGCCGCTGGGAGGGTCTGACCTGGCAGGACGCTGCCGCCGGGTGGCCCGACGAGTGGGCGGCGTGGCGCAGCACCAGCGCGCACACCCGACCGCCCGGCGGTGAGTCCCGGTGGGAGGTGGCCGCCCGAGCGGCGGCGGTGGTGAACGAGCTCGACACCACCGTTCATCAGCGGGCGCTGTTGGTGGCGCACGGCGGAACCATCGCCGGGCTCACCGGTCGGCTTGCTGGCGCTGCCGGACGAGCACTGGTCCACGTTGGTCGGCATCGGCAACTGCCACTGGGTGGTACTGCACCGGACTTCCGACGCCCGTTGGCGCCTGCATTCCTACAACGCCGGGCTCGGTGCCGTCGTGCTGCCCGCCGGTGAGGACGCCGACGAGGTCGCCGGCGTCTGACCCGGGCGCCCGCGGGTGATTGCGTCCCGTTCCGCTGTGGCCCATTGTCGAGGTATGGATGTCCCCACCCGCCGGGCCTGGGCCTGGCACAGGCAGGGACTGGACGGCACCCTGACCGGTGCCGAACCGGCAATCGTGGTGGACCGGGCGGGGTGGGCCCGCACCGTCGGTGGCAGCAACGCCTACGCGACGCTGTGGTCGCGGGCGGGTACCTCACGCGCCGCCGCAGAGGCAGCTGTCTCGGATCTGCGGGTGCACGAGCTTCCCTCCGCGCGAGGTTGCACCTATCTGCTGCCGGCGCCGGACTACGCACTGGGTCTGCAGCTGGCGGCGCCGGCCGCTGAGGCCCAGGTCAGAGTCCTGGACAAGCTCGGCGTCGGTCGCGCCGAGCTCGATCTCCTCGGCGCGGAGGTGCTCGAGCAGCTCTCGGCCGGCCCGCTGGATCCGGCCGGTCTGCGAAACGCGTTGGGGGAGAAGGTGCGCAGTCTCGGCGAGGCCGGGCGGAAGCGGGGAGCATCGACGGCGTTGCCGACCGTGCTCGGACGGTTGCAGGCCACCGGCTCCATCCGCCGCATTCCGGTGGGCGGGCGCCTGGACCAGCAGCGGTACTCCTACAGCCGATGGGACCTCCCCGGCACCGGGTTGTCGGATGCGCAGGCGAGGGTCGTGCTGCTCCGGCGATACTTCGGCTGGACCGGAGGCGCCACCGTCGCGGAATCGCGCTGGTTCACGGCGTTCTCGGTACGGGATACGAAGGCCGCGCTGGCCGAGCTCGATCTGGTCGATGTGGGCGACGGGCTGCTGGTCCCGGCCGGCCTGGAGCAGGAGGCCCGCAGCCATGAGGTTCCAGCGGCGCCCAGCTATCGCCTGGTCTCCGGCATCGACTCACTGATCCTGTTGCGGCGCAATCCGAACGATCTGCTGGATGCGCGCGATGCCGCCCGGGTGGTGCCCGGTGACCGGCAGAGCCTCGCCCTGGCGACCGATCTGCCGGACCACCCGATCCTCGACCGCGGACGGATCGTCGGGCTGTGGCAGTACGACCCCGACGCCGGCCGGATCGTCTGGTGGGCCTTCGACCGTGCCGACGAGGCACTGCGGGCAGAGATCGACCGCACCGAAACGTGGATCAGGGATGACCTGGGCGACTTCCGCTCCTTCAGTCTGGACTCACCGGCCTCGCGACAATCGCGGTTGGCGGCGCTCCGCGCAGCCGGCTGACGGACCAGCAGTCGGCGCGAGTAGCTCTCCCGTCGCTCCCGGAGAGTTGTCCCCCTGTCCGATTTTCATCCACAGCGGTGAACACATCGGGTGCTCGACGGGTGCTGATTCCTACCGTCGGTGCGATGCGCGAGCGTCCAGATCCGACCCGGCGTCTGTCCACCCTGCGCCCCACCGGCGGACCGGCCGGCTGGGTGCCGGACCTCGACGAACCGGTCGCCGGAGTGTCGGCGTCTGGTCCGCGGGGGTTCGGTGCGACCGCACCACGCAGGATGGCGCGTCATCGGCGCAAGGACCCGGCGCGCACCGGAGCAGGGCCGGCGGTCGCGGAGTCGGGTGCTGCCGAACGGCGGGACGGGCCGCGCCCCGATGTCACCGACGCAGGGGCCGGCGGCGACGCCGACGATCTCGGCGACCCTGACGACCCTCGCGTCCCATCCGCAGCGTCGACCGGCCCGGTGCGACGGCTGAGCGGCGGCCCGTGGGGGCGGCTGGCCGAAAAGTGGGTGCCGGACACGGTGCGGGATGCGAGAGTCGACCCCGGCCGTCGCGGCGCGATCCTGCTGACGCTCGTGGCCGCGCTCGCTGCGGTACTGGCCGCGGTGGGTGTCTGGCGGGACCGGCCGGAGCCGCGACCGGTGCAGACGGTGGCTCTCGCGCCGGCGACCTCGACGGTGGCGTCCTCGAGGGGGGTGGTCCCGCCCTCCGTCGTCCGTGCTGGGCGGCGGTGCGACATCGGCCGGTTCGCACGCGGCCGGTGTGCACGCGGCCGGTTCGCAGACGGCCGGGGCCGGGGACGTGCCGCCGGCGCGCACTGATCGATCACCGCCGGGTTCGGCCGTCCCGACCGAGATCTATGTGTCGGTCACCGGTCTGGTGCGCCTCCCTGGCCTGGTCCGGCTGCATTCGGGCGCCCGGGTCGCCGACGCTGTCGCTGCCGCCGGCGGTCCGGACTCCACCGGCGACCTGACCGGACTCAACCTTGCGGCCAGGCTGGCGGACGGCGACTCGGTGGTCGTCGGTGCGGCAGCGCGGGGTCCCGTTCAGGGTTCGGTCAGCGGCACTGCCGCACCGACCGGCGCAGCCGGGACCGCCGTACCGGCAAGCGCCGCGGGTACGGCACTGGTGAATCTGAACACGGCGGACCAGGCTGCGCTCGAGGCGCTCCCCGGTGTCGGCCCGGTGATGGCGTCCAACATTCTCGGTTGGCGGCAGACCAACGGTGCGTTCACGAGTGTGGAGCAACTCCAGGAGGTCACCGGGATCGGTCCGGCACGGTTTGCTCAGCTCGCACCGCTGGTGACGGTGTGAGTCGGCCGGCGTCCGGGCGTCGATGGCACGAGGACGATGTCTCGCCACCGCTCGATTTCCGGTTGGTGCCACCCGCCCTCACGTTGTGGGCCGGAGCCGTGGTCGGTCTGCTGACCGGTGGGATCGCATGGTGGGTAGCGGGTTCCGCCCTCGCCCTCGCAGCCGGCTGTCTCATGTTCCGTCGCCGGGTCCGGCACGTCGCGCTGGTGGCCGCGGTGTTCCTGGCCGTCGGAGCCGCCCTCGGCGCCACCGAGATGGTAGTGGCGGCAGGTGATCCGGCGTTTGTCGCCGGGCAGCGGGGATCCTGGGCGACCGTCGAGTTGGTGGTGCGCACGGACCCCCAGGTCGTCCGGTCGCCGTTCGGGGCCGGCTCCGCCGAGCGGGACGGCGATCCCGCCCCATCGCTCCGATGGCGGGTGTCGGGAACGTTCAGCCTGGTCCAGGTGGCTGGGCGGGCGACCACCTCGAGTGCGGAAGTCGCGCTGATCGGGGACGGACCGACGTGGTCCGCTCTGATTCCAGGACAACGGATCCGGGTCCAAGGGCTGCTCAGTGTCGACGAGTTTCCGGTGGTGCCGGGAGTGCGGCTGACCGCGCGTGGTGCGCCGGTGATGCTCGCCGACGCCCCGTGGTGGCATCGGATCGCCGCGGACGTGCGCACCGACCTCATCCGCTCCGCCGCGGTGTTGCCACCGGATCCGGCCGGATTGCTGCCGGGACTGGTCGTCGGAGACACCTCCGGCATCGACGACCGGCTCGACGCGGATGCCAAGACCTCGGGACTGGCCCACCTGCTGGCTGTGTCGGGTTCGCACTTCGCGATCCTCTGCGGGATCGCGGTCGTCATCCTGCGCCGGGCCGGTCCCCGCGTCGCCGTCGCCGGTGGTGCAACTGTTCTGGTCGGTCTGGTACTGCTGGTCGGACCTGAACCATCGGTGTTACGCGCTGCGGTCATGGGCGGCATCGGGTTGGTCGCCATCCTCGCCGGCCGTATCAGGTCGGCGATGCCCGCCCTGGCGGCCGCGGTGATCCTGTTGCTCACCATCGATCCGTCGCTGGCGCTGTCGGCCGGATTCACTCTCTCGGTCCTCGCCACCGGCGGTCTGGTTCTGCTGGTGCCGCCGTGGTCCGAGTCGTTGCAGAAGCGCGGGATGCCCCGGGGTTGGTCCGATCTGCTGGTCATCCCGCTGGCCGCGCAGGTCGCGACGCTCCCGGTGATAGCCGCGCTGAGCGGACAGGTATCGCTCGCCTCCGTACCGGCGAATCTGCTCGTCGCGCCGGTCGTCGCTCCGGCCCTCCTGCTCGGGGTGCTCAGTGCGGTCGCCGGGCCATGGGCGCCGACCGCCGCTGAGTTCCTGGCCAGGGCGGACGGGCCGCTGCTCGGCTGGATCACCGGAGTGGCACACACGTTGGCGCAGCAGCCGTCAGCAGCAGTGCCGTGGCCGGCGACCACCACCGGAGTGCTGGTGCTGACGGGCGTTCTGGTGGTGGGCCTGCTGCTGCTGCGGCACCGGCGTATCCGAGCGGTGGTCGCCGCCTTGACGGTCGGCGCCCTGGTGGTCCTGGTCCCGGCGCAGGTGGTGAGGCTTCCGGGTTGGCCGGTGCCCGGTTGGTTGCTTGCCGCGTGCGAGGTGGGTCAAGGCGACGCGATGGTGCTGCCGACGGATGATCCCGGGTCCGCTGTGGTCGTGGACTCCGGCCCGGATCCCGGTCCCGTCGCGGAATGCCTGGACCGTTTGGGGATCGGCACCATCCCGCTCCTCGTCCTCACCCACCTTCACTCCGACCACATCGACGGCCTGCCCGGAGTCCTCGAGGGCCGCAGTGTCGGTGCGATCGGGGTCGGCCCCGAGCGGGAACCGGCGGCGGCCTGGCGCACGATCGAGGCGACGGCAGCTCGTCGCGGCATCCCGCTGGTGGAACTGCCGGTCGGTACCCGATGGTCCTCCGGCGGTCTGGATCTGAACGTGCTCGGACCGCAGAAGCTCTTCGACGGGACGGATTCCGATCCGAACAACGATTCCGTGGTGGTGATGGCGCACCGGGGCGGGGAGCGGATCCTGATGACCGGAGATGTCGAGATCGAAGCCCAGCAGTCACTGCTGAATGCCGGCGTCGACCTGCACGCGGACATCCTGAAGGTTCCGCACCATGGTTCGGCGAAAGACCTTCCCTCGTTCCTCGCCGCGATCTCGCCGCAGGTCGCGGTGATCGGGGTCGGACGGGACAACGACTACGGCCATCCGAGCCCGCCGGACGCTGGCCGAGCTGCAGAAGGTCGGAGTTGCAACGATTCTGCGGACCGACATCGACGGCGATGTGCTGGTCTGCCTGATCGACGGGGAGCTGCAGACGGTCCGGCGCGGGGCCGTGCTGCGATCGTGAGGCGACTACCCTCCGGGCGAGGAGGCATGGGCACGCACTGGCCCGACTGAGGTGGCCCCGAGGTCTCTCGCCCGAGGAGCCGCCGGGCGCTACGGATAGGACTCGAGCTCCGCCCGGACCGCGGCGAGTTCGGCGGCCAGCGCATCCGCCTTGGCCTGCACGGTCCGGCGATGCTCTGCCAACAGGTCCGTCACCACCTCGATGAGCCGAGGCTCCCCGAGTTGGCCGGCGATCTCGGCGACCCGCGCGGGCGGTACCGGCGTCGCCCGGACGGCGACCCGGCTGCCCACCCTGGCTTCCACCTTCCACCCGCTGTCGCCATCGGTGCTGACCGTGATCGTGACCGCAGCGTGTTTGCCCCGGCCGGCCCGCGAGCCGGGCCGCCCCGCTCGGCTCGCGGAAGCGGTCGGAGTGGTCGGGGTGGTCGGGTGTCGTGTCCTCGACGACCGAGTCGACGTCCGCCGGCCTCCGGGCCGCCGGCCCCGCTGACGCCGACCGCGCCGGCGAGCTCTCAGCGACCTCCGATGCCGCAGCGCCGCCCGGGGCCGGCACCCGACCGGCGGGCCCTGGGGCAGCAGCAGGAGCCGATCCGTTGACAGCGAACAGGTCCGCGCCGCGGGCGGTGCGGCGGCCGGTCGCCGAGCCGTTCGTCCGGATCGCGCGAGGAGCGGCGCTGCGGCGCGCGCTCGCCGGGGCCTCGGCGTCCGACAGATTCTTCACCCCAACGGATCCGGTACGCGAGTAGGGCTGCAGGTCGCCCGGCGCAAAGGGCAGCACATCGCGGGAATTGCCCGCGCCGACCTCGACCGCGAGAAACTCGTCGCCATCGACCGCGGGATCGCCGATGGAGCGCACCCGCCCGGTCGCGCCCTCGGGGAACTGACCCGATGGCGCGATCAGAACTCGGACCAGCTTTCCGGCGTCCAACGCCGTGCGGAGCTTGTCGACGTCAACTGTTGGCGGGGCGGGACGGCGGCGCGGCGGCATGGGCATCTCCTCGGCAGCATCGGACATCTCGATCATCCCACTCGGCACTGACAGAGCGGCGGAGCTGTGCCGAGAGTTGCGCCGGACCCGGCTCAGCCGAGAGCCGCTGCCGCCGCCGCTGCCGCTGCCGGCAGCGCCGCGGCGATGCGGTCCAGGTCGTCGGCCCCATGGGCACCGGAGACGAACCAGGCCTCGAATGCCGACGGCGGCAGGTACACCCCGGCATCGAGCATCGCGTGGAAGAACGCCGCGAACGCCACGGCGGACTGCCGGCGCGCATCATCGTAGGTGCGCACTTCACCCGCTGCGAAGAACACCGAGAACAGGTTTCCGGCCCGCTGCAGCTGATGTGGCACTCCGGCAGCGGTCAGTGCGTCCGTCACCAGATCTCCGACCGCGAGCGCAGTCGCGTTCAGGCGGGAGTACAGCGCCGCATCGCAACCCTTGAGGGTGGCCAGGCCGGCGGCCGTCGCGACCGGGTTTCCGGACAGCGTGCCCGCCTGGTAGACCGGGCCCTCGGGGGCCAGCATGGCCATGATCTCCACCCGGCCGCCGAACGCGCCGACCGGCAGTCCGCCACCGATCACCTTGCCGAACGTCAGCAGGTCGGGCGCCCAGCCCTGCTGCTCCCCCTCGAGGCCGAACATCCCCGCCCGACCGACCCGGAATCCGGTCATCACCTCGTCGGAGATCAGTAGCGCTCCATCGGCGTGCGCGACCTCGGCGAGGTCGGCGTTGAACCCGGGCAGCGGTGGCACCACACCCATGTTCGCCGCGGCCGCTTCGGTGATGATCGCCGCGATCTCCCCGGGATGGGCGGTGAATGCGGCGCGCACGGCGCGGATGTCGTTGTACGGGAGGACGATCACATCACCGGTGGTCGCCGCGGTCACTCCCGCCGAGTCCGGTAGCGCGTAGGTAGCAACGCCCGAACCCGCTGCGGCCAGCAGCGCGTCGACGTGGCCGTGGTAGCACCCGGCGAACTTGATGATCTTCGACCGGCCGGTGAAGCCGCGGGCCAACCGGATCGCCGACATGGTCGCCTCGGTACCCGAGGACACCAGTCGCACCTGTTCCACCGGCCCCACTCTGGCCACGATCTCTTCGGCGAGCGCGACCTCGCCCGCGCCGGGTGTGCCGAACGACAATCCCCGGGATGCGGCCCGGGTCACCGCGTCCTGCACCGCCGGGTGGCAGTGGCCGAGGATCATCGGCCCCCAGGAGCCGACCAGGTCGACGTACTCCCGGCCGTCGGCATCGGTGATCCGGGATCCGACGCCGGACACCATGAACCGCGGAGTGCCGCCGACCGAGCGGAACGCCCGGACCGGTGAGTTCACCCCGCCCGGGATCACCTCGCAGGGCACGGGAGAACAGTGCGGCGCTGGCCGGAGCGGCGTCGTCGACGTAGGTCATCGCAGCCCGTCCTCGGCCCGGATCCGTTGCGCCAGTTCGACCGCCCAGTAGGTGAGCACGATCTGGGCGCCGGCCCGGCGGATCGACGTGACGGTCTCGACGATGGCCCGGTCCCGATCGATCCAACCGTTGGCCGCAGCCGCCTCCACCATCGCGTACTCACCCGAGACCTGATAGGCCGCAACGGGTACAGCGACCGAGTCGGCCACGTCCGAGAGCACATCGAGGTAGCTCATGGCGGGTTTGACCATCACCAGATCGGCGCCCTCGGCGATATCCAGC
This sequence comes from uncultured Actinomycetota bacterium, assembly GCA_963797145.1. Taxonomy (GTDB): domain Bacteria; phylum Actinomycetota; class Actinomycetes; order Mycobacteriales; family Nakamurellaceae; genus Nakamurella. The sequence goes on along the minus strand of CAWCOJ010000010.1, from coordinate 68,906 downwards.
GCCACCTCACGGGCCGCCTCGGCGCGGTTTGCCGGATCCTGCTGGTAGGCGCGGCGGTCTCCGGTGAGCGCCGAATCCACCGCTTCCCGGAACGGTCCGTAGAAGGATGAGGCGTACTTCGCGGCGTAGGCGAAGATGCCGGTGTCGATGTCGCCGACATCGTCGAGGGCGCGGCGCACGGCAGCGACCTGACCATCCATCATTCCGGAGGTGCCGAGCAGATCGGCACCGGAGGCCGCCTGCGCCAGCGCCATCTCGGCGTAGCGGAGGAGGGTGGCGTCGTTGTCCACCGAGCCGTCCGCGGCAAGCACGCCGCAGTGGCCGTGGTCGGTGAACTCGTCGAGGCACAGATCGGCCATCAGCACGGTGTCCGTGCCGACCTCGGCGGCGACATCGGCGAGGGCCAGATTCAGGATTCCGTCCGGGTCGGTGGCGCCGGATCCGATCGCATCCCGGGTGGACGGGATGCCGAACAGCATCAGCCCGCCGACCCCGGCGGCGACCGCCTCGGCGGCCGCCTTCCGCAGCGACTCGCGCGTGTGCTGGACGACCCCTGGCATCGACGTGCAACGCGACCGGCGCATCGACACCTTCCTTGACGAACATCGGAAGCACCAGATCGCCGGGATGCACGCGGGTTTCGGCGACCAACCGGCGCAACGCCGGTGTCCGGCGGAGGCGACGCGGGCGTGAGGTCGGGAACGTCATCAGGTTCTCGATTCTTCGGTGGTGCCGAGGTGGTCGACAAGGGTTGCCAGCACCGCAGCATCCGTGGGCTCGGCGGCGAGCACCGGCTCCAGTCCGATCGCCCGCGCTGCCGTCGCGGTCGCCTCGCCGATGGCGACCACCAGGAGTTCCCGGCCCGATGAGCAGCCGGCGAACGGGTCCACGGTGCTGGGTGAGCTGAACACGATGGCATCGAACGCCCCGGCGGCGAGGTCGTCCGCGACCGCGGCGGGCACCGGCAGCCCGACCGTGCGGTAGGCATCGACCGCACGCACCCGGAATCCGGCACCGGACAGGGCGTCCGGGAGCGTGTTCGCGGCGATCGAGGAGCGCGGCAGCAGCACCGAGTCACCGGAGTGCGGGGCGGGCCAGATCGCCGCGAGTGTCGCGGCCGAGCCGGCGGTGTCCGGAACCAGGTCGACCGGCAGTCCGGCGGCCCGCAGAGCTCGTGCGGTCGCCGGACCGACGGCGGCGATCCGGGTGTCCGCCGGCACAACGGGGTGCAGCCGCAGCTGCTCGGCGCGGTCGAGCACCGCGGCGACAGCGGTCACCGAGGTGAACCCCACCCACTCGAAGTCCCCCTGCGCGAGGGCGAGCACCGCGGCGTCCAGGGCTCCGGTGTCGAGAGGTTCGGCTATGGCGGTGACCGGCACCGCCTCGCCGATCGCCCCCAGTTCGGCCAGCGCGGCGATCAGCGACGCGGCCCGCTGCTCGGACCGAGGGAGTAGCACCCGGGCTCCCCGCATCGACATCATCCGCGTAGTCCCAACAGGTCCGCGGCACCGCCGACGGTCAGCTCGGCCGCGAGCCGACGGCCGACCACACCAGCGGACGCGTCGTCGGTCACCACACCCTGCGACGTCGCGCGAACAACGGCGGTGCCGTCGACGGCGATCACCGCGGCGTCCAAGGTGAGAACATCGCCGGCCAGCCTCGCCCAGGCTCCCACCGGGGCGCTGCAGCCCGCCTCGAGGGCACCGAGCAGCGCGCGCTCGGCCACGGCCGTCCAGCGCGATGGCGGATCGTCCAGGAGGCCGAGAGCATCGGTATACCAGGCGGTCTCACCATCCCGGCACTCGACGGCCAAGGCGCCCTGGGCGGCCGCGGGCAGCATCGTCGGAGGCTCGAGCACCTCGGTGACCACCGAGGTCCGGTTCAGCCGGGCCAGGCCGGCGTAGGCGAGCACGACGGCGTCCAGATCGCCGTCGGCGACCGTCGCCAGCCGGGTGTCGACGTTGCCGCGCAACGGTTCGACCTTCAGATCCGGGCGAGCAGCCAGGAGCTGGGCAGATCGGCGGGGCGACCCGGTGCCGATCCGGGCGCCGGGCGGCAACTCGGCGAGCGGCCGGCCGGCGCGGGCGCACAACGCGTCGAACGGGTTCTCGCGCAACGGCACGGCGGCCAGCGCGAGGTCCTCGGCCGGCGCGGTCGGCAGGTCCTTGAACGAGTGCACGACGATGTCGACATCGCCGGCGAGCAGCGCCGCGCGCACCGCGGTGACGAACACCCCGGTCCCGCCGATCGCCGCCAGCGGGCCGGTGTTCACGTCGCCCTCGGTGCGGATCCGGACCAGGTCGACGATGCACCCGGTCGCGGCCGCAACTGCCGCGCCGATCTGACCCGACTGGGCCAGCGCCAGGGCGCTCCCGCGGGTGCCGATCCGCAGCACCGGGACGGTCACGCGGGTGCCGCCTCGCAGATCCCGGAACCGGCCAGCTCGACGGCACCGACGTCGGTGTCGTGCCAGTCCGCAGCCGAATCCTGGCCGGCCGTCGACGGTTTCGGGCCGCGGAGGTTGACGCAACACCCGACGGCGCAGAGGTTCGGCCGCGGCGTCGTGTCCAGCACCGCCCGGTGAGGCAGGCCCAGCCCGAGCCGCTCCGCCACCAGATCGGCCAGCGCCGCGACGAACCGGGGGTCGGTGCCCGGAGTCGGCACCCGCCAGAAATGCAGGCCGGCGTCGGCCGCGGCCTCGGCGGCCTCGTTGTCGAGATCCCAGACCACTTCGACATGGTCGGAGACGAAGCCGATCGGCACCACCACCACTGCGGTGCGTCCCAGCGCCGACAGGCCGGCGATGACCTCGAGGATGTCCGGCTCCAACCATGGCATCGCCGGAGTCCCGGAGCGCGATTGGAAAGCCAGCTGCCAGGAGGGACTCTGGCCGGTCTCGAGCTCCAGCTGCGTCATCACCCACCCGCAGGCGGCGCGATGCTGCGCGACATAGGCGCCACCCGGACCATGGTCACCGAGGGCTGCGGACCCCGAGGTGTCCGCCATGGTGGCCGGCACGGAGTGCGTGGTGAAGACCACCTCGATCTCGTCGACGGCGACTCCGCCGGCCAGCGCCATCGACACGGCCGCGACGGTGCCGTCGACGAACGGCTCCAGGAAGCCGGGCTGGTCGAAGTACGGGCGCACCTTGTCGATCTGCATCTGTCCGACGAGCCCGGTCGACGCCAGCGCGGTCCCGAAGTCCTCCCGGTACTGCCGGCAGGATGAATACGACGAGTAGGCGGATGTCGCCAACCCCAACAGCCGGGAATAGCCGTCGGCGCCTGCGGCGCCGACCACGTCGGCCATCCACGGCGCGGAGTTCCGGTTGCCCCACAGCACCGGGATCGCCACCCCCCGCGCCTCCAGTTCAGCAGCGAGAGCCGCCCGCAGCGCCCGGTTCTGCTCGTTGATGGGTGAGGCACCGCCCAACGCCAGGTAGTGGTGGGACACTTCGACAAGGCGCTCGTCCGGTACCCCGCGTCCGCGGGTCACGGTGCGCAGGAACGGCATCACCTCGTCAGCGCTCTCCGGACCCCCGAATCCGGCGAGCAGTACAGCGTCGTAACCGGGGGAGCCGCTCACCGCAGTACCTCGACGGCGCCGGCCGCGTCCACCCGGCGCCCGGAGTAGAACGGGACCTCCTCGCGCACATGCATTCTGGCGCCGGACGCGCGCAGATGCCGCATCAGATCGACGGTGTCGTGCAGTTCGTCGGCCTCCAGTGCGAGCAGCCACTCATAGTCACCCAGCGCGAAGGCGGCCACCGTGTTCGACAAGACCTGGTTGTACTCGCGCCCCATCATCCCGTGTTCGACGAGCATTCCACGGCGTTCCTCGTCGGGCAGCAGGTACCACTCATAGGAGCGCACGAACGGGTAGACCGTCGCCCAGGTCCTGGGTGCAGCGCCCGCCAGGAACGCCGGCACGTGCCCCTTGTTGAACTCGGCCGGACGATGCAGGCCCATCGCCGACCACGACGGGCTGGTGGCGCGACCCACCGCGGTGCGGCGCAGCGACCTGGTCGCCGCCTGCAACTGCTCCGCGCTCGGCGCGTGCCACCAGACCATCAGGTCAGCGTCGGCGCGCATCCCGGTCAGGTCGTAGATGCCTCGAATCTGCACGTCGTCCGCGGCCAGCCCGGTGACCAACTCGGCCAGCTCGGCGGCGGCCTCGGCCGCGGAGATGTCCAGGTCGGCCACCCGTGAGTACACCGAGAACAGCGTGTAGCGGATGCCCGCATTGATCTCCCGGGCGGACGGCCGACCGGGGGCCGCAGCCGGCGCGCGGCTCGCTGCTGCCGTCGTCACGTCGTCGGAACTCATGTGTTCATCCTGCCCCCGTGGACGCTGCGATCCTTCACCGGAGGACGTTGGCTGCGCCACACCCGATCGCGTCGGCCATCGGGCCGATCCGGGACCCAGCGGCCGCGACCTCGACTCAGTCAGCGACCGGATCCGCGACGACGATCAGATTGCTGTCGTAGGAGCGGATCTCCGGATGCCACTCCCCGGAACAGGTGATGAGCACCAGGCGGTGCGGGCCACGCTGGCCGAGCGCCTCGCTGTCCGAGGCCAGCGCCTCCTTCTTGACCAAGGCGGTCGACCGCACCTGGTAGGTGAGCTCGTGCCTGCCCGATCGCAGGACGATCCGGTCGCCGGCCCGGACGCTGAGCAGTTCGGCGAAGAAGCCGAGGCCCTGCAGTCGGGAGTCGATGTGACCGGCGATCACGGTGGATCCGAACGGATCGCCCGCCCGCGCGCCACCGTCCCACCAGCCGACGTGCGTGATGTCGCTGGGCACCCGGAGCACCCCGCCGACCGTCGGTTCGGGTTCGACAACGGCGGTGCTGCCGTTCGGCAGGTCGATGCGTGCGGGCACGAAGCTGATCCGGGTGCTCCCGGCGGCGGTGCCCTGTCGGACCGGAGACGGAGTCGGCGCGGCGGTGGTGGTCGGGACCGTCCGGTGCGGCGGGGACGTCGAAGGCGTTGCGGTGATCGGCGGCGGACCGGCCGCCGAGGGTGGCGAGCCGCCGGCCGTCGACCCCGGTTCGGCAGTCCCGGTGCGGGAGTCAGATCCGGAATTACCGATCGACGCGGTGGCGGCGACCGTCGCGGACGTGCCGACGGAACTCGTGGTGCCGCCGGTGGGTGTCGCGGATACCAGTGGGGCGTCGGCCGAACATGCCGCCGTCAGATGCCCGGCCGCCAGGAGGATCAGCGCAGCAGCCGCGGCTGCCACCGGTCGTTGGGCCGGCTCCGGGCGTCGGCTCAGCCGTGCCACAGTGGCAGCAGCCGCATGATCAGCTGCAGCAGCACTGCGAAACCTCCGGTGCCGGTGTCGACCGACTTCGGTGGCGCGGATCCGGTTGCGGGCATCTTGATGACGTGGACCGCGACGTTCATCGTCTTCGCTGCCGGGTCGCCAACGGCATAGACCCGGTTCAGCGAGCCGCCGCTGACCGTGAGGTCCACCGGGCCGAAGACCACCGGCGTCCGCTCGCCGGCCGGCACGATGTCGACGCTGTAGGTGCCTGTCGGCACCGTCAGGTTGAGGGACTCTCCGTTGGCCACATTGGCGAAGAGCACCTTGCCGTCGACCCGGATGTCAGCGGGCGGCACGGCCGCGGTGTGCGCCACGGTCAGGGAGGCCTTGCCGCTGGGCACCGCGGTGAGATCGTTCGCGAACTGCGTGACGACGGGTGGGTCACCGGCCGCGGTCGTCAGGTGCAGCACCAGATCCGAATTGGAGCCTGCTCCGGTCTGCACGGTGTTCTCGGCCACCACCTTGCCGCTGCCATCGGTGAAGGTGAGCGTGTGCTTGCCGGCACTGACCTGGAACGGACCGGCCACTGCTGTGGTCTGGACGTTGCGGGCGATCGTCTTGTCGTCGACGGTCACGGTGATGGTGGCGTTCGGTAGGCCCTGGACGAGATACACCGTCGCAGTGCGGGCCGCACCGGTGGTCGCTCGGCCGTCCGCGCCGGCAGCCACCCCTGAGAACGACGTGCTGCCGATCAGGACGGCGGCGCCCACGACTAGTGCCCGATATGTCGATTTCGTGACCATAAGGATCCCCTCGATCGGGTGATGTCCACGCATTAGAGTGAACCGAGCGCCAAATCAGCTTACAACTCACTACGGTTGGTGAGTCAATGGTTGGCTTTGCGTAGCGCTGATTGCACTGCACCCCGGGGAGGTCGCAGATGGCACGTACCTTCGACTCGTCGGGGTCCGCCGGGCCTCGTGGTGCCGTGACCTCATCGGCCGCCAAGCGGGTCAGGGTCCGTCGGATCGTCGGCGCCGCCTTTCTGGTGGCACTGGTGGTCGGCGACATCTTCCTGTTCCGCAGCCTGTCACCTACGCCGTCCAAGGTGGCGCCCTCGAACGTTGCCGCAGCTCCGAACTGGCTGGGACCGGCGACCGCGACGGCTCCGGCGGCGGCCGTGAGCAGCGGGGCGCCCGGGAGTACCGCGCCCAGGAGGACGACGCCCAGGAGTACAGCACAGCGGAGCACCCCGCAGCGAAGTACAGCGTTGCGTAGCTCGGCTGTGAGTTCGCCGCCGAGCGGTACGCCGCAGCAGCGTGCGGTGCCCGACCCGTCGGCGGTCCGTGCCGTGGACGCCCCGACGGGCGAGTCCGCCCCGGCGCGGTCCACTGCACCCCCGGTGGTCACGTCAGCGACGTCGGTGGCGCCGCCTGCTCCACCGGCCGGCGGCCTGCTGGTACAGGCGAAGTACACCCCGGCGCTTCCCAGCAAGGGACCTGGGGTCACCCTTCCCGGGATCCTCCTGATTGCCTCTCCGGCAGCCGATGGGTCGTTCGACGTATCCGAGCAGGTGCGGATGCCGGGACCGGTCAGTGTCCTCCAGCTGCGTCCGGCGCTGGTCGACCGGGCCGGGCGGCAGTTCGCTTCGGCGTCGGCCACCGCCACCGACGTCCAGGTCAGCGCCGGAGACCAGCCGGTTCTCGTGCCCGGGGGCACCGTGGGCACGCCGGTCAGCCTGCAGGTCCCCTCCGGCGATCGGTTCGCGCTCCGCTATCGGCTGACCGGCGTCACGGTGCGCAGCATCCCGTCGACCGCCGGCCGCGCCCTGGCGGCGATCGGGCCGTTGACCGGCGGGGCCGACGAACTGCCGGTGATGTTCATGATCGCCGGCGAGACGATTCTGGGGCTCAACTGTCCCTTACTGCCGTTGGACCGGCAGTCCTGCGGGTCCGGTGCCGCACCGGGACTGCATCTCGAGAGCGCTCTGCCCTTGCGTTCGGCGCTCGCGACGCTGCAGTTCAACCTGCCCCTCACCTGACGCCGGGAAGGCCGGCCCGGGAGCGCCGGTCAGAGGGCGGCCGCGGTGGCGCGGGCATCGGCGACCACCGCCGCGAGCCCGGTTCCGGCCAGGTAGGACCCGATGACGGCCAGCCCCGGGTGGCGGGCGACTGCTGACCGCAGCCCCGCCACCGAGGCCGCGTGACCGGGTCGGCCGTGCGGAAGCGCGGCCGGCCAGCGCACCACTGCCGTGTCGAGCACGTCGGTCGCGGCGAGGGGGACGCCGAGCAGGGTGGACGCGTCGGCCAGCGCCAGCGCCGGCAGCGTCGACACCTCCGGTAGTCGTTCGCCGGGCCGTCCGTAGGACAACCGCAGCACGTGCCGGCCCGGCGGCAGTGCCGCCGCCAGCCATGGCCACTTCGCCGTGGCGTGGGTGAGGGCCTTGGCCGTGACGCCGGCCGCCCGCGCGGACACCAGCACGCCGGACCCGCGCGGCGCTCGGTCCAGGAGCGGGGCGTCGAGGACGAGGGTGGCCAGCAACACGTCGGCACCACCGGAGCCAGTCGCGGCCAGTGGTGCTGCGGGCGCCGCCGCGGCCAGCAGCGGAACCGCGGCGGTGGGGCCGGTGGCGATCACCAGCCGCCCGGCCGTCAGGTCGGCGACCCGCCAGCCGCTGTCGGCGGACTCCACCACCGACACGTGCGCGCCGGTGCGAACCTCGCCGCCGGCCCGCTCGATCGCCGCGACCAGGCCGAGGACCAGCTCGAACATCCCGCCGCGCAGCCCGGCGACCGCGGAACCGGACGGGCCCGCCGCACCCCGCACGGCGCCCGCCGCCGCCGCCAGCGACCCGGTCCGACGCAGCGCGTCGGCCAGGGTGGGAGCAACCGTCGCCAGCTCGAGGGTGTCCGGGTCGGCGGCATGCACTCCGCCGACCACCGGTTCGACCAGCCGGCGCAGCACCCTGGCACCCATCCGGGTGCGAACCAGGCCCCCGACGGTCACGCCGTCCCGCAACCCGGTCCGGGAGGGCAGCATCCGGTCGATCGCGGCCCGCACCCCGCCGGCGGTGCCGATCACCCGCCGGACGTCGCGGGACCAGGGCTGCGCCGGGATCCCCAGAAAGCCCCCGGACGGCAGCGGTGCGGTGCCGGCTTCGTGCCGGACCCAGGCTCCGCCCGGCGCAGGACGTTCGACCAGATCCATCAGGCCGAGGTCGCCGATCAGGTCGGTCACCGCGGGTCGCGCCACGGCGTACGACTCGGCGCCCGCGTCCAACGCGACACCACCGACGACGTGTCGGGCAACCGTTCCGCCCACCACGTCGGCAGCCTCGAGAACCAGCGGCCGCAGGCCGCGTCGGGTCAGTGCGAACGCGGCGGTCAGCCCGGCGACCCCGCCGCCGACCACGATGACATCCGGCGGCATCCGGTCGGCACCGTTCACGGCTCGTCGTGGATGAACTGCACGAGACGGGTCAGCACCTCCGGGTCGGTGTCCGGCGGCACGCCGTGACCCAGGTTCAGCACATGCCCAGGGGCCGCCGCGCCCCGGCGGATCACCTCCCTGGTGTGCGCGAACAGGGCTTCGTCGCCGGCGAACAGCAGCGCCGGGTCGATGTTCCCCTGCACCGGGACCGTGCCGCCCAACCGGCGCACTGCGTCGTCCAGCATCACCCGCTGGTCAACGCCCACCACGTCGGCGCCCACGTCCCGCATCGCGGTCAGCAGCTCACCGGTGCCCACGCCGAAGTGCACTTTCGGAATCGGCAGGTCTGCGACGGCGGCGAGCACGGCGGCCGAATGCGGGGCGACGAACCTCGCGTAGTCGGCGGGGGAGAGGTAGCCGGCCCAGGAGTCGAACAGCTGCACGGCCGAGGCGCCGGCCACGGCCTGAGCACGCAGGAAGGCGGCAGTGATGCCGCCGACCCAGGTCGCCAACGCGTGCCAGGTGTCCGGCGCCGAGTGCATCAGCGCCTTGGTTCGCAGGTGCTCCCGGCTGGGGCCGCCCTCCACCAGATACGAGGCGAGGGTGAACGGCGCGCCGGCGAAGCCGATCAGCGGCGTGCTCCCGAGCTCAGCTGCCAGCGCCGTCACCGCCTGGGTGATCGGCGCCAGCGCGTCCGGGTCCAGAGTCGGCAGGGCAGCGACGTCGGCGTCGGTGCGCACCGGATGCTCCACGACCGGGCCGGTGCCCGCAACGATGTCCACGTCCACCCCGGCCAGTTTGAGCGGCACCACGATGTCGGAGAAGAAGATGGCCGCGTCGACGAGGTGCCGCCGGACCGGCTGCAGGGTGATCTCGGTCGCCAGTTCCGGCGTCAGGCAGGCCTCCAGCATGCCGGTGCCGACCCGCAGCGCCCGGTACTCCGGCAGCGAGCGCCCGGCCTGCCGCATGAACCAGACCGGGCGGGTCGCCGGCCGTTCGCCGCGATAGGCCCTGATCAGGGCGGACGTCGCGGTACGGCCGTCGGTGATCGGATGGGTCCCGGGCAGCGGGCCGGTGCCGGCTGCAGTGGCGTTCGTGCTCGTCATCGTCCGGTCATCGTGCCACCCGGGCCGAAGGTCCCGACGCGGCGCGGGCGGGCGTGCCGAGGATGACCCGCCGGTAGGATCATCGGAATGCTCATGGTTCTCGGTGCGAGTCACCACGACCTCGAGCTGACCGAGTTGGACCGGCTGTGCGCAGGCACCGACCTGCTGGCCCGGGAACTGTCAGCGCTGGTCGCAGAAGCCGACTCGCCCGTGGTGGGTGCGGTCCTGCTGGCCACCTGCAACCGGCTGGAGATCTACCTCGACGCCACCCGCTTCCACGACGCGATCGATGCCGTCATCGACGGGGTGGCCAAGGCCACCGGCGGCACCGCGGACGAGGTCGGAGCACTGCTCAAGGTGCGGGTCGGCGCCCCGGTCGTCGCGCACCTGTTCACGGTCGCCTCCGGCCTGGATTCCATGGTGGTCGGCGAGGCCGAGATCTCCGGGCAGGTGTCCCGATCGCTACGGGACGCGCAGGCCGCGGCCCACACCAGCCCGATGTTGAACTCGCTGTTCCAGACCGCGGCCCGCACAGCCAAGCGGGTGGCGGCCCGCACCGAACTCGGTGACGCCGGCCGGTCGATCGCCTCGGTGGCGCTGGACGTCGCGGCCACCAGCCTCGGCGGATCGCTGGACGGCTCCCGCGCTCTGGTGATCGGCACCGGCGCCTACGCCAGGGTGGTACTGGCCGCACTGCGCGCCCACGGATGCATCGACCTGCTGGTCTACTCGCCGTCCGGTCGGGCGGCCGCGTTCGCAGGGTCTCATCACGCTGTACCGGTGCCTGCCGATGCGCTGCCGATCGCGCTGGCCTCGGCCGATCTGGTGGTGTCCTGCAGCGGCACCATCGGCGGACTGCTCGACACCGACACCGTTGTGCCTGCCCTGGCCGGCCGCGCGGGCCCGTTGCCGATCATCGACCTGGCCCTGAAACCCGATGTCTCCGAAGAGGTCCGGGCCCTGGACGGGGTGCGGATCATCGATTTGCGCACCGTCGCGGTGCAGGCCGACCCGGCCCACGCCGGGGCCCTGACCGCGGCCCAGGACATCGTCATCGACGCGGTGGCGACCTTCGAACAGGACCTCGAGGTCCGCAAGATGGACCCCGCGGTGGTGGCGCTGCGTTCGCACGTGTCCAGTGCTGTGGAGCGGGAACTGGCCCGGCTGAGGGCGAAGTACGACCCCGAGGTGGCCGAGGATGTCGCTCTGGCCATGCACCGGGTCACCCAGTCACTGCTGCACACCCCGACCCTGCGCGCCCAGGAACTGGCCCGCAGTGGCGACAGTCAGGACTATCTGCAGGCGCTGCACACCCTGTTCGGGATCGAGATTCCCACCGAGCACTGAGTAGTCGCGCGGGCCCTCTTCCGAGTTGATCATGGGTGGGAGAACGCCCGGAGCGGGCACATCGGTCACCAGAGCGGTCTGCTGCCCATGATCAACTCGAGATCGGCAGCCGCCTCAGCCGCCGGCGACCGCCGGGATGATCGACACGGTGGCGCCGTCCGGGACCGGACTGGCCAGCCCGTCACCGAAACGGATGTCGTCGTCGTCGAGGTAGATGTTGACGAATCTGCGCAATGCCCCGGCCTCGTCGACCACCCTGGACCGGATACCCGGGTGCGCGCCCTCCAGGTTGTCGATCACCTCGCCGACGGTGCTGCCTTCTGCCGCCACGGTCGAGGACCCGCCGGTGTAGGTGCGCAGGATGGTGGGCACCCGGACAGTGATGCTCATGCCAGGCCCGCCTTCTCGAAGGCCGCCAGGGTCGGCGCGATGGTCGCGGTCGGCCCGACCGAGTCGGCGATCGCGTCCAGGGTCTTGAGTCCGTCGCCGGTGTTGAAGATCACCGTCTCGGCCGCCGGGTCCAGCAGACCACTGGCCAGCAGCTTGCGCAGTACCGCCACCGTCACCCCGCCGGCGGTCTCGGCGAAGATGCCCTCGGTGCGGGCCAGCAGCTTGATGCCCTCGACCACGTCAGCGTCGCTGACGTCCTCCACCGCGCCGCCGGTGCGACGGGCAACGTCGAGCACGTAGGGGCCGTCGGCGGGATTACCGATGGCCAGCGACTTCGCGATGGTGTCCGGTCGGACCGGCCGGATGACGTCGGAGCCGGATTTGAACGCCGCAGAGACCGGGGAGCAGCCGGTCGCCTGGGCACCGAAGATCTTGTACGGGGTCGCCTCGACCAGCCCGAGCTTTCCGAGCTCGGTGAATGCCTTGTCCACCTTGGTCAACTGCGATCCGGAGGCGATCGGGATGACCACCTGCTCCGGCAGCCGCCAGCCGAGCTGCTCGGCGACCTCGTAGCCCAGAGTCTTGGAACCCTCGGCGTAGTACGGCCGGACGTTGACGTTGACGAACGCCCAGTCCTCGTGCTCGCCGGCGATCTCCCCGGCCAACCGGTTGATGTCGTCGTAGTTGCCGTCGACCGCCACCAGGGTGCCGCCGTAGGCCGCAGTGGTCAGGATCTTCTGCTGCTCCAGATTGGACGGCACCAGAACCACGGAACGGATCCCGGCGCGGGCGGCGGCAGCGGCCACCGCGTTCGCCAGGTTGCCGGTGGACGGGCAGGCCAGCACCGAGAAGCCCAGCTCGCGGGCGGCCGCCAGCGCGACGGCGACCACCCGGTCCTTGAACGAGTGCGTCGGGTTGCCCGAGTCGTCCTTCACCCACAGGGTTTTCATACCGAGCTCGCGGGCCAGGTGATGGGCGCGGACCAGTTTCGTCTGACCGGGGTTGGTATTCGGGGTGTCTGCCACCGTCGCCGGTACCGGCAGCAGCGGCGCGAAACGCCACATGTTCTGCGGTCCGGCCTCGATCAGCGCGCGGAGTTCCTCCCCCCTGGCCGCGAACTCGTACGCCACCTCCAAGGGTCCGAAGCACTCGGTACAGGCGTAGTACGGGCCGAGTTCGACGCGGTTGCCGCACTCACGGCAGGAGAGCGCAACGGCCGGACCGAGATCGACGGTGCGGGCCGCAGCTACGGGTGACTCCAGAGCAGAGGACATGACGAGGCCTTCCTTCTCATCTTCCCCGCGGATGCGGGACGGAAGTGGCACCTGCTGGCGGCGGCCGCGGCGCGGGCGGGGAGCCTGCGCAAAGACATCGCCAGTGGTTGCCGGGGCTTCATCGGGCCGTGTCCCTCTGCCCCTCTGGATGAGGTGTATTCGGTTGTGCCCCGAGGGTAGCGCACGATCGGTGCGGTCCCGACGGCGACTCAGCCGGTGACGGCACCGGTGACGGTCGCGCTCGCGATGGTCACCTTCTCTGCCGGGGCGCCGTCCTGGCTGCCGTCAGCGGTGCCCTTCGCGGCGATCGCCGTGAGGACGTCCATGCCAGCGGTGACCTTGCCGAACACCGTGTAGTTCGCCGCGAGCTGGGTGTCCGCGTACACCAGGAAGAACTGCGACCCGTTGGTGTCGGCTCCCCCGTTGGCCATCGCGATGGTCCCCGCGGGATAGGTCATGTCCGGCGTGGTCTCGTCGGCAAAGGTGTAGCCCGGCCCGCCGCCGCCCGTGCCCGTCGGATCGCCGCATTGCAGTACGCCGAAACCGTCGGCGACCGTCAGCCGGTGACAGGGGGTGCCGTCGTAGTACTTCGCCTGCGACAGGTGAACGAAATTGCCGACCGTGCACGGGGTGGCGGTGCGGTCCAGGGCGACCGTCACTGTCCCGCCCGGCAGCGCGAGGTCGACGCTGACGGCGCCGGTGGTCGCCTCCTGGGCCGGCGGCGGATCCACCGGCTTGGCCGGCGGGCTCCCGTCCGGTACATAGCTGCAGGTGGTGCTCGGTCCGGTGATGGCCGTCGACGACGCTGCCGCCGACGGATTTCCGCTGGTGCCGCCGCACCCGGCGACGGCGAGCGCGATCAGGGCAAGAACGGCGAGGGCGGCGCGGCGAAGTGGGTAGGACATGGTTCTCCCAGGATGACGCCGCTGTGCGACGGCTGATCAGGTCGGTCCCAGCACGCTACCGGTCGGGCTGTCCGTCCCGACTGGCACGATGGCCCCATGGCCGCCGCCCCGCCCGCACTGGTGCTGATCACCGGCGACGAGGAACTGCTGGTCGACCGGACCATCGCCAGGGCGCTGGCCGCGGCCCGGCGGTCGGATCCGGACGTGCAGCGGTGGGAATCGGTGGCCGCCGGGCTGACAGTGGGGGAATTCGAGGAACTGGTCGCGCCGACGTTGTTCGGCGAGCCCAGGGTGGTGGTCGTCCGCAGCGGCCAGGAGGCGGCCAAGGAGCTGGCGACCGCCCTGCTCGCGTACGCCGCCGCCCCTGTCGATGGCGTCACGCTGGTCGTTCAGCACTCCGGGGGCGCCCGGAACAAGCCGTTGGCCGACGGGCTGCGGAAGGCAGGCGCACATCTCGTGGCCGCTGCGAAGATCACCAAGGCGGCCGAGCGGGTGGAGTTCGTCCGCAACGAGATCCGGGAGGCCGGTGGCGCCACGACGCCGGACGCGGTGGCCGCACTTGTCGAGGCGGTGGGCTCCGACCTGCGCGAACTGTCCACCGCGGCCACCCAGCTGGTCGCGGACACCGGCGGGCTGGTGGACGAGAGTGCGGTCCGTCGGTATCACCGCGGCCGGGCCGAGGTCAGCGGCTTCACGGTTGCCGACAAGGTGGTGGCCGGCGACGTGGCCGGCGCGCTGGAGTCGCTGAGGTGGGCGGTCGCGATCGGCGTCCCTCCGGTGCTGATCGCCGATGCACTCGCCGACGGCATCCGGACCCTGGCGAAGGTGGCCGGCGCCCGCCCGGGGAACTCCTACGCGCTGGCCTCGGAGCTGGGCATGCCGCCCTGGAAGATCGACAAGGCCAGGACCCAGGCCCGGCACTGGTCGGAGCCGAGCCTGCTGGCCGGTATGGCGCTGGTCGCCGCGCTGAACGCTGACGTCAAGGGTCAGGCGGTGGACGCCGACTACGCCATGGAGAAGGCGATCCTCGACCTGACCGCCGCCCGCCGGCTCCGCTGAGCGTCTCCATCGGCGTGGCCGCGCCGCCCGGGTACGCGAAACGGCGGCGTCGCCCGGTGAGCCGGATGACGCCGCCGTTCAGCGGAAGGGCGACTAGAGCGCGTTGACCTGCTGGGCCAGCGCCGACTTGCGGTTGGCGGCCTGGTTGGCGTGGATGACACCCTTGGACGCGGCCTTGTCGAGGCTGCGGGACGCGGCGACCAGCTCGGTCTGCGCGACGGCCTTGTCGCCGGAGTCGATCGCGGCACGAACCCGGCGGACCGCCGTCTTCAGCGAAGACTTCACGGACTTGTTGCGCAGGCGCGCGATCTCGTTGGTCCGGATGCGCTTGATCTGAGACTTGATGTTGGCCACGCCGAATATGCCTTCGTTCGTCGGATTCGTGCTCGGTCCTGCGGAGTGCATGCGGGAGCGCCGGGGTCGGCGCGGGCACGAAGACGAAGATTACCATCCGGGCCGCGGCGGCCACAAACCACGGAACCGCTGCGGTGTCAGGAGCAGCCGAGATCGGCCGGCTTCGGCCGCCCGTCGGACTCCAGCGCCGCCACCACCCATCGTGCCACCGGCGCCGCTCCGGGCAGCGTCATGTGGTCGGTCACCAGGCGGGGGCACTGGTCCTCGACGATCACCGACCGCACCCGGGTCGGCGGCCCGGCGGGGACCTGCGACGACACCGGCGTGACGATGCGGTCGTTGCGGGTGGAGACCTCCGCGTACCGGACCGCACCGGCCAGGTCGCCGCCGGCGTTCAGGTCGGTGAGCAGCGTCGAGTTCGCTGCCTGGTCTGCGCAGGCCGCGCACAGCCCGGCCGGCACCGACGTGCTGATCTGGGCGGTGGTGCCGTGGAAGCTCGGAGCGATCAACACCCCGGTGGCCACGACTGCAGGGTCCAGGTCGTAACGGAGCATGGTGCGCAACACCAGCCCGCCCTGCGAGTAGCCGACCACGTCCAGCCTGCCCTGGCCGCTCGCGGCCAGAACCTGGCCGACGAAGCCCGCGACCTCGGTCGACGACTCGCGCACCGGGCCGATCCCGCCGTAGCCGAACCGGGCTCCGTAGAGCACCGCGTACACGCACCGGCCGGACGCCCGTAAGGCCGCGGCCAGCGGACCGAAGTTGGACGCCGGAGTCGACAGGGTGCCGTGCAGGAGCAGCACCGGCCGGTGCTCGGACCTGCAGGCCGGGTCGTTGACGCCGGGCAGGCCGACGTCCGGCAGGGTCGGCGCGGCCACGGTGGCCGTCGACGTGGTCGGACGGGTCGTCGACGCGGGCCCGGTCGGGCTCAGGTCGGTCTGGCTGAGCGTGGTCGGGCTCAGCGTGGTGGGCGGTGCGGACGGCGACGTTGTCGTGGTCGCCGCCGAGGTGGTGGTCGGCGGATCGGCCGCCGGAGTGCTGGACGCCAGTACTGAGGTGGACCCTGCAGTACTCGGCCCTGTAGTGCTCGACGCGGTAGCGAGCGACGCAAAATATGAAGTGTAGTACTCGAAGCTGTGGTGCTCGACGAGGGGACCGTGATGGTCGGAGCCCCGGTGATCGGCGGAATCCGGGTCGGCTCGGTGCCGGTCGCGACGATCGTCGGTCCGGCTGACGTCGTCGGGCTGCCCGACTCCGTCGAGCTGCAGCCGGCTGCCAGGACGGCACACAGCACCGCCGCCACCGTCCACCTCGCCCGCACCGCCGCAGGGTATCCGCTGCAGGTGCGGGCACCATGTGGTCATGGCGATCACCCATGACGATAGGTCAGCGTTCGCCCTCGCGGGATTGCTGACCACCACCGGCGTGCTGCATTTCGTCCGACCGGCCCCGTTCGTCGCGATCGTGCCGCGGTCGCTCCCGCACCCGAAGGCGTTGGTCGCTGCCAGCGGTGTCGCCGAGCTCGCCTGCGCGGCCCTGCTCAGTCGTCGGTCGAGCCGGCAGCTCGCCGGTCTGCTCACGGCCGCGACGTTCGTCGCGGTGTTCCCGGCCAATGTGTCGATGGCGCTGCGGTCGGGTCGGCGCCCGCCGTGGTACCGGGTGGTCGCCTGGCTGCGGCTCCCCGGCCAGCTGCCGCTGGTGATGTGGGCGCTGCGGGTCGCCGGAACCGGTCGTTGAGTCGACGCCGCTACTCGGCCGACCGGCGCCGCGCACCGGCGCCGGCAGCCGGCCGTCGTTCGGCCGCGATGAATGGCCGGCCGTGCGTATCCGGCCGGTAGCCGGCCCTCAGTGGCCGGCCACGGTCCCGGCCCGGGCGTCCAGGTCGTAGGAGTAGACCTCCCGGCCGCCGATGTAGACGGCGGTGGCCCGCTGCATCACGTCCAGCGGGTCGCCGGTCCAGAGCACCAGGTCGGCGTCCTTGCCGACGGTCAGCGAACCGACCCGGTCGGCGACGCCGAGGACCTTGGCCGGGTTGAGGGTGATGGCGGCGAGAGCGACGTCGCGGTCGAGTCCCTCCTTGACGGCCAGCGTCGCCTGATGCACCAGGAAGTTGATCGGCACCACCGGATGGTCGGTGATGATGGAGATCTCCACGCCCGCGGCGGCCAGCTTTCCCGGATTGGCCAGCGAGCGATTGCGCAGCTCCACCTTCGAGCGCGAGGTGAACAGCGGCCCGATGAGGACCGGGATGCCTTTGCCGGCCAACAGATCCGCGATCAGATGCGCTTCGGTGCCGTGATCGATCACCAGGTCGTAGCCGAACTCCTCGGCGATCCGGACCGCAGTGGCGATGTCGTCGGCGCGGTGCGAGTGCTGGCGCCACGGGATGTCCCGGTTCAGCACCATCGCGAGGGCCTCCAGCTTGAGATCACGTGCAGCAGGGGACTTCTCGTCGGCGGCGGCCAGTTTCTCCCGGTAGTTCTGGGCGTCGACGAAGGCGTTGCGGATCACCGATGCAGTGCCCAACCGGGTCGACGGGCTGGCCTTCTTGTCCCCGTAGACCCGTTTCGGGTTCTCGCCCAGCGCCGACTTCAGGCCGGCGGGGGACCTCAACACCATGTCGTCGACGGTGCGGCCGTGGGTATGGATGGCGACCGTGAGGCCGCCGATCGGGTTGGCCGAGCCCGGGTTCACGCCCACCGCAGTCACACCGCCGGCGAGCGCATCCCCGAATCCCAGATCGGCCGGGTTGATCGCATCCAACGCCCGCACCCCGGCCGTCACCGGGTCCGTCATCTCATTGCTGTCGGATCCCGCCCACCCTTCGGCCTCCTCGTGCACGCCGAGGTGGGTGTGCGCGTCGACGAATCCGGGCAGGATCCACCGCCCGGCGGCATCCACGACTTCGGCATCGTCGGGGACCTCGACGTCGGGGCCGAGGGCGGAGATGGTCCCGTTGTCGATGAGCACGATGCCGTCGAACGGCTCGCCGTCGACCGGCACAACATGGGCGTTGATGAAGGCAGTCGTCATGGTCCTCACCCTGCCACTGGCCTCCGGTTCCGAGCCACCGGGTCCAGTCGCCGGTCCACCGCGATGGCCGCGCCGATCACCACCGCGACGCATCCCAGTTGTTGCGCGGTGCCCAGGCCGACGCCGACCCAGGCGGTACCCACCAGCACCAGGGCCGCCGCGAGACGCGGGATCACGCCCCCGACCAGCAACACGCCGCGGAACCACGCTGTCGCCGCCAGGTACCCGGCGGCCCCGCCGGCGATCAGCCAGGCGCCGGCCGGCTCGGCGGGCGCCAGCAGATCGTCAAGACCGAGCCGGGTCCCGGCGGCAACGCCGATGATCCCGGCAATCATCGCGAGGTGGGACAGGTCGTATCCGACGGTGGCCATCCGAGCGCGCCTGGTGCCCTCGGCGCCGGCCAGGTGTTGCGCACCGAGTTCGTCATCGCCGACGAAGTAGGCCCACCACATCGTCGAGATGGCCAGCACTCCGAGCAGGCAGCCGGCCACCAACCGGAGGTCGAGGTCCTGCTGCTGCGCCGCCAGCGCCACGCTGATCAGTGATTCGCCGAGCACGATGATGATCATCAGGCCGTGGCGTTCGGCGAAGTGCCCGGCCTGCAGGGTGAACAGTGCTGCGGTCGAGTTCCGGACCAGCACGCTGAGGAACAGCACTGCAGCGGTGCCCCAGAGCACCCAGTCCCAGACCCCGTGGGTCCAGCCGGCAGCCAGGATCAACAGGGCTCCGCCCAGGTTGACCGGTGCCAGCCGCAGGATCGCCTGCGCCGAGCCGGGGCCACCGAGCCAGAGAAATCCACCGAGGTGGATGAGGGTCAGAGCGAGGAAGGCGATCCCCATCGCTATCCCGGACATGCCGAACGCCTGCGGCACCGCCTGCGAGCAGACGAACAGCGCCGCCATCCCGGCCAGCACCGTGAGCCGTGCAGCGTTGCGGTCGGTGCCCATCGCATTGGTCAGCCAGGCGAATCCGCCGTACATCCAGAACAGCACCGACAGGATGAGCAGGCCCTGCAGGACGGCTTCGACGCCCGGGTGGTGGTCGACGACCTCGGTGATCTGGGTGACGGTGAACACGAACACGAGGTCGAAGAACAGTTCGAGGGTCGAGACCCGGGCCGTCTCCCGGGCGGGCGCGAGGTGATCGGTCACGGGTGAAATCTGCCATCCGGGCAGCTGGGCGGCGAGGAGTTTGACGTCCGGTCCCCGTGCCGGGGCGTGGGAGAATGGCTGACGCACCGTCAGCGCGCTCTGCCCGACGACCCGACCAGGAAGAACCCCTCCCTGAATGACCCAGGCCTCGCTCGCCCACCGGACCACGTTCACACCCCCTGAACGGATCCGGAACTTCTGCATCATCGCGCACATCGACCATGGCAAGTCGACCCTGGCCGATCGGATCCTGCAGCTCACCGGGGTCGTCGACGGACGGGCCATGCGCGCTCAGTACCTGGACCGGATGGACATCGAGCGTGAGCGCGGCATCACCATCAAGAGCCAGAACGTGCGGCTGCCCTGGAACGTCGCGGGCGACGACTATGTCCTGCACCTGATCGACACGCCCGGCCACGTCGACTTCACCTACGAGGTCTCGCGGTCGTTGGCCGCCTGCGAGGGTGCGGTACTGCTGGTGGACGCCGCCCAGGGCATCGAGGCGCAGACCCTGGCGAATCTGTACCTGGCGATGGAGAACGACCTCACCGTCATCCCGGTGCTGAACAAGATCGACCTGCCGGCCGCCCAGCCCGAGCGGTACGCGGAGGAGATCGCGCACATCCTGGGCGGCTCGCCCGACGACGTGCTGCGGGTCTCCGGCAAGACCGGCGAGGGTGTCGGCGCGCTGCTGGACCGTGTGGTGGCCGAGGTGCCCGCGCCGGTGGGCAATCCGGACGCTCCCGCCCGGGCGATGATCTTCGACTCGGTCTATGACATCTATCGCGGCGTGATCACCTACATCAGGGTGGTCGACGGCCGGATCAGCCCGCGGGAGCGGATCCAGATGATGTCCACCAGGGCGGTGCACGAACTGCTCGAAGTGGGCATCATCTCGCCGGAGCCGGTGCCCACCCAGGGTCTGGGGGTCGGCGAGGTCGGTTACCTGATCACCGGGGTGAAGGACGTCCGGCAGTCGAAGGTCGGTGACACGGTGACGTCCGCGCTCCGCGGCGCCACCGAGTCGCTCGGCGGCTACCGCGATCCCCGACCGATGGTCTATTCGGGCCTGTTCCCGATGGACGGGTCGGACTACCCCCTCCTGCGCGATGCGCTCGACAAGTTGCGGCTCAACGATGCTGCGTTGACCTACGAACCGGAGAACTCCACCGCACTCGGATTCGGTTACCGCTGTGGCTATCTCGGCCTGTTGCACCTCGAGATCACCCGCGACCGGCTGGAACGCGAGTTCGGCCTCGACCTCATCTCCACCGCGCCGACCGTGGTCTACACGATCACCATGGAGGACGGCACGGTGCACGTCGTCACCAACCCGTCGGACTGGCCGGGCGGCAAGATCCGGGACGTCCGCGAGCCGATCACCAAGTGCTCGATCATCACCCCCAGCGAGTACATCGGCTCGGTGATGGAGCTCTGCCAATCGCGGCGCGGGGTGCTCGGCGGGATGGACTACCTGTCCGAGTCCAGGGTCGAACTGCGGTACACGATGCCGTTGGCGGAGATCATCTTCGACTTCTTCGACTCGCTGAAGTCGCGCACCCGCGGCTACGCGTCGCTGGACTACGACGAGAACGGCACTCAGATCTCCGATCTCGTCAAGGTGGACATCCTCCTGCAAGGTGAGCCGGTGGACGCGTTCTCGGCGATCGTGCACAAGGACAACGCCTACTCGTACGGCCTGTCGATGACGGCCAAGCTCCGGGAACTGATCCCGCGGCAGCAGTTCGAGGTGCCGATCCAGGCCGCGGTGGGATCCCGGGTGATCGCCAGGGAGAACATCCGCGCGATGCGCAAGGACGTGCTCGCCAAGTGCTACGGCGGCGACATCACCCGCAAACGCAAGCTGCTGGAGAAGCAGAAGGAGGGCAAGAAGCGGATGAAGATGGTCGGCCGGGTCGAGGTACCCCAGGAGGCCTTCATCGCGGCACTGTCCAACGAGCCGGCGGGCACCAAGAAGTAGTCGCGGCTCGGGCGGTCACCGACAGGGCACTGCCCAGCTCGGACCGCCGGACCGCACCGACAGCGGGTGGTAGCCCGAGTTCGGCGCGACGCGCCGGACAATCCGGGCTACCGATGCCGACATCGGGCTACCGTGCGGCGGCGACTGGAGCCGGCCGGCACCGGGGTAGGTCTAGACCCACCAGCAATGCGGCGGCTGGGCCGATTCCGGAGGAGCCGCTCCCCGACGACGCTTGACGCATGACGACGTACGACACTCCCGAGTGGATCACCACCACCGACGGCAACGACCTGTACCGCACCGACCGCAGGGTGGCTGTGCATCGGGGGAGCGCACCGCCCCTGCTGTCCGCCGCCGCCATGGGCGAGTTCCTCTACACGATGGTCGACCTCGGGGTGGCGATCTTCTTCTTCGTCGGCACGATCACCCTGCTGTGCGTCGGCGCCGGCCTGTCGGTGATCTGGGTCGGGGTGCCGATCCTGGCCTTCGGGCTGCTGTTCGCGCGCTCCGGTGGCGCGGTCCAACGCACCCTGGCGCGAACCCTGCTGGGACAGCCGGTGGTCGGTCCTGCTGGCATCCGAACCCGGCGGGACGGGGTCGCCGGGAAGTTCCTCGGGATCTTCACCGACGGCGCCAGCTGGCGCGCGGTGCTCTACCACTGCCTCAAGATCGTGCTGGCACCTTTCACCTTTGCGGTGTCGCTGGCGTTCTACGCCTACGGACTCGGCGCCATCAGCTACCCGGCGTGGCGGTGGACGCTGCCGGCGCAGCAGGCCGCCGATGGCAGCTGGCACCGCGGGAACCAGCTCTGGAACGGCGTGTTCATCGACACCCTGCCGCGGATGCTGGTGCAGGCCGTGATCGGTCTGGCGCTGCTGTACCTGGCACCGAAGGTGGTCCGCGCGCTGACCACCGTCGACCGGGTCCTGATCGGCACTCTGCTGGCCGGCCGGAACGATACGCTCGGCGGGCGCTGATCACCCGGCGAGCAGCCGACCTCACAACTCGATGACGAACTTGCCGGGCGTCCCGTTCTCCATGGCCTCGAACGCGTCCGGGCGTCGTCGAGCGAGAATGCCTGGTCCACTACGGGTGTCACGCCGGCGGCGTCGCAGAAGGCGATCAGCCGGCGCAGCTCGTCGAGGGTGCCCATGGTGGATCCGATCACCGAGATCTGCAGGAAGAACAGCCGCTGCAGGTCGGCAGACGGATCGGCTCCGGTAGTGGCTCCGCAGGTCACCACCACGCCCCCCGGCCGGACGGCCTTCATCGAGTGCGCCCAGGTCGCCGCGCCGACCGACTCGAACACCCCGTCCACGCGCTCGGGCAGCCGGGCACCGGAGTCGAAGACCTGGGCAGCGCCCAGTCGGAGCGCGCGCTCGCGGCCCTCGTCGGTGCGTGCCGTCACCCACACCCGCAGGCCGGCCGCGGCGCCGAGTTGGATCAGCGCGGTGGCCACCCCGCCGGTGGCGCCCTGCACCAGCATCGTCGAACCCGGGGTCAGGCCGGACCTGGTGAAGATCATCCGGTAGGCCGTCAGATACGTGCAGCCGAGCGTCGCGGCCGCCGTGGCCGACACCGAGTCCGGCCGCGGCACCACATTCGCCGCCGGCACGACGCAGTACTGCGCCATCGCACCCTGATGCAGCTCGGTGAGCAGGGTGCGTCTCGGATCGAACGTCTCGTCACCGCGGAAACCCGGAGTCGCGATCACCGGGTAGACGACGACCTCGGTGCCGTCGTCGAGGGTGCCGGCGCCGTCGCAGCCCAGGATCATCGGGAACTGATCGGCCTTGATGCCGACTCCGCGCAGCGTCCAGATGTCGTGCCTGTTGAGCGAGGCCGCCCGCATCCGGACCCGCACCCAGCCCTCCGGCACCTCGGGATCGGGCCGGTCACCCACCTCGAGGCCCTCGAGCGGTGCATCCGGATCGGGCGCGGTGGCGTAGACGGCTCGCATGCCACCCGACGCTACCGATCCCGCGGCTAGGCTTACCGGGTGGCCTGGCTGGACGACTCCATCGACGCGGCCGAATCCTGGCTTGCGGGTCAATCGTTCTGGGTCCAGGTGCCCATCCTGCTGGCTGTGCTGCTTCCGTTGTGCTGGTTGGTGGCCGGCCTGGTCGACCGGGTGGTCGAGTGGGTGCTGCGCCCACACACCCGACGCGAGCGGGAGGCCTACCGGGCGTCCCAGGCGGGCGGGCCGTGAGCCGTCCACTGCCCACCGTCACCCGGCGATGGATGACGATCGCCCTGGTCGCGTTGGTGGTGCTGGCTGTCGCGGTCGCGATCTGGCGCTGACCCGGTCCGCACTACGAGGCCGGCGATTCCGGCGGGATCCAGGACGGTGGCCGCTTCTCGGCAAAGGCGACCGCACCCTCGCGGCCCTCACCGGAGGCGAACTGACCGGCGGAGAGTTCCAGGAGGGCCGCATAACGCTCGTCGGAGTCGTCGAGCCCCTGCTGCAGCATGGCCTTGGTGCCGGCCAACGCCGTCGGCCCCCCTTGCAGCAGGGCCGTGATGAAGCTGTCGACGAGATCGTCCAGTGCGGCAACACCGTCGTCGGGCTCGTAGGAGCCGTCCCGGTGGTCGGCGTGCGCGACCGCGTTCACCAGGCCGGTGTGCAGCGCCCGGTCCGCGTCGAACACCTCACCGGTGAGCAGCAGTTCCCGGGCGGCAACCCGGTCCATCCGGTCCAGCACCGGCACCGAGATCACCGCCGGGATCAGTCCGATCCGCACTTCGCTGAACGCGAAGGTCGCGTGCGCGGCCGCGACCACGATGTCGGCGGCCGCCATGATGCCGATGCCGCCGGCCCGGGCCGGGCCGGCCAGCCGGGCGATCACCGGCTTCGGGCATCGGGCGACCCGTTGCAGGATCCCCGGCAGTTCGCGGACCCCTTCGTTGCCGACCGCGGCCGTCGCGGTCTCCTTCAGGTCCATCCCCGAACAGAACACCGGTCCCGTGTGGGTGAGCACCACCACCCGCGCGCGTTCGTCAGTGGCTACCGCGTCCAGGGCAGCGACCAGCTCGGACCGTAGCTGCGCGGACAGCGCGTTCCGGTTGTGCGGTGAGTCCAGGGTGATGGTCGCGACACCCGCGGCGGTGGTGGTGCGGACGAGCTCGGTCACGCCGACTGATCCTGCCACCCGGTGGCGGTGGGAGACCCGGCCGACCCGGCAGACTGGCAGGGTGCCGTCCACGTTGCCCGAAGGAGAGCCCGTACCCCGCGACGGGGCGCTGCCGGAGTCGGCGGCGGTCGGCTTGCAGGACCGGACGCTCTCGGTGTACCTGCACGTGCCGTTCTGTGCGACTCGCTGCGGCTACTGCGATTTCAACACCTACACCGCGGGCGAGCTGGGCAGTGCGGCGTCCCCGGAGTCCTGGCTGGACGCGGCGCTGGCCGAGATCGCGTTGGCCGGCGTCACGCTGCGCGCGTTGGGTGACACCCGCAGGGTGTCGACCGTGTTCGTCGGCGGCGGCACCCCCTCGCTGGTCGGCGCGGCACCACTGATCTCCCTGTTGGACGCCGTCCGCAGCACCTTCGGACTGGCCGACGGTGCCGAGGTCAGCACCGAGGCGAACCCGGAATCGACCGACCCTGACCTGCTCGGGGCTCTGCGCCGGGCCGGCTACACCCGATTGTCGCTCGGCATGCAGAGTGCGTCGTCGAAGGTGCTGACGGTGCTGGACCGGACGCACACCCCTGGCCGGCCGCTGCAGGTGGCCGCGTGGGCGCGTGATGCCGGCTTCGCGCACGTCAACCTGGACCTGATCTACGGCACGCCGGGCGAGACCGATGACGACTTCCGCGGATCGCTGACGGCCGCGCTGGACGCGGGCGTCGACCACGTCTCGGCGTACTCGTTGATCGTCGAGCCAGGCACCCGAATGGCCCGGCAGGTGCGCTCCGGAGCGCTCCCGATGCCGACCGACGACGTCCTGGCCGACCGCTACGAGATTGCCGACGAGCTGCTGACCGCCGGCGGCCTGAGCTGGTACGAGGTCTCCAACTGGGCGGTGGACGCCGCCGCCCGATGCCGGCACAACCTGGCCTATTGGCGCGGGGACGATTGGTGGGGAATCGGCCCGGGTGCGCACTCCCATGTCGGCGGGGTCCGCTGGTGGAACGTGAAGCATCCGGCGGCCTACGCGGCCGCGCTGGGTGATGGCCGGTCGCCCGGTCAGGCCCGCGAGGTCCTCGACGCCGAGGCCAGGCACGTCGAGGACGTGCTGCTCCGGCTGCGGCTGTCCGAGGGGCTGCCGGTCGACCTGCTGAGCGCGAGCGGCCGAGCTCAGGCGGTCGAGGAAGCCGCGGGCGGCCTCCTCGTCATCGACGACGGTCGGGCGGTGCTGACCAGAGCAGGTCGGTTGCTCGCCGACGGGATCGCCCTACGGCTGCTGGAATGAGCGCGCCGGCCGGCCGCCGGATCAGGCCTCGGCGGTACCCATGGTGGTCCCGCGCAGGTCGTCGAGGTTGAGCACCCGGACGTGGATCACCAGCCGTTGCTGCAGGGCGGCCCGGAGCGCGCGGTGCAAACCGTCCTCCAGATAGACCTCGCCGCCCCAGAGCACCGCGTGCGGGAACAGGTCCCCGTAGAACGTCGAGTCCTCGTCCAGCAGGGTGTCCAGACGCAGCTCCCGCTTGGTGGTGACCAGCTCGTCCAGCCGGATCTGCCGCGGTGGGATCCGCGCCCAGTCCCGGATGGACATGCCGTGATCCGGGTACGGCCGGCCGTCACGGACATCTTTGAAGATCATGCGTGCCCGAGCCTTCCGTAGCGCTGAATGGCCGACAGGGTAGCCGCCACGGGGGCGGCTACCCTGCTGAGCGCCGGTGCGCGGCTACGTCGCCGCCGCGAATGCGGTCGAACGGTCAGGCGAGCGCCTTGGCCTTGAGCGTCTCGAACTCCGCCTGGTTGATGGTGCCGGCGTCGAGCAGCGCCTTCGCGGACGCGATGTTGTCGGCAGGGGAAGTGGCGCCGGCAACGGACTGGATGTACTGGTCGGCCTGCTTCTGCGCGGCCTGCGCCGCGGCCAGGTGGCGCTGACCCATGCTGTTGCCGCGGGCGATCAGGTAGATCAGGGCGCCGAGGTACGGGATGATCAACAGGATGATGATCCAGAGCGCCTTCCACCAGCCGGAGAGCTCGTGGTCGCGGAACAGGTCCGCGATGATCTGGAACAGGATGATCAGGTAGGCGACGAAGAAGAAGCTCCACACGAGGAGCCAGAAGAACTGCCAGAAGCTGTTCATTGCCGAAAGCCTTTCCGATACGGGTCCCGGCTCTGCGCCGTCCCGGAAACTATCCGGGGGCAGGAGCGTAGCGCGGCTGCACGGCGGTTGTGCGCGCGACCCGCGTCGGGAATGTCCGTAAGTAATCTGCGCCACCACCTCCGCCACGTGATCATTCCGGTCCGCACTCCGAAGATCGTCGGACGCGCCGCGACTACACTTGGCAGTGCTGGGTGGCGAGTGCCAATCGGCGGCCGGCTCGTCGGTGCCGGAGTGAGACCCGGCCACGATAGCGGTACGGCTGTGCAGAATGCGGAGGTGAGATGAGCGCGGAAGACCGTCGATTCGAGGTGCTGCGCGCCATCGTCGCCGACTACGTCGCCACGCATGAGCCCGTCGGCTCGAAGGCGCTGGTCGATCGGCACTCCCTCGGCGTCTCGCCCGCCACGATCCGCAACGACATGGCCGTGCTCGAGGATGAGGGCTACATCGCGCAGCCGCACACATCCGCTGGTCGTATTCCGACCGACAAGGGGTATCGGCTCTTCGTCGACCGGCTGTCGCAGGTCAAGCCGCTGTCCCCGGGCGAGCGACGGGCGATCCAGTCGTTTCTCTCGGAGGCCGTCGACCTCGATGACGTACTGCGCAGGTCCGTCCGACTGCTCGCCCAGCTCACCCACCAGGTCGCTGTTGTGCAGTACCCGCGGCTCACCCGGGCGATGGTCCGGCACGTCGAGTTGGTCGCGCTGGGACCTCGGCGGCTGCTGCTGGTGGTGATCACCGACACCGGTCGGGTGGACCAGCGGGTGGTCGAGGTCGCCGACGATCTCGTTGACGAGCGATGTCGCAGCGCTGCGCACGCTGCTGGCCGCCTCGGTCATCGGCCGGCCCCTGACCGACGCCGCGGAGGCAGTTCTGGCGGCCAGCGGTCAGGTCGAGTCCCCGGACCGGCCGCTGGTGGCGACGGTGGTGTCGGTGCTGCTGGACGCCCTCGTCGAACACCCGGAGGAGCGGCTGGTGCTGTCCGGTACCTCGAACATCACCGGCGCCTGGGCGGACCAGCCGTCCACGCTGCGCGGGGTGCTCGAGGCGCTCGACGAGCAGGTGACCCTGCTCAAGCTGCTGGCTGCGCTGGACGCGCCGGACGCACTGGTGGTCTCGATCGGACGGGAGAACGCCGACCTGAACCTGGCCACCAGCGCGCTGGTGTCCGCCGGGTACGGCAGCGGCGAGCGACTCATGGGCGGGCTCGCAGTGGTCGGCCCGACCAGGATGGACTACCCGGGAACGATGGCTGCGGTACGCGCCGTTGCCAGGTACGTGGGGGAGGTCGTCGCCGGCCGCTGAGCCGGCCGACGACAGCAACAGGGACGACTCCCCGCGGAGCGGGGAGCTGAGGAAGTGGCGGGCAACAGCCCGCGGGAAGGCATCTGGTGCAAGGCGTGGCACGCGACTACTACGGGCTCCTCGGCGTGGCGAGGAATGCTTCCGCCGACGAGATCAAGCGGGCCTACCGCAAACTCGCGCGCGAGTTGCACCCCGACGTCAACCCGGACCCGGCCGCCCAGCAGAAGTTCAAGGAGGTCACCGCGGCCTACGAGGTGCTCTCCGACCCGGCCAAGCGGCAGGTGGTCGACCTCGGCGGCGACCCGCTGTCGCCGGGCGGAGGTGGCGGCGCCGGGGGTGGTGGAGCAGGCGATCCCTTCGGCGGGATGGGCCTGGGCGACATCATGGACGCCTTCTTCGGCGGCGGCGGCGGCGGTCAGCGCGCCCGCGGCCCCCGGTCCAGGGTGCGCCAGGGCGACGACGCACTGATCCCGGTCGAGCTGACCTTGGAGGAGTGCGCCACCGGGGTGTCCAAAGACCTCACCGTCGACACCGCCACCCTGTGCACGACCTGCCACGGGAACGGCTGCGCCCCCGGAACCGGCCCGGCCACCTGCGACACCTGCAAGGGCGCCGGCGAGATCCAGCAGGTGCAGCGTTCCCTGCTCGGCCAGGTCGTCACGTCCCGACCGTGCCCGGTCTGCCGCGGCTTCGGCGAAGTCATCCCGGATCCCTGCCGGCAGTGCAACGGTGACGGGCGGGTGCGCAGCCGCCGCACCGTGCGGGCCAACATCCCGGCGGGTGTCGGCGACGGGATCAGGGTGCGGCTGGCCGGTCAGGGCGAGGTCGGACCCGGCGGCGGTGCGCCGGGCGACCTGTACGTCGAGGTCCAGGAACTGGTGCACGACAAGTTCACCCGGGACGGTGTCGACCTGCACTGCACCGTGCACGTGCCGATGACCGCCGCTTCGCTGGGCACGTCGATGGCGCTGCAGACCCTGCAGTCGGTGGAGGACCTGGACATCCAGCCCGGCACCCAGTCCGGAACGGTGATCACCATGCGGGGCCAGGGGATGCCGCGGCTGCGCGGTTCCGGAACGGGCAACCTGCACATCCACATCGAGGTCGTCACTCCGACGAGGGTCGAGGGCCGGCAGGCCGAGCTGATGCGCGAGCTGGCCACCCTGCGGGGCGAGGAGCAGCCGGAGTTGGCAGCCAGAGGCCACGGCGGGTTCTTCTCCCGGATCCGCGACTCCTTCGCAGGCCGCTGACCGGTGTGAGTCGCGCGTCGTGAGCGGCGAGCCGTTCTTCCTCGTCGATCCGATGCCCGGACCAGGGCCGTTCGTTCTGGACGGTGCCGAGGGCCGGCACGCCGCGACCGTGCGGCGGCTGCGGCCGGGTGAGTCCTTGGTACTCACCGACGGGCGCGGCGCCCGTGCGGCGGCAACGGTGTCCTCGGTCGGCAGGAACGAGATGACGGTCGACGTCGGAGCCGCTGAGCAGCTGCCGGTCCCGGTGGTCCGCACCGTGCTGGTGCAGGCCCTGCCCAAGGGCGAGCGCGGCGAACTCGCGGTCGAGTTGGCCACCGAGGCCGGCGTCGACGTGATCGTGCCGTGGCAGGCCGCCCGATGCGTGGTCCGCTGGTCTCCGGAGCGCGCCGATCGTGGCGTCCTCCGCTGGCGCTCCGCCGCCCGCGAGGCAGCGAAGCAGTCCCGCCGGGCGCGACTGCCCGAGGTCACCGGGCTCGCCTCGACCATCGAGGTGGCTGCCCGGATCCGGGACGCGGCCGGCGCGTTGCTGTTGCACGAGGCGGAGGCGACCCGGCTGACCTCGGTAGCCCTGCCGGCCACCGGGGATCTGGTCCTGGTGGTCGGTCCGGAGGGCGGCATCGCCCCCGAGGAACTGGCCGTGCTGGTGGCGGCCGGCGGCCGGGCCGTGCGGTTGGGGCCGGAGGTGCTGCGCACGTCGACCGCCGGGGCGGTCGCCCTCGGCGCTCTTGCGGTGCTGACCGGTCGCTGGGCCTGAAGCCGCCCGGCCCCGGGAGCCGACCCGCCGACGGTGCATGATCATCCGATGGTGGAGATCACCACGAGGACCTACCCCTACGGCTCGCATC
The DNA here is from genome assembly GCA_963797145.1 of uncultured Actinomycetota bacterium. Taxonomy (GTDB): domain Bacteria; phylum Actinomycetota; class Actinomycetes; order Mycobacteriales; family Nakamurellaceae; genus Nakamurella. The sequence continues at coordinate 38,934 of CAWCOJ010000010.1, read as the reverse complement.
CCAGCCAATTCGTCCGACTGCACCTCCCTCCGGGCGAGCGGCTGCCGGTCGCGGTGGTCATCCACGGCGGGTTCTGGCGGCAGCGGTTCGGGATCGAACTCGCCGATCCGCTCTGTGCCGACCTGGCCCGACTCGGCGTTGCGGCGGCGGCGGTCGAGTACCGGCGGGTGGACCGTCATCTCGAGGACGGGGCACGCAGCGGTGGCGGCGGTGACAACCTGGCCGGGGGTGGCTGGCCGATGACCCTGTCCGACGTCGCCAAGGCCGTCGATTCCCTCGAGGCGTCCGGGCAGCTGCTGGCCCGCGGTCGGTTGGATCTGCAACGCGTGGCGGCGGTAGGGCACTCCGCCGGTGGGCAGCTCGCCGTCTGGCTGGCGCACCGCTCGTCGATGCGGGCCGGCGCGCCGGGTTCGGTCGATCCGGGTGAGAGCTTCGTCGCGGTGCGCGGTGCGGTCTCCCAGGCGGGGGTCCTCGACCTGGGCGCTGCGGCCAGGGACAACCTCGGCAACGGTGCGGTGATCGATCTGATGGAGGGCTCACCCGGCTCGGTCGCGCAGCGATACCGGCATGCGTCCCCGATGTCCTATGTCGGCGACGGCACCCGGGTCGTGTGTGTGCACGGTGATCAGGACGACACCGTCCCGGTCGACCAGTCCCGGCGGTACGTCGACGCCGCCGTCGCGCTCGGAGATCCCGCCGAACTCGTCGTACTGCCCGGCGTCGGTCACTTCGAGGTGATCGATCCGGTCGACCCGGCGTGGTCCGCCTGCCGTGACCGGCTCCTGGAGCTGCTCGGCTGACGGCCGCGCACCCGCTGTCGGTCCGCGGCGGTACCGTCCGATCATGCGCGATCCGAACTGCCTGTTCTGCAAGATCGCCGCCGGCGACATCGCGGCGGCCGAGGTGCACCGTGACGAGCGGGTACTGGCTTTTCGCGACGTCGACCCGAAGGCCCCGGTGCACATTCTGGTGATCCCGCTGGAGCACCTGGCCGACGCCGGCCAGGTCGCCCGGCACGATCCGGAGCTGATCGGCGTCATGGTCGCCACCGCACGGACGATCGCCGAGCAGGAAGGTGTCGCGGAGTCGGGCTATCGAATGGTGCTCAACACCGGGCCCGACGGTGGCCAGACTGTCTTCCATGCGCACCTGCATCTGCTCGGCGGCCGGCCGTTCGGCTGGCCGCCGGGATAGCCCGACCTCGGCCCGCACCCGCATCCACCTCTCGACCATCAGGAAGTGACGGCTCATGGCCGACAACGACACCGAGTCCCGCCCCCGCCACGCCGCACCGGAGCCCGTCGGGATCCGTTGAGGCCACAGTCCCCGAGATCCGGAACGGGTCGACCGCCGGTCAGCCGGCGGGTCACGGTGCACACCGTGACCTGAAGGTCTCCGGCGGATCCGGGAATCCGTGGTTCGCCCTGTGGGCCATGGTCATCGGCTTCTTCATGATCCTGATCGACTCCACCATCGTCTCGGTCGCCACCGACGCGATCCTGGTCGGGCTGCACACCGATTTGAACAGCGTCGTGTGGGTGACCAGCGCCTACCTGCTGGCCTACGTGGTGCCGCTGCTGGTCAGCGGCCGGTTGGGCGACCAGTTCGGGCCGAAGAACGTGTACCTGACCGGCCTGGTGCTGTTCACCGGCGCCTCGGCGTGGTGCGGGCTGTCGAATTCGGTCACCACGCTGATCGTCGCGCGGGCGGTACAAGGACTCGGCGCCGCCCTGATGACGCCGCAGACCATGGCCGTCATCACCCGGACCTTCCCGCCGGACAAGCGCGGCACCGCGATGAGCGTATGGGGATCCGTGGCCGGGGTGGCGATCCTGGTGGGTCCGCTCGCCGGCGGCTTCCTGGTCGACACCTGGGGTTGGGAGTGGATCTTCTTCATCAACGTGCCGATCGGCGTCGTCGCTTTCGTGCTGGCGGCTCGGCTGGTGCCGCAGTTGCCGCGCAACACCCACCGGTTCGACGTCCTCGGCGTGCTGCTCAGTGGGCTGGGCCTGTTCCTGCTGGTCTTCGGGATCCAGGAGGGCCAGAAATACGACTGGGGGACGATCACCGGACCCATCACGGTGTGGTCACTGATCATCGCCGGGGTGCTGCTTCTCGGCGCCTTCGTCTGGTGGCAGGCGGTCACCAAAGGTGAGCCGTTGATGAGCCTGTCGCTGTTCAAGGACCGGAACTTCTCGCTCGCCAACGTGGGCATCGCGACGATGGGCTTCGCGATCACCGGCATGGCGATTCCACTGATGCTGTTCGCGCAGAAGTCGATGGGCCTCAGTCCGATGCGCTCCGCCCTGTTGCTGATCCCGTTGGCGATCACCGCCGGTGGGTTGGCCCGTCCGGTCGGCAAGCTGACCGACCGGGTGCACCCGCGGTACATCGCCGGGCCCGGATTCGCCCTGACCGCGATCTCGATGTTCTGGCTGGGTGCGGTCGCCAGCCCGACCACGGCAGTCATCGGAATCCTGGCGCCGATCACGGTGATGGGCGTCGGCAACGCGTTGATCTGGGCGCCGCTGTCCGCCACCGCCACCCGCAACCTGCCGATGCAGTTCGCCGGCGCTGGGGCGGGCGTCTACAACATGACGCGCCAGGTGGGGGCGGTGCTCGGCAGCGCCGCCGTCGGTGTGCTGATGCAGAACCGGATCGCCGCCCAGTTGGCGACGGTCGGCGGCACTGGCGGCGCGCCCAGCGCCGACGGCCTGCAGTCGAGCCCCGGTGCGCTGCCCGAGCCGCTCAAGGCCCCGTTCGCCACGGCCATGGGCCAGAGCATCTACCTGGCCGCCGCTGTGCTGCTCATCGGCCTTGTCGCGGTGGTGTGCTTCCAGGCGCCGACGCACGCCGGCATGGGTCGACCGGTTGCCGAACCGCAGGACGCCGCCACCGCGGGGTAGCGGCCGACAGGGGTCGTTGTTCGTCGCCGGATTAACCGTCGGCGGTCGTCGGGCGCCGCCGGTAGAATCAGTCGCGTACGTCCCGGGGATCGCCCTCGGCGTCGGAGCCCTCGAGCAGGGCAGGAAGCAGGCAACGAACCCGGTGCCGGATACCAGCTCGGCCGCTGCAGCCAGCGGCCAGAACCCCGTCGCCGCCGACGCGGCGACCGCCATCCCGACGACCGGACGCCGCGCCGCGGACGACGCCGACACCAGGACATCGGAGTCGACCCTGGTGGTCGCGGACGAGAAGGCCATGATGGGCCTCCTCGGTTCCCGGGACGCCCTGCTCCGACAGCTCGAGGAGAACCTCGCTGCCGACGTACACGTCCGCGGCAACCGGATCACCCTGCGCGGCGCTGCCTCCGACGTCGCCTTCGCCGAGAAGGTGTTCCGCGAACTGCTGACGCTGCAGGAATCCGGTTCGACCATCACCCCGGACGCGGTACGCAGGACCATCGGCATGCTCGCGGCACCCGCGGAGGGCAGCGAGACTCCGAGCCAGGTGCTCGGACTGAACATCATCTCCCGACGCGGGCGCACCATTCGGCCGAAGACCCTGAACCAGAAGCGCTACGTCGACGCCATCGACCACCACACCATCGTCTTCGGCATCGGTCCGGCCGGTACCGGCAAGACCTACCTGGCGATGGCGAAGGCGGTGCAGTCGCTGCAGGCCAAGCAGGTCAACCGGATCATCCTGACCCGGCCGGCGGTGGAGGCGGGGGAGCGGCTCGGGTTCCTGCCCGGCACCCTCAACGACAAGATCGACCCGTACCTGCGGCCGCTCTACGATGCGCTGCACGACATGCTCGACCCGGAGTCGATCCCGCGGCTGATGGCGGCCGGCACCATCGAGGTCGCGCCGCTGGCCTACATGCGCGGTCGTACCCTCAACGACGCGTTCATCATCCTCGACGAGGCACAGAACACCACGCCGGAGCAGATGAAGATGTTCCTGACCCGGCTGGGGTTCGGGTCCAAGATCGTGGTCACCGGCGACGTCACCCAGGTCGACCTTCCCAACGGGCAGCATTCCGGGCTCAAGGTGGTCAGGGACATCCTCACCGACATCGACGACGTGAACTTCTCGCTGCTCACCTCGACGGACGTGGTGAGGCACCGGTTGGTCGGCGACATCGTGGACGCCTACGAACGGTGGGATGCGGTCAACACCCCGCCGGCCCCCGACCACCAGGACCGGTCGCGGCTGGGCGGCCGCCATCCCACCCGGCGCGAGGCCGGACGATGACGATCGAGGTCGCCAACGAGTCCGGCATCGGCGTCGACGAGCTGTCCCTGGTCTCAGTGGCCCGGTACGCCCTCGACACCATGGGGATCAACCCGCTCGCCGAACTGTCCATCCTGCTGATGGACGTGGAGGCGATGAGCGAGCTGCACCTCAAGTGGATGGACGAGCCGGGCCCGACCGACGTCATGAGCTTTCCGATGGACGAGCTCGACACCGCACGTCGCCCGGACGAGGCCGGCCCGGGTCCGGCCCTGCTCGGCGACGTGGTGCTCTGCCCGGCGGTGGCCACCGAGCAGGCCACCCAGGCCGGCCACTCGCTGGACGACGAGCTGCACCTGCTCACCGTGCACGGCGTCCTGCACCTGCTCGGTTACGACCACGCCGAGCCCACCGACGAACGCGAGATGTTCCGGCTGCAGAACGAACTGCTCGACACCTGGCGTGAACAGCGCGCGGCCGGCCGGCGGCACAGTCGGCTGCAGGCCGTCGACTCGGCCGTACTCGATGCGGTCGGGCTGCACCCCCCGGCCGAATCGACCGACGGCAGGGTGTGATCCGGGCCGTGGACTCACTGGACATCGTCCTGCTCGTCCTGGCCGCCGCGCTGATCCCGATCGCCGGCCTGTTCGCCGCGGGGGACGCGGCGATCACCATGGTCTCGCCCGCCAGGGTCGAGGAGATGGAACGCGAGCGCCGCCGCGGCGCGCATGCCCTGCTCGCGATCCTGGAGGACCGGCCCCGGTACACCAACCTCCTGCTGCTGCTGCGGGTCGGCGCCGAGCTCACCGCCACCGTCCTGGTCACCGCCGTCGCGTTGTCCACCTGGGGTTTCCAGGTCTGGGTGGCGATCGTGGTGGTGCTGGTGATGATCGTGGTCTGCTACGTCGCGATCGGGGTGCTGCCCAGGACCCTTGGCCGCCAGCATCCGTACACGGTCGGGCTTGCGGCGGCCGGCACCACCCGAGCCCTGGCCAGGGTGCTGTCGCCGATCGCGTCCCTGCTCATCCTGATCGGCAACGCGATCACCCCCGGCCGCGGTTTCCGGGAAGGTCCGTTCTCCTCCGACATCGAGCTGCGCGAACTCGTCGACATCGCCGGCGACCGCGGTGTGGTCGAGGAGACCGAGCGGGAGATGCTGCAGTCGGTGTTCGCCCTCAGCGACACGATCGCCCGCGAGGTGATGGTGCCGCGCACCGAGGTGGTGTGGATCGAGGAGACGAAGACGCTGCGCCAGGCGATGCACCTGGCCACCCGCTCCGGGCTGTCCCGGATCCCGGTGATCGGCGAGGACGTCGATGACGTGCTGGGTGTGGTCTACGTCAAGGACCTGATCGCCAGGGCGCTGGCCCTCGAGCCCGGCGATCGAGGGCCGATGCTGGCCGAGGTGATGCGGCCGCCGGTGTTCGTGCCGGAGTCCAAGAGTGTCGACAGCCTGTTGCGCGACATGCAGCGGGACCGGACCCACTTCGCGGTCGTGGTCGACGAATACGGCGGCACCGCCGGGATCGTCACCATCGAGGACATTCTGGAGGAGATCGTCGGCGAGATCACCGACGAGTACGACATCGAAACCGCGGCCCCGATCGAGCATCTGGCCGACGGCTCGGTCAGGGTGTCCGCTCGGCTGCCCGTCGAGGATCTCGGTGAGATCTTCGACGTCGAGCTGCCCGCCGAGGATGTCGAGACGGTCGGCGGTCTGATGGCCCAGCTGCTGGGGCGGGTCGCGCTGCCGGGCGCCGAGGCCACCGTCAACGGCATCCGGTTGGTCGGTGAGCCCGGCCTGGACCGCCGGGGGCGGCCCAGAGTGCAGACCCTGCTGGCGCGTCGGCTGGCCGACGACGAGCGCGCCGATGTCGATCCGGACGAGCACCGGGGCAATGGCCGCAGCGCTCCGGCGCCGAACCTTGTCGAGCAGGACGGATCCCGATGAGCGCACCGGTGGAAGCGGGACCGGCAGAGTTGGGTGCCGAGGACGCCAAACTGGTGACGCTGGCGCGTGGAGCCAGAGCCAGGGCCGGGGCTGCCGAAGGCGCCGCGGTGCGGGACACCGACGGCCGCACCTACGCCGCCGCGACGGTCCGGCTGCCTTCCCTGCAGCTGACCGCCTTGCAGGCCGCAGCCGCGGCGGCGGTAGCCTCCGGCGCCACCGGACTGGAAGCCGCGGCGATCGTCGGCGCCGCCGAACCGGACCCGGCGTCCCGCGCGGTCGCCGCCGACCTGGGCGCGGCCACCCTGTTCACGGCCGACCACGACGGCACCGTCACCGGCCGGTTCACCCCGTGACGCACCGGTCCGGATTCGCCTGTTTCGTGGGCCGGCCGAACGCGGGAAAGTCCACCCTGCTCAACGCCATCGTCGGCACCAAGATAGCCATCACCTCCGACAAGCCGCAGACCACGCGTCGGGCCATCCGCGGGATCGTCACCCGGCCCGAGTCGCAGCTGGTCATCGTCGACACGCCGGGCATGCACAAGCCCCGCACGCTGCTCGGCGAGAGGCTGGACGACCTGGTACGCACCGTCTGGAGCGACGTCGACGTCATCGGGGTGTGCATTCCCGCGGACGAGAAGGTCGGGCCCGGCGATCGGCGGATCATCGGCGAACTCAGCGAGCAGGCTCCGAAGACCCCGGTGATCGGGGTGGTGACCAAGACCGACAAGGTGGCGCCGAAACAGGTCGCCGAGCAGCTGCTGGCGTTGTCGCGGGTCCGCGACTTCGCCGACGTGGTGCCGGTGTCCGCCGTCGACGGATATCAGGTCGAGCTGCTCACCGGCCTGCTCGTCGACCGGCTCCCCGAGGGGCCGGCACTCTATCCGGACGGCGAGCTCACCGATGAGCCGACCGAGACGCTGATCGCCGAGCTGATCCGGGAGGCGGCGTTGGACGGCGTCCGCGACGAGCTGCCGCACTCGCTGGCCGCCGTCGTCGACGAGATGAGCCCTCGCGACGGTCGTACCGACTTCACCGACATCTACGCGACGATCTTTGTCGAACGCGACTCGCAGAAGGCGATCGTGTTGGGGCACAAGGGGTCCCGCCTGTCGTCGGTCGGCCGCCGATCCCGCCAGGGGATCGAGCAGCTGCTCGGCACCCGGGTCTACCTGCATCTGCACGTGGCCATCGCCAAGGACTGGCAGCGGGACCCGAAGCAGCTGCGCAAGCTCGGCTTCGACTCCTGACACCGGGACCACCGTCAGTGCGGCCGGGGTGCCGGCGCTGGGGGCGACGCTCCGGCGGTCCAGCAGTGCGCGATAGGAATCCGTGCCTCCTGCGCGGCGGCACGCGGGTGACGCCGGCGGCGGCGGGCAACCCTTCTTGCTCGAACATGCACGTAACACATACAATACGAGCAGAGAACGTCACCATGTGAGCATGGCAGTGGAGGACTAGGAGTCGGTCATGGCGGGTGCCCTGGTGCTGTCGGAGATGGATGAGCAGCCGGACGTGCTCCGCCGGATCGCCGGTCGGCGGTCCGAGCTGCACGCGCAGATCCGGGCGGCACTCCCGCAGCAGTTGCGCGGGGTCTGCCTGATCGCCCGCGGCTCCAGCGACAACGTCGCGGTGCACGCCCGGTACCTGCTGGAGTTGGCGACCGGGTTGCCGGTGAGTCTCGTCGCGCCCTCGATCATCACCCGCTACCACCGCGTCCTGGACGTCCGGGACCACCTGGTGGTCGCGCTCTCCCAGTCCGGCCGCACTCCGGAGATCGTCGACGTCGCCTCCCGGATGGCCGAGAGCGGCGCCGTGGTGGTCGGCGTCACCAACGACGACGCTTCGCCCCTTGCCGAGACCTCCGCGGTGACCCTCGGGGTGGGCACCAGCAGGGAACTCGCGGTGCCGGCGACCAAGACCGTGACCGGCCAGCTGGCCCTGGTCACCCTGCTCGCCGAGGCGGTGGACGCCGGAATCGCCGACTACACCGGCGGCGACGCGGCCTGGGCGGCGCTGGCCGACACCGTGGCCGCGGTCCTCGCCGACACCGAGGTACTGGCACCTGCGGTGGAGATCCTGCGCACCCGGACCACCGGCATCCACCTGGCCCGAGGGCTGACCTACGCCGCGGCCCTGGAAGGTGCGCTGAAGTCGAAGGAGACCAGCCGGCGGGTGCACGAGGGGTACTCGAGTGCCGACTTCCTGCACGGCCCACTGACCGTCGCGTCGCCCGAGGTGGCGGTGATCGCCTACGGCGCAACGGGTCCGGTGCTCGCCGACGTCGCAGAGACGGTGCGCGCGGCCGTCGCCCTCGGCTCTCCGGTGATCGGCGTCGGCGCGGCCGCGGTCTGGCACGGCGTCCGTGGCGCCATCGGCCTGCCGGTCCCGCAGAACCTCGGCGAGGCGCTGGCCGTCGTCCCCCTGGTGGTCCGCGGTCAGCAGTTGGCGATCCGCACCACGTTGGCGCTCGGCCTGGACCCGGACTCTCCGGAGGGCCTGAACAAGGTCACCGCCACCCACTGAGCGAGAGTCGCACTCCACGGCGATCTAAGGTCGGCCTCATGACCACCGAACGTGACGCCGTCCAGCAGGGCTCCGCCGCCTGGATCGATCAGCTGATGGGCTGGTTGCGCATTCCCTCCGTGTCCGCCGACCCGGATCACGACGACGACGTCGCCGCGAGCGCGCGGTATTTCGCAGATGCTCTGCGCGACAGCGGGTTTCCAGAGGTACTGGTGCTCGACGACGGCCCTTGGAAACCTGCCGTCTACGCGCACTGGCCTTCGGGAGATCCGGATGCGGTGCGGGTGGTGGTGTACGGGCACCACGATGTCCAGCCGGCCGACGGCGAGCACCGGTGGACCCACCCGCCCTTCGACCCGCAGATCATCGACGGGGTGCTGCACGGACGCGGTGCCAGCGACGACAAGGGCAACATCGCCATGCACCTGCTGGGCATCCGGGCACACCTTGCCGCCACCGGACGAACCGCGCCGGCGGTCGATCTCACCCTGCTGGTCGAAGGCGAGGAGGAATCAGGTTCGCCGCACATCATCGAGCTGCTCGAGCGGCACCGGAACAAGCTGGCCGCAGACCTGATCGTGGTGTCCGACACCGGGATCTTCGATGCCGACACCCCCTCCGTCTGCGTGGGAATGCGCGGATTGGTCGGTGGCGAGCTGCACGTGCACGGCCCCGACATCGACCTGCACTCCGGATCATTCGGGGGCGGGGTGCCGAACCCGGTCACCGAGCTGGCCCGCATCCTTGCCGCCCTGCACGACGACGACCGCCGGGTCGCGGTACCGGGGTTCTACCAAGGCGTGATCGAGCCCTCCGCGGACGACCGGGCCGCGCTGGCGGCGCTGCCGTTCGACGAGCACGACTGGGTGACCGGGCCGGCCCAGTCCCGGGTGGCCGCCGGTGAAGTCGGGTACTCCACGCTCGAACGGATCGGCAGCCGGCCGACCGCGGAGATCAACGGCATCTGGGGTGGGTACACCGGGCCGGGCGGCAAGACCATCGTGCCCACCGACGGCTACGCCAAGCTGACCTTCCGGCTCGTCGGCCGGCAGGACCCCGCGGACATCCAGGCCAAGGTCGAGGCATTCCTGGCCGATGCGGCACGGCCCGGCGTGACGGTCGACATGCACTGGGAGGGCTCCGGTGTGCGGCCGCTCTACGTCGACACGGCGCATCCGGCCACCGCCGCCGCCCGGGCGGCGCTGGGCAAGGCATTCGACACCGACACGGTGCTGCTCACTCGGGAGGGCGGCTCCGGTCCGGAGGCGGATCTGGTGTCCGCCATCGGGGCGCCGATGGTGTTCCTCGGCGTGATGACCGACGCCGACCAGGTCCACGCACCGAACGAGCGTGCTCCGATCGATCTGCTGCTCAAGGGGTGTGAAGCGGCCGCGCATCTGTGGTCCGGCCTCGCCGCGATCGGCAGGGCGGGCCTGCAGGCCTGATCCGCACGGCACCGGCCAGACCCGGTCGGCCGGATGTGGGATCATCCGGACATGGGCAGACACGGGGGCGGGCGGGCCCGCCGCGCCCGGTTCTCGGCCATCGGGACCGTGATCGCGCTGGTGCTGCTGGTCGCCGGTGCCGTCGTGCTGGGTGCCTGGTGGTGGCAGCTACGCAAAGGCACCGACCCGATCGATGCCGACCCGGTGGGCGGCTACGCCGTGGTGGTCAGCTCGGCGCCGTGCACCGACGCCGGAGCCGGTAACCGCACCGTGGTGACGATTGTCGGGCTGGAGCCGATCACCCAGACGACCCTCGCGGCCTGCGGCTACCGGCAGGGTCAGCGGCTGGCCGTCGAGTACCTGGCCGGCCACCCGGAGACCGCCCGGCTGGCCGGGACCAGTACCGGACGCGACACGGGCGACCTGCGCAAGTGGCTGCCGATCGCCATCCTCGCCGCGGGGGTGCTCGCCGTCGGCGCCACCATCATGCTGATGCGCGAGCAGCGCCGCGCGCACGGCGGCCGCAGCCGCTCCGACGGCCGGGTGACGGTCGCCGAGCTCAAAGCCGCCGCGGCGGCGGCCGACCGCCCGACATCGTCCCGCGGGTACGCCACGTCGACCGCGGATCCGCCGGCCCAGTCGATCACCCGCCGCACCGATCGGAACCGTGCCGATCCGAACCGTGCCGATCCGAACCGTGCCGATCCGAACCGTGCCGGTTCCGCTGACCGATGCCACCGGCGCCGAGACAGCGGACCGGCCGACCAGCGCCGTCGGGGAGTCGACCGCATCGACGGTACGGAACGAGGGCGAGCCGCCCCGGCCGCCGGATCTCGCCGACCGGACCGACCCGGGCACCGGCGACATCCCGATCCTGCGTGAGGACCGCCGCGGCCTGCTCGACCACGCCGGTGACCAGCCGTTGCTCACCCACGGCGGAACCGACGATCAGGGTCGGCCGGACTACTGAGTACGGTGGCGCTGTGAGCGAGGGCGGAGCGAGCATCGCGGGGCCCCCGGGCCCGAGGAGCGGAACGACCCCGAGCGAACAATCAGGCATCCAGTCAGCGAGGGCAGAGTGAGCATCGCAGCAACCCGGCCGGGACGGCGCCGCACGGTGCCGCAGGCCGACTATCCCGTCGACCGGTTCACCCTCGCGAACGGCCTCCGGGTGGTCCTGGCCCCGGACGCAGGCGCCGGCGTCGTCGGCATTGCCGTGCACTACGACGTCGGATTCCGCTCGGAACCGGAGGGCCGCACCGGGTTTGCCCACCTGTTCGAGCACCTGATGTTCCAGGGCAGCGAGTCGCTCCCCAAGCTCGAGCACTTCCGGCTGGTCCAGTCCTCGGGCGGGATCTTCAACGGCAGCACCCACACCGATTACACCGACTACTTCGAGGTGCTGCCGATCATGGCGCTGGAGCGCGGGCTGTTCCTGGAGGCCGACCGGATGCGGGCGCCCCGGATCACCGCGGAGAATCTGGCCAACCAGGTCGACGTGGTCAGCGAAGAGATCCGGCTCAATGTGCTGAACCGCCCGTACGGTGGGTTCCCCTGGATCGACCTGCCGCCGGTGCTGTTCGACACGTTCGCCAACGCGCACAACGGGTACGGCGATTTCGTCGATCTGCAGGCGGCGACGGTCGCAGACTGTGCGGACTTCTTCGAGCGGTACTACACCCCGGCCAACGCGGTGCTCACCGTCTGCGGTGGGTTCGATGCCGCCCGGGCCGTCGACCTGATCGGGCGACACTTCGACGACGTGCCCGGCCGCCCCGCGCCGGTTCGGCCGTCCTTCGCCGAGCCGTGGCCGGAATCGGTGCGGCGCGCGGAAAAGCGCGATCCGTTGGCGCCCGCCCCGGCCCTGGCCGTGGGGTGGCGGCTGCCCGACCCGGTGGCCGACCTGCCCGGGTACCTGGCTCATGTGCTGCTGGGCAGCGTGCTGTCCGTCGGCGAGTCGTCCCGGCTGCAGTCGAGCCTGGTGGCCGACCGGGGCCTCGCGACCGAGGTGTGGGCCGGTCCCGGGATCATGGGCGGGCCACTGGATGCTCGGGATCCGGACGTCTTCGTGCTCGGTGCTGTGCACACGCCGGATGTGCCGGCGCAGACCGTCATCGACGCGGCCGCTGATCAGATTGCCATTCTCATCGACTCCGGGCTGCGGCCCGACGAGTTGCAGGCTGCGCTGGCCCGGTTCACCGGATCCCTGTACCGCGAGAACGATTCGATCGGCGCGCGGACCCGCTCGTTCGGTTCGCTGGAGTTGCTGCACGGCCGGGCCGAGTTGCTCAACGAGATCCCGGCGATCGTCGCAGCACTCGGCCCGGACGACATCATCGCCGCCGCCCGGCAACTCGACCCACAGCGGTGCGCCGTGCTGACCGTTGTCGGCGAGGGGGGAAACCGATGACACCGCGTCGAACGGGCCGGTCGGACCGCTGAGCAGATCGGTCGGACGAAGATCGGTCCGCGCCCGGTGCCGGCGCTGACCGCACCGACCCGGCAACGGCCGCCCAGATCGGCCGACGGCCGTCCTGGACTCGGGGCTGCGGGTGGTCGCAGTCCGCAAGGCGGGCACTCCGATGATCGAGGCCAGGCTGCGGATCCCGTTCGGCGGCCGGACAGCGGTGCACAGTGCCCGCGCGGAACTGCTGGCCGCGACGATCCTGCTCGGCACCGGTGGTCGCAGTCGTGAGCAGGTCGACGCCGAACTCGCGTTGGTCGGTGGCCATCTGGACGCCTCCGTTGACCCGCAGCGGCTGCTGCTGTCGGGATCGGTGCTCTCGACCGGGCTGCCGGTGCTGCTGGACGTGCTGGCCGACACCCTGAGCGACCCTGCATACCGTCGCCGGGATGTGCTGGGCGAACGGGACCGGCTGGTCGAACACATCGCGATCTCGGCGTCCCAGCCGTCGGTGGTGGCCCGGATGCACCTGCAGCGCACCAGGTTCGGGGACCATCCGGCCGGTCGTGACATGCCAGACGCAGCGTTGGTGGCCGATGTCGGGCCGGCCGCGATCCGCGGGCTGCACACCAGGGCGGTGGTTCCGGCCGGGTCGACCCTGGTACTGGTCGGCGAGCTGTCCCCGGCCAGGACCATCGAAGCGGTGGCCGCGGCCCTGGCCGGCTGGTCGACGAGCGGTACGGCTACGGAACTCCAGAGTCCGCCCGCCATCGTCGGCGGACCAGTGCGCACGTTCGACCGGCCCGGCGCGGTGCAGTCCCAGATCCGACTCAGCGCGGCCGGCCGGTCCCGCGACGAGCCGGGCTACCCGGCGCTGCAACTGGCGAACCTCGTCTACGGCGGCTACTTCTCGTCCCGGCTCGTCGAGAACATCCGGGAGGACAAGGGCTACACCTACAGCGCCGGGTCCACCACGGAGTTCTGGCCGGGCGCCGCGGCGGTCACGGTGGCCTTCGACACCAACACCGCATCGACCGCCGCCGCCCTGCTCGAAGCCCGCTACGAGCTCGGCCGGTTGTCGCTGACCGCACCCACCGCGGCGGAGGTGGAGTCCGCCCGCAACTACGCGCTCGGCACCCTGGCCACCTCGCTGGCCACCCAGGCCGGATACGCCTCGACGCTCTCGTCGCTGGCCGGGGTCGGACTCGACGGCGACTGGCTGCGTTCCCACCCGCTGCGGTTGGCCGAGGTCGGGGTCGACGAGGTGGCGACTGCGGCCGCCGAGATTCTGGCGCCGTCGAGGTTCCTCGGCGTCGTCGTGGGGGACCTGGCTGCGGTGTCGCCGGGGCTGGCCGCCCTCGGCGGCGTCGACCTCGGATGACCGGGCCCTTCCGGATCGACACGCCGGTGCTCTCCCGGGGTACCGCCGACCGCTCGGAACAGCTTCGGGACCCGGTCCGGCTCCAGGAGAACTGGTCGAGGGCCAGGGTCATCGGGGTCGATCCGGACGGGCTGGTGTCGACCGTCGACGGCCCCGACGGACCGCGACTGGCCTGGGCGCCGAGCATGGGCGATCGGCCACCCGACGCCGCGGTACTGCTCGGCTCCGTCGAGGACGTCGACCATTGGGCACAACCGGCCGAAGTTCCGGGCGGGGTTGGCCTCCGACAGCTCGGTCCGGTGCTCGACGACACCGAGGCCGGACTGCTCACCGCCGCGGTCGCCGTGCTGGGCTGGCACGCCCGGGCCGGATTTTGCCCGCGCTGCGGCCGACCCGGTACGCCAGACCCGTCGGGCTGGTCGCGCACCTGCCCCGAGGGCCATCAGGAGTGGCCGCGTACCGATCCCGCAGTGATCGTGCTGGTGCACGACGGCGCCGATCGCATGGTGCTGGCTCGGCAGCCGATCTGGCCGGCCGGCCGGCACTCGGTGCTGGCCGGATTCACCGAGGCCGGCGAGTCCCTGGAGGGCACGGTGCGTCGGGAGATCTTCGAGGAGGTCGGACTTCGGGTCGACCAGATCCGCTACCTGGGCTCGCAGCCGTGGCCGTTCCCGCGATCGCTGATGGTCGGCTTCGCCGCGCGAGCCGATCCGGACACTCCGCTGGTCCCGCAGGACGGCGAGATCGAGAGCGCTCGATGGTTCCACCGGGCAGACATCCGCCTGCTGCTCGACGCCGGTGGCCGGGCGGGCGGCCTGGCCCCGACGCAGCGCGCCCGCTTCCCGGACGGCATGGCACTACCGGACGAGGTGTCGATCGCGCGCCGGATGGTGCACGGCTGGGCGGAAGCGGACGACACCGCATGACGGTTGTGCACAGCGCACCTCTGACGTCGTACACGCGTGCGAGCATGGCGGGATGACAGCGGACCTGCTGGCCGGCCTCGACGACGGTCAACGAGCGGCCGTGCTCGCTCCGTCCGGCCCGGTGTGCGTGCTGGCCGGTGCCGGAACCGGCAAGACCAGGACGATCACCCACCGGATCGCCCACCTGGTCGAGACCGGTGCGCACCCGGTGTCCGAGGTGCTCGCCGTCACCTTCACCACCCGCGCGGCCGGTGAGATGCGGCTGCGGCTGCGGGCGCTGGGGGTGCCGGGCGTCCAGGCGCGCACGTTCCACTCGGCGGCGCTCAAGCAGCTGCGGTACTTCTGGCCCAAGTCGGTCGGCGGCCCGATCTGGCCGGTGCTCGAGCACAAGCTGCGGCTGGTGGCCCTGGCCGCCCGGCGGGCCGGCGCGGGCACCGACAGCGCCACCCTGCGCGATCTGGCCGGCGAGATCGAGTGGGCCAAGGCCACTCTGGCCCATCCGGACACCTACCAGGACGCCGTCGCCCGGCACCGGCGCGATCCAGCGGTGCCGGCGGCCACCGTCGCCAAGGTCTTCGCACTGTACGAGGCGGCCAAGGCCGAGGCCGAGCAGCTGGACTTCGACGATCTGCTGATGCACACCAGCGCGATCCTGGAGTCCGACGACGACATCGCCCGCGAGTTCCGGGCGCGATACCGGTGTTTCGTGGTGGACGAGTACCAGGACGTGACGCCGCTGCAGCAACGCACGCTCGACGCCTGGCTGGGCGGGCGCGACCAGCTGACCGTGGTCGGCGACGCCAACCAGACCATCTACTCGTTCGCCGGCGCTTCGCCGCGCTACCTGCTGGACTTCGACAAGCGGTATCCGGAGGCCACCGTGCTCCGGCTGGAGCGCGACTACCGGTCAACCCCGCAAGTGGTGACCTTGGCCAACCGGATCATCGCCGGCGCGACCGGGGCAACGGCGCGGCTGCGGCTCAGGCTGACCGCCGTGCTCCCGGACGGTCCCGAGGCGACCTTCGCAGAGCACCCTGACGAGCCGGCCGAGGCCTCCGCGGTCGCCCAGCAGGCCGCTGCGCTCATCGCGGGTGGCGCCTCCGCCTCGTCGATGGCGGTGCTCTACCGGATCAACGCGCAGTCCGAGGCGTACGAGAAGGCGCTGGGCGATGCCGGCGTGCCCTACGTGGTGCGCGGCGGTGAGAGGTTCTTCGCCAGGGCCGAGGTCCGGCAGGCGATGGGTCTGCTCCGGACAGCGGCCTCCGCCCGCGGTGATGACCCGCTGCCGGACGGGATGGTTCCGGCGGTGCGTGCGGTACTCCAGGCGGCCGGCCTGTCCGACGATCCGCCCCCCGCCGGGGCGTTGCGGGACCGCTGGGATTCGCTGCTCGCGGTGGTCGGGATCGCCGAGGAGCTCGCGGACGCGGATGCGACAGCCGGGCTCGCCGCGCTGGTCGGCGAGCTCGACCAGCGGGCCGAGGCGCAGCACGCACCCGCCGCCGACGGGGTCACCCTCGCGTCCCTGCATGCCGCGAAGGGCCTCGAGTGGGACGCAGTGTTCCTGGTGGGCCTGGCCGACGGCACTCTGCCGATCCAGCACGCCGACACCCCGGAGGCGGTCGAGGAGGAGCGCCGGCTGTTCTACGTCGGCGTCACCAGGGCCCGCACCCGGCTGGCCCTGTCCTGGGCGCTGTCGCGCACCGAGGGCGGACGCCGGAACCGCCCGCGCAGCCGGTTTCTCACCGGCCTGGCACCCGAGACGGCCACCCTCGGGCGCGCCAGGGTTGCCGGCCGCTGCCGCATCTGCGGGGGCCGGCTGAGCACCGACGCGGAGATCAAGGTCGGTCGCTGCGGCAACTGCCCCTCGACCGCCGACCCCGCACTCGTCGAGGCGCTGCGCGGCTGGCGGCGGCAGCGATCGGCGGACGACTCGGTACCGGCCTTCGTGGTGTTCTCCGATGCGACCCTGCTCGCCATCGCCGAACGCCGACCGACCGACGACGCCGCGCTGCTCGCGATCCCCGGGATCGGGCGTTCCAAGCTGGACAAGTACGGGCCCGAGGTCATCGACATGGTGAGTCGCACCCGCTAGCCCTCGGCAACCCGGGAAACAGGTTGCCCGGCAATGGCTCTGGCCTGTACAACTGTGAAAGCGGTACGTCCCGTGCAGGACTGGTCGCCCCGATGCCGGGGTGCCAGCAGAAGATCACAGAACTTTTTTCGAGAGATTCCGGCAATTCTGTTGCACGGGGTGCCCGGCGACGCATACTCTTCTCCACGTCCGATCCAGACGCTCGGACACAATCAGGATGGCGGCCCCAAGGGGTTGTCGTCCCCCTCGATCCGACAGGACCGGGACGCGACGAGAAGGAGGTGCCGAAGTGTTCATCAGCCTCAACAAGGATGCGATCGGCACCGCCGGCGTCGCCACTGGTGACTACGGCATGCCGACCGCCGGCGATGCGCGCGAGCGCATCCAGGACGTCGTCATGGTCGGTGCGCGGAAGCGCAGCGGCGTGGTCGCCTTCGTGGGCGTCCCGAACGTCAGTCGGACCGGGGACGAGCTTCAGGCTTAGGTCCTAGCTCCCCTCCGGCCGCGGATTCCCCCTCACTCGAGGGCAAAGGAACCGCGGCTCTGGTGTATCCACCGGCCCGCTTACCCACTCTCCTAGCCAGTGTGGGACCGGCCGGTCTCGCACATACACCCCTCAAACCCACCATTCGGAGGTGAGCGCAGTGATCAGCTTGCTGATCAACAACGAGGTCGACCCGATCCTGACCGACGACCTTCCCTGCCATTCCGGCGACCCGGACCTGTTCTTCGCCGAGCGACCGGACGACCTGGAGAAGGCCAAGGTCATCTGCGGCGGATGCCCGGCGCGGGCAGCGTGCCTGGCCGGCGCACTCGACCGGAACGAGCCCTGGGGAGTCTGGGGCGGGGAGATCTTCGACCACGGCGTCGTGATCGCCCGCAAGCGGCCCCGCGGCCGGCCCCGCAAGGTCGCCGCATGACCGCCGTCGCAGTGCCCATCTGCACTCGGGATGTGTTGTCCCTCAGCATTTCCCGGCAAGCCCGAGGTTACCGTCGGATCGGCGGGGATCTCATCACCAGCTCGCGGCCAACGGCCGCACCCATGAATCGGAGAATTGACATGTCTATGCTCGTAGAAAATCTGGCTCGCGACCGAATGCGCCAGGCGCAGCGGGATGCCGAGCTCTACCGCGCGGCCCGTCGACTGCGCACCGCCCGCCGGATGGCCCGCAAGGCTGCTCGGTAAGGCTCGTCGTGCACCTCCGCTGACCGAGCGATCACCTTCGGTCCTCGACAAGTTCACCCGTGTTCAAGCCTCCCGGTCCGCCGGGAGGCTTGAACGCGTTCCTGGACTCATTGTGCTGCTTCGGATCTCGTCGGAGTTCTGACCCGACCGACCGGCGTCCGGCCCGGCGTAGGCTGATGCCATGACCATCCCGGTGGGACGGACCAGCTGTGGTTACTGCGGCACTGTCGTCGACGATCCGCCGGTGACCTGGATCCGTGAACTGGACGGCCGCCGCGGCGAGATCTGGTACTGCGAAAGATGTTCCCGAGAGCACCTGCGCGCCATCGAGTCCCGGTTGCCGCAGGAGTGGTGGTGAGCTCCCGCTGAAGAACCTCAGCTGCCGTCCGCGAAGCCCGGCTGCCAGTGGGTCACGATCCCGCGGAATGGCGCGGTGGCATCGAGTTGGCACAGCACCCCGATGGAGCCGAAGGTGACCCGGTGGATCATCAGGTAGTGCGGGGGGAGGTCGAGGTTGCGGGCCATCTTCGACTCGGTGCTGGTCAGGTCCGTCATCCTGGCGGCCTGCGCCTGCATCCACTCGCGGGTGAAGTGGAAGGTCTCGTGGCGTAGCGGCTCGACGAACGGCGCGACGTAGTTCATCAGGGCGACCGGGTCGGGGGAGTAGCCGTCCGGGATGAAGCCCTCCTCGCGCAGTCCGGCGAGCACTTCATCGGCACGGCCCTCGAGCGCGAGCCGGGACACCCTGCCGATGATCGGTGGGGTGCCGCCCGGAAGCCTCGCCACCGATCCGAAGTCGATGACGGCCAGTCGGCCGTCATCGGTCAGCTTGTAGTTCCCCGGATGCGGATCTGCGTGCAGCAGGCCGACCCTGGCCGGCGCCGAGAAGTGCAGTTCGGTGAGGAGCCGGCCGGACTCGTCGCGCTGGGCCCGGGACCCCGAGGTGATGATGCGGCTCATCCCGATGCCGTCCATCCACTCGCTGACGATCACCTTCGGCGCGCTGGCTACCACCTTCGGCACCAGGATGTCCGGGTCGTCCGCGTAGGCAGCCGCGAACGCCCGCTGGTTGTCGGATTCGGCGGCGTAGTCGAGTTCCTCCATGACCCGTTCGCGGAGTTCGGCCAGCAACGGCCGCATCTGCACCCCGGGGGCGAGCATGCCCAGCAACGGGCCGATCCGGGACAACTGCGCCATGTCGGCCTTCAGCGCGTCAGCGGCTCCCGGGTACTGGATCTTGACCGCTACCTCGCGACCGTCGTGCCACACCGCTTTGTGTACCTGGCCGATGCTGGCCGCCGCGGCGGCCTCGTCGTCGAAGTCGGCGAAGTGGGTCAGCCAGCTGCGGCCGAGCTGCTCGGCCATCACCCGGTGCACCGTTGAGGTGGCCATCGGCGGCGCCGAGTTCTGCAGCTTGGTGAGGGACTCCCGGTACGGCGCGGCGTATTCGTCGGGGATGGCCGCCTCGTACACGCTGAGCGCCTGGCCGAACTTCATGGCGCCGCCCTTGAGCGTGCCGAGAACCTCGAACAGCTGCTCGGCCGTGCGGCGTTGCACCGCGGCGGTGACCTCCTGTCGGTCGGCACCGAAGATCCGCTGCCCCCAGCCGAGCGTCACCCGCCCGGCCGCGGACAGCGGCAGCTTGGCGAGCTTGGCCGTCCGGTTGATCGGCCCCTTCGGGATGTCGGTCACGCTTGCCATTGTGGCAGCGGACACCGACGCCGCGCAGCTGGCCGGGCCGTAACCACGCGCGCAATCGGGTGGCGGGTCACGCGCACGACCCGATCCGCGAACCCAGCGTCACACGTGGCCGGTGATCGGCCCGGTGGGGGGCGGACGAGTTCACATCGGCCCAGGGCTTTGGTCCCGGACTGCAGATCGGCAGCCGCACTCCGGGTGGACCGCCCAGGTCCGTCGTCTGGCTCCGGTGGCCGCGGACCAGTCGAGGGTCCCGTCGAGCGTATCGGGTCGTCGCACCCCCTCCAGATGGTCGAGCGCCTCGCGGACGGCCAGCGCGGCCACCGCCACCGCGGTCGCGGTGGCCGGAGGCATCCGACGGACCCGCCGGTCGGCGGCGATCCGCGGCCAGAACGGATCGGCCTCGATCCGGTGCAGGTCCGCGCAGTGCAGGCAGCTGGACCGGCCGGGGAGGACCAGCGGCCCGATGACGGCACCGCCCGGACCCGCCCATACCTGCAGATGCGGGATGCCGGCGGTGGTGAGCTCGGCCGCCGCGACGGGGTCGGCGGGGCCGTCGCCGGCCAGGATGTGCAGCGCCGGGTAGATCTGCGGAGCCGGCGCCCGGACCCGGACGGTCGGCATCTGGCGGCGGAGCCGTCCGGCAAGTACGGCCTCGTCGGACAGTCCGCTGCCGGGTGTCGGCCCGGGACCCGACGCCAGATCGGCGCTGTGCACGGCGCGGTCCGGTCGGTGATGGACATGACCGACACCGGCTCCGGCGAGCAGCTGCGCCACCCAGTTGGCCACCCGCGACGAACCGGTCACGGCCACCGTTGACTCCTGCCGGATCCGCAGCAGCCGGTCGGCCTCCGCAGGTCCGTGCCGGTGGCTCAGCTCGAGGTGCTCGGCGAGCAGCAGCGGGTCCGGGTCGGCCGGTCGGTCCGCCGACCGGGCGAGTCCGGCTTCGACCAATCGGGGGAGCACGTCGTACCAGATCCGGGGGTCCGCCCGGTGCTGTCTGATCACCTCGGCCAACGAGGTTCGGCCGTCCAGCGAGCGCAACAGCTGTGCGGATTCCGCGGGAGCTCGTTTGAGGACCAGGCAGCGCGGCGGATCGATGCCGATCTGCAGTCCGTCGTCGCCGCGGTCGATCAGGCTGACGCCGCGGGAGAGTTGGTAGACACCTTCCGGTGTCGCGGTGCCGGTGGCCGCGGTACCTCCGGTTGCGGTGCGCTCGGCCATGCCGCCCCCTTGTGCCTCGGACGAGGCCAAGGGTGACAGGCCGCGGCGCACCGGGTCGCAGTTGTCCACAACGCGGTGCGCCTGCCGCCCGCCACCGGCAGGTTGCTGCAGGTCAGGCCTTGCCGAGGATCCTGTTCATCTTGGTGCCGCAGACGGGACAGATGCCCTTGGCCATTCGACGTCCGTTGGTCTCGGCGACCTCTCCTTCGAAGTCGCGCTTCTCCTTGCACTTGACGCAGTAGCCGTTGTAGGTCTCGGCCATGGCACTCCCTTTCGACGGCCGCCCGCCGGTGCACCCTCCGGGCGGAATGTGACCGGTTCGGCGCGGAACTCGCGCTCAACCGGAACCGGCATCACCGTACCCGCAGGTGAGTGCCCCCGCCGGGAGGCGAGCCCGCAGAGGGGATCGCGGGTGTCGGCTCCGAGGTCGGCACGGGGGTCAACCGCACGGCCGCCCGGTGGCAGACTGCCGCTCATGACCTATCTCGCCGCCGATGAGCGGTACGACCGCATGCCCTATCGCCGCACCGGCCGGAGCGGACTGCTGCTCCCGTCGGTGTCGCTGGGCCTCTGGCAGAACTTCGGCGACGTCAACGATTTCGACACCCAACGGCAGATCCTGCGACGGGCCTTCGACCTCGGCGTCACGCATTTCGACCTGGCGAACAACTACGGGCCGCCCTATGGCAGCGCGGAGGAGAACTTCGGCCGGCATTTCGCGGAGGACTTCCGCCCCTACCGCGATGAACTGGTGATTTCGACCAAGGCCGGCTATGACATGTGGCCCGGTCCGTACGGCAATTTCGGCTCGCGCAAGTATCTGCTGGGCTCGTTGGATGCCTCGCTCGCCCGGATGGGTCTGGAGTACGTCGACATCTTCTATTCGCACCGGGTGGACCCGGATACGCCGCTCGAGGAGACCATGGGGGCGCTGCATACCGCGGTCGCCTCGGGCCGGGCGCTGTACGCCGGGATCAGCTCGTATTCGCCGGAGCGCACCGAGCGCGCCGCGAAGATCCTCGCCGAGATGGGGACCCCGCTGCTGATCCATCAGCCGTCGTACTCGATGCTCAACCGCTGGATCGAGCACGGACTGCTGGACAGCCTGGGTCCGCTGGGGGTGGGCTGCATCGCCTTCTCGCCGCTGGCCCAGGGGATGCTCACGTCGCGCTATCTGAACGGCGTTCCGGAGGATTCCCGGGCGGCCAGGGATGGCTCGCTCTCGCAGGGCCTGCTCACCGACACCGCTGTCGGACACATCCGCGAACTCAACACGGTCGCGGCCGGTCGGGGCCAGACGCTGGCGCAGATGGCCCTGGCCTGGGCGCTGCGGGATCAGCGGGTGACCTCGGTGCTGGTGGGCGCGTCGTCGGTGACCCAGCTCGAGGACAACGTCGCCGCCGTGGATCGGCTCGACTTCACCGACGACGAACTCGCCACGATCGAGCACCATGCGGTCGAATCCGGCATCGACCTGTGGCGGCCGTCCAGCTCGGCCTGAGCCCGTTGTCCGGCCTCAGACCGGCCGGGGTGGATTGTCGTCGGGAGCGGGGTCGCCGGAGGATCCTTCGGCGGAGTCGTCTGCGCCGTCGGATTCCGCAGCCTCGGCACCGGCCGGCCGCGCGGCCGCCTCGTCGAGGCGGGCCTCGAGGTCGGCGGGCGTGTCGAAGTCACCGAGCCCGGCCAGCAGCTCGCTGAACTGTCGGTCCCGGTCGACGAAGCCGGCCGGATCGTCCAGATCGGAACCGGACGGCAGCAGGTCGGGGTGCGCCCACAGCGCGTCCCGGCCGTCGGTGCCTCGTGAGTCGCCGATCGCCTGCCAGAGCTCGGCCGCCGCCCGCAACCGTCGAGGCCGCAGCTCCAGCCCGATCAGGGTGGCGAAGGTCTGCTCCGCCGGACCACCGGCCGCCCTGCGGCGGCGCATGGTCTCGCGCAGCGCCGCTGCGCCGGGCAGCCGTTCGCCGACCGCTTCGGCGACCACGGTGTCGACCCAGCCCTCGACAAGCGCCAGCAGGGTCTCCAGCGAGGCCATCGCGGCCTCCTGACCGGCGGTGATCTTCGGCTCGAACATGCCCTGGCCCAGGGCGCTCTCGATGGCCGCCGGGTCGCTGGGGTCGATCGAGGACGCGAGTTCCTCGATCGCGGAGAAGTCCACCGAGATCGCCCCGGCGTAGTCCTTGATCAGCGAAAGGATCTTGTCCCGCAGCCACGGCACCCCGGCGTACAGCCGGTGGTGGGCGGCTTCGCGGGCGGCCAGGAAGAGCCGGACCTGGTCCTCCGGGAGGTTCAGCCCGCTGCCGAACTCGGCGATGGCCACCGGGAGCAGCGCGGCCGTGCCATCCGGACCCAGCGGCAGGCCGACGTCGGTGGACGTCAGCACCTCGCCGGCGAGCTGTGAGAGTCCCTGGCCCAGCTGGGATCCGAAGGCCATTCCGCCCATCGAGCCCATCATCGCCAGGAGCGGCCCGGCCTGTGCCCTCGCCTGCTCCGGCAGACCCTCGACCCAGGCCTGGGAGACCCGCTCCGCGATCGGGCTGCAGAGCTTCTCCCAGGTCGGCATGGTCGCCTCGATCCACTGCCGGGGCGTCCACGCAGTGCTGGTCCGCACTCCGGCGGGGAACGACGTCGCGCCGTCGAGCCACACCTCGGCCAGATCGACGGCGGCGGCGACCGCCTTGACGTCGACGGACGAGGCGGGGTGCGACGCCGGGACCTGGGAGGTGGCCAACTGCCTGGCCAGGTCGTAGTTGACCGGACCGGAGGACGGACCGGCCTGGGACATCATCTGGCCCAGCTGGGAGAGCATGTTGCCGAGTTGGCTCAGATCGAAGCCGCCCGGTGGCTGACCCGGCATACCCGGTACGGCGGGTCGCGAAGGGTCGTCGTCGTCGCCGGCGGAGAAGCCGAACGGCATGTTAGTCATGGCACCACGGTACGCACCGCATACTCTCGGGTGCCATGTCGTGGATTACCGGATTGTCGCTGCGCGGCCGAACCGTGCTGGTCGGCTCGGTGCTGAGCGCTGCCCTGATCGCTGTGGGCGCAGCGGTGCCCATCCCGTACGTGGCGGTGGGTCCGGGTGTCACCTACAACACACTGGGCAGCGTCAACGGCACCGAGGTGATCTCGTTCAGCGGCGAGGGCATCCCGGCATCGGTCGACGAGAGCTATCCGGACAGCCACCTCAACATGACCACGATCTCGATCAAGGACCACATGACCTTGTTCGCGGCCCTGGGGTTGTGGGCGACCGGCAACTACTCGGTCGTCCCGCGGGAGGAGTTCTTCCCGCCGAACCAGACCGTTCAGCAGGTGAACGAGGCCAATGCGCAGATGTTCCGCGACTCGCAGTCCGACGCCGAGATCGCCGCCCTGCGCTACTTGAACTACCCGTCTGTCGTCTACGCCGGCGACATCCCCGCCGGCAGCCCGAGTGCAGGCGTGCTCCAACCCCAGGACCAGATCACCGCCATCGACCAGACCAAGGTGACCGATTCGGCCAGCCTGGTGGCGGCGCTGGGCAGCACGGTCCCGGGTCAGGTGGTTACGGTGTCGATCGTGCGCGACGGTAAGCCGATGGACGTCAAGGTCACCCTCGGCGAGCGGCCGGACAAGAACGGTCGGGGGTACCTGGGCATCGTCCCCACCGATCGCCCGGTCGCTCCGTTCACGATCACCATCTCGCTCGCCGACATCGGCGGACCATCGGCCGGACTGATGTTCACCCTCGGCATCATCGACAAGCTCTCGCCGGGGGACCTGCCCGACGGCAGGTTCGTGGCGGGCACCGGAGAGATCGACCTGCAGCCGAACCCTGCGGACTCCCCGAAGGTCGGCCCGATCGGGGGCATCCTGATGAAGATGATCTCCGCACGGGACGCCGGCGCATCGGTGTTCCTGGTTCCAGAGCCGAACTGCCAGGAGGCGGTCACCAGGATCCCGGCCGGGCTGCAGCTGGTGAAGGTCGGCACGCTCGACGAGGCGATGACGGCACTGAAGACGCTCGCCGCCGGCGGTACCCCACCCGGCTGCTGACGCGTGGGACCCGCTGGGTCAGTCCTCGAAGGTCATCCTCAGCGCGGTGAGCAGGTTGGGCGCCAGATCCGCTCCGCGCAGGGGGGTCTCGGCGTTCTCGCCGCGGAGGCGTAGCAGGCAGGCGCCGCCGCGGGTGCCGCGGAGCACACCGGCGACCAGACGGGCCTCGGTCCGGTCCGGGTGCTCGGCGGCCTGGCCGGCCGCTGTCGCCGGATCGTCGGACAGTTCCCGGCCGGCCTCCGGGGGAAGCACCAGGATCTCCTGCACCAGGACGCAGCCTGCCACCTCGTCCGGCCAGGAGATCTGGTCAAGGGCGTCGGAGAGTTCGCCGACGGGCAGCGGGTCCTGGGCGATCGGTGTGTAGACCCCGCCGAGGGAGTCGGCGAGGCCGGGTTCGGCCGCAACGAGGTCGGCGGTTGCAACCAGGGCGAACATCTGCGCGGGCGCGTCCCACCCGGCGGCGGCGGCGAACTCTTCGACCTCGGCGACCGCAGTCGCCAGGTCGGCATCCTCCCACCAGTCCGGCGCGCTGGCCCCGTCGGTGCCGGGCAGCCCTGGCCCCGGCAGGTCGGGTGACTCGGGTGGCGGCGTCATGTCTCGATCCTTGCATCAGTTCGGCGCTCTGAGCGGTCCCGGGGAACCCGGACGCCACCCGTAGAGTTGAGGGATCAGCCCCGGTCCGTCCGGGGCCGTGATCGGTGTCCGCATCCCGTGGGTCGAGTCCGCAGCAGGACGGCCCGCGATCGGCGCTGCTGTGCGACGACTGCAAGGAGATCTTCCGTGGCCAACCGGCCCCCCATCGGTATCCCGACCATGTCCAAGCGGGCAAAGCGGGTACTGATCGTGCTGGCCTCATTGGCCGCGCTCGCGATCATCTGGTTCCAATTCGTCAGCATCTACATCGACTACCTCTGGTACGGCGAGGTGGGCCACACCCAGGTGTTCGCCACCCAGGCGGTGAGCCGGATCGTGCTGTTCCTGATCGCCGCGATCGGTGCCGGTGGACTGGTCTTCCTGTCCCTGGTGCTGGCTTACCGGTCGCGGCCGGTGTTCGTGCCGACGGCGGCCGAGGTCGACCCGTTGGCCCCGTACCGGACCGTCATCACCTCACGTCCGAAGCTGTTCTCCATCGGGATCTCCGGCCTGATCGGCGTCATCTGCGGGCTGTCGGCGCAGAGCGACTGGACGACCGTGCAGCTGTTCATCAACGGCAAGGACTTCGGCACCGCGGATCCGCAGTTCGGCCACGATGTCGGCTTCTACGTGTTCCGACTGCCGTTCCTGCAGATGATTCTCGGCTGGCTGTTCGTGATCACCGCCATCTGCTTCATCGCGGTGCTCGTCACGCAGTACCTGTTCGGCGGGGTCCGGCTGTCCGGTCCCGGTCGCCGGATCACCTCCCAGGCCACCGTCCAGCTCTCCGTGCTGATCGGTGTGTTCGTACTGATCAAGGCCGTGCAGTACTGGTTCGACCGGTACGACCTGCTGTTCTCCAACCGCAGCGGCATCTTCACCGGCGCCAACTACACCGACGTCAACGCCGTACTGCCGGCGAAGATCATCCTGATGTGTATCGCGGCGATCTGCGCGGTCGGCTTCTTCGTCGGCGCATTCCTGCGGTCGGTCAAGCTGCCGGGTATCGCGCTGGCCCTGCTCGTCCTCTCCAGCGTGCTGATCGGCGGCGTCTGGCCGCTGATCCTGCAGAAGGTCGTGGTGAACCCGAACGGCAACTCCAAGGAGCCGCCGTACATCGCCCGCAATATCGCGGCGACCCGGGACGCGTATGGCATCGGCGGTGACGACGTCACCTACAAGGACTTCGCTGCATCGGTCACCGGCGACCCGTCTGAGGTCCTCAACGACAAGGACACGGTCCCCAACGCCCGGCTGCTCGACCCGAACGTGCTGTCGCCGACCTTCACCCAGCAGCAGCAGCTGAAGAACTGGTACGGCTTCCCGGACCAGCTCTCGGTCGACCGCTACACCATCGACGGCAAGACCCAGGACTACGTGGTCGCCGTCCGGGAGCTGAACGCCAACGGGCTGGCCGGCCAGCAGACCGACTGGATCCAGCGGCACATGGTCTACACCCACGGCGACGGTTTTGTCGCCGCCCCGGCGAACACGGTCGTCAACGGCTACCCCGACTACACCGTGTCCGACGTCTCGCAGAAGGGCAAGATCAAGGTCGACCAGCCGCGCGTCTACTACGGGCAGCTGACCACGGACTACGCGATCGTCGGCACCGACCAGGGCACCCCGGCCCGGGAGCGGGAGACGAACGACGACTACTACACCTACCAGGGCAAGGGCGGCGTCTCCCTCGGGAACCTGTTCCAGCGCCTGGTGTTCGCCACCAACTACGGCGAGATGAACTTCCTGTTCTCCAGCGGCATCAACGACAACTCCAAGATCCTGTACTACCGCGATCCGCGGACCAGGGTGAGCATGGCCGCGCCGTTCCTCACCACCGACACCAAGCCCTACCCGGCGGTGGTGGACGGCCGGATCGTCTGGATCGTCGACGCCTACACGACCGCGGAGAACTATCCGTACGCGCAGGCCATCGCGCTCGGCGACGCGACGAACAATTCGCTGTCCTCGCGCAGCGGGACCCAGCAGAACCGGCAGATCTCCTACATCCGGAACTCGGTGAAGGCGACCGTCGACGCCTACGACGGCACCGTGACGCTGTACCAGGTGGACGACAAGGACCCGGTGCTCACTGCGTGGGAGGGGGTGTTCCCGGGGCTGATCCGGCCGTCGAGTGAGATCTCCGACGACCTGCGGGCGCACTTCCGTTATCCCGAGGACCTTTTCGAGGTGCAGCGCAATCTGTTGGTCAAGTACAACGTCGACAACTCGGTCGACTTCTTCAACAACGCGGGCTTCTGGAAGATCCCCGGCGATCCGACGTCCGACCCGAGCCTGCCGCAGCCGCCGTACTACCTGCAGGTGCGGCTGCCCGGGATGGAGTCCTCGCAGTTCGAGTTGACCAGCGTGCTGACCGGCTACGCCCGGGAGTTCATGTCGGCCTACCTCTCGGCCGCCTCCGATCCCGAGGATTACGGGAAGCTCACCGTGCTCCGACTACCCACCAATACCCAGACACCCGGGCCGGCACAGGTGCAGACCCTGTTCCGAACAACCCAGGAAGTGAGCTCATTGGTGACCCTTGCCCAAAATCAGGGCGGCACCAGGGTCATCTTCGGAAACCTGTTGACGCTACCGGTGAATGAGGGACTTCTCTACGTTGAGCCGTTCTACATCCAGGGCCAGTCGACGGCCTCGCCGTACCCGCAGTTGAGCCGGGTGCTGGTCTGGTACGCCGGACAGGTGGGTGTCGGGACCAGCCTGGAAGCGGCGCTGAAGAATGCCGTGCCCGCCGCACTGCCGGAGGGCGGTGGGACGGGTACTCCGGGATCCTCGACGGCCGGTCAGAGCGTTCCACCGCCGACATCTGTGTCGGTGACGCCGCCGCCAGGTAGCACCGGGCCGATGCCGGCCAACGAGGCGGAAGCGGTGAAGGCGATGGACGCCGCCGTGCAGGAACTGGACGACGCCAAGAAGTCCCAGGACCTCGGCAAGATCGGCGCCGCCACCCAGAAGCTCGAGGACGCGGTCAACAACTACCTGACCATTGCCGGCCAGAACGTCGTGGGGTCGACGTCAGCGACGACGGGCGGCAGCACACCCGCAACCACCGCAAGCTCCAGCGGCGGCTAGTCGGACGGCCGGCGATTTGGAGGCGGTGCCACCAGTTGATAGAGTGGTGGTACCGCCGACGCGGGGTGGAGCAGCTCGGTAGCTCGCTGGGCTCATAACCCAGAGGTCGCAGGTTCGAATCCTGCCCCCGCTACTATCGCACAGCCCCTGACCTGGACTTATCCAGGTCAGGGGCTGTGTCGTTTCATGATCCAAAAGGCCCAACTCAACGGAGACTCAACGCTTTCGCGGAGACGGGGCGTGTTCCGGCTCGCCGTTCGCGGCCGGTGGCTGATCGCCGTCGGTGTGGAACCGGTCGAGGATCGCCCTGGCGTCCGGGCCTTCGTGGGTGCGTGCAACGTAGTGCCGCTCGGTGACCGCAGTGCCGGCGTGGCCGAGCTGGTCGGCTGCGGTTCGGCTGGAGTCAACGGTGGCGAGAACGGTTGCGACGGACTTGCGGAACGTGTGGGGGACGACCCACTCCATGCCGAGCCGGGCGCGGGCTGCGCGCCACTGATCGCGAAAGTTGGTCGGATCCCGGAGGGTTCCTACCGCGGAACCGAAGATCACCTCATGGGTGCTGCTGACCAGCTCCTCGGCCTGCCGTCGGCGCAGCACATCGACGAGAAAGCCCGGAATCCGAAGCCGACGGCGAGATGCGGTGGACCTGGGATGGTCTTGGATCACCAGACCCTGACCCGCACCCTGATGACGGTTCCGGAGATGCTCAGCGTCGGTGGATCGCTGTGCAGATCGACGTCGGGCCAACGTAACGCGAGCACCTCGCCTATCCGGGCTCCGGTGGCGAGCATACGACAGGGTCCGGAAGATCGGCTCGGACTGCCCGCGCTTCCGCCCGCAGGCTCGCTCGCAGAGCGCGAACTTCGGCCACGGTCAGTGCACGTACTTCCTTGCTGTCCACACGGACGGCTGCAGAGTCCCTCACGACGTTTCTCAGGGGCCGCATCGTGTCGGGCAGCGAGGGCGAACATGCCGGACAGCACACTGCGTGCCAGCCGGGCCGATGCCTGGCCGTGGCGGGGGTCAATGCTCCGTAGGAACGCCTCCACCCGACCCACTGTCATCTCACCGACGTCGTCGGTACACCAAGCCTATGGACTCAACCTGACATCCGCCGCAGACCAAAGCCTCGGCTGCTTCATAGGATTCAAACGGGTCCCGGCCACACCGACATCTCAGGAGCAGAGAATCGCTGTTGCCCAGCAGGTCCACGTCATACCGGACCGCGACCAGGCCGTCGTCGGAACTGAGACGACGGAGCGGAGTCGGCCAGAGCGGCAGCGTCCGTGCCGGTCGACTGGGCCAACCGGCCGCGAGTACGGTCATCCCCCGCCTGAGTTGCAATGCTGATGGTCAAACCCCTGCACGCTCAGCCAACAGGTGACCTTCCGGGACCGCAGCACCGTTCGCACGGCACGATCCCTGAACTGGATGGCGGATGCGACGCCATCGAGCCGCATGGCAAGAACTCTGGCAGGCTATCGTCACTGACAATTGACACGATCCCACAGGTCACCTGATCGCGCGTTGCGCTCGTCTCCGGCAGTCAGCCGGTTCCGATCCGCCGGACAGCGGTGTTCGGCCCGACCCCCGGGAGTGTCCGATGACCGTGCCGTCGCTGATGCTGGCCCCCGACCCGATCGTGCCCACCGGCACCAATACGCAGCTGATCCTCGCCGCCATCGGCGGCATCGCGGTGATCGTCATCCTGATCACCTGGGCCAAGCTGCATGCCTTCCTCGCGTTGATGATCGGCGCGATCGGGGTGGGTCTCGCTGCCGGCCTGGGCGGAACGGGTTCCGTCGCGGCCTTCGCCAAGGGCTTCGGCGACACGATGGGCGGAGTCGGCATCCTGATCGGACTCGGCGCCATGTACGGCAAACTGCTGGCCGATTCCGGCGGCGCCGATCGCATCGTCGACTCCCTGGTCAGCCGGTCGAGTGTGCGGGCCCTGCCCTGGATGATGGCTCTGGTCGGCGCACTGATCGGGCTGCCGATGTTCTTCGAGGTCGGCCTTGTCCTGCTGATGCCCGTCATCATCCTCGTCGCCAGGCGATCGGGCCTGCCGCTGATGCGGATCGCTATTCCGACGCTGGCCGGTCTTTCGGCGATGCACGGTTTCGTCCCGCCGCACCCGGGACCGCTGGTCGCGATCAGCGCGCTCGGGGCCAATCTCGGTCTCACCCTCGCGCTCGGGATCCTGGTCGCCATCCCTGCGGTGATCATCGCAGGTCCGCTGTTCAGCAATGTGGCGGCGCGGTGGGCGCCGGTGCCGGTACCCGCTCTTTTCGTCACGGCCGAGGACGAGGGAGCTGACGAGAACAGGCCTCGTCCTGCTTTCATCGCTGCCCTGATCAGCATCCTGATCCCGGTAGTGCTCATGCTTCTCGCCGCGCTCGCCGATATCGTCTGGACGGGTTCGAAGTCGCCGGCCAAGTCGGTCATCGATTTTCTCGGTACTCCTGCGATCGCGCTCGGTATCGCGGTCATCGCCGGGATCTTCATCCTCGGGCGCGGCGGCAAGATGAACCGTGACGCCATCGCCGACACCCTGGAGAAGTCGCTTCCCCCGATCGCGGGCATCGTCTTCATCGTCGGCGCCGGCGGCGGTTTCAAGCAGGTCCTGATCACCACCGGCATCGGTCAGGTCATAGCTGACGCGGTGGAGGGCAGCTCGCTGTCCGTGCTGTTCCTGGCCTGGGTGGTCGCGGTGCTCATCCGGGTCGCAACCGGATCGGCAACAGTCGCGACCGTCACCGCGGCCGGCATCCTCGCACCGGTCGCCGCCGATCTGACAACCCCCCACGTCGCCCTGATGGTGCTCGCGATCGGCGCCGGCTCACTGTTCCTCTCGCACGTCAACGACGCCGGCTTCTGGCTCGTCAAGGGATACCTGGGCACCAGCATCGGGCAGACCCTGAAGACCTGGACGGTGATGGAGTGCCTCATCTCGGTCTGCGGTCTCGGTGGTGTGCTCCTGCTCAGCATCTTCATCTGATGGGAGCCAGTGAAATGACCAACGCCGATCGAGTCGGGCCCCAACCGGTTCTCGTCATCATGGGTGTCTCCGGATCCGGCAAGTCAACGGTCGCCGGCATTCTCGCCGGTCAACTGGGCTGGGACCTGGAGGAGGGCGACGACATGCACCCGGAATCGAACATCGAGAAGATGGCTGCCGGGCAGCCACTGACCGACGAGGACCGGTGGCCCTGGTTGGACACCGTCGCGTCGTGGATCCACGAACATGTCTCGGCGGGGGTCCCCGGAATCATCACCTGCTCGGCCCTGAAACGCAGCTACCGCGAACGGATCAGGGCAAACAACGTCGTCTTCGTCCACCTCGCCGGCTCGAAGGCCGAGATCGCGAAACGACTGGCCGCCCGGAGCGATCACTTCATGCCCACATCATTGCTCGATTCCCAGATCGCCACCCTCGAGCCGCCAGGGCCCAACGAGAACACGCTCGTCGTCGAGGTCGGTCGCAAGCCGGCCGAAGAAGTCGCCGAAATCATCGCCAGACTGCACTTGGTCCCCGCCCCCGGGTCCAGCACCCTCGGTGCCGAGAAACCCGGCCACTCCTCCGTCAACCCCACGGTGTCGGCGCCGGAAGCGGCTTCGTAGCAAACCACTCGACGCTCGGCGGCCGGCTGACGGGTAGCCGCATGCCGGCCCCGGCGGACTGCGTTGGCAGAGCGGCCGCTCACCTGACCCGGCCGCCCGAGGTCGCTGCGTCGGGATCGTCGGCCCGACGGTATGGAGCCGCTGTCCGCGTTGCCCGCCACGGCCGTGGGTCAGCTTCCGGTCTCCAGAGCACCCGCCCGCTGCGGGGCACCAGCAGTAGCCGATCATCGGTCGATCACCGCCCAGATGATCAGGCCGATCGCGTTCGGCGGGCCGCGACGGCTTCGCGTGCACCGGCTGCTGGATGGCAGGAAAGGCTCAGTCCTGAGACGGCCCGGCCTGCCAGGGCTTGACTCACCTGTGGACGCTCCGGGTGGTGACCACGGGGACCACCGAACCCGATCAAGACCACGGCGAGCTTCATGCTGATCAGCAAGAACTCGGCCACCCGGCCGCGTCGACGATACGCGCTGTCGTCCGCCGCCTGGCCGAATGAAGCGGGGCCTTTGAGTTGACCTGGCCGGTATCTGGTGCTGCCGTTGTTGGCGTTGGTCGTGCTGGGGTGGCCAACCGGTCGTCACATTCGGCGGATCCGACGAGCGGTATTCGCCATGACCGCGGCGGCGGTGCTGATCACCCTGGTCGGCGGTGTCTTCCGATGATCCCGCCGATGGCCACCTCGCCACAGGCGTTCCTTCACTCTCGACCCGATCGCCCAGGGACTCATCCCGGCGCTGTCGGTGACACTGGTTCCTAAAGGCTAGGTGGAGATGACCGTTCGCGAGTTCTTCTTGGGCGATGGGACTGCTCAACTGTATGTCCGGGACATCGGCCTCGGGTCGCCGATCGTCGTCGTCCACGGAGGTCCCGACTTCAACCACGCATACCTGCTGCCCGAGATGGATCGTCTGGCGGGCTCGTTTCGTCTCGTGTACTACGACCAGCGCGGACGCGGGCGGTCGTTCTGCGGACCGCTGGACTACGAGGTCACGATGGCGTCCGAGATCGCTGACCTCGATCGGGTCCGCGAGCGGCTGGGACTCGGATCGATCGCCGTGCTCGGGCATTCATGGGGAGCGCTGCTGGCGATGGAGTACTCGATCCGTCATCCCCAACGGGTTTCCCACCTGATCCTGATGAACACTGCGCCCGCATCGCGTGCTGATGCCCTCAGTTTCCGAGCGGAATTGGCCAGCAGCAGATCTCCCGGGGAGATCGAGCAGATGACCGCCCTAAGAACCGACCCCAAGTTTCTTGCGGGCGACGCCGAGACCGAGGCCGAGTATTACCGCATCCACTACGGCACGACGCTGCGTAACCCCGATCTACTCGACGCCCTGGTAGGACGGCTCAGGTCGGAGTTCAGCACGGAGGGCATCGTCGTCGCGCGAGCGATCGAGGATCGGCTTTACAAACAGACGTGGTCCCGCGCTGGCTACGACCTGATCCCTCTTCTGCGGGGCGTTGACGTAGCCACGCTGATCATCCACGGCGACCACGACTTCGTACCCCTTGGCGCCGCGCGCCATATCGCCGACGCGATCCCCGGCGCCCGTCTGATGGTCGTCCAGCACTGCGGACACTTCGCCTATCTCGAACAGCCCGAGGAGGTATCAAGGCGCGTCACGTCATTCGTGGCGCCGGAGTGACCACCGGAACGGTTGCGGGGCCGCCCCTGCATGGTGGTCGGGTCGCGCAATTCCTCAGCGCTCGGCTCGTTGCACGGGCTTTCTTCTCGGCAGGCTCGGCCAGCGTCGGAGCGAAGCTGTCGACGGCACCTGCGGCGGTCGCTGAGACAGCGAGGAGCTGGGAAAGGCCGGATGGCGGCGGACGAGACACTGATGGTCTCCGAAGAACGCCGCACACCCACGATGTTGTGCGGTCACCCCCACGCCGCCCAGCTGGGCGGCAGGCCCCTTGCCTACGCCAAGCCGCATTGAACCGGCCTACCCGGCCCGGCACCACCGATCGACACAGTGCCGCACGCACGATGCCCGAGAACCGATCCTGTTCGCGGATGCGTGGATCGCGGTCGTGACCGGTTGGACGAGATCGCAACCGCCTATCACGGATGGGCTTGCTGCAGTACTGCAGGCAAACGATATCGACGTCGTTGCATGGGCCGACGACTGGCGCGTGGCCCCACCGCTCGTCACGAGTCACCGACCCGATGTGGTGCTGGTCGATGTGCGCGCGCCTGTCGGGCAAAGGCGCGCCGGTCTCGCGTTGCTCAGCGAGCAGAAGGAGCCGGGCGCGATCGCTGCGGCGGTGATCGCTCTGCTCGATCCGGCCGCGTCGGTGCGGGATGTCGCGAACCGGATCCGGGCCGGGATCGAGGCAATGCCGACCCCGGCGGACATCGTCCCGCAGCTCGGCGAGGCCGTGAACCTGTGGTCGAACTTCTGTGAGCCGGGGCACTCTGCATGGCGTGTCAATTGGCCGACCGGCGAGGCGCCCGATTCCACTGTGAGCGGCTGGAAGGCAACGCAGAACTGAAAGAACTTCCGGTCACATCGGCATGCCTGCGGGCGAGGACCGAAGTAGGCTGCGGCCCCGGCACGGTGCATTTTCGAGCGCGAAGGACAGGCGAATGGACCCTTCAATCGGATATCCCGAGGTAACCGGCCGATTACTGGGGGTCTTCAAGGGCGGTGGCGCGAAGGGTGTCGTCTATTGCGCCGCCCTGCACGAATTGCGCGCCCGGGGGCTCTGGTTCGCCGCGGTCGCGGGTTCGTCGGCCGGCGCGATCACCGCCGCTCTGATCGCCGCGGGGTACGCGCCC
Source organism: uncultured Actinomycetota bacterium (assembly GCA_963797145.1). Classification (GTDB taxonomy): domain Bacteria; phylum Actinomycetota; class Actinomycetes; order Mycobacteriales; family Nakamurellaceae; genus Nakamurella. The sequence continues at coordinate 3,762 of CAWCOJ010000010.1, read as the reverse complement.
GATGAGTTGACAAGACTCGCCAGCGAAGGGCTTTTGACCGTCCGGAAGAATTGGTTCGGGTCGTTGAGATCGTCGGGGGACCGGAGTCTGTTCCGCACAGTGGGCCTCGAGAAATGGTTGGAGCGGACCCTGGTCGCCACGATGCCGAATCGCGTTGCCGACGGGGCTTTGACGTTCGCCGAGCTCTACCAGTGGTCCGGAATAGAACTCAATGTTGTCGCCATGGATCTCGCGACGGCGCAACCTGTCGTCTTCAATCACGTCACGAGTCCGGCCTTTGGTGTGAGTGCCGCGGTCGTCGCTTCGTCGGCCATTCCGATTGCGATGCGACCGCGTCGAGTGGCCGTCACGGAGAATGATCGGGCGTCGGTTCACAGGTTGGTCGATGGCGGAGCGTGGGCGAACTACCCGCGTTTCGTCTTCGCGGATCCGTCGTTTCGCGCGTACCACGGTCTGGCGTCGACCGATCCTGAACGGATTCTCGGGTTCGTGATCGAGTCGAGTGTCTCACGCGGACCGGGACGAGTCCGGCGAACTGATCTGGCCGGCCCGTGCACCGGTCCAGGTCGATGGAACCAACAGGGCCATCACCGAACTCTCGCCAGCGATCTCTCCGTTCGACCACGGCAGCGCCCGCCGGATGGGACTGCTCGGTGCGCTACTGACCTGGACTGGGCTTCGACTCGTCGTCGGCGTCGTCCTACCGATCGCCGCGATCGTTGCGATCCCCACCTTTTGGACTCGCTACCGGGAATCTCCGCAGATGACTGAACTGGTCGAGCCGTTCCGGACCCTGTGGACATTGGTGTCCTTCGGCGGCCTCGCCATGGTGATCGTCCTGTGCGTGGTGAGCGTGATCGTCTCCCTTCGGCTGGCCCCGGAAGGGCTGGACTGCGGGATGCCGTCGATCCGAGCCGCGTTGTCGGTAGGTCCCGGTGTGCCGGCCTGGGTCGGATTCGATTCTCAAGTAGACAAGGCCGTCCGACTCAGCGCACCGCTGGGAATCTCGACGACAGACTTCAAGGCAACACCATTGCAACAGGCGCTCGCCCTCGAGGTGGCCGGCATGCAGGCGGCCGAGCAGCTGGATCGGCTGTTCCCGGAGGCCAAGCGGGGCGACACGATCACGGAGGCGCCAAAGCTGGTCAACGCCCCGGAGGTCCCGCAGCCGGCCGCCACGCGCTACGAGGCGTTGCTGAACGCAGCCGAGGAAAAGCGCAATCCAACGGCCGACCTGAGCGAGACGACGTTCCTACTGGGCTTCTACGGCGCAATCGGACTGGCCATGCCCTACGTGTCATCTCGGGGTGACGTCTACTTCGGAATGCTGGTCGCCGCGCTGATCATCACGTTATGGGTCCAGCGATTGGTCAAAGGGCGACAGCGGAACCAGTCGATGCTCCTGGCCGAGCCCAAGCAGCAGCCGTGGATCCTTCGTCTGGTCCTGGGCGTCGGGCTCGCTTGGCTCGGGACCTACATGCTGCGGTACGGCGCGACCCGGCCGAGCTCCGATGACGTCTTTACAAGAGCCATCATGGGCTACGCCCTGATCGCGGGGGTCGCGTGCGTGCTGTCGGCGTCGGCACGAATCTTCGCCAATCACCGGCGACGGCAATTCCTGGCCGAATTGGCCCACGTGAAAGGACAATCACTTCCTCAGGTCTCGGGGAGCGGCCTGGTTACCTGACGGCGCGGCCGCGCCCGCCTCAAGGTGCACGCCCGCACCCTGGCACACCGCGACACCGGCGGCGCTTCGCGGGATCTCCGATGTGCGCGGTGGCAGTGGCCGCGGTCGCGGCGTGAGCCCTGGCCGCCATGAAGCGTTCGGCGGGTGGAAGTTCCGGAGAGGTAGCGGCGCGACGAGACCTGCCATTCGTCTCCGATGATCGACGCGGTAATGTCAGAGACCGGACCCTTTTCCTGGGCACGGCCCGCGCATGTTCCCGGTGCCGAAGGTGGTCGGGCCAATGACCTCCGGCGACTCGGGCGCCACCGCCGTTGGACGCGATCCGGTGCGCCATGGCCGGATTCGGAACCGACTGTGTGCAGACAAATGTGGAGGACGAGCAGATGATCACACGGCCACTGGGCGCTTCCGGTCTGTTCGTTCCCGAGCTCGCACTCGGCACAGCGCCGTTCGGCAGCGCCTACCGCGAGATCTCGCAGGACGAAGCCGATCTGACGGTGGTCGCCGCGCTCGACGCGGGAGTGGACCTGTTCGACACAGCGCCGCATTACGGCGACTCGGAGGTGGTGCTCGGACGGGCGTTGTCCGGAATCGACCGCGGCCGGTTCCAGCTCTCGACCAAGGTCGGCAGATACGGTGACGCTGGTTGGGACTTCTCGCGTACGCGGACATTGCGCAGTGTGGAAACCAGCCTTCAGCGCCTCGGGGTCGACCGACTCGACATTGTCCAATGCCACGATGTCGAGTGGGCCGATCGCGCCCAGATCGTCGGCGAGGCGTTGCCGGCGCTCCGAGAACTCCGTGACCAGGGTGTCATCGGCGCCGTCGGCGTGACCGGCTACCGCCTGGCGGTTCTCGAGCAGTTGGCGACGGAGCAACAGGTGGATACGGTGATGGCCTATTGCACCTACACGCTGCAGGACCGCCGACTCACTCCGGTGGCACAACGCTTGCAGGAGGCGGGGATCGGCGTATTCAATGCCGCACCTCTCCTGCTCGGGGCCCTGACCACGGAGGGTCCACCGTCCTGGCACCCCGGTCGTCCCGAAGTTCTGGCCGGGTGCCGGGCCGCCGCTCGTTGGTGCACGGAGCGGGACATCGACCTTGCCGACGTCGCGTTGAGGTTTGCCCTGGACCTACCCGCGCACTCCGCGATCAGCAGCACCGTGGTGGGATCGGAGACACCGGAGATCCTGCGGCGCAACGCTGCTGCCCTGGGCCATCCGCTCGATCCTGCGGATCTGGCGGAGCTCGACCGAATCCTCTACTCCGTCCGAGACCTCGACCTCGGCTTCGAGTTCCCGGCCGAGAGTGCCTCGCCGTCCGACTGACCTACCGCGATCTCGCGAGCTCCGACGTTCAGGATCGTCGCCGGCGCGCACGGCGAGCGGACGGAACCAGGTCGGAGAGTTCGGCCTCGATGGCTGTTGCCGGCGCGAGCCCAGGCTCGGCTTCAGGGTTCGAGGCCGCCGCTGCGGCTTCGGCCGCCTGCCGCAAGGCATCATCGCGCGCGACCTCGACGATCTCACGCATGGCCGACTCGGCCCGCCGATGGTGACCGCGGACGATGCTGATGGCGACGACTTCGTGATTGGGCAAGGTTTCCTTGTTGTGCCCGACCGAGTGGGTGTGGATCGGCCTGATCGCGCCCAGAGCCCCCGAAACCATGTCGTGGATGTACAGCAGGAGGTCGTTGCCAGCGGCAACGAAGACCGCGCGATGGAAATCGAGGTCGGCCTGGACGAAGAGCTCAGGGTCGTCAGCCGTTGACCAGAGGTCGGCCATGGCGAGAGACACCAGCCGGCGGGCTCCTATGTCCTTGGACTCCGCCGCGAGCCGGGCGGCCCCTGGCTCCAGGGCCACGCGGAGGTCGGCCAGCATCTTGATGTCCTCCTCCGAGGCGTGCGGGGTGAATCGCCACCGCAACACATCAGGATCCAGCAGGTTCCAGGACTGCCGCGGACGCACCCGGGTGCCGGCGCTGGTCCGGCTCTCCAGCAGACCCTTGCCCGCCAGCACCTTCACCCCCTCCCGCAGGGCCGACCGGCCGACCAGATACTGCTCGACGAGGTCGT
>CAWCOJ010000009.1:0-107362 GCA_963797145.1 uncultured Actinomycetota bacterium | reverse complement strand
AGCCCGAGGGTGGGCTGTCGATGACCGCCGCCGGGATGGACTACGCGTGGTCCGGCGAACTCGTCGACCATGCGCAGGCGCTCGACCGGACCCGATCGACCTTCGCCGAGGCCGGAGTCGACATCGCCGATGGATTGCTCGCGGTCGGTCACCGGGTGGTGCACGGCGGCGCGGTGTTCTCCGATGCCGTGGTCGTCGACGACGACGTGCTGCGGCAGATCCGCGACCTGTCGGTGCTCGCTCCCCTGCACAATCCCGCAAACGCATCCGGGATCGAGCAGGCCCGAGCTGCCTTCCCCGGTCTGCCGCAGGTCGCGGTGTTCGACACGGCGTTCTTCCACGCACTGCCGGCGGCGGCCGCGACCTACGCCCTGGACCGCGAGGTGGCGGCGGCCTACCAGATCCGCCGCTACGGGTTCCACGGCACGTCGCACCAGTACGTGTCGGGCGAGGTCGCCCGGCTCCTGGGCCGGACCGACCTGAACCAGATCGTGCTGCACCTGGGCAACGGCGCGTCGGTCTCCGCCATCCGCGCCGGTCGGCCGGTCGACACCTCGATGGGGCTGACCCCCCTCGAGGGGCTGGTGATGGGCACCCGCAGCGGCGACCTCGATCCGGGGATCCTGATCCACCTGCACCGGGTGGCGGGCCTGTCGGTCGACGAGCTCGACGCGCTGCTGAACCGGCGGTCCGGAATGCTCGGACTGTCCGGGGTGAACGACTTCCGCGACCTGCACCGGCTCATCGGCGATGGCGATCGGGACGCCCGGCTGGCTATCGACGTCTACTGCCACCGGGCCCGCAAGTACGTCGGGGCGTACCTGGCGGTGCTCGGTGGTGCCGACGCGATCACCTTCACCGCCGGGGTGGGGGAGAACGACGCGGTCGTGCGCGGGCAATTGCTGGGCGGCCTTGAGCGTCTGGGCATCGTCGTCGACCCGGAGCGCAACGCCGCGAAGTCCCGCGAGGCGCGGGTGATCTCCCCGGACGGAGCGCCGGTGATGGTGCTGGTGGTGCCGACCAACGAGGAGCTCGCGATCGCCCGGGCGACCGCGGCCCTGGTGGGTTGACGCGACGCTATGGCCTTGCCCCGCGGGCGGGGCAGTGTTGGCCTTGCCCCGCGGGCGGGGCAGTGTTGGCCTTGCCCCGCGGGCGGGGCAGCGTCATAGCGTCCCCGCGGCCCCACCGCTGCCCCAGATCTGGGGCAGAGCGCCCGCTGCCCCAGATCTGGGGCAAGGTCATAGCGAGCAATCGGGGCATCCGTCACCGCTGACCGGCCGCAGACACGCACCACGGGCAATCGTCGTTGGGTCGGCGTCCGTCATGTTCGTCGCTATCGTCCTTGCGGTGTACCTCGCCTGCCGGTGACGGTACGTCTGAAGGAGAAGGGCACCCGATGGGCGCGGTGATCGGCGCGTTGCTGCCGTTGGCGCTGGTGGTGGCGATCTCACCGACCACGATCACGGTGTTGTTGGTCATGCTGCTCTCGGGCAGCAGGACCATCGTCAGCGTCGTGTTCGCCGTCGGCTACGTGGTCGGCATCGTGGTGGACACCGTCGCCCTGCTCCTGCTCTCGGGCCTGGCGGGGCTCGCCAGCACAGGCTCGGCCACCGGAGCGGCAGCCTGGCTGCTGCTGGTGGTCGGGGCGGTGCTGACGCTGCTGGGGATCGATCAGTGGACCAAGCGCCCGAAGTCTCTGGAGGCCCCGGAGGTACCTCGGTGGATGGCCGCGATGGAAAAGTTCACGGTGCCGAAATCGGCGGTGATCAGCTTCGTGCTCGCCGCCCTGCGCCCGAAGAACGTGCTGATCTTCGCCGCCGCCAGTCTCGCCATCGGTACCGCGGATCTGCCGTTCACCGAGGTCGTCATTGCGATTGCGCTGTTCACCGTTCTCTCTTCCAGCACCGTCGTCGGGTTGGTGGTCGCGGCGGCTTTCGGCCAGGAGCGGGTGCGGCCGACGCTGGCCGACTGGAAGGTCTGGTTGCAGAACAACTCGGCCGCGATGATGAGTGTGCTGTTGCTGGTCATCGGTGTCGTGCTGTTCGGCAAGGGGCTGGGCGGCCTGATCTGACCCAGGCAGCCGAGCCCGCGCCGTGGGGGGCCCGCCCGTCACACCCCTTCGAGAGCCTCGATCCGGCCGGAGTGGATGGCCTCCATGAACTCCTGGTAGTCGAGCTCGTTCTGGTTCGCGTACCGCTCGGCGAAGTCGGCGATGGCCTTGTCGAACCGGCCCTTCGTGCCGAGATAGGTGGCCAGCGCGACCGCGTCCCCGGACCGGGCGTGCGCCCTGGCGAGGGTCCATCCGCAGATCCCGGCGTACCAGTTGAGGCCGAAGGGCAACATCGTCTCCACTACCGCGGAACCCTTCATGTCACGGAGCTGCCGCCAGTAGTAGAACCGGTCTGCCTTGGGCACGCCCTCGGACCAGCCCAGGAAGATGTCCGAGGCCGACTGCATGAACTGCTGGCCGTGTACCACCCGCTCGCCGGGTTGGGCGAACTGCGACTTGGGAAGGTGGGCCTCCAGGACCGATCTGGTCGCCTCCTTCACCTGGAGGAACAACGGGTCGCCCTCGTCGCGCCCCTGCAGCAGCGCGACGAAGGCCCTGGTCCCGACGGAGCCGACACCCACCACCTTGCGCGCGACGTCGACGATCTCGAACCGGTCGATCAACCTGCGCCGGACTTCCGGCAACGACGACCGGTACTCGGCGAACTGCTGGTGAACGATGGCTTCGAGATCGTCGAAGGATCCGCCGTAGTGCGCGCCGAGCTCCCGCAGGGGCACCAGCACCGGGGGCTGACTGACGATCCGCTGCTTGCCGTCGACCACCTCGACGAGCTTCGACAGCGCCTGCAGGCTGGTCCGGGTGTGCGCCTTCGCGATGGTGGCCTGGGCGACCTTGGCCGCCTTCGCGAGCTCCTTGGCGTCAACCTTGCGGACACCCTTCTTGGCCTTCGCGTCGGCGGCCGCTCGTTGGTTGCGGACGTTGGCGATGCCTGCCCGCAGATCGTTCTCGTCCAACTTGGCGTACCAGAGGTCCATGTTTCCGGACGCGGCGAAGGTGGCCATGGCCTCCCGGTAGGCGCGCACCGATGCCAGCGTCGCCTCCCGCGCCTCCGCCTTGCTGAACAGATTGTTGCGGGCGGCGATGGTGAAGCTCGCGGCCATCCGCTTGACGTCGTACTCGAACGGGCCCGGCAGCGTTTCGTCGAAGTCGTTGAGGTCGAAGACCAGTTGCCGCTCCGGTGAGGCGTACGCGCCGAAGTTCGACAGGTGCGCGTCGCCGCACAGCTGGACGTCCAGACCGGCGTTCGGGGTGGCGGCCAGGTCGGTGGCCATCACGGTGGCCGTCCCCCGATAGAAGGTGAATGGAGACACCATCATCCGACCATGCCGGACCGGCACCAGGTCGGGATCACGGGTCTTGTTCTGCTCCTCGAGCAGTGCGACCGGGTCGGGCCGGTCGGCGGCCGGCTCCCATCCGGTGTGCAGCGCGTGGTCGGTCCTCGCCCTGGCCTCAGCGCCGAGCTCCTGACGCTCGGCGACGCTGAGATGGACGGCGGCGGCCTTCAGCTTCATGACGACTCCTCGATCAAAGGGACGGGCTGGTGGTGGGCGAAACACTTGGCTGCGATCGGAACGCCGCGACCGCGTCGTCAACCGTGTCGTAGATGTGGTCGACGTTGAGCATCTTGAGAACTCCGAGCTTGGCGAGAACCGTCCGCAGGTCCGGATCCGGGGCGGCCAGGGCGAACACCGCACCCTGATTGTGGACGAAGGTGATCAGCCCGTCGAGCGATGCTCCGGCCGAGTAGTCGACGTCCGGGATCGAGGTGCAGTCCAGGATCAGCCACCGCACCGGATCGGGCGCGCCGGCGATCAGCAGCTGCACATCGTCGCAGAACTGATTCGCGTTGGCGTAGAACAGATCCGCGTCGTAGCGGAAGACCAGCAGGCCGGGAGCGCTCTGGATGCCGGGCTTCGCCGACGTGTAGGTGGGCTCGCCTTCGGCATCCACCCCCACGACGAAGCGCTGCGGGCGGTACTGCCGCCGAACCATCTCCACCAGCGAGAGCACGATCGCCAGGATGATGCCCTGCTCGACACCGATCGCGAACACGACGATGCCGGTGAGCGCGGCGATGATGAACTCGCTGCGCCGGGCGGCCCGGACCCGCCGCAGCCCGGCGACGTCGATGAGGTCGATGCCGATCAGGAACACGATGGCGCCGAGCACCGCCTTGGGCATGTCGGTCAGCACGCCGGTGAGGAACAGCACGACCAGCAGCACGACCACGCCCATGGTCATGTTGGCGACCTGGGTCTTGCCCTTCTGCTCGTCCAGGATCTGGGTCTTGGTGGGGCTGCCGTTCACCACGAAGGTGCCGGTGAGCCCGGCGGCGATGTTGGCGCCGCTGAGGCCGACGATGTCCCGGTTGACGTCCACCCGCTGCCCGTGCCGCATCGCGAAGCTCCTCGAGGTGGCGGCGCTCTGCGCGATGATCAGCACGAAGCAGGAGAACGCCGTGCCGAGCAGCAGCGGCACGTCCGACCAGCCGACCCCGGAGGGCACGCCGATCGGCGGGAAGCCACCCTGCACGGTGCCGACCACGGCCACCCCGTGCGCGCTCATGTCCAGGGACGCCGACACCCGATCGACAGCACCACCGCCACGATCGCGCCCGGAACCTGCGGCAGGAACCGCTTGAATCCCAGGATGATCACCAGGGTGCCGACGGCGAACGCCAGCGTCGTCAGGCTGGTACTGCCCAGATTCGTCAGTGTGTGCCACTGCTGCTGGAACCAGTTTCCGGTGCCTTTGGGGATGCCCAGCATGTCCGGTATCTGACCGGCGAACACCTGGATACCGACACCGGTGAGGAAGCCGATCAGCACCGAGGCAGACAGGAAGTCGCCGAGGAATCCCAGCCGCAGCAGTCGGGCGACGATCAGCAGTGCGCCGCAGACCAGCGCGGTCAGCGACGTCATGGCGAGCCATTGCGGGGAATTCGGCACCAGACCGTTGATACCCAGCCCGGCCAGACCGGCGGCCAGGATCGCCGCGGTCGCCGAATCAGCCCCGACCACCAGCAGTCGCGAGGAGCCGAGCAGTCCGAACAGGATCGCCGGAAAGATCACGGTGTACAGACCGGTGACCACCGGCACGCCGGCGATGGAGGTGTAACCCATGGTCTCCGGAATGGCGACCGCGGCCAACGTCAGGCCGGCGACGACATCCGTGCGCAACCACGCCGGCTGGTATCCGCGGAGCGAGGGCGGCATCACATGCGAGAGCAGACCGCCGCGCCGATCGCCGCTCGGGGGGCGCTGACTGGTCGAGCCCGCGTGCGGGTCGAGCGGCCTTTCGGTGGTCATCTGCGCTCCGCGGCGTGTTCGTGGTGGTCCCAACAGCTGTGGTGGGCGGACAGTGGCCGGCCCGGTTTCGACTCTGACGTCCACATCTGCGCCAGGCATCCTCCGGTCAGGATGAAACTCATCCGGACGGGCGACTCGGCGGAGCCGTCGTCCTGCATGGCGTTCACGGCCGGCCCTCCTGGCTTTCGGGCGGCGCGCCGGCGGTCGACCCCGGCGGGTTACCGCCGCCGGTCAGGCGCTGCAGGCCCAGCTGAACGGCGCCGAAGATCAACTTCGCGATCACACCGAACACGAACAGATCGACCAGCATGTGCACGCTGGTCACGATCCGGGCCGCCCCCGAGACCGGGACGATGTCGCCGAAGCCGACCGTGGCGAACACGGTGATCGTGAAGTACAGGGAAGCGGTCTTGTCCAGGGGTTGGTCGAAGCTGCCGGGTTGGGCGTACGCCATCAGGTAGTACACCGACGCGAACACCACCAGCAGGAGAGGTACGCCGACACCCAGCGCGCCGATCGCCCGCAGTCTCGGGAACGGCGACGACACGATCGCCCTGACCTGCACGAACAGCACTACCGCGATGAGCAGCAGGCCGACCGCCAGGACCGCGATGCCGGCGTCCAGCGGCCGCTCCAACGGAATGACGTAGTAGGCGGCCACCAGGACCGTGGCCCACAGTGTTGTGCGGACCAGGATCCGGACGGCTTCCCGCCGGCGCTGCCGTCGTTCTTGGTCCTCGGCACGCATCGCGGTCGCTCAGGAGGACGGGGCCGGCAGCGGGTCGGGGGGAGCAACCGGCGGTCCGGCGTGGCGGCGGCGGAAGATGTGCCGCTTCGGGCGGTTGGGATCCTTGCTGGTGAACACCGGTTCGTCGCCGAAGAACAGCTGCAACCACCTCGCATCCGGATCGGAATCCACCAGGATCGCCTTCACCAGCAGGCTCACCGGGATCGCCAGGATGGCCCCCAGCGGCCCGAGTACATAGGCCCAGACGACCAGCGAGAGGAAGCTCATCGTGGTGGTCAGCCCGACCGCGTCGCCGACGAACTTCGGCTGCAGCACCGACTGGATGATGAAGTTGAGCACGCAGTAGACGATGATGATCGCGACCATTGTGCCGACCCCGCCGGTGACCAGGGCCAGCAGCGCGACCGGTATCAGCCCGATGATGAAGCCGATGTTGGGGATGTAGTTCGTCACGAAGGCGAGCAGGGCCCAGAGCCCGGCGGCCGGGATGGCGAAGATGATGAGCGCGATCCAGTCCAGCACGGCGACGATGCCGCCGAAGATGGTCGCGACCGCAAAGTACTTGCGGGTGCCGAAGGCGAACGATCCCAGGGCGTTGAGCACCGAGGTGCGGTACTCCGGGGCCTTCTTCCGCCGTTCCTGGAACACGCTCCCGTCGACTCCCATGAACAGGACCAGGACGATCACGAAGAGCAGACTGGTTGCCACCCCGGCGACGCTCGAGACGATGCTGCCGATCGCGTTGAAGATCGTGGACGGGTCGATGCCCTTGAGCACCTTGTCGATCTGCGCCTGATCGATGCCCATGCTGTTCGCGGTGGCCTTGACGTCGGCGATCCGGGCATTGATCTGATCGGTGTACTGGGGCATCAGCGAGGCGAACCTGGCGACTCCGATCACGAACGAGACCGCAAGCCCGATCAGGATCGCGTACACCCCGAGGATCACCATCAGCGTGGCCAACCACCCGGGGCAGCCCTTACGGAGCAGCCAGCCGCGCAGCGGATGGACCGTGATGATCAGCACGACGGCCAGGAAGATCGGCGCGATGATCGAGGCGACCGAGCGGATCCCGGCCAGCGTGACGACCCCGGCCGCGATCCCGACCACGATCACCACGCCGCGAGGCAGGCCGGCCTGCAATCGAGCCGACACGGAAGCTCTGGGGCCCGGCGCCAGGGGGACGAGCGCCGCCTGCGGGTCGGGCTGCTGGTCCGTGCCGGCTTGCGGGTCCGTGCTCTGCGGGACTTCGGTCATGGCGGGTCCGTTTCTGCTGGTGTCCGACCCCGACGGACGCCGCGCGGCCGCGTACGCACCGCAACGCCGGAGCTCTGCGCCTCCGAAGTTTCCGGCACAACGCGACGTCCGGCATCACCCAGTGGGGATGAAGAACGGGCGCCGCCGGCCGTGGGGTGGTTTCATCCAGTGCGGATGATGCCCGTCGCGCCGGTCGCGCGGAATCGTGGTCGTACCAGCGAAGGAGACCGACATGTGCCTGTTTTTCATCATGCTGCTGGCGGGACCGCGGGCGGCCATCGTCGTCTGGTGGCTCTTCGAGCAGACTCGCTGGAACATCACCTTCGACGGGTGGGTCTGGCCGGTGCTCGGATTCCTGCTCGCCCCCTGGACCACGTTGATCTACGTGATCGTCTACCCGGGTGGAGTCAACGGCCTCGACTACCTGTGGTTGGGCCTGGCGATCCTGGCCGACCTCGCCAGCCTGGTCGGCGGTGGCGGGGTCTACGGGCGCGCCGACGCGCGGTCGTGTAGTCGCAGCGGGAAGGCGTCCGCCCTTTTCTCGACCTGACTCTTGTCATCCGACGCGCGCGCTGGCACTGTTAGGAAACTTTCCTACTAGTGCCTGATCGGGAGTGCGCGTGGTCGAACCTGCGGTACCGGGCACTCCCGGCCTGCTCCGTGCCATCAACGACCGCTCCGTGCTGGGTCTGCTCCTCGACAACGGTCCGCTGACCAGGGTCCGGATCGGCGAGCTGTCCGGCCTGTCCAAACCGACTGCCTCGCAGGTGGTCGCGCGGCTCGAGTCGCTGGGCATGATCGCCGAGGTCGGCCAGGACGCCACCCGCCGTGGACCCACGCGCCACGGTGTACGGCGTCGTCGCGCCGCGGTCGTTCGGGCTCGCCGTCGACCTGCTGCCGGATCGTGCGCTCGGGGATCTGATCGATGCGCACGGTGCGGTACGCGGTTCCGTTGCGTGCCGCCTGCCCCGCGCGGCCGCGGACCGCTCGCCGGTCGGCGACGTGGGCGCGGTGCTGCGGGCCGCCTGCGCTGCCGCCGAGGTCCCGGCCTCTCGGGTCGGTTCGATCGTGGTCGGGCTGCAGGGGGCGGTCGACCCTGGCACCGACCGGTTGTCGTTCACTGCCACCATCCCCGGCTGGCCGCGTCGAGGTCCGCGCGCGGCGCTCGCTGATGGTCTCGGGGTCGACGTGCGGATCGAGAACGACGTCAACCTGGCGGCGGTGGCGGAACGCGCGACCGGCGCGGGTCGTGACGCCGACGGCTTCGTGCTGCTCTGGATCGGCGACGGGCTGGGTCTCGCGGTGGACATCGACGGCACCCTGCACCGTGGGGCCTCCGGCGGGGCGGGCGAGATCGGCTACCTGCCGGTGAGCGGTGCCGGCCTGGCCATCGAGCCGACCGCCAAGGATCTGACCGACCTGATCGGGGGGCCGGCCGTTTCGAAGGTGTTGCGTCGGTGCGGCTACCGCGGCCGCAACCTCGCCGACCTGCTGGCCGGTCTGGTCGAGGCTCCCACCGCTGCGGTTCTCGACCTGCTCGCGGCCCGGATCGCCATCGGACTGGTGGCGGTGCTGGCCGTGCTCGATCCCGCCCTGGTGATCCTGGGCGGTCCGATCGCGGCCGCGGGCGGCGCCGACCTCGCCCGCCGGGTGCACGCCGAGATCCGCAGATCCAGCCGGTGGTCGACACCGGTGCAGACCGCCGGAGTGCCGGATCGGCCGGTCCTGGCCGGAGCACGGACTCTTGTGCACTCCTCGATCCGCCTGCAGTTGTCCGACCAGTTGTGAACCGGCAGGCGTCCGCCTGCCCCTACCGCCTCCGCCGACCACCGCCGACCACCCAGCCGTTCGCGGCCAGAAGGAGAAGCCATGAATTCCACCCGACGTTCGCGTCGTCGCCTGGTCCTGGCCGTTGCGGGCGTACTCGCGCTCGCCGGTTGCGGCGGCATCGGCACGTCCACCTCCAGCAGTACGGCAGCGGCGCCCGCTTCGTCGGCCGCGCCGTCGGCGACCTCGTCCAGCCCGGCGGGCGCCGGCGGATCGGCCACGCCGGTTCCGGACACCAGCGCGTCCAGCTCCGCCGGATCCGTTCCGGCCGGGTCCTCGAGCGCCCCGGCGTCGTCGTCGGCTCCGGCGCTGTCGGGCACCATCTCGTTCTGGCACTTCTTCACCGACCGTGAGGCGGCCGTCATCCAGAAAGTGGTCGACCAGTTCCAGAAGGAGAACCCCGGCGTCACCGTGAAGGTCTCGGCCGGACAGGACGACGAGAAGGTCCGCAAGGCCATCGCCTCGGGCAACTCGATCGACGTCGGGCTCTCCTACTCCACCGACATCGTCGGGAACTTCTGCTCGTCGGGCGCCTTCCAGGATCTCGGTCCCTACATCACCAAGGACGACGTCGATCTCGAGCAGTTCCCGGCCACCGTGCTCTCCTATACCGAGTACAAGGGCGTGCGCTGCTCGATGCCGGTTCTCGCCGACGTCTACGCCCTCTACTACAACAAGGACATGCTCAAGGCAGGTGGTTTCGCCGGGCCGCCGAAGACGCTCACCGAGCTGGCCGACATGGCTGAGAAGCTGACCACCTACAACGACGACGGCTCCATCAAGACCTTGGGCTTCAACCCGCTGATGGGCTGGTACGAGAACGCCGCCGCGCACCTCGGTCCGGCCGCCGGGGCCCAGTGGCTCAAGGAGGACGGCACCTCGGCGGTCGGCACCGACCCGGGCTGGGTGAAGCTGATGACCTGGCAGAAGGGCCTGCTGGACAAGATCGGCTACGACAAGGTGCAGGCCTTCTCGGCCGGGACCGGCCAGGAATTCTCGGCCGACAACGCATTCCAGGCCGGCAAGGTCGCGATGAACCTGGACGGTGAGTACCGCACCGCCTTCATCGACGACCAGGCGCCGAAGCTCAACTACGGCACCGCGCCGTTCCCGACGACCGACGATCACACCGACCTCTACGGCGGCGGCTACATCACCGGCAACATCATCGGGATCGCCAAGAACTCCCAGAACCCCGACCTGGCCTGGGCCTTCATCAAGTACCTGACCACCAACACGGCCGCCGTCGTCGAGCTGTCCAACGGCCTGAAGAACGTGCCGACCACCCACGATGCGCTGGCCTCCCCCGACCTGGAGGTCAGCCCGCAGTTCAAGACGTTCCTCGATGTGTTCGCCAGCCCGCACTCGGCGACCACCCCGCCCAGCCCCAACGGCAACGGCTACCAGCAGGCCTTCCAGGACTTCTGGGACCTGTACCAGTCCGGCAAGGTGCCCGACCTGGCCGCCGGTCTGGCCGACGTGGACCAGCAGATCAACGACGCATTGACGTTGACCGGCAACTGATCCGGACATGAGCGTCTCCACCACCACCACGACCGATCCGGCTTCCCGGTCGGCGGCCCGGACTCCCCCGTCCGGGCCGTCGGCCGGGGGATCGCGGGCGCTGCGCCGCCGCCGGACCCTGACCGCGCTGGCCATGTTGGCCCCGGCCCTGGCGGGTCTGGTGGTGTTCTGGGCCTACCCGCTGGTGGCCACGTTCTACTACTCGTTCACCCGGTTCGACCTGATCTCCGACCCGACCTGGGCCGGCCTGACCAACTACCACTACCTGTTCGGGCAGGACCCGCGGGTCTGGCAGGCCGCCCGGAACACCCTGTGGTTCGTGGCGATCCTGGTGCCGTTGAAGATCGTCTTCGCGCTCGCCACCGCCGCCCTGCTCACGAGGGCCCGGCGGGGGGCCGGGGTCTGGCGCACGATCTACTACCTGCCGGCGCTGGTGCCGCCGGTGGCGTCGACGCTGTCCTTCGTGTTCCTGTTCAACCCCGGCACCGGCCCGGTCAACCAGATCCTCAAGGTGTTCGGCATCCAGGGTCCGTTGTGGTTCAACGACCCGGCCTGGTCCAAGCCCTCGCTGACCCTGCTCGGCCTGTGGGCGCTCGGCGACATCATGATCATCTTCCTGGCCTCGCTGCTCGACGTGCCGATGGAGCTCTACGAGGCGGCCGGCCTGGACGGTGCGGGCCCGGTGCAGCGCTGGCGGTACGTCACGCTGCCGCACCTGCGGCCGGTACTGGTCTTCGCACTGATCACCGGCGTCATCGCGGCCCTGCAGTACTTCACCGAGCCGTCGGTGGCCGGTGCGGTGGCCTCCGGCAAGGCGACCGTCGGCGAAGGCGGCAGCAGTGTGCTCGGCTATCCGCTCGGCTCGACCCTCACCTATCCGATGTGGCTCTACGACCAGGGCTTCTCGCGGTACGCGCTCGGCTACGCCTCCGCGATGGCCGTCCTGCTGTTCGTCGTCTCGGCGTTCTTCATCATCCTCATCCTGAGACGTACCAGGGCCTTCGAGCCTCCGGAGGGCACATGAGCACCGCCGTCGGCGCCCGCCGGAACCGGTCCCCGGTGCTCTGGGTGGCCGAACACACCGGGCTGGCCGTGTTGGCCGTCCTGTTCCTGGCCCCGGTCTTCTTCACCTTTCTGACGTCGGTGATGAGCGACAAGCAGGCGCTCACCTCGACGCTGTGGCCCCGGGAGTGGCACTGGGAGAACTACGTCGAGGTGTTCCGCAAGGCCCCGGTGTTCCGCTACTTCGCGAACTCGGCGGTGTATGCGGTGCTCGCGACGCTGTTCATGCTGATCTCGTCGGTGCCGGCGGCATACGCGTTGGCCCGCATCAAGTTCCGCGGATCGTCACTGTTGTTCAGCTGTTTCATCATTGCCATGCTGCTGCCGCCGCAGGTGACCCAGGTACCGATCTACGTGATGTGGGCGCAGCTCGGTCTCACCGGCGGACTGTGGCCGGTGATCCTGCCCAATCTGCTGGGCGACGCGTTCTCGATCTTCCTGCTGCGTCAGTTCTTTCTCACCATCCCGAAGGAGTATTCCGACGCGGCCCGGATCGACGGGGCCGGCGAGTGGCGGATCCTGTTCCGGGTGATCCTGCCGCTGGCCCGACCGGGAGTCGCGGCCACCGCGATCTTCATGTTCTTCTGCGCCTGGAACGACTACTACGGACCGTTGCTCTACACCTCGGAGAACCCCGAGCACTGGCCGGTCTCCCTGGGGCTGGCATCGTTTCGGGGGAGCCGTAGCGTGCAGTGGAACCTGACCATGGCGCTCACCATGCTGGTGATGGTGCCGGTGGTGCTGCTCTTCCTGTTCGCGCAGCGGGCCTTCGTCCGCGGAATCACCCTGACCGGGGTGAAGGGATGACAATGAAACTCGCGGTGGTGGGCGGCGGCTCGACCTACACCCCGGAACTGGTCGACGGGTTCGCCCGGCTCGCCCAGACCCTGCCGGTGTCCGAGATCGTCCTGGTCGACCCGAACGTCGAGCGCACGGCGCTGGTCGCCGGGGTGTCCAGGCGGATGCTGGCCAGAGCCGGCAGCACGATCCGGGTCAGCACCTCGGTCGACGTCGCGGCCGGCGTCGAGGACGCGGACGCGGTGCTGCTCCAGCTGCGGGTCGGCGGCCAGCAGGCCCGACACGGCGACGAGACGTTTCCGCACGTCTGCGGCTGCATCGGGCAGGAGACCACCGGCCCGGGCGGACTGGCCAAGGCGCTCCGCACGGTGCCCGTGGTCCTCGAGATCGCCGAGACCGTCCGACGGGTCGCCCCGCGGGCCCGGATCGTGGACTTCACCAACCCGGTGGGCATCGTCACCAGGGCGCTGCTCGACGACGGCCACGACGCGGTCGGCCTGTGCAACGTGGCCATCGGGTTCCAGCGCGGGTTCGCCGGCCGGCTCGGCGTCCGGCCCGAGCAGGTCGAGCTCGACCACATCGGGCTCAATCACCTGACCTGGGAACTCGGGGTCACCGTCGACGGCCGGCCCGAGCTCGACCGGTTGCTCGACGAACACCTCGACCAGGTCGCCGAGGAGGTCGAGCTCCCTGCCGGCCTGCTGGCCCTGCTGCGGTGCGTGCCGTCCTACTATCTGCGCTACTACTACGCCCACGACCGGGTGCTCGCCGAACAGCTCGCCGGTGGGACCCGGGCCCAAGCTGTTCAGCGGGTCGAGGCCGAACTGCTCGCGCAGTACGCCGATCCCGCCGTCGACACCAAGCCCGAGGCGCTGTCCCGACGGGGTGGGGCGTTCTACTCGGAGGCCGCGGTGGACCTGCTGGCTGCGCTCACCTCCGACGTCGGCAGGCCGCAGGTGGTGAACGTGCGCAACAACGGCGTGCTGCCGTTCCTGCCCGACGATCACGTCATCGAGACCACGGCGACGGTGAGCAGCGGGGGAATCTCCACGCCGCCCGCCCGGATCGGCGCCGCGGCGATGCCCGACGGCATTGCCGGGCTGATCGCCGCGGTTGCCGGGTACGAGCGGCTCGCCCTGGACGCCGCCCGCCTGGGCGGCCGGGACCGGGTGGTGCGTGCCCTGCTGGCGCACCCGTTGGTCGGCCAGTACGACCGGGCGTCGACCCTCGCTGACCTGTTGATCGCCGGCAACGCCGACCGTCTGGCGTGGGCCCGACGGTGACCGTCCTACTGGCCGTCGACGGCGGTGGTTCCAAGACCGATGTGGCCGTGGTCGACGGGTCCGGGGCGCTCCTGGGCCGGGCCAGAGGCACCGGATCGGTACCGTCCATCGTGGGTGTCGACCGGGCCCTGGCCATCCTCGACGATCTGGTCGGGGCCGCTCTCGGCGCCGCGGGCGACCCCGAGGTGGATTCCGCCGGGGTGTACCTGTCCGGTCTGGACCTGCCGAGCGAGGTGGCCGACTTCCGGGCAGCGGTGGGCGACCGGCACTGGGCCCGGAAGGCGCTGGTGGACAACGACACCTTTGCCTTGATGCGGGCCGGCACCGCGGAACCGCAGGCGGTGGCGGTGGTGTGCGGCACCGGGATCAACTGCACCGCCCGGCACCGGGATGGCCGGGTGCTCAGATTTCCGGCGGTGGGCCGCATCTCGGGCGACTGGGGCGGCGGCCACGAACTCGGTGAGTTGGCCCTGTGGCACGCGGTGCGCTCGGCGGACGGCCGCGGACCGGTGACCGCCCTTCAGCACGCCGTGCCGGAGGCGCTGGGCGCGGTGGACGTGCAGGCCGTGACCGAGGACCTGCACTTCGGCCGGATGGTCTCCGCCGAGCTGAACCGGCTGGTACCACCGCTGTACGCGCTGGCCGAGGCGGGTGACGATGTCGCCGTCGGCCTGCTGGAGCGTCAGGCGGAGGAGATCGTGGCGCTGGCCGGCGCCGCGCTGCGCCGGCTCGACCTGATCGGAGAGTCGGTGCCGGTGGTGCTCGGCGGCGCCCTGCTGGCTCGGCCGGGCCTGCTGATCGGGCGGGTACGGGCGCTGCTCGCCATCGCTGCGCCGCAGGCGGTGCCGGTCGTCGTGGCTGATCCGCCGGTGCTCGGAGCAGCACTCCTGGCCGCCGAGGCGGCTGGATTGCGCGACGGTGAGCTGGTCGCACTGGCCGCCGCCCTGCGTCCGGCCGTCGCCGCGGGTTGACCGGCGGCCGCACGCACTGCGTCGGGTCGACGCGCGCAGCCCTGCCACACGATCGCCGGTGAGGGTCGACGCGGGCGTGACCGAGGGCTCGGTGGGCGGGGCTCAGGTCGCCGGGCAGAACGCCCACGGCTCGTCGCGGCGCTGCGTCATCTGGGCGAGCCGGTTAGCGGTCGGCAGTGCGGCGAACTCGTAGCGCAGCGCACTGTCGCTCGGAGCCAGCGTGGCAGGGCCCAGGAGCTCGGCGTAGGGCTGCTGGGTCAGCACTGAGGTCCCGTCCTCGAGCAGCGCCGTGCGGGCCTGTTGATCTGCGGCGGCGGTGGCGGGGTCGGCGTATTCGGCCACCACGGTCCCGGTGCTGTCGCCGGTACTGGCCACCGCGACCGCGGTGACCGGCTTCAGACCGGAGAACTGGCCGGCCGCTGCGCTGGCGGCCGTCGTGGTGGCCCTGCCGCCGATCACGGCCGCCGCCGGCACGCAGGCCTGTTCGCCGACCGCGATGGTCAGGTACTCCGCTCCACCGACCGCAGCGGCCAGGCCGCTCAGGATGGAGTCCGGCTGGGCCCTGCCGATGGCTGCGACGACGTCGGCCGGTTCCGCACCCGCGATCAGCAGGTGCCGATCCGGTAGCACTGTGACATTCATCAACGAGACGATGCCGTCGATCTTGTCCGTCCCCAGCCGGTAGGTCGGCCGGGAATCCGGACCGGAGCGCTCGCCTCGGGCGTCCAAACCGGCGGTGACCGAGGCCATGTCCAGATCGTCACGCAGCTTGAACACGGTGACCGGCGCCCCGGTCTGGCTCGGGACGGTCACCTCCCAGTCGACATCCAGGCCGTTCCAGCCCCAGTCCGTCATCGTCCGGAGGTACGGGCCGAGGTTGCCGATGACCGGGCTCTGCATCGCCTTCTTCAGATACGCCGCGAATTCCGCCGAGTCCTGATCGGTGCTCGAGTTGACGGCCTGGCTGCCCCAGCGGGCCTTCGCCGCGGCCTGATCGGTGAAGGTGACCCGGGTGGTGCCGGACGGGATCACGGCCAGAGCCGCTGTCAGCGACGCGTCCGGAACGGATGCCCGCCCGGTCGGTCCAGGTTCCGGAGCACTGGTCGGCCCCGCACTGGTCGGCCCCGCACTGGTCGGCCCCGCACTGGTCGGCCCCGCACCGGTCGGCCCCGCAGAGCCGGCGACCTGTTGCGGCACCCCCGACTGCGCACTCGTGCACGCGGCGGTTGCTACCAGCAACACGGTCGCGAGTAGCGCTCCACCAGATCGCCGTCGCATCCGGACCTTTCCCTGCGCTGTTGTGTGCCGGACACCCCGGCGCGTCCGACAACGGTAGGCGAACCAGGGTGACCGGGTCCCGGTTTCCGCCCGACTGATGCGACCTCACGGCGAGCGGGGCGCTCGGCCGCCGGACACCGCGGCCAGGTACGCGTCCCGCACCGTGGCCGGAATGCGCCCGCGGTCGCTGATCTCGATGCCGGCCTCACGAGCCCACTGCCGCACGTCGCCGGCATTTCTCGACGACGGCGCGCTCATGCGCATGGGCGGCGGCGCGACCGGGGGCACCGCTCCGCCGGGGGCGAACGTCCCCTCGAGCAATGCGGTGTCGCGTGCTGCGGTGAGTTCGCTGAGGCAGGCGCCGAGCCAACGGTAGATCCACTCCTCCGCAAGAGATCTGGTCTCGCAGAACACAATGGTGACGCCCGGGAAACGGGCCTGGGCCTCGGCGAGCGCTTCTGCAGCCTTGGCGCCCGGAGCGTGCTCGAGCTTGAACAACTGGCTGTACCGGTCCTCGACAACCACCGCGGCCCTTGGCAGCGCGGACAGCTCGGCGAGCGCAAAGGTCAGCTTTCCCGAGAGCAGACTCCCGGCCAGGTCGGCCAGGCTCTTGCGCTCGGCCGCGGCCGCGATCTGCCCGTCCACCAGGACGGCGTAGTCGCCCGCCGGCAGTCGCATCCTGCGCGTCTCGGCCTGCTGGTGACCGAACTTGTACGGGTACTTCTCCGCGGTGTCGACAACGATCTCCAGGACCTGACCGTGCGCCCGCGCGGTCGGGATCTGCACCGCGGGCCGCGCCTGCCTGGTGGTCCGCGGGGACTGCCAGAAGATCATCTCGCGGCCGCGGGCCTGGGCCAGCACCAGCTGGGAGCGGTTCTCCCTGGCCCGGTCGAGCACCAGGTCGATGGCCGGCCCGCGTCGGGTGCAGGACTTCACGGCGTGCCGTTCGAGGATCTCGGCGTCGGCGGGCCACTCGGTCGACCGGTGGCAGAACACCTTCTTCTCCCTCGGCCAGGTCGCCTTCGCCTTCACCACGATGCCGTTCGGTCCGAGTGGAATGCGCACCAGGTAGGGCAGCGTCGAGTCCGGGTCGGGGTTGCGCGCGATCAGCAGGTCGTCGGGCACGGTCCGAGCTTAGGTCGGCCGGCCCGCCCCGGCCCAGGGCCGACCCTCCGGCGCGGACGAATGAGCGCGGCGATCTTCCAGCCGCGACGGGCCAGTGGTAGGAACGGTGATGGGACTCTTCGGGGGGCTCTTCCACGCACTCGCGCTGCTGCTCGGACTGGCCGGCGTCGGCAAGGTGTTCCGGCCCGCCGGCGCCACCGCGGCTCTGGACCGGCTACACCCGCCCGGCTGGAACGTGATCGGTCGACTGCCGGTCGCCCGCATCCTCGGCTTCGCCGAGATCGGTGTCGCGATCACCGCGATCGTCGTCGGCAGCCGGCTGTCGGCCGTGGTGCTCACCCTCGCGTATCTCGCCTTCACGGTGGTCGCATGGCGCCTGGCCGTCGGCCCGGCGACCGACTGCGGATGTTTCGGCGCCACCGACAGCCCGGTGGGCGGCGTGCACGTGGCGGTCGACGCTGCGTTCACCCTGGCCGCGGCGGCGACGGTGGTGGTCCCGCCCGGCCCGCTCGGTCAACTGCCGGGCGGCCCGTTGGGTGGAGTGCCTCAACTGGTGCTGGCGGCGGTGCTGACCGGTGTCGGCTATCTGCTGTTCACCGCGCTGCCGGACCTGACGGCCGCCCGACGGAAGGTGGAAGCCGGATGACGACGCTGGTGGTGACGTTGACCCTGGTGGTGGCCGTGCTTGCGGTTCTGGTGGCCGGGCTGCTGCGAAGCCATGCGACCATTCTGCGCCGGTTGCACGAGTTGGACAGCGCCCCAGCTGCGCAGGTCG
The DNA here is from genome assembly GCA_963797145.1 of uncultured Actinomycetota bacterium. Lineage (GTDB taxonomy): Bacteria > Actinomycetota > Actinomycetes > Mycobacteriales > Nakamurellaceae > Nakamurella. The sequence goes on along the minus strand of CAWCOJ010000009.1, from coordinate 89,335 downwards.
GCACCGCACCGGTGATCCGTACCTTCCCCGGGGTCCCGGCGCCGCTGCCCGACCCGGTGTCCGGCGCTCCGGCTGCCGATCTCGCCGGTCGGACCCTGGCCGGCGACACCGTGCTGGTGCGCACCACCGGTGTCGGCCACGACACCGTGCTGGTGTTCCTCTCCTCCGGCTGCTCGACCTGCCTGCGGTTCTTCACCGACCTGGCCGATCCGTCGAACGTCCGGCTGCCGGCCGGCACCCGGCTGGTGATCGTGGTGAAAGGCCCGGACGCGGAAAGCCCGGCTGCACTGCTGCCGCTGGCCCCGGCCTGGCTGGACGTGGTGATGTCGACACCGGCCTGGGTGGACTTCCGGGTTCCGGGTTCGCCGTATGTTGTCGCCGTCGACGGTCGGACCGGCCGGGTGAAGGGGGAAGGCACCGGCATGTCGTGGGAGCAGGTCGCGCGGCTGCTCGCGCAGGCCACCGGCGATCTCGGGTTCGTGTCCGACGGCGCCGGTCGGGCCGGCCGACCGGCCGGCGACCTGGATCGCGAGACACGCGCGGACCGGGAACTGTTGGCCGCGGGCATCCTTCCCGGTGATCGGAGCCTCTATCCGGACGGCGCGCCCGGCGGGGCCGGTGAGCCGGGGCCGGCCCGATGACCGCCCTTGCCGCGCACGGAATCTCGATCGATCTGCCGACCACCTGGGAGGGTCGGATCGGGTTGCGGGCCCGACCGGCCGCGAGTTACACCGCGGCGCGGGTGGGCGCGTCCGGTGTGTCCGGGGCGGCTGGAGCCGGCGGTGCTGCGATCGCCGGTGCCGTCGAGCAACCGGCCGACGGCGCTGACGGCTGGGCCGGCGAGCAGGCGTTCCCGATCTCGCACGTGGCCAACTTCGCGCTCCCGGCGACCCGCGGCGACTTCGGATCCGGGGCGGTGGACCTGATGGGCGAGGCGGGCGTGCTGATGGCGCTGGTCGAGTACGACCCCAGGGATGCCGGCTCCAGACTGTTCGACCGGGCCAGGCCGACGCCGCGGATCGCCGAGTTCAGCCCCGACACGTTGCAGCGCAAGATCTACGGCCAGCTCGGCTACCAGCAGTTCTTCACCGAGGCGGGCCGTGCGTTCTGCCTGTACGTGGTCGTCGGATCCATCCGGTTCGCGCCGACCCTGCTCACCCAGACCCGGGCCGTGTTGGCCGGCACCAGCATCGAGGCCCGCCGGTGAGCCTGACCGAGCGCCTGGTGAATCTGCTGTCCGTCCGTCTGGCCGGTACCAGCGTCGGGCGGCGGTCGTTCCTTGCCGGGGCCGCCGTGGTCGGCTCCGCGGTCGCGACCCACCCCTGGCAGTACGCCACCAGACCGCTGACGGCCTATGCCTCCGTCTGCGGTACCGGGGCCGCCTGCAACGAGGGCTGGTCGGCCTTCTGCTGCACGATCACCGGAGCCAACCAGTGCCCGCCCGGGTCGTTCGTCGCCGGATGGTGGAAGGCCGACCGCTCCGGTTTCTGTTGTGGTTCGGCCCGCTACTACATCGATTGCAACGCCTCCTGCGGTTCGACCTGGAAGTGTCACTGCGCCTCCGGCACCTGCGACCAGCGACAGGTGGCGTGCAACCAGTTCCGGTACGGGCAGTGCCACACCGAGATCGACTGCTATGGACCGGTGGTCTGCCGGGTGATCACCTGCACGCCGCCGTGGCAATTCGACAAGGCCTGCGGCACCACCTCCCTGACGGACAATTCGACCGCGTCGCACAGCGCTCCCTGCCTGCCGGGCACCTGCCCATCGGTGCTCGACCGGTTCTGGTACGACCACGGCGGACCCGGTGGCGCGTATGGGAAGTCGCTGGCCGCGGAGCGCAACGGCGCCGCCGGCAGCCGCTACCACGAATTGGCGAGCGCGACCCTGTACACCGTCGCCGGACAGCCGGTGCAGGCCCTGCGCGGGCCGATCCTGGACCGGTACCGGCTGGCCGGCGGTCCGGCGGGGCCGCTCGGCTATCCCAGCGGCCGGGTGGTCGAGGCGAGCGGCTACACCTCCGTCACCCTGCAGCACGGCATCATCCTCCGGTCGCCCACCGCGGGCGCACACACCCTGTGGGGCGGGTTCTACACGCTGTGGAAGCAGATCAATGGCGTCAGCAGCGGTCTCGGACTTCCGGTGTCGGAGCGGGAGAACCGGCCCAGCGGGGGGCTGCGGGTGCGGTTCCAGCACGGCGTCATGTACGCATCGGCCGCCACCGGGGCACACCAGTTGTCCGGCCCGGTGTTCTCGAAATGGCAGGCGCTCGGCGGAGAATCGTCGGCCATCGGACTGCCGATCCGCAATCAGCACAACATCACCGGGCGCCAGGTGGGCACCTTCCAGCGCGGCGTCATCACCTACACCCCGGCGACCGGCGCCCGGGCGGTGACCGGTCCGATCCTCGCCAAATGGCGCGCGGCCGGCGGGTACTCCGGCGCATTGGGGGTTCCGTCGTCGGATCAGTTGGCCATCCCCGGCGGACGGTTGAGCCAGGCATTCAGCCGGTCCGGGATCTTCTACACGCCGGCGCACGGAGCGCACCTGTTGACCGGCACCTTCTGGGACAAGTGGCGGGCGATCGGCGGGTCCGGGGCCGGCATGGGACTGCCCATCTCCGACCGGGTAGCCGGCCTGGGCGCGATCCGGGTCGACTTCGAGGACGGCGGCATGTACTACAGCGCCGCCACTGGCACCCACTGGGTGGAAGGTGCGCTGTACCAGGCGTTCCGGGCGAACGGCTGGCTCACCGGTCTCGGGCTGCCGAAGACCGACCGGTACCGGGTGGGATCGCGGCTGCGGATCGACTTCCAGCGGGGCAGCCTGGTGCACGATCCGGCCACCGGAAAGGTAGTGCGGCTGTGAACAGCGTGCGGCGCAGGCAGCTGTCGACTTCTCACGACCGGAGGACCCGATGATCGGGTGGATTGCCGCGGTGGTCGCGGTGGTGGCAGCGGCGCGATCCGTGTGGTCCCCCTGCGGGCTGTCGATGGTGTCGACGATCACCCCGGTCACCGAGCGCGGCCGCGGTCACCGCTACCCGGTGACGGCGGCCTGGTTCGTGCTCGGTGCGGTGGCCGGCGGCGCCGTTCTCGGTGCCGGCGCCGCAGTCGCCGCCTGGGCGGTGGCCGGCATCGGCCTGCCGGTCGGCTGGCGCTGTGCGATCGGCGCGGCTGGTGCCCTGGTGGGCGTCGCATCCGACCTGCGGTGGTTCGGCTTTGCCCTCCCCGATCATCCGCGGCAGGTCAACGAGACCTGGCTGGTGCGGTACCGGCGGTGGATCTACGCCGCTGGGTTCGGGGCGCAGATCGGTTGCGGCTTCGCCACCTACATCATGACGGCGGGCGTCTATCTGACGGTGCTGCTGGCCGCCCTGACGGCGCACCCGGCTGCCGCACTGGCCATCTGCGTGGGGTTCGGATCGGCCCGGGGGCTTGCTGTGCTGCTCTCGGTCGGGGCCACCTCGGCCGCGGCGCTCGGCCGGATGCACGCCGCGCTGGCCCGACTGGCGCCCTGGTCGATCCGGACGGCGGCCGCCGGTCAGGCATGGGCTGCGGTGGCGCTGACCGGTGCGATGTTCGACGCGTGGTGGCCGGCCGCGGCCGGTCTCCCGCTGCTGGTGTCGGCGTCGGTGGCGGCGCTGCCGCGATCGGCATCACGGCACCAGGCAGAACTCGTTGCCCTCCGGGTCGGCGAGCACGATGAACCGGTCGTCGGGGTCGGCGGAGCGGGCGATCACGGCGGCACCGGCGGACCGGGCCCTTCGCGCCGCATCCTCGACCTCTGACCAGGTCTGCTGTTCCGAGACCCGGATGTCGAGGTGCCAGCGATTCTTCGCGACCTTGGGCTCCGGCACCCGCTGGAAGTACAGCCGCGGGCCCACCCCGTCCGGATCGACGATCGTCATCCCGGCATTCGCCTGGTCGGGGGTGACGCCGTGCGCGGCGTCGTAGGCCGCCCAGTCCGGGTAGCCGTCGGGCGGTGGATCCTCCACGTAGCCGAGGATCCCGCACCAGAACGCACCGAGCGCACCAGGATCCCGGCAGTCCACCGTCACACCGAATTGTCGTGCCATCGCCCGAGCGTCGCACACGGGTCCGACGCACACGGGCCCGTCGGACGGCCGGTGACCCTTCGGAAGGCCGGCGAGCCGGCGGCAGCTCGGCTGCTCTTCCATCATCAATGTCGGACCCACCGGCCATAGTGGTGATGGGACTCACGACCAGGGAGCTGGCATGAAATTCGGCATGATCCTTCCCGCCGGCACCGCCCCGGAGCAGGTGGAGCAGGCGGTGCTGGCCGAGCAGGCCGGCTGGGACGCGGTGTTCGTCTGGGAGGCCGCGTACGGAGTGGACGCCTGGTCGCTGCTCGCCGCGATGGCCGAACGCACCGAGCGGGTGCAGCTGGGCACGATGTTGACGCCGCTGCCTTGGCGGAGACCGTGGAAGGTCGCCAGCCAGGTGGCCACGCTGGATCAACTGTCCGGCGGGCGAGCGATCGTGACCGTCGGGCTGGGGGCGATCGACCCGTCGCTGCCGCAGACCCGCGAGGAACTGGACCGGAAGACCAGAGCGGCGATGATGGACGAGGGCATCGACCTGATGCGCACGCTGTGGAGTGGCGCGAGCGAGTTTCACGGCGAGCACTACGACTACGCGGTGCAACCTTCGGAGCTCCTCGGCGGACTTCGCCCGGTGCGCGACCGGATCCCCATCTGGGTGGCCGCCCGCTGGCCGCGGCCGAAGTCGATGCACCGGGTGCTGCGGTGCGAAGGGGTGGTACCGGAGGGCGTCGAGGTCGAGCAGATCCCGGCAATGCGCGAGTGGCTCACCGAACGGGGTGCCGCCGCGGGTCTCGACATCACCAGCGAGGGGGAGACGCCCATCGACGATCCGGTCGCGGCTGCGGACCAGGTCCGTCCGTGGGCGGCGGCCGGTTGCACCTGGTGGCTCGAATCGAAGTGGACGGCGCCGGCGGACGGCGAACCTCAGATCGACTATGTCCGACGCCGGATCGCCGCTGGACCGCCGGAGTTGTGACGCCCGCGGTGGTGACGCCTGCGATGGTGACGAACGCGGTGGTCACGTCCGCGCCGGTCAGCCGGTGACGACCACGTTCCAGCGCACCGGATCCACGTCGAGCAGGCCGCGTGTCACCGACCGGTCGTCCTCGCGGGCGAGCTCGAGGAAGGCCTCGACGTCGGCCGTCGGCACACGCAGCACCGTCATACCGGTGGCACCGGTGGGCTTCTCCCCGAATCCGCCGAGCGGACCGGCCGCGACCAGCACGCCTTTCCCCTGCAGGCGACCCAGGAACGCGGCGTGCTCGGCGAAGTCGGGATGATCGAGGACCGGTCCGTCACCTGCGGCCCACCCGGCGGAATGCCGCAGCACGATCCAGGTCTCATCAGGGCCGGTCTGCTGGTCCGACCTGTCGGTCCGGCCGTCGGTGGCGGTGCCGGTCGGCGCTGCGTCTGGGTGGGTGGTTGCTGCGTAACGCTCGATCACGCCTGTCCACCCACCGCCGTATTCCGCACGTGCGGCCTCCGGCTGCGGGTGTCGTTCCCACCCGCTGTGTACCAGTTCAACCAGGGTGCCGACGCCGTCGCGGCCGTGCACGGCGACGGGGCTGAACCGCACCTCGACCTCGGTCGCGTGCTCAGGGTCACCACCCGGATGCCAGGTCATCCGCAGTGTGGCGCCCGGCGACCACTCCAGCACGGTGCCCCACAGCGCCTGGGCGCCGTCGGCGCCGCGCTCCACCAGCGCGCCGTCCTCGAACGCCACCGAACCGGCGCCGCCGTACACGCTGTAGCCGTCCAATGGCCACCAGCCCGATCTCGTCGGTCCAGAGCCGAAAAGCGGCATCGGGGTCGGTGGAGACCACGATCCGGCGGCGGAGCGGGGGGATCTCAGTCATGGTCGGACTCCTCGGTGCGGTCGGTGCGGTCGGTGCGGTCGGTGCGGTCGGTGCGGTCGGTGCTGGGGGGCGTGGAGCGCGGGTCTCGGTCATCCGCGGACTCTCTGGTCCGGTCGACGTGCTCGGCAAACGCGCGCAGCGTGCGGTCCCAGGTCTCGACCAGCCACTGCTGCAGGGGGACCAGCGCTTCGGGTGCGAGGGAGTAGAGGTTGCGGGTACCGACTGTGACGTGATCGACGAGGCCGGCCCCGGTCAACACCTTCAGATGTTTGGACACCGCTGGCCGGCCGATCGGCAGGCGGCCGGCGAGCTCGCCCACCGGGGTGGGTCCGACCGCCAGCAGCCGGACGATCTCCCGCCGCTGCGGGTCGCCCAGGGCATCGAATGCGGTGTCGACCGCCGATTGGTTGCTCATGAGTAACGGTTACTCTAGAGCAACCAATAGCATCCGGGCAAGGCGTCGGTGTCGGGAACGAGCCTCACTCGGCCCGGAGGCACCTCGACCGGCCCGGTCCTCAGCGGCGCGCCACTCCACTCGGCCCGGAGGCACCTCGACCGGCCGGGCCCTCAGCGGCGCGCTGCCCACTCGGCCCGCAGCAGCTCGTACTCCACCTCGCCGAGGTCGCTGCCGGGCAGCGGGTTGTCGAAATAGCGGTGCACGGAACGGGCGTAGGACAGGCCGACCTTCTCCAGCACCCGCCGTGATCGAAGGTTGACCGCCATGGTCTCGGCGAACACCCGTCGCACCTCCGGATGGGCGAAGGCGTAGTCGACCAGGATCCGGCCACCCTCGGTCGCGAGCCCCTGTCCCCACGCAGCGCGCCGCAGTCGATAGCCGAGCTCCACCTCGGAAGCGTCGGCGTCGGCGTCGATCCGCAGACCGAACCAGCCCACGAACTCGCCGGTGTCCCGGAGCTGCGCCGCCCAGCGGCCGAAGCCAGGGTTGCGTTGGTACGCAGCCAGGATCCGCGGCATCCAGACGTCCCTCATCTCGTCCCGCTCGGTGGCCCGGCCGGTGAGGAACCGCATCACCTCGAGATCGGAATCGAGTTCGACCAGCAGGTCGACGTCGTCGGAGGTGAAGCGCCGCAGGGCCATTCGCGGGGTGACCAGGTGCGCTCCGGAATCCGCGGGCGCCGCACCGGTCATGGCCGGATCTGCCCGACCGCGGTGCGCCGGCGGACCACCAGGACGGTGGCGACAACCGCCAGCACGATGGCCAGCAGCACCCACGGCGCCCACGCCGATCGGGCGGCCAGCGCGATCCAGGCCTGCGCGGCCGCCAGCCCGACGGTCGCATAGATCGCTGCCCAGGCCAGACAGCCGGGCACCATCGCCAGCGTGTACCGGGGCCACGGCATCCGGGTGATGCCGGCCGCACCATTGATCGCCGTCTGGAAGCCGATGGTGAGAAAGGACAGCGTCACCAGCGGAGCGCCCCACCGGTTCAGCGCATCCGTGACCCGGGTGGTGCGCGGGTTGTCGATGTGGTCGGCCAGCCTGGTCCGGCGGGCGCCGGCGGTCAGGCCGCGACCCGCCCAGTACGTCGCCTGGGCCCGGACGAAGACAATGCCGAACAGCGCGGCGAACGCGATCCAGAACGGCGCGCCGTCGAACCAGCTCGCCATGCGCACCCCCCTCCGCCGTAGGTCATCAGCTGCAGGTCATCAGCTGCAGGTCACCAGCTGCAGGTCACCAGCTGCAGCGCACTGGCTGCAGCGCACCGGCTGCAGCGCACCGGCCGCAGGTCACCGACGGGTCCGAGTCTATTTCGACCGATCTCGGGGCTTGGCCCGGCGCCGACGCCCACACACCGGGGGGAGGAAACGCCGTCGGCCGGTCCGCCACCGCGGCGTTTCCTCCCCAGGGTCCGCGGCGGGCATACGGGGTCCGCCGCGACACCAGTCCGCGGCGGGCTACAGGGTCCGCGGCGGGCGATCCGGCTGCCGCTGCGCAGACCGCGAGCCGGTCAGCCGGCTGAGCGTTCGCGGTCGACCTGGCCGGCGGCGATCACGGCATCGTCCGCGGCGGCCCGGCCGGCGTGCCAGCCTCGGGCGTCGACCGAGCGTCGGCGGATGGAGCGGGTCTCCGGGAACAGCCGGCTGAACTCGGCGTCCACCTCGGCGGACCGGCGGGCCAGCACCGGGACCAACGCGGCGCCGTGGGCCGCCTGTGCTTCGGCGGTGGCGTGGGCGCCGGCCTCGGCCAGCCGCTCGCCGATCCGGATGGCGTAGGCCAGCAGGAAAGCCCGCCGGAACCCTGCAGATCGGCGGGAGCCGTTGTCCCGGAGGCTGCTCCGCTGCCGCGCGGCACCCTCGTGAGTCATCGCCCGGACGGCCTGCACCAGCAACGAGGTGAACAGCATCTCCACCAGGTCGAGATCGACCGGCGTTCCGACGATCGTGGCGATGGCCCACCGCTCGTCCCACAGGATCCGCACGCGGTTCACCTCGCCGACGGAGGAGAGCAGCTGCACCTTGGTCGAGGCGTACGGGCTGTCGAGATGCACCCGGCGCGAGGCAATCCCGCCGCTGAGATGATGCGCGTCGTCGAGCAACGCCGCGTCGATGGCGTGCCGCGTCATCATGTCCTGCGCCTTGGCCGTCAGCGCATCGGCCTCGGCGGAGAAGTCCGTCGATTCGGCCTTGGCCAGTAGCGCCCGGATCCGGGCCAGCACCTTCGGGTCGGCGTGGCTGGTCGGGGCGGGCGCTGCGGTGTGCCGACGGACCGTCGGGCCGGTTCGCCAGGCGGACGGCGGCGGGCACAACGCGGCCAGTGCCGGCAGCCGCACCCACTGCCCGATCAGCGAGAGGTTCTCCCGCCAGCCGTCCCACACATGTTGACCCTGGTCCTGGTGCCACTGGGTCACGACAAAGGGGGCGACCCCGATCGCACCGGTTACGGGCTGGTCGACCGGGGTGGTCTGCGCGTCGCGGAGGGCGTCGAGCTGGGCCGCCCAAGCCTCCGGCGCGCGCTCCATCGCCGACGTCTGCCGAGCCTGCTCCAGCACGACGGCGCCGGCCAGCCTCGCCACTCTCGGCGACTGCTCCTTGCCCACCACATGGACGAGATCTGCCGGCTGCCAACCGTGTTCGTAGAGCACGCCGACCGAACGGATCAGCTGTTCGGTGGCCGCGCGACCGGGGGCATTGTCGTTGTCGGCGTGCTCGGCCGCGATCAGCGCAGCGACCAGGTCTTCCAGTCGCGCCTCGTCCAGTCCGGGGCCGAAGGCGACGGTGGAGCCCTCGCGCAGCAGGTCCTCCAATGTCGGTCCGCCGCTCCCCGGCGGCGGCGCCGTCGGGATCGGCGGCGAAAAGGGGAGATCGTCGACCGGGAAGCGCGGTTCATCGTGTGGCCGATCAGCGCGATCGGCCGGCCGGTTGCCGGTGGCTTCCGGTCTCGGGGGCCGCCCCGACCGCGCCGACGCCCGGCGCGCCGCGCGGCGCTGCTGCCTGTTCTTCCCCATGGCGTCAGTGTGACGGACGGCGCCGACATGCCCCGCCTTTGTCCACAGCCGCGCCTTGGTGCACACACCGCGTCGACTTATCCCGGCAATCGTGTCCGATGTGCGCGGGTCAAGTCGACGCGGTGCGGGTGGGACAGGTCAGGCCGCGGCTGTCACCAGCCCCCGATCCGCGGAGTCGCCGGACTCGGCAGAGTCGCCGACCGGTTCCAGGGCCAGCGCCAGGATCTCGGCGACGTCCGCGACCGGGCGGACCTCGAGTTCGGCCAGGATCTCGGCGGGTACGTCATCCAGGTCGGGCTCGTTGCGCGCCGGGATGAAGACCAGCTTGACGCCGGCCCGTTGCGCCGCGAGCAGCTTCTGCTTGACGCCGCCGATCGGCAGCACCCGACCGTTGAGGGTCACCTCGCCGGTCATCGCCACGTCGGCTCGGACCTGACGCCCGGTCGCCATCGAGACCAGCGCGGTCACCATCGTCACGCCCGCGGACGGCCCGTCCTTCGGCACCGCGCCGGCCGGCACGTGCAGGTGGATCCTGCGCTCCAGCACCGCCGGGTCGATGTCCAGGTCGGCCGCGTGCGCGCGGACGTAGGAGAGCGCGATATGCGCCGACTCCTTCATCACGTCACCCAGTTGCCCGGTCAGTGTGAGCGAGTCCGACTTTCCCTCGTGCGCCACCGAGTTCGCTTCGATGAACAGCACGTCCCCGCCCAGCCCGGTGACAGCCAGCCCGGTCGCGACTCCCGGCGCCGCCGTCCGCTCCTCGGTCTCCGGGGTGAACCTGGCCCGGCCCAGCAGCCCGCGCAGGTCTCCGACGTCGACGACGATCGGTGCGTCGGTGGACTCCAGTCGGGTCGCCACCTTGCGGAACACCTTGGCCAGCAACCGTTCCAGTTGCCGTACACCGGCCTCCCGGGTGTGCGTCGCGACGATCTCGCGGAGGGCATCCTCGGTGATCGTGACCTCGTCGGCGGACAGCGCCGCCCGCTCCAGCTGCCGGGGCAGCAGGTGGGTCCGGGCGATCGCGACCTTGTCGTCCTCGGTGTAGCCGTCCAGGGTGATGATCTCCATCCGGTCCAGCAGTGGGCCCGGGATGGTGTCCATCACGTTGGCGGTGGCCAGGAACAGCACGTCCGACAGGTCGAGGTCGAGGTCGAGGTAGTGGTCACGGAAGGTGTGGTTCTGGGCCGGATCGAGCACCTCGAGCAGCGCCGCCGCCGGATCGCCCCGGTAGTCCGCGCCGACCTTGTCGATCTCGTCCAGCAGGACGACCGGGTTCATCGAACCGGCCTCGCCGATGGCCCGCACGATCCGGCCGGGCAGCGCCCCGACGTAGGTGCGCCGGTGCCCGCGGATCTCCGCCTCGTCGCGCACCCCGCCCAGGGCGACCCGGACGAACTTGCGGCCAAGGGCCCGCGCCACGCTCTCGCCGAGGGAGGTCTTGCCGACGCCGGGCGGCCCGACCAGGGCCAGCACCGCGCCGGAGCCGCGTCCGCCGACGACCTCCATGCCGCGACGGGAACGACGGCCGCGGACGGCGAGGTACTCGACGATCCGGTCCTTGACGTCGGTCAGGCCGTGGTGGTCGGTGTCCAGAACGGTGCGGGCGTCGTCGATGTCGGTGGCGTCGGTGGTGCGGACGTCCCAGGGCAGGTCCAGCACGGTGTCCAGCCAGGTCCGGATCCAGCTGGTCTCGGGGGACTGGTCGCTGGACCGCTCGAGCTTGCCGACCTCACGCATCGCGGCCTCGCGGACGTTGTCCGGGAGGGTGGCGGCTTCCACGCGGGACCGGTAGTCGTCGGCGCCCTCAGGTTCTCCCTCGCCCAGCTCCTTGCGGATGGCGGCGAGCTGCTGGCGCAACAGGAACTCCCGCTGGCTCTTCTCCATGCCGTCGCGGACGTCGCCGCGGATCTTCGCGGTCACCTCCAGCTCCGCCAAGTGGGCGCGGGTCCACTCGGTGACCAGTTCCAGCCTGGCCTCCAGATCGGTCGATTCCAGCAACTGACGCTTCTGCTCGTCGGTCAGGTAGGGCGCCCAGCCGGCCGCATCGGCCAGCGTCGACGGGTCGGTCATCCGCTCGACGGTGTTGATCACCTGCCAGGCGTCCCGGTGCTGCAGGACGGCGATCACCAGCGCCTTGTACTCGACGGCCAGCTCGCGGGCGTGCTCGGTCGGCGGCTCGTCCGGGAGCTCCTCCGCCTCGACCCAGAGGGCCGCGCCCGGGCCCGTCACGCCGGTGCCGATGCGGGCCCGCAGGCCGGCGCGGAGCACCGCAGCTGACTCACCGGACACCGTGCGGCCGAGCTTTTCGATCGTGGCGACCACGCCATGGGTGGCATAGCGGTCGTCCAGCCGGGGCGCCAGCAGCACGGTGCCTTCGCCCGGCTCGTCGGCCGGGTGCACGGAGCGGGCGGCGTCGATGGCGGCCTGCGCCGCCTCGTCGAGCTCGAGCGGCACCACCATTCCGGGCAGCACCACGGTGTCGGGAAGGTTGAGGACGGGGAGCTTGCGGGTATCGGTCATCGTCATCCTTATGGAGATCGTCAAGGTTGAGCCTGCCTGACTCAAGGTTCGGGGGAGGACCTTTGTTCCCGGCGGCCGACAGCCTTCGCCGAGGGCGAACGCGGCGACCCGCATCTCAGACCGGGCCGCAGGTACCGGAGAGCGGCGGAAAGGTCGCGGAAAGCCCCGGCTCGCACGCTCGGCGGATGATTCCATCGCGCTGGTACTCCAGAACCTTGCTGATCGCGTTCGCCGTGCTCGCCACCGCCTGCAGGGCTCCTGCGTCCTCGCAGCTTCCGTCGCAGGCGGCCGACCAGGGGGGCGTCGGGCCGGCGATCGCGGTGGTCATCACCTATCCACCGCTGACTCCGGACCCGGAGACGCCCGGCGAGGTGACCGCCCCGCCCCTCACGCATCCGCCGCTGACCCCGGACCCGGACACTCCGGACCCGCAGACACCGCTGACCCCGTACGGGACCAGCGACGACCCGTTCACCGTCGATCCGCAGTCGTCACCGGAACATCCGCCGATGACACCGGATCCGGAGCCGCCGGCCACAACAGAGGCCACCCCGGCGGTTCCGACGGAGTGCGTTCCCGGGCCGAAGATCCCGGTCGGAACCTGGTCCGACACCCCGAACATCGCGACCGGACACTTCCAGCTGGTCGAGCACCAGCCGGGCCACGGAACCCTGGCCGAGCAGGTCCGGCAGGGCGTGATCACCTTCACCTCGAACGGGAAGACCGTCAAGGGCCGGCTGACGCTGCGCTGGACCGGATCGGGCGAACTGGCATTTCCCCACCTGCCGCCCTCGCACGTCGAGGAGGACAGCGCGCTGACGAACGGGATCATCTCCGGTCCGGTCGGCAACCCGGTGGTCGACGGGGTGATCGTCGGCACCGAGACGGTGGACGGCGACGTGCACAAGGGCTCCCGGCGGGTGCACCTGCATCTGCACACGACGGCCACCTGCATCGGCGGGTACGGCGACGCGCTCGCCATGCTGCGGGAAACCGTGCGCAACCCGGCAGGCCCGGAGGTCCGCCGGGCCCGCTCGTCACCCTCGAGGGCCGACCGGTGCTCTGGATCGTCAGCTGGCGGCCATGACGCGCAGGTCGCGGCTACTGTTCGTCTCCCGGGCCGGCCGTCGTCCGCTGCGCACCCTCCTCCTCCTGGCCCGGGCGGCTCGGGAGGCGGGACACCTGGTCGCCTTCGCCGGCGACTACCAGGCGATCCGGCAGGTCCGGCGCCTCGGGTTACCCGGATTCCAGGCGGCCCCGTCCGCGGAGCCCGGAGCCGCCCTTCACGTCGACGATCTCGAGGCCGTCATAGCCGCGTGGCAGCCGGACCTGGTCCTGCACGATGTTGCCGAACTGGTGACGCCGCTGGTAGCGACCGCCCAGGGCATTCCGTACGTCGAGGTCGGAACCGGCCCGCTCACCTCGCGCGACGCGCTCGCGGAGGCGGCGACGGTGGCCGCGCCGCTCTGGACGGGCCGCAGGTTGGAACCCGATCCTTGGGCCGGTCTGTTCCGCTACCTCTATCTGGATCCGTGCCCCCCGGCCCTGCAGGAACCCTGGGCGGCAGCCATTCCCGCCGCCCAGTTGATCTCGCCGATCGCGGCCGACGAGCCGCAGCAGCCGTGGGCGGCGCGCGAGACCGCTCGGCCGGTGGTCGCCGTCATGATCGGACCGAGGCGGAACCGGGATCGGGCGCTGCTCGATCTGGTGGCCGCCGCGTTGTCCGGTCGCGCCACCCTCGTGCTCGCTGCCGGGCCGGTGCCGGACTGCGACGCGGTGCTGACCCGGTGCAGGTCGCGGACATTGCTGAGGGCGCTCGCCGTGGGCGCACCCGTCCTGGCGTTGTCGTCGGACCCGGCCGACCGCGGCTACGCAACGCATCTCGAACGGGCCGGGGCCGGCCGGCTGGCCGCGGTCGAGGAGTTGACCGCCGCGACGCTCCGCCGCGATCTCGTCGCGCTGCTCTCCGAGCCCGGGTACCGCACCGGGGCCGGGGCGGTCGGCGCGGAACTCCGCGTCATGCCTGCGGTCGACGAGGCGGTGAAGACCGTTGAGACGCTGCTCTGACCACCGGAATACCCTGGATCGATGCTGGTCGTCGACGTGCTCGGGCCGGTCCGGGTGTCGATCGACGGAACGGTGCACGATGACCTGCGCCCGGCCGGCCGGCGCTGCTGGCCCGGCTCGCGCTCGCCGAGGGCCGATCGGTCACCGTCGAGGCGCTGATCGACGACCTGTGGGACGTCCACCCACCGGCGAACCCGACAAGTGCGCTGCGCATTGCCGTGTCCCGCACCAGGACAACGCTGGACCGCTCCGACGCGGTGGTCTTCGACCATGCGGATACCGGCTCAACGGAACCGCCGGGGATTCCCGCACCTTCGAGACTGCGGTGGCCGCCGGCCGGGTCGCCGCATCGGGGCATCGGGCCGCCGACGCAGCCAACCATTTCGCCGCAGCGCTGGCGCTGTGGCGCGGAGACGCGTTGGCGGACATCAGGTTTGCCCCGTTCGCCGGAGCAGCGGCGATCCGGCTCGCAGCGGAACGGCTGACCGTACTGGAACAGCGCATTGCCGCAGATCTCGACTGCGGGCGCCATCTCGAACTGGTCGGCGAGCTGGCCACGCTCGTGCAGGAACACCCTTACTCCGAACAGCTCTGGTCCCAGCGGATGTTGGCGCTGTACCGGAGCGGCCGGCAGGCCGACGCCCTGCACGCCTACGCGCAGGTGCGCGCGCTCCTCGTCGAGGAACTCGGCCTCGAGCCCGGACCGGCCCTGCGTGGTCTGGAGCAGGCCATCCTGGCCCAGAGCGCCGGTCTCGATCTCCGCGGAGACACGGAACGGATTGCCGTGCAGCCTGTCCCGCCGTCGATCCCGGTGCCGCGATCGCCGCTGTTCGGCGGCACGAGGAGCTCGCCGACCTGCTGGCGGCCCTGCACCGGGGATCGCTTGTCTCGTTGGTCGGCCCCGCCGGGGTGGGTAAGACCAGGCTCGCCACCGACGCCGCAGTCCGTATTCAGCAGGCTGCCTCCCACACGGTCTGGATCGTCGAGCTGGGCACGCTGAGCTCAGGGGCGTCCATCGCCGACGCCGTCGTCGGCGAGATCGCCGCCCCGGGAACGCAAGGGAGTCCGGAGGCCGTCCTGGGCGGGCTGCTCGGGGACCGTCCCGGACTGTTGGTGCTCGACAACTGCGAACAGCGCCGCGCCGACGTGGCGGCGTTGGTCGACCGGTTGATCGGAACCCTGCCAGGGCTGACCGTGCTTGCCACCAGCCGGATACCGCTGTCGCTGGACGGCGAGCAGATCCACCGGCTCGCGCCGCTGGCGATCGAGCATGCGGTGGAATTGTTCGCCGCCCGATCCGGTCTGGCTCCCGGCCCGGACCGGCCGTGGTGGCGATCTGCACGGCCGTGGACGGGCTGCCACTGGCCGTGGAACTGGCCGCCGGACTGACCCGCACGCTGTCCGTCGAGCAGATCGCCGACCGGATCGGCGACCGGTTCCGGCTGCTCACCCTCGCCAGGCCGGCGGCGCCGCCGCACCACCGCACGCTTCGGGCTGCCCTGGACTGGGGTCACGAGCTGCTCGACGACAACGAGCGCCTCCTGTTCCGCCGGCTGACCGTCTTCGCCGGTGGCGCCACCCTGCAGGCCGCCGAGAGTGTCTGCGCGGACGATGATCTCGCGCTGGGGGCGATCGCGTCGGCGCTGGCCGGCCTGGTCGATGCATCGCTGGTGGTGCTATCCGGAACGGACGGCGAGCGACGGTTCGACATGTTGGACACGATTCGGCACTTCGGATCCCAGCTGCTGGTGGACGCCGATGAGCAGGAGCAGGTCCGGGACTCGCACTTGGCCTGGTGCCGGCGCCTGGCGGAGGAGATCGATGCCAGCGATCCGGCGCACATCGCCGCGCTGGAGCGGGAGTACCCGAACATGCGGGCCGGCATCGAGACCGCCCTCTCGACGGCCCGGATCGGGGCGGCCGCCGATCTGCTGCTGGCGGTGGAGCGGAGTTGGTTGATGCTCGGGCACCTCGCAGACGGCCGCCGACTGCTGCTGGCGGTCGCCGGCGATCCGGACCTGCCGCCGCGGACCCGCGCCGCGCTCTACGGCCACGCGGGCAATCACAGCCTGCATGCGGGCCGGTTCGACGACGCGGCGGATGCCCTGGAGCTCGGCCTGCCGTTCGCGCGACGCAGCGAGGACGACTTCGTGATCGCCGAGAACCGCTACTTCCGCGGCATCGTCGCGCTCCAGCGCGGCAGAGTAGAGGCCGCCCGCGATGCCTTCACCGAGGTGTACACGATCATGCGGCGGATCGACCGGCCCTCGGGCATCGGCGCCGCCCTCGACTGCCTCGCCGACGTCGCGGACCTGTGCGGCGACCACGCCACCGCCATCGCGCACCGGACCGCCGCCGAAGCGATCGACCGGGGCATCGGCGAGTCGGAACGGTTGGCCACCGGGCTGGCCCGGCGGGCCATCGGCGCGGTGTTCGCGGGAGACCTGGCCGAGGCGCGGATCGCGTCGGAGGAGGCAACGGCGTTGGCCACCGACGCCGGCAGCCCGATGCTCATCACCTGGGCGATGGAGGCCGCAGGGCGGCTCGCCACGGCGGTCGGCGACCTGCCCGCCGCTCGACGCGCGCACGCGGCCGCCCTCGCTGCCTACGCAGAGACGGGGACCGAACACGATCGGTGCGCGGTGCTGCTGGATCTGGCGGCCGGCGACTACCGCGCCGGCGACTATCCGGCGTGCGCCCGCCACCTGATCGATGGCCTGCCGGCGCTGGCCGAAGCGGGCGCGGACCGGTTCGTGCTGGACGGGTTGGACGTCGCGGCGGCGTTGCTGGCGGCCACCGGTTCCGACGAACTCGCGGCCAGAACGGCCGCTGCGGCGGCGCAGTTCCGGGCGGCCCACGAGCTGGTGCTGTCGGCCGCCGCCGCAACGCGATTCGCGGAGTGGTCCAGCGATGCGCGGGAGCGCTCCGGTGATGCCTGGACCACCTGGTGGCAGGTCTTGACGGGGTCTCGCCCGGCGAAGCTAGTCGGTTGGCTGTCGAGGCGTTGCACGCTCGGTACTGAGTGCCGTCCGTCCGGCAGTCCGTCGGGCAGCGTGGAAATCGCTCGGAAAGCGACCGGCAACGCGCCCCCGTCAGTCTCGGGTCATGAGAATCCGCCCGCTGTCCGCCGCCCTCGGGTTGGCGTTGTCCCTTTCTGCCCTCGCCGCGTGCGGGAGTTCTGGCAGTCCGTCCGCGCTGTTCCCCGCCGGCCCGCCGGGGGCCGCCGGCCCGCACGGGACCGATCCCCCCGACACGGACGTACCGGGTCCCGGTGCGGAGCCCGGCCCCGGTGCACTGCCTGACCCGACCGGTGGGGGTACGAGCGTCCCGATGCGGTTCGTCGTCCTGCTCCCGCCGGGAACGCCGCCCGTCGACGTGGTGACCGGCAGCGACCCGAAGGGACCGCGGATCGCGACGGCGCTGACCTCGGGCACCGTCACCGACTATCTGCCGGTCGCCTGGCCCGGCGTCACGTTGGTCGGCGAGAGTGGCGGAAGCATTCCGCTGCTCCCCGGAGCTCCGGGCTACCGCTACACCGAGGTCGTCGGTCTGGATGGCTATGGCCAGCTGGTGGCCGGGAACATGATCGAATCCGCCGGCCACATCGACGGGATGGACGACCGCGCGGCGAAGTCCGATTCCGCCGTGATTCTCACCAGCGGGTACGGCCTGCCGACCACCATCGATCCGGACGCGAGCCTTGAGTTGGGCACCGGCGCCCGGCATTGCCTGGCCTACTGGGGCCAGGACACCAGCGAAGATCCCAACGAGGGCGGGCTGGTGACCGGACCCGGAGCTCTTCGGTCGGCTACCTGCTGCCGCCCGGACCGACCGACTTGACCTGGCTCACCGACGTCGACTGCCGCACCGCCGAGGCGGCGCCGCTGCACGTCACCCTGCAAGCAGACACGGACGCCTACATGTTCCCGTTCTTCGCCGACGACCAGCACCTCGAGTCGCTGTATGTACCGGTCACCGCATCCGGCCCCGGGAACGCGGGAGTCGTGACCTCGGCCGAGGGCCCGGTCTACGCCCCGGAGAACACCGGCACCGTCGTCGACCCGCAGAGCTCCGGTGAGGCAGACCACTGATGCTCGTCGGATCGGCCGGGGCCCGCGGTGGAGTAGGTTGGTTGGCCTTGCCCGCAGTGCGCGGGGAGGTACCACCGCAGGCCCCCTGGAGATCCATGACGAGCGACGCCGTCGCGGCCGAGCAGACCGAGCTGGACGCGATGTACGCCCGCATCGAGGTGATGCGGGTCGACGCGCAGCAACGCAAGAAGGAGGCCGCGTTCTCCTCCGACGGCACCCCCGCCGGTCGGTTCACCCGAGACGCCCTGCAGTACCGGTACGCCGAGGAGCTGGCAGCGCTGGCCGCCGCCGAGGACAAGCTGTGCTTCGGCCGGCTGGACACCGATGACGGCGAGTCCCGGCACATCGGCCGAATGGGGCTCAGCGACGGCACCTCGGAACGCCGGCAGATCCTGATCGACTGGCGGGCACCGGCCGCCGCCCCGTTCTACACCGCGACCGCGTTGAACCCGCTCGGTGTACAGCTGCGCCGGCACATCCGCACCCGGCGCCGGCAGGTCGAGTCGGTGTCCGACGAGTACCTGCAGGCCACCGACGCGGTGCCGGAGACCGGGGAGCTCGGCGCCGCGGGAGACTCGGCCCTGCTGGATGCCCTGAACGCGCCGCGGACCGGCCGGATGGGCGACATCATCGCCACCATCCAGGCCGAGCAGGACCGGATCATCCGCTCCGACCGCAACGGTGTGCTGGTGGTGCAGGGCGGTCCTGGCACCGGCAAGACGGTCGTCGCGCTGCACCGGGCCGCCTATCTGCTCTACACCTACCGGGCCCGGCTCGGGGGCCACGGTGTGCTGGTGATCGGCCCGAACGAGACCTTCCTGGGCTACATCTCCCAGGTGCTGCCGTCGCTCGGCGAGTCGTCGGTGGTGCTCTCCACCATCGGGACGCTGTTCCCGGGAGTCGTCGCCACCGCCTCCGACGAGCCGGCGGTCGCGGAGCTCAAGGGCCGGCCGGTGCTGGCCAAGGTGATCGATCATGCGGTGCTCGACCGGCAGCGGATGCCGCGCCGGGGACGCTCGGTGAACTTCGAACGGGCGGCGCTCCGCCTCGACCCCGGTTTGCTCGCCAAGGCCCAGCGGCGGGCCTGGGGTTCCCGGCTCCCGCACAACCGGGCCCGGCAGATCTTCATCCGGGTGGTGCTGGACGGGCTGGCCCGGCAGGCGGCCGGACGGCCTGGCGTCAAGCAGGCGGACGAGTACGACGGCAAGGCCGACGTCGCGGAGATCCGCAGGCAGCTCGCCGGCGACGAGACCGTGGTCGAGGCGCTCGCGGACCTCTGGCCCGCGATCACCGCGCAACAGCTGGTCGCCGAACTCCTGACGTCGCGGGACCGCATCGCGTTCGCCGCGCCGATGCTCAGCGCCCGGCAGCGCGACCTCCTGCTGCGGGACGACCCGGGCGCCTGGACGGTGTCGGACGTGCCGCTGCTGGACGAGGCGGCCGAGCTGCTGGGTGAAGTCGGCTCCGCGGACCGGGCCTGGGCCGACAAGCGCGCCGAGGAACTGCGATTCGCCGAGCAGACCCTCGAGGCCATGCACCAGGCCTCCGCCGGTCAGGAGGATTCCGGAATCGGGTTCACCCTCGGCATGATCACCGCCGAACAGCTCGCTGAGATGAACACCGAGGAGCAGTCGTTCATCAGCATCGCCGATCGCGCTGCTGCGGATCGGGAATGGACCTACGGGCACGTCATCGTCGATGAGGCGCAGGAGCTCTCGCAGATGGCGTGGCGGATGGTGATGCGACGCTGCCCGTTGAAGTCGATGACCGTGGTCGGCGACATCGCGCAGACCTCCGACCCGGCCGGCACCACCAACTGGGAGCGGGCGCTCCGGCCGCACGCGAAGGACCGCTGGCGCCTCGAAGAGCTCACCGTCAACTACCGGACCCCCCAGGAGATCATGGAACTCGCCGAGCCTGTGTTGGCCGCCATCGACCCCACGCTGACGATGCCGGAGTCGGTGCGGCACAGCGGGTTCGGCCCCTGGGTGCAGTCGACCTCGGCCGAGAAGGTGGCATCGACGGTCGCCGAGGCGGTGCGTGACGAGCTGGCAACACACGACAGCGGTCAGGTCGCGGTGATCGTGCCGGCCGGGGCGGACGAGGTGTTGGCAGCGGTGGCGGCGGAGGTGCCCGGCACCACGTCGAATGCCGGTCCTGGTCACCGGGTGGCGGTGCTGACCGTCCGGCAGGCCAAGGGTCTCGAGTTCGACGCGGTGATCCTGGTCGAGCCGGCGGCGATCGCCGGGGTGGGCGCGCACGGGCTGGGTGACCTCTACGTGGCCCTGACCCGCTCCACCCAGCGGCTCGGCATCGTGCATGCAGCTCCGCTGCCGGCCGTGCTGCATCGGCTCGGATGACGACACCGCAGCGGTTCCAGGTGGTGCCCGCGGCCTACGTGCTGCTGCGCCGCGGTGACGAGGTGCTCCTGCAACTACGGCAGCACACCGGGTACCGGGACGGTCACTGGGCCTGTGCGGCGGCCGGGCATGTCGAACTCGGCGAGTCGGTGTTCGCCGCCGCGATCCGGGAGGCCCGCGAGGAGATCGGCATCGAGATTGCGATCGCCGACCTGGTGCCGTTGACCGGCATGCATCGCACCCACGGCAATGGCCTCCCCATCGACGAGCGGGTGGACTTCTTCTTCGGATGCACCCGGTGGGCCGGCGTTCCCGAACGCCGTGAGCCGGCCAAACAGGCTGATCTGCAGTGGTTCTCCTTGGACGCCCTACCCGACCCGGTGGTGCCGCACGAGAAGTTCGTGTTCGACGCGGTGCGGACCGGTTCGCTGCCGCCGGTGGTCAGCTTCGGGTTCTGAGCCCGATTCATACCCTGTTCGGGCGAATGTCTGGCTCTTCCGGCCTCGCACCGACAGACTGGGTGGTGATTGCCCGGCCGACGGGGAGGATCCATGACCCACGCCACGCCTGAACTGGCCGCGCGCACACGAAGCGACGAACGTGAGCCCTCCTCCGGGCAGCCGGCGAGCGACGATGCGCGGCTGGTGGGAGCCGTGCCGGTGAGCGTCGGTGTCAGCACCGAGCTCACCGGGCCTGCTCCCAGGGTCGGCATCGGTGCCCTGAACCGTTCGGGCGGGACGGTTCACCTCCCCCAGCAGCACCCCCTGCAGCCGGCGTCGATCTCCGTCATCCGCCGGCGTAAGAACAAGGGCCAGGGCGCCGACAACAACGACCAGAAGAAGAGCGGCGACGCCCGCAAGGACGACGACAAGAAGGGTGGCGACACCCCGAAGAAGAGCGGCGACGCCCGCAAGGACGACGAGAAGAAGCCGACGGGCGGCCCACCCACCGGGGAGCCGAAGGCCGAGAAGAAGATCGAGGCGGAGAAGACCCCGGCCGACAGCCCGGCCGAGCAGAAGGCCGAGGTCGATCGACCGGCATCGGAGGTCAAGGGCGACGGCGACCGACCGGGGTCCGAGCCGAAGGGTGGACCTTCCACGGAATCCGCGACATCTGCGGACGCCAAGGTGTCCACCGCCGTCGGCGGGTTCGAACAGCTCACCGCCGGTGAGATGACCGCGCGGCTCGCCGGCGACGCGAAGCCCGGGAGCGTCGTCACCATTCCGCTCAGCGCTCTGCCGCCGAGTATGCAGGCCTTCATCAGGCGCGTGCAGAGTCTGCTCGGCGAGGTTGACGTCATCAATCTCGACGACCTACCCGCCGTGGTTCGGCTCCGCAACAAGATCAAGACCGGCGCCCGCTCCTGGCATCAGGACGGAAAGGGTCGGATCCCGAGCTCGGGCGGCGCCAAGGTGCTCGAGTCGAATCGGGCCAGGTTCTTCATCGACTTCCTGCGCAGCGCCGACAAGCCGCTCCCGACCAAACAGATGAAGAAGGGGCTGGACGGCATCGACCGGCCGCTCCGGGAGTACACCGCAATGGGCTGGAAGGAGGCGGAACAGTCCGGCCGGCTGATCTACGACCCGCTGGCGGACATCTTCTACCTGACCTGCCAGCACTACAAGGAAAACGACGTCTACTTCCTGATCGACGCTCCCCGAGCAGCGATCGCCATGTCGAGTTCCGTGACACACCAACCGGTATCGCCCGAGGACTTCGAACTGCTGATGTTCCGGGCCTGGGAGGAGGTTGCCGCGGAGCTGCAGGCGATGAACGACGTCATGGACCGGGCACGGAAGAAGAAGGCCGAGGAGGCGCAGCGCGCCCCGGAGTCGGCCAAGGATCAGAAGACCCCGCCGCCCAAGGGCCAGAAGGCATCGCCGACCACGGCGCAGAAGGTACCGCAGGGACGGGGCCAGAAGGGACCGACGGCCAAGGACACGAAGGCCGAGCCCTCCGCCGAGGAGATTGCCATCGAAAAAGAGCGCGAGGCGGCGAAGGCGACCTGGCTCAAGCTCGGCGCCGACGCTCAGACCTGCGTTGTGCAGTTGGACCTGGTGCGCCGCGCATATGTGGTGGCGCGCGATCAGGCCAAGGCAGCCGCTGCCCACAAGCTGGAAGCCCAGCGGAAAGCGGCCGAACTGCAGGAAAAGATGGCCAAGTTCAACCAGCCCAAGAAGGGCGGCGACAAGAAGGTCGCCGAGAAAAAGGGTGCCGAGAAGAAGGGTGTCGAGAAAAAGGCGTCAGGGGGTCGGAAGGACACCGCCAAGGGCTCGCAAGGCTCCCTGCCAGGTGCAGATGTAGAGGGCACATTTTCCTCGGGCGACCGGGAGTGGGCCCGATTCACCTGGCTGGACGGGACATTCCTGGTCGACAACGTCGATGCCTACATCGGTTACTTCAACCAGGGCAAGCCCCAGGTCGACCCGTATCCCGAGGGAGCCACCATCGGGGACCTCGCCGAATTGTTCCGCAGATGTCTCAAGAGCACGAGCGTCACGGCGGACAAGACCTCGGCGATCATGCTCGCCGGGCTGGTGGCCGAGCCGATCCGGCATCCAACGGCGACCCTGGAAGCGCTGTTCGCCGTCACCCAGTTCTCGCCGTTCCCCTCCTCGGAGCAGGCCTACAAGGGCACCGCCCTGCCGATGACGACCGGCGGCACCATCGGCTCGGGCGGCGTGCCGACCGAGGTGATGTATGCCGAGGGCAAATCGGCGAAGGCGACGATCGACAAGGTATTGGAAGGCTCCGCCAACCCCGGCCAGACCCTGTATCAGCAGCTCGGGCACCTGCCGCCGGCGGACATCCTGAAGGAGCTGATATCGCTGATCTTCCTCGCTCTGGGAGATCCGCTGAAGCGGATGAAAGCCGTGCAGGCCAGGGACAAGTCGATGCCCACGCCATCCGAGCCCGAGGACGCCAAGCCGCATCTTCCTACGGAATCCACCACCGCCCCCGTTCAGCTCGAGACCAAGAAGGCGGCTGTCGACTCCGACACACCGCCGGATCGGACCATGGCGCCGACGTCGATCATCGTCGCAGTTGACCAGCCGACGTCGAACCCGACCGCCGTGCCGACCACCGGCGGGCCGGTGGCCCAGAACTCCGACCCGTTGATCTCGGTGAAGTCTCAGAAGCTCGGCACGGCCGAGGTCAAGGACGGCCCCAGCCAACCCCTCGCGGTGAATCCCCAGGTCCTCGTCGAGTCCTTCGGTGCCAAGAAGGGGGACTCGAAGGTATCGGGCGGGCAGAAGTCAGGCAGCGTCGGGACCTCGGACAAGAAGCCGGCGAAGCACGTCGTGGTGGAATACGGTCCGCGTGAGGATTCGGGCGGAAATCCCTATCCGGTCACCGGTCTGCCGTGGAAGGCTTCGCCGGTTGTTCTCCACCTGAGCGAGCTGAACAGCCTGCTCAATGAGGCGCTCGACCTGTTGGCCGACGACCCGGTGTGGGCCAAACAGAAGCTGGCGGAACTGCTCGATCACGTGTCGTGGCAGATCGCCGCGATGGAGAACGATCCCTCCGAGCGCGCCTCGTTCGCCAGCGGTGGAGGCGTGAATGCCAACTACCCCAACACCCCGGGCAGCAACCCGGATGCCTTCGAATGCTGGGTGTTCTATCGCCACTTGCACGATCTGGCTCGGGCCAACCGCTGACAGGTGCGAGCACCGCACTCAGAGGGTGCGTGGACTCAGCGAGTTGGCGGCGAACCGACCGATCTGCCAGGTCCGGAAACTGTCCGCGGTCCCGCCGAAGGCACCGCCCAGCAACGGAACCCGTCGGCCGGCCATGGTGACCAAACGCTTCCCGCCGACCTGTGCGATCAGCTCCGTTGCCACGATGCGGGAGATCATCTCGTCGGTCTCCGGATCCGGGCTGGCCTCGACGGCCAGGTCGCGCGGACCGTGCAGCAGCCGACCGGACCTGATCAGGTGCGCGAGTGCCTCCTCGCCCACCATGCAGGCGAGCACCGCATTGCGTACCCGGCTGTCGGCGAGCTCGTAGCCGCGCAGGTGGGCGATACCGGCGATCAGGTGGCACTGGATCAGGGCGAGGCCGGTGATGTTCGCCGGAATGGCGGCCGCCGCAGTCATCAGGCCGCCGATGTTCGTCGCGAACCCCTGCGCTCCGGCGTACTTCACGTGGCTGTTGATCAGATTCTTGATCGCCTTCTCGCGGTCGCCACCGGTCTCCACGAGTTGTCGGTCAGCGCTCAACGCGGCGCCGGGGACCGGTCCGACACCGTCGATCGCCTTGTCCAGCACGCTGCGGATGAATCCGGCGACGTACTGAGGCGTCACGGACTTGGCGATGGGCGCAGCGAGCCGCCCGACCGTCTTACTGAGCAGCGCCATGGAGCTCCTGTCGTCGCTGTGGCGGGATCGCGCGACCCTGGAGTCGCACCACGCCGGTCAGCTACCAGTGTGCCGTGTTGCGGCCCGGCGCCCGTCGTGGTCACTGACCTGTGCCTCCCCGCACGAGCCGAACGGCAAACGCCACAGCGGGGTGTATCACTGACAGGCGGGGTCCGCTCCGAACCAGGGTTCGGCTCGTGATCCCTGCCGGAAACGCTCCGGCGGACACGCGGACCAAGGAGATCTAGATGCCCGACAAGACCCCCGTGACCATCGACCAGATCCAGTCGGCGCTCGCGAACGCCGGCGCCGGTTGGCAGGCCGCAGCGACGGACCACTTCACGATGTCCTTGCGGCAGAAGCGGCGTCGGCTCGGTGCGGTGCCACCGGGGACCACCCTGGCGGCGCGGGAACAGGCTGCTGCGACCAGGTCGGTGACCGCGGAAGCAACTGCGGGCGTGCACCCGCCGAAGTTCGATTGGCGCGCGCACGGCGGGCACAGCTACGTGACCCCGGTCCGGGACCAGGGCGACTGCGGATCCTGTGTGGCGTTCGGAACCGCAGCCACGGTCGAGACCACCGCCAGGGTGCTGTACGGCTACACCCTGCCGATCGATGTGTCCGAGGCGCAGCTGTTCTACTGCGTTGCCGGGTCGCAGGGAGCCACCTGTGACTCGGGGTGGTGGCCGGACGAGGCGCTGACGGCTTTCGAGAATCCGGGCATCACGGACGGCACGCACTTCCCCTACACGGCAGGCGATCGGAGCTGCGGGCTGCGCACCGGCTGGCAGAACTCGGTGACCAAGATCGGCGGCTGGCACGCGATCACCTCGGTGGCCGCGATGAAGGACTGGATCTCCACCCGTGGCCCGCTGACCGCCTGCTTCAGTGTGTACGACGACTTCTACTCCTACGAATCCGGGGTTTACAGCCACCACGTCGGCGATCTGGTCGGTGGCCACTGCGTGAGCATCGTCGGGTACGACGACACCCAGCACTGTTGGATCGCGAAGAACAGCTGGGGGACGTGGTTCGGAGCCAACGGCTACTTCCGGATCGGCTACGGGGAATGCGGTATCGACGCCGAGATGTGGGCGGTGGACTCGGTGATCGTCCCGTCGACCGGGACGGTGCCGCTGTACCGCTACGTCAACGAGAACAACGGCCACCACTTCTACACCACCCAGTGGACGGAACTGGGTGACGGCCGGAACGGGTGGCACTTCGAAGAGACCCAGTGCTACGTCTACCCGACGGCGAAGCCGGGAACCGTTCCCGTCTACCGCTATTACAGTGCGCACTCCGCGGATCACATCTACACGACGAGCTGGGGTGAGCTGGGTTCCGGCAAGTCCGGCTACGTCTACCAGGGGATCCAGTGCTACGTCTATCCGGGCACCGGGCACCGGACCGCTCGGCTGTTCCGTTACGTGAAGACCAACGCGCAGAACCACTTCTACACCACCAACGACTCCGAGGTGGTCGCCGGCGGCTGGCGGCTGGAAGCCACCAAGCTCTTCACCCCCGCCGGTCCTGGCGCGACCGCGGCCGCCGGATCGACCGAGCTGCCGGCGATCCCTGACGGTGCGGTCGTGACAGGAGCCGAGATCGCACCCTGGCATGACGATCCCGCCGGACCGGCCGCGGCGACCACCGATCGATGACTGGTTCTGCCGACAGTCCGCGCGAGCTCGACCTCGAGGTGGGCGACCTGACCACGCTCCGGCTGCGCCAGCCGGGGCACGGCCGGGTACCGGTGGCAGGCGACCGTCGACGGAGATTCGGTCGGGGTGTCCCGCAGCCGCGAGGCAGACCCTGCGGCAGCGCCCGGCGCCAGCTCCGAGGACGTGTTCCAGATCCGCGCGCTGGCCCCCGGTGTCGCGGTCGTCCTGCTCGAACTGCGCCGCCCCTGGGAGAAGGGCGCACCGGCACGAGGCGCCCAGCGGATCAGCGTGCGGGTGCGGCCTGCAGGTCGGTCGGAGCCCGGTTCTTCCTGATCACACCGCAACTCGGTGGGCTTCCGCGGCGGTCTGTGGCAGGGTCGGAGCCATGCCTCTGGGACGCACGATCGGCCGGTGGAACAAGGTCGGCCTGAACCGGCTCACCCGTCACATCGCCCCGTGGATGCCCGCCTTCGGCGTGGTGACGCATCGGGGACGCAAGTCCGGGAGGGCCTTCAGCACGCCGATCAACGTCTTCCGGCGGGAGGGCGGCTATGTCGTTGCGCTGACCTACGGCAAGGACGCCGACTGGGTCAAGAACGTTCTGGCGGCAGGTGAGTGCGACCTGGTGACCAGGCGGAAGTCGGTGCATCTGGTGAATCCGCGGATCATCCATGACGAGACCCGCCGCGCGGTCCCGGTTCCGCCGCGGCCGATCCTGCGGCTGATCAAGGCCTACGACTTCCTGCTGCTCGACCTGGCCTGACCTGCGGCCGGGGCTGCGTGCCGGCTGTGCCCGAGCCGACAGCGCGGTCAGTCCGAGCCGAACTCCATCGCCGCGCTGTCGAGCAGCGTGTCGTCCACCGGCCGGTCGTCCGCGCCCAGCTCGCGGATGGCTTCTGCCCCAACGGGTTCCAGGGCCCCGACCAGCGTGCGCTCGGAGTCCAGCTGGCCCATGGCCGAGTACAGTTCCAGTTTGGCGCGGGAGTCGGCGATGTCGAGATTCCGCATCGTCAGCTGACCGATCCGGTCCGTCGGACCGAACGCGGCGTCCTCGGTGCGTTCCATGGAGAGCTTCTCCGGGTGGTAGCTCAACGCCGGACCGGTGGTGTCCAGGATCGAATAGTCGCCGCCACGGCGCAGCCGCAGCGTCACCTCGCCCGACACGGCGTTGCCGACCCAGCGCTGCAAGGCCTCTCGCAGCATCAGCGACTGCGGCTCCAGCCAGCGACCCTCGTACAGCAGCCGCCCGAGCCGGCGGCCCTCCACGTGGTAGGTGGAGATGGTGTCCTCGTTGTGGATCGCGTTGACCAGCCGCTCGTAGGCGATGAACAGCAGCGACATGCCGGGCGCCTCGTAGATCCCCCGGCTCTTGGCTTCGATGATCCGGTTCTCGATCTGGTCGCTCATGCCCAGGCCGTGCCGACCGCCGACCGCGTTCGCCTCATGGACCAGGGCGACCGCGTCGTCGAACTCGCGGCCGTTGATGGCCACCGGGCGACCACGCTCGAAGCGGACGGACACGTCCTCGGCGGCGATCTCGACCGCCGGATCCCAGTGCGCGACTCCCATGATGGGTTCGACGATCTCGACCGAGGTGCTGAGCAGCTCCAGGGTTTTCGCCTCGTGGGTCGCCCCCCAGATGTTCGCATCGGTGGAGTAGGCCCTCTCGACGCTGTCCCGGTACGGCAGCCCGTTGTCGACCAGCCATTGCGACATCTCCGTGCGGCCACCGAGTTCGGCGACGAACAGCTCGTCCAGCCACGGCTTGTAGATCCGCAGCCTGGGGTTGGCCAGCAGGCCGTAGCGGTAGAACCGCTCGATGTCGTTGCCCTTGTAGGTGGAGCCGTCACCCCAGATGCTGACGTCGTCGTCATGCATGGCGCGGACCAGCAGGGTGCCGGTGACCGCGCGGCCGAGCGGTGTCGTGTTGAAGTACGGGGCGCCGCCGGACCGGATGTGGAACGCCCCGCAGGCCAGCGCGACCAGCCCCTCCTCCACCAGCGCCGCCTTGCAGTCGACCACCCTGGCGATCTCGGCGCCGTAGGCGTTGGCGCGGGCGGGCACCCCGGACAGGTCGGGCTCGTCGTACTGGCCGAGGTCAGCGGTGTAGGCGCAGGGGATGGCGCCCTTGGCGCGCATCCATGCGACCGCGACCGAGGTGTCGAGACCGCCGGAGAATGCGATGCCGACCCGCTCGCCGGCGGGGAGTGAGGTCAGGACTTTGGACACCGGGGCAGCCTATCGGGGCGGCCGGGTCGGGTGCTCTGCTGGTGGCGACCGGCCGCGGGGCGGGTGCAGGCTTCGGCGGGGTCGGGCGCTTTCCTTTTCCTGGTAGGGACCGGCCGCGCCGGCTTCGGCGAGTGTGCTGCTGGTGGTGGGGACGTCGCGCGGGTATGCAGGCCCCGGCCGGTCCGGGTGTGAGCTGGCGACCGGCCGCCCGAGCTTCGGCGAGTGTGCCGATGGTGGTGGGGCGAGGCGCGGGTGTGCAGGTTGCCGCGCCACAGGGTGTGCCGCGCCGGTCAGCCCTGGGGCTCCGCGGGTGTTCAGAGGTGCTCGGAGAACCATTCGACCGCGAGTGCATCGACCGGCACGGCCGCCGGAAGCGGGGGCGCCGCGTCCACCCCCGGCTCCGGCGCGAGCGCGTGACCCATCCCGTCGACGTAGTGGACGACCGCGCGCGTCGGATCGTCGTAGCGCTGCCGCAGCGCCTCGGTGAACGCCTCGGCGCTGGTCGGGAGTTCGGGGGCCTCCTCGGTGCCGACGATGCACAGCACCGCCGGTTGGCGGTGTGCTGCCACCGCGTCGGCGCGCGCGACCAGATCCAACCGATCGGCGACCGCGTCGGCTGCCGGATGCCACGGGTATTCGAAACCGAGGGCGCGCCCGGTGGCCGCGACCGTGCCGCGCAGCTGAACCACCGGGCTGATCAATACCGCGGCACTGATCGCGAGATCTGTCTCGCTGAGCGCGAGACCCGCGACCGCCGCACCGATGGAGCCGCCCATCACTCCGGTGGCCGCAGGCTCGACCTCGAAGCGTTTCCGCAGGTCGGCCAGCACCGCGGCGGTCTCGGTGTGCGCCTGGTCGGCTATCACGCCGTAGAGATTCATCACGGCGTCCTCGTAGCCCAGCCGCATCACCTCCTCGGGCCCGCCTGCCGGAATGCGCTCTCCGGTCAGCGGCAGACCGATGTAGACCCGCCACGCGTCCAGCCCTTCCAGCGGCACGGCAGACGCGAAGGCGGCGGGTGTGCGAGGGGCGTCCATCAGGTGCCAGGCGAGCACCAGCGGAGCGTCCTTGCGTCCACCGAGTGGTGGCCTGACGAGGTACGGGATGTCGCCCGCGTGACAGTCGAGGATGTGGGTCATGTCTGCCTCCAGATGAGTTGTACAACGTCCAATATAAGGTGGACGTTGTACAGTTGCAAGCGTGAATGCACGGGGACCCGGACAACGGGCCGGCCTGAGCCATGCGGGCGTGCTCGCAGCCGCGCAGCAGCTGCTCGCCGAATCCGGTGTCGCGGGTCTGACGATGCGCGCGCTCGCCGACCGGCTGGGCGTGCGGCCGAACACCATCTACAGCCATGTCGCGAACAAGGACGAGCTGATCGATCAGCTGCTGGATGCCGCGTTGGCCGCGGTCCCGCCGGCGCCTGCTGACGCGCCGGACCCGACTGCCGCCCTGGCCGACGTCATGACGTCCACCTTCGAGGTGCTGATGGCGCGCCGGGACCTGGTGCCGGCCTACCTGGCCCGGCAAGGCTCGCGCGGGCCGGTCGCGCAGCAGTTGGGCCAGAGCATGCGGCTGCAGTTCGAGCGTCTCGGCGTGCCGGTCGATCAGCGGCAGGAGGCCGTGCGGGTGCTGGTCGTCTTCACCATCGGCTACGCCGCATTCGCCGGCCGGTCGGATCCGCTGGTGGAAGCTTCGGTGGTTGAAGGCGACTTTCGGCAGGGGCTGGCGTGGTTGTTGAAGGGAATCGCAGCCGATAGCCGAACTTAGACGTGGCGCATACTTACAGTTATGGCGCAGCCGCTCGAACTGCTCGCCGGGTCCCACCCGGATGGCGGCTCGACGATTCCGTGACTCATCCATTGCATGCCTTGAGCGACCCATTTGGCCCGCCACGACTCGTAGGTGAAGCCTTGGTCGCTCGTCGTGTACCCGAACTCGAATCCACAGCAACGGCAGATCTCGTAAGAAGGCGAGCCATCGCCGTATACGGCAGGCCGCTCGAGGCCCGAGATACCCACATACCGGGCATTGGTTCAGTGCCGCGGAATCAGAGTGGCCATACGAGGATTCCTTTCTGGCGGTCGAAGTATGTAGGGCTGCCGCCCTGAAGAACGTGTACGTGCAGTCGGTGTCCACGCTGTATACTCCGATTGTACTGTTGAGTCCTCCCAAACACGCATTACGCCGTCGAGGCGATCCTGACCGGCAGCCCCCCGGACAATGCTCGATCCCGAAAGTCTCCGCCATACTCGGCGTATTCCAATTGGTTGATGCACCGAACTCCTTGCCGTGCTCCTTGAAATGGCGCCGGAGGGAAGGTCACTGCTAAAGGTGTGGGAGCTGAATGGTGCCGCTCGATCGACTGAGCTGTAGCGCCAGGCGAGTCTTTCGAGGACCTGCTTGTTACATTGTCTGTCAGCGCTCGCTCGGCGTCGCGATCATGCTCCTCGACTTCCGGTGTCGTCTCGCTTTTGGTGGGCGACGCCGGACCTCGGGGCCTACGGTCCGACGGTTTCGTGGCCCGGTCAGGAGTCACCTCCCTCGACGATGGCCGCCCGTTCGGACGCGGTAGATGCTTGCCGGCCGCACCGAAGGCGGCAGCAGCCATGACGTCGGTGAGGTGGAAGTTCCCGTTGGCGATGTCGCGGGTGGTGGTGGCGGCCGTCACGGCGGTGGCCATTTTGGCACCCGGAATGCAGGCGGCCATGTCGAGGCCGATCTGGGTCCAGTCGCCTTGACCGGTGGTGACTTTGATGCCGGCGTCGATGCCTGCGGCGAGCCCGCCGGCAGCGAGAGCGATCGGCGCGGCGAGCGGGGCGAGGAACGGGATCATGGCGAGCATCCCGGCGATACCGGAGATCTTCTTCAGCACCGCTGAGAGCGTCTGCAGGATGTCGATGTGGTCGGCAACCCAGCCGCAGACGTCGTCCCAGAGTGCGCCGAGCCAGCCGGGCGGGTCGGCGAACCGCATCGCCCGAGCCCGGTCGATGGTCGCGACGCATCGGTCGACGGCCTCGGTGTTGCGGGTCCGGACCCCGGTCGCTGCTGCGATGGTGCCCTGCAGGTCGGCCGCTGTGCGGTCCGCGGCGGCGTTGGCGTCGGCCGCGGCCGGTCGGTAGGTGTCCGGCGGCAGGGTCTTGCCTGCCGGTAGGGCGTCGGCCCGGGCGGTGCGCTCGGCCGCGTGCGCGGCATCGTCTGATGCGGCGTCGCGGGCGCGAGCCTGGGCGGCCTGCGCGGTGTTCCATTGGGTGTACCCGGTGGAGCGGAGCCCGGTCATCTCGGTCTGTAGATGCTCGAGCAGGTCCGCGTAGTCGGTGAGCGCGGTGGCTACCACGGTCCAGGCCTGGCTGGTGGTGTCCAGGTACGGCGGGAGGTCGTGATTGATCCGGGAGCGATAAGTGTCGGCTTCATCGCCATCGAACTCGCCGGAGTCCAGATGACGCAGGTCTGCCCCGGTCTCGCTTGCCGAGGTGCCGAACGCCTGCCAGATGCTGCCGGAGGCGCGAATCGATGCCGGGTCACCACCCAGCACGAATGCCGTTTCCGGAAACTCCCCCATGGGCCGAGAACCTAGACGGCTCGCCAGGTTCGCAGCCGAGTTGTCCACAACAGGCAGGTGAGCTGGCGGCGATCCCTCTGCAATGCGGTCACTCCGCTTACGAGACCTGCGCCGTAGTCGAGCGCCGGCTGGAATCCACGAAGCGATTGCCGGCCCGACTCACACGGTGAGCAGGTCGAAGCGGTGCATGGTATTGCGTCTGGGTTGTCGGTTGTGGTCGAGGTGTTCGGGTGGGATGAGCTCGGGGTGTCCGTCGGGGGCGAAGCGGATCTCCCATGCGGTGCGGTGGATTTCCTGGTGGTGATGCGGGCAGAGGAGGACCCCGTTGGTGGCGGAGGTGGGTCCGCCGGCGGACCAGGGGATGACGTGGTGGTAGTCGGCCCAGCTGGCGGGCCGGTCGCAGCCGGGCCAGATGCAGCCGCGGTCGCGGAGGACGATGGCGCGGCGGACGGCGATCGGGAAGGTGCGGGAGGCCCGGCCGATGTCGAGGATCTCGCCGGCGCCGCCGAGGACGGCGGGGATGACGTTGGCGTCGCAGAGCAGGGCGCGGGTCGCGGCGGGGGTGAGCAGCGTGCCGTCGTCGAGCTGGGCTTTGGCTTTGAGGTTTTCCAGATCGGCCAGGGTGATGGTGACGGTGAGATGCGGTCGTTGCCCGCCCTGCGTGGGCAGGGTCCCGGCGTCCAGCGCGTGCCGCAGCGCCGCGATCAGGGCGTGGGCCTGTCGGGTCGCGGCCGGCCGGGTGTCGCGGCTGCCGTCCGCGTCGGCCGGGTTCGGCGCTGCCAACCCATCGAGGGCGGTGCGGACGGTGGCGATGCCGAGGTCGTCGAGGCGGCCGGTGATCGGGGTGAGTCCGGTGGCGGGGTTGCGGGTGCCGATGTGCAGTTCGGCCTTGGCCGCGGGGTCGCGGTCGTCCAGCGTGCCGTCGGGGTCCAGGGTGTTTACCAGGTGCGCGGCGAGGGTGGCGAAGTGCCGCGGTTCGAACATTTGCGCGTCTTGGACGAGGTGGGCTTCGGCGCGCTCCCGCACCTCGGGCGTGATGCCGGCCGGCAGGTCGCGCAGGGTGGTGATGATGGTGCGGGCGTGGTCGGTGCTGAGCTGCCCGGCCTCCAGGGCCTCGCCGAGGGCCGGGAGTTGCGGGCCGACGAGGTCGCCGGATGGTTGGAGGGTGTCGCAGATCTGTCGGGCGAGCCGGACTCGGGAGGTGGCTTCGCCGGTGGTGATGTGCAGCAGTTGGGACAGCAGCGCCCCGGCGCTGGTCGCGCTGTGGGCGGCGGCGGTGCCGGCGAGGTCGATCTCGCCGGCGGCGTGGATCTGGGTGGCGGCGGTGATCCGGGCGAACACTTCGAGTTGGTGGGCGAGGTCGAGTTGTTCGTCGGCGGAAAGCTTCCACCAGGCGCCGTGCATGACTTGCCGGATAGCGTCGGTCGCGACCTGCAGCAGCGCGGAAGCTGTTGCGGCGTCTACGAACCCGGACTGATCCATACCCGCAACACTATCGGCGGCCACCGACAGTCCGAGGTCGCGAAGGGTCAGGTTCGACGCCCTTTCAGATCACATTCAGGTCACGATTGCGGCGACGAGAAGAGCTCCATAGCAGCGGTTCTCGTCACCGAGCGCTTCGTCCGCTCACCGGCCCACACCGACAGCGCAAGTTACGCGCCACTCCCGCGTCGCGACGCGCTGTCGGCACACAACTTGCGCTGTCGGTGGATGCGAACGCGCTGTCGGCACACAACTTGCGCTGTCGGTGGATGCGAGCCGCGGTGTCGGTACACGAATTGCGGTCTCGGGGAGCCGGATGGTGACGAGCGGACGGCAGGGGACCACCGCCCGGCGTCGAGCCCAACCTGACCACCTCTCAACCCCCGGCCGGACGAGCCGAACCGGACCACCACAAGCCGGGCGGTGGTCCCCTGCCGGGAGCGCCCCGGCAACGATCGTCACCGACAGCGCGAGTTGCGCATGCACAGCGCGTCGCGACGCGCTGTCGGCACGCAATGTGCGCTGTCGGTGGATGCGCGACGCGCTGCCGGCACGCAACGTGCGCTGTCGGTGACGGCCCGATGCGCTGCCGGCACACAACGTGCGCTGTCGGACGCAATGTGCGCTGTCGGTGGATGCACCGCGCGCTGCCGGCACGCAACTCGCGCTGCCCAGCGCCTGGGAGCGATCCCGACCCCACCGACCGCAACGAAACAATCACAGAACCGCAATCCCGATGGACATGCGCCCAGCACCCGGACGAAGGTGGGCCGACGGGGCCCGCCCGAGGAGAGGAACGCGGTGATCAGCGACGCGGCATTGCACGACCTGGCCCATCAGCTCGTGACCGTGCCGGGCGTGGTCGGCGTGATGCTGGGCGGCAGCCGGGCGCGGGGATCGCACACTGCCGAGTCGGATGTGGATCTCGGCATCTACTACCGGACCGACCTGGACGTCGAGGCACTGGGCAGGCTCGCCCGCGCGGTTGCCGACGACACCGCCAGCGTGTCACAGCGGGGAGCATGGGGACCCTGGGTCGACGGAGGCGGCTGGCTGACGATCGACGGAACCGCAGTGGACTGGATCTATCGTGACCTCAACCGAGTCGAGAGCTGTTGGCAGGCAGCACAAGCAGGCGCTTTCGACTTCCATTTCCAGGTCGGCCATCCGTTGGGCGTGCCGGATTTCGCGTATCCCGGCGAGCTGGCCCTCGGCGTCATCCTGGCCGACCCGGATGAGGAGCTCACCGCCGTCCAGCGGCAGGCGACCCACTATCCGGCCTCGCTCCGGCGGGCACTTGTCGACAGGCTGTGGGAGGCCTCGTTCGCGGCGGACATCGCCCGCAAGGCCGTCAGCCGCGGCGACACCGCTTACGTCGCAGGGTGCCTGTTCCGCAGCGTGCTGCTGTGCGCCCACGCCCTGCACGGCTTCTCGGGCCGCTGGTTGATCAACGAGAAGGATGCCATCGCGGCCGCGGGCCGGCTGCCGGCAGCTCCTGCAGACTTCGCCGCCCGCGCCCAGGACCTCCTCGGAAACCTGGGCGGCACCGCCGCCGAGCTGGACCGGGCCATCGACGCCGCCGAACAACTGATCTCCGACACCGCCAGAGCCTGCGGCAAGCGCTGAGTCAGCCCAGCAGGCCGCGGATGTCGTCGACACTCAGCGGTGCGGCGAGCAGCCCGTCCTCGTCGACGACCCGAGCGAACAGGTCGCGTTTGCGCGACTGCAACTCCATGACCTTCTCCTCGATGGTCTCCGTGGCGACCATCCGATACACCATCACCGTCTTGTTCTGGCCGATCCGATGGGTGCGGTCGACCGCTTGCGCTTCCACCGCCGGGTTCCACCACGGGTCCAACACGAAGACGTAGTCGGCTTCGGTGAGGTTCAGCCCGAACCCACCGGCCTTGATGCTGATCAGGAACACCGGCGCGGTGCCGTCCTTGAACTCGGCGACCGCGGCGGCCCGGCTGCGGGTACGTCCGTCGAGGTAGCCGTACCCGATGCCTTCGGCGTCCAGCCGCCTGCGGACGATCCCGAGGAACCCGGTGAACTGGCTGAACACCAGGGCCCGGTGACCTTCTGCGGCGAGCTCGCGCAGCTGTTCGACCAGGACGTCGACCTTGGCCGATCCGACCGTCTCGTAGGCCCCGTCGATCAGCGCCGGGTCCAGGGCGAGTCGGCGCAGTAGGGTCAACGAGCGCAGGATCTCGAAGCGGTTGCGCTGCATGTCGTTCAGCAGGCCGAGCACCTTCTGCCGCTCCCGAGCGAGATGGGTGTCGTAGATCTTGCGGTGACGCGGACTCAGCGGGACCTCGAGTAGCTGCTCCTGCTTCGGCGGCAGATCGGCGGCAACCTGATCCTTGGTGCGGCGCAACATCAACGGTCGTATCCGCCGACGCAGTGCGGTCAGCAGCGCCGGGTCGTCACCGCGCTCGATGGGCCGACGGAAGTGTTCAGCGAAGCGCTGCGGGTGCGGGAACATTCCCGGCGCCGCGATGGACAGCAGCGCCCACAGCTCCATCAGGTTGTTCTCGAGCGGCGTCCCGGTGATGACGAACTTGACCGGTGCGGTCAACCTCCGAGCGCACTGGTATCCCCGGGCCTGATGGTTCTTCACCGCCTGCGCCTCGTCGAGCGCCAGCATGCTCCATGAGATCTTCTGGTAGGCATCGAAATCCAGCCGGAGCAACGCGTACGACGTCACCACCAGGTCGGCGCCGGCGACCCGCTCGGCGAGGCTGGTGTCCCGGCGCGCCTGGGTCTCGTTCACCGTCGCGATGCGCAGGCCGGGAGCGAACCGGGCGGCTTCGACGGCCCAGTTCGCCACCACGCTGGTCGGCGCGACCACCAGGGCGGGCTGGTCGAGCCGGCCCTGCTCCTTGGCCCGGCAGATCGCGGCGAGCATCTGCAAGGTCTTGCCGAGGCCCATGTCGTCGGCCAGCACCCCGCCGATCTCGTGCTCCCAGAGGAAGTCCAGCCATTGGAAGCCGGCCAGCTGGTACGGCCGGAGCACGGCATCCAGCCCTGCGGGCGGCTCCGGAGCCGGAACCGACTGCAGCGACAGCAGGCCGTCCACTGACCGCGACCATCGCCGACTCTGGGCATCGACCACCCCGATCGAGGCCAGTTCCTCCCAGAGCCCGGCCTGGAAGGGGCTGATCCGGAGCCCGCCCGGTGGCTGGTCCTGAAGCGCCCTGGCCTCCTCGATCAGCCTCCGTAGCTGGTCCAGCTCCGGCCGGTCGATGTCGAAGTACGTGCCGCTGTCGAGCAACAATTGGGGCTCGCCGCGCACGACGGCCGAGAACAGCGGCGCGAACGGGACATCCTCGCCGTCGATGCTCATCGAGACCTGCAGATCGAACCAGTCTCTGCTGTCGGAGTCGGCGACGGTGGAAGCGATCACCGGGCTGGATCGGCTGTAGCGGTACTCCGCCGGGGAGCCGTGACTCTCGACCGCCACACCGCCCTCGACCAGGGCCGGCAACGCGTCGACCAGGGCCGCCGTGTCCAGGCCGCCGAGTCGCCGCGCCGCGATCAGTTCGCCACCGTTGACGAGCAGAGCGCTCACCGTCGACGGGGGCGAAAATCCCTGGAGTAGAAGCGTTTCAGCGGTGCGGTCGCGGACGTGTTCGGGATCGAGCGGTGACCCGACGGGAACCCGCAGTACTTCGTCGTCGACCCGATAGCCGAACGACCAGGCCAGGTCGGCCTGGTGGCCGGGCAGGAACCGCACCTCGAGGATCAACGTGGGCGGGTCGATCTGCGGAAGGTGCACCGAGTGGTCGGCGGACGAGACCGGAACGACCGCCGAGAGCTGGCGGTACCAGCCGCGGCGGAACCGGTCGACGTCGTGCTCCGGAATGGCGATCGGCCCGGACCGCAGCAGTTGTACCACCGCGTCGGGCAGCGGCCGCGCCAGCGGCAGCAGCTGCAGTCCACCGGAACTGGTCAACCGGTAGGCACCATGAGCCGGGTCGCCGAGAAAGGTGAGACCGGCCGGCGCAATCTCGACGCCGCCCGCCTCCAGGACCGGGCTGAGCACTGCCGGACCGTCGGCCGTCGAGACGTCGAGGCGAACCTCCAGCGCCGAATCCGACACCTCCACCGGACGGCCGGACGG
Organism: uncultured Actinomycetota bacterium; assembly: GCA_963797145.1. Taxonomy (GTDB): domain Bacteria; phylum Actinomycetota; class Actinomycetes; order Mycobacteriales; family Nakamurellaceae; genus Nakamurella. The sequence continues at coordinate 51,491 of CAWCOJ010000009.1, read as the reverse complement.
GTCGATGAACTCGACGCCGGCGTCGAGCAGGTCGGCGAGCAGCGGCCAGGCCTGTCGGCCGATGTCGTCGAGGTGGACCGGCCGGTCCTGGTAGCCGTAGTAGGTCGGTTCCGGCCGGCTCTCCCGAAGGAGCCGCAACAACGTCTCCCGGTGCGCCGGGTGCGGCCGCAGCGAGTGCCGGGCGTACGGACTCTCCAGCTCCCGCCAGGACGCTCCGGTCTTGATCCACCGGCCCTTCTTGCCGCGCACCATCGGACGCATCGTCAGCCGGCTGGGCGGACCGTAGCGACCGGAGCCCAGGGTGATCTCGAACTGGAGCGCCAGCGGCACGGTCTCGGCCACCTCTTCGGGCCCGGACTGTTCGATGACGGCCGCCAGGACCTGCTCCCAGCTGGGCGGCGACGGCACCGCGACCAGATGCGGACGACCTCCGAGCCGGTCGCGGGCGGCGAGCAGGACCGCCGCCACGTGCTTGCAGTTCACGGACATCGGGCACGAGCAGCGCCCGGCGATCCGCAGGTGCGCGCCGGGGGTGGCCGGTTGCACAGCGACGACCGTGGAGTACGTGTGCCCGTTGTGGCCCTCCACCACACCGGTCACCGATCGGTTGGCCGCGGCCGACACGGACAGCACCCGCTCATCGAGCAGATAGTCCAGGCCCCGCTCGTAGGTCTGCTCGCCGACCGCGCGTCGCACCGCCACATCGGTGACGTCGGCGAGCCAGTGGTCGGTCATGGTCGAAGGGTACGGACCCGGACCGACAACCTCGCTGCAGGCGCCGCCGACCTGCGGCCGAGATTCATGCCTCTGTCATCACCTGCTGTGTCATCACCTGCTGGGCCATCTCCTGCGCGCGGGTCATCATGTGGGCGTGCACAGCGGCCAGCTGGTCGGCGGGACTGAACTGGACGAACTCGCTGCCGGCCGCCGCGGCCGGCACATGACCCGGCGTCATGTAGTACGCATCGCCGGCCTGATAGACCTCCTCGTGGTCGGCGTAGCTGACGGTCAGCGATCCGGCGAAAAGGTAGCCCCAGTGCGGACATGGGCAGCTGTCGCCGGGGAGTCCCGCCAGCATCGGCGCCAACGAGTGCGCCTCCCGAATGGTGACGAAGTCGACGGTCAGGTCGTCCAACCTGCCGCTGGCGTCCACGGCCGGTCCGACGTCGTTGACCATCTGGGCGCTGCTCTTGGACATCTTCGGCATGACTCGCTCCTCGGTCGCGTTGCTCGGTTGAGGACGACGGTAGGAGCGGGTCCCGGCCTCGCGCATGAGGCGTTCACCTCATCCCCCTGGCCGGGCTCAGTGCGCGCGGGGCTCGAAGCTGCCGACCAGACCCTGCTCCGTTGCGAACAGGGTGGCGGCGGCGCGACTCGACACCCCGACCTTCGCGTAGATGTGCTCGACGTGGTTCGAGGCGGTCTTGGGAGACATGCTGAGCCGGTGGGCGATCTGCCCGTTCGTGTGCCCGCGGGCGAGCAGGCCGAGCACCTCGACCTCCCTGGCGGTCAGCCCGCCCGGCCAGGCCCTGGCCGATGCCCGTTGCCCCGCCGCGATGAGGACCGCGTTCACCGCGTCACCGTCGAGCCGGCCTCTTCGTACCTCCCGCCGTAGCTCGGCGGTGGCGTCCTGCGGAGCCAGCCCGGGCCGGTGCGGCCGCGGTTCGGTCATGGCGTGGTAGCAATCCGCGGCCGCCAGCAACCGATCCAACGGGGTCAGCGAGGCCGCGGTCTGCCCGGCGGGGTAGCCCGAGCCGTCGAGACGTTCGTGGTGGCGCGCTGCGACCTCGCGGCTGCTGCCCAGCTCGGCGATCCGTGCCACCATCCGAGCGGTCAGGTACGGATGCAGGCGCACCCGCTCGAGCTCCACCTCGGTCAGCGGAGATCTCTTGTCCCAGATGGCGTTCGACACGCCCAGCCGACCGAGGTCATGGAGATAGCCCGCGCGGCGGACGGTCACGATGTCGGTCTCGGACAGTCCCGACACGCCGGCGGCCTGGGCGGCCAGCTGCGCTACGCCCCGGGAATGCCCGGCAAAGTAAGGGGATTTCAGGTCCGCGAGGTCGGCCATCGCCTCCAGCGCACGATCGAGCTCGGCTCCGTCGACCCGGCGGGACGGCTCGGGTTCGGCCTCCAGCAGGTGGTCCCAGCCGGCCGCCTCGTCCAGGTCTGCGAGCAGGGCCGCGGCGTTGTCGCAGAACAGGTCGACGGCCTCCGGATCGAAGTAGCTGCCGCGGTGTCGACGCATGATCCGGATGGTCGCCGCGGGGCCGCGTCGCCGGGAGAGCACCTCAGTGGGACCGGCCACCTGGACCAGCCGGGCAGGTAGCGAGATCTCGGCACCGCCGAGGTGCAGCGGAACGCCCTTGCCGTCCCACTGCTCGTAGGCCTGTCCGACGGCGGTGCTGGTGGTCTCGTCCAGACCGACCCGCTGCGCGAACCGGACGCCGAGAGCGCAATGGGTGGAGAGGAAGTCCTCGACCAGCCGGTGCCCGCCCAACGGGAAACTGGCGAGCCGTCTGAACCGATCCTTCCCCGACCCGTGGGATCCGACCCGCCGCAACATCATCGCGCCAATCTGCGCGGTGTTCATCCCGAGGAGGTCGAAACCATCGCTCTTGTAACTGATGTCGTCGCCGAACCAGGTCGCCTGCTCGGCCGCGTCGGCGTGGCAGTGCGCGTTGATCAGCATACCGACGTAGTAGGTCGCCGCCCGGTCCGGCGGCGTCGCAGCCATGAGATCTGCCATCCGCAGCGCGATGACGGTCTGCCGCATGCAGTGCGCCATCGGCTGGCCCAGACCGAGGTCAGCGGCGTAGGACAAGGTCGCGAGCAGCTCCGCGATCCTGACGCCACCTGCCGGTCGGCTGTCGGCCACCGTCCAACTCTACGGCGGCGCGGGAGGAACCGGCGCCCGCGCGATCAGATCCGCTCGAGCGTCACGCTGATCTCCGACGTCAGCCGCTGCCCACCGGCCAGCACCGGGCCACTCCCGCGGCGCAGGGCACCGACGGTGCCCTCGCCGGGCAGCACGTTCGCCGGTTCGACGGCGACCACGTAGGCGCGGCGGAACCATGGAAAGCCAGGGGAGCCATGGCATTCCTGCCAGAACCAGGCATGCGGGAACACCGTCGGGTCCCACTCCATCCGCAGCCGGAGTCCGGTGGTGGGGCTGGTGATGGCGCACCAAGCGGCGTCGAAGTCGGTGAGCGCACCGAAAACGGCTCGCTGATCGACGACGTCCGGCACCATCTGCAGATCGACCTGGTTGCCGTGGACGTCGGCGACCAGCGGCCACTCCTGGATCGCGTCGCCCGGCAGCTGCGCACCCGGCGCATCCGCGTCGGTGACGAAGAGCCGTGCCCCGGTGTGGATCCGGGCCGCGCCGTCGATGAACGGCGCGCCGAAGCCGGGATGCTGCACCCAGCGCACCTCGACCGGATCGGGGCTCTCGTTGACGATCTCGTCTCGCAGCAGCAGCCGGGCACCGACCAGGGTGACGTGCCTGGTCAGGTGCAGCGGGGCGGTCAGCAGGTGCACCTCGAGCAGCGCGTGGGCATCGTCGCGCTCCAGCACCTGCCACGGCACGACGGCGGCCTCGCCGTGGTAGCTCAGCTGCACGCCGTCCTGCTCGCGAGGCGGTCCGGCGTTGGGCACCAGCTGCTGCCAGCCACCGGGATACCGGGCGAGGAAGTCGATCTGGCTGTCGCCGGTCCAGGGCAGTCCGTGGGGATCGCGCCACCCCCACGGGGTGCGCCACAGCACGTCGACGCCGGTGTCGCGGTGCACCAGCGAGCAGAGGTCTGCACCCTTGCCGGGCAGCAGGTCGACCGCCAGTTGATCGGAGCGCAGCGTCAGCAGCTCCTCGGGTCCGGGTCGATCGGCCACCCGCTCAACCGCCGAACGGGGTCGCCGGCTGCCCTCGGACCCCGGGATCGTCGAGGACGAACAGGGAGCCGTCCAGGTCGTCGTCGGCCAGGTTGAGCCCGTCTCTGGCCGAGGTGATGAACAACCGGTCCAACTCCGGGCCGCCGAACGCGCAGGCCGATGGCTGCGTCACCGGCAGCCGTACCACGGAGAGCTCGGAACCGTCGGGCGCCAGCCGGACCACGGCCGCACCGCCCCACAACGCCACCCAGAGGCAGCCGGCCGCGTCGACCGTCATGCCATCGGGCATGCCGCGCAGTGGATCGATGGTGCTGAACAGCCTGCGGTTGCCGGGTAGGCCGGTCTCGGTGTCGACATCGAAGGCGAGGATCTCGCCGCTCGGCGTGTCGGCCAGATAGTAGGTGCTGCCGTCCGGGCTCCAGCCCATCCCGTTGGGCAGGGTCAGGTCCTCGAGCACCACCTGGCTGTGCCACCCGGCGTCGAGCACATGCAGCCGGCCTTCCCCAGGGGTGAAAGCCATCTCGGTGCTTCCGGCCCAGTACCGGCCACGCGGATCGCAGGCCGCGTCGTTCATCCGGTGGCCCTCGGCCAGCACCTGCAGCCGTGGGGTGAATGCGTCGCCGTCGAGGGTGGCGAAGCCCTCCCGGGTGGCGAGCACCAGGCCGCCACCGGCGCGCGGAGCAGCCGCACCGACCAGCGTCGGTACCGTGATCGACGTGGTCGCGCCGGTCCCCGGGTCGGTGCTGTGCAGCTCGCCGGCGAGGATGTCGACCCAGCGCACCACGCCGGCGTCGGCGTCCCAGACCGGACCCTCACCGACCCGGGAGGCGGCCCGCACCAGCACCCTGGCCGTGCTCATCGGCCGCGCTCCCGGCGGCGAGCGGCGGTGGTCATTCGGGGAGCACCACGGCGACCTGGGCCAACAGGCCGCCGTCGACCGGCAGGGCGATGCCGGTGACGAACGACGACCGCGACGACGCCAGGAAGCACACCGCCTCGGCGACCTCGTCCGGCCGGGCCACCCGGCCCAGCGGATGGCCTCGACCCCAGGAGTCGATGAGCTGCTGCTCGCCCTCGTCGGTGCCGTCGGAGAAGCTGCGGGCGGAGGCCCGCAGCATCGGGGTGTCCACCGACCCCGGGCACACCACGTTGGCCCGCACCCCGTTGCCGGCCTCGTCGACCGCGATCGACCGGGTGAGCGCGTTCAAGGCACCCTTGCTCGCGGTGTAGGCGGCCACTCCGCTCTGGGTGACGAAGGCCTGCACCGATGACACCAGCACGATGCTGCCGTCCGCTTGGACCGCAGGTGCGGCAACGACTCCCGGACCGCGAAGAACGCCCCGCGCAGGTTGATCGAGAGCACCTGGTCCCACTCGGCTGTGGTGGTCTCGGCGGCCGTGCCGTAGCGCTGGATGCCGGCCGCGGCGACGAGCACGTCGAGTCCGCCGAAACGTTCGACGGTCGACGCGACCAGCCCGGCGACCGCGGACTCGTCACCCAGGTCGGCAGCCAGGCCGGCCACCCGATCGCCGTAGCCGGCCAGCCGGTCCAGCGCGGCGGGCACGTCGCGGGGGGTGCCGCTGATCATCACCCGGGCCCCGCGCTGCAGCAGCAGGTCCGCGGAGGCCAGGCCGATGCCCCCGGAACCGCCGGTCACCAGGGCGACCCGGCCGTCGAACTCCGGTGCGCTGCCGGTCGGTTCGCCCATCACACACTCCTCGATGCCTGCTGCGGCCACACCGGCGCAGTCTCGTGCTTGTCAGCTTGTATACAAGTATGCAAGGGTGCGTGTCAACGGGTCTCGACCGACCCGGCCCGAGGGTGTGGAAGGCGGCGCGCGATGGCGAACACCGGACTGGGGCTCGCGCCCGTGGTCCGGGATCGCGGCGGTCGCACGTCCGATCGGGTGTTCGACGAGCTCGTTGCGGCGATCCGCGACCTCCGACTGCCTCCCGGCCGCTTGCTGTCCGAAGCCGAACTGGCCGTCGAACTGCAGGTCAGCCGGACGCCGCTGCGGGAGGCGCTGGCCAGGTTGGCCGACGCCGGGCTGCTCCAGGTGCTGCCGCAGGTCGGCACGTTGGTCGCCAGGATCCGGATGCGGGACGCCGAGGAGGCCCGGTTCATCCGGGAGACCCTGGAGACCGCCGCCTTCGACCTGGCCTGCTCGCAGCCGGCACGCGACGTCTCAGGGCTGCGCGCGGTGCTCGACGCCCAACGGGTGGCCGCGGATCGGGGCGACATGGACGGCTTCTTCGTGGCCGACGAAGCTCTGCACGCCGGGATCTTCGGATTGAGCGGGTATCCGGGCGCCTGGACCGCCGTGCAGCGCAGCAAGTTCCAGCTCGACCGGCTCCGTCGGCTCAGCCTGCCGGATACGGAGACGGTCGACGATCTGATCGACGAGCACACCTTGATCGTGGATGCGCTGGAGGCCGGCGACAGCGCCGGCGGGCAGGCGCACATTCGACGGCACGCCCGGCGGGTGCTGGAGTTCGGGCCGCGGCTGCGCACCCAGCATCCGGACTACTTCGTCGATGAACCGGCGGTGACCCGATGATCTCCGGGATCCTCGACAACGCCAGCGCAGCAGACTATCTCGGAACGCGGGGCTGGCCGACGGCGGCGACCGTGCGGACCACCGAACTGTCCGGCGGAGTGTCCGGCGTGGTGCTCCTGGTGGAGGGTCCGGACTTCCGGGTGGTGGTGAAGCAGGCGCTGCCCCGGTTGCGGGTGGCGGCGCTGTGGGAGGCCGCCCCGGCCAGGGCCCAGACCGAGGCCGCTGCGCTGCGGGTGCTGGCGCCGCTGGGCCCGGACCGGCTGCCGACGGTGCTCGACGACGACCCGGCCGCTCACGCGCTGGTGATGACCGCTGCCCCCGCCGACTGGGTGCCGTGGAAGGACGAATTGCTCGCCGGGGCGCCTCCCGAACGCACGGTCCGGATCGCCGCGGAACTCGGTGGGCTGCTGGGCACCTGGCACCGGGCGACCAGGGCCGACGGCGGCCAGATCGTCCTGGACGAGATCTTCCTCGATCTGGAGCCCTTCGAGCAGCTGCGGTTGCGGCCGTTTCATCTGACCGTGGCGCAGCGCCATCCGGACGTTGCGCCGCGGATTCTCGAGCTGGTTGCAGAGCTCCGCAGCAATCGCGACTGCCTGGTGGACGGCGACTTCTCGCCGAAGAACGTGCTGGTGGGCGAGGACGGCTGGTGGGTGCTCGATCTGGAGGTCGCACATCTCGGGGCACCGGTATTCGACCTGGCCTTCCTGCTCTGCCACCTGATACTCAAGGCCGTGCACCGGCCGGTGGACGCGGCGGCGTTCCACGCCGCCGGCGACGCCTTCCTGGACGCGTATGCGCAGCACGCCGACCGGCAGCAGAACAGCGCGGACCTGGCCGGGCACACCGCGTGCCTGTTGTTGGCCAGGGTCGACGGGCTCTCACCTGCGGGCTACCTCACCCGTGACGAGCAGGCGACCGTGCGCAATCTCGCCCTCGATCAGCTCCGGCACCCGGAGCGCCGCATGGACGACCTCTGGGCGGCGGCGACCGGATGAGTGCGATCGCCTCAGTGCGGGCGTGGGAGGCGTTGGACTCCCGCGGCCGACCCACCGTTGCCGCCAGGGTGGAACTGGCCGACGGAGTCGCCGCACATGCCACCGTGCCGTCAGGAGCCTCCACCGGCAGTCACGAGGCGCTGGAGCTGCGGGACGGCGGGACCCGTTACCAGGGCCGGGGAGTGCGGTCGGCGGTCGCCCAGGTGAACGGCCCGCTCGCCGCGATCTGCGTCGGTCGGGACGTCACCGACCAGCGAGGACTCGATGCCGCCCTGCTCGCCGTCACCGATACTGGCGGTCCCCTTGGCGCCAATGCGGTGCTCGCGGTGTCGCTGGCCGCGGCCAGGACGGCTGCCACCGACAGCGGAGTCTCGCTATCCCGGCTGCTGGCCGGCCCGGGACCGCTGCTGCTCCCGATGCCGATGGTCAACATCATCTCCGGCGGGGCGCACGCCGGAGGACTGCTCGACGTTCAGGATTTCCTGGTGGTGCCGGTCGGCGCCACCTCGTTTGCGGAGGCGATCGAGTGGGCCGGCGCGGTCCGGGAGACGACCACCGAGTTGGCGCTCGGGCGCGGACATTCCTCCGCGGTGCTGGTCGCCGACGAAGGGGGTCTCGGACTGGCGTTGCCGAGCAACCGGGCAGCTCTGGACCTGCTGGTCGACGGCATCCGGGCCGCGGGTCTGGCACCCGGGACGCAGATCGGCATCGCCATCGACCTGGCGGCCACCGAACTGTTCGACGGCACCGGATACCGCTTCGCCGCCGAGGGGCGCACGCTGGCACCGACCGAGCTGGTCGACGAGATCGCCTCCTGGCATGCCGACTTCCCGATCGTGTCGATCGAGGACGGTGCCGCCGAGGACGAGTGGGACTCCTGGCGGCTGCTGACCGATCGGCTCGGCCACGCGGTCGAGCTGGTCGGCGACGACCTCTTCGCCACCCGACCGGACCGGCTCGACGCCGGAATCCGTACGGGCGTGGCGAACTCGGTGCTGGTCAAGGTCAACCAGAACGGCACGGTGACCGGCGCGGCGGACGTGGTGGCACGGGCCCACCGGGCCGGCTACCGCACCGTCGTCTCGGCCCGCTCCGGCGACACCGAGGATTCCTGGCTCGCCGACCTGGCGGTCGGCTGGCGGGCGGGCCAGATCAAGGTCGGCTCCACCCAGCGCAGCGAGCGGACGGCGAAATGGAACCGCCTGCTCGAGCTCGAAGCGTGCGAGGACACCACTTTCGCCGTCCCATGGCCGAGGCCGGCCCGGCCGCACCTTCCCGAACCCAGTGAGGACAACCACCATGACCACATTTGACGGCCAGTCGGTCCTGATCACCGGCGCAGCTTCCGGCATCGGAGCGCAGATGGCCACCCAGTTCGCCGAGTTGGGCGCGACGGTGTTCGCCGCCGATCTCGACCCGTCCGGGGTCCCGGACGGCAGCACCGGGCTACAGGTCGACGTCACCGACGAGAGCGCGGTCCAGCGGGCCGTGCAGCGGGTCCTCGACGACACCGGTCGCATCGATGTGCTCTGCAACAACGCCGGTATCGGCTCGACCGCCGACCCGGTCAGCTGCACCGCGCAGGAGTGGGACCGGGTCTTCACCGTCAACGCTCGCGGCGTGTTCCTCGGCATCAAGTACGCGCTGCCCTCGATGCTGGAGCGAGGGTACGGCGTCATCGTCAACACCGCCTCGGTTGCCGGACAGATCGGCCTGCCGAACCGGACCGCCTACTGCGCCAGCAAGGGCGCGGTGATCGCACTGACCAAGCAGGTCGCCGTGCAGTACGCAGGTACCGGGGTCCGATGCAACTGCATCTGCCCGGGGACGGTGGATTCGCCCTGGGTGGGCCGGCTTCTCGACCAGGCCGACGACCCGGTGGCGATGCGGGCCGCCCTGGTCGCCAGACAACCGATGGGCCGACTCGGCACCCCGGCCGAGATCGCCGCCGCGGCGATCTATCTGGCGTCGCCGCAGGCGTCGTTCATCACCGGCGCCGAGCTCACCCTGGACGGCGGCCTGACTGCCGGCTGACGTCGCCGACCGTCCAACGCACACACCTCGGAACAACAAGGAGAATGACATGAAGCTTCTCAGGATCGGCGCCCCCGGAGCGGAGCAGCCCACGCTGCTGGGCGCCGACGGCCGCCACTACGACCTGACCGGGCTCACCGACGACATCGACGGGGCGTTCCTGGCCGGTGACGGCCCGGCCAGAGTGGCGTCGGCGGTCGCCGCCGGCGAGCTGCCGGTCCGGGATGTGACCGGTCTCCGGATCGGTGCGCCGATTGCCCGGCCCAGCGCGGTCCTGTGCATCGGGATGAACTACGCCGCCCACGCCGCCGAGAGCGGCGCCAGCGCGCCGACGGTGCCGGTGCTGTTCTACAAGGCGCCGAACACCGTGATCGGCCCCGACGACGACGTGCTCATCCCGCGCGGGTCCGAGAAGACCGACTGGGAGGTGGAGCTCGGTGTGGTGATCGGCCGCCGGGTGCGGTACCTGGAGTCACCGGAACAGGCGTTGGAGCACGTGGCCGGCTACTGCGTGAGCAACGACGTCTCGGAGCGGGCGTTCCAGCTGGAGATCAGCGGCGGCCAATGGTCGAAGGGCAAGAGCGCCGAGACCTTCAATCCGCTCGGGCCGTACCTGGTGACCGCGGACGAGATCCCCGATCCGCAGGCACTTCGGCTGCGGTCCTGGGTGAACGGCGAGCCCCGGCAGGACTCCTCGACCGTCGACATGGTGTTCGACGTCGCGACGCTGATCTACGAACTGAGCCAGGTGACCGTGCTCGAGCCGGGTGACCTGCTCAACACCGGCACCCCGCAGGGCGTGGCGCTCTCCGGTCGGTTCCCGTACCTGCGCGCCGGCGACCGGATGGAGATCGAGATCGAGGGCCTCGGCCGACAGGAGCAGCACCTGCGGGACGCGTCATGACCATGCGGCTCTCGATGGGGCACGTCGACTCCTATGACGACCGGGTGGCCACCTTCGCCCGACAGCTCGGCCTGACCGGTGTGCAGCTGCACAACCCGGACAACCTCGCCGCCACCGACGGCTTCTGGGGGGTGGACGAGCTCCGCGCGCTGGTGGACCGCTGCACGGCCGACGGGTTGCGGGTCGACGGACTGGAGAACGTTGCCCCGTCGGCGTTCTGGAAGATCCAACGCGGGCTCCCGGGCCGGGACGAGCAGATCGACAACTACCTCACCACCATCCGCAACATGGCCGCCGTCGGCCTCGACATGCTCGGCTACAACTTCCTGGTCACCTACGTCTGGCGGACCGAGATGCGCGCGGCGGGCCGCGGCGGTGCGGCGGTGACGGCGTTCGACCTGCAGGCCGCGCTGCGGGACGGTAACGCGCTCGCCGGCTACAAGCTGGTGTCGGACCAGCAGGTCACCGAGGAGATCTCCGACGACACCATGTGGGCCAACCACCAGTACTTCCTGGACGCGGTCCTGCCGGTGGCCCAGGAGGTCGGCGTCCGGCTCGCGCTGCACCCCGACGATCCGCCGGTGGACGTGCCGTTGGGCGGCGCTGCGCGCATCTTCCGGAGTCCGGCGGCGTTGCGCCGGGCGTACGATCAGGCCGGTGGCAGCCCGGCCTGGGGAGTCAATTTCTGCATCGGGACGGTGTCCGAGATGGGCGGCCAGGACGCCGTCTTCGAGGTGATCGACACCCTGGGGCCGCTCGGTGCGTTGTGCTACGTGCACTTTCGGGACGTCCAGGGCACGGTGCCGACGTTCTCCGAGAGCTTCCTCGGCGAGGGAAACTTCAATCCAGCAGCGGTGATCCGTCGACTGCACGAGAACGGGTTCGACGGTTTCGTGATCGACGACCACGTCCCGGCGATGATCGGCGATCCGGACACCTGGGGCGACACCTCCTCCGAGGCGTACTGCAGCCGGGGGCGCGCCCATGCCATCGGCTACCTGCAGGGGGTGTTCAACGGGCTGGGCCTGTAATCGGTTCGTTACCGAGGGTGGCTTCCATGTGAAGTCACCATGTGATTAGATCACTTTGTGACGCAGCCGGCACTGGAGTCGACGGAGCCCTGAGCCCTCGCGTGGGTCGGACCCAGTGCGTCGCTCCGACCTGTCGACCGATCTGGCCGCAGCAGTTGCCGAGATGATCAGCACCGACAAACTGGTTGCCGGGCAAGCGATCCCGGCGCTTCGGCCGCTCGCTGCCCGGTTCGGGGTTGCGGTACCGACCATGCGTGAATCGCTCCGGCGGCTGGAGGGCATGGGCATTCTGGAGTTCCGGCACGGTTCGGGCATCTATGTCGGCCCGAATTCCACCCGGATGGTGCTGGCCAACGTGCTGGCCCCGCGGCCGACGGGCGAGCAGCTGGCCCAACTCCTGCAGGCCCGGTTGGTGATCGAGCCCCCGATCGCCGCACTGGCCGCGACAGTGCGCTCGGCCGACGGCGTCGACCAGCTGGAGCGGGCGCTGGAGGACGCGCACGGGTGCCTGCTCAGCGGTGATCCACGGCTGGTGGCGGCCAATGTCGACATCCACCGAAGTGTCGCCGCGGCCACCGGCAACGCGGTGTTGGCCGAGACGCTGGATTCACTGGCCGCGGTGCATGCCGCGGACCAGGCGGAGATCCTCGAGCTGTACGGGGATGCCGCCCAGGACTACGACGAGCATGCCGAGATCGTCCGGCATATCAGGTCCGGTGACGCCGAAGGCGGCGCACCGGGCGATGCACGATCACCTCGCCGAGGTGCTGGAAGTCGTCAGCGCCCGGCAATCCCGCCCCTGAACGGTCCCGCGCTCTCAACGGCACCCGCTCTCAACGAGGAGAGAACATGGCTTCATCCCCCCGTGTCACCGCACGTCGGTCCGCCCTCGGCGCGGCCCTGGCGGTGCTGATCGGACTGATCACCCCGTCGATCTCCGACGCAGCCACCCCGGCCACCACCGTCGGATCGGCGAGCGCCGCCGGCCACCATGACGGCTGCTCGCTCACCGGCGCGACGGTCGCGCCGACCGCTGCGGTCGACACCGCCCGCACCGACCGGTTCACCGTCTACGGCAACCGCGGCGGCGGCGACGGGACCGGCTGGTCCGGCGCCGATTCCACCTACTCGGCGCCGATCTCGGGCGGCCGGGAGGCCTGGATCTTCTCCGACACCTTCCTCGGGCCGGTCGCCGCGGACGGCAGCCGGCCGACCACCAGCCCGTTCATCAACAACTCGATCGTCGTCGAGAAGAACGGCCGGCTGCAGACCATCACCGGTGGTACCAAGGCGGCGCCCGACCGCTCTGGTCCCGCCCGCCGACCCGGACAGCTGGTACTGGTTCGGCGCCGGCGTCGCCGACCGGTCCGGGAAGACCCTGGACGTGGTGGCCCTCAAGTTCGCCAAGTTCGGTCCCGGCCAATGGGACTGGGCGTGGAGCAGCAACAACGTGGTGCGCTTCGACACCCGCACCTGGAAGCGGTCCGCGGTGCTCCCACTGCCGTCCGCCGCGAATGTCGAATGGAGCGCCTGGATCCAGCGTGAAGGCAAGGATCTGCTGGTCTACGGCGTCGAGGATCTGGGCGCCTCGAAGTACCTGCACGTGGCCAAGGTGCTCGGCGGCGACCTGGCCCGGCTCAGCACCTGGCGGTACTGGACCGGCACCACCTGGTCGCGCACCGAGACCGATTCGGCCCGCATCCTCTCCGGCGTGGCCAACGAGATGAGTGTGACCCCCTTCAAGGACGGCTATCTCGCCGTCACGCAGGATACGTCGGTGCTGTTCAACCCGCAGATCCGTGGCTACTTCGCCTGCAGCCCGCAGGGTCCGTTCACCGACATCGGCGTGTTGTACTCGATGCCGGAGACCGGCCCGACCGGCAGCTATGGCGATGGGAACGTGTTCGCCTACAACGCCCATGAGCATCCCGAGCTCCGGCGCGGCGACAGCATCTACGTCACCTACAACGTCAACACCTTCGACAACCCCAGCCTGTACACCGACGCGAGCATCTACCGGCCGCGGTTCGTCAAGATCGACCTGAATGTCACCAAGCACAAGTAGTCGTAGAACCCCCCGACCAACCCCCACAGTGAGGTGGAATGTGAAGAAGTCCAGAAGATTCCTGGCGACGATGGCGGTCGTCCTGGTGCCGATCGTGGTGGCCACCGCCTGTAGCAGCGATAGCGGCTCGGGCAGCAGCAGCGCAGCCCCGACGACATCCGCTCAGAGTTCGGCCGCGGAGAGTTCGGCCGCCGCGAGTTCGCCGGCGGGGTCGTCCAGCGAGGCGGGCTCGAGCGCCGGATCCTCGTCAGCGGCCGGGAGTTCCGCGGAGGGCAGCAGCCCGGCGGCGAGCTCCGGGGGCGCGACTCCGATCGACTGCAAGTCCGCACCGGCCTCCGGCCCGCTGCAGTTCGCCACCGACAAGGCGGCCTGGCAGCCGGACTTCGAGGCGATGAACGAGAAGTCCATGGCGGAGTGCAATCTGGAGCTGAACTTCACCGGCTACTCCGACGCTGCGCAGTACGACGCCTTCATCAAGCAGGGCTTCCAGACCGACCAGAAGCCCAACCTCTTCACCTGGCACACCGGCGACCAGCTCAAGGCCCTGGTGGACGAGGGCCTCATCTCCGAGACGACCGACATCTGGAACGCCGCGGAGGCCAACGGCGACGTGCCGGCCGGTCTGAAGGACAACTACACCTACGACGGGAAGCAGTACTGCGTCCCGCTGCTCGTCGCGTACTGGGCGATGTACTACAACAAGAAGATCTTCGCCGACAACAATCTGACGGTGCCGACGACCTGGGCGGAGTTCACCAAGCTGGCCGACACCCTCGTGGCAGCCGGCATCGTGCCGATCCACCAGATGAACATCATCTTCAGCTTCGTCTGGTTCCAGGCGCTGCAGGTCGGCAGCAACCCCGAGGCCTACCGAGGCCTGGGCACCGGGAAGGCCAAGTACACCGATCCCTCGGTGGTCACCACCATGACCAACTGGTACGACATGGAGAACAAGAAGTACTTCCTCGACCCCGGGGTGCAGACCGACCCGCAGACCCTGCTGAAGACCGGCAAGGTGGCGATGGCCTACTTCGGCACCTTCTTCACCGGCCAACTCGCGAGCGTCGGGATGAAGTCCGATCAGGACTACGGCATCTTCGTGCTGCCGAACATCGACCCGAGCGTCACCAAGCAGCAGATGGTGCTGGAGACCGGCCCGCTCTGCGTCGGCAAGGGGTCCAAGGACGAGCAGTCCGCGCTGGCCTACAGCGCCTGGTGGATGGGCCAGAGTGCCCAGCAGGCCTGGTCGGACAAGCGCGGTGACATCTCCTTCAACCCGAAGGTGAAGACCGCCGACCCGGCCCTCGCCGGACTGCTGAGCAAACAGGGGGATTGGGAGATCCAGCCACGCTGGCTGGAGATGACACCGAACCCGATCTACACCGTGGCCGATCCGGAGTTCAACGAGTTCGTCACGAACCCGACGCCGGACTCGAAGCCGATGCTCACCAAGATCCAGGCTGCCGCCGACAAGTACTGGGCCGGGAACTAGACATTCCCGACGAGGTCGGAGCTCTATCAAGTAGCGATCCGGCCCCACCCATTCGGCCGTGACCGGTCCGGCGTCGCCCAGCGGCGCCGGACCGGTCGACCCGCAGGAGAGAGGAACCCGCGATGACAGTGGTGACGCAGACGCCCTCGAAGGTGCAGGGCACCAGGAAGCCCGAGCGCAACCGGTACGCGCTGCAGGCCAACGTCTTCGCGGCCCCCGCGCTGATCCTGGTCGCGATGGTGCTCTACCTGCCGTTCGTGTGGACCGGTTACCTGAGCTTCACGAAGTACTCCGGTCTCGGACACGCCACCTGGGTCGGGCTCACCAACTACAAAGAGATGATCGTCGACCCGGAGATCATCAATGCGATGGTCAACACCCTGTACTGGGTGGTCGGGACGATCGCGCTGCCGGTGGGTCTCGGTCTGGTGATCGCGCTGCTGGCGCACGGGCTCAAGGGCTCGTTCTGGTACAAGCTGCCGTTCCTGTTGCCCTACGCCATTTCCGGTGTTGCCGTTGGCGTGATCTGGACGTTCATCCTGCAGAGCGGCGGCGCGCTGACCGAGGCACTGCAGTTCTTCAACCTGCCGGGCCAGGATCTGCGCTGGCTGCTCGACTCGCCGCTCAACACCTGGATGATGATCATCGCGACCACCTGGCAGGGTGCCGGGGTGAACGCCCTGCTGTTCGGCATCGGCCTGGCGTCCATTCCGGTGGGACCGGTGGAGGCGGCCAAGATCGACGGTGCGTCCGGCTGGAAGTTGTTCCGGCACATCTACTGGCCGATGCTCCGGCCGCTCACCACGGTGGTTGTCGGGTTGGCCATCGTCGGCAGTCTGAAGACCTTCGACGTGGTGTTCGCGATGACCAAGGGCGGCCCCGGCAAGCAGTCGGAGACTCTCGCCCTACGGATGTGGAAGTCGACCTTCCAGGAGAACGACTGGGGAATGGGCGCGGCGATCGCCGTCTTCCTCACCATCATCACCGTGGTAGCCGCAGGCCTCTATCTGCGCCGGCAGCTTTCCGAGTCCAAGTCGGTGATCTGAATGCCGGGAACCCTCACCTTCGGCGGGGTCATCCGCCGCATCGTGCTGGTGGCGATGGGACTGTTCTGGCTCATACCGGTCTACCTCCTGCTGGCCAATGCGGCGAAGACCTCCGACCAGTACGGCTTCATCGATGTCTGGCAGCCGGTCGGCCTCGGCGGCCTCTGGTCGAACATGGGGCAGGCGTGGGAGAAGGGCAACCTGGGCGATGGTCTGCTCTCCACGGCGATCTACAGCGTCGTGTCGCCGGCCATCGCGGTGTTCATCGGGGCAGCCGTGGGATTCGCCATCGTCGCCCTGCGGATCAGCCACGGGTTCGCCTGGTTCGTGGTGATCTTCTCGGCGACCGTTGTGCCGATCCAGATGATCCTGATGCCGCTGTTCCGCGCGTACGTCAAGTTCGACCTCTACGACACCCGCACCGGCCTGATCCTGCTGTACACCGTGCTGGCCATACCGTTCGCCGCGTTCGTGATGCGAAACTTCTTCTCCGGTATCGCCAGGGAGATCTTCGAGGCGGCCACGGTCGACGGGGCCAGCAGCTTCCGGGTGTTCCTCCGGATCTACCTGCCCATGTCGACGAGTGCCCTGGTGGCGATCTTCATCCTGCAGGCGACGCTGATCTGGAACGACCTGCTGATCGGTCTGACCCTGACCAGGTCCAAGGACGTCCGGCCGGTGATGACGGCGCTGGTGGCGATGCAGAGCACCTATGGCGGCTCGACCATGCAGGTGGTGCTGGCCGGCGGGCTGCTGGTGTCGCTACCCACCGTCGTACTGTTCCTGCTGACCCAACGGACCTTCACCCGCGGCATGGCCCTGGGACAGTTCTGATGTCGACAGAGGGGGAGCGACGGTGACCGCGCACGACTTCCGCATCGTCGACGTACGGGCCACCACGGTGACGGTGCCGTTGGAGGCGCCGCTGCGGCACAGCAACGGCGCGCACTGGGGCCGGTTCGTCCGGACCATCGTGGAGGTCGAGACCGCCGACGGGCTGGTCGGTCTCGGGGAGATGGGTGGCGGCGGCGCCAGTGCCGAGGACGCGATCCTCGCGCTCAAACCCTATCTCGTCGGCCACGACCCGGCCCGCACCGAGGCCCTCCGGTTCATGATCGCGAACCCGACGGCATCGCTGTACAACAACCGCACCCAGCTGCTGGCGGCGCTCGAATTCGCCTGCCTCGACCTGCTGGGCAAGCGGGCGAACCTCCCCGTGCACGATCTGCTGGGCGGGCGGGTACGGGACGAGGTCGACTTCGCGTCGTACCTGTTCTACCGGTACCCGGGGCCCGACGGCACCGGCGAGGTCCGCACGGTCGACCAGTTCGTCCAGCATGCGCTCGATCTCAAGGCGCAACACGGGTTCCGGGTGCACAAGCTGAAGAGCGGGGTGTTTCCGACCGGCTACGAGCTGGAGTGCTACCGGGCGTTGGCGGCCGCGCTGCCGGGTGACCGGCTGCGGTACGACCCGAACGGCGCCCTCGGCGTCGAGGAGTCCATCCGGTTCGCGGCCGCCATCGAAGACCTGGACAACGACTACCTCGAGGACCCGACCTGGGGCCTCAACGGCATGCGTCGGGTCCGGCAGAACACCCGGATCCCGTTGGCCACCAATACCGTCGTGGTCAACTTCGAACAACTGGCCGCCAACATCCTCGATCCAGCCGTTGACGTTGTGCTGCTGGACACAACGTTCTGGGGCGGCATCCGGCCGTGTGTCCGGGCCGCCGCCGTCTGCGAGACCTTCCAGCTGGGCGTCGCGGTGCACTCCTCCGGCGAGCTCGGCATCCAGCTGGCCACCATGCTCCATCTGGGCGCTGTCCTGCCCAACCTGAACCTGGCCGCCGACGCGCACTACCACCACCTGGTCGACGACATCATCGTCGGCGGCAAGATGCGGTACACGAACGGCGCCATCGCAGTACCGACCGGTCCCGGCCTGGGTGTCGAGCTCGACCGCGACAAGCTGGCCGAGTACGCGGAGCTGTACCGCGAGCTGGGCGGTTACCCCTACGACCGGGACCCCGGCCGGCCCGACTGGTATCCGTTGCTCCCCAACACCGATTTCGCCGACCCTTTGGTGGGCGGAGTGCCGGCAGCGCTGCAGAGCGCCTACGACACCTATCCCGCGCGATTCGGTGCGCGGAAGGCGGTGCGCTGATGCCGCTCTCCGATCTTCCCCTGGAGCAGTTGCAGGCCTACCGGTACCCGCGCGCCGCCCCCACCGATCTCGAGAGTTTCTGGGCGGACACCCTGGCGCAGGCCAGGTCCGTCGGCGGTGAGGTCACGGTGACGCCGGCCAGCACCGCGGTCACCGCGTTCGACATCTCCGACGTCACCTTTCCCGGCTTCGGCGGCGAACCGATCCGGGCGTGGTGGACCCGGCCGAAGGGGATCACCACCGACCTGCCGGCCGTGGTCGAGTTCATCGGCTACGGCGGAGGCCGGGGGCTGCCGCACGAGCGGATGCTCTGGGCGGCCCACGGCTACCAGCAGTTCGTGGTCGATACCCGCGGCCAGGGCAGCGTCTTCGTCACCGGCGACACCCCCGACCCGTACGGCAGCGGGCCGGCCACCCCCGGCTTCTTCACCAAAGGCATCGACGCGCCCGAGAACCTCTACTACCGAAGGGTCTTCACCGACGCCGCCCGGGCCGTCGACGCGGTGCGCACCCTCCCCGGCGTGCGCGCCGACCGGGTTGCCACCTGGGGACACAGCCAGGGCGGCGCCCTGGCGCTGGCGGCAGCGGCCCTGGTGCCCGACGTGGCGGCCTGCGCCGCCCGCACACCGTTCCTGTGCGGGATCGATCGGAGCGCGGCCATCAGCCCGGAGGGCCCGTACCTGGAGGTCGCGACCTACCAGAGCGTGCACCGGGACTCCGGGCCGCGGGCCCTGGACGTGCTCTCCTACATCGACTGCGCGCTGCTCGCGCCATGGATCCGGTGCCCCACCTGGATCTGCGTCGCCCTGATGGACACCGTGTGCCCACCATCCGGTATCTACGGGGCGATCAACAACATGACGATCGCCCCCGAGGTGGTGGTGCGGCCGTTCAACGGTCACGAGGGCGGCGCCGCGTTCGACGAGGCCGACCTGGGGCCGTGGTTGGCCGAGCGACTGCTGGCCGACTGACCTCCACCGAACCGCTGTGACGACAAGGAATGTGATGACCAGCCTGATCGACGCCCGACTCGTGCCAACGGTCGAGGACTTCACCAGCGCCACCGTGATCGACCGCTACGACGACATGGTCAACCCGCCCGGGTTGACCAACCACCTCGCGGTGGTGCAGGTCGACCACGACGTCACCGCGGTGCGCAGCCTGAACGTTCCCCCGGTCTCCACCGGCGACACCATCACCGGCCAGTTGTTCCTCGACGGACGGCTGGGTCGTTCGTTCGGGATGGCCGTCGAGTGCGTGTGGCGGCCGGACCGGGTACTGCGTACCACCGAGATCGGCGGCTGGCGGATCCACAGCATCACCGCCTGCCCGCCGGGCGCGTCCGGTGTGCTGGTGCGGATCGACGTCACGAATCTGGGCACCGCTGAACGGGAGGTCGCCATCGGGCTCGCGATCGAGTCCGCCGTGGTGCACGCCGGGCACGGCTGGGTCGCGCAGATCGACGAGCCGTGGGGCAGCCCGTTCTCGCCGACCCGGCCGAACACGGTCGAGGCGGACGGTGGGCTGCGCATCGGGGTCCCCGAGGATGGTTCCGCGGCAGCGGTGCAGGGCCTGGTCGGGGTCGACGGCAACTGGGAGCTCGGCGGCCCGGCCGGGCTGCTCCAGGCGACCGGCACGGTGCCGGCCGGCGAGACCAGGAGCCTCGCCTACGGCTACGTGATCGCGTCCGGGCGCGGCGCCGACGACGGCGGAAAGTCACTGGCCCGCAGCATGTTCACCGAGTTGACCGCGGATGTCGAAGCCGCTCTGGACGCGGCAACGGCCCAGTGGAATGCGAGCCTGGCGGCGATCTTCACCCCTGGCAACGACGAGTTCTCCGGCAGTCTGCCGGTGCTGCACACCGACAACGATGCGCTGCGCACCCTGTACTGGTGGGGTGCCATGGGCGTGCTGTGGTTCCGACGCGACAATCCGGCCAGCGTGCTCGGCCGCACCTACGACACCCTGATGCCGCGGCACTGGCAGACCACCACGTTCATCTGGGACTACAGCCTCTCGTCCCAGGTGCACGCGCTGCTCGACCCGGTCGAGATGAAGCGGCAGATCTCGCACTGGGTGGGCCTCGACATCGATTCGCACTTCGGGACCGAGTGGCTCACCGGCGGGCCGGTGGGGTACTGGTACTCGGTCAACCACTACGCGATGACCCGCCTCGTCAACGACTACCTGCGCCACACCGGTGATCTCGGGTTCCTCGACGAGTCGTTCGCGGCCGCCAGCGGTGATCGGAAGCCGATGGCGGAGCACGTGCAGGACTGGTCAAGGGCCTGGCACCGGATCCGGTCGGCCACCGGCCTCGCCGACTACGGCGGCATCGACAACCTGCTCGAGTGCGTGTCCACCTACGTCCACGAGGTGGCCAGCCTGAACGGCGCGAACGTCTGGTGCCTGCGACGTGCCGCCGACATCGCCGACCTGCAGGGTCGCGCCGACGACGCCTCCGCTCTGCGTGCGGAGTCGGGTGATCTGGCTGCACTCGTTGCCGCGCGGTACATCCCGGGCAAGGGGATCTTCCACACGGCCATGCCCGACGGCACCCTGGTGGAGACCCGGCACTGCTACGACTTCGCCACCATCGGCACCACCATCCCGGACGACCTGCCGGCCGGTGCGGCCGACGAGATGGTCGACTTCTTCGTCCGCGAGTTGCGCACCCCGTCCTGGATGCGTGCGCTGTCGCCCTATGACCTGAACTCCGCATACTCGGTCCGATCCGACCACCAATGGAACGGCGCGTATCCGGCGTGGCCGCCGGACTCGGCGCGGTCCGCGATCGCGCTCGGGCACCCGGAGGTCGTTGCCGAGTGGATCGACGGACTCGCCCGCAGCACCCTGCAGGGCCCGCCCGGCCAGGCGCACTTCGTGGAGGAGGCGGCCGACCCGATCGCCGGCGGCGCCCGCAAGACCCCCGCCCAGTACCCGTACCTGATCGACTGGTCGTGCTCGTCGGCCGGTGCCTGGTCCGAGCTGGTGATCTCCGGCGTGTTCGGCGTCGAGATCGGCCTGGACGGAACCGTCACGGCGGACGGGGTGCTCGCGCATTTCGACCCGGCCGCCCGGCTCGAGGGGCTGGTCGTGCAGGGCAAGAGCTACACCGTCAGCGCCGACGGGGTCGCGCTCGAGGAGTAGCCCGGTGGGGGTCGGTTGCGCGAGGGCACCCTGACGGTGCGCCGGCTCCGCCCGGACAGCGCGAGTGGCCCCGACAGCGCGATTTGCGTGCCACCAGCGCGTCGCTACGCGCTGTCGGCGTGCAACTTGCGCTGTGGGGGACGGGCTCGGGTGCATCGGGCTTCTCTCCCGGACAGCGCGAGTTGCCCCGACAGCGCGAGTTGCGTG
The DNA here is from genome assembly GCA_963797145.1 of uncultured Actinomycetota bacterium. GTDB lineage: Bacteria > Actinomycetota > Actinomycetes > Mycobacteriales > Nakamurellaceae > Nakamurella. The sequence goes on along the minus strand of CAWCOJ010000009.1, from coordinate 29,955 downwards.
CCACCAGCGCGTCGCTACGCGCCGTCGGCGTGCAACTTGCGCTGTGGGGGACGGGCTCGGGTGCTGTCGGTGGCTGGCGGATGGCACGGCCAGGAGTCCGACGGGCTCACTCCGGGACATCGCGGCCCGATTGGGCCATCCAGGTGGATCGCGCGTGGCGGTGAACCACCCGGGCGTGGACCCCGTGCTGTGGGTGGGGTACGGGCGCGCCGACGAAGACGTGCCGACCCGATCCCGAGGAGGCTCCATGAGCATCTCGACGGCACTCCCACGCACAGCGAAGATCGCGATCAGCGTCGCTGCGTCCGTCACGCTCGCGCTGAGCGCGGCCGGTACCGCGGAAGCGGGTGGACAGGGGCGTGACGGCTACGGCGGTCACAACCCGGGTCACAGCCAGCACGACCCGCGGTACACCCAGGTCAACCTGGTCTCCGACGTTCCCGGTCGCGCCGCACTCACCGATCCGAACCTGATCAACGCCTGGGGGCTGTCCGCCAGCCCGACGTCGCCGGTCTGGGTCTCCGACAACGGCACCGGGGTGTCGACGCTGTACCTGAGCACACCCCCGACGCGGAACCCGTTGGTTGTCGCCATTCCGGGCGGGGCGCCGACCGGGACGGTCTTCAACGGCACCGCCGGGTTCGTGCTCTCCACCGACGGCAAGACCGGCTCCGCCAGGTTCCTGTTCGCGGCGGAGACCGGCGATATCAGCGGCTGGAACCCTACGGGCACCGCGACGCAGGCGACCGTGGTGGTCCACACCCCCGGCGCCAACTACAAGGGACTGGCGTTGATCCCGGACGCCGCCGCTCCGCGACTGCTGGCGGCGAACTTCGCGAGCGGCAGGGTCGACGTCTTCGACTCCGCGTTCCAGCCCGTCCTCGACCGACATGCCTTCCGTGGCATCGGTATCCCGCACGGGTACGCGCCGTTCAACGTGGCCGTTGTCGGGGGCCGCGTGCTGGTCAGCTATGCCAAGCAGGACAGCGATGCAGAGGATGACGTCGCCGGCCCCGGGCACGGGTTCATCAACGTCTACGACCTGCACGGGAAGTTCCAGCGGCACCTCGTCCGTCGAGGGCGCTCTGAACTCACCGTGGGGCATGGCGATCGCCCCCGCCGGCTTCGGCGCTCTGAGCGGCACCCTGCTGGTGGGCAACTTCGGCGACGGCCGCATTCATGCCTACAACCCGATGCAACGGCAAATTCGTCGGCACCGTCCGAGGCGAGGACGGGAAACCGCTGGTGATCGATGGCCTGTGGGCCTTGATGCCCGGCAACGGCACGTCCGCTGCCACCTCCGACGTGTGGTTCAGCGCCGGCCCGGACGGCGAGGCGCATGGTCTCCTGGGGCTGTTGCGCCTGAAGGCGTAGTCACGCAGAACGTCGCAGACGCTGTTGACGACCCGACAGCGCGAGTTGTGTGCCACCAGCGCGTCGGGACGCGCTTCCGGCACACAACTTGCGCTGTCGGGAAGGCCGTGCGGCCCTTCAGCTGCGGATTCGGGTGACGACCCCGTCAGCGCCCACCGCAGCAGACCTGGTCGTTCCCCGTCGGCGCGGCCCACGCTGCAGACCTGTCTCCCCGACAGCGCGAGTTGCGTGCAACCAGCGCGTCGCGACGCGCTTCCGGCACACAACTCGCGCTGTCGGGGAGGGGAGTACCGGCGGATCAGCTCACTTCACTACCGCGGTGGCCGCGCTGGTCCGGGCGGCGCTCACATAGCAGGCACTACCGACGACCCCGAACCGGACGAACCCGAGGTCTCAGCCGGCCCGGCGCGCGGTGAACAGCAGGTACTCCCACTCCATGGCGCCGGTGTCCGGCGCCGAACCGGCGACCGAGCTCGGCCAGGTCCCGGTCGAGAGCGGCGACCTTCTCGGGGTCGTCGCCGATGAACCGGTAGGCGGAGATGGTCGGCCCGTAGGTGGCCTTGAAGAAGTCGCGGAACGCCTCGGGCGAGGCAAACCGGTGGACCGGCAACGGTCTGACGTGTGGCCACCACGTCGGTGACCCGGTCGCCGAACAGCTCCGGACGTGGTCCTCGTTTCCCCACAACGGCGGCGGCGACGCACCGGGCGGCGGCGGCGGAGCGTAGGGCTTCATGGTCGCGAACATCTGACCGATGAAGCCTTCCGGGGTCCAGCTGATCAGCGCGATGGTGCCGCCGGGCCGGCAGACCCGGACCAGTTCGTCGGCGGCGGTCTGGTGGTGCGGCGCGAACATCACCCCGACGCACGAGAGCACCACGTCGAACTCGCCGTCGCCGAACGGCAACGCCTCGGCGTCGGCCTCACGCCACTCCAGATCGAGGCCACCGCCCGCGGCCAGCCGCCGGCCGGTCTCGAGCAGTTCGGGTGTGAGGTCGCTGGCCACCACCGTGGCGCCCGCCTGGGCGGCGGGGATGGACGCGTTGCCCGAGCCGGCGGCGACGTCGAGCACCCGGTCCCCGGCCCGGACGCCGGCTGCCCGGACCAGCTCCGGTCCCAGGTCGGGGATCACCTCGTCGGCGACCGCGGGATAGTCGCCGAAGGCCCACATGGCCCGGTGTTTGGCCTTCAGCGCACGGTCGGCGTCGACCGCATCGATCAGATCCGTCATCTGTGTACTCCTGTTCGTAGGTTGCTGACTGTCCAAGAGTGCTGCGGAGCCCCGCCAAGGACATCCGTGCTGCACACGGATTTCTCCGGATAGGGTCCGGCTATGTCCGTCGGCCCCGGCTGGAGCGAGCTGACCTCTCGCGAGTCCGCGGTGCTGGCTGCCGTCGAACGCAGGCTGACCAACGCGGAGATCGCTGACGAGCTGTTCATCTCGGTGCGCACCGTGGAGAGCCACATCGCGGCGCTCCGACGCAAGCTCGGCGTCGGCACCCGTATCGCGCTGATCGAGGCGGCCCGCGCCCGACGGGGCCGGGCGGTGCAGGTGCCACAGAATTCGTTCCTCGGTCGGGAGGCTGACGTCGCCGCGGTGCGGGACCTGGTACGCCGGCACCGCTGGGTGACGCTCGTCGGTCCGGCCGGCGCGGGAAAGACCCGCCTGGCGCTGGAGATCGCGGCGGTCGACGAGCGAACTCCGGTGGTCGCGGAGCTGGAACAGGCTTCCGCCGAAGACGTCATCGGGGTGCTCGCCCGATCGATCGGAGTGACCGGCGCGGATCCCGATCGGGTGCTCGCCGCGTGCGCGGTGGCGTTGGACACCGGTCGGCACCTGCTGGTGATCGACAACTCCGACCGGGTCACCGATGTCGTCGGCCGGGCGGTGGGTATTCTGCTCGCAACTGCCCATTCGCTCACCGTTCTCACCACGTCGCGGTGGCCGGTGGGGGATCCGGTCGAGGCCGTCTACGAGGTCGCGCCGCTGCCGGTGGACGAGGCCGCCGTCGCGCAGCTGTTCCGGGACCGGGCCGCCGCCTCGGCGCCGACCGTTCGGTTCACCAGTGACGACGATGACGCCATCGCCCGGATCTGCCGACGCCTGGACGGGCTGCCGCTGGCCATCGAACTGGCCGCCGCGCGGGTGCGGCACCTGTCGCCGGCAGAGCTCGCCGACCGGCTCGACTCCGGGTTCGGTGCGTTGGCAGGAACGGCGGCGACCGAGCGGCATCGCACGCTGGAGACCGCGTTCGACTGGACCTGGGATCTGCTCGACGGCGAGGAGCAGTCGGTACTGGCCCGCCTGGCCGCATTGCCGGGCACCTTCGACCTCGACCTCGCCGAGGCGGTCACCGCGCCGGACGCGGCCGGGGTGGTGTTGCGGCTGGTCGACCGCTCACTGGTCGCCCGAGCCGGTCCGGAAGTTCCGGCCCGGTTCCGGCTGCTGGATTCGCTGCGCGCGTTCGCCCTCGGTCGCGCGGATCCGGCGATCGTGCCGGAGGTACGGCTCGGACATGCGGCCCACCACGCCGATCTCGGTGGTCGACTCGCCGGTCGGGCGCACCTGGACTCCAGCCGGGCGGCCACCGAGGCGGCCGTCCGGCTGTACCCGGAGCTGGTCTTCGCGATCGAGTGGGCCGTCGACGCTGAGCATCGGCTCGCGGTGCCGCTGATCCGGAACCTCTCCGTCCTGGTCGAGCAGTACGGACCCACCTACGACAGCCTCGACGCCGTCGATCGTGCCCTGCGCCGGCCTGAGCTGCAGGCGGTGATGACCGCCACCGATCTGGTGGTGGTCGGTCGGGCCCTGTTCTACGGCGATCTGGATCTGGTCGGTGACCTGACCGAGTTGGCGATGGGCCGCGCGGACGATGAAAGTTCGCGCTGCGCCGCACTGTTCATGAAGGGCACCTACGAGGCATACCGGCAGCGCGGCGCCGTCGCCCTCCCGTATCTGGCCGCTGCCGAGGAGCTGGCGGGGCAGCAGGACGACCCGTGGCTCCTCGGTTCCATCCGGCAGGTCCGCGGGATCGCCCTGCGGGCAGCGGATCTCGCTGACTACGACAGCTCGCTCACCGCGTACCAATCGTCCCTGCAGAGTTTCGCGGAGGCAGGCGACGCGATGCACGTCAACAACGTGCGGTACATGATGGCTGCGGTGGTCGCCGAGTCCGGCCGGTCGACCCGGCAGGCGATCGACTGGGCGGAGGAGTGCGCGGAGTTCGCGCGGGAGAGCGGCAACCGGCAGGAGCTGGCGCACGCGCTGCTCACCCGAGACCGCGCTGGTTCCCGATGACGGTGACGCCGACCTGCGGCACGCCGTCGATCTGTTCCGTGCCGTCGGTGACCTGCGTTGCCTGGCAAGGGGTCTGCTGCGGCTGGCCGGTCGCCGAGATGGGCACGGAGGAGGTGCTGCTGCTCGAGCAGGCGGTGCAGGTCACCCGGACGTCGCACGACGTCGAGCACCAGGGCACCGCCCTGGAGAACCTGATCAGGGCCCACTGGCAGTCCGGGGCGCATCGCAAGGCGGTGGTGACCTTGGGCGAGCTGGTCGCCCTGGTCGGCGAGGGCGCGGCGCTGCGACGGTGCCCGCCGGCCGATGCTCGACGAGTTGGACCGGTGGCAGACCGCATTGATCGAAGGACAGGCGCGCGGGCACCGTCCGACTGAGTGACGACCATCAGAGGGGCAGGCCGTCCGGCCCGGTGTTCAGCGACTGGGTGTTGAACTTGACCTGCCAGACGCGGACGCTGCCGTCCGCATTGCGCAGCACGACGGCACCGTCCTGCCAGATCCCGTCGTCGGCCTGGTGCGGTCCGGGTGGGTCACCCTGGTTCAGGTGCACGTTGTGGACGCCGAGCCCGCTGGTGTACGGCTCGCCGAGGACGAACAGCCGGACCGCCCGCGGCAGCAGGGCCTCCAGTTGGTTCAGCGCGTTGTCGCCGTTGCTGACCACCCAGGGAAAGCTGCGCCAGGTGAACCACTTCAGGATCGGCCAGGTCCAGGGATGAATGCGGGCCAGCATCCGGTCGATGATCGTCGGCGCCCACGTGGAGGTGGTCCACTTCGCGCGGCGGGACGCGATGAACCGGCGCTTCATCCGCAGCACCCAACGATCGGCCAGTATCGGCGAGCGGACGTAGTCCAGTGCACCGCTGGTGGCCGTGGAGGCGAGGGCGGTGTGACCGTCCGGCAGGCCGGTGAGGATCGGAATGTCGGCGTCGGCCAGTCCTTCGACGATCCGGTAGCTCACCCCGGCGCCGCCAGGCGTGTCCACGTCCAGCGCCGCCTCGTACTGCCCGCCGGGCGTGTTGATCCGCAGCTTGCCGTGGTACCAGTGACCGAAGTCGTCGGGGTCGTCCCGGGTGAACGACGCGAACGTCCCGGCGACGACGCCGTAGCCGTGGTTCAGGGGCATGCTGACCACCTCCTGGGTGCCCAGTATCGGAGGCGGTCAACCCCTTGGGCGATACCTACCCGCCAACCCGGGAACCGACCGGCTCAGGGAACGATGACCCGCACATTCGTCACCGGACTGATGAACGCGGCGCCGAGGCCGGCCCGCCGTGGCGAGATGTCGACCGGTGCGGCGCTCCGCGGCGTTCCGGACGGGACAGCCTGCACGACGATCTCCTGGATCCGGGCAGGTTGCACCGGTGTCAGGTGGATCATGCAGATCAGTTCACCGCGCTCTCCGGGGATCGACCAGGTGAGGTCGGCCGAGGTGGCCGCCGAGACGATGTTCACCGTCGGCGGTGCGGCGACCAGCGGTCCGATCTCCTCGACGAATCCAGCGATCTCGGCCCGGCGCTGGGCCAGCGGCCGGTCGAAGTCCACGTTGTCCGAGAGGATCTCCGCGGCCAGCTCGTCGTCCCAGTCGCGGATGAGCCGCTCGGCGGCCTCCCGCAGGTCCATCGTTTCCCGCCAGAGCACGACGGTGCCGGCGGCCGTGTTGTCCCGCGCCAGCGTCCGGCCGAGCGTCTGCACACACAGCGCCGACGCGTTGCCGCGGTGGCTGTTGGTCAGCGAGACGACCCCGTTGCCGGAGTCCGGGTGCCAGAGCACGTAGAGCAGGAAACCGGGCAGCCCGCCGCCGTGCGCGACCATCAGACCTCGGTGCAGGTCGAGCCCGATGCCGAGACCGAGCCCGTACCCGGTGATGGTGGCCTGCAGTCCGCCACCCACCGTCGTCGACAGCGCCGGCAGGTCGACGATCCACATACGCTGCATCTCTCGCCGCGACGCCCGCGACAAGGCATCGACGTCGCCGGCGACCGGGGGACGGAAGGCCGAACCGAGCCAGGTGATCCAGGTGGCCAGATCCCGGACGGTGCTCATGATGCCGCCGGCGGCGGCGAAGGCCGCGGACGCCGTGTACGGGTAGGCCTGCCACTCGCCGATGAGGTCGAGTTGGTACCCGGTGGCCCGGCGGATGTCTGGTGCGGCGGCGTTGTCGAAGCAGGTCGAGGTCAGGCCGAGCGGGACGAAGATCTCGTCGCGGACGAAGTCTTCGATGGGCCGGCCGACCGCCCGGCCGACGGCCAGGCCGGCCAGGGTGAATCCCAGGTTCGAGTACTCGAAGGTGTTGCCGGGGAGGTGGCTGTACCGAAGCCCCCGGGCCACCTGGGCCAGCACGGCCTCCTCGGTCGCATCGATGAACGGGTCGACCCAGGCGTTGTCCTCGGTGAGGCCGCCCGACATGCTCAGCAGCATGCCGAGAGTCGGCGGGGCACAGGGGTCTTCGACCGTGCCGGAGGCCGAGAACTCCGGTATGTAGTCCGTGATCGGATCATTCAGCGAGAGCGCACCGCGGTCCCGGGCGATCAACGCGGCGCAGGCCACGAAACTCTTGGTGATCGAGGCGATCGGGAAGGCGGTGTCCAGGTCCGGCACCAGCCCGTCGTCGTTCGCGACGCCGAACGCGGCCGAGTGCGCGATACCGTCGCCGGTGGTCCGCGCGTAGACCAGTCCGCGCGACTGGCCCGCGGCGACGTGCTGTCCGAACAGTGCGTCGATCTCCGCGTCGAAGGTGTCCGGGCCGGATTCGTTCGTCATGTGCGGGTTCTTCTCTCCTCGCAGTGCCGACGGTGCCGTTGATCGCGCATCCTGCTGGGACCGATCAGAGTCAGGTCGTGTCGGCGGTCAGGTATTCGGACGAAAGCGTGACGTCGGTGAGGATCTCGGGTATCGGGGCCACGCCGAGGCCCGGCCCGTTCGGCACCGCGATGTGCCCGTCGTCCAGCACGAACGGTTCGGTGATATCGGTGGTGTAGAAGCGATCCGAGGCCGAGATGTCGCCGGGCAGGGTGAATCCCGGCAGGGCGGCGAGCGCCGCGTTCGCGGCCCGGCCCAGCCCGGTCTCCAGCATGCCGCCGCACCAGACCGCGATCCCGTTGGCGCGGGCCAGGTCGTGGATGCGCTTGGCCTCCAGGTATCCGCCGACTCGGCCGGGCTTGACGTTGATCACCCGGCAGGCGCCCATGGCCAGCGCGTCAGCGGCGATCTTGGCCGACACGATCGACTCGTCGAGGCAGACCGGAGTGGTGAGGTACTTGGCCAGTTCGGCGTGCTGGCGGAGGTCGTCCTCGGCGAGCGGCTGTTCGATGAGGAGCAGCCCGAACGCGTCCAACTGGCTGAGCAGCGGGGCATCGACCAGGGTGAACGCGGCGTTGGCGTCCACCTGCAGCAGGAGGTCGTCGCCGAACCGCTCGCGGACGGCGCGCACCGGTTCGACCACCCAGCCCGGCATGATCTTCAGCTTGATCCGCACGTAGCCCTGATCCAGGTAGTCGCCGACGACGTCCAGCAGCTGCGGCACGGACGGCTGGATACCCACCGACACCCCGGACGGAACGCGGTCCCGGTCGGCGCCGAGATGCCCGGCCAGCGACTGGCCCCTGGCCCGCAGCTCGGCGTCCAGCACCGCCATCTCCACCGCGGCCTTGGACATCCGGTGCCCGATGACGGCCTCCAGGATGCCGCCCACCCGCTCGGCGGTCAGCGTGCCGGCGGACGACGCCGCGAACAGCCGCGGGGCGAGGAACCGTCGGACCACCTCGACGCTGCCGCTGAGGTACTCCGAGGAGTAGAGCGGCTCCGACATGGCGACGCACTCGCCCCAGCCCTCGGTGTCGACGACCGTGCCGTCCGGCCCCGGCGCGGAGCCGGTGACCCGGATCAGCAGGGCGTCCTTGGTGGTCTCGGTGCCGAACGAGGTCTGGAACGGCGACACCAGCGGCATCTCGATACAGATCAATTCGATACCGGTCAGTTGCATGTCCAGGTCCCATCGTCAGCAGTCCGACGCGCACGTCCGCGAGCCGCTGATGCCGCCCAGGCCGTGCGCAAGCTGCGGCGCGGCCCGCGGAGGCCGGCCACCGATCACCCTACGGACGGCCGCAACGCCCGCCATCGTGGGAAGGGACGACGCAGCTGCCGGGATGTTGTCCGCTCGGACGAGCGGGCGTCAGGCTGCCAGCAATGTGGCAAGCGCTGCAGTGTCCGGGTAGCTGTACGGGTCGACGCTGGCTCTGCTGATCAGCTGGGTGACGGTGCCGTTGACATCGACTTCGGCCCAGGCGGCCTGGTCGTCCAGGCCGAGATGCGGAAGGCCGGGGAGCAGGACGCATCCCGACGCGGTCTCGTACTCCGGGACGGAGGAGATGGTGCTGCCCGGCGGGTGCAGGATCACCACGCCGTGCGGGCGCGGGTGGGCCAGTTGACCGGGGGTCATGGCGTGCTCACCGATGAGGGCGCCGACGGCGGAGACGATGCCCACCGCGGACGGATGCGGACCGTCGGGGAGGTCGTCGGCGACGGTGAAGACCGTGCTGACCGGCAGCATGCCGGGCACGGCAGCGATCCGCACCGAGAGCACCAGCACCCGCGCCCACTCCACGGTGTCCTTGGGCCAGCGTCCCAGCAGCAGGAATCCAGCCAGCCCGTTGCGGCCCTGCAACGGCGCGACTTCGACCATTGGTCCTGAATCGCTCACGGCTCCTCCTACGGTGCTGCCGAAAACGTCCTGTACTGCGCATGATCCACATACAGCCGTTGGCAGACAAGACACCACGAGTGCCAGTCGTGATACGGCGGCGGCCGTCGGCGCGCTGATCTCCGAGCTCGTCGGGCCCGACGTGGTCAACGGCGCCCCGGGTATCGGGCCTGCAAGGCTCGGCCGCAGAGAGGTGCGGAACTTCCAGGAGGTACTCCGTCAATCGGTCAACCGCTCCAGTCATGTCGAACAAAAGTTTGAGATAGTAGTGCCGAGCTCGTTCGGGTGTGATTGACGCCTTGAACGCTCACGGGCACCGTCGGTGCACTTCCCTGCCCCGACAGCGACTGTCGGACCGCCCTGCTCTACTTCTCGGCGTACACCGAAGGGCGGCTCTGCCGCTGCGAGAGACGAGAAGCTATGAACGACTTGGACACCCTGGAGATCTCTTCCGGTCAGGTGGAGCTGTTCCACACGGCGACCGGGCAGCGGCTGCACATACCGGCCTGCCCGTACGTGGTCGGCGTTGCGCTGACCCCGGCGAACCCGATCGTGCGGTCCGCCATGGATGTCTGCTCGTGGTGCCAGGCCGAGATCGACGGGGTCGGGCGCACGTACCACGACACCATCGAAGCGGCCCTGGAGGACTTCAACGCGGACCACGCGGTGCGGGCGGAACTCGCCCGACTGCTCCGGCTGGCCGAGCACGACACTGTCTACGTGCCGCACAGTCGTTCCTACCTCGCGGTTGCGAAAGACGGACAGGGTGTCGCGTGGGCCGGCAAGACGTACGTCGCCTACCGTGATCGCCCGTTCGTCCCACTGCCGGACTTCGTCGCCGGCGGAGGTTCCGGTGGCACCTCACGAGCCGGTGCCTGGGGTGACGCCTGCCCGGCGTGCTTCACCGTCAGGTCTCTGAACGGGTCGTGCGGCTGCTGATCGCCTCGCTCAACGCTGCCAGGTCACCCGGTACTCGCCCCAGACCCGTTGAAAGCCCAAGCGGGCATTGAGGTTCCGTACTGCGACGTTGCCCTCTTCGTTCAGGGTGTCGACCCGCCGGGCGCCTCGGGCGCGAGCGCCTTCGTGCAGGCGCTCCTTGAGCGCCCGGGCAATACCGCGGCGCCGATGGTCCGGGTCGACGCAGAGGTACTCCATGATCATCAGCTCGCCGACGACCGAGGCTGCGGCCAGCCCCACCGGCTGCTCGCCAACGCGTGCCAGGACCGTCACCGGTGTTCCCTGATGGTTCATCGACTCTCGCAGCGGAGCGGCCCGCATGCGGAAGCCGTGGGCCGCCTCCGGCGCGGTGTCGGCACGGAGAAGGAAGGCGTCGAGAGCGGCGTCCTGTTCGGGTGGAGTCACGTCGAGAACCTCGAACGTGACGCCGGGCACCACGGTGGGGACCGGCAGATCATCGAAGACGAGCGCGGAAGCGATCCCGTGCATCACCCGCTGGAAACCCCAATGCTCCGCGACGGCCAGGCTGTGGGCGTCGTCGTCCAACACACTGCTGACCACCGCTGTCACCGTTGGATCAAGGTGCTCTCGCAGGATGGCCGCCAGTCGACTCGCGACGCCCTGCCCTTCGATCCGGTGAGCGACCTGGATCCTGGCCATCCGCCGGTCGTCGTCGAGGAACGGAGTGCTGGCCAGGAACCCCCGTCCGACGACCTCGCCCCGACCGTCAACAGCTACCAGTGAAGGTGCGAAGGTCACGGCCGGATCGGTGAGAGTGCGGGCCATTTCCGCGCGGGTCAGATGGGGCATCCGGGAGACGCTCAGATCCAGCACGGCATCCAGGTCGGCTGGGGTGAACGGGCGGATCTCCATGGCGCCTCCCGGCGGCGAGTCGGGGGAATGTTAGGCCGCATGCCCGCGGGCGGCAAGGCCTTTCGTGGTGATCGGGACGGCCACCGGGTGTCATCGCACACGCCGGCCGTCCCGCCTTGGGACAATCGACTGTTCCAGGCTCACTCAGCCCGTCGGGTCAGCCGGTCATCGGCCCGGCTGTCAGTACCGGGCCCCGACCACCTGGTCGCTCAACCGGTCCAGCGCCGCGAGATCTTCGGCGGTCAATGAGACGTCGAGGGCGGCGATGTTCTCCTCGAGGTAGCGGACCCGCTTCGTGCCGGGGATAGGCACGACGGGAACGCCCAGCGCGCTCGACCGGCCGTGCACCCAGGCCAATGCGACCTGCGCCGGGGTGACCCCGTGCCGCTGCGCCACCTCGACCACGGTGTCGACGGTGGCCTGGTTCGCCGCCCTGGCCTCGCCGGTGTAGCGCGGCAGCCGGGAACGGAAGTCGCCTGCGGCGAAATGGGTCTCGTTCAGGGCGGCGGTCAGCATCCCGCGCCCGAGCGGCGAGAACGGTACCAATGCGATGCCCAGCTCGCGCAGCGCGGACAGCACCGTCGTCTCCGGATCCCTTGTCCACAAGGAGTACTCGCTCTGCACCGCGGTGATCGGGTGCACCGCGTGGGCACGGCGGAGCAGTCCGTCATCCACTTCCGACAGACCGAGGTAGCGGACCTTGCCGTCGCGGACCAGATCGGCCATGGCCCCGACCGTCTCCTCGATCTCGGCGTCGTCCGGCGGGCGGTGCAGGTAGTACAGGTCGATCACGTCGACCCCGAGCCGCAGCAGGGAGTCCTCGCAGCAGGCCTTGACATAGGCCGCCTTGCCGTGGATCACCCGCTTCGATGCCTCGACGTCCCGGTCGATACCGAACTTCGTCGCCAGTTGGACCCGGTCCCGGCGGTCGTGGATGGCCCGGCCGACCAGCACCTCGTTGTGGCCCTGCCCGTACACGTTCGCGGTGTCCAGGAACGTGACGCCCAGGTCCAGCGCACGGTGGATGGTGGCGACCGACTCGTCCCAGTCGGTGGGGCCGTAATGCTGGCTCATCCCCATGCAACCGAGGCCCTGCGCCGACACCTGCAGGCCACCCAGATCGACACTCCTCATTGCGCACTCCACTCTGTCGACTCGACATCACCGTCAGGACACACTGTTCACCCCGGCGACCGGAGCTCGACCACCGCCCCGACCCGGGGCCGACGGCCGAAGCGGCGTCGCCTTTCCGATCTGGACCTTCCAGATCGGACCTTTCGGGCTTAGCCTTTGCCCCACGGAGCAGCCGCGACCGCGGACCCCTGCCCTCCCGCGCAGCTCGGAGGACGTCGCATGGCCGTGGTGCATGGTCTCTCTCGATCCGCTGTGGCCAGGTGGGGATCGGTCGCCGCCGTCACCGTGCTCGTGGCCGTCAGTGTTGTACCTGGCGCGGCCGCTGACGGCCCCAGCACGTTCTCCAACACCGCGGCGATCGCCATCCCGGCGACCGGATCGGCCAATCAGATCGGGCCGGCCAGTCCGTATCCGTCCGACATCCCGGTCACCGGTATGGCCGGGCTGGTCACCACGGTGCAGGTGCGGTTCAACGGACTCACCCACTCCACGCTCAACGACATCGACGCGATGGTGGTGGCACCGACCGGAGAGAACCTCGTGGTGCTCTCCGACATCGGCGATCCGACCACCACCCTGGCCTTCGCCAACAACGCCACCCTGACCTTCTCCGACTCGGCCGCCGGACCGGTGCCCACCGGCAACGTCCCCACCGGGACCTACCGTCCGACGAACAACGGGGGCGGGGACAACTTCCCGGCACCGGCGCCGAGCCCGTCGACCCAGACGACGTTGGCGGGAGCGTTTTCCGGCATCAACCCGAACGGCACCTGGCATCTGTACGCCGTTGACGACGCCACCGGCGACGTCGGGACGATGGCCGGCGGCTGGAGCCTGATCATCACCACCGAGGTCGCGGCGGTGGCCACCTCGACCACCGTCACGACGTCCGGGTCGCCGTCGACCACCGGTGCTCCGGTGACCTTCAGCGCGACCGTCACGGCCGCGGGCAGCCCGGTCTCGGTCGGGTCGGTGCAGTTCAGCGACGGAACGACCGCACTCGGTGCGCCGGTGGCGCTCAGCGGCTCGGGGGTGGCGTCGCTGACCACATCGGCGCTCACCGAGGGCACCCACTCGATCCGGGCCACCTTCAGCGGCGCCCCCGGCTTCCTGACCAGCAACGGCACCGTCACCCAACGGGTGGACAACCAGACGGTCGTCGACGGCAACACCTACTGCAACACCGGACCGATCACGCCGCCGGCGGCCGGCGCCGCCCAGCCCTACCCGTCGCACATCACCGTGTCCGGCCTGGGTGGTCCGGTGACGAAGGTGACCGCCACGCTCAAGGGCCTCTCCCATTCGGCGCCCATCGACTTCGACGTGCTGCTCTCGGGGCCGCAGCCGACCACCAACCTGGTCCTGCTCAGCGACGCCGGCGGCCAAGCTGCGGTGAGCAACCTGAATCTGACCTTCGACGACGCTGCGGCCGGCCCGGTGCCCGCGCCGGCAGTCACCGGCACGTTCCGGCCGACCGATCTGGACCCGGACGGTCAGGTGGACACCTTCCCCGCTCCCGCGCCGTCGCCGAGCGCCGCGACCACGCTCTCGACGTTCAACGGGGCCACAGGCAACGGTGTATGGAGCCTGTGGGTGGTCGACGACGCCACCGGGGACAGCGGTTCGATCGCGAACGGCTGGTGCCTCACCATCGAGTCGACGGCGCCGACAGCGACGGTGTTGTCGTCGTCGGTGAATCCGTCGGTGGTGGGGGGTTCGGTGACGTTCACGGCGACGGTGACCGCCGGTGGTGCGCCGGTGTCGGCCGGGTCGGTGCAGTTTTCTGATGGGGGCTCGAACCTGGGTGGTGCGGTGCCGGTGGATGCGGCGGGGACGGCGACGTTCACGACGTCGGCGTTGACGGTGGGGACGCATCCGATCTCCGCGGGCTACGGCGGGACGTCGTCGTTGCAGCCGAGTTCGGGCGATGTGTCGCAGGTGGTCGGTCAGCAGGCGTCGACCACGGTGTTGTCGTCGTCGGTGAATCCGTCGGTGGTGGGGGGTTCGGTGACGTTCACGGCGACGGTGACCGCCGGTGGTGCGCCGGTGACGGCCGGGTCGGTGCAGTTCTCTGACGGGGGCTCGAACCTGGGTGGTGCGGTGCCGGTGGATGCGGCGGGGACGGCGACGTTGACCACGTCGGCGTTGACGGTCGGGACGCACCCGATCTCCGCGGCGTTCAGCGGGACCGCCGAGCTGTCGTCCAGTTCCGACGACCTGGACCAGGCCGTGGATCCGGTCGCCGATGCCGGCGGCCCGTACACGGTCGCCGAGGGCGCGAGCCTGACGCTCGACGCGTCCGGCTCCACCAGCGGCGCCGGCTACGCGTGGGACCTCAACGGCGACGGTGACTTCACCGACGCCACCGGTGCGGCGCCGACGCTGACCTGGACCGAGCTGGAGGCCCTCGGGATCGACGACGGCCCGGCGACCCACACCGTCACGCTCGAGGTCACCGAGGCCGGCCGGTCCGCTACCGACACGGTCGACCTGCAGGTGACCAACACCGCGCCGATCTCCGTGCTCACCGGAGGACTCACGGCCACGGTCGGCGTGCCGTTCACCATCAAGGTCGGAGCGGACGACCCGTCCTCGGCCGACATGGCGGCCGACTTCAGCTACACCATCGACTGGGGCGACGGCTCACCCGTCGAGAGCCTGGTCGGACCCGCCGATCCGCCGGTGACCCACACCTACACGGCCGCGGGCTCCTTCGGCGCCGCGTTCACCGCGACCGACAAGGACGGCGGCCAGGGTGCACCGACCTCCGTGCAGGTGCTGGCGGAGGCGGCTTCCACGACAACGTCGTCCACTCGGACGGCCATCACGAGCAGTGACACGACCACGGCGTCCGGGTCGACGAGTTCGGCGGCCCCCACGAGCCCGGGAACGACGGTCTCGCCCACTTCCGGATCTACGACCACGGCCAGCGGCAGCACGAGCACCGCGGCCACCACCAGCTCCGCGTCGGACACCTCGGCGATGTCGGCGCCGCCGCTCACGCCGACGACACCCGGCGACAACGGCGGCGATCTGCCCGCGACCGGGTCCTCTGTGGGTCTCGGGGCAATCCTCGCCGGGGCAGCCCTGGTGCTCGCGGGTGCAGTACTCATGATCGCCGCGCGTCGGCGCCGGCCGGGACGTCACCAGCACCGGTGACCCACTCCGCGGGATCGGGATCCGGATCGTGGCCGAGCGCGGCTGGACCCGCGTTCCTTGACGCCGTCCCGACACCGGCCGACGGTGCGCGGGAGTTCGTGTGCCCGACGGCGATCACTCCACCGCAACCGACGATGATGTCGGCATGAGCGCTCCGCAGCTGACGTCGATCGAGCTGGACCGGGCGGTCGGTGCGCTGCTGGGCTCCGCGGCCGGCGACGCGCTCGGCGCCGGCTACGAGTTCAGCTACCCGTCGCCGTCGACCCCGATCGAGATGATCGGCGGCGGCATCGGAGCATTCGAGCCGGGGGAGTGGACCGATGACACCGCGATGGCGCTGGCCATCGCCCGGGTCACGGCAACCGGTCTGGACGTCCGGACTGCGGCAGGTCTGGACGCGGTGGCCGCCGGGTTCGTCGAGTGGTACGACTCGGGGCCCAAGGACATCGGCAACCAGACCCGCGCGGTGCTCGCCCACCGGGACCCGACCGGGGCCGAGATGCAGGCCAGGGCACGGTCGCTGATCGGGCGCAAGGGCGGCAACGGGTCGCTGATGCGGACTGCGCCGATCGGCATCGCCTACCTGGCCGACGAGCAGGGCTGCCTGGATGCCGCGACCGCAGTGGCCACGTTGACCCATGACGACGACCGGGCCACCCAGGCCTGCCGGCTGTGGTCGTCGGCGATCCGGCACGCGGTGCTGCACGGCACCTTCGACGGCGTGCGCGGGTACCTTGACCGGGCCCCGGCGGAGGAGGCCGGGTTCTGGGGGCCGCTCCTGGATCAGGCGGAAACCGGCTCGCCGCAGGACTTCCCCAACAACGGCTGGGTGGTGCAGTCGCTGCAGACGGTCTGGTGGGCCATCACCCATGCCGACGACTCCGGGCCTGAGCACCTGCAACGGGCGCTGGAGCTGGCCGTGCGTGCCGGGCACGACACCGACACCACCGCGGCGATCGCCGGCGGCCTGCTCGGCGCGCGCTGGGGCGGGTCGGCGGTGCCGGCCCGGTGGCGGCGGATGCTGCACGGCTGGCCGGGCCTGCGGGCCCGCGACCTGCTCGAGCTGGCGGTGTTGACCGCCCGCGGCGGACGGCCGGATGAGCAGGGCTGGCCGACGGCACCGACCGTGGACTACTCGGGGTGGGCGACGGGGCAGAGTGGGGTGCATCCGCACGATCCCGGGTTGCTGGTCGGCGGTGTCGGCGCGGTGGCCGACGGCGGCTATGACGCGGTGGTCAGCCTGTGCCGCATGGGATCCGCCGACCTCGGCGTCGAGCATGTCGAGATGTGGCTGGTCGACGCCGGACCGGAGGCGAACCCGAACCTCGACTTCGTCCTCGATGACGCCGCCCGCACCGTCAAGGCCTTGCGTGACGAAGGCAAAGTCGTGTTGCTGCACTGCGTCGAGGGCCGCAGCCGGACGCCGAGTGTCGCGGCGCGGTATTCGATGCTGCTCGGCCGGGACCCGCTGGAGGTGCTGGAGGCGATGCCCTGGGCCGAGCCGAACAGGGCACTGTGGACGGCGGCGCTCGGCACCGGGCCGGCACCGGCGATCTGCCCGGCCGCCGCGGACGAATGTGACGGCTGACGACCCGGGCGGATCGCGCAGACCGCCGATGGGCGCGGCACAGTCATGGATGCCCGTTCGGGCAGCTGATCGGTTCCGTTGGCTGCCCTTGCGGGGCTGGTCGGGTCGGAGGTCCTCGATGATCATGTAGCCAACAGGACACTCCCCGGGTCAGCAGAACGGACCGTCCAGTGGCGATGTTCGAGCAGGGCCTGCCGGCCGACGACTCGGTGACCCGCCACGACGCCCACGCTCGTCCCACCGCGTCGTCGTCGGCCGGCCCGGCTGCGCTCGGACCACTCGGCATCCTCGCCCTGCAACGGGCAGCAGGAAACGCAGCTGTCGGAAGGGCTTTGCGACAGCCGCCGCAGCATCGACCCAGCAACGAGCAGCCGGAGACGACCGTGCAGCGGCAGTCGCGCAGCGTCTCGGTGGGGCCGATCAGCCTCAACAACACCCGGATCTCGGTCCCGATCCCGGCCGGAGCGACGTTGGTGGCGACGGTTCCGGCAACCCAATCCGTCACCTGGTCCCTGGTCGCCGGAACGGCGGCAGTTGACCCCGGATCCACCATCAGCGCAACGGGTGTGGTCACCCTGGGGGGTTCGCAGGCGGGCGGTCGGATCAGTGTCCGCGCCGACGATTCGGCCGGATCGGGTGCGTTTCGGCAGCGTGAGGTCTTCCTGGTCAAGGCACCGGGAAGCATCGCCTCGACCGCGGAGACCGGCAGTGCCGGCGGCGCCAACTACGGTGCCAACTACCGGCACACCTTCGCCGCGGCCGGTGGAGGTCCGGGGTCGGAAACCGAAGGCGGCCGGGTCAACGAGATCTTCCCGGGTATCCCGTCGCCGAATGCCACATCGCACGCCGTGCCCAGTCCCTTCGGCACGTTCACGCTCCAGACCAACGATCCCGCCAGCATCACAGCGGGCTGGGGGATCAACGCCTCCGGTGCGATGACCGGCGATGATCATGTGACGATCGGTCGGGCCGGGGTGGACATCCGGCCGTTCATCGCCAACACGTCGAACCCGACGCCGGCCACCGCGCTGCCGGCCTCGTTCACGGCGGTGCAGAACCTGCGGTCGCTGGAGATCCCGACGAACACCTGGCGGGCGGCATTCGCCACGCCGCCGCACATCCGCGGGCTGCGGGAGCCCAGTCTCGGCGCTCCGGAGTTCTTCGTGAGCGCGAACGGCGCCGAACACGTCGACACGTACCGGGGGCGGCCCGCGGTCCGCAACGCCCGGGCCGCGACCCCGACGGTGGTCGCCTCGCCGCCACCACCGCCCGCACCCCGGCGCGGCCAGCCCCGGCCGGCGCCGATAGTGCCGACCACCGTGCAGATCAGCGCCGATTCCACCCCGACCGGGGCGCCTCTCCGGTTCAGCATCCAGGGGCCGGCCCTGGGCTGCTCGGTGCACGCCACCACCGGCCTCCTGACGATCGGCTCCACCGCGGGCACAGTGCGGGTGCGGGCCGCGGAGACCGACGGACGGAGCTTCGACGAGGTCACCGTGACCATCACCGCGCGTCCGGTGCCGCCCGCGTCCGGACCGGGTGGGACACCGGCGGCGCCTGGTGGTGGCGGCGCCGGCGGGCGGCACACGGCGGATGCCGGCGACGATGCCGAATCGGATGAGGAGGTTGTCTGAACGTCCGGAAACGCCGGTTGCTCAGCGAATCCCCTGCTGATTCCGCGTTACTCGTCGATCGGCCGGGTGCTCGCGAGTTCGCCCAGAAGGCGTTGCAGGGATGAGCGGAGAGCTTCGAGTTCCTGCGGACTGGTCAACTCCGCCCAGCGTTGCTCGACCCGCGCAGCGGCCGCGTGGGTGACCGGACGCACCGACTCACCGCGCGGAGTCAGGAACACCAGCCGCGATCGACGGTCGCCCGGATTCGGGCGGCGCTCCACGTAGCCGAGGCGCTCCAGCTGCTCGACCGCCTGCGCCATCGTCTGCTTGCGGACCTGCGCGAGTTCGGCCAGGTCGGACACCGTGATGCCGGCGGGCGGCACGAACGGGAAGACGTTGGCGTGAGCCGGCCGGATGTCGTCGAAACCGGCATCGAGCAGCGCCATCTCGATGTCGTGGGAGTGCCGCTGATACACCAGCCGGACGAGCAGTCCGATCAACGGCTGGGTGGACCGATCGGCGTCAGCCATCGCTATCGACAGTCTCCTGTCTAGTTGCTAGAGTAGTCAGGTCCCTGTCTATCGTATCCGAACGGAGCACGCCATGACCCTTCCATCCGCCCCCATCGGTCAGTTCGGCCAGGTCCTCGCTTTCGCCGAACGCACGCTCTCCGCCTCCTTGCGGCGGCAACTCGCCGAGCGCGCGACCGCTCCGGAGACCTGGTATGCCCTGAAGCTGGTCGCTGCCGGTCGGCCGACGCTGCCCCGTCGGTCCCTGATCCACGATCTCGAGGGATCGCGGACGCTGAACCCTGAGACCACCCGCGAACTGCTCGTCGATCTGGAGGCGCAGGGACTGATCCGCGGCGACCAGGAGGTGCGGCTGACGGCCGCGGGCGAGGCGCTCTACCGCAGCCTCGCCGAGCACCTCGCCGGACCGACCGCCGAACTGCTGGGACAGTTCGACCCCGACGACATCGCCACCACCATCCGCACGCTGCGGGCGGTCACCATCGCCGCCGGCGGCTGATCTCCTCAACGCCCCGCCGGCGGCTGAGCTCCCCTACGCCCCGCCGGCGGCTGATCTCCTCTACGCCCCGCCGGCGGCTGATCTCCTCAACGCCTCCCCGGCGGCCGAGCTCCACTACGCCGCCCCTCGCGACTCTCGCGCCTCCGTCCAGTGTTTCGAACCTGATCGGTTCGCCCGACGGGCGGACGGACCGCGATGCCCGGCACCGTCGGGTCATGCAATTGGGACACTGCCACCTGCTTGCGGTTTCCGCCCATCGGGCGTTAGCTGTGCGCACTGTTTTGCGTCGGTACTGTTCTCCGTCCGTCCCCAGTCGCGCGTGACCCGTTTCCCCGGAGGATTGATGAGCAACCCAACCCGTGTGCGCACACCGCTCAAGGTGCTCGCCGCGACCGTCATCGCGGCCGTACTGACCCTGGTGGCCGCGCCGTCGGCGGGGGCCAGGCCGGCCACCACGGTGGACGTCCAAGTGCTGGCCTTCAATGATTTCCACGGCAACCTCGAACCGCCGACCGGCTCCTCAGGCACGATCATCACCCGGGACGCCAGCGGCGCGACCGTGTCGGTACCAGCCGGCGGAGTCGAGTATCTGGCCACCCAGTTGAACAACGCCCGTGCTGGTCACCCGAACTCGATCACGGTCGCGGCCGGTGACCTGGTCGGCGCCAGCCCGTTGCTGTCGGCCGCGTTCCACGACGAACCGACCGTGCTTGCGATGAACGCCCTGGGGCTGTCACTCACCAGCGTCGGCAACCACGAATTCGACGAGGGCCCCGCCGAACTCAAGCGACTGCAGTACGGCGGCTGCCGCGACGACGACGGCTGCTACGACGCGTCCCAGCCGTACCGCGGCGCGAAGTTCCAGTACCTCGCGGGCAACGTGATCGACGACCGGACGCATCTGCCGATCCTGCCGCCCGTCTGGATCAAGAACATCGGTGGCGCCACAATCGGCTTCATCGGGTTGGGGCTGGACTCCACTCCGGACATCGTCACCGCCTCCGGCGTCAAGGGCTTGACGTTCAAGAAGGAGGTGGACAGCGCCAACTTCTACGCCAGGATCCTGAGCGCTCTGGGCGTGAAGGCCATCGTGTTGATGGTGCACGACGGCGGAATACCGGCCGCGTCGGCCTCGTCGGTCTACAACTTCGACTGCAACGCGGGCGGCCCGGGCGCCGGCCTGACCGGCGACTTCGTGAACATCGCGAAGGCCATCGACCCCCGAGTCGATGTGATCGTCAGCGGGCACACGCACACCTCGTATGTCTGCAACATCCCGGACCCGTCCGGGCAGCCTCGCATGGTCACCAGCGCCGCGTCCTTCGGCCGGCTCTACACCGAGATCAACTTCAGCTACGACAAGAAGAGCCACGACATCGTCCGACCCAGCGTGACCGCGGTCAACCACATCGTCACCCGTGATGTCGCCAAGGATCCCACCGAGACAGCGCTCATCGCTAAGTACCAGACGCTGATCGCGCCGGTGGCGAACAGACCGGTCGGCTATATCTCGGCAGACATCCTCGGACGGGGCGCGACCACACTGGAGGAGCCGCTAGGGGACCTGATCGCAGACGCGCAGCTCGCAGCCACCAGTGGCGCCGCGACGGGAGGTGCGGTACTAGGCATCACCAACCCGGGCGGGATCCGGTCGGACTTGGTTTATGCCCAGGCGCATGGCGAGGGCGACGGCGTGGTCACCTACCAAGATGCCTTTACCGTGCAGCCTTTCAACAACTACCTCACCACCCTCGATCTCACCGGCGCCCAGTTGGTGACGCTGCTCCAACAGCAATACTCGGGTGTCAATGCGACGAGCAACAAGGTGTTGCAGATCTCGGCCGGACTGGAATATACGACCGATCTCAGGTTGACCGGAGCCGACCGGATCGTGGTCAGCTCGATCACGATCAACGGAACGCCTCTCAACCAGGCGGCCACCTATCGGGTGACCGTCAACAACTTCCTGGCCGGCGGCGGGGACGGCTTCGGCGTTCTCACCCAGGGCACCAACCCGTTGGTCGGCGAACTGGACATCGACGCGTTTACCCAGTATCTGACCGACCAACTCCACTCCGGCCGCACCGATCGCGCCGCCGGCCGCCAACCGGATCACCTTCATCAGCTGACCTGAGGACGACTGGCAGGGCTGGCCCAACCCAGAGGCCGGTCTCTGGCGCACGCGGATACGGCAGCGTGCGCCAGAGTGCATCGGCGGGATGAGATCGACTCGGCGGCAGACGGTAGTTGGCGGGCGAGGATCTGGAGCGGCCGGCCCAGGACCACGAGATCCGCTGTGGCTCTGGGCGGGCGCCGCCCGTGCCAACTGCCCGGGCTAGCTCCGGCGGACGCGATCGGTGGCCGGGTTGCTGGGCCGGGCGCGGTTGACGGGGTCGGATCCGGTGGGTCGGGCGGGGTCGGTCCTGCCCGGGGGCCGATGGTGCGCCGATCGTCCGGCTGGAGATGCTCCGTCTGGACCGGATCGAGCTTGTTGCTCAGGTGACGGGCCGGGTGGCTGGTAGGAGCCGGGGCGGCGGTCCCATTCGACGCCGCGGTCGGTGACCACGCCGGCGAGTCGGTCGCGGTGGACGATGGTGTGGTGCCGCGGGCACAATAGGCAGGCGTTGCCCAGGTCGGTGGGTCCGCCGTCGGCCCAGTGGATCAGATGATGCGCATCGGACCAGGCCGCGGGGGCGTCGCAACCGGGGAAGGTGCAATGCCCATCGCGGCGCCACAGCGCGCGGACCTGGGCGAGGGTGAAGAGTCGCACTTCGCGGCCCTGGTCGAGGATCTCGCCGTCGCGGCCCAACACGGTGGGGACGATGGCGGCGTCGCAGGCAAGCTTGCGGACGGTGTCCGCGCCCAGCAGGCACCCCTTGGCAACGCTGCCCAGTGCGGAGGCTGCGCCGATCTGCGCCCTCAACGCCTCGTAGTCCATGGTGAGCACGAGCACGGCCTTCGGTGACGCAGATGCGGTGCCGGTGGCCGTCACCGATCGGCGCAACGCTTCGACCAGGGCCTCCCCGCGGCGCCGACCGACCGGTCGCGGATCCGGCTCGCCGGTTTCCGGGTTCGCGGCTGGTGCGGACAGCGGCCCGATCGCCGCTTCCAGGACGGAGCGGCCCTCGTTGTCCACGGTCAGCCGGTAGTCCCAGACTCCGGGCGAGGTCTGGCTGCCCGGGGACAGGTCGATCTGGCGCCGACAGCGTTGTTGGTGCTCTTCGAATTCGCCGTCTTCGCCGTAGCGGGCGAGGATCTCCTGCTTGAGCCTGCGCACGCCGGCCGGACCCTGCTCGGCACCGATGGTCAGGAACTGTTCGAGCACAACAGGCTTCGCCTCGTCGCGCAAGTCCGGCGCGAGCTTGTCGTACTCACCGGCCACGACGACAGCGGTGAGCGGGTCGATGTCGGCATCCAGCACGGCGTCGGCGACGGGCCGACTAGGTCGGGCCGACGGAACAGCCTTGGCGGTCTTGGCGATCAGCGACGCTTCGCGACGGCAGTGCCAGACGCGGTCGGCGACCCAGGCTGTCGTCGAGGCGCATTGGGACTGCTCGACCAACCCGCGCTGTTCGGCGTCGGCGACCACCGCGACCAGCTGCGCGGCACACAACGCGCGCAGTTCGCCGAGATCACCGGCCAGGTCGGCCAGCTCTGCCGGTGGCGCATTGGTGGAGTGCGGTGTGCAGGTCGCGCAGCGCGGTGACACAGGCGGCGACGGTATCCCGTCGGTCCGCCAGAAGTGTTGCCCCGTCTGCCATATGAACAACGCTACTCATCGGGTCCGACAGTCGGGCCGTCGAATGGGCCTTTCCACTGGGTGGGAGATCACGATTCGGTGACGGAACTTGCTGGTGCGATACTGCCGGCCGACACGGAGCTCGCGGCGGCGAGCACAGCTTGGGCCCATCAGCCCGACGATCGGGCAGTGCAGTGCTTGGTTGCGCAAGTGTCAAGCTGAGAAGCACCGTGGCAGTGCGGCCGCCCAGTGCTCAATTTGGGCGGTTCCGAGCCTGGACGAACTTGATCGAGAGTGGCCGGTAGGGGGCGTAGCCGGGCGCGTCGATGGGTACGGCCGGCGTCCTTAACTCGTCGAACGGCAGAAAGAACTTCACCTCTGAGTGGTCGGCGGTGACCAGATCCTGCAGAAGAAGTGGACATAGCCCTCGAATTTGATGAAGAGTGCGAAGAAGTCGCCATATCGTGCCAGGCGCTCGCAGAGCGGACTGAGCAGTCCGGAATAGTGCCGGCAAACGCACTCCAGGGTCAGATCGAATCGGTCCTTGATCTTCGGATGAAACCCGCGTGCGCCGTTGATCGTCATCGTTCCGTCGATCCGGTTTCCGGGCCAGACAATCATGCCGCCGATCGTGTAGGCCGTCGCCAGGGAGCTCGTTGGCGTCGTCGGTGAGTTGTGAGGCTATCGGTCCAGTGCCGGCCATCGGCCGAACGTCGGAATGATCGAGTCACTCGACAGGAAGAACTCGCCGAGATCGGACTTGTGGTGGAGATAAGGCATTGCCCGTTGCGATATCCAGGTCGAAGGGCGCACCTCCCGGCAGGGGGCTTGCCCCACGGGCGCACCGGTGTCATGTCCGGGCGTCGGCCTGCGGGTGTTTGGGTGCTTTCCTCATGAATAGGACCTGAAGTCAAACGCAGTGTCGATCAACATGTGGCTTCGCTTTCCCCGCGCGCGTGCCCCTGACCACTCACACAGTCTCATATTCCGCTTCGCGACGAAAAGGGGAGGCCGATCCTGGGTCGGGGTCGGCCCCTTCTGCGGCCTCGCCGTCGGCTGACCAGTCGGATCCACCACGACGTCGGGACGGCGACATGCAGGGGCAGCACCAAGGCCTGGGTGTGACCTGCGAACCTCACTCGGATTCGGATGGTCGGCGTGGTCGGCGAGGCCTGTTCGCGATCCTCTCTGCGAAGCGCATTTCCAGTCCGCTTCCTATGATCGGACTACGCGGCCCGACGGGCATCCCGATCCTGGGACAGACCCCCACCCGCACGAGTTCCTTCGTGCTGCCCTGGGGGCCAATTTTGACGCTGCTGCGACATCGTGGTCGGGCGTTCGCCGAATTCGCCGCCGCTCCGTCCGAGCTGGAGGCCCGGCTGGCCGAACTCCTACGCCATCACACCGGTCGTCGCCCGTCGCCGTCCGAGGTGCACTCATGGTCCGGAAGCCTTCCCATTCTGGCCCAGGACTTGATGGACGCCGGCTTGGACAATGTCGAGGTGCTGATCGAGCATCAGCTTCCGCTGACCAGCAAGCGCGCTGACGTCGTGCTCGCCGGCAGCCATCCCAAGACCGGAGCACCGTCCTACGTCGTGGTGGAGCTCAAACAGTGGAGCCGAGCCGAGCCGTTCGACCTCGGCGGCGAGTTGGTCACGGTGCCGGGAACGATTGGTGGGCCACGACTTCATCCGGTCGCTCAGGTTCAGCGATACTGCGACTACATGGTCGACTTCACCACGGTTCTCCACGAGGAAGCTGATCCCATCGCCGGAGTCGCATATCTGCACAATGCCGGCGGTGACGTCGAACAGAACCTGGGCGGCTACCCGCAAACCCAGCGCGGACGACTCTTCACCAGCGCACGTCGCGGCAAGTTTATCGAATTCCTCCGCTCGCGTCTCGATCCGGACGTGCCAGGAGCTCCCTACGCCGATCTGTTGCTGGGCTCTGCGTCGGCTCCATCCCGGCAGCTGCTTTCGGTGGCCGCGGAGGAGCTCGCCAATCGCGAGCAGTTTGTTCTGCTCGACGAGCAAGCGATTGCGTTCGACCTGGTGCTGCACGCCGTCGAGCAGGCGCGTTCCAGCGACCGCAAAACCGTGGTGATCATCAGTGGCGGTCCGGGCAGCGGCAAGAGCGTCATCGCGCTGTCGCTGATGGGAACGCTCGCGGCCAGCGGCAGGACGGTCGTGCACGCCACTGGATCCCGCGCCTTCACCCAAACGCTGCGCGAGGTCAGTGGCCACCGCAAAGGTCGTGCCGGGACCCTGTTCAAGTACTTCAACTCGTTCATGGACGCGGAGCGCAACGGACTCGACGTTCTCATTCTCGACGAGGCACATCGGATTCGCGCAACATCAGAGAATCGCTATACGCGTGCAGCTTCGCGCACCGGCAGGCCGCAGGTCGAGGAGCTGCTCGCCACTGCCCGGGTGCCTGTCTTCCTCTTGGACCAGCATCAGGTGGTGCGCCCGGGGGAGATGGGCACGGTCGAGGACATTCGTGCCCATGCCAGCACGGCCGGTCTCGAAGTGCGCGAGGTCTCGTTGGATGCCCAATTCCGGTGCGGCGGCAGCGAGGCGTACGTGACCTGGGTTCAGCGACTGCTCGGCATCGAGGGTGGTGCGCCGAAACCCTGGGACCCGGACGAGCGGTTCATGCTCGACACCGTCGACACCCCGCATGAGCTCGAGGCACGGCTGTCGGCGTATCGGGACCAAGGTTACGGCGCGCGGATGACCGCCGGTTACTGCTGGCCGTGGAGCGACCCGCGTCCGGATGGCTCGCTGGTGCCCGACGTCGAGATCGGCGGGTGGTCCCGGCCGTGGAATCTCAGGGGCGACAGAGGGCTCCCCGGTGCACCCCCGGCCTCGCTGTGGGCGACACGCCCGGAAGGTTTCGGCCAGGTTGGCTGCGTATACACCGCGCAGGGGTTCGAATACGACTGGAACGGCGTGATCATAGGACCCGACCTGGTGTGGCGGGGCGATCGGTGGGTGAGCCACCGCGCCGCCAACCGAGACCCCGACTTCCGCTCCCGCAAGACTGTGTCGGACGCTGAGTTCGACCGACTTGTGCGGCACGTCTACAAGGTCCTGATGACCAGGGGCATGGTCGGCACGCTCTTGTACAGCACTGACGAAGAGACGAGAGAGCTTCTACGGTCCCTGGTTTCATAGCCCGGGCGCACCGCACAGCAGCCCGATTCAATCCCGCTGGACCCTGCCGACCTGCTCGTCGATCGCCCGCCGCATCACCCGGGCCTGCACCCGGGCCATCACCTCGAGCTGGTCGTCCACCGGCAGCGCCGACAGCAGGTCGACGATCCGCTCGGCGAGATCCCGCTCTGCTGTTGGTTTCCGCGGCGCGGTGGCGTGGCTCCGCATCCCGCCGCCGGCCGCCGGAGGCGGCGCAGCGGGGAGGGCCGGGCGCGCCTGCTTGAGTACCGCGGGCTCGAACGGACTCCGCATGCTGAGCGGCGCTCGTACCGGGGGATCGGTGGCGAGGTCCCGCGGTGCGCCACCTGCAAACGACTCGTTCCGCACCCACCGGCTGGTCGCCGGCGGGCGGCCCGGCGCACGCTGCGGGTTCGAACAGTGCGTCCGAGCCCCCCGGCTCCGGACCGCCGGCCGGCGGCCCGGCGTCGTCCTCGTCCCGGCCCTGCGAGATCGCCACATACAGCTCGTCGAGGCTGATCGGGAGCACGTCGACGAACTTCTGCATGGCGGCGGTCGACGGCAGTCGATAGCCGGTCTCGAGCTGGGAGATGTAGGGGTAGGACAGGCCGGTCAGCTCGGCGAGCTCCTTCCGGCTGACCCCGAGGTACTCCCGGGCCCGCCGGAGCAGGTCACCGAAAGCCTGACTGCCGGTCTTCTGATACTCACCCATCTATGCTCCAAGGATTATGCTACGCTGCTAGCAACATAACGATGCTGTGAGCGCGGACTATCTACTCGCAGCATACGCCACGTCACACACTGTCAACCGGAGGCGCTCCATGCACATCAGCACCCATCTCGACCTCGACGTCGTCGCCGTCGAGAGCCACGACCAGCTCTCGCTGCTCGTCGAACTCACCGCCCCCACCGCGGCCGCCGACACCGCCCGGCCGCCCCGCACCCTGGTCGTGGTACTCGACCGGAGCGGCTCGATGGCCGGGGCCCGGCTGGACGGCGCGAAGCGGGCGCTCCTCGAGCTCGTCGACCGGCTCAACCCCACCGACCGGTTCGGCCTCGTCACATTCGACAGCGTCACCCGGGTCGACATCGCTGCCGCGCCGCTGGCCGACAAGGCGGCCGCCAAACACCGGATCGCCGCCATCCATCCCGGTGGCTCCACCGACCTGTCGGCCGGCTACCTGCGGGGACTGCAGGAAGCCCGGTCGGCCGCGGACGGGACCGGCGGCACCGTGCTGCTGATCAGCGACGGCCACGCGAACGCCGGCGTCACCAACCCCGACCAGCTCGGCAGCGTCGCGGCGAAGGCCGCCGGCGACAGCATCACCACCACCACGCTGGGCTTCGGGCTGGGCTACGACGAGAACCTGCTGCGGGCGATAGCGGCCGGCGGCAACGGCAGCGAGCTCTTCGCCGAGCACGCCGACGATGCGGTGGCGGCCATCTCTCGGGAGCTCGACGGCCTGCTGACCCAGACCGCGCAGGCCGCCTCGCTGCTGATCCGGATGGCGCCGACCTGCAGCCGGCTGCTCGTCGTCAACGAGATGCCGTCGGTGGTCACGCCCGACGGCGCGCAGGTCGAACTCGGCGCGTTCTACTCCGGCGAGGTCCGCCGGCTCGTCATCACCTTCGACGTGCCCGGCATCGGCGCGCTGGGGCTGGCGGAGATCGCCTCGCTGCAATTCACCTGGGTCGAGCTACCCGCGCTCGTGCACGGACCGTGACCGTGCCCGTACACGTCAACGTGCTGCCCGGCGACCAGGCCGCCGGCCGGATCCCGAACCCACTGTCCGCACCGAGCTCGCCTTCCTGCACACCCAGCGGGCGAAGCGCGCTGCGGCGGAGCAGATGTCGCGTGGCGAGGCCGGCGGGGCGATCCGCGACCTGGCTGCGGCGCGGACCATGCTCACCGAGGCCATGGCGGCAGCCCCGGCGCCCATGCGGGCCGAACTCTCCGCCGACCTGGCCGCCATCGACGACTCTGGCCGCCGAGGTGACCGGCGGAAACATGGCCAGGGCCGCCAAGCGTGCCTACGCCGACATCAACCTCAAGTCCCGCAAGCGCGGCAGCGACCGGCACTGAGTGCGTGACCCCGCAGGCGCGGACCGGCACCGCCCGGTCCGCGCCGAGCCGGCGCGCAGGGCCAGAATGACCAGCGACAGGGTGTCCTGCCGCGTGCCCGCCGCACCCACGGGCGCCGTACTCGAGAGCAGGGGGAACCGTGTCCGCAGCTGATGCCACGCCCGCCGGCCAGGCCGTGGTCGGCCGGGTGCTCGGCACCGAGGACGCCACCCCGCTGAAGTTCCACGTGGCCCTGGATCAGGACGCCTACCTGCAACTCGACGACGTCGTGGTGACGGTCCGCGACGTGCCCGGCGCGGCGCCGGTCACCACCGCCGGCATCGTCACCGAGGTCACCGCCCGGCACGAGGGCGCGTCGTTCGCCTCGGACGTCTTCCTGATCAGCGACGGCGTGCTGCCGGCCACCGTCCAGGAGACCGCGGAGATCACCACCACCCGGGTCGAGCCGGAGTTCTACGTGCCGCCGCGGCCGGGCGCGCTGGTCCGCCGGGCCGCCGGTGACGACCGCGCCCGCGCCCTCTACTTCGACACCATGAAGGACAAGCTGCCGGCCGGCCTCGGCCGCGACGGCGCGCCGGTCTACGTCAACCTGGAGTTCCTGGACGGCACCCGCGGCGCGCACGTGTCCATCAGCGGGATCTCGGGCGTCGCCACCAAGACCAGCTACGCACTGTTCCTGCTGCACTCGCTGTTCCGCTCCGACGTGCTCGGCACCCGCGCGATCAACGCCAAGGCGCTGATCTTCTCGGTGAAGGGCGAGGACCTGCTGTTCCTCGACTACACCAACAACCGGCTCGACGACGACGCCCGCGCCAAGTACGCCAAGCTCGGCCTGCCCGCCGAACCGTTCAAGTCCGTGTCCTTCTACTGCCCGCCCACTCCCGACGACCCGACCGGCCGGCCGCAGATCGGCGGCCGGACCAGCGGGGTGCAGGCGTTCTGGTGGACACCGGCGGAGTTCTGCGCGGGGGAGTTGCTGCAGTACGTGTTCGCCGACATCGACGACGACCGGCAGCAGTATCCGATGGTGGCGCAGCAGGTCTCGGCCCGGCTGCGCAGTACCGCCGTCGCGGCCGGCACCGATGGTGCGGTGAACCTCGACGGCGACCTCTGCCGTACCTACGACCAACTCATCGACGCGATCGCCGCCCGGCTCAGCGACGACACCACCCGGGCGTACTGGGCCGGCCCGGTCACCGGGGTCGGCACCATCAACGCCTTCATCCGGCGGTTGCGG
>CAWCOJ010000008.1:0-207841 GCA_963797145.1 uncultured Actinomycetota bacterium | reverse complement strand
GATCATGGCGGTCAGCGGGGCGACCAGCTCCGCCGGGTCCACCGACGCGAGGGGCTCGAGCGTCGGTTCGACGAGCGCAGCACGGCGATCCCGAGGGCCGCGCAGAGCGCGAGCTGGGCCCCGAGCACGAGCAGCTCCCGGCCGGCCCCTCGCATCGCCGGTGGCCGCCTCGGCCACGTCGGCGAGCCGCACGGCGTAGGACCGCAGCGTCCCGAGCCGGATCCGCTCGGCGCGCTCGTCGCCGGAGGTGCGCAGCAGCAGGACGAGCTGGTTCGGGTGCTCGGCGCTCGTCGGGCCGGCGAGCTGCTCGGCGATGGCCGCGGCCACCTCCTCGAGGGTCGTCGCCGGTCGGACGGAGCCGCCGAGCTCGGCCGAGACCCCGGTCAGGCAGGCCTCGAACAGCCCCTCCTTGGACTCGAAGTAGCGGCTGATCAGCGCGACGTTGACGCCGGCGTCGTCGGCGATCTCGCGCACGGTGGTGGCGGCGTAGCCCTGGTCGGCGAAGCGGCGCGCGCGGCCGCGGTGAGCAGCAGCTGCCGGGTGGTGCGCGGCGTCGCGGCGGCGCGGCGGTCGCCGCCGGTCGCCGGCTCCGACGGGCGTGGCCGCGGTGGGCCAGGGTGGGCGCTGCCGGCATCCTGGGGTCCTCGCGTCGACCAGGTAGCGACCGGAACGCCCAAGTAAACGCGTGTTGACTTCGTTGCGCGCGGCATCGATACTTGAGGTCAACAAACGTTTACCTCGAGATCCCGAGGAGCCCCATGTCCATCTCCGTCGCGGAGTCGACCCCGCCTCCGGCCGGCCCGTCCCCGACGCCACCGGCCCCGCCCCGGCAGCCGGCTCCTGGTGCTCTACCTGTCCCTGGGCGGCCTGGCGTTCGCCGTGCTGCAGTCCCTCGTCGCGCCGGCGCTGCCGACCATCGCGCAGGACCTGCACTCTCGACCGCCGACACCAGCTGGATCCTCACGGCCTACCTGCTGTCCGCCTCGGTGCTCACGCCGATCCTCGGCCGCCTCGGCGACATGGTCGGCAAGCGCCGGGTGCTCATCGGCGTCCTGGCCGCCCTCGCCGTCGGCACCCTGGTCGCCGCGCTGGCCCCGAGCCTCGGCGTGCTGATCGTCGCCCGCGTGCTGCAGGGCTCCGCCGGCGCGATCCTGCCGCTGTCCATCGGCATCGTCCGCGACGAGCTGCCCCGCGAGAAGGTCAGCGTCACCGTCGGCCTGCTCTCGGCGATCTTCGGCGTCGGCGCCGGTGTCGGCATCGTCGCCGCCGGCCCGATCGTCGAGCACCTGTCGTGGCACTGGCTGTTCTGGCTGCCGCTCGTGCTGGTCGTCATCGCGCTGCTCGGCGCCGATCTTCGGCATGAAGGAGTCGCCGGTGCGCACGCCCGGCCGGCTCGACGTGCTCGGCGCCGGCATCCTCCGGTCGGCCTGGTGTCCCTGCTGCTCGCCATCAGCAAGGGCCAGGCCTGGGGCTGGGTCGAGACGAAGACCGTCGGCCTGTTCGTGCTCGGCGTGGTCGCGCTCGTCGCGTTCGTCCTGGTCGAGCTGCGCGTCCAGCGAGCCGCTGATCGACATGCGCCTGATGGCCAACCGCGGCGTGTGGGCCACCGACCTGGTCGCCCTGATCCTCGGCTTCGCGATGTTCGGCACGTTCCTGCTGGTCCCGACGCTGCTCGAGCTGCCCGCCGCCACCGGCTACGGCTTCGGCAAGTCGGTCTCCGAGGCGGGCCTGTTCCTGCTGCCCGACCGTCCTGATGATGGTCGTGTTCGGCCCGCTCGCCGGCCTGCTCGACCGCCGCTTCGGCCCCAAGCTGCCGATGTTCCTCGGCACGTTCCTCGTCGTCGGCGCCTTCGCGCTGCCCGGCCTCGTGCACGGCCACGCTCTGGCAGGTGCTCGCCTCCGGCCTGCTCACCGGCGCCGGCATCGGCCTGGCCTTCGCGGCCATGTCCAACGCCATCATCGAGAGCGTCCCGGCGGCGCAGACCGGCGAGGCCAGCAGCGTCAACACGATCGCGCGGACCATCGGCAGCAGCATCGGCACGGCGGTCGTCGCCGCCGTCATCACGTCGCACAGCACGCCCGAGGGCCTGCCCACCGACGACGCGTTCACCGTACGGCTTCTGGGTCTGCGCCGGCGTCGCCGTGCTCGCGGTCCTCGCCTCGCTCGCCCTGCCGTCGGCGCGCCACCGCCGCGAGCAGGCGCTCGCCGCCGGCGTCGACGACCTCCCGCCGGAGCCCGTCGAGCTGCACCTGCCGCACCCGCACCTGCCGCACCTGGGCCACCACGGGCCTTCCGAGGGGGATGTCGTGGGGCAGCCCGACGAGGCCTCGTCACCTCGCGTCCTGACCGGCGGCGTCGCGGACGACGTGAAATAGGGGTCAACGACGGGTGAACTCACGGCGCACCGCCTTGTGCCCACGGTGTGCCGTTGGCAGGGTCGTGCTGCGGACGAGGTGTTGCCCCGTCCCGGAGGGAGGCGGCCCCGGCTGCTGCGTCCACAACTCGGCGCCGGGGGCCGCGTCCCTCCTGGCCGTCCACCGGTCCGGAGGCAGGGTGCTGCTGCTCCTGTCCGGTGGGCGAGCGGGCCGTCCGGGCCATTGCGCGCAGCGCGCGCCGTCGCCGATCCTTGGTGCGTGGACGCAGAGCACGAGCGGCAGGCCCTCGTCGAGGTCGAGGCGAGGTTGCGCCGGCGGTTCCCCGACCTCGACCCGGCGGTCGTCGAGGCAGCCGTTCTCCCTGTCCTACGCCGAGCTCACCGGCCCGATCCGTGACTTCGTGCCTCTGCTCGTCGAGCGGGCCGCGCGCGACCGGCTCGCCTTCGCCGTCCGCGACCTGCCGGCGGAGTCCCCCAGCGCTTCGCCGGCCCCCGCGCCCTGACGTCCGCGAAGGCTGATCGCCGGTCAGGCGGCCGCAGGCTCCAGCAGGGTCTCCTCGGCGCGCTCCGGACTCCCCTCGGCGAGGCCACGGTCGATCCTGCGACGCGACACCAGCCACATCACCACACCAACGACGAGGACCAGGCCCTCGGTGACCGTGAGTGCCCAGATGATGCCGCCGAGGCCGAACCACAGGTTGCCCAGCAGCACGATCGGCACGAACAGCACACCCTGCGTCACGGACATCACGGTGGCCACCATCGCCCATCCCGGTGGCCTGGAACAGCGAGGTGATGAGCCCGGCGAACCCGTTGGCGACCATCGCCACCAGCTGCGCGGTGAGGATCGTGACTCCGATGGCGAGCACCGAGCGGTCGGCCACGAAGGCAGTGACGACCTGCTCGCGGAACACGAAGACCGCCGTGGCGAAGACCAGGGCGATGCCGCCCCACCGTGAGCGCGGAGGCGCGCAACGCTGCGGTGAGCCTGGCCCGGTCCCCCTTGCCGTACGAGTAGGCGAGCAGCGGCAGCACGCCGAGCGTCACACCCATCACGAGGAACTCGGGCACCTGGGCGATCCGCACCGCCACACCCATCGCGGCGAGCGGGCCGTCGCCGTAGGCGGCCGCGAGGTTGTTGAGCACCAGTGAGGTGACGATGAGGAAGCCGGCCTGCAGCA
The DNA here is from genome assembly GCA_963797145.1 of uncultured Actinomycetota bacterium. Lineage (GTDB taxonomy): Bacteria > Actinomycetota > Actinomycetes > Mycobacteriales > Nakamurellaceae > Nakamurella. Next base: position 204,285 of record CAWCOJ010000008.1, on the reverse strand, counting down.
GCTCGCCGACGCCCACGCCCAGCACGGGCTTCACCACAGATGGACGAGAGGGTGAACCACCTGGGTGCCAGGCTCATCGACTCGCTGTGCCGCTGCCAGCCAGACGAGCGAAGTAGGCGACGACACCCAGGTTCGACAGGCCCATGGCCAGCGCCGCGCCCGCGACGCCCCAGTGAGAGGACGAGGATGAAGAGCAGGTCCAGCACCAGGTTCCGCGACGGTCGAGGCGATCAGCCCGACCATCACCTGACTCGCAGCGCCCTCGGCCCGCACCAGCTGTTCGAGGCAGAAGGCCGCGGCCAGCACGGGGACGAAGCCGAGCATGACCCCGACGAAGGCGCTCGTCGCCGGCGCGGTCGACGGCATCCGCACCCAGGAGCGTCCACCAGCGGGCTGGAGAAAGAGCAGCCCGAGGGCGCCGACCACGGCCCCCGCGACGACCGCCCCCCACAGGGCGAACGACGTGACGTGCTTGATCTCGTCGGCCCGGGCGGGCTCGTGCTCGGCCGCGCCCAGCAGCCGCGACACCAGCGCGCCACCGCCGACCCCGAAGACGCCGCCCACCGCCATGACCAGGCCGAGGATCGGTGCGCCGAGCGTCACCGCGGCCAGGAGCGTCGTGTCGTGCAGCGAGCCGACGACGCCGGCGTTGATCAGGTTGTAGACGGCCCCCACGATCATGGCGGCGGCCATCGGCACGCAGAGGTGCACCAGGGCCCGGATGATCGGCGCGGTCCAGAGGTACCAACGGTTGGAGCCGACGGCATCGGCAGTCCGGAGTGCATCGGTGGAAGTGGTGGTGGGGTGGTGGGGATCATGGATGGGGTCCTTTTGGGCAGGTTCGAGGGCGCGCCGACATGGATGCCGGCACGGCGGGTGGGGTGGGCAGGGTCGAGCAGGTGCGGCAGCGGCCGTCACGTGGAACGTCAGGATGCGCGGCGGGGCCTGCGCATCAACGGTTCACTAGCGGGTCGGCGGGGGCAGGTCGGCGGTGATCTTGCCGAGCAGGGCCCTGCAGCGTGGCCCGCTCGGTGGTGGTCCAGCGGGGCGGGTCGCCGCGTCGGAGTCGGCCATCGCGGTCCTCGAACCCGGCGATGAGCTCGATGCCGGTCGGGGTCGCGTAGACGCGCTTGCTGCGGTCGTCGCCGAGGTGCGGTGCGCCGCTCGACGAGCCCCCGCCGCTCGAGCCCCTGCAGGAGGCTCGAGACGCTGGCCGCGCTCGTGCGGCTCACCTGAGGCGATGTCGCGCTGGATGGCACCGGGGTTCTGGGCGAGGTAACCGAGCACGAAGCTCTGCTCGACGCTGAGCTCGCGCGCCCGCACCCAGTCCTCGGCGGCCTTGCGCTGGGCCCAGCCGATCCAACGGAGCTGTTGTCGGGGGGTGGTGAGTGCGGGTGCGTCCATGGGTAGAACTCTCGCTGCAGTCTAACTGTCAATCTCCTACCTGTGTGGCGGGGCTGAAGCAAGGCGACGTTCGGCCGGACCCCGCCGGCGGCATCCGGTATGACTGGGGGATGACTCCCCTGCGCTTCGGTCTCAAGCTGAGCCAGGACGCGACCATCGACCAGCTGCGCGACCTGTGGCGCCTGGCCGACGAGAGCGGGTTCGACAGCTGCTGGGTGACGTTACTTCGCGACCCTGGGCGGCCACGACGACGGCCCGATCTTCGAGACCTGGACGATGCTGGCGGCGATGGCCGAGGTGACGACCCGCACGCGGCTCGGGTGCGCCGTAGTCGGCAACACCTACCGGCATCCGGGTGTCCTGGCGAAGATGGCGGTCACGGTCGACCACCTCTCCGGCGGCCGCCTCGACTTCGGCATCGGGGCGGGCTGGGCCGAGCACGAGCACACCATGCTGGGACTGGAGTTCGGCACCGTCAAGGACCGTGCCGACCGTCTCGAGGAGAGCCTGCAGGTCATCCTCGGGCTGTGGACGCAGCCTCGCACCACGTTCGCCGGGCAGCACTACCGGCTGCAGGATGCCGTCTCCGAACCCAAGCCGGTGCAGCGTCCGCACCCGCCGATCTGGATCGGTGGGTCGGGGCCCAAGCGGACCCTGCGCCTCGCCGCGCGGTACGCGGACGTGTGGAACGCCGCGGGTGGCCCGCCCGCAGAGGTCGCCGCGTCGTCGGCGATCCTCGACCAGCACTGCGCCGACGTCGGGCGCGACCCGGACGAGATCCGCCGCTCGGTGCAGGTCGGCTTCGGCGCCGACGAGGTGGACGGCGCCGCAGACATAGTTGGGTTACGTCGAGGTCGGCGTCACCGACATCCTGCTCATCATGCCGGGCGATGAGCCACTGGCCGTCGCGGAGCGCCTCGCCGACGAGCTCCCGCGCCTGCGCGAGCTCGGGTAGGCGATGCCCGGCTCCGCGAGCCCCGCCGTGGACGAGGTCAGCACCCGCGACGTGCCATCGTCGGGAGCGGGCCGACCGGCCTGATGCTGGCGGGAGAGCTGGCGTTGGCGGGGGTCGACGTCGCGATCCTGGAGCGGCGCACGACGCCGCCCTGGTCGGCACCCGTGCTCGCGGGCTTCCACTCACGCACGATCGAGATCCTCGACCAGCGCGGCATCGCCGAGCGCTTCCTCGCCGAGGGCCAGACCGTCCAGGCGCTGGGCTTCGGCGGCACGACGCTGGACGTCACCGGCTTCCGTCCCGGCACCCTACACGCTGGGGCTGCGCAGAGCCGCATCGAGCAGATCCTGCTCGGCTGGGTCGAGGAGCTGGGCGTGCCGGTCCGTCGAGGGCGTCGAGGTCACCGGCTTCGCCAGGACGACGCCGGCGTCGACGTCCACCTCGCCGACGGCGACCCGCTGCGCGCGGCGTACCTGGTCGGCGCCGATGGCGGGCGCAGCGTGATCCGCAAGACGGCCGGCATCGACTTCGTCGGGGCGAGGCGACCCGCAGCCACCTGATCGCCGAGGTCGAGGTGACCGAGGAGCCGCCCGACCGGCATCCGGCTCGACGAGGTCGGCATCCACGGCGATCAACGTCGATGGAGGACGGGCCGGACGTCGGGTGGTCGTGACCGAGCAACGGCTCGGACCCGCCGCCGAGCCGACCCTGGCCGATCTCGGCGACGCGCTGACGGCCGTGTACGGCACCGACTTCGGCGTCCACGACCCGTCGTGGATCTCGCGGTTCACCGACGCCACCCGGCAGGCGGCCGCCTACCGCACGCGGACGCGTGCTGCTCGCCGGGGACGCCGCGCACACCCACCCGCCGGCGGGCGGACAGGGGATCGGCCTCGGCGTGCAGGACGCGGTCAACCTCGGGTGGAAGCTCGCCCAGGTCGTCCAGGGCATCTCACCCGACGCCCTGCTGGACACCTACCACGCGGAACGGCACCCCGCCACGGCCCGGGTGCTGAAGAACTTGATGGCGCAGGCCCTCCTGCAGCGCAGCGACCCGCGCACCGACGCGCTCCGCGACACGTCGCCGACCTGCTGGCCTTCGACGAGCCCCGCGCGCAGCTCGCCGGCCTGCTCTCGGGGCTCGACGTGCGCTACGACCTCGGGAGGGTCACCCGCTGCTCGGCCGCCGGATGCCCGACCTCGACCTCGTCACGCCCGACGGCCCGCGGGTCTTCGAGCTGCTCCACGACGCCCGGCCGGTGCTGCTCACCTCGGCGAGCCGGGCACCATCAACGCCTTCATCCGGCGGTTGCGGTCGTCGCAGAAGGCGCTGAGCCCGCTGATCCGGGCCGACATTCCGCACGCCCCGACCCGGCAGATCTCCACCCTCAACCAGCAGGTCACCGTCATCGACCTGCACAACCTCCGGGAACGGGCTCAGCGGTTCGTGGTCGGTGTGGTGCTCGCCGCCGAGACCGACGCGCAAGGAGGCAGCCGGCCCGGGCAGCCTGCTGTTCACCATGATCGACGAGCTGAACAAGTACGCCCCCCGCGAAGGCAACAGCCCGATCAAGGAGGTGCTGCTCGACATCGCCGAGCGGGGAAGGAGTCTCGGGATCATCCTGATCGGCGCGCAGCAGACGGCCAGCGAGATCGAGCGGCGGATCATCTCCAACTCCAGCATCAAGATCGTCGGCCGGCTCGACCCGGCCGAGGCCGGCCGACCCGAGTACGGGTTCCTCCCGGCCAGTCAGCGGACCAGGGCGACACTCGCCAAGCCCGGCACCATGTTCGTCAGCCAGCCCGAGATCCCGGTATCGCTGGCCGTCGAGTTCCCGTTCCCGGCCTGGGCGACCCGGCTCTCCGAGTGCGGCGACCCGCCCGCGTCGGCGTCGTCGCGACCACCGGTCGACGATCCGTTCGCCGGCCTGCCCAGCCCGGACGACGACCCAGCTCCGTTCTGATCTCCCTGTCCCGCATGATCTCTCCACCGCATCGAGGCGCTCCATGAAGTTCCTGCACACCTCCGACTGGCACGTCGGCAAGACCCTCAAGGGCCGCGACCGGCTCGACGAGCAACGGGCGGTGCTGCACGAGATCGTCGATATCACTCGGCGAGAGAACGTTGACGCCGTGCTGGTCGCCGGCGACCTGTACGACGCCGCGATGCCGTCGGCCGAGGCGCAGCGGCTCGTCGTCCGCACCCTGCTGGACCTGCGCGACACCGGCGCCGAGGTGATCGCGATCGCCGGCAACCACGACCACCCGCGCACCTTCGACGCCTACCGGCCGCTGATGGCTGCCGCCGGCATCACCATGCTCGGCGGTTTCCTCGCCGCCGCGAACGGCGGCGTGTACAGCTTCCCGGCCCGGTCCACCGGCGAGCAGGCCAACGTCGCGCTGCTGCCGTTCCTGTCCCAGCGGTTCGCGCTGAAGGCGGCCGACCTGGTCGGCTTCACCCCGGCCGAGAACGCCTCCCGCTACGACGAGATCGTCCGCAAGATCATCACCAACCTGGCCACGTCGTTCACCGCCGACGCGGTCAACATCGTGATGTCGCACCTCACCGTGGTCGGCGGCACGATGGGCGGCGGCGAACGGGCGGCCCAGTCGATCTTCGAGTACTACGTCGGCCCGGCCGCCTTCCCGTCCGACGCGCACTACGTCGCGCTCGGGCACCTGCACCGCCGGCAGACCCTGCCCGCCGCCTGCCCGGTGGTGTACTCGGGATCGCCCTACGCCGTCGACTTCGGCGAGCAGGACAACACCAACGTGGTCTGCCTCGTCGAGGCTGCCCCGGCGGTGCCGGCCAAGGTGGTCGACGTGCCGATCACCGCCGGCCGCCGGCTCCGGACCGTCCGCGGCACGGTCGCCGAAATCATCGGCCAGGCCGACGCTCTCGGTGACGACTACCTGCGGGTGTATGTGCGGGAACCGGCCAGGGCCGGACTGCGCGAGGAGGTGACGGACGTGCTGCCCAACGCCCTCGAGGTCCGCATCGATCCGGAGTTCGCCGCAACCGCGGCGGTGACGACCACGCCGCACCAGGGCACCCGCACCCCCGGCGAGCTGTTCGCCGAGTTCTGCGCCGCCGAGAACGTGGCAGATCCCCGGCTGCAGAGCCTGTTCGCCCAGCTGCACGACGAGCTGACCACCGTCGCTCCGGAGATGTGAGGCACCACCATGAGACCCGTTGTGCTGGAGATGGACGGCTTCGCCTCGTTCCGCGAGCCGACCACCGTCGACTTCACCGACGCCGACTACTTCGTGCTGGTCGGGCCGACCGGCTCCGGCAAGTCCACCATCATCGACGCGATGATCTTCGCCCTCTACGGCAGCGTGCCTCGGTGGAGCGACCGCCGGGCGGTGATGTACGCGCTGGCGCCGACTGCGGTCCGCGGCACCGTGCGGCTGGTCTTCGACATCGGCGGCACCCGCTACGTCGTCGCGCGTGAAATGCGTCGCACCAAGACCGGTGTCACCGTGCGCAACGCCAGGCTGGAGCGGCTGCACGATCCGAGTGCGCTCGGGACCTCGGACGACCCGACAACATTGATCGCCGCCGACGGCGCCACGTCCGGGGCGGTCGAGAACCTGCTCGGCCTGAGCTTCGAGCACTTCTGCCAGTGCGTGGTGCTGCCGCAGGGCGCCTTCTCGGAGTTCTTGCGCGCCCGGGGCGCCGACCGGCGGGCGATCCTGCTGGCCCTGTTGGGCGTCGAGCTGTACGACAGCATGCGGCAGCGGGCGAACCGGCGCGCCGACCTCGCGAGTCAGCGAGTTCTGTTGCTGGACAACCAACTCGGCGGGCTGGCCGATGCCACCGACGAGGCGGTCGCCGCGGCCGAGCAGCGCGAAGGGGCCTTGCAGGCCTTTCGCGACGGTCTGACCGGCACCCTGGCCGAACTCGTCACAGTGACCGGAACCCTCGAGCAGTCGCGGAGTCGGGCGGAGCAACTCGCCGACGAACACCGGCGGCTGACGTCGCTCCGGCCGCCCGCCGGGCTGGCCGCGCTCGAGGCCGAGCGGTCGTCGGTGGCCGAGACCCTCGGCGCAGCAGCCGCGGCCGAGTCGGACGCCGAGCAGGCCGACACCGCCGCGCGCGACCTGGTGGCCGCCGCCCCGCCCCGGGCTCCGCTGGAACGGGCGATCCGCGACCACGAGGAGCAGGCCGGTTGCACGACGCGCTCCCGGCCGCCCGGACAGCCCTGGCGTCCGCCGACTCGCATCTCGCCACAGCAGCCCAGCACCGCAAGTCCCGGGTCGCCGAGCTCGATGCCGCCCGCGTGGCCCACGGCGAGGCTGCCACTGCCGCGGCCGACGCCGCCGAGGCCACCAGCAGACTGCGCGACGAGATCAGCGTCCTGGCCGGCGTCACCGTCCCGGATGACGCCGCCGCGATCGCCGAGCGGGTGACGCTCGCCCGGCAGAATGCCGCTGCAGCGGCGAGTTCGCTGATCGCGGTGGAGGAGGCGGAGGCGCAGAGCCGGGCCGCACTGGACGCGGCACCGCCCGGTGCCCCTTGGACGCGGCGCTGAACCTGCTGCCGCAACTGGACACCGCGACGGCGGAGCAGCGCAGCGCTGGAACCGGCTGCGGCCCGGGCCGCTGCGGCGCTGGAGCTGGCCAGCGCCGACCTCGCCGCCGCGACCGCAGCCCGAGACTTCGCCCCCTCGGACCTCGATGCGGCCGGCGCGATGAACACGGCGGCAACCCTGCGGCCGTTGCTCGCGGTCGGTGCGCCCTGCCCGGTGTGCGACCGCCCGGTCGACCATCTGCCCAGTCATCTCGACGCCCCTGCGCTCACCGTCGCCCAGGCGGCGGTGCGCGCCGCCGACCAGGTGCTGCGCGACCGCCGGGCCGCCGAAACCGTTGCCGCCCAAGCGCACGCCGCCGCGTCCGCGCACCTCACCGCCGCCCGGCAGCACGTCGACCGGCTCCGCGCCGACCTCGGCGACGGTCCCACGGACGAGGCGGCGATCCGCGCCCAGCTCCGAGACCTCGACGCACTCACCGACGCCTCCCGGAACGCCCAGAACGCGGTGGCCGCCGCGCGCAGAGCGCAGCGCAGCGCACAGCAGGCCGCGGACGGCGAGACGGCCACCGAGGCCGCCCTGCGCAGCGCGCTCGCCCGGACCCGCGATCCGTTGGTCGCCCTCGGCGCCCCGGCGGTCGACCAACCGGACATCCTGCAGGGCTGGCAGCTGCTCGCCGAGTGGTCGGGCGGCGCGCAGAAGTACCGCAGGACGGGCCTTTCCGATGCCGAGACCGCGGCCGCCGTTGCTCAGCACACGCGCGCGACCGCCGAGCGCGACCAGCGCGCGGCCGAAACCGCTGCCGACGACAGCTACGCCGCCGAGAACCAGGCCACCGGCCTCCGCGAACGCGCCGCCGCCGACCTCGCGGGCCAGGAGGCCAGGTCCACCCAGCTCGCGGCGGCGTTGCAGGGAGCACCGAGTGCGGCTGAGGCCCAGACCGAGCTGGCCCGCCTCGATGTCCTGCAGGCCGCAGCGGACGAGGCGGACGTGGCGCTGCGGCGGGCAAGACTCGCGCGGCGTGAAGCGGCCGATGCCGCGGACACCTCGACGCGGAGTTATGCCGCCGCCTGGCAGTTGCTGCGCACCACCCGGGACGGCTTCGTCGCGCTCGGCGCCCCGGAGCTCACCGATGGGTCGGTGGCGATAGCGTGGTCGGCGCTGACCGGCTGGGCCGGCACCCGGGCCGAGACCTGCGCCACCGAGCTGGCCACCGAGCAGGCCGCGGCGACCACCGCGGTGAGTGACCTCGACCGACAGCAGACGGACCTGCACGCAGACCTCGCGGAGCTCGAGATCCTAGTTCCGGCAGGTGCTCTGCTCGAGGGCGCCGCACCCGCCGTCGCCGCGGCCCTCGCCCACATCGGCGCGCACCGGGTCGATCTGGTCAAGCGCCGCGATCAGGCCGGCCGGCTCACCGGCGAGCGGGCCACCGCCGAAGAGGAGCGGCAGGTCGCCCATCTGCTCGGCACCCTGCTGCGGTCGGACAAGTTCCCTGCCTGGCTGGAACGCACCGCGCTGGACACCCTGGTCGTCGACGCATCCGCCCACCTCGAGGTGCTGTCCAACGAGCAGTTCGCGCTGACCCACCGGGACGGCGAGTTCTTCGTCATCGACCACGCCGACGCCGATGCCCAACGCAGCGTCCGGACCCTGTCGGGCGGCGAGACCTTCCAGGCCAGCCTCGCTCTTGCCCTGGCGCTGAGCTCGCAGCTCTCGCGTCGATGTCGGCCACCGGCGCCGCCCGGCTGGATTCGATCTTCCTCGACGAGGGCTTCGGCACGCTCGACGAGGCCAGCCTCGAGGTGGTCGCCGAGACGTTGGAGAACCTGTCGAAGGGCGACCGGATGGTCGGGATCATCACCCATGTCGCCGCACTGGCCGACCGGATCCCGATCCGGTACATGGTGACCCGCGACAACCGATCGTCCCGGGTGCGAGCGGGAGGAGGTGTGAGTATTCCTGTCGCACCGGATCCTGCGCCGGTCGGCAGCCGGATGCGGTTCCACGTCGACAGCTGGGATCCCGTCCTACGGCACCAGCGTCGACGACGAACGGGCCCGTCGGACGCCACCGTCGACGCGGCGTCGAGCTGCCCGGCCGACTGAGTGGCGACCGCGTCGACGCCGTCACCGTGCCCGATGCCGGAGGCGGTGCTGTTCGTCGACGGGGTCCGGCGGATCGAGGCCCGGGCCTGGATCGACGATCTGGCCACCGACGAAGTCGAGTCGTCACCGGCGCTGTGCGCGTCCTTCGCCGCCGGGGTGCTCTGCTGCTGCGAGCGCGGTTCGCACCTGCTCACCGTCGCAGGTCCGCCGCCGGCTGGTCACCTTCGTCACCAAGGCGGTCGACATCCGCACCAGCGCAGGGGTGTTCGAGGCGACGTACTGCCCGCCGGACCCCGCGGCGCCGGCGATGGTGACGTTGTCGAACACCCTGCAGGCGCGGATGTCCGAGCTGGAGCTGATCGTCGCGGTGTCGGCGAGGTCCGGCCTGGCTCGACCACGGGGTGACGGGGACGAGCCGACCTGCTGGTGATCGACGGACCGATGCGCGGCCGGACCCACCTGCCCCGCGACGCTCGGCTTCATCAAGACCCATCGGGCGTCGTACCTGCCGCCGGATCTGCACGCCGTCGTCGGCACTCTCGGCGCGGGGCAGCGGACCCCGGTGTTCCTGATGGCACGGCTGGCAGCGCTACTCCTGGTACCTGCGGCTGCCCTGCCCGCCCGGACACGCCTGGGCCGGGGTCGTGCGGATCGAGTGCTCACCGGATCTGTCCGGCCCGGACGCGATCGCGCTGGCGAACCTCAGCCAGGCGACGCTGTGCCGCTACGCCTCGGTCGAATACAAGGACTCCCGCGCGCCGCAGAACCTCTATCCCGATCGCCGGTCTCGAGCGGGACCTGCGGCGCAGGCTCGGCGACAACCGGCTGCTGTACCGGGCGCTGCGGGCGGCCGCCGGCTGATTGCCGCGACGCCGCCACCCTTGGTAGCCCGTTCCTGGCACTGGTAGCCCGTTTTGGTCGGCGTGGCGTGACAACAACGGGCTACGCCTCAGCGCTTCTCGCGACCTCGCAATAGGGATAGGTACGGCAGACGACTCGTGTTGGCTCTCAGCTGCCGCTGTGGAAGTGCTCGGTCCAACTTCGACCGTCCCACCAGCGCAGCCCGCCACTCTGCCCAGGATCGGGGAACCACCCCGCCGGCGGGGCCGAGGGAGGTATCGGTTCTGGGCTTGGCGGCTCGACTCCTGACCCACCGCCTTGAAACGTTCCGACTGTTTGTGCTGCATCAACTCGGCCGGCGGGGGGTTGAGCTGCTTCGGCAATCCATTCCTCTGAGAGGCCCGAAGCCTTGACGGCGTAGACCGAGACGTCTGCTTTGAGTCGGTTGCCTTTGACGATTGCTCGTGCGCAGCAGGAGACTCCAACGCGCTCGAGCATGCGAACAATCGGCAAATACTCGCTGCTCATGCTCGGTGTCATCTGTCCCACGCGTCGGCCGTCGAGCCGGATCTCGATCAAGCTCTTGACAGATCTAGCCGTGCCTTGATCGATTTCCGCTAGCGAGCCGTATACCCAACCCTCGCCCTCCGGTCGCAAGTACGGATGCAAGACGTCCATATGGCTCTCCTCGCCGGAGACCTGAACCGCGCGACCCAACGGCAAGAGAGCGAATCGTCGGCTCGGCGGGCCGTTGAGCGGTGTAAGTAAATGGGGCTCTGCCAGATCGAGGCTGACCCGCGCAAAGATGCCCGCCTTGCTGTGCCTTGGATCGCCGTCGTCAAATTCCGACTTCATCCGCGCCCAGATTCGCGCAGCCACCTGAGGAACCAGGCCCTGGACGATCAGCGAACTAAGCGGGCCCGTGTAGCGCGCGGCCTCCCCAGCGGGCAAATGTCCAACGGTGGCCCCGTCAACCTCTACCCGGACAGCGTTCGCGTCGTACTTGTTGTCAGGCTCGGGAATGAGTTTTGCTGTGCGCGTTATTTCGCTCCCGCCGGGAAGGACAGTCCCGAAGCTGCTGAGAATCTCTTTCTCGTGGAACGACTCTCCGGCAACCTCTGCCGACGCCACGCCTCGTTGACCCCATAGGTCGAATGGCTGCAGCACGTTCGCCTGGTCACGATGTCGATCGAATAGGCCCATGGGCCCCCCGTCGTCGGCCGAAAGAGAGGCACCAATAGTGGCACACAGCGCACGCCGCGGACATCCGAAGCGGCGATCTACCCATCCGAGCGAAAACAGCGGGAGCGCTCATGGCCCCCTCCCGCGGGCTGGACATAGTTTGCGTTAACCCGGGAGGTGGCGACACCACACCTGATGTCGGCCGTCGTCGAGGGCACCATTGTTGCGGTTCCCGCGGTCAGACCGAGGACCGTTACACCGCCGACTGAACCTCGGTAGCCCGTTGTTGGCACTGGTAGCCCGGATTGGTCGGCGCGGCGTGACAACAACGGGCTACCGACCCATCGGCGCCACTCTCACACGAGGCGCTTCTGGTAGAAGGCGTGGTGCAGCGTGCTGTCCTCGTAGCCCTGCGCGGGATAGAAGTGGTGGGCCGCATCACGTCCCAGCGACGACGACAGTTCGATCCGGCTGCAGCCCCAGGTGCGGGCGAGCTGCTCCGCGGCGTCCAGCAGTGCAGCGCCGAGCCCGGTCCGCCGCTGGTCCGGCGCGACGACGAGTCCGGACAGATGGGCGATCGGAGGGGGACTCGACAGCCCGGGGCGAGCGGCGACCGCGACCATTCCGACCAGGCCGCCATCATCAGCTTCCGCGACGAGAATTGACGCCTGCGGCGTACGCGCCCACTCGGCAACGATCGCCTCGAGCGCCGGCACGGACTGCGGGTGGTCCCAGGCCCGGAACAGGGGGCCGAGCAGCCGCGCGTCGATTGCGGTGGCCTCGCGGATCAGCCGGGGGCGCGCTCACTGGGCGGTGTACCCGCCGTCCACCAGGTGATAGCTGCCGGTGATGAAGCTCGCGGCGTCCGAAGCCAGGAAGGCGACTAGTGCGGCAACCTCCTCGACGGTGCCGAGCCGACCCAGGGCATGCCGGGTCTCGAGGAAGGCCAGCGCGTCGGCGTCCAGGTTCGCCTCCACCAGCGGAGTGAGGATGAAGCCGGGACCGACGGCGTTCACCCGGACACCGGCAGCGGCGTATTCCAACGCAGCGTTCTTCGTCAGGCCGACGACCCCGTGCTTGGCGGTGACGTAGGCCGACGAGTTCGGGAAGCCGACACTGCCCAGGATGGATGCGACGTTCACCACCGCTCCGCCGCCGTTGGCGGCGATCGCGGGTAGTTGGGCGCGCATGCCGTACATGACACCGTTGAGGTTGACATCGATGACCTGTCGCCAGGAGTCCAACGGGTACTCACCGACAGGGGCGGAGGCACCGCCGATGCCGGCGTTGTTCACGGCGATCCGCAACGGTGCCAACGCGTTAGCCGCCGCGACCGTGGCCGGGCCGCTGTCCGGATCCGAGGTGTCGGCGGCCAGACCGGCGGCCGCGTATCCGGCGTCGGTGAGCTCGCCGACAGCAGCGTCGACCACGTCCTGACGCAGGTCGGTCACCAGCACGGCGGCGCCGTTGGCCGCCAGCAGGGCAGCCACGGCCTTGCCGATGCCGGAGCCCGCTCCGGTCACGATCGCTGATCGGCCGGCAACGTCATAGGTGGCCATGGTGAGCTCCTTTGCTCGCGTGACGGTTCCCTGGGTAGCGCCAACTCTAGGGACGCTCGACGCGACGCGCCCACTCGACGTCGGCCCGCCCCTAGGCACTGAAAGCGCGCAATTCTGGCAGTACCCCACGTCCAGCGGTTGCGAACCCCTGTCTCCCGGCCATGACCAGGTCGAGCAGGTCATCGGCAAGCCGTCGAGCCCATTGGCGCACTGCACGGGCATACCGACCAGTGCGCGTCGGGCGCCGCAGCCTGGGGCGTCCATCATGGCGACCCTACGGTCGGGTTCGACCAGGTTGATCTCGATAGTGTCCTGCACGGTGGGTCGGACCTGCCATCTGCGACCGCCGTGGCCGTGCGATCCACCGCTGACGGTGCGCAGGTGGATCAGGTCGGTCCATCCCGCCGAACGCTGGTCCCTGTCCCTGGCGCAGGTGTGTAGCAGGTTGTGCGCAGAACACGCCGAGCCGGTACAGCGTGTCGCCGTCAGTTCGCGCTACCTCTGGCTGACTGTGGGGGCAGACGTCGAGGAGCACCGAGACTCGAACGGGGTGTTCGGTAGTCAGCCTGATCGTCCCGACCCGGACGCAGGTCTGACACAGTGTCAGGGTGCCCGAACTGCCGGAGGTGGAGTCCGCCCGCCTGATCATCGAAAGGTCGGCACTGCGCCGCAGAATCTCCGTGGTCGACGACTCCGACGAATTCGTGTGTCGCCCCCACCGCCCCGGTGACCTGGGTCGGGCGCTCGTCGGCCGGCGGCTGACCACCGTGCACCGCCGCGGCAAGAGCCTGTGGTGCGAAACCTCGGGAGTGGGTCGGACCCGGATGCCCGGCCCGACACTGGGTATCCACCTTGGCATGTCGGGCAAGATCGTGATCGCCGACCGGCTCGGCCGGGAGGTCGAGGGCGGCGACTACTGGGACCGCGGACGCGCTCCCGGCGACTACCGGTTCTCGCGGTTCGCGCTGACCTTCGCCGACGGCGGCGCGATGATCCTGCTCGATCCCCGGCGGCTGGGCCGGGTCCGATTGGACCCGCCGGTCGACCTGCTCGGGCCCGATGCCCGCACCGTCACTGCGGCCGAGTTCAGAACCGCCCTGTCCGGCGGAACCGCACCGGTCAAGGCCCGGCTGCTCGACCAGTCCGCACTGGCCGGGATAGGCAACCTGCTGGCCGACCAGATCCTCTGGCGGGCCAAGGTGTTTCCAGGCCGGCCGGTCGGCGAGCTCGACACCAACGCCGTCGGCCGGCTCCAGCGGGCCACGCACCGGAGCATCGAGCAGGCGATCGCCGGTGGCGGCGTCCACACGCTGGCCCTGATCGAACACCGCCACCCCGGCGGGCGCTGCCCACGCGACGGAACCCCGCTGACGCACGGCACTTTCGGCGGTCGCACGACGTGGTGGTGCCCGACCGAGCAGGTGTGACCGGCGCCAGATCGTCAGCCGGTTCGAGAGACCTACTCGGCGGACGAAGCGTCAGCCGATCCGCTCGGCCAGAGACACGATGATCCCCTCCGGACCACGCACGTAGGCCATGCGCCAGATGCCCTCGTACTCTCCGACGCCGCCGACCAGTCCGTAGCCCTCAGCGGTCAGCCGGTCGAGGACGGCGTGCAGGTCGTCAACCTCGAAGGCCACGTTGCGCAGTCCCAACTCGTTGGCCATCGCGGCGGGCGATCCGGGCCGGTGGTCCGGTCGGACGAAGCTCGAGAGTTCCAGCCGGGTGCCTCCGTCGGGCGGCCGCAGCATGACGATCTCGGTGCGGGAATCGGGGATGCCGATGACGGTGTCCAGGAACTCGCCTTCCACGAACATGCGCGTTCCCTCGACCTCGAGACCCAGCCCGACGAAGAACGCCGTGACCGAACCGAGGTCCGCAACCGTGATGCCGACATGGTCGAAACGTTGCACATGTGCCATGGGTCGATCCTTTCGTCGATGACGCGACGCTCAGGTGCGCTGGGTTCCCTCAAGAGACGTGAGAACTGTAGCAAGCCTAGTTCCTTGAAGAAACTCCAAAGGCTAAACTAGGTGCATGCAGCGCACGGACTTCGGGCAGATGACGTGCTCGATCGCCCGGACGTGGGAGGTCGTCGGGGAGCCGTGGTCGCCGTTGATCCTGCGCGACGTGTTCGTGGGCCTCACCCGGTTCGAGCAGATCCAGGCCGACCTGGGCATCTCCCGCAAGGTCCTCACCGAACGCCTGAACCACCTCGTCGGACACGGGGTGCTCGAGCGTCGCCCGTACGACCGGCGCCCCCGGTACGAATACGTCCTCACCGAGCGTGGCACTGAGCTCGTCGACCTGCTGATGGTGATGGTCGCCTGGGGCGACAGGTGGCTCGCCGGCGAGCACGGCCCCCCCATTCTCTACCGACACCGTGAGTGTGGGCAGATCAGCCACGTCGACCTGCGCTGCGCCACCTGCGGCGGGCCGATGCACGCCGGTGACGTCGACGTGCTGCTCGGACCCGGGTCCGCAGTTCCTGTGCCGTAGATTGCCGCTTGTGCGAGGAAGACAGCTGGATGCCCAGGTGCCGGACGCCCGGCCGTGAACGGCAGGCAGCGGCTGTTCCGCAAGATGGTCGAGGGTGTGCTGCTGTATTCGGTGGTGCTGGGCTTCTTCAACGACTACACCAACATTCTGGAGACCAGGTCGTACTCGGTGACCTTCGCGGTGGCCATCGTGATGCAGCTGCTGACCTGGGCGACGTTCGCGTTGAAAGACATTGTGGTGCAGGGTTTCCGGCGGCGCGGCGGGCCGCAACACAAGCTCGGGATCGTGGTCAGCGTCTGGCTCATCATGTTCCTGTCGAAGTTCGTGTTCCTGGCGGTGATCGGTGTCATCTTCCGGGACGCGGTGCACATCAGCGGCTTCGTCGGCCTGTTGCTGATCATCGTGACCATGACGGTCGCGCAGAAGCTCGTCGACCTGGTGGACGATCGGCTGGCCGATGATCGACCGGCGGCCGAGCAACCAGCGTGACGCCGTGACGGTCGCTCACGCGGCCAACTGGCTCAACAGCCCCGCCCGCTCGTCGTCATCGAACCGCGGCAATGCGTAGCCGATGGTGCCGGCGATTCGCGGCTCGACGAACTCGAACCCGTCCGGCCCGAGAATCCTGACCAGGGCGGCGATCACGAAGTCCTGCCGGCGGAACTGCTCGCGGTAGAACGGATCCTCGAACTCACCGTCGTCGGCCAGGTACGCACGCAGACCGGCTTCCACCTCGGCGGAATCCCGCGCCCGCACCGGATACCCCCGATACCCCATCCGCCCGAGCAGGTAGGCGCTGGTCGCCCGCAACCCGGGGTCGCCGAGCAGATCCAGCAGGGTCGGATCCACCCCGTCGTCAGCGCGACGGCCCAGCACCTGCAGCAGCGCCAGCGCGTACACCGGATCGTCGGCGGCCCGGATCTCCCCGGCCAGCTGCGCCGTCACCTCGGGGAACGGCGCGGTGATCAGCCCGTGCGCGACCACCGGCTCGTAGGGCAGGTAGGCCTTGTCGCCGAACCCGATGGAGCCCACCGGATCGGCCCGGATGGCCAGCAGCTCCGCGTCCAGTGCCTCCTGCAGTCCCGGATACACGGCGTCAGTGCACCCAGACCTGGACGCGCCGGTTCTTGCCCTCGTTCGCCCCGACCGTTGTCTCGACCCGGGCCCAGTCCGCGCCGTAGCTCTGCAGGTCCAACCGGGCGGCGTCGATCCCCTTGCTCACCAGGTAGTCCCGGGCCGCGGTGGCCCGCTTGAGGCTGAGCGCCTGGTTGACCGCGGCGCTGCCGGTGAGATCCGCGGCTCCGCCGAGTTCCGCGCGCAGCACCGCGTTGGCCGTCATCTTGGTGACGACGTTGTCCAGTTGGGTCTTGTGCGCGTCGCTCAGGTCGGCCTTGCCGATGGGGAAATCGTCGAGGATCTCGGCGTACTTCGCCGCGTAGAACTGATCCATGGTCGCCGTCCAGGCTGCCGACGGGGTGTCGGTGGCGTCGGCGTCCTTCGCGCCGGTCAACTCGATCGGGGCGTTCTCCTTGTCCTCGATCTTGAAGCCCCACAGCAACGCGCCCAACGGTTCCCGGGTCTCCAGGATCATCGGCACCGTCTCGAACTCGAGCGCGGAGTCGCCCTTTCCGGTCCGCGGCGACGGAGCACCGGGGGAGTCGTTCATCGAGGCCTTGGTCGACCGCCCCGTCTTCGTCGACGAGGACCCGGTGAGACCGCCGGGCTCGTTCACCCAGGTCTTGGTGGTCTGGTCCCACTGGGCGCCGTAGAACGGGTCGTTCTCGGTGTCGACGAGGTGGTCGATCCGGTGCTTGGATGTCGGGTCCTCGAATGGCTGGAACTTCGCCTTGTTCGCGGCCGGGTTCGCCTCGGTGCCGCCGGCGTAGGCCAGGTCGGCGCCGATCTTGTTGATCACCGTCTGCCCGAAGCTGACGTTCTTCGCGTCCACCTTGGTCGCGTCCGGGAGGAAGTCGACGTCGACCCGGGCGTCGCTGTGGTCGATGGCCTGCAACGTCCAGGTGAGCTGGCCCTTGAGCAGGGTCTTGGTGCCGGTGACGTTGGCCGGTAGTGGCAGCGTCGGGTCCTTGGGTGCCTTCTCCGGCGCGCCTTCTCCGGCCGGCGCAGCACCGTCCTGGGCGGCCGGATCACTGGCCGGGTCGGCAGTCGGTTGAGCTGGTGCGGCCGCCGCGGCCGGCGAGAACGCCTCTCCCATCAACGAATTCAGCGTGGTGTCCTCGTTGCCGGCGGCGAAGAACGCAGCGATCTCCTTGACCAGCCCCGGCGCCGAAGCCAGCATCGCGCGCAACCCGGCCGGGCCACCGGCCTGCTGGGCGAGGCCGGCGACCCGCGAGGTGGCGGGAGCCGCGGAGGCGGGGGCGGGTGCGGCGTCCACCGCGTCCCGGCTGAGCACCTTCGACACCGCGGCGTTCCCGGCGCTGCGCTGCAGTCGCAGCACGGCGGCCGGCCCCTGGGACGGGGTCGCGCGGTGGAGCAGCGGCACCTGCTGCGGAGGTCGCTGCTCGTGCTCCCTCATACCGTCGAGTATCGCCAGTGCTATCGGCGCAGGTCAACGGCAGTGCGGCAGGGCTGCCCTAACGGGCAGTCCCCGGAGACCGTCATCGCCTCGGCGACGCAACGGACGCGCTGCTGCGATCCTCGTCACCGTGGCGTGACCCGAAGGCGGCGCAGGCGTCCCCTACCTGAAGGATGGCAACGATCGTCATCGCGAAAGAATCGGAGTTCACCCAGTGCGTACCGCTGTCAAGGGCCTCACGGCCGGCCTGATCCTGGCCCTGTCGACCACGCTGGCCATCGCGCCGACCGCGAGCGCGGCCGTGTCGAAGACCAAGGCCTGCACCGCGACGGTCTCGGTGGCCAAGCCCAAGCAGTACTCGACGGTCACCGTCAAGATCAGCAAGCTGCCCGCATCCAAGAAGGTGACGGCGATCGCGCACTACAAGTCCACCAACACCAAGAAGACCGCCACATCGAACTCCAAGGGTCAGGCGACGGTCGCCTACGCGATCAGCCGGGCGACTGTCGGATACAAGGTGATCGTCAACGTGACCGCGGTGTCCGGCACCCAGAAGTACGCCTGCGCGACCTCGTTCGTCCCGGTGAAGCGATAGCAGAAGGCGGTCGGCCGGCACCGTATCAGCGCCGGTTGCTTCGGAACCCGCCCTCGACGTCGCCCTGAGGCGACTTATCGGATCTGATAACATCGCGGTCATGGCGGAACCTGTCGGCGGCCGAGGCGGACGTGTGGAGACAGATCCGGAGCTGCTGGCGGTGCTGGAGTCGGCGGCAGGCTCCAGGAGCTGGTTCCGGACGCCGTGCTCATGGGGGATCGGCCGCTGCTTATTACGCCGGCCACAGCATCCTTCGACCACGACCATGTGGTCGACGATCTGCGCGATCGTTTCGACTCCGTCCTCGACGCGGTCGAGTCCGATCCGGAGTGGGTCACCAACCGGGTACGTCCCGGGAAAATCATCATGGGCGAGCTCGGCGACATCGAAACGGGAATTCAGCCAGCTCATCCGGCTCGGTCCACTCGAGACGGCCGAGGTGGTGCTGCCGTCCGGCCGCGTCTTCGGGTCCCGACGGCCGACGAGACGCTGCGTGTCAAAGGATTTCTCATCGTCCGGCGCAACCAGGTGCGCGACTACCTCGACGTCGTAGCGCTGGCCGACCGCTACGGGACCGACCACGCGGCAGCGGTTCTCGCCGATCTCGACACCTACTACGGTGATCAGCGCGGATCGTCGGACGGCGTTGCGTCCAACTGATCCGCCAGCTGGCCGAACCGCACCCCAAGGACAGGTCGACGATCGGGGAGTTGGCCACCTACAAGGGACTGCACGAACGGTGGCACGCATGGGCTGACGTGACAGCCGCGTCGCGCCAACTGGCGCTCGAGATGCTCTTCGCCCCGGCAGCGGGCCGGTGATGCCTTGTTGCGCTCGAGCGGGCTTGCTCAGATGGCGAACTCGGCGAGGATCTCGTCCAGCACGACCTCCTCGTGCACGGCCACCCCACGGTCGGTCATGGCGTCGGAAAGCCCGGCATCCCAGAGCGCGGGCACAGCGACACCCGCCAAGAGGGCTCGGCTCCGGCCGGCTCCGGCCAGGTAGTCGGCGGCGGACATCCGCCAGGGCGTTGCCCCGACCACATCGACAAGCCGGTTGGCGATCGCCAGGCCCGGCCAGTCGAAGTCGCCGTGATAGCGCAGCGTGCTGCCGCCGGCCCGCAGCCGCCGGAGCACGTCGAGGCTGACGAGTCCGGGCTGCCCGGACACGCATACCGCGGGCACGGTGCCGGCGAACCGTTGGGCCACGGCCTCCAGGACCCGAGGGTTCTCGCAGACGAACACGCCTCGGGTGCTGGGCCACACCGGAGGTAGCCGGGCCAGATCCCAGCCGGTCACATGCACCGGATCGCCCGGTGCCAGCCGAATCCGTTGCGCCGCAGCCGAATCACCTCCGGTATCGATACCGAGCATCAGGCACGTCGACGACACGAGGTCAGGCGCCACCCCGGCTGCCTCCCACAGCACGCGCCGGCCATCGGCCGAGCCGGGCAGGGGGGCACCCGTCCGGGCAGCGATCGCCCGGAGCAGCACCGACTCCTTCGCCGTTCCGGCGTCCAGAGCGTGCGCGTCGCCGAAGCGGGTTGCGGCCAGTTGCACCCGGCTCACCGGCGTCGGGCCCGGGAGGTGCGCTGCCACGGTCAGCACGGTCAGCAGGTCGTCGCCGGTCAGACCGCCCCGGACCACCAGCCCGGCGGCCAGCACCGAACGCGCCCAGTCCTGCACCCACTCGCCCGTCACCCCAGATCTCTCGGCGCGTGCGCAGGCGTCGGCGACCGGGCCCGTGCGGGCGGCATCCGCGGCCGCCGCCACTCCCGGCAGGTCCGGCACCGGGCCGAGGATCTCGTCGAGCACGGCGAGCAGGCCGAGGCCGCACCGCGCTACCAGCCGCGAGTCCAGGTCGGTCGCGTCGATCCGGACGTTCGCGTCCAGCAGGATCCGGCCGGTCAGCGCGCCGGTCTCCCGGCGTCCCAGGTTGTCGAGTCCGCGCACCGTGAAGGTCCGCGGGAGCCGCCGCCCATTCCTGGCCAGCGCGTCGAAGGCCGCCCGCCACAACGGTTGCAGCCCAGGGTGTCGCGCCCAGTCCGGCGCGCTAGCGGTCGACGGCATGCCGGCGCGCACCGTCCCACCGGTACTCGTACTGGGCGATCCCGACCTCGCCGGGCGCAGCGCAGCGTCTCGTAGATCGCCAACGACGGCAGCCGTGGGGTATCGCCCCAGAGCCGTTCGCTGGTGATGACGAAGTCCAGGTCGAGGTCGACCAGGAGGCCGAACAGCAGTGGGTGGGTGCGGACGTCGATCTTGGGAAAGGCGTCGTCCAGCAGGATGAAGCGGGGTGCGTCAGGGGAATGGGCGCCGGCGACCGAGGTGAAATGTGCTGCCGCAGCGGCGAACAGCGGCAGGTAGCAGGCCACTTTCTGCTCTCCCTGGCTCAGGCCGGTCCGCGCGGTGAGCGGACGCCAATCGCCGGCCCACTCCGGTCTGCTGATCCGCACGGTGAACGCGAACCACGAGCGGTAGTCGAGGACAGACTGCAGGTGGTCGGTGTAGGACAGTTCGGGCGCCGCCGCCCTGGCCGATCTCGATGATGCCGTGCATCACGTCCCGCAACCGCTCCCGCTCGGCCTGGGAGAGCTGGGTCATCCGCCGCAGCAGATCGACCGCCTCGGCCGGTCCGGCTCCGGCGTCCTGGCGGATGGTCCAGCCGAGCCGGACCGCGATCCCCTGCGACGTGGTGACGGTGCCGAGGATGCGGTTGGTGGCCGCCACCAGCTCCTCTGCTTCGAGCAGCCTGCCCCGCAACGCTTCTCCGAGATCGCCCAGCAGGTGCTGTTCGAACATCCGGCGCTCGCGGGTGCTGAGCAGCTCGCGGTCCTCGGCGACCGCGGCGGCGAGTGACTGCACGGCGACCGTGACCGGCAGCGCGGTGTCGAGGTGATCGGCCTGCGCGGACCAGAGCTCCTGCTCCACCAGCAGTCTCGGGTTCAGATCGGCGGCCGCGCCCGCGCGGGCAAGGTCGCCGGCCTGGTGCAGCGCGTTGAGATCGGCCCGAGCGCCGCCTGCCAGCCGTCCGGACCACGACCTGGCCAGTCGCAGCACCGGCGTGCCGGGTGCGACGGCGGCCAACGCGGCGGCGAGGTCGCCCGGCCCGGCGGCCTCGCTCCCCGGTTGCTGCGGATCTGACGCTGCGGCCAACAGCCCGGTGACGCCTGCCGTTGCTCGGAACTCGGTCTCGGCCGCATCCACCCCTGTCCGGGCCAGGTCGCGGGCCTGCCTGGCGGACCGGGATTCTGCGTCGGCAGTGGCCACCGCTCCGATCAGCCGCCGGATCGACACCTCCAGACGTTCGGCCTCCCGGCGGGCCGCCTGCATGGCGGTACGGGTCTGGTCGATCCGATTCGACAGGTCGCGCAGCAGCGGATCGGCGGCCGCGGCGGCCGCCTCGTACCGGTCGTGCTCGGTGCGGGCGTCCGCAACGGCACGCGCCGCGCGCTCCACTGAAGCGTCCGCCGCCGCCCGGTCGGCAGCGGCGCGGCCGAGGGTCGTGGCCCAACCGGTGCGGTCGGTGGTCAGGCGGGCTACCTCATCGGGTAGCCGATCGGCGCGTCGCCGGGCCCGGGTCGCGTTCTCCAGCCGGGCGGCGATCAGGGCCGGGTCCGGCGTCACACCGGCCCGGGCGGCGGCTTCCCGGGCGGCCCGTTCGGCGTCCTGATGACGACGCCGTGCGCGTTCCGCGCGATCCGCCGCCGCGCCGGCGTCTGCGCTGGCCTCGTCGCGAGCGACGGCCCGGTGCTCGAGCCGCAGCCAGGTATCCAGCAGCTCGCGGCCCGCGGGCGCCGCTGCCACCCACGCCCGCAGGCCGGCCAGCTGCCCGGCGAGCGTGGCGGCCATCCCCTCTGCCTGCTCCGCGCTGGCGACGGCCGCGTCGATCTCAGCGTCGAGCTCGAGCAACCTGGGGCCCGTTCGGCCGCCCGCGCCGAGGCCCCGAGGTACTGGGCCGCCGGCTTGCCGCCCCGGCCGTGCAGCGGTCCGAGTCGGAACGACCCGTCCAGTCCGACCCACGCCACGGGATCCCCCACCGGACTGTCGCCGGCCGCGACCGAGTCCAGCACCGAGGCCACCGTGGCCGCCTGCACCGGTGAACCGGCGGGGATGTCCGGCTGCAGATACCGCGACAGCGTCGGACCGTCGGCCACCCCGGCGGGTCTGAGCACCACGTCGTGGGTATCGGCATGCAGCAGTTGCCCGTCGGGCAGCACCAGGGCGTCCAACAAGCCGGCCGCTTCAAGAGCGGCCTCGAGACCGGCCCGGTGGTCGGGGGCGATCTCGACGCGCAGGTCCACCAGCCGCCACAACGCCAGGCTGTTCCCATCGCGGGGATCCCGGGCCCAGGCGGGAGAAGGCGGCACCGGATCCTCTACCGCCGCCACCCGGGACCGGCGTTCCCGCAGGGTTGCCTCGAGCTGGCGGGCGGCAGCTCCGGCAGCGGCCGCGGACGCCCGGTCGGCGGCCAGCTCTGCCTCGGGCCCGGCCGCGACTTCCCTGACCCTGCCGGGGAAACCGGACACCGCGTCCCGGTCGATGGTCGAGCTCGCGATCGCGGAGAGGTCGAGCGCTACTCCCCGCGCATCGGCGAACCAAACGTCCCGCTCGGTGCCGTACCGGTCGTCGGCCGCCGCTGCCGCCGTGCGGGCGTCGGCGAGTCGCCCCTGGGCCTGCTCCGCCCTGGCCTCCGCCGCAGCCGCGTTCCGCTCCTCCACGCCGGCCGCGTCACCGACCCGGGCGGCCTCCGTCATCCGCTCTCGAGCCTCGGCCAACAGCGTTGCGGCGGCGGCGAGACGGTCGCAAGGCGGGCAGGCGTCGATCACCGCCGACCATTCGGTATCCGCAGCGGCGACCTCCGACCCCGTCTGCTCCGGAGGTACTCCCGCCCAGTTCGACGAGCGAGGGACGCGGAGCGGGGGAGCGGACAGCTCTGCCGCTGCGTCGACGAGCTCGTCCAGTCGGGCCCGGACCTGTGCCTCGGTGTGGGCGAGCGCGTCGCGGGCACGGCGGACATCTGCTGCTGCGCGCTCGGCGCGGTCGGTGTCGGATCGGGCCCGCTCACCGGCCTCGGTCGCGGACTCCTGATGCCGGGACACCGCGGCCAGCAGGAGTTCCAGCTCGCGCCGGGTGTTCGCCCCCGGGCTCCGGTCCAGCTCGGCGAGCATGGCCTGGTTCCGCGCCGCGCTGCTGTCGGCCTCCCGCTTGGCCAGCTCGGCGGCCTGCAGCTGTTCCGTCAGCTCGGTGTGCCACTGCTCGAGCCTGGTCTGGTCGCGGACCGCCGCTGCTCGGCAGCGGCGGTCGACCAGCCCGGGCGGTCGGTCCGCCAGCACCCCGCGGGCGTACCCGCGGTACACCTCGGCGAAGGACTCCAGACCGGCCAGCGCCGCTTCCCGGCGGGCGATCCGTTCACCGAACTCGCTGAGGTCGTCCAGGGTGGCGCCGACCTGGCGCACCGCATCGTCGGGCAGCGCCGGCAGCGACTGGCCCAGCATGGCGGCGATCTTCTTCGGATCGATGTCCTCACCGACCTGGGGCCGGCGCAGCCAGTAGAGCAGCCGGAGGAGGTCGTCGTACCGGTCCGACTCCAGCCCGAACAGCGTTCTGCCCACGTGCGTGCGGAACTCGCCGGCCTTGACGAAAACCTTTCCGCTGTCGCCGATCTGTTCGGTCAGGTGAACCCTGGCCAGCGGACCGGACGGCCCGCTCAGCGACAGGCCGTCGGGGCCGATCGGGCCGGGTGGTGGTGAAGAACCACTTGTCGACGGTCCTGGCCGACGCGCCCAACGCAGGCCGACGAGCGGATGGGGGTGTGCCGGTGCCAGGTCACCGACCCTGGCGAATCGACCCAGACGTAGCCCAGCCGGGTCGCCGCCCCGGACACCGCCCCGTCGGTCATCAGCCAGATCAGGCCGGAGCCGCGCCGGCCGGTGGCGTCCATCGCCGCCGTGTCTCCGTCCAGCACGAACGGCAGCAGCATCTCCAACGTCTTCGACTTGCCGGCACCGTTGGTGCCGCGCAACAGCATCCGGCCGCCGGCGAACTCGAAGACCTGCTCGTCGTACTGCCAGATGTTGAAGATTCCGGCGCGGGAGAGCCGCCAGCGCTCCGGGCTGTCCACGGTCACGGTCGCTACCGACGCATCGTCGAACAGCGAGTCGGCGGGCGCGGTTTCCACTGTCAGCAGCACGTCGTAGCGGGCGGCGGCGGCGTGCAGCCGGAAGCCGCCGTTGTCGTCGCGGAGCAGACCCATCCGCGCGAGCAGCTCGATGACGTCGCGGCGGAGCTCGTCGGGGCTGGTCCGGTAGGCGGCCCGCAGCGACTTCCCGTACGTAGCAGCCACACCGTCGACGGCGGCGGCCAGTTCGTCCGCGGTGAGCTGCCACCAGCCGCCGCGGACAACCTCCCGCCGGGTGCGCTCGCGGATGGCCGGGACCAGCCGGGAGAGCACCAGCAGTGCCGCATGCCGGACGCTGCCGGGACCCGGGAACCGCTCGTCGGACAGCTCGTCGTCCGGGTCGACGGCGATGGCACCCTCGGCCCGCAGCTCCAGCTGGAGGCCCAGAACCCTTTCGCACCAGTCGCTCTGCTGATGACGGGTGCGAGACCACCACTCCTGGTGCTCCGGGTCCAGTTCGGCGGTGGTGAGCACCGGCGACTCGGCCAGCATCCGGCGGACGGCGATCCGGGCGCCGCCCGCGGCGGAGGCCAAGGGCGCGGGGTCGAGGATCTCCTCGTTCGACCGGTGGGTGGGCAGGGGTACCGCCAACAGCAGGCCGAGCCGCTCCGGGGACAGGTCGAGCAGCGACTGAGCGGCGCCGTTCTCCGCCCAATGCTCCAGATCGCCCTCCCGTTCGTAGAGCACCCCGAACTCGGTGAGGACCAGCAGTACGGCCTGCAGCGCTCGCCGATCGACCAACGAGTCGAGGTCGACCGTCATGTCGACAGCAGCTGCGGCGGAGCGGATCTCGCCGATGAGCTCAGCCAGCAATAGCTGGGTTCTCGACCGGCTGAGCACGGAGAGGGTGACCATCAGCAGGCCGTAGCCGCGCGGGGTGAACGGCCGGCCTATACCGGACCGGCTGGGACGGCGGAGCGGGCGGGTCGCGTCCCGGCCCAGCCCGGTCTTCACCAGCCTGGCGCCGGCCGGCTCCACGATGAGCCGGTATCGCAGACCGTCCGCGAACTCCTTGGTCACCTGGTCGCGATGGCGGCGGATCAGCCGCAGATCGTCGGCGATCTGCTCGGTGTCCTGGGGACCGATGCCGTGCAGCAGCGGGCGGGAGAGCAGCGCCCGCACCGCCCGCCGTCGCTCTGCGGCTTCGCGATGGTCGGCGCCGTCGGTGGGTCGGTCGAGCAGTGACCTGGTGCCGCGGGGGATGGTCATGCCGTCCGCTCGCTCAGGGCCGGCGCGGCCACCAGCACGATGTCGACGGAGAGATCGCGAAAGGTGAGCCGGCCGTCCGGCCCGGCGACGACGGTGTGCCGGCCGGGGGTCGGTGCGATCCGGACGCCGACGCCGGCGCCGCCATCGATGTGCTCGGCGGCCGCGGGCCTGGAGGTTCCGGCGGCGTACTCGGCGAGTGCCCGGGCATGCAGTTCCAGCAGCACCGTGCGGGCCTCGGTGGACAGTTCGGCACCGTCAAGGCCGCCGCTGTGCCCGGCCAGTTCGGCCAGGGCGAGACGGCGGCGTTCTTCCTCGGCCCTGCGCTGCGCCATCCGGTGCCGCTTGACCAAGGTGAAATCCTCCGGTGCCGATGGGCGGCCGCGGATCTGGCGTTCGCCCCGCTCCACCAGGCTCAGCGGCACCTGCGCCACCGGGGTACGCCACCAGGAGGCAGTGGCCGGCGGCGGCTCGTCGACGTCGGCGACGAACCCGAGGTGGCGGGCCGGGTAGAGGCCGAAGATGTTCGCCCACAACGCGTGTGCGGTGGCATCGTCGCTCCGATCGAAGCGCTGCGCAAGCGCCAACAGGTCCGCCTCCCGGCTCAGTTCGCGTCCCGGATCGCCGACGATGCGACGTAGGTTGAGCACCAGCGAGCGCATCGCACCGGTGGCCAGGGCCCGCACCTGGGCCGCGTCGGATTCCTGCCCTGCGCGCCCCAGGAACCAGCTCCGCAGCCCCTCCCAGTCGGCGACGGCGAGCCCGGTGGCGCGCCGGGCGGCCTGGCCGGAGAGATCGACCAGGCCCGGCCGGTTGTTCGCCCGGGCGACCAGCACTTCGATCCGGGTCTCGATTCCGCGCAACGGTCGCCGATTTGCGGCATGTGCCGGGCGATCTCGTCGACGAATCGCTGCAGGTAGTCGATCAGAACCGTCTTGAACCCGGCGAACTCGGTCCGGCCCAGATCGTAGCGTCCCAGCACCTGCCCGAGGTAGGAGTAGAACTCCCGGGTCGACTCGACCAGGTCGCGGTGCTGGGCGAAAATTGTGCCGATCCTCCCGGACAGGACATCCGGCTCCGCTGCGGCGATCTCGGCCTCGGTCAGGCTCGACAAGGCGGCCAGACCCTCGTGGATGGCGCCGAGCATTTCTGTCGACACCTCGCGCACGGAATCGGTGGCTCCCAGGAGTTCTTCGACCGCGCGGTGCGTGCGCTCGCCCACTGCAGTGAGCTGGAAACGGGCCCGGGTGCGGAGGTACTCCTCGATGGTGCGGGCCTTGGCCTCCCTGGGCGACCTGGCGAGGTTGCCGTGCTCGACCAGGCGGCCCAGCCGCTCCTCGATCGTGGCGTCGTCCAGCTCGATGCCGTACTCGTCGACCAACCGCTCGCCGACCTCACCGGCGGACAGATCGCTCATCAGGCCGGCCGTGCCAGCGGTGAACACCCGCATGACCGCAAGGTAAGTCGCCGCCTCCGGCGCTGTCGCGTAGCGGAGCGCGTCCAACCGCAGCCGGTCGATCGCCCCGGCGGCGAAACCGGGCGGGGGGCTCTCGAGGGGCGCCTCGGACATGCGGGCAGCCTAGTTCAGGGCTCGGACAGTTCATCGGTGCCCGCCTGCACGCGTCATCCGGTCCCAGATCTTCGCGGCCGACGCAGCCTGCCGCCGGTGTTCTCGGTACCGGTAGCGCGATCTGCTCGCGACACGCCGGTGACCGACGGCGTGTCGTCACCAGAACGCGCTACCTCCGGGTGCTGCGGCCGGTCGGGCGCGACTGTCGACAAGGCCCACAGGAATCAGGCGCAGTAGTTGCAGGCTCCGTTGCGGGGCAACACCGTGAAGCAGCTCGGGCAGAGCTCAGGGGTGTCCTCGGCGCGGGCGGCCGGCCGGGACTGCCGCTCCCGATGCGCCTCGACGCGCGGGGTCAGCACCGCCGAACCGTGGTCGGCCGGCAGATCGGTCGCCCACTTGCGGTAGCACAGCAGGCGTTGTTCGGCGGCGTGCTGTTCGGCGTCGATCGGCAGCGCGCCCTCACGGTCCTGCACGGCGGCCGCGTAACCCGGGCCCGACCCGCTGCGCGGTGTCGACACACAAGGCGGTGATCATCGGTTCGCCGTCACGGCCGGCGCGGGAGGCCACCCGGCGCAGCAGCGGACCCACCCAGTTCTGCAGCAGCATCGTGGTGCGGATGCCGGTCTGCTCCTGGACCTCTTCGGCGAGATCGGCCGTTGAGATCCACGCGCGATAGGTGTGCGCGGTCTCGACCAGCTTGTCGTGCGCCACCGGCTCCCAGGCGTCCAGAGCGTCGCGATAGGGGACGGTCGTTCCGGTGACCGGCCGGTAGATCTTGCGCAACGTGATTCCACGCCCTCTCGTTCGGACGCCTCGGCGTCGAAGCATCATCGGGCAGGCGGGCGGCTCCTCTGACGGCAGCCAGCGGAGGCCGAACCGGGTGAGAACGCGCCCGGCAAATCCGGTGCTCACTTCCAGGGTAGCGCTGGGTGGAAGAGCCCAGCACCGTTTCGCCTGTCGCCGTTGCCGTCGAGGTGCTGGTGGCAGCGCTGGCGGAGCCATTCGGGACGGCGCTCGAGAGTAGGGCGCCGGTCACGCAGTGTGCGTTGACGGCCTCACACGTGCCATACTGGGTCAGGTTGGTTGTTTCTTGAGTTCGTTTACCGCGTTCGCAGGAATCCACGGTTGAAGGTTTTCGCGCACGTCACGTGTTCCGGAGATGTCGACATCGTCGCCACACCAGGTGCGGCGCAAACGGCTTCGCACCCCGGCACTACGTCAAGGAGACGAACATGGCCGAAGGTATTGTCAAGTGGTTCAACGGTGAAAAGGGCTTCGGCTTCATCACCCCCAACGATGGTGGAGCGGACGTCTTCGTCCACTTCTCCGAGATCCAGGCCAGCGGCTTCCGCTCGCTCGAGGAGAACCAGGCTGTCAGCTACACCGTTGCCCAGGGCGCCAAGGGCCCCCAGGCGACCGGCGTGACGGTTATCTGATTCCACTCAGTACCTGATGGGGCGACGTCTTCGTGACGTCGCCCCATTAGCCTTTTCCCGGCAGGACTTCCGGCGCCGGTAGCGTGTTCCGAGATCAGCATGTTTTGCAGCGCAACACCTCTGCATCGGCCGCCGACACACGCACCGCGTCGACATTCCCCGGCAGTTCTGTCCGAATTGCGCGGGTTATGTCGACGCGGTGCGTGGTGCAGCGGCGTGCGCAGGGCTCAGTAGGCGGCGATGCCCTCGATCCCGGAGCCGTTCACCGGCGGCAGCCCGGTGACCTGCTGGACCTCCGTGAGCGAGCCGTCGGCACCGACCTTCAGCACGCTGATCAGCCCGGCGCCGGCGGCGACGTTGTACACGTACCGACCGTCGTCGGAGGCGGCGATGTCGACAGCACCGGCGCCGGTGGCCGCCGCGGTGGCGTTGACCAGGGTCACCGCTCCGTCACGGTGCACCTGGTACGCGGAGACATTGCCGCTGCCGGCGTTGGCGGCGAACAGGTAGCCGCGCGCCTGCACCGACCAGCAGGTCGCTGCCTGGCCGTTGGCCACGCTGCCGGAGATCACCGCGAGTGCCCCGCTGCGGGCGATGCCGTAGGTGGACACCGCGCCGCTGGCCTCGGCGACCTGCAGGTTGCCGCCCCGGTCGAAGGTCAACGCGAACGGCACCGCACCGTTGGACGCCGTCACCACGGCCGCGGCGGACGGCCGGCCGTCACGGAGCTTGAACGTGACCAGGGTGTTGTGGGTCTTGGTGGCGACGACCAGATGGTCGCGATCCGGTGAGATCGCCACCTGCGACGGGGCGGACAGGAAGAACGGGATGTCGGCGTTGCCCAGACCGAGCGAACGGGTGGAGTCGGGCAGCGGGTGCACCCGGCGGCCGTCGATGCGGTACCCGCTGACGCTGCCGTCACCCCCGGCGTTCAGCACGTAGGCCAGGTCGCCGGACACGCTCACCGACGACGGGAACACGCCCCCGCTGGGCAGTACCTGCCGCAGCTGCAGCTGCGCGCCGTGCACCCCGAACACGCTGATCGTGTTGCTGCCGGCATTCACCGCGAACAGCAGCTGGTGCCGCTGGTCGTAGGTCAGCCCGCCCTGGGACGCCAACGGATCGACCACGGCACCGGCCTCAGAGCCGCCCTGACCGCCGGTCGGGAAGGTGCCGCCCTCCGTCAGGGTGCCGTCGGCGAACCGGTTGTAGGCGGTGACCGAGTTCTTCGCGGCCCCGTTGTTCTGCAGGAAGACGGCCCCGACCGGTTTCGGGCCGTGGTGCCGGTCGCCGCCGGTCGCCGCGGACGTAGCAGACGCGGCGCCGGCGCTGAATGCGGCCAGCGCGAGTCCGACGCCTGCGACCAGCAGGGCTCGGGCGGTGGTGCGACGGATGGACATGGGGTCTCCTCTTCGAGGTGGGCAGATGCCCGGTTCAGTGCGGGTGGCCCGGCCGGCGTTACTGCGGATCCGGTCCCGCGGGCGATGCGTCATCGTTCGGTGAGATCTCGTCACCGTTTCGAAAGAACTGTTCGGAGACGGCGGGAGGGCGCCGCGATGTTCCACCGACATGACCTCAGAGATTCGCGCCGAGGACCCGATCTCCGACGCCGAACTGGTGGCCCGGCTCACCGCGGGCGATGCGGCCGCGTTTCGATACGTGGTGACCAGGTACTCCCCGGTGCTGCTCCACGTCGCCCGCGGCTTCGTGTCCACCCGGGCATCGGCGGAGGAGGTCGTGCAGGAGGCGTGGCTCGCCGTGGTGCGCTCGCTGGAGGCCTTCGAGGGACGGTCGTCGTTGCGCACGTGGATCGTCGGGATCACCGTCAACCTGGCCCGCAGACGCGGAGTTCAGGACGCCCGGTCGGTGCCATGGTCGACGGTCGTGGGCGACGACAGCACCGGAACCGTTGATCCGTCCCGGTTCCGGGGACCGCACGACCCGTACGCGGGGGGCTGGACGCCCGCCGGGGCGCCGGTCGCGATCCTGCCGGAGCAACAGGTGCTGGCCGGGGAGTCCCGGGCCGTGCTCGGTGACGCGCTGGCGCAACTGCCCGAGCGGCAACGGATCGTTGTAACGCTGCGGGATGTCGACGGACTCAGTGGCGAGGAGGTCTGCGAAGCCCTCGGCCTGACCGCCGGGAACCAGCGGATCTTGTTGCACCGCGGGCGGTCCAGGCTGCGGCAGCTACTGGAGGACCACTACGGACGGACGGAGGTACTCGCATGACGGGCGGTGCGGGACTCTCCTGCCGGGAGATCGTGGAGATCATCAGCGACTACCTGGAGGGCGCTCTGGACGTGCCGACCCGCGCCCAGGTCGAGGCGCACCTGGCCGTCTGCCCGGGCTGTGGGCACTACCTCGCCCAGATGCGTTCCACCGTAGCGCTTCTGGGACAGGTGACGCCGGAGACGCTGCCGGCGGAGACGGTCGCCGGGCTGGTCGAGGCCTTCCGGGCACTGCGGCCGGGCTGAGCCGGAGCGGTCAGCCGCCGCCGCCCATGCCGCCACCCGTGGCCCAGATGGCGTTGGTCGGGTCGTACTCGTTGAATAAGAAGCGGCCGAATGGATGGCCCTATCAACGGCGGCTGATCTCCACCCGGCGGCATGGCGCGCGGGCTCGGCGTGCAGGAGGACCACCCGCACACCGACGTCCCCTGCCCTGCAGGGAACCACCGGAGTCCCGCGTGCCGCTCAACCGGACGCGGCGGTCGCGTACCGGCGGGCCAGCACAGCTGCCGCGTCCCGGAGCTCGGCCGGGCCGACGATCTCCAGGTCGACGTCGAACATCCCGAGGAAGGCGGCCAGCCCGCCCCACGACCACGATCCCGCCACCACCCGGCACCGGTCCGGACCGAGATCCTCGACCAGGCCCTGGTTCCGGATCCAGGTGCTGACCACCGCCGCCGGTGCGTGCAGGATCGCCTCGCCCTCGCACGGCATGGTCGGCGACTCGAACTTGCTCGCGATGTAGGTCGCGACGTCCGGTGCCGGTAGCTCCCGTGGGGCGAATCGGGGTCCGGTCGGCTGCCGCGTGGTCATCCGGTCCACCCGGTAGGTCCGCCAGTCGCCGCGGTCCAGATCCCAGCCGACCAGGTACCAGCGCCCGCCCCAGGTGACCAGGTGGTGCGGCTCGGCGCGGCGCGGCGGTGGCCAGTCCTTCGGGTCGGCGGCCGGGCTCCGGTAGTCGAAACGGAGCACCTCCCTCGCCCGGACCGCGGTGCCGATGGCGAGGAGTTCCTCGGTGTCCACCTTGGTCGCGTAGCTCCTGGTCCGCTGCACCGGCGTCACCTGCAGGGCGTCCACCTGCACGCGCAACCGGGCCGGCATCACCTGCCGCACCGTGGCGAGCGCCCGGACGGCTGCCTCCTCGATCCCGGTGACCGTGGTGGTCGCGGTCTGCAGCGCCACCGCGACGGCCACCGCCTGCGCATCGTCGAACAGCAGTGGCGGCAGATCGACGCCGGCGTCCAGGCGGTAGCCACCGTCCGGACCCTTGGTCGCCCGCACCGGATACCCCAACTCCCGCAGCCGATCCACGTCGCGGCGCACCGTCCGGGGGCTGACCTCCAGTCGCTCGGCAAGCAGTTCGCCGGGCCAGTCCCGGCGTGCCTGGAGCAGCGAGAGCAGCGAGAGCAGCCGGGCCGAGGTGTCGAGCATGGTGCCAAGACTGGCACAGGTAGCGGACAGAAGCTGTCCGCTACTGCCGGGATAGTCGATGGTATTCGGCACGACGAACGAAGGAGAGCGCAGTGATCCACGCCCGATCTCTGACCAAGGACTTCACGGTGGGCCACGGTGAGACCGTGCACGCGGTCCGTGGCATCAATCTGGACATCGAACCCGGCGAACTGGTCGCGGTGCTCGGCCCCAACGGGGCCGGCAAGACCACAACGATGCGGATGCTCACCACCCTGATTCCGCCGACCAGGGGCCGCGCAACCGTTGCCGGGCATGACGTGGTGGCCGATCCGGGGGAAGTGCGCCGGCGGATCGGCTATGTCGGCCAGGGCAACGGCGCCGGGCACACCCAGCGGGTGGCCGACGAGCTGATCTCGCAGGGCGAGATCTACGGTCTGGACCGGCGGTCCGCCCGACGCCGGGCCGGCGAGCTGCTCGAGGCGCTGGATCTCGCCGAGCTCGGCACCCGCAAGGTGTCGGCGCTCTCCGGCGGACAACGTCGGCGGCTGGACGTCGCCATGGGACTGGTGCACGCCCCCACCGTGCTGTTCCTCGACGAACCGTCGACCGGGCTCGACCCGCAGAACCGGGCGAATCTGTGGGAGCACATCGGCCGGATGCGCGCCGAGCACGACATGACGATCGTGCTGACCACGCACTACCTCGACGAGGCCGACTCGATGGCCGAGCGGGTGGTGGTGGTCGACCACGGGGAGATCATCGCCGACGACACCGCCGGGGCGCTGAAGGCGGAGCTGGCCGGCGACCGGATCGAGTTGTCCGTGACGGAGGCCGCTGCCGTACCGGGACTTCTCGGACTGATCCGGAGCGTTTCCGGTGCTCGGGAGGTCGCTGCCGACGGGCTGACCGTCAGCGGGCGGGTGACCGACGGACCGTCGACGGTGCCGACCCTGCTCCGGGCCGCCGAGCGCGAGGGCCTCCGCATCGTCACGGCCAACTTGGCGCGCCCGACCCTGGACGACGTGTTCCTCAGCCTGACCGGCCGCAGCCTCCGCGAGACCGGGTCCGCGGCAGCGGGTTCCACTGCAGGATCTTCCACCGCCGCATCCTCCACCATCGCCACCGACGCAACCCGGAAGGACGCAGCATGACCGCCATCGCCGCACCCCACCCGTACACCGACACCGTGGTGGCGCGCCGCAGCCTGCGCCGGGATACCTGGTTGGTGTTCCAGCGGGAACTCCGACCCGTGCTGCGGAACCCGTTCTCGGTGGTGTTCGGCATGATCCAACCGCTGGTGTTTCTCGCCCTGTTCGGCCCGCTGCTGGTCGGCTCGATGGGCGGCCAGGCGGCGGTCGGCGGCAGCATCTGGCAGTGGTTCGTGCCGGCGATCCTGGTGATGACGGCCCTGTTCGGGACGTCGACGACCGGTTCCAACCTGCTGTTCGAGTTCCAGACCGGCGCCCACGAAAGGATGCTGGTGACGCCGCTGTGCCGGCCGTCGCTGCTGATCGGGCGATCGCTGAAAGAGATGGCACCGCTGGCCGGCCAGGCGGTGATCATCGTCGCCGTGATGATTCCGTTCGGGTTCCAGCTCTACCCGGTCGGTGCACTGCTCGGCCTGGTGCTGCTCGCTGTATTCGGGGTCGGACTCGGTTCGTTCAGCTATGCGCTGGCGATCGCGGTGCGAAAGTCGGACTGGATGTTCTGGGTGGTGCAGCAGACGTTCCTCTTCCCGCTGATGATCCTGTCCGGCATGCTGCTGCCGTTGGAGACCGGACCGGGCTGGATGCAGGCGCTGGCGAAGGTGAACCCGTTGGCCTACCTGGTGGATGCCGAGCGGGCGCTGTTCTCCGGAACCATCGGCACCACGACGGTCCTGTGGGGAGCGGTGGCAGCCACGGTCACCGCGGCGGCCGGGCTGTTCGTCGGGATCCGGATGATGCTGGGTAGCGCGGACTGACCTTCTTGGACCCTCGGACGTCGCGCGGGGGCGCGGTGCTCGCTGTCGGGCGGCGCGGCGTCCCGAACGAGCCAGTTGATCAGCGACCACCCGACATCGCTGATCAACTGGCTCGATTCCGCCCGGTTTGTCCCCGAGATCGAGCCTAAAGATCAGCGACGTGGCGGAACCCGGCGCGGGCGCGCACTGACGTCGGGGAATCCGGCGCGGTGGTATCCGTTGTCGGGGAACCAGGCGGCCGTGCGACCAGGGAGCCACGGACACCAGGGCCGTCAGGTCGCGTGGATCACGCCATCCGGTGCACGCTGCAGACGGCCGGCCGCCACCGCGTGTTCGACCGCCAGGGCGATCCGGGCGTCCCGGTCCGGCGTGCGCCGGCTGAACCCGAACACCCTCAACGTGCCGGTCTGCAGTTGGGCCGCGCTCATCCCGGCGGCCGCCCGACACAGCGCGACCATCGCGTTGCCGATCTCGGTGACGCTGACCTGGTCGAACGGCCGCTCGTCGGTGACGGATCGCCGGAACCCGTTCCAGGAGGCCGGGTCCAGCCCGTACGGCCAGGCGAACTCCTCGCCCGCCGGGTCCGCCGGAAGCCCCGGCGGCAGGCAGGCCAGGATCGCCGCGCGACGCTCGGGACTCACCCTGGTCAAACCGTAGGCGGCCGCGGTGATCCTGGTCAGCCGGTCGTAGTGGATCGGGGCTTCGGCCTCGATGCCGGCAACCAGCTGCTCCCACACCCGGTGGGTGCTGTCCCGTTCGGGGAGCCGATCCAACACCGGGCGATCGCCGGCCGGCGCCGGATGCCAGGCCACGAAGGGGGTCTCGTCGGGTAGCCGGGTGACGACCGGAGTCGCCGCCGGCGAGGTCGCGGGACCCGGGGTGACGAGCGGTTCGGCAGACAGATCTGCACGTGGGCCGGCAGGTGGGTCGGCCGGTCGGGTCGGCTCGGCCGGCATCTCCACCGCCGCCGGTGCGGTGGGCTCGGACAGCCGGGCGACCAGCCGGTCCAGCACCGCCTCCGGACCGGCCAGCCATTCCGGCATCCACACCCGTTCCACGGCCGGCCACCGCATCAGGCCGGAGAGCACCTCCACGGGCAGGCCGTCGCGATCGCCGACCGTCCGGCGGGCCGCCCACCCAGGCCCGTCCAGTAGCACGGCCATCCGAGGGTCACTGTCCGGCAACGCATCCGGCGCCACCGTCAGGTCGATGGTGAACTCCGACAGCCCGACATCGGTGCGCACCCCGACCCCCCGGCCGGCCAGTCCGGCGGCAATCTGGTCGCGGTGCCGGTCCACCGACGCCGTCCGGTGCGAGCTGCCCAGGACGGTCCTGGTGCCCTGCGCAGCCAGGTCCAGGTAGGCCCGCAGGTGCTTGACGCCGACCGAGCTGGTCTCCTCCGCGCGGAGCTGGGCCGGATCGAAGGAGCAGAACACCAGTACCTGCCGACGCGCCCTGGTGACCGCAACGTTGAGCCGCCGCTCGCCGCCGGACCTGTTGAGCGGCCCGAAGTTCAGCGGCAGCGCGCCGCGGGAGTTCACCGAGAAGGCGGTGGAGAAGAAGATCACGTCGCGTTCGTCGCCCTGGACGTTCTCCAGGTTCTTGACGAACAGCCCCTCACCGTCGGTGCGGTCCATCGCATCGGTGATCCGCTCGTCGGCCAGGTCCCGGAGCAGCGACTCGATGTAGGTGCGCTGCTGAGCGTTGAAGGTCACCACCCCGATGGACGGCACCGCCTCCGGCGACAGCTCGAACCGGCGGCGGATCTCGCTGACCACCGCGACGGCTTCGATGGGATTGGTGCGCAGCAGTTTTCCGACCCCGGAGCGCTGGAACTCGCCGTCCACGCGGACCAGGCTGACGCCGTGGCCACCGGGAGCGGGATCGGCCGGGCCGGCCACCGGGGCCGGGAACGAGGACAGCCGGTTGTCGTAGTACAGGCGGTTGGAGAAGGCGATCAGCGCCTCGTCCTGCGAGCGGTAGTGCCACGACAACCACCGCTGCGGCACCCTGGCCTGCACGCACTCGGTGAGAATCGACTCCTCGTCGGGAATCCCGAGGGCGTCGTCGAGGCTCTGGCCGTCACCGGCATCCGAGGACGGCTCGGCGAACGACGTCGGCGGCATCTGCCGACTGTCGCCGACCACCACAACAGCGTTGCCGCGGCCCATCGCCCCGACCGCGTCGGCGACCCGGATCTGGGACGCTTCGTCGAACACCACCAGGTCGAACTGCCCGGACTGCGGTGGCAGATACCGGGACAGCGAGTCGGGGGAGACCAGGATGCACGGCATGATCGCGGTGATCAGCTCGCCGTAACGGCTGAGCAACCCGCGAACCTGCAGTCCGCGCCGCTGCTTGACCAACTCCCGCTGCAGCTCGCCGACCTGGCCGAGCAGCGCACCGGCGTCGAAACTGCGGGACGAGAGCAGTTGCTCCGGGATTGCCGTCACCAGCTGCCGGCGTACCTCGGCGGTCGCGCCGGTGAACCGTTGGATGAACCGGGCCTGCGCGGACGGCTCGAATCCGTCCAACCCGGTTGCTGCCGCCCGCTCCAGGGTGGAGGCCGCGGCGACCCCGGCATCGAACGCGGCCACCGCGTCTCCGGCGTCGATCTGCCCGCGGAGCAACAACTGTCGGGCTTCTTCGGCGCCGGCGGTCCGCAGCGGCACCAGGTGCGCGAGCAGCGCCAACCACCGACGCAGCGACGGCACGCCCGGATCGACCAGGCCGCGCGCCTGGGCAGTTGCCTGCCAGCGATCGAGCAACCCCAGATCACCCGACCAGCGGTCGAAGCCCGGATCGGCGGAGTCCACCGCGCGGCTCAGCGCCAGGCCGGCCTCGGCAATGCGGGACAGCACTGCGCGGTCGCCGACCGACGCGGTGCTGCCGGAAGACAGGAAATCCCGCAGCGCCACGGTGAACTGCGGCGGATCGGGCAGCGGCCGCCCGTCACCCTGTCGGATCCGCACCGCCTCCGCGGCCCACGTGTACCAACCGATCTGGTCGTCCAGCAGCGCGGCACCCTCGACGGTCAGCGGATTCCAGTCCGGCGGCAGGCCGATGCCCGGCAGCGCACCGGCTCCGTCGGCCAGGTTCCGGATGTCCTGCCGTAGCGCGACCAGCTGCGCCGTGAGTGCGGTGAGCCGTTTGCGGTCGACGGGCTGCCGCAGCACTCCCGCGAGCTGGGCGATCACCGCCTGCTGCCGTCCGCGGCGGCCGAAGAAGCCGGAGCCGGCCGCCGCCAACGCCTGCGCGTGCAGCTCGTCGACGTCCAGCGCCATCGCCTGGGGTGTCACGGTTTCCAGGATCGGGTGGGGCGCCGCGGCGAACGACCGGGCGGCCTGCTGGTGGTGCTGGGCGGCGATCCGCCACGCGTCCGAGCCCACCTCGTCGAGGAGCACCAGGTTCTGCGCCCAGCCGGACGCGAAGCGGGACAGCGCGTACAGCTGGCCCGGGGTCCGGGCA
The DNA here is from genome assembly GCA_963797145.1 of uncultured Actinomycetota bacterium. Lineage (GTDB taxonomy): Bacteria > Actinomycetota > Actinomycetes > Mycobacteriales > Nakamurellaceae > Nakamurella. The sequence goes on along the minus strand of CAWCOJ010000008.1, from coordinate 166,614 downwards.
ACCCCGAGGACGGCGGCCACCTCCGGGCCGGTGATCGGCCCCGCGACGGACGCGTCGAACTCCACGGCGGCGGCCCGGATCGCGCCGGGGTCTGCGCCCGTCGGCGCGGCCGGGTCGGCGAACGCCCAGGGATGGTCCGGCCGCGGCTGCGCCGGGTCGGCGACGTCGATCAGGGTGGCCAGCACCGTCCGGATCTGCTGCGTCGCGCCGGTGGTGACCACCAACGTCGGAGGCAGCGGCATCGGGACCACGTCCTCGCCGATCGCCAGACTCGCGGTCCGCGCGGAGTAGTACGACAGTCCGGCGGCGTTCGGCTCGTGCAGCCGGGTTGCGTAGGCCGCCAGCCGCCGGCGCGACGATTCCAGCTGCTCTGCGGCGGCCGCCATGCCCTGGTGGTCACCCGAGATGTGGTAGTCCAGCGCCGCTTTGATCCGGGCGCGGATCACCGCCGGGCGGGACGACTTGTCGTGCAGGTCGAGGCAGAACGGCCCAAGGCCGACCGCCGCGAGTCGCCGGGTGACCACGTCCAGCGCCGCCCGCTTCTCGGCGACGAACAGCACCCGCCGACCGGTGGCGACCGCATGGGTGAGCAGATTGGTGATGGTCTGCGACTTCCCGGTGCCCGGCGGCCCCTCCAACACGAAGGTCCGACCGGCGGCCGCCTCGGCGATCGCCGCCAGCTGCGAGGCGTCCGCAGGTACCGGGCACCGTTGCGCCAGGGCGTCCAGATCGGGGCTCGGGGGATTCCGCGCCGGATCGAGGAACGGCTCGGTCGGAGCCTGGATCAGGTGATGCACCAAGGGGTTCCGCGACAACTCGGACCAGTGCTCGTCCAGATCCTTCCACAACCGGAACTTGGCAAAGGCCAGGATCGCCAGGTCGGCGGTCGGCTCGACCCGGTAGGGCAGTCCGGCCCGGGCGAGCGCGGTCCGCATCGCGTGCAGCGCACCGTCCAGGTCGATGCCGGCGCCGTCCTCCAGCGGCTCGGCGATGCCCGGTACCACGAGACCATGGACTTGGCGCAGCTTTTCGAGCAGACAGAAGTTCGGAGTACTGGTGCCGGACTCGTCGAGTTCGAGCCGGTACTCCTTGCGGCGGGTTCGTGGGGTCAACCGTACCGGCACCAGCACCAGGGGCGACCGGAGTTCCCGCCCGTCCAGCGACCAGGACAGCGTGCCCATCGCCAGGTAGAGATTGTTCGCGCCGGTCTCCTCGATCACGGTGCGGGCCTTGTAGGCGAGGCCGCGCAGCCGGGCGTCGTAGGCCTCGGCCGCCACGTCGGTGTACAGGCCGCTGCGCGCGGTGAACTGCTCGGCCAGCTGGTCGGGCGGGAGGTCCCGGCCGAATCGGATGCCCCGTTCGCGGGCCACGTTCGGCACCTGGTCGCTGGGCAGCAACGCGATCGCGGTGCCCGCGTTGACGGCGTCCTCGATGGCGGCCAGCTGCCCCTCGGGGACGGTCAGGCCGACCGCGGACCGCCCGGCATAGTTGATGAGCCGATTGCGCAGGCTGAGGTCCAGCAGGCTGTTCTTCCACTGCTCGACCCGCCCCGGGGCGTCGGAGCGTGCAGCCCGTGCTGGGTCGCCGCGGATCTCTTGCACCGCAATGGAATCCGTGGGCAGCTGGTACTCGAGGGTGGTGCTGGTGCCGTCCGGGCCGACGGCCTGGACCGGCAACGCGCGGATGCCGTCGCGTCGACCCTGCCGGACGTCCACCACCCCGGTCACCCGTTCCAGATCGCCGCCCAGAACACTGTGCACGGGCTCCGCGACCGCGTGGGCGAACGGCCGGGAGAAGTCGGGGGCCACCATCCTGATCAACGAGAGGTCGACAAGGTTCGCCACGGCAGCGATCTCGGTGGTCGCGGTGGCGGCCAGGGCCTGCGGCTCGCGCCAGTAGCCGGCGACGGCGGCGTCGGCGGTGATCCACAGCACCGGCTGCAGACCGGCGGCCTCGAAGGTCGCCGCGAGCAGCAGGCTCAGATCCAGCGAGGTGCCCTGTCGATCCGCCAGCACCTCGGCCGGCGAGCGGACCAGCTGTCCGCGGCCGGTCCACCCCTCCGGTGCCGCCACCGTCCGCAGCGCGGCTCCGGCGAGCGCGTCGTACACCGCGCCGGCGATGCCGTCCACCCGTTCCGGACCGACCTGATAGCCCTGCAGCGCATCGTCTCCGGTGGCCGCGGCCAGCTGGGCCCGGGCCGACGTCAGCACGGGTTGCAGCGCCGGATCGTGCGGCTGGACGAAGGCGGACAACAGTTCCAGCCCGAGCAACGTGGGCTCGGCGACCCACTGCCGGCCGGCCAGCACCCGCACCTCGACGGCCGCCGACCCCAGCATCGCGCCGTCGTCGAACACGTCGACGAGCACGCTGCCGGGCTGCTCGGCGGCGGACGCCATGACGGCCGGGTCGAGTCGGGCCGGCACCTCGCCGATCACCGTAGTCCCGCCCAGATCGGCGAGCAGTTCCACCGGCTCCGCCAGCGGGCCGATAGCCCCTTCGATCCGGACCCGGACGGTGGCGCCCCGCACCGGGCGGTCGCAGCCGATCTCGATCCGCTCCACCACGGCCACCTGGTTGTAGGCCATCGCGTACGACAGCACCGGCACGGCGGTGATGGTGACGGAGATCGGATCGGTCACGGGCAGGTCCTCCTCGGTCGGCTCGGCGCGGTGGAGAGTGCGTGGCGGCGCGCGGTGGTGCCGAGTGCATTGTGGCCGACGGGCCGGACACCCCAGGGGAGCGCACCCTCGGCCGCACCGAACCGGTCGATCAGCGACCTGGCCTGATCGCTGATCCACTGGTCCGATTCGGTCCGATTTGTCCGTGAGATCGAGCCATTGGATCAGCGATGTCGGGGTAGCGGGTGTCAGCCGGCAGCGGCGAAACCCGGAACGAGATAACGACTCTCGGACTGCACCGCGAGGTCCACCACCGCCGGATCGAGAACGGCAGGCACGAGCTCGTACCGCTCGGCATAGGCCGCGAGCAACGCCTCCCGCACCCGGTCGACGCCGACCGCCGGGGCCGTGGTGCTCACCGCGGCCACCGTCGACGGGTCCCAGTCGAGCTCGAGCTCCCGGTACACCGCCTCCAGCACCTCCCGCAGCGGGTCCGGATCGTCGACCACCACGACCGTCGAGAACAGCCACCCGCCGCCGACCAGCCGCTGAGCGGTGCCGACGATCTTGTGACCGTGCCCGTCGTTGACGCTGAACTCACCCGGGCAGTACTCGCCCGGGACCGGGCCGACCTGGGCGGACACCCCGACGGTGCGCAGCGCTGCCGCGATCAGAGCGCCGAACTCGGCGAATCGGGCGGTGATCGGCCGGCGGCCCAGCGGTTCCGTACTGACGTGATCGAGGCAGAGACACCCGCCGTGGTACGCGGCGGCGCGACCGCCCGGACCGCGGCGGACCGGCGCGAACCCCAGCACCTTGGCCGCGTGGCCCGCCGGCACGATCCCGGGGCCGACGCAGTCCCGGCCGCTGAACGCCAGGGTGGGCGGTGGCCGGTAGACCCGCAGGGCCGCCCCGCCTCCGTCCCGGACGACTGCGGTGAGTAGAGCCGGCCCGAGCGCGGCATGCTGTACGGCCGACCGAGGCGTGGCGTCGTCGATCAGTCGCAGCGGTTCCGGCACCGGGTCAGTAGCCCAGGGCCGCCCGGTGGGCCGCCGCCCGGGCCCCCGCGGCGGCCTTGCGGGCCAGCTCGGCGCCGCAGCTTCCTTCGGTGAAGAGTTGCGCGGCAACGGCTTCCAGCTGCTCGGCCCGGTGCGCGTGCCAGACAGCGCGGTCCGCGGCCGGGGCGGCGGCTCCCGGTCCGGCCCCGGTGGTCGGGTCGGTCAGCCGGAAGTAGGTCCGGTAGCGCTGCGGATCGGTGGACCTGGCCGGCGGAGCGGGGACGGCCTGGCGCGGCGTCACGCCGGGGTAGTCGCGGCAGTACCGCCGGATCAGGTTCTCCATCGCGCTGCGCCACAACGGTTCCGACGGCCGCGGCGACTCGGTACCGTCGATCGGCTCGGTGCTCCGGTGCCGCCCGCGGTGCGGTGCCGATCCGGGCGGGGCGAACATCAGGCCGGCCTCGCTCAGCGCCTCGTCCACCAGACCGGTGGCCAGGCGGGAGGAGTCCGGATCGATCGTGACGGTGCCGCGCCGCACCAGGTCGAGCAGGGTGGCCCGGAGCCGGAACCAGTCGCTGCGGTGTTCCTCGGGCGCCCCGGCCGGCGGTCGGACCCGGTCGAGGCAGACCAGCAGCTCCTCCAATGCGGAGCGCTCAACCGGCACCGGCCGACCGCCGTCATCCCGGCTGCCCAACCAGACGTCCCCCGTGCCCGCATCCACCCAGCTGTCGTCAGCCATGACCCATCGTGGCGCAACCCGCCCGGGATTTCGTCGCGAATCGCCCATCCGGTGAGGAAGAATGCCGCGGATGACGCCGACGCCGCGGCACCTGCGGACGCCCCTGCTACCCGGCGTCATCGGCCGTCGACGGCGGGTGCCCGGGTGGGGCCTCACAGCCGGGCGATGGGCGGAGCGTCGGAGTCGGCAGCGAGTATCAGGCTGATCTGTCGCGACTCCTGGCGGCGCCCGACCCAGCGGATCGGCACGGGAGTTCCGGCATCACGAGGGAGATCGAACACGATGGTGCGTCGGCTGGCCGTCCTACTGGTGCCGCTGCTGCTGGTGCTGTTGCCGGCCGCCCCCGCATGGGCGGTCAGCCCCTTCGGACCGCCGGTGGCAGTGGTGGACCCGGTCTGCTCCCCGGACTCGGCGAGCGCCGAGGTCACCCAGGACTCCACCGGGCACACCCGCGGCTTCGTCAACCTGTGGGGATCGACCTGCAACACCGCGCAGGTGATCACCTACATCGCCGGCACCGGAGCGAGCTGGAGCCGGCAGACCACGCCGTACCGGGGCTTCCCGGTGGCGACCGCGTGGGACAGCACGGCCACGTACCTGCTGTACGTCAGCTACCCGGGGCTGGCGCTGAAGGTGGCCAAGCGGACCGCCGCCGGCGCCTTCAGCGCCTCGACCACCCTGTCCACCACGGTCGGGTCGGACGGCTCCCTGCTCACCGGCGACATCGTCGCGTCCGGCGGTCGTTGGTGGGCCGTCTGGCGCGAGCACGTCAAGGCCAACGGCAGCGCCGGTGACGAGTTCGACCAGACGGACCTGTTCCAGGCGTACACCTTCGGCGGTTCGCTGCACGGCCGGCAGCGGATCACCACGAACCCGCTGTGGGACGGCGCCCCGGCCCTGACGATCCGACCGGGCCCGACGTACCCGGTGAAGCTGGTCTGGACCCGCGGCGGCTCAGACTTCGGCGGCTCGTCCGGAACCGACCTGATGATCGCGTCGGCGACCACCCCGGGAGTCTGGAGCTCGAAGCTGCTCGCCTCGGCCGGGATCAACAACTTCTGGCCCGACATCGCGGCAACCGCGGCCGCCACCTACGTGACCTGGAACCGTGACGGCAGAACGGTCGCCGCGGTGGATTCGGGGTCCGGCTTCACCTCGAAGACGTTCGGCACCTCTGCGGTCCAGCAGGTACGGCCGCGGATCGTGGTGGCGGCCGGGACTGTCGCGGTGGGATGGACGTCCGGGAGCTACCGGACCTACCTCGCCGAGCGGGTCGGCACCACCTGGACCGGCGTCTACGCCTCGCCGTCGGCACCGGGCGCCCAGCGGGTCGTCGGCGTCGGTACGTGGGGCGGCAGGTCGCGCGCCCTCACCTTCAACGGCGACCGGCTGATCGCAACGACCGAGAGCTGACCCCGATCAGTTCCGATCGCGCAACGAGATCGGCACGACGATCCACAGCAGGACGGCCAGCACCAGCACCGCGCCGGCGATGATCAACGACGCGGTCAGGCTCAGCACCAGGTCGACGACGAGCAGTACGGCGCCGAGCACGGACAGACCGAGCAGGATCAGGCCGGCCGCCGCCGTTCGTCCGGTGAAAGTGACCAGCGAATCCTTGACGCCGCGCCGGAACACCACCCGGTGCGCGGCCACCGGCGCCACGAAGCACACGACTGCGAGCGCCGAGAGAGTCAGCGTGACGATGTAGAGGTCTTCCTGGAACGCCGTCAGTTCGCTGAACCGCTGCTGGAACGCGATGGTCAGAAGGAAGGCGAAGAGGATCTGGACGCCGGCCTGGGCGACCCGCAGTTCCTGGAGCAGCTCGCCGTAGTTCCGGTCGAGGCGCTGCGCCTGCGTCTCGTCGCGCTGATACCCCGCGGACTCCATCAGGGCACCTTCGACGATCTCCCAGGGATCTGCCACTCGGCGCGCCGGTTCGGCCGGTTCGCCTCGGTGGCTCCCGTCCGTGCGCGGGGCGGCGCGGGGGTAGCGGGATGTGGTGGGGACACGCGGGGTGGGGTCGGCGTGTTGTGCGCACTTCCTGCTACCTGTGCAGGTTCGAACGCGCGGGGGTAGCGGGTTGTGCTGGGGACACGCGGGGTGGGTGCGGCGTGTTGTGCGCACTTCCTGCTACCAGAGCCGGTTCGGTACCGCTCGTACGGGCGCCAGTTGCACGGGCGACAGCGAGCCACGGTGCAGTCCGGGGCGACTGCAGCAACCACCGCGGCCAACGAGCTCGCGTTGGGCTTCGACCTCGACTCCGGGTTCGGCGACGCCCTCACCGCCGGTGCCGGGTCCACCCAGCGAGGCAACGTCTCACCCGCCTCGGACATGTAGTTCCTGGTCGAGGACCAGACCGCCGTCCTGGGCGGGACACCGAACGCCGGTGTCGCCACGGGTGCACGGTCGGTGTGGCTGATGGCCACCCTGGTGCTCACACACGCCCGATCCTGGTAACAGGTTCATCCTGCGTCCAGGATCTCCGGGGCGGACGAATGTTGATACAGGGCAGTCGCATTCGGCCGCCCTGGCCGTCGTGGACGAGGCTTTGAGTCCTGATGATCGGTCCAAGGGCGGCGGGAGCTGGTCCAGCACCGGGCCAAGCTCGATGGGATCCGCCGCAATCGAAGGGCGCAGATCCACGCGGTGCTGGCCAAATGAGGCATCCAGCCGGTCGACAACTGACATGTCTGGAGGAGCGGGCACCGAAACTGTTGGATCGACGGAGTTCGGCGGCGCCTAACGCTCGCCAACTCCCTGATCGACGTTGCGTGCTTTGGCTGGTCACGCGAAAGCCCCTCGCCGAGCCGACGAAGGGGGCGCCGTCAAGCGCACGTCGCACCCGAGCGCAGATTCGGCAGGCACGCGCCGGACCGCTTGGCGGGCGGCAGCGCCTAAGTGCCTAGAGTGAAATCGGCTTCGCCATTCGAGGCACATCAGCCCATTCGCAGAGGACTTCGTCCGATTTGAGCGCTAAGCTCCCATCGACAGTTCACTGCATGTGATCGCCGCCTGGGGGAACAATGCTCAAGCCTCCGTCGCAGGTCCCGGCAACATTGTCGCGGGCCCGAGTGCGAATAACGATCTGTTTGGCCAGCGCACTCGCGCTCTTGCTCTTCGGCGTGATCCTGCTGCCAGGCCCGTCGCACATGAGCGCATCGGCGGACATGCCGACACCGGCCTTCGTCCAGCAGGTCAGCGCACACAAGCTCAACGTCGCATCCGTCCAGGTCACTCCGACCGCTGGATTGGGCACGATCGACAGGCTCATCGTCGAGGTCGGTGTCTGGAACGCCGCGCATGCGACCGCGAAATCGGTGACCGATGCCGCCGGCAACACCTACACCGAAATCGCCAACTTCACAGCTGCGGACGGCAGCGAGCAATCAGTGTGGACGGCGCCGATCACCGCTGGGTTCGGGACGAAACCGGCGATCACAGTCACTCCTACATCGAAAGCCGACGTCGGCGTGGCAGCGGTGGAGTACAGCGGCCTGTCCATGCTCGGCGGCAACTCTGCAGTCGACACGATCGCCAAGGCGACCGGGCTCACCGGGAGTGCCACCGCGACCACGGTGTCTTCGGGTGCCACCGGCACTGTGACCGGCGCGAACGAGCTCGCCGTCTCCTTTTATGCGGACTCCGGGTTCGGCAACACGTTGACGGCCGGCGATGGACTGACCAAACGCGTGTCGGTCGCCCCGACCAGTGACATGGAACTGCTGGTCGAGGATCGCCTGACGATGGCGGGCGACACCCCGAACGGCGGCGTCGGCACGGGCAAGAACACCTACTGGCTCATGAGCACGATCGTGTTCCGGACCGCCGCCACGACCGGGCCGAGCGTCCCGGGCGCACCGACCGGGGTCATCGCGAATCCGGGCAACGGATCGGCAACCTTGAGCTGGTCCGCCCCGGCCGACGGCGGCAGCCCGATCACCTCGTACACGGTGACGCCCTTCGTCGGCAGCACCGCGCAGCCGCCGCTGACGATCAGCCCGCCAGCGCTGACCACGACGATTTCGGGATTGACCAATGGCACCGCTTACACCTTCACGGTCCGCGCCACCAACGCCCTTGGAACCGGACCTGCCTCGGCGCCATCGTCGGCGGTGACGCCCGGCCAGTCACCGGCCGGTCAGTGGACCTCGTTGGCCACCTCACCGATCGTGGCGGTGCATGACATGCTGCTGCCCAACGGGAAGTTCCTCCAGTTCGACGGCTGGCAACAGCCGCAGCCGACCTATGTCTTCGACCCCGCCGCCAACACGTACACCGAGGTCGACGCACCCGACAGCATCTTCTGCGCCGGCAACGCCTATCTTCCGGACGGTCGGGTGATCACGATCGGCGGGTACGGCATCCTCAAGGGCGGGAACCTTGGCATCAAGGACACCGCCATCTTCGACCCGGCGACATCGACGTGGTCGCGGGCAGCCGACATGAATCTCGATCGCTGGTACCCGACGCTGACCGAACTGGCGGACGGGCGCTACGTCGCCATCAGTGGCAACTCCAAGGATGCGAATACCTGGGCGGACACCCCAGAGGTCTTTAACCCGTCGACGAACGCCTGGACCCTGCTGTCCAGGGTGTCCACCCCCCAGGTGCACGAGGAGGAGTACCCGTTCTCATATCTCGCGCCGAACGGCAAGGTATTCACAATCGGCCCCTCGGAGGACCAATCCTTCTTCCTCGACGTCGACAACCAAACCTGGACACCCGTCGGAACCAGCGGTGTGGTCAACGGATCCTCGGTGATGTACCAGCCGGGCAAGATTCTGTACAGCGGTGGGGCGCCCAGCGTCATCAACACCACCAACTCGACGAACACCACCGCCGTCATCGACCTCACGGCGCCGACCCCAACATGGCGCACCACCGCGCCGATGGCACAGAACCGGGTCTATCACACGCTGACCATGCTGGCCGACGGTCGCGTCCTTTCGGTCGGCGGCGAGGCCACCAGCGATCAGAACATCGTCAAGACTGGTGTCCTACCGACCGAGATCTGGGACCCGACAACCGAAACCTGGTCGGCCGCTGCTCCCATCGCCACTTCGCGCAATTACCACTCGACCGCAGCGCTCATGCCAGACGGCCGGGTGATGATCTCCGGGGGCGGGCATCCCGAGTCCGGGAGTGATCCGGGCCAGTTCAGTACCCAGATCTATTCGCCGTCGTACCTTTTCAACGGCGCTCGCCCGATCATCACCTCGGCGACCTCCGCGGTCAGCTACAGCGCGCCGATGACCGTGACGACCCCGGACGCCGCCGCCATCGGCAGCGTCAACCTGGTCTCCCTGGCCGCGGACACCCACCAGGTCGACATGAACCAACACTTCGTGCCGCTCAGCTTCACAGCGGGATCGGGATCGTTGACAGTGCAGTCGCCCACGTCGCCCTCGACGGCACCTCCCGGCTACTACATGCTGTTCATTCTGAACAAGCAGGGGGTGCCGTCGGTGTCCGCTCCGGTGCAGATTCTGGCGGCTCCGCCCTCGACGCCCGGCGCACCGACGAACGTCACGGCGGCGGCGGCCAACGGGTCCGCCATCGTGTCCTGGTTCGCGCCCGCCAACGGTGGCGCCGCGATCACGTCATTTACGCTGACCCCGTACGTCAACGGAACAGCGCAGAATTCGGTCACGGTCAGTGGAAATCCGCCGGCCAACGCGACGACTGTCACTGGGCTGACGAACGGAACGGCCTACAGCTTCACGGTCAGCGCGACAAATGTGGTCGGGACTGGCCCGGCCTCGGCACCGTCGAACGCGGTGACCCCTGGTGTGGCAACGACTCCGGCCTTCGTCCAGCAGGCCAGCGACCACCGGGTCAATGTCGGTTCGTTGTCGGTCACCCCGACGGCCGGTGTCACTGCCGGCAATAGGCTCATCGTCGAGGTGGGCGTCTGGAGCGCCGGGAACGCCACGGCCAAGTCGGTCATCGACTCGGCCGGTGACGCATTCACCGAGGTGACCCACTTCGCCGCTGCCGACGGAACCGAGCAATCCGTGTGGACGGCGCCGATCACGGCGACCACGGGCACCAAACCCACGATCACCGCCACCACCACCACGACCGCCGACATCGGGATCGCCGCCCTGGAGTACGGCGGACTGTCAACCGCCTCCGGTTTGGCCGCAGTCGACGTTCAGGCGCACGCCATCGGCAAGACCGGGACGGCTGCCGCGACGGTGCAGTCGGGCGCCACAGCGGCCGCCGCGAGTGCCAACGAGTTGGCTGTGGGCTTCTACAACGACTCCGGGTTCGGTGACACCCTGACCGCGGGCGCCGGCTTCACCGGCCGCGTGAACGTCAGCCCGACCAACGACATGGAATTCGTTGTCGAGGATCGCCTCGTCGGGGCGGGGACGACCACCAATGCCGGCGTGGGTACAGGGAAGTCGACCTACTGGACGATGAACACCGTTGTGTTCAAGGCGGGCTGACCAAGCCGGGCCAACGACTCAACAGGACGGCAGGAACCCTGAAGAGGTACGCGCAAGCCTCACGGCCGCGGTAGGCATCCCCATGGTGCCCGTGGGCGATCGCTGTGGCCCTGGGATTACGACAAGGTGAAGTGCTGGGATTGACCCGGTCAGACGTCGATGTGGATGCCGGATTTGGAAGGCGCTGCTGAAGAGGCTGGCGTTCGGGACGGCCGGCTGCATGACGCGAGGCACACCGCGGCCACGGTGCTCCTGATCCTCGGGTCCCAGAGCGGACGGTGATGGGCATCATAGGGTGGTCGAGCACGTCGATGGCAGCCAGATACCAACACGTCACGGACCCGATCCGCAGGCAGGTAGCAGGCCAAGTCGGCGGTCCGTTGTGGGTCGATGAAGGGACCGGTTCGGGTGCCAATGGAGACCACAACTGAGACCGAAGGCCCCCGGCACGCGCACCGGGGGCCTTGACTGGCGGAGGATAGGGGATTTGAACCCCTGAGGGCTGTGACACCCAACACGCTTTCCAAGCGTGCGACATAGGCCGCTAGTCGAATCCTCCGCCGGAGAGTCTAACTGCTGGCGGACCCTGCTCCGCACCGCCCGGACCGGGCCGGGCCACACCGACCGCGGACAGGTAGCGCCGCCGACGCCGCCGCCCGGACGGCTATCTCGTCCAGGGCGACGGGCTGTCCGGAACCGTTCGGCGTCGCCGGGCTGCGCCGTTACACTGGGCGGCGGACCCCCGCGGCGTCCATCTCCTTAACTCCCCCAGGGCTGGAAGGCAGCAAGGGTCCGGGAGCTCTGACGGGTGCGGGGGTCCCCTTCATTCCCACCCGAGGCAGCCGCGAGTCCGGTACTCCAGCGCCCGAGGACGGCCCGGCAGTGCTGTCGGGATCTCCGCGTAGGGTCGCTGTCGTGGCTCTGGCGCTCTACCGCAAATACCGTCCGGCGACGTTCGCCGAGGTCGTCGGGCAGGAGCACGTCACCGAGCCGTTGCGCACCGCCCTGGCGGCCGGCCGGATCAACCACGCGTACCTGTTCTCCGGCCCGCGGGGCTGTGGGAAGACCTCGAGCGCGCGGATTCTCGCCCGGTCGCTGAACTGTGTGCAGGGCCCGACACCGGATCCGTGCGGGGTCTGCGAGTCGTGCATCGCGCTGGCTCCGGAGGGCCCCGGCTCGCTGGACGTCGTCGAACTCGACGCGGCCAGCCACGGAGGCGTCGACGACACCCGGGAGTTGCGCGACCGCGCCTTCTACATGCCGGCCCAGTCGCGGTACCGGGTGTTCATCATCGACGAGGCGCACATGGTCACCACGCAGGGCTTCAACGCCCTGCTGAAGATCGTCGAGGAGCCGCCGGAGCATCTGGTCTTCATCTTCGCGACGACGGAGCCGGACAAGGTGCTGACCACCATCCGGTCCCGCACCCACCATTACCCGTTCCGGCTCATCCCGCCCGCGACCCTGCGCACGCTGCTCGAGAAGCTCTGCGCCGAGGAGAGTGTCGCGGTCGCGCCGGCGGTGTTCCCCCTGGTGATCCGGGCCGGCGGCGGGTCCGCCCGCGATTCGCTCTCGGTGCTCGACCAGCTGCTGGCCGGGGCTGGGCCGGAGGGGGTCACCTACGCCGAGGCGGTCGCGTTGCTCGGCGTCACCGACGCCGCGCTGCTCGACGAGATGGTGGACGCGCTGGCCGCGGCCGACGGCGCCGCGGTTTTCGGAGCCGTCGACAAGGTGGTCGAGGCCGGTCACGATCCGCGCCGGTTCGCCGCCGACCTGCTGCAGCGGCTCCGCGATCTGGTGATCCTGGCCCAGGTGCCGCAGGCCGCGGGGAACGGGCTGATCGACGCACCCGAGGATCAGCTGACCGCCATGGTCGCGCAGGCCGAGCGGCTCGGCGCGGCCACCGCAGCCCGGTTCGCCGAGCTGCTGCACACCGGACTGATCGAGATGCGCGGCACCACCACCCCGCGGCTGACCCTGGAGCTGATGTGCGCCCGGATGCTGCTGCCTGCGGCAGCTCTCGGCGACGGCGCCCTGCTGCAGCGGTTGGAGCGGATCGAGCGCCGGCTCGCGATCGCGGCCGACGGCGCGGCACCGGAGCCGCCCGCGGCGGTGGCGCGTCCGAAGGCGTCCCGACCGGCTGAAGCGCCACCCCTCGACGACGAACCCGAGCTCTCCAGTCCGGCCGCCGCGCCGGAGCCGTCGCGACCGCGTCCCGACGAGACGGGCCGAGCCGCCGTCCCGGACCCGGCCGGCTCCCGAGTCGAACGCCCGGCAGCCGGCGGTCGACCCGCCATCGGCCACGACCGGCACCGGCCCCACCGGCACCGGCCGCCGGGCGGCCGCCCGCGCGGCGGAACGGACCGGATCTCGGTCTGCCCCAGCGGCCGACGCTGTCGTCGCAGGGCGGGGCGAAGGCGTCCGCCGCTCGCAGGACGCCGCCACCGGACGCCGAGGTGACGGGGCCTGCGGAGACCGGCCGAGCCGCCTCGACCGGGGACGCCGAGCCGACCCGAGCTGATGCCTCGGCCGGAGCTGCTGCGTCGACCGGAGGCGCCGCTCCGACCGGAACCGTCGCGTCGGCGGACCGGGCAGCGGTGGGCCGGGCAGAACCCGACGGGGCAGCCCCGGACCCGGTGCCAGGCCCTCAAGGCCGAACCTCCGACGGAACCGCCGCGACCGGCTCACCGCCGGCCGGAGCTCCCAGAGCGCTGGATTCGACGGACGTGCGCAAGGTCTGGGCCGAGGTGCTCGCCGCGGTGCAGAAGCGTCGCCGGACCACCCAGATCCTGCTGGAGAGCGCGACCGTCTCCCGGGTGGACGGCGGCGCGCTGGTACTGAGCATGCCGTCGGCCGGGATGGCCCGCCGGGTGGTCGAACCGGCGAACGCCGACCTGCTGAAGGCCGCGCTGCACGAGGTGCTCGGGGTGGACTGGGCGATCCGGTGCGAGGCCGCGGATGCGGCGGTGCCGGCGCCGGCCACCCGGGCACCGGCCACCCCGGTGCCGTCCGCGGAGACCCCGCCGCCGCCCGATGACGACGACATCCCCGACGACTACGGCGACGAGCCGGCCGCCGACGCCGCACCGCTGCGCGACCCCGAGGAGGTCGCGATCGAGCTGATCACCACCCGGCTCGGCGCGAAGCGGCTCGAAACCAACGAGCGCTAGGCGTCCGCGCCGGGTCTCCGCACGTCAAAACTCTCAGCCCGTTTCCGGTCGTGGACCATCCGCTCTACCCTGAAGTCATGCTGGCCGGCCAACCACTGATCGTCACCGTGGTGGTGGTCGGCTTCAGCGTGCTGCTGCTCGCCTCGTTCATCGCGATGCCCTGGGCCCTGTCGGCCGAGAAGCGGCGACAGTGGAAGAGGGCGCAGTCCAGCCTGCTGGGGCCGTTCGACGAGATCTGGCATCCGGCGGCGCACCGATCGCGGCTCATCGTGGAGGTCCAGGCGGAGCGGGTGGAGCCGGCACCGTCCCCCGGCGACCAGCCGCTGCGGGACGGGACCATCGTGATCCGCCGCCCGCGGAACAGTTAGCCGGGCGCGAGCAACCGGTCCATCAGGGTGTCCACCTCGGTGTCCAGCTCCGGCCACGGGAACGCCCGCATCCATCCGCGCAGGTGCACCACGCCGTGCAGCGCGGTCCAGATGTGCACGGCCAACAGCTGCGCCTCCGGGCCGTCCGGGGACGACCCGAGGAACGCGCTGGTGTTCCGGATCAGCCGGCTCATCGCCTCCGAGCCGATGTAGTTCAGCTCCGGTTCGACCGGAAGGGTGCGCACCGGGGTGAACAGCACCCGGTACACGCCACGGTTCGCCAGGCCGTACCGCACATAGTCGTGCGCGATGGCCCGCAACCGGGTGGCCGGGTCGGAGCCGGACGCGTCAGCGGTCTTCTCCAGCCGGTCGCCGAGCTCCGTGAACAGATGTCGCTTCACCGCCACCAGCAGCTCGTCGAGGTCCTTGAAGTGCAGGTAGATCGACGTGGCGGCGACGCCGACGCGACGGGCGACCGCCCGCAGCGTCACCGTTGAGACGTCGCCGGTCTCGGCCATCATGTCCTCGGTCGCGCGCAGGATCTCCTCCCGCAGCGCATCGCCGCCGCCGCGGGTCGCCGGGGTCCGGCGGGCCACCGGCTCGCCGGGCAGCGCATCCCCGCAGCCGTCGAGGAGCGGAGAACCGTTCATGCCCTGCCTCCCGTAGAGATCACGCGGCCTCATCCTGCCCGAAGAAATTGATTGACGGCCGTAGCGCTACAGGTGTACACCTAACCTGCGCCGTTTGCACTACATCCGTAGCCTATTGCCAGGAGTGCCCGATGTCCGTTCCGGTCTCCACCCTCCAGCCTGCCCGGTCGGGCCCGGCCGTGGCCCTCCCGCTCCGACCCGGTGCGACGCTGGCGATCGTCTGCACGGCGATGTTCATGCTGATGCTGGACATGACCATCACGATCGCTGCGATGGCGAGCATCAAGGCGGAGCTCAACGCGTCGCTGTCCGACCTGCAGTGGGTGATCGACGCCTACACGCTGCCGGTCGCCGGCCTGCTGCTCACCGCCGCCACTCTCGGCGACCGACTCGGCCGGCGCCGGCTCTACCTGATCGGGATGGCGGTCTTCACGGCGGCGTCGGCCGGCTGTGCGCTGGCCGGTGACGCGCTCACCCTCACCATCGTGCGGGCGGTGCAGGGAATCGGGGCGGTGCTGCTGTTCGGTGTCGGACTCCCGCTGATCGCCAACGCCTACCCGGACCTCAAGAAACGGGCAGGAGCGATCGGCGTGTTCGGCGCCGTGCTGGCCGCGGCGACCGCGATCGGCCCGCTGGTCGGAGGCGCGCTGGTGGACGGTCCGGGCTGGCGCTGGATCTTCCTGATCAACGTCCCGGTCGGGATCGCCGCGCTGGTGGCGGCCTGGCGGCTGCTGCCCGAGTCGCGCTCCCCGATAGCCCGCAAGGCCGACTGGCCCGGCACCGATCTTTCTTTCCGCTGGTCTGGTCGCCGGAGTCCTCGCGCTGATCCAGGGCAACGACCTCGGCTGGACCTCGGCCACCGTGCTCGGGCTGGCCGGTGCCACCGTGGTGCTGCTGACCGCGTTCCTGATCCGCGAGTCCCGCACGCCGGAGCCGATGCTCGAGTTGGAACTGCTGCGCCGGCCGTCGTTCGCCGCTATCGCGGTGGTGGCATTCGGGATCACCGCGAGCCTGGTCGCGGCCACCACCTACATGGCGCTCTACTTGATCAACACCCTGGGCCTGACGCCGTTCGAGACCGGGCTCCGGTTCCTGCCGCTGACCGGCGCCTCGTTCATCGCCGCCCCGGTGGCCGCCCGGCTGAGCCAGCGGGTCGCCCCGGCCATCCTGGTGCCCAGCGGTGCGGTGCTGATCGCGATCGGCATGTGGACCATGACCGGGCTGGACGTCGGCTCCGACTGGACCCACCTGCTGCCCGGATCGATCATCGCCGGCGTCGGCCTCGGCGTCACCTCCGCGGTGCTCTCGCAGGCGGCCCTGGCCGCGGTGCCACCGGCAAGGGCCGGGATGGCGACCGGCGCTGCCAACACGTTCCGGCAGATCGGCGTCGCGGCCGGAGTGGCCGGGTTGGGGGCCCTCTTCGCGCACCGGGTCGGTTCACTGGTCAACGGTGGGCTGACCGGGGCCGGGGTGCCGGCGCAGTCGGCATCCGACATTGCCGATGCGGTCGCGTCCGGGGCCGGGGTCCAGGTCGCGCAGGCGGTGCCGGTCCCCATGCAGCAGCTGGTCGCCGACACCGCGCACCTGGCCAGCGCGTCCGGACTGAACCTGGTGCTGATCACCGGCACCGTCATCGCGGCGGCTTCCGCCGTCATCGCCGTCGCGCTCCTGGTGATCCGGCCGAGGGCCGCAGCCCCGCCCTTGCCCCAGCCCCCGCCGACCTCCGCTGACGGTCGGTGCTGCCGGTCGGTATCGACGGTTCACGCACCGAGGGCAGTTGGTCCAGAACGCCCGAACCTCGAACACTCATGCTCTCGGTGCGCGGCAACCCTGGCCTCGGAGTGCGCGCGGCTCGGAGCGAGCGCGGTAGGAGAGGGTCAGAGATTCGGGTAGAGCGGAAACGCGTCCGCGACCGCGGAGACCCGTGCCACGAGCGAGGACTTCACCGCCGGATCGAGGTCGCCCACCGGCGCGACCAGGGCGGTCGCGATGATGTCCGCGACCTCGGCGAACGCCGCGTCGTCGAGACCGCGGGTGGCCAGCGCCGGGGTGCCGATGCGCAACCCGGAGGTCACCATCGGCGGCCGCGGGTCGAACGGCACGGCGTTGCGGTTGATGGTGATGCCGACCTCGTGCAGCCGGTCCTCGCCCATCCGCCCGTCGAGGTCGGAGTTGCGCAGGTCGACCAGCACCAGGTGCACATCGGTGCCGCCGGTGAGCACGGTGATCCCGGCGTCCTCGACGTCCTGCGCGGTCAGCCGCTCGGCGAGGATCTGGGCGCCCCGGATGGTGCGGCCGGCCCGCTCGGTGAACGCCGGGTCGGCGGCCATCTTGAACGCCACCGCCTTCGCGGCGATCACGTGCTCGAGCGGACCGCCCTGCTGACCGGGGAAGACCGCCGAGTTGATCTTCTTGGCGATGTCGGCGTCGTTGCTGAGAATGACGCCGCCGCGTGGGCCGCCGAGGGTCTTGTGCGTGGTGGTGGTGGTGACGTGGGCATGCGGCACCGGGCTCGGGTGCAGCCCGGCGGCGACCAGCCCGGCGAAGTGCGCCATGTCGACCATCAGGTAGGCGCCGACCTCGTCGGCGATCTCCCGGAACCGGGCGAAGTCGAG
This sequence comes from uncultured Actinomycetota bacterium, assembly GCA_963797145.1. Classification (GTDB taxonomy): domain Bacteria; phylum Actinomycetota; class Actinomycetes; order Mycobacteriales; family Nakamurellaceae; genus Nakamurella. The sequence continues at coordinate 149,001 of CAWCOJ010000008.1, read as the reverse complement.
CTGCCGCGGATAGGCCGACCAGCCGGCGATGATCAGTTTCGGCGTGTGCTCCCTGGCCAGCGCGGCGACCTGGTCCATGTCGATCCGGTGGTCTTCCTTGGAGACCTCGTACGCCACCACGTTGTAGAGCAGCCCGGAGAAGTTGATCCGCATGCCGTGGGTCAGATGGCCGCCGTGCGCCAGCGACAGACCCAGGATGGTGTCACCGGGCCGGATCAGCGCCTGCATGGCGGCGGCGTTGGCCTGCGCGCCCGAGTGCGGCTGGACGTTCGCGAAGCCGGCGCCGAACAGGTCCTTGATCCTGGCGATCGCCAGGCTCTCGATCTTGTCGACGTTCTCGCACCCGCCGTAGTAGCGGCGGCCGGGGTATCCCTCCGCGTACTTGTTCGTCAGCACGCTGCCCTGGGCCTCCATGGCGGCGACCGCCGCGAAGTTCTCGCTGGCGATCATCTCCAGGGTCTGCTGCTGCCGGTGCAACTCGTCGGTGACGTAGCCGAACACCTCGGGGTCCGCCTCCGACAGCGGTGCGTTCAGGCCGGGCCATCCGGTGGCAGTGCTCATCGCGCGGACTCCTTCTCACAAGGCAGGTCGGCGGGCTCGCGCCCTCGCTGCCACCGTAGTCAGGCGGAGGGCCGTCGCCGAACCGGGTAGCCGAGGAAAGTGCCCGAAAGATCCGATCCCCGGATGACGTCGATCATGCCGTCCGGCCCGCGACCCGCCGGGAAGATCTCCGGATGCGCCGCCGAAACGGTGCAGATTCGCATGATCAACGGAGCGACATCACGGGTAACGATCGGATCAAGGGGGTAGGCGGTCGGAGAGCCGGACGGCTACGGTTCCCCCAAGTTGGGCGCCCGGCTGTGCCGCGCGCCGCTGACCCAGTGCTATCGCCAAGGCGCCCAGGGCTCCCGCTCCGGTCACTGCGGCACCCGGTCGGGATCGTTCCCGGGCGGACGACAACCTGGAGGTAACAGAGCGTGAGGCGTCAACGTTGGGTGGTGGCAGGACTGGCCGCCACTGTGGCTGTGTCGCTGGCCTCCTGTGCCAGTTCGAATCGCGACAATGCGTCGACCACGCAGCAACGCGGCCAGCTCGGCTCCGAGCTCCGCGTCATCCGCTGCCGAGACCGGCAGCTCCGAGGCCCCGCCGGCCAGTTCCAGCGCCGCCGAGTCCAGCGCCGGCGAGTCCAGCGCACCCGCTGCGTCGAGCTCCGGAGGTGGGACTGCCGGCGAGACCGACCAGACCTTCATCTTCGGCGCCGCCGGCGCCCCCTCCATGTTCGACCCGCTGTACGCCACCGACGGTGAGACCTTCCGGGTGGTGCGGCAGATGCAGGAGGGCCTGGTCGGCTTCAAGGCCGGCACCGCAGACGTCGAGCCGCTGCTCGCCGAGTCCTGGACGGACTCCTCGGACGGCATGACCTGGACCTTCAAGATCCGTCAGGGCGTCAAGTTCACCGACGGCACCGACCTGGACGCCGCTGCGGTCTGCTACAACCTCGACCGGATGTACAACCAGTCCGGCGCCGGTGCCACGCAGGCGCAGTACTGGTCGGACACCATGGGCGGGTTCAAGGGCCAGAAGGACGAGTCCGGCGCGGTGATCCCGTCGCTGTACAAGGCCTGCAAGGCCGACGGCACCAACGCCGTCATCAGCCTGACCGCCGCCACCTCCAAGTTCCCGGCGATCCTCGGCCTGCCGTCGTTCTCCATCCAGTCGCCGACCGCACTGGCGAAGTTCAACGCCAACGACGTGAAGGCCGAAGGTGACTCGTTCATCTACCCGGCCTACGCGACGGACAACCCCACCGGCACGGGGCCGTTCAAGTTCTCCAAGTACGACAAGGCGAACAACACCGTCGAACTGGTCCGCAACGACGACTACTGGGGCGAGAAGGCCAAGCCCGCGAAGATCATCTTCAAGATCATCGCCGACGAGACCGCGCGCAAGCAGGAGCTGCAGGCCGGCACCATCGACGGCTACGACCTGCCCAACCCGGCCGACTGGGACCAGCTGAAGTCCGCGGGCTTCAACGTCGCGATCCGTCCGGCGTTCAACATCCTGTACATGGGCATCAACCAGAAGAACAACCCGAAGCTGCAGGACCTCAAGGTGCGCCAGGCGCTCGCCTACGCGTTGAACCGTGAGCAGTTCGTCAGCTCGCAGCTGCCCGATGGCGCCGAGGTGGCCAAGGAGTTCTACCCGAACACCGTCGACGGCTACTCCGACGACGTCACCCAGTACCCGTACGACCCGGACAAGGCGAAGTCGTTGCTCGCCGAGGCCGGCGCCACCGACCTGACCCTGAACTTCTGGTGGCCCACCGAGGTCAGCCGGCCGTACATGCCGGACCCGAAGAGCGTCTTCACCGCGTTCAAGACCGATCTCGAGGCTGTCGGGATCAAGGTCAACGAGTCGTCCAAGCCCTGGAACGGCGGCTACCTGGACGGCGTCGAGGCCCAGAAGCCGGACCTGTTCCTGCTCGGCTGGACCGGCGACTACAACACGCCGGACAACTTCATCGGCACCTTCTTCACCCGGACCCCGAACCGGTTCGGCACCGAGCAGTCGCCGTGGGGCAAGACCCTGACTGCCGACCTGAAGGCCGCCGACTCCGAGCCCGACGCAGCCAAGCGCAACGCGCTGTACGTGGCGCTGAACAACAACCTGATGGGTGAATGGCTGCCGGCCGTTCCGATCTCGCACTCGCCGCCCGCCCTGGTGCTCGCGGCGAACGTCCAAGGCGTGGTGCCCAGCCCGCTGACGGACGAGAAGTTCTGGAACGTCACCAAGACCGGCTGACGATCCACTGCTGCGGCGGGCACCGGACTGACCCCGGTGCCCGCCGTCGCGTCCCGCACGGAGGTAGCTGCCTGTGCTCCGATATACGATCCGCCGGCTCCTGCAGGTGGTCCTGGTCCTGCTGGTGCTGTCGTTTCTCCTCTTTCTCTGGCTCCGCTCGCTGCCCGGCGGCACCGTTTCGGCGTTGCTGGGCGACCGGGCCACTCCCGAGAAGGCCGCCGAACTGCGTCAGGTGATGGGCCTCGACCAGCCGCTGATCGTGCAGTACTTCAAGTACCTCGGGCGGGTGCTGCACGGCAACTTCGGCACCTCGACCGGGGTGGCGCCCGGTACACCGGCACTGGAAGTGTTCGGCGACCGGTTCCCGGCCACCATCGAACTGGCCGTCGGCGCCATGGTGCTGGCCCTGGTCTTCGGCATCCCGCTCGGCTATGTGGCCGCCCAGCACAAGGGCGGCTGGCTGGACAACGCCGGCATCATCGGCTCGCTGATCGGGGTCGCCATCCCGGTGTTCTTCCTGGCGTTCCTGCTCAAATGGATCTTCGCGGTCCGGCTCGGCTGGCTGCCGCCGTCCGGCCGGCAGTCCCCGGACATGGATGCCACCCGGGTGACCGGCTTCTTCATCCTGGACGGCCTGCTGACCCGGGAGTGGGATGCGGCCTGGGACAGCGTCAAGCACCTGATCCTGCCGTGGATCGCGCTCGGCACCATCCCGTTCGCGATCATCTTCCGGATCACCCGCTCCTCGGTGCTCGAGGTGCAGAACGAGGACTTCATCCGGACCGCCGAGGCCAAGGGGCTGACCACGAGGGTGATCCGCGGCCGTCACATCCTGCGCAATGCGATGCTGCCGGTGGTCACCGTGGCCGGACTGTCCACCGGAGCGCTGCTCGCCGGCGCGGTGCTGACCGAGAAGGTCTTCGCCTATCCCGGTCTCGGCGAGGCCCTGGCCACCGCGTGGACCAAGAAGGACTTCGCGGTCTTCCAGGTGTGCATTCTCGCGTCGGTGGCCACCTTCGTGATCGTCAACACCATCGTCGACCTGCTCTATGCGGTCATCGATCCACGGATCAGGACCAGGTGAGGGGGGTGCCGCGATGAGCTATCTCAAGACCCGCCGCGACCGGATCGACGCCCTGGCCAACACTGCGGTCATCCAACCGGAGGAGGCCGGCGACTCGATCCTGGCCGACGCCTGGAAAAGGCTGAAGGTCAGCCCGATCTTCTGGATCGGCGCGGTCATCATCGTTGCCTTCATCATCCTGGCGATCATCGCGCCGTGGCTGGCGCCGCACGACCCGGCCGAGCAGCTGCTGATCAAGCAGACCTCCCGGGCCCGCAACACCATCGCCCCGCCGCAACCGGGTTTCCCGCTCGGTGGCGACACCCAGGGGCGGGACTTCTACTCACGTCTGGTGCTGGGCAGCCGGCAGACCCTGCTCGTGGCCGTCTTCGCCACCCTGATCGGGCTGGTCGGCGGCATGACCATCGGCATTCTGGCCGGTGCTTTCGGCGGCTGGGTCGACTCCGTGCTGATGCGGGTCGTCGACGTCATGCTGTCCATTCCGTCGTTCCTGCTGGCCTTCTCGATCGCCGTGCTGTTCGCCAACCCCAACCTGACGACGGTGATCCTGGCCGTCTCGATCGCCCAGATCCCGGTGTTCGCCCGGCTGTTGCGCGGCCAGATGCTCGGCCAGCGCGGATCCGACCACGTGCTGGCCGCCCGGGCGCTCGGGGTCAAGAACAGCGTCATCGTCTTCCGGCACGTGCTGCCCAACTCGATGGGGCCGGTGATCGTGCAGGCCACCGTAGTGGCCGCGGTCTCGATCCTCGATGCTGCGGCGCTGTCCTTCCTGGGCCTCGGCTCCCAGGACGTGTCCCAGCCCGAATGGGGCCAGATGCTCGGCGAGGCGCAGGACCGGATCGACACCCACCCCGGCCTGGCGTTCTGGCCGGCCGCCTGCATCATCGTGGTGGCCCTCGGCTTCACCCTGCTCGGTGAGTCGCTCCGGGAAGCCCTCGATCCGAAGAACCGGCGGTGACCGTGGTGGCCGAAAGCCTGCTGTCCGTCCGTGATCTGAAGGTCCAGTTCAAGCGGCGCGGGGTCGACGCATTCACCGCCGTCGACGGCGTGAGTTTCGATGTCGCGCCGGGCCAGACCGTCGGCCTGGTCGGCGAATCCGGCTGCGGCAAGTCGGTGACCTCGCTGGCGATCATGCGGCTGCTCCCGAGGCGCGGCAACACCGTCACCGGCACGGTCAATTTCGACGGCACCGACCTGCTCGCGCTGCCTATCGAGAAGATGCGCGACCGGCGGGGTCGCGATCTGGCCATGGTGTTCCAGGATCCGCTGTCGAGTCTGAACCCGGTGGTGTCCATCGGCATCCAGGTGACCGAGGTGTTGGAACGGCACCGCGGGATGAAGCGGTCGAAGGCGATGGTCGAGGCGCGCGACCTGCTCGACCAGGTCGGCATCCCGGATCCCACCCGGCGCCTCAAGGAGTACCCGCACCAGCTCTCCGGCGGCATGCGGCAACGCGCGCTGATCGCCATGGCGCTGGCCTGCCGGCCCCGGTTGCTGATCGCCGACGAGCCGACCACCGCTCTGGACGTGACCATCCAGGCGCAGATTCTCGCCCTGCTCAAGAATCTCGTGGTCGAGAACGGCACCGCGCTGGTGATGATCACCCACGACCTGGGCGTGGTTGCCGGCCTGTGCGATGAGGTCAACGTGCTGTACGGCGGAAAGATCGTCGAGCGGGCCGAGCGGCACGAACTGTTCGAGATCCCGCGCCACCCGTACACCAACGGTCTGTTGGAGTCGATTCCGCGGTTGGACGCGCCGCCGGGCGAGCGGCTGACCCCGATCCCGGGTTCGGTGAACGACAACATCCCGTGGGAGCACGCCTGCGCGTTCGCGCCGCGCTGCCGCAACGAGATCGACGTGTGCCGCGACGTGGCGCCGGAGCTGGTGGGCAACCGCAGGCAGCTGCGCTGCCACAACCCCGTCGAGCCGGTCGCGCTCGGCGCGCTGCCCGGCGTCGGACCCGAGCGGAGCGAGTCATGAGTGCCGAGCGGAGCGAGCGATGAGTACCGAGCGGAGCGAGCACGATGAGCACCGAGCGGAGCGAGCGATGAGCACCGAGCGGAGCGAGCGATGAGTGCCGAGCGGAGCGAGCGATGAGCACCGACGACGATCTGTTCGGCGGCCACGACCCGGATGCGGTGTCGCCCACCGGTGCGCCGACCCCGGCCGATGTGGCGCAGGGCAGCGCCACCGCTGCCGAGCTCTCGGCTGCGACCGCGCATGCGGACGTGCTGCTGGAGGTCAACGACCTGAAGGTGCACTTCCCGATCAAGAAGGGCATCCTGATCGACCACACGGTCGGCTACGTCTACGCGGTGGACGGAGTGTCGCTGGCGGTGCGGCGCGGCGAGACCTACGGCCTGGTCGGCGAATCAGGCTGCGGCAAGACCACTCTCGGGCGGGCGATCCTGCGATTGATCGAGCCCACCCACGGGGACGTGCTGTTCGACGGGCAGAACATCGCCACGATGAAGGGCGAGGAGCTGCGCCGATCCCGGCGGCGGATGCAGATGGTGTTCCAGGACCCGCTCGGCTCGCTCGACCCCCGCCAGTCCGTCCAGTCGCTGCTGGTCGAGGGGATGAAGGCGCACGATCTCGACACCGGCAAGGGCGGCACCGGCGCCCGATTGCGCGAACTGCTCAACGCCGTCGGGCTCCCGGCCAGCGCCCTGCGCAAGTACCCGCACGAGTTCTCCGGCGGCCAACGACAGCGCATCGGCATCGCCAGGGCGCTCACCGTCAATCCGGAACTGATCGTCGCCGACGAACCGGTGTCGGCGCTGGACGTGTCGGTGCAGGCTCAGGTGATCAACCTGCTGGAGGACCTGCAGGAGCAGTTGAACCTGACCTATCTGGTGATCGCCCACGACCTCGCGGTGGTCCGGCACATCGCCGACCGGGTCGGCGTCATGTACCTCGGATCGCTCGTCGAGGAGGCCGACTCTCTCGACCTGTACAACGATCCGCTGCACCCGTACACCCGGGCACTGATGTCCGCAGTGCCGGTGCCCGACCCTGTGGTCGAGGACACCAGGGAGCGGATCCTGCTCGCCGGCGACCTACCGTCGCCGTCGAACCCGCCGAGCGGTTGCCGGTTCCACACGCGCTGCCCCTGGCGCCAGGACACCTTGTGCGACACCGACCGCCCCGACCTGGTCGAGTTCAAGGCCGGCCATCGGGTGGCGTGCCACTACGCGGCGCAGATCGCCTCCGGGCAACTGCGCCCGCACTCCGTGCCACTCGAGGTGGTCTGACCCGCGCTGGTCCCGGTTCGGTTCAGCAACCGGCCGGGCTCAGTTGCCGACCAGGTACTGGATGACGCCGGTCGCCAGAGCGGCGGCCACCTTCTGCTGGCCGGAGGCGGACGACATCATCGCGGCGTCCGCGTCGTTGCGCATGTTGCCGGCTTCGATCATCACCGTCGGCCGCAGCGAGAGGTTCAGCCCCGCCAGATCCGTGCGGGAGGTCCACAGGCCGTTCTCGCCGAGGTGGTTGCTGGGCGAGAGCCCACCGTTCTCCAGGCTGTCCCGCACATCGTGGGCGAGTCGGGTGGATTCAGTGGGCATGGCCCCGGCCGCCGGCTGGCCCGCGGTCATCACGTAGAAGCCTTCGGCCGACGCGTCGTCACCGTCGCCGTGGATCGAGATGACGGCGTCGGCCTCGTTGTCGTTGCCGATGGCGGCGCGCTTGTCGACGCATGGCCCCACCCCGCCATTGGAATTCCTGGTCATCACCACGGTGATGCCCTTCGCCTCCAGCGCGGCCTTCAGCTGCTGGGCCACGTTCCAGGTGAAGTCGTACTCCGGATACCCCGCGTTGGTCTCGGTGCCGGTGGTGTTGCACGGCTTGGTCTGCCCGAGCCCGGCCGGCACCAGCTGGTTGATGATCTCGGGGTGGTTGTGGTTCTCACCGTTGTGGCCCGGGTCGATGACCACCGTCTTGCGGGTCATCGAGCCGCCGCCGCCGTTGTTCTTGGTGGTCGGGGTCGGTCGGCGCCGGGTGGTGGGGCGGCGGGTGGTGGCCGGGGGTCTCGGTTGGACCGTGACCGTGTCGGTGACCGTCAGCGGTGGCAGCGACTCGGTGGTGGTGGAGCCCGCGGGCGTGCTGAGGGCGGAACCCGGCGGGCGGGTCGTCACGGTCACCGTGACCGGGGGCTTCGAGCCGCCACCGGCCGGGCCGGGGGTGCTGACCGTTGTACCGGCCTTCCGGCTGGACGACGCACTGGACGACGCGGTGCCGCTGGGACTGCTGCTCGAGCTGCTGTCGGTCGTGGGCGAGCCGGACAGCTGCGGCACCGTAACCGCCGGGCCGGACGAGGTTGACGACACCGTCGAGGCCGAACTGGGCGCCGGCCCGGAGGTACCGACGCCGGTCGGGTTCGGCGCGGCCAGGTTGGCGCCGCAGCCGGCGGCGAGCACGGCTGCCGCGCCGAGCAGGGCAAGTCGATATCGGGCACGCATGCCTCCAGAGTGCCAGCCGGACCGGCCCGGACCGGTCAGGCACGGCCGACCCGACCCACCTCGCGACTGCGGGCCCAGGGGGTAGCCCGTTGTTGGCGCGCCGCGCCGGACAATTCGGGCTACGGGCGCCAGAAACGGGCTACCCACCTCCGCCGCCCGACTGAGCCCGGGTAGGGGTAGCCCGTTGTTGGCGCGCCGCGCCGGACAATTCGGGCTACGGGCGCCAGAAACGGGCTACCCACCTCCGCCGCCCGACTGAGCGCGGGTAGGGGTAGCCCGTTATTGGCGCGCCGCGCCGGACAATTCGGGCTACGGGCGCCAGAAACGGGCTACCAATGTGGGCCGCTCCCGCGTACCCACGTCCGCCGCCCGGCTCGGCCTCACCAATGCCTCAGCCCGTCGGCTTGGGCGTAGTGCCCATTTCCACCCTCATGGATGGGCGCAGCGCCTATGTAGCTCGGGGATGCCGCGCGTCTAGGTTTCGTCTCACCTCATCCACCACTGAAGGAGGATCCGATGCGTGAGCTGACGATCGAGGACATCGACGAGTTGACCCTCGGCGCGACCCTGCTCGGTACCGGCGGTGGCGGCGATCCCTACATCGCGCGGCTGATGGTGCGGCAGGCGATCGAAGACTTCGGCCCCATCAAGGTGGTCGCCGCGAAGGACCTGCCGCCCGACGGGCGGGTGCTGTCGGTCGCGGTGATCGGCGCCCCGACGGTGATCGTCGAGAAGATCCCGGCAGGTACCGAGTTCATCGGTGCGGTGAAGGCGCTCGCCAGCTATCTGGGTGAGAAGCCGATCGCGATCATGCCGATCGAGATCGGCGGCATGAACACGTTGGTCCCGCTGGCGGTCGCCACCGAACTGGGACTCCCGGTGGTGGATGCGGACGGCATGCGCCGCGCGTTCCCGCAGATCGAGATGACGGTGTTCACCCTGGGTGGCATTCCCGCCTCCCCGATGAGCATCGCCGACGAGAAGGGCAACCTCGTCGTCTTCGAGACCACCAACAACCAGGTCGCCGAGAAGCTCGCCAGGGGAACGGTCATCATGCTCGGGATGGCCAATGCCATCTCCTGCTACCCGATGACGGCCCAGCAGGTGGTCGACAATGCGATCCAGGGCTCGATGAGCTACTGCGTGGAGCTGGGTCGGCTGCTGCACGCCATGCAGCGCGGCGAGGACGGCGCCTGGGACGCCTTCGCGGAGTTCGCGGATGCCCGGAAGATCTTCTCCGGCAAGATCATCGACCTGGAGCGGCGGACCACCGAAGGCTTCGCCCGGGGGACCGTGGTGATCGAACACTTCCGGGATCCCGACCGCACCATGCGGATCGAGATCCAGAACGAGCTGCTGATCGCGATCGAGGACGGCCGGCCGGTGGTGACGCCGCCGGATCTGATCTGCATGCTCGATCACGAGAACGCGACCCCGATCACCACCGAGACCCTGGCCTACGGGCAGCGGGTGGACATCATCGCGATGCCGGGCGCGCCCGAGTGGTTCCGCGACGGATTCCTGGATGTGGTGGGCCCCAGGGCATTCGGCTACGACCTCGACTATGTCCCGTTCGGAGGTGTCCAGCAGTGAGCAAGCTCCGCATCGGTATCGACGTCGGCGGCACCAACACCGACGCCGTCGTGGTCGACGAGGCCGGCAGGGTCCTCGTCGCGAAGAAGTCGGCCACAACTCCCGACCCGTTCGAGGGCATCCGGAAGGTGCTGGAGGAGGTGCTGGTCGGTGTCGACACCACTCAGGTGACCCAGGCCATGCTCGGCACCACCCATCCCGCGAACGCGATCATCCAACGCAAGGAACTCGGCAAGGTCGGCGTGATCCGCCTGGCCGCACCGTCGTCGCTGGCCATCCGACCGGGTGCGGCCTGGCCCGAGGACCTGCATCGAACGGTGATCGGGCCGAGCGCGATCGTCGGCGGCGGTTTCGAGTTCGACGGCACCGAGATCGCGCCGCTCGCCGAGGACGCGATCCGCCGGTTCGCCGGGACGTTCACCGACGACATCGGTGCAGTGGCAGTCTCCTGCGCTTTCGCCCCGGCGAGTTACGACCACGAACTCCGCGCCGCCGAGATCCTGGCCGAGGAGCTCGGCCCGCAGTTCGCCATCTCGCTGAGCCACGAGGTCGGTTCGATCGGCCTGTTGGAGCGGGAGAACGCCACCGTGCTCAACGCTTCGCTGCTCGGGGTGGCCCGTCGGGTGGTGGACGGTTTCCATGCTGCCCTGCAGGGTCACGGCCTCACCGTCGAGTCGTTCCTGACGCAGAACGACGGCACCCTGATGACCGCCGAGGAGGCGGTGCGATTCCCGATCCTGACGGTCGGTTCCGGGCCGACGAACTCCATGCGGGGAGCCTGCGCGCTCGCCGGCCTCGCCGACGCCGTCGTCATCGATGTCGGCGGAACGTCCGCCGACACCGGCATTCTCGTCGACGGGTTCCCCCGGGAATCCACGGCGGCGGTGGAGGTCGGTGGGGTACGCACGAACTTCCGGATGCCGGACCTGATCTCGATCGGGCTGGGTGGCGGCACGATCGTCCGGCCGGGTTCCCGCGGAGTCTCGGTCGGCCCGGACTCGGTGGGCTACCGGGTGGTCACCGACGCACTGGTGAGCGGCGGAGACACCCTGACGCTGTCCGACATCAGTGTCAGGGCCGGACGGCTGAGCGGATTCGGGGATCCGTCGAAGGTCGCCGGGGTGTCGCAGGAGACCGTCGAGGCCGCCCTGCAGTGGGTGGACGAGCAGTTCCAGATCATGTGCGAGCGGATGAAGGCCAGCCGCACGGCGCTGCCACTGATCGCTGTCGGCGGCGGCAGCCATCTCATCCCCGACAAGGTCATCGGCGCCAGCGAAGTCATCCGCCCGAACAATCATGCGGTCGCGAACGCCTTCGGTGCGGCGATCGCCGAGGCCTCCGGTGCGGTCGACCGGGTCTACCGCTACGAACCGCGGGGTCGCGAGGCCTGCATCGAGGAGGCCAAGTCGCTGGCCATCGAGGCGGCCGTGCGATCGGGCGCTGACCCGGCCAAGCTCCGGATCACCTCGGTGATCGAGGTGCCGTTGTCGTATCTGCCTGGCAAGGCATCTCGGGTGCAGGTCAAGGCCGCTGGTCCGTTGGTGGCCTGACATGGCGGACGCGCTCGGCCCGGCCGAGATCTACCGTGCCTACAACGACGCCGAGAACGCCCAGGACAGTGCTGCGATGGCCGCGCTGGTGGCGGCGGACCTGCGCGTCGAAGTGAACGGGCGGGCGGCCGTCGCTTCGGCCGCTGACGACGAACGGGCGATGCGCGAACTGTTCGGAACGTATGCGAACTATCGCCGCGAGATCGAGGAGATCGTCGTGGCCGGCAACCGGGCCACCGTGCGCTGGCGGATGCGCGGCGATCCACGCGTGGAGGGAGTCGACACCCTTGACGTGGCCGGCTGTTCGGTGGTCAGCATCAGCGGAGCAACGATGACCGAGGCGTTCCTGTACTACGACGGGGCGGCCCTGGACGCCGTACTGGCCCGCGCCGGTGGCGGGTGAGCGGGTGAGCGGGTGAACACGCTGGCGATGGCGGATTGCCACAACGACCTGCTGATGGCGGTGCGGCACCTGCGAGAACGCGGCCACGCCGACCCGTTCGGCGACTTCTGGCTCGGTCAGCTCCGCGACGGTGGAGTGGTACTCCAGGTCCTGCCGGTGTGCACCGAGGAGCAGTTCGCCGGCGAGGGAGCGCTCCGGCGCTGCCTGCTGATGATCGAGGAGGCACACCACCTCGCCGACGTGCACCGCACGGACGTGAGCCTGGTCGCCACCGCAGCCGAACTGACCACCACGCTGGCGCAGGGCCGGATCGCCATGGTGTTGGCGATCGAGGGCGCCGAACCGGTCGGTCACGACCTGTCGATCCTCGACTCGCTGTTCCGGGCCGGGATCCGGATGGCCTCGATGACCTGGAATCGCCGCACCCTGATGGCCGACGGGGTGGGCGAGCACGATGCCGGCGGCCGGTTGACCCGCCTGGGAGTCGAAGCGGTCCACGAAATGGAGCGGATCGGCATGCTGCTCGACGTCAGCCACCTGTCGGAGGCGGGCTTCTGGCATGTGTTGGAGCAGGCCGAGAGGCCCTTCGTGGCATCGCATTCGTCCTGTCGGGCGCTGCAGGACCACGTGCGGAACCTGACCGACGAGCAGATCACGGCAGTCGCCTCGAGCGGCGGCTTCGTCGCGCTCAACGCCTTCGGACCGTTCCTGTCCGCGGCGCCGGACGTGCATGCCTACCTCGACCATGTCGTGCACGCGGTCGACCTGGTCGGCGCGGGCCACGTCGCACTCGGTCCGGACTTCATCGCCGACGTCGCGGCCACCGTCGATCCGATCTTCACCGGATTGCTGGTCGACCCGGCTGCGCTGCCCGTGGTGCCCGGACTCCAGCGGCCGGCGGACCTGGCCGGGCTCGGCTCGCTGCTGGTCGAGCGGCTCGGCCGCAACGCGGCCGAGCAGGTCGCGTCGAGGACCTTGGTCGATGCCCTCACCAGCGCGCTCCCGTAGGTCCCGATCGGCCCCGCGCTGTGCCACCATCGGTGCCATGGCATCTCGCTGGGACGGCGTGCAGCCGGTCACGGTCCGCCAGCTCAGTGCGCTCGACGTGCTGGCCACCGCCAGCCTGGTCGGCGGGGCCGCCGGCCTCGACCGGCGGGTCCGCGAGGTCGTCGTCTCCTCGAGTCTGGAGATCGGCCCGGTGCCGGCCGGGGCACTGGTGGTGCTGGACGGCGCCGGCCTGCGCAACGACACCTATCAGGTGGATATCGCCCTGCGGGCTCTGTCCGAATGCGACGGGGCCGGACTGGTCCTGATCGCGCCGGCGTCGGCGCTCGGCCTGGCCACCGGCCGACTGGCGAACAAGCTCGAACTGCCGATCATGACGATGCGCAGCGGGGACACCCTCTCGATCTGCGATGCCCTGCGCCAGCAGGTGCTCACCCCGCAGTTGTTCGTCACCAGGGTTCTGCTCGAGTCCATGGAGGCGCTGCGCCAGGGTGCCGACGCGGATGGCGTGCCCGGCGCGTTGAAGGCGGTCACCACGATCCTCGAGACCTCCGCATCCCTGGTGGGCATGGAGGGCAGAGTGGTTGCCGGGGAAGAGCTGGAGCCGCCGCTGGCGGCGCACGATCGGCTGCCGGTGGCCATGCGCGGGCGGCTCGACGACCTGACCCAGGTGGTGCACCCGATCAGCCTGGCACCACGCGAGCGGCCGTCCTTCTGGCTGGTCGTGCGCCGGCGCGACGCGACCGACGTCTGGGCGTCGACCGCCGCCGACGTACTCCGGCTGGCGGCGCTCTCGGTCGGCACCAGGCTGGTCGCCGACCGCCTGCAGCGGGAACGCGACGCCCGGTTCCGGCTCGGTGTGCTGAACGCCATCACGGCGTCTCCCGAGCATCCCGAGCCCGCCCTGCTCGAGCAGGTCGGTGTCCTGGGCTGGCAGCTCACCGGCTGGTGCACCGCGGTCCACGTGCACGTTGGTGGTGATTCGGATCAGTTGCGGGTGTTGACCCTGACCGACGACTTCGCCCGGGCACTGTCGCGCCTCGACATTTCCGAGACGCTGATCGAACGCCCGGACGGCTGGACCTACTGGACCGTTGCGAGCAGCGAGCCCGCAACCGGGACCTACCCGCAGACGGTGCGAGCCCTGCGCCAGGCGGCCCGAAGATTCGTGAACTCGCACAGCCGGGTCCAACTCTTCGTCGGCGTCGGCCGGCCCTACCAGGGTCTGCACGGCCTGCAGCTCAGCCTGGCCGAAGCCCGAGAGGCGAGCACCATCGCCCAGGCCGGAGGCGGGGACGCCGTTGTCCACCACATCGACGAGCTGGGCGTGAAGCGGATCCTGCTCGGCTGGTACGCCTCGGAAACGTTCGCCGAGTTCGCCCGCACGTTGCTGGGGCCGCTGCTGAAGATCGACGTCAACGACGAGCTGGTCCCCACCCTCGAGGCGTTTCTGGACTGCGAATCCTCACCGACCGAGGCGGCGGCGCTGCTCCACGTGCACCGCAACACGGTGTTGAACCGGATGGAGCGCACCCGGGCCGTACTGGCGATCGATCTCGACGACCCGGAGGAGCGGCTGGCGGTGCAGCTGGCCTGCCGGATCCGGCGGTTGCGGTAGCAGTTTCGGCCGGTTGCGAGCGGTGGCAGCAGGAGCCTAGGCAGTTCGCCCAGCGTTTCGCTATTCGTTGTGCAGAGTGCTTCTTCGCAGCCGCCTCGAGCCCTCCTACTTTTGTGCTATCGCGTTGAGCCAGGCCTGGCTCTTCACCACATGGGAGGTAACGACGTGATCAGTTCTGTTTCGTCCCGGCGAAAGCTGGCAGTGATTGCAGTAGCTGCGCTCGGCCTGTCCCTCGCTGCCTGCGGGAGCAACGACACCGCCACCCCGTCGAGCAGTGCGGCGGCTGCCACCAGCGCGGGCGCGTCGGCGGCAGGGTCGTCGGCTGCTCCCTCCGCGGCCGGATCCTCCTCAGCCGAATCCTCAGATGCCGGGTCGGCAGCGCCGAGTGCCTCGGGCGAGCCGATCCAGGTGGCGTACCTGTCCGCCAGCTCCGCCAATACCTGGCTGACCGCGTCCAAGAAGGCGATGGACGAGATCGCCGCGGCCAACAACATCAAGCTCACCGAGTTCGACGCCCAGTTCAAGCCCGGCGAGCAGTCGAAGCAGGTGCAGGACGTACTCGCCTCGGGCAAGTACAAGGGCATCATCATCGCGTCGGTGGACGGTGCGGGCATCATCCCCGACCTCGAGGCCGCCATCGAACAGAAGCTTCAGGTCGGCATCCTGAACCAGGTGGTCGGCACCAAGCTCGACACGGCCGACCCGCAGTTCCCCGGTGCAGCGGTCTCGGTGCTGGCACCGCCGCTGATCTCCGGCCAGCGGATCGGCAAGCTCACTCTCCAGGCCTGCCAGGGCGTCTCGCCCTGCCGGGTGGTGTACTTCTACGGGATCAAGGGCACCCCGATCGACACGGCGCTCAAGCAGGGCTTCGACGCGACGATCGCATCGAACCCCGACATCAAGGTCGTCGCCGAGGCCGAGGGCAAGTACCTCGGACCGGACGCGGCGCTCAAGGCGACCCAGGACGTCCTGCAGAAGACTCCGGACTTCGATGTCGTCGTCGGGTCGGACCAGTCCATCCAGGGCGCTGAGCTGGCCCTGCAGGACGCCAGCAAGACCGTCAAGTTGATCGGGTTCGGCGGTTCGGCACCGGCGCTGGCCGGGGTCAAGTCGGGTGCCTGGTTCGGGGACCTGTTCGGGGCACCGGCCACCGAGGGCACCCTGGAGATGAACGCCATGGTGAAGGCGCTCAAGGACGGGACAGCCACCGGTGGTATCGACCCGGGTACGACGTTGCCGGACGACGCCCTGGTCACCAAGGCCAATGTCGACAAATTCACCGCCGAGTGGGCCGGCTGAGCCGGGTCCGATGACGACCACTGCGCCACATCTGGAGCTCGCCAACGTCTCCAAGCGCTTCGGCGCGACGTTGGCTCTCACCGGGGTCGATGTCACCATCGGCCGGGGGACCGTGCACTCGATCGTCGGAGAGAACGGCGCAGGCAAATCCACCCTGGGAAAGATCATCGCCGGGGTGCACACCGCGGACAGCGGCGAGATCCTCCTGGCGGGGCGACCGGTCGAGTTCCGGTCTCCCCGCCAGGCTCTGGACAACGGCCTCACGATCGTGGCGCAGGAACTGGCGCTGGTCCCGGCCCGCAGCGTCATCGAGAACGTCTTTCTGGGTCAGGAGGATCACGCCGGGCCGGTGGTGCGGCGTCGGTCGCTGCGGCGCAGGTTCGCGGAGCTGGTGCAGCGCAGCGGCATCAGCGTTGACGGACGCGCGCTGGTCGGTGGCCTCTCGGTCGCCCAGCAGCAGAAGGTCGAGATCCTCCGGGCGTTGGCCCGCAATGCCGAGCTGATCGTGATGGACGAACCGAGCGCGCGCCTGACCGCTGCCGAGGCGGAGGTGCTCGACGGGATCATCCTCGGCCTGGCCGCGTCCGGCACAACGGTGGTGTTCGTCTCGCACTTTCTCGACGAGGTGCTGGGCGTCTCGGACTACATCACGATCATGCGCGACGGCAAGGTCGTCCGTACCGTACCCGGCGCGCAAGCGACCCGGGCGCAGCTCATCACCGACATGATCGGCCGGCCACTCGACTCCAGTTTCCCGGACCGGGTGGTGCCTCCCGACGATGCCCGCCCCGTCCTTCAGGTGAGCGGGTTGAGCCGCAGAGGCGTGTTCAAAGATGTCTCCTTCGAGGTCCGGTCCGGCGAGATCGTGGTGCTCGCCGGGCTTGTCGGTGCCGGACGGAGCGAGGTGGCCAGGGCCATCTACGGCGGTGAGCGGATCGACAGCGGCACCGTGGAGATCGACGGGCGTGCCTTGCACGCCCGGAATCCCGCGGCGGCGGTCCGAGCCGGGATCGCGATGATCCCGGAATCGCGCAAGGAGCAGGGTCTGCAGCTGAGTCGATCGGTGCGGGAGAACGTGAGTCTGCCCTATCTGAGGGAACTCTCGACCTGGGGTGTGGTCCGTACCAGGAGCGAACGGGCGATGGTCGGCGCGTCGATCGCGTCGGTCGGCGTCAGGACCGCATCGCCGGAGATGCCGGTGTCGTCGCTGTCCGGCGGCAACCAGCAGAAGGTGCTGTTCGCCAGGTCGCTGCTCCGGCCGCCCAGCCTGCTGATCGCCGACGAGCCGACCCGTGGCGTCGATGTCGGTGCCAAGCGGTCGATCTACGACCTGATCGTGAAACTCGCCGAGGACGGCATGGCGGTCCTGGTCATCTCCTCCGAGCTGGAGGAGGTACTCGGCCTGGCCCATCGGGTCCTGGTGATGCGCAACGGCGAGATCGCCGCCGAACTCAACGGCGACCGGCTCACCGAGCGGGATGTCATCCATGCCGCGTTCGGCCACGGCCTCGACACGCTGACGGAGGAGAACTGATGACAACGCCCACCACAGCTGCCCCGATCGCCGACGAGCGCCGGACCGGGATCGTGTCGAGGCTGGCCAAGGAGTATGCGATCGTCTGGGTGACGCTGCTGCTGTTCGTCATCCTGGCCATCACCACCACGAATTTCCTCACCGCCGCCAACCTGCGCAACGTCCTCGACCAGCAGTCGACGGTGCTGCTGGTGGCAGCGATCGCCACCCTCACCGTCATCGCCGGTGGCTTCGACGTGTCGCTGTCGGCGGTGTACATCCTCAGCCCGTTGGTGGCGCTGCGGGTCGAGAATGCCACCGGTTCCGTCATTCTGGCCATCCTCGCCGGCATCGTCACCGGGCTCGCCGCCGGTGCGGTCAATGCCGTCGCGGTGACCTTCTTCAAGATCAACTCATTCATCGCGACCCTCGCCACCTCCTTCGCGTTCTTCGGGCTCGCGTACTACGTGAGCGACAAGAGCATCCTGCGTCCCTCCAGCCTGGACTTCCGACACTGGGTATCCACCAGGATCTTCGGGCTGACCAGCGCGACCTGGATCGCCATCGTCGTGGTCGCGATCGCCTGGTTCCTGTTGGACCGGACCCGGTTCGGACGGTACGTCTTCGCCTGCGGTGGAAATGCCGAAGCCGGGCGGCTCGCCGGCGTGCGGGTGTCGGCGATCCTCGCGACCACCTTCGCACTGGGCGGTGCGGCGGCCGGGTTCGCCGGCACCATCGACTCGGCCCAGACGCTGAGTGCCCAGGCAACGGACGACTTCAGCTTCATCTTCGCCGTGATCGCCGCCATCGTGGTCGGCGGCACCTCGATCGCCGGTGGCGAGGGCGCGGTCTGGCGCACCGTTGTCGGCGTCTTCTTCATCGCCATCCTGGTCAACGGATTCAATCTCAACGGAGTCGATCCGGTGTACCAGCGCATCATCCAGGGCGTCGTGATCCTGCTCGCGGTCGGCACCGACGCCTGGACCAGGTCCCGGCGCACCTAGCGCCGTCTTCCGGATCGACCCTCTCGAAAGGAACTGGTATGACACGCATTCTCTGGATCAACCCGGTCGGCACGGACCTGTACGACCAGCCGATCTCGGAAGCGCTGCGCGCCGAGGCCCGACCGGAGACCCGGATCGACGTCGCCTCCCTGCACGGCGGCGGCCCACAGCATCTGGAGTACAACGCCTACGAGATGGTCGTCGCCGGGAAACTGGTCGGCACGGTCCGATGGGCGGAACGGCAGGGCTATGACGCAGCCGTCATCGGCTGCTTCTACGACCCGGCGGTGCGGGCGGCGCGCGAGGTCAGCAGCCGGATGGCCGTCACGGCTCCCGCCGAGGCCTGCCTGCACATCGCCAACACCCTCGGTGAGCGGGTGTCCATCCTGGTCGGACGGCCCAAGTGGATCCCGGAGATGCAGGAGAACGTGTCCCGCTACGGGTACGCCGAACGGTTGGCCTCGTTCCGGGTGCTGGGCATGTCGGTCCAGGAGTTCCAGAAGGATCCGGCGGTCACCGAGGAGCGCATTCTCGAAGAGGCCCGACTGGCGGTGGAGCAGGACGGCGCCGACGTGATCGTGCTCGGCTGCACCATCGAGTTCGGCTTCTACCAGAAGGTGCAGAGCGAGATCGGGGTGCCGGTGGTCGACGCCATCGCTGCGCCGCTGCGCTACGCGGAGTTCCTGGCCGATCTTCGCGACCGGCAGGGCTGGTCGCACAGCAAGAAGCTCGGCTACGAGGGGCCGGACCAGGACGAGTTGGACGCCTGGGTTCCGCTGGTCGAGCCGTTGGTCACGCGGGACCCGTTGGACGCCTGAGCGGCGCCGCCGCGCACTCGACAGGGCAGCACCGGGCGGGCGCGAAGGTGGCCGTGGGGCCGCGCGGCCTCGCTGTCGCCGTCCCGAACTCCGGCGGCACTACCCTGACGGAAGGATCCGGTGACCGCCGGCGGCGGCTGCGGGTCCGACCGAACGCGTCGTTCCGCGGCGCCCACCGAGCGTGAAGGACGGCATCCGAAATGCAACCCGGCGGCCCCAACCTGCAGAACATCGTCCTCAAGGCCCAGCAGATGCAGGCCGAGATGGAGCGCGCCCAGGCGGCACTGGCCGACGCGGAGATCACCGGTTCCGCCGGTGGCGGGCTGGTGACGGCCGTGGTGAACGGCAACGGTGAGCTCACCTCCGTCACCATCGATCCGTCGGTGGTCGACCCCGACGACGTGGAGACCCTGGGCGACCTGATCGTCGCTGCGGTCCGCGACGCCACCCGCGAGGCCCGCGAGATGTCGGAGCAGGCGATGGGTTCGGTGACCAGCGGGCTGAGCCTGGACGCGCTCGGCCTGGGCGGTCTCGGCCTGGGCGGCCCCGGTCTTCCCGGACTCCCGGGGGCCTGACACCTTGTACGAAGGACCGGTCCAGGACCTCATCGACGAACTCGGCCGGCTGCCCGGCATCGGCCCGAAGTCGGCCCAGCGCATCGCGTTCCACCTGCTCACGCAGGACTCCGCCGACATCACCCGGCTACAGGGCGCGCTCCAGCGGGTGAAGGACGAGGTCAGGTTCTGCGACCTCTGCGGCAACGTCTCCGAGGGCGAGCTGTGCCGGATCTGCGGCGACAGCCGCCGCGATGCGGCGGTCATCTGCGTGGTCGAGGAGCCCAAGGACGTCGCGGCGATCGAGCGCACCCGCGAATTCCGCGGCCGCTACCACGTGCTCGGCGGGGCGATCTCGCCGATCGACGGGATCGGGCCGGACCAGCTGCGGATCGCGCCGCTCCTGGTGCGGATCGCCGAACCCGGCGTCACCGAGGTGATCCTGGCCACCGACCCGAATCTCGAGGGCGAAGCGACTGCGACCTACCTGACCCGGCTGCTCCGCACCTTCCCGGATCTGGCGGTGACCCGGCTGGCCAGCGGCCTGCCGGTGGGCGGCGACCTGGAGTACGCCGACGAGGTGACCTTGGGCAGGGCGTTCTCCGGACGCCGGTCCGTCGATGCCTGACCGCGCCGTGGCTGCCGATGCTGCGGTTCACGATGCTGCGGTTCACGATGCTGCGGTTCACGATGCTGCGGTTCACGACGCGTCGATACCCGGGGCCGCCGTGGTCGCCGCGCGGTTGCTGCTGGACGGGGCGCCCAGGCTCGGCTCGGTCCGGCTCGGTGTGGTGGACGGACCCAGTGGGTCCGGCAAGACCAGCTTCGCTGCTGCCTGGGCGGCCGCCGTCGACGTGTCCGGAGTGCGGGTCGCCGTGCTGAGCACCGACCTGATGGCCACCTGGGCCGATCCGTTCGGGTGGTGGGACCGACTGGATGCCGGGGTGCTTCAGCCGCTGGCGGTGGACCGGGCCGGTGCGTTGCTGGTCACCGACTGGACGGACGGGGTTCCACGGCCCGGTCGGCAGCTGCGGGTGCCGGTGCCGGAGGTGCTGATCCTCGAGGGCGTGTCGAGTGCCCGCCGGGCCGTCGCCGACCGGGTGACCGTCGCCGTCTGGGTCGAGGTGTCCGATCGGGCGGAGCGGCTGCGCCGAGCGGTGGCCCGGGACGGCGAAGCGAGTCGGCGCCACCTGGAGGAATGGCAACGCGCGGAGGACCGGCACTTCGCGCAGGACGGCACCGAGCTGCGCGCGGACCTGGCGGTGCGATGACCTCGATCGAGCAGCCCCGGGTGCTCAGCGTGAATGTCGGGCTGCCGCGGTTGGTCGGCACGGCGGGACGCCCGGTGCGCACCGCGATCTGGAAGGCGCCGGTCCAGGGCCGGGTGGCCGTGCGCGGAGTGAATCTCGACGGTGACGACCAGGCCGACCGGTCGGTACACGGCGGGCCGGACAAGGCCGTCTACGCCTACGCCATCGAGGAGGTCCGGGTCTGGGAGGCCGAACTCGCCCGCGTTCTGGATCCGGCCGCGTTCGGTGAGAACCTGACGACCGCGGGCGTGGACGTGTCCGGAGCGTTGGTGGGGGAGCGGTGGCGCATCGGCAGCACCCTCCTGGAGGTTGCCCAACCGCGGCTGCCGTGCTTCAAGCTGGCGGTGCGGATGGGCGACCCGACGTTCCTGAAGCGGTTCGCGCAGGCCTCCCGCCCCGGTGCGTATCTGCGGATCATCACCGAGGGCGAGCTCGGTGCCGGTGACGACATCGAGGTGCTGGACCGGCCCGACCATGGGGTGTCCATGAGGCTGATCTCCGACGCGATCCTGCTCGATCCCAGCCTGATTCCCGACGTGCTGCAGGCGCCGCAGCTGCTGCCATCGATGCGGCATTTCCTGACCAGAAGGATCTCCTAGGGCGCGAGTCCCTGGGGCGGCGCCCGGCTATGCCACTGCTCCGCCGGCGGGAGCAGTGGCATAGCGCCGAGCGGCCTCCCACCTCCTGAGGGCGGCGAGGTGCGCGAACGGGTGATGGCCTCGTCCATGGTCACCCAGCGCTTGCGGCAGCCGCGGATAGTGCGACAGTGAACCGCTTTCATGCAGGGCCGAATGGCTGAATACCTCGAAAGTTTCGTTTCTGTGATTGACCTCACTGAGACTTCACACTTAGTTTGTTGGAGCAACAGACGAATCCAGGGAGAACCATTGACGCCGCCGTCATCGATCGCGCCGAGCGCACAGCCGGCCGACCAGACGTCGATGCGTCGTACCAATCTCTCGCTGGTGATGCGCACGGTCGCGCGGCCCGGACCGTGGTCACGGGCCAGGATCGCGTCGGAGACCGGACTCAACAAGGCCACCGTCTCCAGCCTGGTGGCCGACCTGATCGACCGGTCGCTCATCCGGGAGGGTGCGATCGAGCGCGGTGGTCTCGGCCGTCCGGGCCAACTGGTCGACCTCGACCCGGACCACGTGATCTTCCTCGGGGTCGAGATCAATGTGGACTACATCGCCGGCTACGCCCTGGATCTCACCGGATCCACCGTGGTCAGCCGGCGGATCGCCGAGGACATCCGGTCGATGAGTCCGGAAGCGACCCTGGACCGCACCGCGGTGCTGATCGCCGAACTGCTGGAGCACACCGGCCGACGGCACGCGCTCACCCTCCATCTGGCGATTCCCGGCATGATCGACACGGCCAGCGGGCGCCTGGTCTACGCGCCCAACCTCAAGTGGCACGACGTGGATGTCGTCGACCGGCTCGCCGAGCGGCTGGACCGGCCGGGCCTGCTCATCTCGGCCGACAACGAGGCCAACCTGGCCGCCGTCGCCGAGTACGCCGCCGGTTCTGCGGCGGGCGCCTCCGACCTGGTGCTGATCACCGGCGAGGTCGGCATCGGCGGCGGGGTGATCTCCGGCGGAGCCCTGATGCGCGGCTCGCGGGGCTACTCGGGCGAGTTCGGGCACATGGCGCTGACGGGGAGCGGCGACCGCTGCGGCTGCGGGCGCACCGGTTGCTGGGAGGCGGCGGTCGGCCTGGACGCCATCCTGCGCCGGATCACCGACCCGGATGACGCGCTTCGCGAGGCGCACCGGGACCTGCCCACCCGGCTGGCCGAGATCGTCCGGCGCGCCGACGCCGGCGACGAGCGCACCCTGGCCGGGCTGCGGGACGCCGGCCGGATCCTCGGTCGGGGGGCATCTGTGCTGGTCAACGTGTTCAATCCGTCGGTGATCATGTTCGGCGGCACCTTCGCCGCGCTCGCCGCGCACCTGGCCGGGCCGCTCACCGACGAACTGTTCGCCCGGATCGTCGCGCCCGACGGCGGCGGCTGCCGGGTGGCGTTCTCCACGCTCGGCTTCGACGCCGCCGGCATCGGCGGCGCCCATGTCGGCATCGAGAAGATCATCGCCGACCCGACGAGCGTCGAGCCGGCTGTCGCCGTGGCGGAAGGGGTTCTGACGTGACCGAGTTCGCGAACGCCCAGGACGCCGCGGCCGGCGTCACGCTGCTGGAGATGCGCGGCATCGTCAAGGTGTTCCCCGGTGTCAGGGCCCTCGACGGGGTCGACCTGGAAGTGCGGGCGGGCGAGGTGCATTGTCTGCTCGGCCAGAACGGCGCCGGCAAGTCGACGTTGATCAAGGTGTTGTCCGGAGCGCACCGCCCGGACGAGGGCGAGATCCTCTGGGAAGGCAGCGAAGTCCAGCTCCCCAGCCCGATCGCCGCGGTCCGCAACGGGATCGCCACCATCTACCAGGAGCTCGACCTGGTCGACGGGCTGTCGGTGACCGAGAATATCTTCCTCGGTCACGAACTCACCGTTGCCGGGTTCTCCAACCGGACCGGGATGCGGCGCCGCAGCCGCGAGTTGCTGGCCCGGCTGGGGCATCCGGAGATCCGTCCGTCCGACGAGGTGCGCAGGCTGTCGGCGGCGCAGAAGCAGATCGTGTCGATGGCCAGGGCGCTGTCCCACGACGTCCGGCTGATGATCATGGACGAGCCGTCGGCTGTGCTGGACCCCGGGGGAGTCGAGAACCTCTTCCGGCTGGTCGACGACCTGCGCCGGGCCGGGGTCGGTGTGGTCTACATCTCGCACCGGCTCGACGAGATCCGCCGGATCGGCGACCGGATCACCGTCCTGAAGGACGGCCGGACCGTGGCGACGAACCTCGAGGCCGCGAACACGCCGACGGCGGAGCTGATCCGGCTGATGACCGGCCGGTCGATCGAGTACGTCTTCCCGCCCAAACCGGGGGTGCCACCGGAGGCCGCCGAGGTGCTGCAGGTGCGAGGGTTGGGCCGCCGCAAGGAATTCGAGGGCGTCGACCTGGACGTCCGGGCCGGCGAGATCGTCGGGCTGGCGGGCCTGGTCGGAGCCGGCCGCAGCGAGGTGCTGGAGACCATCTACGGCGCGCGGAAGTCCGACACCGGGTCGGTCACGGTGGACGGCAAGACCGTGCACCGGTCGGTGACGTCCGCCGTCGCGGCCGGCATCGGACTGTGCCCGGAGGAGCGCAAGGCCCAGGGCCTGTTGATGTTCGAGCCGGTGTACCGCAACGTCAGCGTGTCGTCGATGAGCAGGTTCGCGATCGCCGGGTTCCTTCGGCGCGGTCCCGAGCGGGCCGCAGCGCACCGGGAGACCACCACGCTGCAGGTTCGACCCGACGACCCCGACCAGATGGTGCGCACCCTCTCGGGTGGCAACCAGCAGAAAGTGGTGCTGGCCCGCTGGCTGCTGCGCGGCTGCCGGGTGCTGCTGCTCGACGAGCCGACCCGCGGGGTGGACGTCGGCGCCCGCGCCGACATCTACGGCGTGATCCGGAAACTCGCGGACTCCGGTATCGCGGTGCTGGTGGTGTCCAGCGAGATCGAGGAGGTGCTCGGCCTCGCCGACCGGGTGCTGGTGATGGCCGACGGCCGGGTGGTCCACACCGGCGACGCCGGCGACATCGACGAGCAGGCCGTGCTGGATCTCGTGATGAAAGGACAAGCTGCGTGAGCACCGTTCCCAGCCCCGACGCCCCCGTTTCGGACGGCGGCCCGGCTCAGCCCACCGGAATCGGGCCGGAGCCCCCGCCGATGCGCTCGTCCCGCGGGCACTTCCTCTCCAGCCCGGCGGGCCGGCACATCGGACTGATCATCGCGCTGGCCGTGCTGATCGCGGTCGGCCTGATCACCGCCGGCGACCGGTTCGGCACCGGGTCGAACCTGCGCACCGTGCTCACCCTCGCGGTCGTCACCGGGGTGCTGTCCATCGGCATGACGTTCGTGATCATCGGCGGCGGCATCGACCTGTCGGTCGGTTCGCTGGTCGCGCTCTGCACGGTGTGGTCGACCACCGTTGCCACCCAGGACATTGCCGCGAAGAGCACCTGGTGGGTCATCGTGCTGACGGCGGTGGCGGTCGGGATGGGCGCCGGCCTGGTGAACGGTGTGTTCGTGGCCTACGGGCCGATCGTGCCGTTCATCATGACGCTGGCCACCATGGCCGCGGCCAAGGGCCTGGCCGAGGTGATCTCTGCGAAGAAGACCCAGGTGATCAAGGACACCGGGTTCCGGGACTTCTTCACCGGCAGCTTCTTCGGCATCCCGACCCAGGTGATCGTCTTCGCGCTGGTCGCCGCGATCGGCTGGATCGTGCTGAACCGCACCACCTTCGGCCGCCGCACCTACGCGGTCGGCGGCAATCCGGAGGCGGCCCGGCTGGCCGGCATCAACGTCAAGCGGCACAGCATGCTGCTCTACGTGCTGATGGGCCTGTGCTGCGGGATCGCCGCGGTGCTGATCGCCGCCCGTACCAACTCCGGATCCTCCAACCTGGGCATCGGCTACGAGCTCGACTCGATCGCTGCGGTGGTGATCGGCGGCACCCTGCTCACCGGCGGCCGCGGCACCATCGTCGGCACCGTGATCGGCGTGCTGATCTTCTCGGTGCTCAACAACGTCTTCACCCTCAACAACCTCGACACCTCCACCCAGCAGATCGCCAAGGGAGCGATCATCGTCATCGCCGTGCTGCTCCAGCAGCGCGTCGCCCGCACCGAGCTGCGCTCCTGAACCCGACGAAGTCATTGCGCAGCAGCACCTCCCGAGTAACCCGCAGTGCCCGCCGGTAGTCCGCGGTCCGGCGAACCGCACCCCACCCCACAAGGGAGACCAGATGCCACCCGAAGTCACCGGGGACCCAGGTCAGGATCCGATCCGAAGCCTGCTGGGTCGCCGATCGTTCCTGATCGGCGGCCTCGCCGCGACCACGACGGCGCTGTTGGCCGCGTGCACGTCCAACACCCCGTCCAGCCCCTCCACCACGGCGGCCTCCACCACCGGCGCCACCACGGGCGCCGCCACCACGGGCGCGCACGGCGCCGCGACCACCAGTAGCAGTGCGGCAGTCAGCTCCATCGTCGAATCAAGCGCAATCACCAGTTCGTCCATGAACCCGGAGGGCAAGATGGTCAAGATCGGTTTCTCGGCGCCGGCCGCCGACCACGGCTGGATCGCCGCGATCACCGACAACGCGAAGAAGATCGTCACCACCCTTCCCGACGTGCAACCGAACATCGTCGAGGGCACCAACGACATCAACCAGCAGATCTCGCAGGTCGAGACGATGATCAACGACAAGATGGACGCCATCGTCCTGCTGCCGTTCGACGGTGCCCAGATGACCGACGTCGCCCAGAAGGCGTCCGACGCCGGCATCGTCGTGGTCAACGTCGACCGGATCTTCAGTTCGCCGCTGGCCTACCGCGCCTACATCGGCGGTGACAACTACGGCATGGGGGTTTC
The DNA here is from genome assembly GCA_963797145.1 of uncultured Actinomycetota bacterium. GTDB lineage: Bacteria > Actinomycetota > Actinomycetes > Mycobacteriales > Nakamurellaceae > Nakamurella. The sequence goes on along the minus strand of CAWCOJ010000008.1, from coordinate 122,513 downwards.
GGCCGGCCGCTACATCGGCCAGACCCTGAAGGACAAGGGCGTGGCCAACCCGGTGATCGCCGAGATCCAGGGCATCGCCAGCCTTCCGCTCACCGTCGACCGGTCGAAGGGTTTCGCTGATGCCCTGAAGACCTACGGATTCAAGGTGAGCAACCAGGTCTCCGCCGAATTCACCGCGGACTCCGGCGAGGAGGTCACCTCGAACCTGCTCCAGGCGGCGCCCAAGATCGACGCGATCTGGAACCACGACGACGACCAGGGTGTCGGCGTGCTGGCCGCGATCCAGAACGCCAAGCGTGACGAGTTCTTCATGGTCGGCGGGGCCGGCTCGGCGAACGTGATGCGGGACATCAAGGCGGACAACACCGTGCTCAAGGCGACGGTCATCTACCCGCCGACCCAGTCGGCGTCCGGCATCCTGTTGGCCCGGCTGCTGGTGCTCGCCAAGGGCATGAGCGACCTGAAGGAGCAGGAGGTGCCCAAGTCGATCGTGCTGTACTCGGCGGTGGTCACCAAGGACAACGTGGACACCTACCTGCCGGTGGCGTTCGAGTCCTGAGCCGTCCGGAGCACCCCGCCCGCCGCGGCCCACTGCAGCGGCGGGCGGGGCTCAACCGTCCGGCATCATGCCCGTCCGGCTGAACCGGACGGACCCATGCGCAGACAAGGGAAGCACTGATGACTGCACAGACACCAACACGGAGCGTTGACAAGCCGTCACTGCGGGTCGGCATGGTCGGGTACGCGTTCATGGGAGCCGCGCACTCGGTCGGTTGGCGCACCGCACACCGGGTCTTCGACCTGCCGCTGACTCCGCGGATGGCGGTGATCGCCGGCCGGGACGCCGACGCGGTGGCCGAGGCCGCTGACCGGCTCGGGTGGGACGAAACCGAAACCGACTGGCGGGCCCTCATCGCCCGCCCGGACATCGACCTGATCGACATCTGCACCCCAGGCGATTCGCATGCCGAGATCGCCATCGCGGCGCTCGAGGCCGGCAAGCACGTACTGTGCGAGAAGCCGCTGGCGAACTCGGTCGCCGAGGCCGAGGCGATGGTGGCGGCCGCCGAGGCGGCAGCCACTCGCGGCCAGGTCGCCATGGTCGGCTTCAACTACCGGCGGGTTCCGGCGCTCACCCTGGCCCGCGACTGGATCGCCGACGGGCGGCTCGGCAGCATCCGGCACGTGCGCGCGGTCTATCTGCAGGACTGGATCGTCGACCCGGCCTTCCCGCTGGTCTGGCGGTTGCGCAAGGATCAGGCCGGATCCGGTGCGCTCGGCGACATCGGCGCCCACATCGTCGATCTCACCCAGTTCCTGCTCGGCGACGAGATCACCGGGGTGTCCGCCATCACCGAGACCTTCATCAAGGAACGGCCGCTGCCGCACCGGTCGTCCGGACTGTCCGCGACCGGCAGCGCCGAGACCGGCGAGGTCACCGTCGACGACGCCGCCCTGTTCCTCGGCCGGTTCGCCGGTGGCGCGATCGCGACCTTCGAGGCGACGCGGTTCGCCACCGGCCGCAAGAACGCGCTGCGGGTCGAGATCAACGGCTCGGACGGCAGTATCGCGTTCGACATGGAAGCGCTCAACGAGCTGAGCTACTACGACGGGAGGGACGGTGCGGCGGACGCCGGCTTCCGCCGGGTGCTGGTCACCGAGCCCGAACACCCGTACCTGTCCGGCTGGTGGCCACCCGGCCACGGCATCGGGTACGAGCACTCCTTTGTCCATGAGATCAGGGATCTGGTCGACGCCATCGCCTCGGGCAATCCCGTCTCACCCACCTTCGCCGACGGCCTCCGCGTGCAGCGGGTGCTCGACGCCGTCGAGCGCAGCGCGGCCGACGCAAGTTCCTGGCAGGAGATCCAGCAATGAGCGACTTCACCCCCACCCGGGCCGACCGGTTCTCGTTCGGTCTGTGGACCGTCGGTTGGCAAGGGGTCGACCCGTTCGGCCCGGCGACCCGGCCGCCGTTGGACCCCAGGTTCGCCCTGGAGAAGCTGTCGGAGCTCGGCGCCTACGGCGTCACCTTCCACGACGACGACCTGGTGCCGTTCGGTTCGGACGACGCCGAGCGGGACCGGCTGCTGGACCGCTTTCGCCAGGGGCTGGCCGACACCGGCCTGGTGGTGCCGATGGTGACCACGAACCTGTTCTCGCACCCGGTGTTCAAGGAAGGCGGGCTGACCGCGAACGACCGTCGGGTCCGCCGGTTCTCGCTGGCCAAGGTGCGCCGCAACGTCGACCTCGCGGCCTCCCTCGGCGCCACCACCTTCGTGATGTGGGGCGGCCGGGAGGGCAGCGAGTCCGACATCGCCAAGGATGTCGGGGCGGCCCTCGACCGCTACGCGGAGGGAGTGAACATGCTCTGCGACTATGTGATCGAGCAGGGCTACGACCTCAGGTTCGCCATCGAGCCGAAGCCGAACGAGCCGCGCGGCGACATTCTGCTGCCGACCATCGGGCACGCCATCGCCTTCATCGACCGGCTCGCGCACCCGGACATGGTCGGACTCAACCCGGAGACCGGCCACGAGGAGATGGCCGGGATGAACTACACCCAGGGCATCGCTCAGGCGATGTGGGCCGGCAAGCTGTTCCACATCGACCTCAACGGGCAGCACGGCCCGCGCTTCGACCAGGATCTGCGTTTCGGCTCGGGCAATGTCAAGGGCGCCTTCTCGCTGGTGCACCTGTTGGAGCACGGCCCGATCGGCGGCGGCCCCGGCTACGACGGCCCGCGGCACTTCGACTTCAAGCCCCCGCGCGCGGAGGGGGTCGAGGGGGTCTGGGACTCGGCTGCCGGCTGCATGCGCAACTACCTGATCCTGCGGGAGCGGGCCGCGGCCTTCCACGCCGATCCCAGGGTCCAGCAGGCCCTGCTCGACGCCAGGGTCGCCGAGCTCAGCGTCCCCACCGTGGCGGCCGGCGAGACCCTGGACTCGCTGGCCGACGAGCAGTACGACATCGCCGAGCTGGCCGAGCGGGAGGTGCACATCGAAGCGCTCGACCAGCTGTTCCTCGACCATCTCTTCGGCGCCGCCTGAGGCGGCAACGGTCCGGCCGCCGAACGGCGGCCGGAAACGACACGGCCGCACCGGGTGTGGCCCGGCAGAACTGACATCGCCGCCCCGCGCGGCCCGGACACACCTACCGCCTTCCGGCTGGTGTGAGCAGTCCCAGCGGTTTCCCGGCGCGGCTGCGCGCGCCCTTCGACCCATCGACCGTTTTCGAAAGGACCCACCATGCACGGTCTTCCCGACCGACGCGCCGGCCGTTCGCCGGCCGGTCACCAACCACCCCGCCAGCAGGCGCCCCGCCGCTGCCGCAGGGGTGACCGGTGACCCCGCAGCGGCGGAGGGGGCAGGGTGTCGCAGCCGCCCTCCCCTTCCGCCCCTTCCGCAGGTTGACCGCCCTCGTCGGGGTGGTGGCCCTCACCGTCACCGGCCTGGTCGTCGGCGCACCCGCTGCCGGCGCCGCGTCGGCACCGGCTGCGGTGCACCAGGTGTCCGCACCGAAGGCGGCCGCGCCGGCGGCGGCGCCGGCCGCCGCTCCGCCGGTGATCAGTCCGATGCACGAGGAGGACGGTGAGTCCTACAAGGTGCTGGTGTTCTCCAAGACCGCCGGATTCCGTCACACCGACGGGATCGTCGCCGGCATCGCCGGCATCACCGCGCTCGGCGCCGAGCACGGGTTCACGGTGGACGCCACCGAGGACTCGTCGGCGTTCACCACCGCGAACCTGGCCCAGTACTCCACCGTGATCTTCCTGTCCACCACCTCGCCGACCGCTGCCGCCCTGCTCGATGCGTCCCAGCAGCAGGCATTGCAGGCCTACGTCGAGGGCGGCGGCGGTTGGTTCGGCATCCACGCGGCGGCCGACGCCAACTACGACTGGCCCTGGTACCAGGGCCTTGTCGGGGCGTACTTCAAACAGCATCCGGCGATCCAGCAGACCAAGGTGCTGATCGAGGACCGGGTGCACCCGGCCACAGCCGGACTCGGCGACGAGCTCACCCTCACCGACGAGCTCTACGACTACCAGACGCAACCCGCGGGACACCGTGCACGTGCTGGCGTCGCTGGACACCCGCACCTACACCGGCAGCACCATGGGCCTCGACCACCCGATCGCCTGGTGCCAGGACTACGACGGCGGCCGGTCGTTCTACCTCGGCCTCGGCCACGACGCCACCAACTGGACCAACCCGGCGTTCCTGCAGTTGATCGCGGGCGGCATCGAGACCACCGCCGGTGTGGTTCCGGCCGACTGCGGCGCCTCGGTGCCGAAGAACTACGAGCTGGTCAAGCTCGACGACAACACCTTCGACCCGATGCAGCTCGACGTGGCCGCCGACGGCCGGGTGTTCTACATCGAGCGTGAGGGCCCGATCAAGGTGATCGACCCGACCACCGGCCACACCTCGGCGGTGGCGACCCTGAATGCGTTCACCGCCAACGAGTCCGGGGTGCTGGGCCTGGCGCTGGATCCCGACTTCGCCACCAACAACTACGTGTATGTCTTCTACTCGCCGGCCGGTGCCGACAGTGTCGACCAGCTGAGCAGGTTCACCGTCGGCGCCGACAACACGTTCGTCGCCGGCTCGGAGAAGGTGGTGCTGAAGGTCCCGGTGCAGCGCGCGGAGTGCTGCCACCACGGCGGATCGATGGTGTTCGACAAGAACACCGGGGACCTGTTCCTGGCCACCGGCGACAACACCAACCCGTTCGCCTCGGACGGCTACGCACCGCTGGACCAGGGCGCCGGTCGCGCCGCCTGGGACTCCGAGCGGACAGCGGGCAACACCAACTCGCTGTCCGGCAAGCTGCTGCGCATCCACCCCGAGGGTGACGGCACCTACACCGTCCCGACCGGGAACCTGTTCGCCGCGGGGACCGACAAGACCAGGCCGGAGATCTACGGCATGGGCTTCCGGAACCCCTTCCGGATCAACATCGACCCGCAGACCGGCACCGTGTTCGTCGCCGACTACGGTCCCGACGCCGGAAGCGCCGACCCGGCCCGTGGACCGCAGAACACCGTGGAGTGGAACATCATCGCCGGACCCGGCAACTACGGCTGGCCGTACTGCACCGGGCCGAACAACGCGTACAACCACTGGAACTTCGCCACCCACCAGTCCGGTCCGAAGTACGACTGCGCCGGCGGTCCGGTGAACGACTCGCCGAACAACACCGGGCTGGCGCAGCTGCCGGCCGCGATTCCGGCGACGCTGTACTACCACTACAACGCCGCCGAGGACTTCCCCGAGGTCGGCGGTGGCGGAGCTCCGATGGCCGGCCCGATGTACCGGTACGACGCGGCCAGCACCTCCGACACCAAATGGCCGGCCTACTGGGACGGCAAGGCGCTGTTCGGCGAGTGGAACAACAACGTCGTCTACTCGCTGCTGACCACCAGCGACGTGCGCCAGGCTGCAGAAGGTCACCAAGATCAACGAGGCCAGCCTCGGCGCCGGCCAGCGGTCGGTCAAGATGATGGACGCCAAGTTCGGACCGGACGGCAGCCTGTACGTGATCGACTGGGGCTCCGGCTGGGAGAACAACGGCGACTCCGGCATCTACCGGATCGACTACGTCTACGGCAACAGGTCGCCGATCGCGAAGGCCGCCGCCGACGTCAACTCCGGACCGGCCCCGTTGGCGGTGCAGTTCTCCTCCACCGGATCACGCGATCCGGACGGCGATGCGCTCACCTACTCCTGGGACTTCGGCGACGGCAGCACGTCCGACCGAGGCCGCCCCGAGCCACACCTTCGCGGCCGGCTCGTACACGTCGTCCTGACGGCCACCGACCCGGACGGCCGCACCGGTCTGTCCAGCGTCTCGGTGGTCAGCGGGCAACACCCGGCCGACGGTGACCGTCACCGCACCCGTCGGACGGCGGCTTCTTCCAGTTCGGCGACCAGATCAAGTTCGACGTCACGGTCACCGACCCGGAGGACGGGTCTACCACCTCCCAGACCATCTCGTGCGACGACGTGCACGTGCAGAACCTGCTCGGCCACGTCTCCGGCAGCGACTCGCACGCCCATCCGATGAGCCAGACCACCGGCTGCACCGGAGTCGTCCAGACCCTCGAGGACGGCGGCCACGGCGGCGACGTCCACCTGTTCTGGATCATCGAGGCGTCCTACACCGACAAGGGCGGCCCCGGCGGCATTCCCTCGCTGACCGGCACCACCTCGGTCGTGCTGCAGGACAAGCACCACCAGGCCGAGCACTACGACTCGACCGGACGGCTGCCCGGTTCAGCCTCGACCGGCGACGCCGGGGTGCAGAAGGAGACCACCTCCGATCCGCTCGGCGGCACCCAGAACATCGGGTTCATCGAGCCCGACGACTGGTTCGCCTTCGATCGGGTCAACCTCGCCGGGATCGATCGGATCCAGCTGCGGGCAGCAAGTACCGCTGACGGCGGCGCCGACTTCAAGATCCGCTGGAACGACCCGGTCGACGGCCAGCTGCTGGGCACCGTTCACGTCGACAACACCGGCGGCTGGCAGAGCTACCAGTACTTCGGCGTCGACCTCGCCGACCCGCCGACCGGGACCGGGACGATCTACTTCGTCGCGGCCAAGCCGGGCACCACCGGTTCGGTGATGAACGTCAACTGGGTCGACTTCATCGGTAAGGGCGTGACGGAGAACCAGCGGCCGTCGATCTCGGAGGCCGCGGTCACCCCGACCACCGGCACTGTCCCGCTGACCGTGGCGGCCACCGCCACCGCGACCGACCCCGAGGGCGAGAACGTCTCCTACCACTGGGACTTCGGCACCACCGACGGGGCAACGGCCGATACCGCCGATGCCGGCTACACCTACACGGTGGCCGGGAAGTACACCGTGACGTTGACCGTCACCGACCCGGGCGGGGCCAAGACCAGCCGGACCTTCCCGGTGACCGTCGACGCCCCCCAGGAGGGCTGCTTCGGCGACCAGTCGGACCAGTTCGACGGCACCACCCTGAACACCGACCGCTGGACCACGGTGGTCCGGCCCAACCAGGACCTGCAGGTCCGCGACGGGGCGCTGCACATCCCGGCCTCCAAGACCGACCTCTACGGGGCCGGCGGCGACGTCACCAACATCGTCCTGCAGAACCTGCCCAACGGTGCCTGGCAGGCCACCACGAAGGTGAACATCAAGGCCTACACCGCCTACCAGCAGGCGGGTCTGCTGCTCTACACCGACGACGAGAACTACGCGAAGTTCGTGGTGCAGGGCCGCAGCAGCAACCCGGCCGACCACATCATCCAGTACGCGCACGAGGTCGGCGGCTCGCCGCAGGAGTCCAACTCGGCGGCACTGGGCACGGCGTTCCCGGACACCGTGTACCTGCGGATCACCAGCGACGGCACCACCCTGGCGCCGTCGTACTCCACCGACGGCACGACCTGGATCACCCCCGACCAGTCGTGGAGCAGCTGGAACACCATCCGTAAGGACCAGGCGAGCCTGGGCAGCCCGAAGATCGGGCTGGCCGCGTTCGCGAACGCCTCCGGCACGGTGACCGACGCGGCCTTCGACTGGTTCCGGCTGAGCCCGGACCCGACGGCGACGGTCTCGAGCCCTGACGACGAGTTCGCCGGTGATTCGCTCGTCAGCTGCCGGTGGACCACCCTGCGGCCGGACGCCACCGCCCTGCGGGTCGGCGGCGGCAAGCTGTCGATCGACACCAAGCCCGGTGAGATCGACACCAGCAGCAACGTGATCGTGCAGAACCAGCCGGCGGGCAACCACTGGGTGGTCGAGACGAAGATCGACGGCTCCGCGCTGAACCAGCACTACCAGCAGGGCGGCATCGTGGTCCTGGGCGACGACCGGAACTACGTCAAGCTCGACTACATCACCGACAACAACCCTGGCGCTGCCGTCGCCGGGCGCCTGGAGTTCCGCAGTGTGCTCGACAACGTCCAGCAGCAGCCGCAGCCGAACCTGAACAACCTGACCCAGGGCGTCTGGTATCTGCGGGTGGAGCGGCAGGACAACAACTTCGCCGGCTGGTACTCGGCCGACGGACAGAACTGGACCAAGTTCGCGGACACGGTGGCCAACATTCCGGCGGCCTCCGGTGGCAAGGTCGGCCTGTTCGCCATCGGGGTGGACCAGACCGGCTCGGCCACCGCATCGTTCGACTACTTCCACGTGATCGGCGACGCTCCGGCGGACACCACCGCGCCGGTCACCACGGCCACCACCGACCCGGCCGCGCCCACCGGCGCCAACGGGTGGTACACCGGCCCGGTGACCGTCACCCTGGCGGCGACGGACGAGACCGGCGGCTCCGGCGTCGATGCCATCTCGGTGGCTGTCGACGGTGCTGCATCGGTGGGCTATTCGGCGCCGATCGCGGTGACCGGTGACGGCACCCACACGGTCGCGTATGCGGCCAAGGACAAGGCCGGCAACGCCGAGACCGTCGCGGACCCTGACCGCGAAGATCGACGCCACCAAGCCGGTCACCGACCGGGGTGTTGTCCGACTCCGGGTTGCTCACCCTCACGGCCGCCGACGCCACGTCGGGGATCGAGAAGACCGAGTACCGGATCGGCACCCAGACCTGGTCCGCCTACACCGCTCCGGTGCAGGTGGTGCCCGGTGACGCCGAGCAGACGGCGGAGTTCCGGTCGGTCGACCGGGCCGGCAACACCGAGGCGACGCAGACGGTGACCATCCCGGCCGCCGGCGACACCACCGCCCCGGTGTCGACGGCCACTGTCGATCCGTCCACGCCGGATGGTCAGAACGGTTGGTACACCGGTGATGTCAGCGTCACGCTGGCCGCGACGGACGACGACAGCGGCGTCGCGGGTATCGAGTACGCGCTGACCGACGATGCCTGGACGGCCTACACGGCGCCGCTGGCGATCGCCGACGGCGTCACCGCGGTGCAGTACCGGGCCACCGACAAGGACGGGAACGTCGAGACCGCAAGGACTCTGACGATCAAGCGGGACACCGTCGCGCCGGAGACCGCGGCCGACCCGGATGACGACGGCACCGCCGTCACCCTCACCCTGGTCCGGTCGGACGAGACCTCCGGGGTCTCGTCCACCCAGTACCGGATCGGCAGCGGCGCCTGGAAGACCTACAGCGCACCGTTCGCCGTCGCCAGGACCTCCGCCGCCCAGGTGGTGGAGTTCCGGTCCACCGACAAGGCCGGCAACGTCGCCGGACCGCGGTCGATCATCGTTCCGGCCAAGCAGATCGACCAGGTGGCGTCGGTGACGACGCTGTCCCTGTCGGCCACCCGGATCACCGTCGGCAGTCCCGTCAAGGCGACCATCACGGTCGTCAGCAGTGGGGTGCTCGGCGCCGAACTGGTCACCCTGTACGACGGGTCGGTGCCGATCGGCGCCGGTGTGCTCAAGAACGGCAAGGTGGTCGTCACCGTGCCGGATCTGGAGGTCGGCACGCACGGTCTGCGGGCGAAGTTCGCCGGCAACGCCACGGTGGCCGAGTCGATGTCGGCGGCCAGGCAGGTGGTGGTCGACCCGGCGGGTTCGGTCACCAAGCTGACGGCCAGTGCCGCCCAGCAGTCGTTCGGCACGACGAAGCCGGTGCTGCTGACGGCCACCGTGAAGCTGACCAACGGGGCGGTGCCGTCCGGCGTCGTGCAGTTCCGGTCCGGCAGCCAGGTGGTCTACTCCGCGCCGGTCGCCTCCGGCAAGGCGACCTACCGGCTCCGGGCGGACGCAACGGTCGGGGCCAAGTCGCTGACCGCCAGGTTCGTTCCGACCGACCCGTCCGCCGCGGCGGGTTCCACGTCGGCCGTGGTGACGGTGACGGTGGTCAAGGCGGTCTCCAAGACCACCCTGAAGGCCAGCGCCGCCACTCAGAAGTACGGTACGAGCAAGCCGGTGAAGCTGACCGCGACCGTGTCGGTCGACACCGGTGCAGCCGGCGTCCGGAACGGTGGTCTTCGCCGGCAACGGCGCGACCGTCGCCACGGTCGCCGTCGCCGGTGGGAAAGCTGTGTACACCTTGAAGTCGACCGCCTCGGTGGGCTCCAAGAAGTTCACGGCGAAGTTCGTACCGGCGGCTCCCGCCGGGGTCGCCGGGTCGACCTCCGCCGTGGTCACGGTGGTGGTCAAGGCGTGACCGGATAGCAGCACCGCAGCACCGAAGGGAATGCAGCAAGTCGCACCGCGGGCCGGTGCCGTGCCGCACGTCGGCACGGCACCGGCCGGGTGCTCCGAGCAGGTCCGGATCCACCCGGACCAGGATGGAGAGGTTTCCGATGGCACGTCCGATCACCCTGTTCACCGGCCAGTGGGCCGACCTGCCGTTCTCCAAGGTCGCCGAACTGGCCGCCGGCTGGGGCTATGACGGCCTCGAGATCGCCTGTTGGGGAGATCATCTCGATGTCTGGCGGGCGGCGGAGGAGCCCGACTACCTGGCCTCGAGGAAGGAGATCCTGGATCGCAACGGCCTGCAGGTGTTCGCCATCTCCAACCACCTCAAGGGCCAGGCCGTCTGCGACGACCCGATCGACGCGCGGCACCGCGGCATGCTGCCGGACCGGATCTGGGGTGACGGTGAGGCCGAGGGGGTGCGGCAGCGTGCCGCCGAGGAGATGAAGCTGACTGCGAAGGCCGCCCGCGGGCTCGGGGTGGACGTGGTGGTCGGCTTCACCGGATCGTCGATCTGGAAGTACGTGGCGATGTTCCCGCCGGTGTCGCAGGAGCTGGTGGACGCCGGCTACCAGGACTTCGCCGACCGGTGGAACCCGATCCTGGACGTCTTCGACGGCGAGGGAGTGAAGTTCGCCCACGAGGTCCACCCCAGCGAGATCGCCTACGACTACTGGACCACCGTGGCCACCATGGAGGCGATCGGGCACCGGGAGGCGTTCGGCCTGAACTGGGACCCCAGCCACTTCGTCTGGCAGGACCTCGACCCGGTCGGCTTCATGTGGGATTTCAAGGACCGGATCTACCACGTCGACTGCAAGGACGCCAAGCGCCGGGTGGGCAACGGCCGCAACGGCCGGCTCGGCTCGCACCTGGCCTGGGCGGACCCGCGGCGCGGCTGGGATTTCGTCTCCACCGGGCACGGTGACGTCCCATGGGAGGACTGCTTCCGGATGATGAACACCATCGGCTACACCGGACCCATCTCGGTGGAGTGGGAGGACGCCGGGATGGACCGGTTGGTCGGCGCCCCCGAGGCGCTGGAGTTCGTCAAGTCGCTGGCCTTCGACCCGCCAACGGCCTCCTTCGACGCGGCCTTCGCCGCCGGTTAGGCCGAGCCCGCCAGCCGGTCGATCACCTGAGCCAGCAGCTCCGGGTCCGGTTGGGGGAGTCCGGAGATGGCGGAGAGGTAGATGCCGTTGCCGACCAATCGGATGATCTCCTCGGTCACCGGGTCGGCGACCGTTCCGCGGAGGGGATCCTCCCAACCGCGGAACGAATCGACCAGCAACTGGCGGGCCTCCGGGTCCGAGCGCTCGCCGTTGTGCACCGCAGCGATCAGCGCGACCCCGAAGGAGTACTCCTCCTCGGTCGGCACCGCGTACTCGAGAAACGCCCGCACCGGCTCCTGGCGCTCCAGCCGTTCGGCCATGTCGGCAGTCACCCGCTCGCCGATCTGGGTGAGCACCCCCAGATAGAGGGCGGTCTTCGACGGGAAGTGGTAGAGCAGCCCGCCCTTGGAGACGCCGGCCTCGGCGGCCGCGGCCTCCATCGTCACGGCGTCCGGACCGCCGCGCATCAGCAGGGCGCGGACGGCCGCAAGAATGCGGTCGCGCGTATCGGTCGGCATGACGTAAACTGTACCGGCCGGACGGTAAAGCGAAAGAGACTGGTCGCCGGCCACCAGCGCTATCGGTGGGAGTCACCCCGTGTTCGGCCCGTACCTGCAGGTCCTCCGTCGTCCCGGCGCCGCAAAATTCTCCGGAGCCGGCGCGCTCGCCCGGATGCAGATGTCGATGGCCGGCATCGGCGCCGTCATGCTGGTCTCCGCCGAGCGTGGTTCGTTCGCCGTCGCCGGAATCGTCTCCGCGGTGTATTCGCTGTCCGCCGCCCTCATCAGCCCGCAGATCTCCCGCAAGATCGACGCCTTCGGCCAGCGCCGGGTGGTGCCGATCCAGCTGATGGTGCACGTGCCGGCGATCGCCGCGATCATCGTGCTCACCCTGACCTCCCCGCTCAACTGGCCGATCTACCTGCTGGCCTTCGTCGCCGGCGCCGCCCAGCCGAACATCGGACCGCTGGTCCGGGCCCGCTGGTCGACGATGCTGTCCGGAACCCCGAAGCTGCGCACCGCATTCGCCTGGGAGTCGCTGATCGACGAGGTGGTCTTCATCCTCGGCCCGCCGCTGGCCACCGTGCTCGCGCTGCAGCTGTTCCCGGCGGCGGCGCTGATCGTCGCCACCGTCTTCCTGGTGGTGGGCACCACCCTGCTGCTCGCCCAGACCCGCACCGAACCGCCTGCCTCCGGGAAGGCCGGCGGCATCGGAGGCCGGCCGGCGCTGTTCCTGCCAGGGGTCGGCGGCATCGCCGCGATCTTCGTCCTGGTCGGCGGCATCTTCGGCTCGCTCGAGGTCACCACCGTGGCGTTCGCCCGGGAAGCCGGTCACCCCGGCGCCGCCGGGTTGGTGCTGGCGCTCTACTCGTTCGGTTCGCTCAGCGGCGGACTGGTGTTCGGCGCGTTGGCCCTCAAGGCCTCGCTGGTCCGCCAGTACGTGACCGCTGCGTGTGCGTTGGCGATCATCACCCTGCCGCTGCCGTTCCTGAGCTCGATCTGGGTGCTCGGCGTCGGCGCGCTGGTCGCCGGCGTCGCGGTCGCCCCGGTGCTGATCTCCGGGATGGCCCTGATCGAGCGGATCGTGCCCGCCGCCCGGCTCACCGAGTCGATGGCCTGGGCCAGCTCCGGGCTGTCCGTCGGACTGGCGATCTCGATGCCGATCTCCGGCATGATCATCGACTCCTCCGGCGCCTCGGCGTCCTACTTCGTGATGTCCGGGTCGGCGGTCGGCGCCGCGGTGATCGCCCTGGTGGTGCTGTCGTCGCTGCGCAGCGCGCAGGCTGCCGCCGCGCTGGACGACTGCGCCGCGATGGATCAGCCGTTGCTGGACGAGCCTGCTGTCGCCCGCTGACTTCAGCGTCGTAGGCGGTCGGCAGCGGTCGTCAGCGATCGGCCGCGGTCCGCTCGGACGCCCGGGCTCAGACCTGTTCGCCGAGAGCGGCCAGGCCGGTCAGCGCCCAGCTGCGGGACCGGGCGGCGTCGGCGGCGTCCGGTCGGCCGGCCAACGCTGCGTCGGCGAGCAGCCGGCACCGTTCCGCTTCCTGGCGCGCTGCCTCGCCGATCCCGCCGCGGTCCAGGGCGAACTCAAGCCGCGACAGCAGCTGACGGGCCTCGGCCAGCGCTGCGGAATCTGACCGGCCGGCCGCCCGTCGGCGCCGGCCGCCCGCGGATCGGCACGTCCCCGCCGCGTCGGCGGCCCGCTCGTTCCGTAGGTCGCCGTTGGTGCCGACCAGCACCGTGGCCGAGCGGTGCACTGGTGACTCAGCCGACGGGAGTGCCGCGTCGGGGGATCCAGTAGCCGAGGCCAGCCCGCCACCGATGCATCCCGATGCCGCCCATCGATGGCGATCGCCGACGGCCGAGCGTCGCCGACCGCGGTCACCCCGGCCAGGACGAACGGCCCGGCCGCATTGCCGGCGTCGGAACACACCCGCCAGATCGCCGAGGAACACCGGTCGCCGGCCCGGGCGGCGCCAGATCCGCCCCGATGCGTCATCACCAGCCCGGAGCTCATCCCGTTGCCGACGCCCATCACCACCGCCGACCGCGATCGAGTCAGCCGGCGGTCGCGGCCAGCGGCAGCAGGAGGTCAGGCGATGCCCGAGGACGACCATCGACGGCACCGCCACCCAGATCCGGCCGTAAGCGGTCCATCACCTTGCCGGCCGGGTAGAACAGCAGCATGTCGACGGCGCCGGAGATGCCGAAGATCACGCGAGATCGCGGCAGGCGACAGCCCGAGGTCCTGCCCCACAGCGGCAGCGCGACCTGCCGGGACGCCGCGGACCGCGCTGACCACCAGCACCCCGACGCCGAGGGTGGCGAAGACCGTGCCGCTGCTCGGCGAGCATCGGTCGCCGAAAGCCGGCCGGCTCGGCCGCGACCGTCCGCGTGGTCCGGTCGTCTCGGTCAGGTCGCGGACCAACGCCAGCATGCCAGGCCGGCGACCAGCGGCGGCCACCATGCTGCACCGCGTAGGCGCCCCACAGGCCGGTCAGGTGAACCACCGGCCGACCGAGGAACGGCCCGACGAACAGCCCGATCCGGTACACCCCGCCGAGCGTCGACATCGCCCTGGCCCGCAGCCGGAACGGCACCACCTCGGTGACGTAGGCCTGCCGGGCCAGCTGCCACACGGCGGTGCCCATGCCGGTGACGAAGATCGCCGCGGTGAACACCGCACAGCGATGGGGCGCGACCATGCACGCCCCGAGGGCCAGCACCGTCACCGCAGAGCGCGCCGATCATCGTCGGGCCGCTCGCCGAACCGGTTGGCACCATGGCGCCGGCCGGGATGTCGGCGATGATCTGGCCCGAGCCCGGCCATCGCGACCACGAAGGCGGCCGTCGGCGGCGCTCGCGCCCAGGTCTCGGTGGCGGTGATCACCACCACCGGGGCGATCGCGCCCTGCCCGACCGCGAACAACGCCGGTGGCACCAACGGCGGCCGGGGCGATCGAGCGGAGGGTGACCTCCGGGCCGATCCGTGCCATCCGCGTCCTCCCCCGTCGGCTGCGGACGCTACCCCGCGGGCCCGGGGCTCACCGCCGCAGGTAGAGATCGCGGAGCAGGCAGATCTCCGCGCCGTGGTGGATCAGTTCGCGGTTGATGTGCTGCACCAGCGATGCCATCGAATCACTCTCGAACCCCGGTTCCCGGCAGTTCTGCGTCAGCCCGGCGATCCAGTCCGCGGATCCCGGCGATCCACCGCGCGTAGCCCTCGTCGAGCCGGCCCAAGGCGGTCGGCGGCGGCCAGCGGGTAGTCGTAGTCGGCGTAGCTGACCGGAGGGCCACCGAAGTAGCGGTTGTTCCGCTCGCCGAAAATGCCCACCAGGATGTGATTGATCCGCCAGGCGATCGTGGTGACCGGCGACGGTTGAGGCTCCGGCCAGGCGAAGTCCATCACGGTCTCGCGGTGCCCACCGGCCTCGGGCTCCCGGCCTGGCCCGCGCGGCCGGATGCTCCACGAACCGGGCACCGGCTCCCAGAGGTACTCGGCGTCGCTGAGGTCGTTCCACCTGGGCCGCAGGTTGGCTCCCAGTGCCAGCTGAGCTGGCTCTCCAGCACGCTTGTCCAGTCGAGTTCCATCGTCAGACCGTAGGCCGCCCCGCCGACAGGCGCGGCCATCAGCGCAGCGGCGCGAACAGATCGACCTGGTTGCCGTCCGGGTCGAGCACCGAGGCGTACCGCTGGCCCCAGAACGCATCCCACGGCTCGAGGTGCGAGCGGTGCCCTGCCGAGGTGAGATCGGCGTACACGGCATCGACCTCGGCGGGCCCGTCGCACAGGAAGGCCACCGACGTTCCCCGAGGGCCGTCGCCGGGCAGCGCGAACGCCGGGTCGAACGACCGGATCACGTCCACGGTGTCCCAGGCGATCCGGAGACCGTTGGGCAGGGTGATCTCGGCGTGCGCCTCATGGTCCAACTCGGCCGGGATGTCCAGCCCGAGCGCCCGGTAGAAGGCCAGCGAGGTGGTCATGTCGCTGACGATGATGCCGATGAGATCGATGCGAGGGGTCATGGCGGCCAGTGTAGGAGCCCCCTCCGACACCCGGTGCGTCCGGCAACCGGTGAGCTACACCGCACGCTGTGCAGGACGGTGCGCGGCCTTGGCGGTGACGGTGCGCCGACTGGACCGCTGGCACTTCGGGCACCAGAACAGGTTCCGACCGCCGAATTCCTTGGTGCGGATCTCCGTGCCGCACACCAGGCAGGGTTGGCCGGCCCTGCGGTAGACGTAGACCTCACCGCCGTGCCGGTCCTCCCGGGCCGCGCGACCCATCGCGGCCGGCTCGTGCTCGGGGCGCACCGAGTCGATCCGGCCCTGGACCACGGCGTAGTTCATCAGCCCGACCAGGTCGGCGAACACGCTGTTCCACTCGGCGCGCCGGAGCAGTCGCCCGGCCATCATCGGATCGAGCCGGTGCCGGTAGAGCACCTCGGCGCGGAAGATGTTGCCGACCCCGGCGGTCACCCGCTGGTCCATCAGCAGCAGCCCGATCGGCGCCTTCGACACCCGGACCCGTTCCCAGGCCACATCCGGGTCCGCATCCTCGCGGAGCGGATCCGGCCCGAGCCGGTCGAGGATCTCGGAGATCTCGGCGGTGCCCAGCAGCTCGCACGCGGTTGCGCCGCGCAGATCCGCGTAGTGCCGCTCGTTCTCCACCCGCCAGCGGACCTGGCCGAGCACCGGCCGGTCATCGGCGTCGTCTCGACGAATTCCACTTTCCGAGCAGCCCGAGGTGCACGTGCACGGTGCGCTCGCCGAAGGTGGCGAACAGGTGCTTGCCGTAGGCCTCGGCCCGCTCCAGCGGATACCCGTCGATCTCGGCGGCCTCGCCGGCGAACCGGCCCTGCGGGCTGGTACTGCGGGTGGGGCCTCCGGTGAACCGGTCGTTGAGCCCGATCGCGAGGCGATGGGTGACGTGTCCTTCGGGCATCGGCCGAGTCTGTCACCGTGCCGAGTCACTCAGCGCCGAGGGGTTGACCGTTCGCACTCAGGCCCGGCGTGGCGCGGTCAGGCAGCGTCGGGAGGTCCAGCTGGTCGACCGGCATCAGGAACCAGTGCCGGAACAGGCACCGCACGTAGGCGAGCGCGAGTCGGGCTCCGGTCGATCCGGCTGCGCCAGGCGATCTCGGCCGGAGCGGCGCACTCCGGACACACAGCGAACTCGATGGGTCGTGGGCGGTGGGGTGTCCATGAGGCACCTCCTCGGTGAAGAAGTCTGGTGCAATCAGGACAAAACGAAGACGGTGACGATACGCACACCAGGGCCGTGCCACCCATTCGGGCCAGTGGGGCGTGCGACCCTGGCTCGGTCCGCCGGCCGGTTCGGCCCACTCCATGATCGCCACCGTCGCCGGCGTGATCGCCCTGGTCTCGTGCTCCTCACCTGGTTCGAACAGCACCAGCTGGCCGGCAGCGAGGTCGACGGCGTGGCCGTCACCGCCCCAGACCTCCACCGCTCCGGTGATCACGGCGAGCGCCTGCCGGCCGACGGCGGGGTGCCGGCCGATCACCCCGCCCGGCTCGAACTCCGCGGTGACCATGGTCGCCGGCCGCCGCTGGTGAGCAGCCCGATCCCGTCGACGGGGTGGTGCACCACCACCCCGTGCGAGGAGAACCGTTCGATGCGGACCCGCTCCATGGTCAGGATGCGCATTCCCTCACTCGTCCTGTTCGGCCGCCGCCGCCCGGTTCACCGCGGACGTGATGGCCTTGAGCGAGGCGCGGGTGATGGACGAATCGATGCCGACGCCCCAGAAAACCTGCGAGCCGATGGCGCACTCGAGGTAGGCGGCGGCCCTGGCGTCGCCGCCGGCGGACAGCGCGTGCTCGACGTAGTCCAGCACCCGGACGTCGTACCCGACTTCGGCTGACACGTCGCAGTACGCCGCGACCGGACCGTTCCGATCCGCGCAACACCTGCTCCTGGCCGTCGACATCAACCGGGCGCGAGCCGGTCCAGCACCTTCGTCCGCGGCGTCCTCCGGCTTCACGATCCGGCCACGGAACAGCAACAGGGTGCCGTGCGGCTCAGGTACTCCTCGGCGAAGTACCCCCACATGGCGCCCGGGCGAAACCTCGCCGCCCTCGGAGTCGGTGTGCCGCTGGACCACCTTGGAGAACTCGATCTGCAGCCGGCGGGGCAGGTCCAGGCCGTGCTCGGTCTTCATGATGTAGGCGACGCCGCCCTTGCCGGACTGCGAGTTGACCCGGATGACCGCCTCGTAGGAGCGGCCGACATCCTCGGGTCGATCGGCAGATACGGCACCTGCCAGCTGAAGTCGTCCACCGGCACGCCGGCCGCGGCGGCGTCCCGGTTCAGGTGGTCGAAGCCCTTCTTGATCGCGTCCTGGTGGGAGCCGGAGAACGCGGTGTAGACCAGCTCGCCACCGTACGGGTGCCGCTCGGGCACGCCCAGCTGGTTGCAGTACTCCACCGTCCGGCGGATCTCGTCGATGTCGGAGAAGTCGATCTGCGGGTCGACGCCCTGGCTGAACACGTTCAGCCCCAGCGTGACCAGGCAGACGTTGCCGGTGCGCTCGCCGTTGCCGAACAGGCAGCCCTCGATCCGGTCCGCGCCGGCCAGGTAGCCGAGTTCGGCGGCGGCCACCGCGGTGCCGCGGTCGTTGTGCGGGTGCAGCGACAGCACGATCGCGTCCCGCCGGTCCAGGTTGCGGTGCATCCACTCGATCGAGTCGGCGTAGACGTTCGGGGTGGCCATCTCGACCGTCGCCGGCAGGTTCACGATCATCGGGTTCGCCGGGGTCGGCTGCCAGACCGCGGACACCGCGTTGCACACCTCGACCGCGTACTCCAGCTCGGTGCCGGTGTAGGACTCCGGCGAGTACTCGAAGCGCCAGTCGGTGTCCGGGTACTTCTCGGCCCAGCGGGCGACCTCCTCGGCGCCGTCGGTGGCGATCCGGGTGATGCCCGCCCGGTCCAGGCCGAACACCACCCGGCGCTGCAGCGTCGAGGTCGAGTTGTACAGGTGCACCACCGCCGACGGCGCGCCCTCGACGGCCTCGAAGGTGCGGGCGATCAGTTCGGGCCGGGCCTGGGTCAGCACCTGGATCCGGACGTCGTCCGGGATCGCGTCCTGCTCGATGATCTCCCGGACGAAGTCGAAGTCGGTCTGGCTGGCCGCCGGGAAGCCGACCTCGATCTCCTTGTAGCCCATCGCCACCAGCAGGTCGAACATCCGGCGCTTGCGGGCCGGGGTCATCGGGTCGATCAGGGCCTGGTTGCCGTCCCGCAGGTCGACCGCGCACCACAGCGGCGCCTTGCTGATCACCTTGGTCGGCCAGGTGCGGTCGGGCAGGTCGATCGGGGTGAAGGGCTGTACCGGTGACGGCATCGGGCTGCCGCGTTGCCGGTTCCAGCCGGCCTGGCCGGCGGGGATGTCGCCGGCGGGCGGGCGCAGTCGGGAGGGGTGGGAGTGCTCATGGTGGTGTCCTGATCCTGTTCGGGGCCGGTGTATGCCGGCGGCCGGGCGAGGGGATATGACCGGCAGCACGACGCCCCGCGACGGAGGAGCCGGTCGGGATCAGGCTCCGTCGCGGCGGCTAAGGAGCAGGCCCTGGGCGGGCACTGCGGAGTACGCCACGAAGGGGACTGTACTACCGGGCGCGGCCGGAGCAGGTGCCCCCCGGGTGAAGCGGACCATTCGCCCTAGACTCTGCCCCGACGTCGGCGGTGGACGCCGACACCCCGGAGGCGGTCGTGGGCGGACTGGCTCGACGTGGGCATCGTGGTGTTGCTGCTGATCATCGGCGGTCTCTTCACCGCGACCGAGATGGGTCTGGTGTCCCTGCGCGCCGGACAACGCGGACATCGCCGCGCAGGGCAAGCGCGGCGCCCGGGTGGTCCGGCTGGCCGGTGATCCCGGCGCGCTACCTGGCCGCGGTGCAGATCGGTTCATCGTGGCCGGATTCTTCTCTGCCGCCTACGCAACGGCCACCCTCGCCGAGCCGCTGGCCGACCGGTTCGTGGCCTGGGGCATCGGATCGCACGCGAGCGCCGAAGCCTCGCCGTCGTGCTGATCACCCTGGTGGTGACCTTCTGGCCCTGGTGATCAGCGAGCTGACACCGCGCCGGTACGCCCTGCAGCAGGGCCGCGGCGTCGCCCTGCTCCTCGGGCCGCTGCTCGATCGGCTGGCCACGGTGTTCCGCCCGCTGATCTGGCTGCTGTCGAAGTCGACCAACGTGCTGCTGCGGCTGTTGCGGGCCGACCCGCCGCGCCCGGCGACCAGATGACCAGCGACGAGCTGCGCGAGCTGGTCGCCTCCCACGAGAACCTCGGCGACGAGGAGCGGCGCATCGTGCGTGAGGTGTTCGCCGCGGGCAGCCGGAAGGTGCGGGACGCCATGCTGCCGCGCACCGACGTCGACTTCCTGGAGGCGTCGATGACCGTGGCCCAGGCCCGCGAGGTCGCCTACGGCACCGCACACCAGGTCCCGGTGATGGACGGTCGCCGGACTCGGTGCTCGGCTTCGTGCACGCCCGCGACCTGCTCGATCCGGCGCTGGCTGCCGACACCGTGGCGGTGCGCGAGGTGGTGCGCCCGGTGCTGGTATTGCCGGCCACGAACCGATGCTGCCGGCGCTCACCGAGATGCAGCACATGCCGGCCCAGCTGGCGCTGGTGGTCGACGAATACGGGGGCGTGGCCGGCATCGTGACGCTGGAGGACCTGCTCGAGGAGATCGTCGGGGACATCTACGACGAGCATGACGAGGCCCGTCAGCGGCGGTTCCGGCCGACGGCACCACCGAGGTCGACGGGCTGCTGCGGCTCGCCGAGTTCACCAGCAGGACCGGCATCGAGGTGCCGGCCGGGGCCTACGACACGATCGGCGGTCTGGTGGTCGACCGGCTCGGCCGGATGCCGGCCGTCGGGGACAGCATCGAGGAGTCCGGGCATCGGTTCTCGGTGTCGGAGATCCAGGGCTGGCGGATCCACCGGCTGCAGGTGACACCGATCGAGGCCGGGCCGCAGGACTGACGGATCGCCCCCGGTCGACATCGTCGACCGGGGGCTTCGCCGGGCCGGGGAAGGAAGCCGGCCGTGTATGGTCCTGGGATCTACCTGAGAACGATGGCGGTGGAGGCCTTGTCCGCCAGGGCACTCACCGCCGCGCCAGGAGCGAAACCGGCCGGCTGACCGTCGGCGTCGAGCACTCGGTGGCATCCGCCGAGTTCGACCGTGAACAGCACCGTCCCGCCGGTCGCCTCCGTCTCGGAGATCGGCGCCGTGGGCGGGGCCACCACCGTCAGCCAGCCATCGACGGCGGGCGCGGCAGCGGCCTCGGGTGCCGAGCACGCTGTCGGAGGCTTGATCTGCGCGCCGAGCACGGCGGCGAGCCGCGCACCGGGCGTGCTGCCCAGTCCGTCCAGGGTCGCGACACCGGCCGCCGGATCGGTGGTGGGATCGCCGGCCGCGACGGTGTAGCGGCAGACCGACACCGTGCCCTTCGGGGTCTTCGGGCGGGTGCCCGATTCGCCGGAACCGTTGCTGCTGAACGGATCGACGTAACGATCCGCCGGCGAGCAGCCGGAGTCGACCATGGCCTGCGACGACACCTGGCGGATCTGGGTGTCCAGTGGATTCCCGGGGTGCCCGCCAGGACCTCGGCGGCCGCCGCGGATGGGTGGCAGCCGTCACCGGGCACTCCGGGCCGGACCCGGCTGCCGTCGGCGAGAGTGAGGGTGAAGTCGGGGATCAGCACGGCGTTCGCGGTACACATCGCCGCCGGATCGATCGGCACGTTCTTCGCACTCAGCGCCTCGCGAGTGCGTGACCTGCGCAGCCGTCAGGGTGCGCGCCCCGGCCACCGTCCAGATCCCGTCGCCCGGGATGTAGCGGGTGCCGGTGTCGCAGACCACCGCGCCGACGACCGTGGCCCTCGGGTTGAGCAGCTGCTGCGCCGCGGACGGTACCGCGGCGGCGCCGTCGCACGGCACCGTCTGGTCGCTCCACGGCTGGTACCTGCCTCGGGCGAGCAGCGGCGGCACCACTGCCGGGGTGACCGACGGTGCGGTACTGGTCGGTGCCGGCGGGGTGGACGTCACGATCTGCGCCGAGACCGGCGCCTGGTCCGGTCGGGCGGCCGCACCGATCATTGTCACGCCGATGGCGACCCCGGCCACCGCCGCGGCCGCGACCGCGATCACCGTCCAGCGCCGGGCCGGCGACTCGGTGAGAGTGGCACGCCGACGGATCCGGGGGTTGGCGAGCACCCGCTGCGGCAGGTCCGGGGGCGGTGGGACGTCGGCCGCCAGGGTCAGCGAGCGGCGCACGCCTTCTTCTTCGTCGGTCATCGCGGGCTCCTCGTGCGGGTGTCGGATGCAGCGGACGGAGCCGCGGCAGAGTCGGCGGCCGAGTCAGCTGCCCGGTCGCCGTGCAACAGGTCGGGAGCGAGCACCCGGAGCCGGGCCAGGGCGCGGTGCGCCTGGGATCGGACGGTCTCCTCGGTGCAGCCGAGGATCCTGGCCACGTCGGCGGCCGGGCGGTCCTCCAGGTAGCGCAGCACGACGACGGCGCGTTGCCGTGGCGCCAGCCGGTCCAGTGCCGCGGCGACGTCGGCGCGGAGCGCCACCGACTCGGCGGTGTCATGCGGTGACGGCCGATCCGGCAGGTCAGCTGCGGGGTGCTCGGCGACCCTGGTGGTGCGCTTCCACGCGGAGGTCCGCAGGTTCAGCATGACTCTGCGCAGATACAGCGGCACCGGCACGGTGATCCGGTCCAGGTGGGGAAGCGACCGCAGCACGGCGCTGGCCAGCAGATCCTCGGCGGCCTGCGCGGAGCCACCGACGACCAGGGCGATCCGCCACAGCCCGGGACCGTGTTCGACGATCACCGCCTCGGCGGCGCGGCGCTGTGCGTCGGTCAGCCGGATCGTGCGGGTGGGCAGCACCGGTGTTCACCGCCGTCTCGTGGTCTGCGACGGAGGCATTCCGTCCGCTCATGGGAGAAGACCGCCGGCGGAGCGGAAGCGTTGCACCGTTTTCCGGATCGCACTCGCCGGCATCGCCGGCGTAGGTTATAGTCACGATGACTATAACGGGGAGGCGGTCATGCTCGACACATTGGCCCGGCTGGTGGCGCCGTTGAACACGGTGTTGTTCACGCTCGGCAACGACCATGTCACCTGGGCGGAGTTGCTCGGTTTCCTCACCGGCGGCGCGTGCGTCTGGCTCACGGTGCGCGCGAGCATCGCCAATTTCCCGGTCGGCATCGCCAACTCGGCGTTCTTCCTGGTCCTGTTCTGCTCGGCGCGGCTGTGGGCCGATGCCGGGCCTGCAGGTGATCTACATCGGACTCGGCTTCGTCGGCTGGTGGCAGTGGCGGTACGGCGGCTCCCGCCGCACCGCGCTGGCGGTGGGCAGGGCCGGACGGTCGGAGCTCGGCCGGTGCCTGGCATTCGTCGTGGTCGGGCACCGGCGCGCTGTACGTCCTGCTGCGCAGCGTGCACGACTCGGCGCCGCTGCTCGACGCGTTGACCACCTGCCTGTCGCTGGCGGCGCAATGGCTGCTCAACGCCAAGCGCATCCAGACCTGGTGGTTCTGGATCGCGGCCGACTGCGTCTACGTGCCGCTCTACTCTGAGCCGGCAACTGGTGCTCACCTCGGTCGTCTACCTGCTCTTCCTCGGACTGTGCGTTGCCGGGCTGCGGGCCTGGCGCACGGAGCTGGGCCGTGCGGGCACCCACACGCCGTCGTCGGCCGCGGTGTTGCGATGACGGGCGCACCGCGGCGGAAGGACCCCGGTTCCGGCACGGGCTGCTGATCGGCAAGTTCTATCCGCCGCACCTCGGTCACCACGAGGCGATCCGGGAGGCGGCCGCGCAGTGCGACGCGCGTGACCGTGGTGGTGATGGCCGCCGCCGTCGAAACGGTGCCGCTCGCCGACCGGGTCGCCTGGTTGCGCGCCGAACACGCGGCCCGAGCCCACCGTCACCGTGACCGGCGTCCGGTGCGACGCGCCGATGGACATCACCGACCAGGGGGTCTGGGCCGCCCAGGTCGCGGTGATCCGGGCGGCCGTCCGGGGCGTCACCCCCGAGCCGGTCGACGGCGTCTTCTGCGGCGACGCGTACGGCGACGAACTGGCCGACTGGTTCGATGCGGCACCGGTCCGGATGCGGCGCGGCGGAGAACACCGGCACGGCGGTCCGTCGCGATCTCGCCGGACAGTGGACGGCGCTCGCCCCGGCCACCCGGGCCGGCCTGACCGCCCGGGTGGTGGTGGTCGGAGCCGAGTCGACCGGGACCACAACGGTGGCCCGGGAGCTCGCCGCCCGGTACCGCGCCCGCGGTGGAGCCTGGGCGCAGACCAGGTGGGTGCCGGAGTTCGGCCGCGAGTACACCGAGCGCAAGTGGGCGGCCGATCCGACCCGCCCGTTGACCTCGCTGGTCTGGAACCACGCGGACTTCGATGCCGTCGCCGTCGAACAGGCCCGGCAGGAGGACCTCGCCGCCCGCACCGGCTCGCCGCTGCTGGTCTGCGACACCGACGCGTTCGCCACCCAGCTGTGGGAACGCCGCTATCTCGGCCCCGACGCGCGGCGGGATCCGCCCTGGTCGGTGACTGCCGCAGCGGGCGGTCTATCTGCTCACCGACCACGAGGGTGTGCCGTGGCAGGACGACGGCATGCGGGAGGGCGACCTGGACGTCCGGGCCGCGATGACGGGGTGGTTCGCCGACGCGCTCACCGCGGCCGGGCATTCCTGGGTGCTGCTCACCGGAAGCCTCCACCAGCGACTGGATCTCGCGACCCGCACCGTCGATCCGCTCCTCGAGCTGCGCGCCCGATTCGGTGAACCGCTGCACGGTCCAGGCTTTCCGGCCGCTTCGGACGGACCGGCCCGGTGAACCGGCCCGGCGAAGCGGCATGGCTGCGCGACTACGACCCCGGGTGAGTTCCCGCCCTTCGCGGTGACGGTGGATCTGGTGATCTTCACACTGCGCGCGGGCGGGTTGTGCACCCTGCTGGTGCGTCGGGCCGAGCATCCGTACCGGGACTGGTGGGCGCTGCCCGGCGGCCACCTCCGACACGGCCTCGAGTCGGCCGATGAGGCCGCACGGCGGGAGTTGAGCGAGGAGACCGGCATCGACGCCGACGGCACCGGGGCGCACCTGGAGCAGCTGGCCAGCTACACCCGACCGCAGCGGGACCCCCGGATCGACGCCGGCCTGCACGTCGTCTCGATCGGCTACGTGGCGCTGGCACCCGACCTGCCCGATCCGGTGGCCGGGACCGACGCGAGCGAGGCCCGCTGGTGGCCGGTCGGACCCCACCTGCCGCCGCTGGCGTTCGACCACGCGACGATGGTGGACGACGGACTCGAGCGGATCCGGGCGAAGCTGGAGTACACCACCCTGGCGGTGCAGTTCCTCGCCGAACCGTTCAGCCTCGCCGAATTGCGGGGGGTGTATCTCGCCGTGTGGGGCGACGCTCCCGACCCGGCGAACTTCCGGCGCAAGGTGCTGGCCACCGAGGACTTCGTCCGGCCGGCGGAGCGGGCCGGAGCGGCGCCGACCCCGGCCGGCGGCCGGCCGCCCGAGCTGTACCGGCGGGGCACCGCCCAGGTCGTCAGCCCGGCATTGAGCCGGCGGTCCGCGCAAGGTATTGCGGATCCACCCCCCGCCGCGCAGTAGGACATTCGCGCAGGTCGGCCCGCGAGGCAAAGCCTTGCGGCGCCCCGGCGGCGGAAAAGCGGTGCGCAGCCGGACGGTAGGCTGAGCACGGTCGCAACGAGGCTCGCCGGATCCGTCCCGGCCGCGCGGCGGCCACCAACCCGAAGATCCGCACCGTGGCGATCGGACGGCATACAGGCGACGCGACGCATCCGGCCGGCGCGCCCGCCGGTCGTCGGGTCAGCACGGCCGCCGGCAGCACGGACAGTGGTGGGTAGCCCGGTGAGCCTGATCGTCCAGAAGTACGGCGGATCGTCGGTGGCCTCGGCCGACCGCATCAAGCGGGTGGCCGAGCGCATCGTCGACACCCGCAAGGCCGGGCACGACGTCGTCGTCGTGGTTTCCGCCATGGGCGACACCACCGACACCCTGCTCGACCTCGCGCAGCAGGTCGCGCCGGTGCCGCCGGCCCGCGAGCTCGACATGCTGCTCACGTCGGGGGAGCGGATCTCCAACGCCCTGGTCGCGATGGCGATCTCCTCGCTCGGCGCCGAGGCCCGCTCGTTCACCGGGTCGCAGGCCGGCGTGATCACCGACTCGTCGCACGGCAAGGCCCGGATCATCGACGTCACCCCCGGTCGGATCCGCGCGGCGCTGGACGCCGGCGCGATCGCGCTGGTAGCCGGATTCCAGGGGGTCTCCCAGGACACCAAGGACATCACCACGCTGGGTCGCGGCGGCTCGGACACCACCGCGGTGGCGCTGGCCGCTGCACTGGGTGCCGATGTCTGCGAGATCTACACCGACGTGGACGGTGTCTACTCCGCCGACCCGCGGATCGTCCCCGACGCGGCCAAGCTGGACACGATCACCTACGAGGAAATGCTCGAGATGGCGGCGTGCGGCGCCAAGGTGCTGATGCTGCGCTGCGTCGAGTACGCGCGGCGCTACCACGTCAAGGTGCACGTCCGCTCGTCATACTCGGACAAGACCGGCACCACCGTCACCGGATCGATGGAGGATCTCCCGATGGAACAGGCACTGATCACCGGCGTCGCCCACGACCGGGGCGAGGCGAAGGTGACGGTCACCGCCGTTCCGGACCACCCCGGCGTCGCGGCGAAGATCTTCCGGACCATCGCCGACGCCGAGATCGACATCGACATGGTGGTGCAGAACATCTCCCGGGCCTCCGACGGGCACACCGACATCACCTTCACCCTGCCCAAGGGCGACGGGCCGCGCGCGGTCGCCGCACTCGAGGCCAAGCGGGCCGAGATCGAGTTCGACCAGATCGTCTACAACGACCACGTCGGCAAGGTGTCGCTGATCGGCGCCGGGATGCGGTCGCACCCCGGCGTCACCGCGACGTTCTGCGAGGCGCTCGCAGAGGCCGGCGTGAACATCGACATCATCTCCACCTCCGAGATCCGGATCTCCGTGCTGGTCAGGGATGTCGAGCTGGATGTCGCGGTGCGGGCGCTGCACAAGGCGTTCGACCTCGGCAGCGACGAAGAAGCAGTGGTGTACGCGGGAACGGGACGGTGACCGAGATGGGTCTGCACATCGGAGTGGTCGGCGCCACCGGCCAGGTCGGCGGCGTGATGCGGAAGCTGCTGGCGGAACGGAACTTCCCGATCGCCTCCATCCGATTCTTCGCCTCCGCCAGGTCCGCGGGCAGCGCCCTGCCCTGGGGCGACGGCGAGATCATCGTCGAGGACGCCGCGACCGCGGATCCGTCCGGGCTGGACATCGCGCTGTTCTCGGCCGGTGGGGCCACCTCGAAAGTGCTCGCTCCGAAGTTCGCCGCCGCCGGCGCCATCGTGATCGACAATTCCTCCGCCTGGCGGATGGATCCCGCTGTACCGCTGGTGGTCTCGGAGGTCAACCCGGACGCGGCTGCCGGCGGTGATCGCCGCCGGCCACGGCATCATCGCCAACCCGAACTGCACCACGATGGCGGCCATGCCGGTGCTCCGGCCGCTGCACCAGGAGGCCGGGCTGGTCCGGCTGGTCACCAGCACCTACCAGGCGGTTTCCGGTAGTGGTCTGGACGGCGTCGCCGAACTCGACGGCCAGGTGCGTGCGGTCGCGCCGGACGCAGCGAAACTGACCCATGACGGCTCGTCCGTCGCCTTCCCGGAGCCGAAGAAGTACGTACGGCCGATCGCGTTCAACGTCGTCCCGCTGGCCGGCAACCTGGTCGACGACGGCAGCGCCGAGACCGATGAGGAGCAGAAGCTCCGCAACGAATCGCGCAAGATCCTCGGCATCCCCGAACTCCGGGTGTCCGGAACCTGCGTCCGGGTGCCGGTGTTCACCGGCCACTCGCTGTCGATCAACGCCGAGTTCGCCCGGCCGATCACCGCGGCCAGGGCTGCCGAGCTGCTGGCGTCCGCGCCGGGCGTCGAAGTCGTCGACGTGCCGAACCCGTTGCAGGCCGCCGGTTCCGACCCCTCGTTCGTCGGCCGGATCCGTCAGGACAGCTCCGTCGACGGGGACCGCGGGTTGGTGCTGTTCGTCTCCAATGACAACCTGCGCAAGGGCGCTGCGCTCAATGCGGTACAGGTCGCCGAGCTGGTCGCGGCCGGCCGGTCCCGCTAGCTCGCCGGGGCGCCGATCCCGAACAGCCACCGGATCGGACTGGCTGCACGGGGTCGGCGGCTCAGGGTGGGGGTAGCCCGTTCCTGTCACGCGTAGCCCGGTTCGTCCGGCGTGGCGCGCCAATAACGGGCTACGCACACGGGCTGCCAGCACCGGCCGGGTGGGGGTAGCCCGTTCCTGTCAGGCGTAGCCCGGTTCGTCCGGCGTGGCGCGCCAATAACGGGCTACGCACATGGGCTGCCACCACCACGGCTGCCACCACCGGCACGGCTGCCACCACCAGGATCGCTGCGACCACCGGCACGGCTGCCACCACGGGACGGCCGGCCCCACCCGCACCGGCCGGTCCAGGAACCGGGCCGCCCAGCGCGGGGGTACCGGGTGGACGCCACTCCGTAGGATCCGAAGGGTGACCGCACCCTCCGCGACTCCGCGGGTATCCATCCTCACCGTCGACGACGACCCCGGCGTGTCCCGCGCGGTCGCCCGCGACCTTCGGCGGCGATACGGCGAGACCTACCGCATCGTCCGGGCCGAGTCGGGAGAGCAGGCCCTGGAGGCGCTCCGCGAGCTGAAGCTCCGCGGCGACGCGGTGGCGATCCTGCTGGCCGACTACCGCATGCCGAACATGAGCGGCCTGGAGTTTCTCGAATCGGCCATGGACCTGTATCCGGGCGCCAGGCGGGTGCTGCTGACCGCCTACGCGGACACCTCGGCCGCCATCGACGCGATCAATGTGGTCGATCTCGACTACTACCTGCTCAAGCCGTGGGACCCGCCCGAGGAGAAGCTGTACCCGGTGATCGACACGCAGCTCGAGGCGTGGGCGGCCAGCGACTTCCGGCCGGTCCCGGAGATCAGGGTGGTCGGCCACCGGTGGTCGGCGCGCTCTTCGGAGGTCCGGGAGTTCCTGGCCCGCAACCAGGTGTCCTACCGCTGGTACACCTCCGAGACGCCGGAGGGAAAGCGGCTCCTGGAGGCCGCCGGGGTCGACGAGCACGCGCTACCGCTGGTGGTCACCGCCGAGGGGACCGCGCTGGTGGCGCCGACGGACGCCGAGCTGGCCGACCGGGTGGGCCTGTCCACCAGGCCGTCCAAGGAGTTCTACGACCTGGTGGTGATCGGTGGCGGCCCGGCCGGCCTGGGATCCGCGGTCTACGGGGCGTCCGAGGGTCTGCGCACCGTGCTGATCGAGCGCACCGCCACCGGCGGACAGGCCGGGCAGAGCTCCCGGATCGAGAACTACCTCGGATTCCCGGACGGGGTGTCCGGCGCCCAGCTCACCGACCGGGCCCGCCGCCAGGCGATCAAGTTCGGCGCCGAGCTCATCACCACCCGCGATGTCATCGGCCTGGAGGTGAACGGACCGGGCCGCACAGTCCGGTTCGCCGACGGCGGCTCCATCGACGCGCACACCGTCATCCTGGCCACCGGCGTCTCGTACCGGCAGCTGGCTGCCGAGGGCATCGAACGACTCACCGGCCGCGGCGTCTTCTACGGATCGGCGCTCACCGAGGCGGCGAGTTGCGCGTCGCAGGACGTCTACATCGTCGGCGGCGCGAATTCCGCCGGACAGGCGGCCGCCTATCTCGCCAGGGGGGCCCGGTCGGTGACGCTGCTGGTGCGGGGCAGCTCGCTCGAGTCGTCCATGTCGTACTACCTGATCCAGCAGCTCGAGCAGATCCCCAACGTGTCGGTCCGGACCTGCACCGAGGTGGTCGCGGTGGGCGGGGACGAGCATCTCGAGACGATCACCCTGCGGGACCGGAACACCGGCGCCGAGGAGACCGTCGACGCCGGCTGGCTGTTCGTCTTCATCGGCGCCGCGCCGCGCACCGATTGGCTCGACGGCATCGTCGTACGGGACGGTCGCGGATTCGTGGTGAGCGGCCCTGACCTGGGATCCGAGGAATCTCCGCTGCCGTCGGGATGGATCCCGGACCGCGCACCGTTCCATCTGGAGACGAGTGTGCCCGGCGTCTTCGCCGCTGGCGACGTCCGGGCCGAATCGGCCAAGCGGGTCGCCTCGGCCGTCGGCGAGGGTGCCATGGCCGTCATGCTCGTGCACCGCTATCTCGAAGGACTGTGAGGGCAACACCATGGTGGAACAGCTGCCGTGCGACATCGACGAATTGGGATCGCTGTTCCTGTTCGACAAGCTGACCACCGAGCAGCTGACCTGGCTGTGCGAGCACGGCGGCGTCGAGCGCTGGGATCCCGGCATGGTCTACCGCGAGGGCGACCCGGCCACCTGCTTCTTCGTGCTGCTGGAGGGCGAGGTCGCGCTGCTGCGCCGGGTCGGCGGTGACGACATCGAGGTCAGCCGTACCGACCACCGCGGCGTCTACGCCGGCGCCTGGGGCGCCTACCTCGGCGACCGGGTGCCGCAGACCTACGCCCAGTCGATGCGGGCGGTCACCGCGTCCCGGTTCTACGTGCTCTCCGCCGAGGACTTCGCGCAGCTGATGAACGACTGGTTCCCGATGGCTGTGCATCTGCTCGAGGGCCTGTTCTTCGGCAACCAGAAGGCCCAGAGCTCGGTCGCCCAACGCGAACGGCTGCTGGCCCTCGGCTCGCTGTCCGCCGGGCTCACCCACGAGCTGAACAACCCGGCCGCCGCCGCGGTGCGGGCGACGTCGTCGCTGCGGGAGCGGGTCGCCGGGATGCGGCACAAGCTGGCGATGATCGCCGGTGGCGCCTGGGACCGCAGCGCCCTGGAAACCCTGATCACCCTGCAGGAACGCGCGGTCGAGTATGTCGCCAAGGCACCCGAGCTGTCGCCGCTGGATGCCTCCGACCGCGAGGACCAGCTGGTCGACTGGTTCGACGCGCACGGCGTCGGCGCCGGCTACGACCTGGCCCCGGTGTTCGTCCAGTCCGGCATCGAGGTCGGCTGGCTCGACCAGGTGACGCTGGTGGTCGACGACACCATGCTCGAGGGTGCGATCCGCTGGCTGAACTACACCCTCGAGACCGAGCTCCTGATGAACGAGATCGAGGACTCGACCACCCGGATCTCCACCCTGGTCACCGCGGCCAAGCAGTACTCGCAGATGGACCGGGCGCCGCACCAGGTGCTCGACATCCACGAGCTGCTCGACAGCACCCTGGTGATGCTCAGCCGCAAGATCGGCGACCACATCACCGTGGTGAAGCACTACGACCGGTCACTGCCCGACATCGGCGTCTACGGCGCGGAAATGAACCAGGTCTGGACCAACGTCATCGACAATGCGCTGCAGGCGATGGACGGAACCGGCACCCTGACCATCACCACCTCGCCCGCCGACAACGACATGCTGCAGGTGGAGATCGCCGACACCGGTCCCGGCATCCCGGACGACGTGGTGGATCGGATCTTCGAGCCGTTCTTCACCACGAAGCCGGTCGGCCAGGGCACCGGTCTCGGGCTCGACATCTCCTGGCGGATCGTCGTCAACAAGCACCACGGGGACCTGTCGGTGCGGTCGGTGCCCGGCGACACCCGGTTCCAGGTGCGGCTGCCGATGCACGCCGCCGAGGAGCTGCCCGAGCCGCCGATCGACGGCGACCCCACCGGCGTGCCGCTCGCGGCCGGCTCGGTCAGCTGACAGCAGCGTCCGTGGCGGCAGGGCTGCCCGTCCACTGAACCTGTACCCGCGCAGGGAGTCCCGTTCCGCGGGTGCAGGTTCACTCGGCGGCGGGCTACCGTGCGGCGGGCCGGGATCGGACGCCCAGGCCGCTCAGGGGCGCAGCGGCGCCAGCAATTCCAGCGCAATCTTGCGGGCGGCCGTACGCCGGTCCTCCATCGAGGCCGACAGCGACGCGGCCAGCGGGCCGGGAGCCTCGGGCGGCAACATCGGCTGCACGGTCCCGATCACCAGGGCGCCGAACGCCAAGGTCGCCCTGGTGGTCTGCTCGGGGCCGGGGTGCTCGCCGGCCAGCAGCCCCATCAGCCGCATGATCTGGCCCAGGTGCAGCTGGCCGAATTCCTCATTGGCCATCGCTGTGGGATTGGCCTGGCCGAACTTCAGGGCGACCCCGTCGTCATCGGTGAAGATGTCGAGCAGCCGGTCGACGAGCTGCTCGTGCCGATCCGGCTCCCCGGCCGCGGATTCCAGCCAGTCAATGGTGGCGGTGATCCGGCTGGAGTATTGAGCCATCGCGGCCCGGACGATGTCCTCCTTCGTCCGGAAGTGGTAGTACAGCGCGGCTTTCGTCACGCCGATCTCCTCGGCGATCTCGCGCAACGAGGTCTTGTCGTACCCCCGCTCGACGAACATCCGCATCGCGACGATCTGGATCTGCGCCTTGGTGTCGGCCCCGTCGCGTGGCATCCGTCTGCGTCCCGTCCTCGGTGAAGTACCTCGGAATGTTACTTGACGACCGGCTAGGAACTGTGCTTACCTGACGACCGGCAAGTAACTAGCCGGGCGACAAGTAAGCGAGGACACGATGACCAGATCCCTGAGCACCAGCCCGCCCCCTGCAGACCAACCGACGACACCACGGGCGCTCTGGCCGATCATGGTCAGCCTGGTGCTGGCCCTGATCCCGGTGCAGATGGACGCGCTGGTCGCGGCCACCGCGGTGCCCACCATCGCAGGTGAACTCGGCGGCTTCGACCGGATCGCCTGGATCGCCACCAGCTACCTGCTGGCGATGGCGATCGGCACCATCGTCAGCGGCCGCCTCGGGGATATGTTCGGCCGCCGGCCGCTGCTGCTGATCGCTTTGGGCGTGTTCTTCGTCGGGTCGCTGTGGGCCGGACTGTCCACCGGGATGACGGAGCTGATCGCCGCGCGGGCGGTCCAGGGCCTCGGCGCCGGCATGACGTTCACCACGCTGCTGGCCGTGGTCGCCGATGTCGTTCCGCCGGAGCAGCGCGCCCGGTATCAGGGCATTTTCGGTGCGGTGGCGCCGGTCTCGATGATCCTCGGACCGTGGATCGGCGGCGTGATCACCGACCACCTGGGCTGGCGGTGGATCTTCCTGTTGAACCTGCCACTGGTCGGGATTTCGTTGCTGGGCGTACTGCTGCTGCTCAAGCTCCCACGCACCCACCTGGGCGGGACCGTCGACTTCGCCGGGCTCGGCGCCATCACCGTGGCCAGCGCGGGCATTGTGCTCGCGGTCAGTTGGGGCGGCCATCAGTACGACTGGCTGTCCTGGCAGGTCTCCGGCGCGGTGGTCGTCGCCGCGGTCGCCCTGGTGGCTCTGGTCCTCGTCGAACGCCGCGCGGTGAATCCGGTGCTGCCGCTGGACCTGTTCGGAAACCGCGCGGTGCTGATGTCGTTCCTGGTGATGTTCCTCGGCACCGGCGCGGTGATGATGGGCTCGATGAACTTCCTGCCGATCTTCCTGCAGGTGGTCCAGGGCCAGTCGGCGGGGAACAGCGGTCTGCTGCTGTTGCCGTTGTTGCTGCCGGCGATCGCGGTGGCCGTGCTGATCGGCGGCTGGACCGGCAAGGGCAACCGGTACCGGCCGGTGATGATCACCGGCACCGGACTGCTGACGGCCGCGGCGGTGCTGCTGGCGACCATGGGTGTCGGCACCGCGAGTTGGGTGACGGCCGGGTACATGCTGATCGCCGGCATCGGGGTGGGCATGTTGTTCCAGACCCCACTGGTACTGGTGCAGAACAGCTCTCCGCGCAGTGAGGTCGGGGCGGCGACCGGTGCTGCGTCGTTCCTGCGGACCATCGGCGGTGCGATCGGGGTCGGCGCGCTCGGCGCCGTGTTCGCCAGCGCGTTCGCCGACTACCTCGCGGACCACCCGGACCCGGCGACGGCCGGGCTGGATGTGGCGCAGTTGAGCCCGGCCCGGCTCCAGTCGCTCCCGTCGTCGGCGCACCAGATCATCGTCGAGGGAGCGGCGGCGGCGAACTCCGCATTGTTCTGGGCGGCGGCCGTTGTCGCGCTGCTCGCGGTGGCCGCCGCCGTCGCGGTGCCCCGGCTGCGCCGGCCCGCCGGGTCTGCGGAGCTGACCCGGGTGTGACGCCGACCCTGGTCTGACGCCGACTCTGGTCTGACGCCGACCCGGGTCTGACGCCGACCGCGGGGAGAAAACGCCGCCAAAGATGCGGCGGCAGCGGCGTTTTCTCCCCGCGGTGCGCGTCGGGTCGGTGCGGTGCGCGTCGGGCGGTGCGGTGCGGTGCGGTGCGGGTCGGTGCGGGTCGGGTCGGTGCGGGTCGGGTCGGGTCGGGTCGGGTCGGTGCGCGTCGGGACCATCAACGGCAGCGGACCACCGCCAGCGCGGACTGCCCACCGAGCGGCCCGGCCTCCGACGCCACCGCGTAGCCGCAGCCGTCGGCGAGGCCGGTGATCCCCTCGGCCTGGTCGAGCTCCGGCATCGGCAGTTCCCGATGGGGCCAGCTGGGGAAATCGGCCGGGTCGACGGCCCCGGCCGGGGCGCGGTAGGCGATCACCTGGTCGTAGGTGAGCAGCAGCACCCGGCGACCGTCGAACGAGGCGTCGGTGGCCACCGTCCCGGTGAGCACCGACTGCAGCGGATGTTCCGGAGCAGGCGGCCGAAAGGTGCGGACCAGGGCCAGTTCTCCTCCGCCGGCGCGACCGGTGTAGATCCGATGGGCAGCCTTGCCCCGGTCCGGCTTGGTGACGATCACGATACGGTCGCCGTCGGCGATCATCGACTCGGCGTTGTGCGGCCCGTCGGGGTAGCGGTACTGCCAGACGTCCGCGGTTGCCGAGGTGTCGCCGCGCGCGGGTTCCGCCATCCGGTACACGGTGACGTGGTCGCGGGCGGCGGCGTTGTCGCCGATGTCCCCGACGTAGAGGCAGCTGCCGGCGCCGCACCGGGCGACCGAGAGCGCCTCGGCGTTGGCCGCGTCCATCCCGTCGACCCGGATCGTCGACACCACCGTTCCCGCGGCGTCCACGGCGGCGACGATGTCGGTCCCGGTGGCATCGTCGACCACGAAGAACAGCCCGAGGTCGATCGTCGAACGGGCGAGACCGCTGGCCTCGGTACCGATCCCGGTCGGCAGCCGGACCGGATCGCCGACCGAGAAGTTCGGAGCGGGCGCCACCGCGCTGGGCTCGGTAGGCCTGGACGTCGGGGCAGCCGAGGACGCCCGGGACGGTTGCGCCGGCGAGGTCGACGCGGTAGCGCGGGAAGCCGGGGCGCTGACGCCCGAGGCGCCGCTGGTCGCCGAGCCGCCGATCGAGGACCTCGACGTCGGTGACGGCACCGACGAGGTCGGAGTTGCTGTGCACGCTGCGGCGAGCAGCAGCAGTCCCACCAGGGCCCCCGCTCGCCTGCCGTCCACGCGCACGGGCACCACGCTAAGCGACACCGCCGAA
This sequence comes from uncultured Actinomycetota bacterium, assembly GCA_963797145.1. GTDB lineage: Bacteria > Actinomycetota > Actinomycetes > Mycobacteriales > Nakamurellaceae > Nakamurella. The sequence goes on along the minus strand of CAWCOJ010000008.1, from coordinate 87,191 downwards.
TTCCGGATGAGACCCGGCAGCGGCCGATACGCTCGCTCGATGGGGAGATGGCGGGTACCAGCGGCAACCGTGTGCGCACTGGTGCTGCTCAGCGGGTGCGCGGCGGACACGGCGGGTACTGCGCAGACGCAGGGCTACCGACCGCTCCCGACGGCATCGGTGAGCGCCTCCCCGATCAGGCTGGGGGAGAACACCCTGGCGGTGTCGCCGGACGGTACCCGGGCCGTGGTCCGGGTCGAACGGAAGTGGTGCGTGCTCCCGGTCGCGACCCCGACCGATCCGGCCACCGGCGTCTGCCCGGTGCTGCCCAACGGCGCGGCAGTCGGCGCAGCAGCGTTCTCGCCCGACGGGGCCAGGGTCGCGATGTCCGAGGACTACGCCAGGACGTTCCGCGGGCGGCTGTGGATCGTCGACGCGGCAACCGGATCGGCGCTCGCCGCCGCACCGCCCGGGGCCGCCGGCATCACGCAGTCGAGTGCGGCATCGTCGTCCGCAGCGTCCTCCAGCGGCGGGCTGCGTGCGACCACCGAGCGGTACGCGGCGTTCGGCTGGAACGGCACCGATGGGGCGTTGATCGCCGTGGAGTTCGGGCCGGGAAAGGGTGCCCCCGACGTGCTGGTGCGGTTGGACCCGGCGACCGGATCCAGGACGCCGATCGCCGAGCTGTCCGGGTCGGGACGTTTCAACGGACACCTGGTGGTCGGTGGCGGTGCCGCGGCAGTCGGTGTGCAGGGTCCGTCCGGCAGGCAGACCAGCGTCGCGGTCGTGACGCTGGCCGACGGCAGCCAACGGTCCCTGGATGCGGAGGTGGGGCCGGCTCTGTCGCCGGATGCCACCGTCGCCTACCCGATGGCGGTGTCGCCGGACGGCAGCCGGGTCGTTGTCGGTTCGCTGGACCAACGTGGTTTCGAGGTGCTGGCGCCGATCGTCGTCGATCTCGCGTCCTCGAGCGCGACGGCGTGGGGCGGCCTGAGCGACGCATTGGCCATCGCCGCCGCGTTCGCGCCGGACGGGGCGCAGTTGGCCCTGCTGGTGACGACCGACTCGGGCCCGGGCGGGGCCGTCGATCTGGTGATCTCCGACGGCACCGCGGCGCCGCGCCGGCTGGCCGGCACCACCTCGCGCGGTACCGGCGAGCAGCTCGACTGGTCGCCGCGCAACGTCGTAGCGCCGCGGTCGCTGCACGGATCGTTGACCGACGACGCGGTGGCCTGGCAGCTGACCGGCTGAACCGGCCGTCAGTCCTCCCGGCGGGAGAGCCGCAACCGGCGGCGCAGCAACGGGTCGTACTTGCGGTCCACCACACGTTCCTTCAGCGGGATCAGCGCATTGTCGGTGATCTTGATGTGCTCCGGGCACACCTCGGTGCAGCACTTGGTGATGTTGCACATGCCGAGCCCGTGGTCCTCCTGGGCGGCCCGCTGCCGGTCGGCGACATCGAGCGGATGCATGTCGAGTTCGGCGATCCGCATCAGGAACCGCGGCCCGGAGTACGCCTTCTTGTTGGTCTCGTGGTCCCGCACGACGTGACAGACGTCCTGGCAGAGGAAGCATTCGATGCACTTGCGGAACTCCTGGCTCCGTTCGACGTCGACCTGCTTCATCCGGTACTCGCCGGGTGCAAGCTCCGGCGGCGGCGCGAACGCCGGTACCGCACGGGCCTTCGCGTAGTTGAACGACACGTCCGTCACCAGGTCGCGGATCACCGGGAAGGCCCGCATCGGCGTCACGGTGATCACCTCGTCCGGTGCGAAGATCGACATCCGGGTCATGCACAGCAGTCTCGGCCGGCCGTTGATCTCGGCGGAACACGATCCGCACTTTCCGGCCTTGCAGTTCCACCGCACCGCGAGATCGCCGGCCTGGGTCGCCTGGATCCGGTGGATGATGTCGAGCACCACCTCGCCCTCGTTCACCTCGACCTGGTAGTCACGCAACTCGCCGGCTTCGGTGTCGCCGCGCCAGACCCGGAACGTCCCCGTGTACGCCATCAGACTCCCTCCGCCGCTGATTCCGAGGTCGCCGCCGCGGGCGGCAGTTCGGCCTCGGTGAAGTACTTTCCGAGTTCCGTCCGATCGAACAGCGCCAGCAGATCGGGTCGCAGCGGCGGTTGCACCACCTCGTCGACCCTGACCTTGTCGCCGTCGAGCGAGCAGACCAGGAGCCGCTGGCGCCACACCGGGTCCATCCCCGGATGATCTTCGCGGGTGTGTCCGCCCCGGCTCTCGGTCCGCAGCAGCGCCGCCTGCGCCACGCACCGCGACACCAGCAGCATGTTCGCCAGATCCAACGAGAGGTGCCAGCCGGGGTTGAAAGCCCTGCCGCCCTCCACCTTCAGCTGCTGCGCCCGAACCCCGAGCTCGTCCAGTCCGACCAGCGCCTGCTCGATCTCCCCCTCCCGGCGGATGATGCCGACCAGGTCGTTCATCATCTGCTGCAGCTCGGAGTGCACCGTGTAAGGGTTCTCGCCGGCGTGCGCCAGCAGCGGTGCCTCGGCCGCGGCCACCGCATGCGTGACGTCGGCCTCGGCGATCTCCGGCAGCGCGTCCAACCCTTCGAGGTAGGCCACCGCGCCCAGTCCCGACCGCCTGCCGAACACCAACAGGTCCGACAGTGAGTTGCCGCCGAGCCGGTTGGAGCCGTGCATGCCACCGGAGCACTCGCCGGCGGCGAACAACCCTGGCACCCGGGACGCCCCGGTGTCCGGGTCGACCTCGATTCCGCCCATCACGTAGTGGCAGGTCGGACCGACCTCCATCGCCTCCTTGGTGATGTCGACGTCGGCCAGTTCGGAGAACTGGTGGTGCATCGAGGGCAGCTTGCGCTTGATCGCCTCCGCGGGCAGCCGGCTGGCGATGTCCAGGAACACCCCGCCGTGCGGTGATCCGCGACCCTCCTTGACCTCCGAGTTGATCGCCCTGGCGACCTCGTCACGGGGCAGCAGTTCGGGTGGCCGGCGGTTGTTCTCGGGGTCGGCGTACCAGCGGTCCGCCTCCTCCTCGGTGGTCGCGTACTGCGCCTTGAACACGTCCGGGATGTAGCCGAACATGAACCGCTTGCCGTCGGAATTGCGCAGCACACCGCCGTCGCCGCGGACCGACTCGGTGACCAGGATGCCCTTGACGCTCGGCGGCCAGACCATTCCCGTCGGGTGGAACTGGATGAACTCCATGTTGATCAGGTTGGCGCCGGCCCGCAGGCCGAGGGCGTGCCCGTCGCCGGTGTACTCCCAGGAGTTGCTGGTGACCTTGAACGACTTGCCGATGCCGCCGGTGGCCAGCACCACCGCCGGTGCCTGGAACACCGCGAACCGGCCCGACTCCCGGGAGTAGACCAGCGCGCCGGCGATCCGGCCGGCCGCGTCCTTGAACAGTTCGGTGACGGTGCATTCGGCGAACACCCGCAGCGATCCCTCGGGGCTGCCGAGGTTCCGTTCGTCGTCCTGCTGCATCGAGACGATCTTCTGTTGCAGCGTGCGGATCAGTTCGAGGCCGGTGCGGTCGCCGACATGGGCCAGCCGCGGGTACTCGTGGCCGCCGAAGTTCCGCTGGCTGATCTTGCCGTTCGGTGTCCGGTCGAACAGCGCCCCGTAGGTCTCCAGTTCCCAGACCCGATCCGGTGCCTCCTGTGCGTGCAGCTCGGCCATCCGCGGGTTGTTGAGGAACTTGCCGCCGCGCATGGTGTCCCGAAAGTGCACCTGCCAGTTGTCGCGAGGGTTGACATTGCCCATGGCGGCGGCGATCCCGCCTTCGGCCATCACGGTGTGGGCCTTGCCGAACAGCGACTTGCAGATGATCGCGACCCGCTTGCCGGCCTCCCGGGCGGCGATCGCGGCCCGCAGGCCGGCGCCGCCGGCGCCGATGATCAGGACGTCGTAGGTATCCCGGTGCGGTGCCGTCATCCGATGATCCGCAGGTCGGAGATGGTGCCGGAGGAGACCAGCGCGATGTAGAGGTCGGTGAGCATCAGGGTGCCGAGAGTGGTCCAGGCGAGCTGCATGTGCTTCTTGTTCATCGACGAGACCCAGGTCCACAACTTGTAGCGCACCGGATGCCGCGAGAAGTGCCGCAACTGGCCGCCGATGATGTGTCGGCACGAATGGCAGGAGGCCGTGTACGCCCACAGCAGCACCACGTTGGTGACCATGATGATGGTGCCCAGCCCGATGCCGAAACCCCCGTCGGCGCCGGTGAAGGCGCGGGCAGCGTCATAGGTGTTGATCAGTGAGACGACGATCGCGGCGTAGAAGAAGTACCGGTGGGCGTTCTGCAGGATCAGCGGGAACCGGGTCTCACCCGAGTACTTGCGGTGTGGCTCCGGAACCGCGCACGCCGCAGGCGAGCGCCAGAAGGCCCGGTAGTAGGCCTTGCGGTAGTAGTAGCAGGTCAGCCGGAAGCCCAGCAGGAAGGGCAGCACCAGGATGGCGAACGGGATGAACGCCGGGAATTCGCCGAACCAGGTCCCGAAGTCCCGGGACGCCGGCACGCAGGACGCCGACACGCACGGCGAGGAGAACGGCGACAGGTAGTGGTACTCCTCCACGAAGTAGTACCGCTGCGTGAGGGTGCGGACCAAGGCATAGAGCACCCAGATCGACAGCCCGATCATCGTGACCAGGGGCGAGCGCCACCAGGCGTCGGTGCGCAGCGTCCGGGTGCCGACGGACGCCCGACCGGGCGCGTCGACGCCCTGCGGCGCCCTCGCCATCACGACTGTCCGCCCGAGCAGAGTCGGGGGTTCACCGCTTGCCCGGGGAACCGCGGTATCCGCCGACGCCCTCGTCGTCGGCGCCGTCCCACAACGACTCGTCGTACGGGGTGTCCGGGATGACCTCGAGCGCTGCGGCCGGTACCCCGGCCGCGGGCGCCAGCTCGTCGCAGTCCGAGGCGTCGAGCCGAAGCCGTTCGACGTCGTTGACCAGCCGCGCAACAGCGCGATTCTGGCCGTAGCGGCGGGCCATGGCGTCCACGGCGTGCGCCAGTTGATCGACTGCATGGTGCAGCGCGGCCTTGTCGGATTGGTCGGGCATCGGGCCTCCTCGGGCAGCAATGGCGCGATGCTCCCGTGGCAGGCGGGCAGCGATGCACCGGCATGATCGTGCTCGGGCGGCCCACCGGGCCGTCCCGGGTGCCAGTGTGGCCCCGACGACACCCCGATGCCACCGCAACACGGGGTGCTCAGGCGCCGACGTGACGCGGGCCACATTCCGCGGGCGGTGGTGCGGATCGCCCCCGGATGGGACAGTCGACGGCCCCGGTGCCATGCTCGGGGGAGGGCGATGGAGGGAGATCGACGATGCCGGCCCAGAGCACCGAGGCGACCGCGGCACTGCGGGCCGCGCGGGACTTCCTGCAGCAGCACAGCGACGATCGGGCCGCTGCCGTCGACGGGTTCGGCTGGCCGACCTTCGAGCACTTCAACTGGGCACTCGAGTGGTTCGATGTGCTCGCCGCCGAGCACCCCGACCGGGCCGCCCTGACCATTGTCGAGGAGACCGGCGGCCGCGGATCCTGGACCTACGCCGAACTGTCCGGGCGGTCGGACCAACTGGCGAATTGGTTGCGCGGCAACGGCGTGGGCCGCGGCGACCGGATCATCCTGATGCTGGGCAACCAGGTCGAGCTGTGGGAGACCATTCTCGCGGCGATCAAGCTCGGCGCCGTCGTCATTCCGGCCAGTACCCTGCTCGCGGCGGGGGATCTGCGGGACCGGGTGGAGCGTGGGGCGGCCAGGTTCGTGATCGCCCGCGGCGCCGACGTTCCCACCTTCGCGACCGTCGAGGGGGATTTCGTCCGGATCGCCGTCGGCCGCCCGACCGGACCGGCTGCCGGTTGGCTCGACTTCGCCGACTCCCGCAGCGCGCCAGTTGGTTTCGTCCCGGATGGCCCGACTGCGGCCTCGGACACGCTGCTGCTGTATTTCACCTCAGGGACCACAGCACTGCCCAAGCTGGTCGAGCACACCCACGTCTCGTACCCGGTGGGGCACCTGAGCACGTTGTACTGGATCGGCCTGCGGCCGGCCGACGTGCACCTGAACATCTCCTCGCCGGGCTGGGCGAAGCATGCCTGGTCCAACGTCTTCGCGCCGTGGCTGGCCGGGGCGACGGTGTTCCTCTACAACTACACCCGGTTCGACGCCGCGGCGTTGATGCGGGTGATGGCCGAGAACGGCGTAACCACCTTCTGCGCGCCGCCGACCGTGTGGCGGATGCTCATCCAGGCCGACCTGACCGCGTTGCCGACGCCGCCGCGGGAGGTGGTCGGGGCCGGCGAGCCGCTCAACCCGGAGGTGATCGAGCAGGTCAGAGCCGGTTGGGGGGTGACGATCCGGGACGGATTCGGTCAGACCGAGACCACCCTGGCCGTCGGCAATCCGCCGGGGCAGCAGGTTCGCGAGGGGTCGATGGGTCGCCCACTGCCCGGCTACACCATCGCGCTGATCGATCCGGCGACCGGCGAGCCGGGTGCCGAGGGCGAGATCTGCATCGATCTGGCCCGTCGACCGCTGGGTCTGATGACCGGCTATCACGGCGATGACGACCGCACCGCGGACGCCATGCGGGACGGGTACTACCACACCGGGGACGTCGGGGCCGTCGACAACGACGGCTACATCACCTATGTCGGTCGGGCCGACGACGTGTTCAAGGCCTCCGACTACCGCATCTCACCGTTCGAGCTGGAGTCCGTCCTGCTCGAGCACCCTGCGGTCGCGGAGGCGGCAGTGGTGCCGTCGCCGGACCCGGTCCGGCTCGCAGTGCCCAAGGCGTACGTGGTGCTCGCGGCCGGCTACCCGCCGGATCGGGATACTGCGGCGGCCATCCTGGCCCATTCCCGGGATCAGCTGGCCGGCTACAAGCGGATCAGGCGCCTGGAGTTCGCCGATCTCCCCAAGACCATCTCGGGCAAGATCCGTCGGGTGGAACTGCGCGGTCGGGAAACCGAGATCCACGGTACGGACGCCGGTCCCGGACCCGGCACCGAGTACCGGATCGAGGACTTCCCGGAACTGCGGTCGCGGGACTGACTGCGGCTACTCGGCCTCGGTGGCCCGGGCCAGGTCCCGGCGCGCGAGAACCTCGCGCACGAAGTCGATCTCGGCGCGCACCTGGCGGAGCCGCTCGTCGACCACCATCGATCCGTGGCCCGCGTGGTAGCGGTACTGCGCGTAGTCGGCGTCACGGCTGCGCAGCGCCGTCCAGGTAGTTGTCGATCTGCCCGATCGGGCACCGCGGGTCGTTCTCGCCGGCCAGGATCAGCACCGGCGCCGCGACCCGGTCGACGTAGGTCAGCGGCGACGAATCGACGTAGGCGTCGAGCTTCTCCTCGGGGGAGCCGCCGAACAGCGCCCGGTCGTAGGCCCTGAGCGGCTCCATCTCCTGCGCGTAGGCCTCCACGTAGTCTGCGACCGGGACCCCGGCGACGCCGGCCATCCACCGGTCGGGCTGGGTGCCGAGGGCGAGCAGCACCAGGTACCCACCCCAGGACGCGCCGGTGACGACGGACGCGGCCTCGTCGGCGATGCCCGCAGCGACCAGGTGGTCGTGCACCGCGGCCACGTCGGCCAGTTCGGTGTGCCCGACCCGCTCGGTCAATGCGTCACGCCACTGCGAGCCGTACCCCGTCGAGCCGCGGTAATTCACCTGGACGACGGCGAATCCGGAGTCCAACCACGTCGCTCTGGTGGCGTTGTAGGAGTCGTCATCGGCCGACGCCGGTCCGCCGTGCAGGAAGAAGACGGTGGGCAGCGCGCGGTTGGTGCCGCCGTCGACCGGAGGCCCGTATCCGGCCGGCCTGGAGACCAGCGCGTGGATCGACCCGCCAGGTCCGTCGACCCACAAGTCGGTCACCGGCTCCGAGTCGGGCGCCGTGCCGCCGGGCGGCACCAGCAGCTCGCGGTCGGTGGAGTCCGCCGTCAGGCTGCGTACCCGACCGGCCGCTGCCGCGCTGGACCAGCGGTACCAGACTGCGCCGTCGGCTCTGGCCAGCGCCCCGGAGATCACCCCGGGCGCCGCAGGCAGGTCGGTGAGTATGCCGTCGGCCAACGAGAACCGGTGCAGCGAGGTGCGTCCGGCGTGCGTGTGCACGATCAGCAGGGCCGCGGCATCGGGGTAGAAGTCGACCTCGACGTCCCCCGGCAGGTCGATCGGCAGTTCGGTGACCGCGCCGGACGCCAGGTCCCAGATCAGCACCTCGTCGCGACCGCGCCGCTCATGGCCGACCAGCAGCCGCTGGTCGCCGCGGATGGGGGAGAACGCGACCGGATGCAGTCCTTTGCCGGGAGTGTCGTCCAACTCGCCGAGTACGGACCCGTCGGCGACCGACAGAGCCCGCAGTGCGGGATACCGGGAGTCACCGTGCTCGGAGTGTGCGAGCACCCAGATCGTCTCGTCGGTGGAGAGCGCGCCGACCCCGGCGTCCTCGGTGTGGTGGTAGACCACCCTGGTGTCGTCACCGGTGCGCAGATGGATGCGGGTGCCGTCGTCGTCGGAGAGTCCGGCGAGCACCACCCCGGTGCCGACCTCGAGACCTGCGGGGTAGCCGGCGGCGACGCCCGGCAGGGCCTCCCCCGCCGCACCGGGCCCGCTGCCGAACGGCTGCGCCTTCCAGGACCCGAACTCGTCACCGTCGGTGTCGTCGAACCACCACAGTCCCGCCCCGTCGGCGGAGACGACCCCGTACGTGGTTCCGTCGGGCCGATCGGTCGCCCTGACCTTGGCGCCCGAGGCGACGTCCCAGGTGTAGAGCTCGTAGCGGCCGGACTCATTGGAGACGTAGACGGTGTGGTCGGGTATGTCGCGGCTCGGATCGGGCAGCGAGATCCGCACCGCGGAGAACCGCTCCCGCCACCGGGCCTCGGCAGCCGGGTCGTCGAACAGCGTGTCAGGGATGACGCGCACGGGGTGGTCGGTCGGGTCGGCAGCGGCCTGCTGATCGGGGTTCGTAGGGGCGTCGGCGACGTCCTGAGCCTCAACGGTCATCGGCACATCCTGCCCTGCCTGCGGCGGGCAGGAGAAATCGGTGGCCGGCCGTGGGCTGATCCGGCCGGCCCGGACCGGGCTGCCGCGGCCCCGGAAAAAGCGCACCCGCCGTGTCAAACTTGGGGCCATGACCGCCCCCACCCCCGCAGGCTGGTACCCGGATCCGGCGGCGCCGACGGCCGGCGGACACCTGCGCTGGTGGGACGGCCAGTCCTGGTCCGAGCACGTCCGTTCGGCCGAGGTCGCCGCCCCGGCCGCCGCGCCACCGCAGGCGCAGTCGGCCGGTTACGGGCAGCACACCCCGCCGACCGGCCCGGTCCGGTCCCCGATGAGCGAGCCGATTCTGGTGGTCGCGCAGAAGCGGAAGATCATCGAGCTGACGAACGAGTTCCTGGTGGCCGGCGCGGACGGCGCCACCGTCGGCGCGGTGGTCGAGATCAACCAGTCCAACCTGAAGAAGGCGGTCCGGTTCCTCGGTTCGATGGACCAGTTCTTCACCCACTCGCTGGAGGTGCGGGACTCCGCAGGCACTCCGCTGATGGTGCTCACCCGCCCGGCCAAGGTCTTCAAATCGACGGTGGTGGTCACCGCCCCCAACGGCGCCGAGATCGGCAGGTTGGTGCAGCGCAACGTCTTCGGCAAGATCCGCTTCGGCCTGGAGGCCGGTGGCTACGAGGTCGGGTCGATCAATGCCGAGAACTGGCGGGCCTGGAACTTCTCCATCCAGGACCACACCGGCGCCGAGATCGCCAGGATCACCAAGACCTGGGAAGGGCTGGTGACGACACTGTTCACCACCGCCGACCACTACGTGGTGCACATCCACCGCCAGCTCTCCGATCCGCTGCTGTCGCTGGTGGTCGCCTCGTCGCTGACCGTTGACACCGCGCTCAAGCAGGACGACCGGGGCTTCAACTAGGCAGGCTCAGTGGCCGGCGTCGCCGTCCACGGCGGGTTCGGCATCGAGCAGGGTGAGCTCGATCTGGGACCCGGCGTGCGGCACCTGGATGGTCACCGACTGGTTGAGCACCGACAGTTCCACCACCGACCAGGCCCGCTCGTGCCGCACGGCATACAGCCGGCCCTGCACGCCGTCGCCGGTCTCCGGACTTCCGATCCGCACGTGCCTGTTCAGGTGCTGAGCGGTGAGCAGCGAGACCTGCACACTGTTCCTCTCCCGCGCCGTTGCCCCTCCGTCAACAGTACCCAGCGCCCAGCCTCCGACCCATCGCCCGAATGGTCGAACCGATAACCCAGTGTTCTGATCGCGGTGGCCCCTTCACTCGAAAGAGCAGGCGAGAGCCTCAAACGACACAACCCCCGGGCCAGTGGCTCCGGGGGTCGATCGTGGTGAATGGTCGGGGTGACAGGATTTGAACCTGCGGCCTCTTCGTCCCGAACGAAGCGCGCTACCAAGCTGCGCCACACCCCGGTGGAACGCGAGAAGTCTATCCGATGGCCGACGGTGCTCCGGACCAGTTACGCCCGTGGATCCGTCGTCGCACCGGCCGATCGGCGAGGTTGGCCGCGACCAGTGATGCCGGTGCAGCCGTGGCCGGACCGGACGATCAGCGACCTCGGCTGCGACCAGTGATGCCGGCGCAGCCGTGGCCGGACCGGACGATCAGCGATCCCGGCTGATCCATTGGCTCACTCCTGTCCGTTTCGTCACCGGAATCGAGCCAGTTGATCAGCGATGTCACGGTGGGCTGGCCGCGGCACGCCGGCCCATAGCCAGGCGGAGGCGGCGCAGGCGGGCCGGGTCAGGCCGGCTGGTCCCGCGGCACCAGGGTGAGCAGGGTCGCCTCAGGACGGCAGGCGAACCGCACCGGCACGAACGGGTTGTTCCCCAGTCCGGCCGAGACGTGCAGCATGCTGCCCGCGCCCCAACGGGACAGACCGCGGGCGCGCGACCGGTCGAGTCCGCAGTTGGTGACGAGCGCGCCGATCCCGGGGATCCGCACCTGGCCGCCGTGGGTGTGCCCGGCCAGCAGCAGGTCGTAACCGTCGTGCGCGAACGCATCCAGCACCCGAGGCTCCGGTGCATGCGTGACGCCGATCCGCACCACCGCGTCCGCGACGGCCGGGCCGGCGATCTCGTCGTAGCGGTCCCGGCGGGTGTGCGGGTCGTTGACGCCGGCCAGGGCGATCCGCTGGCCGCGCACGGTCAGTACGGTCCGTCGGTTGTCCAGGTCGGCCCAGCCGCGTTCGGCCTGGGCGGCGCGCAGATCCTGCCAGGGCAGCGCCGGCCCGCGCCGGGCGTTGCGGGACTGGGTGAAGTACCGGTGCGGGGACTTCGGCACCGGGCCGGTGAAGTCGTTGTTGCCGAACACGAACGCACCGGGCCGGTCGAGCAGCTCACCGAAGGCGCGGACGGCCAGCGGTACCGCGTCCTGGTGGGACAGCGAATCGCCGGTGTTGACGACCAGGTCGGGCCGCAGGTCGGCGAGCGCGGACACCCAGCGGATCTTGCGTTCCTCGCCCGGGCGGATGTGCAGGTCGGACAGGTGCAGCAGCCGGATCGGCCAGCTGCCGGGATCGAGCACCGGTACCTGCACGCGACGCAGGGCGAACAGCTGCCGCTCGATCAGGCTGGCGTAGCCGGCGCCGGCGAGGCCGACGGCGGTGAGCCCGGCGAGCACCGCGGGCGCCCGCCGGGGGGCGCCCACGTCAGCCGCCGCCGCCGGCCGGCTGCTCCCCGGTGGTCGACCCACCGGTGGCCACCGTCAGCGTGACCGTGGAGTTCGGCAGGGCGTTGCTCTTCGGCGTCTGGTCGACGACCTTGTTCGCGGCCGCGCCGGTCTTGTCGGTGAGGACAACCTTCACCTGGAATCCGGCCGCCTTGACCTGATCGGTGGCCGGCCCGATGTCGAGGCCGATGACCTGCGGAACCTGCGACTGGGTGCCGCCCTCCAGATACTGCGGGGTCGGCGGCGCGAAGTCGGCGGCGGGCAGGCCGTCGTGCAGCGGCTTCATCGCGGCCAACCAGGTCTGCGCGGGGATCGACCCGCCACTCATCCCCTTGCCGGGCTGCTGGGCCTCGTCGGCCTTGCAGGTGCGCAGCGGGTCCTTGCAGATGGGTTGCGGTCGGGGGAGGTAGTCCCAGGTGATCACCGCGCCGGCGAACTGCGGGGTGAACCCGAGGTAGGCGGAGGACTTGTAGTCCTGGGTGGTGCCGGTCTTTCCGGCCGCGATCCGGTTCCAGCCGGCGGCGGTGGCCGCGGCGTGCGAGGTGCCGTTCGGGTCGGTCAGGTCGCCTTCCATCGCATTGGACAGGGTGTGCGCCAGATCAGGGTTGACCGCCGACTCGCACGGCGTCTGCGGCCAGGAGATCAACTTGCCGTCCCGGTCGGTGATCGACTCGACCGGTGTCGGCGGGCACCACTGCCCGTCGGACTTGAGGGTGGCACCGACGTTGGCCAGCTCCAGCGGACTCACCGGAGACACCCCGAGGGTGAACGAGGCCATCTTCTGCTGGGTGATCTGGGCCTCGTAGTTGGTGCCGGTCCCGGCGAAGGCCTGATCGACGTCGCCGGCAGGCAACAGATACCCCTTCATACCCAACCGCACGGACATGTCGGCGACCTTGTCCAGGCCGATCTGGTCCTCGAGGTCGACGAAGGCGGTGTTCGGGGAGGTGGCCAGGGCGTCCTCGAGGCTCATCTGGGCCGGGTAGCTGCCGGAGTTCTTGAAGGCGTGCGACGGCACCAACGGCGAGTAGTACTCCGGGGCCGGCACCTCGATGTTGGTCTGGGTGCCGAGACCGAGTTCCATGGCCGCGGCGGCGGTGAACACCTTGAAGGTGGACCCCGCGCCCAGCGGGGCGAACGTGGTGGTCAACCGGAGCACCGTCTGGCCCTGCTTGGCGTTCAGGCCGTAGGGCCGGTTGGCGACCAGCGCCAGCACCTTGCGGGTGTTGAGGCCCGGCTCGACGATCGCCATCACGTTCGCGATGCGCTTGGAGGTGCTGGAGCCGGGGTCGGCCTGGGCGTTGACCGCTGCCTTCGCGTCCTTCATGGCCTTCGGGTCCATGGTGCTGCGGACCGTGTAGCCGCCCTCGGAGAGCTTGTCCGCATCGAACCCGGCGGCCTTGAGGTAGTCGAGGATGTAGGTGCAGAAGTAGCCGTTGGCGGACGCCCCCGGAGCGATCACGCAGCCGTTCGGGGTCGCCGATGCCTCGAGATCGAGCCCGGACTTCTTGGCGTCGGCCGCGACCTTGGCCGAGATGTCGCCTCGCTTGGCCATCGCATCCAGCACCAGGTCGCGGCGGTCGCGCGCGTCCTGGGCGTGGTCGGGGTCCAGCGGGTTGTACTTGTTCGGGTTGTTGACCATGCCGGCCAGCAGGGCGGCCTGCGGCAGGGTGAGGTCGACCGCGTGGACGCCGAAGTAGCGCAGTGAGGCGGCCTCGGCGCCGTAGGTGCTGGGCCCGAACGCCACCAGGTTCAGGAACCGGGAGAGGATCTCGTCCTTGGACAGCGCATTGGGCCCGTTCTCCAGGGCCAGCGCGAGTTTGGCCTCGCGGAGCTTGCGGATCGGTGTCTGCGCGATCGCGTCCGCGCGCTCCGCATCGGTCTTCGCCTTGACCAGGAACAGATAGTTCTTGACGTACTGCTGGGTGAGCGTCGATGCGCCCTGGACGCCGCCGTCGCCGGAGGCGTTGACCAGCAGCGCCCGCACCATGCCGCGCCAGTCGACACCCTTGTGCTGCTTGAACCGGCGGTCCTCGATGTCGATCACGGCCCGCTGCAGCAGGTAGCTGATCTGGGACAGCGGCACCTGGACCCGGTTCTGCTTGTACAGGTAGGCGATGGGCTTGCCGGCGTTGTCGGTGATGGTCGTGCGCAGCGGGATCGGCTCGTCCATCGGGTCGGACGGCGCGGATTCGATGGCGTCGGCGACCTCGTTCGAGGCCATCCCGATACCCATCGTGTAGGGGAGCAGAAGGCCGGCCACCAGGACCCCGGCCAAAAGGGTGGCGACCACCAATCGGCCGATTCCGCTCATCACACGCACCGGTCAAGGGTACCGGGGATTTCCGCTACCCCCTGCTCAGACGATTCCCATGGCCTGCTCCGGTACTTGCCATGCAAAGGCCCGCTCCTGGTGGAACGAGGGGCGCCGGGTGCGCGTCTGATCGGGTGAACGGGCCGGATTCAGGCCCGTCCCGGTACCCCGCGTGAGCACATCGCATCGGCGGGGGTTCGACAGAAGGGACGACGCAGATGACCTCACGAGGCCTGCACATGGTCGCCGCCCTCCCCGCCGGTCCCCGGCCCGCCGGCCGCACAGTGAGCAACGGTGCCCCGGGTGTCGACACTGCGCGCGTTGGCGCCGCCGGTGTCAGCGCTCCGGGCGTCGGCGCCTCCGTCTCGGAAGCCGACTGGAGCACCAAGGCGGTCTGCGCCACCCAGGATCCCGACCTGTTGTTCGTCACCGGTGCGGCCCAGCGGGAGGCCGCGAAGATGTGCCGCGGCTGCCCGGTCCGGCTGGAGTGCCTGGCCGACGCGCTGGACAACGAGGTCGAGTTCGGCGTCTGGGGCGGCCTCACCGAGCGGCAGCGGCGAGCGCTGCTCAAACGCAACCCGGACGTCACCAGCTGGCGCGCCGTGCTCGAAGAGGCCAGGGCCGACGCGACCCGCTCGGTGGCCGGCTGAGAGTCGACCCGCACGGGCGTCAGGCCGGTCCGAGACTCCTGCCGATCTCCCGTAGGGCCGGCAGGTCGTGTGCGTCGGTGGCCAACGCAGGCACCTCCAGCACCTTGAGGTCCGGGTGCGCCCGGACCACCCTGGCCCGCATCCGACGCTCCCCGGCCCGGACCCGGAGCCGGTCGGCGTGCACCTGCAGCACCCCGGCGGTCAGCGGATCAGCGGTGCCGGTCTCGCCGAGGGCATCCATGGTGGCCGCCTCCGGAAGGTCGGCGAGCGGTGGATGGGTCCGGTTGAGGACCAGCCCGGCCAGCGGCATGCGTTCCTGACGGAGCCGGTCGGCGAAGTAGGACGCTTCACGCAGCGCGTCGGCCTCGCAGGTCGCCACCACCACGAACGCCGTCCCTGGCTGGCGCAGCAACTCGTAGGTGGCCTGGGCGCGCGCCCGGAAACCGCCGAACATGCCCTCGAAGAGCTGCACGAACTGGGCGGCGTCGGCCAGCATCTGACCGCCGATCACCGCCTGCACCGCCCGGGTGAAAAGGTTGAGACCGGCCCCGACGATCTTCATCATCCCGCGCCCGGGTGCCACCAGCAGCTTGATCATGCGGCCGTCCAGGAACGACGACAGCCGTTGTGGCGCGTCCAGGAAATCCAGCGCCGACCGGCTGGGCGGCGTGTCCACGACGATCAGGTCGTACTCGCCCTGCGCGGACAGGTGGCCGAGCTTCTCCATCGCCATGTACTCCTGGGTTCCTGAGAACGACGTGGAGATCGTCTTGTAGAAGGGGTTCTCGTAGATCTGCGCCGCTCGCTCCGGCAGAGGTGTGCGCAGCGACCATGTCGTCGAACGTCCGCCGGGTGTCGAGCATCATCGCGAAGAGCTTGCCCGAGCCGTCGTGGTTCACCAGCCGCGGCGTGTTGTCGAGTTCGCCCAGACCGAGCGACTGCGCCAGCCGGCGGGCCGGGTCGATCGTCAGGACCGCGACGGTCCGGCCGGCGTCGGCCGCGGCCACCGCCATCGCCGCGGCCGTGGTGGTCTTGCCGACCCCGCCGGATCCGCAGGTCACCACGACCCTGGTCGCGGGATCGGTGACCAGCGCCAGCAGGTCCAGGTCCTTGCCGGTCACCGGACCTCCTGCTCGGCGAGATCGTCGGCGAGTTCGTAGACGGCGCCGAGGTCGATGCCCTCGACGAGTCGCGGCAGCGTGAGCATGGGCACCCCGGCCGCCGTCAGGTCCGCCCGCAGCGCCCGCTCGGCGACCACCCGGGCCGCGTGTCCCTCGGCCTGCTCGGCCAGGCCCCGCACCAACTCCGGATCGGGATCGACACCGGCCTTGGCCAGGCCGGTGGCCAGCCGGTTCTGGTCCAGCCGGCCGGCGGCGGCCGCCGCCAGGTTCCGCGCGGGCAGCAGCGACTCGGTCGCCGCGTTGACGATGATCGAACCGACCGGCAGGCCGACGTCGCGCAGCTCGGCGACCGCCTCCAGGGTCTCGGTGACCGGCATCTCCTCGAGCTGGGCCACCAGGTGCACCACCGTGTCGGGTGAGTGCAGCAGGGCAGCGACGCCGTCGGCCTGGCCCCGGATCGGGCCGCGTTTGGCCAGGTCGGCCATCGCGACGGTGACGTTGAGGAACGTCACGATCCGGCCGGTCGGCGGCCCGTCCATGACGACCGCGTCGTAGACCGGCCGGCCGTCACCGCCGGTGCGGGTGACCGTCTCCTTGACCTTGCCGGTCAGCAGCACGTCCCGCAGACCGGGGGCCAGGGTCGTCGCGAACTCGACGGCGCCCATCTTCTTGAGGGTGCGGCCGGCGAACCCGAGGCCGTAGAACATCGCCAGGTACTCGAGCAGCGCGGCCTCGACGTCGATGGCGAGTGCCCGCACCTCGCCGCCGCCGGCGGCGATGGCGATCCGGCGCTCCTCGTAGGGCAGCGGAGGCAGGTCGAACAGCCGGGCCACCCCCTGCCGCTCCTCGACCTCGACCAGCAGCACCCGGCGGCCGCCGGCGGCCAGCGCCAGCGCCAGCGCGGCCGCCACCGTGGTCTTGCCGGTGCCGCCTTTGCCGGTGACGACGTGCAGCCGGGCACGACGGGCAGCCGCGGACCAGCCGACCGGATCGTTGCCCGGTGCGGTGCTCGTCTCAGCCGTGCTCATGTCGACTCGCTCATCTCAGCTCGGTTCGTCCCAGCTCGTTCTGTCTCAGCTCGGTTCGTCTCAGCTGGCCAACGCCATCGCTGCGACCACGACGGCCGGGACGGCGATCAGGATCAGCCCGAGCCACAACGGCACCAGGAGCACGATGACGAAACCGACCGGCACCGAGAGACCGGCGAGGGCCGCCGCCCGGCCGGCCCGGAACGCCGTCCAGTTCGGCCTTTCCCGCAGGTCGTCGTACCAGAGCAGGACGAGGACCAAGAGCAGCAGCGCCTCGACCGAGGCCGCGACCCAGCGCCACCACTCCACGCCCGTCAGCGTAGGGGGAGCAGTGCGGGGGTGCGGCATCGCCAGGCCCGTCCCGGTTGCCGGAGCCGGGGCCCCGGGCAGTGGCCCCCGGCCGGGCGGCCGGTTCTAGAGTGAGCTGCATGTCCGCACCCCAGCCCTCCCGGCGCGCCTTCGAATACGCCACCGTCCCGCTGATCACCCACGCCACCAAGGCGATCCTCGACAGCTGGGGCGAGGACGGATGGGAGCTCGTACAGGTGGTGCCCGGTCCGAACCCTGAACAACTGGTGGCCTACCTGAAGCGGGAGAAGTGATGTCTGTCTCGGATCGGCTCGCAGAGCTCGGCATCGAGCTGCCCGCCCTGGCTGCAGCAGCCGGGTCCTACAAGCCCACCGCTCGTACCGGCAACCTCGTGTTCACCGCCGGCCAGCTGCCCTTCGTCGACGGCAAACTGCCGGCCACCGGCAAGGTCGGCGCCGAGGTCTCTCCGGAGGACGCCAAGCTCTACGCCCGGCAGTGCGGCCTGAACCTGCTTGCCGCCATCGATGCCGAGGTCGGGCTGGACGCCGTGGTCAGGGTGGTCAAGGTCGTCGGTTTCGTCGCCTCGGCCGACGGATTCAACGGTCAGCCCGGCGTCATCAACGGGGTGTCGGACCTGCTGTTCGAGGTGTTCGGCGAGGCCGGCCGGCACGCCCGCTCCGCGGTCGGGGTCGCCGAGCTTCCGCTGGGCGCCCCGGTCGAGGTCGAGGCGATCGTCGAGGTCGGCTGACTCGCCCCGCCCCGCCCCGCCCCGCAAGCGCCCGCCCCGACAGCGCAAGCGCCCGCCCCGACAGCGCAAGTTGTCCGCCGACAGCGCGTCGCGACGCGCGGGTGGCACACAAGTCGCGCTGTCGGTGGACGCGGCGCCCGCCAGCACCTGCCCCGACAGCGCCGGCCGCCGACAGCGCACGTTGTCCGCCGACAGCGCGTCGCGACGCGCGGGTGGCACACAAGTCGCGCTGTCGGTGGACGCGGCGCCCGCCAGCACCTGCCCGGACAGCGCTGTCGGTTGACGCGGCGCGGGCCACCAGCGGCCGCCCGGACCGCGCACGTCGGTGAACGCGGTTCATTCGGCGGGCGGCCCCGAGCCGGCCGCCAGGGCCAGGGTCGCCTGGTGGGTCTCTTCCATCCCGGGTTCGGCGCGGCGCGGATCGGCCGGATCGCGGCCGTCGAGCACCGCGTCGAGGTACCTGCGGTCGGCGGTCCAGCGGCCCATCGGGTCGGTGGTCGGGTGCCCGTGGCCGGGCACCAGGACCGCGGCCTGCTCGACGTACGGCCGAAGGAGCCCCAATCCGGCGTCGTAGGCGCTCAGGCCGGTCTCCCCGGGAAGCGGCAGCTCGAGCTCGCTGAGCATGTCACCGGCCAGCAACACCCGGGCCGCCGGCAGCCAGACCGCCGCATGCCCGGCGCTGTGCGCATCGTGGACCACCAGCACCGCCTCCGGTCCGGACCAGTCGACCGGGACCGCCGATCCGCAGTCGGCTCCCTCGAGTGCCTGGACCAGACCGAATTCGGCCGCCATCCACTCCGGCACCGGCCCGAGCTGTTCGAGCAGCTCAGCGCGGTGCTCCGCCGCCGTCGCCGCCGCCGGCCGGGACGCCCAGCGGGGCGCATCCCCGAAGTCCGGGTGCCAGAGCAGATGGTCGTAGTGCGCGTGGGTGGCCACCCCGGCCGCGGTGCGCAGCCCGGCCGCGGCGAGGTCGGCGGCCAGATCGATCAGTTCCGTCGGTTCCAGGGCCGGATCCACGAGCAGCGCCCGTCCGTGTTCCGCCACAACGATGCTCGATGTGGTGTACAGCCGGGCCTGGCACACCCGGATGCCGTCGGCCACCTCGGTCCAGGTGCGCGTCATCCGCTCACCGTAGGCGGGATAGCGTGGCCGGCATGGGCGGTGGCGAGGTTCCGGTGCGAAGGGCCGCCACCGTGGCGTTGGTCCGGGACTCCCCGTCCGGAGTCGAGGCCTTCGTGCTGCGCCGGGTGGCCGGGATGGCGTTCGCCGGCGGCATGACGGTCTTCCCCGGCGGCGGCGTCGACGACCGCGACCTGGCCCCGGTCCCGTTCGCCGGCCGCCCCGCCGACTGGTGGTCGGACCGCCTGGGCCTGCCGACTGCCGAGGCGTCGGCGGTGCTCAGCGCGGCGCTCCGGGAGCTGTTCGAGGAGACCGGCGTGCTGCTCGGCGCCGGAGCGCCCACCAGTGCCCGCGAGCAGCTGCGCCTGGATGTCACCGCGCACCGCATCGGCCTGGTCGATGTGCTCGGCGCCGAGCGCATCGCCGCGGCCTTCGACGACCTGGTGCCGTGGGCCCGGTGGATCACGCCACCCGGGCCGCCGCGCCGGTTCGACACCTACTTCTTCGTCGCGGCACTCCCGTCCGACCAGCAGGCCGAGCTGCTCACGTCCGAGGCGGAGCTGGGTGACTGGGTCGCCCCGGCCCAGCTGCTCGCCGACTACCGCAAGGGTGACCGTCCGATGATGCCGCCGACGCTGGCCGTACTGACCCAGTTGGCCGCCGCCGGAACGCTGGCCGACCTGCTGGCGGTGCACCGGCAGATCACCCCGGTGCGACCCGTTGTGCTCTCGGCACCGGGCGAACGATTGCGGGTGTCCCTGGACGGTTGGGAACTCGAGGGAGACACATGACGATCACGCTGCGGCAGGTGAGCCCGTTGGCCCGGGTGCTGCTCGCACCCAACCCCGGGCCGATGACGTTGGACGGCACCAACTCCTACGTGCTCGCCGGACCGGAGGCGAGGTCGGTGGTGGTGGTCGACCCCGGACCACCTGACCCGGCGCACCTGGCCGCGCTGTCCGGAGTGGGGCCGGTCGAACTGGTCCTGATCACCCATCGGCATATCGACCACACCGAGGCGGCCGCGGAGTTCGGCGCCGCCACCGGAGCCCCGGTGCGTGCGCTGGATCCGGCGCACTGCCACGGGGGCGTCCCCCTGGTTCCGGGCGAGCGGATCGTCGCCGCGGGGGTCGTCATCGACGTGGTCGGCACGCCTGGGCACACCACCGATTCGGTGTGCTTCCACCTGACCGGCGACGGTGATCCGCCGGGTTCGGTGCTCACCGGCGACACCGTGCTCGGGCGCGGAACCACCGTCATCGCGCATCCGGACGGGGCGCTCGGGCCGTACCTCGAGTCGTTGCGGACCCTGCAGGCGATCGGGCCGGCCCATGTGTTGCCGGCGCACGGCCCCGACCTACCCGATCTGGCCGCCATTTGCGCCGCCTACCTGGCGCACCGGGAGCAGCGGCTGGCCTCGGTCCGCTCCGCACTGGGCTCGCTCGGTCCGGACGCCGGGGTCGCCGCCGTCACCGATCTGGTCTACACCGACATCGACGCCTCGGTCCGCGGTGCGGCCGAACTGTCGGTGGCCGCCCAACTCGACTACCTGCGCGGCTGACAGCGTGCTGCCCGCCGCGCTGGACCTGCTGGCCTGCCCGCACTGTGGCGGATCACTGGACCCGATCAGTGGCGGAGTGGTCGGGTGTTTCTCCGGGCACCGCTTCGACCTGGCCCGCCAGGGCTACCTGACCCTGCTCGCTCCAGGCGCCCGGACGGACACCGCCGACGACGCCGCAATGGTGGCCGCCCGGGCGGCCTTTCTGGGCGCCGGCCACTACGCGCCGATCGCGGAGGCCGTGGCCGCCGAGGTCGCCGGTGACGGCGCAGTACTGGAGATCGGCGCCGGGACCGGGCAGTACCTGGCGGCCGTCGTGGACCCCGAGCCGGATCGGATCGGCCTCGCGCTGGACTCGTCACGCTTCGCCGCCCGCCGGGCCGCACACGTGCACCCGCGAATCGCCGCGGTGGTCGCCGACGGCTGGTCGACCTTGCCGGTCCGGGACGCGGCGATCGGCACGGTGTTGAGCGTCTTCGCCCCGCGCACCGTCGCAGAGATCGGCCGGGTACTCGAGCCCGGCGGCCGGCTGGTGGCGGTGACGCCGGATCCGCATCACCTCGGCGAGATCCGCGACGTGTTGGGCATGCTGGCGATCGACGACGGAAAGGCCGACAAGTTGGCCGGTGAGTTCCGGCTCATCCGCTCCGAACACCTGCGGTTTCCGGTGGCGCTGTCACGGGCGGATGCGGTCAACCTGGTCCGGATGGGTCCGGCCGCCCGGCACCGGACCGCCGAGCAGACCGCGACCGCCGTCGCGGCCCTCACCGAGCCGATCGCGGCGACCGTCGCCGTCACGGTGAGCGTGCTCGCCGCAGACTGACGCCGAACCGACCAACAGCGCTTTCCGTGGTCCGGTCCCGCGTGACCGGTCCCGCGTGATCAACGAGCCGGAGCGGGCAACCCGGCTCCCGGACGGGTGCGCCGGGCGGTGGCCTGGCAGGCTGACGGTATGGCAGCTCAGACCATCTCGTCCCTGTTGATCCTCGGCGCCAGCGGCGACCTCGCCCACCGCCTGCTGCTGCCCGGGCTCGGCGGCCTGCTGGCCTCCGGCCGGTGCAAGGACCTCACGCTGATCGGCAGCGGGATGGACGACTGGACCGACGAGCAGTGGCGGGACCGGGTCAAGGACTCGTTCGCTTCGGCGAAGGTGAAGGGCGACGCCGTCGATGCGGTCATCGCGGGCGCCAGGTACCTCAAGGCCGACGTCACCGCCGCCAAGGACCTGAAGAAGCTGCTGGCGCTCGCCCAGGGCGCGCCGGCCATCTTCTTCGCGCTGCCACCCAAGGTCACCGAGCTCTCGTGCACCGCGATGCTCGGCATGAAGCTGCCGGACGGAACCCGGCTGGTGCTGGAGAAGCCGTTCGGCACCGATCAGGCCAGCGCCGAGACGCTCAATGCGCTACTGGTCCAGCTGGTCGCCGAGGACCACATCCACCGGGTCGACCACTTTCTGGGCAAGTCGACGGTGCTCAACCTGCTCGGCCTGCGGTTCGCCAACCGGATGCTGGAGCCGCTGCTCACCGCCGAGCACGTTGAGCAGGTCGAGATCGTGTTCGACGAGTCGCTCGGCCTCGAAGGGCGGGCGGGCTACTACGACACCGCCGGCGCGTTGATCGACATGATCCAGTCGCACCTGCTGCAGATCCTGGCCGTGCTGGCGATGGAGGCACCGCCCACGCTGTCCGCCGTCGACCTGCGGGAACGCAAGGCTGCAGTGCTGCGGGCGACCAGGGTCTGGGACGACGACCCGGTCGCGAACAGCCGTCGGGCCCGCTACACCGCCGGCGTCGTCGAAGGGAAGCCGTTGATCGGGTACGCGGATTCGGAGGGCGTGACGCCGTCCCGCAACACCGAGACGCTCGCCGAGATGACCGTGACCATCGACAACTGGCGGTGGGCCGGGGTGCCGTTCGTGCTGCGGTCGGGCAAGGCCCTGGAATCCTCCCGCAAGGACGCGATCATCACCTTCAAGCCGGCGCCGCGGGTTCCCGACGGATTCCACGGTGACGTCGGGCCGGACGTGCTCACGCTCGGATTCGGACCGGACAGTGCGTCCTTCCGGATCTTCGTCAACGGCCCTGGCGATCCCAAGGAGTTGGATCCGGTGGAGCTCAGGACGGAGTTCGGGCCGGGTGATCTGTCGGCGTACGGCGAGGTACTCGCCGGGGTGCTCGAGGGCGATCCGAGCCTGTCGGTACGCGGCGACACCGCCGAGGAGTGCTGGCGGATCGTGCAGCCGGTGATCGACGCCTGGCAGGCCGACCAGGTCCCACTCGAGGAGTACCCGGCCGGCACCCACGGGCCGGCCGGCTGGACGGAGTAGTCGTCAGATCAGCTCCAACCTCTCGGCGACCACCCTGCCCCTGTGCAGCACCGTGCGGTCGGGGAGCCGGTCCATCACCGCGGCGGTGACCGTGTCGCCGGCCACGAGCACCAGGTCAGCGGGGTCGCCGGCGGCCAGCCCGGGCCGGTCCTCGACACCGGTCAACCGAGGCAGGTCGGGGTCGATCACCGCCCGGCCGCCGGCGGTGGCCACCGCGACGCAGTGCTCGATCAGGACGTCGTCGCGGTAGCCCTGGGTGAAGGCGAGCTGCCAGCTGCGGTCCAGCAGGTCGCCGTTGCCGTAGGGCGACCAGTAGTCGCGGGTGCCGTCCTGTCCCAGCCCGACCCGCACGCCCGCCTCGGTGAGCCGGCGCAGTGGCAGCACCCCGGACCCGGCCGGAGCCACGGTCGCCACTGAGATGTCTTGCGCGGCAAGTAGTTCGATCAGCCGACCGACGGTCAGGTCGTCGTTGGTCGAACCCAGGGCGAAGGCGTGCGAGATCGTCACCCGGCCCTGCAGTTCCAGCGCAGCGGTGCGCTCGGCGATCAGTTCGATGCTGAAAGCGCCCAGTGAGCCACGCTCGTGCAGGTGGATGTCGACCGGCACCGCGTACTGCTCGGCGAGACCGAAGACCACGTCGAGGTGCCGCACCGGATCGCGGTCCAACCCGCAGGGGTCGAGGCCGCCGATCACCTGGGCGCCGGCCGCCAGCGCCTGACCGAGCAGCGCCGGCACGCCCGGCTCGAGCAGGATCCCCGATTGCGGAAACGCCATGACCGTGACGTCGGCGCGGTCCGCGTGGGCCTCCTTCGCGGCCAGCACGCCCTCCAGCCGCTCGAGCCCGCAGTCCGCGTCCACCTGCGCGTATGCCCGGACGTTGGTGGCGCCGCGGGCGATCGTCAGACCGAGGGTGTGGGTGGCGCGTCGGGCCACCGACCACTCGTCGTCACGCCAGTGCGCGCGGTCGTCGGCGATCAGCTCGGCGAGCGAGGGCCCGGCGGTGTGTCCACGGAACGGCAGGCCCAGCCGGGTCGAGTCGAGGTGCAGATGAGTGTCGGTGAACGACGGGAGCAGGATCCGGCCGCGTCCGTCCAGCACCGCAGCGCCCGGCGGCGCCTGCAACCCGGCTCCCGCGTCGGCGATCAGGCCGCCGGAGAGCAGCACGTCGATGGCCGGGCCGCCCCACGGGCGGACGTCATGGATCAGCAGGTCGATCGTCATCCGACCATTGGATCAGCGCTCTCGGATGGCCGCTGATCCAATGGCTCGATCCTGCCCGGTTCGTCCCCGAAACCGAGCCAGTGGATCAGCGATGAACCCCGAAAGCCCCGTCCGGTCGGGCCGGGGTCAGCGGGCCCGGCGGGAGAGCCGTTCGGCGTCCAGGATGATCACGCTCTTGCCCTCGAGGCGCAGCCAGCCGCGGTGGCCGAAGTCGGCGAGCGCCTTGTTGACAGTCTCCCGGGAGGCGCCCACCAGCTGGGCCAGTTCC
The DNA here is from genome assembly GCA_963797145.1 of uncultured Actinomycetota bacterium. Classification (GTDB taxonomy): domain Bacteria; phylum Actinomycetota; class Actinomycetes; order Mycobacteriales; family Nakamurellaceae; genus Nakamurella. The sequence continues at coordinate 62,856 of CAWCOJ010000008.1, read as the reverse complement.
TCCTGGGTCAGGTCGTGGGTCACCCGCAGGTTGCCGTTGTCCTGCTGGCCGAACTGCCGGGCCAGCTGTAGGAGGGCCTTGGCGACGCGGCCGGGGACGTCGGTGAAGATCAGATCGGCGAGTGAGTTGTTGGTCCGGCGCAGCCGCCGGGCCAGCACCCGCAGCAGCTGCTCGGCGATCTCCGGACGCTTGTTGATCCATTCCCGCAGAGCGCCCCGGTCCATGGTGGCGAGCCGGACGTCGGTGACGGCAGTGGCGGAGGAGGTGCGCGGGCCGGGATCGAAGACCGACAGCTCGCCGAACATGTCCGCGGGTCCCATCACCGCGAGCAGGTTCTCCCGGCCGTCGGGGGAGTGCCGACCGAGCTTCACCTTGCCGGCCAGGATGATGTACAGCCGGTCACCCAACTCGCCCTCGGAGAAGATCGCACTCCCGCGTGGGTAATCGACGTTCTCCAGGCTGCTTCCCAGGGCGAGGGCCGCGTCCGGCTCCACACCCTGGAAGATGCCGGCCCTGGCGAGGGTCTCTTCCACCTGTCCTCCTGACGACGTTTGGCGTACATCAGCCTCGAGGCATTGCGTCACCCTCGAGGCACAATGGGACGCACGCCACAGTCTAGGGGGAGCGCCGCCACTGCGAAGCGTGGGCAGGCCGCTACCGGCCGTGCGTCAGGATTGGTTCCGCTGCCGTGGCTTGCGCCGCAGCCGGAACACCGACAATGCACGCCCCCACCCCTCGCGGATGAAGGTGTTGACTTCCTCGGGCCTGGCCTGGTCCAGGAACTCCTCGACCTCGTCCTCGGACATCGAGGAGTTCCGCAGCCGGTTCTCCACCCGCTCCATGAGCAGGGCGAAGATCATCAGCAGCAGCGGGATGAGCAGCACCAGGAAGACCGTCATGACGGCCTCATCATGACGCATACGCGCCGGATCGCAGGGCACCCGGGGCCGGTCCGTCTGCCGGACTCCCGCGGACCCAGGCGAGGTAGCCCGTTGTTGGCACGCCGCGCCGGACAATTCGGGCTACGGGCGTCAGGGTCGGGCTACGCATGTCGGCCCCTCTCGCGGACCGAGGCGAGGTAGCCCGTTGTTGGCACGCCGCGCCGGACAATTCGGGCTACGGGCGTCAGGATCGGGCTACCAATGTGGGCCGCTCCCGCGGACCCAGGTGGGTTAGCCCATCGGCGCCGGACCCACCGGGAACATTCCGCTGCCCGTCGTCACACGCCTGTGGCAACCTGACTGCATGGCTCGCGCGGCGAAACCACCCTCGACGCCGCTGGCCCGTACCCGCCGGGCTCGCCGGCTCGCCGAGCAGCTGGCCATCGGCTACCCGGACGCGCGGGCCGAGCTGGATTTCACCAGCCCGCTGGGAGCTGGCGGTGGCCACCATCCTGTCCGCGCAAACCACTGATGTCCGGGTCAACATGGTCACCCCGGTGGTCTTCGCGCGGTACCCCACCCCGGCCGACTACGCGGGCGCCGATCAGGCCGAGCTCGAGCTGCTGATCCACTCGACGGGCTTCTTCCGGAACAAGGCGACCTCGCTGATCGGGCTGGGCCGGGCGGTCGTCGAGAACTTCGACGGCGTCCTGCCGGACACCCTCGACGACCTGGTCACCCTGCCCGGGATCGGCCGCAAGACGGCCAACGTGATCCTGGGGAACGCGTTCGGCAAGCCCGGCATCACCGTCGACACCCACTTCGGCCGGCTGGTACGCCGCTGGGGCCTCTCCGAGCACACCGACGCCGTGAAGGTCGAGCTGGAGATCGCCGGCCAGCTGCCACCCGCCGCCTGGACCGACTTCTCCACCCGGACGATCTTCCACGGCCGGCGGGTCTGCCACGCCCGCAAGCCCGCATGCGGGGCCTGCTACCTGGCGCCGTTGTGCCCGTCCGCGGGTACCGGCGAGCCGGATCCGGCGGCCGCCGCGGCCCTGGTGGTCGGTCCGGAACGGGACCGGCTGCTGGCGCTCGCCGGGCTCGGGGACCCGCCGGGATGACGGCCGAGCCGGCCGGTCGGCCGATCGATCAGTACGGCGCCCGGCTGGTGCCGGACACCGACCTGCCCGGATGGCTGCGGCCGCTGGTCGCCGCCATTGACGGGATGGTGCTGCCGCCGCGGTTGCGGCGGCCGGATCCGACAGTGCCTCCCGGCGCCCGGCACAGCTCGGTGCTGATGTTGATGGCCGACGGCTCCCGCGGACCTGACCTACTGCTGACCGCCCGGGCCAGCACGTTGCGCTCGCACGCCGGCCAGCCGGCCTTTCCCGGTGGGAACCGCGACCCCGGTGAAGACGCCATCGCCACCGCCCTGCGGGAGGGTGCCGAGGAGACCGGCCTGGATCCGGCATCGGTGACCCCGGTGGCGTGGCTGCCCGAGCTGTACCTGTCGCCGTCGGGTCATCTGGTCCGCCCGGTGCTCGGCCACTGGCACACCCCTGGACCGGTGGCGCCGGTCGATGTCGCCGAGACCGCCGCGGTGGCCAGGGTGCCGATCGCCGAGCTTGCGGATCCGGCGCACCGCGGCCGGGTGCGGCACCGCAGCGGCTATGTCGGCCCGGCCTTCGCGGTGGCCGGGCTGGTGGTCTGGGGCTTCACGGCGGGACTGGTCGACCTGCTGCTCGACCTGGGCGGCTGGTCCCGGCCCTGGGACCGCGAGGTCTACCTCGCCCTCGCGCCCGACCCCGAGCCACGGCCATGACGATCATCGACGCGGTGGTGGTGGTGCTGCTCATCGGCGCTGCCTGGTCCGGATTCAGGCAGGGCCTGGTCACGGCCGCGCTGGCGCTGGTGGGGGCGGTGGCCGGCGCTGTGGTGGGGATCCGGCTGGCGCCATGGGTGATGGGCCACGTCAACGATTCCGCCGCCAAGGTCGCGCTGGGCATCGTCTGCGTCATCGTCGGCGTCGGCGTGGGCGAGTACGCAGGTGCCAGCGTCGGTCGGCTGGTGTCGTCGCGGATCACCTGGCGTCCGGCAAAGGCCGTCGACCACGGCCTCGGCCTGGTCGGCTACGTCCTCGCGGTGCTGATCATCACCTGGATGATCGCGCTGCCGTTGCAGCGGACGCCGTACCCGTGGCTGTCGTCTGCGGTGCAGAGCTCGAAGGTGCTCTCCAAGGTCAACGAGGTGATGCCGGACGGCCTGCGGTCCGTCTCCGCCCGGTTGGGCGACCTGTTCGACGCCTCCGGATTCCCGCAGATCCTCGAGCCGTTCGCGCCGGCACCGCAGACGGACGTACCGGCGCCGGATGCCGCCCTGGCCCGGTCCGCCGCCGTCACCACGGCGCAGGCGTCGATCCTCAAGGTCAACGCCCAGGCACCCTCGTGCTCCAAGCGCCTCGAAGGCACCGGCTTCGTCATCGGGAAGGACCGGGTGATGACCAACGCCCACGTGGTCGCCGGCTCCGCGGCGACCACCGTTGAGGTCGGCGGCGTTGCGAAGCGCGCCGAGGTGGTGCTCTACGACTACCGCACGGACATCGCCGTCCTGGCCGTGCCCGGCCTGGGGCGGCCGGCATTGCGTTTCACCACCGAGACCGCCACGACCGGCGACAGCGCGATCGTCGCCGGTTATCCCCTGGACGGCAGCTTCACCGTGCGGGCGGCCCGGATCCGCAGCAACTTCGACCTACGCGGTCCGGACATCTACGGCGGGCCGACCGTGGTCCGTGACGTGTACACGCTGCGTGCGTTGGTCCAGGCGGGCAACTCCGGCGGCCCGCTGCTGGCCCCCGACGGGACCGTGCTGGGCGTCGTCTTCGGGGCCGCCCCCGGGGCCGAGGAGACCGGATTCGCCTTGACCGCCGGCGAGGTGTCCAGCGAGGCTGCGGCGGGCATCACGGATACGACGGCGGCATCCACCGGAACCTGTACGACTGCTTAGGTTCAACCGACCCGTCAGCCTGCCGTTTCGGCGATCAGGTCGGTGACCACCTCGGGTGCCTCCTCAGCCGGATAGTGGCCGATCCCGGGCACCACGGCGCGGCGGTAACCGTTCGCGCAGAAGCCCTCGGCGTCGGCCAGCGCGGACACCGGGGTGAACGAGTCCGCGTCACCCACCACGTGCAGCACCGGCGCGATGATCGGGAGCTCCAGTGCCTCCCGGTGCCGGTGACCGTCAGCCCGCAGCGGCGATCTGGTCACCCAGCGGAGCTGCTCGCAGGCGAAGTGGGCGGTGCCGGGGATCAGGATCGCCCGCCGCACCTTGCGCATGGTGTCGGCGAAATCTGCTGAGCCCTTCCACGCCGGACCGGCGTGCGAGCGGACGATCCGCTCGATCAGCGCTCCGCCGGATGCGGTGAGCCGACGCTCGGGCCAGCCGGGTACCGCGGCCCAGGTCAGGAGCCGGCCGTACCGGTCCGTCCGGACCGGACGCCGGATCCGGGCCATCCGCATCGGGTGCGGGGCAGCGATCGCGACCAGAGCCCGCACCTGTTCGGGATACATGGCGGCGGTGTTGAACCCGGTGACCCCGCCGTAGCCGTGCCCGACCACCACCGCATCACGTTCGCCGAGGGCGCGAATCAGGCCGGCAACGTCGGCAGCCAGGGTGAACGCGTCGTAACCCCGCGGTGGCCGATCGGTGTCGCCGTAGCCGCGCAGGTCCGGTGCCACCGCTCGATAGCCGGCGGCCGCAAGACCGGGGAGCTGCTGCCGCCAGCTCCACCAGTACTGCCCGAAGCCGTGCAGCAGCACCACCAATGGCCCGTCACCGGCCTCGGCGATGTGGAACCGGATACCGTTCGCGCTCACATCGCGGTGCGCCCAGGGTCCGTCGTGGCGGACGACGGAGGGCGCTGGCGGCGGTACTTCGCCCGTGCTGGCTGATCTCAATCGGGCTCGTGCGTGGCCGCAGACTTCAGGGTCTGGACAGTTTCGTTCAGCGAGGCGATCGTCTTTTCCGGCTTCTTGACCTTCTTGACCTTGCGCATGCCCAGGAACGCCAGTGCGGCGGTGACCAGCAGCATGATCACGAAGACCAGCGTGAAGGCGAGCCACCGGGGCAGGAAGGTACTGAAGATCTCGCCGACCATGAACCAGAAGAAGAACAGCGAGAAGCCACCGACGACTGCGGCGCCGGCGAAGAAGCCGCCGCCGATGGCGCCCTGCTTGAGGGAGGCGGTGATCTCCAGCTTCGCCAGCTCGATCTCGGCCCTGACCAACGTCGAGACCTGCTCCGAGGCCCCCTTGACCAGATTGCCGATCGACGCGGCACGGTCCACATCCGGCTCGGCAACCATCGGAATCGACGGGACGCCGCCGGATTGGCTCGACCGCGGGGTACCCGGGCTGGTCACATCCGTCTCCTTCGCTGCCTCGTCACTTCCCTGCCGGGACGCGGCTCGCATCATCCCATGCCGGTGCCGCCAGAGCTGCCGGAGGCGCCCTGCGTCGCGCGCCGCTGTCAGCCGACCCCGATGGCGATACGCGGGTGTTGGGCCGGATCGAGCCACTTCATGATCGATACCAGGGTGCCCTGATCGATTGCCACGCAACCAGCGGTCGGCCCGCCGTTCGCGACGTGCAGGAAGAATGCGCTGCCCGCCCCCGGCACCACCGGGGTGCGGTTCGCGTCGATCACCACGGCGTAGTCGTACTCGGGGTCGACGAAGTCGAGCCGTTCGCTGGCCCCGGTGTCGAACGTGCATGCGGCCGGCGCGCACCGTTGCTCGGTGTTGTAGAGCGGCGAATCGACGTCGGAGACCCACCAGTCGTCGCTGGTCAGGTGCAGGTAGGGCAACCCGGATCCGGGGTCGGATTCCCGCGGCCGAACGACTCGGTCAGGGTGAAGGTGCCCGCCGGTGTCCTGGAGTGGTACTCGCTGGATTCTCCGACGCCCTCCGACCCGAGATATGCGTGCACCGGCCCGGTCTGCCGCAGCCAGCTGCCGTTCGAGAGCTGCCAGGCGGTGAGCGTGCCTTCGGTGCCGGCGCTGGTGGGCGCGGCGACGGTGATCAGCTGGGTGGCGTTGCCGACGGCGACGTCGACCGGAAATCGGCTCGACGACGCCGGGCGGACCGGTCGCGGCGTGGTCGCCGGCGCGTCGACCGGGCAGGCGGCCGGCAGCTGGGGCGCGGTCGGGTGGTGACGGTGACGGTGCTGACAGCTGTACGGGTGACTGTGGCTCTGGTCGGTGCCCTCGGGCGCTCGGGTCGGGGTGACGGTGCTGGTCACGGCCTGGGCGGCGCAACGACCGGCGGGGCGGTGGTGCTCGGTGTTGCCGAGCTCGTCACGGTGGTCGCTGTGGCTGTGGTCGACGAAGGTGGCGGTGCTGGTCGGCGGCGCGGCGTCGGTCGACGGAAGTGGCCGACGGCGATGCGGCGCCGGCTGCAGCGGTCCAGCGGTGGTGAAGGTCGCGCGTCTGCGCCGCGGATCCGCTGGTGCAGCCGGACAGTGCGAGCGCCAGCAGCGCCGCTGCTGCGCGTCATCCGGATCCATCGTCCTCACCGGGCCAACGGTAGCGACCCCGCGGGATGGCTCCGATCCGCCGTTCGGAAGACTGCGATGAAGTCGCAACCTTCGAGTGTTGCGAAGTCGACCACTCGGTGCGACAACGGGTGGAAGGCCGGTCGGCCCGGACGAGGGGAGGTGCAAGTGCCGCAGCGGGTGTTCATCGCCGGGCCGGTCTCGTGGAACCAGCTGGTCTACCTGGACCGGCTGCCCGAACCGCGGCCGCAGATGGTCACGGCCGCCGCGCATCGGGAGACCGTGGGTGGCACCTCGGCGGGCAAGGCGCTGAACCTGGCCGAGCTCGGCGTCGAAGTGGCGCTGCGCACCGTCGTCGGCACCGACGAGGCCGCCGAGCGGGTGCTCGGCGTGCTGCGTGGCCGCGGCGTGAGCCTGTTCGCGGACAGCGCAGGCGGCCGCACCGAGCGGCACCTGAACCTGATGGATCCGCAGGGTGGCCGATTGTCGATCTACCTGGACGTGCCGGACACCGACGCGGGGCGCGACCGTCCGGCGCGGCCGCGGCGGCCCTGGCGGCCGCGGATGTCGCGGTGATCGACCTGGCCGAACACGCCCGGCCCTGGTTGGCGGCTGCCGGGGCCGCCGGGGTGCCGATCTGGTGCGATGTGCACGACTACGACGGCCAGTCCGCCTGGCATGCCGAGTTCGTCGAGGCGGCGTCGGTGCTGTTCCTCAACGATGACGGAATGGCCGATCCGGTGCCGTTCCTGCGCGCTCGGGTCGCGGCCGGAGCGTCGATCGGTGTCGTCACCCGCGGAGCGGCGGGTGCCACGGCAGTGACGGCCGACGCCGTGCTGGACGTGCCGGCCGCCCGGTCGCGCGCATCGTCGACACCAACGGCGCGGGTGACGCGTTCTTTGCCGGCTTCCTGCATGCGCACCTCGACGGCGCGGACGTCCCGGCGGCACTCCGGGCCGGTGCGGAGCAGGCGGCGCGGTGCCTGGGCTCGACCGGGCTGGCACCGGGCGTCGACTGAAAAGTCGTCCCGGTGCAGGAATCCGGGCGGGTCGCTACTGGACGAGAACCCGGTACCCCCAGGGTGGGAGGGTCAGTTCCGGGTCGGCGCCGATGGTCACCGCCTCGCCGGTGTCGAAGTCCTGGTAGCTGCCAAGGCACAGGCCCCCGACAAAGGTCACCGACCGTTGTGCGTCGGAGAAGTTGAACACCGCGAACACCTTGTCCTGCTCGTTGCGGCGGACGAAGCTGAACACGCGGTCCTGGTCGGTATTGCCGACGGCGATCATCCTCGCACCCCAGCGGGCGTTCCACAGCGCCGAATTGGCGTGCTTGAGGGCGAACAGCCGTCGGTACAGGTCGCCCATCGGGTGCGGCCGCCAGTCGATCGGGTCCCGGTCGAAGAATGCCAACCGCCGGTCGTTGCCGGCTTCCTGGCCGTTGTAGATCAGCGGCATGCCCTCGCCGACCACCGAGAGCACCGTCGTCGCCTCGAGTGCGGCCCCGAACCGCTCGAACTCGGTGCCCTCCCAGGCGTTCATGTCGTGGTTCGAGACGAACGTCATCCGGATGCTGTCGGCGGGGAAGGATTTCTCGTTCCAGGAGTAGTACACCCGCAGCGGCGCCAGGTCGGTCTCGCCGGCGGCGATCCGGTGCATCGTCTCGTTCCACGACCATGCGTAGGTCATGTCGAACGCTTCGGCGTGCAGATCCCTGGACTCCCATTCGGCCAGCATGAACACCGGCTTGATCCGGTCCAGCTCCCGCCGCACCGCGTTCCAGAAGTCGGTCGGCACGAAACCGGCTGTGTCGCATCGATATCCGTCGATGCCGGTCTGCTCCACCCAGTACCGCATGGCATCCGCCATGTACCGGCGCATCGCCGGCACCGCGTAGTCGAGGTCGATGATGTCGTCCCAGTCCCACCAGGGGGTCGGTCGGAACCTGCCCTGCCAGTCACGCGAGTACCAGTCGGGATGCTCGATGGTCAGCGGGTTGTCCCAGGCGGTGTGGTTGGCGACCCAGTCCAGGATCACGTGCAGTCCGAGATCATGTGCGGCAGCGACGAACTGCTGCAGGTCGGCCAGGGTGCCCAACTCGGGGGACACCTTGTAGTAGTCCTTGACGGCGTAGGGACTGCCCAACACTCCCTTCCGGTTCTGTTCGCCGATCTCCTGGACCGGCATCAGCCACAGGATCCCGACGCCGAGCTCGCGCAGTCGAGGCAGTTCCTGCTGGGCGGCGCGCAGGGTGCCCTCGGGCGTGAACTGCCGGGTGTTGATCTGGTAGATCGCGGCGTCCCGGCACCACGCGGGGTGCTGGATGCGGACGTCGGGCAGCGGCTCGTGCAGTTCGAACGTGGTCACCAGGTCGGTCCGATCGTGGTCGGGTGGTCGAGTCCGCTCATCCCAGGCGCCAGACCCCGGCGCCCGGCCCGTCGCCGGGAACCCGGACGCCGTCCTTGGCCACCGTCAGATCGTTTCCTCCGTAGAGGGTTTCCGGACGATCCGCGACCAGGGAGCGGGGAAGCGTGATGCCACTCCACGGCGCGCGGGCGGCGACGATCAGCAGACGCTGGTCGGCGGTCTCCCGGAGGTAGCCGATCGCATCGTCGGCGGTGAGCACCCACCGCAGCCCGCCACGGCGCAGTGCCGGCTGCGCATTCCGTAGCGCGACCAGCTCGCGATAGGCGGCCAGCGTCGTGTCGTTCCAGCTCTGCTGCCGGTTCCACGGGAACGGCGTGCGGGACTCCTCACCGTCGCTGCCGGTGAGCCCGATCTCGTCCCCGGCGAAGATCATCGGCGTCCCCGGGTAGGTCATCAGCAGGGCGGCGCCGACCCGGACGAGCGCATCGTCACCGGTCACCGTGCGGATCCGCGGGGTGTCGTGCGACCCGAGCAGATTCCACTGCCTGGCGGCGACCTTCCAGGGCACCGACGCGGCGAAATCCCGCATGGTGGCAACGATCGCGGCCCCTGGCCGACTGGGGATGCGGGCCGGCACCCCGAGGAAGTTCAGCCGGTTGTCCGTCGACGTCAACCACGACCAGACCGGCCGGGTGAAGCCGCCGTAGTTCATCGTGCCCTGCCAGCCGTCGCCGGTGAGGTCGCCGGACGCGTCGTGGCAGTGCTCGGCGATCAACACCGATCCCGGCCGGACCGCGTCGATGGTGGAGCGGATCTGCCGGGCCACGTCGGTGTTGTCGTCGTACGGTCCGCTGCGGCCCGTCATGTTGGCGACATCGATGCGCCAGCCGTCCATCTCGTAGGGCGGCTCCGGAGCCAGGTGGCGACCACCGAGTCGCCGGTGCCGAACATCACCTCGCGCAACTGCGACGACGACATGTCGAACTTCGGCAGTGAGGCGTGGCCGAGCCAGGACAGGTAGCTGCCGTCGTCGTTCAGGTAGTAGTAGCCGCGTTCCGGGGCTGCAGGGTCGCGGCGGGCCGAGCGAACCACTCGTGGTCGTCGCCGGAGTGGTTCGAGGTCAGGTCGCCGATCAGCCGCATCCCCCGGGTGTGCACGGCCCGGGACAGCCGCACGAACGCCTCGTCGCCGCCCAGGAGCGGGTCCACCCGATCGAAGCTGGTGGCGTTGTAGCGATGGTTGGATCTCGCCGGGAAGAACGGGGTCAGGTAGACCGTGGTCGCGCCGAGGTCAGCGACATGGTCGATGTGCGCGACGATTCCGTCGAGATCGCCACCGAACACCTGCAGCGGGGTCCGCGGCCCGGTGTGGATGACCTCGTCGGACCACTGTGCGGCGAGCGCCCACTCCGGCAGATCCTTCGGGCCGGTGGAAGCGAACCGGTCGGGAAAGATCTGGTACACGGTCGCGTCCAGCGCCCAGTCGGGACCGGGATGGTGGACGGTGAGCCGGAAGTCGTGCTGGTCGGTGACGTCGCGGAAGTGCTCGCCGGTGCCGTTGAGCCATGACGACCCCGCCGCGCCACGGTCGACCAGCACCCGGTAGTTGGTGATCGGGTTGTGGACCGGCACTTCGGCGACGAAGAATCGGTCCCCCCGGCCGACCCGTCCGCCACCGCATCGACCCAGAACGGCTCGGCGTCCCGCACCACCCGGAGCGCCAGCACGTCCACCTCGACGCCCGCCGGCACCCTGATCCGCACCGGCACCCGGTCACCCAACGCCGGCGTCTGGGCCGGCAGGTGAACGGCGAGCCGTCGTGATGCACGCCGAGCGCCAAGGCGCCCGACCCCTGCGGACTTTTGGGCGCGTTCACGGCAACCTCCCTCCGGTCGCGCGGTCGTCCGACGCCGTCAGTCCTTCACCGCGTTGCCGGAGTCCGGGTCGAAGAAGTGCAGCCGCTCGGTGTCGATGGACACTTCGATGTTGTCCCTGGGCCGCACCTTCGAGCGGGGCGCGAAGGAGGCAACGAAGCGTGTCGCCGCCGTGGGCGGCAGGGCCACCTCGTTCGCACCGGACTCCTTCTCGAGCAGCTTGGTGTCGGCGGTCTCCACCTTCGGCACGTCGAGTTCGAAGTGCACCACCACCTCGGAACCCAGAGCCTCGGTGAGCGTCACGTGGGCGTTGACCTTGTTCGCCTGGTAGAACGCGTCGCGAACCAGCCGGCTGTCCTCCATGTCCTCGCTGCGCACGCCGACCGCGATGTCGCGGCCCACCCAGTCGGCCAGCGCCGGCCGTTCCGCGACCACCGCCGAATGGTCTTGAGGTCGGCCGAGCCGAACTTCAGTCCGTACTCGTCGCCGTTGCGGACCACCTTCCCGATGCCGAGGTTCATCGGGGGTGAACCGATGAAGCCCGCGACGAAGATGTTCGTCGGGTTGTCGTAGAGGAACTGCGGCTCACCGACCTGCTGCAGCACACCGGCCTTGAGGACGGCGACCCGGTCGCCCATGGTCATCGCCTCGACCTGGTCGTGGGTGACGTAGAGCGTGGTGACGTTGAGATCCTGTTGCACCTGGGAGATCTCGGCGCGCATCTGCACCCGGAGCTTGGCGTCGAGGTTGGACAGCGGCTCGTCCATCAGGAACACCTGCGGCTCCCGGACGATGGCCCGGCCCATCGCCACGCGTTGCCGCTGACCACCCGAGAGCTGCTTGGGCTTGCGGTCCAGCAGCGGGGTGAGTTCGAGCATGTCGGCGGCCCTGGTCACCCGGCGCTCGATCTCGGACTTGTCCATCTTGCGGATCCGCAGGCCGTACGAGATGTTCTCGGCGACGCTCATGTGCGGATACAGGGCGTAGGACTGGAACACCATGGCGATGTCGCGGTCCTTGGGCCCCAGCGTGTTCACCACGCGCTCGCCGATCTTCATGGTGCCGGTGCTGATGTCCTCCAGGCCGGCGACCATCCGCAGCGCTGTGGTCTTGCCGCACCCGGACGGGCCGACCAGGACCAGGAACTCGCCGTCGGCGATGTCGAGGTCGAGATCGTGTACCGCGTGGAAGCCGTTCTCGTACAACTTGTTGATCTTGTCGAGTGTCACCGAAGCCATCGGAGCGATCCTTTCGAGTATGCTGGGTCGAGGAGGTCAGAGGTTGGTCGGGCCCAGGGGCCGGTCAGCCCTTGACCGCGCCGGCCGTGAGGCCGCCCACGATGTAGCGCTGGAGGTACTGGAAGAGCGCCACGATCGGGATCGCCATGATCAGCGAGCCCGCCGCGAAGGCGCCGAAGTTGGTGTTGCGTTCGCCGGACACCAGGCCGTACAGGCCGATGGCGGCGGTCTTCTTGCGCTCTCGGTGAGGAACACCGAGGTGAAGATGATCTCGTTCATCGCGCTGATGAACGCCAGCAGGCCGGTGACCGCCAGGATCGGGGTGACCAGCGGCAGGATGATGCCGAAGTAGATCTGCGGGTGGGTCGCCCCGTCCACCTTGGCCGATTCGTCGAGATCCTTGGGCACGGTGTCGAAGAAGCCCTTGATCAGCCAGACGCTGCCGCCGAGCGCACCACCCAGGTACAACAGGATCAGCGCCCAGGAGGTGTTGAATCCGATGGCGGGGTAGAGCTTGGAGACCGAGGCGAACATCAGGTAGATCGCCACCACGGCGAGGAACTGCGGGAACATCTGGATCAGCAGGATACCCAGCAGGCCGCCGCGGCGGCCCTTGAACCGGTACCGCGAGAACGCGAAGGCGGCGGCGGCCGCGATGAAGATCGACAGGAAGGAGGACAGGCTGGAGATCACGATGCTGTTCCACAGCCAGATCCAGAAATCCGTCGTCTTGAACAGCTTGGTGAAGTTGTCGACGCCGGCCCCGGTCGGTATCAGCTTCGAGGAGCTCAGCGTGCCCAGCGGGTTGAAGGCCGCGGACACCAGGAACAGGATCGGGAAGATCGCGAACACCAGGGCGGCGATGCCGACCAGGTGCCGCCAGCCCACCTGTCGGAACCAGTTGCCCTTGGAGCTGCCGAGGCGGACGACCTGCGTCTCGTTTCGCGGCAGTTCGTGTTCGGCGAGGTCGACCAGTAGCGCATTGTCGGTTGGATCGAGCTGAGTCATCAGTTGATCTCCTCGAGGACCTTGGTGCGACGGAAGCCGAGGTAGGACACGATGGCGACGATCGAGAAGATGTAGATCGAGATCGCCGCGGCGAAGCCGTACTGGTGGCCGCCGGTGCCGAAGGCCAGTCGGTAGGTGTAGCTGATCAGCAGATCGGTGGCGCCCGCTGTCGGATTGTCGGGCGGGAACGGGCCGCCCTCACTGGTGAGGAAGATCGCGCCGAAGTTGTTGAAGTTGAACGCGAACGACCCGATCAGCAGCGGCGCGGTGGCCACCAGCAGCAGCGGGAAGGTGATGGTGCGGAACGCCTTGAACGGCTTGGCGCCGTCGACGGCGGAAGCCTCGATCAGATCCGCCGGCACCGACTGGAGCGCCCCGGTGCAGACCAGGAACATGTACGGGTAGCCGACCCAAAACTGGGCGATCAGCACCGCAGCGCGCGCGCCCCAGACCGTGCCGAACCAGTCGATGTGGACCCCGAGTATGTTGATCAAACCGAAGTCGGTGTTGAACATGTCGCGCCAGATCAGCAGCATGGCGAAGCCGGGCATGGCATACGGCAGGATCAGCAGGGATCGGTAGAAGCGCTGGCCCTTCAGCCGCGGGTTGTTCATCACCATGGCAAGGCCCAGGCCGATGAAGAAGGTGCTCGCCACCACGAGTATCGCGAAGGCGAAGTTCCAGACGATGATCTTGCAGGAACGGGCCCGCGGATCACCGGGTTGGTCACGACCTCGCCGAAGTTGCGGAATCCGACGTTGACCTGCCAGCCCTGGGCCAGTTTGTCGCCGTTCGGGGCGACGAAATTGCCGATGGAGTTGTCGGCGGTGTAGACGACGTTCGTGACGCTGTCGGTGACGCAGTCGCAGGTCGGATCGTAGGTCTGGGTGGCCTTGCCCTCGAAGGCCGCGGTCAGCCCCTGGGCCCGGATGGCGCCCTGCTCGGTGGGCACGATCAGCGCACTGATGTCAGCGCCCCGGGCCGACGCCTGGCCGAGGGTCAGCACCGTGTACCCGTTGGCCTTGGTGATCTTTCCGGTGAGTCCGGTGGTGACATCCGCCGCCGCCAGCTCCTTGAGACCCTCGGCGGTACCGACGTAGGTCTTCTTGTCGGGGCTGGTCAGCAGGAACGACCAGATTGCCCGAGGAGTCGGTGGCCACCGACATCGCGTACTTCCCGACCCGGGGACTTCTTTGACCGAAGAGGCCTCGATCGCGGCGATGGCGTCAGCCTTGGTCCCGAGGTGACCGTCGCCGTAGTTGGTGAACGCGGTCGTCGCGGTCTTGATCACCGGGATCACCTGGAAGGCGATCAGGAAGAGCGTCCCCACCACCAGATACTTCGCCGGGATGTAGCGCGGCGTGAGGTAGATGAAGAACAGGATGGCGGTCACCACGATCAGGATTGCCAACCCGAACCAGTTCTTCGCCTCGATCAGGGGGAACATGCCCCAGATCGCGATGCCGAGCACAAGGCCGAGCACGACGATCTTGACGATTACGCCGGTGGTGGTCGCGGTGCCGGCCAGGCCACCCCGACGCGGTGGTGCGGGTGGGCCCGAATTCACCGGGCCGGAATCGGTCAACTGAGCCACGTCGCGCTCCTAGGTTGTGCGTCACCTGAGAACTTCGAGTTCACCCGGTATCTCGGATCGGTCACCCGGGCACAGGGTTCCGCGGTGGCGGACGGATGTCCGTCCATCCGCCACCGCGGAGACTCACTTGATGGCGGTCCGAATGGTCTCGGCAGCCTTCTTGAAGCTCGACGTCGGATCGGCGCCGCCGATCACGGCTGCCTCGGCGATGCCCCACGGGGTCCACACCGCCTGCATCTCCGGGATGGACGGCAGGATGTCCCCGCCCTTGGCCGCCTGCGCCTCGAGCGTGATGTCGGGGTCGGCCGCAGCCGCGGTATTGAAGGCCTCGATCAGCGCCGGCGGGCGCTGGTAGACGGTGTACAGTGCGGCGGCCACCTCGGGGGTCGCGAAGTAGTTGGTGGCGAATTCCTGCGCCAGGGCCTTGTTCTTGCCCTTCGCCGCGACGTACAGCGCCTGCACGCCGATGAACGGCCGGGCCGCCGGACCGCCCTCGAAGCCCGGGATCGGGTCGATGTGGTACTTGACGCCGGACTTCTTCACCGCTTCCAGGTTCCATGGTCCGCTGACCATGAACGCGGTCTTCTTGTCGGTGAACAGTGCCGGCACCTGGTCGGAGTTGATCGACCGCTTCAAGGCACCGGAACCCTTCTCGCCGAGGTCGGCGAACTTCTGGGCCGCCTTGAGCGAGGCCGCGGAGTCGAGCTGCAGATCCTTGGGGTTGTAGTTGCCGTTGGCGGTCTTGCCGAACAGCGTTCCGCCGCCCGCGGTGAAGATCGGGTAGGCGTGGTACGGGTCGCCGTTCTGGCCCTGCGGCAGCGCCATGATCTCGCTCGTCTTACCGGAGGCGACCAGGGCCTTGCCCTCCGCCACCAGTTCTTCCATGGTCTTCGGGGCTTGCGGCGCCAGGTCGGTGTTCCGGTACAGGAAGATGTTCTCCACCGCGAACGGCACGCCGTAGATCTGACCGTTGAAGGTCACACCGGTGATCGACAGCGGGTTGAACTTCGCCTTCGTGGCGTCGTCCATCGTGACCGGCTCGATAGCGCCGTTCTGCACCAGGTTGCCGATCCAGTCGTGCGCGCCCAGCACCAGATCGGGGGCGTTGCCCGCCTGCGATGCGGTGACGAACTGGGACTGAAGGTCTTTCGAGATGGTCTGCACCTGGACGGTGACGCCGTTGGTCGCGCCGAAGTCGGCGGCCGCCGCCTTGAGCGCGGGGGCACCCTTGTCGTCTGCCCAGATGGTCAGGGTGCCCTCGGTGGAACCACCGGGGGCCGCCTCACTGCCGGAGGCGGCGGGAGCGCTGGACTCCCCGCCGGAGGTGGCCGCTTCGCTGGAGCCGGCTGCGCCGGTCGAGGATTCGGCCGGCGCGGACGACGCCGCGCTGGTGGTGGCCGCGGGTGCCGCGGTCGATGACGCGGGGGTGTTCGAACTGGACCCGCACGCGGTCAGCAGCAGCATGGAAAGGGCGGCCACCGCGGTGGTCGCCCTCGAGACATGCACTCTCATGGTTGTCGGCTCCTCGGCACAGTCGTCGGGACGAGCTTGAGCGATTCGGTCAGCGCGACACGATCTACTCGAATCACCGAGCTAAATCGATTTGCTAGGCCCCCAGCTTTACAGACTGTGAGCTGAGCCACATGCTGAACCGGATCAGCACGAGGCTCCACCCGCCCGGTGTCGATGTCAAGCGCAGATGCCGATATGTTGCAAACCTGAGGCGCTGCGGGGATCTGGTGGGGCCGAATCGTCGACGCGCCCAGGGAGGTCCGGTGACCGCGCCGCGGGTGAGACTGCTGGACGTGGCCGCACGGGCCGGCGTCTCACGCACGACCGCGTCCTTCGTGCTGACCGGTCGCCGGGACATGCGGATCTCGCTGGACGCCCAGGAGCGGGTGCTGCAGGCGGCGCGGGAACT
This sequence comes from uncultured Actinomycetota bacterium, assembly GCA_963797145.1. Lineage (GTDB taxonomy): Bacteria > Actinomycetota > Actinomycetes > Mycobacteriales > Nakamurellaceae > Nakamurella. The sequence continues at coordinate 46,432 of CAWCOJ010000008.1, read as the reverse complement.
GAACTACCGACCGAACCTGCTGGCCAGAAGCCTGCGGACGAACATGTCCCAGACCATCGGGCTGATCTCGGATGTCATCGCCTCGGAGTCCTATGCGGGTGACGAGATCCGGGGTTGCCTGGCCACCGCTCTGGCGCATCAGCACCTGCTCTTCGTCGGCGAGACCGAGGGCGACGCCGAGGTCGAGAAGCAGCTGGTCCAGGCGATGCTCGACCGCGGCGTCAACGGCTTTGTCTACGGGTCGATGTACACCCGGCAGACCACCGTGTCCAAGGTGCTGCGGGCGCAGCCGCTGGTGATGATGAACTGCATCGCCCGCGGGCGCACCACTGCCGACGGTGGTACCGGACGAGCGGGCGGCCGGCCGGGCCGCCGTCGCGGCTCTGGTCGAGGCCGGCCACGCGGCCGGGCATCTACCTGGTCGGCGAGACGCCGAAGGGCGTCTTCGCCGCGCACGCCCGTCGGGCCGGAATCGAGGACGAGCTGGCCGCGCACGGGCTGGAGCTCGCCGGCTGGGTCGACCCGATCTGGTGGCCGGCACCGGCTTTCGAAGCGGTCGACGCACTGCTGGCCGGCGGCGCTGTGCCGACCGCGTTGATCTGCCTGAACGACCGGATCGCGATGGGCGCCTACCGTGCGCTGAGTCGGCACCGGCTGGAGATCCCCCGGGACGTCTCGGTGATCTCGTTCGACGATTCCGACCTGGCCGGCTGGCTGGACCCCGGGCTGACCAGCGTCGCCCTCCCGCACTTCGAGCTGGGTCGACGGGCGATCGAACTGCTGGTCGCTCCTGACGCAAAGCCCACCACCCACCTGGTACCGATGGAACTCCGCTCCCGAGGGTCGGTCGCGCCACCCCGCCGCCGGAGGGCTCCGAGGAAGTGACCGTCGGCCGTCGCTGGGCCGCAGCGGCGCGGCGCGGCCCGGCCGGCCTCAGCTGGTGATGGCGAGTTCCACGTGACCGTGGTCGATCTGGGTGGCGTCGTCGTCCAACGCGACCGAGAGCGCGGTGTGCGCGATCAGCAGGATGTTGCGGCGAAGATCCGATGGTCCCTGGGCGTAGTAGCCGTAGAGCCGCTCGACCGCGGCCGGGGTGAAGACCACCTCCACCAGTCGCGGCGGGTCCGGGAGTTCCTCCTCGAGCGGGGGCGATGTCACAGCGTCCCGGCTCGCCTCGATGAGGGCGACCTCGATCCGGCGACCGAGGATCCGGGCGACCCCGGCCGATCCGGGCACGGCCGGCACCGCGATGGTGGTGGACAGGAAGCCGCGGGCCGCTCTGTACGCCGGATCCTGCAGGTAGCTCGGGTGCACCGCGACGACGGCGGCGGCCGCGAGCTCCTCGGCCAACAGCCTCGGGATGGTGGTGAAGAACTCCCGTCGCACCGTGTCGCTGTCGGTCCGGAAGGCCGACAGCCAGCGGTCGGTGTCATCGAGCACCAGGATCGGCGTCAGCCCGTCGCCGGTGATCAATGCCAGGAGTTCGCGACCCTGATCGAGCACCTGGGCACTGGTCGGCGCCGGCTCGCGCGCGGCCCGCTGCAGTTCGTACGCCAGCTCCGGCCGCAGCCCGGTCGGCAGCGGGAGCCCGGCCGAGAGCCGGAGCCGGCTGATCCGCTCGCCCGCCCCGTCCGCGGTGTCCTCGATCCGCCGGGCCGCTCGGCCGAGCCCGGGGAGTTGCTCCTGCAGCATCCGGCTCACGGTCCGGACCACGTGGCGGACGAACTCGCCGGCATCCCGTGCCACGTCGGGCCGCTCGACCGCCACCGGTACCGGTAGCGGGAAAATGCCCTCCACCAGCGGCCCCAACGTCGCGGCGATCACGCTGGACTTGCCGGATCCGCTGTGCCCGACCAGCGCGATCCGCTCCCCGCGCCGCACGCCGTCGAGCAGGCTGCCTTCGCAGCCGTGCCCGTGCAGCAGTTCGTCGAACGGCACGTGCACGTCGTGCAGCTCGGAGTGGCGCGGCGCCGGGTCGAAGGCACCCCGGTCGCGGAGCAGGATCAGCAGCTGGCGGCTCACCCGCCGGTACCGCCGACCCCGCCGTAGGGCGGGTTGAATTCCTCGGGAGGGATCAGCCGGTAGACCTTCCGGGGTCGGCCGCGGCCGGTGCTCTCGGTGCGATACGTCACGAGTCCGGAGTCTTCCAGCTCGCTGAGAACCTGCACGGCCCGGGCGCGAGTCCAGGCCATCCGGTCGAGCAACTGCGGATCTGACGCCGATGCCCCGCCGAGCGCTTCGAGCTCGCTCGCGAGCAGCTGCGCCGGACGGCTGAGCCTCGCCAGTGCGGCATCCCGGCGCCGTAGCGCGTCGGTGACCTCGGTGGCCGAGTCAGGATTCTCCAACAGCTGCCTGGCCAAGTCGATCAGCCGCCGCGGATTCCCCGCCGCCGCCGACACCACCCGGGCGACCACACCGGGGTCGGCGTCCGGCACCCGGCGGAGCACCAACTGCCTGGAGTCCGCGTCGTCCAACGGCGGCAGGGTGATCTGCACCTCGAAGAAGACGTCCGCGGGCGGCCGGATCAACGCAGGAGCCTGGGCGGTCGACACTGCGACCAGCCAGCGTGCGTCGATGGTCCACAGCTCGTCGCGCAGTGACCCGAACAGCTGCAGTCCGGCCTCGCCCTGGATGTCCTCCAGCAGGAACACCATGGTCGTCGCGGCCGGAAGCGCCGCCGCGGCCACCTGGCGGCGGATCCGGTCGACGAGATCGAGGGCCTCGTCCCGGCCGCTGAGCCGAGCGGGGCCTGGATCGTCGAATCCGCTCAGGCCCAGTTCGGCGCTCAGCGCTGCAAGCAGGTCCGCCGGACCCGCGTCACGCGCGGCCCGCACCGTGATCTCGACGATCTCACCCGGTTCCAGGCTCGCCAGAATCGCCCTGGCCAGGGTGGTTCGGCCGCTGCCGGGATCGCCGACCAGGAGGCAGTTGAGCCCACTGCGCAATCCGGCGACGGCCCGCAGACGTTGCGGGTCGCGACCGACGAACAGCTCCAGGTCCGCGGCCCGGAGAAGGGGACGGCCACTCAGTGTCACGCCACTAACAGTACTTACTGAAATAATAGTAAGCAAGGGAGCGAACGGCTCCCGTCAGTCCTCCGACGGACCGGTCGACAGCCCTGCGGAGATCTGTTCCATCACCGAGGAATCGGCAAGGGTGGTGACGTCGCCGACGTCGCGATGCTCGGCGACGTCCCGGAGCAACCGCCGCATGATCTTGCCGGACCTGGTCTTCGGGAGTTCGGGAACCACCATGATCGACCTCGGTTTGGCGATCGGGCCGATCTCCTTGGCCACGTGGTTGCGCAGCTCCCGGATCAGATCGGCGGCATCACCCTGACCCGCCCCGCCGCGCAGGATGACGAACGCGACGATGCCCTGACCGGTCATCGCATCGGTGGCCCCGACGACCGCGGCTTCGGCCACGGCCGGATGCGAGACCAGCGCGGACTCCACTTCGGTCGTCGAGATCCGGTGCCCTGAAACGTTCATCACGTCGTCGACCCGGCCCAGCAACCACAACGCGCCGTCCGAGTCGTACTTGGCGCCGTCCCCGGCGAAGTAGTAGCCCTGGGCGGCGAACCGCGACCAGTAGGTGTCGACGTACCGCTCGTCGTCCCCCCAGATGGTGCGAAGCATCGACGGCCACGGCCGGTCGATCACCAGGTATCCGCCCTGGCCCTTGCCGACCGGTACGCCCTCGTCGTTGACCACCTTGGCGCTGATGCCCGGCAACGGCCCCATCGCCGAGCCGGGCTTGGAAGCAGTCACGCCGGGCAGCGGGGCGATCATCATGGCACCGGTCTCGGTCTGCCACCAGGTGTCGACGATCGGGCAGTTGTCGTGGCCGATGTTGGTCCGGTACCACATCCAGGCTTCGGGATTGATCGGCTCACCAACACTGCCCAGCACCCGCAGCGAGGCGAGCGAATACCTGGCGGGGATGTCAGCGCCCCACTTCATGAACGTACGGATCAGGGTCGGCGCCGTGTAGTAGATCGACACGCCGTACTTGTCGATGATCTCCCAGTGCCGACCCTCGTGAGGAGTGTTCGGCGTGCCCTCGTAGATCACCTCGGTGACCCGGTTGGCCAACGGGCCGTACACGATGTAGCTGTGCCCGGTGACCCAGCCGATATCGGCGGTGCACCAGAACACATCCTGATCCGGTTTGAGGTCGAAGACCGCGTGGTGGGTGTACGCGGCCTGGGTGAGGTAGCCGCCCGACGTGTGCAGGATGCCCTTCGGCTTTCCGGTGGTGCCGGACGTGTACAGGATGAACAGCGGGTGCTCCGCCGGAAATGCCTCGGGAGTGTGCTCGACCGACTGGCCCTCGACCAGTTCGTGCCACCACAGGTCCTTCTCGCCCCAGGCGACCTCGGTGCCGGTACGTCGCACCACCAGAACATGTTCCACCGGAGATCCGTCCGCGGCCACCGCTTCGTCGACGGCGGCCTTGAGCGGGACAGCGGAACCGCGGCGGTACTGACCGTCCGCGGTGATCACCAGCCGGGCCTGCGCGTCGGCGATGCGCGAACGCAGCGCCTCTGCGGAGAAACCCGCGAACACCAGCGAGTGCGGCAGTCCCAGCCGGGCGCAGGCGAGCATGGCGAAGATCGCTTCAGGGATCATCGGCAGGTAGATCGCGACCCGGTCGCCGGTCTGCAGACCGAGCGCCACCAACGCATTCGCGGCCTTGCTGACCTCGTCCTTGAGCTCGGCGTAGGTGATCGACCTGGCGTCGCCCGGCTCGCCTTCCCAGTGAATGGCGACGGTGGCTCCGTAACCGTCGTCGACGTGCCGGTCGACGCAGTTGACGGCGACATTGAGCTCGCCGTCGGCGAACCAGGTGGCGTGCGGGGCCGCGGACCAGTCGAGAACCTGACTGAACGGCTTCGCCCAGGTGAGCCGGCGGCCCTGCTCGGCCCAGAATGCCTCGGGATCGGCTTCCGCCCTGGCGTATGCCTCGTCACCGACGTTTGCCGAGGCCGCGAATTCCGCGGACGGTGGGAAGGTCCGGTCCTCCGCGAGCAGGTTGTCCAGGGTGTTGACGTGCTCGTCTTCGGCCACGGCAGGCTGTCTCCTTCTCGGGGGTCCGGCTGTCGGCAGCCACCCGCCCCAGCAGGACGCGCGTCCCGGTCCCGGACCGGCCGCGCCGACGGTGTGCTGCCGACTGCAAGCTATCTCCGGCCGGTCGGCAACGCCACGGCGGGGCCGGGGCGTCGCGCCGAGCGGGGCCCCGGGCGCGACGACCGGCGGTCGCCGTCAGCTGACTACCGTGCAGGTCAGTGTCAGGGTGCTGTTGCCGCTTCGCGGTGGTTGGGTCCTGATCATCGGGTATTTGGCTCGTACCGTGCGTGCCGGCCGCCTTCGGCGGTCTGGTGTCCATGAGTTTTGCCGATGCCCGGTGTGATGGACCGACCGGCGTGACTTGATAGGAGCGTGGCATCGCCCCGACTGAGATGTGTCCGCCGGCCGGCCCAACCGTCCCGTTCACTGACCAGTGAAGGAGGCAACCACCATGGTTGTGGTTGGCGCTGATGTGCACAAGCGAACACACACGTTCGTCGCGGTCGACGATGTCGGCCGTCAGCTCGGGCAGCTCACCGTCGACGCGTCGACGCCCGGGCATGGGAAGGCGGTGCGGTGGGCCCGGTCGCAGTTTCCCGACGGGGTGGTGTGGGCGATCGAGGACTGCCGGCATCTGTCGGCGCGGTTGGAGCGGGATCTGCTGACCGCGGGTGCGCGGGTGGTGCGGGTGCCGCCGAAGATGATGGCGCAGGTGCGGGCGTCGGCGAGGACTCGCGGCAAGTCCGATCCGATCGATGCGTTGGCGGTGGCCCGGGCGTTTCTGCGGGAACCGGATCTGCCGGTGGCCTCTCACGATGAGGTGTCGCGGGAGTTGAAATTGCTGGTCGATCGGCGAGAAACGCTGGTGGCCATGCGGACTGCGACGATAAACAGCTTGTTGTGGCGGGTTCATGAGCTGGACCCTGCCCGGGCACCCAAGCCCCGTTCATTGGATCAGGCCAGGCATCAGAAGCTACTCGGGGACTGGCTGGCCGACCTGCCCGGCATCGTGGCCGAGCTGGCCCGCGACGAACTGGCCGACGTGGTGACGCTGACCCGCCGGGCCCGGGAGTTGGAGCGGCGGATCACCGCCCTGGCTGAGCGGGTCGCGCCGGCCCTGATGGCGATGCCCGGCTGCGGTGCGTTGACCGCGGCGAAGCTGGTCGGCGAGTCCGCCGGCATCACCCGGTTCAGCTCCGAAGCCAAATTCGCCCGACACGCCGGGGTCGCCCCGATCCCGGTGTGGTCGGGTAACACCGCTGGGCGGGTCCGGATGACCCGCAGCGGGAACCGGCAACTCAACGCCGCCTTGCACCGCATCGCGGTCACCCAAATCCGACTGGCCGGCAGCCTCGGCCATGCCTACTACGCCAAGAAAAAAGCCGAAGGCATGTCCAACCGCGAGGCCCTGCGCTGCCTCAAACGCCGCCTCGCACGGACCGTGTTCAACCACCTCACCGCCGACCAAAACCGTCAAGCCAACGCGCCCGCCGCAGCGGCTTGACATAGGAGAAACTCGTGACCGACCCGTTGATCGCGCTGCCCGGCGTCGCCGACGCCGTCGACGAGGCCAGGACCGTTGTTGCCACCCTGCACCGGCATCCGGCAAACCTGCGCGGCTGGGCCAGAACCGCCGCCGCGGCGTCGGTCCGGGCGGCGCGTGCATCGGCGATGTTGGACGGCGGATCGGGTGAGCTGGATCCGGCGGCCGATCGCATCACCGACCCGGTGCTCGCCGGATCGCTCCGTGCGGCCGCAGCGGTGGCCCGGTTGGTACCGGTCTGGCAGCGTTCGCCGATGCAGGCCCTGGCCACCCTGCACACCCTGGCCGCGGCAGATCTGCCGGATGTCGCCGAACCCGGCCGGCCGGTCGTCCCGGGCGCAGCCGACCGGTTGGCCGGGTTGGCCGGGCTGGTCTCCGCCACCCCGTGGCCGGCCCCGATCCTGATCGCCGTGGTGCACGGCGAACTTCTGACGTTGCGGCCGTTCGGTTCCGCCGACGGCGTGGTCGCCAGGGCCGCCGCGAGGCTGACGATGATCGCCACCGGCCTCGACCCGCGGGGACTGTCGGTACCGGAGGTGGGGCACCTGCGATCCGGCGCCCGATACCTCGACCTCGCCGCCGGGTTCGCCTCCGGCGAGCCCGACCGGGTCGGCGGATGGCTCATCGAAGTCTGCCGATGCCTCGTTGCCGGCGCCCGCGAGGGTTCGTCCATCGCGGACGCCGCACGCTGACCCGGACTCGACCTGACGACGGGTCCGGCCCGGGCCCGCACCCGCTGTCGAATCCATGCAGCTACATCGAGGCGCGACGCGCCCGACCCTGCGGTCTGCCGAGAGTTTCCGGGCGCTACCGGTCAGTAGGCCGAACGGGTGGACTTTGAGAGGGCCCTCGTCAGGCGCCCCTCGCTCCGATAGCGGCCCGGGACGAGGCGCGCCTCGACCGCCTGCGCGCCGATCCACGGCTGCCGGCAGCCACGACTGCAGGTCCAGCTCGCTGACCGTCGCCCTGCCGCACCACAGCTCGACAGGGAGACCGCCGAGCCGGCGGCCGGCACCACGCCAACGCACCCGTCGTGCAACACACTTTGGCCCGTCCTGGTCACCGCCGGGCCAGGGCCGGGCCGCAGGATGAAAGACGGCGCCCAGCCTTGCGACTGGGCGCCGTCTACGCGGGCTGACCGGCTACCAAGGCTCACCACTTCTCGTCGTACGAGCGGGTTCCGCGAGTCTCGCGGCGACCCTGACGACGTACCTCCCGCGGTTCATTGCGGTGAGTGGGTTCCTGGGGTCCGCGCAGGAAGCTCCGCATCGGGGTGGGCGAAATTTCTCTTCCATTCCGCCACTGGCCGGTGCGGGGGTTCCTTATGTCAGTGATACCCCGAGACACCAACCGTGGCAACACTCGAGCAGCGGGTTTCGGCGACGGGGCGACCGGACCGATTCAGACAGACGGCCGCCACCCGAACGGGTCATCGGCCACGTCCGGCGGCCCTGCGAAAGCGTGTACCGCCGCGATCCCGTAGGTGACGCGGGTCGCCGCGCGGGCTACAGTTGAACGTGTCGGTTTCCACCCCCCCGGAACCGACCACCCGGTTCAGTTCAACCCCCCGGAACTGAACCCCGCGGCCCCCGCCTCCCCCCTGGCGGGGGCCGCCCCTATTCCCGGCCGGGCGCGCCTTCGACCAGAAATGGCGTGCTGCCGTTCCCGGCGCCGGCGCGCCGCCGTCCGTCCTTCGGTGAGTTGTCCCCCTCCGGGAAATCCATCCACATCGGCGCCGCCCTCTGGCCCGTTTCCCGGTTTCCGCGGTCCACTGTCGCACCGGCAGTAGAGGTCGGATGGGGGGAGCAGCATGGACGATCGACCGCTGGTCATCACTGCGGACGACGTGGTGCTCGACGAGGTGTTGCGGATCGCCGCCGCAGCCGGCGTCGACGTGCGCCACGATCGGGAGCCGGGCAACCGTGTCGCCTGGCGCGGCGCGCCCGTCGTCCTCATCGACGCCACCCTGGTGACCGGGGCGGTTGCGGCCCGGCTGCCTCGCAGATCGGGCGTCGTCGTGGTCACCGTCGACGAGCCGGACGGCGGACTCTGGGAGCAGTGCGTGCGGCTCGGTGTCGACCGCACCGTCGTGCTCCGCACCGACGACCAGTATCTGGTCGACGCGCTCTCCGAGGCGTCGGTAGGGGGTCCGGGAGGCGGCCGGCACATCGCGGTGGTCGGGGCATGTGGTGGCGCAGGAGCCTCGGTCCTGGCCACCGCCGTCGCGATCGCCGCGCACCGGGCCGGGTGCTCGGTGCTGCTCGCCGACTGCGATCGCTGGGGTCCGGGTCTGGATGTGCTGCTGGGTCTGGAGACCGACGGCGGAGTGCGCTGGGCAGATCTGGCTGCTCCCGCCGGTCGCCTTCCGGCCGACGCGCTGCACCGGGCGTTGCCGCGGCTGCCGGTCGCCCGTGGGCACGTGCCGGTGCTCTGCCACGACCGGGTCGGCAGTGCCGAGGTCAGCGCCGAGGTGGTCGAGGTGGTGCTCGACTCAGGCCGCCGCGCGGGCGATGTCACGGTGATCGATCTGCCACGGCATCCGACCCCGGCGGCCGACCGGGTGATCGAGCAGGCGGATCTGACGGTGGTGATCGCCCCGGCCGACGTTCGTGGCTGTTTTGCGGCCGGCCCGCTGGTGGCCAGGCTCGCCGACCTCGGTGCCCGTACCGGACTGGTCGTCCGCGGCCCGTCACCCGGCGGTCTGGGTGCCGACGACGTGGCAGAGGTGCTGGGCATTCCGTTGATCACCTCGATGCGCCCGCAGCCAGGCCTGGCCAAGGATCTCGAATCCGGCCGGCCGCCGGGCCTGGATCCGCGGAGTCCGCTCGCCCGGGCGGCCGACCGGGTGCTGCAGGCGTCCGATGTGGTCGGATCGTGATCGCCGGCGGCCTCGACTCCGAACTGATCGACCGGGTCCAGCGCCGGCTCGCCGACGAGCACGCGGAGCCCACCTCTGGAGCGCTCGCCAAGGCGGTACGAGCTGAAACGTCCGTGCTGGTCAGCGATACCGAAATGCTCCGGTTGATCCGGATGCTGCAGCGCGAGCTCACCGGCGCAGGTCCGCTGGCCGCGCTGTTGGCAGATCCGCGGACCACCGACGTGGTGGTGAACGGTCCCGACGATGTGCGGGTCGACCGCGGCGATGGTTGGCAGGCCGGCGGGGTGGGATTCAGCGATGATGCCGCAGTCCAGCGGCTGGCCCGCCGACTGGCCACCGCAGCGGGTCGGCGGTTGGACGAGGCGCATCCCTACGTCGACGCGCGGCTGCCGGACGGAACCCGCCTGCATGCGGTCCTCCCGCCGGTGGCCGCATCGGGCTGCAGCCTCTCGCTGCGGGTCCTGCGACCCGCTCGGCACGATCTGGACAACCTCGCCGCGCAGGGCTCCCTGCCGGGTGCCTCGCTCGCGGTGCTGCGGGCGATCCTGGTGGCCCGGCTGGCCTTTCTGATCTCCGGCGGCACCGGATCCGGCAAGACGACGTTGCTCGCCGCGATGCTGGCGGCAGTGCCGGCCGGAGAACGCGTTGTCACCGTCGAAGACGCCGAGGAACTCCGACCAGACCATCCGCATCTGGTCCGACTGGTTGCCCGGCCCGCCAATGTCGAGGGCGCCGGCGCCGTCGAATTGCGCGAGCTGGTCCGGCAAGCGCTCCGGATGCGGCCGGACCGGATCGTCGTCGGCGAAGTGCGCGGCGCGGAGGTGGTGGACCTCCTGGCCGCATTGAACACCGGTCACGACGGCGGCGCCGGCACCGTGCATGCCAACGCGGTGCTCGACGTGCCCGCGCGGTTGGCGGCGCTGGCGGCGCTCGGTGGCGTCGACCGGGATGCGCTGCACGCTCAGCTGGCCGGTGCCGTTGCGGTGGTCCTGCATCTGCAGCGGGTCGGCGGCCGTCGTACCTTGGCCGAGATCGGCGTGCTGCAGCGCCATTCCAGCGGCGGCGTGGTGCCACTGCCGGCGTTGGTGGACGGCGTTCCGGTGCCAGAGGGCGCAGCTGTGCTCGCGGGCATGCTCGCCGCTCGCGGAGTGGTCGCACCGTGGTGACCGGATCCCGGTCGGCCGGCGGCCACCGGTGGCGCCATGGTGGTCGACCCGTGCCGACCGGCTCATGGTGATCTGCCCCGGCGGCGCGACGCCCCGCTCTTCAGCGTGATCCTCCGCTGGTCGCTGGTCCTCGCGATGGCCGCAGCGGCCCTCCTGACCTGGCCGACCGGCGGCGGTGGCCGGCCGCAACCCGGATCGACTGCGGGCAGCTGGCGGCGCTCACGTGCCGACCGTCGGATTCCGGTGGTCGCGCCGGGCCGGTCGGACCGCACTGTCCGCGGGTCGCGGACGGTCCGACCGTCGAGGAAGGCCTCGTCCGGGACCCGGCGCGGCGCGCACGACGCTGCCCGCGGCGCTGCCGGCCACCGTCGTCGCCGTCGTGGCCGGACCCGTGTGCGGCGCGGCGGCCGCTGTCGCGGTGGCCACCGCTGTCCGGCTGTGGCGGCGCGCGGCGCTGGCTCGGCGGCGGCGGCGCGACCTCGCCGATCTTGCTGCCGGACTGCGGATGCTGGTCCGTGAACTCCGGGCCGGGGCCGCTCCCACCGCCGCCTGCACCGCGGCGGCCGGCGCGGCCGACGGGGTTGCCGGCAACGTGCTCGCCGCGCTGGCCGCCTCCACCCGGTGGAACGTCGACGAGGCCGTGGGTCAGGACCTCGGCGAGGTCGCGGCGGACGTGGCCGATCGGCTCCGGACCGGGTGGCTGCTCTCCGCCCGGTACGGAGTGCCGTGGGCCCGGGTGGTCGGGGCGCTGGCGGCCGACGTGGAAAACCGGGCCAGGGTCGACGCCGAACGCGCCGCCGAGGTGGCCGGGCCGACGTTCTCGGGATATGTGCTCGCCGCGCTGCCGGCGCTCGGCCTGCTGCTCGGCGTCGGGATGGGAGCGCAACCGGTGGCCGTGCTGCTGGGCTCGTCGGTCGGCCACCTCCTGCTGCTGGCCGGCACCGTGCTCACCTGCGCAGGCCTGCTCTGGTCCGCCAGGATCGTCGGCGGATGACCGGCGGGACGTTCGGAACGGCCGGCAGCATGCCGGCCACCAGCACCCTTGGTGCGGTCGCCACCCTGGTGTTGGCCGCCGCGGCGTTGGTGGTGTGGCCCGACCCGGGCGCCGTGGTCCCGCCGCGGATCCGGCGTGGACGGCGGGAAACTGCGCCCGCGCTGCGGGGCGTCGTAGCAGGCATTGCGATCGCCTCGGCGGGACTGCTCGTGGCTCCCGGCGGCTGGTGGATCGACCTCCCGTTGGCAGCGGCGGTCGGGGCGGTGGTAGCCCGGCAGGCGCCCCGACCAAAGGGTCGGGAGATGGACGCGCGCCGGGCGGAACTGGCGGTGACCTGTGATCTGCTGGCCGCCTGCCTGCAGTCCGGGATGGCCGTCGGTGCCGCGCTGGCCGCAGTGTCGGGAGCCGGCCGTGAGGACGGCACGTCCGCGGTTGTCGGCCGACAGTCGGCCACCACCCGGAAGGCTGCGAACCCGGCTGATGCACGGCGGACCGGGACACGGCGGACCGGGACACAGCGGAAACAGCGGACCGGGACACGGCGGACCGGGACAGAGCGGACCGGGACAGAGCGGACCGGGTCAACCGATGCGGTTGCGCTACTGGCCGGGGTGGCCTCACTACTGCTGCTGGGTGCGGACGCGCGGGCTGCGTGGCGGGCGGCCGCCGAACACCCGGATCTGGCGCCGGTAGCAGCTGCCGCCCGGCGGTCGGCGGTCGGCGGCACCGGGCTGGTCGAGGCGCTCCAGGAACAGGCGCAGCGACTGCGATCCCAAGGTTCAGCGGCCGCGGCCAGGTCTGCCGGTCGAGCCGGGGTGTTGATGGCCGGCCCGCTCGGGCTGTGCTTCCTCCCGGCCTTCCTCTGCCTGGGGCTGGCGCCGGTGGTGATCGGGTTGCTCGGAAAGCTCGACCTGTTCTGAGGTCCCGGCCGCCGCGCCGCAACGGGGGCTGGGCGTCGAGCTGTCCCCCTGTCCGAATTCCATCCACAAGTGGATCTTGGGGAGCGGCTCGGCCCAGCCGCGGGCACACCCTGGAGATGCGCCGGGCAACCCGGCCGGGCGCTCGAGGAAAGGGGAGATGCCCAGTGAGTCAACGCCTCCGGCAGTGGTACTGGTCCCTCCAGTATCCGCCCGACCGATGGCAGACCGACGACGTGAGGTCCGCGGACCGGGCGTCAGACGGCGGGATGACCACCGTGGAGTACGCCGTCGGCACGGTCGTCGCAGCGGCCTTCGCCGCCGTGCTGTACCGGATCGTCACCGGCGACTCCATTGTCACCGGTCTGACGAACCTGGTGAACTCGGCGCTGGCGTCACCATGAGCGTTACCCGGTCCCGACCGGGGGCGGGCGACCGCGGTGCCGTCACCGTCGAGGCTGCGCTCGGCCTGGCGGTGCTGACCCTCGTTCTCGCGATGTGCCTGGCCGGGATCGGGTGCGCCATTTCTCAGATCCGGTGCGCCGATGCGGCGCGCGAGGCGGCCCGATTGGCCGGTCGGGGCGACCTGGCGGGCGCGCAATCTGCGGTCGCGGCACTGGCACCCGGGGGAGCGACGCTCAGTGTGGGTGGATCCGGAGATCTGGTGTCTGCCAGTGTGTCCGCGGCCCCGCTGGGTGGTCTGCTGCCCGGTGTGCGGCTTTCCGCAACTGCGGTCGCGGCCCGTGAGCAGCAGGCCGGTACGGGATAGCGACCGGTGGTTCGCACCCCGGAACCGGACGGCGGCCCGGTCGTCGCGGCCCGAGGCGACGCCCGCCGCCGTCGCGCAGACCGCGGTCGTACGAGACCGCAGTCGTACGGACCGCAGTCGTACGGACCGCCGCGGTACCGATCGCGGCGTTGCCACCGTCGTCTGCTGCCTCGGCGCGGCTGCGCTGATCGTGATCTTCGTGGTCGGCGTGCATCTCGCCGCGGCGGTGCTGGCCCGGCAGCGCGCCGAGAACGCAGCGGACCTGGCCGCGTTGGCCGCCGCCGCTGTCGTGTTCGAGGGTCCGGACACCGCATGCGCCCGAGGCAGGCAGGTGGCCGCGGCGAACAATGCCCGGCTGGTCGGCTGTGAGGTGCTCGATCTCGACGTGCGCATCAGTGTCGAGGTGAGCGCGCAGATCGGGCCGCTGGGTGAGCTCGCTCGCGCCAGGGCGCGGGCGGGACCGATCTCCGCCCAGGGCTAGCCGCGGTCCGGACCGGCACGGGTATGACCACCGGCGGCCCGACGCGGTCAGCCGGATTCGTCAACGCCCGGTGTCCGCGTCGGCCCGGCGTCGAGCGCCGCCGTCACCAGATCCAGCACCGCCACCGCGCCTGCCTTGTCCAACGGCTGGTTGCCGTTGCCGCACTTGGGGGATTGGACGCACGACGGGCAGCCCGCGGCGCACGGGCAGCAGGCAACCGCGCGGCGCACGGCCGTGAGCCACGTCCGCCAGCACCTCGAATCCGCGGTCGGCGAACCCCGCGCCGCCGGGGTAGCCGTCGTAGACGATCACTGTTGGCGCTCCGGTGTCCGGATGCACGTTGGTCGACAGGCCGCCGATGTCCCACCGGTCGCACCCGGCGAACAGCGGCAGCAGCCCGATCGCGGCGTGCTCGGCCGCGTGCAGAGCGCCGGGTACCGCGGTGTCGCCGATGCCGTGCCGGGCAAGCACCCCGGGGTCGATCGTGTACCAGACCGCTCGGGTCGACAGAGTGTGCTCCGGCATGTCGAGCGGCACCATGTCGATGAGTTCGCCGCCCCCGAGCCGGCGCAGGTAGCCGACCACCTGCCCGGTGACCCGCACCGGACCGACCGCGACCGCGATGCCGTCGGCCGGCTCCCACAGCTGGTCGGTACCGGTGATCTCGACCGCGGACACCGATCGGGCCGTCGTGGTCCAGTCCGGCCGCTCCGCATGCACCAGTGCGACCCCGGCGTCCAGGTCGAGATCGTCGACCAGGTAGCTGTCCCCGCGGTGCAGGTGCACGGCGCCCGGGTGCACGGCAGCCGGCGCCCGGGATTCGTCGACAGTGCCCAGCAGCCTGCCGGTCTCGGCATCGACGATCGCGATCTGTCCACCGCCGCCACCGCGCAGGTCGACGTCGTCGCCCGGGTGCGTGATGCCCGCGTGGTACCACCCGTTCGGCCGGCGCCGCAGCACCCGACGGGCCACCAGGTCGGCGAGCACCGCTCGCGCCGCGTCGCCGCCGAAGCTGTCGAGATCGTTGTCCGTGAGGCGGATCTCCGCAGCCGCGCAGGCCAGGTGCGGCCCGAGAATGTAGGGATTGGTCGGGTCGGTGACGGCCGCTTCGACCGGCTTGCCGAACACCGCCTCCGGATGGTGCACCAGATAGGAGTCGAGCGGGTCGTCCCGCGCGACGAACACCACCAGGGCCGGCGGATCGTCCGCGCCGCCCCGGCCCGCCCGGCCGGCCTGCTGCCACATCGACGCCAGCGTCCCCGGGTACCCGGCGAGGACAGCGGCGTCCAGACCGGCGATGTCGACGCCGAGTTCCAGCGCATTGGTGGACGCCACCCCGAGGAGCTCACCGCAGTCCAGGGCCCTCTCCAGGGCCCGGCGCTCCTCCGGCAGGTATCCGCCGCGGTAGGCGGCCACCCGGTGGGCCAGCTCCGGTCGGATGTCGCCGAGCCGGCGTCCGGCGTTGATGGCCACCTGTTCCGCGCCCTGCCTCGACCGAACGAACGCCAGGGTCCGGGCACCGGCGGCAACCAGGTCGGCGAGCATCCTGGACGCCTCGAACGGGGCGGACCGCCGGACCGGCGCTCCGTTCTCCCCGGAGGAGTCGGCGATCAGCGGCGGTTCCCACAGCACGAAGTCGGCCCCGGAGCGGGGGGCGCCGTCCTCGGTGACCGCCTCCACCGGCGAGCCGATCAGCCGGGACGCGGCCGCCGCCGGGTCGACGACGGTCGCCGAGGCGAGCACGAAGACGGGGTCCGAGCCGTAGGCGCGGGCCAACCGCCGGAGCCGGCGCAGCACCAGGGCGACGTGCGACCCGAACACCCCACGATAGGAGTGGCACTCGTCGACGACCACCAGAGTGAGCCGGCGCAGCACCCGCGACCAGCGGCCGTGGTGCGGTAACACGCTCCGATGCAGCATGTCGGGGTTGGTCAGCACCCACCGGGCGTGTCCGCGGACCCAGTCCCGTTCATCCATCGGGGTGTCGCCGTCGTAGACCGCCGGCCGGATCCCGGGCAGCGGCAGGGCTGCGAGCGACTCGTACTGATCCGCGGCCAGTGCCTTGGTCGGCGCCAGATAGAGCACCGTCGCCCGGGGATCGGCGAGTAGCGCGGCGAACCCCGGAAGTTGATAGGCGAGCGACTTTCCGGAGGCGGTGCCGGTGGAGACCACCACATGCCGGCCGCGGTGCGCCAGGTCGGCTACCGCTGCCTGGTGCGTCCAAGGCAGCTCGATGCCCGATTTCTGCAGTGCCGACCGCAGCTCGGCCGGCACCCATCCGGGCCAGGGTGCGGTCCGCCCGGCCCGCGGCGCGAGGTGCTCGACGTGCCTGATGGCATCCCCGCCGCTGGGTGAGCTCAGCCGCAGCACCGACAGCAGCGCCTCCGGGTGGAGCTCGGCGCGGCGGAGCTCGACGGACCCGGTCACGCCCACCATTGTCACCGGTGGCTACGACGGCGGGACCCGACGCGCCCGCGGGCGACCGGGAGAGGCTCATCCGGCGGAGCAACCCGGATGACGGAACTGTCGCTGCGGTGCCTTACAGTGAGTCCCACCTCACGCCGGGCCACGTCCGGCGAACTGTTGCATGTCGACCAGCGCCGGTCCAACCTCACGGGGCCGGTGCTCTGTGTAGTAGAGATCAGGAGCGCCTATGTCCCGGCTCATGTCCGCCCCGGTCACCCAGACGCTCGCCAGCGGAGAACTCTCCGGTGGCGACCGCACGCTGGTGATCCTCGTGGCCGTGGTGGCCCTGGTGGCGCTCGTCATCGCCTTCGTGCTGCGGGCCGGAGTGCTCGCCGCCGGCAAGGGCACGCCGAAGATGCAGGAGATCTCCGAGGCCGTCCAGGAAGGCGCCGCCGCCTACCTCGGCCGGCAGTTCCGGACCCTGAGTGTCTTCGTCGTCATCGTGTTCGCCCTGTTGTTCGTGCTGCCGGCGGACTCCACCGGTGAGCGCATCGGGCGATCCATCTTCTTCCTCGTCGGTGCCGGGTTCTCCGCCTTCATCGGCTACACCGGCATGTGGCTGGCCACCAGGGCGAACGTCCGGGTCGCAGCAGCGGCGAACGGCGAGGGCCGGGAGAAGGCCATGCAGATCGCCTTCCGGACCGGCGGCACGGTCGGGCTGGCCACCACCGGTCTCGGCCTGCTCGGCGCCGCCTTCGTGGTGCTGGTCTACGTGGGCGAGGCGCCCAAGGTGCTCGAGGGCTTCGGCTTCGGCGCCGCCCTGCTCGCCATGTTCATGCGAGTCGGCGGCGGCATCTTCACCAAGGCCGCCGACGTCGGCGCCGACCTGGTCGGCAAGGTCGAGCAGGGCATCCCCGAGGACGACCCGCGCAACGCCGCCACCATCGCCGACAACGTCGGCGACAACGTCGGCGACTGCGCCGGGATGGCGGCGGACCTGTTCGAGTCCTACGCGGTCACCCTGGTCGCCTCGCTGATCCTCGGCTCGGCCGCGTTCGGCGCCAAGGGGCTGATCTTCCCGCTGATCGTGCCGGCCATCGGCATACTCACCGCGATCATCGGCGTCTACATCACCAAGCCGCGGGCGGGCGAAAGCGGCCTCGCGACGATCAACCGGTCGTTCTACATCTCCGCCGGCATCTCGGCGGTGCTCAGCACGGTCGCCGCGTTGGTCTACCTGCCCAGCAACTTCGCAGCGCTCGGGTTCGGCGACCGGGCCGGCAACCCCGCGGTCATCGCGATCATCGCGGTGCTCATCGGCATCGTCCTCGCGGCGGTCATCCTCTGGCTGACCGGCTACTTCACCGACACCAACAAGAAGCCCACCAAGGACGTCGCGGAGAACTCGACCACCGGCGCAGCGACGGTGCTGCTGGCCGGCATCTCGGTGGGCTTCGAGTCCGCGGTGTACACCGCCCTGGTGATCGGAGCCGCCGTCTACGGCGCCTACCTGCTCTCCGGCACCCTGATCGTCTCGCTGTTCGCGATCGCGCTGGCCGGCTGCGGCCTGCTCACCACGGTCGGCGTCATCGTCGCGATGGACACCTTCGGCCCGATCTCGGACAACGCCCAGGGCGTCGCCGAGATGAGCGGGGAGGTCTCCGAGGAGGGCGCGAAGATCCTCACCGATCTCGACGCTGTCGGTAACACCACCAAGGCCATTACCAAGGGCATCGCGATCGCGACCGCAGTGCTGGCCGCGACCGCCCTGTTCGGCTCGTACTCCGACGCGATCGCGACGGCGCTGGCCAAGGCCGGCAACGTCGCCGAGGACGGCCTCCGCGCCTTCGTCACCTCGATCGTCTCGCCGAACGTGCTGGTCGGCGTGATCCTCGGGGCCGCAGTGGTGTTCCTGTTCTCCGGACTCGCCGTCAACGCGGTCTCCCGGGCCGCCGGCGCCGTGGTGCGGGAGGTTCGCCGGCAGTTCCGGGAGATCCCCGGGATCATGGAAGGCACCACGAAGCCCGAATACGGCAAGGTGGTGGACATCGTGACCCGCGACTCGTTGCGCGAGCTCGCCACGCCGGGTCTGCTCGCGGTGTTCGCCCCGATCGCCGTCGGCTTCGGTCTCGGGGTCGGCCCGCTGGCCGGTTACCTCGGTGGCGCCATCGCCAGCGGCACGCTGATGGCGGTGTTCCTGGCCAACTCCGGCGGGTCCTGGGACAACGCCAAGAAGATCGTCGAGGACGGCGCGTACGGCGGAAAGGGCTCCGATGCGCACGCGGCGACGGTCATCGGGGACACGGTCGGCGACCCGTTCAAGGACACTGCCGGCCCGGCGATCAACCCGCTGCTCAAGGTGATGAACCTGGTCTCGCTGCTGATCGCACCGGCCATCGTCGCCCTCTCCGTCGGCACCAGCGAGAACACCGTGGTCCGGGTGCTGATCGCGCTGGTCGCGGTCGCGGTGATCGTGGCCGCGGTGCTGGTCTCCAAGCGGCGCGCCTCGCAGTTGCACAACGCCTGACGCTCCACTCCACCCCGCAGAACGGCCCCGGCTCCGGCCGGGGCCGTTCTGCGCTTCCGGCCGCGGCACCGGGTCCGTCGCAGTACTGTCTGTCCGGTATCACCACTCCCGGCCGATGCTCCTACCGGCGTCGCCTCGGGGCGTCCGGATCGGCGTGTCCCCAGTGCCTGCGGCTCATCTCACCCATCGAAGGGACCCACGTTGAAGCGCATCGGTCTGATCAGCCTGACGGCAGCCGCCGCCCTCGCCCTGGCTGCCTGTGGCAGCAGTTCGAGCGGCACCCCGGCGGCCGCAACCACGCTGGCGCCCACCTCGCAGTCCATCCTCACCGGGGTGGTGCAGTCGACCGGTGCCGAGTCCAGCAGCGCGGCCCCCACCACCGCCGAATCGGTGACCTCGTCCGCCGAGACCACGGAGGAATCGACGTCGGGCGAGTCCACCGAGGAGTCCACCACCGAGGGTCCGACCACCACTCTGAACGGCACCCTGGACGGCGCCACCGCTCTCTGGTTCAAGACGTTCTGCGGTGGCCTGTCGCCGGCGGTGTCGGGAATGTCGGACCAGCTGGGCGCCGCGATGGCCGACAGCGATCCGACGAAGGGCCAGAAGGCCATTGCCGACATCTTCAATCAGCTCGGCGACAACTTCGCGAAGACCGCAACCGACCTGACCGCCTTGCCGCCGCCCAGCATCGACAAGGGCCAGGAGGTGTCGGCGAAGCTGATCGGCGCCCTCGCCAAGGCCGCGCCGGCGTTCAAGGAGGCCGGGGCGAAGATCGCTGCGGCCAAGGTGACCACCAAGGAGGAACTGGCCGTTGCGGTCTCGACCGCATCCCAGGACATGGAGAAGGCCATGTCCGGCCTCGACGCCGGGGGCAATTTCGACCTCTCGCCCGAGCTCAAGGCCCAGTTGAAGACGATCCCGGAGTGCTCGAGCATGCTCGGGAACTGACCTCCCGATCCAGCACCCACCGACCCCCGGCGATCCCCGATTGCCGGGGGTCGGCGGCCGTCCGGGAGTTGCTAGTCTCGTCGAACGGCCGGTTTCCGGCCCCGGGGGGATGCCACGTTTCCGGTCTGCGCCGTTCGGCGCGCGATGGAACCTGCCCACGCCCCCAGGCGTCCGACGGACGTCGGACACGATCACTCGGCGCTCACCGGCGCTGACGGAGGGGGACATCATGAAGCGCACCACCATCACTGCTGTGCTGGCGGCAGGGGCACTGCTGCTGGCCGGCTGCGGCTCGACCGCAGGCACTGCGACCGCGGGCTCGACCCCCGCGGCGGCGGTGGCGTCGTCGGCAGCGCCGTCCGCGGCTGCGAGCTCCGATGACACCCCGGCGCCGACCTCGGCGGATGAGTCCAGCTCTGCCGAACCCACGACAGCGGAGTCCACGGAAGGATCGGACACCACCACTGTCGGCGGCGATGCCGACAGCATCGATGCTCAGACCACCGCTTGGTTCGACACATTCTGCGGCGCGATGGCGCCGGCGGTCGGGTTGAAGGACCTCGGCTCGAAGATCGACACCAAGGACCTTCCCGGCACGTTCAAGGCCGTCTCCGAGGCGATGACCACCCTCGGCACCGCATTCACCCAAGCCGGGACCACCTTGAAGGATGCTCCGGCCCCGACCTTCGACGGCGGCGACGCGTTCGCAGGCAAGATCGTCTCGTCATTCTCCGAGCTCGGCCCGAAATTCACCAAGCTCGGTGACGAGTTCGCCAGTGCCGACCCGACGGACCCGGCTTCGCTGCAGAAGCTCTCCTCGCTGAGCACGGAGCTGAGCGATGCCGCAGCACCGCTGCAGGAACTCAACAACATCAAGATGAGCCCCGGGGTCTCGAACGCGATCTCGAAGATCCCGTCCTGCGCCAAGCTGGCCGGCTGATCCAGAACCACCGGGAGGCCATCCGATGACCGACCGGCCCAGGTCGGCACGGTGCGCGCGGGTGCTGCACTCTGAACCGATGCCTCACGAGAGTCCCGGCCGGCCCGGGTCGGCGCGGCCGGCCCTGATCGCCGCCATGATCGCCGCGGCGATGGCGCTGGCCGGCTGTTCCGACGGCGACGCCGCGCCCCCGGGGCCGAGCCCTACCGACTCGGTCCGGTCGCCGTCCACGGCGTCATCCATGGACGGCCCGACCGGAGTCACCTCGACCGGTCTCACCTCGAATCCGGCGAGTGCGCCGACCGCGGCGAGCCCGTCCGCCACCGCCCCGGCACCCGGCACCGCGTTCACCTCGATCCCGCAGCCGAGCAGCCGGCCCCCGGCCAGCACCCCGTCGGCGCCGGTGGCCAGCGGTACCGGGGCGATCGGTACGTTCGACGGCCGGACCGTGTCCTGGTTCTCCACCCTGTGCACCGCTCTGGATGCAGCCGACACCGGGCCGGCACATCAGACCTCCGGCGACCTGGCCACCCAACGCACGACCGCCGGCAAGGTCTTCCGCGACGCTGCCACCGCCTACGGGAACGCAGCGGACACCCTCGCCGACCTCGGCGCGCCGGGCATTCCGGTCGGTGAGCAGCTCCAGGACACGCTGCTGGCGACGCTGCCGACGATGGCCACCGCAGCCGACCGGGGAGCCGCGTCCATCGGTGCGGTGGCCGACGTTGATGCTCTGCACGCCGCGGTCGACCGGGCGGATGACGAGGTCAGCACCGCGTCCGCACCACTCGCCGACTTCTCCGAGGCGATGGCCGCGCCCGCCCTGGCCCGCCAGGCCGAAGCGATCCCGGCCTGCCGCAAGCTCTTCACCTGAGGCCTCGGCGACGCTCTTTCGTTACCCCAAAGCCGACCGTCCGGCCGTAGGGTGACGTCCGAACGTGCGTCTATCGTCGAACGAGTTCATTCCCGGGGGTTCTCATGCGCCGTCCCTTCGCCCTGCTCGCCGCGGCCGTCGCCGCCATCGTGCTGTCCGCCTGTAGCAGCGATCCGACGCCGGCCCCGTCCAGCAGCTCCGCTGCCGGTGGCTCGGAGACCGCTGCGACCAGCCCGTCCGCGATGGAGTCGTCAACCGCGGACTCCTCCGATACGGCTTCCTCGGAGGCGGGCTCGACAGACTCCTCCGAAGCGGGTTCCGGAGCGTCCACCGCGGCGTCGGCGATCGCATTGGACAAGCGCACCGAGCTCTGGTTCTCCGACGCTGTGCGGAGTCTCCCCGCTCGAGCGGCGATCCGCCGCCTGCGTACGATGCCGACGTCAGCCTCGCCGGCGCAAAAGGTCGCCGCCATCAAGTTCTACGCGAAGGTCGGCACTGTGCTCACCGCCGCGTCCGCAGCGCTCAAGGTGCTGCCCGCACCAACGGTCACCGGCGGCGACCAGCTCGCCACCAGCTTGTCGACGGCCTTCGGCGATGCCGGCAGGGCGCGGCGCAACAATCTGCCACCATCGCAACGGCGTCGAGTCCCGGCGGCGCTGGAGAAGGCGCTGACCGACGCCAGAGACGGCGCTGATGCCGACCTCTCCAAGGCAACTGCAGCTCCAGGCCGCCCAGTCCTCTCTGACCGACCCTGGCCTGGTCCCAGCGCTTCAAGCCATCCCGAGCTGCGCAACGCTCTTCGGAGGCTGACTGCCGCATCGCGCCCGCATGCGTCCGGAGCGCCGCGGCCCCGGCCACTACGGTGACCGCCGTGTCACCCACCCTGCTCCCGTCCGGACCGCCGGTGAGCCAGCCCTCGTTGTTCTCGGCCGACCTGCAGCCTCCTGCGGTGGCTGATCTGGGCGGTCTGCTCGCCGCGCACGGCCAGCTGGTCCGGCAGCCCAGCACCGGCACCGCCCGGGTTTCCATCCTGCTCGACGAGCGGTGGCGGGCCGACGCGCTGAGTGTCGAGATGCGCGTCCGTGGACTGGATCCGGAAGCATTGCCGGCAGCGGATGGGAAGATCCTGGTGCGATCGGCACAGACCGACGGACTCGCCGGGCTGGCGACGCGGTGGATCCGCGGCGCGGTGAAGGCCCTCCCGCCGCGGCCGGGCCTGGACGCCGGCTTCCTGCGGTGCTGGGCTCTCGCCGCCGGGAGTCGGGATGACGCCGGATATCGCCTCGGACTCGACCCCCACGCCCCAGATACCCACGACCCGCTGACCGCGGCCCTGGCCGCAGCCGGATTGGCCGGCTCCTTCCTCGGGGTGCGGGGCGGCGGCCCGGCGGTGCGTATTGTCGGACACAAGCGGCTGGTCCGACTGGCGGACCTGCTCGGCAGCCTGCCCGCCGGAGCGCCTGCCGATGCCTTTCCCGACCCGTTTCCTGCAGTGTCGACCGAGGCCCCTTCGCCGCGCGGGAACAACCGGATGTGAGGCCGGCGTTGCGCCGGTGACGACGTCCGCCGCACCTCGATCCGGGCCCGGATCGGTGCCGCGCCGTGCACATCGCGGCACGGAAGCCGAAGTTCATGGCATCCTGCACCGGACACCGGTGACATCCGGTGCCGATCGGCAGCGGAGCGCAACCGGCCGCCCGGCACCACGGAAACCGGCGGACACCAGCGAGGAGAACGAAACACAGAATGGCAACGCGGAAGGCAGCAGGGCCCGCAGACGGCGGCGTCCGGCTCGTGGTCGTCGAATCGCCCAACAAGGCCAGGACCATCGGGAACTACCTGGGCGACGGCTACATCGTTGAATCGTCGATCGGCCACATCCGGGACCTGCCACGGGGCGCGGCGGATGTGCCGGCCAAATACAAGGGTGAGCCGTGGGCGCGCCTCGGGGTGGACACCGAGCACGGCTTCGAGCCGCTCTACATCGTCACCCCGGACAAGAAGGCGCAGGTCGCGAAGCTGAAGGCGCTGCTGGCCGGCGCCACCGAGCTCTACCTCGCGACGGACGAGGACCGCGAGGGAGAGGCCATCGCCTGGCATCTGCTGCAGACCCTGCAGCCGAAGGTCCCGGTCAAGCGGATGGTGTTCCACGAGATCACCCCCGCGGCCATCAGGGCGGCCGCCGAGTCCCCGAGGGAGCTCGACGAGAACCTGGTCGACGCCCAGGAGACCCGACGCATCCTCGACCGGCTGTACGGCTACGAGGTGTCGCCGGTGCTCTGGAAGAAGGTGATGCCGAAGTTGTCGGCCGGCCGGGTGCAGTCGGTGGCGACCAGGATCATCGTGGAGCGCGAACGGGCCCGGATGGCGTTCATCTCCGGCTCCTACTGGGGCCTGGACGCGATGTTCACCCCGGCCGGTGCCTCCGAGGGCGCCTTCACCGCCGCACTGTCCACGGTCGACGGTCGGCGGCTGGCCGTCGGTCGGGACTTCGACCCGGCCACCGGGCGGTTGTCGGCGGACGCCGCCCGCGCCGACGTGCTGCAACTCGATGAGGACGGCGCCCGCACGCTGGCCGCGAACCTTCAGGACGGCGCCGCGACCGTCACCAGCGTCGAGGAGAAGCCGTACACCCGGCGGCCGTACGCGCCGTTCATGACCTCGACCCTGCAGCAGGAGGCCGGCCGCAAGCTCGGCTTCTCCTCCGAGCGCACCATGCGCACCGCCCAGAAACTCTACGAGTCCGGCTACATCACCTACATGCGGACCGACTCGACCACGTTGAGCCAGACCGCGCTGGATGCGGCCAGGTCACAGGCCCGGGAGCTGTACGGCCCGGAGTACGTGCCGGCCCAGCCGCGGCAGTACACCAAGAAGGTCAAGAACGCCCAGGAGGCCCACGAGGCGATCCGGCCGGCGGGGGAGAGCTTCCGGACCCCTGGCCAGGTCGCCAACGCGTTGGGTGCGGACGAGTTCCGGATGTACGAGCTGATCTGGCAGCGGACTATCGCCTCGCAGATGGTCGACGCCAAGGGCCAGACGCTCACGGTCAAGATCACCGCAGCCGCCGGCGACCTTTCCTGCGTGTTCAGCGCGTCCGGTCGGACGATCACCTTTCCCGGGTTCCTGCGCGCCTACGTCGAGACCGTCGACGCCGAGGCCGGCGGCGAGGCGGACGACGCCGAACGCCGGCTGCCGAATCTGCGCGAGGGCCAGCAGCTCTCCATCGGCGAGCTCAGCCCGGGAGCGCACTTCACCAACCCGCCGGCCCGTTACACCGAGCCGAGCCTGATCAAGGCGCTCGAGGACCTCGGGATCGGCCGGCCGTCCACCTACGCGTCGATCATCCGCACCATCACCGACCGCGGGTACGTCTGGCGCAAGGGCCAGGCACTGGTCCCGTCATGGATCGCGTTCGCCGTTGTCGGCCTGCTGGAGCAGCATTTCGCCCGGCTGGTCGACTACGACTTCACCGCCGCCATGGAGGACGAGCTCGACTCGATCGCCGAGGGCCGGCTCGGTCGCACGGACTGGCTGCAGTCGTTCTACTACGGCGGCGAGATCGGACCCGAGGGCGGCGTCGGCCGCTCCGGCGGGCTCAAGCGACTGGTCGGCGACCGGCTCGAGGACATCGACGCCCGCGAGGTCAACTCGCTGCCGCTGCTCACCGGGGCGGACGGCCGCAAGGTCGTGGTTCGGGTGGGCCGATACGGCCCGTACCTGGAACGGGACGGGCTGCCCGGCGACGACGGTGTGGCGGGGCCGGCGGAACGGGCCAACCTGCCCGAGGAACTGGCCCCCGACGAGGTGACGGCCGAGGTCGCCGAGGACCTGTTCGCGCAGGCCGAGATCGGCGACAAGGTACTCGGCACCGATCCGGGCAGCGGCCGGGAGATCGTCGCCAAGGACGGCCGGTACGGGCCGTACGTCACCGAGATCCTGCCCGAGGGTTCGCCGACCACCGGCAAGAACGCGGTGAAGCCGCGGACCGCTTCGCTGTTCAAGTCGATGACGGTGGACAGCGTCGATCTGGACACCGCGCTGCAGTTGCTCACCCTGCCCAGGGTGGTCGGCGCGGACCCGGCGACCGGCGAGGAGATCACCGCGCAGAACGGCCGTTACGGGCCCTACCTGAAAAAGGGCACCGACTCGCGGTCGCTGGCGGCGGAGGAGTCGCTGTTCAGCGTCACGCTGGACGAGGCTCTGGCGCTCTACGCGCAACCGAAGACCCGAGGCCGCAGCGCGGCGGCGGCGTCCTCGCTGCGCGACGTCGGCGACGATCCGGCCACCGGGAAGCCCATGGTGATCAAGGACGGCCGGTTCGGTCCCTACGTCACCGACGGTGAGACGAACGCGTCGTTGCGCAAGGGAGACGAGGTCGACACGCTGACCATCGACCGGGCGGCCGAACTGCTCTCCGAGCGGCGGGCCCGGGGGCCGGCCCCGAAGAAGACCACCCGAAAGGCACCGGCCGCGGCGAAGAACGGAAGCGCGCGCAAGACCACCGCCACCCGCAAGACGGCCGCCAAGACCGGACGCAAGCCCTCGGCGGGCTGACCCCCCGGGGGGCCGCTGATCGATCCCAGGGGCGAAACCCGGGTAAAGCCGGGGAGGTCGGGGGGCCTCCCGGCCTACCATCGGATCATGACCTCACCGACGGCAGGCCCGGCCGCGGTCGAGGCGGGCACGGCACCGATGTTCGCCGACGCGCTGGCCGGCACCGGTGGCACCGCCGATCCGCCGATCCAGGCCTTCGCCGCCCCACCGTTCCCCGATCCGACCGCGGAGCTGGTGGCGTCGTGGTCGTACTGGACCGCCGACGGTGCAGCGCCGGTGATCGTCGCGCCGATCCTGGCGCCGATCGTCATCGATCCGGCCATGGTCGCGCGGGCCGAGGCGGAGCTGGCCAGGCAGGTCGAACACGATCGGGTCGACCGGGCACACGCCGTCTCGGCGCGCCAGGGAGCAGTTGCCCGGGCGGCCGCCCGGTCCGGACGGCTGCCGGCCGCACTGCCGGCCCAGCTGCAGAACCTGCCGTCCTGGCTGCCGCCTTCGGTGCAGGACGCGGTGCGCCGTGGGCTGTCGCACGTGCCGCCGGGTCCGCCGGCCGGCGCCCAGCCGGGCTCCACCGGCTACCACCCTGCTCTGCAGTCGACCAGGTCGACCGCCGCCCCGCGCCGCGACTCGGCCGTCGGCTCCGCCGGCTCCACCGGCTACACACCGTCGGTGCAGTCGACGCGGTCGACCGCCGCCCCGCGCCGCGACTCCACCGCCGGCTCGGCCCGGTCCAAGAACCGCGGGTCGGGCGTCTGGGGGGTACTGGTATTCATCGTGATCGTCCTGTTCGCGACCGGAATCGGCCAGAAGGTCGTCTCGGCGATCTTCGACCTGATCAACCGGTGACCGGACGGCCGCGGCGATGAGCCGCAAGCACGAGACCAGCTCGCTCGGCGTGCTGCTGCGCATTCCCGTGTTCCGGCGGATGTGGGCCGCGATCGCGATCTCCAGCCTCGGCGACTGGCTGGGGCTGCTGGCCACCACCGCGCTGGCCGCGTACCTGACCAAGGACTCCTCGAACCTGGTGCAGGGCGCCGCGGTATCCGGTGTGCTGCTCACCCGGCTGCTTCCCGACCTGCTGTTGGGACCCATCGCCGGGGCGCTGGTGGACCGGGTGGACCGGCGCAAGGTGGCCATCATCGGCGACCTGATGGCCGCGCTGCTCTATCTGTCCATCCTGGTCGGCGGCAATCTCACCTGGCTGCTGATCGCGCAGTTCCTGGTCGAGGCGGTCGGCCTGTTCACCACACCGGCGAAACAGACCTTGTGGGTGAACATCGTTCCCCGCGAGCGGCTCGCCGTAGCCAACCAGCTCAACTACGTCTCGGTCTACGGCATGGTGCCGGTGGCGGCGCTGCTGTTCGCGCTGCTGGCCACCGCTTCGCAGTTCTTCGGCGCATCGGTGGTGCCCACCACCAGCGACGGGGCCGGAGCACTGATCAGCGGCGGCACCTCGTCCGCGGCGATCGACATCGCGCTCGCCTTCAACGCCGGGACGTTCGTGGTGTCCGCGGCGGTGATCTACTTCTCCCGCGCGATGATCCCGGCGTACGTCGGTGAGCGGGCCACCTCGAAGAACCTGTTCTCGCTGATCCGCGAGGGCGTGGTGTTCATCAAGAACTCGCGCATCATGCGGGCCATCTACATCGGCATCCTCGGTGCCTTCGGCGCCGGTGGGCTGGTGGCCGGTGTCGCTCAGGCCTACGTCGCGACCCTCGGCGCCGGCAATGCCGGGTACGGAATCCTGTTCGGCTCGGTGTTCACCGGTCTGGCGCTGGGCATGCTGGTCGGCCCGAAGGTGCTGCCGACCGTCCCGCGCCGGATGGTGTTCACCCTGTCCATCGGCGCCGCCGGGATCTCCCTGGTGATCATGGGCCTGCTGCAGGACTACCTCGGAGCGGTGCTCGCCTCATCTGTGATGGGTCTGTTCGCCGGCATCGCCTGGATCACCGGCTTCACCATGATCGGGCAGGAGGTGTCCGACCAGCTGCGGGGCCGGGTGTTCGCGTTCGTGATGTCCTCGGTGCGGTTGATCCTGCTCGGCACCATCGCCCTCGGACCGATCCTGGCCGGCGCCCTCGGTTCGCATCTGGTGTCTGTCGGGTCGTTCCAGATCTACTTCTCCGGGCCGGCGATCGTGCTCTCGGTCGGCGGCCTGATCGCCATCGGGGTGTCCATCTACGCCGGCCGGCAGGTCGGCGGGCTCGCCGGAAGCATGCTGCGCAGGGTGTTCGGCCGGCGCCGCGACGCGCTGCTCGACGACGACGATCGCCCCGGCGTACTGATTGTCGTCGAGGGCACCGAGACCGAAGCGGTGGACGCCTACGGCGACGCCCTGCTCAGGCATCTGCGCACCGAGGGCTGGCGGACCGTCAGCCACGCCGCACCGGAGTCGGTGGCCGCCGGTGGGCATCCGGTGGTGCCGGACGCGCCGGCCTCGGCGCTGCGGTCGATCGCCGACCTGGCGGATCTGGTCAACAATGGCCTCCGCCCGGCCCTGGACGCCGGCACCGTGGTGCTGTGCCACGGGCTGTTCGACGCGCTGGTGGTCCGGTTCGGGGCCGAGGGCGGCCTGGATGAGGGCCGGATCCTGCGACTCGCCGCCTGGGCCACCGGCGGGCTGCGACCCGACCTCACGATTCTCGTCGACAGTGCACTGCGGCCGGCTGCCGATGTCGAGCCGTCCGCTGCGGCGATCGCACCGGCGCGGACCGTTGGTACCGGTGACGAACCGCAGGCGAACGCGGCGGCCGCTGCTGAGTCCACGCCCGCGGAGCCGCCGGAGACCGACGACGCTCGCGGGCTCTCACCCGCCGAAACGGTGGCCGCTGACGCCGCACCAGCGGTGCCCAGCGACGACGAGCCGGTCGACCCCGAGCAGTCCTACCGGGACCTGGCGGCCTCGGCACCCGAGCGCTATCTGGTGGTGCGGCCGCTGGCAACTGCCGACGAGCCGGTTCCGGCCGAGGTGGCCGCCCGGATCGACTCATCATTGCGGGTCCGGTCGCCCTCCACCGAGGTAGCGACGAACGGTGAGCAGGCGGAGGCCCCCTTGATGCCCGTCGACCCGGTCACCGGGCTGCCGGGGGTAGCAGTGGGCAGGCTTGCGGATCCTGGAGTGCGGCCCGATGCCGACGGGTCACCGGTCGACGAGCAGCCGGCCACGGACCACGTCCCCGCGCAGGCGGGCCGCACCTCCGGGTAGCCCGGCACCGGGTGGGATAGGTTGGCCGGGGCCGGCCTCCGGCCGTCTACGAGACGTGGAGGTCGAAGCCGTGCGGGATCGCGTCGCTGCTCCGGAGTGGACCGCCGCGGACACCGAGACCGTCACCTGCTGCCTGTGCCATCTGCCCGGTCGCACGCTGTATTCGCTGCCGCCGTTCGCGGTGGTCCGGTGCCCCGTCTGTTCTCTGGTGTTCGTCTCTCCGCGGCTCTCGCCTGACGCACTGCAGCGCCTCTACGACCAGCCGGAGTATTTCGAGGAGGGTGGGGTGTACGGCGGGGACGGCGGTTTCAACCCGGCGATGATGCTGCAGCGGGCGTGGACAGCCGGCCGGCTCGGCCGGATCACCCGCCTCCGGCCGCCGCCCGCCCGGCTGCTCGAGATCGGCGCCGGCTACGGGCTCTTCCTGAACGCGGCAGCCGAGGCCGGGTACCGGGCCGCAGGGGTCGAGCTCTCCCGGACCGGGGCTGCGTACGCGACCGGGACCCTCGGGCTGGACGTGTTCTGCGGCCAACTGGCCGACGCCCCGGACGGCGAACCTGCCGACGTCATCTGCTTCTGGGACACCCTCGAGCACGTGCCGGATCCGCTGTCGTTCCTGGTCGGGGTGCGCCGGCGGCTCGCCGACGACGGAGTGTTCGCGCTCTCCGTCCCGTACTTCTCGTCGCTGCCCGCCCGGATCCTCCGGTCCCGCTGGTGGACCCTCAAGCCGGAGCAGCACATCTGGCACTACACCCCGACGACGCTGGCGTTGCTGGCCGCCCGGGCCGGACTCGTGGTCACCGAGGTGACCACGTCACCGATCCGGCGCGCCAACGTCGGCCGGTTGGACTCCCTGGTCGCCGTCGGGCGGGCGTTGCCGGGAAGCTGACCGCGGGCGGCGCGGGCGGGAAGTACTTCCGGGCCGAGCATGCGGGCGTGTCGGCGCAGCGCGCTAGCGTGGGGTCGGCGCACGAAAGGGTGGCATGGACGGGTCGAGCGGGGTGTTCGCCGACGTCATCGGTCAGGACGAGGCGATCTCGGTGCTGCGAGCCGCGGTCGCGGCCAGCCACGGCGACGCTGACGTTCCGGCCGCCGCCATGACCCACGCCTGGCTCTTCACCGGGCCGCCCGGCTCCGGCCGGTCGGTCGCGGCCCGGGCCTTCGCGGCAGCGCTCGAGTGCCCGTACCGGGGCTGCGGCGAGTGCACCCATTGCCGCACCGTGTTGCACGGCACCCATGGCGATGTGCGGGCGGTGGTGCCGGAGGGTCTCACCATCTCGGTCAAGGAGATGCGCAACGTCGTCCAACTGGCGGCCAGGCGGCCGGCCAGCGGCCCGTGGCAGATCGTCCTCATCGAGGATGCGGACCGGCTCACCGAAGGGGCGTCCAACGCGCTGCTCAAGGCGATCGAGGAGCCGCCGCCGCACACGGTGTTCCTGCTCTGCGCTCCATCGACGCACCCCGACGACGTGCTGGTGACGATCCGCTCGCGGTGCCGGGTGCTGCCGCTGCGCACGCCTTCGGTGGCGTCGATCGCCGACGTGCTGATCCGGCGCGACGGGATCGACGGGCCCACGGCGCAGTGGGCGGCATCGGTGGCCGGTGGTCATGTCGGGCGGGCCCGCCGGTTGGCCACCGATCCGGACGCCAGGGCGAACCGCGAGCGGACCTTGGGGGTGCCGGGTGCCCTGCGGTCTCTCGGCGACGTGTTCACCGAGGCCAGGGACCTCGTGGACGGCGCTAAGGGAGTCGCCCGGTCGGCCTCGGAGATCAGGGACACTGCCGAACTCGATGAACTCAGAACTGCGCTCGGCGCCGGCGGCACCGGCAAGGGCGCGGTCGGCGCGGCCCGCGGTACCGCCGGCGTGGTCCGGGACCTGGAACGGCGGCAGAAGTCGCGGGCCACCCGCACCGAGCGCGACGTGCTGGATCGGGCACTGGTCGACCTGTCGGGCTTCTACCGGGACGTGATCGCCCGGGCGTTGGCCGCCGACGTGCCGTTGGGCAACCCGGATCTGGCGAACGACGTCGACACAGCGGCATCCCGGTTCGGTGCGCAGGGTGCACTGCGCCGACTCGATGCGGTGCTGGCCTGCCGGGAGGCCATCGAGTTGAACGTCAAACCGCAGATCGCGGTCGAGGCGATGATGGCGGTCCTGTACGCGGGCTGATCAGGGCGTCGGTCCCCCGGGGCGTACGGTGCTCGGCATGGGGATGCTCTGTGCCGTGACCTTCGTGGACAAGGGGCAGTTGCATTACGCCGATCCCGGCGGTCTCACGCTCGAGGTCGGGGATCACGTCCTGCTGCCCACCGAGCACGGGCCGGTCACCGCGACGGTGGTCTGGGCATCGGAGTATTCCGGTGAGGACACCGACGGCTTTCCGGTGGTCGTCGGGCGGGCCACCGAGGCCGACATCGAGGCCAACGAGCTGCTCCGCAAGACCAAGGCCCGCACTCTGGTCGCCACCCGCCGGCTGGTCCGCGAGCATCAGCTCGGGATGAAGATCCTGGCCGTCGATCCGCAGGCAGGCACCGGCAAGACCGTCATCTACTACTCCTCGCCCGACACCGTCGACTTCCGGTCGCTGCTCCGCGACCTGTCGGCCACCCTCAACTCCCGGGTCGAGCTGCGTCAGCTGGCCGCCAGGGACACCGTGCGGGTCACCGGAGCGATCGGCTCCTGCGGGCGGGACACCTGTTGCTCCACCTTCCTCAAGGACTACGAGCCGATCACCCTGGCGATGGCCAGGGACCAGGACCTGCCTGCCAACCCGATGCGCATCTCCGGTGCCTGCGGTCGGCTGATGTGCTGCCTCAAGTACGAGCACCCGCTGTATCAGGACTTCAAGGCGACCACGCCGGCGATCGGCGAGCAGGTTGATTCACCGGCCGGGCCGGGCACCGTCATCGGGCATTCGGTCCCGGGCGAGACGGTGGTGATCAAACTCGCCGCCGACGGGTCGAAACAGATCTGCCCGAAGGCGTCGGTGTGCTCGGCGCGCAAGGCGTACGACTCGCGACCCTGAAGCCCCCGGCTCGTGCGTCCGGCTCCGAGGCAACGGACCGGCCCGCCCCGGTGCTCGACAACAGTGATGCAGGCAACCTTCGCGGCCCCCGTGCGTCATCACTGTGTCACGTGGCTCTGGTACAGATGGTGATATCGGTTCAGCCACGGTCGGCGTTGCCTTCGTATCGTTGGGGTAGCGGGCTGCATCCTTGGGGGGGCGTACCGTGTTGTCGTTCCGAAGATTGGGCGGATTGATGGGTAAGGGGCGTTTCGCGGGGGTGGCGCTGTTGGCCGCGGCCCTGCTGTTGGTCACTGCGTGCCAGTCCGAATCCGGATCGCCGCAGCCGTCGGTGGCCTCCCCGGCCGCGCAGGCGAGCGTCTCCTCGAGCGCCGGAACTGCCGCCCAGGTGACGGTGCCGCCGGTGTCGTCGCCCGCGGTGTCCTCGCCAGAGGTCTCGACGGCTCCTTCGTCACCCGGGTTCACCTCGGTCCTGCCCACCTCGTCGGCCGCTCCGACCACCACCGCCACACCGACGCCGCCGCCCAAGCCGGCCGCGAAGATCATTGCCACGCCGGCCTTCGGTGCCGCCTCGGTGGTGCCGATCGACCGCCCCAAGGTCACCGTGACGCACGGCGTGATCACCGCGTTCAAGCTGACCAACCCGGAGGGCAACGCCGTCAAGGGGGTGCTCTCGCCCGACCACACGACCTGGACGTTGAACGAGGACCTCGGCTACGGCCGCACCTACACCGTCACCGGCACCGCGCGCGGGGAGAACGGCAAGCCGACCAAGATCTCCGGCACCTGGACAACGGTCACCCCCTACGCCGAGATCACCACCAACGTCTCGCCCGGCGACGGCGCACTGGTCGGGGTCGCGGCACCGATCATCATCCGGTTCGGCCTGAACGCCGAGGACAAGGCGCTGATCGAGAAGAACATCAAGATCGTCACCACGCCCAAGGTCGAGGGGGCGTTCGCCTGGATCACCCACGACGGCGACGACTATCCGTCGCTGGACTGGCGGCCGAAGAATTACTGGCCGGCCAACACCAAGGTGCACGTCGAGGCGAACATGTACGGCCTGAAGTTCGCCGACAACTACTACGGCGGCTACGACGTCACCTCCGACTTCAAGATCGGCCGCAACCAGGTCGTCTACGCCGACGCCAACGCGTACAACATCGTGGTCAAGCGGGACGGCAAGACGGTGGCCACCTACGAGGCGTCCTACGGCAGCGGCGACGACATCGGCGACCCGAACCGGGTCACCCGCTCCGGCATCCACATCGTGATGGACAAGCAGGAGCACGTGAAGATGAGCAACCCGGCCTACCACTACGTCAACATCGACGAGTACTGGGCCGTCCGGATCAGCAACAACGGCGAGTTCATCCACCAGAACCAGAACACCGTCGACGTGCAGGGTGTCGAGAACGTGAGTCACGGCTGCATCAACCTGTCGGCGGAGAGCGCAGAGGCCTACTTCAACAGCGCCCTCTACGGCGACCCGGTAGAGGTCACCGGGACCAGCGTGAAGCTCTCCGCGGCCGACGGCGACGTCTACGACTGGGCCATCCCGTGGTCGGAGTGGAAGACCATGTCCGCGCTGGGCTGAGGACGTGCCGGCCTCGGACAAGCCCAGTGAGGTGAGCCCGTCGGGGTGACTCGTCGCAGTGAAGCTGACGGACCGGTCAGATCGTTGGTCGGGCGGGGGTCCGCAGCCAGGTGTCGAAGAACGCGTTGAGGCTGCGGTGCGCCACATGTGCTGCCAGCCGTTCGAAGTCCGCGGTGCTGGCCGTTCGGCCGCCGTACTTCGCCGTCCACTGGTGGGTGAGCGCCAGGAATGCCCGGTCGCCGATCTCCTCACGGAGTGCGAACAGAGTCGCGGCGCCCCGGTCGTAGACCGGCCCGCTGAACAGCCCCAGTGGCTGCGGGTCGTCGACCCGACGGGTCCAGAAGCTGGAGCCGGCGGGGATCGACATGATGTCGTCGAACATCGATTGTGCGGTCGCGCCGCCGTCGTGCTCGGTCCACAGCCACTGCGCGTAGGTGGCCCAGCCCTCGTTGAGCCAGATGTCGGCCCACCGGTACGGGCTGACCCAGTCGCCGGTCCACTGGTGGGCCTGCTCATGGGCGACGGTGTCCTCGTCGGCAGATCCGGAATACAGCGGCCGGGTCTGCGTCTCCAGGGCGTAGTCGACACTGTCGTCGTCGACGATGTTGCCCGCCGAGGAGAATGGATACCTGCCGAAGATCTTCTCGTAGAACGCGATCATCTCGCCGGTCTTCGCGATGCCGGCCGAGGCCTCGGGCGTCAGGTCCCTGTCGACCGCATTGATCACCAGTAGGCCCGACGGGGTGCGGCTGGTGCGCAGGTCGAAATTGCCGATGGTCGCGGTGGCCAGGTACGAGGCCATCGGCTCCCGGGCCCGCCAACGCCAGGTGGTCCAGCCGTGCCGGGTCGACCGGCCCAGCAGATCACCGTTGGCCACGGCGACCAGTCCCCGCGGCACGGTGATCCGGAAGTCGTAGGCGGCCTTGTCGGTCGGGTGGTCGCTGACCGGGAACCAGGTGTCCGCGCCGTCCGGCTCGCTGGCCACCATGGCACCGTCGGGGGTGGTGACCCAGCCGTACAGGGCGCCCTCGATGTCGGTCGGTTGGCCGGTGGTGCCGCCGTACCGGATCACCGCCGTGACCGGGTGACCCTTGCGCAGAGTGGCGCGCGGAGTGATCACCAGCTCGGTGCCGCTGCGGGTCCAGGTCGCCGGGCGTCCGCCCACGGTGATCGACCGCACGGTGAGCCCGCGTAGGTCGAGGTCGAACCGGTACAGGTTCGCGATGGGAGTGAGCCGGATGGTGGCGGTCGCGTCGAGGGTGCCTTCCAGCGGCGCCGGTACCGGCGCCGGCGGGCTGTAGCGGATGTCGAGCGTGTAGTGCGTGACGTCGAAGCCGCCGTTGCCGGCCAGCGGGAAGTAGGGGTCGCCGGCGCCCGGCGCGCCGGCGACCGCCGGTGGACGCGGGTGGTGGCCGGCCGCCGGCGAGCCGTGCCCGGCGGCCTGCGCGGGCGGCGCGAGCGTGACGACCAGCGCGGCCACCGTGGCACCGGCTGTCAGCATCCTGCGTCCGACCGACATGATCGTCATCCCTTCGTTGGCCCGCTGCGGCAATCCCCGGTGTGACCCTGCCATCATCTTCGGCGGGTGGCCCGATGAACCCGGTGGCGCGGCCGGGCGCAGGCGGTCCGGCCACCCGGCCGCACCTTGTAGAATCACTCCCGCTGCCGCTTTAGCTCAGTCGGTAGAGCGTCTCACTCGTAATGAGAAGGTCTGGGGTTCGATTCCCCAAAGCGGCTCTGGCAGCGTCACCAGCGGAACGGCCCCTCCTCACCGGAGCGGGGCCGTTGTGCCGGCCGACCTGCTGCTGATCTGGTAGTGCCCCCGTCTCGGTTCCGGGTCAACCGGGGACCGCTCCGGGCGGGCAGCCCGACGGCCGGACGAGCGGTAGGAAGATCTCGTCGACGATGCCGACGATGTCCGACTCCGACAGCGGCTTGAACGTCAAGAACATGTGGTGCCGCATCAGATCGATCGCGACGGTGCGCACCCGCGCGGTGAGCCCGGCGGGATCGATCTCGCCGCGGGCGATCGCGCGCTCGAGGATCTCGTTGGCCGCCGGTCTGCTCCTCATCCCGCAGGGGGTGGGCGCGCTGCTCAGCCGGACCATCGCCGGCACGCTGACCGATTCCATCGGTGCCCGGACGGTCGCCATCGGCGGCTTCGTGGTGATGGGAGCGGCGACCGTGATCGGATCGGGACCGGTTCGAGGTGACCGAGGTCCCACCGTCCGTCCCGCCGGGTGCGGTATGATTGGTGTACAAACCATTTGTGCGCCATGGAAGAGGAATGATGACGCCGGTCGCGACCCAACGGGATCCGCTGTCGCTGGACGAGCAGGTCTGTTTCGCCCTGGTGGTCGCCGCCCGCAAGGTGCTGGCGATCTACCGGCCGGTCCTCGAGCCGATGGGGCTCACCCACCCGCAGTATCTGGTGATGCTGGCGCTGTGGGGTCGGTCGCCGCTCTCGGTGAAGGAGCTGTCCGCACAGCTGGCGCTGGACCCGGGCACGCTGTCGCCGTTGCTCAAGCGGCTCGAGGCGGCCGGTCTGGTGGTCCGCAGCAGGGATGAGGCCGATGAGCGGCTGCTCGCCGTGCGGGTCACCGACGCGGGACGAGAGCTCCGCCGGAAGGCGCTCGGGATTCCGCCGATGATCGCCGGGCAGCTCGGGATGGGCGCCGCCGAGCTCGCCGAACTGCACAGGTTTCTGAACGGGGTGATCGTCGCGGCTGACGCGGCGCTCGGCCCGGACGCGAACGTTGTGGGCTCCGGTGCCTGAGCCCAGCGGTGCCGGCCACCAGGTCCATCCCGGCTCGATCCCGCCCGACCAGCGGCACTGGGCGCTGGTCGCCGTTGTGATCATCTTCGTGTTGATCACCGGCGGCTGCCTGCTGGTGAACCTGCTGGCGGGATCGCCGGTTGACTGGTTCTGGCTGGTCGCCGGCGGCGTGTTCGTCACGTTGCTGATGGCCGCCTGGCTGTGGGTCCGACTCAGCGAATGAGCTTCCGCATATCCGCCCCCCGACGCGGACACGGTCAGCAGGACGGCTGAGAGCGAGGCGGATCACGATGACGACGACCGACGAACAGCGCACCGACGGCAGCGACGCCACCGGTGCGGGCATCCCCGGTGGCGCCTACGTCGCCCGGGTCCAGGAGTTCAACCGGGACACCAACTACATCACCACCCGGGTCACCGCCGACGGCCGCGACGGCTACCCGGTCGAGCCGGGGCGGTACCGGCTGGTGGTGTCGCGGGCATGCCCGTGGGCGAACCGCGCGATCATCGTGCGCCGACTGCTGGGTCTGGAATCGGTGCTCTCGATGGGCATCTGCGGACCGACCCACGACCGGCGCAGCTGGACCTTCGATCTAGATCCTGACGGCATTGATCCGGTGTTGGGTATCCCGCGGCTCCGGGATGCATTCCTCGCGCGCTTTCCGGACTACGACCGTGGGATCACCGTGCCGGCCATCGTCGACATCCCCACCGGGCAGGTGGTCACCAACGATTTCGCGCAGATCACCCTCGACCTGTCGACGGAGTGGACCCGCCACCACCGGGTCGGTGCTCCGGACCTGTACCCGGAGCGGCTGCGGGACGAGATCGACGAGGTGGCCCACCGCAACTACACCGAGGTGAACAACGGCGTCTATCGTTGCGGCTTCGCCGGCTCCCAGGAGTCCTATGACAAGGCCTACGACCGGTTGTTCGCCCGGCTGGACTGGCTCTCCGAGCGCCTCGCCGATCGCCGGTATCTGGTGGGGGACACCATCACCGAGGCCGACGTCCGACTGTTCACCACGTTGGCCCGCTTCGATCCGGTGTACCACGGCCACTTCAAGTGCAATCGCAGCAAGCTGTCGGAGATGCCGGTGCTCTGGGCCTACGCCCGAGATCTGTTCCAGACGCCGGGGTTCGGTGACACCACTGACTTCGTGCACATCAAACGGCACTACTACATCGTGCACTCGGACATCAACCCGACCCAGATCGTTCCCAAGGGGCCCGATCTCGCCAACTGGTTGTCGGCACACGGTCGAGAATCGCTGGGCGGCCGACCGTTCGGTGACGGCACTCCGCCGGGACCGCCCCTGCCCGACGAGGTGGTCACCTTCGAGCACACCGCCGCCTGGCACTGACCTGGGCGGCGCAATCAGCCGATGGCCGCGAAGATGTCGTTGCACAGGGCGCCCATCTTCTTCGCGTACGCGACCG
The DNA here is from genome assembly GCA_963797145.1 of uncultured Actinomycetota bacterium. Lineage (GTDB taxonomy): Bacteria > Actinomycetota > Actinomycetes > Mycobacteriales > Nakamurellaceae > Nakamurella. The sequence goes on along the minus strand of CAWCOJ010000008.1, from coordinate 8,312 downwards.
ACGCGGCGACCGTTGATCCGCCGAGCGGGCCGGGGTCGATCGCAATGGTGAGTCCGGTCCACCCGCAAGAACTGCGGCAGCGGTCGGCCATCGTCAGCCGGCTGCCATCGGTTCGACCTCGGCCGCGGACGGGCGTCCGACAGAGAGATGCCGATGGCGCAACGGTCGGTAGGGCGTTGCCCTAGCCGGGGCCATCGGTAGCCGCCAGCACGGTCCGGCAGATGTCTGCGAATGCCGCGAGCTGCTCAGGGCTGAGCGGATCGAACAGGGTGGCCCGCACGGTCTCGGCATGGCTGGGTGCCACCTCGAGCAGTCGCCGGTAACCCTTCTCGGTGAGCCTTGCGACCTGACCGCGGCCGTCTCCGGGTACCGGCTCCCGGCCTACCCAGCCGCTCTCCTCGAGCCGGCTGACCGCGTGCGACAGCCGGGACTGCGACGACCGCACCGCCGTTGCCAGCTGGTTCATCCGCAGCGACCGGTCCGGCGCCTCCGAGAGCATGGCCAGGATCAGGTAGTAGGCGTGCGGCATTCCGGCCTCGCGTTGCAGGTCACGCTCGATCCGGTCGTTGAGATACGCAGTCATCGCCAGGAACGCCCGCCAGACCTGCTGCTGATCTGCGCTCAACCAGGGATCGTCCACCGGCGGAGTATAGAGAATAGGGTCGTTGAGAGTTCAACTAGTTTGGGCTATGCTGGGGGACACCACCGAAGCCTGGGAGCCCAGATATGACGACCACCCCCGAAACGGGCCGGATGCCGGTGCTGTACCTGTCCCACGGTGCCCCGCCGCTGGCCGACGACAGCACCTGGACCGGCGAACTCGCAGCCTGGCGCGAGGACCTGCCGAAGCCGTCATCGATCCTGGTCGTCTCGGCCCATTGGGAATCAGCGCCGCTGACCGTCGGGGCGACCGACCGGGTGCCACTGACGTACGACTTCTGGGGCTTTCCGCAGCGCTATTACCAGGTGACCTACGACGCTCCCGGCGCACCGGAGCTGGCCCGGGATGTGGCTCAACTCGTCGCCAAGCCGGGCCGGCCGGTCCATCAGGACCGCGACCGCGGTCTGGACCACGGTGCCTACGTCCCGCTGGTCGAGTTGTTCCCCGATGCCGACGTGCCCGTCCTGCAGGTCTCGATGCCGACGCTGGACCCTCGCGAACTGTTCGAGCTCGGCCGCACCCTTGCGCCGCTGCGCGACCAGGGCGTGCTGATCATCGGTTCGGGGTTCACCACCCACAACCTGTCCCAGGCCATCTTCGGCGACACCACCGGTGCCGCGCCGGAGTGGGGTCGGGAGTTCGACCTCTGGGCCAAGGAGACGGTGGAGTCCGGCGACATCGACGCGGTGCTCGACTTCGAGCACACAGCGCCGGCCGCCCAGGTGGCCCACCCGCGGACCGAGCATTTCGCGCCGCTGTTCGTCTCGCTCGGCGCCACCGCTGATGCCGGTGTCGACGCCCACAGTGCCGTCGACGGCTTCTGGTACGGGATGGCCAAGCGCTCCTTCCACTTCAACTGATCCGTACCCCGCAGATCCGGAATGCGCGCACCCGCGGGGTACGTTGCACCACCGAGGTGATCACATGAGCTGTCCGTCCCGGGTACCGACGACTTTCACGTCGGGAACCCTGTCGCCGGTGCGTGCGGTCGGTGCCGTGCCGCCCGCGCAGATCCGGACCGTAGTCAGCGTGCCGTTGGAGTTCGCCGACGGCTACGCGACCACGGCCGAGATTTTCACCTTCAGCGGCCTGATAGACGGCAAGGAACATCTGGCCCTCGGACTGGGCGACTTCCGCGCCGCCATCGAGCGCGGCGATGCGCTGGTGCGGCCGCACTCCGAGTGCCTCACCGGCGACGTCTTCGGCTCCCGCCGCTGCGACTGCGGGCCGCAACTGCGCGAGGCGGTCGAGCGGATCAGCGTCGCCGGCGGCCTCCTGCTCTACCTGCGCCAGGAGGGCCGTGGCATCGGCCTCTACGCGAAGCTCGACGCCTACGCGCTGCAGGACCAGGGCCTGGACACCTATCAGGCCAATCGCGCCATCGGCCGCGGCGAGGACGAGCGGGACTACAGCGCGGCCGCCCAGATGCTGCTGGCCCTCGGCGCCGACCGGATCCGGTTGCTGTCCAACAACCCGGACAAGGCGGCGCAGCTGTCGGCGGCGGGAATTGTCGTACAGCAACAGGTTCCGACCGAGGTGCACGTCTCTCCGGCGAACGAGCGATACCTGCGGGCCAAGGTCGAGCACACCCACCACACGCTGGACCTGAGCCCGCGATGATGATGCGCCGGCGGGACTCCGGTGGTGGGCGGCCGCCTTCGTGACGGCGCTTCGGTGACCGGTGACCTGGCGCTGACCGCGGCCGAAGCCGCGGCCGTGGACCGCGCGGTCGCCATCGCCGCCCTCGGGGCCGGCTCGGCTCTGCCGAATCCGGTGGTCGGTTGCGTCGTGCTGGGGTCGGACGGCGCGATCGTGGGGGAGGGGTTCCACCAGGAGGCCGGCGGGCCCCACGCCGAGGTGGTGGCGTTACGGGCGGCCGGCGACGCGGCCCGGGGGGCCACCGCTGTCGTCACCCTCGAGCCCTGCAACCACACCGGTCGTACCGGTCCCTGTTCCCAGGCCCTGGTAGCGGCCGGTGTCGTCAGAGTGATCGTCGCGATCCGCGATCCGTGGCCGGCCGCGGCCGGCGGGATCGACGCCCTCCGCGCAGCAGGGGTCGACGTGCTCGACCTGTCAGCGGCCGGGGATCCGGTGGCGGGCCCGTTGGTCGCGGCTGCCGCGGACGTCAACCGGGTGTGGCTGGGCTCGGTCGCACACCAGCGGCCGTTCGTCACCTGGAAGACCGGAATGACGCTCGACGGCCGGGTGGCTGCGGCCGACGGCAGCAGTCGGTGGATCACGTCCGTGGAGTCCCGCGCGGACGTGCACGAGTTGCGCGGCCGGGTGGACACCATGATGGTCGGGATCGGCACCGTGCTCGCCGACGACCCGCAGCTCACCGCGCGCGGCCCCGACGGTGCGCCGCTCGGCCGCCAGCCGCTCCGGGTGGTGATCGACTCCGGAGGACGCACACCCAGCGAGGCCAAGGTTCTCGATGACGCGGCGGAGACCCTGGTCGCTACGGTCGCGGAGTTCGGCACCGTCGACGGCCGGGTGGATCTGGCCGCGGTGCTGGCGGCGCTCTACGCCCGGGGCCGGCGCCATGTGCTGTTGGAGGGCGGTCCGCGGCTGGCCGCCGCAGCCCTCGACGCCGGGCTGGTCGACGAGGCGCTGGTCTACATCGCGCCTCTACTGCTGGGCGCCGGGTGGCCGGCGCTGGACGGTGGGCTGGTCGACACCCTCTCCGCCGCCCACCGGTTGGACCTCCGGGAGCTCGCCCGGCTGGGGCCGGACGTCCGGCTGCGCTACGCCGTGCTCAGCTGAGCGCTCCGACATCGCTGACCGCCTCCGACATCGCTGACCGCCTCCGACATCGCTGATCATTGGGCTCGATTCCGCCCGATTCGTCCATCGGATCGAGCCAGTGGATCAGCGACCATCCGACTGCGCGGATCCAGTGGTTCGAGTCGGTCGCGACGACGTCAAGGCAGGCGATGAGATCGGGCGGCGGCGTGGTCGGAACCCGGGGTATCTCCCGACGGCTCCGGCAGGCGACCCTCGACGGGACAGCGAAGAGGGCAGCGCCGGACCAGGGCGGAGCGCACCACCGCTAGGAGGAGAGCCCACCGTCGGCGTGCAGCAGCCTGCCATTGATCCAGCCACCGTCCGCGGAGAGCAGGAAGGCGACCACGCCGGCAATGTCGGCCGGGATGCCCAGTCGCCCGCGAGGAGTGCGTGCGACCATCGCGTCCACCAGGTCGGGGGTCATCCAGCCGGTGTCGACCGGGCCCGGATTGAGGACATTCGCGCTGATCCGAAGGTCGGCCAGTTCGCGGGCGGCGGCCAGCACGATGCGGTCGAGTGCACCTTTCGACGCGCCGTAGGGCAGGTTGCCCACCGTATGGTCGCTGGTCAGCGCGACTATTCGACCTGCGCCGGGCTCGCCGGCATACCGGCGGGCGAACTCGGTGATCAGCAGCCAGGACGCCCGGGCGTTCACCGCGAAGTGCCGGTCGAAACTTTCCACCGTGGTGTCGAGCAGGGTCGAGTCGACCGACTCTGCGTGGCTCAGAACCAGCGCGGTGACCGGTCCGAGAGACTCGGTGACTGATTCGAAAATTGCTGCGGGAGAGGTGATGTCGGTCAGGTCTGCCGACACGGCCACGGTGTCGGCACCGGCCCCCTGGATGAGGGCGCCCACCTCGTTGACATCGGCGTCCCGGCGTCCCCACGGCATCCGGTCGTCGTAGGCGGACCAGTAGGTGGTGGCGACGTTCCAGCCGTCCGCCGCCAACCGGACCGCGATGCCGGCGCCGATACCGACGGCCCGCCCGACTCCGGTGACCAACGCGACCGGCCGCGAGGCCGCGGTCACAGCTCCATACCCAGGTGGGCCAGGTACCGCTGCGCCGACCGGACCACCGCAGCCTTGGCGTCGGCGCCGACGACGGTGCCCCACCAGGCGCCGTAGATGACGTCATAGGCGTAGGGCTCCACCAACTTCACCGCCGAGCGGATGGTGTCAGGATGCTCCGGGATCAGGTTCGGGTAGCTGTACATGAAGCTCACCCATCGGCGGTCCGCGACCACCTGGAAGATGTCTCCGGTGCACAGCACCCCTCGGCCCCCGGCACCATCGGCCCAGTGGACGATGGTGCCGCCGGCGAAGTGGATTCGCGGATTCAGCAGCGTGCGCCCCGGCAGGACCTCGAGTGCATCGCCCTCCCAGAACACCACATTGCCGGTGCGCTGCACCCACTCCCGGTCCGAGGCGTGCAGGTAGACAGGGATACCCCCGAAAGCCTCGCTCCACTCGATCATCGAGCTGTAGTAGTGCGGATGCGAGATCGCTATCGCACTCAGTCCACCGACATCTGTTACCTGCTTGATGGTGTCGTCGTCGATCAAGGTGATGCAGTCCCACAGGAGGTTGCCGCCCTCGCCCGGGACGATCAGAGCGCGCTGAGAGATGCCGAACGGCGGTGCCGTGCCGATTCCGACCAGGCCGGGCCCCTCGTCACGGAACTCGTTGCGCCGGCCGTCGGCCCGCATCGCCTCGAGCGTGGTCCACAGTTGTCCGTTGTGGCCGACGTACTGTCGGTCGTCGGTGCAGATCGGGCAGACCGACAGGTCGTGTTCGGCCGGGTACTGCACACCGCAGGTGACGCAGATCGGGTCAGTAGCAGCCATCGGAACACGGTAACGCGTGTGGGTGGGCCTGTTGACCTTCGGTTGATGCTTGACGGATGTGTTTCGGTTGATGGTTGACACTCCGGGTTACGAGTTTAGGTGCGCCCGGTGCGGGCGTCTTGGACGGAGGCGTTTTCTTGCGGACCTCCCCTGTGCTGGTCCGGGCGACGGTCTTGATCAGTTCCTGGTCGCGCCAGATCTGCAGGGTTTGGCCGGTCAGATGGACGTCGACGTTGGCGCCGGTGTGGGACACACCAACGGAGACCGGTGTGGGACACACCAACGGAGATCTGTTGCCAGGACACGCAGATCACCCCGTTTGGAGGCGACGCGGCGAGACACCCAGTCGCTGCCGCTGCGGTCACCGGCGGTTCCGGCCGCCGGCGGACGGGGTCCTCGGGGCGGCTGGTCAGCCGACCCGCTGGTGAACCGCTGGGCCGGGGTCTGACCGTCCAGCGACTGGTGCGGCCGGGCGGTGTTGTACTCCTGGACCCACCGGTCCAACCCGGCTTGCCCGGCGCGCAGCGCCGGGAACACCCGGGAGGTGTCGAACTCGGCGCGCAGCGTGCGGTGGAACCGTTCGATCGTGCCCGTGGTGGTCGCCGACCGCGGCGCGGTCAGCAAGTGTTCGATGCCGTTGGCCCGGCAGATCTGGTCGAACCGGACCTCCGCCGGCGGCCGCTTGAACCGGCCCGTGAAGACCTTCCCGTTGTCGGTCAACAGCTGCATCGGACAGCCGAACCGGTCCAGGGCCGCCTGCAACCCGTCACACACCAACCGGGTCCGCTCGGCCGCATCAACCGGGCGCTGACACACATCCGGGTGTGCTCATCCACGCCGGTCAACGCCTTGACCCTGCTGCCATCGGCGAGCAGGAACCCGCCGACCACGTCCATCTGCCACAACTCCATCGGCGCGGCCCGTTCCCACCGCTTGAACCGCTCCGATCGGCGCCGCCGCCGATCCGGCTCGATCAACCCGGCCCGGACCAGGCACCGGTACACCGCCGACTCCGACGGCATCACCGCCACCAACCGCCGCCGGCCCAGTTCCTGCACGATCCGCCGCGGCCCCCAGAACCGGTGCACCCGACGCAACTCCAGCACCACCGCCTCGACATCCCCGGGCATCTGATGCGGACACGACAGCGGCCGGTGCGACCGATCCGTCAACCCCGCAAGACCCTGGGCCTCATACCGGGCCAACCACGAGTGCAACGTCTGCCGGGACACCCCGACCTTCTCCGCTGCCACTTTCACCGACAAGCCGTCACCGATCACCGACAACACGGCCTGATACGCGCTGCTCCACCACAGACGTCTCCCTCATCAAGGGAGTGTCAAAGATCAACCGAAACAGCAGTCAAGCATCAGCCGACACACTGTCAGGCATCACCCGAAGACCAACCGTCAAGCCTCAACCGACGTCATACACGCGTGTGGGTGGGCCCCGTGGGGATCGAACCCACAACCCGCGGATTAAAAGTCCGCTGCTCTGCCAATTGAGCTAGAGGCCCTTTGCAGGTCCTCTGACCTGCGGTGATAAGCTAATGGTGATCATGGGCTGCCGCAATTGCCACGATGTGTCATTGTTTTATGGGGGTAAAGTGGAGCTCCGAGCACCTCGAGGCGGAACTTCCATGGCCAGACCCTCCCTTCCGCTGGGCACTGCTGGGCGCATACGAACCTACCGGACCGCTGCCGGCTGGAGCGCCCGCGCGCTCTTCCGCGACTACGACGGCGTTACCCGGCCGGTCCTGCGCGTCGGCCGAACCGATTGCTGCCGCACGCCTTAGGCGAAGCAATCCGCGACCGAGCACGGCCCGGCCTAGCGGTGGGTTCTTGACTCGCGAGAGCAGGGTGGGCGAGCTGGCCGATGCTTGGTGGGCGCAAGTGACGGCAGCCGGCTTGAGCCCGTCGACCGAGCGGTCGTATCGCGACAGGCTGGATCGGCAGATTCTCCCGGCTCTGGGGAAGCTTCGTGTTCGCGAGCTCAGCGTGGCGCTCGTCGACCGTCATTTGACGACGGTGAAGGGCTACCCACGGTCCATCTTTGGCGAAGACTGTGAAGAGTGTCCTGTCCGGGATCTGCAAGTTCGGTTGCCGGCTGGACATCATGACCTCGAACCCATGCCGCGACGTCGCGCCCATCTCGACGAAGTCCGGCAAGGCGCCCCGAGCGTCTGACCGCGGCCGAACTCAGTCAGCTGCGCGCCTTCCTCTCCTACGACAAGCTCGCGGTGCAACACGATTTGGTGGATCTCGTGTCGTTCATGTGTGCTACCGGGGTTCGGCTCGGCGAAGCCTGCGCTGTCACTTGGGATGCAGTCGATCTCCAAGCCGGCACGGTCGAGATTCGCGGAACCGTCCTTCGCCTGAAGGCGACTGGTCTGATGATCAAGAACTCCACGAAGACCAAGGCAGGGCAGCGGACCCTGCTACTCCCGGAGTGGTGTGTCGAGATGCTTCGCAGACGTAAGTCGGCGGCGCGAAACAACCTAGTCCTGCCAACCGAGCGTGGCTTCCTGCGGGATCCGTCGAATACGCGGAAAGCCCTGCAGCAGGCATACAAGCGGCTCGGGTACGGCGAAGACGCCTTGAACACCCATGTGTTTCGCAAGACCGTCGCAACTCTCATGGATGAAGCAGGCATCCCGGCGCGTGCTGTTGCCGACCAGCTCGGTCATTCCAAGGTCACCACGACGATGGACATCTACATGGGCCGTAAGGTGCGCGCGACTGGCGCGGCCACGGCCCTCGCCGACCTGGACACCTAAGTTCACGACACACCTGGACTTAGGGCACCCCCGGCGTGCACCAGTAGGAGGCAAGGGGCACCGTCTACCGAGTCATGGGGGACCAGATGCACGCTCAGCCACTCGCGAGCGAGGACCGACTTCTCGATATTGACCAACTCGCGACCTACATCGGAGTCCCGCGCCAGACCATCTACCGATGGAGGATGGAAGGCAAGGGCCCACGCGCCTCGAAGCTCGGCCGCCATCTGCGCTACCGACGCGCCG
>CAWCOJ010000007.1:0-503631 GCA_963797145.1 uncultured Actinomycetota bacterium | reverse complement strand
TCATGAGACGAAGCAGTGCGCGACGTTCGACTCCGATTCGCTGCTGCTGTCCCTCACGCCCCACATGCACTTCCGCGGCAAGGACGCGAGCTTCGAGATCCAGCGGCCCGGAGAACGCCGCAGACGCTGCTCTTCGTGCCGCAGTACGATTTCAACTGGCAACTGAAGTATCGGGAGCAGGACCCGGTATTTGTGCCTAAGGGCAGCCGGCTGATCATCACTTTCCATTACGACAACAGCGCCAACAACGCCGCGAATCCCGACCCTGGCAAAGTGGTCCGCTGGGGAGAGCCGAGTGCGGAAGAAATGATGAGCGGCTGGATCGACTACATCGACGCGCCGTCGAAGTCGGGCGTGGGCACGTCGGAATCGGCGCGTCGGTAGCAAGGATTTTTCGGTTTCGCGCCAAGATCACCAAGTACACCAAGAAAAGCCTATTGGGTTTTCTTGGCATACTTGGTGATCTGGCGCGAAAACGTTTTATAGCAACTCGCGCAGGTCGCTCACCCAATAATCCGGCTCCTACTTCGCCGATCTTCTGCCGGCTTGCCGTAGCCGTAGCGCACCGCGCAGGTCTTCACGCCCGGCGCGCCGCCGGCCTCCATGTCGGCCGGAGAATCGCCGACCATCAGGCAGTCTTCGGGCTCCGCGCCCAGCGCGCCAGCGCTGCAGCATGACGTCCGGCGCGGGCTTGCACGGGAAACCGTCGGTGCCCTGCACGTGGTCGAAGTATGGGAGCAGGCCGAACTGTTCGAGCACCGCGCGGGTGGTCGGCGTGCCTTTCGTGGTGGCGGTGGATTTGCGTCCGCCCAGCGCGGCCAGAGCCTCCGGCACGCCGGGATACACCTGGTCAGCGTGTGCCCGCGCGCCAGGTAGATCGTCCGGTATCGGCTCGATCAGCTCGTCGATCTGTTCGCGGGTGAAATGCGGGAAGACAGTCCGCGAAGCAGATCGATCAGATGAAAGCCGATGAAGCTCTTGCAGGTATTCGAAGGTCGACCGGGCTGGCAATCGGTCGGCCAAGCACCTGCTGGACTGCGCCGCAGATATCCTGCGGCGGAGTCCAGCAGTGTGCCGTCGATATCGAACAGATAAACCGGGAAATCGCGGGATCACGCCGGCTGCGGACGCTCCCCTTCCGAGAAGCCCGGGCAGGCGGCGGCCGCCGCTCGGGACGCAGCACCTGCTGCGTGTGATCGTCGGAGTCCTTGCGGCCGCTTGCGGTGGCAATCGGCGGCAGCGTCTCGCCCCTGATGATCTGCATCACTTCGGCGCCGTCCAGAACTTCGCGCTCCAGCAGCGCCTCGGCGATCCGCACCAGCGCGTCGGAATGCTCTTCGATGATCTTCGCGCGCGCGTGTCGTAGCCGCTCTGCACCAGCTTCTTCACCTGCTCGTCGATCCGGATGGCCGTCTCTTCGCTGTAGTCGCGATGCTGCGCGATTTCGCGGCCGAGGAAGATCTGCTCTTCCTTCTTGCCGAAGCTCAGCGGACCGAGTTCGCTCATGCCCCACTCGCAGACCATCTTGCGCGCCATGTCGGTGGCGCGCTCGATGTCGTTGCCCGCGCCGGTGGTCATGTGGTGCATGAAGATCTCTTCGGCGATGCGGCCGCCCATCAGGATGGCGAGCTGCGCTTCGCAGATAGTCCTTGTTGTAGGAGTGCTTGTCGTCGATCGGCAACTGCATGGTCACGCCCAGCGCCATGCCGCGCGGAATGATGGTGACCTTGTGCAGCGGATCGGCGTTCGGCAGCAGCGCCGCGACCAGCGCGTGGCCGGCTTCGTGATAAGCCGTGTTGCGCTTTTCGTCGTCGCTGAGGATCATGCGACTTGCGCTCCGCGCCCATCAGGATCTTGTCCTTGGCCAGTTCGAAATCGATCATGCGTGACGACTTTGCGATTCTGGCGGGCGGCGTCCAGCGCCGCTTCGTTCACCAGGTTGGCCAGATCGGCGCCGGCGAAGCCCGGTGTGCCGCGGGCCAGCACCGAGAGATCCACGTCGTCGCCCAGCGGAATCTTCTTGGTGTGGACCTTGCAGGATCGCTTCGCGGCCCTTCACATCGGGACGGCCCACCACCACGCGGCGGTCGAAACGGCCGGGCCGCAGCAGCGCCGGATCGAGCACGTCGGGGCGGTTGGTGGCGGCCACCAGGATCACGCCTTCGTTCGATTCGAAGCCGTCCATCTCGACCAGCAACTGGTTGAGGGTCTGCTCGCGCTCGTCGTGTCCGCCGCCCAGGCCGGCGCCGCGATGGCGGCCGACGGCGTCGATTTCGTCGATGAAGATGATGCAGGGGGCGTTCTTCTTGCCCTGCTCGAACAGATCGCGCACGCGGCTGGCGCCGACGCCGACGAACATCTCGACGAAGTCCGAACCGGAGATCGAGAAGAACGGAACGTTGGCTTCGCCGGCGATGGCGCGCGCCAGCAGCGTCTTGCCGGTTCCGGGAGGTCCGATCAGCAGCACGCCCTTGGGAATGCGGCCGCCGAGCTTCTGGAACTTCTGCGGCTCGCGCAGGAACTCGATGATCTCCTGCAGCTCTTCCTTGGCTTCTTCCACGCCGGCGACGTCCTTGAACGTGACCTTCTTCTGCTGCGTGGAATGCAGGCGCGCGCGGCTCTTGCCGAAGCTCAGCGCCTTGTTGCCGCCGCTCTGCATCTGGCGCATCATGAAGATCCAGAAGCCGATCAGCAGGATGAAGGGCGATGACGTTCACCAGCAGCGAGACCCAACTTCCGGAATCGGCCTACCGACCTTCGGCTGGACCGACGAGACCTACCAGCAACAGGCGATGAGCCGGGTGCGGGCCGTCGAACACGGTCGGGAGACGCTGATCGCGGCCACCTCCGGGGTGTCGGCGGTGATCCGTCCGGACGGCTCGGTCGAGTCCAGCGTCCCGCTGTTCACCGCCGGGTACCTGACTCCCAGCGTTCCGCTGATCACCTCCACCACGCCCGGTACGGTGCTCGGCAGGCCGGTGGAGTTGCTGCTGGTAGCCGCGGCGCCGGTCGGCCTGCTGATCGCCTGGGCGGTCCGCCGCCGCAGATCCGCCCCCCCGGCAGCCGCCGGGGGCACCGCAGAGGAGAAACCGCAGTGAGTTCCGCCACCCCGCCCGGTTCGGTGCTGGTGATCGTGCCGACCTACAACGAGCGGGAGAACCTGCCGCTGATCCTGGACCGGATCCGGGCGGCGGTCCCGGAGGCCGACGTGCTGGTCGTCGACGACGGATCGCCCGACGGCACCGGCGAGGTCGCCGACCAGCGGGCCTCGGCCGACGCCGCCATCCACGTATTGCACCGGGCCGAGAAGAACGGCCTCGGCGCCGCGTACATCGCCGGCGTTCCGGTGGGGTCTGGACGCCGGCTACGACGTGCTCGTCGAGATGGACGCCGACGGATCGCACGCGCCGGAGCAGCTGCCCCGGCTGCTGGGAGCGCTCGACCATGCGGACGCCGTCCTCGGAGCCCGGTACGTCCCCGGCGGTTCGGTGGTCAACTGGCCCCGGCACCGCGAGCTGATCTCCCGGGGCGGCAACCTGTACTCCCGGATCGCGCTGGGCGTCTCGCTGCACGACATCACCGGCGGCTACCGTGCGTACAAGGCCGAGGTGCTGCGCACCCTGAAGCTCGACGAGGTCGCATCGCACGGGTACTGCTTCCAGGTCGACGTCGCGTGGCGGGCCATCCAGGCCGGGTTCACCGTCGCCGAGGTGCCGATCACGTTCACCGAGCGGGTGATCGGCGACTCCAAGATGAGCGGCGGTATCGTCCGCGAGGCCTTCGGCAAGGTCACCGTCTGGGGGCTGCAGCACCGCTGGCACCAGGTCAGGGGCCTGATCGGCGGCCGCTGAACCGGAGCGACGAAAAAGGCGCCCCCATGATGGGGGCGCCTCGTTCCGATGGGTCGGCTGCCGGGAGGTCTCGCTCAGGACGCGGTGCGTCGGGCCTTGAGGTCGGCGAGCCGCTCGTTGAGGATCTCCTCGAGTTCCTCCAGCGAGCGCCGCTCGAGGAGCATGTCCCAGTGCGTACGTGGCGGCTTGACCGCCTTGGCCTCCGGCGCCGAGCCGTCCACCAGGGTCGACTCGAGCCCGTGCATCCGGCAGTCCCAGACCGCCGGTACCTCGGCGTCGTCGGCCATGGGCACGGTGAACTCGTGGTCACGAGGGCACAGGTACGTCGCGGTGCGCCTCGGCGCAAGGTCGTGGTTGCGGTCGGCCTCGTAGCTGGTGGCGCCGAGCCGGGAGCCGCGCAGAACGCGGTCAGCCATGGTGTTCCTTCCCTCTGTCGTCCGGGCGAGGGACGGCCTTCACACGTACCGGGCCTCGCCTGGCAGCCCGGGGTCGGGCCCGCGGGCCCGCAGATAGTTCGCGATGTTCATGACTGACAACGCGGCGTAGACACAGTTCGTTCCCACCGGAGTTCCGGATGGGTATTACACGAGACGTGTGAACGGATCGTTCATCACGCGGATCCCCGACGGTGATGCCGCGGCGGGCCACCGTACCGCACCCGCGTCACGCCATACGAATCCGGTGATGCTCGTGGTCAACCTGGTGGTGCCGACTGCGGTGGATCGGGAAGGGGCAGGGTGCCCGACCCCGAGGACGGTCCGAGATCTCCGGAGCGGTGGTGCCGACGGCACAGCACCTGGTACCGGACAGTGTCAGAGGTCCCCGCCGGATCGGTGTCGGCGACCACCACCTGGGCGCCCTCGGTCGCCACCTCGCCGTCGACCACCCTGGCGTTGAACCGGCCGGGCCGGCCGCACCAGCACAGCACCTCGACCTGCAGGGGCACCGCCTCGTCGGCGAGTTCGAACAGCCGCGCCGATCCGGGGAACATCCGGCCCCGGAAGTCCGTGGCGATGCCGAAGGCGTAGACGTCGACCTGGGCGTCGTCGGCCAGTTGAGCCAACTGCTCGACCTGCTCGGGGGTGAAGAACTGGGCCTCGTCGACGATCAGGTAGTCGACCCGGTTGCCCTCGGCCCAGGACCGGCGCACCAGCTCGGCAAGGTCGGTGACGTCGTCGACCTCGACGGCGTCCCTGGCCATCCCGATCCGGGAGCTGATCTGCGGACGGCGGGAGCGGTCCAGACGGGTGAGCAGCAGCCCGTGCCTGCCCTGCCGGGAATGGTTGTGGTCGACCTGCAGCGCCAGCGTCGACTTGCCGCAGTCCATGGGGCCGTAGAAGTACTTGAGCACCCCGCGGGCGGTGAGTCCGCGCCGGGAGCCGGCCGCCGGAACGAAAGGACAGGCCGTCGGGGGATTCCGCCACCCGGGGGACTGTACCGGTGTCCCGCGGGTGGTCAGATGCGGCTGGGCGGGACGTTCCCGGCCCCGGTGATGGCCCGCCGGACCGGCACCATCAACAGCAGCGCCAGGCCCAGGACGAAGAACACCACCAGCGACCCGAGCGCGGTGCGGTAGGAGCCGGACACCTGCAGTGCCACCCCGAACAACGCCGGCCCGAGTGCCGAGGTGCCGGACGACGAGACCTCGTACAGCGAGAAGTACTCGCCTTCCTTGCCGGCCGGGATCATCGAGGAGAACAGCGACCTGGACAGCGCCAGCGATCCGCCGAGCACCAGCGCGATCAGGAATGCGGCGGCGAAGAACTGCCAGGGCACCCCAGGGGTGAGGATGTAGGCGACGAACACCGCGGCCATCCATCCGATCAGCGACACCACCAGTGCACGTTTCGCACCCCACCGGGCGGCCAGCCGGCCGAACAGCAGCGCGCCGCCGAACGCGACGAACTGGAACATCAGGATCGCCGGCAGCAGCACGGTGTCGGCGAGCTCGAGCTCCTTCTCGCCGTAGTCGGCGGCGATCGTGGTGACGGTGGAGATGCCGTCGCTGTAGAGCAGGAACGCGGCCAGGAACAGCAGCGTGAACGGGTACAGCCGGAGGTCCGAGAGCGTGCGCCCGAGCTGGCGGAACCCGGCGAAGATCACCGATCCCTGCACCGGGCGGGCCGCCGCGTCCGGCCGCGGCAACCCGCTCAGCCGGATCAGCGGAATGATCGAGAACACCAGCCACCACAGGCCGGCACTGGCCAGCGACAGCCGGGCCAGCAGGGCCCGGTCGTCGATCAGGAACGAGGCGACCAGGTTCGCGGCCAGCAACACGCCGCCGCCGAAGTACCCCCAGGCGAGGCCGACCGAGGAGACGTGGTCGCGCTCGTCGGGCGCGGCCAGGTCCGGCAGGATCGAGTTGTAGACGATGATCGCGCAGGAGTAGGCGATGAATGCCACCGAGTAGAGGATCACCCCGAGCTGCCAGGAGGTCGGGGTGACGAACCACATCAGGAACACGCCAGTGCGCCGGTGATGCCGAAGCTCATCAGGATGGTGCGTTTGGCGCCGGTCCGGTCCGCGATCGCCCCGATGATCGGCATCAGCACCACGAGCAGGATCGAGCAGACCGAGACCGTGTAGACGAAGAGCGAACGGGGGTCGATGGACAGGCCGGCGATGTGCAACCGGCAGCTGTCCGGCAGCACCCCGTCGCCGGGGTCGGCCGGACAGGCGTCGCCGAGCGAGTTCAGCGCGGTGGTCGGCAGATAGCGGGCCATGAACACCGTGGTGACGGTGGTCGGAAAGGTGTGCGCCGCCCAGTAGTACGCGTACCAGCCGAACCGTTGGGAGCGGATCTGATCCGCGGTGCGGGTGTCCGGCTGCCTGGCGGGCGCGGCCATCTCGCTCACCCGCTCACCGCCACCCGCCGCGGCGGGTGAGCACGTCCCGCAGCAGCTCCGGCCGGTCGGTCATGATCGCGTCGACGCCGAGGTCGAACAGCCGGTCCATCTCGGCCGGGTCGTTGATGGTCCACACGTGCACCTCCAGCCCGGCGTCGTGCGCGGTGCCGACAAGCCCAGGGGTGACGACGGTGATCCGGCCGTAGGCGACCGGGACCTGCGCGGCGACCACCCCCGGATCGGGGCGCAGCGACCGCCGGAACCGGGCGGCGCCGGCCAACGACATCACGCCGCGGGGGCCCAGCGAGGTGGCGACCTGCGGGCCCAGCGCGCGGCGCAGCGCTGCCAGCCTCCGCTCGGAGAACGACCCGAGGCAGACCCGGTCGAGTGCGTGAGCGGCCCGCAGCACGTCGATCAGCGGCCCGACCGCAGCGTCGGATTTCGGGTCGATGTTGAATCGGGTGTCCGGGAATGCCTCGAGCACCTCGGCCAGTAGTGGAATCGGTTCCCGTCCACCGATTCTCGCTCTCCGCAGCTGATCCCAGGTCTGCCCGGCGACCGACCCGTGGCCGTCGGTGACCCGGTCCAGCCGGTAGTCGTGGAACGCGACCAGCACACCGTCGGCGGTGGCGTGCACGTCGGTCTCCAGGTAGCGGTAGCCCTCGTCCACGGCGCGTGCGAACGCCGCCATCGAGTTCTCCAGACCGGCCAGATCACCGGTGTGCCAACCACGATGGGCGAAGGCCCGCGGGCCGGAACCGTCCAGGTACGTCATGCCGCCCTCGTCATGCGCCGGAGTCTGCCACGAGGCGGTCGGTTCAGCCGCGCAGCATCCAGGTGGTGAGCTGGGTGCGGTTGGCCAGCCCGAGCTTGGTGAGGGTGTTCCGGATGTGCGTTTCGACGGTGCGCTCGGAAAGGTAGAGCCGACCGGCGATCTCCTTGTTCGACAGACCCTCGGCGACCAGGCCGGAGATCTCCCGCTCGCGAGTGGTCAGCGGGTCGGCCGCGCGGCCGGCCTCGTCGATGGCGCGCAGCTGGTCGTCCGCCTGGCGCAGCGGTCCCGGCATGTCCATCCTGCGGAATTCCGCGGCGGCCCCCTCGGTCAGCGCCCGGGCCTCCGTCAGGTCACCGCGTTCGAGGAGCAGGCCGGCCAGATCGAGTTGGCACAGCGCGGCCCACGGTCGACTGCCGACCGACCGGTTGACGGCCAACCCGTCCCGCAGATGGCGCTCCGCGCCGGGCAGGCCGAGAAATCGGGCCAGCCGTCCGGTGGTGTGCTGCAGACCGCCGACCGTGTACGCCATGAACGACCCGCCGAGCGATGGCATCTCGTGGGTGGCCAGGATCCGGTAGGTGCGTTCTGCGGTGGCAACGTCGTCGAATTCGATCATCGCCGGCACCATCCCGACCACGGTGCCGACCCACCGGCCGTCCCACTCCTGGGGCTCCGGGTAGTCCCTCAGCCGGTCGTAGACCACCCTGGCCTCGTCGGTGCGCCCCAGCAGCATCAGCACGATCAGTCGCCACATCAGGGTGATCGGCATCTGTGGTGCGCTGTCCACGATCTGTTCCCAGCCCGGATCGATCGCTGCCGGATCGCCCCGCAGCACCGCCAGGGTGGAGACGAAGACGTACCCCATGCCGCGGGCCGAGAAGTCGTCGAGGCCGTCCGCGACCAGGTCGGCTGCCGCCGAGATCGCCAGCGCTGCCGTGAAGTCGCCGTGGGTGATGGCGATGCCGGCCTCCGCCCGCAGCTGGTGCCAGCGGGCCAGGGCCAGCCCCGTCCGGTCCGCGAGTTCCCTCATCAGGTCGATCTGCCGGACCGCACCCGCCAGGTCGCCGGCCTGCAGAGCGGCGTCCATGGCCCACTTCGGTCCCCACAGCGCGGCGAGCGGCTGGTCCACCCGGGGCGCCAGCTCCTTGGCCCGGTCGGCGAGTGCGGCAAGCTCGACGGGCTCGGACTTCATCGAGATCGCCCGGACCCGCGCCCGGATGGCATCGAACTCGGCCACCGGATCGCCGGTGGACCTGGCCAGCTCCAAGGCGTCGGCCGACATCGCCCGCAGCGGCCCGCGTTCGTTGATCTCGTCCAGCGCGCAGGCCCGTTGGGCCAGCACCCGGGCGCGCAGCACGTCGGTCAGCCCGTCGGCGGCCAGCGCCCGCCGGCACAGCCGGTCGATCCGCACAGCCACCGGCGGGTGGCCGATGTCCTGCACCACCAGTGCTGCGGCCGCGAGCAGGTCGGCGCGGCCGGCCGACTCCGCGAACGCGACAGCCTTCTCGCACTCCGCCACCGCTTCCAGCGGGCGGCCCGCCCGGAACTCCGCGGTGCCCAGATCCACCAGCAGTGCCGCCATGTCCGCCGCCGGCACACCCGCGACGTCATAGCCGCGCACTGCGCCCCGGAGCAGGTCGACCGCTGCATGGAAGCCGAGCGCATCGGTCGCGGCGGACGCGCCGAGCCGGGCCCACCGGGCGGCCTCCAGCAGATCGTCCTGTCCTGGATCTGCCAGGAGAAGGTGGCCGGAGATCTGCCCCGCGAACCGCAGAGCCGCGTCGTCGCGCATGGCGAGGACATCGGCTGCGGCGCGGTGCAGTGCGCTCCGGCGCTCCGGCGCCAGGCCGGCGACGACGCCGTCGCGGACCAGCGCATGCGCGAACCGGTAGGTCCCGTCGGGGTCGGCGACCGCCACCCCGGCGGCCACCCCACCGGCGATCGCGGCTGACACCTCCGTCCTGGAGCGCCCGCAGACCGCTGCGACCAGCCGGGGATCCATCGTTTCGCCGAGAAGAGCGGCTGTCTCCAGGATGTCGCGATGGTCCGCGGGCAGGCCACGCATCAGGCCGGCGACCATCCAGGTCAGTTCGGGGGCGTCGTGGACCAGCGTGGACACGTCGGCTGTCGGGCCGGCGGATGCCAGGGCGCGGGCCAGAAACCTGAGGTAGAGCGGACTGCCCCCGCTGATCCGGTGGGCCTGATCGGCGGTGCCGGGTCCGATGCCCGGCACCCTGGACCCGAGGTACCTGCCCGTCTCGGCGGCGTCCAGCGCCCGGACGGCGATCAGGTCGGTGCCGGGAGTCCGGAGCAGATCGGGCAGCACCGCGTCCCCGGCGCGGTCCCGGAGAGTGCCGAGCACCAACACCGGCATGGCCGGAAGATCGGCGACGATCCGGCGGAGCAGATGCAGCGAGGCGTCGTCCGCCCAATGCAGGTCCTCGAGCACCAGCAGCAGCCGGCCGGCGGCGGCCAGTGCCTCGGAAACGGTTGCGGCGAAACGGAAGCGCGCGGCGAGGACGTCGTCGGTGCGGGCACCGGGAGACAGCGCGCCGCCGCCGGAGAGCTCCGGTCCGGCACCGCGAAGGGCGCGGAGCACGTGCCGCCAGAGCCACAGCGGAGGGGCGCCCGGGTCGTCGGTGGCCTGCCCCCGCAGCACGGCGCAGTGCTCGGCCGGGGCGGCCGCGACCAGTTCTTCGGCCAGCGCCGACTTCCCGATCCCCGGCGGACCGGCCAGCAGCACCATTGCGCCACGCCCGGCGGCCGCGTCGGCCAGTCGCTCCCGCAGCACGGCCAGCTCGTGGTCGCGCCCGACGAACCCCGCACCCGGCTCCGACTGCACGCCGGAAGTATCGCCCACCCGTCCGGACCGCGGAGGGGAATACGTACCGGCCTGCGTACTGGCACTGGTCCGGTCGAGGTCGGGACGGGCGACCGTGATCGGTGTCGAACAGCACCCCTTCAGTCGAGGAGCAGATCATGACCAGTCCCGTCTCTCTCACCACAGGCGCCGTCACCCACGAGCTGTCCGCCACCGCGGCCTTTGCTGTCAGCAACGGGAAGGGCACCGTGCACGGCCGCATCCCGGTCACCGCTGCTGCACTCGTCTCCGACGCGGCCGGCCGGCCGATCCGGTTGACCGCCGAACTCGACCCGACCGGCATCGCCACCGGCGTGGCCAAGCGGGATGCCGACCTGCAGAAGAAGCGGTTCCTCGCGGTCACGGACCACCCGGTGATGACGTTCGACGCGGACGACATCGAGATCCGCGACACCAACTGGACCTGCCGTGGTTCGTTGACGATCCGCGGCGTCAGCCGTCCCGTGGTGATGCAGGTGGTCTGCGCGCCGGACGGCCGGTCGGCCCAGGGCAGTGCGACCCTCGACCGGCGGGAGTTCGGGATCAGGGCGCCGAAGTTCGTGATCGGCACGGCGATCGCGGTGACGCTGCAGGCACACCTCGTCGACTGATGGACCCCGCGCGCCTGCCCGGCAGCGGCCGGGGCGGCGGTTAGCGTGCCGTTCATGACGACCGTCTCCGACCCGCTGGCTCCGGTCGGCCGGGCGCACCGGAACCGGGCCGCAGCGCGACTGCGCTGCGACTGGTGCGGACGGGAGTTGCCGAGCCAGGACGGGGTCGGCCGACGCCGGCGGTACTGCGCCCAGGCGTGCCGGCAGCGGGCGTACGAGAACCGTCACGCGCTGGAGCGCGGCGAGCTGCCGCCGGATGCGGTGGTGCTGTCCGGCACCGAATGGGACGGCCTGTCCGACCGGCTCTACCAGGTCCGCTGCGCGGCGGAGGACGTCGTCACCGCTCTGGACGAGGGTGCCGATGTCGCCGAGCTCCGGGTGCTCGCCGCAGAGTTGCTGGACGCATCCAGGGCGGCCGAGCAGGTCCGGTGAGCGGTCAGGCCCGACCGGCCGGTCAGGCCGGTGCCGCCTCGAGGAACGCGAGGACGGCGAGGACCCGCCGGTTGTCGTCCTCGGACTGCTCCAGTCCGAGCTTGGCGAAGATCGAGTTGGTGTGCTTGCCGACGGCCTTCTCGGTGATGAACATCGCCGCGGCGATCGCCGCGTTCGACCTGCCCTCGGCCATGTGCGAGAGCACCTCCCGTTCCCGGGGGGTCAGCGTCGCCACCGGTGACGACTCCCGGTGCCGGGACAGCAGTTGCCCGATCACCTCCGGGTCCATCGCGGTGCCGCCGGCGGCGACCCGGCGGATCGCCTCGATGAACTGGCTGATGTCGGACACCCGGTCCTTGAGCAGGTAGCCGACGCCGCCGGTGCCCTGGGAGAGGAGCTCCCGGGCGTACAGCTGCTCGACGTACTGGCTGAGCACCAGCACCGGTAGTCCGGGGATCTGGTTGCGCGCCTCGAGGGCGGCCCTGATGCCCTCGTCGGTGAACGTCGGGGGCAGCCGCACGTCCACCACCGCGATGTCCGGGCGGTGCGTGACCAGCGCCCGGACCAGCGCCGGGCCGTTGTCGACGGCCTCGACCACCTCGATGTCGTGTGCCTTGAGCAGCCGGATCAGGCCGTCGCGGAGCAGCGCGAGGTCCTCGGCCAAGACCACCCGCACGCCGCAACCCCTTCCGTTTCCGATCCGCCGTCGACCCTATCGCGGGGCGGATCGGAGACCGGGATCAGCGGGGGTGTTCCAGCGGCGCGGTAGCGGGCACCGGCTGCAGCGAGCACGGCACGTCGATCGTGACGACCGTGCCCGCGCCGAGCGGGGAGGCGATCGAGAGTCGACCGTCGAAAGCGGCCAGCCGCTGCTCCAGGCCGGCCAGCCCGCCGGCCGGGTCGAGCACGGCGCCGCCGCGGCCGTCGTCGGTGACGGTGATCCGCAGGTGGCCGTCGTCATACCGGCCCCAGACCCACAGCGACGAACCGCCGGCGTGTTTCGCGGCATTGGCGATCGCCTCGGAGACGGCGAAGTACACCGCGGACTCGACCGGGGCCGGTGGCCGGCCCGGAATCAGGATGTCCACGTCCACCGGACCCGCATGGGTGAGCGCGAGCGCTTCGATGCCCCCGACCAGACCGCGGTCGGCGAGTACCGGAGGGTGGATGCCGCGGACCAGGCTGCGCAGCTCGGACAGCGCGGTCGAGGACGAGGAGCGGGCCTCGGCGATCAGCTCTGCCGCGGCGTCGGGGTCGCGCCGGATCAGCTCCTCGGCCAGCCCGAGGTTCATGCCGAGCGCGACCAACCTGGCCTGCGCGCCGTCGTGCAGGTCGCGCTCGATCCGACGGAGCTCGGCGGCCGAGTGGTCGACCGTTGCGGCCCTGGACGTCTCGAGCTGGCCGATCCGCTGCTCGAGTTCCTTCTCCTCGGTTGGACCGACCAGCATCCGGGTCACCGACGCCTGCAGTCGGAGCAGGAACGGCGACCCCCACCAGCCGATCGGCAGGATCGGGAAGGCGATCAGGGCCGTGAGGTACAGCGCGAAGCCCAGCGACAGCGCTTCCAGGAGGAAGATCGCGTCGCGGAAGGTGGCCGGGTCGGTGAGCCGCATCCGCAGCTTGACGAACACCCCGCCCTGTTCGACCGGCCGGTACGGCGAAGGGATCGGGGTGCCGAGCACCCGGCCGGAGACCTGCCGATGGATCCGGGTGTAGTGCCGCAGCAGGAGCAGGGTGAACAACAGCATCGGCAGCCCGATCCAGACCACCACCAGCACGATGGAGGCGATCAGCAGGCCGAAGATCACCCAGCCGTACGCGACCAGGACCACCATCAGGAACGAGTAGCCGAACATCGCGAGTCGGCCGGCAGGCTGGTCCGGTGATCCGGCCGCCCCCGGTGCTGCGCCACCGGGCCGTCTGCCGGTGGCGACGGTCGGTAGGGGCGCGGCGTACTTGTCGATGCTCATCACCCTGCCATCGTCCCGGCTCGGCCGGCCGGGGGCAGTCGGGATTTCCCTACCGTGTCCCGGATCCAGGGTGCCGGTTCTCAGCTGCCGGCCGCCCAGCCCACCAGCGCGTCCGCGCCCCGGGTGGTGACGATCCGCCCGGCAGGGATGCCGTGCTCGGCGGCCCGGTCGCAGCCGAGGTTGACGAACTCCAGGTGCCCGGGGGAGTGCGCGTCGGTGTCGATGCTGAAGTCGCAGCCGGCCGCCAGCGCGACCTCGATCAGCAGGTCGGGTGGATCCTGCCGCTCGGGGCGGCAGTTGATCTCGACGGCGGTACCGGACTCGGCGCAGGCGGCGAACACCGAGGCGGCATCGAACTTCGACTGCGGTCGCACCACCTTCTGTGCCGGGCCGGTGCCGGAGACCTTGCGGCCGGTGCAGTGGCCGAGGATGTCCACCCGCGGGTTGCGGACCGCGGCGAGCATCCGCCTGGTCATCGAGGTGGCGTCCATGGTCAGCTTCGAGTGCACCGACGCCACCACCACGTCGAGCAGGTCGAGGATGTCGTCGTCGCAGTCGACGCTGCCGTCGTCGAGGATGTCGACCTCGATGCCGTTGAGGATCCGGAACGGCGCGAGCTCGGCGTTCAGCTCGGCCACCACCTGCAGCTGGGACAGTCGGCGTTCCCGGCTGAGCCCGTGCGCCACGGTGAGCCGCTGGGAGTGGTCGGTCATCACCAGGTACTCGTGGCCGACCGCGATCGCCGCCCTGGCCATGGTCTCGATCGAGGCTCCGCCGTCGCTGTCGAGCGAATGGGTGTGGCAGTCGCCTTTGATCTGGGCGCGTAGAGCGGCGCCGGCACCCTGGCCGATCCGGGTCTCCTCCTCCAACCGGAGGATCCGGGTCGGCACCTTTCCGGCAGCGGCCTGCCTGATCACCTCAGCGGTACTCGGTCCGATGCCGGGCAGCGCGTTCAGCGTGTTGGTCCGGATCCGGCGCTCGAGCTCGCCGTCCGGCAGTTCCCGCAACACCTGTGCGGCCCGCAGGAACGCCGCGGTCTTCTGGGAGGGCAGCAGACCGCGGTCCTGGAGGTAGGCCACCCGCAGCAACGCCTCGATCGGCTCCATGCGCCCGAGCGTAAGGGGTCGGTAGGACCAGTCGCCGATGACGGTGCGCCGTCCACTCCACGGTGATCATGGTGGCCGGCACCCCTGTTACGGCGTGTCTGTCACAACACGCCGCAGAACCGGTGCCCGCCACCATGATCACCGGTCGCGCGGCCCGCTCAGCGCCGCAGCAGCAGCCCCGAGTCGCCGAACTCGTGCCACAGGTACCGGCCGGCCACCGCGGCGTCGTAGGCGCGCTGGGTGAGGGCCACGCCCGCGACCTGCTCGACCAGCAGCAGGTGCGAGGCGTCCGGGTTGTGCCAGCCGGTGATCATCCCGTCGACCGCCCGTACCGGGTGGTCGGGCGCGATGACGTGACCGGTCCAGCCGGCGACCGGCGCCACCAGGCCGTCACGTCCGACCGCGGATTCCAGCGCTCTGGCCACGGTGGTGCCGACGGCGACGACCCGACCGCCGGCCGCCCGGGTGTAGTTGACCAGATCCGCGGTGGCCGCGGCCACCTCCCGCCATTCCGGCTGGGGAGCTTCGCCGGCATCCTGCGATGAGACTCCGGTGTGCAGCGTGATCGGCGCGAGCGCAATGCCGGAGGCGGCCAGCCGGCCGACCAGCTCGCCGGTGAACGGCCTTGCGGCACTGGGCATCTCGGCGCTGCCGTCCCGGGTCGCGAACAGGGTCTGGTAGTCGGCGATCGGGAACCGGTCCCGGAGGTAGCCGTAGGCGATGGGGCGACCGACCACCGGCAGTTCGGTGGCCAGGTCGGCGGGTCCGTCGATCTCGCTGAGCCACAACCGGTTCCCGGAGCCGGTCGGCGAGGAGTCGGGCTGCGGGTAGGGGGTGTCGAGGGTGATCCGGATTCCGGCCGGGCCGCGGTACCGGTCACCGGGGCAGGCGTCCAGGATCGGTTTGGCGGCGTCCGGCGCGGTGCGCAGCTCGATCACCCAGCGGCGGCCGCCCAGCCCGGTGGCGACATGCACCACGACCGGGTCGTCGTCGGCGCTGACCGCGTCGAACTCCGCCGCTCTGGTGGCAGAGTTGTTGACCACCAGCAGATCTCCGGGATCCAGGTGCTGGGCCAGCTCGGAGAACCGGGTGTGGGTGAGGCCGGACGGGGTGGCCACCAGCAGCCTGACCTCGTCCCGGGCCAGCCCGCGGTACTCCGGCGGCTCGGTGGCCGTGAGGTCGTCGGGGGAGCGGAAGACGGTGGTCGGGTGGGCCGTGAGCAGCGTCATGCCGACACCCGGTCCGCGCGCCGGCGCGGCTGCCAGTCCGCCGCACGGTAGCGGCCGGACGGCGGCCGTTCCTCGAGCAGTCGGAGCAGGGCCGGCACCACCGTGGCCGGGTCCGGCCGGTCGCTGATGTCCTCGCCGGGGAAGGCGGCCTGGTGCATCTCGGTGCGCATGTCACCAGGATCGACGGCGTAGACGTGCAGTTCGGGGTGCTCGACGCCGAGCGTCCCGTGCACATGGTCGAGTGCGGCCTTGGCTGCGCCGTAGGCTCCCCAGCCCGGGTAGTGCTCGATCGCGGCGTCGGAGGAGATCCCGATGACGACCCCGCCGGCCCTCTGCAGTGCGGGCAGCAGGCCGGCGGTGAGCGCGGCCGGCGCCAGCACATTGACCTCGAGCACCCGGGCGAACTCCGTCGCAGTCAGCTGGGTGAGCGGTGGCAACGGAGTGGGGCCCAGCGTGCTGGCATTGTGCACCAGCAGATCCAGCCGCCCGCCGGCGGCGACCGCCGACTGCAGGGCCGCCCGATGGGCCGGGTCGGCGATGTCGCCGCGGATGGCGGTGACGGTGCTGCGGCCGACGAATCGGGCGGCTGCCCGGTCCAGCGGGTCGGCGCGCCTGGCGTCGATGACCAGCTCCCAGCCCTCGTCGGCGAGCGCGTCGGCGAATTCGTAGCCGAGACCGGTCGAGGCGCCGGTGATCAGTGCGATAGGCATGCGTTGTCCTTTCGATCCGCGGGTGCTGAGACCATGGTTGAACTTGAAGTCAACTTCATGTCAAGGGATACTTCGCAGATGGATGGAATGCTCACGGTGTCCTACGTTTCGGAGCGCAGCGGGTTCGCGGCATCCGCCCTGCGGTTCTACGAGCGGGAGGGTCTCATCCAGGCCGAGCGGAGCAGCGGGGGGCAGCGCCGCTACCGGCGGGACGTGCTCCGCCGGCTGGCGTTCATCCGGGCCGCCCGCAATGTCGGGCTGTCGCTGGACGAGGTGCGCGCCGAGCTGGGCCGGCTGCCCGAGGAGCGCACCCCGACGACGGGGGACTGGCACCGGATCAGCAAGGACTGGCGGGTCCGGCTGAACGAGAAGATCAGCGCGATCGAGGCACTGCGCGACCGGTTGGACTCGTGCATCGGGTGCGGATGCCTCTCACTCAAGTCATGTTCGCTGTACAACCCGGGAGACGCCCTGGCCGGCAGTGTGTCTCCGCCCGGGGCCGCTCTGCTGCCGCGGCTGTTGCGGGAGCCCCGGGACGGCCGGTAACCGCCCCACCGGTCGATGCAGCCCGGGAGGTCAGGAACTGGAGGTCAGGAGCTCGACGTCAGGAGGGTCTTCACCAGTTGCGCCGGCATCTCCTCGTAGCCGGCCGGTTCCCGGGTGAACGAGCCGGTACCGTGGGATACGGAGCGCAGATCGACGGCGTAGCGGATGATCTCGCTCCGTGGCACGTCGGCGATCACCGCCGTGTGGCCGTCCTCCGCCGACTCGGTGCCGTTGACCCGCACCCGGCGCGACTGCAGATCGGCGAGTACCGCACCGAGATATTCGTCGGCGACCTGCACCCGCACCCGGTCGACGGGTTCGAGCAGGGTCACCGTGCGATCGCTGGCGGCGTCGCGTAACGCCAACGCGCCTGCAGTCTGGAACGCCATGTCACTCGAGTCCACCGAATGCGCCTTGCCGTCGGTGAGGGTCACCCGCAGGTCGACCATCGGGTGCCCGGCCAGGCAGCCGAGCTCGGTCTGCGCCCGCACCCCCTTCTCGACACTCGAGATGAACTGCCGTGGCACCGAACCGCCGACGACCTTGTCGACGAACTCGAACCCGGACCCGCGGGGGAGCGGCTCAACGGTGATGTCGCAGACCGCGTACTGGCCGTGCCCGCCGGACTGCTTGACGTGCCGACCATGCCCCTGCGCCGGGACGCTGAACGTCTCCCGCAGCGGCACCTTCACCTCTTCGGTCTCGACCGACACCCCGAACCGGTCGGTGAGCCGGGCCAGCAGCACGTCGACATGCGCCTGCCCCATCGTCCACAGCACCACCTGGTGGGTCTGCGGGTTGTGCTCGAGCCGCATCGACGGGTCCTCGGCCGAGAGCCGTTGCAGGGCCGGAGCCATCTTGTCCTCGTCGGACTTGGTGCGGGGCTTGATGGCCACCGGCAGCAGCGCCTCCGGGAGCACCCATGGTTCGATCACCAGCGGGGTGTCCTTGGCACTGAGGGTGTCCGAGGTCTCGGCGTGACTCAGCTTGGCGACCACGCAGATGTCGCCGGCGACCGCGGGCCCCCTGGGTCGCAGCACGTCGCCCAGCGGTGAGGACAACGCCCCGATCCGCTCATCGTCGTCATGCTCGGGGTGGCCGGCGATGTCGTGGCCGGCGAACGCCGACCAGTGACCGGAGATGTGTACCGGAGTGTCGGGGGTGAGGGTGCCGCGGAACACCCGGACCACCGAGAGCCGGCCGACATAGGAGTCCGACGCGGTCCGGACCACCTCGGCGACCAGCGGTCCGGCCGGGTCGCAGCGCAACGGCTCCAGAGCCACCCCGTGGATGGTGGTCGCGGTGGGCAGCGGGTGCCGGGTGGGCGGCGGGAAGGCCGCTGCGATCAGATAGAAGAGCTCCTTGATACCGACGCTGGTGTCGGTGGAGACCGGCACCAGCGGGTACAGGGTGCCTTTGGCGACGGCGGTGAGCAGATCCGCCACCACCACGTCCAGATCGACCTCCTCGCCGCCCAGGTAGCGGTCCAGCAGTCCGTCGTCCTCGGACTCGGTGATGATCGCCTCGATCAGCTCGCTCCGTGGACCGTCGATCTCCGCGGTCTGTGCCTCGTCGATGTCGGAGACCACCCGGTCGCCCGAGGAGTAGTCGTAGAGCTGCCGGGACAGGATCCCGACGTTGCCGGTGACCGCCCCATCCGGGGCGTGCACCGGCAGATAGAGCGGTAGCACGCCGTCGCCCAACACCTCGCGGCAGGACGCGATGGTCGCGTCGACGTGCGCGCGTTGGGCGTCCAGCCGGGTCACCACCACCGCCCGTGGCATGTCCACCGCGGCGCACTCGTTCCACAGCATGGTGGTGGCCGCGTCCAGCCCATCGGTCGCGGAGACCACGAAAACCGCGGCATCGGCGGCACGCAGCCCGGCCCGCAGCTCGCCGACGAAGTCGGGATAGCCGGGGGTGTCGATCAGGTTGACGATGATCCGGCCGAGGTCGATCGCTGCGAGCGACATCTGCACGGAACGGTCCACCGGTGCGGGCCGCGGCCGGTAATCGGCGGTCGTGTCGGCGATCAGCTGATCGAACAGCGTCGTCTTGCCGGAGCCGGCGCGGCCCACCAGGACGACGTTGCGCAGTTGGACAGGATCGGTGGCCACGGGCGCTGGTGCGGACGAGGCCGCTCGCGGACTCATCCGCCTACCCTCGCCCCTGCGCGCGGCGCGCACAAGTGGGAGCGGCCCTCGGCGGCCGGGTGCGAGGGCGCTAGAACAGCCCCTGGCCCTCGACCGGCTTGACGGAGTCGAACAACGCGCTGACCGATTCGCCGTCGTGGATCCGCCGCATCGCCTCGGCCAGCGCCGGTGCGATGCTGAGCACCGTCAGGATGCCATCCGTCGGGTAGGGCACCGGAACCGTGTTGGTGCAGACGATCTCGACGACCTCGTCGAGAGCGCCGATCCGCTCGAGGGCGCCGTCGGCGAACAGGCCGTGGGTGCAGGCCACCCGGACGGTGCCGACGCCCTGCTCGCGGAGCAACCGGACCAGTTCGATCACGGTGCTGCCCTTGGCGATCTCGTCGTCCAGCACGATCACGTCCCGACCGGCCACATTGCCGATGATCGAGGTGATCGCCACCCGGTCGTCGGCGAACCGCTGTTTGGCGCCGGCGGCGACGGGCACGCCGAGCATCCGGGCGAACGAGGCCGCCTCCTTGGCGTTGCCCAGGTCGGGCGAGACGACCGTGGTGTTGGTCAGATCGTAGGTGCGGAAATGCACAGCGAGTTCCCGCAGCGCGTGCAGATGGTCGACCGGGACCGAGAAGAAGCCGTGTACCTGCGGCGAGTGCAGCGTCATCGCCAGGACCCGGTTGGCCCCGGCGGCGACCATCAGATCGGCCATCAACCGGCCACCGATGGAGATGCGGGGCGCGTCCTTCTTGTCCGAGCGGGCGTAGGCGTAGTGCGGCATCACCACCGTGGTGCGGGCGGCCGAGGCGCCGCGGGCGGCGTCCAGCATCAGCAGCAACTCGACCAGATGCTCCTGCACCGGGTCGACCAGCGGCTGGACCAGGAACACGTCACGCTCGCGGCAGTTGGCCTGCAGCTGCACCTCGAGGCAGTCGTTGGCGAACCGGGTGGTGCGCACCGGCAGCAGGGGAGTGCCGAGTTCGGCGCACACCTCGGCGGCAAGCCCGCGATGGGCACTGCCGCTGAACACCGCGATGTCGCGCACCACTGACTCCTGGCTGGAACGGGTCCGGCGGGAACGCTGCCCAGCCTGCCACGGCGTTACCCCGGTGGATCGGCCGGGTCGGCGCAATCACCCGGCTAGCATCGACCGGGTCCCGCCGGGAGCATCAAGGGCGGTGGGTATCGTTGCGGAGGTCGACGTCCCGGTCCGGAAGGTGCGCGCCTTGATCGGCAGCGGATACACCGCGGTGCACCCGGGGTCCGACCATGCCCGACCGCCGCGCTTCGTCCTGGAGCCGTTCTGGACCGGCCGGCGCGGACAGGCGTTCGATCAGTGGTGTCCCCAGGGGCCGCGGTAGCGCTCACCCCCCGGGGTGGCCGTCGACCACTCGCTGTGTCGTCCCGCCGGCCCCGTCGCCCGAGTGCAGGAGCACTGGCCGTAACCCGCACGTGTCTGCCACATCTCCCATGTGTGCCTTCCCCTTTCACTTACCCGTGGAGCAAACCCATGAGCGTCACCGACGAATTTCTCGAGAACAACAACGCCTACGCGGCGAATTTCAGCGGCCCGTTGCCCCTGCCGCCGTCCCGGCAGGTCGCGGTCGTCGCCTGCATGGACGCCCGGCTGGACGTCTACCGGATCCTGGGCCTCAAGGAGGGCGAATCCCACGTCATCCGCAACGCCGGGGGTGTCGTCACCGACGACCAGATCCGGTCGCTGGCGATCAGCCAGCGGCTGCTCGGCACCCGGGAGATCATCCTGATCCACCACACGGATTGCGGGATGCTGACGTTCCACGACGACGAGTTCAAGGCGACCATCGCCGACGAGGTCGGGTACAAGCCCACCTGGTCACCGGAGTCCTTCGGTGACCTGAAAACCGATGTGCAGCAGTCGATCAGGCGGATCAGGGAGAGCAAATTCATCCCGGACACCAGCCAGGTGCGCGGATTCATCTTCGACGTGGCCACCGGCCGGCTCGACGAGGTCGAAGCGTAGCGCCCCTGATCCGGAACCGCCCGGTCCGGTTGTCGCCGGAGTCGGATCCGAGGGGAATCCGAATCGCGCGACCGGTTTTCCGGTTCCGCCACCACGGGGCAGTTGGCGGCGCTAGGTTTCCCCTGCGGTCATCGACCGGTGGCCGCAGGGGAACGTATTCGTCTTGCCGGGGGGCAGATCTCGCCTGCACGTCCGGGTGACGAAGGATCGGGGAGGCACCATGAAATACCGCAGGGCAGTCAGTGCGGCAGTCGCCGCCATCGCCGTGGCGCTGATCGGAGGAACGCTCGCTGCCGGGTCGGCCGGCGCGGCGGCGCCGGATCCCACCGGATCGGCCCTGGCCCGGGTGAACCAGGGCAGCTACACCGCAGCCGATGTGGCGGTCATCCGCCGGGATCCGGCGCTCGCAGCGCAGGTTCCCGATCCGGCGGGCGTCACGACCGGGGTGAGCAAGGGTCGTACCGCGGTTCCGGTGACGGCCAGGGCCGCCAAGACCCTCGGTAGCTGCGGTTGGTGGGTCGATGTCTGGTACAAGCAGAAGTCGTTGCTGGGCAGCACGATCTACATCTGGCACCACAAGGTCGTCTACTGCAAGACCACGAAGAAGATCACCAAGTGGCAGAACAGGTACGACTACCTCACCCACGAACAGTCGATCGTCGCGGTCCGCAAGCTGACGGTGAACCAGAAGTCGGCCGTCGGTGCGTACTCGGCCTGGAGCCACCTGCAGCGGCACCTGGAGTACTGCGTGGTGAAGTACGGCTGCTACGCGAACACGTACCCGTGGGCGAAGATCACGATCAAGGCCAACGGGACGTACACCTACAAGGGTGCCGCGCACTGACCGTGGACTGAAGTTCGACGGGCGCGACACCATCCCATCCGTGCACCGTCAATCCGTCACAGTGACGGATTGACGGTGCACGGTCGTGCTTCTCGGGGCGCACTCTGCCGGTCGGGAGTCGGGATGCCACCGGTGGTGCGCAGTCCTGCACCATCCCAGGACGACCCGGGCGGCGCCGCCCATTCGTTGCGCCGCTGATTCGTTGCCGAGAGTCGGTCGGCCGGACCCGCCTGCATCAAACCTCGTCACGGCTCGTGATCCACGCGGCGATGTGGCTGGACGGCCGACGCGACGAGAACGCCCATCCGCACAGGCGGATCGAGCTTGCAGGGTGCGAGCGCCGCACGGGTTCTCGCCGCTCACGTCGCCTCGTCGGTCAGGTTACGGCCGATAATGCACATTATGTCAACAAACCGGAAAGTCCGAAACAACAGAAGCCTGCGCCGAGCAGTCCCCCGCCAGTGCGCGCGGGCAGCCGGCCTGGCAGGTTGGCCGGTGCTGCCTCGGCGCGACGATGCAAGGATCGACCGATGGAGTTCTTCGATCTGAGCCACCCCATCAGCGATGGAATGATCACCTACCCCGGGCTGCCCGGTCCGGAGATCTCGGCCCATCTGAGCTTCGACGAGTCCCGCTCGCACTACGCGGACGGCACCGAGTTCACCATCGGTCGGATCACCATGGTCGCCAACACCGGCACCTACCTGGACACTCCGGCCCATCGGTTCCGCGGCGCGGACGACCTCAGCCGCCTCCCGCTGCAACGATGCGCGCTGCTGCCGGCGGTCGTGGTTGACGCCGGTGGCGAGTCGGCGATCGGCCCGGATCGGTTTGCCGGGCTCGACCTGGAGGGCGTCGCGGTGTTGCTGTGTACGCGTTGGGATCGGCATTGGGGAACGCCGACCTATGGCGATCCGGTCCATCCGCACCTGACCGAGGCCGGCGCCCGGCACCTGGTGGCCGGTGGCGCCGCGCTGGTCGGGATCGACTCGGTCAATATCGACGACACCACCACCGGGGAGCGGCCCGCACACACCGTTCTGCTCGCTGCCGGCATTCCGGTCGTCGAGCACCTCACCGCACTCGAGACCGTTCCCGCCGGCGCACGGTTCACCGCGGTGCCCCCGGCCGTCCGCGGAATCGCCACGTTCCCGGTTCGGGCCTTCGCCAGCAGCGACTGACCTCCGGGCCGGCCTCAGGCGTCGGCCACCGCCGGCGCCACCTCGGTACCGAGCAACTCGATGCCGCGCAACAGGTCGGCGTGCGCGAGCCGGGGGTTGGTCATCTGCAGCGATACCCGCGCTACGCCGCCCAGTTGCTCGGACACGCGTCGCAACTTGGTCGCCACGGTCTCCGGATCCCCGAGAAAGAACGCGCCGTCAGGGCCACTGGTGGCGTCGAACTGTGCACGTGTCGGCGTCCGGAAGCCACGCTCCCGAGAGACCTGCGTGAACATCTGATGCCATCCCGGGTAGATGGTGTCGGCGGCGGAGGTGACGCTGTCGCCGACGTAGCCGAACACGTGCAGGCCGACCTGCAGGTCGTGCGGGGCGTGTCCGGCCTCGGCGCCGGCCCGCCGGTAGAGGTCGACGAGCGGTGCGAACTGGCGGGGTTCGCCGCCGATGATCGCCACCATCAGCGGCAGCCCGAGCAGCCCGGCCCGCACGAACGACTCGGGCGTTCCGCCCACCCCGACCCAGATGGGCAGTGGGTCCTGGGCGGGCCGCGGGTAGACGCCCTGCCCGGTGAGTGCCGGCCGGTGCTGACCTGACCAGGTGACGTGGGTCGATGCGCGGATCTTCAGGAGCAGGTCGAGCTTTTCGGCGAACAGCGTGTCGTAGTCGCGGAGATCGAGCCCGAACAGCGGGAAGGCCTCGGTGAACGAGCCGCGCCCGACGACCAGGTCGATGCGGCCCTTGGAGATGAGGTCGAGCGTGGCGAACTGCTGGAAGACCCGAACCGGGTCGGCGGCGCTGAGCACGGTCACCGCGCTCCCCAGCCGGATCCGCGACGTCCGTGCGGCAGCCGCTCCGAGGATCACCGGCGGGGCGGAGTCGAAGTACTCGGCCCTGTGGTGTTCACCGATGCCGAAGGAGTACAGGCCCGAGGTCTCTGCGAGCGCGATCTCCTCCAGCAGGTGTTCGATCCTCTCCTCGGGGCCGACGACCCGTTCGGTCGTCGGATCCGTGACCGCGGAGACGAAGCTGTCGACGCCGATGTGCATGGTGCCCCCTGACTTCCACCGAGCGGCACGCCCGCCTGGTTGGACCGACTCCATCATGCTGGTTGGGCACCGGTTTGCCTCGCCGGCCAGCTGGGCGAGCTTCGGCTCGTCGCCAGAACGGTCAGGATCTGAGAAGCGCCGTGCCCCGGGGCCGCCCTAGCCTGGCTGCAGCGGGCGACGAAGCGACCGCAGCACCCGAGAGGAAGTTCATGATGAGTACGACGATCCGCAGCGTGGTGGTTCCGGTGTCCGACCTCGGCCGGGCCAAGGCCATCTACACGGCACTGTATGGAGCGCCGCACACCGACCAGCCCTATTACGTCGGCTATTCCGCCGACGGGTTCGAGATCAGCCTGAATCCGCACGGCGACGTGGCAGGTGGGCCGGTGGCCTTCGCCGATGTCGACGATCTGGACGCCGCCCGCACAGCCCTGCTCGGCGCCGGCGCGACCGAGCGGGATGCGCCGCGCGAGGTGGCTCCCGGGGCACGGGTGTGCGTGCTGGAAGACTCCGACGGCAACGCGGTCGGCCTGCGCGGAAAGTAGCCGCACGGTCTCGCCGGGGCGCGCCGTTGCCTGCGGTTCGCCCCGGCCGCGCGGGCCGGCCGGGCCACCCACCCGTGCGGTGGTCAACTCCCCCCACCGGGCTGCGACCGGTCCGTCAGGTGTGGGGCGGGATCTCGTAGGCCATGGCCCCGATGTCGTTGCCGGACGGGTCGTCGAACCGGAGGAGAGCCCCGACCCCCGGGATGACGGACGTGGGGAAGGTGATCCGACCGCCGTTCGCCGGCACCGCCGCAGCGATCGCGTCGATATCGGTCACCGCGAACGTCGGTTCGATCCCGTTCAAGCCGCTGCCCGTCCGCGGTTCTGCCCGCTCGTGCATGATCCCCTGGATCCCCGGTGACGATGCGTCCCCGGTGTGGATCAGGTAGAAGCCGGGTGGACCCCACGCCTCGAACTCCCACCCGAAGACTGCCTCGTAGAAGGCCTTGTCGCGATCGAGATCATCGACGTGGAGGGCGAACGAGGCCAAGTTGACCGGCATAGCTGCAGGCTATGCCTTCCGTGTCCCTCGACCACAGTCCTGGGTCGGCGCATGATGACGGTGTGGCCAAGATGGGCGTCCCGCACGTCGAACTGGCCGAGGCCGTTGTCGTGGAGTTTCCGCTCAGGGGCGAGGGCTGGGTGGCGATCACCAGCCCCGCCGACCGCATTCCCAGCCACGGAACGGACCTGCTCGGGATGCGGTTCGCCTACGACTTCGTCAAGGTCGACGAGCGCCGCCGCCGCCATGTGCACCCCGCAAGCAGGGCCCGGGCGCTGTTTCTCGGGGTGCGCACGGAGGAGTGCTATGCCTGGGGAGAGACGGTGCACGCGCCGATGCCCGGGCGCGTTGTCGAAGCGGTCGACGGGATGCCCGAACGAAGCCGGGTCCACCCCGTGCGAGAAGCGCTGCTACGGGTGAAGAACGCCGTCACCTTCAGGCCCGGCCGGCTCGCCGCGATCCAGGGCAACCACGTGATCGTGCAGAACGGCAGGGTCACCGCCGCTTTCGTCCATCTGGCACCGGGCTCGGTGACGGTCGGGGTCGGTGACATGGTGGGAACCGGCGATGTCCTCGGCCGGGTCGGACACACCGGCAATTCGACATCACCGCATCTGCACTTCCAGCTCAGCGACTCCCCCGATGCCTTTGCGGCGTCGGGTATTCCGTGCGCCTTCGGTTCCTACGAGGTGCTCATCGACGGCGACTGGCGTTCGGTGACGAACGGGATACCAGCTGGGGCCGACCGCATCCGTTCGATCCGCCCGCGCTGACCTGCCCGGAGCCGGCGAGTCCACGCCGCCTGCCCGGTGTTGTTGCTGAACAGACGATGTCAATGGTCCTGGCTGCGCTGGATGCCTGAGCCGGCGACAGTCAGCGATTCCCGAGCAACTGCGAGAGCAGGGTCCGCAGTCGGCGCTGGTCGGTGGCAGCGAGCGTCGCGATAGCCGGTGACAGCGACCGCGAGACCTGGAGGGAGAGGCGCTCGGCCAACGCCATTCCCTCGGGGGTGAGGTACACGTCGACGGCGCGTCGGTCGGCCGGATGCGGGGCGCGCTCGAGCAGGCCACGCCTCTCGGCCCGGTCGACCAGCCCGCTCATTGTCGACTTGTCCAACCCGAGGTAGTCGGCCAGATCGGTCATCCGGAGTCGCCGGTCGCGGAGGATCGCCAGCACCCGCAACTGGGTGAGCGACAGGTCGTGATCGGAGCCGATCCGGTTCAGCGCAGCCATGGTGACGAACGACGTCTGTACCAGGGCATCGATCAGAGCGTCCGGTCCGGCGTCGGCCGACTGACCCGACTCGGCAACTGTCATGCCGGAAGCATACTTGATTCAGTTCGTAGTACCAACTAGTATTGTTCGTAGTACCAACTAGATGAAGGAAGCGCCATGCATGCCGCCGTCGTCACCTCGTTCGACTCCGCTCCCCGGTACCAGGAGTTCCCCACCCCGTCCCCCACCGCTCCCGACGACATGCTCGTCGACGTCATCGCGACCGGACTCCACCCGCGGGTCCGCTCCCAGGCGGACGGGTCGCACTACACGAGCACTGATGAACTGCCGCTGGTGCCGGGTATCGACGGTGTCGGACGCGGGCCCGACGGGCTGCTGCGGTACTTCGTCCTGCGGGACACCGCCATGGGTGCGATGGCCGAACAGACCGTCATCGACGCCCGACGGAGCGTGGTGCTGCCCGAATCCGCAGATCCGGTGTCGGTCGCCGCTGCGATGAATCCGCTGATGTCGTCGTGGATCGCACTGCGGCAACGGGTGCAGTTTCGACCCGGGCAGAACGTGCTCGTGCTCGGTGCCACCGGCAACGCCGGCCGGATGGCCGTCCAGGTGGCGAAGCTGTTCGGCGCCAACAGGATTGTCGCGGCGGGCCGCAACGCCGAGCGGCTGGCCGGGTTGCCGGCTCTCGGCGCCACCGACACCGTGCTGCTCGACGGGGACGCCGCCGACCTCCTTCGCCGGCTCGGTCGCGCCACCTCAGATGTCGACGTCGTGCTCGACTACCTCTGGGGTCCACCGGCCGCAGCAGCAATGGTCGCCGTCGTCACCGATCGGGCCGACCGGTCCACACCTCTGACCTGGATCGAGATCGGTTCGGTCGCCGGTGCCACCGCCGAGATTCCCTCGGCGGCACTGCGAGCCGCCCAGCTGCAGATCCTCGGCAGCGGCCAGGGCTCGGTCGGCGCTCGGCAGATCCTCTCGGAGCTGCCCGGTCTCGCCGGGGAGATCGCCAACGGGACCTTCAGCGTCGACGCCTGGCCGATGCAGCTCGCTGACGTGGGTCGGGCGTGGGCTGATGCCACCACCACCCGCCGCATCGTGATCACCCCGGGACACCCGATACCGCGGTAACACCGCAGACTGACGCCATGCAGCAGATCCGGTCGCGCACCGGGCCCGCGTCGCCTGTGGTGCTCGGATTGCTGCACGCCGTGGTCGCGGGTGCGGCCGTCGCCGGGTTCACCTGGTGGCAGGCCACCGCGCGCCCCGGGGCGTCGACCGTAGACATCCTGGTGCAGGCGAGCGGGCTGGCGGCGTTGCTCTGGGCGTACTTCGGCCTGCGCACCGGCCTGCTGGCCCGCACCCGGCCGCTGGGCCGCGGCCTACCCGGAGGGCAGGGACCGCGCCGCCGACTGTGCACCGGCGCGGACGGTTCATCGGATGGCGACACGCCACCCTGCGGCTCGCCGCCGCTTGAGGGCTGGCCATCGCCGGCACCCTGGTGTTGACCTTGGCCCTGCTGGCGGTCCAGGCACGGCCGGCCGGCTGAATCAGCGTCCATCGGCGCGGCACGACGTGACGCGGCCGGGCGGGGTCAGGGCCGTGGGTCGATGTGCAGCTTCGGTCCCGGCCCCGCTCTGTCGGGCCGCCATCCGGCCAACACCCGGCCGGCCTGGTCCAGCGGCACGGTCGCTGCGATCAGCGGCAGGGGGTCGACACTGCCATCGGCGAACGCCGCGACGGTCTCCGCCATCGCCGGAGATCCGGAGAGATTGCCGATCAGCGTGACGTCCTTGATCACCAGCTGTCGGGTGTCGACCATGGTGTGCTCCCCCGCGATTCC
This sequence comes from uncultured Actinomycetota bacterium, assembly GCA_963797145.1. GTDB lineage: Bacteria > Actinomycetota > Actinomycetes > Mycobacteriales > Nakamurellaceae > Nakamurella. The sequence continues at coordinate 475,352 of CAWCOJ010000007.1, read as the reverse complement.
GATGCAGGCGACCGTCCCGCCGGGTTCGACCAGTTCCACCGCCCGCTGCGGCATGCCGGCTCCGCCGGAAGCCTCGATCACCACCTGGAAGTCGAGTGCCGGCGGCGCGTCGACGCGCCAGGCACCTGCCACTCCGAAGTCGGCGCCCCTGGCCAGTCCGCGGTCCGACCGGCCGAGCAGATGGACCTCGGCGCCGCGGGTTGCGGCGAACGCGGCCGCCAGCAGTCCGATGGTGCCAGGACCGATCACCGCGACCCGGTGACCGGGTCGGACGCCGGCGTCACCCACGGCGCGGGCCGAGTTCGCGGCGGGCTCCACCATGGCACCGGCCGCGTCGGAAACCTGGTCCGGCAACCGGTGCAGGCTGCTCGCCGGCACCATCACCTGCTCCGCGACCGCGCCATGCCAACCGTGCAGCACACCGACCTCGAACCGGTCGTCGCACACGTGCTGGAGTCCGCGCGCGCACCGGTCGCAGTGTCCGCAGCCCAGCATGGTGTCGCCGGTAACCCTCGTCCGCAGCCAGGTTTCCGCCACGCCGGTGCCGACGGCGGACACCACCCCGGCCCATTCGTGGCCGGGGCGGAGCGGGAACGCAGCCTCTCCGGTCTGCAGGTATCCCATCGTGCCGCGAAAGAATGCCACGTCGGTGCCACACACACCGGCCCGATGCACGTCGACCACCACCTGCCCGGGACCGGCGACCGGCGCCGGTACGTCCTGGATCTCGGCAGCTCCGGGCGCGGTCAACACCAGTGCTCGCATCGGGTGAACCTACGCGACCGTCGACGACGAAGTCGTGCATCTCTCAGCGGTGCGAGGATCAGCGGATGGACGACGATCCCGTCACGGTGTGCGCCGTCGGCGAGGCTGCGTGGTTGGCCGTCGCCTACGCCGGGCTCGACGCCGATCTGCGGATCGATGGCGGCCTCGCCTGGGGACCGGTGGTGCCACACCGTTTTCTGCTCGGTGCGATCACCCTGACGCCGCGACCGGAGCTGCCGGCCGCTCTGATCGGGCCGCTCCGGGACAGCTGGGCAGAGCTCGACCCGATCCCCGGGTGGGAACAGCAGCCGGCCGATCCGTGGATGTTCCGTCGGCCGGGCGGCTGCGTGGTCACCGAACTGGAGGATGTGACGGTAGGGCGGACCTTCGACGCGGAGGTGTTCGAGCACACCGCGTTTGTCGCGGCCGGCGGCGCCCCTCCGGCCTCGCCGGGCGAACTGCATCCACGAGGCAGCGCCGCTGCGCCGGGGCTGCACCTGCTCCTGGCGGCACGGTCTGGCCGGCCGGTGGGCACCGCACTGGCCGTGGTCCACCCCGCCGGCGTGCTGGTGTCCGGGATTGCTGTGGTCGCGTCCGAACGGCGGCAGGGCATCGGTGCCCTGCTGACGGCTGCTGCAGTGAACACCGCACCGGATCGGCCGGCCACCCTGAGTGCGAGTGCGGCGGGCGCCGGAACCTACCGCCGGCTCGGGTTCGAGCAGGTCGGGCGCCCGGTGGACTGGGTGCGCTCGACGCTCTGACCTGCCTCGACGCACCGACCTGCCTCGACGCACCGACCTGCCTCGACGTACTGACCTACGAGGACAGCGCGCCATCCGGTGGCCGACCGAAGTCGACGGCCGCCGCCACCTGCGGCGGCGCGGCCTCGGCGAGCTGACGATCCGGAAGCGCACCCAAGGCATCGTTGACGGTGGCGAACGCGAGGCGGAAGGCGACCAGCATGGTCGCCTCGGCGATCTGCAGGTCGGACAGGCCCGCTGCCCGCAGCACATCGACGTCGGCCTGGGTCGTCGCATTCGGATCCGCGGCGACCAGCCTGGCCCATCGGGTGAGGGCGGCGGTGCGGGAGTCCAGGGCCTCGACCGCGCCGGTCAGGACCCGGCCGGCGGTGTCGGCGTCGGTCTCGGCAGCAAGCCTGCTCCCCCACGCCAGCGAGCAGTATGCGTCCGAACGGGCGGCCGCGGCCGCGGCGTAGAGCACTGCGACGTCTGCGGGCGCCAACTCGGACGTTTCGACGACCGAGCCGCGAAGTGTCGCGAACCCGCGGTGGATGTCCGGCCGCCAGCACCACAGCCGGGTGAGGTTGTTGACGTAGCCGTCGTCCTCGCGGTCGCCGGCGTACAACTGGCGACCCAGGTCGGAATCCGGCGGCTCGGTGAGAAACATCGACAGAGCATCCCTCGCAACGATCCGGTGGGAACCGCCGGGGCGCCGGCGAGCCTCAGATGAGGCCGCTGCGCTGCGCGATGATGATCAGCTCGTCACGCAGACCGGTGGATCCGGCGTTGCTGATCGCGCGGTTGATCTCACGGCGGGCACGCTTGCGAAGGTTGGCGTTGGTCCGGGTGGTGGTGCGGTACATCGGTGATCAGTCCTCTGGCTCTCGATGACGATGACTTTCGTCGTGTTGGCAGACCGCCGCGTTTTCGTCGGTCGGAATGCCAGGAGATGGCGGAATCAGCGGTGATACGTCGGAAACAGTGAGCGATCCGCCGGTCGTCCGGCCCCCGACGGCGGTAGCGCACCGGCGGCGCCGATCCTCCCGGGTCACTGCAAGGTACGGCTGACCGCGTCCCGGACGACCTCGGCCAGACCGCCGCCACCGCAGAACGCGGCCCGCTGCCGCTGGGCGCCGGTCCCGTTGTGCAGCAGGCGATCTGCACCGTCCCGCACCATGTCCAGATCGCCGGTCGCGGTCAACGCGGGGGTCAGGTCCCCGACCATGGCGCCGACCGCCGTCGGCCGCGGTCACCAGACCGCCCCGCGGCAGGTCGACCAGAGCATCGGAGAGCCCGAACCTGGCCGCCCGCCACATTGCCGCCCGCTGCATCTGCGGGCTCATTCCCGCCTGTGGAGCACCGGCCCGCCAGCGTGCCGCTGCGGTGTCGACCATGGCGCGGCACAGGGCAGCGACCAGCACGGCGTCGTCCACGTCCGTGCAGACGTCCGCGACCCTGACCTCGACGGTCGGGTAGCGCGCCGACAGCCGGGCGTCGAAGTAGATCATCCCGTCGTCCATGGCGGCCCCGGTGGCCACCAGCTCGGCGAGCGCGGCGTCGTACCCCGCTTCGTCCCCGAACGGGCCGGCCGGGCCGGCGGTCGGCCACAAGCCCCACATCACCGTGCGGAAACTGGCGTAGCCGGTGTCCTGCCCCTGCCAGAAGGGTGAGTTCGTCGACACGGCCAGCAGAGTCGGCAGCCACTGCCCGATCCGGTCGAGCACCCCGACCCCCTCGGCCCTGGACTCGACGCCGACGTGGACGTGCTGCCCGCAGGTCAGCTGCTGGCGAGCAAGGAGCCCGAACTCCAGGCTCATCCGGTGGTACCGCTCATCCTCGGTCGCGGTCGGGCGCACCTTGAACGGACTGGTGGCGATAGCGGCGACCTGGGTGCCCGACGCTGCCGCTGCCGCGGCGGCGGCACCGCGCAGATCCCGCAGCTGACCGGCCAGCTCCGCGGTGGTCGTGCACGGTTCGGAGCCGATCTCCGCCTGCTCCATCTTGAATTCGTGCTCGACCGCCGAGATGCCGAAGGAATTGTCCGCCCGAGCGAGCAGGCTCAAGGCCTGCTCGACGACCTGCGTTCCGGTAGGCGTCGGCTGCCCGTCGGCGGCGCTGACGAGCAGCAGCTCCTCCTCGACACCGAAGGTTCTGGTCACCTCAGCAGTGTCCCCGACTTGGGCGTTGCTCAACCCGGCAGTGCCGCGGCGGATCCGGCCGGCCGGAAACGGCCGGACGTAGGGTGAGGTGTGGTCGCGCCCTCGCTCTCCCTCTTCCCCCTGGGGACGGTGCTGTTTCCCGGGGTGATGTTGCCGCTGCACATCTTCGAACCGCGATACCGGCGACTGATCCGCGAGCTGTTGGCGGAGCCGGGCGACCTCCAGCGCTTCGGCGTGGTCGGCATCAAAGTGGGCCGCGAGACCGGACCGCAGGGTGTCACCGAACTCCACGAGGTCGGCTGCACGGCGGAGTTGCGGCAGGTCGAAGAGCTTCCGGACGGCGGGTTCGAGGTGATCACGACCGGCGCCACCCGATTTCGGGTGTTGACCGTGGACAGCAGTGAGGATCTGGTGCGCGCCGAGGTCGAATTCCTCGATGAGACCCACTCGGAGGGTGCCGACGTGCTCGCCGATCGGGTGAGGCGGCAATTCCTGGACTACTACCGGGCCCTTCTCGAGGCGCAGAACCTCTCCGACGCCGAGGACGATCCGGCCCTCCCCCGCGACCCCGTCGCGCTGTCGTACCTGGTTGCCGACTCGATGCTGCTCGACGACTCGGACAAGCAGCGGTTGCTCGCAGCCGGCACCGCCGATTCGCGGCTGGAGCTCGAGATCGCGCTCCTGCACCGGGAAACCGCCATGGTCCGAGGGCTGGCGATGCGCCCGGCGGTCGAGTTGCAGCGCCGGCCGTACAGCCAGAACTGAGAGTCGCCGGTCACAGCGTCACCGGCCCGCGCTACCCGGCACATGTCACTGCACAGCGTCATCCAGGCACAGCGGTACCGCTGAGGACCTTGATCCCCGACGAACCCTGCTGCCCGTCCGCGGCCTCCTGGGTGATGGTGAACACCGGATAGTCCTTCGGTGAGACACCCGACCAGAGGACCACATTCGTCCCTTCGTTGAACGAGCCGATCGGTACCAGCACCCCGGCCGCGTTCTTCAGCCACGCCTGGTAGTAGCGGCCGCTGTCCAGCCGGGGCAGCCCGGTCGCGTCCAGCCTGATCTCCCAGCCGGAGTTCGTCTTGACCATGGCGGCACTGCCCTGCGCCCCGGGAACCACCTCGGTGGCCGACAACGCGACGTTGAACCGTGGCGCGCTGTCGGGTCGCAGCACGAAGAATGCGGTCAGCGCGATCACCACGACCGCGGCAGCCGCTGCGATCAGCGGCAACGGGCGGAACCTCGAACGCTGGTCCGCGCGGCGGCGGCGGTGGGCGGCTACTTCGTCGCCGGGCCGGTCCGGCGCACGCTCGGCGGCGACCGGGCTCGAGGCCGGATCGTCGACAGCGGGCTCCGGTAGGTCCGCGACCCGGGTGGCACGCTCCGCCTGGATCGCCGCGACCACGGCATCCTCCAGTGACGCCGGCGGCTCGGCCCACAGCGCGGGGTCGGCGAGCAGGGCCCGAAGCTCGTCCAACTCCGCACGGTCGGCGTCGTCACTGATCCGGACATCGGCGTCACCGGACAGGTACGCGATCCGGTCGCGGTCGTCGTCGGCCGGTCGGGACGGGCCCATGATGCTCACCTCCTCCATGCAGGGTACGAACAGATCGATGCGCCCGCGGGCGCGGGCACCTGCGTCAATCGAACCCCTCCCGGAGGTAGCCGAGCCGCGCGGCCAGCCGCCGGTGGGCGCGATGCGTCCTGGACTTGACCGTGCCGAGCGGCACCCCGAGCCGCTCCGCGACCTGGGACTGGCTCAGTCCCTCGGTGTGCTGCAGCCGCATCAGCTCGCGTTCGTCGTCCGGCAACTCCTCCAGTGCCTGCCGGACCTGCCAGCTCTCCCACGTCTGGTCGACGGAGGGCGGCTGGACCACCAGCGCCGGATGGCTGACCGAGACGTCGTCGAGGTTGCCCGCCTTCTGCCGGGACTCCTGGCGGTACATGTCGATCGCCGTGCGGCGGGCGATGGTGACCAGCCACGGAGCCAGATCGCGCCCAGGGTCGACGGTCGCCGCCGCTCGCCAGGCCTTCAGAAAGGTCTGCTGGGTGATCTCCTCCGCGAGTTCCGCAGAGCCGATGACCGACTTCGACACCGAGTACACCAACCGGCCGTACTCGCGGTAGACAGCGCGCACCGCATCCGGCTCCCCGGATCGGAAGCGCTGGAGATCTTCCGCGCTGAGCACGGGTCGCAGCGTACTGGCCCTTCATGCCCAGGGGTACGGATAAACACACCCGATCGGGTCCCGGTCCGACTGCGCCATTCGTGGAGAACCGATCGAGGCGGCGGGGGCGTACCTCCAGCAGCGATCGGACCGACCCGATCGAGACCTGCACCCGATCCCGAAAGGGCCACCGATGAAGCTCCGCACCGTCATTCCGTTCCTGCTGCTGGCCGCCGGACTCACCGTGAGCGCCTGCGGCAGTGCCCCTATCGCCGGCACCCCTTCCGTCTCGGCCGCCGCGGCGACGACCGCCGTGCCCGCCGGTTCGCCGGCCACCGCGGCCACTCCGCCGTCAGCACCGCCGGCACCGTCCGCAGCGGCGATCGCGGTGAGGACCGCCGCCGTCGCCGACCTCGGCACCGTCATGGTCGGTGCCGACGGCCGCACGCTCTACGGCTTCACCGACGACAAGGATGGCACCAGCACCTGCGCCGGCCCGTGCGCTGCGGCATGGCCACCGCTGATCGTCAGCGGCGGTCTACCCGCCGATCTCGACCCGGCCGTATTCAGCGTGGTCGCGCGAGCAGACGGCAGCAGCCAGCTGAAGGCCGGAAAGTGGCCGCTGTACTTCTACGTCGGCGACGGCGCAGCCCGGTGAGGCGACCGGCCAGGGCAGCGAGGACAAGTGGTTCGCGGTCACCGCCGGCGGGAAGCTGGTCAAGCCCGGCGCGGCCGGGGCGACCAGCGCTCCGACCACCGTGTCCAGCCCGGCGCCGAACTCCGATCCGCCGCGGACTGCGGCCAAGCCGCCGGTGTCCTCCGACACGGTCGACGACCTCGGCACCGTGCTCGTCGGCGGTACCGGCCGCACGCTCTACGGCTTCACCGACGACAAGGACGGCACCAGCACCTGTGTCGCCGCCTGCGCTGCAGCCTGGCCCCCACTCACGGTCAGCGGCCCGCTGCCGGCCGGACTCGACCCTGCGGTGTTCAGCGTGGACGCCCGGCCGGACGGCAGCAGCCAGCTGAAGGCCGGAAAGTGGCCGCTGTACTACTTCGCCGGTGACGGCAAGGCGGGTGAGGCGAACGGTCAGGGCAGCAAGGAGAAGTGGTTCGCGGTGACTCCGGCCGGCAAGCTGGTCAAGCCCTCCACTGCGAAGCCCTCCACTGCGAAGCCCGCTCCGAAACCGGCACCGGCCGTCGACCCGTACGCCCCGGTGGGCAAGAACGCTGTCAACCTCGCCGACGTGGCGAATCTGGGCGAGGTGATGGTCGGCGCCACCGGTCTTACCCTGTACGCGTTCACCGACGACCCGGAGAAGCAGAGCAGCTGCTTCGACGCGTGCGCCAAGGCGTGGCCGCCGGTGATCGTCAAGGACAGCTTCACGGTTCCTGAGCAGTATCAGGGCCTCGGCGTCGATACCTTCGAGCGGCCTGACGGCTCGCGTCAGCTGGTGATGGGCAAGTGGGCGCTCTACTACTACGCCGGTGACGAGAAGCCCGGCGATGCCGACGGTCAGGGTGCCAACGGCAAGTGGTTCGCGATCGACGCGGCCTGCACGCTGGTGAAGACCCCGGTCTCCTGACCGGCCGGGTTCCGGTGCGGCGCCGGTCCATCGGCGCCGCACCGGTGCGTCGGGCCATAGTGGAGCCATGCAGCCGACGCTCGCTCACGCCATGGCCGCCGGAACCGTGGTCCTGGACGGCGGTCTTGCCACCCGGCTGGAAGCCAGGGGCCACGATCTGTCGTCCGCGCTGTGGTCGGCGCGGCTGCTGGCCGACAATCCCGACGAGATCGCCGCTGCACACCGGGACTTCTACGCAGCCGGCGCGTCGGTCGCGACCACGGCGTCCTACCAGGCCTCGTTCGAGGGACTGGCCGCGATCGGTGTCGACCGGCACCGGGCGGCGGACCTGATGCGGCGCAGCATCGAGGTCGCGGATCGCGCGCGTGCATCTTTCGATGATGCGCAGCCCCGCTGGGTCGCAGCGTCAGTGGGCCCGTACGGCGCAGCGCTGGCCGACGGATCGGAGTACCGAGGCGATTACGGCCTGACGGTCGACGAGCTCCGCCGCTGGCACCGGCCCCGACTGCAGGTACTCGGCGAGTCCGGGGCGGATGTGCTGGCGGTTGAGACGATCCCCTGCGCCGCGGAGGCCGAGGCGGTGCTCGCCGAGTTGGCCGGCAGCGGACAGGCAGCCTGGCTGTCGCTGACCTGCGCGGGCGGTCGCACCAGGGCAGGGGAACCCGTCGAGGAGGTGTTCGCGATGGCGGCGGACGTCCCGGAGGTGATCGCGGTCGGCGTGAACTGCTGCGCCGCCGGCGAGGTCGCGGATCTGCTGGCCGCCGCCGGCCGGGCCTCCGGCAAGCCGGGCGTCGCCTATCCGAACAGCGGCGAGACCTGGGACGCCGATGCCCGCAGCTGGTCGGGGACGGCGTCGTTCGACGGGGACCAGGTCAGCATCTGGATCGCGGCCGGCGCGCGACTGGTCGGTGGCTGCTGTCGGGTCGGTCCCGACGCCATCGCGGCGATCACCGCCGAGGTCGAGGCGTCAGCCGAGCGCGCCGGGTAACGACAACGGCAATCCGAACGCCGGGAACAGATGCGGCTCGAACGAGGTGATCTCCACGATCAACCCGTCGACGATCCGCAGCACGTCGAGGACCTGTGCCCGGTACACGGTGGTGCCGGTGCGCTGGATGTACCCGCCCGCCGCCGGCATCCCGTTGGCCGAGGTCGGCAGGTGCTGCCAGGGACCCAGATACATCGGCGACGCCGGGTCGAACACGGGGCGGACCATGGTCAGGACGGCGTCCCTGCTGGTGAACCACAACGGGTTCGGAGGCATCGTGAGGACGACGTCGGCCGCCAGCATCTCGGCCATCGCCCCGACGTTCCCTTGTGCGGAGACCGCCAGATAGCGTGCGAGCACCTCCCGCTCCTGCCGGGTGGTCTCCGGCGATCGCCAGTCGGACCTGTTGCGCGGCAACCGCTCCCGCACTACCGGTCGGGCCCGCTGCAGGGCGCTGTTCACTCCGGCAACCGTCATCTCCAGCTGGTCCGCAGTGTCGGTCGCCGAAAGCCCGAGCACATCCCGCAGGATCAGTACCGCACGCTGCCGGGGCGGAAGGTGCTGCAGCGCGGTGATGTACACGAGTTCCAGAGTCTCCCGCGATTCTGCAGCCGCTTCGGGGGTGTCCTCGGCGGCCGCCGTCGGGAACGGCTGCAGCCAGGGATAGAGGTCCGGCGGTTCGCCGTCCCCGGAGTCGATACCGGGTATCGGGGTGTATCGCGAGGGTTCCCTGGCGTTGCGGCGCAGGAAGTCCAGGCAGACGTTGGTGGCGATCCGGTACAGCCAGGCGCGCAGGGTGGACCGTCCTTCGAAGCTCTCCCGGCTGCGCCAGGCCCGCAGCATGGTCTCCTGGACCAGATCCTGGGCTTCGTCGAACGACCCGACCATCCGGTAGCAGTGCACCTGCAACTCCCGCCGGTGCGGTTCGACTGCGGCGCCGAAGATACGCTCATCGCCGAGCAGACCCGGGTCGGTCTCGAATCCTGCAGCTTCGGTCATCTCGGAACCGTAAGGGTCAACAGGTCGAGTTGCGCGCCGGTGAGCGTCACCTCGGGGTCGGTCGTGTCGTACCCGAACCGGACCCTGACCTGGCCCAGCCGGGCCTCGATGAGGAACGTCAGCTGATAGTCCCCGGTCTCGTCGGCCGGATACCACCACTTCTCGTTGAGCAGCCGCAGGCCGTCGACCTGCAGGAACCGTTCGGCGTCGGCCCGGTGGTCGAAGCTGCGCAACGCGCTGCCGAAAAGGGTGCGAGCGACCCACTGCGGCCCGGTCTCCCCCGGCTCGGCACTCAGGTAGCCGACCAACTCATCGTCATCGACCCGGTGCACAGGCTGCAATGGCGTCATGTCGAATGCTCCAACGACACGGTCACCGGCGTCCCGCCTCTGATCGTCTGGTAGACCACGCAGTACCGCTCGGTGAGCCGTAGCAAGGTGCCCAGCTGCTCAGGCGAAAGGTCGGCGTCCACCTCGACACGCACCCGGATCTCCCGGAAACCCACCGGAGCCTCCCGGCTCACCCCGAGGGTGCCGCGGAAGTCCAGATCGCCGTCCGCGGTGACGGTCCCCGACCGGACGGTCAGGTCGAGTGCAGTGGCGACCGACCGGAGAGTCACGCCGGCGCACGCGACCAGCGCCTCCAACAACATGTCCCCGGAACACAGCTCCATGCCGGAGCCTCCGGTGGCCGGGTGCAACCCAGCGGTCGCCAGAGCTCGCCCCGTCTCGACCTTGCAGGCGATCGAGGACTCGTCGAGGGAGCCGCGAGCGGTCAAGGTGATCAGGGCGGAGTCGGCGTCGGCGCGATACTGCTCCTTCAACGGAGCCTGCAGCGCCCGCAATGTTGTGGAATTCATGCTCGTTCCTCGGGTCTCGGCGGTGTGCTGTCATGGTGCACGACGACGGTCGGTGCAACGCTTCAGGTGAGATCCGCCAGCCGTTCAACGGACACGCAGCTGACCAGGCATCGTTCCTTCGCATTCCCGGTGAGCTGTGCCGTCCAGTCGGTAAAACCTCCGTCACCCAGGTCGATCTCGGTCCCGTCCACCTCCGCCAGCAGCCGCAGGGCCCCGCTGGTGTAGTACCCGCGCCCCTGTCCACGATCCGGATCGAGCTCCACCCGGACCGCACCGCCCGCGAGCGCGGGCAGCACCGTGTCCGTGATCCGCTCCGCCACAGCCCCTTCGGTGAAGCTGCTGCAGGTCAGCCGGGGACGGCCGCGGCCGACGAGATCTCCGAGGGCCCGCTGCCAGAAGCTGAGATGCTCGACGAGGACGTCCGCCTCCGATGTACCGGAGCCGCGATCGCGCAGCGACGACACCAGCGCGAAGAGCCGGAAGTGCGCGTACGACCCCGGAGCCGAGAAGCTCTGGGCGCGGAGCACCCGGTGCGCTGCTGCCAGGTCTACCCGCTCGCCCGGACGCCGACGCCTGCGGTTCGCCGCCTCGACTGCGAGGGCATTGGTCGGGTCGCTGACCACCTCGGTGCCCCGCACGGTGCTCACGATCCGGTTCTGGTCGACGGTGGAGACCGCGGAGCAGGTGCCGAGCGGCACCACAGGCGAGAGTTCCACACCGTCGAAATGCTCGGGTAGCAGCTCCCACAGTCGCGACTCGACGTGCTGGAGCAGCCGCGGGTCGGCTGCCGACGGGCGGACGAACCGGTCGGTGTCCCACTGCCTCATCACGGTCGCCGGGGTGATCTCCGCAGCCCGGGTGCGGGCGAGATCGAGCTGCAGCGAGCGCAGGTCGGCAGGGGCCAGTTCCGTCTCCAGAGTTCGCCTCGCAGCGGGCGAGATCGCCTCCCAAACGCGGCTGACGGCCGCCTGGCCGTTGGTGGTCATCGCTCGAGGGTCTCAGGGCCAACGGCCCGGGCGCGACCGGATTGCTGACCCACCCGCTCGATCAGCCCCATCGCGTCGAAAGGGGCATGCGCCTTGGCGTCGTTGTCGCAGTAGACGTAGACGTCGCGGTCGTCGGCCCAGTCGCGGATCTTCGCGGCCCACCGGTCGAGCTCGGCCGGCGGATACCCCGACGCGTACATCTCGGTCGGGCCGTGCAGGCGTACGTAGCGGAAGTCAGCGGTGGCCACCTCCACCAGCGGCAGCGAGCCGGCGGCGTCGGCCGCGACCAGGGCGATCCCGTGCGCCCGGTGCAGCGCGACGGACTGCGGCTCGGCGAAACTCGGGTGCCGGAACTCCAGGGCGTGCCGGAGTGGACGGTCGGCGTCGGTCTCGAGCAGCGCCCGATCGTCTGGTACCCGCTCGTCGTGCCGGCCGGCCAGGGCGGCAGCCGCGGAGGTGTTCCGCGGCAGCTCGTCGAAGAAGGCCGCCAGCCGGTCGGCGTCGAAGACGAAGTTCGGCGGCAGTTGCCACAGCAACGGGCCGAGCTTCGGGCCGAGAGCGAGGATCCCGCTGGCGAACAGGTTCGCCAGCGGAGCCTGCACGTCCAGCAGCCGTTTGAGGTGGGTGATGAACCGTGGCGCCTTCACCGCGAACACCATGTCGTCACTGGTGGACTCCCGCCAGGTGACGAAACTGGACGGCCGCTGCAGCGCGTAGAAAGTGCCGTTGATCTCGATGGACGTGAGGTGTTCGGCCGCGTAGCTCAACTCGGCGCGCTGCGGAAGACCCTTGGGGTAGAACACGCCCCGCCAGCCCGGATACCGCCACCCCGAGATCCCGATCCGGACCGTCGCCATCGTTGCACGCTAGTGCGTTGATCGGTCGGGCAGTCTTGGCGTCATGCCCGACCTCGCGATCCGCCCCCGCCATGGCGACGAAATCCCGGACCCGATCGATCTGCACATCCGCTCCCGCTCCGCCCGCTACTGGGGCAACCCACCGAGGACGAGCCGGCGGCCGACAACGCCCGGGTTGCCGACCCTCGCCGTACCGTCGAGGCATCGCCGGCTGCTACGTCAACGGCAGGCCTCCGGTGCGGTGTCGGTCAGCAGTTCTAGGCTGGTGCCATGCAGCAGTACCTGGACCTGATGGACCGCATCCTCACCGAGGGCGTCGACAAGTCGGACCGCACCGGCACCGGCACGCGCAGCATCTTCGGCCATCAGATGCGGTTCGACCTGGCCGATGGCTTTCCGGTGGTCACCACCAAGAAGGTGCACCTACGCTCGGTGGTCGTCGAGTTGCTCTGGTTCCTCCGGGGGTCGACGAACGTGCGCTGGTTACAGGAGCGCGGGGTCCGGATCTGGGACGAGTGGGCCGATCCGGACGGCGAGCTGGGACCGGTCTACGGCCACCAGTGGAGATCGTGGCCGACGCCCGACGGCCGCCACATCGACCAGATCGCGCAGGTCGTGCAGTCGCTGCGGGACTCCCCTGACTCACGGCGGCACATCGTGTCGGCGTGGAACGTCGCTGAGGTCGCCGACATGGCCCTGCCGCCTTGCCACAGCCTTTTCCAGTTCTATGTTGCGGATGGCCGGCTGTCCTGCCAGCTCTACCAGCGGTCGGCCGACGTGTTCCTCGGGGTGCCGTTCAACATCGCCTCCTATGCGCTGCTCACCCATCTCGTGGCGAAGGTGGTCGGCCTCGAGCCCGGCGACTTCGTGCACACCTTCGGCGACGCGCACCTCTACGCCAACCACTTCGAGCAGGCCCGGCTGCAACTCACGCGGTCACCCCGTCCGCTGCCGACCCTCGAGATAGCCTCGCATGTGACCGATCTCGATTCCATCGAGTACGACGACATCGCGGTGCTGGGCTACGATCCGTACCCGCTGATCAAGGCGCCGATCGCGGTATGACCCTCGTCCTGTTCGCCGCCGTCACCGACAACGGCGTCATCGGTTCCGGGAACAGCATCCCGTGGCAGATCCCGGGTGAGCAGCGCCGGGTGAAGGACCTGACCATGGGCAAGACGTTGGTCATGGGCCGCCGGACGTTCGAGTCCATCGGTCGCCCGTTGCCGGGACGGCGGAGCATCGTCGTCACCCGCGATCCGCAGTGGAGCCACGACGGGGTGACGGTGGTCCACTCGGTGGCCGACGCACTCACGGAAGCCGGAGACGGCGAGGTGATCGTGTTCGGCGGCGGCGAGATCTACGCCCAGACAATCGATCAGGCCGACCGCCTCGAGATCACCCACGTGCATCAGATCGTCGACGGCGACGCCAGGTTCCCGGAGATCGACCACGGCGTGTGGGACGCAACCGCCACCGACCCGCAGGACGGCTACACCTACGTCAGCTATCGTCGCCGCACCGCAGCCGTCACCGACCTCGCGGAACTGCTGGCCGGCCTGCAGCCGCAACTTCAGGAGGGCGAATACGTGTTCGCCACTCTCGGCGAACATGACGGTCTCCCGGTCGGGTTGACGCCGGTGGCGACCATCCGTGAACCGGAGGGCACGACGCTGGTGCTGCCCGTCCAGCAGGCCGAGACTGCTTCGCTGGCGACGGATTTCCGGGCATCCTGGATCATCCTGCGGGTGCATTCGGATCTGGCCGCGGTCGGCCTGACGGCGGCGGTGTCGACCGCGCTGGCGCGGGACGGGATCGCCTGCAACATGATCGCCGGGTTCCATCACGACCACCTGTTCGTCCCGGTGGATCGTGCTCGCGACGCTCTCGCCGCACTCGCCGCACTCGCCCACACCCGGGTCGCCGCCCGTCCGGGCGTCTGAGGAGTCGACGACCGTGACCGACCTGTCCGCCGCCCTCCGCGACGCCGTATCCGGACCGGTCTTCGGACCCGAGGACGACGGGTACGCCGACGAAGTGGCAGCATTCAATACCGCGGTGCGACACGCGCCGGATGTCGTCGTCGGTGTGCTGGACGACGCCGATGTCCGAGCGGCGGTCGAGTTCGCGGGAGTTCGCGGACTGCCGATCACCGTGCAGTCCACCGGTCACACCGAGGTGGCCTCCACGAGCGGGGTTTTCATCTCCACCCGTCGGCTGCGCGACCTGGCCATCGATCCGGACGAGCGCGTCGCAAGGATCGGCGCAGGCCTGCGGTGGACCGACGTCATCCGGGCGGCCGCACCGTCCGGACTGTTCCCGATCGTCGGTTCCGCCCCCGGGGTCGGCGTCATCGGGTACCTGCTCGGCGGCGGGTTCGGGCCGCTGATCCGTAGCCACGGCGTGAGCAGCGACAGGGTCCTCGGCTTCACCGTGGTCAGCGGAGCGGGTGAGATCCTGAATGCGGACGTCCGCGAGAACTCCGATCTGTTCTGGGCGTTGCGCGGCGGCAAGAACGGGTTGGGGATCGTCACCAGCGTGCGGCTCGGCCTGGTGCCGCTCACCGAGATCTACGCCGGCGCACTGACGATCGCGCAGGAGCATGTGGAGACCGCCCTGCGGGCCTGGGTGGACTGGACCGCGAGGGCCGATCCGGACGTCTCGACCAGCGTGTCGATCGCGCATTTCCCGCCATTGCCGGACATTCCAGAGGTGCTCCGGGGTCGTTGGAACCTGTTGCTGCGGTTCGCTTTTCCGGGTGCGACCGACCGCCGCGAGCAGCTCGCCGGACCGCTACGCGCGTTCGCACCTGCGGTGGCCGACACCATCAGGGTCCTGCCGGTCACCGAGATCGGTTCCGTCCACAACGATCCCACCGAGCCGGGCCCCAGCTGGATCAGCGGGCTGCAACTCACCGGGCTGGATCAGGACGCGATCACGGTGCTGCTGCGCGAGGTCGGCCCGGGCACCGATGGACCGCTGGTCGCCCTCGAGATCCGGCACCTGGGCGCAGCGGTGGCCACCTACGACTGGCCGTCGGCGGTGGGTGGTCGCGATGCCTCGTTCGTCGTCGGAATGGTCGGTGTCGATCCCGCAGAGTTCGAGCGCGGCATCCCACGGGCGGCGGCCGGAGTGCATGCTGCCTTGGAGCCGTGGCGGTATCCGGAGACCAACATCAACTTCATCGGGGTGCAGGCGTCTCCGGGACATCCGGCGACCGCATGGTCGCCGGACACCCAGACCGAACTGGACAGGATCCGCCGGCGATACGATCCGGCCGGGGTGTTTCGCGACCCGTCGGGTCGGGCAGCTCCGTAGCCGCTGAGCACCGTTCCGGCGGGTGGGCCGGGTCTCGATCGGACTCACGGGTGGCCGGAGGCATGGCGGGTTCGTCGAACGCCGACCCGGCCCTCGGGGCTGTCGGAGCGCGTGCATGTCGGTACCCGGCCCTCCTGGCTGCCGGACCGGCGCTGCCGGACCGAGCTGCCGGACCGGGGCTGGCCGGACCGGGGCTGCCGGACCGGGGCTGCCGGACCGGGCCTGCCGGACCCCTGTGATGTCCTGATCCCGTCGAACCTTCGGACCGTTCTTGGCAAGGGTATTGACTAGGACAGGCGTTCGTATTAAAGTAGCGGATAAGGGGAGGGGGAAGCTATGACGAGCGCGCGACAGATGCGTGAGCCTGGCCCGGACGATCCACCACAGGCGCCCGTGCGCCTGGTCCCGTCATTGCGGCTGATCCACAGCGACACCGCTCCCGAGCCGACCGTGGAACAGATTGTCGCGGCGCTGCCGACCAGGTCGGCGGAGGCATCGCTATTGCTGCTCGACGCCCTGGCCGCCTCCGAGGAGCCGGTTCCGGCCGGCGGAATGGTGGAGGCCTTCCTTGCCGCCGGGCGACTGATGGCGTGGGCGACGGCGCAGGAGGCCCGCTGGCTGGCGGCATTCGCTCGCCCAGGGGTGGCGGTCCCGCTCTCCGAGGTGTTGGACGCGGCGATGTCGGCCGACTCTGACCTCTCGGTGCACGCCGATCACCCGTTGCAACCCTCGGATCAGGATCTCGGCGACCAGGACCGCGCCTACAGCGATTCCGCCGTCTATGGGGATCCCTCTTGGGATGCGGTTGTCGCCGCGCACGCCGCCCGTTTCGCCGAGCCGGAGGTCTCCGCGGCAATGCTGGTGGCTCCGATCACCGCTCGTCGCAGGCTCGACCGGGCGTTGGAGCTTGTCGACGAGTTGCCCTACACGCTTCTTGCCCTGGAGGCCGGCGAGATCGACGGAGTCCGGGCCAGGGTCATCGCCGAATCCGTCAACGGGTTGTCGGCGGACTTGAAAAGGGCTGTGGAACGGGCGGTGCTGCCGTTCGCTGCGGCAGTGTCCCCGGGCGAGCTCGGGCGACGCGCGATCGCTGCGGCCATTGTTCTCGACCCGGACGCTGCCGCGGACAGAGCCGAGTCGGCGCGGCAGGGGCGTGGAGTCGGAGTCCGGAACCTGGGGGCCGATCTGGCTCGGTTCCACGCTGACCTGGACGCCGGGAAGGCCCTGCTCGCGCTGGCGGTTCTCGACGACATCGCCGACCACCTCCCCGACGACGCAAAGTCGGGCCGCGGCCCCAACCAGGTACGCGCCGACATCTTCGCCGACCTGTTCGCCGGACTCGCCGAAACCGGCCACGTCGATCTTCGAGGCAATGCCGCGGAGCGCCCCGACGTCGACGAATGCAGCGCTCATGGCGGGCGCGTTGGCAACACCGACCACGACTCCGGTGACTTCGAGAGCACCGGCGACACCGTCTACGACTCTGCTGACGGCCACAGCACCGACAACACCGTCAACGACTCTGCTGACGGCCACAGCACCGACAACACCATCAACGACTCTGCTGACGGCCACAGCACCGACAACACCATCAACGACTCTGCTGACGGCCACAGCACCGACAACACCGACAACGACTCTGCAAACGTCGAGAACACCGACAACACCAGCTCGGCCCGCACACCAAACGCGACCGACTTCAGGTCCAGCCAGAACTGCGCTGACGACCGGAGCGACAGCGAGAGCGCCTACGACAGATCAGCTACCGACTACGCGAGTCCCGACAACCCTTTGACAAGCGCGTCGACGGCCTTCCGTCGTCCTGGCCGAAGGCCGTCGGAACCCGCAGGTTTGAGTCCGGCGATCCAGGTGAACCTCGATGTCACCGTATCGATGTCCACCCTGGCCGGGCTGGACAACTGCTTCGGGCTGCTGTCCGGCCACGGCTCCATCACCGCAGATCTCGCTCGCTCGTTGGCCTCAGCCGCCCGCACTGTCCGTCTGATTGCCACCCGGTCGGCGTCTGCCGCCGGCTCCAGCGTCCTCGTCAGTGCCGGCGATCCACCCTTGGTTGGAGAGCTGGCCCAGCGGGATCCGAGCGACCATCCGGTGTGCCATCCGGGATGCGTCGGCGGACGGGACTGCGGCACCGAGGTCGACTACGGCCGCCGGGTGTACCGACCACCCGTCGCGCTCGCCGACCAGGTCCGTACCCGCGACCAACGCTGCCGCTTTCCCGGCTGCGGCATGATCGCGCGACGCTGCGACCTGGACCATCGCGATCCCTACCGGTCGGACGGCGGCGCTGGCGGCGTCACCTGTCCATGCAATCTCGACTGCCTCTGTCGATTCCACCATCGGGCGAAGACTTTCACCGGCTGGTCCGCAGTCCGCACTGGCAACACCATGAACTGGACCAGCCCGCTCGGCCGCTCCTACACCGACCATCCGCCTGACCTGCCGCTGGGAAAGTCGTTCGATGCAGCCGATCTCGCTCGTCGCAATGCGTCACCGCCGTTCTGACGCCTACGCGCCCGGCGCCCGCCCGCGCGCCGGTCGCTCGGCGGCGGTCGGAACGCAACTGCAGGGTCGCTCAGAAGTGCTCGGCCAGCTGGGGAAACGCCTGCAGTGTCAATACACCGGTGTCGGCCACGTCGAGTTCTGCCAACTCGAGCAGCCAGGTGTCCGGATTGGGAATGAACACGGCCCGCATGCCGACGGCCCGTGCCGGCAGGATGTCGGACTTCGGCGAATTGCCGATCATCCATGTCACCGCCGGGTCCAGATCCCTTTCTGCGGCCAACGTTCGGTAGGTCTGCGGCGTCTTGTCGGGGACGATGTGCACACTCTCGAACAAGCCGGCTACACCAGACGCGTCGATCTTGCGTCGCTGCTCGCCGGCTTCGCCCTTCGTCAACATCAGTAGCCGGTGTCTGGAACCGAGCTCGACGAGCGTCTCCGTGACGCCTGGCAGCAGATCGATCCGGTGTTCCACCAGGGCGGTGGCCAGTTCTCGAATCGCGCGCAGATCTCCCTCGGTACGAGGCCGTTGGGAGAGCCGCTCGAAGCAGTCACCGAGACTCCGCAGGAACACCTCGGTGCCGAACCCGTGGGCTACCGTGTTGGCCGCCTCGATCTCGTTCAAAATGCCGCGGATCTCCGCGCGATCGAGGGTCGGGTGCGCCAGCCACCCGGTGAAGTCGTCGATCACCCGCTCGAACAGAATACTGTTGTGCCACAACGTGTCGTCCGCGTCGAAGACCAGAACCTGATCCATGTGCCGCACCACTACCTCCCACAGCGTCTCGGGGCACGGTAGCCGACCGGAACCGGCGTCGCAGCCTGATTGTGCGGGCACGGCTAGGGCGGCGCAGCCTCGGCGCGCGCTGCGAAACGCGCTCCGAAACGCGCTCCGAAACGGGCTGCCAAACGGGCCGGACTGCGGCGACGAGCCAGGGGCCGGCGGCGCCGATGGTCGACTTCCCACCGTGCCCGACCACCCGCCAAGCCCGGACCGGACCGGTGAACCTTTCCGGGCTCACCGGCGTGCAAGGAACAGTGGTCACCGGGGCAGCGTCGCCCACCGCAGTCCATCGCCGGCGTGATGTCACGTCCAGCTACCACGGAGGAACGATGTCCTACGACGCAGGTTCAACGCCCGGCTCCGTCAGCGGCGAGCTGGGACGTCCGCTGACCCGCCGGGTGATGCTTTCCGCCTCCGGCGCGGCGTTCCTGGCCGTGTGTGCCGGGTGCTCGGCTTCGCCGGCAGCTGCGCCGGAGACCGGAGCGTCCACGGCGAGCGTCCCTGCGGGAAGCGGAGGCGCCGTCGCCCCGAGCGGCGCCGGCACGTCCGGAGCCAATCCGGCGGCTCGTTCGAGTGCGGCCAGGACGACCCCGGTCTCCGGCATCGCGACCACGGCTTCGAGCACCACGGCGTCGGTAACCACCGCTTCGAGCACCACGGTGTCTCGGACCACCGCTTCGAAGGCGACGACGTCCGAGTCGACGTCGTCTCGCGTCTCCTCGACCAGACCACCTTCGAAGACCACCTCGACACGCGCCAGCACATCCCGCACCACGTCTGCGGCGCGGCCCACCGGCACCGTGGTCGCGGCCGTCGGCGACATCCCGGCGAGCGGCGGACTCGTGGTGGCCGGCCCCGGCGGGGACATCCTGCTCGCGGCCTCCGATGGAACCGTTGTCGCTCATACCACGACATGCACCCACGAAGGGGGGCCGGTCGCCGGCAACGGAGTGTGCCAGCGGCACGGGTCGGTATTCGACGTGGTGACCGGAGCAGTTCTGCAGGGACCGGCGGTATCGCCGCTCCCGGCCATCGCGGTCACGGTGGCGGACGGTGAGGTCTACGTCGGCTGACGGGTCGCGGGCTGGCCCCGGCGGCGATGGTCGAGTCGGCCGCCCGCGGTGCCGCACCCGGGGCCCTCGCACACGGCCAGGTCAGCGTGCCTTCGCCTGCTCGAGTTGGGCCAGTTCTGCGGCCACCAGCTCGTCGTGCGCCTTCGCCTTCGCGCGGGCCCGGGAGGGCCGCCACTCCCCCACCACGGTGCCGATCAGTGGTATGAACGCCACCATGCCGAGCACCGTCACCCACCACATCCGCTGCCACTGCGCCGGGTTGTCCTGCTGCGCCTGCAGCACCTCCGGCCCGTACGTGTAGAGGTACTCCAGGTCTGTGGGCGGCACGTCGGACAGCGCCGACAGTCGTTGCAACGCAGCCAACGGCGACACGTCGAGCGCGGCGGCGACCTGCTGGCTCGCGGCGCCGATCGCGGCGAAGTCCTTCTGGTTCGCGATGAGCGCCGTGAGGGTGTCCGGCTCGATCGCCCTCGCGGTAGCGACCTCCTCCGGGTAGTGCGCCACCAATTCCGCGAAGTGCGGGCCGTGGTCGATCAACGGCGTCACCGACGTCACGATCAGCGGTACGCAGAACAGGAACGCCGCCGACACCAGCCGCAGCACTCCGCCCCACACCGCCAGGCCGGTCGCGATCAGCGCCGGATTCCGCGCCTCGACGGTCTCGGTGAACCCGGCCATCCACGGCACGTACGCCATGCCGATGAACACCGCCGTGCCGGCCAGCACCGCCGCGAGCGTGCCGAAGCCGGTCTCCGATCGCGTAGCCAGCACCGCGAACACCGAGCTGGTGGCAATCCCGCCGATCGCGCCGCCCAGCATGAACGGCTTGCGTACCCGCAGCCGGTCGGACAGCGCACCGACCACCACCAGCGATACCGCCATCCCCGCCCAGAACCAGTTCGCCAGGGCGTTGGCCCTGGACGCCGGGTATCCGAAGCTCAACGCCAGATACAGGACCAGGAATCCGATCACCGCGTAGAAGAACAGCAGGAACACACTGATCGCCACGGACGCGCCGATGATCCGCGGCGTCAGGACCTGCCGCCACGGGTGGGCCAGGCCGGCCTGCACATCGATGCCCCGCGCCCGAGCCTCGATGAGTTCCCGATCGCGCAGCGAGACCATGAGCTGCTGGCGCAGTTGCGGGCTGAGCTCGCGGAGACCGACGAAGGCGACCACCGCCATGGCCAGTCCGACGATCCCGGCGATGGTGAACTGGCTCCGCCAGTCGGCGAGATGGTCCAAGGTCGCCGACGACACCGCCGACGCGGTCAGCGCCCCGAGCACCGGCCCGAGCGTCCACAGCGCCATCGCGGCGCCCCGCCCGAACTGCGGCGAGAAGTCCCGGATCAGCGCGGGAGTGGCCACCAGCACCACCCCCTCGACCAGCCCGATCACCACCGATACCGCGCCGTACGCCCACTTGTCCGTCGTGTGCGGCTGCACGAAGGCGACCAGGACGCCGACCACCAGCAGACCGATGACGATGAGATTCACCCGGCCCCACCGGTCGGCCAACGAGGCCGCGACGGCGGTCGCCGCACCCAGCAGGAACCCGACAACGGTGATGTTGACGTAGAACACGAACGACATCTGGTAGCTCGTGATCACATGCGTGGCAACGGTTCCGGCAGCAAAGCTCTGGTAGTAGAGCACCACCGTGGCCAGCGCGGTGATCACCAGGTAGCCGATCCGGTGACGGTTGTCCGGGTAGTGCTCGAGGACCCGGCCGTGACGCCCGGTGCCGGTCGGTTCAGCGCTGACGACCACAGCGATCCTCCCGCCCCTGCGCAGCCCCTGGATCGGCCGGCACCGCAGACGCTACGGGTGCCCGCGCGGGCAGGGAAAGAGCCCAGCGGGTGATGTGCTCACCGGCCGCCGAGCCCGCCGGGACCGGCTGGACCTGCTCCGCACCAGGGCTCATCTGCTCACCGGTCGGCCCGGCCCGGCGGGTGTCCGGCAGAACCCTGCCGGCATTCAGCGCGGGACCGGCCGACCCGCCTGGACCACCGAGCGGATCCCGGCCGGCAGCGCGTCGAGGTCGTACGGATCGCTGTCGACCACCAGCAGATCCGCCGCGAATCCCGGCTCGAGCCGACCGATCGAGTCGCCCCACCCGAGCAGCTCGGCCCCCACCGACGTGGTTGCGGCGAGCACCTCGGCGGGACTCAGGCCGGCAGCCGCCATCAACGGGAGCTCCTCGAGGTTCGTGCCGTGCTGGCCGACGCCGGAGTCGGTTCCCATCGCGATCCGGACTCCAGCGTCATGCGCCTTGCGCACCACATCGAGATGGGCAGCGGCTGCCTCCCGCGCCTTGTCGACCACCCGCGCCGGGATGTCCACCCCGGACTCGGAGGCCCGGATGACGGCCATCGGCGCCACCAGGGTCGGCACCAGGTAGGTGCCTCGTCGCGCCATCAGCTCGATCGCCTCGTCATCGGCGTAGATGCCGTGCTCGATGGAGCGGATGCCGGCCCGGACCGCGTTCTTGATGCCCTCGGCGCCCTGGGCGTGGGCCATCACGTACCGGCCCTGCATGGCCGCCTCGGCGGTCAGAACCCCGAGCTCCGCCGGGGTGAACTGGCTGTGCCGCGGGTCATCGAGCGGTGAGAGCACTCCTCCGGTGGTGCAGACCTTCAGCACCTGTGCCCCCGACCGCATCAGAGTTCTTGCGACTCTGCGCATCTCATCCGGACCATCGGCGACCGCCGACGGTCGGCCGGGGTGCGGGAGCAGCACCGGACTGGACAGTCCGGAAGGCAGCCAGCCGTCCCCGTGACCACCGGTCTGCGAGATGATCGCCACCGAGATCTGCATCCGCGGGCCCTCGATCAACCCGCGTTCGACGGCCCGTTGGATGCCGAGATCGGCGCCACCCGCATCCCGCACGGTGGTGATCCCGGTGTGCAGGGTTCGTCGGAGGTTGACCGCGGCCTCGAAGAACTCGTAGGAGAACGGCTGGTGCAGCAACGCGAACTCGTCCGGACCACTCATGCAGACGTGCACGTGGCAGTCGATGAGTCCGGGCAGCAGGGTGGCCCCCGTGCAGTCGACGACCTCGTCACCGTCCAGCCCGGTGCCGATCTCGGCGACCACGCCGTCGTCGACCGCGAGATCCGCGGAAAACGGTGCGGCGCCGGTTCCATCGAAGATCTGGCCGCCGGCGTAGACGGTGCGGGTCACTCGGCGCTCCTGGCCAGCCGCCGGACCGCCAGTTCCGCGAGCAGCGCGGCTGCATCCGGAAGGACGTCGTCGTCGAACCGGGCCAACGGCGAGTGGTTGGCCGCGGACTCCTCGATCTCGCCGACCGTGGCACCGAGAAACAGGTAGGCGCCGGGCACCTCGTTGAGCACCCGGGAGAAGTCCTCGGATCCGGCCATCGGATTCGGCATGTCCTGCAGGCGTTCCTCGCCGAACAGGTCGGCTGCGGTCGCCCTCGCGAACTCCCATTCCTCCGGATCGTTGACGGTCAGCGGGTATTCGCCCTCGAATCCCGCATCGACCTCCAGGCCGTGTGCGGCGGCGATGCCTTCGCAGACGCGCACGCAGGCGGCGGCCACCTTCTCGGCGGCCTCGGCGGAGAACGACCGGACGGTGGCATCGAACACCGCCTCGGACGGGATGATGTTGCGCTTCGACCCGGCGTGGAAGCTACCGACCGTGACGACCACCGGGTCGAACACGTCGAAGGTTCTCGTCACCATGGTCTGCAACGCGGTCACCATCTCGGCGGCGGCCGGGATGGGATCCTTGGCCATGTGGGGCGAGGATCCGTGACCGCCGGCGCCCTTCACCCGGACATAGAGCGCCGCCGAGGCGGCCATCAGCGACCCGGCACGGCCCGCCACGATGCCGTGCCCGAACCAACGCGAGAACACGTGCAGCCCGTACGCGGCGACCACACGGGAGCCGGCAGCGTCCAGGACGCCCTCGTCCACCATGTACCGGGCGCCGTCGAAGCCTTCCTCTCCGGGCTGGAACATGAACACCACGTCACCGGGAAGTTCGTCACGATGCGCTGCGAGCAGCCGCGCGGCCCCGACCAGACCGGCCATGTGCAGGTCGTGCCCGCAGGCGTGCATGGCATCGCCGTGTGCTGATCCCGGCGTCGGGGCGAAGGGCTCGCCGGTGGTCTCGACCACCGGCAGTGCGTCCATGTCGCCGCGCAGCAGCACCGCGGGACCCGGCCGGCCGCCGCGGAGCACTGCAGTCACCGAGCTGAGCGCGGTCCCGGTGGTGATCTCCAGCCCGAGCCCGTCGATCGCCTCCAGCACCGCCGCTTGCGTTGCGGGCAGTTCGAGCCCCACCTCCGGGATGGCGTGGAGGGCGCGGCGCAGGTCACGCAGGTCGCCGGCCATGGCAAGGGATTCGGACTTCAGATCCACGGATACTCCTCCGATGCGGGTGACCTGCCGATCATCGCAGGGTGGCCAGCGCCCGGCGACTGCACTGCATTGCGCTGTGGTGCGGCGATCGTGCCCGGCCGCGGGTGCGTGCCGACTCGGCGTCAGCGACCGGCGACTGTGCTCCGGCGCTCCATCAGCACCACGTCCCGCCACCGACCGTGTTGCTGTCCGACCCGCTCCCGGATGCCGATCTCGCGGAATCCGGCGGTCCGGTGCAGAGCAAGGGACGAGAGGTTCTCCGGGAAGATCCCGGACTGGATGGTCCAGATGCCGGCGGCCTCGGTCGAGTCGATCAGCGCGGCCAGCAGGGCCCGGCCGATCCCCCGGCCACGGGCTGCCTCCGCGACGTAGACGGAGTGCTCGACGACGCCGGCATAGACCGGTCGACTCGAGGTGGGGCTCACTGCGGTCCAGCCGAGCACGGCGCCGTCGGCGTCACGGGCCACGATTCGATGTCCGGGCAGTCGGGAGCTGTCGAACTCCGACCATGACGGCGGGGCGGTCTCGAAGGTTGCGTGACCGGTGTCGATGCCCGCCCGGTAGATGGCCAGCACCGCGTCTGCGTCATCCGCACTCATCGGTGTCAGGGAGATGGAAGTCGGAGCCATCTGCGCGAACGCCGCTTCACGCACTCGCGAGGCCCTGCGCCGACTCGGCCAGCGGGGTCTGCAGGCCGGCAGCGAGTTCGTCCAGCGAGACGCCCACAGCGACGGCGAGCGCCGCGACGGTGGCGAAGGACGGCGTCGGGATGCGTCCGGTCTCGATCTTCCGCAAGGTTTCGACGGAGATTCCGGCGCGAGCGGCCATCTCCGTCATCGGGCGGGCACCACGCGCGGCCCGCAGCTCGCGGCCGAGTCTGATGCCGGACGCACGTTGCTCGGGGCTCAGCGGGATACGTACCATGACTGTGATAGTAATACCGGTGCCGGCGGGTTGGCCACCGGACAGCAGAACGGGAGCACGGGCATGTTGCGACGAAGTCCGCGGGTGGAGACCCGCACCTCCGGCGAGATCGACGCGATGGCGGCGACCGGCGCGGTGGTGGCTGCCGTGTTGCGGGCGGCCGCGGCGGCCGCCCGTCCCGGCGCGAGTCCGCGGGACCTGGATCTGGTCGCCGACGAGGTCATGGCCGCTGCCGGGGCGACCTCGGCATTCCGCGACTACCACCCCCGGTGGGCGCCGACTCCCTACCCGGCGGTGCTCTGCGTCAGCGTCAACGACGTGGTGGTGCACGCGATCCCGGATGACCGGGCCCTCCGCGATGGTGATCTGGTCTCCATCGATTTCGCCTGCCTGCTCAACGGCTGGTGCGCTGACGCGGCGGTGACGGTATCGGTCGGGGCCGCGGCGACCGGGGACGCGGACCTCGTTGCTGCGGCATGGCGCTCGCTCGATGCCGGCATCGCAGCTGCGGTTCCGGGCGCCCGGTTGGGCGACATCGGCGCCGCGATCGAAGGCCCGGCCCGCGAGGCCGGCTACGGGATGCTGAACGACCACGGTGGCCACGGCATCGGTCGGACCATGCACGCTCCGCCGCATGTGGCCAATGAAGGTCCGGCCGGTCGTGGGCTGGAACTGCGTCCGGGTCTGGTGCTCGCCCTCGAGCCGATGCTGCAGGCCGGCGGTCGGTCCGACTACCGCTATCTCGCTGACGGCTGGGGCATCCGCACGGCCGACGGTTCGCGCGCAGCACATGTCGAGCACACCATCGCGGTGACCGCCGACGGTCCGCGGGTGCTCACGGTCTGAGTTGCCGGGGAGCGGCGGACGATTCAGGCCGCCGGCGGCGGTGTCCACCCCGGGTCCCGGCCGCACAGCAGCAGCGACTCGGTGAAGGCGGCTGCCCCGGCCGGAACGTCGAGGACCTCGGTGAAGTGACCGGACTTCTCACGTGCGGTCGCCGGGATGCCGCGAGCGACCTCCAGCACCAGGTCCGCGACGTCAGGGTCGATCACCGGCGGATGCCCGATGGAGACGCCGATGTCCCACGAGTGCACCGCGAGATCGAGCAGGTGGGCGCGCAGTGCGGACTGGACGCCGAGCGGCGCCTGCGGGCGGATCTCGGGCATCCAGACCTCACCGGCATCGGGGTCGGAGAACTCCTCGAGAGCGGCGTCCGTGCGGAGCAGCGCCTGGGTCAGGATCTCCGGGGCCTGCTCGCCACTGTCCACCGGTACCCAGTCGGCGAGCTCCCGACTGCGGCCGCCAAGAGCGCCGGCCATCCCCAGCTCCTGGCCGAGTTGGTGGGCCAGCAGGTCCGCCATCGTCCAACCGGTGCACGGAGTGGCCACGTCGAGGTGTTCGGTGCGGACCTCCAACAGCACGCGGCGCATGGTCTCGGAAGCGCTGACATGCAGATCGGTGAGAACGCTCATGCCCATGAGTATCGTCCGGCCGAGTGTTGTCCGGCTCGAGTGTTGTCCGGCTCGGTGGTTGTCCGGCGCGTGTTGTCCGGCTCAGTGGTGTCCGGCGCGAAACGGGCCGCTGCACGCCGAGGCGTGCCCTGCGGTCAGTTGACCGAGGCGGTCCGGTTCGAGTACGGCAGCACGATGCGGAGCGACGCATCCATCGACTGGCGCCTGGGCTCGAGTCCGGCCTTGGCCGAGTTGGAGGTGACATCGGGCTTGCCGGCCCCGACCAGGGCACCGGTGCGCAGCGTCCGCGACACGGTGTCGAGCACCTCGGAGAGTTCGACGTCGAGGGCGTCGCAGATCGAGGCGAGAAGTTCGCTGGAGGCTTCCTTGCGTCCGCGCTCCACCTCGGAGAGGTATCCGAGCGACACGTTCGCCGCTGTCGACACGTCCCGCAAGGTCCGGTTCTGACGGGTCCGGGCATCACGCAGGGTTTCCCCGAGAGCATCACGCAGCAGCACGTCGCACCTCCTCCCTCAGTTGCTGTGGACAACGCTACCCCGCACCGCTGACAGTGCTCCCGGCGACGAAGTCCGCTGTGGGCGAAACGACCCGGAGCGCAAGATTGTTCCCGTTGCGGCATGGTCGCCGGTGTCACCGTTCGGCGGCCGCCTCCAGCAACTCGATGGCGGCGGTGACTGCTGCACCACGCACCTGGGCCCGGGTCAGGCGCTCCGTCGGCCGCTGATGCCGGCCGTGCACGCCGGAGCTGTCGGCCAGGGCGACGAACCAGGTGCCTGCCGGCACCCCGTCCTGCGGGTCGGGGCCGGCGACACCGGTGAGCCCGACCCCGATGTCCGCCCCGCAGCGCTTCCTGGTCCCGGTGGCCAGCTGCGCTGCGACCTCCGCCTGCACTGCTCCCCCGGCAGCCAGCAGATCCGCATCCACACCGGCGAGGGCGGTCTTCAGCTCGGTGGCGTAGACCACCAGACCGCCGCGAAGAACCGCACTGGAGCCCGGGATCTCCGTGAGCACCGCCGAGAGCAGCCCGGCAGTCAAGGATTCCGCGGTCGCGACGGTGAGCCCGCGCCGGGTGAGAGCGGCGACCAGCCGAGTGATCCGGGCGGCGCTCAGGCCGGTCGGGGTCGGCAGCCCGGTGGAGTTGTCGGCCGGGGCAGGGTCGGCGGGCGCGGCGTGGTCGGCGGGGTCGCACGTGCTCGGGTCGGTGCCGTGCACGGTCAGGTCGGCCCGGCCTGCTCGGTCCGGCGGGCACGCGAGACCATCGCGAACGCTCGGACCACGTAGTCCAGCCCGGTCCACACGGTCAGGATCAGTGCCGCGCCCATCAGGCCGTAGCGCAGCCAGTCGCACCACGAGCCCAGCGGCATGATGTAGAGCCCGATGGCCAGGATCTGCACCAGGGTCTTCAGCTTGCCGCCGGAGTTGGCCGAGATCACCCCGTACCGCAGGACGGCGAACCGGAGCAGGGTGATGCCGATCTCCCTGACCAGGATCACCACGGTGATCCACCACGGGAGGTCGCCGAGCATGGACAGCCCCACCAGAGCGGAACCCGTCAGCGCCTTGTCGGCGATGGGGTCCGCGATCCGGCCGAAGTCGGTGACCTGGCCGCGCTGCCGGGCGATGTGCCCGTCGAAGCGGTCGGTGATCGCGGCCACCGCGAACACCGTGAACGCGATCCATCGCCAGGTGGTGTCGTGGCCGCCGTGGGCGAACAGGGCCAGCAGGAACACCGGCACCAGGATCAGTCGGGAGACCGTCAACGCATTGGGCAGGTTGTACAGCGACACCCGCGGCGGCGGAACCCCGGTCATCGGGCAGCCGCCACCGCGCGGCTGTACCGCTCGGAGTCGGGGCCCGGCAGCACTTCCAGCGCCTGCGCGATCAGGTCGATCCCATCGGTGCCGACCACCACCGCCCGGACCAGGTCACCCAGCCGGGCGTCCGGTGCATCCAGCATCGCGGTGGTGCCGTCGACCTCGGGCGCCTGATGTTCGCCGCGGCCGACCACACCGTCGGACAGGTCGTCGATCAGGACCGTGACCTCGGTGCCGATCCGGTCCTCGGCACGTTGGGCGGACAATTCCTCGACCAGCGCGGTGACCCGTTCGACCCGTTCGGCGATCTCGTCAGCGTCGAGCTTGCCGGGCAGCTCCACCGCAGCGGTGCCGTCCTCGTCGGAGTAACCGAAGACGCCGACGGCGTCCAGCCGGGCGCCGATCAGGAACTTCTCCAACTCCACCAGGTCGGCAGTCGTCTCGCCGGGGAACCCGACGATGACGTTCGACCGGATGCCCGCTGCCGGAGCGGCCGCCCGGATCTGGTCGACCAACCCGAGGAACGATGCCCGGGAACCGAACCGCCGCATCCGCCGCAGTACCGGTTCGGAGGCGTGCTGGAACGACATGTCGTAGTAGTCGGCGACCCCCACGGTGTCGGCGATGGTGGTGACCAGGCTGGGTCGGGTCTCTGCCGGCTGCAGGTAGGACAGCCGGACCCGGAGGATCCCGGGGACACCGGCCAGCGCGGTCAGCAGGTCCTCCAGTGGCCGGTCGCCCGGCAGGTCCTTGCCGTAGGACGTGGAATTCTCCGAGACCAGCACGATCTCCCGGACGCCCTGGCCGGCGAGCCAGTGCGCCTCGGCGACGATGTCGGCTGCGGTGCGGGAGACGAACGAGCCGCGGAATGCCGGGATCGCGCAGAAGGTGCACCGCCGGTCACAGCCCGACGCGATCTTGAGTGGCGCCACCGGACCGGCGTGCAGCAGCTTGCGGATCATCGTCGGTCCGCCGGCCGGTCCGGCCGGAAGCACCGCGTCGTGTGCATGCCCCGGGACCGAGATGCCGTACGCCGCGGCCGGCCGGTCGACCGGGGAGATCGGCAGAAGCGCCCGCCGGTCGACCGGGGTGTGGGCGGCCGGCCGATGCCCGTCCAGCACGTCCCCGAGCAACCCGGCAAGGTCCGGATAGGAATCGAAGCCGAGCACGGCGTCGGCCTCCGGCAGGGCGGCCGCCAGTTCCGCGCCGTAGCGCTCGGCGAGACAGCCGACCGCGACCACCTTCGCACCGGTGTCCGCGGCCGCGAGCACGGTGTCGATGGAGTCCTTCTTGGCGCTGGCGACGAACGCGCAGGTGTTGACCACCACCACATCGGCCGGCGCCTCATCGGCGACCAGTTCGTATCCCCCGGCCGCCAGCCGCCCGGCGATCTCCGAGGAGTCGACCTCATTGCGCGCGCACCCGAGGGTGAGCAGCGCAACCCTGGGCGGAGCAATCACTCTGCCAGAGTAGTCGGCGTCACGGCGTGCTTGGCGCCACGCCGATCCGGTCCTGGCTACGCTCGGCAACCGTGGATCCCACCCCGCCGGCCGCTGTGCCAGAGCCTGCGTCCAGCTCCGATGACGCGATCACGGTGCACCGGGCCCGGGTCGGCGACGTGCCGCGCATCAAAGAGCTGGTGGATTTCTACGCGGGTGCCATCCTGCTGGAGAAGACCATGGTCAACCTCTACGAGGACGTCACCGAATTCTTCGTCGCCGAACTCGACGGAGTGGTGATGGGCTGCGGGGCGCTGCACGTGCTGTGGGAGGACCTGGGCGAGATCCGCACGGTCGCCACCGATCCTGCCGTCCGCGGGCGCGGCGTGGGTAGTGCGGTGGCGCACGCGGTGATGGCCGAAGCGCGCCGGATGGGTCTGACCAGGCTCTTCGTGTTGACCTTCGAGGTGCAGTTCTTCCAGAACCTGGGATTCGTGCCGGTCGCCGAGTTGAACCTGACGCCGCAGGCCTATGCAGAGCTCCGGTCGTCCTATGACGGAGGGGTCGCAGAGTTCCTGGACCTGCCCTACGTCAAGCCCAACACCTTGGGCAATACCCGGATGCTCAAGGCCCTGTGACATTGCCAGGCCCGTGTCACTCGAGGACCGTGCGACATTCGAGGAGGCACGCCCAGCCGTCAGATCGGGGTGCGGCGCTCCTCCACCTTCGCGAGCGCTTCGGCCAGGATCGCGGCACCCTCTTCTTCGGTGCGCCGCTCCTTCACGTACGCCAGGTGCGACTTGTAGGGCTCGTTGCGCGGCGCCTCCGGCGGCGCGTCCTGGTCCCGGCCGGCCGGCAGCCCGCACCGCGGGCAGTCCCAGGTCTCGGGGATCTCGGCGTCCATGGCGAACGCGCGCTTGGTGACGTGCGCGTTCGCACAGTAGAACTCGATGCGCTGGCGCGGCGCGGTCTCGCCGCGATCCGCCTCGCCCATGGGTCCCGCGCCGATTCGCGATCCCCTGATGGCGTTACCACCGGCCATGGGCCCTACTCCCGAACGGGTGCGACGACGACGGGCGCGACGGTCAGACTCCGACCTTGAGCAGCAGTCCGACACCGATGATCGAGACGATCCAGATGACCGCCACGAACAAGGTCAGCCGGTCGAGGTTCTTCTCAACGACCGAGGAACCGGACAGGGACGACTGCATGCTGCCGCCGAACAGCGACGACAGCCCGCCACCCTTGCCGCGGTGCAGCAGGATCAGCGCCATCAGCGCGATGCTGGTCAGGACCAGCAGGATGTCGAGGAAGAGTCTCATATCAGCCTTGCTGTGATGCGGGCAGAAGTCCCGTGGAGTCTACCGTGCCGGCGGGGGGCCGCCGTGCCGCAGGCGGCGGACGGTGGCTACGGCAGAATCCCGGCGGAGTTGGCCACCAGCTGCGCGAACTCGGCACCGTCGATGCTGGCTCCGCCGACCAGAGCGCCGTCGACGTCGGGCTGAGCCACGATCTCGGCGACATTCCCCGATTTGACCGAGCCGCCGTAGAGCACCCGGACCCTGCTCGCGACCTCCGTCGAATACCTGGCGGCCAACGCCGAGCGGAGGGCAGCGCACACCTCCTGGGCGTCCGCCGGAGTCGCCACCCGGCCGGTGCCGATGGCCCAGATCGGCTCGTATGCCAGCACGATGGAGGCCACCTGCTCCTCGGTCACGCCGGCCAGCGCAGCCAGCAGCTGGTTCACCGAGTGCTCGACCTGGCCGCCGCTCTCCCGGACGTCGAGGCCTTCGCCGACGCACAGGATCGGAGTGAGGCCGTGCCGGTAGGCGGCCGTCACCTTCGACGCGACCACCTCGTCGGACTCGTCGTGGTGCTCGCGGCGCTCCGAGTGTCCGATCACCACGTAGGTGCAGCCGAGCTTGGCCAGCATGGACCCGGAGATCTCGCCGGTGTAGGCGCCGGAGTCGTGCGCTGACAGGTCCTGGGCACCGTGCACCAGGGTGAGCTTGTCGCCGTCGATCAGCGTCTGGACCGAGCGGATGTCGGTGAACGGCGGGATGACGGCGACCTCGACCGCGACCAGGTACTTCTCCGGAAGCGTGAAGGCGATCTTCTGGACCAGCGCGATGGCCTCGAGGTGGTTCAGGTTCATCTTCCAGTTGCCGGCGATCAGCGGTCGCCGGACGGTGGGAGCGGTCATGATCGGTCAGGCCTCCAGGACGGTCAGGCCCGGCAGTTCCCGGCCCTCCAGGTATTCCAGGGACGCGCCGCCCCCGGTCGAGATGTGCGTGAAGCCGGTCTCGTCGACGCCGAGGGTCCGCACCGCGGCCGCCGAATCGCCGCCGCCGACCACCGAGAACGAGGTCGAGGCCGAGATGGCCTCGGCGACCGCGCGGGTGCCGTCGGCGAACGCCTCGATCTCGAAGACGCCCACCGGACCGTTCCAGAACAGGGTGGCAGCCGCCTCGATGACAGCGGCGAACGTGGCCCTGGTCTGCGGGCCGATGTCCAGCCCCATCCAGTCCGCGGGGATCTCGGCCGCAGGCACCGTGCGCACCTGCGCGTCGGCGGCGAACCGGTCGGCGATCACGAAGTCCGTCGGCAGCACGATCTTGTCGCCGTGCTCGGCGAGCAGCGCTCCGCAGGTCTCGACCTGGTCGGCCTGCAGCAGCGACTGGCCGACCTCGTAGCCCTGTGCCTTGAGGAAGGTGTAGGCCATCCCGCCGCCGATGAGCAGATGGTCGACCTGCGGCAGGATGGCCTGGATGACGCCGAGCTTGTCCGACACCTTGGACCCGCCGAGCAACACGACGTAGGGGCGCTCCGGATCTTCGGTGAGCTTGCGCAGCACCGCGATCTCCGCGGAGACCAGGTAGCCGGCGTAGTGCGGCAACTGCTGGGCGACGTCGTACACGCTGGCCTGCTTGCGGTGCACGACACCGAAGCCGTCGGAGACGAAGGCTGCGTCGTTGCCGACGACACCGACCAGGTCGGCGGCCAGAGCGGCGCGTTGCGCCGCATCCTTGCTGGCCTCCCTGGGGTCGAACCGGACGTTCTCCAGCAGGGCGACTCCACCGTCGGTCAGTCCGGCCACGGCGGCTTTCGCCGACTCGCCGACCACGTCGGTCGCCGGCACCACCGGTGCACCGAGCAGCTCACTCAGCCGGGCGGCCACCGGAGCCAGCGAGTACTTCGGGTTGGGGGTGCCGTCCGGCCGGCCGAGGTGGGCGGCGACGACCACCCGCGCGCCGGCCCCGGTCAGGGCTTCCAACGTGGGAAGGGTCGCCCGGATCCGGCCGTCGTCGGTGATCGTCGCGCCGTCCAGCGGGACGTTCAGGTCGGCGCGGAGCAGGACGGTCCGCCCGGCTACGCCGGCGGCGAGCAGGTCGTCGAGGGTCTGCACGGGCTGACACCGCTTTCTTCAGGCGAGGGCTGGGGGTGGCGCGGGTGGTGTCGGCGGACGCTCACGCCCACACCACCCGCAGCCGTCCGGGTGCGGTTCAGAGCTTCGAGCCGACCAATGCCGTGAAGTCGGCGAGTCGGTTCGAGTAGCCCCACTCGTTGTCGTACCAGCCGCAGATCTTGAAGAAGTTGTCGCCCAGTCCGAGCGTCAGCGGCGAGTCGAAGGTGACCGACGCCGGCGAACCGACGATGTCGGAGGACACGATCGGGTCGGCGGAGTAGGTGATGTAGGGCGACAGCGGACCGTCGGCGGCAGCCGCGGCGAACGCCGCGTTCACGTCGTCGACCGTGGTGCCCTTCTCCAGCTCGACGGTGAGGTCGGTGATCGATCCGTCCGGCACCGGGACCCGGAGGGCGTAGCCGTGCAGCTTGCCCTTGAGCTCCGGGAGCACCAGCGCGGTGGCCTTCGCGGCGCCGGTCGAGGTCGGAATGATGTTGACTGCCGCCGCCCGGGCCCGACGCAGGTCCTTGTGCGGGAAGTCCAGGATCACCTGGTCGTTGGTGTAGGCGTGCACCGTGGTCATCAGACCCCGGACGATGCCGAAGTTCTCGTGCAGCACCTTCGCCATCGGCGCGACGCAGTTCGTCGTGCAGGAGGCGTTGGACAGGATGTTCTGGCTGCCGTCGTAGACGCTGTCGTTGACGCCCATCACCACGGTGAGGTCCTCGCCGGTGGCCGGCGCCGAGATGATGACCTTCTTGGCCCCGCCGGCAAGGTGCTTGCCGGCGCCGTCCGCGCTGGTGAAGTGGCCGGTCGACTCGATGACGACGTCGACTCCCAGGTCGGCCCAGGGCAGTGCGCCCGGGTCGCGGTTGGACAGCACCTTGAGGTCGTTGCCGTCCACGGTGATGACGCCTTCGCCCGCGGAGACCTCGTACGGCAGCTTGCCGAGCACGCTGTCGTACTTCAGCAGGTGGGCGAGAGTCTTGGTGTCGGTCAGGTCGTTGACGGCGACGATCTCGACATCGTGGTCCAGCGAGTCAAGGGCTCGCCAGAAGTTGCGGCCGATCCGGCCGAATCCGTTCACTCCGACGCGCACAGTCACGTCTGTCTGTCCTTCCTGGGACGGTTGGGTCCGGCGGAAAAACAGGTCCGCCGGCGCGGCTCCTTTTCAGGATCGATCAAGTGACAGCGCCCACAGCGCCGGGGGCGACAGCACCACTCTAACGGGGTCGCTGCGGGTCGATCGCCACCGGCCGTCCGGTGGTGGAAGGCCGGACGGGCGGGCCGGTCAGTTGTCGAGCATGTCCTGGGTGACGGCGGATTCGGTGTCCGGGATGCCGTCGTCGTGCGCACGCTTGTCGGCCATGGTCAGCAGCCGACGGATCCGGCCGGCGATCGCGTCCTTGGTCATCGGCGGCTCCGCGAGCTGGCCCAGTTCCTCGAGAGAGGCCTGCCCGTGGGCGATCCGGAGTTTGCCGGCCTGCGCCAGATGGTCCGGCGCCTCGGGGCCGAGGATGTCCAACGCCCGCTCGACCCTGGCCGAGGCGGCCACCGCCGCCCGCGCGGACCGGCGCAGGTTGGCGTCATCGAAATTGGCCAGCCGGTTCGCGGTCGCCCGCACTTCGCGCCGCATCCGGCGCTCCTCCCAGGCGAGCACCGAGGTGTGTGCTCCCAGGCGGGTGAGCAGTGCGGAGATCGCGTCGCCGTCGCGGACCACCACCCGGTCCGCGCCGCGGACCTCCCTCGCCTTGGCTCCGATGCCCATCCTGCGGGCGGCGCCGACCAACGCCAGGGCGGCCTCGGGGCCGGGGCAGGTGACCTCGAGAGAGGCGCTGCGGCCGGGCTCGGTCAGCGACCCGTGGGCCAGGAAAGCGCCGCGCCAGGCGGCCTCCGAGTCTCCGACGGAGCCCGCGACGATCTGCGGCGGCAGCCCCCGGACCGGTCGCCCGCGCTGGTCGAGCAGCCCCGTCTGGCGGGCCAGTGCGTCGCCGCCGGCGATCACCCGCACCAGGTAGCGGGTGCTCTTGCGGATTCCGGTGGGCGCCAGCAGTTGAACCTCGGCGGTGTGGCCGTACAGGTCGCTGATCTCCCGACGGACCCGTCGCGCCACCACCCCGGTGTCCAGCTCGGCCTCGACCACCACCCGGCCGGCCAGGATGTGCAACCCGCCGGCGAACCGGAGGATGGTGGAGACCTCAGCCTTGCGGGCCGACACCTTCGGCTCCGACACCCTGCTGAGTTCGTCCTTCACGGCAGCCGTCATGGCCATCCGTCGGTCTCCCTGTCCCTCGCTGTTCATGTCCCGCCCCGCAACCGCCCGGCGACCCGTACCCGCTCCAGCACCACCTGCAGCGCCTCGGCCAACGCGGCCGGGTCGTGACGCGGCGCCTCCCCTGCGGCGGCGACCGCGGCCAGATCCAGCCGCGCGCCCAGCCGGGCGGCCGCGGTGGCGAGCCGCTGCGGCAGCGGAACCGCGCGGGTGTCTGCCAGCACGGTGTCGATCCGGAGTCCAGGAGCGTGTGCAGAGAGTACGTCCAGATGCTGCTCCGGAGAGAACCCTTCCGTCTCACCGGGTTGCGGGGCAAGGTTCAGCACCACCAACCGGTGCGCGGTGGTGCGCGCGATCGCCTCGGCGAGCCCAGGAAGCAGCAGGTGCGGTAGCACGCTGGTGAACCAGGAACCGGGACCGAGGGTGATCAGATCGGCGTCGGTCACCGCTGCGATCGCCTCCGCGCAGGCCCGGGTGTTCCTGGGCTCAAGGGCGACCGAGTGCACCTGCCCCGGAGTGGCGGCGACAGCAACCTGGCCCCGGATCCGCCGGAGCGCCAGCGGATCCTCGTCGAGCCCGGTGACCTCCGCGACGATGTCCAGCGGCTCGCAGGCCATCGGCAGCACCCGCCCGCGGGCCCCGAGCATCCGACCGGCCGCGTCCAACGCGGCGACGGGATCGCCGAGCACCTGGGCAAGGCCGACCAGCACCAGGTTTCCCACCGGATGCCCCGCCAGCGCACCCTCGCCGGAGAACCGGTGCTGGAACGTCGCCCCCCACAGCCGGCCCTGCTCGTCGTCGGCGGCGAGCGCGGCCAGGGCCATCCGAAGATCCCCCGGTGGCAGGGTGCCGGCCATGTCCCGACGGAGTCGTCCCGACGATCCCCCGTCGTCCGCCACCGTGACGACCGCGGTCAGATCGGTGTCCAGCAGGCAGAGCGCGGTCAGCATCGCGTGCAGCCCGTGACCTCCGCCCAGGGTCACCACCTTGAGCCGGGTCATTCCCGACCCAGATCGCGGTGCGCGACCCGGACGTCGAGACTGTCCGACCGCAGCCGCCTTCCCAGTTCCTCAGCGACGGACACCGAGCGGTGTTTGCCGCCGGTGCACCCGACGGCCAGCGTCAGATACCGCTTTCCCTCGCGCTGGTAGCCGCCGCCGATCAGGGCCAACAGCTCGACATACCGGTCCAGGAACTCACCGGCACCCTCCTGCGACAGCACGTACGCCGAGACCGCCGGATCGAGACCGGTCAGCTCGCGCAGTTCCGGGATCCAGAACGGGTTCGGCAGGAACCGCATGTCCACCACCAGATCCGCGTCCAACGGCAATCCGTACTTGTAGCCGAAGGAGAGCAGGGTGAGCGACGCCGCGCGGGACGCCCGGGTGAAGGCCGCCTCGATCTCGGCGCGCAGCTGGTGCACCGACTTGTCGGTGGTGTCGATGACGACATCGGCCTCGTCGCGCAGCGGGCCGAGCAGGGCCCGTTCGGCCGCCAGCCCGTCGGCGATCCGACCACCGCCCTGCAGCGGGTGCTCCCTCCGGTTCGCCTCGAACCGGCGGATCAGGGCCGCGTCGCTGGCTTCCAGGAACAACACCCGCGGACGGTAGCCGCGGGCGTCCAGGTCCCGGATCACCGCCGCCAGGTCCTCGGTGAATGCCCGGGACCTGACGTCGAGCACCACGGCGATACGGGTGACGCCGCCGCGGGCCCGGGCGCCGAGATCGACCATGGTCGCGATCAACTCCGGTGGCAGGTTGTCGACGACGAACCAACCGAGGTCCTCCAGGCATTTCGCCGCCGTCGACCGCCCGGCTCCGGAGAGTCCGGAGACGATCGCCACCTCGATACCGCCGGCCGGTCCGGGTGGCCCGGCGAGGATGGCAACGGTCTCCTCGGCTCCGGGCTCCGCCGCCGCTCACGACGGGGACCCCGCAGCGTTCGAGGTGGGCGCCGGTTCCGGCGTTGACGACGATCCGGGTTGGCCCATCGAGACATCTTCCGCTCCCCCGCCGGTTTCGGGGAGGCCGGAGGGGTCCCGGTATCCCGTCGACCCTGGTGCGAGCGCCTCGACGATCGCTTCGGCGGTAGACCGGCCGATTCCGGGCACGGCGGTGATCTCGTCGACGCCGGCCCGGCGCACCTTCGCCACCGACCCGAAGTACCGGACGAGTGCCTTGCGCCTGGTCTGCCCGAGTCCCGGGATGCCGTCGAGCGCGGAGACCGTCATCGACTTGGACCGCTTGGCCCGGTGGTAGGTGATGGCGAACCGGTGCGCCTCGTCCCGGAGCCGTTGCAGCAGGTACAGGGCCTCGCTGGTGCGCGCGAAGATCACCGGATCGTCCTCGCCCGGTACCCAGACCTCCTCGAGCCGCTTGGCCAGGCCGCAGACCGTGACGTCGGCGATGCCGAGATCGGTGAGCACCGCTGAGGCCGCGTTGACCTGCGGCGCCCCACCGTCCACCACCAGGAGTTGCGGTGGGTAGGCGAACCGCCGCGGGCGGCCGGTCAGCGGATCGATACCCGGTGTGCCGGTGGGAATCTCAAGAAGATCAGGATCGGTGGGCGGCAGGGTCGCGGTGGTCGGGGTCGGGGTCGCGGTCGGGATCGCGGCCGTCGCATCCGGCAGGTCGCCCCCCGGACCCTCCGTCGGCCCGTCGGCCGGCCCGTCCAGCTCGCCGGTCCTGCGGCCGTGGCTGAACCTGCGCCGCACCACCTCGGCGATGGATGCGACGTCGTCGCCCGGCCGGTCGCGGATGGCGAACCGGCGATAGTCCGATCGCTTGGGCAGTCCGTCCTCGAACACCACCAGTGACGCCACCACGTCGGTGCCCTGGACGTGCGAGATGTCGATGCACTCGATGCGCAGCGGGGCCGCGTCCATGCCCAGGGTGCCCGCCAGTTCGGTGAGCGCCGACGACCGGGCGGTGAGATCGCTCGCCCGCTTGAGCCGGTGCTGGGCCAGCGATTCGCGGGCGTTGCGGGTGACAGTCTCGGCCAGGGCGCGTTTGTCGCCGCGCTGCGCGACCCGCAGCGACACCCGCGACCCACGCAGCACCGACAGCCATTCGGCCACCTCGGCAGCATCCGCCGGCAGTGCCGGGACCAGGATCTCCCTGGGCACCGCGGTCGCGCCGTCGTCGTCGGCCCGGCCGCCGTAGAACTGCAGCAGGAAATTTTCCACCAATGCGGTCCGGCCGTCGGCGCCGCCCTCCGCGGCCGCGACATCGGTGTCCACGTCGACGATCCACCCACGCTGGCCGCGCACCCGACCGCCTCGGACATGGAACACCTGCACCGACGCCAGCAGATCGTCGGCGGCTATCCCGACCACGTCGGCGTCGGTGCCGTCGCCCAACACCACCGCCTGCTTCTCCATCGCCCGGCGCACCGCCGACAGGTCGTCCCGGACTCGCGCCGCCCGCTCGAAGTCGAGAGCGCGGGCCGCCTCGGCCATCTCGCGTTCCAGACGCCGGATCAGCGGATCCGCCCGGCCGGCCATGAAGTCGCAGAAGTCGTCGACGATCTCCCGGTGCTCATCGGCCGAGACCCGGCCGACGCACGGCGCAGAGCACTTGCCGATGTAGCCGAGCAGGCAGGGCCGTCCGATCTGCTGCGACCGCCGGAACACCCCGGTGCTGCAGGTCCTGGCCGGGAACACCCGCAGCAGGGTGTCCAGGGTTTCCCGGATGGCCCAGGCGTGCGCGTACGGACCGAAGTACCTGACGCCCTTGCGGTGCGGACCGCGCATCACCTGCAGGCGCGGGTACTCCTCGCCGACGGTCACCGCGAGTTCCGGATAGGACTTGTCGTCCCGATACCGGATGTTGAACTTGGGGTCGAATTCCTTGATCCAGTTGTATTCCAGTTGCAGCGCCTCGACCTCGGTGGACACGACGGTCCACTCGACACCGGCTGCCGTCGTCACCATCTGAGCGGTCCGCGCGTGCAGCGAGGCGACGTCGGCGAAGTAGGAGTTCAGCCGGGACCGGAGGCTCTTGGCCTTGCCGACGTAGATGACGGTGCCGGACGGATCTCGGAACTTGTACACCCCCGGCGAGTCCGGGATCGACCCCGGCGCTGGGCGGTACGTGGAGGGATCCGGCACACCAGCGAGGGTAGTGGAGCGGGCGGACAGCCGGTCGCGGTCCGGCCGGCCGCGCTGTGCGGGCTGCCGGCGTGCCGGTAGCACTGTGCGGGCTGGGCTGTGCCGCCAGCGCTGCGTGGGCGGCGCCGGCTGTGGCGCTCGCAGCCGGGTGTGTACCCGGCGCTGCTCTAGGGTAGGTACGCCATAAGGCCGGAGAGACCGGCCCAGGGGTCTCACCGGATGGGGTGCGGCTGCCTCGCCGTTGGGAGCGCACATGGAGATCTGGCCCGGGACGGCGTACCCCTTGGGCGCCACCTTCGACGGGACCGGCACCAACTTCGCGCTGTTCAGCGAGGTGGCCGAGCAGGTGGAACTGTGCCTGATCGCCGAGGACGGGACCGAGACCCGGATCACCATGCCGGAGATGGACGGCTACGTCTGGCACGCTTTCCTGCCGAGCGTGCAGCCCGGCCAGCGCTACGGCTACCGGGTGCACGGGGCGTATCGGCCGCACGAGGGCCTCCGGTGCAACCCGAACAAGCTGCTGCTCGACCCGTACGCCAAAGCGGTGGCGGGCGCGATCGACTGGGACCCGGCACTGTTCGCCTACAACCTGGGCGAGCCCGACTCGGTCAACGACGCCGACTCGGCGCCGCACATGATGCACGCCGTGGTGATCAACCCGTTCTTCGACTGGACCGGCGACCGGGCCCCGCGGATCCCCTACAACGACAGCATCATCTACGAAGCGCACGTCAAGGGACTCACCGCGCGGCATCCGGAGGTCCCCGAATACCAGCGCGGCACCTACGCCGGGGTCGCCCACCCGGCGGTGATCGACCATCTGAGCCGGCTCGGCGTCACCGCCATCGAACTGATGCCGGTGCACCAGTTCGTCCAGGACAGCACCCTGCTCGACAAGGGCCTGTCGAATTACTGGGGCTACAACACCATCGGCTTCTTCGCGCCCGAGAACACCTACGCCTCCGCCGGCCAGCACGGCCAGCAGGTGCAGGAGTTCAAGGCGATGGTGAAGGACCTGCACGCGGCCGGCATCGAGGTGATCCTCGACGTGGTCTACAACCACACCGCCGAGGGCAATCACCTGGGCCCGACGCTGTCCTTCCGGGGCATCGACAACCAGGCGTACTACCGGCTGGTGGACGACCGGCGCGAGTACTACATGGACTACACCGGCACCGGTAATTCGCTCAATGTCCGGCACCCGCATTCCCTGCAGCTGCTGATGGATTCGCTCCGGTACTGGGTGTTGGA
This sequence comes from uncultured Actinomycetota bacterium, assembly GCA_963797145.1. GTDB lineage: Bacteria > Actinomycetota > Actinomycetes > Mycobacteriales > Nakamurellaceae > Nakamurella. The sequence continues at coordinate 434,473 of CAWCOJ010000007.1, read as the reverse complement.
GATGCACGTCGACGGCTTCCGGTTCGACCTGGCCGCCACCCTGGCGCGCGAGTTCTACGACGTGGACCGGCTGTCGGCGTTCTTCGAACTCGTGCAACAGGACCCGGTGGTATCCCAGGTCAAGCTCATCGCCGAGCCCTGGGACATCGGGCCGGGCGGCTACCAGGTCGGCAATTTCCCGCCGCAGTGGACGGAGTGGAACGGCAAGTACCGGGACACCGTCCGCGACTTCTGGCGCGGCGAACCGGCCACGCTGGGCGAGTTCGCCTCCCGGCTGACCGGGTCGGCCGATCTGTACGAGCACTCCGGACGGCGACCCGTCGCCTCGATCAACTTCGTCACTGCGCACGACGGCTTCACCCTCAACGACCTGGTCTCCTACAACGAGAAGCACAACGATGCCAACGGGGAGAACAACAACGACGGAGAATCGCACAACCGATCCTGGAACTGCGGCACCGAGGGGCCGACCGACGACCAGGACATCCTGGCCCTGCGCGCGCGGCAGAAACGGAACTTCCTGGCGACGCTGCTGCTGTCGCAAGGGGTTCCGATGATCGTGCACGGCGATGAACTCGGGCGCACCCAGCAGGGCAACAACAACACCTACTGCCAGGACTCCGAACTCACCTGGATCGACTGGGCCAGCGAGGACGAGTCGCTGATCGAGTTCACCGCGTCGGTCGCGCGATTGCGCCGGCACCACCCGACCTTCCGGCGGCGCCGGTTCTTCGACGGGCGGCCCGGCGACCGGGGGGCCGAGGATCCGTTGCCGGACATCGTCTGGCTCACCCCGTCCGGCGACGCGATGTCGGCCTCCGACTGGGATTCCGGGTTCGGCCGATCGGTCGGGGTGTTCCTGAACGGCAAGGGCATCCGGAGCAACAACACCCGCGGCCAGCGGGTGGTCGACGACTCGTTCCTGCTGCTGTTCAGCGCGCACGACCATGAGCTCGAGTTCACCCTGCCCGCCGAGGAGTACGCGCCGGTGTGGTCGACGGTGATCGACACCGCCGGCCTGGCTGCGGACCGGGAGCCGGTCAAGGCCGGCGCGTCCGTGTCGGTGGCCGGCCGCGGCATGGTGGTCCTGCAGGCATTCACCCCGGAGGCGAAGCCGGCCGCCAGCGCGACCCCACCCGCCGCAGATGTGCCGTCGATCCCGCCCGCGCCGACGCCGTCGGCCAGCGCAGCGGAGACCGGGCCGGCGGAGCCGGAACCGTCGCCCGCCAACGACGTGTCGACGGGCTCCGCTCCGGCGGCGAAGCCGAAACGCAAGCGCAGCAGCCCACGCTCCGAACGCACGTCCGACGGCTGAGCGCGGGATCGGCATGCGAATCCCCCGGTCGACGTACCGGCTGCAGATCACCCCGACCAGGACGCTGCGGTCGGCGACGCCGGACCTGACCTATCTGCGCGATCTGGGCGCCGACTGGATCTACCTGTCGCCGCTGCTCCGGTCGACCACCGGCTCCGACCACGGTTACGACGTCACCGACCACGCGACGACCGATCCGGCCCGCGGTGGGCGGGCGGGCCTGGCCGAGGTCGCCGACACGGCGCACGGGTCGGGGATGGGGGTCCTGGTCGACATCGTGCCGAACCATGTCGGCGTCTCGATTCCGGTGGAATCGCTGTGGTGGTGGGATCTGCTGACCCACGGCCGGGACTCCGGGCACGCCGAGGCGTTCGATGTCGACTGGGCGCTGGGCAACGGCCGGGTACAGGTTCCGGTTCTCGGCGACGGCGCGGACCAGCTCGACGCACTCCGGGTCGCCGGCGGCGAGTTGCGGTACTACGAGCAGCGGTTCCCGATCGCCCCGGGAACCGGGTCCGGCAGCCCGCAGGAGGTGCACGACCGGCAGCACTACGAGTTGGTGAACTGGCGACGTGCCGACGCGAACCTGAACTACCGCAGGTTCTTCGCGGTGAGCACGCTGGCGGCCATCCGGGTCGAGATCCCCTCGGTCTTCGACGACTCGCACACCGAGATCCGGCACTGGATCGACTCCGGATGGGTCGACGGACTGCGGGTGGACCATCCGGACGGCCTGGCCGACCCCGGCGGCTACCTGGAGGCACTGGACGAGCTCACCGGCGGCCGGTACACGCTGGTGGAGAAGATCCTGGAACCGGGCGAAAGCCTGCCGGCGCACTGGAAGACCGCCGGCACCACCGGCTATGACGCGCTCGCCGTACTGGACCGGCTGTTCGTCGATCCCGCCGGCCAGGCTGCGCTCGATGCTCTGGACACCCGGTGGCGAGGCAGCGCGGTCGACTGGATCGAGATGACCCATGGCACCAAACGGGCGGTCGCGGACGGGATCCTGCACTCGGAGGTGCTCCGGTTGGCCCGGTTGACGCCGGAGATCGAGCACGCCGACGACGCGATCGCTGAACTGTTGTCCTGCTTCGACGTCTACCGCAGCTACCTGCCGCTCGGTGCGCAGTACCTCGACCACGCGCTGGTCCGGGCCACCGCGCTGCGCCCTGACCTGGCCGGGTCGTTGGCGATGGTGGGAGAACGCCTGCGGGACATCGGTTCCGAGGTCTCGGTGCGCTTCCAGCAGACCTCCGGGATGGTGATGGCCAAGGGGGTCGAGGACACCGCGTTCTACCGGTGGACCCGGCTGACGTCGCTCACCGAGGTGGGGGCCGACCCGTCGGTGTTCGCGGTGTCGCCGGCGACCTTCCATGCGGTACAGCAGGAACGGCAGGTCTCCTACCCGGCATCGATGACGGCCCTGTCCACCCACGACACCAAGCGCGGCGAGGACGTCCGGGCTCGCATCTCGGTGCTCTCGGAGCAGCCCGAGGAGTGGGCCGCGGTCCTCGACCGGTTGACGAAGTCGGCTCCGCTGGCCGACGGCCCGCTGGCGAACCTGCTGTGGCAGGCCGTGATCGGTGCCTGGCCGATCGAGCGGCACCGATTGCACGGCTACGCCGAAAAGGCCTCCCGGGAGGCCGGGGTGTCCACCAACTGGATCGACCCGGACCCGGTCTTCGAGGCTCAACTGCACGCTCTCGTCGATGCGGTGTACGACTCCCCAGCGGTGCACACGGAGGTGCTCGCCATTGTCGGTCGGTTGAGCGGACCGGGCTGGTCGAACAGCCTGTCCGCCAAGCTGATCCAGCTGACCGCGCCGGGGGTGCCTGACGTGTACCAGGGCTCGGAGTTGTGGGAGACATCGTTGGTGGACCCGGACAACCGCCGGCCGGTGGACTTCGATCTCCGGCGGGATCTGCTGGCCCGGATCGACGACGGCTGGCAGCCGCCGGTGGACGAGAGCGGGGCGGCGAAGATGCTCGTCACCAGCCGCGCACTGCGGCTCCGCCGGGACGCCCCCGAGTCGTTCACCGGCTATGCCGCGCTGGCCGCCACCGGCACCGGCGCCGACCACCTGGTGGCCTTCGACCGCGGTGGTGCGGTGACGGTCGCGACCCGGCTGCCGGTCGGTCTGGCCGCCGCCGGCGGCTGGCGCGACACCCGGCTGGAGCTGCCGCCGGGCCGCTGGCGGGACCTGCTGACCGGTCGGCCCGCAGTGCCCGGGGTCGCGGAGCTGCTGTCGGTGTACCCGGTGGCGCTGCTGGTCTCGGCCGAGTGACGGCGCCGAGCCTGACCGGGCGGAAAGCACCTCTGATCGAACGGAGAACGTCGTGACCGAGTTCACGGTGTGGGCGCCCCGGGCATCCGCGGTAACGCTGCAGGTCGGCGGCGACCGGGTCCCGATGTCCGCGGGCACCGACGGCTGGTGGGCGGCATCGGTGGACGACGCCGGTGACCTCGACTACGGGTTCCTGCTGGACGACGACCGCACCCTGCGGGCGGATCCGCGGTCGCGACGGCAACCGGACGGGGTGCACGGGCCGAGCCGCACCTTCGATCCGGGAGCGCACCAGTGGCAGGACGCGGCCTGGACCGGCCGCCAGCTGGCCGGCGGAGTGATCTACGAGCTGCACATCGGTACCTTCACCCCGACCGGCACCCTGGACTCCGCCATCGACAAGCTCGACCACCTGGTCGATCTCGGTATCGACTTCGTCGAGGTGCTGCCGGTCAACGCATTCAACGGCACCCACAACTGGGGCTACGACGGGGTGCTCTGGTACGCCGTGCAGGAGTCGTACGGCGGCCCGGCCGCATACCAGCGGTTCGTCGACGCCTGCCATGCCCGCGGTCTGGCCGTCATCCAGGATGTCGTCTACAACCACCTCGGCGCCAGCGGCAACATCCTGCCGCTGTTCGGCCCGTACCTGCACGACGACGGCCACGCCAACACCTGGGGCACCTCGGTGAATCTGGACGGCCCCGAGTCGGACGTGGTGCGGTCCTACATCATCGACAACGCGATGATGTGGCTCGACGACTACCACGTCGACGGGCTCCGACTGGACGCCGTCCACGCGCTCGTCGACCACCGCTCCGTGCACCTCCTCGAGGAGCTCGCCGACGAGGTCGCTGCGCGCTCCGCCCATCTGCGCCGGCCGCTGACCCTGATCGCCGAATCGGACCTCAACGACCCGCGGCTGATCACCCCGGCTGCGGCCGGCGGACTCGGGCTCACCGCCCAGTGGAACGACGACTTCCACCATGTCCTGCACGTCGCGCTGACCAGTGAGACGGTCGGGTACTACGGGGATTTCGGTACCCTGGAGGCGATCGCGAAGGTGCTCACCGGTGGCTTCTTCCATGACGGCAGCTGGTCCTCGTTCCGCGGTCGGCACCACGGTCGCAAGGTGGACGTGCGGACCACCGAGACCTGGCGGTTCGTCGGCTACGCGCAGGATCACGACCAGATCGGCAACCGCGCCGTCGGCGACCGGTTGACCGGGCAGCTCGGTCCGGAGGACCTGGCGGTGGCCGCCGTGCTGGTGCTGACCGGTCCGTTCACCCCGATGCTGTTCATGGGTGAGGAGTGGGCCGCCAACACCCCGTGGCAGTTCTTCACCTCGCATCCGGAGCCGGACCTCGGCGAGGCGACGGCGGCCGGCCGAATCGCCGAGTTCGCCCGGATGGGCTGGGACCCGGCGATCGTGCCGAACCCGCAGGACGAGCAGACCTTCCTGCGCTCCAAGCTCGACTGGTCCGAACTCGAGGACTCTCGCCACGCGGCGATCCTGGGGCTCTACCGCACCCTCATCCAGGTGCGCCGCCGGCGTCCCGAGCTCACCGATCCGCGATTCGACCGGATCTCGGTCGCCTACGACGAGGCCGCGAGGTGGCTGCTGGTGGACCGTGGCGGTGTGCGGATCGCCGTCAACATCGGTGACGAACAGGTGTCGGTGCCCTTCACCGCGCCCGCCGGCGACCTGCTCCTGATCACCGATGCTGCGGTGACGGTGACCGACCGGTCGGTGTCGCTACCGCCCCACTCGGCTGCCGTCGTCGCCCCCGCTCGGCCAGTTGTGTAGCACCTGTGAATGAGCACAGCTCCCACACAGTTGCACCCCATCGTCCCGACAGCTTGCCTGCCTAACGTTCGCCTCGGCCCGCGGTGCACGACTGCGGTGCGGCAGGAGGGCGGTACACGTGGCGGAGCTGCGTCAGCACGGGCGGCGCCGATGGCTGTGGATCGGCGTCACGGTCGCCGTCGTGGTGGTCGCCGGCGGAGCCACCTGGTGGTTCACCCGCGGCACCCCCTCGGCCGCCAGCACGCCGCAGTCGGTCAGCCGCACCGTTGCGGCGTCGGTGCAGACCCTGCGCCGCACCATTTCGACCACCGGCACCGTCACCCCGGCGGACCAGCGCGACGTGGCGTTCGCCGCCGGTGGCGACGTCACTGCGGTGAAGGTCGCGGTCGGCGACACCGTGCGCAAGGGCCAGGTACTCGGCACCATCGGGACCGTCGGCCTCAAGGCTGACGTCGCCTCGGCGAAATCCACGCTGGCCCAGGCGAATGCGCGGGTCTCGGCGGACCAGGACGCGGTCACAGCGGCCGCCGACACCGACGCGACCACCGACGACACCACCGCGGCGGCGCAGCTGGCCGCCGACAAGGCGTCCGTCGCGACCGCGAAGGCGTCGGTCGCCGACGCCGAGGCTGCGCTCACCTCCGCAACGCTGACCTCGCCGATCGCCGGTCTGGTGGCCGAGGTGAACGTCGCGGTGGGCGACTCGGTCTCGGGTTCGTCGTCATCGGCCTCGTCCTCGGGCGCCGCCGGCAACGGCCAGGGCACGGGGTCGGGCAGCGGGTCGGGTGGTGGCTCCGGCAGCACTGCCTCGTCCGGCAGCTCCAGCTCCCAGTTCCTGATCGTCGGGACCAACTCCTGGACGATCGACGTCTCGGTGGACGACAGCCAGATCAACGAGGTCAAGAAGGGCCTGCAGGCGCAGATCACCGTCGACGGCATCACCGATCCGGTGTTCGGCCGGGTGACGTCGGTCGGGTTGATCTCCACGAGCACCAGCGACACCGCCAGCTACCCGGTCGCGGTCGCCATCACGGGCGCTCCGAAGGGCCTGCACGACGGGTCGGCGGCCACCGTCGAGATCGTCTACCAGCAGCTCACCGACGTGCTCGCGGTACCCAGCGCTGCAGTGCGTCAGGAGAACGGCGCATCGGTGGTCTCCCGATCTGTCAACGGCGTCATCCAGTCGGTTCCGGTCGAGGTCGGCGACACCGTCAGTGGCATGACGGTGATCACCAGCGGACTGACCGAGGGCGACGAAGTGGTCGTCACCGTCGCCACCGGCACCGCCCGCCAGGGCACCGGCACCCAGAACGGCACCCAGAACGGTGAGCTGCCCGGCGGCGGCTACTTCCCGGGTGGCGGCCAGGGCTTCCCCGGTGGCCGGAGCGGCTACGGCGGCCAGGGCCGGACCGGCGGAGGTCAGGGCCGAACCGGAACCGGTGGCGGCTGATGAGCGCCCCCGTGTTCGCGCCCTACTCCCTCGAGGACGAGCCGACCCCGACCATCATCGATCTCGGCGAGGTCACCAAGACCTATGCCACCGGCGCGGTTGAAGTGACGGCGGTGCGCGGGGTCTCGCTCCGCATCGCCGAGGGCGAATATGTCGCGGTGATGGGTCCGTCCGGATCGGGCAAGTCGACGCTGATGCACATCATCGGCTGCCTGGACGTGCTGACCTCGGGCGCATATCACCTCACCGGAGTCGACGTCGCGGACATGGACGAGGTCGAATTGGCTGCCGTCCGTAACCGGCACATCGGGTTCGTGTTCCAGCAGTTCAACCTGCTGCCGTCGCTGACAGCCTGGCGCAATGTCGAGTTACCACTGGTCTATGCCGGGGTCGGCCGGGAGGCCCGCCGACGCCGGGCGGTGGCCGCCCTCGAGCGGGTCGGTCTCGCCGACCGGGTCGACCACCGTCCGGGGGAACTCTCCGGAGGGCAGCAACAACGAGTGGCAGTGGCCCGTGCGCTGGTCACCGATCCGGCACTGATCCTCGCCGACGAACCGACCGGCAACCTCGACTCCGTCGCCACCGCAGATGTTCTGGGACTGTTCGACGAGCTGCACGAGCAGGGCAGGACGATCGTCCTGATCACCCACGAACAGGAGGTGGCCGATCGGGCCCGCCGGGTGGTCCGGATGCGCGACGGTCTGCTGATCTCCGACAGCCTGCGGCCGTCGGACGACCTGCGACTTCCCGATGGCACCGTGGGAGTGCGACCGTGAGGTTCACCGAAACCCTGCGCACCGGACTCGAAGCGATCCGATCGCACCGCCTCCGCTCCGGCCTGACCATGCTCGGGATCCTGATCGGCATTGCAGCGGTGATCCTCACCGTCGGCCTCGGACTCGGCTCCCAGCAGCAGGTCAGCGCCCAGATCCGGGCGTTGGGCAGCAATCTGCTGATCGTCTCCCCCGGAAGCTCGACCACCACCGGCGGGGTCCGTGGCGGCTTCGGCTCCGCAGCCACCCTGACCGTCGACGACGCGACCGCGCTCGCCTCTGCGGTGGTGGCGCCGGACATCGCCGCGGTGGCGCCGGTCAAGACCACGTCGTTGTCGGTGTCGGCCAACTCGACCAACTGGACGACGTCGGTGGTCGGCACCACCGCTGCCTGGCCCGAGGTGCGATCGAGGACCATCGAATCCGGACGATTCCTCACCGACGCCGACGACGCCACGGCGGCCGCAGTGGTGGTGCTGGGTTCCGAGACCGCGACCGAGTTGTTCGGCAGCACTGCGGTCCTCGGCCAGGTCGTCACCATCAACAGCATCGACTTCAGCGTCATCGGGGTGCTCGCCCCGGCCGGTTCGGACGCGTCGGCGAACCTGGACGATCAGGCCCTGATCCCGCTGTCCACCGCGGCGGACCGGGTGATCGGCGGCGCTGACCGCCGGTCGGTGTCGACGATCTACCTCCAGGCGGCCTCCGCCGACCAGCTCTCGGCCGGGTACCAGGAGGCCGATGCGCTGCTCCGGAGCCTGCATCATCTGGATGCCACCGCGAGCGCCGACTTCACCATCAACAGCCAGGACGCGCTGCTGGACACCGCCACATCGGTGTCGAAGACGTTGACCACCCTGCTCACCGGGATCGCCGCGCTGTCGCTGTTGGTCGGCGGGATCGGCGTGATGAACATCATGCTGGTCTCGGTCACCGAGCGGACCAGGGAGATCGGGCTGCGCAAGGCCCTGGGTGCACCCCCGGCCGCGATCCGGCGGCAGTTCCTCGTGGAGGCAACCGTTCTCGGGCTGGCCGGAGGCATTCTCGGTGCCGCGATCGGCATCGCCGGTTCGGTGCTGCTGCCCAAGGTGATGGACGCGGTGTTCGTCATCAGTCCCGTCGCGGTCGGCGGATCCATCGTGATCGCCATGGCGATCGGCATCGTCTTCGGCGTCTACCCGGCCACCAGAGCCGCCAGGCTCGCCCCCATCGACGCGCTCCGCTCCGAGTGAGAGTGCTTGCACACCATGAATATCTGGAGGAAACACCTCATGACCACCGCTCCTGACCGGCGCTTCGGCGGCCGGCTGCTCGCTCCACTCGCCCTCGTCGCTGTCGTGCTGCTCGCCGTCACGGCCTGTGGACCGTCCAACGCCACGTCCGGCAGCGCCGTCGCGCCCGCCGGCGCTGGTTCCTCCGGCGGGGCGATCACCGAAGGACCCGCCGGGCAGAACGGCAGCCAGAGCGGTCAGGGAGGCACCGGTGGACAGGGCGGCACCAGCGGGCAGGGCGGCCAAGCCGGTGCCCAGGGTCGGACCCGACCCGGAGCCTCGGGCCTGATCGCGGAGGTCGACGCGAACAGCATGCAGGTGCAGGCCGCGGATAGCCAGACGACGGTCAACTGGACGGCGAAGACCACCTTCAGCCGCACCACAACGGGATCGATCGCCGACGTGAAGGTCGGCGCCTGCGTGGTGGCAGTGGCCGCCGGCACGGGTGCTGCTGCTGGTACCGGCACCGCGGCGCCGCCGACCCCGGCGCCGAGCGGGGCAGGCGACGGCTCCATCACCGCCGGAACTGTGGCGATCACGGCGGCCACGGACGGTGAGTGCGCAGGCGGATTCGGCGGATTCGGCGGATTCGGCGGCGGCGCCCGCGGCACCGGTAGTTTCCCGACCGGCGAACGCCCGACCGGGGCTCAGCCGACCGGTGCCGCACCCAGCGGCGCACCGGGCGTGCCCGGTGCGGGCGGACCGCAGGGCGGCCCCGGCGGTGGTTTCGGCGGTGTCGTGGCCGGCAAGGTTGCCACCGTCAGCGGTTCGACCATCACCGTGACCAGGATCGCCCGGCCTGCGGGCGCGGGCGGCAGCACAACGACGACGACCGCGGCTGCCCCGGTGACCGTGACCGTCGACGCGACCACCAAGTACACCAAGGCCGCAGCGGCCAAGGCCTCGGCCGTGAAGACCGGGCTGTGCGCCAGCGCCTTCGGCACCGCCGACGACGTCGGCGCGATCACTGCTGAGACCGTGTCGCTGTCCGATCCGGTGAACGGCACCTGCACGGCCCGCACCGGCTTCCCCGGTGGCCGCGGAGGGTTCGGCGGTCGCGGTGGTTTCGGTGGCCAGCGCGGTCAGAGCACCAACGCACCGGAGACCACGCATGGCTGATGCAAGCTCCCCGGCTGCTCTGCGTCGGGTTCGCAGACGCCGCCGCCGGTGGGCGGCCGGGGCCGCCGCAGTGACCGCGGTCGCGGTCGCGGCGGGTGGATGGGCCTGGGCCGCCGGCCGGGCCGACGGTCCCGGCTACCGGCTCGCGGCCGCCACCATCGGTGCGGTGACGCAGACCGTGTCCACGGCCGGCACCGTCGCGCCGGTCCACAGGGCCGACGCCGCGTTCGCGGTCGGCGGCACGGTCGACGCGGTCGCAGTCAAGGTCGGCGACACCGTCAAGGCCGGGCAGCAGCTGGCCGTCCTCGACGACACGGAACTGGCGTCCGCGGTGACGTCGGCACAGGCCGCTGTGACCGCTGCGAAGCAGACGCTGAACGACGACCTGCAGGCGCAGACCGATGCCGCGGACACCAGCACCGCCGACGCAACCACGTCGTCGGCGAGTAGTGCCGCGGCCGCGAACGCCCTTGCCGCCGCCGGGACCGGCTCCGGGTCATCGGGTGGCACCGGCTCCGGGGGCTCGGGTTCCGGCGGTTCGGGTTCCGGGGGTTCGGGTTCCGGGGCCTCGGGTTCCGGGGGCTCGGGTTCCGGGGGCTCGGAAGCGGCCCAGACCGGTGCTGGGGGCGCCCGCCCGACCGCACCGTCCACCGCAGGGTCGGCTGCCACCACGGATCTGCTCGACGCAACTCCGGGGCCGGCAGCGTCCCCGCCACCACCGCGCCGACGACCGCCTCGCCGTCTCCGACCGTGCCCTCCTCGAGCAGCGCCTCGTCGAACCCGGCCGGTCCCTCGCGCTCGGCGGGTCAGGGGCGTCCCACCGGTTCACCATCGGGCCCGGGAGGATCCGGCGGAACACTGGCCGCGGACCAGCAGGCCGTGATCGCCGCACAACGGGCCGCCGATCGGGCGGCCGCGCGCGGCTGCCGCGTCGATCGATGCGCAGGTCGCGGCCTGTGCGCCGATCAGCTCGGCCACCGTGGCGCCGAGCACTCCTACGTCGACCTCCGAGACGCCGACGTCGGACACGCCGACCACGGACACGCCGACCACGGAGCCGTCCGAACAGCCGACGGTCACCGTCACCGTGCCCACGACGCAGACCGAGACAGCCACCGAGACCCAGACGGCCACCGAAACCCGGACGGAAACCAGTACGGAGACCAGCACCGCGACGGCAACGGTGACGGAGACGGCAACGTCCACCGTGACCGCGAGCGCGGACTCCCCCGGATCCACCGCGGACGGTGCGGCCTACGTACTGCTGACCCCGTCGATGGTCGCGGCCGTCGACCGGGTGGTGGGCGACGGCAACCGAACGCCCGCCGTCGCAGTTGCCGCGTACCGCGTGTTGTCGAAGGTCACCGGGATCTCCGACAACAGGGTGTTGGCGACACGCACCTCGAAGCCGGCAGGGTCCACCACGTCTCAGCCCACGACGACCGATCAGCCCACCACTGGAACCTCCACGACGGGCGCCTCCGACTCGGGGGTGACCGCCGATGAACTCGCCGCCTGTCAGGTCGCCATCGGAGAGGTGCTCGCCGACCAGGCGACCGTCACCGCTCGGCAGGCCGATGTGAGCACCGCCCAGCGGACCCTCACCGCGGACCTGGCGAAGCGGGCCGGCTCCGGCACGGGTACGGCACCGACCACGGGTTCAACACCGACCCGGACGGCAGAGTCGCAGCCGGGTCGCGGCAACGGCGGCACCGGCAGCGGGACCGGGGGCACATTCGCCGGTCAGCCGGGCGGTTCGGGCCAGCAGGGTTCGGGTCAACAGGGTTCGGGTCAGCAAGGTTCGGGCCAGCAAGGTTCGGGCCAGCAGGGTTCGGGCAGCAGGGCTCCGGGCAGCAGGGCTCCGGACAGCAGGGCGCCGGCCAGACCCAGAGCGGGTTCGGCTCCGGCAATGGCGCCGGTGGTGGAAACTCGGGCGGCACCGCGACCACCGGGTCGGCCGGCACCGACGGCGCCCAGGCGACCGTTACCCGGTCCGGCGGTACCGGTACCGGCGGCTCGGGCACCGGTGGGTCAGGCTCCGGGTACCGGCGCCGGTACCGGGTCGGGCACGGCCGGCGGCACCGACCGGGGCGCCGCCTCGGACCGGGTGCCGACCGCTGCCGACATCGCGGCCGATCAGGCCGCGATCGACGCCGCAGAGGCCAAGGTCTCGGTGGCGAAACACCAGCGCTCCCAGGGCGTGCTGACAACTCCGATGGCCGGAACGGTCGCTGCCGTTGCGGTCTCGGTCGGCGAGCGGGTGAGCGCCGGTTCGACCACGAGCGTCGTCACGGTGATCGGTGAGACCCAGTATCAGGTGACCACCACCGTTCCGCTCTCGCTGATCGACGCGGTCAAGGTCGGCCAGCCGGCCGCCGTGACGGTCAACGGCATCACCGCGCCGGTGCCCGGGGCGGTCAGCATGATCGGCCTGCTGAACAGCTCCACCGGCTCGACGGCCAGCTACCCGGTCACCGTCACGCTGCGGCAGCCGGCCGGCACCAAGCTGTACGACGGGACCGGGGCCGGCGTTGCGGTGACCGTCGGGGATGTCTCCGGCGTGCTGACGGTGCCCACCAGCGCGGTACACGCCACGGCTTCCGGTTACGCGGTCGGCGTTCTCCGTGATGGCGCCGCCGTGGACGTACCCGTCGAGATCGGCGCGGTGGGAACAACACTCACCGAGATCACGTCCGGCCTGCAGGCCGGCGACCAGGTGGTGCTGGCGGACCTCAGCGCCGCCATTCCCACCGCCACCGCACGGGCCTTCGGCGCCCGCCCGGGCGGCGGCGCGCTCGGTGGCGGTGGACTCGGTGGCGGTGGACTCGGTGGCGGTGGACTCGGTGGCGGCACCGGTTTCGGCGGGGGTGCCCAGTTCAGCGGGGTCCGACCGGGCGGCTGACGTCGAGTCGGCCTGACGTCCCGGCGGTAACGACCCGTCAGTTCCGGCGGCAGAGACGCCGTCGCCGCCGGCGGTCAGCCGGCGACCGGCATCGCCGTCCGATGGATCACCCGGAGCTGTTCCAGGTCGACGTCGATCAGGGAATCGGCGAACACGAGTCCCGGCCGGGCCGGCACGGCCACCTCGGACGGGACCACCAGCACCGGTACCCCGGCACCGGCCGCCGATCGGGTCCCGGTGGGCGAGTCCTCGATGGCGATGGCGTCAGCCGCGGTGACGCCGAGCAGCTCGAGCGCCCGTAGGTACGGCGCCGGGTCCGGTTTGGGCCTGACCACCTCGTCGCCGCAGACCTCGACGTCGAACCTGTTGCGACCCAAGGTGTTCAACGCAATCTCGACCAGGCTGCGGTGCGTCGCGGTGACCAGGGCAGTGGCCAGCCCGGCGTCCTTGACCGCGGCCAGCAGGGCCTCGGCCCCTGGCTGCCACGGCATGCCTTCGGCGAACACCTGCGCTGTGGTGCGCAGCAGCAGGGCGACCGTCTCGTCGTGTCCGGCGTCGACCCGCAGGTCGGCCAACAGCATCCGGACCGAATCGTTGATGTCCTGACCGACCATGGCCGCTCGGGCGCTCGCCGACATCACCCCGCCCAGCGTCCTGGACACCCGCTCCAGGGCGATGGTCCAGAGCTTCTCGGAGTCGACCAGCGTGCCGTCCATGTCGAACAGCACCGCCGCGAGCGAAACCGTTTGGCTCACTGGACTTTCGCCGTTCCGGTGTTGAACCCAGGCCGAGCTTCCCGGCCAGTCCAGTCGCGGTAGCGGATCTCCCAACGGATCTCGCCGGAGGGCGGGACGATCCTCCTCGGGGTCATCGGCTGCGCTTTCCCGGTGCTGGGGCCGGCTCGAGATAGGGCCGGCCGGTCTCGGGGTCGACCAGACTCCGCGCCTCGTTGATCCAACGGCGGGCGGTGCCGTAGCTGGTCAGCATCGTCTGCTGCACGTGCTGCACGACGTTGCGGCCGTCGAAGCCGCGGTAGACCTCGGCCACCCGGCGATAGTGTGCGTCGCGGTCGCCAGTCTTGGCCGCGGCCCGGAGCGCTCGCCTGGCCTGTGTGTACTGGATGGGATTCGGCACGCCGGTGGTCGGATCGGCCGAGTGCATCGCGACGGCCTGGTCTCGGATCCACTCCCAGCGCCACTCCTCCTGCAGCCGCTTGAGTGGTAGTCCCTCCTCCGAGCGCAGCTGGACGCTGGTCACGTAGACCTCGCCCGGCTCGGCGCGGAGCTGGGCGACCATGTCGAAGTCGGCACCATCCCCCGACCAGTTGACCGTCAGTGTGAATCGTCGCGGTACTGAAACACCGCCCACCACAACCAGATTCGACGCGTCAAGACGATGACTGGCGTGCATCTTGCGGTCGACCACGTGGCCTCCTGTACGAACCATCCCGTGAATACTTCGGACAGGCTAGCACCTTCCCGTGGCGGACTCGAACAGCTACCGTCCCCGCCAAGAGGTGTGACCGGTTCACTAGCCCGTTACGGCGAAACCAGGGTTCGCAGACGAACCGCCGGCTAGTCCTACGGGAACCGGTTCGGGGCATTGACCGGCATTTGCGTGAGCACGACGATCGACGGGACGGCCCGAGCGACGGGCCCGATGGGCGCCAAGGGACCTACGCCATGAGAACTCGTGTTGCTTTCGCGGTCGCGCTGCTGCTCGCGACCACTGCCGTCTCCGCCACGACTGCCATGTCCGCCGCTATCACCGCCGCAGCCCCGCCGATGCCCCTGGTATTCGAGCAGCGTGTGATCGCCTCGAACCCGGTGACATCCGGAGAGTTCGGTTTCCGGACAGCCCTGGACGGCACGCTGCTCGCGGTGCATACGAACACCTACAATGCCCAGAAAATCACCATCTATCGCCGCGGCGCCGTCAGCTGGAGCCCAGCCGCCACGATCGCCTTGGCGGGGAACGCGTACGTCGGTGCGATGGATCTCGACGGCACGACACTTGTAGCGGGGTTCCCGAACGAAAAGCTCGTACGCATGTGGAGCCTGGCCGATACTGCTCACATTCCGGTTCCGGCCACGATCCCGTCCGGTGTCCTGCAGTTCGGCGTCGCCGTCGCCGTGTCCGGAAACGAACTCGTCGTCGGTACCGACCCCGACGTGTTTCAAGATCCGAACGCGCGCAGGGCGTTCGTGTACGAGCGATCCGGTAGCACCTGGTCGGCGGCGCCCGGTGGAACGTTGCTCCCGCCGGGGGCGGTGAGCGGATGGTTCGGGCGGGACACGGTGGACATCTCCGGCGACCGCGCACTGGTCGCCGATGCCGCCGGCGCGTACATCTACCGGCGTAACCCGGGTGGCTGGGTCTACGAAACCAAGATCACCCCGCCCGGTGCCCAGCTCGCTCTCCAGGGCGGTGCCCAGATCAGCAACGGCGTGGTCACCCTCGTCGACCGCTATGTCGGCCGCGTCTCCGTCGCGACCCCGCCGAGCACGTCGACCACACAAGTCGCGCTGCTCAACGCGAACACGGTGGGCGGCGCGCTCGACGGGCCGGACTTGTACGTTCTGACCACTGACGCTGTCGTGCACTCCTTCCAGCTGCAGGGTGCCACCTGGGTTGCCGGGGGATCGACCACAGTCCCCTACGGTCCGGACGGTTGGGACGCGACGGATCTGGCCCCTTACCACCAGCTCGACGCTTCCGGTGGCAGGGTGGCTGTCGGGTCGCAGGAAGCTCAAGCCGATGGCGTGTACAACTCGGGGGCGGTGTATCTGCTGGCCCGCGGGGTCACCGCGATCTCCCCGCCGTCGGCACCGACCGCCGTGTCGGTCACACCCTCGGCTACGTCGGGTGCGGCCACGGTGCGCTGGGCCCCGCCGACGAACCTGGGCGGCGCGCCGATCACCAAGTATCTGGTCGCGGCGGTCGGCGCGAACTACTTCTCGTTCGGACCGCAGATCACGGTGCCGGCCACGGCGCGGCAGGCGACCATTTCCGGACTGCTCGAATTCGGCAGCTACCGATTCACCGTCAAGGCGGTGAACGCCGCCGGCACCGGCCCCGCGGCGACGTCGGCCGGTTACACGGTCGGTGGGCCGGCAAAGGTGGCCTCACCCGCCTCGTTCAGCGATCCGCTGGGCGACGTGGTGGATCCGCGGTTCGACATCACGCGGTATTCCGTGGAGCACAGCGGTGGCCGGACCACGATCCGGGTCCACACGGCCAAACCGGTCGACCCGTACCGCGATCCGTTGTTCCAACGGCCGGGGAACCTGGCTGTGCTGTGGATATCCCTGCGGACGCCGGCGGAGCCGCACCGGCTGCTGATCCAGCACCGCAGCACGGAGAACTTCGGCGTACGGCTACCCGGCGAGTTGATGCAGGTCCGCGTCTACGCCGGCGCCACCTGTAGCCGGGCGATCTTCCCGGTGCGAGTGGTCGACGGCGACTACCAGGTCACGATCCCGGACAGCTGCATCGGCAATCCCTCGTCGCTGCGCGTCTCGCCTCAAACCAAATCGGGCATCTTCGACAGCACCTCGTGGTCGGCCCCGGTGGTCCGCTCGCACGGCCAGGTCGGCGACACCAGACTGACCTCGGTGGTGGCCAACCACGGCGCCCGGGTGGCGGTCGGCCCGACCGCCGCCGTCGACTTCGACATCTCGGTCACCGCGTCCGACCCGTCCGGCATCGCTGCGGCCTGGGCGCGACCGTTCAACGCGACGAACCAGACCAGCGCCGTACGAGTGCTGTCGACCAGCTGCGCCACCGGCCCGGCGCCCACCCGAACCTGCACCTCACACCTGCGGACCGACCCGCACTGGTTGCGCAATAACGACGCCGGCACCTGGACCGTGTTCGCCCAGGCAAACGCCAGAGACCACAACCTGACCGCCAAGGACAACGTGAAGAGCCTGGGCATCGTCCGGGCATCCAAGCTGCCGGTGACCAGCGCACCGGCCGCGGTGCACGCCGGATCGAAGATCGCCCTCACCGGACGACTGTTCCGGGCGAACTGGGACGCCCACTCCTGGGTCGGCACCGCGGGTGCGCCCGTGCAGTTGCTGTTCCGCAAGTCAGGAACGTCGAGCTACCTGACGAAAGCCACAGGCGTCACCGGCACCACCGGCTCGATCAGCCTCACCGCGACCGTGGCAGCGGCAGGAACATGGCGGCTGCGCTACGGAGGCGACTCGATCACCCAATCAGCTCTCAGCGCACCGGTCACGCCCTCCCTGACCTGAATCAACCGGCTCGCGCACCTTGTGGCTGCCGGAGCCGCCGGGGTACCCAAGGGCACCCCCGGAGTCACCGGGCTGCGAAGTAGCTGGCCTCGGGGTGGTGCGTGACCAGGGCCGCGGTCGACTGCTCGGGGTGCCACTGGAACTCCTCGGAGAGCACAACGCCGATCCGGTCCGGACCGAGCATCGGGACCAGCTTCGTCTGGTCCGTCAGATCGGGGCAGGCGGGGTAGCCGAAGGAGTACCTGGCCCCCCGATAACCGAGATCGAAGAACTGCTCGACATTGTCGGCGTCGTCGGCAGCGGCGTTGGTGCCATCACCGAAAACCAGCTCGGAACGGATCCGCTGGTGCCAGAACTCCGCGAGTGCCTCGGTCAGCTGCACCGACAGGCCATGCACCTCGAGGTAGTCGCGGTAGGCGTTCGCCGCGAACAACTCGTTCGCGTAGTCGGCGATCCGCTGTCCCATGGTGACCAGTGTGAAGGCCACCACATCGATCTCGCCCGACGACCTCGGTCGGAAGAAGTCGGACAGGCACAGGTGCCGGTCGCGGCGTTGCCGCGGGAAGCTGAACCGCGCCACCTCCTTCGATCCGAGGTCCGGCTCGGCGAGCACCACCAGGTCGTCGCCCTCGGACACGCACGGGTAGTAGCCGTAGACCACGGCAGCTTCGAGTACCTTGTCGGTCTGCAGCCGGTCCAGCCAGTACCGCAGGCGCGGCCGACCCTCCTTCTCGACCAGTTCCTCGTAGCTCGGACCCTTGCCGCCCTTCGCGCCGCGGAGACCCCACTGACCCATGAAGGTGGCCCGCTCGTCGAGCATGCTGGCGTAGTCGTTCAGCGGGATGCCCTTGATCACCCGGGAACCCCAGAACGGCGGGGTCGGCACGGGGTTGTCCATCGCCACGTCGGAGCGTTCGACCTGGACCGCGTCGTCGTCCTGGGCCGCGGCCTTGCGGGCCTCGGCGATCCGCAGGGACCGCTCGTGCCTGGCTTTGCGCTCGGCGACCTTGGTGGCCTCGGCGGCATCCGCCGCCGGGTCGAGACCGCGCTTCTTGGCCATCACCCGGTCCATCAGGTGCAGACCCTCGAACGCGTCCCTGGCGTACCGGACATCCCCGTTGAACACCGACGAGAGATCGTTCTCGACGTACGAGCGGGTCAGCGCGGCGCCGCCGAGCAGCACCGGGTAGCGCTCACTGATCCCTCGGGAGTTCATCTCCTCGAGGTTCTCCTTCATCACCACCGTCGACTTGACCAGCAGTCCTGACATCCCGATCGCGTCGGCGTTCGCCTCGTCCGCTGCGGTCAGGATGGCCGACACCGGCTGCTTGATGCCGATGTTGACCACCTGGTAGCCGTTGTTGGACAGGATGATGTCGACCAGGTTCTTGCCGATGTCGTGGACATCGCCCTTGACCGTGGCCAGCACGATGGTGCCCTTGCCCTCGGAGTCGGCCTTCTCCATGTGCGGCTCCAGATGGGCCACCGCGGTCTTCATCACCTCGGCCGAGGTCAGCACGAACGGCAGCTGCATGGCACCGGAGCCGAAGAGCTCGCCGACCGTCTTCATCCCGGCCAGCAGGGTGTCGTTGATGATCTCCAGCGCGCTCCGGCGCTGCAGCGCCTCGTCCAGGTCGGCCTCCAGACCGTTGCGCTCTCCGTCGACCACCCGGCGCTGCAGACGTTCGTCCAGCGGCAGCTGGGCCAGCTCGGCGGCCCTGGTCGCCCGGCCCGCCGTCACCGTGGCGTTCTCGAACAGCTCCAGCAGCTTGGACAACGGGTCGTAGCCCTCGCTGCGACGGTCGTAGATCAGGTCGAGGGCGACGCTGCGCTGCTCCTCGGGGATCCTGGCCATCGGCAGGATCTTGGAGGCATGCACGATCGCCGAGTCCAGCCCGGCGTCGGCGCACTCGGCGAGGAACACCGAGTTCAGCACCTGGCGGGCCGCCGGGTTCAGCCCGAAGGAGATGTTGGACAGGCCGAGGGTGGTCTGCACGTCCGGGTGCTTGCGCTTGAGGTCCCGGATCGCGTTGATGGTCGCCTCGCCGTCCTTGCGGGACTCCTCGAGACCGGTGGCGATGGTGAACGTCAGGCAGTCGATCATGATGTCGGACTCCGACATCCCCCAGGTGCCGGTGAGGTCGGCGATCAGCCGCTCGGCGATCGCCACCTTGTGCTCGGCGGTGCGCGCCTGGCCCTGCTCGTCGATGGTCAGGGCGACGACGGCGGCACCGTGCTCGCGGATCATCGGCATCACCTTCGCGAACCGGGACCCGGGGCCGTCACCGTCCTCGTAGTTGACGGAGTTGATGATCGAGCGGCCGCCGAGGTGCTCCAGGCCGGCCTCGATCACCGCCGGCTCGGTGGAGTCGAGCATGATCGGCAACGTCGAAGCGGTGGCCATCCGGGCAGCCATCTCGGCCATGTCGATGGCGCCGTCACGACCCACATAGTCAACACACAGGTCGAGCACGTGGGCGCCGTCGCGGGTCTGCGCCCTGGCGATCTCGATGCAGTCCTCCCACTTGCCGGCCAGCATCGCCTCGCGGAAAGCCTTCGAGCCGTTGGTGTTGGTCCGCTCACCGATCATCAGCACCGACGATTCCTGCTGGAACGGCACCGCCTGGTACAGCGACGACAGGGCCGGCTCGGTACGCGGTCGGCGCACGGCCGGGGTGGTCTCCCGGATCGCCTCGACGACCTGCCGCAGGTGCTCAGGAGTGGTCCCGCAGCAGCCGCCGACCAGCCCGAGGCCGAACTCCGAGACGAACCCGCTCAGCGCCTGGGCCAGCTCCTCCGGCGACAGCGGGTACACGGCACCGTTCGGGCCCAGTTGGGGCAGACCGGCGTTCGGCATCACCGACACGCCCACCCTGGCGTGCCGGGACAGGAAACGCAGGTGCTCGCTCATCTCGGCCGGGCCGGTGGCGCAGTTCAGCCCGATGTAGTCCGGGTTGAGCGGCTCCAATGCCGTCAGCGCGGCACCGATCTCGGTGCCGAGCAGCATGGTCCCGGTGGTCTCCACCGTGACGTGGATGATCACCGGGACGAAGATGCCGGTCTCGGTCATCGCGCGCCGGGCGCCGATCACCGCGGACTTGGTCTGCAGCACGTCCTGGCAGGTCTCGACGAGCACCGCGTCGACGCCGCCCTGGAGCATGCCGGAGGCCTGCTGCTGGTACGCGTCGCGCAACGACGCGTACGGGGCGTGCCCGAGAGTGGGCAGCTTCGTACCCGGGCCGACCGAGCCGAGCACGAACCGCGGCTGCTCCGGCGTGGAGAACTCGTCCGCCTCGGCGCGGGCCAGAGCAGCGCCGGCGTGGGCGAGTTCGAAGATCCGATCCGGGATGTCGTACTCGGCCAGGTTGGCCAGGTTCGCGCCGAAGGTGTTGGTCTCGATGGCGTCGACGCCGACCTCGAGGTAGGCGCGATGCACCGCCCGGACGATGTCCGGGCGGGTGACGTTGAGGATCTCGTTGCACCCCTCGAGCCCGGCGAAATCGTCCATGGTCGGGTTCTGGTCCTGGAGCATGGTGCCCATGGCACCGTCCGCCACGATCACGCGCTGGGACAGCGCGGCGAGCAAGGGGTGCGTAGGAGAGGTGCTGGTCACCCCGTCAGGGTAGTGTGCCGCGCACACCGTCCGGGGATGCGCTCGATCCGTGGCGACGGTGCGCCCCGAAGGCACGGACGTAGGGTGGCCAGGTGAGTGCGGAAGCGGCGCGGCGCAACCCGGTGATGATCGCTGCCTTCGAAGGGTGGAACGACGCAGGTGACGCCGCTACGGCGGCCATCGAGCAGCTCGGCCTGGCCTGGGATGCGGTACCGCTGACCGAGCTCGATCCGGAGGAGTACTACGACTTCCAGGTGAGCCGGCCGATGGTCAAGCTGGTCGACGGTGTGACCAGGACCATCGAATGGCCGACCACCAGGCTCTCGGTCTGCCGCCCGCCGGACTCCGACTACGACGTGATCCTGGTGCACGGCATCGAGCCGAATTTCCGGTGGCGGGCGTTCTGCGCCGAGTTGGTGAAGGTGGCCCTCGACCAGCAGGTGTCGATCGTCATCGGGTTGGGGGCGCTGCTCGCGGACGTGCCGCACACCCGTCCGGTCCAGGTCACCGGCTCCGCCCAGGACAAGGCCACCGCGGAGCGGTTGGGCCTGACCAGTTCGCGGTACGAGGGCCCGACCGGCATCACCGGCGTATTCCAGGATGCGTTCATCCAGGCCGGTATCCCGTCGGTGTCGTTCTGGGCGGCGGTGCCGCACTACGTCTCGCAGGCACCGTCCCCCAAGGCCACCCTGGCGCTGCTGCATCGCGTCGAAGAGGCCATGGACCTCGAGGTGCCGCTGGGCACCCTGCCGACCCAGGCCGAGGAGTGGGAGGTCGAGGTCACCCAGATCGCGGCCGAGGACGAGGAGATCTCCACCTACATCCGCACCCTCGAGGAGCGTGACAGCTCCGACGAGCCGCTGCGGCCGACCTCCGGCGAGACCATCGCCGCCGAATTCGAGCGGTACCTGCGCCGGCGCGGACCCACCACCGAGGGTCGCTGAGCGCGCGCCGCCACGGACCGCGGGGAGAAAACGCCGTCGTGACGACGCGCGCCGCGGCGCTTTCTCCCCGCGGTCCGCGAAGTCAGGCGAGGGTGACGCCGAGCAGGGCGTCGACCGCGGCGGCCACCGCGGCGCCCCCGAGGGAGTCGTCGGCCGCCCAGGCGTCCAGCACCGCGTAGGCGGTCGGTGTGTCGAGATCGTCGGCGAGCGCTGCGCGGACGGCGGTGACGACCTCGGTGGCGTCGGACCCGCTACGCGTCGCGGCGGCACCCCAGGCGGCCAGCCGGCGGGTCGCCGCCGGAAGGTTGCCATCGGTCCAGGACCGGTCGGTGCGGTAGTGGTCGGCGAGCAGCGCGACGCGGATCGCCATCGGGTCGACCCCGTCGGCCAGCAGCCGTGACACGAACACCAGGTTGCCGCGCGACTTGGACATCTTCTCGCCGTCGAGGCCGACCATTCCGGCGTGCGTGTAGTGCCGCGCGAACCGGTCCGTCCCGCGCAGCACCTCGGCGTGTGCGGCCGAGGACTCGTGGTGCGGGAAGATCAGGTCCGAGCCGCCGCCCTGCACGTCGATGGTGGCGCCCAACCGGTTTCCGGCGATCACGGCGCACTCGATGTGCCAGCCCGGCCGGCCGGGACCGACCGGCGATTCCCAGGACGGCTCCCCCGGGCGGGGCACCCGCCACAGCAGCGGATCCAGCGGGTCGCGCTTGCCCGGCCGCTCGGGGTCGCCGCCGCGCTCCGCCGCCAGCGCGAGCATGGTGGCCCGGTCGTAGTGCGACTCGTAACCGAACCTGCCGGTGGCGCTGATATCGAAGTACACGTCCGGGTACTCGTCGTCGACCCGGTAGGCCGCCCCGGAGTCGAGCAGCGCGGCCACGCCGGTGGACACCTCGTCCATGGCCTCCACCGCGCCGATGTAGTCCCGCGGCGGGAGCACCCGGAGCGCCGACATGTCGTCCCGGAACAGGTCGATCTCCATGGCGGCCAGGTCCTGCCAGGTGATGCCGTCGCGCGCGGCGCGCTCGAGCAACGGGTCGTCGATGTCGGTGATGTTCTGGACGTAATGCACCTGGTGGCCGGCGTCCAGCCAGATCCGGTGCACCAGGTCGAAGGCCAGGTAGGTGGCCGCATGCCCCAGATGCGTTGCGTCGTACGGGGTGATCCCGCACACGTACAGGGTTGCGACCGGCCCGGGACGGGTCGGCTGCACGGCCGCGGACGCTGAGTCGTAGAGGCGTAGGACCGGGCCGTCGCCGGGCAGGACAGGGACGTCGGGAGAGGGCCAGGACCGCACGGACGTCACAGTACGGGCAGCGCCGGACCTGTCGTCCGAGGGGCCGTCCGCCCACCGGCCGGGCGGCGGTCGGGGTCGCCGGGTGGTGTCACGGTCAGCCGTCCGACGCCGGTCGTCGGACCGGGTGCACCGTGTGCCGGTTGGTCTGCAGCAGCGCGGCCTGCCATCGGGCCAGAGCGGTGCCCCGGATACCGGCCGGCGGTGACGACGACGGGAACATCAGATTCCCGCGGTCCCGGTGATGCGGCAGGTTGAGTGCGTGGCCCAGTTCGTGCACCAGCACCGTCTCGTCGTAGGACTCCGGTCGGGTGCGGTCGAACAGGGCGGCCTGGCAGATCACCCAGTCCGCGGTCATGCCGAGCGAGCAGCCGGTGGTGTTGCCGGCGATCTGCCGGACAACGACCACCGTCACCGGCGCGGCCATCACCGCGGGCGGCGGCAGGTACGGCCGGATGAAATCGAGCCGTCCGAGGACCTCGTCGAGCAGCAGCCGCTGGTTGGCCCGCGGGTCGAGGGCCGAGGTGGGCGCGGGCTCGGTCACTGTGCGCACTTCGGTGAGCCGAACCCGTATCCCGGCCTCGCGGGTCAGCACCTCGTCGGCGGTCCGGACCGCCGGCAGCACTGCATCCGGAGGGCACAGCGCTACCCCGTGTTCATCGGAGAGGATCAGCACCGAGACCCGCAGCACCGCATCGGTCGGCGGTCGACCCGCGAACGCACCGCTGATCGCCTCCCCGGTGCGGGCGGTCGCACTGACCACGTCGGCGACGGCAGAGCGGGCGGTGCTGCCGAGTACCCGAGCAGCGCCGACGAGCGGGTTGCGGAACAACGGGTCTCCTCCGGCTTCAGGGTCGTGGGGCGCAGCGGCACCGGGTCACAGTGGCGGCCAGGGAATGGGCGTCCGGTTGGCCGGCGGTTGCGGGAACACGGGTTTCGAGATGAGCCGGGAGATCCGCCGGTGCAGTGCGCTCCATTCCACCCGGGTGACCGAGTCGGAAAGCCCTGCAGCAGAGTCGATCTCCGCATCCAACCGGCCGAGGCCGTCGACGACGACGTCGGGTAGTCGCGAGCCGGCGAACCCCCAGAGGATGGTGCGCAGCTTGTTCTCCGTGTGCAGGGTCAGCCCATGGTCGACGCCCAGCACCCGGCCGGACCCGGTCGGCAGGATGTGCGACGCCTTGCGGTCCGCGTTGTTCACGACGAGGTCGAAGCCGGCCAGCAGGGCGAGTCGGGGATCGTCGGCGTGGGCCACCGCGAGCTCGGCACCGTCGTCGTCCCTGGCTCGCAGCACCGGCAGCCAGCCGGCCGGCACATCACGAACCGGCAGCAGGTCGACCAGGGCCTCGTACGGCTCGGCGTCGATCCACTGCTGGACCATGCCGTCGCCGTACGGGCCGGATCGAAGGACCGTCGGCGGCACGCAGTCCCAGCCGGCCAGCCGGGCGATCCGGAAGGCGGACACCTCGCGCTCGGCCAGGGTGCCGTCCGGGAAGTCCCAGAGCGGGCGCTCGCCGCGGATCGGTTTGTAGACGCATTCGAGCTCGACACCGTCCAACGTCAGGGTGCCCACCAGGCTGATGTTGGAGGCATCGGTGAGCCGGCCGGTGACCTGGAGTTCGCCCAGCGACAGCATCGCCAGGACGACATCGTCAGCGAGGTCGGCGCCGGGCGCCGGGGCCGGCTCGGCGGCCCCGTCGTGAGCTGCCACGTCTCAGCCGAGCGGTTCGCGGTGGTAGCCGTTGAGCCGGGGGCAGATGTGCCCTTCGGGATCCAGCGGGTTGCCGCACAGCGGACACGGCGGCCGCCCCGCCGCGACCACCTGCTCGGCGTGCCGGGCGAAATCGCGGGCCTCGGCCAGGGTGAGAAACACCCGCAGCGCGTCGGGTCCGTCCTCCCGGTCCTCGAGGACGACGTCCTCGCCGACCTCTTCCTCGGTCAGCGCCAGCAGTTCGACGATCACCTGGGACTGTTCACCGTCCCAGGCCAGGCCCATCGTGCCGACCCGGAACTCGGCGTCCACCGGGGTGTCCAGCAGCAGCCCCTCGGGGATCTCCCCCGGCACATCGTCGGCTTCGGCGCCGAACCGTCGACCGATCTCGGTGATCAGCGACCCGAGTCGATCGGCGAGCACCGCGACCTGCTGCTTCTCGCAGGACACGGACAGCACCCGACGTCCGTCGACGACCTGGAAGAAGAATTCCCGTTCGCCCGGGACCCCGATCGTTCCGGCAAGGAACCGCTCGGGGGATCGGAAGACGTGAACCTGGCGTGACATGGCACCTCCGAGTTTAGAGCGTGTCGGCGCAGGAGCGAGGGGCGGAGCCCGCCGTCAGCGGGAGACCCCGCCGGGCACCGCGTCGGAGTCATCGTGCTGGCTCACTGCCCCTCTCGACGAATCGTCCCGCGCCGGTTTGTCGGCCCCCGCCGGTCGCGTCGGTCCCCGCCGGTTCGTCGGCCTCCGCAGATTTCGGCGGCGGTGGTCGCAGGGAGTCGAGGTCGCCGGTGTCGTTGATGCGCTCGACGAACGGCCGGAACTCGGTGTACCGGATCACGGACAGCGAGGCCGGCGCGACCACGATGCGTTGGTACCCGTCGAGGTGCAGTCCCAACGCGTCCGCCAGGATCGCTTTGATCACGTCCCCGTGCGAACAGATCAGCAGGTAGCCGTCCGGGCCGACCGCGGCGATGTGCCGCCGGACCGCCGCCACCGCCCGCACGCCGACCTGCGCGAGACCCTCGCCGTCGGGGAACACCGCAGCCGACGGGTGCGACTGGACCACCCGCCACAGCGGCTCCTTGCCGAGTTCGGCGAGCGGCCGGCCGCTCCAGGAGCCGTAGTCCACCTCGGACAGCTCGCCATCGATCTGGACCTCGAGACCGCGGGCAGCGGCCACCGGTGCCACCGTCTGCCGGCACCGCTCCATCGGCGAGCTGACGATCCCGTCGATCCGGGCCCCGGCCAGCCGCTCCGTGAGCCGGTCGGCCTGGGTCCGCCCGGTGTCGTCGAGATCGACACCGGCCGTGCGTCCGGCGAGCACCCCGGCGACGTTCGCCGTCGACCGACCGTGCCGCAGCAGGATCACCGTCGTCATGAGTTCGTCCCCGATCAGGTGGCGGTCAGCGCGCCGGTGGACAACGCGACGATCAGCGCGATGCCCAGCGCCCACCGGTACCAGACGAAGATCGCGATCGAATGCTTCGACACGTACCGGAGCAGCCAGGCCACCGACGCGTAGGCGACGACGAACGACACAACGGTGCCGACCAGCGTCGGACCCCACCCGACACCGCCCTCCTGCAATGCCGACGGCAACTCGTACGCGCCGGCACCGATCAGCGCCGGAATACCGAGGAGGAACGCCAGCCGGGTCGCGGCGACCCGGTCGAGACCGCGCACCAGGCCCACCGAGATGGTCGCCCCGGAGCGGGACACCCCAGGGATCAGGGCCAGGCACTGGGCGAGGCCGATGAGGATGACGTCGAGGAGGTTGAGGTCCTTTTCATGCCGGTCCTGCCGGGCCACCCATTCGGCCAGGAGCATGACGAAACCCCAGACGATCAGGGCCGTGGCCACCACCCACAAGCTCCGCAGCGGACCGGAGACCAGATCCCGGGCCAGGAAGCCGACGACCACGATCGGGATCGATCCGATGATCACCAGCCAGGCCATCCGGTAGTCCGGGTCGGTCCGGCGTTCCTTGTCGAACAGCCCCCGCCACCAGGCGACCAGCAGCCGGACGATGTCGGACCAGAAATAGATGAGAACCGCGACGATCGCGCCCACCTGGATCACCGCGGTGAAGGCGGTGATCGAGGGGTCGTCGATGGGCAGCCCGAGCAGCTTGGAGACGACGGTGAGATGGCCGGTCGAGGACACCGGCAGGAACTCGGTGAGCCCTTCGACGATGCCGAGGATGATCGCGTCGAGCCAGGTCACTCCAGGACACCCGCCTGCCGTGCCGCCCTGGCCACAGCGGCCAGGGTCTCCCCGGACTGCTCGGGACCGTCGGCGTGCACCCCGATCTGAACGCTGTCCACTCCCCCGTCGGCCATCCGGCGCAGCGACGCTGCGACAGTCGGTTCGTCGCCGAGCAGGCAGGTCCTGGTCAGGAACTCCAGGGGCACCGCGGCAGCCGCTCCGGCGTAGTCGCGGGCCAGGAAGCGGTCCTGCACCTCGTCGGCCTCGGCGCCGTAGCCCATCGAGCTCGCGATCCGGTGGTAGAAGTTCGTCTTCCGGGAGCCCATACCGCCGATGTAGAGGGCGGCGTGCGGCCGGACCCGGGCGGCCGCCTGCTCGACGGTGTCGGCGATCGACGCGGGCGCCTGCACGCTGATGTCGACCGCGGCCGGGTCCCGCCCGGCGGCGATGGCTGCCGCCCGGATGGTCGCGATCTCGTGGTTGTGCCCCGCGGGATCGAAGAAGATGGCCAACCAGCCGTCGGCGATCTCGCCGGTGAGCGCCAGATTCTTCGGACCGACGGCAGCCAAATAGACCGGGATGTCCGCGCGGACCGGTTGCAGCGACAGCAGCAACGACTTACCAGGGCCGTCCGGGAGCGGCAGGGTGAAGTGGTCGCCGGCGGCCACCACCCGGCGGCGGGCCAGGGCCTGCCGGACTATGTGCACGTACTCCCGGGTGCGACCGATCGGATCGTCGAACCGGACACCGTGCCAGCCCTCGGACACCTGCGGCCCCGATACCCCGAGGCCGAGTCGGAACCGGCCGAAGGACAACGCGTCCAGGGTGGCTGCCGTCATCGCCGTCATCGCCGGGGTGCGGCCCGGAATCTGCAGCACCGCTGATCCGATGCCGATGGTCTCGGTGCGGGCCGCCACCGCGGCGAGCACGGTGGCCGCGTCCGAGCCGTAGGCCTCGGCTGCCCAGACAACGTCGTAGCCGAGTTCCTCGGCAAGCACGGCCAGCTGCAGATTCGCGGCGATCCCGGCGGCGGTGGTGGCGTAGCCGAGATTGAGTCCCAGTCGCATCCTGACGCTGCCTCTTCCCGTCGCGGGGGCCGACCTGCCCGGCCGGGGCGCCCTGCGGGCCCGGCCACACGGTACCGGGGCGTGGCCGCGCCGCGGCGCACCGGCGGTCGGCCGGTGCGACCCCGACCGCGCCCGCCGTCGTAGGTTGACACGCATGGAACTTCGGCGGGTCGGACGCAGCGGCCTGGAGGTGTCCCGGTTGGGGCTGGGCACCATGACCTGGGGGCGCGACACCGACGCGGACGCCGCGGCAGCACAGCTCGAGGCCTTCGTCGGCGCCGGCGGCACGCTGGTGGACACCGCCAACATCTACGGCGACGGGGACGCGGAGTCGATCATCGGCACTCTGGTGCCCGATGTCGTGCCACGGGACGATGTGGTGCTGGCCACCACCACGATCGGTGTCGGCGGGGGGCGTGGCCGGTTGCTGGCCGCACTGGACGCGTCGCTGCGTCGGCTCGAGGTCGACAGCGTCGATCTCTGGCAGGTGCACGGCTTCGACGCCGCGGTGCCGTTCGAGGAGACCTGTTCCGCGCTGCAGGCCGCGGTGGACTCCGGTCGGGCCGCCTACGTCGGCCTGTCCGGCCACTCCGGCTGGCAGCTCGCCACTCTGTCGTCCTGGCTGCGGGCGCAGGGCTGCCCGGTGGTGTCGGTGGAGGCCGAGTACTCGCTCCTGGACAGGGTGGTCGAGGAGTCGGTGCTGCCGGCGGCTGCGGCCCATCAGGTCGGACTGCTGGCCTGGGCGCCCCTGGGCCGTGGCGTGTTGACCGGTAAGTACCGGCACGGCACCCCGGCCGATTCTCGGGGTGCCTCCCCGCACTTCGGCCCCTACGTCAGCCGATTCCGCACCGAGCACGCCGCCCGCATCGTCGAAGCGGTGGCCACCGCCGCCGACGGTCTTGGCACCTCGCCGCTCGCGGTCGCGTGCGCGTGGGTGCGCGACCGGACCGGTGTCGCCAGCGCCGTC
Organism: uncultured Actinomycetota bacterium; assembly: GCA_963797145.1. Lineage (GTDB taxonomy): Bacteria > Actinomycetota > Actinomycetes > Mycobacteriales > Nakamurellaceae > Nakamurella. The sequence goes on along the minus strand of CAWCOJ010000007.1, from coordinate 405,483 downwards.
GTCGGTGCCCGGGACTCCGCGCAGCTGCTGGGATCGCTTGCTGCCGAGGACATCTCGCTCCCGGCCGAGATCACAGCGGCGCTGGATGATGTCTCCGGTCCGGCCGACGTCGACGTCGAGGATGCACCGTGAGACCGGGCTGCCCGTAACCGCCGTGGCCGAAACGTTCGTGGAATTCTGCGCGTCCGGACTCTGGCCGGGTGTCGGTGGAGCTCTCGCCGATGCGATGCCCGAGAACGGGATCCGTCGCCCGGCGCAGGTCACTGTCGAGACCCTGAGCGGTCTCCCCCGGGTCACTCCGCGCCGCGCGGAGCGGCTGTTCACCGCGTGGATCGGCCTCGGACAGACCTACGCGGTCGCGGAACTGCTCGTGCCGCAGGAGATCCCGGTGCGCTGGGCGGCCCGGCTCACCGATGCGCTCGGCGATGACGCCGCGCAGATCCTGCGCCGCGATCCCTGGCGTCTGCTGATTCTGCCGGACGCCACCGTCGGGCAGGCTGACGCATTGGCCAGAGCGGTGGAACCGGACATGCAGCGCGACGACCCGCGCCGGGGGCGGGCGCTGGTCGACTGGACCCTGGCCAGGTTCGCCAGGGACGGTCACACCGCCTCTCCGGTGGGCGTCGTCGCGGACGCCTTGCGGCCGTTCGGGGTGGAGGCCGGATCGGCGCTGGCCGCGGCCGCCGAGAGTGGGGAGGTCTCCGGGGTGCTCGACCCGACCGGTTCCGGAGAACCGTGGGTGGCGCGGAACCTGTTGTGCCAGGCGGAATCCGACATCGCCGCCGGCCTGCAGCGACTGATCGGCTCGGCCCGGTCGCTCGCCGGCGCCCGCGCGGTCAAGGCGGCTGCCAAGGAGTTGGACGCGGTGCAGGGCGGCGCCGTGACGCTGGCCGCCGCGCACGGCGTCAGCCTGCTCACCGGCGGCCCCGGAACCGGCAAGAGTCGCACCGTCTCGGCGATCGTCGCGCTGTGCCGCAAGGTCGGCGTCTCGATGGCGTTGGCGGCCCCGACCGGCCGGGCGGCCAAGCGCCTGGAGGAGCTCGCCGGGCACCCGGCGACGACGGTGCACCGGCTGCTCGGCGCCCGCCGCGGTCCGGGTGCCACCACGGCCGCCTTCGAGCACGACGCGCTGAACCCGCTGGAGGTCGGCCTGGTCGTCGTCGACGAGGCGTCCATGCTCGACGTCGAGCTGGCCGCGGCCCTGGTCAATGCGCTGGCCGACGGCACCCACCTGATCGTCGTCGGGGACCCCGCCCAGCTGCCGTCGATCGGGCCGGGTCGGGTGCTCGGCGACCTGATCGACTCGGGCGTTGTCCCGGTCACCGAGCTGGTCACCCTGTACCGGCAGTCCGAGGGCGGGGCGATCGCCCGGTTGGCGACCGCGGTCCGGGGGGGCGACCTTCCGGTGGTCGACGATCCGACCCGGGAGGTGGTGGTGGTGCCGGCCCGCGGTTCGGAAGAGGGCGCGCACCGGGTGGTGCAACTGGTCACCGACTCGATTCCGCGGGTGTTCGAGGTCTCCGGTGACCAGCTCCAGGTGGTCACGCCGGTGCATCGCGGCCCGGCCGGCACGCAGGCGCTCAACCGGGCGCTCAAGGAGCGGCTCAATCCGGGCCGGGGCACGGTCCGTGGATTCGACGTCGGGGACCGGGTGGTCGCGACCGCCAACCGGATGGACGCCGAACCCACCGGCTACGCCAACGGGGAGGTCGGCACCGTGGTCGCCGCCGGCGACAACTCGGTCCGGGTGGCATTCACCGGTGGCGAGTCGGAGATCTCCGGCAAGGCGTTGAACGACCTGTTGCACGGCTGGGCGATCACCGTGCACCGCGCTCAGGGGTCGGAGTGGGAGGCGGTGGTGGCGGTACTGCCACCCGAGGCCGGGCAGATGCTGTCCCGTCCCCTGGTCTACACCGCGATCACTCGGGCCCGGCGGCATCTCTCGGTGGTCCATGCAGCCGGGCCGGCAGTCGCCAGGGCGGTCCGGCAGGTCGGCGCCCGGCCCCGCCGCACCCTGTTGCAGGCGCTGCTGTGCCGCCAGGTGGCCGCGGCGACGGGCGCGGAGGATGACCGGGATGCGCCGGGCGCCGATCAGCCTCCGGCCGGCCCGCGGTAGTCCCGACGTACCGGTCGGGGGCTGCCGCTCGGTGGCCGGCACACTCCAACGCAGGCGCCTCGGCGCGGAGTGCCTGCGCTGCATCCGAGGGCGGCGGAGGGCACACTCGTGGGACAACCAGCAGCTCCGGTCGATCAGATGAGGTGAGGTTCCATCGCCACCACTGCCGGGGACGTAGGCACGGACGACCCCGATCACTACGAGTACGCGCCGCTGCGGATCGACCCGACGGTCTCCAGGTCCGCGGCGGCCACCATGCTCTCGCTGCGCGCCGAGTTCGCAGGTTGGGAACTGGCCAGGGTGCTCAAGTTCCCGGACGGCACCCGGAGGGTCTGGCTGCGACGCCGCCGGACCTCGGCGCTGCTGCCGGGTCTGACCCCCTGAGCAGCTGACCCCGCGGGTCTGACCCCCGGGCGATCGCACCGCGCCCCGGCCCGTCGAGCCGGCCGACGGTCTGGTTACCGTGCTCGAGTGAGCGCTGACGACGGCTGGCCGCAGACCAGACGCGACCTCCTGGCTGACTCCCTGGGCGTCGGCATGGCGACCGGGGCGTACGCCCTGTCGTTCGGCGCCATCGCGATCGCGTCCGGCCTGGGTCCGTGGCAGGCGATGGCGCTGTCCGCCCTGATGTTCACCGGCGGCAGCCAGTTCGGTCTGGTCGGGGTGATCGCCGGCGGGGGCAACCCGATGGCCGGCGCGGCCACCGCCGTGCTGCTGGGTTCCCGCAATGCTCTGTACGGGCTGCGCCTCGGCCCACTTCTCGGCCTGCACGGTTGGCGCAAGGCTGCGGCCGCGCAGCTGATCATCGACGAGTCCAGTGCGATGTCCATGGGCCGGTCGAGCACCAGGGCGGCCAGGCTCGGCTTCTACGCCACCGGGCTGTCGGTGTTCGTTCTGTGGAATCTCGGCACCCTGGTCGGAGTTCTCGGTGCCTCGGCCCTGTCCGACCCCGGCGTGCTCGGCCTGGACGCCGCCGTTCCGGCAGCCTTCATCGCACTGCTCGGACCGCAGCTGCGCGGGCGCGAGCCATGGTCGATCGCCGTCCTGGCCGCTGTGGTCGCGGTGGCGACCACGCCGCTGGTGCCGCCGGGCGTCCCGGTGCTGATCGCCGCCGCCGTCGCCACGGTTGTCGTGCTGCTCCCCCGCTCGGCCCGGGACCGGCCGGCGTGATCTGGCTGGCCATCGCGGTGGGCTGCGCCGGCTGTTACGCGTTCAAGCTCGCCGGCGTCTCGGTGCCGGCATCGGTACTCACCCGGCCGGCCGTCCGCCGGATGGCCGCGCTGCTCCCGGTGGCGTTGTTGGCCGCGTTGATCGGGGTCCAGACGTTCGGCGACGGTCAGCATCTGGTGATCGACGCCCGACTCGCCGGAGTGTTGGTGGCCGGCGTCGCGGTGTGGCGTCGTTGGCCGTTCCTGGTGGTGGTTGCGCTCGCCGCGGCCACCACCGCATTGCTGCGGCTGGTCGTTGCCGGCTCCTGACCGTCCGGTAGGTCGAGCAGCGGAGGGACAGCGCGGGTCAGCAGGTTCGCAGCAGGCGGTCCAGCACGCGGGTCCCGAAGGTGAGCGCGTCCACCGGCACCCGCTCGTCGACACCGTGGAACAGGGCGGAGAAGTCGAAATCGGCCGGCAGCCGCAGCGGCGAGAAACCGTACCCGGCAATACCGAGCAGCGAGAACGCCTTGTTGTCGGTGCCACCGGAGAGCATGTACGGCACCGGGTAGCCGTGCGGATCCTCCGCGCCGAGCGCTGCTTTCATGGCGTCGACCAGGTTGCCCTCGAACGGATACTCCAGCGGTGGCGAGATCACCCACTCGATATCGATGCCCTCCCCGACGATCTCCGCGATCTGCTCCTTGAAGTGCTCCTCGGATCCCGGCAGCACCCGGCAGTCGACGGTGGCCTGGGCGGTCGACGGGATGACGTTGGCCTTGTACCCGGCCTGCAGCATCGTCGGGTTCGCCGTGTTCCGTAGGGTCGCGTTGACGATCCGGGAGATGCTGCCGAGCTTGCCGATGGCGCCCTCCAGATCGTCCTCCGGGAATTCCAATCCGGTCAGCTCGGTGATCGAGGCCAGGAACGCATCGACGGTCTTCGTCCGGGTCAACGGGAACTCGTGGGTGCCGAGCCTGGCCACCGCCGCCGCCACCCGGGTCACGGCGTTGTCCTCGGCGATCATCGAGCCGTGACCGGCCTTGCCGGTCGCCTTCAGGGTCGCCCAGGCGACACCCTTCTCGGCGGCGGCGACCAGGTAGGCCCGCCGGCGGTCGTCGAGCGACACGGAGAAGCCGCCGACCTCGCTGATCGCCTCGGTGACCCCGTCGAACAGCTCCGGATGGTTCTCGACGAGCCAGTAGGCGCCGAAGTATCCGCCGGCCTCCTCGTCGGACATGAACGAGAACACCAGATCCCGCGGCGGCACCACCCCCCGCCGCTTGAAGTCCCGCGCGACGGCAACCGTCATCGCGACCATGTCCTTCATGTCGACGGCGCCGCGCCCCCAGACGCAGCCGTCCTGGACCGCGCCGGAGAACGGGTCGACGGTCCACTCGGCGGCGTCGGCGGGGACCACATCGACGTGGCCGTGCACCAGGAGCGCGCCGCGGGTCGGATCAGCCCCCGGCAGCCGGCAGATCACGTTCCCACGTCCGGGCGTGGCCTCCAGGTACGTCGTCCGGTACCCGACCTCCTCGAGCTTCGCCTGGATGTAGCGGGCCGCCCTGGCCTCGCCGTCGCCGATGGTCGCCGGGTCCCCCGTGTTCACCGAGTCGATGCGGATCAGCTCGCTGCACAGCTGCACCACTTCGTTCTCGGCGTCGGACGGGGTCTGCGCGGCAGCGTCGGTCATGGGGGTCTTCCTACCACCGGCGCTCCGTCGCCCGGCAGGGCGGTTGGGGGCGGCCGTCCGGTCGGGTAAACTCGGCCCTCGCACCGCTGCAGTTCCGCGGGGCAGCAGAGTCCGGGTGGCGGAATGGCAGACGCGCTAGCTTGAGGTGCTAGTGCCCGCAAGGGCGTGGGGGTTCAAGTCCCCCCTCGGACACTCTGGTTGAGACAGACGGAAGAACCCCCACCCGGCGGAAACGCGGCGTGGGGGTTCTTTCGTTCGCCGGGAAGTGACGTGCGCGTGATCCTGACCGTCAGCGCAGAGGGGTCCCCAAGACCTGGAACTCGCGGCACACACTGGATCCGTGGGGTCCTATCGGAGTACCCGCCTGCGTCCGCCGAGGACCAACGCCACCCCGGCCATCAGAAGCCCGGAGCCGAGTAGCGTCCAGTCCTGGATCGGCGCACCGGTATTCGGTAGTTCTCCTGGGGGATTCATCGATTCGCCCTCCACCGCAGTGCTTGTCGAGCACGACGCGGAGCCGTCCGCACAGGATCCGCTGCCGAGCGCCGCGGTGTTGGCCAGCACCCCGTTGCCGCCGGAGGTATCCACAGTGACGGCGTAGGTGATGGTCACGACGGACTCCCCGGCAACACTCCCGGTCCAGGTCAGCGTGGTTCCGGACACCGAGGCGGTGCCGGCCGAAGCCTCCGGCGTCCCCGACAGCGTCGCATCGTCGAGCACATCGGACAGGTCGTCGGTCACGGTCCCGGAGAGCAGTGCGTCGCCCGTGTTGGTCACCGTCAGCGTGTAGGTGAGGGCGTCACCCGCGATGACCGTCGCCGAGCTCGCCGACTTCGTCAGGACGAGCTCGCCGATGGTCGGCGTCGGTCGGCTGAGTGGGACGTCGGCGACCGAAGGCAGGCTGTGCACCGCGCCGCCGGCGAGGTTCTTGCCGACCGCCACGGCACTGTTGTGGACGAACTGCTCCGGAGCGTTGATGTCGGCCTCGGTCACCGTGTGGGTGTGCGTCCCGCAGGTGGCGGTCTGGCCCTTACCGATCTCGGCGATGGACGGGGCCGGCTTGAGGGTGCTCGGAGTGCAGGCGATCGGCCCGCCGAACATCGAGTCGTTCAGGTGCACGTCGGTCGCGGTCGCCGTGCCGATGTTGACGACCAGGAAGGTATAGCTGATCGTCTCACCGAGATCACCCCGGCCGTTGCCGTTGCCGTCGTGCAGGGTGGCCTCCTTGATCAGGAAGAGCCGCGGAACCGCAGGCGCGGTCGGCACGACGGCCTGGGCCTGCGGGCTGGTCACCCGCGACCCGGTCGGTGGCTGGCCGGTGGCGGTGGCCACGTTGACGATCGGGCCGGTTTCGATGTCGGCAACCGTGACCACGTGCTCGGTGGCCGCCGCGCATGTGGTGGAAGCGCCCGGCACGAGGGTGGTCTGCTCGCAGGTAACGGCTCCGGCCTTGGAATCGGTCACGGAGATGTCGGTGAGCGTCACGTTGCCCGTATTGACCACGGTGAACGTCCAGGTCACGGTGTCCCCGAGGTTGGCAACACCGTTCTGGACCACCAGGTCCGTCAGGTGAGCCGCCTTCGTCAGGCCCAGGCCGGGTCGTGGCTCCACCGTGGGAACGGATGCCTGGGCCGGATCACTGGTGACCGGCGCGCCGTCGCTGTCGTCGACCGGGGGTCCGAAGCCGTGCGCGGTCGCGGTGTTGTCGATCCCACCGGTGTCGACGTCCGCCTGGGTGATCGTGTGCGGGTCGACGGACCTGCAGGTGGTCTGCTCGGCAGGGGCGAGGGTGACGACGTCGCAGGTCACGTCGCCGACCGTCGGGTCGCTGATGGTGATCCCGTGCACGGTGACGTTGCCGTTGTTGGTGACGGTGAAAAGGTAGAAGACCTGTTCCCCGACCTCACCGAGCCCCGGGAACGGGCTGGCCGCGTCGTCGAGTACGCCCTGCTTGGCCAGCACCAGGCTGGGGTTGGGCGTCGCCGTCGGGATGATTTCGGTCGCCTGGTCGCTGACCGGAGCGGCGCCCCTGGCCGGGATGCCGACCACGGTCGCGGTGTTGGTCACGTTTCCGGTGTCCACATCGTCCTGGGTGACGGTGTGGTCTGCCGCAGTGCAGGTGGTGAGGGCCTGCGGCGCCAGCACGCCATCCTGGCAGGTCACCGTGCCGAGGAGGTCGTCGGTGACGTTGACGCCGCTGAGCGTGACGTTGCCGGAGTTGTAGACCACGAACACGTAGGTGATGGTCTCGCCGGCATCGGCCAGGCCATCGATGTTTCCGTTGCCCTCGGTGTCGTTCACCCGGCCGAGTTTGACCAGCACGATCCCCGGCACCGCTTCGCTGGTCGGAACGATCGCCCTGGCCGGCGGGCTGGCGACGTCGTCACCGGCCGGATCGGTGCCGGCCGCGGTGGCGGTGTTGCGCACCGCGCGGGCGTCGACGTCGGACTGGACCACCGGGTAAGGGGTGTCCGAGGTGCAGTCGGTGGCCGCGGAGGGTGCGAGGGTGGTGGCGTCGCAGGTCACCGGTGCGGCGAGCGCGTCGGAGACCGTGATGCCGCTGATCGTGACGTTGCCGTTGTTGGTGACCACGAAGGAGTAGTCGATGGTTTCGCCGACGTCGGCGCCCCCGCTGCCGTCGGTGTCGTTGAGCGTGGCGTCCTTGGCGAGGATCAGCGACGGGACCGGCTGGGTGGTGGGCACGTCGTGGTCGACAGGTAGGCCGGTGAACGGGTCGCCGCCCGGGGCGGTCCCGCTCGGGGTCGCGGTGTTGTGGACGGCACCGGCGTCGACATCGGCCTGGGTGACGGTGTAGACCGCGTCGGCCACGCAGTTGGTGCTCTCACTGGGCGCGAGCGTGTCGTCGTCGCACGTCACTGCCCCGACCTTGGCGTCGGTGACGCCGATGTCCGTCATGGTCACGGTGCCGCTGTTGGTGACGATGAAGGTGTACCGGATCGTGTCGCCCACGTCGGCGATGCCGTTGCCGTTGGGGTCGTCGACCATGGTGTGCGCCTTGGTCAGGCTCAGCCCGGGTGCCTGCGGAGTGGTCGGAACGCTCGCGGATGCGGGATCGGAGTCCACCGGGCCACCCGTCGGTGGGGTGCCGTGGGCCGTCGCTGTGTTGTCGACGCTGCCGGCGTCGACATCCGCCTGGACGATCTGATACTGGTTGTCGGCCGTGCAGGCGGTCGAGGTGTGCGGAGCGAGCGTCGTAGCGGTGCAGGTGACCGGTCCGGCCTTCGCGTCTGTGACGCCGACGTCGGTGAGGGTGACGTTGCCGGTGTTGAAAACGGTGAAACCGTAGGTGATCGTCTCGCCGACGTCCCCGACGTTGTTGCCGTTGCCATCGTTGAGCGTCGCGGTCTTGGTCATCGCGATGATCGGATCGTGCTCGGTGGAGAAGGTGTCCGTCGAATCCGGGTTGCTGGTCACCGGGTCGCCGTCGAATGCGCCGGCCGCGGTGGCGGTGTTGTGGATGACGCCGGCGTCGAAGTCGGCCTGCGTGACGGTGTACGGGTCCGTCGCGGCACAGCGCGCTACGCCCAGCGGGGCGAGGGTGGTGACATCGCAGGTCACGGTCCCCGCGAGGTCATCGGTCACCGCGATGTCGGTGATGGTGACGTTGCCGATGTTCAGGACCCGGAACGTGTAGTCGATCGTCTCGCCCACGTCGGCGAATCCGTCTGTGCCGCCCGCAATGTCGTTCAGGGTGGCGGATTTCTCGAGCAGAAGTCGCGGATTGCGGATCGGCGTCGGCACGGTTGCCGAGTCGGTGGCGGTGACCGCGGAGCCGGTCGGCGGGGTGCCGTGGGCGGTGGCGGTGTTGTCCACGCTGCCGTGGTCGACGTCGGCCTGGGTGACCGTGTAGGTGGCTGTCGCCGTGCAGGCGGTCGAGGCGTGGGGAGCGAGTGTGGTGGCCGCGCAGGTGGTGGCCCCGGCCTTCGGGTCGGTGACGGACACGGTGTGCAGAGTGACGTTTCCGGCGTTGGTGACGGTGAACGTATACGTGACCTGGTCGCCCGGGTTGGCCAGGGCGTTGCCGTTGGCATCCGTGGCGAGTTGGGCATGCTTCACGACGGCGATCTGCGGGGTCGGGAGCTCGGTGGGCACGACAGCGTCATCCGGCTCGCTGTCGATCGGTGTGGTGCCGCCGGGTGGGGTGCCGTGCGAGGTAGCGGTGTTGAGTACCTCGCCCGCGTCCACGTCCGTCTGGGTGACCGTGTAGGTCGCCGCGCAGGTCGTCTGTGCCTGCGGGGCCAGGGTCGTCGCCGGACAGGACACTGTGGCGACCTTGGAATCGGTGACGCCGACGTTGTGCAGCGTGACGTTGCCGGTGTTGGTCACCAGGAACGTGTAGTTGACGGTGTCCCCGAGCTCGGCCAGGCTGCCGCCCCCGGCCGGCGTGGCGGTCTTGGAGATCGTGATCTGCGGCGCCTGCTTCTGGGTCGGAACGGTGGCGGAGTCGGGCAGGCTCTGCACTGCCCCGATGCCGGCCGTGCCGTGCGCGGTGGCCGTATTCGTGATCTCACCGTTGTCCACATCCGCCTGGGTCACGGTGTGGTCTGCGGTGGCGCGGCAGTTCGTACTTGCTCCGGGCAGCAGGGTCGCGGTGTCGCACTGGACCGTCCCGGCCAGTGGATCGGTCACCCCGACCTGGGTCAGGCCGACATTGCCGACGTTGCTGACGACGAAGGTGTAGCTGATGGTGTCGCCGACGACCGCCTCCTGATCGCCGGTCGGTGGCGTGGTCTCGTGCAGGGTCGCGGTCTTGACGATGGTCAGCTGTGGGTTCGGCGCGACCGTCGGAACCGTGGCCCGGGCCGGGTCGCTGGTGACCTTCGCTCCGGACGGGGGCTGCCCGGACGTCGTCGCGCTGTTCACGACATGCCCCCGGTCGACGTCCGCGGCGGAGATCACGTGGTCGGTGGCCGAGTTACAGGTGGTGCTCGCCTTCGGCGCCAGGGTCGTCGCGGCGCAGGAGACAGTCCCGACGGTGGCATCAGCGACGGCCACGCTCGTGAGGGTGACATTGCCGGCGTTGGTGACTACGAACCCGTAGCTGATGTGTTCGCCGAGGTCCCCGAGCCCCGGAGTGCCACCGGTCTGGTCGTGCAGGGTCGCCGTCTTGGTCAGGAGGATCTCGGGTTCTGCGGTTGCCGTCGGGACGTCCGCGGTCGACGGCTGGCTCACGATCTGAGCGGTGGTCGGCGGCTTGCCGTGAGCCGTCGCGCTGTTGTGCACGATGCCTGCGTCGACGTCGGCCTGGGTGACCGTGTACCGGCCGGTACAGGTGGTGGTTGCGAGCGGAGCCAGGGTGGTTGCGGGACAACTGACCGCACCCAGCTTGGAGTCCGTCACCCCCACGGCGGTGAGCGGCACGTTGCCGGCGTTGGTGACCAGGAACGAGTAGTCGATGGTCTCGCCGACGTCCGCCGCGTTGTTCGTGGTCACCGTGTCATTGAGGTGCGCGGACTTGCGGATCGCGATGTGTGGCGCCGCCGTCAGCGGGACGGTGACGCTCGACTCCGCGCTCACCGTCCGGCCCGACGAGATCCCGGTGGCGGTGGCGGTGTTGGTGAACGTCAAAGCCGTTGAGGCGTCCGCGGCAGTGAGCAGGTGGCTGCCGGTACAGGTCATGCTGGCCGTTGCGGTTCCGGCCGCGCCGAGGCTGGTCGCAGGGCAGGAGATGTTGGTGACCCTCGGGTCGGTGACCGTCACATTCGTGAGCGGCGCCAAGGCGGTGTTGGTCACCACGAACTGGTACGGGACGGTGTCGCCGGCGGTGTACGACGGTGGCTGCTGCTGGGTTCGGTCGACCTGCTTGACCAGGTTGATTCCCGGCGGCAGCGGGTTGACCGTCTGGATCTTGGGGGTGCGGACCAGGTGTACGTCGTTGCCTCCGCCGGTCGACGCCGCGAACCCGAACTTCCAGGTAAGGGGAGCGGCGTCCTGCATCTGATAGCTCAGGACGGTTTGATAGCTGTTGCCGGCGCCGGTGAAGTCGATCTCGACCGTGACCGTCGGAAACTGGTCGGGGCTGACCGTCACGCGGATCGTGCGCTTGGCGTTCGATTGGTCTTGGCTTCGCAGGCTGCCGGACAGCGTTGTGGTGTTGTTGCTGAGATTCACGGTTCCCTTGAGATAGCAGTAGCCCTTGCCGCGGTTGCCGCGCATCGGACCACGGATCACCGCCGCGTTCTTCACCAGTGCCGTGTCCGGTGTCACGGGCGAGCGCAGGAAGGCCGGGCATCCGCTGCCCCGGTTCTCGCTGTCATTGGCGAAGTTGCCGTAGCTGTCCAGTCCGACGCCGACGTACCCGCCGTTCACGCCCTGCGCGTCGTTCTTCTGGGCGTAGCCGAGCGAGCCGCCGTAGGCGCCGACACTGTCGAGGTCGACGGACCCGTCGACCAGGAAGAAGCTGACCCCGTCGGCCGCGCCCACTCCCTGGCCGCCGCCGAACTGCCAGGTGGAGAACTCGGCCTGCAGCCCGGCATTGGCGGGCAACGCCTGGTTGTAGACCATCCCGCCGGTGCGGTTGAACGTCTTGTCGGTGAGCTGCAGCCAGCCCCCCGTTGCGTCGTTGGCCGGGGTGCCGTCGCGGTGGCTGCAGACTCCCAACGCCGATGACCCGGCCGGCGGCGGCCCGGTCGCGGCGGTCAGGCAGGCGTCGTTGAGTGGGATGATGTTCGGGTTGGCCACACTCGGGCCGGTGAACGTCTCGTCCAGCAGCGGAGTGCCGTTCGCCGGCGCCGCGGCGGCCGACGGGACGACCGCAACGCTCAGAGCCAGGGCAAGGACCGCCGTCGAAACCGCCGCAGCGGCCCTGCGGATGTTCCGACCGAGGATTGGGCCCCGTGCAGCGATCGCGACTCACCTCCGGTTCATCCTTTAGTGGCGAACGTCACCCTAGGCCATCCAGCGGGGGCCGGCACCGCATCCTCTGTACCCGAGACGACCTCGCGCCCGCCACCGCGCCGTGTCAGCTGCCGGCGCCGTAGATTCGTCGCGACGACGATGAAGGAGATGCCCCGATGACTGCGACCCGACTCAACCCGTACCTGAGCTTCCGCGACCAGGCGCGCGCGGCCCTGGAGTTCTACCACTCGGTTTTCGGCGGCGAACTCGCCCTGAACACCTTCGGTGAATTCCATGCCAGCGAGGACCCGGCCGAGCAGGACAGAATCATGCACGGCGAGTTGACGACGCCGACCGGCCTGGTTCTGATGGGTGCCGACACCCCTGACAGCATGGCCTTCAACCCGGGCGACGGTCCCACTGTCTCGCTCAGCGGCACCGACGAGGACGAGTTGCGCGTCCTCTGGGAACGGCTCTCCGCTGACGCAACGGTCGCCGTGCAGCTCGGGCCGGCCCCGTGGGGCGCCGTCTTCGGCATGTGCACCGATCAGTTCGGGATCAACTGGCTGGTGAACATCACCGAACCCTGACCTCCTCGGCGGTCGGCTCTCGTACCCGCTGCTCCTACCGGGTACGGCACAGGTCAGTGCCGTACCCGGTACCGCAGGTGCGTGACGAGATCGGTGGTCCGCACGTCGATCGGGTCGAGTCCGAACGCGCCGACCCCGTCGAGGACGCGCTCGCCGGCGCCGAGCGTGATGGGGGCGACGTGCATCCGCAACTCGTCGATCAATCCGGCGGCGAGGTAGGCGTTGATCGTCTCGGCTCCGCCGGCGATGGCAACATCCGCGTCGCCGGCGGCCGACCGGGCCGCCGTCAGGGCGGCCTCGATGCCGTCGACGACGAAGTGGAAGGTGGTCCCGCCGAGCATGGTGACCGGTTCACGCGGGTGGTGGGTCAGGACGAACACCGGAGCGTGGTACGGCGGGTCCTCGTCCCACCAACCGGTCCAGCTCTCGTCCCAACTGCCCCGTCCCGGGCCGAACATGTTGCGGCCCATGATGAAGGCCCCGGCTGCCGTCACCTGCTCGAGCTCCTGCGCATGCAGCTCCGGCTCCTCGAACATCCAGCGGTGCAACGCGTGACCGCCTTCCCCGATCGGGGCGTCCAGCCGCTGGTGCGGACCGGCCATGAATCCGTCGACCGACATCGAGAAGTCGCACGTCACCCTGCTCATTGCCCTATCTCCGATCCGCTCTGGCGCGCCGCTTTTTTGCGCGCTCCTGTCACCAGGGTCGGAGCCCTGGTCCGGTTCTTGACATCCCGGAGCGCCGCTCAGCCCTGGGCGAGCACGCTGACGTCGTTCCACTCCTCCCAGGTCGCCAGGCGTCCGGCGTAGTCCTGCCGTGCGGTCTCCAACGGAGAGCTGCCGAAGAACACCCGTAAAGGGGGCTCCTCGGCGTCCACGACTCTCAGAATTGCCGCCGCCGAGGCGTGCGGGTCGCCAGGATTCCCCACCCGCGCCCGGCGTGACTGCTGGGCACGTTCGCGGACCTCGTCGTAGGCCGGGTTGGGCTCGCTGTGCCGGGCCGAGGCGCCACCCCAGTCGGTGGCGAACCCACCCGGCTCCACCAGAGTGACGTGGATGCCGAAGTCGGCCACCTCCAGCGCGAGCGCCTGGGAGAACCCTTCGAGTGCCCACTTGGAGGCGTGGTACGCGCCGACCATCTGGAAGGCGCTGATGCCGCCGATCGACGACACCTGGACGATGTGTCCGGACCGCTGTGCGCGCAGGTACGGCAGGGCCGCCTGGGTGACCCAGAAGGCGCCGAACAGGTTGGTTTCGAGCTGGGCCCTGACCTCCTCCTCGCTCAGCTCTTCGATGAAGCCGAACTGGCCGTATCCGGCGTTGTTGATCACCACGTCGAGTCGGCCGAACCGCTGCTGTGCTGCTGCGACCGCCGCGAAGTCCGCTTCGCGATCGGTCACGTCCAACGCGATCGGCATCACCGCGTCCCCGTACTTCTGTACCAGGTCGTCGAGGGCGGCGGTGTCCCGCGCTGTCGCGGCGACCCGGTCGCCGCGATCGAGGGCCGCGATCGCCCACTCGCGGCCGAACCCGCGCGAGGTGCCGGTGATGAACCAGTTTTTCGTCATGACAGGCACGGTACGACGCCTCGGTGTGGCGGCCGCCATCGGCGGGCACTGGGCGATCATGCCGAAACAGCTGAGTACCAAGGACCGGAAGAAGTTGAGCAAGAAGGCATTCGCGTTGCCGGGCAAGCGGAAGTATCCCATTCCCGACAAGGCCCATGCCCGGAACGCGTTGGCGCGGGTTGCCCAGAACGGCACCCCCGCCGAGCAGAAGAAGGTGAAGGCGGCGGTGAAGAAGCGCTTCCCCAGCATCGGCCGGAAGAAGTCCGCGACGTCGAAGAAGTCCTGACGGGACGGGCCAGGTACCTGCACTCGGCAGAGCCATCGACAGCGGACCTATCCTGGGCGCCGTGACCCATCCCGATCCGCAGCTGCGCGCCTCCGACTCCGACCGGCAGGCCGTCGCGGACCAGCTGAACCAGTCCGTCGGGGACGGCCGGCTGACGCTGGCCGAGTTCAGCGACCGGGTCGGCGCCGCGTACGCCGCCCGCACTCGGGGCGAGCTCGACGTGCTGGTCGACGATCTGCCGGTGCGCACCGACGTCAACGCGGTCGCCCTCCCCGCGTCCGCGGTGGCCTCGCCGCACCCGGCGTCCCCGTTGACGACGAAGGTCGGCGCGATCAAGCGCGAGGGCCGCTGGCGGCTGGCGCCCGAGACCTCCCTGGGGGTCGCTGTCGGTGCGATCAAGCTCGACCTGCGCGGCGCCGAGCTCGCCGCCCTGCACACCACGCTGTCCGCCCGCACGGTCATGGGATCGATCAAGGTCTGGGTGCCGCGCGGGGTGCACGTCGAGGTCGACGGTGTGACCGCGGTCGGCACCCGGACCATCGAGGAGAGCAATCTGCCGCCGGACCGGGACCTGCCGACGCTGCACCTCCGGCTGGACACCAGACTCGGGACCGTGAAGGTGTACCGGACCTGATCCGAACGGTCGACGTCGCGGGCCCGGTCAGCGGACCGGGACCGGTCCTTCACCAATCCCGACCAGAGGACCGACCAACTGGGTACCGGGCGCCGCGGCCAGACGGCACTGGTAGAGGACGGTGTCCCGGCCCGCGGAGTCCCAGCCTCCCGCCTGCGGCGCCAGGACCACCTGCAACTTCCCGCCGGCGGTCGGATCCGCGAGCCCGGTCAGCCGCGTCGCCAGTAGACGGCATGTCCCGTTCAGCTCGGCGCGGCTGGGCGGCGAGGCCAGAGGTCCGGTATAGCCCAGAATCTCCGTCGGGTGCGGAGTGGAGCAGTCGACCATGTCGCCGTACTCGTCAGCGGTGCTGACGCAGCTGCCGAACTCGCCGGGAATCCTGCTGGAGCCCGCCGCGCCACGCGCAGTGCCGGTGTACGCAACCGTCGGGCGGTCGCCCACGCGGCGAGGGCGCGAGGACGCAGGCGACCCAGGGTCGCCCTTTCGGCGGGTGGGCCGTCGCCACGAAGTACACGCTGCGGCCCAACGGCATCGGGTACCAGTTGGTGGCCATCGGCGTCGGCCCGCCATCCGTGGCCCGGACGAGGCCGAGGTAGGTCAGACTTGCCGCGCCGCAGGTGGCGGCGTACGCCGATTCCGGTGCGGCATCGGTCGTTCCGGTGGGCGATGTCGGCAGCTGAGCCGCGGCGACGGCCACCACCTCGCCATACCTCTGGCCGGTGCAGGGCGCGGCGTCGAGCGCCGGGGCCGGGGCCATCCAGGTCGGGCCCGGCCGCCGGGATCGGAGCCAGGACGCAGTCTCCGACGGCCGGCGCGCCGACGAACGGGGCCGCCTGCGCCGATCCGGACACGACCTTGACGCGGGCAGTGCCGGCCACCGCAGCGAACACCGCGACCACCAGCACCACCAGACCGAGCGAACGCCGGTTCACCGGCCCAGTCTATCCGCGGTGCCCTTCCCGCCCCGCCCGGCGAAACCCCGGGTGCCACCGTTGCGGGCCGGTCAGCCGGTGGGCGTCCCGGTCTTCCAGGCCGGCGCCGGGGTCGGTTCGAACAGGCCGGCGGCGCGCTCGGCGAAGGACACGTCCACGGTCGGCTGCCAGGTGCGATCGGTGGCGATCGCCACCAGCTGCGCCATGTTCACCGGATAGCCCGACGATGCCGGAACGGGAAGCTGCTCGGAGACCATCACCATGAAAGCGTCCTTGCGGACCGTCGTCGCCGACCAGTAACCGGCGGCCGGGTCTTTCCTGGTCATCAGCGTCGACCCGTCCGGCCGCTGCTCGGACGTACACACCTCACCGTCGTCGAGACCGATGCACCTGGAGAGCAGCAACGCACTGCGGAACAGCGCGCTGCTGCGCTCGCGGGCGAAGGCCAGGAACAGGTGCTCCTCGTCCGGCGTCATCCGCACCTCGTCAGTCTTCTCGGCTGGTCCGTCATCTGTATGACGCGGCCGCCCGGGTCGCGCGTTACGCCCGATCGAGAATGCTCGGCTACCACCCGCGCGGGTGTGCCCGTCGGCCGTCACCGCGTGGGATGATCTGCTCGCCCATTGGTGCGCGCCGCGTACCCGACGAGACCCTGTAGGAGACGCCGTGAGCGCACAGTGGCCCCCGGAAGAGCCCCGTCCCGTCGTCGGTCAGCCGGTCCCGCCCTCCTTCGGGCCGCCCGGCCAACCGACACTCGGCCAGCCGGACCCGTCCAGCCGGTCGTGGTCGGGAAGGCGCCGCGCCCGGCGGTGGATGCCGGCCGCCTGTGGGCGGGTGGTCTGGCCACGGCGGTGGTGGCAGCGCTGATCGCGATCGTCGGAATTCTGGTGGCTCGCGGGGTACTGAAGATCGATGTGCTGGCACCGCAGGAGTCCGGCGCCTGGGGGGATGCCAGCACCGTCACGCTGGCCCTGGTCGCCTTTGTCGGGGGCCTGGTCGCGACCGGCCTGATCCACGGACTGCTGCTCTCGACGCCGTCGCCGTTCAGCTTCTTCGGCTGGATCATGGGCCTGGCGACCGTGGTCGCAGCCGTGCTGCCGTTCACCACCTCGGCGGATATGGACTCCAAGATCGCCACTGCGGTGATCTACGCGCTGGTCGGGATCGCCATCTGGTCGCTGACCGCCAGCACGGCTCACCGGTCGTTGAAGTCGGTCTCCCGGTTGGTCTGACCCGACCGGCGTCGATGCGCGGCCTGCCCCGGATCCGCACGGCCACTACCGGAGTCAGGGCGCCGGCTGCAGGCGGATCACCCGGTCGCTGCCGCCGCCGTTGCTGGTGGTGATCCACAGGGATCCGTCGCCACGCCCCTGCACCCCCCGGATCCGGCCGAAGGTACCGACCAGCCGGGCCGAGACTCCGCTGACCACGCCGGCCCCGGAAATCGCCAGTCGCCACACCCGCTGCCCGCGCAGCGCGCCGACGAAGAACCGGTTCCCGGCGGCGGTGCGCACCCAGGTGATGCCGGACGGCGAGGCCTCGGCGGGCTGCCAGGTCCAGGCGGGGTCGTTGAACCCCGCCCGACCGCAACGACCTTCGCAGATCGGCCAACCGAAGTTCGCGCCGCCGACGATGTGGTTCAACTCGTCCTGGGCGTCCTGCCCGAGCTCGGTCGCCCAGATCCGCACGCCCGCGGGATCAACGGTGAGGTCCTGCACATTTCGATGGCCGATGGAGAGCACCCTGCCCCAGCGGTTCCCGGCCGCTGCAGCGCCGGTGACCGTGACCTTGAGGACCTTTCCGCCGAGGCTCCTGGTGTTCTGGGCCAGATCCCGGTTACCGGTGTCGCCGGTGCCGATGAACAACCCGCTTCCGGGCTTGTAGAACAGGCCGCCGCCGTTGTGGATGGTGCCCTTCGGAATTCCGGTGACGATCGGCTTGGGCCGGGCGGCCGAGCCCAGCACGACTCGGGCCACCCGATTGTCGGTGGCAGTCGTGTAGTAGATGAAGAAGGCCCTGCTCCGGGCGTAGTCGGGGGCAAGCGTGATGCCGAGCAGACCTCCTTCACCGGCCGGGCGGGTCTCGGTGACCGTGTAGACCACGGTCGCCCGGGCGCCCGGCTTGACCCGCCAGATCCGGCCCGACTCGCGTTCCGTGACCAGCGCGCCGCCGTCCGGAAGGGCAGCGATGCCCCACGGGATGGACAGGCCGGAAGCCAGTACCTGCGGTGCCGCCAACCGGACCGCAGCCGCCTGGGTGACCGGCCGGGCGACTGCCGGCGGGGCACTTGCCGGCGGGGCACCTGCCGGCTGAGCGGTGGCGGTATCACCGCTGACCACGACAGCAGGTGCCGGGCCGGCCGGCCACCGCCTCGGCTGTCGACACCGGTAGCGCCAGGGCCAGGCCCATGACGGCGATCAGAAGTGTTCGCGGACGAGTCACCAGGATCCTCCTCGAGCTGGGTGGTGGCTGACCCTACGCCACCGCGACGTCACGCTGCGTCGCCGACAGGATCGCCGTTGTTCACGGCCGGTGCGCAGTCTGCCGTCGTCGGGTGCCCTGGTGCCCCGGCCTGCCGGCCTCGAAACCGTGCTGGCCGGAATCGACCCGAATCGGCACCGCGGCCGTGATGTAGAAGGATTCGACGATGCCCCGATCGCGGGTACTAGTACCAAAGTCGGATTGCACCCGGCCCGCGCACCAGTGGAGAAAGGAATCACCCCTCCAACACGGACAGGACGATTCCCATGAAGCGCACCCTCATTCTCACTGCCGCGGCGGTACTCGCAGCGGTACCGGCCACCCTCGGCCTGCTCGGCAACACCTCGTTCGGCGAGAGCGTCCCGGTCCGGGTGCCCGCCGGCGCGACCGTCCTCGAGAGCCGACCGGCGTCCGCGCCGGAGCCGGGCGACGACAGCCTCCAGAGCTCCAGCGCCCGCAGCACGGTGTCCAGCGACGACAACAGCTCGGCCGCTTCCAGCACCGCGGCATCCCCCGACCACGGCGACCGCAACGACTCGTAGCACGGCGACCACCACCAGCACCACCGAACCCGGCGACGACAACGGCGGCGCGACCCGGCACAACGAACCCGGCGACGACCGCGGCGGTGACCGCAGCTCCTCGACCACCGGCCCGAGCACCGAACCCGGCGACGACAACGGCGGCCGGCGCGGCCGCGGCGGTAGCGACGACCCCACCGGCGACCGCAGCTCCTCGACCACCGGCCCGAGCACCGAATCCGGCGACGACAACGGCGGCCGGCGCGGCCGCGGCGGTAGCGACGACCCACCAGCGACAACTCCGGGCGCGACACCGCGAGCGACGACTCCGGCGGCGGCAGCGATGATTCCGGCGGCGGCAGTTCCTCCGGCTCCGGCTCGGGCTCCGACGATGCCGGCGGCAGCGGCGGTGGTCAGGGCGGCGGCTCCGACGACACCAGCGGTGGCGGGTCCGGGCATTCGTGACAGCTCCACTCCCCGTCCGGCGCCCGCCGTGGCTTCAGGTCGCGGCGGGCGTTGCCGTGCCCGACGAGCGGCCGCTGCGCCGTCGTCGGGTATTCGTCCAGGTCGTCGTCGGAGCGATCGTGGTGATCGTCGCGGTCGCGCTGGTCGGCGTCGTGGCCGCCCGCAAGCTCGCGGAGGCGGAGGCCGTCAACGACGCGGCCAAGACCGCCGACCTGCTGGCCGAAGCGATCGTGCAGCCGGCCCTGGCCGACGGATTCGTCACCGGCGATCCGGCCGCTGTAGCCGCGGTCGACGCCGCCGTGCGGGCTCATGTGCTGGGCGGCCCGATCGTCCGGGTGAAGATCTGGACGCCGGAAGGGACCATCCTCTACTCCGACGAGCCGCGACTCGTCGGTCAGACCTTTCCCCTCGGTGAGGACGAGCGTGACGTCTTCACGGATCCGATCACCAGGGCGGACGTCTCGGACCTGGAGAGTCCGGAGAATGTGTACGAACGTGGTGGCGGTCCGCTGCTCGAGGTGTACCGCCCGGTCTGGACGCCCTCGGGCAGCCCCCTGTTGTTCGAGACCTACGTCCGCTACGACGAAGTGACGGCCCGCAGCGCCCAGTTGTGGCGCGGTTTCGCCGGCATCACGCTGAGCAGCATTCTGTTCCTGGTGGTGCTGCTGTTGCCGGTGCTCTGGCGGTTGCTGGACCGGCTGCGTCGGGGCCAGGAGCAGCGCGAGGCATTGCTCAGACGCGCCCTGGATGCCTCCGATCAGGAACGGCGCCGGATCGCCGGCACCCTTCACGACGGGGTCGTCCAGGACCTCGCCGGCGCCTCGTACACGGTCGCCGGCGCCGCCGCCAGGGCCGAGTCGGCCGGACAGCAGCAGCTCGCCACCGAGTTGGGCAACGCGGCGGCCACCGTCCGGACCGGGATCGGCAGCCTCCGGTCCCTCCTCGTCGACATCTACCCGCAGAGCCTGACCACGGCCGGTCTGCGGGCCGCCATCGAAGACCTGGCAGCAACCGTGCGGGCCCGTGGGGTGCTGGTCGGCACCGACGTCCCGGAGCCGTCGGGGTTGGACGCGGACGGCGAGCGGCTGGTCTTCCGGGTCGCGCGCGAGTGCCTGACCAACGTGACCCGGCACGCTGCGGCGACCGGTGTCGACCTGGCGCTACGGGCGGAAGGCGACGAGATGGTGCTCGAGATCGCTGACGATGGAATGGGTTTCGACCCGAAAGCAGCCCTGGACAACCCGCCGGAGGGCCATTTCGGGTTGCGCGTGCTGGCCGACACCGTTCGCGCCGCCGGCGCGGAGCTAGCGCTGTCGACCGCGCCAGGGATGGGTACCAGATGGCAGCTCCGGGTGCCGCGATGAGCATCACCGTGCTGCTGGTCGACGACCATCCGCTGGTCCGCGCCGGCCTGGTTGCGCTGATCGGCGGAGCCGACGACCTGGTGGTGGTCGGCGAGGCCGATGGCGGAGCGCAGGCCGTGGAGTGCGCGCGACGGGAACGCCCCGACGTCGTCCTGATGGACCTCTCGATGCCCGGGATGGACGGTATCGAGGCGACCCGGCAGGTGCTGCAGGAGGTGCCGACGACCTGTGTGGTGGTGTTGACCTCGTTCCACGATCAGGAGCGGGTGGCCAGGGCGCTCGCCGCCGGCGCCGTCGGCTATCTGCTCAAGGACAGCGAGCCGCGGGACGTCCTGGCCGCGGTGCGATCCGCTGCCCAGGGCCACGCGCCGCTCGATCCGCGGGTCGCCCGGGCGTTGCTGCCGTCCGCTGCGGCCGCGCCCGGGCATGATCTGAGCGTCCGGGAGCGCGAGGTGCTGGCGCAGCTGGCGCGCGGCGCGTCGAACCGGCAGATCGGCCGGGCGCTCGGGATCAGCGAACGCACGGTGAAGGTGCATGTCGGCAACCTGTTCCGGCGGATCGGGGTGGCCGACCGGACCAGTGCGGCGTTGTGGGCCAGGGACAACCTGCCCGGAGACAGCGGTGTGATGACCAGGGCTGACGACGAGGGCTGACCGTCGGGGGTCCCGACCGTCAGCCCCACGTCGTTCCGGCCGGTCCGCTACAGGGTGACGTGCGCCCGGCACAGTTCACCGGTGCGGGCATTGCGGGCCGTCGCGGTGAACCGGTCGGCCCCGGCCCGGTTGGCCGAGCGCAGCTCGACGTCGAACGACCCGCTCGGTGCGGTGGTCCGCCGCGTGCCGCTGAAGATCAGGACGTTGTTGTCCAGCGTCCGGACCGACCAGACCTGCCCCACCCGGTTGCTGTCGACCTGGAGCTCGACCTCGATCCGGCCGTCGTCCGGCTTCGCCTTCATCTTCCAGGTGCTGCCGGCAGAGCAGTGGCCGGACACCCGGACGTCGTCGTGGCCGCCACCCTTCGCCGACGCGGGCACGGCCGAGAGCACGGTAGCGGCAAGACAAGTCGCACCGATTCCGAGGATGCGTTGCAGATTCATGATGAGCACTCCTGTCTCGAGGGGGACCTCGTGTCCCTCCCCTACACCATCGGAAAGACGTGGTAGCACCCGCAATCAGACCTTGGTGCTAGTACCGCCGCCGGAGCGTCGACGAGCTGACCCGCCGGCGCCGGGCGACGATGAATGCGGCATTGCCGTCGGACGACGGCTGGGATACCGCGATTCGGACAATGGGCGACAAAGTTCCGCAACGGCTTCCCTGCCGGCCGCCGCGGTGTCTAAGGTTGCCCCTTGCGCCCGCATCGACCGTCCCTCGGCCGACCGCGGGAATGACGAGAAATCCAAGGGCCGCAACGGTTGCGGCCGGATTGTGACGACTGGAGTGATTGCCCGATGAGTCCTGTTTCCCGGAGAACGTTCCTCGCCGGTAGCGCGGCCGGCGCCGCCGCCGTCCTGTCCAGCGTCGGATTCGTGGACACCGCAGCGGCCTCGGGTGGTCACGGCGACCCCCGTCATCCCGGCCGGGGCACCTACCGCCTCACCGTCATGGGCACCACGGATCTGCACGGCAACGTGTTCAACTGGGACTACTTCAAGGGCGTCGAATACGACGATGCGGCACACAACGACATCGGCCTGGCCAAGGTGTCCACGCTGGTCAACGCCGTGCGCACGCAGAACGGTCGGCGTAACACCCTGCTGATCGACGCCGGCGACACCATCCAGGGCACCCCGCTCGCGTACTACTACGCCAAGATCAAGCCGATCAGCCGCAAGGTGATCCACCCGATGGCCGCGGCCATGAACGCGATGGACTACGACTGCGCGGCGCTGGGCAACCATGAGTTCAACTACGGCATCCCGCTGCTGCGCACCTTCGAAGACCAGCTGGACTTCCCGCTGCTCGGCGCGAACGCCCTCGACGCGAAGACCGGGCGCCCGGCGTTCCGTCCGTACACGATCAAGGTGGTCCGACCCGATCATGGCCGGCCGATCAGGGTCGGCATCCTCGGGCTGACCAACCCGGGCATCGCCATCTGGGACAAGGCCAACGTCGAAGGCAGGATGAACTTCGGGGGTCTGGTCGAACAGGCGAAGAAGTGGGTGCCCTGGCTGCGCTCCCGGGTCGACGTGCTGCTGGTTGCGGCACACTCCGGGGCCACCACGTCGTCGTCCTACGGCGACGCGCTGCCGTTCCCGGAGAACGCCTCGACGCTGGTCGCGCAGCAGGTCCCCGGCATCGACGCGATCCTGGTCGGGCACGCACACCTCGAGATCCCCCAGCAGTTCGTCACCAACGAGGCGACCGGCAAGCCGGTGCTGCTCACCGAGCCGCTGCGCTGGGGCATGCGGCTGTCGGTGATCGACATCGACCTGAAGCAGGGTCGGCACGGCTGGGAGGTCACCGGGACCGGATCCCAGGTCCTCAACGCGAACACCGTCTCCGAGGATCCGAAGATCACCCGGCTGATCCAGAAGAACCACCAGGCGACCCTGGACTACGTCAACTCGGTGGTCGGCACCTCGCTGCAGCCGATGTCGGCTGCCACCGCCAGGTACGAGGACACCGCCGCGCTGGACTTCATCAACTACGTTCAGTCTGATGCGGTGTCCAAGGCCCTGATCGGCACCCAGTACGCGACGCTGCCGCTGCTGTCGATTGCGGCGCCGTTCAACCGCGAGGCGGCCATTCCGCAGGGCGACGTCTCGGTCCGGGACGTTGCCGGTCTCTACATCTACGACAACACCCTGCAGGCCGTGGTGATGACGGGCGCCCAGGTGAAGGCGTACCTGGAGTTCTCCGCCCAGTACTTCAAGGCGGTGACCAGTGCCGGGCCCTTCGCGCCGGATGCCGTGACCAATGCGGTGACGCCGACCGCGCCGACCGGCACACCGGACTACAACTACGACGTGATGGGCGGCTTCACCGCGCCGCTGACCTACACCATCGACCTCGGCAAGCCGGTCGGCTCGCGGATCACCGGCCTCGCCTACGGTGGCGCGCCGGTCGACCCTGCGGCGCAGTTCGTGGTCGCCATCAACAACTACCGGGCGTCCGGCGGCGGTAATTTCCCGGCCACCGGTGGCAACCCGGCCGTCTACAACGCCCAGGTGGAGATCCGGCAGTTGATCATCGACTGGGTCACGGCGAACGGGACCATCGACGCCGCGGTGTTCTCGACGGTCGACTGGTCGCTGACCTACAACGGGACGCCGATCCAGATCACCGGCTGACCCCGGACTCAGGGCAGCAGTCTGCGGTTGTTCTGGCTAAGCAGCATCGAGTATGCGAACATGTGTTCGTGTCCAGGATGCCGACCGACCGAAGCTGGAGTCGGAGCGGTGGCCGCTCGGAGGCCAGCATCCTGCACGCCGACCTGGACGCGTTCTTCGCCTCGGTCGAGCAGCGCGACGACCCAGGTCTTCGCGGTCGCCCGGTGATCGTCGGCGGAGGCGTGGTGCTGGCCGCCAGCTACGAGGCCAAGGCGTGCGGGGTGAAGACGGCGATGCCGGGCTTCAAGGCCCGGCGCCTGTGCCCCGACGCCCTCGTGGTGCCGCCGCGGTTCGAGGCCTACACCCAGGCCAGCCGCGACGTGTTCGCGGTCTTCGAGCGAACGACGCCACTGGTCGAGGGCATCTCGATCGACGAGGCGTTTCTCGATGTCGGCGGCCTGCGCCGGCTGGCCGGCGAGCCGCTGGAGATCGGCCGGCGGTTGCGCGGCGACGTGCTGGACTCGGTCGGACTGAACATCACGGTGGGGATCGCCCGCACCAAGTTCCTCGCCAAGGTCGCCAGCCAGGTGGCGAAACCGGACGGTCTGCTGCTGGTGCCGCCGGACGGCGAGCGGGCGTTCCTGCACCCGCTGCCGGTGGAGCGGATCTGGGGGGTCGGCAAGGTGACCGCCGAGAAGCTTCACGCCATCGGCATCGGCACCGTCGCCGAACTGGCGGCGATGTCGGAGACGGGGCTGTCCGCCTTGCTGGGCAAAGGATCCGGTGGTCACCTGCACGCGTTGGCGAACCTGCGCGATCCCCGGCCGGTGCAGGTCGGCCGCCGCCGGCGGTCGATCGGATCGCAGCGAGCGATGGGTTCCCGCTCCAAGAGCACCGGCGAGATCGACGCCGCCATCGTCACTCTGGTGGACCGGGTGACGCGCCGGATGCGGGCCGCCGAGCGGTCGGGCCGGACCGTCATTCTGCGGTTGCGGTTCGACGACTTCACCAGGGCCACCCGCTCGCACACCCTGGGGTACCCGACGTCCCGCACGGATCCGATTCTGGCCACGGTCCGGGGGTTGATGGCCGGCGCGATGCCGCTGGTCCGCCGGCAGGGGCTGACCCTGGTGGGCATCTCGGTCACCAACTTCGACGGGGACAACGCACAGCTCGAGCTTCCCTACGACGGCATCCCGGGAGGCAGTCTGGACTCCGCGATGGACCGGGTGCGGGACAAGTTCGGCAGCAGATCACTGACCAGAGCGGTCCTGCTGGGCCGCGATCCGGGCCTGACGATGCCGATGCTGCCGGACTGAGTGTGGCTACCGGTCGAGCGGTGCGTCGCGCTGCACCTGACGGTGCTCGGTAGGTTGGGCCCCATGGCGAGCAAGGCGAGCACCCCGGCGATCGAGCTGGACGTCGGCGAGCGCACCGTCCGGATCAGCAATCCGGACCGGGTGTACTTCGCCGCCCGCGGCGAGACCAAGGCCGACCTTGCCAGGTACTACCTCGCGGTCGGCGACGGCATCGTCCGGGCCCTGCGGGAGCGGCCCTGCATGCTGCACCGGTTCCCGGCCGGCGTCGGCGGCGAGAAGGTGCACCAGAAGCGGCTTCCGCACGGTGCCCCGCCCTGGGTGCAGACCGTGCGGGTGCATTTCCCCAGGTACAACCGCGATGCCGACGAGTTGTGCGTCACCGAGCTGGCCAGCGTGATCTGGGCTGTGCAGATGTCCACCGTCGAGTTCCATCCCTGGAACTCCCGGCGGGCGGACACCGAGAAGCCCGACGAGTGGCGGATCGACCTGGATCCCATGCCGGACTGCGGGTTCGACCGGGTCCGCAGGGTGGCCCACGTCGCGCACGAGGTACTCGACGAGCTCGGTGCGCTCGGGTGGCCCAAGACCTCCGGTGGCAAGGGTCTGCACATCTACGTCCGCATCGAGCCGCGCTGGGGATTCACCGAGGTGCGCCGGGCCGCGCTGGCGTTCGCCCGCGAGGTCGAGCGGCGGGCACCGACCGAGGTGACGACGACCTGGTGGCGCAAGGACCGGGATCCTGCTGCCCTGTTCGTCGACTACAACCAGAACGCCAGGGACCACACCATTGCCAGCGCGTACTCGGTGCGGGGCGTCACCGACGGCACGGTCTCGACGCCGATCCGGTGGGACGAGATCGACGACGTGCACCCGCAGGACCTGACGATCGCCACCGTGCCGGCCAGGTTCGCCGAACTGGGCGATCTGCACGCCGGCATCGATGACGAGGCGTTCGCACTGGATCCCTTGCTGGAGTGGGCAGAACGCGACGAGAGCGCCGGGGTCGCCGATCCCGGTGGTCCCGCCGACCTCGACGCCGGCTAGCGAGGCAGCGTGCGCGAACGCCAGGTGGCCTGGACCGCGGTCAACTCCCGCCGACTTCGTCGGCACGGGCTCGCCGCGCCGCTGGCCATGGAACCGGCCGAGCTGGTCAGGGCGATGTGCGGCGCCCACGCCCAGATTCTCTCCGCCGCTGAGCTTTCCATCGGCATCCGGGCGCCGGCGCTGGATCGTGCGGAGATCCGGGCCGCGCTCTGGGACCGGCGCGAACTGGTGAAGACGTTCGGCCCGCGCGGCACCGTCCACCTGCTGCCGACTGTTGATCTGCCGATGTGGACCGGAGCTCTCGGCGACATCCCCTATCAGAGCCAGTTCGCCGCTGGGGTCGCGTTGACCGACGAGCAGGCCGAGACGGTCGTGGAGGCGATTGCGGAAGCGTTGGCGGACACCGAGTTGACCGTGGACGAGCTGGATCTCGCCGTTGCCGATCGGCTGGGACCGTGGGCGAGTGAGCTGGTGATGCCGGCCTTCAACGGCTTCTGGCCGCGTTGGCGCCAGGTGATCTCCCTCGCCGCCCGCCGTGGCGTGGTGTGTTTCGGCGCCGACCGCGGCCGAAAGACCACCTACACCAACCCGGCGCGCTGGCTGCCAGGCTTCACACCGATGCCGGCGACCGCGGCCGCCGACGCGGTGCTGCGGGACTTCCTGTCGTCCTACGGCCCGGCGACGCCGCAGCAGTTCGCTCGCTGGATCGGGAGTCCGGCCGGCTGGGCGACGGCACTGTTCGACCGCGCCGACCTCGAGGCGGTCTCACTCGATGGTGCGCCGGGCCGGCAACTCCCGGGCGACCCCAGTCGTCGACGAGCCGCCGACCGGCGTTCGACTGCTGCCGTACTTCGATGCCTTCGTCGTCGGATCCCACCCGCGGGAACTGCTGTTCCCCGGCCGGGCCGCCGCGCGCGCCCTGGCGGGCAGCCAGGCGGGCAATTTTCCGGTGCTGCTGCTCGACGGCACGGTGGCCGGGGTCTGGCACGCTCGGCGTTCCGGTCGGCGTACGGAGGTGACGGTCGAGCCTCTTCGGGCGCTGTCCGCCCGGCACTACCGGGGAGTGGAAGAGCAGGTACAGCGGCTCACCGAGATCGACGGCAGGGCCGCCACGCTCGCCATCGGGCCGGTCACGGTCGGCGCGCATGCCTAGCCGCGGAGCGTAACCGGCCCGAAAGCCCGCGACGCCGCGCTAGGGTCGGTCGACTCACGTCAGCATCGGTCCCTGGGGGAGATCCGTGAAATCGTTCCGTTCCGT
The DNA here is from genome assembly GCA_963797145.1 of uncultured Actinomycetota bacterium. Taxonomy (GTDB): domain Bacteria; phylum Actinomycetota; class Actinomycetes; order Mycobacteriales; family Nakamurellaceae; genus Nakamurella. The sequence goes on along the minus strand of CAWCOJ010000007.1, from coordinate 377,933 downwards.
GGGTGTCGCAGCTGCCACCGCAACGCTGCTCATCCTGGCGGCCTGCAGTAGCACCGTCGACGGAGCCGCGGTTCCCGGCACCACCCTGGCCCCGACCGTCGATGCGAGTTCCGATTCCAGCCTGCCGGTGTCCAGTGCGGGGCCGTCCGCCCCGGAACGACCATCGGCTGAACCGAGCGTTCCACCCACCACTCTCCCTGCGACAACCACCCGGGCCGGCGACACGACCGGGTCGACAACCTCGACCGCGTCGACCGGGTCGACCCGGTCGGCCACGACCCCGACGGCGCCCACCAGCGATGCCGGAACCGGCACCGCCGGCTTCGGCGGCACCTTCACCTGGGGCGACGGCCTGGTGGTGACCGTGGGCGCACCGAAGGCGTTCAAGCCCAGCGATACCGCGGCGATTCGTCCCGCGAAGGCCTACGAACAGTTCGAGATCACCGTGACGAACCGGACCGGCAGTGTGTACGACCCCTCGGCACTGCAGGTCGGCGCCCAGAGCGGTGGCAAGGAGTCGGAGCAGGTGTTCGACTCCGAGAATGGGATCGGAGGTTCGCCCTCGACCACTGTCCTGGACGGGCGGAAGATCATCTTCGCCGTCGGGTTCGGTGTCGAGGACCCGAAGGACATCATCGTCGATGTCCAGCCGGGCTACGACTACGAACCCGGGCTCTTCAGCAGCGACGCCACCGGCAACGCATCCTCCGACAGTCGCCCGACAGAGGCGCCGCCCGAGCCCAACCTGAGCCGCTACGCAAAGCCCTTCGCCTGGGAGGACGGTCTGCAGGTGGTGCTCAGCGCGCCGGTTCCCTACACCCCGAGCAATGACGGCTACGTGCAGAAGGCACCGGCCTACGTGGTGACGACGGTGACCCTCACCAACAAGACCGGTAAGACGTTCGACCCGTCGTCCTTCCTGCTGAGCGCGCAGAGCGGCGGTCGGGAGGCCGACCGGATCTTCGACTACGACGGAGGGCTCGACTCGCCGCCGTCATCGCCGCTGCCCAACGGCAGGAGCATCACCTTCAAGGCGGGCTTCGGGGTCCAGGATGCCAAGGATGTGGTCATCGAGGTACGGCCCGACTTCGACCACGAGGCCGTCATCTTCACCTCGAACTGACCGGGCGTGACCGACCCGGGCTCCCCCGCACGCCCCCCCACCGGAGTGCGCACCGGCACGGCGGCGGGCCGCTGGGTGCTGTTCGCGACGATCCTCGGGTCCGGCATCGCCGGGATCGACGCGACCGTTGTGAACATCGCGTTGCCGGCGATCGGCGCCGACCTGCAGACGGGGTTCACGGCGCTGCAGTGGACGGTGACCGCGTACACGCTCACCCTGGCCTCGTTCATCCTGCTCGGCGGCGCGCTGGGAGACCGGTACGGGCGGCGCCGGATCTTCGTGATCGGCGTCATCTGGTTCGCACTCGCCTCCATGCTGTGCGGACTCGCGCCCAACGCGGGTCTGCTGATCGCGGCCCGGGCCCTGCAGGGCGTCGGTGGTGCCCTGCTCACGCCGGGCAGCCTGGCCATGATCGAGGCGACGTTCGTCCCGGAGGACCGCGCGAAGGCGATCGGCGCCTGGTCCGGACTCGGCGGTGTGGCCACGGCGATCGGGCCGTTCCTGGGCGGCTGGCTGATCCAGTTCGCCAGTTGGCGGTGGATCTTTCTGATCAACGCCCCGCTCGCCGTTGTGGTCGTCCTGGTCGCCCGCCGGCACGTTCCCGAGTCACGCAATCCGGATGCCACCGGCGGGGTCGACGTGCCCGGCGCAGCCCTCGGGGTGATCGGGTTGGGGGCATTGACCTACGCCATCATCGAAGCCCCGGTGGGCTCGGCCGCCGTATCCATCGCCACCGGGCTGGTCGGCGTGCTGGCCCTCGCGGCGTTCGTGCTGGTGGAAGCCAGGCGCCGGAACCCGATGCTGCCGTTGCAGGTGTTCTCCTCGCGGCAGTTCTCGGCCGCCAACGGGGTGACCTTCGGCATCTACGCCGCTTTCGGCGGGGCGTTCTTCCTCCTGGTGGTGCACCTGCAGGTGGTCGCCGGGTTCAGCCCGCTGGCGGCGGGCGTCGCCACGCTGCCGATCACGGTGCTGATGCTGCTGTTCTCGCCGGCGGCCGGCGCACTCGGCACCCGGATCGGACCACGGCTGCCGATGACGGTGGGGCCGGTGATCTGTGCGGCCGGGGCGCTGCTGATGCTGCGGATCGGCCCGGACGCCGACTACCTCACCGACGTACTGCCGGCGGTGGTGGTGTTCGGGGCCGGCGTCACCCTGCTGGTCGCACCGCTCACCGCGACGGTCCTGGCCGCCGTGGACGACTCGCACGCCGGAATCGCCTCGGGCGTCAACAATGCGGTGGCCAGGGCCGCCGGACTGCTGGCGGTGGCCGCGCTTCCCGCGCTGGCGGGTCTGTCGGGTGACTCCTACGACGACCCGTCGGTGTTCGCGCACGGCTTCCGGGTCGCCATCGTGATCTGCGCCGGGCTGCTGCTCGCCTCCGGCCTGCTGGCCCTGTTGACCATCAGTAACAACGCCCTCGTCGATACGCGGTGATCATGGTGGCGGGCCCCGGCATACCGGATATACAGGCAGGTATCGGGCGGAAAGCGGTGCTGCGCACCATGATCACCGAGGATGGATCGCGGCCATCCGGGGAGCCGCTGACGGCGTAGCGTCAGCGGGCAGCGACGAAGGGAGCACCCATGGCCGCCCGTCCCGGGGCACTGCGGGTCCCGATCCTGACGATGGTCGCAGTGCTGCTGCTCTCGCTCCTCGGCGCTCCCGAGGCGAGCGCCCGGAGCACTCCGATCCAGCGCACTGCCACCCACCCCGCCGCGACCTACAGCACTACGACGTACACGGCTGCCACCTACACCGTGGTGCACGGCGACTCGATCCGATCGATCGGCACGAAGCTGCACCGGAACTGGCAGGATCTGGCGTCCTGGAACAAGCTGCTCGACCCGTATCGGCTCACGGTCGGACAACGGCTGCGCACCACCTCGCCGAACGGCCTCATCGGATTCCGGTGGACAGTCCACCCGGTGACGGCCGCGCAACTGCCGTACAGCTACCGGGCCGGGTGCCCGGTGCCGCCGAGTGGGCTGCGCATGATCACCATGTACTACTACGGGTTCGACGCCAGGGCCCACATGGGCCGCCTGGTGGTCGCCGCCGGCCAGGCGACGAAGGTCGTGCGGGCGTTCAACCGGCTCTACCTCGGCCGGTTCCCGATCCAGCGGATGCAACTGGTGGACACCTACCGCGGTAGCGACGACGCCTCGATGGCGGCCAACAACACCTCGGCGTTCAACTGCCGGCGGGTCACCGCAGGGGGCCCGTGGTCCGAGCACGCCTACGGAGCAGCGGTCGACCTCAACACCGTGCAGAACCCCTACGTGTCGGGCAGTTACGTCGCGCCGACGGCCGGGCGCAACTATCTGGACCGCTCGAACTACCGCCGCGGCATGGTCTCGTCGAACGGGCTGGTCGACTCGGCCTTCACCGCCGAGGGCTGGAAGTGGGGCGGCGACTGGTCGTCACCGAAGGACTACCAGCACTTCTCGGCGAATGGCCGCTGAGCACCACCATCCGGGTGGTGCGGTTCAGGCTGATTCGTCGGACCGGTCGAGCACCGCCCGGGCGGCGGCGAACCTCGCGATCGGCACCCGGAACGGCGAGCAGGACACGTAGTCCAGCCCGAGCTCCTCGAACAAGGCGATCGAACGCGGGTCGCCGCCGTGCTCCCCGCACACGCCGAGTTTCAGGTTCTCCTTGACCGATCGTCCCTTGGTGGCACCGATCCGCACCAACTCCCCCACGCCGTCCACGTCGATGGACGCGAACGGGTTCGCCGGCACGATCCGGTCGTCGAGGTAGGCGGCGAGGAACTTGCCCTCGGCGTCGTCGCGTGAGATGCCGATGGTGGTCTGGGTCAGGTCATTGGTGCCGAAACTGAAGAAGTCGGCGTGGGCGGCGATCTCGTCGGCGCAGACCGCGGCCCGGGGCAGCTCGATCATCGTGCCGACGGTGTACGGCAGCGCGGTTCCGGCCGCCTCGAACTCCTCCGCCATCGCCGCGTCGACCAGGACGCGCATCCGGGACAGTTCCTCGGCGAACGCCACCAGCGGGATCATGATCTCCACCCGCGGATCCCCGCCGCGGCCGGCGACCGCGAGCGCCGCCCTGGCGATGGCCCGGACCTGCATCTGCGGGATCTCCGGATACAGCAGGGCCAACCGGACGCCCCTGGTGCCGAGCATCGGATTCTGCTCGGTGAGCTTCTTGATGCGGGACAGCAGCGACTCCGAGCGCGCAAGGGTGCCGTCGTCCCCGCCGGCCTGCAGCTGCGTCTTGAGCCGTTGCACCTCCAGCGCCTGGTCGAGCAGCGACGGAAGGAACTCGTGCAGCGGCGGATCGAGCAGCCGGATGGTCACCGGGAGGCCGTCCATGGCGGTGAAGATCTCCTCGAAGTCGGCCTGCTGCATGGGCAGGATCTCCTCGAGAGCCGCTGCCCGGGCGTCGATGTCGTCGGCCAGGATCATCCGACGCACGGCCGGGAGCCGCTTGTCGTCCATGAACATGTGTTCGGTGCGGCACAGCCCGATGCCCTCGGCGCCGAACTCCCTGGCCTTGGCCGCGTCCGGGCCGTTGTCCGCGTTGGCCCGCACGCCGAGCCGCCGCACGTCGTCGGCCCAGCCGACGATCTGCTCGAAGTCGGCATTCACCTGCGGCGGCACGAGCTCCAGCGCGCCGGCGAACACCTGGCCGGTGGAACCGTCCAGAGTGATGGTCTCACCCTCTGCGATCATCGTGTCGCCGATGGTCAGGGTGCGGGCCAGGGTGTCGATCCGGATTCCGGAAGCGCCGGCCACGCAGGGCTTTCCCATCCCCCGCGCCACCACGGCTGCGTGCGAGGTCATGCCACCATGGGCGGTGAGCACACCCTGGGCCATGATGACGCCGTGGATGTCGTCCGGGGTGGTCTCCCAGCGCACCAGCACCACCGGTTCGCCCCCCCGACCACGCTGTTCGGCGGTGTCGGCGTCGAACACGACGCCGCCAACAGCCGCGCCTGGTGACGCGTTGAGGCCGGTGGTGAGCGGCGTCCGGCCGTGCCCCGGATCGATGGCCGGATGCAGCAGCTGGTCGAGCTGGGCCGGGTCGATGCGCCGGAGCGCCTCGTTGCGGTCGATGACCCCCTCGGCGACCAGGTCGGCCGCGACCTTGAGCGCGGCCTGCGCGGTGCGCTTGCCGTTGCGGGTCTGCAGAAGGTAGAGCTTCTCGTCCTCGACGGTGAACTCGATGTCCTGCATGTCGGCGTAGTGCTGCTCGAGCCGGTCCATGGTGGCCAACAGCTGCGAGTAGGCCTGGGGGAGCACCCCTTCCATCTCGGCCAGCGGTCGCGGGGTGCGGATGCCGGCGACCACGTCCTCTCCCTGGGCGTTGACCAGGAACTCGCCGTAGAGCTCCTTCGCGCCGGTCGACGGGTTGCGGGTGAAGCAGACCCCGGTGGCCGACGTGTCACCGCGGTTGCCGAACACCATCTGCATGACGTTGACCGCGGTGCCGAGGTCGTCCGGAATGTTGTTGGCCCGCCGGTAGACCCCGGCCCGCGGGTTGAGCCACGACCGGAACACCGCATCGACCGCGCGGTGCAGCTGTTCACGCGGGTCGCTCGGCAGCTCGGTGCCCATGTGCCGGCGGGACAACTCCTTGAAGGTGCCGACCAGCTCCTGCAGGTCATCCGCGGTCAGGTCGGTGTCCTGGGCGACGCCGCGACGGGACTTCAAGGCGTGCAGGGCATCCTCGTACAGATGCGCGGGCACCGACTCGACCACCTCGCCGTACATCTGGACGAACCGCCGGTAGGCATCCCAGGCGAACCGTGGGTTCCCGGCCTCCTCCCCCAGCGCCACCACGGAGTCATCGCTGATTCCCAGGTTCAGGATGGTGTCCATCATGCCGGGCATCGAGACCACGGCTCCGGAGCGCACCGACACCAGCAAGGGGCGGTCCGCCGCCCCCAGCGTTCGACCGGTGCGCTGCTCCAACCGGCTCAGGCCCTGCTCGATCTGATCGGCCAATCCGGCAGGCCATTCCCCGCCGGCCCGCATGGCCTCGACGCAGGCGGCCGTGGTCACGGTGTACCCGTCGGGCACCGGCACCCCGATCCGCAGCATCTCCGACACCCCGGCACCCTTGCCGCCCAGCAACGGCTTCATCGTCGCGTCGCCGTCGGCCAGGTCGTACACGTAGCGGGTGCCGGACGTCTGTGTCATCGGTACTCCTCGTCTGCGGGGTCGTCCGGTGCCGTCGGCGGCACCTTCAGGGGCGGTCAGTGGGGGGATCGATCGGACTGGGCGACCCGGCGGCGGTCCTCGACCACCTCGATGACCCGACCGGCGGCCTCCTCCAGGGCGAGCGAGGTGGTGTCGATCGTCGGGCAGCCCAGTCGCCGGTGCAGGGCGGCCGCCTCGTCCAGTTCGTCGTAGATCGGGCCGAGGGCGGCGTACCCGTCGCCACCCGCTCCGGCACCGAGCACGCTGATCCGGCGATGACGGATGGCCGCCAGGCGTTCCGGGTCGATGGTGAGGCCGACCAGCTTCCACCGGTCGACGGCGAACAACTGGGCGGGCGCCGGGATCCCTTTCACCAGTGGCACATTGGCGGTCCGATAGCCGAGATACCCCAGATACATGGACAACGGCGTCTTGCCGGTCCGAGAGACGCCCACCAGCACGATGTCCGCGGATTGCAGACCGGCGTTGTACTGACCGTCGTCGTGCTTGACCGCGAACTCCATGGCGGCGATGCGCTTGAAGTAGTCCGCGTCCAGCCCGACGGCCCTGGCCGGCACCCGTTCGGCCCGGTCGCCGCTGGCCGCCTCGAGCGTCTCGATGGCGGGCCCGAGCAGGTCGCAGTGGGCGATGTGCAACGTGGTGCAGAGTTCGGCCACCAGCGCCCGCAGACCGTCGTCGACCAGGGTGGAGAAGACCGCCACTCCGGCCGGGCTGGGCGACCCCGGCCCGGTATTGCCGGGTCCGATCCGCTCGAAGGCGGCGCGCAGGCCGTCCGCCGTGGTGATCCGGGGGTGCCGAATGATCCGGGTCGGGTGTTTCACGAACTGCACCTGCGCTGCCCTGGCGACCCGGGCGGCGGTGTCGCCGGTTGCGTCCGCGATCACATGGATCTCGATCGGCTCCGACGACATGGTCCAAGGCTAGAGGTTCGCCGGTCCGGTCGGCTCAGGTGGTGGCCGGGCGCTGATCGGTCTGCCGGGTCTGCTGCATCGGCGCCGAGGGCGGCGCGAGCGGCTCGACGTGCTGGTCGGCGGCCCGGCTGCGCCGCAGATAGAAGAACAGCAGCACCAGCGGGAGCAGCATGCCGCCGATGCCGTAGAACAGGAATTTGTCGAACCCGGCGATGTGGCCGACCAGCCACTCGAAGTTCTGCCCGAAGAACCCGGTGACGAAGGTCAACGGCAGGAACACCGTCGACAGGATGGTCAGCCGTTCGATGGTGGTGTTCTGCCGCACGCTCACCCGGGTCTGCTGGACGCTGATCACCGCCATGTTGGCCTCCAGGATGGTGGCCAGCAGATCCCGTTGCACGGCAACTTCTTCGTTGATCAGCAGCAGGTGGTCGTGCACGTCCCTGAAGTACGGGAGCAACGCGTTGTCCCTGGCCGATCGCTCGATGTTGGTCAGGACCGCGAGCAGCGGATGCACCGCCCGGTAGAAGTTGGTGACTTCGCGCCGCAGGAAGTAGATCCGCTCGGTGGGAGCCGCCTCGCCGGAGAACACCGTTCCCTCGACCTCTTCGATGTCGTGCTCCAGCTCGGCCACCACCGGGGTGTAGGACTCGACGACCTGGTCGAGGATGGCCCACAGCACCGCGGTGGTCCCCAGTTGGAGGAGCTCCGGATGCTGTTCGAGCTGCTGGCGGGCGCCGTGCAGTTCACTCGCGACCCCCTGCCGCACCGTGATCACGAAGTCGGTACCGACGAACGCGGTGATCTCCCCGAAGTCGACCTCCTCCCGGGCGTCGTCGTACCGCGCGGTTCGGAGGATCACCAGTTCACCGGAGTCCTCGTAGTGCTCGATCTTGGGCCGCAGGTGGAACGTCTGGGCGTCCTCGACGGCCAACTCGTGCAGGCCGAAGCTGGAACGCACCGACTCCAACTCCTCGGCGTTGGGCTCGAACAGACCCAGCCAGGAGAAGCCGTCCCCGCCCTTGCGGTTGGCTGCCTCCTCCAACGGCATCGGCGTCATCGATTCGCGGCGACCGCCGCGGTAGTACGCGCAGTCGATGATCATGGCGACCTCCCGGTGCGGTCGAGGCGGACGGTTGTCCACGGGCCCCGGACCGGATTCAACGCCTGTGCCCCGATGCCCGCCATCCAGCCCCGTGCAACGGCGAGATTGCCCCTCGCCTACCGGGCGGGGCCGACCGGCGACTCGTCGGACCGGGCGGGCGAGGCGTCCGGCCAATCCGCCGGAAGTCTGCGGACGCCGAGCGACACCGCCGCGGCGACCGCGCAGAGCGCGGCAGCCGAGAACCAGGCGGTGGTGTAGGTACCGGCCTCATCGCGGATCACCCCGGCGACCACCGACATCGCGGCCGCGCCCAGCTGGTGGGCCGCGAACACCCAGCCGAAGACGATGGTGCCCTGGGCCCCGAACGCTTCCCGGCACAGCGCGACGGTGGGCGGGACGGTGGCCACCCAGTCCAGCCCGTAGACGATGACGAAAGCGACGATGCTGACATGCACCGTGTCGGCGAGCAGGCCAGGGAGCATCAACAGGCCGACGCCGCGGAACGCGTAGTAGACGGCCAGCAGGATCCGCGGGTTGACCCGGTCGGTGAGGTAGCCGGAGGCGATGGTGCCGACGATGTCGAAGATCCCGACCACCGCGAGCAGTCCGGCCGCTGTTGTCTCCGGGAGCCCGTGGTCGTGCGCCGCCGGAACGAAGTGGGTGCCGATCAGGCCGTTGGTGGTGGCGCCGCAGATGGCGAAACCGGCGGTCAGCGCCCAGAAGGTGCGGGTGCGGGCAGCCTGCCGCAGCGCCTGCAGGGCTCGGCGGGCGGCACCGCCGGCGGGAGGGGGCGGCTCCTCGACCGTGCCGGCCGGTGCGCCGTAGGCGGCGACGCCGAGGTCGCTGGGTCGGTCCCGCAGGAAGATGATCACCAGCGGCACCACGGCCAGAGCGGCGCCGGCGATGATCAGCGATGCGGTGCGCCAGCCGGCCGTTTCGGCAGCCCAGGCCATCAGCGGCAGGAAGATGAGTTGGCCGGTGGCGCTGCCGGCGGTCAGGATTCCGGTCACCAGCCCGCGGCGGGCGACGAACCAGCGGTTGGCGACGGTTGCTGCGAACACCAGGGCCATCGAGCCGGTGCCGAGGCCGATCAGCAGCCCCCAGGTGAAGATGAGCTGCCAGCCGGCGGTGATGAAGACCGAGAGCGCACTGCCTGCGGCCACCATGAGCAGGGCGATCGCGGTCACCCTGCGGATGCCGAACCGGTCGATGAGCGCCGCGGCGAACGGAGCCGTGAGCCCGAACAACACGAGGTTGATGCCGACGGCGATGGACAGCACCGTCCGGGAGGTCCCGAACTCCGCCTGCAGCGGGACGATCAGCACGCCGGGCGCGGCCCGGAATCCCGCTGCGCCGATCAGGGCCACGAAGGCAACCGCCGCCACGATGATGGCCGGGTGGACGCGCCGGTGGCGCACCTCCGGCGCCACCGACCGGGTGGCGGCGGGTGCATCCATGGTGCGGTCCTTTCGACGCGGCTGTCGTGCCTGTCCGACTGGCTTCCCTGAGGCTAGCGAGCTAGGCTCCCTTCAAGCAAGTGAGTTGCGAACGAGGGTGAAGGAGACCACCGTGCCGTTGCGCTCCGACTGGTCCGGGGAGAACTGTCCGATCGCCCGATCGCTGGACGTCGTCGGCGATCCCTGGGTGCTGCTGATCCTGCGGGGAGCGCTGCAGGGCGTCACCCGCTTCGACGGGTTCCGGGCCTCCCTCGGGGTGGCGGACAACGTACTGAGCCGGCGGCTGGCGGCGATGGTCGAGGCGGGCCTGCTGGTGAAGGCGCCCTACCGGGCCGAGCAACGTACGCACTTCGAGTACCTGCTCACGGAAGCGGGCGCCGACCTGCTGCCGGTGATCAATGCGCTGGTCCTGTGGGGCGAGAAGCACACCCGCCGGCCGGATTCGGACGCCGTCATGAGCATCGTGCACAAGAGCTGCGGGACGGTCACCACCAGCGCCGAGCTGTGCAGCGGTTGCGGAGCCGTACTGGTGGCCGACGAGGTGGCCTGGCACAAGTCGTGGCGGCCCGGTCCGGATGTCGACCTGGTCGGCGCCCGAGCGGACTGATCCGGTCAGCGTTCCTGGGCGCGAATCTCCGACCGGGCGAACAGCGCGTAGCCGACGGCGCCGATCAGCAGGGCGACGATGACACCGATGTTCGAGTACGCCCACGCACCGGTCTTGCCGCCCAACCCGAAGGGCCCCAACAGATATCCCTGCCAGGTCAACCAGGGGGCGTAGCCGTTGGTGACCAGTCCCCAGCCGATCGCGGTACCGACCACCACCAGGCCCACCGGCAACCAGCGGATGCTGCCGTAACGGCCCGCCGGGTCGTACAGCTCGGCTTCGGCATAGTCCCTGTGGCGCAACAGGATGTCCACCATCATCACGCCGGCCCAGGCCGCCACCGGGACGGCGAGGGTGATCAGGAAGCCCTGGAACGCGGTGAAGAAGTCCGAGCTTGCGTAGAACACCACCCAGATCGCGCCGACCACCATGATCAGGCCGTCGACCAGCGCGGCGGACCAGCGGGGGATGCGCAGCCCGAGAGTGAGGAGTGCCAGTCCGCTGGAGTAGATGTCCAGCACCGAGCCGCCGACCAGCCCGAGCACCGCGACCATCACGAAGAGCACCAGGAACCAGGTGGGCAGCAGGCCGGCCAGCGCACCGATCGGATCGGCGGAGATCTTCGCGCTCAACTCCTCCGACGACCCGGCCAGCAACAGCCCGAAGATCAGCAGCAGGATCGGCGCGGCGGCACCGCCGAGCGTGGTCCACCCGACCACGCCCCTGGTCGATGCGGACCGTGGCAGGTAGCGCGAATAGTCGGCCGCCGCATTCACCCAGCCCAGTCCGAAGCCGCTCATCACGAAGATCAGCGCACCGATGAACGCCTGGGTCGAGCCGGACGGCAATCCGCTGACGGTGGCCCAGTCGATGTCCTTGGCGACGAGGATCAGGTAGACAACGGTGAGCACGCCGGTGATCCAGGTGATCCAACGCTGCATCCGCATGATCACGTCGAAACCGATGACCCCGGCACCGACGGTCAACGCGATCACCACCACCAGTGCCACCCAACTGGTGGCCGTGTTGTTGAGCCAACCCAGCTTCTCGAACACCGTGCGGGTCGCGAGGGTGGCCAGCACCACCAGCACGGTCTCCCAGCCCACCGTGAGCACCCACGAGATGAACGACGGCAGCTTGTTGCCGTTGACGCCGAATGCCGCCCTCGACATCACCAGAGTCGGCGCCGACCCGCGCTTGCCGGCGATCGCGACGATGCCGCAGAACAGGAAGGACACTGCGATCCCGATCACCCCGGCGATCAGCGCCTGCCAGAAGGACAGCCCGAAGCCCAGCACGAAGGCGCCGTAGGACAGTCCGAACACCGAGACGTTGGCGCCGAACCACGGCCAGAACAGGTCGCTTGGCCGGCCTTTGCGTTCCTCGTCGGCGATCACATTGATGCCGTTGGCCTCGATACCGGCCGGCGTCACCCGGGTGGGCGCCTCGGCGATCCCGTCCATGCTCATGCCTACCGTCCCGGATCAGACACGGTGATCACCCCGTGTGGTTGCCGCATTGTCGAGCCCGGCGCGCCGGGCGTCCAGCCGCCACGCCCGGAGCGCCGTTCCGGGGGGCGGCCCAGGTCAGGTCGCGCGCATCCGGTTGTTCCGAGGGTTGTGCTCGAGTTCGGCCAGGCCGAGGGCTTCCAGCAGGGGCGGCAGGTACATCCCGAACCGGCCGCGGTAACCCTTGCGCAGCCCGTACCAGCCGCCTATCGGGTTGTCGGCGCTGCGACCCCAGGCTTCGACAGTGCCGTCCTTGGCGTCCTTCTGCTCGTCGGCCGCGCCGAGCGGCACCCAGTCGCCGGCCTCGGCAAGCATCGCCCGCAGGTCGTCGACGGCCGTGGCGTCGTAGTACAGGGTGGTGCTGCCGACCACGCACACCAGGCGGGGCGGATCGGTGCCGTCATCCCGGTACATCTGGTAGTCCGACGTGCCGGGCGGCGTCTTGAGCTGCCACGGATCGTCCTTCGTACCCGTCCCCTGCGCCATCGGCACTCCCTCGGTCATGTCCCGGGGCCATCATGCGCGTCCGGCCCGGGACGCGCCGGGCGGGGCTGGTCAGGGGTTGTGGAGCGGGGTCGGCGGTACCACCTGCTCGACCAGCCCGGTTTCGACGTCGTAGACCAGGCCGGTGACGAAGAAGGCGTCGCCCCTGAGCTGCTCCGTGAGGAGCCGGACGTCGACGTGCACCGAGGCGACCGGATCGGTCACCGCCTTGGCATCGAGCTGATCCCGCGGGACTTCGAAGTACTCGGCCAACAGCTCAGGAAAGGACGCGAGATCCTCGGCAGGGCGGCTCATCCCGCGGAGTTCCATGAATGTCCGGTCCTGCAGGCCGGCCGACAGATCAGCCGGGGAGTACGACGACCCCAACCGACTCCAGGCGACCAGATCGGCACTGGGCGCCACCGCCGCACCGGAGTCGATCTGCAGCAGCGTCAGCCGGTGGACGACGTCCGGGAGGTCCGTCGGCCGGAATTCGTCCAACACCTGTGCGCGCACGGCGAGCCGACGTGCCCCGGTCCGGGAAAGCTTGTGCACGCTCACCGTGGGCAGCGTAGGCGCTGGTACCGACGGTCAGGGCTGGGTGGCTTCCGCACCGGCCAGCATCCGCTGTCCGAGGACTCGCGCGGCATGCCGGAGCTCGGCACATCCGATGATCCGGTACGCCGCCGGGATCTTCGTGAGTTGCTCGGCGTACCACCAGGTGTTGCCGGTGCTGCCCACCAGTCGGGTGGTCTGCGCATCCAGCGGCTCCAACCGCCCGAGGGTGCGCGGAACGCATCGACCGACGGTCTCCAGGGGGGCGTCGATCACGATGTCGACCTCGTACTCCCAGCCGACGGCCAGGTGCTCCTCGAGCATCGCGACCGCGTCGAGATCGACCGGCGGGTTGAAGGTGTCGTTCAGCAGCTGCACTCCACGGACCCGGTCGACGCGGTACGCCCGGCCCGCGTCGGCGCTCCGGGAGCGGCAGAGCAGATACCACCGGCCGTGGCGGACCACGATCGCCCACGGGTCGACCTCGGTCGCCCACTCCCGGCCCGCCTCGGACCGGTAGTCGATGCGTACGCCCTGGTGGTTGGAACACGCCTGGACCAACGCGGTCGTGGTCATCGGATCCGGCCGGGCCGCCCCCCGGTCCGGAGCGGGCGCGGTGGTCCGACGAATGGCGTCCACCTGGGCGGCCACCGACTCCGGAAGGGCGCGCACGATCTTGCCGACCGCGCCGCCGACCGGGTCGGTGGGATCGCCGGCGTCGTGGTGGCCGTCCAGCACGGCCATCACCAGGGCGATCGCCTCGGCGGCGCCGAACATCAGGGGTGGTAGCCGAACGCCGCGGCCGAGGCGGTAGCCGCCGTAAGGTCCGCGGACGGACTCGATCGGGATGGCGGCTTCGCGGAGGATCGCGATGTACCGGCGGGCGGCCCGGTCCGAGACACCGAGTTTGTCGGCCAGCCGGTCTGCGGTGATGCCGGGGACGTCCTGGAGCAGTTCGAGGGTCAACAGCGCGCGTGCTGTCGGGCTCGCGTCGGAGTTCATCGCAACCTGCTTCACCAACCGGAAGGAAACCGTCCGGTATCAACTCTAGCGTCTGCGGAATGGCTACCGACAACGCACTGGACACCTCGAACGGTGAACTCCCGCAGCCGACCGAGGAGGACGAGCTGCAGCTATCGGATCCGCCCAGCACACTCGGAGCCATGACAGCCCAGTACGGCCCGCACCGCTTCTCCGCAGGCGAGTTCAGCAGCGACCACACCGACGCGTTCCGAGGCGCAGATTTCACCGTCCGGGACCTCACCGGCGCCCGGTTCGTCGACTCGGACCTGACCGGGGTGAAGATTGTCGACTCGACACTGGTGAACGTCAGCGTCTCCGGCTGGGTGGACAGGTTCGTGGTGAACGGCGTGGACGTCACCGGCTATGTCGACGCCGAGCTCGACCGGCTGCACCCCGAGCGGGTGCAGCTGCGGTCGATGGGCGGTCCGGACGACTTCCGAGCCATGTGGGACACCATCGAGGGACTCTGGTCGGCGGCGGTCGGCCGCGTCGAAGACCTGCCCGCACCGGCGCGCCAGGAACGGGTGGACGGCGAGTGGTCTTTCATCGAGACGCTGCGGCACCTGATCTTCATCACCGATTCCTGGGCCAGCCGGACCGTTCTGGACGAGCCGAAGCCGTTCCATCGGCTCGGTCTCCCCCAGGACTGGTATCCCCGCTCCGAAGCGGCGGCCCTCGGGATCGACCTCGACGCGCGCCCGTCGTGGGACGAGGTGCTGCTCGTTCGTGCCGACCGGATGGCGGTCGTACGCGGACTTGTCGACGGTCTCACCGGGGCTGAACTCGGGCGGCCCTGTCTCCGGTCTCCGGCGCCCGGCTACCCCGAAGAGGACCGGGTGGTGGCCGAGTGCCTGGCCGTCGTGATGGAAGAGGAGATCGAGCACTACCGTTACGCGGTCCGTGACCTGGCCGTTCTGGAGTCCGCTGCGTCGTCCTGACCGGCCCGTTTCCGGTCGGACGAGATCAATTCGATTGCCGCCGGCGGCACTGTCTGGTGGGCTGGCGGTCTCATCCCTGCGAGCCGACCCCGAGGAGTTCCCGATGCGCCGAGTCTTCCCGTCCGTGCAGATCGACAGTGCCGACCGGAAGGCTCCAAGGGTTGAGAACGCTGAACGTGGGGATCGTGGCGCATGTCGACGCGGGTAAAACCACACTGACCGAACGGCTGCTCTACGCAGCCGGGGTGATCGACGCCATCGGCAGCGTCGACGCCGGAACCACCCAGACCGATTCCATGGCGCTGGAGCGCGAGCGGGGCATCACCATCCGCGCGGCGGTCGTCGCCTTCACCCTCGACGGTCTGGCCGTCAACCTGATCGACACTCCCGGACACCCGGACTTCATCGCCGAGGTGGAGCGCTCGCTCGCGGTGCTCGACGGCGCGGTGCTGGTCGTCTCGGCGGTCGAGGGCGTGCAGTCCCAGACAGTGGTCCTGATGCGTGCGCTGACGCGCCTACGGGTGCCGACGCTGATCCTGGTCAACAAGATCGACCGGGCCGGCGCGGATCCGGAACGGGTGCTCGCGGCGATCCGGGATCGGTTGGTCCCGCATCCCATCCCGATGGGCACGGTGCACCGACCGGGCACCAGGGGCGCCTCGTTCCGGGCCTACGAGCGGGCCGACGAAGCGTTCGCCGCGACGGTGCTCGGAGAACTGCCCGACGACGACGCCCTCCTCGCCGCGTATGTCGACAACGGCCGCAGCAACCCCTCGGCAGACGAGCTGTGCGGCCGGCTGGCCGCCGGCACCGCCGGCGCTGAGATCCACCCGGTGTTCTTCGGCTCGGCCGCCACCGGAGCCGGGATCGAGGCACTCCGGGGGGCGTTCATCACGCTGCTGCCGTCCGCCACCGGGGACCCGGCGGCCCCGGTGGCGGGCTCGGTGTTCAAGGTCGACCGGAGCTCGAGCGGGGAGAAGGTCGCCTACCTGCGCATCTTCGCCGGAACGGTCCACACCCGCGACCGCCTCCGGTACGGCGTCGGCCGGGAGTCGACCGTGACCGCGGTCCAGGTGATCTCGGGCGGCAGCCCGGTCGATCGTGGCGCTGTCGAAGCGGGGCAGATCGCGAAGGTTCTGGGGTTGCGCGAGGTACAGGTGGGAGACGCGGTCGGCGCCGTTCGATCGCACCGCGCAGCGGTGGTCTTCGCCCCGCCGACGCTGGAGACCGCTGTTGTTCCCACCGATTCCGCGCAGAAGGGGGCCCTGTTCGCAGCGCTGGCCACGCTGGCCGAGCAGGACCCGCTGATCAACGTCCGGCAGGACGACCTGCGCCAGGAGCTGTTCGTGTCGCTCTACGGCGACGTGCAGAAGGAGGTGCTGGCCGCCACCCTGGCCGCGGAATCCGGTATCGCCGTCGAGTTCCGGGAGACGACGGTGCTGTGCATCGAGCGGCCGGTAGGAGTCGGCCATGCGGTCGAGTGGATCGGCGCATCGTCGAATCCCTTTCTGGCCACCATCGGACTGACCCTCGGTCCGGGGCCGGTCGGTAGCGGCCTGGATCTCAGACTTGCGGTGGAGCTCAACACCATCCCGTTGTACGTGTACGGGACCGTCGACGCCTTCTGCCGGGCAATGACCGACTACGTCCGAGGCACCTTGCAGCAGGGTCTGTCCGGCTGGCAGGTCACCGACACCGTGGTGACGGTGACCGACACCGGCTACAGCTCACCGGGTACCGGGTCGGGCGACTTCCGCAAGCTGACCCCGCTCCCGGTGATGTCCGCACTGCAGCAGGCAGGTACCGCGGTCTGCGAGCCGATCCACCACGTTCGTCTCGATGCTCCCGCGGACACCCTGTCGGCGCTGCTCGGTGCGGTGGCGCGACACCGCGGCGTGCCGATTGCCACCTCGGTGTCGGCCAGGTACGCCGCCGTGGACGCCGACATCCCGGCCGCCGAGCTGCAGCACCTGCGCCGGGAGCTGCACGGCCGCACCCACGGCGAGGGCGTGCTGGAGGCGGTGTTCGACCGCTACCAGCCGGTCGTCGGTGCGGCACCGTCGCGGCCACGCTCCGACCTGAACCCGCTCAACCGCAAGGAGTATCTGCTGCACCTGCTGCGTCGGGTCTGAACCGGACGCAGCAGGCGAGGATCACGTCGCGGGCGGAATACTGGACGTGCACCATGGGCCGCACACCTAGGAGGTCCACCGACATGACATCGACCGCGTCCAGCGGCTCCACCGGCTCCACGCATCGAATCCGCAGAACCCGCAGAACCCGCAGAACCCGCAGAACCCGCAGAACATGGACTGCTCGAGGTCGGGGATGGCAATCGGGTGTATTGGGAAACCTGGGGAAACCCGGCCGGCCTCGCGGTGCTGTTCCTCCACGGCGGCCCGGGTTCCGGCGCCCCGACCCGCCCTCCGCGGATCTTCGACCTGCAACGGTTCCACCTGATCCGCTTCGACCAACGTGGTTGCGGCCGGAGCACACCGCACGCCAGCGACCCGGCGGTCGACATGAGCGTCAACACGACCGGCCATCTGGTCGCGGACATCGAGTTGCTGCGTGCACATCTGGCCATCGAGACCTGGCTGCTGCACGGCGCTTCCTGGGGCAGCACGCTCGCCCTGGCCTATGCCGAGGCACATCCGCAGCGGGTGACCGGCTTGCTGCTGATCAGTGTCACCAGCACCCGACGGTCCGAGATCGACTGGCTCTACCGCGGCGTCGGGCGGTTCTTCCCCGGCGAGTGGCGCCAGTTCCTGGACGGGGTACCGGAAGTCGAGTTCGACGGCGACATCTTTCCGGTCCTGGCCGCGTACTGCGCGCGGATGGGCGACCCGTCGGCCGCTGTCCGGGACGCCGCAGCGGCCGGCTGGGTGGCGTGGGAGGACGCCGTGATCTCCCTGGAAACCAACGGCAAGCCGGGCGCCTACAGCGAACGCACCGGCCGTGCCCGCAACGCCTTCGTCCGGATCTGCTCGCACTACTTCAGCAATGCCGCCTGGCTCGACGAGGGCCAGCTGATCCGGGACGCCGGCCGACTCGCCGGTATCCCGGGCGCGCTGATCCACGGCCGGTTCGACCTCGGGGGCCCGCTGGTGACGCCGTGGGAGTTGGCGCAGGCGTGGCCCGGGGCGCGGCTGACGATCATCGAGGACTCCGGGCACACCGGCAGCAGCACCATGAGCGACGCCGTCGCCGCAGCGCTCGAGGCCTTCGCGCCGTGACCTACCGGGACCGGGTCGCCGCCGGCCGGCGACTGGCCGCAGCCGTGGTCGACCGCCTCGGCGTCGAGCCACCTGGACGTCCGCTGGTCCTCGGACTCCCCCGCGGCGGCGTCCCGGTGGCCGCCGAGGTCGCCACCGTCCTCGGCGGCGAGCTCGACGTGCTCCTGGTCCGCAAGGTCGGGGTGCCGTGGCAGCCGGAGCTGGCGATGGGTGCGGTGGCCGAGGGCGGCATCGCCGTGGTCGATCCGGCGGTGCTGGCCCGGGCCGGCGTCGCCCCCGACGATCTCGCCGGGCTGCAACGGCGGGCGCTGGCCGATCTGGCCGACCGGGGTACGGCGTGGCGGGCCGGCCGGGCCCGGATCGCCCCCTCGGGACGGGATGTCGTGGTGGTGGACGACGGCATGGCCACCGGCCAGACCATGCTGGCGGCCTGCCGATGCCTGGCAGCGGGCGCTGCCCGGTCGGTCACCGTCGCCGTACCGGTGGCTGCCGCGCAGGCGGTGACACTTATCCGGGCGGAAGGCGTGAATGTGGTGTGCCCGCTGGTGCCGGAGAACTTCACTGCGGTGGGGCAGTGGTACCACCGGTTCGACCAGACCACCGACGCGGAGGTCCGAAGCCTGCTCGACCAGGCAAGAAGCGCCGGAGGGTGACGATCGAGGCTCCTCAGGCCGCCCCGGGCCGCCGGCCGCGCCGGGCCCTGAGGTAGTCGCTCACCACGAACGCGCCGAGATCGCCGACCGACGGGTTGAACACCCGGCCGCCGTTGCGCCGGGCCACGGCATCGACGAAGCGTTGCAGGCCGGGGTCCTCCCCGAGCATGAAGAAGTTCAGCGTGGCACCGTATCTGGTCAGCAGATCCACCTCGTGCACGGTGGCCCTGATGGTCTCCGCGACCGGCGGCCACCTGAAGAACGCGTCGCCGTCGTCGTCGAGGTGCGCGGTCGGTTCGCCGTCGGTGACGATCAGCACCACCGGCTCGGAACCCGAGTGCCGCCGCAGATGCCGCCCGGCCAGCCGGAGTGCGTGGTGCAGATTGGTGCCCTGCTGCCAATCCGGCTCCACCGCCGCCAGCTCGATCTGTGACAACGTCGCCGCCGTGCGACCGAAACCGATGATCTGCAGCGCGTCCTGCTGGAACCGGGTCGCCACCAGATGCGACAACGCCAGCGCGGTCTGCTTCATCGGCCCCCAGCGGCCCTCGGCCATCATCGAGAAGGACAGGTCGACGCACAGCGCGACCGCCGCGGAGGCCCGTCGTTCGGTCTCGACGACCTCGAAGTCCTCCGCGGTCAGTCCGACCGGCACCCCACTACCACCGCGGATCACCGCCCGGGTGACGGTCCGCACCACGTCCAGCGGCTGTTCGTCGCCGAACTCCCAGGAGCGGGACGCGCCGGTCACCTCGCCCGCCGCGCCGGCGTCCCGCAGATCGTGCTGTCCGCGGCGGCCCCGGGTGAGGTCGGCGAACACCGTACGCAGCGCGGTGCCGCCGAGCTGCCGCAACGCCTTCGGCGACAGCGTCAGACCCTCGGCGGTCCTGGTCACCCAACCCTGCCGGGCCATCTCCCGCTCGAGCTCCCGGATGCGTCGGACGTCATCGGCGGCGGCCCGTCCCAGAGTGCGCTCGACCGCATCGACATCGATGTCGTCCAGGGTCGCGCCCGGATGTTCCTGCCCCAGTTGCTCGAGAAGCTCATCCAGTTCGGCGATCTCACCCAGCGCTGCGGTCGCCTCGCCGTAGCCGAGCGGTTCCGCGCCGCGCATCTTCTCGGCCCGATTCCATCGCAGATCGGGACGCAGCGCCCGGAGATTGTCGGTGAGCGCCTGCATCTCGCGACCGAGCGCGCCGTCGCCCATCGCCTGGGCGATCAGGCCGGCCAGCTCCTCGCGCTGCTCCGGTGGGAGCGAGCGCAGCAGTCGCTCCCCCGCGGCTGCCCGCCGGGCGAGTACGTCGACGAGTTCGTCGACCGTGGTCGGGTTTTCGGGAAAGTTGTCGCCGTGCCGCCGCATGAACTCGGCGAACTGATCCGTGGTGTCCTCCCCGCGGGCGTGCCGATCCAGGAGCGCGTTGAGGTCCCGCAACATCTCGGCGACCGCCTGCTGGGCGGTCGGATCCGTCAGGCCCTGCCTGAGGCCGGCGAACCGCTGTTCGACGACGTCGCGCCGCAGGTCGTCGAGGATCTGCTGGTACAGGGCGCGCGCTTCGTCACTCGACCAGTCGTATCCGGCCAGTTCCTCGACCGCCCGTGCCGTCGAAGCCGGCAGGTTGTCCAGCACCGACTCGGCGAATCGGGCGCCGTCGTCGGTGCGGGCCGCGAGCGCATCCCGTTCGGCGGCGAGCGCCTGGTCGAGAAGCTGGGCTGCCCGGGTCACCGCACCGTCGAGTCGGCCACGGCGCATCGCCTCGCGCCGCAGTCGCCGGGCGCGCTCGAGTACCTCGTCGAGGCCGCCACGGCCGTCCGGTCCGTGGCGCAGCATGCTCCGCAGCGCGTCCCGCAGATTGCCACCGCTGAGCACGTCCCGCCCTACGGCGTCCACCGCACCGCGGACGTCGTAGGGCGGCGCCAACGGGTCGGGCCCGCCGTCCCACGATCCGTAGCGGTTGCGCGACATCTCTAGCCGCGGCTTCCGTAGAGCGTCCGGCCGTCACCGGTCGCCTTGGAGAGCCGCCGGGTCAGATGCAGCCCCTCGAGGACGAATTCCACCCCGGCGGCGGCCTCGCCGCGGCTCGGGGCATCGCCCAGGCCGAGGCGGTCGAGTACCTTCGCCAACCCCGGGACCGTGCCGATCTGCCGGAGGATCTCGTCGGCGGGCACCAGTTCGCCGGTCTCGACGATCTCGCCGTCGGCGACCAGGTTGATGAAGCCGGACAGGTCCAGCCCGGCCAGCCGGGTCCGGAAGGTGTCAGCGGTGGCGGTCCGCAGCAGATGGGCGAGCACGTCCACCTCGCCGCCCTCCTGGCCGCTCTCGAACTCGACCTTGCCCCGCAGCGTGCTGGTGACCGACTCGGCGTCACCGATCCTGGCCACCGCGTCGGTCTCGTCGAGCAGACCGGAGCGGCGCAAGGCACCCGCCGCGACCGTTTCCGCCGCCGCGATCGGGAACCGCGCGGACACCCCCGACCGGGCGTCGACCGCCGGCGACTCGCGTACCGCCCGGGCGAATCTGGCGAGCACCTCGAGCACGTGTTCAGGCACCTCGGCCACCAGCCGGGCCTCCTGGCGGACCAGCTCGAGCTCGAGGTCCAGGTCGACCGGGTAGTGGGTGCGCACCTCGGCGCCGAACCGGTCCTTGAGCGGCGTGATGATCCGACCCCGGTTGGTGTAGTCCTCCGGATTCGCGCTGGCCACCAACAGCAGGTCGAGCGGCAACCGCAGCTGGTAGCCACGAACCTGGATGTCCCGCTCCTCCAGCACGTTGAGCAGGGACACCTGGATCCGCTCGGCCAGGTCGGGTAGCTCGTTGATGGCGAAGATGCCCCGGTTGGTCCGCGGCACCAGCCCGAAGTGGATGGTGTCCGGGTCGCCGAGGGTGCGCCCCTGGGCCACCCGGATCGGATCGATGTCGCCGATCAGGTCGCCGACGCTGGTATCCGGAGTGGCGAGCTTCTCGCCGTACCGCAGCGACCGGTGCAGCCAGGCGACGGGCTGGTCGTCGCCGGCGGCCTCTGCCTCACGGCGCGCCGACGGGGTGATCGGACGGAGCGGGTGTTCGTTGAGCACCGAACCCGGCAGCACCGGGGTCCACTCGTCCAGGAGTTGCACCAGGGCGCGGATCAGCCTGGTCTTGCCCTGCCCGCGCTCGCCCAGCAGCACCAGGTCGTGGCCGGCCAGGATCGCCCGTTCAACCTCGGGCAGCACCGAGTCGTCGTAGCCGACGATGCCGGGAAACCGCGGCAGCCCGGTGCGCATCCGGCCGAGCAGGTTGATCCGGAGTTCTTCCTTGACGGTGCGGTAGCGGTAGCCGGCCGCGCGCAGAGCGCCGACCGTTGTCGGCAGGTTCAGGGGTACGGGGTACGTCACCTGATCCACGCTAGCGCGCACCCGCGGCAGGGAACCCGGCTGAGCCCGCTGGCGGGGCCTTCCCGCTCCGCGTAGTTTCGTGGGCGGGTCGCCGAGCAAGGGGGGTCGATGGACG
Organism: uncultured Actinomycetota bacterium; assembly: GCA_963797145.1. Lineage (GTDB taxonomy): Bacteria > Actinomycetota > Actinomycetes > Mycobacteriales > Nakamurellaceae > Nakamurella. The sequence continues at coordinate 355,664 of CAWCOJ010000007.1, read as the reverse complement.
CAGATCGCTTGCTGGCGTACGCATTGGCCAAACCCGGCGCCTGGCAGGACGAGCCATGGGAGGGCGACGTGGTCGCCAAGGTGCACGAGAAGATCTTCCTGTTCACCGGTGCCTCGTCCATCGGCGTCAAGGCCGGCACCAGCCGCGACGAGGCCGACGAGTGGCTGATCCGATTTCCCGACGATGCCAGGGTGATGCCCTACATCGGCCGCAGCGGCTGGAACACGCTGGCAATCGGTGGGGCGATCGACGACGAGGGACTGCGAGAAGCCATCGACGTCAGCTACGACCTGGTGGTGGCCAAGCTGCCGAAGAAGTACCGGCCCTGAAGAGCTTCGTCGATCCGAGCGGGTGAAAACCGCCGAGGTCGGGCACCAAGCGGGGGTGAACGCAGCCGAGAAATCACGGACCGCCGCCAGTTCCGCAGCCGGCAAGGCCGGAAAGGCCGCCGACAAGGCGGAGGAAACGGGCAAGAGAGGTCGAGCAGCACCCCGCCTTTCGGACCCTGGTGACGGTGGGTCTGATCTCCTACGGCGTCGTGCACCTGTTGATCGCCTGGATCTCGCTGCAGCTCGCGTGGGGGCTCGGCGGCGGCGAGGCGTCGCAGAAGGGGGCACTCGCCGAACTGGCGGCGCAACCGTTCGGCTCGGTGCTGCTGTGGATCATCGCGGTCGGATTCTTCGCGCTGGTGATCTGGCAGGGCATCGAGGCCCTCTGGGGCCACCGCGACCAGACCGAGTCTGGCAAACGCACCCGAAAGCGGATCGGGTCGGCGGGCAAGGCCGTGGTGTACGCCGCGCTCGGGGTCACTGCGGTGACGATCGCGCTCAGCGGGAAGAGCAGCTCGGGCAACTCCGGCGAGAAGACGATGACGGCCAAGCTGCTGTCGGTGCCGTTCGGTCGATTCCTGGTGATCGCGGTCGGCATCGTCATTCTGGTGCTCGGGGCCCGCAACATCTGGCGCGGGGTCACCAAGAAGTTCACGCACGACCTGGTGGGCGGTGTCGGGCAGGGCACCGTGCGGCTGGGGCAGGCGGGCTACATCGCGAAGGGGATCGCCTTCGGCATCGTCGGCATCCTGTTCGGCTGGGCCGGTATCACCGCGGATCCGAACAAGGCCGGTGGCATGGACAGCGCCCTGCGCACCCTGCTCGACCAACCGTTCGGTCCGGTGCTGCTGACCCTGGTCGGCCTGGGTATCGCCTGCTTCGGCCTCTACTGCTTCGTCTGGTCCCGCAACGCCAAGCACGAAGCCGGCTGACCCCGGACCGCCCCGGCGCGGGCTGCAGGCCGGCCAGGCGAATCAGTACTCGTCGTCGTCGGGGTCGATGACGTGCATGGCGGCCTCCTCAGCGGACGCTGCCGCCCCGTCGATACCGACATCCTCTGCAACCAAGGACTTCTCGACGTCGGAGAAGCCGTCGGACTCATCGTCGACCAGCCGGCCGGCCCGCAGGTCGCCGACCTCCTCGCCCTCTTCGTCCCACAGATTGCTGTCCTCGCCGACGCCCACGTCCGGCACCTCGGCGGCCAGCAGGGTGTCCAGGCTCTCGCCGGCCGCCTCCTCGGCCTGGGTCGGCACGTGTACCGACGGTTCCCGGTCCGGGGGCGACCAACCTTCGTCCAGCGGGTCGGAGAGGCCGCCGTAGTCGAGCGTGTCGCTGCCCTCCAGCTGCGTGGCCACGCCGTCCTGTCCGCGGGTCTCGCTACCCGGCTCGGCGTCGTCGATGTTCTCGGGAGAGGGTTCGTTCACGCCGTCCATGAAGGTCCTTCCGGTTGATGCCTCGGTCACGGTTCGCCCCCGGGTTCGCGGCCCGGTGCCGCCCACGATCATGCACCAGCCGGCACTACCGCCGTCCGCAGGTCCTCGATCAGGACCAGCTCGTCGGACCGGCGAAGCCCGCTGCGCCGGACGGCGTCCGGATCAAGGGCACGTTCTTCCGGGACGCTGTCGGCGAACGTCTCCTCCAGCGGGCGACGCCGCAGGCCCCAGTCCAGCGCCCGCGCATCTGCCCGGGTGCCGAATCCCACGGCGTCGGCGGCCGGTAGCCACAACGGCAACGAGCGCGGCCCGGACCAGTAGCCGACCTGACGGGCGACCAGCCAGTCCGGCGGCGCGGCGACGAACTCGGGCGCGGCGTCTGCTGCCGATGCGGCGGCGCTCAGCACATCGGCGAACCGCTGCCGCCCGCCCACCGCGTTCACCGGTCCGACCCGGCCGTCGCGGCCGACCGTGAGCACAAACCGCGCGAGGTCCCGCACGTCGACGATCTGCACCGGGGCGTCCGGGACGTCCGGCACCAGCATCGGGCCGGCGCCCGCTGCGGCGCACCGGCCGGGCCAGTACGTGGTGCGTTGGCTGCCGTCGCCCGGACCGCCGATCAGGCCGGCCCTGGCCAGCACCGCACGGTCGCCTACCGCGTCGACGACGGCCGCTTCGCACGCCGACTTGCCCTCGCCGTACTGCTCGATCGAAGCGTCGTCCCCGGTCAACGGGGTCGCCACCGGGGCGCTCTCGTCGGCATCGGCGGCGGCCTGGTCGTCATACACCGAGATCGACGACACCAGCGTCCAGTGACCGGCCCGGTCGCCGACCGCCCGCAACGCCGCCCGCACCCAGCCGGGCTGCCAGGAGATCTCCACCACCTGATCGAACGACCGCCCGGACAGCGCCGCGTAGGCGGCCGGATCGCGCCGGTCAGCGCGGATCCACTCGACGCCCTCGGGCGCCGCACCGCTCTCGCCGCGAGCCAGGCAGGTGACCATGTCCCCGCCGACGACTGCGGCGGAGGCCAACACGCGGCCGAGCCAGGCGGTACCACCGAGGATGAGTAGTTCAGCCATCGGTCACCAGGTTCCGAGAACCAGGAGCAGCGCCGCCACCACATCGAACGCTGCGGTCACCACCGCCAACGCGACGGACAACCCGACCAGGATGCCGATCCCGCGCAACCGACCGGGTAGGAAGGGCGCGACGGCGGGCAGGCCGGTGAGCCGGGAGTACACCTGCCTACCGAGGTTCAACCTGGTCCACGCCCGCCGGGCCTGCACCAGCGCCCGCCGCGGGGAGGCCGGCAGGGTGGTGACCTGCGCGGCCGCCTGCTCGAGCACGGAGCTGATCGCGAATGCCGCGATGACGTCGTCGGCGGCCCGGAGCGGATCTCTGAGTGGCACCAGCAGCTGACGGCGGCGCATCAGCAGCCAGGCCGGGAGAATCAGGCCGGCAACACCGAAGATCAACGCCAGGGCCCGGTCCGGCCAGTCCATCCAGACGGCGAGGATCAGCGCCACCACCGCGGGAGCCACCGGCGCGCACGCGGCAACGAGCAGCGGCAGCTGCAACTTCGAGGCCAGCGCCCCGAACCGGGAGAGAACGTTCGCCACGGCGCCGTCCCGGCGCAGCGCTCCGGACCCCGACGGCGCAGCCATCGGAGTCAGTAGCCGCTCTCGGCGTCGAGCTCGGTGCAGGCTGCACTGAGCCGGGCCTCGACGGCCGCGCCGATGTCGGCCAGCGTCTCCAGCTGGTCCGGGGTCAGCAGGTCGATCAGGTAGCTGCGCACCGCCTCGACGTGCCCCGGGGCCGCGGCCGCAATGGCCTCCCTGCCGGGCGCGGTCATCACCACGAAGGCTCCGCGGCCGTCGGTGGCACACTCTTGACGGGAAACCAGACCGCGGGACTCCATCCGGGTGATGTGGTGCGACAGCCTGCTCTTCTCCCAGCCGGTGAGCCGACCGAGATCCCGCGCCCGCAGCCTCAGATCCGGCGCCTCGGACAGGACGACCAGCACCTCGTAGTCGGCCATCGACAGGCCGGAATCTCGCAGCAGCTGGCGGTTCAGCACCGCCGAGAGCGGACCGCCGAGCTGGCGGAGGTTGCGCCAGGCACGGTGTTCCCGCTCATCGAGCCATCGGGTCTCCGTCACCTCACCAGCCTACGCTTTAGTTGACCCGTCATCCATCTCCTTGCCGGTCAGGACGCGGCGCGGTGTTCCTCGGTCCCCTGCCGTTCGAAGACCGGGACGTCGCCGACGATCGGGTTGGTCCGCCGGGACGGCGCCAGGTACTTGGTGAACAGGTTGACGAAGGTGGCGAGCCGGTTCCGGTTGCCCAGCAGCATCACGATGTGGATGAACAGCCAGATGAACCAGGCGATGGTCCCGGTCACCCGGATCGAGTGCTTCTTGGTGACCGCGATGTCCGCGATCGCGGCCCGGCGCCCGACCGTGGCCATGGTGCCCTTGTCGTAGTAGTGGAACGGCTGCGTCGGCCGGCCGCTCACCAGCGCGGCGATCTGCTTGCCGGCATGCTTGCCACCCTGCAGCGCCGGCTGGGCCAGCTGCGGCAGGGCCTCAGGCGTGAGCGCCAGGTCGCCCACCGCGAAGATGTTGCGGAATCCGGTGACCCGGAGATCGGCCTCGACGGTGATCCGGCCACCGCGGCCCTGCGGCAGCCCCCACTCGCCGACGATCTTGGGCACCGTCACGCCGGTCGCCCACACCACCACGCCGGCCTTGAGGAAGTCGCCGTTGCCGAGCAGCACGCCGTCGGGTCGGACCTCGGCCACCGCGGTGTTCAGCCGCAGCTCGACGCCACGCTCGCGCAGCGCCCTGGCGGCGAAATTGCGTAGCTTCTCGTTGAACGGGGCGAGCACCTTGTCGCCCATCTCGAGCAGCACGATGTGGGTTCGCCGCGGATCGAGCTCCGGGTAGATCGTCGTCATCGCGTCATTGCGGAGTTCGGCCAGGGCGCCGGCCATCTCGACGCCGGTCGGCCCGGCGCCGACGACGACGATCGCCATGTCCTCGCCGGAGGCCGACGCGGCCGCGTGCTCGAGGTTGGTGAAGATCTTGTCGCGCAGCGTCAGCGCCTGCGCCCGGGTGTAGATCGCCAACGAGTTCTGCTCGGCGCCCTTGGTGCCGAAGTAGTTCGTGGTGGCACCCGCGGCCAGAATCAGGTAGTCGTAGGCGAGCTGCTCGCCGTCCTGGAAGGTGATCTGCTGGCCGGCCGGATCGACGCCGACGACCAGACCCTGCCGGAAGCTCACGTTGTTCTGCGCCATCCGGGTGGCCCGGAGGAAGAACGTGACATCGCCAGGGTTCAGGCCCGCCGTCGCCACCTGGTAGAGCAGCGGCTGGAAGGCGTTGTAGGTGTGACGGTCGACCAGGGTGATGTCGACATCGGCCTTCCGCAACGCACGGACCGCGGTCAGGCCGCCGAAGCCGCCTCCCACGATCACCACATGCGGTCGGCGGCGCGCGTTCGACGTTCTGGCAGAAGTTGTCGGCTCGGTCATCTCGGTCCCCTCGGAAGTGGGCGCGACAGTCGGTGCTGATGCTGCGTGCAACGCTAGGCCACCGGGGCCGCTACGGATAACTTCCCGGTCTGCCTCGATGTTCGGTCGGACCCGATCTGACCTGCTGGAACTGGATGTCCTGTACCCCACACTGGTGACAACAACCACTGGCGGCATGAGGATACCGGCCGCTGCCCCGGGCCGCTGTCCGGTCCGTCACACGATGTGGTCGCGCCGACGTGCCCCGACCTCGGTGTCCTGAGCAGCGTCGAGCGGCGCCCGCGGCGGCACGGTGCGGACGCCCAGGGCGTGCACGACGAGCAGACCGATGTCCGCGAGGAACGCCCCGGTCTGCCAGAAGGCCCACGAATGCGCCGGACCGAGGCCCGCGGTGTCGACCCCGGCAGCGGAGATCAGCAGCAGGGTCAGGCAGATCGCCACCACGGCGGTGAGCGCCCAGGCGGCGGCCCGCCAGCGGGTGGCCGCCCGGTCCAGCGCGAACGAGACCCCGAGCGGCAGCCCGAACAGTGCGAGCACGGACCCAGCGGTATGCACCCGGGAGTTGAGGGACAGCTGCAGACCACTCGGGTCGGTGCGCACGATGGCCATCAGCAGGGATCCGGCGAAGCTGATCCACAGCAGCACCACGGCGAGCCGGCGGGCCGGGCGGTAGCGCACGAAACACAGCGGGCCGAGCGAGAACGTCACGGCCAGCAGGCTGAAGATCCAGCCGTGCGGGCCGACGCCGTACTGGCTGAAGGAGATCTCCGGCGGCAGGTAGTCGCCACTGACCACCTGCACGGCGACCGAGAGCACGATCGCCGCCACGACACAGGCGACGCCCGCCCGATACCACTGCCTCACCCCGACATTGTCACCCGAAGCGATCACCCCGCCGAGCACCGACCCGGCCCCGGTGGGTCGCCGCGGCGTCCGGTCGAGGGCCGATGGGCGAGCTCAACTTCGGCGCGCTTCGGGAGGAACCGGCCGGATGCCGCTATCGTCCATCAGTCATGACACGCACCCGCGGCATGGTCCTGGCCGCCGTCGCCCTCGGCTCGATCGCCCTTGCCGGCTGCGCCTCCTCGGTCGGCGGTCAACCGGCGCAGGTGGTGCCGTTCACCACCGCGGCCCGACCGCCGGCAGTGGCCAGTCCGACGCCGTCGCAGCGCCCGACCGGTGGGTCGATCACCGTGGGCGTCCCGTCGTCGTCGCCGCCGCAGGTGCCGATCGCTGAGCACGCCGAGCCCGGTGGCATCCAGCGCGCCACCGAAGTCCACCACCGCGGCGGCGCCGCGATCCACCGTGACGCTGATCGTCACCGCGAGCCCGGCCCCGCCGACCAGCCCCGGCACCCCGGCCCCGGTCACCGCCACCCGGCGCTCGACCGTCACCGCGACCGTCACCGCCACCGGCGCGGTCTCGGGCGACGTGCAGACCATCGACGCGTTCCAGTCGCCGTCGGGCAATATCGCCTGCAGGGTGGACAGCCAGGGGGTCCGGTGCGATGTCAAGGAGCTCACCTTCACGCCGCCGAAGCCGTCGGAGTGCTCGATGGGGGTCCCGCACGCGATTGTGCTGGCCACCGGCGCCAAGGCCGCGTTCATCTGCATCTCGGACACCGTCGCCGATCCGGGGCTGCCGGTGCTCGCGTACGGCTCGACGACCCGCGCACACGGGTTCACCTGCGTCAGCCAGGAGGACGGCATGCACTGCTCCGACGACGGGACCGGCAACGGGTTCCGGCTGGCCCGCGGCTCCTACGACCTGAGCTGATGTCCGGGCGGCAGCAACGCGTCGATCTCGGACTGCAGCCCGCCCACCTCCGCCGTCAACGCGGCGACCTGCGCCCCCGCTGCATCGACGTCGCGTCGGGACGCCAGCGGTCGTGACGTCCGGTCGCGCAGCTGGGTGCAATCGTCGACCGCGCGGTCCACCCGATCCTCGAGATCGTGCCGGCCGGTCTGCCCGGCCCGCCCGGCCAGTCCGCTGACGACCGGCACCAGATCCTCGATGCGGCGAGCCAGCCCGGTGGTCAGGTCGGCCAGCGCCATCGTGATCCTCGGTGCGCCGCCGCCTGGCGATCAACAGGCCGCCGGCGATACCCGCCGCCAGCAGCACGGCAATCCCGCCGACGATCAGGATGCGGGTCCAGGAGAAGGACCTCGCGGTCAGCGTGTCGACCACCGCCCGGGCCCGGGCCACATCGCCGTCGGCTCCGTCGGCGGCGTCCTGCGCCGCGGAGATCTCCGACGTCCCCGACCGCATCGCTGGCGATGCCGACGGACCGCGGGCCGAGCACCGCAACCGTGCCCCGGACCGCTCCGAGCACCGCGGCCGCGACGTCCTGGGGCGTCGCGCCGGCTGCCGGCTCGGAGCCGAGCACCACGATCGACAGGCTCACGTTGTGCGCCCGGGCATCGGTCACCATCGGGGAGAAGTCCGCCGCTGCTGACCGGCTGTCGCCCACCACGGCGACATGGTCGTCCTGCAGGTCCTGCACCACCGCGTCGATGTCGACACCGCCGACCGGTGCGGTTGCCGCCGCCGGGCCCGCACCGGCCAGCAGCAGGACCGCCGCGCCCAGCACGGCCGCCGCGCCGAGCACAGCCGCCCGGGTGAACCTGGCCGGCGGCCGGCGGTGGCGTTCCGGGTCGGACATGATGGCCGCCACGCTAGCCTGCGCGGCGGATGGCCGCCTCGGGCGGCGGGCCTTGGGCGGCGGCCCCGCTGGTGCCATAGTCGACGGCGGGGCGCTTCCGCCCACCGACCGCCGCCCGGAGGTTCCGCCATGACCGACACGCTGCCCGCCTTCGCCGCCCTCGGCCGCCCCCCGGTGCGCGGTCCGGTCACCGATCCGGCCATCGACGCGGCGATCCGCGCGGACGACCGGAACCACGTCTTCCACTCCTGGTCGGCGCAGGGCCTCATCGACCCACTGCCGGTGGCCGGCGGTGTCGGCACCCGGTTCTTCGACTACACCGGAAAGACCTACCTGGACTTCGGCTCGCAGCTGATCAACCTCAACCTCGGTCATGCGCATCCGGACCTGATCGCCGCGATCACCACGCAGGCGCAGCGACTGCCGACCGTCCAACCGTCGTTCGCCAACGACGTCCGCGGCGAATTGGCCCGACTGATCACCGAGCGGGCCGGTACCGGCTTCTCGCACGTGTTCTTCACCAACGGCGGGACCGAGGCCAACGAACACGCGTTGCGGATGGCCCGACTGCACACCGGCCGGCACAAGGTCCTCGCTGCCTACCGCAGCTACCACGGTGCGACCGCAGGGTCGATGACGATGACCGGCGAACCGCGCCGGTGGGGTTCCGAGCCGGGGATTCCCGGGGTGGTCCACTACCACGGCCCGTACCCGTACCGATCGCCGTTCCATTCCGATTCCCCCGCACAGGAGACCGAGCGGGCGCTGGCCCACCTGCGGTCGACGATCGCTTTCGAGGGGCCGCACACCATCGCGGCCATCATCACCGAGACCGTCGTCGGCACCAACGGGGTCCTGGTACCGCCGCCCGGCTATGCCGCCGGTGTCCGGGCGTTGTGCGACGAGTTCGGCATCCTCTACATCGCCGACGAGGTGATGGTCGGATTCGGCCGGGTCGGTGAGTGGTTCGGCGTCCACGCCTTCGAGGTCCGGCCCGACCTGATCACCTTCGCCAAGGGCGTCAACTCCGGTTACGTCCCGCTGGGCGGCGTGGTGATGGACGAGGCGATCACCGCCACCTTCCGCGACCGGCCCTATCCGGGCGGTCTCACCTACTCCGGGCATCCGCTGGCCTGTGCGGCCGGGGTGGCCAGCATCGAGGTGTTCGAGCGCGACGGCATCCTGGACCACGTCCGGCACCTGGGCGCGGAAGTGCTGGCGCCCGGACTCGCCGACCTGGCGGCCCGGCACCCCCGGATCGGCGAGGTGCGCGGCCTCGGGGCATTCTGGGCGATCGAACTGGTGGCCGACGCGCAGACCCGGGAACCGTTGGTGCCGTTCAACGCCGCCGGTGCAGCCGCCGCTCCGATGAACGCGATCGCTGCGGCCTGCAAGGCCCGCGGAGTGTGGCCGTTCATCGCCGGCAACCGCATCCACGTTGCGCCGCCACTGATCTCGACCGATGACGAGGTCCGCGAGGGGCTGGCCGTCATCGACGAGGCGCTGACCGCCACGGAGTGACCGGCGGACCGGGCCCGGCGGTGCTCCGCCGGGCCCGGCCCGCCAACTGCTCAGGGCAGGTAGTACGTCGGGTTCGGCAGCTTGATCGAACGGTCGGCATGGCCGCCGATCAGGTCGCTGAACTGGTCGCCGAAGTTGGCGATGATGTCGTACCGTCCGAACGCCCTGGACTCGACATACTTCCTGGTCTGCGACTTGTACTCGATGGTGGTGCACTTCGCAGCCGCGCAGGTGATGTACGAGGGCTGCTGCGATGCGCCGACCCCGGTCCACTTGGTGAAGTAGAAGTCACTGGTGAACGGCGTGTAGCCGACCTTGGCGAGATTGCCGATGGTGGCGGCTTTCTGGTTGTCGTTGCGGCCGGTGAGCCCGACCACCCGGCAGCCGGCCGCGTCGACGGCGTTGACCAGGGCGACCATCGACGGGGTGGCCGGGAACCGCTGGTCCTGGACCCAGACGTCCTGCAGCACCGGGTCGAAGTTGAAGTGCATCGCCGCGACCTCCATGTCGTAGGTCCACAACGTGGTGTCGTCGGCGTCGAAGACGATCGCCGGCCTCCCGCCATGCCGGGCCTCGGTCCGGCACTGCGCCACCAGCTTCGCCTGGTACCGGTGCACCAGCCCGGCCAACTCGGTGATGTACGGCGAGCTGACCTTGTTGGAGATACCGGTACCCGGGTCGCCGTAATAGGCGGCGATGGTCTTCTTCACCGAGTCGATGTTCGGGATGCCCTCACCGCCCTGGGTCAGTCCGCTGCTGCCATCCGGCTTCATGGTGAAGTGGGTGCGGGGTGCGAGCCAGGGCTCGGACAGGCCGGGCAGGTTCGGGGACGGCAGATAGTAGGTCGGGTTCGGCAGTTTGACACTCTTCCTGGCGTGCCCGCCCTGCAGGTCCGACCACTGGTCGCCGAGGTTCAGCTCGATCGTGTAGCCGAGATCCTCGATGTGCGCACGGGTGCCGGCCTTGTACTCGACGGTGGTGCAGCTCGCGGCGGCACAGGTGATGTAGTCCGGCTTCTGGGATGTCCCGGTGCCGGTCCACTTGGTGTAGAACCGGTCGGCCGGGAAGGCGGTGTACCCGACCTTCGCCAGGTTGGCGACCGTTGCGGCCTTCTGGTTGTCGTTGCGACCGGTCAGCCCGAAGATCGTGAAGCCCATCTTCTGGGCCTTGTTCACGAACGCGACCATCGACGGCGTTGCCGGGAAGCGCTGGTCCTGCACCCATTCGTTCTGCAGGACCGGGTCGAAGTTGAAATGCATTGCCGCGACTTCCATGTCGTAGGTCCAGAGCGTGGTGTCGTCGGCGTCGAACACGATCGCCGGCTTCTCCCCGCGGCGCTTGGCCGCGTCGTAGGTGCGCCGGAGCTGCCCGGTGAGGCCGGCCACCAGATGCTGCATCTCGGTGATGTAGGGGGACGCCGTCTTGTCCGCGATACCGGTACCCGGGATCTCCGTAGTAGGCGTAGATGGTCTTCTTGTCCGAGTCGATGTTCGGGATGCCCTCGCCGCCCTGGGTGGCGCCGCTGGAGCCGTCGGGGGCCATCACGAACCGGGTTCTGGGCGCGAGTTGGCTGGTGTTCTGATCCGGACGGTGCCCGGCGGGCGTTGACTGCTGCCCATCGGTGTGGCCGCCGGCCGAAGCGGGCAGGGCGCCGCCGAGCGCCAGGGCCGCGGTGGTGACCGCGGTGACCAGGACGGCTGCGGTCCGCTTGAGCCCCGCGCGGCTGCGGGTGCGCACCGGGGCAGGGATCGTGGATGTCGTCATGCAGGTGACCTCTCGTCGTGAGGAAAGCTAACAACCTGCGAGAAGCTACCCCTCCGGATCGGCGCGCGGAAGGGGCCGGACGGGTATGGACCGGAAGGTCCACTTCGGTCTTCGGAGCGTCTGCGCCGGTTCAGGCGAACGGGTCGAACCGCCCGTCGATGGCGGTCCAGCCGCCGTCGACCAGCAGCACCGAACCGGTGACGAAGGAGGCCGCGTCCGAGGCGAGGAACACGGCAGCTCCGGCCAGCTCCCCGGGGCGGGCCCACCTGCCGAGGGCGGACTTCGACGCGTAGGCGTCGGACCAGGCCGGGTCCGCGCGGATCGGCGCAGTCAGTTCGGTCTCCACCACGCCGGGGGCGATCGCGTTGAACCGCACGCCTGCCGGGCCGTGCTCAGCGGCGGCGGTCCGTAGTAGTTGGACGAGGCCCGCCTTGGTCGCGGCGTAGGCGCCCTGTCCGGGTTCGACGGTCTGCCCGCGGATCGACGAGAACGCGATCACCGATCCCCCGCCCGCGGCCGCCATCGCCGGACCGAATACCCGGAGCACGGTGAACACTCCGCGCAGGTTGATCCGGACCACCCGGTCGAAGTCGTCGTCGGTGTAGTCCGCCAGCCGCTTGCGCACGTTCATCCCGACCGTCGTGATCAGCACATCCGGGGTGCCGCGGGCGGCCAGCGCGGCCACCGACCCGGTATCGGTGACGTCCACCGTCGTCCAGTCACCCTCGCAGGCATCACCGGTGGCCGTCGCGGCCACCCCGTCGACGTCCGCTGCGGTCACCCGCGCGCCGTGCGCGGCCAGAGCGAGGGCGACCTCGCGGCCGATACCGCCGGCGCCGATCACCAGCGCGGTCCGGCCGGACAGGTCGAAGAGGTCTCGATACGGTGCGGTGAAGGGATTCTCGGTCACGGCCGGATCACCGCCATCCTGGTCACGGTGTACTCCTCGACCGCCCACCGGGGGCCCTCCCGACCGATTCCGGAATCCTTCACCCCGCCGTAGGGCATCACATCGGAACGAAAGCCCGGCACTTCGTTGACGATCACGCCGCCCACCTCCAGCATGTCGATGGCCCGGTGCGCGGTGGCCAGCGAACCGGTGAACACCGACGCGTGCAGGCCGTACCGGGACTCGTTGACCATCTCGAACGCCCGCTCGACGTGCGGAGCAGTGCGGATCGCCACCACCGGACCGAAGATCTCCTCGGACCAGACCGGTTGGTCGGCGGGTACATCGGCGAGCACGGTGGGGGCGATGCCCGACCCGGGGCGGGCATCAGCGGCCAGGCCCCCGCCGGCGAGCACCCTGGCCCCGGCGGCCACCGCGGCGGCCACCCGGTCCAGCACCCGCTCCGTGGCCGCGTCGTCGATCAGCGCGGCGATCCGGGTGGCCGGATCCCGCGGATCGCCGACCACCACCTCGGAGAGCCGGTCCAGCACCAGCCGGGTGAACTCATCGGCCACCGACTCGACCACGATCACCCGCTGCACCGAGATGCAGGCCTGGCCCGACGCGTAGAAGCCGCCTCGCAGCACCGCGTCCGCAGCGCGCGGCAGGTCGGCGTCGGCGGCCACCACCAGGGCCGCGTTGGAGCCCAGTTCCAGCAGTGCCCTTCGCGGCGCGCAGGCCCGCGCAATGGCGTGGCCCACGGCCGCGGACCCGGTGAAGGACACCACCGCCACCCGGTCGTCGGTGGTCAGCGCCACTCCGACCTCGGCATCGCCGGTGACCAGCTGCACCGCACCGATCGGCGCCCCGTGCGCGGCCAGCGACAGCCGCGCCTGGTCCACCAGCCACAGCGTGGCCAACGGGGTGGCCGGTGCCGGTTTGACGATCACCGGGCAGCCTGCGGCGATGGCCGGCGCGATCTTGTGCGAGGCGAGCAGCAGCGGGTAGTTGAACCCGGCGATGCCGACGACCACCCCGGCCGGGCGGCGGGTGAAGTATCCGACCAAGCCCTCTGCGCCCGGCAGCAGGTCGACCGGCACGGTCTCGCCGTGCAGCCGGGCCGGTTCCTCGGCAGTCAGCGACCAGGTGAGCACCGTGCGGTCGACCTCCACCACGCAGTCGACCCGGGGTTTGCCGGTCTCCAGGATCAGCAGGTCGACCAGGTCGTCGGCGTGCGCGCGGATCCGGGCCGTGATGTCGGCAAGCACCGCCCGACGCACCCCGGTGCTCAGGGCGGCCACCGCCGGCCGGAGCGCGACCGCCGCCTCGATGGCGGAGCGGGCCAGCGCGGCGTCCCCCACCGGAGCCGCGGCCACCACGGAACCGTCGTAGGGGAAACGGACTTCGCGGGTCGTCGGCACCGGCACCCACTCCGCGCCGATCGGCAGACCGGTGGGCCAGCTCAACGTGGTCATCGCCTGCCACCTGACGCTGAGGGAGCGAGATCGAGGTAGCCGTACCAGGTTCCGCCCGGGGTGCTGACGGTTCGGGCGGACAGCACCGCCCGGACAACCGCTCTGGTCACCGCATCGGCGGCGGCCGAGAGCAGGTGGTGGAACTCGAACGCATCCGGCGCCGGTCGGGCCGCAGTGGACACCCCGAACAAGGTGTCACCGTCGAACATGGTGTGCACCGGGTCCAGGGCCCTGGCCAGCCCGTCATGCCCGATGCCGGCCAACTTCGTGCACTGCGCCTTCGTCAGTGCGGCATCCGTTGCTATCACGCCGATGGTGGTGTTCTGCACCGCCGCCGCCCCGGGAACGGTGAGCCGCGGCTCCCGCGGTCGCGCCGGCTGTTCGAGTGCCACCACGTCCGATGCGGCCGGCAGCCGGAGCCCGGTGGCGTCACCGGCCAGCAGCTGCCGGGCACCGATCAGGCCGCCGGAGCGGGCATCGACGGGGCTGCCCATCGCATTCACCACCACCAGTGCCGCCACCGTCGAACCGTCCGGCAGCGCTACCGACGCCGAGCCGACACCGCCTTTCAGCCCGGCGACCAGGGCCCCGGTGCCCGCACCGACGCAACCGTCAACCGGAGCGTCGTCGTCCTCGAGCGCCGCGGCGAGCGCGGCCAGACCCGCCGCCTCCCCGGGTGTCGCGCGGAACGTCCCGCCCCGGCCGAGGTCGAAGAGCACGGCGCTGGGCACCAAGGGCACCACGTGGCCGGGCTCGGAGCCGACGGCAAGACCCAGGCCGCGGTCCGCGAGCCCCGCTGCCACGCCCGAGGCGGCCGCCAGGCCGAAGGCGCTGCCGCCGGTCAGGGTGATCGCGGTGATCCGCTCGACCGACGCGGTGGGAGCCAGCAGGTCCGTCTCCCGGGTTCCCGGGCCGCCGCCCCGGACGTCGACGCCGGCCACGAGACCCTCGGGCGGGCCGAGCACCACGGTGGTGCCGGTGAGCGCGCCACCGCTCCGCATGGTGTGGTGTCCGACCCGCAGGCCGGTGACATCGGTCAGCGTGTTCCGCGGGCCGGGTGCAGGTGGCGGGCCGCCAGGTCCGGCGGGCGCGGTCACGCCGTCCCGGCCAGGAAGATCCGGGCCGCCCTGGCATACACCCGGGTGCAGGTCTCGATGTCGGCCACGTCGACCTGCTCGTCGGCCTGGTGGGCGATCCACTTGCCGCCGGGTCCGTAGACCACGGTCACCAGGCCGGCGTCGCGGGTAAGGATGGTGCCGTCGGTGGTGCCCGGCACCCCGCCGTAGGTGGCCGGCGCTCCGGTGATCTGCTGGTGCGCTGCGACCAGGGCGGTCACCACCGGCGCGTCGACCGGGGTGTCGACCGGTGGCCGGTCGTCGATGACGGTGAGGGCCGCCGTCAACCCCGCGTCGGCGGCGATCTTCTCGGACAGCCGGGTGAGCAGCAACAGCAATGGCGGGTGCCCGATCGCCGGGATGGTGCGGACATCGAGGTACACCGATGCGGTCGCCGGTATCACGTTGACCTGTTCCGGTGTGCCCGCCTGCAGGACCGTCGGGGTCAGGTAGAAGTCGCCGAGATGGTCATGGCTGCCGACAGTTTCGGAGATCTGCTGCTGCAACTCGGACAGCCCGATGAGCAGCGAGCCGACGGCGGGTATCGGGCTGCGGCCGATCTGCGGCATCGCGCCGTGCGCCATCACACCCGTGAAGTCGATCCGGATCCGCAGCGCACCCTTGGCGACCGCACACACCTCGCCGCCCTCCGGTTCGCACACGATCACGCCGTCGATTCCGGAGCGGGCGAGGTCGGAGCCGGCGAAATCCTTGGCGCCCAGCATCATCCCTTCCTCGTCGGCCAATGCGGCGACGATGATCCGGCCATCGAACCCGCCGAGTTCGACCGCCCGCGCGGCGTGGATCATCGCCGCCAGACCGGACTTCATGTCCGCCGATCCGCGGCCCCGCAGACGACCGTCGACGATGTCCCCCGCGAACGGCGGGAACGACCAGTCGGCCCGGTTCCCTTCGGTGACGACATCGGTGTGGCCCTCGAACATCAGGGTCCGGCCGGCCCGCGCGCCGTGGATCACCGCGACGACATTGGGTCGACCCGGCACCACGTCCTCCAGCGTGACGTGCCAGCCGAAGCCGCGCATCGTGTCGGCGACCAGCCGGGCGGCGGGGTCCTCGACCGAGGTGGCGCCCGGATCGTTGACCGTGCGCAGCTGGACCAGCCGGGCGGTGAGCGCCACCGCCGCTGCCACATCGGGCTCGGGTCCGAATTCGTCAACGTCTGCCATGGTTCTCCTCGGTTCCTGCCCGCGCCCTGGCCAGCGCCAACGAGCGTTCCAGTGTCGGCACCGCTGCGAGCAGCTCCTGGGTGTACGGCTGCTGGGGCCGGTCGTAGACGTCGGCGGTCGGCCCGGTCTCGACCACCCGGCCATCCTTCAGCACGGCCACCGAGTCGCAGACCCGGCGGATCACCGACAGGTCGTGCGAGACGAAGATCAACGTGAGAGCGTTCTCAGCGCAGAGTGTTTCGATCAGCGCGAGGATCTGCGCCCGGATCGTGACGTCCAGCGCCGAGACCGCCTCGTCGGCGATGAGGATGTCCGGCGCCGGCGCGATCGCCCTGGCGATCGAGATCCGCTGCCGCTGGCCGCCGGAGAACTGGTGCGGGTACCGCTGCGCGGCATCCGCATCGAGGCCGACCTGGGAGAGCACCGCAGCCACCCGCTCACCGATGTCGGCGCGGCCCTGCACCTGCAGCGGTTCGGCGATGATCTGCCGGACACTCATCCGCGGGTCCAGGGAACCCATCGGATCCTGGAACACCACCTGCAGCTTGCGGCGCAGGAACCGCAGGTCCCGCTCGTCCATCGCGGTGATGTCCTTGCCGTCCACCTCGACCGAACCCGAGGTCGCCCTGTCCAGGCCGGCGATCAGCCGCATCAGGGTGGTCTTGCCGGACCCGGACTCGCCGACGATGCCGAACCGGGCGCGGGCCGGGATTTCCAGACTGACGCCGTCCAGCGCCTGTACGGTCGGCGGCGCGCTGAACGGGCTGGTGCGGGGGCGCCGGAACACCCGGCGCAGGTCGGTCACCCGGACGGCGGGCGTCATGACTCCCCCCGCCCGTCGACGCCGGACAGGTCGGCATCGGCCAGCAGCCGCTGGGTGTGCTGATGCTGCGGTGCGGTCAGCACCTCGACCACCGGTCCCTGCTCGACGATCCGGCCCTCGTACATCACCAGGATCCGATCGCAGACCGACGCCACCACGGCCAGGTCGTGGGTGATGAACAGCAGCGCGGAGTCGACGTCGGCGGCCCGCTGTTCGATCAGTGCGAGCACCGTCGCCTGCACCGTGACGTCCAGCGCGGTTGTCGGCTCGTCGCAGATCAGCAGGTCCGGATTGTTCGCAATGGCGATGGCCAGCACCACCCGCTGCCGTTGACCGCCCGAGAGCTGGTGCGGGTAGGCCTTGATCAGCCGCTCCGGGTCCGGAAGGTCGACCGCCGCGAGCAGTTCGACGGCGGCCGACAACGCGGCCCTGCGGTCCGGCCGGGTGCGGTGCCGGATCATCACCTCGGCGACCTGGCGCCCGATCGTCATCGTCGGGTTGAGCGCCGTCATCGGCTCCTGGAACACCATCCCGGTGCGCAGGCCGCGGATGCCGGCCAGGGTGCGTTCGGACGCGGTCAGCAGGTTCACCTCGGTGTCGACGAGCCGGACCTCGCCGGTGGCGGCGAGGCCGTCCGGCAGCAGCCCGGCCACCGCCATGCAGGTGATGGTCTTGCCCGACCCGGACGCGCCGATCAGCCCGACCCGCTCGCGCCGACCCACCTCGAACGACACCCCGTGCACCAGCTCGGTCTGGCCGGCGCGCACGGTCAGATCGCTGACCGTCAGGACGGTTTCGACGGCCGCTGTCATGACCGGCCGGCCAGACGCGGGTCGAACCGGTCGCGCAATCCGTCGCCGAGCAGGTTGAACCCGAGCACCGCCAGGATGATCGCCAGGGCCGGCCAGAGGGAGACCAACGGGTAGGTGGGCCAACCGCTCTGGGCCTCGAAGAGCATCCGACCCCAGGACGGGGTGGTCGGCCCTGCGCCGAGACCCAGGTAGGACAGGGCTGCCTCGGCCAGGATGGCGATCGCGTAGGAGACCGAGCACTGGACGATCACCAGACCGAGCACGTTGGGCAGCACGTGCCGGACCGCGATCGCCGGACCGCGGCGGCCGGCCACTCTGGCAGCCTGCACGTAATCGGTGTTCATCACCTGCAGGGTGCCCGACCGCACCACCCGGATGAACGCCGGGATGGTGGCGATGCCGATGGCGATCATCGCGGTCGTCACCGAGCTGCCGAACTTGGCGGCGAAGACCAGGGCCAGTAACAGCGCCGGGAAGGCCAACAGCAGGTCGGTGGCCCGCATCAGGAACTCCGAGGCGCCCGGGCGCACCATGCCCGCCAGGATGCCCAGCGGCGTACCGATCACAGCGGCGATGCCGACCGCGACGATGCCGACGTACAAGGTGGTGCGGGCGCCCTCCATCAGCAGACTGGCGATGTCCCGGCCGCGCATGTCGGTGCCCAGGAAGTGGCCGCCCTGTCCGGGCGGGGCGTGCCGGTTGACCACATCGGTGTAGATGGTCGAGAACGGGGTCCAGAAGAACGACACCACCGCCGCCACGACGATGAGGCCGACGATGAGGCCGCCGGTGATCAGCAGCGGATTGAACCGGTGCGGGCGGGACGGCGGGACCGGCGTCGGGCCGAGGACGATCGGAGCGTCCGGGTCGAGGGTGGTCATCGTCAGGTCACCGCCTCCGCAGCCGCGGGTCGACGAGCGAGTAGGCCAGATCGACCAGCAGGCTCACCAGCAGCGCGATCACCACGAGGGTGATCACGATGCCCTGGACGGCCAGCAGATCCTGCCGACGCACCGAGTCGGCCAGGAACGACCCGATGCCCGGGATCACGAAGACCTGTTCCACCACCACCGCGCCGACCAGGATGGTCACCAGCTGCACCCCGAGGACGGTGAGCACCGGGATCGCCGCGTTGCGCAGCCCGTGCCGCTGCAGCGCCTGCCACGGGGTGAGGCCCTTGGAGCGGGCTGTCCGGAGATAGTCCTGGCCCATCTCGTCGAGCACCGCCGACCGCACGTACCGGGTCAGTACCGCACCCTGGACGAGGCCGAGAGCGACCCACGGCAGGATCATCTGCTTGAGGAACTGCACCGGATCCACACCGGGCACGGTGTAGCCGTTGGCCGGCAACCAGCCCAGTCCGACTGCGAACACCGCCACCAGCAGGATGCCGGCGAGGAATGCCGGGACCGCGACGCCGATCTGGGAGAGCCCGGACAACAGGTAGCCGGAAGGCTTTCCGTGCCGCAGCGCACTGATCATGCCCAGCGGAACGGCGACCAGCAGCGCAACGATCATCGCCCCGAAGACCAGCCACAGCGTGACCAGCAGCCGGTCGGCGATCTGCGGTCCGATCGCGGCGTGGCTGATGTAGGAGACGCCGAAGTCGCCGTGCAGCATGCCGCTGGCCCAGGACCAGTACTGCACCACCAGCGGCCGGTCGAGGCCCATCTGGGCGGAGAGCGCGGCGACCGCCTCGTCGGTGGCGCCGGTACCCAGGGTGGTCCGCGCCGGGTTGCCGAGCCCGGACAGCAGCAGGAAGACCAGGATCGAGGCGGCGACGACGCTGACGAGGAAGATCAGACATCGGCGCAGGAGCTGCCACGCCACGTGCGGGTGTCCTCCCGGTCGGTCAGCTGACGGACAGGGTGGTCAGGTCGAAGGCCTCCCCGATGGCATTCTGCGGGATTCCGTTGACGTTCGCGTCCGCAACGATCAGGTTCGGGAACGACCACAACCAGGCCGCGGCGGCGTCGTCGGCGAGGATCTCCATCACGTTCTTGTAGTCGGCAACCTGTTCCTCGGGGGTGCCGGCGTCGCCCGAGGCGATGAGGGTGGCGACCTCGGGGTTGACGTAATGCGTGTAGTAGTCGTTCTTGCCGGAGAAGACGGTGCTGAAGTCCCGGGGCTCGACGTGGTTGATGATCGTGAGCTGGTAGTCGTTCTTCTTCGCGTCGAACACCTGGGCGAGCCACACGTCGAAGGTGACGTTGCTGGCCTCGACGGTGATGCCGGCGTCCTTCAGCTGCGAGATGATGATCGGCGCCGCGGCGGCCGCGTACGGCACCGGCGGCAACACCAGCTTCAGCGTCAGGTTCTCCTGCCCGGCTTCCTTCAGAAGTTCCTTCGCCTTCTCGACGTCGTGCGGGTACTTGTCGGCCAGGTCGGTGAACCAGGGATCGGTCGGCGCCTCGTGGGTGCCGATCACGGTGCCGTAACCGGCCCAGGCGCCGTCGAGGATGGCCTTCTTGTCCAACGCGTAGTTGATGGCCTGGCGGACCTTCAGGTCGTCCAGCGGCTTGGCGGTGTTGTTGATGGTCATCATCACCTCACCGTTGGTGGTTCCCTGGATGATCTTGTACTTCGACGTGTCATCGAACTGGCCGAGGGTGTCCGGTGTCTGAACCGTCGAGATCACCTGGATACCGCCGGTCAGCAGCGCGTTGTTCATCGCGGTCGGATCCTGGAAGTACCGGAAGGTCACGGTCTTCACGCCCGGCGGCGTCCCCCAGTAGCCGTCGTTGCGGGTCAGCACGATGTTGTCGCCGCGGGTCCATGAGGTGAACACGTACGGGCCGGTGCCGATCGGCTTGTTCGCCAGGTCCGCGACGCCGGTCCTGGAGAACATGGCGCCGATCCGGGTGGTCATCTTGAACAGCCAGGAATTGCTCGGCTTCGACAGCGTCACCTTCAACTCCGTCGGTGAGACCGCCTCGGCCTTGGAGACCACGTCCATCGCCGACTTCACGGCCGGGATCCAGTCGGTCTTGACCCGGTTGATCGAGAACACGGCATCCTCGGCGGTGAACGCTGCTCCGTCGGAGAACTTGACTCCGGGGTGCAGTTCGAAGGTGTAGGTCTTACCGTCGCTCGAGACCGTCCACTTGTCGGCCAGCGACCCGACGATGTCCCCCTTTTGGTCCTGCTTCACCAGGGTCTCGTAGACGTTGGTCAGCAGCACCTGCGGGATCGCGGCACCGTCGGTCTTGGTGAAGTCGAGGTTGGTGGGCTCCAGCACGAATCCGATGGCCAGCGCGGCGTCCGACGGCGGCGGCGCGGTGCTCGATGAGCTCGGCTCAGCACTGGACCCGCTGCCCGTCGCCTCCGAGGAACCGGTGGCGCTCGACCCTTCCGATGATGCAGCCGGCGCGCTGCCGGCGGCCGCGGTGCTGGTGGCCGGAGCGCTGGTGGTGGGTGCGGTCGAGGATCCGGCGCTACACCCTGCCAGGACAAGAACCGCTGTGACCGCCAGGGCGAGTACTCCGCGGGAACGCGTCCACCGCATCGGGGAAATCCCTTCTCCAGAACGACCGACCGAAGGGTTGATCATCGCACCAGGGCCCGGACCGGGCACCCCGGTGAGACGTGATCGACACCTTGGCGGCCGTTGAGCGGTGCGGTCAGCCACTCACCAGAACGTCGGCGAGATTGAATCGGACCGGCCGCTCCAGCTGGTCGTAGGTGCAGCTGGTCGGCTCCCGATCCGGCCGCCAGCGGACGAACTGAGCTGTGTGCCGGAACCTCTCGCCCTCCATGTAGTCGTAGCGCACCTCGACGACCTGTTCGGGACGGAGCGGTACGAACGACAGGTCCTTGCCGGCGTTCCAGCGGCTGGTCTCGTTCTTGCGCGGGGTGCGCTCGCCCTCCTCATGCGCCGCCCAGTTCCACGGGTGCCCGTCGAACGTGGTGACGTAGGGCTGCAGTTCGACGAACAACCTCTTCCGGGTCGCCATCGGGAACGCACCGATCACGCCGACCGACGCCAGCACCCCTCGGTCGTCGTAGAGCCCCAACAGCACCGAGCCGATCGCGTCCGGCCCCGATTTGTGAACCCGATAACCGGCCACCACGCAGTCCGCCGTGCGCTCGTGCTTGATCTTGCTCATCACCCGCTTGTCCGGTTGGTACCGCAGGTCGAGCTTCTTGGCGATCAGTCCGTCCAGTCCGGCTCCCTCGAACTCTTCGAACCAGCGCTGGGCCTCGGCGAGATCCCTTGTGGCGGGTGTGATGTGGATCGGCGGTTGGGCGGCAGCCAGGGCGCGCTCCAGGGCCTCCCGCCGTTCGATCAGCGGGGTGCCGGTCAGATCGTCATCGCCGAGCGCCAGCAGATCGAACGCGACGAAGCTGGCCGGCGTTGCCGTGGACAGCATCTTCACCCGACTGGCCGCCGGGTGGATCCGCTGCTGGAGCGCCTCGAAGTCCAACGTGTTGCCCTCGAGGTTCGCGACGATGATCTCGCCGTCGATCACCGCCCTGGGCGGGAAGTTCGCCAACACGGCCTCGACCACCTCGGGGAAGTACCTGGTCATCGGGCGCTCGTTCCGGCTGCCGATCTCCACCTCGTCGCCGTCCCGGAAAATGATGGAGCGGAAGCCATCCCACTTCGGCTCGTACAGCTGGCCCGGCGGGACAGCGCCGATCGGCTTGGCCAGCATCGGCGACACGGGCGGCATCACGGGTAGGTCCATCGGTCCAGTCTGCCGGTCTGGGGGTGCGGTCGCAGGTCGTGGCCCGCCTCCGGAGCACTGGCGGCCGCGATCCCGGTTCGCCGGTCATCTGTTGTTGCCAGCGGGCGCCGGGCCAATCGGGTAGCCCGATGTTGGCGGGCGTAGCCCCTTTTTGGCGGGCGTAGCCCGGTTCGGCCGGCGTGGCGCGCCAACATCGGGCTACCGTCAGATCGGTTGCGGGGCAGCCGATCTGACTCAGAATAGTGGTGGCCGACTATTGATCCGAACGCCACCGCTGAGTAGAATCGAACGTATGAACGGGTCCGGGATGATCACCGATGAGGAGCACATGTCATGCTCCGACGGACCCGATCCGGTGCCGGTCGACTCGCGGTTCGAGTTGTTGGATGCGCTCGGGACCATGGTGTTCCTCACCCCCGGTACCGACACGGTGGAGATGCACGACCAGATCAGTCTGCTGCAGGAGATCGCGGCCGCGGTGTCAGCGGCCCAGGCCCGGGTGATGGTCGCCTACGACACCGCCCGCCGCACCGAACAGGCCGCCGCCGGGGTGCCCAGGTCCCGGATCGGGCACGGCATCGCCGAGGAGATCGGTCTGGCCCGGCGGATCTCACCGAACGCCGCCGCGGTCCAGTTGGGCCACGCGAAGGCCTGGCACACCCGGCTGCCCGAGTCGTTCGAGCAGCTGCGGCTGGGCCGGGCCTCCGCACCGCAACTGACACTCCTCGCGGTCAAAACCTCCCACCTCGACCAGGACACCGCCCGGCGGGTGGACGCCCACCTCGCACCGCACCTGGCGGGATGGAACACCACCCAGACCGAACACGCCGTGCTCACCGCCGCCTACCAGGCCGACCCGAGAGCGTTCGTGCACCGCCGGGCCCACGCCGAGAAGGACCGCCGGGTCTGGTGCCGACCGGCACCCGACACCATGGCCGTGTACTCCGCCCTGGTCCCCGTCGCCCAGGGCGTCGCCGCCTACGCCGCCGTCCGCACCACCGCCGAATCCCTCAGAGCCGCCGGTGACCCCAGGTCGTTGATGCAGCTGATGGCCGACCTGACCATCCAACGACTCACCGGACAGGACCACGCCCACCAGGTACCCGTCGAGATCCACCTCACCATGGACATCACCACCCTCCTCACCGGCAGTGACACACCCGGATTCCTCGACGGCTACGGCCCCATCACCGCCGAACACGCCCGCACCATCGCCGCCGGCGAACCACCCGACACCCGCGACCGGGCCACCCCCTCCGACAACTCGCTGGCGACCGGCCACCCGGATCCACCACCCTGCTCCGGCGCCGAGAACCAACCGACCCACCGCGTGTCGCCCCGGATCTCACCGCCCGGGAGCTGAAACGCGCCCGGGCCTGGATCCGGCGGGTCCTCACCGACCCGATCACCGGCATCGCCATCGACATCGACCCCCGACGCCGCCTGTTCGACGGCACCCTGCGCCGGTTCATCACCATCCGCGACCGCCACGACCGGTTCCCCTACTCCACCGCCCCGATCCGCCACATCGACCACATCCACCCCTACCGCAACGGCGGCCCCACCACCGCCGACAACGGCCAAGGCGTCTCCCAGCGGTACAACCACGTCAAAGACCTCCCCGGCTGGAAAACCACACGCATCGGCACCACCGGCGAGATCATCATCCACACCCCCACCGGCCACCAATACCGATCCACCCCACCACCACAACTCGGCTACCCGAAGACCACCGTGGCAGTTACTGAACGCGTCGACATGGACCGGAAGATCAAGTCCAACCGGGACATCGGCCGGCTCGCGGACTGACCGGTCCGCTTCGAACGCAGGCTCTCACCTGCGGCGGCGTCACTCCCGGGGGGTCACTCCGTCGTCCTCCCAGTTCGCCGCGTTCTTCTTGCTCGGCTGCACCCGGGGCGGCTCCCCCGGCATTTTGGGGTAGTCCGGCGGGAAGTTCAGCTCTCCGAGCCCGCGCTCCGAGATGTCCTTGTCCCACAGGGCGATCGCATCCCGGATGTCGCCCACCGCGTCGTCGATGCCGGCCCAGGCATCACCGTCGGCGGCGACGATGTCCGGGACGGTTCGCACCGTGAAGTCCAGCGCGGCCACCCCATCGAGAGCGGCCCAGGTCACCGGCATCGAGACCGGGGCGCCGGGCAGCGGGCGCGGACTGTAGGCGGCGGCGATGGTGCGATCGCGGTTGGCCTGGTTGAAGTCCACGAAGATCTTCTGGCCGCGCTCCTCCTTCCACCACGCGGTGGTCACCAGATCCGGCAGTCGCCGCTCCAGCTCACGGGCGATTCCGATCACCCCGTGCCGGACCTCCTGGAACTCGTGGGTCGGCGCGATCCGGGAGAACACGTGCACACCACGGTTGCCCGAGGTCTTGGCCCACGGCGTGAAACCGAGCTCGGTCATCAACTCCCGCAACGCCTGCGCCGCCTCCACCACCTCGGCGAACCCCATGCCCGGCTGCGGGTCCAGGTCGATCCGCAGCTCGTCCGGGTTGTCGTTGTCCTCGGCCCGCACCGGCCACGGATGAAAGGTGATGGTGTTCATCTGGATTGCCCAGATCGCCGTGGCGATCTCATCGATCACCAGCTGCGGGTGCCGGCGGCCGGACGGATACGTGCACATCACCGAACGTGCGAACTCCGGCACCCCCTTGGGCGGGTTCTTGGAGAAGAACTCCTCGCCCGTGATCCCTTCGGGAAACCGCTGCAAGGTGATCGGCCGATCGCCTGCTGCCCGCAGGAAGGCCTCGCCCACGGCCGCCATGTACTGCGCCAGTTCGAGTTTCGTGATGCCCTCGTCCGGCCACAGCACCCGGTCGGGGCTGGTCACCCGCACCTCGCGGGTGCCCCCGTCCGGAGTCGGGACATCGAACGTCGCCGGAGCTGGCTTGGCCATGCACAGAGCCTAACCGCCCTGCCGCAACGCCGTGATCGGCTCGACGTTGGCCGCCTTCGCCGACGGGTACGCACCGGCGAGCAGTCCGACAGCCGCGCCGACCACCGGCGCAGCGAGCGCCAGCCTGATGTCCACACGGTGTCCACTCGCGGGCCCAGGAGACAGCCACCACCGTCGCGATCCCCAGGGCCGCGCCGATCAGCCCGCCGACCAGACCGATTGCCCCACTCTCGGTGAGGAATTGACCGGCGATATGTCGACGCCGTGCGCCGAGCGCCCGGCGTAAACCGATCTCCCCGGTCCGCTCCATCACCGAGAGCAGGGTGACGTTCGCGATTCCCAGCCCGCCGACCACCACCGCGAGCGCCCCGAAGGCGAGCAGCAGGCTGTTGACGTCCGCCCCGACGTCGCGGCCAGGCCACCGGGCGGCGGCGGTGCGGTCACCTTGATCGACGTCGGATCGTTGGCGCCACTGCGGTGGCCGCCTGCCTGGCCACCTGTTGCGCGGCGCCGAGTTGTGTCCGGATGTCCAGGTCCTCGGGCGCTTCCAGTCCGAACTGCCGGGCAGCGGTGCCCTGCGGGACGATCACCGAGTCCAGCAGCTCCGGCCGCCACTCGACTGCGCCGAGGATCCCGATGACGGCGTACGGCCGGTCTCCGATGAAGATGCTGGGCCTGGAGTCCACCCGGTTGATGCCCAGGCGCGCCGCGGCGCGTGCACCGAGCACGACCACGGCGTCGCCTCGGCTGTCGTGGCCTGCGTCGAAGAACCTTCCGGTGTCCATCCTTCCGACCTCGACGGCGATCAGCCCTGCCGACACCGCCACCACCGGGACCTCGAAGTGGTTGCTCCCGGCCGGTCGACGAGCTCGACACCGCTGACGGTCGCCTCGCCGAGATCCACCTTGCTCCAGGTGCCGGCCGCAGCCACCCCGGCGAGTCGGACCACCCGGTCCGCCGCATCCCACGGCAATGCCGCAGTGTTGTCGGTGTCGTCCGGCGAGCCCGGTGGCGCCGGCGCAGCGCCGAGCACCACCCTGGTCGCGGCAGCTCTGTCGAATCGCTCGGCAATCTGTCCGTTCGCAGTCTGACCCACGCCGAGAGTGGCTACCAGGGCGCCGATCCCGACGATGGTTCCGAGCATCGTCAGTACCAGCCGGACGGGTCTGCTGCCCATACCGAGCAGGGCCTCGTCCAGTAGTCTGCCGCCCGGAACCGTGATCGACCTACCGACCGGCCGGCCACCGTGGGCGTCACGCCGACATCAGCTCGCCGTCGGCGATCCGCACCCGGCGCGCCGCCCTGGCGCTGACCGCCTCGTCGTGGGTGATGACGGCCAGGGTCAGGCCGGCGGCGTGGAGGTCGTCGAACAGGTCCATCACACCATCCGCGGTTTCCTGATCGAGGTTTCCGGTCGGTTCGTCCGCCAGCAGCAACGACGGCCGACCGGCCAGCGCGCGGGCGACCGCCACCCGTTGGCGCTCGCCGCCGGAGAGCTGGGTGGGCAGGAATTCACGTCGGTGGGTGAGACCCACCTCGGCCAGCGCCTGGTCCGCACGCCGGCCGCGAACACCCCGCGGCACACCCTGGTAGACCATGGACAGCATGACGTTGTCGACCACAGATCGACGCGGCAACAGATGGAAGGCCTGGAACACGAAGCCGATCTGGCCGCCCCGCAGACCCGACCGGCGCGCTTCGCCCCATCGGGCGACGTCGTGGCCGTCGAGCAGGTAGCTGCCGCTGGTCGGCCGGTCGAGCAGTCCGAGAAGGTGCAGCAGCGTGGACTTCCCGGATCCGGACGGACCAACGATCGACAGGTAATCACCCTCCTCGATGGTCAGATGCACACCCCGGATCGCCTGCACAGGTGGGGTTCCGGAGTAGTTCCGGCACACGTCGCGCAGTTCGACCAGGGGAGTCATCGGCCCACCACCACCAGGCTGCCGGCCGTGATCGTGGCCGTCGATTCGGGCACCTTGGCATTCTTGGCGTCAACCGGATGAACCTCGACCTCGCCGCCGGCCGTGAGCCCCACCAGGACGGTCTGGAATCGGGTCGCTCCGTCGGCGGTGAGGACTTCCACCCTGGGATGCCCGGCCGAGTCGGAGAACAGCGCAGCCACCGGCACGGCGAGCACCTCGCCGTCGCTACTGCCGACCGCGATGGTGACCTTGACGTTCGTGCCCCGCAGGGCTTCCGCCTGCGCCGCGGTGATCGGCGCCGGATCCAGCGTCACTGCGTAGCTGTCGCCACCGGTGCTCGGCCGCGCGATGCCCTTGATCGTGGCGAGGACGGAGCCGCCGCCGGCCAGCGCCAGTTCGGCCCGCATGCCCTTGCGGAGCAGCTTCGCCTCGGCGGCGCTGACCGCAGCGGTGACCCGCAGCGCCACCCCCGAGACCGTCAGCACCGGCCCGCTGACCGCCGCCCCGACCTCCGCCCGCACGTCGTCGACGCGCCGTGGCAACCCGGTCAGGTAGACGACCTCGCCGAGCGGAAACGGTGTCCCGGTGGCGGCCCTGGCCCTGGCCAGGTCGTCGCGCGCGGAGTTCCTCGCCGAGCGGGCGGCATCCACCGCGGACCGCGCAGCGCTGGTGTCCGGTCCGGCGAGCAGCTCGTCGCGCTGTGCAGTGGCCACGTCCAGCTGGCCCTGTGCCGTCGTGATGGCGTCCTGGTCAGGAGGTCCGGGGGTTCGGGCCGCATCGAGCGCGGTGCCGGCGTCGGCGACGTCCGATTGCGCGGCAGCGAGCGCCCGCTGCTTCGTCGCGAGATCGCGCTCCGCGCGGCGTCGCCCGGTCGGATCGGGGCCGGCCTTCGCCTGCTCCAGGACGGCCATCGCCGCGTCGACCGCTGCCTGCCTCTCCTGTTGCGCGCGGCTCGCTGTGTCGAGCCGGCTCTGGGCCTGCTCGATCGCGGTCTGATCGGCCGGTGTCGGGGTGATCCGCGCCTTGGCGAGCGCTGCCCCCGCGGTGTCAACGGCGTTCTGCGCGGCCAGTTTCTCGGATCGCTTCGGCCCGCGGGACGCCTGCTCGAGCGCGTCGACCGCCGACTCCAGCTGCGCCTGCGCGGCGGTCAGGGTCGCCCGCGCCTGGGTGAGAGCAGCCGCCGCCTCGGCGCCCGCCAAGGGCGCCGGATACCCCAGCGCGGCATACAGTTTGGCGACCGCAGCAGCCACGTCCGCGTCGTACCGGCCGTCCACCGGCCCGGTGTAGCGGTCCAACGCTGCCAATGCCTTCTGCAGTTGGCGGACGTCGGGCCCGCGGCTGCCCGGAGTCAGCGTGCGGTAGCTCGGCAGGCCGCCGGGCAGCACGATCACCGGCCGCCCCCCGACCTCCAACAGGACCTTGCCCGCGTCGACCGGCACTCCCGTGCGTGGGACCCGCCCGGTCACGACCCCGGGTCCGTTCGTGCCGGTCGGCAGTTCGATGTCCGTTGCGTCGGCATAGGCCACATCCCCTCGGGTGGTGATCTCGGCCCGGACAACGGAACGCACCACCGGCACCGTGATCGGGCCGGCCGGCGGCGGTGACGATCTCGCAGCCGCCTCGGCGGGCGACACGAGCAACCTCGAGCCCGCGAAGGCTGCACCGGCGGCCAGCACCGCCGTCGCGACGACCATCAGCACCGTCCGACGTGGCGAACCCATCAGTTGCCCCCGTTCACGGCATTCCGATACCGCTCGAGTTCGGCCCGGTGATCGGCCAGGAACTGCTTCTCCACCTCGTCCCGCACCTGGTCGTGGACAACCTGGTAGTCCTTCCGGCAGTCGACATCGGCCAGGGCGAGCGCAATCTCCTCGGTCCGCAGCGCGGCAAGCTTCGTCGGATCCAGTGGCTTCGGCGCTTCTCCGTCATCGACCGAACTCACACTCATGCCGATCCCGCCGTCGTCGGTGCGCTCGAACGACCAGCCGTTGAGTTCGGCCCATTTCTTCATGATCGAGTCCTGCGCGTCTGTGACCTTGGACAGTCCGGGGTGGCCGTGATCGGCCATGCAGCCGGACCACGCGGTCACCAACGGGGCGACCCTTGGATCCGCCGCCACGGTCGCGTCGAGTGCGGCCATCGCCTCGAACAGGTCCTGGAACTCGGCGAGGTCGACCTGGGCCTGCGTGCCGTACACCTCGTCCCTGGCCGTGCCGAAACAACCGGAGCCGGTACCGGCACCGACCGGTCCGGCTGCCATCCCACCGGGCCCGACGGCGATGGCGGGACCCGCGGCGCCACTGGCCTTGGTCGGCTCGCCTTCGCCCATCAGCGCCTTGTCGTAGGCGGCCCGTTCCGAATCGGTCATGGCTTTGCGGATCGCCGCGTTCGGATCCTCCTGCTCGGGGGTGGCGACCACCGCCTCGGTGGTACTGATGCCGTAGCCGTACTTCTCGGTCCAGGATCGGTCTCCCTGCACCGGCCGCGTTCCCATGCCGACAGTGGTGCCGGCGCCGTCCACCGGGACATACTCGAACCCCTGCGCCTTCATGCAGGCGGCCACCTTCTCCTGTACCGCATGGTCCTTGGCGTCCCGCTCCGGATCATCCTGATCGGGCATCAGACCGCCCAGGTACTCGGCCAGCGGACCAGCCGCATTGGTCGTACTGGCCGGTGCCTGCTTCGGTTGCGAACCGCATGCCGCGGCGAGAAATGCTGCACCGCAGAGCATCAGCGCGATACTTCGGCGTCCCATGGCGGTCGTTCCTTTCCAGCGTTCGGGCCGGGTCCGTCGTCCCGGAGGTCCGTTGAGGGCCACCGCCGTTTCTACGCAGGGGCCGGTTCAGCGGCGGTCCATGGATTTCTCACCCGGTCCTAACCGGTCAGGCGGATGCTGGTGCTGGGTCACCGGTACCCGCAGGAGGGCGGACATCGATGCGGCTGTTGATCGCCGAGGACGAGGCCGACCTCGCCGAGGCCCTGGCCGACGGGCTGCGTCGTGAGGGGTTCACCGTCGACGTCGTCGGCGACGGCTCGAAGGCGCTGGACCACGTCGCCACCCATGACGTCGACGTGGTGGTGCTCGACCGGGACCTGCCGGTGCTGCACGGCGACGTGGTGTGCCGGGCGCTGGTGGCGGCCGCGAATCCGGCTCGGATCCTGATGCTGACCGCCGCAGGCACCCTCTCCGACCGGCTGACCGGGCTCGAACTCGGCGCCGACGACTACCTGGCGAAGCCGTTTGCCTATCTCGAGCTGTTGGCCCGCATCCGCGCCCTGGGCCGCCGCGGCGGCCCGGCCGGGCGGAATGCGGTGCTGGAGCGTGGCGGTGTGCGATTGGACACCGCCCGCCGGATTGCCGAGCGCGACGGGAGACCGCTGCGGCTCACGCCGAAGGAGATGGCAGTGCTGCAGGCGCTGTTGGAGGCGGACGGCGGCGTCCTCACCCCGACCCGATTGCTCGACGAGGTGTGGGACGACCCGTTCGACCGCACCCGCGGGGTGGTGAAGGTCGTCGTGCACTCGCTCCGCCGCAAGCTCGGCGACCCGCCGGTGATCCACACCGAGGCCGGCCACGGCTACCGGATCCGTTGAACCGCAAGTCCGAGGAGACCGTGATGCCCGTCCGCCCTTCCCGCCAGTGGAGCTTCCGCACCAGACTTGCGGTGACCATCACCGCGGTGTTCATCGGCGCCGGTGCGGCGCTGCTGTTCGTCGAGTACGTGGCCGTCTCGCGGTTGTTCGACTCCGCGATCAGCGGTGGTCAGGCAGGGCTGGCCGCTGACGGGGCCGTAGCCGTCGCTGCGGTGCCGGCCGGGCCCGCCTCCCCGGTAGCTGGGACCACGACGCGCGCAGGTACCGAACTGCTCCAGGTGCCGAGCGGTAACGGCGGCACCATGACCGTCACAACGGTGGATGGGCTCACCGTCAGCAGCTGGTTCGCCGGCCGGTCCGAGTCGCTGGCGGGCGAGGTCCGCACCGGCCTGCTGATCTGGTCCGGGGTGGTGCTGGCGGTGTTCGCCGCGCTGGCCGTGCATCTCTCGTACTGGCTCGCCCGTCGATCGATGCACCGGATCGGCGAGGTCACGGCCATGGCCAAGGACCTCTCGACCACCGACCTGACCCGCCGGCTCGACCTGCCCGGTCCACCCGACGAGATCAAGGAGCTCGCCGACACCATCGACGCGATGTTCGACCGGCTGGAGGCCGCGTTCTCCGCCCAGGACCGGTTCGTGGCCAACGCCTCTCATGAGCTCCGGACCCCGCTGACCACCGCGCGTACCGCCCTGGAGATCCCGCTGGCGCAGGGCCGGGTGCCGGGTGATCTTCAGCCTGCGGTCAGGATGGCGCTGCGAGCCGGTCGGCACAGCGAAGAGCTGATCGTCGGTCTGCTGACCCTGGCTCGCAGCGGTCGACCCGGCAGGACGGAGGCCGTCGACGTCGCCGACGTGGTCGCCGACACGGTCGCCGATCTCCGGGAGCTGCTGGTGGACAACGGTATCGACGTACACCTGAGCAGTACCGCGGCCGCCGCAACCGGCGATCCGGTGATGATCGCGCAGGCGGTGCGGAACCTGGTGGAGAACGCCGTGGTGCACAACGAGCACGGCGGTGCGGTCTGGATCGACGTCGGGCCGGACGGCCTCATGGTCGAGAACACCGGAGCTGTGGTGGACCCGGAAACGATCGAGCTGCTCGGCGAACCGTTCTACCGGCCTGGTTCGCGAACCGTCGCGGCACGCGCGGACGGTCGGCCCGGCACCGGTCTCGGACTGTCGATCGTCATCAGCATCGCGCACGCCCACGGTGGCAGCCTCGACATCGCCGCCCGGGAGGGCGGCGGGCTACGGGTGGTGCTGACCCTGCCCAGCCCTGATCCGGCCCGCCTGTCGGTCGGGGCGCTGTGCTGAGCTGCGGTGCGATGGAGGGACGGCGAACGGCTCAGCCGCGGTCCGCGCCGGGCGGCGGCGGGTAGCCGCCATACGGCTGCTGCGGCGGGTACTGGTACCCGGGCGGCGGTCCCTGCTGGCCGGGCGGCCCGCCCTGGTGCGGCGGCGGCGCCTGGAACTGGCTGCCGGACGGCGGCCCGGATGGCAATGACGGCGGCCCCGGGACCCGCGGGGGCGCCGGCGCCTGCGGGATCGACACCCGGGGTGTCGGCACGTGCGGCGGCTCCTGCTCGTCGATCGGGACGGCGGCCTCGGCCTCCGCGGCCCTGACCGCCTCGGCGACCTCCTCCGGGGTGGTGCCGCCGAACCAGTCCTGCACGTCCTCGTCCATGTCGCCGGGTCGACTCTTCGGCACGTCGTCGTCCTTCGGCGGCTCGTACCGGAACACGCCGTCGTCACCCTTGGTGCCGAGCATCCGGGCGAAGCCCTCCAGGGACTTGGAGAAGTCGCTCGGGATCATCCAGACCTTGTTGGCGTCGCCCTGTGCCATCTGCGGCAGGGTCTGCAGGTACTGGTAGGCCAGCAGCTCCGGCGTCGGCTTGCCGGCCTTGACCGCTGCGAAGACCTTCTCGATGGCCTTGGCCTGGCCCTGCGCCTGCAGGTAGCGGGCGGCACGCTCCCCCTGGGCGCGCAGGATGCGGGACTGCCGCTCACCTTCGGCGGCCAGGATGGAAGCCTGCTTGTTGCCCTCCGCGGCGAGCACCGCCGCCTGCTTCTGACCTTCCGCCGTCTTGATCGACGACTCCCGTTGACCCTCGGCGGTCAGGATCATGGCGCGCTTGTCCCGGTCCGCGCGCATCTGCTTCTCCATGGAGTCCTGGATGCTCGGCGGCGGGTCGATCGCCTTCAGCTCTACCCGGGCGACCCGGATCCCCCACTTGCCGGTGGCCTCGTCGAGGACACCGCGCAATTGCCCGTTGATGGCGTCCCGGCTGGTCAACGTCTGTTCCAGGTTCATCCCACCGACGACATTCCGCAGCGTGGTGGTGGTCAACTGCTCGACAGCGACGATGTAGTTGGCGATCTCGTAGACCGCCGCCCGCGGGTCGGTGACCTGGAAGTAGACGACCGTGTCGATCGAGACCGTCAGGTTGTCCTCGGTGATCACCGGCTGCGGCGGAAAGGAAACCACCTGCTCGCGGAGGTCGATCCGGGCCCGGATCCGGTCCAGGAACGGGGCCAGCCAGACCAGCCCGGCGTTGTTCGTCTTGTGGAACCGGCCCAGCCGCTCGACCACGGCCGCCTGCGCCTGCGGGATCACCTTCACCGACCGCAGGATGACGATGATCACCAGCACAGCGACGACGATGGCGATGATGGCGCCAACATTCATGGCGACTGCCTCCCGATCTCAGGACTCACTTGCACGATACGCAGAACGGCGTGCTCACGGGCCCCAGATCACCACAGCCGTCGCACCTCGGACCTCGACAACGGTGACCGGCGTGCCGGGCGGCAGCGGGCGGTGGCCGTCGACGCCGACCGCGGACCAGACCTCACCGCCGATCTTGACCTGGCCGCCGTCGCCGTCGACGGTGGAGATCACCATCGCCTTGGAGCCGATGATCGCGTCCATGCCGGTCTTGATCGCCGACGGCTGCAGGTAGCGCCGCTTGAGCGCCGGCCGGAGACCGACCACCAGCACCACCGACGCCACCGCGAACACCACCAGCTGGATCACCAGCTGGTCCGGAAAGATCAGCGCGGTCAACGCAGCGGCGAGCGCGCCGCCGCCGAGCATGAGCAGAACGAACTCGCCGCCGACCACCTCGGCGATCGACATCAGGATCGCTCCGACGAACCACACCCATGCAGGCATACCGATCATCCTGCCAGAGCGGACCGCTCGGCTGACGGTCCCGCACACCGGGGCGATCGTTTGTGATCAGGCTGAGACCCGACCGACCGCCATCAGCCCGGGTCGGCAGTGACGAAGTCGATCAGCTGCTCGACGGCGGTGATCAGGGGCGTCTCCAGGTCCCGGTAGCTGGAGACCGCACCGTTGATCCGGCCCCACATGGTGACGGGGTCGGGGACACCGACCTGGCGGCACACCCCGGACTTCCAGTCGGTCCCCCTGGCCACCTCGGGCCAGGCCCGGATACCGGCGGCGGCCGGTCGGACCGCCTGCCAGATGTCGACGTACGGGTGCCCGGTGACCAGCACGTCCGGACCGTCGACCAGGGCAGCGATCCGGGACTCCTTCGAACCGGGAACCAGGTGATCGGCGAGCACCCCGACCCGACGGCCGGGCGCCGGCCCGAATTCGGCCACTGCGGCCGGCAGGTTGTCGAGCCCGCCGATCGGCTCCACCACGACTCCCTCGACCCGCAGGTCGTGCCCCCAGACCCGTTCCACCAGGGTGGCGTCATGGATGCCCTCGACCCAGATGCGGGCAGCTCGGGCGGTGCGGGCCCGCGCTCCGACCACCGCGACGGAGCCCGAGGCCGATCTGCGTGGTCCGGCGGCCGCGGCGGCGGGACGGGTCAACGTCACCTGTTGGCCCTCCACCAGGAACGCGCCGACCGTCAGTGGGAACTGGCGACGGCGGCCGTGCCGGTCCTCGAGCGTGACGGCGGTCGAGGTGCAGGCGACGACGGCGCCGCAGAACCCGGACAACGGGTCCTCGGCGACCACGTCGGCGGTAGCCGGCAGCTCCGGGATCTCCCGTCGCCGCCCGCGTGCTGCCAGCACATCGCGCCCGTACCGGTCGTCCACCGCACCTCCCGATCGCCGAACATCGCCGGCGCAACGCTACGTGGCGCCGGGCGTTGGCTGACGTAGCGTGGCGGCCATGTCGTTCGTTCGCGCCGCCACAACGCTCGCCCTCTGGGGCGCTGCCTGGCAGGGCGGCGCCCCGGCGGATGCGGTGCTGTCCGCGATCGACGCGACCGGCTTCCGCGCCGGGGTGCGGGCCCACTCGGAGGAGGCCGCCGCGCTGACCGGGCTGCCCGGACCGGGATCGTCGTCCGCCGGTTCGGCCGAGCTGCTGCCGTTGCTCCGCACCGGCGGGGTTCCTGAGCTGCTGCTGCCCACCGCCGGGGACCTGCGAGGACTGCCGCCCGGCGGTCGGCTCACGGTGGCCGCGCTGGACGCCGGGGCGGTCGTGGTGCTCCCGGCCACCCGGGTCGGCCTGGTGCCCACCGCCGGTCAGTGGCGGGTGGACTGCTGCCCGGGCGGCCATCCGGCACTGGATCTGCGGACGGCGCACCTCGAGCTGGACGCCGCGATCGCCGAGGCAACCCATCGGCTGACCGCCGCCGATCTCGCGCGGGATGCGGAGCAGGCCCGCGACCGGGTCGCCGAGATCATGCTGGCCGAGCGTGTCGAGACCCCGCCCGGGATGCCGTCGCAGGCGGCTGCCCTGCTGGCCAAGGCGATCTCGCTGCAGGCACTGCTGGTGGTGGCCGAGGGACACGACACCGCGGCGGTGAACAACTTCGAGCTCGCCGTGGTGGACGATGCGCTGCGTCCGCTGGCCCGGGCGGTGCGGGAGGGCCGGCGGTCGGCGGTGGCGGTGGGGTGCGAGGCACTGGTCGAGCCGCGGGTGCGTCGCACCCGGGTCTGACCGACTGCGCGCGGACGCTGCGCTGCGGACGCGGAACGGCCGCGGCGCGCCGTTGCGCCGCGGCCGTTCCGGTGGACGTGCGTCAGCCGCCGAAGGCGTCGCTGGCAGCGTCCTTGACCTTGTCGCCGGCCTGCTTCACGTTGGCAGCAGCCTGGTCGGCCTGGCCCTCGGCTTCGAGCGACTCGTTACCGGTCGCCTTGCCGACGCCTTCCTTGACAGCACCCTTGGCCTCTTCGGCCTTGTGCTCGATCTTGTCTCCCATGCCCATGGCGTCTGTCCCTCCGTCGCCGAGCCGTCCGTACGGGCTCGTCACCCTGAGAGTGCCCGGTGGCGGGAGGGCCAAACGCAGCTCAGGCCCGTTCCTGGATTTCGGCGGTGCCGAAACCGAGCGCGTGGAAGCCGCCGTCGACCATCACCATCGAGCCGCTGGTGGCCGGGAACCAGTCGGACAGCAGCGCGCAGCAGGCCCGGGCGACCGGGGTCGGGTCCGAGGTGTCCCATCCGAGCGGGGCTCGCGAGGTCCAGCCGTTCTCCAGATCTGAGAAGCCGGGGATCGAGCGGGCTGCCATGGTCTTGACCGGGCCGGCCGCCACCAGGTTGACCCGGATGCCCTTCGGTCCGAGATCACGAGCGAGGTAGCGGGTCACCGATTCCAGCGCCGCCTTCGCCACCCCCATCCAGTCGTAGGCCGGCCACGCCTGCCGGGCGTCGAAGTCCATGCCGACGATCGACCCGCCGGATCCCATCAGCGGCAGGCAGGCCACCGCCAGCGACTTCAACGAGAACGCCGAAGTGTGCACCGTGGTGGCGACGTCCTCCCAGGGACAGTCCAGGAACACCCCGCCGAGCGCCGTCGCGGGGGCGAAGCCGATCGAGTGCAGCACCCCGTGCAGGTCCGGCACGTGCTGGGAGACCCGGTCGGCCAGGCTGTTGAGCTGGGCCTGATCGGTGACGTCGAGCTCCACCACCGGCGCCGGCTCCGGCAGCCGCTTGGCGATCCGCTCCACCAGGGACAGCCGGCCGTACCCGGTCAGCACGACCGTTGCGCCCTGCTCCTGGGCCAGCCGGGCGGTGTGGAAGGCCATCGACGCCTCGGTGATCACCCCGGTGATCAACAGATTCTTGCCGGCGAGCACACCGGAGCCGAGCGAGGAGGTCATGGCACATCCTTCGGGTCGAAGCGGATCAGGAGCGGAGTGCTGCGACTCAGTGGCCCATGCCGAGGCCGCCGTCCACCGGGAGCACGGCACCGGTGACGTAGGCGGCCCCGTCCGAGGCGAGAAAGGCTACAGCGGCTGCGATCTCAGCCGGTTCGGCATATCGACCGAGCGGCACCTGCTTGACGATCTCGGTGCGCCGGGCTTCGGGCAGCGCCCTGGTCATGTCGGTATCGACGAACCCCGGGGCGATGACGTTCGCGGTGATGTTGCGGGAACCGAGTTCGCGGGCGATCGAGCGAGCCAGACCGACCAGGCCGGCCTTGGATGCGGCGTAGTTCGCCTGGCCCGCGCCGCCGGAGAGCCCCACGACGGACGAGATGAAGATCATCCGCCCCCACCGCTTGCGCAGCATGCCGGTCGCGGCCCGTTTCGACACCCGGTAGGCCCCGGTCAGGTTCGCGTCCAGCACCCGGCTGAAGGTGTCCTCACTCATCCGCAGCAACAGCGTGTCGTCGGTGATGCCGGCGTTGGAGATCAGCACCTCCACCGGCCCCTGCGCGGCTTCGACCTCGCTGAAGGCAGCATCGACGGCCGCCGCATCGGTGACGTCACAGCGCACGGCCGAGAGCCCGTCGGGGGCCTCCCCCGATCGGGAGGTGACGGTCACCCGGTGGCCGAGATCGGCCAATGACCGGGCGATCGCCAGCCCGATCCCCCGGTTCCCGCCGGTGACCAGCACTGACCGGGACACCGGCTCCTGCGCCACAGTGCTACCTCCTCCTCGGATGTACCCCGGCCACCCTATCGGCCGGTCCGGACGGGCGCTGTGCTCCCCCCGGTAGCTCCGGTGGCGGTCTTCCGGCTCAAATCGAGTTGGCCCTGATCACCCCCGCATACCAGGATGCACTGGACTTGGGTGCGCGGGCCAGGGTGGCGAAGTCGACGTGGACGATTCCCCAACGCTGCCGGTAGCCGTCGGCCCATTCGAAATTGTCCAGCAGTGACCAGACGTGCCACCCCAGCATGCGCACCCCGGCTGCCACCGCCCGCTGAGCCTGCACGAGGTAGCTCCTCAGGTACGTCATCCGGTCGGTGTCGGCCAGGACCGGCGACGGGTTCGTCGTCGGCGGGTCGGGGCGTCCGTTCTCGGTGACGGTGAGCAGGGGTGCTCGATAGTCCCGGTGCAGCCGGACCAGCATCCGGTACAGGCTGTCCGGGTCGATCTCCAGCCAATGCGCCGGCTCCGCCAGGGGATGCCGAGCGCGCCCCCCGACGGTCGCGGACCCGTAATAGTTGACTCCCAGCACGTCGATCGGAGTCCCGATGGTGCGGAGGTCGTCGGTACGGTTCATCGAATCCAGGGTGCGGATATCCACCGCATCGCTCAGATACTGATCGGGGTATCTGGCATTCAGGACCGGTTCGAGATACAGGGTGTTCTCCCGCACATCGCTCTGCCGGACGAGCTGTGCGGCGCGGTCGGTGGAGTCCGCGGGCTGCATTTCCGCGAGCCCCAGGGCGATCCCGATTCTGGATCGGGGACCCCGTGCCCGGAACGCCTGCACCGCCAGCCCGTGGCCGAGGAGCAGATGGTGCAGCGCTCGGGTGGCAGCCACCGGATCTGCGATCCCGGGGGCATGCGTACCGGTGCTGTATCCCGCCTGGACAACGGTCTTGGGCTCATTCATGGTCAGATAGGTGGGTATGTCCGCGCCGAACGTGGCGATGATCAGGTCGGCGTAGTC
The DNA here is from genome assembly GCA_963797145.1 of uncultured Actinomycetota bacterium. Taxonomy (GTDB): domain Bacteria; phylum Actinomycetota; class Actinomycetes; order Mycobacteriales; family Nakamurellaceae; genus Nakamurella. The sequence goes on along the minus strand of CAWCOJ010000007.1, from coordinate 317,178 downwards.
GGCGAAACGCTGTGCAACCTCACGATTCTCCCATCCGCCGAGATCCTGGAGCTGCTGCGGAGTGTCCCAGTGCCAGAGCGTGGCCATCGGTTGGATACCGGCGGAGGTCAGGGCGTCGACCAGCCGCCGGTAGTAGTCCAAGCCACGCTGGTTGACCGCACCCGCACCCTCGGGCTGCACCCGCGACCAGGAAATCGAGAACCGGTAGCTCCGCAGGCCGAGGGCCACCATCAGGTCGACGTCGCCTTGGTAGCGGTGGTATTGGTCGGTCGCCACGTCGCCATTGTCGCCACCGGCCCGGCCCTGATGCGCAAAGGTGTCCCACACCGACGGACCCCGGCCGTCCAGTGCCGCAGCACCCTCGACCTGGTACGCGGATGTTCCCGCGCCCCAGACGAAACCTGGGGGAAAGGGGCCTCCGATGCTCCCGGACCCGGAGGAGCCCTCCTGGGCGGAAGAGGGTGCGACGCCGGTCACCGGCGCCGCAACAGGTGCCGGCGTGCAACCCAGCGCGGCCGCCGTAAGACCGATGGCCCCTCCGAGCAGCGTGCGGCGCCGCACCCGGGACATGCCCGCATGGTAGTACGCGGCCGCTGTCGGTCGAACGCCGCCGCTCTCGGTCGAACGCCGCTGTCGGTCGAACGCCGATCCGCGATGCGGCGTATCAGCGGACGGGCGTGCTGCTCCGAATGATGTCGGGACCCGGTCGGGTCAAGAATCCCTCGTCGGAGCGTGGTTCTCCATGAGCAGCCAGTCCGTAACACCTCACATTGTCGCGCTGGTGCCCGCCCACGACGAAGAGGAGTCGATCGGCGCCACCTTGGACTCCATCTTCGGGCAGTCGGTCAAGCCGACGCGCATCGTCGTCGTCGCCGACAACTGTTCAGACCGGACCGCGGAGATCGCAGCCGGCCGCGGGGTCGAGGTGGTGCACACAGTCGGCAACCGATACCGGAAGGCCGGGGCCCTGAACTTCGCATTGTCCGCAATGCTTCCCGAACTGCCGGACGATGCCCTGGTACTGATCATGGACGCTGACACCACGCTCACCCCCGACTGGATGCGGGAGGCCTCGCGCTGGCTGCTGGGAAGGCCGGACTCCGGCGCTGTGTGCGCCGTCTACCGGGGGCGCGACCTGCCGGGCATGCTTCCCACGCTGCAACGGATGGACTACGCACAGGAGGCCCGGCGGGTCGGGCGTCGCAGGAGCCGGGTGGACGTGCTGACCGGCGTTGCCACCCTGTTCAGCGCCCGCGTGCTGCGGCAAGTGGCGGCCGAGCGCGGCAGAGCACTCCGCGGCCGTCACGGCGATGTCTACGACATGCACTCCCTGACCGAAGATTTCGAGCTGACGCTGGCGATCAAGTCGCTGGGATACCAACCCATCAGCCCCCAGAGCCTAGTGGCCGTCACTGACGTCATGCGCAGTTGGTCTGATCTCCGCCGCCAGCGGCTGCGGTGGCAACGCGGAACCATCGACACCCTGGTCGCTTACGGCTTCAACTCCCTCACCCGTAGGCACTGGATAAATCAGGTGTCCACCTACGGACTGACGCTGGTATTTCCGCTGATGGTAGCCCTGCTGATCATTTCGTGGGCGGTCGCCGGGTTCTATTTCCAACCGTGGTGGTCGCTGACTCTGCCGCTGTTCTACGCCGAGCACATCCTCGTCTGTTGGCGCATGGGTGGGCAGGGCAGACGGGTCGCACTGTGCCTGCTGCCGTTCTGGATCTACGAGAACTTCCGCATCCTGGTCTTCTGGTCCGCGCTGTCCCGATCCGTCTTCCGGCGTGAGAAGCGTTGGGCCTGAACACGATGTACGCATCCAACCAGTTGTCCCATCCCCGTGGAATCTAACGAAAGGAATCATCATGTACCCACGTTCCGGAGCGCTCGCGTCCACCGCCGGCACCGGCGCCCTCGCGGAGACTGGCCTGCCGATCGGCTGGCTCGTGATGCTCGCCCTGATGTTGTTCGTGCTCGGCGCCACCCTGGTCCGGCTGATCCCGCGCAGCGACATCTCGCTGCCCGCAGGCGGGCCGGTGGCCGATTCGTCCACCGCGCCCGGCGGCCGCTGACACCGGCCGCCCGGCAGGCCACATTCGGGCCCCCACGAATCGCACGCGGATCCGCACGGAGATGACCTACTGCCTGGGTGTTGATCTCGGCACCTCCTACACGGCTGCGGCGATCTGCCGGGATGGCAACCTCGAGATGGTCAGCCTGGGCAACCGGTCGATGGAGATCCCGTCGGTGGTCTTCCTCGACGTCGCGGGCGACCTGATCGTCGGGGAGAGCGCGGAACGGCGGGGTCCCAGCGACCCCAGCCGATTGGCGCGGGAGTACAAGCGCAGGCTCGGCGACCCGGCCCCGCTGCTGCTCGGTGGCACTCCTTTCTCCCCCGAGGCGCTGATGGCCACGGTGCTGACCTCGGTGGTTGCTGACATCACCGCCCGGCAGGGGGGTGCGCCGGCCCATGTCACGCTGACCCGACCGGCCAATTGGGGTCCGTACAAGCAGGAACTCTTCGGGCAGGTGGCCACGCTGGCGAGTCTCGGCTCGGCGTCCACGGCGAGCGAGCCAGAGGCCGCCGCGGTTCACTTTGCGTCCACCACCCGTGTCGGAGTGGGCCAGGCCGTCGCGGTCTACGACCTGGGCGGCGGCACCTTCGACGCCGCCGTACTGCGCAAGACCGAGAGCGACTTCGCAACCCTGGGCAACCCCGAAGGAATTGAGCACCTGGGCGGGGCAGATTTCGACGACGCCGTCTTCGAGTACGTGCGGAGGCTGCTCGGCGCGGCCTTCAGCGCATTGGACCCGACGGATCCGGGCGTGCGTTCGGCGGCCACCCGGCTGCGACACGAGTGCGTACTGGCGAAGGAATCCCTGTCTCTGGACACCGAGGCGACGATTCCGGTGGCGATGCCCGGCCTGCAGACAGAGGTGCGGATCACCCGCAACGACTTCGAGGATCTCGTGCGGCCGGCACTCATGGCGACGATGGAGCCGTTGCGGCGGGCCATGCGGGGCGCCGGAGTGGGACCCGGCGACATCGCCGCCACCGTTCTCGCGGGGGGCTCGTCCCGGATACCGCTGGCTGCCGAACTCATCACCGGTGAGTTGGAGCTCCCCGTGGCCGTCGGCACTCACCCGAAGCACACCGTTGCTCTCGGCGCAGCGCTACTGGCCCAACGACACTCGATGTCGTCCGGGATCGACGGACCGACCGGACGGCTCGACATCGGAACGGTCGTCGCGGCGCCGCCGCAGTCGAGCGACGAGCCGGCGGCGCCGGTCGTCGACCGTTCCGACCCGGAGCGGCGGTCAGCCGAGCCCGGCCGCCGCCGCCGATTGCTCGCCGCCGTGGGCGCGGCCGCGGTGGTCCTGATCCTGGTCGGTGTCGCCATCGTGTCCGGAGTGTTCCGCGGAGAGAGCACGGCGGGGGTGAACACGCCAGGCGCGAGCACGCCGGGCGCGAGCACGGCGGCGGTGAGCACGACTTCCGCCGGGACCCCGCACTGGACCACTCTGGCGCCGTTGCCGAAGGCGGTGGAGGGCGCTGCCGTCGCCGCCTACGACGGCAAAGTCTGGGTGGCCGGCGGCATCAGCAACGACGCTTCACGTTCGAAGCTGACCACCGTGTTCATCTACGACCCGTCAGCGCGAAAATGGGCGGTCGGGCCGTCCCTGCCGGAGCCCATCAGTCACGCCCAGCTGGTGGCCACCAGTTGGGGCCTGTACTTCATCGGCGGATACATCCAGACCGGCGGGTCCCGAGACGTCTTGATGCTCGCCAAGAACCAGTCGGCCTGGGTGCGGCAGAGCATCCCGCTACCGGGGGCGAGAGTCGCCGGGGCGGCGGCCTTCGACGGGGCGCGGATCATCTTCGCCGGCGGCACCCGGCCGGACGGCACCGCGGCCGACGAGGTCTGGTCGTCGACCGGCGGAGCGTGGACCCTGGTCGGAAGGATGGCTCACGGTCGGCAGAAGCTCGCCGCCGCGAGCAACGGCGACGGCCGGGTGTGGATCATGGGTGGTCACGACCAGCAGACCGGGAAGAAATACGGCGAGGTGGACGTCGTCTCCGAGGGAAAGATGGACCCGACGGCCTCGGCCGCCCAGACCATCGATCCACCCATCGACAGCGCCGCCGCCGTCCGGGTCGAGGGCGCAGGCCGCTGCCTGGTCGGGGGAGAGACGCCCTCCGGCTTCAACAGCTGGTGGTGCGACCAACCGGGAACCGCCGCCGGACTGCCCCCGCTGCAGCCGGCCCGGGCCGGCCTCGGCGCCGCGGTGATCGGCACGACCGTGTACATCGTGGGCGGCTACGGCGACGGGTTCGAAGGCTCCGATCGGGTGGAGTCGTTCACCCCGACCGGCTGAGCGGGCCACCTCAGGGGATGCGCTGGCCGATCACCAGCGCGCCCGCTGCCCCGAGGATCAACGCGACGGTCCCGGCGATCACCCACGGCCGGGAGACGTCCTTCTGCTTGATCTCGTAGCCGATCTGCTCGCCCAGCTGCGCGTACACCGACTTGAGCTCCTGAGAACTGGCCGCGGTGTGGAAGTCGCCGCCGGAGATCTCGGCGATCTGCTTCATGGCGTCCGTGTCCAGTGGCACCGGGATCACCGATCCATCCAGCGTGATCGAGCCGTGGTTGGTGCCGAAGGCGATCACCGACACCGGCACCTTGGCATCCGCCGCCATCTTGGCCGCCTCGGTTTCCTCGCGGCCGACGGTGCGCTTGCCGTCCGTCATCAACACGATGCGCGCGGGCGCCGGACCGTCCGCCCCGCTGATGGTCCGGGAGAACTGGTCGATCGACTGCAGCGACGAGATGATCCCCTCCCCGGTAGCGGTACGTTCGTCCAGCTTCAGGTCGGCGATGGCCGTGCGGGCCACCGCCCGGTCGGTGGTCGGCGACACCAGCACGGTCGCGATACCCGCGAAGGACACGATGCCCAGGTTGACGCCCGGCGTCAGGTCGTTGACGAACTGGGTGGCGGCCTCCTGCGCGGCGGCGAGTCGGTTCGGTGCGACGTCGGTGGCTTCCATGGACAACGAGACGTCGATCGCGAGCATCACGGTGGCCCGATTCCGCGGGACCTTGGCGTCGGCGGTCGGACCGGCCAGGGCGACGGTCAGCAGCATCAGGCCGAGGAGTACGGCGACGGTCGGCACGTGCCGCAGCCGGCCGGGCCGCTTCGGGGCCACCTTGTCGAGCAGCTCGAGGTTGGCGAAGCGCATCGTGTGCCTGCGGCGGCGGCGCTGGGCGATCCAGTAGCCGACAGCCAGCGCGACGACGACAACACCGAGCGCGAGCCAGCCGGGGGTGGAGAAGCTCACCACGCCTCCCCGGCATGGGCGGCCGGCGAGGCGCCGCTCCAGCCGCGCTTGCGGGTCAGGACGAATCGGAGCACATCGGCGATCCAGTCCCGATCGGTCCGCAGGGTCAGTTGAGCGGCGCCGGCCCGGCGCAGCGCGACCGCGACCTGCTGCCGGTGATCCGCGGCGGCAGCTGCGAAGTCCGCCCGCAGCGTCGGCGTGGTCTGCACCTCTTTGCTACGGCCGCTTTCCGGATCGACGAGGGTGACCAGGCCGACCGCGGGCAGCTCCAGATCGCGCGGGTCGAGCACCTCGACGGCCAGCAGGTCGTGCCGGGCGGACAGCGCCCGCAACGAGCGTTCCCAGTTGAGTTCACCGACGAAGTCGGAGATGACGACGGCCAGTCCGCGTCGACGCGGGGGCCGGCGCAGCTGCTCGAGGGCGGCGGCCAGGTCGCCGCGGACCCCTGGCTCGGCCCGCGGCGTCGAGGCCAGGGTGCGGAGCAGGTGCTGGAGGTTGGGCCGGCCGCCCATCGCCGGTACCCGGATCATCGACGAGCCGGTGGAGACCACCGCGCCTATCCGGTTGCCACCACCGCGGGTCAGGTGCCCGACCGCGGCCGCGGCCGCGACCACGAGGTCGCGCTTCTCGCAGCCGGTGGTGCCGAAGTCCAGGGACGCGGACAGATCTGCCACCAGCCAGGTCTCGAGCTCCCGATCGGCCACGGTCTGCCGGATGTGCGGCTCGGTGGTGCGGGCGGTCACCGACCAGTCCATGCGGCGGACGTCGTCACCGGGGTAGTACGCCCTGGCGTCGCCCGGCTCGGTCCCCGGCCCGGGCACGAGACCGAGATGGTTGCCTTGCAGCAGACCGTCAAGGCGCCGCCGGATGGTCAGCTCCAGGGTGGTCAGTGCGGCGTCGAGCCGCGCCGGATCCGCCGTCGACGGCACGCCGGCCGGCGAGCTGCTGACACCGTGATGCGGTGCGGCCATCAGGCCGGTCCGGCGTGCGTATAAGGACTGACCTGAGGCATCGGGATGGCCTGCAGCAGCCGGCCGAGAATGACGTCGACCGGAACCCCGTCGGCCAGCGCGTCGTAGGACAGGACCAGCCGGTGCCGCATGACGTCGGGAGCGACGTCGACGACGTCCTGCGGGACCACGAAGTCACGGCCACGCACCAGCGCCAGGCTCCGGGCCGCCGCGACGATCCCGAGCGAGGCCCGCGGGGATGCACCGTAGGAAAGCCAGCCGGCGACGTCGAGCAGGCCGTGCTCGGCAGGCGTCCGGGACGCATAGACCAGCCGCACCACGTAGTCGACGAGCGCGTGGTGGACGAAGACGTTCGCCGCGACCTGTTGCAGCCGGGCCAGCTCGGCGATCGGCAGCACCTGCTGCGCCACCGGCGGGGTGACCCCCATCCGGTAGACGATCTCACGCTCCTCCTCCGGCTCCGGGTATCCGACCATCAGCTTGAACAGGAACCGGTCGCGCTGCGCTTCGGGGAGCGGGTAGACGCCCTCGTTCTCGATCGGGTTCTGCGTGGCCAGCACCAGGAACGGATCGGGCATCGGGTAGGTCTTTCCGCCGATCGAGACATGCCGCTCGGCCATCACCTCGAGCAGCGCGGACTGCACCTTGGCCGGCGCCCGGTTGATCTCGTCGGCGAGCACGAAGTTCGCCACCACCGGACCGAGTTCGGTGTCGAACTGCTCCCGGCCGGCGCGGTAGATCCGGGTGCCCAACAGGTCGGACGGAACGAGGTCGGGGGTGAACTGGATCCGGGAGAAAGTTCCGCCGACCACCCGGGAAAAGGTCTCCACCGCGAGGGTCTTGGCCACTCCAGGGACGCCTTCGATCAGCAGGTGGCCCTTCGACAACAGCCCGACGAGCATCCGTTCCACCAGCCGGTCCTGACCGACGATCACCCGTTTGACCTCGAAGACCGTGCGTTCCAGGAGTGCCGCATCGCGCGCGGGTCCGGTGCGGACATCGATGGGCGCGCCGTGAGGGCCGGTACCGCCGGTGTGCACGCCGCCGGTCTGACCATTGCCGCCGGGTGGCCGGGTCGGGTCCATCGCCACCGGACCGGTGTCGCCCCCGCCGTGACCGCTCGTCACCTCTGCCGTCACCGGCTCCTCCTCGACATCGTGTCGCGCGACCGCGGTCGCGCCCATGGGGCACGCGCTACCGCAACGATCCCCTCCATTGCACCACTCCATCATGGGCGACGGGTGAGAGCGGCGGGGACGTTCGGTGGTTGTCGGCACCGCCCGCAAGATGCGGGGGCCCATCGCCCGTCGGAATGTAGGGATTTCTCGGTAGCGGTCCGGGACTCGCGCGCCAGATGCTGACCGCTCGCACTGCTCGACCGGCCGGGAGGAATTTCATGAGAGGAATTGCCGGCGCACTCGGCATCACCGCCGGGCTCGTGCTGATGGGCTCGATCGCGACGGCATCCGCGGCTGTCGGACCGCAGATACGTGCCTGTACCAACGACGCCACCGGCGTGGTGCGGATCGTCGATCCTGCCCGGCCCGGCCTGCTGGGCCGATGCGTGACCGCGCCCGGAGCGCTGCACGAGACGACGGTGACCTGGAATCAGGTCGGCCCGACCCGGATCGATCCGCCGCCCTTGCAGCTGACGCCGTCGCTGTCGCAGTGCGGAGGGCCGGTGTCCGGTGACCTCACGGCCGGCCGGTACCTCATCGAGGTCGACTCTTCGAACGACTTCGCCGCCGCTGCTCCGTACACCTTGACGATCACCACCAGCCCGCTCGGTCCGCCGCGCAAGTGAGCGACCGGCGCTGATCTCAGGGGTCGTCCCGCTGCCAGTGGGCGAGCTCGTCCGGGGTGTCGATGTCGGCACCCTCGGATCCGACAGCCGGCACCTCGGCCGTCACCAACGGGTCCAGCATCCGGCTGAGCCGCTGCCCGACCCAGTCCTGCCCGGTCGCAGCCGCGAGGAGCGGACCGGCCCGGAAGGTGCCGACGAGGTACTGCCGGCGCCCGGCGGCGTCGACCAGTACAGCACCGGTGCCGTCGGCCAGGGCAGCTTCGAGGCGGGCCAGGGTGCCTGCGGTGACGGCGGGCAGGTCGGCGGCCAGCACCGCGATCACCGCTGCCGCCGGGAGCGGGTCCAGACGCACCGCGCCGGCGGCCAGGGCGGCGGCCGGTCCGGAACCCGGCGGGTCCTCCGACACCGCCAGCGGTCCGGGTGCCGCGTCGCGGTGCGGCCCGACGACCACCACGCGGCCGGGGTCGACGCCGATGACGGCGGCCAGCGCGCGATCGAGCAGCGAGGTCCCGCCGACGATCAGCGCGGGCTTGTCGACACCGCCCAGCCGCCTACCGCCGCCGCCGGCCAGGATCACCGCAGCGTCGGGCATCGGTCGTCGATCAGGTCAGCGATCAGGTGCCGGGTCGGGTGGCGCCGATGTACCCGGAGGTGCGCAGAGGCGAGACCTTCACGTAGGAACCGGAGTTCGGCGACTCGATCATCTGGTTGTTGCCGGCGTAGATCGCCACGTGGTGGATGGTGGAAGGGTCGGACGTGTTGTAGGCGAAGAACACCAGATCCCCAGGTTGCAGCTGGCTGAGCGAGACATGCTGGCCGCTGAAGTACTGGTAGCCCGAGTAGTGCGGCAGCGCGATCCCGACCTGGGCCCACGCGTACAGCGCGAGGCCGGAGCAGTCGAAGCCCACCTTCATGTAGTCCCCGTAGGCGTCCGCGGTGCCGCCGTCCCGGATGCCCAGCGTCGGTCCATTGGAATCCCCACCACCCCAGGCGTACTGCGTGCCCAGCCAGGCCAGTGCGGCGTTCACGACGGCGGCGCCCCTGCTGCCGTCGGACGGCACCGAGATCGGTCCGCTGCTGCCCGACTGCCCAGGTTCGGAACTGGTGCCGGCATCGCAGGCGACCCCGTTGCCATTGGGGTCGAGCTCCTTGCGGTAGCCAGGATCGCCCTTCTTCATCGGTGCCGCACCGGCGGCCCTGGCCGCGTCGCAGTTCTGGAAGTACGACCCGGCACCGGTGCCCTTGCCGTGCATCTCTGCGTCGGCGTCCCGGTCCCGCTCGGCCTGCAGCTGCCGTTCCCGGGCGGCCCTGGCCGCCTCGTCAGCGTTGAGTTTGTCGCGGTTGGCCTTCTCGATGGCTGCCCGGTTCCGCGCCGCTTGGGCGGCACGATCCTTCCGGACCTTTTCGGCGGCGGCCGCGGACGCAGCTCTGGCCGCGGCCGCGCGGCGCTCGGCCGCGACTCTCCTGGCGGACGCGGCGGCTTCTTCGCGCCGCTGCTGCGCTGCCTTCGCCGCGGCCTGCTCCCGCGCTGCCTGGGCCGCAGCAGCTTTGGCCGCCGCCTCCTCGCGGGCTGCCTTGGCCGCGGCGGCTTCCTCTGCAGCGGCCTGGGCGGCGGCGATCGCGGCCACCCGCTCGCGTTCGGCTTCCGCGGCAGCGGCCCGCGCGGCCGCGGCTGCGGCGGCCTGTCTGGCCGCTTCGGCCTTGCGGGCGCGCTCCTCGGCCTCCCTGCGGAGCCGCTCCTCCTCGGCCTTCTTGGCGGCCAGCCATTGGTTGTACTGCTCGCGCTGCGCCTGCAGGCCGGCCACGTTGCTCATGGCCTGCTGGTAGGCCTCCTGTTGGGTCGCGAGGGTGGTCTGCAGGTCGGCCAGCTGCTGCCGACCGGTCTCGAATGCCGCGGACGCGGTCTGCTGAGCGGTGTCGGCTGCGGTCTTGGCTGCGTCGGCCTTCTGCTGGGCCTCGGTTGCCTTGTCCAAAGCCGCCCTGGCCGCGGAGTCCTTGTTGGCCTTGGCGTTGCGGGCCGCCTGCAGATCGCCGATCACCTCGAGCTGCGATGCCGAGATCTGCCGGATGAGCTCGTCCCGGTCCAGCAGGTCGCCGGCGCTGTCGGCGCCGACGAGCACGGACATCGACCCGAGTACGGAGCCCTGGCGGAACGATGCGGCGGCAAACTCTGCGGCCTTGGCCTGGGCAGTCCTGATCGCCTCGGAAGCGGCGTCAGCGGTCTTGCGGGCGGAGTCCGCGGCGGCTTTGGCGTTCGCCGCATCCTCCTGCGCCAGCTGCAGGTCGATCTTCGACTTCATGGCGAGCTCGGCCTTGAGCTCCATGGTGTCCTGGAGCCGCTGGATGTCGCCCTCGGTGGTCGTGACCAGCCCGGACAGCCTGCCGACCTCGGCAGCGGACGCCTGGGCATCCTCCTGGCTCTGCTGGATCTCGTCGTCCGAAGGGTTCGGCGGGGCCGGCGGGACCGCGCCCGACGGGACCGCGGTGCCGATCAGCAGCACCCCGGCGAGCAGCGCGGGGACCAGCGATCGGAGAACGGACCGGCCGCGACCGTCAGATACCACGTGAACTCCTCCCCGCGTCCCGAAACGCGGACAGATGGTGCAGACCACGGTCGAAAGCGCACGCTGCACAGTTGTCAATCCGACACGCCAAGGAGCACCATGCCACTTTGGTCCCCCTGTACGCCAGACGTCCCGGCAAACCCAGCAGTCCCTAAACGGACATACCAGACAGTGACCGAAGATCATGGTCTCACCCGGTCACTCTCTGCAGGACTACGAGGGCATGCCGTAGGCCCAACGGGCCGATCAGGTCGATGAACTCGGACGAACGGTGACGATCCGCGCGCCGGTTGGCCGGGTTGCGCGGCGACACGATGCCATTCAGGTGAACATTGGCGCCACGCGTTTGGCTGACGGCCCGGCGCGCAGCCGTTGTCTGCGGCCCAGGCGGCACACTGTGCCGGTGATCCACCATGAGCCTCGCGTGCGGGCGGCGACCGGCGCGGGTGATCCGGCGCCGCCGTTGACCGGAGTACCGCTGCACCGCATCGTCCTCGGATCCGGGCTCGGAATCGCCGGCATCACCCTCGTGGTCACGGGCACGTTCCTACCCTGGGTGGACTCGGCAGGCGTGTTGCGTAACAGCTATGCCGTCGCCGGGCTGCTGCAGCGGCTGGACCTGATCGACAGCGCGGGAATCCGGATGCTGCTGGCCGCCTGGGCGTTCGTCGGTCCGCTCTGCCTGGTGCCGGTCGTGCTGGCGATCCTGCGCTGGTGGCGATCCGCCGGGGTCGCCGCGACCGTGGTCGGGCTGCTGGTCGGTGCGGTGGCCGCGGTGGTGATGGTCTACACGGCCGGCAAGGAGTTCGCCGGAGTGCACCTGGCCGGAACCGGACCGTGGACGGTGGTGGCCGGCGCGGCGACGCTGATCGCCGCCGGACTGTTACTCGCCATGCCGAGCCGGAGAGTCGACTCCCCCTGGTGACCATCGCTGGGCCGTCAGTGTGATGGGCGCCACTCGGGACCGCATGATGTCCGGTGGGAACCGATCGCCGCTCCTGTGAGTCACACTGGCATCGGGGTCACGTCGTGGATGCGGCGCAGACCGCGATCGGCAGCAGTCCGATCTGGGGAAGCGGCAGTCGCTTCCCGTTCGAGGAGGAATACCACGCGATGAGCGACCAGTACGGTCCGTCTGGCTGGCAGCCGGCCACCCCGCAGGATCCGCAGTATCAGCACTCTCCGCAGTACGGGCAGCAGCCCTCCGGGCAGTGGCCCGTCGCGCCGCAACAGCCCCAGCAGTCGGGCTGGCAGCCGCAGGGCCAACCGCCACCCCCCACCGGGTGGCAGGGCCAGCCCCAGGCGGGTTGGCAGGGCCAGCCGCAGCCTCCCGCAGGTTGGCAGCCCTCCCAGTACCCGGGCGCGGGCGCACCCACTCCGGCTCCGAAGAAGAGCCGCACTCCGTTGATCCTGACCGTGGTCGCCGTCGTCGTCGCGCTGGTCGCGGGCGCGGGCATCTGGTACTTCGCGATCCGGGACAAGGCCACCACGTCAGCGGGTCAGGCGTCACCCGAGGCCGCGGCCAGCACCATGCTGACCTCTCTGTCCCAGAAGGATGTCGTCGGCGTCGCCGCGCAGCTCGATCCCGCCGAGGCATCGCTGTTCGCCGACATGAGCGGCGACATTCTCACCGAGCTCAAGCGGCTCGGCATCATCAAGGCCGACGTGGACCCGAAGGCGCTCACCGGTTCCACCATCACTACCAAGGACCTGACGTTCGACGACAAGGCCGAGGAGAAGATCAACGACCACGTCACCGTCGTCAAGCTGACCGGCGGCACCGTGACCGTGGCCATCGACGCATCCAAGCTGCCGCTCACCGACAAGGTGAAGGGCGCGGTCCCGCAGCTCGAGAAGGGGCTGCCGACCACCACCCAAACGGTCGACATCGCCAAGGAAGTCGCCAAGAACGGCGGGAAGCCGTTCCGGATCGCCACCGTCAAGCGCGGCGACAGCTGGTACCCGAGCCTGTTCTACACGGTCGCCGACAACGCATTCCAGGCCGCCAAGGAGAAGAACCCGCAGCTGCAGTCGCCCGCCGACCTCGGATCGATCACCCCGATCGGCGCCGACTCGCCGGAGAACGCCGTCAACGGGCTCATCAACCAGGCGCTGAAGGGCAACCTCGAGGGCGTCATCGGGATGCTCCCGCCGGACGAGATGGGCGTGCTCTACGACTACGGACGGACCCTGCTGGCCGCCGACAAGGTGGACACCTCCGCGGTCCAGGGCGTCACGATCTCCGACGCCACGTGGCAGGTCGACGACGTCAGCGGCGGCAAGAAGGTCTCGATCAAGTCCCTGTCGGTCTCGGTGAAGGACCAGACCGTGTCGATCGTTCGCGACGTGGCAGCGAACACCCTGACCGTCACGGTGCCCGGCCAGCCGGCCATCACCCTGAGCCCGGACACCATCGACTCGTTCGTCGCCAAGATGTCCGGTAGCGGCAAGGCGCTCGACCCCCGCCTGGTGGACATCATCAAGCGCGAATTCGTTCAGGTCATCGGCCTGGGCGTGACCACCGTTCAGGTCGACGGCAAGTGGTACGTCTCGCCGCTGCGGTCGTACTCCGGAATCGTGGTCTCCCTGCTGCAGGGCCTGCAGCCCGCCGACATCGACCTGTTCCTCGAGATGGCCGGCAAGTAGCAGCTCTCTCCCGCACCGCCGAAAGGACCCGCCCGCGCTCTGCGAGGGCGGGTCCTTCGGCGTTGCGACCCCCCATTGCCCGGCTATACAGGACAAGCGTACTGTTAGCCCGACGCGGAGAATCGCGTGACCACCTGTGCGCTGCCGCGCAGATCGCAACGATCAGGGAGAAACTGCCGTGCCTGCTGCCAGCAAGGACACCTTCGCCGCCCGCGACACACTGAACGTCGGCGAGCACAGCTACGAGATCTACCGGATCTCCGGCGTCGACGGGCTCGAGAACGCAGCCAGGCTGCCGTTCTCGCTCAAGATCCTGCTGGAGAACCTGGTCCGGACCGAGGACGGCGCGAACATCACCGACGCCCACATCCGGGCGCTGGCCGACTGGGACCCGAACGCGAACCCCGACACCGAGATCCAGTTCACCCCGGCCCGGGTGATCATGCAGGACTTCACCGGAGTGCCCTGCGTCGTCGACCTGGCGACCATGCGCGAGGCGATGGCCGAACTCGGCGGCGACCCCGACCGGATCAATCCGCTGGCGCCGGCCGAGATGGTGATCGACCACTCGGTGATCGCCGACGTGTTCGGTCGCGCCGACGCCTTCGAGCGCAATGTCGAGCTGGAGTACGAACGCAATCGCGAGCGCTACCAGTTCCTGCGCTGGGGTCAGACCGCGTTCGACGAGTTCAAGGTGGTCCCGCCGGGCACCGGCATCGTGCACCAGGTCAACATCGAATACCTGGCAAGGGTTGTCATGGTCCGCGAGGGTCGGGCCTACCCGGACACCCTGGTCGGCACGGACTCGCACACCACGATGGTCAACGGGCTCGGGGTGCTGGGCTGGGGCGTCGGCGGTATCGAGGCCGAGGCCGCCATGCTCGGCCAGCCGGTGTCGATGCTGATTCCACGGGTGGTCGGCTTCAAGTTGACCGGTTCGCTGCCGGACGGCACCACCGCCACCGACCTGGTGCTGACCATCACCGAGATGCTGCGCAAGCACGGCGTGGTCGGCAAGTTCGTCGAGTTCTACGGCCAGGGGGTGGCCGCGGTCCCGCTGGCCAACCGCGCCACCATCGGGAACATGAGCCCGGAGTTCGGCTCCACCGCAGCGATGTTCCCGATCGACGAGGAAACCATCAACTACCTGCGGCTCACCGGCCGGTCGGACGAGGCGCTCGCGCTCGTCGAGGCATACGCGAAGACCCAGGGGCTGTGGCACGACCCCGCCCACGAGGCCGTCTACTCCGAGTACCTGACGCTGGACCTGGCCGAGGTGGTCCCGTCCATCGCCGGGCCCAAGCGTCCGCAGGACCGGGTGATTCTGGCCGACGCGGTCCCGGTGTTCCGCAAGGCACTCCGCGACTACGTCGACCACGACGAGCACAACGGCGCCGACGAGTCCGGCCTGGAGACCTTTCCGGCCTCCGACCCGGCGTCGACCAACCCGGATCCGGGCCACGGCACCGAGAACGACACGTCCACCCATGACGGCGGGATCGCGGCATCGTCGGATGCCAGGGCGTCCAACCCCACCAGCGTCACTCTCGACGGTCAGACCTTCGACATCGACCACGGGCACGTCGCGATCGCCGCGATCACCTCGTGCACCAACACCTCCAACCCGCAGGTGATGATCGGCGCCGCGCTGCTGGCCAAGAAGGCGGTCGAACGCGGCCTGAACCGCAAGCCGTGGGTGAAGACCACCCTGGCGCCCGGTTCCCAGGTGGTGATGGACTACTACGACCGGGCCGGGCTGACCCCGTACATGGAGAAACTCGGCTTCAACCTGGTCGGCTTCGGCTGCACCACCTGCATCGGCAACTCGGGCCCGTTGCAGGACGAGATCTCGGCCGCGGTCAACGCCTCGGATCTCGCGGTGGTGTCGGTGCTCTCCGGCAACCGCAACTTCGAGGGTCGGATCAACCCCGACATCAAGATGAACTACCTGGCCTCTCCTCCGCTGGTGGTCGCATACGCGCTGGCCGGATCGATGGACATCGACATCACCAGGGACTCGCTCGGCGACGACACTGACGGCAATCCGGTGTACCTGAGCGACATCTGGCCCACGCCGCACGAAGTGGAGGAGGTCATCGCCGGCGCCATCAACCAGGAGATGTTCACCCGCGGCTATGCCGACGTGTTCGCCGGTGACGAGCGCTGGAAGTCACTGCCCACCCCCACCGGCAAGACCTTCGACTGGGATCCGGATTCCACCTACGTACGCCGTCCCCCGTACTTCGACGGGATGCCGGCGCAGCCGGCGCCGGTCGCCGACATCTCCGGCGCCCGGGTGCTGGCCAAGCTCGGGGATTCGGTGACCACCGACCACATCTCGCCGGCCGGCGCGATCAAGGCGGGCACCCCGGCCGCCCAGTACCTCACCGGGCACGGCGTGGAGCGGAGGGACTTCAACTCCTACGGGTCCCGACGCGGCAACCACGAGGTGATGATCCGCGGCACCTTCGCCAACATCCGGTTGCGCAACCAGTTGCTGGATGGGGTGGAAGGTGGCTACACCCGCAACTTCCTGGCCGACGGCGAGCAGGCGTTCATCTACGACGCCTCGGCCGCCTACCAGGAGGCCGGGGTTCCGCTGGTGGTGCTGGCCGGGGCCGAGTACGGCTCCGGGTCGTCCCGGGACTGGGCGGCGAAAGGCACCGCCCTACTCGGCGTGAAGGCCGTCATCGCGGTCTCCTACGAGCGCATCCACCGGTCGAACCTGATCGGCATGGGCGTCATCCCGCTGCAGTTCCCGCAGGGCGACACCGCGGACTCGCTCGGCCTCACCGGTACCGAGACCTTCGACATCTCCGGGATCACCGCGCTCAACGACGGCGGCACTCCGCCGACCGTCGCGGTCACCGCCACCAGGGAGGATGGCAGCACGGTGGCCTTCGACGCGACAGTGCGCATCGACACTCCGGGCGAGGCCGACTACTACCGCAACGGCGGGATCATGCAGTACGTGCTGCGGAACCTGCTCGCCGGGCAGTCCTGACCCGGCGTCGCTGACGTGCCTCGGGTCAGCCAGGACCACCTGGACGCCCGCCGGCGGCAGATCCTCGACGCTGCCCGGACCGCGTTCGCCCGGCACGGGTACGAGGGCGCCACCGTGCGGGTGCTCGAGGAGGAGGTCGGACTGTCCCGGGGGGCGATCTTCCATCATTTCGCCGACAAGGAGGCGCTGTTCATCGCGCTCGCGGCCGAGGATGCGTCCCGGATGGCGGCCACGGTGTCCGAGCAGGGTCTGGTGCAGGTGATGCGGGAGCTGATCGCGGCGCCCGATGCCGGCTGGCTCGGCACCCAGCTCGAGGTGTCCCGGCGGCAGCGTACCGACCCGCAGTTCCGGGCCGCCTGGGCGCAGCGCACCGCCGAGATCCGCAAGGCCACCCGGGAGCGACTGGAACGCCAGCGGGAAGCCGGGGTGATCCGCGCCGACGTCGAGATCGAAGTGCTGGCAGGGTATCTCGAGCTTGCCCTGGAAGGCCTGGTGGCGCACCTGGCGGCCGGCGGCGACGACGCCCGGCTGGGTGCTGTGCTGGACGTCGTGGAGGGATCGGTGCGGCGGAAATAGGCATTTGCCCTGACGCGCACGTCAACGTCTAGCGTTGGTGAGGTGCAGATCTCCGAACTCGCCACCGCCACCGGGACCACCCCGCGAGCGCTGCGGTTCTATGAGCAGGCCGGGCTGTTGATGGCCGCCAGGGACGACCGCGGCTACCGGGAGTACGACGACTCCGACCTTGCCGTCGTCCAGCAGATCCGGTCGCTGGCCGCGGTCGGCTTCTCGCTCGAGGAGACCCGGCCGTTCGTCGACTGCCTGCGCGCCGGCAACTCCTGCGGTGACGTGTGTTCCGGCTCGATCGCGTCCTACCGCACCAAGCTGGCCGAGATCGACGCCGCCATCGCCGACCTGACGGCATCCCGTCGCACCATCGAGGCGGCGCTGCTCGCCGTTTCGCATCACGAATCCGCCACCCAGATCTGAGAGGTTCTCCCATGTCCGCATTCGGTCCTCCCCGCGGCACCACCGAGGTCACCGGTACCACCTTCGACGACGCCGTGCTCCGCTCCCCCGTTCCCGTGCTGGTCGAGTTCGGCGCCGACTGGTGCGGTCCCTGCCGGATGATCGCCCCGGTGCTCACGGCCATCGCCGAGGAGCAGGGCGACCGGCTCACCGTCAGCGTTCTCGACTACGACGGCAGCCCGGAGATCGGGGCCCGCTACGGTGTTCTCGGACTGCCCACGCTCATCCTGTTCCGCGACGGCGAGGCCGTCATGCAGGTCACCGGCGCCCGGCCCAAGGCCCGGCTGCAGTCCGAGATCGAGGCGGCGCTGGCGCTGCCGGTGGCCTGAGCACACCCGTTCTCAGCTGTTGATGCCGGTGGATTCCACCCCCTGCACGATGTAGCGCTGCAGGCCGATGAACACCAGCATCATCGGCAGGATCGAGAAGGTCGCCGCGATGAACAGCTCGTGGATGTTGATGGTCTGCGCGGTGAGGAACGTGGACAGCGAGATCTGCACCGTCCAGGACGCCGAATCCTGGGCGATCACCAGCGGCCACAGGAAGGAATTCCAGCTGCCGATGAAGGTGATCGTCGAGATGGCCGCGAAGAACGGCAGGCTGTTCGGCACCACGATCCGCCAGAAGGTGCCGAAGTAGTTCAGGCCGTCGATCCGACCGGCCTCTTCGAGCTCCCGGGGGAACGTGGTGAAGTGCTGCCGGAACAGGAACGCCGCCAGTGCACCGAACATCCCCGGGATGATCAGTCCGCGCAGGGTGCTCACCCAGCCGAGCGAGGACACCATGACGAAGGTCGGCACGAACGTCACCGCGGACGGGATCAACAGGGTCGCCAGGATCGTGCCGAACACCAGATTCGCGTGCCGGAAAGGGATCCGGGCCAGGCCGTAGCCGGCCATCGACGCCAGCAGGATGGTGCCCGCCGTCTGCAGCACCGAGACCACGACCGAATTCCACAGACTGCGCAGCATCGGCACGGTCGGGTCGTTGAACAACTCGGGGATGTTGCTCCATTGCAGCACCGGCGGGAAGAACGTCCACTGCGGCGAGGTGATGTCGCGATTTGTGGACAATCCGTTGCGCAGCAGCAGGTAGTACGGGATCAGGAAGATCAGCG
Source organism: uncultured Actinomycetota bacterium (assembly GCA_963797145.1). Lineage (GTDB taxonomy): Bacteria > Actinomycetota > Actinomycetes > Mycobacteriales > Nakamurellaceae > Nakamurella. Next base: position 298,696 of record CAWCOJ010000007.1, on the reverse strand, counting down.
CACCGATCCAGAGCGCAACCGACCGCAGCACCACGCCGGTCTGCTGTCCCGACGACCGGTGGATCCGGTTGGCCCTGGGCACTGCGGTGGGCCGCTCCCTGGTCGTCGTCATGCGTCGGCGTCCCTGCGGCCCAGCCCGAGCAGCCGGCCGAGCACCACGGTGATGATCGCGATCAGCACCGCCAGGATGACAGCGCCCGCACTACCCAGACCGAAGTCCTGCCCGCGTCCGAGGGCTATGTAGTACAGGTAGACGAGCGGGGGTCTGGCGTACGGCGGGTACCCGGCCGGACCGCCGAGCAGGTTGTAGAACTCGTCGAACGCCTGGAAGGCGTTGATCAACAGCAGCACCACGATGGCCACCGATGCGGCGCGGAGCTGCGGAAAGGTGATGTATCGGAAGGTCTGCCAGCCGGGCTTCGCCCCGTCGACCGCGGCCGCCTCGTAGAGGATCAGCGGAATGCGCTGCAGCGCAGCCAGGAACAGGATCATGTAAAAACCGACCTGCAGCCACAGCCGCAGGGTCACGATCACCAGCCAGTACCACGGCGGGTGAGTCACCGAGAGCCAGGCCACCGGGTCCATACCGAAGAGCCGCAGCAGGGTGTTGGCCAGGCCGAAGCGCACCCCGTTGAAGATCGACAGCTTCCAGATCAGCGACGCCACCACATAGGAGCAGGCGGTGGGCAGGAAGTAGACCGACCGCAGGAAGCCCTTGAACCAGCGCACCCGGTTGACGGCCAGCGCCAACGCCAACGAGATCGCATACGTGGTCGGCACGATGAAGATGGCGAACACGATGAACGTGCCGAGGCTGGACAGGAACGCCGGATCCGTCAGCATCTGCTGGTAGTTCGCCAGCCCGACGAAGTGGGTCGGGGTGACCGTGTTCCGGGCGTCGAAGAAGCTGAGGTAGACGCTCCACACGATCGGGATGAAGACGAAGATCAGCAGCCCGAGGACGAACGGCCCGACGAACAGCCAGAACCACAGGTTCCGGTTCTGTGGGCCGGCCAGCCGACGGCCCAGGGTGGGCGCGGACGGGCCGGTGCGGCAGTGGTTGCGGTCGCCGCGCCGGTGTCCACCGCCTGTCCGCCCGGCTACTTCAGGACGCGCTTGAGTTCGGACTCGGTCTTGGCGACCACCGCGGCCAGTTCCTTGGTCGGATCGGCGCCGTCCTTGATGATTCGGCTGACGGCGTCCGACATCGCGGTGGAGCAGGCCGGCGTCCACAGCAGCGGGGTCTGTGCATGCCCGTTGTCCTGCAGGATCTTCACCGCGTCCGCCGCCGGACCTGACTTGAGTTTGTCGGCCTTGGCCGCGACGCTCGCCCGGGCCGGCACGTGGAAGCCGTAGCTCTGCGCGAAATCGAGCTGGGCGTCGGTGTTGTCGACCCACAGCCACTGCACGAACGACTTCGCCGCGTCGGGGTTGGCAGATTTCGCGCTGACCGCTGAACCATAGGCGCCGATCGGCACCGACGGCGCTCCGGCCCCGCCGGCCGCGTACTTGGGCCACGGGATGACGCCGAAGTCGTCGTCGAGGTCCGTCTGCAGCTGCGGGAAGGTCCACAGCCCGGTCCACTGCATGGCGCACAGGCCCTGTGAGATCGCCGACGGGTCGGACCAGTCGGTCGGCGCGCCCAGCAGCAGGCTGCCGCTGGTGAACAGGTCGTGCAGCTTGCCCATGGCGGTGGCCACGATCGGGTCGGCGAAGCCGACCTTGTTGTCCGACGTCAGGTAGTCGGCACCGACCGACCAGAGCACCGGGCCGGGCAGCACGCCGACACCGCCGTCGTTGCCGACGAACAGGCCCTTGACGTCGCTGGTGGTGAGCTTCTTCGCGGCCGCCACCAGCTCGTCGAAGGTGGTGGGCGGCTTGACGCCGGCCGCATCCAGCAACGACTTGCGATACACCATCAGCTGCATGTCGATGACCTGCGGGACCGCGTAGAGCTTGCCGTCGTAGGTCATCCGGTTGATCAGCGACACGGGGAAGTCGCTCGCCGCGTCGCCGAGGATCCCGTCCAGGGCCACCACCTGGCCGCCCTGGATGGCGTCGATGCTGGGACCGTTGCCGGCCTCGAAGACGTCCGGACCGCCGCTGGTCAGCAACGACGAGGCGACCTTGCTGTCGTAGTCGCCCGGAATCCACTGCACCTTGACGGTGGCGTTGGGGTACGCCGCGGCGTACTTCTCGACCGCCTGCTGGGTGCCCTTCTCCCCGTACTGGTGGTACCACTGGGCGAGCGTCACCTTCGCGCCGCTCGACGTTGCCGCGCTGGACTCGCCGGCTGTGGACCCTGCAGCGCTGGAGGCGGCGCTCGAGACCGCCGAACTGGACACTGCGGAGCTCGACCCCGCCGTGGTGACGTCAGAGCTCGCGGCACCCGCCGTGGTGGTCGCGGCCGAACTCTCGCTCCGGCCGGTGTTCGACCCGCAGGCGGCCAGAAAGGCAGCGGCGGCCGCCGCGGAGCTGACCGAGAAGAACCGCCTGCGGTTCAGCTCGGAGGTGGTGCGCGCGGTGTCCTGCCCTTGATGTTCCGACGTCATGACGTTCCCTCCCGCTTCGGGCTCGGCGGCCCGCTGCCGATGTCATCGTCAGCGTAGAACCATGATCGTCAGCACGCACCGTGCCCCCTTGATTACCGGCGGGTCAACGGGCGTCGGACGCCCTGGCGATGGTTGCGACCGCCCGGCGGACCTCACGGGTGGGACCGTGCGGCAGCACGTCGGCGAGGAAGGCGTAGGAGTGTTCGAGGACGGCCGCCTGCCGGGATCCGTCCCTGGCCCGGGCATGGATCGTGGTGAGCCAGTCGGAGAGGTCCCCCCAGCCCGGCGCGGCCAGCGAGCCGCCGACCTGCTGCACCGACAGCCCGGCGCACAGGTTGGCAAACGCCATCCGTTGCCGCAGCGGCCACTTCCGCAGGGTGCCGACCACGAAGGCGGCCAGGAACACATCGCCGGCTCCGGTCGGGTCGACGGCGCTCACCGGCAGCGCCGGCACCCACTCCTCTTCGTCGGTCTCCGCGTCGAGGCCGATTGCGCCCTGTCCCCCGCAGGTGACGACCACCAGCGGGACGTCGTCCGCCAGCTTCATCATCGCGGCGCGCGGGTCGTCGGTGCGGGTGTAGGACATCGCCTCGACACTGTTGGGCAGGAACGCGTAGAGCTCGGAGAGTTGATGCAGCACCTCGGGCGACCAGCTGTCGGTCGCGTCCCAGCCGACGTCGCCGAAGAGCAGGGTGCCGGCCGACTTGGCCTTGGCCGCCCAGGGCAGCTCGTGGGCGGTCAGGTGCAGCACCCCGGCGCCGGCCGGAGGCGGATCGATGATCATCTCCGCGTCGGGGATCGGGGAGTCGTGGCTGTGGGTGACCATGGCCCGGTCGCGGTTCACCGCCAACGACACGGTCACCGGCGAGTGCCAGTTGTCGATCCGCCGGGACAGCGACAGGTCGACGCCCTCCTGCGTTTCCAGCGTCTCCCACAGGAAGTCGCCGTAGACGTCGTCACCGAAGGACGCGGCCAGCCCGGTGCGCAGGCCGAGCCGACTGGCCGCGACCGCGAGGTTCGCGACTCCGCCGGGGCACGACCCCATGCCCTCGGCGTGCAGTTCGGTGCCGCCTACCGGCAGCGACGGCACCCCGGTCATCACGATGTCCAGGAACACCGTGCCCTGCATGATCACGTCCAGCTCGGGGTCCATGCCGGACAGCCTGCCACCGGCTAGCGTCGATGCAATGACATTGGCGATGTCGTGAAGCTGGTCCTGCTCGGCGGGGGTGGCTTCCGGGTCCCGCTGATCCACCGGGCGCTGGTGGATCGGCCGGAGCTCGGCGTCACCGAACTGGTGCTCTACGACATCGATCCGTCCCGGCTGGCGGTGATCCGGGCAGTTCTCGGGGGCAACGCCACCGGCCCGGCCGTGCGGAGCACCACCGACCTCGATGACGCGGTGCGCGAGGCGGACGTGGTGTTCGCCGCGATCCGGGTGGGCGGCGCGGCCGGCCGGGTCGCCGACGAACGCCGGGCGCTCGGTCGAGGGGTGCTCGGGCAGGAGACCGTCGGGGCGGGTGGGCTCGCGTTCGGCCTGCGGACGCTTCCGGTGATGCTCGGGATCGCGGATCGGATCGCCGAGTTGGCACCGCGGGCGTGGACCATCAACTTCACGAATCCGGCCGGCCTGGTCACCGAGGCGCTGCGGACGGTGCTGGGTGACCGGGTGATCGGCATCTGCGACTCACCGGTCGGTCTGGTGCGGCGGGCTGTGGCCGCGTTGGGGGCCACCGGGCGCGAAATCGGCTACGACTACGCCGGTGTCAACCACCTGGGCTGGCTGAGATCGCTGACGGTCGACGGGATCGAGCAGCTCCCGGAGCTGCTGGCCGCCGAATCCGCGCTCGCCTCCTTCGAGGAGGGCCGGTTGTTCGGGCCCGCCTTGCTGCGGGCCCTCGGATGCCTGCCCAACGAGTATCTGGCGTTCTACTACGAGCACCGCGATCTGACCGACACGCTCGTCTCGACCACCACCCGTGGCGAGTTCCTGGCCACGGAACAGACGGACTTCTTTGCCGCGGCCGCGGCCGCGGCCGATCCGGCTGCGGCGCGGGACCTGTGGGTGCAGACCCTGCGCCGGCGCGAGGAGAGCTATCTGGCCGAGACCCGGAGCGCGGACGAGAGTCGCGACGAGGCCGATCTGGTCGGCGGCGGCTACGAGCACGTGGCGCTCGACCTCATCGCGGCGCTGCACGGCGCGGAGACCAGCGACCTGATCCTGAACGTGCCCAACGCGGCCACCCTGCCCGGGCTGCCGGCCGACCTGGTGATCGAGGTCCGGTGCCGGGTGGACCCCGGTGGGGCGACGCCGTTGCCGGTCGCGCCGCTGACCCTGCACCAACTGGGCCTGGTGGCCTCGGTCCGGGCGGCGGAGCGTGCCGTGATCGACGCCGTCGTGCTGGGCTCGCGGTGGGAAGCATTGCGCGCCTTCGCGATCCACCCGCTCGTCGGCTCATCCCGGGTGGCCGCCGAGTTGCTGGACGACCTACTGGCCGGGGATCCGGAACTGGCCGCCCTCCTGCGCTGAGGGGCCGTAGCCCGTTGTCGGTTGCCGTAGCCCGGATTGTCCGGCGTGGCGTGACAACAACGGGCTACCCACCCGCTGCCCCGCAGCCACCCCGGGGGCGTAGCCCGGTTCTGGCACCCGTAGCCCGGAATGTCCGGCGTGGCGTGCCTACAACGGGCTACCCACCTGCTGCCGCCGCAGCCACCCCCGGGGGTAGCCCGTTTCTGGCACCCGTATCCCGGATTGTCCGGCGCGGCGCGACAACAACGGGCTACCCACCTGCTGCCCGCCGCAGCCGCCCCCGGGGCGTAGCCCGTTTCTGGCACCCGTCGCCCGGAATATCCGGCGCGGCGTGACAACAACGGGCTACCCAGCTGGGTTCTGCGGCAGGTGGCCCCGGGGGTAGCCCGCATCTGACACCCGTAGCCCGGAATATCCGGCGCGGCGTGACAACAACGGGCTACCGAGCTGGATCTGGCCGGGCGCTCCACCCCCTTATCCACCTGTCCGAATTTCATCCACATCTAAGACAGGCGGCTCGACGCCCCGACCGAGATCCAGTTCGTTCGAGCCATGAGCACACCCGAGCTTCCCCATCTGGACCCGCTGGCCCTGCCGTTCTCTCGTCGGGTGGCGCTCGTCACCGGGTGGACGGACCGCGACCTCCGGAGGCTGGTGCGCAATGGAGATCTCGACCGGGTCCGTCACGGCGACTATCGGATGGGCGCGGCACCCGAGTTCGCCGAGGAACGCCACCTGCAGCTCGTCCGGGCGACGGCTGAGCGCTTTCGCGTCGGCTCGGGTTCATCGGTCAGTCACGCCTCGGCCGCCGTCCTCTTCGGTGCTCGGGTCTGGGGGCTGGACCTCAGCCGGGTCCACGTCACCCGCCCCGGCCGGTCCGGGGCCTCCTCGTCGGGGGCCGTGCATCCCTACCGCGCGATCGTGAACGACGACGAGATCACCGAAGTCGACGGGATTGCCGTCACCACACCAGAAAGGACGATCCTGGACGTGGCGAGATCGGCGCCGTTCACCCAGGCGGTGGTGATCGCCGACGGGCTCATGCGCCTCGGCCTGGTGGACCCGGACGCGCTCGAGTCCGTGATCGAGCGCGCGGTGAGACGCGGCTCGGCCGGCGGTGCCCGCCGCGTGGCAGCCTTCGCGGACGGACTGTCGGAAAGCGTTTCTGAGTCCCGATCCAGAGTCATGATGGCGCAGTGCGGGCTGCCCGTCCCGAAATTGCAGACCGTCATCCGAACCCAGAGTGGCGCCTGGGTCGGACGTGTGGACTTCGACCTCGACGATTTCGCCACGGTCGGTGAGTGTGACGGACTGGGCAAGTACTTTCGGTACCTGCGGCCGGGCGAAACTCCTGCGGACGCCGTCATCCGGGAGAAGGTCCGCGAGGACGCACTGCGCTCGACGGGGCGGCAGGTGGTCCGTTGGATTCCCCGGGAGCTCTCGGTGCCCCTGATCATCGTGCAGCGTTTCGAGCGGGCATTCGGCCGCGCCGGCTTTCCGGACTGGCGTCCGGGCCCACCCCGTGTGCCACTCGCACCGCGATAGTCCCTTCGGTAGCCTGTTTCTGGCACCCGTCGCCCGAAATGTCCGGCGCGGCGCGACAACAACGGGCTACCCACCTGCGGCCCGCCGCAGCCATCCCCGTGCCCGCCGCAGCCCCCGGGGGCGTAGCCCGTTTCTGGCACCCGTCGCCCGGAATGTCCGGCGCGGCGCGACAACAACGGGCTACCCACCTGCGGCCCGCCGCAGCCCCCGACCTGCTGCCCGCCGCAGCCGCCCCCGGGCGGTCGGGGCAAGCACCGGCTACCCGCGGGGCAGTTGTGCGGCGAGCGCCCGGATCCGCTGGATCTGCTCGGCCCGCTCGGCGGCCAGCTGCTCGTCGGTTGTCCGGTCGGCGGCGCCGGTGATCAGCCGGGTGACGGCGCGCACCGGGTCGGCCGGTGCGGCGGTCAGGGCGGCGACGAGGTCGGAGACCGTCCCTTCCAACTGTTCGGACGGGACGCTCACCAGGGCCAGGCCGGTCCGGACCGCCTCTCCGGCGCCGACCCGTCGGCCGGTGGCGCAGATCTCCAGGGCCCGGGCGCGGCCGACCGCGGCGATCAACCGCCCGGTGCCGCCGAGATCGGGCACCAGACCCAACGTCACCTCCGCCATGCTGAACTGCGCGTCGTCCGCCGCCAGGATCAGGTCGCAGGCCAGCGCCAGTTGGAAGCCCGCCCCGACCGCATGGCCGCGGACGGCAGCGATCGAGATGAACGACGGATCCGCGAGCCAGCTGAACCCGCGTTGGTACCCGGCGATCAGATCGTCGGCGACGGTGTCCGGCGCAGCCGCGATGCGGCCCAGCGCCGAGTCGACACCACCGCCGAACGCGGACCGGTCCAGTCCGGCCGAGAACGAGCCGCCGGTTGCGGTGACGACAACGACACGAGTGTCGGCCGGCAGCCGGGATCCGATGTGCGCCAGCGCTTCCCAGGTCTCGGGCAGCTGGGCGTTGCGGATCTCGGGCCGGTCGAGGGTGATCGTCGTGAGTGCGCCGTCGGTCTCGACACGAAGGCGTCCGCGCCCCAGCAGCTCCGGATCGAACTGGTCGGAATCACACCCGGGCGCGGGCCCGCTCACTTCTTCTTGGTCCGAGTGGCCCCACCGCGTCCACGCAGCGGCACCTCGGCGTCGAGCAGCAGCCGATGGACGAAGCCGTACGAACGGCCGGTCCCCTCGGCCAGGGCCCTGATGCTCTGGCCCTTCTCGTACTTCTTCTTGAGGTCGGCAGCGAGCTTGTCCCGGGCCACTCCGGTGATCCGGGCACCCTTCTTGATCACAGCCGTCTTCGTACCTGCGGCCACTTCCCACCTCTACTCTCAAGTGCGCCGAAGGTGGCGCTGGGCGGTCGTGCGTTGGGATCCATGATCGAGCAGAACCGTGCGGCCCGCCACACAGGATCGATGCACGTCGCCATGGCGGTGCCTGGCAGCTGTTCGGTTCACCCGTTGCGCTCGACCAGCTCAGCGCCGATCCGCCGGAGCTGCTGTCGTAGCGACTCCGGATCCACGACCTCGACCCCCTCGCCGAAGCCGGCCAGGACCCTGGCCAGCATCAGTTCGGTCGGCGCGCTCACCCGCAGCCGCAGGCGCCCTCCGTCGGCATCCGTCGCTGTCAGCGCCTGCTCGCCCAGCTGCGTCCGGAGATAGGGCACGATGGCCGGGTCTGCGAGCACCACCGCCGATGCGCGTTCGCGTTGCCGGTCCACCTCCTGGACCACCGACTCCCAGGCCTCCCCGAGATCGAAGCCCTCAGGTCGGTCCGCCGGTTCGTCGGTGACGACAGCGTCGACGATGCGATCGATGCGGAAGGTGCGCCGGACCCCGCCATCCACCCCGCCGAGCAGATACCAGACGTCGTTCTTCTCGACCAGCCCCCACGGATCGACCAACCGGTCCTCCGGACCCCGGTTCCACCCGCGGTAGCGCAGCCGCACCCGCCTGCGCCGGACGACCGCCTCCTGCAACAGCGCGACCGCCGGCGGCTGCTCACGTTTCGGGCGGCCCCACCGGGACTGATCGATGACGACGGCGTCGGCCGCCGCTGCCGCCTCGGCCCGGAATGTCGCCGGCAGGGCCCGGACCAGTTTGCGGAGCGCCGACTTCGCCTCCGGCGCGGCCCCGGCGACCGGCCCGACCAGCAGGAACAGGGCCCGCGCCTCCGACGAGGTCAGTCCGGAGAGATCCGTCCGGGCACCTCCCAGCAGCTGCCACCCCCCGCCGCGGCCCGCCTGCGGATAGACCGGGATGCCCGCCGCCGACAGCGCCTCCAGATCGCGGCGAGCGGTGGCCACCGAGATCTCGAGCTCGGTGGCCAGATCGGCCGCCGTCACCCTGCCCCTCGCCTGCAGGAGCAGCAGCGCAGCAACCAGTCGGTCAGCCCTCATGTTCCCAGTCTCGCAAAAAAGTAGTCACACCATGAGCACTTTTGCGATCGACACTGGTGGCGACCCCATCGAAGGAGAACAAGATGTTGCGAGGATTCGCCACCGTCAACTACTTCGTCGCCGATCTCGAGGCGGCCGCGCGGTGGTACACCGAGGTACTCGGAGTGTCGCCGTACTACGACCAGGTCCCGGGGTACATCGAGTTCCGGGTCGGCGATTACTCCGACGAACTCGGACTGGTGGATGCGGCCTACGGCCCGGCACCCACCGCCGAGCCGGCCGGCGAGATCATCTACTGGCATGTCGACGATCTGGACGCCTCCTGCGCCCGGCTGCTGGAGCTCGGCGCCACGGTCCACCGTCCGCGCGCCGACTATGGGAGCTTCAGCACCGCCTCGGTGATCGACCCGTTCGGCAACATCCTCGGCGTCATGCACAACCCGCACTACGCGGAGATCGTCGACCGGGTCCGGCCGGACCTCGCCGGCCTCGACACCCTGGAGAACTGACCGATGGCCGACGACCTGACACCGCACCGGTTCGCCACTCCGGACGACCTGCGCAGCTGGCTGCGCGACAACGAGGACACCTCGCCGGGAGTCTGGCTGGTGATGGCGAGGAAGGGCTCGGCGATGGCCACCGTCAGCTATCAGGAGGCTCTGCTGGTGGCGCTCGCACACGGCTGGATCGACGGGCTGGCCAGGCGTCTCGACGAGCACAGCTACCTGCAGCGGTTCACCCCGCGCCGACCGAAGAGCAACTGGTCACCGCCGAACCGGGCGCGGGTGCAGGCGCTGATCGCCGAAGGAGCGATGAGCCCCCGCGGGCTCGCCGAGGTGGAACGCGCCCAGGCGGACGGCCGCTGGGCCGCGCCGGAACAGCCGGCCGAGCGGCGGCCGGCCGACCGGGCTCAGGCGAGTTCGACCAGATCCAGGTAGTCGGCCGACCAGTGGTCCTCCGTGCCGTCCGGCAGCAGGATCACCCGCTCCGGATGCAGCGCACTCACCGCACCGGCATCGTGGGTGACCAGCACCACCGCGCCCTCATAGCGGCGCAGCGCGTCCAGCACCTGCTCCCGGCTCGCCGGATCGAGGTTGTTGGTCGGTTCGTCGAGCAGCAGGACGTTGGCTGCCGACGAGACCAGGCCGGCCAGGGCCAGCCGGGTCTTCTCGCCGCCGGACAGGGTGCCGGCCCGCTGGTCCAACTGCTCGCCGGTGAACAGGAACGAGCCCAACAGGTTCCGCAGTTCCTGGGCGCCGGCGTCCGGCGCGGCGTGCCGGGTGTTCTCCCAGACTGTCGCGTCCGGGTCGAGGGTCTCGTGTTCCTGCGCGTAGTAGCCGAGTTTGAGGCCGTGTCCGGGTTCGATGGTGCCGGTGTCGGCCTTCTCCAGCCCGGACAGGAGTTTCAGCAACGTCGTCTTGCCGGCCCCGTTGAAACCCAGCACCACCACTCGGCTGCCCCGGTCGATCGCCAGGTCCACCCCGGAAAAGATCTCCAGTGAGCCGTAGGACTTGGACAGGTTCTCGGCGGTCAACGGAGTCCGGCCACACGGGGCAGGCGCCGGGAAGCGGATCCTGGCGACCTTGTCGGCCACCCGGATGTCGTCCAGCCCGGCCACCATCCGCTCGGCCCGGCGGGCCATCTGATGCGCCTGCGCCGCCTTCGTCGACTTGGCTCCGAGTTTGGCCGCCTGCGCGAGCAGTGCGGATGCCTTCTTCTCGGCGTTCGCGCGTTCCCGCCGGCGCCGCTGCTCGTCGGTGGAGCGCGCCTCGAGGTACCGCTGCCAGGTCATGTTGTACGTGTCGAGTTCGCCGCGGACCGCGTCGAGGAACCAGACCTTGTTGACGACCGCCGCCAGGAGTTCGACGTCGTGGCTGATGATCACCAGGCCGCCGGAGAAGCTCTTCAGGTAGTCGCGCAGCCAGGTGATCGAGTCCGCGTCCAGGTGGTTGGTCGGCTCGTCGAGCAGCAGCTGGGTGCCGCTGGTCGAGGTGTTGTCGGCGGCGGCGAACAGGATGCGGGCCAGCTCGACCCGGCGCCGTTGGCCACCGGAGAGGGTCCGCATCTGTTGGGCGAGCACGCGGTCGGGAAGACCGAGGTTGGAGCAGATCCGGGCGGCCTCGGACTCGGCGGCATACCCGCCGAGCGCGGCGAAGCGCTCCTCGATCCGCCCGTACCGCTCGATCGTGGCGTCCCGCTCGGGGCCGTCGGCCATCTCGGCCATCTGGATGTGGACCTTCTCCAGGTCGGCCACCATGGCATCGAGGCCGCGGGCGGAGAGCACCCGGTCCTTGGCGGTGATGTCGAGGTCGCCCTCACGGGGATCCTGTGGGAGGTAGCCGAGTTCTCCCTGCCGCTGCAGGGTTCCGGCGTACGGGGCGCCCTCGCCGGCCAGCACCCGCAGGGTGGTGGTCTTGCCGGCGCCGTTGCGCCCGACCAGCCCGATACGGTCGCCGTGCTGCAGGCGCAATGTCGTATCGGCGAGCAGGATGCGCGTTCCGGCCCGCAGCTCCAGGCCGGTTGCGGTGATCACGTGTGCCGATTCTACCGGGCCCATGCCAGCCGGATGTCCCGCCGAGCGGCGCTGCGAAGGTCACCGTGTGTGGGTTCGCCCACGTCACGGGCTGCGGACGGTGATCTCCACGGTGAGGGTCCGGGCGGCAATCTCGTCCAGTACTGCCCGCCGTGGTTCGGCGACGTCGCCGAAGGTCCTGCGGGGCAACGCGTTCAACGCCGAGAGCCGCGGGTCGTCCAGCACCGTGGCCAGCGACGGCCCGTCACCCCCGACGACCACCGCCTGCAGGGTTCCCATGATCGGCGTCAGGATCCGGACCGCTGCCTCGACGGCGGACTGCTGGGACGCCCGGAGCTGATTGCCCCGGCGGCGCGCGTACCGCTGCTGCGACCATCCGCCCGCGGCCGTCCGGCCCTGCACGTACTGCCGGTCGGTGGTGGAACTGAGCACCGTGCCGTCCTTCACCACGCCGATCGAGTAGGCCCCGGCCCGGACCAGCACCACCGCCGTCGCACCGATGCTCGCGACGTGGTCCAGCACGGCCTCGACCGGCTCCCGGTGGCCGACGACGAACGGCGGAAACGGGACCGCGATGGACGCGGTGGTGCCGTCACCACCACGCAGCACCACACGGGCCTCCTCGATGTCGATGGCGGCCAGGCCGTCGTTGCGGCCGGCGAACCGGTTCACCCAGCCGGCCAGCCGGGCGGGCTCGATCTCCACCACGGTGCCCCCGCCGGGTGCGGGCCGGCTGCGGACCATCAGAGCCTCGACGCTGCAACGAGAACCGGGCTCACAACGCCGGACCGGCATCCCACAGCCGACCGGTGCTGCCGGTGAGCGTGGTCGCCGCCGCCACCGCCCGGTCGTCGGTCATCGACGCGACATAGTCGATGATGCCGCGACCGCGGCCCAGCCGGACCAGGTCGTCCTCGGACGAGGTCGGCTCCCCGGTCGGCCCGATGAGCAGCTCAGGTCGTTCCCGGCGGAGCTGCCGGTACCCGACGGTCGCCAACTCCACCAGGTCGATGAGCCGACGTGGCGCCCGACCGGCATCGGCAGGGTCGGCGAGCCAGGCATCCAGCCCGGCCACCAGGGAGGTCAGCAGCTGGGCCTGGCCGCGCTGGAACATCGCCAGGTCCGGGCGGTCCAGTACGAAGCGCTGGTGCACGAATTTCAGCACCGCCACCTCGTGCCAGGCCTGCCGACCGAGTGCGACGTGCCCGGACCGCGGCGGCGGGTCGGCCAGCACGATGGTCGACTCCTGCAGATGGGCGATCCAGGTCGAGGTGAAGTAGCCGACCGCCCGTTCCGCGGCGATGGAGCTGTCGAACGGCACCGCCAGCAGCCCGTCGACCAGATCGGATCCGACCCGGCCGACGGCGACGGCGAAGGCTTCGTCGTCGACGATCCAGGAGTCCTTCGCATGCAGGCGCCTGCGCAGCAGCTCGATCGAATGGCCGGGGGTGCGGTCGTTGTGCGCCAATACCTCCCGATCGGTCGCCGCCAGTTCGGCGCGATGGCGGGTCCACGCGCGGAACTCCGCGGCCACGGCTGCGTGCTGGAGCACTCCGGCGCGGTGGAAGTCGTCGAGATCGTGTAGTGAGTAGGCGATGTCGTCGGCGATGTCCATCACCGAGCACTCGACGGTCTGCTGCCACGTCCGGATCTGCGGGTACGCGGCCAGCACGTCGGCCATCTCCCCCGTGTCCAGGACGTACGCGGAGAACTTGCCGGATCCCGGGCCGTCGTCCGCGGCGCCGCCGCCCTTGGGGGCGAGCTCGCTGGCACTCGGATGCGGTACCGGGAACCCGAAGCGTCCCCACGGGTACTTCAGCACGGCGGCCCGTACCGCCGCGGTGGCGTTCAGTCCTTCGGTGGACTCGTCGTGCACGTCCAGCGCGGTGAGGATACGAAAGGTCTGCGCGTTTCCCTCGAAGCCGTCCGCGAGCCCGAAGCGCCACCTGGCCACCCGGTCGAGGGTCTGCTCGCCGAGGTGGCCGAACGGCGGATGGCCCAGGTCGTGCGCCGATGCGGCCGCCTGCACCACCACCGGGTCACAGCCGCCGAGCTTGTCCAGCAGCGGCGCATCCTCGCTGCGGCGCAGGGTGGTGGCCACGCTCCGGGCGACCGCGGTCACCTTGATGGTGTGGGTGAGCCGGTTGTGCACCACCTGACCGGCAGCGCCCTGCGAGATCACCTGAGTGACCGCCGCCAGCCTGGAGAAGTACGGCGAGAAACGGATCCGCTCCAGATCGTCGCGGAAGGCGCCCTCGGTCGCCGCCGCCATCTCGTCCTGGGTGTCCGCAGGGCCGGTCGACGGCTCGGGCCACCGTCGTTCCAGTCGCGGGTCCATGCCGGGCAACCTACCCGGCCGGGCTCCGGTCACCGAGCCGTCACCAGCCGCGGGTCCCGGCCTCGCCCTTGAACGGGCCGACCACATCGTCGGTGATCCAGCCGCCGTAGAAGCCGCCGGCCTGCGGACGGACCCGCTCGCCGGCGATCCGGCAGTCCAGTCGCGACGGGTAGAACGACAGGAAGCCGGTTAACGACTCGAAGCCGCGTCGCGGCGACTCGTAGCTCCACGCGGCGGCGGTGAGCCAGACACCGGATTCCACGGCCAGATCCCAGTAGGTGGCGCCGCCCTTCCACTCGCAGACCGTCCCGGATGCCGCGGAGCGGCGGAGCACATCGGGCCGGACGTCGGCCGGTGGCAGGTACCAGGTCGGCGGGTGGCTGGTTTCCAACACCCGAACCGCCCGACGGGACTCGGCGATCATCAGCTCACCGGACCGCACCTGGACCAGCCTGTCCGAAGGCACAACAGCCGGTGGGCGGGGGTAGTCCCACACCGACTCCTGCCCCGGTTGTGGAGAGACACGCTGCACGCTGGACGGACTCATCTGCCCATCCTGCGCCCACGGATCCGCGGGCCACCGGTCCGGTCGATCAGAACTCCTGGTGTCTGGAGGGATCCTGGTCGTTGGTCCGGCCGTCCGGCCGACCCAGAGCGGTGATCGCGGCGAGGTCGTCGTCGTCGAGGAGGACATCCGCCGCTGCGAGATTCTCCCGCTGCCGCTGCGCGGAGGACGCCTTCGGCAACGGCATCGCGCCGGACTGCACCGCCCAGGCGAGGACGAGCTGGCCCACCGGCAGACCGGTCCGGGCGGCGATCTCGACCAGCACCGGGTCGGCGAGCAGGTCGCCGGCCCGACCCAACGGGCTCCAGGCCTGGGTGACGATTCCGAGCGCGGAGTTGTAGGCCCGCTGCTCGACCTGCGGGAAGTACGGGTGCATTTCGATCTGGTTGATCACCGGCGGGATCCCGGTGGCGGCGATGATCCGGTCCAGGTGCTCAGGCAGAAAGTTGCACACCCCGATCGAGCGCACCAACCCGCGCTCCCGGGCCTCGACCAACGCGGTCCATGCCTCGACGTACCGGTCTTCGATCGGGTTCGGCCAGTGGATCAGGTACAGGTCCAGCTGGTCCAGGCCGCTGCGGTAGACGCTCTCCTCGACGGCGGCGATGGCCTGGTCGTGGCCGTGATGGCGACCTGGCAGCTTCGAGGCAACCTTCACCTGCTCGCGGGGCACGCCCGCGGACCGGACCGCCCGACCGACCGCGCCCTCGTTCTCGTAGTTGACCGCGGAGTCCAGAAGGCGGTAGCCGCTGTGGATCGACTGCCGGACGATGTCCATCCCGGCAGCACCGTTGAGCAGATAGGTACCGAAACCCACTGCGGGGTAGTCGAGCCCGTCATTGCCCGGGAAGGTCGTCACAGCGCGGCGCTCCTCAGATGTGTCGGTCCCGGGGTCAGACGTTGAAGCCCAGCGCCCGCAACTGCTCGCGGCCGTCCTCGGTGATCCTGGAGTGGTCCCACGGCGGCAGCCAGACCCAGTTGATCGCGAAGTCGTCGACCAGCCCGTCGCCGGTGAGCGCGGCGGCCACCTGATCCTCGATCATGTCGGTCAGCGGGCAGGCCGCGCTGGTCAGCGTCATGTCGATGGTGGCGATGTTGTCCGCACTGACCTGCAGGTCGTACACGAGCCCGAGGTCGACGATGTTGACGCCGAGTTCGGGGTCGACCACATCCTTGAGTGCCTCCTCGACGTCGTCGAGGGTCGCCACGCCGACGCCGGTCGCGGCCGGCGCTGCGGTGACGGCGGCGTCCAGGTCGGACGCGGCACGGCCGGTCCGGTCCGGCGTCACGGTCTCGGGTCCGGTCATCGCTGTGACTCCTTCGCTGCTCGAAACGCCTGCACTGCCGACACATCCTGCGCCATCGGGAGATCCGGGTCCGGCGCGACCGCGCCACCGGCCACCCGGGCCGCGGCATCCTTGAATGCCAGCCACCCGAGCAGCGCGCACTTGACCCTGGCGGGGTACTTGGCCACTCCGGCGAACGCGACCCCGTCGCCGAGCACCTCCTCGTCCCCGGCGACCGTGCCCCGGCTGGTGACCATGGCCGAGAACTCGTCCAGGGTCGCGAGCGCGTCGTCGATCGTGCGGCCGATGGTCAGGTCGGCCATCACCGAGGTGGAGGCCTGGGAGATGGAGCAGCCCAGGGCGTCGTAGGAGATGTCCTGCACCACAGCGGCCGGGCCGTCTCCGGCCACCAGCACGCGGAGCGTCACCTCGTCACCGCAGGTCGGGTTGACGTGGTGCACCTCGGCGTCGTACGGGTCGCGCAGTCCGTGGTGGTGCGGTGCCCGGTAGTGGTCGAGAATGATCTCCTGGTACAGCTGCTCCATCTGCACTCTGGTCACACCGCCCCGAAGAACCGTTGGGCGGCAACCACTCCGTCGACCAGCGCGTCGATCTCGGTCGGCGTGTTGTACAACGCGAACGAGGCCCGGACGCTGGCCGCGATGCCGAAGCGGCGGTGCAGCGGCCACGCGCAGTGGTGACCGACCCGCACCGCGACACCGTGATCGTCGAGGATCTGGCCGACGTCGTGGGCGTGGACCCCGGCGACGGTGAAGGACACCGCTCCACCGCGCTCAACGGTGTCGACCGGTCCGAGCACGGTGACTCCGGCCAGCGCCGAAAGGCCCTGCAACGCAAGCCCGGTGAGCTCCGCCTCATGGTCGGCGATGTTCTTCATGCCGACGTCGGTGAGGTAGTCGGCGGCCGCGCCGAGGGCCACCGCCTGGGACACCATCGGGGTGCCGGCCTCGAACCGGGCCGGCGGGGCCGCGTAGGTGGTGCGGTCCATGAAGACCTGCTCGATCATCGATCCACCGGTGAGGAAGGGTGGCATGTCCGCGAGCAGCTCGGCCCGGCCGTACAGCACGCCGATCCCGGTGGGGCCCAGCATCTTGTGCCCGGAGAATGCGGCGAAGTCGACGTCCAGAGCGGTGACGTCGACGGTCTGGTGCGGCACCGACTGGCAGGCGTCCAGCACCACCAGGGCTCCCACCCGGCGGGCTGCGGCGACGAGCACGTCGACCGGGTTGACCGTCCCGAGCACGTTGGACTGATGGGTGAACGCCACCACCCTGGTCCGGGCGGTGATCACCTCGTCGAGATTCGTCAGATCCAACCGGAAGTCGTCTCCGACGCCGAACCACTTGAGGGTCGCGCCGGTGCGCCGGCAGA
The DNA here is from genome assembly GCA_963797145.1 of uncultured Actinomycetota bacterium. Taxonomy (GTDB): domain Bacteria; phylum Actinomycetota; class Actinomycetes; order Mycobacteriales; family Nakamurellaceae; genus Nakamurella. The sequence continues at coordinate 281,572 of CAWCOJ010000007.1, read as the reverse complement.
GTTCCTGCCAGGGCACCAGGTTCGCGTGATGCTCCATCTCGGTGACGACGATCTCGTCGCCGGGGCCGAGGGCGAACCTGGACGCCGCCGGATCGGCGGAGAACGTCGCGTTGCCGAACGAATAAGCCACCAGATTCAGCGCCTCGGTGGCGTTCTTGGTGAAGACGATCTCACCGGGTTCTGCCGCACCGACAAACCGGGCGATGATGGCCCTGGCGCCCTCGTAGTAGTCGGTGGACTCCTCCGCCAGCGCGTGCGCGCCGCGTTTGACGGCGCCGTAGTGCCCGGTGATGAAGTCCTGCTCGGCATCGATCACCGGCACCGGGCGCTGCGAGGTGGCGCCGGAGTCCAAGTACACCAACGGCTTTCCGTCGCGCACCGTGCGGTCGAGGATCGGGAAGTCACCGCGGAGGGCGGCCACGTCCAAGGTGGCCGCCGCGCCGTGGTTCCCCGCCTCGACGGTCCTCACGCCGACGCGCCCGCCCCGGTGAACCGGACATAGCCGTTGGTCTCCAGCTCGTCGGCCAGTTCGGCGCCGCCCGACTCGACGATCCGACCGCCGGCGAAGACGTGCACCCGGTCGGGGTGGATGTAGCGCAGGATCCGCGTGTAGTGGGTGATCAGCAGGACGCCGACGCCACCCGCGTCCTTGGAGGACTCCTGGTAACGGTTGACGCCCTCGGAGACCACCCGCAGTGCATCGACGTCGAGCCCGGAGTCGGTCTCGTCGAGGATCGCGATCTTGGGCTTGAGCAGCGCGAGCTGCAGGATCTCGTGCCGCTTCTTCTCACCGCCCGAAAAGCCCTCGTTCACCGAGCGCTCGGCGAACTCGGGGTCGATGTCGAGGTCCGTCATCGCGCCCTTGACCTCCTTGACCCAGGTCCGGATCGCCGGCGCCTGGCCACGGACCGCGGTCGCGGCGGTGCGCAGGAAGTTGGACATCGAGACTCCGGGAACCTCCACCGGGTACTGCATGGCGAGGAACAGGCCGGCCCTGGCCCTTTGGTCGACGGTCATCGCCAGGACGTCCTCGCCGTCGAGGGTGACGGTGCCGGAGGTGACCCGGTACTTCGGGTGGCCGGCCAGCGAGTAGGCCAGCGTCGACTTGCCGGACCCGTTCGGGCCCATGATCGCGTGCGTCTCACCGGTGGCCACGGTCAGGTCGACGCCCTTGAGGATCTCGATGGGCGCCTCGTCGGTGATCACCGAGACGTGCAGGTCGCGGATCTGCAGGGTTGCCATGGTCTTGTCGAACTCCAGTTCTGGTGCGGACAGCGTGGTACCGGGCGGTGGGTCAGATGCCGATGACGGCGAGCTCGCGCTCGATGGTGGCCGAGGCCCGCTCTACGACGGACGGCACGCCGAGCTGCAGCAGTACCTCACCGAAGAACCCGCGCACCACCAGACGTCGGGCGACCGCCTCCGGGATGCCCCGGGACAGTAGGTAGAACAGCTGCTCGTCGTCGAACCGGCCGGTGGCGCTGGCGTGGCCGGCGCCGACGATCTCGCCGGTCTCGATCTCCAGGTTCGGCACCGAGTCGGCGCGAGCGCCCTCGGTGAGCAGCAGGTTGCGGTTGAGCTCGTAGGTGTCGGTGGCCACCGCGCTGTTGCGGATCAGCACGTCGCCGACCCACACGGTGTGCGCGCTCTTTCCCTGCAGCGCCCCCTTGTAGAGCACCCTCGACTTGCAGTGCGGCGCCGAGTGGTCGATGAACAGCCGATGCTCCAGGTGCTGACCGGCGTCGGCGAAGTACAGGCCGAGCATCTCGACCTCACCGCCCGGGCCGGCGTAGGACGCCGAGTTCACCAGCCGGACCAGGTCGCCGCCGAAGGTCAACGCTGAGTGCTTCACCTTCGCGTCCCGGCCGACCTGGACATGGTGGTGCGCCAGGTGCACGGCATCGTCGGCCCATTCCTGCAGCGACGTCACCGAGACCTGCGCGCCGTCACCGGCGACGATCTCGACCACGTGGCCCAGGGTCGAGGAGCCCTCGTGCACCAGCACCACGTCGGCCCTCGCGTGCGCACCGAACCTGATCACCACGTGGCCGGCCTCGACCACCGCGGCATCGGATCCCTTGAAGGTGACCACGATCGGCTCGGCGCCGATGTGCCCGGCGGGTACCTCGACGAGCAGGGTGTCGGCGACCTCGGCGAAGATCCTGGCGGACAGCAGGTCGGTCGGCAGGTAGCCGGAAATCCCCCGCAACGCGGCAGCCTCGGCACCGGTCACTCCGGTCACGGTGACGCCGTCGACGGTCGGCAGGTCGACGGTCAACGCGCTCGGCGCGAACGGCGCATCGGCGTGCAGCCCGCGGAGCCGGCGAAGCGGGGTGAACCGCCACGCCTCCTCCTTGCCGGTCGGTGCGGCGTGCCTGGCCAGGTCGGTCGAGCCGACCCGGTGGGCGTGCGAGCCGACCCCGACATCGCGGCCGCCGACGTGCGAGTGCTGCTTGACGCCGAACTGACCGGGCGTGGTCGGGTCCGATTCGATGAAGGCGCCGGTCTCCGGCGCGGTAGCAGGTGCCGACACGGTCAGCCCACCGCTCCTTCCATTTGCAGTTCGATCAGCCGGTTGAGCTCGAGTGCGTACTCCATCGGGAGCTCGCGGGCGATCGGTTCGACGAAGCCACGGACGATCATCGCCATCGCCTCGTCCTCGGTCAGGCCGCGGCTCATCAGGTAGAAGAGCTGGTCCTCGCTGATCTTGGAGACGGTCGCCTCGTGGCCCATCGACACGTCGTCCTCGCGGACGTCGACGTAGGGGTAAGTGTCGGTCCGGGAGATGGTGTCCACCAGCAGCGCGTCGCACTTGACCGTCGACTTGCTGTGGTGCGAGCCGGGATTCACCCGGACCAGGCCACGGTAGGAGGTGCGGCCGCCACCACGGGACACGGACTTGGAGATGATCGTCGAGGAGGTGTGCGGGGCCAGGTGCAGCATCTTGGCACCGGTGTCCTGGTGCTGGCCTTCGCCGGCGAACGCGATCGAGAGCACCTCGCCCTTGGCGTGCTCGCCGGTCATCCACACGGCCGGATACTTCATCGTCACCTTGGACCCGATGTTGCCGTCCACCCACTCCATGGTCGCGCCGGCTTCCGCCTTGGCCCGCTTGGTGACCAGGTTGTAGACGTTGTTCGACCAGTTCTGGATGGTGGTGTAGCGGCAGCGGCCACCCTTCTTCACGATGATCTCGACGACCGCGGAGTGCAGCGAGTCCGACGAATAGATCGGCGCGGTGCAACCCTCGACGTAGTGCACGTAGGCGTCCTCGTCGACGATGATCAGGGTCCGCTCGAACTGGCCCATGTTCTCCGTGTTGATCCGGAAATAGGCCTGCAGCGGGATCTGCACGTGCACGCCCTTGGGGACGTAGACGAACGACCCGCCGGACCAGACCGAACTGTTCAGCGCGGAGAACTTGTTGTCGCCGGACGGGATGACGCTGCCGAAGTACTCGGCGAACAGTTCGGGGTGCTCCTTGAGGGCGGTGTCGGTGTCCAGGAAGATCACGCCCTGGTCCTCGAGCTCCTTCTGGATGGAGTGGTACACCACCTCGGACTCGTATTGCGCGGCCACACCTGAGACCAGGCGCTGCTTCTCGGCCTCGGGGATGCCCAGCTTGTCGTAGGTGTTCTTGATGTCCTCGGGCAGGTCCTCCCAGGACGCGGCCTGCTTCTCCCCCGAGCGCACGAAGTACTTGATGGTGTCGAAGTGGATGCCGGACAGGTCGGCACCCCAGGTCGGCATCGGCTGCCGCTCGAAGAGCTTCAGCGCCTTGAGGCGGAAGTCCAACATCCACTGCGGCTCGCTCTTCTTGGCCGAGATGTCACGGACCACGTCCTCGTTCAGCCCCCGACGGGCCGATTGACCGGCAGCGTCCGAGTCGGACCAGCCGAACGCGTACCGGCCGAGCGAGTCGATGGTTCTGGCCTGCTCGATCCTGGATTCGCTGAGGCCTTCGATCTCCGGAGCGGTCGTCATGAAGTGGTCCTTCCGTCGGATGCGGACTGCGGTGCTGCGGTCTGAGCAGGGGCGGCGGCCGCGTGCACGGGCATGCGCACCGCTGCCGCCGGGATGAAGGTGGTGCACGCGGAGTCACCGTGCGCGATGGTGGCCAGCCGTTGAGCGTAGGTGCCCAGCGCCTCGGTGAAGACCGCGGTCTCCTCCTCGCACAGCTGCGGGAACCGGGCGGCGACATGACCGACCGGACAGTGGTGCTGGCAGAGCTGCTCACCGACTCCGACCTTCTCGATCGACGCCGAGAACCCGGCGGCCGTCAAGGCGGTGGCCAGCACCTCGGCCTTGCCCGCGATGTCGGGCGAGGCTGCGAGCTGATCGCGGAACGGGTCGAGCACCGCTTCGGCTCGCCGTCGCGCAAAGGCGGTGACCGCCTCGGGTCCGACCGTGTCGGCGAGGAAGTCAAGAGCCTCGACGGCCAGCTGGTCGTAGGCGTGCGGCATCCGGGCCCGACCGGCCGCGGTGAGCAGGAACAGCTTGGCCGGCCGGCCGCGGCCTCGCCGGACGTTCGGGTTGACGTCGCGGGTGCCGACCGCGCCCTCGTCGAGCAATGCCTCGAGATGACGCCGGACTCCGGCGGCCGACAGGCCGAGCCGGTCGGCCAGCGCGGCGGCGGTGAGCGGGCCGGCCACCATCAGCTGCCGGACCACCGCCTCGCGGGTGCGGTGCTCGGACGGCTGGTCGTCCGGAACGACGGGCACAGCGGCGCCGACGGTGCTCCGGATTGTTTTCACAACACCAGTGTGACCTATTTCGGCGAGGACTTCAAAGCCCCGTCGCCGCAGGTCACTGTGGCCCCGGACACCAAGGGTAGGCTTACTTCAATGATCTTGAACGGATCCAGGCAGCGGACGCCCGGTCCTAGACTCCTCGGATGACCGTCCTGGGTGCGCGGCCCACGGCCTTCGGCACCGACCCCGCGGCGCCGTTGGACGGCGACGAGGTCCGCCAGCTGTCGCTACTGCGCCGGTGGGGCACCGCGGGTGCACTGCTGATGGCGGTCGGTTCCACCTCCTCCTACGGCGCCGCGACACCGGTACCCAACCCGGTGGACGGCACCAGGATCCTGGGCCTGCTCTCCAGGATCGGGCCGGCCTCGCTGGCGATCTCCTACAGCGGCATCGGCCTGCTGGTGCTCTGCTGGTTCCTGATCGGCCGGCTGGCCGTCCCCGGCCGCCGACGCCGGCTGTCGCGGACCCAGTTGACCCACACCCTGGCCATGTGGGCAGTGCCGTTCGTCGTCACTCCCCCGATCTTCTCCCGGGACGTCTACAGCTATCTCGCGGTCGGCGCGATGATGACGAGCGGCCACAACCCCTACGATTCCGGGCCGTTGGACGCTCTCGGCGACGACAACGCGTTGGCCCATCAGGTCGACGGGCGATGGCAGCACACCAGCACCCCCTACGGACCCGGGTTCCTGCTGGTGGCCAAGGGCGTGGTCGCTCTGACCGGCACCCATGTCGTCGCCGGGATCCTGGTGCAGCGGCTGATCGAGCTGGTCGGGGTGGCGATGATCGTCTGGGCGGTGCCCCGGCTGGCCCGGCGCTGCGGGATGGATCCCGTCTCGGCGCTCTGGCTCTCGGTGCTCAACCCGCTGTTGCTGTTCCACCTGATCGCGGGTGGACACAACGAGGCGCTGATGATCGGGGCGATGCTGGCCGGACTGGTGCTCGCCCTGGACCGGCACCTGATTCCCGGGGTGGTGCTGATCACGGTCGCCGTGTCGATCAAGGTGACAGCCGGGATGGCACTGCCGTTCCTGGTCATCATCCGGGCCCGCCGGCGTGGCGGCCGCTGGTCCGACCTGTTCCGGGAAGGCGCCATCGTGGCGGTGATCGCCGGTGCGACGTTCCTCGCCATCACCGTGATCGCCGGCCAGGGCTTCGGCTGGGTCCGCGCGCTCAACACTCCCGGCACCGTGCGCTCCTTCCTGTCCGTGTCGACGTCCCTCGGGGTCGGGGCCGGCCAGGCCGGTCTGCTGCTCGGCCTGGGCGACCACACGAACGCGGCGATCGACGTGATGCAGCCGCTGGGCACCATCGCCGGTGCGCTGATCGCCCTGGTGATCATGTGGCAGTGCTGGCGCGGCCGGATCTCGCCGGTCCTCGGGCTGGGCATAGCGCTCGGCGCGTTCGTGCTGCTCAGCCCCGTCATCCAGCCGTGGTACCTGCTGTGGGCGGCGTTGCCGCTGGCCGCGGCCACCGCAGATCCGCGCTACCGCAAGACCACGGTGTGGCTCACGGCGATCTTCGCGGTGATCATCATGCCGAACGGCGGCACCATCCCGCCGTTCACCATCGTGCAGGCGGTACTGGTCGCGGCGGTGGTGGTCGGGGTGGTGCTGTTCAGTCTGTGGCGCTCCGGCATTCCGGAGGCGTCACCGGTGGACGGACCGCTGCCGGCCCCGAGCTATGAGGCCTGAATCACCTCGGGACCTTCGCCTCCCCGATGCGGGCCGAACGGCTCGGACGCCCTAATCTCGGACGGTGTGAGCGCTGACGGATCCGCCGCCCTGAGTGTGCACGGGCTGGTCCGGCGGTACGGCGGCCGGACCGCCGTCAACGGGCTGTCCTTCGACCTTCCCCGCGGCGCCGTGCTGGCCCTCCTGGGCCCGAACGGGGCCGGTAAGACGACCACCGTTGAGGTCTGCGAGGGCTTCGCCCGACCGGACGCCGGGACCGTGACGGTGCTCGGCCGGGACCCGTGGCGCGACCAGGCCGCGCTGCGGCCGCGGGTCGGCGTCATGCTCCAGACCGGCGGCGCCCACGCGTCCGCCCGCGCCGCCGAGATGCTGGCGCTGGTGGCCCGCTGTTCGGCCAACCCGCTCGACCAGGGCTGGCTGTTGGACATCCTGGGGCTGACCCCGGTGGCCCGGACCCCGGTACGACGGCTGTCCGGTGGCCAGGTCCAACGGCTCAGCCTGGCGATGGCGCTGGTCGGCCGACCCGAACTGCTGTTCCTCGACGAGCCGACGGCCGGGATGGACCCGCAGGCCCGGCACCTGGTCTGGGACCTGCTCCGGGCGGCCAGGGCGGACGGCGTGTCGATCCTGCTGACCACCCACCTGTTGGACGAAGCCGAGTTGCTCGCCGACCACGTGGTGATCATCGACGAGGGCCGGTCGGTGGCCCAGGGCAGTCCCGCCGAACTCACCGCGGGCGGCGAGCAGGTGCTGAAGTTCACCGCAGTGCCCGGGCTCGATCTGCAGCTGCTGCGGGACGCATTGCCGCTCGAGATCGACACCGAAGAACTACAGCCCGGCCGTTACCAGCTGCGCGGCGACATCGGACCGGCCACCATGGCCACGGTCACGTCGTTCTGCGCCCGGGTCGGCGTGATGCCGACGGCGATCCACACCGGCCGCCGCAGTCTTGACGAGGTGTATCTGGAACTGACCGGGCGGGAGATCCGCCCGTGAGTCGACAGCGAGTGAGCATCGCAGGCCGGCCACGGCCGAGGAGCGGAGCGAGCGTGGAGACGAACAGTTGGGCACCGTGAGTCGACAGCGAGTGAGCATCGCAGGCCGGCCACGGCCGAGGAGCGGAGCGAGCGTGGAGACGAACAGTTGGGCACCGTAGTGCACAGCTGCCTCTACCCGAGCCGGGACGACCGGTCGGCGGCTCGCCCGCATTCCCGGCCGGCACCTTCGCGCCGGACCCGCGGCCGGCGCGGGCCACGGGCATGGTCGCCGCCGCGGCGACCGCCGAGCTCCGGATCCAGCTGCGCAACGGCGAGCAGCTGCTGCTCGCTCTGGTGATCCCGTTGGCCGCGCTGATCGGCCTGACCGCGCTCACCGTCGTCGACCTGCCGGATCCCCGGATCAACGCCGCGACCCCGGGGGTCCTGGCGCTGGCCGTGATGTCGACCGCCTTCACCTCGCAGGCGATCACCACCGCCTTCGACCGCCGTTACGGCGTGCTCAAGCGGCTGGCGGCGGCCGGCATGGCGCGCTGGCTGCTGATCGCCGGGAAATGCGTCAGCGTCTGCGTCGTGGTGGTCGGCCAGTTCGTGGTGCTGGGCGGCGTCGCCTTCGCGCTCGGTTGGCACCCGCACGGCAATCCCGCCTGGGTCGGGCTGATCACGCTGCTCGGCGTCACCGCCTTCACCGGGCTGGCCCTGCTGCTCGGCGGCACGCTGCGGGCCGAGGCGGTGCTCGGGCTGGCCAACGTGGCATGGTTCGTGATGGTGCTGATCGGCGGCGTGCTGGTGCCGTTGACGAACGCGCCGCAGTGGCTGCAGATCGTCGGTGACGCCACGCCTGCCGGGGCGCTGTCCGAAGCGCTGCGGGCGGTCCTGCAGGACGGCCGGGCGCCGGGACCGTGGTCCCTCGCGGTGCTGGCGCTGTGGGCGCTGCTCGGGTGGGCCGGAACCGTACGGTGGTTCCGATGGCAATGACCAGCACGACCTCCGCGCCGGCACCGGCGCCGACCCCGTGGTGGCGTCGGCGACCGTCGCACCGGGTGCAGCGGGGGTTCGCCTGGGCCGCGGTGCTGGCCAACGGCGGCATCGCGGTGACCGGTGCGACGGTCCGGGTCACCGGCTCCGGCCTCGGCTGCCCGACCTGGCCCGAGTGCCATCCCGGATCGCTCGTCCCCGTGTCCAGACAGGGCATGGCCGCCTTCCATCAGGCGATCGAGTTCGGCAACCGCACCCTCACCGGCATCGTGCTGATCGCCTCGCTCGGGGCGTTCCTCACCGTCTGGTTCGCCCGACCGCGGCGTCGCAGTCTGCTACCGATCGCGGCGGTCGGCCCGGCCGGGGTGCTGTTCCAGGCCATCTGGGGCGGCGTGGTGGTGCGGCTCGAGCTCGCCTGGTGGACGGTCGCCCCGCACATGCTGGTATCGCTCGCCCTGTTGTTCTGCGCGATCGTGCTGCTCGTCAGGTTGAACGAGGGCGACGGACCGCCGGAGCCGACGGTCCCACGTCCGCTGCGGCTGCTGACCTGGGCCACCGTCGGGGTGCTGTTCGCTCTGTGCGTCGTCGGGACCCTGGTGACGGCGGCCGGGCCGCACGGGGGTGACGCCGAGACCCCACGGCTGGACCTGCCGATCCGGGTGCTCGCCCAGTTGCACGCCGACCTGATGTTCGGCTACCTCGGACTGCTGATCGCGATGACGGTCGGATTTCTGGCGGTCCGGGCGCCGCGGAAGCTGCAGCGGCGAGCCTGGCTGCTGGTCGGGGTGACCGCCGGGCAGGGGTTGATCGGCCTGGTCCAGTACGCCACCGGAGTCCCGGAAGCTCTGGTGGTTGCCCACGTTCTCGGCGCGGTGCTGCTCACCGCGACCGCGGCAACGGTGGTCCTGGCGACCAGGGATCGGCCGGTCGGTGCTCGGGCAGAGCGTGGACCTTCGGATGCGGCGTTGTCGGCCTAGCGGCCGGTGCCGCGCATCTTGATCCGGTCGGCCGGCATGGGGGTGATCCGCGCCGTCGTCTCCCGATCCCAACTGCCGACCGTGATCCCGGCCCGGGCACACACCTCGGTCGCCACGTCCACCGAACTCACCACGGCATCCCCGAAGGTGCCGTCGCCGGCGATCACCACGATCCGGGCGCCGCGCCGACCCAGGTGGTTGACGACCGCGGTGGCCGGAGCGGGCCGGCCGGACGCGAACGCCCGCAGGGCGCCTACCGCCGCCAGGTCCGGGCCGGACAGACCGGCGTCGACCGTCGCGCCGGCGTCGGCAGGTTCCGCCGTGCTCACGAGGGCCAGCCCAGCACCGGCAGGCCGACCGCGGAGTCGACCGCCCAGGCCACCGAGACCAGCGTCAGGTACAGGTTCGACAGGTGGAACAGGGTCATGAACCGGGCATTGGTGTTCCCCGCGCCGCGCAGCACCCGCACGTGCAGCAGGTGCGCCATCGCCAGGAACCACAGACCGACAGGCACCGCAGCGGCCGCGTAGATCCACGACGACGCCGGCACCAGCAGCAGCGAGCAGGCCACCATCGCCCAGCTGTAGAGCACGATCTGCCGGACCACGACCCGTTCCGGAGCAACCACCGGGAGCATCGGCACGCCGGCGGCGGCGTAGTCCTCGCGGTAGCGCATCGCTAGCGCCCAGGTGTGCGGCGGAGTCCAGAAGAAGATCACCCCGAAGAACACCCAGGCCGGCCAGCCGATGGTGCCGGTGACGGCACTCCAGCCGATGATCACCGGCATGCAGCCGGCCAACCCGCCCCAGACGATGTTCTGGCTGGTCCGGCGCTTGAGCCAGATCGAGTAGACGAAGACGTAGAACAGGATGGCGACGACCGCCAGCACCGCCGCCTGCCAGGTGGTGGTGGCCAACAGGAATCCGAAGGCAGCAACACCGAGGACGATTCCGAACACCAGCGCATGGCGGGTCGGCACCAGGTGCCGGGCCAGCGTCCGGGTCCGGGTGCGGCGCATCACCGCGTCGATGTCGGCGTCCACCACGCAGTTGATGGCGTTGGCGCTGCCGGCCGCCAGCGCGCCGCCGACCAGGGTCGCCAGTACCAGCCACAGCGACGGCACCGCGCGCTCCGCACCGAACAGCGCCGGGATGGTGGTGATCAGCAGCAGCTCGATGATCCGCGGTTTCGTCAGACCGATGTAGGCGCCCGCCTTGGCTCGCAGGCCGGTGGCTCCTGAACTGACCGCAGGCGCGCCGGGACCGGTCTCCGCGGGAGCGATCCGACCGCTGTCCGTTGGGCCGAGCCGACCGCTGCCCGCCGCGCCGACCGGACCGCTGTCGGCGGAGCGGCCGGACCTGGCAACCGTCACTCTGGTGCGCTCCTCGTTCCGGCGTCGCCCGGCGGCAGCGCCACCGCCGCCCGATCGCGATCATCCTACGGTGAGGCCGGTCCGCCGGGCCCACCGAGCGGGGCCAAGGTCCTGTGTCGGATGGGCCTCTACCGGGTACCGGCCGTAGGGCAGGTGTTCCCCAGCGCCCGCCCGACGGCGTCCGAACCCGCGTACTAGGCTCGCCGGTGCTGGTGAGAACTGACCGATTCGTCCGGCGCGGGCCTCGGCCGGCCGGCGTACACCGTTCCGCGACCGCACCCCGCGTGGGTCGCCCGTCGAAGGAAGGTCGCAGCTGTGACCGCTGCCGCACCCGACATCACCGCGCTGACAACGGCGCACCACCCGGACGACTGGACCGACCTGGACACCCGGGCGGTCGACACCGTACGGGTGCTCGCCGCCGACGCGGTCCAGAAGGTCGGCAACGGCCATCCGGGGACCGCCATGTCGCTGGCTCCGCTGGCCTACACGCTGTTCCAGAAGGTGATGCAGTCCGATCCTGCTGACGCCGACTGGCCGGGACGCGATCGTTTCGTCCTGTCGGCCGGGCACTCCAGCCTCACCCTCTACATCCAGCTCTACCTGGCCGGGTTCGGGCTGGAGCTCGACGATCTGAAAGCGCTGCGCACCTGGGGATCGAAGACCCCTGGGCACCCCGAGGTGCACCACACCACAGGTGTGGAGATCACCACCGGCCCGCTGGGCCAGGGCCTGGCGTCTGCGGTCGGCATGTCGATGGCCTCCCGCCGGGAGCGTGGCCTGTTCGACCCGGACGCCGCGCCGGGCGAGAGCCCGTTCGACCACTTCATCTACGTGATCGCCTCCGACGGTGACATCGAAGAGGGCATCACCTCCGAGGCGTCGTCGCTAGCGGGCCGGCAGCAGCTGGGCAACCTGATCGTCTTCTACGACCACAACCAGATCTCCATCGAGGACGACACGAACATCGCCCTGTCCGAGGACGTCGCGGCCCGCTACCAGGCGTACGGCTGGCACGTGCAGAAGGTCGAGGGTGGCGAGGACGTCAGCGGCATCCTGGCGGCGATCGAGAACGCCAAGGCGGTCACCGACAAGCCGTCGTTCATCCAGCTGCACACCATCATCGGCTTCCCCGCGCCGACCAAGATGAACACCGGCAAGATCCACGGCTCCGCGCTGGGCGCGGACGAGGTGGCGGCGACCAAGAAGGTCCTCGGCTTCGATCCGGAGCAGAGCTTCGAGGTGGACGACACCGTCATCAAGCACACCCGGCTGGCCCTGGACCGCGGAGCCGCTGCGCACACCGCCTGGCAGCAGAGGTTCGACGCCTGGGCAGAAGCCAACCCGGAGAACAGGGCGTTGTTCGACAGGCTGGTGGCCAGGGACCTGCCCGCGGATTGGACGTCGTCGCTCCCGTCCTGGGAACCCGACCCCAAGGGCATCGCAACCAGGGCGGCCTCCGGGGCCGTGCTGTCGGCGATCGGTCCGGTGCTGCCGGAGCTCTGGGGAGGATCGGCCGACCTCGCCGAGTCGAACAACACCACGATCAAGGGCGCCGACTCGTTCGGCCCGGCGGATGCCGCGACGAAGGAATGGAAGGCCCAGCCCTACGGCCGGACCCTGCACTTCGGCATCCGCGAACACGCCATGGGCGCGATCCTGTCGGGCATCGCGCTGCACGGCCCGACCCGCCCGTATGGCGCCACCTTCCTGCAGTTCTCCGACTACATGCGCGGCGCCGTCCGGCTGGCCGCGGTGATGGGCGCTCCGGCGATCTACGTCTGGACCCACGACTCCATCGGCCTCGGCGAGGACGGACCGACCCACCAGCCGATCGAGCACCTGGCCGCGCTGCGCGCCATCCCGGGGCTGGCCATCGTCCGGCCCGCCGACGCCAACGAGACCGCCTTCGCCTGGCAGGCAGTGCTGGAGAAGCAGAGCACCTGGAACACCGGCCCGGTCGGGTTGGCACTGACCCGGCAGAACGTCCCCGTCCTGGCCGGCACCAGTGCCGAGGGAGTCGCCAAGGGCGGGTACATCCTGGCCGACGCCGACGGCGACCTCCAGGTGATCATTGTTTCCTCCGGTTCCGAGGTGCAGATCGCGCTCGCCGCCAGGGACACCCTGCAGAGCGAGGGAATCGGTACCCGGGTGGTGTCCGTACCGTGCCTGGACTGGTTCGAAGCCCAGGACCAGACGTACATCGAGAGTGTGCTGCCCTCGTCGGTCACCGCGCGGGTCTCGGTCGAGGCCGGCATCGCCCAGAACTGGTGGCGCTGGATCGGCAGCCAGGGCCGTCCGGTCTCCATCGAGCACTACGGCGCCTCTGCCGACGCCGCGACCCTCTACCGGGAGTTCGGCCTGACCGCCGAGGCCACCGTCGCGGCCGCCAAGGAATCGCTGGCCGCCGCCAACACACCCGACACCGTGTCCCGGGGCACCACCTCGCTCGAGGGTGCTGAAGCCGACCTCGGTCGCTGACCCCGACCACCGACCAGCTCCAAGGAAGAAGCCATCATGTCCGATCCCCTCGCCGACCTCTCGGCAGCCGGAGTATCCCTGTGGCTGGACGACCTGTCCCGCCAGCGGCTGCAGAGCGGCAACCTCCAGGAACTCATCGCCGACCGGCACATCGTCGGCGTGACCACCAACCCGAGCATCTTCCAGGTCGCACTGGCCGACGGCGCTTCGTACCAGAAGCAGGTCGCTGAACTCGCCGCTCAGGGCGCCGACGTCGACGATGTGGTGCGGGCAGCGACCACCGACGACGTGCGGGACGCCTGCGACCTGTTCACCCCGATCTTCGACGCCACCCACGGCGTCGACGGCCGGGTGTCGATCGAGGTCGACCCACGGCTCGCGCACGACACCACAGGGACCATCGCGCAGGCCCAGGAACTCGCCAAGATCGTCGACCGGCCCAACGTGCTGATCAAGATCCCCGCGACGGCGGCCGGTCTGCCCGCGATCACCGCGGTGATCGCCGAGGGGATCAGCGTCAACGTCACGCTGATCTTCTCGCTGGAGCGCTACGGCCAGGTGATCGACGCCTACCTCGACGGTCTGGACCAGGCCAAGGCCAACGGCCACGACCTGTCGAAGATCCAGTCGGTGGCCTCGTTCTTCGTGTCCAGGGTGGACACCGAGATCGACAAGCGGCTCCACGACCTCGGCACCCCGGAAGCCCAGGCGCTGCGCGGCCAGGCGGCGATCGCCAACGCCCGGTTGGCCTACCAGCTCTACGAGCAGAAGTTCGCCGGCGACCGCTGGGACGCGTTCGCCGCGGCGGGTGCGAACAAGCAGCGACCGCTGTGGGCCTCCACCGGGGTCAAGGACCCGGCCTACGACGACACCCGGTACGTGGTCGAACTGGTCGCCGCCGGCACGGTGAACACCGCGCCGGAGAAGACCATCGATGCGGTGGCCGACCACGGGGTGATCCGTGGCGACGCCATCGCCGGCACCTACGGCCAGGCGTCCGCGGTGTTCTCGGCGCTGGAGGCGGCCGGAATCGATGTCGCGGACGTCTTCGACGTTCTCGAGCGGGAGGGCGTCGACAAGTTCGAGAAGGCCTGGAACGAACTGCTGGAGACCGTCTCAACCTCGCTCACCGCGGCCAAGGCCGGTAGCTGACGACATGACGGAACCCACCGCATGGAACGAGGTCTCGGCGCCCGGCGGGGTCGGCCTGACCCTGGGCTACCCCGACGAGGCGCAGCTCGCCGACGCCGTCACCACCCTGGTGCGGGACAAGGTCGCCTCCCGGATCACCGCCCAGGATCCGACGCTGTGGGGACCGGACGCCGAGTCGGAGGCGGCCATCCGGCTGTCCTGGGCAACCCTGGCCGCGTCCAGCCGGCCGCTGCTGGCCGAGATCGCCGCGCTGCGCGACGAACTGGTCGCCGAGGGAATCGACCATGTGGTGCTCGCCGGGATGGGCGGATCGTCGCTGGCCCCGGAGGTGATCACGGCCACCGCCGGTGTGCCGCTGGTCACGCTGGACACCACCGACGCCGAACAGGTCCGGGCGGCGCTGTCCGCCGACCTGGAGCGGACGGTGCTGGTGGTGTCGTCCAAGTCCGGCGGCACGGTGGAGACCGATTCGCATCGCCGCGTCTACGAACAGGCCTTCACCGAGGCCGGCATCGACCCGAAACGCCGGATCGTGGTGGTCACCGATCCCGGGTCACCGCTCTCGAAGCGGGCCGCGGAGGCCGGATACCGCAAGGTGTTCCTCGCCGACCCGAACGTCGGCGGGCGCTACTCCGCTCTCACCGCATTCGGCCTGGTGCCGTCGGGTTTGGCCGGCGTCGACATCGCCGCGCTGCTCGACGAGGCGGCCGCAGCCGCGCCCGGCCTGTCGACCGACTCCGTCGACAACCCCGGCCTGCGGCTGGGTGCGCTGCTCGGGCTGGCCCATGCGGCCGGCTCGGAGAAGCTGGTGATCGCCGACAATGGTTCGGGAATCGTCGGTTTCGGCGACTGGGCCGAGCAGCTGATCGCCGAATCGACGGGCAAGCTCGGGAAGGGCATCCTGCCGGTGGTGGTCGAGGGTCTTGATGCCGTCGGGTTCGCCGACGCCGGACCCGACGCGGTCCTCGCCATCATCGGCGAGTACGACGAAAGTGTGCGGCCGACCTCGGGTTTCGGTGCCGCCGTCGGCGGGCCGCTGGGGGCGCAGATGCTGCTCTGGGAGTACGCCACCGCGGTTGCCGGCCGGCTGATCGGCATCGACCCGTTCAACCAGCCCGACGTCGAATCGGCGAAGATTGCCACCAGGGCGCTGCTCGATGCACCCGCCGGCGGCGACTCCGACAGCCCCGCGCTGGAACTCGACGGCATCGACGTCTACGGCGACCCCACGGTCGTCGGGGGCGCGACCGACCTCAGCGGCGTGCTCGCCGCCTTCCTGGCGACCGCACCCGAACGCGGCTACGTCTCCATCCAGGCCTACCTGGACCGGATGGTCGACGAGGCGGCCGGGCTGCGACCGTTGGTGGCGGAGAAGACCGGTCTGCAGACCACCTTCGGCTGGGGACCCAGGTTCCTGCACTCCACCGGGCAGTATCACAAGGGCGGTCACCCCAACGGCATCTACCTGCAGATCATGGGTGCGACCGGGGACGACCTCGACATTCCCGAGCAGCCGTTCAGCTTCGCCTCCCTGCAGCTCGCCCAGGCCCGGGGCGACGGCTCGGTGCTGAGCGATCACGGCCGGCCGGTGCTCGGCCTCTATCTGCACGACAGGGACACTGGTCTCGACCGGATCCGGCGCGGCACTCTCGTGAGTGGCTGAGCATCTCCCGTGCAGCTCCGGCGATTTCCCTGGCGAAAGGACCGCAGTCCCGATGGCCCCCACCAGCAACCCGCTCCGGGATCCCCGGGACAAGCGGCTCCCCCGGATCGCCGGGCCGTCCGGGATCGTGATCTTCGGGGTGACCGGCGACCTCGCCCGCAAGAAGTTGATGCCGGCGATCTACGACCTGGCCAACCGCGGGCTGCTCCCGCCGGGGTTCTCCCTGGTCGGGTTCGCCCGCCGAGAGTGGGACAACCAGAACTTCAGCCAGGTGGTCCACGACGCGGTGAAACAGTATGCCAGGACACCGTTCTCGGAAGAGGTCTGGAAGCACCTGGCCGAAGGCATCCGGTTCGTCCAGGGCACCTTCGACGACGACGACGCCTTCGACGCGCTGGCGCTCACCCTCGGGGACCTGGACCGGGCCAGGGGTACCGGGGGTAATCACGCCTTCTATCTGTCCATCCCGCCCGGCGCCTTCCCGGTGGTACTGCAGCAGCTGCAACGCTCGGGGCTGTGCGAACCGCACGGCGACGAGTGGCGGCGGGTGGTCATCGAAAAGCCGTTCGGGCACGACCTGCCGTCGGCACAGCGACTCAACCAGCTGGTGAACAACGTCTTCCCCACCGACAGTGTCTTTCGGATCGACCACTATCTGGGTAAGGAGACGGTGCAGAACCTTCTGGCCCTGCGCTTCGCCAACCAGCTGTACGACCCGATCTGGAACAGCCACTATGTGGACCACGTGCAGATCACCATGGCCGAGGACATCGGGATCGGCGGCCGGGCCGGGTATTACGACGGCATCGGGGCTGCCCGCGATGTGATCCAGAACCACCTGTTGCAGCTGCTCGCGCTGACCGCGATGGAGGAACCGGTGTCCTTCGATCCGAAGGACCTGCGCACCGAGAAGACCAAGGTGCTCTCCGCGGTGACGCTGCCCAAGGACCTCGGATCCGCCACCGCGAGGGGGCAGTACGCGGGCGGCTGGCAGGGCGGCGAGAAGGTGCTCGGCTACCTGGAGGAGGACGGTATCCCCGCCGACTCCACCACCGAGACCTTCGCCGCCGTCAAGGTACTCGTCGACACCCGCCGGTGGGCCGGGGTGCCGTTCTACCTGCGCACCGGCAAGCGGCTGGGTCGCCGGGTCACCGAGATCGCAGTGGTGTTCAAACGCGCGCCGCACCTGCCGTTCTCCCACACCGACACCGAAGAACTCGGGTCGAATGCCGTGGTGGTCAGGGTGCAGCCGGACGAGGGCGTGACGATCCGATTCGGCTCCAAGGTGCCCGGCCCCTCGATGGAGGTCCGGGACGTCAACATGGACTTCTCCTACGGCCAGTCGTTCACCGAGGCTTCTCCGGAGGCCTACGAGCGGCTGATCCTCGATGTGCTGCTCGGTGAGCCGTCGTTGTTCCCGCAGGACGAGGAGGTCGAGCTGTCCTGGAAGATCCTCGACCCGATCGAGAAGTTCTGGGCCAGAACGAAGGCCCAGCCCGAGCAGTATCCCGCCGGGTCATGGGGGCCGACGTCGGCCGACGCCATGATGGCGCGCGACGGCCGCACCTGGCGCCGACCGTGACCGCGACCGCCCGCCAGAATGCCCAGCGGGAGAACGGAAACCACCGGTGATCATCGACCTGCCCAGCACCACCTCCTCGGCGATCAACAAGTCGCTGGTCGACCTGCGCGAGAGCGGCGGAACCGTCATCCTCGGCCGGGTCCTGACCCTGGTGATCGTCACCGACGAGGGCAACGCCGAGGACCCGATCGCGGCGGCCAACGGCGCGTCCTTCGAGCATCCGTGCCGGGTGATCGTGGTGGCCCGCGGCTCCCGCCGGGGCGCCGCCCGGATGGACGGACAGATCCGGGTCGGCGGCGACGCCGGCGCCAGCGAGGTGATCGTGCTGCGGCTGTTCGGACCGCTCGCCGACCACGGTGCGTCCGTGGTGATGCCCCTGCTGCTCGCCGACGCCCCGGTGGTCACCTGGTGGCCCGGGGCGGCGCCGGACGTCCCCGCCGACGACCCGATCGGGGCGCTGGCCCAACGGCGGATCACCGACGCGGCCTCGTCGGCACGACCGGGGGCCGAGTTGGCCAAGCGCCCCAAGGGATACCGACCCGGCGACACCGATCTGGCCTGGACCCGGCTGACCATGTGGCGGGGTCTGCTGGCCGCCGCACTCGATCAGCCGCCGCACGAAAAGATCGTCTCGGCGACCGTATCCGGCGCCTCGGATTCGGCGTCGACCGAGCTGCTGGCCGCGTGGCTGGCCGTCCGGCTGCGCTGCCCGGTGCACCGGCGGGTGGCCGGGAAGGGCGGCAGCGGTATGCAGGGCGTTGTGCTCACACGGCGCTCCGGCGAGGTCGCCCTGGTCCGTCCGTCGCTGACCACCGCCAGCCTCACCGTCACCAACCAGCCGGTCCGCGACCTGGCCCTGCCCCGGCGCGGCCTCCGCGACTGCATCGCCGAGGAACTCCGCCGGCTCGATGCCGACGAGGTGTACGCGGAGGTGCTGCAGAAGGGCCTCGGCCTGGTCGCCCGGCACAACGCGGCGGCGCCGAAGGCAGCCGGGACACCGGCTGCCGGGGCCGAATCGGCGGCGTCCGAGGCGGCCGAACCGAAAGCCGGACGGAAGCTCCCCGACCGGACGCCGGCAACCCGCAAGCCCGCCGCCCGCAAGCCCGCAACCCGCAAGCCCGCCGCCGGCAAGGGAGCGCCATGAGCAGCACCGAGGTCGTCGTGCACGCGACGCCGAGCCTGCTGGCCGCGGCCACCGCCGCCCGGCTGGTGACCCGGTTGGTGGATATCCAGGCCACCGGACGGATCCCGTCGGTGGTGCTCACCGGTGGCGGCTCCGGCACCGAGGTGCTCGCCCAGATCGCCGGCTCCCAGGCCCGCGACGCGGTCGACTGGCGCCGGGTCGACATCTTCTGGGGCGATGAGCGGTTCGTGCCCGCCGGCGACGACGAGCGCAACGAGAAGGGGGCCAGGGCGGCGCTGCTCGACCACATCCCGCTCGATCCCGGCCGGGTGCACGCGATGGCCCCCTCCGACGGCCCCTTCGGTGACGACGTGGACTCCGCGGCGGAGGCCTACGCCCGGATCGTCTCCGCCCGACCGAACTTCGACATCCTGATGCTCGGCATGGGCCCGGAAGGGCACGTCGCCTCGATCTTCCCGGAGTCGCCCGCGGTCTACGACGACCGTCCGGTGGTCGCCGTCCGCAACTGCCCGAAGCCGCCGCCGACCCGGATCTCGCTGACCCTGCCGGTGATCCGCACCGCGCAGGAGGTCTGGCTGATCGTGGCCGGCGAGGGCAAGGCGTCGGCGGTCGCGATGGCGCTCGGCGGAGCCGGCGAGGTGGCGTTGCCGGCCGCCGGCGCCCAGGGCCGCACCAGGACCCTGTGGCTGCTCGACCGGGCCGCCGCGACCCGGATGCCGCCCGGCATCGCCCGCCTGCCGGTGTCCTGAGCCGGCCGTGAGCCAGGTAGCAGGTTCCGCTCGCGACACGCCGCTCGCGCTCGGCGTGTCGCCGGCGCTACCTGCTACCTGCAGGTGCCGGAGATCACCGCCGACGCCGCCGATGCCGCGCGAGAATGATCGGTGACAGTTCGCATACAGTGACCCGCGGCTCCCGACCCACCGGACCGGACGCCGCGATCCTCAAGGAGGAGGACCCATGAGCAAGGCCCCCGTCAAGGTGACCGTCACCGGCGCAGCCGGTCAGATCGGCTACGCGCTGCTGTTCCGCATCGCCTCCGGCGCCATGCTCGGCCCGGACACCCCGGTCCGGCTCAGCCTGCTGGAGATCACCCCGGCGCTGCGGGCCGCCGAGGGCACCGCCATGGAACTCGACGACTGCGCGTTCCCGCTGCTGGCCGGGATCGACATCACCGACGACGCGCGGACCGCTTTCGACGGCACCTCGGTGGCGCTGCTGGTGGGCGCCCGGCCCCGCACCGCCGGGATGGAGCGTGGTGACCTGCTGGAGGCCAACGGCGGCATCTTCAAGCCGCAGGGCGCGGCGATCAATGCGGCCGCGGCGGACGACATCAAGGTGCTGGTGGTCGGCAACCCGGCCAACACCAACGCCCTGATCGCACGGACGCACGCCCCGGACGTTCCCGCCGACCGGTTCACCGCGATGACCCGGCTGGACCACAACCGGGCCGTCGCGCAGGCCGCCGGCAAGCTCGGTGTCACCGTCGCGGACATCACCAGGATGACCATCTGGGGCAACCACTCGGCCACTCAGTACCCGGACCTGTTCCACGCCCAGGCGAACGGCCGCCCGATCGCCGGGCAGGTGGAGCGCGACTGGCTGGAGAACACCTTCATCCCCACCGTCGCCAAGCGCGGGGCCGCCATCATCGAGGCCCGTGGTGCCTCGTCGGCCGCGTCCGCGGCGAACGCTGCGATCGACCACGTGCATTCCTGGGTCCTCGGCACCCCGGCCGACGACTGGACCAGCGCCGGCATCGTCTCCGACGGCTCCTACGGTGTGCCGGAGGGCCTGATCTCGTCGTTCCCGGTGACCTCCTCCGGTGGCGACTGGTCCGTCGTGCAGGGCCTGGAGATCGACGACTTCTCGCGCGCCCGGATCGATGCCTCGGTCGCCGAGCTCACCGAGGAGCGCGACGCGATCGCCGCGCTCGGACTGCTCTGACCGGGTAACACCCGACCGCATTCGCCGGGGCTCCGTAGGACCGTTCGCGCCCCGGTCACCCATTCGGGCCGGTTCGAGATGCGCCACCCGGGGTTCGTGTCCAGACTGACGGGGCAACGAATCCTGGGGAGGCGATCATGAGTCACGGCGGCGGGGTCAGCGACGAGGCATCGATCTTCGACGACGAGACGTCCACGGGCCGAAGCGTGGTCCGGATCGCCTCGGTGGCCGCCCTCGGCGGCTTCCTGTTCGGCTACGACAGTGCGGTGATCAACGGCGCGGTCGACGCCATCAAGGACGAGTTCAACGTCGCCGCCGGCCCGCTCGGTTTCGCCGTCGCCTCCGCGCTGCTCGGCGCGGCGGTGGGCGCGCTGACCGCCGGGAAGTTCGCCGACCGGAACGGCCGGCTCTTCGTCATGAAGGTCGCTGCGGTGCTGTTCTTCATCAGCGCCATCGGTGCGGGCCTGTCCCCCGACCTGTGGGTGCTGATCCTGTTCCGGGTCATCGGCGGTCTCGGTGTCGGCTTCGCCTCGGTGATCGCGCCGGCCTACATCGCCGAGGTCTCTCCGGCCCGGATCCGCGGTCGGCTCGCATCGCTGCAGCAACTCGCGATCGTCACAGGCATCTTCATCTCGCTGCTCGTCGACTTCCTCCTGGCCAAGGCCGCGGGCGGCTCCGGCCAGGAACTGTGGCTGGGCATGGAGGCCTGGCGGTGGATGTTCATCGCGATGGTCGTTCCGGCGGTGGTGTACGGGGTGCTGTCGCTGACCATCCCGGAGTCGCCGCGCTACCTGGTCGCCACCCACCGGATCCCGGAGGCCCGCAAGGTGCTGGGGTCGCTGCTCGGCGAGCAGGGCCTGGACATCACGATCACCCGGATCGAGGAAACCCTCAAGTCCGAGAAGAAGCCCACCTGGCGCGATCTCAAGCCGCCGGGCGGCGGACTGCTGCTGCCGATCGTCTGGATCGGCCTGCTGCTGTCCATCTTCCAGCAGTTCGTCGGCATCAATGTGATCTTCTACTACTCGAACACGCTCTGGCAGGCGGTCGGCTTCAGCGAGGACGACTCCTTCATCATCACGGTGATCACCGCGGTGGTGAACATCCTGACCACCCTGATCGCGATCGCCTTCGTGGACCGGATCGGCAGGAAACCCTTGCTGCTCATCGGTTCCGCCGGAATGGCGGTGACGCTGGCGACCATGGCGGTGATCTTCGGGACGGCCGGGCACGACGCCGCCGGCGATCCGGTGCTGTCCGGCGCGTCCGGCCCGATCGCGCTGATCGCGGCCAACCTGTTCGTGGTGGCGTTCGGCATGTCCTGGGGCCCGGTCGTCTGGGTGCTGCTCGGTGAGCTGTTCCCGAACCGGATCAGGGCAGCTGCGTTGTCCCTGGCGGCAGCGGCCCAGTGGGTCGCCAACTGGGTGATCACGGTCAGCTTCCCGACCCTGGCCGACGTCTCGCTGGCCCTCGCCTACGGGCTGTATGCCGCGTTCGCGGTGCTCTCGTACTTCTTTGTGATGCGCTGGGTCAAGGAAACCAAGGGTATGGAGCTCGAGGACATGACCGGGACCTGAGAGCTGAGCCCCGACGGGCCCGGCTCAGAAGTCCTCCGGAACCGCCGCCGGCATCCCGCTCAGCGAGGTCAGGATCTCGTCCAACTCGTCCGGCTTCACCAGCACGTCCCTGGCCTTGGACCCCTGGGACGGCCCGACGATCCCTCGGGTCTCCATCAGGTCCATCAGCCGCCCGGCCTTGGCGAACCCGACCCGGAGTTTGCGCTGCAGCATCGATGTCGAGCCGAGCTGGGATTCCACCACCTGCTGCACGGCGAGCATCAGCAGATCCAGATCGTCGCCGATGTCCGGGTCGACGTCGCCGCGGCCCGGTTCGGCCTTCGCGACTGTGACGCCGTCCCGGTAGTCCGGCTGGGCCTGGGATTTCGCGAACTCGACGACCTTGGAGATCTCGTCGTCGGACACGTAGGCGCCCTGGATCCGGATCGGCTTGGAGGCCCCCATCGGCAGGTAGAGTCCGTCGCCCATCCCGACCAGTTTCTCGGCACCCGGCTGGTCGAGGATCACCCGACTGTCGGTGAGCGAACTGGTCGCAAAGGCAAGGCGGGACGGCACATTCGTCTTGATCAGGCCGGTCACCACGTCGACCGAGGGCCGCTGGGTGGCCAGCACCAGGTGGATCCCGGCCGCCCTGGCCTTCTGGGTGATCCGGACGATGGCGTCCTCGACATCGCGCGGCGCCGTCATCATCAGGTCGGCCAGTTCGTCGATGATGCCCAGGATGTACGGGTAGGGCTGGTAGATGCGCTCCGACCCGATCGGCGAGGTGATCTCGCCGGTGCGGACCTTGCGATTGAAGTCGTCGATGTGCCGGACCCCGTGGGCGAGCATGTCGCCGTAGCGCTGCTCCATCTCCTCCACCAGCCAGGCCAACGCGGCGGCGGCCAGCTTCGGCTTCGTGATGATCGGCGTGATCAGGTGTGGAATGCCTTCGTACGGCGTGAGTTCCACCATCTTCGGGTCGATCAGGATCATCTTCACCTCGGCCGGCGTTGCCCGCTGCAGCAGCGACACCAGCATCGAGTTCACGAAGGAGGACTTGCCGGATCCGGTGGCACCGGCGACCAGCAGGTGCGGCGTCTTCGCCAGGTTGGCGGTGACGAAGTGGCCCTCGACGTCCTTGCCGAGCCCGACCACCAGCGGGTGCTGGTCGCGCTTGGCGTCCGCGGCACCCAGCACATCGCCGAGCCGGACCATCTCGCGGTCGGTGTTGGGTACCTCGATGCCGACCGCGGATTTGCCCGGGATCGGCGCGAGCAGCCGCACGTTGTCGGTGGCGGCGGCGTAGGCGATGTTGCGGGTCAGGGCGGTGATCTTCTCGACCTTGACTCCCGGGCCGAGCTCGACCTCGTACCGGGTGACGGTCGGTCCGCGCCGGAAGCCGGTGACCGCGGCGTCCACATTGAACTGGGTGAGGACCTCGGTGATCCGGCCGATCATGTCGTCGTTGGCGGCCGACTGCTGCTTGGGCGGGGCGCCGAGTTTCAGCAGGGCGGGTGGCGGCAGCTGATAGGTGCCGTCGACGGCCCGGTCGAGGGTGAGCTGCACGGGCTGGGTGACGGCGCCGTGCGGCGGTTCCGGCACCGGCGGCCGGTCGACCTTGCGGCGCCGCTCCGCCGCCGACGGGACCGGGACCGGCTCCGTCGGGTACGCCGGCTCGGACGCATATCCGCCCGCAACGTCCTCGCGTCCGGGACTGTCGACGGCATCGGCGGCACTGCCGGCGACCCGGCGCCGGGACGGGCGCCGGAGCCGGGTGGTGGCCGCCGGATCGGCGACGTCGTCGATCGCGACCGTTCCGCTGTCGAAGGCGGCATCGTCGGGGTCGGGATCCAGGGAGCCCCGCGGCCCCCACACCACGTCCAACAGGGCCCG
Source organism: uncultured Actinomycetota bacterium (assembly GCA_963797145.1). Lineage (GTDB taxonomy): Bacteria > Actinomycetota > Actinomycetes > Mycobacteriales > Nakamurellaceae > Nakamurella. The sequence goes on along the minus strand of CAWCOJ010000007.1, from coordinate 257,387 downwards.
GGACCGGGTCCGGATCTCCCAGATCGGGGTACCGGTGAGCATCAGCACGCCGTAGAGGGACAGCAGCACCAGCACGATGATCGCCGGCGCCTCGGTGATCCCGACGTAGAGCGGGTGTCCCAGCAGCCAACCCAGGGTGCCACCGGCGTCCTTGCGCTGGGCCACCGAGTCGGATGCGGCCAGCGCGGAGAGGTTCGCATCGTGCACCACCTGCACGATGCCGGTGACGCCGAGGGTCAGCGCGACCCCGCCGACCACCCGGCGGGGGCGGTCCGGGCTCTTGCCCCGGCTGCGCATCATGACGACGGCGGCGACCAGCAGGATGACCGGCAGCAGGACGCCGACCGCGCCGAACCAGACCCGGACCACGTCGTCGATCAGCGTTCCCACCGGGCCCGCTGCGTGGAACCAGGTGCCGATGGCGCAGATCACCGCGAGCGACACCAGTCCCAGGGCGATGCCGTCGCGGTGGTGGACCGGGTCGATGGTCCGGGTCGCCCCGGCGCCCCGGCCGATCGCCCGCACCAGGCCGCCGACGCCCTTGCCCATCCCCCGCCAGACCCCGCCGACGGCCCGGCCGATGCCGGCGGCGAACCCGCCGCTCTGCTTTTTCGGAGTCTTCGCCGGCTGCCGCGGCGTCGACCGGCGTGCCGGGCTGCGCGTGCTGGACGCCTTTGACGAGGTGGTGCGGGCCCGGGAGGACGCGGAGCGGCCCGATGCCGGTCGGGACGACGCGGCGCGCGGACGAGCGGATGCAGAGGTCTTCCCGGCCATGGCAACCACGCTAGTCCCTGCGCTCCCAATGGTCCCGGTCGCCACACCGGCCCCTCAGGTCACCCCGCCGCCCACCTACCGGTGGGACGCAGCGCGGGACCGCCTCGACATCAGGACGAGCCCGCCCGGTGACCCGAATCCGGCGCCGCTCCCGGCCTCTGGGCACCGGCCAACGCCTGGTTTCATACCTCAGCACCGGCCCGGCCGTGTGGACGTCGAACCCCCATCGGCCCCGCTGCGCGCTGGCCCCCTGAGGGGCATGCGAATCCCGCGGTCGGGTCCGCGCCCGGCAGGCGCTGGCGGAACTCGCCTGCAGCTCAGCGCCGTTCCAGGATCCCCCGGACGAAGTTGGCCTGGCCGACGTGTTCCAGGCAATCGTCCATCACGCTCACCAGCCGGACCCCGAGGGTCACCGGCGGATCCCACGTTGTCGTCGACCACCCGGTCGAGGTCAGCATCGGTGAGGTCGGCCAGGTAGGCGACGGTCCGGACGTGTACGGCCTCGTAGTAGCCGACAAGCACGCTGCCATCGGCGATCCGTACCAGATCCACCTGATCCGACGCCTGCCCCCAACCGGTTTCGCCGCTCTCGAGCGGCAACCCGAACCGCTCCGCCCAGCCGTCCGTTGTCCACAGCTGGGCGCCGCCCGCGGCGTCCGCGAGATGGTCGTCCTGCACCCGGGTCAGGTGCCACACCAGCCAGCCGATGTGATTGGCGGTCCCGTCGATCCGCTCGTTGAGCTGGTCGGTGGCCAGGCCGTCGACGGCGCCGTGCACCAGCTCCGGCAGTCGGCCGAACGCGTCGGACAGGACTTCGGCACCGTTCATTCGCTTACTCCCAGTTCGTGATCGTGACGCTCCGCCGACCGGTGCCCGGATCGGCGCCCTAGACGTTGTGAGGGTAGTCCGGCGCCCCGTGATCAGATTGTTACGGCCATGAGTCCAACCGATACCGCGTGGCACTAGCGGCCCAGGCAATTCGCCCAATATGTTCTCGGGCACAACAATGTCGGCGTCCGTCCGGACACCGGCTGGCCGAGCGGGTGCTTACGTCCCGCTCCGTTGCCCGCGCGGTAGCCCCTGCCGCGCGAGGAAAGGACCGAGATGCGCAAGCGTTCCATGGCCGTGGCGGGACTCGCCGCAGCCGCCCTGCTGCTCTCCGCGTGTAGCAGCAACAATGCGCTCCACTCCCAGCTCCGGCGCTGCCGCCTCCAGTGCCGCCGGCCAGTTCCGGTGCCGGTGCCGGCGGCAGCGTCGGCGTGATCCTGCCCGACGCCACCACCTCCCCGCGGTGGGAGAACAACGACCGTCCGGCCCTGACCAAGGCGATCACGGCGCCGGGCTTCACAGCCGTCATCCACAACGCCGACAAGGACGTCACCAAGTTCGCCGCGCTCTGCGACTCGATGATCAACCAGGGCGTCAAGGTCCTGATGATCGTGAACCTGGACTCCGACAGCGGAGCCGCCTGCCAGAAGAAGGCGACCGCCGCCGGGTATCAAGAACATCGACTACGACCGGCTGACGCTGGGCGGCACCGCCGACTACTACGTGTCATTCGACAACGTCCAGGTCGGCAAGCTGATGGGCGACGGGCCTCACCAAGTGCCTGACCGACGCCGGCAAGACGCAAGGCCAACATCGTGATGATCAACGGCGACCCGACCGACAACAACGCCGCGCTGTTCAAGCAGGGCTACGTCGAGGCGCTGCAAGCCCAAGGTCGACTCCGGGGACTACAAGATCGTCGGCGACCAGACCGGCAAATGGGACGCCGCCGTTGCCCAGACCGCGTTCGAGCAGCTGTTCACCCAGAACGGCGGCAAGGTCGACGGCGTGATCTCGGCCAACGACACGATGGCCGGCGGCATCGTCAAGGTGCTCACCGACAACAAGCTCGCCGGCAAGGTTCCGGTCACCGGCCAGGACGCCTCGGACGAGGGTCTGCAGCGGGTGGTCGTCCGGGCACCCAGTGCGGCACCGTGTTCAAGGACGTCAACCTGGAGGCGGACTCGGCCTCGAAGCTGGCGATCGCCCTGCTGAAGAACGACGGCTCGGCCGACACGCTGGTCAACGGCTCGGTGCCAGGACACCACCGGCAACCGCGACCGTCAAGTCGGTCTTCGCCACCCCGGTCTGGGTGACCAAGGCGAACATCAAGGTGCCGTTCGACGCCGGCTACACCACCGTGGCCAAGGTCTGCACGGCGGACTACAAGGCCGCCTGCACCGCAGCCGGCCTGTCCTAGTCGTAGCGCGGGGTCCGGTCCGATCACGGACCGGGCCCCGCGTTGCACTGCTCGACGGTGCCCCTACGATCCGAGCACGTCCGAACCGATCACACATTCGAGGTGCCATGACGACGACGTTCCCGGAAGCGGTCAGCTCACCCAGCGATCCGCCGGCGGCCCGCTGCTCGAGTTACGCGGCGTGAGCAAGAGTTTCGGCGCCGTGCAGGTCCTGTACGACGTCGACCTCGACGGTGCAGCTCGGCCGGGTCACCGCGCTCGTCGGCGACAACGGCGCCGGCAAGAGCACCCTGATCAAGGGCATCGCGGGGATCCACGCCTTCGACTCCGGCGACTACCTGTTCGAGGGCGAGCCGGTACACGTCACCAATCCCAAGCAGGCCAACGCACTCGGCATCGAGGTCGTCTACCAGGACCTCGCGCTCTGCGACAACCTCGACATCGTCCAGAACCTGTTCCTCGGCCGCGAGACGCTGGCCAACGGGATCCTGGACGAGATCTCGATGGAGGAACGCGCCGCCGAGACCCTCGCCGGGCTCTCGGTACGCACGGTGAAGTCGATCCGGCAGAAGGTCGCCAGCCTGTCCGGCGGGCAGCGGCAGACCGTCGCGATCGCCCGCGCGGTGCTCTGGAACTCCAAGCTGGTGATCCTCGACGAGCCGACCGCCGCCCTCGGCGTCGCGCAGACCGAGCAGGTGCTCAGCCTGGTCCGCCGGCTGGCCGACCGCGGCCTCGCCGTCGTCCTGATCAGCCACAACATGACCGACGTGCTGGCGGTCGCCGACGACATCGCGGTGCTCTACCTGGGCCGGATGACCGCCCAGGTGCAGGCGAAGGACGTCACCCACACCGAGGTCGTGCAGCTGATCACCGGCGGCTCCCTGGTCGCAGACCGGCGGGATCGCATCCAGGTCGCCGATCCGCACGTCGCGCGCGGCCATCGCGCTCGCGATGAGCTCCGGCTGTCGAGTGCGAACCGGAGAGCCGGCATGACGCCAGACCCCGCTGCAGTCCGAGGCCGGACAGCGACTTCGCTCGCCCCGAACGTCGCGCGTCCCTCGTCGCACCGCCGTCCCGCGACTACTGCGCCCGGGTCCGCGGCGGTGACGTCGGTCCGCTGCCGGCCGTCCTCGGCCTGGTCGTGCTGCTGATCATCTTCTCGGCGCTGCGGCCGGACACCTTCACCAACGCCTACAACTTCGCCAACCTGCTGCATCCAGGCCGCCGGCGTCATCGTCATCGCGATGGGCCTGGTGTTCGTCCTGCTGATCGGCGAGATCGACCTGTCCGCCGGCTACACCGCCGGCGTCGCCGGGGCGATGCTGGGCGTCACCGACCACCCAGCACGGCTGGCCGTGGTGGGCCGGGCATCCTGCCGCCCTGCTCACCGGCGCGGTGATCGGGACTGGTGATCGGCCTGCTGGTGTCCCGGATCGGCATCCCGTCGTTCGTCGTCACCCTGGCCGCCTTCCTGGCGCTGCAGGGCATCCTGCTGGCGATCATCGGCGAGGGCGGCACGATCCGCATCAGCAGCCCCACCATGTCTCGCGATCATGGCGACCTCGACGAACCTGCCGGTCTGGCTCGGCTGGGCGCTGTACGTCGTCGTGATCGTGGGCTACGCCGGCGCTCACCTATCGTCAGATGGCGGTCCGCAGGGCGCGCAACCTGGTCACCCAGATCACCGGTCGTCTGGCTGATCAAGGTGGTCAGCCTGGCGTTGCTGCTCGGCGCTCTGCCACGTACTACCTGAGCATCGAGCGCAGCCGGAACCCGGCGACTCACCTCGATCAAGGGCGTGCCGATCGTCATCCCGGTGACTGCTGGTCCTGCTGGTCGCTGCTCACCTTCCTGCTGCAACCGCACGCCTCTTCGGTCGGCACGTCTACGCGGTCGGCGGCAACGCCGAGGCGGCCCGCCGGGCCGGCATCAACGTCCGACGGGTCCGGCTGCTGTGCTTCGTGATCTGTTCCACCGTCGCCGCGGTGGCCGGCATCGTGCTGGCCAGCCAGGTCGGCTCGGTGACCCCGGCCACCGGCGGTGGCGAAACCCTGCTGTACGCGGTCGGCGCCGCCGTGATCGGCGGCACCAGCCTGTTCGGTGGCAAGGGCCGGCCGATCGACGCCATCATCGGCGGCCTGGTGGTCGCGGTGGTCGCCAACGGCATGGGCCTGCTCAACCAGCCCGCCGCCGTCGTGTACATGATCACCGGACTGGTGCTGCTGCTGGCGGCCGGAGTGGACGCACTGTCCCGAAGGCGGGCGACCGCCACCGGCCGCGGCTAGGTGGCCACACGGCACGTCGGCGCCACCCATGAGGGTGTGCGCCGGCAGAACCTCGGCACCCTGGTGCGGATCCTGCACCATGACGGGTCGTCGAGCCGATCCGCACTCACCGCGGCGACCGGCCTGAACCGCAGCACCGTCGGTGCCCTGTCGGCGGAACTGGTGGCGCTGCAGTTGGTCCGTGAGACCCGCGGCGCCAGCACGGGGGTGGGCCGCCCGTCGATCCGGGTGCAGCCGCGCGCGGACCGGGTCGTGGTGCTCGCAGTCAACCTGCGGGTCGGCATGATCGTGGTCGCCCTCGTCGGGTTCGGCGGAGTGGTGCTGGCCCGCCGCTCGCTGGTGACGTCCGGAACCCCGACCCACCCGCCCTCCCGACTGGTCGACCGGATGGCTCGGCTGTGCCGGCGGATGCTCGACGACACGGCGCCGGATGCCTGCTGTATCGGCATCGGGGTCGGCGTGCCAGGGCTGGTCCATGACGACGAGGACGTGGTCCGGGAGGCACCGAACCTGGGGTGGACGGATGTGCCGCTCGGTGCCATGCTCCGCGCCCGGCTCGGCGACGGGATTCCGATCTGGGTGCGCAACGACGCCGACCTCGGCGCGCTGGCCGAGCACACCCGCGGCGCCGCCCGCGGCGCCGCCCACGTCATCTATCTGGCCGGCGAGGTCGGAGTCGGCGGTGGGGTGATCGTGGCCAATCGGCTGTTGGCGGGCAGCGGCGGCTACGGCGGCGAGGTCGGCCACATGCAGGTGAACCCGCGCGGCCGGGCCTGCCGGTGCGGCGCGATCGGCTGCTGGGAGACCGAGATCGGCGAAGAGGCGCTACTCCTCGCCGCCGGCCGCGCCGGACAGGGGCTGGGGGCCGCCGACGTCGTCCGGCTCGCGGACGAAGGCGATGTGGCCGCCAGGCGAGCGATCCGGGACATCACCCACTGGCTCGGCGTCGGCGTGGCGAACCTGGTGAACGCGTTCAGTCCCGAGGTGGTCGTGTTCGGTGGGGCGCTGCGGGAGATCCTCCCGGTGGCCGCCGACTCGGTGTCGGCCGCGGTGGCGGCGTCGCTGGTCGGCAGGCGTCAGGAGGTGCGGCTGGTGGTACCGGATCTCGGCGGTGACTCCACCCTGCTGGGCGCGGCCGAGATGGCTTTCGACCCGCTGCTGGCCGACCCGCACGGGGTGCTGCGCTCGGCTGCGGCTCGCTGACCGCCGCGCCGGCGGGCTCGCAGCTACGGCAGCGGGCCGAGCGCGCCGTCGCCGTCCCGGGCCATCGGGGTCACGGCCACCACCGCGGTCAGCGGCAGCGGACCGTACAGGTGCGGGTAGCGCTCCGGGCTGCCGGGCGCGGGCGGCTCGTCGACGATCGCCAACCCGTCGGCGTCGATGGTGAGCAGGACCAGCGGTGCGGTGACATCTGCGTAGTAACGCTCGGCCACGCCGGCGAGTTGCGCGCCGGCCCTGGAGAAGTGGATGAAGCCCTCCTGGTCGAGGGTCCGCCCCAACGTCGACATCCGGTACTCGCCGGCCCGCACCGCGTCCTCCCAGTCGGAAACCAGGGACAGGTGGTAGATCTCGTCGGCCATCGGTCAGACCGCCAGCACCGTCGGGACGATCATCGGCCGCCGGCGGTAGGTGTCCCCGACCCAGCGGCCGACCACCCGGCGGACCGACTGCGCCACCCGGTGCGGATCGGTGATCCCGTCGGCCTCGGTGCGGGCGAGTTCCGCCTCGACCAGGGGCACAACGGCGTCGAGCGCCTTCGGATCGTCGGAGAAGCCGCGCCCGGAGACCGTCGGCGACATCACCGCCCGGCCGGTGTGCGAGTCGATCGCCACCGTGATGGAGATGAACCCGCCCTCCCCCAGGATGAGCCGGTCGGACAGGGTGTTCTCGCCGACATCACCGACGGCGTTGCCGTCGACGTAGACCATTCCGACGTCCACGTGACCGGTGATCCGGGCCCGCCCGTCGGCCAGATCCACTACCGTGCCGTTCGGCGCCAGCACCACCCGGTCACTCGGAACACCCGTGGCCACCGCTAGTTTCGCCTGCGCACGCAGGTGCCGCCACTCGCCGTGCACCGGGATCACGTTGCGCGGCCGCACCGCGTTGTAGAGGTACAGGAGCTCGCCCGCCGACGCGTGGCCGGAGACGTGCACCTTCGCCACCCCCTGGTGGATCACCGTCACGCCGAGCCGGGACAGCTCGTTGATGACGGTGAACACGCTGGTCTCGTTACCCGGGATCATCGACGAGGCGAGGATCACCGTGTCGCCGGGCTGCAGGGTGACCCCGCGGTGCTCGCCCCGCGACATCCGGGACAGCGCCGAGAGTGGTTCGCCCTGCGACCCTGTCGAGATCAGCAGCACCTGTTCGGGTGGCATCTCCAGCACCTTGTCCAGCGACCGGATCAGCCCGTCGGGAACCCGCAGCAGGCCCAGTTCCTGGGCGATCTGCATATTGCGCACCATCGAGCGGCCGACGAAAGCCACTGTCCGCCGGTACTTGTGGGCCGAGTCGAGCATCTGCTGCACCCGGTGCACGTGGGACGCGAACGACGCGACGATCACCCGCTGCGGGGCGGACCGGATGTAGTTGTCCAGTACCGGGCCGATCTCCCGCTCGGAGGCGACAAAACCGGGCACCTCGGCGTTGGTGGAGTCGACCAGGAACAGATCGACGCCTTCGTCACCCAGCCGGGAGAACCCGCCGAGGTCGGTGAGCCGCCCGTCCAGCGGCAGCTGGTCGAGCTTGATGTCGCCGGTGTGCAGCACGGTGCCCGCCGAGGTCCGGATGGCCACCGCCATGGCGTCCGGGATGGAGTGGTTCACCGCGAAGAACTCCAGGTCGAAACCGCCGACCGTGCGCCGCTGGCCCTCGGTGACCACCTGCAGATCCGGGGTGATCCGGTGCTCCCGGCACTTGGCCGCGATCAGCGCGAGCGAGAACCGGGCGCCGATCACCGGGATGTCCCGGCGCAGCCGGAGCAGCCAGGGCAGCGCGCCGATGTGGTCCTCGTGGCCGTGGGTCACCACCACGGCGTCGATGTCCTCGACCCGCGACTCGACCAGCCGCAGGTCCGGCAGGATCAGGTCGACGCCGGGCTGGGCGTCCTCGGGGAACAGCACGCCGCAGTCGACGACCAGCAGTCGGCCGTCCAGTTCGTAGACGGTCATGTTGCGGCCGATCTCGCCGATACCGCCGAGCGCGACGATCCGCAGCGCGCCCTTGGGCGGCGCCGGCGGGGCCAGCGGGTTGGCCGTCATGCCGCGCCGCTACGGGCCGGACGCACCGCGGCCGGCGAGAGGCCCAACTGGGCCAGCGTCGGCAGCCGGGCCAGGTCCGCGGCGATCTGGGCGGCCTGCTCCCTGGTCGCCGGCACCTGGGGTAGCCGCGGGTCGCCGACGTCGAAACCCGCCTGCCGCAGAGCATTCTTGACGAACACCAGGCCGGCCCCGCCGCCGGTCCGGCTCATCGCCAGATGGGCCGGCATCAATGCCTCATGGACTGCGCGGGCGGTGCGGTAATCACCGGCCAGGGCGGCGTCCACCATGGCCCGGACGTGCGGGCCGACGACGTGCGAGATCACCGACACGATGCCGGCGGCGCCCACCGACATCCATGGCAGCGTGAGCACATCGTCTCCGGAGTAGTAGGTCAGGTCGCTCCCCGCGATCACCCGGGCGCCGGCGTACAGGTCGCCCTTGGCGTCCTTGACCGCGGTGATCCTGGGGTGCTCCGCGAGCCGGAGCAGGGTGTCGACCTCGATGGGCACCACGCTGCGCGGCGGGATGTCGTAGAGCATCATCGGCAGCTCGGTGGCGTCCGCGACCGCGGTGAAGTGCGCGATCAGCCCGGTCTGCTGTGGGCGCGAGTAGTACGGGGTGACGACCAGGACGCCGTGGGCGCCGGCCGCGGCCGCGGCCCGCGCCAGGTGGATCGAGTGTGCGGTGTCGTAGGTGCCGACGCCGGCCACCACGGTGGCGCGGTCACCCACCGCCTCGACCGTTGCCCTGATGATGGCGTCCTTCTCGGCGTCGGTGGTGGTCGGAGACTCGCCGGTGGTACCGCTGACCACCAGGCCGTCGTGACCCTCGTCGACCAGACGCGCGGCCAGCTCGCCGACCTTGGACACATCGAGTTCCCCGGTCGCCGTGAAGGGCGTCACCATCGCGGCCAGCACCGTGCCGAACGGGCGCCCCGGCCGTCCCGAGGGACCTGCGGAGAGGATCGTCATACCGGATGACGCTACCGTCCGGGGCGGCCCGCCGGGGCCGCGGCCCGGCCGATCCACGCCACTTGCCGCGGCTGTGCCGATCTGATCAGGTGAGCGGGTGACCCCCCTCGGCCCTGACCTGTTCCGTGATCGCCTGCCGCTGATGCTCGCCGACATCGGCACCCTGGTGGACTGCGAGACGCCGTCCGCGGACCTCGCCGCGGTGGCTGCCGGGGCCGCGCTGGTGGCCACCCTCGGCGAACGGCTGCTCGGCAGCGCGCCGGAGACCCTGGTGGTGGAGGGTCGAACCCACCTGCGGTGGCGGCTCGGCGAGGGCGATCATCCGCGGGTGCTGCTGCTCTGCCATCAGGACACCGTCTGGCCGCTGGGCTCGCTGGCCACCAGGCCGTTCGCCGTGACCGACGGCGTGCTGCGCGGCCCGGGATCCTTCGACATGAAGACCGGGCTGGTGATGGGGCTGCACGCGCTGGCCGCCCTGCCGGCGGGCCTTCCGGTGACGGTGCTGGTCACCGGGGACGAGGAGATCGGCTCGCCGTCCTCCCGGGAGTTGATCGAAGCGGAGGCCCGCAGGTCCACTGCTGCGCTGGTGCTGGAAGCCGCCGGCGACGGCGGGGCGATCAAGACCGCACGCAAGGGCGTCTCGATGTACGCGATGACCGTGCACGGTCGCGCTGCTCATGCCGGCCTCGAACCTGAGAAGGGGATCAACGCGGGTCTGGAACTGGCCCATCTGGTGCTCGCCGTCGCCGAACTCGGCGATCCTGCGCTCGGCACCTCGGTGGTGCCGACCATGTCGGCCGCCGGCACCAGTTCCAACACCGTCCCGGCGGTGGCGACGCTCTCGATCGACGCGCGGGCCGCGACGGTCGTCGAGCAGCAACGGGTCGACGACGCGATCCGGGCACTGACTCCCACCGTGCCCGGAGCCCTGATCACCCTCGACGGTGGCATCAACCGGCCGCCGCTGGAGCTCGCCGCGACCGCGGACCTGTTCGCTCTCGCCGAGAAGGTCGCTGCCGACCTCGGATGCGGCCCGCTGCACCAGATCTATGTGGGTGGCGGCTCCGACGGCAACTTCACCGCCGGGGTCGGCACCCCGACCCTCGACGGGTTGGGCGCGGTGGGAGGCGGCGCGCACGCGGACAACGAGCACGTCCTGGTGGACGAGATACCGGCCAGGACCGCTGTGCTGGCGGGCCTGATCGCCGAACTCACCCGGCCGGTGCCGTGATCCCGGCTCGTCGATGACCGCCGCGGCCGATACCGCCAGGGCCAGGACGATCGCGGACAGCGCGGCCCGCAGGTCCGGCGTGGAAATCTCCGACACCGGGACGCTCGACGAGATCCGTGAGGCCATCGGGGTGTTCGACGAGGTGTGGCACCCGGATCCGACCAACCCTCCGATGACCGCGGAGGTGCTCCGCGCACTCACCCATGCCGGCTCCTACTCGACGCTGGCCCGTGATGACGCCGGAGCGCTCGGCTTCTGCCTGGCCTTTCCGAGCCTGCTGCCCCCCAATTCGCTGCACTCGCACATCGCCGGCGTCGTGCCGCGCGGAGCCGGGCGGCACATCGGGTTCGCCCTGAAACTCGACCAGCGCGCGTGGGCGCTGGAGCGCGGAATCGGCACGATCACCTGGACCTACGACCCGCTGATCCTGCGGAACGCCTGGTTCAATGCCGGCAAGCTCGGCGCGTTTCCGCACGAGTACCTGGTGGACTTCTACGGCGAGATGCCGGACGCGGTGAACGCCGGCCACGGCAGCGACCGACTCGTGGTCGGCTGGGAGCTGGACTCCCCCGCCGTGGCGCAGACCCTGGACGGTGCCCCGGGGGTCGTCGACACCGTGGCCGGCCTGGTGGACGCCGGGGCCGCCGTCGCACTCACCGATGCCGAGGGCGGTCCGCGGACGGCTCGGGTGGGCGCGGCGGAGCGGGTGCTGGTCGCGGTGCCGCAGGACATCGAGACCCTGCGGTCGACCGACCCTGACCGTGCCCGCGGCTGGCGATCCGCGGTTCGGGACCAACTGGGCGGCCGGCTGGCCGAGGGCTGGCGGGTCACCGGCGTGCTCCGGTCCGGCTGGTACGTGGTGGACCGCAACCCGGCCTGACCTACCCGGATCCGCCCGGGCGCTGCCTCAGACGCCGATGCGTAGCCCCGCGTCCCGCACCGCCGCGACCGCGTTGGCGTCACCGGAGAGCTCCAGCCGCACCGCCGACCGACCCGAGGACCAGAGGATGATCTCTCCCGGTGCGCCCCGGACCACAACCTGCGGTTGGCCGTCGCGCAGCAGGAACCGCTCGCCGCCGGGCAATTCGGCGACGAACCCGACCCCCGCCTTCCGCAGGCTCATCCGGACGAACGCGCTGCGCGCCATGGTGGTCAACACCGCGGTCGTCTCGGCGTCGAACTCGCGGGGCTCCCAGTCCGGTTGACCCCGGCGGGCGTCCTCATGGTGAATGAACATCTCGCCGCCGTTGGCCGCCTCGTCGAGCTTGGGCAGCCGGGTCGGGTTCCACACCGGCGGACCCGACCGGTACAACTGCACCAGGTCCGCCCACGGCCTCGCCAGGTAGCCGGCTGCGACCCTGGCGGTCCACGGCTCGGCGAACTTCAGGAAGGCACCGGGCATGGCGTCCGGGCGCCGTTCCCGGATGATCAGATGGGCCAGCAGGTCGCCGGTCTGCCAACCCTCATCGAGCGTGGGCTGGTCCGGTCCCAGGTCGTCGAACAGGTCGGCCAGCGCAGCGCGCTCGGTCTGGGCGAGGGTCATGTTACCCAAGGTACCCATTTTCCTGATCACTACCCGTGCACCGACGCACTGCGGAGGGTGACCCCCCGGGCCACCCTCCGCAGCAGACCTTCATCGCACCCGGCGATCCGGATCGGCTCAGTGGTTGACGGCCTTCTCGGCGTTGATGCCGGTGAGCGACCGGACCTCGACCTCGGCCCACTTGACCTTGTTGAACTCGTTGGACGTCACGGTGCCGATGATCGCGAAGAGGAATCCGAGCGGGATCGAGACGAGCCCGGGGTTGTCCAGCGGGAACCAGTGGAAGTCGATCGACGGATCGCTGAACAGGCTCGTCGACTTCCCGGTGGCCGGGTTCGGCGGCTTTCCGGAGACCACCGGCGAGAACACCAGCAGCAGCAGGGCCGATCCGAGACCGCCGTAGATGCCCCAGGTCGCCCCCCGGGTGTTGAACCGCTTCCAGAACAGCGACAACAGGATGGACGGCAGGTTGGCCGAGGCGGCGATGGCGAAGGCCAGCGCCACCAGGAACGCGACGTTGAGCTTCTGCGCCGGGATCGCCAGCGCGATCGCGATCGCGCCGATGATCACCGCCGAGATCCGACCGACCCTGACCTCCTCCGAGTCGGTGGCCTTACCCCGCTTGATCACGTTCGCGTACAGATCGTGCGCCAACGAGGACGAGGCGGCCAGCGTGAGTCCCGCGACCACGGCCAGGATGGTGGCGAACGCCACCGCAGCGATCACCGCGAGCATCACCGCGCCCAGCCCGGTCCCGGCCCCGCCGAGCGCTTCGGCCAACTGTGGAGCGGCGGTGTTGCCCGCGGGGTTCCGGTCGGTGATGGCCTTCTGGGTGAGCAACGCCGCCGCGCCGAACCCGATCACCAACGTCATCAGGTAGAAGATGCCGATGATGCCGATCGCCCAGTTGACGGACTTCCGGGCGGTCTTGGAGTCGGGGACGGTGTAGAAGCGGATCAGGATGTGCGGCAGCCCCGCCGTGCCCAGCACCAGCGCCAGGGCCAGCGAGATGAAGTCCAGTTTGGACACCAGGGTCGCCCAGGTGGTCGCGCCCTCTTTGCCGTAGTACAGGCCCGGCTCCAGGAACCCGGCCTTGCCCGAGTTGTCCCGGGCCGCCCCGAGCAGCGACGAGATGTTGAAACCGAACTTCGCCAGCACCCAGATCGTCATGATCGCGGCGCCGGTGATCAGCATGACGGCCTTGACGATCTGCACCCAGGTGGTGCCTTTCATACCACCGAACACGACGTAGATGATCATCAGGACGCCGACGAAGACCACCGTCAGGTTCTTCGCCGTCTGCGAGGTGATCCCCAGCAACAGGGACACCAGCGTGCCGGCCCCGACCATCTGGGCGAGCAGGTAGAAGATCGACACCACGACGGTCGAGATCGACGCCGCCGTCCGCACCGGACGTTGGCGCATCCGGAAGCTCAGCACGTCCGCCATGGTGAACTTGCCGGTGTTCCGCATCAGTTCGGCGACCAGCAGCAGCGCGACCAACCAGGCCACCAGGAACCCGATCGAATACAGGAATCCGTCGTAGCCGTACAGCGCGATGGTTCCGGCGATCCCGAGGAACGACGCGGCCGACATGTAGTCGCCGCCGATGGCCAGGCCGTTCTGCACTCCGGAGAACGACCGACCGCCCGCGTAGAAGTCGGCCGCGGTGCGGTTCTGCCTGCTGGCCCACACGGTGATGCCGAGGGTGATGGCCACGAACACCGCGAACAGCGTGATGGTGAGAGCCTGGTGGTTGGTGGACGTCTCGGCCGCCGCGCTCAGCGACAGGCCGGCCGCCGCGCTCATCGCTGGCCGCCGAGCTCTTCACGCAGATCGTCGGCCAGCGGGTCGACCTTGTTGTTCGCGTACCGGGAGTAGGCGATCGCGATGGAGAAGGTCGACACGAACTGCAACAGGCCGAAGATCAACGCGATGTTCACGTTGCCGAACACCTTGGTGCTCATGAAGTCCCGGGCAAAGGCGCACATCAGGACATACAGGAAATACCAGACAAGAAACGCGATCGTCATCGGGAACACGAAGCCGCGCAGGGCACTTCGCAACCGGCCGAACTCCGGACTGGCCTGCACCTCCTCCCAATCGACCGCGGCCGTGTCGTCGGCCGTTGACTGCGGGTTGGCCATGGGTCCTCCTCGTCGAGGGCGCGTCCGGTTGGCGCGCGGCACATGTGACGCGTCGCACAGTAGGAGTGGCCGGCGGTGCGACGGAACTACCTGCAGGGCAGGTCGTCCGGCGGTGCGCCGAACGGTCGTGCCGGCACGGTGAGCGGTTCAACGGCGCGCGCAGGATCGGCGGCTCAGACCCGATCCTGCAGCACCGGGCTGCGGGCGCGACCGGGCAGATGGAAGCGCGCCAGCACCGCATCGACGCCCGGTGCCAGCCGGTGCCGGGTGGCCAGCGAGACCACGACCATGGTGGCGAAGGCGAGCGGGACGGTCACCGCGGCGGGTTGGGCCAGCAGCCAGGAGATCCGTGGCGGGTCCGAGGCGGTGACGATCGCAGCGATCACCGCGAGCAGTGACGTCCCCCCGCCGACGACCAGACCGGCGGCCGCGCCGGCCGTCGTCATGCCGCGCCACCAGATGCCCAGCACCAGCAGCGGACAGAATGTCGAGGCGGCGACCGCGAACGCCATGCCGACCACCCGCGAGATGTCCAGTGTGGTGGTGGCCAGGGCCAGTCCGACCGGGACCAGACCGGCCACCAGGGTGGCCAGTCGGAAGTCGCGCACCCGACCGGGGAGCACGTCGGTCGACAGCACCCCGGCCGCGGCGACCACCAGACCGGAGGAGGTGGAAAGGAAGGCCGCGATCGCCCCGGCGGCGACCAGCGCGGTCATCACGGTGGCGAGGGTGCCGGTGAGCGCCGCCGCCGGCAGCCGCAGCAGGCTGGAGTCGGAGTCGCCCGGGATCGGGCTGCCCAGATAACGGTGCGCGAGCAGCCCGGCCACCCCCGGAAACAGGTAGAAGGCGCCGAGGAGCGCCAGCACTTTCACCGTGGTGCGGCGCGCTGCCGAGCCGTCCACGTTGGTGTAGAAGCGGACCAGCACGTGCGGCAGACCCATGGTGCCCAGGAATGTCGCCAGCACCAGCGAATAGAGCTCGGGTACGGGGGTGGCACCACCCAATCCGCGTCCGGGCAGCGCCCAGTCGCCGGCGAACAGCTCGCCGACGCCCGGCCGGTTCGCCGCCAGGATGGCCAGCACCGGAAGCGCGATGGCGGCCAGCTTGAACCAGTACTGGAAGGCCTGGACGAAGGTGATCGACCGCATGCCGCCCGCCACCACGTTCACCGTCACCACGAACCCGACGGCGGCGACCCCGACCCAGCGCGGCAGCCCCGTCACCTCCCGGAGCACCAGGCCGGCACCGTGCAGCTGTGGCACCAGGTAGAGCCACACGATCACCAGCACCATGACGGTGGCCAACCGGCGCAACCGCAGTGAGCCCCAGCGGATTTCGGTGAAGTCCGGGAGCGTGTACGCGCCGGAGCGGCGCAGCGGGGCGGCCACGAACAGCAGCAGGGCGAGGTACCCGGCAGTGAACCCCACCGGATACCACAGCGCGTCCGGACCGTGCAGCGCCACCAGTCCGGCGACCCCGAGAAACGAAGCGGCGGAAAGGTATTCGCCCGAGATCGCGGCGGCGTTCCAGCCCGGTCGTACCGATCTGGAGGCGACCAGGAAGTCGCCGGTGGTCCTGGCCAGCCGGACACCGTACGAACCGATGGCCACGGTGGCGACCACCACCAGCGTGATCGCCACCAGGGAGGCGTTCGCCGGGCTCATCAGTTGCGCTCGAGCAGGTCGGCGAAGTCCCGCTCGATCCGTTCCGCGCGGTTCCGGTACGACCGGCCGAGCAGGTAGAGCACCGGGTAGGCGAGCAGCCCGAGCACCCACCAGGCGAGCGGGATGCCGAACACCACGGCGTCCCGGACCGCCGGCACCAGGCTGAACAACGCCGGCAGGGGCGCGAAGATCAGTACGGCGATCACCGCGATCCGCAGCGCCGCGGCCAGCTGGGCCCGCATCAGCCCACGGACCAGTTCCATCCCGATCGGGGTCTGCTCGTCCACCTCGGCGCCGCGGCGCACCGGCCGCGGCCCGGGGCGGCGGTCGGCGAGCACCACTCTGGTCCGTCTGGCTCGCGGTGCCGGTTCGGACTGGCCTGCCCGGTCGTCCGTCATCGGCCCGGTCGGCGACCGGAGAACAACGCGTCCTTCAGGTCGCGCAGATGCCGCCGGCTCACCGGCAGGTCGGCCGGCACCGGACCACCGGAGACCCGGATCCGGTAGCCGGTGTCGGTCGCCCGCAGCTCGATGATCCGGTGCAGGGCCACCAGGAAGCCGCGATGCACCCTGATGAACCCGGCCGGCCCCCACTCCTCCTGCAGCACCGCCAGCGGGGTCCGGAGCAGATGCGAGGCACCGCCGACCATGTGCAGCCGGGCGTAATCGCCCTGCGCTTCCGCCCAGCGGACGGCGGACCGCTGGACGAACCGGGTGGTTCCGGCCAGGTCGACCGCGATCACAGCATCGCCGGCCTCGGTCGGTTCGGCCGCCCGCTCGGTCGAGTCGGCGGCGTCCCGCGCGGCCCGCAGCCGGGCTATCGTCTCGGCCAGCCGGTCCTCCCGCACCGGTTTGAGCAGGTAGTCGACCGCGCCGACTTCGTAGGCCTCGACGGCCTTGTCGTCGTGCGCGGACAGGAATGCCACCGCCGGCGGGCGGCGCATGCCGGCGAGCACCCTGGCCAGTTCCATGCCGTCCAGACCGGGCATCCGGACGTCCAGCAGCACCGCGTCCGGCGGCCGGCCGGCAGGGTCCTGGAGCACCCGCAGGGCTTCGGTGGCATCGGCAGCGGTCACCACCCGGTCCACTCGCGGATCACGGCCGAGCAGATACCGGATCTCGTCCAGAGCGGGCGTCTCGTCGTCGACGGCGAGCACCACGAGACCGGCGGGCGCGGTGGGCGGCGGGAGGCGATCGGTCACAGTGCCGGTCATCTTCGCCCGTCCGGGCGCACCGGACAAGGCGGAAGGGCCGATCCGGCGGACGTGTCGCGGTCGGCGGGCACACCGCACCGGGCAGCGCCGACTCAGGGAAAGTGGATCACCGCGCCGGCGGCCGGCCCGAGATCGAACCTGCCGTCGCGGCCCCGCTGGGCCGGACTGAACATGCCGGAAGCGCTCAGCGTGATCGAGAACCAGGGCACGATGTGCTGCTCGATCTGGACCTGCCCGCCGCCGGAGGCGTTCGGCTGATTCATCAGGGTCTGCTGCAGCACGGCGGACAGCCCGACCTCGACCTCCCGGTGCCACGGGGGCATCCAATGCCAGTTGATCAGCGTGATCGCCTGCTGGACTGCCAGTCCGCTGTCCGGCGAGATGACCATGGCGACCGACGGTTCGTGACCGATATCCAGATGGAGCGAACGGATCTGGGCGATGTTCAGGTTGCGGTAGATCAACGTTCCCTGGTAGCTGAACGGGTACTGCACGGCGATGTCGGCGCTCGGATGGGCGGTGTCGTCGTCGGCCTGGACGGTCGGCGCGTTCGGGTCCGGTTCGGGGAAGTCGCCGAGTTCCCGAGCGGGCACCGTGATCGGTTCCGGGGTACTGAGTTCCACCTTCTTGTCGATCGGACCGATCGGCGCCGCGTCGGTCGAGGGCGGTGCGGCGTCGGGGTCCTCGTCCCGCTGCAGGGACGGCGCCATCGACGCGGCGACGGCTGCGTTGCCGGCCATGCCGTGCAGGTTCAGGATCGCCGACGGCGTACGCAGCAGCGCAGGCGGAGCCCCCGCCGTCGCCGGGCCGCGACGGGACGGAACCTCCAGCCTGTCGGCCGTGACCTGGATACGCATCCGCGGCGGCTCCCTCCGGCCGGACAGCACCACGGTCGGAGCGAGACTAGCCGTCGGCCGGCCTCGGCCGGCAGAAGCATTCGTGCAGCCCAGGTTGCCCGAAAGGCCGGTGACAATGCATCGACGTCCGCCCGATCGACGTTCAAGGCAGGTACTGCCGGAGAAAGAGCTCCAGCGACGCGGTGGCCGCATCGAGATCGCCGGTGACCAGGACATCGACCAGCAACCCGCGGGTGACCGCGACACCGAGCCGGATGGCAACTGCATCGTGATCCATCCCGAACCGGGCGGTGATGGCCGCCGTGTCGCTGATCCACGGTGCGGTGAGATCGCCGGCCCTACGGTGCGCAACGGTCTCGAAGAACAGCCGGACGAACGGCAGGGTCTCCGGTGCGCTGACCCGGAACCACAGCGCCCGGACGAGATCTGCGGGGGTGTCGACGCGGGCGGCCAGTTCCGCGAGCAGCACGCGTTGGTCCTGCTCGACGCGATCGACGATCGCACCGACCAGGCCGTCGCGGGAACCGAAGTGGTACAGCAGCATCCGGTGCGAACTGCCGACCGCGGCGGCCAGGTCGCGCAGGCTGCGGTCGGCCAGGCCGTGCATCGCGACATCGTCGACGATGCGCCGAACCAGGTCATCCCGTGGTGACGTCATCTTGCCAGCGATTGTACCACTTGGTACAGTGACGGCATGCTGATCACCCATGAACTGACGATAGATGCACCGGTGGACGAGGTCTGGGCGTTGACCGCGGATGTCGAGTCGTGGCCGAGGATGACGCCGACCATCACCAGCGTGCAGCTGCTGGACGATCTCGATCTGCAGGTGGGCAGCCGGGCGCGGGTTCGGCAGCCGTGGCAGCGGCCGGCCGTCTGGACCGTGACCACACTGCAGCCGGGCGTCGCCTTCGTCTGGGAGACAAGTACTCTCGGTCTCCGCATGGTCGGCGCCCACCATCTGGAGCCGGTCGACGGCGGGTGCCGCAACACCCTCTCGATCGAGCTCATCGGGCGCGGCGCCGGTCTGGCCGGCCGCCTCATCGGCCGCCGGATCCGACGGGCCCTCGCCACCGAGAACGACGGATTCCGGCGCGCCGCCGAGGGAGTCGCCCGGTGAGGGCTGCCGGTCAGCGGTCGGCGGCGACGCCGCGGGCGAACTTCGGCACCCGCACGATCACCTTGGTGCCGGCGCCCGGGGCCGTCTCGACGACCAGCCCGTAGTCGGTGCCGAACGCCGCTCGCAGCCGGTCGTCGACATTGCCCAGGCCGACGTGGTTGCCCTGGCCGACGTCCGGAGCCTCCCGCCCGACGAGCTCCGGGTCCATGCCGATGCCGTCGTCCTCCACGCTGATCACGCAGTCCGTTCCGACGTCCTCGGCAGTCAGGGTCACGGTTCCGCCCTCCGGCCGGCCGGACAGCCCATGCCGGACGGCGTTCTCCACCAGCGGTTGGATCGCCAGGAACGGCACGACCACGCCGAGCACCTCGGGCGCCACCCGGACCCGCACCTGCAGGCGGTTCCCGAACCTGGCCCGCTCCAACGTCAGGTACCGGTCGATGTTGCCGAGTTCGGCAGCCAGCGTGGTGAACTCGCCGGCCTCCCGGAACGAGTAGCGGGTGAAGTCGGCGAACTCGACGAGCAGATCCCTGGCCCGGTCGGGGTCGGACCGGACGAAGGCGGCGATGGTGGTCAGCGCGTTGTAGAGGAAGTGCGGCGAGATCTGTGCCCGCAACGCCCGCACCTCGGCCCTGGCCAGATCCGCCCGGGATTCGTCGAGGTCGGCCAGCTCCAACTGGGTGCCGACGAATCGGGCGGTCTCGTCGGTGGCCCGGATCAGGTACGGCGCGATCACCGAACCGGACAGCACCATCAGGGCGCCGGCGGCCTGGGTGCCGACCATCAGGGGGGCGAGCACTGCCCGGCTGACGCCGCAGCCCGGCCGAGCACACGGGGCGCAGGTGGCGAGCTGCCGACGTCCGGTCCGGACCGCTTCGGCCGCAGCGGCTGCGGCCGGCTCCTCCACACAGTGGTGCGAGCCGGGCCCGAGGGCCGCCAGCAGAGTGCCGTTCCCGCCGAACAGGGCCACCCCCGGGACTCCGAGCAGATCCTGCAACGACGGAAGCGCCTTGGCAGCGGACTCGGCCGAGAGGCCCTCGCGCAGCGGAGGTCCGGCGTGCCCGGCGGCGTGCAGGGCCTCGGCGGCCGCCCGTAGGCCCGGCGAGGACTGGCCGCGACGTCGAATCCACCACGTCGCAGCGGCCACCGCCACCACCAGTACCACCGCGACCACGCCGACCACGAAGCCGGTCATGCAGGCTCAGCCCTCGCCGACCAGCGGCGACGCGGCCGTCCGGGAGCCGTCCGGGAGCCGGCTGATCCTGAAGTCGGCGAACACGTGCGGCGCGCTCTGCTGGAGCAGCCGCAGAATCGCGACCGCCAGGCTGCGCACCTCGACGTCGGCCGCGTCGGTGGCCCGGGTGCCGATGAAGTGCCGCCACGAACGGTAGTTCCCGGTGACCACGACGGCCGTGGCTGCAGCGGCCGGCAGCAGTCCGGCCGCGGCCTGGCGCGCCTGTTTGCGCAGCAGCGTCGAACCGGGCCCGTCTCCGGCGGTGTGCTCGAGATCGTCGAGCAGGCTGCGGTAGGCGGTGTCGGCGGCGGCCACCGCCACCGCGAATCGCTCCGTTGCCGCCGGGTCGAGGCCCGCCGGCTCGACGTAGGAGTCGGCGGGTGCGCGCGGCGAGAGCTGGCTCACCGAGAAGTGCCGGTGCCGGATCAGTTCGTGGGCAGCACCCCTGGACAACCCGGTGACATAGAAGGTCGCCGTCGCGTGTTCGAGCACCGAGAGGTGGCCGACCTGCAGGATGTGCTCCAGAAAGCCGGCATTGCTGGCAGTGGTCGGGACCGCCTTCTCCCAGGAGGCGTAGCAGGCACGGCCGGCGAACTCGGCAAGCGCCTGACCCCCGTCGACGTCCGTCGTGAACGGCACATCACCCGGTGGCAGGAAATCGGTCCGGCCGATCAGCCGGACGACCAGTTCGGGGCCGGCCATCCCGGCTTACAGCACGCCGCCGGCGGCCTCGGGCGCCCCCGCGTCCGACCCTCCGTCGCCCACGCTCTCCCGGGCCAGGTAGGTCTCGATCTCGAACCAGTCGTCGCCGGCCCGCTCGGCGATGGTCAGCAGCGTCGTCATCGAGGAGACCTCCTCGACCTGCTCCTTGAGGAACCACAGCATGAACTGCTCGCCGAGGAAGTCGCCCTCCTGCCGGGCGGTCGAGAACAGCGTCTTGATCTGCTCGGTGACCGTCTTCTCCTGGGCCAGGGCCAGCGCGATCGGCTCCGCCACCGAGCTGAAGTCGTTGCGGACCGGCTCGACCCCGGGGATGGTGACCGGCAGGTCCCGGTCCAGCATCCACTGCACGATCATCATCGCGTGGTTGCGCTCTTCCACCGACTGGCGGTAGAAGTGCGCGGCCAACCTCGGCAGGTCGTGCGAGTCGAACCAGACGGCCAGGCCGATGTACTGCTGGCTCGCGGAGAACTCGTTGCGGACCTGCTCGGTGAGCAGCAGATCGAATTGGCTGGGGGCGGCGGCTGCGGTCATCGGCTCATCGTAGGAGACTCGGCCCCGGGGATCACCCCTGACCGGGATCGGTGACATCACCCATGTTGCCAGTTCCGGGTTGCACGACGTCAGAAGTGGTGTCATAGTGGCGTCATGGATCTCACCCCTTACACCCAAAGCCTGCGGCAGGACCTGCTGACGGCCGCATCGGTGGGCGACGAGGATGTCCGCCGCGCAGCCACCGTACTGGCCGGCGCCATGGAACCCGCCGCCCGCCTCGCCATCATGAACGCCCTCTCCGACCTGGCCGCCGAGGTCACCGGAGCCTTGGAGGACACCACCGTCGAGCTCCGGCTGGACGGTCGGGAGGTCAGGATCTCCGTCGCCCGCCACGAGACGGTCGGGGTCGACGGATCCGTCGAACCCGACCCTCCGGCGAGCGAGGACTGGCGTCGGGCGATGAAGGACGCAGGTGGCGAACTCTCCCGCACCACCGTGCGGCTCTTCGACGAACTCAAGGTGCAGGCCGAACGGGCCGCCGCCGACCAGGGCGTCTCGCTGAACACCTACATCTCCCGTGCCGTGTCCGACTCGGTCCGCGGCGCCGTCAAGATCGAGAAGGGCCGCAAGGGCGGCCGCACCGTCACCGGCTTCATCCAGGGCTGACCGCCCGCCCTACCTGCACGGAAAGGACTTCACCCATGCACACCTTCCTGACCCCCGAGCCGGTGACGCTGGAGATCCGCAACGCCTCCGGCGACATCGCGGTCACCCTGGCCGATGTGGCCACCACCACCGTCGACGTCACCGTTGCCGCTTTCGGCCAGCCCTTCGGCTTCCTCGACAAGATGCTCCGCAACGTCCCGTGGGGTGGCCACGCCCCGGCCGGCCCCGGCGTCGACGACACCGCTTCCGACCCCACCGAGCAGGTGCGGGTCGAGGAGCGCAACGGCTCGATCATCATCGACACCGACCCCGCCCGGGAGGGCTGGCGCACCGCGTTCAAGGTCGTCGTCACCGCGCCGCTGGGCTCCGGCATCCGGGCCCAGTCGCAGTCGGCGGACGTCCTGGTCACCGGCGCGGCCGGCAAGCTCGAGGTGCGCACCGCCTCGGGCGACGTGCAGGCCGACGAGGTGACCGGGGGCACCCTCATCCAGTCGGCCTCCGGTGACATCCGACTCACCTCCACCGGTGCCGAACTCGATGCCCGCACCGCCTCGGGCGACATCACCGTCGGCGACGTCGGCGGGACCGCGACGGTCTCCTCGACCTCGGGCGACGTGCGGATCGAGTCCCCGGCCGGCTCGGTCACCGCTCGCACCGTCTCCGGCGACATCCGGATCGCCGATGCGGTGCGCGGCGCGGTCGAGGCGGTCGCGGTCTCCGGTGACGTCGAGATCGGCGTGCACCCGGGCTCCGCCGCGACCATCGCCCTCAACACCCTCTCCGGCGACACCAGCACCGACTTCGACGTCACCGACGAGCCGACCGATTCCGTCGGCGCGCCGGCCCTGGATATCCGCGTCAAGACCACGTCAGGCGACATCCGGCTGCGCCGGGCGGTCCACGTCTGAACTGGCTCGCTCTCCATATCGGGCAACGCCCGGTCGGCACGCCGCCGGTCGGGCGTTGTCCTGTTCAGTGATGATCCATCTGGCCCCCGTCGCCGGACATCGGCGGGACCGCGGCATGACCTCCCGGCTCGACCACGACGAACTGACCCATCAGCCCTTCGTCCTCGTGCAGCAGCAGGTGGCAGTGGAACATGTAGGGCGACGCCGGATCCGGGTAGTCGCTGAACCTCATGATCAGCCGGTAGCTCCGGTGCGGTTCCAGGTAGATGGTGTCCTTGCGCCCGGTCAGCTCGGGCGGCGGCGTTCCACCGTCGATGCTCAGTACCTCGAACTGGACATCGTGGATATGGAAATTGTGCGGATACGGATTGCGGCTGCTGACCTGCCAGATCTCGGTGGTACCGACGATCACTGTCTCGTCGATCCGGTTCAGGTCCATGGACTTCCCGTTGATCCGCCGATCCTCCAGTTCGAAATTCCGGGTCACCGTCGCATCCGACTCGCGTAGGCCGAAGCTGCTGAGAACCGGCGTCATCGTGGCGGAGGCAGCGAGGGTGGCGGCGGCGTCCAGCCGCAGCACGTCGAAGGTGTCGGTGCCGCCGAAGGCGAACGGCACCACCACGGCCCCAAGATCCGGCGGATAGGACCGCAGCATCGTCTGCGCGCCCGGCGCCATCGTGACGACGATCTCCGCCCGTTCGCCGGGCGAGAGCCGGATCCGGGACAGGTCGACCGGGCCGCGGAGGAGCCCACCGTCGGTCGCCACGAGGGCGAATGGCCGGTTGTCGTCGAGGCCGAAGCTGTAGGTCCTGGCGGTGGAGGCGTTCAGCAGCCGCAGCCGGACCTTCGTGGTGCTGACCCCGAGGACCGCGTCGACGGCGCCGTTGACCGTGATCGTGTGGCCGAGGGTGCCGATCTCATTGCCGCTGTGGTCCAGGGTGAGGCGGCCGGCGGCGTCGATGTCCTTGTCCGCCACGATCACCGGGATGTCGTCGACGCCGTAGCTGCTCGGCAGGCCGGCCGCCGCGGTGTCGACGTCGTCGATGATGAACAGCCCGGCCAGGCCTCGATAGAGCTGACCCTCCGATCGTCCGTGCGGATGGGGGTGGTACCAGAGCGTTGCGCCGGGCTGGTTGATCTGCCACGAGGGGCGCCAGGTCGACCCGGGTGCGACGACCTGGTGCGGACCCCCGTCCATGGCAGCCGGCAGATGCATCCCGTGCCAGTGCAGCGTGGTCGGCTCCGGAAGCCGGTTGGTGAACTCGACCGCCACCCGCTCGCCGCGGGTCGCCCGCAGGGTCGGTCCGAGGAACGGTCCGTTGTATCCGTAGGTCGCCGTCCGGGTGCCGCTGGTACCGCCGAACGTCATCTCCCCCGGTTGGGCGGTCAGGGTGAAAACCCTTGTCCCGTCCGGGGTGACGGTCGAGGGCGCCAGTGGCGGGATGGGCAGCCCGGCGCCGGAACTCGGCCGGACCTCGGGCCCTGGCACGCCGGCGGCCGCCGGTCGCGTCGGAGTTTCCGGCGCGTCGGTGATGTCGCCACGACAGCCGCCGAGGAGCGCCAGCACGGCCGTCGCCGTGGCTGTAAGAGCCAGGTTGCGGATGCGGAATGTGCGGCGGGCGACTCGGGTTGGCACGGTGCCGACGCTACGAGCGCCGACACCCACGCACATCCGGCCGCTGTCGGTAGCCGGTGACGTCCGATGCGCACCCCGATGTCGTCACCGGGCGACGCCGGGCGGCGTCACGGCGGTCGCCGGTTTCTCACCCGCCGGGCTGGACCAGACCGGTCTCGTAGGCGAGCACCACCAACTGGGAGCGGTCCCTGGCATGCAGTTTGCTCAGCAGTCGACTCACATACGTCCGCGCGGTGGCGGGGCTCAGGTACAGGGTGCGGGCGATCTCGTCGTTGGAGCACCCCTTCGCTATCTCGACGAGGACCTGCTTCTCGCGGTCGGTCAGCAGGCGGAGCGGGGTGTCGTCCACCTTCCACTGGCGGCCCGCGGCGAAGGACCGCATGAGCTTGCCCGCGATCGCCGGTGAGAGCAGCGACTGCCCGGCCGCGACCACCCGGATCGCCTGCCGGAGATCGGTGGGCGAGATGTCCTTGAGGAGATAGCCCGCGGCACCGGCCCGGATGGCCTCGAACACGTCGTCGTCGTCGTCGAACGTCGTCATGATCAGCACCCGGACGCCGCTCAGGTCCGCGTCGGCCACGATCGATGCGGTGGCCGCCAGTCCGTC
Source organism: uncultured Actinomycetota bacterium (assembly GCA_963797145.1). Lineage (GTDB taxonomy): Bacteria > Actinomycetota > Actinomycetes > Mycobacteriales > Nakamurellaceae > Nakamurella. The sequence continues at coordinate 231,805 of CAWCOJ010000007.1, read as the reverse complement.
GAGCTCGGGCATCCGGATGTCCATCAGGACCACGTCCGGCCGCGTCTCCCGCACCGCGTGCAGACCACTGCGACCGTTGGCGGCCTCGGCGACAACACTGATGTCGCCGTCGTTCTCAGCCAGGCTGCGCAATCCGGTTCGCACCAGCTCCTGGTCGTCGACGAGCACGACCCGGATCATCGGCCGAGGTGCGCGGGCAGCTCGGCGCAGACCACGAATCCGCCGTGCGCTCCGTTGGTCGCGGTCAGCCGGCCGCCGAGGAGGGTGGCCCGTTCGCGCATCCCCAGCACGCCGTGACCGGCGGCGTCACCGCCGGTCGAGCCGGGTCGCCGACGCTGCCGTCCGCCACGATTCCCCGCCCGTCATCGGCGATCTCGAGATCCAGCCGGTCGCCGTGCACCCGCGCGGTGACCGTCGCCGCGCGCGCACCCGAGTGCCGGATCACATTGGTGAGCGCCTCCTGCACGATCCGGTAGGCCGCGCTGTCGATCGCCGCCGGCAACACCTGACCGGAGTCGACCGCGGTGGTGACCTGGATGCCCGCATCCCTGGCGGTCTGGGCCAGCCTGTCCAGGCCGGCCAAACCGAGCACCGACCGGGTGGGCTCGTCCGCGGGCACCGGCGAGCGGAGCACCCGAACTGTGGTGCGCAACTCGCGGATCGTGGCGGACGCGGTGCTGCGGATCGCTTCGACGGCTCTGGCGGCCGACCCGTCGTCGTGACGATCGAGCGCCTCGGCGGCTACGTTGCTCTGCACGGCGACGACCGACAGCGAATGGCCGACCGCGTCGTGCAGGTCGCGAGCGATCCGCATCCGTTCGGCCTGCAGCCGCTCGGCAGCCCGCATCGCGGACTCCGCCGCCATCAGGTCGCCGAGCCGCTGCTGTTGCCGGTGGGCGTCGCGCCGCATCCGGACCGTGGTTCCCAGGGCGATGGCCGCGGCGATCAGCGCCACGTTGGTGACGAGGTCGTAGCTGAACAGGTAGGCGGCGGACAGGTCCTCCTGGCGGATCCGGAAGAAGGCGGACACCCCGAGCAGCACGACGCCGGACCCGATGGCCCACCGGGTCCGGTCCATTTCGGCGGCCGAATACAGCGCCGCGACGGCGGGCAGCGCGATCCCGATCGGCCGGTAGCCGAGCGCGTAGTAGCCGAACACGCCGAGCACGGTGAGCACCAGCACGGTGCGTGGCGCGCGCCGCCGCAGAAACATCAACGCTCCGAAGCCAACGGCGAACAGGTACGCGGTGGGTCGGACCGGGCCGGCATCGGGCACCTCGGCAGCGGCGACCACGCCGACGGCGAGGGTGATACCGAGCGCGAGGAGCGCGTCGACCAACCGGGGATTCAGCGCCGGGCGGCGGGGAGGGTCGGGGCCCGGCCCGCCGATCTCCGGGGCCGTCGGTGCCCCGGGGGAGCTCGCGGCCGCACCGTTGGTGTGCTCCATCGCTCCAGGGTAGGAACTCTGCGCATCGAGGGCATCCCGCAGCAAGGCGTTTCCCGCTGTCGCCTGGTGCAGACATCGGCCACCCCCACCGATGTGCCGACTTCGAGATCCAGGACAGATGGCAGCGGCTATGTCGCTCCCTACCGTCGATCGGATGAACCGGAACACCTCGAACACCGACACCTTCGTGCGGTCGGCCGGCTGGCTGCAGCGGAACCGCTGGCTGGTGGTCGGGCTGTGGGTAGCGGTGCTGATCGGCCTGACCGTCGCCGCCCAGCTGGTCGGCGCGTCGTACCGGAACGACCTGTCGCTGCCCGGAACCGAGTCCCAACAGCTGGCCGACTACCTGCAGCGGGCCGATCCGACCGATGGCGCGGAATCGGTCAGCATCGTCGCGCAGGACGGGGCCGGGCTGACCGGTCCTGCGACCAGGAACCGGGTGCAGACGATGCTGGCCCGGGTCCGTGAGCTCCCCGACGTCGTCGTCGTCTCGGACCTCTACGCCGAGCCAGGGGCGATGTCGGACGACGGCACTGTCGGCTATGCCACCGTCCGATTCGACCTGGCCGGCGCGGACCTGCCGCCCGAGGCGGTCCGGGCGGTGATCGCCACCGCCCGCGCCGCGGCCAAGGGGTCGTTGCGGGTCGAGCTGGGCGGCGATGCCATCCGATCGGCCGAGGGGAGTGGCGGCGGACCCGCCGAAGGTCTGGGCATTCTGGCCGCGCTGGTGATCCTGCTGCTGATGTTCGGGTCGGTGCTCGCGGCATGCCTGCCGCTGATCACCGCCGTCGTCGCGGTGGGCAGCACGCTGGGCCTCATCGCGCTGGTCTCGCACCTGACCACCGTGCCCGACTATGTCGCGCCGCTGATGGTGCTGGTCGGGCTGGGTGTCGGGATCGACTACGCCCTGCTGATCTTCGCCCGCTATCGGAGCGAACTGCTGCGCGGCGCCGACCGGGACGCTGCCGCCCGTACCGCGCTGGACACCGCGGGCCGCTCGGTGCTGTTCGCCGGCGTGACGGTGATGATCGCCCTCCTCGGGCTGCTCACCCTCGGCCTCGGATCGCTGCAGGGCATCGCGCTGGCGGTGGCGCTGACGGTGTTGGTGACCATGATCGCCTCGCTCACTCTGCTGCCCGCGCTGCTCAGCATCTTCGGCAACCGGATCGAGCGGAGCATTCGCCGGCGGGCGCGGCGGGTCCGTCGCGAGCCGGGGCAGCGGTGGCGGCGTTGGGCCGCGTCGGTCCGCCGTCACGCGTGGTCGGCGATGGCGCTCGGACTGCTCGTCCTGGGTGCGATGGCGCTGCCGGCGCTCGGCATGCGGCTGGGCATCGCCGACGCGGGCACCGATGCCCCGGACACGACCAGCCGCGCCGCGTACGACCTCCTCGCCAACGGCTTCGGACCCGGCGTCAACGGACCGCTGGTCGTCCTCGCGCAGGCGGAACCCGGCGTCGTGGACGATCTGGTCGGGGTGCTCCGCACGACGCCTGGGGTGTCCTCGGTGGCGCCGCCGCAGGCGCTGCCGGACGGCACGGCATCGCTGGTGTTGGTGGTGCCCGGCAGCGGCCCGCAGGACGCCGCCACCGCTGAGCTGGTCGACCGACTCCGCACCCAGGTGCTGCCGAGGTTTCAAGGCGGCAACGGCGGCAGCTACCTGGTCGGTGGGTCGACCGCCGCCGCCGCCGACTTCGCGGCCGCCGTCAGCACCCGGCTGCCCTGGTTCGTCCTCACCGTGGTCGGACTGTCCGCGCTGCTGCTGATGGTCGTCTTCCGGTCGCTGGCCGTCCCGATCAAGGCCGCGGCGCTGAACATTCTGAGCATCGCGGCGTCGCTCGGAGTGGTGACGCTGGTCTTCCAGCACGGTCTGTTCGGTGTTCAGCCGGGCCCGGTCGAGGCGTTCGTGCCGGTGATGATCTTCGCCATTGTCTTCGGGTTGTCGATGGACTACGAGGTCTTCCTGGTTTCCCGGATGCACGAGGAGTGGCGGCGGAGCGGCGACCCGGTGCGCGCCGTCCGGGAGGGACTCGCCGCCACCGGCGGAGTGATCACGGCAGCTGGCGCGATCATGATCGTGGTGTTCGCGGCGTTCCTGCTGAGCCCGGACCGGATGCTCCAGCAATTCGGTCTGGGTCTCGCCGTCGCCGTGCTGGTCGACGCCCTGGTGATCCGCTGCCTGGTGGTCCCTGCGGTGATGGGACTGCTCGGCCGGCGGGCCTGGTGGCTACCCGGCTGGATGGACCGGCTGCTGCCGACCGTCGCCCTCGAGCCTGGTCCGGGTTCCGGCGCCCCCGCCGACCCTGCCCAGGCCGACTCGTCCAACGCCAAAAGTTGATCATGGTGGACAGCACCGGACACGCCGACGAAATCGCGCGACACGCCGTAAAAGTGGTGCTGCCCACCATGATCACCGCGGTCGGCGGGCCGGTGGCGCTCGCGTCAGTCCAGCAGCAGCGCCAGGCCACCGCGGCGGGGGTCGGCTGCGGGGCCGTCTGCGGTGATCATCGCCACCCCGCCGAAATACGTCGCCTGCACCGTCCATTCGACCACCCGGTTGCCGTCGGCCTCCAACGCCCTGGCCACCTCGGGCGGGAATCCCGGTTCCAGGTGGACGGTGTCGGGGGTGGCCACCAGCCGCGGCGCCTCGATCGCCGCCCGGACCGGCAGCCCCTCGAGCAGGACGCCGGCCAGCACGGTCAGCAGGGCCGGCCGGATGCGGGACCCACCGGCAGCACCACCCACCGCCAGCAGTTCGCCGTCCGGACCGGTCACCACCAGCGGCACCATCATCGAGCCCATCCGCTCCCCCGGCACCAGGTCGCCGCGGAGCAGCTCACCCTCGCCGAGCATGGAATTGGCATGCACCCCGTCGGTCCAGACTCCTGATCCGAGGCCCAGCGAATGCGTTGCCGCACAGGCATTCCCGTCGCGATCGACCGCCGCGACGCTGGTGGTCTCGGCCCGCCGGGCCGGGGCTCGCAAGGCCCCGGCCAGGGCCAGCGCCCGGGCGACACCACCTGCCCGGACCGCATCGACGTCCAGGGCGCCGGCGGTGCCGCCGAACGAATCCAGGTCGTTGGTCCGCACCCGGATGGTGCCGGGTCCGAACGGGATCCGACCAGGCTCCAGGTCCCGCACCCGGTAGGCGTCGAAGTCGGCCGCCGACAGCGCGCCGCCATCGGCTCGCACCGTCTGCACCGTGCGGGCGACGAAGTCACCGGACATCAGGGCCGCCGCGCCATGCTCGCGGTAGGCCTCCAGCGACCGGGCCAGGCCGGGATGCAGCAGCAACTCCCCCTCCCGCAGATGCCGACCGGTACCCGGGTCGCCGCGCCAATAGGCGTCGAGGCCGGCACCGGGGATCATCGCCGGCGAGATGTCCGGCAGCAATGCGGCGTGCTCGGCCGGGAAGGGTGCCCCGATCTCGGCGAGATCCCTCGCCGGCGTGACGATGTCGGTCCACGGCAGCCGCCCGTGCCGCCGGTGCAGCTGTTCTACGCCGGCCGGAGTTCCGGGCACCGCCACCGTCGGTCCGCCCATCGTGTACGGCACCCGGACGCCGTTGAACGACACCTCGATCGACTGGGCCGGGCCGGCCACCGTGCCGTCCAGACCGGGTACCGCGACGAAGAAGTCCAGACACTCAACGGCGCCGGAGGCCGCGTCGTAGGTGGTGGCGAAGCCGCCGCCGCCCAGGCCGGTGAAGATCGTCTCGGAGACGCAGCCGGCCAACACCATCGCCGCGACGGCGTCCGCGGCGGATCCGCCGCGCTCGAGCACGCCCAGCCCGGCCCTCGCGGTGTCCGGGTGGCCGGCGCAGACGCCGGCCGGAACTGTCCTGGTGGGCGCGAAGCTCATCGCCGCAGGCTATCGGTCCCGTCCTGGCCGCGACCTCAGAGCTACGTCACCGGCGCGGCAGCACCCACCCGAGCCGTCCGGACCGCGGCGGCCAGCGACCGCGCCAAATCGCCCTTCGGCCGCACCTGGACCGCGTCGAGGCCGAGCCAGCGGGCCATCCTGGCCAGTTCGAGTGCCGCCGCCTCGGCGACGGGGCCGGCCTGCTCGCCGGGCTCGAGCCAGGATGCCTGCACCAGCAGGGTGCCGGCCGCCCGGTCTGCCTTCAGGTCGAAGCGGCCGACGATCCGGTCGCCCAGCAGCAGCGGGAACACGTAGTAGCCGTAGACCCGTTTGGGCTCCGGGACGTAGATCTCGATCCGGTACCGGACGTCGAAGAGCCGCTCGGTCCGGGCCCGCTCCCAGATCAACGGGTCGAACGGACACAGCAGCGCGCGCCCTGACACCTTTCGTGGAAGTTTCACGTCGGCATGCAGGTAGCCGGGCTCGGACCAGCCCTGCACCTCGACCCGCAGCACGGTGCCCTCTTCGACGAGCTCGGCCAACGCCGTGCGCGCTTCCGCGGTCTTGATCCGGTAGTAGTCGGCGAGGTCGGCTGCGGTTCCGATGCCGTGGTGCCGGGCAGCCATCTCGATCAGCCGGCGCTTGGCGTCGGACTCGTCGGGAGTGGGCAGCGCCAGGATCTCCGGCGGCACCACCCGCTCCCGGAGGTCGTACCGGCGCTCGAAGGAGCGCCGGTGGGCGACCGCGGTGCGGCCGCTGATGAACAGGTACTCGCAGATGCGTTTGGTCAGCGACCATTCCCACCACCCGGGTCGGCCCTTCCCCGGTGCCTCCAGCGCCTTCTCGACGTCGCCGGCCGAGACCGGCCCCTGCTCGGTGATCACCCGGAGCACCTCGTCGACGAACTCCGCGTGCTCGGCGAACGACCCGCCGTCGGCGGTCCAGCGGGCGGCGAACTGCTCCTGCCGCCAGCGCAGCAGCGGCTCGGTCTCGACCGGGATCAGCGATGCCACGTGCGCCCACGACTCGAGCAGCGTGCGGTGGGCCGGGCGTTGCGGCCAGGCGGCGCCGTCCAGGACGTCGACCGGATACGGCCCGAACCGGGAGAAGATCGGCAGGTAGTGGGCGCGGGCGAGGACGTTGACGGAGTCGATCTGCAGCAATCCGATGCCGTCCACCAGCCGGCGCAGGTGCCCCCTGTTGACGACCGAGGCGGCGTCCGCGCGCGGCGGACCGGCCAGTTGCTGCGCGGCGATGGCGGTGCGCCGCGCCTGCGCGGCGGTGAGAACGATTCCGGGCGAGGTCGTCACCCGATGCATGCTGCCAGCCGCCCCCGACAGTGCGGCACCGGACGCCCGAGGTCCCGCGCCGGCCGGAGCCCCGATCACCTGCGCCAGGGTCGCTCGGGGGATGATCAGGGCCGACCGGCTGAGACGGAGGAGACGCCCGATGGGTCCGCATGATCGTTGGACCGCGCTGCTGGACATCCTCGGCCGGGACAGCCGGCTGGACGTCGGCGACGCGGCTGCCGAGCTCGCGGTGTCCGCGGCGACCATCCGCCGGGACCTGGACCACCTGGCCGGCCAGCAGCTGCTGACCAGAACCCGGGGCGGCGCGGCCCCGGCGAGCGTCGCCTACGACCTGCCGCTGCGGTACAAGACCGGTCGGCACACGGAGGAGAAGGCCCGGATCGGTGCGGCCACCGCGGCGCTGATCCGGCCCGGATCGGTGGTCGCCATCAACGGCGGCACCACCACCTCGGAGGTGGCCAGGGCTCTGGTCACGGTGCCGGTGCCGCAGGCCGCCGACTCCGCCCACGACACCCCGGTGTTCACCGTCGTCACCAACGCCTTGAACATCGCCAACGACCTGGCGGTCCGCCGCACCATCAAGCTGGTGGTGACCGGTGGGGTCGCCCGGCCCAGTTCGTATGAACTGATCGGCCCGCTCGCCGAACCCGCGCTGGCCAGGCTGCACCTGGATTACGTGGTGCTCGGTGTCGACGGATTCGACCTGACCACCGGCGCCACCGCGCACCACGAGGGCGAGGCGGCGGTCAACGCCCTGATGGTGGGTCAGGCATCGACGGTGGTGGTGGTCGCCGACTCGTCCAAGCTCGGGCACCGCTCGTTCGCCCGGATCTGCGCCCCCTCGCAGGTCAACGTGCTGGTCACCGACACCGACGCGGACCAGGACCTGGTGGACGCGTTCACCGAACTCGGCGTCCGGGTCATCAAGGCCTGAGATGGCCGTTGCGGAGGTCCGGACCGCCGGTCCCGAGGACGCCGGGCTGCTGGCGAAGGTACAGCTCGAGCTCTGGCAGCAGGCGTATTCCGAGATCCTGCCGGCGTCCCTGCTGCTGCGGACGGCGGCAGATCAGGCTCCCGCCTGGGAGGCCCGCCTCGCCTCAGGGGGGCCGGCGCTGCTCGCCGTCGAAGGTGCCGAGACGGTCGGATTCGCGCTGCTGGCGGCCGCCCCGGCCGACGACGGAACCGGCGACATCGAGGCGATGGGGGTGCTGCCCCGGTGGGCGCGGCGCGGCCACGGCGGCCGGTTGCTGGGCACGGCCGCGCACCTGCTCCGGGCCTCCGGCGCGACCACGGGCCGGTACTGGGTGCCGGACGCCGACGACGTCACGGTGGCGTTCCTCGCGGTGGCCGGCTGGTCGCAGCTGGGCAGCCGCCGGGTCCTCGACACGGGCGACGGGCTGCTCACCGAAGTCGCCTACGGCGGCACGCTGGATCTGGTGCTGATCTAGCCGCCCCGCGGGGGTCTTGTGCGCGGTGGAGTGGGCGTGATACTCCGAACGCGCCACCCGCCGTCGGGGACCATCACCAGGAGGAACGCCGTGCGCTTTGTGAGTCGCATCCTGACCGTCGCCATCAGCGCGGGGATGCTCGCGTTACCCAGCGTGCTGCCTGCACAGGCGGCACCAGCAGGGGCCGACAGATTCACCCGGGCACCGGACGGCCTCAAGGTCACCGGCACTCCCCTGGGACTCTCCGACACGCCGGCCACGCTCATCGTGGAACTCGCCGGCGACCCGGTCACCGTCGTGGACGCCGACGCGGCGACCCCGCTGACCACCGCTCAGAAGCAATCCCACCGCAGCCGGCTCCAGCAGGCGCAGGCTCCGATCGAGCAGCGCGTCCGCGCGGCCGGCGGCACCGTCATCGGCACCTATCAGAACTCCTACAACGGCATCAAGGTGCGGATGTCACCGCGCAGGGCCGCCGCTCTGCAGGACGCTCCGGGCGTGGTGGCGGTGCACCTGGTGCGCCCGGTCAGCCCCGACAACACCAGGGGTGTCCCGCTGATCGGCGCGCCGGACGTGTGGGACGGGCTCAACGGCTACCACGGTGAGGGCGTCAAGGTCGCCGTCATCGACACCGGCATCGACTACACCCACGCCGACTTCGGCGGGCCGGGCACCGCGGCCGCCTACGAGGCCGCGCACGCGACCGAGACCAGCTCCGGCCAACCCGGCCTACTTCGGCCGCAACGCGCCCAAGGTCAAGGGCGGGATCGACCTGGTCGGCGACAGCTACAACGCCGACCCGGCCAGCGCCGACTACCAGCCGGTGCCGCATCCCGACCCGAACCCGCTGGACTGCTTCGGGCACGGCACGCACGTCGCCGGCACCGCGGCCGGATTCGGCGTGACCGCGGACGGCAAGACCTACACCGGCCCGTACAACGACTCGACGGTCAGCTCGCACAGCTGGAACGTCGGTCCGGGCGTCGCACCCAAGGCCGACCTGTACGCGATCCGGGTGTTCGGCTGTGAGGGCTCGACCGACGTCACGATCGACGCCATCGAATGGGCGGTCGACCACGACATGGACGTGATCAACATGTCGCTCGGCTCGCCGTTCGGGGCGGGCCGGACGACCCGGCCGCGGTCGCCTCCGACAACGCGGCCAGGGACGGCGTGATCGTCGTCGCATCGTCGGGCAACAGCGGCCCGAACCCCTACATGACCGGCTCGCCCGCCTCCGGCAGCCGGGTGATCAGCGTCGCGGCCAGCGACCCGGCGCGAGTCGTTCCCGGGTGCCACCCTCTCGCTCAGCACCGGAGCCACCGTGACCGCCATCGACGCGAACGGTGCCCCGCTACCGGCCGGCCCGCTCCCGATCAAGGTGCTGCGGACCCCCTCCGGTGCGATCTCGCTCGGCTGCGACCCGGCCGAGTACGTCGGCGTCGCCGGGGCCCTGGTGGTCACGGCTCGCGGGACCTGCGCCCGGGTGGCGCGGGCGGTCTTCGGCCAGCAGGCCGGTGCGGCGGCGGTGCTGATGGTCAACTACGCCGACACCGTTCCCGCCGTACGAGGGTCCGATCACCGGAACAACCCGGACACCGGCGAAGCGTTCAACGTGACGATCCCGTTCCTCGGCGTGAAGTCCTCCAGCGGCGGCAGCTGCTGGTCGCCGCGGACGGCGGCACCGCAACGCTGACCTCCGCCTCGACATCGCCAACCCGGCCTTCCTGACCAACGCCGACTTCAGCTCCGCCGGACCGCGCATCGGGCGACAGCGCGCTCAAGCCGAACGTCACCGCGCCCGGCGTGAGCATCTTCTCGGCCGGCATCGGCACCGGGAACGACTTCGCCGTCATGTCCGGCACCTCGATGGCGGCGCCGCACACGGCCGGCATGGCCGCTCTCGTCCGCCAGGCCCACCCGAGCTGGAAGCGGGTCAAGTACTGGAAGGCGGCGATCGTGAACACCGCCGACCCGGCCAAGGTCGCCGGCTACACCACCCGGCTCGCCGGGTCCGGACTGATCCAGGCGCCGGCCGCGACCCAGACCGAGGTCGTCGCGACCGGAACGTCCGGCACGGCGACGCTGAACTTCGGGTTCGCCGAGCTGAACAAGGACTACCGCAAGTCGGTGCCGGTCGAGCTGCACAACTTCGGCAGTCGGGCGGTCACCTTCACGGTCGGCACCGAGCACGCCGCGGGCAGCCCGCACAGCGTCATCGCTCGGGCGCGACACCGTCCGGGTTCCGGCCAGGGGCACGGCGTCGGTCAGCGTCAACCTTGCGGTGCCGGCGGCGACAGCCGGCGACTCGCAGCGCGTTCAACGACGTCGCCGGACTGATCACCTTCACCCCGCATCGGGCGCCAACCACGGCGTCGCGCTACGGGTGCCGTACTACCTGGTGCCGCAGGCGCGTCTCCAACATCGAGACCAAGCTCGACGCCGGCAAGCTGGTCCGCAACGGCAGCGCGATCGCCACGGTGACCAACCGGCGCGGCGTGGTGGCCGGTGCCGCCGACTGGTACGCGTGGGGCCTCAGCGATCCGCAAGGAGTCCGGGATCGGCTCGAGTGACGTCCGGGCGGTCGGCATGCAGTCCTTCCCCGACGACGGGGTGCTCGCGGTCGGCATCAGCACCGCGCACCGCTGGTCCAACCCGGCGCAGAACGAGTTCGACGTGTACGTCGACGTCAACGGCGACGGGGACGGACGACTACGACATCGTCGCCGCCGACCTCGGCCGCGCTCACCACCGGCGATCGCCAACGGGCAGACGGCGGTGGCGGTGTTCGACCTGCGCACCGGCGGCGGCGTCGATCGAGTTCCTGGCCGACGCTCCGTTCGACAGCAGCACCATGGTGCTGCCGGTGCTGGTGTCGCAGCTGTGCGCGACCGGCTCACCCTGCCTGTCCGCGTCGAACCCGCGGCTGACCTACCACGCGGTGTCGTTCGGGCAGATGGAGGACAGCCAGGTGGTCGACACCGTCGACGGCACGGCCGCTTTCAACGCGTTCAGCCCCTCGCTGAGCACCGGCATGTTCGACGTCGTCGCCCCGAACGCGTCGGCGACCGAGTCGGTGAGCATCGACAAGACCGAGTTCGCGCAGACCCCGGCGAAGGGCTTCATGGTGATCAGCCATGACAACCCCAGCGCCGACGAAGCGCAGTTGATCTCGGTGCGGGTCCGCTCGTAGCCCTGGGTCCGGGACACGGCACCCGGTGCCGGCCACTCTGTGGCCGGCACCGGGTGTCCTCCTGCCGAGGCCCCGCCGGTGTGGCGCTGAGATGATCTCGGTGGTGCGCAGGTTGCGCGCGCTCGGAGGACCGCTACCGCGGCGGCTGGCAGCGGTCGGGCAGATCTTCCTGGAGATCACCGGCCACGATTCTGGCTGCGTCTCGTACGGCATGGCCGAACCGGACGGCAGCCGCTGGTTCGTCAAGGCGGCCTACGGCCCGGACGTCGGCCAACTGCGGTCGGCTCAGCGGTTCCACGCAGCCGTCGGCCATCCGGCGATCGTGGCGTTGGCCGGCGCTGTCGCGCTGCCGGACGGACTGGCCCTGGTGTACCCGTTCGTCGAGGGCGAGAACCTCGACGATCCGGTCGCTCCGCGATCCGGTCCGGAACCCGGACTGGACCGCTTCGTCAGGCAGTCCGACGGCGAGATCCTCGCTGTACTGGACGATGTGATCGAGGCGCACCGGTCGGTGGCGGCCGCCGGATTCGTTGCGGTGGACTTCTACCACGGCAGCTTGTTGTACGACTTCGCTACCCTCCGCGTACATCTCATCGATCTCGACCTCTACCGGCCGGGACCGTACCTGCTGGACACCGCGCGGCAGTTCGGATCCCGGCGGTTCATGGCCCCCGAGGAGTTCCATCGCGGCGCCACCATCGACGAGCGCAGCACCGTGTTCACCCTCGGCCGGACCGCCAGGACGCTGCTCGGCCCATCCTGCGCTTCGCGGCTGGGATCCCGGCTGGACGAGGTGATCTGCCGGGCGCTGCAGGAAGACCCGAGTGACCGCTGGCCCGACGTGGCAACGTTCGCCGACGCGTGGCGCCGCGCCCGCTGACCGCCTCGGCAGTGCCTCGGCGGATGGTTCGATTCCGGTCATGGAGCCGTTCCCAGCAGAAGATGGGCACCACCTGTTGGCGCTCGACCCGCCGGGCGGGAAGCATGCGCAGTGATGACCACTCCGTTCGTCTCCGGCCGCGAGCTCAGCCGTGCGTTCTACCGCGAGGCCATTGCCCCGCTGCTCGGCGCGGTTCCGCACGCGGCCGGGTTGTGGGGCTACGGGTCCGACGTTCTCGGATACGACACCGCGCGCTCCACCGATCATGGCTGGGGCCCGAGGCTCCAGGTATTCGTCGAACCCGATCAGGAATCGGAGGTCCGCGAGCGGATCGATCGTGGGCTACCCGGCACCTTCCACGGCCTGCCGACGCGCTTCGGCTGGGACGCGGTACCCGAGCAGCACCACGTGACCGTCACATCGTCGGGCGCCTGGCTCACCCGCCACCTGGGCTTCGATCCGCGGACGGCCGTCACCGACCTCGACTGGCTGACAACGCCCCAGCAGCTGCTGCTGGAGATCACCTCCGGCCCGGTGCACGTCGACCCGCGGGGCGAGCTCCGCTCGATCCAAACGCGGCTGGCCGGGTACCCGGAACAGGTCCGCCGGTGGCTGCTCGCCTGCCAATGGCGACGGATCGGCCAGGAGGAGGCGTTCGTCGGCCGGGCAGCCGAGGTCGGCGACGAACTGGGATCGCGACTCCTCGCCGGCCGGCAGATCCGGACCCTGATGCAGCTGGCGTTCCTGCTGGACCGGACCTACTGGCCGTACCCCAAGTGGTTCGGGACCGCGTTCGCCCGACTGCCGTCGGCCCGAGTCCTGACACCGGTGCTCGCCCAGGTCCTGGCCGCCGGCGGCCACCGGGCCCGGGAGGCAGCGCTGACGTCGGCCTATCAGCGAATCGCGCTGCTGCACAACGCATCCGGCGTCACGGCGGCCGTGGATCCGACGGTTCGGCCCTACCACGGCCGCCCGTTCCCGGTACTGATGAGCGACCGGTTCGCTGACGCCTGCCTGGCCGGGATCACCGACCCGTGGCTGCTGCGGCAGCCGCTGGTCGGCTCGGTCGACCAGTTCGCCGACTCCACCGACGTGCTCAGCGATCCGCACACGGCCCGGCGGCTCCGGCAGATCTACCTGCCCTGATTCACGGCCGGTACGGCGGTGCGACACCCCAGCCCCAGCGGGGCACCGGCGCCTCCTCGACCACATCAGCGCCCGGCTGCGAGTTGTGCATGGCCAACCGGGTGCCCCATTCCAGGTAGCCGACCAGCGCGGCACGGAATTCCGGGTCTTCGGGAAGCCCGGCATCGTCGGCCGCGAGGCTCATCAGGCCGGCGAACCGGAACCGCTGGTCGGGACTGATGGCGAGGTTGCGGTGGTGGCCGAGCATGGCCTGATAGCCGCCCAGCCGGGCGGTGTAGTCGGCGGGCCCGCCGAACACCTCGCACCACCAGGTGATGACGTGCTCGCGGTGCAGTTCGCTGACCCCGCCCGGGAACAGCGGCGCGATCAGCTCGTCGTCTTCGACCCGGTCGTAGAACGCGTTGATCATCCCGGCGATCGCGGGACGACCCCCGGCCCACTCGAACAGGCTGGGAACTTCGGGACCGTGGCTCATGGCTCCAGTGTAATCATGTAATCAGCACGCTCAGGAGGGCCCGCGGCCGGCCTGCAGATCGATGGCATGGCGCATCGCCGCCCTGGCGCGTTTGCGGTCACCGGCGAGGTCGTAGGCGTGTGCGAGGTGGTACCAGCCGCGCCAGTCGGCCTCGTCCGCCTCGACCCGGGCCTTCACCTGGTCGAAATGCAGGTCCGCCGCGGATCGTTCGACCCGGCCCGACGGGCGGCGGGCCAACGTGGAAGTGTCCGGAAGGTCATCCTGCTGCGCCAGCAGGCCGGCCAGCTTCTGGGTCCGGCGGCCGAAGTTGATCTCGAACGTCACCAGCACCGCGCCGATCAGCGGGAGCAGCAGCACGCCGACCCCCAGGCCGATCCCGACCGGTCGGCCGGACCCGATCAGCAGCACCGCGCGCTCGCCCAGCAGCACGAAGTACACCAGCAGCACGACGGCCAGGATGGCCACCGTCACCCGGGATCGGATGGGAGCGGCGACGCCGCTCAACGGGTCGTGCTCATCGTGTGCTCGTCATGCGGGCGGTCACTCGAGTCCGAGCAGGGACTCCAGCCCCAAGGTCAGCCCGGGCCGGTTGCCGACCTCGCGGACGGCGGTGAGCACCCCCGGCATGAACGACGAGCGGTGCAGGGAGTCGTGGCGGATCGTCAGCAGCTCGCCGGCGGAGCCCAGCAGTACCTCCTGGTGCGACACCAGCCCCGGAAGCCGCACCGAGTGCACGTGGATTCCGTCGACAACGGCCCCGCGGGCGCCATCGGCGGCCTGGGTGGTCGCGTCCGGGCCCGGCCCCAGGCCGGCGGCGACCCGCTCCGCCGCCACCGCTTTCGCCGTCGCCAGGGCGTTGCCGGACGGCGCGTCGATCTTGTTCGCGTGGTGCAGCTCGACGATCTCCACCGACTCGAAGAACCGGGCGGCCTGGCGAGCGAAGCGGGAGGCGAGCACCGCCCCGATGGCGAAGTTCGGCACCACGATCACGCCGACCTCGGGCTTGCGCTCCAGCCAGCCGCGAATGGTGTCCTGACGCTCCCCGTCGACGCCGGAGGTGCCCACCACGCAGTGGATTCCCTGGTCGATGCAGAACCGGATGTGCTCCATGACGACGTCCGGGTGGGTGAAGTCCACTGCCACCTGGGAGCCGGCGTCCGCGACCGAGAACAGCCATTCGGCGCCGCCGACGGTCGCGACCAGATCGAGATCCTCGGCGCCGTCGACCGCCTGGCAGACCTGAGTGCCCATCCGACCGCGCGCGCCGATGACTCCTACCCGCAGCACCTCATCCGCCATCGTCGGCCGTCCTCACTGTTGTCCGCGGCCGCCGCAGTGCGACCGTCCGATCCGCCCGGGGCTCGGGCGCGTGCGCCCGTGCCCACCCTGCCATGACGCCGCCGGAGCCGCAGTCATCTGCGGCCGACAGCCGTCCCGACCAGGTCGGTCAGCGAAGACGGCAGATCGCTCGCCCGGTCGTAGGGGCCGACCACCGCAGCCGACAACGGCCGGCCGAGCAGTTCGCGGGCCAGCGACGACACGTGCCGGGCGGTGACACCCCGGATCGCGGCCAGCTCCTGCTCGACGGAGAGATAATCGCTGCGTACCAACAGGTTCTTGCCGATCCGGCTCATCCGCGATTCGGCGTCCTCCAAGCTCAGGACCAACGACCCGGCCAGTTGTCCGCTGGCCCGGGTCAACTCCTCGTCGGTCAGTCCGTCGGCCGCGACGGCGGCCAACTCCCGCCCGACCAGGTGCGAGACCTCCGCCAGGTTGTCCGGATGGCACCCGGCATACACCGAGAGCGACCCGCAGTCGGAGTAGCTGGAGGTGGCCGCGTAGCAGGAGTAGGCAAGGCCGTTCTCCTCACGAATGGTGCGGAACAGCCGCGACGACATACCGCCGCCGAGCGCGGTCGACAGCACCGCGAGGGCGTATCTGCGCCGATCGCCGCGGTGCAGAGCCGGCACGCCGATGGTCAGGTGCGCCTGCTCGGTGTCCCGCTGGACCACCAGCACCTCGGGCGAGGCGACCGCCGCACCGGCGCCGAACCGGACCGAGGTCGGCGCGGTCTCCGAGTCGAGTCGGTCGCCGAAGGCGTCCCGCACCCAGCGGAGCGCCTCCCGGTGGTCGACCCGGCCGGCGATCGCGACGACCATCTTGTCCGGGGTGTATCGCCGCCGGTAGTAGCCGGCGACCTGGGTGCGGCTCATCGCCTCGATGGTCCCCGTGCTGCCGATCACCGGCGCAGCCACCGGATGGCCCTCGAACACCGCGGCGGCGAACGCGTCCGCCAGAGTCTCCTCCGGATCGTCGTCACGCATGGCGATCTCTTCGAGGATCACCGACCGCTCGGTGTCCACATCGTGCGCGGCGATCCTGGCGTCCAGCACCACATCGCACACCACGTCGACCGCCATCTGCGCCTGCTCGGCCAACACATGCGCGTAGTAGCAGGTGTACTCGTGCGACGTGAAGGCGTTGAGCTCGCCGCCGACGGCGTCCATCATCTGCGCGATCTGCTGCCCGGTGCGCTTTTTCGTGCCCTTGAACAGGAGGTGTTCGAGGTAGTGCGACGCGCCGGCCAACCGCGGGGTCTCGTCGACCGAGCCGACGCCTACCCAGATTCCCACGCTCGTCGAGCGGGCACCGGGAACGCTCTCGGTGACGATCCGGAGACCTCCGGACATCACCGAGAGCGTGACCGTCGACCCGTCAGCGCCGCGTTCCAGAACCCGGGTTCGCCGGGTGCGTACCGCCACGCGCGGGTGTCAGACCTGCGCTGCGACGGGCGTTGCGGCGTCCGCCTTCGCGGCTCCGTCGGTTGCCACCGGCACCAGCGAGATCTTGCCGCGGGCGTCGATCTCGGCGATCTCCACCTGCAGCTTGTCGCCGACGTTGACGACGTCCTCGACCTTGTTGATCCGCTTGCCCTGGCCGAGCTTGCTGATGTGCACCAGGCCGTCACGGCCCGGCAGCAGCGAGACGAAGGCGCCGAAGGCGGTGGTCTTGACGACCGTGCCCAGGAACCGCTCGCCGACCTTCGGCAGCTGCGGGTTGGCGATCGAGTTGATCATGTCGATGGCCGCCTGCGCGCCCTCGCCACTGGCCGCCGAGACGTAGATGGTGCCGTCGTCCTCGATCGCGATCTCGGCACCGGTCTGCTCGGTGATCGAGTTGATCATCTTGCCCTTCGGCCCGATCACCTCGCCGATCTTGTCGACCGGGACCTTGATGGTGGTGATCCGCGGTGCGAACTGGCTCATCTCGTCCGGAGCATCGATCGCCTCGTTCATCACCTCGAGGATGGTGAGCCGGGCGTCGCGGGCCTGGGTGAGGGCCGCCCGCAGGACGTCGGACGGGATGCCGTCCAGCTTGGTGTCCAGCTGCAGCGCGGTGACGAAGGTCTTGGTGCCGGCGACCTTGAAGTCCATGTCACCGAAAGCGTCTTCGGCGCCGAGGATGTCGGTGAGCGCGACGTACTGGGTCTGGCCGTCGACGGTGTCGGACACCAGGCCCATGGCGATACCGGCCACCGGCGCCTTCAGCGGGACACCCGCGTTGAGCAGCGACATGGTCGAGGCGCAGACCGAGCCCATCGAGGTGGAACCGTTGGAGCCCAATGCCTCCGACACCTGGCGGATGGCGTACGGGAACTCCGCCTTGGTCGGCAGCACCGGCACCAGGGCCCGCTCGGCGAGCGCACCGTGGCCGATCTCCCGACGCTTCGGCGAACCGACCCGTCCGGTCTCACCGGTCGAGTACGGCGGGAAGTTGTAGTTGTGCATGTAGCGCTTGCGGGTCTCCGGGCTCAGCGTGTCGAGCTGCTGCTCCATCCGGAGCATGTTCAGCGTGGTGACGCCCATGATCTGGGTCTCGCCGCGCTCGAAGATCGCGCTGCCGTGCACCCGCGGGACGTACCCGACCTCGGCGGCCAGGGTGCGGATGTCGGTGAGGCCGCGGCCGTCCATCCGGACCTTGTCGCGGAGCACCCGGTTGCGGACCAGCTTCTTGGTCAGCGAGCGGAAGGCGTTGCCGATCTCGGACTTGCGGCCCTCGAACTGGTCCGCGAGCGAACCGACGACCTCGGCCTTGATCTCGTCGAGGCGCCTCTCCCGCTCCTGCTTGCCGGCGATGGTGAGCGCCTCGGCGAGCTGGGTGCCGGCGGCATCGGAGACGGCGGCGTAGACGTCGTCGGCGTAGGCCGGAAACACCGGGAATTCGCCGGTCGGCTTCGACGCGTGCGAGGCGAGCTCGGCCTGGGCCTCGCACAGCGTGCGCAGGAACGGCTTGGCGGCCTCCAGGCCGTCGGCGACGACCTCCTCCGTCGGCGCGGTCGCGCCCCCGGCGATCAGGTCGATGGTCTTCTCGGTGGCCTCGGCCTCGACCATCATGATGGCCACATCAGCGTCACCGCCGGTGCCGACGACACGACCCGCGACGACCATGTCGAAGACGGCCGACTCGAGCTGGCTGTGGGTCGGGAACGCCACCCACTGGCCCTCGATCAGGGCCACCCGGACACCGGCGATCGGGCCGGAGAACGGCAGCCCGGCGATCTGGGTCGAGGCGGACGCGGCGTTGATCGCCAGCACGTCGTAGAGCACGTCGGGGTTCAGGGCCAGCACCGTGATGACGACCTGGATCTCGTTGCGCAGACCGTCGGTGAACGACGGCCGCAGCGGGCGGTCGATCAGCCGGCAGGTGAGGATCGCGTCCTCGGAGGGGCGGCCCTCACGACGGAAGAACGAGCCGGGGATGCGGCCGGCGGCGTACATCCGCTCTTCGACGTCGATGGTGAGCGGGAAGAAGTCGAACTGCTCCTTCGGGTGCTTGCCGGCCGTGGTGGCCGACAGCAGCATGGTGTCCTCGTCGAGGAACGCCGCGACGGACCCGGCGGCCTGCTTGGCCAGCCGGCCGGTCTCGAAGCGGATGGTGCGGGTGCCGAAGCGGCCGTTGTCGATGACAGCGGTGGCGCTGATGGCGGTGGGGTCGGACATGTTTCTCCTCTTTGTTGTCCTTCCACCACTGCTCTCTCCTGCGGCGGGTCGGCCCGGCGGGATGGGTGCCGGCCATCGATCGAAGCGTCCGGCCCGCACGCTGTGCGGGTGCTCCGGAGGCCACTACCGAGGACCGGCCGTGATCGCGTCGGACGACATCGTCGAGCGGAGCCGTGGCGGTGTTGCGGTGGTGCGGGTTCGGTGATGCGGTGTTCAGTTGTGGGTGCCGGACAGTTGGGGCCCGACATGCACATCAGGGGAGGCCCGGTGACGGGCACTCCCCTGATGCGTGGTCGCTATCGGCGCAGGCCGAGCCGCTGGATCAGCGTTCGGTAGCGCTCGATGTCGATGGTCTGCAGGTAGCGCAGCAGCCGGCGACGGCGGCCGACCAGGCCCATCAGACCGCGACGGGTGTGGTGGTCGTGCTTGTGCAGCTTGAGGTGCTCGGTCAGGTCCGAGATCCGCTTGGTGAGCATCGCGACCTGGGCCTCGGCGGACCCGGTATCGGTCTCGTGCAGGCCGTACTCGGCCAGGATTTCCTTCTTCTGCTCAGAAGTGAGCGCCACTGATGTACTCCTCGTCCAGCTGTACCGTGCCTGCCCGCTCCGGACAGTTCGCCGGGGGGATGACGGTGCCGGCCGCCACGGACTGCAGCCGGACCCGTTGGAAAGTTTACCAGCGCGAACGGAGCGGCCCGACCGCCGCGGATTTCCCCCGGATCGGGCCGTCAGTCTCGCGAGCTCGGGCGGCGCACCGGAGGTAGCGCGAAGCGCTGGGGACACGCCGACGGCGCGCGGCGTGTACCCACCACAACCTGCTACACCTCACCCGCGCCGGCGCCCGACATCGGGAGCCGACAGCGGCGATACGCGAGGTCGGGCGGCGCACCGGAGGTAGCGCGACACCGCGCCCGCGCCAGCGCACGCACGGGACGGCAGCGCGGCAGTGCTGGCAACACGCCGACGGCCCACGGCGTGTCCCCACCACAACCTGCTCCAGCCGCCCGCGCCGGCGGTCACGGCACCGGGCCAGCGACCTAGTGGAATCCCGAACGGATCTCGGGAGTCCAGTCCGGAAAGCCCGCCCGGGCGAACGCTCGCTGGAATCGCGTCAGCACGACGCGGTCGGACTGCAGGTCGGGCCACGTCCAGCGCACCACCTGGCGATCGAGATCTCGCAGCGCATCCTCCCGGAGCTTCTCGAGAATGACGCTTTCGTGCGGCCGATCGTCATCGCGGTATTTACGGAAGCCGTCGAACTCGCCGACCGTTCGAAACCGTTCCATGTCGAAGTCGACGCGGGCGACAAACTTGCCGGCAGCGTCGCGAATCTCGTGCTGGAGGATCGGTTCCGGCAGCCCCACTCGGGCAAACAAGACCCGGGACCGGGACTCGCCCACGCTCTCGGACCTGCCATCGGCGAAAGCGATCACTCGCGCCGCGGCGCCTGCCGACCTTCGGGAACGAGCCAACTCGAGCACCGAGGTCAGCTCGCTGATCGTGGTGAGGCGGGCGTGCAAGGCGGCGTCCGCGGTGACGACGCCCGATTCGAACCCGTAGGTCCGCGCAATGTCCAGGACAGTGCGAGCCGGCGTGGTCACCACGATTCCGTTCACCTCGACGATCTCGGCGTCGGTCAGCTGCGCACGATGGGGATGTACGGCGCCGGTCGACGCGACTCCGGGACTGCCAGGCCTGGTCATGTGGACTCGGCTCAGATCCACGCCCCAGGTCGGTAGATCCCACCAAACGGCGGCCGATCCGTGACTCGCGACATTTCCCGAGCGTGCTCGCAACCGTGCCGCCGTCGCCTCCACCAGCTGCAGATGTCGACTCTCCACCCGCAGTGGCGGTGAGCCGACGACGTAGTCGCCGTATCGGATGCGGGACCAGGCGCCGCTGCGCACCAGGGCGGTCAGGTCCTGCGGCCGGAGCCCCGCCGCCAACGCGGAGCCGCGCGACAGGTATCGGGCCAATGGGTCGTCCATGCCCCCAGGCAACTGCCTGCGGCCGGCGACGGTCGAGCGCTGCCCGATGGATGTGGATGGAATTCGGACAGGTGGACAACACGACGTCGGCGTGAACCTGCTCAGCCGGAAGTCGCGGCGAGCGCCCTGGGGGCGCGGCGCGGAGTGGACACGGGCCTTCACAGGTAGCGCGAACCGCTCACGACACGCTGTCGGCGCACGGCGTGTCCCGAGCACAACCCGCTACCTCCGGGCGGCCCGGAAACCGCCGAAGCCACAGGTAGCGTGAATCGCTCACGACACGCCGACCCCGCCCGGCGTGTCCCCACCACAACCCGCTACCTCCCGGCCGCTCCGAAGCCGCCAGACCGAGATGTAGCGCGAACCGCTCACGACACGCCGACCCCGCCCGGCGTGTCCCCACCACAACCCGCTACCTCCCGGCCGCTCCGAAGCCGTCAGACCGAGATGTAGCGCGAACCGCTCACGACACGCCGACCGCGCACGGCGTGTCCCCACCACAACCTGCTACGTCCGCTGCCACCAGGGGGCCACGCCTACGTCCGCTGCCACCAGGGGCCACAACCTGCTACGTCCGCTGCCACCAGGGGCCACGCCAACCTCCGCTGCCACCGAGCTCGGCGCCACCCGACTCCCGCCGACGCCGAAGACCAGCGCCGCGGCTGCCCCGAAACCCGACCGTCAGGCCAGGCCCAGCACCTGGCGGGTGTGTTGCACGTCGAGGCCGATCTGGGCGATCAGTGCCTCGACCGAGTCGTATTTCTCGGTGGCCCGGAGCCGTTCGACGAAGTCGAAGCCGACCCGGCGGCCGTAGAAGTTGCCACCCTCGTCGAGCACGAACGCCTCGACGGTCCGCACCCGGCCGGAAAAGGTGGGGTTGGAGCCGATCGAGATCGCGGTCGGCGACCGCCGGGCGCCCAGGTTGAACCAGCCCGCGTAGATGCCGTCGGCGGGGACCGCACCGTGCCCGGCGACGTCGAGGTTGGCGGTGGGATAGCCGAGGACGGTGCCGCCGCGGCCGTCGCCGTGCACCACGATGCCCTCGAGGCGGTGCGGCCGGCCGAGGGCCTCAGCGGCCGCGCGGACGTCACCGGCGTCGACGCAGGCCCGGACGAAGGTCGAGGTCACCGTGACGTCGACCTCGGAGACCAGACCCACACCGTGCGCACTGAACCCGAACCGAGATCCGAGCTCGATGAGCAGCGGCAGGTCGCCGGCCCCTCGGTGCCCGAAGTGGAAGTTCTCGCCCACGACCACCGCCGCGGCGTGCAACCGGTCGACCAGTACGTCGTGCACGAAGACCTCGGCCGACGTGGCAGCCATCGACGCGTTGAACGGCAGGACGAAGAAGACGTCGACGCCGAGTTCCTCGACCAGTTCGGCGCGTCGGCGCAGGGTGGTGAGCTCGGCCGGGTGGCTCCCGGGACGGACCACCTCGGACGGATGCGGGTCGAAAGTCATCAGCACCGTGGGCAGTCCGAGGGCTCGCCCATGCTCGACGGCCGCCCGGATCAGTGCCTGATGGCCGCGGTGCACCCCGTCGAACACCCCGATGGTGATCACGCACCGACCCCAACCGGAGGGGATCTGATCGACCCCGCGCCACCGTTCCACGTCCCGCCTCCCGCTCGTCTACCGGTGAGCCTGCCACGGTCCACCCAGGTGCAGTCAGCCGGCCGCCTCCCAGACCAGCACCGGTCGGGCCCGGCCACCGGACTCCTCGACGAGCGCCAGCAGCGCGCTGCCGGCGGCGTCCAGCACCGCGTACACGCCGACCAGGCCGACCGCTTCCAGCGGGCGCCCGTACCGGAGTTCGGCCGCCTCGGCGTCGCTGGCCCGCCGCGCGCCGAAGGCCAGCTGAGCCGCAGCCGCGGCCGGCAGCACCCGGGCAGCGATCCCGTCGGCGAACTCCTGGGTCACCGGGCGCACCGCGAAGACGTCGACGCTGTCGGCGAGGGCGAACGGTCCGACCGCCGAGCGCCGCAGCGCCGTCAGGTGGCCACCGACTCCGAGCCCGGCACCCAGGTCCCGGGCCAATGCGCGGATGTAGGTACCGGTGGTGCAGTCGACGACGACGTCGACGTCGATCACCCCGTCCGCGCGGCGCGGCGGTGCGGTGATCTCGAACCGGCTGACCGTCACCGGCCTGGCGGCGAGTTCCACCGCTTCCCCGGCCCGGACCCGGTCGTAGGCGCGTCGGCCGTCCACCTTGATCGCCGACACGGACGACGGCACCTGCTGCAGGTCGCCGGTCAGCGCGGCGATCCCGGCGCGCAGGTCGGCGTCGTCGATGCCGCCGGCGTCCCGCGCAGAGATCTGCTCCCCCTCGGCATCGTCGGTAGTGGTGGCCACCCCGAGTCGGATGGTCGCGGTGTAGGTCTTGGTGGCCAGTGCCAGCCGGCCGAGCAGCCGGGTGGACCGGTCGACGGCCAGCACCAGCAAACCGGTCGCCATCGGATCAAGCGTGCCGGCGTGGCCGACCCTGCGGGTCCGGAGCACTGCCCGGGTCCGCCCGACGACATCATGCGAGGTGACCCCGGCAGGTTTGTCGACCAACAGCAGCCCGCCGCCGGCCGGCAGTAGTGGTGGCTCGTGGGTGTGCGCGCGCCGGGTCGGTGTGGTCATACCGCCATCATCACCGACCACGCTGTGGCCACTCGGCCCGGCTCAGGCCCTCGCACCTGCCCGGGCCGCCTCGTCGGCAAGGATCGCCTCGTCCACGAGCTCCCAGCGGTGCGGAACGATGGTCACCGGCACGTCCTCGCCGCGCGCCGCCGCCAGCAGCACGGATGCCCGGGCCCGGAGCCACCAGGTGACCAGCCGGTACAGCCCGAACGCAGTGAGCAGCGCGAGCGCGGCGAACGCCCACCGGAACGCCTCCACCGAGCGCACCGCCGCGCCGGGATCGACGAAGTCCAGGATCTGGCCGACCAGGAAGGTGCCGACCACGGCACCGCAGAACCCGCCGATGTTGACCATGCCGGTGGCGGTCGAGATCCGGTGTCGCGGGTTGTAGTCACGAGCCAGCATGAAGGCGACGGCCGAGGCCGGGCCGCCGACCGCGAAGACCGCGATCACGGCGACGACAACCCCGACCGGCGGGTGCCCGCCCGGCCAGCCGATGAGCACCATCCAGCCCAGCAGGCAGACGGAGGAGACCACGACCGCGATCGGCGTCCGGACCACCGGCCGCCGGGACACCGACGATCCCGATGGTCATGTTGGCCACCAGGCCGACCACCACCAGCTCCATCAACAGCGCCGACGCCAGCGCCGGGCGGTAACCCAGGCCCTGGGTCAGGTAGGGGTAGCCCCAGAGCGCGCCGAAGACCACCGGGGCGGCCATCGTCGTCAGGTGCACCCAGAAGCCGAGCCGGCCCGCGGGCATCCGCCAGGCCTGTCTGACCTCGTCGAGCACCCGTCGCCCCTGCACCGGTCCGGTGGCGGCGACCTCCTCCATCTCCTGGAACGGGGCCGCGGTGGCCTTGCGCAGCAGCAGCCCCGCGTAGGCCAGCGAGAGCAGACCGGCGACGGCGAAGGTCGGTCCCCAGCCGACGCTGTGCAACAGCCCGGTCAACGGGAGGGTGGCGATCAGGTTGCCCATGGCACCGAGCAGGCCGGTCAGCGAGGTGATCACCGGATACCGCCGGGCCGGGAACCAGCCGGCCGCGAGCCGCAGCACCGATACATAGGTCATCGCGTCGCCCACGCCGAGCAGCCCTCGGGCGAGCAGCGCCAGCGGGTAGGTGTCGACCACGGCGAACAACAACTGGGCACAGCCCATGACGGTGGTGGCTGCGAGCAGCATCCGGCGTGGGCCGAACCGGTCGACCAGAATGCCGGTCGGCACCTGCATCACCGCGTACATGCCGAGCTGCAGCATGACGAAGGTGCCCAGCTGGGAGGCGCTCAGCCCGAGGCGGAGCTGCGCCTCCGGCCCGGCGACCCCCAGTGACGTGCGGTGGAACACCGCGAGGACGTAGACGCCGGCGCCGACGCCCCAGATCAGCCAGGCCCGCCGCGGGGTGGGGCGGGTCGTCGGCAGCGTTCGGGCCGGGGCAGTCGCGGATGACACGGTGAGACTCTCTTGTCCTGCTGGGAGTGGCGGTGGGCGGTGCGGCGCGGGTGTCTCAGTTGTCTCGCAGGGTGCGCTCGGCGGTGGCCAGGTGCTCCCGGGTGAGGTTCAGCGCTCGCGGGAGATCGTGGTCGCGGACCGCGGCGGCGATGGCGTGATGATCGGCGATGGTCGCGGTCATCCGCCGGGGATCGGGGTGTCCGCCTGCGGAGAGCAGGTTGGTGGTTCCCATCCGCATCTGCCGGTCGCGCAGGCTCCCGTACAGCCGGGTCAGGATGGCGTTGCCGGCGGCGGTGACGATGGCGGCGTGGAAATCGCGGTCGGCGGCCGCGTAGGCCGGCACATCACCGGCGTCCGCGGCCGCGTGCAGCCGGGTCAGGTGCGCATCGAGAATTGCGGCGACGGCCTCGCCGCGGCCGGATTCGATGACGACCGTGACGCAATGGCTCTCCACCAGCAGCCGGGTCGACAACACGTCGCGCCACTCCTGCACCGACACCGGTAGCACCAGGGCGCCACGTTTGGGCAGCAGCCGGATCATCCCCTCGGCCTCCAACCGCAGCAGCGCTTCCCGCACCGGCGTGCGGGAGACCCCGGTCTCCTCGGCGATCCGGCCCTCGGCCAGCAGGTCGTTGTCGGCGAACCGGCGGTTCAGGATGCCCGCCCGCACATGCGCGTACACCCGGTCGGCCGCAGACGCCGGCGGTGGGATGGTGACGCACTGGGATCGATTGGGTATCCATGTTGTATCTATGATGCCAGACGGGCTGCCCTGCCAGCAACCGGGTGGTCGTCCCAGGGGTCGCCTGCGCGCTCAGCCGCGCCGGGCGTAGGTGAGCCGGACCCGTTGCCGGAGCAGCAGGCTGCCGTCGTCGGTCCGGTTCGACTCGAACAGCGCGGCCACCGTGGCGCGGACCGCCTGATGCTCGGCCGGTGGCACCAGGTCCCACATGGCCCGTTGACCGTGCGATCGCGACCACAACTCCCAGTGCGCGACATCGCGGAGCACCACGTCCAGATCGAAGCCGACGGTCCTGACGTCGGTGAAACCGGCTGCGGCGACGAGGTCTTCCACGCCCTGGTCGCTGCCGAACGAACCCGAGACACCGCTGGTCCTGGCGTCGAGCATGGCCGGCGGCAGGTACGGCGCGAAGACGCCGTCGATCTGCTCCCAGAGAGGGCTACGGGTGCTGAACGTGGACACGGCCAGGCGACCGTCGGCGACCAGGAGTTCCGCCCAGGCGGTGAGGGCCGCCGACGGATCCGGCAGGAAGAACAGGACCAACGAGGAGACGACGATGTCGTAGGAGCCGATCGGAAGATCGGGTGCCGAGGCATCCATCACCTGCAGGTCGACGGAGTCGAGGCCGCGCTCGGCCACCTCGGCGCGGGTCGCGTCGATCATCCCGGCGGACAGATCGATACCGGTCACCCCGCCGGTCGGTCCGACCGCGTCGGCCAAGGCGAACAGCGCGGCACCGCGTCCGCAACCGACATCCAGTACCCGCTCACCGGGCTGCGCATCGACGCCCTCGACCAGCCGGCGGGCGATCGGGGTGAACCACGGCACGCCGACCTGGTCGTAGGTCCCGGCCACCCGGTCGAAGACCGCCGCCACCCGGGCGCTGCGCTGGGCCTGTTCGGTTGCGTCCATCCCCCGATCATCGGCCACCCGCGGCGGTCCTGCCGCGGAGCGCCGTCCCGCCGCAGGGCGACAGCCGGGTTCAGTTGCCCCGACCGGTCTCCCCCTGCAGTTCGTCGATCAACCGACTGGCATCGGCCTTGGACAACCCCTCCGGGACGTCGCGACCGGCCTCCTGGGCGAGGGTGTGCAGGTAGGAGTCCTGCGGGCCGGTGAGCGGCTGGTCGCCGGTGACCCAGTCGGCCGGATCCTTCTCCGGCGACGGAGCGACCTGCGCTGCGGCGCCGTCATCCGCGGGGACGGCCGGCATCGACGGCGGGGTTGGTCTGACTCTCGGACATGAAATCCTCCAGCGGGCTACGGTTCGAACATCTGTAGCACTGGTGGCCGGGCGGCCAGGATTTCAAACGCCCAGGACTTCAAACGCCCGCCGCACCGAGAGCCTCGGTGAGCGCGGTCACCGCCCTGGCGTAGTCGCCGTGCCAGGTGTAGCCGGCCGCCAGGACGTGCCCACCGCCTCCGAGCAGGGCCGCCGCCCCGGACACATCGACGCCGCCAGGGGTTCCCCGCAGCGACACCTGCCAGAGCTCCGGCCCGACCTGCTTGGCGACCGCAGCGACGTCCGCTTCCCGTGCGGTGCGCAGGATGTCGATCACCGAGTCGAGTTCTTCCTGACGGAGCCCGACTGCGTCGTCCAGGGTGACCGCCGTGTGCACCAGACCTCGGCCGCCCACCGCGGCCGGATCCAGCACGGCCCGGCCGAGCACCGCGGCCAGCATGGTGAGCCAACCGAAGGGATGGGTGTCGACGATCGGCCGCATCAGCTGGGCCGGCCGGATTCCGGCGGCGATCAGCACGTCGGCGAGTTCGGCCGCCAGTTCGTGGGTCGCGCCGGTGACGTTGCGGAAGATCCCGGTGTCGGTGGCCAGCCCGGCGTAGAGATTCGCCGCGATGTCCGCGTCGAGCGGCTCGTCGAGGGCACGCAGGATCCTTCGCACCAACACCACCGTCGCCTCGGCGGACGGGTCGATCAGGTGGTGCGTACCGAAGCCGGTATTGGACGTGTGGTGGTCGACGACCAGGCTCGGCACGGTGTCCAGCAGCGGTTCAAGGCCGCCGAGTCGCTCGGCCGACGCCACGTCCATGGTGATCAACAGGTCGATGTCGGCGGGCACCTCGGCGACCGGCCGGACCAGATGCTGACCGGGCAGGGTGCGCAGGGACTCCGGTACCCGCTCCGGAGCGCCGAAGGCCACCGCGACCTGGACGCCCCGCCGTTCCAGGGCCAGGCCGAGCGCGAGCGAACTGCCCAACGCATCGGCGTCCGGATTGATGTGGCCGACCAGTAGCACGGACCCGGCCCGTCGGATCAGCTCGACGGCGTGCGGAAAGTCGTCGTCCGACCGTCCGAGGCCGGGCTGGTGGAGCCGTTCCTGCACCGCGGGGATCACCGCTCGGCGACGGCGTCGGAACGCAGGGCGGTCGCGCTACCCGCCGACGCCGGGTTGCCGTCGACGGCATCGTCATCCGCCTCGACGGGAGCGTCGAACTCGTGCTCCGCGAACTCGCCGTCGGCGGCCTCGTTGTCTGCGAACTCGCCGTCGGCGGCCTCGTCGTCCTCGATCTCGCGCGGCGAGCGGTACGGGTCCGGCTCACCGGCATAGCTGGCGCCGGCGGCCTTCTCGGCCACCGCGGCGTCGGACGCCTTCGCGGCCGCGATCAGCTCCTCCATCTGACGGGACGTCTCCGGCACGGCGTCGGGCTTGAAGGCCAGCGTCGGGGTGAACTTGATCCCGGTCTGACGACCGACAGCGGTGCGCAGCACCCCGTTGGCGCTGGCCAGCGCCTGAGCGGTGGACTGCTGCTCGGTCTCGTCGCCGTAGACCGTGTAGTAGACGGTGGCTTCCCGCAGATCGGGCGTGACGGTCGCGGCCGTGATGGTGATCATCGCCAACCTGGGATCCTTGACCTGGTGCTCCAGTTCGGTCGCCACGATCGTGACGATGCGCTTGGCCAGCCTGCGAGCCCGCGCGGTATCGGCCATCGGATCCGTCCTCCCTCATGTCCGGCGCTGGGCCGGAACGTCTCACTCGTCCTGTGGACCGACGATCCGCCGATGGGCGGACAGCAGGTCCAGCTCCACCTCACCGGCCACCTGCCGCTCGCAGCTGTCGAGGACGCGGTGCACCTGCGCCACGTCACCCGCGACGGTAGCGATACCGATCAGGGCCCGCCGGTGCAGGTCGGCGTCGCCGGCCTCGGACACCGCGACCTCGAGCCGGCGCAGCCGCGCGAGCACCGGCCGGAGTACCGCCCGTTTGATCTTCAGCGATTCGACCTCGCCGAGCGTCACATCCAGCTCCAGGATGCCGACGTACATCCGCACCTCCCCCGCTGCGATGCCCGGCAGGGCCGCCCGCTGGACGGCCCTGCCGGATGGCATCAGCTGCGCGGCTTCTCCCGCACCTCGTAGGTCTCGATGGTGTCCTCGACCTCGATGTTGTTCCAGTTCCCGAGCCCGACACCGCACTCGAATCCCTCGCGGACCTCGGTGGCGTCGTCCTTGAACCGCTTGAGCGAGTCGATCTGCAGGTTGTCGTTGATGACAACTCCACCCCGCAGCAACCGGGCCTTGGCGTTCCGCCGGATCTCGCCGGACCGGACGATGCAGCCGGCGATGTTGCCGAACTTGGAGGACCGGAACACCTCGCGGATCTCCGCAGAGCCCGTCTGGATCTCCTCGAACTCCGGCTTGAGCAGGCCCTTGAGCGCTGCCTCGATCTCGTCGATCGCCTGGTAGATCACCGTGTAGTACCGGATGTCGACACCCTCGCGGTCCGCCAGCTCCTGCACCCCACGGACCGGCTTCACGTTGAAGCCGATCACGATGGCGTCGGTGATGACGGCCAGGTTGATGTCGTCCTGGGTGATCCCGCCGACCCCGCGGTGCACGACCCGCAGGTCCACCTCGGCCCCGACGTCCAGCTTGAGCAGCGAGTCCTCGAGCGCCTCGACGGTGCCGGAGTTGTCGCCCTTGATGATCAGCGTGAGCTGCTCGACCTTGTTCTGCTCCAGCGCGTCGGACAGCGTCTCCAGGGAGATCCGCCGACGGTTGCCGATCTGCGCCTTGCGGGCCCTGGCCTGCCGGTTCTGCGCGATCTGCCGGGCCACCCGGTCCTCGTCGACGACCATGAACGAGTCGCCGGCACCGGGCACCGAGGTGAAGCCGAGCACCTGCACCGGACGCGACGGGAGCGCCTCCGGCACGTTGCTGCCGCTGTCGTCGAGCAGCGCCCGGACCCGGCCGTACGCGTCGCCGGCGACCACGGAGTCGCCGACCCGCAGCGTTCCGCGCTGCACCAGCACGGTCGCCACCGGACCCCGGCCGCGGTCCAGGTGCGCCTCGATGGCAACACCCTGCGCCGACATGTCGGGGTTCGCCCGCAGATCAAGTGCCGCATCCGCGGTCAGCAGGATGGCTTCGAGCAGGCCGTCGATGTTGAGCCGCTGACGCGCCGAGACCTCGACGAACATGGTGTCGCCGCCGTACTCCTCGGCCACCAGTCCGTACTCGGTGAGCTGCTGCCGGATCTTGTCCGGGTTCGCGCCCTCCTTGTCGATCTTGTTGATGGCCACCACGATCGGCACGTCGGCCGCCTTGGCGTGGTTGATCGCCTCGACGGTCTGCGGCATCACGCCGTCGTCCGCCGCGACCACCAGCACCACGATGTCGGTGGACTTCGACCCACGGGCCCGCATGGCGGTGAACGCCTCGTGACCCGGGGTGTCGATGAACGTGATCAGCCGCTCGTTGTCGTTCAGGTTCGTCGTCACCTGGTAGGCACCGATGTGCTGGGTGATCCCGCCGGCCTCCTTGTCGACCACGTTGGTCTGCCGGATCGCGTCCAGCAGCTTGGTCTTTCCGTGGTCGACGTGGCCCATGACGGTGACGACCGGCGGCCTGGACTCGAGGTCGTCGTCGCCTCCTTCATCGGAGCCGTAGGTGAGATCGAACGTCTCGAGCAGTTCGCGGTCCTCGTCCTCCGGGGACACGATCTGAACCTCGTAGCCCATCTCGGACCCGAGCAGCTCGAGGATGTCGTCGGACACCGACTGGGTGGCGGTGACCATCTCGCCCAAGTGGAACAGCGCCTGGACCATCGACGCCGGGTTGGCGTCGATCTTGTCGGCGAAGTCGGACAGCGACGAGCCGCGGGCGAGCCGGACGACCTGACCGCCACCACGGGGCAGCGTCACGCCACCGATCGACGGGGCCTGCATGTTGTCGAATTCCTGACGACGCTGCTTCTTCGACTTGCGGCCCTTGCGGGCGGGCGCGCCGCCCTTGCGGCCGAACGCGCCGGCAGCCTGGCCACGACCGGCGCCGCCGGGACGACCTCCACCGCCGCCACCGCCACCTCCTGCGGGACCGCTGCGGTAGCCACCACCGGCGCCGCCGGGACCGGCTGCGCCGGGACCGTTGGACCGGTAGGGACCGGCAGCTGCGCCGGGACGGGCACCGGGAGCGCCGGGTCGTCCGCCCGGCGCGCCGGGACGGGGAGCACCCGCACCGGGAGCACCGCCCGGACGGGCACCGGGAGCGGGCCGCGGACCACCGACGCCGGGAGCACCGCCGGGCCGGGCCGGCGGCCGGGGCACGCCGGGGACGCCGCCGGGACGCGGCGCCGTTCCCCGCGAGCCGGAACCGACGTTGTAAGGGTTGTTGCCGGCGCGAGGCGGACGCGGAGCACCGGGAATACCGCCGGCAGGCCGGGCCGGACGCGGTGCGTCGGGCCGAGCTGCGGGCGCCTGGGCGCCGTCGGCCGGTGAGCTGAACGTGTCCGATGTCGCCGCAGCGGCGGCAGCAGGGGCCACCGGCGCG
Organism: uncultured Actinomycetota bacterium; assembly: GCA_963797145.1. GTDB lineage: Bacteria > Actinomycetota > Actinomycetes > Mycobacteriales > Nakamurellaceae > Nakamurella. The sequence continues at coordinate 200,462 of CAWCOJ010000007.1, read as the reverse complement.
GACGGGGCGACCGGGGCCGCAGGCGCGACCGGGCGCTCGACAACGGGGGCCGGGGGCGCTGCGACCACCGGCGGGGCCACCGGCTCGGGGGCCGGGGCCGGGCGGGCACCCGGACGCGGTGCACCCGGACGCGGGGCACCGTTGGCGGCCTTGGCCGGGTCGGCCGCGGCCGATCCGTTGGTGGGGGCGTCAGCGGTCTTGCCGTTCGACGCGGGGAACGCGTCGCGCAGCTTGCGCACGACGGGAGCCTCGATCGTCGAGGAGGCACTTCTGACGAATTCGCCCAGCTCGTTGAGTTTTGCGATCACTTCTTTGCTGGACTGACCAAGTTCTTTGGCGATTGCGCTGACGCGGACCTTGCCTGCCACTGCTCTCCTTCGAAGGTGAGGCCGGCGGCGGATCCGCTCGACCTCGGGTTAGGGGGCGCTGTTCATTTCCGGTTCACAGCGTGCTCACGATGGGTCGACCTGCTTTCGTGTTCGGTCGACGGTCCCGCTGGGATGCGGGACCGCCCCGGGCCCGGTCTCGGCAGGCTCGATCACCTGGGTGTCGAGCAGCTGATTCCGGACCCTGCTGACGTCGAGCGGCCGATCGGCCCGGAGGGACCTGCCGAACGCACGACGACGCTCCGCGGCGTCCAGGCATCCGAGGTTCGGATGCAGCCACGCCCCCCTACCGGGGAGGCGGCGCCGGAGGTCCGGGATCACGATCCCGTCAACGGCGACGACGCGGAGCAAAACCACCGGCGATTCTCGCCGCCGGCACCCGATACAGGTACGGAGACCTGCCTCAGCTGACGGCGACGGCAAATGTGCCGACATACGAGTCTACCGCCTCCGACGTCACCGTGGGGCAACGGGCGCGGAGGGGCCGGCCGCACCCGCGGCGCCGTCAATCGCCTCGTCCGACCGGATGTCGATGCGCCAGCCGGTGAGCCGGGCGGCGAGCCGGGCGTTCTGGCCCTCCTTGCCGATCGCCAGCGACAACTGGAAGTCCGGCACGATCACCCTCGCCGCCCGGGCGGCCGCATCGACGACCTCCACCGACAGGGCATTGGCCGGAGACAGCGCGTTGCCGACGAAGGTGGCCGGATCGTCACTGTGGTCGATGATGTCGATCTTCTCGCCGTTCAGTTCGCTCATCACGGCCTTCACCCTGGCGCCCATCGGGCCGATGCAGGCACCCTTGGCGTTCACCCCGGAGACGGTGGGCCGGACCGCGATCTTCGACCGGTGACCGGCCTCCCTGGCCACCGCGGTGATCTCCACCGAGCCGTCGGCGATCTCCGGCACCTCGAGGGCGAACATCTTGCGGACCAGGTTCGGGTGGGTCCGGGACAGGGTGATCTGCGGCCCGCGAAGGCCGCGGGCCACCGACACCACGTAGCAACGGAGCCGCTGACCGTGCGTGTAGGTCTCCCCCGGCACCTGCTCGGCGGCCGGAATGATGCCCTCGACATCACCGAGGCTCACCACCACGACGCCGCGTGCGTTGACCTTGGCGTCCGCGCTGACGGTGCCGGTGATCAGCTCGTTCTCGCGGCCGGCGAAATCGCCGAAGACCCGCTCGTTGTCGGCGTCCCGGAAGCGCTGGGTGAACACCTGCCGAGCGGTGCCGGCAGCGATCCGGCCGAAGTCCTCCGGGGTGTCGTCCCATTCGCGGACGACCTCGCCGGCGTCGTCGAGTTCCGCGGCCAGCACCCGGATCGAGCCCGAGGTGCGGTCCACCTCGACCCGCGCATGACCCTGGTGACCCTGGGTGTGCCGGTAGGCAGTGAGCAGGGCCGCCTCGAGCGTCTCGATGAGAGATTCGACGGCGATGCCCTTCTCGCCGGCGAGCAGCCGGATGTTGGCGATGTCCACGTTCATCGGTGGGTCCCCTCGTCCGGGTCGGCGGTGCGGTGGTCGTCGGTGTCATCGTCGGCACCCTCGTCGCCGGCACCGTCGTCGCGAGCACCCTGGTCGCCGGCACCCTCGTCGGGACCGTCGTCGTCGGTTTCGTCACCGTCGTCGTCGGTTTCGTCATCGTCGTCATCGGTTTCGTCATCGTCATCGGCGTCGTCTGCGTCGTCCGACACTGCATCGTGCTCGGCGCGCGCCCGCGCGGCGAACTCGGCGGTCCGGGGGTCGGCTGCCAGCAGCGCCGTGACCGCGGCCGACGGTGGCGAGAACTCCACCTCGACCCTTGCCCTGCTGATGCTGTCGAACGGCAGGTGCGCGGGCTCGATGCCGTTGCGGCCGCCCAGCACATCCACCCCGGTGTCGGTGATGCCGAGCACTCTGGCCTGCACCGACGAGCCGTCGGTCAGCGTGACACTCAACAGGCGCCCGCGGGCCCGCCGGAAGTGCCGCGGTTCGGTGAGCGGGCGGCCGATCCCGGGGCTGGTGACCTCGAGGGTGTATGGCGGTTCGCTGTCGCCCTGAGCGGCGTCCAGCTCGTCGAAGGCCGCCGACAATGCCCGGCTGATCTCGGCGGCGGCGTCCAGCGCCACCCCGTCGTCGGAGTCCACCACCACCCGGACCACTCGGCGCCGACCCGCCGCGACAACTGCGAAGTCCTCGAGGTCGTAGCCGGCTTCACCGGCCACCCGCCGGGCGACCTCCCGCCAGCCGTGCTCGCCGGATGACATCACCGATCTCCTCGCCTGTGCAGTTGTTCGACCGACCGGAAGCCTATCGCCCCGGCGGCGACCCACATCTCCTTCCGACATCGAGCTGACCTGACCACGGTGATCGGGCTGACATGATGGACCGGTGTCCTCGCCACCTTCCGCCCGGATCGCCCGGCGCACCGTACTCGTCGGCGCCGGCACCGCGGCGCTGCTGGCCACGGCCGGATGCAACCCGTTCGCCACCACCAAGACCACCCGGACGGTCACCACCGAGGCTCCGCCGCCGATCGACCCGATGGACAACCTGATCGCCACCACCCAGTTGCACCTGTTGCGCCTGCAGGCAGCGGTGGCGCGCGGCGGCTCGCTGGCCAAGACCCTGACGCCGCTGCGGGACGACCGCCAGGACCACCTGGACGCGCTGAAGAAGGAACTTGCCCGCACCACCCCGGACGACCCGATCGCCACCGCTGCTCCGCCGACCGGGACCGTCCCACTTCCGGCCGACGACGACGCCGTCCTGGCCGTCGTCCGCGACGACGCCGGTAACGCCCAGGTGCAGTTCACCGATGCGGTCGCCACCGTGTCCAGGTACCGGTCGCAGTTGCTGGCCTCGATCGCCGCCTGCCTCGCCACCCACCGGGCGGTGCTCGCATGACCTCGCCGATGCCGACGCCGGGAGCCGGTCCGACGGGGTCCAGCGGGCCCGCCGGCTCCGGATCTGGGGCGCCGACCACGACCGCGCCACCGCCGGTCCTGACCACCGCGCCGCTGCCGACCTCCCTGCCGCCGGAAACGTCCGTCGCGCTGCAGCGGGCATTGGGCGCGGAGAACGCCGCCATCTGGGCCTACGGACTGGTGTCGGCCTACGACCCGGACAACGCGACCTTGATCGCCGCCATGCGGGATGCGCACCTGGTCCGGCGCAACGACGCCTCGGCCCGGTTGTCCGCCGCCAAGCAGAAGCCGCTGCCGGCCTCACCTGCCTACACCCTGCCCGCGCCGGTCACCGACAAGGCCAGTGCCCAGGCAGCCGCACGGACCATCGAGTCGGACTGCGCGTCGGCCTGGCTCGGAGTGGTGGGCGCGACGGACAGCGCCGACCTCCGCGGCTACGCGTTGGCCGGCCTCATGGACGCCGCCCTCCGGCTGACCACCTGGAAGGGCATCTCGAAGGTGACGCCGTTGACGGTGCCGTTCCCCGGTCGCACCTGACCGTCACGCCCGACCGTCCCCCACCCAGGGGCCGGCCCGCACCCCGCCCCCCGGCACCCACCCACGGCCGTCCTCCCGGCCGTCCCTGGCAGTCCCCGGCCGTCACCCGACGTCGCTGATCAGTGCGATCCCCAGCTCAGTGCGTCCCCAGCTCAGTGCGTCCCCAGCTCAGTGCGTCCTCAGCTCAGTTCAATGCCGCCGAGCTCAGCTCAGCCGCGGATCTCCGCGATCAGGGCCGCGACCGCATCCGCCACCGGCACCTCACGCTTCGACCCGCTGGCCCGGTCCCGGACCTCGACCACACCGTCGGCGACCCCGCGGCCGACCACGCAGATGGTCGGGACCCCGAGCAGTTCCGAGTCGGCGAACTTGACGCCGGGCGAGGCCGGCCGATCGTCCAGGATGACGTCGATTCCGGCGGCGTCCAGCTCGGCGGTGATCCGCTCGGCGGCGGCGACGATCTCCTCGCCCTTTCCCGCGATCACCAGGTGCAGATCGGCCGGCGACAGTTCCCGGGGCCAGACGAGACCCTTGTCGTCGCTGGTGTTCTCGGCAACCGCCGCGACCGCGCGGGAAACCCCGACGCCGTAGGAACCCATGGTCACCGTGACCAGCTTCCCGTTGGCGTCGAGCACCTGGAGGCCGAGGGCGTCGGCGTACTTGCGACCGAGTTGGAAGATGTGGCCCATCTCGATGCCACGCGCCGTGCGCAATGTGCCGTTGCCGTCGGGGCTCGGGTCGCCGTCCCGCACCTCGGCGGCCTGGATGGTGCCGTCGGCGGTGAAATCACGGCCGTGCACCAGATCGATGACATGGAACCCGGGCTTGTCGGCACCGGTGACCCAGGCGGATCCCTCGGCGATCCGCGGGTCGAGCAGGTAGCGGATGCCGGACGCCTGGTCCGTCCCCAGCACCCCGGGTCCGATGTAGCCCTTCGCGAGCTCGGGGTGCTTGGCGAATTCGGCTTCGTCGAAGGCCACCACCTCGGCCGGGGCCACCTGCGCCTCCAGCCGTTTCAGGTCGATCTCCCGGTCGCCGGAGACGCCGATCGCCAACGGTTCCCGGGTGCCGTCCGGGTGGGCCAGCATCACCAGCACGTTCTTCAGCGTGTCGGCGGCCGACCAGTCCCGCCCGTCGGCGCGGGTGAACCGCTCGTTCAGCACCGCGACCAGGGTCTCGATGGTCGGCGTGGCCGGCGTGTCCACCACCTGGGCCGGTCCCGTCGACGAGGCATCCACCGGTGACGACTGTGGAACCGTCACGGCTTCGACATTGGCGGCGTAGTCGCCGCTGTCGGACCGGACGAAGGTGTCCTCGCCGTACGGCGAGACCGCCAGGAACTCCTCGCTCGCCGAGCCGCCCATGGCGCCGGACATCGCCGCCACCATCACATAATCGAAGCCGAGCCGGTCGAAGATCCTGATGTAGGCCCCGCGGTGCCGCTCGTACGCCGCCGCCAGGCCGGCATCGTCGATGTCGAAGGAGTACGAATCCTTCATGACGAACTCGCGGCCGCGCAGCAGTCCGGCCCGGGGCCGCGCCTCGTCCCGGTACTTGGTCTGGATCTGGTAGAGCGCGAGCGGCAGGCTCTTGTACGAGGACACCACGTCCTTGACCAGGAGCGTGAACATCTCCTCATGGGTCGGCCCGAGGAGGTAGTCGGCGCCCTTGCGGTCCTTGAGTCGGAACACCCCGTCGCCGTACTCGGTCCACCGGCCGGATGCCTCGTAGGGCTCCCGCGGCAGCAGCGCCGGGAAGTGGACCTCCTGGGCGCCGATGGCGTCCATCTCCTCGCGGACGATGGTCTCCACGTTGCGCAGCACCCGGTAGCCCAGCGGAAGCCAGCTGTAGATGCCGGGAGCGGCCCGCCGGATGTACCCGGCTCGGACCAGCAGCTTGTGGCCCGGCAGCTCGGCGTCGGCCGGGTCCTCGCGCAGGGTCCGCAGGAACAGCGTGGACAGGCGGGTGATCACGGCACAACTCCTCGGGTGAGAACTGCTCGGGTGACGATGGGCCGGGGGTCCGGCCGCGAGGGCTCGATCAGCCTAGTGCGGGTGCGCGCCCGCTCCGGTCGGGTCGATGCCGCCGCAGACCCGCGGTCCGGGCTCGAAGGTCGCCTAGAAGCGGCGGCCGACCACGCTGTTGCGCATGATCGTGGTGAAGCCCAGGCGCTCGTAGATGCGTCCGGCTCCGGTCGGTGAGTCGGCATCGACTCCCAACTCGGCGTACCGGTAGCAGTCCTGGGCGATGGACCCGAGACTGTCGCGGAGCAGCGCCGAGGCGACGCCCCGGCCGCGGGCGGCGCTGAGCGTGCCGACCCGGCTGACGTAGGCGGTGGCGTAGCCGCGTTGCTCCGTCTCCGCCTCGAACTCGGCGACCAGCACGAATCCCACGATGGCGCCGTCCGACGCCTCGGCAACGCGGGACAGACCGGGTCGGAACGACCGCGAGCCGCTGAATTCTGCCTCCCACCGCTCGGCGTCGAGCACCGACGATCCCCAGTGGTCGGCGAACGACGCGTTGGAGGCCAGCCGGGTGGCCTCGGCGTCCGCCTCGCGATACGGGCGCAGCCGGAAGCCGGTCGGAACCGGCCCGTCCGGGACCGGTTCCTCCATGTCGCGGCGCATCCGGAAGAAATACCGCCATGTCTCGAACCCCTTGCGCCGCAACAGCTCCGCCGCCGAGGCGCGGTTACTCTCCAGCCACACCTTGAGCTCGCCCGGAAGCTTCGGGTGGTCGCGGTCGCGCAGTTCCAGCGCCCGCAGCGCCATCCGGTCGATGATGTCGGTTCCCAGTCCCCTGCCCTTGTACGCCGGGTCGACGCCGCCCCAGAGATAGGCCTTGACTGCGGAGTCCGCCGTGACGGTGAGCCAGCCGCAGCCCACCGGCCGGGCACCGTCGACCAGGAGGATCCCGCCGTCCAGATCGGCTGCGGGGTCGCCCATCTCCTCACGGAGATCGGCCTCGTTCCAGTGCTCGTCGACCGGCTCGTCCACCTCGATCGCCTGCATCAGAGCCAGCACGGCCGGCGCGTCGTCGATCACCAGAGCGCGCACCTCGACATCGGACATCGGCCGACGGTAACGCCAGGAGAGCGCCCACACCAACGGGTTTGCGCTGATGGGAGCCGGTACGCGGGGCCGACCTCCGAGCCCGGCTACCCTCGCCCGGGTGTACCTGCTGCTGCCCCCGTCGGAGACCAAGTCCGTGGGCGGCGACCGTATCCCGCTGGACCTCGGCCGACTGTCCTTCCCGGAACTCACCGTCGATCGGTTCGATCTCGTCCACGCGCTGGTCGCTCTGAGCACAGATCTGCCGACCGCCCGCAAGGCGATCGGGGTGTCGGCGGCGCTGGACCATGAGGTCGCGGCGAACACCCTGATCACCAGCGGGCCGACGCTCCCGGCATTGCGCCGGTACACCGGCGTGCTCTACGACGCCCTGGACGCCGGCACCTTCCGACCGGCCGAGCGGGGCAGGGCAGCGGACCGCCTGCTGATCACCTCGGCGCTGTTCGGGCTGCTCAGACCGGCCGACCGGATCCCTTCGTACCGGCTGTCCGCCGGCTCGGCGCTGCCGAGCCGGCCGACCATCCCGGCGCACTGGCGGCCGGCGATGACCCGGGTGCTCGGCGGCCTGGACGGCCTGGTGATCGACCTGCGGTCCGGCGCCTACGCCGCCTTCGGCCCGGCCCCGGGGGCGATCGCGGTGCGGGTGGTCACCGAAGCGCCGGACGGCTCGAGATCGGTCGTGAGCCACTTCAGCAAGGCCACCAAGGGTGGACTGGCCCGGGCGCTGGCGACGACCAGGGCGGACGTCACCGATCTCGCCGGCGCCCTGCGGATCCTGCGGCGGGCGGGCTTCCGGGTGGAACGCACCGGACCGGCCTCCTTCGACGTGCTGACCTGATCGCCGGCAGGGCGGGGCCGTGCCGACCCGGGCATGGTGGGCCCCGTGGTGCAGCAGTAACCTTCGTTCGACCCGCCCTGCATGGCGCCGGACGGGGCGAGGAAAGGACTGCCCATGGAGGTCGGACCCGTAGAGATGATCGTCCTCGATTTTCCGGGTGAGCGCGCAGACCCGGATGTCGTCGAGGCGGTGGCCGAGGTCGTCCGGTCCGGCTCCGTGACGTTGCTCGACCTGGTCTTCATCACCCGGACGCTCGACGGCCAGATCCGCGTCACGGACGTCGACGAGAATCTCGACGAGACCGGCCTCGGCACCCTCGAGGTGGTCGCCCAGACCCTGGTGAGCGAGGACGACATGGAGGTTGTCCGGGACTCCCTCGAGCCCGGCCACTCGGCCGCGGTGATCGTCTACGAGCACACCTGGGCCCGCAAGGTCGGTGCGGCCATCCGCGCGGCCGGTGGCGAGGTCGCCCTGCACATCCAGGTCCCACGGGACGCCGTCGAGGCGGCGGTCCTCGATGCCGAATCCGACTGACCGCCCGATCCGGTTCACCAGCCCCGACAGAAGGAGAACGTCATGCTGCGTCGCGTTGGACGGCCCGGTCTCATCGGTACCGTTGCCCGGACGGCGGTGATCGCCGGCACCGCGACGGCGACGTCGAACGCCGTCAATCGTCACTCCCAGGCGAAAGCGCAACAGGCCCAGGAGGCCGCAGGGGGCCCAGGCCTACGAAGCCCAGCAAGCAGCCCCCCCACCGCCGGCTCCTGCGCCGGAACCGGCACCGGCACCGGCCGCGGCACCGGCATCGGCCGGCGGTGACATCGTCAGCCAGCTGACCCAATTGACCAGCCTGCGCGACGCCGGCGCTTTGACACCGGAGGAGTTCGAGGCGGCCAAGGCTAAACTGCTGAGCTGATCGCCGGACGAGCACGACGACGGGACCCGAGCGCACCGCTCGGGTCCCGTTGCCGTCGGTGCGGGTCAACCCGGGGAGCCATCAGGAAAACCGGTTGCGCACCCAGGTGCTGACCCGTCACGATGGCGGCAGCTCGGGCATCAGGCCCGGTGCGCGTACGGAGGGAGGGCGGAAATCATGTCGGTCCAGTGCGGATCAGCCCCGTCCCCCAGCCCTGCGCCTGCCGGCCGCTGACAACCCCTTTCCCGACGCCCTGAGTGCGTCCTCGGTCCCGGCGGGCCACCTGTCTTCCAGGAGCCCCGAAGTGCCCCGTTTTCGACTCACCGATCTCGACGACCCTTTCGACGCCGTCGATGGCACCCCCACCACACGCCGCCGCGACCGCGGCAGACACACCGGCCCCCGCGTCATCGTGGAAGGCAAGTCCGGACGACTCGACGTCGACGTCGACGTGGTCGAGGAGGTTGCCGGCGACACGCACGACCCCGACGCGCTCGAGGGTTACCACCCGGACTTCAGTCCCGGACTCGACGAGTCGGCGCCGTACTCGTCCTACGACGTGGCCGGCCACGGGCCCGACCCGGTCCCGGACTGGGTCGTCACCGACCTCTCGGCCCGAGACACCCCGCTCGGTCCGCTGAAATCCGGCAAGGAGGCTGACGTCTCGCTGCTGGACCGATCGCTGCCCGGCGGCCCCGGCTGCCTGCTCGCGGTGAAGACCTACCGCTCAGCACAGCATCGGATGTTCCATCGGGACGCGGGTTACCAGGAGGGCCGCCGGGTGCGTCGTTCCAGGGAGACCCGGGCGATGGCCAACCGTTCCGCCTTCGGCCGCGACCTGCTCTCCGGCAAGTGGGCGGTCGCCGAGTTCGAGGCGCTGAGCCGACTCTGGAAGGCCGGAGCGCGGGTGCCCTACCCGGTCCAGATCATCGGGTCGGAGATGATGATGGAGTTCATCGGCGGCCCGGACGGCGCCGGAGCTCCGCGACTGGCCAACGCCACCGGCAGCACTGCGGACTTCACCGACCTGTGGCACGACCTGGTGTCCAGCCTCGAGGTGCTCGCCGAGGCGGGCCTGACGCACGGCGACCTGTCGCCGTTCAACGTGCTGGTCGACGACACCGGCTGCGTACTCATCGATCTGCCGCAGGTGGTCGACCTGGTCGCCAACCCGCAGGGCCGATCGTTCCTCGAGCGGGACTGCCGCAATGTCGCCGAGTTCTTCGCCCGCCGAGGCGTCCAGGGGGCCGACGGCGAACTCCTGGCCGGGCACCTCGCCGGGCTGGCGGTGCCCTGATCCGACACCGGTTCCCCGACCGGCTCGGGGTCCGGAGACCGGGGTAGCGTCGGTCGGGTGCGCATCGATCACTCCGACCGGTCGACGCCTGACCCGAAGGGACACCATGAGTCTCGATCGACCACCCGCGCCGGATCCGTATCAGCTGCTGCCCGCCGCCGGAGCCTTCGAGGTGAGCAGTCCTGACATCGCCGACGGGGAACAGCTCGATCTCGCCTTCGTCGCCAAGGGCGGGAACGAGTCGCCGGCGCTGTCCTGGTCCGGGTTCCCCGCGGAGACCGCGTCCTTCGTGGTGACCTGTTTCGATCCGGATGCGCCGACCCCGTCGGGCTACTGGCACTGGACGGCCGTCGATCTCCCGTCGGAGGTCACCGCGCTCGCCCGCGGAGCCGGAGCGGGCGACGACTCGCTGCCCGGCAATGCCTTCCACGTCCGCAACGACAGCGGCGACCTGCGCTACGAGGGCGCCGGGCCGCCGGAGGGCGACATGGTGCACCGCTACTACTTCGTGGTGCACGCCGTCGACGTGGCGACGCTCGGGGTCGACAGCTCAGTCAGTCCCACGGTGGTGGCCTTCCACCTGGCCTTCCACACCCTGGCCAGGGCGATCATCACTCCGGTGTTCTCGCACTGACTGCGGGCGGGGGGCGGTCGCCGATCCACGGCGGGCGGGTGCGGTCGGATCCGGCACGGCCGTCACCCGGCCGATCATCACCGCAGAGCGCCACTGCCACCGACGTCCACCCATCAGGTTCTCCTCGAGTCGGGCGTCGCCGCCATGCCGGAATCACCGACAGGAGCCAGTTGGTTGCCCTGAGATACCACCTCCGGGCAGCGGCGTCCGGCGCCGTGCTCTCAGCCGGGTTCCTGGATGCGGGCGAGCGCGACCACCGGGATGGTCCGGCTGATGCCGGCCTGGTGATCGGCGAAAAACGGGTACAGCCGGGTGATCGTCGCCCAGGCGGCCGCCCGGTCAGCGCCGTCCAGGGTGCTCGCGATGGCCCGGTACCGCTCCTCGCCCACCTCGACCCCGACCGCCGGATCGACGGCGAGGTTCCGGTACCAGTCCGGATCGTCGTGGGCGCCGGCGTTCGAGGCGATCACCAGCACCCGCTCGCCGTCCTGATGGAACATCATCGGCGTGGTCCGCTGCTCGCCCCGATGTGCGTCCGGTGGTGGTGAGCAGCAGCAGCCGGTCCCGGTGCATACCCTCCGGGTCCCGACCGTCCCGGAAGGCGGCCACCACCTGCCGGTTGATCTCCTTGGCATCCATCCGATCTGCCTACCACCATGCGCGCCGATCGGCAGGGCACGGCCCGACCGGCAGGGTCGGGTCGGTCTATAGCCTGACCGGGTGCGCCATTTCGATCTCGTCATCATCGGTACCGGCTCCGGCAACTCCCTTCCGGGCCCGGAGTTCGACTCCTGGGACATCGCCATCATCGAGGACAACCTCTTCGGCGGAACCTGCACGAACGTCGGATGCATCCCGACGAAGATGTATGTGCACCCGGCCGACCTTGCCGACGGAGCGCGGCGCGCCGGGCCGCTCGGGGTGAACGCGACGGTCGAGTCGGTGGACTGGCCGCGGATGCGGGATCGGATCTTCGGACGCATCGACAAGATCGAGGCCAGCGGCCGCCGGTACCGGGAGAGCGACAAGTGCCCGAACATCACGGTGTTCGCCGGATTCGGGACCTTCACCGGGCCCAAGACCCTCGAGGTCGTGCTGAACCACGGCGGCACCGAGACCATCACAGCAGACCGTTTCGTGATCGCTGCCGGATCGCGGGTGACCCTGCCGGATCTGCCCGGGCTCGACGACCTACCGCCGGAAACGCGGCACACGTCGGACACCGTCATGCGGATCGACGACCTGCCGGAGCGCATCGTGGTCATCGGCGGCGGCTACATCGCCGCCGAGTTCTGCCACGTCTTCGCGTCCTTCGGCAGCACGGTGACCCAGGTCAATCGCGGGCCACGACTTCTCCGCCACCACGACGCCGACATCGCCGAGGCGTTCACCACCCACGCCCGGGAACGCTACGACCTGCGGCTGTCCACCGAGGCCACCGCAGTCGAGGCCGGGACCTCTGCGGGTCCGCAGGGTGTCACGGTGTCGCTGTCGGACGGCACCGTCGTGGAGGCCGACCTGCTGCTGCTGGCCACCGGGCGGCGCCCGAACGGCGACCGCATGCACCTGGAAACCACCGGGGTGACGATGGACGACCACGGCCGGGTGATCGTGGACGAGTACCAGCGCACCGTGGTGGACGGCATCTTCGCCCTCGGCGACGTCTCCAGCCACTACCAGCTCAAGCACGTCGCGAACCACGAGGCCCGCATCGTCGCCCACAACCTCGCCCATCCGGACGCGCTGCGCGCCTCCGACCATCGGTTCGTACCGGCAGCGGTGTTCACCGATCCGCAGATCGCCTCGGTCGGCGTCACCGAGGAACAGGCCGTGGCCCGGGGGATCGACTACGTGACGGGCCGGCGGGACTACGGCGGCATCGCCGCCGGCTGGGCCCGGGAGGACACCACCGGCTTTCTCAAGGTGCTGGCCGACCCCGGGACAGGCATGCTGATCGGAGCCCACGTCATCGGACCCGAGGCGGCGACCGTGATCCAACCGTTGATCCAGTCGATGTCGTTCGGCATCCCGGCCAGACAGACCGCGATCGGGCAGTACTGGATCCACCCGGCGCTTTCCGAGGTCGTCGAGAACGCGCTGCTCGACCTGCCCGAGCCCACCGGGACGTGACGATGAGCTTCCGGAACACCCTCCTCGACGGTCCGCACATCGGCGTCGTCACCGATCCGTCCTGGCTGCTCGCTCCGCTGTACGCGCGGGACGCGGCAGGTCTGCGTCCGGCCGGCGGGCTGCCGGGACCGCTGGTCCCACCCGCAGCCCCGGAGGTGCTGGACGCCGCCCTGGTGGCAGCGGCAACCTCCGACTGGCCGGCCTGGTGGGCGGCCGCCTGCGAGTTCCGGCCCGGTCCACCCGCTCCGCGCACCCTCGACCTGGTGCACTTCTCTCCCGCACTCACCGAATTGTGGAAGCCGGTCGAGCGGTCGTACGACAAGTGGCGGCGCACCCGACCCGGAGCGCCGGCGCCCGCGCACGACGACGCCAGGGTTGTCGAACACCGGCTGCTCGACGGGTTCGCCGAGGTGCATGCCCGCACGCCGGCCCCGCGGACCCTCCGGGTGCTGCAGATCCCGGTCAGCGGGTTCTATCTGGAGACTCCGACCCCGGGCGTGCTGATCGTCTCCGCAGAGTTGCGCCAGGACGACGACGCCTGGGCGGCAGCGCTCGGACCGCTGCTCCCCCAGCACTTCTAGAGCCCTACTCAGGGCAGGGTGAGGATCTCGACCCCGGTGTCGGTGACCAGCAGGGTGTGCTCGAACTGCGCGGTCCAGGACTTGTCCTTGGTGGTCACCGTCCAGTCGTCGTCCCACAGATCCCAGGTGATGCCCCCGAGGGTGATCATCGGCTCGATGGTGAAGGTCATCCCCGGCTCGAGGACCGTCTGCACGGTGGGCTCGTCGTAGTGCAGCACCACCAGCCCGGAGTGGAAGGTCCGGCCGATGCCATGACCGGTGTAGTCCCGCACCACCCCGTACCCGAACCGCTTGGCGTAGGACTCGATCACCCGACCGATGACGTTGAGCTGGCGCCCGGGCGCGACGGACCTGATGGCGCGCCGCAGTGCTTCCTCCGTGCGCTCGACCAGCAGCCGGTTCTCCTCGGCGACGTCGCCGGCCAGGTAGGTGGCGCAGTTGTCGCCGTGCACCCCGTCGACATAGGCGGTGACGTCGATGTTGACGATGTCGCCGTCCTCGATCACGGTCGAGTCCGGGATGCCATGGCAGATCACCTCGTTCAGCGAGGTGCAGCAGCTCTTCGGAAAGCCCCGGTAACCCAGGGTCGACGGGTAGGCGCCGTGGTCGCACAGGTACTCGTGGATCACCGCGTCGATCGCCTCGGTCGTCACCCCGGGGGCGATCACCGCCGCCCCGGCACGCATCGCCCGCGCGGCGAGACGGCCGGCGACCCGCATCTTCTCGATGATCTCCGGCGGCTGTACCCACGGGTCGGTGGATGCGGCCGGGCCGGGCCGCCCGACGTACTCCGGACGCGGGATCGTCGCTGGTACCTCCCGGCGCGGCGACTGCACGCCGGGGGTGAGCGGCGCGCGGGACAGGGTGCTCGGCATGCCATCGAGCCTACGACGACCGGTCAGCTCGACGGCACGGCCGCCAGGAAGTCGTGGGCGACCAGGTTGGTCCGCTTGGAGCTGTCGCCGCCGACGATCAGCACCGAGAACGCGACGTCACCGCGGAACCCCACGGTCCAGGCGTGCGCATGGATGTCGCCCTTGGCATCGGTGAACTCGGCCGTGCCGGTCTTGGCGAAGACCGTGCCGACGTCGCCGAGCACGGTCGCGGTGCCGTCGGTGACGACGGCCCGCATCAACGTGCGGACGCCCTTGCGGGCAGCCTCGCTGCGGGCCGGGGCCGGCTGGTCGGACGTGACCTGCGAGCCGCGGATGATCGTCGGCACCGGCATGTTGCCGGTCGCAGCTGTGGCCGCCATCAGCGCCGCCGACAGCGGCGTCACCAGCACCACGCCCTGGCCGAACCCGTTCTCGGCCGCCTGCACCGTCGAGTCGGCGGCCGGCACCTTGCCGGTGAGCGTGGTGATCCCGGGGATGACGAAGTCGATGCCGATGCCGTACTGCTTCGCGGCCGTGGTCAGCGCGTCCGCGGGCATCTGGGTGGCCAGGTTGGCGAACGTCGTGTTGCAGGACTTCGCGAACGCCAGCGTTGCGGTGACGGTACCCAGGTCGAAGTTGAAGTCGTTGTGGATCGTGCGGTTGTCCACGTCGATCTGGCTCGGGCACGCCACCTGGCTGGTGGGGGTGATCAGCTTGCGATCGAACGCTGCGGTGGCCGTGACGATCTTGAAGGTCGAACCCGGCGGGTACTGACCCATCAGCGCGATCGGGCCCTGGGCGTTGGCAGCGGTGTTCTGGGCGACGGTGAGGATCTCGCCGGTGGACGGCTGGATGGCCACCAGGGTGGCCGGTTCGGTGATCTTCGCCAGGGCGGCCTCGGCGGCCTTCTGCATCCGGGTGTCGAGAGTGAGCATCACCTTCGCGCCCGGCTGCGCGGCCCGTTCGGACAGCGTGGTGATCTCCTCACCCGCCGAGTCGATGGCCACGATCCGCCAACCGGGCTTGCCCTGGCTCAGCTGCTCGGCGATCGGCGTCACCTCGCCGATCACCGCGTGCGCGAAGTCCCGGGTGGGCGGCAGGTTACGGACATCGCTCGGGGTGGTGACCGCGGGAATGGCGGCCAGCGCCGCCTTCACCGAGGTGTAGTCGTCCTCGCGGAGGTTGATCACCGTGTAGCCGACCTTCGGGTCGGCCTTCTTCGCGCCGTCCTCGATGGCCTTCGGGGTGAGGGTGGCGTCGAACCTCTTGAGCAGCTTCGACAGCACCGTTGCGGTGGCGGCGAGGTTGGCGACCTTGTCCGGCGCGAGCTGCACCGAGTAGACCGTGACCGGCGCCACGACCGGCTGGTTGTCGCGGTCCACCAGCGACCCACCGGTCGGGTCGCTGGTCCGGAGCGCCAGCGACTGCTGCGCTCCCAGCTGCGGGTGGATCACCGTCGGCGCCCAGTCCAGGGTCCAACGAGCCGAGTCGCCGCCGCCCTTCCGGTGCCAGCTCCAGGTGGCGTCGTAGGTCCAGAGCCCGGCGTCGGGCAGTTCCCAGGAGAACGTCACCGGGATGGTGGCGACATCCGGCGCGGTGCGGGTCCAGCTGCCCGGGGCGATCTGTAGGTCGGTGGGCTTGAGGTTGTCGGTGACCGAGGTGAGCGCCTGGCCGGCCTGACCCGGCGAGGACGTCAGCGCGGCGGCCTTGTCGAAGTCGAGCCGGGTCCAGTCGCCGATGAACGCGGTGAGCTGAGCCTGCGGCGGCGCGCCCGCGTCGGCCGTCCCCCCGTTCGGCGTGCACCCGGCCAGCACCAGCAGCACCGCGACCGCCGCACCCACGAACACCCGGGCACGCCGGTGCGCGACGAAGGGACGGGCAGCCATGCTGCCAGTATCGCGGCGGTAGATGTGAACTCCCTGATGGCTCGCCGCCGGCCGCCCCGGTTGATCATGGGTGGGCGTACGCCATCTCGGGTCATGTGTCGCTCTTGTGGGTACGCAGGCCCATGATCAACTGACCGGGCCGGGGATTGCCTGGGCCGGGAACTGCCTGGGCCTCAGAACTGCACCGCCACTCGACGCACCGCCATCAGAACTGCACCGCCATTCAGAACTGCACCGAGGCGAAGGTTCCCACCTGCTCGAAGCCGACCCGGGCGTAGGCCGCCCTGGCCGGGGCGTTGTCGTGGTTGACGTACAGGCTGGGCAACCGGCCGTAGACCCGCTGGACCTGCCGCACCATCGCCGCCGCGCCAGGGGCAGCGATCCCCCGCCCGCGCAGTTCCGGTGCCACCCAGACTCCCTGGATCAGCGCGACCTGCGACGACATCGCCCCGATCTCGGCCTTGAACACCACCCGGTCCCCGTCGAACCTGGCCAGCGCCCGACCCGCGGCGATCAGGTCGGCAACCCTGGCCTTGTACCACCGGCCGCCGTCGCCGATGCGGGGATCGACTCCGACCTCTTCGGTGAACATCGCGACCGCGGCCGGGAAGTAGGCCTCGAGCTGATCGGGCCGGACCACCCGGATGCCCTCGTCCGGTTCCACCCGCGGTGCGCCGCCGCAGACCAGCAGCGGCTGGTCCGGTCGGACGTCGCGGGCCCGGCCCCAGCGCGGTTCGAGCCGCTCCCACAGCGGCAGCACCAGGTCTGCGGGCCCGAGGATGGACGCACAGCTGCGGCCGCGCCGACCGAGCGCCTGCGCGAACAGTCGAACGGCATGGGCGTCGCCGGACAACGGGACCAGGTTGGGCCCGGCGAAGCACAACCCGTCGCGCCCGCCGGCGATACCCCAGAACTGGCCGCCGAGCCGGGTGCGGTCCATCCCCACCTGTTCGAAGCGGGACGCGACCAGGCAGCAGCTCACCGGATCGGCAGCGAGGACCGAGGCGACCTGGCCCACCTGGGCCTGACCCAGCGGGCGTGCGGAGAGGGCGGTCAGCACCGCTGTGCCCGTTCGGACCGACCGGTCCGGCAGCGCGGCACGGCGATCAGGCCATGGTGACCGACGGTTCGCCCGAGGGCACCCCGTCCGCCTTCATTGCGTCGGCAAGCCGCATCGCCTCGTCGATCAAGGTCTGCACGATCTCGCTCTCCGGAACCGTGCGGATCACCTCGCCCTTGACGAAGATCTGGCCCTTGCCGTTGCCCGACGCCACGCCGAGGTCGGCTTCACGGGCCTCCCCCGGCCCGTTGACCACGCAACCCATCACGGCCACCCGCAGCGGGACGTCGAGGCCTTCCAACCCCGCCGTCACCTCGTTGGCCAGTCGGTAGACGTCCACCTGGGCCCGCCCGCAGGACGGGCAGGACACGATCTCCAGGCCGCGCTCCCGCAGGTTCAGCGACTCCAGGATCTGCAGGCCGACCTTGACCTCCTCGACGGGGGGTGCGGAGAGCGAGACCCTGATGGTGTCGCCGATCCCACGGGCCAGCAACGCGCCGAAGGCGACCGAGGACTTGATGGTGCCCTGGAAGGCCGGCCCGGCCTCGGTGACCCCGAGGTGCAGGGGATAGTCGCACTGCTCCGCGAGAAGCTCGTAGGCCCGCACCATGATCACCGGGTCGTTGTGCTTGACCGAGATCTTGATGTCGCGGAAGTCGTGCTCCTCGAACAGCGAGCATTCCCACAGTGCCGACTCGACGAGTGCCTCCGGGGTCGCGCGGCCGTACTTCGCGAGCAGCCGCTTGTCCAGGGAGCCGGCGTTCACCCCGATCCGGATCGGGGTCCCGGTGTCCTTGGCCGCCCTGGCGATCTCCGCCACCTGGTCGTCGAACGCACGGATGTTGCCCGGATTGACCCGCACCGCAGCGCAGCCGGCGTTGATCGCGGCGAAGACATAGCGCGGCTGGAAGTGGATGTCGGCGATCACCGGGATCTGCGACTTGCGCGCGATGGTGGCCAGCGCGTCGGCGTCGTCGTTGGTCGGCACCGCGACCCTGACGATCTGGCAGCCGGACGCGGTGAGTTCGGCGATCTGCTGGAGAGTGGCGTTGATGTCGGCGGTGACCGTGGTAGCCATCGACTGGACCGATACCGGGTGGTCACTGCCGACCCAGACGCCGCCGACGTTCAGCTGCCTGGTCGGTCGCCGCGGGGCCAGCACCGGCACCTCGCGGTCGGCGGGCATGGTCGGCATTCCGAGGCCTACAGCGGGTCCTACCGTCATCGCGGTCCGTCCTCGATCCTCGCACTCACCGTCAGCCGAACAGGTTGACCGGGTTGACGACGTCGGCCACGAGGGTCAGCAGGGTCAGCCCGATGAACAACAATGCCACCACGTACGCCACCGGCATCAGCTTGGCCACGTCGAACGGCCCAGGATCGGCCTTACGTCGCAGTTTGGCCCAGCCGCGCCGGACCCACTCGATCACCGCGCCGAAGATGTGTCCGCCGTCCAGCGGCAGCAGCGGCAGCATGTTGAGCAGGAACAGGCTCATGTTGAAGCCGGCCAGCAACTGCAGGAACAGGATCAGTTTGTCCTTCGCTCCGGTGTTCAGCGCGAGGATCTCGCCGGAGATGCGCCCGGCGCCGACCACCCCGACCGGTGAGTTCGCGTCCCGCTTGGCCCCGTTGAAGATCGAATCCCAGAGCGCGGGGATCCTGGCCGGGATGGTGACGACGGCATGCGCGGCAGCACCGATGAATTGCCCGGTGCGCTCGAGAGCGGTACCGAAGGACTGGGTGACGTAGGGCTGCTGCGGGGAGATGCCGAGGAAACCGGCCGGCTCCGTGCCGACCTGCGCGCCGTTCGCGTCTACCACCGGTCGCTCGGTCCGGACGATCGGGACGTCCTTGGTGATCTCCTGGCCACCCCGGTCGACGGTGATCGCCGACCGTGGTGCCGGCGGCCGCCCGGATCAGCGGGGTCAGCTGCTCCCAACTGGTGATCGGGGTGCCGCCGAAGGCGACGATGGTGTCGCCGGGCTGCAGCCCGGCGAGGCGCGCCGGCGTCCAGGTGTCCTGGGTGCAGTTGGTCTTGGCCTGTTCAGCGACCGACGCGGAGGCCGGCACCACGCACGCCGAGACGGTGGAGATCGTGGTGTTCGACTGCGGGATGCCGATGCCCATCATGATGATCGCGAAGATGCCGACCGCGAGGATGAGGTTCATCGCGGGCCCGGCGAACATGATCACGATCCGCTTGAACGGGTGCAGCTGGTAGAACTGGCGGCCGTCGTCGGTTGCCAGCACATTGGCCCGGTCGCCGGCCCTGGTGTCCTCGACGAGCTGCCGCATGATCCCGGCCGGCCCCATCGCGGTGGTGGTGATCCGCTGCCGCCCGTCCTTGTCCGGCGGCACCATCCCGATCATCCGGATGTAGCCGCCGAGCGGCACCGCCTTGATCCCGTACTCGGTTTCGCCGACCCGCTTGGACCACAGCGTCTTGCCGAACCCCACCATGTACTGGCTGGTGCGGACGTTGAACAGCTTGGCGAAGCTCAGGTGGCCCAGCTCGTGCCAGGCGATGGAGAACAACAGCCCCACCGCGAACAGCAGGATCCCGATGGCGGTCCACATGGCTAGCGTGCTGCTCCCTGTTCGTCGGCGCCGGCCAGCGCGGCGACGATCTCGCCGGCCCGCCTTCTGGCCCAGTCCTCGGTGGCAAGGACGTCTGCGACGTCCCTCGGTTCGCCGGAGAACTCCCCGGCCTCCTCCAGGATGCGGCACAGAACATGTGTGATGCCGGTGAACGGGAGCTTTTCCGCCTGGAAAGCGGCGACTGCTTCCTCGTTGGCGGCGTTGTAGACAGCCGGGACCATGCCGCCGGCCGTGCCGGCGGCCCTGGCCAGCTCCAGCGCCGGGAACCCTTCATGGTCGACCGGCTCGAAGGTCCAGGCCGACGCGGCAGTGAAGTCGCAGGCGGCGGCAACCCGGTCCAGTCGATCCGGCCAGCTCAGCCCGAGAGCGATCGGCAGGCGCATGTCCGGCGGGCTCGCCTGGGCGAGGGTCGATCCGTCGTGGAAGGTGACCATCGAATGCACCACCGATTGCGGGTGCACCACCACCTCGATCCGCTCGTACGGCACCCCGAACAGCAGGTGCGCCTCGATCAGCTCCAGGCCCTTGTTGACCAGGGTCGCCGAGTTGATGGTGACCACGGCGCCCATGCTCCACGTCGGGTGCGCGAGGGCGTCCGCGACGGTGACCCGCGCCAGTTCAGCCGCCGACCGGCCGCGGAACGGGCCACCGGAGGCCGTGAGCACCAACCGCGCGACCTCCTCGGCCCGGCCGCCGCGCAGGCACTGGGCCAGCGCGGAGTGTTCGGAGTCCACCGGAACGATCTGGTCCGGTGCCGCGGCCCGGGTGACCAGTGATCCGCCGGCGATCAACGACTCCTTGTTGGCCAGCGCGAGCACCCGGCCGGCCCCCAACGCGGCCAGCGTCGGGGCCAGACCGATGGATCCGGTGATGCCGTTGAGCACCACGTCGGCATCGGTGGTTCCGGCGAGTTCCGCGGCAGCATCGGGTCCGGTCAGCACCTCACGCCCGGTCGGCACCTCCCCATGAGCCAGATCGGGTCGGTCGTCGGCGAGCGCCAGCCGGGCGTCGGGAAACTCGGCGGCCTGAGCGGCGAACAGTGCCGGACGGGACCCGCCCGCGGCGAGCCCGGTGACCGCGAACGCCTCGGGGTGCGCGCGGATGACGTCCAGCGCCTGGGTGCCGATCGACCCGGTCGAACCGAGGACGACAACCCGGCGAACGGCGCTGGCGGTGGGCACCGTCCCATTGTCCCCGATCACGGCTTCTCCGTGCGCCTACCCGACCGATCACGGCCGGTCGCGGTCGCCGGTCCGAACGGACCGGTTCGGACCGGAGGGCGCCGCGCCGCGCCGCGCAGGACCTAGGTCCGCCCGGCAGGCCGTCGGACCGGCCACCGTGCGAAGATGAGCGGGCAACCCTGCCGTGCACGTCGCGGCTCGCGCATCCGGGAGGACCAGTGGCCGGCAGCTCGCCCTCGCACCCCGCGGTGGAATCCGTCTCCCCCGTCGAGCACGGCGCGGCGCACGGTGCCGCGGTCGAACGACACACCACCGGTCATGTGGTCAGCTACAACCCGGATGCGCCGAGTGAGGCCTGGGGCTGGCACGGGTCCTGGCGGGAGTTCGCACCGCGCGGTAGCCGCTTCCTGCTCTGGCTCGGCGTCGTCGGCATTCTGCTGTTCCTGTTCGGCAACCACATCTCGCACGTCGAGGACTGGTGGCTGGTCGCCATCGCCGCGCTCTACGCCGGCTGGCTGATCCGCGGCGAGGTCAAGATCCGACGGGACCGCCGCCGCCGGCCGTAGTCGAGTCGATGCTCGAGTGAACCCCCGGCCCGCGCAATCGGGTCGATTCCGCGGCTCCAGGTTCACTCGACGACCGCCACCGGTTCCCACCGCGGTGGCAGCTCAGCGTTCGCTGGCCGCCAGCTGCCCGCAGGCGGCGGCGATTTCCTGACCGCGGGTGTCGCGCACCGTGCAGGCCACCCCGGTAGCCCGGACCCGCCGCACGAACTCGTCCTGGACCGGGCGAGGAGACGCGTCCCATTCCGAACCCGGCGTCGGGTTGAGCGGGATCAGGTTGACGTGCACCAGCTGACCGAGGTGCCGCTTGAGCAGCGCACCCAGCAGGTCGGCCCGCCACGGCTGGTCGTTGATGTCGCGGATGAGTGCGTACTCGATCGACACCCGCCGGCCGGTGGCATCGGCGTAGCCCCGCGCGGCGCGCAGGACGTCGTCGATCTTCCACCGGTCGTTCACCGGCACCAGGGTGTCGCGGAGTTCATCGTCCGGGGTGTGCAGCGACACGGCCAGCCGGACCTGCAGCTTCTCCTGGGTGAGCCGTTCGATCGCCGGGACAAGTCCCACCGTCGACACGGTGACCGAACGGGCCGAGATGCCGAGCCCGTGCGGCGCCGGAGCGGTGATCATCCGGACCGCGGACAGCACCCGGTTGTAATTGGCCAGCGGCTCACCCATGCCCATGAACACCACGTTGGACAGTCGCCCGGGTCCGTGGAGCCGGCCGTCCCGCGCGGCCTGCGCCGCGCAGCCGTACCTGCTCGACGATCTCGGCGGTGGACAGGTTCCGCTCCAGGCCGCCCTGACCGGTGGCGCAGAACGGGCAGGCCATCCCGCACCCGGCCTGCGACGACACGCACAGGGTGATCCGGTCCGGGTACCGCATCAACACCGATTCGATGAGCGTGCCGTCGTGCGCCCGCCACAGGGTCTTGCGGGTGTCGCCGTCGTCGCAGGCGATCGAACGCACCTCGGTGAGAAGCTCCGGGAGCAGCGCGTCCACGAACTCCTGCCGCCCGGCGGCCGGCAGGTCGGTCATCTCGTCGGCATTCCGGGTGAGGTTGCCGAAGTAGTGCCGGGCGAGCTGGTCGGCCCGGAAGGCGGGCTGGCCGGCCGCCGTGACCGCGGCCTTGCGCGCTGTCGAGTCCAGGTCGGCGAGGTGCACGGGCGGCTTGCCCCGGCGTGGGGCGCTGAAGATCAGGGGCAGGGATTTCGTCATGACGGTCTGATTCTCCCACGTCGGAGGCCCGCCGTGAGCGGCCGACGGCCCGGACTCCGCCCGGTTCGTCCCCGGTGTGTCGCACCGTGGGTGATCGGGCGATTGCCTATAGTTCGCGCCATGACGGAAGCTGTGATCGAACGCCGGCGCACCGGCTGGGACATCGTGTTCGGAATCCTGCTGATCATCGGCGGTCTCGTCGTACTCGGCGACGTGGTGTTCGCGACCGTGGTGTCCGTGCTGTTCATCGGCTGGATGACGTTGGCCATGGGCATCGTCGGACTGGTGGCGTCGCTGTTCCGGATCGGCAAGTCCGGCTTCTGGTCGGCCGCGCTCATCGGCGGTTTGCTCACCGTCCTGGGGATCGTGTTCATCCGGAACCCAGGTCTCACCGCGGTCACCCTCACCCTGTTCGCCGGGTTCGTCTTCCTGGTCGGCGGCATCGTCCGGATCGTCGCGGCCTTCGAGGCGACCAGTTCCCGGTGGATCCTGGCGATCGGCGGCATCGCGTCGGCCATCCTGGGCGTCATCGTGCTGTTCAACATCGTCGAGGCGAGCCTGTCGCTGCTCGGTGTGCTGCTGGGCATCCAGATCCTGATCGACGGAATCACCCTGCTGTTCGTCGGGCGGCTGCACGTGCGTGAGGTCCCGATCGGTTCCCAGCCGGCTTCGGCCGCCCGCTGATCACCCGCGACCGAACGACACTTCCGACACCGCAGGTCAGGCCAGGCCCAGCGACTTCATCCGCTCGGCGTGCCCGTGCTGCAGGCGGCGGAACAGCGCCGCGATGCCGGCCAGGTCGCCGGAACCGGAGACGATCAGCTCGGCGAGCGAGTCCCGTTCGGCCGCGACGTACTGGGCCTGGGTGATCGCCTCACCCAGGAGCCGACGACCCCACAGCGCCAACGGGCCGGCCAGCCTCGGGTCGGCCTGGCAGGCGCGGCGCACTTCCCGGACCGCGAACGCCGAGTGGCCGGTATCGGCCAGCACCGCGAACACCAGGTCCCGGGTGTCCGGGTCCAGCCATTCGGCGATCTCCCGGTAGAAGTCGGCCGCCAGGCCGTCCCCCACGTGGGCCTTCACCAACGACTCCAGCCAGGAGTGCGGGGCGGTGGAGTCGTGGAACGCGTCGATCGGTCGGACGAACGGCAGCATGGCGCGTTCCACCGGCACCCCGAGCCCGGACAGGTGCGCGGCGAGCGTCCGGAAATGGCCCATCTCCGCCGCCGCCATCTGGGAGAGCGCTGTCCGGCCGGTCAGCGTCGGCGCCTGCCGGGCGTCGGCGGCCATCCGATCGAAGGCGGACAGCTCGCCATAGGCCAGCACGCCCAGCAGATCCACCACGCCGGCCGGCGGTGCGGCCGCCGGTGCAGCCGGATCGGCCTGTTGCGCCTCCGTCATCCGCTCTCCCACTCGTCACCCGGCGTTCTGCCCCGGCCCGCGTCCGTGCCCGGGCAACCGGTTCTGCTCCGGCGCGGCGGCGTCGGTGCACTGGCTGCGAGCCTACGACCCGGGACGCTCCGGCGCGCCGGGTCGTCCGGTCCCGGCCGGAACGGTCGGTGCAGCCACGTAGAATGGCCTGGACAGGCCGTGCCGACTGGGCGCGGCCGCACTGTGCGCGCGTCGCCCGCCGGCCTCAAGCCGCCGGCATGCGGCCCGGATCATCGGTCCCGGCCTCGCCCCGCGTGAACGCGCGCGATCGCGAGGAAGGCTCCACCCCACCATGAATCCCGCTGCCACCACCGGCGAGCTCGACCAGGACCTGGTCGACGAAGCCACCCGGGAGGGTCTGGCCCCCGAAGACCTGGCCGACTCCCATCCGCTCACCGCCGACGCCCCCGTCGAACCGCAGGCTCCCACCTTCGCCGATCTGCAGGTCGACCCGCGGATCGTCCAGGCCCTCGACCAGGCAGGCATCGAACGCACCTTCGCCATCCAGGCGCTGACCCTGCCGGTCGCGCTGGTCGGCTCCGACCTGATCGGACAGGCCCGCACCGGCATGGGCAAGACGCTGGGCTTCGGCGTTCCGCTGCTGCACCGGCTCGGCGCCGAGACCGCCGAGTCCGGACAGCCGCTGGCCGCCGGCCGGGCGCCGCGCGCGCTGGTGATGGTGCCGACCCGTGAACTGTGCGTGCAGGTCACCCGCGACCTGCACGACGCTGCCAGGTACACCGGGCTCTCCGTCGCTGCGGTCTACGGCGGCCGGGCCTACGAGCCGCAGATCGCCGCGCTGCGGGCGGGCGTCGACGTGGTCGTCGGCACTCCCGGCCGACTGCTCGATCTGGCCAAGGCCGGCAACCTGGTGCTCGGCGGGATCCGGATCCTGGTCCTCGACGAGGCCGACGAGATGCTCGACCTGGGTTTCCTGCCCGACATCGAGCGGGTGCTCGGGATGGTGCCGGACGCCAAGCAGACCATGCTGTTCTCGGCGACCATGCCGGGGCCGATCCTCACTCTGGCCCGCTCGTTCATGGTGCAGCCGATGCACATCCGGGCCGAGCTGCCGGCCGAGGGTGCCACCCACCACACCACCACCCAGTACGTCTACCGGGCGCACGCGATGGACAAGGTCGAGATGCTCGCCAGGGTGCTGCAGGCCGACGGCCGCGGCCTGACCATGGTGTTCACCCGCACCAAGCGCACCGCGCAGAAGGTGGCCGACGAGCTGGTCGAGCGCGGCTTCGCCGCCGCGGCCGTGCACGGGGATCTCGGCCAGGGCGCCCGCGAGCAGGCGTTGCGGGCGTTCCGGGCGGGCAAGGTCGACGTGCTGGTGGCCACCGACGTTGCCGCCCGCGGTATCGACGTCGAGGACGTCACGCACGTCGTCAACTACCAGTGTCCGGAAGAGGACAAGACCTACATCCACCGGATCGGCCGTACCGGCCGGGCCGGCAAGACCGGCGTCGCCGTGACGTTCGTGGACTGGGACGACATGCCCCGGTGGAAGCTGATCAGCGACGCCCTCGGGCTGGACAACCCGGAGCCGGCCGAGACCTACTCGACGTCCAAGCACCTGTTCACCGATCTCGGCATCCCCGAAGGTGTGACCGGCCGGCTGCCCAGGGCCCAGCGGACCCGAGCGGGACTGGCGGCCGAAGAGGTCGAGGACCTCGGAGAGACCGGCGGGCGCCGGCGCCAGGCGGCGAGTCGGGACAACGGTCGCAGCGGTCACGGCGGCTCGCGCAGCGGCGGCTCGCGCGACAACGGCTCCCGCGACGGTGGCCCGCGTGACGGTGGATCACGGGACAGCGGTCAGCGTGACGCCGCCCAGCGGGACAGCCGCCGGGACGCCCCGGTCCGTGAGCACCAGCCGGCGGGTTCCGCCGAGGGCGCCGAGGCCCCCCGCAAGCGCAATCGCAGCCGGCGGCGTACCCGTGGCGGCTCCGGTTCGGCCGAGGGCGGCGCACCGGCCACATCCGGCGAGTGAGGCCCGACAACCCGGTCCGCAGGAGCGTGTCGGCGTCGACAGATTCGACCCGTAGGCTCGCGCGGTGATCACCCCCGCCCGCACCCGGCGTCGGATCGACCGGATCGTGGCCGCGGTGCTCGCCGTTGCGGTGATCGCGCTGGCCGCCATCGTCTGGCTCACCAGCGACATCAGGGCGACCACGTCCGATCCGGGACCGGCCGAACCGGCACCGTCGTCCGCGGCGGCGCTGCCGACCCGGCTGGTGCAGGCCTGGACCGCGGCCACCGACGCAGGTCTCGGCGCCGTCGCCTCCCCGTACGGCGTCGTCGTCACCGCCGATCAGCACACGATGACCGGACGGGACGCGGAGACCGGCGCGGTCCGCTGGTCCTACGGCCGGTCGAATCTGCCGCTGTGCGGATTCGGCTCCGGCGACACGGATGCTGCCGGAGCGAAGCTGTCGGGCAAGGTCCGCGGCATCGTCGCGCTCTACGAGAAGAACGGCTGGTGCTCCCAGGTCCAGGCACTCGACCCGGTGACCGGCGCACGCACCTATGCGAGGACCTCGGCCAACCAGCCCGGGGGAAGCCTGGTGTTCGGCGGCCCCTACGCCGGCTGGATGGGCTCCACGCTGATGGAGGTGTGGCGCAACGACCTGGTGCGCACGTTCCAGTACGGCGACCAGCCCAATCCGACCAATCCCGGCACCCGGCACCTCGGCTGCATCTTCACCGACCTGGCGATCTCCGACGACCAGCTGGCCACCGTCGAGCACTGCGCCGCGCAGGGGCCCAACGCCCGCCTGGTGTTCAACTGGGCCGATCCGAACCCCCACGACAAGGACCAGGACCAGTTCAAGCACACCCCGCGGGCGGAGATCGATACCGGGTCGCCGACGGCACTGCTGGTCGGGATGACCCGCGACCGGGCCGCGGTGCTGGTGTCCGCCCCGGAGCCGGCGATCGTCGTGTACGACGCCGATGGCACCGAGTCCGGCCGGACCAAGGTCGACATCCCGGCTGCCGAGATCACCGCGGCCACCGGGGTGACCAGATCGCTCACCGTCGACGGCAGCCGGATCGGCGACCCGGACACCACCCGCTACTCGGTGGTCGGCTCGCACCTGATCGCGATGTCGAGTGTCTCGGTCGACGTCACGGTCACCGTCACGCCGACCACCACCTCGAGCTCCGCCGACGACGGCACCGCCGGTAGCACCGCACCCTCGACCGGTCCGACCACCCAGACCGAGCAGCGGGACAGCGTGAAGCTGGACTGGACCATCGGCGGCGCGCTCGGACTGCCGGCCGTGATCGACGACGCACCGTTGCTACCGGTTCGGGCCGGTCTCGCCGCCGTGGACAAGAAGGGCACGATCACCCGGACGGTGCCGGTGGACCGGGCCGGGTACACCGGACCGGTGGACGCCGCAGCGGTCGGCGCCATGGTCATCGAGACCCGCGGCGGCACCGTCGTTGCCTACCGGCGCTGACGACGCCGGTGGCCGACCAGCTCACGCCCACCCGGGCGGCGCCCACCTTCCTGGACTCCGCGGCCGGTCCGATCGCCGCGCTGGACAACGGTGCCGCCGGACCGGTCCTGCTGCTGGTACCCGGGTACACCGGTTCCAAGGAGGACTTCGCACCGGTACTGGATCCGTTGGCGGACAACGGTATCCGTGCCCTGGCCATCGACCTGCCCGGCCAGTACGAATCCGGCGGCCCGCCGCCGGAGGATTTCTACCGGCCGAAGGCACTCGGCCCGGTTCTCGCGAACGTGATCGCCGGACTCGGCGGGCCGGTGGTGCTGCTCGGGCATTCGTACGGCGGCCTGGTGTCGAGGGCGGCGGTGCTGGCCGGGGCGCCGATCTCCGGCCTGGTGCTGCTCTGCTCGGGCCCGGCCGCCTTCACCGGCGGCGCCCGGCTCGACGCGCTCCGGATCGGCGCGCCCTGGCTCCGCGAGTACGGCCAGGAGGCGGCCTACGCGATCCGCGAATCCACCACCGAGGGCCTCCGCGGCGCGCCGCGGCCGGAGCTGGCGGCGTTTCTCCGCCACCGGTTCATGTCCACGTCGGTGGCGAGTCTGCTGGGCATGGCATCGGCGTTGATGGACGAACCGGACCGCACCGGCGATCTCGCGCGGGCGCTGGAGGGGCGGCCGGTCGCGGTCGTGTCCGGGGCCGGCGATGACGCCTGGCCGCACGAGCAGCAACAGGCGATGGCCCGGCACCTGGGTACCTCCCTGGTGGTGATTCCCGATGCGGCGCACTCCCCGGCGGTCGAGGCGCCCGCTGCGCTGGTGGAGCTGCTGGTGCCGTTGGTGCGCTCGTGGACGGGTAGCTGAGCGTCAGCGCCACCAGCTGAACCAGAGCAACACCAGCACCCCGATGATCACCGCAGCCGCGGAGACCATCCGGGCGGCGGCGGGCAACCGGCGACGCAGCAGCCGCAGGCTCTCGCCCACCACCGCGACGGCCAGCGTCGCCAGCACCGTTGACCAGCCAGGCCCGGTCGCCGCGTCGAGGCCGGTGCCGCCGGTGCGGGGGGCGACCAGCTGCGCAGCAAGAAGCACGATCCCGGCGACCGCGATACCCGCGGTGAGCAGACCCGCGACGGCCTCGAGGAACCGGAGCCATCGCGACGCCGGCCGGGCGGACCCGACGGCGGACGACCGGACCGGCGCCGTGCCGGTCGGGACCACCGGCACCCCGTCCGGAAGCGTGACCGGGTCGCGTCCACCGACCGGGGGCAACGGAGCCGTCGACACCTCAGGACACCGGCCCCAGCGGGACCGTCGCGCCGCTGGTCGCGGCGATCAGCCGGGCCAGCGATTCCGGGTCGGTCGTCTCCTGCCCGAGTCGCAGCACCTTGTTCGAGCCGTGGTAGTCCGACGACCCGGTCGGCACCAGGTCCAACTCGGCCGCGATGTCCGCGAGTTCCGCCCGTTCCGCTGCGTCGTGGTCGGGATGGTCGACCTCCAGACCGGTGAGGCCGGCGTCCTTCAGGTCGCCGATCCGGTTCCGGTCCAGGACGGTGTACTCCGCGCGGCCGCGTGGGTGGGCGATCACGGAGGCGCCGCCGGCATCCGCGATCATCCGGATGGCCGTCGGCAGCTCGGTGTCGTCCTTGGGCACGTAGTAGCGGCCGCCGCCGGCCAGCAGGCTCTGGAACGCCTCCGTCACCGTGCTGACCTGGCCGGCAGCCACCAGCGCCCGGCCGATGTGCGGACGGCCCACCGGGGCACCGGCGGCGATGTCGAGCACCTGCTCCTCGGAGATCGGGATGCCGTCGGCCACCATCCTGGCGACGATGGCCAGACCGCGATGCAGCCGCTCGGCAACCAGACGGGACTGCTCGGCGACGATCACCGCGTCGTCCGGATCGAAGAGGTAGCCGAGCAGGTGGACCGAGCGTCGTCGGCCGTTCATCTCGATGTGGGTGGAGAACTCTGCGCCGCGGATCAGCGTGAGCGCCTCCGGCCGGGCAGCGGCCGCAGCGGCCCACCCGGCGGTGGTGTCGTGATCGGTGATCGCCACCACGTCGAGTCCCGCCTCGAACGCCAGCCCGATCAGCGCGGCCGGCGGGTCGGTACCGTCCGATGCCGCGGAGTGGGCGTGCAGGTCGATGCGCATCGGCTCATCCTGCCGTGCCGAACCGACCCCCATGTACCCGGGAGATCAGGCCTGATCGAGCCGGGGGAACAGCACCTCGCGGGCCAGCAGCAACAGCCCGGCGCTGATCGGGATGGCCACCAGGGCACCGATGACACCGAGCAGCGCGGCGCCGATGAGCACCGCCACCACGGTGACCAGGGCCGGCACGTCGACGGCCCGGCCGATGATCCGCGGCACCAGGAAGTAGTCCTCACCGAACCGGTACAGGATGAAGAACCCGATGGTGAGCAGGCAGATCGGCAGCGAGACCGAGAGCGCGACGGCCGCCACGATGATCCCGGCGATGGTCGAGCCGACCACCGGCACCAGATCGAGCAGCGCCACCATGATCGAGAGCAGCAACGCGTACGGCACCCCGAAGGCGAGGAGCCAGATGAACGTGAGGACACCGGCGATCACCGAGATCACCAGGTTGCCCAGCACATAGCCGCCGACCTTGGCCATGATGTCGTCGCCGATCAGGATCGCCCGCGGCCGGCGGGTGTGCGGGATCAGCCGGTAGAACAGCCCGCGGATGCGCGGCATGTCGGCCAGGAAGTAGATCGTCAGCACCAGCACGATCAGCGCGTCGGCGACCACCCCGAAGACCGCCTCGCCGGCCCCCAGTACCCCGGTGGCGATCGCCGAACTGGAGCCGGAGAGCAGTGAGGAGATTCGCTCCTCGATGTGGAACTTCGCATTCAGATTGCCGATGAACGAGTTGTGGTCCTGCACCTGCTGCAGCAGCTTCGGTGCGTTCTTGACCAGTTCGGTGCCCTGGGTGACCAGGGCCGGCACCGCTGCGGCGATGAACCCGCCGATGATCACCACGATCGCCAGCAGGACCGCGACCACCCCGAGCCAGCGCGCGGCGCCGTGCTTGACCAGCCAGGAGACCACCGGCTCCATGCCGACGGCCAGGAACAGCGCGACGCCGATCAGGATGAACACGCTGCCGGCCTGCAGGAAGAGCAGGATCGCCCCGTAGGTGACGGCGACCCCGGCCGCGGCGGACAGCCCGACGAAGAACGGTGCCTTCCAGTTGAACCTTCGTCCCAGCCGGCCCATCGGCTTCTCGTCGGTGCTGATCGCCGACGCGGTGGCCTCGGCGGCGGCCACGCTGCCCTCGAGCTCCGGATCGTGCGGTTGGCCGATCAGGTCGTGATGCGCGGCAGCCGTCGCGCCATCCTCCGCCGACCCGCTGGGGACCGGTGGGTCGGACTCCGCCATGCCGGCTCCTGACCTCGATGTGTAGCGCCAGCGTGCTCGTCACGCAGCGTTGCCCGGAGAAGGCGCGCCGTGACCGCGGCGGTCGCGGGCCGGATGGCCCGAGCACCCCGATGGTCCCCGCTCGCAGGTTGTTTCAATCGACGACAGCGGGGCGCGAGAGGACGGCGGTGCGCGCGGCGGGCGCACCGCCGTCGCCCTCCGTCCGGAGGGCATCGGCCGCGGGTATCCTTGCGGACGGTCCGCGAACCCGCCCGCCGCTGGATCGACGGCGATCCGAAGGAGGTCCGCCATGCCCTCCCTCCCGTCGCTTCCGTCGTTCCGGCCGGGGTTCCGGAAACCGGTGGCGGTCGCCGCCCGGCTCGACCACGACGATTCGATCGTCGACTGCGCCGCCTACGTGCGTGGCCGCCGGGTCGCCGACTGCACGGATCCCGGGTCGGCCCTCGACCGGGTCCGAGCGGAGGGCGCAGGATTCGTCTGGGTCGGCGTGTTCGAACCCGATCTCGACGAGATGGCCGACCTGGCGAGGATTTTCGGGCTCCACGAACTGGCCGTCGAGGACGCGGTGCATGCGCACCAGCGTCCGAAGTTGGAGCGCTACAGCCGTTATCAGTTCCTGGTGCTCAAGACGGTCCGGTACGTCGAACACGAGAGCGGCGATGCCACCTCGGAAATCGTCGACACCGGCGAGATCATGGTCTTTCTGGGCCGGGACTTCATCGTCACCGTCCGGCACGGCTCGCACACCGGTCTCGCCGGGCTGCGCAAGCAGCTGGAGGCGGCGCCGGACCGGCTGGCCGCCGGTCCGGCGGCCGTCATGCACGCCATTGCCGACCGCGTGGTGGACAAGTACCTGACCGTGGTGGAGGCGGTCGAGGAGGACATCGACGAGATGGAGAACGCCGTCTTCTCACCGGCCAGACCCGTCGACATCGAGCAGATCTATTTGCTCAAGCGGGAGATCGGCGAGCTGCGCAGGGCGGTGGCGCCGCTGGTCGGGCCGCTCAAGTCGCTGGCCGGGGAGGAACACCCGCTGGTGCCGGTCGAGGTGCGAGAGTATTTCCGGGACGTCGAAGACCACCTGTCGCAGGTGGCGGAACGGGTCTGGTCGTTCGACGACATGCTGACCACCCTGGTGTCCGCGGCGCTGGCGGAGGTCGCCACCCGGCAGAACGAGGACATGCGCAAGATCTCCGCCTGGGCGGCGATCGCCCTGGTGCCCACCGCGATCGCCGGGGTGTACGGGATGAACTTCGACAACATCCCGGGCGCCGACTCGCCTTTCGGGTTCGCCGCCTGCGTCGGCCTGATGACCGTGATCTGTGTCCTGCTCTACATCCAACTGCGCCGACGGAAGTGGCTGTAGGGCCGCACCCGGTTCAGCTGCGGCTGCCCAGTTCCATCCTCGACAGCAACTCCCTGGCCTGTTCGGCGGTACGCGGCTGGCAGAGCACGTCGTACCGGCGCGCCACCACCTGCGATGCCGAGGTGAAGTCGCGGCGGCCCTTGGCGACCGAGGCGCCGAGGTAGCCCATGATCGCCCCGAAGGCCGCGCCGACGCCGACCGAGGCCAGGATCAGCAGCAGCACTCCGCCCTGGATCGGCGAGAAGAACGCCATCAACATGCCGACGAACAGTCCCAGCCAGGCGCCGGACGCGGCACCTGCCGCGGCCAGCTTGCCGCCGGTCAGCCGGCCGGTGACCCGTTCCACCATCTGCAGATCGGACCCGACGATGGTCACGTCCTGGATCGAGAAGTCGTGCTTCACCAGGTGCTCCACCGCTGCCTGGGCCTGCGCATAGGTCGGATATGCCGCCACCGCGAACCCCGTCGGCGGGGTCGGCAGGTTCAGGCCCGTCTGGGCACTGCGGAATCCCAGTGGTGAGCTCACTGCGGAACGCCTCCTTGCTCGGGTCGCACCGTCGTGCGAAAGCAGATACGGCGCGCGACAGCTGAATCCCATGCTTGCACATCCGACCTGCCCGACGGCTGCGAGCTGGGTCGGAATCCTGTGTGCACCGGAGGCGCCGCCTCGCTACCGTGTGCGGCGTGCGGACCGCCGACGTCGTCGCAGTACTCGACCTGCTGGACGCGGCCGGGCTGCGGTACTGGGTCGGCGGCGGCTGGGGCGTCGACGCCCTGGTCGGCCGCCGGACCCGACGCGCACCGCGATCTCGATCTGGCGGTGGACGCGCCCGGGCTCGACGAGGTCGTCCGGCTCCTCGCCGGCCTCGGGTACCTGCCGCAGACCGACTGGCTGCCGGTCCGTCTCGAACTCGCCGCCCCGGACGACCGCTGGGTCGACCTGCATCCGGTGACGTTCGGGCCGACGGCGACGGTAGTGGCGGCCGGGTTGGCGGCCCCGTTCCACTACCCGGCCGCCGACCTGCGGGTGGGCTGGATGGACGGCAGAGTGGTGCCGGTCCTCTCCGGCCGGCTGCAGCGGCAGTTCCCGCCAGGCGTACCCGCACGCCCGCCGACCTGCACGACCTGGCCCAGCTTGGATGCACCGGGTGGCACCCGCACCGAGTCTGCGCTGCTGCTCGAGGTTCCGGCCGCCGAACCGGCCGTCGGCGGGGCGCGTGCGCACCACGACAGCAGCGCTCCGCTCGGCGTTCCCGCCCACCTGACCGTCCTGTATCCGTTCGTCCCGCAGCCGACCTGGGATGCCCGCGCGCTGCTGCGGGTGGCGGCGGTCGCGGCGGCCGCCGCACCGGTCGAACTCAGTCCTGGACTCCATCCGCTGGTTCGGCGACGATGTGGTCTGGGCCGCCCCGGACGACCCGGCGCCGATCCGGCGCGCTCACCGCGGCCTGGCCGCAGCCTTCCCGACGCCCGCCCTACGGCGGCGTTTCGACGACGTGGTGCCGCACCTGACGATCGGCGATCACGGTGGCGCGTAGGCGCTGGCCGCTGCGGCCGCCCAGGTACAGCCACGGTTGCCCATCCGGCAACGGCTCACGCTCCTCAGCCTCTGGGTCGGGCGGCGACCGGTCCCGACTCCTGGATGCGGCTGCAGCGGTTTCCGTTGGGCGCGCTGGGTAATCCGAGGCAAGCGGCGACCGATGGCGTGCCAGACTGCCCGCAATGACGCGCACCGATCCTCCGCAGTCCGGCGACGAAGCTGCCACCCTCGTCGGATTTCTGAACTTCCATCGGGACACCCTGCGGCTCAAGACCGACGGCCTCAGCCAGGAGCAGCTGGGCCGGACGCTCGCTCCGAGCTCCCTGACCTTGGCCGGCCTGCTCAAGCACCTTGCCGTCGTCGAGTCCAGCTGGC
This sequence comes from uncultured Actinomycetota bacterium, assembly GCA_963797145.1. Lineage (GTDB taxonomy): Bacteria > Actinomycetota > Actinomycetes > Mycobacteriales > Nakamurellaceae > Nakamurella. The sequence continues at coordinate 166,218 of CAWCOJ010000007.1, read as the reverse complement.
TCTCCGAAGACTTCGAAGGCGGCCCGCTGATGCCGCCGTTCGACACGGTGCCCTGGGACGACGACCCCGACTGGGAGCACCACTCGGCCCTGCAGGACAGTCCCGAGCAGCTCCGAGCAATCTTCGACGAGTCCACCGGTCGGTCCGACGAGATCATCGCGCGGGCCCTCGCCGCCGACGACGGTCTCGACGCACTGACTGCGAAGCCCGGCCGGAACGGTGAACCGTTCAGCCTGCGCTGGGTCCTGGTCCACCTGATCGAGGAGTACGCCCGCCACAACGGGCACGCCGACTTCCTCCGCGAATCGATCGACGGCAGCACCGGCGAGTAGCCCGTGTCGGTCGGGGGCCGCTCGCGGCCGTAGCCTGGGACGGTGACTGCCGCTGTGACCGCCGACGACATCCGCACCGCTCTGGCCGGGGTGAAAGACCCGGAGATCCGCCGTCCGATCACCGACCTGGGCATGGTCGACCGGGTCGAGGTCGACGCGTCCGGGGTGGTGGAGCTGACTGTGCTGCTGACCATTGCGGCCTGCCCGATGCGTGACACCCTGACCCGCGACGTCACCGCTGCGGTCCGCGCGGTGCCCGGCGTCACCGACCTCCGGCTCACCCTCGGAGTGATGACCGACGAGCAGCGCACCGCATTGCGCGACGGCCTGCGCGGCGGAGCGACCAAGGACATCCCGTTCGCCCGACCGGAGTCGCGTACCCGGGTCTACGCGATCGCGTCCGGCAAGGGGGGCGTCGGCAAGTCGACCGTCACGGTCAACCTGGCCGCGGCGCTGGCGGCCGACGGCCTGTCCGTCGGCGTGCTCGACGCGGACGTGTACGGGTTCTCGGTGCCCCGGATGATGGGTGTCACCGGCCGGCCGACCCGGGTCGACGACATGATCCTGCCGCCGATCGCGCACGGGGTGAAGGTGATCAGCGTCGGCATGTTCGTCGACGGCAACACGCCGGTGGTGTGGCGCGGACCGATGCTGCACCGGGCCCTGCAGCAGTTCCTCGCCGACGTGTTCTGGGGCGACCTGGATGTGCTGCTCCTCGACCTGCCTCCGGGAACCGGTGACATCGCCATCTCGACGGCCCAGCTGGTCCCGACCGCCGAGCTGGTGGTCGTCACCACCCCACAGACCGCGGCGGCCGAGGTGGCCGAGCGGGCCGGTGCCATCTCCCAGCAGACCAGGCAGAAGCTGGCCGGCGTGGTGGAGAACATGAGCGCGATGACGCTGCCCGACGGCAGCACGTTGGATCTGTTCGGCTCCGGCGGCGGCCGCCGGGTGGCGGACTCGCTGACCCGGCTCTCCGGCGCCGAGGTGCCCCTGCTCGGTCAGATTCCCCTTGATCCGGCGCTGCGGGAAGCGGGCGACAGCGGTACGCCGCTGGTCCTGCGGCCCGAGGCGGCCGGTTCCGCGGCCGCGCAGGCGCTGCGGGACGTCGCCAAGGCGCTCTCCGCCCGGACCAGGCCGCTCGCCGGCTTGTCGCTCGGGATCAGCCCGGCCCGCCGCTGAGCCACCTCGAGTCGATCCCGCACCATCGGAGCAGCGATGTGGGCGGTGCGCTGATCATCTGGCTCGATCCGAGGGACACATCGGACAGGATCGAGCCAAAGGATCAGCGATGACGGGCTCAGGTGCCGTCGAGGTCGAACGGGGGCCGCTCCCCCACCGCGAGCGGTCGGGGCGAGTGCCGCGAGGGCACCGGGACGCCGCTGACGGATGCGCTGACGGACCCCACCGAGCCGTTGGTTCCCGCGCCGTTGGTTCCCGCGCCGTAGGTTCCCGCGCCGTTGGTCCCCGCGCCGTTGGTCCCAGCGCCGTTGCCGCTGCGCCGTTGGTCGCCGCACCGTTCGTCGCCGCACTGTTCGTCGTCGCGCCGTTGGTCGTCGCACCGTTGGTCGTCGCACCGTTGGTCGTCGAGTCGGGGGCCGGAGCCGCGGCGACCGGGACCCCGGCCACCGCAACGCTCTCTTCCACCGCGGGGATATTCACGTCGGGCTTGGGCTTGGTCGGGTCGTCGAACAGTCCGGGCTCGAAGCCGAGGAAGCCCGCGATGCCCGGGGCGCCGCCCTCGTTGCCCAGCAGACCCTTGCCGATCAACTTGCGCGGATGCAGGTCCCGCAGATTGCGGAGCTCCTGCACCTCCTTGAGCGACTGCAGCTCCGCCACCTGACGACGGAGTTCGTCCAGCTCGGGACCGATCTCCTTCTGCAGCTGGGCCTGGGCGCCCTGGGCCATGTTGCGCACTTTTTTGAGCGAGTTCACCGACCACTGCACCGCGACCGGGATCCGCTCCGGACCGAGCACGAACATGCCGACCAGCACGATGATGATGATCTGGCCCCAGGAGAGACCGAACATGCGGCCACCTCCTTTTCTTCGGGGCAGTAGACGTGCCCGGTGTCCGGACGGGAGTTCGACGCTCAGCCTACCGACGATGGGTCGGATCCCCGACGGGTGTCACTCGGTGCCGAGAGTCACCTGGACCGTCATCTGCCGGCCGTCCCGCAGCAGCTCCACCGGAACCGTCTCACCCGGCTCGTGCTCCTGCACCGCGACCTGCAACTCGTCGGCGTTACCGACGGACCGGTCGCCGACCTTGGTGATCACGTCGCCCTCCTGGATGCCGGCCTTGGCGGCGGGACCGCCGTCCTGGACGTTCTGCACCTGGGCGCCGTCGGTGGTGCCGTCGGTCGCCGACCGGGCGTTGATGCCGATGCTGGAGTGGGTGACGGTGCCGTTGCGGATGATCTCCTCGGCGATGCCCTTGGCGGTGTTGATCGGGATGGCGAAGCCGAGACCGATCGACCCGCTGGACTGCTCGCTGCCGCCGAGGGTGCGGATCGCGGTGTTGATCCCGATCACCGCTCCGGTGGCGTCGACGAGTGCGCCGCCGGAGTTGCCCGGGTTGATCGCCGCGTCGGTCTGGATCGCGTCGATCACGGCGTCGGTGTCGGTGCCTTCGCCGGACAACCGCACCGGGCGGTCGGTGGCCGAGACGATGCCGGTGGTCACCGTGCCCTCCAGACCCAACGGGGAGCCGATCGCGATCACGGTGTCGCCGACCTGTAGTGAGTCGGAGTCGCCGAGTTGGGCGACGGTGGCGTCCTGCACCGAGACCTTGACAACGGCCAGGTCGGTCTTGGGATCGCGGCCGACCACCGTTCCCGGCACCCGGGTGCCCTTGCCGTCGTTGAACACCACGGTCAGCGTGGCGGTCTTGTCGGTCGCCGCCAACGAGATGACGTGGTTGTTGGTGAGGATGTAGCCCTTGCCGTCGATCAGGACCCCGGAGCCGGTGTCCCCGACGTCACCGGTGCGGATCTCCAGCGACACCACCGTCGGAACCACCCGCTTGGCCACCTCGGCCACCGATCCGGGAGCCCGCTCGATGGCCGGCTGGGCCGAGGCGATGGTGAAATCCGGGTCGGTGGCCGCCGACGGCAGCCGACCGGCGAGCAGGAACCCGACCACCCCGCCGGCGATACCGACCACGAGCGCGGCGACCAGCAGGCCGATCAGTGCACCGGGCCGGATCCGGTGCTCGAACAGCGCCTGCCGCAAGGTGAACCGTTGTCCCGGAACTGTCGCGGGCGTCGGGCCCACTGGCTCATCCTCAGCGGGCGGGCCGAGCCGCACCGGTGCCTCGGGATCGCGCCAGGGGTCGGCACCGTCGTCCACCGGGGCGGGCAGCAGCGGCTCGGCCGGCGGCCGCTCGAGACCGGGGGTGGCCGGCGTCGGTCGGCCGAACGCATCGGTGAGCATGTCCGGGACCACCGGCCCGGTCGGGACGCTGACCGGTCGGGGGGAGGTCGGCGCGAACGCCCCGCTGACGCCGCCGGGGCGACCGAAGGTGCCCGCCTCGCGCGGGTCGACCGCCGGACGCCACAGCGGGCGTGGCGACAGCCGCGGGCGCGCCGGGTCCTGACGGACCCCGGTGCCCGGTGGTGGCGTGGTCATCTCTCGTGCCCCGTCGTGATGCTGATGGTCCCGGCTCGGATGGTCCGGGGCCGGATGGCTGTGGTGCGGGTCCGCCGGGCCGGAGCTCCGACGTCCCCTCGCCGCTGCAGGCTACGACACCGGGCGTTGCGGCCGTGGCGCAACGGCGCCCCCGGGTCGCACCAGGTCAGCGTGGACGGTGGGAAACCCGCTCCGCAACGGAGGCCTGCACCATCACCGACGTCGGTGCTCCACCCGGCGTGGCGAACGGCACTCCGGGTCGCGCCGGCCGCTCGGATCCGGCCGTGGCCGCGAGCGCGGTGACCGCGATGCCGGCGATCAGAAACCCCGCGCCCATCCGGAACCGGCGGGAGCGGTGTGCGTTGCGGTGGTCGGTGTGCACAGCGGAACCGGTGCCGGTGTCCAGATCGATCCCGGGCACCCGGGGCGAAGCCGGCAGTGCCACCGGGATGGACCTGAGCTGGTCGAACAGGCTCCCGGGCATCCGCGGCGTCTGGGCGCTGCGCAGTTGATCGCGGGCGAAGGTCTGCTCGGACACCTCGGCCGCGCAGCGCGGGCACCGCGCCACGTGCGCCGCGGCCCGCTGAAAGGCGACCATGCCCATTTCGCCGTCGGCATACGCGACGACGGCGTCCAGCGAAAGGTGATCCTCGAACAGCGACGTCACCGCACCGCCTCCACCCCGGCCGCGCCGGTACCCGCGGACGACGGGCCGGATGAGGCCGCGCCGGCAGCGGCCGCCGCCCTGCGCATCTCGAGACCGGCGCGCAGCGCCTGCCGGCCGCGGTGGATCCGCGACCGCACGGTGCCGAGTTTCACTCCGAGAGTGGCACCGATCTCCTCGTAGGACAGACCCTCGACGTCACACAGCACCACGGCCGCCCGGAACTCCGGGGGCAGGTCGTCCAGCGCTCCCTGCAGGTCGGGGTCGAGGTTCGCATCGGACCAGGCCTGTTCCGGCGAGGGCTCCTTGCCGGCGATCCGGTCGGTCTCCTCGGGCAGGGCTTCCATCCGGATCCGGGCGCGACGGCGGACCAGATCGAGGAAGACGTTGGTGGTGATCCGGTGCAGCCACCCCTCGAACGAACCGGGCCGGAACGAGTCCAACGACCGGAACACCCGGATGAAGACCTCCTGGGTGATGTCTTCGGCGTCGTGCGCGTTACCGGCCAGCCGGTAGGCGAGCCGGTATACCCGGTCGCCGTGGTCTCGGACGATGTCCTCCCAGGCCGGCGGCGTCCATGACGCATCGGCCGGCCCCGCGGAACCGTTCGGTGCGGGCAGGATGGACAGTGCAACCACCTCCGAGGTGTGTACCGGCTCAACGGCCGTACTGGCGCGATTGTTCCGCCGTCGGGTGTGAGCAGCGTGTGAAGCGTCTCGGGGGGCCGCCGGAGCGATGCCGGTCCGGCTCAGCTGCCCTGCTCGGCCAGCCGGAGCTGGATCATCGCCGCGAACCGGGCCTGCGGATCGGCCAGGTCCAGGCCACTGACCTCGCCGATCCGGCGCAGCCGGTACCGCAGCGTGTTCGGGTGCACCGACAGTGCCGCGGCCGCCGACGCCACATCGCCCAACGAGTCCAACCACACCCGCAACGTCCGGACCAGCTCGCCGCTGTGGTCCCGGTCGTACTCCAGCAGTCCTGTCACCGGACCCAGGTCGCCCAGCTCGTGGGCCGCGCTGAGATCCGCGAGTTCGAGCATCAGCGCCTGCACGTGCACCTCGGCGATCGACGCCACCCGGCGCGGGGTCCGGTCCCGGCGGAGTACCCGCAGCACCCGGTCGGCGTCCGCCCGTGACCGGCTGACCTCCGCGAGACCGGCGCTGACCCGCCCCACCCCGACCACGATCGCCAACCGCTGCTCGGATCGCCGCAGGAACTCCCGGGCGATCCGCCGCGCCTCGGCCTCGGCCCGGGCCGGCGAACCCTCGACCGGCAGGATGCCGTAGGCCACACCGCCGACCAACGCCGTCGCGGCCCGCGGGTGCACGGCCGACAGATGGACGGCGAACGCGTCCGCGAGGCGCTGCCGGAGCGCCTCCAGGTCGGCCTCCGGATCCAACTCGGTCTCGTTGACCGCGGCCACCGCCAGCACCACCGAGCTGCCCTGGGTGAGCCCGAGCCGCGCCGCGGCCTCGCCGGCGCCCGGCCCGCCGCGGAGCACCGTTGACAGCAGGTCGGCGCGCAGCCGGCGTTCGACGTCGGCCCCGGCGCGCTGCCGCAGCAGATGCAGGGCGACCAGCCGGGTCGAGTCGGCGAACGCCCTCGCCCGCTCCTCGGTGAGCGGGTCCGCCGTCACCGCCCACATCGACCCGAGGATCTCGTCCCCGGCCCGGACCGCCACCGCCGTTCGGGACACCAGGATCTTCGGGCTGTCCAGCAGCTGCTGGTCGATGAACACCGGACCGGGGTTGCGGTACAGGTCGTGGAAGATCCCGTTCTCCTCCAGCAATCGGGTGTACTGCGCCGGCACCTGCCGGCCGAGCACCGTTTCGATGCGGGACACGTCCGCCTCGTCCTGTCGCCCGGAGAACGCCAGCACCCTCGAGCTCCGATCCTCGATGGTCACCGGCGCGTCGATCAACGCGCTGACGGCGTTGGCCAGCGCGAACAGGTCACCGGACGGTGTTCCGCCGAGGGTCTCGACGGTGGCCGACCCGACGTCGTCCTCCGCGATCAGCGACCTCAGCAGCGACGCCACCTGCGTCCAGGCGGCCCCCCGGGTCAACCCCAGCAGCACGATGCCCGACCGGTCGGCGGCCGTCCGGACCCGGTCATCCACCTCGACCGGCGCCCGGATCACCAGGGCTGCGACGTTCCGGTCGGCCAGGTCGCCCAGCAACGTCGTTATCTGTGCCGACCCGGAGACGCCGACGCCCAGCACGATCGCCCGCGGCGGGAGCATCGGCTCGTCATGCGGATCGTGGATGACCACCCCGCCGACCCGACCGGACACCCCGTCCACGGCGGCCGCCTCGGACGGGCCGGACACGACTTCGAGCACGGTCCGGCCCAGATCGTCCAGCACCCGCCGCAGGCTGGTCCGCGACGGTTCGGTCACCACGCGCTCCTCGGTCGGGCGGGCGCCGGGCCCCGCCGACCCGGTGCGCCGCGCCGACCCTATGACGTCGCGCCGGGAGCGTGCAGGACGAACCACCCGGAGCGGCTGACCCCTTCGACGGTCCAGCCTTCACCCATCAGCGCACCGAGGCTGTCGCGGACCGCCCGGCGCCAGCCGATCCCGAGCGCCGGATCGATGCCGCGCAGCCCCTCGATGTCCGGCGGCACCCGGACCAGCGCCACCCGGGAGGTGGCCGGGGCGATGGCTGACGGTCCGTGTCCGGTGTCGTCCAGCACGATGGTCGCCCCCTCCGCAACGGCGCCCGGCACGTCCGGTTCGACAACGGCGCCGCCCGCCGCCGCCACCACACCCGGATCGAGCAGCGTCCACTGGGTGAGCAGCCGGTCGCTGCCCTGCCCGAGATTGATCAGGTCGGACATGTCGCCGTAGAAGTCGACGAGGTAGCCGGTGGGCACCGCCCCCAGCTTGACCGTGTTGAAGAACGCGTTGCGACGCACCAGCGGATCGAAGGTCCAGGTGACGGTGTCCAGTCCGCGCTCGAGCGCCCACGCGCGCTGGTCCAGCTTCAGCGCGAACCCGATGTGCCGACCGTGTCCCGCGGACGTCACCCCGGCGATGTGCGAGTGCAGCGAGCGCCGCGGCAGGTCGGCCAGGAAACCGATGCACAGCCCCACCATGTCGGTGCCGTCGAACGCGGCAGCACAGTAACTGCCCGAGTGCACCATGGCCCGCAGGATCGCCAGCGTGATCGGCCGGTCGTCGGGGTCGGGTTCCCAGATCCGGTCCACCACCCGGAGCACCTCGCCGAGCATCTCCAGGCTCTCGACATGCACCACCGACACCCCGGACCGCGCGGCCGCCGCGTCGGCCGCCACCCGGGCGTCCGCGGCTGCGACGGACAAGGCGGCGGCATCGGTCGTCGTGGCCGTGGTCGGGACGGCGACGATTCCCGGGTCGGCCGCGGTGCCGGCGTGAGGCGTGGCGGTCGTCATCCTGCGCCGGCCCAGGTCCCCCCGGGCGCCATCAGCCGGCCACCGGCGGGCTCACCCTTGGGTTCGCCCGGACGCCGTAGTGCAGGTACGGGCTGCCGTCCGGCAGCTGGTAGAACCGCACCGACGACCAGCGGGAGGCACCCTCCGGGCGCATCGCGAAGTGCCCGTCGCCGATCGCGATCAGGTCGTCCGCGTGGGCCGGCTCGGACACCAGCTCCGCCAACGGCCCGGTCAGGGTGGCCCGTAGCTTCAGCGTCCCGTCCTGCTCGAACACCTCGGTGTCCACCCCGGCCCGGGAGTAGTGGCCCAGGTACGGCGTGACGTCCACCGGGACCGGCTGCTCGGGCGGGGTCAGCGGAGCGCGCATCTCGACGCCGGCCAGCTCGGCGAAGATCTCCCGGAACAGCTCCGTGTACAGACCGAGGACGTCCCCGCCATTGGTCAGCAGCGCCACCGCGAAGTTCTGTTCGGGCAGGATCCGCAGGATCGACGACTGGCCGATGGTGCCGCCGTCGTGACCGAACAGCCGGTGGTCGTTCCAGTCGAACCGGATCCAGCCCAGTCCCCAGGAGTCGCCCAGCACATCCGGATCGGGCAGGTCGACCTCCCACTGCGTCATCGCGTCTGCGGACTCGGCCGACAGCACCCTGGTGCCGTCGACGGCGACCCCGCCGGCCAGGTGCATCCGGGCGAACACCAGCAGGTCGTGGACCCGGGCGGCGATCAGCCCGGCGGGTCCGGCACTCCGCGGCAGTACCCAGACCGGGGCGGGCCGCGGATCCTCGGCGCCCTCGGCGACGTGCCCGACGGCGGCACGGTGCAACAGCGCCTCCTCGGGAAGGGTGACGGTCGCCGTCAGGCCGAGCGGCGTGATGATCCGCTCCCGCAGGGCGACGTCCCAGATCTGGCCGGTGAGGATCTCGACGATCCGCCCGGCCAGCACGAACCCTGAGTTGCAGTACGAGAAGGTGGCGCCCAGCGGGTGGTTCTGGGCCACCCCGGTCATCTGTGCCACGTACTTCTCGACGCAGTCGTCGCCGCGGCCGGTGTCGGTGAACACGTCGCCGTCGATGCCGCTGGTGTGGGTCAACAGGTGCCGCACCGTGACGGTCTTGGAGACATCAGGGTCGACGACGGCGAACTCCGGAATGATCTCGACCACCGGCGTGTCCAGCGTGAGCTTGCCCTCGTCGATCAGCTGCATGATCAGGGTGGTGGTCCAGATCTTGGAGATGGAGCCGATCTGGAACAGCGAGTCGGGGGTGGCCGGCACCAGGGTCGCCTTGCTCAGCACGCCGGCGGCGATGTCGGTGATCTGCCCGTCCCGCAGGATGCCGAGGGCGGCGGCCGGCACCCGGTACTTCGCGATCAGCTCGGCCAGCCGGGCGCGCCAGTGCGCGCTGTCGACGTGGGTGATCACCGGATGCGGTGCTGGCGGTCGTCATGAGGTGCCCTTTCCGGTGCAGTGCGTGGTGACCCAGTCGATGAGCCGGGCCGAGTAGTCGCGCCGGTGGGAGGGCCGGCCTTCGAGGATGAACAGGTGTGAGGCGCCCGGGTACAGCACCAACCGGACGGGGACGCCCTGGGCGCGCAGCGCAGCGAACCACTCCTCGGCCTGCCCGGCCGGGCAGCGCTCGTCGTCGGCGCCGTGCAGGATCAGGGTCGGGGTGCGGACCTTCCCCACCGACTCCATGGGCGACTGGGCCCGGAGGCCCTCCGGATCGGCCCAGGCGGTGGCGCCGATGGTGGCGCCGAGGAACGGGTGCCCGACGTCGGAGGCGATCAGGCTGACCACATCGCTCACCACCCCGCCGCCGACGGCGGCGGCGAACCGGTCGGTGTGACCGGTCAACCAGCAGGTGGCGTAGCCGCCGTAGCTGTAGCCGGTGACGGCGAGCCGGTCCGGGTCGGCGATGCCCTCGGCGACGAGGGCGTCGACCGGGTCCAGGTAGTCGGCCTGGTCACCGTGCCCCCAGCGCCCGACATTGCGGGTGAAGTGTTCCTCGCCGTAGCCGTCGCTGGCCCGGACGTTGAGCATCACGACGGTCCAACCCTGCGCGACCAGCACCTGCTGGTAGCCGTGCCCCAGGTCGGGCGCCGGACTCCAGGCATTGTGCGGGCCGCCGTGCGCATCCAGCAGCAACGGTCCCGGCCCCTCGAGTGCGGGATCGCGGAGCAGCCAGCCGTGCACCTGGCTGCCGTCGCCGATGGTGAAGGTGCGCGGCTCCGGAACGAACAGCTGCACCGCCGGCAGCGACGATGAGGTGTGGTCGGTGAGGGTGGTCGCCGCACCGGTGGCGGTGTCGATGACGACCACCTCGCCGAAGCTGTCCGGCCCGGCCACCACGCAGGCGGCCCGTGCTGCCGACCTGGCCACCGACAGGCCGCTGACCGACTGGTCCGCCGCCCCGAAGACCCTGGTCGGCGCGGAGTTCCCGTCCAGCGCCGCCCGGTAGAGGTGGGTGCAACCGGCGTCCCGGGCGCAGAACAGCACTGTCTGCCCGCTCGGCTCGACCTGTGGCTGGCCACCGGGATAGCCAGGTGCGCCCGGCATCACGTTGCGGTCCATCGCGGCGGCGAGGTCTCGACCGGCCGCGTCCGTATCCACGCTGTCGCGGCCGTGCAGCAGGAGTCCGAGGTGGCCGACTTCGGCGTCGGGGCGCCCGACCACCAGGGGGCCTGTGGCGAGGGACGGCCAGCTGACCGCACCCGCCTGGCCGCCGGCAGACCCGTACCTCCGCACAGGCTGCTGCGGGTCGTCCGGGTCGACGAGAAAGGCCGCCGACGTGCCGGAGACGTCCGCGTCGGGGAGGTCGTCACCGGTGACGACAAGCCGGCGTCCGTCCGGGTGCCAGGCCAGCGACGAGACGTTCCAGTCGCCGCCGGTGACCGCGGTGCAGCTGCGGGCGCCGAGGTCCAGCACGTAGAGGTGGCTTCGCAGGGTCCGCAGCAGGCCGGCGCCATCGGCCTTGTACCCGAGCCGTTCGATGACGATCGGGGCGTGCGGCTCCGGCTCGGTGGCGCTGCCACCGTCCCCTGCGTCGTCGGCTGCGGCCGTCGTCGGCTCGGTGGCGTGGGCCGCCGCGATGTCCAGCGGTGCCGCGAACGCGATCCGGGTGCCGTCCGGCGACCAGACGGCCGCGCCGGCGCCGTACTTCAGGTCGGTGACCGACTCGGCCTCTCCGGGCCCGTCCATGACCAGCAGGTGCAACTGCGCGGCGTCGGTGCCCTCGGCCTTCCGCAGGAAGGCGATCCGGTCGCCGGCCGGCGACCAGCGCGGCGCCCCGTCGGCCGGGCCGGCGGTCAGCGGCCGGGACGGGCTGCCGTCGGTGGCCACCAGCCGCAGCGACCGGTGGTCCCGGTCGGCGCCCGGGTCCGGCCGGCGCACCGCGTAGACCACCCTGGTGCCATCCGGGGACAGCGCCGGGTCGTAAGGCACGGTCAGCCCGGCGAAGTCGTCGAGGGTGATCCTTCTCGTCATCTGTCCTCCAGGGTGGTTCCGGCGGCTGTGGGGCCGACGGCCGGCATCGGGAGCGGCACGGTCGCCCCGGCGAAGTGGCAGGCCGCCCGGTGCGGCCGCTGCTCGGCACCAGCGCCGGGATCCACCAGCACGCAGATCTCCCGGTCGGGAAGCACCCGCGGGCCGACCGGGCACCGCGGGTGGAACCGGCAGCCGGTGGGCGGGTCGTGCGGGTCGGCGATGTCGGTCTCGAGCCGCTCGTCGTCCCGGCGCAGCAGCGGCAGCCCGAGCCGGGGCGAGGATTCCAGCAACGTCCGGGTGTACGGGTGCGCGGGATCGGCCAGCACCTGGTCGGCCGGTCCGACCTCGACCAGCCGCCCCAGGTACATCACCGCCAGGATGTCGCTGACGTAGCGCACCACCGCCAGGTTGTGCGAGATGAACAACATCGAGATGCCCAGCTCGCGGTGGACTTCCCGGACCAGGTTGAGCACCGCCCCCTGGACCGAGACGTCCAGGGCGGACGTCATCTCGTCGGCGATCACCACCTCCGGACTCCCGGCCAACGCCCTGGCCAGCGCGACCCGCTGCCGCTGGCCGCCGGAGAGCGCGCCGGGCAACACGCCCGCCCGGTCCGGATCGAGGGCGACCAGGTCGAGCAGTCGGCCGACCTCGGTCCGGCGGGACCGGCGGCCCCTGATGCCGGTCATCGCCTCGGCGATGCTGTCGCCCACCGTCATCCGGGGGTCGAGGGAGGAGTACGGGTCCTGGAAGACCATCTGCACCCCGCGGCCCCGGCCGGGGGGGCGGGTGCCGACGTCGACGCCGTCGAGCAGCACCTGCCCCTCGGTCACCGGCGCGAGGCCGACCGCCGACTTGGCCAGGGTGGACTTTCCGGACCCGGACTCGCCGACCAGTCCGACCACCGCGCCGTCCGGGACCACCAGGTCCACTCCGGCCACCGCGTCCAGGGCCGATCCACCCTGTCCGTAGCGGACCGTCACGCCCCGGAACTCGAGCACGCTCATGCCGGCACCCGCTCCAACGGGGTCTCCACCGTGACCGGCCCGGCCTGCGGGTGCCAGCACGCCACCGGGTGGCCCTGGCCCGCCACCGCCAGCGGCGGATCCTCGCTACGGCAGCGATCGGTGGCGAACGGGCAGCGCGGCGCGAAGGCGCAGCCGAACGGGAACGCACCGGGCTCGGGCGGCCGGCCCGGGATGGTCGCGAGCAGCCGGTCCCGCGGGGTGTCCATGTCGGGGACGGCGGCCAGCAGCGCGCGGGTGTAGGGGTGTGCGGGGCCATCGAGCAGCCGCTCGACGGTCAGGTCCTCGACGATCCGGCCGGCGTACATCACCAGGATGCGGTCGCACACGCTGGCCACCACCGCGATGTCGTGGGAGATCATCAGCAGCGCCGACTCCTCGGCGGCGCGCACCCTGGCGATCAGCTCGAGGACGTCGCGCTGGACCGTGACATCCAGGGCCGTGGTGGGTTCGTCGGCGATCAGCAGGGCCGGGGTGCCCATCAGACCCATCCCGATCATCGCCCGCTGCCGCATGCCGCCGGAGTACTCGTACGGGTACTGCCGGGCCCGGCGACCGGGTGCCGGGATCCGGACCGCCCGGAGCCGGTCCACCGCGCGCCGCATGGCGGCGCCCCTGGTGGTGCCCTCGTGCTCCTGGGCCACCTCGGCCAGTTGCCGGCCCACCCGCATGGCCGGGTTCAGCGAGCTCATCGGATCCTGGAACACCATCGCCATCGACGTTCCCAGCACCGGTCGCAACTCCTTGGCGGACGCCGCGGCCAGGTCGTGGCCGAGGAAGTCCAACCGCGCGGCCTGCACGGTGCCCGGCGACTCGATCAGCCGGGCGATGGCCAGCGCGGTCAGGCTCTTGCCGGATCCGGACTCGCCGACGATCCCGACCGCCTCGCCCTTCCGAAGTCGCAGGCTGACGCCGCGGACCGGGGCGATGTCGGCGCCACGCCGCGGGAACCGCACCCAGAGGTCCTCGACGTCCAGCAGGACGTCGGTGTCCGGATCCGGCCGATCGGTCCGGATCGGCGCGGTCGACCGGTACCGCCGGTGGCCGACCCGATGGCCCAGGACCGAGGCGGCCGCCTCGCCGGTCAGGTTCAGGGCCAGACCGGCGAGCACCACCGCGAGACCGGGGCCCAACGCGGCCATCGGATTGACGTAGATGTCGTCGAGGCCCTCGCCGAGCAACCGGCCCCAGTCGTAGGCGGGCGGCTGCACGCCGAGACCGAGAAAGGACAGGCCGGCGAACGCCAGCAGGCTGCCGGCCGCCGTCAACGTGGTGTTGACCACCATCGGTTCGGCGATGTTCGGCAGCACGTGCCGGCCGAGGATCCGTGGCCGCGTCACGCCGATCACCCGCGCGGCCGAGATGTAGTCCCGGCCGGCCACCGACGAGGCCAGGGTCTGCGTCAGCCGGGCCAGTGAGGGCGCGAACGCCAGGCCCAGCGCCACCATCGCGGCGGTCGCCCCGACGCCGAAGATGGTGGCGAAGAACAGTGCGAGCAGCAGCCCGGGGAAGGCCACCGCGATGTTCACCCCGGCGGTGATGAAGCGGCCGGCCCGCCGTGGCAGCACCGTCGGCGCGGACCCCAGCAGCAGCCCGACCACCACGCCGATCAGGGTCGAACCGAGCGCCAACTCCATGGAGAGCCTGGTCGCCACCAGCACCCGGAGCAGGATGTCCCGGCCGAGGTCGTCGGTGCCGAACAGGTGCGCCTTGCTCGGTCCCTCGCTCAACGCGTCCAGGTTGGGCGTGGCCGCCGCGGTACCCCAGATCACCGGCGCGAACACCGCCAAGGCGAAGATGATCAGGACCGCGGTGAACGCGGCCAGCCCGGTCGGGGACGACACCAGGGCGCGCCAGCCACCGCGGGCGGAGCGCTTGTCGAGGGCGACGACGGTGCCGGTGAGATCGGTCATCGGCTCACGCGTCCCGGATGGTGGACCGCGGATCGACGACCGCCAGCACCAGATCGACGACCAGGTTGATCAGCAGCACCAGGCCGCCGTAGACCAGCACGATGCCCTGCACCAGCGGGTAGTCCTTGTTGATGATCGCCTCGACCATCGTCGGTCCGAGACCCGGCCAGGCGAAGATGGTCTCGATCAGCACCGTCCCGGCCACCAGCGACGAGAGCAGCAGTCCGCCGATGGTCAGCGTTGCGGTCAGCGCATTGGGCAGCGCGTGCCGCAGGTAGATCACCCGGGGTCGGAGCCGCTTGGCGCGGGCGGTGCGGATGTAGTCCTCGCCGAGTACCGACAGCGTCTCCACCCGCACGATCCGGGTGAGCGCGGCTGCGGGACCGAGCGCCAGGGCGATCACCGGCAGGATGTACGAGGACGGGCTGTCGTTGCCGGCGATGGGCAGCAGGTTGTTGGACACGGCGAACACGTAGACCAGGCCGACCGCCAGGAGGAACTCCGGGATCGCGGCGATCACCACCGCGGTCGAGGTGAAGCCCAGTTCCAGGCCGCGCCTGCGGCCGCCCCTGGTGAGTACCGCCATGCCTGCGCCGAGCGGCACCGCGATCACCACGATCAGCACGAAGGCCAGCAGCGCCAGCACCAGCGTGTTCGGCAGCCGGTCGGAGATCGTCTCCGAGACCGGCAGCCGGGTGCCGAGCGAGACGCCGAGGTCTCCGGTGAACAGGTGCCCGAGGTAGCGCAGGTACTGGACGATCAGCGGATCGTTCAGACCGAGCTCGTCGCGCCTGGCGGCGATCAGCCCCGGATCGGCGGTGAGCCCCAGTGCTGCCCGCACCGGATCGCCGGGTACCAGGTGGATGATCAGGAACGCGAACGTGATCAGGGCCCACACCGAGATGACGAGCCTGGTCAGCCGCCGGCGGAGGAAGGGGCCCCACCGTCCGGATCCCCTCCGGCGGGCCGAGGTCGCACCCCGGGGCGTGGTCAGGCTCGTCATCTCGGCAATCAGTGCTCGGTCGCGCTGCGACAGGGGCGGGGGCGGGTGGCCGCGGGCTCAGCCCGTGGTCAGCCGGAGCGATGACCCCCAGATCTCGCCGCCGGAGATCGTCGCGGAGCCGTTCTTGAAGTAGGTCGACGCGTACACGTCGAACATCGGCAGCATGTCGAACGAGGTGAACAGGGACGTCTCGGCCGCCGCCCAGAGCGGGCACGCCTTCTCGATGCCCTGGGTCGACGCCTGCTTCGCGTTGGACGTGTAGGTCGAGTTGTCGATGTGCGAGAAGTTGGTGCCGTTGGGCGGCACCGGGCCGGACACGAACGGCACCAGCTGCGACGGCAGGTTCACCGTGATCGACGCCCACCCGGCGTCCCACGCCCCGGTGCCGAAGAAGATCTCGTTCAGCTGGGTCGAGGTGATCGTCTTGAGGGTCAGCGCGACGCCGAGGTCCTTCCACTGCGCGGTGAGCAGCTCGGCGGCCGCGGTCAGGCCGGCCGCGGCACTCGGCAGGTAGACGAACGTCATCGCCAGTGGCTTGCCGTCCTTGGATCGGATGCCGTCGGCGCCGACCGCCCAGCCGGCCTGGTCGAGCACCTGCTTGGCCTTGTCCGGGTCGAAGGCCGGCAGGTTGCCGGACACCGTGTCGGTGTCGCAGGCCTTCGGGTCGACGGTGACCATGCCCTTGGACGGCCCACCCTTGCCGCCGGTGGCGACCTTCTGGATCTGCTCGAGGTTGGTGCCGAGGAACAGCGCCTGGCGTACCGCCGGGTCCGACCCGGGGTGCCCGTCGCCCTGGTTGAACCAGGTTTCACCGGTCGGCGCGGCCACGTTGACGGTCTTCAGCTGGGCCGCGTCGAGCCGGGTGGCGTCCTTGCCGGAGACCGTGGCGAGGTTGACCTGGCCGGCCAGCAGCAGGTTGGCGGCGGTGGTCTCGTTGGCGATGATCCGGACGTTGACCGTGTCCGGCGAACCGGGCTCGGTGACGGTCTGACCGCCGGGGCCCCAGGCGTAGCCGTCCCGCTTGGTGTAGCTGTAGTGGTCGTCCGGCGCGACCTCGCTGAGCACCCACGGACCGGTCCCCAGGGTCTTCTTGGCCAGCTGGGAGTGGTCGGCAAGACCCGCGGCGCAGATCATGAAGACGTTCGACAGGTTGTTGAGCGTGAAGGCGTTCGGGGCCGGCGGAGTGACCGTGACGGTGTTCTTGGCGTTGTCGCCGACGGCCTTGGTGCCCGGGTCGACGTAGACCCCCAGCAGCGGCGACTTGTTGGCCGGATCACCGACGTAGGTGATGTTGGCGGCGGCGTCCTTGGCGGTGAACGGGCTGCCGTCGGAGCAGGTGATGCCGGTGTTCAGGGTGAACGTGACGACGGTCGGCGTCACGTCCCAGCTCTTGGCGAGGGAGCCCACCGGAGTGCCGTCGTCGCCGTAGGCGATCAGCGTGTCGTAGGCGAGGTGGGAGACGAACCGGGTGACGCTCAGTGCCGTCATCGACGGGTCGAGGTTGCCGGGGTCGTTCGCCAGCGCGATGGTGAACGGCCCCCCGGGGCCGGGATCGACCGCGGACGACGCGGTGCCGGCCGCGGCAGAGGTGCCCCCGGCGCTGCCCGCCGAACTGGCCGGCGAACCGGCCGCGGTTGAACCGGCTGCCGTGCTGGCCGCCGACGTACCGGCGGTGGTCGCCGCCGTGGTGCCCGAGGATGAGGATCCACCGCCGCAGGCCGTCACTGCGAGAGCGGTGACAGCGAGGATCGCCGTGATCGAGCGGGTACGCCGCATGAGATGCCTCCAACGTGCCGGTTCGGAAGCCACCATCGTCGGGGCCGATCCGAGCCGACGCATCGTCGGAAGACACACAGTTGACCCAGCACGGTTGTGCGATCGGCCGAAGCCGGGCCGGCATTCGGCACCGCTGCACCGCAACGGTCGGCCGGGACGGGTAGCGTGCTGCCGGTGAGCGCCAGCCAGTCCTACGCGGAATTCTTCATCCCCGAGTCCGAGGCCGCTTCGGGGGCCCGGCAGCGCGCCGCCGACCTCGGCTGCACGCCGGTCGGCGCCGGGGCGGCGACCGCCCTGACCTTCCTGGCGGCGGCGGTGAACGCGAAGTCCGTGGTCGAGATCGGCACCGGCGCCGGGGTGAGCGGCCTGCACCTGCTGGCCGGCATGGTCGCCGACGGCATCCTCACCTCCATCGATGTCGAGGCGGAAAACCAGCGGGCGGCCAAGCAGGCGTTCGTCGAGGCCGGCATCGCGCCGGGCCGCACCCGGATGATCAACGGCCGCGCCCTGGAGGTGCTCCCCCGGCTGACCGACGGCGCCTACGACCTGGTCCTCGTCGACGCCGCCAAGGATGAGTACCTCCAGTACGTGCCGGAGGCGGTCCGGCTGCTGCGGGACGGCGGCATCCTGGTCGTCGACAACGCGCTGTGGCACGACAAGGTCGCCGACCCCACCCAGCGGGACGCCGAGACGGTGGCGGTCCGGGAGACCGGCCGGCTGATCCGGGACGACGAGACCCTGGTGTCGGTGTTGATCCCGCTCGGGGACGGCCTGCTCGCGGCCGTCAAACGGGGCCGATGAGGCCACGTTCGTCCGCAGTGCTGCTGGTGGCGGGCCTGGTCCTGGCAACCTCGTGTTCGGCGGCGGCGGGTGGTACCCCGGTCGCAGGTGGAGATGCGACCGTGACGGTCACCGCTGTGGTCCCGCCGTCCGGCGCCGTCACCGCACCCCCGTTGAGCTCCGACCAGCCCACCGGCACGCCGTCACCGGCATCGCCGACAGCGCGATCGTCCACAGCGCCATCGCCGACACGGGCATCGCCGACACGGGCATCGTCCACTCCGCCGTCGACATCGTCGTCGTCACCCTCGACGTCACCGTCCAGTTCCACCCCCGGGACACCGGCCGATCCGTCCGAGACCGACCCGTCCGACGTCGGTGAGGCGGACCCGGACACACCGGGACCGGACACCGGCCCGAAGTGCCCGGCGGACCCGCAGTACGTCAACGAGGCGACCACCGGGCTGCGCGCGGACGTCGCCGCCGGTTGGAAGCGGGCCGTGGCCAGGGCCAAGGCCCAGGGCGTCACCCTCTGCCTGAATGACGGCAAGCGCAGCCGGGCCCAGCAACAGGCCCAGTTCGACCAGTACAAGGAGCAGTACGGCGAAGAGGTGGCCCGCCAGCTGGTCCTGCCACCGGACAAGTCCGCGCATGTCCGCGGCGACGCGGTCGACGCGCAGCCGGCCGCCGGCTACCAGTGGTTGCAGGCGACCAAGGGCTCGCTGGGCTTCTGCCGGATCTACGACAACGAGGCATGGCACTTCGAGTTCGATCCCGCGTACAAGACCGACGGCTGCCCGGCCCGGCTGCCCAAGCCCGAGGGCTGAACCCGACCGGCAGCGCTCAGGGGGTGATCCGGACGCCCTTGCCGATCACGGTGATTCCCGACGGCGTCACGGTGTAGCGCGCCCGGTCCGCGGCGAGGTCGACGCCCACCTGGCAGCCGTCCGGAACCACCACGTTCTTGTCCAGAATCGCATTGCGCACCTGGACGTTGGCGCCGATCCGGACTCCGGGCAGCAGCACCGAGCCCTGCACGAAACTGCCGCCGTTGATCCTGACGTTGTCGGAGATCACCGACCGCTCGGCAGTGCCGCCGGAGATGATCGTCCCTGGCCCGACGATCGACTCACGGGCGGTGCCGCCCTCCACGAATTTGGCCGGCGGCGACGCTCCGGGGGTGGTCAGCAGCGGCCACTGGTTGTTGTAGAGATTGAAGATCGGGTGCACCGAGACCAGGTCCATGTGCGACTCGTGATAGGCGTCCAGGGTGCCGACGTCCCGCCAGTAGCCGCGGTCCCGGTCGTCGGCGCCCGGCACCTCGTTGCGGGCGAAGTCGTAGCAATTGGCCATCCCGCGGTTGACGAAGCTGGGGATGATGTTGGCGCCCATGTCGTGGATCGAGTCCTCGTCGGCGGCATCCTCCTTGAGCGCCTCGATCAGCGCGCCGGTGCTGAAGACGTAGTTGCCCATCGATGCGTAGGAGACGTCCGGGTCGTCCTGGACCGCAGGCGGATCGGCCGGCTTCTCCAGGAACTGGGTGATCCGGCGGCCGTCCGCAGCAGTGTCGATCACGCCGAACGCGGTGGCCTCGTGGCGCGGCACCCGAATGCCGGCCACTGTCGCCTCGGCTCCCGAATCGATGTGATCCGCGACCATCTGGGACGGATCCATCCGGTACACGTGATCGGCACCGAAAACGACCAGATAGTCCGGGTTGTCGTCGTAGACGAGGTTGAGCGACTGATAGATGGCGTCGGCGCTGCCGGTGTACCAGCGCGGGCCGAGACGCTGCTGGGCGGGCACCGGGGTGACGTAGTTGCCCAGCATCTGGCTCATCCGCCAGGTGGTGGTGATGTGCCGGTCCAGCGAATGCGACTTGTACTGGGTCAGTACGCAGATCCGCAGGTACCCGGCGTTGACCAGATTGGACAGTACGAAGTCGATCAGCCGGAAACCGCCGCCGAACGGCACGGCCGGCTTGGCCCGGTCCGCGGTGAGCGGCCACAGCCGCTTTCCCTCGCCACCGGCCAGCACGATTCCGAGGACCCTGGGCTTGCCCGCCATGGCGCTGACAGTAGCCCGCGGTGGTCCGGCCCGCGCATCGGGCAGGTCGGGTCCGGCCGAGCGGAGATGATCATCGGCGCCCGGTCATGGTTCGTCCAGCCGATCACGGCCGGGCCCGCTAGATTGCGCGTGTGCGCACGGCGATCCTGACCCGCGAGTTTCCTCCCGACGTCTACGGCGGGGCGGGGGTGCATGTCGATTACCTGGTCCGTGAGTTGCGCAAGCTGATCGACGTCGATGTCCATGCTTTCGGCGGCGACCGCGACGGCGCCACCGGCCACCTGCCCGATCCGGATCTGGCCGACGCCAACTTCTCGCTGGCGACGTTGTCGGTGGATCTGTCGATGGCAGCCGCGGCGGGCGGCGCCGACCTGGTGCATTCACACACCTGGTACGCCAACATGGCCGGCCACTGGTCGAAGCTGCTCTACGACGTGCCGCACGTGGTGACCGCCCACTCGCTGGAGCCGCGGCGGCCGTGGAAGGCCGAGCAGCTCGGCGGCGGGTACCGGGTGTCGTCGTGGGCCGAGTCCACCGGCTTCCACGGGGCGGACGCGGTGGTCGCGGTGTCCGAGGGAATGCGCACCGACATCCTCGACTGCTACCCGGATCTGGACCCGGCGAAGGTCCGGGTGATCCTCAACGGCATCGACACGCTGATCTACCGGCCCACCTTCGACCGGACCGTCCTGATCGAGCGGGGGGTCGACGTCGACGCGCCGATCGCGTCGTTCGTCGGTCGGATCACCCGGCAGAAGGGCGTCAAGCACCTGATTGCCGCGGCGCACGCGTTCGACCCCGAGATCCAACTGGTGCTGTGCGCCGGAGCCCCGGACACCCCGGAGATCGCCGCCGAGACCGCCGCCGCCATCCGGGAACTCCAGCGCAGCCGACCCGGGGTGTTCTGGTTCGACGGGATGCTGACCCTCGACCAGGTCAAGGAGGTGCTCTCG
This sequence comes from uncultured Actinomycetota bacterium, assembly GCA_963797145.1. GTDB lineage: Bacteria > Actinomycetota > Actinomycetes > Mycobacteriales > Nakamurellaceae > Nakamurella. The sequence goes on along the minus strand of CAWCOJ010000007.1, from coordinate 145,183 downwards.
GCGTCGACGGTGTTCTGCTGCCCGTCCGTGTACGAGCCGCTGGGCATCGTGAACCTGGAGGCGATGGCCTGCGGAGCGGCAGTGGTGGCCAGCGACGTCGGCGGCATCCCCGAGGTGGTGCAGGACGGGATCACCGGCGACCTGGTCCACTACGACGAGGGCGATGCCGCAGGGTTCGAGGCCGGCATCGCGGCGGCGGTGAACGCCGTCGTCGCCGACACCGAGCGCACGGCGCGGTACGGGCAGGCAGGCCGGGCTCGGGCCGAGACCCAGTTCTCCTGGACCACGATCGCCGAGCAGACGGTGGAGCTGTACCGGTCGCTACTGCGCTGAGCCCGGCCGCCATCGGCGAGGCCACCCGACCCGCTCCTGATCCGGACAGCGAACCGCCCGGGCCTCCGGTCGGAGGGCCCGGGCGAAATCGGTCAGCTGACGACTGCCTTGAGCGCGTCTCCCAGGGCTGCGGCCTCGTCGGCGGAGATCTCGACCACCAGCCGGCCGCCGCCTTCCAGGGGTACACGCATGACGATCCCGCGACCCTCCTTGGTTACTTCCAGAGGACCATCCCCGGTGCGGGGCTTCATGGCCGCCATGTGCGACTCCCTCCACAAACTGATCTCAGTGCCACCGGCCGTGGCACAGGTGCCCACGGTCCGACCGGACAGGAGTCCGTCCGGCATTCCCGCGTGTTGCGGGCCCGTTCATTCTCCCCTATCGGCGGCGATGCTGACGACCCAGGTGCTGCGGACCGGACAACGACGACCCGCGACGGGTGCGGGATGCTGTGTCTGAGCACCCGCAACCGCCTGTCGCCCACCGATGCCGAGAATCGAGGATCGACGATGACCGATTCACCGGACCAGCCCGCAGCACCGGTGCTGGTCGCCGATATCGGGGCGGTGCGCACCCTCACCCTGAACCGGCCCCGGGCGTTCAACAGTTTCGACAGCGCACTCAAGTCGGCGCTGCTCCGGGCACTGGTCGACGCGGCCGCCGACACGTCCGTACGCGCCGTGGTGCTGACCGGCGCCGGACGGGCGTTCTGCGCGGGGCAGGACCTCAAAGAGCACCTCGCCCTGGTGGCGGCCAGGGACCCGCGGGTGGCCACCACCGTGAGGGACTTCTACAACCCGTTGGTCGGGACCCTCGCGGCGATGGGCAAACCGGTGTTGGCCGCGGTCAACGGAGCTGCCGCCGGAGCAGGCACCGGCCTCGCCGCCGCCTGCGACCTCCGGCTGGCGGCCCGGTCGGCCGTCTTCCGGACCTCCTTCGCCGGGGTCGGCCTCGCGGCCGACACCGGGTTGTCGTTCACCCTTCCTCGACTGGTGGGCACCGGCCGGGCGATGCGGATGCTGCTGCTCGATGAGGCGGTCGGCGCCGAGGAGGCCCTGGCGATCGGCCTGGTGGACGCCGTGGTCGACGACGCCGAGCTGCCCGCTGCCGTTGCGGACCTGGCCGGTCGCCTGGCCGAGGGACCGACCAGGGCCTACTCGATGATCTCGGCCTCGGTGCGCAACGCCGCCGAAGGCACCCTCACCGACGCGCTGGCCTTCGAAGACCGGGCACAGGCCGCCTGTTTCGCGGGAGCCGATCACCTGGAGGCGATCAACGCATTCGTCGAGAAGCGCAACCCGCGGTTCACCGGGGGCTGAACGACTCGGCGCGATTCGTGGCCCGGGTCACGTACTCTGGGTGGGTGGGACCCATGGGAGAACTCGGCGCGCTCTTCAATCCGGGCATGCGTCACGAGATTGCCGAGCGGCAGGCGAAAGCCATGCGCCGGGAAGAAGAAGGCAACGCGCGCGACGGCGACCTGCGTATCGATCTGGCCTCCGGCGTCGCCGTCATCAGCCTCCCCACCGTCACCGCGCCCAGCGCCCCGTCCACCGGCGACCTCGACGGCGAGGACCACACCGACGACGACGAGGACGAGCAGCCGGCGGCTGCCTCCTAGCCGACACACCTTTCCCGCCCGCGGCCGACCGGGGCGCCGGCGTTAGCGTGGTCGGGTGAATGGTCTGCAGGCGGTCCTGCTGCTCGGGGCGCTCGCCGCGCTCGTCAGCTGGATCCTTTCCGTGATCACCGGCGACAGCTCCTGGGTGGACCGCCTCTGGTCGATCGTGCCGGTGGTCTACGTCTGGGTCTTCGCCGGCTTCGGGCACTGGGACGTCCGGCTGGTGCTGGTGGCCACCCTGGTGACGCTGTGGGGAATCCGGCTGACCTACAACTTCGCCCGCAAGGGTGGCTACTCCGGGCTCGAGGACTATCGATGGCCGGTGTTGCGGTCACGGATGCAGCCCTGGCAGTACCGGCTCTTCCAGTTCTTCTTCATCTCTGGGTACCAGAACCTGCTCCTGGTGCTGATCACGCTGCCGGCCTGGACCGTCACTGCGCACCCGACCGACCGGCTCGGCGCATGGGACTTCGCGCTCGGCGTCGTCTTCCTGCTGCTGCTGGCCGGGGAGACGGTCGCCGACCAGCAGCAGTGGAACTTCCACCAGCGCAAGAAGGAGCTGGCGGCGGCGGGGGCCGTAGCCGGGCCGGGCTTTCTCGACACCGGTCTGTGGCGGTACAGCAGGCACCCGAACTTCTTCTTCGAACAGGCGCAGTGGTGGGTGGTCTTCGGCTTCGGCGTGGTCGCCGCCGGGAGCCTGTGGCAATGGACCGCCCTCGGGGCCGTCCTGCTCAGCCTGCTGTTCATCGGCTCGACGGTGTTCACCGAGTCGTTGAGCGCCGCCAAGTATCCGGAGTACGCGAACTACCGGCGGCGCACCTCGATGCTGGTGCCGCTACCGCAGCGCCGGACCCGACCGGACACCGCGCTGGCCTGAGCTCTCCCCGGGGACCACCCGGCCGGACCGGGTGCACTGCTCCGACCGGCGCCCGCTACCGGGCAGAGGCCCGCCAGCAGGCCGCCACATGGTCGTCGACCATGCCGGTGGCCTGCATCATCGCGTAGGCGGTGGTCGGCCCGACGAACCGGAAACCCTGCTTCTTCAGCGCCTTGGCCATCGCCACCGACTCCGGCGACGTGGCCGGAACCTCGGCCGGCGTCCGTGGACGGGGGTGCTCGGCCGGGGCGAAGGACCAGAGCAGTGCGTCCAGGCCGCCCGGCAGTTCGGCCGCGACCCTGGCATTCGCGATCGCCGCCTCGATCTTCGCCCGGTTGCGGACGATGCCGGCGTCGGCCATCAGCCGCTCCTGATCGTGCTCGTCGAAGCCGGCCACCACCGTGATGGCGAAGCCCCCGAACGCGGTTCGGAACGCCGGCCGCTTGCGCAGGATGGTGATCCAGGACAGCCCGGACTGGAACGCCTCCAGGCACAGCCGCTCGAAGAGCGCGTCGTCGCCGTGCAACGGCACCCCCCACTCGGCGTCGTGATAGTCGACATACTCCGGTGCCGACTCCGCCCACCCGCAGCGGACGCGCTCGGTCATGACGGGTCGTCCTGCACTGCGGCCGCCGGCCCACCGACCGGCAGGGTGCCGGCCAGCAGCCCGGCCGCGAGCCGCCGCAGCGAGACCTGCAGGCCGGCGCGGACGATCGGACGGACCAGTGGCCAACCCGCCCGGCCCAGGACACCCAGCGGAAGTTCGACGACCTCGGCCCAGGTGACCCGGCAGGCCGTTCCGGCCGAACCGACCGGGTCGACCGAGAACACCCCGGTGCCCCGGACCACCTTGCCGGTGTGCAGAACCTCCCACTTCCGGCCCGGCTCGAACGCCGTCACCTCCATGGTGTCGAGGAATCCGATGCCGGCGAGCCCGGTCAACGCGGCGATCCGGGCGCCGACCTCGGGGACCGGGGCCGGGCCGTCGAGGGCGTAGAGCCGGGTCGCGACGATCCAGCGGTCCTGCGATGGCAGGTCGACGAGCGCCGCGAAGGCCACCGCCGGGCGAACCGCCACTTCGACGGAGGCCTCAACGAGCATGCTCATCGGTCGGGGCCGGACGGCCCGATGCCCACGTGAACGGTGTCTGCGTCGGCCGGCTCGCGGAGCCCGGCCGGCTCGCGGAGCCCAGCCTCGTCGGCCCCGGCCGGGTCGGCCCCCGCCGGGTCATCCCCCGCCGATTCCGCCCCCGCCGGATCCCGCTCCAGGTGGCTGACCGGGAACATCGCCGGTTGGTCGGCTTCGTCCGGGCTGAGCGGCTGGTCCTGGCCGGTGCCGCGCAGGGTGGCGATCTCCGAACGCAGCCGGGTGATCTCGTCCGCGACCCGCTCGAGGGTCCAGTCCACATCGCTCATCCGGTAGCCGCGCAGCGCCAGCGCGAACCGCACTGCGCGGACGTCCTCGGCGGTGACTTCGGCGTCCGGCAGCTCGGCCGGCGAGACCCGGGGGGACAGTGCCGCCATCTGCTCCCCTCGGCCGAACAGCAGGACGGTGACGGCGAAGACAACCAGGCCGATCGCCGCCGCGATGACGAGGTAGAGCAGGACGGTGGTCACCCCGACGATGGTGCCATGTGTGGCTGACAGCCCCGGCCACCGACGTCCCGCGACTCGGGGCCCGGGCTCGTTCGGCGCCTCAGACCAGGCCGCGGCGCAGGTCGGCCGGCGGGCGGGTGCCCTGGATCGACGCCACCATCTCCAGGACCCGCCGGGTGGCGCCCACCTGGTGCGCGCGGAACACCGCGGCCCCGGCCGCCGCTGCCAGGGCCGTCGCCGCCAGCGTGCCGTCGATCCGGTCCTCCAGACCCGTGCCCAGGGTCTCGCCGATGAAATCCTTGTTGGACAGCGCCATCAGCACCGGCCAGCCGGTGGCGACCAGCTCGCCGGCCCGGTGCAACAGCTCCAGGCCGTGCCAGGTGTTCTTGCCGAAGTCGTGGGTCGGGTCGATGAGAATCCCCTCCCGTGGGACGCCGGCGGCCAGCATCCGCTCGGCGGCTGCGGTGGTCTGCTCGATCACCGCCTGCACCACGTCTGGATAGGCCACCCGGTGCGGGTTCGTCCTGGGCTGAGCCCCCCCGGTGTGCGAACAGACGATCCCGGCACCGAACCGGGCGGCCACCTCGGCCAGCCCCGGATCCACCCCCGCCCAGGTGTCGTTGATCAGGTCGGCGCCGGCCTCGCAGGCCGCGACCGCGACCGGGCTGCGCCAGGTGTCGACACTGATCACCATCTCCGGATGGCGGCTGCGGACCACCTCGATGAACGGCACCACCCGGCGGATCTCCTCGGCCGGGTCGACCGGTGCGCCGACTCCGGCTTTCACGCCGCCGACGTCGATGATGTCGGCACCGTCCTCGACCGCAGCGTCGACGGCGCCCAGCGCTGCCCCTTCGGACCAGGTAGCGCCTCGGTCGTAGAACGAATCGGGGGTGCGGTTGACGATGGCCATCACCGCCGCCCGGTCGGCGCGCAACCGACGCCCGCGGAACACCGGGACCGGGCGCGAACCGCTCACCTGGCCGAGCCTACGGGCGCCGCGACGGTGGCTCCGCCGATGAGGTCTGCGAGCCCGTCGGCGTCCAGCAGGTCCACCGGGGCGATGGTGAGATCGTCGGCTACGTAGTGGAACGCGGCCCGGACCAGCTCGATCGGGGTGGCCGAGAGCGCCGACCAGGCCAGCCGGTAGGCGGCCAACTGCACGGCGGCCGCCCGCCGCCGGTCAGGTCCCGGCGGCCGCCCGGTTTTCCAGTCGACCACGGTGTAACCACCGTCCGGGTCGGCGAAGACGGCGTCGATGCGCCCCCGCAGGCCGATACCCGCCACCCGGGTGGCGAAGGGCACCTCGATGTCGACCGGCGCCCGCTCGGCCCACGACGATGACAGGAACCGGGCAGTGAGCCGGTCGAGATCGGCGTCGGGCGCGGCGTCGGCATCTGCGGAACCGGGTAGTTCGTCCAGTTCGAGGAGCGCCTCGCCGCCGTACCGGTGCTCGAGCCAGGCGTGGAATGCGGTGCCCCGGCGGGCCTGCGGGGCCGGGGCCGTCGGCACCGGGCGCCGTATCCGTCGGGCGAGCTCCTGCGGATCGAGCGCGAGTTCGACCAGCGTCGAGACCGACACCGTCCCGGGCAGGTCGACGTCCACCTGCGCATCGGCGGCCGCGGCCCGCTCGGCCAGCAGCGCACTGACATCGCGGTCCCAGCCGTGGGGATCGGTCGCCGCAGGTGCGTCGAACAGCTTGCCGGCCAACCGGTCGAGCGCGCGGTGCACCCGGTCGGCACCGGCCGCCACGGCCGCGCGGCGTTCGCCGAGTGGGTCGACCGGCCAGGCGGCGCTGCGCGGCACCTCGGTGAGCGGGTTGACCGAGCCCGGAGCGGGGGCGGGAGCCCAGTGCTCCGGCCGGTCCGGCGAGGCGGCCGCCAGTTCGGTGAAGAATTCCCCGGGACCGCGCGACCGGACCCCGCTGGAGCTCCAATAGTGCGCGGAGAACAGGAGCGTGTGCTCGGCCCGGGTGACCGCCACGTAGAGCAGCCGGCGCTCCTCGGCGAACTGGTCGGTCTTGAGGTCCTGGACATGCGCGTCCAGGGCGTCGGCCAGCTCCTTCTGATCGGCACCGGGCGGCAGCCGCAGCGCCGGCAGGTCCGCCCGGTCGCCGCGGAGCGCCGGCGGCAGTTGGGCGGCATCGCCCAGCCAGGTCTGCCGGGCCGGCCCTGGGAACACCCCCGCGCACAGGTGGGGCACGGCGACGATCTCCCACTCCAGACCCTTGGCAGCGTGCACCGTCAGGATCTGCACCCGTCCGGACCCCCGGTCGACCTCGCCGGGGGCCAGCCCGTCCTCGCGCTCGTCGGCGGTCGCCAGGTAGTCGAGCAGCTCCGGCAGTCCCGCGCCGGTGTCGGCGACGTCGGCGACCACGTCGGCGAACGCATCCAGGTGCGCGCGTCCCTCCCCGCCCGCCAATGCGGCCTCGATGTCCAGGCCGATGGTGCGCTCGACATCGGCGACCAGATCGGTGAGCGGTTGCCCGAGCCGGCCGCGCAGCCGCTGCAGCTCTGCGCCGAGCCGGAGCAGCCGGCGGTGTCCCTCGGACGAGTACCCGGCCGGTGGTCCGGGATCCGCGAGCGCGTCGATCAGGGTGGCGGTGTCGATGTCCTCCCCGGCCGAGGCTTCGAACATCGCCGCGCGGACCGCTGCCCTGGCGTCGGCGACCGCATCGCTGCGCCGCGACCCGGCGAGCGAACGGGCCCGGCGGGCCAGCGCCTCCAGGTCCGCAGTTCCCAGTTGCCACCGCGCACCGGTGAGCACCCGCATCGCCGCCGGGCCGGCCGTCGGATCGACCAGCAGCCGCAGCATGGCGACCAGGTCGGCGACCTCCGGCTCGTCCAGCAGGCCCCCGAGGCCCACCACCTCCACCGGGATGCCGCGGGCGGAGAGCGCCGCGACGATGCCTGCCATGTCCCGGCGGCGGCGGAGCAGCACCGCGGTGGTCGGCGGTGCCGTCGGGCGTTCCGACCAGGCGTCGTTGATGCGCTCGGCCACCCACTCGTCCTCGTCGACGACGGTGTCGAAGAGTCCGTGCCGCACGGTGCCCCGCGGCGCGCCCGGCCGCGGCGCGAGTCCGGGAACGCCGCGTCCGCCGTCCGCCTCCCCGGCCGTCGGCCCGCGGACCGCGGCGGAAGCGGCATTCGCCAGCTCGAGCACGCCGACCGGGTTCCGGAAACTCGTCAGCAGGGTCAGTCGTGGCGCGGCGGCACCACTCCGCAGCGGGAAGTCGGTGGTGAACCGGGGCAGGTTGGATGCCGCTGCGCCCCGCCACGAGTAGATGGACTGGACCGGATCCCCCACCGCGGTGACCGGATGGCCGGTGCCGCCGAACACGGTGCGCAGGATCTCGCGCTGAGCATGTCCGGTGTCCTGGTACTCGTCCAGAAGTACCACCCGGAACCGGCTGCGCAGGTCGGCCCCGATCGAGGGGTGGCCGCGGACCAGGTCCGCGGCCAGCTGCATCTGGTCGGCGAAGTCGATCGCCCCGGCGTCCCGCTTGGCCGCGGTGAATGCGTCCACCAGCGGCAGGATCCACCTGCGGTCGGTCAACCGCTTCACGTGGTCGGCGAGCTTGGAGTTCAGCGCCTTCTGCTGCCGCGGACCGGGCGGAGCCGACACCAGCACCTCGATCAGAGTGCTGATCTCGTCCTGCAGCGCACGGGTGGTCGTCAGGTGGTCGGCCAGAGCGCCCGCGATGGCCAGGAGCTTCTCGGTGACCTGGTCGGCCGAGAGATCGGTGTCCAGATCACCGTCCCATCGGCCGACGACCCGCCGGGCCAGCTGCCAGGACGCGGTCGCGGTGAGCGCCCTGGCCGAAGGTTCGACCCCGACCAAGGGGCCGTACTCCTTGATCAGCCGACCACCGAAGGCGTGGTAGGTGGACACCTCCGGCTCAGCACCGGCCAGCGCTTCGGCCACCGCCCGGCCGACCAGGCCCGAGCCGGCCAGCGCCCGCAGCCGAGCGCGGATCCGCTCCGCAAGCTGGCCGGCCGCCTTGCGGGTGAACGTGAGGCCGACCACCTGGTCCGGCCTGACCAGGCCGTTCGCGACCAGATGGACCACCCGTGCGGCCATCGTCTCGGTCTTGCCCGAGCCCGCGCCCGCCACCACCAGCCCCGGGCCCAGCGGTCCCTCGATGACCGCCGCCTGCTCGGCGGTGGGAACCGGTCGGCCGAACGCTGCGGCCAGTTCGACAGCCCCGATCACCTGGTCACCTGGCGGCCCTCCGGCTGCAACGGGCAGCTGGTCCGCACCGGGCACCGCTCGCAGTACTTGTTCTCCTGGGCGGTGGCGGCGGCGGCCGCGAGCCGCCCGGCTGCGCTGCGCACCGCGTGCAGCCGGAGCTGCAGGCCGTCGCGATCCAGCGGAGGCTGCGGGATCACCTTCGGGGTACCGGAACGCAGATGGATCAGCTCCGCGCCACCTGGTTGCAGCCCCGGCTGCACCCGATCGAACGCACCCAACGCGACTCCCAGCTGGTAGGTCGCCAGCTGGATGTGCTCGATCACGTCGGCTCGGGTCGGTTGGGCCGCTCCGGTCTTGAAGTCCGTGACCACGGCCCGGCCGTCGTCCTTCCGCTCGGCGAGCCAGTCGATCCGGCCCGTCAGCCGCACCGGATTGGCCTCGCCCGGCTCCGGCGGCAGGGAGATGTCCATCGCCACTTCGGATCCCAGAAATCTGCGCTCGGTGCCGCTGTCCCGGATCCAGTCGGCCACCGCGGCGGTCATCGCGGTGACGGCCCGGCCGGCCCTGGCCCGCTGCCACTCGGGCAAGTGGTCCTGGGCGCCGAGGAAGGCCTCGATCTCGACGGCAACCTCCTGCTCGGTGAGACCTCGGCCCAGACCGCTGGCCGCCGCGTGCACCACGATGCCCAGGGTCTGCGGGTCGCCGATCGGTGTGCGGGCGCCACGGCGCTCGAGCACGGCCTTGAGCGAGCAGGCGGTGAGCGCGTCCACCGCGGACGGGGACACGGCGACCGGCTCACCCACCGGGATCGCGGGAGCGGTGGTGGACAGACCTGGCAGGCCGTACCACTGGTCGGGATGCGCACCGGGCACCCCGGCGGCGACCAGCCGGGCCAGCTGCGCGGCGGCCGCCTCAGCGGTCTCCGGAGCGGCGGCCGGGTCGGCCACCGCCCGGCGCAGGTCGGCCACCAGTTCGGCGAGGTGCAGCGAGCGCCGATCCCGACCGTCCGGCGCCGATGGCCAGCCCTGGATCTCGACGTCCCGCCCGGCCAGCTCGTCGAGAAACCGCGACGGGGCCCGGTCGTCGCTCGTCACCGCGGTGACCACCAGGCGGTTCCGGGCCCTGGTGCACGCCACGTAGAACAGCCGGCGCTCGTCGGTGAGCAGCTCGGCGGTATGCGGCCCGCGACCCTCGCCGCCGGCCGCCCGGTCGAGCAGTTCGGCCCCGTGCAACAGGCTGCCGCGGGGCCGTAGGTCGGGCCAGCTTCCCTCCTGGACACCGGGAACCGCCACGACGTCCCATTCCAGCCCCTTGGCCGCGTGCGCGGAGATCACGGTGACCGCCTCACCCGCTCGCGGCGCCCGCGCGGTCGGATCGCCGGGCACCAGCTGGCCGGTGACCTGGGCGACGAAGGCCGGCACACCCGCGCGGGGCAACCGGCCGGCCAGGTCTGCCGCCTGGGCGAACAGCCCGACGACCGCATCGAGCGCTGCGTCGGCGCGCTGGCCGGCGCTGCCGCCGCGCTCCGCTCCCATCGCCAGTTGACCGGCCAGACCGCTGGCCTGCCAGACCGCCCACAGCACGTCCTCGGCGGTAGGTGCCGTCCGCCGCCGACCCGACGATGCGCAGCAGCTCGGCCAGTTTCCGCGGGGGACGGGAGAGATCGTCCGGCAGCCCGGCCGGCAGCGGTGCGCCGAGCAGGATCGCCGCGATCTGATCGGCGCTGGATCCGGCGTCCGGACCGGCCGCCCGGACCGCGCGCCGCAGCCTGCGCAGGCCGAGGGCGTCGAGGCCGCCGACCGGCGAGGCCAGCAGATCCAGTGCGCGTTGACCGGAGACCAGGGTCGCATCGAGCCCGCACTCGAGGACCGAGACCAGGGCCGCGGCCACCGGATCCGCCATCGGGGTCCGGTCGTCCGCGGACACCGCGAGCGGGATCGCCGCCACCGCGAACGACCGCCGCAGCGCCGGCAGAGCGGCGGCCGGGGACCGCACCACCACGGCCATCCGCGACCACGGCACGCCTTCGAGCAGGTGGGCGCGGCGCAGCTGGTCGGCCACATAGGCGGCTTCCCTGGCGGCCGTCGGCAACACCCGGATGTCCAGGTCGCTCCGCCGCTCGGGGTCGGCCGCGGTCAGCTCGCGATGACGGGGAAACGACGGGATCCCCGGCAGCAGGCCGCTGATCCGGCGGGTGGCGGCCAGCAGGGTGGTACCGGACCGCCGGGACAGGGACAGCGCAACGGTGGCGTCGGCCTCCAGCCGACCGAGGGCGCCCGGGTCGGACCCGCGGAAGCTGTACACCGACTGGTCCGGATCGCCGACGACCACCAGCTCGGCGGCGCCGGCGGCCAACCTCTCGATGAGTGCCACCTGGGCCGGGTCGACGTCCTGGTACTCGTCGACGAACAGGTGCCGCACCCTCGCCTGCTCGGCAGCACCCACGTCGTCCTGGGTCAGGGCCGCAAGCGCGGCCCTGGTCAGGTCCGCCTGGTCGAGCGCGACGCCCAGTCCGCTCGTGCCCTGGCGCAGGTCCGACACCTGTTGGTATTCGCGGGCGAACCGGGCCGCGGCCACCCATTCCGGGCGCCCGGCCCGACGGCCGAACTCGGCCATCCGCCCAGGGTCGACACCTCGCTCCGCCGCGCGCATCAACAGGTCCCGCAACTCCGCGGCGAACGCGGCCGACGTCAGGGCTGGACGGAGCTGCTCGGGCCAGCCGGCTCCCGCGGATTCGGCATGACCGGCCAGCAGTTCCCGCACCATCCGGTCGGATTCCCCGCCGCCGAGCAGCCGTGGCGGGGGTTGCCCGGCCGCCGCCGCCCTGGCCCGCAGCAGCGACCAGGCGTACGAGTGCAGGGTCCGCACCATGGGGTCGCGGACGGTGACGCCGAGCCGGCGGGTGAGTCGGTCGGTGAGCTCCGCAGCCGCCCGCCGGGAGAAGGTGAGCAGCAGGATGGACCGCGGGTCGACGCCCCGGCCGGTGATCCGCTCGGCCACGGCCTCGACGAGAGTGGCCGTCTTGCCGGTGCCGGGCCCGGCGAGCACCCGCAGCCGTCGGGTGCGGTTCCCGATCACGACAGCCTGCTCGGCGGTCGGCACCAACGGGCCCACGGGGAGCGCCGGCCGGCGGAGCCGGTAGCGGGCGCTGCCCGAGGTACCCGCGCGCAGCGAACCCGCCGGACCGGTGACCATGCCTTCGATGCAACCACCCGGGTCCGACAGCCCGGCGGACGACGCGCGGAGCGGACGGGTGCAGTGGCAGGACTTCGTCCGGCACGATGACCGGATGGACATGGCGCTCGCCCATCGGATGCTCGACATCGTCGCCGCCGTGCCGCCCGGTCGGGTCACGACGTATGGAGACATCGCTGCCCGGGCCGGTTCTCGGTCGCCTCGACTGGCCGGGCGGGTACTCGCAGAGCTGTCCGACGAGACCACTCCCTGGCACCGGGTGGTGCGCGCCGACGGGACCCCCGCGCCGCATCTACGCGCGCGGCAGACCGAGCTGCTCGCGCTGGAGGGGGTTCCGGTGGTCGACGGACGGATCGATCTGCGCCGGTACCGCTGGGACGAATAGTCGCTCGCGGTCATCCCAACGGGTGAACGCCAGGTTCGCACACCCGCAGGTCGGCGGTGGGGTTCCGCCGACGGTGCGATCCCCTGTCCGACTCCCATCCCCACCGCCGGTGATCCGGTCGACCTGCTGTCGGGTCCGCACCAGGGTTGCCGCCATGGCGATCAACAGCAGCGTGACCCCGATCAAGATCAGCGGCGCGGCCGGGCTTCTCGCGGCAGTTCCGGTACTCATGGGCTTCCACCCCAGGGAGAGCCTGGTGGTGCTGGGCATGCAGGGTCCGCGGCGCAGGCTGTGCCCGGTGATCAGGGTGGACCTGCCACAGCCGGCCGAGGCGGATGCCCTGATCGACCTGCTGGTCCGGCAGGCTGCGCAACACGTGGACCGGGTGGCCGTCCTGTGCTACTCGGACCTGCCCTCGGCGCACGGCCTCCTGGCCCGGCTGCTCGACCGGTGCCGGGCGGCCGGTATGGACGTGATGGATGCGATCGTGGCCCGCGCCGACCGGGCCGAGTTCCTACCGGACGACGACGGTGTCACCGACCCGCCGATCGCACTGCCCGACGACGACCATCCGACCCGACGCGCGCTCGCCGGTGCGGTGGCGCTGAACGGGCGCGGCGTGCTGGCCGACCGCGAGCAACTCCGTGCCAGCATCGCCGGGCCGCGGGGCAACCGGTTGCGGGCCGCCCGCCGGGCGATCGGCGGCGCGGCCGCCGAGCTGGCCGACCTGGTCGCCGATGCGGGGCCGGACCAGGCGGTACCGGTCGCTGGTGGCCGCCGGTCGGGCCACCATGGCCCGGGCTCTGGCCGAGCTCGCCCAGAGCCGTGGCGTCGGTCCGGACACGGCGGGCCTGCTGGCACTCTCCCTGCACCAGGTCACGGTTCGCGACGACCTGATCGCCCGCATCGTCACCGACCGGGAGACCGAGTGGCTGCCCGCGCTGATCGCTGCGGCCGCCGGGGTGCCGGACGACGTCGCGGCGGAACTCTGCTCGGTGTTGGCGGTGGCCGCCTACCGGGCCGGCGACGGCGCCCTGGCGCAGATTGCCGTCGACCGATGCCTGCGTGGAGATCCGGAGCACCGACTGGCCCATCTGATGCTGGGGGTGATGGCCTCCGGAATGCATCCCGACCTGTTGGAGGGGCTGAGCGGGGCGCCGGACGAGAACTGAGTCAGTCCAGGAACGGGGCGATGACGTCGGCGGCGGAGAGCATCTCCACCAGTGACTCCGGAGTGGTGCGGGGGTGCGCAAGGCTCACCGCCAGCCGGAACATCAGGGCCCGCCGCAGCATCTCCGACCACTCCGGCAGGTGGGCCCAGTCCGCGAGCAGGCCGGTGTCGGCGCCACCCCAGGACACCGCGTCCACCGCGACCACAGCGGCCGCCCATGCGGTAGGCCGCCAGTACGGCGTGATGTCGACGACGGCCGGCGGGGCCGAGCCGGCGAACAGCACGTTGCCGAACAGGTCGCCGTGTACCACCTGACTGGTCAGCTGCACCGGCCGCCGTCCGGCAGCCAGCTCGGCGAATCGGCCGGCCGCATGGCCCTCGCCGAGACGTCTGTCGTCGTCGGCGATCTCGCCCCAGGCGAGCCGGTCGGCCCAGCTGTACAGGTCGTCCCGGCCACGCAGGAACTTCGGCTCCGGCAGCTTCGAGAGCGCCACGTGCAGCGACTCCCCCGCGCGGATGATCTCGCCGTACCTGGGGGCGGGGCGACCGGAGACGAACCGTTGCGCGGTCCACCCGGAAATCACCCAACGGCCGTCCGAGGATCGGAGCGGCCGGGCCACCCTGATGCCGTCGACCCGGAGCTGCTCCATGGTCTGCGCCAGCCACGATGCCTCGGCCGGGTCCTCGACGGCCTTGACCACCACGTCGCCGCAGCGCCAGGCGCTGCCCTGACCACCTGACAGCAACTCGACGGTGCCCCTGGTGAGGCCGAACGCCGCCCGGACATGGTCGGGAGGCGGGTTGGACACGATTGGCGACGCTACCCGGTCGGTCGCTCTCAGTACGTCGGCAGGCTGGGGTCCACCTGCTTGATCCAGGCCAGCACGCCGCCACCCACATGTACCGCGTCGGCGAACCCGGCCTTGTGCAGCACGGCCAGAGCTTCGGCCGACCTCGCACCCGACTTGCAGTGCAGCACCAACTGCTTGTCCTGCGGGAGCCCGGACAACGCTTCGCCGGAGAGGATGTCACCCTTCGGGATCAACACGGATCCCGGGATGGAGACGATCTCGTACTCGTTCTGTTCCCGCACGTCCACCAGCAGGAAGTTGTCGTGGGCGTCGATCCTGGCCTTCAGCTCGCGGGCCGAGATGGTGTGCGAGGCTGCGGCCTTCGCGGCGTCCTCGGACACCGCGCCGCAGAACGCCTCGTAGTCGATGAGCCCCGTGATCGGCTCCCCGGCCGGATCTCTGCGCACCTTGACGGTGCGGTAGCTCATCTCCAGCGCGTCGTAGACCATCAACCTGCCCAACAGCGTCTCGCCGATTCCGGTGATCAGCTTGATGGCCTCGGTCACCATGATCGATCCGATGGAGGCGCACAGCACACCGAGCACGCCGCCCTCGGCGCACGACGGCACCATGCCCGGCGGTGGCGGCTCCGGGTAGAGATCGCGGTACTGCGGGCCGTACTCCGCCCAGAAGACGCTGGCCTGGCCCTCGAACCGGAAGATCGACCCCCAGACGTACGGCTTGCCGAGCAACACGCAGGCGTCATTGACCAGGTAGCGGGTGGCGAAGTTGTCGGTGCCGTCGAGAATGAGGTCGTAGTCGGCGAAGATCTCCAGCGCGTTGGAGGAGTCGAGCCGGTCGGTGTGCAGGTTGACCGCCACCAGCGGATTGATCTCGGCGATCGATTCCTTGGCCGACAACGCCTTGCTCTTGCCGACGTCGGACTGGCCGTGAATGACCTGACGCTGCAGGTTCGACTCGTCGACGACATCGAAATCGAGGATGCCGAGCGTGCCGACGCCGGCCGCGGCCAGGTACAGCAGGGCCGGCGATCCCAGCCCGCCGGCCCCGACGACCAGCACCTTGGCGTTCTTGAGCCGCTTCTGACCGATCATCCCGACGTCCGGAATGATCAGGTGGCGCGAGTAGCGCTCGACCTCGTTCTTGGTCAGCGACTCGGCCGGTTCGACCAGGGGTGGCAGGCTCACGTGTTCTCCTCGGGCGCGACAGGAAGCACCGACATTCTTCCTCACGGACAACCGGCGGCGGACGCCAGATCTTCCCGGTTGGTACCGCAATCCCGGATTCCGGGATGCGACCGCCCTGTGGTCAGCCGGACGGGGCGGCGTCGCTACCCATCGGATAGGGGTAGGGGTTCACCCGGCAGACCTTGCCGTCCTTGGGAATCGACGGGTCCAACGGGACCAGATCGTCGTTCGCCGTGCTGAACGACTGCTGCATCATCACGGGTGCCAGACCGCCGTTCATCGCGCACGGCTGGTGGTGGAAGTCCAGGGCGTGACCCACCTCGTGGTTGATCGCGTACACCCGGTAGAGCACCAGATCGCCGTTGAACGACACAGCGCCCCGCTCCCACCTGGCGTCGTTGATCAGCACCCGGCCGACCGCCCGGTTGTAGCAGGACGCCTCCAAGGGGATCTCGAAACCGCAATAGGCCGGATCCCGCACGGTCATCTGGCTGGTCAACGAGATCCGGAAGTCCGGTTCGCCCTTGTCGATCCGTTGCAGCGACACCGCGTTGCCGCCGATCCACGACCTCGGATCGGCCAACACCGACGACACCGACTGGGCGAAGGCCTGGTCGTCGATGGTGACGCCGTCTTCCACCTCGATCGTGTAGCGCAGCAGCTTCGGGCCGGTCCCGACCTTCTTCGAGGTGCCCTTCACGACGTGCCAGGTTCCCTTGCCCTTGACCGTGAAGCTCCCGCCCGGCGGCAACGCACCTGCGGCCAGCTGGGCCGCCCATCTGGTGTTCGGGTCCTGAGCGCTCTGCCCTGCCGGTGGAGGCGCCACCGTCGTGGTGGTACCCGGCGCCTGCACGGTGGTGGGTACCAGCACCGGCTGGGTCATGGTGACGGTGGTCGAGACCCCGCCGACGACGGTGGGCACCGTCGCCAGCGACACCGGCGCTCCGGCCACTCCGTTGTCCGAGGGTGCGCCGCCGGAGCCGGCCTGCGGACGGGCGATCTGCAGGATCGCAACGACGGTCAGCGCGACCAGCACCGGGATCGCATACACCCGCCAGCCGTAGCGGTGCACGAACCAGCCGAAGGCGCTGCGCCGCTTGGTGGTCCGGGTCGTACGCTCGCGCGCCACCGCCGGCTCGGCGGGAAGCGGCTCCCAGCTGGCCCGTAGCGGTTGCGGCGTGGCACGCGGCGGCTCGTCGTCCCAGAGTGACGACGGTCCGAGACTCCGACCGGATGGATCCCGTGCCGTCGACGCGGCCCCCGATGTGCCGGCCGTTCGGGAGGAGCCGGACCGGGAGCCTGCACGGGGATCGCGCGGGTCCTGTCGGGTCACGCTGTCGAGGTTGCCACAGCGACTGCACCGTTCGGCAACGGCGCGCCCGGCGCTCCGGCGGGGTCGTCCGGGGTCGCGGCGGGACTGTCCTCCCAGAGCGCCGCCATCGCTCGGGCGGTCAGTTCGGGATGCTCCATCTGTGCGACGTGGCCGGATCCGGGGACCACCAGCAACCGGCTGTTGCGGAACAGCTCGGTGGTCCGGCGTGCCAGCCGGACGTCGACCAGGCGGTCCCGGGTGCCCCAGATCACCAGGGTCGGCGCTGTGATGCTGCGGGCCGCGGTGGCGAACGACCACCGCCCGGGGCGGAGATAGGACCTCATGAGAGCACGGAGCGAGGAGATCGTCGCCGTCTGCGCCCACGGCAACCCGGTCCGCCACGCCAGATCGGAGGCCGCCACCCGATAGTCCTCGTCGGTGAGCGCGGCCGGGTCGCCGAAGCAGAGTTCGCCCATTCCGCGGGCCCGGGCGAGCGGGTCGATCGAGGAAAGGCGCCGAAGGGCGATCGCAGTGGTACCGGGCATCAGCAGCACGGCCAGCCGGGGATCGGCCCCGCGGTCCTGCCCCATTCGCAGATCGGGGACGGCGGGCGAGATCAGGGTCAGGGTTCGCACCAGGTCGGGGTGCCGTGCCGCGAGTGCGGTGGCTACCACTCCCCCGAGTGAATTGCCGCAGATGTGCACCGGCCCATCGGAGAGCGTGCCGATCAGCGTCGCCACCAGGTCCGCGTCGCCGGTCAGCGTGTAGCGGCCGCGCGGTGGCGGGTCCGATCGACCGGAACCCGGTAGGTCGACAAGGAAGCCCGGCGACCGGGACGCCAGCACGCCCGCCAGCCGCGTCCAGTTGGTGGAGGAACCCGCCAGCCCGTGGATGTACCACGTCGGAGCCGCGTCCGGCGGACCGGCCACCCGTCGCACGTAGACACCGCGACCGTCGACCAGCTCGAACCCGCCGGGCGGCGCCGGCGCGGCCATCGGCACCGGTACCGGCAACTCGGCCGACGACAGCCGTGCATCGGACCACGCCGCGAGCTCGTCGCGGGGCTGCGGACCGGTCATCGGCCAGGCACTGCTCATCAGTCCATGGTGCCTGGAGTTGTCCCCCTGTCCGAATTTCCTGCACATCCGCCGCGGGTGACGTGCGTCGCACCGCCCGGTTCGGAGACCATGCCGCGGTGCCCGAGATCCGGGCCGACCTGGCCGCCGGGAGGCGTTGTGGACCTTGCGGTCGACACCGACGCGATCAGGGCGGTGGCCCGCCGGCTGGGCGAGGCGGAGGTTTCCTTCCGCGGTAGCGCGTGCGCGGCACCAGTGCTCGGGGACGACGCCCTCGGGGCCGATGCTCCCGGCCGCGAAGCGGCCGATCTGCTGCTCCGCCGGGCTCGGCAGGCTCAGGAGTCGGTGGACATGCTGGCAACGGCAGCCGCCGGCCTGGTGGACCGGCTGGTGCTCACGGCGGAGGCCTTCGACCGCATCGAGGCGGCACTCGCGGCCGCCGGCGGTGGGTGATCGTGACCAGCGCGCTGACCATGGCCGCCTGGCTGCTCGGGCTGCGCGACCCCGCACCGGCAGCCGCTGCGGTGGCGGCGGCGCAACCGGCTCAACTGGACTCACTGGCGGCGGTGCTGGACGGGATCGCCACCTGGGCGGCAGATGGCGCCGAGGACGTTCTCGCATCCGTCAGCGTGCTGCGGGTGGGGTGGACCGCAGCAGGCCCGGGCAACGCGGTGGACGCGCTGCGGGCGGCCGCCGTCGAGGCGGCGGCCAGCACCCGGGGCATGAGCGCGGCGGTCCGGGCCGCAGCTGCCGAGCTCGGGACCGCCGTGGCGCAGAGCGCAGCGGCGGTGGCGCGGGCCGAGGCGGCCGCGGCAGGCTGGCCCCCGATGCTTGCCGGGTGGGTGCTCGCCGACTACAGATCCGAGCGGGCGGGCGTGATCGACGCGCTGAACGCCGCCCTTGACGCCGCGTTGTCGACGATGTCGGCAGCGGTGTCGACCCTGATGGCGGCCCTCGCCTCGGATCCGCGGGATTCGGCGCGAGCCCTCTGCGCCGCATCCACCGCGACCCCGACAGGATCGGCCGGACCGATCAGCCCATCCGGGCCGACCGGGGCGCCCGGGGTCGACCGGTCCGGCACCGGGCTGGCCGCCCGCACCGATCGGACCAACCGAGCAGCGCTGGCCGCCGACCGGGCGTCGGGCGACGCATTCCGGAGGTCGTTCGCCGACGCGGTCGACCAGTCCCTCGGCCACGCCGGAGCCGACGGCGGAACGGTTCAGTTGCTCCTCTACGACCCGACCGCCTTCGGGGATCAGGGGCGGGTCGCGATCGGTGTCGGGGACCTGGCCGCGGCCGACAACATCGCGGTACTCACCCCGGGCATCAGCAATTCACCGATGGCGATGTCCGGGACCATCGACGCGGCAGCGGCGCTGCGGGCGGAGGCGACCCGCCAGGATCCCGACGCCCGGACTGCCGTGGTGACCTGGTTCGGCTACGACATCCCGTTGAGCTGGCCGCTGGACCGGCCCGGAAGCTCAGCGCCGATGCCCGCGGACACACTGGCCGTGCTGAACGCGGACCGGGCGGCCGCGGGCGGCGACCTGCTCGCGACCGACGTCGGCGGCTTCGCTGCGATGGCGCCGGCGAGTGCGCTGGTCACTCTGGTCGGGCACTCCATGGGGTCGGCAACGACCTCCGAATCCGCAGGCCGGCACGCGGTCCGTGCGGACAATCTGGTGCTCACCGGGTCGCCGGGGGCCGGGTCCGACGTCGCGACCGCATCGGGGTACCGCTCGGTCACGCCCGGGCACGTGTTCGTGGAGTCCTACGACGGCGATCCGATCACTCGCGGAGCGGTCGACCTGGGCGCCTTCGTCCTCGGCGTGGCGACCGCGACCCCGGTGCACTTCCACCCGTTCGGTCCGGATCCAGCCGCCGCCGGATTCGGCGCCCAGGTGGTGGATTCCGCAGGCACAGCCGCCCACGGCGACCGCCACGAGCAACCCGGCCCGCCCACCGGGATCTCGGGGACGGGCCAGCACGCGATCACCAACTACTTCTCCGGGAGCTCGCTCGTCGCGACCGCGCGGGTGGTCACCGGGCGCTACTCCGGCGTCCGGGTCAAGCGGGGTCGTTGAGATGGGTTCCCCGCTGCGCCGGGAGGAATGGGCGCGCAGGTGCAGGATGGGCCTATGGACCCACTGGACGACCAGGACGTGCTCGCCCATTACCGGGGGGTCGCCCAGACCGTGGTCCGGCATCTGGCCGGTCGGCCGGTGGTGTCAGCAGGGTGGTCGGAGTCCGGCCCGGGGCGGGTGGGCTCCATCGAGGAGTTGCTGGACGCGGTCGGGCAGGGTTGCCGGTGGTTCGCCGTGCCGGTGGACCCGCTGGCTGCGCGGTCGTTCCTGCACCTCGCCCCGGGGCCGGGGGCGGACATCTCCACCGTCGCCACGGTCGCCCTTGCGCTGCTGGAGTCGGCCGCCGACGGTGTCCCAGGGCTGGTACTCACCGATGGCGGCGACGGCATGTTCGTGGTCACCGGTCCCCGGGAGCAGGCCCGGGCTCAGATCGAGGCTCTCGCCGAGCGGGCGCCCGAGATCGCCACCATCGACCCGGCACAGGACGACGGTCGGGTGCTCATCCGGCTCACCCTGCCTGGAGCGCCGGTACCGGTGCCGTACAGCCTGGTCGACTCCACCGACGGCACCGGAGTGGTGCTGCCGTTGCATGCCGACGAGGTTGCCGCTGCCACTGCCGGCATGCCGATGGACCACGGTCCCGAGGACGCCGCCCTGCGGCTCGGCGCCCGCGGAGACCTCGCCGCGGCGCTGAACAGCCCTGCCGGCGGCCCCGCGTAAGGTGCTTCCTACCGGGTCGACGGATCCGGAACCGACCCGGAGCAGCTGCGGGGGTGGTGGCTGCGGGGAGGCGGCACGACATGGCAGAACCAGCGGTGCGGGTGACCACCCGGCTGTCGCGCTCCGCTCGCCGCGCCCAGCTGCTCGCCGCGGCCCGATCCGCCTTCGTCGCGCGCGGCTACCACGCGGCCGGCATGGACGAGATCGCCGAGCTCGCCGGCGTCAGCAAGCCCGTGCTGTACCAGCACTTCCCGTCGAAGTTGGAGCTGTACCTGGCGCTGCTGGGCGAATCCACCGACGAGCTGGTCCGGATGGTGCAGGCGGCCCTGCAGGCCACCGACGACAACGACGACCGGGTGCACCGGGCGGTCCAGGCGTATTTCAGTTTCGTCGCCGACAACGGTCAGGCCTACCGGCTGATCTTCGAGTCCGACCTGCGCGGGCAGCCGGAGGTCGAACGGCTCGTCGACCGGGCGACCGAGGGGTGCATCGCGGCCATCACCGACACCATCACCACCGATACCGGGGTGGATCCGGAGCGGTCCCGGCTGCTGGCCTCCGGCCTGGTCGGGCTGTCCCAGGTGAGCGCGCGGTACTGGATCACCCGCTCCCCCGGCGTTCCCATGGCAGAAGCCGTCGAGATGCTGTCGACGCTGGCCTGGCGCGGCATCTCCCGGTTTCCGCGCCAGGGCGCCTGACCGCGCCTGCCGGGTGCGCAACGGCCGGCACCGAAGTGCCGGCCGTCAGCTTCGGGTGCCGCCGCAGGCGGCGGACCGGGTCAGGCGGACGAACCGAAACCGACTCGCCGGCCATCGGCCGGGGCGATCTCGACGTAGGCGACCTTCGCCGACGGCACGATGATCTTGCGGCCCTTCTCGTCGGTCAGTACCAGGGTGCCGCTGGGGTTCTTCAATGCGTCGTCGATCAACGCCTCGATCTCCTCCGGCGTCGCCGCCGAGGAGACCGTCAGCTCACGCCCGGTGTCCGTCACACCGATCTTGACGTCCACGCCAGACCTCTTCTCATCACATGCTCAGATTTCGTGGGCCGTTTCGGACCACCGTCTTCAGGCTAGTGCAGCCGGTTCGACGACCATGGCGGGTCGGCTGCGCTGCTGGCGAACGGAGCGGAGCGCGCGGCCTCAGAACAACCGCGAGCTGGGATCGTCCGCCCCTCGGAGCAGGTCGTAGTCCAGCACCACACACCGGATTCCGCGGTCGGTGGCCAGGGTGCGCGCCTGCGGCTTGATCTGCTGGGCCGCGAACACCCCGGACACCGGAGCCAGCAACGGATCTCGGCCGAGCAGATCCAGATACCTGGTGAGCTGTTCGACCCCGTCGATGTCCCCGCGGCGCTTGATCTCCACGGCGACCACGGCGCCGGCGGCGTCCCGGCACAGCAGGTCGACCGGCCCGATCGGCGTCGGGTACTCCCGCCGGATCATGGTGAAGCCCGCCCCGAGCACCTCGACCTGGTCGGCCAGCAGCGCCTGCAGGTGCGCCTCGACACCGTCCTTGACCAGGCCCGGGTCGGCGCCCAGTTCGTGCGCGGAGTCGTGCAGCACCTCGGCCACCGTGATGATCAGCTGCTCTCCGGCCTTGTTCTCCACCAGCCAGCGGTCCGCCTCGACGGTCAGCCGGCAGGGCGGCGACATCCAGTTCAACGGCTTGTACGCGCGGTCGTCCGCGTGCACCGAGACCGAGCCGTCGGCCTTGATCAGCAGGAGCCGAGGGGCCATCGGGAGGTGGGCGGTGAGCCGCCCGACATAGTCCACCGAGCACCGGGCCACCACGAGACGCACCCGGCAACCCTAGCGGGCGGCGGGCGGCGCCTCAGCCGCCGTCGTCGGGTACGACCGCATCGGCAGCGGGTTCGGCGACGATGTCGGCGACGACCACCGTGACGTTGTCCGGCGCGCCCGCGTCCAGGGCATCCTCGATCAGCCGGTCGGCCACCTCCGGTCGCCCGTCCAGCAGCCGCTGCTCGATCAGGGTTTCGGCGACGTAGTCGGAAAGCCCGTCGCTGCACAGCAGGTAGCGGTCGCCGGCAACAGCGGCGTAGGTCGAGAACGATGGTGCGACCGACATCCCGTTCAGGGCCTTGAGGATCACGTTGCGCTGCGGGTGATCCCTGGCCTGCTCCGCGGTGATCTGGCCGCGGTCGACGAGGAACTGCACGAACGAATCGTCCTTGGTGACCTGGTGCAGCTCCCGGATCCCACGGCCCGGCAGGTAGTACGCCCGGGAGTCGCCGATCTGGGCGAACACCACCCGCTTCGCCGACCACATCATCGCGGTCGCTGTCGTTCCCATGCCGTCCAGCGCCGGGTTCTCCCGCAGGAGCTGCCGCAGCCGATCCGTGCTCAACTCCACCGCCTCGGCGAGCACCGCGTAGGGGTCCTCGTCATCCGCCCGGCGTTCGACCTCGGCGAACGCCGACGCCACGGTGGCGGAGGCGATCTCACCGGCGACGCTGCCGCCGACGCCGTCGGCGACCACCAGCAGCCGGGACCCGATGTGGAAGGAGTCCTCGTTGTTGGGCTTGACCAGGCCGACGTGGGTCCGTCCCTCCGCCCGCACCGAGAAACTCACCCGCCCACTGTGCCATCCGGCGCGGCGCGGCCGTACCTGCGACCTCCGGGGCCGGCAGGTGCGGACCTCGGACGGTTCAGTCGACGAAAACCGGTCGGCGCTTCTCCAGGAACGCCGCCATCCCCTCGTGTGCGGCCGGTGCCTGGGACGCCGCGGCCATGGCCGGCACCGCGATCGCGTAGGCGTCCACCTCCGGACGGTCCAGCTGCGCGTAGAGCACCTGCTTGCCCCAGGCCTTGCCAGCAGCGCTGCCCCGGGTGGCCCTGGCCAGCAGCGCATCGACCGCGGCATCCAGCTCGGCCGCCGGCACCACCCGGTTCACCAGACCCCACTCGAGAGCGGTCGGCGCGTCGACGACGTCGCCGGTCAGGGCCATCTCCATCAGCCGCTTACGGCCCACCGCCCGCGCCACCGGAACCGCCGGGGTGTGGCAGAACCAGCCTCCGGCGCCACCGGGCAGCGCGAATCCGGCGGTGTCCGCCGCCACCGCGAGATCCGCCGATGCCACCAGCTGGCACCCGGCAGCGGTGGCCAGCGCGTGCACGCGGGCGATGACCACCTGCGGCAGCGAGTGCATGCGCAGCATCACCGACGTGCACAGGTCCAGCAGCCGGCGAACCCCCTGCACATCGCGCGCCGCGACATCGGCGAAGTCGTGTCCGGCCGAGAACACCGGGCCCTCGGCCGCGAGGACCAGTCCGGTCGCGTCCGACGCGGCCACCGCGTCGAGGGCGTTCAGCAACTCCGCGAGCACCACCTCGGAGAGGGCATTGCGGCGACCTGGCCGGGTCAGCGTGATCCGTGCTGTTGCACCGTCGCGGGTCAGGGTCAGCGCGGACTCGTCCATGGCCGCACGGTACCGGCGTCAGCCGTCGATCCGCTCGATGGTCCCGCCGAGCCCGCTGAGATCCTCCACGAAGTGGGGGTAGCCGCGGTCGATGTGCCAGACGTCGTGCACCTCGGTGATGCCGTCGGCGACCAGCCCGGCCAGCACCAGACCGGCTCCGGCTCGAATGTCGGTCGCCCACACCGGCACGCTGGACAGCCGCTCCCGCCCCTGGATCGACGCGTGATGGCCGTCCGTGCGGGCATCGGCCCCCATCCGCACCAGCTCGTTGACGAATCGGAATCGCGCCTCGAACACGTTCTCGGTGATCAGCGAGTGTCCGTCGGCCACCGAGGCGAGGGCCAGGGCCATCGGCTGCAGGTCGGTGGGAAAGCCCGGGTAGGGCAGCGTGATGAAGTCGACCGCTTTCGGGCGGTCGACCATGTCCACGGTGAAACCGTCGGGTGTCGCGACGATCTCGGCGCCGGCCCGGACCAACCGTTCCAGCGGGGCGGACAGGTGCCGTGAATCGACCCCGCGGACGTCGATGCTGCCGCAGGTGATCGCGGCCGCATAGGCCCAGGTGCCGCCGACCACCCGGTCGCCGACCGTCCGATGCTCCGTGGGGTAGAGCCGATCGACGCCTTCGATGGTCAGGGTGCTGGTGCCGGCTCCGCTGATGATCGCGCCCATCTGACCCAGCATCAGCACCAGATCGGTGATCTCCGGTTCGCGCGCGGCGTTGTCGATCACGGTGGTGCCCTTGGCCAGCACCGCGGCCATCAGGATGTTCTCGGTGGCACCGACGCTCGGAAACTCGAGGGTGATCTCCGCGCCGATCAGCGCGTCCGCCTCGCCGACCACCGCACCGTGCTCGATGTCCATCCGGGCGCCCAGCGCGCGCAGCCCGGCCTGGTGCATGTCCAGGGGTCGGGACCCGATCGCGTCCCCCCCGGGCAGCGCGACGATCGCCCGATGGCAGCGACCCATCAGCGGCCCGAGCACACACACCGAGGCCCGGAGCCGGCTCACCGCGGGGAAGTCCGCCGCGTAGGACAGCTCGGCCGGGGTCGTGATCGTCACCTGGTCGCCGTCCCAGGACACCTCGCAGCCGAGGCCCCGCAGCACATCGGCCATCAGCGGCACGTCCAGAATCGACGGGCAGTTCGAGATGACGGTGGTGCCCTCCGCGAGCAATGCGGCGGCCATCAACTTCAGGACGCTGTTCTTGGCGCCGGTGACGGACACCTGCCCGGAAAGGCGGGCGCCGCCGGTTACCAGAAAGCTCTCCACCCGACGCACTCTAGTGGCCCGTCGCGCCGTCTCCGGCGACCGTCCGTCGGCCCGTAGGGTGGGGCACATGGCGGTCCATCTCACGCGTATCTACACCCGGACCGGCGACGACGGCACCACCGGCCTGTCCGACTTCTCCCGGGTGTCCAAGACCGATCCACGGCTCGTCGCCTACGCAGACTGCGATGAGACGAACGCCGTTCTGGGGGTGCTGCTGGCGCTCGGGAAGCCGGCTGCGGAGATCGTCGAGGTCGTCACCAGAGTGCAGAACGAGTTGTTCGACCTCGGCGCCGATCTGGCAACGCCGCTGGTCGAGAAGCCCGAGTACCCGCCGCTGCGGATCACCCAGGACTACATCGACCGGGTGGAGGCCGACTGCGACCGGTTCAACGCAGACCTGGCCACCCTGGATTCGTTCATCCTGCCGGGCGGGACGCCGGCCGCCGCGCTGCTGCACCAGGCCCGCACCGTGGCGCGGCGGGCCGAGCGCAGTGCGTGGGCGCTGCGTGCGGCCGATCCGGAGGGCAGCAATCCGTTGGCCGCCACCTACCTGAACCGGCTGTCCGACCTGCTGTTCATCCTGTGTCGGGTGGCCAACCCCGGCGGCGACGTGAAGTGGGTCCCGGGCGGCGAACGCAGCCGGGATCCTCACCCGTCCTGATCAGCCGCCGACACGCGCGCGGGGCGTCCGGGCGGTGACCGGGACACCTGCCACCGTCTGACCGACCGTGGCCGCCGGAGCGGAGGTCGGACGGTCGGATGCCGTGACGATGGCCACCGGGGTCGGCCTCGGCTCGTCATCGCCGCTCTGCATCTCGTGCACCTCGGACTTGAGGATGCGCAGCGAGCGGCCCACCCCCCGGGCCGCGTCGGGCAGCCGCTTGGCGCCGAACAGGATCACCACGACACCGATCACGATCAACCAGTGCCACCACGAAAGACCACCCATTGCCCCAACCTCCTGGCTCTCGACAGCGCGGCGCGGGACGATCGGTTCGATGCCCCGCGTTCACCCGGTGGTTCGGGCCCGAGCGGTGTCGGGCTTGGCCCAGACCGGATCCACGGGGCGGTGTCGTTGGCGACCGTCACCCGGCCCGCCTGGGTAGCCCGTTGTTGGCGCGCCACGCCGACCGGAACGGGCTACGGCGGCCCAATCGGGCTACCCCATCGCCCCGCCTCGGTAGCCCGTTGTTGGCGCGCCACGCCGACCGGAACGGGCTACGGCGGCCGAAATCGGGCTACCCCCATCGAGATCGGGTCCCGCCGGGTTGAATACAGCGTCGCCCGCCGCGGATGACGAAGCGGCGGGCGGTGGGGGCGGGATCGGCCGGAGCCGATCTATTGCGGTGGTCGGATCGAGCGGCCGGCGGCGTGTCCGGGAGGTACCGACTCCAGCCAGGACCGCAGTCCGGTGAGGGTTTCCTCCGACATCGCAAGCTCGAGCGCTCCCCGACCATCGGTACATCGCACGATCACCGAGTCGACCGGCAGCAGGTCCAGCTCTGTACCCACGGCCGGCCGGCGATCGCCGAGGGAGAGCTCCCGTCGCGACAATCTCCTGGCGACCAGCGGGAGCGGAGAGAACGAGCGGAACAGGTCGACCTCACCATCGCGGTATCGGCCGACGCCCAGCGTCCAGCCCCGGCCGTCGGCGGCCAGGTCGGAACGCCAGCAGAGGTCGATACCGCCGGCCCGGGTGAGTGCAGACCTGCGGACCGCGAGCAGCACGATCGTGACGACTACGGCAAGGAGCGCGACAATGCCGATGAACTCAGCAAGCCGCATGCCGTCCTCCCGCCTGTCCGGTGTGTGCCGGCTACAGGTCCTGACCGGCTGCCAGCAGCTGGGCCTGCGCCCGGCGGAGCTCGGCCTCGGCCTCGGCGGAATCTGTGCCCTCCGCCTTCGCCGACTCGTACGCGGCCCGGGCGCGGCTGACGTCGATCTCGTCCGAGAGCTGGGCATCTTCGGCCAGGATGGAAACGCCGTCCTTGGTGACCGACAGGAAGCCGCCGTGCACGGCGACCCCGAGGACGTTGCCGCCCGGCTCGATGATCCGAGCCGCGAACCCCTCGCGCAGCTGTGCCAGCAGCGGGGCGTGGCCCGGCATGATGCCGATGTCGCCCTCGACGGTGCGCGCGACGACCATCTCTGCCGTCCCGGACCAGATCGAGCGCTCGACGGCGACCAGGTCGACCTGCATCTCTGCCACAGACGGCTCCGCATCGTTGTCGTGGGTGTGTAGGGAGTCTAGCCGACCGGTCCAGACCGAGATCATCGGTGGTGTGGCAGGGGCGAGCGCTGCGATGATGCGGCGATGACGACATCCGAACCCCCGCCGCTGGCCGAGTTTCCCGAAGATTGGTCCAGCGCGCTGGCCGTGGTCGCCCATCCGGACGACATGGAGTACGGGTCGGCTGCAGCGGTGGCCCGATGGACGGCGCAGGGCAAGACCGTCCGCTACCTGCTGGCCACCCGTGGCGAGGCCGGCATCGACGGACTCGCGCCGGAGCTGGCCGGCCCGCTGCGCGCCGCTGAGCAGCAGGCGTCCTGCGCCGCGGTGGGCGTCACCGACCTGGAGTTCCTGGATCACCCGGACGGCACCATTCACGACACCATGCGGCTGCGCCGCGAGGTCGCGGCCGCGATCCGACGACACCGCCCGGAGGTGGTGATCACCGGAAACCACCGGGAGATGTTCGGGCCGGGCATGTTCAACATGGCCGACCACCGGGTGGTCGGCGCCGCGGTGCT
Source organism: uncultured Actinomycetota bacterium (assembly GCA_963797145.1). Lineage (GTDB taxonomy): Bacteria > Actinomycetota > Actinomycetes > Mycobacteriales > Nakamurellaceae > Nakamurella. The sequence goes on along the minus strand of CAWCOJ010000007.1, from coordinate 117,163 downwards.
CGACGCGGTACGCGACGCCGCCAATCGCTGGGTGTTCACCGACCTCACCGGCCCGGACGGCGAGCTCCTTGAACGCTGGGACGGGGTCAAGTTCACCGCCGTTGCCGGATCTCCGGCGGCCACCCACGCCGTCGACATCTCCGACACGCTGGACGCCGGGACCGCATCGCTGGCCGCCCACGACGCCTATCTCAAGGGCCTCGGCGACAACCAGCCGGCGGATCCGGCCGAGATGGTGCGGATGTTCGCCGGATTCGGCGCCAGGAGGTTCGGCGGTCGTCCGTGCGCCACCTTCGAGGTGATCGGGCTGCCGTTCGACTTCAGCGACCTCTGACCCGGACGCCGACTACCAGGCCACCTGCAGCTGGTCGACGCCGTAGACGAGCGAGAACGGGCGGAACTCCAGCTGCTCCATCGGAACTTCCAGCCGCAGCGTCGGGAAGCGTTGCAGCAGTGCGGGATAGGCGATCTGCAGTTCGATCTTGGCCAGTTCGGCGCCCACGCAGCGGTGCATCCCGTAGCCGAAGGCGAGGTGCGGACTGATCGGACGCCCGGCGTCGAAGGCCTCCATCGCCGCGCCCAGCACCGGATCCCGGTTCGCGCCGGAGAGCGAACACAGCACCATCTCGCCGGCTTTGATCTGCTGACCGCCGATCTCCACGTCCTGCCGGGCGAACCGGGGAAAGGCCATCTGCACCACGGTGAGGTAGCGCAGCATCTCCTCGACGGCAGGGGCGACCGGCTCTCCCCCGGCCCGCATCACCGCGGCGAACTCCGGATTCTGCAGCAGCAGGATGGCCCCGAGCGCGATCATGCTGGCGGTCGTCTCGTGCCCGCCGATGAGCACGCCGTCGGCCAGGCCGGCCAGCTCCTGGTCGGTGATCTCGTCACCGTGCTCCCGGATGATCATGCCCAGCAGCCCGTCCCCGGGTTCCACCCGCTGCCGGGCCACCAGCTCGGCCATGAACGCCAGCGACTCGCTGATCGCGTCGAGCCCGGTGCCGGCCCCGCCGAACAGCTCGAACCTGCTCCCGGAGAGCCGTTGGAAATCCTCCCGGTCCGGATAGGGAACGTCGAGCAGTTCGCAGATCACCAGCGACGGCACCGGCATCGCGAACAGCGCGACCAGATCCACCGGCGAACCGGCCTCGGCCATCGCGTCCAGCCGGTCGGCGACGATCTGCTCGATCCGCGGAATCAACCGCTGCAGGCGTCGCACGGTGAACTCGGGACTCACCAGCTTGCGCAACCGGGTGTGCTTGGGCGGATCGGCCATCCCCAGACCGCCGGGATCCTGGTCCTCGGGAGCGACGCCACCGGTGATCGCGGTCAGGTTGGTGAAGTCGTTGGAGTATCCGTCGCGACTGGCCAGCACCGCCTTGGACGCGTCGTAGCCGGACACCAGCCACGCGGAGATCCCGAACGGGAACTGCAGCTTGCGGACCGGCTCGGTCGAGCGCCACTCACCCAGCCTGGCGACCGGGTCCAGCCCCTCCCGCATCAGCGGCACGAAGGCCTCGGTGTCGAAATCCATCATGTCGGTCATCGGTTCATCCCTCATTCACAGCACGTCCCGAGGTCGATCCTGCCAGTGATCCGGCTGACCGGTGCGGGGCACTCCGTGAATGTGGGCTCAGCTCTGCAGCTGCTTCGCCTTCGCCTGCACGTCGTCCATGCCGCCGACGTTGAGGAACGCCTGCTCGGGAATGTTGTCGTACTCGCCCTTGGCGATCTCGTCGAAGGCCTCGATGGTGTCGGCGATCTCGACGTACGAGCCGTCCTGACCGGTGAACTGCTTGGCCACGAAGAAGTTCTGGCCGAGGAAGCGCTCCATCCGGCGGGCCCGGCCGACGAGCAGCTTGTCCTCCTCGGACAGCTCGTCCATGCCGAGGATGGCGATGATGTCCTGCAGCTCCTTGTACTTCTGCAGGATCCGGACGACCTCCTGGGCGACCCGGTAGTGCTCGGCGCCGACGTACTGCGGGTCGAGGATCCGGGACGTGGACGACAAGCGGGTTCACCGCCGGGTAGATGCCCTTCTCGGTGATCGCCCGGTCCAGCTCGGTGGTGGCGTCCAGGTGGGCGAAGGTGGTGGCCGGCGCCGGGTCGGTGTAGTCGTCGGCGGGCACGTAGATCGCCTGCAGCGAGGTGATCGACCGGCCACGGGTGGAGGTGATCCGCTCCTGCAGCTCGCCCATCTCGTCGGCCAGCGTCGGCTGGTAGCCCACCGCCGACGGCATCCGGCCGAGCAGCGTCGACACCTCGGAACCGGCCTGGGTGAACCGGAAGATGTTGTCGATGAACAGCAGCACGTCCTGGTTCTGGACGTCGCGGAAGTACTCGGCCATGGTCAACGCGGACAGCGCCACCCGCATCCGGGTGCCCGGCGGCTCGTCCATCTGGCCGAACACCAGCGCGGTGTCCTTGATGACGCCGGACTCGGTCATCTCGGTGAAGAGGTCGTTGCCCTCACGGGTGCGCTCGCCGACGCCGGCGAACACCGAGGTGCCACCGAAGTTCTTGGCGACCCGGGTGATCATCTCCTGGATCAGCACGGTCTTGCCGACGCCGGCCCCGCCGAACAGGCCGATCTTGCCGCCCTGCACGTACGGGGTCAGCAGGTCGATCACCTTGATGCCGGTGACCAGCTGCTCGGTCTTGCCCTCGAGCTGGTCGAAGGGCGGCGGCTTGCGGTAGATCGGCCAACGCTCGGCGTCGTCGCCGGCACCCGGCACGTCCAGGCAGACGCCCAGCGCGTTGAACACGTGGCCCTTGACCGACGTCGCCGACCGGCACCGAGATCGGCGCGCCGGTGTTGGTCACCGTGGTGCCGCGGACCAGCCCGTCGGTGGGCTGCATCGAGATGGCCCGGATGATGTCGTCGCCCAGGTGCAGCGCGACCTCGAGGGTCAGCGTGCGCTCATCGGCGCCGCACGGTGACCGCGGCGTGCAGAGCGTTGAACAGTTCGGGGCACGCTGCCCGCGCGGGAACTCGACGTCCACGACCGGGCCGATGACCCTGACCACCCGGCCCGGCGATGGTCGTGGTCCTGCGCGGCCGGCGCGTCTGCGGTTGCGGTCGACATGGCTATCAGTCCTCTTCGTCGTCGGATGCGGCGAGCGCGTCGGCGCCGCCGACGATCTCGGCCAGTTCCTGGGTGATCTGGGCCTGGCGGGCCTGGTTCGCCTGCCGGTTCAGGGTGCTGATGATGTCGTTGGCGTTGTCCGTGGCCGCCTTGCAGGCCGCCCGCCGGGCCGCCGACTCGCTCGCCGCGGAGTCCAGCAGAGCCGCGTAGATCCGGGTGCTGACGTACTTCGGCAGCAGCGCGTCCAGCAGCGACTCGGCTGCCGGGTTCGAACTCGTAGGAGGGCAGGAGGCGTGCGACCCTCGCGGCGTCCGCTGCCGACGTACTCGACCTCCAGCGGGGCGATCCGACGGCGCGCGGCAGCTGCGAGATCATCGAGACGAAATGGGTCGACACCACGTGCAGCTCGTCGATCACCGGGTCAGGCCGTCGGAGGTCTCGCCGTCCGAGCCCGACCAGGAACGCCTCGAGCATGGCGCTGCGCGGCGGCCTCGGCGTCGGCGTAGGTGCGGCCGCTCGGAGAAGCCGGTCCAGACGTCGGCCACCGGACGGCGCCGGAACGTGTAGTAGCCCACCCCCTTGCGACCGATGACGTACAGCACCGGCTCCTTGCCCTGCGAGCGGAGCAGCGCACCGAGTTCCTCGGCCGCCCGGATGGCGTCGGCGTTGTATCCGCCGCACAGCCCGCGGTCGGCGGTGATCAGCAGGATGCCGGCCCGCTTCGGATCGGGTCCGCTCGATCAGCAGCGGATGGTCCAGCGTCGACGCCGAGGCCAGCGCCGTGAGCACGTCGGTGATCTGCGTCCGAGTACGGCGGCCGACGCGGCCACCTTGGCCTGCGCCTTGGCGATCCGCGAGGTGGCGATCATCTCCTGGGCCTTGGTGATCTTCTGGGTCGACTCGCACCGATCGTTCCCGCTGCTTCAGCACCCGTGACCTGGGCTGCCATCGCCTCACCTCCCTCGCTGACTCGTCATCGTGACCGACGGACGCATCGCGCCGTCACCGCTGCGCCGGCGGCGCGCCCGCCGGACCTGGACCTTCTCCTGCCCGACCTCGGCGGCGTCCATCGGCGTCGCGCTCGGCCTCGCGGCCGAGGATGCTGCCGTCGGAGGTGGTGAACGACTGCGAAGAAGGTCTCGAGCGCCTCCAGCGAGACCGTCCTCGGCGTCCTTGGACAGGTCGCCGGTGTCCCGGACCGACTGCCAGCGGGGAATCCGGCGCGTGCCGCAGGTACTGCAGGAACTCGGCCTCGAACCGGCGGATGTCCTCCACCGGCACCCGGTCCAGGTGACCCGCGGGTGCCGGCCCAGATGCGAGGCGACCTGCTCCTCCACCGGGAACGGCGAGTACTGCGGCTGCTTCAGCAGCTCGACCAGCCGGGCGCCGCGGTCCAGCGCCCGCTTGGACGTCGGCGTCCAGGTCGGAGCCGAACGCGGCGAACGCCTCGAGCTCGCGGTAGGCCGACAGGTCGAGGCGCAGCGTGCCTGACACCTTGCGCATGGCCTTGACCTGCGCGGCACCACCGACCCGGGACACCGAGATGCCGACGTTGATGGCGGGCCGGACACCGGAGTTGAACAGGTCGGACTGCAGGTAGCACCTGGCCGTCGGTGATCGAGATGACGTTGGTCGGGATGAACGCCGACACGTCGCCGGCCTTCGTCTCGATGATCGGCAGGCCGGTCATCGAACCCGCGCCCAGCTCGTCGGAGAGCTTCGCGCAGCGCTCCAGCAGCCGGGAGTGCAGGTAGAAGACGTCGCCCGGGTACGCCTCGCGGCCCGGCGGCCGGCGCAGCAGCAGCGAGATCGCGCGGTAGGCCTCGGCCTGCTTGGACAGGTCGTCGAAGATGATCAGGACGTGCTTGCCCTGGTACATCCAGTGCTGGCCGATCGCGGACCCGGTGTACGGGGCCAGCCATTTGAAGCCGGCCGAATCGGAGGCAGGAGCGGCGACGATGGTGGTGTATTCCAGGGCGCCGGCGTCCTCCAGAGCCTGCCGGACACCGGCGATCGTGGTGCCCTTCTGGCCGATCGCCACGTAGATGCAGCGGACCTGCTTCGTCTCGTCGCCGGAATCCCAGTTGGCCTTCTGGTTGATGATGGTGTCGACGCAGACCGCGGTCTTGCCGGTCTTGCGGTCGCCGATGATCAGCTGGCGCTGTCCGCGGCCGATCGGCGTCATCGCGTCGATGGCCTTGATGCCGGTCTGCAGCGGCTCGCTGACGCCCTGCCGCTGTACCACGGAGGCGGCCTGGATCTCCAGGTTCCGACGCTCGTCCGAGGCGATCTCGCCGAGGCCGTCGATCGGCTGGGCGAGCGGGTTCACCACCCGCCCCAGGAACGCGTCGCCCACCGGAATCGAGAGCACCTCACCGGTCCGGGTGACCTCCTGGCCCTCAGCCATGGTGTTGGCGTCACCGAGAATGACCGCGCCGATGGACCGCACGTCGAGGTTGAGCGCCACTCCCAGGACGCCCCCGGGGAACTGCAGCAGCTCGTTGGACATGGCCGACGGCAGACCCTCGACGGTGGCGATGCCGTCGCCGGTGTCGGCGATCACGCCGACCTCCTCCCGGGTCACCTCCGGCGAGTAGTCGGACACATAGCTCTCGATCGCGGAGCGGATCTCGTCCGGGGAGATCGTCAACTCGGTCATCGGGTTCCCGTTCCTGTCGTCACTGGTACAGCTGAGATGAGGTTCGTCATGGCGGTCATCCGGCCAGGGTGCTGCGTAAGGTCTCCAGGCGGCCGGCGACGCTGCCGTCGATGACCTCGTCACCGACCTGGATCCGGATGCCGCCGAGCAGCGCGGGCTCGACGACCACATGGACCGCCACCTTGCGGCCGTAGATCCGCCGTAGTGCACGCGGACAGCCGGTCGAACTGGTCTGCACGTCAGCTCGACCGCCGACTGCACGGTGGCGACCACCTTGTCCGGTCCGCTGGGCCGCCTGCTCGACCAGTTCCCGGATGCCGTGGGAGTACGAGCGGCCGCCGGGGTGTCGGGCCAGGCCGGTCAGCAGCTCGACGGTCAGCGGATCGACCCGGCCGCCGAGCACCCGCTCGACCAGGGACGCCCGGGAGTCCGGGTCGGCGGCAGGATCGTCGAGAAGCACAGAGAGCTCCGGGCTGCCGTCGACGATGCGGGCGAACCGGAAGAGCTCGTCCTCCACCTCGTCGAGCTGGCCGGCGCGCTCGGCGCGCAGGAACATCGCGGTCCGGCCGAGTCGACCGATGCCGTCCCGCAGGTCTCCCCCGGTCGACCACGGCTGACGGACCGCGACGTCGACCGTTTCGGCCGCCGGTCCGCCCACTTTGCCGTCCAGCAGCCGGCCGATCAGGGCGGCCCTGGCGTCGACGTCGGTGGTCGCCTCGGAGAGCGTCCGGCGCAGCCCCGGCTCCCGGTCGAGCAGGACGGCGACCGACTGCAGGTCGCTGCCCAGCCCGCCGAGGGCGGCGTCGTCCAGGCTCTCGGCGGACTGCAGCAGCCGGTCGGTCGGCGACCCGCAGGGCTTCCAGGACTCGCGATGTGCTGCATCAACGCTCCAGCTCGGCCAGGAATCGTTCGACCGTGCGGTTCTGCAGGGCTTGGTCGGTGAGTGCCTCACCGACCACCTTTCCGGCCAGCTCCACGGAGGTGCGCCCGAGATCGGAGCGGAGTTCGGCCACCACCTGGGCCCGCTGGGCGTCCAGCTGAGCCCGACCGGATGCAGCGATCCGATCGGTTTCGGCGTGCGCCTGGCTGAGCATGTCGTCGCGGATCGCCTGCGCCTGGGCCCTGGCGTCCTCGCGGATCTTGGCGGCTTCCTCGCGGGCGCCGGCCAGCTGTGACCGGTACTGCTCGAGGGCAGCAGCGGCGTCCTTCTGGGCCAGCTCCGCCTTGGCGATCCCGCCCTCGATGGCCTCGGTCCGCGCCGCATAGGCCTTCTCGAACATCGGCCAGGCAAACTTGCGCAGCACATAGAACAGCACCGCGAACGCGATGGCCGCGATCAGGATCTCGCCCCAGGGCAGACCGATCGGGTTGGTCGGTTCGACCGCGCACAGGTCCCGGACCTGCTCCGGGCTCAGGCCCTCGATGCTCGTGCTGCTGGTGCAACCCTCGGCCAGATAGGCCACGGATGACGACATCGTCGAGTCCTTCCTCTACCTCGTCGTGTGGGCGGGAGGCGTCAGAGGATGAACGGGACCACGAAGCCGAGCAGCGCCAGCGCCTCGGACACCGCGAAGCCCAGGAAGGCATAGGTGCGGGTGAGACCGGCGGATTCGGGCTGCCGGGCTGTCGAGGTGATGTAGGACGCCCAGACGATGCCCACACCGATACCGGGACCGATGGCGGCGAGGCCGTACCCGATCGCCCCGAGGTTGCCGGCGATGTCGACGTTCACGTCGGCGAGATTGGACAGAGCAGACATGTTCGGATGTCTCCCTTTCTGGCGGAAGCGTTCGGCTGGCCGGCCGCTGTGGCCGGACAGGTGGTGCGGGTGGAGCTCGGTACCGATCGTGATGCAGGACAACCTGTTTCGGGTGGTGCACGTGCTGGTGAAGATCAGTGCTGTTGAAGATCAGTGCGCGTCGGCCAGCGAGCCCTCGAAGTAGATGGCGGCGAGCAGGACGAAGACGTAGGCCTGCAGGGCGCAGACCAGCAGTTCGAAGAAGACCAGCCCGATGCTGGCCGCGAACGGCAGCACCCACAGTGCGTACCCGGCGCCGCCGGACTCGAGCAGGAAGATGGTGCCGGTCGCCGCCACACCGACGAGCATGTGCCCGGCGAACATGTTGGCGAACAGACGGACGGACATCGTGAACGGCCGCAGGATGATGTTCGACAGGAATTCGATGGGGATCAACAGGAAGTGCATCGGCCACGGAATGCCTGGGATGTAAGTCTGCAGTTTGAGATAGCCGAAGAAGCCGTGTTTCTTGATGCCGATGAAGTTGTAGATGACCCAGACCATCAGCGCGAGCAGCACCGGGATGGCGAAGTGCGAGGTGACCGGCAGCTGGGCGAACGGCACCAGCTCCCAGAGGTTGAGCACCAGGATGAAGACGAACAAGGTAGTCAGGAAGCCGGCCCACTTCTTACCGGCGCGACCCAGGATCTCGATGGCGATCCCGTTGCGCACGAAGCCGTAGATGCTCTCGCCCATGAACTGGAACTTGCCGGGCAGGACCGCGGCCTTGCGCGCAGAGGCGATCAGGAACGCCATGATCAGGATGGTGCCGAGCACCAGCAGGACCATCGCCTTCACCGAGGTGATGACGGAGCCGTCACCGAGGCGGTCGAAGAAGAACGAATGCTCGACGGTAGGCGGCTGGAATCCCTCGCCGTCGGCTGCGAGCAGCATCGATGCGCTCTGCAGGGTCAGGGACACTCGGTCTCCCTTCGGGTGCTGGCCGGAGGCGGCCCGTTGTCGGGGTCGGTCGGTCGCTCCGCGGGCCCGGAGAAGAGGCCGAATCTGGCCACCACTGCGTAGATCCCGAGGACCATGCCGACGATCAGTCCGACCGGAGTGAGGAACTTCGTCCCCAGCCACCGATCAAGAGCTAAACCGATGCCGCCCCAGACGAGAAATCCGCCCAACAGGGTCGTCATCACCGCCCAACCCTCGTCAGCCCCTTTGGAGGGCGCCCGAGGAACGAGCCGTGTCTTCATGGCTAGGGGACACTATCAGTAGCCAACCGGTGCCGCTGCACTCGGGCGGGCCGCGGTTCTACGACATGTCGAACGGCGGGTCCGAGCGCCAGTCCCGCACTGGCGCATATGGTTTGGCGGCCGACGAGACGATCAGCCCGGGTCGACGTAGAAGATCTTGGTGGTCCACACGTAGCGCATGTGTGCGCCGAGCCAGCCGAACAGGCCGAGCCCGACCGCGCCCGCCATCCACCGGGTGTCGATCACCGGGCCGTTCCGCGGGATCATCACCAGGACAACGCCCAGGGCGACGATCTTGAACACGTAAGCGCCCAGCGCGGCCCACATCACCCGCTTCGGATTCCGGCGGCCGACCTCGGCGATCACCACGGCCGACACCGTGAAGAACAGCCCGACGATCGCGGTGCCCACCGCGACGCCCACCAGCGCCCTGCTGCCGCCGACGAAGAACGCGACCACCCCGAGGAGCACACCGCCGGCGACGAGTACCGCCCAGCAGATCTTCAGGTGCCCGAGCGACCAGACCCCTCCGGTGTGCGAACGCTCGGCCGCCTTGGCGGCGATCGTCAGGTCGACCTGACCGGGTGCCAGCGGTTCGCTCCGCCGCCTGGTCATACCGCCTCCTCGGCTGCCGACTCGTCAGATGCCGGTGCGTCGGCTGCCGACTGCTCCACGGTCGCTTCCTCGGCGCGCCTGCGGGTCAGCCTGCGGGCCCGGACCCGTGGCCAGATGGAACAGAGCAGCGCGATCAGGATCCCGAGCAGCGCCGGGCCCAGGGCGACCTGCCACGACACGAACACCAACGCGACCGCGCTGCCGGTGAGCACCAGCGCCCACAGGTAGAAGATCAGCACGGCCTGCCGGTGGGTGTGCCCGATGTTGAGCATCCGGTGGTGCAGGTGCTGCTTGTCGGCGCTGAACGGATGCCGGCCCTCCTTGGTCCGCCGGATCACGGCCATCAGGAAGTCGAGCAGCGGGATGAACACCACCGCGAGCACCACGATCAGTGGCGCGAGCAGGGCGATCGTGCCGCGAGGGCCGAAGTTGGAGACCGACGAGTCGAACTTGCCACCGGCGCTGACCACCGCCGCGGCCATCGCCAGGCCGATGAACATCGACCCGGAGTCGCCCATGAAGATCCGCGCCGGGAAGAAGTTGTGCGGCAGGAATCCGATGCACGCTCCGGCCAGCGCCGCCGCGATCAGCGGTGCCTGGGACCCGGAGGTGTCGTCCTGGGTGACCGCGAGTTGGTAGACCGAGAAGGTGAAGACGCCGAGCGCTGAGATCGCCGCGACACCGGCCAGCAGCCCGTCCAGCCCGTCGATGAAGTTCATCGCGTTGGTCAGCACCACGGTGATCAGCACCGTCACCAGCAGGCCCTGCACCTGGGACAGCACGAAGACGGTGCCGCCGCCCTCCGCGGGCAGCCACACCTGGAACCACTGCACGCCGAACAACACGAGCACACCGGCCGCCAGGATCTGACCGGCGAGTTTGGTCACCGCGTCCAGGTCGAACCGGTCGTCCAGCACACCCACCAGGCAGATCAGCGCGCCGGCCGCGAGTACGCCGACGATCTCCGACGACGACTGGAAGGCCTGCGACAGCGCCGGCAGCTGGAAGGCCATCAGCACCCCGGCGGCCACTCCGATGTAGACCGCGACGCCGCCCATCCGCGGGGTCGGAAGCTGGTGCACGTCGCGGTCGCGGATCGCGGTCACCGCGCCGACCTTCGTCGCGAGCAACCGCACCAGGCCGGTGACGAGGAAGGTGATCAGTGCCGCGGTCACGAATACCAGCGCGTATTCGCGCGCCGGGATCGCGTAGTCCAGCACCGGCTCAGGGTAGTCGGGCCGGGCGGGTGCTCCGGCCGCAGCGCGGGAGGGGTCCGGTCCGGAACCTTCCGCACCCGCCCGAGGAACCGTTCGTACCGAACCACCGTCGTTATAGGTGCCGCTCCTTCCGGGGCCGGCGACAGGGGCCCTACGCCGGGGCTGCGATCCGGTCGCCGAACCACTCCCCGTGAGGGCCGCGCTCCCACGCCGGGAGCAGCGACCCGGGCCCGGTCCCCCGCGGGGACCGGGCCCGCGCGTGTCTGCGGAGCCGTTGAGCAACTGTGCTCCGGCATGACGGCAGCCCTTTGGCAGACTTCCTGGAACCGGACGAACCGGAGCGAACGTCGAACGGCCTGATCTCCTCCCCCGCTGCCCAGAAAGGCCCCACCCCATGACCCACCCGCAGCATCCCGGACCCGTACCGACCGGCCCGTGGCAGCCGGGCGGGCCGAACCCGTCCCCCGCCGGCGCTCCGGGCTTCGGGCCCGCGCCCTACCCGCCGCCCGCACCTGGACCCGGACCAGGACCGGGGCCGGGCCAGTTCCCGGGCGGACCGGCACAGCCCGGATGGCCGGCCGCGCCGCCCCAGCCCCGCACCTCAACGGTGGCCACCGCCGCGTCTCTGCTGGCGGTCGTGCTCACCGCGCTCGGTCTTTCCATTCCGTTCGACGCGACCTGCCTCTGGGCGACCAGCACCGCCTGGGCGGTGTTCGCCATGGTCGCGGCCATGGTCACGCTGGCTCCCCTGATCGGCCGTGCGGCCGGCTGGTCGACGACCACCGCCTGGACCGTCGGTGCGGTCGCCGTGGGCGGTCTGGTGCTGTTCTGGCTGCTGGTGGCGCTGCCCGGGGTGACGTCGAACCAGGGCTTCGTACTGACCCTGGCCGCGGCGAGCGCGGTGATCGGCAGCTGGCTGACCCCCGGCCGGCGGCTGTGAGCGAGGGCGGAGTGAGCATCGGGTCGGCCGGCACGCCCGCAGGCAGTCGCGGCGGAGCGACCCCGAGCGAACAATCGGGTGCTGTGAGCGAGGGCGGACTCAGCGGAAGGGCTCGGCGGTTCGGTGGTGCGCCGGTGCTGCTGGTGGTGGCCGCGGTGGCCGGGGTGATCGCGCTCGGGCTGCCCTGGGCGTCAGCCCTGGAGCTGCGCTACCAGGCGCCGATGTACTACCCGGGCCTGTGCTCGACCGTCTACGACCCGGACGGCTGGGCCAGCGTCGAATGCGATCCGATCTACCGCTACGCCGGGTACACCTACGGCCTGTCCGGTCACCACGTCGGGTACCAGCAGGGGGTCCGGGTGCTGCTGCCGGTCGCGGTGATCCTGCTCGTTGCCGGAGTGCGGCGGCACCGGCGGGCGTTGGTGGTCGCCGGGTACGCCGTCGCGGTTGCCGGTCTGGTGGTCGGCGGGCTGCGGTTCTACCCGGGCCAGGTCGCCTATGTCATCGCCCTGCTGGCCCTGGGGCTGTGGCTCCGCCGGTCGGGGTGGCTGGGCAGAACCGGCCCGGTGCTCGACACGATGTCCGGACCGGAGGTATCAACCGTGAGCTGAGCGAACGCCGCGGGCGTCGTCCCGGCCCATCGCTCACCCGTCCAGGGTCTCGACCGAACCGGCCACCTCACGCAACCGGTCGAGGGTCACCGCCCCCTGCCGCAGCACCATCGGGACATCGCCGGTGAGATCGAGAACGGTGGACGCGACGCCGATCGGCGCCGGACCACCGTCGAGATACACCGGAACCTCGTCGCCGAGTTGAGCCACCGCCTCGGTCGCGGTGGTGGCCGGCGGGCGGCCGGACTTGTTCGCGCTGGACACGGCCATCGGTCCCACCGACCGGAGCAGCTCCAGGGCCACCGGGTGCAGCGGCATCCTGACCATCACCGTCCCACGGGTGTCGCCGAGATCCCAGGCCAGTGAGGGCGCGTGCTCGATCACCAGGGAGAGCCCGCCGGGCCAGAACGCCTCGACCAACCGCCGGGCGACCGGGCTCACCGCAGCTGCAAGGCCGTCGATGGTGGACCAGGAGCCGACCAGTACCGGCACCGGCATGTCAGGGCCACGGCCCTTCGCGGCGAGCAGGCTGCGCACGGCGGCTGCGTTGAACGCGTCGGCACCGATGCCGTAGACGGTGTCGGTGGGCAGCACCACCAACCGTCCGGATCGCGCGGCCTCGGCCGCTGTTTCCAGTCCGGACCGTCGGGCGACCGGGTCGGAGCAGTCGAAGATCGTCACGAGCCCAGTCTGTCAGGCCGCGGTGAGCCGGACCCGGGTGGCGGTCACGAACCGCGGGCGACCGGCGAGGTCGGTGTGGTCGGTGACGTCGGCCAGCACCTTGCGCGCTGCGAACAGGGCCGGGGCGGACTGACCGTGGCTGTCGTCGTGCTCGATGGCCAGCACCCCGCCGGGCCGGAGCAGCCCCGCGGCGACGCTGACCAGCGGCCGGATCACGCTGAGCCCGTCCGGTCCGCCGAACACCGCCTCCGCCGGGTCGTGCTCGGACACCTCCGGCTCGACAGCGGTGCCGTCCGGCACGTACGGCGGATTGGCGGTGACCAGGTCGACGGTGCCGTCCAGGTCGGCCAGCAGCCGTTGGTCGGCGAGGTCGCCGCCACGCAACCGGATCGGGGTTCCCCCCTGCTGTGCATGCAGGTCGGCGTTACGCCTGGCCCAGGCGAGGGCACCGGGAGCGCGCTCGACGGCGTAGACGGTTGCGTCGGGTCGCCGGGTCGCGATCGCCAGGGCGATGGCCCCGGTACCGGTGCACAGATCGACCACCACCGGGGCGGCGATGTCGGCGATCGCCGCGACCGCCCATTCCAGCAGCACCTCGGTCTCCGGTCGCGGAATGAACACCCCGGGGCCGACCTGCACGGTCACCGGGCCCAACGCGGCGGTGCCGAGGATGTGCTGCAGGGGGATCCGCTGCGCCCGCCGATCCACCAGCTCCGTGTAGCGCTGCACGAACTCGGTCTCCACCAGCGGCTGCAGGCCGAGCTTGGTGCGGCTCACCCCGAGCAGGTGGGCGGCGAGTTCTTCGGCGTCGACTCTCGCCGACGGCACGCCGGCAGCGTCCAGCGTCCGGGTGGCACCCAGGATCGCCACCCGCAGCGATTCACGCGCCATCGGAGGCACTCTCGATCCGCTCGGTGCGCTCGGCCGCATCCAGGGCGTCCAGGACCGCGTCCAGGTCGCCGTCCAGGACGGCGTCCAGGTTGTAGGCCTTGTAGCCGACCCGGTGGTCGGCGATCCGGTTCTCCTGATAGTTGTAGGTGCGGATCCGCTCGGACCGGTCGACCGTGCGCACCTGCGAGCGACGGACGTCGGCCGCCGCCGCATCGGCGGTCTCGCGGGCCGCCACCAGCAGCCGGGCGCGCAGAATCCGCAGCGCCTGTTCCTTGTTCTGCAGCTGGGACTTCTCGTTCTGGCAGGACACCACGATGCCGGTCGGCAGGTGGGTGATCCGCACCGCCGAGTCGGTGGTGTTCACCGACTGACCGCCCGGACCGGACGAGCGGAAGACGTCGATCCGCAGGTCGTTGGGGTCCACCGTGACGTCGACGTCCTCGGCTTCCGGAGCGACGAACACCCCTGCGGCCGAGGTGTGGATCCGGCCCTGGGACTCGGTGACCGGCACCCGTTGCACCCGGTGCACACCGCCTTCGAACTTGAGCCGGGCCCACACACCTTCCGCGGGCGTCGGGGTGCCGGGCGCCTTGACCGCGACGGTGGCGTCCTTGTAACCGCCGAGATCGGACTCGGTGGCCGAGAGCACCTCGGTCTTCCAGCCGTGCCGCTCCGCGTACCGCAGGTACATCCGCAGCAGGTCGCCGGCGAACAGGGCAGACTCCTCGCCGCCCTCGCCTGCCTTCACCTCGATCAGCACGTCTTTCGCGTCGTCAGGATCGCGCGGCGCCAGCAGGTCGGCCAGCTCGGCTTCCAGGGCGGCGATCTGCTGGGTGAGCTCGCGGGCCTCCGCAGCCATCCCGGCGTCCTCGACGCCCAGTTCCTCGGCCGCGCCGAGGTCCTCCGCGGGCCGACCGGAGCGCCTCGGCGGTGCGGACGATCGGGGTGAGCTCGGCGTACCGGCGGCCGAGTCGGCGGGCGGCCGCCTGGTCCGCGTGCACGGCGGGATCGGAGAGCTGGCCCTCCAGACGCGCGTACTCGGCGACCAGCTCGGCCGCGGGGCCGGGGGTGGTGCTCATCGCGACGTCCTTTGCTGGGTGGGTGGGGTCGGGGGCCGGCGGCGTGGCGCCGGCGAGACCCCGGAGACACAAACGGCGCCCGCCGGCCTGGTGGCCGAACGGGCGCCGCGGTGGAACTAGCGGGTGCGCTTGCCGTAGCGCGCCTCGAAGCGGGCCACCCGGCCGCCGGTGTCCAGGATCTTCTGCTTGCCCGTGTAGAACGGGTGGCAGTTGGAGCAGACCTCGACGTGGATCGAACCCGACGTCTCGGTGCTGTGGGTGGTGAACGTGTTGCCGCAACCGCACACCACTTCGGTGGTGACGTACTGCGGGTGAATGCCAGCCTTCATGTCGAAATCCCTTTCTCGTGGCCGCCGGGTCGGAGTTGCGGGCGCGCAGAAACCGTGAACCGGAGCCGGGTGATCGCCACCAGTGTGCCAGAGGTGGTCGGTATTGGTGAAAACGAGCAGCTGGGGCTGGTTATTCCGACCGCTGGGGGACGACCTGGTCGGTCGGTCCGTCGACCGGAAGCGTGATCGCCAGCGCACCGACTCCACGGGGCCGGCCCATCCACCGCCCGACCGTGATCGGAAACAGCGTCAACCGTGCTGTCCAGCCGTACTTCGTGACCAGCGCGGGCAGCACCCGTCGAGCTTCGGCAGCGGGTACCACGGTGGCCGATGCGGTCACCGGGACGCCCAACGGCGCGCCGCGCAGCGTGCACGGTGCCAGCTGCACCCGGCCGGACCGGCGGACCCGCTTGACCTTGCCCGCGTCCGGTGCCGACCACACCCAGAGGATGCCGTCCATCGGCACCACCCAGACGGGGGTCGGCACCGCCGTGCCGTCCCGGCGGAAGGTGGTCAGCAGCACGTACCGGGACCTGCCGAGCAGCTCCGTCGCGGTCGCCCTGGGCGGGTTCGGCACTGTCAGTCGTTGCCCGGCGTGGTCTTGGCCACCTGCAGCAGGAACTCGATGTTGGTCCGGGTCTTGCGCAGCCGGTCCAGCACCAGTTCCAGGGACTGCTGGGAGTCCAGGGCCGCGAGCACCCGCCGCAGCTTGACGGTGACGGCCAGCTCGTCGGGAGACAGCAGCAGGTCCTCCTTGCGAGTGCTGGACTGATCCAGGTCGATCGCCGGGAAGATCCGCTTGTCGGCCAGCCGCCGGTCCAGCTTGAGCTCGGCGTTACCCGTGCCCTTGAACTCCTCGAAGATCACCGTGTCACCGGCGGAACCGGTCTCCACCAGCGCCGAGGCGAAGATGGTCAGTGATCCACCGTTCTCGATGTTGCGCGCAGCGCCGAGGAACCGCTTGGGCGGGAACAGCGCCGTTGAGTCGACGCCACCGGAGAGGATCCGCCCCGACGCCGGCGCGGCCAGGTTGTACGCCCGGCCCAGCCGGGTGATCGAGTCGAGCAGGACGACCACGTCCCGGCCCATCTCGACCAGCCGCTTCGCCCGCTCGATCGACAGTTCGGCGACCATGGTGTGGTCGGCCGGCGGCCGGTCGAAGGTGGAGGCGATCACCTCGCCCTTCACCGAACGCTGCATGTCGGTGACCTCTTCAGGCCGCTCGTCCACCAGCACGACCATCAGGTGGCATTCCGGGTTGTTGGTGGTGATGGCGTTGGCGATGGCCTGCATCACCATCGTCTTGCCCGCCTTGGGCGGAGACACGATGAGCGCGCGCTGGCCCTTGCCGACCGGCATCACCAGGTCGATGACCCGGGTGGTCAGCAGGTGCGACTCGGTCTCCAGGCGGAGCCGTTCGTTCGGGTAGAGCGGGGTCAGCTTGGTGAATTCCGGACGCGACTTGGCCTCTTCCGGGTCGAGCCCGTTGACGGAGTCCAGCCGCACCAGCGCATTGAACTTCTGTCGCTGCTGCTCGCCCTCGCGGGGCGCCCGCACCATGCCCTTGACCGCGTCGCCACGGCGCAGGCCGTTCTTACGGACCTGGGAGAGCGACACGTAGATGTCGTTCGGGCCGGTCAGGTAGCCGGAGGTGCGGATGAACGCGTAGGAGTCCAGCACGTCGAGGATGCCGGCCACCGGGACCAGCACGTCGTCGTCGCGGACCTCGGGTTCCGGGCCGTTGCCGGGCTCGGCGAACCGCTCGCGGCCACGCCGGTTGCGGTCCCGGAACCGGCGATTGCGGCGGCCGCCGCCTTCCTCGTCGTCATCGCGGTTCTGCCGGTCGTCACGCGGCTGGCTCTGCCGGTCGTCGCGGACCTGACCCTGCCGGTTGTCCCGGTTCTGGCCCTGCCCCTGACGGTCGTCGCGTCCCTGGCCCTGCCGGTTCGCGTCCCGGTTCTGGTCCCGGTTCGGTTGCTCCCGGTTCGGCTGGCTGTCCCGCTGCTGGGTCTGGTTGTCCCGCTGCTGGGTCTGGTTGTCCCGCTGCTGGGCCTGGCCGGACGGCTGGTCGGTGGTCCCGGTGCGCTCCGGCCGGTTGCGGCGGTTACGCCGGTTGCGGTCGCCCCGATCGTTGTCGCGGTCGCCTTCTGCGCGGTCGCCTTCTGCGCGGTCGCCGTCGGCACGCTCGGTGTCGACACTGTTGCTGTCCGCACTGTTGTCCGCACCGTTGCTGTCGGCACGCTCGGTGTCCGCACGCACGGTGTCCGCACGCACGGTGTCGGTACGGTCGCCCTCGGTGCGGTCGCTCCGGTCGCTCTGCGGGCGGCCGGTCTCCCGAGGCGGCTCGGTGGCGGTGCCGGCGGTGGCGGTGCCGGCGGTGGCCGCGGGCAGATCTGCCGGCAGCTGCGCCTGGTCGTCAGCCTGCGCCGGGGCGCCGGCCGGCCGGGTGGCCGCCCGCCGGCGGGGCCGGGTCGGCGGGAGGTCGAGCGGGAGGCCGGCCTCCTCGGCGTGCCCGGCTGCTCCGTTGGAGGCCGACACGGTGCCGTTGGTGGTGGGCGCGGCCGAAGCGGACGCGCGGGGTGGTGCAGCAGGTGCGCCGGACTGACGGGCGGCGATGGCCGCCACCAGGTCGCCCTTGCGCATCCCGGAGGTGCCCTTGAGGCCGAGCTCGCCCGCGAGGGCCTTGAGGTCGGCGAGCACCATGCCCGACAGGCCACCGCCGGTCTTGCGAGACCGGGATTCGGTGGCGGGGGTGTCGAGCAGCTCCGTGGTTTCGCTCACGAAGATCCTTCCTGTCCGATCGGCACTATCCGACCGGGTGAGTGCGCCGACGCTTGTCGCGTCGGCGGCCGATCCGCTTCCTAGAGGAAGCGGCGGTAATTGATCACCTCGCGCGGCCGGCCGTCCCGAGGAGAATCCCGTGGGACGGGTACGGACGATGTCCTGCCCGGGGCAGGCCGCTGACGAGGGAGGTAGAGGTCTGGCGGAGATCCCGACGAGGGTGAAATGTTCGCCGGGCATCCGTCAGATGCCCCCACGCACGATTCCGGTCGGTTGTGCACCAGACCGGCGATCTCCTCCAGACTAGTCGCCCGGCGAGCCCGGCGGCAACATTGCCGGGTGTGTCACACCGGATCTGCGCATGCCCGGCCGGTTTCCACGGCCGTCTCGGCCATGGCGAAGCCGTCCCGGACCCATCGTTGCGGATCCAGCGGTTCGGTGGCCAGGGCGAGCACCGAGGGACCGGCCCCCGAGATCACGGCCGCGACACCGGCCGACCGCAGGTCGGCCAGCAGCGCAGCCGAGGCCGGGTGTCCCGGCGCGCGGTACGACTGGTGCAGCCGATCCTGCGTCGCGTCGAACAGCAGGGTCGGGTCCGCGGTCAGCGCGTGCACCAGAAGCGCCGCCCGCGCCGCGTTGGCGACTGCATCCGCGTGCGGCACGGTCGGCGGTAGCGCCGCCCTGGCGTGTTCGGTGGCGGAGGACTGCCGGGCCGCGAACACCACCGGCCGCACCGCGGGATGCACCTCGCGGCGCACCGCGCGGGTCCGACCGTCGTCATCGACCCAGGCCAGCGTGAAGCCGCCGAACAGCGCGGCGGCGACATTGTCCGGGTGACCCTCGAGCCGCGACGCGAGGTCGAGCAACGCATCGTCGGGGAGCCGATCAGCGCCATCGACGGTCAATCCGCGGGCCAGTAGCAGCCCTGCGACGATCGCCGCCGCCGACGAGCCCAGGCCGCCGCCATGCGGAATAGTGTTGGTGCACTTGACATCCAGGCCGGGGAACGGCACGTCCAAGGCGGCGAAACCGGCCGCGGCCGAGCGCACGACGAGGTGCTCGACGGTGCGCGGCACGGTATCGACGCCCACCCCGGAGACGTCCAGGCGCAGACCGCCATCGGTGCGCTCGGCGATCACCTCGTCGTGGCGGGCCAGCGCGAGCCCGAAGCAGTCGTAGCCGGGGCCCAGGTTCGCCGACGTCGCCGGCACCCGGATCCGCACCCGGTCCACCGAGCTCACGCCAGGCCCAGCGCCGCGGCCACTGCCGCACCGTCCACCGGAATCACCGTCGGGGCGGCCATTCCGGCCAGCGCGGTGTCCGGATCCTTGAGCCCGTGTCCGGTGACCGTGCACACCACCAGGGATCCCCTGGGGAGACGACCGTCGGCCGTGGTGGCCAGCAGGCCGGCCACCGACGCGGCCGAGGCCGGCTCGACGAACACGCCGGCAGTCGAGGCGAGCAGCCGGTAGGCGTGCAGGATCTGTTCGTCGGTGACGGCGTCGATGAGGCCGCCCGAGGAGTCCCGGGCGTCGATCGCACCGTCCCACGACGCGGGTGAGCCGATCCGGATCGCGGTGGCAATGGTCTCCGGGTTCTTCACCGGGGCGCCGTGCACCAGCGGCGCGGCGCCGGCGGCCTGGAACCCGAACATCCGCGGCACCGCGTCGATCACACCGTCCGAGTGGTACTCGGTGTAGCCGCGCCAGTACGCGGTGATGTTCCCGGCGTTGCCGACCGGCAGCAGGTGCACGTCAGGAGCTCGGCCGAGCACGTCGCAGACCTCGAACGCCGCAGTCTTCTGCCCCTCGATCCGGACCGGGTTGACCGAGTTCACCAGGCCGATGTCGTGATGGTCGACGGCGACCTTGCGGGCAAGCTCGAGGCAGTCGTCGAAATTGCCCTGGACCTGCAGGATCTGGGCGCCGTAGGCAACCGCCTGGGCGAGCTTTCCGGCCGCGATCCGGCCCTGCGGCACCAGCACGGCGCAGGCCAGTCCGGCCCGGGCGGCGTAGGCGGCCGCGGACGCCGAGGTGTTCCCGGTGGACGCGCAGATCACCGCGCGCATCCCGGCGGCCAGCGCATGGGTGACGGCAACGGTCATCCCGCGGTCCTTGAACGAACCCGTCGGATTCGCCCCCTCGACCTTCAGATACACGTCGCAGCCGGTGTGCGAGGACAGCGCCGGTGCCGGAAGCAGCGGCGTACCCCCCTCGTAGAGCGTGACGACCACGGCGCCGGCCGGGATGGCCACCCGCTCGGCGTAGGCGGCGATCAGACCGGGCCAGCCGGGCCGCGCCGTCATCCGGCGTCTCCCGCGACCCGCATCACCGCGGCCACCTTGCGGACCGACGGCAGGCCGGAAAGCACCTCGACGGTGGCCGCGAGCGCGGCATCCGGGGCCGTGTGGGTGACCACGACCAGGCTGGCGTCGTCACCCCGGCCCTCCTGGCGGACCGTCGAGATCGAGACCCCGGACTCGGCGAACGCCGTCGCAACCGCGGCCAGCACGCCCGCGCGGTCCTCGACGTCGAGGCTGATGTGGTACCGCGTCGGCACCCGCCCCATCGGCTGGATGGGCAGGTCGGCGTAGGCCGACTCCCGTGGACCTCGACCGCCGCCGACCCGGTTGCGGGCGACCGCAACCAGATCGCCGAGAACCGCCGAGGCGGTCGGCGCTCCCCCGGCCCCCGGCCCGTAGAACATCAGCCGACCGGCTGCCTCGGCCTCGACGTAGACCGCGTTGTAGGCGCCGTCGACGCCGGCCAAGGGGTGGGTCCGGGGCAGCATCACCGGGTGCACCCGGGCCGACACCGACTCGACACCGTCGCTGTTCACCCGCTCACAGATGGCCAGAAGCTTGATGACGCAACCGATCTCGGAGGCAGCGACGATGTCGGCCGCGGAGACGTCGGCGATCCCTTCGCGGTAGACGTCGGCCGCCCCGACCCGGGTGTGGAAGCCGATCGAGGCGAGGATGGCGGCCTTCGCCGCCGCATCGAAGCCGTCGACGTCGGCGGTCGGGTCGGCCTCGGCATAGCCGAGCCTGGTGGCCTCCTTGAGGGCGTAGTCGTAGCTCTCGCCGCTGTCCGCCATCGCCGACAGGATGAAGTTGGTGGTGCCGTTGACGATCCCCATGATCCGCGAGATCCGGTCCCCGGCAAGCGATTCCCGCAACGGGCGGATCAGCGGGATGGCCCCGGCGACGGCCGCCTCGAAATACAGATCGGTGCCGGAGGCGTCGGCTGCCTCGAACAGCGTCGGGCCGTCCTCGGCCAGCAGGGCCTTGTTCGCCGTGACCACCGACGCGCCTCGACCCAGGGCGGTCAGCAGCAGGCTCCTGGTCGGCTCGATGCCACCGATCACCTCGACGACCACGTCGACATCGTCGCGGGCGACCAGCGCGGCCGCATCGGTGGTGAGCAGCTCGGCCGGCACCTCGGAATGCTTGTGCGGGCGCCGCACCGCCACGCCGACCAGCTCCAGCGGAGCCCCGATCCGGGCGGCCAGGTCGGCGCCCTGCTCGCGCAGCAGCCGGACCACCTGGGAACCGACAACACCGCAACCCAGCAGCGCCACCCGCACCGCCGGAGCCTGCTCCGTCACCGGGCACCGCCACCGCGGGAGACGCCGCGGAAGACCCGGATGGCGTAGAAGAGCAACGCGACCACGACCAGCACGGCCGCGATCGCGATCGTCACCTTGAGCCACGACGGCATGTCCGGCTTCACCAGCACGACGACGATCAGGACGGCGGCGATGCCGAGCAGTACCACGCCGGGCACCAGCGACGGCTGGGCGCGGCCGGGACCGCGGTCGGGAGTGCTCACCAGTTCTCCAGGTGCATCAGGTCGTCCTCGGTCTCGCGGCGCAGCAGCACCCGGGGGGCCCCGGCGGCGACCGCGACCACGGCCGGCCGCGGGATGCGGTTGTAGTTGCTGGCCATGGCGTAGCAGTAGGCACCGGTGGCGGCGACCGCGATCAGGTCACCCACCGCCAGGTCCGCTGGAAGGTAGCAGTCCCGCACCACGATGTCGCCGCTCTCGCAGTGCTTGCCCACCACGCGGCTGAGCGCCGGCGCCGCGTCCGAGGAGCGGGAGGCGAGAGTGACGGTGTAGTCGGCGTCGTAGAGCGCCGTCCGGATGTTGTCGCTCATCCCGCCGTCCACGGAGACATAGCGCCGGACCACGCCGCCGTCGAGTTCCACGTCCTTGATCGTGCCGACCTCGTACAGCGTCACGGTGCCGGGCCCCGCGATGGCCCGGCCGGGCTCGACCGCTATCCGTGGCACCGGCAGCCCCTCCGCCTGCGCCTCGCGGTGCACGATCTCGATGAGCGACTTGGCCATCGCATCGGCCGGCGGCGGGTCGTCGGACGGCACGTAGGCGATACCGAGGCCGCCGCCGAGGTCCAGCGTGGTCACGGTGTCGACGAGATGCGGGTACTCGGCGATGATCTCGGCCAGCAGCCGGACCACCCGGTGCGCGGAGACCTCGAATCCGGACGGGTCGAAGATCTGCGACCCGATGTGGGAGTGCAACCCCACCAGGCTCAGTCCGGGGCAGGCGACCACCCGGCGGACCGCCTCGGCGGCGTGGCCGCCGGCCAGCGAGAAGCCGAACTTCTGGTCCTCGTGCGCGGTGGCGATGAACTCGTGGGTGTGCGCCTCCACCCCGACGGTGACCCGGACCATCACGGCGACCGTACCGGCCCGATGCTCGGTGATCTCGGTCAGCCGGGCGATCTCGTGGTAGGAGTCGACGACGATGGCGCCGACGCCGGCCTCCACCGCTCGGGTGAGCTCGGCGGTGGACTTGTTGGAGCCGTGCAGGGCGATCCGGTCGGCCGGGAACCCGGCCCGGAGTGCGAGCGCCAGTTCGCCGCCGGTGCACACGTCCAGCGCCAGTCCCTCGCCGTCCAGCCACCGCACCACCTCGCCGCACAGAAAAGCCTTGCCCGCGTAGTGCACATCGCGCGGGCTACCGAATGCGTCGGCGAAATCCTGGCACCGGGAGCGGAAGTCGGCCTCGTCGATGACCATCAGCGGGGTGGCGAACTCGGCGGCGAGATCCCGCACGTCGACGCCGGCCAGGGTCAGCACCCCGCCGGCGTCACGGCGCGCACCGCGGGGCCAGACCGCTGGGTGCAGTTCGTTCAGATCCGCCGGCGGTCCACCCGAGGGGTGCACCGCCGCGACGTCGGCATGCCGGGGCCCGGCCGGGTGGGCTCTCACCGCGTCACATCCGTTCCGGGGCCGAGACGCCCAGCACCGCAAGGCCGTTCGCGAGCACCTGGCGGGTGGCGGCGCACAGCCAGAGCCGGGCAACGGTGGCCGGGGTCGCGTCCTCGTCGCCCATCGGCAGCACCCGGACGACGTCGTAGAACTTGTGGTAACCGGACGCCAGATCCTCCAGATACCTGGCCACCCGGTGCGGCTCGCGCAGATCCGCCGCCGCGGCCAGCGCCTGGGGGTAGCCGGCGAGCAGCGCGATCAACTCGGACTCCCGCTCGGTGTCCAGCAGCGCCGCGTCGTAGCTGTCGCCGAGGGTGATGCCCAGGTCCGCAGCGTTGCGGGCCAGCGAGGCCAACCGGGCATGCGCGTACTGCACGTAGTACACCGGGTTGTCGCTGGTCTGCCGGGTCCAGACGTCGAGGTCGAGGTCCAACGTGGTGTCCACCGAGTACCGGATGAGCGAGTACCGCGCGGCGTCGACACCCAGCGCATCGATGAGGTCGTCCAGGCTGATCACGGTGCCGGCCCGCTTCGACATCCGCATCGGCTGCCCGTCGCGCACCAGGTTGACCATCTGGCCGATCAGCACCTCGACCGCCGCCGGGTCGTCGCCCAGGGCCGCTGCCGCGGTCTTCAACCGGGCGATGTACCCGTGATGGTCGGCACCGAGCATGTAGATGCACAGGTCGAAGCCCCGGGCACGCTTGTCCAGGAAGTACGCGATGTCGCCGGCGATGTAGGCAGGGTCGCCGTCGGACTTGATCACCACCCGGTCCTTGTCGTCGCCGAATTCGGTGGTCCGGAGCCACCAGGCGCCGTCGGCGGCGAACAGGTGGCCCGACTCCTTGAGCCGGGCGATGGCCACGTCCACCGCACCCGAGGCGTGCAGCGAGTCTTCGTGGAAGTACACGTCGAAATCGGTGCGGAAGGTGTGCAGCGTCGCCTTGATCTCGTCGAACATCAGCTGCACGCCCTCGACTCTGAACACCTCGGTCGCCTCGGCGTCCGGCAGCCCGGCCGCCCCTGGGTGGGCCGCGACGATCCGGTCGGCGATGTCGCCGAGGTAGTCGCCGCTGTAACCGTCGTCCGGCGCCGGTTCGTGGCGGGCTGAGGCGAGCAGCGACCTGGCGAACCGGTCGATCTGTGCGCCGGCGTCGTTGAAGTAGTACTCGCGGACCACCTCGGCGCCCTGGGCGGACAGGATCCGCCCGAGCGCATCGCCGACGGCGGCCCACCGGGCACCGCCGATGTGCACCGGTCCGGTCGGGTTGGCCGAGACGAACTCGAGGTTGACCGAGCGGCCCGCGAGGGCCGCACCGCGGCCGTAGTCGCTGCCCTGCGCGACGATCGCGCCGACCAGGGCACCCGCCGCGGCCGTGTCCAGCCGGATGTTGAGGAAGCCGGGACCGGCGATCTCGACGCCGGCGACGCCCGGGACCTGCCGGACCCGGGCCGCCAGCGCCTCGGCGATCGTCCGCGGGGGCAGCCCGGCCGCCTTGGCGAGCTTCAGCGCGACCGGGGTGGCGTAGTCGCCGTGCTCGCGGGAGCGAGGACGGTCCAGGGTGATCTCCGCCGGCACCTCGACGCGCAGTTCTCCGGCGTCGACAGCGGCCACGAGTGCGGCGCGGATGGCATCGGCCAGCTGGGCGGGATTCACCTGTCCATTCTAGGAAGAGCGCGGGTGCCTCTTTTGCCACCGGGCCACGCTCTGCCTATCGGGCTCCGATCCCACTCACACGGAGGCCACCGACGGGCACCGTAGACTTCGGCCCGATCCCCGGGTGGCCCTCGCCCCCCGCCGCGCGAGTGACGAGGTTTCAGCACCCATGATGGCCAGTGGCAAGAACGCCAAGAAGAACCGCTCCGCAGTTCCGGTGGTGACCCGCCGTCAGGGGCTGCCCTGGCTCACCATCGTGGCGGTGGTGGCGATCCTTGCCCTGGTGGGCGGCATCTTCTTCGTGGTGCTCAACAAGAAGTCGGCGAACGACGCGGCGACCGCCAGCGCCGATGCGGTCCGTTCGTCCGGCGCGGCCGCCGCGGCCGGGTTCGAACCGACCGCCGACAACCAGGACCCGTCGACCAAGATCGAGGGCATCTTCATCGGCAAGAGCGAGCCCGGCACCAATGGCGGCCCGGCGACCTACCCCGAGTACAACAACCGCAACCACGTCACGTCCGACCAGCGGGTCGCCTACGACCGGTTCCCGCCCATCGGCGGACCGCACGACGGCGAGTGGGCCAACTGCAACGGCATCGTCTACACCAAGGCCGTGCGGGACGAGAACATGGTCCACACCCTCGAACACGGTGCGGTCTGGATCGCCTACAACCCCGACACGATCGGCGCCGACCTGGACACCCTCAAGTCGATCGTTGCGGACCAGCCGTACACCACGCTGACTCCCTACCCCGGGCTGGACGCCAAGATCTCGCTGCAGGCCTGGGCGCACCAGCTCAAGGTCGACTCGGTCTCCGACCCGCGGATCTTCCAGTTCATCACTGCGCTGCGGGTGAACCCGTATGTGTACCCGGAGACCGGAGCGACCTGCGAGCAGCCGCAGTTCGACACCGAGAACCCGCCACCGTTCGACCCGTCGCCGCGCGGGCCCGACGCGGTGCCGATGTCCGGCACCGGGGGCACCGTGCCCACCGACGAGGCCACCGCATCGGAGACCGCCGGCAGCGGGAGTTCCGGCTCCGGGAGTTCCGGCACCGGCACCGCCGTCGGATCCGGCGAGACCGCAACGGGTTCCACCACTCCCACCAAATCCGGCGCGTCCAGCAGTGCCAAGAGCAGTGCGCCGGTGAGCACCGCGTCGTCGAGCGGATGAGCGAGGACCGGCCCCCGGTCGACGAGACGGCGGACCGACCCGAGCAGTCGGACCCGGCCGGCTCGGAGGAGCGGCACGGGTCCGTGATGGCGCGCTGGGGATCCCGGGGCACGGCGGTGGTGCTGAGCCTGTCGGCCGTGGTGCTGCTGCTGATCGGAGCGACCATCGGGTTGGCCCTGAGCAAGCCGTCGCAGCCCAGCGCCTCGGTGGTCCCGGGCACCGATTCGGTGGATGCCGGGTTCTCCAGGGACATGATCGTGCACCACAGCCAGGGCGTGCTGATGGCGCACTACGCCGAGCTGGACACCGACGATCCCGAGATCGGGCTGCTGGCTTACGACATCAACTACACGCAGACCGCGCAGATCGGCCAGATGCAGGGCTGGCTGGCTCTGTGGGATCTGCCGCAGGTGGTTGCCGAGCCGCACATGGCCTGGATGACGACGACCGAGGGCGGTCACGCCATGGACATGGGCGGGTCCACCTCGGCCGGGGTCACCGGTCTGATGCCCGGAATGGCCACCGACGAGGAGATCAACACACTGAAGTCGTTGCGCGGCAAAGCGTCCGACATCTACTTCCTGCAGCTGATGATCCGTCACCACCAGGGCGGGGCGCCGATGATGGAGGACGCCCAGATCCATGCCGAGAACCCGGTGGTCCGGAACTTCGCGGCCAAGATGCTGGTCGCGCAGACCGGCGAAGTCACCCAGATGACGCAGATGCTCGCGGCCCGTGGCGCGCAACCGTTGCCCTTCGACCCGACCGCACCGGCCGGGTCGGCGACCACCGGGACCGGCACTGCGAGTGCGCCGACCAGTGAGGCCGGGACGACCCCGGCACCGGTCAGTTCGTCGGGATGACCGGTCCGTAGACGTCCGGGCCGGTCGCGCCGGTGCGGTAGAGTTTCCCCGTGCGCCCCCGTAGCTCAGGGGATAGAGCACCGCCCTCCGGAGGCGGGTGCGCAGGTTCGAATCCTGCCGGGGGCACCACACTGCAGGCCCCGCATCGCGGGGCCTGCAGTCGTCTTCGACCCCGGTGTGTTCGGCGCCTACACGTGGCAGTTCGCCGGCTCGGGTTCCTCGATGCGTCGCGGTTGGCCGCTCGGGATGAACTGCACCGCAATGGTCTCGGCGGGGGTAGTGCCCTCGTTGCGCAGCATGTGGACGTCCTTGCCGCCCGCGTCGACGAGCGAGCTGCCCGCTGGGTAGCTCCGTGGGGCACAGCCGGGCGCGTCGCTGTCATAGTTCGTCACCGTTCCGCTGACGACGAAGATCAGACTCGGGCCCGGGTGTGCGTGCCAACCGGTGGTGTCGCCCGGGCCGAACTTGTTGTCGACGACGTAGCCGTCGGTCACTCCGTAGGTCGCCAGCACCGCGGCCCACGGACCACCCGCCAGGGTGCGCCCGTGGCCCCAGACGGCGATCGGGGTCACCACCGACTTGGCCAGGGTCGTCGACGCGGCAGTGTTGGTGGAGGGCGCGGCGGCGCTCGTCGTCGCCTGGACCTGCGTCGCACCTACTCCGCTGACGAGGATTCCCGCCACCAGGGCACCTGCCCATCCTCTCTTCGTGACCTTCATGTCCAGCCTGCCCTTCTCAGGCGGTCGCGGTTGCGACCGGATGGATGACAGCGAACGCATTGGTCCCCGAGAACTGGTGCAGTCCTGGTGCAGAACTGGTAAACCGACCTCAGAACGGAGGAAACGCCGGTGGAAGTCGGAATCCTCGGGCCACTGTTCGTCCGGCGGGACGGTCGCGACCTCACGGTCGGTGCCGCCAAGCAGCGGGCACTGCTGGCGGTGCTGATACTGCGTCGCGACGAGGTCATCCCCACCGAGATGCTGGTCGAGGAGCTCTGGGGCGGACGACCGCCCGCGACGGCCCCCAAGATCGTCCAGGGCTATGTGTCGCAATTGCGCAAGGCCCTCGGAAGCGCCGTGCTGGACACCGAGCCGGGCGGCTACCGGCTTCGGCTGGCACCGGAGGATGTCGACGCAACCCGGTTCGAAGCCCTGCTGCAGCGTGGACGGGCGTTACTGGCCGAGGGGGATCCGCGAGCAGCGGCGGCCGAGCTGCGGGAAGCACTGGCGCTCTGGCGTGGGCCGCCGTTGGTGGAGTTCCGCTTCCAGGACTTCGCGGCCGGCGAGATCCGACGGCTGGACGAACTACGGGTGCTGGCGCTCGAGACGCGGCTCGACGCCGACATCGCCATCGGACATCACGCCGCGGCGATCCCCGAGCTGCAGGCGCTCATCCGCGAGCACCCCTTGCGGGAGACGCTGCGTCGACTACTCATGCTGGCCTTGTACCGGGCCGGGAGGCAGGCCGATGCACTCGCTGCCTACCGAGACGCGCGCAGCGCGTCGGTCGACGAGCTCGGCCTCGACCCCGGCGACGCGCTGCAACGGCTCGAATCCGCGATCCTCGCCCACGACCCGCTCCTCGACCTGCCCGGCGCGTCTGCAGTGGCGGCGGCATCCGAGCAGGCGGCGGCGGCACCCCCGCCGGCTGCGGCACCCCCGCCGGCTGCGCCACCCGAGCCGGCGACCACACCCCGGCCCGTGCGCCGTCCGGATCGCACCGCATCGTCCCGACGGCGGCGTCCGCTGCGCCGCGCCGTCAGACTTGTCGCGGCCGCGACCGGCGCCGCGCTGATGGCCGTCTTCGTCACTGCGTTCGTCCCGAAGAGCGCCCCTCCGCTCGCGACCGGGCTTTCCGCCGACTCGGTCGGGTTCGTCGACATGCACGCCAACCGGGTGAGCAACCAGGTACCGGTCAGCGGCGCACCGACCTCCGTCGCCGTCGGCGCCGCCGCGATCTGGGCGGTCGACGCGACGGCAGGCACGCTCATCCGGATCGATCCCGGTTCGGACTCGGTCGTCCAGACCATCCCGGTCGGTCCGGATCCGAGCGGCGTCACCGTCGGCGCGGGAAGCGTCTGGGTTGCCAACCATGATGACGACACCGTGTCCCGGATCAGCCCCGAGACGAACGCGGTCGTCGGAACGGTCGGGGTCGGTGCCGGGCCGGTGGCCGTCAGCTACGGATATGGCTCGGTCTGGGTCACCAACGGCGACGACCGCACGCTCACCCGGATCGATGCGGCGACCGGCGAGGTGACCGCGACGATCCATACCAACGCCGTCGGGCGTGGCGTGGCCGTGGGCGGCGGAGCCGTGTGGGTCACGGACGAGGCCGGTGGCAGGGTCCTGGGCGTCGATCCGGCCACCAACTCGGTGATCTCGACGACCACAGTGGGCACGGGGCCCACCGGCGTGACCTACGGAGATGGCGCGGTCTGGGTGGTCAACGCGCTCGACGGCACCGTCTCCCGCGTCGACGTCGCGACGCTCGCCGTCCGGTCGACGATCCCTGTGCCGGGCGGACCGTCGGCGATCAGCTATGCGGCGGGCGTGGTGTGGGTGAGCGCCGAATTCGGCGCCCGGGTGGCCCGCATCGACGCCGCGCGCGCGGTGATCACCGCATGGACGTCACTGGGCAGCCGACCCGAGGGCCTGGTAGCGACCGCCACCGGGGTGTGGGTGTCCGTGCAGGCCTCCGGCGCGGACCACCGCGGCGGCCGGCTCGTCGTGGTCGGCGATGACGTCGAGACCATCGACCCGGCGGTCGACGCCCTCTTTCCGGAGCTCGACGAACTGAGCTACGACGCGCTGACCGGCCTGCGCCACGTCGGGGGCAGCGCCGGAACCCAGATCGTCCCCGATCTCGCAGCGGCCCTGCCGCAGCCGACCGCCGACGGGACCAGCTACACCTTCCACCTGCGGCCGCAGATCAGATACTCGGACGGAAGCCTGCTGCAGGCTGCCGATTTCCGCCGAGCCCTGGAGCGCCTGCTCGAGCGCAACGGAGATTTCGCCGCGGACTTCTCGCACGTCATCGGTGCCGCAGGCTGCACCGGACGGCCGACCTGCGACCTGTCGCGCGGCGTACTCGTCGACGGACCCTCGACGATCACGTTCCGGCTTTCGAGTCCCGACCCCCGACTCTTCCAGGAACTGCTCTACCTGATCCCGGTCCCGGCCGGGACGCCGACCTACGATGTCGGCACCAGGCCCGTCCCGGGGACCGGGCCGTACGAGATCCAGAGCTACGTCCCCGGACAGCTGCTGACTTTCCAGCGGAACCGCCACTTCCACGTCTGGTCGGACGCAGCTCGGCCGGACGGCTACCCCGACGAGGTCGTCTACCGGGTGGTCGACGACCAGGACGACGCTCTCCACCAACTGCTCGCCGGCCACGCCGACCTGGCCAGGCTTCTCGACGAACCGTCGGCGCTCACCCAACTCGCCGCCCAGCACCCGGGACAGGTGCATCTGGAGTACCAACAGTCCTTGGTGTTCCTGTTCCTGAACACCCGCCGCGCTCCCTTCGACGACGTCAGGGTCCGCCGCGCCCTCAACTACGCAGTCGACCGAGGACGGGTGGCGGCGATGATCGGGACCGCGCTCGCCGGCCCGACCTGCCAGATCGTGGCACCCACCTCGACGGGATACCGCCGGTACTGTCCCTACACGATCGATCCCGACCCGCTCGGGCAGTGGCGCGGTCCCGACCTCCCGAGGGCGCAGGCGCTCGTCGCCGCCTCGCACTCCAAGGGCCAACCCGTTGTCGTCTGGACTTTCGCCGATTTCGCCCCCGAGGCGAGGTACCTCGCCGGTGTGCTCGACGAGCTCGGTTTTCACGCAAGCGTCCATGAGATCGCCGATGCCGGAAGCTACTTCGACACACTCGACCGGACGCCCGACGCGCAGGCAGGCATGTTCGGCTGGTTCGGCGACCCGCTCGCTGTCGACATGCTGTCGACGCTGACCTGTGGCTTCGATCCGAACCCGGCCCACTTCTGTGACCCGAAGATCGATGCCCGGATCCACCAGCTGGCGCGGGACGAGCCCACCGATCCTGCCGGCACTCTCGCGCTCGCGGCCGGGATCGACCGCCAGGTCACCGACCTGGCACCGTGGGTCCCGTTGTTCACGCCACGGTCGGTGGATGTGACCTCGGCGCGGGTGCGCAACTACCAGGCCCGACCGGGCGAAGTGCTGCTGGACCAACTCTGGGTCGAGTGACCGTGTCGGCCAACGTTGCCGGATCGACCGCCCTCAGCGTGCGGGAGCGGCTTCCCCTTCGGTGACCGCGTGCTCCGCCGAATCACCCTCCGGCACGAATGCCGCCCGGGAAGGTCAGACGAAGCCGTTGATGCCCTCCCAGACCCCGTCGGCCTCGGGCCCCTCATCTCGGAGCACCGAAGCCTCGATGAGCCCGTACGGTCGGTCGGCCGCGTAGAAGACCTGCTTCGGGTTGTCCAGCCCCCACGGGCTCAGGTCGACCAGGAAATGATGCTTGTTCGGGCAGGACAACCGGATCTCGGCGATCTGGGGATGGCGCTCCAGCACGAGGCGGCCCATCGCGAACAGGGTCTGCTGCAGGGCCAGCGAGTGCAGTTCGGCGAACTGCTCCAACATCGCTGCCTTCACCGAGGCGTACAGCGCGTCCCAGTCGGCGGTGTCGAGATCGACGTCGGCGTACCGCCACCTGGCGGTGACCGAGGTCGCCATGATCCGATCGTCGGTCTCAACCAGGGAGGTGTAGGGCACCTCGGGGAATCCCCAGAATTCGCTGCCGGTGGTCTTGAGCAGGACCACGTTCTCCAGCCCGGAGATCACCACCTCCCGCTCGCCGGACTTCTGCACCACAGTGGTGCGGGTCTCCGCCGTGCCCTTGACGAACGCATGGTCATGGGGCCCATGGGATGTCGGAATGCGGTCCCAGAAGGTCTGTTCGATCTCCATCCGGGCGCCGTGCACATAGTCGTAGTGGCCGACGTAGTTGCGGGCCAGCCGCAGGGCGAACTCCTCGATCGTGCTGAAGCCGCCGGTGCGGGCCAGCGCGTACACGGTGTTCTTCTGGGTGTCGGTGGCGATCACCTGATCGTTCGCGCCGGTCAGGTGGCTGGCCTCGAAGTCCCCGATCAACTGGCTGGTGACGTTCACGTCGGTGATCACATGCACCGGCGTCGACCGGTCGACGTGCACCATCCGCACCTCGGCCTTGCCGTAGCGGTTCGGCCCCAGAACTATCGCCACGTCCTCAGCTCCCCAGGTAGGTGGAATAGGCATACGTGCCGGCCAGCACCGGCACGTGGTAGTGGCTCCGGGATCCGTCGAGGTAGACCTCGACGGTGATCCGTGGGTAGAACACCGCGTGGTGCACCCCGGCGAAGTAGCCGTAGGTGTCGAAGTCCAGCCGGTAGGTGCCCGGCTCGAGAGCGCCGTCGGCCAGCATCTGCACGCGGCCGTCAGCGTCGGTGACCCCACCACCGACCAGCTGGACGGCGCCGTCGGCGGCGACCCGGTGCAACCCCACCGGCACGCCCATCGCCGGGCGGCCCAACGACGTGTCGAGCAGGTGCGTGGACAGCCTGCCGATCATCCGGTTCGCGGTCGTCATCCAGGTGCTCCCGTCAGGATCCGGGCAGCGGCGCTGCCTCGGCGCGGTGTGGCCGGAGGGTATCCGGGCCGTGTTGCGATCCGATGACCGGCCGGTGCCGCCGGTCACGGCCGGAACCGTCGTCCGCCCGGACTAACCTGGGTCGGTCAGGCGTTACAGCAAGGTCAGCAACGACCCACCTCCAGCCCCTTCGGGCCGCGGCCGCTGCGGACGAGAGGAGCGAGTGGTGTTCGACTCGGAACTCGAGATCACGGAGACAAAGTTGCCGGGCATCGGCCTGCGGCACGACTTCGAGACCGATGAGGGCCGGCGAGTGGGCGTGGTGAGCCGCAAGAGCGGCCGGCGCGACCTCGTCGTGTTCGACCGGGACGACCCGGACGCATGTTCCCTGGTGCTCAATCTGAACCCGCCGGAGGCGGACGCTCTGGCCGAGTTCCTGGGCAGTCGTCGGATCGTGGAGCGGCTCGCGTCGTTGTCGGACCAGGTGGCCAGCCTGGTGACCGGCAAGGTCCGGATCCCGAACGGATCCCGGTACGACGGGCTCAGCCTCGGAGCCACCAAGGCCAGGACCCGCAGTGGCGCGTCGGTGGTCGCGCTGCTCCGCGGCGGTGAAGCGATCGCCTCGCCCGGGCCGGAGGTCACCCTGCACGGCAACGATGTGCTGGTGGCCGTCGGTACCGCCGAAGGCATCGAATCGCTGCGCGAGCTGGTCACCGAATAAGCAGGCTCTGCCACACTTCGCCTCAACCGGCCCGCCGGCCGCCGTCCATCCCCCGACGCCAACTCCGCTACGTCAGCACCGACCCGCCCGGACTCCCGGGGGTTCGGCCGACCGGTTCGCCAGGAAGGGACGGCCGTGGAGGAAGCCACCGTCCTGATCGAGCTCGGCGGCATCGTGCTGGTGCTCGGGCTGCTCGGCAAATTCGCCGGACGCATCGGCCTGTCTCCCATTCCGCTGTACCTGCTGGTCGGCCTGGCCTTCGGGGACGGCGGACTGCTGCCGTTGGGCGCCAGCGAGGAGTTCATCTCCACCGGCGCCGAGATCGGCGTCATCCTGCTGCTACTCCTGCTGGGTCTGGAGTACTCGGCTGCGGAGCTGATCACGAACGTACGGCAGCAGGCGCCGGCCGGAGTACTCAACATCGTGCTCAACGCCGCTCCCGGAGCGGTGGTCGGACTGATCATGGGCTGGCCGCCCGCGGGCGTGGTGGCCATGGCCGGTATCACCTACGTCTCGTCGTCCGGCATCACCGCCAAGCTGCTGTCCGACCTCGGACGCCTCGGCAACCGGGAAACCCCGGTGGTGCTCTCGCTGCTGGTCCTCGAGGACCTGTCGATGGCGATCTACCTGCCGGTGCTCACCGCCATGCTGGCCGGCGTCTCGCTGCTCTCCGGTGCGATCTCGGTGGGGATCGCCATGGTGGCCGTCACCCTGGCCCTGGTGATCGCCCTGCGTTACGGCCGGCAGCTCGGCCGGCTGGTCTTCAGCGAGAACTCCGAGGTGCTGCTGCTGATCGTCTTCGGCCTGGCCCTGCTGGTGGCCGGGCTCGCAGCGCGGGCGCAGGTGTCCGAGGCGGTGGGAGCGTTCCTGGTCGGGATCGCCCTGTCCGGCCGGGTCGCCACGAACGCCGAGGAGGTACTGACGCCGCTCCGGGACCTGTTCGCTGCGGTCTTCTTCGTGTTCTTCGGGCTGCGCATCCACCCGGAGGACATCCCGGGCATGTTGCTGCCGGCGCTGGCCCTCGGGGTTGTCACGGCGCTGACGAAGATCATCGTCGGGGCGTGGGCGGCCCGCCGGGCCGGCGTCGCCAGGGCCGGCCAGGTCCGGGCCGGGACGGTGATCGTGTCGCGCGGCGAGTTCAACATCGTCATCGCCGGTCTGGCCACCGGCGCCGGGATCGTCGCGCCGGGATTGGGCGCGTTGGCCGCGACCTACGTGCTGATCATGGCCATCGTCGGACCACTGATCGCCAGGGCCGGTGAGCCGCTGGGCCGTCGGATCGCTTCCCGCTGGCCGTCGCCGCGTCCTGCGTCGCGGCCCCGGCCACGGCCGCGGCGAGAACCCGAGCCGGACGCGGCCTGATGCTCCGGCGGAGAAACTCGGTGCCGCGTTGTCGGAACACGGCTCTAGGCTGCCCCGCATGAGCTACGACGTGGACCTCGCCGAGCGGATCAGGGAGCTGGTAGCCGTCGAAACCGGTGTCAGGGAGCAGCGCATGTTCGGCGGGCTGGCGTTCCTGATCGGCGGCAACATGGCGGTCGCGGCGAGCGGCAGTGGCGGCCTGATGGTGAGGGTCGATCCCGCGGAGTCCGAGGCGTTGGTCGCGCGGACCAAGGCCTATCCGATGGAGATGCGTGGTCGTCCGATGTCCGGCTGGCTGCGCGTGGATGCGGCCGACCTCGGCACCGACCGCCGGTTGGCGACGTGGGTGGCCATCGGAACCGCCTACGCCCGCTCGCTGCCGCCCAAGGGTGGGAAGTGATGACCGTCGCCCGCTGGAAGGACCTGTGCATCGACGCCGTCGACGGGCCGGCGATGGTCGGGTTCTGGGCGTCGGCCCTCGGGCTGCAGCGCGACCCGGAGCGACCGACGCGGTTGGCCGGACCCACCGCGCAGCACACGGTCTGGATCAACCAGGTGCCGGAACCGGTGGCCGTCAAGCAGCGGGTGCATCTGGATCTGCACGCCCGTTCGGTCGAGGAGTACGTCGCGTTGGGCTCCCGGGCGATCAGCCGGCCGGGCGAGTTCCCGTGGACGGTGCTCCGGGACCCCGAGGGAGGCGAATTCTGCGTCTTCGCCAGGGACGAACCCCCGGTGCAACGGCTCTACGAGATCGTCGTGGCCTGCGCCGATCCGGGCCCGATCGCCCACTGGTGGGGCACCGCGTTCGGCGGCACCGTCGTCGACGACCCGCAGGGCTATTCGTGGGTCGAGCAGATCCCCGGCGCACCGTTCACCTCGATGGATTTCGTGCCGGTGCCCGAACCCAAGACGGTGAAGAACCGGATCCACTGGGACGTGCTGGGAGCGGTCTCCGCACTCGAGGAGGCCGGCGCCACCGTGCTCCGGGTGAAGGACGACGAGATCGGGTGGACGATCATGGCCGATCCCGACGGCAACGAGTTCTGCACCTTCGACTGAACGGCAGCTGCGCGACGCACGACGCAACGCGCGGTCAGCCGTCGGTCCGGCGCAGCACCACCGCCTCCCAGGGCCGCAGGGCCACGGCTGCCGGACCGAGCCCGCGGGCGCCGTCCGGGTAGTTGCCGAGGAGCAGTGCGGCATCGCGCCAGCCGTCGGCGATCGCGAGGTCGGCGTCGACGTCGGCGCTCGACATGTTGGCCAGAACCAGCAGAGCGGTGTCCCGATGGGTGCGGGTGAAACAGAACAGGGCCGGGTGGTCGGGCAGCAGCATCTCGAAATCCCCGTACGCGACGGCGGGTTCGGCATGGCGCAGGGCGATCAGGCTTCGGTAGTGCTCGAAGACCGATCCGGGCCGGCCGACCTGGGCCCGCGCGTTGATCTCCCGGTGGTTGGGGTTCACCGGGAGCCAGGGAGTGCCTGCGGTGAATCCGGCCGAGGCTCCGCTGTCCCACTGCATCGGGGTGCGGGCGTTGTCCCGGCTGGCGTTGCCCATCGCGGCCAGGACCTGCTCGGCACTCAGACCGCGGCGGCCGGTCGCGTCGGCATACTCGTTGATGGACTCGATGTCGCGGAACGCCTCTGCTGAGGCGAACACGACGTTGGTCATACCCAGTTCCTCGCCCTGGTAGACGTACGGGGTGCCGCGCTGCAGGTGCAGCACCGTGCCCAGCAGCTTCGCCGACAGTTCGCGGAACGCGCCGTCGTTGCCGAACCGGGACACCGCCCGCGGCTGGTCGTGGTTGTTCCAGTAGAGGCTGTTCCACCCGACGTCGGCCAGTGCCACCTGCCACCGGTTCATCGAGGCCTTGAGCGCCAGCACCTCCATCGGGATCGGATCCCACTTGCCACCTGCGCCGTGGTCGAGTCCGACATGCTCGAAGTGGAAGACCATGTCGACCTCGCGGCGCTCCGGGTCGGTGAGCAGCCGCGCCTCGGCCGGGGTGACGCCCGGCGTCTCACCGACCGTGAGGAAGCTGCCGGGCCGGTCGTCGAACACCGCCCGGTGCATTTCCTGCAGGAACTCGTGCAGCCGCGGACCGTGGCCGTAGTGCGGGAACCCGTCTCCGAACGGCGCGCCGGGCACCACCACCCCGTCCGGCAACGACGGGTCCTTGGAGATCAGGTTGATGACGTCCATCCGGAAGCCGTCGATACCGCGGTCCAGCCACCAGCGCATCATCGCGTAGACCGCAGCGCGCACCTCGGGGTTCTCCCAGTTCAGGTCCGGCTGCCGACGCGAGAACAGGTGCAGGTAGTACTCGGCGGTGGCCGGATCCCACTCCCAGGTCGACCCCGAGAAGAACGACACCCAGTTCGTCGGCTCGGCTCCGGGCCCGTCCCCGGCGTGGCCGGTCCGCGGTCCGCGCCACCAGTACCAGTCCCGCTTGGGGTTGTCCCGGCTGGATCGGGACTCGACGAACCACGGGTGCGCATCGGAGGTGTGGTTGACCACCAGGTCCATCACCAGGCGCATGCCCCGTCGGTGGATCTCGGCGGCCAGTTCGTCGAAATCGGCCAGCGTGCCGAAGGTCGGGTCGATGTCCTGGTAATCGCTGATGTCGTAACCGTTGTCGTCCTGCGGTGAGGTGTAGATCGGCGAGAGCCAGACCACGTCGACGCCGAGCGCCTGCAGGTGGTCGAGCCGGGACAGGATGCCCCGGCAGATCGCCGATTCCGTCGCCGTTCGAGTCCGCGAAGCTGCGCGGGTAGATCTGGTACACCACCGCCGATTTCCACCAGGCCGGATCCTGCACCTCGTCGACGGTGGCCTCGGTGCGCCCGATCGGCGTCCTCGGTGCGGTTCCGGGCATCGACGTCATCTCCTCGAGTGGGCGCGGACGGGTTCGAACCGCCGACCGCCCGGGTGTAAACCGGGTGCTCTTCCGCTGAGCTACGCGCCCCGGCCGACGGGCCTGGCCCGCCGGTCGCCGTATGACGGTACTGCCTGCCGCACGCCGCTCAGGACGGCAGCGCCGCGACCGCGCGCTTCCACGCCGACTGGTCGCGCGGCTCCCCCGGCCCGTTCACCTCGGCGAAGGTGACGATCCCATCGGTGCCGACCAGAAATGTCCCGCGGTTCGCCATGCCGCCCGCTTCGTGGAACACCCCGTACTCCTTGGCGACCGCCCCGTGCGGCCAGAAGTCGCTGAGCAGCGGAAAAGTGAAGCCCTGAGCCTCGGACCAGGCCTTGAGTGACTGCATCGGATCGGTGGACACCGCCAGCACCTGGACCCGTTCGTTCTGGAACGCGTCGAGGTCGTCGCGGATCGCACACATCTCCCCGGTGCACGTCCCGGAGAACGCGAACGGGTAGAAGACGACGAGGACGGCCTTGCCGACGGAGCCGGTCTTGCCGGTCGGGTCCGCGTCGCCACGGAAGGACGAGAGCGTCACCTGCTGCCGGTTGCTGTCGCGCAGCGTGAAGTCCGGTGCGGTGTCGCCGACCTGGATCGCCATCGGATTCCCCTCTTGGATCTGGACTGGATTCAGCGACGCTGACGGGCGGATTTGGGCCGGGCCAGGCGGGCGATCATCCAGCCGGGTCCGCCGGGGACGCTGGTGGTCTGGGACAGCCCGGCGGTGTTGGTCGCCTCGGCGATCTCGCTGGGCTCGACATAGCCCTCGCGACCGGTCTTCGGGGTGAGCAGCCAGATCACCCCGTCCTCCGCCAGCAGCGTGTTGGCGTCGACCAGCGCATCCGTCAGATCCCCGTCGTCCTCGCGCCACCACAGCAGCACCGCGTCCAGGACATCGTCGGAGTCCTCGTCGAGAAGTTCGGTGGTGGTGATCGCCTCGACGGCGTCCCGGAGATCGTGATCGACGTCGTCGTCGTAGCCGATCTCACCCACGTTGTTCCCGGCCGACAGGCCGAGCCGGGCTGCGGTCGAAGCCGCCTGCCCCGAGACGTCAGACACGACTGTTATCGCTCCTTAGAACCGTCGGCAACCGCACTGCACGGCCACCCCGCCGATCGGCACGAGTGTGCCCCTGGCGTGCACACCTTATGCAACCGACGGCGGAAACCGAACCCGCCCCCCGTCCGACCGGGCCCGACGAGCCCCCTGCGGCGGTGATGGGGGAGGATGGTCGAGCGGCTGCGCCCGACCGGGGCGCACCGCGCACCGCCCGCTCCGGCGGCTCCCGGGAACCGACTGGTGGGCCTGCCGGACTGTCGTAAGGAGCACCCTTGCCTGCGTCAGCGCACGACGACCTGACACCGTCGCGACACACCATCATCCGCGACGGAATCGCCGCCCAGCTACCGGATATCGACCCCGAGGAGACGGCCGAATGGCTGGACTCCTTCGACGCGATGCTCGACGCCGGAGGGCGGCAACGGGCCAGGTACCTGATGCTCCGGTTGCTCGGGCGGGCCCGCGAACAGCATGTCGGGCTGCCGGCCCTCACCACCACCGACTACATCAACACCATTCCCACCGAGTCCGAGCCGTTCTTCCCGGGCGACGAGGAGATCGAGCGCCGCTACCGGGCGTGGATCCGGTGGAACGCGGCGGTGATGGTGCACCGGGCGCAACGGCCCGGGATCGGGGTCGGCGGCCACATCTCCACCTACGCCTCCTCCGCCAGCCTCTACGAGGTGGGTTACAACCACTTCTTCCGGGGTAAGAACCACCCCGGCGGCGGCGACCACGTGTTCTTCCAGGGCCACGCCTCCCCCGGCATGTACGCCCGGGCGTTCCTGGAGGGCCGGCTCTCCGCCGAGGTGCTGGACGGCTTCCGCCAGGAGGTCTCGCACCCCGCCGGCAGCGTGCCGTCGTACCCGCACCCCCGGTTGATGCCGGACTTCTGGGAGTACCCGACGGTGTCCATGGGCCTTGGCCCGATGAACGCCATCCAGCAGGCCAGGTTCAACCGCTACCTGCACCACCGCGGCATCAAGGACACCTCGGATCAGCATGTCTGGGCCTTCCTCGGCGACGGCGAGATGGACGAGGTGGAGTCCAGGGGGCTGGTCCACGTACCGGCGATCGACGGCCTGGACAACCTGACCTTCGTCGTCAACTGCAACCTGCAGCGGCTGGACGGCCCGGTCCGGGGCAACGGAAAGATCATCCAGGAGCTGGAGGCGTTCTTCCGGGGCGCCGGCTGGAACGTGATCAAGGTGGTCTGGGGACGCGAGTGGGACCCGCTGCTGCACGCGGACCGCGACGGCGCCCTGGTCAACCTGATGAACACCACCGCGGACGGCGACTACCAGACCTACAAGGCCAACGACGGCGCCTACGTTCGGGAGCACTTCTTCGGCCGGGACCCGCGGACCAAGGCGATGACCGCGGCGATGTCCGACGACGAGATCTGGAACCTGCGCCGCGGCGGTCACGACTACCGCAAGATCCACGCCGCGTACCAGGCGGCGGTCAGCCACGTCGGCCAACCGACGGTGATCCTGGCCAAGACCATCAAGGGCTTCCACCTGGGCTCGTCGTTCGAGGGCCGCAACGCCACGCACCAGATGAAGAAGATGACCCTGACGAACCTCAAGGAGTTCCGGGACAACCTGCACATCCCGATCTCCGACGAGCAGCTCGATGCCGACCCCTACCAGCCGCCCTACTACCACCCGGGCGAGGACGCCGAGGAGATCCGGTACCTCAAGGACCGCCGGGCGAATCTCGGTGGCTACATCCCGGAGCGCCGGGTGGTCGCGCAGCCGCTGAAGCAGCCGTCGGACAAGCTCTACGACGTCCTCGCCCGCGGCTCGGGCAAGCAGGAGATCGCCACCACCATGGCTTTCGTCCGGCTCGTCCGGGACATGTTCAAGGATCCCGACATCGGCAAGCGGGTGGTCCCGATCATCCCGGACGAGGCCCGCACCTTCGGGATGGACTCCTTCTTCCCCGCGCAGAAGATCTACAACCCCTCCGGGCAGCTCTACACCGCTGTCGACGCGAATCTCATGTTGGCCTACAAGGAATCCGAGCAGGGCGTCATCCTGCACGAGGGCATCGACGAGGCCGGCTCGGTGGCCACCTTCACCGCCGTCGGAACGAGCTACGCCACCCACGGCGAGCCGATGATCCCGATGTACATCTTCTACTCGATGTTCGGTTTCCAGCGCACCGGCGACGGGTTCTGGGCGGCCGGGGACCAGATGGCCCGCGGTTTCGTGCTCGGCGCGACGGCGGGCCGGACCACGCTGACCGGTGAGGGCCTGCAACACGCCGACGGGCACTCGCACCTGCTCGCCGCGACGATGCCGCACGTGGTGGCCTACGACCCGGCGTACGGCTACGAGATCGGCCACATCGTCAAGGACGGGCTGCGCCGGATGTACGGCGGTGGCGGCGAGAACGCCGCGGCGGGTTCGTTCGGCGGCGAGGACGTCCTGTACTACATCACCCTCTACAACGAGCCGTACCAGCAGCCGAAGGAGCCCGAGAGTCTCGACGTCGACGGCCTGCTCAAGGGCCTGTACCTGCTGGCGCCCGCCGCGGACACCGAGAGCCGCGCCCGGGCGCAGCTTCTCGCCTCCGGTGTCGGCGTGCGCTGGGCCCTCGAGGCGCAGCAGTTGCTGGCCGACGACTGGAGCATCGCCGCCGATGTGTGGTCGGTGACCTCATGGTCGGAGCTGGCCCGCGACGGTGAGCGGATCGAGCGGGCCCGGCTGCTGGATCCGTCGCTGGTCGATGAGCCCTACGTGACAACGGCTCTCGCCGGTCGGCCCGGGCCGGTGCTGGCCACCAGCGACTACCAGCGCGCAGTGCAGAATCTGATCGCGCCGTGGGTTCCGACCGACTACACCGCCCTGGGTGCCGACGGCTTCGGCTTCTCCGACACCAGGGCGGCAGCACGCCGGCACTTCCTGATCGACGGCCCGTCCCTGGTGGTCGCGACCCTGGCCGCACTCGAGCGACGCGGCGAATACCGGGTCGGTGCGGCAGCCGAGGCGGTCGAGCGCTACCAGCTGCATGACGCGCAGGCCGGCAGTTCCGGGTCGGCGGGCGGCGAGTCCTAGCGGCGGCCCGCTGCAGGGGCGAGAAGGCAGGCGGCGTACCCGAACTGGTTCGCCCGGGCACCTAACGGACGCGCCCGCCGGGTGCGTTGCGGCAGCGGCGCGTCGGCCGCAGATGACGATGCGATATCGGTCTGTTCACATCGCCGGAATTGACCGCTACCCTTCGCGTGTTGTTGCTCTTCTCCTAGTGTCCGCACGGTCACATCCGGGGTAAAAGCGCATCCCCTCGGTCGGAGAAGGACCCGCCCGGGGTGTCCCACCCCGCGAAGGGCAGATCCTTCGTGGACCAAGCTCGAGGAGAGCAGGCATGGCGCAGGGAACTGTGAAGTGGTTCAACGCGGAGAAGGGCTACGGCTTCATCTCCCCCGAAGACGGCTCCGGAGATGTCTTCGTGCACTACTCCGCCATCGGCGGATCGGGGTACAAGAGCCTCGAGGAGGGCCAGAAGGTGACGTTCGACGTCGAGCAGTCCGCCAAGGGACCGCAGGCGACGAACGTGCTCGCCGTCTGAACCTCGCTGTCCGAACCACGCACGCTCCGCAGGGGCCGGCGCCGCACGGTGCCGGCCCCTGCGGCGTCTCCCGATAGGCTCGGAGGTCCGCCGCCGACCTTGCTGTGAGGACCATGGCCGAGTCCCCCGCTCCCGCCGCCCCCGGCGTCTCCGCGTCGACGCTGCGCAAGGTGGAGCGTGCCGCAGGAGGGCTGGCCACCCGGTCGGTGGCGCTGATGGACGATCGGCTGCCGTGGTTCCGCTCGCTGCAGCCGGAGCAGCGGTCCTGGGTCACCCTGGTCGCTCAGGCCGGCATCTCCGGATACGTGGCCTGGGCGCACGGCACCGGCGGCATCCGGATCACCGACCAGGTCTTCGGTACTGCGCCACGGGACCTGGTGCGTGCCGTCTCGCTGCGCCGCACCGTCGAGCTCGTCCGGATCGCCATCTCGGTCGCCGAGGAGCAGTTGCCCGCGCTGGGCGCCAACCCGGCCGAGGCCGAGGCACTCCGGGACTCGCTGCTGCGTTACAGCCGGGAGATCGCGTTCTCCGCCGCCGCCGTGTATGCGGCCGCGGCCGAGACCCGTGGCGCCTGGGACGCCCGGGTGGAGGCCGCGATCGTCGACGGCATCGTCCGCGGCGAGGACCTCGGCGCCCTGGCGTCCAGGGTCGCCACCCTGGGCTGGGACGGCTCGGCGGATGCCCAGGTGATCGTGGGTTCCTCGCCCCGTGGCGAGCAGGCCGAGATCATCGCCGCCACCACCGAATGGGCCCAGAAGTTCGACCGACCGTCGATGACCGGGGTCCAGGGCACCCGGTTGGTGATCGTGCTCGGCGGCGCACCCGCCCCCGACCCGTCCATCGCCGACCTCTTCGGCGACGGGCCGGTGGTGGCCGGACCGGTGGGGGCCGGACTCGCGGGGGCGGCGGGCAGCGCTGCCGAGGCGCTCGCCGCCCTGTCGGTGGCGGCCGCCTGGCCGGGCGCCCCCCGTCCGGTCAATGCGGAGGACCTGCTGGCCGAGCGGGTGATCGCCGGCGACGCCGGCGCCGTCCAGCGCCTGCGGGCCACCGTCTACGCACCGATCGCCGCACCGGGTACCCCTCTGCTGGAGACCATCGAGGCCTACCTGGCCCACGGCGGCTCACTGGAACCGGCGGCCAGGAGCCTGTTCGTGCACCCCAACACGATGCGCTACCGGCTCCGCCGGATCGGTGATCTCACCGGTCGCGACCCCTGGGACCCGCGCGACCTGCTGATCCTGCAGACCGCGGTGATCCTGGGCCGGTTGGCCGCAGAGCCATTTGGCTGAATCACCCGACTTGGTTGGAGGGTTCCCACAAATCCGGTCACGGGACTTGGTGCGCGCCCGCGCCCCGCGCACCGCCCTGGACTGTTTGACTGGACCCGTGCTGGCCATCGTCGCACCCGGACAGGGTGCCCAGAAGCCCGGAATGCTGATCCCCTGGCTGGAGCTGCCCGGACTCGCCGACCGCCTTGCCAACACCCTGGGGGCATCGACCGGGCTCGACCTGGATCGGCTGGGCACCGCCGCCGACGCCGAGGAGATCCGGGACACGGCCGTCACCCAGCCGCTGGTGGTGGCAACCGCGCTGCTCGCCGCCGGCCAACTGGAGATCCCCGCCGACGCCGTCACCGCCGGCCACTCGGTGGGTGAGCTGGCAGCCGCGGCCATTGCCGGCGTGCTCTCCGACGCCGACGCGGTGACCCTGGCTGCCGTCCGTGGCCGCGCGATGGGCGAGGCCTGCGCCGTGACCCCGACGTCCATGGCCGCGGTGATGAATCCCGACACGGACGCCGTGCTCGCCGCACTCGCCGAGCGGGATCTGGTGGGCGCCAACGTGAACGGCGGTGGCCAGATCGTCGCCGCCGGATCGGCGGAACAGATCGCGGACCTGGTGGCGAACCCGCCGCAGGGGATCAGGGTGATCGCGCTGTCGGTGGCCGGTGCCTTCCACACCGCCTACATGGCGCCGGCTCAGAAGGTGTTCGCCGACCGGGTCGCCGATGTCGTACCCGGCCGACCCACCCGGCCGTTGCTGACCAATTCCGACGGCTCGGTCGTCACCGACGGCCGCCGGTACCTCGAGCTGCTGGTCGCCCAGATCACCCGCCCGGTGCGGTGGGACCGCTGCCTGGCCACCCTGCGGGACCTCGGGGTGACCGGTGTCCTCGAGCTTCCCCCGGCCGGCACCCTGGTGGGCCTGGTCAAACGTGAGCTGAAAGGTGTGGCGACGATGGCGTTGAAGACCCCGGACGACCTCGGCGCGGCAGGCGCCTTCATCGCCGAGCACAGTGCGGCCGGAGCGCTGCGATGAGCGCCACCATCAGCCTGGCACCGACCGCGGCCGGCTCCCGGATCTCCGGGCTCGGCCACTACCGCCCGGACCGGATCGTCACCAACGACGACA
The DNA here is from genome assembly GCA_963797145.1 of uncultured Actinomycetota bacterium. GTDB lineage: Bacteria > Actinomycetota > Actinomycetes > Mycobacteriales > Nakamurellaceae > Nakamurella. The sequence continues at coordinate 72,698 of CAWCOJ010000007.1, read as the reverse complement.
TGTCGAAGGTGATGGACACCAACGACGAGTGGATCCAGAGCCGGGTGGGCATCGCGGAGCGGCGGTTCGCCGGTGTCGACGAGACCGTGGTGTCGATGGGCGCGCTGGCCGGGGCGAAGGCGCTCGCCGACGCGGGGGTGCCGCCGGAGCAGGTCGATACGGTGATCGTCGCGACCTGCACCCTTGAAACCCAGATCCCGCACGCCAGCACCCAGGTGGCCAAGGCGCTGGGTATCCACGCACCGGGCTCGTGGGACATCAACGCCGCCTGCGCCGGCTTCTGCTACGGCCTGGCCGCCGCCGACCAGGCGATCCGCACCGGCGCTGCCGGGACCGTCCTGGTGATCGGATCGGAGAAGCTGACCGCATGGACGGAGCCGACCGACCGGGCCACCGCGATCATCTTCGCCGACGGCGCCGGCGCGGCCGTGGTCGTCGCCGCTGACCAGCCGGGCGTCGGTCCGGTCGTCTGGGGCAGTGACGAGACCCAGACCGATGCGATCACCGTGGTCGCCCGCGACGCCTTCCTCTTCCAGGAGGGTCAGGCGGTCTTCCGGTGGGCGACCTCGGCGATCGCGCCGGTGGCCATCCGGGCGGCCGCGGCGGCGGGCGTCTCGCTCGCCGACATCGATGTGCTCGCCACCCACCAGGCCAACCTGCGCATCATCGAGGCCATCGCGAAGAAGGTGATCGCCGCCGGCGCCCGCCCGGACCTCAGGGTGGCCCGGGACATCGTGACGTCCGGGAACACCTCGTCGGCATCGATCCCGATGGCACTGGACCGGATGCGGGCCTCCGGCGAAGCCACCTCCGGCGATCTCGTGCTGGCCGTCGGGTTCGGCGCCGGCCTGACCTATGCCGCCCAGGTTTTCCGATGCCCGTGATCTGGTCGACCGACCGGCAGCGGGGCGGGACACCGGCGGCCCCGTCCTGCGGCAGAATGCGCCCTGGCACTTCCACCGCTGCCCCGGAGCTCCGGGGAGCACACCACCGAAAGGAACCATCGTGAGCAACGAGGACATCCTCGCCGGCCTGGGCGAGATCGTCGAAGAGGTCGCCGGCGTCGCCGCTGCCGACGTCACCGCGGACAAGTCCTTCACCGACGACCTGGACATCGACTCGCTCTCGATGGTCGAGATCGCTGTGCAGGCGGAGGACAAGTTCGGGGTCAAGATCCCGGACGACGAGCTCGCCAACCTCAAGACGGTGGGCGACGCGGTGTCGTACATCGAGCGCAATCAGGCCTAGGTCCAACCCGCACCTTGCGGGGTTGGCTTCGGCCGTAGAAGGAGCTGACGCACCATGAATACCGACCACGACGTCGTCGTCACCGGAATCGGCGCCACCACCCCGCTGGGCGGGACGGCGCCGGAGACCTGGCAGGCGATGCTCGACGGCACCAGCGGCGTGAAGGCGCTCGACGCGCCCTGGGTGGACAAGTACGGCCTCCCGGTGCGGATCAGCGCACCGCTGAAGGTCGAACCCACCGAGGTGCTGCCGCGGGTCGAGGCCCGCCGGCTCGACCGATGCCAGCAGGTCGCGCTGGTCGCGGCCCGCGAGGCCTGGGCTGACGCCGGAGCGCCGGAGCTCGATCTGGACCGACTCGGCGTCGTGGTCGGTACCGGTATCGGCGGGGCGCTGACCCTGCTGGGCCAGGACGACATCCTGGAGACCGACGGCCTGCGCAAGGTGGCGGTCCTCACCGTCCCGATGCTGATGCCCAACGGTCCGGCCGCAGCGGTCGGTCTGTGGGCCAAGGCCCGCGGCGGGGTGCACGCCCCGGTGTCCGCCTGCGCGTCCGGCGCCGAGGGCATCGCCTGGGCGTTCCGGATGATCAAGTCCGGCGAGCTCGACGTCGCCATCGCGGGTGGCGCGGAGGCGTGCATCCATCAGCTCCCGGTCGCCGGGTTCTCCCAGATGCGGGCCATGTCCACCCGCAACGACGATCCCGCCACCGCTTCCCGGCCGTTCGACATCGACCGGGACGGCTTCGTCCTCGGCGAGGGCGCCGGGATCATGGTGCTGGAGCGCCGGGCGTTCGCGGAGGCTCGCGGAGCCAAGATCTACGGCACCCTGGCCGGGATCGGGATGTCCAACGACGCGTACCACATCACCGCGCCGGAACCGAACGGCGAAGGCTCGGCCAGGGCGATCGGCAAGGCGCTGCGCTCCGCGGACCTCTCGGTGCTGGACATCGGACATGTCAACGCGCATGCCACCTCGACGCCGGTCGGCGACATCGCGGAGTCCAACACGGTGCTGCGGGCGATCGGCAGCCACCCGGTGGTCACCGCCACGAAGTCCATGACCGGGCACATGCTCGGCGCCGCCGGCGCGGTCGAGGCGATCGCCACCGTGCTGTCCGTCCGGGACGGCGTCGTCCCGGGCACCAGGAACGTCTTCAACCTCGACCCTGAGATCAAGGTCGACGTCGCCACCGAGAACCGTGAGGTGACGCTGACCGCCGCGATCAACGACTCCTTCGGCTTCGGCGGCCACAACGTCGCGCTCGTTTTCACCGCGTGACCGACCACGGCGTCCCCTCGATCGGCCACCGCGACCGCGCGGCCCGGCCGGTCGGTGAACCGGCACGCACCCCGACGTCAGGAGCACGCCCGTGACCATCGTCAGCCCCGAAGCTCCGACTCGACCCGGTCCGCGCCAGCTGGACCCGCGGGAGCCGGAGGTGCGACTGGTCAAGCTGCTCGACGAGGGCTCGCTGGACCCGCTGCACCCGACGGACACCTCCGGCGTCTGGGCGGTTCGCGGCCGGATCGACGGGTCCAGGGTGGTCGCCTACTGCACGGACGGCACCCGGATGGGCGGCGCGATGGGTCGCGAGGGCTGCCGGCACATCGTCGACGCCATCGAGACGGCGCTGCGGGAGCGGGTGCCGGTGATCGGCCTCTGGCACTCCGGCGGTGCCCGGCTGGCCGAGGGGGTCGCGTCTCTGGACGGAGTCGGGCACGTGTTCGCGGCGATGGTGCGCGCGTCCGGCCGGGTGCCGCAGATCTCCGTGGTGCTGGGGCCGGCCGCCGGTGGCGCCGCCTATGGCCCGGCGCTCACCGACATCGTGATCATGGCGCCGGAGGGCCGGGTCTTCGTCACCGGTCCCGACGTCGTCAAGTCGGTGACCGGCGAGCAGGTCGACATGGAGGCCCTGGGAGGTCCGTCGGCGCACGGCCGCAAGTCCGGGGTGGTGCACATCGTCTCCGACTCCGAGGACGACGCCTACGTCCGCGCCCGTAAGGTCACCTCGTTGTTCTCCCGGCCCGGCATCGCCGGTATCGCCGGCCTGACCGACGACCCCGGTCTCGGCGATGTGCTGCCCCCTGAGCGGCAGCGCGCGTACAACGTGAAGCCCCTGATCGATCGGATCCTCGACGGGCCGATGGAGGAACTGCAGACCAAGTGGGCGCCGAACATCTCGATCGGCCTCGGCCGGCTGGCCGGGCGCAGCGTCGGGGTGGTCGCCAACAACCCGTTGCGGCTGGGCGGCTGTCTGGACTCCACGTCGGCGGAGAAGGCCAGCCGGTTCGTCCGGATGTGTGACGCCTTCGGCATCCCGCTGCTGGTGGTGGTGGACGTGCCCGGTTACCTGCCCGGCGTGGGGCAGGAGTGGGACGGGGTGGTCCGCCGCGGCGCGAAGCTGCTGCATGCTTTCGCCGAGGCCGTGGTGCCGCGGGTGACGCTGGTGACCCGCAAGGCATACGGCGGCGCCTACATCGCGATGAACTCGAAGTCGCTCGGCGCCACGGCGGTGTTCGCCTGGCCGGACGCGGAGATCGCCGTCATGGGCGCCAAGGCGGCGGTCGGCATCCTGCACCGCCGCAAGCTCGCGGCCGCCTCCGACGACGAGCGCGAGGCGTTGCACGCCAAGTTTGCCGCCGAGCACGAGAGAGTGGCCGGCGGCGTCGCCAGAGCGGTCGAGCTCGGCGTGGTGGACGAGGTGATCAGCCCGGCCGAGACCCGGCGGCGGGTGGCCGAGGCGCTGGCCTCCGCCCCGGCCGGGCGCGGCTTCCACGGCAACATCCCGCTGTAGGTCCGGGCCGGCGCGGGCGGTCAGATGTGACGGTCGGCGGCTCCGCGTCGTGACGGTCGGCGGCTCCGCTCAGCCGCCGGCGAGCGCCGCCGCCTGATCGGCGAGCTGCCGGTGTGCCGGCGAGTTGATCACCTCCATCGACGGCCGTTGGACCCGCTGCAGGGCGAGCCGGAGCGCATAGACCCGGACGGCCGCGTCCGTCAGCCGGCTTCCGGGCAGTTTCCCGTTGCTCAGCGCGGTGACGATGCCCTGCACCGCGGCCTTGGCGTCGAGGGGCATCAGCAGCAGGTCCTCCCCCGCCCGCAGCGCCTGCACCGCCGCACCGCCGGAGTCGAAGCCGGCCACCACCGGTTGCATCTGGAGCGCGTCGGTGATCGTCACGCCGTCGAACGAGAGGCCGTCGCAGCCGTCCCTGCCGTTGCCGCGGAGCAGGTCGGTGACCACCTGCGGAGCCAGGCTGGCCGGCAGCGTGGTGACACCGACGGCAGGCATGTGGACGTGGCCGGTCATCGCCAGCGCGACGCCGGCGTCCACCCCGGCGCGCATCGGTACCGCCTCGGTGGCGTTCCAGTCGTCGCAGTCGACATCCAGCGACGGGAGCGAGGTGTGGGTGTCCGAGCTGATCCGGCCGATGCCGGGGAAGTGCTTGATGGTCGCTGCGACACCGGCCCGCTGGTACCCGGTCACCGCGGCGGTGACCAGCTGCGCGACGCGGGCCGGGTCGCTCCCGTAGGAGCGGTTGCCGATCGCCGATTCCGTGTCGTCGCTGGGCAGCACGTCCGCATCGGGCGCGAAGTCGACGGTGACGCCCACCGCGAGCATCTCGGCCGCGGCCGCCGAAGCGATCTCGCCGGTGAGCCGGGCCGCGTCGCCCGTGTCCGGGATCGCCGCCAACTGGGAGGCGCCGGGGAATTCGGTGAACCCGTGGACCAGCCGGGAGACGTCGCCGTACTCCTGGTCGGTGCCGATCAGCAGCGGCGGGGCACCCTTGGCCCGTCGGTTCTGCAGCCCCGTGGTCAACGCGGCAACCTGGTCAGGTGTACCGGTTCCGGTGCCGTCCAGGATGCCCTTGCTGCCACCCAGGATGACGCCGCCCAGGTGCAGATCGGCGAGCGTCGAAGTGTCGTCGACCGTGGATCCGATGACGACCAGCACGGATCCGGCCCGCTCGGCCGGGCTCATCGCAGCGACCGCAGCCGTCGCCGCAGCTACGTCGGCGTGGGTCACGGCGAGCGCACCGCCGCTGCCGATCCGCACCGTGCTGACCACCTTGGGCGGTGCCGGCATCGTCGGCTTCGCCGGACCGGCCGGTGCGGCGGTCCGTGACGACCCTGATGCCGGGGACGGGACCGTGGACAACGGGACGGATGACGACGGGAGACCGGTGTCCGGCGGTAGCGCCGGCACCGACACCGTGGGCGCGGCGCTGACCGGGGTCGCCGAGCTGGGTGCCGGGGTGGACGGATCCGGCGTTCCTGCTCCGCAGCCGGCCACCAGGGCGCTCACCAGGGCGGCCGCCAGCCAGCCGCGTCGGGCCCGCACCCTCACGCGCAGGTCGCCTTGCTGGTGGTGCTTCCGTCGAGTCCGGCGATCACCAGGCGACCGTTCTGATCGACCAGCAGGTAGGTGACGTCCCAGTTGATGCAGTCGACCGGCATGTCGTCGGGAGCGAATTGCGGGTCCTGTTCCGAGGTGAACCACAACCGGACCCGGAACGGGTCGTCGTCGATGTCGAGCGCCTTGATGCTGGAGTCGGTGGTGGTGCTGTAGGACCGCTCCCACTCGGCCCGCGGGCGCGCGTCCGACTGCTCGGTGCTGACCGTCGTGGCCCAGGCCGCGTAGTCGTGGCCGTTGATGGCGTCGAAGTAGCTCTGCAGCAACGCCCGGACCTCTCCGGCCCGGGCGTGCTGCTGAGCGGCCGGGGCCATCAGAACCGTTGTGTCCGAAGACGGCCCGGTCGGCCCGGCGGGCCCGGTCGCGCTGCTGGCGGGGGTGGTGGTCCCGGTCCCGGCATCGTCCCGGGAGGAGCTGCCGATGGCCATCGCCGATACGGTGCCGCCCAGCAGGAGTACGGCCAGCAGGGCGACCAGCGCCACGGTCAGCCGGCGGCCGCGCAGCACCATGGTGACCTCTGCCTCCGCCGGGATCGTGTCGACCGGCGTCGACTGCCGCCGCCCGCCGGGAGCGCAGCCCGGATGCGGCGGCGCCCTACCAGGGTGCCATGGATCGTCAGCCCACCTGATGCAACCAGGTGACCGGGGTGCCTTCGCCGGCCCGTCGGAAGGCCTCCAACTCGGCGTCGACGTCGGCGCCGACCAGCAGCGACAGCGCATGCCGCAACGCGTCGACATCGGCCGACCTGGCGATCAGGGCGCGCAACTGGTCCTCGCCGACCAGCACATCGCCATTGGCGGACATGGTGCTGCGCCAGAACCCGCGACCGGGCAGGTGGCAGATCCGCTCGCCGTCAACGCCCGCGCTGGCCTCTTCGGTGATCTCGAACCGCACCATCGGCCAGCCCTTGAGCGCTGCGGCCACCCGACCGCCGGTGCCGGGCTCGCCGGTCCAGGAGACGTCCGCGCGCAGTTGGCCGGGCGCTGCCGGTTGGGCCGTCCAGGACAGCGACACCCGGCTCCCCAGGACACCAGAAATCGCCCACTCGACATGCGGGCAGATCGCTGCCGGCGCCGAGTGGACGTAGATGACCCCACGTGTAGCCACCATCCACCTCCGCTCGCATTCCCTCGTCTTCCCCAACGTGGGTTGCGTGCCAGATCGATCGTGTCCGTGGCGGGTGTTCAGTTCTGAGGCCATTGTGCACCGTGGGACCCGGTTTGCGCCAGAGCCCCTGCCCGAAGCGCGCAGCGGTTGCGTCAACGTCCTGCCGGGGCTGATCCAGGGATCACCGGGCAGGACGTTGCGCCGGTGGTCTCAGGTGCGAGGTGGTTGCCACACCAGGTCGTGCGGGTCGTGGCGCATCCACTCCCGGTCGACGCGGCTGTCGGCACCGAACCGCGAGGCGGCCAGACCGACGAGGAGGAACAGGGCGAGGATCACGAAGAAGGTCATGCGAGTACTCTGCGCCGGTTTCTATCAACAGTCCATCTGTTTGTTCTGCATGGTTGAGGTAAGGTTCTCTACATGATTGATCTGCGACGCCTGGAGATCCTGCGCGAGCTCGCGCGCTGCGGCACGATCGCCGCGACCGCCGAGGCGGTACACCTGACGCCGTCCGCGGTGTCCCAGCAACTTGCCGCGCTGTCCAAGGAGGCCGGCACCGCGATGCTGGAACCGGACGGACGGCGGGTTCGGTTGACGGCGGCCGCCGAGATGCTGTTGACCCACGCGCACGAGATCTTCACCCACCTCGAGCACGCCGAGGCCGATCTGTCCTCGTTCCGTCGCGGGCAGGCCGGAATCGTCCGGATCGGCGGCTTCCCGACCTCGATCCGTGGAATCGCGGTACCCGCCATGCGGATGGTCGCCGCCCGGTCCGGCCTGCAGGTCGCCGTGGTGCAGGTGCACGCGGAGGCGGCCGAGGACGCACTCCTCTCGCGGACCATCGACGTGGCGATGACGTTGACGCCGCCCGGTACCGCCGTGGTCGGGCGAGACCCGCGGTTCCAGTCCGAGCACCTGCTCGACGACATCCTCGACGTGGTGTTGCCGACCGATCATCGGCTGGCCGGCCAGTCCGAGGTCGACCTCGCGGAGCTGCGGGACGAGGACTGGATCGGGTACACCGGCGGTTATTGCTGGAACGTCACGGTCGAAGCCTGCGCCCGCGCCGGGTTCACCCCACGGGCGGTGCACTCGGTGGACGACGACACCGCGATGATGGCGCTGGTCGGCGCCGGCGCGGGGGTGGCGACCGTGCCGCGGCTGGCGCAGGAAGGCTGGTACGCCGATCCGGTGGTCGTCCGACCGGCGGCCGGTGAGCCGCCGATCCGGAGGATCGCGTTGGAATACCGGGCCGGAACCGCGGCCCAGCCGCACATCGCGCCGCTGCTCGACGTGCTCCGGGAGCTGGCCGCGCAACCGGCTCTGCTGCTCGGCGGTCGCGCTGCGGCGGCTGCCCGAACGGCCTGAGGCCGGATCCTGGTCGGCCGGGACCGGGTCGGGCTCCGGCAGGCGATCCCGGCCGGCCGTCACTCGTCGGTGAGCTCGGCGAGCTGCTCGGCGGCGGTGCTGTTGCCGCCGAGTGCGAGACGTCGCAGTTCGTCCAGGTCGCCCTGCTCGGTGGCGAGCTCGATCAGCTGGTCGGCGGCGCCGCGGTTGCCACCGTCGGCCAGTCGACGCAGCTCCGCCAGGTCGCCCCGCTCGGCCGCCAGCTCGATGAGCTGATCGGCGGCATCGGTGTACCCGCGATCGGCGAGACGCCGGAGTTCGACCAGGTCGCCCCGCTCGCCGGCCCGTTCGATCAGTTCGTCGACCGCGTCGCGGTCGTCGGAGTCCGCCCGTCGTCGCAGTTCGTCCCACTCGGCGTCGGTCATGGTGAGGACCTCCTTGTCGGTGCGGCATCGGGGTCGGTGCGGCTTCGGGCCGATCGGCCGGCAGCGCCGGCTCCGAGCATGTACTCACTGGATCGTCAGAGCATCGCCTGCACCCGCTCGATGGTGTCGGCCTGATCCGGCTGCTTGTCCGGGCGGTAGCGGCGCACCCGCGCGAACCGCAGCGCCACTCCCCCTGGATACCTGCTGGAGCGCTGCACGCCGTCGAGCCCGATCTCGACGACGATCTCCGGCCGGACGTGCACGACGTACCCCTCGTCGCCCAGGGAGATCGCGGAGAACGTCTCGGTCTGCCAGCGCAGCAGCGCGTCCGTCATCCCCTTGAAGGTCTTGCCCACCATGACGAACGAGCCGTCGGCGGCCCTGGCGCCGAGGTGGATGTTGGACAGGTATCCCGCCCGGCGGCCGTGCCCCCATTCCGCGGCGAGCACCACCAGGTCCAGGGTGTGCACCGGCTTGACCTTCCGCCAGGTGGCACCGCGGCGACCGGCCTGGTACAGCGAGTCCAGCGACTTGATCATCACGCCTTCGTGCCCGGCATCGAGTGCGGTGCCGGCGAACTGCTCGGCCGCGGCCGGATCTGTGGGGTCTGCGACGTCGAGCGTCGGCAGCCGGAGGGATGCCGGGGCCAGCGCAGCGAGCGCGGCCTTGCGGACGGCCAACGGTGCGTCGATCAACGACTCGCCGCCGACGGCGAGCAGATCGAAGAAGAACGGCTGCAGCCGGGCCCCGACCCTCATGGTGTCCTGGAACTTCAGCGGATTGCCGTCCGGGTCGAGGCCGAGGGCCTCGCCGTCCAGGACGAAGTCCTCCGCGGGTAGCGCGAGCGCGGCGTCGACGATCTCGGGCACCCGGACACCGATCTCGTTGAGGGTGCGGGTGAACACCCGCACCTGCTGGCCCTGCCGGTGGACCTGAACCCTGGCCCCGTCCAGCTTCCACTCGACGCTCGCCGGGCCGGTGACCGAGAGCGCCTCCGCCACGCTCGGCGCGGTGCCGGCCAACATCGGCTGGACACCGACCATGGTGGTCAGCCCGATGGTGTCCAACGGTTCTCCGGCCAGTGCGAGGGCTGCCGCCTGACCCAGGTCGCCGAGCAGCATCGCGGCGCGCCGCAGCTCCGCCGCCGGACGGCCGGCCGCCTTGGCGATGGCGTCGGCGACCACCCCGGCGTTGGCGCCCTGCCGCAACTCACCGCCGAGCACCCGGATCAGGTGCTGCTGCTCGTCGGCGGTGGCGGCACCGAGGAGCTCCCCGAGTCGCCGGGTGCGGGCCGCCTGCGATCCGGCGCCGTCCAGCAGCGCCAACTCGGTGAACGCCAGGTCCACATCGGGCAGCGTGAGTGTCGGCTGCGCCGCAGGGGCGACATCGAGTCTGCCGACGGTCGCCCAGCCCACCCCGATCCGTCCCTGCCGCGGCTCGCCGATCAGCAGGCCCACCGCGATCGGCGCCTGCCCGGGCGGGATCGCCGCCAGCAGCGCGGCCAGCGCGGCGATCTTGTCGAGTCGGGCCGGGGAAGCGGCCACCTGCCTGGAGGTGGCGACCAGCGCGCCGAAGTCGACGGTCCTGGGCGCGGCTGTCGTCATGCCGCCATGGTGCCAGCGGGCTCCGACAGCTACACGTCGTCGGATGCCTGCAGGATGACGGTGAACGAGGTGGCGTCGGCGCCAGCCGGTGCCCCGTCGTCGTCCCGGATCGAGGCAGCCACCAGCCCGGCCTCAGCAGCCAGTTCGCGGAAGCCGCCAGTGGTGTACCAGTGCAGGGTCCAGACCCGTTCGACCACGGTGCTCTCGACCGGGGCGCTCTCACCGGTGGCAGTGTCCCCGGTGGCAGTGTTCTCCATCGCACAGTCCACCGGCGCCACCCGCTCGTATCGCAGCGTGGTGCGGCGGGTCCGGGTGATCTCGTCGAGCTCCTCGGCCTGCACCGAGACCCGCAGCACGGCCCCGCCGGGCCCGGCGGCCTCCCGGGCTCTGCCGAGCTGATCGACCGGTGTCGGCCCCGGGATGAACAGTGGCACCCGCGCGCTGCCGCCCCCGGCGAGGTGCGCACGGATGGCCCGCAGCGCGCGGAGAGCGGTGGCGTCGTCCGGCAACAGGTTGAAGGTGGCGCCGGCCAGGAAGATCGACCGGTAGCGGCCGGGCAGGTTGAGCTCCTGCATCTTCTGCCGGTGGACGGTGACATCGAGGCCTCGGTCGGCGGCCGAACGGCGTAGCCGGTCGAGCATGTCGGCCGAGGAGTCGATGCCCTCGACGTCGAGGCCCCTTCCGCGGAGCTCGAGCAGCGGCTCACCGTCTCCGCAGCCCAGCTCGAGGGCCGGCTCCCCGCTGCTCTCGATGAAAGTCGCGTACTCGTCGGCGCTCTCGCGGAACAGCTTCAGCGGGCCGTACAACTCCGCCACGATGCCGGTGTAGAAGTCCGCAGGGTCCACCCGGACATTGTGCCCGCCGCAGCCCGCCCGTCCGATCATGCACGCCCCGGCCCTCCGCGTTGATCATGGGCCGGCGCACGCCCATACCGGACAAAGCAGGTACAGATGCGTACGCTCACCCATGATCAACTGAGGGACTCGGGTGCAGGATCAACTCCCGGCGTGCAGGGCGTCCACGATCACCGCGGACACCTGACCGGTCTCCAGCAGGAACCCGTCGTGACCGTAGGGCGAGGTCATGGTGATCAACGGCCGGGCGGTGGCTGCCGTCGCCAGCTCCGCTCCCTGGGCGGGCAGGAACAACCGGTCGCTGTCGACAACGGCGACGGTCAGCTCGGCCTCGATCAGGTCCAAGGCCGCTGCCACTCCCCCGCGTCCTCGGCCCAGGTCGTGGGACATCATCGCCTCGGTCAGCACCACGTAGGAGTTCGGATCGAACCTCCGACCCAGCTTCTCGCCGTGGTGGTCGAGGTAGGACTGGACCGCATACCGGCCACCGTGCGCCGGATCCTCGCCGTCCTGGGGGTTCCGGCCGAACCGTACGCCGAGTTCGCCGGCGCTGCGGTAGGTGATGTGGGCGATCTGGCGGGCAACGGCCATACCGGCCAACGGCGCCGGTCCGTCGTAGTAGTCACCACCGGCAAACGTCGGGTCGGCTCTGATCGCCGCGAGTTGCGCTGCGCTCCAGGCGATCTGGTCGGCGCTGAAACTCGCACAGGTGGCGATGGCGATGGCCCGGCGCACCCGGCCCGGCTGCACCACCGCCCATTCCAGGACGCGCATGCCGCCTTTGGAACCACCGATGACGGCCGCGAACGATTCGATACCCAGTAGATCGGCCAGCGCCACCTCGGCCGCGACCTGGTCGCGCACCGTGATCCGCGGGAACCGGGAGCCCCATGGTCGGCCGTCCGCCGCCGGAGTGGACGGGCCGGTGGTGCCCCGGCAGCCGCCGAGAACGTTGGCGGCCACGACGAAGTAGCTCTCGTCCAGCGGTGCCTCCGGCCCGATCAGTCCGTCCCACCAGCCGGGTGTCGGCTGCTGAGGACCCGCCGGTCCGACGACGTGGGAGTCTCCGGTGAGCGCGTGCAGCACCAGGACGGCGTTGTCGCGGGCGGCGTTGAGACTTCCCCAGGTCTGGTACGCCACCTCGACGTTCGGCAGGGATGCGCCCGATTCCAGTTCCAGGTCGCCGATCTCGGCGTATCTGCGCGCGGTTCCGTCCGCCGGGTGCCGCTGCGCAGCGCCCGGCGGGGCAGTGCCGTGGTGCGCACTGCCCCGCCGGACCGGCGTGTGAGCCACGATCGGGGTCAGGCCCCCTTGGCGGCGGTGAACCCGGCCTCGAGGTCGGCGAGGATGTCGTCGATGTGCTCGATACCGACGGCCAGCCGGACGAGCCCGGGCGTGACGCCGGTGGCGAGCTGCTCCTCCGGGCTCAACTGCGAATGGGTGGTGGAGGCCGGGTGGATCACCAGGGAGCGGACATCACCGATGTTGGCGACCAACGAGTGCAGTACCAACGCATCGACGAACCGCTTGCCGGCCTCGACGCCACCGGCGATCTCGAACGCGAGCACCGCCCCCGGTCCCTTCGGGGTGTACTTCTCCGACAGGTGGTGCCACCGGCTGGACGGTAGACCGGCATAGGCCACCGACAGCACGTCATCCCGGCCCTCGAGGAACTCCGCGACCGCTTGGGCATTGGCGACGTGCTTGTCGATCCGCAGTGACAGCGTCTCGAGGCCCTGGGCCAGCAGGAAGGCGTTGAACGGTGAGGCGGCCGGCCCGAGGTCGCGCAGCAGCTGGACCCGCGCCTTCAGGATGAACGCGAGATTCGCGCCGAGCGCCGAACCGACACCGAGATCGCGGGCGTAGACCAATCCGTGGTAGCTCGGGTCCGGGGTGTTGAAGCCGGGGAACTTCGCGGGATCAGCGGCGAAGTCGAACGTTCCGCCGTCGACGATGAGCCCGCCGATCGCCGTGCCGTGGCCGCCGATGTACTTGGTCGCCGAATGCACCACGATGTCCGCGCCGAACGCCAGCGGACGCAGCAGATACGGGGTGGCGATGGTGTTGTCGACGATGAGCGGCACCCCGACGTCGTGGGCGACCGCGGCGATCGCCTCGATGTCGAGCAGGTCGGACTTGGGGTTCGAGATGGTCTCGCCGAAGAATGCCTTGGTGTTCGGCTTGACGGCTGCGCGCCATGACTCGGGATCGTCGGGGTCTTCGACGAAGTCGACGGTGATGCCCAGCTTCGGCAGCGTGTAGTGGAACAGGTTGTACGTCCCGCCGTACAGGCTGGGCGAGGACACGAGGTGATCGCCGACCTCGGCGAGGTTCAGGATCGCGAGGGTCTCGGCGGACTGCCCCGAGGCGACCAGCAGGGCGCCGACTCCGCCTTCGAGATCGGCCACCCGGTTCTCCACCACCTCGGTGGTCGGGTTCCCGATCCGCGTGTAGATCGGTCCGAACTCGGAAAGGGCGAACCTGGCGGCCGCCTGCGCGGCGTCGTCGAACACGTAGGACGTGGTCTGGTAGATCGGCAGCGCGCGGGCGCCGGTGGAGGTGTCGGGGGTCTGGCCGGCGTGGATCTGCCGGGTTTCGAACGACCAGTTCGGGCTCATGCAATCTCCTGATGATGTGCGGTGTGCCGGCCGGCGGCACGGTGGACGGAACCGCGGATCAGTTCCGCGGCGGTGGGCCGGCCGCAGCGGCCGGCGTCGATCGGGTGACGGGCGTCAGTGACGACAACAGTGGCAACACATGATCGGTTCTCCTGCTCGACCGAGAGGGCCCTGTCGGGCCGCGCTTGCGCACCGCACCCTTTGCGGTCCGCCAGGTCATCACCCGGGGCACCCCACCGCGAGTGGAGGGTTGCCGCCCAGCAAGCCGGGGCTGTCGCTGGAACTCATGACCTTGCATGCATGCTAACCGCAGCACTCGGGCGACCGGAAGAGCGGCCGCCCGGTCAGCTCACCATCGACGCCCGGACCAGGTTCGGCGGATGCCCGGACCGGGCACAGGTGGGTCATGGACCTGCTCGCCGACCTGCCCTCCGCGGCGATCGACCGTGTCGCCGTTGTGGTGCCGGCACGCGATGAGGAGCTCGCGATCGGCAACTGCCTCGCTGCGCTGGCGGTCGCGCACGAGCAGCTGCTGGAACGCCGCCCCGGGCTCGACGTGCAGGTGCTGGTCGTGCTCGATCGCTGCACAGACCGCACCGGTGCCATCGCCGCGAAGCTCGGTATCGCCTGCCTGGAAACGAGTTTCGGTCGGGTCGGTGCGGCCCGGCGGGCCGGGTTCGAACAGCTGCTGGCACCCGACGGCGACTCCCGGACCTGGTTGGCCACCACCGATGCGGACTCGACGGTGCCGCCGAACTGGCTCACCCGGCAGGTGGATGCGGCGGCGGCCGGCGCCGACATGGTGTTGGGCACCGTGCAGCCCACCGGCCTCCCGGCCTGGGCGGCGGCGGCGTGGCGTGCCCGACACCGATTCGAGGATGGTCACCAGCACGTGTTCGGCGCGAACCTGGGCGTCCGCGCCGACGTGTACCGACGCTGCGGCGGGTTCACCGACGCCGAGGACGGTGAAGATGTCGGGCTGGTACGGGCGGTGGCGGAGGCCGGTGGGCTGGTCCTTGCGCTGGGTGGTGACCCGGTGTCGACCAGCGGACGCACCGCCGGCCGGACGCCGGGCGGGTTCGCCGGGTATCTGCGGTGGCTGCTCGCTGCCGTGCCGCCGGATGCGGCAGAGACGGTCGCCTGAACCGTCCGCGCCGGGGCCCGGCTCAGCCGACCAGGCCTTCCGCCCGGCCCACCGAGATCGCCGGCGGGCGCACCAGCACGTCCAGCAGGAAGTCCTCATCCTCGTAGTGCGCCAGCGTGACGAGCCCGGTGGCGCCGGTCAGCACCTCATGGACGCGATCGCCGCTGGTCGGATAGTGCTCGACGGGATGCCGCCAATGGCAGGCCACCAGTACGCCGTCGGCCGTGAGCGAGCCGGCCGCCCGGACCGCGAGCACCTGCAGGTCGTCCTCCGCGCAGTAGTAGGCGATCTCGGACAGGACCACCAGGTCGAAGCTGCCGCCGGGCCACTGGGCGGGTGTCTGCATCAGCGCAACGGTGGTGCCGGGTCGGTCGGCCACCCGGGCCCGGGCGCTCTCCACCGCCGCGGCGGCGATGTCGGTGGCCAGCAGCGCGTCGCAGCGCGTCGCGAGCTCGGCCGTCAGCAGCCCGATCGAGCAGCCCGGCTCGAAGGCGGAGCGGAACCGGCGCCGCGGCAACGCCGCCAGGGTCAGCGACCGCTTGCGTTCCTCGTACCACCGGGTCCGGAAACTCCACGGGTCGTCGGAGCGCTGGTACATCCGGTCGAAGTAGCCGACCTGGAGGCTTTCCGGGGCTGACATGACGAAGACCTCCCGGTCGCGGTCGAAGTGGCTGAGGAAGTCCGGGGCGAGGATCGGCTCGTCACCGGGCAGCTCGGACAGGGCGGTGTGCTGGGACGTGTAGCAGCCGAGCGCCTTTCGCTTGGCGCCGCGCGCGGCGGGGTCCAGCTGGACCGTCCGCAGGTCCGGGGCGGGTAGGTCGTCGGCGCCGGGGTCCGCCCAGTGCCACGCCCAGATCGGGTACTCCAGCACCCGGACGCCGTGGTCCCGGGCCAGCTCCCGGGCCACCGAACCGGCCGCGTGATGGTCGGGATGCCCATCGCCCGGCCATGGTGCCAGCAGCAGGATGCCGTCGTGGTCGACGCCGTAGCTGTCGGCCGCCAGCAGTGGGCGGATGCGATCGGCGAGTTCGTCGGTGTACGCCGCCAGGGCGCCGTCCGGAAGGCCGAGCAGCTGCAGCGTCGCTGCGGCGTGGAGAGCGGTTACCGCGCAACGGGTCTCCTGCGTTCGGAGCTCGGCCAGGCGGGCCGGATCGTGGGTGCTCGATTCCGGGTGGGAGCGTTCGCCCAGGGTGGCGACCACGACGTCCACCGGCACGCCCCTGCCACCCAGGAGTGCGATGGTCCCGCCGGCGCCGAGGGTCTCGTCGTCGGGATGCGCCGCGATGACGATCACCCTGGTGACACCGGCCAGATCGGCCGCGGCTGCGGACAGGAGCAGTGGTGACTGCCGCCAACGGTCCTCGGCGGTCCCGGTGTCGCGGTGGTCGAAGCGCGGCACCCGCTCACCACCGCGGACCGTCGGCGAGCACGGCGGTGCCGAGCGCCGCCAGGTCCCGCTCGGCGTGGTGCTGACGTACGTACACCGTGAGGTCGGCCACCCGCCGAGCGTGCTCCTCGTCCATGGCCAGGGGTGCCGGCCCGAGCGCGTGCCCGGCCCGCTCCATGATCTCCTCGGCCGTCTGGACCACCACCGCGCGGACCAACCCGGCCAGGGTGCTGCCGGCCGCGCCGCCGGCCCGGCCGGCGTCGACGTCTGCGGCGGCTGCGGAGAGCGCGGTGCCGGCCCGGAACAGGGCGACATCGACCGCGCCGAGATGCATCAGGCCGATCTGATCCGGCGGCTTGCGGGCGGCCTGCGCACCGACGGTGCGGGCGAGCCCGACCGCCCCGCCGTACCAGCAGGCCGCGACACCCATGCCGCCCCAGGCGAATCCGGGCCGCTGCAGATACCACCCGTCCGCCCCGACGGGAATCGCGGCGGTGCCGTCGAGCTGGATCGGCGTGGAGGGCACTTCGGCGAGGCCGCGGGACACCCACGGCGACGGATCGGTCCGGACCGTGTCATCCAGGGCGATCGCGAACAGTCGACGACCGTCCGGAACGTGCGCGGTGATCAGGGCGTGGCTGAGCTGGTCGGCGAGCGAGCACCACGGCTTGGTGCCGGCCAGTCGCCAGCCGTCGGCGGTCTCGGTCGCCGTCACGCGGACCCCGGGACCCTCGGCCGCGAACACGCCCCAGGTGGACCGCACGCCCGACCCGATTCCCGACAGTGCCGCAGCATCGGGCGTCAACCCGGCCTCGGCCAGGATGGCCAGAGCATCGAGGTGCGCCTCGAGCACCCGCCCCGCCGTGAGATCGACGGCCGACACCTCGGCGAGGATGTCCCACCGGCGGCGGGTACCGCCGGATCCGGGCAGCGGCACGTCGGGGCCGAGCAGGGCGGCCAGTCCGATCGCCCGGTGGGCGTCACCGTGGACGTCGGCGGAGCGCCGCAGCTGGTCCAGATCCGGGGGGTCGGTGTCGATCATGTTCTCCTCTGCCGGGTTTCACCGTTCCGTGCCCGGCGGTGGGAACGGCAAACCGGAGCCGGACCGCCGAGGGTGATGACCGCGGCGCAACACTTCGTTGCCTTCGCAACCGGTCACACAGTTGCCAACGCATCCGACCGGTGCGACCACCGGCCTGGTAGGACAGGCGGATGAGGATGCACGACGGTCAGATCGACATCGACCCGGCGATCGTCGGGCGACTCATTTCGGACCAGTTCCCGGCGCTGGCCGGGCCGCCGATCACAACGGTGCGGTCGACCGGAACCGTCAATGCCATGTACCGGGTGGGTGACCAGCTGTGTGCTTGTCGGCGCCGGCCTGGGACGGGACCGGGGTGTGGATCCACACCGATCTGCTCCGTCCCAACCTGATCGTCCGCGAGGGCCGGCTGCGGGCTCCATCGGGCGCGGGGTGTTCCGCCGGATCCTGGACCTCGACGACAACGCCTGGAACCGCGCCCGCGGTTATGCGTTGCACCAGGCCGCGCTGATCATTCCGTACTACCGCGACACCAACCCCGAATTCGTCACGCTGGCCGTGCGCACCGTCGACGAGGTGCTCGCAGATGTCGCCGGTGAGAGCTAGCTCGCCGCGGAGTTTCGGCCACCGCCGAGAGCGGCTACGGATTCGGAGCTCGAACCCGCAGCCGCCGTCGGCGCCGCCCTGCGAGCGGGTGAGTTACGGGATGTCGGCGGCGGATGCCTCCTGGATGAGCAGCGCGCCGTCCGACCTGGTGATGAAGCCGGCCTTCACCAGGGCCCTGGTGTCCTTGGCGACCGCCCTCACGTAGGCGTTGTGGCTCGGGTAGATCTGGTGCAGCAGCGCCTCACTGAAGGGCACCTCGTGCCCGGCGATCACGCAGAACGACGGTCCGGTTGAACTTCCGTACCACGTCGACGTCGGCACATCCAGGTACGGCGACCGCAGGCCACCGACCACATTGCCCCACCGGTCGAGCACCGGAGCGCCGTTCTGAACGACGATCGGCGAACCATGGGGCGGGGCAATCCCCTGTCGAACCCACTGGTCCAGGTTCCGCAGCATCGCGTCGAAGAAGATCGCGCTCGGGAATCGGCTGCGCGGACCCTCGTTGCAGTCCATCGGCGGAACCGCACGGCCGCCCTTCTCGATGTCGGCAGGCGCTGCGGCGAAGTTCAACTCGCCCGGCGTGGCATGTCCGGCGCCGGCCATCTCGTACTGCCGGTAGGCATCCGACGGCACGTCGCTGTCCGGTCGGCGAGAGGTGATCCCCCGCAGGTAGTCCGACTGCGACATCACGTGGATGATCGGAACACCGACATTGGAGAACTGCCGGCGCGGGTCGTCGACGGCCGGCACCGCTTCGCACTGGTTGATCGGATAGATGCCGGCGAAGGCACCCCCGGCCACCGCGACGATGTAGGCGTCGTAGACCGGGCGACCGGTCTGGGCAACCACGAGAGGCTGGACGGCATTGATGTAGTCGTACATGTAGCCGCCCGTCTGCGAGTAGCCGAACCCGTACAGCTCGAGCCCGTGCTTCGGCTTTCGGCCGCCGTAGTGGACCGGGTTCTTCGCGGACTTGGCACGCAGCAGTTGGCCCACCTGGGTGTAGATGTCCCATGCCAGACCATTTTCGGTGGTGCGGGAGCTGTCCGACGGCACGGTCGCGCAGTTGTTCGGATCGGTGAGCGGCAGCGGATTGTCCATCGCCAGCGGTCCGTAGCGGACCGGGTCGAACGTCTTGAGCGTCTGCATGGACACCGGCTTGACCGTCACGCCGACCCAGACGTCACCGTTGCTGATCAGCTGGTCGTGCATCAACCCCCACCCCAGGTTCAGATCGAACAGATTGGACGGATTGAGCGGTTCGACCACGACATTGCCGCTGAAGTCAGCTGCCTTCGCGGGACGTCGGACCAGAATCCTGGTGGTGTAAGGAGCATTAGCGGTCCGGACGACGGCCGGACCGGGCGCCGGCCAGGTGTAGATGTTGGCGAGCCCGCTGACGAAGTACTCCTCCTCCACATACCCGATGGCGGCGAGGTTCTCGGGAATGCGGGTGTGATCGGCCGCCCCGAACGGATAGGACGAGGCGGTCGCCTTGATCGGCCCGGTGATCCGCGGTTCAGTCACCGGGGCAGCGGCCGCCTTGACCGCGGCCGGCGCCGGCACACCGGCGCCGGCGATGCCGTTGCTGTCCGGGTCGGAGTCCACACCCGCCGGGGCCGGTGCAGCGACCGTCGACGCGAGCGCAATCGGTGCGCTCGCCGGTCCCCGCTCGCTCGCCGGTTGGGCGGTGGCCGGAGCAACCACCAGGGCCATGACCGCGACGCCGGAGGCCAGCAGGGCGATCGTCCGTGCCGGGCCTCGCCGAGGACGGCGCCGCGCCGGATCTGGGGTAGGGCTCAGGTGTGCCACAGTTCCTCCAACGGTATGTGTTGCGTGGGGATTGCCTGTGAATTGCCTGTACCCACAATCGACACCATTGATCCATCCGGTCGGCGAGCGGTGGGCCGTGGCTTCTGTCAGAGCCGGGTCTGTTCCTGGTCAGCTCTCGTTCTGGTCGTAGGCCCGCCCGGTGCGCGGCGATGTGGGATTGTTCTCGACCATTGAGTTCGCTAGCGCTACCCCGTGCGGAGTGGGCGTGTCGGCATGCTGACACGTACTGACCATCGGAGGGTGTCCCACATGACCATTGCCTACTGGATCGTGGCCGGGTTGCTGGCGCTGTTCTACCTGTACGCAGGCGGGATCAAGGTGCTGCAGTCACAGGAGCAGCTGCGGCCGATGATGGCATGGGTCGACAGCGTCCCGATGGGACTCGTGCGGACGATCGGTGTCCTGGAGGTGCTCGGTGCCGTCGGTCTGATCCTGCCCCCGCTGACCGGGATCGCGCCGTGGCTGGCGATTGCGTCCGCGATCGGGCTCCTGCTCGTGCAGGTCGGCGGCATCGTCCTGCACGTGCGCCGTGGCGAGGCGAATGTGATCGGCCTGAACATCGGTCTCGTGGTCGCACTCGGGGTTGCCATCTGGCTGGCCCCGGCGTGACCCGGCCCAGGCGAGGTCAGTTGGCCCCGTTTCGACTGTCCTCCGCCGTCTGAAGTCGAGAACTGATGATCCGAGTACCATTTCGGCGCCGGGGCCCCGGAAAGCCCAGCGTCCGACCGCCGAAAGGTTGACCTGCCGACATGGCCGTCAGAGCCGCCATCTTCGCCGTCGTCAGTGGTGTCGTGTCCGCGCTGGCACTTGCCTTCTGGCCCCGACTGATCGGTTCGTTCAACACGGCCGGCGACTTCGTCGCACTGTTCCTGCTGAGTCTGGCCTTCGCGGCGGCGCCGATCGCCGTGGCGACGATCGCCGCGTGGACCGTCCGACCTGCCTGGTTTCATCGGCCGCCCAGGCCGTGGGCAGGTCGCCTGCGGTGGTGCGCTGGGTGGAATTGCCGGATGCGCTGTCCTCAGGATCGTCGAGCGGCGACGGCCTCTCGCCCCCTGACCACCGCCCGTCGCACCTGGACGAGCCGAGGTCACCGTGTCATGCGTCGGACCGGGCCTCGATGATGGCGAGGTCGCGGACGGCGTAGCGATGGTGTTCCCACTCCTCTTCGAGGATCACGTGCACGCACGAGAGAGTGGTCTCAGGGTACTGAGGCGCCCACGGGTTCTTGCGAGTCACGGCCAGCTCGTCCGGTGTGACGGTGGCGAGGAAGTCGCGCACCATCGCGACCCGGCCGGCCCGTACCTCGAGCACGTCGGCGTACGCCGGGGTGACCGTCACGAAGATCGACATGTCCAAGCCCTCGTCAGCAGCGCCGGCGTTCGCCTGCCCCAGCGGGTGGTACGGCTGTGCGATCTCCAGGATCGCCCGGCCCAGCCATGTGTCCGTGGCCAGGACAAGGTGCCGCAGTGTCTGCGCGAACGACCACTCGCCGTCCACCGACACGTCCACCGTCTGGTCCGGCATCGCCGCAACCCGAGCGAGGGTGGCCGCCCAGGTGCGTTCGAGCGCGGCCCAGGCCGCGCGCAGGCCCTCCGGATCTCCGACGCGCCGATCGGCGCGGCCGGGAAAGCGGCGGTTGAGTTCGGCCTCCACGAAGGGGATCACGTCCACGTCGTTGACGCGCAGGAAGCTCTCGCCGTCGGAGAGCCACGGCGCGTCGATCTCGGCACCGCCGACATTGGCTTCGCGCATCACGACGCCGGACAGGTCGGATCTCACGAACCGAGCGCCGCGCAGGTCCGCGTCGACGAACTCCGCCCCGCGCAGATCGTCGGACCCGGTGAAGGTTGCCATGGCTCTCCCTTGTCGCGCGCGCTCGGGGGCTCTGATGATGCCCACATCGCGCACACGAGTGTCAAGATCCAGCCGAGCGCAGCGGCATCACCGGCGCCGCGCAGCCGTAGCCGCATCCGCGGGAGAACGATTGCCTCGCCGGTGGTGCGGGTCTACCGGCCGTTCGCCGTGTAGCAACTGAACTTCGCGTTGAAGTACACAGACAGCGTGTAGATGCTGCCGGTCGTCAGGTGCATCGTGAATGCCTTGCCGGTGAGGGCGAAGGTCTTGCTCACCACCCGGTTGAAGGGAATGGACAGGGTTGCCGGGTCGGCGTTCTCCTGGATCACGTCCACGTGCACGTTGGTGTACTCGGGTCCGTCCCAGGCGTCCGATGCGGGGCGACCGGCGGACAGGGTCACGCTCCGACAGGTGACGTAGTCGCGGGTGAAGTCCGCGATGTTGCCGGTCGAATACCGGCGGATAACCCACCGATACAGCGACGTTCCCACCGTCGTGGTGGAGCTGGTGCCATCGGTGAATGCCTCGGCGCTGACCGTCCCGTAGGAGTAGAGCCGCATCGTCTTGGACACCGCCAGGGTCTTGTGGCCGTTGCGGATGATGATGCGGTAGGCGTAGGCGCCCATCGCCGGGACATGGGTGGAGGCCGACGCCCGTTCCTTCTGCGGGATGTTCTGTACTCGCGTCCACACGTGGGCGCTGCCCATCTGCCGCTGCAGCTCGGCGACCGTGCCATTGCCGTAGGAGCCGCGCATCTCGTAGACGATCCGGACGGTTGTGCCGGCGGCTACCTTTCCGCCGGGCACCGACCAGCGGGCGGTGGGAATGGTCGGCGTGTGATAGGGCGCCGCTGCCGTGGCGGCGGAGGCCGGCGCCGCGGCAAGGAATATCGCGGTGAGCGCCGCGATTCGATCGTCTACCAAGCCGTCAGTCCGCGTGCCAGTTCCTCCAGGCCCAAGGACGAGGGCCATCACAGTGATGACCGTCAGCCCGAGTGAGAACCAATCCCGCGATCCGGTGCGAATCAACAGTACGACCGCCAACACCCCAGCGAGGCTTGAGACCACCCAGATCAAACGGCGGTAGCGGAGCGGGACTGCAGAACTCGGCGGCGTCACGGCAAGTATCTCCGCGGCCCCGCGACCGTTCAATCGACGGGAGGTCCCGCGGGTGGATCCGTTCCCGGGACTACAACGCGGTGAAGTGGAAGACCGGCTTGGTCCACCCGTTGTCGCGCGCTCCGCTGTCGAGCGCGGCGCTGATCGCGCGCTCTTCGTAACCGAAATGCGATTCGACGACCGCAGCCAGTCCGTCGAGATCCCGGCCGATCGTTTCCACTCGGTCGCCCGTCGCGTTCACCGCTTCAGCCGATCAGAGCGCGGACCGAGCTCAGGATGGCGGCGATCATCTGGTGGTCCTGGACGAGATTCGCGACGACCGACTCGAGGTCAGGTCGGGCACGGAGCAGCTCGGCGAACATGCCGTTGTCCTCACCGCTGTGGTGCGCGGTCAGGCTGAGCAGAACGAAAGGCACTGGGTCAGCAGATCATCGCTGACAACCCCGGTCGTATCGAGGTCGCCACGAAGCTCACGCAACTGGCCTCTGAGGATGTTGTGAGCTTGCGCAGGCTGGACACTCCAGGCTGTCGTGCGATCGTCGATGGCGGCCACCCTGTGTGCCTTCCGGTACGAGACCTCCATGCCTGACGCAGAACCGTCATCGGCACACCGGGCTGGTGTAGCCGGGCATTCCCTGCGCCTCGGCCACATCGTCATCCCCGACCACGGCCCACCCCAGCAACCAGACCGACCCGAAACGACTCGCTGCGCTGGTGTCTGCCGAGACGTCCGCCGTGAACATCGGCAGGGCCGGCGATCTGCGGAGCATCAGAGGTCTTCCTCGTCCGACTCCGACTCGTACCCAGGATCGGACTTGGCCTCGTCAGCGATGTCCACCCCTCCCTTTGGCGCTTTGAGGACGAGGCCCGTGAACGACCAACCTGTCAGGACAGGGTTGTTCATGAGGTCCTTCCACTTCGGCACGGCGGCCAACCAGTCCGGGGCCCTCCAGCCCGGATAGAGTTTGCTGTGGGTTCCCGCCGTCGTGATCCGATATCCACAAGGCTTGGCGACCTGCTCGTTGAAGATGACGAACGCCCGATGGCAGGCAAGGCAATCGCGCTTGACCCCGGCGACCGGCCAGTTCTTGAGAGGTAGCGACGGATTCTTGGACTTCTCCATGGCCGCTTTGACGTCTTCGAGTATCCGCATCTCGCCGTGCAGCGTGCCCTTCTTGGGCCCGTCTGAACCTGGGGCAGGCCTCCAATCCACCGCACCCTTCACCACGGCCACGCGAATTGCCTCGAATCGCTGAAGTAGGTCGCGCACCTGCGCCGCCTGCTCGACCGCCTTCTTCGCTTCCTCCGCGAGTACTGCTTCCTCCTTGGCCTTCTTCGCCAGGAGCACCGAGTCGTCTTTCCCCTCGCCTTCCTTGGGCTCGGGCTCGGCTTCCTTCTTTCTGAGCTCGGCCCGTGCCGTCTTTTCCGCTAGGGCCAACTCCTCGAGCAATCTCTGGTGGTGATGCTGGTAGTCCCCGTTGAGCATGGCCCGGATCTTCCGATCGCTGGCCGACTTCGGCGCAACCGCGGCCAAGCCCCGCAAAACCTCGGCCACGCGTTTTGACTCCTCCAGGGTGACAGGCGTGTTGCCGGCAATGAGAACGTGGTCGCCGACCAAGCTGAGTGATAGATGTGGTGTCTTGGCCTTCAATGAACGCTTCTTGTTCACCGTCTTGATGAGAATTCGCCCTATGCGATCGAGCATGCGTGTCGGCGAATCGCGCAGCGAATCGGATTGTCCGCTCTTGTCGCCCTTCGCCGATCGCATCGGAACCGCGGACGGAGCCTTGATTTCGGTGGGGATGGCGCGAGCCCGGTGCGGATCCTCGGGAACTTTCTTCTTCGGGATGTGCCTTGTCTTCATCAAGGTGACCAGGGTCGCCCCTTTTGCCGTAGCAGGCGGCGGGTAATCGGTCAGTTCGAAGGCGGCAACGGGCCGGGTCTTCTCGGGAACTTTGCCGTCCTTGACTTCCGTGTATTCATACACCCCTGGCTTGGAGGAATCCTTGGTGAGCGTGTAGATCTTCGGAGCCTCGGGTTCCGTCTTCGCCTCATCCTTGGGTCCCGTCTTCACCTCATCCTTGGGTCCCGTCTTCACCTCATCCTTGGGTCCCGTCTTCACCTCATCCTTGGGTCCCGTCTTCACCTCATCCTTGGGTCCCGTCTTCACCTCAATCTTGGGTCCCGTCTTCACCTCATCCTTGGGCGCCGTCGGTACTTCGGTCTCCTTCGCCTTCTTCTCCGCCGCCTTGGCTGCCCTCAGCTTGCGTTGCTCTGCCGGGTTGGGTTTGGGAAGCGACTTCTTGGCTTCCGCGGCCTTTTTCTCGGCAGCTGCCTTCTCTTCGGCCGCCTTTGCCGCGGCCTTCTCCTCGGCCGCCTTCTTCTCGGCAGCTGCCTGCTCTTCGGCCGCCTTGGCCGCGGCCTTCTCCTCGGCCGCCTTCTTCTCGGCGGCCGCCTGCTCTTCGGCCGCCTTGGCCGCGGCCTTCTCCTCGGCCGCCTTCTTCTCAGTAGCTGCCTGCTCCGCCGCTGCCTTCTCCTCGGCCGCCTGCTTCTCGGCAGCAGCCTTCTCATCAGCCGCCTTCTTCTCAGCCGCCGCCTTCTCCGCCGCCGCCTTATCCTCAGCCGCCTTCTTCTCAGCAGCCGCCTTCTCCTCTGCAGCCTTCTTCTCGGCCGCCGCCTTCTCCGCCGCCGCCTTTTCCGCGGCCCTCCGTTCCTCCTCGGCCTTCCTGGCTTCCTCGACCTTCTTGACCTCCAAGGTCGCGGCCGTCTCGCACTCGACCATCCGCGTCCGCAGCTGGTTCAACGCCGCCAGGGCACCCTCGGCGTATTCCAGGGTGCGGCCGAGTCGAAAGTCCTGCGCTCCCTTGCTCTCCTCAACCTCGACTTGGAGTTCCGCTGCAAGGTCGCCGGCCTCAGCAGCTCGTTGCTTCGGGTCGGCAAGTTTCTCGATCTCTGCCGCTCGAGCACGGAAGGCGGGGATGGACTCGCGGACGACTGTGTAGACCTTTTCCTCGTTCCAGAGCCTCCGAATCAGTGAACGTCCGGCCACCGGGCGAGCGGGATCGAGGCTGCCGTCGTTCGGGGTGCGGCGGATGTGGTCGAGAGGGCGGGTGCGGCTGACCAGCCCGCCGCCGGAGGAGCCCTCAACCTGCGTACCCGACTGGTCCAGGGCTCGCGAGCGCCGTGACTGTGCAGTCGGTACGAAGAGTTTCGGCAGCGGTGAGGTGGTCGACAGATCGTTGGACGCGCCGTCAGCAACGTGGTCTGATGCACGCTTGTCTCGGGCTGACCTCGCGTAGCCCGTCGCTGGGACGGAAGTTCGGTCCACGCGCTGCCTCCGATCCAGGCCACTGGCGTTGGTTGTCGATCCCCCACCTGTCCGGATTGTCCTGCAGCAGGCGATCCGCTAAACGGTACGCCGATACAGGCCGATGAGTACCTCGCGCTGTTCGCTTCGGATGGTCGACGCCCACGGGCAGCCATGCTGAGTTTCATTCGATCACTCCTAGGAGTCGGTGCGGCATAGGCCAACACTCCGCTCGGAGCACGCTGTCGCAACCGCGGCGGCCACCCACCCCGCTAAGCCCTTTCGCCACGCTTTGACTGTTCATTGACAGCACTCCCGGCGTCGTCGCGAACGCCGACG
Source organism: uncultured Actinomycetota bacterium (assembly GCA_963797145.1). Taxonomy (GTDB): domain Bacteria; phylum Actinomycetota; class Actinomycetes; order Mycobacteriales; family Nakamurellaceae; genus Nakamurella. The sequence goes on along the minus strand of CAWCOJ010000007.1, from coordinate 46,454 downwards.
GCCCTTCACCCGGAACGGGGTCCGGAGGCCTCGGGCTACCCGCGGTCGGCTGGCCGCACCTGACACCCGGCCCACCGCCCACCCGCCGTGCCCCACCGGGCCCGGTATCGGCCACCTCAGCAGCGCTCCCGCCCGGCCCGAACCATACGATCAAGCACTGGGCACTGCCACCATTCGAACCGCACCACGCCCATCGGTCCTCATGGTCCGGCGCACAGTTATCGGATTTACCACCCCGGCTGCATGGGCGCGAGGTGAGCTGTGCTGTCGGAATCAGTCGGCACTGTTCGTAGCAGTCGTGAGCAGGCAAACGACCACACCGACCGAGAGGAACCACGATGACCGCAACGACCCCTGGCGAGGCTCCACCCTTTCGCTTCGGCATCGTCGCCCCACTCCTGGCCGACTTGCCCACCTGGCGCGACCAGGTGCGCCGCATCGCCGACCACGGCTATTCGACGGTCCTGATGCCCGACTTCCCGCAGCTCCAGCCTTCCCCGGCCCCTGCCCTCGCCGTAGCGGCGACGACCGCCGACGTGCGCGTCGGTACCTGGGTCTACGCCGCGCCGTTCCGCGCACCGTGGCTCACCGCATGGGAAGCGCACTCGATGACCATGCTCACCGAAGGTCGTTTCGAGATGGGCATCGGGGTCGGTCGCCCCGGCATCGAGGACGAGCTGCGCGAACGTGGACTGCCGGCGACCTCACCCGGCGAGCGGCTGGACCAAGTGCGAGAAACCGTTGCTGCGCTGCGCGCGCTCGACGGTCCACACGGCCACACACCGGTGGCCATGGCAGTGATCGGCCCGAAGGCGCGGGCCCTGGCTGCCGAGATCGCGGACACGGTCACGTTTGCCATGGCACCCCACGAGCCCCGACCCGTCGTTGTTCAACGGATGCACGATTTTCGCCCAGGCCGAGACATCGAACTGTCCATGCACATCCCGGTCGTCGGGGACTCGGTGTCGCCGTTCATGGCACCGCCGGACACCGACACCGCCGCGCTTCGGGCGGCCGATTCACTCGCCTACCTTCCGGCCGACCCTGCGGCGGCCGCCGACGAGCTGCGCCGCCGACGAGAAGAGACCGGCGTCTCCTACTTCGTCTTCGGCGCCAACACTGCGGATCTGTTCGCCCCGCTCGTCGCCGAGCTGGCCGGCCGTTGAAAATCATTCGACCACGATGGGCGCCTCACCTGGTGCTGATGCGACATCTGCGGGTTCGCCGATTCTCGCCAGGCCGTCATGCCGTTGCAGGAAAACCGCTTTCGTCTCCGTGGTACTCAACAGAAGTGGCGGCCTCTGGAGCACACCGACGATGAAAGAGGTGAACCCCGCTGAGGATCAGGATCGTGGATCGCGGGCTCCGAGGGCTGTTGGCGCACACCGAGCTGTTGGCCGGTCGCGTCGCCCGTCGCACCAGTTTCGTCGATAGTCGGCCCGGGGACCCGGCGCCGAGTGAGCGAATCCTGCCTGGATGACCGATCGCAATACCGTGGCAGCCGGTATCGTTTCCTGCGTCTCAACCGAGCAGCGCGCCGCTCCTGATGGACTGGGCGCGAACGAGGCCGTCAGGCGGACCGGAGAACGGGCATGGTCGAGGTCGGTGTCATCATCGGGTACCTCGTCACCTGGGCGATCCGCAAGGCCCGCCGGGCAGGGGCGAAACTCGACTCGACCGTGGACGCCGCCATGGACATCGGCCTCGACCGGCTCGACTCCTTGGTCCGGACCAAGCTCGGCGGCCACCCGGCCCTGAAAGAACTCGACGACGAGGCCGCCCAGGCGCCGACGGCGCCGACGGATGACGCCGAGGCGGGAACCGCTGGCGTCACCGAACTGACCCGTCAGCAACTCGAACTGTCCTTGCAATCAGCGCTGGCGAAGGACACCGCGTTCGCCGGTCAGCTCCGGGCGCTGATGGACGAGTTGAAGCCCGTCATGGACAACGCGGGCGGTACGTCGATCACCATGAACGCGCAGGCGAGCGGCCACGGGCGCGTGTACCAGGCCGGCCGGGACCAGCACATCTCCGGGCAATGAATTCTATCAATCCACCCGTGGCCTCACGGTCCTGAGCGCGGAGGGCGCGTGGCCGAGCAGCACCCGCCCGACAACACTGATCCGGCTGAGCCCGGATCCACCCAACTGCGCGCCACCGCGTCGGGCGACGCCCGGATCTACCAGGCGGCGCGAGACCAGCTGATCACCGACATCACCAATAACTACTTCGGTGACGGCGTCGTCCGCTCGGCGCCCGTGGGCAGTGATGAGTGCCCCTACCCGGGTCTCGCCGCGTACGAGGTGAACCAGGGCGAGGAGTTCTTCGGGCGCGACGATGTGGTCACCGACCTCCTCGCCCTCGCCGACCGATGCGGTCGAGCTGGCGGCCCGATGGTGCTGGTCGGCTCGTCCGGGTCGGGCAAGTCCTCGGTGCTGCGGGCGGGCCTGCTCTACGCGATCGAGCAGGGCCGGCTCGACGGATCGCGGAACTCGCCGGCGCCCATGGTAATCCGTCCAGGTGCCGACCCGGTGGGATCACTCAATCGGGCCCTGGGCGCGCTGCGGGTGACCGTCGCCGCCCGGCTCGGGCTCCCGGTGAACGAATTGACCACCGCCGGACCGGATCCCGTTGTCGCGGTCCGATCCTGGCTGACCCAACTGCGCGCGGTCAGCTGGACCCGCCACCCGGATCACCCTCCTGGTCGATCAATTCGAGGAACTCTACGAGGCTGACACCGCAACGCAGCAAGAGTTTCTCGACGTTCTCATTGCGCTTGCTAGTCCTGCCGACGAGTCGCCGGCCGCCTTGGTCGTCGTCGGCCTCAATGCTGCCCACTACCGCCGGGCGACCGGTCTGACCGGGCTACGGTCCGCGCTGGAGAATGCGCAACGGGTGCTCCAACCCATGTCTCGCGAGCAGCTCGTACACGCCATTCGCGATCCGGCGCTCAAGGTCGGCCTGGACATTCAGCCCGGCCTGATCGAACTCCTGCTCCGCGACCTGGGCGTGGCCTCGGGCTCATCCGACTCCGCCGGTGTCGCAAGCTATGAGGCCGAGCGGCTACCGCTGCTGGCCCATGCGCTGCGCCGTACGTGGTCCGCACGGCAAGGCAATCTGCTCACCCTGGATGCCTACGCCTCCACCGGCGGAATCGCCGGCGCGATCGCCCAGTCCGCCGAGGAGGTCTACGAGCGGCTCGGTGATCAGCAGAAGGTGTTGGCCCAGGCCATGTTCGTCGGCGGTCTGGTGCGCGTCGGTGCGTCCCCGTCGCAGGACACCCGGCGCTCGTACGAGCTGAACCGGAGCTCCGGCGAAGTTACTGCCGAGGTTGCAGCGGCCGTCGAGATCGTGCAGGCCTTCGCCGTTCCGCGGCTCGTCACCCTCCGTGGGGATTCGGCCGAGATCACTCACGACACGCTCATCTCCTCCTGGCCGCGCCTTCGCGACTGGCTCAACGATGACCGGCCTGCGAACCTCGTCCGCCAGCAACTGGAGGACGACGCCGACAGGTGGCAGCAGGCGAGTCGCGATCCAAGCCATCTGTACCGCGGCTCCAGACTGTCCGGAGCGCTCGCCCTGGGATTGACCGCCGCCCGTATCCCGCTGAGTCCGGTGGCGTCCAGCTTCGTAGAAGCCTCGAGCCGGGTGGATTCCGCGGCGGCGCGCCGACGGAGAGTCATCACGGTCGTAGTTGCGGTGCTGGCGGTCATTTCCCTCGCCGGAGCTGCGATGGCCTGGGTGCAGACAGGTGCCGCACAACGTCAGACCGCACTCGCCGAGCAGGAGCGGAACACCGCCGTCGCGAGCAGCCTCGTGTCCGCGGCCGAGCGTGAGCGCGACGATCCCAACCTGGCAGCGCAGCTACGGATCGCGGCGTCGCAGGAACCTCGGGCGGTCAGGTACTCCTTCTGGATCTGACGCACCCGCAACGGGTGTCCGTGCTGGCGCAGCCGCTCCAGATCAGCGCTCTCCCGTCACGGCCTCGCCTTCTCGCCCGACGGTCGCTTCATCGCGACCGCAGACGGGGGCGCCACAGCGGGCGTGTGGACCACGGATCCCGAGAACATCGTCAGCCGGGTGTGTTCCCAGACGACGGTCGAACTCAGCGAAGCAGAGTGGTCGCGCTACGTCCCGCCGGGCTCCCGTCCTGAAGGTCTGCCCGGTTCGTGAGGGTGAGCGCCCGTAGGTGGCGCTGGACGTTGTTCACCCTGTAACGGTCGGTTCAGCAGGCGTGTGATCGCTGCGGCATCGCCGACCAGATGGTCGACGATCAACTGGCGGGCGAGCTCGGCCTGGGGCCGTAAGTCAGGTTTGCGCATGTGCTGCAACCTTCAGCAACGTTTCACCGGCCGCGCGCTTCGCCGCCGCCCGGGTAAGGCCGCGATAGTTGCTGAATTCCCGCTGATCGCGGCGCGGACTTGGGAGTTGAGCGGAATCGCGCCGTAAGCCCACAGCCGGTCCGAACCGCACACCGGCTTGAATGCCTGTGATCCGGCCGAGCAGGCGAATGGGTCGATCGCTCAGGCAAGAACGTGAACTCGCCGGATTTGCAAGATCAACTTTCGAACGTCCAAATACCCTCTGAGCCGCACAGACTTCCACCCCTGGTGGGGCGAGTGGGGCTCGAACCCATGACCCGACGGTTCGACACTATGCACGTTGGGCGGGGTCTCGGCGAGTCCCTATAGTTGTTGCCTTCCAATCACTTTCATCTCCAGGCATCTCATCGCCGATGGACCCGTTTGGAGCAAACTGGCGGAGAAGAAAGGTGACCATCACCTCAAGATCAAGTCTAAGGACACCGATTGACGCGAATGGCCCAATTGGCCGACCCGCTGACGAGGCGAATGCCCGCTGCGTCGCCGAGTCAGTATTGAGCTGACCTGCACCGCCTCATCGCAGGCCGCGCGGTCGTCACACTGATCTGGCCAGCGACACGACAGAATCATGAAGATGAAGATGAAGAACAGCGACCGGTCGCCGCGGCGGCCGCTGCTACGGGCTCTGCGTCGACGCCGATCGCTGCGTGCCGGGCTGGTGCAGCTGCTGTATGTGTGCGTGGGGATCGCCGCAGCGTTTGTGGTGCCGACGCTTGACGCCGGTCCCCGGATCCACACCGCCGAAGCGGTCGCGTTGACGGCCGGGGTGACCGCGGGTCTGCTGGCCCTGACAGGGATCGTCTTCGCGTTGCTGTTCCTGGTTGTGCAGTTCGCCGCCACCGCCCAGTCACCGCGGCTCCAACTGTTCAGGGACAACCCTTTGGTGTGGCACACCTTGGGCCTGCTGATGGGCATCCTGGTGTATGCCACTACCTGCTCGATAGTGGCCAGCGCCGAGGATTCCGTCACGGTGCTTTTCCCGGTGTCGGTGGTCGTCCTGGTGCTGCTCGCCCTCGGCGTGACCAGGCGGCTGCAATTGGACGCTCTCCGGACGGTGCAGCTATCCTCCGCGCTGGACGAGGTCACCCGCCGCTGCCGAACTGTCATTGACGGTCTTTACCCTGCCCCCTTTCCCGGTCGGCCCGTGTTGCGGCCGGCTGAACCAGATCGGGTCGTCCAATTCCGTTGGCCCGGGAGTCCGCGGACTTTGTGCCAGATCGACCTACCCGACCTCATCGACCTGGCCCGCTCAACCGACGCGGTTATCAGCCTCCGGGTGATGCCGGGCGACCTCGTCCGGCAAAACGCCGTTGTAGCCGAGATCTGGGACGCCACCGAGACACCCGACGCGGCAGCGGTGCTGCGCTGCCTCGAGGTCGGCGTCGACCGTACCCTCACCCAAGATCCGCTCTTCGGGTTCCGGTTGCTCAACGACATCGCCCTGCGCGCCTTGTCGACTGCCGTCAACGACCCAGCGACCGCGGTGCAGGCCCTGGACTCCATCGAAGGCCTGCTTCTGACGCTGGTGGTCCGTGACCTTGCCATCGGGGTCATTGCTGACGAGACCAGCACCCCACGCGTGCTGCTCAACGATCCGGGCTGGGACGATTTCCTCGCCGCCGGCACCGACGAGATCACCTGCGTCCCCATGCACCCCATGGTCAGGCAGCGGCTCAGGACGATGCTGCAGGAGATCCTGGTTATCGCACCGACGGAACGCAGGGCGGCCGTCGAACGGCGGATCGCCGCCCTCGGTGAACACGCCTGAAACTCGCACAGGTTCCCCGGGGTCGCTGGGAGTGCTGTTCGGGCAAGCGGAACGAGCTTCATCCTTTTCGCACGATGCGCAGGACCTGGCCACCTGGTGCAGACTCGTGGCAGGGGCCGTGCCAGGGTGAGGACGCCGGCTCGGTCGGCGCAGTGTGTTTCATGAACTGGAGGCATTGGTGACGACGGAAGCGAATGGTTCTCGGCCGGGGCTCAGTGTTGGCCGGACGAGCGAGTTCAGCCTGTTCTTCCATGTGAAGTCTGGTGAGGGCGAGGCCGTGCGGTCCGCTCTCCGGGATCTTCAGAACACGCCTGGGTACCGGCCCGGGGACTTCGGGATGGCGATCAAGACGATCCACGAGGCGCGCTTCGTCCTCTTCGACGATGACACCCGGCTCGCATTCATCACCAGCTTCGACGGTCCATGGGATGTCTACATGGAGGACTTCTTCACCTCGGGACCGACTCTCGCGCTGTTCGACGCCGTTTTCCGTCACACCGAGGGCTACGACGGCCTGCCGGATCTCGCAGCCGTCAAGACGTTCATCCTCAGCGCTGAGCAGACCGCGGCAGCCTACGCTCGCAACTACGGCGGCACGGTCAGGGAGATCCTGAAAGCACAACGGGTGAATGCGGCGTTCCAACAGGTGCTCGACCACCCCCAGGCCGCCGAAGCCCTGCAGCACCCGGCGCTGCAGCCTCTCCTTGCCGAGGCCTCCGATTAGACCCACCAGCAGAGCAGGCGGACGCCGATGTCTGACCACATTTCAGGGCCGCGCGCCTTGGCCGACCCGATCGCCGACATCACCGACCTGTACGCGTTCCCCAGTCCGGAGCAACCGCAGAAACTCGTGCTCGTGATGAATACGCTGCCGTTTGCGCAGCCGTCCGACCTGTTCTCCGACGGCCTTGTCTACCGCTTCCGGCTGCGCCCGCTGACTCGCACCGAGTCGGACGGCAAGGGGGCGCCGTTCGACACCAGCCCTGACGAGCTGGTGATCGACTGCGTCTTCTCCGATCCGACCACCGCCGAGGACGGGGAGCTGCGGACCCAGCAGGGCACCTGCACCGTCGGCGACCGCAGTTCGGCGACCTTCCGGGTGGGCGACCCGGCCGGCGGTTCCGGGGCTGGTGTTCGTGCCTTCGCCGGTGTGCGCTGGGACCCGTTCATCATGGACGCCCCCGCTGCGTTGAAGACGATCGCGACCCGGAGACTCGCGTTCACCGACCCCGGTGCGATCTATCTCGACGGCAAGGACGTGCTCAGCATCGTGGTCGAGATCGACATCGAGATGCTCCAGGGTGCCTCGCTGGTCGGTGTGGTGGCCGAGACGCTCACCAGGGGCCGGTTCAACGTCCGCATCGAACGAGTCGGCCGCCCGGAAGTCAAGAACATGATGCTGGCGCCGAAGGAATTCGACACGGTCAACCGGGATCTGGAGATCCGGGACTTGTACAACATGGAGGACGCCTTCCACCTCCAGGACGGCTATCTCGGCGCCTACAAGGCCCGGCTGAACGCCAACCTGGAGTTCTGGGACGGGCTCGACGAGACGGTGGACTGGCCCACAGGCGACGACGGGAATCATCCGCTGACCGCTCTGGTCCTGGCGGACTACCTGGTTGTCGACGTGACGAAGCCCTACGCCGAACACGGTTCCTATCTGGAGATCGAAATCGCCGCCCGTCGCGGCGAACCGCACCGGACCTGCGGCGGCCGAACCCTCAACGACGACGTGATCGACACCTTGTTCACCCAGCTGATCAACGCGGGGAACGGGCCGGTCATTCGCGACGGGGTCGACCAGGCCAGTCGACCCGCCGGCCGGACGTTTCCCTACCTCGCATCACCCAATCCGGACCCGCCCAAGCTTCCCCATCACCACTAGCCAGCAAAGGCGTGTGACGACAGGTGACCGCCACCACGACGGGGCCGATCCTCGATCTGGACGACATCCAGGCCGGGGCGCTCTTCGAGCGGCCGTCGCCCTACGTCGGGACCTACCTCCTGCTCCGGATCGACGACCGGGACGATGGTCGCGAGCTCGTCCGGCGACTGCACGAGATCGTCACCCCCGCGCGTTCCCCGGCCGACTCCTACCAAGGCACCTCGACAACGGTCGCGTTCACCTACCGCGGCCTGGAGGCGCTCGGGGTCCCCCAACCGGCCCTGGACAGCTTCGCGCCGGAGTTCCGCGAGGGGATGGCAGCCCGCGCAGCGGTTCTGGGCGACACCGGTGAGAGCAGTCCCGAACGGTGGGAGAAGCCGCTCGGCACATCGGAGGTGCACATCGCCATCGCTGTCCTGTCTCCCGACCCTGCGGTGCTGAACGATGCCGCCGAGAAGGCCCGGCATGCTCAGGAGCAACTTCCGGGGGTCGAGGTGGTCTGGCGCCAGGATTGCTATCAGCTCGAGACCGGCCGGACCTCGTTCGGGTTCAAGGACGGGATCGGCCAGCCGGCGGTCGAAGGGAGCGGGCGGCCCGCATCGAACCCCAGGGAGCGGCCGCTCAAGGCGGGCGAGATCATTCTGGGCTACCCGGACGAGACAGGCGAGCTACCGCCGATGCCGACTCCGTCCGTCCTCGGCCGCAATGGCACCTACGTGGTCTTCCGCAAGCTCCACACCAAGGTGGCCGCCTACCGTCAATATCTGCGTGACCGTGCCGCCGACCGCGCCGAGGAAGCCCTGCTCGGAGCGAAGATGGTGGGCCGCTGGCAAAGTGGAGCGCCCCTCGAACTCTCCCCGGACCGTGACGACCCCGCACTCGGCGAAGATCGGCGCCGCCACAACGACTTCGGGTACAACGCAGATCCGCGCGGACTCAAGTGCCCCATGGGGGCCCACGCGCGTCGGGCCAATCCCCGGGATTCATTTGACGACGACGGAGGCGTCAACGTCCGCCTCCATCGGATGATCCGGCGCGGCACCAGCTACGGCCCGATATTGCCCGACGACGTGCTCGAGGACGACGGTGCCGACCGGGGAATCATGTTCGTATTCGCCGGGGCCCACCTGAAGCGACAGTTCGAATTCGTCAAGACCCAGTGGCTCAACGACGGCATCTTCATCGGCGCCCCGGAGGAGATGGATCCCCTCGTCGGACCGAACGACGGGTCGGGCAGCTTCACCATCCCGCAGCGCCCGATCCGCCGCCGGCTCCAGGACCTCCCGCCGTTCGTCGTGACCCGCGGGGGCGAGTACTGCTTCGCCCCCGGGCTGCAGGCGATGCGCTGGCTGGCTGATCTCCAGTCATGACCAACCCGGACCAATCGAAAGGCACGATGGTGGAAGACAACTCGGCCGGCACCGACCGGTGGAAAGCACTCGACTTCGGGCCGCCGGCCCCCGACATCGAGGAGGTCGAGCCACCCGTTCTCGTCGAGTACCTCTCCGACGGCCGTGTCGCTCTCATCACTCTTAACCGCCCGCACGCCGACAACGCCATCACCACCGAGATGGGTGCACTTCTGACCGAGATCGTTGAATCGATCGCGGTGCGCACGGCTGTTCGCGTCGTCGTTCTGACCGGAGCCGGGGAACGTGCCTTTTCTGTCGGCAGCGACCTGCGCCAGCGCAAGGACATGACCAAGGAAGACTGGCTCCGCCAACGCCAAGACTTCGACCGCACCCTGTACACCGTGCGGCAGCTACGCAAACCCATCTTCGCCGCCGTGAACGGGATCGCCTACGGGGGCGGCAGCGAACTCGCCCAGAGCACCGACTTCATCATCGCGTCGGAAAACGCGACCTTCGCCCAACCCGAGGCGATGCTCGGGCTCGCGGCCGGCGGCGGCTCACCGGCCCTGCTCCCGCGACTGCTGCCACCTGGAAAGGCGCTCCAGATGCTGATGACCGGAGACCCGATCACCGCACAGGAAGCGCACCGACTCGGCATGATCAACGAAATCCACCCCCAAGGACAGCTGATGGCGGCCGCCCAGCAGATCGCCACCAAGATCGCGAGCAACTCACCCACCGCCGTGCAAGCCGTCAAACGAGCGGTCCAACTGGGCGAGGGGCAACCCATCGAGCAGGCGATCGCGGTCATGATGGACAACCACTGGCGCTCAGCAGTTCATCCCGACCGCATCGAGGGCATCGGCGCCTTCAACGAAGGTCGCGAGCCCACCTTCCAGGACTCCGACTACTGATCGCAAACACCGCATTCACCACCCGCCCCGCCCTAAGGAGGCCACGACCATGACCGTCAGCGAAGACTTGCAAGCGAGACGTGCCGCATTGGTGATGATCAACCCCGCTCCCTACAACGCCGAGGCGCCACCTTCCGGCCTGGCCGGGGATATCACCCCCACCGAGCTCCACTACGTGCGGAGCAACTTCCCATTGCCCACGCATGACGGCACCCTGCAGATCACTGGCGCAGTGGACCATCCGGTCACCCTCACTCTTGAGGACCTCCGGGCGCTGCCGGTGCACGAGCACGCAGTGACGCTGGAGTGCGCCGGCAACGGCCGCCTGGAGATGCGGCCGCTACCGACCGGCGAGCCGTGGGGTGACTACGCGGTGTCCACCGCCCGCTGGAAAGGTGCGCTGCTGCACGATGTGCTGGCCCTGGCGGGCCCGACAGCCGAAGGCACCGACGTCAAGTTCGAGGGCGCCGACCATGGCGCCTACCACCTCAAGCCCGTACTCCCGGAGACCAGCCTGGTCGAACTCCGCTTCGAACGCGCACTACCACTCTCGCTGGCCGCCGATCCGACGGCGCAGATCCTGATCGCCTACGAGATGAACGACAAGCCCCTCGGCCCCGACCACGGTGCTCCATTCCGCGTCATCGTGCCCCACTGGTACGCCGTCGCCTCGGTCAAATGGCTCTCGCGCATCGAGGTGCTCACCGCACCCTTCGCAGGCGAGTTCCAGACCGGTCACTACATGTACCAGTGGGCCGACCGACCCCAGGAAACCGTAAGCCTCATGCGGGTACGTGCCCGCATCACCGACCCACCATCGGGGTCGATGCTCGACCTCGGGCCCTACACCGTCCGGGGCAAGGCCTGGTCAGGCCAAGGACCCGTGACCAGCGTCGAAATCAGCCTGACCGGCGAAGGCGAATGGCTACCGGCCCAGCTCGAACCACCCGCGGGCCCGTACCAATGGCAGGACTGGAGCTTCGCCTGGGACACCGCCGGCGTCGGCAGGCACACCATTCGCGCCAGGGCGACGGACGCGGCCGGCAACGTGCAACCCGAGGTGCCACCGTGGAACCGGCTCGGCTACGGAAACAACGCCATCGAGGTCATCTTCGTCGACCGACAGTAAGCGGTCCCCATCATCAGTGCCCCCTCCCGCGGGTTCGGTCACGAAGTTCACGGCGCCGGACGATCTAGCGAAGGCTCGTCTTGCGGAATTCTATTGAGCCCTGGCCACATCGGGCCATGGGGCCCCTCCGCTACGCGGACTCGAGTCTCGGCCGTCCAGTGGGTGGCACGTGCCCGACTATTAGACGGACGGATCAGGAGCACCAGAAACTTGTATCCACACAAGGAGCTTGACCTCGCCGTGCTCCCCTACCTCAATCGCTCGGCGGCATCGCCCCACCTCCGTTGCCAACGAGCTAGCCAGCAGCCGTGCGGGTCTGGCTGGCCGGCCAGCGCTCGATCGTCGGCCAGCTGTAGCGCACATGGCGTCCGCCCTGATGTAATCCGGCCCGGTTCCACGCCATCGCCACTGCGCAAGTGTCGCGGGCGGAATCCCCGTCAGTTCGCTCACATCCAGCGGCGTTGCCAAACCCGCCCTCGATGTTTCCATCTCGCCCTCCCCGGTAGCTCCACGTCTGTCTACATCTGGTACTGGTGCACTCGACCAGTGTCATACTGACCCACTCAAGAATCGGTCGATCGATGGACCTAAGACACGTCCGATTTCTTGGTCGACCCACTCGCAGGGCCCGACAGCATCCCGAAGCGTTCGTAAGGCAGCGAATGCGGACGCAAAGGAGACAGGTCAGGGACGCTCCGAGGCGAGCGAATGGATCTTCCGGCGCTAAGTTGGACGCCTTCCAGCCCTACGTTCGACGTGGTCTCAAACGCCGTGTCGTAACGCGGGTCCGCAAGGAGCCCGATGGCGGGGGATCATCGAGCTCGACTGCATCCACGAACCCGGCCGGATCGTCCCCGCGTACCCCGACCGTGGACACACCTCGGTCGAGACTCGGGACACATGCACCGGCTGGGAATGCCCTACTTTGACCGAACAGTCCGGAGGCCCCCAGTCAATGGTCCGGCGTTGAGACACGCCTGCTGAGGTTGCGCCGAGGATTCTTCATCCGTGTTAGGCGATTCGGCGGGCTTGGTGGGCGTGGCACAGTTCGTTCGGGCACTTGTTCAGCAAGGGAGCAGACACATGACGGTGGGGTCAGTCGCGCGGCGGGGCAGTTTGCCGGTCCCGGATCGGCAGCATCTGGGTTTGGTGACGTTTGACGCGAAGGATCCGGATACGGCGTTTCCGCCGATCGAGCCGTTGTTGCCACCGGCGGACGCGCCGAATGTGCTGGTGGTGTTGCTCGACGATGTCGGTTACGGGGCCGGGAGTCCGTTCGGTGGGCCGGTGCGGATGCCGGCCGCGGAACGGTTGCAGGCTGGCGGGTTGACGTATAACCGGTTCCACACGACGGCGTTGTGCGCCCCGACCCGGGCGGCGCTGCTCAGTGGCCGGAACCACCACTCGGTGGGCATGGGTATGGTCACCGAGGCGGCGACCTCGGCCCCTGGGTCCAGCGGTGTGCGGGCGAACACCAAAGCGACGTTGGCGATGACGTTGAAGCTCAACGGGTATTCCACCGCCCAGTTCGGCAAGTGTCATGAAGTGCCCCCGTGGCAGACATCTCCGATCGGGCCGTTCGATGCCTGGCCGACGGGCGGTGGCGGGTTCGAACATTTCTACGGGTTCATCGGCGGAGAGAACAACCAGTACTACCCGGCGCTGTATGACGGGACCGCGCCGATAGAGCCGGATAAGACCCCGGAACAGGGATACCACCTGACCGAGGACTTGGCCGACCACGCGATCGACTGGATCCGCACCCAGAAGGCGTTGGCCCCGGACAAGCCGTTCTTCGTCTACTTCGCCCCGGGCGCCACCCATGCCCCGCATCACGTGCCGGTGGAGTGGGCCGACAAGTACGCCGGCGAGTTCGCGGGCGGGTGGGACGCCCAGCGTGACGCGATCATCGCGCGGCAAAAGCAGCTCGGGGTGATCCCGCAGGACGCGGAGTTGACGCCGCGACCGGATGCCATCCCGGCCTGGGACGACATGGACGAACAGCTCAAGCCCGTGCTGGAACGGGAGATGGAGGTGTACGCGGGGTTCCTGGAGCACACCGATTACCACGTCGGCCGGATCTTCGACACCCTGGAAACGATTGGGGCGCTGGGCAACACGCTGATCTACTACATCATCGGCGACAATGGGGCATCGGCCGAAGGCACCATCAATGGTGCGTTCAACGAGATGGTCAACTTCAACGGCATGTCCGCGATCGAGACGCCGGAGTTCCTGGCCTCGGTCAAGGACCGGTTCGGCACCGTCGATGCCTACAACCACTACTCGGTCGGCTGGGCGTGGGCGCTGTGCACCCCGTACCAGTGGACCAAACAGGTAGCGTCGCACTGGGGTGGCACCCGCAACGGCACCATCGTGCACTGGCCCACCGGCATTACCGGTCAGAGCGGGCTGCGGTCCCAGTTCTGTCACGTCATCGACGTCGCACCCACCGTGCTCGACGTCGCCGGGTTGCCGCAGCCGGACTTCGTGAACGGGGTCGGGCAGTCCCCGATCGAGGGCACCAGCATGGCGTACACCTTCAACGACCCGGACGCCGCGGAACGGCACGACCTGCAGTACTTCGAGATGATCGGCAACCGCGGCGTCTACTTCAAGGGCTGGAGCGCCGTCACCCGCCACAGCACCCCGTGGCTGAACGAGGCGCTGCCCGCCTTGGATGACGACGTATGGGAACTGTACGACGGCACCACCGACTGGTCCCAGGCCCACGACCTCGCCGCGGAACAACCCGAGCGGCTCGCACGACTGCAACGGCTGTGGTTGATCGAGGCCGTGAAGTACAACGTGCTACCCATCGACGACCGGCGGTTCGAGCGGCTCAACGCCACCCTCGCCGGTCGCCCGCAACTGATCACCGGCACCACCCAGGTGCTGTTCCCTGGCATGAAACGGCTCAGCGAGAACAGCGTCATCGACATCAAGAACCGCTCGTTCTCCGTCACCGCGGTCCTGGACACCCCCGCCCAGGGCCCGGCGAACGGGGTGATCATCGCGCAGGGCGGCCGGTTCGGCGGCTGGGCGCTGTATCTCAAACAGAACCGCGCGAAGTTCGTCTACAACGTCCTGGGCCTGCAGGAGTTCCTCATCGAGGCCACCGAGGACCTGTCCCCCGGCGCGCACCAGGTCCGGGCCGAGTTCGCCTACGACGGCGGTGGTCTGGCCAAGGGCGGCACCGTCACCCTCTACTACGACGGACGCCAGGTCGGCACCGGACGGGTCGAGTTGACCCAGCCGCTGATCTTTTCCGCCGACGAGACCACCGACATCGGGGCGGACTACGGCATGCCCGTCAGCACCGACTACGCCGCCGCCAGCACATTCACCGGCCGCATCGACGTCGTCCAGATCGATCTCGGCAACGACGACCAATCCCACCTCATCGACCCCGAACTCGTCGCTATGGTCGCCATCTCCCGACAATGAACCACAAACCCAACCGCACCCGGCCGCCAGCAAATTGACGGCCCGGGATTACACGGGCATCGGTGCCGAGACAGCGCACATCGGGTACCGCGCCAAGCGCGCTGAATCCGGCGTCCATCGGGGCCGCATCCGCACAGTCGATCACTAGTATTGCGACTCCTGCGACTTCTGCACGGAGATCCGCGACCGTCTGAGCTCCATCGATCGCCGCGGCCGGTGCACGTCGGCCATCAACCGGGCACCGTCGCGCATCGGCACCGCGCGATCCTCGTCCGTGACCACTTCGTACAGCGGCTCCGACAGGTTCCGATACGAGCGTCCCGTGGTCTGCGGACCGTTCAGTTGCCGCTGCCCCGGGTCGACTCCCGACACCTCGGCAGACACTTTCGATTCGCCTTCGCTGGCGGTGATGGTGGAGATGTTCATGACTGACTTCCCTTCTGGGTCGCGACGCGCCTCGTGGCGGTCACATCCAGACTGAAAGCCGCAGCCCTAGGAATCCCTAGGGCTGATCCCTAGCAATCGTTCCCTGACCCCCAGATGCAAGGTGGATCCCGGCAGGGCGCGAGCTCCGGCCCCGCCCTGCCCGGACATTCAGGTGCGGCTGCTCCCCAGGCATTTCTGGAGACCGCCGCGGAAGCCCTCCTGGAACCAGGAGACGCGTTGTGCCGACGACCCGTGGTCGCCTTCCCCGGCCCACCGGTGGTTGTCGCCCATGGCCTGCAGGGAGTCGACCAGTTCCTCGGTGTCGGTCGAGTCGAGTGCGAGCGCACCGGTGTCGACCGCGCCGGCCAAGGTGGCTCCGGCCAAGCAGTCGGCCTGAAGTTCCTGCTGGGCTACGACGGTGTAGCCGGCTCCGGCATCGGTCAGCCGGGCCTGGGCGACGTGGCCCCATTCATGGGCGAGCACGAGGTAGACGAACTTGTTCCCGAACGCCTTGTACCCGGCGTTCAGCAGTTGCCGATCCCAGGCCACGAAGCCGGTGCTGCTCTGAGCCCCGGTCTTGCTGTCGACCGCGCAGAAGAACGCGTTCATCGCGGGAGCCGGTTCGCCGCAGGTCGGTTCCTTGGCGTGGGAGGACGAGTCGTAGAAGCCGTTGCCATTCCACAGGGTGGGGCCGACCCAGTCGACGTCCCACTTCTTGAACGTTGTCGTCCAATAGTTTTCGATCACCGCGACCGCGTCGGCCGTATCGGCGTCGACGCCCTTGCCGGTGGCCGCCCCGCCGCCTGCGGGCTCACCCCCGCCGGCGGTCTCGCCGCCACCGTCCGGAACCGACTGCGGACCGGGTTGCCGGTCGCCGGTGGACGACCCCGTGTCATCGCCGACCGAGGTGTCGTTCGGTGCCGGGACGGTTACCGTCACCGTGGTGGTGGCCGGCGGCGTGTTCGCCTGGACGATGGCGACCGCGGGTCCGGCCTGGCCACCGACCATCGTGGTGGGCAGGGCCACCGCGACCAGCGCGGTAGCACTGGCGACCGCCGCGGTCAGCAAGCCGACCGCGACGGTCGCCGGTCGAGTACGTCTGCTGCGCATGTATTCTCCGTGTGAATCGCGTGAGAGTTGTTGCAGGACTTAATTCCTGCCAACCCAGAGACGTTTCACCCGGCTGGGGATTGCCGCCTTTCGGGTGTTATCTCGGTCACAACTCCATGATGGCTAGATCAGCCGCAGGCGATCCCGTTCCTGGAGAAGCTCTTGACCAGGCTTCCCGCCGACTTGGTCGAACCAAGGTCCAGATTGATGTTGACGCACCGGCCATTGGTGTTGGGTATCGAGATTGCTCCCGCGTAGGACTTGTAGGCACCGACGTCGTAGGCCACGTAGGGAAACTGCCCCAGATGCGAAGCATCGCTGCGCTCGATGATCAGGTTCATGAATGTCTTCCTGCCCTTCCACCCGCCGGACTTCTTGGCGATGATGCAGTTGGTGCCGTGGTGGGCCGAGCTGTAGTAGAGGTACACCGTCGCAGACCCGTACTTCGTCTTGATCACGTACTTGTTCACCACGCTGCCCGCGCACGACGATGCCGGCTTGCCGGGGACGTTGTCCTCGGCAGAGGCGGGGGTAGCGCCGACCACCACTCCGGTGATCATCAGGGCCAGCGCGACGAGGACGGCACCTGCACGACTTCTGATGCTGCTCATACTTTCTCCTCGTGGCAGTTCCCGGCTCGGTGGTTTGCCATCACTTGCTGACCAATGCGTACTTGTAGTAGTCCTCCCGGGACGACTTGATCGGCGCCTTGACCGTCGACGTGTAGGCCTTCACGTACTTGCACGGATAGACCAATTTGTACTTGGTCACGGTGAAGGTCAGGGCCCTGTGGTATTGCTGCAGTTTCTGGACCTTGCCCTTGGGCACGCTCAGGCTGTAAGTGAAGGCGGTCGAGCCGCTCCAGGTGCGCCCCACCTTCACCGCCAACGACGCACCGGCCTTGGCGAAGACCACGCCGGCCTCGGCGCTGACCGTGGCAGTCATCGAAGCATCGACCGACCAACTGCGGCCCTTGGTGATGCTCACCGTCCCTGGGCCCTTGATGTATGCGCTCGAGACGTCGGTCCGCAGCCAGCCCTTGTCCCCGGATTTGAACGTGTAGATCACCTTCGCCTCGTCACACATCGCCGCGGCCGGTAGTGCTGCCGCGACGCTGACCGTCGTCGGCACTACCAGGGCGAAGATGAGACCAAGGATGATGCGCCGAGTTCGACCCATCAGAACCTCCCCTGTCGTCGGGTGGAGGGTGACCGAACGTCACCGTCCGTGTGCGCAGGGAATCAGGCGCAGGCGTCCGGTTCGGGACTTCAGGAAAAACTGTGAACACGGAATCTTGTCGCTCCGTCACCGATAGTCTCCTGGCGATGACCGCTCTGCTCGAATCCGAACCGGATCCGGTTGCGCTGCGCGGCCGGGTGTTGCGCGCCTGGCGCGAGGACGCCGGGATCAGCGGGGCCGAGCTGGCCAGAGCGTTGCCCGCCCAGCGATCGACGGTGTCCATGTGGGAGGCCGACGGACGGGCAAGGCGGGCGGCCACCATCGGGATCGTCCGCGATATCGCGCGTTGCCTGGGCCTGGACGCGCAGCAGACCACCACCATGGCCCACCTGTGGCGCGCCGCGTCCACCATCGCCGACGGTCTGCCGCGGCCGGATTGGTCGTTCAACTTCGACGCTCCGAGCGGACCCGCCTGGCTGTGGTTGCGCGGTTGGCCCGCCGAACGGTCGGCGCGGATCTCGGCCGACCTCTGGTGGGGCGAGCCGTTCCGGGCCTCGGTCGACGCCGGGGGATCTGCCGGCGGCACCCTCGTCACCCTGCCGACCACGCTGAGCAACCCGGCTCTCGACGTGCGCCTCGCCCGGCCGGGCTGGGCCGACGTCGGACGCGGGGTCATCCCGCAGGGAGTCGCCCATCGGCTCGGCATCCGCGTGGTGGACGGCGCGTCCCTGCTCGAACCCGCCCCACCCGTCACGAGTCGAACCCGAGGCCCGCTGACGCCACTGCCTTCGGAGTACGCCGGTCTATTACGGCGGATCTTTGAGGATTGCGGTATCGGCTGGCGGGTCCTGCGACCGCACGTGCGAGTTGCGCACACCGCCGAGTGCCTTCAGGCGGCGATCCCCACCCCGGACGCTGCGTCCCCCCGCGGCCCGTTCGACGACCGACAGACCCGGCTGTCGATGCCGGGAGCTCAGCTGTCTCGTGTTCGCCGGGCGCGAGGCCGTTCCCGCCAGTCACTGGCCGACCAGGCCACTCGGCTCGACCCGGCGAATCCGCTGACCGCCAGGGCGATCGAACTGCTCGAGACCACCGACCGGGTGCCGGCCATCACCGGGTCGCTGGCCCGGATCGATCTCGCTCTCGACCTGGACGGCCGACTCGGCGTCGAGCGCACGTTCGACTCCCGGGAGTCGAGCCTGGGCAGCACCCGAACGCGCTACGTGGTGCCCTACCCACGTTATTGGACAGGTCCGGTCTGGTTGCGCGCCGACGGCCCCGAAGGCAGCGCCACCGGCGCCGTCGACCTGCGCTGGGGGCCGTGGCATCGCCTGCAGACCGTCCAGTCCGGGGTCGTGCTCGACTTTCGCCGGGCTCCGTCCGTGACCACGCCCCTCGAAGCGGACGTGCCGAACCGCTGGCGGGTCACGGCCGGCATCGGCAGCTGGCCCGACGCACTCGACATCAACCGCGACTGGCGGCCGGCCGACATGTCGGCCGCGATCGGGTTGTTGCGCGGAGCACTCGCGGACATCCGGGCCGGACAGGTCGGCCGCGGTCACCAGGGCCCGCGTCACGTCCCGGCCGTCGACGCGTAGGTGCCGAAACTGAACGCGGCGGTCGTACGAACAACACGATCGCAACAGCCGGTCGGCGAGGAGGCCGGCGCGCAGGCGATCGCGGGCTTAACCGACGAGCACCTGCGGCGGGCATCCTCGGGCTGAGGAGCTCAGTGCAGCGAGCAAGGTCGCTCGGGACAAGGTGACGCCGTGCTAGCGCGCCGTGCAGCTGATCCCAGTTTCCTGGCTCACACAGGTGACGGGACCGTTCGACATCGACTGGCCGTAGTCGAGCACCCGACCCCGTGGAAGCGGATCGCCGAGGCAGCCGGATGTCGCCGTCCGCTTCGCGGAGACATTGACGACGTGGCCGTACGCAAACGCAATTCGATGTCGGCGACCGGTTCCACCCGCGGCAGATCGCCCGCGTCGGATTTGTGCTGGTCGCGCTCGCGTTGTTGATCATCGCGTACACCATCCGCAACGACTGGGGCCAGGTCTTCGTGGTCGTCGGTTCGACTGGGGCTGGGCCAGGGCGCCATCCTCGCATTGGTGTTCAACTCGCTGCTCTCTGCTGACCGCCGTGGGCGGAGCGCGCCGACGTTGTCGCGCTGCCGGCTGGTTCGGTCGCGACATCGTCGGCGCCCTGATCGAGGATGCCGTCTCGGTCGGCGCGGCCTTGGCCGCGAGCCGTCCGGCCCGCCCGCGCTCCTGAGACCTGCGGGGGCCCGTCGGAAGGGGACGTCAGCCGTCCAGCCGCCGGGCGATCGCCCCGACCAGCCCCCGGACGTTCTCCTCCCAGCTGCCGGCAAACCTATTCCGCAGACTGAGGATCCACACGGCGATCTGCAGGTAGCGAAACGCGACATGCAGATCGAGCGCCGGCCGGTCGACGGTCACCCCGGTGGCTCGGTGGTAACCCTCGAGCAGCCCGGCAATGAGATCCTCGGTGTCCGGCCGGTTCTGGATCTCGCTCGCGCACACGGCGAGGTCGTCGAGGTGCCAGCCGAATCCGCAATCGTCGAAGTCGATCGCGCCGATCCGGCCGTCCTGGAACAGGTAGTTCTCCTGGTGCAGGTCACCGTGCTGCAGGCCGTAGACATCCGGGCCGGTGCCCAGGTTGGACCGGTGGTCGTCGATCACCGCGCACAGCCGCCGCACCGGCCGGATCGCCTCGTCACCCAGGACCGCCGCCAGCTCGGCGCAGGCCCGCTCACTGTCGCCGGTCGCGGTCGGCTCGGCTCTGGCCTCCTGTTCGGACACCCCGTCCGACTCGGCGGCCCTGGCCGCTTCGGTGAGCAGACCCTGTCTGGGTCGCCGGAAGTCGGCCGGCTTGGCCCAATCCCGGGCATGCTGTTGCAGCCGGCCGGCGAGCACGCCGGCTTGATGCAGATGCTCCGGCCGCAGGTCTGCCTGCAGGAAGCGGCCCGGGACCCAGTGGAACAGCACGCATATCCTTCCGTCCGGCACCCCGGCCGACGACGCCTGCACTTCCAGATCGCCCGACCGGGTGGCCACCGGGCGCGGCACGGCCAGATCGGTCTGCGCGGACAGCGCGTCCAGCCACCGCAACTCGCCGTCCACCGCGCGCAGGGTGCGCAGCGGCGGCCGATGGATCCGCAGGACATATCGATCGGCGTCGGTGTCGACCCGGTAGGTGGTGTTCTCTTCGTGCTGGATGAGCTCGAGCCGATGCGGTCCGAGCTCGTAGGCGCCCAACGCGGAGACGGCGACCGCGCGCAGGCGAAACAGCTGGGCACGGCGGGTCAACGAACTGAACTCCGGATCCGCCACGGCCACGGTGTCAAACTACCGTTAGGGCGGCGACGAGCCGCGGTGCCGGTGCCGCACCACCACCTCCTCGAGATCGGTGAGCCGGTCGAGCCCGCGGACGGCCTGTGCGGTGCGCGGATTGGCGGCGAAGGCGTCGCGACGCCGATCGAAGAACGCAGTACCCGGCGGTGAACGGACACGCGCCCACCGCTGGCCGGCCGTCCATCGCGACGACGCCGCACACCTGTTCCGGCTCGCCCTCGACTCCGCCGGGCGGGTCCGTACTGCGCGCGGTCGGCGACCAGGGCGTGCCGATCCGGCAGGTCGCCGAGACCATCGCCGGTCATCTCGGCGTGCCGGCCCGGGCCGGTCGAACCGAGCGAGATCGGCGAGTATCTGGGCTTTCTCGGGACCTTCTGGGCGTTCGACGGTCCCGCGTCCGCGGAGGTGACCCGTGACCTGCTCGGTTGACAGCCGACGCGGCCGGGGCTCCTCGCCGATCTCGAGCAGGGCCACCTACGTCACCGGACCGCTCCCCCACTCAGCGACCCAACGGGTCAAGAGCCAGATTTCACCCTTCCGGGTGTGATCAGCCGGCAATCGCTTCGGGCACCTCAGAGACAACGAACCGCCGGGCCGGATGCCGGACGAGCCCGTTCAGATCGTGCCCACGTCCACGCCGGACGAGTCGACAAGGGACGGTGGGATCCGGTCCGGTCCGGTGGTTCGCCTCGAGTTTCCCGGCTACTTCTTCGCGGTCTTCGCCGTCTTCGGGGGTGGCGGCGTGGCGTTGACGTCCTTGGCCCACCACTCGTGGTCTTCGAAGTCCACCAGCGACGGCCGGCCCACGCCGTAGACCAGGCCGAAGCCCTTGGCGCCGGTCGCGTGGGTGTCGCGCACGCCGATCCCGACGTGACCGCCGGCCTGGCCGGTGCCCCAGCTGCCGACCTTCATCTTCTTGCCGGTGGCGGCCTCCGCGGCGAGTCGGGTGGCCTGGTCGGCGGCGGTCTCGTGCGCCGGGTCGGCTTCTCCGGCCGGCCGCACGATCATGCCGGAGTCGTTGCCGCCGATGGTGATCAGCAGACCGGTTGCTGGGTCGAAGGACTGGCACTTGACGATGTGGTCGGACTTGCCGTCGCCCTCGTTGTCGGTCACGACCATGTCACCGGGTCGGATGTCTAGCTGGGTGCCGCCGGTGATCGCGGTGCCGGAGAGCCAGGTGCGTTCCGAGCCCCGCTCGTGGTGATACTGCTGCACGTCGCGCCATTTCACCCCGTCCCACAACCATTTCGGTGAGCGCATGACGATTCCCGAGTCGTGAGCGTAGGTAAAGAACAGCTCGACCGAGTAGGTGGACGCGAAGGAGTTCGCAAAGTCCGGATCCATCGCGGCGCCGCGCTGGTAGCCCTCCATGGAGAAGTAGCCACACCACTCGTCGTTCAGCGACCCACCGGCACTGGCGGCCACCCGCGCGTGCACTGTCGCGGTGTCACTGATCAATTCGCCCTCGGAGTCGGTCGCCGCGGCGAGTTGCAGGGCGGCGAGGACGGCGTCCCGCTGGCCGGAGTCGGTGATGTCGGCCCAGGTTCCACCGAGGGCGTCCCGCAACGACTTGGGATCCGGTAGACCCGCTTGGTCGTAGGCGCGCAGCGCTTGGATCGCTGCGCGGCGGGTATCACCGTCGGCTGCGGCCCGCATGGTCTGGTAGAGCGGGGCGCGACCGGCGGCGAAGTCGCTGAAGAACTGCTTGACCCGTTGCGCCACGATGGGAGCCAGCGCGGCCGCTTCGTCGGCGGTCAGCTTGACGCTGCGATCGGAGAGCTCGACGCCGACGCCGGCCGCCGGCAACCAGACGCCCCCAAGCCGGTGGTGCAGGGCCGCGATCTGGATCATCGACATCTTCTGCAGGTCGGCCGCGTACTTGCCGGCACCGAGCTGCGGCAACAGTGGCGTCGCCGGCGCTCGCGCCACCAGGACGCTGACCGCCGCGTTACCGACCTCGCGTTGCAGCGCGAGCACGCGTTGCAGGGCGGGCGGCCCCGAGGCAGCGGAGACTCTCCGGCCGTCTCGACCGGCCCGCGCCTGTTCGCTCCTCAGCGAGCCTCGGGAATGCATGACGGCATGGTCCTCCGCGTGAGGTGAGTCTGGATCGAGTATGACTCGCCGGTTGATTGGTCGGGCAAGAACGCCCAGGTTTGGTCAACGACTCACCCGGTCGGCCGATGGGCTGGGCCGGGCCGGGCACCGAACAAGTCAGCCCAGCTGGGCCAGCCGTCCACCGAGATGCCACTGGTCAGGCACCGTTCCTACGGCTGGGCCCGCACCACCCGGTGCGATGTGGCCAGGTGTACCGGCGCCTGCGGGTGGCGGAGTCGAAGCACCGCGGCCTCCAGGGCCAGGGCCTTCGTCGAGTCACTGATGACTTCCGTGCCGCGCGCGGTGCTCACCACCTGGTTCTGGTCGATGGTGCTGACCGCGGAGCTTGTTCCGAGCGGCACGACCGGCGAGAGCTCGACGCCCAGAAAGGCACGGGCTGCATCTCCCACAACCTCGACCGCACCAGCTCATGACACGATGGCGACGTCGCCTCACCACCCTCTGATTCGCGACGACTACTGAGACCGCCTGTTTGATGACCTCGCGTTCTTCGAGCATGATCGGGTCATCGTTCCGGCCACCGACACGTCGAAGACGGCCTTGAGCAGCGGAGGCTTGGGTCCGAACGTCTTGTAGATCAATTGCGGTGAGACATCCGCGGTGCGTGCGACCGCCGGGATGGACGTGCCCGCGTAGCCGTTGGCGAGGAAGAGCTCTCGGGCCGCGTCCAGCACGGCCAGCCGCGTTGTGGCGCCGCCAAACCCAGGTGGTTTCACGGGTGCGGCCCGAGGCAATGGCTCGCTACTGTCGGATCCAACGGATCAGAAGACGTTCGCCTGCCACCTGCTGTCAGCGCCGGCCAGAACATCTCGACGAAGCCACCTGCGCTATCTCGCTGCAGGAGCGGCGTCACTCTGCCGCCAAAGAATTGACCACGATGGTCCACTGCCACCAGCGCAAAGGCCTGCCACGATTGAAGGAACACCTGAAATGCGTACAAGACTTATCGGCGTTTCCGCCGGCCTGCTGTTGGCGACGCTGGCGGCCTGCAGTGGCGCGAACTCGGCCGGGACCCTGCATACCGCAAACATGCTGCCCGGCACGGGATCGGCGGCCGCCGCGTCCGATCCAGCGGGGACCGTCGATCTTGGCTCGGCCGGGTCGGGCTTGCCGGGTCCGGCGGGCGCTGGTTGCGGCACCAACATCGGCGCCCAGATCTGCGCGACCGTGACGGTGACCGGTGGGGCCGCTCTGGCCGGCACGGCGGGTACGACCGCCCCGATGCCGTCGTCGGCGGATCCCAGCACTACCTGCGCACAGCTCGCCACAGCCACGGACGGCGGAAACTTGGGGGCACAGCTGCAGTCCGTCGACGGGCACGCCGTCAGCTGGGACACCTCTGTGGCCAACTTTCGCGGTCCCGGTGATTACCGGGGGTCCGAGTTCCACTTCACTGTGGACGACAACGCCTATTCCAGCTCCGAGGGATCGGACGTGAGCATCACGATCGACCCGGATTTCGCGACCACCATCACCTTCACGGGGCTT
Organism: uncultured Actinomycetota bacterium; assembly: GCA_963797145.1. Taxonomy (GTDB): domain Bacteria; phylum Actinomycetota; class Actinomycetes; order Mycobacteriales; family Nakamurellaceae; genus Nakamurella. Next base: position 21,882 of record CAWCOJ010000007.1, on the reverse strand, counting down.
CAGTCCACTGGCGATACCCCGAGCACGGTGTCCGGCCGAATCCATTGGATGTGCGTCAACCCGACCTGACCCTGACGTCCGACCGAGGAAGTTCCGCAACGGCCGGACCTCCAGGCAGACGCAACTTTCTCACCGCCCCGGTTGGTGCCGCCCCATGATGCGATCACTTGACCGCCCGATTGAAATCAAAGAAAAACGATGCCCATGAATTCGATCCGTGCCCGGCGACCCCGAAACCCGCTGATCCTCCCTAGGGCCCGCAGGTTGCTGTGCGCTCTGGTGCTCGGCGCCGGCCTGGCCGCTTGCGCCGAACCGGTGCCGAGCAACGGCGCGGCAACGTCCTGCGCGAACACGTCCACGGCCGATCCGATCGCGGTCCGCCGTGCAGCACCGCATGGGACCGTGTGGCAGCTGAAGGATCTCGACCCTCGGGCAGGTAGCACGACGCCCGGTACGCCGTTGACCCCGGTCCGCAGCGCCCCGTACTCGATGGCCGGGCTCGGCGATGTCATCGGGGTGGCCTCCACGGCCACCACGTTTTTCGCTGTGAAGGCTAACGGCACCGTGTGGGTGTGGGGTCAGGACGTCTTCGGACTGTTCGGCAGGAGCACCGAACGCGGGTACAGCTACACGCCGGTTCAGGTGGCGGGGGTCAGCGAGGCCCGCACCATCGACGTGGTCGGTGACGCGGTGTTCGTCGGCCGTGCCGACGGCACCGTGGTCGGCTGGGGCGGCGGTTGGGGCGGGCTACTCAACGGCGGTCGGACCGGGTGGAGCCCCGAGGGGCAGCCTGACGTCACGAGGATCGAGCGGCCCACCCCAATCCGGTGGATCGGCGGTGCCCAGGGCACCGCATTGGCGGTGACCGCGGACGGGCAGGTCTGGGCGTGGGGGAACAACCTGACCGAGGTCGTCTCGGCCCAACCGAGTACGGGGCTGAGAAGAATCGCCGGCCTGCACAATGTTCGGTCCGTGGCCGGCACCTTGGACAGTGCGTTCGCTGTTCAGTCGGACGGCTCGGTTTGTGCCTGGGGCGGCAACTTTCACGGCGAGTTCGGCGCCGGGTGGGCCAACGCGGAAGTCAGATCAGCTCCGGGGGCTATTCCGGGTTTGCCGTTCGTGGTGGCCGTGGCCGGAGGCTACGAGACGGCGTATGCGCTGGACGCCGCCGGCGGGGTCTGGGATTGGGGCGAGGGCGCAGTCGGTGCTCTGGGCGACGGCAACATCACTGACCACCTACGCCCAAGGGCCGAAAGGATCACCGGCCTGCCACGGATCGTGTCGATCTCGGCGAACGATCTGAGCACCTTCGTCGTCAGCGCCGACGGGCGACTTTTCGGTTGGGGATCACGGTTCCAGCTCCCGATCAGCACCGCACCGACATCGCCGGATGTCATCGGGGCGCCCAGGCAGATCGCGGTGACCGCGCGGCTGCGCGAGGTACACGGCTACCTGGCTCTGTCCAACGCCGAGGCCACCACCACCGAAAGCCCACGCACGACGAGACCCGCCGAGGAATAACACCAGAGATGTGCACTTGAGCCGGCCGCGCCGGCTCCCGACCTAGGTTTCCGCCGGAAACGACCTATACCCTCCGTATCTGCGCTAGCGCTTACAGGGTCGACCTTTGCGAATGGTGCTCAGACGGGCATTGCGTCGACCACGCCGTGGCGTCATCGAGCTGCTCGGCCCAGACCCCTGGAGTTGAAGCACTGCCCTCGATGCTCCGCAGGGTGGGCCGGAGGCTCGCGCCTCCGCGATGCTCCAAGGGACATCTGCGGTGATCGTCCGATTCGTCAACGAGAACAAGGACTCTCGAGTTGGTTGCGGGTTACGATGGGTGTCGAGTCGATCTGCGCGGTGCTCATTGAGCACCGTGTGAAGATCACCCCAGCGACCTTTACGACCTTCTCGGCCGCCGGCCGAGCCGCCGGGAGATGCGATGAGGACCTCACACCGCAGATCCGCCGGTCCACCAGGACAACCTCGGAGTCTATGAAGACCTCGAGGCCTCGGGTGCGATCGGCGCGGAGCTATGAGCGGAGCGCGCAGCGGATGACCAAACGCAACGGGGCCCGGCCGCGTTTGTTGACCACCCAGGTCGGTGATGTGCAGCTGCGGATCGGAGAAATTGCGGAAGGGCGTTGTGCCCGTCGATCCTGGAGCCGCGGCGGCGGATCGACCGGGCGTTGTACTCGGTGGTGATCCAGGCCTACATCAGTGGGATCTCGACCCGCGGCGTGGATAATCTGGTCGCCGCGATGGGCTCCGACGTGGGGATCTCCAAGTCCGAGGTGTGCCGGATCTGCGCCGGTGCATGACACTGACCGCGTCCCCGACGCATACCTGCAGTTTCGGCTCGGGACAGAATTGTCGCTTCTCGTCGTGGTCCGGCCGGACACTATTTCCTTTTCAGCGCAATGGCGTTCCACCAGCCACCTCGGCCGGATCGTCTGGACCGGGTCGCGCCCCGCCCACCGGTGGGTACGGACGGTGCGAGCCACGCGTCAGCCGTGACGATGCAAGAGCGTTGCCTCACCGCACCCAGCAAGACCAGGACCGACACGGCGAAGGAGCAGGCAGGCGGCAGCTGGCGTCTGTTCTACCGCAAGTCAGGCCACACTGGGTTCCCGGTAGGTCCGGTGCCTTCACAGCTGTCGTGCCAGCGGTGCGGAATGTGGTCTGCCGTCGGCGGCCCGGTGCATTCCACCAGTTGCTCAGCTGGCCGCCGCCGGGCAGCGTCCTTGATTCAGGTCGCCGGCATTTTCGCTCGGAGCGCCGGCACTCCGTCGCCGGTGAGGTCGGAAAGGGCGATGGTGCGGCCCGTCATGGCCTGCACCAGGGAGAGGATCGGTCCGCGCACTTCGGCACCACTGCCATGGGACCAATCGGTATCGGTCGCGATCAGCCGAACGCCGACGATGCGATTCTTGGCACCGATGAGCAGATTGGAGTTCTTGTAGAAATCCGCGACCTGTCGGGTGGTGGCCACCGGTGGGCTGTAATCGATGCCGAGTGGCCGGCGGATGTCGGCGCCGTGGACCACAATTTCGCCGATCCAGGAATCCACCGGACCTGGCGGTGCGGTGGTGTCACCGACATGGGCGGACAGTTCGGCCAGTGTCTGAGCTGGTGACCCGGAACTTTCCCGGGCGACGTCTTTCGCCACCATTTTGTCGAACTGGAAGCCCGATGCGATGAACTTCCCGGCGAATTTCGGCGGCGTCTGCTTGGTCAGCGCGACGAGATGAGCGAGGGCCTGCTGGACGTCCCAGCCCGGGCACAGTGACGCGGTTCGCCACTGTGCAGCCGTCGGGGTATGCAGGTCCTCGATCAACCGATGTCTTTCGTCGTGGATCAGATCCCAGGAGTTGCTTGCATCCGGTCCACGTCGGAACGGATCCAACGCCCCTGTGGCACTGCACTTTCGACGGCATCAACTGGTCGAGAAACCCAATCGCAATGAGCTCAGCAAGGCCGCGCCGCGTTGCTGGGCCCGGGTGGGGAGGTCAGCAACTCGGTCCATCTCGGCGAAACCTCCAGCAGAGCTGCGCCGCTGATCGCCCACGAGACCTGACACGCTGTCGGCCTGAACCACGAGCGGGGCCGGGCAGGATCCGCACAGTGCCGGTGGCAGTTGTCCGCGATCGTTTCGCTCGAACTCGCGGTTCCTTGTGCAACTGCATCGGCCGATGCCGTTGAACATGCACAGGGCAAGTTTCTCGTCCCTGAAACAGATGCTCGCCGTGGGAGTGCGCCTCGTTCAGCGAGTGAAAGGGATGGCCGCCATCACCCAAATGCTAGACATTTGGCTAGCCCGGTAGACGCTCGGAAGCCCATTCGCCTGTCCGTAGCCTACGTCATGCCACCCATGTGAGCGCCATATTTGGCCCTATGGTGACCTATAGTAAGCACCGTCTGCAGCGGAGGCCGACGAATTCGACGGCCTCTGAACGCGTAGGTCAACCGAGTCAGGATTGGATGTAACGGAATGTCGATAACGAACCGAGGTGGCCGCCTGATCGCCGGTGTGGCCGCAACAATGCTTGGCGTCGTGCTGTTCGTGGCCGGAGGTGCCCCAGCGGGAGCCTCCGTGGCCGCCGCCTCGACGCAGGTCCGGAACGACGCCACGACCACGGAGACGACGCCGACCACAGAAACCGCCGGGACGACGGCGGCGACCGAGACCACCGAAACCACGGCGACCACCGAAACGACGCCGACCACCGAAACCACCGAGACGACGCCGGCGACTCGGACCACCGAGACGACGCCGACCACGGAAACCACGGCGACCACCGAAACCACGGCGACCACCGAAACGACGCCGACCACACGAAACCACCGAAACCACACCCACCACCGAAACCACGCGCAACCACCGAAACCACCGAAACCACACCCACCACCGAAACCACCGAAACGACACCCACCACCGAAACCACCGAAACGACGCCGACCACCGAGACCACCGAAACCACGGCGACCACCGAGACGACGCCGACCACAGAAACCACCGCGACAACACCCACCACCGAAACCACCGAGACGACGCCGACGACCGAGACCACCGAAACCACGGCGACCACGACGACCACCGGAACGACGCCGACCACAGAAACCACCGCGACAACCACACCGAAACCACCGAGACCACCGAAACCACCGAGACGACGCCGACGACCGAGACCACCGAAACCACGGCGACCACGACGACCACCGGAACGACGCCGACCACAGAAACCACCGCGACAACACCCACCACCGAAACCACCGCGACAACACCCACCACCGAAACCACTATCGAGACAAGCGGAACCTCGTCGTCGGTGACATCCCCGACGACCGAAACTATGACCACGACGGAGGTCTCCGGAAGCTCGTCCAGCGCTATGGCCGGCCCGCCGTCCGCGACCGCACACACCGGCGAGGAGGGCACCGGCCCGATGCCCTACCTGTTGGTGGCCGGTGGCGCTCTGTTCATGCTGTCCGCCCTGCGGCGACGCGAAGGCCATGTCCACTGACGGAGCACCCCGAGACGCACGGCCGGCATCCCCAGCATCCGCGACTCGCCGGTCCCGTTGGACAACCGTCCTCGGGGCCGGCGGTCTCGTCCTGCTGTGCCTGTCGGCCGGCGCACTGTTACCGGGCTCTTCGCCGGCCGCGGTCGTACCCGATCGGGCCATCGTGATGGCGGCCCCCTCCATCACCTACGAGCCTGAAACCTTGTCGTCGACTCCGTATCCGACCGCGTCCTCAGCGCCGTCGACCAAGCGCACCACTCGGGAACCGGTCAGCCCCCCACCACCCCTCTCGCCTTCCACTACGTCCCGACCGAAGCCCCCACAGCTCAGCGCGACCGCACCAGTGGTTGCGACGCCGGGGGCAGCGACAGCGCCGACCATGGCCAGCGGCACCGCTAGATCCGCCGGTGTCGTGCAGCTCGCTCCGTCACCCGCGCTGCACCTCTCGGTGCCGGCAATCGGCGTGGATGCCGATGTATTGCCGGTGGATTCTCGGCCGACCGGTGAGACCAACGAGTTCGGCGGACCGATCTATCAGCAGATCGACTTCCCCGTCGATGAGGCCGTCCGGCAGTGGGTGCGGCGCGGCGACCCGAACTCGTTGTCGCCCGCCAGGGCGGCTGGCACGGTCAAGGCGTTCGACCGGACGGTGCTCTATGGGCACGCGAGTGACATCGGCAACCACCTGGTGTTCCAGGATCTTTCCTCGCTCCGGTTGCGCGACCGGATCGTCGTCACGACCGCGATCGGGGTGTTCACCTACCAGGTGACCCTGGTAGCCACGAACGACAAGTCGACCCTCGACAACATGCCTGAGCTCTACAACTACCCGACCGACGGTCGCAAGGAGATCGCCCTGGTAGCCTGCCTTCCGGACACCACCAGCAACGCCGTGGTGATCGGCGTCCTGGAGGACGCCGAGGGCCGCTGACGCCTGGCCGTCTGGTGAGGCGCGAACCGCTGCCAGGAAAATTAGGGACGTCGCTGGACGCTCGGCTGGAATGCATGTACTCGTAGCGCGTAGCTAACGTCGATACTGCCGGCGCGTTCGCAGTCGACCCAGAACTCGGCTGCCGGGTCGAGGAACGCCAACCGCGCATGGTTTGCGGGACGACGCGCATCGTGCGACGGGCCGCTGAGGCTCATCACGATCGGCGGTGTAGGTGGGGCCTGAAGCGGCGCTCCGAGGTTCCTTCCTGTCGGCGTACCCCCTTTTGCAGGGCCGAGTTCGACCACTTGCCGACCTGCTACCGAACGTGTGCACGATCGCGCGTTTGGTGACGCCACCACCCGAAGGAAGCCGGCCAGGTCCGCAGCCGGATGCCCGGACGGGAGCCCCACCACCCTCGGCGCCGAAATCGAGACGAGGCCGAGAAGTGTCCGGCGGCGCTGAGCACCGGCCCGGGTCGTCCCGGTCGGCCATCTCCTGCGAGACGGTTCCAGAGGGGGGCAAGATAGGACGCATGGCGACCACGGATGGACGTGTTGCGCTCGTAACCGGCGCGGCGTCCGGCATCGGCAGGGCGACCGCGATCGGTTTGGCCCGGCAGGGAGTGGTTGCTGTCCTGCTGGTTCGCAACGGCGGCCGGGGCGAGCAGGCGGTGCGCGATATCCGCTCGATTGTGCCCGATGCGAAGCTTGAGGTGCTGGAGTGCGACCTTGCTTCGCAAGCGTCGATACGCGAGGCCGCGAGCCACTTCATGGCCCACCACGATCGCCTCGACATCCTGGTGAACGCCGCCGGCGTGTTCGTGAAGGAGAAGCAGCTCACCGCCGACGGGATCGAGCTCACATTCGCGACGAACTATCTCGCGTATTTCCTGCTCACCCACGAACTGCTCGAGGTGCTGGAATGCAGCGCGCCGGCGCGGGTAATCAATCTCGCCTCCAAATACGGCCGAACAAGGATCGACTTCGACGATCTGCAAAAGCTCCGGACGCCCTATTCGTACCTGAAGTCCACCCCACCGACAATGCTGGCACGAGTGCTGTTCACCCAGGAACTGGCGCACCGCGTCGACGGCTCCGGAGTCGTCGTGAACGCGGTGCATCCAGGGCTCGTCTCGCACACTGGGCTGCTCGAAGACACCCGCGGTCCCTTCAAGTGGTTCACCGATACCTTCGGCAGCACACCGGAAAAGGGCGCGGACACAGTCTTGTGGCTCGCGACCGCACCCGAGACCGCGACCATCAGCGGAAAGCTGTTCACCAAACGCAAAGCGATCAGCACGCCAGGACAGGGTTCGGACCCAGCCGCACGCGCACGCCTATGGGAGGAGAGCGAGAAGCTCACACACCTCGCACGCTGACCAGCCGGCGGCGAATCGTGTCCGGCGATGAGCCGGCTTCGTGTCGCTCCCTGCCGCCCCGTTCAGTGTGACCCGCAAACGTGATGACCTGCCGACTCCGAAACCCCGATTAAGGCCAAGGTCGACGGCGTCGCCTACACCCAAGACCCCACCACGACGGTGCGAGCGGGGTTCTCGAGAAAGCCCCTGGTGTGGCGGAGATCGCTCAGATGGCCCGCGAATCCTGCTGGTGTCGACCAACTTCCCGGGCGCTGGTCAGTACCCGGATGGCTGCCACCGCCGGTCGCCCGTCCGCCGGCGCCCCGACCCGCATCGGCCAGACGCACGCCCTCGAGCACCGCAACGTCATCGAGACCACCCACCTGCCCGATCTCGTCCAGGGTGCGGCCCTCGACCAAGCGCATCGCGAGCGGCCGGCGCTGCCGCTCGTCCAGGCCACCGATGAGCTGCCGGTGCACCACCCGGTCCTCCGCGCACGACAACCTCACGCTCGGCGGGCAATGATGCCCAGTCGTCGGCGTTGGCGGCCCGGATCGCCTCCAACGATGTCGACCGCGATCTGATCATCGCCACGCGGTCATCCTCTACCACCTGCACACCCACCCCAGCGGCGGCCAGCTATCTCAACGTCGCTGGGATTGTGCCCATCCCGCCCAATGCGTCACCGGGGTCAAGATCGCGGGAGTCGCATCGATCAGCCGACGAGGCCGGCGGATCAGCGTGCTGTGGTCGCGCATATGACGACGGAGTTCCCCGGTCATCGTCGGTATCGCATAGTGCAGGCCCCCCGCCCGCGGGGTTGCGGTCGCCAGCCCTCGACAGCCTTGAGCAGGCCGACCACGGCGATCTGGATCAGGTCGTCGCGTTCAACGGCGTGGCCGGCGAACCGCCCCACCGGTCCGCGTGCGACATCGAGATAGTCTAATGCCACAGCATTTTCACCCGCCGGAACCCGCTCCGGGTTGTTTGCGTCGAGCCCGGACCATTTCGGCCAAGGGCTGCTGGGCCGCCGGAACACGGGTCGATCTGCGGAGCAGGGAGGGCACGGCGGGATGTAGTCACGGCCCGGTGCCGATCGTGGTCTTGCCCTCATTCGGCGCCCGGTTGACCCGGTGCCCTGCACCTGCCTGTTCGGCCGGCGCCGGCGAAAAGTCGCGTGCCGTGGCATGGTTCGAGCCGCGCGACGGGCCGCCGGCTTCAGCGCGACGTCGACGCGTAGCTGCGTCTGGCCAGGCGCCGGTCGACATCGTCGGCTACGAGGTGGCCGTCCGTCTCCAGGCCGGGGAGGGTGCCGGTGCTGATCAACTTCTCGGCCAGAACGGCCATCTTCACGTTCTGATCCTGAGACAGGCGGCGCAGTACGGCGAACGCGGTGGCCGAGGTCAACCGGAACCGCTCCATGAGAATGCCCTGGGCCACACCGATCTGGCTACGGCTGTCCATGCCACGGGACAGATTCTCCCGCGTCCGGGCGTGCGCCAGAACCACCGACGCATACGCGGCGATCACCCGCGCCGCCTCCAGGTCCGCGGCATCGAAACACCGCGGGGTCATCGAGTACAGGTTCAACGAGCCCAACGGCGAGTCGGCGAACAGATGCACCGACAGCGACGCTCCGACGCCCAGCTCGGCCGCTGCCGGGGCCCACCTGGGCCACCGACGGTCCCTTCGCAGGTCCGGGACGGTCAACAGCTGATCCGTCGCCACCGCATCCACGCACGGACCCTCGCCGAACCGGTACTGCAAGTGGTCCGCCGCAAGGATCCGAGGATCGGAGTGAGCCACCGTCGTCGCCGACCGCCCCGCATCCAGGACGGTGATGCTCGCCGCGTCGCACGGACCGGTCCGCACCGCCAGGTCGATCATCAAGTCCAGCGCCGCACCGGGAGTGGCGCTGGACACCGCCGCCCGGAGCACTTCAGCTCCCCGGTCCACGGGCCCGTCGACCGGTTCACCGCTGTGAACCACGTACTCGTCCATGGCAAACCTTCCTCACAAGGGACTCTGCAAGAAATGTTCGGATGTGAACGGACCTGCGCGATGCACTACGGGGGCGACCTCCGATCCGCCGACCGCCGCGCGCCGGCCTCACGATCGGCCGCGGACCGGTCGGGACGAGGTGCTCGCGGCCGCCGGTCAGGCCCGGGCCGGTGTTGGAGCCGCTCCCGACCGTCCCTGCCCGGCCCCGGGTCGTGCCGCTCGTGTAGCTCATCGTTCTCGTCCTGCAGATCCAGAACCATGGCGATACCGGCGAGATTGAGACCGGCTCCCACCAAGTCGCCGATCCGGCGGAGCCGGTCAACGTCGTCCGCGCTGTACCGGCGGGTGCCCCCATCCGTGCGATCCGGCTCCAACAGCCCCCGCGCCTCATACAATCGCAGCGTCTGCACGCTCATCCCGACCAGTTCCGCCGCCGTGGTGATGCCGTACACACCCCGCCCTGCATCAGGCTGCCGCCCGTCCACCGCTAGTCCTCCCTACCATGGGCGCCCGCACTTACCTGCCAAAGTCGGCAGGCAAAATCTACACCGTTGGCCAGACATTGCCAAGGGGCGAGATCAGCCGGGCAAACGCACCCACGTCAGGCGGGCACCCAGCGGACCTGGTGTGAGGAACCGGATGTCGCGGCGCGGTGATCAGTGCAAGTACCGAACAGCGCAAAAGGGGGTTTGATGGCTTTCGACCGGTCACCGCAGATGAGGGTTCGGTCTGCTCAGATCGGCCCTCCAGCCCGCCAACCATCGCGGCCTGGCCCAGCGCTACACGGGCGGCCGACAAACAGGGACGGTCCGAGTGGCTCGCCACCCTGCCGGTTCTTCTCGCCCGAATCGCCGTCGACTGGCAGATCGAGGTCGGCGACCCTTCATACCCGACGAGTAGCGGATCGTTCGGGAACAGTCCGACCAGCGTGTCGACGATTCCTGCTACCGGCGGTTGGGTGCGGCGCAGACCGAGAACATTGACCGGGTCGAGCGCGTCACACCAGAGCGGCGCCAAGAACACCACCACCAGCTGCCCGTTCCGGGGTTTCAGAGCGGCGAGGGCAGCGACGGAGTCGCGGTTCAGCACCTCGAGCGGGCACCAGGCAAACGCAAGGTTGCGCCGGGTGAGCCGGCAGATGGCGGCATCGATCTCCACGCCCAGGCCGGTTGTCCGGCATCTGGCGCAACATCGAGTACAGCGTGTTCCGGGAGCCGGCGAACGGGTCGATCACCAGAGCCCCACACGGTGACACAGCACGGCCGCCAAGAGTGGCAATGTCGGTGCCGATGGTCTCGGCCGGCCGGTCGCGGTGCACTCGACGACCGTCCGCCCTAGGTGCCGGATACCTGCGGCATACCACTGGGTCGGACGCATTCCGTACACGCAGACAAACTCTGGATCCCCCCAACTGACTACACCGGCGTCGCCCTCGGCAGCGACCTACGACTACCCCCTACTGGACCGACTTCCGCGGCAACCCCGGCACCACCACCCCCAACCAGGACTCCTTACACCCAAACGGTCCGACTGTAATTGGTCGATCGCCTGGACTGTCAGGGCTCTCGCTCAATCGGTGTAGGACTGGGCTGAGGCACTTGCGAACGAGTCGGGTCGTAAGGGTCGGTCTGACGGAGACCTGGTAGTCCCGGCGGCGTGGCATCCAGATGCTTCCTCGGTGCAGCCGAGGCCCTACTCTGTGTGCCTGATCGGCGACTGCGGCACGGGCACATGCCACCTGCTCATCCGATCTGGGCACGGGGTCCTGGCCTCGATCGGAATCATCAAAGGCCTCGTTGTCCACATCGCAGGTCGGCGTGAAGGCCAAGGACCTGGACGAGCAGGTGGCGAACACATCGGTATCACTGGATCCGAATGCCGTTGGTGTGAACTCGAGAACCTCGACGGTGGACCGATCTTCATCTGGCGCAGGGCCTGAGCCAGCGGCGCCCAGGTGCTGCCGAACCCGGCCGACCGCTCCCGAACGACAGGCCCCTGCGATGTCGTGGGCGAATTCTTTGACCGGTGGTCACCGTCGTCGAACCGCCCCGCCCGATCGAGAACGTCCCGGCCGGAGCGCCTCGCGACCTACGCCTGGCGCTGCGTGGGCCGACGGAGACGTCGCACGCTACGTAGGCGGAGCTGATTCCGTTCGGAACGACGGCTGTGAGCTTTTCCGCAGTAGTCGGATGGGGCCGCTGGCCCGTTCCTCGCGTACCAGTCCATAACGGCTGTGCACGAGGTATCAGCCCCAGATCCGGAAGGACGATTGGCATGATCAGTGTTACATCAGGCCGCCTGGCCTACAGAATCGGCGCCGCCATTGCCGCCGCTGCGGCGTTCAGCACGTTCGCCGTCAGCGCGGCATCAGCCGACAGCGGTGTCACACCGCGGTCGGGGATCACCGTGCCGGGCAACTCAACCAGGGCGCCCTTCACGCTCGTCGCGAGCCTGGAGGGCCGAAACGAGGTCTCGACCGGCGCCCCGCAGGGGCGGGCACTGGAACTCATCGGCATTCAGGGCAACAGCCTGAGCTACTCAGTCTCCTGGCGCGACATCGGTGCGCCCATCGGGGCAGATATTCACGCCGGAGGTCCAGGAGTGGACGGCCCGATCGTGGTGCACTTGTTCACGACGCCGCGCCCATCGGGTGGTGGCATCGCGTCCGGCACCGTCACCGTCACCGACCCGACAGTTCTCGACACGTTGCGCTCGAGCCCGGGTGCCTTCTACACCGACCTGCGCACCACCCGGTTCCCCCACGGGGCAGCCCGGGCCCAGCTCCACCTGCTCAACCACGCGGTGAGCTCCATCGGCGTGGCCGCGCTGCAAGAGTCGGTGATCTTCGGCAGCCAGATCTACGCCTGCACCCAGCAGACCGACGGCTCGTTCGCGTTCACCCAACACGACGTCGACGCGCACCTCACCGGAGGTATCCACCACACCTTCGTTCGGCCGCTTGCGGGCACTCCGCAGTGGCAGGCACCCGACGGCAGCGCAGTCAGCGGCAAGCTGGTCTCGAAGAACGCCAACGGCGCGGGCAACATCGCCGAGCTGAACCTCGACGCAACCCAGATCGGCAAGCCGACCGGGCTGCTCGCGCGCGCCGTCGAGGTGCTCCGCCTCAACACCGTCGGCGGCGTCGCCCCGACCGGCACCTGCGACCCACAGGTCACGCCGATCGTCAACATCCCCTACCAGGCCGACTACCTGTTCATCAATGGCTAGCAACATCGAAAGCCGGCAGCGCAAATAGCGGCGATGAATCGGAGGCCCTCAGCGTCGCTGGGGGCCTCCGTCCTGCTAGCGATGTTCCTCCGATCAGTGGCTGAGGATGGTGAACGGTTCGGTACCGCACGCCGAGGAGGCGGGCCGATCGTTAGTTCACCGGTGAGCTCGACGCCCCGTGCCGGGTTCCTTCGACTGGCGAGGCCCGGAATACTTCGCCTCTGCGCGAGCTCGAACAGCACTACCGTGACCGCAACAGCGCCACTCGAACGGGCCTCAACGATACCTTCGGACAGAACCAGGACGGTTCAATCCTTGTGGACTCCAAGGAGCGGCATCAAACCTGAGGAGTTCAGTCCTCGATCAAGCCCGCGGTCAGTCCGTGACGAGGATGGTGATGGCGAAGGTAGCCTGCTGTTGACTGCAGCGCAGGGCCTCTCCGCAGGTCGTACGTCGGGCCGTGACGTGGGTAGTGCCGACGGCCACCGCGGTGAACTCCTCGACTACGGTGCCGACCCCGCTGCCGGCCACCTGGCCCGGGTCGACCTGGCGATGCACTCTGACCGGGCCACCGCGCACGACTCCTCCCGGCTGCGCAGCCGCGATCTGCCAGTACGTGCCGCCGACGGCGTCATCGCCCAAGCTCAGAACGAGCTGTTGGCCGAGTCGAAGGGAGATCGTCGATCCGTTGTCGCGATCTTCGGCCGATCGCTCGGCGGGTCGACCGGAGGACACCGGCGGTCGGCTCATGGCCGCCGCGGTCGGCTCGATCGGCGACACGGCAGAGGCGGGTTCACGCGCAGCCGCGCTGCATCCGCACACCAACACCACCCCGACCAGACCGGCGATCAACCTGGTCCGGATCGGGCCGGTTTTGCGTTCGACGATCGTTGACGCTGCGCTCATGATGACCTCCGGGTCTGCGACGGCGCTGCAATCGCCGACATGATTCAGACGGGCCCGGAGCCGTGCACGGTTGCACGATCAGTCAAAAGCCCGGGCAGCGTGTGGATTCCGGGTGAATTCGGACCCGGGCTTCCCAAGCGGATGCGGTCGACTGGATCGTGGACCGAGTGCAGGCTCCCTGTGATCCCGCAGAAGGCCTTCTAGGTGGCGTCGAGGGGGTCTCATGTCGGTCCGATCCTCACATCCGACCGCCGCGACAGCCAGCAACGGCCGATGTCGGAGCGGATCGACGGGCTGGCTGGGAATATCCCATGACCGCGCCAGCTCACTCATTGCCCTGCGATTGACGTTCGAGGATCTCCGCGACACCGGAGGGGAATCGGTGCAACTCCTGCGGCCAGTCCAGCGAGACGGCTAGTCGACCTGCCCAGTAGCGCGCGGCCCCATCGTCCGGCACATCCACGACAGTGAAGCCCCCGAGATGCTCCTTGGTCTCGACGTAGGGCCCGTCGGTGAACAATGGCTGTCCGTCCTTGCTCAGGACACTGCAGACCGCGGTCGAGGCACCGATCCCACCCTCCGCGAACACGAAGACGCCGGCCGCCTTCATCTCCTCGAGCACAGCTTGCGAGGCCGCGCTCTTGCTGCGCAGATCGTCCGGCGTGTGGTCGGGCACCCACTCATCGTTGAACGCGATCAAGTATTTTGGCACTGTCGTCTCCTCTCGTCGGGCCGAAGGCCATCTCTTGGCTCTCGGCTGCGGCCATCCGGACGGGGTCGCACCTACTCCACGAACGGCCGCGCTCAGATACGACATGATCCCGGAACCGCGCTCAGGGTCATCATGCGGATCGGCGGGGCGAGAATGGCCCACCGCACCAAAGTCACCAAAGGTCGCGGCTCCCGCGTCGCCGGCCTGGCGATGGCGTTCAAGCTCATCGAAGCCGCCCAGGCGCGTTGGCGCGCAATCAACGCACCACACCTCGTCGCGCTCGTCCGCGCCGGTGCCACGTTCCACCACGGCAAACTCGTCGAACGACCAGCCGACACCAGCGAACCCGACACCGTCATGGTCGCCTAAAAGATCTTGATCCACGGGTCTTGACAATTGCTCGTGTAAAAGCAATCGCGGAGTTGTGCACGTTTCCGTACCTTGGGCACCGATGTCCGGTCGTGAAGTCTCACTGGTGTTGTGCACCGCCGCCGGCGCCCTGCTGGGCGCCGCGGCTCCGTTCACCGTGGCCAACCCGTGGTGGCGCGACGTGGAGGACATCGTGACGACTGCTCGGACAGCGCTGGGCGTCGATGTGCGTGTGTTGCGCATCCTCGAAATGCCGAGCGAGGCGTCCTTTCCTGGTGGCGGAGCAGTCGCCTACCTCGTCGAGGTCGGCTCCCCGCCAACGGATGTCGAGCTGCGTGCGTGGCCGGTTGATCCACTCCTGCCGCACCCCAACCGGCTCTCCTACGCCAACCCCGGCGGTCATCAACGCGACCTGGATTGGGCCACCGACGTTCTGGCGAAGCGCGGTATCGCCGTGACCGCGCCGCCCACGCAAGTGCGGACCTGGAATCTTTCGAGTATCTGGCGGCTGCGGACCGTGGTCGGCACAGTCTGGCTGAAGGTCACTCCACCCTTCTGTGCATCCGAAGCGGCGGTCATGCCTCTGCTCGACCAGCAGGTCGTGCCTACGGTGCTGGGCGCCGCGCCCAACCGAGTGTTGCTCGCTGATGTTGCCGGCCAAGACCAATACGACGCCCGCGGCGACGACCTGCGGTGCATGGCACGTCTGCTGATCGGCGTGCAGGCACAGTGGAGCCTCCGGGTTGCTGAGCTGGAGGCACTGGGGGTGCAGGACAAGCGTGTCGCCGCGGCGCTGCCGCAGATCCATACCGTAGTCGAACGCAATCGGCATGAGCTGAACGACCGGACTCGGCGAAACCTCGACGATCTCGTCGAGGGTCTACCCGAGCGGTTCGCAGCGCTCGACGCGTGCGGCATTCCGGACACGCTGGTGCACGGCGACTTTCATCCGGGCAACGTGCGCGGAACGGCCGGCAACTACCGGATCCTGGATTGGGGCGACTGCGGTATCGGCAACCCGATGCTCGACCTGCGACCTTCGTTCGAGTACTTCACCCCGGCCGACCAGCTCGATGCGATCGACATATGGGCGAGTGAGTGGTCACGGGTCGCGCCGGGCAGCGAAGGACGTCGTGCCGCAGAGTTGGCACGGCCACTCGGTCCGATCTTCGGCGCGGTTGTTTATCAGAAGTTCCTCGACAACATCGAGACGAGCGAGCGCCCCTACCATGAGGGTGACCCCGCGCACGCGCTGAGCACCGCGGTTGCCATGGCGCTGATGGCGCCGCTCGGCTGATCGAGGCGCACAGCGACCGATGTGCGCGGCGACACTGCGCCCCACATCCAACGCTGGGGAGCAATGCTTGAAACCTGTGGATGAGCCCGCCGCGAGCACCGGTTCGCGGATGTCCGTGATGATGCCGGCCACCGGATGGTGGCGCGAAACGGCTCCCATGAGCCGCGGCACGTGGTGACCGGTGCGGGTGCGGCAACGGTGCAGGCACCCCGTGTCAACGACAAGCGGGTTGACCCGCAAACCGGGGTGCGGCAGCGGTTCTCGTCGGCGATCCTGCCGGCGTGGGCGCGGAAGTCGCCGAAGGTCGCCGACGTGTTGCCGCTGCTGTACCTGCATTGACTGTCCAGCCTGGACTTCTCGCCGGCGTTGGACGAGTTGCTCGGCACCGGCGCCGGGCTGTCCGCGCCACCCTAACCGTGGGCGGCATTCCCCGGGATGCATTCCGGACATGCCGCTCGAGCCCGCGGAGCTGCCCGGCGGCCGGATGGTCAAGCCTTCATCCGGAAGTCGTAGACGGCCGGGACGGGGTAGCGCTGCTCCAGGAGCGCGGCCGTGGGCGGGCTGTCGGACCCCAGCCGTGCCTGGTGGTAGCTGAACCACAGGTGCGCCAGGGAATCTTCCCCCTCGCGTAGGTCATCGATGACCATGCCGGAGTCGAGCAGAGTTCCGGCGCGGGCGAATTGTCCGGCCGCGATGGCGGCCCGGCATTCGAGCAGCTGGATCCGGCCGTGCGCGCGCTGTTCGGTCGGAAGTCCATCCACCAGCACAAGGGCCTCAATCGGATCGACCGTGGTGAGCACCCGCAGGAGCTCGATGGTGATGGCTCGTTGGCCGGGCAGAGCCGCATGTGCACGACGGAGCATCTCGACCGCGGCAGGAATCTGGCCACGCTGGTGCGCGACGACGGCCAAATTGCGCAGCGCCCAGGCGTTGTGCGCCAGGGTCAGCGATGCGTTCCAGGCGGTGACGGCTCCAGCGACGTCATCGGCGTGGTAACGGGCGACTCCTCGGTGCAGGTGGGTGAACCAGGAGTCCGAGGCTGCCTCGAGCCGCGCCAGCCATTGGGTGCCAACGGCATAGGAGACGGGCGGCTGGGCGGGATCGGGGACGGGCAGGTCGCCGGTACGCAACAGTTCGGACCAAGGCTGTTCGGGACGAGCGATGGTGGCATCCAGGAACGGGGTACCGGGAAGGTTGAAGTCCCAGATCCGTTGTTCCAGTGCGCCCCAACCGGATCCGCTGTGCAGCACTTGGGTGGGCGGCTGATCAAGACTGCCTTGCACACCCTCGAGAGTCGCCCGTGGGATCAGGCGTTCCAGCGCGGCCGGAATGTCGCCCTCCGAGCGCAACAATCCGTAGGCCTCGGTCCATGACCAGCTTTCGCGGCCGGGTAGCGGCAGGTGTTCGAGTTGGGTTCGGGCAAGGCCGGCCTGGATTTCCAGGTATGGATGGCCGGGCGGTGACAACCATTCCTGCCACCGTTGGGCGCCGCGACTGGCCCCCCAGAGGAACATCTTGCGTCCGCGGAGCCGGTCGGTCGAGGTCTGGACCAAGCCGGCGCCGTCGGCGGCGAGTGCAGCGATCCACTTCCGGTGCCCGTCAGGGATGTCGTAGAAATGGTCACTGGCATGGTCCAAGGTCAGCGGGCCGCCGACAGGGGCGTCCACATAGTCCAGCACGGTCCCGTCCTGGCCGCGCCACGCCCATGCCGCCGGGGCGCTGACCCGGACGTCTCGACTCTGCGGGACGGCAATATTGGACCACCAGTAGACCGGCGTGGCTTCAGGTTTCGGGTTTGTGATGCGCACCTGCACGTACAGCACGCCTGATCCTGGCGGTGCCCAGATGTCGAGCTGGTACACCAACTCACGCATGCGTTCCCATTCCCACAAGCGCAAGACCTCGATGCCGTCGGCGCGGACAACCCGACCGGCATGCATGGGGGCACAGGTCAAGGCCGTGTGCCCGGTAGTGCCCAGGTTCCACTCGACGCCGCCGGCGAACCAGGCATTGCGCAGGGCCAGGTTGCCCAGCTGGAGGGTGGGGTTGCGATGCAGCAATTCTCGGCCGGTAGGCAGGTGAACGAGCGACCACATGCGGCCGCCGAAATCCAGCAGGAACTCGGCCCGGATCACGTCGTTCTGGACAACAGCGGTGGTCAACTCCGTGTCGATCAACTCGCGCGAGTACCCGTCCTGCAGGGTGTACGGCAAGGTGGATCTGATCTTTCCGTAACCGAGGTTGCGGGTCATCTCTTCGCCGGCGGAGGCAACACGCGGGGCAGGGGCCGGCAGTTCGGTTGACGTCAGCGGCGGCAGGGGGTTGTCCGCGCCGAGGCCGGCGGCGGGAATGGTCATGGTGGACAGGCGGACGGTGCTCACTTTCCGGCTCCTCCGGTCAAACGTTCATGATCCGCCGGCCCAGCCAGACGGCGATGACGATGATAGGCACGTGGCTCGGCCGCTACCGGGTGCGGCGCCCCATCGGGCGGTCAGGTTCAGGTTGCGGTGGTTGGTCGACGTCCAGTCGGGTCGCGACGTGCAGCAGCGGGCTTGGGAGCGGGTGTCGCCTCTGGATGCAAAGAGGGAAACTTCTCCAGAAAGTTTACCCTTTCAGCGCCTTTAGCTGCGCTCATTATGACCTCTGACCTGCGTAAACAGTGGGGCGAGTGGGGCTCGAACCCACGACCTGACGGTTCGACCTATGCACGTTTTGTGGGTCTCAAAGAGTCGCTATAGTTGGTGCCTTCCAACGGCTTTCATCTCCAGACACCTCACCACCGATGGCCGCATCTGAAGCAAACTGGCGATGAAGAAGGTAAACATCACCTCAAGATCAAGATCGTGGATCGCGAGGTTTCCCGGAGGTGCTCGCGACGGCCGGCGTTGCCGTGGTTGCACGCGACTCAAGGTTGAGGATGTCTGCTGCTTCGCTCGGCCCGTGCCCCATCCTGGGGGTATAGACGTCCAAGGACACCGATGGACGCGCATGGCCCAATTGGTCCGCCAGTTGCCGCGGCGAGATGCCCGCGGCGTCCAGGGCAAGGGCGGCTGCCTTCCGCAACCATCGGGCGGACACACCGGCGAACTCCGCATCGAGCGCCGCTTCTGTGATGAGCCGGTCGACGCTCGTGCGAACCTGGCCGGTGAAGTTGCCCACCCACCGCGGCGTGTCCATCTCGCGTCTGGCCCCGCGGCCTAGCCGATCGGACGGGAACACCAATGCTGGATGTTCGGCGGTCTCTGTCGGGTTGCGTCGAAAGCTGCGCTGTCGCAGCACGTCGAGCACGAAGACAGGCACGCTGAGCTCACGGTAGCCAGCGCTCGTCTTCGGTCGAACCTGCCGCTTCCCCTCAGCATTCACAGTCGCTGTCACGACCACCCTTCCGGCCGCGAGGTCCACGTCCTGCCACGCCAACGCGAGCGCCTCCCCTGTCCGGACACCAGTTCCCGCAATGAACGCCAACACATCGGGCAGTTCCGCGTCACAGGCTTGGATGTCCGACCTGAGCACCTTCAGGAACTGGACCACTTGGTCGCTGGACAGACCGCTCGCGCGGTGGATGCTCCCCCGTGGACGACTGATCCTCGGCAACTGCGCGGCCGGATTGGACGACGCCACACCGTCAACCAGGGCAGCATCGAGGATGGACCTCAAGACGCTTCGGCAAGTCTTTGCTATCGCCGGCGTCTGCATCGCCAGCATTCTGGCGATGTCGCCCGTACTGAGCCTGCTGATCGGGACTCGCCCGAACACCGGAAGGATCTTCGCCTTCAAGACCTGCTCGTACCTGATCCGGGAACCCACCGCTCGGTCGCCCGCCGCCACTTTGGCCCGCTGCGCAGGTATCCAGACCTGTTCAGCGTAGACACGGAGCGCCATCCGGGGCGTGAGCTTGACCGCGGCATCCGCCCGATACTCCGCCGGGTGCGCCAGGATCTGAGCCACCCCCCGGTCCAACGCCGAGCGCGCGTCGGCCCTGCTGGTACCTCGAGCGCGGACACGAATCAGGCCCGCAGATCCTTCCGAGACACGGACCCGGGCCTCGGCCGTCCAGTGGGTTGCACGTGAGCGACTCGTCGACGAGCGGATCGCAGGCGCGCCAGAGTCCTGTACCCAAGCGAGAAGCTTGACCTCGCCGTGCTCCCCCACCTCGATCGGGCGTCGCGGCATCGCTGCCGGCCCGCCATCGTCCTAGCCAGCGGCCGAGCGAGTCTGGCTCTCCAGCCAACGCTCGATGGTCGGCCAGCTGTATCGCACATGTCGTCCGAGCTTGATGTAGTCCGGCCCTGTTCTACGCCATCGCCACTGGGCAAGTGTCGCGACTGGAATCCCCGTTAGCTCGCTCACGTCCATCGGCGTCGCCAATCCCGCCCTCGACGTCCCCATCTCGTTCTCCCCCAGTCGATCCACGCCTGCCTACATCTCGTACTGGTGCACGCGACAAGTGTCTTAACCGCGGAGAGCCGCGAACGACAGCGAGACGGTCACATAGCTGGGTATCGGGTGGTGAATGACCCGACCTCGATGTACTCACACAGCACCGCACGGCAGCTGGCCAGCATCATCCGAACTCGAACTCGACGCACCTCCCATCCCAACTCAGGACATCCAGAATCCGCACACACCGAATGCTCGCGACCGGGGGCAACCTTCCACCGCACCCGAGATCGTCGCAGACCCGTTAATCCGCGATTATGGCGTGAAATAGCCTCTGACCTGCGCATTTAGGTCGCGTTGATCTTCTCAGCACCATAGAACTCCCATGAAATGACTCCCCGGTCCCTGTGCCCCTTCGGCGCCTGGGTCATACCGAGGTCGTCCCCTGGACGGGACAACACGGTTCCCTCCCACCCCGCGGACCAGTTCTGAACCGTCAACGCGACCGAGTCATTCCGAGAGATGGAGTTGATCGGGCGCCAAGGCGCGTGCTGCGAGGTTCGGGTCGCGGCCGCTGGGCGTCCTCGGGGTCGGCTGGCCCGCGCCGTGAACGACCCGGCCGTCTGCTGGAAGCAACCGAGCGGATCGCGGGACCACCCCGGACGGAGCGACCCGGGTGGACAGTCTGGATGACCAGCAGCCCGGCCGGTCCTGAATGTCAGCACTCACAGGAGCTGACACCCAAAGAGGGTCAATCGTAGGCGGGATGGTGGGTCGCGACCTTACGCACCTCTGCCCACTCGCTTGTCGCGTGGACCCGCGGCCGCCCCCTCGGCCCACCCGGCCCACGCCGTTGGCACGGCGGCGAGAAGGCCGCTGCCGATTAACAATTGGGCCGCCGCGGACGGCTCGGGGCCGCCGAGAAGCTCAGGAAGGCTCGCGGAGATCCAGATGCCGAGCGTGACGTCGATGAGCAACGGGTGCACAGCATGGCCCAGCCACTCGCCGCGCAGTAGCCAGGACCGCCTTCCGCTGCCGAACACGGACTTGATCGAGAGTTCCAAAGCCTGCACGGGGCGGTCGAGCGACTGCGTTCTCGAGCCGCAGGGTCCAGCGCAACCCTGGGATTCAGTTCAGGGTGATTCATTGCGTTTCCTCCTGGAACGTTCCGTGGCACCGCCGGTGGGCGGCGGTGGCACCACCCGGTGTCGGCGCCTGCTCCATCGAAGCTCGGGCGGATCAGCGCTGTGGCCAACTTGAGCGAGCAGGGTGTGGGCCCGGCTGGCGTCGATGGAGTGGGTCGCCATGAGGGCTCCGGCGGGTTGCTCGACGACCACCAGGTCGGCCAGATCGACGGACAGGCGGTCTCGGTGCAGGCTCCGGGTGATATCGATGAGGTGGCCGTCGATCTGGAGGAGGTCGCCGAGCGGGTCGTGCCGGGCGGTGGCGGCCATGACGACGGTGCGGTTGTTCCGTTGGGCGTCGATGATCCGGTGGCAGGTCCTGGTCGATCGACATGACTGCTTCCTTCACATGGGCTTGGCGATGGCCGACCGGTGGGGTTCCGTCGGTGCGTGTGATCCGCGGGTGGTTGTTGGAGGTTCCCTGGTTGGTTTGCGAGCCAGGCCGGTTGCACGGGTGTAATTGCCGGGATCGTCGGTGGAGGAGGCGTGCTGC
>CAWCOJ010000006.1:0-334101 GCA_963797145.1 uncultured Actinomycetota bacterium | reverse complement strand
GCGCCCAGATCGGCTACTGGATCGGCCGAACGCTGGGTACCCGGCTGCTGGAGCGCACCCAGCGCCCAGCGCTGCGCCATGGGGTCGACCGGGTCACCGACGTGGTGCAGCGATACGGTCCGGCCAAGGCGATCGTGCTGGCCCGATTCATCCCGGTAGTGCGGACCGTGATGAACCCGATGGCCGGGATGATGCGGATACCGGTCGGCCTGTTCACCGTGTGGCAGATCGTCGGTGGCCTGATCTGGTCGCTTGGCGTGACCCTGGCCGGCTACTGGCTCGGGTCCCAAGATCACCGGGATCGACCGGTATCTGCTGCCGATCATCGCCGTTGTGGTGGCCGTCTCGCTCCTCCCGGTGGTACTGGAGTACCGCCGGATGCCCACGCGCGGCCGCGGCGGACCCCCGGCTCGGCCCACCGATGAGTCGGTTGTCGACGCGGAGGGTTGCTGCCGGATGAGCACCATCAGCTATCTCGAGGCGATCGTCATCGGCGGCCTGCAGGGCGTCACCGAACTGTTCCCGGTGTCCAGCCTGGGCCATTCGATCATCATCCCGGCGCTGATCGGCGGCCGTTGGGCGGCCGATCTCAGCGTCTCGACGGGCGAATCGCCCTACCTCGCATTTGTTGTCGGGCTTCACGTGGCGACCGCCGCCGCGCTGCTGGTGTTCTTCTGGCCAGAACTGGGTCCGCATCATCGGGGGGTTCGCCAGTTCGATCCGCTACCGCCGGATCGGCACGGACGCGGAACGGCTCGCCTGGTTGATCGCCCTGGCCACCATCCCGGTCGGTCTGGCCGGCCTGCTCCTCGAGCACCTGTTCCGTACCGTGCTCGGACGACCGATGCCTGCGGCGGCGTTCCTGTTCGCGAACAGCCTGATCCTGCTCCTCGGCGAACGACTCCGTCGGCGGCCCGCACCGGAACGGGTTTCGGTCCGGCAGCTTCCCGCGGCCACCACGGGCCCGGTGACCGAGCCGGAAGCCGGGCCGCACGAGCAACCGCACCTCGAGCACGCCGATGACGACCGGCGCTCGGACGCCCGGTTGGCCCGCCTGCGCCTCGGCCGCGGTATCGTCATCGGCAGCGCCCAGATACTCGCCCTGCTCCCCGGCATCAGCAGATCCGGCGTCACGATGGTCGCCGGGCTCACCCAGGGCCTGTCCCACCGTGATGCTGCCAGATTCTCGTTCCTCCTGGCCACCCCGGTCATCCTCGCCGCCGGAGGTCTCGAAGATCCCGGACCTGTTCGGTCCGCTGGGCGCCGGCATCGGCGGCCAGATCGCGGCCGGCAGCGCCGCATCGTTCATCTGCGCCTACCTGTCCGTCCAATTCCTGGACAAGTACTTCCGTACCCGAACGTTGATCCCCTTCGCGGTCTACAGCCTCGCCGCCGGAGCCACCGCTTTCCTCATCCTCGCCATGCGCTGATCAACGTGGCACGACTATTGTTGTCTCCGAACCGGTTTGGGCTCAGATGCACAGCATCAGCACAGCAAGACCTGGTAGAACTGGAGCAGCAGATGCACTCTCGACCAAGGAGATACCGATGATCGCCAGAATGCGCTCATGGATCACCCAACTCTCGGCCGTCGCCAAGCGCACCGCCGTGACCGTCGCCCGTCGGCGACGCGCTCAACTGTTCGCCATGCTGGCCGCCGGAGTCGTCATCGGAGCTTCGCTGGTCAGCGTGCTCGGCGTCAGCACCGACCATCGCGACGTCACCGACGCCCACCGCGACCACGGCGGCTACGGGCGACGGTAGATGGAGACGGCCGATGACCTCACCCGGCGATGTCGAGCCCGATCCGGTCCCGCCGCTCAGCGTGTATGCCTATCCAGATCCGATTCCCGCTGCCGTCCAACGTCGTTGGTCACGCCTCGACGCCGATCGGGCTGTGCTCTGGGACCTGCTGGTGTTCTTGCTGAAATCCTTTGCCGTGATCGCCGCCGCCGCCGCCGGCGTCGGTGCGCTGGCCTTCGGCGACGGGCCCGGATGGACCACGGTCACCTTGATTCTCATCGCGTTCGTGGTCGCAGTGGTTGCGACCATGCTGCAGCGCAGACTGCTCCGCACCCAGCGGTTGCTGCGTCCCCGTGAGATGGACCTCCTCCTGGATCATCGGATCGAGATAGCGGCTGCCGACTGGGGATTGGGTCCCGATCCGGCGACCTGGCCGGAAGAAGCTGTGCTCGCTGCCAGGTCCCAGAGCCTGGCGCGGCAGATTGTCGGCTCGACCGCCTGGCGCGACGACGTGCTCGAGCATCACCGCGCCCAGCTGGATCCCGCCGAAGATGCCCGGGAGATTGCCGTCGCGGCCTGGCATCTCCAGCAGCTCCGCGCGGAGCTCAGGACCCCCACCGACCGGGCGGGGACCACTCGCCGAACAGGTCGCGAGTGAGTGGACGGCAGTTCACGACGAACTGGAGCGGGATCTGCACACCACCAGACTCAGGGTGGCGGCCTTGCGGCAGTATGCCGAAGCCGTCGAAGACGGGCTGGCGGAGCCGGTTGCCAACCGCGCCACCCTCGAGCGTCTCCGGCGGCTCCCGGAGACCCGACTGCCGGCCGTGATGCACGAAGATGCCCGGCAACAACTCGCGACCGATCGGCTCATCGAGCTCTCCGAGCAGGTGAGCCGGATCGGTGCCGCGAACTCCTCGGTGAACCACCATCCGGGGAGCGCATGGGCCCCTGATCCGATCGGACCGCGCCCGGCCCACCGCCGCCCATCGGGCGGCGGCGTGCCGGCATGATCCGAACCCATTCCGTGCAAGGGAAACCGTTGCAGTACAAGAATTCCGACCACGCATCACGTCATCTGGTTCATGGGGCCCTCTACAGGTTCGGGCCACTCGATGCCCATGTTCGGAGCCGCGGCACTCTCGGTCCATGACCGAGACATCTTCACAGCCCGATCGCCTTCCGGCCAGGACTCCCACCAGCCTCCTTCCGCCGCCGGGGGCCCGGGGGATCCTCCCGCACCGCCCGCCGCCCACTGGTACCTGGTATCACCGCGACCCGGATGAGGCGCCGACGCGGGTCGGCCCACAACCGGTGCGGCCGGGCGGCGATCTGACACCGGGTCGCTCGCCGATCCGGCATCGTCGTGGCAGATGGGCGGCCGTGGTCGCGGGCACAGCGGTGGTGGCGCTGGCATCGGGGTTCGGCGGCGGAGTGTTGAGCGGGCAGTCAGGCTCGAGGACCGCTGTCACAGACAGCTCGTTGAGCCAGCAGAGTGCCGCCGGCTGCCGGTCTCGGCCAGTCTGGCCACTGCCGACACGACCACCGTGGAACAGGTGGCCTCCGCTGTCCTACCGTCCGTCGTCTCGATCCTCGCCACCTCCGGCAACTCCGCCGAGGAAGGCTCGGGCATCGTCCTCCAGTCGGACGGCTACATCCTCACCAACAACCACGTGGTCGCGGCAGCGACGAGTGTGGCCGTCCGGTGACTTCAACGACGGCACCAGCGCGAGCGCGAAGATCATCGGTACCGACTCCCTCGACGACCTCGCCGTGATCAAGGTCGCAAAGACCGGACTGTCCGCCGCTTCCCTTGGTGACAGCTCGGCGATACAGGTGGGTGACCCCGTCCTCGCGGTCGGCTCGCCATTGGGCCTGTCCGGCACCGTGACGTCAGGCATCGTCTCGGCTCTGAACCGGCCGGTCGAAACCCAGGAGGAGAACCAACAGCAGCAGCTCGACCCGTTTGGGCTCGGCAACGGCAACACAACGCAAACCACCAACCCGACCGTGATCGATGCGATCCAGACCGACGCCGCGATCAACCCGGGTAACTCCGGTGGCGCGCTTGTCGACGCAGCCGGCCAGGTGGTGGGTATCAACTCCGCGATCGCATCGCTGCGGCAGCAACTCGTTGAGCGGGTCGCAGAGCGGCAACATCGGCGTCGGCTTCGCCATCCCGATCAACCAGGCGAGGACGATTGCCAGGAGCTCATCGACACCGGAACCGCAACCCACGCCGTTTCCGGCGCCGCCCTCTCCGACAACGCCACGAGTGCCACGGCGATCCCTGACGGCGCCCTGGTCGGGGAGATCACGACCGGTGGCGCCGCGCAGCTGGCCGGGACCCGGACCGGCGACGTGATCACCAAGGTCGGAGCACTCCCGGTCGACTCCGCCGACGCACTCATTGCCGCTATCCGATCCCTGCCGCCCGGCACCACTGTGACCATCAGCTATCTTCGGGGCACTGCTACCGCGACCGCTGCCGTCACGCTCGGCCGAGCGACCTGACACACTGCGCGTTCAACGCACTCGGTATCTCGTTCGGGTGGGCCGGTCGGTGGATGTCTCACCGCGGGGTGTGCTCCACGATGACCTCGAGCCCGGGGGACAGGGCGGATCTCGATGTGGGCGATCATGGCGCGGAATGGGCCATGCCGGCCGCCGAGAACCACTGAAGTGACCAACGCCATGACACCCTTGACGAGGTAGACCCGGAGGAGCGAGATGGGCGACGAACAGGTGGCGCCTCAGACGAAAGGTGTTGCGGTGGAGTTGCTCGCAACGGTTGACCTTGGGCCTGAGATCGACGGGATGGCAGGGCGGCAACTTCGGATGCGGATGGTGACCATGGAGCCGGGGGCTGTGTTCGGCCCTGTCCACGACCATCGAGACAGACCCGGGGTGGTCTACGTCCTGCAAGGAACGATCACCGACCACCGGGACGGACTCACCACGGACTACGGGCCGGGAGTGGGTTGGCGCGAGGATGCCAACACGCGACACTGGCTCGAGAACCGGGAATCGATTCCGGCGGTGGAGATCTCGGTCGACATTGTCAGGCGAGGGTGAGCAGACTTCGGGCGACGGAACCAGTCCTTGCGTGCGGGCGGGCGGTCCGGCCGGTCGGCCGGCATGATCGCCGCAACGCTGGCCCCGGTAGCCGCATTGGCTGTCAACCAGCCGGGGGCCGTCCTGGCCGGGCACGACCGCAACCGCGGCCAGTTCTCCTCATCGGTGGGTACAGATCGCAGTTGCCGACACCGGCAGACTTGAACTCGTGGACAGCATGACCGTGGTGGCGACGCGGATTGCCGAAGTCGCCCGAAGCGCGCCGGTTTCCGGAATCCGGATCGTCGGTATCGATGGCCCTTCCGGTGCCGGCAAATCCACCCTCGCGCGGGTGGTCGCTGCGGAACTCGACGCGCCAGTGGTCGAGATTGATGACTTCGTGTCCTGGACGAACTTCGCCGGGTGGTGGCCGCGGTTCGCCGCGGAAGTGGTGCGACCGCTCCTCAAGGGCGCTGACGCCACGTTCCAGGTCCGTGATTGGGCCGGCGACGAATTCGGCGACGGTCTGGCCGGGTACAAGACGGTGGCCTGGCATCCCTACGTCCTGTTCGAGGGCGTGACCTGCACGCGGGCGGAGATCGCCGGTTCGCTGGCCTGCCGGGTCTGGGTGGACGCGCCCGCAGCCGAGCGACTGCGGCGGGGCATCGCCCGTGACGGCGAGACCCGTCGGAGGCTCTGGGAACTCTGGATGGCTGAGGAACAGTCGTTCTTCACCGCCGACGACACCCGGTCACGGGCGGATGTCGTCGTCGACGGAACGGCCTGATGATCGGCGGGCGCACCCCGGCATTCTCACGTGACGACGCGAACCTCAGAGGACATCGGCGCCCAAGGCGAGGTCGAAGCCGGCGCCGTTGCGCGCCAGCCCCATGAGCAGGATGCCGGTCCATTCAAGGACGTAGGCCATGTCGAGCCCTCCTGCGTCGAGGGGCCGCAGGTCCAGACTCTTCAGAAACGCCGCGAAATGCGTTTTCGCCTCGGCACTGTCGCCGGCGAAGAACACGTCCAGGGGTTTGTCCTCAGCAAGGACGCCGCGGAAGATCGAATTGAATGCCTTCACGACGTGTGCGCCCTCGGGGGCGGCGGCGGCGATCTGCTGGGACACCGAGTTGCCCTCGGTGGTCACGAGTCCACTTGCGTCGGCGTTGAACGGGTTGGTGATGTCGACGAGGATCTTGCCGGCCAGCGCATCACCGTAGTGCGCGACCACTTCAACCGCGCCGGTGGACAGGACGGCCAGGATGACGATGTCACCCGCCGGCGTTGCGCCGTACGTGCCGACGGTGGCTCCGTTGCCGATCTGGTCGGCGAGTGCCTGAGCTGTGGCAGTGTTGCGGCTCATGAGCTCGATGGTGTGGCCGTGCTTCGCTGCCCTGGTGCCGATGGCGGTGGCCATGTTGCCGGAGCCGATGATGGTGATGGTGGTCATGGTGAGTGTTCCTCCGTGGTGTCCGGGTGAGCGGGCGATGCTGTTCGGGCGCAGCACTTGAGTTCGAGGTTGTAACCGGAGGGGTGCCTCATTTTATTCCGGAGGCCGCCAGGTTCAGGGGGTTCTGATCCCCGTCGTTCGGCAGCGTCAGGAGCAGCAGATGATCGGAGGCTGCCCTCGGCATCCTTGGTAGATTGAGGGAAGTGAGCGCGAGCGACGTTGGGCAGATGCGGAGATCCCCGCGCCGCGATGCCCGAGAGCGCCGCGGCAAGATCATCGCGGCGGCACAGCGCGAATTCGCCTTGCACGGCGTGGATGCGTCGTTGGAGAAGATCGCACGCGAAGCGGGCGTAGCCATCGGCACCCTGTATCGGCACTTTCCGACGCGCCTGGACCTGCTCACGGCCGCCTTCGAACCTCGGCTCCAAGAGTTTCTCGATGGGGCCGCCAAGGCGCTGGAGATGGACGATCCGTGGGAAGGATTCGTCTGCTACTTGGAGAACCTGTTCGGCATGCAGGCAGGAGATCGAGGATTCAACGACTTCCTCTCCCGCCGCTTCCCCGGCAGCGCCGACACCGAACGCATCCACGACGAGATGTGCCGACAAATCGAGGAGGTGCTCACCCGAGCCCAAGAAGCCGGCGAGGCTCGCCCCGATATCACCCAGGCCGACATCGTCAACCTCATCTGGTCCAACGGTCGAATCATCGACGCCACCAGCACCACGGCGCCCAACGCCTGGCGGCGTTACCTCTACCTCATGCTCGACGCCTACCGGGCTGAGCGGGCACATGCGATCCCCGAACCGCCGATGACGTACCAGCAGCTTTATGACGCCATGGTCCATCTCAGCGAGGCAGAGTAGGGGCGGCCGGTCTGCTGGAGGAACCGGCCGCGAGCCCGCGGCCGTCGATCAGCGAGCCAGAAGCTGCCGCCCCCGGGTCCGGCAGGAAACGGGTCGTAGGATGCCCGGGTGGTGGACGATCTGGATCTGCGACGCCTTCGGTATTTCGTGGTGGTCGCCGACACGCCTACGATCCGCGGCGGATGATGCCGCATCTCGATGCGTTCGTGGAGCTGTGCAGGCGTGAGCTCGAACCTCTCTCCGATTCCACGTCAGAGGTGGCCTCAGAGCGGTAACGCCAACACCGCGTGAGCCATCGCGCACCCGCGAGCCCAAGCAGACCTGCGATGCCGGTTCGGCATCACGGCGCACCTAATCGGCATTGGCGATGCTCCGCGGATGTCAGTCAGGGTCGAGGTCGTCGAACCGATCCGTGCACGCCGGTTCGACCCGATGACCGCGCGCAGCAGGTGCATCGAACCGAATCGTCGACCACTACGAACCTGAGAAGGACCATGATGAAACGCTTTCTCCGCATCTTTCTGGTTGCAGCCACCGCCGTGCTCGCCGTCACCGGGACTGCGGCCAGTGCCGGCGCCGAACATCATCCGACGCACCGATCGACCTCGACCCAGCCGAGCCACGGAGTCAAGCCGACAATCGTGCTGGTCCACGGCACCTTCGCCGACTCCTCGAGCTGGAGCGGCGAGATTGCCGTCTTGCAACACAAGGGCTACCAAGTGGTCGCCGTGGCCAATCCGTTGCGCGGAGTGGCGTCCGATACCGCCTACCTGCAGAGCGTTCTCGCGACCATCGATGGTCCGGTCGTACTCGTCGGGCACTCCTACGCCGGCTTTCTCGTCAGCGCTGCGGGCGCCTCGGACGCCAACGTCAAGGCCTTGGTCTACGGCGCCGCCTACATCCCGGTGGCCGGCGAGAGTCCGGCCGACCTGACGTACCAGTACCCGGGTTCACTGCTCGCCGGCGACAACCTGATAGCCCGGCCCGAACCAACCGGCACTGACCTGTATGTCAATCCGGCGACCTGCGAGAAGGTGTATGCGGGCGGGCTGGACCATCGACAGGTCGCCACCGCCGCGGTCGTTCAGCGGCCGATCGCCGCGGCCGCTCGGTGAGGCAACGACCGTGAGCCCGCCGGCGGGCACCCCGAAATGGTCCATTGTGGCGCTCGACGACAACGCAATCCCTCCTGCAGCGCAGAATTTCGTGTCCCAGCGGGCAGGTGCGAGAGTAGTCACCACCCATAGCGGGCACGACCTCCCTGCGGCCCGACCGCATGTTGTCACCGACGTCATCTTGCAGGCCGCAACCAGTACTCACTGACGCGGGGCGCGGAGGGAAGCGCCGGCGCCTGACGCGCTCGCACCCAACATCCTCACCAGGTTGAGTAGGCGGACTGATGCAGGCCGGGGCCAGCTGTCGGTCGCAGGTCCGCGTCACGTCTCCGGTGGCAGAGGTCGAAATTCCTGTCGGCAGCCCTGGTCGCCTTTGCGGAGTAAACGGGTTGCAAGACCGCACTGTCGCAGGCGGTCACCGACGCTCTGGGCACGACCCTCCCTGCGGATCGACAGCGGTGTCAGCTCTTGGTCAGCTCCTCGGCGAGCATCACGATGATGCCGCTGGGGCCGCGGACATAGGTGAGTTTGTAGACGTCCCGGTACGTCGCCACGCCGCGCAGCGGGTGGCAGCCGTGCCTGGCCGCAATCTCGAGGGCCTCGTCGAGGTCGTCCACCGAGAACGCGACGCGATGCATCCCGATCTCGTTGGGCCGGGTCGGCTTCGTCTCAATCGCATTGGGGTGGATGTACTCGAACAGCTCGATGCGACTACTGCCGTCTGGCGTCTGGAGCATGGCGATCTTGGCGTGGTTGCCGTCCAGGTCGACCGCAGTGTCGGTCCACTCCCCGCTGACTGTGTCACGGCCGAGAACGGTCAATCCGAGGTCCGTGAAGAAGGCAATTGTCTTCTCGAGGTCGCGGACGGCGATGCCGACGTTCTCGAATTTGATGGGCATGAGCTGTACTCCCTGCGTTTCGCCGTGTCAAGGTTGCCCTGCCAGAGTTGCTGGAAGCATTCTCGGACGGGCGAGGGCCGTCTGGCAGGATATGGGGCATGTACTCGAGCAAAAGCTCCACGGGCGGCAAAGTGCGACCTGACGGCGGCTCGATCCTGTCGATCGGGTCGTCGGGTTCGATCCTGTCGATCGCGTCCAGCGGATCCATTCTGAGCATCGGCTCGTCGGGTTCCGTCCTGTCCGTCGGCTCCGTCGGGTCGTTCGCGTCCGTCGGCTCCGCGTTCTCATTCGGGTCGGTCGTGTCGGTGTTCGCAGCATTCTCGTTCGTTTCAGCTCTCGCGTACCGGCGGAAGTTCACCGTTGCACGCCGGACCCGATCCTCTCAAGGACGGCGGATTCACAACCAGAAGCTGTGAACTCCCGGTCTTGGTCAACCTGGACTATTCGGCAGAACGGGCTTTCAGCGAAGTCGTGACGTCGATGGGCCACGCCACTGCGCACACCGAGCATCGTCGGCTCAGACCTGGCCAACGCTGAACTCGTTGCCGTCCGGGTCCGAGAGCCTGATCAGCCCGTCTGTCTCGGGGATCCGGGTGGCGCCGAGCGCAACCAGTCGGTCGCCCTCGACGCCGAGATCTACGGCCGCCAGGTCGAATCGTTGCCCGCTCGACCCGGGCACCGACACCATGCCCTCCTCGTCCCAGGAGAGCTTGGTGCCGCCGAGCGGTGACTGGATCGCTGTCTGCCCGCCGTGGTCCCAGACCAGCGGCCACTCCAGCGCATCACGCCAGAACAGACCAACCGTCCTGCTGCCCTCGCAGGTGACCTCGCCGAGAAGTCCGGTGCCGGCGAGGAAGTCGTTCTGCGGCTCGATCACGCAGAACAGGTTGCCCCCCGGGTCGGCGAGCACCACATGGCCGTCTTCCGGGAGCTGACCGACGTCGACGTGGCGAGCACCGAGGTTCACCGCCCTGTCCACGGTCCGCTGCTGGTCCGGGAGGCTGGTGCTGGTCACGTGAAGGTGCAATCGGTGTGTCCCCGATGGCTTGCCGGCGCCGGGCCTGAACCGCAGCCCCACCTGGTTGTCATCGCCGGGGACCGCCACTCCGCCGGGTTCGCCGACGGCTTCCCGGCCCAGCAGGCCCGCCCAGAACTCCGCCACTTCGTGCGGGTGGTCCGCGTCGAAGGTCACCGCGATGAGGCGCAGGGGCATCCGGGCAGGCTAGCCCGGGCACTGGCCGGCGGGCATCGGCTTTTCCGGTGCGGTCACGTGCTCGTCGGGCCCGTCGAAAGATCGGCTCCCTCGAGCCGGCGGAAGGCCGGTCGGGGCCAGGGTGATGGGGCGGGCTCAGTCCTGTCGCCGCGGGTTGTCGTTGAGGTGCTGCTCCTCATAGACCTTCTCAAGGGTCATGTCGCCGTAGCGGAAGTTCTTGATGCTCCAGCTGAGCAGGCCGAGCGCAAGCAGGCCGGAGACGATGAGAAACGCACCGGTACCCCAACCGCCGAGCAGCCACCACTTCTCGGCCAGCGGCCACCACTCCGGTGCAGGCGGCCGGATGCCCCAGAAGACCCCCAGGGCGATGAGCCCGAGCCCGAGCAGTGTCGACATGACGATCCGCGGCCAGGTCCGCACGCCTTCGGATGCGCCCTTGTACGCGGCCCGCTTGACCGGGTCGAGCAGCCGGTCGGCCCACCGGTAGTTCTTCGCCAGCACCCACAGGCCGAGGGCGAGGAGCAGCAGTCCGGGACCAGGCAGCACCAGCGCCGCCACGCCGGCGGCGAGCAGGAGCCATCCCAGGATCTCAAGCCCGATCCTCTTCAACGACGAACTGTTTGTTCCGGTCATGGTCACAGCATGCCCAGTCCACGGCCCGAGTAGTGCGGGGGGCCTTGTCCAGGGTCCGAGTTGTGAGGGCGCCCGTCCGCTGAACCAGCGGCCGTTGCGACGACTTCGTCGACGGCCGAGCGGTCATCCGTCTGCTGCGACGGCGTCCACCTGACGGCTGAGGATCCAAGCGTGTTTGCCGATCTGCCGGACCCGTTCGAAGCCGAGGTCCTCGAAGAGCTCGGCGGTGGCGGTGAACAGGAACCTGTCTTGTGCAACGCGACCGTCGGTCACCTCGGAGATCGCCTCGACGA
The DNA here is from genome assembly GCA_963797145.1 of uncultured Actinomycetota bacterium. Taxonomy (GTDB): domain Bacteria; phylum Actinomycetota; class Actinomycetes; order Mycobacteriales; family Nakamurellaceae; genus Nakamurella. Next base: position 322,835 of record CAWCOJ010000006.1, on the reverse strand, counting down.
GCCCGCCTCCGGCGCGCCCGATGAGGTCGAGCGCGCCCTCGACCGCCGCCCGGGCGATGCCCTGCTTACGGTGTCGCTTGTCGACGAACACGCACGCCAACCGGAAGTCCGGCGTGGGCGGCGGCCCCTGCTCGTACTTGACCCGGTTCTTGATGCCCGGCAGCTCGTCGGGCGAGCCGAACTGGCACCAGCCCTGGACCGCACCGCTCTCGTCGCGCACCAGCGCTGCGTGCGCGCGCCCTGAGCGGACGCGGTCCTCCTTGGCCTTCCGGTATGACGGGCCGCAGTCGTTGCCGATCTCGTGAAAGGCGACGCACCAGCAACCACCGAAAATCCCGTTGTTGCGATCGACCAGCTCCGCGAAACCCTCCCAGCTCGACTCGTCCAGCGGGATCACGGTGTAGGTCACGACCAATCCTGCGTGACCATCTCGTCCAACTTGGCCGCAAGATCATGAGGCCTGGTCAGCATCGGCCAGTGTCCGGAGTCGATGTCGACGAAGGCGAGGTCCCGTACGCGTCCGAGCTCGGGAACATCACCGGCTGCGATCCACTCCCTTGCCTCCTCGGGTGAGAACTCCGGGCAGATCAGCGTCACGGGAACGGTGTAGCGACGCTCGTCGGTCAGTACGACCGTGCCCTGGACGACCCCGACCGGGACGGGAATCGATGCCTGCGCGAACCGCTCCCGCATCGCATCGTCAAGATCGGCGCTGTCAGGCCCCTCGAACGCCTCCCAACCGGGGAACGGCATGCCGCCGTCCACGATTGGGAAGAAGTCGGCGTAGGCCGCGCCCGGCGGCGACGGGAAGCCGCCGATCATCACGACCCGCCCCGCCCGATCGATGCGCCGATCCGCGGCCTCCCAGACCAGCGACGCCGCGGCCGAGTGCCCGACCAGCACGACCGGTCCAGCTGCGGCATCGACGGCAGCGACCACGGCTGAGACCTGTTCGTCCAACAAAGCTTCGCTGCGTCCGTCGCCCTGACCGGGCAGGGTCAACGCGACCGGGCGGTGTCCGGCCCGCTCGAGATCGCCCACAACTGTGTCCCACACGGACCCGTCGAGCCAGAGCCCGCCCACAAGGACCACTGTCGTGGTGTCTCGTTGCATCACCGTGTCACTCCCGTCTGCGATGGTGTCCCACACGGTAGGGGCTGTAACGGACGATCTGCGTCCTGTAGCGAGGGTCCATCGCCCGTGCTGTTTGAGTCCCCTTGGGTGGTGGGGTTTGGGGTGACGGCGCGCCTGTTGTGTTGTGGGTGGCCATCGGGGTGATCTTCGGTTTGAACGGCCAAGCAGACACTGCGAGGGAGCCCACCGATGGCCTTGTCCCAGCCTGCCCTGTCGGAGTTGTTGGAAGCATTCCGGACCGGGGAGGGGGTGAATCTTGTCCGTGATGCGGTGCAGGTCGCGTTGCCGGAGTTGATCGAGCTCGAGGCCTCGGGTGCGATCGGCGCGGAGCGCTATGAGCGGATCGCGCCGCGGATGACCGAACGCAACGGGTCACGGCCGCGGTTGCTGACCACCCAGGCTGGTGATGTGCAGCTACCGATCCCGAAACTGCGGAAGGGGTCGTTGTGCCCGTCGATCCTGTCTCCGCGGCGGCGGATCGACCGGGCCCTGTACGCGGTGGGATGGAGGCCTATGTCGGTGGGATCTCGACCCGCGGGGTGGATGATCTGGTCGCCGCGATGGGCTCCGACGCGGGGATCTCCAAGTCCGAGGTGTCCCGGATCGACATGTCCGGAAGTTGGCTGTGATGGTTAGGCCGATCGAGACGCCTGGGGGCGAGGCCTCACACGGATGATGTGCGAGCCCCGGCGCCCAGTAGGCGTCCGACGAGTTCCCGGCGGCTGTGGATACCAATCTTGTCGAAAACGACTTTGAGGTGGTCCTGCACGGTGTGTCGTGAGATGTGCAGGGTGTCGGCGATGACGCTGGTTGATTCACCACGCAGGACAAGCGTGGCGACCTGCGCCTCGCGGGGGGTCAGGCCGTGCGCTACGAGCAGGAGGGGCGCGGTCAGGCGCGCATCGATGGGTTCCACGATGACGGTGATCCTGGCGTCGCCTGGTGATCCGTGGAGGCGGGAGGCGTGCACTCTCAACCATCGCCCGGAGGCGGTCCGGACCCGGGCACTCGGTTGAGCCTGCGAGGCCGCCATGCCGTTCTCGATCGCCATGAGCGCGGCGGCGACGGTGTAGACGGCGACCGGCAGACGGCTTGTGGTGCCCCGGTTCGGGTCGATCTGGGAGAGCAGGTCCTCGGCGTCGTCGGTGATCGCGACCGTGCTCAGATCGTCGGCCAGCAGCACGACTCCGGGAGCCGGGTTAGTGCCTTGTCGAGCGGATCCGTTGAGCAACAGGCCTTGTCGCAACGCGTGCGCGATATGCGGGCTCAGCCGCGCGACCAGAGCGACCTCGTCGGCGGTGAAGCCGAGCGGATGGTCCGACCGGTGCAGGCACAGATACCCCCAGCAGTCCGCACCGACGACCAACGCGGCGCGCAGTTCGTCGCCCAAACCCAGCGGCGCCATGATCTCGGTGGCCCGTGAACTGACGGTGCGGTCGTGGCGCGTCGCCTGGTCCAACGTGGCCACGTGCGTGGGCGCCGTCGCCAGCGAGGTGAACTTGTTGACGTCGGGGACGCCGAACTCGTTGGCCAGGAACAGCGGGGTCGACGCACCCAAGGGATCCTCGACATAGGCCCCGGTCAACAACAAGGTTTCCGGATCTGCGGTGGGGAAAAACGCGGCGTCGACCGGCATCAAAGTGCGCAACGACGACAGCACCCTGGGCTGCAACTCGCTGACACCCAGGCCGCTGTGACACAGCCGGACGAACGCGTTCTCCGCTCTGGCCGCGCCGACTGTGCTCCTCACCTTGTCAGTGTGCTACCGACGACGGATTTTGCGTCCCCCAACTTGTTGGGATGGTTCACCGGCACGTCGAGCAGGACGATTCGGTCATGACAACCACCCGCACCACCGCCAACAAGAATCTCGTCGAGGCGTTCATCCGGGACCTGTTCAGCCGGGGCGACCTCGCCGCGGTCGACCGGTATCTGGCGCCGGACTTCGTCAATCACGACCCGCCGTTCCCGGGCGCACCCGCCGGGCCGGAAGGGATGCGGCAGGCCGCTGTCATGTTCCGGGCGGCGATGCCGGACTGGCACAGCGATCTTGATCAACTCGTCGCCGAGGACGACATCGTGGTCGAACGGTTCACCGCCACCGGCACCCACCAAGGACCGCTGATGGGGGTGCCGGGCACCGGACACACGATCACCCTGCCCGGGGTGAACATCTTCCGCATCCAGAACGACAAGATCGTCGAACGATGGGGCCGTCTGGACGAACTCGGCCTGCTCCGCCAACTCGGCATCGCTCCCGACCGCATAGCGGCCCGGACACCGACGTCCTCAACGCTGGCGCCGGCCTAAGCTGAGGCTGCCCACAAATTCCCGTCAACGCTCCGCGATCCGCCATCGGGCTGACCCCCCTTGTCTTCGGGCTGCGGCGCTTTCGTTCTGCAGAAGGTCCTTGCCGTTGGCGGGTCTCTAAACGTTCAGGAATGCCGGCGGATCGTTCTCGCGATGGTCGCCGCCTGGCGCTGGGACGTCGCCGACGAGTTCCCCAACGGGCCCCAACTCGGCAAAGACATCCTTGGCGTGCTCCGGGAAGGCCCACCCTGGCCCACCCTTGATGTCCTCTCCGACAGTAGCGGGACCCCGGCCCCACAGACACCGCACCGGTAACCGATCCCGCTACGTGGCGGCGGCGATCTTGGTGGTCTGCGGCGCGCGAAAAATAGCGCCGCAGAGGGTTCGGTCTGCGGGCTCGTGGCGTTGTGGCCATCGCCGGAACACGACCCCACGGCAGCGCGGTCCTAACGGTCGAGGTCTTTCGAATGTCCCTGGTTGTCCGAATCGAAGCGAATCTCGAGGTCCTGGTCGGCGATGAACACGGCACCGTCGAAGAAGTTCTGCGCGGCGAGGACTGCAGCCTGCCTGTCGTTCCCGGGCCAAAAGTGTGTCAGAAGCAGTCGAGTTGCGCCGGCACGCGCAGCCCAGTGTCCGGCTTCTTCAGCGGTAAGCAGGTTACGCAACTCCTGCTGTGTTTCGCCGGGGCGGTCGGTCGCTTCGACGATGAAGAGATCGACGTCACGCCCCAGCTCGACAAGCAGTGGATCAGGTCCTGTGTCACCGGTGTACGCGATCGCGGTGGTGGGGGTGTCGAGGCGGATTCCCACGTTGGGGACGAAATGGGATAGCTCGACGCAGCTCAGCGTGAACGGTCCGAGCTGGTAGGAGCCTGGCAGATCATGGACGTCGAACACGCTCTGCAGATCCGCGCCCGGCTCCAGCCCGGCCAGACGGGCCAGTACACCGGGCGGGCAGTACAGCGGCAGCCGTTCAGTGGCACGTCCGCCGTAGAGGCGGATCCGGAACAGGCCGTGCAGATCTATGCAATGGTCCGGGTGTTCGTGAGTGATCACCACGGCGTCCACGTCGGCGCTGGGCGTGTGCGCGAGCAGGCGTGGCAAGGTGGCATATCCGAGGTCGAGCACGACCCGAAAGCCGTCCCAGTCGAGCAAAAAGCCGCTACAAGCCTGACCGGGCAAAGGAAACGCGCCGGTACCTCCGAGAACGGTCAGCTTGCGCACGCAGTCAGCTTCCCATGTCGGTGCCGCACCGAGCTGTCGCGGCAGCGATGCCGCAGGCCCAGTCCTGGATCCCTTCCGATCAATCCGTGATCTTGCTCTGGGCGGGCCGGTGACGTCCTGCATGCCGATCCTCAGCCGGGACGAGGTCCCGTCACGGGGGAGGGGCGGCCGTCGGCGCCGCCAGGTTCCTGGGTGGAGACGGCCTCTCGCGCGGCGGCCGCTCCCGCTGCGTGCACGGGTAGGGTGACGATCTTTCCTGGCGCCATCTGCACGAACTCCAACTCCGGGCCGGGCGTCGTGTGGGCTCAGTATTTCGATCCGCCTCGTGCCCGATGTCACGCGTCCGGTCCTACTGAGCGAAGTCGGCATAGAGATGCCGTCGGCGTGACCTGGCGGCCACTGCACCAGCTCGATGCGGAAGCCGTCGGGATCGGTGAGCCATGATGTGATCGGACCGTCCGGTGCCTCGTGGTGTTCCAGCGGCCCGGGCTGCAGTCCGGCACGGGTGAGGGCCTTGACGATGGCGGCGATGTCGTCGACCTGGACGACGAGATGGCTGAACCCGGTGCCGATGTCGACGTCATGGTCGGCCGGGCGGTGGACCAGTTCGAGGGTCACGACGTCCTCGTCAGGAAACTTGAGCATCGTGAGGCTGTTGCCGTGGCCCAGGTCGACGCGACCGAGCTCGCGGTATCCGAGGGTGGTGTAGAAGTCGAGCGAGACCGTCAGATCGGTGACCCGGTAGGCGGTGTGCAGCGTCGTCATCCGACGGACCGGCTGATCGTTCGCATCGTCAGTCGCGCCGAACTCGGTCAGGGTGTCGGCCTGGCGATGGACGAGTTTCCACTCGCCGTCCTCCACCCTGAAGATCATGATGACCCGCAGCGCGCCGGAGGACACTCCGCGTCCGTCGGTGAGGGTGGATGCGAATCGTTCCATCTCGAAGACGAAGCCACGATCGGGGCCGGCTTCCCGCGAGAAAGTCCGAGTGGGGAGATTCAGTCATTGCGCAGTCCCGCCGGCCGGGGGCAAGGGTGGTGGTGTCAGGTCGTCGCGAGAAGGCGTTGGTGAAGTGCCCGGGTGGCGGGGCTTGGGGAGACGCCGAGTTGTTCGCGTAGGCAGCGGGCGAGGTGACCGTAGACGGCGAGGGCTTCGGCGAGGTTATCTTGCGCGGCGAGTGCTTGCATGAGGTAGCGGTAGCCACTCTCGCGCAACGGTGCGAGTTGGACGAGCTTGCGGCCGGCGCGTTCGGCACCGGCGAGTTCGGCACCGCCGAGGCCGAGTTCGGTTGCGGCGTAGCACTCGAGGGCCCTCAGACGGAGCGCCGTGACCTGGCCGCGGATCTCGGTGATCCAGGGGGCGTCCTCGCCGGGCAGGAATCCGCGTTCGGCGGCGAACAGGGCGAGTTGAACCGGTCCCCAGGCGCGAGTCCAGTCGTGTTGGGCGACGGAGGATTCGGCCCGGTGGATGGCCTCGACGGCGGCCTCGAGATCGACCCACGCGCCCGGGAGGTTCAGCCGTAGGAGTGCGCGGCCGTCGACGGCGTTCGGACCGAACACGCGGCGAAGCTTGGACAGCAGCGGGTTGATCCGGGCGTCGATGGCCGCGGGGTCGGGCTCGCGCCAGAGGGCTTCGGCCAGCTCGTCGCGGGGGATCTGGCGGTGCCGGTTGACGACAAGAAAGGTGAAAAGCAGTCGTCCTTGGCGGCCCGGCAGACCTGCGTCGAGGCGCCGGCCGTCGTAATCGACAGCCAGCGGCCCGCAGACCTGGATCCGCATGTGGGGCGACGCCAAGTTCACGCCAACCATCTTCGCAATACTCTGTCCGACACGGTGAACGCAGTGCGGAGATGAGGGAGTGTCCGATGGCGAAGCTGATCCGGTGCGAGTGCGGGTTCGTCGCTCGCGGTGACAACGACGATGACGTGATTACCGAGATCCGGGCCCACATGGCCGCCGATCATCCGGCGGTGCTGGGGACGGTCAGTCGTGAGGATCTGCTCGGCTGGATCCAAGTCGAGTAGCCGATCCGGCGACGACGCACCAAGGTTTCGCCAACGTCGCCGCAATAGACGGGCGGTACACCTTTCGTAGAAGGCATCACGCGACTGCGGAAGGCGACCTATGACTACCACAACTTCGACAGTGGATTGCGCCGTGCTGGTCGACGCGGACTGGTTGGCCGAGCACCTTTCTGATCCGCTGGTGCAGGTGGTCGAGGTGGACGTCAGCCCAACGGCATACCAGGACGGCCACATCGAAGGCGCGGCCTTGTGGAACATCTACACCGATCTGAAGACCCCGGCATATCAGCTGGCCGATACGCCGGCACTGGAGGCGTTACTGGTCCGCACGGGCATCACCCCCGACTCAACGGTGGTGTTCTACGGGTACGCCCCCGCGCTGGGCTTCTGGCTGATGACGTCGTACGGGCACAGCGATGTCCGCATCCTCGACTGTTCCCGCGAGGCGTGGCTCACGACCGGCCATCCGTGGAACACGGTGGATGCGACTGCGGCCGACGGGTGCTACCAACTCGGCGATCACGATGCTCGGATGCGGGCCGACCACGACAGGGTCAGGGCCGCGATCACCGATCCGAACGTCACCCTGGTCGATGTCCGCTCGGCGGCCGAGTACGCAGGTGAACGGTTCTGGCCCTCCGGTGGCGCGGAGCCAGGTGGACGGGCCGGTCACATTCCGACGGCGATCCACCGGCCCCTGGACGGCCTCTACGACGCCCAGGGGGCGGTGCGCCCATCCGCGGAGCTTCGACAGATCTTCGCCCCGGCGGACCTTGCCGGCGACACGGAATTGATTACCTACTGCACCATCGGCGCCCGCGCCGCGACCGCCTGGTTCATCCTCACCTACCTCCTTGGCCGCGACCACGTGCGCGTCTACGACGGCTCGTGGGCCGAGTGGGGCCGACAACCCCACAACCCGATCCAGACCGAACACCAGGAGATACCGGCCATGCCCGCATTTGATTCGCAAGAGCCTGAACCATCCGGAAGTGATCCGCCCGTTCACCGACGACAGCGGCCAGCTGGAATTGGTCAACCTCGACGGCGCGCCGGTGGGCCGCGCCACCTTCCAGCCCGGCTGGCGATGGTCGCAGCATGTCAAGCCCATCGGCGGCACCGAGTGGTGCCAGGCCGCGCACACCGGCTACTTCGTCTCCGGGCGAATGAACGTCGTCATGGCCCACAGCGGCGAAGAGATCGAGTACGGCCCAGGCGACTTCGCCGTCATGGCCCCCGGCCACGACGCCTGGATCGTCGGCGACGAACCGTGCGTCCTCATCGACTGGCAAGGCTTCGCCGACTACGCCAAACCCGCATCGTAGATCTCGGACGCCCTCTGGACGGATATGGGCGTCGATCTGTCAAGTGTGCATGGTGAGGCGCCGCCTCCGGGAACGGCGGCGGGCGCCTCGGGGGGCACCGTCGAGGAGGGTGCTGAGCATGTCATTGGCGACGTGGGAGGCTGATACAACGCAACTAGATGACGCAGGTGGCCAGCTGTACTTTCCCGCTATTCCCGGCGCCGGTCATGGACCGAGCGCTGTAATGTTCATGGCGTTTCAGCCGACGGGCGCGATCGGCTGGTTGTAGGTGCGCAGTTCGACTTCAACCCCCGTCGGCGTGTGCCCGCAGCTCCTTCGCGGCACGATTCAATTCTTGCTGCATACAGTCATGCTCGCGGACCAGATCCTTGATCCAATCGAATGGCTCCAGCAACGAGTCACCGGCTCAGGACGTTCCCTGCCAAAGGTTCTCGTGCGTAGGACCGGAATATCGCCGCGATGTGTGGCCGCCAAGGGTGGCCGCCAGCAGCTCTACATCCGTGTGAACGAGGTGACAATTCCCGCACAACGGGATGCCAGTCAGGTCGCACTGACTGAAGGGGCCCCGACCTCGGTTAGGACGGGCCCCCGCTTTGGTGCTGGCCCAAGAGCGACTGTCACGATCCTGAGGACCGGGCGGTCGACGCATGCCGGTCCGTTACCCTGGCCACTCAACGAAACAATTGACCAGGAAGTCGAGGATGGAGCTACTCAACGCCTTGGACAGCGCGACCGAGGAGTTCCGACATCGGCTTGTCCTGGTACACGATGCCGACTGGGCGCGATCGACACCGTGTCCAGACTGGGACGTCGAGTACCTGGCTGCACATGTCGTTGGAGGCAACCGGTTCGCTGTATCGATCCTGAGCGGATCGAACGCGTCCGCCGCCATCGACGACGTCATGTCCGCTCCGCAGCTCGCCGACGACCCCCTCAGGGCGTGGGTCACGACTTCGGCAGCGCAGCGTGCGGCGTTTCGCGCCGACGGAGCGCTTGAGCGCCGCGTCGACCATCCTCTCGGCAATATCACGGGCCGAGAATTCTTGACATTCAGAGTCTTCGACATAGCACTCCACGCTTGGGATCTCGCGCGCGCGCTCGGCGCCGACGAGCACCTCGGACCGGATCTGGTCGACGTGGTGCTCTCTATCGTCGAGACTGGCCCATCCGGTATGGGCTTCGGCATTTCTGCTCTCGGTATCGCCGGCGCGGACGCGCCACCACTGATGAGGCTTCTCGATCTGACCGGTCGCAGCACGAAGTAGACGCCCGATGGCTCGTAGGGGGGCCGTTGACACTCGTCACGTACGTCCAGCTTCGGGACCAGATGATGACCACGCAGGCGAGCCCGGCGGTGACCAGCACCAAGCGCCGGCGGCGTCCGGGTCCACTGGTTCAACTACCGCCGGCTGTACGAGTACTGCGTTGCAGGGGCCGCGAGAGAACCTGTCGCGGTCCCTGTCGAGTTGTGGTGCGGGACGGCGGGGACCTGTTCGGTCGAGCGGGAGCACGGTTGACTCGGCACGGCGTACGGGACCGCGCGCGAGCAGGCGAGCATTCGGCTGTGCGGCCCTGTGCCACCCGATTCGGCGCGTTGGGCACAGCGACCCGGGCCATACTGGGTTCAGATCAACCGAGGCAGGGAGTCTGCTGATGGAAAGGTCTGTGGACGCCGGTGTGCGGATCGCAGAGTTGGTGGGGACGTTGTCGTACGCCGCTGATCTGGGCCTTGGGCAGCCGATGGATCACTGCCTACGGCAGACGGTGATCGCGGGCCGGCTCGCCGGGCTGGCCCGCGCCAGCGATCAGGACAGGGCAACGACGTTCTATCTTGGCCTGCTGATGAATTCGCATTGCCATGCCGACGCGGCCGAGCAGGCGTCCTGGTTCGATGATGACATCGGTTTCAAGGCAGAGGGTGTCGAGACACTGGGCTGGAACACCGCGCAGATTCTCGCGTTCTTCATTCGGCGGCTGGCATTTCACGGCAGCGCGTCGGCGCGGGCAAAGCGGCTGGTGACCTTCCCGCTGCGAGGACAGCGGCTGGTGCTCGGGTTCCTAGCAACGCACGCCGCGATGGGCGCGCGGTTCGCCCTGCGGATCGGACTGGACCCGGCGGTCAGCGTCGCCATCGGCGAGGCCTACGAGCAATGGGACGGCAGGGGCGTCCCGGCCCAGCTCTCTGGGGAGCAGATCGGGCTGCCCGCGCGGCTCGTGCAGCTGGCCAGCCCGGTGGAGGTGTTCAGTCGGCGGCACGGTAAAGAGGCGGCGGTGGCGATGGTACGCCGGAACGCGGGCACCCAGTTCGATCCGGTCCTGGCGAAGCTGTTTTGCGCGTCGGCAGCCGATGTTCTCCACGGGGTGGACGAGGCGGCGGATTGGGATGCGGTGCTCGATGTCGAACCGGAGCCGTGCCGGCGGGTCAGCGGGAGTGAGCTGGATATCGTCCTGGAGGCGATGGCCGACCTCGCGGATCTGAAGTCCCCGTATTTCGCAGGTCATTCGCGGGGAGTGGCGAACCTAGCGGCCGAGGCGGCACGAATGTCGGGTCTGCCGGCCGACGACCAAACCGCCCTGCGGCGGGCGGGGTTGATTCACGATCTCGGCCGGGTCGGTGTGTCCACAGCGGTCTGGGACAAGCCGAGCCGGCTCACTGCGACCGAGCGGGAACGGGTCCGGCTGCATCCGCTGCTCACCGACCGGATGCTGGTCAGGGTGAGCGCGTTGAGCGGGCCGCGGACGATCGCCGCCCGTCACCACGAGAGAATGGACGGCTCCGGATACCCAAGTGGCCTTACCGCGACAGCGCTGACATCGTCCGATCGGCTGTTGGCCGCTGCCGACGTCTACCACGCGATGACCGAGCCCCGGCCGCATCGTCCGGCACTGGGCGGAGAGGCGGCGGCGCGGGAGTTACGGGCCGAAGTCCGGGCCGGTCGACTGGACGGGGCGGCGGTCTCCACGGTGCTCCGGGCAGCGGGCCACCGAGCCGCGGCACGCCGGTCCTGGCCGGCAGGACTGACCGCACGGGAGGTCGAGGTCCTCGGTCTGGTGGCCCGCGGATCGTCGAACAAGCAGATCGCGCAGCACTTGGTCGTCGCCCCGAAGACCGTGTCGAACCATGTCGAGCACATCTACAGCAAGATCGGCGTGTCCAGCCGGGCCGCCGCGACGCTGTATGCGACCCAGCAAGGGCTTCTGGGAATGTACGAGCCCGGCTGAGGCAGGATCCCTTTCCGCCTGGCGGCAAGAAAATGAGGTAAATCCCTCATGACGGCTGCCGGCGTCCGGGGCACCCTCGGAAGCGACAAAAGGTCATGTCGCCGAAGGGAATCCACGATGACAACAGGCAGCTGGGACGGCCAAACGTGGGGCACGATCCAGTCCGGCCCGGCCGATGCGGAGCACACGGTCCTGTTGCTCCCCGGCGGGTGGTGCACCGCGATTTCCTATGAGGAGTTGATGGCCGAGCCGAGCCTGGCCGGAATCCGGCTGGTCGCGGTCACCCTGCCCGGCAACGGCGGCACGCCCGCACCGCAGGACCTGAGCATGGAGAACTACGCGCGGCTGACCGCGGGGCTCGCGGAGCGGCTCGGCTGCACGGCCGTGGTCGGCCACAGCTGGGGGGCCAACGTCGCCCTGGAGATGGTGGGTTCCGGTGCGTTCACCGGACCTGTTGTGTTGCTGGCACCCTCGTTCTCTCGCCAGGACGAGGCGATGATCATCCGGGTCGCGGATCGGCTCGCCGGGCTGTTCGGATGGCTACCGTTCGCGGCGATGCGGTGGATGATCAGGTTTGCGGTGAAGGGTAGCCCGCTGCCGGCGGACCGACTCGCGGTGCTCGTCGCGGACGTGCAGAAGAACGACCCGGAGTTCATGCGCCGGGGCATTCGCCCCTATCTGCACTATCTCGACCATTACGGATCCGTTGCCTCCCGGTTGTGCGCGGCGGCGGTACCAGCCTGGGTCGTGCATGGCGAGACCGGTGACGGGGGAGTCACCGACGAAGAACGACGCACCCTGCAGGCCTACCCGTGGATCCACATCGTCACGATCCCGGGCGGCAGTTTGTTCACGCCCAGCGAAGAACCCGCGCTCGTCGCAGGTCTCCTTCTTGCCGCGGTCGAGTCCGCCGCTGCGAAGCCGACTGTCGAATAGGCCCGGGCGAACCGGCTAGCGACCACCCGCCAACGAACACGAAATACGGGGGCCCGGCCTCGACGTCGGCTTGCGGTCGCTGGCCGATCAGTTCCTGACGGTGCCGACCGACGAGTGCGCCTACCCGGGATTGACAGTGTGCTCGCTGGCCGCCGGGATGGTCACCGGCGCGGATAGCATCGACGACATGGCGATCCTGCGGCACTACGGATGCGGAACGTCTTCGACGGCGCTCGCGGCGGCAGGGCACGGGCCTACGTCGATGGCGGATTCGACGGCGGTGGTGGCTGAGGTGGTGGTCATGGCGCTCTCCTGTCTCTGGCTGGTCCGAACCGGACAGGACAGAGAGTGGCGGGGGTCGCTTCAGAAATCCTTCAGCCGGGCGTGAGCCGTTCGGTGACCGGAAGCCTCAGTAGCGGGATCGACCGGGGCCGCCGTCGGGCGACCGTCCCCGGCAAAGACCAAATGCCAGCCGCCGGAACCTGTGCACGCGGGCTCTATGCCTGTGCGTCAACCGTGGGGACAACCAGCCGGCCCACTATCAACGCAGGTCAGAGTACCCATGACCCTGAACTACCCTGCCGTACTGGGCCTGCCAGGCAATTGTGAGCGCCGTTCGCCGCACGTTAAAAGGGGGTATGCGGTTTGTGCTGGTCAGAGGCGTGTGGCGCCGCATGGCCTCGATGGGGCCAGGGCCTTCAGTGGAGTCGGGTTACGGGGACAGCCGTTCTGGTCTTGACCTGTGCGAGATGTTCGACCTCCGGCTTCCGATCTGGCCGCTCGTCGGCTAGCGGGGGAGCCGTCGTCTTCGGCTTCTTGCACACCGGGGCCACGCCCTGCTGACACGGCCACAGGTGGGCCAGTCGAGCCGTTACCGTTGGTTGGACGGGACGGCCGGCCGGTGAGAAGGACGCGACATGAAACGATTCGACGGACGGACGGTGTTTCTGACCGGCGGCGCCCACGGCATCGGGGCGGCCACCGCCCGCCGCCTTCGCGAGGAGGGCGCCACGCTGGTGGTGGCGGACCTCGACGTGAATGCCGCCCGGCAGATGGCCACTGACCTCGGCGAGGGAAACTTCGCGGTCCACTGCGACATCACCGACAGTGCCTCCGTCGACGCCGCAGCGAGTGATGCGGTCGAGCGGTTTGGGCAGTTGCACGCGCTGATCAGCGTCGCGGGCGGATCCCGCGCGCACCCGCCGCTGCTCGATGGGATGGTCGACGCCGACTGGACGGACCTGGTCGATCTCAACCTCACGGGCCCCATGCGTTGCATCAGGGCGGTGGCCCCCCATCTCTCGCGCGGCGGCGCGATCGTCCTCGTGAGCTCGGTGAATGGGCTGGCTGCGTTCGGCGACGAAGCCTACTCGTCGGCGAAGGCCGGACTGTCTGTACTGGCGAAGAATCTCGCCGTTCGGCTGGGTCCAGCCGGGATCAGAATCAATGTCGTCGCCCCCGCAACTATCCGCACCAGGGTGTGGGCGGACCAAGGCGGCCCCGACCGGCTCGCCGGGCTCTATCCGCTGGGCCGCGTGGGAGAGCCGGCTGAGGTGGCAGCAGCCATCGCGTTTCTCGCCTCAGACGACGCCTCGTGGATTACGGGAAGCACCCTGCCAGTCGATGGCGGCGCCATGGCCGGACCGCTCGCCACTATGGGTCGACTGTCGGAAATCTGACCTTGTAGGGGTTCGGCCACAGCTGGCGATGCGGTCCCGCCGAGGCACCATCCTGGCTCGTACTGGCAGCATCGACGCCGATGCCGCTTCCGGACTGGCCGCCACGGAGTGAACTCCTATCGCGGCACGTCCCCGCTCACGGCCGGGCCGGCCCGCATGCGTCGCGGAACTCCACAACGCAAACCGAAGTTCGCGACGGTCAACCTGCCGGTAAGGCCTTCTTCACGTCCGCGATGGCCGTGGTGACGCCGTCGGAGTACGCCTCGTAAGCACGATCGTGCACTTTGCGCACGGAGGCTGGACGGCGGGAAACCTAGACCGACGCAAGGGCTTCGGCGAATGGCCGCTCATCCTCGGCCGATTCGCCGTGCTCGCCGACGGTGGGGATCCGAACGCGGCCGGCTCGCTACGCAACTGATGGTTGCGTAATCCACGCCAGCCCGCTAGTCTCCGTGCAACCAATAGTTGCAGGAGGTAGACATGGAACTGGGAACCATCGAGCGGGAGATCTTCGTCGACGCCGGACCGGAGATCGTCTTCGACGTAGTGAGCAACCCCGAACACGTCCGGAACTGGTGGCCCGACGACGCCCGCTACGACATCGTCGAGGGCTCGGTCGGGGAGCTCACCTTCGGCGACCCGGACAACGGCGGCGCGGTCGAATTGTTGACCATCGTGGAGATCGACCCGCCGCGGACCTTCTCCTTCCGGTGGACCCAGCCGGCCGGCGAGACCGCCGACGTCGGCAACTCGTTGCTGGTCACCTTCGAACTGCTGCCGTCAGGGGACGGAACCCTCCTGAAGATGACCGAGACCGGATTCCGCGAGATGGGCTGGGAGGCAGCGGTTCTGGAGGAACAGTACAACGATCACGTCAGCGGATGGGACTACTTCATCCCACGGCTGGCGCCCTACGCCGCATCGTTGGCCGCCAGGTCATGACGACGGTGTTGAACCAAACGGTGGACGACGAATTGTGGTCGGCGATCGGTGATCCGACCCGGCGGCGGATGCTGGATCTGCTGTTGTCCGACGGTGTGGGAACGGCAACGGCGCTGGGACAACAGCTTCCGGTGACCCGGCAAGCCGTGACCAAGCATCTCGCGGTACTGGGCCGGGCTGGTCTGGTGTCTTCGACAACCCAGGGCCGGGAGCGGCGCTACCGGGTGGACGAGATCCAGTTCGCCCGCGCCGTCGCGCAGTTGTCCGCGGTTGGCTCGGCCTGGGATGCCCGACTGCAGCGCATCAAGCGGATCGCCGAAACGATCCGACGCACCCAACAAGATGAGCCACAAGGCTGACCGGAGAAGGAGATTCGAGATGGTGGACATTCTGCATCGGGTGGGGATCAAGACGCCCGCGCCGGAGATCGTGTACGACGCGCTGACCACGGTGGACGGCCTGGCCGGCTGGTGGACCGAAGAGGTCAGCGGAAGTGGTTACCGAGGCGGCAAGCTCGAGTTCCGGTTCCCGCCGATCGGTGGCTTCGACATGGAAGTACTCGAGGTGAAGCCAGTCGAGCGGGTGATCTGGCGAGTGATCGACGGCCCACCGGAATGGATCGGCACCATGGTCGAATGGGAGCTCCAGCAGCACGGCGACTGGACGATCGTGCTGTTCGCGCACCGGGGTTGGAGCGAACCCGTGGAGTTCATGCACCACTGCAGCACGAAGTGGGCCATCTTCCTGATGAGTCTGAAGGCCATGCTGGAAAGCGGCGTGGGCGCGCCGGCCCCGCGGGACGTGGTCATCTCGGACTGGCACTGAGGTGAGGATGACGACGAGGTCCTGACGCGGCCGAATTACCCGCACGGCGCGGTCAGGCGACGCTACCCGGACACAATCCCGACAACTGGTGGCCTGGAAGAGCGGGATCCCGCGCGTGCACGCGATGCACCGAAGAGAAGGTCGAATCGGTGGCTGTCGGTTCGGCAGTCGGACCGGATGCTGTTGATCCCGAACGGCCCTCGCCGGGCCCGGGCGCCGCTACGGAGGAGTGGTTGGTGCCGATCGGCGGCATGGGGGAGGTGCGACCAGCGTTTCGGCCGGTCGCAATGATCACGGTGGCGACATCAACAGCCGGCCGATCGGCCAACGAGACGGTTCAGCCGCGCAATTTGAGGTGGATCGCAGCAAGTCCGAGCTGCGAACTCCTACACGAGCCGGTAGACCGCAAAGGGGGCATTCGGATGCATGCCCAGGCGG
Source organism: uncultured Actinomycetota bacterium (assembly GCA_963797145.1). Classification (GTDB taxonomy): domain Bacteria; phylum Actinomycetota; class Actinomycetes; order Mycobacteriales; family Nakamurellaceae; genus Nakamurella. The sequence continues at coordinate 306,778 of CAWCOJ010000006.1, read as the reverse complement.
CCGTCGATACGGCCTTGGCGGTGGATCACGCCGGTCGGGCGCATCCCCAGATGCCGCATGACCGATTGCGACGCTTCGTTGTGCACCTCAGTGAACGCGACGATCGGCGTCTCCGGCTCGTACGTGTCGGCCCATTCCAGTGCCGCTCGACCAATCTCGGTCGCGTAGCCACGACGGGTGAGGGTGTCACGAACCACCCATCCGAGCTCGAGGACCCGCTCGCCGTTCAGCTCGAACCGACTGAAGCCGCCTCGACCGACCAGTGCGGCGTCAGCCCGGGACCGGGCCAGCCACTTGCCTACGCCGTCGATCGTCCATCGGGTGACCATGTCCGCGGTCCAGGCCGTCACGCTCGCCGGGTTCCAGGGCCCGGTCCACCACGCGACAATCGGGTCGCTGTACAGGACCGAGAGGTCAGCGACATCGGCCGGTCCGATCGGTGTCAGCCGAAGCCTGGCCGTGAGCACTGGCCCGGTCCGATGCTGCGCCGCTCCATCCACCTCATCAATGAAACACGCAGTACAGCTGAGGAGCCGATCGGCCAAGGAGATGCCTCGCCAGACGGGCAACTGTCGCGGCCTGAGGCAAACGCCCGCCACCGGCCAACGCCGGGACGCCCAAGCGGCGGCGGCCGCGAACAGATCCACTACCTACCCGTCGACCGGACCACAGGTCCCTGGTCGGAGACTGGACCCAAAAAGGCGCCGTCCGTCGTCGCCCTGTCCGCGGGTTGGTCTGTGCCCGGCCGACGGGTCAACGGTGTCGACGATCGGCGCCCTCGGGAGTACGCAGTACGCGAGTGACTGTTTCGGTCGGGTCCGATTCAGGCCGGCGCGATGATGACCAGCCCGTTCGGGCCGTCGGGCTCGATCCGGAGGCCGGCCCGGCGGGCCACCTCGAGTTCAGCACCGCCTTCCGGGCCGGATTCAGGTCGGGGAAGGAGAGCGCGTCGAGGTCGATGGCCCGGCCGGAGCTTTCAGGCGTCTGCGTGCGACCTCAGTCGCGGCGTTCGACATGTCGGCTCGGGCCAGCGCCGATGAGTCGTGGGGGCTCGGGTTGTCTGAGCATGGGAGGACACCGATCACGGGAGCAGCCATGAGCGAGCAGCCGACGAAGCCAACCGAGCCGACCGAGACCGGGTACGCGCCGGTGAACGGCCTGCAGATGTACTACGAGATCCACGGCGACGGTGCGGGTACGCCGTTGCTTCTGCTGCACGGTGGACTGTTCAACATCGACCTGCAGTTCGGGCAGGTGCTGCCTGGGCTGGCCGCGGGGCGCCGGGTAATCGCGGCCGACCTCCAGGGGCACGGCCGCACCGGCGATGTCGACCGTCCGTTGTCGAGCGAGGGCCTCGCCTCCGACGTCGTCGGGCTGCTGGAACACCTGGGGATCGCCCGGGTCGACGTTTACGGCTTCAGTCTCGGTGGTGCGGTGGCGCTTGCTCTCGCCGTCCGCCACCCGGACCTGGTCAGAAAGGTGGTGTGCGGGTCGATCTCGTACAACGCCGGCGGAATCCGGCCAGAGAACGCCGGCGCTGTCGGCGCGATGACCGTCGACATGATCGCCGGCACCCCGATGGAACAGGACTATCGCGCGAAGTCACCGCATCCCGAAAGACTCCAAGACCTGCTCGACAAGATCGGCGCGTTCCTCGCCTCGGGCGAGGGCTGGACCGACGACGAGATCCGCGGCGTCGCCGCACCGACCTTGATCACGGTAGGAGACTGCGACATGATTCCGCTCGCCCACGCGGTGCGGTTCCTGCAGCTGCGGGGCGGTGACGTCAACGGCGACTTCGTCGGCGTCCCGGCCTCGCAGCTCGCCGTTTATCCGGGCAGCACGCACTTCAACGGCATGGCGCGAGCGGACCTGGTCGTTCCGGTGGTGACCGCCTTTTTGGACACAGACCCGGCGGCGGTGCCGGTGCCCGGCATCGAGTGACGGTGCTCAGTTCTGCCCGACGAATTTCCGGCGGGCGGTGTCTGGAACGGATTCGGTGGGGATCGTGAGCGTGCACACGGACTGCTCATCGAGAACGTGTTGCGTCAGCCTGGTACTCCACGCGGGCAGGTGTGTCGGTCGGAGTTGCGAAGCGCAAGCAGAGTCCGGGTTGCCGCCCCGGCAGGATGCTGTAGACCTCGCCCGATACGCGCTGTCGTACTCGTCCAGGTGATCCAAGCCCATCCGCACCGCCCGGTCCGGTGCTGCTGCGGATACTGCCTCGGCATGACACCGATCCTCTCGCGAAGGACCGGTACGGAACCCATGACACTTCACTGTGAGTTTCGGTTCACAACGCTGAGAAGTCGCCTCCTGGAGTGGGCCGCCCAGTCACCGCGAGCAGCAGTTCCCCGGCCCGTCCGTCCCGCATCGCCAACTCCGTGACAATGCTCAATGCCTCACGCGCCGCGCCGCGGGCGGCGCTTGGATGGCAACACCGAGCGCCCGGGAGAGGTCGGCGGTGTGCACCACCAACTCGAACGTCCTGGTCGGCAGGTAGTCGACCAGGCGCATCGCGCCGCCCAGCGAGGTCAACAGCTCACTGCCGTCCTTGGTGCGGACGAGCGCCTCGACCCGTTCGGCCACCTGCTGCACTGCGACCACTGGGTCCGCACCCAGCGCCCGGCCGGCCTCGCGACCTCGCTCGGCGACCCCTGGCATGTCGTAGAACTTGCGGATCGCCCGGTAGTAGGTGACCGGATCGACCGCCTCGACGGCGGCGGCGGGTTTGCCGAGGTACTCCTCGATGGTCAGGTACGAGCGGGTGGTGTGCCCGACCAGGGAGCGGATGTCCCACTCCCCTAGACCTGTGTTCTCCCACCGGTCGCCGACCAAGGGCACCGTGGCCAGAAACCAGGTGGAGGCATCGAAGAACGCGGCCGACGACTCTTCCCACGTCCAGGTCATTCCGCCAGGTTAGGTCCAGCCCGACCCACGCTCAACGCGCCCGCAGGAGTACCCCCGCCGACTTGAAGACCGTGGCAACGGCCGTCGGCACCGGGCCGGGAGCGCGGAACAGCCAGCGCCAGGGCGGTCGCTGGCGCACCAGCGCCAGGACGGTACCGACCACGCCGACCGCCAGCAGGTTGAGTCCGGCGAGCGACCACGGATCAAGCACGTCGACGAGCGGCATGGTTATGGCCACGATCAGCGGGGAGTTCACCAGGTAATACACCAACGACGTGCGGCCGACGAAGCGCACGGCTCGCAGCACCGGTCCGGTACCCGTGGCCCGGCGGAACCAGCCGATCGCCAGCAGAATTCCTGCCATGTTCAGCGGCGCGAACCACGGGTTGAACACCAGCTGCATCGTCCAGATCACCGACGCCGCTCCGAAAACCACCGCCAGCAAGCCGTACAGCCGCAGGCGATAGCGCGGTGTCAGCCGTTCGATCAACCGCGGGCCGCCGGCGATCGCGTGTCCGGCAAAGAAGAACATCGCGAAGTAGGCCAACCGCTGTTCGACCGACCCCTGGACCAGCAGCACGGCGAGCACCCACGCGGCCCCAACCGGGAGCCAGACCGGGAGCAGCCGCAGCGCCGGTGCGATCAGGTAGTAGCACCCGAGGAAGAACAGGAACCACAGATAGGAGGTGGCGTACCAGGCGCGCCACTCCCACCAGGGTTCGCCCGCCGCGTCCAGCCACACGAATTTTGCGATGACCACCCACACCAGGTACGGCCAGACGATTCCCGCGACCTTGCCCGCAAAGTACTGCGGAAGCGGTTTGCGGAGCGACCGGGCCAGCAGAATCCCGGACAGCACCATGAGCGATGGCATCCGGTAGGGCATGAAGAAGGTGCTGAACCAACGCAACGCTGTCGGCATCGGCACACCCAGCGTCAGCGGGATCGCCGCGCAGTGGTACAGCAACAACAGGATGATCGCGGTGCCTCGGACCGCGTCCATCCATGCCACCCGACCCGCGCCCGGCACCGGCTTCGACACGCCGGTACGGCCCGCCGCGCGGTCGATGTTCACAGCGAGCGAGAGTACGGGCCCGGCCGTGCTACTTGCGGGATCTATGCCAGTGACGCGACTGCACCCGGCCGGAGCGTCGGCCACGGACGGGCATCAGACGGTGTACGTCTTTGCCACCAGGACCAGCTCGGAATCGTGGGAACCCTCAGCGGTGACGTCGCCGGCGGCGCACGTCGTGCAGGGGGGCTGATCTACGTTTCGGCGACGATTTCATAGACAACGATTTCGGCGGCATCGACACCGTATTCGGCCTGGCTGGCTGTGTTCCCGCGAACATCGCTGGCGAAGGCCTCGGCTGCTTCGCGGTCCTGAAAGACGATGAAGGTATACGAACGAGTGCTCTGCTCGTTACCGGCCCAGTAGCCCTTCACCAGACCAGGAGCGAGGCGAACGCCGGGCACAATGTGCGTCAGGAGCTGTTGCCGTCCCCCAGCCGCCGCCAGATCCGGATCCATGTTCCACGCTCCGATGACCACCCACATGAGTGCCCCCCTTGTGCCAGCCGTTGTGAATACGCCCGAGACGCTACGTGGTGTCAACTCCGGTTGAATACTGACTCGCCGGTTACGGGGTGGTTTCTAGACGCTGTCGCAGCACCGTGATCCTGGCGGTTGTGTTGACATCGATTCGTCGGGTGAAGAAGGGTCCTGGCCGGCGGCGGCGTCGGGCAAGCGGGTCCGGTTCGTGGCCCTGCGGCCCAGGGGGTGGAGCATTGCCGCGGCCGGCCGGGAGGTGGGTGGGAGTTTCGCGGACCACGGGCGCGAATTGGTCCCGCGGCTACGAGCACTACCTCCGCGGGTTGTGGTCGGCTTCGTCCATGCGCTGGACCGGCTCGAGGTCGGGCAGATCAGCGGGCGCTACCCATCTGCGGATGAAGGATCCTGATCGCCGATCTCCGCCCGGCACGGGACCACGATCCGAGCGGTCGCCGCCCAGCTGCCCTCTGCAAGCCCTACTCGAAGTGAGTGCGGTGCGGTGCGGTGAGGGCGTCGCGGACACGCAGCCGCATGGCCGGATGCATGCCGAGTTTCGCGACCGCGTCGGGGGGGCACCAGGCTGCCTCCTGCGTTTCGATCCCATCCGGGCGTGGGTCCTGTGGGCGTTCCGATGTGGACGGGGCGGCGTGGAAGCACAGCGCCAGCTGTTGGTGAACGGTGCCGTCGGGGTCGAGAAGGACGTGGGAGGGGTCGCTATAGACACCGGAGAGCCCGGTCAGTGTGATGGCCACGCCTGACTCCTCGGCGACCTCGCGGATCACGGCCTGCGCGGCGGTTTCGCCGACCTCGACGCGCCCTCCTGGCAACTCCCAGTAGCCGTCATCGATCCGACGGACCAGCAGGAGCTCGCCGGCGAGGTTGCGGACCGCCGCGAATGCGGCAGGCAGCACGTCGTGCGCGTGCGGCGCATCCGATTCCTGGTAGTACTCGCGTAGCCGCACCACAAGGGTCTCCTCACAGGTGTGAGCCCGGCGATCACCCGCCGGGCGGGCATCCGCGTGACCAGAGGCCCCGGACTGCATGACGCCCGAAAGGTGGAATGTACAGGGCGCGGGGTACGGGCCGCGCAGTCGAGCCGCACTGCCGTCCTAACCGGATCGAACGGGGCTGATGATGAGTGACGGTGGAACGGACCGGCGGGCCTTTTCGACGACCGCGAGGGCGAATGGGGTCGAGCTCGGCATCGAGACCTTCGGCGCCGACGACGGTTCTTTGGTGTTGTTGGCGGGCGGGCCGACCATGCTGTCGTGGCCGGACTCGCTGTGTGAGCGGCTCGCGTCGGGCGGCCGGCGAGTGGTCCGCTACGACCTACGCGACTGCGGCGGGTCGACGACGCTCGACCCAGAGGCGCCGGCGTACAACCTGCGCGATCTCGCCGCGGACGCGGCGGCGCTCGTCGGCACGCTCGGTGCCGCGAGGGCTCATCTCGGCGGCGTAGGGGTCGGCGGGATGGTGGCTCAGGTGGCCGCGCTCGATCATCCGAATGCGTTCTCGGCGCTGACCCTGGTGAGCACACGACCGGTCGCACCGGGCCCGGTCGACGACGACCTGCCGGACCACGAGGCGGCGACGATGGAAGCGGTGTTCTCGCGCCCGATGCCGGACTGGACCGACCGAGCTGCTGTCGCCGCGTTCGTCGCCGCTGGCGCCGAGTCGTTGGGCAATGACCCAGAGCAGGCACACGCGATCGCGGCACGGATCTGGTCCCGAACACATCTGCCCGTCGCTACCTGTGGTCAAAACCCGGCCCGGAGGATAGGGCGGGCGGACTCCGACACTCCCGGCAGTGTGGCAAGCATCCGCTGGATGTTGGTGGATGAAGCGGGCCCCGGACGGCCCGGATCGCGTTCGGCAAAGCGGAGTAGGCGCGGTCCGTCGTCGCCCTGTCCGCGGGTTGGTCTGTGCCCGGCCGACGGGTCAATGGTGTCGACGATCGGCGCCCTCGGGAGTACGCAGTACGCGATTGACTGTTTCGGTCGGGTCCGATTCAGGCCGGCGCGATGATGACCAGCCCGTGCGGGCCGTCGGGCTCGATCCGGAGGCCGGCCCGGCGGGCCACCTCGAGTACGTCGGCCCGATCCGCCGGCTCATTCCGGCTGGTCGCCAGCGCCCGGGCCAGGCGACCGCGGTGCAGCTTGGCGGCATGGGGCGAGGCGGATCTGGACCCGTCGGCGGCTTCGAGCCGAACCCTGGTGGTGACGGCACCCGGCGCGCGCCCGAACACCAGGAACGAGGCAGAGCGCAGGTCTAGGACCAGGCCACCGTCGCTCAGGTGTTGGTCGAGGCGACCTCGCCAATACCGTTCCGGCGTGCCGACCTCCGGGAGTGCGGCGCACTCGGAGCACCGGTACGCCGGGATCGGATCGGCCGCGCCGAGGAGCCCGAACACCGATGAAACGATCACCGTTCGGCCGTCCAGGCGGCCCCGTTCCGACCGGGTCATCCCGCGCACATCGAGACCGTCGTAGAGCACGCCGGTGTAGCGCTCGACGGCCGGCATGGTCGGCGCGCTTCGCAGCCGGGTGTTCCGGGCGATCTCAGCGTCCTTGGAAGCCGGCGCGAACAGCCGGGCGCGGGCCCGATCCACGTCGGCGCTGAGCTCGATCAGGCTGTTCAGCACCGCCTTCCGGGCCGGATTCAGGTCGGGGAAGGAGAGCGCGTCGAGGTCGATGGCCCGGCCGGATCCACCGTCGTGCTGACCGAGTGACGGTGGCAGGACGATCAGCACAGCAAGAGCCTAATCCTGGGGACGGGCGGCCGGGCCAGCTGTCGGCTATCGATCGCAAGCGCAGCACTCCTTGGAGGTAGGTGAGAGTTCGTTCAGCCACGGCCCTTCTTCGCCGTGCCTTGCCTTTGCGCAGTGGCGCGCGTCGGCCATCACGTCGCGCCAACCCGCCGTCCTCGAGGCCAGGTTGGAGCTCGCCGCCGAGTACGCGGACGGCGGGATCATGGCCCGCAATTCCGGTTTTCGCTGCGGAGTTGTTTCGGGTCAGGGGGTTCGCGCCTCGACCACCGCATCGATCCGGACCTGCGCGGTCGATGCGGTCTTCAGGGTCAGTGTGCCTGTGCGGGCGGGGCCAGACCGAAGCCAGAGGAGCTTCTGGTGCTGGCTGGTTGGTGATTTCAGGTTCACCGTGCCGATCTTGGTGCGGCCCAGGTATACCGCGATCGAGCCGCTCTTAGGTGTGACTGTGGCCAGGATGCCGAGGCGGGAGATGTGCGCGTTGTGCAGGGTGAGCGTGGCACCGGCGTGCGCGGCGGTCGATTCGGTGTGCAGGTAAGCGCCCGTCACTGTGGACCGGGTCCACCCGGGGGAGGCGTGCAGAGCGCGGTCATCGAGTGGGCGGGTGGTGCACCGGGCGGGCTGTATGCCGAGACGTTGCCGGCCCGATCGTGGGCTCGGACCCGCACGCAGTACGTGTACCCGGGGCGCAGGGCGATCATGGCCCACGACGTTGCCCCGGTACCAGAGGATCTCACTTTCCAGCCGCTGAAGTTCCCGGTGTAGGAAGCAGTTGCGTACTGGACGTCGTAGGACGCCACGCCGGAGACCGCGTCGGCACCGGACCAGTGGTAGACGAGCCGGGTCGCGGTGGTGACCGGCGCGGGTGCCGTCACGGAGATCCGTGGCAGCCCGGTGTCGACTGTCCAGTTGACCGTGGCGTGCCCGATGTTGCCCGCGTGGTCTCTGGCGTTGATCACGAAACTGTGCCTGCCCTGGGCGAGGTGGGACACCGACTTGGGGCTGGCGCACGTGGTTGCTCTGGCATCGAGGGTGCAGGTGGTGGTGACGGCGATGTCCGTCGCATCCGAGATCCGGTACGAGATGCTCCCTGAGGTCGAGCGGAGGTAGCCGGCCGGCTTGGCGGTCACCGTGACCACTGGGGCGACCCGGTCCGGTGGTACCGGCGCGTTCACCGTCGCCGAACCCCAGAACGGAAAGGACCCACCGGGAGCGATCAATGTCTTGGTCGATGGGCAGCCCGAGGACGGCATCGCCGTGACGTAGATGCCCTCGTCCGCGGTCGACGTCGAGGCATCGCCGTTGGTTTCCCACCAGGTAACGCCACCTCCGGTCGGAGCCACGCTCACCGGCCAGGCCAATGGCGTGCCGAATACGCCTGGATCGGATGTACCTGCGGTTGCGGCGATCTCGCACCGCACCGTCGGCGGCCCGGTCAGACTCGGCGCGTTCCAGAGCCGCACGACGTTCGAGCCGCCGCCGGCCGACCAGCCGTCGGTGGCCAGTACGGCACCGCCCCGGCTCGGCCCCTCCCAGGCCGTGTCCCACTCGTCGGGGTCGCTCTTCCAGAGCGCCGCCCGGTTTCCTGGCACGGACACCGTGTACAGCTTGACCTCGCCGAACGCCAGGTTCGACAACAGGATCGTGCCGTTGCCGGCCCATCCGCCGACCTCGCTGCTGTCGATGTCCTGGATGTCGGCCAGATGCACCGCGCCCGAACCTGTGCGCCCCACAACGTAGCTGGTGAAGACGTTGACCACGGTGCTGCAGCCGACGTCTTGGAACATGGCCCTGGCGGTGTAGGCGACATGCGACCCGTCAGGCGAGACGGTCGCCCGCTGGATTCCGGTCGGCGCCACCTGATAGTCGGTTGAACAGGGCATTCCGACCCCGTGATAGTCGTACTGCGGGGGGGTGAACCGGTTCATCAGGTATCCCGCCCGGTTCAGCACGTAGATGGTGCCCACATCGCCGGCGGAGGAGTTGCGAACCGCGACGATGGTGCCGTCGTCCGCCTCCGTGGGCGACAGATACGGCGACGGCGCCGTCCCGTCGCGGGTGATCTGCCGCTTCCCGGTGCCGTCCGGCGCCATCACCCAGACATTGTTGCCGTTCACGTAGACGATCGACCCGGACGACCCGGCCGCCATGGCACCGACCGGCAACCGCGCCGCCCTCGGCTGGGCGGCAACGGGTTCCGCGGCCGAAGGCGATGCCTCTGCATTCCCTCGCCCGGCCATTGCCGGCGACACACCAGCGCTCGCCGGCCCGGCGACCGCGGCGGCCACGCCCAGAGCCAACGCCAGCACAGCCAACCCGGATCCCATCCGACGGAGCCGTGCGAGCGGTCCCATCTGTCTCCTCATGGTCACTGAATCTCCCTTCGGGTCGCCGTAGAGCCGGCGAGATGGGGCGTCCGTCCGCTCCAGTACGCCGAGGCTCTCGTGTCCGATGGCCCGCCGTCATCCGCATGTTGCGCCATTCCTGCCCCGCACAGGCTCCCGTACCCGACGCCGAAGGCCGCACGGTCGCAGACCTGGCTCGACTTCCACCACGGTCGCTGGGGCGAGTTGGTGGCGCAGGCAGCGGACATCCTCCGATCGCCCATCGACGCCGGAACCCGCGACTCCGACCGGGAAGTCAGGTCCATGGCGCTGGATCACCCTCGGCCGCATCGTGGGGGCCGAGTGGCAGCGGAGACAGCGATCGCCGAAGCACGTCGACCTTCTCGGCTTGCTGCTCAGCACCGAGCAGCGTGCACCGCACTCGCAAAAGGGGGTTACGGTTCCGCAGGTCAGAGCGCTGTGAGAGTTCCGGCGTCGCTGTGGCTGGGTGCCGAAGACCTGGGTAGAACCGCGGGCCGGCTCGCAGTCGCCGCGGCGGGACTGGCCCATTGCATCAGGTCCTCCGCTTCGGTCGAGCCGAGTGAGGATCTCGGCCTTACCTCACGCCGATGGCGATCCGAGCCCGGTGACGTCCGCAGGTCGGGTTCGGCACGCATTCGCTGGCAATACGGGGCGGGGTTCGACATGCTGAACGTGGCCGGGGCGGTCGGCGCCGTCAGCCTGAGGAGGTGCTGGGTGAGCAACCTGGTCGTGCACTTCGAGATTCACGCCACAGAGCCGCAGCGGCTCATTGACTTCTACTCTGAGCTACTGGGGTGGAGGTTCACCCAATTTGGTGAGATGGATTACTGGGCCATCGATACCGGCGACGGAGCGATCAACATGCAGAGCCGCACGGGCCGAGGCATCAACGGCGGTCTCACTCGCCGGCGCGGGCCACGACTGGAGGCGGGTGGCCCGGTCAACGGAGCGAACCTGGTCGTCGGGGTCGACGGCAATATCGATGACGTGTATGCCGCCGGGCTGGATCTCGGGGCGTCCGAGGCACTGCTCCTTGCCGATATGCCCGGCGTCGGCCGCCTGGGCTACCTCCTGGACCCGGACGGAAACGTGTTCGGACTGATCTCCTCGGTACTCTCCGACGGCACAGATGTAGCGGCGGGCTGATCGGCGCGGCCGTCGGCCGGCGCGAGATCCGTCCAGCCATGTGAGTCGTCGCCGAGATGATCGAGGGGGCCGACAAGGGTCACGAAGAACGTGGACCGGACGGCGTGGCGCGGCGCCCAGGGTTCTGACCAGGAAAGTCATGTCCGCGCCGTGCAGTCGGACTGCCGGGGGTCGGGATGCGGCGAGCGCACCCGCCACGGTGACGGCACCCTGTGATCGGTGGTAGCGGCGGCCGGGCCGTGAGGTTGGCGTTCCCTGACAACTTGTCAGGGTGTCGGGCGGAGCGCATAGATCGATGCTTGGAGTTCGCCGTCGGGTGTGTGGACGGTGATCGGCATTCTTTGGTAGCCCGGTCCTTCGAAGTCATCCAGGCGTGGCCAATGGTCAGGCAAGTCGGAAGATTCGAAGACCTGGACATCGATGGTCGGGCCGGTGGGGTCGATGATCAGGGCGGGGAATCCGAGTTCGGCGCCCCACCCTGCTTGGACGAGTTGGCCGTGCACGTGGCCTTGCAGCCAGCGACCGTCGGTTTCGGCGAGGTGGTGATGGTTGGGTCGGCCGGGAGCGAGGGTGCCATAGGTGGCGAGCCTGTGGTCGCCGGTGAGGGTTCGGTTCATCGGACCAGTGTGATGCGTCGAGCAGCGCCGGGGCCGTGCCAGGTCAGCCGGGCGGTGGCGACGGCGCCGATCGTCGCGACCGGGATGGGGGCCCCGGAGCGGGCAGCAAGCCCCGCCACCGACACCGACGCCCCGGATCTGCTGCTCCACGAGAATTACCGGCTGACCCATATGACCGGCTGCCGCCAGAGCCGGCAGGAATGTTGACGCGAATCCAGAGCGGTGAGATGGAATACCAGTCGTCCGACGACTACTCGATCCCGGTCCAGACCAGGTGATGACGCGGACATCGTCGGTCGGAACGTGGTGCGCTCGACGATCTGGGGCAGCCGGGTCGTCACCTACGCGATCGGCTCGACGGTGGTGTTGATCTGCATGGCTCGCTGGCGGTACTTGAGGCGGAGCGGCGGGTACCGGCCGCTCGGATCACCAGTTTTCGGTAGCGCGTTGTCATGGGCGTTTACGACGATCACGACGGTCGACTACGGCGACGAGGTGCAATCTCGGCGGCGAAGGGGTAAACCGCATACAGGTACTGGCGTAAGTCCTGTGGGAGCGAAGGAGCATGGTGGAGGTCGGGATCCTCGGCCCGCTGGTCGTCCAGGTGGATGGCCGGGAGGTTGCTGTCGGGGGTCCGAAACAGCGCGCGCTGCTGGCTTTGCTCGTGCTGCACCGCAACGAGGTTGTCAGCAGTGAGACGTTGGTCGACCAGATGTGGGCCGGTCGTCCACCCGCCACAGCCGCCAAGATCGTCCACGGTTACGTTTCACGGCTCCGCAAGGCCTTCGGTGACGGCCTGCTGGAGACCCGGCCCGGCGGGTACCGGCTCTGTCTTCCCCCGGATTCCGTCGATGTGACCAGGTTCGAGCGCCTCCTGCAACGGGGGAACGCCCTACTGGCCGCCGACGACCCGGCGGCGGCGGCAACGACGCTGCGTGAATGTCTTTCGCTCTGGCGCGGTCCGCCGCTGGCCGAACTCCGCGGTGTGGACACCGCCGCCGACGAGTCGGACCGCCTTGCCGAGTTGCGGGTGTTGGCGCTGGAGAGCCGCGCGGAGGCCGACATCTCGCTCGGTGCTGCCGCCGGCACGATTCCCGAGCTGCAGGCGCTGATCCGTGAGCACCCCTTGCGCGAGAATCTGCGTGGCCTGCTGATGGTTGCGCTCTACCGGACCGGCCGGCAGGCGGATGCGCTCGCCGTCTACCGCAATGCGCGGGCAACGCTGGTCGAAGAGTTGGGGATCGAGCCGGGTGCGGCCCTGCGGAACCTGGAAGCCGCCATTCTGAAACAGGACCCAGCCCTGGCGGTTCCGGTCGCTGCGCCGCGCCCACCGGTGTTCGATCGGCAGCCGCCCGGGCCGGAAACCCCCGGGCATCCGACCCTGGACACTCCAGTGCCGGCGAATGCGCCGGACGCTGCCGGTATGTCGTCTGTGCCCGGTCCGCACACTGAACACGGGCGCCGACCATCTCGGCGACGCTGGCTGCGATGGCGGCGGACCGCTGTCGCTGCGGCGGGTGCTCTTGCCGCTGGCGCATTCATCGTGGCCCCGGTCACCGATGGTGGTACGCCGGTGACAGTCGCCGGCGCGCTGCCGGCTGATGCGGTCGGATTCATCGGGGTCGGCGCGACCGCGGTGAGCGCCCCGGCGCCCGTGTCCGGTGCGCCGTCGGCGGTGGCGGTAGACGGGACAGCGGTGTGGGCGGTCGAACCGGCGGCCGATGTCCTGGTCCGCATCGATGCCCGGACCGGCTCAGTAACCCAGACGATTGCGGTCGGAAAGGATCCCAGCGACGTCGCTGTCGGCGGCGGCAGCGTCTGGGTGGCGAACCACGACGACAACACCGTCTCGCGGATCAGCCCGGAGACCGACGCCGTCGTACAGACGATCCACGTTGGCGCCGGTCCCGAGTCGGTGGCCGTCGGCTCCGGCTCAGTCTGGGTGACCGACAGCGATGACCGCTCGCTGACCCGGATCGACGACAGCGCCGGCACGGTGTCTGCGACGATCGACACCAACGCGATCGGCCGTGGGGTCGCGGTCGGTGGCGGCGCGGTGTGGGTCACCGACGAGGCGACCAATCGGGTGGTCGAGGTCGACCCGACCACCGACGCGGTCGGCGCGACGGCCACTGTGGGCAACGGCCCCACCGGTATCGCCTACCACGATGGGTCGGTGTGGGTCGTCAACGCTTTGGACGGCACGGTCTCCCGGCTCGACACCGCCAGACTCGCTGTTGCCGCAACCATTTCGATCTCGGGTGGAGCATCGTCGATCAGCGCCGCCGCCGGCAACGTCTGGGTGGGCGCGGAATCCGGCTCGATGGTGGTTCGGATCGACGCGGCCACCGGGAGCATCTCCGGCTCTACCGCCGTGGGCAGCCGCCCGGTCGGGCTCGCCGCGACCGACACTGGGGTGTGGGTTGCGGCGCAGAGCTCTGGTACCGGTCATCGGGGCGGCCGACTGGTCGTGTTCGGCAGCTTCGACTCCATCGATCCCTCGACGGACGACAGTTTCCCCGACCCGCTGTCCCCGGTGTACGACGCGCTGATCGGCCTGCGGTACACCGGGGGCAGCGCCGGTACTGAGCTCGTGCCGGACCTGGCGTCGAACCTGCCGCAGCCGACGGCCGGTGGCACCAGCTACACAGTCGAGCTGCGGCCGCAGATCAGATACTCGGACGGCCGACCCGTGCAGGCCGCAGACTTCCGCCGCGGGTTGGAACGCCTGCTGCGGCTCGACAAGACCGAACTGCCGACCTTCGCGCACCTCGTCGGGGTCTCGACCTGCCGTGGGGCGTCGACGTGCGACCTGACGACCGGTGTCCGCGTCGACGGGCCCTTGACGATCACCTTCCGACTGTCCAGCCCTGACCCGCGATTCCTGGAGGGTCTGCTCGACGTGGTCCCCATCCCGAACGGCACGCCCGATCATGACGTCGGTACCATCCCCGTGCCGGGGACCGGCCCGTACCGGGTCCAGAGTTTTCTACCTGCGCGTCTTCTCGTCCTTGACCGCAACCCCTACTTCCGCGTCTGGTCGCCGGTCGCACGTCCAGATGGGTACCCCGACGAAGTTGTCTACCGCGCAGACGCCGATGAGAACGACGCGGTGCGCCAGGTCGTCGCCGGAAAGGCGGACCTCGTCCAGCTCCTGGACGCGCCGGCTGCACTGGCGGGGCTAGCCGCCACCCATCCGATGCAGGTCCACCCACAGGATCAGCAGGGCACCGCGTTCCTGTTCGTCAACACCCGCCGGGCCCCGTTCGACGACGTGCGCGTGCGCCGCGCCGTCAACTATGCGGTCGACCGCGATCGGCTGGTGACGTTGAACGGGGCGCCGGCCCGGCCGACCTGTCAACTGGTCGCGCCGACCATGTCCGGATACCAGCCGTACTGCCCCTACACCGTCGATCCCGACCCGACAGGCCGATGGAAAGGGCCTGATCTGGCGAGGGCAAAAGCCCTGGTCGACGCCTCCGGCACCAAGGGCCAGCCCGTGGTGCTGTGGACCTTCGCCGATTATGCGGCCGACGCCACATACCTCGCCGGCGTGCTCGACCAGCTCGGATACCCCACCAGTGTCCACGAGACCGCAGACCTGGGAAACTATCTCGATGCGCTGAATGCGACACCGAACGTTCAGGCCGGCATGTTCGGCTGGTTCGGCGATCCACTGGCGGTTGACATGCTGACCACCGTCACCTGCGACTTCGTCCCCAACCCCGCTCATTTCTGCGAGCCGACCATCGACGCCCACATCAGCCAATTGGCCGCCCTGCAGGCCTCCGACCCGTTCGACGCCCGGTCCCAGGCCGCGAGTATCGACCGGGAAATCACCGACCAGGCCCCCTGGGTCCCCCTGTTCACGCCGGAAACGATCGACGTCACCTCGTCACGGATCGGGAACTATCAGTCCGTCAGGGGAGACACACTCACCGACCAGCTGTGGGTGCAGTAGGCCGGTGCCCGTGGATTTCCACGGGCACCGGCCACCTTTCCCGGACACTGTGACAGCGAGCGATGCGGCGTCAGCAGTTGATCCTGATGTCCACGATGTCGACGAGGCAGTAGTCATCGCCCGCGCCGCCGTTGTCGACGTCCCTGTTGAAGGCGGACGGCGCCGCATCCCTGGAGAACAGCCGGTCGCTGTCGGTGCCGCCGTCGAGGTAATCGACCCCGCTGGTGTCGGACAAGGTGTCCCTGCCACTGTCGCCGAACGCGACATCGTTGCCGTCGCCGGGGTAGATCGTGTCGTTGCCGTTGCCGCCGTGAGCGAGGTCGGAGCCGGCGAAGGTGTCGATGAAGTCATTGCCGTCGTCGCCGGTTGCCTGGTCGTTGCCGGCGCTGCCGTAGATCTGGTCGTTGCCGGGACCGCCGGATTCGACGTCACTTCCGTAGTTCGGGGCCGTCGCGAACCCGCCGAACACCCGATCGTCGCCGACATTGCCATAGACGCGGTCGTCACCGTATCCACCGAACACCTGGTCGTTGCCCAGTCCTCCGTCGATGTAGTCGTCGCCGGCGTCCCCGAACGCGGTATCGTCGCCGGCACCGCCGTAGATGGCGTCGTTGCCGTTGCCGCCGTAGATGGTGTCATTGCCGACACCGCCGTAGATGGTGTCGTTGCCGTCGCCGCCGTAGATGGTGTCATTGCCGGCACCGCCGTAGATGGTGTCGTTGCCGTCGTTGCCGCAGATCACGTCGTCTCCGCCCAGACCGTAGATCACGTCTGTACCGGCGGTCCCCCAGATCACATCACTGCCGGGGCTACCGATCAGGACGTGATTCGGACCGACGACCTGGGTGACGACGTGGCCCTGGCATCGCAGCAGCGGAGGGGGATTGACGGGCGGTGCGACGGCAGCGTTGGCCGGTGTCATGGCAAGAAGCAGGGGGACCGCGAACGTGGCCGCGACACTCAGGCCGCGAACGGCCCGACAGATTCGGCGGGATCGGTTGCAGTTGGTGGACATCATGATTGCTCCTGTGATTTGGGGTGCGGAAACGGATGGGGCAGATGTGCTTGTTGGAAAAAGGCCCCACCCCCGTCGGTACGGGGCGGATTCGGTGAAGCGACTGAATGGTGAGCTGAGATCGTGCTTTGAGATCGGGTCGCGGCTACTTCAATGGCACGCAGGTTTGAGTCGTTCCGCTGTCGACAGTGACACGCACGGAGGAGGCGGGGGCCACGACGGTGCCGGCGGCGGGCGACTGCCGGAGCACCCGCCCGGGTTCGAGGCAGGCTTTCGTGTAGGCGATGCTGACGCCCAGTCCTGCTGCGGCCAGCGCCCGGGCAGCCTCGCTCGGGCTCTTCGATTCCAGATAGGGAACGGTGACGGCGCCGGCCGAGATGGTCAGGTCCACTGGGGATCCGATCGGTTCGACGGTGCCGGCCGGCGAGTTCTGCCTGAGCACAGTGCCTGGCCGGCTGCTGTTGACCGCGGTGTTCGTCGCGCCCACCGTCAGATGGGCTGCAGCGAGCCGGGCGGCAACTTGGCTGCGGTCGATACCGGTGACGTTGGGAACCGTCGTGGTGGCGCTGGTCGCGCGGACGATGATGCTGGCGTTGGTCGAGGAGTGGTAGGTCAGCGCCGACCCCGAGTCGATCTTGACCGTGTTCCCGCCGAGCCAGGTCACCATCGCCCGAAGAATGAACTGGCGTGACCCGCCGCAGGTCTGATCGATGAAGACGGCCGGCGCCACGTAGTGGACCAGGAAGTGGTGCACGTCGTTGGTGATCGTGTACACCGTGTCCGGCGACTTGATGACCCGACATTGCTGGCGGTACTGGTTGAGTTGGATGAGCTCCAGATGCGTGCGAAACACCGCCGTGGGGTATGGAAACGGCAGGCTTTGCGGGCCAGTTGGTCCACCCCATTGCGACGACCGGCACGACCCGGTGCCGATGTAGCAGGAAGTGATCTGCATGCTCGCGGTCAGGTCGGCGACCGTGGCGTTCGGCGCGGCGGTCCAAGCCGGGTCGGCCAGGTACAGGGTTGTCGTGACCGGATCCCTCGCGCCGACTGGTCGGCCCAGGTAGACGCACTGCCCATCGGTGCCCTTCGGGTCGCACACCGGTGTCTGCCACCACTGCGCCCGATCGGAGGTGAAGTTGTCGACGTCCAACCAGGTGCCCGCCGAGCCGGAGCCGGCGAGGGCCAACAGGTGATAGTTCGTCTCGTTCTTGTAGCTGGTGAACGCATGGATCCTGCACAGGAAGGTGCCGGTGTACGGGGCGGTGAACAGCAGTGAGCCGTACATCGTCACCGGCCTGACACCGGACCCGACATGATTGGTACCGCCGTAGTAGGAAACCGAAGGTGCCTGGCCGGTGTTCCGGTCCACGCATTCGACCTCGTTGTCGATCTCCGCGGGCACGCTCCTGCTGACCATCACCGTCAGATGGTCGGAGATCCGGCGGGTCTGGCCCTGCCTGAGCGTGAGCGTTGCGCTCAGCACCACCGCCCCGTTTTCGTCGGGCGGCACGACGACGCCCCTGGCGAGCACGGTCCGGGCGGCCAGCGACACCCCGTTCACCAGACCCGCCGAGGCCGGCGCCGCAGACCCGACCGCCGAAGCCAGGATGATCCCGACGGCTGCCGTCGCCGCAGCAACAGTGCGGCCCCCCCGGGATGCCGTTCGATGCCGGGCCATCCGGGCCACCGGTCCCCGGCCAACCGGCGCGTGGCGCGCCGGGTGGGCAGCCCTCGGTAATGGCGGCAACCCGTCCACCGCCAATTGTTGTCTGGGTCTGCTCGGCAACATCGTGGTCGGCGCGCGACCGCCACCGGCCCGAACGCCCCGACGGTCCATCGGCCTGCTCCTGGACTCTTCCGTCATTGTCTCCACCTTCCGTGTGATCGCCCCCGGACGGTCGCCTGGGACATTCCAACTGAAGCCGGGACCGGTGCACGGTCGCTGGAAGTCGGGTAAAACCCGCAGGTGGGAGCGGCGGAAGGGCGGATGACCGGCCATCGAGACTCGATGTCCCCGGGCCTTCAGCCGGTTGGGCTGGTCAGGTCCACCGAGCGCTTCACGGCCCGAGCACTCAAACGCTGGCTTTGGGACCGGGCGACGCGGGCGCACGTCCGTGGCTGCGGGCTCCCCTGGCTGAGCAGTGCCAGGTAGTTCGCGGTCGTGTCTACACGGGACCGCCCAGGTGATGTCGAGGGTCAGGAACGCGGTGAGACCGCGCTCGGCGTGCTGCCAGGGACCACGGGTCTGGGTGTACTTTGCCTTCACTCGACGAGTCGAGTGAATGCGGCTAGGGCGACGTTATGGAACTTGTCTACAGCCGTCGTCGCGAGGGGCGGTAGACCGGGGAGACGTAGGCGGCGCGTGCGTATGGCCGATGCCATGGTGTGTGCCCGGCCAGCAAGCAATTGTCCGTCGATCCGGGACCTCATGGCCGGCAGAACTTGCGAGCGGTCGCCCTTGAGGTCGACGAAGATCGGCGGGGTGGTTCGGGCCCACCGGGCGGCCGGCGCTCCGCCCGCCTATTGCCTCCACCACCGAATCATTGACCACGACCGTCATCCTGCGGTTCTCCCAGCAGCGGCTTGACAAAGGAGAGACCAGTGAGCCTTCGCGAGCGGGACTTGGCGCTCTATGGCGTGGTCAGCGACCACCCGCAACTGCGTTGGGACTGGGTTGATCAGCAGTTGGAGGAGGCGGCGACGTACTGGGTCGTTGCGCCGACGGCGGGTCATCCGCATCCGCGGCCGGTGTGGGGAGTGTGGGTCGATGAGAGTCTCCATCTCAGCGTCGGGAGTCCGGGTTTACGCAGGTACCTCATTGACGGCGCGCCGGTCACCGTCCACCTCGACAGCGGTACCGACGTGGTCATTGTCGAAGGACAGGTGCGAGTGGTGTCCACCGGGGCGGGCGTGCTCGCCGCGTACGACCGGAAGTACGACTGGACATACGATCTGGACGCCTATGGCCCGCTGATGGTGGTGCTCCCGGCGCGGGTGCTGGCGTGGCGTTCGGCGGGCCGGGCGGGCCGCGACGGCTTCGCGAGCACCGGCTGCTGGATGGCCGGAAGGGCTCAGACCTGAGATGACCTGGCCCGCCAGGGCTTGACTCGCTTGTGGGCGCTGCGGGCTGTGACCACGGGAAGCGGGCGGTACGTGCGACAAGCCGCATCCGCAGGACTGGGGGTTGCGGGGCATGACCGCCCCGGAGGTCCGGGGGTGGCTTACGGGAGGCTCTCGCAGGCGAGTCCGTCATGGTCGGCGTCGACGTCCATATGGCCGGCCTGACCGGCTCCCTCAGCGTGAACGGAATCCTCGTCGCGATGGCCCACAGGTTCACCGCCTACGCCCACTGCCCCCCTCAGGAAGCGCTTCGCAACGGTCTCGTCCGGGGAAGCGTTCGGACCGGTCTTTCGGGACCAGCCTCGATCGAGGCGGTTCGGGTCGTCGAGCTCGGCAAGCCGACCGTGCTCATCGCTTGCGACGGCGCCCACGCCGCCCAGGCTCAGCCACCGGAGGCGGAACGTCCGCAATCTGGGTTACCTTGCCGGCATGTCTGCCTTCACGATCAAGGCGCTCACGCCGGAGACGTTCGACGACTTCACCGCTCTCGTCGAGAGAAACAGGGGCATGTACGCCAGCTGCTGGTGCACGAAGTTCCATCCCGACTGTGCGGAGAAGGACCAGAGTGCCGAGGGAAACCGGGCGCTCAAGCAGCGTCTGGTGGCCGCCGGGATCGCGCACGCGGCCCTGGTCTACGACGGCGAGCGGGCTGTCGCCTGGGCGGAGTATGGATCACCCGAGGAACTGCCCAGCATCCATCACCGCAAGGAGTACCTCGCCACTGCCGAACGACTGCCCGACTACCGGGTCACATGCATCCTGGTCGAGCGCGGCCTGCGCGGTCAGGGCCTGGCGGCGATCGCCCTGCGCGGAGCCGTCGAGCTGATCGCGCAGGACGGCGGCGGACTGGTCGAGGGTTATCCGCACGACACCCGCGGGGTCCGGAAGAAGAACTCGTCGTTCCTCTACAACGGCACCCGCACGATGTACGAGCGCGAGGGCTTCTCCTACGACCGGCCCAAGGGCCTGGTCAACTGCGTGATGGTGCGCGAGGTCGCTCCGAGCACGCGCGACTGAACCGGTCCGGAGCTCCACCGGTCTGCTGCCGATCCCGTAGCGTCCGGGAGCCTGCAGGTCATCCGGTGCGGAGAGCACCAGGAAGCCTCCGATCCGGGAGAAGCCGACGTACGAACCGGGGATAGCGTGATGCATGGCTGAATTCGTCGGGCAGGACCTGAGCGGATCCACCTTCGACCGCGTCGATCTGAGCCGCGCGAGACTCCGGGCCGTCGATCTGTCCCGATCCCGGATCATCGGGGCGGACCTGACAGCAGCAGTGCTGCGTGGTGTCGAACTGGTGGACGTCGACATCAGTGGCTATCTCCGCAACGCGACCATCAACGGCGTCGACGTCGCGCCCTTGATCGACGCCGAGCTCGATCGCCGACATCCGGACCGGGCCAGGATGCGCCCCGAAGATCCCGCCGGTTTCGGCGAAGCCTGGGACATCCTCGAACGGCTGTGGGCGGGCACGATCACGCGTGCGCGTCTTGTGCCGCCCGACGCGCTGCACGAGTCGGTCGACGGTGAATGGTCGTTCATCGAGACGCTGCGTCACCTGGTGTTCGCCACCGACTCCTGGGTCCGGCGGGCGATTCTCGGCGATCCGTCGCCCTGGGATCCTTGTGACCTGCCCTGGGACGAGATGCCGGAGATGTCCGGGGTGGTGCCCCGTGACCGCGCCCTGCGGCCATCCCTGGATGACATGCTCGACCTGCGCCGCGATCGGATGGCGACCGTCCGCCGGGTGATCGACGGCCTGACCGACGAGTCATTGGCCCGCGACACCGAACCGGTCGACGCGCCCGGCTGGCCGGAGCCGATCAGCTTTCCGGTGCGCCAGTGTCTTCGGATCGTCCTGAACGAGGAATGGGAGCACCGCCTGTACGCCGAGCGGGACCTGGCGGTCCTGGGTCGAGAGCGCGCTCCTGCGCTGACCGGCGCGGGCTGAACCCGACGCCGACTGAGTGGACTATTCCTCGTCGTCGTCCTTCGATACCCGTGGCAGCGACGGAGTTGTACTGCCGGGCAGCAAACTGTCGACGAGGGACTGAGCCAGTCCGATGATCGTCTCTTCGTTCACGCCCAATGACTCGGTGAATCCCGTCTTGGCCTTCAGCCCGAATGTCGACTTCGCCGCCAAGGTCTCCGCCTCGGTCATCTCCGCCAGCAGGCGGGTGTGCTGCGCGCCGTAGCCATCCGGGCCACGCCCTGACCCGACGAACCAGTGCCGGCAGGCATCTGCGCTTCCCGCAGGGGAGCGCTCGTAGGGCTCCGCAGCTGGAGCGTGGCCCAGCCACACTGGGTGTGGGGTCCCCCGCAGAAGTGGACCCGGAACTTTCCGGTGTGTCGAGCGAATTCCCGTTCGCCAGCACGGATGTTAAATCCACGTGTGTCTCACCGGGTCGGGCCGATATCTCCTGTGCACCACTCGATCATCTCGATCGACTCGAGAAGGGGGCAAGGACATGTGGTGGAAATCTGCCGTGGCAACCGTTGCCGCACTGGCCACAACACTGACGTTCGTCACCGCCGCGCACGCGGACCCGCCTATCGTGGGCGCCGCCCACGTCGCGGTCTCCCTCGCCGATCCGGAGTTCCGGGCGGCCACCGACAGCGCGGGGACCGTCCACGGATTCGCCGACACCGCACCTACCGACAACGGGGCGCGGTTGACGTATTTCCGAACCTCGAAGTCGAGTACCGCGTCCCGCCCGTCGCCCTACATCGGTCACGTCCTGGACGTCGCCTGGGACGGCTCCGATGCCACCTACGTCGTCTACTCGCACGGGAGCACCCTGGCTATCGCCGTACACCACGACGCGACGGCCTCATTCAGTGCCCCGACCGTGCTGTCCGCGTCCTATCGTTTCGGCGGAGCGACAGTCGTCGCCTCGGGCGGGAAGTGGTGGGTGGTGTGGAGCGAGTCCGACGGGTCGCACCGAGTGCTGTTCCAACGGCACACCCTGCTCGGCTCCGGTGAGCGGACCCACGCGGTCGTCACGCCGGCCGGGCACAGCGATTCCGAACCGTCGATGACCTACAGCGGGGGCAGAGCCACCTTGGTGTTCATCCGGCGATCCACCACCAGCCTGTACCCGGCCACGGTCGAGTTGGGCACCGGGACCGGGGGACTGTTCTCCACCTCGACGTTCTTCGTCGCCGATGACAACGTCGATCCTGACGTCGCCGTCGCCGGCAGCCACACCTATGTGACGTGGGAAAGCGACAACCGCATCTGGGAAAAGGACAACGCGACGGGTTCCTGGGCGCTGCACGAATTCGCCACCGGCGGGATCGGTGCATCGGTCGCGCTCGGTACCTCGCATCCGTACCTGGCGTGGACGACGCTGTCGGAGCGGGCATTCCTCGCTGACCGGTCCGGCGGCAGCTGGTCCGGTGCCACCGTCTCCGGGCAGGGGGGCTACGACGCCCAGGTGCTGGCAGCCGGCGCCGCATTCGCCGTGGTCTACGCCACCGCCAACGACGTCCGGGTCCGTTTCTCCTGACCCTCTCCGCGAACTGTCGGGCGGCCACGGGACCCGAACCCGCGGCCGCCCGACACGGCGAGATCGGTCAGAGTGTCCCGCAAGGGCGGACTGGCGGAACCCAGGTCCTCGCCCGCACCACAGGAAGGGCCCATTGGCCCAGCGAGTTCACCGTTTGAACGTTGCACCACGCGGTGGCGGGTCGAGGTCAATGGTGCTGGTGACGCCGACAACCTGAACGTCACCCGCGCCCAGCTCAGCCTGACACTCCGTATAAGAACGCGCTGGCTGTTTCGTGCTTCCCGATGACTAGCAGCCGAGCGTCTGCCTGCCCATTCTGGTAAAGGGTGTTTCCGCAGTTCGGGGTAGAAGTCCCACGCGCCGATCAGGCGGCGAGGGCCTTCGCTTTCAGTTGGTCGAATTCGGCTTGGGTGATCGTTCCGCTGTCCAGCATACTTTTGGCCGAACTGATCTCGTCAGTGGCACTGGTGGTGCCGCGGGCGGCGACGGATCTGACGTAGTCGTTCTGGGCTTGCGCTATGGCCTGCGCCTGCTCCAGTTGGCGCTGCTGCATACCGTGCCCGCGGGCGATCATGTACACGAGGAGACCCAGCCATGGAATGATGATCACGAACAGAACCCACAGGGTCTTGGCCACGCCGCCGATATCCTTGCTGCGGAAGATGTCGCCGAGGATCCAGAAAAGGCACATGAACCAGGCGAAGAACAGGAAGAATTCGAACAGCCCAAGCAGGAACGATCCGTTGGTGTTGAACATCGGAATCCTTTCGTTGCGACCGGTGCGAGCTGCTCGGTTCAAGGGGTGACAACCATGGAAGCATGACGCATGAACACGTCCAGTCAAGTATTGCCGCCGTGTCGTCGGATGAATTCTTGTGCATCGATTCGTGCCCAGCGTCCGCCGCCGTTTGGCCCGGGCCTCAGGGTTGCGTGAACGCTCCTCGAGCGGCTGGTGAACTGCCCCGACCGGGCTAGGTGCCTCGGGCGGTCGATTGACTTCGCGCAGACCCCTGCGAGACGCCGAGGTGGTCATCCGAGAGGCATGGGCGTGGCGAGGACCCGACTTGTCAAGATGGGTCGGATCTGCCGGCCGGACTCGCCACCCAGGCTTCTCGTGCGCGGTTTGCCTATGCAAGGATCAGGCAGTCGCAGCAATTCGGGCCGCCACCCTGGGTACTCGACCGCCGCCAGGATCGCGCTCCTCTGGAAAGGTGAGCTGGGCTGTCCGCAGCGATGCGATGCACTCCCTCCAGCCACGTCTCGATGAAGGGCGGATATGGGCACCAAGCAGACCGTGACTGACCGCGCGGTGATGACTGGGGCGATTATTCCGCCCGGCATCCAACGGGTCCCCAGGGGACCCGGTTCCCGGACGCGCCGGTTCGCCGCAGCGGCGGTCGTTGTGGCATTGCTGACCTCGGCGTGCACCTCCGGCGGGCGCAGCGATGCGACGACACCGACCACTGGTACGCCGGTGACGACCGCGACGACATCGTCGGTGGACGTGGTCGCGGCGGCCCAGGCGCGAGTCGACGCGGCGCAGTCCGGGGTCACTGACGCCCAGGGCGCGCTGAGCGAGGCCGGGAAGAAGTTCTGCGGCGTCGCCACCGACTATGTCGAGGCTCTCGACCGCTACGGCAAACTGTTCACAGATCAGGCCGCGACCGTCGGTGACGTCAAGACGGCCGGTGCGGACCTCGTCGCGCCGCGCGACTCGGTCTCGGCGGCAGGGGGTGACGTCGAGGCGGCGAAGACAGCGCTGACGCAGGCGGAGCAGGAGCTCATCGACGCACAGGCCGCGCTGACGGTGGCGATCGCGAGCGCGTCGAGCAGACCGGCCCCGACGACGACCGCCTGCAACCGCGACCCCGACAACTCTCGTTCCGCGGGCGACGATGGAACGGGTCCAACAGGCCGAAAAGGATCTAGCAGATGCCGAGAAGGGCATCACGGACGAGACCCTGTTGATCGAAGCGACGGCAGAGTACAACTCCGCAGCGTTCGCGCTTCAGATCGTCTGGCTCCAGCTTCTCTCCGAGGCCGGCTGCTTCACCGACGAGGAGCAGGCCAACGCCCTCGAGCAGGTGAGCGCCTACACGACGCAATTGCAGACCGAGCTCAAGCAGGTTGGCTATTACGACGGTGCGATCGACGGGATCTACGGCCCGGACACGGTCGCCGGCGTGAAGAAGTTGCAGGCCGACAGCGGCCTCCCCGAGACGGGGTTCGTCGACGCGGCGACCTCCCGGGCGCTCGACGAGAAGTTGGCCGCGCTCGGGCAGCAGACGGCTGCTGCGGCGATGACGCAGACAGCGACCGTGCAGACGGTGCTCAAGCTGACTGGATTCTGGACCGGCGCCATCGACGGCAAGTGGACCGACGAACTGACCGCAGCGCTCAAGGAATTCCAGACGAAGCTCGGAGTCAAGCCCACTGGAGAGGTTGACGCCGCGACACTGGAGGCCTTCGAACAGTCCCTCTCCGAGCTCAAGGCCAGCGCTACGGCCTCGGCCTCCGCGCCAGTCACCGTCACCGCCTCGACCACCGCCACCGTCACCCACTCGGCCACCGCGCCCGCGACCGTCTCTGCCTCGGAGACCGCGCACGCCACGGTCACTGTCACCGCGACGACGACTGCCACGCCCACCACGAAGTCGGCCGGAGTTGATCTGTCCGGCGAGTGGAAGGGAGAGTACAGCGGCGCCTACACCGGCACGTTCGTTCTCAATTGGAAGCAGACCGGGTCCAAGCTGAGCGGCACCATCGAGCTCTCGGCGCCGCAGACCTCCCTGAGCCTGAACGGCACAGTCACCGGCACGACCATCGAGTTCGGCACCGTCGGCTCTACCGAGATCACCTATTCCGGAACCGTGAAGGGCGACAAGATGTCCGGCACGTACAGCGTCAACGGCTCGCCCGGCGGTGACTGGAGCGCCACCAAGTTGCCGTGAGCTCACCGGAAGGCCGCAGTTCATGTGACCGGCGGGCAGGGTGCGTGCCCGCCGGTCACCTCGGCGTTGCCGCGGTCCGTGACTGACCGGACGCCCGCCATGTCGACGTAGAGCCGGCGAAACACTCCGGTCAAATCGGGCTCTTGACACCCTAACTGCGTTAGTGAACACTAACCGTTAGTGAACGCTGACGGAGAACGTGACGGGTGGAGTGCGCTGGCCGACGGCACGCGGCGCACGATCGTGATACGCCTGGCCGATCAACCGATGGCGGTCGGGGAGCTGGCGGCCGGGTTGCCGGTCACCCGTTCCGCCGTGTCGCAGCATTTGAAGATCCTCAAGGACGCCGGTCTGGTCAGCGAAACGGCGGCCGGGACCAGGCGGATCTACCGGCTGAACCCGCTGGCGGTGGCCGCGTTGCGGGACCAGCTGGACACCTTCTGGCAGCGGGCGATGGCCGGCTATATCGACATCGTGGGCGGTAGCACCGAGACGACGACGGAGAAGGAGACGTGATGGCGCACATCGATGTTGGCGTGGTGCGGAAACAGATCGTTGTCGACGCGCCGATCGACCGGGCGTTCACCGTGTTCACCGAGCGATTCGGTGATTTCAAACCACCGGAACACACCCTGCTCCGGGCGCCGCTCGCGGAGACGGTATTCGAACCACGGGTGGGCGGCCACATTCTCGACCGCGGGGTGGACGGCAGTGAATGCCGGTGGGCGCGGATCCTGGCCTACGAACCTCCGCACCGTGTCGTGTTCAGTTGGGACATCAGCCCCAGGTGGGAACTCGTGACAGATCCCGACCTGGCCAGCGAGGTCGAGGTGCGATTCTTCACCGATACCCCTGGCCGCACCCGGGTCGAATTGGAACACCGGCACATCGACCGCCACGGACCCGAATGGCAGGCCGTCACCGACGGCGTCGACGGCGCTGAGGGTTGGCCCCTGTACCTGGACCGCTACGCCACGCTGTTCACGAAAGGGGAGTAGCGACGGCAGTTCTCACCACCCGCCAGCACCGAGACCACTGGTGAGAGATCTTCTGGCTGCCCGATGAGCTTCCCGAGCTGCGCCGCTGGGTCCTACTGTTGCTCAATGGCCGCCCCCGCACGGGCCTCGCGGCGGGCCCTATGGCCGCGCGTCCGGGCCCGAAGTCGGTCAGCTCTGCGATGAACTCTGCTGGTGTGGACTGCCCTGGTCTTCACCCGTGCTGTGCCGGACCGTGCGGAGGCCTCACACCGCCGGCCGTCGACGGTTCGTCGCGAAGAAACGTCGCCGTCAGAGGTTGATGCGCGAGCCCATGACGACGGTCCGATCCGCGGGTAGTCGGAACTCGAGTGCTGGGCTGGCAGCGTTGTGGGACAGGCCTATGAACAGGCGTTTGCGCCAGGTGGCCATGCCGGGATCGGTGCCTCTTTCGATGGTCATTCGGGAGAGGTAGTAGAAGGCGGCGTCGGGGTCGAAGGCCAGTGCGGGGACCTGGTTGACGGCGGCGTGGAGTAGGGCCGGGATGTCCTGGGCGTCGTTGAAGCCCACCCGGATGCCCAGATAGGTGATGCCGTCGTCGGTGTAACCGAGGTCGTCGGTGGTCAGCCGCTCCGTCGGTGGGATGTGTGGAATGTTCTCGGAACGCACCGAGACCACTAGTACCCGCTGATGCAGGATGTGGTTGAACTGGGTGTTCGCGCGCAGTGCCAGCGGAGCGGTCTGTTTGTCGGGGTGCGGGTAGACGGCGGTCCCCGGCGCCCGTGGGAGGGACTTCGTGCGCATCTGTTCGACGAAGTCGCTCAGCGGCCCCTCGGCGCGCGATCCGGCGGGCGGTGATCAGTTGGCGGCCGCGTTGCCACGTGATCATGACCGTGACGATCACGACGGCGATCAGCAAGGGAAGCCAACCGCCGTGCACGACCTTGGTCAGGTTCGCCGCGAAGAAGGTGAGCTCCAGCCCGCCGAAGACGGTCCCGATGAGGATCAGCCGCCAGGGTGGCCAGCCCCAGGCGGAGCCGGCAAGGATCAGGAAAAGGGTGGTGGTGAGCAGCAGCGTTCCGGTGACGGCGAGTCCGTAAGCGGTGGCGAGTTTGTTGGAGGAGCCGAAGGTGAGCATCAACACCAGGACTCCGGCGAAAAGCAGCCAGTTGACGGCGGGAACGTAGATCTGGCCGCCCTCCGCGCGGGAGGTCTGCCGGACGGTCAGGCGGGGGAGGAAGCCGAGCCGGACGGCTTGCCTGGAGACGGAGAAGGCGCCGGAGATCACCGCCTGGGAGGCGATCACCGTGGCTGCGGTGGCCAGCACGACCAGCGGGAGGCGGGCCCAGTTCGGTGCCAGCAGGTAGAACGGATTCGAGATGGCTGTAGGTGCCCCGAGGATCAGCGCCCCTTGGCCGAGGTAGTTGATGATCAGTGACGGAAAGGCCAGAGCGAACCACGCCACCCGGATGGGCCGTCGTCCGAAGTGGCCCATGTCGGCGTACAGGGCCTCCGCGCCGGTGATTGACAGCACCACTGCGCCCATCGCGATGAACGCGGTGTACGGGTGGTCGAGAACGACGGGATAGTCCGCGGAGGATGCGGGGTGGGCTGCGATGTGTGGCACACCGGTGGCGGCCAGTACCAGGAACCACAGCACCATGACCGGCCCGAAGAGCCGGCCGCATCCGGTCGAGTGCGCGCTGGGAGCTGCCGGAGGGGGAGGCGCTTGCGTGTGTCGGCTGGGAGACACAGAGATCGAGACGGGGGAGGGGAAGGGTCGTCCGGGGTGGGTTTGACCGCATTCCCGTCGATCGAGAACACCGTCTGCATCGCGTACAGCGGGCTGGTCCCGATGTCGCCGAAGACAACGCCGACGGCGCCGATCGCCAGACCGATGAAGCCACCTCGGTGCGTCCGCGATCGATCGGTATCCGGCTCGGCTGCCTGTCGCGGCAACCGCTTGGGTTTCGCGCCCAGCGCCCGGGCCGGACGGTCGGCCTCGGGATTGCCGGGCATCTCGCCCTCGCCGCCACCGGTCGTCATGGTCAGAGTGTGCCCGAATGCACCGAACCAGCAGACGTCGCATCACGACCTCGAGAGCCAGTGTGACCCCACATCAGCGATGGCTGTCCGTGCGGCGAGCCGGACCGCGTCACAGAGGAGGACCTCGTGGGATCCGACCTGGATGAGCAGCAGAGGCGATCAGGTCGCCGCACTCGATCGTGACCGACCGGTCCACCCTTCACGGATGCAGCTGGGGCGACGGCACGGGCTATGGTTTTGCGCCATTGCCATTGCCATGGGTCTTTTCGTTGTTCTTTGTCTTCTTGTTGTTCTTGGTTTTGCCGGTGTTGCTGCTCGTGCCGGCTTGTTGGGTAGCGGTGGGTGGCGTGCTGGGGGGCTCGGTGGAGCTGGTGAGAGTTTCCGGTGCTTCTCTGTTCGGAGGGCGAGCCGCAATTGAGGTGTCGGCCGTGGTGGCTGTCGTGCGGGGGTTGGCCGCTGGTTGGGCTGTCGTGGTCGGTGCGGGTCGGCTCGAGGCTCGCGACGTGGGGTGCGGCGACGACGAATGGCCGGCTGGGGTGGCGCGTGGGTGCAGTGGGACAGGCGTGCCGATCGGCACTGTTGGCCCTGGGGGGGCCGCGGGGCTGGCGCCGCTCAGTGGGCTGATCAACAGCGCGGCGCTCAGGACGATGGCTTCGACGGCCGCCATGGCCGCGACGACCAGCCGGGTTCGGCGGGAGCGGGCGGCCGATCTCGGGCTGAGGGCGACCGTGGTGGAGCCTGTGCGCCGTGCGGCCCAACCGCCACGGCTGTCTCGGTGTCTGGCGGTGTCGGACTCAGCAGGAGGGGCGCTGTGCGCGGGGGTGCTGTGGCGAGCAGGGCGGGTGACAGTGCGGCGCGGACGGTGCCGGCGGTGGGGCGGGCGTTGGCGTCGGTGGCGGTCATCGCGGTGAGCAGCCTCGGCCATGGGGCGGGTAGACCCGGAGGGATCACCGGGTCGCGAATGAGTCGGGCCACGGCCGATTCCACCGGGGATCCCAGGTATTCACGTCGGCCGGTGAGCGCTTCGAGCAGTACGAGCCCCAATGAGTAGATGTCGGAGGGCGTTCGGATGTCCTGACCGCTGGATTGTTCCGGGCTGAAGAACGCCGCGGTTCCCATCACCAGCGGTGCCGACGTGACGCGTTGATCGGCGTGCAGAACCCGAGCGAGGCCGAAATCACCTAGCTTCACCGCACCGTCGACGGTGGACAGGATGTTCGCGGGTTTTACGTCCCGGTGTACGAGGCCGCGGCGGTGCATCGTCTCCAGGGCCGTGGCGACGGCGCTGCCGATGCGGGCCACTCGCGCTGGTTCGACGGGTCCGGTGCGGATTTCCTCCGCCAACGTCGGACCCTCGACGAGTTCCATGACGACATAGCTGGTCTCGGGCGCTACGGCTGCTGGTGACATGGCCGGGTCGGCGATGTGGGCGTCGTGAATGGTGACCAGATGTGGGTCACTCAGCGATGCCAAGACCTCGACTTCGATCCGCCGGCGTTCGATCGAGTTCAGGTCGGTGATCACCGGGTCGAATACCTTCACCGCGACCCGCCGACCGAGCAGTTCGTCGGTGCCACGGAATACCTCGGCCGTGGCACCCCGGGCGATGAATTCGTCGAGGCGGTATCGGCCGCCCAGCAGCGAACCCGGCCCGACAGGCTCGACCCCGGTGGGGTTCACCGTCCCACGCTCCTCGTGCCGCTCAGTACCAGTGCTTACGGCCGCCGATTGCCCGACCGGTGGCCCCGGCAACGGCCAGGAAGGCACCGACCACGACCAGAATCAGCCCGATGATCCACAAGATGTCGATGTGGGCGATCAGCCCGACCACCAGCAGAATGACACCAAGGATGATCATGATCGCTCCGATGGACGGGCTGGTACGTCGGGACTTTGGTGACCGGCCAGGTCAGACGCCGCTGATCCGGTCGTCGCGCTCGGTCACAGACTGCCGACCGAGCGGGTCGGTGGTCACCGCGGTGCTACGGGCCCTTCGGGTCCGCGGCATGAAGATCAACAAGCTCAACATGATCACCAGTGCGCCGGCGCCCATCAGGATCCATCCGATCAGGTGCAGGTCCACCCCCGATACCGAGGTGTTCACCGCGAACGCCAGGACCGCGCCGGCCACGATGAGGAAGACGCCGAAACCGATACCCATCACAATCTCCTCCGCACGACTTCCGGCGCCTGCTTCTCGGACGCCGTCCCGATGTTGGGTGCCCGGAAGGGGGTCCATCGAATCCCCGCATGCGCCGGCGTGGAGTGTCCTCACGGCCGTCAAACCGTAGCTCCCGCTGCGTCTGATCAGCACAAAGCCTGCTGGGCGCGGCCCGCGCGCCTCGAATCCGGAAGGTTCCGGCCTGATGGGTGGGTGGAGGAAGGAGCCAGTGAACTGGCCCGGCGGGGGGTAGCGGGGACCTCCGCAGGTGGCGACCCGGCGATCGACCCGGTCCCGCCTTCCTGGCCCGTTCGACCCGCGGGGCCACGCCACCTGAATTCATGCGGACGCCGGGGAAACGCCAGCGCATCGAGCTGTCGCGTCGGGTCACGCGGATCCGCCCCTGACCGTGGCGGTGCCGATGGAAGCGGCGAGGGCTCGTTCGCGTGCACATAGCAACCGCCGCCACATCCGGTTGTGACGCTCCCTTTCGCGACCATGGTTGGTAGGACAGCCGCAGCCACCACGGCTGCCTGCACCATTAATCGTGTCGCTCAATCGGCGGAGAGCCGTACTTCGGTTCCTGTTCAGGGATGCACCATCGCCAGGTCACGCCCTCCACCCGAAAGGGTGGTCCGCATCACGATTCTCGCGGCTACTGTCCTGCCATGTTCGACGCGAGCACGCTGCGGCGGGTCCGGCCGGGTCTCCTCGACCCCGCCGCCTCTCAGCGCCGGGCAGGCCGTGCCGGCGCGGCGAAGGTCACGGCGCGCACTGCAGAATCTCGCGGATGCGGCCCCGCCGTAGAGGGTCGAGCTCTCGTCCCATCCGAACACCTGGCCGGCACAGAGCGAAGTGCGCAGTCAATAGAGATTCAATCCAGGCGATCACGGTTCGCCGCCCCCGATAGCAACTCGAATGCCGCACCGAATGGTGGGCTATCTCGTACCAAGGGCTCCCGTCCTCACTACCCGGGCAGGGCGTCGCAGGCTCTCATGGCTTGGAGGTAATCATGGCGGTGCCCAGCGGTCAAGGCACTAGGCAGGGCGGGCACTCGGGACAACTGGTCACCCATTCAACGCGTCGACGCTCATGAAAGGGCTTGCCGTGAATTACTCCATTGCCTCCGGGCCGGCGTACCGCGTGGTCACCGTGAACGGCCTGGCGCCAGCAGCACTACCAGACTTCGTCGGAGCCGTCGAGTTGGTACTCAGTCATCGGGAGGAGGAACTGCCGGTCCTCGGCCTCGGCGTCCTCGATCAGACAACGGTGCGGCTGACCGAGAAGGGTGGGACCACCACTGGTAAAGATGTCCGCACATGGCGCATCGCAGAAGATCCAAGCGGATTCACTGCTCGGCACGATGCTGCATTGTGACCTCTGGGTCCTCTCACCACTCAGGCTGCAAGCGTGCCGGTGCGACAACGATATGAACCCTACGCCCGATGGGAGATCGCTATGAGCCCAGTGGTGAACCCGGACGGATCGCGCGCCGGAGACGAGCCACAGCCGGCCCTCGATCAGGTACTGGCTCGTCGAGCGAAACGCGAACGTGCGGTGGAGCTGGCTGGGCTGACTGCGCCCAGCGACCAGGCCACGGGCGGAAGTCCGCGAACCGTCCTGCTCGCGATAGTCGCCGCTCTGGCCGTCGGGATAGCGGCGTTGGCGCTCCTGCTGCTGCTCTGAGCCGCGCGCGGCCGTGACCATCAGACGGATCGACCCCCGAATCGCTCCAAGGTCGGGGACGCTTTGACGTGCCCAGGGTTCCCGGCGTTGAACCAATAGCGCCAGGCCACGGGATGTCTGGACACTTTGCACCTGACTGAATCCCACCCGCCCGAGAGCCACGCGCATCACGGGCCATCGTGGTGCGTGCTGCTCACGTCAGGGAGGAGTTGAGGGTCCGGGCCAGGTCCCTCATTCCGGCCCAGTAGGGCGACGCTTCGACGGCCCGGGCGAAGAGCCAGCGGAGGCCCGACCGAGCCGCCCATCCAGGTCCTGAACCGATTTCCTCCGGTACAGTCCGCATCGTCATCGAGATGTCGCTGACCGACGGGAGGCGACTCGAAGGGGTCGTGCATGTCGGAACGGAACGATCAGCAGCCACAGACGCCCGAGGACGCTCTCGCACGGAGTGTGGAGGAGCGGCGAGGTGTGGGCTCCTTCTGGGCAAGAGCGTTGCGCGAGCTGGGAGCGGTCGACCGCGCGGTCTACCAAGCGGTGGCGGAGACGCCCACCCCCCGGCTGGACGGCCCCGTCCGCCGACTCTCGAACGCCGCGAACTACTCGGGCCTCTGGCTTGGGATGGCCGCGGCCATCGCCGTGCTGGGCGACGGACGTGGGCGCCGTGCCGCGCTTGAGGGTGTGCTCGCGATCGGCGCGACCTCGGCCGCCGTGAACCTCGGCATCAAGCCCCTAGCCCGCCGGCGTCGGCCGGAGCGCGCTTCCGCTACCGCGGAGCATGCTCGGTTTGTTTCGATGCCGGGCTCTACGTCCTTTCCCTCAGGGCATTCCGCATCGGCGTTTGCGTTCGCGTACGCCGTTGGCCGACACCTGCCGGGACTGGCCGTGCCGATCCGGCTGCTCGCCGGCGGAGTGGCCTACTCCCGAGTGCACACCGGTGTGCACTACCCGGGCGACGTCGCGATCGGCTCGATCGTCGGCGCCGGCACGGCGGCCATGCTGGCAGCAGTCATCGACGGGATATCCCGAGCCCGGCAGCGGGCGTGAGGATCTGGTGACCGCTGTCGTCACGAGCCCCCGGTGTCGGACGGCAGGGTCACGATGACGATTCGGGTGCCGGCGGACCCTCGGGTGCGTTGGCGACCTCGACCGGAATCTCCTGTCGCCCACGACGGGTTCGTTTCGCACGGAGCTGTCGGGCCGGTGGATGCGGAGTCGAATGATCCGACGGCTCCGGAGGTCTGTGTGAACAACGCGAGTGCGCCGGTCCGTCTGCGCTCATTGCTGTAGGTCGGTATCGGGCGAGAGGGCACGGGTGGGAGTGCACATGGGAATTCGGGACTGGATGCACGGGGCTTGGGGCGGGGCGGAGCAGACCGGCTTCGTCGTCGCGGCGGCCGGGGCGCCGGGCACCTTCGAGCCGTCGCTGGTTCCCAGGGGCGTGCTGGACCAGGCACTGATCACCGGACTGACCACGGCTGTGTCGTACACGCTGACCGCCGGGACCCAGGATGCGCTGGCGGCGATCGGGTCCGGGTGCGCGCGGTGGATGCCGGGCACCTCGGTGGTCGACCGTCGGCGTGCGGCAGCCGTTCTGATGGACCTGGCCGCCATCTCGACCGGACTGGCCGTGCACCGGGCGTTGCCCCGCCGGCCGGCGGAGCCGGTGCTGTATGGCCTGGCCCGGCAGGTCGCCTGGCGGCTGGGGGTGACCGGGATCGGTGGCATCGCCTTCGCGCTCGCCGGCAGGGGCACGCGGCGGCTGGGCGACCTCTTCCTTGCGCAGGGCCGGCTGCGGGGGGTTCCGATCGGGCTGCCGGCCGGCCTGGCGTTGGGATTGGTCATCGAGACCCGCCGCCGGTGGCTGCTCCATGCTGCGGGTGAGTCTTCCAGCACGGCGGCGACCACTATTGTGCGTGGGGGCGCGGCGAGTGTTGGTGTCACTGCGGTACTTTCGGCGATCGCCTACGCCGAGCGCGCGCTTGCGGACGCCACAGGGGATCTGTTGTCCGCCCGGTTGCCGGGCGGCATGGTGGTGTGGCGGCTGGCCGGACACGCTCTGACGGTAGGAGGGTTGACGCTGGTCGGTGCCGCCCTGTTCCAGCGTGCGATGCACCGGCTCGAGGCCGGCACGTCGGTCATCGAGCCGGTCCTGGACGAGGAGGGCGGTCATCGCTGGGTCGGTCCGTCCGCCAGCGGCGGGGCGGGCAGCCTGGTGTCCTGGCAGACGCTGGGCCGCGAGGGTCGGCGCCATGTGTTGCTGTATCCGCGTCCCCGACCGGTAGGCGGCGCTCTGCAGGATCTGCCCGACCTGTCGGTCGGCACGGTGATGGGTACGCCGGCCGTGACGGAACCAGTGTTGATCTACGTGGGCTTGGACAGCGCCCCCACGGTGCAGGACCGTGTCGATCTGGCCCTCGCAGAGATGGACCGCACCGGGGCGTGGGACCGTTCCCTGCTGATGTTGATCTCACCGACGGGGACCGGGTATGTCAACTATTGCGCGACCGCGGCGGTGACCTACCTGACGCGTGGTGACGTCGCGATGGTGACGATGCAGTACTCGAAGCGACCGTCGCCGCTGTCGCTGTTCAGGATCGACGACGCCCGGGAGCAGAACCGGCTGTTGTGGCTGGCCATCGGCGAGCGATTGCGAGAGCGGGGCGCGTCGCGCCGCCCCAAGGTGGTGCTGTTCGGTGAAAGTCTGGGCGCCCATACCAGCCAAGACGTCCTGCTGCACCGGGGGACGGTTGGTGCGCAGGAACTCGGCATCGACCGGGCGCTGTGGGTCGGCACTCCTTACGGGAGTGGGTGGATGCGGGAGGTCACGGGTCCACCACGACCTGACGTGGACCCCGACCTCGTGGCCATGGTCAACGACTTCGGACAGCTGCAGGCGCTGACTCCGGAACGGCGCAGCCGGCTCCGTTACATCCTGGTCAGCCACGACAACGATGGCGTCACGAAACTCGGTATCGATCTGGTCGTCTCGCAGCCCACGTGGTTGTCTACCGCGCGGCCCGCGCCGGGGACCGTTCCCGGGGTCAGCCCGCAGGGCATACCCGTTCGCATGCGGTGGCGGCCGATCATCACGTTTCTGCAGACGTTGATCGACATGAAGAACGCCCAGATCCCCGATGGTTACCGGTCTTTTGCCCATGACTACCGCCCGGACCTGGCCCATTTCATCGCTTTCGCGTTCGACCTCCCCGCCTCGGAGACCCAATTGCGTCGCATCGAGCAGGCGTTGGAGCAGCGTGAGACCGTTCGGGACAAGCTGTTCTCGGCACAGGCATACGGGGCGGTGCAGCCTCCCCGGACTCGAGCCGATGCTCCGGTGAGGTAGGGGAATGGACGCGGTTCTACTCGGGACGCCGCGCAGGGAACTGTTTCACTGCCCGGTCGAATGTCGCACTCGCATGCCGACCGCGACCGCAGGTGACAACGCCATGGACACAGTGAGAATGGGTGCGGATGCCGGGAGCGGTCTGACCCGCAGCTACAGACGTCGAGGGTGACTGTCCTGTAACGGATCTGACCTGATAGCGCCTCTGTGTGTCAAGCGTCTGACGATGGGCCGACGCCTCGGATCTCGGTGAGAGCGGTGCCGGCCCGGTCGACCGGCTCCCTGATCAGATGGGTCAACGCCGAGGTCCCGCATCGGAGCGCGGGCAGCTGCTGGCGTACCTGTCACGGTGAAACGGTTGGTCCGCCATCCGACTGACGCTCCAAGAGGGCTCCGTAGCCGATCTCGGAGTCTTCAGAGCTGTGGACAGCCATTCCTCTCGCGGCGGCCGTGCCAGGTCCTGGCCGGCCGCCGAGAGATTGGTCTAAGGGCTACTCCGCGTCGCGCCGAGCGGTCTCGGTGTACAGCGCGCCTTGGGCTGCGCCGGATCCAGCTTTTCCGCCGCCCCGGCCACGGAGTACGAACCCGCAGAGGACAGCGCCGGCGGCGCCGGCAATTGGTCCGGCGATGTAGACCCAATAGTGGCTGAAGTCGGCGCCGACCAGGTCGGGGCCGAAAGTGCGGGCTGGGTTCATCGATGCCCCGGAGATCGGGCTGCCCCAGAGCCCGGCGAGGGCAATGTAGGCGCCGACGCCGAAGGCGCCGACGACGCCGATGTTCTGTGCGCCGGACGCGGTGCCCAGAATCACGCTGACCAGGCCGAGAGTGAGGATGAATTCCATCCAGAACGCAGAGCCGGCTGAGTGGTCCGGGGCGGGATAGTTCGAACCGTAGACAGCGGACACGCCGACGACGGCCTGCAGGAATAGGCAAGCCAGGGTCGCACCGATCAGCTGCATCACGATGTAGCCGGGGACGCGAACCCAGGGGAAGTCGCCGCGGGCGGCGAACGCGAGGCTGACGGCCGGGTTCAGGTGGGCGCCGGAGACCTTGCCCATGAACAAGATGACGGCCAGCACCATCAGCGCGGGTGCGGTCACCGCGGCAGTTCGGGAGATGGTGTTCGGAAAGGCCTGGCTCATCATGCCGCCTCCGGCGGCGACCAGGACCAGGAAGAATGTGCCCAGTACTTCGGAGAACAGTCGCCGCCATTCCTGCTTCGGGTCACGGAAGTCTTCGATCGGATTGACCACGTCCGCTTCGAACCACTCGACAAATCGTTCCCGGGTATTTCCGTAGGCGCTCATCAGGTCTCCCAAGAGGGGTTCGGAGTAGTTCTGGTCGGGCCGCTGCGGTCATGTCGTCGGTCGGTCAAGAGTAGTCGCGATTGACGCTGCGGCTTTGGCGATCCGGTGACCGGCCAACCTCACCCGCCGGTCGCTAGGATGTCACGCCCGTTTCTCTGCAACACACCAGGCCATACGCCGACCCTGTAGAGGGCCACTCCTCTACGGGTGTCCGGGCGCCCTTCGGCCGCCGGCGGGCGCGCTGCATGGCGCTGGAGCGCAGATGGCCGCACGTCGAACATCGACGGCACAATGGGTCAATCGGCGCGAGGCAGCCGTGCTGCGTCGACCGAGCACTCTCTCGGGATCCGGTTGGAATGGCCGGCTGGCTCCAACGACTGGGGAGGGCCGGCGAACCGAATGGGCGCAAGGGCACGGCGCGGACTGCGGTGTTACGCTCCGGCCCAACGCGCGCTTCAGATCGCATGGAGGGGCATGAACGTCGAGTCTCTGTCCGTGCCGCGCCGGCCCGACGTCGCCCGATGGCTGCGGTGAGCGGCGCCTGTTGTGCGCCGGCCTCTCACCGGAGCGGTGTGGAGCGGACGCCGTCCCACGTGCATGGCCGGCATCCCGGACACCCTCGTGGAACTCCATGGCGGCACGTTCCGCATGGGCGACGAGTCGGACTGGGCGTATCCCGGTGACGGCGAGGGTCCGGTGCATGACGTCACCCTCACGCCGTACCTGCTCGACCGGTACGCGGTCACCAACGACGCGTTCGCATCGTTTGTGGACGCCACCGGGTTCGTGACCGAGGCCGAGCACTACGGTTGGTCGTTCGTATTCGCCGGGCTGCTGCCGGACGACTTCCCCGACACCCGCGCTGTCGTCGGCGTCGAGTGGTGGCGCGAGGTGCCGGGCGCCGACTGGTGCCATCCGGAAGGTCCCCTGACCTCCGTCAAGGGCCGCGGAAACCATCCGGTGGTGCACATCTCGTGGACCGATGCGACGGCCTACTGCGGCTGGTCCGGGACCCGCCTGCCGACGGAAGCCGAGTGGGAGTTCGCGGCCCGTGGCGGTGAGAGCGGTCCGTTTCCGTGGGGCACTGAGCGCGAACCGGGCGGAGAACACCGCATGAACGTCTTCCAGGGGGCTTTCCCGGTTGCGGACACCGGTGCCGACGGGTTCCGGGGTACCGCACCGGTCGACGCCTTCGAGCCGAACGCGTTCGGTCTCTACAACACGACGGGGAACGTGTGGGAGTGGTGCAACGACTGGTACGACGCGGGGTACTACACCAGGTCCCCGGGCGAGAACCCGCGAGGGCCGCTCGTCGGAGCGGGCCGCGTCACCCGGGGTGGGTCGTACCTGTGCCACCACTCGTACTGCCGCCGCTACCGCGTTTCGGCGCGCCAGGGCACCGAGGTCGCCTCGTCGTTGGGAAATCTCGGCTTCCGGGTGGCGCGTGACGTCGCGCCCTGAGGTTTCCTCCACGCTGGGGGATGACGCGACAAACAACGACGCGTCATCCTCGCGTAGCGTCACCCCTCAGACATGGACCTACGATCCGACGCCACCGACCTGGAGGAGCTGACCATGGCAGACGAGAGCGCTCGACGGCCGAACATCATCCTGTTCATGTCGGACGACGTCGGCTGGGGGGACCTGGGCTGCTACGGAGGTGGCGAGAACCGTGGGGCGCCCACGCCGAACCTCGACCGACTGGCCGCGGAGGGACTTCAGTTCATGTCGTTCTACGGCCAACCCAGCTGCACCCCTGGCCGAGCCGCCGCGATGACCGGTCGACTGCCGATCCGCAGCGGGATGACGGCCGTGGCGTTCCCGGGGCAAGGCGGCGGCCTGCCCGCGGGTGAGTGGACGGTCGCGAGTGTCCTCAAGCAGGGCGGCTACGACACCTGCCAGATCGGCAAGTGGCACCTCGGCGAAGAGAACTACTCGATGCCGACCGAGCACGGCTTCGATGAGATGCACAACACCACGCTCTACCACCTCAACGCCTACACCTACACCGATCCGACGATGAACCCCGACTTCCCGTTCGACGACGCCGAACTGATGAAGATGTGGGGAAATGTGATCGGTGCCGTCGAGGGCAAGGCGGGCGAACCCTGGCAGGAGACCGAGAAGATCGACTCGGCGAAGATTCCTTTCCTCGACGAGAAGTCGATCGTGCACGCCACGGACTACCTCGACGCGCACGCCAAGGGTGACAACCCCTTCTTCCTGTACCTGAACACGGCCAAGATGCACCAGCCGAACCTGCCGCACCCGGACTTTGTCGGGAAGTCGATGGGCAAGAGCAAGTACCTCGATGCGCTGGTCGAGCTCGACCATCACGTCGGGGTGGTGATGGACAAGGTGCGGACCCTGGGTATCGAGGAGGACACGCTGGTCATCTGGACGACGGACAACGGGGCGTGGCAGGACGTCTACCCGGATTGCGGCTACACCCCGTTCCGCGGCACGAAGGGCACCGACTACGAGGGCGGCAGCAGGGTGCCGGCCATTGCATGGTGGCCCGGCACCATCGCAGCCGGTCGGCGCAACTCCGACATCGTGGGCTCACTCGACTTCATGGCCACGTTCGCCAGCCTGGCCGGCCTCGATCTGCCGACCGAAGATCGCGATGGTGAGCCGACGATCTTCGACAGCTGCGACCAGACCGCGGTTCTCGAGGGCTCGGGGCCGTCGACGCGCGACCACTGGTTCTACATGACCGAAACCGAGTTGATTCCCGGCGCGGTCAGGGTCGGCAAATGGAAGGCGATCTGGAACATCCGCGAGGGCTGGAAGGGCGGCGCTCAGTACACGAACGTCGTGCCCGAGCTGTTCGATCTCTGGAACGACCCAGGCGAACGGTACGACCGGTTCATGACCGGCTGGGCCGAGAAGACCTGGCAGGCACCGCAGATGGGAGCGAGAGCACTCAGCCTGCTGCCGACCTACCAGCAGTATCCGAACCGGCCGCTGCAGACTGCTGGCATCAGCGGCGCCATGTTCGACGTCGAGGACGCACAGGTTCAACAGCAGGTGCAGCGTTTGCTGCATGCGATTGCCGGCAACAAGTAAGCCGGCGGCCTCATGTTGACGTGCCCGGATCCGGATACGAGCGAGTGAGGGGTCCCCGGTCGAAGGCGGGAGGGTTGGCTGCCATGCGCATGCCGACCCTGCGGTCACGGTCGGGCTGACGGGTGAGCCCGAGCAACCTGTGGTCTTTGCTGCTGGTGTTGACGATCTCGGCCCTGGCACCGATCGTCTCCCGCCTGCTGCCGGGCCGACCACCGCAGGTGTTGTTCCTGATAGTGGGCGGTGTCGCCATCGGTCCGCATGCACTGGGGTTGGCGAATTCCCAGGACGTCGAACTGCTGGCCGGACTGGGGCTGGGGTTCCTCTTCCTCCTCGCCGGGCACGAGTTGGACCCGCAAGTGTTGCGGGAGAAGGCGGGCAAGCAGGCGCTCATTGCCTGGGTGATCAGCGCGGTCGCGGCGGTGGCGGTGGTCGGCGGCCTTGCCGCACTGGGCTTCGTACATGCTTTTGTGCCGGTGTCCATCGCGTTGACTACCACCGCGCTCGGCACGTTGTTGCCCATCCTGCGGGACCAGAACCTGCTGGCCGGGATGTTCGGCCGGTTCATCTTCGCCGCCGGTGCCGTCGGGGAGCTCTTTCCGATTCTGGCGATCTCGCTGTTTCTCGGTGCATACAAGACGTGGTGGGAGGCGCTGATCATCGCATCGATCGCCGGCTTGGCGTTCCTGCTTGCCATGCTGGCCAAGTTGCTCGGTGGCACCCGGGTCGCCGCGATCATCGGCGAGAACAAGCACGCCACTTCGCAGTCGACACTGCGGATCACCCTGGTGCTGCTGGTCGGGCTGCTGCTCATCACTCAGAAGTTCGGCGTCGAAGCGGCTCTTGGAGCATTCTTCGCCGGCATGGTGCTCCGGCGGACATCGAGTGGGCACAGCACCGATTTCGAGGAGAAGCTGGACGCGGTCGGGTACGGCTTCTTCATACCCATCTTTTTCGTGAGCTCCGGCATGGCTTTGGCCGTGCAGTCCGTGGTGGACAACCCCGCCAGGTTGGTCGTGTTTTTCGCCCTGCTGCTCCTGGTGCGGGGCGCTCCGGCCCTGCTGGTGTACCGGAAGACCCTTAGCTTGCGGGAGCGGGTTGAGATGGTGTTCCTGACGGCGACCACGCTGCCCCTTCTTGTCGCGCTGTCCGAGATCGGCATCTCCTCCGGCGTGATGCTGCCGGAGAACGCGGCAGCGTTGGTGGGCGCGGGGGTGCTGTCGGTCGCCGTGTTTCCCCTGATCGCCACCCGCCTGCACCGGCACGAGACCAACCCGGTGCAGTTCGGCACAGGACCGTAAACTTGGCAGCCGCCGCCCGACGGTGGCGTCGATGATCGGATCGCCCACCGACGAGCGACCCGCTGGCGATCAATCCTGATTCGGTGCGGGATCGACTGATGGTCATCCGGCGCGGAGATCGCCGTTGATTGCCAGGTCCACCCGTTCGGCGGCAGCTTGCACGGTGTGTAGGTCGGCCGGCTCGGCGATGGCGCGGGTGGCGGCCTGCAGGATCAGGTCGGCCTGGGTCCTGATGGCTTCGCGGCGGCGGTCCCGGTCGGCCAGCTGCGCACACCGGGTGAGCAGCCTCAGCAGGGCGATCATCACTGTGGGTTCGGCGGCGCCATAGCGACGGATCAGGCCGCACATCTGGGCCAGGTAGTCGCGGAACCGGCGGCCGGGAATGATCACCGTCCCCCGCCCGTCGGCACCGCGTACCACCTGGTCGCCGAGTGGTCGGGTGACCATGGCGCAGAAGATGATCGTGAGGTGGTCGATCGCCTGCACCGCGGTGTACGGGTCATTGACCGCCGGGGACAGCGCCTTGCAGGCGACATCGACCAGCTGTCGGATGCCGAACGCCACGTCCTGCTCGGGTGTCCGCTCCGAGCCGACCCGCACCGCGGCCCGCAGTGCCTGGGCGATCGGTGCGGCATCGACCGGCCCGGTCGCCTCGTCCTCCTGCCAGGCAAACGCGATCGGCAGCCCGGCGACGACGTGTTCACCCACCCGCGGCAGCACCCGCACGATGAGGTCCTGCACGCCGAGCGCCGGGAGGATATCGGCCGGCCGGACCAGCTGCACATAGCCGGATCGCTGCGCGGGCACCGGAACCGCCCACCTGGGCGGCTGCGGTGACGGTTCGTCGGAGAAGCCGAGCCAGTCGCCGACGAGTTGCACCGTTTCCCTCTCGACCCGGCCGGTCATCACATCGATCTGGATCGAGTTGACCAGGTGGTCGGCGAAGAACACCACCGTCGCCAGGGTCGCGAACAGCAGCACCAGGGCGACGCTGACCGCGAGCCGCGGGTAGTGCTCCACTCGGTTGCCGGCCGCCACTCCCACCGTGTACAGACCGGCCGCGCAGTACGCGAAGGTCGCTGTGAAAATGCTCAGGGCGATCTGGTTGGGCCGGTCCCGGATGAAACCCCGAAGCAACCTCGGGGAAAACTGCGTCGACGACAGTTGCAGAGCGACAACGGTGAGTCCGAGCACCAGGGCGATCACTGTCACCACCGTGCTGGTGATGTCGATCAACAGGATCCGGGCGTCGTCGGCAGTTCCCTGGAACAGCACCGGTTCCAGCCACGAATCCGGCCCCAACGTGATCATCGACAGCAGCCAGCCAACGATCAGGGCGAGCACCCCCGAGATCCCCGGAAGCACCCAGATCGAACCGGCCGCATAGCGACGGAAGGCTCCGCTGCTCGCCACTGGACCTCCCCATCGCCGGCGCCTTTGCCGTCAGGTACTTCTTACCCCAGCGGACCGCCGGACGATACGCACGCCGGGACTGGCCAACCGGTGACAGCCAGGTATCGCTGCGGGACGAACGTCTATCCCGGACGGACGCGTGCTCTGGCTTCGGCTGTCGTATCCGTCTGATCTGCATGGGTTTTGAGA
Source organism: uncultured Actinomycetota bacterium (assembly GCA_963797145.1). Classification (GTDB taxonomy): domain Bacteria; phylum Actinomycetota; class Actinomycetes; order Mycobacteriales; family Nakamurellaceae; genus Nakamurella. Next base: position 263,379 of record CAWCOJ010000006.1, on the reverse strand, counting down.
GGACGCACCTCGAAGTCCTCGACGTAGGAGGCGCCGGAGGCGATCTGCAGCCAGGTTGGCGGCACCGAGGTCCCGGTGGGCTCGGCGGTGGTCGGCTTGGTGGGTGTGGGAATCGGCGGCTTCGGGTGCGGCGCCCAGCGGGGTTGTGGCGGTGATGTTCCATCGGTCTCGGTAGGCCCGGGTGGGGTGACCGGCCGACCCAGGTGTGACGATGAGTTCCATTGGCCCGCCGAGTCATTCAAGTCACTACCAGCAGAAGGATAGGACACTGCCATGACCGAGCCGCAGGCGGAACGTGCCCGGCACGCAATCGTCGAGCACACCCGACGTCTGGCCGACGCGGCGGCCGCCGCCGGCCCTGACGCCGTCGTGCCGACAACCCCGGAGTGGACCATCGCTGAGCTGGTCGAACACGTTGGCCAGACGGAGAACTGGGTCGCGGAGATCATGGAGGGACGCATCACCGACCCAACCCGGCTGCCGACACAGATGGCAGAACTGCCCACCGACCCTCGCAAGTGGCAGTCGTGGCTGGTGACGTCCGGGCAGCGGGTTGCCAGCGCGTTCTCCGCTGACGCGCTCGACGCCCCGGTGTTCAACGCCGCCGGGGACGAGCGCACCGGGGGGCGATTCTGGTTGGCCACCGTCCTCAATGAGACGGTGATCCATGGTTTTGACGCAGCCAACGCGGCCGGCCTTCCAGCCGAGATTGACCCCGATATCGCAGCCGTGCTCATCAGCAACCACCTCACCATGCTGACCTCCCCGACGTGGGAGATGCAGAGATCCGAGTCCGCCCACGCGATCCGGGGCGCCGGGCAGACCCTGCAGTGGCTGGCCACCGACACCGCGGACGGCGCCGGCGCTTGGTTCGTCGAACGGCGGCCCGAAGGAGCGAGGTGGCAGCCCGGAATCCGGCCGGCCGATGTGACGGTGACAGGGCCGGCACGATCACTGCTGTTGACCATGACCCGTCGGCTCCCCTTGGGCGACGGCGAAACCACCAAGATCAACGTCGACGGCGACGCCGAACTCGCCCAGCACTGGCTCGACAACACCGCCCATGGCAGCGGCTGACCGGAAAGGCGGGACCGGTGCGGCGTCGTAAGGCTCGGAATGCTGGTCCTGACGACTGGCACCGGTCCTGGCGTTGGAAGCGGTCGTCGGATGCGGCGCGCGGGGCCCCACTTCTCGTCCACGCCACTTCGCCTGGCGCAGTCAGCAGCACTTGGAATTCGAGTTGTCACCGAGCTCAGGGAGAGCATCACTTGACGTGGCCGGACTTGCAGCGCAGCAATCGATGTCGATCCCGCTTGCTCCTCCCGATCCGGCGGTTGGCCCGCTCAGGATTCGTTCCGGTCCCGGGGCCCCCGTAGCTCCATCTTCCCTCATTGCTGGTAAATCTCAGTGCCCCCGCACGGACCAGGTCGTCAGCAGATCTATGTCAAGGTTGGTCAGGCCACGACCACGGCCGGCGGCCGCTACTCGTTCACCGTCCAACCATCGTGGTCCACCGCCTTCCAGGTCCGTTTCGGCGGCGGTCCGAACCGCGCGCCATCCGGTTCGGCGTACCAGCTTCTTCGCGTCACAGGTTGGTACTTCATGGCCCGCCTGCCCGCGTGGAGCGAACTGGGCGACCGAGTCAGTGGCGGCGACTTGACCGCCACCATCAACGGTGTGCGATATCCGCACTCCGTACAGCCCGGCGATGTCTCGTTTCGCGGCGAGGAATGGGTGTGGAAACCCAACGGCAGGTGCGACCGTCTCGAGGCCTACCTTGGCGTGCCCGACGCCTGGACCGGCGAGCCCCTCGATTACCTCATCGGAGCCTCGAACGGTGCCTCCGCAGGCGGTAGCGTCAGGAGGCACCAGCCCGCCACCCATGTCGTCCTGAACATCACCGCGGCAGCATCCATCCACGTGCTTGCGGACAACGATTTCTTCCCGGTAGCGGTACTCGGAACCCCCCGGCTGCACTGCACATGGTGAACATCCCAACGAGCCCGGGCAATCCCTGATCGGATGCGCGAGTGGGCGGGTTGCAGCGAACTGGAAGGCGCCAAGGTCGTGCCTCGCGCGGGCTGCTCGCTGCCGACTTGCCGAGCTCGTTGTGCTGGCTCTGAATAGCCCGCAGCGCGCCCGACATGCACGTCCGTGCGCTCGGATCCAAGACCACGCGGCCACCGCGGCGGGTCCGTGACGGTGTCGGATCCCGGGCCTGCACGCCGTACGGGTTGCGGGTGGCGGCCGCGCACGCCGGCGGGATGGTCGACGCGGGGTCGGGTGGCTGGATCTCGACGATGCCGAAATCCTGGGATGAACCGGTCCGTCCGGCACGGATCCTGCACGCGCGCGAGTGGTGACCCGCCGGAACTGGTCGCGCCGCGGCGAGGTCCATCTGCGTTGGATCACCGCCGGGGTCTTCCGAGAGTTCATTCGGGGTTCACCGGCAGTATGGTGCAGACCTCGAAATCCTTGGGCCAGGTGTGGGAATGTGCGGAGAAACCCTGACCGCAGGCGGTCGAGCGGAATCCTTGACACCACCGCCGAGAAGGAGACCCATGCAGCACAGGACATCGTCTGCAGCGCCGGAGGAATTGACTGCGGAGCATGCCCGGTTGGCGGAGGCCACCGGTGCGGCGGAGGACGATTTGTTCACGGCCAACCCGTGGTACGAGTGGGGCCCGTACCTGGCGGAGCGGGCCTGGGGGACGGTGCGGGAGGACTACAGCGCCGGCGGGGACGCCTGGTCCTACTTTCCGCACGATCACGCCCGGTCGCGGGCGTACCGGTGGAACGAGGACGGCATGGCCGGGTTGTCCGACATCCACCACGACCTGTGCCTGGGGTTGGCGCTGTGGAACGGGGCCGACCCGATCCTGAAGGAGCGGATGTTCGGACTGGCCGGCCCGCAGGGCAATCACGGTGAGGACGTGAAGGACTACTGGTGGTACCTGGACGGGCTGCCCAGTCATGCCTGGCTGCGATGGCGGTACCACTACCCGCAGAACGCATTTCCGTATCAGCGGCTGGTCGAGGAGAACGCCCGACGGTCCCGGGACGAGCCGGAGTTCGAACTGCTGGACACCGGCGTGTTTGACCAGGACGAGTACTGGGCGGTCGACGTCACGTACGCAAAGGCCTCACCGACGGAGGTGTTGGTCCGGATCGCGGTGGTGAACCACGCAGCGCACCAGGCGACTCTCTCGGTGTTGCCCACCTTGTGGTTCCACAACAGTTGGCAGGTCACCGGCGCCGAACGGCCGACCCTGTCGATGGACGGTGAGAGCGAGATCGCTGTCACCCACCCGCGGCTCTCCGGCTATCGGTTGGCGGCGGGCCCGGCCCCGGACGGGTCCGCACCGCAGGCGCTGTTCTGCGACAACGAGACCAACACTGCGCGGCTGTTCGGATCGGCGCCTGCGTCCGCCTACCCGAAGGACGGTATCAACGACCACGTGGTGTCCGGCGCGGACACGGTGAACCCCGCCATGGTGGGAACGAAGGCCTCGTGGTGGTATCGGCTGACGGTGCCGGGTGGGGGGCAGGCCGAGGTGCGGCTGCGGCTGCACCGCCCGGATCCCGAACAACCCGGGCCGTTTTCGTCCTGGTCCGGCCGCCACTTCGACGACGTCGTAGCGCGCCGGGAGCGGGACGCCGACGAGTTCTTCGCCGCGATCGCCCCACCCGACATCGGGCTGGAACCGATGCGGGTGTTGCGGCAGTCCTGCGCGGGCCTGGTCTGGTCGAAGCAGATGTACCCGTACCAGGTCAACAGGTGGCTGGACGGCGACTCCGGGCAGCCAGCACCCCCGGACGGCCATCGGTCGGGCCGGAACGCCGGCTGGCGGCATCTGGACTCCTTCGACGTCCTGTCCATGCCCGATCCGTGGGAGTACCCGTGGTTCGCCGCGTGGGATCTGGCGTTCCACACGATCTCCTGGGCGCATCTGGACCCGGCCTTCGCCAAGTACCAGCTGCAGGTGCTGCTGAGGGAGTGGTTCCAACATCCGAACGGAGCGCTGCCGGCCTACGAGTGGAGCTTCGATGATGTGAACCCTCCGGTCCACGCGTTGGCCGCGATCCGGGTGTTCATCATCGACGGCGGCACCGACCTGGACTTCTTGAAGCGGATCTTCCACAAGCTGTTGCTGAACTTCACCTGGTGGCTCAACCGTCAGGATCCCGACGGCAACAACCTGTTCGGCGGCGGTTTCCTGGGTCTGGACAACATCAGTCCCGTCGACCGGTCCCACCTGCCGCCGGGGTTCGGGCTGGAACAGGCCGACGGCACCGCGTGGATGGCGTACTACTCGGTCGCGATGCTGACCCTGGCCACCACTCTGGCCGAGCACGACGCTGTGTATGAGGACATGGTCATCAAGTTCTTGGAACAGACTGTGTTGATCATGGATGCGTTGGAGGATTCCGGCTGTTACGACTCCGGGGACGGGTTCTTCTACGACCGGCTCATCGAGCCGAGCGGTTCGAGCCTTCAGATCAAGGTGCAGACCCTCGTCGGGGTGATCCCGGCGCTGCCTGCCGTCACCATCCCCGTCGGTGACACCGACCGGATCCGCCGCCTCCGCAAGCGGTTTGCCCGACGGCTCGAACAAGGCGGTCGCCACGAGATTCTCGACTGGCAGGCCCGCGGGGCCGGGGAGTCGCGGCGTCTGCTGCTGTCGGTCGTCCCGATGGAGAAGCTGGCCAGGGTGTTCGCCACCTTGTTCGACGAGGACGCGTTCTTGTCTCCACATGGTCTGCGGTCGATCTCGAAGAAGCACACCACTCCGTACGTCGTTCCGGGCATGCCCGACGCGACCATTGAGTATGAACCGGCGGAGTCCCGCACAGCCATGTACGGCGGGAACTCGAACTGGCGCGGCCCGGTGTGGTTTCCCGTGAACTATCTGGTCATTCGGGCTCTCCTGCAGTACGACCAGTTCTTCGGTTCGGACTTCACCGTCGAGTACCCGACCCGATCCGGCCGGCAGCTGACGCTGCGGGCCATCGCCGGTGATCTGACCGACCGGTTGGTCAGCATCTGGCTTCCTGGGCCGAGCGGACGGAGACCCGTCTATGGCGCGGTCGACCGCCTCCAGACAGACCCGGCCTGGCGCGACCAACTCCTGTTCTACGAGTACTTTCATGGCGACAACGGCGCTGGGCTCGGCGCCATGCATCAAACCGGCTGGACGGCCCTGGTCGCGGACCTGCTCATCGACCCACCCGGGCAAGGTCAACGGCTGATCTTTCCGAACGCCGATCCGGCAGCAGCTTCGGAGCCGCCCGAGGGCGACCAGCCTGTTGACGGCGGGGCAAGCGCGCAACACGACACGACGCCGGCCGAGGCCCGGGGACCGGATGGAGCGCTGTGAGCATCCCGCCCGAGTCGCCGGCGCTGCCCGGGTTCGTGCGCCATCCTTTCGTCTACGAGATCAACACCTGGCCGTGGCTGGAATCGATCAGCGAGCAGGAGGGCAGCAGGGTCGATCTCGGGACGGTCCCTGCCCGGTATTGGCAGGAGTTGGCCGATCTCGGCTTCGACGCGGTCTGGCTGATGGGCGTGTGGCAACGTAGCCCGGCCGGAATCGACATTGCCCTGGCAAATCCCGGCTTGCGCTCCGACTTTCAGGCCGCGCTACCGGACTGGCGAGTCGAAGACGTCGCCGGCTCGCCGTACTGCATCAGGGACTACGTCGTCGACGATCACCTGGGCGGCACCGTGGGCCTGGCGGCCGCCCGACAAGCGTTGGCTCAGTTGAACATCCGATTGATCCTGGACTTCGTGCCGAACCACGTCGCTCCCGACCACCCCTGGACCACCAGCAGACCTGAGCTCTTCATCACCGGAACCGACAGAGACCTCGACACCGACCCCGGGTCGTACATCGAGCTGGGGGGTCGGGTGCTCGCCAACGGCCGGGACCCTTACTTCCCGGCCTGGCCGGACGTGGTGCAGCTCAACGCTTTCCACCCTGATCTCCGATCGGCCGTCGAGGAAACACTCAGAACGATCGCCGACCAATGCGACGGCGTGCGCTGCGACATGGCGATGCTCGTCATGAACGAGGTGTTCGGTCGAACCTGGGGCGCTCGCGGCGGGCAGGTCCCCGGCACCGACTACTGGCCAAGGATGATCGAGGCAGTCCATCGCACCCACCCCGGTTTCCTGTTCCTGGCCGAGGCGTACTGGGACATGGAGTGGTCCCTGATGCAACAGGGCTTCGACTACTGCTACGACAAGGGCCTCTACGACCGCCTCGTGGATGGCAGTGCCGAGTCGGTGCGGGAACACCTACTGGCAGACGCGAACTATCAAAACGGCATGGTCAGGTTCCTGGAGAACCACGACGAACCACGCGCAGCGTCCACGTTCGGAACCGAGCGAGCGCAGGCAGCCGCAGTAGCGACACTCACCCAGACCGGCATGCGGCTGGTGCATCACGGTCAGATCGAGGGCCGACAGGTCCGGCTCCCGGTTTTCCTGGGCCGCTACCCGGAGGAACCGGTCGACGAGACCCTCGCCCGGTTCTACGGATCACTGCTGCTCGGGTTGGCGGACCCGACCTTTCGCCACGGCCGGTGGCAACTGTGCGACCGTTCCGGATGGCCGGACAACGACACATACCAGAACCTGATCGCGTGGAGTTGGGACGGCACGAGCCGCTGGTTGATCGTCGTGAACCTCAGCGACCGATCAGCAGCGGGTCACGTCCAGGCGCCTTGGCCGGATCTGGCCGGTCGCTCGTGGCAACTCACGGATCCGATCCAGGACGACACGTTTCAGCGCGCGGGCGACGATCTGCTCGCCGGACTGTTCGTCGCTCTCGACCCATGGCGCTGGCACCTGCTCCGCATCGACCCGCCCCCGGGAGGTATCGAAACCAGCTAGTTCCGGCCGCCTCAACCTGCAGCCGTTGTCGAATCCAGCGAACGCGCAGCGTTCCCGCTGGATAGGAGGACCCGTCGGTCCGAGCGTGAGCCACCCGGGTGGTTCACGCCGATCAGGCCTGGTGCAGGGACGCCACGGAGCACCATGATGACCAGCGGCAATCATGAGGGAGCGGCCATGGATTGTCCGGCACCGCGGTCACCGTTACGGGAGTGCCCGTCCTGCGGACGGACCTTCGCGAACCGGAACCAGTCGCACACCTGCGCCTCGCTCGGAGACTTGGACGTCCACTTCGCCGCCTGCTCTCCATCGGTGCGAGCGAGGTTCGCTCGGGTCCTCGCCGTGCTCGCTCCGCTCGGGCCGGTCACGGTGCTTTCCGAAAGGCCCGCATCGCGTTGCACGTCAGGCTGGCCGCGGATCCGCGAGTCGTTCATCGAAGCGGCCCGACGCTCGGCGGAACTCTCCTGGGCGCCGGACGCCAGGACCACGCGGCCGGGTGAAGACTGCAGAATTTCGTGTGCAACGCAAGCGCTGGGAGTGCGATAGACCGGTATGACGTTCTCGTTCGGAGATGACGGCGACAGCTGGTCGCGGGCGTTGGCCGGGGATCCCGCCGGCGTGGCGCAACTGTATGACCGGCATGCGACCGCCATCTTCAACCATTGCTTCCAACGGCTGGTTTCGCGGGCGGATGCCGAGGACATCACCGCCGAGGTGTTCATCGTCGCGCTGTCATCCGGCGCGGAGCTGCGCCTGGATCCGGACGCGGGACTGCGGCCGTGGTTGCTGGCGGTCGCGAACAACCTGCTGCGGAGGCAGGCCCGGTCGCGGGCGGCCGCCGGACGGGCCTCGCGTCGGCTGCAGGCGGAACTGGGCGACGTGCCCGACATCGCCGACCGAGTCGTCGACGAGTCGATGAACCTGTACTACCTGCGGATCATCCGCGGGATCCTTTCCGAGCTGCCGGTCGCCGACCGGGACCTGATCCAGCTGTGCCTGGTGCAGGGCATTCCGCCCGGTGTCGTCGCCGAGCTCACCGGCGCCCGCCCGGGAACGGTGCGGTCTCGGCTGTCCCGCGCGCTTGCCCGGGCCAGACGGGCGCTGGACCGGCACGAGAACGCGCCACCGCGCGGGTCCTTTCCCGACTCCGCCATGGTCGCCACCGCCGTTCCCACCCCCACTCTCTTCGAGTTCGAAAGAGGTATCTGACATGGACGACCTCGACACCGTGGTCAGCCGGATCGAACACGTCGACCTGCCGGCCGGCACCCGCGAGCTGCACCTGAAGCGCATCACCCGGGCACTGCACCACAACCAAGCGACTGCTGCGCCGGCCGGCCGCCCGGCGGCCGAGATTCCGACCGGGCGGCGCCGCACGACGCCGGTGACGGTCCTGGCCGGCGCGGCCGTCGCCGCGATCGTCACCGGCGTCTGGTTCTTGTTCACCCCGACCCAGCCCGCGACCACCACCGCGCCGTCGGCGAGCCCGGCCAGCTCGCCGACCGCTACCGCGGAAACGAAACCCGGTCCGGAACCGAGCCCGTTGACCGACCCGGGAGCGGCGGCGGAACTGGCCGGCCTGCTGCACATCACTCCCACCGCAGCGAAGGCCGGGCTGACCCGGCTCGCCGCCTTGGCCGACCAGACCGGCGGCCGGCTGGACCCGGCCAACGCCCAGTTCGGCGCGGTCGCCACCGATCTCGGCGTCACCGCCGCCGCCCTGGACACTGCGCTGACCCGGCTCAAGGCCTCGGCTGCAGCGGACTACCCGGCGTCCGGCGCCAAGCCCGCCGGCAGTCCGGACAGGACCGGGCCGGACACCACACCATCCGGCCCGGCCGGGTCGAACATCCTGACCACCGAGGCAACGACCACCGAACTTGCCGGTCTGTTGCACATCACGTCGACGGCGGCGAAAGCCGGGTTGACCCGCCTCGCCGCCCTCGCTGATCAGACCGGTGGCCGCCTCGACCCGAAAACGGCGCAGTTCCGCGACATCGCCGCGGACCTCGGCACCACCCCAACGGATCTGGACTCAGCGTTGGCGCACATCAAGGCCGGCGCGGCCGACGCCGACCCGGCCTCCACAGCGAAGGCCAAGGCCGCAGCCGCCCTGGCGGGCAAGGGCGCAACCAACCGGGCCCCCGAATCGGTCCCGGCCGACCGTGACGTACTGACCGACCCGACAACCGCAACCCAGCTGTCCGCCACCCTGCACGTCACCCCCGCCGCCGCCCGTACGGCGCTGACCCGACTGGCGACCCTGTCCGAACAACAGAAGGGCCTCAACCCGTCCAGCGCGGCATTCCGCGACGTCGCCACCAACCTGGGCACCACGCCCGCGACCCTGACCCAGGTTCTGCGCCAGATCAAGACCGGCGGCTGACCGTTGTCCCTGCCGGGCCATCGACGTCGCCGGTGCCGTTCGAACCGCTCTTCCGGCGACCGCGTGTCCGGCGACGGGTTGCGAGCCATGGTGCACGCCAACCGCAACCCGCGGCGGTAACACAATTGCCGCGGTGTCGACCATGGGGGATCGATCGGTGCGTCGGGGCATTACCGGGTGCCCGAAAGTCCCGGCTGATCGGTCCTGTTGCGCGGTCGGGCGGTGCTGCACACTCACCCCATCGGCGGAGAGGGCGGTGACTCCATGGCCGCGTTCCGGCCTGTTCGCAACCGTGCCACGGCCCAGCCGGTCAGCGAGCGGGGGCCCGCTGTGGTGCCGGCCCCTACGACCGGCGCACGGCGCCTGCTCTGGTTGCAACGCCAGATCGGTAACGCCGCGACGGCCGCCATGCTCGATCGGGCGGGAGGGCCCCCCGGGCCTGCCCTCGACAGCGGCCAGACGGTGGTGCAGCGAGCCCCGAAGGGTTTCGAGATGCCGGAGCAGTCGGAGTCGTTACGGATGGTCGCCGGCACCCAGCGCCAGGGTCCAGGTCAGACTGCGCTACCCCGACTGAGAGGACCCGTCCGCGGAAGCCTTGGTGAGCAGCGGCCGGCCCGCCCGCTGCGGTGGCGGCCCCTGCCCGTAGGGATTCACTTGTAGCAATCGACCGTCGAGGAGGCCGGCATGTTCGCACAGATCATCAGGGGCAAGGTGTCCGATCCAGCGGCCGTTCGAGCTGTGGTCGACCGCTGGATGTCCGATCTCGGCCCGACTGCTGCAGGATGGCTGGGATCGACGAGCGGCGTGACCGACGAAGGCGAGCTGTTCGTGCTTGTCCGGTTCGACTCGGAGGAATCGGCGCGGGCGAACAGTGACAAGCCCGAGCAGGGCGCCTGGTGGGCCGAGATGGAGAGCGTGTTCGACGGCGAGGCCACCTTCCAGGAAAGTACCGACGTCACGATCGACGGCTCTGGTGACCCGGACACCGCGGGGTTCGTTCAGGTCATGACCGGTCAGGTGAGCGACCCGGAACGGGCCCGAGACCTGATGGCCGGTCAACCTGACATGAGGGCGCTGCGGCCCGACATCATCGGCAGCGTCACGGCCCGCTTCGACGACGGTAAGTGGACCATGGCCATCTACTTCACCTCCGAGGCCGCAGCACGCGAGGGCGAGAGCAAGAAAGTGCCGCCCGAGATGCTGGCGGCCATGGAGGAGCTGATGGCCTTGTCGGTCGGCCAACCGGAGTACCTCAACCTCAGGCGGCCCTGGTTGGACTCGCCGAAGTAGTCGGTCCGACATCGCGGGCGGTCACCATCATCAGGGACAACCCAGCACCGCCCACTGCGCGGACTTCAACGTCGTCGGTCCTGCCCGAGGGCGAACTCGTCGACTACTGGAACCCGAATATGACGGGCAGGACGGCCACGACCACAACTGCCCAGACCCCGTAGACCGGCAGGTACGACGTCTGCCAACGTTCGACCGCGGCGAAGCTCTTGCGCTTGTGGACGAACTTCAGTCCGATCCACCCGGCGTAGCCGAGATTCGCGGCGAGGACGAGATTGAGTCCGACCGCGGAGACCTTGTTCGCGCTGAGTCCGAACTCGGCGATGCGTGACACCATCGCTCCGAGCATCAGGACGTCCGCGAGTAGCGCAACCCCCACCAGCAGCAACTGGAGCCGGTCGAACGGACCCGGTTCTTCGAAGGGGTCGCGGGCGGATATCGCGTACAGCAACAACCCGAGGACGAGGACCAGGACCACGTCCATCACGATCAGCAGGTCCCGGTCGACGGCCATCAGGCTTCCTACGGTGAGGGTGGCCACGAGCAGGGCCGTCACCATCACGATGGTGACCGGTGTGAACACCTTGGTCAGCACGGGCGCGATGTTCTCGACCACGCTCTGTTTGGCTTCGACGAGCCAGGCGGCGACGAGCACTGCGCCGGCCGCGCAGCACGGCACGATCCAGCCGGCGATGAACGTCTCGGCGTCGACGCCGATCGCGCGACCTCGTCGAGCGAGCCCATCCGCTTGACCGCGACGAGGAACGCCTCGTCCGAGGAGAGGCCACCGGCTTCGAGATCGCTGACCTGGTCACGGAGGTGAGTCTCGAGTTCGACGACGTCGTGCTCGCGTATCGCGCTGCGCCGCTCGACGTACGCGCGCCACTGATCGATCTGGACCTCGATGTCGGTGTCCGGCATGCCTGCTCACACCTCCGGCACAGGCTTGGGCACGAGCAGCGCGGTCCGCCACACCTGTCCGAGCGTGTCCGCGACCACCGACCACTGCCGCTGCCGATGGGCGAGTGCCTCGCGCCCCGCCGCGGTGAGCGCGTAATGCTTGCGCTTTCGTGCGCCGTCGGACTCCTGCCAATCCGCGGTCACCCAGCCCATGCGCTCCAAGCGGTGCAACAGCGGGTACAGCATGCCGTCGGTCCACTCGATCCGCCCGCCCGACAGCTCTCTGACCCGCCTGATGATCGCGTAGCCGTATGAGTCACCGTCGACCAAGATCCCGAGCACGAGTGGAACCCCGGACGCGGCGACGAGGTCCTTGTCGATGTGCATCCGACATACATAGGAGCTCTAGGGGTAGAGGTACAAGGTAACTGCGGCTCGTACTGCTGAGGGAGAGGCTCTGCTCACCCACAGTGAGATTTTCTCGGTCTTCGGCATGGGCCACCCGCAAACGCGTCGGTTGGCTCCGCCGAGAGCCAGGCCGAGATGGGTCACGAACGTGACGTATGTGCTGGTCGGGGCGGAACCGATTCCGGCCCACCTCAAGTCGGAAGGTCCCATTTGCCGCTGGCGCATAGAATCGGCGTTCCCGGTTCGTCCCGGCGGGGCTTTCGAAGGTAGATCGACATGAGCCAGCCAGCAGACAGCAGTGAGTACGAGTCGTTGACGATCAACGACGAAGGTCTGCTCCTGCTGGTGTGGCCGGGCGGCGTCAAGATCACCGGACCTTCAGCCCGCCGGGCGTTCGACGCGGTGAATCGCATCTGCGGCACGAACCGCCGGCCGATGCTGGTGGACATGGCGACAACGAAGTCGGTGGCCCGCGACGCGCGGGCGGTTTTCGGTGAGCCTTGCGCTGCGTCCAGGATCGCGTTGCTCGGGCGCTCGCCGGTGGACCGGGTGATTGCCAACTTCACTCTCGGTGTCAGCACCGTGCCGTGTCCAACAAAGTTCTTCACCAGTCGCGATCAGGCCATGGCTTTCCTACGGGAAGGCCTTGATGACCGAACCTCTTGACGACAACCGGCTGGAACAACTGGTCGACCTGATTGTGCGACTGGCAGCCGGCGACCTGTCTGCGCGACTCGAGCCATCGGAGGCGGCAGATTCGGTCGACGCCGTGATTACCGGCATCAATTTGCTCGCCGACGAGCTGGATCATATCTATCGAACGCTGGAAGACCGGGTGGCTGAACGAACGTTCGCCCTGGATCAGGCGCGGGTCGAGCTCGAACGGCTGGCGCTCTACGACTCACTGACCGGCCTGGCGAATCGAACACTGCTGGGCGACCGGATCCGGCAAGCGACGGCTCGCGCTGATCGCGGTGCGCGTCCGCCGAGCGTGCTGGTTCTCGATCTCGACGAGTTCAAGAGGATCAACGACGGCCTCGGGCACAGCGCCGGCGACCAGATCCTGGTCGAGGTGGCTCGCCGGCTCACCAGTGTTGTTCGGGAGGCCGACACTGTCGCCCGTTTGGGTGGGGATGAATTCGCCATCCTGATGCCGGACGCCACGGAAGACGACGCGCTGCGAGTCGCCGAACGGGCGCTGAACGAGCTACAGAGCCCGCTGACCGTAGGCGACCGGGCTGTCTGGGCCGGGGCCAGTATCGGCCTGTGTTTCGGCCTGCGCGGGCAGAGCGCCGACAATCTCTTGCGGGACGCCGACACCGCCATGTACGCCGCGAAAGCCAACGGGCGCGGGAACATCCAGGTCTTTCGACCCAAGATGCATCACGCCGCGCGGGAACGTTTGCAGGTCGCTTCAGAGCTGGGTCCAGCAATCGTGAATCGCGAACTAGAGCTGCATTACCAGCCCATTGTCGAGTTGGAATCCGGCCGAATCATCGGCGCAGAGGCGTTGGTCCGCTGGGCGCATCCAGAGCGCGGACTGCTGCTGCCGGTCGAATTCATGACCGTGGCGGAAGACAGTGGTCACATCATCGAACTCGGCCACTGGGTGGTGCGGGCCGGAATCGCCCAACTGCACAACTGGTCGGAGCAGTTCTCCCAGCCATTTCAGCTGCACGTCAACCTCTCGCCCGTGGAGGTCAGATGGCCAGGGGTGTCCCGGTTCATCCGGGAGACGCTGCAGGAGTGTGCCGTCATCCCCGATCGGCTGGCGTTGGAGATCTCCGAAACTGGGCTGATGACAGGTGATGTCGCTGGGCTCGAAGCATTGATGGAACTGCGGGACCTCGGTGTCGGCATCGAGATCGACGACTTCGGAACAGGTTATTCGTCGATCAGTTACCTGCGCCGCTTGCCCATTGACACAGTAAAGGTGGACCAGTCGTTGATCAGGGAAATCGCAACGGATCGCAAGCAGGTAGCGTTTGTCGGTGCCATCCTCAGACTGATCGAATCAGTCGGCCTGCGAAGCATTGTCGAGGGTATCGAGACGGTCGACCAGATGGACCAGTTGCGCCGCCTGGGATGCCTTTACGGTCAGGGTCATTTCTTCAGCAAAGCAGTCCCGGCGGCGGAACTGACCCGTTTGCTGGCGATCCAACAACTCGCGTCGAGGGGTTGACAGTGGCGATCGAGTCGCACCTAGGGCCGCAGCGGCGCTCGAGGCAGGTTCGAGACTCGCTAGGCCGATTGTTGTTGATCCCACGGGTGGTTCGACTCTCAGCCCGCGCGCCGAGTAACCTGCTCATCGGTTGGAATCACTACTGGTCAAGTATTCGCAGCACCGGTGTCGGTGGTGACGTGCTCTGGGACACGGGGGATCTCGACGAGATCCCGACCTATCTGCCGCAACTGCGCAGGTATCTTGATCCAAGTTTGCTGATGATCGATGCCGGCTGCGGCAACGGACGATTTACCAGGCGGCTTGCGGCGGAATTTCCCTCGATCATGGGGCTCGACCTTTCGCCGAACGCAGTGGCACTTGCCCGGCGGGAGTCCGCGGGCGTTCAGGCAATCGACTTTCGAGTGCTCGACTTGACCGTGCCCGGGTCGACAGCCGGACTCGCCGAGGAGTTCAAGACGGTCAACATCTTCGTTCGCGGGGTCTTTCACATCCTCAACCCGACCGACCGGGCCGTCATGGCACGGAACCTGCGGCCGCTCGTCGGCACACGTGGTCGTGTCTTCTTGGCCGAGACCAACTTCCGGGGCAGCTCGTTGAGTTACCTGGAATCCCTCGGCGCCACGGCGCGATCCATTCCGAAGCCGCTGGAGCGGGCGATGAGGAACTTGCCCCGACCCGGCCACTTCGGCGCCGACGAGCGATCCGTCGCCTTCCCGCCGGCAGAGTGGGAGCTGTTGGAAGACGGGCCGACGGTGATCGAGACCATCCCGCTGCGCGGACCGACGGAGCCCGAGCGGATTCCGGGGTACTACGCGGTGTTGGCGCCGCGCTGACAGGGGGTATCCGCCCTGGTCAGCCCGGCACGGAGGAGGAATGGTGATTCTGCGGGTCTGGCGTGGTTGGGTGCACACCGACAAGGCAGTCGAGTACATCGCCTACGTCGAATCCACCGGAATGACGGAGTACCGCGACACTGTCGGCAACGCCGGCGCGCAACTGGTGAGTCGGGACGTCGGGGAGGGACTCACTGAACTCCTCACGCTGAGTTGGTGGACCGACCTCGAGGTGATCCGTGCCTTCGCCGGCGATGACATCTCCACCGCCAAGTACTACCCGGAGGATGCGGAGTACCTGGTGGATCAGGAGTCGACGGTCAGCCACTTCGAGGTCGCGGGTCGGGACGCAGCGCCGCCACCCTGACCGTTGCGCGACTCTTCCCACCCCATCTCCCGCCCCATCGCGACCGTTCCCGGGGCGGCGTCGACGACACCGGGCGCGGGTATTGCCGACTCGGGGGAGGACGGCGGCCCATCCGGACGACACGCAGCACCTGCGCCCGTCGAACGGGCCGGCGAATCAGGAGGTGGATCGTCCGCAGCTGGTTCTACATTCTCCGCATGGGAACAGCAGGTGTGAGCGTGGGCGGTTATCGGATCGAACCGTTGGGTCCGTCGACGTGGGATGCGTTCGCCGATCTGGCGGAACGACACAACGGTGTGTGGGGCGGGTGCTGGTGTACCTGGTTCCATCGCTTTCCGGAGCCGCCCGAGGCGAAGGAGTTGGGGGCCCGCGAGTTCAAGCGGCTGCTTGTCGAACAGGACCGTGCGCATGCGGCGCTGGTGCTCGACGGTGATGTCGCGATCGCCTGGGCCCAGTTCGGACCGGTCGCGGAACTGCCGAACATCCATCACCGCAAGGAGTGGGAGCAGGGTCTCGAGCGGCTGCCGGACTATCGGATCACCTGCCTTTTCGTGGACCGCAGCTATCGGCGGAAGGGGTTGGCCGCGGTCGCCGTTCAGGGCGCCATGGCGTTGATCGGCGCCGCGGGTGGTGGCCTGGTCGAGGCCTACCCCCACGACCTTCCCCCCGGCAAGAAGACGTCGGCGTCCTTCCTCTACAACGCCACCCGGACGATGTACGAGCAGCTCGGGTTCGAATACGAGCGGCCCAAAGGTAAGGGCAACTGCGTGATGTGGACGGTGGTCCCGGCCGGACGGCCGTCGTGACCTGTCGGGTCACGATCAGAGCTGGTCGTCGGTCCTTGGCACCCGTCCTCACGGGCAAGGACTCAACCGGATCGGGGCACCCGTCCCATCTCGGCCTAGGGCGCGGTGAGGGTGAGCCGGTAGGGGTCGTGGGCGGGGTTGGAGGTGTGGATCAGCAGTGCGGCGTTGGTGGCCGACGGATCGGTGCACGACACGTCCAGCACCAGCGGTTCGGTGTCGGTGAAACTGATCGGTCCGGCCGACGCGGCGAAGACCACCGCGGGCAATGGTGTGGTGGTTTGGACGAAGCAGCCACCGGTGGCTTCCACCGCGGTGACCCGGACCGGGGACGGCCCGTCACTGCGCGCGGCGATCCGGACCGCCCCGGTCGGCGGCAACGTCAGCGCAGCCCCCGCCCGGACGGCACGCCCACCGGCGGGATAGAACAGTGCCAGATCACCGGCCTGGCCGCGGTTCAACCGCAGCACATACGGATCACTGTTCGGATCCGAGCTGCGGATCGTGACCGCGTTCGCGGCCGCACCGTCCAGGCAGTACACGTCGAACCGCAACGTCGAGAGCACACCGAGCCCCGCCCGGGCCGACACCCGCGCCGGCAACGAAGGACCGGGCGAGACGACCGCGCAGGAGCCGGCACCGGTGATCGCACTCACCCGCAGGTCATAACCGCCACCATCACGGATACCCAAACGCAACGGCCCACCATCAACCGGTAACGACACCGGCGAGGACACCACATCGAACCGCCCACTCGAGAACACCTTGCCCACCACCAACCTCGCCGGCACCGCCCCCGCAGCCTGGGTGAGGGTGAGCCGGTAGGGGTCGTGGGCGGGGTTGGAGGTGTGGATCAGCAGTGCGGCGTTGGTGGCCGACGGATCGGTGCACGACACGTCCAGCACCAGCGGTTCGGTGTCGGTGAAACTGATCGGTCCGGCCGACGCGGCGAAGACCACCGCGGGCAATGGTGTGGTGGTTTGGACGAAGCAGCCACCGGTGGCTTCCACCGCGGTGACCCGGACCGGGGACGGCCCGTCACTGCGCGCGGCGATCCGGACCGCCCCGGTCGGCGGCAACGTCAGCGCAGCCCCCGCCCGGACGGCACGCCCACCGGCGGGATAGAACAGTGCCAGATCACCGGCCTGGCCGCGGTTCAACCGCAGCACATACGGATCACTGTTCGGATCCGAGCTGCGGATCGTGACCGCGTTCGCGGCCGCACCGTCCAGGCAGTACACGTCGAACCGCAACGTCGAGAGCACACCGAGCCCCGCCCGGGCCGACACCCGTGCCGGCAACGAAGGACCGGGCGAGACGACCGCGCAGGAGCCGGCACCGGTGATCGCACTCACCCGCAGGTCATAACCGCCACCATCACGGATACCCAAACGCAACGGCCCACCATCAACCGGTAACGACACCGGCGAGGACACCACATCGAACCGCCCACTCGAGAACACCTTGCCCACCACCAACCTCGCCGGCACCGCCCCCGGACGTGGCACGACTGTGTACGAACGGCTCTGAGTGGTCGTCCGCCCGGACCGCTCGGTCGCGGTGACGGCGAAGTCGAAGGTGCCCGACGCCGAGGTGTCGAGGGCCTGGCCGTTCGGCACCGGCCCGGAACAGGACACGAGATCGCTGTCGCCGTCGGGGTCTGTGCACGCGTACTCCGCGAGAACCGTTTCTCCGACGGTGTACTGGGCCGAGTTCGTGGGCGTCACGATGCTCACCGTCGGCGGGCCGCCGGCCGGCACCACCGTGATCGTGACGTCGGTCATCGACGTCTTTCGTGTGTCGCGGACCGTATACCGGAATGTGTCCGTGCCGACGAAGCCGGGTGGCGGCCGGTAGGTGAACGAGCCGTCGAAGGGGAAGGTCACCGAGCCGACCGTTTCCGGAGGGAACGCGGCGTAGCTGTAGGGGAAGATCTCCTCGCCGCCGGGATCCGCGTCGTTGGCGAGGATCGCGTCCGGCGCCGAGGCGGGAACCGCGAGTGGTGTGTCGACCAAGGTCGTGTACGAGTCGGGCCTGGCGACCGGGCGCGGGTCGTAGGTGACGTCGATCGAGATCGCGGCCTCCGCAGACTCGTTGCCGGCCTCGTCGATCACCACGTAGGTGAAGTGCGCGGTGACGTCGTGCCCGATCTCGTCGAGAGACACGTTGTAGCTGAACGAGCCATCGGGTTGCACGCCGGCGTCGCCGGGACCATCGCTCGAACGTAACTCCGCGTGGACGGGGCCGCCCTCGGGGTCTCGCGCGCCCGCCAACAGGCCGGGGGCGGGCACGTCCAGGCTGCCCCGGTCGAAGCCCTTGACCGGGTCGAAGGTCGAGCCGTCCGTTGCCGAGAAATGCTTGTCGGTGGCGGTCGGCGGGTCGTCCTGCCCGGTGACGGTGATCCAGGCGGTTGCAGGGTTGTTCCCGAGGTAGGTGAACGAGTCGATGCCGGAGAACTGCGGGTCGGGAGTGTAGGAGAACGACCCGTCGACGGGGTCGGGCGCGAGAACCCCGTGGTCCGGACCCGAGGTGATCTGGATGGGCACGCGACGATACGGGCTGCCATCGGCAAACGTGTCGTTGGCGTACACGCCGGGGGCAGGGACGGTCAGGGTGGTGTCCTGATCCATCTGGTACTCGTCGTCGATGTTGCCGAAGGCAATCGTGGCCGCGAAGGAGGGGGCCATGGAGCCCGAGATCATCAGCCCGGCGACCAGGCTGCACGCGGTCGCGACGGCGCGACGTCGAGCGGAACCGACGCCTGTTCCGCGGCGGCGTAGGGTATCTCGTCGTGTCATGACCTGACTCCTTGTCACTCTGGTGCAGTGGGCCGAGCGAAACGTGCGACCTGTGTTGCTGGTGCTGGACGTGCTCAGCCGACGGCATCCAGGACGGCGACATAGATGAGGCGCCCGCTGAACGCGAATTGTTCGTCGAAGGCGCCCCGTCCGCCGCCGACGATCCGACCGTTGGCGGTCGCATAGGCGCCGGTGCCGCCGGTGATCGCGCCGCGGGCGAACTGGATGAAAGAGTTCTCGGTCGGAAGGATTTCGCACAGGGTCAGGTCGGCGATGAGCGCGCCGCGCCGGAGATCGAGCGTCATCGTCGCGTGCACCGTCCGGTGGCACGACGCGACGAACGGGTCACATCCTTCGAGCGACCGGACACAGGTCCGGCCGGTCCCGACCGGGGTGCCGCCGACCGAGGACACGTCGAGAGCGAAGCCGAACAGCGCGTCGGGGCAGTCGACCGGCACGCTCAGGTTCGGCGCCAGCTCGACGACTATCGTCGTCCGGTGCCGATCGACGGGCCGGCCGGAGGCCTGGGCTGGAGCGATCTGCAGCGCGATCATCGACGCCACTGCGAGGGCCACCACGAGGATCTTCCTGGTCATCGTTGCTCCTTCGGGTTGTACATCCATGGACTTGGGTTCAGCGCTCGACGATCCGCTGGTAGCTCAGGCCGGCGCGTCGGGCCGCTGCGTCGACCGCTTGCGGCGTTGTGGCCTCGAACACGAGCTGACCGGTCTGTTCCTCGGGGACGTAGACCGAGCGGACCCAACGCAGCGGACTGCCCTCGCGGGTCAGTTGTTCGGCCACAACCCGTGCGCGTTCGCCTGCTGCCGCGAGCTCCGCCGGGTCGTCGACGATGAGTTCGACGATGTATGACCGCATGTCGGACACCCTGATCCGGGCCGCTAACGTTTCGCTATCGGCCGTTGCGCCGGATCCGGTAGCGTCGCTACCACAAAGGAGAGCGCGTATCGAGTTCCGGATCCTTGGCCCGCTGGAGGTGGCCTCGGACGGCCGCGTGGTCCACGTCGAGCGCGGCCGGCAACGAGTGCTGCTCGGGTATTTGCTGCTGCGCGCGAACGAGGTCGTCGCTCGTGACCGACTGGTCGATGCGCTCTGGGGCGAGTCGTCGCCACCGACCGCGGTGACTGCCTTGCACGGTCACATCTCTCGGCTGCGTCGCCTGCTCGGCGAAGATCGGATCGAGACGCGACCACCGGGCTACTGCCTGCGCGTCGACCGGGGCGAACTGGACCTGCACGTCTTTCGGGAGCTGCTCGCGCAAGATCGCCACGAGGAGGCCGTCGCGCTGTGGCGGGGCCCGGTTCCCGTTGATCTGGCACTCGACGACATCGCGATGAGCGAGATCGTTCGCTTGGACGAGCAGCGCCTCGCCGCTCTCGAAGAACATTTTGCGCGCGAGCTTGCGGCCGGCAGACATGCAGCGCTCGCGGCAAAGGTGGCTGCGGCGGTCCGCTCCCACCCGCTGCGGGAGCGCTTGGTCGGCCAGCTGATGACGGCCCTGTACCGCTCCGGTCGTCAGGCCGAGGCACTCGAGGCGTATCGCGATGCCCGGGTGACACTCGACCGGGAGCTCGGACTGCAGCCGGGAGAAGAGCTCAGGGAGCTGCAACGCCGCATTCTCGCCCACGATCACGCACTCGACCTCGTCCGCGGGGCCCGCGGGACCGGGCTGCCGGCCCCGTTGACCTCCTTCGTCGGTCGTCGGCGGGAGCTCGAACAGGTGCGCACACTCATCACCCGACCGGGCGTGCGTCTGCTCACGCTGACCGGTGCCGGCGGGACCGGCAAGACCAGGCTCGCGCTCGAAGCTGCCCGTGCGGTCGCCGCCGACTTCGCCGACCGGGTCCGCTTCGTGCCGCTCGCGGCGGTGACCCTGCCGGAACTCGTGCCTGCTGCGATCGCGCAGGCGCTCGCCCTCGACCGGAGCGGCGGCCAGTCAGTTGTAGACGCCCTGAAGGCTCACCTCGTCGATCGGGAGCTGCTGCTCGTACTCGACAACGTCGAGCACCTGCTCGAGGCGACGCCCCTCGCCACCGAGCTCCTTGCCGCGGCGCCCGGGTTGACGATCCTCACGACCAGCCGTACCCACCTCAACCTCTACGGCGAGACCGAGTACGCAGTGCCGCCGCTGTCCCCGCGTGACGAGGCCGTCGCGTTGTTCGCCGAACGCGCCGCGGCGGTGCGCCCGGACTTCGAGGTCAGCGAGGTCGTCGCCGACATCTGCGTCCGCGTCGACGGGCTGCCGCTCGCCGTCGAGCTGGCGGCGGCCCGGGTCCGAACCCTTCCGCTCCCGGAGATCCTCGCTCGGCTCGATCACCGCCTGGAGCTGTTGACCGGCGGTCCGCGCGACGTCCCCGCCCGCCAGCGCACGCTGCGGGACACGCTCGTCTGGAGCTACGACCTTCTGACACCCGCGGAGCAACGACTTTTCGCGCGCTTGGCCGTGTTCGCCGGAGGCTGGCCGGTCGCGGCCGCCCGCGACGTGTGCGGTCACAACCTCCCGATGAGCGCAGAGGTCGGGCTTATCTCGCTCGCCGAGAAGAACCTCGTCCTGCGCGACGTCGATCAACGCTTCGCCATGCTGGAGACCATCCGCGAGTTCGCGCTCGAGCGGTTGGCCGACAGCGGCGAGGAGGTGGCGATCCGCGATGCCCACGCCCGCTGGTGCCTGGCGACGGTCGAGGCAGGCGGCCCGAACCGGCGCGGGGCGAAGCGTGCTGCCTGGCTCGGTCGGATCGGCGGCGAGCGGGAGAACGTGCGGGCGGCGCTCGGGTGGGCCGGCGAGGGCGGCGACGGCCAATCCGGCCTGCGCCTCGCCGCCGGACTCGTGCCGTTCTGGATCGCCCACGGCCTGATCGACGAGGGCGAACGCGCGATGGCAGCGGTCCTTGCGATGTCGAGCGAGCCCACCGATGGGCGCGGTCGAGCCCTCGCAGCCAGCGGACTGATCAGCATGCTCAACGATGACGTCGAGGGGGGCGAACGGGCATGCCGCGAGAGCCTTGAACTCTCATCGGACGGCGACGACTGGTACCGCGCCGTCGCCCTCAACGTGCTCGGCACCGCAGCTCGTTACCGCGAGGAGATGGTCAGGGCCAGAGACCTGTACGCCGAGGCACTCATCCTCTCCGCGACAGCGGATCTCTGGTGGCCGGCCGCGCTCGTCCAGGCAAATCTCGGTGAGCTCGAGACGCTCGAGCTGCACGATCGCGAGGCTTTGACGCATCACGTTCGGGCTGTTGCGATCGCCCGCGAGGGCGCCGACGCGTGGATGGTGGCGACCTGCCTGACGAACGCAGGTCGTGCCGCGCGCCGCCTCGGCGAGCTCGACCGGGCGGGATCCCTGCTGACGCGGGCCTTGCACGACTTCGAGGTGCTCGACAATGCCTGGGGCGTCGCTGTCTGTGTGGACGCGCTTGCCGCCCTCGCCGTTGACCGGGGTGACCACCCCCGGGCAGCGCACCTGTACGGCGCCGCAGACACGATCCGGGAACGGGCCCGGATCGCGATCTGGCCAACCGTCCGCGCCGAGCGCGAGGCCGGGATCGCCACAGGTGTCGCCGTTCTCGGCGAGACGGTCTGGGCCCGCGAGCGCGCCCACGGCCGCGCGCTGACCCGTGACCAGGCGAGCGCCGAGGCCCGTTCATCCGCAACTCTTGCCTCGAACGCCCGGTATTGATTGGCTCGTCACATCCGACCGGAGGCGCGTCATGCCGACTGCCACAACAGATGACGGACTGACACTCGACTATGCGACCGTCGGCGACGGTCCTCCCGATCTGCTGTTCATGCACGGGTGGGCCGGGTCGAGAGGCTACTTCGACTCGACGATCGAGCATCTTGATCCGACCGGACTGCGCGCGGTCACCTATGATTTGCGCGGACACGGCGAGTCGGCACCGGCGAACGACGGCTACTCGCTCGACGGGATCGCCGCCGACGCGCTGGCCGTTGCCGATGCCGCCGGACTGACCGAGTTCGTCCTGGTCGGCTTCAGTATGAGCGCGAAGTTCGCTCAGTACGTCGTGCTGGGTGCGCCCGAACGCATCGCCGGACTGATTCTCGTCGCAGGCTGTCCGGCCGGCCAGATTCCCCTTCCCGCCGAAGTGACCGCTGACTGGCTGAGCCGCGCCGGTGACGCGGAGCGGATGATCGAGGTGCCCGAGCCGTTCATGACGCGTCCCGTTGCGAGAGACATTCTCGAGCGGTTCGGCCGTGACGCCGCCCGCATCGAGCTGCCCGCGCTCGCAGGCACTCTGGAAACGGTGATGACCACGTCGTTCACCGATCGGCTGACCTCGGTGACGGTACCGACCCTGGTCATCGGCGGCCGCGGCGACCCGATGTTCCCGCCCGAGACGCTCCGCACGGCCGTAGTGGCTCCGCTGGCAGGGGCGCGCCTCGTCCTTGTCGACAGCGGCCACGAGATCCCCATGGAGGCACCGGATGAGCTCGCAGCGCTCATCGAGGATTTCGTCGCCGGACTCGTCTGAATCGAACCTGACTCCGGCCTGCCGGTGTCTTGGACGATCCGGACCGCGCCCTCCCCGGACCTCCCATGGGAACCTTCTCGCGACCAACCCCGCGGCGCCCCGGCTCCGTCGCCCTCCCGGCTCAGCCCACGAGCAGCACAGCGCCGATCACGATGGCGATCACGCCGAGCGCATCGAGTCCGGCACCGGTGATCGCCAGGATCCGCTGCGAACGCTTGTGTGCATCGATGAGTTCTTCGCGGTCGAGTCGGCTCAGCGTCAGCGGAACCCCACTGACCGTCTGGAATGTCGGCTCGCCGCGTCGGTCGGTCAACGTGCCGGAGACGGTGATCCGGCCGTCCGGGCGGATCACCCACTCCCGGGTGGTCTCGGTGACGTCGTCCTTGCCGCCGGTGGTCAGATCAACACCGGCGACCTCCACCGATACCACGCCCCAGTCCGAGCCGGTCGAGCCCCGCACATCTTCCCGGACCAGTTCCAGATCGTGTTCGGCCGCTTTCGCCGGATCGACCGGAAGCACGCCGGTGCCGTCGGCGATCCCGAACGGCAGCTGTGACCGCACATCGGAAACGATCTCAGTGCGGGTCTCGGTCTGGGTGGAGTCATTGCGCCGCACCGTCTGCCGTACCCGGCGCTCGACCTGGACGCGATGCCAGACCGCCGCAGTGCCGGACACCGGCGACTTCTGCACACCGGCCGGGCCCGGCTCGGCAGAACCGGTCACCGTCACGTATTCGGAATACGATCCGGACTGCCCGGCAGCACCGGCCAGATCGGCGCGGACCCTGCCGGCGATCTGCCGCAGCTCCGCCACCGTTCGTCCGCCACTGCCGAGCATGCGCTGCCAGCTGACCTGTTTGCGACGCGCGGCGAGGACAACCAGCACCCCGACACCCAACAGGACAACGCCGAGCACCAGCAGGACGATTGCGGCGGTCTCCACTGAGGTTGTCTCCATGGCTTTGTCGGGCCGGGTTCGGCACCGCGTCAGGATCACGGTATTGCCGATGGTGATACGCCATTGCGGCCCCTTGTGCACGCGAACACGACCCGCCCGGCGGGCGGCGGCAATCGGACAGCCGTGGGCCGACGAAGTGGTCCACACTCATCGGCCACACCCGATGGGCACGCCCTGGTCGGTCCAGGCCAACTGGTTGCAAGCAGGTCAGTGTCGATCAGGAACGGGTTGGTGTGCGGCCGCCGCCTGCTCGGCTTCGCGGGCAAAGGCCTGCATCTCGGCGTTGGCCTTGTAGTCGCTGATCTCCTTCTGCATGACGCGGCGGATCCTGGGCTGCTGGGACAATGCGACCGCGAAGACCGTCAGCAGCAGCCACATCGCCACGCTGGACAGGATGATGGCGATGGCCGGGATCAGGGAGCTGCCCAGCCGGTCCGCGAGTCCCTTGGCGGCGAGGATGCGCCAGATCAGCATGAGATTGACCAGATAGCCGATGAGGTAGGACACGACAAAGGCGATGATGAACTGCTTGAGACTGCCCGATTGTCGGCGCTGTCGGAGCGGTTCGTCGCGGCTGGGCAACACGATGGACAGCACGTTGCCGACGCCGAGCCACAACAGGATCAGGCAGACCATCAGTGCGCAGGCCTTGAAGAAGGCGTAGATGTTGCCCGCCCGCCAGGCCAGCAGGCCGCTGAGCAGGAACCCGACCGGCGCGACGATGCACAGCAGGGCCAGGTTCTTGATGACCAGCAGATGCCACAGCCGTTCGCCGTTGTCCAGGGCGGCGCGTACACGCATCGCATCGAAGCTCATCGCGTTGATGCACACCCCGCCGCCCATCACCACACCCATCACCCACAGGCCGAGGTACGGCAGCCACTGCTGTTTGCGGTCCCACTGGAACACCCGGATGAATCCGAGGTAGAGCAGGCCCAGCGCCAACGTGATCGCCAGGCTCTTGACGGTGGACCGCGGCTTTCGCGTCAGGACGTACTTGATCTCGCCGGTCACCCCGTGCGCCAGAGCCGGGCCGTGCCGGCTGACGGGATTCTTCCCGTGCAACGGCACGTGCCCGTCGACCGTGGCCGCGTCCGGGTCGTCCTCCCCGGCGTCGATCCGAGCGAGCCTGGCCTGCAGCACCGCCACAGCAGCGTCGGTCAACGCGATCCGGGCGAGATCCACCGCCGCCACCGCGTCGCGTTCGGCCTGCGCCGCGCCCGCATGACTGAGACGCCGGCCCGGCCGATCCGGGCCATCGGGATCAGCGACCGGTTCCGCCGTTCCCGGCACCGGATCCTGTGGACCGAGGTTCAGGTAGTTGTGTCGGAGCGAGACCCACCGGGAGGACAACATCATCGGGTCGACGTCGCGGCCCAGGTCGTCACGCTGCTCCTGCGCGCCCTTGCGCGCCCGACCGACCAGCTTGACGACGTCGTCCCGTTCTTTCCATTTCGACGACACCGCCAACCGCTCCGCGGCCGCCGCCCGCTCCACCAGCTCGCTCAGGTCGTCGATGGCAGCCATCGATCCTCCTCGAATCCCGCCGCGTCCTTTTCGTATCCCTGAGAATGCACGTCCCGGAACCCCGGGCGCACCCACCTGGAGCAGTGATCCCACCATCGCCGGCGGCGCAGAGGAGTCCGGCCCGGATCGACCGGCCGAGCGACGCCGACGCCGATCACCGAAATGCGGATCAGGTGAGGGCCTTGGCCTTGAGCTGATCGAACTCCGCCTGCGTGATGGTGCCGCTGTCGAGCAGAGCCTTGGCCGACGAGATCTGGTCTGCAGGACCCGTCGAGGCCACGGATTGGATGTACTCGTTCTGGGCTCTCTGGATAGCTTGTGCCTGCTCCAGTTGACGCTCGTGCATGCCGCCGCCGCGAGCGATCAGGTAGACCAGAATGCCCAGCCACGGAATGAAGATCACAAACAGCACCCAGAGCGTCTTGGCACCACCGCCCATGTCCTTGCTGCGGAAGATGTCACCCAGGACCCAGAAGAGGCACATGAACCAAGCGAAGAACAGGAAGAATTCGAACAGCGCGAGGATGAACGATCCATTGTCGTTGAACATCGGTCAGTCCTTTCGGTGCAGCAGGGACGTTGAGTCGAGCATTCCAGATGGTGACTTTCCCGCGGGCGATCTGCGCCGCGTGTCCGTTGTCCATCTCCGCCGCTGCTGCGGCGTCGAATGGTCCGTGACGTGAAGCTCCGTCAGGTCAGCCGATCGACGGTGGCGCGGCCCGGGGAGATCGAACCGGCTGCGCCGCCGACCGTCGGAACGCCCCGCGGGTCAGCATCAGCAGCACGAGCAGAACGATGGCCAGGATCCCGTCCGCGTAAGCCAGCGGTGCGTCGGCGAAAATTCCGGCCTGCCGGCCACCCGCGACCAGGACGGCGACGGTGACGCTCCAGACCAGCTGCAGACCGCACAGCACCGCCGCCGCCGGCCACGCCCAACGGGCCCCCCGGTGCAGGCCGACGGCGATGGACCAACCGACGATCAACACCGCCGCTCGTAGCGCGATCGCGGACCCGACCCCACCGGCCGTCACCCCCGTCGGTCCGTTGCCGGGGAAGAGCCGGACGACGAACTGCCCCGACACGGCGACGCCCAGGGCGACGGCCATGAGCAGCCGCTGCTCGCCGGGGGCGACCCGGCCCTGGGGCACGGCGTGCGGACCGGCCAGCCTGGCTGCCAGCGGCGCGGCGAACAGCACCGCCAGCCCGTGCTCCAGGTCGGCCATCAGACCGACGTACAACAGAGAGAAGATTGGATACGCGCACGCGGCCAGCTTCAATCGCAGACCCCACGGCGGCTGCACGGTGGCGGAGGCCACGCAGATCGCGGCCATCATCCCGGCGGAGAAACCGACGTCGGTCTGGGTGGCGACCTGCACCGCCCACGGCCAGTCGGTGCCCCGGAAGACCAGCAGGAACAGTGCGCACCCCACCACCCCGACCAGATGGCCGGCAATCGTCACCACGACGGTTCTCCCGGTCCCGATACGCCACTCGGTGAACCCGACGAGCAACGCGAAGCCGCCGGCGACGAGGACGTAGTACAGCGGGATGATGGCGAAGAACGCCCCGGACACCACGGTCCAGTACCGACCGGCCTGGAAGCTGGGCAGTCCGAAGGACACCCGTGGAAACCAGGACGCGGTCGACAGTTCGTTCCACAGTGTTCCGGTGACCACTGCGAGCACCAGCATCACCACGACCACCGCCGTGGTGAACGGGACCCGGGTGACCAGCGTTCGGAGCAGCCCTCCGGACCCGCGGTCCACCGATCCGCGGAAGCCGGTGCTCTCGACACTGGTCATGGACAGATCGTGCCATCCACCCGGCATTCGGGGGCGGATGACGGCGAGGGTCGCCACGCTGGCAGCAGGAGATCTACTTGTAGGCCCCGGATTTGAACTCGGCCACATAGGGAGCGTAGGTCGCGGCTGTCCCGGTGCGCAGGCCCGCTGAGATCTCCCACGCGTGTTCGGCGATGTCGCCCTGCTGCTCGGTGTTGAACGACGAAAGGCCCTGACCGGCAGCGGTGCGCCGGGCAAGTTCGGCCTCGCCGCCGTAGTCGTAGATGGCCCGGACCGCGTGGTAGGCCGTGGTGGCCATCGAGACGCCCCTGGCGTACTGCCAGCTGTGGCCCAGCTCGTGGATCAGCGTGCCGAGGTAGATCGGGCTACTCGAGAGGTCGCCGGTCGGTACGTGGATCGACCACGGCGTCGTCCTGGCGTAGTTGCCTGCGGAGATCACCGGCGACTCCTCGAGCAGGATGTCGTCCCAGGGCAGGCTGCCGCCGTAAACCGTTCGGGCAGCGGCCATCTCGGCGTTCGTCAAGCCGCGCGAGGTCTGGGTGTCGACGTTGTTCGAGCTCTTGGCCAGTTCGGTGTCCCAGATCAGCCCCGGAATCACGGTGACCTTGTCCTTCGAGTACAGCGTGACGTGCCGATCGTTGAGGAGCTCGTCGGCCATCTGGCCCGCCCTGCTGTATCCCGCGGTCGTGAAGGCGCCGATGATCTCGACCCGGGTCGCGCCGGATCCGAAGAACTGCACCATGTCCCGGACCGTTCGGGTGCCCACCTTGCCGGCGGCGATCAGGCCGGCCAGGGCCATGGTCAGCCGGGGACCATCGGCGCTGGTCTTGTCGACGATCGGGACCGTACCGCCGAACACCTCGAGGTCCAGGTGTTCGACGGCATACCCGGCCAGGTCACGCTGGACGATCATCGAGGACACCGCCGCGTTGCCGACAGCCGACTGCAGGCGCAGCAGCGGGTGGTGCGAGCCGGCGTCCAGATCGGCGGGCGCCCGCCGCTCGTCCGGTCCAGGAGCCCGGGCCCATCTCACGGCTCCGACGGTAGCCGTGGCGGCAGTTGCCGCTCTGCCCTTTCGGACCACACTTGGTGCACGTTTTCGGCGGTCCGGCGGGGGACCGCCCCGTCAACCGTCGCCGCCCCTGCCGACTCCGACATGCCCCGACCGAGTACCAGCCCCCGGCGCGCCCGGTGCCGCGCCTGCGGGCCAGAGGGTGGCGCAGGATGATGCGGTGATGCAGCGCGGTTGGCCCCTGGGTGGCGCTGCGTTGCGCACGCCCAGCTCCGAGCGGAGGCCGCCACGACGCTCGATCTGTTCCTGATCGCTCTCGTCATCGCCATCGAGCCGTTGCCTTTGACCTCCTACCTGGTCGTTCTCGGCTCGCGAGGTGGTCCCGCCAAGGGACTCGGATTCGTGGTGGGCTGGCTCGCGACCTTGATCCTTGTCGTGGTGCTGACGTTGACCTTGACCGGCGGAAAGCCGGTGCAGCCCGGGTCCGTGCCGTCGACGGCGGCGCTCGTGGTCACGATGCTGCTCGGAGCGGGATTGCTGGGCCTCGCCGTGTGGCAGCGGTCCCGACGGGGACGACCGAAGGCTCCTGCGTCGTGGATGAAGGCGGTCGACCGGATGTCGTTCGGCGGGGCGATGATCCTGGGATTCCTGGTCCAGCCCTGGCCGCTGGTCGCTGCGGGCGCAGCGACCGTCCTCCAGGCCGACCTGTCGCAGGTGTCGTCCGTCGTGGCGCTCATCGGGTTCTGCGTCATCGCCAGCCTCACCTACCTGCTCGGGCAGGGCTATGTATGGTTGGCCCCCGCCGCCGCCCACGTGCGACTCGCCAACCTGAACAGGTGGATCACCACGCACACCGACCAGATCATCATCGTGGCGTCCACCGCCATCGGCCTGTGGCTGATCGTCCGCAGCATCGCCCAGCTCGCCTCGTGATCCCCGCGGATGAGAACGGGACCCCCGGACTCGAGGACCACTACCGCAGCGACCTGAGCCGGCTGCCCGACAGCGACCGGATCGCCTTCTCCGTCAGGGATTCCCGGCACGGGCTCAGGGTCGTCTACGACGACGGTGCGGTGCTCGAGTTCGCTGTCGCCGGCGTCGCCGATGCCGCCACCTTCGGTGGCAGCCCGCAACGAGTGGTGCTGGACCGTCAGCACGTCGCCGAGGCGCTGCTCGCCGGTCGCGCTCAGCCCGACGAGATCGACGACCTCACCCACTTCCGGCTGTTCATCAGCCTCGTCCTGATCGGGGTCGGACGCGCTCGTCGCGGAGAGGAGCTCTCCGGCGGGCAACTCGTCCGAACCTGGGCCGCGGAACATCTGATCCGGCTGCTGCGCCGCTACCCGCCGTCCGACGACTCACCGCGGCAGCCCGACCGCAGCGGCGAGCCTGACCCCTTCAACCCCTGGCGTCGATGGGAAACCGCGCACCCTGCGCTCGGCGCCGCACTGGGCAGCGCGTTGGCACAGCGCTGCGAGCCGTGCGGCCTCCGGCTGCTCGATCTGGCGGAAGAACACCTACCGGGTCGCTGGCCCGGGTACGCGGCGGCGGACATGCGGGTCGTCCGACGAGCCCTGGCCACCTCCGAGCGACCTCGCACCTCCCCGGGCCGGGCGGATCGCCGTCCAGAGGCCTAACCTCGGCCGCCATGGACTCAGACCCGCTCGGCAGCCTCGACTTCAGCAGGCGCGACGAGCCCCGGCCGACGGCCGACCTCCGGCTGTTGCTGACCGACTGGCTCGACTATCAGCGGCACGAATTCCGCCGCAAGCTCCGTGACCTGAGCCCGGCTCTGCTCGCGACGTGGTCGGTGCCGCCGGTGGAGCTCTCGGTCCTCGGACTGGTCCGGCACATGCAGCAGATGGAGCACGTCAATCTGTCCTGGGGTCTCGGCGGTGGCGAGCGCCGGATGGTGTACGGCGACGACGATTACGCCGGTGGATCCGCGGACACGGTCCAGTCCGATCTACGCGGGTATCTCGACGAGATCATCCGCGCGGACGCTGCCGTCGTGGCGATGCCGACCCTGGACTCGCCCGGCCTCGGCAGCGGCGTACCGCTCGCCGCGGCGCTGATCAAGATGATCGACGAGTACGCCCTGCACAGTGGTCAGGCCCACCTGCTCCGGTTCGCGGCACTGGGTGAGATCCGGCGGTGAACCCTGGTGCCCGTTTACTCCCGGAAGACCCGGCCCGTTCGGCTGGACCGGTCGGGCAGTTTCAGCCGTCGTGCGGGTTCACCGGCCGGGGTGCGACCGGTGACGGCTGCGTCACGTCCCCGCCGTGGACGAGGATCGGTCCTGATGGGATCCGCTAGCGTCTCGCCCGTGACGGACGACGGTGTGAACACCAGCAACGACGGCGGCGTGATCGAGAACTTCTGGGCGGTGATCCCGGCCGGTGGGGCCGGCACCCGGTTGTGGCCGCTGTCCAGGGCCTCCTCGCCGAAGTTCCTGCACGACATGACCGGAACCGGTCGTTCCCTGCTGCGGGCGACGAGAGATCGACTCGCGCCGCTGTGCGGTGACCGGACCCTGGTCGTCACCGGCGCGGCACACGCCGCGGCGGTGGCCGCGCAGCTGCCCGAGCTCCCGGACGACCAGATTCTGGCCGAGCCGTCGCCGCGCGACTCGATGGCCGCCATCGGCCTGGCCGCGGCCATCCTGGAGCGCCGCGACCCCGACACCCTGCTCGGATCCTTCGCCGCCGACCACGTGATCACCGACGAGGAACTGTTCCACGAGGCGGTCCGAGAGGCGGCTGCCGTGGCGCGCACCGGATTCCTGGTGACCATCGGCATCCTCCCGGACCATCCTTCGACGGGCTTCGGCTACATCCACCTCGGCGACGCGCTGTCCGTCGAGGGCGCTCCGCACGGCCGGCGGGTGTCCTCCTTCGTCGAGAAGCCCGATGAACAGACCGCGATCGGTTACCTCGCGACCGGTGAGTACCGCTGGAACGCCGGCATGTTCGTTGTCCGTGCCGGGACCCTGCTCGACCTTCTCGCGGAGCACCACCCGACGCTGGCCGCCGGCCTGCGCGAGATCGCCGCGGCACCGGAGCTGCTCGCCGAGCGCTGGCCAACCCTGACCAGGATCGCCATCGACCACGCCGTCGCGGAGCCGGCCGCTGCGGCCGGACGGGTGGCGGTGATCCCGGCGTCGTTCGGCTGGGACGACGTGGGGGATTTCCACTCACTCGGCACGCTGCTCCCCGACGTGCACGGCGTCGCGGGCCTGAAGGTGGTCGGCGAGATCGACATCGTGCTGGCCGTCGACGCCACCGGCGTGGTGGTGACCGGCTCGGGCCGCACCATCGCCGTGCTCGGTCTGGAGGACGTCGTGGTCGTCGACACCCCGGATGCTCTCCTGGTGACCACGCGCAGCCGAGCGCAGGACGTCAAAGCGATCGTGGACGCGCTCAAGAACGGCGGTCGCGGCGAGCTCACCTGAGCCTGCTGCCCGGCCCTCCGACGGCCGCGCCACTGTCCTGCCGCGCGCCGCGCCGGCCGCGCGCCGGTGCGGCGCCTTGACCACCGTCCCCTGGTGGGACACCGTCGGCTGATGCCGACTGCCGGGCACGGGACCGACGCGCGCCGCAATGCGCTGCCCGAGACCCTGACCGCGCCACTGGACGCCTATCTCCGGCATCTGGCGCTGGAACGCGATGTCTCGGCGGCGACCCTGTCCGCCTACCGCGCCGATGTCGTGTCGCTGCTCGATCACCTGGTCCGGATGGGCGGCTCGAGCGCGTCCGACATCGACCTCGCCGTACTGCGCAGCTGGCTGGCCCGGATGCGCAGCTCCGGTGCCGCCCGGTCGTCGCTGGCCCGCAGATCTGCCTCTGCACGCTCGTTCACCGCCTGGGCGCACCGCTCCGGACTGCTGGGCACCGACCCCGGCGCGAGGCTCGCCGTCGCGCGCCCGGCCCGGCACCTGCCGGACGTGCTGCGGGTCGACCAGGCCGCCCGGCTCCTCGACCCCGTCCCGGTGACGCCCGCCGCCGGCGACCCCGGCCCGCTGACCCCCGGCGCCGGCGGGTCCGGTGTCGAGAGTCCCGAGGATGTGGTCTCCCGCGCGATGGCCGTCCGCGATCAGGCGATCCTGGAGTTGCTGTACGCGGCCGCCGTACGGGTGTCCGAACTCGCCGGGCTCGATCTCGACAACGTCGACCGGCACCGGCGGGTGCTCCGGGTCTTCGGCAAGGGGTCGAAGGAACGGATGGTCCCGTTCGGGCTGCCCGCCGATCGCGCCCTGGAGCTCTGGCTCAGCAGCGGCCGACCGGTACTGGCCGGCCGACGGTCGGGCAGCGCGGTGTTCGTCGGCCGCCGCGGCGGCCGGATCGACCCGCGGGCGGTCAGGACGGTGGTGCACGCCAGAGCCCGCGCCCTCGAGGGGGCCCCGGACATCGGTCCGCACGGCCTGCGGCACAGCGCCGCGACGCATCTGCTGGAAGGCGGTGCCGATCTGCGCGCCGTACAGGAGCTGCTCGGTCACGCCAGCCTGGCCACCACGCAGATCTACACCCATGTCTCGGCGGAGCGGCTCGCAGCGGTGTACCGGCAGG
The DNA here is from genome assembly GCA_963797145.1 of uncultured Actinomycetota bacterium. Classification (GTDB taxonomy): domain Bacteria; phylum Actinomycetota; class Actinomycetes; order Mycobacteriales; family Nakamurellaceae; genus Nakamurella. The sequence goes on along the minus strand of CAWCOJ010000006.1, from coordinate 230,139 downwards.
CCCATCCTCGGGCCTGAAGCCCTTGGTATCACCCATCCGGGTGGCGGGCTCATCGTCGATGCTCACGCAACCGGTCCGGGGATGTCGGCGTCCCCTGTACGATCCACCGTTGTCGAAGGCTTCGCTGCGAACGCTCGCACGTCCGGGGCCGACGAATTCCCGCCAGGGGGAGGACCCACTCATGTCAGCTGTTCCGTCATCCGTCTCGCGCATCCGGCCGGTCGCCCGGCTGGCGCGGCACACCGCCGTGCTGGCGGCGGGAGTCCTCGCAATGGGTGCGCTGGTCGCCCCTGCGGTGGCGTCCGCGGCACCGGCCGGGTCGGTGCCCGCCGTCGCCGTCGCGGCGGCGCCGGTCACCATCGTTCCGGCGCGCACCGCCGTCACCTTCGGCCACACCTTGCCGGTGACGGTCCGGGTGCCGGCCGGCGGATTCGTCGCGCTCAAGGCCGGTGGTCGGTCGGTGGGGGTGACGTCGGTGAGGGGCAACATCGCGACGTTCACCGTGCCGGGGTGGCTGCCGGTCGGGCGTCAAACCCTCACCGCGACCTACTCGGGCGGCGGGTCGGCGGTGAAGGCGGTGGACGTCCTCAAGGGCGATCCCACCTTCCACATCTCGCTCGCCGCGGCCAGGGTGAGCAACACGGCCACGACGAAGGTCGCGGTCGCGCTCTCGGGAGCCGGCGCAACGGTCGGCGGGAAGGTCGTCGTCGTCGTCGACGGCAGGGCCCGAGCGGCGGCCCGGCTCTCCGCCGGTCGCGCCACCCTCACCATCCCCGCTCTGACCGCCGGCGTGCACTCGGTGACCGCCCGCTACGAGGGTGATGCGCACTTCGTCGCGGCGCTGTCGCCGACGGTCCGGCTCACCAGCACGACCTCGACCAGAACCGTCGTCTCGGTGAACGCGAGCCGGGTCGAGTACGGCCGCTCCGTTCCGGTCACCGTCAAGGTCTCCGCGACCGGCGTCGTCGCCACCGGCAAGACCACTCTGAAGGTCGGGTCCACCTCGGTCGGCACGAAGTCTCTGTCCGGCGGATCGGCGAAGTTCATCGTCCCGGCGGGCCGCGCACCCGGCCGATACACCCTGCGTGCGCACTACACCGGAGCGACGATCGCGCGGGCCTCGAACGGCGCCAAGTCGGTCGACGTGGTCAGGGCCCGGCCCGCGATCACGGTCTCGCTCGCGAAGTCGAAACTCTCGACAGGCCAGCGCACCTCCGTCACCTTCGCGGTCACCGGGCACGTCAAGAAACCGACCGGGACCTACAAGGTGCTCGTCGACGGTCGCTCGGTGGCCAGCGGCGTGCTCTCCGGCGGCACGGCGTCGGCGGCGCTGCCCGCGCTCTCCGAGGGCACCCACGCGGTCGTGATCAGCTACGGCGGCGACAGTCGCTACGTCAGCCGGAAGTCCGCATCCGCGCAGCTCGTCGTTTCGGCACCGTTCACCAGCCTGTGCCCGGTCAGCTCCCGGGTGTGTGTCGACCTCACCAACTCCCGCACCTGGATCCAGTCCGGTGGCAAGGTCGTCTACGGTCCGGTGCCGATCACCTCGGGCCGCCCCGGCTACCGCACCTCCGCAGGTACCTTCGCGGTGTACTGGAAGGACAAGGACCACCGGTCGTCGGTGTTCAATGACGCTCCGATGCCGAACTCGGTGTTCTTCGACGGTGGCAACGCCTTCCACGAGGGCAGCCTGTACGTCCCGTCGCACGGCTGCATCCACCTGTCGTGGGAGGCCTCCGAGTACTTCTTCAACACCCTGGACTACGGCGACGTTGTCACCGTCTTCGGCTACGCGCCCTACTAGACCGCGAATCCGGGGCTGCGGACCGGTCAGTCGCCCTCCCACGGCAGCAACCGCACCCGCCACCCGGTGATCAGCATCATCGGGTCGACATAGGTCTGCCGGCCGATCCGCGCTCCCCAGTGCAGGCATACCGCCGGCAGGCACGAGGGATGGCCGGCCCGCACGGTGCCGATCAGTCGCCCGGCGCCGACCTGGTCGCCGGTCGACACAGCGGGGTCCAGCGGTTCGTAGGTGGTCCGCAGCGTGCCGCCGTGCTGGATCGACACCACTCCGCGCCCGGCGAGGGTCCCGGCGAAGACCACGATGCCCGGGCCGGCGGACCGGACCTGCGACCCCACCCCGGCGGCCAGATCGACGCCGCGATGACCGGCGCCCCAGACCACCGCCGGGGGCCGGAACGGTGTCAGGATCCGGGGCGGTGCGGCGACCGGGAGCACGAAACCGGATGCAGCGCCGCCGGCCTGCGCGGTGCCGGGCATCCGCCCGGTCGCCGGTTCGGCGGCCGACGGCAGCGCGGCGAACACCGTGACGCCGGCGATCACTGCGCAGAGCCAGCGATTCGACATCTGACCGATGATCACGGTCCGCTCGCCGGGGGGCCGGCCCCGCCGCCCGGCTGTGGATGAAAATCGGACAGGGGGACACCCCGACCCGCCGTCAGGGCCCGGCCGGTGCGAGGGCCCTACGATCCACCGCGTGTCGACATCTGCGGACGAGGTTGCCGAGCTGCTCGAGCTGCGGCCGTTGCCGATCGAGGGCGGCCGGTTCCGGCGGAGCTACGTCGACCGGCACTGCTCGGCGATCTATTTCCTGCTGACGCCCGGCGACTTCTCCGCGCTGCACCTGCTGCGCGGCGTCGAGATCTACCACCACTACGCGGGTGCTCCGGTGCGGATGCTGCTGCTCGATCCGGCGACCGGCGGCACGGAGGAGCCGGTCCTCGGCGATGACCTCCGCGCCGGGGAGCGTCCGCAGCTCGTGGTGGCCGCCGGCACCTGGCAGGGGTCGGCCACCACGGGGGACTGGTCGCTGATCGGGACCACGATGGCGCCGCCGTACACCGACGAGATGTTCCGGCCGGGCGACCGGGGACAGCTGGCCGCCCGGTTCCCGGCCGCCGCCGCCCGGATCGCCGAGCTGACCCGCTGATCCCGGCGGCCGGATCGCCGGCCCTCAGATCCGACGATTCACACTCCGCCCCCGCAGTCACGTAGGCTATCCGGGCGGTCCGTGTACGCGCGGGCCGACTTCGCACGCCCTTCACCCATCGCGGCCGGAGCCCAGCTCGCACGAGCTGGTCCAGCAGGTCGCACCGGGTCGGAGTACACCGAGGTCCCGTCGAGGCCAGCAGGCCGGAACGGGCGGTGCGCGCCGCGGGCGTCAGGGCCGTCGACCACCGGTCGCCGGCGACAACCGAACCGTGCGCCCGCCCACGCGTGGGCGCCAAGAAGTGAAAGGACGACCATGGCTGTCGTCACGATGCGTCAGTTGCTGGACGCAGGTGTCCATTTCGGACACCAGACCCGCCGCTGGAACCCGAAGATGAAGCGATACATCTTCACCGAGCGCAACGGCATCTACATCATCGACCTGCAGCAGACGCTGACCTACATCGACCGCGCCTACGAGTTCATCAAGGAGACCGTCGCCCACGGCGGCACCATCCTGTTCGTCGGCACCAAGCGGCAGGCCCAGGAGGCGATCGCCGAGCAGGCGACCCGCGTCTCCATGCCGTACGTGAACCAGCGTTGGCTCGGCGGCATGCTGACCAACTTCTCCACCGTGCACAAGCGTCTGCAGCGCCTCAAGGACCTCGAGGCCATGGAGACCTCCGGCGAGTTCGCCGGCCGGACCAAGAAGGAGGTCCTGCTGCTCACCCGCGAGAAGGACAAGCTGGCCAAGACCCTCGGTGGCATCCGGGACATGGCCAGGGTCCCGTCGGCGGTGTGGATCGTGGACACCAAGAAGGAGCACATCGCCGTCGGCGAGGCTCGCAAGCTCAACATCCCGGTCGTCGCGGTGCTCGACACCAACTGCGACCCCGACGAGGTCGACTACCCGGTTCCGGGCAATGACGACGCGATCCGGTCCGCTGCGCTGCTCACCAAGGTGGTGGCCGAGGCCGTCGCCGAGGGCCTGCTGGCCCGCTCCGGCGGAGCAGCCGTTGCCGCCGGCGAGGAGCCGCTGGCCGAGTGGGAGCGTGAACTGCTCGCCGCCGGTGACGCCGCAGCCGCTGCCGCCGCCGAGCCGGCCGCGGAGGCCCCGGCTACCGCTCCGATCGCCGACGCCCCGATCGTCGACGTGGTCGCCGAGACCGAGGCCGGCGCAGATGCGATCGCTGCGGTCGAGGCGGACGCCGAGGCCGGTGTCGACCCGATCGTCGCCGACGAGCAGAGCGGTGTGACCACGTCCGGCCCGGTCGGCCGGTCCTGATCGCTCCCGTTTCCCTTCACCACCAGTAGAAAAGGACTGCGCTTCAGATGGCGAACTACAGCGCCGCCGACGTCAAGAAGCTCCGCGAGCTGACCGGCGCCGGTTTCATGGATTGCAAGAAGGCTCTCGAGGAATCCGAGGGCGACTTCGACAAGGCAGTTGAGCTGCTCCGCATCAAGGGGGCCAAGGACGTCGGCAAGCGCGCCGAGCGGACCACGGCCGAGGGCATGGTGGCCACCAGCGGGGGAGCGCTCATCGAGCTCAACTCCGAGACCGACTTCGTCGCCAAGAACTCCGAGTTCCAGGAGCTCGCCAACGCGGTCGCCGGCGCGGCTGCCGGCGACGGGGTGGACGGCACCGTTGACGGCGTCCTCGCCGCCCCGCTCGGCGACGGCACCGTTGGTGACGCGATCACCGCGCTGTCGGCCAGGATCGGCGAGAAGCTGGTGCTGAACCGGGTGGTCAAGTACGACGGCCCCACCGCCGTCTACCTGCACCGGCGTTCGGCCGACCTGCCGCCGTCGATCGGTGTACTGGTCGCCTACAGCGGCGAGGCCGACGGCGCCGCCGAGACCGCGCGGGGGGCTGCCATGCAGGTCTCGGCACTCAAGGCCCGCTACGTCACCCGCGAGGACGTGCCGGCCGACGTCGTCGAATCGGAGAAGCGGATCGCCGAGGCGACCGCGCGCGAGGAGGGCAAGCCCGAGGGGGCCCTGCCCAAGATCGTCGAAGGCCGGGTGACCGGCTTCTACAAGGAGGCGGTACTCGTCGAGCAGCCGTCGGTGCGGGACAGCAAGAAGTCGGTCGGCAAGCAGCTCGAGGAGGCCGGCGTCACCGTGACCGCGTTCTCCCGGTTCGAGGTCGGCACCGTCTGACCGCCGGAAATCCTGCAGGCCGCCGGGGCCGGTGCGCGTCATGCGCACCGGCCCCGGCGCTGTCCGCGGGATGCGGACCCGGCACGGGTCGGTCCACCACTGGCGGCCGACCTGCGGCATGATCGAGGCGCGCGACCACACAGGAGAGGGCCGAGGATGACGGTGACACAGACCTCCGCGACACCAGCTGCCGCGACACAAACCGCCGCGACACAGACCCCCGAAGCACAGACGCCCGCCGAGCCGGCGCCCAGGAGCGAGCGCCCGCGCCGGCCCTACGGCCGGGTGGTGCTCAAGCTCGGCGGCGAGATGTTCGGCGGTGGTGAGGTCGGCGTCGACCCGTCGGTGGTCTCCGACGTCGCGAAACAGATCGCCGAGGTGGTCAGGGACGGGATCCAGGTCGCGGTGGTGATCGGCGGCGGCAACTTCTTCCGCGGCGTCGAACTGCAGGAACGCGGCATGGACCGGGCCCGCTCCGACTACATGGGCATGCTCGGCACGGTGATGAACTGCCTGGCGCTGCAGGACTTCCTGGAACGCGAGCAGGGCCTCGACACCCGGGTGCAGACCGCGATCGCGATGGGTCAGGTGGCCGAGCCCTACATCCCGCGCCGGGCCGCCCGGCACCTGGAGAAGGGTCGGGTTGTCATCTTCGGTGCCGGCGTCGGGATGCCCTACTTCTCCACCGACACCACCGCTGCCCAGCGGGCGTTGGAGATCGATGCTGAGGTGGTGTTGATGGCCAAGGCGGTCGACGGCGTCTACGACGCCGATCCGCGCCTGGTGCCCGATGCGGTGCTGTTCGACGAGATCACCCACCGCGAGGTGCTGGAACGCGGCCTCAAGGTGGCCGACGCGACCGCGTTCAGCCTCTGCATGGACAATGCGATGCCGATCATCGTCTTCAACCTGCTGACCGATGGCAACATCGGCCGCGCGGTCCGTGGGGAGCACATCGGCACCCTGGTCAGCACGCCGGCCTGAGCCGGCCCTGCAGTCGCGCAGAGCGGGGCGTCGGACAAGATCATTGCAGTGGACATCGCTGCAGGGATGACACGCAGCAGAAAGAGGACATGATGATCGACGAGACTCTCTTCGACGCCGAGGAGAAGATGGAGAAGGCGGTCTCGGTCGCCAAGGACGATCTGGCGTCGTTGCGCACCGGGCGGGCCAACCCGAACATGTTCGCGCGGATCGTCGTGGACTACTACGGCGCGCCGACGCCGGTACCGCAGATGGCCACCATCCAGATTCCCGAGGCCCGGATGGCCGTCATCAAGCCCTACGACCAGTCGCAGCTGCAGGCCATCGAGAAGGCCATCCGCGATTCGGATCTGGGCGTCAACCCCGGCAACGACGGCAACCTCCTGCGGGTGGTGTTCCCGCAACTCACCGAGGAGCGCCGGCGGGACCTCGGCAGGACCGCCAGGTCGAAGGGCGAGGACGCCAAGGTCACCATTCGCAACGTGCGTCGCAAGGCCAAGGAGATCCTGGACAAGATGTCCAAGGACGGCGAGGTCGGCGAGGACGACGTCACCAGGGCGGAGAAGGAACTGCAGTCCATCACCGACCGCTACGTCGCCTCCGTCGACGAGCTGGTCCGGCACAAGGAAGCGGAGCTGCTCGAGGTCTGAGCCCGCGGCCCCGCCGCGACCTCACGAGCACCCACCATGGACCCCAGCCAGCGCGACGATGCCGCCGCGGCGTCGAACGACCCGCCGGGCCCGATCCCCGTGGCGCAACCGCCGAAGTCCCGCGCCGGCCGGAACCTGCCGATGGCGATCGGCGTTGGTGTCGGTCTCGGCGCGATCATCGTCGCCACCCTGTTGCTGTACCGGCAGGCCTTCGTGGCGATCATCGCCGCCGCCGTTCTCGCCTCCATCTGGGAGATGCGCACGACCCTGGCGGCCGCCAGAGGCGTCTCGCTGGCCTGGATCCCACTGGGTATCGGTTCAGCCGCGACCATTGCGCTCACCTGGCCCTGGGGGCACGAGGCGCAGGTCATCGGTGTCGCCCTGACGACGCTGGCCTGCCTGGCCTGGCGATTCCGCCGGGGAGCCGACGGGTATCTGACCGATGTCGCCGCATCGGTGTTCCTGGCGATCTACCTCGGCCTGTTCGCATCGTTCGCGACCTTGCTGGTGGCACCCACCGACGGCGCACAGCGGGTGCTGACCTTCCTGATCATGGTGGTCTGTTCGGACACCGGCGGCTACGCGGCAGGGGTGTTGTTCGGACGGCATCCGATGGCCCCGACCATCTCGCCGAAGAAGTCCTGGGAGGGCTTCGCCGGATCGGTGCTCACCGCGATGGTCGGCGGCGCGCTCTCGGTCGCCCTGATGCTCGACCACCCGTGGTGGCAGGGCCTGGTCACCGGCGCGGTGATCGCCCTGGTCGCAACGATGGGTGATCTTGCCGAGTCGCTGATCAAGCGCGATCTCGGCGTCAAGGACATGGGCACGCTGCTGCCCGGCCACGGCGGCGTCATGGACCGGATGGACTCGCTGCTGCCGTCGGCAGTGGTCAGCTGGATCCTGTTGACGATGTTCATCCCGCCGGCCTGAGCGTTCCAGCAGGTCAGCCCTGCACCCAGTGGTTCAGCCCGCCCGCACCGGCCCGGCAGCGGTAGTGCACCCCGGCAGCGTCAACGCCGGTCATCGCCCGGTTGAGGCAGCCGCCACCGGCGACCACCTCCCGCCAGCGCAACGAGCGGTCTCCGGGGTCGTGCTGGCAGAACAGGGTGGCACCGTTCGCACCGGTGCTCTGCGCGCCGAGGTCGGGGCAGTTCCCGTTCGGGCCGCTGGTGGATCGGGTGTCTGACTCCGGCGTGGACGGGCGGCTGCTCGTCGGAGTCGTTGACGGCTCGCTTGTCGACGGCTGAATGGTCGACGGCTGAATGGTCGACGGCTGAATGGTCGACGGCTGAGTGGTCGAGGCGCGTGGTCGGGGTCGGGCAGCGTCGGGGTCACCGGCGCCAACGAGACCACCGAGGCTGTGCTGGTGGTCGCCTGGACCGAGATGCTGGTGGTCCGGGACGGTGCCGTTGCTGCGGCGGGGGAGGCTGGTGTGGGAGGAGTTGTGCGCTTCGTCGGCGGCGCCGTGGTGTGCGACGTGGCCGGTCGGGGAGGTGTGGTGACCGGCCGGGTGCTGGGCTGCGTGATCGCGCCGACGTCGGCGCTGCTCGTCTCCGGCGGGCTGCTGTCCGGCTCGGCCCCTGTACCGGTGGTCGACGGCGGCCCGGAGACCGGAGCGGCGGTGATCAGCGCCGGCGGCGGGCCGCCGGCGTCCTTCACCCGGGCTCCGAGCCGGACGACGAGGCCCGCCAGGACACCGATGGTCACGCTCAGTACGACGGCGGAGACCAGGATCGCAGTCCTTCGCTGCATCGGCGTCACCCCCGTCACCTCGGATCGCAACTCGACCCGCTCTGCAGAGGGTAGGCACGATCGCGCCGGCTCGGGAAGTCCGACCCGCACTCCGGGCGCGCTGGGTCTCCCGGCGCTACGGGGCAGAATGACTGCTGTGACGACCGAGATCCGCGCGAACACCGTGCTGCCCGCCCGTCGGGAACCGATCATCTTGCACACCGACGACGGCCTGAGCCTGGTCGGCGAACTGGCCCTGCCGGTCGAGGTGGATCCGATCGCCACGCTGATCTGCCTGCACCCGCTACCGACCCACGGCGGGATGATGGACTCGCATCTGTACCGCAAGGCGGCGTTCCGGCTGCCTGCCCTGGCCGGTTTCGCCGTGCTGCGGTTCAACACCAGGGGCACCGCCAGCGTCCAGGGACGTAGTGCCGGTGCCTTCGACGAGGGTGTCGGCGAGCGGCTGGATGTCGAGGCCGCCGTAAACCTGACCGTCGCCCGCGGGCTCCCGGACCGATGGCTGGTGGGCTGGTCGTTCGGCACCGAGTTGGCACTCAAGTACGGAGCACGGCTCGACATCACCGGAGCGGTATTGATCTCGCCTCCGCTCAAGCGTGCCGACGATACCGACCTGGACGCATGGGCGGCCTCCGGCAAAAGGCTGGCGGCCCTGGTGCCCGAGTACGACGACTACCTGCGGCCGGACGAGGCGCGCGACCGGTTCGCTCGCGCCCCGCAGTGCCAGGTGCTCGACTTCCCCGGTGCCAAGCACCTGTTCGTCGGATCGGCCGAGGCCGTCCTGGATGCACTGGTCGCCGAGATCGCCCCGACCGCCGCGCCACTTCCGCGGACCTGGGACGGTCCCAGCGAGACGGCCACCGTGACGCTCGTCGCCGGCTGACCCACTCTCGCCCGGGACACGCGCTCCGGCGGTGGCCCGCACGGCACATCTCGCTCTCGACTTGCGGGTACTGTTCGCCCGTGCTTGACGTGGCCGGCGAACCCACCGGGGTGGCGCCGTTGAGCCGACCGGTGGTGCTCGGCCTCGGCCTGATCACCCTGGTCAGCTTCTTCTTCTGTCTGCAGGTCGCTGCGTTCGCCGCTCCGATGAGCGAAGGCGACGAGGCACCGCATGCGTCCTACGCTGCGGTCGTCGCCCAGGGCCGGTTGCCGACGATCTACACCCCGATGCCCAGGGATCCGAGCAGTTTCCCAGGCGCGTACACCGCGCACCTGGGTGGTGGCAGCGGTCCTCGCGGCAGAATCTGGGTCGCGAATCATCCGCCGTTGTTCTACCTGCTCGGCGCCCCGGTGGTGTGGCTCGCGAACGCGGTGCATTCCCAGGTGTTCGCGTTGTTCGCGCTGCGCGCGATGAACGCATTGTGCACAGCGGCGCTCGCACTGCTCTCGGGCCTGCTGGCCAGGGAGTTGATGCCGCGTCGCCCCAACGTGATCCTGCTCGCCGCAGCCGTGACGGCAGCGATGAGCGCGGTGAGCCTTCTGGGTGGCACGATCTACAACGACGGCCTCGGGGCGGCCCTCGGCGCCTGGATCCTGGTGCTCGTGGTACGCACGCTCCGGATCGGACTGACCCGACGGCGGCTCCTGCTGATCACCGCGCTGTGCACGGCGCTCGCGGCGACGAGAGCCAGCGGGCTCGCGGTGGTCGCGATCGCGGCGGCCGGCGTGATCGCTGCCGGTCTGCTGCCCGGCCGTGGGACGCGCAGCTGGTGGCGGGCGTTCGGTCCGGGCCTGCTGGTCGGCGGGGTTCCTGCGGTGACGGTCGGGTGGTTCTACCTGCGCAACATCGCGCTGTACGGCGATACCACCGCGTCGGGGGCTCTGCTCACGATGTTCGGGCGGCAGCCGCGGCCGTCCCTGCTCACGGTCGACGGCGCGGCACCGCTGCTCGGTGCCCAGTGGGAGTGGCTGTTCGTCCAACGCAGGATGGGCGGGGCAGCGGCCGCCGAGTGGAACCACCTGGTCAATCTGATCGGCATGGTGATCGCCATCGGGATCGTGCTGGGCGTCGGCTTCGGCGTCGCGCGCTGGTGGCGGGCCGGGCGGCACCGGCCGGCGACGGCCGTGGCGGGCGTGGCCGTCGCCTGGGGATTGCTGGTGATCCACGTCATCGCCACTCTCGCGACGATGGTCCAGTTCCTGGCGGCCGGCGGGGGGAGCCACGAGCGCTATCTGATGCCGATCGTGCCGACCGTCGCCGCGGCCGCCGCTGCCGGCATCGTCGGCCTGGTCTGCTGGTGGCCACGACGCACCAGATGGGCTGCGGAAGCGGTGGTGGCGGCGTTCGCCGGAGCGCTCTTTCTCGTCCTCGCGGTGCTGCTGCAGCGCGCGATGATGCAGTGGTACAGGGTGTACCAGCACCGGCCGGGTTGGCATCCACCGTTCCCGCCGGCGGTGTCGTCGATCTTCGGCTGGCTGGGTGTCGCGAGCGCCGTTGCCGCGCTCGCGGTGCTCGGCTGGGATCTGTCCCGGAGGCTCAGGACGTTGCCTGCCCCGACCCGGCTGGAGTCGCCGGATCCGGGAAACGCGACAGGATCGCCGGCCACCGCCGTCCCACCAGCCACCGTCCCACCCGCCGGCCCACCTGCTTCCGGGCCGCCCGCCGCCGGCCCGCCCGCCCCGGTGCAGCCAGACGCCGATCCGCGGCCGACCGTCAGCGACCCGAGCCACTCCGCACGACTGCGTCCGGTGACCGAGGGGGCGCATACCGGTGCGTGACGCCCCGGCGTCCATGGTGCCGCAACCGCTGCTGGTGAAGGTGTTCCTCGGGCTCGCCTGCGCCGCCTGCTTCCTGTTCTGCATGCAGTTCGGCACCGTCGCGGCGCCCATGGCGGCCACCGACGAGGCGCCGGCCGCCTCCTATGCCGCTGCGCTCGCCGGCGGAACCTTGCCCACCATCGACACGCCGATGTCACGGGACCCGGACTCGTTCCCGGGCTATTACCTGCAGCACCGGCGGTACGCCGACGCCGCGCACGGCGCCATCTGGGTCGCCAACCACCCGCCGCTGTTCTACGCGCTCGGGGTGCCGATCGTCTGGATCGCCGACGCGACCCACACGCCCGCCTTCGCCGCCCTGGCGCTGCGCGCGCTCAACGCCGCTGGGACCGCGGCCCTGGTGCTGCTGGCCGGGCTGCTCGCCGGCGCACTGCTCCCCGGCCGACCGTCGGCGGTGCCCTTGGCGGCGGCGGTCGCCGCCGCGATGACCACTCTCACGTTCGACGGTGGCGGGATCTACAACGACGGCATGGCGGCCGCATTCGGCGCCTGGGGTCTGCTGCTGGTGATCCGCATGCTCCGATTCGGACCGACCGGGCGACGGCTGGTGGTGCTCACCGTTGCCTGTACGGCGGCCGCAGCGACCAGGGCCAGTTCGTTGCCGGTGGTCGCCTTCGGTGTGGTCGGCGTGGCTGTTGCGGTCTGGTTGCACGACCGGGAGCCGGGCTGGCAGCGCCGGGCCCTGTATCCCGCGCTCCTGGTCGGCGGGGTGCCAGTGCTCGCCGTCGGGTGGTTCTACGTCCGCAACTGGGCGCTCTACGGCAGCCCGACCGCCTCCCAGGTGCTCGTCGACCGGTTCGGCCGAGTGGAACGACCGCAGCTGCTGACGCCGAGCGGAGCCGCACAGTACCTGTCCGTGCAGTGGCAGCGACTGTTCGTGCAGCGTCGAATGGGCGAAGCCGTTGACGACTGGAACGAGTGGATCCGCGTCGTCGGCGTCGTCGTCGCGGTCGGACTGCTGGTCGGGGGAGTGGTCGGGATCGTGCGGTGGGCGGTCGCCGGCCGGTCGCGGTTCAGCGGACCCGCGGCCGTCGGGCTCGCGGTGGGCTGGGCGACGGTGCTGGTGCATGCAGCCGTGACGATCGTCGCGATGCTGAGCTTCCTGGCCACCGGCGGTGGCAGCCACGAGCGGTATTTCATGCCGATGACGCCGACCCTGTCCGTGGTGGTGGCGGCCGGGTTGCTGGGCCTGGTGGCCTGGTGGCCCGGATCGCGGGGGCACGCGGAGGCCGTGGTGTCGGCGGTGGGGGTGGCGTACTTCCTGCTCTTCGCGGTGCTGCTGCAGTGGCAGACCGCGGCCTGGTCCGAGTCCAGAGCCGACAACCGCAGGGCCGGTGGTCCGCTCGGCGGCCCGGTGGTACCCGACGTCGTCGGTGTGCTCGGTTCGATCGCCGCAGGGCTCGCGCTGGCCGTGTTGATGTGGCACCTGGCCGGGCAGTGGCGACGACCCGAACCGGTGTCGGCCGCCGTCGCTGAGCCGGCTGACCAGGAGCATCCGGTACCTGCCGGATCCGGCCCCGTCGGGCGGGAGACGCCGACATCGTCCGATGCCGACGTCACCCGCGATCCGGCGACCTGCTGAGATGACCGTGCCGCACCGTCCACCGTTGGTGCTGCTGCATGCCTTTCCGCTGGACGCCCGGATGTTCGACCCGCTCCGTCCGCTGCTGCCCGGCATCACGCTGATCACGCCGGACCAACGCGGGTTCGGCACTACCGATCTCGGCGCGGTCGAGCCGGATCTGGCCCACGCCGCGGACGACGTGATCGCCGTGCTGGATGCGCGCGGGATCGGTCGGGTGGTGGTGGGCGGCGTGTCGATGGGCGGCTACGTCGCGCTCCGACTGCTGGCCGATCATCCGGAGCGGTTGGCCGGCCTGGTGTTGGCCGACACCCGGTCGACCGCTGACACCCCCGACGCCGCGGCCGCCCGGCAGGCGAAGGCGGCCGACGCCGACGCGGGCCGGCTCCCGAGCGGCGCCGACCTGGTCGCCCCGTTGCTCGGCCGGTCGGTGGCCGAACCGGTCCGTCGATTGGCCGCCACCATCGCTTCGGATGCGACCGCAGCCGCATTCGCCTGGGCCCAGCGGGCGATGGCGATCCGGCCGGATTCGACCGCAACGCTGGCCGCGGCTGCGATTCCGGTGCTGGTCGTTGTCGGCGCGGAGGACACCGTCACCCCGCCGATCGAGGCCCGCGCGCTCGCCGCGGTCGCCGGTCGGGCCACTCTGGTGGAGATAGCGGAGTCCGGCCATCTCGCCGCCGATCGAGCGGCCGGTCGAGTTCGCCGCCGCGCTGCGGGACTGGTATCTGGGCGAGTTCCCGGAGTCCTTCCCAACCGGGTGAGCCCAGGTGTCTGAGCACCCTCCGACCAGTCCGGGTGTGGCAGGGTGGGCTCATGTCGGAGGGGAACTCGGGATCGCGCAGCCTGCCCAGATTCGACCAGACGGGTTCAGTCGATCCGAGTCTGACCGGTCAGGCGCTCGCGCTGCGTGGACTCACCAAGGCGTTCGACGGTCGTACGGTGGTGGACCAGGTCACCCTTGATGTCCCCACCGGTTCCTTCTTCGGCCTGGTCGGACCGAACGGTGCCGGCAAGACCACCACGTTGTCCATGGTCACGGGGCTGCTGCGACCGGACGCCGGCCGGGTGTTCCTCACCGGGGTCGATGTCTGGGCGGACCCGGTGACGGCCAAGACCCTGATGGGCGTGCTGCCCGACGGGCTCAGGCTCTTCGAGCGGCTGTCCGGCGGCGAGCTGCTGAACTATCTCGGTCGGCTCCGCGGCATGCCGGCAGAGGTGGTCGGACAGCGCGCGACCGACCTGTTGGCGGTCCTCGACCTCACCGAGGCCGGTCCGAAACTGGTCGCCGACTACTCGACCGGAATGCGCAAGAAGATCACCCTGGCTGCGGCGTTGCTGCACACGCCCCCGGTGCTGCTGCTCGACGAGCCGCTCGAGGCGGTGGACCCGGTGTCTGCGCGGGTGATCCGCCGAGTGCTCACCCGCTACACCGAGAACGGTGGCACGGTGATCTTCTCGTCGCACGTGATGGCGTTGGTCGAGGAGCTGTGCAGCCATGTCGCGGTGATGGCCCGCGGCCGGATCATCGCCTCCGGCGATCTCGCGCAGGTGCGGGGGCAGGCGGCCAGCCTGGACGACGCGTTCATGCACCTGGTCGGTGCCGATGACTCCAGCTCGGGGGGACTTGAGTGGTTGCGCTCTTCGCAAGCCTGAAGTGGCGCCTGGTCACCAGCCGGCTCCGGGCGACGAAGGGCGCCGCCCGCGCCTGGACCATCGTCGGGATGTCGGTGGCGTTGATCGTGCTGCTCTTCTTCGCCGTCGGGCTCGGATCGTTGCGGATGGTGCCGGACGCAGCGCCGTTGGCGGTCACCGGCCTGTTCGTGGCCCAGCTGCTCGCCTGGGGTCTGATGCCGCTGGTCGCCTTCGGGGTCGACGAGACGGTCGATCCGCAACGGTTCGCCCTGCTGCCGCTGCGCCCGCAGACGCTGCAGCGCGGACTGCTGGTGACGGCATTGGTCGGCTATCTGCCGGTGGCCAACGTGATCCTGATGCTGGGCGCTGCGGTCGGCGTGTCGACGCCGTTGGCGCTGCTTCCGGTGGCGTTGATCGCCGCGGCGATCCAGCTGGTCACCTGTGTGGTGTTGTCCAGGGCCGCGGCCACCGCGATGTCGGCGTTGATGTCCAGCCGGCGTGGTCGTGACCTCGGCATCCTGGTCGGCTTTCTGTTGGTGGTGGCCTACGTCGGGTTGTCGGCCTTGCTCAACGGCGGCAACGGTGTCGGTCTGGCCACCGGTGCCGGCCGGGTCGCCCGGGTGCTGGCGTGGACACCGCCCGGCGCGCTCGCCGCCTTGCCGTACCGGCTCGCGCACGGCGAATACGGCGCTGCGGTGGTCGGACTGGCCATCGCGCTGGTCGCCCTTGGCCTCGTCTGGTGGTGGTGGGGCCGCTCGCTGGCCGGGCGGCTGACCTCCATCACCTCGGAGACCGCGTCCTCGTCGCCGGCCAGCGCCTCGCAGCTCACCTCAGGGTCGGGGTCGGCGACCTCGCTGCGTGGCACCGTTGTGCTCATCGCCCGCCGTGACGCGCTGCTCGCCTGGCGGGACCCGATGCGCCGGTTGCCCTGGCTGATCGTGCTGTTCATGGCGATCTTCTGGCCGCTGATCGTCTTCCGCGGCGGCGCCGGCCACCTTGCCGTCTTCGGTGTCGTGCTGGGCTCCCTGATGGCCGGGTCGCAGGCCGCCAATGCCTACGGCGTCGAGGGCTCCGGGTTGTGGCTCCACCTGGTGGCCTACGCCGACCGGACCCGCGCCCGCGGCGAGGTGCTGGGGCACGCGGCGGCCGCCTTGGTGCCGGGTGCGGTGGCGGTGCTCATCGCGCTGGCCACGGTGGCGGTCGTGCGTGGCGACGCCGCCCAGATTCCGGCGGCGGCCGGGGTCTGTTTCGCCGCGCTGTTGGGCTCGTGCTCGATCGCGGGCTACCTGTCGGCATCGTTGCCGTTCGCGATGCCGCAGAGCCGCAAGTCGCTGTTCGCCTCCAGCGTCCCCGGGCAGAAGGGCCGCACCTCCGGCGCCCAGCTCGGCCTGCTCCTCGGCGGGCTGGTGTCGGCGATCCCGGCCGGCGTGCTGGCCCTGCTGTCGGCCACGGTGAACCAGGCCTACGGCTGGTTGGCGCTCGCGGTGGGCCTGCTCACCGGGATCGTGATGGTGGTCGTGCTGAGCGGGATGACCGCTCGTCGGTACCTCGACAGCGGGCCGGAGATCCTGGCCGTGGTGTCGGCCGGCGATCGGGTCTGACCAGGCAGAACCGGCCGCCGATTGAACCTCGGGTCAGCGGCGGCGCTGCGCCCTGGCCGGTCGCCCGTGCGGCTGCCCGTTCCCGTTGACCGGAAGCGGTGTCCCGTTGACGGGCGGCTGCTGGACAGCGGGGGATTCTTCGGCGGCCGGTGTCGGCTCGCCGGTCGGTGCCGGCCGGGTCGCGTCATGATCGCCAGGGTCTCGGTCGGCAGGGTCTCGGTCGGCAGGGTCTCGGTCGGCAGGGTCTCGGTCGCGGTCAGCGTCCACCGACCGTCCCGCTCGGTCCGATCCCCTCGACCTCGGCACCCGGGATGCCGGCGGCCCTTCCGGCCGGATCGACCGGAAAGTCCTCGGTACGGGGCCGGGTCGGCTCCTCGTCCAATGGCGTGAGCACGTCGGGGGTGCTGCCCGCCAGCCCGCGGATGTGGTCCAAGTGGCCGAGCAGCGAGCTGAGCTGGTCGTTGATCCGGGCCCGCAGGGTGGACAGTTCGCGGACCGCCGCATCCGCCTCGGCGACCCGGTGGTGTGCTTCCGCCGCCGCCTGCTCCACCGTCACCCTGGCCTGTTCCTCGGCGGTGGCGATCCGTTCCGCGGCGTCGGCGGTGGCGGTGGCCACCCGCTGGTCGGCGTCCGCGGTCGCCTCGGCGACCAGCCGGGTCGCCTCGGCCGACGACTGCTGCTCGCGCTCGGTGATGGTCCGGTGCGCGTCGGTACGCCGAGCCTGGATGGCGATCTCGAAGTCCTCCTCGACGCCGTTGCGGCGGGCGAGGGACTCGGTGTCGAGCCGGTCCGCCGCGGCGACGGCATCGGCAGTGGTCTTCTCCGCGGCCTCCCGGGCATCGGAGATCAGTCGGTTCGACTCGGCGTTGGCCTCGGTGAGCAGCCGGGTGGATTCGGCGTTCGCCTCGGCGAGCAGCCTGGTTGATTCAGTGGTCGCGTCGGCGAGCAGCCGGGTCGACTCGGCATCGGCCTCGGTGCGCAGTCGGGTGCTCTCGGCGGTCGCCTCGGCGACCAGCCGGGTGGCTTCGGCCACCGCAGCGGACCGGGTCGCCGCCGCCTCGTCGGTGGCCTCGCCGATCAGCAGTTGGACCTGCTCGGCCAGCTGGGTCCTGGTCCGCTCGCGCTCGGCATCGAAGGCCTGACGGGTCTCGGCCGCTTCGGTGAGTGCCGACTGCAGATCGGTGCGCATCTCGGAGGCGTCGGACTCGGCCCGGGCCCGGATCTCGGCGGCCTCCTCCTCGGCCAGCCGGATCATCCGCTGCATCCGGTCGGACAGGCCGGTCATCGAGACCGGTGCGAGCGCGTTGCGGTCGAGTTGGGCACGCAGGGTGTCGGTCTCGGCCTGGGCGGCCTGCAGCTGCGAGGTGAGTTCCGAGATCCGCTGGTTGGTGCCTTCGCGGTTGGCGGTGGAGATCCGCAGTTCGTACTCAAGGCGTTCGAGGTGCGCGGTGACCTGTTCAGGGCTGTAGCCGCGCCGGACCAACTCGAAGGGAGCCTGAGCGGGAAGCCATTCGCTGGAGGTCATTTCTTTATGCTCGCATCCGGATGCGTCGAGCCGGTGGCGCCGGGCTGGACGAGTTCGATGAGGACGCCACCGGCGTCCTTCGGGTGGACAAAATTCACTGACGAGCCGGCGGTGCCGCGGCGGGGCTCGTCGTAGAGCAGCCGCAGCCCGGCCGCCCGGAGGGTGTCTGCCGCGGCGCGGACATCGGGCACCCGGTACGCCAGCTGCTGCAGCCCCGGTCCGGACCGGTCCAGGAACCGACCGATCGACGAATCCGCGGTGAGCGGGGCGAGCAGCTGGATCCTGGTGCCGTCGGCCGGCCCGCCGAAAGCGATCATCGCCTCGGCGACGCCCTGTTCCTCGTTGATCTCGTGGTGCTCGAGGGTGCCGCCGAGCACGTCGGTGTGGAAGGCGATCGCGGCGTCGAGATCCGGGACGGCGATGCCGACGTGGTCGACCGCGGTGACGGTGAGTCGCTGCAGAACGTCCATGGCCCCACCGTACTGGCCGAGACCGACGTCCCGACCCACCCGCGCGGCGCGCACGGCGGCGGTGTGACCAACGTCTGCGATAGGTTGCCAGGCATGGGATCGACGGTGATCGTGGCAGGTGCGCGGACCCCGATGGGCCGATTGTCCGGCGCGCTGGGCCGGGTGCGGGCGACCGAACTCGGGGGCACCGCGATCCGCGGCGCATTGCGCCGGTCCGGCGTCGACCCGGTCGATGTCGACTACGTGATCATGGGTCAGGTGCTGCAGGCCGGCTGCGGTCAGATCCCGGCTCGGCAGGCAGCGGTGGCCGGCGGGATCGGCATGGACGTCGCCGCACTCACCATCAACAAGGTCTGCCTGTCCGGGCTGGACGCCATCGCTCTGGCCGACCAGCTGATCCGGGCCGGCGAGTTCACCACCGTTGTGGCCGGCGGCATGGAGTCGATGACCAACGCGCCGCATCTGCTGCCCGGATCCCGGGCCGGTTTCAAGTACGGAGACGTGACGCTGCTCGACCACATGGCCTTCGACGGCCTGTACGACATCTTCACCGACGTCCCGATGGGCGAGCTCACCGAGGTGGCCAACGATCGGGAGCCGCTGACCAGGACCGAGCAGGATGCGTTCGCCGCCCGGTCTCACCAGCGGGCCGCGGCGGCTGCTGCAGCCGGCTATTTCGCCGAGGAGATCGAGCCGGTGGTGATCGCCGGACGTACCGGCGACGTCACCGTCGACGCCGACGAAGGCATCCGGCCGGACACCACCGTCGAGGTGCTCGGCCGGCTGCGGCCGGCGTTCCGCCCGGACGGCACCATCACCGCGGGCTCCGCGTCGCCGATCTCCGACGGCGCCGCCGCCGTTGTCGTGATGGACAAGGCCGAGGCCGAGCGTCGCGGACTGCCGTGGCTCGCCGAGATCGGTGCGCACGGCGTGGTCGCCGGCCCCGATTCGTCGTTGCAGCTGCAACCGGCCAACGCGATCCGCGCCGCATGCAAGAAGGCCGGCATCTCGGTGGCCGATCTGAGCCTGATCGAGATCAACGAGGCGTTCGCCGCCGTCGGGATCGCCTCCGCCCGCGATCTCCAGGTGAGTGAGAACATCGTCAACGTCAACGGCGGTGCCATCGCGCTCGGTCATCCGATCGGCATGTCGGGCGCACGGCTCGCGTTGCACCTCTCGCTCGAGTTGCGCCGCCGCGGCGGCGGCACCGGCGCGGCCGCGCTCTGCGGTGGCGGCGGGCAGGGCGACGCGCTCCTGCTGACCGTGCCCAGCGCGTCCTGACCGGTGGCCGTTCCGTCCGACGCGGTGTCCCTGGTCGCCGCGGCCCTGGCCGGGTCGGTGCGGGCGGTGGCCAGGCTGCTCACCCAGGTCGAGCACGGCGGCGCCGCCGCTGCAGCCGTGTCGACCGCGCTCGGCGAGCTGCCGAGGGTAGCGACCGTGGTCGGCCTCACCGGGCCGCCCGGGGTCGGCAAGTCCACCACCACCGCCCGGTTGGTGGCCACCAGCAGGGCGCTCGGCCGCAGGGTGGCGGTTCTCGCCGTGGATCCCTCCAGCCCGTTCTCCGGAGGTGCGCTGCTGGGTGACCGGGTCCGGATGGCCGACCACGCGACCGACCCCGGCGTGTACATCCGGTCCATGTCCAGCCGCGGGCACCTTGGCGGGCTGTCCGCCGCGGCCCCCGGTGCAGTGGACCTGTTGTCCGCGCTGGGCTACGACCTGGTGCTGGTCGAGACCGTCGGGGTCGGTCAGAACGAAGTGGAGGTGATGCGGCTGGCCGACACCGTCGTTGTGGTGCTGGCACCGGGGATGGGCGACGGCGTGCAGGCGGCCAAGGCCGGGATTCTGGAGATCGCCGACGTGTTGGTGGTGAACAAGGCAGATCGCGAGGGTGCGGCCGTCACCGTGCGGGAGCTCAAGGGGGCAGTGGCGCTGGGCCGGGCCGGCTCGGCCGCACCGGGGGAGTGGCGGGTGCCGGTGCTGGCCCTGATCGCCGCCGACGGTACCGGTATGGACGAACTGACCGGAGCCCTCGACCAGCACGCCTCGCACCTGGCGGGCAGCGCCGCGGGCACCGATCGGCGCCGACGGCGGGCGGCCGCCGCGGTCCAGGCGGTGGTGCTGGAGAACGTCGAGTCGGTGCTCGGCTCGCCGAGCGGTACGGCCCGGATGATCGCGGCTGCCGACGAGGTGGCCGACGGCCGGTCGGATCATCATCGCGCGGCCGCCGCCGTGGTGGACTGGCTGGCCGGTCGATTGGCCGCCGGGTCAGCGGGAACCGCAGGCGGTCCGGCCGCGTCCACCCTCCCGTGACCTCCGCACCTCAGACCTCGACGCCGCGCGCCCGCGCCCGAGCGGGGGTGTCAGTCGCGATCGCCATCGCCACCTCGGTGATCCTGGCGCTGCTCGCCGCGCCGGTGGCCGGCGCCGCCCCGACCACCACCGGCTCGCCCACCCGCGCCGCCGCCGCAACCGCCCCCGCGACCCCGACCCGCGCCGCAACCGCCCCCGCGACCCCCACCCGCGTCGTGACCGCCCCGGCGACCCCGACCCGCGTCGTCGACCGCCCCGCGCGACGCCCGACCCGCGCCGGTGCGGCGGCCGCGGTGCCCGAGCCCGGTGTCTGCGTCGACCAGGAACGGGTGCTCGGACCCCAGACCTGCACGCTGCTCGCCGCGATCCTCGCCGCGGACGAGAAGGCGACCACCGACGAGATCGCTGTGCTGGTGGTCCCGACCACCGGCGGCCGGTCCATCGAGAGCTACGCGCTGGAGGTGTTCAACGACTGGGGTGTCGGCAAGGCCGGTAAGGACAACGGCGTGCTGCTGGTGGTGGCCCTGCAGGATCGGACCGTGCGGATCGAGGTCGGCACCGGACTCGAGAAGACCCTGACCGACGGCGACGCCCGCGAGATCATCAGCGGCACTCTCCTCCCGGCTTTCCGGCAGAGCCGATACCGCACCGGCATTCTCGCCGGACTCGACGCGATCAGAAAGGCACTCGGCCACCCGATGAGCACCCGCACCATGCTCGTCACGCTGCCTGCGGACAGCGGAGCAGTGACGCCGACCGCGGTGCCGACCTACCGTCCCGGCATCGCGGACACCGACCCCGGCTACGACGACACCGGGTACCCCGGCAGCTCCGCCGACCGGGCGAGCGAGCGCTCCGACGGCTCCGCGACGCTGTGGATCGTGCTCCTGCTGGTGCTCGCCGTCGGCAGCTGGGCCTGGTCCGCATACTCCAAGGCGAACGGGAACTCCGGCGGAGACGACGGATCCGGGAGCAGCTACACCAGGCGCCGGCGGTACTCCTCGTTCTCCAGTCGCAGCAATGGCAGTTCCAGCTCGCGGAGCAGCAGCTCCGGCGGCTCCCGCCGCTCGTCGTTCGGCGGCGGCCGGTCCCGCGGTGGTGGCGGCAGCGGCAGCTGGTGAGCGGTCCGCCGTCAGCTCGGGGTCAGGGCTTCCCGACCGTGAAACAGTGACACCGTGACGCACCACGACAACACCGTGACGCACCACGGCAACACTGTGACGCACCACGGCACCGGGGTCGCAGACGCGGTGGTGGTCGGGGCCGGTGCGGCCGGGCTGGCGGCCGCGGCAGCGCTGCGGGGCCTCGGAATGACGCCGGTGATCCTGGATCGTGCCGACGCGGTCGGATCGGCCTGGCGCACCCGCTACGACAGCTTCCGGCTGCACACCGTCCGCTGGCTCTCCGGCCTCCCGGGCCTGCGGATACCACCCCGATTCGGCTCCTGGGTGGCTCGCGACGATTTCGTCAGATACCTGCAGGGCTACGCCGCGTTCCACCACCTCGCCCCCCGGCTCGGCGTCGAGCTGCAGGGGCTCGCCCGGGACGGGAGCGGGTGGCTCCTTCACACCTCCGACGGGCCGCTCCGCGCCGACCGGGTGGTCCTGGCCACCGGCGCCTGCAACCTACCGGTCATCCCGGACTGGCCGGGGCGCAACGACTTCCGCCCGCAGCTGATCCACTCCTCGCAGTACCGCAACCCGGCCGACTACCTCGGCGCCACCGTGCTCGTCGTGGGCTCCGGCAACTCGGCGACCGAGATCGCGGTCGACCTGGCCGCCGCCGGCGTGCCCGTCGAACTGGCGGTGCGGACCCCGCCGGTGATCGTCCGGCGGGACACCCACGGTGTCCCCAGCCAGCTGTTCAGCATCGCGCTGCGCCGGGCGCCGGCCGCGGTGATGAACCCGCTCGGCGCCGCGCTGCGTCGGCTCACCGTTCCGGATCTGGCGCCGTTCGGGCTCCCGGCGCCGGCCGACCCGTTCTCCCAGTTCGCCCGGACCGCAACAACTCCGGTACTCGACCACGGGTTCGCTGCGGCCGTCCGGGCGGGAACGATCGTCATCCGGACGGGTGTCACCGCCCTGCACGGCGACCGGGTCGAGCACGTCGACGGGAGCCGCAGCAGGCCGGACCGGGTGATCGCCGCGACCGGCTACGCGCCCGGCCTGGAGCACCTGCTCGGCCCGCTGGACCTGCTCGACCTGCGCGGTCTGCCGGTGCGGGGTGCGCCTGGCCTGCACACCGTCGGGATCGAGATCCCGCTCTCCGGGCTGCTCAGGGAGATCGGTCTGGACGCCCGGGCGATGGTGAGAACCGTAGCCGGGCAACGTCGGACCTGACCGCGGAGCGCCGGCGGGTTTTCACTCGCCCCGGTCGTTCCCATCGCATAAGGTGCTGGCCCGAGGGGGCCATCGATGACACTTTCGGGTTCCGACGCAGCAGCGGCGGTCGACGCAGCGACCATCGAGGTCGTCGATGTGGTGAAGCGGTACGGGCCGCTGACCGCGGTGGACGGCGTGTCGCTGTCGGTCCGGGCGGGAGAGTTCTTCGGCATCCTCGGACCCAACGGGGCGGGCAAGACGACCCTGTTGGAGATCATCGAGGGGCTGCGTGAGGCGGACTCCGGTTCGGTCCGACTGCTGGGGCAGAGCCCGTGGCCGCGCAACCCGCAGCTGCTGCCGAGGATCGGTGTCCAACTGCAGGCCACGTCGTTCTTCGAGCGGCTCACCGCCACCGAGCAGCTGCACACATTCGCCGCCCTGTACGGACTGCCGCACGGTCGGACGCAGGAGATGCTCGAGCTGGTGGGGATGACCGACAAGGCCGGCGAGCGTGCCGAGAAACTCTCCGGCGGCCAGTCGCAGCGACTCTCGATCGCCTGCGCGCTGATCCACGACCCCGAGGTGGTCTTCCTCGACGAACCGACCGCCGCGCTCGACCCGCAGGCCCGCCGCAACCTCTGGGACATCCTGCGGCAGATCAACGCCCGCGGGAAGACCGTGGTGCTGACCACCCACCACATGGACGAAGCCGAAACCCTCTGCGACCGGGTGGCGATCATGGACGCCGGGCAGATCCTGCAACTCGGTCCGCCGGCCGAGTTGATCCGAGGACTGGATGCGCCCACCAGGATCTCGGTCGAAGCGTCCGCGATCAGCCGGGAACGGGCCGCCGCGCTGCCCGGGGTCGATCAGGTCGACGGCGACGCGGTGTCGACCGTCATCTCGACGCGGACCCCCGGTCCGGTGCTCTCGGCGCTGGCCGAGGCGGAAGCGCTCGGCGGGCTCCAGGTGCGCGGCGCGACCTTGGAGGACCTGTTCCTGTCGCTGACCGGCCGGGAGTACCGGGCATGAGGGCGTTCAACAGCCTCGCGACGGCGATGTTCAAGGGCTTCGTCCGGGACCGGATGAGCCTGTTCTTCACCCTGTTCTTCCCGCTCTTCTTCATCATCATCTTCGGCACCCTGTTCGCCGGCGGGTCGACCGTCAAGCAGAAGGTGATCGAGGTCGGCGACGTCCCGATGATCAGCCAACTGCCACCGGAGGCGATGGCCGGCCTGAACGAGGTGCTCGAGCTGCAGCAATCCGACGATCTCGACGCCGCCTTGGACTCGGTGCGCAAGGGGGACGTCGCCGCTGCTGTGCAACAGCAGGGCGACCAGCTCGTCGTGCACTATTCGGCTGCGGACGCGGTGAAGTCGGCCACCGTGCAGGGTGTGTTCTCGGCATTCGTCAATCAGGCGAACATCGCCGCCTCCGGCGTTCCGCCGAAGTACTCGTTGACCACCCAGCAGGTCGAGGACGAGTCGCTGAAAGCGATCCAGTATGTGGCGCCCGGAATGATCGGGTACGGCATCGCGGTCGGCGCGACCTTCGGCGCCGCGCTCACCCTGATCACCTGGCGCGAGAAGAAGGTGCTGCGCCGGCTGCGGTTGGCGCCCGTGTCGACCGCCACCGTTGTGACCTCCCGCGTTGTGGTCTCGGTCGGCGTCGCCCTGGTCCAGCTGGCGATCTTCATCGGGGTGTCCGTGCTGCCGTTTCTCGGCCTGCAGCTCTCCGGCGCCTGGTACATGGCGGTACCACTGATCATCACCGGCACCCTGGCGTTCCTGGCGATCGGCCTGTTCGTCGGAGCGATTGCCAGGACCGCAGAGGGCGGCTCCGGCCTGGTCAACCTGATCACCCTGCCGATGGCGTTCCTGTCGGGGGCGTTCATCCCGCTGGAGGCCGCGCCCGGCTGGCTGGGCGTCACCGCGCGGGTGCTCCCGATGGGCTGGCTGGTCCAGGGTCTGAAGGACGTGATGGTCCGCGGTCAGGGCCCGTCGGCGGCGCTGCTGCCGATGGCCGTGCTACTGGCGTTCGCGGTGGTGGTCACCCTGCTCGCCACCCGGCTGTTCAAGTGGGACGCCACCTGAGCGGGCGGACCGGGGCCGGGAAAGCCGGCGGTGCCGGTCCCGTTACGGTGGGTTCATGGAATTCCGCTATCTCGGCAGGTCCGGCCTCAAGATCTCCGAAATCACCTACGGCAACTGGTTGACCCACGGCTCCCAGGTCGAGAACGACGTCGCGACGTCCTGCGTGCGCGCCGCTCTGGATGCCGGCATCACGACCTTCGACACCGCCGACGCCTACGCGAACGGGAAGGCCGAGGAGGTCCTCGGCACAGCGCTCAAGGGCGAGCGGCGAGCCTCGCTGGAGATCTTCACCAAGGTCTACTGGCCGACCGGACCCAAGGGTCCCAACGATGCCGGGCTGTCCCGCAAGCACATCTTCGAATCCATCCACGACTCGCTGGACCGGCTGCAGACCGACTACGTCGATCTCTACCAGGCGCACCGGTACGACACCGAGACCCCGCTCGAAGAGACCATGCAGGCGTTCGCCGACGTGGTCCGGCAGGGCAAGGCGCTCTACATCGGGGTCAGTGAGTGGACCGCCGAGCAGATCAGGGCCGGTCACGACCTCGCCGTCGATCTGGGCGTCTCGCTGATCTCCAGCCAGCCGCAGTACTCGCTGCTGTGGCGGGTGATCGAGGCCGAGGTGGTGCCGACCTCGGCCGAGTTGGGCGTCAGCCAGATCGTCTGGTCGCCGATGGCCCAAGGTGTGCTGAGCGGCAAGTACGTTCCCGGTCAGGCGCCGCCCGCAGGCTCCCGGGCGACCGACCGGACCGGCGGTGCGTCGGCGATCCAACGGTTCATGACCGACGATGTGCTCGCCGCGGTGCAGAAGCTGAAGCCGATCGCGGAGAGTGTCGATCTGACCATGGCGCAGCTCGCGATCGCCTGGGTGCTGCAGAACGACAACGTGGCCGCAGCGCTGGTCGGGGCCTCCCGTCCCGAGCAGGTGCAGGACAACGTGAAGGCGGCCGGAGTGCGCCTGCCGGACGAGGTGCTGCGGCAGATCGACGAGGCGGTGGGCGGTGTCGCCGTCACCGACCCGGGCGCCACGGCCGACAACGCCCCGGCGGGCCGGCCGGCCTGATCCGCCGGCCCGGGGCCGCAGGAGCCATGACACGGCCGGTCGGCCGGTGGATCCGCCGGCACGACCCGGAGCTCAACGCGCTGCACAAGGCCGTCAAGGTCGCGGTTGTCGTCACCGTCGGGCTGGCGATCGGGACGCTGCTGATCGATGACAGCCAGGTCAGCACCTTCGCGGTCTTCGGGGCGGTGGCGCTGCTGCTGTTCGCCGACTTCCCGGGCAGCCGTTCGGCCCGGCTGAGCGCCTACCTGTTGCTGGTGGTGCTCGGCGCGGTGCTGATCGTGCTCGGGACGGTGCTCTCGCCCTACACCTGGGCGGCGGTGCTGGGTATGGCAGTCGTCGGGTTCCTGATCCTGTTCGCCGGCGTACTGAGCGCGGCGGCGGCGGCGGCCACCCGGGCAGCGCTGCTCGCCTTCATCCTCCCGGTCACCGTGCGGGCCGGCTCAGGGGAGATCCCCGAACGGCTGGCCGGATGGGTGATCGCGGCCGTCATGGCGGTGCCGGCCGCGGTATTCGTCTGGCCGCCCCGCGACCATGACGCGCTGCGCGCCCGAGCGGCGGATGCCTGCCGCGCGTTGAGCGGCGTGTTGGCCGCCTGCGCCGGTCCGGCACCGGCCGCGGACGCGACGGCCGGGGCCGACGCGCCGACGGCGATGACCGCGGTTGCCGCCCTGCGCGAGCAGTTCCGCAGCACCTCGTTCCGACCGGTCGGGCTGACCTCCGGCAGTCGACTGCTCGGCCAACTGGTCGACCAGCTCGGCTGGCTGGCCGGCGTGGCCGCGCGGATCCCGGTCGGCGGCGCCGACCGCTGGCCGCTGGACACCCGGCGATTGGTGCTGGCCTGCGCCGACGCCATGGCAGCGTGCGCGGCTGCGCTGAGCTCGCCCGGTGACCGGCGCATCGGAGGGTCGTCCGGCGACCTCCACCAGGCACTCGACGAGTTGGAGCGGGCCCGCCGGCGGGTGGTGGACGCGTTGGTCTTCGACACCGCCGGCCCGGAGGCGGGCCGGGGCCCGCTCACTGCTGAGCAGGAGGAGCAGTACGCCACCCACCAGCTGGGTGGACTACTCCCGGCCGTGGTGCACGAGCTGGTCTACACCACCAGGCTCTGCACCCGGACGGTCGCCGGGGCCGCGGCCGCCGATGCCCGGCCGCTGTGGGACAGGCTGCTGGGGCGGAAGGTGCCGAGCGCGCTCGATCCGCCGCTGGCCGCGGCCCAGCACCTGGCTGCCCGGCACATCACCCGCCGCTCGGTCTGGTTCCAGAACAGCGTTCGCGGCGCCATCGGGCTGGCGGTGGCGGTGCTGCTCGCCGAGGTCACGGACATCTCGCACGGTTTCTGGGTGGTGCTCGGCACCATGTCGGTACTGCGGACGTCCGCACTGACCACCGGCGCCACGGCGCTGAGGGCGCTGCTGGGCACCGTCGCGGGGTTCGCCATCGGAGCGGGCCTGGTCCTGGCGCTGGGCACCAGCCCGGGCCCGCTGTGGGTGGTGCTGCCCTTCGTGGTGCTGATTGCCGCGTTTCTGCCGACAGCGGTCTCGTTCGCCGCAGGTCAGGCCGCCTTCACGGTGATGGTGGTGATCCTTTTCAACATCATCGAACCGGTCGGCTGGACGGTCGGGCTGGTCAGGGTCGAGGACATCGCTCCTGGGCTGTGCCGCAGGTCTGGTGAGCGGCGTGCTGCTGTGGCCCCGCGGCGCCGGCGCCCAGGTGCGCCGGGCGCTGGAGGACAGCTACCGGACCGGCGCCGATGCCCTCACGGCGGCGACCCGCAGCTCGACCGGTCAGGACCCGGGCGGCGCGGCTTCGGCGGCGGCCGCCGTAGCAGCTGCCGCCGCTGGTCGCCTCGATGACGCTGTGCGCGAGTATCTGGCCGAGCGCGGCTCTGAGCCGGTACCACTGCGGGAACTGGGAATGGCAGCGAACGGGGCGAACCGGTTGCGGCTGGCCGCCGAAGCGATCGCCGGCATGCGACCGGTCCCGGTCACCGGCGGCCCGTGGGAGCCGGTCGGTGCCGCCCTCGTCGGGCAGGCGGACGCGGTCCAGCGCTGGTACCGCGCCGCGAGTGCCGCTCTGGCCGGCGCCGGATCAGGGGTGCCGGAGCCCGAGCAGCCGGAGGCCGAGACGATCGTGCTGAGCAGCGTGGCGGCCGCAGCGGACGGCCTGGGCAGTCCGGCGGGGATGGCAGCGGCACGGGCACTGTGGGGACTCTCGCTCTACGTCGACGACGTCACCCGGCTGCAGGAACGGGTGGAGCCCTCGATCCGGGCGGTGAGTCCCGCGCGGCGGGGCCGGTGAGCCCACTCAGGCGAAGTCGCCGGCCGCCTGCCGGACCTTGGTGAGGACGGAGGAGAGCGCGGACAATTCGGCATCGTCGAGTCCGACGAATCCGAAGTTCACCCCGGTCACCGCCGCTGTCGCGGCACCCAGCCGGTCCCGACCGGCGTCGGTCAACTGGACGAGGGTGGTGCGTCGGTCGTTCGGGTGCGGCAACCGGCGGGCCAACCCGTCGGTCTCGAGTCGGTCGACGATGTTGGTGATCGAGGTCGGGTGCAGCTGGAGCCGCTCGCCCATCAGCCGCATCGGGAGCGAACCGCGCTTCGAGAACGACAGCAGCACCAGCGCCTCGTAGCGGGCGAAGGTGAGTCCGTGCGGCTTGAGCGCCTCGTCCACACCGGCCTGCAGGATCTGCTGCACCCGCATCACGTTGGTGACGGCCTCCATCGAGGTGCTCTCGCCGACTCGCTCGGTCCAGGTCTGGGCGGCCTTGGCGATCGGATCGAAGGGCAGAGCCGGAGCGCCGTTCGAAGTCATGCACCGACGGTAGCAACCCGGACCCAGGAGCCTGCGCGCGACCCGACTCACCGGTAACCACCTACGACCTGCGGTTTTGGTGAACCACCGCTAACCGTCCGCGGCGACCGACCGACTGGCGGATCCACCGGACGCGGCCGGTCCGCGAATAGCTAGGACGTCCGAGTATCGGATATCCTCGCACCGACGGCAGAGCTGCTGCCGCAGAAGGGCGGACCCCGTGACCAGCATGGACCCCAGTGCCGTCGGTAGCGCCCGGACGCCGGAAGGCACAACGCAGGCCGGGGATCCGATCGCCGACGGACGGGCCCGCTGGGAGGCCCGGTTCGCCGCGGCCGAGGAGGCCGGGCGGGTCCGCGACACCGACTTCACGACGCTGTCCGGGCTCGACGTCGCCCCGGTCTACGGCCCCCGGGCCGGAGACGTGGTCGCCGACTTCGAGCGCATCGGCTGGCCGGGGGAGTACCCGTTCACCCGTGGTCTGCACCCGACCGGGTACCGCGGCAAGGGCTGGACGATCCGGCAGTTCGCCGGATTCGGCAACGCCCAGGACACCAACACGCGCTACCGGATGATCCTCGCCGAGGGCGGCCACGGGCTGTCGGTCGCCTTCGACATGCCCACCCTGATGGGTCGTGACTCCGACGACGCCCGGGCGCTCGGCGAGGTCGGCCACTGCGGTGTCGCGATCGACTCAGCAGCCGACATGGAGATCCTCTTCGACGGCATCGATCTGGCCTCGGTCACCACGTCGATGACGATCAGCGGGCCGGCGGTACCGGTGTTCTGCATGTATCTGGTCGCCGCCGAACGCCAGGGGGCCGACATCCGGGCGCTGGACGGCACCCTGCAGACGGACATCTTCAAGGAGTACATCGCCCAGAAGGAATGGCTGTTCGGGCCGGAGCCGCATCTGCGGCTGATCGGCGATCTCATCGAGTACTGCACCGCTGAGATCCCGGCGTACAAACCGCTTTCGGTCTCCGGCTACCACATCCGGGAGGCCGGCTCGACCGCAGCGCAGGAGCTCGCCTACACGCTGGCCGACGGTTTCGGCTACGTGGAACTGGGCCGCTCGCGCGGACTGGACGTGAACGCGTTCGCCCCGGGTTTGAGCTTCTTCTTCGACTCGCACATCGACTTCTTCGAGGAGATCGCGAAATTCCGTGCAGCGCGGCGGATCTGGGCCCGATGGATGCGTGACGTCTACGGGGCGACCGATCCACGGGCCCAGTGGCTGCGGTTCCACACCCAGACCGCAGGCGTGTCACTCACCGCCCAGCAGCCCGACAACAACGTCGTCCGGACCGCCGTCGAGGCGCTCGCCGCCGTGCTCGGAGGCACGAACTCCCTGCACACCAACGCGTTGGACGAGGTCCTGGCGCTACCGAGTGCCAAGGCGGCGCAGATCGCCCTGCGTACTCAGCAGGTGATCATGGAGGAGACCGGCGTCGCGAACGTCGCCGACCCGCTCGGTGGCTCGTGGTACGTCGAGGATCTCACCGACCGGATGGAGGCCGAGGCCGAGCACATCTTCACCCGCATCAAGGATCTCGCGGCGTTGGAGGTGCCGTCGGGGGAGCACCGGATCGGCGAGATGACCAGCGGGATCCTCCGGGGCATCGAGGACGGCTACTTCACCGGCGAGATCGCCGATGCCGCGTTCGCCTACTCCATCGCGTTGGACAAGGGCGACAAGAAGATGGTCGGGGTGAACACCCTGACCGGCGGCGTCGGCGACGACCTGGAGATCCTCCGGATCTCCGGCGAGGTGGAGACAGCGCAGAATGCCCTGCTGGCGACCCGCCGGGCGAGCCGCGACAACGCGGCGGTGCAGACCGCACTGGCGACGCTGACCGAGGTGGCCAGGGGCACCGGGAACATGATCCCGCCGATGCTGGCGGCGGTCAGGGCGGAAGCGACCCTCGGCGAGATCTGCGACGTGCTGCGCGACATCTGGGGTGTGTACACCGAACCCGCCCGCATCTGAAGGGCCGCCGGGGTCCCGGTCAGCTCTGGATCAGCACGTCGTCCCACCGCCCGCGGAGGTAGGCGGCCGGATACGGAGCATCCGGCCACGCGATACCCAGTTCGGCCGCGGCCCGCAGCGGCCAGGCCGGTTCCCGGAGCGCTGCGCGGGCCAGGAACACGGCGTCAGCGGCGCCGCCGGCCAGGACGTCCTCGGCCTGCTGGGGAGTCTGCACCAGTCCGACCGCGCCGGTGGGAATACCGGTCCGGCGACGGATCTCGCCCGCGAACGGGACCTGATAGCCCGGTGCCGAGGGAATCTCGGCCCGCACGTTGCCGCCGCTGGAGACGTCGACGAGGTCGACACCGTGCGCCTCGAGCAGGGCGGAGAGCCGGACCGTCTGCGCGAGGTCCCATCCGCCATCGGTCCAGTCGGTGGCGGAGAGCCGCACGAACAGCGGCTTGTCGTCCGGCCACGCGGCACGGACGGCGTCGATGACCTCGAGCGCCAGCCGGCTGCGGCCTTCGAAGCTGCCGCCGTAGCCGTCGGTCCGGTGGTTGGACAGCGGCGACAGGAACTCGTGGAGCAGATAGCCGTGCGCGGCGTGGATCTCGACAACGTCGAACCCCGCCAGGTCGGCCCGCCGAGCGGCATCGGCGAACGCCTGCACCGTGCCGGCGATGTCGTCGGTCGTCATCTCGTGGGGGACGGCGAGAGAAGGAAACGCGGCAGGCGACGGTCCGACGCTGGCCCAGCCACCGTCACGAACCGCAACGGTTCCGGTGCGCTCGCCAGGGAATCCCCGGTAGGTGGAGGCTTTCCGACCGGCATGCGCCAATTGGACGCCGATGGCGGCGTGCTGCCCGTGCACGAAGTCGACGATCCGCGCCCAGGCGATCTGCTGGTCCGCGTTCCACAGACCGGTGTCCTGCGGGCTGATCCGGCCCTCCGGCACCACAGCGGTGGCCTCGGTCAGAATCAACCCGAAGCCGCCCTGGGCCCTGGCGCCCAGATGCACGAGATGCCAGTCGGTGGGCACCCCGTCCTGCTCGAGCACGGAGTACTGACACATCGGCGACAACCAGACGCGGTTCTGCAACGTCAGCCTGCGGAGGGTGAGCGGTTCGAAGAGGAGGGCCACCCCAAGGCGAACCCACCGGCGGGTCCACCCGATTCCGCGGGCCCGATGTGCTGTCGATCACAGCGACCGCGGCGTGGTTCCCCGCGGCTGTCGGTGCGCCCGCGTAGCTTCGGCGCAGAAGGTCGGTTCGGTGACAGGAGTGTTCGGCATGACGGCTGCGGCGCGATATGAGCGTCCCGCCCGGCCGTCGGACGCGACAGCCGGCCGGGTCCACCGCGTGCTCCCGGTTCGTCCCTGGCACGCCGGCGTGCTGGTCGGGTTCGATCTCGAGACCACCGGCACCGACACGGCAGCGGCCAGGGTGGTCACTGCGGCGTTGGTGTACGTCGACCGCACCGGCGCTGTGCTGCCGCAGTCCCGGGAGTGGATCCTCGATCCGGGCGTCGAGATCCCGGCCGAGGCGCAGGCCGTGCACGGCATCAGCACCGAAACGGCCCGGCGCGCCGGTCGACCGGCCCTCACCGGTGTGTGGGAGATCCTCGACGCGGTGGACGAAGTGTGGGCGCGCGGGCTGCCGCTGGTGGTGTTCAACGCCCCGTACGACCTGACCCTGATGGACGCCGAGGCCGATCGCTACGGGCTGCCCGGTCTGCACACCCGCCCGTCCTACCGCACCGCCGTGGTCATCGATCCGCTGGTCATCGACAGGTTCGCGGACCGGGAGCGCGAAGGGCCCCGCACCCTGGAGGCGAGCGCGACCAGTTACGGCGTCACCGCGACGGATCCGCACTCCGCGACCGGTGATGCGTTGACGGCGTGCCTGCTGGCGCGGCAGATCGCCCGCACGCACCCGTTGATCGGCACCGCCGACGGGGCGACCCTGCATTCGGCGCAGGAAGGCTGGTACCGCGACCGAGCGGTACATGTCCAGGCGATGCGGCGGGCGAAGGGGGAGTCGGAGGCAGTGGTCGACAAGGGCTGGCCGGTGCACGACGGCCGACCGGTCTGGTTCGCCGCCGGCTGATCAGGCCTACCTGCTGTACCTTCGCGGCCGGCGTCGGCCGTCCCGGCGATTCCCGCCGTCGGCCCGTGTGAAAATGGAGCCATGACCCGTCCCGACCCCCGAAGGCAGGCTGCCGTCTCCGCGGCGTTCGCCGGAGCCGTCGACCTGTCCGGCATCAAGGCGAGAGCGACGGCACCGGCGCCCGGGCCCGGCGCCGGACCCGGCGCAGCGCCGGCAGCCGCACCCGGCGCAGCGCCGACAGCCGGGCCCTCCGCCGGCTCGCCGTTCGTCGTCGAGGTCACCGAGGCCGCGTTCGCCGAGTTGATCCAGGCGTCCACCGAGATCCTGGTGGTGGTCGAGTTATGGGCATCGCGGACCGATCGGGCCACGCAACTGTCCCCCGCGTTGGAGCAGCTGGCCGCCGCCGCGGGCGGCTCCTGGATCCTGGCCCGCGCCGACATCGACACCAATCCTCGGATCGCCCAGGCGTTCGGGGTGCAGGCGGTGCCGACGGTGATCGCAGTCGCAGCCGGCCAACCCGTCGACGGGCTCACCGGCGTCCTGGCCGAACCGCAGGCCCGCGAATGGATCACCGGCCTGCTCGACGCGCTGCGCGACCGGCTGCCGGGCATCAAGGCTGCCGAGGCCCAGACCCCTCCGCCGGAGGTGCCGGAGGACGTCCGGTTCACCGATGCCGAGGCGAAGCTGGATGCCGGCGACCTGGCAGGTGCTGCGGAGGCATACCGGGCGATCCTGGCCCAGGAGCCGGCGAACGCCGACGCGATGGCCGCGTTGAACCAGACCGAGTTCCTCGGTCGGCTGTCCACCCTGGACCCGGACGCCGTGGCCGCGGCAGACGCGGCACCCGACGACGTCACGCTGCAGAGCGCGGCGGCGGACGTCGAGGTGAGCCAGGGTCTGGTGGCCGAGGCGTTCGACCGGTTGATCGCCGCGATCAAGCGGGCCTCCGGTGACGATCGGACCGCCGCCCGGGAGCACCTGATCGGCTTGTTCGCGCTCTTTCCGACCGACGATCCCCAGGTGATCGCGGCCCGACGCCGGCTGGCGGCCGCGCTGTACTGAGCGGCGGTTCAGCCGCAGGCGCTGCGCCCGCCGTCGAATCCGTCCGCGAACGCCGCGACGTCGTCGAAGGTCGCTCCGGGGCGGCTGCGCACCAGATCAAGGGCCTCATCGGCGTCACCCGGCCACCCTCCGAGAGCACCGGCGGGCGCCGTCCCGAACACCGATGCGGTCCAGGCCCCGGCGAAGCACGCCGCGCCGGCAGAGCTGCCGTAGAGCTGACGCCCGAGGGCCAGCGCCGAGGACGTCGCCGCGGCGAACTGCCCGTACGGCGCGGCCGCCGCCAGGTCGCCCGGGCTCGCCGACGGCACGGTCTGCACTCCGGCGAAGGAGCCCACCGACGCCCGGGTCGCGGCCGCCAGGCCTTGAACAGTGGCGTACCGGGGCGCGGAGAGGTCGGCACCTCTGACCCGCCCGAGGGTCAGGTCCAGACCGGCAGTCGTCATCGCGGAGCAGGCGCCCGCGCCGCCCCGGTACCCGGTGAGGACGAACCGCAACCGGTCCAGCCCGAGTCCGTGCGCGGCCGACTCGTCGGGCCGGCCGTCGGCCGGATCCCGGAACTCCAGCAACGGACTCACGGCCCGGAGCATCGACGACGGCGGCAGGTGCACCAGCTCGGACCGGCCGGCGGCGGCCCAGGCCAGGAACGCACCGGCGTCGCAGTCGGCCTGCGCCTCCACCAGGATCGACGGGTATCGCGCCGGATCGGCGTCCCGTTGGGCCTGGGTGGGGCCGATCCTCGCCTGCACGGCATGTCCGAACTCATGGGCGAGGGACGCGGCGAGTGCCGGCGAACCGTAGTGGTCCAGTAGCACCGGGACCAGAGTCGCCGAGTCGTAGACGATGCCATCCTCGGCAGGACAGTAGAACGCGTTGCCGGCCACCGCTGACGGGGTGCTGACACACAGCGCACCGGCGGTGCCGGCCACCGAGTCGACCGAGGCGTAACCCGAGCGCAGCGCCTCGAACGGTCGTCCGGCCGACGCCGGCAGGGTCGCGGCCCAGAACCGCTGCAGATCGGCCAGCACCGATGCGACCGCGAGATCACCCCGCTGCGGTGCGCCGTCCACCACCCGGACCGGGACGGCGCCACCGGGCAGCACGTCGATGCGTTCGGCAGCGACCGGTACGCCGGAGCTCCGACCGGCAACGACCACCACGACGACGACCAGCAGGGCGACACATCCCGCGGTGACGGCGGCCAGCGCCGCCAGTAGCGGGCGTGGGGTAGCGGCTACTCGGGCACCAGCCACAGCGCTCCCAGCGGCGGCAGGTGCAGCGTCGCCGAGGCGGGCTGTCCGTGCCAGGGATGCTGCGCCGCGATCACCGAGCCCATGTTGCCGATCCCGGAGCCGCCGTAGATCGCCGAGTCGGTGTTCACCGCCTCCCGCCAGGTGCCCGCGAACGGCAGGCCCACCCGGTAGCCCATGTGCGGTCCCGCCGAGAAGTTCAACAGGCAGGCCAGCACCGAACCGTCGGAGCCCCAGCGGAGATAGGCGAGCACGTTGCCGTTCCGGTCGTTGGCGTCGATCCAGGTGAATCCGCTCGGGGTGAAATCCTGCGAGAACAGCGCAGGGGTGCTGCGGTAGACCCGGTTCAGGTCGCCGACCAGGCGGCGCACGCCGCCGTGCAGCGGGTTGTCCAGCAGCTCCCAGGGGAGCGAGGCGCTGTCGTTCCACTCGGCCGGACTGCCCATCTCCTGACCCATGAACAGCAGCTGCTTGCCAGGGTGCGCCCACTGGTGGGCGTAGTAGGCCCGCAGAGTCGCCGCCCGCCGCCAGTCGTCACCGGGGATCTTGCTCCACAGCGACCCCTTGCCGTGCACCACCTCGTCGTGGGAGAGGGGCAGCACGAACTGCTCGGAGAATGCGTACATCATCGAGAAGGTCATCTCGTTGTGGTGCCAGGAACGGTGCACCGGATCGCGGCTGACGTAACCGAGGGTGTCGTGCATCCAGCCCATGTTCCATTTCAGGTGGAAGCCCAACCCACCGAGGTGCGTAGGCCGGGTGACACCCGGCCAGGCCGTCGACTCCTCGGCGATCATCATGGCGCCCGGCACCCGACGGCCGACGGTGGCGTTCGTCTCCTGCAGGAAGGCGACCGCCTCCAGGTTCTCGTTGCCGCCGTAGGCGTTCGGCAGCCACTGGCCGGGCTGTCGGGAGTAGTCCAGGTAGAGCATCGAGGCGACCGCGTCGACCCGGAGCCCGTCGAGGTGGAACTCCTGCAGCCAGTAGATCGCGTTGGCCACCAGGAAGTTCCGCACCTCGACCCGGCCGAAGTCGAACACCAGGGTGCCCCAGTCCGGCTGCTCACCCCGGCGCGGATCCGGGTGCTCGTACAGCGGGGTGCCGTCGAAGCGGCCCAGCGCCCAGCCGTCGGTGGCGAAATGCGCGGGTACCCAGTCCAGGATCACTCCGATGCCGGCCCCGTGCAGCCGGTCGACGAGGTAGCGGAAGTCGTCGGGTGACCCGTGCCGTGGGTCGGTGGCGTAGAACGATGTCACCTGGTAGCCCCATGAGCCGCCGTAGGGGTGCGCGGCCAGCGGGAGGAATTCGACATGGGTGAACCCGGTGTCAGCCAGATCGGCGATCAGCTGGTCGGCCAGTTCGCGGTAGCTCAGGCCTTGCCGCCAGGACGCCGCGTGGACCTCGTAGATCGACATCGGCCCGTTCAGCGGATCGTTGGCGGCCCTCCGGTCGAGCCATTCCCGGTCGTTCCACTCGTAGGTGCTGGTGAACACGACGGACGCGTTCGCCGGAGCGATCTCGGCGGCAAAGGCCACCGGGTCGGCCTTCTCGCGCCAGACGCCGTCGCGACCGAGGATCGTGTACTTGTACCGGGTGCCGCCGCCGATCCCCGGTACGAACAGTTCCCAGACTCCGGTCGAACCCAACGCCCGCATCGGGGTGCCGGCGCCGGTCCAGTGGTCGAAGTCGCCGGAGATCCGCACCCCGCGGGCGTTCGGCGCCCAGACCGCGAATGAGGTCCCGGTGACGGTGCCTCCGGGCGTCTCGTAACTGCGGACGTGCGCACCGAGCACCTCCCAGAGCTGCTCGTGCCGGCCCTCGCTGATCAGGTGCAGGTCGATCTCGCCGAGGGTGGGCAGCCACCGGTACGGATCGTCCACTTCGTAGACCGCTCCAGGCCCGTAGTCGACCCGGATCCGGTAGTCGCCGAGCGCACCGGGAACCCTGGCGGTGAAGATGCCGCCGTGGGTGTGCTCGAAGGGGGTCTCCTGCCCGTCGTGCAGCAGGGTCACACCCTTGGCGTGGTGCCGCAGGGTGCGGACCACCGTGCTGCCGTCGGGTTGCGGGTGGAATCCGAGCAGGCCGTGCGGATTGTAGGTGTCGCCGCCGATCACATGCTCGTAGTCCTGCTTGGTCGGCTCCCAGCCGCGGCTCTGCCGGGTCTGCTCCTCGAGCCTGCGCTCGCGGTGCTTGTCGTCGGGGACCGGGACGTTCTCGGGTTCCGGTGGCAGCTTGGCCACCGTGGGGGCCACCGTCGGGTCCTTCGCGGCCGCCGGCGCTGCGGGGTCAGTGCGCTTGGCGGCAACACGACCCTTTCCGGCGGCAGGGACCTTGGCGGCGGCAGTGTCCTTGGCCGGGACAGCGTCCGTTGCAGCGGCAGCGGCCTTCCCGCCGGTGCTCGCCGGTCCCGGTTGCACGGCGTCCCCGGGTGCGGGATCCGGGGCAGCGGGTCCCTTCGATCCTGTCGCAGCGGTACCGCTGCTCTTGTCCTGTACGGGCTTTTCGGGGCCGGTCACGATTTGCCTCCGGTGGTCAACATGGTCACTGCGTGCATCGGCACGGGTACCCAGGACGGGCGATGTCCGTGCTCGTACACCACCTCGTACACCGCCTTGTCCAGCTCGAACGCCCGGAGCAGCGAGCCGGCATTCCGCGGGTCGGTTCCCGCTGCCTCGGCGTAGCCGTCGCAGAACGCGCGACGGTTGCGGTCGGCCCACTCGGCCGCCCGGTAGACATGCTGGGCATCCGGATTGCTGCCCACCAGTGGCATGCGCGCGGCGTAGTCGAAGGATCGCAGCATGCCGGCGATGTCCTTGAGCGGGGAGTGCTGTCCCCTGCGATGCGCCAGCGGTTTGGCCGGTTCACCCTCGAAGTCGATGATGGTCCACCCGGTGAGAGTGCGCAGGGTCTGGCCCAGGTGCAGGTCGCCGTGGATGCGTTGGACGGTCATCCCCGCTGCCGACGACCCGGCCGCCGCGAAGGCCGCCCGGATCACGTCGAGGTGCTCGGCGAGCGCCGGGACCTGGGCGGCGGCCAGTTCGGCCTGCTCGATCATGTCGGCGACGGCTGCGGCCAGACCGCTGCCGTCGACGGTGTGGGTGCCGAACGCGTTGGCCAGGTCGGTGTGCACAGCGGCCACCGCCTTGCCCAGTCGCTGCGCCTCGGCGGCAAAGTCCCCGCCCACCTCGTCGGCGTGCAGGTCGCCCTCGCCCATCAGGTCGCGCACGCTCGCGGTGGCCATCGCCCAGCCGTCCGCGCTGTTGGCGAAGAACCGGGTGAGCAGCGCCAGCGTCGTCGACCGGCCGCCGACCGGGCCGAAGATCTCGCCGAGCGGGTCGGCGATGTGCGTCGAGCCCGCGGCGTGCAGTGCCCGGTGCACCTCGACGTCGGGATTCGGGCCGGGATGCAACAGCCGGAAGACCTTCAGGATCGCCGAATCGCCGTAGACCACCGAGGTGTTCGACTGCTCGGCCCCGATCACCAGGCCGGGTGCACCGACGTCGATGACCGCGTCCGGCTCGGCGTGCGCCTCCAGATCACCGAACGACCGACTGTCCCCGATGGCCTCCAACAGCAGGCTGGACACTGCATGATCGTGCAGCGCATCGTAGGCGGTCCGATGGGCGACCTGGCCGATCACGCTGTGCGCCAGTCGCTCCGGCACGAACTCACGCCAGCCGACCCAGAGCTGGTACCGCCGCGGCTCGCCGCCGAGCGGATCGGGCACGCTGACCACCAGGTGTTCGACGTCGGCGCCGTCCACGTCCGACGCCACCGGACGTCGGGATTCCAACCGCACGTCGCCGGCCTCCAGCGCCCCGTACCAGCGTTGCTGCGGCAGCCAGTGCTCCAGCAGCGCGCTGAGCTCGGAATCGTCGACGGAGGTCGATGCGTGTGGGTCGTGGGAAGGGGTATGAGGGGAGTCAGCAGTCATAGGCTCAGGACACCTCCGGGTTCGTGATCTCGAACCAGTAGAACCCGTGACCGGCAAGTGTAAGCAGGTACGACAGCTCCCCGATCGCCGGAAACGCCGAACCTCCGGTCAACTCGATCGGGACCGCGCCGGTGAAGCGACGCAGGTCGAGCTCGACCGGCTGGGGGAACCGGGACAGGTTGTTCACGCACAGCACGGTGTGCTCGCGATGGGTGTCGTCACCCGGGTGGTGCAGCACGTAGGACAGCACCGAGGGATTCGAACCGCCGAGGTCGGTGAACTCGCCGACGGCGAAAGCCGGGTGCTGCTTGCGGATCTCGATCATGCGGCGGGTCCAGTGCAGCAGTGAGGCGGTCGAGTTCATCTGCGCCTCGACGTTCACCGTCTGGAACCCGTACTGCGGGTCCATGATCGCCGGTAGGTACAGCCGGGCCGGGTCGGAGCGCGAGAAGCCGGCGTTGCGGTCGGGTGACCATTGCATCGGGGTACGGACCCCGTCCCGGTCGCCGAGCCAGATGTTGTCGCCCATGCCGATCTCGTCGCCGTAGTACAGGCACGGTGCCCCGGGCAGGCTCAGCAGCATCGCGGTGAACAGCTCCTGCTGGTTGCGGTCGTCGTCCAGCAACGGCGCCAACCGCCGGCGGATGCCGATGTTGGCCTTCATCCGCGGGTCCTTGGCGTACTCGGCCCACATGTAGTCGCGATCCTCGTCGCTGACCATCTCGAGGGTCAGTTCGTCGTGGTTGCGCAGGAAGATTCCCCACTGGCCGCTCTCCGGGATCGCCGGGGTCTGGGCGAGGATCTCCGAGATCGGGAATCGCGATTCGCGGCGGGCGGCCATGAAGATGCGCGGCATCAGCGGGAAGTGGAAACACATGTGGCACTCGTCGCCGCCGACCGCACCATCGCCGAAGTACTCGACCACGTCGGCCGGCCACTGATTGGCCTCGGCGAGCAGGACGGCGTCCGGGAACTCGGTGTCGATCACCCCGCGGACCCGCTTGAGGAATGCGTGGGTGCGAGGCAGGTTCTCGCCGTTGGTGCCCTCCTCCTCGAACAGGTAGGGGACGGCGTCCAGCCGGAACCCGTCGATACCGAGGTCCAGCCAGAACCGCATGACGTCGATCATCGCGTCGCCGACGGCCGGGTTCTCGAAGTTCAGGTCGGGCTGGTGGGAGAAGAACCGGTGCCAGAAGTACTGCTTGCGCACCGGATCGAAGGTCCAGTTGGACGGCTCGGTGTCCACGAAGATGATCCGCGCGTCCGGGTAGCCGGTGTCGTCGTCGGCCCAGACGTAGTAGTCGCCGTACGGCCCATCGGGATCTGTGCGGGACTCCTGGAACCAGGCGTGCGCGTCGGAGGTGTGGTTGAGCACCAGGTCGGTGATCACCCTGATCCCCCTGGCGTGCGCGGCATCCAGCAGCGCCACGAAGTCCTCGACGGTGCCGAACTCCGGCAGCACCTTGCGGAAGTCGGCGATGTCGTAGCCGCCGTCGCGCAGCGGGGAGTCGTAGAACGGCGGCAGCCACAGGCAGTCGACGCCCAGCCAGGACAGGTAGTCCAACTTTTCGATGAGCCCGCGCAGATCCCCGGTGCCGTCCCCGTTGGAGTCGTAGAACGCCCGGACCAGCACCTCGTAGAAGACCGCGCGCTTGTACCACTCAGGTTCGCGGCCGGCCGAGCGCGCGTGGGCGTACTCGGACGACTCGTGCTCTTCCAACGGACCGTGGCCGGCCCCGGGCGAGTGTTCCTGGGTGCTCTGCGTCATGTCGCCTTTCCTTGGAGTGTCCTGGAAGCTGTCCGGTCCGCGCCCGCCGCCCGCATCGGGAAGGCGCCCCCGTGCCCGGGGTCGTCGGGTATTCAGTGCCGGTCGGGGTCGTCCGGACCGGGTGCCCGCCGGATGGTGAACACATGCGCGACCCGCACCGGCCCCAACCGCACCAGATTGCGCTGGCCCCAGTTGAACACCTCGCCGGAGAGCTGGTCGATCACGTCGAACCGGTCCCTCCAGCCGAGGCCGAGGGCAGGCATCCAGAGTTCGGTCTCGCCCCAGTACTCGTCCCGGCCGTCCAACGCAGTGACGACGAGGACGGTGTCGCCAGTTGGCTCGTCACGGCGGGAATAGCACAGCAGTGCATCGTTGGAGATGCTGTGGAACCACAGGCCTTTCATCTGGTGCAGGGCCGGGTGCTCGCGGCGGATCCGGTTGAGCTGCCCGAGCAGGGGCTCCAGCGACCGGCCCTGTTCGCGTGGCGTGCGGTAGTCCCGGGGACGTAGTTGGTACTTCTCGGAGTTCAGGTACTCCTCGCTGCCCGGCCGGACCGCCTCGTGCTCGAACAGCTCGAACCCTGAATAGACGCCCCACACCGGCGACATGGTCGCCGCCAGCACCGCCCGCACCGCGAACATGCTCGGGCCGCCGAACTGCAGGGAGGCGTGCAGGATGTCCGGCGTGTTGACGAAGAAGTTGGGCCGCATGTAGTCCGACGCGCCGACCAGCTCGACGCCGTAGTCGGTCAGCTCCTGCTTGTGGGTGCGCCAGGTGAAGTAGGTGTACGACTGGCTGAAGCCCACTCTGGCCAGCTCGTGCATCATGGCGGGCTTGGTGAAGGCCTCCGCGAGGAAGATCGCGTCGGGGGTGTCGATGTGCACCTGGCCGATCAGCCACTCCCAGAAGTTGATCGGCTTGGTGTGCGGGTTGTCCACGCGGAAGACCGTGACACCGTGGTCGATCCAGAACTTCACCACCCGCAGTACCTCGGCGTAGAGCCCGACAGGGTCGTTGTCGAAGTTGATCGGGTAGATGTCCTGGTACTTCTTCGGCGGGTTCTCCGCGTAGGCGATGCTGCCGTCCGGGCGGGTGGTGAACCACTCCGGATGTTCGGTCACCCACGGGTGGTCCGGCGCGCACTGCAGCGCGAAGTCGAGCGCGACCTCCAGACCCAGATCCTTCGCGGCGGCGACGAAGGCGTCGAAGTCGTCGATGGTCCCGAGCTCCGGATGCACCGCGTCGTGGCCGCCGAACCGGGATCCGATCGCCCACGGGGATCCGACGTCGTCGGGCTCGCAATCGACGGAGTTGTTACGGCCCTTGCGGTTCTGCTCGCCGATGGGATGGATGGGCGGCAGGTAGACGATGTCGAAATTCATCCGGGCGATCCGCGGGAGTTCCTCGATCGCGTCGGCAAAGGTACCGTGCCGCACCGGTTTTCCGTTCTCCAGGATCTGCGCGCCGGCGGACCTCGGGAAGAACTCGTACCAGGCACCGAACTCTGCCAGCTTGCGGTCGACCCATACCTGCACGGGCGCCGATCGGGTGATCAACTCACGGATCGGGTCCGCGACGAGCACCGGCCAGAGTTCGCTGGCCACCGCAGGGCCGACCCGCTCGGCCACCGACCTCGACGGGTCACGGAGGGCCTCGACGGCATCGCGGATGGCGCCGGCGTAACGCTGCTGCGGCCGTCTGGCGATCCGGTCCAGCAGCAGTGCGCCGGCCTCCAGGTCGTTCGCCATCTCCTCGCCCGACTGGCCGGCGGCGTACTTCGCCTCCACGGCGTGCCGCCAGGTGGCCAACGGGTCGCTCCAGGCTTCCACGACGAACGTCCACATACCCTGCCGGTCCGGCACCACCTGCGCCGACCAGCGGTCGGTACCGGGGATGCCGGGCTTCATCCGGAGTAACGGGCCGCTCTGGGCGGACCGGGGTGCGCGTTTACCGGGTGCGGTCTTGGCGGCCGGCGGCCGCCACACGACGTTCGCCGCCACCGCGTCGTGCCCTTCGCGGAAGACGGTGGCGCCGACCGTGACGACCTGGCCGACCACCGCCTTGGCGGGGTACCGACCGCCGCCGACAGAGGGGGTGACGTCCGTGAGTCCGATGCGTCCAGCCACGCGCTCAACGTACCGGGGCGCCCGACGGGCCGCAGGACCGGCCGCCGGTAGCGGCCCGGCACCGGCCTCCGGTCACGCTGACCACGAGCCATCGTCTGCTAAATCGATCAGCTGCATGTCGGTCACGCTGCGTGATGGCACCCAACGTTAACGCACATCGGGGTCTGTCATGCCGCCCGGACCAGATAAGTTGACCCCTCATGAAGGCTCTTCGTCGATTCACCGTCCGCCCGCAGCTGCCGGATGCCCTGCAGCCGCTCGGTGACCTCATTCGCAACCTGCGCTGGACCTGGCACCCCGCGAGCCAGGACCTGTTCGCAGATATCGATCGTGAACTCTGGACCTCGCTGGAGGGCGACCCGCTCAAGCTGCTCGGGGAGGTGTCGGTCAGCCGCCTCGAGGAACTGGCCACCGACCAGGGGTTCCTGGACCGGATGCGCGGTTTGGACGCCGATCTGCAGCACTACCTCAACAACCCGCGCTGGTACCAGGAGCGGGTCGCAGAGGGCCAGACGCTGCCGCACGCCATCGGATACTTCTCGATGGAGTTCGGGGTGTCAGAGGTGCTCCCGAACTACTCGGGCGGACTCGGAATCCTGGCCGGCGACCACCTGAAGTCCGCGTCCGACCTGGGCGTTCCGATCATCGGGGTCGGTCTGCTCTACCGCTTCGGCTACTTCTGGCAGTCGCTGTCCCGTGAGGGCTGGCAGCAGGAGCACTACCCGGTGCACGACCCTCAGGGACTGCCGCTCGACCGGGTCCTCGGCGCGGACGGCGAGCAGCTGGCGATCACCG
The DNA here is from genome assembly GCA_963797145.1 of uncultured Actinomycetota bacterium. Taxonomy (GTDB): domain Bacteria; phylum Actinomycetota; class Actinomycetes; order Mycobacteriales; family Nakamurellaceae; genus Nakamurella. Next base: position 186,437 of record CAWCOJ010000006.1, on the reverse strand, counting down.
TGCCGATGCCGGGCGGCCGGGACCTGGTGGCCCGGATCTGGGAGGCCAAGATCGGCCGGGTCCCGCTGCTGCTGCTCGACGCGGACATCGAAGCCAATGACGACGAACTCCGGCAGATCACCGACCGGCTCTACGGCGGCGACCAGGCGCACCGCATCAAGCAGGAGATTCTGCTCGGTGTCGGTGGCGTCCGGGCGGTCAACGCGTACGCCGAGGTCACCGGGCACCCGGCGCCGGAGATCTTCCACATGAACGAGGGCCACGCCGGCTTCCTCGGCCTGGAGCGGATCCGATCGTTGATCGCCGACGAGGGCCTGTCCTTCAGCGAGGCGCTCTCGGCGGTCCGGGCCGGCACGGTGTTCACCACCCACACCCCGGTGCCGGCCGGCATCGACCGGTTCCCGATGGATCTGGTCAAGCACTACCTCGACCCGGACGACGCGGGTGCCAGCCGGCTGCTGCCGGGCGTGTCGGCGCTCGAGGTGCTCACCCTGGGTGTCGAGGACGATCCGTCCCGTTTCAACATGGCGCACATGGGCCTGCGGCTGGCCCAGCGGGCGAACGGTGTCGCGAAGCTGCACGGCCACGTCAGCCGGCAGATGTTCGCACCGCTGTATCCCGGATTCGAAGCCGACGAGGTACCGATCGGCTCGGTGACGAACGGGGTCCACCTGCCGACCTGGGCGGCCCGCGAGATGTACGACGTCGCCGGCGACATGTCCGACTGGCAGGATCTCGCCTCGGCATCCGAATGGCCTGCCGCCCACCGGGTCTCGTCCGAGCGGCTCTGGGAACTGCGGCAGGCGCTGCGCGGCCGGCTGGTCGACATGGCCCGCACCGCGGTCCGCACCTCCTGGCTGCAGCGCGGCTCGGCCTCGGCCGAACTGGGCTGGACCGAGAAGATCCTCGACCCGAACATCCTGACCATCGGGTTCGCCCGCCGGGTGTCCACCTACAAGCGGCTCACCCTGATGTTGCGCGACGCCGACCGGCTCAAGGCGATCCTGCTGGACCCGGACCGGCCGGTGCAGATCGTCATCGCCGGCAAGGCGCATCCTGCCGACGACGGCGGCAAGCGATACATGCAGGAGATGGTCCGGTTCACCGACGATCCCAAGATCCGGCACCGGATCGCGTTCCTGCCCGACTACGACATGGGCATGGCCGCGGTGCTCTGTGCGGGTGCCGACGTCTGGCTGAACAACCCGATCCGCCCGCAGGAAGCGTCGGGTACCTCGGGCATGAAGGCCGCCCTGAACGGGGCGCTCAACCTGTCGATCTCCGACGGTTGGTGGGACGAGCTCTACGACGGGCACGACGGGTGGACCATCCCGACCGCCGATGTCGGTGACGACAACCGCCGCGACGACCTGGAGGCCACCGCGCTCTACGACCTGGTGGAGAACCGGGTTGCCCCGCTGTTCTACGACCGCAACGGTGAGGGTCGCCCGGAGGCCTGGGTGGACATGGTGCGGCACACGCTGTCCTATCTCGGCCCGCGGGTGCAGGCCACCCGGATGGTGCGTGACTACGTGACCGGCTACTACGGCCCGGCCAGCGAATTCAGCCGGAAGATCGCCGCCGACCTGCAGCTGGCCAAGGACCTGGCCACCTGGAAGGAGGCCGTACGGGCGGCCTGGCCGCAGGTCAGGGTGGTCAATGTCGACACCTCGGGAATCGGCTCTGAGCCGTCGTTGGGCAACGTGATGACGGTCCGCGCGTACCTCGACCTCGGTGGGCTCGCCCCCGAGGACGTCGAGGTGCAGGCCGTCACCGGCCGGGTCGACGAGGCCGAGCAGCTGCACGAGATCACCACCGTGCCGATGGAGTGCGTCGGGAACGGGGACGGCTACCGCTTCCAGGCCGAGCTGCCGCTCAAGCGTTCCGGCGCCGTCGGGTACACGGTGCGGGTGATCCCGAAGCACCCGCTGCTCGCGTCCCCGGCCGAGATGGGACTGGTCACCACGGCATCCTGACGAGCGGGACCGGCTCGGCCCGGTCGCCGCGGCCGGACGACATGCTCAGACCTGCGGCTCCTCGACCCGGTGCGCGCGCAGCAACCACAGGGTCCGCGGCCCGACGGTGATCGCCACGCCGCCGGACAGCGGTGCCGGGTCGGCCGGCTCGCCGGTCGGGAACGCCGTGTCCACCACGGGCGTGTACGCCTGGCCGTACGGCGCCGACGGCAGCGTCACCTCGATGTCGGCGTCCCCGGAATGCAGCAGCAACAGCCAGGAATCGTCGGTGAGCGGCTGGCCGGCCGGGCCGTGACCTCGGACGTCACGTCCGTTGACCCACATCATCAGCAGTCGCCGGCCGTCGTCGAACCAGTCGGCGTCCGTCATCGGCGCGCCCGACTGGCTGAACCAGACCAGGTCAGGGGCGTCGTCACCGATCGGTCCGCGGCCCTCGAAGAATTCGCCTTGGTGCAATGCCGGGGCCTGGGCCCGCAGGGCCAGCGTCCGGCGCGCGAACGCCAGCAGCGCGGCCGCGTCCGGATCGTCGTCGGCCGCGGCCCAGTTCAGCCACACCATCGGGTTGTCCTGGCAGTAGGCGTTGTTGTTGCCGCTCTGGGTCCGCCAGAGCTCGTCGCCCATGGTGATCATCGGGGTGCCGGTGGCCAGCACCAGGGTGGCCATGATGTTGCGGGCCTGTCTGGCCCTGATCGCCCGGATCTGCGGGTCGTCGGTCTCACCCTCGACGCCGTTGTTGGCCGACCGGTTGTTGTCGGTGCCGTCCCGGTTGCCCTCTCCGTTGGCCTCGTTGTGCTTGCCCGCGTACGACACCAGATCCCGCAGGGTGAACCCGTCGTGCGCGGTGACGAAGTTGACCGATGCCCAGGGGCGCCGGGTGCCGCCGTACAGGTCCTGCGAACCGGAGAGCCGGTAACCCAGCCCCCGCACCCCGCCGTGGCCGCGCCAGAAGTCCCGGACGGTGTCCCGGAACCGGTCGTTCCACTCCGCCCACTGGACGCCGAACCGGCCGACCGCGTAGCCCTCACCCGTGGTGTCCCACGGTTCGGCGATCAGCTTGCGACGGCTCAGCAGCGGGTCGGCGGCGATCGCGCTCAACAACGCCGAGTCCGGGTCGAACGGCCCCCCGTGCGGCCGGCCGTGCACGGACGCGAGATCGAACCGGAATCCGTCGACGCCGAGGTCGCCCGCCCAGTACCGGAGCGAGTCGGTGACCATCCGGACCACCGGCAGTCCGGCCGGGTCAACGGTGTTGCCGGTGCCGGTCAGGTCACGGCCTTCCGGCAGGAAGTACGAGTCGGCCGACAGCCCGCGCCAGGACAGGCTCACCGGCAGCTCCCGACCGCCCTCGCAGGTGTGGTTGTAGACGACGTCCAGCACCACTTCGATGCCCGCGCTGTGCAGGGCGTCGACCATCGCGGCGAACTCCTCGACCTCGCGGCCGGGGACCGCGGCGTAGCCGGGGTGCGGGGCGAACCAGGACAGCGACGAGTAGCCCCAGTAGTTGCGCCGGCCGGTCGCCGCCAGCAGCGGCTCGGTGGCATGCGCATGCACCGGCAGCAACTCAAGGGTGGTGACCTGGAGGCTCCGCAGGTGCTCGATCACGGCCGGATGGGCGACCCCGGCGAAGGTGCCCCGTTGTCCGGGCGGCACCTCCGGGTGCAACCGGGTCAGACCGGTGACGTGGGCCTCGTACACGACGGTGTGCTCCCAGGGCACCGCCGGGCCGGGCACGGACGCCACGACCGGGTGCGTGACGATGCCCAGCGGCGCCAGGCCGAGCGTGTCGACGCCGGGTGTCGATGCGGCCGCCAGGTCGTACTCGGTGGTGTCGACCCGGCGCGCATAGGGATCGAGCAGCAACTTCGAGCGGTCCGCCGCCGTCCGGTAGCCGTACCGCTGGCCCGCGGCAACCCCGGGGACGAAGGCGTGCCAGATGCCGTAGCTGCGGTCCTGCATCTCCCAACGCCGCTCCGCTCCGAGCGCGTCGACCAGACACAGCTCGACGCCGCCGGCGGCGTCCGCGACCACCGCGAAATTGGTCCCACCCGGGCCCGGGGTGGCCCCGAGCGGGAGCGGCTCTCCAGGGAACGGGGACAGGCTCGGGGCGGGCGCGGTGTCGGCCGCGGCTGCGAGCCGCGCGGTCGGCTGCCGCCCCGAGGAGATCATGAACGCCGATTCTGCCGGGGCGCTCCCGGGCGGCACGTCGGGGGTGGGTAAGAATGGCGGCCGTGATGACCATCCTGCCCGGCCCGGACTCGGTGCTGCACCTGCTGGAGGTGACGGTCCGCCGCGGTTCGACCGTGTTGGTCGACCGGATCAGCTGGAACGTCGACGCCGACGAGCGCTGGGTGGTGCTCGGACCCAACGGTGCCGGCAAGACCACGCTGCTGCAGATCGCCGCGGCGCAACTGCATCCGACCACCGGCCGGGCGCACGTGCTCGGCGCCCGCATCGGCGCGGTGGACCTGTCCGAGATCCGGCCGCGGGTGGGACTGTCCTCCGCGGCCCTGGCGGCCAGGGTGCCAGCAGGAGAGACGGCCCGCGACGTCGTGGTGTCAGCCGGCTGGGGCGTCGTCGGGCGGTGGCGGGAGAGCTACGACGCCCTGGATCTGGACCGGGCGAGCCAGTTGTTGGCCGCCATGGGCGTGGACCACCTCGCCGCTCGGAACTACGGGACATTGTCCGAAGGAGAGCGGAAGCGCGTGCTCGCCGCACGGGCCCTGATGACGGACCCGGAACTGCTGCTGCTCGACGAACCGGCCGCCGGTCTCGACCTGGGCGGCCGGGAGGACCTGCTGGCCCGGCTCTCGGTGCTGGCGGTCGACCCGGATTCGCCGACCACGATCCTGGTCACCCATCACGTCGAGGAGATCCCGACCGCGTTCAGTCATGTCCTGCTGCTCCGTGAGGGAGCGGTGGTGGCGGCCGGCCCGATCCCCACCACCCTGACCGAGGCCAACCTGGCCACCACCTTCGGCATGGCGTTGGCGCTGACCGAGCAGGACGGCCGGTTCTTCGCCCATGCCCGCTGACGGCCGGCCCGCTGACGGCCGGCCCGCTGACCGGCGGCCCGCTGACCGGCTCCGACACAGCCACTCACGTCCATCGGGGAGGAACTCATGAGCACACTGGTGCACCTACAGGTCGACGGAGCCGTCGGGGTGATCCGGCTCGACCGCCCACCCGTCAATGCGATCAACGGAGCGATGCACGGGGAGATCGCCGCCGCCGCCGACGAGGCGGCTGCCCGACCCGACATCCGGGCGGTGGTCGTCTACGGGGGCGAGCGGGCCTTCGCCGCCGGCGCGGACATCAAGGAGATGGCCGGGATGACGTCGGCCGAGATCACCGGATACGGCGGGCGGCTCACCGATGCCCTCGACCGGGTGGCCCGGATCGGCAAGCCGGTGATCGCTGCCGTCACCGGCTATGCCCTGGGCGCCGGCTGCGAGCTGGCTCTGACCGCCGACTTCCGCGTGGTGGCCGAGGACGCGGTGATCGGCCTGCCCGAGGTCACCCTCGGCGTCATCCCGGGAGCCGGTGGCACCCAACGGCTTCCGCGCATCATCGGAGTCACCCGCGCCAAGGAGATGATCTTTTCCGGCCGACCGGTGAAGGGGCCGGAGGCGGTCGAGATCGGGCTGGCCTCGGTCGCGGTGCCGGCAGGCGAGGTGCTGACCACCGCGATGACGATGGCCCGGCGGTACGCGACCGGGGCGACCGCCGCGCTGGGCCTGGCCAAGCGCGCCATCGACAACGGCCTCGACGTGGATCTCGCTACCGCGCTGCGCATCGAGAGCGCCGGTTTCGCCCTGGCCTTCGCCACCGAAGATCAGCAGACCGGCATGCGGTCGTTCATCGCGGAGGGTCCGGGAAAGGCCGACTTCGCGGGCCGCTGACCCGGTGGCCTACACCTTCTCGCTCGACGACGTCGCGTTCCTCCGCGGCGCCGCCGCTGCCGCGGCGCTCGCGGTCGCGGGCGAACTGCCGCTGACCGATGCCACCCTGCTGGCCGACCTCCCGGCCGTCCGCCGGGTCGCTCCCGACCACGCCGCTGCCGTCGTCGAGACCGTTCGACTCCGTCGCAGGGCGGTGCCCCGGCTCGGCCCGGGGGCGGCAGTCTGGCTGTTCACCGACGAAGCCCTGCAGCAGGCCAGCCCGTTGCCGGTGGCACGACATCGGGCCGCCCGGCTGGCCGGGTTCGGGGTACACGATCTGACCTGCTCGATCGGCGCCGATCTCGCGTCCCTGACCGCGGCCTGCCCGGTCGCGCTGGGCTCGGATCTGGACCCGGTCCGCCTGGCGATGGCGGCGCACAACGTCCGGGCCGCTGATCTACCGGTGCGGTTGAGCAGGTCCGATGCGCTCACGGTGACCTCGACCGGGCTGCTCGGGTACGCCGACCCGGCGCGCCGGACCGCCGCCGGCCGCCGGATCACCTCGATCGACACCCTGCCGTCGGTCGCCGATCTGGACCGGGTGCATGCGGCCCGGCCGCCGGTGCTGCGGCTGCCGCCCGGCATCGACTACGACCGACTGGCTCGACCGGGGGAGGTGGAGATCGTCTCGTTGGACGGCTCGGCCCGGGAGGCGGTGCTGTGGCCGCCCGAGCTCGCCGCGGTCGGCCGCCGAGCGACCGTGCTGTCGTCCTCGGGGCTGTCGTCCTCGGGCGGCGGGTTCGAGGTGACCGACGCAGACCCGGATGACGCTGTGGTCGGCCCGGTCGGCGCCTGGATCGTCGATCCGGACCCGGCAGTGGTTCGCGCCCACCTGGTGCGGCACTGGGCCCAGCGGCACGGCCTGCACCTGCTGGACCCGCACCTGGCCTACCTGAGCGGGCCTGCGCCCCCGCCGCACATCAGAGGGTTCGAGGTGCTGGACGTCGCTCCGTACCGGGAGAAGACGGTCGCGGGATGGTTACGCCGGGACGGCATCGGCACCCTGGAGATCAAACAACGGGGGACACCGGTGATCCCCGACGACCTCCGCCGTCGGCTGCGACCGGCGATGTCGGGGGACACCACCGCTGGGGCCACCCTGATCATCGCCCGGATCGGCAGCGACCCGGTCGCCTACTGGTGTCGCGCGTCCTGGTGACACGCGACGCTGCCGAAAGTGACCCGGTGGCTCGGCCGGCGTCGGGCGTCCCGGTGGGACACTCGTCAATCCGGGAGACGGCTGCGGCGGCGCTCGCTACCGTTTCCTCATGCTCACCGGAGACCGGGTCACGCTGCGGGCGTTGAACTCGGAGGACTACCCGGCGCTGGTGCGCGCCTACAACGATGTCGAGCTCGAGTTACTCGGCGGTGGGCGGCCACCGCGCCCGGTGACGCTGCCGATGGTGGCCGAGATGTTCGATGAGGCGGTGAAGGCGAGCGACGCGTTCACCTTTGCCATCGAGGCGGACGCCCAACTGATCGGAACCTGTGGACTGCACAGCGTGAACCGGGTCGACCGGACGGCGGAGATCGGCATCGGGATCGTCAACCGCGACTATCACGGCCGCGGGTACGGGCGGGAGGCCATGCGGCTGCTTCTCGACTTCGCCTTTCGGCTGCAGAATCTCCGTCGGGTGTGGCTGGAGGTGCACGGCTCCAACGAGCGGGCAATCCGGTCCTATCGGGCGTCGGGTTTCGTCGAGGAGGGCCGGCTCCGCGAGCACGTGTGGTCCGCCGGTCGGTACGACGACCTGATCCAGATGGGACTGCTGCGCCGGGAGGACCGGGAGGACCGGGAGCACCGGCGGCCGGACGGGCCCGATTCGTGACCTAGGCTTGGCCCCCGTGACCTTTCAACTACTACCGGCCGTCGACGTCGCCGACGGAGTCGCCGTCCGCCTCGTTCAGGGCAGGGCCGGCACCGAGACCGCTTACGGGACACCGCTGGACGCCGCGCGCGCCTGGCAGGCCGACGGTGCCGAATGGATCCACCTGGTCGATCTGGACGCAGCCTTCGGCCGCGGGTCGAATGCCGCGGTGCTGGCCGAGGTGGTCGGTGCGATGGACGTTCAGGTCGAACTCTCCGGCGGGATCCGCGACGACCCGTCTCTCGAGGCCGCGCTGGCCACCGGATGCACCAGGGTGAACATCGGCACCGCCGCGCTCGAGAACCCGGTGTGGTGCGCGTCGGCGATCGCTCGCTACGGCGACCGGGTTGCCGTCGGTCTGGACGTCCGGGGGACCACCTTGGCCGCGCGGGGGTGGACCCGGGACGGCGGCGACCTGTGGGATGTGCTCGCCCGCCTGGACTCCGAAGGCTGTTCCCGTTACGTGGTCACCGATGTCACCAAGGACGGCACCCTTCGTGGTCCGAACATCGAGCTGCTGCAACAGGTCTGCACAGTGACGAAAGCCCCGGTGGTCGCCTCTGGCGGGGTGTCGAGCCTGCAGGACCTGGTCGACCTGGCCGCGCTGGCGCCGCTCGGTGTCGAGGGCGCCATTGTCGGAAAGGCCTTGTACGCAGGAGCATTCACCCTCCCTGAGGCCCTCGCCGCCGTCGCCTGAGGGCTAGGGGTCCGGCGCTCGCCGCCGCCCGTGACCGGCCGGAGCAGCGCTGCGGTCGCCGGCTGCCGGCCGTGCTCCGCCCAGACCAGCGGGGTGGTGTGGTGGGTGTCGTCGAGCTGGTTCGGATCGGCGCCGGCCGCCAGCAGGCGTGTGACCATCTCCACGTCGCCGAACCAGGCGAAGTGGTGCAACGCACTGTGGCCGCGCCGTGGTTCGTCCATGCCGACAACGGTTGCGTCGGTGGTGAACCCGTGTGCTGCCAGCAGCGCAAGTCGGTCCCGGAATCCCTGGGACGCCGCCCAGTCGAGTTGTCGGCGCATCATGTCGGCCGGCGTCTCCGCCGCGTCGCCGAGTCGGCGTTTCCACACCCCGCCGTCACCGGTGCCCAGCCCGAACTCGAACAGCAGCTCCAGGTGGTCGTCGTCCCGGCCGAACATCCGGTTGTACAGCGCCTGTCCGTCGTTGGCTTCGGCGCCGCGATCGAGCAGCAGCCGGGCGAGCGCCTGACCGTGCGGGTGCCGGGGTTGCCGTCCCGGTCCCTGTTCGCCCTCGCCGAAGCACCCGGTGAGCACCGTGAACGGAGTCGGCAGCGCCAGCCAGAGATAGCCCGCGTCCGGATCGGCACCCTGATCGAGGAGCAGCGTGGCGGCCGCGACCGGGTCGGTCTGGCCGACCCGCGAGTACGCCAGGTACATCAAGGCCGTCCACCGGAACGGGCCGCCCTCCCGGCGGGCAAGGGAGTGGTCGCGCCGCAGGTGGTCGGCGATCGCGGTCGGATCTCCGGCGGTGGCCGCAGCGAAGATGCTGCGGGACAGCAGATCCGGGTGGTTCGCGAGGACCTGCCGCGCCAGCTCCCAGCGGTCCGGGTCATCGTTCTCGCTGTACTGCAGGGAGCCGAGGGCGCAGAACTGCGCCGCGGGATCGTCACCGACGTGGTCGAGCGTGGGATCGCGCCGGAGCGGTTCCGCGATGTCCAGGTACTCGCGCAACTTGGGCCAGCTGGCGAAGCCGTACCGGCGGGCGACGACCAGTTGAGCGTCAGCCAGCTGGAACTGTCCAAGGTCTGCCGGCCACCCCTCCGGATGGTGCGCGGTGACCAGCCCGAGCGCGCGGTCGTCGCCGGCGCGCACCAGGCGCTGGAGGCGGCGGGCGTCGCGCCGGAACCGCTCGAGATCGGGATTGTTGGGCAGGGACAAGGCCATGACGGCCTCCTTTCGTCGTGCCCGCTGTCCGCTGGGTCGGGCCGAAAGGAGGTCGGGCCGGACGTGCTGGTGCTGCTCCAGGAGGGCTGTGCCCCTTCCCGCGGACCGGAGGCGCCCTGGACGCCTGCCCCGAGGGTAGCGCCGGAGTGCCGCGCGTTGTCAACGCCTTGTCGCCCCCGCCCGGCCGTGGCGATTCTCCGTACCACCGGACGCCGGCCTCTCCTCGGGGCCCGGATTCGTAGACTGGACCGGTGACCGTAGCCGTGCGTGTGATCCCGTGCCTGGATGTCTCGGAGGGCCGGGTGGTGAAGGGCGTGAACTTCGTCGACCTGGTCGATGCCGGCGATCCCGTGGAGCTGGCGCACTTCTACGACGCCGAGGGCGCCGACGAGCTGACCTTCTTGGACATCACCGCGACCAGCGACAACCGCGAGACCGCCTACGAGATGATCCACCGCACGGCGGAGCAGGTCTTCATCCCGCTGACGGTCGGCGGCGGGGTGCGCTCGGTGGGCGACATCGACGCGCTGCTGCGGGCCGGAGCCGACAAGGTGTCGGTCAACTCCGCGGCGGTGGCGCGCCCGGAGTTTCTCCGTGAGGCCGCCGATCGGTTCGGGTCGCAATGCGTGGTGCTGGCCGTCGATGCCCGCCGAGTCCCTGGCGAGACTGTAGGCTGCCCTTCGGGTTTCGAGGTGACAACGCACGGCGGGCGGCGCGGAACCGGCATCGATGCGGTGGACTGGGTACGGCGTGCCGAGGACGCCGGGGCGGGGGAGATCCTGTTGACGTCGATGGATCGTGACGGCACCAAGGTGGGATTCGATCTCCCGATGCTGCAGGCGATCCGGGCGGCGGTGTCGGTCCCGCTGATCGCATCCGGCGGCGCCGGTCAACTGTCGGACTTTCCCCCGGCGATCGAGGCGGGCGCCGATGCGGTGCTGGCGGCGTCGGTGTTCCACTTCGGGCAGCTCCGGATCGCCGAGGTGAAGCAGGAACTGGCCGACGCCGGCTTCCCGGTCCGGATGCCGGTGACGCGATGAGCATCGATGTGGATGCGTTGCAGTTCAACGACTCCGGCCTGATCTGCGCGGTCGCCCAGCAGCACGACACCCTCGAGGTGCTGATGGTGGCGTGGATGGACGCCGAAGCAGTGCGTCGGACCCTTGCCACCGGTCGCGGCACCTACTGGTCCAGGTCGAGGCAGGAGTACTGGGTCAAGGGCGAGACCAGCGGCAACATCCAGCGGGTGCTCGAGGTCCGGCACGACTGCGACGCGGACACGTTGCTGCTCCTGGTCGATCAGACCGGGCCGGCCTGCCACACCGGCACCAGATCGTGCTTCGACGGACGCCTGGTAGCGGGGGAGTAGCCGCAGGCCTGATCTGTGGGCGCACGACCGGCGAGACGCGAGCTGATCGCCGCGAGGGGGCGCCCGGCCGGGCCCGGCCGGGCCGGGGAACCCGCAGTGCCTCCGGTCGGTGCTTCCGGCCGTGCCTCCGGCCGTGCTTGCGGCCGCGGTCGCGGCGCGCTTCCGACCCTTGCTCGGGCACTGTCCGACCCCTGTGTTCTCCTGTTCTCGTCGCACTCGATCGGCAAACGTGATGAGCTGCTGTTGACTCGAACAGGCGTTTGTATTAGTATCGATGTAAGGGGGAGGGGGCATGGTGGCTAGTGCCGAATTTGCCGAGCGTTCGTCGGCCGACGACGAAGCGCCGCTTCCGTTCCAGCCGGTTCCGTCCCTGCGGCTGATCCATGGCGATGGTCCAGCAGAACCTTCGGTCGAGCAGATCATCGCGGCCCTTCCCATCCGTGCGGCCGAGGCATCGGTAGTGCTGTTGGACAAGCTGGCTGTCGCGGAGGAACCGGTGCCGCCGGCCGGGCATGATCGAAGCGCTCCTGGCCGCCCAGCGCCTGGAGAGCTACGCCAGAGCGCAGCAGGCCCGCTGGCTGGCGGCCTTCGCCCGGCCCGGGGTCGCGGTTCCGGTGTCCGAGGTGCTGGATGCGGTGATGTCCGCGTCGTCGCTCTCGTCCGATCCGTCGTCGGCTGCGGCCGACGAGCCCTCGGAGACTGATCTGGGGGACCAGCGACCGGGCCTACAGCGACTGCGCGGTCTACGGAGATCCCGCGTGGGATGCCGAGGTGGCGCTGCACGCAGCGAGGTTCGCTGAGCCCGAAGTCTCGGCGGCACTGATGGTCGCCCCGATCACAGCTCGGCGGCGGATCGACAGGGCCCTGGAGATGGTCGACGAGCTTCCCGGCACCTTTGCCGCGCTGGAAGCCGGCGAGATCGACGGCATTCGCGCGATGGTGATTGCCGAGGCCGTCGCCGGCCTGGACGGTGAGCTCAAGCGCGACGTGGAGCGTGCCGTACTGCCGACCGCCAGCTGCGTGTCTCCCGGCGAGCTGGGTCGACGTGCTCTGGCCTCAGCGGTCGATCTCGATCCCGATGCCGCGCGGGAGCGAGCTGCCGCAGCGCGGCTGCGCCGAGGGGTCGGGGTCCGCGGCCTCCGCGACGATCTTGCCCGATTCCACGCCGATCTCGATGCGGAGAGCGCACTCATCGCTTTCGGCGTGCTCGATCACATTGCCGCCCAGGTGCCCGACAGTGCTAGGGCAGGCCGCGGCATCAACCAGGTGCGCGCCGACGTGTTCGCTGATCTGTTCACGGGCCTGGCCGAGAGTGGGCACGTCGACCTTCGCGGCGTGACCGCAACCGATCCGGAAACGCCATCGGACAGAACCGGCGACGACGAGACCGTGGATGCCGAGGGCGGCGTGCCGGCGAACGCCGCTGACCCTGTCGACCAGTCAGAAGAGGTCGACGAGACAGGGTGTGTCGACGAGACAGGGTGTGTCGACGAGACAGGGTGTGTCGACGAGACAGTGCATGTCGACCAGGGGGTGCCGACGGATGGTGCCGACCCTGTCGACGAGGCCAACCTCATGCATCTGGATGCGGGTGTACCTGTCGAGGTCGCCGAGCGTGTGGACGGGGACGAACCTCCCGATCCGAACGGCGTTCCGTCCGCAGGTCCGGGCGGACGTCCGGCCGGCTCCGGAACCTCACCCACCAAGATGATCAGCGGCGGTGCGAGGGTCAACCTGGATGTGACTGTTGCGCTGTCGACGGTCTTGGGTCTGGATGACCTGTCGGGCCAGCTCTCGGGCCACGGCGTGATCAGCGCCGACCTCGCACGCACTCTCGCGTCAGCAGCGCGCACCGTGCGGATGATTGCGGTTCGATCGGTGTGTGCCGCTAGTTCGGCCAGTCTCCTCGACGATTGGCCAGAATCACTGCCGAGCCGTCGACGCGGAGACTCGCCCGAGCCCGAATCTTCTGTGCCGGAGTACTTTTCGAACCGTCCGCCCGCTGCCCGATGTCATCCAGGCTGTGCCGGCGGGGCCGACTGCGGTACCGATGTCGACTACGGTCGACGCGTGTATCGACCGCCCGCCGCGCTCGCGGACCTGGTCCGCACCCGCGACCGATGCTGCCGATTCCCCGGTTGTGGCATGCCCGCGCGGCGTTGTGACCTCGACCATCGCGAGCCCTTCGGCCCAGCTCACACGGGACAGCGACCCGACGGCTGGAACGAGAGCTCTCGGGAGGGCCTCGAGTGCGACGGTGGCGGCGGCGTCACCTGTGCGTGCAATCTCGACTGCCTCTGCCGATTCCATCACCGCGCCAAGACTTTCACCGGCTGGACCGCGATCCGCGTCGGCAACACTCTGCAGTGGACCAGTCCGCTCGGCCGCTGCTACACCGACCATCCGCCCGACCTGCCGATCGGGAGACGCCTCGCCGCAACGGATCTGGCGCACGATACCGCCGATGCGCCGTTCTGAATCGCCGGTGTGAGTCCCACCCGCGACCGCCAGCAGGTGGAGGGCAGCAACGGTCAATCCGCGCCCGATGACCTCCGTACGCCGGTGCCGAGCCGCCGTTCACCCATGTCAGCCCGCCGTCGGCTCCCGAATGCCGTCAGTCCAAGAACGGCCCCGCCGGCATGGGTGCAGTGCACCTTCCTGCCGAACTCCACCGGCGCGAGCAAGTCGGAGAAGGGAAGGGCATTCCTCGCGATCACCGTGCCCCGACATGCCTCGCCCGCAGTCCGCCGAGCACCCAGGGCGCGGCTACCAGCACCAGCCCGGCCGACAGCGCATTGAGCCCGCCGAATCCGATGATGCCGAGCAGCGGTCCGGAAGCGGCCGCACCGATCGCCGCGGACATGTTCATCGAGGCGTCCGCCGCACCCTGCACTCTGGTCCGGTCGGCGGCCGGTACCGATTCGGTGAGCAGCGTCGATGCCGCCACCAGGCACAGCGACCAGCCGACTCCCAGGAGGAACAGGCCGGCAGTCACCCGGATCGCCGACGCACCGGCGGTTCCGGCGATCGCTGTAGCCACCAGCAGGACGATCATGCCCGCGGCGATCACCGGTGGTCGTCCGAATCGGTCGGCAGCGACCCCGACCAGCGGCGAGAACGCATACATGCCGAGGATGTGCAGGCTGATCGTCAGCCCAACGAGCGTCACCGTCGCCCCGTGATGGTCCATGTGCACGGGCGTCATGGTCATCACCCCGACCATCACGCTGTGGGCGCAGCAGATCGTCACCAACGCCAGCCTCGCCGACGGAATCTGCCAGGCCTGCGCCATCGACTCGCGCAACCGCGGTCGCGCGGCGACCGACCCGGTCGACATTGCATTGTGCGAAGCGGCCAGCAGCAGTGGATCGGGCCGCAAGGCCACAAGAATCGCCACCGCCACCAATTGCACCAGGGCGGCGATCACGAACGGCCCAGCCATCGGCGCGATGCCCATGGCGCGGCCGACCGCTTCGCCGGGCGCGCCGAGGTTCGGACCGAGCACCGCCCCGACCGTGGTCGCCCAGACCACCAGCGACAGCTGCCGCGACCGGTGTGCCGGCGCAGCCAGATCAACTGCGGCATAGCGGGTCTGCAGTGAAGTCGCACTACCGGCGCCGGACGCTGTCATGCCGAGTACCAGCGCGATCGTCGCCCACGGATCCCGCCCGTTCGAGGCCCCGATCGCCGCCACCACCAGCAGTGCCGACCCGGCGGCGGCCACGGCCCAACCGCCGCCGAGCGACCACCGCCGTCCCCAGCGCAAGGCGGCGATGGCCAACGGCACCGAGAACAGTGCCGCACCGACGGTTGTCGACGTCCGGGCAACACCCGCCCAGCCCTCCGACGAGGTGACCTGCTCGGCCAGCAGGATCCCCACACTCAAACCGGCGCCGAAGCCGATTCCGCCGGCGATCTGCGCCAGGGACAGCAGCCATAGAGTGCGGCGCTGAACCGCGACGACAGCGGGGGATTGCTGCCAGATCCCGGACTCGGCGGGGCCCGCGGTCACCGCTCCGCCCGCCGGGCAGATCCACCCGAGCGCCGCCCCGCCGGCCTCACGGCAGCGCCTTGGAGATGAGCCTGCCGAGGCGCCGCGCCCCCGGCCTCACGGCAGCGCCCGGGAGGCGAGCCTGCCGAGACGCCGAGCCGTCTCCAGCAGGATCGGATGCGGCGTCGCCAGAGTGATCCGCAGATAGCCTGGCGCACCGCATTCCAGCCCGTCCACTGCGAGGACGTCACAGCGATCGGTTACCGTCGCCGGGTCGGCGACCTCGCGCAGGTCGATCCAGCCGAGGTAGGTCCCCTCCGGCGGGACGAACCCCGCCCGCGGGAGGGCGGCGGCGAGCGCATCGGCGAACATCACCCGTCCGCGGTCCAGATAGTCCACGCACGCGTCCAAATGGTCGACGCCGTGCAGGTAGGCGGCCTCCGCTGCGATCGCGCCCAGCGGCGTTGCACCGTAGGAGGCGATGACATCAGTTGCCGCCCAGCGGGTCTGGTGGACCGGCCCGGTCAGGATCATCTGCGCACAGTTCAGACCGGGAACGTTCCATCCCTTGGATGCCGACACCGCCGTCACGGTGTGGGCCGCGGTGGCCCGTGAGATGGACGCGTACGGCACATGGGTGGCTCCGGGATACACCAGCGGGGCATGGATCTCGTCGGCCAGCACGGTCGCCCCGGCCTCCGAGACCAGTTCGCTCAGGGCTTCGAGCTCGCCCCGGGTGAAGACCCGGCCGGTCGGGTTGTGCGGGTTGATCAACATCAGCAGGGCACCACCGGCCAGAGCCGGTCGGAGGGCGTCGAGATCCAGCGTGTACCGGCCCGCCACCACGGCCATCGGGACCGGGCGCACCTGGGTGCCGAGAATCGCCGGGAACTTGAGAAACGGCATGTAGGTGGGGGTGGGGACGACCAGCGGGGTTCCGGGCGGAAGTAGATGGCGCAGCGCGTACTTGACGACATCGAGCACTCCACCGAGCACGTGGATGGAACCCGGATCGACCTCCCAGGCATGACGGGTGAGCTGGAAGGTGGCGCAGGCTGCGGCAGCGCGCTCGGCAAGGTACGGAGGGATGTACGTGGTGAGTCCGGACCGCACCGCCGCCGTCACGGCGGCCAGGACCGCCGGCGCCACCGGCAGGTCCATTTCGGCCACGAAACTCCCGATCTGGCCGGCCGGCGGCAGGGTCCATTTGAGTGAGCCACGCGCCCGTAGGTCGGCTTCGGTCAGCACATCCATTTCAGCGGCGAGATCCACCCGGCCACCGTAGCGAGAGTGCCGGCGGGTCGCCCCCGTCCTGGAGCTCGCCCTGTGCAGCTCGAGGGTCAGCCCTGTCTGGAAGTCAGCTGCCCGGTCAGTCGCTCGGCGACCAATAGGTGTAGCGGTGGTGCACCACGAAGCCGCGACCCGCGTACAGCCGGACCGCGGGCTCGTTGGCGGCGTCCACCTGCAGGTAGACCGAATGCGCGCCCTGCCGAGCAGCCCAGCGGGCCAGCTCGCCGAGCAGGTGGGTGCCGACACCACGGCGGCGTCGGGATTCGTCAACGGTCACCGCGCTGACCCCCAGCCAGCCTTCGTCGACCACCCCACGGGCCACCCCGAGTGGTGCGGTGGAACGTGTGCTGATCGGACGTGTGCTGACGGCATCTGGGTCGTTGACACGCGTGCCCCCGGAACTTGTGCTGACCGGTCCCGTGTCGTTGGAACGTGTGTCGGCAGGAATTGCGCCGACCGAACCAGTGTCATTGGATCGTGCGTCGGCCGCACTCGGCGTGAGCACCGTGGCGAACACCGGCCGTTCCGCATTCACCATCACCGGCAGGGCGTTCGAAGGCGCCCGGCCGCCGCGGTAGCGATAGCCGTCGAGCCACTCCGCTGACGGCACCGGCTCCAGCTGTGCGGCCGGCAGCCCCGGCAGCGGCGGCGCGCCGGCGAGAACGGCGGCCAGGTCCGCCGTCATCACCAGTACCGGCGGCCCGGCCGACCAGCCTCGCCCGGCCAGGGCGACCGCGACCGGTTCGCCGCCGGGCACGCTGTCGGGCAGCGCGATCCGGGGGTCGAGGTCGAGGTCGGTGTAGAAGCGCTCGACAGCGTCGAGCGCGGCGTCGATCGGGTCCGGCGCCGGCCCCAGGACCAGCGCGGAGTTTGCCCGACCGGTGAAACCCCCGCCCGCGCGCAGCAGCCAGTCGCCGCGCCACCTCAGCGTGTCGCCATGCCAGCCCAGCGCGGCGATCCGCTCCAACTCGACAACGGTGACTGCTGCTGCGGCAGCGGTATCGGACACCCGTCGGATCGTAGGACGAGCGGCCGACGGCAGAATGACCGCATGCGTCACAGCTGGCGGGCCGATCCGTGATCTCTCGGACACCCGTCGGATCGTAGGACGAGCGGCCGACGGCAGAATGACCGCATGCGTCACAGCTGCCGGGCCGATCCGTGATCTCACCGACGGCCGGTGCCGCGCTGGGTGAGATCCACCCGACCCGCGACGAGTTCCGGGCGCTCGCGTCCGACCGGCGGGTGATTCCGGTGTCCCGGACCCTGCTCGCCGACACCATCACCCCGGTCGGGCTCTACCGCAGCCTGGCCGGCGACCGGTCGGGCACCTTCCTGCTGGAATCGGCCGAGCACGGGAAGTCGTGGTCGCGCTGGTCCTTCGTCGGATCCGGTGAGATCGCCCTCACCGAGGTCGGCGGCGTTGCGCACTGGCTGGGCGTCCCACCGGCCGGGCTGCCCACCGAGGGCGACCCGCTGCAGGCGCTCGCCAGCACCCTGCGCCAGCTGCACACCGAGCCGCTGGCCGGATTGCCGCCGCTCACCGGCGGCATGGTGGGGTACCTCGGGTACGACATCGTGCGACGGCTCGAGCGGATCGACGCGCCGGGGGGCGCGGTCGACGAGCTGCACATCCCCGAACTGGTGATGATGTTGGCCACCGACCTGGCCGCGCTGGACCATCACCAGGGCACCGTCACGCTGATCGCCAACGCGGTCAACTGGGACGGCACCGACGCGCGGGTGGACGCCGCCTACGACGACGCGCTGGCCCGGTTGGCATCGATGGCGGACCGGCTGTCCGCGCCGCAGTCGCTGCCCGCGGCGGTGTTCGGTCATCCCGAGCCCGAGGTCCGCCGCCGGACGGATGCGGCGAGCTATCACGCCATGGTGGAGACGGCCAAGGAGTACATCCGGGCCGGTGACGCCTTCCAGATCGTGCTGTCGCAGCGGTTCGACGTGCCGTCGCGGGCCCTCCCGTTGGACATCTACCGGGTGCTGCGAACCACCAACCCCAGCCCGTACATGTACCTGCTGCGGTTGCCAACGGCCGCCGGCGGCACCGTGAATGTTGTCGGTTCGTCGCCGGAAGCGCTGGTGACCGTCCGGGACGGTCAGGTCACCATGCATCCGATCGCCGGCACCCGCCCCCGCGGCACCGACGAAGAGGACGACGCGCTGCTGGCGAAGGACCTGCTCGCCGACGCCAAGGAGCGCTCCGAGCACGTCATGCTGGTCGACCTCGGCCGTAACGACCTCGGCCGGGTCTGCGCCCCGGGGACGGTGCGGGTGGTCGACTTCTTCACGGTCGAGCGGTACAGCCACGTCATGCACATCGTCTCGACGGTCACCGGGCAGCTCGCCGCCGGCAAGACCGCGTTCGACGCACTCACCGCCTGCTTCCCGGCTGGCACCCTCTCCGGCGCACCGAAACCCCGGGCGATGCAGATCATCGACGAGCTCGAGCCCGCTCGGCGGGGCATCTACGGCGGTGTGGTCGGCTACCTCGACTTCGCCGGTGACGCCGACACCGCTATCACCATTCGCACCGCGCTGGTCGCGGACGGGGTCGCGCACATCCAGGCCGGGGCCGGCATCGTCGCCGATTCGGTTCCCGAACTCGAGGACGCCGAGTGCCGTAACAAGGCAGCCGCCGTGATCCGGGCGGTCGCCGCCGCCGGCACGCTCGCCCCGGTGCTGGCGGGTGATCAGCAGTGACGCCGCAGAGGAAGCGGCCGGGCGGGTTGGTCATGGTCGGGGGGCTGATCGCGGCGGGCGCGGCGCTCATCGCGTTCGCCGCGACCAGAACCTGGTGGACCGCGGCGTTCACCGACACTCCCGTCGGGCGCTACGTCAGTACGGCCTCCGGGTCGGACACCGTGCCCGAGCTGGTCGCGGTCGCGCTGGTCGCGCTGGCCGGGTTCGGGGCGGCGCTGGCGACCCGGGGCGGCTGGCGCCGGGCTGTCGGCGGGCTGATCGCCGCAGCCGGACTGCTGGTGGCAATACGTGCCCTGGTCGGCCTGACCACGCCGCCCCGCGAGGTGCTCGGCCGGACCCCGTTCGTGGTCGGCGCCGCCGTCGATCCCGCGGCCCACGCGGTGCCGGTGGTGACGGCGGCCATCGGCGGCCTGTTGATCGTCGGGGGCGGGGTGCTGCTGCTGCTCGGTGCAGGTGCCGAGCGCCGGATGGGCGGCCGCTACGACCGGACGGCGGCCGGCCGTGGTCCGACGACGCCACGGGACACCGACCCGGCGGATGCCGAAGCGGCACTGTGGAAGGCGCTCGACGCCGGCGCCGATCCGACCCTTCCCGACGACGGCACCGGTCCGGACAACGGCACCGCTGGGGAGGCGTCCAACCAGGCAGCGGAAGATGACGACGCATCGGACGTCCACCGCCCGACCCCGTCGGATGTGCCTCCTCCGGCCCGCTAGCATGGGTTCCCAGCGGACTGCAGACTCGAGGGAGACAAAGCCGGTGAGCGTGCTGGAGGCCATCGTCGCGGACGTCCGCGACGACCTTGCCGCCCGCGAGGCCGTTGTCCCGCTCGCCGAGGTCAAGGCCAGGGCCGCCGACGCGCCGGCACCGCTGCCCGTGATGCCGTCCCTGCACGAACCGGGCGTCCACGTGATCGCCGAGGTCAAGCGGGCCAGCCCGTCCAAGGGCAGGTTGGCCACGATCGCCGACCCAGCGGCGCTGGCCGCCCAGTACGCCGAGGGCGGCGCGCGGGCCATCTCCGTGCTCACCGAGGGGCGGCGCTTCGGCGGCTCCCTCGCTGATCTGGACGCAGTCCGGGCCGCCGTCGACATCCCGGTACTCCGCAAGGATTTCATCGTCAGCCCCTACCAGGTGCACGAAGCGCGGGCGCACGGCGCGGACATCGTGCTGCTCATCGTCGCGGCGCTCGAGCAGCCGGTGCTGCACGGTCTGTTGGAGCGCGTCGAGTCGCTCGGCATGACGGCGCTGGTCGAGGTGCACACCGAGGCCGAGGCCGACCGCGCCCTGCAGGCCGGCGCCACCATGATCGGCATCAACGCGCGTGATCTGGCCACCCTCACCGTCGACCGCGATGTGTTCTCGCGAATCGCTCCCGGCCTGCCCAGCGGCATCCTGACGGTGGCCGAGTCCGGCGTGCGCGGTCCCGGAGACCTGCTCGCCTATGCCGGTGCCGGCGCGGACGCGGTGCTGGTCGGCGAGGGTCTGGTGACCAGCGGCGACCCGAGGGCTGCGGTCGCGGACCTGGTCACTGCGGGGTCGCACCCGTCGTGCCCGCGGCCGACCCGGTGATGCCGCCGCTCTCCCGGAACGTCCTCCGCCGATGAGTCCCGACCTGCCCGCATCCGCGGCTGCCCCGCGCCCGGACGGCCTGCCCCGCCCCTCGGACGGCCTCGGCGGCACCGCGCACGACCCGGATGCCCGCGGCTACTTCGGCACCATGGGTGGCCGGTGGCTTCCCGAGGCGTTGGTGGCGGCACTGGACGAGGTCGCCGACTCCTACGACAAGGCCCGACACGATCCGGAGTTCCTCGCCGAACTCGACCGCCTCGCCGCGACCTACGCCGGCCGCCCGTCGCCGCTGAGCGAGGCGACCAGGCTCACCGAGCAGGTGGGCGGCGCCCGGATCCTGCTCAAGCGTGAGGATCTCAACCACACCGGAAGTCACAAGATCAACAACGTGCTTGGCCAGGCACTGCTCTGCCGCCGGATGGGCAAGAAGCGGGTGATCGCGGAGACCGGTGCAGGCCAGCACGGCGTCGCGACCGCCACCGCGGCCGCGCTGTTGGGCCTGGACTGCACCATCTACATGGGTCGGGTGGACACCGAGCGGCAGGCGCTCAACGTTGCCCGGATGAAGCTGCTCGGCGCCGACGTGATCCCGGTCGACACCGGCTCGGCCACCCTCAAGGACGCCATCAACGAGGCCTTCCGCGACTGGGTGACCAACGTCGACCACACCTACTACGTGTTCGGTACCGCGGCCGGCCCGTACCCGTTCCCGCTGCTGGTGCGGGACTTCCAGCGGATCATCGGGCTGGAGGCCAGAAAACAGGTGCTCGACCTGACCGGTCGGCTGCCGGACGCTGTCGCGGCCTGTGTCGGCGGCGGCTCCAACGCCATCGGGATCTTCCACGCGTTCCTCGACGACGCCGGCGTCCGGCTGGTGGGGTTCGAAGCCGGCGGCGACGGCATCGACACCGGGCGGCACGCCGCCACGATCTCCGGTGGCAGCGTAGGGGTGCTGCACGGCGCCAGGTCCTACCTCCTGCAGGACGACGAGGGGCAGATCGTCGAGTCGCACTCGATCTCGGCCGGTCTGGACTATCCGGGCGTCGGCCCCGAGCACGCGCACCTGGCCGAGATCGGCCGCGCCGAGTTCCGGTCCATCACCGACACCCAGGCGATGGATGCATTCGCCCTGCTGTCCCGGACCGAAGGGATCATCCCGGCGATCGAATCCGCGCACGCGGTGGCCGGCGCGGTGGACCTGGCTCGCGAGATCGGCCCGGACGGCATCGTGCTGATCAACGTCTCCGGACGGGGCGACAAGGACATGGAGACCGCGATGGCCTGGTTCGGCCTCGGCGAGACCGGACGGCGGCGCGGTGACGACGGCAGTGCTCGACGACTTGTTCGCCCGGACCCGGGCGGAGGGCCGGGCCGCGCTGATCGGGTACCTGCCCGCCGGATTTCCCGACGTGGCCGGGTCGGCGGCCACCCTCACCGCGATGGTCGAGCACGGCTGCGATCTGGTGGAGGTCGGGCTGCCGTTCTCCGATCCGGTGCTGGACGGGCCGGTGATCCAGGCCGCGCAGCAGCAGGCGCTCGCGGCCGGCACCCGGATCCGGGATCTGCTCTCGGTGGTGGAGTCGGTCGCCGCGGCCGGCGGTCGCGCCGTCGTCATGACGTACTTCAACCCGGTACTCGCGTACGGCCCCGAGCGGTTCGCCCGCGACCTGGCCGCCGCCGGCGGCTCCGGCGTGATCACCCCCGACCTCATCGTGGACGAGGCCGACGGCTGGCTGGCCGCGGCCGCCGCGGCCGACATCGCACCGATCTTCCTGGTCGCTCCGTCGTCACCGCCGGACCGGATCGCGCTCACCGCAGCCGCCACCCGCGGATTCCTCTACGCAGCGTCGGTGATGGGCGTCACCGGTGCCCGCGACCAGGTCGCCTCCTCGGCCCCGCAGCTGGTGGCCCGATGCCGGCAGATCACCGACCTGCCGATCGGTGTCGGGCTGGGGGTCCGCACCGGCGACCAGGCCGCCGAGATCGCCAGGTTCGCCGACGCCGTGATCGTCGGATCCGCGTTCGTCAGCGCCGCCACCGACAGCCCGGACGCGGTGGCCCGGCTGGCCGCCGACCTGGCCGCGGGCGTACGCAGCGCCGGAAGGGGAGCCGCATGACGGCCACCAGCTACCTCGCCTCCATTCCGTCGCCGCCGCAGGGTGTCTGGCACATCGGTCCGGTGGCGATCCGCGCCTACGCGGTCTGCATCATCATCGGGATCGTCGTCGGCGTCTGGTGGGGCAACAAGCGATTCGTCGCCCGCGGCGGCCGCCCCGGGCGGATCACCGACCTCGCGGTGTTCATGGTGCCGTTCGGCCTGATCGGCGGTCGGCTCTACCACGTCATCACCGACCACGAGCTCTATTTCGGGCCCGGCCGCAACCCGTGGACCGCGCTGGCGATCTGGCAGGGCGGCCTGGGAATCTGGGGAGCGATCGCGCTCGGCGGGCTCGGTGCGTGGATCGGCTGCCGGTACTACAAGATCCCGCTGCCGGCGGTCGCCGACTCGCTCGCGCCGGCCATCGCGGTCGCGCAGGCCATCGGCCGTCTCGGCAACTACTTCAACCAGGAGCTCTTCGGATCCCCGACAACGGTGCCGTGGGCGCTGGAGGTGTTCGTCCGGACGCCCGGCGGGATTCCCGGGGCGAACACCTTCGGGGTGAACGACTGCGAGTTCCCCACCGAGTACATCAAGGCCACTCCCGAGGTGCTGTGCGGCGTCGGCACCTACCATCCGACGTTCCTCTACGAACTGCTCTGGAACCTCGGCGTCGCGGCACTGGTCGTGTGGGCCGACCGGCGGTTCAGGCTGGGCGGCGGCCGTGCCTTCGCGCTCTACGTCGCCGGCTACACCGCCGGGCGCTGCTGGATCGAACTGCTCCGGATCGATCCGGCCCGGACCCACCTGTTCGGGCTCCGGATCAACGTGGTGACCTCCATCGTCCTGTTCCTGGCCGCGGTCGCCTATCTGGTGATCAGGCGCAACGCCGAGCGGGAGGACCCGGCCACGCTGAAGGGCCGGCCGAGCGGCGCTGCAGCCAAGCTGGAATCGGAAACGGCCGAATCGGAGACGAGCGAAGGGTCTGCCGTAGCGCCCGAGACTGCGGCAGATCAGGCGGGAGAGGACGGCCCGGCATCCGACCGGGCTGACCTTGAACCTGAACCTGAACCTGAACCTGGACCTGCGGTCGCCGGCGGTGTCGCCGATCCGCCGGTGTCACCGGAGCACGATCGCGAGGCACCCGTCGAGCCCGTCGGGGCCGACCATCGGGAGGCGTCCCCGCCGGTCGCTCCCTCGGTGGATCGCACCGCCGATCCGGGGTAGTCGAACCACCCGGCGGATCCGCGACGGCGACCGTGCGATCCCGCGTCCTGCAGGGTGAGTCAGGCGGGCCCGGTCCTGTAGTCTCACGCTCATCAGGCCACCGCCGTCCTGGTGACCCTCAGGGGTGGACGACGGACCGCGGTGATCCCGCCCATGCCGACCACCCCGCTCCAGTCCCGTGACGCGATCCTGACCCGGTCGACGGTGCGGTGACACGGTTCGACCCGAGAGCGCCGCTGCCGTGCGCCGACGGTCAAGGGCGGAGTCACCAACGGCTCCGCGTACGACGATGCGGAGGGCTGCCGTGCTGTACTCGGCAATACCCGCCCCCCAGGGGCTCTATGACCCGGCTTTCGAGCACGACGGCTGCGGTGTCGCTGCCGTCGTCGATATTGCCGGTCGCCGCAGTCACCGGATCGTCGCGGACGGCGTCACCGCCTTGATCAACCTGGACCACCGCGGTGCCGCCGGCGCTGATCCCGCGGTCGGTGACGGTGCCGGCATCCTGTTGCAGGTCCCGACCGGCTTCCTGCGGGACGTGGTGCCGTTCGAGCTGCCCACCGTTCCGCCGGAGGCGGACGGCGAAGCTTTCGCTGTCGGGGTCGCGTTCGTCCCGGTCGCGAGTGACGAGCGTGACCGGGCGAGGGCCATCATCGAGCGGATCCTGGCCGAGGAGAACCTGGAGCTGCTCGGCTGGCGCGACGTGCCGACGGAGCCGATCGCGGCCGGTGTCGGCCGGATGGCCCTGGACGTGATGCCGGCCTTCGAGCAGCTGTTCCTGACGACCCCGGCCGGTCCCGATGGGGCGCGAGCGCACGGCCTCGCGCTCGACCGCCTGGTGTTCCCGGCCCGTAAGCGGATCGAACACGAGACCACTGCGGCCGGCGTCGGTGTCTACTTCCCGTCACTGTCCAGCCGCACCCTGGTCTACAAGGGAATGCTGACGACCGAGCAGCTGCCCGCGTTCTTCCCGGACATCACCGACGAGCGCGTGGAGAGCGCGATCGTCGTGGTGCACTCCCGGTTCTCCACCAACACGTTCCCGGCCTGGCCACTGGCCCACCCGTACCGGTTCATCGCGCACAACGGCGAGATCAACACGGTGCGCGGCAACCGGAACTGGATGCGGGCTCGAGAGGCGCTGCTGGCCACCGATCTGATCCCGGGCGACCTGTCCCGGGTGTACCCGATCTGCACCCCTGGGGCGTCGGACTCGGCGTCATTCGACGAGGTGCTCGAACTGCTGCACCTCGGTGGCCGGTCGCTGCCGCATGCGGTGCTGATGATGGTGCCGGAGGCATGGGAGAACAACCTCGCGATGGACCCGGAGCTCCGCGGGTTCGCCGAGTTCCATTCCTCGTTGATGGAGCCGTGGGACGGGCCGGCCTGCGTCACCTTCACCGACGGTCGACTCCTCGGCGCCGTGCTGGACCGCAACGGGCTGCGGCCGGGCCGGTGGTGGCGCACCGACGACGGCACGGTGGTGCTGGCCAGCGAGTCCGGCGTGCTGCCGATCCCGGCGCACAAGGTCGTCGAGCGCGGCCGGCTGCAGCCGGGCCGGATGTTCCTGGTGGACACGGTGGCCGGGCGGATCGTCGACGACGCCGAGGTCAAGGGGGCGCTCGCGGCGGAGCACCCGTACCGCGACTGGGCGGACGCCGGCATCATCCGGATGGAGGACCTGCCCGAGCGGGACCATGTGGCTCCGGTGCACGACGCTGTGCTGCGCCGCCAGCAGGTGTTCGGCTACACCGAGGAGGAGCTCCGGATCATCATCTCCCCGATGGCCGGAAAGGCAACCGAGGCGATCGGCTCGATGGGTACCGACACCCCCGAGGCGGTGCTGTCCCGACGCCCGCGACTGCTCTTCGACTACTTCTCCCAGCTGTTCGCACAGGTGACGAACCCGCCGCTGGACGCCATCCGGGAACAGGTGGTCACCTCGTTGGCCGGGGTGATCGGCCCGGAGCGCAACCTGCTGGAACCTTCGCCGGCCTCCTGTCGACAGGTGGTGCTGCCCTATCCGGCGATCGACAACGACGAGCTGGCCAAGCTTGTCGGGATCAACGCCGACGGCAACCTGCCGGGATTCGCGTCCGCGGTGATCACCGGCCTGTTCGAGGTGGAGCGCGGTGGCCCGGGACTGGCCGACGCGCTGGAGCGGTGCCGTCGGGAGGCCGACGAGGCCATCGCCGCGGGTGCCCGGATCCTGATCCTGTCGGACCGCGACTCCGACGCCACCCGGGCGCCGATCCCATCGCTGCTGCTCACCTCCGCCGTGCACCACCACCTGGTACGTGGCCGCACGCGCACCCAGGTCGGCCTGGTGGTCGAGGCCGGTGACGCCAGGGAGGTGCACCACATCGCGCTGCTCCTGGGCTACGGGGCCGCCGCGATCAACCCCTACCTGCTCCTGGAGACAGTCGAGGACCTCGCCGCACAGGGCCTACTCGGCTCCGTCTCGCCGCGCACGGCCCTGCGCAACACGGTGTACGCGCTCGGCAAGGGCGTGCTCAAGGTGATGAGCAAGATGGGCATCTCCACTGTCGCCTCCTACACCGGGGCGCAGGTGTTCGCCTCGTTCGGCCTGGACAAGCAGGTGATCGACGAGTACTTCGAAGGGACAACAGCACCGGCCGGCGGCTCCGACCTCGGAGTCATCGCCGCGGACGTGGCAACCCGGCACGGACTGGCCTTCACCGGCAACGCGGCGGCCAGGGAGCACCGTGGCCTGGAGGTCGGCGGCGACTACCAGTGGCGCCGCGAGGGCGAACTGCACCTGTTCAACCCGGAGACGGTGTACCTGCTGCAGCACGCCACCCGGTCCAAGCAGGAATCGGTGTTCCGGCGCTACACCGACACCGTCGACGGGTTGTCGAAGGACGGCGCCACCCTCCGCGGCCTGTTCGAGATCCGCACGGACGACACCGTCTCCGTGCCGTTGGAGGAGGTCGAGCCGGCGGCGAACATCGTGCGCCGCTTCGTCACGGGGGCGATGAGCTACGGCTCCATCTCGGCGGAGGCGCACACGGACCTGGCCATCGCGATGAACCGGCTGGGTGGACGGTCGAACACCGGCGAGGGCGGCGAGGATGTCGACCGGCTGTTGGACCCCGAGCGCCGCTCGGCGATCAAGCAGGTCGCGTCCGGCCGGTTCGGCGTCACCAGCGCGTTCCTGGTGAACGCCGCCGAGATCCAGATCAAGATGGCGCAGGGCGCCAAACCCGGTGAGGGCGGCCAACTCCCGGGTCACAAGGTCTATCCGTGGATCGCCTCGACCCGCAACGCCACCACCGGTGTCGGGCTGATCTCGCCGCCGCCGCACCACGACATCTACTCCATCGAGGACCTCAAGCAGCTGATCCACGACCTGCGCAACGCCAACCCGGTGGCCAGGGTGTCGGTGAAGCTGGTCTCCGAGCCCGGCGTCGGCACCGTCGCCGCCGGGGTCGCCAAGGCGCACGCGGACACGGTGATCGTCGCCGGGTACGACGGCGGCACCGGTGCGGCGCCGCTCACCTCGCTCAAGCACGCCGGCCAGCCGTGGGAGCTCGGACTGGCCGAGGCGCAGCAGACCCTGCGGCTGAACAAGCTGCGCGAGCAGATCCGGCTGCAGGTCGACGGCGGCCTCAAGACCGGTCGGGATGTGATCGTGGCGGCCCTGCTCGGCGCGGAGGAGTTCGGTTTCTCCACGGCGCCGCTGGTGGTTGCCGGCTGCGTGATGATGCGGGTGTGTCACCTCGACACCTGCCCGGTGGGCATCGCCACCCAGAACCCGGTGCTGCGCGAGCGCTACACCGGCACCCCGGAGTTGGTCGAGACGTTCTTCCTGTTCCTCGCCGAACAGGTCCGGGAATACCTTGCGGCGCTGGGTTTCCGGTCCATCGACGAAGCGGTCGGGCATGCCGAGCTGCTGGACATCGAGCCGGCCGTCGCGCACCACCGTGCGCACGGTCTGGACCTCTCACCGCTGCTGCAGGTCGCCGACGTTGACAGCAACCACTCCTGTGTGCGGCCGGCCACCCACGACCTGTCCCGCACCCTGGACGCCCGGTTGATCGCCAGGGCCGGCGACGCCCTCGAGGACGCGCTGCCGGTACGGATCGCCAGCACGATCCGCAACGTCGATCGCACCGCGGGAACCATGCTCGGTTCCGAGGTCACCAGGCGGTTCGGACCTGACGGGCTGCCACCCGGCACCATCCACGTCGATCTGATCGGCACCGCCGGCCAGTCGTTCGGGGCGTTCCTGCCGAGGGGGATCACCCTGAACCTGCAGGGCGACGCCAATGACTACGTCGCGAAGGGGCTGTCCGGCGGAACCATCGTTGTCCGGCCGCAGGCCGACGATGCGGCGGCGAGAGCCGTTGCCACCGCGCCGGAGGTGATCGCCGGCAACACCATCGGCTACGGCGCGACCTCCGGCGAGCTCTATCTGCGGGGCACGGTTGGGGAGCGGTTCGCGGTGCGCAATTCCGGCGCGCTGATGATCGCCGAGGGCACCGGCGACCACGCCTGCGAGTACATGACCGGTGGTCGGGTCGTCATCCTCGGCCCGACCGGCCGGAATGTTGCCGCCGGCATGAGCGGTGGCATCGCCTACCTGCTCGACGCGGTCACCACCAAGATCAACCCCGAACTGGTCGATGTCGAGCCGCTGGCCGCCGACGAGGTGGTCTGGCTGGGCGAGACCTTGCGCTCGCACACCGATCTGACGGGTTCGGAGATCGCCGGCGCGCTCCTCGACGACTGGGACTCCTCGGCCGGCCGCTTCGTGCGCATCATGCCGCGGGACTACCGCCGGATCCTGGAGATCAGGGCCGAAGCGGAGTCCAGGGGCGTCGACGCCGACGAGCTGATCATGGAGGCCAGCCATGGTTGATCCGACCGGGTTCCTCGAGCACGGCCGGGAGACCCCCAAGCGCAGGCCGATCCCGTTGCGGCTGCGCGACTGGGGCGAGGTGTACGAGCCGTTCTCCGAGCAGAAGACCCGGACCCAGGCGTCCAGGTGCATGGACTGCGGGGTGCCGTTCTGCCATCACGGCTGCCCGCTCGGCAACCTGATCCCGGAGTGGAACGAGTTGGTGCGGTTGGGCCGCTGGGAGGACGCTGCGGATCGGCTGCACGCGACGAACAACTTCCCGGAGTTCACCGGCCGGCTGTGCCCGGCACCGTGCGAGGGATCGTGCGTGCTCGGCATCGGCGACGACCCGGTGGCGATCAAACTGGTCGAGCAGGAGATCGCCGACCGGGCGATCGCCGACGGCGGCCTGGTACCGCGGCCGGCGGCGCTGAGCTCCGGACATCGGGTGGCCGTCATCGGCTCCGGCCCCGCCGGGCTGGCCGCCGCGCAGCAGCTCGCCAGGGCGGGCCACGAGGTCACCGTGTTCGAGCGGGACGACCGTATCGGCGGCCTGATGCGCTACGGCATCCCGGAGTTCAAGATGGACCGCGCCGTCCTCGACCGCAGGCTGGAACAGCTTGCCGCCGAGGGGGTCCGGTTCATCTCGCACTGCCATGTCGGGGTCGACCTGTCGGTCGAGGAGCTGCGGAACCGGTTCGGTGCCATCGTGATCGCGACCGGTTCGACGGTGCCCCGCGAGGTCGATCTGCCGGGCCGGGAGCTCGATGGCATCCACCTGGCGATGGACTACCTGGTGCAGGCCAACAAGGTCTGCGAAGGCACCCTGGAGAGCTCGGCGATCGACGCCGCGGGCAAGCGGGTGGTGATCATCGGCGGAGGCGACACCGGCGCCGACTGCTACGGAACGGCGCTGCGGCAGAATGCCGCCTCGGTCCGCCAGCTCGACATCCACGGTCAGCCGCCGCCGTCCCGCGACCCGTCGACCCCGTGGCCGACCTTTCCGCTGATGCTGCGCATGTCCGCCGCGCACGAGGAGGGCGGCGAGCGGATCTTCGGCGTCAACTCCACCTCCTTCGAGGGCACCGACGGGCACGTCAGCGGCCTGCACCTGGTCAGCGGCAAGCGCATCCCGGGCGGCTTCATCCCGGACGAGGGCACCGAGGTGCACCTGGAGGCGGACCTGGTGCTGTTGGCCCTCGGCTTCGCCGGCCCGGAACGGCCCGGCCTGCTCGACGAGCTCGGCGTGGCGATCGGCCCTCGCGGCACCGTCATCCGGGACGAGGAGTACATGACGACGGTGCCGGGGATCTTCGTCGCCGGCGATGCCGGCCGGGGCCAGTCGCTGATCGTCTGGGCGATCGCCGAGGGGCGGTCGGCCGCGGCCGGCGTCGACGCCTATCTCGGGGGGGTCACCGAGCTGCCGGATCCGTTGGAGCCGAGCACGGTCGCACTGCGCTGATCGCAACCTGCTGATCGCAACCTGCTGATCGCAACCTGCTGATCGCACCATGCTGACCGCACCATGTGATCACGGCGCGCTGATCGCGGCACACTCCTGGCGCTACCCGGTGCTAGCACATCGCGGGCCGGTCCGGCGAGGTGACCCCGGCCACCGAATCGTTCAAGAAGCCATTAGGCTGCGGGCATGGATCGTCGCGCAAAGATCGTGTGCACGCTGGGCCCGGCTACCTACTCCGAGGAGCAGCTCACCGCTCTGGTCGACGCGGGGATGAACGTGGCCAGGATGAACTTCAGCCACGGTGACCACGCCGACCACGGGGTGGTGTACCAGCGGGTCAGGGACGTCGCGCTCCGGGCCGGCAAGCCGATCGGCATCCTCGCGGACCTGCAGGGTCCGAAGATCCGGCTGGGCCGGTTCTCCGACGGCCCGCACCTGTGGGAGACCGGGGATGGGATCACCATCACGGTCGACGACATCGTCGGCACCAGAGACCGGGTGTCGACCACCTACGCGGGCCTCGCCAACGACGCCCGCCCGGGCGACCGGCTGCTGATCGACGACGGCAAGGTCGGTCTGGTGGTCACCGATGTTCAGGGCAACGACGTGCGGTGTTCGGTGACCGAGGGTGGCCCGGTCTCCAACAACAAGGGCATCTCGCTGCCGGGGATGAACGTGTCGGTTCCCGCGATGTCCGAGAAGGACATCGCGGACCTGAAGTTCGCCCTGAGCCTGGGTGTCGACTTCATCGCCCTGTCGTTCGTCCGCTCGCCCAGCGACGTCGACCTGGTGCACCAGGTGATGGACGAGGTCGGCTCGCCGCGGCTACCGGTGATCGCCAAGCTGGAGAAGCCCGAGGCGGTGGCCAATCTCGAGGCCGTGGTGCTGGCATTCGACGGGATCATGGTGGCTCGCGGAGATCTCGGCGTCGAGCTGCCGCTCGAGCAGGTCCCGCTGGTGCAGAAGCGGGCGGTGCAGATCGCCCGGGAGAACGCCAAACCGGTGATCGTCGCGACCCAGATGCTGGACTCGATGATCGAGCACTCGAGGCCGACGAGAGCCGAGGCGTCCGACGTCGCCAACGCTGTGCTCGATGGCGCGGATGCGCTGATGCTCTCCGGAGAGACCTCGGTCGGCAAGTATCCGATCGTCACGGTCCGGACCATGGCGCGGATCATCGAAGCGGTCGAGACCGAGTCGGTGGTGGTGCCGCCGCTCACCCACGTCCCGCGGACCAAGCGCGGCGTGCTGTCCTACGCTGCGCGCGACATCGGGGAACGCCTCGAGGCCAAGGCGCTGGTGGCGTTCACCCAGAGCGGCGACACGGTGCGCCGGCTGGCCCGGCTGCACACCACCTTGCCGCTGCTGGCCTTCACCCCGCTCGCCTCCACCGTCAATCAACTGTCCCTGACCTGGGGCACCGACGTGTTCCAGGTTCCGCTGGTGGACTCGACCGACGCCATGGTGCGGTTGGTCGACGCGGCCATGCTGCAGGTGCCCGGCTACCACCCGGGCGACACGGTCGTGATCGTCGCGGGCTCACCGCCGAACACCTCCGGTTCGACGAACCTGATCCGGGTGCACCGACTGGGCGAGGACGACCTCGCCTGACGGCGCGGGCCGATACCGTGTCCGACATGAGCGAGCAGACCCTGGACACGGACGGGGTACCGCGCGGGCAGGCGGTGCTCGACGCCCTGGTCGGGCTGCTCGACCTGGAGCGGCTGGAGGAGAACCTGTTCCGCGGGGTCTCCCCGGAGATCTCGCCGGTCCGGGTGTTCGGCGGGCAGGTGGCGGCGCAGGCGTTGGTGGCCGTCGGGCGCACCGTCCCGCCCGATCGACGGGTGCACTCGCTGCACGGCTACTTCCTGCGGCCGGGCGATCCTCGGGTGCCGATCATCTATGAGGTGGACCGCACCCGGGACGGTCAGTCGTTCACCACCCGACGGGTGGTGGCCATCCAGCACGGCAAGGCGATCTTCGCGATGTCCGGCTCGTTCCAGGTGGACGAGCCCGGCGTCGACCACGGGCTGGAGATGCCGGACGTGCCTGATCCGGAGTCGCTGCCCACCTACGCCGAGCGGCTGGCGCCGTTCCGCGACCGGTTGGCGGTGTGGGGGCGGATACCCCGCCCGTTCGACATCCGCTATGTCTCCGAGCCGCCATGGGAGTCCCGGCTGTCCGGGCCGAAACCCGCTGCCCGGACGCAGGTCTGGTTCCGGGCTGATGGCACTCTCCCGGACGACGACCTGCTGCACGTGTGCATGCTCGCCTACGTGTCGGACCTCACGCTGCTGGAGTCCGTCCTGACCACGCACGGTCTGGCCGCCGGATTCGACAACGTCCAACTGGCGTCCCTCGACCATGCCATGTGGTTCCACCGGCCGATCCGGGTGGACGAGTGGATCCTGTACGACATCACCTCGCCCAGCGCCTCCGGCGCCCGCGGACTCGGCACCGGGTCGTTCTTCTCCCAGGATGGCCGGATGCTCGCGACGGTGGTCCAGGAGGGCCTGATCCGGGTGCGGTGACCGCGGTCGCCGACCGCCATGGGAGGGCGAACCCCGGAGCAGGGTGGGGGTGGCATGCCTACCGATTCGGGGGATACCCGGATGGGCAACGGACCCGCGCTGCCGCAGGCTCGATCCATGGTTCTCATCGCCCCCCGGATCGCCGGCCCCGATGCACTGCAGCTCACCACGCGCCGGTACTCCGGAACGGCAGTTGCCCTGACCCGGTGGACCCCGGCGGTGCTGCTCGCCGCCGTCCTGGCGATCGTCCAGATGCAGGTTCTCGCGTTCCCGCAACGCAACCCGATCACCGACGCGCTGAGCACCTACGTCCACGCCAACGGCGGCTGGCTCTTTCCGGTCGGCCTGGTACTGCTGGCAGTGGGGATGATCGGCGCCGCCGGAGCCGTGGCGGCCACGCTGAGCGGGACCCGCGCTGCGGTCGGGTTGCTGCGCGCCGGCGGAGCAGGTGGCCTCGCCGCCGCGGTGTTCCCCGCCGATGTCGCCAACCTGACCGTGACCTGGCGCGGCGAGGTTCACCGCTACTCGTCGATGGTGCTGCTGGTGATGCCGCTGCTCGCCGCGCTCACCCTCGTCCGGCGGATCGGCAGCGAGGACTCGCAGGTCGCCCGGCGGCTGCGACGGTTGTCGGTCGCGGCCATCCTGGCTGGCCTGCTGTTCCTGCTCGGTTTCCTGCCGCAGCTGTTGCCGCACAGCAGTTTCGCCGATCTCTCCGCGCTGTCCGCGGTGAGCGGTCTCAGCCAGCGGCTGCTCGTGCTGTTCCTCGTCGTCACTCTCGCAGTGCTGGTGCGGTTCGCCGGCGCCCGGCTCCGGGAGCAGCACACCCCGGCCGGACCGGAGCTCGCGGTCGCGGTGTGAGTGACGGTGTTGTCGGGCCGCAAGGCGCGTAGTCGTGATGATCACGACCTGATGGTCACCGGCGACATACCCAGACCGTGCGGCTCAGCCGGCGCTGCCCAGACCGCGCTGCTCGAGACCGCGCTGCTTGAGACCGCGCTGCTTCAGACCGCGCTGCTTCAGACCGCGCTGGTTCAGACGCGCTGCTTCAGACCGTGATGCGCCTGGCCGCCACCAGCGCGCCGGCGTTGTAGCCGGCGAGTCGGACGACCTGACCGGCCACCACGTTCACCACGTCGATGGCGATCGGCCCGGCGGCCGGGGCGATGTCCTCGGTACTCAGCGGCCGCTCGTCGAGGTACAGATCAACCCGGTCGATGCCGCCGGCGTCGATCGTCACCGTGGCCGTGCTGCCGGTCAGCACCGAGGTCGCCAGCAGCCGACGGACCGGCATGGCGGCGAGCAGCTGCCCGGCTGCGTTCAGCAGATCCACGTTGCCGGAGAGGATGTCGGCGCGGGTCAGCGCGTGGACGGAGTCCGGCCGCACCCCGAGGTCCTCGACCGGGGTTCCGGAGAGCTCGCCGACCCGTAGCGTGCGTCGGATCGCCACCCGCATGTTGGTGCCGCCGGGCAGATCCTGGTAGGGACTGGCGGCATCGGGCGGCGTAGGCAGCTCGAGCAGTTGCTGCAGCAGGGCGTGGGTCCAGACGTTCGCGCCACCGGCGCCGGTGTTGTCGTCGACGCCCAGGATGCTGCCGATCCGGTGATCGGCGAAGCCGGCGGCGAAGATGTCGGTGGCCGAATAGCAGCGGGCGTCGGTGACCAGAACCACCGGACCGTGGTAGGTCTGGCCGATCTCGTTCGCTCCCTCGACCGGGCTGATCGGTTTGGCCGCCGAGAAGGTCGCGCCGGTCTCCACCGCCTGATCGAGGGACTCGAACCACGGACCGAGGTCGATGCCGGCCGGATTGTCCTTGTGGCGGGTGCAGATCCGCAGGTTGAGCGGGGTGGAGAGGAACTGGACCGGCTCGGGCGAGATCGGGTGCGGGGTCATCGTCTGCAGGGTGAACTCGGAGGCGTAGATGAGGCCGCCGCCGTTGTCGCGCACGTCGACGATCAGCCCGGTCTGCGGGAGCGCGGCGGCCAGTCGCACGAACTCGGTGCGGAACGCGACCGCGTCGTTCACCGAGAAGGTGAAGATCCGCAGATGCCCGAAGGTGCCGGAGGCGGTGGTCACGGCCCTGGCCCGGAACACGCCGGGCATGGTGGTCGGCAGATCGGCGGCACCGACCGCGGTCGGCTGGGCCAGCGACGCCGAGCTGGTGCCGCCCTCGGCGCGCAGCACCTCGGGCACGAACAGCAGCTTGTTGGCGCGAGACTTCTCGTCAGAGTCCAGGTCGAGGCCCATCGCAGCAGCGGCCGGGGTCAACGCGTCCAGGTCGCTCATCGGCGGCAGATTGGTCGCCACCACCCAGCTCTCCCGGAGTTCACGGGCGGTGCCGTTCAGGTCGAGGTAGCTGACCGTCACCCAGTCCTCCACCGGAGGCAGCTGGATCACCAGCGGCCGCAACGTCAGCGATTCCAGTCCGCGGGCCAGGTTCGCGGCGGTGTTGCTACCGGCGAACAGCGCGCCGTTGATCGCTACCGCCCGGGCGATGGGAGTGCCGTTCCAATGCGTCACCTCGACGCCGGGCTTGAACTGGGTCGCACCGGTCCATCCGGTGGCCAGCCTGGTCACCAGATAGTGGTCCTTGCCGTTCTCGCGGCACTTCTCGATGGCGAACGGCAGGTAGGCGATCTTCCCGGCGAACGGGGCCGGCAGCAGGTAGTTGGTGTGCAGGTCGCGGACGGAATGGAAGACCGCGGACATCTCCGCGTGGAACATCCACTCGGCCTCCATCACCGCGTCGGTCTGGTGCTCGAGCTTCGACCGCAGCACCCGGAGCCGCTGCACCGGGTTGACCGCATGCATCGCCTCCTTCAGCGGCAGATGCGCGTAGTTCTGCTCCAGCAGGAGCAGGGCCTGATCGACGATGAGACGTCGGTCGGCGAGCGTCAGGGTGCCGGCCGCGGACAGGAAGTCCGCCAACGGTTGGGTCGCCGCGGCCGCCACCGCCGCCTTCTTCCGGCCGGCTGCGGGCGTCGCGTTCCGGGTCTTGGCGGCCGCGCGGGTGGCGGGGGCGGCTTTGCCCGGAGCGGTCTTGGTGGGAACGGCGGAGACGGAGCGTGCCATGGCAACCCCCAGGGTGGGTGCGGACGACGGGCTGACTTGGTAGGAGAGGCTGTGCCCTGGTGTTGATACCGGCGGCGCCGGTGCGGTCGGGTGGGCCGGGTCGGGCAAGGACGCACGGTCGGGCAGGGGGCGCGGTCGGGCGGTGCTCGGGTGCGGTGGGCTGGGTCAGCCCAGTCGGACGCCGGCATCGGCCAGGCAGACCCGGAGCAGGAAAGCAGCTTCGTCTCCCACGACCCCGCCGGCCAGCTCGACCAGATTCGACGCGAACCGTGGCCCGTGCGCCGGTTCGTCCGGGTCGGTGAGGTGGTGGGCCAGCTCGTGCAGGATCACCAGCTCGCGCAGCGCCCAGGCGGTGTTGCCGACGTGCGTCGGCACCGCGATGACGCCGGTGGCTGCGTCATAGTGGGCTTTGGCTGCGCCGGCCCGGCGGCGGACCGTCACGGGCACTGCCGCGCGCGGCCACTGCGCCCGCACCCACCCGAGGGCGAGCACCGCCTCGACGTAGCGTTGCGTCGAATCGATGGAGGCGAACCGACGCTCCATCGGCAGCGTCACCGACGATCCGGCCACCTGGACGACCGGATACTCGGCGGACCGGTCGAACATCGCGAGCACCAGATTCTCCGCCTCGTACACCCTGGCGCGCTGCGCGTCCCTGACGGGTGCCGTCGGGGCCGGCCCCGTCAACGGTCCCCGCGGGTCAGCGCCGCGCCCGGACCGCTGACCGCTTCCGGGGCCGACAGCCGGGCGGCCCGGCCCGCCCGGTCTCCGGCCCTGCGGGACAACTCCGCGTGGCCGGCCTGGGCGCGATTGCCGCTCCAGCTGCCCCGGGCGGTCGAGGCACTCCGGTAGTGGTCGGCCAGCTCGACCTCCCGCGCGCGCAAGGCGAGAGCGGTTCCGGTGCTGGTGTCCTGTGCGACCAGCTCCTGCTCGGTGACCCGTCGGGCCTCGCCGAGCCGTCGGCCGATCCGGGCCCCGAACGCCAGTTGGAAGTTGATCCGCGCCGTGGTCGCGTGTACCGGTCGCTGTTCGTAGCGGCGCCGCAGCACCCCCGGCCGGCGGTGATCCGGCACCTGGACCTCGCGGAGCACCAGCTCCTCGGCGTAGGCACCGGACTTGATGTAGGCGTCCGATGTCCGGACCATCTGTACCACCAGGGAGCTGTACAACTGCTCGGCGGCGTCGATGTCGGTGTCGAACCCGTAGGCGAACACCCTCGTCGAGTTTCGGGCGACGTCGCAGGTGAGGTTGTTGGCGTGGGCGATGGCCAGGAACAGCGCGACGAAGGTGCGCAGGCCGCGGCGGCCGGCCTCGCCGATCTCGACCTCGCGCATGGTGGGCACGGCCCGGCGCTCCCGGGTGGCGGTGTGCGCCCTGGCAACGGCCAGATCGACCGCGGAGAGTGTCGCGAGTCGCTGCGCGGCCTGCAGGTACGCGTCGGCCTCGTGTTCGTTGTCGGTGCTCTCGGCCTTGCGCAGCAGCGCGGCGATCCGGGCCAGGTACTTGTCGCTCATGATGACCTCCACCCTACGAGCGGGACCCGACAGCGGTCCGACGGCGGCCGCTGGCGGGTCTCAACCGGCTCGACGGGCCGCTGACAGGGCGACCAGCCTGGACACCACCATGGCCAGGAAGGCCACCCCGGCGAGCTGCTCGAACATCACCATCGAGCGGGCGAACGCCCTGATGGGTGTGACGTCGGAAAGGCCGGTGCTGGTCAGCGTGGTGAACGAGAGGAACAGCACCTCCATCCAGGTGCGCGGCGCCGCCGGTGCCACCGCGGCGGTGAACGAGACCGGGAACCACGCCTGCACCAGCAGGTACAGGTAGGCGAACCCCCAGGCGACCAGGGTGAAGGTGGCGCCGGTGGCGAAGAGCTCGTCAACGGTGACATCCCGGTCGGCCAGCACATACCGGAGCAGGCAGTAGGCCGCGTAGAAGTAGAACGCCGCGTGCAGCCCGGCCCACCACGGGATCAGCGCGTCGTTCGGCCAGATGGTCGCGATCACCGAGAGGATCACGGCCGGCAGTCCGAGGGTGATGCTCACCCAGGTCAGTCCGGGTGTCGCCCGGACCGAGAACACAGCGAGCACCAGGACGACGATCGAGAGCAGCTCGAAGGCCAGCCGGCCGGCGACTGTGCCCTCCATCGCCGGGTAGACCAGCAGACCGGTCAGCTGGACGAGCAGCAGCAGCGCGGACGGTGTCCGGCGCACTGCCTCGATCGGACCCATGGATGCGGACGCTAGCGCGTCCGGGCAGTTCCACCGCGTCAGCAACACCGGGGGAGCGGTTGCAGTCGCGCAGATCCGGGCACTGCCCGAGCGGAAAGGCGGTGCTCATGGTCCGGCTGCGCAGGTCTTCGCCCGACCGCCCGGGTCTGACCCGGAGACGACGTGGTCGCGGTTGGCAGTTCGTGGACAGCGACGGGCGGCCGGCCGCAGCGGCGGACCGGGAGCGGATCGAGGCGCTGGTGATCCCGCCGGCCTGGCGGGACGTGTGGATCTCGCCGTGGCCCAACGGGCACATCCAGGCCGTCGGCACCGACGAGGCCGGCCGTAGGCAGTACCTCTACCACGCGGATTGGACCACGAGCCGGCATGTTCGCAAATTCGCCAGGGTGGTCGACTTCGCGGCGCTGCTACCGGGGGCGCGGCGGGAGGTCACCGAGGATCTGGGGCGAGACGGCATGCCGGCCGAGCGGGCACTGGCCACCGCATTCAGCCTGTTGGATCGTGGCCACTTCCGGGTCGGGGGCGAGGTCTACGCCGAGGCCAACGGCAGTTTCGGGTTGGCGACCATTCGCCGGGACCAGGTGCGCCGGGAACGCGGCGCGCTCGTCTTCGACTACACCGCCAAGTCCGGACTGCGTCGGGTCGAGCGGATCGACGACCCGCGGCTGGCCGGCAGCATCGATGTGCTGATGCGCCGGAGATCGGGCAATCCTGAACTGCTGAGCTACCGGGACGGCCGCCAGTGGCGGCCGGTCGGCAGCGCGGCGATCAACCGATACCTGAAGGAGATTCTCGGGCCGGACTTCTCGGCCAAGGACTTCCGCACCTGGCACGGCACCGTGCTGGCCGCGGTGGCCCTGGCCGAGCAGGCCGCCCAGGCGCCGGCGAAGGGCTGGAGTGCGACCACTCGGAAGAAGGCGGTCCGGGTCGCGGTCGCCCAGGTGTCGGACGTGCTCGGCAATACCCCGGCGGTGTGCCGTGGCTCCTACATCGACCCGCGGGTGGTGGAGGCATTCGAACACAACGCCACGATCGGGACGTCGGTGGCCAGGGCCCGACGCACCGCCACCGGATCCGGCGATGAACTGGTCGCCATCGCCGCGACCGACACGGTCGAGCGTGCGGTCCGGAAGCTGTTGCGGGACAAGGCCTGACACCCGGCTATTCGTCGCGTGCAGCGGAGGCCGCCGGTTCGGCGCCGGTTCAGCGGGTCACGGGTCTTGCTCGGCGGAGAACCAGGGGGTGAGCACCTCCCGATCGAGCGTGCGCACCCGCAGCCGTATCGATGTTGCCGGCAGGTTCTCGACCACGAAGTAGCCATCAGCCGCTGCGCTCACCTGCCGGGAAGTGCTGCTCCCGCCGACGATCTCGACCGTTCCGGGTTGCGGTGGCGCCAGCTGCCCACGCAATGTGCTACCGCTGATCTCGATCTCGATGGTCAGCGGCCCGGCCTCGAAGGACAACGTCAGCGGGCTGTCCGGACCGGCCCGGACCACAGCGGACTCCTGCTGGACGGTCAGCTGGGCCAGCTCGGCGTCGATCGAGCGCCAGGCGAACGCCTGCCGCCCGGCCTCGGCGATCCGCGACGGGACCGCGTCCCCTTCGGTCAGCGCGGCAGCCAGGTCGGCGAGCAGCGCGGTGTCGTCATCCCAGTCGTCGCGGGTCATCGTGCTGCCTCCGGACTCTCGAAGCCGCTACGCCGCAGCGCGACGATCGCGGGGGCGGCGCGCAGCCGCTCCAGGCAGCGCGCCCTGGTGGGTCCGATGGCGCCGACCGGCATCGACATGCTGGCGCCGATATCGGTGTAGGCCGGGGCCTTCTCGCCGAACAGCAGGGCGAGCAACCGGCGGCAACGTTCGGGCAGCTCGGCGAAAGCAGTCCGGAGTGCGCTGCGTTCCTCGGCGGCCAACAGGTCGGTGGCCACTTCGGGTGCGCCGTCGGCGCGGTCGAAGTCCAGCGCGTCGACCGGCCGCTGCCTGGCCCGGGACCGCAGTACCTGCAGGCACTCCCGGGACGTGGTGGTGGCCAGCCAACCGGGCAGCGCCTGGACGTTCCGGATGGACGACAGGTGTTCGATCAGCCGCAACCACACGGTTGCGCAGACGTCCTCAGCATCTGCGTCGGGCATCCGGTATCGACGGCAGACCGACCACAGGAGCGCGGAATACCGGTCGACCAGAGCGTTCCAGGCTCCCTGGTCGCCGGCCCTTGCGCGTTGCACCAGGTCGCTGAGTACCGGGTCCTCGGCCATGATCAGGGTCTCGACGGTGCGGAGCCGGGGCTGTCGGCGCCGAGCAGGTAGACGGGGTAGCGCAGACCCTTCCCGAGCAGTTGGAGTTCAGCGGCCGCTGCCAACGGAGTGACGCCCGTGCTGTGCGCCATGCTGACGATCCGGCCCGTGACGATCGCCGCCGCGAACGACGTCCCGCTGGACCGGGCCCAGCCGGCGAGTCCGGGTTGGGAACCCTGGCCGACCCACGGGCCGAGGACGTTCACGCCGTTCGCGGTGGCGTGGATCCAGTGCTTCGGAGCGCTGAACCCGGCGTTCGGCGGCGGGGGTTCGGCGAATCTGTCGCTGGGGCCGGACAGGGTCTCGTCGACTGCTCCCACCGCGATGACGTGATCGCTGAGCCTGAGGTCCGGGTCGGTGTCGAACACCGGATCGGCATACTCGGCGGGGAAGAAGTGCTTGCTGTCGGGGTCGTTCCCGCCGGCGGCGACGAACAGCACCCCGAGCGCGGCGGCCTCCTGCATCGCATCGCGGATGCCCAGCGGCTGGGTCTGTTCAGGATCGACGCCCTGGAACGACATGTTGATGATCGTGGCGCCGGCCCGGACCAGCTCCCGGATGGCTTGTGCCACCTGTTCGTCCTCGTAGAGGCCATCGTCGACATTCTCGTCGAGCAGGGCCCGCCGAACCGTGAGCGTCGCCCCCGGCGCGTTGCGCAGGATGACCCCGCAGACGAAGGTTCCGTGCCCGTGCAGTGAAGTCGGGTCGCCGGCCGGGACAGGATCCTCATCGAGGGCGCCGCGGAGCCTCGTCGCGTGACCGCGGAGAAAGCTGTGGGGGGCGCCGTCGCCGTCGGTGATCAACCCGGAGTCGATGACGCCGACGATCGGTTCATCCACCGGGTCGATCGAGTCGGCCTGGATGGGCGCGGTCGGAACCGGCCATCCGGCACCGGTGCCGACCCGGCCGCCGTTGGCCGTGTGAATGAAGCCGCCGTCGGCCGCAGGAATGAACCTGTGATGCTCAGCGACCGAGCCACCTACGTCGGGCGCTCGGTCGTGGTCTCCAGGTGTGGGCATGGCGTCTCCTGTCGGTGCGGGCCCCATCGGGAGCCTGGTACCACGCAGAGTGGGCGGACCGCCCTCGGATACACCGTAGTGAGCAGCGAGGATGAGCGGTATGTCTCACCTGCGGCGGCCCCGTCCGCGATCAGCTGCACGCTCACCGGCGGACCGTGAGCGTGCGATCGTCGAGGCCTCCCGGGCCGTGGATCAGGCGTACACCAGGCCACGCGAGTCCCGCCGGATTGCCGAGCGGATCGCCCGCACCAGCAGCGATCCGGAGTCGCTGGTGATCGCCGGTCGCGCTGCCGGGATGGCCGCCACCGCGCTCGGCGAGTTGGCCGCGGCGGATCAGCACCTGCGGTCGGCGCTCCGCCGGGCACTCCGCAACGACCTGACGACGCGGGCCGCCGAGGTCCGTCTGTCGCTCGGCTGGATGCTGACGCTGGCCGGCACACCGGCCGCCGCCCTGATCGAGAGCGACCGGGCCGCAGCGGTTCTTCATGGCGTGGCGGGAGCCCGGGCGCGGATGCTCCGCGGGCTGATCTGCAACGAGCTGGGTCGGTACGACGAAGCGAGCCGGGCCTACGGCGCGGCGTTGGTCGTCCTCCGCCGGGCCGGCGGCGACCCGCTGCTCGAGGCCGACATCCGGACCAACCGCAGCATCAACGAGGTAGCGCTGCGGCGGTGGGGGGCAGCCGACCGGGACCTCACTCTCGCCGAAGCCGGCTACCGCGCTACGGGCCATCCAGGCCGGATCGCGATGGTCCGACACAACCAGGCCCTGGCGCTGTCCGTCCACGGCGATCTACCGGGGGCGTTGGCGGCGTTCGACGATGCCGAGCGGCGGTACCGAGCGGCGGACCGGCCTCTTGGGCTGCTGCCGATCGAGCGTGCGCAGGCGCTGCTCGCGGTGTTCCTGGTGCCGGAGGCGCGCAGGGCGGCCCAGCAGGCTGCCGCCGATTACGACCGGTCGGGCAACGGCATCGACGCTGTCGACGCCCGGCTCGTGCTGTCCCGAGCTGCGTTGCTGGGTGACGATCCGACGGTGGCGCGTGCGGCGGCGTCGACCGCACGGCGGGCCGCCCAACGTCAGCACCGGCCCGGGTGGGCGGCGTTGGCCGGCTACCTGATGGTCCGGGCGGACTGGCAGGCCGGCACGGCGGACGCCGGTACCCTGCGGTTGGCCAGGGCGTGCGCACCCGCCCTGGCCGAAACCGGTTGGGCGACTGCTGCTCTGGACCTCCAACTGATCCGGGCGCGGATCGAGATCGGCCTCGGTCGGCCCGCCGCGGCGCGCCGGCTGCTCGATGCTGCGGCGTCCGCACGTCGGCGTGGGCCGGCCGACCTGCGGGCCCGGGCGTGGCACGCCGAGGCGCTGCTGCGGCTCTCGCTGGGCCGGACCTCCGGCGCGCTCTCCGCGCTGCGGGCCGGCCTGCGGGTGCTGGACGACTTCCGGGCCGGTCTCGGCGCGGTCGAGCTGCGGGCCTTCGCCGCCGGGCACGGCGCGGACCTCGCCGCCACCGGCCTGCAGGTGGCGCTGCGGGCCGGTGCGGCGGATGCGGTGCTGCAGTGGGCCGAGCGGTGGAGGGCCGGAGCGTTGCGGATGCCGCCGGCCCGGCCACCGCGGGACAGGGTGCTCGCGGACGCGCTCGCCGGCCTGCGCCAGGTGGAAGGTGCACTGGACGGCGCCGGGCGCAGCGAGGCGTCCAGCCTGCTCCGACGGCAGGCCGACCTGGAACTGGTGGTGCGCGATCGCACCCGGCACGTGCGCGGAGCCGCGGCGCCGGCGGCGGCACTGCGACCACG
Source organism: uncultured Actinomycetota bacterium (assembly GCA_963797145.1). GTDB lineage: Bacteria > Actinomycetota > Actinomycetes > Mycobacteriales > Nakamurellaceae > Nakamurella. Next base: position 143,236 of record CAWCOJ010000006.1, on the reverse strand, counting down.
GGCGCTTGCCGACGCACTCGGGGACAGCGTGCTGGTCGAGTACGTCGAGGAGGGTGGCCAGGTCTGGGCGGTGGTGGTCGGCGGCGGTCGGCGTTCGGAACTGGTGGTGCTGGGTTCCCGGGACCTGGTGGAGGCAGAGTTGGACGCACTGCGATACGGGCTGCGGCGCTGCGCCTATCAGCGGGGGAGTGCGGAGGTCCGTTCCGCTGCCTGGGATCTCGTCCGTACCAGAGCGGCGAAGCTCGATCAGTTGCTGCTCGGCCCGGTGCGCCACCGGTTGGACGATCGCGACCTCGTGGTGGTGCCCACCCGGGGTCTGCATGCGCTGCCATGGTCGGCACTGCCGAGCTGCCGGCGCCGTGCGGTATCGGTGGTGCCGTCGGCCGCCCTGTGGTTGCGCGCGCAGAACGGTCGGGTCGCGGCGGGCCGGCATACCGTCCTGGTCAGCGGACCGGGTCTGCCCGGCGGCCGACGTGAGGTTGCCGAACTGGCGCGTCGTGCCCCGAAGGCGTTGCGGTTCACCGGGAATCGGGCGAGAGTCGGCGATGTCCTGGCCGCCATGGACGGCGCCGGGCTGGTGCACATCGCGGCCCACGGTACCTTCCGCGCGGACAACCCGTTGTTCTCCGCGCTGCATCTGGCGGACGGTTCCTTGACCGGGTACGACCTGCAGGGACTGCGGCGACCACCGGGTCTGGTGGTGCTCTCGGCGTGCGAGTCCGGACTGCCCGCGGTGCACCCCGGCGACGAGGTACTCGGATTGGGCGCGTCATTCCTGTCCGCGGGAACCCGGTGCGTCGTCGCCACCGTCAGCCCGGTGCCGGACGAGGCAAGCCGTCCACTGATGCTGTCCTTCCATCGCCGGCTCGCGGCCGGGCACGGCCCGGCGGACGCGTTGCGCCGGGCCAGAAGCACGGTGGCCGGACAGGGTGACGACGCGGCCGACGTTGCCGCGGCGGGATTCGTGTGCATCGGCGCAGGATGACCGCGGGCGGCCGGGACGAGTGACCGGCCGGCCCCGGCACGAGTGGCAGCAGGGCCGGCCGGTGGTCGGGCCGGTGAGAGCGCACGCGAGATTCAGGCCCAGGCTGCCTGCCAGGTCTTCGGGCCGATCAGGCCGTCGACCACCAGGTGGCTGGTCTGCTGGAGCCGGCGCGCGACCGAACCGGTCTCCGCGCCGTAGTAGCCGTCGATGGTGATGGACGCGCCGTTCTTCTGCATCCGCGACTGCCACACCGCCAGACCGTGCCGCATGGCCTCGGTGTCGTGCGATCCCGAACCCGAAATGGATTCGGCCGGCCCTTCGAACGGGCCGTAGTAGGTGCCTGCGGCGAGCGGGTACGGCGGCGCGTGGTCGGGCGCCGTCGGGTGAACGAGCGGCTGATGCTCGACGACGGGCCCCGTCTTCGGGCCGGCCCCACCGTGGAGCAGCTCCGCCGGCACCCGGGGTAGCTTGTTGGACCTGATCGCTGCTGCGACCTCGGCGACGCGCCCGGTGCCGGCGATTCCGCCGTGCAGCTGGATGTGCATTTCGTCGGTGGTCGAGCCCTGCCATTCGCCGCCCCAGTCGGCGATACCGCCGAGGTCGGCGACGATGGCCCGGATGGCCTGGGCCTGCGTCGCGGTGAACGTCCCGGACGATCCCTGCGGGTGCCGGGCCGCATTCGCGTCGACGGCGACCCCACCGGCGTGATTGGACCAGGTGCTGCCGTCGCCGCCGGTGATCTTCTTCGGGGTGAAGCCCCAGACGCCGGACTCCTGACGCAACGGTTCCACCTCGCGGTGGAAGCGGGCCAGCACGTAGAGCAGCACGGTTGCCGTGTCACCCTTGCGCAGCCCGCCGTAGACCTTCACCGTGTCGTTGGTGCCTGGCACTACCGGGTTCGAGATCAATTGTGGGTCGCCGTAGTCCACCACCACCGGGTAGCCGGACTGGGTGAAATTCGTCATGTCAGTGCCTCTCTGTCGGATCGGACGGACCGGAGTTTCCGCGGGAGTGCGGTCCTTCCGGTCGTTCGGCGTCCAACAGATGCGCCGGCGGTCGCGCTGATACCTCGCTGCGGTGCGCGGCCGGCGCCGTAGTCGGCGGCGGCTGTGCCGCAGCCGGGCCGCGAGCGCGCCGGGTTACCGGCTGGGGTCGGCGAGGCGGGCGGCCCGGGACTCCAGATAGCGCTGCTCCGGGATGCTGGTGGTGCGGCGCGCGGCACGCCGGTAGTGCGTCCCGGCCGCGGCGAGATCTCCGGTCATCTCCAGCAGGTGTCCGCGGACCGCGTCGAGCCGGTGGCTGCCGTCCATCCGCCGGTCCGAGTCGAGGTGCTCGAGCAGGTCCAGCCCGGCCTGCGGGCCGTCCACCATGGCGACCGCGACAGCTCGGTTCAGGGTCACCATCGGGGTCGGCGCGAACCGCTCGAGCAGTCCGTACAGCCCGACGATCTCCCGCCAGTCGGTGTCCTGTGCCGTGCGGGCCTCGGCGTGCACCGCGGCGATCGCCGCCTGCAGCTGATAGGGCCCGAGCGCACCCCGGGTCAGCGCCCGGGTGAGTAGCGCGACTCCTTCGGCGATCCCGTCGCGATCCCAGAGATCGCGGTCCTGTTCGGCGATCGGCACCAGGCTTCCGTCCGCCCGGCTGCGGGCCGCCCGGCGGGCGTCGTTGAGCAGCATCAATGCGAGAAGTCCTGTCACCTCTCCGTTCTCGGGTATGAGACGGTGGACCTCGCGGGCCAGCCGGATGGCCTCACCGGTGAGTTCGGCGCGCTGCAGGTCGGGCCCGGAGCTTGCCGTGTAACCCTCGTTGAAGATCAGGTACAGCACCTGCAGCACCGACTGCAGCCGGTCGGCGAGCTCGGCATCCGGCGGCATCGTGAATGTCGCGCCGGCTGCCTTGATCTTCTGCTTGGCCCGGCTGATCCGCGGCGCCATGGTCGCCTCAGGCACCAGGAACGCCCTGGCGATCTGGGCCGTTGTCAGCCCACCGACCGCGCGCAACGTCAGGGCGACCTGCGAGGCGGGGGTCAGCACCGGATGGCAGCACAGGAACAGCAGCAGCAAGGTGTCGTCGCGGTCGGCCGTCGGACGGTCGTCAGCCCCGGACGCGACAGCGCCGGCGCTCGGCACCATGGCCGCATCCGCTGCCTCCCGCCGGCGCCGGGCTGCGTCAGTGCGCCACTGGTCGGTCAGTCTGCGACCCGCCACGGTGAGCAACCACCCCGACGGGTTGTCCGGAAGACCGTCGACCGGCCACTGGGTGGCCGCGGCGAGCAGTGCCTCCTGGACCGCGTCCTCGCAGGCGTCGAACTGACCGTGGCGACGGATCAACAGGCCGAGCACCCGCGGCGCAAGATCGCGCAGCAGTTCCACGATCACCTGGTCGTGTCCAACTCTTGCGGCCCCGGACCCGGCAGACCCGGACCCGGCGGCCCCGGACGCTGTGCCCCCGGACGCGGTGGTCCCGGACCCGGTGGACCCGGAGCTCTCGTCTCGCGCTCCCGTGGGCCGCTCGGCCTGGTTCGAGGCGACGCCGGTCACCTGGAAGTGGTCACAGCGCGTCCCCGCCGGTGTTCATCACCGGCCGTACCTCCACCGCGGTGTACCGGGCGTCGGGGATCATCGCGGCCAACTCCGCGGCACGTTCGATCGACTCGCAGTCCACCACCGTGTAGCCGGCCAGGAACTCCTTCGCCTCGACGTACGGACCGTCGGTGACGGCCGGGACGCCGTCGCGGACCCGGACGGTGACGCTGGTGGTCGGGTCGGCCAGTGCGGCGAACCCGACCAGCTCACCGGACTCCCGGGTGAGCGCGGCGAACGCGTCGTGTTCGGCGAAGATGCCGTCGCGCTCGGCCTCGGACAGCGCGTTCATCGCGTCCGGGTTCACGTGGATCATCAGCAGGTATTTCATGGGTCGATCCTCACCCGTGAAATCTAGCGGGCGCCGCGCGGGTCGGCGATGTCAAGAAGCCGGTGCGGGTTCCGACCACGCTGCAACGGAAGGGAATGATCATGACGGATCTCCAGCTGCAGGTGCAGGAACTGATCGACGGGCTGGTCGAGGCCGGTTCCGAGGACGGCGTGCAGGTCGCCGTGTACCGCAACGGCGAGGTGGTGGTGGATGCGGTGGCCGGCTGCGCCGACGTGGCGACCGGCCGGGCGGTGGCGCCGGACACGCCGTTCTGGTCCGCGTCGACCGGCAAGGGCGTGACCTCGACGGTGGCGCACGTGCTGGTCGATCGGGGCCTTTTCGACTACGACACCCTCGTCACCGACCTCTGGCCGGAGTTCGGTGCGCACGGCAAGGGCGGCACCACGGTGCGGCACGTGCTGACCCACTCGGCCGGAGTGCCGGCGGTTCCGGCGGACACCACCGCGGAGTTGCTGTGCGACTGGAACGGCATGTGCGCAGTGCTGGCGGACGCAACCCCGTGGTTCCCACCGGGCGAGCGGGTGGCTTACCACGCCATCACCTATGGGTTTCTGGTCGGCGAGATCGTCCGCAGGGCAACGGGTACGCCGATCTCCCAGGTGCTGGCCGAAGCTGTCGCCGGGCCACTCGGGCTAGCCGACGAGCTGTACTTCGGGGTTCCGGAGGCGGCACTGGGTGGGGTGGCGCGGCTGGTCGACGACCCGACGGGAGCGGCGATCTTCGCCTCGCTGCCGGCCGACTGGCCGCTGTTCGCATCCGGTCCGCGCGAGCTGTTTCCGAGCGCAGCCTTCGCGAATCGCCCGGACATCCTGTCCGCCGACCTGCCGAACGCCGCGACCGGGTCGGCCCGGGCGTTCGCCCGGATGTACGCGGCACTGCTCGACGAGGTCGACGGCGTCCGGCTGCTGCCCGCGGCCCGGGTGATCGCGATGTCCGCCGTCGCCACCACGGGTATCGATGAGATGTCCGGCTCCCCGGCCAACTACGCCCTGGGCTACACCGTCGGGTTGCCATGGAAGGCCGCGCCGGCCGAGCACCCGGAGATGTTCGGGATGGTCGGAGTCGGCGGCAGCGCGGCCTACGCGGACCGGGCCACCGGGGTCTCGGTCGCGGTGACCAAGAACAGGTTCAACCCGGTGGATATCACCGCAGTCGAGCAGGTGCGGGCGCTGGTCGAGGCTGCATTCGGCTGACCGGGCGCCCGGGCCGGTCCCCGACGGCTCCACGTTGAGTGGGCGTAACACCGACGACTCGTGCAGGAACTACTCTGGACGCTGTCGGCCCGTTCGGTGGTCGCGTTTTCCGGACCACCCACGGAAGGATCACCATCGCGGGACCACTCGGAGACGTCTTTCTCGTCCCGCCGGAGCCGCTCGCGGGGGACACCGTCGCCACGCCCTCGGCCGCGGTCCGCTCACGGTTGCACGATCTCCCGGATGTGGTCCGGTACCGGGGCCGCTTCGCGTTGACGATCGACACGATGACGCCGCTCGAGGCGATGATCGCTGACCTGCTGTTCATCGCCGACGTCCTGGACGCCGCGGGCATCGAGTACCTGCTGGTCCGCGGCAATGACGAGCGTCCGGTGCTGGCTGTCGCCTGGGCCGATCGCAGGTCCATGCGCAGCGCCCTGGTGGCGGCGTGCGCCGAGCAGCCGTTCTACGCGAAGACCGTGGACACCAAGCACAGTGGCCCGGCGCTCCTGGTTGCCGACGGCCAACTCTCGACCGCATCGAAGACCCGGATGTTCCGGCTGTTCCGACCCAGGGTGGAGCCGGTCAGCGGGCTCGCCTACGGAGTGTCGACCGCGGTGCAGATCGAGCTGTGGGACTTCGCCCCGGAGGAGATCGTGCTGCCGATGGAGAATTCACTCACCCGGCGGTCGTTGCCGAGCCGCGAGGCCGTCCGCGGCAGCGTGCAGCGGTTCGGCCGGACCTGGCCGACGATCGCCGACATGTTCGCCGGGCACGCAACGGACATCAACTTCGAGATCGACCTGGTGTTCTCCTGGGTCGACGGATCGTCGTTGGAGTGGCAGGCCCTGCGGGCCAAGCGGATGCAGAACTACGTGGTGGGCTACGGCGACGATTCCGAGGCCAGGTTCCGGCAGATCAACGAGTTGAAGTTCGCGCTGCGGTCGGTGCACATGTACGCGCCGTGGATCCGGCGGATCTTCGTCGCCACGGACTCGGACCGGCCGGACTGGCTCGCCGACGACCCCAGGGTGACCTTCGTCCCGAGCATCGAATTCTTCACCGACCCATCGGTGCTGCCGACCCACAATTCCCAGGCGGTCGAATCCCAGCTGCACCACATTCCCGGCCTGGCCGAACATTTCCTGTACTCCAACGACGACATGTTCTTCGGTCGGTCCGTCGGCCCGCAGATGTTCTTCTCGCCCGGCGGGATCAGCATGTTCATCGAGTCGAACCTGCGGATCGGCCTGGGGCACAGCGACGACGAGCGGAGCGGTTTCGAGAACGCGGCGCGGGTGAACCGCAGGCTGCTGCACGACCGGTTCGGCGTCGTCACCACCAGGCATCTCGAGCACGCCCCGACCCCGTTGCGCAAGAGCGTGCTGACCGAACTGGAGCGGGAGTTCCCCGAAGAGTTCGCGGCCACCGCGGCCAGCCCGTTCCGGGCGAGCGGCAACATCTCGGTGACGAACTCGCTCTACCACTACTACGCGCTGATCACCGGCCGGGCGGTGGTGCAGCGCGACGCCCGGTTCCGCTATGTCGACACCACGATGCACGCCGGCCTGTCCGCGATGGACGCGATGCTGACGAAGCGGTCGATGGACTTCTTCTGCCTCAACGACGGCAGTGTTCCCGAGGTGGACCTGGAGGAGCGGACCAGGCGGGTGACCCGGTTCCTGGAGACCTACTTCCCGGTGCCGGCACCGTGGGAGACCGACTACCCCGCGATGAGCCCGACCGAGGCCGTCTCTCTCTAGCGGTGTCGGGTCCTCAGCGGCCGGCGAGTAACGGACCGAGGTCGACCTGGATCGCACCACGGGTGCTGTCCGGGATCCGCACCCGGGCCCTGGCCAGCCGCCGCGACGTTTCCGCGGCGGACACCACTTCGCCGACGGACGGGTAGGTTCCGATCGGCACGACCGAGTGCACGATCGTCTCGGGATAGATGTGCACCAGGTTGAAGCCCTGAGCGCCGTCCTGTGCGCGCATCGCGCCGATCGGCACCATCAGATCCTGTGTGTAACAGGTGGCGGACGCGACGGACACCGGGATGCCGGCGAACATCGCGTTCGTCGAGTAGTGCAGGTGGCCGGCGAGGATCGCCCGCACGTCGCTGCCCCGCAGAACCTCGGCGAGTCCGGCCTGGTCGCGCAACTCGACCAGCACCGCGAGATCAAGGACGCACGGCACCGGCGGGTGGTGCAGGCTCAACAGGGTGCCGTGCAGCGCGGGAGTGGCCAGTTCGGCCCGCAGCCAGTCGAGCTGCTCTCGGGTGATCTTCCCGTAGTGGTGGCCCGGCACCGACGAGTCGAGCGTGATGATGCGGAGCCCGTTGACGTCGTACACGACATCGACCGGCGCAGTGGACGGCACGCCGTCGAGCAGCGTCGTGCGGAACGCGGCCCGGTCGTCGTGATTGCCCATCGCCCAGATCACCCGGGCGCCGGCCCGCTCGGCGACCGGCTCGACAATGCTGCGGAGACGTTCGTAGGCAGCCGGTTCGCCCTTGTCGGCGAGGTCGCCGGTGAACACCAGGGCGTCGGGTCGAGCGTGCGAGGCCTCGACCTCGGCGAGGATCTGGCGCAACCGGCCGGCACTGTCAACGGTGCCGTAGAGCGGTCCGGACCCGCCCAGCAGGTGGGTGTCGGACAGATGCAGGATCAGGTGCGTCGGGCGTGGGTGCTCAGCCGTCCGAGTGCTGCTCATCGGTCTAGCTCCGATCGCCCGACTCGCTGGGGCTGTTGGTCCACGTTGACACCGTGTCGACGGTAGTCAACAGACGCCTGCCAACCGGGTGGGAAACGCCGGGGAGTCCGCAGACGAACAGCGCGTCAACGGTGCGCTCGTGTACCTCTCCGGCACCCGGGTGATCCGCTCCGGCACACGTCGGGCCGTTACCGGGACCTCGCACCCGGGACCAAAGGCTCGGGTCGTGGACTCCTGGGATGTTGCGGTCCGCGTTGCGACTGACGACAGTCATGCTGAACAGCCGATCGGTCTTGGGGGCGGGCACACATGGTCCAGGAGGACGGCCACGGTCCCTCCGTCGCCGTGCTGGTGGTCGGGGGTGCGGTCGCGCTCGCCATGCTGGCGCTGTTGGCGATCCTGCTGTTCTGACACCCAACTCGGGGTCTCACCCCGCCGCGAGAGGGACGATTCGGGCGGAATCGAGCCAAAGGGTCAGCGACGTCGGGGCGGACCGAGGCGGGCAGGCGGGGCAGGCGACTGCCCTTTCGGGCGATCAGGAGGGACCGTTCGTCCCTGGCGTCGGGCTGCGCGGTGGCGGGACGATGTACCGGGCGCCGCGGCCTGCGCTGCGCCGCCGAGACAGGCGCCCGTGCCGCCTGGAGGTGCCGGGACCATGGCCCAGCGCGGGGCACCCGTCGAACCAGGACCGCCGGCGTGCGCGGGAGCGGAAGTCGGACCGCCGTGCGCCGAGCCGGCCGGCGGCGACGGATCCGGCGACGGACACAGTGCCGCCCGTGGTGCACGACGGGCCGACGATGCTCCGGCTGCAGCGCGCGGCCGGCAACCGGGCGGCGCGCGACGCCGTTGCCGGTCGCGCCACGTTCCCGATCGTGGTCTCCAGGGCCCCGGGCCCCAAGGTGCCCGCGGCCGGCAGCCTCGCGTTCGCCGGGGCGCTGCTGGGCACCAACAGCGCGGGGAAGCCGGTCAAGGCGGTGCGGGAACTCGGCAGCAAGCAGGGCTATGACGGGCGGCTGCAGGCGATCTCGATCGCGCGGATGGCCAAGGTCGACCCCGCGGCAGCGGTGCTCGGGACCGACCAGCGCTGGCACGCGATCGCGACGGACGTCCAATTCGAGACGGGCCTGGTCGCCGGCGCCGCGACGGCCGGGGCGAAGGCCATCGTGATCGAGGTGCACGGCATCCCGTCGGGCTCCGGCATCGCCGCGGCGAAGAAGGCGGTGGACGACCTGAGCGCGAAGATCACCTGGTTCGACGGGCTGGTGTCGCCCTACAAGGAGGCCATGGCGGCCCAGCGTGCGCAGACGGTGGCCCTGCGCGACGCGGCGCGGGTGACGCGCGCGTCGGTGGTGCTGGGCGTGCCCGAGGTCGAGATCAATCCGATCCGCACGATCAGCTTCGGCCGGCAGGCGAAGAAGGTCAACATCATCGAGGTCCCGGACAAGGACTCGCCCGGCGGCGGCCACAACCCGATGGGCACCGACCTGAGGTTCAAGGAGGGCCTGGATTCGGCGCTCACGGTGGACTACGACCAACTCGACACGCCGGCGCGGGCGCAGGCGATCCTCTTCCACGAGGCGCAGCACCGCAGCGACTGGGACCTGGCCCAGGCTGTGGATCAGGATCTATCGCAAGGCGACCGGGCGGTTGTGGGTCGAAGGTCAGCCCGGTCGCAAGCCGTTCGAGGACTGGTTGAACGAGCAGGTGAAGGCCAACCTGCTCACGAAGGCCCAGGTCGAGCTGATCATCATGGAGACGCTCGACTCAACCGCCTACACCGAGGCGAACGCCAACGTCCGCTCGTTCCTCGCCTTGCTGCAGGCGGGCGACCCGGCGCAGGCGCACAAGGAACTGGTCGCCTACGCCAACAACCTGAAGCCGACGAAGGAGGGCGGGCTCGGTCACTACTCGGGCCCGGCGCCGCGGTCGCAGGTCCAGGCCGGACTGGTCGCCGAGCTGAAGGCGGCCCGGTCGCAGATGAAACCGGACATGCGCCAGGCCTACGACGCAGCGGTCGAGGCCGCGATCACCACGTACCCGGGCGGCTGGCTCACCGACCTTCGGTTCGCACCCACCCCGAAGGCCCCGGCGACGAAGGTTCCGGCGAGGAAGAAGTGACGACGGCGCGAGGAGACCTGCTCGACGACGATCTGAACGGCATCGCCGAGCGATCGGATATCGCTCTCAGTTCTGAGTTGTGGGCACGGCATGGGCACGGAGCGGCTCGGTAGCCCCTGAACCGCTGTCATGAGCGTGCCCCCGGTGAGACTCGAACTCACACTGGACGGGTTTTGAATCCGTTGCCTCTGCCAATTGGGCTACGGGGGCGCGGCGCACCGCACGGGGCGGAGATCCGCACAGATCGTAGCGGCCCGCCGCGGGCTCCCGGCCGACCGGCGTCATATCCCGGCAACACGTCCCGGCTAGCCTCGGGGGACCGACGGCGGCACCGGTCCGCCGGCCGACGACGAAGGTGGCCACGATGACCACACCCCGCCGAGTACTGATCGCCGAGGACGAGGCGCTGATTCGCCTCGACCTCGCGGAGATGTTGGCCGAGGAGGGATTCCAGGTGGTCGGCGAGGCCGGGGACGGCGAGCAGGCCGTCCAGATGGCTCGCGAGCTCCGGCCCGACCTGGTGATCCTCGATGTGAAGATGCCCAAGAAGGACGGCATCGACGCCGCCGCCGAGATCGTGGCCGAGCAGATCGCGCCGGTCGTCATCCTCACCGCGTTCTCCCAGCGGGACCTGATCGAGCGGGCCAGGGACGCCGGCGCGATGGCGTACCTGGTCAAGCCGTTCGCGCAGTCCGACCTGCTGCCGGCCATCGAGCTGGCGGTCGCCCGACACGCCGAGATGGTCGCGTTGCGCGCTGAGGTGGCCGACGTCACCGACCGGCTGGAGGCGCGCAAGGTGATCGACCGGGCCAAGGGCCTCCTGATGACGAACCAGAAGATGAGCGAGCCCGAGGCGTTCCGCTGGATCCAACGCACCGCGATGGATCGGCGGACCTCGATGCAGGCCATTGCCCAGGCCGTCCTCGAGGGTTTGGCGTCCAAGGCCTGAGCGGCGAACCCAGGTTTCGCGCTCGCCCAACCGGGTCGGACATACGGCCGCTTCACCTGCTTCGGTCGGGCCGATCACCACACGTTTCGTGTCGCTACGGAAATTTGTACGGTCGCAGGGGCGCACTGGCCGGACATTCCACGGTCCAGTGAGGCTTGCAGCACCAGTTTCTCCTGTGCCGGAGACCCGCCGGTCCGCCTCCCACCATCGCCCAGATCGGCATTTCCGCAGGTCACCGCCGGTTGTGCTGATCTAGATCACCCGTTCGGGCGGGTGACGGCAACTCTCTGCATCAAAGTTTGGTCACGGCCGCCCGCCGGAGTGCGAAATCAGCCGGTTGGTGGGTTAGGTTCCAGCGCGTCGGCGGTCGCCGACGGCTCGGGCATGTGTGTCCCGGGTTCGACATTCTTTCGGAGGTGGCACGTGCATCGTTTGTCGATGCGAGGGGCCCTCGTCATGGTGGCAGCGGCCACTCTGACGCTGGCCGCCTGTAGTTCCAACAACTCGTCCACGCCGTCGAGCACCGCGCTCGCCGGCGGCGGCAGCAGCGCACCGGCCTCGTCCGCCGGCGGTGGCCTGGGCGGCGGCGGCGACACCATCAAGATCGCGTTCCAGGGTGTGCTGTCCGGCGCCAACCAGCAGCTGGGCATCAACGAGGTCAACGCGGTCCGACTGGCCGTCAAGCAGGCCAACGACAACAACACGTACGGCTTCCAGGTGGGCCTGCTCGAGTCGGACGACGTCGGCTCCGGCGACAAGGCTCCGGCCGCGGCCGCCGCGGTGCTGCAGGACCCGGCCGTGGTCGGCATGGTCGGCCCGTCCTTCTCCGGCGCGACGAAGGCGATCGGCAAGACCTACGGCGACGCCGGCATGGCCTTCATCACCCCGTCGGCGTCCAACGCGACGCTGCAGGACCAGGGCTTCACCACGTTCCACCGGATCATCCCGAACGACAACGTCGAGGGCACCCAGGGCGCGGACTGGCTCGCGGTCAAGGGCTTCAAGACCGTCTACGTGCTCGACGACCTGAGCGACTACGGCAAGGGCGTCGCGGACGCGGTCGAGAAGGAACTGACGGCGAAGGGCGTCAAGGTCACCCGCCAGGGTGTCGACGCCAAGACCACCGACTACTCGGCGGCGGCCACCGCCATCGTGACGTCCAAGGCGGAGGCCCTGTTCTACGGCGGCTACGACGCCCAGGCCGCACTGCTGGCCAAGGCGCTCAAGACGGCCGGCTACACCGGCCTGACGGCCGGCGGTAACGGCATCAAGTCCTCGGTCTTCACCGACGGGGCCGGCGACGCCGGCAACGGCTGGTACATGACCTGTGGTTGCCAGGACGCGACGGTGGCCCCGGCCGCGAAGCAGTTCGCCGCGGACTACAAGGCGATGTTCAACACGGACCCGTCGACCTACTCCCCGGAGGCCTTCGACGCCACCAACGCCCTTGCTGACCGCCATCAAGGCGGCCAAGGACAAGGGCGAGGTCACCAAGGCGACGGTGCTCGCCGCGGTCAACGCGCTGGACTACAAGGGCATCACCACTGAGGTCAAGTTCCAGGCCAATGGCGAGCCCGGCGGCACCAGCGACGTGAACCTGTACCAGCAGAAGGACGGCAAGATCATCTCTCTGGGTCTGCTGAAGGACCAGAAGTGACGCTCGGCGCCCAGCGCCGACTGCCGCACACCGGCTGACCGACGGAGGTGCCCCGGATCGCCCAGGCGAACCGCGGGCACCTCCGCCGTCGGGGCACCTGGCGGTGCCCGTTTCCGGCCCGACTGGCGGGCCGGGGAGCGACGTGTCAGCCTGCTCGAGATCCGATCCCACACCGCTGGTGTCTGACAGCCCTCGAAGGGTCCCGCCGGATGCAAGACTTCATGAACTACTTCATCGCCGGGCTGTCCCGGGGATCGATGTATGCCCTGATCGCCCTCGGGTACACGCTGGTCTACGGCGTGCTCCAACTGATCAACTTCGCGCACAGCGAGGTGTTCATGTTCGGCGCGTTCGGCAGTTACATCATCGTGCACTGGATGGTCGGCGACGGTGTCGGGACGCCCGGTTGGAAGGTTCCGATCGTGCTGCTGGTCGGGCTCGTCTCCGGCGGTGCGGTGGGCGCCGCAGCGGCCTGGGGCCTGGAACGGGTGGCCTACCGACCGCTCCGAAGACGGGGAGCGCCCAAACTCGCCTTCCTGATCAGTGCCATCGGCATGTCGTTCTTCCTCTCGGCGCTGGCCGGCAAGCTGTTCAACCGGCTGGACAACAACACCTTCCCGCCCTACTTCAACCCCGGCCAGACGGTCTTCACCATCTTCGGCGCGAAGGTGCAGTTGATGCAGGTGATCCTGATCGGCTCAGCGGTGATCATGATGATCGGCCTCGACCGGCTGGTGTCGGGCACCAAACTCGGCCGCAGCATCCGCGGTGTCGCCGAGGACGCTCCGACCGCTGCCCTGATGGGCATCAACATCGACAAGACCATCTCGCGCACCTTCGTCATCGGAGGTGCGCTGGGCGGTGCGGCCGGGTTCCTGTTCGGCACCGCGTTCGTCTTCTCCAACACCATGGGCTTCCTGCCCGGAGTCAAGGCATTCGCTGCGGCGGTGCTCGGCGGGATCGGCAACATCCGCGGCGCCATGCTCGGCGGGCTGCTGCTCGGCGTCATCGAGAACCTGGTGCCGACCTTCCCGTGGTGGTCTCCTGATCCGTGGATCGGCATCAAGTGGACCGACGCCGTCGCGTTCGTCGTCCTCATCCTGGTGCTGGTGTTCCGGCCCACCGGTCTGCTCGGCGAGCGCTTGGGGCGTGCGGCATGACCGCGATCCAGTCGTTCTTCAAGAACCCGGTGGTGTCCCGGCTGCTCGCCTGCCTGTTCGGTGGATTCGTCCTCGCCCTGATCGTCGGGCCGCAGGAGGGCACCCAGGCGGACTTCGGCTACGCGTTCCGGCAGGCCGTCGCAGTTCCCCGGATCTTCGTCTTCCTGGGAATCGGATTCCTGCTGTTCCTCATCCTGACCTTCCGCAGCTACATCACCCCCTACCTGACCCGACCCGGCATCCGGCCGCTGGGCGCGGCCTTCCTCACCCTGGTGGTGTCGCACGCGCTGCTGCACTGGTTCGACCCGCTCGGCGACGGCAAGTTCCGCACCGTCGCGACCGCGGTCGCGCAGACCCCTGGTGCGTCAACGCTCACCTCGGCGTACTTCGGCTGGCTCGCCTGGACGATCGTCCTGCTGATCCCGGTCCTCGGTCTGGTGGCCATCATCGTGCCGCTGCGCTGGCTCGGCTGGGTGATCGCGGTGATCTCGGCGTTCGGCGCCTATGCCGCGTGGGAGGCGCATGCCGACGTCGAGAAGCTCGGCGGTGGAATCGACCACTCGCTGGGCGCCGGGATCGCCGTTCTCGGGTATCTGGCGGCTCTGGCCTCCGGTATCGAGATCGCCATGACGAAATCCGAGGTCGCCAACACCAGCGCGTTCACGGCGAGGGTGATGAGCTGGCGGCCGGGCTTCCCGCTCGCCGTGCTCGGCGCGGTCACCGGCCTGCTCGGCCTCGGCGTGTCCACCTGGTGGTCGCCGGGCCATACCAACCTGACCATCGGCCCGACCAGCGACCTGTTCGCCGGCAGCGGGCTGAACGGTCTGGCCACCGCCTACATCGGGTGGCTCGGCTGGGTGCTGTTCCTGGTGGTGGCTGTGCTCGGGTTGGCCGCCTGCTACCTGCGCAACGCCGCGCTCGGTCTCGCGGCCGCAGTGCTCGGGTTGATCTCGTTGGTGCTGACCATCGTGACGATGTACCAGATGAGCAGTCTCGGCGGCCGGCTCGGTGTGGACGGCTCCACCGGCGCCTGGCAGAACCTCGGCACCGGTGGCTGGATCACCAGCGCGGCGTTCCTGATCCTCGCGGGCGCCGGCTTCACCGCCGGGTATCTGGCCCGCAAGCCCAAGGCGTCGGCGACCGTCGCCCGGTCCTCCGACGTGGTCGGCAAGGGCGTGTTGCGCTCGCCGGGCGGGATCCAGACGTTCTTCGTGCTGATCGCCGCGGTCGCGCTGTTCTACCCGCCGACCGCCAGTACCTTCTGGCAGCAGGTGCTGGTCTCCGAGATCGGCATCTATGTGCTGCTCGCCGTCGGCCTGAACGTGGTGGTCGGCTGGGCCGGTCTGCTGGACCTCGGCTTCATCGCGTTCTACGCCATCGGTTCCTACGTGACCGCCTATGTGGTCGGCTCGCTCCCGGTCAAGCCGCCGAGCTGGCTGCACATGAGCCCGTTGCTCGCGATCCCGTTCGCGATCCTGCTGTGCCTGATCGCCGGCGTGGCGCTCGGCGCGCCCACGCTCCGGCTCCGCGGCGACTACCTGGCCATCGTCACGCTCGGTTTCGGTGAGATCATCCGGATCGCCGCGATCAACGCCGACGGGCTGACCAACTCCACCCGCGGACCGCAGCCCCAGGTGCCGCACCCGGTGGTGGACATCGGCATCATCCGGATCCAGTGGGGCCTCAACCAGCTGCAGTACTGGTACCTGCTGCTGGTGATCACGGTGATCGTGGTGATCCTGTTCCACAAGCTGGAGAACTCGCGGACCGGCCGCGCCTGGGCCGCCATCCGCGAGGACGAGATCGCCGCTCAGGCCTCGGGTGTCAACACCACCAGGGTCAAACTGATGGCCTTCGCCATCGGCGCATCGACGTCCGGTGTCGCCGGCGTGTTCTTCGCCAGCCAGATCGGCTACTTCAACCCGGACAACTTCATCCTGGCCAACTCGATCCTGGTGGTCGCCTACGTCGTGTTCGGCGGCATGGGCTCGCTGCCGGGAGCGATGGCCGGCGCGGCCGTGCTGACCTGGCTGCCGCAGTTCCTGCGGGACCAGGTGCCGCCGGAGGACAAGCAGATCTGGATCGGCCTGATCATCCTGCTGATGATGATCTTCCGTCCGGCCGGCCTGATACCCGCCCGACGACGGCAGGCCGAACTGCGCGGGCTCCACGGCGCGCCGTCGGGTGAGACCCGGGCCGTGGCGGCGAACGAGGGCATGGGAGCGGACGCATGACCGTGACCGATGCAGCGGGGCCGACCACCGCCGTGCGGGACGTGGTGTACGACGTCGACCACATCACGCTGCGGTTCGGCGGTGTCACCAGCCTCAACGATGTGACCATGCAGATGTTCCGCGGAGAGATCCTCGCCGTCATCGGACCGAACGGTGCCGGCAAGACCTCCCTGTTCAACTCGCTCACCGGGGTCTACACGCCGCAGGAGGGCAGCATCATGTTGGCCGCCCGGCTCGGCGACCAGCCGCAGAGCGTGCTCGGCCAGAAGACCCACGTGATCAACCGGGTCGGGGTGGCCAGGACATTCCAGAACATCAGACTGTTCCCGGCGCTGACTGCGCTGGAGAATGTGATGGTGGGCGTGGAGACCCGGATGAAGTCCGGGCCGATCGCGGCCATGCTCGGGCTGCCGCGGCAGCGGCGCGAGGAGCGGGAGAGCACTGCGAAGGCCTACGACCTGCTGCACGAGGTCGCGCTCACCGCACGGGCCAACGACCTGGCCGGGTCACTGGCCTACGGCGAGCAGCGGCGGCTGGAGATCGCCCGCGCGCTCGGCACCGACCCGGGCGTGCTGCTGCTGGATGAGCCGGCGGCCGGTACCAACCCGGCGGAAAAGCGCGACCTCGCAGCGCTGATCGCCAAGGTGAACGCGGAGCGCGGCGTCTCGGTGCTGCTGATCGAGCACGACATGAAGCTGGTGATGTCGATTGCGCACCGGTTGATCGTGCTGAACTTCGGCTCGAAGATCGCCGAGGGTTCACCGGAGGAGATCCAGCGCAATCCCGCAGTGATCGCCGCCTATCTCGGCAGCAGCGAGGAGGAGGCCGAGTCGGAGCTGGCCAGCGGCGAGCTGTCGAGCCGAGGGCCCGACCTTGATCAACATCGAGGGCGGACTGCAGGATCTTGTCGAGGACGAGGCCGCGTTCCCGGCCGAGATCCGGACAGAGGAGGAGCCGCCGTCATGAGCCTGCTCGAGGTCGATGAGATCGAGGTCCGCTACGGCGCCATCAAGGCCCTCAAGGGCATCTCGTTCACGGTCGAGGAGGGCGAGATCGTCGCGCTGCTCGGCGCCAACGGCGCCGGAAAGACCACCACCCAGCGCACGGTCTCCGGAATGCTGCGCCCGGCACTCGGCGAGATCCGCTACGACGGGAAGCGGATCGACGGCATCCCCGCCCACGACCTGATCCGGCTGGGCATCTGCCATGTGCCGGAGGGCCGCCGGGTGTTCCCCCGGATGACGGTGGCCGAGAACCTGGAGATGGGTGCGTTCCGGTTCAAGAAGATGGACGAGGAGGTGCTCGCCCACGTGCTGGAGCTGTTCCCGCGGCTCCAGGAGCGCTACAAGCAGCAGGCCGGCACGCTCTCCGGCGGTGAGCAGCAGATGCTGGCGATCGGCCGCGCCCTGATGGGCAAGCCCCGGTTGCTGCTGCTCGATGAGCCGTCGATGGGACTCGCTCCGCTGATCGTGAAGCAGATCTTCGAGATCGTCCGGGACATCAACAGCCAGGGCGTCACCGTGCTGCTGGTCGAGCAGAACGCCGCTCAGGCTCTGGGTCTGGCGAACCGCGGCTACGTGCTGGAAACCGGCGAGATCGTGCTCTCCGGCACCGGCGCCGAGCTGCTCGCCGACGACCGGGTCAGGGCCGCCTACCTCGGCGAGGAGATCGCCAGCTGAGCTGCGCGGAGCGGATGCCGTTCAGGCGGCGTCGCGGGCCAGGCAGGTGAGCCGGGCCGTGCAGAGCCGCCGATCGGACTCGTCGCTGACGACGATGTCGAACGTGGACAGCGTGCGGCCGGCGTGCAGGGGGGTGCAGACGCCGGTCACGGTGCCCTCGGTGGCTGCCCGATGATGCGTGCAGTTGAGTTCAATGCCGACCACGATCCGCCCGGGGCCGGCCAGCAGGAACGCGTGCACCGACCCGAGCGTCTCGGCCAGCACCGCGTTGGCGCCGCCGTGCAGCAGGCCGAACGGTTGGCGATTGCCCTGGACCGGCATGGTGGCGGTGATCCGCTCGCGGGTGAGTTCGGTGATCCGGATGCCCATGGTGGTGGCGAGTTCGCCCACTTGTGACGGGTCGAGGGCCGGGAGGTCGATGTCGCTCATCACTCCACTCTGACAGGCGCCGGCGTGCCATTTTCCCAGGGTCGGCCCGGGGGTGACCCAAAGTAGTGAGCTGCTGGTGCATCCCGCGGCGCCGATCCCGTCGAAATGGAAGTGGCGGCGCCGTGACCGGTGCCCGCCGCCGGTCGGCCGGACGGTTGACCGGCTGTCGAGCAAAAGGAGTGCACTGGCATGAGCATCCGTCGAACCATGCTCGGAGTGATCACCGCGGTGGCCACCGCCGGCAGCCTGTTGCTGACCGCCCCAGCGGCCGGCGCGGCCCCGGCCGTCCGGGCCGCAGCGGCTCCCACCGGCACCTCGAGCCTCGCGGCTCTGCTTGCCGCGGACGGTGCCGGTTTCGACCGCAACTGGTACGACTTCGACATCCTCGACAACGCCGTCGGCGCGGTCTTGGCCGCGAAGCCGTCGAGCCCGGTGGCGCTGCTGGCCGACGGCACCGTGCCCCTGACCGCCTTCCTGCCGAACGACCGGGCGTTCCAGGTGCTGGCGCTGCAGTTGACTCACCGCTGGTACACCTCGGAGTCGAAGGTGTTCGGCGCCCTCGCGGGTGCCCTGTCGATCGACCAGATCGAAAAGGTGCTGCTGTATCACGTGGTTCCGGGGGTCACCATCGACGCCGCGACCGCCTTGAAGTCCAACGGAGCGGTGTTGCCGACCGCGGCGGCCGGCAACTCGATCAGGGTCAGGGTGCTGTCCACCCGCTTCAAGCTGATCCAGTTGGTGGATGGCTACCGCGGCAACATCAACCCGTTGGTCCTCCCGGACAAGCTGAACCTGAACAAGGGCAATGTCCAGATCGCCCACGGCATCTCGTTCGTTCTGCTGCCGGCGTCCATCTGACGCCACCCGCTCCCGGCGCCGGCCCGTCGCGGGTCGGCGCCGGGGCGGGGCGATCGAAAGCGCGGGTGATCAGGACCCGGGGTGATCGGGCCCCGGCTGATCCGAGCCCGTTCAGGCGCTCGGCGTTCGGTTGGCCAGGCAGACGAGATTGCCTTCACTGTCGGTGATTCCGGCCAGCCATTCGTCCTCCCCGGCCGGACCGAAGGTGCCGTCGTCATCACGGAACACGACATGTGCCGGTTCGGTCACGGTGACACCCCTCGCGGCCAGTGCGTCGACCGTGCCCGCGACGTCGTCCACCCTGAGGTAGAGGGTGGCTCCCGCCGAGGCCGCCCGGTCGAGCAGCAGTCGGACTCCGTCGAGGTCGAAGAACACCAGCCCCGGCGGATCGAAGGTGGCGATCGGCCCGGCGCCGAGCAGCTCGGTGTAGAAGGTCGTCGCCCGGCCGAGGTCGGTGACCGGAAGGGCCACCTGGTGCAGCCGCATCGGTGCCGCCTCTCCGCGGACCCACCGCCAGCGTCCGCTCTGATAGGAATGCTACCTATATGCATAGGGATGCTATACATATCGCATGTCGCCGGACAACCCCGAGC
The DNA here is from genome assembly GCA_963797145.1 of uncultured Actinomycetota bacterium. GTDB lineage: Bacteria > Actinomycetota > Actinomycetes > Mycobacteriales > Nakamurellaceae > Nakamurella. The sequence continues at coordinate 123,735 of CAWCOJ010000006.1, read as the reverse complement.
CGCCCGGGCCGATCGAGACAGCGGCGGAGTTGAACTCCGGCGCCATCCACCTGCTACGTGCACTGGGCGTGGTGGACCGGCGAACCCCGCTGACGCCGGCCCGGCTGTCTGCACTGTCGGTACTGGTCTTCGGCGGCCCGCAGTCCCTCGGTGGGCTGGCTGCGGCGGAGGACGTCGCCGGGCCGACCATGACGCGGATCGTCGACGGGCTGGTCGAGGGCGGTCTGGTGCGCCGCGTCGCGCATCCGACCGACGGCCGGGCGGTTCAGCTGTCCGCCACGGCTTCGGGGGAGCGACTGATGTCCGAGGCCAGGGACCGCCGGCTGGCCGCGATCGTCGAGGCGCTGGCCGAGCTGCCGGTCGCCGATCGCGAGGCGCTGGCCGTTGCGGTGCCCGCGCTGGGCCGGCTGGCCATCGCGCTACGCGCTCAATTGTGACGCAAGGCAGGCAGTGCCGACCAGGTCGGTCCGCCTGCCGGCGGCGACCGGCTGTCGGTGCCGGACCCTAGACTCGCCTGCGTGACGGTGACCGCGCTCGACCATCCGACCCTGCTGCTGCTGGACGGGCATTCGCTGGCGTATCGGGCGTTCTTCGCGTTGCCGGTCGAGAAGTTCTCGACCACCACCGGGCAGCCCACCAACGCGGTCTACGGCTTCACCTCGATGCTGATCAACCTGCTGCGCGACGAACGGCCGACCCACGTCGCGGTCGCGTTCGACCTGTCCCGGCAGACCTGGCGGCGCGAGGAGTTCGCCGACTACAAGGCCAACCGCAGCACCTCGCCGAGTGAATTCAAGGGCCAGGTCGAGCTGATCAAGGACGTACTGGACGCGATGCGGATCCCGTCGCTGACGGCGGAGAACTTCGAGGCGGACGACGTGATCGCCACGCTCACCTCGCGAGCGGTGGCGGAGGGCATGGTGGTGCGGATCTGCACCGGCGACCGGGACGCGCTGCAGCTGGTCGGCCCGCAGGTCACCGTCCTCTACCCGCGCAAGGGCGTCTCCGACATGACGCGGTTCACTCCTGAGGAAGTGGAGGCCAAGTACGGCCTGACGCCCGCGCAGTACCCGGACTTCGCGGCACTGCGCGGCGATCCGTCGGACAACCTGCCGAACATCCCCGGGGTGGGTGAGAAGACCGCGTCGAAGTGGGTCCGCGAGTTCGGCAGCCTGGCCAACCTCGTCGACCGCGTCGACGAGGTGCCGGGCAAGGCGGGAGATGCCTTGCGGGACAACCTCTCCAACGTGCTCCAGAACCGCAGGCTGACCGAGCTGGTCCGAGACGTGCCGATCGACACCGCGCCGGATGCGGACCTGGTGGCGCACCCGTTCGACCGCGAGGCGGTTCACCAGATCTTCGACAACCTCCAGTTCAAGGTGCTCAGGGAGCGGTTGCTGGAGATCTTCGACCAGGCGGACGAGACCAGCACCGAACGGTTCGACATCGACGGCTCCCGGCTCGCGCCGGGTACGGTTGCCGGCTGGTTGGCCGCGCACGCCCATGCCGGCCGGGTGGGGGTCGCCGTGGTCGGCGCGTTCACCGGCGCCGGTGGCGACGCCTACACCCTGGCCCTGGCGTCCTCCGACGATGCGGCAGCCGTCATCGATCTCGCCTCGATCGATCCGTCCGACGACGCGGCGATCGCCGCCTTCCTGGCCGATCCGGCGATCCACAAGGTCGGCCACGATCTGAAACTCGCCATCTCGGCGCTCACCGCGCGGGGCTGGCCGGTCGACGGGGTGGTCTGCGACACCGCCATTGCTGCCTACCTGGCGCTGCCCGAGCAGCGGTCGTTCGATCTCGGCGACCTGGTGCAGCGCTATCTGCACCGGACCATGGACCCGGCCGAGGCCGCCGACGGCGGCCAGCTGAGCCTGCTCGACGACGGCGCCGGCGACACCTCCGCCATGGTGGTGGCGCGGGCCGTCATCGATCTGGCGGAGGTACTCGAGGCGCAGCTGGCCGCCGGCGGCCAGCTCGGACTGCTCAACGATCTCGAGATGCCGCTGATGACGGTGCTCGGCCAGATGGAGCGGGTCGGCATCGCCATCGACACCCCGTACCTCGACGGGTTGTCCAGCACCTTCGCGGTCGAGGCGGACGCGGCCGCCCGAGCGGCCTATGCGGAGATCGGCCGCGAGGTGAACCTCGGATCGCCGAAGCAACTGCAGGTGGTGCTGTTCGACGAGCTGAACATGCCGAAGACCAAGCGCACCAAGACCGGGTTCACCACCGACGCCGACGCGCTGTTCGCCCTGCACGTGCAGACCGGGCACCCGTTCCTCACCCACCTGCTGCGGCACCGCGACGTCACGAAACTCAAGAGCACCGTCGACGGGCTGCGCAAGGCGGTCGCCGACGACGGCCGGATCCACACCAACTTCCAGCAGACGGTGGCGGCCACCGGCAGGCTGTCGTCGACGGACCCGAACCTGCAGAACATTCCGGTGCGTACCGAGGAGGGTCGGCAGATCCGCTCCGCGTTCACCGTCGGCGACGGCTTCGAGTCGTTGATCACCGCGGACTACTCGCAGATCGAGATGCGGATCATGGCGACGCTGTCGGAGGATGCCGGCCTGATCGAGGCATTCCGCTCGGGTGAGGACCTGCACACCGCGGTGGCGATGAAAGCGTTCAACGTGCCCGCCGAGGAGGTCTCGGGGGAGATGCGCCGGCGGATCAAGGCGATGTCCTACGGCCTGGCCTACGGGCTCTCGGCGTTCGGGCTGTCCGGCCAGCTCAAGATCAGCGTGGACGAAGCACGGGACCAGATGGAGGCCTACTTCGCCCGGTTCGGCGGCATCCGGGACTACCTCCGGCGGTCGGTCGACATCGCCCGGCTCGAGGGCTACACCCAGACGCTGCTGGGTCGGCGCCGCTATCTGCCGGACCTGGCGAGCGACAACCGGCAGCGTCGGGAGATGGCCGAGCGGATGGCGCTCAACGCCCCGATCCAGGGCAGCGCGGCCGACATCATCAAGGTCGCGATGCTCGGGGTGCAGCGCCGGATCGCCGCCGACGGGTTGAAATCGCGCCTGCTACTCCAGGTGCACGACGAACTGGTCTGCGAGGTGGCGTCCGGCGAGCAGGAGGCGCTGACGGCGGTGCTCCGGGAGGAGATGGCCGGCGCGTACAGCCTGGCGGTGCCGCTGGAGGTCTCCATCGGTGTCGGCCGCACCTGGGACGCTGCCGCGCACTAGCCGTGCTGCACCCGATCGACCCGGCCGCTCCGGGCAGGAATACGTCGGTCCGGATTGTCGGAACCGGTCGGCTCCGGTCGTCGTATCAGTGACAGCGGGTGCCGCTCCTCTTGGCTCCCCGACCACTGCTACTCAGGGAGATCGACGATGTCCGCGTTCCACCGCTACCGGACCACCCGCCGGGACAGGTCAGCTGCCCGCACCGAGATCCGGGCCCAGCGCCGGATTGCGCTGCAGGTTGCTGCCGAGACCGCCGACCGGGAGCTGCTGGTGTCCAAGTTGTATCGGTACCGCGACCCGCTGGACTGACCCGCCCGCACGATCCGGGCGCGGCCGTCCGCCACCCACGATCGTCCGTCCCGGTGCGCCGGAGCCGGCCACCGGGACGGACGATCCACCCGACGAATCTGCTCAGCAGACGAGCTGGGGTGACGGATCGCAGGCGCCGGGCCCGCGGTAGGTGGTGTATTTCGCGATGTTGTTCAGCACCCCGATCATGGCCGCATACCGGGTCCGCACAGCGGTCCGGGCGTCGCTGCTCTGGTAGCAGTACTGGCCGGTGTTGTACGCGTACATGAAGATGATCGTGCCGCGGATCACGCTGCCGTTCCGCAGCGTCGCGTCGAAGGTGAGCACCTTGCGCGACTGCAGCGGGCCAACAGCCGTCACGGTGCCGACGGTGAGCCACTTCCAGGCCTTGGCACCGGACTGCCTGACCACCGCCGCCTGGCGGGCGTTGAAGTTGCGGGCGGTGGACTGCGCCCAGGTGGTCCCCGGACTGCAGAGCGTGCTGCTGAAACCGAAGTCGCGGGTGGCAACGCCGCCCGGTGCGGTGACGGTGATGCCGTACGCACCGTAGGACCCGGTCCACCCCGAGGGCCCGAACCAGCTCCAGTACCTGGTGGTGCGGAGTTTGAAGCCGGCCGGCACTGCGGCCGCTGCCGCCGACCTGACGACCGTCGGGGCCGGCCCGGTCGAGACGGCTGCAGCGGGGACAGTGGGGACGCTGGCGGCCTGAGCCGCTGCCGGGGCCAGAGGCACCAGCACACAGAGCGCGACACCGGCGGTGACGAACGACCGCCGGATCCGGGTGAAAGTGGAGGAAGTCATGGGTCGACCGTCGCAGGACGGCGTCCGACGAGCGTCCGACGGCACTGCCTGACCATCGAGCGGGTGATCGTCACCCTGATGACCCGTAGCCGTGTGCGGAGCGTTACTGTGGCCGGGTGGCCGCGAGCCCGATTCCTGATCCGCCGAGCGCGGCAGCGGTGATCGCGCGCCCGCGATTGCGCCAGGTCGTCGGCGACCGGCCGGTGGTGATCGCCATCGCGGCCGGTGGCTACGGCAAGTCCGTGCTGATCCGCGAACTCGCCACCGGCCTGCCGGTGCCCAGCGTGCTGTGCGAGCTCGATCGGCCCACCGGTGTGGCGCAGTTGCTGGCCACGCTTGTCCGCTCGGCGCGTCGGGACGGGCTCTCGGACTTCGCGAATGCGCTGGCCGCTGCCGGCGACGACCCCACCGAGGTTGCCGTCGCGCTCGCCAGGGCGCTGTCGTTGGGCGATCCGATCAGCCTGGTGATCGATGAGGTCGGCAGGCTCGACGATGACGCCGCGGCGGTGCTGGCCGACTGCATCGAGGCGGTACGTCCGCCGGGCCGGCTGCTGCTAGCCGGGCGCAGCCTTCCTGGAGCCTTGGTCGGTCTCGCGTCGGCCAGTTACCTCGGTGCCGATGAGCTGGCGTTCGACCTGGCGGAAACCGCGCAGTTGGTCGCTCGGCCGGCCGACAGCGTCGAGGTCGGCACCGTTCACCAGCTCACAGGTGGGTGGCCCGCCGCGGTCGCCGTCGCCGCCACCCGGACCCGGCCGCACGCGGATCGCTTCGCAACGGCGCCGCCGCCGTCCCCGGCCGTTCCGGCATTTCCGGCGTCGGCCGCTCAGACCGCGGTGAGCGTGCTGCCCAGCGCGGACGACGTGCCGGCGGCCGTCCGGGCGCTGGCCTGCCTGCCGCTGATCAACACCGCGGTCGCCCGGACGGTGACCGGGCGTGACGATCTGACGGCCTTGACGGCGGCCGGCGTGCCGTTCGCCGCCCGCCAGGACGGGTGGGTCGAGCTCTCCGACCCGCTACGGGACCGGCTCGCCGACCCGGACGCGCTGAGCCGGGATCAGCGTCGAGCGGTCGCGGACATCTACGCCAGGACCGGGCAGCTCTCGGCCGCGCTGGCCTTGCTCGCCGGCACCCGCGGGTCGGGACTTCCCCCGGACCCGGTGGGCGCCGTGCTGCTGCTGGAGTCGGTGCACTGGTCCGCGCTGGAGCAGATCGGCCTGCCCGATGTCCGGGCCGTTGTCGACGTCGTGGATGACGGGCTCCTGGTCGCGCACCCCGGGGTACTGGTCTCGGTGGTCCGGATGACCGAGAACCTGCCGGTCGGCGACGAACGAGGTCGCTGGATCGCGCGGGGCCTGCGGATCCTGCCGGTCGACGCCCCCGCGCACGGCCTGCTGCTTGCCGAGTCCGGGCGGATGGCGATCCGTCGCGGAGATCTCGAAGCTGCCGCCGGCCTGGCCGAGCAGGCGTTGGCGCTGCTGCCGGACACCGGTGGGGATCCGCTGACCCGTGGCCGCGCGGAGTTCGTCCGCGGCTCGGCGGCGATCTACCGAGGCGACCCGGAGGGTCTGCGCGTTGGCATGGCGCACCTGCTGGAGGCCGTCGCGGCCCTGCATCAGGCCGGCGACCGGCGCTGGGAGGCCGAGGCGCAGATCATGGTCGGCTTCGGCCTCGACTATCCGTCCGGAGCCGTCGACCGGGCGGCCGACCGGCTGCGCACTGCCATCGGGCTGCTCGCCGCCGCCGACCCGGTGCGCGCCAGCTACCTGACCTACCTCGCGGAGATCTTGCTCTGGGTACCGGATCTGGAGGCCGCCGACGCGGCGCTGCGGGAGGCGCAGACGATCGCCGCCCGCACCTACGACCAGCGGTTGACCGCGTACGTGCATTGGTCGCAAGCCTGGCTCTGCTGCACTCGGGGCGACATCACCGCCACCGCAGAACATCTCACAGGAGTACTGCGGAACGCCGGTGCCTGGTTCGGGCTGCCCTCAGGGTTGTCGTTCTACGGCGAGGCGGTGGAGATGTACGCCTCGTTGGGCGACCGTCGGCGCGCCGAGGAAGCGCTGACAGCCGCTCTGGCGCGGCCCGACGCTGCTGACCACAGCCACCTGCTCGCCCGGGCGACCGCGCAGGTCGCGGCCCGATTCCACGATCCCCTCGACGCTCGCCGGCAGTTGCTCGCGCAGGCGGACTCGGCCGAGACCCGCCCCATCGACCGGCCGCGACTCATGATGCTGGCGGCCTGGTGCTCCCATCGAGCCGGGCAGGAGGAGGCCGGTCGGGTCGAGGCGGCGGCCGCGGTGCAGGCGGCATCGGCGATCGGACTCGCCTCTGCACAGTGGATCCGCGAGCGGGACATCGCTGCCTGGGCGGCCGAAGCGACCGGGTCGACAGCCCCCCGGGCGACCGCCGAGATCGCCGTGCTGGGAACGTTCGCGGTGACCCGTTCGGGTGATCCGGTGACCCCGCCGCCGGGCCTCCCCAGTGACCTGGTCGCACTGCTCGCCGTTCGGGGACCGCAGCCGGTCGAGTCGGTCATCGACATCCTCTGGCCGGACATCGAGCTGACCACCGGACGATCACGCCTGCGCAATCTGCTGAACCGGATCCGTTCGTCCAGCGGCGATCTCATCGACCGGCGGGGCGTCGAGCTGAGGCTGGCCGTCGACTGCACCTGCGACCTCTGGGCGTTCCGGGATGCTGCGGCGGGCGCGCTGGCCGACACCGGTGAGCAGCGGACCGGGCTGGCCCGGCAGGCGCTGATGCGAGCGGGCCGGCTGTTGCCGGCGCTCGATGCCGAGTGGCTGGTCGGCCCTCGCCGCGAGGTCCACCGGACGACCCTGGAGCTGCTCGATCTGGTCGCTGAGAGCTCCTGGAGCGTTGGTGATCTCGACGATGCCCGACGTCAGCTGCGGCAGGCCATCGAACTGGAGCCGTACGACGAGATCCGCTATGTGCGGTTGGCGCGGCTGCTGATCCGCCAGGGTCGGCGGGGTTCGGCGCGGGAGGTCGTGCGTCGAGCATTGACCGCGACCGCCGAACTCGGTACGACCCCGAGCGACACCCTTGCCGCCCTGGTGCGCACCCTCGGTCGGCGGCGCGAGCCCGCCGACGCGACGTCGGCGGGCTGAGCGGTCCGGCTCACCCACCGCCGCCGGCGATCGTGTTGGCGTTGACGCCCGGGTAGTAGCACATCCGCCAGCCGCCGCCCTCCCAGATGATCGGCAGGCGACCTGGTTCGGCCGCTCCGGTCTGCTTGTTCTGACGCGAAACCACCACGTAGCCGGCGAGACCCGAGGAGTGCGGGACCACCTCACCGGTGGGCCGATACGCCGTGTAGCCGGCGTACATCGCCGGGTTCGGCTGACCGGCCTGGACCGCGGCCACGTCGTCGGAACAGCCCAACTGCAGCAACCTGTTGCCGTCGCCGGCGTTGAAGGCGTCGGTCCAGGCCATCGCGGACTGCAGGATGGCGTTCTGCTGGGAGGCGAAGGTGCCCGATGGCCGGGCGCCGCCGCCGCCGGCGCCGCCCCCGCCGTTGGGGTCGGCGTTGGGGTCCGCGTTCGGATCTGCGCCGGGCCCTGGGTTGGGGTCGGCGGTCGGGAAGTCCTCGGTCGGGTAGTCGCCGCTCGGGTAGTCGCCGTTCGGGTAGTCGCCGCTGGGGTCGCCGCCGTTCGGGTTGTCCGTCGGATTCTGCGGGACGACGCCCGCGGTCGGTGCGGGGGCGACCGTGATCGGCACCGGCGCGATCGGGGAGTTCGATGGCTCCGCAACCTTCGGTGCACTGGCGGCGGGCGTGGCGCCCGAGGAGTTCACGATCGGAACCAGCCCAGGTGCGCCCGGTGGCTGGGCCGCCTGAGAGGACGACCCGTGCGTCACCAGCACCACGGTGACGATGCCGATGACCATGGCCACCGCCGCGGTGACGGCGAGGATGAGCGTGCCCGACGGACGGCGTTGCGGCTGCTGCGGTGCCGGCGGCGGGTAGGGCGACTGCCAGTACGGCCCGGGCGTTGGCATGGGGGTGGTCATCTCGGTCCTCCGGTACGGGTCGTCGGTCTCAGAAACCGAGAGCGAAGTCGTCGTGCCCTGAACCGATGTCGTGACCGGCGTCGACCGAGTCATGGTCCAGCAGATCCGTGTGCAGGTCGTAGCCGACCGCACCGTAGACATCCGTCGGGGCGGCCGTGTCGACGGCGCCGGTGTCGCCGCGGCGCCGGTGTCGATGCGCCGGCCGGAGCGGTGTCGTAACTGGCGCGGCAGCGCCGGTGTCGTAGCTCGGGGTCGCGGCCGCCTCGGCCGGTGCGGTGTCATAGGTCGGCGCGGCCGCCGGGACCTCCGTGGGGGCCGCTCCGCCGGTACCCCAATAGGTGCCGTCGTTGAATCCGCTGGAGTCACCCCCCGACCCGTAGCCCGGTCCGCCGGCGACGTAGGTGTCGTGAGCGTTGGCGTCCGCCTGCTGCGCCACCTCGGTCCAACTGGCGGCCCCGGTGGTGTCGCCGGCCGCGGTCGCCTGGCCGGCCTGGTCCCAGGCCTCCCGACCGGCGCCACCCCACTCCTGGTAGCCCCAGCCGCCGTTGGGCTGATATCCGGAGGTCGGGTCGTAGGGGTAGGTCATCGTCGTGCTCCGTCCTGTGTCTGCCCGCGGTCCCTGGTGGATCGGGCCATGCGGCACACACTGGTCGGCACCCGTCCGACGACCGTCCGACGGACGGTCCGGGAACGGTCGGGCTACTTCTCGCAGACGAAGATCGCGGTTCCCGGGAATACCTCCCCGCGCCTCCTGGACCACTGGCCCCAGACCCCGTCGAAGTCCTCGGGCCACTCGGGCTCGATGACGTCGAGCAGGGTGAACCCGGCGGCGACGATCTCCCGGACCCGGTCGCCCATGGTCCGGTGGTGCTCGGCGTAGGCCGGCTCGCCCCGCTCGTCCACCTCGACGTACGGGGACCGGTCGAAGTACGACTGCACAGCCACCATGCCGGCGTCTCCGGGGTCGTCGATGAACATCCAGCGCATCGGATGATTCACCGAGAACACCCACCGGCCGCCGGGCCGCAGCACCCTGAACACCTCGCGCATGGCTCCCGCCGAGTCCGCGACGAACGGAATCCCACCGAACGCGGAGCAGGCGAGGTCGAAGCTCTCGTCGGTGAACGGCAGCGCACACACGTCCGCCTGCACCAGCGGGACGCTGATCCCGGTCCGGGCGGCCGCGGCGAGTCCGTGCCGCAGCATTCCCGCGGAGATGTCGAAGGCCACCACCTCGGCCCCGCGGGACCTGAGCCAGCGACCGCACGGGGCTGAGCCGCAGCCGACCTCCAACACCCGGCGTCCGGCCACCTCGCCGAGCAGGGCCGCGTCGGCCTCGCGGAGGTTCTCGGGGCACCAGACGAAATCGGCGTCCCCCAGGAACTCACCGTGCTCGGCGTGGTAGCGCTCGGCGTCGGAGTCCCACCACCGGCGGTTCGCCAGGGCTGAGGTGGCCTGGTCGGCCGGGATCATCCGGGGACGCGTGGGGCCGAGACTCATACCGACCATGATCCCGGTGCGCGTTCCAAGATCACCCCGACCCACCCGGTTTCACCGATACGGGCAGGTCCGGTAGGCTGGACCGCGCGCTGTGGGTCCGTGCTGTCTCGGAATGGAGCAGGCGGCTCTCGCTCAGCCTTCGTGTGGTGTGCCGGGTCTCGACCCGGCTGCCCATCGTCAGCTCCGGGACAGTTCCGGGAACCATCAGGTTCGGGTGAAACAGGTTCACCGCGCACGGATCTGGCCACACCGGCCGGGTCCCAAACCACCGTCACACTGTCCACCCTCGGAGCACCCCACCACATGTCCACCCCCACCGTCACCGCCCCGCAGGTCGCGATCAACGACATCGGGTCGGCTGAGGACTTCCTCGCCGCCATCGACGAGACCATCAAGTACTTCAACGATGGCGACATCGTCGAAGGCATCATCGTCAAGGTCGACCGCGACGAGGTCCTGCTCGACATCGGCTACAAGACCGAGGGCGTCATCCCCTCGCGTGAGCTGTCCATCAAGCACGACGTCGACCCCAGCGAGGTCGTCGAGCTCGGCGAGCACGTCGAGGCCCTGGTTCTCCAGAAGGAGGACAAGGAAGGCCGTCTCATCCTGTCCAAGAAGCGCGCGCAGTACGAGCGCGCCTGGGGCACCATCGAGAAGATCAAGGAAGAGGACGGCGTCGTCTCCGGCACCGTCATCGAGGTCGTCAAGGGCGGCCTCATCCTGGACATCGGCCTCCGCGGCTTCCTGCCCGCCTCCCTCGTCGAGATGCGCCGGGTCCGCGACCTGCAGCCCTATGTCGGGCGACAGCTGGACGCGAAGATCATCGAGCTGGACAAGAACCGCAACAACGTGGTCCTGTCCCGTCGGCAGTGGCTCGAGCAGACCCAGTCCGAGGTCCGCAGCGAATTCCTCAACCAGCTGGCCAAGGGCCAGGTGCGCAAGGGTGTCGTGTCCTCGATCGTCAACTTCGGTGCCTTCGTGGACCTCGGCGGCGTCGACGGCCTGGTGCATGTCTCCGAGCTGTCCTGGAAGCACATCGACCACCCGTCCGAGGTCGTCGAGGTCGGCCAGGAGGTCACCGTCGAGGTGCTCGACGTCGACATGGATCGGGAGCGGGTCTCGCTGTCGCTCAAGGCGACGCAGGAGGACCCGTGGCGGCACTTCGCCCGCACCCACGCGATCGGTCAGGTCGTCCCGGGCCGGGTCACCAAGCTGGTGCCGTTCGGCGCGTTCGTGCGCGTCTACGACGGCATCGAGGGTCTGGTGCACATCTCCGAGCTGGCCGGTCGGCACGTGGAGATCCCGGAGCAGGTCGTCGGTGTCGACGATGAGATCTTCGTCCGCGTCATCGACATCGACCTCGAGCGTCGCCGGATCTCGCTGTCGCTGAAGCAGGCGAACGAGGGCATCACCCCGGAGACCGAGTTCGACGAGGTGCGCGCCCAGTACGGCGTCGTCGACCACTACGACGACCAGGGCAACTTCGTGCCGCCGGAGGGCTTCGACGTGGCCACCGGCGAGTGGCTCGACGGCTTCGACACCCAGCGCGAGGCCTGGGAGAAGCAGTACGCCGACGCCCACGCGGTGTACGAGTCGCACCTCAAGCAGATCGCCAAGGCGCAGGCTGCCGACGCCGAGGCGGCGGAGCCGAGCAACTACTCGTCCTCCACCGAGGGGACCGCGCCGGAGGCCGACGCCGAGCCGGCCGGTTCGCTGGTCGACGACGAGGCCCTGGCCAAGCTCCGCGAGCGGCTCGCCGGCAACTGAGCCGACACCACCGCATCACCCACCCGAGGGCCGTCTCCGCACGCGGAGGCGGCCCTCGGGTCGTCTCGGGCAGGCAGTTTCGCACCCGGTCGGGTCCGGCGGGTTGACACGAACCGCACATCTCCGATCGCTACCGTGGTCGACATGCGACGACCCACACTGATACCTGTCCTGATACCCCTGGCCGCCGCCGGCCTGCTGCTCTCCGGCTGTACCTCGAGCACCGCCGCGAAGCGCACGACAACGGTCATCGCCACCGTCACCTCCGGTGCCGCCGTGTCGTCGAGTGGTTCGGCCGCGCCGACCACCGGGTCCGGTATCACCGTCGTCGCGCCGAGCGGGACCGGCACCGCAGCCGCAACGTCACCCGCCCCGAGTACCTCCAAGGCCCCGGCCACCTCCAGCGCTCCGCCGAAGACCACCAAGCCGACCCCGACCACCACGCCGGCGCCCCCCATCAACACCAAGGTCGACCCGTTGAAGGCCGACTGCAGCGCGCTGCTCAATGCCGGGGACATCGAGAAGGTGTTCGGCACCGCCGTGCCGACCGCCATCAGCCGGATCCGGGATGTCGCGAACCCTGACCGGAAGATCACCGGCAAAGTGCGCTGCCTGTACGGCGTCAAGGGCGCCGACTCCAAGGTGGTCGTCGGGCTGACCAAGTACGCGGACCCGGCCGCGATGAAGAAGCAGGTGGACATCACCAGGGAGTTCGAGACCGACAAGGGCGCTCAGGCGTCGACGGTGACCGTGCAGGGCCGCCCGGCCGATGTGCTGCTGCGCGACGGCGGCCTGATCCTGGTGCCCTACGGCTCCTGGACACTCGGTATCGCGGTCGACAACGGCGTGGCCAAGGACAATCCGCCGCAGCGCCTCCAGCAGGCTGCCGACATGGTGCTGACCAGGCTCCTGAGAACCGGCTGACCTCTCTGACCGACGAACGACGAACGGCGGCCCCGGTCCGGATGGACCGGGGCCGCCGTTGGGGTCGGGCCCGAAATCAGGCCGCTTTGAGCTCGCTGGCCCGGACCGTTGCCGCAGTCTGTGCAGTCGGGATCGAGGTGACCGTGGCCCCGACCGGGATGGCGTGCCGGTGCCGGCCGCTCCTGAACAGCCGGGCGAAGAAGTTCCGCCTGGTCACGGTGACGAAGGTGGTCGCCGGGACCAGCCCTGGCAGGCCGAGCCGGTGCCGTCCAGTTCGACGGACCAGTGTGGTGTTCGACGCGCTGCGCACGACTGCCTCCTGCAGTGTCGGTGTCACGCCGGGATGCACCGGTGCGCGATGATGCCCGCGGAACGTGACTTGTTCGCACGATAGGTGACCAGGATCCGCTGTTCAGGGAGGCCGAGGGGTGTGTCGGGTGTGACTGATGAGCACGGCGTCCCCACCAGCGGCATCGGGTCGCGCGGCATGGAGCCTGCCGCAGCGAGTCGCCTCGCCGAGGCGGACGCGGCGGACGCGCCCGGCGTCTCCGGTCCGTTGACCGTCGCCGTCACCGGCGGAATCGGCTCCGGCAAGTCCACTGTGTCCGCGATGCTGGCCGAGCACGGCGCCGTGCTGGTCGACTCGGATGCGCTGGCCCGCGAGGTGGTGGCCCCCGGATCGGCCGGCCTGGCCGCGGTGGCCGCGGCCTTCGGACCGCAGGTGCTGACCGCCGCCGGTGCGCTCGACCGGGCCGCCATGGCCGGCATCGTTTTCGCCGATCCGGATGCACGCAGGACTCTCGAGAGCATCACCCACCCGCTGGTCCGACGGGCCTTCGCCGCCCGTCGGGACGCGGCCGCCGGCGACGCCGTGGTGGTCAACGACATCCCGATCCTGCGCGACCTGCCGGTGGCCGCGTCATTCCATCTGGTTGTCGGGGTCGGCGCACCGGACGCGCCGCGGCTCGACCGGCTGGTGGCGCGCGGGATGTCGGCCGAGGACGCCACCTCGCGGATCGCCGCCCAGATCGGTGACGACGAGCGTCGGCGCCTGTGCGACGCCTGGGTGGACAACGACGGCGATCGGGACGACCTGGCCGCGGCCGTCGGGGCTCTATGGTCCGAACGGCTACTACCGTTCTCCACCAATCGCCTGGCCGGACGGCGGGCTCCGCGCAGCTCCGGCCCCATGCTGGCCGATCCCGACCCGGCCTGGCCGGGCCTGGCCCGACTGATCGGCGCCCGGGTCTCCGCGGCCGCCGACGGGGCGCGGGTCGACCACATCGGATCGACGGCGATCCCCGGGCTGGCCGCCAAGGACGTCATCGACCTGCAGGTGACGGTCGCCGATCTGGCCACCGCCGACCGGCTGGATCCGGCATTGACCGGTGCCGGCTTTCCCCGGCTGGCCGGTATCGACCGCGATACTCCGCACCCGCCCGGGTCGGACCCGGGCGTCTGGGCCAAACGGCTGCACGGCACCGCCGACCCGCTGCGTCCGGTCAACCTGCACCTGCGGGTGCAGGGTTCGCCCGGCTGGCGGTGGGCCTTGTTGTTCCCGGCCTGGCTGCGGTCGGAGCCCGCGGTGCGTGAGGAGTACCTCGAGCTCAAGCGGGAAGTGGCAACGCGGTTCGCGAGTGGATCGATCGCGGACTACGCCGAGGCCAAGGAGCCCTGGATGGCGCAGGCCTACCCGCGGGGACTCGCCTGGGCGGACCGGACCGGGTGGAGCCCGTGACCGCGGGAATTCGGTTCGTCGCGGGCGGCCCGGTTTCTATGCTGGCCGGATGAGCCGGCCACCCGGGTACTCCGACGCCGACGCCGCAGCGCTCTACGACGTGCTCAACGCCTGGGGTCCGAGCGACGACTTCTACCTGGAGCTGGCCATGGCCGCCGGTTCGGTACTCGACGTCGGGTGCGGCACCGGGGCATTTCTGCGCCGGGTCCGCAGCGACGGGCATCCCGGTCGGCTGTGCGGGGTCGATCCGGATCCGGCCGCCCTCGACGTCGCGCGGCAGTATCCGGGCATCGAGTGGGTTGCCGGAACGGCTGCCTCGATGTCCTGGGCGGGCTCGTTCGAGTTGGCGGTGATGATGAGCCACGCGTTCCAGACCCTGATCGATGACGCCGAGCTGCACGCGTCGTTGCTGGGCATCCGGCGCGCGCTGGGTGGCGACGGCCGGTTCGCGTTCGAGACCCGCAACCCGCTGGTCCGGGCCTGGGAGGGTTGGACGCCCGAGCACGCCACCGAGGTGGTCGACCCGGCCGGCCGCGCAGTCCGGGTGTCGCATCAGGTGGAATCTGTGGTCGGCGGGGTCGTCACGATGACCGAGACGACCAGCGATCGCGCCGGCCGGGTGCTGCGGGTGGACCGGGCCGGTCTGCGGTTCCTGGACGCCGAGCAGATCGCCGTCGCGCTCACCGCCGCCGGGTTTGCGATCGAGGCCCAGTACGGCGACTGGTCGCGCCGGCCCTTCGAACCCGCCATGCCGGAGATTGTCACGATCGCCCGCGCAGCCCGCTGACCTGTGCCGACAGGCACTGTCGGAGTCCCCGGGTAGCGTGACGATCGTGGCATTCGCAACCGAGCATCCGGTCCTGGCCGTGTCCGAACACCGGCCGGTGGGTGATGTTCCGCGCGTCGACGGCGTCTTCCGGGTGGTGAGCGACTACCAGCCGGCGGGCGACCAGCCGGCGGCCATCGACGATCTGGAGCGCCGGATCACCGAGGGCGAGAAGGACGTGGTGCTGCTCGGCGCCACCGGTACCGGCAAGTCCGCGACAACGGCCTGGCTGATCGAGCGGATGCAGCGGCCCACCCTGGTGATGGCGCCGAACAAGACGCTGGCCGCTCAGCTGGCGAACGAGCTCCGTGAGCTCTTCCCGCACAACGCCGTCGAGTACTTCGTCTCCTACTACGACTACTACCAGCCCGAGGCCTACGTTCCCCAGACGGACACCTACATCGAGAAGGACTCGTCGGTGAACTCCGACGTGGAGCGGCTACGGCACTCGGCGACCATGTCGCTGCTGTCCCGACGCGATGTGATCGTGGTGGCGTCGGTGTCCTGCATCTACGGCCTCGGTACCCCGCAGTCCTACATGGACAGGTCCCTGCCGGTGTCGATCGGCGACACCATGGACCGCGACACCTTGCTCCGTGCATTGGTCGACATCCAGTACGCGCGCAACGATCTCGCGTTCACCCGGGGCACATTCCGGGTACGTGGCGACACCGTCGAGATCATCCCGGCGTACGAGGAACTGGCCGTGCGGATCGAGTTCTTCGGCGACGAGGTGGAGCGGCTGTACTACCTGCATCCGCTCACCGGCGACATCGTCCGCGAGGTCGACCAGCTGCGAATCTTCCCCGCCACCCACTACGTCGCCGGTCCGGAGCGGATGGAGCGCGCGATCGCCGCCATCGAGACCGAGCTGGCCGAGCGGCTCGCCGAGCTCGACGCCCAGGGCAAGTTGCTCGAAGCGCAGCGGCTCCGGATGCGCACCACCTACGACGTCGAGATGATGCGGCAGGTCGGGTTCTGCTCGGGCATCGAGAACTACTCCCGGCACATCGACGGCCGGGAGGCCGGGTCAGCACCCGCCACCCTGATCGACTACTTCCCTGAAGACTTCCTGATGGTCATCGACGAGTCCCACGTCACGGTGCCGCAGATCGGCGGCATGCACGAGGGCGACGCGTCCCGCAAGAGGGTGCTGGTCGAACACGGCTTCCGGTTGCCGTCGGCGATGGACAACCGGCCGCTGACCTTCGAGGAGTTCTCCGGCCGGGTCGGGCAGACCGTGTATCTGTCCGCCACCCCTGGGCCTTACGAGATCGGCCGCGCGCAGGGTGAGTTCGTGGAGCAGGTGATCCGTCCGACCGGCCTGGTCGATCCGCAGGTGGTGATCAAACCGACAACCGGGCAGATCGACGACCTGATCGGGGAGATCCGCACCCGCACCGACCGCAACGAACGGGTGCTGGTCACCACGCTCACCAAGAAGATGTCCGAAGACCTCACCGACTACCTGCTGGAGCTGGGCATCCGGGTGCGGTACCTGCACTCGGAGGTCGACACGCTGCGCCGGGTCGAACTGCTGCGCGAGTTGCGGATGGGCGACTTCGACGTCCTGGTCGGCATCAACCTGCTCCGCGAGGGTCTCGACCTGCCCGAGGTCTCGCTGGTCTCCATCCTGGACGCCGACAAGGAAGGATTCCTGCGCTCCGCGACCTCGCTGATCCAGACGATCGGGCGGGCCGCCCGCAACGTCAACGGCGAGGTCCACATGTACGCCGACAAGATCACCCCGTCGATGGAGCGGGCGATCGAGGAGACCAATCGGCGCCGGGCCAAGCAGGAGGAATACAACACCGAGATGGGGATCGACCCGCAGCCGCTCCGCAAGCGGATCAACGACATCCTGGAGCGGGTGTACGCCGAAGCCGAGGACACCGTGACGAGCAACGACCGGGGCAAGGTACCGATCGGCGGGTCGGGCCGGAACTCCTCACGGGGGCGGAAGGCCGCCGGTGAGCCGGGCGGGCACAGCTCGGGCGTCTATGCCGGGCACAGCACCGCGGGCATGGCCCGGTACGAGATGGCCGATCTGGTCCAGCAGCTCACCGAGCAGATGATGGCGGCGGCCAGGGAGTTGCAGTTCGAGCTGGCCGGCCGGCTGCGCGACGAGATCGCCGAGCTGAAGAAGGAGATCCGCGGGATGGATGCCACCGGAGTGACGTCGCTCGCGCGCTGAAGGTCTGCGGGATGCGCTGATGGCCGGTCGTGGGGTCGGCCCGGACGAGGGGTAGCGAGATGGGCTGTGGACTTCCAGGTGACCTTCGATGCCGTCAGCCCGAAGGTGGCTGCCGAGTTCTGGAAGGTGGCACTGGGCTACCGGAGCGACGATCCGCCGCCCGGTTTCGACAACTGGGACGACGCGCTGCGGGCCTCGGACCTGCCGGAGGACCGGTGGGACGATGCCAACGCGATCGTCGACCCGGCCGGCGTCGGACCCCGGTTGTGGTTCCAGAAGGTGCCGGAGGACAAGATCGCCAAGAACCGGGTGCATCTTGATGTGAGCGTCGGTAAGGGCATCAAGGATCCGGCTTCCCGGTGGCAGGCGGTACAGCGGCACGTCGATCTCCTGGTCGCCGCGGGCGGGCTCGAGGTCGACGAGCGCCGGGACGACTTCGGCGGCCACTGGATGGTGATGGCCGACCCCGAGGGCAACGAGTTCTGCGTGCAGTAGCAGCCGGCCGCCCGGCCTGCGGGCTCGGATCGACGGTCAGGCCGGTGGATCGGGTGCACGGGAGTCGGGTGCACGGGTCTCGGGCGGAACGTTGCGCAGCGCAACAGTCGCGGCCAGCACCGCGCCGAGCTCGCGGCAGGCGACCCTGGCCGCGGCATCGACGGCGCCGATCACCACCACCGGCGCGGCCGCCGGTTGCCAACCCATCGCCCTGGCGATCGTGGTGACCGCCCGCACCGCTCCCTCGGTGTCGTTGTTGCCGTGCACCCACAGGCCGTACGGCAGACCGGGAAGGGCGTCCAACAGCGGGTAGTAGACCTGGTCGAAGAAGTGCTTCAGGGCACCGGACATGTACCCGATGTTGGCCGGGGTCCCCAGGATCAGCCCATCGACCCCGACCAGGTCGACTGCCGTGGCCGACAGGGCCGGACGGGTCAGCACGTCGACACCCTCGATGCCTTCGGACCTGGTGCCCGCCAGCACCTCCTCCTGCAGCTCCCGGGTGTCCGGCGAGACCACGTGCGCGACCACCAGCAGCCGACTCATCGACGGCTCAACTGGTGATGTCCTTGCGGCGGAACCGCAGGAACGCCAGCGCGGTGAACAGCACCGCGTAGGCGACCGCCGCGAACCCGCCCCGGATCATGTCGTCCCACCGGATCGGGTCCACCACGGCCCCGGTCCAGGCGAACGAGTAATGGGTGGGCAGCCAGTTCCGGATCCCGCCGAGCGCAGTGATCTGATCCAGGATCTGCGACAGGATCGACAGCAGCACGGCCCCGCCGACCGCGCCCAGCGGAGCGTCCGTCGACACGCTGAGGAGGAACGCCAGCGCCGCCACCCAGGTCAGCTGGACCGCGATGTAGCCGACCACCAGGGCCAGCCGGGCGAATACTGCGCCGCCGCTGAACGACTCGCCGATCGGGGTGGACAGCGGGCCGGTGCCGTAGAGCACTGCGCCGAGCAGCCAGGCGGTCACCGGAAGGATCACCACCGCCGCGAGCGAGAGCAATCCGGCGACCAGGATCTTCTGCCGCAGCAGCCGCGCCCTGGGTACCGGCATCGCCAGCAGATACCGCAGCGACGACCACGACGCCTCCGAGGCGATGGTGTCCCCGAAGAACAGCGACACCACCACGATCAACAGGAAGCTCGCCGAGAAGAACAGCGCGACCATCGCGAAGTTGGCCGCCCCGGCCTGCGCCAGGTCGACGAACGAGGTGCCGGAGCCTTCGTCGCTGTCGCCGCCGACCGCGAACGACACCGCCAGGATCACCGGCAGCAGGACCATGAAACCGAGCGCGAGCTGCGTCCGCCGGCGCCGCAGTTGGCGGATCAGCTCGACCCGGACCGGCAGCGTGCGCCCGGCGGAGAAGCCCTCGGGCACGCCGCTGTCGGTGATGGGCGCGGAGTCGCCGAGAGAGGCCATCGCGGCCACCGCGACGTCCGCCGAATGGTCGCGGTGCACTCCGGCATGTCGTGGGGTGCCCGCCGACGCCGCTGTCCCTTCCGCTGTTCCTGGCGCCATTGACGGCACGGTCGCCGGCACGGGTTGATCCGTCATTCCGTCCCACCCTTCGTCGCGGAGCCGACCAGTTCCAGGAAGACGTCCTCGAGGCGATTGCGCGGCGCCGCCGACACCAGCGACACCCCGGCCTCCACCACGGCGCGGATCGCATCGGCGGGCGCAACGTCGGCGAGATCGACCTGCACGGCACCGTCGGTCACGTCGACCTGGCCGATCCCGTCGAGGCCGGCCAACACAGCTGCCGCTGCTGCCGGGTCGTGCACGGTGAACACCATGTCGCCGGACGCGGAGACCATCTCGGCGACCGTCCCGGAGGCGATGGTCCGACCCTGGTGGACGACGACGACGTGCGAGCAGGTCTGCTCCACCTCGGAGAGCATGTGGCTCGATACCAGGACGGTCCGACCGGTGGCCGCGTATCGGCGCAGCACCTCGCGCATGGCGTGGATCTGCGGCGGGTCCAGCCCGTTGGTGGGCTCGTCGAGGAGGAGCAGGTCGGGCAGCCCGAGCATGGCCTGCGCGATCGCCAGGCGCTGCCGCATGCCCTGGGAGTAGGTCTTGACGCGGCGCCGGATCGCGGTGCCCAACCCGGCGATGTCCAGCGCCAGGTCGAGGTGCGCATCGGCCATCGGCCGGCCGGTCGACCGCCAGTACAACTCCAGGTTCGCCTGCCCGGACAGATGCGGCAGGAAACCTGAGCCCTCGACGAAACTGCCGATCCGGGAGAGGATCTCGGCCCCGGGCCGGACCTGGTGCCCGAACACCCTGATCTCACCGGCGGTCGGGGTGATCAAGCCCATCACCATCCGCAGCGTGGTGGTCTTACCCGCCCCGTTCGGGCCCAGCAGGCCGAGGACCTGACCGGGCAGCACGTCGAACGACACGTCGGTGACGGCTTTCACCCCACCCGGGTAGGCCTTCACCAGACCGCTGATCCGCAGCGGGGTGCCGACCAGGTCCGGGTCGACGTCGCGCGGTCGATGACGCACCCGGCCGGCCAGCACCAGCCCGACCACGATGAGGACCACCAGCGCGATCAGAGCGATCAGGGTCGCGACCGGGACCTCGCCCGCCGACACCCGGACGCCGCCGACCTCCGGCAGGCTCACCGCGGGCGCAGCACCCGCCGAGATCTGATACACGGCAGGCGTTGTGGAACCCGAGAAGGCCTGGTCGGTGGTGGCGAACGACACCTGGACGCTGCTACCGGCCTCCACCTGGAAGGCCACCGCGGGCAGGTCGATCGTCATCGTCACCGGCCTGCCGTCGGCGGGCAGCGGTGCCAGCCGGACCGGTGCGACCGCGTTGCCGGCCAGGGTGCGGACACCTGCGGAGTTCACCTTGGCGATGGAGCCGAACAGCACCGGATCCTGGTCCGCGCCGGCGCCGGTGCCGGCGGTGGCGGCACTCGCCAGTCCGGCGATCTGCACGGTGATCCGCGGGGTGCCGGTGATCACGGTCAAGGTGTCCAGCGGAGCCGAGGTGAACCGGGCGACCTGACCCGGAAGGCCCGCGGACAGCGAGGACACGGCCGTGCCCAGGGCACCGGACAGGCCAGGCAGCGACGAGATCGCGGCCGGGGAACCGCCGGGTGGATTGATCACCGTCTGCGGGCCGCCGGTCAGCGCCAAGTCCCGTCGCGGGGTCTCGCCGGACGTCAGGCCGGGGTACGGGCCGGTCTCCAGGGTGCGCGACCGCGCCCGACCGTTGTCGCTCAGTGGTCCGTCGACGGCGTATCGGAAGTTGGTCGACGGCACGGGGCCGGTGCCCGCCAGGTAGTACTGCAGCCAGCCGGTGACCCGGTCGCGGGTCGCCTGGTCCGGGGCGCCACCGTCGTGGCCGCCGCGGTACCAGTCGACGGCGACCGTTGTGCCGTTCGCGGCGATCGCGCGCGCGTTGGCGTCGGCCTGGTCGAGCCCGAACAGGGTGTCCTGCTCGCCCTGGACGAGCAGGGTGGGCGCGGTGATGTCGCCGACCACGGCGGCCGGGCTCGACCGGGCCAGCAGGGTTTCCAGGGCAGGGGAGATCCGACCGGTCTGGGCGGCCTGGCCGTAGGCCGCGCAGATGTCCAGTCGGAGCCGCCCGCAGCCGGGATCGGCGCCGCTGTCCTGGCCGGAGCCGGCCGCAACACCGTCCCCGGGAGTGTTCGCCGTGCCCCCCGATGCGCCGTTCTGACCGCCGAAGCCGTTGCGGCTGCCGGGGTCCCCGGAGTCGACGGCGGTGGTGGGGGACAGGCTGGCGCCCGCCACCACCGAGGTGATCAACGCTGCTGCCCAGTACTTCTTGAACACGCCGTCCGGAGCTCCGGGCACCGCCGCCGGGGTGGCCGGGACGGTGACTCCTGCCGGCTGCAGGTAGTTCGGGAACAGCGCCTGCGACAGGTCGTTCCAGGTGATCAACGGCACCGCGGCGTCGATCCGCGGGTCGGTCCCGGCGAGCATCAGCGAGAGCGCCCCACCGTAGGACGCGCCGGTGACGCCGACCCGGGGATCGCCGGGCCCGTCCTGGGTGACGTCGGGGCGCTTCGCCAACCAGTCGACAAGCGCCCTGGCGTCCGGCACCTCGTAGTCGAGCGAATCCAGCGCGATCTGGCCCGTCCGACTCGCCGAAGCCACGGGCCGAGTACGCCAGCGCCACGAAGCCGGCCCTGGCCAGGTCCTCGGCGTCGGAAACGACCGATTGCTTCGAACCGCCGAAGCCGTGGGCCACGATCACCGCCGGAGCCGGGGTACGGGCCGGCAGGTAGACGGTGGCGTCGAGGTCGACCGGGTCAGCAACCCCGGGTCCTCCCGGCACCGAGATCCGGACGTCCTGTCGGGCCACCGCCGGCAGCGCCGAACTGGGCCAGACTGCGACGGTCAGGCCGCCGAGCACCACGACCACGATGGCGACGGCGGACCAGCGCCGGAGGGGCGTGCGCAGCAAGCCGCGCAGGCGGCTGGTCACCGCGCTCCGCCCTGGCTGCCCGGCCGATACGCCACAGCGATCACCGGCGACTTCCTGGGGTAGGGGTCCGGTGCCATGTGATCAGCGTGCCAGAACGCCGGGAGCGCCGGCCCCGGGTGAACTCTGGACGCACCCTGGCCGCCCCGGGGTGACGGATCTCTCCACGGCAGAGTTCGGCGCGGCACCGCTACCGAGGTCGACCGTCCGCGACTGTGCGACAATGGAGGAGCGTGGAGGGGAGTATTCCCACTCACGGCGGTGTCGTCAGCACGGTGTCCTGCGATCTTGCGGAACCCCGGCACCGTCGGTCGCGGGCCTGGCAGCTGCCGGCCGCGGCGGAAGAGACCTCCGGCGACAGACGACCAACGTCCGCCGGAGGAAAATGCATGAATGTCCCTGTCTGGGTATGGATCGCCGTCATCACCGGCGTCCTGACCATCTTCACCCTGAGCCTGATCTTCGGGCGTAAGGCCCATGTCATCACCCCCGCGGAGGCCGGCCGCTGGGTCGCCGGCTACGTCGGGCTCGCGGTGCTCTTCGGTCTGGGAATATGGTTCTTCGCCGGTGGCGATTTCGCCGGCCAGTTCTTCGCCGGTTACCTGACCGAGTACGCCCTGAGCATCGACAA
Organism: uncultured Actinomycetota bacterium; assembly: GCA_963797145.1. GTDB lineage: Bacteria > Actinomycetota > Actinomycetes > Mycobacteriales > Nakamurellaceae > Nakamurella. Next base: position 100,844 of record CAWCOJ010000006.1, on the reverse strand, counting down.
CCTGTTCGTGTTCGTCATCCTGCTCACGGCGTTCCGGGTGCCCAAGCCGCTGCAAGGCAAGGTCGTGCTGATCGGCATCCTGATCGCCCTGGTGCTGCGGGGTGGGCTGATCGCCGTCGGATCGGCACTGGTGTCCCAGTTCTCCTGGATCTTCTACCTGTTCGGGTTCTTCCTGGTGCTGACCGCGGTCAAGCTCGCCCAGGGGCACGCGGGGGAGGCGCCGGCCGAGCCCAAGACTGTCGGCCTGCTGCGCCGGTTCCTGCCGATGAGCGACGACTTCGACGGCGCGAAGATGACGGTCCGTCGATCCGGGAAGTTTCTGTTCACCCCGATGTTCGTGGTGATCGTCGCGCTCGGGCTGACCGACCTGCTGTTCGCGCTGGACTCGATCCCAGCGATCTTCGGTCTGACCAAGGAACCGTTCCTGGTCTTCACCGCCAACGCCTTCGCGCTGCTCGGCCTCTCCGAGCTGTACTTCCTGCTCGGTGCGCTGCTGACCCGGCTGGTCTACCTGTCCAAGGGCCTCGCCGTCATCCTCGGTTTCATCGGGGTCAAGCTCGTCCTGGAGGCGCTGGCGGACAACACGCTGCCGTTCCTGAACGGCGGGGAGCCGATCAGCTGGGCGCCGCACATCTCGCCGCTGCTCTCGCTGGTGGTGGTGCTGTCCATCCTGGCCATCACGGTGGTCGCCAGCCTGCTGGCCTCCCGACGCTCCGGCAACGCACAGGCCGAGCTGCCAACGGCGGACGACGAGCACGCCGATCCGACCGAACGGGACCCGGCAGCGGTCTCGCAGGCCGGGCACGGACGCGAGGGCTGACCGGGCCACCCGGTCCGGCGGCCCGTGACCGCCACGGATACGGTCGTCGCGTGAAGCCCATCGATCTGGACCGGATCCATCTCGCCGGCCGCCCCGCGCTGGCCCCGGACGGGGAGATCCTGGTCGCTGTCAGCACTCCGGACCTCGACGGGGACCGGTACACCGGGACCATCCGAAGGCTCCCGGCCGGCGGTGGCGCGCCCGTCGAGTTCACCACCGGCCCGAGGGATTCAGCGCCGGTGCTGGCACCGGGAGGCGGGACCTTGGTCTTCGCCAGGGCGGGCGAGACCGGACCGCCGCAGCTCTACGTCATGCCGCGCCAGGGCGGCGAGCCCCGCAAGCTCACCGACCACAAGCTCGGCGCGAACTCGCCGGTGTTCTCGCCGGACGGCTCCGCGGTCGCCTACCTCGCGGCGGTGCCGGACGCCGGCAGGTACGGGACGGACGACAAGGTCAAGCCCGAGGCCGAGCCACCCAGGCACATCACCCGGATGTCGTTCCGCTTCGACGGCAAGGGCTTCGTCACGGACAAACCGGAGCAGATCTTCATCGTGGACCTCGCGCCGGGAGCCACTCCGCGGCAGCTCACCGCCGAGCCGGCAGGAGCCGGCCGGCCCGCCTTCACCGCGGACGGCGAACGGCTGGTCTACGCCCGCGGCACCGGCGAGGACGAGATCACCGCCGAGCTCGCGGTGGTGGGCGCCGACGCAACGGAGGCGGTGGGCGACCTGCTCGCCACGACCGCCGGGGACGCCGCGGACCCGGTGGTGGTCGGCGGCCATGTCCTCTACCTGGGGGTGGCCTTCGACGGCTACGACTTCGCCGGCCGCTCGGTCGGCCTCTGGTCGGTGCCGTTGGCCGGTGGGGTCCCACGGCGGATCACCGACGAGGCGACGGTCAACCTCGACGGCGGTGAACCGGTGGTGATCGGCGACGAGGCGCTGGTCCTGGTTCAGGACCGCGGCGCCGTCACCCTTCGCTCGGTACCGATCGGTGGTGAGCACCTCGCGTTGGCCGACCTGCCGGTGGTGATCGGCGGGAACCGGGTGGTCAAGGCGTTCTCGGTCTCCGGCACGACCATCGCCGCGGTGGTCGCCGACCCGTCGACGATGGGTGAGGTCGTCGTGCTCGACCTGGCCGGCGACGGCAGCGAGCGGGTGCTCACCGAGCTCGGTGCCGATCTGGCCGAGGCCGGCATCTGCGAGATGGTCGAGCTGACGACGACGTCAGCAGACGGTTACCCGGTGCACGGCTGGTTGGTGCTGCCGCCCGGCGACGGACCACATCCGGTGCTGCTGAACGTGCACGGCGGGCCGCACGCCGCCTACACCTGGGCGCTCTTCGACGAGGCGCAGGTCTACGCCTCCGCCGGCTACGCGGTGGTGATGGGCAACCCGCGGGGGTCGTCCGGGTACGGCCAGTCCCATGGACGGGCCATTGTCGGGGCGATGGGCACGGTCGACGTCGATGACGTGCTGGCCCTGCTCGACGCCGCGCTGGCGCGGCCGGAGCTGGCCGCCGACCGGGTCGGGGTGATGGGCGGCTCGTACGGCGGCTTCATGACGTCCTGGCTGGTCGGGCACCACAGCGAGCGGTTTGTCGCGGGCATCAGCGAGCGGGCGGTCAACGTCTGGGATTCGTTCTCCGGCGCCAGCGACATCGGGTACTTCTTCGCCGAGGCCTACGTCGGTGCGGACCGCGACGAGCAGTGGCGGCGGTCGCCGCTGGCCTACGCCGGTCAGATCGATGTGCCGCTGCTGATCATGCATTCCGAGCACGACTGGCGGTGTCCGGTCGAGCAGGCTCAGCGGCTCTTCGTGGCGCTCAAGCGTCGCGGTGCCGATGCGGAGTTGCTGTTGTTCCCGTCCGAGGGGCACGAACTGTCGCGGTCCGGACGTCCGCAGCACCGGCAGCAGCGGTTCGACGCGGTTCTCGACTGGTGGTCGCGGCAGCTGCCGGTGACCTGAGTCACGAAGGGTGTTATCGACTCGACGTGGCGCCCGAGCGATGTGTACGGTACCGTTTCGTACACATCGCCAGTGAAAGGTCCGCCTCGTGTCCACCCCCGTGATGGCTGCATCGCCCGGCACGTCGACCGCTCGCGGTCCGGCGCGCGAGGAGGCGATCTGCGCAGCGGTCATGGAGCTGCTCGCCGAGGTCAGCTACGACGCGCTGACCGTCGATGCGGTGGCGGCCAGGGCGAAGGCCTCGAAGGCGACCATCTACCGCAGGTGGGCCGGGAAGGACGCGTTGGTCGTCGACGTCCTGCACCGGGAGTTCCTCGGTGACGGACGGCTACCGGAGGACACCGGGTCGCTGCGCGGGGACCTGCTGGCCACCCTGCAGCGTGACCTCGGCCGGGCCGACGTCATGGAGTTGAAGATGACGGCGATCCGGAGCATCAGCACGGCGGCGACGGCCGCACCTGAGCTGGTCGCCTCGGTGATGGCCGAGATCACCCGCACCCAGATGCGGCTGTGGGAGGAACTGATCGCCCGGGCGATGGACCGCGGCGAGATCGACCGGCCGGTGCCGGCCGAGCTCGGCGTCGAGGTGCTCCGCGGCCAACTGTGTGCGCAATCACTGTTCGCCGGCGGGAATCTCGGTACCGGATATCTCGAGCATCTGGTTGACGACATAGTGATCCCGGTCATCCTCAGCGCTGGCCGGGACCTAGGTCCGGAAATCCGTGGTGCTGCAAGGGCTTCCACCGCTACCGTGCCGGTGGGTGACGTTGGCTGAGCCCGTCGGCCGCGCCGGCCGTTTCCGCTGAATTCGTCAGGTCCGCCGCAACGGCGCCGCAGGACCGTGTCGGACAACGCTGTCTGAATCCGTATCTGCCGATCTCGTAGCCGCTCCTCGAGGAGCCGCGCTCCCGGCGCCACCCACTGTCGGTGGCCGCCGCCATCATTACCAGGCCGATGCACCACCGTGCCGCGGCATCTTGAACGACAAGGAGTTCCACCGTGTCCAACGCCATCGCCGATCCCGAGAAGTCGGGTCAGGCGTCCGAGGCCGCCGAGGTCCCGGACCCGAAGCGCTGGATCGCGCTGCTGGTCATCGCCATCGCCCAACTGATGGTGATCCTCGACGCGACCATCGTGAACGTCGCCATCCCGCGCGCTGCCGCGGACATCGGCATCAGCCCCAGCGACACCCAGTGGATGGTGACCGCGTACGCCCTGCCGTTCGGCGCTCTGCTGCTGCTCGGTGGCCGGATCGCGGACTTCCTGGGCCGCAAGCGGATCCTGATGATCTCGCTGGTCGGGTTCGCCCTCGCCTCGACCATCGGCGGCGCCGCGCAGGCGCCCTGGATGATCTACGCGGGCCGTGGCCTGCAGGGTGTGTTCGCGGCGATGCTTGCGCCGGCCGCACTGTCGCTGCTCACCGTCACCTTCCGCGAGGCGAAGGAGCGGGCCAAGGCGTTCGCGGTCTTCGGTGCCATCGCCGGTGGCGGCGCCGCGCTGGGCCTGGTGCTCGGTGGCCTGCTCACCGAGTACGCCGACTGGCGCTGGTGCTTCTTCGTCAACATCCCGATCTCGATCATCGCTGTGCTGCTGGCCGCGCCGATCCTGAAGGAATCCCGGATCGCCGACCGTAGCCACTACGACATCCCGGGCGCCGTCGTCGGCACCCTGGCCCTGGGCACCCTGGTCTGGGCGTTCACCCGGCCCACCGCACACGTCGCGGGAAGCACCGAGATGTACGGCTGGGGCTCGGTTCAGACCATCGGCTGGCTCGCCGCTGCTGCGGTGCTGCTGGTGCTGTTCGTGTTCCTCGAGCGGCGTTCGACGAACCCGCTGCTGCCGATGCGCGTGCTGTCCAACCGCAACCGCGCGGGCGCCTACGTGGTCGGTGCCCTGGTCGGCGCCGGGATGTTCGCGGTGTTCCTGTTCTTGACCCTGTACATGCAGTACTTCCTGCACTATGAGCCGCTCAAGGCCGGCCTGGCCTTCCTTCCGTTCTCCGCCGGCGTCATCATCGGCGCCGGTGTCGGCTCGCAGCTGGTGCTCAAGGTCGGCCCCAGGGTCGTGGTGCCGGCGGGTCTGCTGCTCGGCGTCGCGGGTCTGCTGTGGCTGTCCCGACTGAACGTCGACACCACCTACATGGGCACCATCCTGCCGGGACAGCTGATCATGGCGATCGGCATGGGCTTCATCTTCATGTCCACCACCAACGTCGCCCTGGTCGGCATCTCCAAGGACGATGCCGGTGTGGCCAGTGCGATGGTCAACACCACCCAGCAGGTCGGTGGCTCGCTCGGCACGGCGCTGCTGACGACGTTCTCCGCCGGTGCAGCGGCCACTTTCCTGGCCAACAACCTGCCGCCGGCCGGTGCCTCCGCCGAGATCAAGGCTTCGGCAGCGGCCGTCGCCCAGGTGCACGGGTGGGGAGTGGCCTTCCTCTGGGCGGCCGGCTTCTTCGCCGTGGCCACGGTGGCGTCGCTGTTCCTGATCAACGCCGGCCCGCACGACGCGGCTGCGCTGCCCGAAGGCGTGGTCGCCCACGCCGGCTGACGCACACCGACGACGTCCTGCGGGGAGTGACCACAAGGTCACTCCCCGCAGGACGTTTCGGGCTCGGCAGCGTGCAGGGCCACCGTCCGGTGTCGGTAGTGCCTGCGGTGTGGCGGTAGTGCGCCTGGTTGCACTACGGGTGCGCCGGGGGCGCTACCGGGTGGCGGCGTCCCCGGTTCGAACTGTGGTGCGCGCCCCTTCGAGCGGTGGGCGCCCCCGGCGGCGTCCACCGGCGCGCCGGCGCCGCTACCCGGACCACCAGGGATCCGGAGGAGCCAGCAGTCCATCGACGGTGCGGGGGAGACCTGGCCGCCAGTCCGGAAAGCCCGCACGGGCGAATGCCCGAAGGTGGCGCCGGCCGATCGCGGCCGGTTGACTGAGATCGGCCCAGGTCCAGCGCACCATCTGGAGTCCGGTGTCGCGGACAGCGTCCTCGCGTACCTTCTCCCGCACGACGACATCCTCGGCCCGCTCGCCTGGCCTGAGGTCTCTGTAGTACTTCCGGAGGCCGTCGAACTCGCCGACCGTCAGGAATCCGTCGTAGTCGAAGTCGACGCGTGCGATCAGACGACCGCCGTCGCGGATCTCCGTCTGCAGCCGAGGAACCGGTAGCCCGAGACGCGCGATCACCACCCGGGACCGTGATTCGCCCACACTTTCCGACAGCCCGTTCGCGAAGTTGATCACCCGGATTGCTCCACCCGCAGAGCCGTGGCCCCGGGCCGTCTGGAGCACGTCACGGAGGTCTTGGCCGACAACCAGTCCGGAATGCAGGGCGGCGTCAGCGACGACGACCGCCGGCTCGAAGCCCGAGCAACGGGCTATGTCGAGCACGGTGCGCGCAGGTGATGTCACCCGTAGCCCGCCGATGTCGACGATCTCGGCGTCGGTCATCGCCCCGCGATGAGGTCGGATCCGTCGGGAGGACGCGACACCGCTCCTACCGGGGTAGGTCAGTGAGACCCGGTTCAGATCCAGACCCCAGACCGGGAGCCCGTGCAGTGCTGCCGCCGACACGTGACTGATCACCGCATCAGAGCGCAGAGTCTCTGCCGTGGCCCAGACCTGCTGCAGATGTTCAGCGGCGGGATTCGCCGGGACCGCGAGACGGTAGATCCCCGGCCTGACGAGGTGCAAACCTCCGCGCCGACGCTCGGCCTGGATCTCGCCGGCGAGCATTCCCGCCTCGAGCAGATCCCGCCTGCGGACGAGCGATCCGTCTCCTGTGCCAGTCATCGGACGAGAATGGCGGCTCCGAGGGCGTGGTCCAATGGCCGTCCTGTAGATGTGGATGAATCTCGGGCCTGTGGACAACTCAGTCTCCGGGGACCCGGCCCCGACAATTTCGGCACGCCCTTTCCGGTGCTCTTCGGGTCCGTGGTTTCGTCGGACCAGCTCGCTTCCAACGCTCGTGGCCGGTAGCGCCGGTAGCGCGCCGGTAGCGCGACCAGTGGCGCTACCGGCGCGTCGCCGCCGCTACGCCACCGCCATGGCCACCGCGCGCCACCGCGCCACCGCCGCCAGCCACAGCCACCGCTGCCACAGCCGCCGCTTCCACAGCCCCCACGGCCACAGCTGCCGCAATAGCCAGCCGCCATCGGAGTGCCGGCCCTCACGCAACCGTGGCGAGCCGGTGACCGGCCGCGCGGATCAGCACCACGGTCCAGGTGGGCAACGGCTGCCAGTTCTCCGCCAGCAGCTTCAACTCCGACGCGGTGACCGGCCTGCCGAATCCGTAGAGCTCGCCGGTCAGCGCCAGCGCCTTCGGTTCGGCGTCGGGCAGGACATCGGCACGGCCGCAGGCCCGGATGACGATCAGCGCGCTGTAGAACGGCCCGATGCCCTTGATCTTCTGCAGCCGGGCCATCGCGGCGGTCGCGTCGTCGGCCGCGATGGCTGCGGTGTCGAGCGCGCCGTCGAGTGCTGCCCTGGCCACCCCGTGAAGACGGTCCAGCTTGTCGTCGGGGATGCCAGGAAAGGACGACACCCCCAATAGCTGCTCGGGCGTCGGGTGGGCCGCGACCCGTTCCCCGGCCACCTCGAACACCCGTCCGTGCGATTCGGCAAGCCGTCGGCGCACCACCGCCATCTGGCGCGCCGGACGCCGGGCGGACAGTACCGACCAGGCCGCGCCCTCGTAGGCGGAATAGAACTGTGGCGGCCGCAGCCCGGGCGCGGCCTGCTGCAACCGGCCGATCACCGGATCCCGGCGGCCGATCTCGCTGAACACCCGGCCGTCGTGGTCCAGGGAGAGCACCCTGGCGACCTGGGCGCGCACCGCGTCGGCGTCGGCCGGACCGTCGTAGCTGACGTGCACCCCGGCGTCATCGGCGGTCACTGCCACACCCACCTGCTCGGTGTAGCCGTCCAGGCAGAACGCCATCCGCATCGTGCCGTCCCAGCGCGGATCCACCTGGTGCCCGAATCCGAACAGTGCGAGCTCGCGCAGCGAGAAGGGTCCGAGCGGAGCAATCGTGAAGGTTGTCATGGCGACCACATTGCCTCTCAATCACGACATCCACTGTCAGGTATCAATCACCCGATCGTCGGAACCGCAACGAGACGCGGTGTCCACCTGTACGACGTCGCGCCGCGTCGGGCCTCGATCGCGGGCCGGTGCCGTCAGCGCACCGGGACCAGCCCGCGACTGGGCGCGGCGTCCTCGTCGTGGACGGTGGAGTACGCGACGATGCTGCCGATCAGCGGCATCAGGGCGCACACCATCAATGCCCAGCGGAACGGCAGCAACGCACCCTCCGGTGACGACCCGACCCCGATCAGCCCGATGGTGGTCGCCGCGAACGCCACCCCGAGCGCCGCGCCGGCCTGTCGGGTGGCGTTGTACAGAGCGGTGCCTGCGCCGACCTTGGACCGCGGCACGGTGTCGAAGGCGGCCGCCTGGATCGGCATGAACGTGTGCGACTGGCCCAGGCCGAGCAGCACCATCAGCGTCACCTGCAACCAGGCCGGGGTCGCCGCCGACGTCACCCAGGCGATCGAGACCAGGATGACGCAGACCAGACCCTGGCCGGCGGCGATCAGCCGCCGCGGACCCACCCGCGGGTACAGCCGGCTGGCGATCTGGGTGCCGATCATGATGCCGAGCGCTTCCGGGAACGTCAGCAGCCCGGCCTGGAGCGGGCTGTAGCCGAACGCGGTCTGGAGCATCAGCGGATAGACGAACAACGCTCCGAGAAAGCCGGCCGCCGAGGCCAGGGTGATCAGATTGGCGGACCGGAACATCCGCGAGGCGAACAGTCGAAGGTCCAGCATCGGTGCGTCCCGGCGGAGCTCGAACGGCACCAGGATCACCAACAAGGCGATCCCGGCCAGCCCGGTCCCGAGGATCAGCGCCGAACCCCAGCCACGGCTGGCGCCTTCGGAGACCGCGAACATCAGGCCGGCGAAACCGGCGCCGGCCAGCAGGAATCCGCCGACGTCGAGCCTGGTCCTGGTGCCGCGGGACAGCGGCCGGACCATCACCATGGTGAACGTCAGCGCGGCGATGCCGACCGGCACGTTGATGAAGAAGATCCAGCGCCAACCGACGTTCTCGACCAGCAGGCCACCCAGAACCGGGCCGATCGCCGGGGCGACGGCGATCGGGATGTTGGTGATCCGGGCCAGCCGCACCCGTTCGTTCGGTGGAAATGTCCGGTAGAGCATCGCCATGCCGACCGGCGTCATCAGGCCGCCGGCGAGCCCCTGGACGATCCGGAACGCCACCAGCTGACCCACCGAGCCGGCCAGCCCGCAGGCCGCGGACGCCGCCGTGAAGGCCGCCAGCGCGACCAGGAAGACCTCGCGCGGGCCGAACCGGTCGCCCAGCCAGCCGGCCACCGGTATGGCCACTGCGACCGCCACCAGGAAGCCGATGTTGATGGTGGCGGTGTTCTCCACCGGCACGCCGAGGTCTGCGGCGATCGTGGGCAGCGCGACGTTGACGACCGTGGCGTCGATGATGTTGATGAACATGGCGGCCACGAACACCGCTGCGACCGAGATCTTCTGCCGACGCTGTCCCGCCCCGGCGCCGGCCGGCAGCGGCTCCGTCCCCACCCTGGTCGCGACAGAGCCGGCCGCGGCGACCGCCGGAGGGGCCTGCTCGGCCCCCACCGAGCTCGGAAATGCCGCGACCGCAGGAGCGTCCGGCTCGGCCGGTGACGGCGGGACCGGGTCCCCGGTCACCCTGCGCCGGTGCCGGACTCCGCGTCGCGCCAACTGTGCTCGGGCGCGTAGCCGAGCAGCCGCACCGCTTTCCCGATGCCGAGCAGCGTCTCGTGCGGTTCGATCGCCCGGAGCTGGGGAACGTCGGGGAACACGGCGGCGATCAACTCGTCATTCGGGGTGCCCATGACGGTGTCGGCGTTGGCGATGATGAACGGCTCGAAGCCCGGATCGGTGCGACCCAACGCCAGCCGGACGGCCTGGGCGCCGTCCCGACCGTCGATGTAGCCCCACAGGTTCCACTTGCGCAGCAACGGATTCGCGTCGAACGACGGGAACTGCGCGTAGTCCCCGGGATCCATCACGTTGGAGAACCGCAGGCCGGTGATCGTCAGGTCGGGATACCACCGGGCGAACTGCCGGGCCATCTCCTCGTCCAGTGCCTTGCCCAACGAGTAGGTGCTGTTGGGCCGTACCGGGTAGTCCTCGTCCACCGGCAGGTACGGCGGCGGCTCGTCGAAGGGGAGCCCCAACACGGTCTCGCTGGAGGCGAACACGATCCGCCGGACCCCGGCCCTGGTGGCCGCCGCGAACACGTTGTAGGACGACGGCACGTTGTTGGCGAAGATCGCCGCGCCGGGCCGCAAGCCGGGTGCCGGGATCGCGGCCAGATGCACAACAGCATCGACCCCGTCGTGGCGGTCGTCGAGTCCGGAGAACGCCTCGACGGCCTGGCCGAAGTCGGTCAGGTCCACCCGGCTCGACGTGACGCCGGGCTCGACCGCGGGCGCGGTGTCCAGGGCGATGACGTCGAACCCGTGCTCGACGAGGTCGCGGACCACCCAACGGCCGAGCTTTCCGCTCGCGCCGGTCACCGCCACCCGCATCGCTCGATCCTCGTTCATCGACGCCGCGCCCGGTTCACCAGCCACGCTCGCGCCATTCGCCGAGGTGCGGTCGCTCGGCTCCGAGCGTCGTGTCGTCACCGTGGCCCGGGTAGACCCAGGTGTCGTCCGGCAGCACGTCGAACACCCGGCTCTGCAGATCGTCCATCAGGCTCGAGAAGTCCTGCGGGTTGGTGGTTCTGCCTGGGCCTCCGGGGAACAAGGAATCCCCGGTGAACAGGTGTGGCGACCCGGCCGGGTCGCGGTAGAGCAGGGCGATCGACCCGGGGGTGTGGCCGCGCAGCGCGATCACCTCGAGCTCGCTCTCGCCGAGCGGTGCGGTGTCGCCCTGGTCGAGTCCGACATCCATCGGGACCGGCAACCCGTCCACATCGGCCGCCCCGGCGTACAGGTTGGCGCCGGTCATCCCGGCCACCGCGCCGAGCGCCTGCCAGTGGTCCTGGTGCTGGTGGGTGGTCACGATGCTGCGCAGCCGGGGCCGCTCCGGGCCGTCGCCGAGAAGGTCCAGGATGCGCTGGTTGTCGTTGGCGGCGTCGATGAGCAGGGCGTCGCCGGTGTGCCGGCAGGTGAGCAGGTACGCGTTGTTGTCCATCGGGCCGACGGACAGCTTGGCGATGGTGAGGTGCTCCAGCACACGGGTGGCCGGGGCGCCTCGCGGGTCGACGTGGCCCGTGTAGTCGGTCGCTGAGGTCATCCCGTCAACTTAGGACGTCGTGACTCCTCCCGGACTGCCGGGGTGGCCGCGACGGCCTACCGTTGGCGGTGTGCCGTCCTACTCCGTGAATGACGCGGCGGTGGCTCATGCCCGTCGCCTGATCGATGCCCGGCAGTACGTGCTGGACAGCGACTGGGGTGACGTGCAGCCGTCGACGGAGGCCGAGAACGCGTACCTCGAGACCCACGATTGGGCCGACTACGGCCGCTGGCATCTAGGCCTCACCGACGGAGCGAACGACGGCACCAAGGCCAGGTACGCGTTCGGCTACGGCGACCTGCGGCGGGTGCACCGGACCGGGCTGATCGCCTGCGTCTACCGGGCTTCGGAGTGGCGGCACAAGGCGGTCGAGCTGGCCGCCCACGACCTGCTGCAGCGCCTCGACGCGATCTCGGGATAGCCGGTCGGGCGGCGGGCTACCAGGGTGGCAGCTCCGGCAGCGGGCCGTCGCAGGACAGATCGGCGCCGTCGGTGCGGCCGGTGAGCCAGCCCGCCAGCGAGCCGGCCGGGCCGCCGACGACGGTGCCCCCGTCGCTCTCGGACCCGATCACGATCGCCGATCCCCCGGCCGGAATCAGCCGTAGGCCATCGATGTCGCTGCCGACCCGGGTGCGGACGTAGGAGTGCAGCACCGCGTCGAGCAGGGCGAGACCGGCGGCCGGGTCCAGTAGTGCCAGGCCGCCGTCGGTGCCCAGGTCGTGGTGGTGCAGCTCCACCTCCGCCAGCCGCTGGAAGAGCACCACCTCGGCGGCGACATCCTCGCCGCGGCCGGTGTTCACCGGGAACTGCCAGGCGTCCGCCGGCAGCTCGGCGATGGCTGCCGTGAGCAGATCGGCGGAGAGATGCAGGTCGGTGAGAATGTCGTCGGCGGACCGGAACGCGCCCGCCTCGATGTCGGCGTTGCGCTGGTCCCGGGTCGGGTACATCGGCGTCGGTTCGCCGGAAGCCGCCCAGTGCAGGAGGTTCCGCTGCGCGTCGGCATTGCGCGCGAGGTGGGTGAGGACATGGCCGACGGTCCACTCCGGCAGCAGCGAGGGCGCCGAGGTGTCGACCTCGGCGGTGGCGGCGAGCAGCCGATCGGTGGCGCTGACGACGGCGGCGATGCGGTCTTCGAGAGAGGTGGTCACGCCATGATGGTGCCGCACCGGGCTCAGCTCGGCAGCACCACGGGGCGGCCCTCGGCGGCACTGCGCCGCGCGGCGTCCAGCACCGCGGCGGTGTGCACGGCGTCGCGGGGGTCGACCGGCACCGGAGCCCGGCCGTTGACGGCCGCCGCGACCGCTGGATAGAACAGGTCCCACCGGCCGCGCTCGCTCGCCACCGGACGGCTGCCGTCGGCGGTGAACACCCGGCCGTACGCGGATTCCGGCTCGCGGCCCCAGGCCTCCCCGAGCGAGGCAGGGGAGTCGCCGGCCTTCAGCTGTGATTCCTGGATGTCGAAGCCGTCGATGACGAAACCGGCCGCGCTGCCGTTGATCTGCATCCTGGGACCGGGAGCGGCCGATGCCATGCCGGCCACCACGGTGGACCGGACTCCGGTCAGATGCGTCAGCAACAGCAGGATGTCGTCCTCGGCGCCGGAACCGGGCCGGATCACCCCCAGCTCCGCGTAGACCGTCCCCACCGCCCCGAACAGCTGCACGGCCTGGTCGACCAGGTGTGGGCCGAGATCCAGCAGGGTGCCGCCGCCCTCCTCGGCGGATCCGCCGGACCAGCCGTCCTTCACCGGCCGGAACCGCTCGATCCGGGTGCTGAACCGGTGCACCCTACCGAGCACGCCGTCGGCCAACAGCCGCTGCACCGTGCGGAAATCGCTGTCCCAGCGGCGGTTCTGGTACACGGTGAGCGCCCGTCCGGCCCGCTCGGCGTGCACCACCAGTTCGGCCGCGGCCGCCGCGGTGAGGGCGAACGGCTTGTCGACCACCACATCCAGGCCGAGGTCGATGGCCCGATGGGCCACGTCCGCATGGGTTGCGGTCGGGGTGGTGACGGTGACCCCTCGCACCCCGAGTGCCGGCAGCCCGACGAGGTCGTCGACCACCGCGGTTCCCGGCAGATTCTGCGCCACCTGAGCTCGGCGGTCGGGGGAGCCGGTGACCACCGCAGCGAGCCGGAGCCCGGGAGCCGAGGTGATCAGCGGGGCGTGGAACACCCGTCCCCCGGAACCGTAACCGGCCAGTGCCCAGCGGATCTCGGAGTCGCCCATGAGGGCATCATGCCGGTCCCGAGCCCGCTGGGCGCGCAGTTCCCGCTCCACCCCCGACCGGCGGAGCGGGATCGCGGTATCCGACTATCCGGCGATGAACAGGTAGTCGGCCTGGTAGGGCACCCGGGCGATCGGCCGGGCGACCGGGTCGCAGGCGCCGGCCGGCGCGACCCCGCCGACGGTGTTGAGCCGGAGCACCTCGACCGCGTGCGCGAGCAGGCCACGGGCGGCACCGGTCTGGGTGAGGTTGAGGTCGAGCTCGGCGATGTTGCCGGCGCCGTGCGGGGTCCTGGTCACGACGGTTCCCGTCACCGCGCTGTGATCGCGGGCCACCCACTGCGGGGGACCGGCGTCATCGGCGACGAAGGAGTGTTCGATCCCACGGCGCAGGTGGGCTTCGACGTTGTGCTGGGTGAAGCCGAACGTGCCGTCGGCCAGTCGGGTACAGGCGTAGATCTGCTCGCCGGTCCGGACCGCAGCAGCGAACGGGAATGCACGCGCGAGGTCGATCGGATGGCCGACCGCGTGCAGCTGGCCGCGTAGGGCTCCGAACGGGTGCCTGGTGGTGTCCAGGTCCACGTAGAAGCTCGTCGGATCGCTCGTCAGCCGAGCCAGCAGGGCCGGGTCGTGCACGATCACCGAGCCGGTGACGAGGTGCCGTTCGCCGGGATACCGCGGCGTCGGCAGCCGGACCAGGGCCGGTCCGTTCTCACTGAACACCCCGCCGTGCAGGTGCGCGGCGGTCGGCCGGTGCAGCCCGGTCCAGCGGACGGCGACATCGATCCGGTCGCCGTCGACCCGCAGCACCTCGACCGCCTGGCCGTCCGGGTCGCCGGCACCAGCGGGTACCACATTGCGGCCGTCGAGGACGGCCACCAGGTAGACCGGCGGGGAGCTGGTCCCGGCGGACGAGGCCGAGGTGGCGACGGCCGGAACGGCTGCCTGCGAGGTGGCCGGGACGGCCAGGGCCCCGAGGATGCCGAGCGCCGCCACGGCGATGGTGCGCGCCGGCCGGAAGTGCAGAACGGGTGCATGTGAGTCCTCCAGGAGGGTGATCGGCGCCGGATGCGCCGGCACCCAGGGATACGACGGCAGCGCAGCTGCGGTTCTCAGCAACCGGCCCCCGCCCGCCATCGGGCCCTGACCTGCGGCGTCACCGGACTGTCGGATGCGCCGCATACCATTGGGCACCGTGACAGATCAGCTCATCGTGCGTGGCGCCCGCGAGCACAACCTCCGGAACGTGGACATCACGCTGCCCCGGGATGCGCTCGTGGTGTTCACCGGCCTCTCCGGGTCCGGTAAGTCCTCTTTGGCCTTCGACACAATCTTTGCCGAGGGGCAGCGCCGGTATGTCGAGTCACTGTCCAGCTATGCCCGGCAGTTCCTGGGCCAGATGGACAAGCCGGACGTCGACTTCATCGAGGGTCTGTCGCCGGCGGTGTCGATCGATCAGAAGTCCACGTCGCGCAACCCGCGGTCCACGGTGGGCACCATCACCGAGATCTACGACTATCTGCGCCTGCTCTACGCCCGCATCGGCCACCCGCACTGCCCGGTATGCGGCGAGCCGATCTCCAAGCAGACCCCGCAGCAGATTGTCGACCGGGTCCTGGAGATGCCCGAGGGCACCAGGTTCCAGGTGCTCGCCCCGGTGATCAGGGAGCGCAAGGGCGAGTACGTCGATCTGTTCACGGACCTGCAGGCCAAGGGCTACTCCAGGGCCAGGATCGATGGCACGGTGCACCAGCTGACCGACCCGCCGAAACTGAAGAAGCAGGAGAAGCACTCGATCGAGGTGGTCATCGACCGGTTGGTCAACCGGCCCACCGCCAAGCAGCGGATCACCGACTCGGTGGAGACCGGGCTGCGGCTGGCCGAGGGCGTCGTCATCCTGGAGTTCATCGACCTCGACGACGACGACGCCGGCCGGGAACGTCGGTACTCGGAGCGGCTGGCCTGCCCGAACGACCACCCGCTCGCCCTCGACGAACTCGAGCCCCGGTCGTTCTCGTTCAACTCCCCGTTCGGCGCCTGCCCGGAGTGCACCGGGCTGGGCACCCGCAAGGAGGTCGACGCCGACCTCGTGGTGCCCGACCCCGAGCGGACCCTCCGCGAGGGCGCCATCCACCCGTGGGCGGGCGGCACCACCAGCGAGTACTTCGTCCGGCTGCTGTCCGGTCTCGCCGAGAAGATGGGCTTCAGCCTGGACACGGCCTGGGGAAAGCTGCCGCAGCGGGCCCGTAACGCCGTGCTCAACGGCGCCGCCGAGCAGGTGCATGTCACCTACCGGAACCGGTACGGACGGCAGCGGTCGTACTACGCCGAGTTCGAGGGCGTGATCCCGTTCCTGGAGCGCAGAGCCGCCCAGACCGATTCGGAGTTC
Organism: uncultured Actinomycetota bacterium; assembly: GCA_963797145.1. Lineage (GTDB taxonomy): Bacteria > Actinomycetota > Actinomycetes > Mycobacteriales > Nakamurellaceae > Nakamurella. Next base: position 85,128 of record CAWCOJ010000006.1, on the reverse strand, counting down.
GCGCGGGAGAAGTACGAGGGGTACATGCGCGAGGTTCCCTGCCCGGTCTGCAAGGGCACCCGGCTCAAGCCGGAGATCCTCGCCGTCACCCTCGAGCACGGCGACCGCGGCGGGCTGAACATCGCAGACCTGGCCGGGTTGTCGATCAAGGAGGCCGCGGCGTTCTTTCCCGGGCTGGTGCTCTCGGAGCGCGACCGGATGATCGCCGAGCGGGTACTGAAGGAGGTCGGCTCCCGGCTCGGGTTCCTGCTCGACGTCGGCCTCGACTACCTCTCGCTCGATCGGGCCGCAGGCACCCTCTCCGGCGGCGAGGCGCAGCGGATCCGGCTGGCCACCCAGATCGGTTCCGGGCTGGTAGGGGTGCTGTACGTGCTCGACGAGCCGTCCATCGGGCTGCACCAGCGGGACAACCACCGACTCATCCAGACGCTGACCCGGCTGCGCGACCTCGGCAACACCCTGATCGTGGTCGAGCACGACGAGGACACCATCCGTACGGCGGACTGGGTGGTGGACATCGGTCCGGGCGCCGGCGAGCACGGGGGCAACGTCGTGGTCTCCGGTACGGTCGCGGACCTCGAGGCGTCGCCGGATTCCGCGACCGGCGCCTTCATCTCCGGCCGCCGGGAGATCCCGGTCCCCAAGAAGCGCAGGAAGGTCGATCCGAAGCGGGCACTCACCGTGGTCGGCGCGCGGGAGCACAACCTGCACAACGTGTCCGTCGACTTCCCGCTCGGCACCCTGATCGCTGTCACCGGGGTGTCCGGGTCCGGGAAATCCACCCTGGTCAACGACATCCTCTATGCGGTGCTGGCGAACCGGCTCAACGGCGCCCGGATGGTGCCCGGTCGGCACACCCGGGTCACCGGTCTCGAGCATGTCGACAAGGTGGTGGGCGTCGACCAGTCGCCGATCGGGCGCACCCCGCGCTCGAACCCGGCCACCTACACCGGGGTTTTCGACCACGTCCGCAAGCTCTTCGCGTCCACCACCGAGGCCAAGGTCCGCGGCTACCAGCAGGGTCGGTTCTCGTTCAACGTCAAGGGCGGCAGGTGCGAGGCGTGCGCCGGCGACGGCACCCTCAAGATCGAGATGAACTTCCTGCCGGACATCTACGTCCCGTGCGAGGTGTGCAAGGGCGCCCGTTACAACCGGGAGACGCTCGAGGTGCACTACAAGGGAAAGACCATCGCCGACGTGCTGAACACCCCGATCGAGGAGGCCGCCGAGTTCTTCGAGCCGATCGGAGCGATCCATCGCCACCTCAAGACGCTGGTCGACGTCGGGCTCGGATACGTTCGCCTCGGTCAGCCCGCTCCGACGCTCTCCGGCGGGGAGGCGCAGCGGGTCAAGCTCGGCTCCGAACTGCAGAAGCGGTCCACCGGCCGCACCGTCTATGTCCTCGACGAGCCGACAACGGGTCTGCACTTCGCCGACGTGGAGAAGCTGCTGCTGGTGATCAACGGGCTGGTCGACAAGGGCAACACGGTGATCGTCATCGAGCACAACCTCGATGTGATCAAGACCGCCGACCACGTCATCGACATGGGTCCTGAGGGCGGCGCCGGCGGCGGCCTGGTGGTCGCCACCGGCACCCCGGAGGAGGTGGCCCTGAACCGGAAGTCCTATACCGGGCAGTTCCTGGCGCCGATCCTGGCCGGCCGCGGGCACATTGCCGGCCGGGTGGTTCCGACCTCGAACGGTGACGACGAGGAATCGGCAGTCGCGAAGCCCCGCCGGAAGGCGGCCGCCACGCCGACCACCAACGGCGCGGCCGCACACAACGGAGCGGGGACGCCGACCCTTGGCGCACCGGCCAATGGTGCCGCAGCTGCGCGCAACGGCCGCACTGTGGCCCGAAAGGTGCTGAACGGCAACGGTTCCGCCGTTGCCGTGGCCGAACCGTCCGACGCCGACCTGGCGGCTGCAAAGGCAGCGCTGGCCAAGGCCCGCCGAGCGTCGGCCAAGCTGCGGTAGCGCGGTACGCCTGCGGGTACGGTCGGACCTCGTGAACTCGGACTCAGCCGGCGATCCCGGGCGGTCGATCCGCGAGCTCGGACCGGACGACGCCGGCGCGTCTCTGCGGATGAGCGCCGAGGCGTTCGGCATGCCGCGCGGCGACACCTCGGCGTTCTCGCTCGGCGCCGGGCTGTGGCGCTGGGGCATCTTCGACGGCGACACCCTGGCCGCCAAGGCGAACGACCGGGCCTACGACTCGCTGATCGGCGGCCGTAGGGTGCCGACCGCCGGCGTGGCGGGCGTCGTGGTGGCCCCGGAATACCGGTCGACCGGCCTGGCTCGCCGGGTGATGACGCACCTGCTGGCCGCGGCGCGTGAACGCGGCGCGGCGCTCTCGACGCTGTTCCGGACGGCACCCGGCCTGTACCGCTCGCTCGGGTACGAGCAGGTCGCAGAGATGCAGTTCGCCGACCTCCCGACCACTGCACTCACCGGAGTCCGGGTTCCCCCGGGAACGCGGCTGCGCCGAGCCGCCGCTGCCGACATCCCCGCGATCCGCGACCTCTACCGGAGGGTCGCGGCGCAGGGCTCCTGCCTGCTGACCAGGGACGGACCGAACTTCGCCGCCGGCGACGACGACGTGTTGGCCGCTTTCGACGGCATCACCCTTGCCGAGCAGGACGGCATCCCGGTCGGGTACGTCTCCTGGGACCGCGGTACCGGATATGGCGACGGGGCGGCGGTGAGCCTGGCCGACCTGCTGGCGGTCACCGCCGACGGCTATCGGGCGTTGCTGGCCCTGCTGGGATCGTTCTCCGCGGTCACCCCGACGGTGCGGTTCCGAACCGCCGGCACCGACCCGGTGCACTGGTTCATCCCGGGTGGTGGCTGGCGGGTCGTCGACGTGCGGCAGTACCTGCTGCGGGTTGTCGACCTGGCTGCCGCCGTCGCGGCGCGGGGATGGCCCGCCGGAGTGTCCGGATCGGTGGAGATCACTGTCGAGGACCCGGTGTGCCCGTGGAACACCGGTCACCACCGGCTGGTGCTGTCCGGCGGAGACGGCCGGCTCGAAACGGGAAACGCAGGGGGAGTGAGGGTCTCGCCGCAGGGGCTGGCCGTACTGATCGCCGGTGCGGTGCCGACCGCAACGTTGCGTCGGGCCGGGATGCTGGCCGGCGGCTCCCCGCGGGACGATGCCCTGCTCGACGCCGCGACCGCCGGACCCATCCCGGCCATCCTGGACTACTTCTGACCCGCCGCGGGCCAGGGCGGGCGGGCCTGCCACGGGTCGGCGCACTCCAGCTCCGCGAGCAGAACCGCGAGTTCGCCGCTGGTCACCGATGGCCGGCCGGGATCGGGCAGCGCCGCCAGCTCGCCGCGCGCCCGGTGCGCGGCGACCAGCGCGGCCGCCCGGCCGGTGCGTCGATATCGGGCCAGCGACCGGTGCATCCGGGCCACCGGGTGTCGCGGACCGGGCGCGTGCGGCCCGGTGCCATCGGCCCTGGCCACCCATACAGCGGCCAGCGCAGCGCTGTCGGCATCGCCGGTGAGCACGGCCACCCGGTGCAGGAACTGCGCTATCTCTGTGGGTGACCCGCCGGTGGCCGCCGCTCCCGGCCACCAGCGTCCGCCGACGTCGAACGATGCCACCGCGGTCCGCAGTGGTTCCGTCATCCGCGGTGTCGACGCGTCGGCGGCGGGCCGCTGCAATGCGCGGTCGAACGCGGCGAGCATGGTCCCGAGGTCGCGGAACCGACGCGCCGGGTCCTTGGCCATGGCGCGGCGGAGCACCCGTTCGGCGGCCGGCCAGGCCGGCGCGCCGACGGAGACGAATCGCGCCGGGGGCACATCCCGGATCCGACGGAGGGCCTCCGCCCGCTCGGTCTCGAGATCCAGCATCGGCTCGCCGGTGAGGATGCGGTACACCAGGACCGCGACGGCGTACTGCTCGGCGGCGAAGGTCAATGCCGGAAGAGCCGCGTCGGGGTCGGCGAGCAGCGTCGCAGCCGCCTCCGGCTCCAGTTGCTCGCCGCCGTTCGGACGGGGCGGCCGGGGGCCACCGGCCACCGATGCCAGTCCGAAGTCGATGAGGGTCACCGTGCCGTCCGGGGCGACCACCACGTTGCCGGCGTGGACGTCGCCGTGCAGAACCCTGGCGGCATGCAGGTCCGCGTACGCCGCCAGCACCTGCCGGGCGAGCAGCCGGCGGCCGCCCGGATCCCGCGCCACCAGGTCGGCGGGCACGCCGTCCTTCCAGGCGCTGACCAGGACGCCGCCATGGGCGCGCGGGAGCGCCGCGTGCAACCGTGGAGCCGACCGACCTCGGAGCTCCTGCAAGGCGAGCGCCTCTGCAGCGCAGAGCGTCTCACCGAGCACCGGATCGTCGATGAGTTTCACTGCGACCGGTCGGCCCGGTTCATCGGCGAGGTGCCCCTGCCAGATCTCGGTGTCCCGCAACAGCCGTACCAGCCGGTCGACAACTGCCGGTCCGACTCGTTCGCCGGCCTGCAGGCGGCTCGTCAGCGTCGCGTCCGCAGCGGTGTCCGCCGGAACCAACAGGCCGTCCTGGCTGAGGGCCACCAGCACGCCGAACGATTCGTCGAGCACGGTCACCGGGTCCGCCCCGGTGATCCGCGCGTGCTCGACGATCGCGTCGACCAGGCTGCGCGGGGTGCGGAAGGTCTCCAGGAGCGCGAGGGTGTCGGCGGAGAGCAGCCGCGGAGGTTGGCGCGATCCCCGTCGTGCGGCCAGCGCGTCGCCCGGGGTCAGCGTCGGGTCGTCGAGCGCGATCGCGGGCACGATCTCCAGATCGTCGGGCATCCGGAACAGCCGGGTCGAGACCAGGGCAGGCCCGGCTGCGCGGGCCGGGCGCGGGTCGGGCATCAGGCCACCGCCGAGAGCGGGCGCAACTCACTGGGCCAGAACGTGCGGGTGTCCAGACCGGCGAGTTCGGCCCACTGCAGGGCGTTCCGCGCGACGGTGGCCGTCTCGGGCCCGGCGCAGGCGTGCAGCGCGTGGCCGAGCAGGTCGCAGACCAGCATCCGCCAGGAGACGCCCGCCTGGTCCTGCCCGCGGGAGACCAGCCCGGTGTCGCCCACCTGGCCGGTGAACGGGATTCCTTGCGCGGTGTGGCCGGTGAGGGCCGCGTCGAGCCGGGCGGCCGCTGCGTCGGCGGCCGCCGCGTTGTCGAAGTAGACCACGATCTTGTCCGCCCGCAGGATCCCGTCGGCGTCGCCGCCGATCTTGAACGACGCTGCGCCGTGCGCGGCGGCCAGCTGCGCGGTGATCGCGGCGACGGCGGCCAGCTCGGTATGCCGAGGAGAGACATAGACTTTGTGCACGAACAGATTTCGCGCCTCCGCGGCCCGGCCGGGATCCAGATCGCGACCGGTCCAGACCTGCCAGTGCGCGGTCCGCTGATGGACGAACTGCTCGACCGGTGTGGTCGCGTCGAGCAGCAGCCGCTCGATCCACCTGGCGTCCAGATCGCGCCGGATCCGCGCTCCGGCCCGGATCGCGTTGGCGGCATACAGCATCCCGCTGAGCCGCTGGGCGTCGACATGGCCGGCGGCCGCCGCCACCCTGCCCACCGCACGGTGGGACAGGGTGGACAGCAGGCCCGCTGCCCGCACGGGCTCGTTCATTCGGGGTCCTGACCTCAGCCGCGGGCGGAGTTCAGCACATCGATGGCCTCGTCGAGCTGCCCGACCGTTGGCTGCAGGGCACTCATGGCCTTGTCAACGACCTCGACGGCCCGGACCAGGGTTTCGCGGATGGACAGGTAGTCCTCCTCGTGGATCACCGTCGACAGTTCCGCCCACGGGGTGGGCGTCGGGGTTGGCCAGGTGGTGAAGCGGGTCCAGCGGGTGAAGCTGTCGTCGTCGGGGTTGGGCATGGCGTTGCCCCGGCCGCCGACAACGATGATGTCCCGCAGGTACTTCGCCGCGAAGAAGACCGGCGAGGTCTCAGGGACGGTCGGCGGGTTGGTGAGCGGGTCGTGCGGTCGCCACTTCGCGGACGACACATACAGATCCTTGATGTAGAAGCCCATGGTCTCTCCCATGTGACAGGCGCAGAGCAGCGCCGGATTGCCGCAGACCTGCTGCGGCCGGAGTCGATGACTCCTGGGAGAAAAGAGCTGTGTGCCAACGGAACTGATACCGACGCGGTCGTCTAGCGGTTCGCCGAACGGCCGAGGCCGCTGAGAATGTCTGCGGCGCCGGCCATCATCTCGGCGACGATCACCCCGGCGGGTTCGATGCTGTGGATCAGGCCGACCCCTTGACCGGCGGCCCACGCCATCTCCTCCCAGTCGCCGGTGGTGTCGGGCGTCGGTAGTAGCGGATCGAATCTGTGCATCGGGTACGGTGCCCCGCCGACGCGGGTCCGGCCGATCACCTCGAGGTCGCCGCGCGTTGTCGGCAGTTCATCGATCCGGTCGCTCCACTGCTCCACCACCCGGTTCCGGAGCACCCGGATCGGGTTGAAGAACGGCATCTCCGGGCCGAACACCGCCGACCGTACGGTGTCCTGGCCGGACGCGGCGACCAGTCGGCGGTGGTGTTCGACATGGACATTGGCCTCCTCGGACGCCACCAGCCGGGTGCCCACCCACACTCCGTCCGCGCCGAGTGTCAGCGCGGCGGCCACCCCGCGGGCGTCCGCGATACCGCCGGACGCGAGGACCAGGGCCCGGTCGGCGACCGCATCGACCACTGCCGGCACCAGGGCGAAGGTGCCCATCCCGCCGTAGTTGTGGCCGCCTGCCTCCCAACCCTGGGCGACGATCGCCGACACCCCGTCGGCCACGGCGGTCTCGGCCGCGGCTACCGATCCGACCTGCTCCCACACCGTGCATCCGGCGCCGAGCAGCGCCTCCAGCTGGTGCGCCGGCGGGTGGCCCCAGTGGAACGACACGATCGGCACCTGCTCCCGGGCGCACACCTCGACCCCGGCGTCGTTGCCCAGACAGGTGACGAAATTGATGGTGAACGGTGCCTCACCCACGTCGCGGCGCAGTTCCCGGATGATCTCCCGGAGCCGGTCCGGCGACGTCAACCCGACCCCGATGCTGCCGATACCGCCGGCCCGGTTCACCGCCAGGGCGAGCGCCGGCTCGGCGCCGGCAAAGGCCATTCCCGCGGCGACGAAGGGGTGCCTGCTGCCATAGCGCTGGGTGAGCCGGGTCGGGATGGTCGCGGTGGATCCGTACACGATGTCGTCCGTTCTCCGCAGTGGGCGGCGCGAGCGACCGCCGGGCCGGCCGGAACGGCCGCCTGCAACCGGGTACGGCCGTCGCGCGGCGGCGGTTCCCGGCAGCCTCAGATCGCCGTGAAGATTCCCCGCTCGGCGGCGAACACCGCGCCGTCGGTCCGTCGGATCAGCAGGTACGGTCCACGGTCGTGGTCGGCGACGACATCCACCGGGTCAGCCGAGGTCAGCTGGAGCCGGTCCCTGCGGGCGTGCACGATCAGCGCTTCGCCGCCGGCGAGGCCGGCAATCCCGGCGCGTACCGGGAGTACCACTGCCGGCAGCCGTCGCTTGATCGGCTGACCGGCGCGGACCGGATGCAGCGGTACCGGGGCCCCGAGGGTGGCCGGCGCGCTGCGATCCCGCCGATCGATCCGCTCCAGCCGGTCCCACCGTCGGGCCCGCAGGCCGAGCCAACCCGCCAGCAGCGCGCCGATCACGGTACCCAGCACCCCGACCACCGTCGCGGTCAGTGACTCGGCGGCCCAGCCCGGCCACGTCGCGCCGGTGAGGAGCGCTACGGCGGTCAGCCCCGCGACCGCGCCGGCCACCGCGGTGGTGCGGCGGCGGACGCGGGCGATCACGCCGCCGTCGCCCGGCACCGCAGGCGGCCCGGCAGCAGTGGGCACCTCCGACGGATCGGGCATCGGGCCACCCTACGGTTCACCCGACGTCCGGCCGGCCGCTCGCGGTCTGGGAGGATGGGCAGCCGTGAAGACGTTCGACTCGCTGTTCGCCGAACTGCTGGAGCGTGCCGCGGTCCGGCCCGAGGGCTCCGGCACCGTCGCAGCGCTCGACGACGGCGTGCACGCGCAGGGCAAGAAACTCCTCGAGGAGGCCGGCGAGGTCTGGCTGGCCGCCGAGCACGAGGACGACGAGGCGCTCGCTCTGGAGATCTCCCAGCTGCTGTACCGCGCCCAGGTGATCATGATCGGCCGCGGGATCGGTCTCGAGCAGGTCTACCGGCATCTGTAGGACCAGATCCGTGCCGCGGATCCGGTCCGTGCAGTCCGTCCCGTCCGGCCCGACAGGCATCCCACCGATCGCGCATTCACCCAGGAGTTGACCAGAAATGCTACGAGTTGCCGTCCCCAACAAGGGCACCCTGTCCGAGCCCGCCACCGAGATGCTGATCGAGGCGGGGTACCGCCAACGCCACGAGTCGCGGGACCTGACGGTGATCGACACCGGGAACGATGTCGAGTTCTTCTTTCTGCGCCCCAAGGACATCGCGATCTACGTGGGTTCAGGTGAGCTCGACCTCGGGATCACCGGAAGGGACCTCGCGCTGGACTCGGGTGCACCGGTCACCGAGGCGCTGGCGCTGGGCTTCGGACACTCCGCCTTCCGGTATGCCGGTCCTGCCGACAGGGATTGGCACATCTCCGATCTCGCCGGCCTGCGGATCGCAACGTCCTATCCCAACCTGGTCACCGCGGACCTCGCGGAACATGGCATCGTCGCCGACGTCATCAGGCTCGACGGTGCCGTCGAGATCTCCGTGCAACTCGGCGTCGCGGACGCCATCGCAGACGTGGTGGGTTCCGGCCGCACCCTGCGGCAACACGCACTGACCGCCTTCGGTGACGTCATCCTGTCATCCGAGGCGGTCCTGATCTCCCGGTCGGGTGCCGATCTCGGCTCGGCCGCCCGTCAGGTGGCCAACCGCCTGCAGGGCGTGGTGTTCGCCCAGCAGTACCTGATGCTCGACTACGACTGCCCCCGCGAGCTTCTGGTCCGGGCCACCGCGATCACTCCGGGGCTGGAGTCGCCGACGGTCGCGCCGCTGGCCGACCCCGACTGGGTTGCGGTGCGGGCCATGGTGCGGCGGACCGAATCGAATCCGGTGATGGACGCGCTCGCCGAGCTGGGGGCGAAAGCCATTCTGGCCTCTGACATCCGGTCGTGCCGGCTCTGACCTCCGATCGGGTCAGCGGCGCTTGCGCAGGGTGAGGGTCTGCGCCGACCGCCCGACCGGTCCGCGTTCGTCGTGCAGCACCGACGCGGTGAGCCCGACGCCGTCGGCGCCGAAGCTCACCGTGGTGTCCAGCCCCAGCCAGTCGCCGCAGGGGCGGCGGAACAGGTGGACGGTCAGATCGGTGTTGGGGAAGAGCAGATCCCGAGGATCGGCGCGGACCGCGATGCCGTTGGCGGTGTCGATCATGGAGAAGAACCTGGCGAGTTCGGAGGTCGGCGCGCCCTCGACAAGGTCCACCGCGGTGGTCAACCAGACCCGGCCCCGACCGGGCTGCCGGCCGGGCAGCACTCGGAACTCCAGGGACCGGATGAAGCCGCCGTCCCAGGTGTCGCTGCCGCTCCACGATTCGCCGTGGTCGCGGCCGGGCAGCCGCTCCATGCCCGGCGCCGCGAGATCAGCGGTGTCCGACATCGCCAACCGCCACGCGGTCGCCCGGACCGCTGGTCGGCCGTCGACCAGCAGTTCCGCTTCGACCAGTTCGATCGTGCGACCGGGCCGGATCACCTTGGCCACGACCTCGACCTCTCCGGTGGCGATCACACCGAGAATGTCGAACGCCACCCGCGACGTCAGCAGATCGTCACGTGCGGAACAGGTGTCGATCGCGTCGACGAGCAGGCCGGAAACCGGAGCCATGTGCTGCTGGTCCGCTCCCCAGGCGCCGACGGCGTGGTCGGTGGACCGGTACCGCCCTGGCGCGAGGGAGACGTAGAAGGAACCGGTGACGCTCACCCGGGCGAGACTAGTGCGCGATGGCCGCGGCCGGTGCGGTGGGCAGGCCGGCGACCGCGCCTGGGTCGTCCGGGAACGGGTACGGCGGCGGGGTGCCGTCCCACGCCGGGCAGAACGCGTGGTGGGCGCACCACTCGCACATCCGGCTGGGCCGCGGCGGGAAGTCGCCGGTGCGGCGGGCGGTCAGCATGGCCTCCCACAGCGCGCCGAGGCTGCGCTCGAAGGCGGCAAGTTCCTCCTCGGCCGGGCTGTAGGTGAGGTACCGGGAGTCGCCCAGGTACAGCAACTTGAGCTGCAACGGCAGCACCCCGCGGGTGCGCAGCACCATCAGCGCATAGAACTTCATCTGGAACAGGGCCGATTGCTCGAAGAGCTCGGCGGGCGAACGCCCGGTCTTGTAGTCCACCACCCGGATAGCGCCGTTCGAGGCGACGTCCAGCCGGTCGACGTAGCCGCGCAGCGGAATGCCTCCCGCCACCTCGATCTCGATCATCAGCTCGCGGGCCTCTGGGGAGAACGTGGTCGGGTCCTCGAGTGAGAAGTAGGTGCGGACCAGCTCTCGCGCCGACTCCAGCCACGGGTCGACGGCCTCCGGGGCCAGCATCGTCGGCCAATCCTGGTACTCCTGGGACATCCGCTCCCAGGTCGGCAGCACCTGGGCGGTGGCCGCCTCGACGGTCCGCTCGGCCGGCGGGAGGCCGAACATGTCCTCCAGCACCGCGTGCACCAGGGTGCCGCGGGCCGCGTCGATGCTCTGCGGTTCCGGCAGCTTGTCGATGGCCCGGAACCGGTACAGCAGCGGGCAGGCCTTGAAGTCCGACGCACGGGACGGTGACAACGCCAGCGGGCGGCGGACCAGCGCGACCTCCACCTCGGTGGCTGCCTCCAGCTCCTCGGACATGGGACCAACGGTAGGGGAGGTCACCGACATCGCCTCCGGAATCAGGACACGCGGCCCGTACCCTGCAGACGTGTCCGCCGATCCGAGCGCAGGTCCCGCCCGGCCGGGGGCGGTGCGTCGGCGACCACCGCTCTGGCAGCACGGCGGGCTGCGGATCGCCCGGATCGGTGGAATCCCGATCCTGCTCTCGCCGTCCTGGCTGATCTCCGTGCTGATCATGCTGGTGTTCACCGCGCCGGTGGTCGCCGATGTGGTGCCGGACACCAGCGGCGCCGCGTCACTCGCGGTGGCGGTCGCGTTGGCCGTGCTCCTGGGTCTCAGCGTGCTGGCGCACGAGCTCGGCCACTGCCTGGCGGCCAGAGCCTTCGGGATCCCGGTGATCCGGGTTCGGATCTATCTACTGGGCGGGGTCTCCGAACTCGGCCGGGCGCCCTCCGGACCCGGACAGGACGCCGGGGTGGCCGCCGCCGGTCCCGGGGTGTCGGCACTGCTGGCAGTACTGGCCGGGCTGCTGGTGGGCAGCTTCCCGGCGCACACCCTCGGCTGGCTGATCGCGATCCAGGTGGCCCTGGTGAACGCGATCGTTGCGGTGTTCAACCTGCTCCCGGCGCTGCCCATGGACGGCGGGCACGTGCTGCGCGCAGCCGTCTGGAAGGCGACCGGCCGGCGGCCGTACGGCACCGTCGCGGCCGCGGTCGGCGGCGGGCTGGTTGCGGTCGCGCTCGCGGTGTGGGCGGTGTGGGCGTTCACCGGGTCAGGCCCGGCGGCGCTGCTGCAGGGTCTGATCGCGGCGGCCACGGCGGTGTTCGTCGTGGTCGGGGCGTACGCGGAGTGGCGGTCCGACAAGGGACCCGGCTGGCCGGCGGACCTGGAGATCCGATCGCTGGCCCGGCCGGTGCTGCAGCTTCCGGCGGAGGTGCCCGTGGCGCTGGCCAGGCAGGCGGCCGCCGGCCGGTCGGTGATCCTGACCGGTCAGGACGGTGCCGCGGTGGGCCTGCTGGACGACGCCGCGGCCGCCGGCCTGGCCTACCGGGCCCCGGGAAGCCCGGCCGTGCACGCCGCCCAGCCGCTCTCACCGGAGACTGTCGTCCTCCCCGACGACAGCACCGAGGAGATCGTCGAGCGGGTTCGCGGAACCGCGGCCACCCACTTCCTGCTGGTCGGCACGGACGGGCGACCGGCGGGCGTGTTGCTCCGCGCCGACGTGAACCGGATACTCACCGACCGGTCCGGAGCACGGCACCGGGCCGGCTGAGCAAGCGGAAGGGACAACCATGGGGCGGGAATTCGAACCCGGCGACCGGGTGCAGCTCACCGACGCGAAGGGCCGGAAGTACACCGTCACCCTCGAGGCAGGAGCCACGTACCACACGCACCGCGGCGGGCTGGCCCACGACGACCTGATCGGCGCTCCCGAGGGGAGCCTGGTCAGCTCCGCGGTCGGTACCTCGTACCTGGCCATGCGGCCGCTGCTGACCGACTACGTGCTCTCGATGCCGCGTGGTGCCGCCGTGATCTACCCGAAGGACGCCGCGCAGATCGTGCATTGGGGCGACATCTTCCCCGGCGCCAGGGTGCTCGAGGCCGGCGCCGGGTCCGGAGCGCTGACCTGCTCGCTGCTGCGGGCCGTCGGACCGCAGGGATCCGTGTTGTCCTACGAGATCCGCGAGGACCATGCCGAGCACGCCGAACGCAACGTCACCCGGTTCTTCGGTTCCCACCCGGAGAACTGGACGCTCGAGGTCGCGGATCTGGCGGGGCACAGCGGGGAAGTCGACCGGATCGTGCTGGACATGGTGGACCCGTGGACGGTGCTGCCGACAGTGGCCGATGCCCTGGTCCCGGGTGGGGTGCTGATCGTCTACGTGGCGGCCACCACGCAGCTGTCCAGGATCGCCGAGGATCTACGCGGGCACGGCGGTTTCACCGAGCCCGAGGCCTGGGAGTCACTGCACCGGCCGTGGCACCTGGTCGGTCTGGCGGTCCGTCCGGAGCACCGGATGATCGGCCACACGGCATTTCTGCTGAAGGTGCGGCGACTCGCACCGGGAGTCACCGCGCCGCGCCCCCAGCGCCGACCTACCGCCACCGGGCACTGACCTGGGGGCAGCGTGGTCCCACTCGGGCGGTCTCGCTCGGAGCCCGGCCCGCTGCCGCTGTGTCCGTGGCGCCGCACGAGCACTCCCACAGCGTGGGACAACGGCACCAGATCGCGCGTGGCTGGCTGCCCTTGTCGGACCCGCGGGTAGGCTTGGAAGTGCAATTCGGGCGGCGGAGGGAGCGCGAGGGTGACAGAGAACGGGCCGGCGTCAGGCGGTGAGCAGGCCTCGGGGTCCGGCTCGGCGAACACCCCCGCACAGACTCCGGCGCAGCTCTCTGCCCAGATCCGCGTCCTGCACGACGAGATCGCCCAGCTGCGCCGGCGGCTGGCCATCTCGCCCACCGACACCCGCCCGCTGCAGCGACAGCTCGCCGAGACCGAGGCGCGGATCGCCACCCTGTCCGAGCGCAACGAGAAGCTCGTCATCACCCTGCGCGATGCGCGCACCCAGCTGCTTCAGCTGAAGGAGGAGGTCGACCGGCTGGCCCAGCCGCCGAGCGGCTACGGCGTGTTCCTCGGCCCCGGCCCGGACAACTCCGTCGAGGTGTTCACCGGAGGTCGCCGGATGCGGTTGACCGTCTCGCCGTCCGTCGAGGTCGCCGGGCTGCAGAAGGGCCAGCAGCTACGACTCAACGAGGCGCTCACCGTGGTCGAAGCCGGCATGTTCGAGCTGGTCGGCGAGGTCTGTTCGCTGCGCGAGGTGCTCGACGACAATCGCGCGCTGGTGGTCGGTCACGCGGACGAGGAGCGGGTGGTGCACCTGGCCCAGCCGCTGATCGGTGGCGTCCTCAAGCCGGGCGATTCGCTGTTGGTCGACACCAAGGCCGGCTACGCCTACGAGCGGGTGCCGAAGGCCGAGGTCGAAGATCTCGTGCTCGAGGAGGTGCCGGACGTCTCCTACGAGGACATCGGCGGCCTCACCCGGCAGATCGAGCAGATCAGGGACGCGGTGGAGCTGCCGTTCCTGCACGCCGAGCTGTTCGCCGAGTACCAGCTGCGGCCGCCCAAGGGCGTGCTGCTCTACGGCCCGCCCGGCTGCGGCAAGACGCTGATCGCCAAGGCCGTCGCCAACTCACTGGCCAAGCAGGTCGCCCGGGCCCGCGGCGAGGAGAAGGTGACGTCGTACTTCCTGAACATCAAGGGCCCCGAGCTGCTGAACAAGTACGTCGGAGAGACCGAACGCACCATCCGGCTGATCTTCCAACGCGCCCGGGAGAAGGCCTCGGAGGGCACCCCGGTGATCGTCTTCTTCGACGAGATGGACTCGGTGTTCCGCACCCGTGGCACCGGAGTCTCGTCGGACGTGGAGACCACCATCGTCCCGCAGTTGCTCAGCGAGATCGACGGCGTCGAGGGCCTGGAGAACGTCATCGTGATCGGCGCATCCAACCGCGAGGACATGATCGATCCGGCCATCCTGCGGCCGGGCCGGTTGGACGTGAAGATCAAGATCGAGCGGCCGGACGCCGAGGCCGCCCGGGACATCTTCTCCAAGTACCTGATCCCGGAGTTGCCCATCCACGAAGAGGATCTCGCCGAGTTCGGCGGCGACCGCACCGACTGCATCGCGGCGATGATCCAGCACACTGTCGAGCGGATGTACTCCGAGACCGATGAGAACCGGTTCCTCGAGGTCACCTACGCCAACGGCGACAAGGAGGTCCTGTACTTCAAGGACTTCAACTCCGGCGCGATGATCCAGAACATCGTTGACCGGGCCAAGAAGGCCGCGATCAAGGCCCGCATCGAATCCGGCGTCAACGGACTACGGGTGAGTCATCTGCTCGAGGCCATCGTGGACGAGTTCGCCGAGAACGAGGATCTGCCGAACACCACCAACCCGGACGACTGGGCCCGCATCTCCGGGAAGAAGGGTGAACGGATCGTCTACATCCGAACCCTGGTCTCCGGCAAGCAGTCCGAAGGATCCCGGGCGATCGACACCGCGGCGAACACCGGCCAGTACCTCTGAGCCGGCCGTGACGGACCCGCAGCCGGTCGCCGGGCGACGCGCCCGGTGGGCGCTCGGTCTTGCCGTTCTCGGACGCCCCGCCTACATCAACACCGGCAGCTCGGCGACCGTCACCGACCGGACGGTGGAGGCCCTGCAGGACAACACCTTCGCCGTGCTGGATGCGGCGATGGCGGCCGGTATCGACTGGGTGGACGCGGCCAGGTCGTACGGACTCGCCGAGCAGTTCCTCGGCCGTTGGTTCGCGGCACGGCGTCCCGATCCGGCGCCGACCGTCTCCACCAAATGGGGCTACGCCTACGTCGGTGGGTGGCGCACCGACGCCGAGGTGCACGAGGTCAAGGAGCACAGCCTCGAGCGGTTCCGCAGCCAGTGGCGGGAAAGTCGGGCTGAGTTGGACGGCGTCATCGGGCTGTATCAGGTGCACTCGCTGACCCCCGACTCGCCGCTGTTCGAGGACCGCGGGTTGTTGGCCGCGATGGCCGGGCTCGCCGACGACGGCGTCGCCGTCGGATTCTCGACATCGGGCCCGCGGCAGGCGGAGACGATCCGGCGGGCGCTACGGCTGTGGGTGGACGGCCGGGGCCTGTTCTCGGCGGTGCAGGCGACCTGGAACCTCTACGAGAGATCCGCCGGCGAGGCGCTGGCCGAGGCCGGTGCCGCCGGACTCACCGTCATGGTCAAGGAGTCACTGGCGAACGGGCGGCTGGCCACCGAGCCGCCCGACGCGCTGCGGGAGCTGGCCGAACGGGCGCAGGCGACCGTCGACGCAGTCGCGCTGGCTGCCGTGGCCGCGCAGCCGTGGGTCGACCGGGTGGTCCTCGGACCGGCGGACACCGATCAATTGGTGTCCAACCTGCAGGCGGACCTGGTCCGGCTCGACGACGCCGATCTGGACCGGCTGGCCGGACTCGCCCAGGACCCGGACACTTACTGGACGGCCAGGGCCGCGCTGCCCTGGCACTGACGGGCGGAGGGGCGGCGCGGCGGGTGACGGACAGCGACGGCCCGCGGTTCCCGGCGGTGCCCGGTGTCGTGCTCGAGGAGGAGATCGGCCGCGGCGGCTACGCGACGGTGTACCGGGCGCACCAGATCTCGGTGAACCGCAAGGTCGCCGTCAAGGTTGACGACCGCAGGCTCACCGACGACCGGGACCGTCGTCGGTTCGAGCGCGAGATCACTGCGGCGGGAAGGGTTTCCGCCCACCCGCACATGGTGACTCTGTACGACGGCGGCACAACGGCCGACGGCCGGCCGTATCTGGTGATGGAGTTGTGCCCCGGCGGCTCGTACAGCGCCCGGATGAAGGTCAGCGGACCGGTCCCGTTGGCCGAAGTACTGGATCTGGGCTTCGGGATCGCCGATGCGCTGGTCGCGGCGCACGAGGAAGGAATTCTGCACCGGGACATCAAGCCGGGCAACATCCTGATCACCCGGTACGGAACTCCCGCCCTCGGCGACTTCGGACTGGCGGCGCTGGGCGGTAGCGCCGACCAACCGTCGGTGACGCTGGAGTCGTTGACGCCGTCCTACGCCCCGCCGGAGGCCTTCGAACTGCGACCGCCGACGGCGGCGGGCGACATCTACTCGCTCGGCGCAACCCTGTATGCGCTGCTCCAGGGGCGTCCGCCGCGCTCCGATTCCACCGGGACCCCGCCGACCATCCCGCGGCTGCTGATGCTGCTGCACGACCCGCTGCCGCCGTTGGACCTGCCCGGCACCGCACCGATCATGTCGGTGATCTGGCGGGCAACGGCGGCCGATCCGGCCCAGCGCTACCGGACGGCCACGGAGTTCCGGGACGCGCTGGCTGCGGCCCGGCTGGGCCGGATCGACCGCCGGGCGGTGCCGCCCGTTGTCGCCCCTGACCGGGTCGGCGCCGTGGCCGCGTCGGGCACCCGCACTGTCGCCCTCGGCGACCGGAGCGGGGTGCGTGACGTGTCGATCCCGCCGACCGGAGAGCCCGCTGCTGCGGCGTCCCGGCGCCCCTGGCGGCTGTGGCCGGTCCTGGTGGTCGTGGCGGCCGTGGCGGTGATCGCGGTGCTGGCCGTCGTGCTCTTCCGCGGGTCGGCCGGTGATCCGGTACGGGCGGTCGACGAATCAGGGGCGACGTCGACACCGGCGCCGGGGTCGTCGGGAGGGTCGTCCGCGGTGCCGTCGGCCCGGACGTCGACCGCGGCGCCTTCCACCTCCACCGGACCGACGACGGCGAGCACGCCGCCGGCGCCGCCGGTGGGTGCGTGCTTCGCGGGCATCACCACCATCGACGTGGAGCGCAGCGCCGCGGAAGTTCCGTGCAGCACACCGCACTACTGGGAGGCGTTCGCCACCGGCGTGCTCTCGGCCGCGACCACCAGCCCGTACCTGGACGAGGTGGCGGCCGACCCAGCGGTGCGGGCCACCTGCACCAGGAAGGCGCTCGATCAGTACCTCGGGCCGAAACGCAAGGGCGCCTTCGAGATCGAAGTGCTGCCGCCCAGGGACTTCGACTTCCTGCAGGGCAACCGGGGCTTCCGGTGCCTGACCACTCAGAAGGGCAAGGGCGCCGTGACCGGGTCGCTGCGCGCCGGCGGCTGACCATCACGACCCGCGACGACGCTGGCACGAAGTGCCCGGTGTGGTTACCCTCCGTTGATGATCCGGCGCTCCGATCAGGGCATTCAGGTGACATCTGTCGAGCCGAGCGCCGCCTCCATCATCCCGCGTGAACGCGATGTGCTGACCGGGCGGCCCACCTCCTTCGACCATTCGGACAAGTCCAGATCGCAACAGCAGGCGGACCGGTCGCAGGCAGCGGAGCACAACTCCACGCACCCGGCCACCGCACCCGGTGTCCGCCGGATCAGCGGTCCGCCGCGGCGTGTCCGCACCGGTTGCCGTCGGCGGGGTCGTCGCGTTGGTGGCCGTGATCGCCGGCGCCGTCTTCCTGTTCTCGCGCGAAGCGCCGACGGATCATCAGCCCGCACCCGCGGCGCCGGCGGCATCCAGCGGCACACCGGGCGCGAACCCGCCGGCCGGGCCGGATCGTCCCCAGCTGCCGCCACCGGATCGGCCGCCACCCCGACCGCGAGCGGCCCCGGAGTTCCGGCGCCGAGTTCGTCGGTGCTGACCACGTCGGCGACCGCGCCCTCGGCGTCGACCCGGGCGGTCGCCAACGCTCCCGCGACGCGCTCCGCCTCCGCCGGCACCACCGCCTCGGCGCCCACCGGCATCCAGCAATCCGGCACCAGCACCGCGGCCCTGCTGCCGGCGACCGCTGTGGGCCTCGATGGCTCGTACCGCGTCGACTACCGCATCACAGCGGGCAAGGGCACCGGCGCCACCGTCATCGGGCAGACCGGCGCCTTCACCTGGATCGCGCACCGGAGCTGTACCGCGGTCGGATGCCGGACAACGGCGACCGGAGACGTCGTGCCGGACTCGCCGGGAGACGCGAGCGCATGGTCGGGACAGGTGTGGACCGGAACGATCGAATGCCGCGACAACAACACGAAGAAGCTGACCGGCGGCAGCTATCCCTATCGGGCGGTGACCACCTTCACGGTGACCGAGACGGCGGGCACGGTCGCCACAGCCGGCACCGGCACCCAGAAATTCGATCAGAAGGCTCTGTGTCCTGGCCAGACCAGCGCGCTGGCCTCCAACACGCTGACCATGACCTTCCGACGTACCGGGCCCTGATCGGGGGGCGTCAGCGTCGGGCTGCCCTTCGGCGCGCTACCCGCAGGGCGGTGCCGGAGGCCAGCGGAATGACGATCCACAGCACCCAGGCCCGGTCGTCGACGAAGAACAGCGGGATGGACAGGGCGAAACCGATACCCACGGCGGCCGCGCCGGTGATGCACCGTCGGACCAGGTGCGGCGGGACGACCGGTCGGAGCAGCCCGGCGGACTGCATGTGCCGGCAGATCAGAATGAACGCCAGGTCGCCCAGCACCTGCACCACCGCATACAGGGCGAACCGCAGCGGCTCCGAGGTGTCGGTTCCGCCCGGCGGCACCTGCACCTGCACGCTCAGCAGATCGGTGGCGAACGGAGTGATCACGATCGTGAAGAGCCAGCAGAAGTTGAGGAACCGCAGCCGGTCGTCCATCCGGAATATCCACCGGAACAATCGGTGATGCGACGTCCAGTGGATGGCGATCACGACGAAACTCAGTGCGAACGCCAGGTACTCGTCCCTGTGGTCCTGGAAGAATGCCAGCACCTCGGACATGCTCGCTCCGGTCGGAACCGGAAGCTCAAGGGCGAGCAGGGTCATCGCGATCGCGACCACGGCGTCGGAGAAGAACACCATCCGTTCCGCTGCGCCGCTCTGCACCTCGGAGACGTCGTCGTCGTCGATCGATTCAGCGTCAGAAGGCTCCGGTGCTGCCACGACCGAGACCCTAACCGACCGGTGCGCTCCCCGGCGGGGGCTCCGCCGACGGCGACTCCGCCGACGGAGACGACGACCCTGTCTCCCTGGTTGTCCGGTCGAGACCGGCCTCCAGCTCGTCGAGAATGCGCTCGGTCTCCACGACCAGGGTGCCGAGGTAGATGCCGCGGGACAGGTTCGCTTCGAGCATGTCGCGGACGTCCAACTGGATGGCCGAGACCCGTGCCCTGGCCTCGGCCAGTTCGCCCCGCACCGCCGCTTCCGGCCCGGATCCGGTCCATTCCTCCCGAGGATCCAGCAGGGCATGGGCAAACGCGTCCACGGCAGCGGCCGTCGCGGTGATCATGTCCTGCGCCATCGGCATCGGCGGCTGCCGGTGGTTGTCGGTCGGGTGCTCGTCGGCGGTGTCCCGCAGGGTCCGGGCCAGCACGCTGGTCTGCACCCCGATCACCCGCAGTCGGTCGAGGGCGCGCTGCATGGCGGCCAGCGGCTCGGTCCAGTTGCGCCGCCCAGGATGCAGCCGCAGCGAATCGGTCGCCGTCTCCGCCTCGGACTCCGCCCTGGTGGTCAGTCTCCGGGTCTCCCGGGAACGGCGTAGCCAGTCCGCCGCCTCGTCGCGGGTCCACGGTCGGCCGACGCCTTCGGCCATGTCCGACAGCACGTCCACCGCGAGCTCGGCCAACTGGTCGACCGCCCGGCGGGCGGAACTCACCCGGTTGGGGGGCACCACGAGGACGTTGACGATGACCGCCACCGCGGCGCCGATCAAGGTGTCCAGCACCCGGGTCTCGGCCTGTCCGGCGCCCTGGCCGAGCCCCACCAGCAGCAGGCCGGTGACCGGGATCTGCGCCGCGGCACCGGGTTCCAGTCGCAGCACCTTGCCGACCAGGAATCCGAGGCCGACGATCACCGCGATGGACCAGGCATGCAGGCCCAACAGCTCGCCCACCCCGATGGCGACGACAATGCCGACGATGACGCCGAGCACCCGCTGGAACGCATCCCGCAGGGACGCCCTGATGGTGATCATGGCGACGAACGACGCGGTGATCGGCGCGTAGATCGGCGCGGGCGAGTTGAACAGCCACTGCGCCAGCGCCCACGACAGGCCGGCCGAGATCGCGATCTTGAGGGCCTGGAGCGCCACCGTCGCGTCGATGCCGAGCAGATCCGCGAGGGTCCGGTCACGCCAGACCGTCAGCGGCGCGATCTCGCGGAGCCGCGCCGTCACCCGGGCCCGCGAGCGCAGCGTCCGCAGCGCCCGGGGCAGCGCGTCCCAGGCTTTCGTCACGCCCGTCATCCTGCCGTGTCGGTCGATCGTGCGGAGCGGCGGCAGCGGCCGCCACCGAGCAGCCGCTGTCCGAAATGGGTAGATTCGCGGGGCTTGTATTGATTCCGAGTTCCGGGAGCTCTTGTCGCCCGATCAGGTGACGATGGCCCGCGGATGGGCCCACCCCGAGAGGGACCACATGAAACTTCGCCCGACATGCCTCGTCCTGGTCGTCCTGTGCGCGGGTGCGATGGTGGGTGGCGCACCGGTCGCAGCGGCGGCCGGCTCGTCCTACACCTGGGTCGGCAGTTCGCTCGTTCCGGCGGCGGACAACCACTCCTGGTCCGACGCGCGCAACTGGAGCCCGCAGGGGGTGCCGGGCAACGGCGACTCGGTGTCCGTGCATGCCCCGGGACCCTCCATCTGCGCGGCCCACGTCGACGGCATACCCGCGGTGACACTCGCGTCGTTCTCGCTGACCGAGACCGCATCGCTGTGCACGGTGAGCGTCGCCGGTGGTCCGATCACCGTCACCGGCACGTTCACGTGGGACAGCGGAACCCTCGACGCCCCGCTCACGCTTGCCGCCGGCTCGGTCGCCACGCTCACGGGTACGCAGGGTCGGCTCAAGCAGGCCACCAAGAACATCGAGGTCAACGGTCTGCTCCAGCTGACCGGCGTCACCGGAGCCTCGGCATTCAAGATCGACGACCCCAGGGTCGTGCACATCGGTCCCGGTGGCGAACTGCGTTCGAACGGAACGAACGACATCACGTTCAGCGCCTGCTGTGTGACCCCGGCCCGGGTGGTCAACGACGGGACGGTGCGGGTGACCGGTGTCGGGGCCGTGCTGCGGATCACCGCGGTGCAGTTCGACCAGCGCAAAGTCCTGCTGGTGGGCAGCGGCGCCAAGCTGATCACGACGAACGCCCCGGTGACGGCGGCAAACGGCGCGACCTACTCCGGAGGCGGAGTCTGGAACATCGGAAACCAGTCGGTAGCACGGTTCTCCGGCGCGCAGACGGTCAACGCGCCTTTCGGCCTGGTGCTCGGCGGCGAGCCCGCGAACCCCGGTGGCCGGCTGGGCGGCAGCTTCAGCCTGGGCGGAACCGGTCGCCTCGATTGGACGGCCGGGCGCATCGAAGGCACCGTCAACGTGGGGAGAACCTTCACCGTCCACGCGTACGGGCCGAACTCCGTGAGCGCACCCCGACAGTTGTCCGGAATCGACTACACCGGCGCGACCGGGGTTCCCGCCAGGTTCGAGAATCACGGAACCTTCGTGACCGATCCGCTGGTCTCGATCGGCACGGGTGGACGCGCCCAGTTGCTCAATGCCCCGGGCGGGATCCTGCGGCTCGCCCCCGGTACCCGGATCAGCAGCGGTGGTTGTTGCGTGTCCCCCGACCGCATCACCAACCAGGGCGGAGCGGTGGTGGTCGGCAGCAGCTCGATCGCCGGCGCCACGGTGTTGTCCAACGTCTCCTATTCGAGTACCGGCGGCAGCACGACGATCGCGCCGGGGGAGCAGCTGCAGCTCACCGGCGGTGCGCCTGGGGGGTTCTCGTCGACCACCATCGCCGGCGGAGGGCAACTGCTGCTCGTCGCGCCCACGAAGGTGGCCGGCGTCGTCACGGTCGGGTCGGCAACCAGGGTGCTGCTCGGCGCCCATGGAAGCATCGACGGCAATGCGACCGTCGCCGGCGCCGGCCGGCTGGGTTGGACCGGTGGGGCGTTCTCCGGGTCGGTGACCGTGTCGACGACCGGCGGCGTGGTGATCTATCCGACCGCCCCGAAATCGCTCTCCAACGTCAACGGCGGCAGCACGCCGAGCCAGCTACGGATCACGGCTCCGACCACGTTCGCATCCGGAACCGTCGCGGTCCCGAACACGGTGAACCTCGGGTCTTCCCGGCTGACCCTGGCCGGGCCCAGCACGGTGGGCAACCAGGTGCAGATCTACAGTGGGACCCTCGTCAACACCGGCTCGTTGACCGTGAATCCGGGCGCCGGAGGCAAAGTCGACCGAACCGGCAGTGGCGAACTGGTGAACACCGGCCGGCTCACCCTGCGCAGCGGGACGCTCACCCTCGGCGGCCTGTACCGCCAGAACGCGGGCATCACCGACGTCCAGCACGGCACGAGCCTGGTCGGCCAATACTCTTTCAGCACCGTCGCGCTGTCCGCGGGCATGCTCACGGGAGCCGGGATCGTCAAGACGTCGGTGTCGAACGGCGCCGGCACGGTGTCGCCCGGAGCGTCGGACGGAACTGCCATCGGCACCCTGCGGATCACCGGAAACTATGTGCAGCACGGCGGGTCACGGGTGATCTTCGACCTGGCCCGCACCACCCGCGACCGACTGACCGTCGACCACTCGTCGACCCTGCTGGGCACCCTGGTGTTCCGCACCACGGGCAGTCCGGTGCCCGCGGTCGGCAGCTCCGCCACGCCGCTCACCACCGGCACCGGGCTGACCGGTACCGCCGGGTGCGCCTACACCACCGGCCCGGGTAGTACCACCGGGCACTGGGCGCATGCGCGGGGGAGCCGGAACCTGGTCGTGGTGCGGAGGACCGGCGCAGATACGCATTGCTGAGGTCGCTCGGGTGTGCCGTGGAGCCGGGCGTGCCGTGGAGCAGCGTGCTAACGTCTCGGCGATCGCGATGCATCGACAGGAGGTGAGACCCATGAACGCACCATCCACAGTGGGTGCTCCCTGCGGTCCACGATCGCGCGACTGAGCTCGTCGCCACCGGGAGCCCCGCCAGGCAACCTGCGAAAGGCGACTCCCGTGAACACAGAACCGTTTTCAACTCGTGCACGTCACCGCAACGACGCGCGCTGACCGACCGAGGTCCGACCAGGATCAGCCACAGGCCGATGCCACCAAGGGAGAACGCGCCGCCAATGAGCGAGCGTTGGTCCTCGGCGGTGGCGGAGCTGCAGGCAACGCGTGGTTGATCGGCGTCATCGCCGGTCTGTTCGATGCCGGGGTGGATCTGACCGAGGCCGATCTGATCATCGGTACGTCGGCCGGATCGACGGCCGCTGCCCAGGTGACCGGGGCCGGCGCGACCCGACTGCTGGCCGACATCCTGTCCGCTGCGCCCCGGCCGCGCACCGCTCCGGTCGGATCCCAGGGTGCACGGGTTCCCACGGAGCCGGTGGTCGACCATCTGCGCAGGACGAGCGAGATCATCGCCGCCGCAGAGGATCCGGCCGACATGCGCCGCAGACTGGGTGCGGCGGCGCTCGAGATGGCTGCCGCGTCCGACGGTTCCGGTCAAGCGCGGTGGCGCGCCACGGTCGCCGCCCGGCTGCCCGGTCAGAACTGGCCGGACCGAGCGATCCTGATCGTTGCTGTCGATGCGCGCACCGGTGAACCCGTCGTGTTCGACCGCAAGAGCGGAGTCGACCTGGTGGATGCCGTCGCCGCCAGCTGTTCCAGCGGACCTGCCTACGGTATCGGTGACAGCCGATACATCGACGGCGGCTACCGACGATCCAGCGAGAATGCCGATCTGGCCGCCGGTTACGGACGGGTGCTGGTGCTGTCACCGCTCGGCGGCAGAACACGGGCGCCACTGGACTGGGGCATGCACCTTGCGGTTCAGGTCGATGAACTTCGCGCCGGCGGCAGCAGAGTGGAAACCGTCCTCCCGGACGGCGACTCCCGCAACGCATTCGGCGACAACCTGATGGATCTGTCGAGGCGTCCGGCCGCCGCTCGAGCCGGTTACGACCAAGGCCGAGCCCGTGCCGAGCAGCTCACCCGATTCTGGCACTGACGCCCTCGCCGCGTTGTCAGGTAGCGGCGCGCAGCCGACTCCTGGGTCCTCCACAGACAGATTGCCGGCTTCGGCCGAGGCCGAGACAATCCAGACATGGCCACTGCCGCGCAGCATGAGGACCGATACATCGCGCTCCGGTCGGCGATCCTCGCCCGGCACTTCGCGGCCGGCGAGTACCAACGGGTCAACTACTACGCCGACGGGGAGAGTCCTCTCGCGGATCCGACCGATCCCTGGTCGATGACGGACGTCATTCGCGAGAATCCTCTCCTCTCCGGCGCCAACCTGCTGATCGCGATGGCAGTGGAGCACACCCTCGGCAATCCCGGTGCGCTGCCGGTGCTCCGGCTCGCGGTCGACTCGCTCGGCGCGTTGTACACAGCAACCGACAGCTTCGCCGGTTTTCCGATCCGCTGGGATCCGGTGGCCAGTGATCTCTGGGACGTCGACGCAGCCGGCAACCCGCTGCGGACCCGGCGGTTCCTCACCGATGCGGACGGCAACTACCTGACCTCGGGTGTGCCCACCACCGACCCGCGGGCCGTGCCCTGGAGATCGTGGGAGACGCTCACCGCGCTGCTGACCCCGGAACAGTTCGCCGGGTACCGCGGCCGGTTCTGGGAGCACGTCAGCCTGCATCGGCGTTGGGAGCCGTCCACCGACGAGATCGTCGGCCTGGTGGCTTCCTACGCGGTGGTGCACGACCTGGTCGACGATCCGGCGCTCCGTCAGGCGATCGAGGACCAGGTGGGCCCGCTGCAGCAATGGCTCGCCGACGGTGCATTCCTTCTGCTGCGACCGGTCGGTGGGATCAGCGCTCGCGGCGGGCTCGGGTTCGCCGCTTCCGCCGAGTACGCGTACCGGTTGGCCTTCGAGCGCATTCTCGGTGCGGCCGGGCCACCGAGCACCACTCTGGAGGCGGCCCTGGACCGGGCCGGCCTCTGGCCGGTGCTGGCCGGACCGGTGACCCGGATCGAGGTGGCCGGTGTGGCCGGCACCGTCCTGGCCGCCGGGGTGGGCCCGGCGGTGCTCGCGGCCGTCGCGGCAACGTTCGTGACGGCGCTGGGCCCCCTCGGTGGGCTGCTGCTCGGCACCGTCGGCGCGGTAGTGGGCACCGTACCGGCAGCCTTCGCCGCGAAGCCGGTCGTCGCGGCGGCGCTCGGCCAGTTGGACCTGGTCGAGATCTGGCGTGCGGTAGCACTTTTCCTGCACCGGGACTGCGTCGACGTGATCCACTACCACAAGGAGGAGGACCAGTCCGGAACGTGGATCAGTGGCGGCCAGGCCGGCGAGCTGGCCATTGCCGCCGGCCTGCTGAGCATTTCCCCGGAACTGCGACTCGCCGTCACCTTCGCGACGCTGCCGTACCTGGGAAAAGGCATGCCGCCGCAGGGTTTCGGGCCCTATCTGGTGCTCGCCTCCGGAATGGATCCTGGCGTCGTGGGTGCCTACGACGCGTGGTTCCGGAGCTGGCTGGCCGCCTCACCGCCGCCGACCACTTGGACCGGGCCACCGCCCACCGCGGCCAACCCGGACAGCGTCGTCGCCTGCGCGGTGGCGCTGCTCGCCGCCCCGGCACCGGATCTGGAGGCCGAGCTGCTGCGCCGATTGGACGCCCTCTTCGACTGGATCTCCACCGCGGACGGCGGTGCGCTGATGCGCGGAGACCTTCCCGACGAGCGGGTCGACTACGCGATCGACTATCTGGGCGGCCTGGCGCTGGCGTGGCGATACGCCCAGCTGGCCGGCGCCGCGGGGACGCCGGTCGCGACCACCGGATTCCCGGTACCGCCGGCGACCTGGACGGCCGTGTCGGCGACCGTTCCAGCAACCGTGCTCGCCGGGTCGGCGCGACTGCGGACCGCCCTGGGCACCGACGGTCTGCAGGTGCCGCCCGGGGGCTCGACGTGTTCGCCGCCGGCGTGCAGACGACCAGGGCCGCGCCCCCGCCGATGGCCGTGCCGGTCCGTGGCGGACTGCTCTGGGAGGGCGTGGCGCTGCTGCCGCGGTCGCATGCCACAGATGTGCCGACCGGCCTGTGGCTGCAGGACGGCGACGAGTGGGAGCTGCAACTGTCCTCGTCCACCGGCCGGGGCGTCGGAGCCGACGGCACCGGCTCCCTGATCGACGACGCGCGCTTCCCGCTCCACGTAGGGCTCGATCCGATGGGCGCCGTCGATCGGGTCGCCTTGGTAAGGCTCGGCGGCTGGGTCCGGTTGGGCGCCGGCCGGGTCCGCGAGCCGTTCGACTATCCGCATGACCCGGTGCCGATGTACCTGCGGCTCAACGCCATCCGTCCACGAGGACGCGGTCGGTTCGTCTTCACCGCGCGGATCTGGGGCATCAGACCGGCAGATGCGCCGGGCACCGAGGTCAGCTGCGTGACCAGGCTGCCGATCCTGTCGCCGGTGTCCGGACGGGTCATCCGTCGCACGGTCCGGATCGGCGGTGTCGGACCGGACGGGACTCCATGGCACGTCATGGTCGCCGATGCGGCCGCGCTGATCGAGCAGCAGGGCCATGTGTTCAGCCTGCCCGGCCCGCCACCGCGTCCGCTGGACGTCGCCCGGGTGTCAACGGCGGCCGGGCCGGTGACCTATCTGCGGGCCCGTGGCGACATCAGCCGGGCGAACCAGCTCGACCTGGTGCCGGACTGCCCGCACGCGTTCCCCTGAACCCTGGAATCCGACCGGTCGCCGGTCCCGCGGCGTCGTCCGCATACGCTCGGTCCATGACGGTGCGGCGCATCATGGGGACCGAGGTCGAGTACGGCATCTCGGTGCCGAACGAGCCCGGCGTCAATCCGGTTGTCTCGTCCACCCAGGTGGTGCTGGCCTACGCGGCCTCGGTTGCGGCCCCGCGGGCTCGCCGGCCGCGCTGGGACTACGAGGTGGAATCGCCGTTGCGGGACGCCCGGGGCTACGACCTGTCGTCGTTGTTCGGGCAGGCGGTCGAGCCCGACGTCGACGACATCGGCGCGGCCAACGTCATCCTGTCCGACGGTGCCCGGCTCCTACGTCGACCATGCGCACCCGGAGTTCTCCTCGCCGGAGGTCACCAACCCGCTGGACGCAGTGCTGTTCGACAAGGCCGGCGAGCGGGTGATGGAGGCCGCAGCGCTGCTCGCGGCCGCGGTGCCGGGCTCGAAACCCTTGCAGCTCTACAAGAACAACGTCGACGGCAAGGGCGCGTCGTACGGCACCCACGAGAACTACCTGTGCAAGCGCGAGACCGCTTTTCCCGCCATCATTTCCGGATTGCTCCCGTTCTTCGCGACCCGGCAGGTGTTCACCGGTTCCGGTCGGGTCGGCATCGGCGCGTCCGGGCAGACCGACGGATTCCAACTCTCCCAGCGGTCGGACTACATCGAGGTGGAGGTCGGGCTGGAGACCACGCTCAAGCGCGGCATCATCAACACCCGGGACGAGCCGCACGCCGACGCGGACAAGTACCGCCGGTTGCACGTGATCATCGGCGACGCCAACCTCGCCGAGACCGCCACCTACCTCAAGCTCGGCACCACCGCGTTGGTGCTCTCGATGATCGAGGCCGGACGTCCGGTCGGCGTGGATCTGGCGCATCCGGTCGCCGCCGTGCACAAGGTCTCGCACGACCCCACCCTGCAGACCACCGTCGAACTGGCCGACGGCCGCCAGATGACTGCGCTGGACGTGCAGCGCATCTATGCGGAGGCCGCCGCGAGCTACGTCCAGACCGAGTACGGCAGCGACGCGGACGAGCAGACCACCGACATCGTCGCGCGCTGGCTCGACGTCCTCGATCGGCTCGCCGCCGACCCGATGGACCTCGCCGGCGAGCTCGACTGGCCGGCGAAACTCCGCCTTCTGGAAGGGTTCCGGGCCCGCGACGGGCTCAGTTGGGGCGCCCCGCGGCTGGCCCTGGTCGACCTGCAGTACTCCGACGTCCGGCTCGACAAGGGCCTCTACAACCGGCTCGTCTCGCGCGGCTCGATGACGCGGCTGCTCAGCGAGGAGAAGGTGCTGGCGGCGATGACGAACCCGCCGGAGGACACCCGGGCCTACTTCCGCGGTCGCTGTGTCTCGCAGTACGCGGACCGGCTGGCCGCCGCCTCCTGGGACTCGGTGATCTTCGACGTCGGCCGCGATTCGCTGGTCCGGATTCCCACCATGGAACCCACCCGCGGCACCAAGGCGCATGTCGGCGAGCTGCTCGACCACGCCGCGGACGCCACCGAGCTGGTGGACGCGCTCACCCGGCGGTGAGTAATGCCCGCTGCGGCGGGTGGCGGCGTGGGTAGGCTCGGATCAGCAGCGGCAGAAGGAGATCAGATGGCACAGGAGCAGACCACCCGGCAGGGTGGCGGCGACGACGACGAGGGCACCGGGGCCGGCGACGCCGCCGGCCAGGAGCGACGCGACAAGCTGGCAGCGGAGACCGACGACCTGCTGGACGAGATCGACGACGTCCTCGAGACCAACGCCGAGGATTTCGTCCGCGCATACGTGCAAAAGGGCGGCGAGTGAGCACCTCGCACTGGCCCGCATCAGCCCTCCCGGCGGCGTACCTGACGCCGGGCTCCGGATCGTTCACCGAATTCCTCGCCCAGGCCGAACCGCACCTGCTGCCCGGCCACGGCCGCGCCGGCGTTGCCGTGCCCGACGTACCGCACGGCACCACCATCGTCGCCCTGACCAGCGGGGATGGCGTTGTGCTCGCCGGCGACCGGCGCGCCACCATGGGCAACCTGATCGCTCAACGGGACATCGAGAAGGTCTTCGTCGCCGATGCCCACTCCGCGATCGGCATCGCCGGCACCGCAGGGTTGGCCGTCGAGATGGTCCGGCTGTTCCAACTGGAACTCGAGCACTACGAGAAGATCGAGGGCGTCGAACTCTCCCTCGACGCCAAGGCCAACAGGCTCGCCTCGATGATCCGCGGCAACCTGGCCGCGGCCATGCAGGGACTGGCGGTGCTGCCACTGCTGGCCGGCTACGACACCGACCGGGCCGACCCCACCGTCGCCGGGCGGATCTACTCCTACGACGTCACCGGAGGCCGGTTCGAAGAGCGCGACTTCTACGCCGTCGGCTCCGGTTCGATGTTCGCCCGAGCCGCCCTGAAGAAGCGGTTCGTCCGCGGCGCCGACCCGGCCGACGCGGTCCGCGCCGCGCTGGAAGCGCTCTACGACGCCGCAGACGACGACACCGCCACGGCCGGCCCCGATCTCACCCGCCGGATCTTCCCGGTGGTGGTGACCGTCGGTATCGACGGCGCGGTCCGCTGGACCGACGATGCCGTCGGCACGCTGTCCGATGCCGTGGTGGCCGGCCGGATGGTCAACCCCGGCGGGTGACCGTGATCCCCGCCCAGCACCCGACTCCCGACAGGATTCCGACGCCGTGACCATGCCGATCTACGCCTCGCCCGAACAGTTCATGCGGGACCGGTCGGACTACGCCCGCAAGGGCATAGCGCGGGGCCGCAGCGTGGTGGCCACCAAGTGGTCCGGCGGGGTGCTGTTCGTGGCCGAGAACCACTCGCCGACCCTGCACAAGGTCAGCGAGATCTACGACCGGATCGGTTTCGCGGGCGTCGGCCGCTACAACGAGTTCGAGAACCTGCGGACCGCCGGGATCCGGCTCGCCGACGTCCGCGGCTACTCCTACGACCGACGCGACGTCACCGGGCGCTGGTTGGTGGGCGCCTACGCGCAAACCCTCGGCTCGATCTTCTCCGAGCACCAGAAGCCCTTCGAGGTCGAGCTGTGCGTCGCCGAGGTGGGCCGTCCGGAATCACCGAACAGCGACGACCAGCTCTACAAGATCTCCTTCGACGGGTCGATCAGCGACGAGGCCGAGTTCGTGGTGATGGGCGGGGTCATCGAGCCGGTGGTGACGTCGCTGGGTGAGTCCTACACCGAGGGCTGGGATCTCCCGACCGCGATGCGGGCGGCCGTGCGGGCCCTGGGTACCGCGGGGGAGAACCCGCCCCGCGCGCTGACCCCGGACCAGGTCGAGGTGGCCATCCTCGACCGGCACCGCACCGGCCGCACCTTCCGTCGCGTGGTGGGCCGGGCGCTCGAGGCGCTGCTGGAGACCCCGGGCCCGGCGGCCGACGTCGCAGCGCCCGACCAGCCCGTCGAGGTGGTCGAACTGCCGGATCCGCCGGCCGCGAGCCAGGTCGGACCCGACGGCACCGTCGACGCCCCGGTCGACGACCCCGAGGGCTGAGCACCTGTTGGCAACACTCGCCGGATCGGTCGTGTATCAGTTGGCGTTGTCTGGTCTCATAACCCTCGGATTGGACGACAGTTGATCTTTCGGCGTCCGCGGGTACAGACCTAGGCTGCCCAGTAGCGAGCAGACAACAGGAGGTAGCGGGTGACCGAGAGCCAGAACACCGGATCGCAGCGGTCTGACGTCCCGGACTCGGTGCGCAGGCTCGACATCCGCATCCTGGACCCCGCCACCGCGGTCCGAGGTCCGGGCGGCGCCGTTCCCCGGTCGACCGCATACCGCAACAGCCGCATCATCGTCAGTGCGCCCAACCGCGCGACCGCGGATCGGATTCTGGCGGTCATCGATACCAAGGCCGCGCAGTTCCAGCTGGTCAGGCAGGATCGCGCACCGTTCAGCACCGATCCCCAGCCGGCCGCCCCCGAGGCGTCGCTGGCCAAGTCGCGCACCGGCGACCACGCCAGGACCGCGCGCGAGCGCGCCATCCGGCTCAACCACGTGGAGCAGACAGAGACGCCGATCGTCTTCGCGGTGCGCCTGGTCCGCCGCGACCGGCAGCCGGCCCGCCCGGCCGACGTCTGGGAGATCGTCAGGCAGATCAAGGTCGAGAACGGCAAGGACATCGCCGACGGCGTCGGTCTCGACCATGTGATGCAGACCGGCACCCAGATCAGCGGCAACCCGTTCACCACCGGTGTCCCGTTCACCACCGGCGTTCCCTTCACCACCGGCGTTCCGTTCACCACCGGGGTCAGCACCTATGCCTACGCCGGCTCGGGAGGGCGGTCACCGGTCGCCATCGTCGCGGAGACCCCGGTTGCCGCCAAGGGTGCCGCCGCGACCAGGGTGGTGGTGCTGGACACCGGAATCGGCATCCATCCGTGGTATCAAACGGGCGACGCGGTGCAGAACCGTCTCCAGCTGTCGACCGGGCAGGTAGTGGGCTGGGACGTCAACGATCCGGCTGTGCGGGCGACCGACCCCGATGGTGTCGCCGCCATTCCGGATCCGATGATCGGCAGCTTTCCCTCGCACATCGGCCACGGCACGTTCATCACCGGCCTGATCCGCCAGGCTGCTCCGTCCGCCGAGATCTACGCCCTGAGGATCATGGACGCCGACGGCATCGTCGCCGAGACGGACCTCACCGACGCGCTGTCCGAACTCGTGGCGCACCAGAAGCAGAACCCGGGATGGTGTCACGCCCTGGTCCTGTCGCTCGGCTACTACTCCGAGGTCCCGGACGACGAGACCTACACGTCCGGCCTTCGCGACCTGTTGCTGGAGCTCGCCAAGCAGGGCACCGCGGTATTCGCAGCGGCCGGAAACGACGCCACCGACCGGCCGTTCTACCCGGCCGCGCTCGCGATCGACCCGGAGTTCGATGCCGCCGACGTGATGCCCCTGACGTCCGTCGCCGCGCTCAACCCGGACGGGACGACCGTCGCGCTGTTCTCCAACGACGGCGACTGGGTGACCGGCTACGCCCGCGGCGCGAACGTCATCTCAACGGTGCCGATCGGGATCCAGGGTGCGCTCCAGGCCGGAGTCTTCATTCCGCCGAACCCGCCGCGGCGCGCGCGTGCGACCATTGATCCGGACAATTTCAACAGCGGCTTCGCCACCTGGAGCGGGACCAGCTTCGCGGCCCCGGCAAAGGCCGGCGAGTATCTCGCCAACCTGGCGAAGGCCGGATCTCCTGAGGCCATCGACAAGCGACGCGCGATTCTGGCGAAGCTGCTGCCGGTGCCAGCGCCAGGAGACGACGAATGATCAAGACGGACGTGCCGATTCCTCAGCCCGCCGGAGACTCGGAGCAATCCGAGGCCTCCGGTGAGGCAGCTGGAACGAGCATCCCGGCGCCGCGCGCCGGATCCTCCGACGGACGTCGCCAGGATGCGGGCGACCTGGTCGTCCGGGCCGGCGCGGCCTTCGAGGATTACCGCAACGGCAAACCCGGCGCGATCGACACCCTGGTCCGGCTGGTCTCGCCGCTGCTCTGGCACACCGCTCGGCAGTGCGGACTCACCTCCACCGAGGCCGAGGACACGGTTCAGCAGACCTTCCTGATGCTGGTCCGCCGCGGCGAATCCATCTCCGACCCGCTGGCCGTTGTCCGCTGGCTCACCGTGACGTTGCGCCGGCAGGCCTGGCGGGATCGGGCGCAGTCGTCCGGCCGGGCCTCCGAGGAACCCACCGAGCAGGACCTCCCGCGCGCGCCGTCGGCCGAGAACTCGGCCGTCATAACCGACGAGCAACGCCGACTGTGGGCACACGTCGGCGAACTCTCGGAGCGTTGTCGCCGGCTGCTCGCCGTCATCGCCTTCGCCCCGCGGCCCGATTACGCCGCACTCGCCGCCGACCTGCAGATGCCGGTCGGTTCCATCGGCCCGACCCGCGGTCGGTGCCTCGCCAAGCTGCGATCCCGACTCGAAGCGGAGGAGTGGTCATGAAGATCCCACCCGGAACCGGCAACATCGGACCCGACCAGGAACCGGTGCCAGGCGAGGACGAACCCATCGACCATGCCGACCTGGCGATCCTGAGCGATCTGCTGGACGTCTACAACGCGCTGGACCCGATGCCGGAGATCCTCCCCGACGTCATCCTGTTCGCCCTCGAGGCGCACGACGTCGACGCCGAGTTGGCCCGCCTGGTCGAGAGCGAGCTGGTCGGCGCCGGCACCCGGGCGGTGGAACACGCCCGCAGCGTGACGTTCTCCAGCGACCACCTGACGGTGATGGTCGCCGTCCACCCGAATCCGGACGGCACCGTCCGGCTGGACGGTTGGGCGGCCCCGGGGGGCAACCTGCGGGCCGAGATCCGCACCGGGGAAACCACTTTGAGCACCGTATGCGACGCGGACGGCCGCTTCGAATTCGACGCGGTGCCGACCGGTGCCGCGCAGCTGACCCTGCATCCGACCGAGGACTCCGACCCGGAAATCTCGGTGGCAGTGGTGACACCGGCGATCCACCTGTGATCCTTGACGGGTGCCCCAGCCCGGATGCAGCGCCAGCACGGCGAAAACCGCGCTCACGGCTGACCGCTGAGCAGTGGTGGCAGAAGGCCCGCGAGGCCGGTTGGGCGGGCCGGCCGGCCGCGGCGGTGCACGCCTGCGAGCGGGCGCTGCAGCAACCCGGCGCGGCTGATTCGGAGCTGCGCGGGCGGATCTACCTCACCCTGGCCTACCAGCTCTCCGAACTGGGCGATCTCTCCCACGCCATGGCTGCGCTCGACAGCGCCGAAGACGCCGGGGCGAGCCACATCACCATGGCCAGGTCGATGCGCGGCGTGCTGCTGGCCAAGGTGGGCCAGCACGGTCGGGCGCTCGACGAATTCATGAAGGCCCTGACCGAGCTCGGAGATGTCGAGAGCCTCGACCTCGCAGCAACTCTGCTCAATCGGGGAACCCTCCACATGAACGCCGGCCGGCTGACCGAGGCCAGGGCCGACACCGAACGCGCGTACCGGGTCAGCCGGGCGAACAAGTACGACGCCATGGAGTTCATGGCGCAGCACAATCTGGGCTACATCGAGTACCTCGGCGGCAACCTGCCCCAGGCGCTGGATCTGATGGCCCGGGCCAGCAGGCGGGCGCCCTCCGCGGCCATGGGGGTTCCCGCGCTGGACCGCGCACGAGTGCTGACCGCCTCCGGGATGTTCTCCGAGGCGCAGGAATCGGTGGACCGCGCCCTGCACACCTTCATCGCTCAGCACGCGCAGAACGACCTGGTCGACGCCCTGCTGGCCTCCGGCGAGCTCGCACTGCTGCGTGGCGACCAGATCGGCGCCCGCCGCCAGGCGCGCAAGGCGGAGACGATCAGCAAACGCCGAAGCCACCAGGCGGCCGCTCTGGTGGCACGCCTGCTCGCGCTGCGGGCGGACGCGGTCGCATTCGACCCGGTCCGCTCGACCCGGATCACCCCACCGACCAAGGCCATCCTGCGCGCGGCGGTGAAACAGGCCACGACGTTGGCCGCGGAATTGGATGCCGCGGGCCTCGGCGACGATGCGCGGACCGCACGGCTGGTGCTGGCCGAAGCGCAGCTGCTCTCGGGGGACGTCAAGGCAGCGGCCGCGGCCGCCGCGCGGGCGGGAGCCAGCGGACGGACCCCGGCACTGAACATCCGGATGCACGCCCAGCTGGTGGACGCCCGAATCGCGCTGTCCTCGGGTCGGCACGAGGAAGCACTCAAGGCGATCGCCCACGGCCTCGATGATCTTGCCCAGTTCCAGACCCGATTCGGCTCGCAGGACATGCAGGCCGCCGCCGCGGTACACGGTGGGGCGCTGGCCCGCACCGGGTTGCGCACCGCGGTGGACACCGGCGAGCCGCGCGTCATCCTGCCGTGGTTGGAGCGCTCCAGGGCCGCCACCACCCGGCTGCCCGCCATCCGGCCGCCGAACGACCCCGAGCTCGTCGAGAGCCTGGCGCAACTGCGGATGTCGATCAAGACGGCCCGGGATGCCACCCTGGCCGGCCGCCCGGATCCCGTCTTGCAGAAGGAGATCACCGAATCCAGGGCCCGGATCAGGGCGAAGACCTGGACCACCGGCGGTGTCCGCGGTCGACCGCACCGGCCGATCACGCTGACCGCCGTGCAGCGGCACCTGCGCCAGCGCGAACCGGATACCACGGTGCTGGCGTTCTTCCACGGCCAGGGCAAGATCCACGCGCTGGTGGTCACTGCGAGACGGGCCGACTACCGCGTGCTGGGGGAGCGGGCGACCGTCGAGCGCCGGCTCTCCCGGGTGGGCGCCGACCTCGACATGCTCGCCGCGCCGCGGATCGGACTCCCGGTGCGGACGGTGGCCGCCAGATCGCTGCGCAGTGGCCTGATGTCGCTCTCGCAGCAACTGGTAGAGCCGATCGAGGATCTGCTGGGACCGGGGAAGATCCGGCTGGCTGTGGTGGGGCGGCTCGGAACCGCACCGTGGGGGCTCATTCCCGGTCTCGCCGGCCGCCCGATCTCCGTCACCCCGTCGGTGACCAGCGCGCTGGCGGCCCCGGAGGTGACGACCCCGGCTCACCAGCTGGGGGTGCTCGCGGTCGCCGGTCCGGACGTCCGTGGCGGCGAGGCGGAGGTGCGCGCGGTGGGTGAGCGTCATGCCGGTTCTGTGGTGCTCACCGGCGTCGAGGCGACCGGGGACGCGGTGCTGGCGCGGATCCCGCCCGGCGGATTGCTGCACATCGCCGCGCACGGCCACCACGTCCCGGAGAGCCCGATGTTCTCCGCCGTGCTGCTCGCCGACGGACCGCTGTTCGGCTACGACATCGCTCCCAACCCGGCCCTGCCGGACCACGTGGTGCTCTCCAGCTGTGACGTGGGTCAGTCGGCGGACCGCCCCGGTGGGGAACCTTTGGGACTCGCCGCGGCGTTGCTCCGTAGTGGGGTGCGCACCGTGATCGCCGGGGTCAGCCGGATCTCCGATAGCGTCGCGGCCACCGTGATGACCGCCTACCACGACCGGCTGATCGCCGGGGCCGATCCCGCGTCCGCCCTGGCGGCCGCGCTGGACGCGGCGGGCGACGATCCAGCACCACTGACCTGTTTCGGAGCCTGAGCCTTTGATCACCCCATGGGTGCTGCTGTTCGTCGGACTCGTCCTGATCGCCCTGACCGCCCTCTACGTCGCCGCCGAGTTCAGCCTGGTCACGGTCGACCGGGCCACCGTCAGCCGGCAGGCCGCCACCGGCGACGGCCGGGCCCGGTCGCTGATGATCGGCCTCCGCTCGTTGTCCACCCAGCTCTCCGGCGCCCAGGTCGGCATCACCGTCACCACGTTGGCCCTGGGTTTTGTCATGGAACCGTCCCTGGCCTACCTGCTCAGCGGCCCGCTGCAGGCCATCGGCCTGTCCAGCGGTGCCGCCGACTCCACCGCGGTGATCGTCGCCCTGGTGGTGGCCACGTTGCTCTCGATGCTGTTCGGCGAGCTGGTCCCGAAGAACATCGCCATCGCCGAGCCGCTGGCCACCGCTACAACCGTCATCGGGCCGATGCGGATGTCGACGACCCTGTTCCGGCCGCTGATCTGGGTACTCAACGGCACCGCCAACGCCGTGCTGCGGATCTTCGGCGTCGAGCCGCAGGAGGAGCTGCGCTCCGCGCGGTCCATCGAGGAACTGGGCTCGCTGGTCCGACGATCCGGGGCGCAGGGGACGCTGGAAGCGCCGACGGCCGGGCTGCTCGCCCGGTCGTTGTCGTTCTCGGGCAAGACCGCTGACGACGTGCTCACCCCCCGGGTCCGGGTACGGTTCGTCCGCGCTGCCGACGACGCGCACGCGATCGTGGCTGCCGCGGTGGACACCGGGCACTCGCGGTTCCCGGTGGCCGGTAACGACACCGACGATGTGGTCGGCCTCGTCCATCTCAAGCGTGCGGTGGCCATCCCGCCGGACGAACGCGACCAGGTCAGGGTCGAGCAGCTGATGGTCGATGTGCCGGTGGTGCCCGGCACCATCCCGCTGGACGACCTGCTCGACCTGCTGCGGGACCGCGGCCTGCAGATGGCCGTGGTGGTCGACGAGTACGGGGGCACCGCCGGCATCCTGACGCTGGAGGACGTGGTCGAAGAGCTGGTCGGCGAGATCACCGACGAGCACGATCCGGAGGCCGGTCGGGCCGACCAGCTGCCGGACGGTACCTGGATCGTCCCCGGCACCTTGCGTCCGGATGAGATCGCCGAGATCACCGGCATCACGCTGCCCGAGTCGGGCGCGTACGAGACCGTCGCCGGGCTCGTCATCTCCCGGCTCGGTCGGATGCCCGAGCCTGCCGACACCGTCCAGGTGGAGGCCACCGCGGCCGCGAACGTCCAGCTCGGCGCGCTCACCGGCGGGACCGCGATCGAGCCGGACACCACCGACGACCTGCCCCGGCCGGTGATCGTCCGGCTGACCGTGCACCGACGGGCCCGGCGGCGGATCGAGTCCGTCCGGCTGTCGGCGGTCGGGGCGATCGAGGTGCCGCGATGAGCACCGAGGGGTGGTTGCTCCTGCTCGTCGTCTTCCTGCTGCTGGCCAGCGCGTTCTTCGTGGCGGCAGAGTTCGCGCTGATCTCCGCCCGCCGCACCGTCGTCGAGCCGATGGCGATCAGCAGCGGCCGGGCCCGCGCCACGCTCAAGGCGATGGAAGACGTGTCGGTGATGATGGCGACCGCCCAGTTGGGCATCACGCTGTGCGGCGTGCTGCTCGGCGCGCTCGGTGAGCCGGCCGTCGCCTCGCTGCTGGAGCCGGTGTTCCACTCGCTCGGAGTTCCGGACGGCTGGCTGCATCCGGTGTCGCTGACCATCGCGCTGCTGTTGGTGGTGTCGGCGCACGTGGCCCTCGGCGAGATGGTGCCGAAGAACATCGCGTTGGCCGGCCCGGAACGCACCGCGGTGCTGCTCGCTCCGCCACTGCGGGCGATCGCCACCGTGCTCGGTCCGCTGGTCCGCGGGCTCAACCACATCGCGAACGGCACCGTGCGGCTGCTCGGGAAGCAACCGCGCGACGAGGTGGCGTCGGCGTTCAACCGGGAGGAGGTCGCCGGTCTGGTGGCCGAGTCCAGGGCCGAGGGCCTGCTGGACGCCGAGGAACACGACCTGATCACCTCGGCGCTGCAATTCGAGTTCGGCACCCTGTCCACCGTGCTGGTGCCGGAGGAGCAGGTCGTGGTGGTGCCGGCCGGGGCGACGGCGGCCGAGGTGGAGCGGGCCTGTGCGCACAGCGGCTTCTCCCGGTTCCCGATCCGGGAGCCGGACGGCCGGTACTCCGGCTACCTGCACATCCGGGATGTGGTCTCGATCCCGGTCGCCGACCGCGACCAGCCGGTACCGGCCGACCGGATCCGGCAGCTGCCGGCTGTACCGGAGTCGACAGGACTGCGCACCGCCCTGGACCGGATGCGGCGGGCCGGGGCGCACCTGGCGCAGGTTTCTGCCGACCCGATCGGACCGCCTGCCCCCGGCGAGCAGAGCACGCCGACCCCACCGCCGGAGCGGCGGCTGGGGTTGGTGATGCTCGAGGACGTGATCGAGCAGCTCATCGGTGAGATCCGGGACGCGACCCGCCGCGGCCCAGAGCCCGGGGCCTGATCCCGGGCACGATCCTGGTCGCGCACTACTCTGGCGCCCATGCAGCGGCGGATCATGGGTATCGAGACCGAGTTCGGCATCACCTGCACCTTCCACGGGCAGCGTCGGCTGTCGCCCGACGAGGTGGCCCGCTACCTCTTCCGGCGGGTGGTGTCCTGGGGTCGGTCGTCCAACGTGTTCCTGCGCAACGGGTCCCGGCTCTACCTCGATGTCGGATCTCACCCCGAGTACGCGACCGCCGAGTGCGACGACCTGCCCACCCTGATCGCCCACGACAAGGCCGGAGAGCGGATCCTGCAGGACCTCGTCGTCGACGCCGAGGCCCGTCTGGAGGAGGAGGGGATCGGCGGCGACATCTATCTGTTCAAGAACAACACCGATTCGGCCGGCAACTCCTACGGCTGCCACGAGAACTTCCTGATCGGCAGGGCGGGGGAGTTCTCCAAGATCGCCGACGGGTTGATCCCGTTCCTGGTGACCCGGCAGCTGATCGCCGGCGCCGGCAAGGTGCTCCAGTCGCCGCGGGGGGCGTCCTACTGCCTCTCCCAACGGGCCGACCACATCTGGGAAGGGGTCTCGTCGGCGACCACCCGCTCGCGGCCGATCATCAACACCCGCGACGAGCCGCACGCCGACGCCGAGCGCTACCGGCGGCTGCACGTGATCGTCGGCGACTCCAACATGAGCGAGACCACCACGCTGCTCAAGGTCGGGTCCGCGGCGCTGGTGCTGGAGATGATCGAGGCCGGCATCCCGCTCCGGGACTTCACCTTCGAGAACCCGATCCGGGCGATCCGCGAAGTGTCCCACGACATCACCGGCCGCCGGCCGGTGCGGCTGGCCGCCGGCGGAGAGATCTCGGCCCTGGATGCCCAGCTGGACTACTACAGCCGCGCCTCGGACTACGTCGCCACCCGCGGCAGCGACCCGGTGACCGACCGGGTGCTCGACCTCTGGGGGCGCACCCTCAAGGCCGTGGAGAGCGGAGACTTCTCGGGGGTCGACACCGAGATCGACTGGGTGATCAAGAAGAAGTTGATCGACGGGTACGCCATCCGCCACGGGATGGACATGGCGAATCCCCGCATCGCGCAGCTCGACCTGACCTACCACGACGTCCGGCCAGGTCGAGGCCTGTACTCGCTGCTGGCCGCGAAGGGCCGGGCAGCGACCGTCGTCTCCGACGACGACATCAGCCGCGCGGTGACGGTGCCGCCCCAGACCACCAGGGCCCGGCTGCGCGGCGAGTTCGTCGCCGCCGCGCAGGATGCCGGCCGCGACTACACCGTCGATTGGGTGCATCTCAAGCTCAACGATCAGGCGCAACGCACTGTCCTGCTCAAGGACCCGTTCAAAGCCACCGATGAGCGGGTCACCAAGCTGATCGAGTCGATGTAAGGAGATCGGGTGGCGTCGACGTTCGGACCGGCTGCGCTCGCCGGGCGGGACATCGAAGCCGCCGCGCTGCGCGAGGTCCTCGACCGGGCGGCCGAGGGCCGGGCCGGGGTCGTAGTGGTCCGCGGCGAGGCCGGGATCGGCAAGACAGCCCTGCTGGACGCCGTGACCGGAGCAACGGCCGACGCGTGGACAGTGTGCCGGGCGACCGGGGTCGAGACCGAGTCCGGTCTCGCCTACGCCGGTCTGCTGTCCTGCCTGCGCACTCTGCGGCCGCTGTTCGACGAGCTCGTCCCGACCCAGCACCGAGCCCTCACGGCCGCGCTCGGCTGGGCCGAACCTGCCGGCGGCACCGACCGATTCCTCGTCGGCGCGGCGACGCTCGCGCTCCTGGGCGCGGCAGCGGCGAGCCGCCCGGTGCTGCTCGTGCTCGACGACGTCCAGTGGATGGACGGCCAGTCGCTCGACGCGCTGCTGTTCGCGCTCCGGCGACTCGGCGGGGACCGGGTGGCGGCTGTCCTGGCCCAGCGGACCGGTGTCGAGCCGTCCGCGCCGCTCGACGGCATACCAGTTGTCGACCTGGAAGGTCTGCCCTCCGCCGCCGTCGGGGTCCTGCTCGGTCCCGGGTTCGCAGCCTCGGTGTCGACCGAGCTGGCCGCGAAGACCGGCGGGAACCCGTTGGCGCTCGTGGAATGTCGGCAACGGATGACGGCAATGCAACGGGTCGGCGCCGCGCCCCTGCCCGACCTGCTACCGACGCCGGAGCGGTTGGCCGAGTTCTACCGTCCGCTGGTCGCGGCTCTGCGGCGTCCGGCCCGGACGCTGGCCGTGCTCGCCGCCGCGGCCGGCTCGCCCATGGCGGCCCCCATCGTGGCCGCGGCCGATCGGCTGGGTGTCGATCCCGAAGACGCGCTGGCGACGACCGGCGACCTGCTCCAACTCCGCGACGGGTTGCTCGCGTTCCGTCATCCGTTGTTGCGCGCCGCGGTGTGGGCGTCCGCCGATGTTGCGGAGCGGCGCGCGGCTCACCTGGCCCTGGCGGCCACCGACCCTGACCCGAGGTCGGCCACCTGGCACGAGGTCGGCGCCGCGCTCGGACCCGACGACGACCTGGCCGCTCGGCTTGTCGAGGTGGCAACGGCCGACCGGGCTCGGCGGGGCTACGCTGCGTCATCGGCCGGTTACGAACGGGCGTCGGCACTGAGCCGCTCGCCGGCAGATCGGGTCGGCCGGCTCGCGTTCGCAGCCGAGGATGCCTTCGCGGCCGGTGATTCCCCCCGCGGGAGGCAGCTGGCCAGGACGGTCCTGGATGCCGCGCCGCATTCCGCTGATGCGGCCAAGGTCCTCCTGGCGATGGGTGTCGACGAACAGCACTTCGGATCGCTTCGCGAGTCGGCCGAGCTGCTCGGGCGGGCCGCGCACCTGGCCACCGGCCCGGATCTGTTGCGCAGCCTCGCGGAGCTGGGCCTCATCAGCTACCTGCTGGACGACCGGGAACGTATGGCTGCGGCCGCGGAGCGGGCTGCGGCGCTGGCCGATCCGGACGACCCGGAGCAGGTCATGCTGGCGGCCTACCTGGCCGGTGCTTCGGCGGTGTTCGACGGCCGGATCACCGATGGGGTCCCGCCGATGCTGCGGGCGGTCGAGCTGCTCGAGTCCGACGCCGCTCTCCGCGACGATCCGCGGTACTTCGTCCTCTCGCTGCTGGCGGCCCGCTGGCTGTTCGATCCGCGGGTCGCCCTGCCGTACGCGGAGCGACGGATGGCCACGGCGCGCAATGTCGGTGCGCTGCCTCAACTGGCCCAGGGACTGCCCTTCCTGGCCAGCGGCTGGTCCATGCTCGGCGATCACGTCCGCGCGTACGCGTACGCGGGTGAGGCGGTCGAGCTCGCCGAATCGCTGGGTTACCTGAGCGAGACCGGTGCCGGCCTGCAGACTCTGGCGCAGGAATGCGCTGGGCGGGGCCGGGGCAGCGAAGCCGCCGACCTGTGTCGCCGGCTGGTGGCCGCGGTCGAGGTCGGCGGCAATGCGAGGAGCCCGGCTGTTGCCCACACCTTGTCCTTCGTGGCCGGCTGCCGCGGCGACCACGGGACGGTGATCTCGATTCTCGAGGCACAACTCCAGGACAACGGCGGCATCGGAATGATGCTGGAGCCGCTCGGCGTGGCCCCTGCCCTCATCGAGGCGTATCTGGCCGTCGGGCGTCGCAGCGATGCGGTGGACCTGTCGGCCCGGTACGACAGGGCCCAGGACCCGCAACTCCGATTCCAGGTGGAGCCGCTGGTCCTGCGGTGCGCCGGGTTGGTGGCCGAGGATCTGGACGCCGCGACGGAGGCGTTCGAGGCGTCCTTGGCGTTGCAGCGTCCGGCTTTCATGGATCCGCTGGAGGTGGCCAGGACCCGGCTGCTGTACGGCATGCGGCTGCGGCGGTCGGGGCAACGGGTGGCGGCCCGCACCCAGTTGGCCGCGGCGCGCGAGGAGTTCGCCGTCATGCATCAGACGCACTGGGAGGGGGTGGCGGCCACCGAGCTGGCCGGAACCGGCCTGCGCGCCGACCGTAGCGACGGCCCGCGCACCGCGCTCACCTCGCAGGAGACCAGGGTGGCGGTGCTCGTCGCCGGTGGCGCAACCAACAAGGAGGTCGCCGCTGCACTGTTCCTGAGCCCCAAGACGGTCGAACATCACCTCGCAGCCGTCCTACGAAAGCGCGGTCTGCGGTCCCGGGTGCAGCTCGCGGCCGACTTCGCCGCTGCCGGGGTCCAGCCGTGAGCTCAGCCGGCTCGAGCAGTCGCCGCCTCGTCGCCGACGTCGAGCCCGAGCTCACCGCGGAACCCGTCGCCCATCACGAACAGCTCCACCGGCACCCCACCCGGTAGCCGGAAGTTCAGGTGCTGCCCAGCATCCGAGTCGACGACCGGACTGACGGTGAGCCCGGCCCCGCTGATGCGGGCGTACCAATCGGCCAGGGTCTGCGGGTCGGCCACAGCCAGCGCGAGATGGTCGAGGCCGGCGCGACGTTCGTCGAAAGGACCGTCCACCGCCCCGCCGTGGTCGGTGAGTGCCAGCGCGAACTCACCCCCGCGGTGCACCAGCAGGCAATACTCGTCGGTGTCGGCGATGACTTCGAAATCGAGGACCTCGACCAGCGTGTCCCGGACCGGGGCCATCTCGGGCACGCTCAGACCGAGGTGCGAGAAGCCCTGCAGTGTGGGTTTCATCGCCGGGTGCCAGGGAGACCGGACCGCTGCCGGGGGAGCGGCAGGGGTGCCCCGGCGCTGAGCATCGCGCAGAACGCCAGGCCGGGCCCGAGGTGTTCCCACAGCGCCCCCCACCTCGACGGTCGGATCGGTGCCAGTGCGGGTGCCGGTCGCGGTGTTGGTGCGGCCGCCGCCGGCTGCGGATCGGTTCGGAGTGTGTTGGTCATGCCTCCAGCCTCGGTCGAAGGCGTCGGCCGTCGCGTCGGGCAAATCCCCCAATCCCGATCGGCCCGACGGTGACATCGCGCGACCCGGCCTTCGCGACCTGTGGAAAGCTGTGAACCGTGGCGACGGCGAAGGCGGAACGACTGCTGAACCTGGTGATCGCGCTGCTCAACACCCGCCAGTTCCGCACCGCGCTGTGGATCCGGGACAAGGTCGCCGGCTACGCCGACGCCCCGACAACCGAGGCGTTCAACCGGATGTTCGAGCGGGACAAACAGGAACTGCGCGAGATGGGGATCCCGCTGCAGACCAACGACGATGACGGCTACCGCATCCCGCAGGTCGAGTTCTCGCTGCCGGAGCTGAGTTTCACCCCGACCGAGACTGCGGCGCTCGGGTTGGCCGCTCGACTGTGGTCCACCACCACCCTGGCCGGGGCCGGCGCGGGGGCACTGCGCAAGATCACCGACGCGGCGCCGGGGGCCACCGAACCGCCGGAGGTCACGGCGGTGACGCTGCTCCAGCCGAGGGTTCGCACCGGGGATCCGGCGTTCCAGCCGCTCTATGACGCGATCCGGGAGCGCCGGTCGGTGCGCTTCGGGTACCGCAAGGAATCGTCCCGGCCGGATGAGCAGCGTCATCTGCAGCCCTGGGGGCTGGTCTCCTTCCACGGGCGTTGGTACCTGGTGGGGTTCGACCTCGACCGCGGCGACCGCCGCACGTTCCGGTTGTCCAGGGTGGTCGGCGACGTGACGCCGGTGGGTCCGTCCGGATCGGTCTCGGTGCCCGGTGACGTGAACCTCCTCGACGTGGTCCGGTCCAGCATCGAGCCGGTCGCGCAGCAGAACGCCACATTGCGCATCCGACCCGGCCGCGGCGCCGGGCTGCGCCGTCGCGCGGTGGCGGTCCGGCCATGGGACGACGATCCGGAATGGGATCTGGTCGAGGTGCCGATCAGCGGGCTCTGGGACACCGCCAGGCGGATCGCCGGCCTGGGCGCGGACGTGCTGGTCCAGGAGCCGCCGGAGCTGGCGGATGCCGTGCTGCGGCTGCTGACCGGCGCCGCCGAGAGCTCAGGAGTGCGGGTGCCGGTGTCGCCGTCGGGAGCCCTCCGGTGAGCGAGAACGCCACCGAACGGCTGGCCAGGGTGCTGTCGATGGTGCCGTACATCGCCCGCCGTCCGGGGGTGCCGGTGCACACGCTGGCCACCGAGTTCGGGGTCGACGACGCCCAGATCACCCGTGACCTCGAGTTGCTGATGGTCTGCGGGTTGCCCGGCTACTACCCGGACGACCTGATCGACGTGGTGCTCTCCGACGACGGCACCGAGGTGTCGATCGGCTTCGATGCCGGCATCGAACGTCCGGTCCGGCTGACGTCCGAGGAGGCCATCGCGCTCACGGTCGCGTTGCGGGCACTGGGCGACACCGCCGGCCTGGTCGCCGGGGATGCGGTGAGCACCGCGCTGGACAAACTGGAGTCGGTGACGGCGCCGGTCGGCGCGCCGGTACAGGTGGTCCCCGGCGATCCGGCCCCGGCG
The DNA here is from genome assembly GCA_963797145.1 of uncultured Actinomycetota bacterium. GTDB lineage: Bacteria > Actinomycetota > Actinomycetes > Mycobacteriales > Nakamurellaceae > Nakamurella. The sequence continues at coordinate 40,139 of CAWCOJ010000006.1, read as the reverse complement.
CTGGGCACCGTCACCGCGGCGCTGAGCACCAGCCGCCGGCTCTGGATGCGTTACTACACCGCCTCCCGGGACGCCATGACCGAGCGCACCGTCGACCCGATCCGGCTGCTGCTCACCGACGGGCACACCTACCTGGAGGCGTACTGCTACCTGGTGTCCGCGGTCCGGCACTTCCGGGTGGACCGGATCGAGGACGCCCGGGTGCTCGACGAGGCGGCCCAGCCGACCCTCTGGATCGACTCGGACGTACCGGAGCGGATGTACCACCCGGATCCGCAGATCCCACCGGTCACCCTGCTGCTGCACCCGGAGGCCCGCTGGGTGGCGGAGTACTACCTGATGGACGACGTCACCGAGGTCGAGCGCGACGGCCACCCGACCGGCACGCTGCGGGTGCGGATGCACGCGCCCGGTGACGAGTGGCTGGTCCGGTTGATGCTGTCGCTGGGCGGCGCTGCGGTGATCGAGGGCCGCCCCGACCTGACCGCCGCGGTAGCGCGGCGCAGCGCCGAGGCGTTGGCCGGCTATCTCGCTGGGTCACCCGGAGCCATCCGAACCGGGCCGTAGGATCGAATCCAGACCGTTCCCCGGTCCATGCCGTCAGAGGAGTCCGATTCGTGGTCACGCTGAGCCGTAGGAAGGCGAAGCGTCCTGCCGACGGCACGATGAGCCTGATGGAGCATCTGTACGAGCTCCGTCACCGGCTGTTCTTCGCGGTCCTCGGGCTGTTCCTCGGCGGCGTGCTCGGGTTCATCTGGTTCTCCACCGGCATCCCGGCCCTGGGCATCAAGCCCCTCGGCGACCTGCTGATCGCCCCCTACTGCGGCGTGCCGGTACCGCCGAGGGTGCCGCTGCTCGGCACCCTGGACACCACCGATCCGACCCATTGCCAACTCCTGGCGACCACCCCGTTCTCGATCCTGCAGCTGCGCCTCAAGGCGGCCCTGATGGCCGGCGCGGTCGTCTCCTCCCCGGTCTGGCTCTACCAGCTGTGGGCCTTCGTCACCCCGGCGTTGTACAGCAAGGAGCGCAAGTTCGCGGTCATCTTCGTCAGCTGCGCCGCGGTGCTGTTCGCCGGTGGCGCGGTGCTCGCCTACACGGTCATCCCGGTCGGGCTGAAGGTGTTGCTCGGCTTCGGCGGCGACACCACCGCCGCCGCCCTGAGCCCCGATTCGTACTACTCGTTCCTGATCGCGTTGCTGCTGGTCTTCGGCGTCTCGTTCGAGCTGCCGCTGCTGCTGATCATGTTGAACTTCATCGGCCTGCTGCCCGGCCGGAAACTGGCGAAGTGGCGCCGCTATTCGATCTTCGGCATCTTCGTGTTCGCCGCCGTCGTCGTGCCGGGCAACGACCCGATCACGATGACGGCGCTCGCGGCGGCGCTGGCCATCCTCTACGAAGTCGCGGTACAGGTCTCCAAGCTGCACGACAAGCGCAAGGGTCGGGTGGCCGAGGAAGAGGGCCTGGCGAACCTGTCCGACGACGAGGCCTCGCCGATGCCCGCCGCTCCGACCGGCCTCGGCGGCGCCGGCGGCACCGGCGGCACCTCCCCGGTCGCACCGCCGACGCCGGTCACCGACCCGGAGCGGTTCGACCCGCGGGACCTCGGCGACGCCACCTGAGGCTGACGTCCCGCCGGGCCCGCGGCCCGGTGTGACACGCTGGAGGACGTGAGTACCGACAGGTCGACCCGGGGGTTCGTGGTCGCCGAGGACGGGGCGGACGAGAGCCCGGCCGACCGGTTCGCCCGCTCCCGCGATCGGGCCGCCTATCCGCTGCTCGCCGAGTTCGCGGCGCAGCGCCCCTTCGTCCTCGATCCGTTCCAGATCGACGGCTGCCGGGCTCTGGAGGACGACCGTGGGGTGCTGGTCTGCGCGCCCACCGGCGCCGGCAAGACGGTGGTCGGCGAGTTCGCCGTCTACCGGGCGCTGGTCACCGGCGGAAAGTGCTTCTACACCACCCCGATCAAGGCCCTGTCCAACCAGAAGTACACCGATCTGGTTGCCGAACACGGACTCACCCAGGTCGGCCTGCTCACCGGTGACACCTCGATCAATTCGCACGCGCCGATCGTGGTGATGACCACCGAAGTGCTGCGCAACATGCTCTACGCCGGTTCGGCCGACCTGACCGGGCTGACCGCCGTCGTGATGGACGAGATCCACTACCTGGCTGACAAGTTCCGCGGCTCGGTGTGGGAAGAGGTGATCCTGCACCTTCCCGAGGAGGTGCAGGTGGTCGGCCTCTCGGCGACCGTGTCCAACGCCGAGGAGTTCGGCTCCTGGCTGCAGGAGGTGCGTGGCCACACGACCGTTGTCGTCGACGAGCACCGCCCGGTGCCGCTCTGGCAGCACATGCTGGTCGGCCGCCGCCTGTACGACCTGTTCAGCACCCAGTTCGACGGAACACCGGGTTCCGCCCCGGCGCTGCGTATCGATCCGACCCTGGCCAAGGCCATCTCCGACGCGGAGGACACGGCGAACCGGTGGTCGGCCCCGCGCGGCGGGCGCGGCAAGGAGCGCTCCCGGTTCTCCGGCGGCTGGCGGCCGCCGGCCAGGGTGGACGTGATCGAACGGCTGGACGGCACCGGTCTGCTGCCGGCCATCACCTTCATCTTCTCCCGGGCCGGCTGCGACGCCGCCGTCGCGCAATGTGTCCGCTCCGGGATGCGGCTGACCACCGAGGGCGAGCGGGCCGCGATCCGGGAGATCGTCGACCGGCGCACCGCCGAGCTGCCCGAGGCCGACCTCGGCGTCCTGGGCTACTGGGAGTGGCGGGAGGCCCTGGAACGCGGCATCGCCGCCCACCACGCCGGCATGCTGCCGGCCTTCAAGGAGACCGTCGAGGAGTTGTTCGTCGCCGGCCTGGTGAAGGCGGTGTTCGCCACCGAGACCCTGGCGCTCGGCATCAACATGCCGGCCCGCACCGTGGTGCTGGAGAAGCTGACCAAATTCAACGGCGAGGGCCACGCCGACCTGACGCCGGGGGAGTACACCCAGCTCACCGGTCGGGCGGGCCGCCGCGGCATCGACGTCGAAGGACATGCGGTGGTCGTCTGGGCACCGGGCATCGACGCCCGGGCGGTCGCCGGTCTGGCCTCCAAGCGCACCTACCCGCTGCGGTCGTCCTTCGGGCCGAGCTACAACATGGCGGTCAACCTGACCGACCGGATGGGCCGCAGTGCCGCCCGGGATCTGCTGGAGCAGTCGTTCGCCCAGTTCCAGGCGGACGCCGCGGTGGTCGGGCTGGCCCGCCAGGTGCAACGCAACGACCAGGCGCTGGCCGCGCACTTCGCCACCATGGCGTGCCACCTCGGTGACACCCAGGAGTACCTCGAACTGCTCACCACGCTGGGTGCGGCGGAGAAGGAAGTGGCCAAGGCCGGGGCCGCCCGCAAGCGCGAGGCCACCGTCCGGGACCTCGCAGCGCTCAAACGCGGTGACGTCATCGCGGTGCCGACCGGGCGGCGCGCCGGTTTGGCGGTCGTCCTCGACCCGGGCGTCGCCGTGGACGGCACCGCGCGTCCGCTGGTGGTCACCGCCGGGCGCTGGGCCGGTCGGTTGACCGGAGCCGACTTCCGCGGCCCGGTGCCGCCGCTGGGCAAGGTCCGGCTCGGCAAGCACACCGACCACCGCTCGCCACAGGTGCGCCGGGACATCGCGTCCTCCCTTGCGGCCTCCGGGATCAACCCGCCCGGCCGCGGCTCGAGGAGCTCGCCGATCGATGATGTCGAGTTGGGTGCGCTGCGTCGGGCGGTCCGGGCGCATCCGGTGCACGGCTGCGCGGATCGTGAGGAGCACCTGCAGTGGGGTCGCCGGTGGCTGCGACTGGTCACCGAGAACGCCGCGCTGTCGGCCAGGGTCGAGGCGGCCCGCGGCTCGCTCGGCAAGGAGTTGGAACGGATCCTCGCGCTGCTCACCGAACGGGGCTACCTCAAAGGCGACAAGCTGACGGAGGCCGGTCGGGTGCTGTCCCGGATCTGGTCGGAGAGCGATCTGGTGGTCGCCGAGTGCCTGCGCCGCGGCCTGTGGACGACCCTGTCGGCCGCAGATCTGGCGGCGACGGTGTCGGTGTTGGTGTTCGAGTCCCGGCGCGACACCGGGATGTCGAGGACCCCGGCGGGTCCCGCCGCCGGTGCGATCAGCGCGACCATCCGTTCCTGGTCCGAGATCACCGCCCAGGAGCGCGATCACGGGTTGCCGAGCACCCGCGAACCTGATCCGGGGTTTGCCGCTGCTGTCGGTGCCTGGGCCCGTGGCGGGACGTTGACCGACGCGCTCACGGTCGCGGCCGCCGGTGGCGCGGATCTGTCCGCCGGTGACTTCGTCCGCTGGTGTCGGCAGGTGATCGACCTGCTCGACCAGATCCGCGGGGTGGCCGCGGAGCCGGTCGCCGGCACCGCGGCGGACGCGGTCAGGGCCTTGCGTCGCGGCGTGGTCGCGCTGGGCGCGGTCTGACGCCAGGGGACGCAGAGGACCGGGCGGCAGCGCTGCGCTGAGCGCCTGACAAAGCCCGCTGCACTGCGTACCGTTCGGATACGGGATGATCCTGATCTGGACAGCCCGGCCAGCGGTACAGCGGTACGGCGGTTCCCCGGCACGGCGGCCACCCGCCGTGGTTGGATCACCGTGCATCGGGTGAACGCGTCACGTTTTGGAGCAGCCACGGCCCGGGTCAGACCGGCGTCTTCCACAGGAGGCAGTTGATGAGTACGCCGTACGGCCAGGGGGGCCAGCCGGACCCCAGCCAGCAGTGGTCCGGCTACCAGCAGGGCTACCCGGGTGCCGACCAGAACCCTGCCTCCGGGGCCACTCCCACCCCGTACGGCCAGCAGCCGCAATTCGGCGAGCAGCCCCAGCAGCCCGGCTACGGCGAGCAGCAGCCGGGCTACGGCGACCAGCAGCCGGGGTACGGCCAGCAACCGAGCTACGGTCAGCAGCCGGGCTACGGCCAACAGCCGAGCTACGGTCAGCAGCCGGGCTACCCGCCGCCGCCCAGCTACGAACAGCCGCCCTACAGCGGAGCCCAGCCTGCCTACGACCCGGCGTCCGGCTACCAGCAGCAGGCCTACCCGGCCGCGCCCGGCTACGGTCAGCAGCAGCCGTACGGCCAGCAGCAGCCGTATGGCCAGCAGCAGCCCTATGGCCAGCAGCCCGGTTACGGCGCACCGGGTTTCGGTCAGCCGGCCCCAGCCACGAAGTCCAACAAGGGCCTGATCATCGGCATCATCGCGGTGGTCGTCGTGCTGGCCGCCGCAGCGGTGGTGCTGTTCTGGAAGCCAGGGCTGCTGTCCAAGAAGGTCTTCGACCAGTCGAAGGTCGAAGCCGGGGTGACCCAGATCCTCACCGCGGCACCGCCGCAGGGCTACGGCCAGACCGACGTCACCAACGTCTCCTGCCCGGCCGACCAGGAGGTCAAGACCGGCACCAGCTTCCAGTGCACGCTCAGCGTCGGCGGAACACCGAAGAGCGTCACCATCACGGTCAAGGACGACGCCGGCACCTACGAGGTCAGCGTCCCGCAGTAACTACGTCCCGGCCCACCGCCGCAGCCACCACCGGTTCGCCGCTGGTGGCTGCGGCGTGCGCAGGAGATCCCGGAGTAAGCCCATGACGGACCTGTGGTTGACCGACGCCGCGGTGGTCGACGTGGACGACGGCACGGTCACGCCCGGCCGGGCGGTCGGCATCGCCGACGGCCGGATCGTGGCCATCGCGGACGCGGCGCCCGACGGCGCCCCGGCGCTCGACCTGGCCGGCCGCTACCTGCTGCCCGGCCTGGTGACCGTGCACACCCACCTGTCCATCGTCTTCCCGTTCGCCGACACCGACGAGAACGAGGACCCTGCACTCACCGCATTCCGATCGGCGGCCAGGGCCACCGCGGCGCTGCACGCCGGGGCCACCACCATCCGCTGCGTCCACGAGCAGCACCGGGCCGACATCACGCTCCGCGAGGCGGCCCGCCGCGGCTGGTTCCCGGCACCGCGGATCCTGGCCGGCGGCCGGGCCTTGTCGGCACCGGGTGGCCACGGCCAGGGCACCGGTTCCGTGTACTGCACCGGGCCGGAGGAGTTCTACGCGGCCGGCATGGCCGAACTCGAGGCCGGCGCCGACCACCTGAAGATCTTCATCACCGGCGGCCTGGCGCACGCCGGGGAGAGCCCGGCCGAACCGGAGATGTCCGACGACGAGATCGCGGCGGTGGTGCGAGCGGCCGCGTCGGCCGGGGCCTACGTGGTGGCGCACGCGGGCCACCACACCGCGATCCGGCAGGCGCTGGAGGCCGGTGTGCGGTCGTTCGAGCACGCCTATCTGGTCGACGACGCCACCGCGGAACTCCTTGCCGGACCGGACATCTACGTCTCGCCGACGCTCGCGGTGAGTCGCTCGGTCGGCTGGATGCGGGCCAACGGCTTCGAGGAGCACTCGATCGCCAACGCGGTCGCGGTCGGACCGGACCATCTGGCCAGCGCCCAGCGGTTGATCGCGGCCGGCGTGCGACTGACCAACGGCACCGACTACCCACCCGGCGACGCCGCCGATGGCGTGCCGGCGGTAGTGGCGGAGCTGGAATTCATGGCGGCGGCGGGGTTGGATCCGCTGCGCGCCCTGCAGTCGGCCACCGTCAACGGTGCCGCGTTGTGCGGCATCTCCGACGACGTGGGCCGGGTCGCGGTCGGCCAGGCGGCCGATCTGATCGCGGTGGCGGCCGACCCCACCAGATCGGTCGCGGCGTTGCGGGACATCACGTTCGTGATGTCGGCCGGCCGGACGGTCCGGGACGGCGCCTGGCGGCCCTGACCGCGGTGACGCTCCGAGGGTGTTCCCGGCGGAACTGTGATCACCGGGTTACGCTCCGTCGAGCTCTGGTCGTTGGCGGTCTGGGGGTCTGTGATGAGTCAGGACGTTGCGCTCCGGCCGGACCCGACACCCGGCGAACCACCGGTCCTTTCCCGGGTCCAGATGAACGTCATCTTCGCGACGATCATGCTCGGGATGCTGCTGTCCGCGCTGGATCAGACCATCGTCTCGACCGCGCTGCCGACCATCGTCGGCGACCTCGGTGGGGCCGGCCACATGAGCTGGGTGGTCACCTCCTACATGCTGGCCGAGACCATCTCGACGGTGCTGGCCGGCAAGTTCGGAGATCTGTACGGCCGCAAGCGGATCTTCCAGCTCAGTGTGCTGATCTTCATCGTCGGCTCGTTCTTCTGTGGCCTCTCCCAGAACATGTCGATGATGATCGCGTTCCGCGCGGTGCAGGGCATCGGTGCCGGCGGCCTGATGGTGACCGCGACGGCATTGATCGGCGAGGTCATCCCGCTGCGCGAACGCGGCAAGTACCAGGGCGCCCTTGGTGCCGTCTTCGGGGTGACAACAGTGCTCGGCCCCCTGCTCGGCGGGCTGTTCACCGACCACCTGTCCTGGCGGTGGGCGTTCTACGTCAACGTGCCGATCGCGATCATCGTCATCCTGCTGGCGGCGCGCACCATCCCCGGCATCCGGAGCGGCAGCAAGCCGAAGATCGACTATCTGGGCGTGCTGTTCGTCGCGCTCGGGTCGACCGGTCTGATCCTGGCCACCTCCTGGGGCGGCACCCAGTACGCGTGGGGCTCGGCCATGATCATCTCGTTGTTCGTCGGCTCGCTCATCTCGCTGTTCATCTTCGTGCAGGTGGAACTGCGCGCAGAGGAACCGATACTGCCGATGCGACTGTTCAAGGGCCGGGTCTTCACCATGGCCTCGATCCTGAGTTTCATCGTCGGGTTCGGGATGATGGGCTCGATCACCTTCCTGCCGACGTTCATGCAGTTCGTCGGAGGTGCGTCGGCCACCAGCTCCGGGTTGCGGATGCTCCCGATGGTGATCGGACTGCTGCTCACCGCCATCGCCAGCGGTGCCTACGTCGGTCGGACCGGGAAGTACCGGATGTTCCCCATCGCGGGCTCTGCGATCATGGCGTTCGGTCTGTTCCTGTTGTCCAGGCTCGACGCGACCACCAGCGTGATCGTCGAGACGCTGTACCTGTTCATCCTCGGCGCCGGCATCGGCCTGATCATGCAGATCCTCACGCTGATCGTGCAGAACACGGCCGACTACCGGGATCTGGGCACTGCCACCTCGGGAGTGACGTTCTTCCGCACCCTGGGCGGAGCCTTCGGTGCCGCCGTCCTCGGCAGCATCTATTCCAACAGGCTCGCGGACTCGCTGCCGGCGGCGGTCGTCGCCTCCGGCATCCCGCCCGAAGCCGCCACCAACCCGGCCGCCCTGCACGCACTGCCGGACGCGGCGAAGGCGCCGGTGGTGGCCGCGTACGCGGACGCTCTGCACAACGTGTTCCTCTGGGCGATCCCTGTTGCCCTGCTGGCATTGATCGCGGCGCTGTTCCTGCCGCAGGTGAAGCTGCGCGACGGAAACCGGCCCGCTGCCACCGGTGAGGGCTTCGCGGTACCGGAGGGTGCCGACGCGGAGACCCAGTTGGAGAACGTGATCGGCGAGGTGCTCCGCCGCAACGCGCGCGCCGCCGCGCCGTCGGTGCTCGCGCAGTCGGGAACCGTCATGGACATTCCGATGATCTGGGGAGTGTTGGGGGTGTACCTGCGCGAGGAGATCACCGGCGCGCCACGGCAGGTCGACATCGAGCGGCGGATCGGCATTCCGGCCGGCGTGCTGACGTCGTTCTTCGACGGGATCGTCGACGCCGGGTATCTGCGGCGCGACGGAGACCTGCTGCGCCTCACCGAAGCCGGTCGCACCGAGGTGGACATGATCACCAGCGCGGTCCGGGCCTGGGTCCGTGAACAGCTCGCCGAGTGGCTGCCCGCCGACGCCGGGCCGGTGGAGGCCGGGGAGATCGACGCGGCCCTGGACCGGATCGTGGTGCAGATCGTCCGGGAGGACGCCATCCGCGATCTCAGCGCGATGGTGTCGGCGTAGCTTTCGGCGCTAGCGGCCGAGGGTCAGCCGGCGCAGCGGGTCCAGACCCATCGGCCCGAGCCGGAGCAGTGCGTTGTGGAAGCGCCTGGAGTCGAAGTCCGAACCGTCCCGGATCCGCGCCGTTTCCCGGATCTGGGCGAACAACCGGGCGCCGACGCGGAAGGCGAGCGCCTGGGCGGGCCAGCCGAGATACCGGTCCACCTCGAACGCCGCCATCCCGCGGCTGATGCCCGCGGTGCGCTGGAGGAACTCGACCCCGAGGTCGACCGTCCAGCGGTCCGCGCCGTCGATCCGGCCGGCCGGGATGGGCAGGTCGAGATGCAGCCCGGCATCGATGACGATCCGGGCGGCCCGCCAGGCCTGGCCGAGCAACATCCCGAGCCGGTCGGCCGGGTCGTCGAGCAGTCCGATCTCGCCGGCCCATTCCTCCGAATGATGTGCCCAGCCCTCGGCGTAGCCGTGGATGTGGCACATGGCCCGCTGCCAGGGATGCAGCTCCGACGCGGCCAGCGCCGTGCTGATCTGCAGGTGGTGGCCGGGGATTCCCTCGTGATGCACGGTGGTCGCCTCCCGCCAGGTGTGCACTCCGAGCTCGGGTTCGTAGGTCCACCACACCTGACCCGGCCGGGTCAGCCCGGGATCCGGAGGGCTGTAGTACATGACGCCGGACGCGGCCGCCGAGATCCGGCACTCCGGCAGCCGGGCCCGTGGCACCAGATCGACATGCCGCCCGTCGATGGCGTCGGCGACCGCCGCCACCCGCTCGGTCAGCCAGGCCTCGACGGCGGCCGGCTGGTAGAGCCGGCGGGCCGGATCGGCGTCCAACGCGGCGGCCGCGGCGGCGTAGCCGTCGGCGCTGATCTTCCTTGCCGCACCGGCGATCTCGGTTTCGATCCGGTCCAGCTCGGACCAGCCCCAGGCATACGTCTCGTCCAGATCGATCTCCGCGCCCAGAAAAGCCGCCGCGGTGGCCCGGTAGATGTCCCGGCCGACCGCGTCCGGCCGGGTCGCCCTGGGCAGCAGCTCGTCGGTGAGGAAATCCGCGAACGCCAGGGTGGCCACCGACGCCCTGGCGGCCGCCGCGCCGACCAGCGGCCGCCGAGCGTCAGGAGCGGCCGCGGCCAGGCCGCCGTAGAAGTTGTTGGTCTCGATCCATTGCCGGCACTGCGCGGCGACCGTGCGGATCTGCCGGGCGGCGACCACCGAGCCGCGATCGGCGGATCTGGTCAGGGTGGCCCGGTAGTCGGCCAGCGCCCCGGGAACGCCGTCCAGCTGCTGGCCCAGGTAGTCCCAGTCGGCGTCCGTCACCCTCGGCAGCGCGTCGAAGACCTGCCGGATCCGGTGCACCGGGGTGGCCAGCGGCGCCAGCAGGGCCTGGGTGAAACCGGCCTCTTCCAAAGACATCTCGGCCGCCAACCGCTCGCCGAGGGCGGCGGCCAACGCGACCTCGGCCGGGTCGGCCGGCGTCGCCCCCGCCAGCTCGGTCGCGGCGCTGCGCGCCGCTGCGGACTGCCGGTCGAAGTCGTCGGGGGCGAACCCCGGCAGCGCCGAGACCGGTGCCCGACCTGCGGCGCCGGCGGCGTCCGGATCCACCGCGGCCAACTCGAGCAGGTAGGCGTCCGCGATCGCGGTGACCGTGCGGCTCACCGGCTCCGCCGGCCGGCCAGCGCCGGCAGCACCCGCGTGCCCAGCAGCTCGATCCCCTTGGTGTCCGAGAGCCCATGGGGGGTACCGAATTCGATCCGGGACGCACCGGCGTCGAACAGCGCCTCGCTCTGGGCGATGATGTCGGCAGGCTCGCCCGCGAAGGCGAACCGGTCCAGCAGGTCGTCACCGATCAACGCACCGGCGCCGGCGTGGTCGCCGGCCGCCACGCGCGCCCTCAGGTGGGCGAGCATCTCCCGGTCGATGTCCACCGTCGGATCGAGTTCGGCCACCACGTCGAGATACATCGCCACCTCCTGCCGGGCCAGTGCCCGCGCCGCGCCGCGATCCGTGTCCACGACGGTCACCGCGCCCGCGACCACCCCGGGGGGTCTGCCGGTGCCGGCCGCCCTCAGCCAGGACGCCATCCGCCGCACCATGTCCGGGTTCGCCGAACCACCGATCTTGACCTCGTCGGCCACCCCGGCGGCCCAGCGCGCCGTCCTCGGACCCCAGGTGCCGATCAGCAGGTCGATATCGGGCCGGTGCCCGTCGAACCGGAACCGGAGCCCCGGTGGCAGCCCCAGAACCGTCCCCTGATAGCCACCGTCGTCACCGGCGAGCAGCCGCCGGATGATCTCGACGGCATCGTCCAGCCGGGCCGCATCGGTCGGCGGGGCCCCGAGACCGTCGAGCCAGGCGCCCCTGGCAAGTCCGACGTAGGCACGACCGCCGGACATCGCGTCCAGGGTGGCGACCTGTCCGGCTATCTCGACCGGATGCACCAGCGCCGGATTCTGGCACGCGGCGCCGATGCGGACGGTACTGGTGTGCCGGGCGATCACGGTCAGCGGGCCGATCGGCGGTTGATAGCCGAGATCGGCGAAGACCGTGATGCCGTCGAAGCCGAGACCTTCGGCCAGCACGGCCAGCCGGGCGTAGTCGGCGGCCGACTTGTCCGTCTGCAACGCCACCGACACGCGTCCGGTGTCCGGGGCTGGGGCAGCGCTCACGTCAGCTCGTCGGTCGCGACCGCGCGCACCTGGCCGCGCTCGATCCGCATGATCAACCGCTCGTCCGGGTCCGGGCAGGCCACCTCGGCGTCACGGGTCATCCAGTCGCCCGAGTCGGTCGCCCGTTGCTTCGCCGGAAGCAGTGGCAGCACGGCGGCCAGCGCGTAGAGGCAGAAGTGACCGCCGTCGGGGAGGGACAGTTGGCTGGACCCGGTGACGCAGAAGGAGTCGCCCACCTTCAGCCCGCACACCGAGCGGCCCTCGATCCGGTCGACCACCACCCGCAGATCGGCCAGTTCGGTGACGTGCGGGCTCACCGCTGCCAGCCCAGCGCGTCCAGCAGCCGGCCCACCGAGTTGCCGATCCCGTGCTCGGTGATCAGCTCGGCGAGCCGCTGCGGATCGACCGGTTCGGCGGGAATCCGGCCGTCACCGTCGGGTTCGGTCCAGACCGGGGCCGACCGGGCCACCCGCACCACTGTCGGCGCGACGTCCAGATAGTCGCGGGCGGCCAGCAGCTTGCGCCGCGGTCCGGCAGCCAGCCCCGACGTGGGATCGTCCGCGGCGGCGGTCAGCGCCTCGATCGAGGTCCACTCGCCGATCAGCACGGCCGCGGTCTTGTCGCCGATCCCGGCCACCCCGGGCAGTCCGTCGGAGGCGTCCCCGCGCAATGCCGCGAAGTCCGCGTACCCGGACGCCGGAACGCCGTACTTGGCGAGCACACCGGCTTCGTCGAGCACCTGTGCCTTGGCCAGACCGGCGCCGATGTAGCGGACCACCACCGGGGTCGGGGTCGCCCGCACCACCTGGAACAGGTCGCGGTCGCCGGTCACCACCTCGACCGGATCGACGGTCTCGCGCTCCACCAGGGTGCCGATGACGTCGTCCGCCTCGTGCTCGGCCGCGCCGGCCTGGGCGATCCCGATCGCGGTCAGCACCTCGAAGAGCACCGGGACCTGCGGCGACAGTTCGTCGGGCACCACCTCCTCGGAGAGCTGGGTGAGCACCCGCGGATCGGCGCCACCGGCGCCCGGCAGGGCATCACCAGAAACCCTGTGGGTCTTGTACGACGGGATCAGCTCCACCCGCCAGGCCGGCCGCCAGTCGATGTCCAGGCAGGCGATCAGCCGGTCGGGCCGGGCGTCGCCGACCACCTTGGCGATGATGTCCAGCGAACCGCGGATCGCGTTCACCGGCCGGCCGTGCGGTCCGGTGATGGATGACGGCACCGCGAAGAACGCGCGGAAGTAGATCCCGGCCAGATCGAGCAGCTGCAACATGTTCGGCGACGTTACCGGGGGCGGTGCCCATTAGGCTCGCCCCATGTCCGTCGACGTCCCTGTGGCCCTGTCCGCCGATGCCGCCGCGTTGACGTCCGCCCCGTCCACCGCGACCCTGGCCGACCGGCTGGCCCGACTCGGGGCGCAGGCCGCGAAATCCGGGGCCGACGCGGTGCTCATCTCCCCGGGTGCCGACCTGCAGTACTTCGTCGGGCATTCGGTCGGCTCGCACGAACGGCTCACCTGCCTCGTCGTCCCGCCCGACGGCCCGGCCCGGATGCTCGTCCCGATCCTGGAGCGACCCGGGTGGGCCGGCACCCCGGTCGAGGCGCTCGGACTCGAGGTGACCACCTGGAGCGACGGTGAGGACCCGTACGAGGCGGTCGCTGCCCTGCTGCCGGGCGGCGCCCGCGTGCTCTCGGTCGACTACCACATGCCGGCCGTGCACGCCCTCGGCGCCCAGTGGGCGGTGCCGGGCGCCGAGCTCACCCTGGCCGGTGAGGCCATCGGCGAGCTCCGGATGCGCAAGGACGACGACGAGGTCGACGCGCTGGCCGCCGTCGGCGCCGCGATCGACCGGGTGCACCTGCGGATCGCGGAATGGTTGCGGCCGGGTCGCACCGAGCACGAGGTGGCCGCCGACATCGCGGCGGCGATCGTCGCCGAAGGACACGCGGAGGCGGCCTTCGTGATCGTCGCGTCCGGTCCGAACGGCGCCAGCCCGCACCACGAGGCCTCGGACCGGGTGATCGGCAGCGGCGAACCGGTGGTGGTGGACATCGGCGGTCCGAGCCCGGCCGGGTACAACTCCGACTGCACCCGCACCTACGTCACCGGACCGGCTGCCCCGGCGGACGTCGCCGAGGTCTACGAGGTCGTCCGCAGGGCCCAGGCGGCCGGGGTCGCCGCGGCCGTGGTCGGTGCCGCGTGCGAGGCGGTGGACGCGGCCAGCCGCCGGATCATCACCGACGCCGGCTACGGCGACCGGTTCATCACCCGCACCGGCCACGGGATCGGCCTCGAAGTGCACGAACATCCGTATCTGGTCCGCGGCAACACCCGGATCCTGGAACCCGGCATGGCATTCTCCGTGGAACCCGGCATCTACCTGCCGGGACAGTTCGGCGTGCGGATCGAGGACATCGTGGTGGCTACCGAGACCGGCCCGCGGCGGATGAACACCTGCCCGACCGACCTGATCGTGCTGGGCTGAATCGTGCTCGAGGAGATCGACGCCAGGATCGCGGCCGTGCTGGCCGCAGACGGCCGATGTTCCTACACCGACCTGGCCGAGCGGGTCGGACTGTCCGTCTCTGCGGTGCATCAACGGGTCCGCAGGCTCGAGCAGCGCGGGGTGATCCGTGGCTACGCGGCCCGGATCGACACCGAGCAGATCGGACTGCCGCTCACCGCCTTCGTCTCGCTCACCCCGATCGATCCGGCGGCGCCCGACGACTACCCGCTGGCACTCGCCGGGCTGCCGGAGATCGAGGCGTGCCATTCGGTGGCCGGCGTCGAGTCCTACATCGTCAAGGTCAGGGTCGCCTCGCCGTCGGCGCTCGAGCTGCTGCTGGCGCAGATCCGGGCGCACGCCAATGTGTCCACCCGGACGACGGTGGTGCTGTCCACCCCGTTCGAGGACCGACCGGTGGTGCCGGGTGGACACCCGGGATCCGCCGAACACCCCTCCGACCCGGATTGACCCGGCTACTCTGCCCCTGCCCGGTCCGACCGGGCCGGGGAGCAGCGGGGGAGCGATCGTGAGGCAGATCCGGGGGGACGGCTACCGGGGGCTGCACTGTGCGCGGTAGGCGGTCGGCAGCCGCCGCGCTGGCCGTCGCGGCGCTGACCGTCGCGAGCCTGCTCACCGGCTGCAGCTCGACGCAATCGGGACTGCCGGCGCCGGCCGGGTGGACATCGACCCCCGCCGCCGGGTGGCTGGCGTCCATCCCGTCGACCTTCGACTCCCGGCACGACATCGGTCTGGTGAATCCGGCGGCACTCAACCGGGTCGCGTTGATCGGTGGGGACGACGCGCCGACCACGGCCCCGAGCACCGGTGGCCGGCCGCCCTCGGAGGTCGCCTGGTTCGACGACTCCATCAACGGCTCGGTGTGCGCGACGTATCTGGACGGCCGGGGCTCGGCACCCGGGCCGAGCCCCCGCACCGGCCCGCCCGGGCTGATGCTCTCGGTGTCCTACGAAACCAACACCCCGGAGAAGATGATCGGGATCTGTGCCGGGCCGGTCGACCCGGCGGCGTTGGCGAATCCGAAGCTGCGGGGTGCCGCCGAGGTGACGCCGGAGACCGTGGCCGGGGTGGCCGGCACCAGCACCGACAAGACCTGGGTCGGTTACCGCGCCGAGCTGCAGACCACCTACATCGTCGGCGCCGAGATTCCGGACGACACCCGGGAAGGCGTGGTCGGCGGAACCGCGGCCGGCACCTCCCTGGCTGCCGATCCCGGGGTGCGGGCGGTGCTGTCGGCGGCGCCGCATGCGGCCATGATCGAGATGGGCACCGTGTTGCTGCGGGATCACCCGCTCGGGAGCACCGATGCGCTCGAGGAGGCGGTCAGCGCGGCCATGGCCGACGCCGGGGTCCAGGCGATGCCGGTGGCCGAATTCGCCGGATACGGCTGGACGCCCGGACAGCGGGTGGTGGGCACCTCGACATTCGTCACCACGTACGGGTCCGCCCAGGAGGCCGCTGCGGTCGGCCGGGTGCTCGCCGCGGTGTGGCCGAAGCTGCCGTCGTCACCCCTGGGCGCGGCTGCCACCGCGGTCGAGGGCAGCACCGTGATCACCACACTGCCCGAGGTCGAGCCGGGTGAGTTCACCCTGCGCGGGCAGTCGTTGCAGGGCTATCCAGGCTTCGTGACCAGGGACTGACGGCGCAACTCGACCGATCGGGCGTGCCGGTTCCGAAGTGTGACCGTCGGACCGTGTCATGGGGTGGCGCCATGCGCTTCGGGGGATCGCGGGTCGTCGTGGGGATGGTGCTGGCGGCGCTGATCGCCGGCTGCTCGGCGGGGGCGGCCGGAACCCCGCAGGCGGCGGACTGGACCCTGCGGCTGCTGAGCTATCCGGGCTTCTACGGCGGATGATGTGTGGCGCGTCCGCACCCGGCGGCCCGGCGGTGGATCACACCGCAGTGATTGAATCAGGAGATGCCCTCCGCTTCCGGACTCGAGTACCCACCGGCCGACCGCGACGACGTCATCGAAACCCTGCACGGGGTCCGCGTCGCCGACCCGTACCGCTATCTCGAGGATCCCGACGCCGACCGCACGACCGCCTTCGTGGCAGCCCAGAATGCCGTATCCGGCCCGTACCTGGCCGGTCTGGCCGCGCAGCCGTGGTTCCTCGCGGCGGTCACCGGACTGCTCACCGAAACCCGGCAGGGGGTTCCATGGGAACGCGGCGGCCGGTACTTCCGGCTGGTGAACCCCGGCGAGCTCGACCAGGACCTGCTGGTGGTCGCCGACAGCCTCGACGAGCTGGTCACCGGCGGCCGGGTGCTGCTGGACCCGAACACGCTCTCGGCCGACGGCACCGTCGCGCTCAACGCGGTCGAGGTGAGCCCGGACGGGACGTTGGCCGCGGTGGCGCTGGCCGAAGCCGGGTCGGACTGGCGCAGCATCCAGGTCTTCGACGTCGCCTCCGGCGAGCCGTTGCCGGATCTGCTGACCTGGACCAAGTGGGTGTCCCCGACCTGGATGCCGGACAGCTCCGGGTTCCTGTACTGGCGGTACCCGGCGCCCGAAGGAGGCGAGTTCACCGACGCGATGGGTGCCGGAGAGCTGGTCCTGCACCGGCTCGGCACCCCGCAGGACACCGACCTGCTGGTCTGGGCGCGGCCGACCGACCGCGAGTGGATGGCCGCTCCCGAGGTCTCCGCGGACGGCCGCTGGCTGACCCTGCTCACCGCGCCCGGCACCGACTCCCGGGCGACCGTCGAGGTACGCCGGATCCGTCCTGACGAACACGGACGTGCGCTCCCGGAGCCGGAGGGCATCACCGTCATCGGCGAGCTCACCGACGCCCAGTCGGTGGTGGCGGTCGAGGACGACCGGCTCTATCTGCGCACCGAGACCGACGCCGAGCGGGGCCGGTTGGTCGCCGTCGATCTCTCCGACCCGGCGCTGCCGTGGGCCGAGGTCGTCGGGGAGCACGAGACGGATGTGCTCGCGGACGTCGCGGCCGGCGCGTCCGCCTTCGTGCTGACCTGGTCCACCGACGCCGCCCACCGGGTCGAGGTGGTCGACCGCGCCGGGATGCATCTGGCCGACCTCGCGCTGCCCTACCCGTCGGCGGTGGCGGCGGTGAGCGCCCACGAAAGGTCCGACGAGGTGTTCCTCGGGCAGCACGTCGTTCACCCGGCGGCTCCGGGTGCAGCGTCTCGACCTGACGGCGGAAACCCTTGCCCCGACGGTCGTTCCGTCGGGATCGGATCCGGTCGGGACCGATACCCACGCCGAACGGCGGGTCGGCACCAGCTCCGACGGCACGGCTGTCCCGATGACGGTGGTGCATCGCACCGACCTGCCGCCGGGTCCGCGGCCGACCCTGCTGTACGGCTACGGGGGGTTCGACATCCCGGTACTGCCGAGCTTCTCGGCGTTGTTCTCGGCCTGGGTGCAGGCCGGCGGCGTGCTGGCCGTGGCCAACCTGCGCGGCGGCGGCGAATTCGGTGCGCCCTGGCACCGGGCCGGGATGAAGCTGGCCAAGCAGCGGGTGTTCGACGACCTCTACGGCTGCGCCGAGGCGCTGATCGCCGACGGCACCACCCGTGCCGATCTGCTCGCCGTGCACGGCCGGTCGAACGGGGGCCTGCTGACCGGCGCGGCACTCACCCAGCGGCCCGAACTCTGGGCAGTGGCCCTGCCGACGGTGGGCGTGTTGGACATGCTCCGATTCCATCTGTTCACCATCGGCTGGGCGTGGACCAGTGAGTACGGCACGCCGGACGACCCGGCGGAGTTCGCTGCGCTGCATGCGTATTCGCCGTTGCACCGGCTGGAGCCGGGCACCTCCTACCCGCCGACGTTGATCTGCACGGGGGACCACGACGACCGCGTGGTGCCGGCGCATTCGCTCAAGTTCGGTGCGGAACTGCAGCGCTGCCAGGGCGGGCCAGGGCCGGTCCTGCTCCGGGTGGACACCAGGGCCGGGCACGGCATGGGCAAACCCGTTCATGCGCTGGCCGCGGAGTACGCCGACCAGCTGGCTTTTGCCGCCGAGCACACCGGCCTGGTGCCGGGGGAGTGAGCGGGCCGGCGGATTCCGCCACCGCGGTCGGCTTCCGGTCCGACCGCGGACCGGTGCTGATCTCGCTGATGCTCTCGACCGCTCTGGTCGCGTTGGATTCGACCGTCATCGCGACCGCAGTGCCGTCCATCGTTGCCGACCTGTCGGGCTTCTCGCAGTTCCCGTGGCTGTTCTCGATGTACCTGCTGGCCCAGGCCGTCACGGTGCCGGTGTACGGAAAGCTCGCCGACACCTTCGGCCGCAAGCCCATCATGATGGTCGGGATCGGGTTGTTCCTGGTCGGCTCGATCCTCTGCGGGTTCGCCTGGGACATGACCGCGTTGATCATCTTCCGCGGCGTCCAGGGCCTGGGAGCGGGTGCGGTGCAGCCGATCAGCATGACGATCGCCGGCGACATCTACACGGTCGCGGAACGGGCCAAGGCGCAGGGCTACCTGGCCAGCGTGTGGGCGATGTCGGCGGTGATCGGGCCGACCCTCGGCGGGCTGTTCTCCGAATATCTCAGTTGGCGGTGGATATTCCTGGTCAACGTCCCGCTCTGCCTGCTGGCCGCCTGGATGCTGAGCCGGCACTTCCACGAGACGTCCGAGCCACGCCGACATCGGATCGACTACACCGGCGCGGCTCTGCTCACGGTGGGCTGCAGCCTGCTGATCCTCGGGCTGCTCGAGGGAGGACAGGGCTGGCCGTGGGGATCGGCGATCGGGGTCGGGATCTTCGTCGTCGCCGCGCTGTTGCTGGTCGGGTTCGTCGCAGCCGAACGGCGGGCCGCGGAGCCGGTACTGCCCCTCTGGGTGTTCCACGACCGCCTGATCACCACCGCAGCGGTGGTGTCGCTGCTGGTCGGCGCGATCGTGATGGGCGTGACGTCGTACGGGCCGACCTACGTGCAGGGCGTGCTGCACCACGGACCGCTGGTGGCCGGCTTCGCCCTGGCCACGCTGACCATCGGCTGGCCGATCGCTGCGGCCCAATCCGGGCGGCTCTACCTGCGGATCGGCTTCCGGGCGACCGCGATGATCGGCGCGGTGATCGCAGTCCTCGGCACCGTGCTGGTGGCGATGCTGACCGCGGATTCAGCGGTCTGGCAGGTCGGGGCGGTGTGCTTCGTGCTCGGACTCGGTATGGGTCTGGTGGCGAGCCCGACGCTGATCTCCGCCCAGTCCAGCGTCGGGTGGTCCGAGCGTGGAGTGGTCACCGGTACCACCATGTTCACCCGCTCGATGGGCAGTGCGGTCGGTGTCGCGGTGTTCGGGGCGCTGGCCAACGCGGTGGTGCTCGGCGGCGTCGGAGGCACCGGGGGTGTTCCGGATCCAGCTGACCTCTTCGCCGCCACCCACCGGGTGTTCCTGGTGGTGGTGGTGCTGGCGGTGGGGATGCTGGCCGCCACCGCGATGCTGCCCCGGCAGCGACTCCCGGAGCCGGCCGCCACCTGAACGCCACGGCCCTCCGGGTCCGCGCCGCGATCTCACGGCGGGCGGGGGCGTCACCACGATCTGGGAGCCGCCGGCCCGGACAGCGAGTCCGTCCGGCTGCACCTCGATGTCGGTGAGTTGCTGGCCCAACGGCAGCGAGAGCGGGATCAGCAGGGTGAACCGCTGGCCAAGGAGCAGCTGGCCGGCCTTGTCCAGCACGGTGCCTGTCTGCAGGCCGACCGGGACCACGGACAGCGCACCGCCGTCGACGGAGATCCGGGCGTCGGCCGAGGCGGTGATCGACTTCCCGAACACCTCGACCGAGCCGGTCACCTGGAGCGTTCCCTCCGGGGTCGGGTGCAGCGTCAGCTGGTGGCCGGTCGCCAGCAGGTAGCTGTTGAGATCCTCGTAGGTGAGGAACACGTCCTCCGTCGACGACTCGACGTACACCTGGTCGACCTGCCGGACCAGCACGTCGTGAAACGACACGTACACCCCGGCGAGCTCGGCGTGCACGCCGGCGATCCGCAGCGGACCTGAGGTCAGATCGGCGATGTCGACCTGGACGTCGTCGTAGCGACCGCGCAGCACCTGCACCAGGAACAACGGACCGTTGATCGCGACGGACGGTCGGGCGGGGGTGCCGGTGGCCGACTGCAGCTCCCGGGCGAGCAGCGACTGCGCGCTGAGCCGGGCGGCCCAGTCGATGCCCCAGAGCACCAGTGCGGTGGTCACCACGATGGTCAGCGCCAGCGCGACCCGCCGGATCCGGCCGCTCCGCCGCCGGAGCGGGATGGCGGTCGTCGGGACGTCGGGTCCGGTCACGGTCGGCACCCTCCGTCGTCCCGCGATGTGCGCGGTCCGTTCGACCGGCCCGGCGTGCGTGCCGGTGTTTGAATGAGCGTACGAACTGCGGGAGGATTCCGCTCCACGCCGACGGGAGGACCCGCATGACGCAGTCGCCGGCCGGTACCTCGCCGCCGGACCGCCGGTCCGGTCGGGTCGGCTGGTGGTGGGTGGCGGCCGCGACCTTCGTGATCGGGCTGGTGATAGGCGCGGTGGCCGCCGGGCTGCTCGCGCAGGATCCGCCGTACCCGGCCGGCTCGACCGTGGCGCCGGTGTCGTCCAGCACTGCGACGCCCACCGCCACCACCCAGGCCACCGTCGAGATCCTCGTCAACGACTCGTGTCTGCAGGCGGTGAGTGATGCCAGGGACGCGATCGGGGTGATCCAACAGATCGTCGATGCGGTGAAGGCGGTCGACCTGCGGGCGTTGGCCGGGATCGTCGCGACGGTGGTGCCGCTGCAGGGATCGCTGCGCGAGGACGTCAGCGGCTGTCGGGTCACCGCCCGGCTGCCGGACGGTTCGCTCGTCGAGACCGGCCTGCCGGGCAGCTCAGCAGCAATCACCTCCGAGGCCGTCGACACGACGGCCACCGCCACCGGGTAGGAGCCCTCGATGTCCGAGATCGACGACTATCTCGACGGCGTCGAGCCATCCGCCCGGGCGGCTCTCGAGCACGTCAGACGACTGGTCAGGGCCCAGGTGCCGACAGCGGAGGAGGGCCGCAGCTACGGCATGCCGGCGCTGAAGTACCGTCGAAAGCCGTTGCTGGGCTTCGTTGCGGCCAAGACCCACCTGAGCATCTTCCCGTTCAGCCCCGCGGTGATCGATGCCGCCCGGGACCGGCTGGCCGGCTTCGAGCTGTCGAAGGGGACCATCCGGTTCTCCGTCGAGCAGCCGATACCCGACGACGTGCTGGCGGAGCTGGTGGGCCACCGGGTCGCCGAGATCGACAGCAAGGAGCGCTGAGTCGGGCGGGTTCGTCCGGCACTGGGGCGATCGGGCAGGGTTGATCGGGCACCGGGGTGATCAGGGCAGGGTTGATCAGGCACAGGGTTGATCAGGCACAGGGTTGATCAGGCACAGGGTTGATCAGGCACAGGGTTGATCAGGCACAGCGCCGATCGGCCGCCGTTCAGTCCGCGTTGTACTTGACCCGCCGCAGCTCGCCCGAGGTGCGGTAGATGATCTCGACGGCGATCGCGCCCACCGCGCCCACCGCCAGCGATTGCCACAGCAGCGGCGCAGGCAGGTCGAACTGGAAGAACCTCCGGGCGAACGGGAGGATGAAGGCCAGCGCGGCCAGCGCGATCATCGAACCGACCAGCAGGGCCTTCCACATCCGGAACGGCCGGGACAGCACGATCAGGATCCAGAACGACACCACCAGCAGGGCAACGGTCGCGCCGGTGCCCGGTCGCCAGCAGGCGACGTCGGTCACCGATTTCGACGCCCCCGAGGTCAACCCGCAGAGCGTCTCGAACTGGTCCGGGGGCAGCCCGTACGTCTTCTGGGACAACAGATACGACACGGTGACGGCAATCCCGGCGACGGCACCGGCCGGCACCGCGAAGCGCAGCACCCGCCGGAGGAAGCCTGGCACGTACCGGCGCCGGTTGGGGCCGAGGGCGAGGAAGAACGCCGGGATCCCGATGGTCAATGCGGAGACCAGGGTGAGCTGGCGGGGCAGGAAAGGGAACGGCAGGAAGAACACCGCCGCGGCGATGATCGCGATCAGGCTCATCACGTTCTTCGCCAGGAACAGGTTCGCGACCCGCTCGACGTTGCCGATCACCCGGCGTCCCTCGGCCAGCACCGAGGGCAGGTGCGAGAACCTGCCGTCGAGCAGTACCAGCTGGGCGACCGCCTTGGTGGCCTGGGCACCGTTGCCCATCGCCACGCCGATGTCGGCGTCCTTGAGGGCCAGCGCATCGTTGACGCCGTCACCGGTCATGGCGACGACGTGACCCTCGGCCTGCAGCGCGTGCACCAGCGCCCGCTTCTGCTCCGGTGAGACCCGGCCGAACACTGTTGTGGTCCTGACGATCTCGCGGAGCTCCTCGACGTCGAGGCCGATGGTCCGGGCGTCGACGGCGGCGTCGACCTCGAGCCCGACCCGGCGGGCGATGGCGGCTACCGTCACCGGGTTGTCGCCGGAGATCACCTTGATGTCGACGCCCTGATCGGCGAAGAACTTGAGGGTCTCGGCGGCGTCCGGACGGACCTGCTCGGTGAGGGTGACCAGCGCGGCCGGCACCAGATCCGGCGGCAGGTCGGGCCCGGCCAGCGCCGCTGTCGTGCAGGAGAGCAGCAGCACCCGCCGGCCGGTGGCGGCGAATTCCTGCACCCGCTCGCGCAGCGGGTCGTTCTCGGCCAGCAGCACGTCCGGCGCACCCATCACCCAGGTGTCCTTGTCCCGGAAGCAGGCGGCGCTCCACTTGCGGGCGGAATTGAACGCGACGGTGTCCAGCCGGTCCCAGTCGTTGGGCGGCTCGATGGCCGCGGCGACGGCCTTGAGGGTGCCGTTCGCATTCGGGTCGTCGGCCAACGCACCGAGGCAGTGCCGGATGTGCGCCGGGTCCGACCCTTCGAGCGGGTGGATGTCCTCGAGAACGATGTCGCCGACGGTCAACGTGCCGGTCTTGTCCAGGCACACCACGTCCACCCGGGCCAGGCCCTCGACCGCCGGCAGTTCCTGCACCAGGACCTGCTGCCGGGTCAACGTCACGGCGGCCAGGAGGAAGGCCACCGAGGTGAGCAGCACCAGACCCTCGGGAACGAGGCCGACGAGGCCGCCGGTGGATCGGATCACCACCTCGCGCCACCCCTGGTCGCCGACCACCCTGGCCTGCGACCAGATCTGCAGCGGCAGCGCGATGACGATCACCCAGGTGATGTACTTCAGCAGCGTGTTGACCGACTCCTGGATCTCGGAGCGGGCCCTGGTGAACTTGCGGGCCTCCGCGGCGATCTTGTTCGCGTAGGCGTCGGCGCCGACCGCGGCTGCCGGGAACCGCCCGGTGCCGGCCACCACGATGGTGCCCGACCGCAGTTCGCCGCCGACCGCCTTCGGCACCGCGTCGGACTCGCCGGTCAGGTTCGACTCGTCGATCTCCAGCCCGGTACCGGACACCAGAAAGCCGTCGGCGGGCACCTGGTCGCCGGTGCGGAGTTCGATCAGATCGTCGAGAACCACCTCCGCCGTTGGAATCTCCTGCACCTCACCGTCACGCACCACCCGGGTGGTCGGCGCGTTGAGCAGCGCCAGCCGGTCCAGCTTCCGCTTGGCCAGGTACTCCTGGACGATGCCGATCGCCGAGTTCACCACCAGCACCAACCCGAACAGGCCGTCGGCCAGCGAGCCGGTGATCAGGATCAGCACGAACAGGGCGCCGAGGATGGCGTTGAAACGGGTGAAGACGTTGGCCTTGACGATCTCCCAGAGCGACCGGGACGACCGGGTGTCGGTGGTGTTGACCTGTCCCTTGGCGACCCGGTCGGCGACCTCGGCGGCCGTCAGGCCGGTTTCCCTGGCCGGCTGCACGGCATCGGTGGTCGAGGGTGCGCTGCTCACGGAGACCACCTTCTCAGATTCGCGGCCGGGATGATCACCCTGATTCCGACGATCCGGACAGCGACCCTCGACAGGACCACCTGGGCGGGCCGGCAGCCGCCCGCCGGTGTGTACTGGCGGCGATGACCCTCACACTGCTGCGCGGCGGCCGGGTGCACACCGCAACGGACCCCGACGCGACCGCCCTGGCCGTCACCGACGGCATCATCAGCTGGATCGGCGGCGAGCACGCCGTCGAACTGGCCGGGCGGCCGGACCGGGTGATCGACCTCGACGGGGCTCTCGTGGTGCCCGGCTTCGTGGACGCCCACGTGCATTGCACCGACGCCGGCCTGGCATTGACCGGCCTGGACCTCTCGGACACCCGTTCGCTCGGCGATTGCCTGGACGCCATCCGGGCGTTCGCCGCGTCGCACGGCGACGCGGTGCTCTGGGGGCACGGCTGGGACGAGACCGGCTGGCCCGAGAACCGCCCGCCGACCAGGGCCGAGATCGACGACGCCGTCGGAGCGCGGCCGGCCTACCTGTCCAGGGTCGACGTCCACTCGACTCTGATCTCCACCGCGTTGGCCGACCGGGTCCCGGACGCGCGCGGCCTGGTCGGCTGGTCGGCCGAGCGGCCGCTGATCCGCGACGCCCACCACGCAGTGCGGGCCGCAGCCCGCGGCCTGCTCTCCGACGACCAACGGTCCGCGGCCCAGCAGGCGTTCCTGCAGCACTGCGCCGGCCGCGGCATCGTCGAGGTGCATGAGTGCGCGGGCGCCGACCCGGCCGCCCGCGCCGACCTCGCCGCGCTGCTCGCCCGGTCCGGCCCGGTGCCGGTGCTCGGCTACCTCGGGGAGGCGGTGGAGGACCCGCTGGCGGCTGTGGAGCTGCTGGCAGCGTCCGGAGCCCACGCGTTGGGCGGCGACCTGTCGGTGGACGGGGCGATCGGTTCCCGCACCGCCTCGTTGTCGGCCGACTACCATGACGCGCCGGGCGCCAGGGGCGCCCGCTACCTGACGGACGAGCAGATCGCCGACCACCTGGTGGCGTGCGCGACCGCCGGCGTCCAGCCCGGCTTTCACGCCATCGGCGACGACGGGGTCCGGGCGGTGGCCGACGGGTTGCGCGCGGCAGCGGAACGTCTCGGGCCGCACGGCGCCGCGGTGCTGGCCGGCGTCACCCCGCGCATCGAGCACGCCGAGATGCCTTCCGCGGCCGACATCGCCACCTTTGCCGCCACCGGGACGATCGGCTCGGTGCAACCGCTGTTCGACGAACTCTGGGGTGGTCCGACCGGCATGTACGTGCAGCGGTTGGGCGCGGACCGGGCCGCACCGATGAATCCGTTCGCGGCGCTCGCCGCGGCCGGCGTGACGTTGGCGATCGGCTCGGACGCGCCGGTGACGCCGGCCGATCCGTGGCGGGCGCTGCGCGCCGCGGTGCAGCACCGCACGCCCGGCTCCGGGATCTCGGCGCGGGCCGCCCTGGTCGCCCACACCCGCGGCGGCCACCGGGCCGCCGGTCGCACCGAGCGGGGCATCGGCACCGTCTCGGTGGGCGCGGCTGCGCATCTCGCGGTGGTCACAGCCGGCGACCTGGTCCGACCGGTCGTCGACGAGCAGGTGCAGCGTTGGTCGACGGACCCGCGGTCCCGGGTGCCGTTGCTGCCGGCACTGACGCCGGACGCCCCGCTGCCGATCACCCTGGCCACCCTGATCGGTGGGCGGGTGGTCTTCGATTCCGGCCTGTTCGGCGGCACTGACTGAGCCGGTCGGGCCGAGCCCACCGGACCTGCGCGACGACACCCGGCGCGCAACGCAGAGCCACTATCCTGAGGCGGTGGCGTCACCGACCGTGGACAGTGAGCCGGTGGACGCGGAGCCCACCGGCGCACAGCGGCGCGCCCGGCATCCCGGCTCGGCGATGCTCCGTTGGGGACGATCCCTGCGCGGTTCCGGTGGCCTGCGGATCCTGGCCGCCGCTGCCGGCGGTCTGGCGCTGTACCTCTCGTTCGCCCCGTCGACCCAGTGGTGGGCGGCGATCGTCGGCCTCGCGCTGCTCGGACTGGCCATCGCAGACACCCGCTGGCGTCCGGCCTTCGGGCTCGGCGTCGTGTTCGGCCTGACGTTCTTCCTGCCGCTGCTCACCTGGTCGAACATCTATGTCGGGTCGGTCCCGTGGCTGGGGCTCTCGGTCGCCGAGGCGCTGCTGGTCGGGCCGCCGGCCGTGCTGGCGGCGGTTGCGTCCCGGCGACTGCCGGTGTGGCCGGTGTTCGGCGCGGCCGCCTGGGTGGCCGGCGAGTCGCTGCGGGCGATCTTTCCGTTCGGCGGCTTTCCCTGGGGCGGGGTGGCGTTCTCCCAGCCCGACGGCCCACTGCTGCCCGCGGCAGCACTGCTCGGTGCCCCGGCGCTGTCCTTCCTGGTGGCGCTCTCCGGGTTCGCCCTGGCAGCCGGGCTCCGGGCGCTCTGGGCGCGGCGCTCCCCGACCGCCCGCAGCAAGAGACCCTGGGTGCTGGTGATCCCGGCCGCTCTGGTGCTGCTGCCGTTCGTCCTGGGCGTGGTCGGCCGGACCGTCGAGGCGGACCCGGCGGCCGCGCCGCACACCACCATCGCGGTGGTGCAGGGCAACGTTCCCGAACCGGGCCTGGAGTTCAACGCGAAGCGGCGCGCGGTCACCGACATGCACGCCGCCGAGACCCACAGGCTCGCCGAGGCGGTCCGGGCCGGCACCGCCCCCGCGCCGCGCCTGGTGATCTGGCCGGAGAACGCGTCCGACATCGACCCGTACCGCAATCCCGACGACGCCGAGGTGATCAGCGCGGCCGCCCGGGACATCGGGGTGCCCATCCTGGTCGGCGCGGTGGTCGGAACGGACGACCCGAGGCGCAACTACAATCGGGCGATCGTCTGGGATCCGGTGACCGGTCCCGGCGCCCACTACGACAAGCGCCACCCGGTGCCGTTCGGCGAGTACATGCCGATGCGGTCGTTCTTCCGGATCTTCTCCGACAAGGTCGACCTGCTGCAGAGCGAGTTCCTGCCGGGGACGGCGCCGGGCAACCTGGATGTCGCCGGCGTGCCGATCGGCGACGTCATCTGCTTCGAGGTGGTCTACGACGACCTGGTCCGTGACGTGATCAACGGCGGCGCCCAGGTGCTCGTCGTGCAGACCAACAACGCGACCTTCGGCTGGACCGACGAGACCTACCAGCAACAGGCGATGAGCCGGGTGCGGGCCGTCGAACACGGTCGGGAGACGCTGATCGCGGCCACCTCCGGGGTGTCGGCGGTGATCCGTCCGGACGGCTCGGTCGAGTCCAGCGTCCCGCTGTTCACCGCCGGGTACCTGACTCCCAGCGTTCCGCTGATCACCTCCACCACGCCCGGTACGGTGCTCGGCAGGCCGGTGGAGTTGCTGCTGGTAGCCGCGGCGCCGGTCGGCCTGCTGATCGCCTGGGCGGTCCGCCGCCGCAGATCCGCCGCCCCGGCAGCCGCCGGGGGCACCGCAGAGGAGAAACCGCAGTGAGTTCCGCCACCCCGCCCGGTTCGGTGCTGGTGATCGTGCCGACCTACAACGAGCGGGAGAACCTGCCGCTGATCCTGGACCGGATCCGGGCGGCGGTCCCGGAGGCCGACGTGCTGGTCGTCGACGACGGATCGCCCGACGGCACCGGCGCGGTCGCCGACCAGCGGGCCTCGGCCGACGCCGCCATCCACGTATTGCACCGGGCCGAGAAGAACGGCCTCGGCGCCGCGTACATCGCGGCGTTCCGGTGGGGTCTGGACGCCGGCTATGACGTGCTCGTCGAGATGGACGCCGACGGATCGCACGCGCCGGAGCAGCTGCCCCGGCTGCTGGGAGCGCTCGACCATGCGGACGCCGTCCTCGGAGCCCGGTACGTCCCCGGCGGTTCGGTGGTCAACTGGCCCCGGCACCGCGAGCTGATCTCCCGGGGCGGCAACCTGTACTCCCGGATCGCGCTGGGCGTCTCGCTGCACGACATCACCGGCGGCTACCGTGCGTACAAGGCCGAGGTGCTGCGCACCCTCAAGCTCGACGAGGTCGCATCGCACGGGTACTGCTTCCAGGTCGACGTCGCGTGGCGGGCCATCCAGGCCGGGTTCACCGTCGCCGAGGTGCCGATCACGTTCACCGAGCGGGTGATCGGCGACTCCAAGATGAGCGGCGGCATCGTCCGCGAGGCCTTCGGCAAGGTCACCGTCTGGGGGCTGCAGCACCGCTGGCACCAGGTCAGGGGCCTGATCGGCGGCCGCTGAACCGGAGCGACGAAAAAGGCGCCCCCATGATGGGGGCGCCTCTTCTCGGATGGGTCGGCTGCCGGGAGGTCTCGGCTCAGGACGCGGTGCGTCGGGCCTTGAGGTCGGCGAGCCGCTCGTTGAGGATCTCCTCGAGTTCCTCCAGCGAGCGCCGCTCGAGCAGCATGTCCCAGTGCGTACGTGGCGGCTTGACCGCCTTGGCCTCCGGCGCCGAGCCGTCCACCAGGGTCGACTCGAGCCCGTGCATCCGGCAGTCCCAGACCGCCGGTACCTCGGCGTCGTCGGCCATGGGCACGGTGAACTCGTGGTCACGAGGGCACAGGTACGTCGCGGTGCGCCTCGGCGCAAGGTCGTGGTTGCGGTCGGCCTCGTAGCTGGTGGCGCCGAGCCGGGAGCCGCGCAGAACGCGGTCAGCCATGGTGTTCCTTCCCTCTGTCGTCCGGGCGAGGGACGGCCTTCACACGTACCGGGCCTCGCCTGGCGGCCCGGGGTCGGGCCCGCGGGCCCGCAGATAGTTCGCGATGTTCATGACTGACAACGCGGCGTAGACACAGTTCGTTCCCACCGGAGTTCCGGATGGGTACTACACGAGACGTGTGAACGGATCGTTCATCACGCGGATCCCCGACGGTGATGCCGCGGCGGGCCACCGTACCGCACCCGCGTCACGCCATACGAATCCGGTGATGCTCGTGGTCAACCTGGTGGTGCCGACTGCGGTGGATCGGGAAGGGGCAGGGTGCCCGACCCCGAGGACGGTCCGAGATCTCCGGAGCGGTGGTGCCGACGGCACAGCACCTGGTACCGGACAGTGTCCGAGGTCACCGCCGGATCGGTGTCGGCGACCACCACCTGGGCGCCCTCGGTCGCCACCTCGCCGTCGACCACCCTGGCGTTGAACCGGCCGGGCCGGCCGCACCAGCACAGCACCTCGACCTGCAGGGGCACCGCCTCGTCGGCGAGTTCGAACAGCCGCGCCGATCCGGGGAACATCCGGCCCCGGAAGTCCGTCGCGATGCCGAAGGCGTAGACGTCGACCTGGGCGTCGTCGGCCAGTTGAGCCAACTGCTCGACCTGCTCGGGGGTGAAGAACTGGGCCTCGTCGACGATCAGGTAGTCGACCCGGTTGCCCGCGGCCCAGGACCGGCGCACCAGCTCGGCCAGGTCGGTGACGTCGTCGACCTCGACGGCGTCCCTGGCGATCCCGATCCGGGAGCTGATCTGCGGACGGCGGGAGCGGTCCAGACGGGTGAGCAGCAGCCCGTGCCTGCCCTGCCGGGAATGGTTGTGGTCGACCTGCAGCGCCAGCGTCGACTTGCCGCAGTCCATGGGGCCGTAGAAGTACTTGAGCACCCCGCGGGCGGTGAGTCCGCGCCGGGAGCCGGCCGCCGGAACGAAGGACAGGCCGTCGGGGGATTCCGCCACCCGGGGGACTGTACCGGTGTCCCGCGGGTGGTCAGATGCGGCTGGGCGGGACGTTGCCGGCCCCGGTGATGGCCCGCCGGACCGGCACCATCAGCAGCAGCGCAAGGCCCAGGACGAAGAACAGCACCAGCGACCCGAGCGCGGTGCGGTAGGAGCCGGACACCTGCAGTGCCACCCCGAACAACGCCGGCCCGAGTGCCGAGGTGCCGGACGACGAGACCTCGTACAGCGAGAAGTACTCGCCTTCCTTGCCGGCCGGGATCATCGAGGAGAACAGCGACCTGGACAGCGCCAGCGATCCGCCGAGCACCAGCGCGATCAGGAATGCGGCGGCGAAGAACTGCCAGGGCACCCCAGGGGTGAGGATGTAGGCGACGAACACCGCGGCCATCCATCCGATCAGCGACACCACCAGTGCACGTTTCGCACCCCACCGGGCGGCCAGCCGGCCGAACAGCAGAGCGCCGCCGAACGCGACGAACTGGAACATCAGGATCGCCGGCAGCAGCACGGTGTCGGCAAGGTCGAGCTCCTTCTCGCCGTAGTCGGCGGCGATCGTGGTGACGGTGGAGATGCCGTCGCTGTAGAGCAGGAACGCGGCCAGGAACAGCAGCGTGAACGGGTACAGCCGGAGGTCCGAGAGAGTGCGCCCGAGCTGGCGGAACCCGGCGAAGATCACCGATCCCTGCACCGGGCGGGCCGCCGCGTCCGGCCGCGGCAACCCGCGCAGCCGGATCAGCGGAATGATCGAGAACACCAGCCACCACAGGCCGGCACTGGCCAGCGACAGCCGGGCCAGCAGGGCCCGGTCGTCGATCAGGAACGAGGCGACCAGGTTCGCGGCCAGCAGCACGCCACCGCCGAAGTACCCCCAGGCGAGGCCGACCGAGGAGACGTGGTCGCGCTCGTCGGGCGCGGCCAGGTCCGGCAGGATCGAGTTGTAGACGATGATCGCGCAGGAGTAGGCGATGAATGCCACCGAGTAGAGGATCACCCCGAGCTGCCAGGAGGTCGGGGTGACGAACCACATGCAGGAACACGCCAGTGCGCCGGTGATGCCGAAGCTCATCAGGATGGTGCGTTTGGCGCCGGTCCGGTCCGCGATCGCCCCGATGATCGGCATCAGCACCACGAGCAGGATCGAGCAGGCCGAGACCGTGTAGACGAAGAGCGAGCGGGGGTCGATGGACAGGCCGGCGATGTGCAACCGGCAGCTGTCCGGCAGCACCCCGTCGCCGGGGTCGGCCGGACAGGCGTCGCCGAGCGAGTTCAGCGCGGTGGTCGGCAGATAGCGGGCCATGAACACCGTGGTGACGGTGGTCGGAAAGGTGTGCGCCGCCCAGTAGTACGCGTACCAGCCGAACCGTTGGGAGCGGATCTGATCCGCGGTGCGGGTGTCCGGCTGCCTGGCGGGCGCGGCCATCTCGCTCACCCGCTCACCGCCACCCGCCGCGGCGGGTGAGCACGTCCCGCAGCAGCTCCGGCCGGTCGGTCATGATCGCGTCGACGCCGAGGTCGAACAGCCGGTCCATCTCGGCCGGGTCGTTGATGGTCCACACGTGCACCTCCAGCCCGGCGTCGTGCGCGGTGCCGACAAGCCCAGGGGTGACGACGGTGATCCGGCCGTAGGCGACCGGGACCTGCGCGGCGACCACCCCCGGATCGTGGCGCAGCGACCGCCGGAACCGGGCGGCGCCGGCCAACGACATCACGCCGCGGGGGCCCAGCGAGGTGGCGACCTGCGGGCCCAGCGCGCGGCGCAGCGCTGCCAGCCTCCGCTCGGAGAACGACCCGAGGCAGACCCGGTCGAGTGCGTGAGCGGCCCGCAGCACGTCGATCAACGGCCCGACCGCAGCGTCGGATTTCGGGTCGATGTTGAATCGGGTGTCCGGGAACGCCTCGAGCACCTCGGCCAGTAGTGGAATCGGTTCCCGGCCACCGATTCTCGCTCTCCGCAGCTGATCCCAGGTCTGCCCGGCGACCGACCCGTGGCCGTCGGTGACCCGGTCCAGCCGGTAGTCGTGGAACGCGACCAGCACACCGTCGGCGGTGGCGTGCACGTCGGTCTCCAGGTAGCGGTAGCCCTCGTCCACGGCGCGTGCGAACGCCGCCATCGAGTTCTCCAGACCGGCCAGATCACCGGTGTGCCAACCACGATGGGCGAAGGCCCGCGGGCCGGAACCGTCCAGGTACGTCATGCCGCCCTCGTCATGCGCCGGAGTCTGCCACGAGGCGGTCGGTTCAGCCGCGCAGCATCCAGGTGGTGAGCTGGGTGCGGTTGGCCAGCCCGAGCTTGGTCAGGGTGTTCCGGATGTGCGTTTCGACGGTGCGCTCGGAAAGGTAGAGCCGACCGGCGATCTCCTTGTTCGACAGACCCTCGGCGACCAGGCCGGAGATCTCCCGCTCGCGAGTGGTCAGCGGGTCGGCCGCGCGGCCGGCCTCGTCGATGGCGCGCAGCTGGTCGTCCGCCTGGCGCAGCGGTCCCGGCATGTCCATCCTGCGGAATTCCGCGGCGGCCCCCTCGGTCAGCGCCCGGGCCTCCGTCAGGTCACCGCGTTCGAGGAGCAGGCCGGCCAGATCGAGTTGGCACAGCGCAGCCCACGGTCGACTGCCGACCGACCGGTTGACGGCCAACCCGTCCCGCAGATGGCGCTCCGCGCCGGGCAGGCCGAGAAATCGGGCCAGCCGTCCGGTGGTGTGCTGCAGACCGCCGACCGTGTACGCCATGAACGACCCGCCGAGCGATGGCATCTCATGGGTGGCCAGGATCCGGTAGGTGCGTTCTGCGGTGGCAACGTCGTCGAATTCGATCATCGCCGGCACCATCCCGACCACGGTGCCGACCCACCGGCCGTCCCACTCCTGGGGCTCCGGGTAGTCCCTCAGCCGGTCGTAGACCACCCTGGCCTCGTCGGTGCGCCCCAGCAGCATCAGCACGATCAGTCGCCACATCAGGGTGATCGGCATCTGAGGTGCGCTGTCCACGATCTGTTCCCAGCCCGGATCGATCGCTGCCGGATCGCCCCGCAGCACCGCCAGGGTGGAGACGAAGACGTACCCCATGCCGCGGGCCGAGAAGTCGTCGAGGCCGTCCGCGACCAGGTCGGCTGCTGCCGAGATCGCCAGCGCTGCCGTGAAGTCGCCGTGGGTGATGGCGATGCCGGCCTCCGCCCGCAGCTGGTGCCAGCGGGCCAGGGCCAGCCCCGTCCGGTCCGCGAGTTCCCTCATCAGGTCGATCTGCCGGACCGCACCCGCCAGGTCGCCGGCCTGCAGAGCGGCGTCCATGGCCCACTTCGGTCCCCACAGCGCGGCGAGCGGCTGGTCCACCCGGGGCGCCAGCTCCTTGGCCCGGTCGGCGAGTGCGGCAAGCTCGACGGGCTCGGACTTCATCGAGATCGCCCGGACCCGCGCCCGGATGGCATCGAACTCGGCCACCGGATCGCCGGTGGACCTGGCCAGCTCCAAGGCGTCGGCC
Source organism: uncultured Actinomycetota bacterium (assembly GCA_963797145.1). Classification (GTDB taxonomy): domain Bacteria; phylum Actinomycetota; class Actinomycetes; order Mycobacteriales; family Nakamurellaceae; genus Nakamurella. Next base: position 6,997 of record CAWCOJ010000006.1, on the reverse strand, counting down.
GACATCGCCCGCAGCGGCCCGCGTTCGTTGATCTCGTCCAGCGCGCAGGCCCGTTGGGCCAGCACCCGGGCGCGCAGCACGTCGGTCAGCCCGTCGGCGGCCAGCGCCCGCCGGCACAGCCGGTCGATCCGCACAGCCACCGGCGGGTGGCCGATGTCCTGCACCACCAGTGCTGCGGCCGCGAGCAGGTCGGCGCGGCCGGCCGACTCCGCGAACGCGACAGCCTTCTCGCACTCCGCCACCGCTTCCAGCGGGCGGCCCGCCCGGAACTCCGCGGTGCCCAGATCCACCAGCAGTGCCGCCATGTCCGCCGCCGGCACACCCGCGACGTCATAGCCGCGCACCGCGCCCCGGAGCAGGTCGACCGCTGCATGGAAGCCGAGCGCATCGGTCGCGGCGGACGCGCCGAGCCGGGCCCACCGGGCGGCCTCCAGCAGATCGTCCTGTCCTGGATCTGCCAGGAGAAGGTGGCCGGAGATCTGCCCCGCGAACCGCAGCGCCGCGTCGTCGCGCATTGCGAGGACATCGGCTGCGGCCCGGTGCAGTGCGCTCCGGCGCGCCGGAGCCAGGCCGGCGACGACGCCGTCGCGGACCAGCGCATGCGCGAACCGGTAGGTCCCGTCGGGGTCGGCGACCGCCACCCCGGCGGCCACCCCACCGGCGATCGCGGCTGACACCTCCGTCCTGGAGCGCCCGCAGACCGCTGCAACCAGCCGGGGATCCATCGTTTCGCCGAGAAGAGCGGCTGTCTCCAGGATGTCGCGATGGTCGGCGGGCAGGCCACGCATCAGGCCGGCGACCATCCAGGTCAGTTCAGGGGCGTCGTGGACCAGCGTGGACACGTCGGCTGTCGGGCCGGCGGATGCCAGGGCGCGGGCCAGAAACCTGAGGTAGAGCGGACTGCCCCCGCTGATCCGGTGGGCCTGATCGGCGGTGCCGGGTCCGATGCCCGGCACCCTGGACCCGAGGTACCTGCCCGTCTCGGCGGCGTCCAGCGCCCGGACGGCGATCAGGTCGGTGCCGGGAGTCCGGAGCAGATCGGGCAGCACCGCGTCCCCGGCGCGGTCCCGGAGAGTGCCGAGCACCAACACCGGCATGGCCGGAAGATCGGCGACGATCCGGCGGAGCAGATGCAGCGAGGCGTCGTCCGCCCAATGCAGGTCCTCGAGCACCAGCAGCAGCCGGCCGGCGGCGGCCAGTGCCTCGGAAACGGTTGCGGCGAAACGGAAGCGCGCGGCGAGGACGTCGTCGGTGCGGGCACCGGGAGACAGCGCGCCGCCGCCGGAGAGCTCCGGTCCGGCACCGCGAAGGGCGCGGAGCACGTGCCGCCAGAGCCACAGCGGAGGGGCGCCCGGGTCGTCGGTGGCCTGCCCCCGCAGCACGGCGCAGTGCTCGGCCGGGGCGGCCGCGACCAGTTCTTCGGCCAGCGCCGACTTCCCGATCCCCGGCGGACCGGCCAGCAGCACCATGGCGCCACGCCCGGCGGCCGCGTCGGCCAGTCGCTCCCGCAACGCGGCCAGCTCGTGGTCGCGCCCGACGAACCCCGCACCCGGCTCCGACTGCACGCCGGAAGTATCGCCCACCCGTCCGGACCGCGGAGGGGGAATACGTACCGGCCTGCGTACTGGCACTGGTCCGGTCGAGGTCGGGACGGGCGACCGTGATCGGTGTCGAACAACCCCCAGTCGAGGAGCAGATCATGACCAGTCCCGTCTCTCTCACCACAGGCGCCGTCACCCACGCGCTGTCCGCCACCGCGACCTTTGCTGTCAGCAACGGGAAGGGCACGGTGCACGGCAGCATCCCGGTCACCGCTGCTGCACTCGTCTGCGACGCGGCCGGCCGGCCGATCCGGTTGACCGCCGAACTCGACCCGACCGGCATCGCCACCGGGGTGGCCAAGCGGGATGCCGACCTGCAGAAGAAGCGGTTCCTAAAGCCGTCCGCACGCCAAAAGTGTGTTCGCATTGGCGTTCTTTTCGACTAAGATGTTCGACGGGGCGCCAAAACACGACATGGTGCTCGTTTGGGGGGCGAAAGCCAGCCGCCAGGAATCGCGGTTGACGGATGGGATGAAGCGCGGGAAGCGCCGACCAATTCGAATGTATCGGGGGGCGCCAATACATGAGCAATCCAGCCACGAGGCCAAGTGTGAGCCAGCCTTTACGTTATACGTTGCAGAAAGCGGTTTCGCGGGTGCAGACGCCCAAGACCCTCGTCCTCGATCAGGCGACCCTCAATCGCTTCCTCGAAAACTGCCACCTGCGCCACTACCCGCGCAAGACCGTAATCATCCGTCCGGGTGATTCGGCCAACATCCTGTATTTCATCATCGAAGGCTCGGTCACCGTGTCTTCGGAGGACGAGGACGGTCGCGAGCTGATCCTCGCCTACATCAACGCCGGCGAATTCATCGGCGAGATGGGGCTGTTCGTCGAGACGCCGCAACGCGAGGTCATGGTGCGCACGCGCACCTCGTGCGATCTCGCCGAGATCAGCTACGAGCGCCTGTTCCAGCTTTCCGACGGCCCGCTGCGCGAAGACCTGCCGAAAATTCTGTTCGCGATCGGCACGCAACTCACCAATCGCGTGCTCAACACGTCGCGCAAGGTGAGCCGACTCGCGTTCATGGACGTCACGAGCCGCGTCGCGAAGACGCTGATCGACCTGACTGCCGAGCCCGATGCGATGTCGCATCCGAAGGGCATCCAGATCCGCATCTCGCGCCAGGAGATCAGCCGCATCGTCGGCTGCTCGCGCGAGATGGTGGGCCGCGTGCTCAAGCAGCTCGAAGCCCAGGGGATGATCTCGGTCGCCGGCAAGAACATGGTCGTGTTCGACTCGCGCTGACTGAACCCGCGCGTCGCCGCGTCCGTGATTCGGGCGCGCGGCGCGACCATCGCAGAATCCCCTCCGGCGTGACGACGCAAGAAACCCATCTTGCGTTCGGCTTTCGTTGCCGCCCGCGATGCGCTGCGCTATTCGTTCGCGAACAGCCGCGCCAACTCGGCGCCCGGATCGGTGGCGCGCATGAACGTCTCGCCGACGAGGAACGCGTGCACGCCGGCCGCGCGCATGCGCGCGACGTCGGCACGGCGTCGCGATGCCGCTCTCGGTCACGAGCAGGCGCTCTTCGGGCACGCGCGCGCGCAGGTCGAGCGTCGTCTCGAGCGACACCTCGAACGTGCGCAGGTTGCGGTTGTTGATGCCGATCATGCGCGCGCGGCAGTCGCGAGCGCGCGCTCGAGCTCGCTCGCCGTCGTGCACCTCGACCAGCACGTCCATGCCGAGCTCGCGCGCGAGCGCCGGCAGTTCGGCCAGCGCCGCATCGCCGAGCGCGGCGACGATCAGCAGGATGCAGTCGGCGCCGAGCGCGCGCGCCTCGTAGACCTGATAGGCATCGATCGTGAAGTCCTTGCGCAGCACCGGCAGCGTCGCACGCCGCGCGCGCCTGCACGCAGGTAGTCGTCGGCGCCCTGGAAGAAATCGACGTCGGTCAGCACCGACAGGCAGGCCGCGCCGCCGGCGTCGTAGCTGCGCGCGATCTCGGCGGGTCGGAAGTCGGCGCGGATCACGCCCTTGCTCGGGCTCGCCTTCTTGACCTCGGCGATGACGCCGGCGTCGCCGGCGGCGATCTTCGTCGCGAGCGCATCGGCGAAACGCGCGCGGCGGTGACGCATCGTGCTGCGCGCGCCGACAGCTCGCGCAGCGAAACGCGCGCGCTGCGTTCGGGATTTCCTCGACCTTGCGCGCGAGGATGGTTTTCAGGATGTCGGACATGCTATCGTATGAGTGGTCGTGCGCGCGGCATCGAATGCCCGGCGTCTGGTTGCCTGTTTGGTTCGGCTCGCGCCGCGGCGCTAGCGCGAATCCTCGTGGTGAGTCTTCGGCGTGTAAGCCCGTTCGACCCGTGCGATGCGCAGCTCGACATGCTCGTACCACTCGCGCTTGCCGCGCTCGCGCGCCGCTGCATGCTCGGCGTGCTCGCGCCAGCGCGCGATGCTCTCCTCGCTGTCCAAGTAGGCACGGTGATGCCGAAACCGTCGTCGCCGCGCGCCGATTCGACGCCGAGGAAGCCCGGCTGCGCGCTGCCGAGCGCGACATGCGCTCGGCCGCTTCGTCGTAGCCGTCCGCGCCCTCGGTCGTGCGCCGCGAGGAGAAGATCACCGCGTAGTACGGCGGCGGGGCAGCTTGGCGAATCCGCTGCCGCTCATCGCGAGCGACCGCTTGAGCCTGCGCGTCGTCGCCGACGAACTCGTCGAGCTTGGCGCGCGCCGCGCCGCTTGCGAGCGCGTCTTGGGCGCGCCTGACGTCCTTCGGCGATCGATTCGGCGACGTCCGGCGGCGTACAGCGCGGCGCCGGCATTGAGCGCGACGATGTCGCGCGCCAGCGCCGGCGCGGTTGTCGAGCGCCTCGAGCACGCGTCGCGCGCGACTCTGCGGCACCGTCGACGCGCAGCTCGCGGCTGGCCGCCATCGCGAGGCCGAACTCCTCCGGATGCGACCTCGTATTCGCGCACGGCGCCGTCGCGCAGCTCGCCGACCAGGGTGGCCGCGCCGAGCGAGATCTCGTCCATGCCGTCGCGGCCCCAGACGACCAGCGCGTTGCGCGCGCCGAGCCGCTGCAGCACGCGCACCTGGATGCCGACGAGATCGGGATGGAACACGCCCATCAGGATGTTCGGCGCGCCGGCCGGGTTGGTCAGCGGGCCGAGGATGTTGAACAGCGTGCGCACGCCCATCTCGCGGCGCACCGGCGCGACGCTGCTTCATCGCCGGATGGTGCACCGGCGCGAACATGAAGCCGATGCCGGTCTCGCTCGATGCAGCGCGCGACCTGCTCGGGCGCAGGTCGATCGCGCGCGCCGAGCGCCTCGAGCACGTCGGCGCTGCCCGACTTCGACGACGCGCTGCGGTTGCCGTGCTTGGCGACGCTGCGCGCCGGCCGCGGCGACGACGAACATCGATCGCGGTCGAGATGTTGAACGTGTTCGCGCCGTCGCCGCCGGTGCCGACGATGTCGACGAGGTGCCGGTTCGCGTCGGCGAAGGCGCCTCGTGCCAGGCAGCGGCACCTTCGCGGACTCGCGCATCACCTGCGCGGCGGCCGCGATCTCGCCGACGGTCTCCTTCTTGACGCGCAGGCCGGTGAGGATCGCCGCGATCATGGCCGGCGACACTTCGCCGCGCATGATCTGCGCATCAGGTCGACCATCTCGTCGTGGAAGATCTCGCGATGCTCGATCGTGCGCTGCGAGCGCCTCCTGCGGAGTGATCGGATGCATCAGGCGGCTTTCCGCACGTCGAAGTCGCGGCTCAGGTCAGGAAGTTCTGCAGCAGCGCGTGGCCGTGCTCGGTCAGGATCGATCTCGGGATGGAACTGCACGCCCTCGATCGGCAGCGTCGCGGTGGCGCAGGCCCATGATCTCGTCGACGCCGCCGTCGGCGTGCTCCGTCCACGCGGTGATCTCGAGGCAATCGGGCAGCGTGTCGCGCTCGACGATCAGCGAGTGGTAGCGCGTGGCCTCGAACGGATCCGGCAGGCCGGCGAACACGCCCTTGCCGGTGTGGTGGATCGGCGAGGTCTTGCCGTGCATGATCGTGCCGGCGCGCACGACCTCGCCGCCGAAGGCCTGGCCGATGCGCCTGGTGGCCGAGGCAGACGCCGAGGATCGGAATCTGCCGCGCCGAGTTGCGCGATCAGCGTCGAGCGCAGATGCCGGCCTCGTCGGGCGTGCACGGGCCGGGCGAGATCACGATGCGCTTCGGGCGCGAGCGCTGCGATCTCGTCGACGTGATCTCGTCGTTGCGCACGACCTGGACGTCCGCCCCGAGCTCGCCGAGGTACTGCACGAGGTTGTAGGTGAAGCTGTCGTAGTTGTCGATCATCAGCAGCATGGTGGTAGAACCTGATTCGATAGCAAAGGTCACAAGCAGCGACGACGCATCGCGATGACGACGAATCGTGTCGACCGTTGGCGCAATTTGCGCCAATGACGATAGGCGATCATATCGCACTCTTCGCGCGCCACGCCGCAGTGCGACCGCTACAAAGAAGCGCAAAGGATACGCCAGCCACGAGGGATTCTGCGCCACGAGTCGGACCGCCGGCAGCCAAGTGTCGTCGCCGCGACGACGACCTGGTCGCCCGCGCCTGCTGCACTGGATTGCGCATGCGATACTGTGACGGGGAGTGAGCAAGGGGAAGGGGTTGTGGAAACACGTGACGTCATCGGCGGTGCCGAACTGCTGGCCAAGCATTCCGACGTGGATGCGCTGGGCAAACTTCGCGTCGAACCGATAGAAGGCGTCATCTTCAGACCTACGCGGCCGGTCCCGCACGACGACGGCCATGTCACCGAAGTCGCACGCGCCAGCTGGAGCGAACTCGCCACGCCGCTCGTGCAGGTCCACATCACGACGACGATGCCTGGGCGTATCCGCGCCTGGGGGCTCCATCAGCGCAGCACCGATCGTCTGTTCGTCGCATCGGGTCTCGTGCGAATCGTCGTCTTCGATGGTCGCAACGACTCGCCCACGAGGGGCCGGTTGAATGTGTTCACCGTCAGCGACAAGAATCCCGGCTTGCTGATCGTCCCCCCGTGCCTCTACCACGGCTGGAAGAACATCGGCGTCACTGAAGCCACCATCATCAACATGCCCGACCGGATGTATGACTACGCGACGCCCGACGCGCTCGACCTGCCGTGGGACAGCGAGTCCGCGCAGGCGATCGTGCCCTACCGTTGGTGATGGTCGCGTCCGAGACTCGCAGTCCGGAAGCGCGGGGTACCTCGCCGCAAGTATCGGTCATCATCGCGACCTACAATCGCAGCGGGCCGTTGCGCTACGCGATCTCTTCGGTCCTGGCGCAAACGTTCGATGATTTCGAACTGCTGGTCGTGGGCGACGCCTGCACAGACGACACCGAAGCGGTCGTGCGCAATTTCGGATCCGCGAGTCGCGTGGAGCAACCTGCCGTCAAACAGCGGCAACCG
>CAWCOJ010000005.1:0-650831 GCA_963797145.1 uncultured Actinomycetota bacterium | reverse complement strand
GGCGATGACGGTGACCCTGGTCACGACGGTCGACCCAGCCGCCAGCGGTTCGATCAGCGACACCGCCACCGTGAGCGCCGACACTCCGCTGGCCGGGCCCGGGCCAACCACCGCGACCGTGGTCGCCGACGTCACCGAGAACGCGCATCTGACCCGACCAAGACTGCGCAACCGGACCCGATCGTCGCGGGCGCCGCGGTGACCTACACGCTGACCCTGGTCAACAGCGGGCCCTCGGATGCCGAGGACGTCGCCACCAACGATCCGCTGCCGGCGGGCTTCGCAATACTGACCGATGGCGTCACGTCCACCGGGGACGCCTGCCCGGGCCAGACCGATGCGGCCACGGTGACCTGCGATTTCGGCACCGTCGAGCCGGGCGGTACGCGCACCGTCCAGATCCGGGTGTCGACCCCGGCCGACCTGGCCGCGGGTTCGACGGTGCCCAACACCAGCACGGTGACCTCCCCCACCCCGGACAGCGACCCGTCCGGTCGGACCGCCACCGTTGCCTCGAGCGTCGTCACCCAAGCGGACCTGTCGATCAGCAAGTCCCCGGTGACCGATCCGATCGAGGCGGGCGCTCCGCAGACCTACGTCCTGCAGGTGACCAACAACGGCCCGTCGATCTCCCGCGGCGTCACGGTCAGCGACCCGCTGCCCGCCGGAGTCACGTTTGTCTCGGTGGTTCCTTCCGCCGGGTGTGCCGTCGCCTCCGGCACGGTCACCTGCGGGCTCGGGGACCTCGGCCGGTCGGAAACCCGGAACCTGCAGATCACCGTCACGCTGGACCCGGGCATCGGTGGGACCACGCTGACCAACGCAGCAACAGTGCGGTCGGCGCCGGCGACCGGCGATGCGACGCCCGACCCGACGCCGACGAACAACAACTCCACGGTGAGTCAGCGGGTGGCCACCCGCTCGGACCTGAGCCTGACGAAGACCATCACCAGCGGGCCGATGGTGGCCGGCTCGGTCGTCGCATACCGGTTGGAGGCAATCAACAACGGGCCGTCGAACACGACCAGCATGGTGCTGACCGATCCGTTGCCGACCGGGACGACGCTGATCACTGCCAACGCGTCGAACGGCGGCACCTGCCAGTTGGCCGATCCGGTGACCTGCACCTGGGCGGCGGTTGACGCCGGCGCGACACGATCGGTGACCCTGGCGATCCTGGTGCCGGCCACCGCGCCGGTCGGCACCATCGTGACCAACACCGGCACCGTCGCATCGGCCAACCTGAACACCACACCGGACGCGTCCAGCGCTACCGCGGCCGCAGCGGTGACCGCGTCGGCCGACATCTCGGTGGCCAAGACCCTGCTGTCCGGTAACCCGGTCGCCGGGGGCAGCGCCACCTGGCAGATCGTGGTGCGCAATTCAGGGCCATCGGACGCCGCGGACGTCGTCATCGACGACACCGCGCCCACCGGCGTCAGTTTCACCGGAGCGTCGCCAACCCCGGCGTGCGCGATCACCGGCGGGAACCTGCACTGTGCCGTCGGTGCGGTCAGCAGCGGCCAGAGCCTGACGGCCACCGTCACCGGCACACTCGCCGCCGACTTCCCCGGGCCATCGGTGACGAACTCCGCCGTCGCGGGGTCCAGCACGCCGGACCCCGACATCTCCAACAACACCAGCACCAGCACCAACGACACCACGACCTCGGCGAACCTGGCGGTGGCCAAGACTGCCGACACTGCGTCGTTCACCGCCGGACGCCGCGCGTCCTGGACGATCCGGGTCACCAACGCGGGCCCGTCAGTCGCCCGAGGGGCGATCGTGACCGATGTCGTGCCGAGCGCCCTGACCGGAGTCAGCGCCTCGGTCAGCGGCGGTCCTGCCTGCACTACCGCCGGAGGGACCGGCAGCAACCTCGGGACGACCGTGGTCAGTTGCCCAGTCGGTGCGGTCACCCCCGGCACCCCACTGACCATCGCTGTCACCGGGACCGTCGACCCCGCGGTGATCGCTCCCGCCGTCACCAACACCGCCTCGGTCAGCGCCGGCACCCCGGATCCGGACCCGACCGACAACAGCGCCGCGACGACCACTCCCGTCGTCACCGGCGCCGATCTTTCATTGGCCAAGACGGCGCCGGCTGCTTTGAACTCCGGTCAGCAGATCAACTGGACGCTGACCATCACCAACGCCGGACCGTCCGACGCGCAGGGGGTGACCGTCACCGACACCCTGCCCGCCGGCATCACCGCGATCACCGGCTCCGGCCCGAGCGGCGGCTGCTCGCTGACCGGCTCCAACCTCACCTGCCCGGTCGGCGTGATCCCGGCCGGCGCCGACGCCGTCGTCACGGTGGCCGCGACGGTGGACACCGACACCGTCGGCAACCTGGACAACACCGCGGCCGTTACCCCGGCACCACCGATCCGGACACCTCGAACAACACGGGCAACGCCGGACCGTCGTCACCAGGGCCGCCGACATCTCGGTCAGCAAGGCGTTCAACGGATCCGCGGCGGTTCCGGGCGGGTAGTTGGACGGCGAGCTGCGCAACGCCGGCCGTCCACCGCCACGGCCATTGTGCTCACGGACACCGTGCCCGCATCGGTCACCGGGATCTCGGCATTCTTCGGCCCGACCCCGGGCCGGGTGCGCTATCACCGGCCAGGACGTGAGCTGCCCCCTCGGCGCGCTCGCCCCCGGCTCGGTCGCCACCGTGTCGATAAGTGGCACCGAGTCGTCGTATGCCGGCGACACGCTGGCCAACACGGCCACCGTCGCCTCACCCGACGACGACGACCCACCGGCGGACAACTCGTCGACCAGCACCACTCCCGTCGCGCCGTCGGCAGACCTGGCGATCGGCAAAGCGCTGGTGTCCGGCCTACCGGTCGCCGGCGGACCCGGCCAGTACCTGGTCGAGGTCACCAACGCCGGTCCGTCGGACGCCGCGAACGTCGTCGTCACCGATCAGGTACCCGCCGAATTCAACCCATCCGGCGCCACCCTGACCGGCTCGGCCGGCAGCTGCGGGATCGACCAGGGCCTGCTGACCTGCACCCTGGCCTCGGTGCCGGTAGGCGCAGCGCCGGTCATCACCATCGACGGCACATTCACCCAGGCGCTCGGCGCCACCATCACCAACATCGCCAGGGTCAGCGCCGACACCCCCGACCCGATAACGACGAACAACACCTCCACCGCCACCGGCTCCGTCTCCGAATCGGCCGACCTGCAGCTCACCAAGACCGGCCCGACCACCGTGGTCGCCGGAGACGACATCAGCTGGCAGATCCAGATACACAATGCCGGCCCGTCCGACGCCCGCGACGTCACCGTCAACGACAGCGTTCCGAGCGTCGTCACGGGAGCGACCGCGACCGTCCGCGGCGTCGACTGTGCGCCGACCAGCTGCGCCATCGGTGACATCCGTCCGGCCCAGACGGTGACGTCACGGTGACCGGCACCGTCGCCTCGTCGTTCACCGGGTCGTCCCTGACCAACGTCGCCACGGTACCGGGTCGTCTCCCGATCCCGACGGCCGGAACAACCAGGCATCGGCCCAGACCGCGGTCACTCAAGCCGCACACCTGACCGTCACCAAGACGGTGGCCCCCGACCGCTGGTCCCCGGCCGCCCCGCCACCTACCAGATCGTGGTCGCCAACTCCGGGCCGTCGGACTCGGTGGCCGACGTGCTCACCGACCCGCTGGCCGAGGGACTCACGGTACGTTTCGGCGGTCCAGCCACCACCAGGGCACCTGCGACATGGTCGGCCGGACTGCGTCGTGCGACCTGGGCACGCTCGCCAGCGGGCAGAGCGCGACCGTCCAGATCCCGATCGCCGTCGACCCGGGATACACCGGGACGACCCTGGCCAACACCGCGACCATCAGCTCGCCGACCCCGGACACCGACCCGGGTGGGCGTACCGGCGGCACCACCACCGACGTGACCCCCCTCGCGGACCTACGCTGATCAAGACCGGGCCGGCCGAAGTGGTGGCCGGCACCGGCCTGACCTGGGGCATGACGCTGTCCAACACCGGCCCGTCGGTCGCCCACAATGTGGTCATCACCGACGTCGTCCCAGCCGCCGTCAGCGGCCTGTCGGCCTCGTCGACGCAGGGCAGCTGCGACGTCGTCGGAAACACCCTCACCTGCACCATCGGCGTCCTCGCGCCGGGCGACTCGGCGCGGGTGACGCTGTTCATCACCGGGGCGGTCGACCCGACCTTCACCGGCGCGCAGATCACCAACACCGCCACCGTTCAGTCATCGACTCGCGAACCTGGTAACGATCCCACCGACGGGCGCAGCTCCACCGCCACCACCGACCGTGACCCAGCAGGCAGACCTGATCGTCACCAAAGTGCCGTCGGCATCATCGTTCACCGTAGGTACCGAGGTCTCGTGGACCATCACCGTCACCAACTTGGGTCCGTCGACCGCCACCGCGGTCGAACTGACCGACATCATCCCCGCCGACCTGCAAGATCCGACCTACGCCGACGGCACCGGCGGAACGCTGAGCTGCCCGGTGGGGGTCTGTGACGTCGGCACCCTGGCCCCGGGCAGCTCGGCGACCGTCGTCGTCACCGGAACCGTCGACGCGGACAGCACCGCCGCGGCGATCGTCAACATCGCGCGCGCCGGGTCCGACACTCCCGACCCCGTCGAGGGCAACAACGAGGCGACTTCCCGGGTGCCGCTGGCCGCGCTGTCGCACCTGGTGCTGAACAAGACCGGACCGGCACAGGTGACCGCCGGTGAATCCGTGACCTGGACCGTCGCGGTGTCCAATCCGGCCGGCCCGTCCACTGCGCGTGCGGTCCAGGTCGCCGACACGCTGCCGGCCGGCATCACCGACGTCACGGTCAGCGCCCCCGCCGGAGTGAGCTGCCCCGACCACCCGGACGCCGATGTGGTGTTGACATGCGACCTGCCGGATCTCCCGGCGGGCGGGGCCCCGGTCATCCTTTCGATCACGGCAACCGTCCACCCCGGCTATTCCGGCGACACGCTGCTCAACAGCGCGCTGGCCACCAGCCGAACCCCGCAGTCCGACCCGAGTTCCGGCGACGATTCCGACCAGGTCACATCTGCGGTGCAGACCAGGGCCGACCTGTCGATCCGCAAGATAGGGCCGGCCGGTGCCGTGGTGGCCGGCCGGACGATCAGCTGGACGGTGACCGTCACCAACGCCGGGCCGTCCGTGGCGAGGTCCGTCACGATCGACGACCCGCCGCCGGCCGGCATCACCGGTCTGACCGGCGCCTGGTCCGGCGGCACCTGCGACACCCCCTGCGCAGTAGGTGATCTCGCTCCGCACCACGACATCGACATCAGATACACCGGAACCGTGCGCTCCGGATACACCGGCCCGACCATCGCCAACACCGCCACCGTCGGCTCCGCCACCACCGACCCCGAGACCGCCGACAACTCGGCGACCGCGATCACCGCCATCACCACATCGGCCGATGTCTCCCTGGTCAAGACCGTCACCCCGGCCCCCCTGGTGCCGGGCGCGGCCGTCACTTATTCCCTCGCCGTGCACAACACCGGCCCGTCCGACGCCACCGGGGTGTTGGTGTCCGACCCGTTGCCGACCGAGCTGACCGCCGTCAGCGCCGTCACCACATCCGGCAGTTGCGATGTGACCGGCGCCCAGCTGAGTTGCGACCTCGGCGTCCTGCCTAGCGGTGCAGGCGCAACCGTGACGGTCCGGGCGACGCTGGCCGCCGGTGTGGCCACCGGGACCATCTCGAACACGGCATCGGTCACTGCGACCACGCCGGATCCGGACCTCTCGAACAACACGTCGACAGCGTCGGCGGGGACGGCCAGAGCAGACCTGTCGGTCACCAAGACCGCATCCACGACGTTCGTCTTCCCCAGCGACCCGCTGGTATACACCATCGACAGCGCGAACGCCGGTCCCGGGCCCGCCCGCAACACTGTGGTCACCGACCGGATCCCCGACGGAACCCACCTGGTCAGCGTGACCACCACCCAAGGGACCTGCACAGCTACCGGTCTGCTGGTGACGTGCCGGCTCGGCACCGTTCCCGCCCGGCGCAAGGCGACCGTCGTCGTCACCGCGAAGGTCGACGCGGATCGGCTCGCCCCGCTGACGAACGCTGCAGCCGCGTTCAGTCCCGACGACGCGGATCCGTCCGACAACGTCGACCAGGTCACCACCCAGGTCAAGGCCGTTGCCGACCTCGCGCTGACCAAGAAGATCACCTCCGGACCTGTGGTGGCCGGCGGAAAGGTCAGTTGGCAATTGAAGGTGACCAACGGCGGACCGGCCAGCGCCCCCTCAGTCGTCATCACCGACCGCGTGCCGATCACCGTGCACCAGGTCTCGGCGACCCGCGGGTGCTCGGTTCAGAACAACACGGTCACCTGCAAGGTCGGGACCCTGGCCGCCGGCAATTCGTTCGCGACCGCGGTGACCGGCACCGTTGATCCGGCGTTCCGCGGCTCACTCAGCAACACCGCGTCGGTGACATCCGGTGTGGCGGACCGCAATCCAACAAACAACACCGCAACCGTCACCAGCAAGGTCGGCGCAGATTCCCTGCTGATTGTCACCAAGGAAGTCGACCGCACCGAGATCGCCGTCTCCGACGCCGTTGTCTACACCATCACCGTGGCGCAGCACGGGAGCTCGACGTCAGCACCGGTCACCGTCACCGAAGCATTGCCGGCCGCCGCGACCGTGCTGGCTGCGGACGCCTCGCAGGGCGAATACGCGACCGGGAGCCGGCGCTGGACGATCGGTCCGGTGATGCCCGGCACTCCGGCAACACTTCTCCTGCGCGTCCGACTCGACACGGCCGGCACCGTCACCAACACCGTGAAGATGGTAGAAAACGGCAACCACACGGCGGCATCGGCGCACGTCGATGTCAACGTCACGGCTCCACCCATCGAACCGCCACCGCCGCCACCCCCGCCGCAGCGGCCACCGCTTCCCAACACCGGCTTCCCCGTCGACCAGACCACCGTCGCCGGCCTGCTGTTGCTCGTCGGAGGAGCGCTCATCCTGCTCACCAGCCGTCGCCGTCGCCCTCAAATCCCCGACCGACCCGGTAGCGGCTGATCGCTGCGGTGTGCCCGCTCCGCGCCGCCCGGTCCGACCAGAGTCCCGGGCCAGGTAGGTCACCCGACGGACCTACTCGGAGGTCAAAGCCCGGAGGTGGGGCCGGTAACTGCAGGATCTGCCCGTCCCTACGGAGTCGCGCAGGTGCCCGCCGATGGCTGGGTCGATGGCGTTGATTCGGTCGATCGCTCGTCGGATCGCTTTTCCGACGGCCAGCCGGGCTCGCTCGCCGTCGTCGGTGAACGAGCGGATTCGGCCGCCCAGGCCGGTCGCGGCGGTGAGGTCAGCGAGCAGCCAATCGTATTCGCGGCGGGCCGCTGCGCCGGCGGCTCCCGGGTTCGCATCGACGATCTCCCGCAAGCACGCCAACCGGGTTCGGTATTCCTGGACGGCGGTCCGGTCCAATACCGGCTGGGTAGAGACATCGGTTCTCCGGGCGAGCGTGTCAGCGCCGGCGGCGAGCTCGGCGGCGGCGATTTCCGCCCCGGGGCTCGCCAGCAGCACGGCCAGGTGCAGCATTCCGACGCTGTGCCGCACCAAAGCACTGCGCCGGCCATGACTGACGGTCCACATGTGCCCGTTCCGGGTGCACGTCGCGGGTCCAGCAGTCTGCCGCGCCGAGGCCGCCAGCGCCTCGCCGTGGCGCTGCCGAGAAGCCCTCACGGCGGGCCAGTGACCGAGTGCGAGGTTGGCCTGGATTGCGGCCTGCAGATGCTCGACTGCGCGGTCCGCGTCGCCGGCCGTCAGCGACGCCACGCCCAGGGCATGCTCCACGGAGCCGTGGGATGCGGCGCCCAGGCTGACGATCATCGGCAGTCCGGCGAACGGGAGCAGCAGCTCGTAGGCGCGGGCCGAGGTATCGACGTCGGCCAGTAGGTGCGCGGCCTCGACGATGCCGTGCATCGTCACCAGCCAGGTGCTCGATCGGGGCAGGTCACCGAGGTCCCGGCCGCGCAGCGTGGCCAGCGCACCGGCAGCCCGCAGCCGATCGCCCGCCTGGGCGGCGGCGACCGCAAGCGCTGCCAGCGAGGCGTGGTCGATCTCGCTCAGGGTTGACGACGAAACCAGCTCCGTCAGCATCGGCAGCAGTTCGACCAGGCGACCTTGATACCACCGGATCGTCACCAACTGACCGGCGTGCCAGGCGGTCGCATCGAGGTCGCCGGCTCGTACCCCTAGCTCTGAACAGGCTGCCGCCCGGCGTTCGGCCTCGTCCAGGTCGCCGGCCGCGATGCTGAGCATCACGTCCATGGAGTTGGCCACGAACCTGATCGCTAGATGGTCGCGGGTGGCCAAGAGCGCGTGCAGTTCGGCGAGCCGACGTTCCGCGTGCGGGTCGCCGTCGAGAAACAGGTCGACGGTCAACCAGAGCAGGCCCATCAGCCGGTCTCTGTGCGGGTGGGCTGACGAGCTGACGCAGATGAGTTCTTCGGCCAGCGCGCGCCGCGACGCGCCGTGATCGGGGCCGAGAAGGCAGTGATGCGCAATGCTCAAGGCCTCCGCCAGGGCCGCCGGTTCACCCACCCGCCGCGCCTCGTCGAGCAACGCCAACATCTCCGCGGTGTCGCCACTGAGGTAGCTCGCCTCGCCTGCGAGTCTGACCCGCAGCCGCAGCGCGGGCAGCGATCCGGCGTCGAGCAGCGACAGAACGTGCCGCATGCGCTGCTGCACGGTCATCGCGTCGGCGATGGATCGGTGCTCGTGCACCCAGAGTCCGCCCATCCCTAGCGCGGCGGCAGCCATCGTCCGCCGGTCGCCGGTGAGCTCCGCGGCCCGGTAAGCGTCGTCGAACCATCCCCTGGCGGCGGCGAGGTCACCCTGGACTGCCAGCGCGTGGGCTCCGGCCAGCAGCGGCCATCGATGATGTGCCTTGACCCGGCCGACGTGAGCCTGGTCAGCAGTTCCCTGCATCGACGCCCCCGTTCCTGTAGTCCTCGACGTTCGTAGGACTGCGGGTGACGGGGGCTGATACCTGCGCGCGGGGGCGGCGGTTCTGTCAGCTGTCCCTCGTGCATCACCGAAGGCGGCGGTGAGACACGACGGCCGAAGGTCGCGACGGACGAGCAACCCCCGGGCACCCGGGTGTTTCCGCTGCGGGCAATCCGGTGCCGCAGAGCGACACATTCAGGCCCGTCGCGCCAATGGAACGGGATGGCACGGGATGGCACGCCCCATCAGTACCGCAACCGCGGGCCACGCTCCGGCACCCCGGATCTCGAGCAGCAGTACTCATCCGCAGAGACGTGCAGGACCAACCGTCCTGCGCCGAGACACATAGGAGTCACTGATGAAGCTTGTCAACCACGCCTTCGCTGGGCTAGGCATAGCCGCGCTCACGATCGCGCTCATCGCTGGACCAGCCGCGTCGTCCCAGAAATCCGACCAGCACGGCGATCAGCACGGGTCCTCGACTGTGGTGGCATCGCCGCCGGACCCGGTACCCGTCGGCTTCACCGACTGGACTGAGGTCTACGCATTCCAGACCAGGCTCAACGCCGCAGCCGAGCAGATCGTGGCGGCCGATCCTGCCGGTGCGGCGAGCATCGTCGCCGGCCCCGAGAACCGGGAGCTGCGTGTCTATTGGCCAGGCGCGGTGCCTGCGAATCTACGCAAGTTGGCCGCGGGCCTCGACGTACCGGTCGCCTTTCTGACCGCCCGGTTCAGCCACAACGTGCTCGTGGCGCAGGCACAGCGAATGGCGACCGACCGGCGGGTGACCCAGGCCGCACCCAAGGCAGACGGCAGCGGAATTGACGTCACGGTAACGAGTCCGATGGCGAACTCGGCCCGGACCACGCTTCAGGCACACGCGACAGTGCCGGTCACCGTCACCATCGGCGAACAACCACGTGCCCTGTTCAACCGTCAGGCCGACGTGCCACTGTTCTACGGCGGCTCCGCGTATGAATCCGGTAAGCCCCTGGCGATAGGGTGCACCAACGGGTTCCGGTTCCGGTTCGGCAATGTCTATCGGATGGTTACCGCCAACCATTGCGTCGTAGCCGGCGCCGCGGTCCGCATCACGGGCCAACCCGATCCGGCAGGAACTGTGACGACGACCACCTTCTGCCGCGACACGGCGCTCATCGACTACCCGGGCGGCATGGATCCCCGCATCTACACAGGCCCATCGGAGTCGAGTTCTGCTGCCGACATCCTCGGCGCAACACCCGACTTCGTCGGCAACCTGGTGAACACCGGCGGCGCCACCAGCGGCGAGCATTTCAACATTCCGGTGCAGGCCGTCGACGTCTTCCTCACCCTGTCGAGTTCGTCCTGCGGGGCCGGGCTCGACGGGCCCTTCATCAAGGCCGGATTCCCGACAGCGAAATGCGCGGTGGCATCCGGCGACAGCGGGGGACCTGTCTACTCCTACGTGGCAGGGACGAACAGTGTGCTGGCCCGCGGGACCATCACCGCCGGCACCGGTCCGGCGAGCTGCCCGAACGGGGGCGACACCGGCGCCAGCACGGTCTATTACGCACCGCTGTTCCGCCCGGCCAATGATCGACAGATCGGCTCACTGGACTTCTACCGGGCCGCCCCACCGACCGCTATGGTGTCCGACATCAGCGGACGCTGGTCCGCAGAGGGCCGCCAACCGATCATCACCATGAAAGACGCCGCCCTGACGATCAACATGTCAGCGTTCGGCCGGCCCACGGCACGAGGATCCGTGACCACTGGCACCTCCATCAAGGTGACCTTCCCCGATGACGCCACCCTCACCGGCCAACTCCAGGGATCCTCCCTGATCCGCTGGTCCGACGGCTCGACGTGGACGAAGGTCGCGGCCCCCACCATTTTCGACCTACAGGGCAGCTGGACCGGCGGTACCGGACCAGGGCCGTTCATCTCGGTCAACGGATCCACGCTCTCGGTGGACATGTCCGCATTCCGCCGACCGACCGCCCACGGGTCCGTCATCGACGCGTCGACGATCAGCGTCACCTTTCCGGACGACCGCACCAACACCGGCCGGCTCGAATCGCCGAACGTGATCAGGTGGTCCGACGGGTCGTTCTGGACGAAGCTGTAGACCACGCGGGGCAGCCCGTCTGCCGACGCAACACATCAGGCGGGGACGAAGGGTCTGCTCGCGCCCGCGAGCAGACCCTTCGTCACGCGCCGCCACCCCAGTTTCGTAGGCGTCATCGGACCAGATGCAGCAGGAAGCTCCCACCCGCTCGGCAGTCTGGGTGTTCGTCAATCGACTGGACAGGTGCTCGAGAACCTCGGTGTCCTTCGTCGCCCGCGGACGCCCGGCGACTTCGACGTGAGCTTGGCGACCACGAGTTTTTCGGTGCCTTCGCGGATCCTGTCGGCGGTCAACACGTGACCCTCCCAGACCAGCGTGCGTCGGAGATCGATCGTCCATTTCGCCTCGCTGGGCGGCAGTTCCACCACCCCCTGCTCACCCTGCAGCATGGCCGCGGTTACCTGTTCCGGAGCTCCCATGGCGCGGCCCGGCATCAGTGCTGTGGTGAAACGGTGACGGTACCGGGGTGCCGGTCCGGTTGAAGATGACGATGAGGATGTTCTCGTCGGTAGGTCCGACATCGATGTGGCTGTGGTGTTTGCACAGGTTGCCCAGGACGGTGACCCCGGTGTCGTCCAGCGCTGGTCCGTAGTACTCGCTGGCACAGACGGTGTCGCTGGGTGTGACGTTCCACGTCTTTCCGTTGCCCGGGCTCGTCCACAGAAGGGCCGAATCGGCGGTGCCGGTCAGTGTTCCGGTCCAATGGTCGGTCCTGAATGCGGCCGGCAGTGCGGTGAGTGGACGGCCGTCGGCGAAGAGGTCGGCCGATACTGGTGTCGGGGACTGGGAGTTGGCGCTCAAGGTGACGTGGAGCGTGCCGGTCTGCCTGGCCACCAGGTAGCCCTCACCCGGATAGGCAGTGTCGGTGTCCTCACGCGCGTAGTCTTCGCCGGACGCCTGGGGGCCGCAGAGGAAGATGCTGCTGCCGTCCTGATCATCGGTGTAGCTGAGGTACATCCACACATCGGTCGTCTGATCGGATGGGCAGGCGGCTCGGGCGACCATCACTGCGCCGGCCTGGACCGTGATGGTGGCAGTCGGCGCGTCGTGCAACACGTCCAGATCGCCCGTCAGGTGCAGAGTGGGCCCGGCGATGCCCATGCCTTGCCCGGTCGGCTCGGCTGTCGAGGTCGTGCTGGTCTGCGTCTCGCCGCCGATGGTGTAGGCCGGCTCAGACTCTTCGTCGGTCGCACTGGGTGCCGGTTCGGAGCCGTCGTCGGTCGCAGTCGGTGCCAGCTGCGCACTGTCGATCCGCTGTTGCTCCTGGTCGTGCCAGGCGGCCGCGGGGACCGTTGTTCCGGTGGAGGTGACATCGTAGGCGCAGGCGTCGAGTTCGAAAGTGGCGGCCCGGTCGCCCAGTTCTCGCTGGCAGGTCGACAGTGCTTGCGGGCTGATCGGTAACGCCGGTGCGGCCGCTGCGCGGGCGAAAGTGGAGCTGGTCTGGCCGTCGACATAGTCGAACAGGGAAGTCTTGTCGGTGATGAGCCAGGCGGTGTCGAAGCCGCCGGGGCCACCCGGCGCGGCGTGGGTGCCGTCCGGCAGGTTGAGATCATCGAGAACACTGTGATCGCCGGTGCCGAGCAGACCGATGGCTCGGGCCGCTCGGGCGTCGGACAGTTGCACGGTGAGATAGAACCCCTGGATCCACTTGGCTTCAACCCGGCTGCCGTCCGGCCACGTCAAGGTCCATCGGTTGTCGCCGCCGTCGTACTGGATGGTGCCGGCGGCAGCATGGGCGGCGGTCACCGGACGGCCGTCGATCTTGACCGCGACGTCGGCCGGCGGCGGCCTCGGGGTCCGGTGCGGTAACGGTGATGCGATGGATGCCGTCGCCGGCGGCGAAGGCAGTGATCGACGTGCCGAATCCGGCTGGTTGGTGACGTTCCTGCAGGGTGAGCCCCCCGTGCGGATCCGCTGTGGTGGTGAACTCCCCGAGACTCATGAAGTCGTAGTGCAGACCGTCGAGACTGGTCATGTGTGGGTCGCCGTTCGCTTCACCGACGGAACCGTCACCGGGACTGTGCCGGCGCTTGGCCGCTGTGTCGCAATACTTGTCCGGCTCCCATTTCATCGCCCTGACCGCGGTGGTGGTGGCCGCGGACTGTTGCGCGAACGCGAAGACCATTGGGGGGTCGACGTTGAGCAGTGACACGTTGGCGGTCGTGCCGGCCGGGCACGTGCACTTGCCTCCGATGCAGAACCAGCCTTGGGCGCCGTCGCCGACGGACGCGGTGCCGGAGTCGGTGCGGGTGAGCATGGCTCCGTTCTGCGGCTGCACGCTGACCAGCTGCACGTCGGAGGTGAACGGCAGGCGGTACACCTGGTGGGAGAAGTTGGATTGGCCGGTGACGTTGAAGCGGCCTATTCCGCGGGCGGGTAGCCGGTAGCCGTTGTCGCGGTCGCCGTATTCCGGGCGGGGCCCCTGCCAGTTGACGTCCCAGTCGGGACTGGAGTCGCCGGTGAGGCGCAGCGATTTCGATGTCGCCAACAGTGCGAAGGTCGGTTCGTCGAGACCGCCGGCGCCCAGAGTGCCGGCGGTGCCGGCGTCATGGGTGGAGAACATCGCCCGCAGCCGGGTGTACATGTCGCCGCTGATTTCTTCGGCGGCCGACTCGAAGAGCGGCCATGCCGAGTATTCGTACTGGTCCAGGTTCAGCGATTGGGTGGTGAACCAGCGGCGGAACATCTGCTTCTGGACGCCGTCGACCGTGCGGTAGAGGTCCATCGCGGCCCAATCGGCGGCTCCCTCGGTCAACCACTGGGGCACATCCAAGAAGTAGTTCCAACCGAATTCGATGCAGTGGAAGATTTCGTGGGCGAAGTACGAATTTGTACTCCGCGTCGGAGTATTTCTCTTTGAAGCCGAGCGGGGTGAGGGTGACGTCACAGGGGTTGTTGCTCTGCACCTGCATCTGCGGGTTGTGCGGCGAGGTGTACATGTCGGCTCGGCCGCTCGCGCTGACCAGGTCTTTTTTCCCGAACACCAGATTGAGGTCACCCGCGGGCAAAATGTCCGGCCGGTGGTGCCGCCAATCGGTGGACGTCTGCGTGAACAAGATCTGCAGCCGCAGCTTCTTCCACTCGTCGGCATCGGAGGGCCTTGTTTTCCTGGCCAGAATCAGCGGGTGCAGAGCGGTCCCGTCGGGGGATGCGGAGCCGACCGACCCGGCGGTGGTGGCGATCGGTGTCACGGCCGGCCCGGCGCCTGCGGTCACGGCCGGCCCGGCGCCTGCGGTCGTCGCCGGAGGAGGCGATGCGGGCTGCGAAACGGGCGCGGACTCGCCCCCGTTGCCGGCGACGTCCTCGAACTGCCGTACCACGGCCAGCTGATCCTGGGTCAGATCGCTGCTGTGCCGGGCGATCATGGCCAACACGCTGGTCGGTGAGAGCTGCTCGTCTCCCGGAACGGTCGCCGGCAGGGCGGACGCGGAGGGGCCGGGCAACGGCGCGACCACCAGGTTGAACGCATCGATCGCTCGCTGGGTCGTCGATCCGTCCGAGGACCCGAGATCGGCCAGCAGTTGCTGGGTTCGGGACTGCGCCGTGGGGGCACCCGAGCCGACGTCGGGCAAGGCTGGGAGCGGGTCAACGGCCGGCTCAAGGGACCCGGTCGTCGCGGCGGGCGTGGGGGTCGGCGGCGGAGCGGACGTCACGTCCTGGGTCTGTCCAGGGGCGCTGGACGCCGCTGATTGTGCGGATGCGGGTTGACCGGTATCAGGAGTGCAGGCGACCACGGCGCAGACGACGAGCAGCCCGATGAACGCTGCTCCGATCGCCCGCACACGCCTGAGCACTCGTGGCAGAACAGACAACTGAACCATCGGACTCACTCCTGTGTATCGAACCGCGGACGATCGTCAGATCGGCTCGGCCGGCTGCAGGCTGCGCCGCAGCCCCGGGTCAGCTGCTGCCGGTCCTCGTCGGTCGAGACCGTCGACGTCTGGCGGCAACCGACGTCAGGTGCCGTCCGGTGCTTCACGGTAGGAGCGCCCAGCCCGGATCCGCACCCGTGGAATCACCTGACTGCGGGACGTTCGGGGGGCTGCCCACCCGGTCGCGGTGGCCGCCGGGCGGCTATCTGATCACCGGGCCGGCGAGCTCCGGGTGGTGGGCCAGTTCACTGCGGTGGCGGACACCGAGTTTGCGGTAAACGAGCGACAGGTGTCCTTCGACGGTGCGGACACTGACGAACAGACGGGCGGCGATCTCCTTGTTCGTGGCGCCGGCCGCGGCCAGGTCGGCGACGCGTCGTTCGGCGGCGGTCAGATGGCCGGTGGGTGTCGGCGGCTCGATGTCGACGAGGCGCAGCCACCCGGCGGCACCGATGGCCTTCAGTTCGCCGACGGCCGTTGCGGTTTCGGCGGCCGCCGCTTGGCGGGCCCGTTGCCGGCGCTGGATCCGAGCGAGGACGAGCCGCGACCGGGCCAGATCCAGCGGGAAGCCGGCGCCCCGATGGGCCTGCACGGCCTGTTCGGCGCGGCGCCGGGCGGTGGCGAGATCGCCTCGACCGGAACCGGCCAGGGCGGCGAGGCGATGCCCGACGCCGAGGATGACGGGACGGTGATGTTCTGTGCCCCAGCTGGTTTGGGCTGTGGCGAGAGCGTCCAGTTCCTCGAACCGACCGGTTTCGGCCAGCGCGGCCCCCAGATCTCCTTCCAGCCGCTGCCGGCGACCGGGTTCGGAGATGCCCAGTTCGACAGCGAGGGCCAGGGCCGCGCCGAGCAGGTCCGCGGCGGCGACTGCGCGCCCCTGCAGCAGTTCGGCCAGCCCGGCGATGTGGAGCATCACCACACCCTTGATGCTCCTCGGTGGGTGCAGCGGGTCCGGCAGTTGGGCGGCGAGGATCTCACCGGCCGGTTCGAATTGTCCGGTGTGAAGCGAGGTGAGGGCGCCGGCTGCGTGGAGGACCACCGGGACCACTCCGCCGCCGTAGGTGGCCCGTTCGGTGCCGGCCGCCGCGGCGGCGGCCGCAGCCGGGTAGTCACCTGCCCAACACTCGGTCAGGGCCAGATGCCCGTACAGCGCCGCCAGCGACCCGTCATCACCCTCCGCGAGGGCGATGTCGATGCAGCGCAGTAAATGGTGCCGTGACCCGGACAGGTCGTCGACAATCTTGAGGAAATACGCCAGGTGGGAGCCGGCCCGGTTGAGCACCGGTGTCCAATGCGGTCTGCGTCGCTGTAGTTCCTGCTCCGCCGCCGCGGCCTCACGCAGGCTGACATGGTCGATGCCGTACCCGCTGTCCAACCGCGCGCTGGCCAGATACAAGCGCGCCGTCGACACCGCCCACGGGTCAGGGTCGTCCAAACGGCCGGCCAGGTCGATCGCCTGCTCCGCCAACTCCGCGCGGGGAGTGCCGAGACCGTCGCCGACGTCCGCGGCCAGCGCCAAGCCGAGCAACCTCCGTGGTCCGTCGGCCGGATACAGCTCGAGCACCTGGGCGACCAGGGTTTCCGCCGCCGTCCGGCCGTGCACCCAGTAGGTCAACTCGATCAGCAGCGCCAACATCTGGGGCCAGTCCTGGCACTGGTCGCGGTGAGCCCAGACACCCTCGACGTGGGAGCACGCTGTGACCAGATCACCGGTGGCGAAATTCAACGCCCCGGCGGTCAGTCGTCGCCGATTCGCCGATTCCACATCGGCCGGTGGGGTGAAGGCCACCGCCCGGTCGGCCAGATCGGCTGCCGTGTACGCCGCCCCGCGGCGCCGGGCGTGCTCGACCCCGACATCCAGAGCCCCGGCCACCTCGGGGTCGGGGCCGTCCGGGGCGGCCAACGCCAGGTGCAGGGCCCGTTGCTCCGGATCCGTCGTCAGCTGCGCGAACCTGACGTGCAGGCGCCGCCGCTGCAATGGCGGAACAAGGTGCAGGGCAGCAGCTCCCAGCAGTGGGTGCGCCGGTCGGAGCATTCCGGCGCTTTCCGTGACGACCACCGCATCCACGGCGGCGTCAACCGCACGGTCGGGCTCGTCGATGACCTCGGCCAGTGCGGCGACGACCTTGTCGATCGACGGGCGCGACAGGGCGGCGACGGTGGCCAGCACGGTCCGAACGTTGCCGGGCAGTGCCCGGACCCGCCGCTCGAGCAGATCCGCGCGGGATGCGGGCAGCGGCAGATCGATCGGAGATGTCGGTGCACCACCGGCGGCGGCGATGATTTCCATGGCCCAGAAAGGGTTCCCATTCGACCGCTCCGCAAGTTCGTGGGCCACCCGCGGACCGATCTCCACATCCAGCCTGGACCGGACGATCTTTGCCAGCGTCAGGGGCGGAAAGCCGGCCAGGAGGAGGGAAGTCCGTCGTTCGTGGCTGCTCGCGGCCCAGAGGCGATCTGCCACGTCGCTGTGGCTCCCGTCGTCCGTGAGCCGCGCGCAGATGAGCACTCGGACCGGCTCAGATCGCAATCGGCGCAGGGCGAAGCACAACGCCTCCACGGTCGGTCGGTCCAACCACTGCGCATCGTCCACCGCGATCAGCACCTCGCCGCGGCCGGCCAGTGCTCGAAGCGCGGTGGTGACGGCCAGGCCGACATCCCGTTCGGAATATTCGTCCTGCGGCCCTGGCGCGGGCAGCAGCGCTGCCCGCAGGGTCGCCAGAGAAGCGGCCGGGATGCTGTCGTTCAGTAACTCGAGCTGGTCGCCCAGCAGATCCGTCAGACCACAGAACGCCAGGCTCTCTTCCGACTCGGAGCCCCGGCAGGCCAGCACCGAGATCGCCGACTGCCATGCCCGCTCGATGCACAGCCCCCACGCGGTGGATTTCCCGATGCCGGGTTCGCCCTCGATACGCAGGACCGCGGGTGGCGGCTGCCCGAAGAACCAGGACTGCGCCGCGGCGAGTTCCGCGCGCGGCTGCAGATCACCGGCCTCGGAAGCCCACACATCGGAAATGCTGCCACAGCGACCGGCGGGGGGAGCAGATCCGGGTGATTACCCGGGTGCGGATGGCGGACTGCATTCCTAGCCTTCGACCATGGAACTCTTCGTGGTGCAACGAAACTTGCCGGTTCCGCTGCTCATGGACGCCCGACGCGAATACGACAAGCTCCGCGCAGCAGTACACCTCCAGGGACAAGAAGCGATCGAGATCATTGCCGCACTCTATCTATCCGGACCCGGCCGGTCGCTGACCATCGTCGCGGCCGAGTCCAGGGAAGCGCTCGCGGAGTTGCTGACCCGCAACGGGATCCGGCATTCCACGATCTCCCACGCCACAGCATTCCCCGGCTCCGACGACGGGAGTCGGCGCATCCGCTGACGATCGGGACGGCTTGAGAAGGCCGGCGGTCTGCGGTGGCCAACGTCCTACCCGCCGTCGGTGGGTGGTGCACATAGACGGGGCACGAACACTCCGGTCGTCATCCTCATTTGTTTGATCAACCAACTATCGAATGACTTTCAGCAAAGTGGGCCGAGTTCCGATCATCGTCAAGCGAGTCCAGGTCGCACCCGGACGATCAGGGCCGGTCGGCACTCGACCGCAGGAGGGATTCCACAGTGCCGGCGAGCCACGCCTGATACGCCTTGGCCGACCAGTGGCGTTGGGCGACAAGCTCGGCGTACACGCCCGGGCCGGACTGCACGAACAGCAGATCGGTGACCCGGTCCTGCGTCGCCCGGCCGCAGATGGCCGTCTTGGACACCAACTTGCGACAGTCGGCGAGGCGGCGCGCCCGGGCTCGATCCCAGAGCTCGGCGAGTTCGGGATCGAGCGGGGATGCCTGGGCCAGCACCAGAAGCAGCCGCCCGGCGCGTTGGTAGACCTCCCGGGTTCCCTTCGCGAAGGCCGCAGCCCGGTCGGGCAGCGCCGTGTCGATGGCGTACGCGATCCGGAACGGCTCCCGGTCGACCAACGGCCGCTCGGCGGCGTCGCCGCCCACCGCGCGCTGGACCGCGGCGATGAGCAGCGCAGGCTTGGCGCCCACCGATTGGTGCACCGCCTGGGGGGTGACTCGCGCCGCGCGAGCGATATCGGCGATCGTCGTCCCGGACCAGCCTTGCGCCGAGAACAAGTCGTCGGCCGCCTGCAGGATCCCGTCTCGGGTCCGTGCGGCCTGTTCGGTCCGGATCGGCGCGTGATACGGCCGTTTGCTGTCGGTCACGGGAGTGATTTTAGGAGGCAAGTCATTTGGCTGTCCATCAATCGATTGAGACCTTTCGTCGGGTGGGCCCGGGCTACGTCTCGAACGGACTCCTCGTGAGCCGCATCCACAACTTCGTCGTCGCAGCCGTTTGACCTGCGCCGAATATTCGAGTTACAGTAGACCAAATCAATTGGCGAGCTAGCGACTCATTTTGGAGGTTGACTCATGGAGCACAGCCAGATCGGCACCGCTGGCGCGTTCACCGAACGGCAGCAGGCGCTGCTCGATCACTACGGCACCCGCGCCGAACCGGCCTTCGTCGACCTCCCCGATCCCGCACTCCGGGCACACGTGCTGCACGCCGGGCACGGCGAGCCCGTTGTCATGGTGCACGGCGGCAACAGCGTCGCCGTTGGCATGCAGCCACTCTTCGGCCAGCTCGCCGAGAAGTTCTCGGTATTCGCCGCCGATCGGCCCGGCTGCGGCCTGACTGATCGGTACGTGTACCGACGGACCGACATTCGTCGCCACGGTGTCGCGTTCATCGGGTCGCTGCTCGACCAGCTCGGTCTGGAACGCGTGGCGTTGGTGGGGAACTCCATGGGCGGGTTCTGGTGCATGGCCTTCGCGCTCGCACACCCCGAGCGGGTCAGTCGCCTCATCCTGCTCGGCGAGCCGGCGGGAAGCTCACCGCGGGTCGGCGCCCGGTTCCAGGTCCTCGCTACGCCGGGACTGAGCGACCTGCTCTACGCGACCAAACTCCGGCCATCTCCAAAGGCGATCCGCGGGTCACTCGCAGAAGTGCTTGTCGCCGACATTGATGCCGTTCCACAGGCCTTCCTCGATCTGGCTCTCGCCGCGGCGACCCTGCCCGGCGCAACGCGCGCGTGGCTGTCGATGATCCGAAGCTGCGTGCGGCGGTTCGGCGAATCACCACTGACCCACTCGTTGCGCGGCGAGTTGGGCGGGCTCAGCACGCCCACACTGTTCGGGTGGGGTGACCAGGATCGTCTTGGCAACCCGCACCTCGGCGAGGAAATGGCCCAGCTGATGCCGGACGCCCGCGTGGCCATCATCGACGGTGCCGGCCACCTGCCCTGGCTCGATCGCCCACAGCAGGTTTTCGAGCTGGTCAGTGGCTTCCTCGATCCGGTGGCACCGCCGGCCCGGCCCACCGGTTCGATCAGCGCGTGATGAGAAGCGGATCGCAGCGCGGGCCGCGCAACAGACACGACATTGCGCGTCTCGATGACCCGACCGCGATCGTCGTCTGGCGCGAAACGCTCCTCGCGTACTTCGCCCCCGCCGCGATCGCCGGAACGGCTGCGCTGATGACGGGGCAGCGCGAGTTGGGCATCGCGGCTGCCACGACGATCGCGGGGACTTCCGCGCTCGTGGCGGCGCTCCTCGCGTCATGGCTGCGCGGTCACGCTGAGACCAGCAAACTGATCGAGCGTACGACGCGCCGCCGACTTGTCGCGACCTGTGCGATCGCTTCGACCACGGCGGGACTCATCACGGCGGCCATCGTCGCCGGCGTGCTCCCAGCCGCGATCGGCTTTCGACGGGCGCCGTGGCTGGCGAGGGCTTGGCTCGACATCCCGCTTTCCGCCGGTATCTCCGCCGCCATCGTCAGCTGGCGCTGCCGGTACGTGCTCGATCGTCGGCGACCCACTCCGACCTGAACCCGATCCTTCCCACTACCCGCGAGATGCCGGACATGTTCGCCCCAGATACCGTTCGCTCGCGAACTTCGCGGGGCGAGGGCAAAGCGCACCCAGGGCGCAGTCGTGGCCGCTACCGGAGAGCTGTTCGATGAACGCGGCTACCCGGCAACGACGATCGCCGACATCGCCGATCGGGCCGGTGTCATTTGGACCCTTGTGTTCACCGGTCCCGACGAGTGTGACGGTCGGCCAAGGGACCACGGCCGCGGGCTTCACCGTCACCACAGCGGGTGTCTCCAGCACGACGCCGGTCACCATCACCGCGACCTACAGCGGCGTTTCGGTGACAGCGACGGTGACGGTCGCTCCGGCTGCGCCGCCGCCCACCACCGGCAACTGTGACCCTGACGGTGACGGCGACCGGACGCAGCGGGGAAACGGTCGTGTCGACTCCGAGCGGCCTGAGTGTGAGAACCGGTAGCACGGGCACGGCGGCCTTCGTCAACGGCACGTCGGTCGCGCTCCGGGTGTCGAGCGGGCGCGACGTGGTGTGGTCAGGCGCCTGCTCCAGTGGCGGCAACAAGACCAAGACCTGCACGCTGACCCTCACCGCGAACGCGACCGTCACCGCCAACATCCAATGAAGGACTCCGGCCCGAAGAATTCCGGCACTGAAGGACTCCCGCCGAGCCCGACCGGCCCAGGTCGACGACCGCGTCGGACGCATCGGCGGCTGCCTCGGCATGCTCTGGAATCCTCAGCGGCACGGTGCCAGAATCGACTCCGTGCCGGATCGCCAGCAGATCATCGTGATCAACGGTGCGGACCGACCCCACGTCGAGCGTCCGCACCCGGCGCCGACCCTGCAGAAGCTGGTCAATGCGGGTACGGGATCGACAGCGCTGACCGTCCTGGTCAATGTGCTGGGCGACGGCGAGTCGGTTCCGGAGCATGTCCATGACGTCGAAGAAGTATTGATCGTCGTCGAAGGCAGCTGCCAGGTCTCCTCCGGGGACGAACTGTATGCGGCCCGAGCAGGCGACGCGGTGATCGTGCCGCCGGGGACGGTGCACGGCATCCTGCACACCGGATCCGCCCCAACGAGGGTGATCGCAGCGATCGCGTCGGCTTCAGCCCTGCCGGACCAGGACACAGCGACCCTGGGGTCGTCCTTCGTCGGGAAGTAGTCCGACAAACACGGCGGATGGCTGGTCGCGAAGGCCATCCGGTGCCACCATTGATGGGTTCTGCCGTGACGCGCTCTGTTGGTGTCCGCAGGAACGGAGGGTATGAGATGGCTGCTGACCGTCCGCCGGTGCCGCTGCCCCGTCCGCATGGCGGCGGTCCGCCCAACCCGGGCGGCGACTGCACCCAGCTGCGGACCTTGCTGGTCAGGCTGCAGAACGAACTGGCCCAGGATGTCGCCCACCTCACCGCGTTGCGCAACGGTCACGCTCCGGCCGCGGAGATTGCTGAGTGGGCTCAGGTCGTCTCGCTCAAGAGCGATGAAGTCGCTTCCACCCGAGCCGACATGCAGGCGTCCGGGTGTTTCGACGTTCCGCCGCGACCACCGCCGGCCCTGACGCTCACCGACCTCGGGCCGGCCGCGATCGTCGACGACGATGGCAAGGTCCTGGGGAACGGCGCGGTGGTCGACGTCGCGGCGCACCCCGGCAACCCTGCCGTGCTGTACGCAGCGACTGCCGGCGGTGGAGTGTGGCGCACCACCAGCGCCGCCATCGGCGCGCCGGCATGGGAGACCCGCACGGATCTGTTGCCGTCGACGGCGATGGGCAGTGTCGCGGTCGCGGCCGGTGATCCGACCGGCCGTACGGTCCTGGCCGGCACCGGGAGCTACAGCAGTTGGGGACCCACCGGCCTTCCGGTCGGCCTCTACAAGTCGGTTGACGCCGGGGACACCTGGCGGGTGACCGGCGCCGCGACGCTGGCCGGCCGGCGGATCCGGGTGGTACTGCCGTTGGCCCCTCCGAACGGAACGGTCGTGCTTGTCGCCGCCCATACCGGTTCCGCGACCGGCGGGGTGTTCCGCAGCGCCGACCTGGGCGACACCTTCGGCCCGGCGGTCGACCGCACCCGGCCGCGGGACCGGCTGCCGAACGCCGAGGGCTGGGCGCTGGTCGAGGACCCGATCCGACCGGGCCGCGTGTACTGCGCTGTGGGTGGGTCCCGGCCCGGCATCTATCGCTCGGACAACGCCGGACGGGCCTGGACCCGGGTCACCACCGGGATTTCGGCGTCGCAGCTGTCCACCGCTGTCTGGATCAGGATGGCCATCCGCCCACCCGGCCGGAAGGCTGGAAAGTTCGGTGCGAGCACGCTCTACGCCGGCATCGTCGATGCCGCCGGCAACGGCGGCCAACTCGCCGGCATCTACGCCGCGGACGCCGGCACGGACACCTGGACAGCGATCCCGCTGCCCCCTGGCGGCGGCGCCGCGGTGCATTCCCGCAACCAGGGGACCGACAAGTTCGCCATCGCAGCGCATCCGACCCGGCCGCTGCTGTTCGTCGCCGGGGACATCGCGGGGGTCTGGCGCGCCGACCTGACCGACCAGGCCGCGCCGGTCTGGGACCTACTCACCTCCCCGGCGCCGACCGGTCCGACGCCGGGCAACGTTCCTGCCGGCGCGCCGCACGCCGACACCCAGGCGCTGGTGTTCGACGCCGACCGGAACCTGCTGGTCGCCACCGACGGCGGCCTGTACCGGGCCAACGCTCCCGACCGACAGCCGCCCGGCTGGCAACACCTCGGCGAGACCATGCACATCAACGAGCCGCTCGACATCGCCTACGACACCCTGGCCGGGGTCGCCATTGCCGGTAGTGCGGACAACGGTGTCGCCTACCAGCTCGCCCCGGCGTCCGTGCGCTGGCGGGAACTGGCCGGATCCGACGGCGGCGGCGTCGCCGTCGACAACACCGCGTCCGACCATTCCTGGCGCTACTACATGACTTTCACCGGCGGCCCGGGTGCGTTCGGGGTGTTCCGGGCCCGATTCGACGCGGCTAACCACCAGCAGGCCGGCGGCGGTCAGCTCACCCTTGCCGATCCCGCCACCCCGACCGTTGCGCTGAGCGGCATCGCCCCGGCGGACCGCTCGGCGAACCCATACTTCGCGGTCAACACCTCGGCACCGGACCGGCTGCTGCTGGGCGCCGGCAACGTGTACGAAAGCTCCGATGGCGGCGCCACCATCACCACCCTGCTGGCTCCCGGGCCCGGGGTCGGCGGCCCGCTCGTGATGGTGTGCGGGGGCCGGCAGGACGGTGCGGAGCAACCCGACGTCGCCTACATCGCCCTCGGCACCCGA
Source organism: uncultured Actinomycetota bacterium (assembly GCA_963797145.1). Classification (GTDB taxonomy): domain Bacteria; phylum Actinomycetota; class Actinomycetes; order Mycobacteriales; family Nakamurellaceae; genus Nakamurella. The sequence continues at coordinate 626,639 of CAWCOJ010000005.1, read as the reverse complement.
CTCTGGCGCCGGGCGCCGGGAGGCGCCGGACTGACGCAGCTCATCTCCTACCCCGGCGGGGTCGTCAACCACCTGGCCCTGGACCCCTACGATCGGCGCCGCCTGATAGTCCTGGATGCCACCCACGTGTGGCGGTCGACAACCTCCGGCGACGCCTGGAACGACTGCACCGGAAACCTCGCCACCCTCGCGGTGGGTCGGGATGGAACGGTCTCCTACGCCCGGACCCAGGTCGTCCGCGCCGCCGCCACGTCGGTACGGGAGGCCGTCCTGGTCGGCACGGCCACGGGCCTGTACCGAACGCTGACGGCCACCTCGGGGGCGGCGGCGCTGTGGGAACGCATCGGCAATCTTCCGCACGCCATCGTCCAGGACCTCAAATACGCACCACCCGCGACCACCCACCGCGGGGGTGATGTCCTCCTGGTCGGCCTGCAGGGCCGGGGCACCTGGAAACTCGACAACGCCGGCAGCCGCCTCTAGTGGCCGGAGGACGCTTGACCTGAGCCGGGACCGCGCCCATTGTCAGCAGCGACTGCGAGGGGCGAACCGATGATGAAGGCGAGCCCTGACGGTTCACCCGCGGCGCCCCCGGTCGGTTGGGGATTCATCTCGCCGTACACCGTGGCCTACATGCGCACCATCCTGCTGTTCCTGGCACCACTACTGGTCAGCTTGGCGTTGAAGATCAACTCCCTGGTGGGAATCGAACGGGCACCGAACAGCCTTGCGTTGGTCACCGGGACCGGCGCCCTGTTGGCGCTGGTAGCCAATCCGTTCCTCGGCCGGATGAGCGACCGCACCTCGTCGCGCCTCGGCATGCGGCGGATGAGGTGATCGACAGGGTCGGACTGCGCGAGGTCGCGGACCGGCTTCGCGCTGATGTGCGGCTACGCGGCCGTCCTGATCGGGATCGCCGGATGGCGACTGCATCACGTCGACGCCTGATTCCGGCTGTTGCTGCGGTGCAGGACAAGCCAGGGTCGGACGAGAATTCGAGCTACCGCAGGTCACGCGGACAGCACCACCCCAGGAGACCAGATGAAGGCGATCGTGCAGGAACGTTTCGGACCACCGGACACCCTCCGGTTGATGGACGTGGACATGCCCGCGATAGGTCCGGACGACGTGCTCCTCGAGGTGCGGGCCGCGGCGGTGAACCCGTACGACTGGCACATGCTGCGCGGCGACCCGCGTATCGCCCGGCTGATGGGCGGTGTCGGCTTCACGAGGCCGAAAGCGCGGATCGCCGGGGTCGATGTCGCGGGCACGGTCGCGGAGGTCGGGGGCGAGGTCCGCGACCTGCGGCCCGGCGATGAGGTCTTCGGCTTCGCCCGGGGCTCCTTCGCCGAATACGCCGTCGCGAAGGCCGCCCTGGTGGTGGCGAAACCTGCCGGCATGTCGTTCGAGCAAGCGGCGGCCATGCCGATGGCGGCCGTCACCGCCCTGCACGCGATACGCGATCGCGGCCACGCACAGCCAGGGCAGCGGGTGCTGGTCAACGGAGCCGCCGGCGGGGTCGGCACGTTCGCCGTCCAGATCGCGGGCGCCCTCGGCGCCGAGGTCACCGGCGTCTGCAGCGCCAGGAACGGCGACCTGCTCCGATCGATCGGCGCCTCGGGGGTTGTCGACTACACATCGGCGGATTTCGCCGACGGGCCGCAGCGGTACGACCTGATCCTGGACAACGTCGGCAACCGCAGCATCCGGGATCTCCGCCGCGCCGCCACTCCCACCGGGACGGTGCTGGTCAACGGGGGCGGCTCGCCCGGCCACCTGATCGGGGCGGTGGGCACCGTCCTGAGCGCGGCCGTCGTGAACCTGGTGGTCCCTCAGCGGATCACCATGGTCCCGACCACCTGCACTCGGGACGACCTGCTCGCCGTGGCCGCACTGGTCGACGCCGGCTCGCTCCGCCCGGTCATCGGTCGGACGTACCCGCTGGCCGACACCGCGGTGGGGCTGCGGTACGTCGAGACGGGCCACACGGCGGGCAAGGTCGTCATCGCCGTCGCCTGAGCCGTGCCGGAGGGTTGGCCGCGACCATCACCGCGCCGACAGCAGGGCTCTCACCTGATCCACCGCCGAAGCGGCAACGAGCTCGAACGGCTCCATGCTCTGCTCCGCTCTGGCCAGCAGGGCGATGATGCGCTGGGAACAGGCCCCCGACATCCCTACTTCGCGGACAACACCGCAGCGTTCATCCACGAGCTGGCCGCAGACGCGCTGTCGAATGCGACCGGCGACAGCAACTACGTCCGGGTGCAGATCCTCACTCCGGTAGGCATTCTCGATCGTCACAAACAACTGGGAGTGGTGCGGGAACTGACCGACATCGTGGCGGCCGCCGCCGGCGATCCCACGCTGGCGGAGCGCACCTGGGTACTGATCAGCGAGTCGCCGGACGGCGGATGGGGCATCGCCGGACACGCGAACACCGGCGCGGACGTCGTGGCCGGCGCCAGGGCGGCACTGGCCGCCATCGCCGCGCGGCGTGACGCAGCGGAATGACGGCTGCGCTCCGGCCGCTCGGCTGACGATGCCGGGCGGGTGGGCGGACTGCCGCTCCGAGACCGGTGGTGCGCCGTTGGCGGGCTGTCCCCCGACGGGCAGCCCGCCAACGGCGCCGTTCGACCGCTAGGGCAGCGACGGCATCGAGCCGTGGTGCACGCTGCGGATGATGTAGTCCGCTGCGTTGCCGTCGGCAGTGCCGTTGTAGGCGTCCGAACCCGACTCGAAGACCACCTGGAGCTGACCGCCGGCAATCACCATGCCCTCGGCCATGTTCGGCGCGGTGACCCAGTTGCCGACCTTCGTCGAGCCGCTGTAGACCTTCGAGCGCGGCCACACGATCAGCTTGCTGTCGTTGTCCCGCCCCCAGGACTGGGACCACACGAACCGGGTGCCGGTCACCACCACGCCCTGCACCTGGGACGGGGTCAACCGGGACTGCCGGAAGCTCAGCGCGCCCTTCGCGCCGACGGCGTACTGGTACATGTAGTCGCGGTGCTTCTCGTTGAAGGTGCCCACCCAGAGCGTCTCGCCCTCGGCGACGGCGTAGGACGCGCTGCCCCGCACCGGGATCGCCTTCTGCTGGTGGATGGTCCTGCCGCTGGCCGTGGACAGCGCGTTCCGGTCGTACCGGCGGGCGTAGCCCTCGCTGGTGACCCAGAAGTACTTCTTGGTCATCGCAAGGCCACCGACGTGCGACTTGGTGTCCAGGTGCAGTGTCTTGACGTACCTGCCGGTCGCCCGGTCGATGATCGTGATGATGCTGTTGTACCGGTGGAATCGGTCGTAGTACGCGATCACCAGGCGATTCTCGCCCAGCTTGGTCAGGCCCTGTGGCACCCAACGACTGTCGTGATACGGGATCTTGGCGTTGCCGGTGTCGAAGTAGTGGTAGTACTCGTTGTACCGGGACGGTGCGGCGTTTGCCGTTCCCGGAACCACCAGTAGCGACGCGATCAGCGCCACCACCAGAATCCCCACCTTGCGAAGCCGTGCCCCCATCGTGTGCCCCCTCGTCGTCACCGGGGACGCCCCGGTGCGGGCTCGACACTAGGCGGTGCCGGCCGCCGAGTCCTCCCGATCAGACGGATCGTGATGGGCACAACTCCCCATCCGCGGCTCAGATCGATACCGCGGGCGGGGCGTACCTGGGCTCGTAGACCAGTACCGGACCGGCTCCGGGAACCTTCACCTGGATGGCCCGGCCGAAGCCCTCGTCCCGGATCTCGCCGATGAACTCGGCGCCCTTGGCCGTCAGCTCGGTGATGGTCGAGTCGAGGTCGTCACAGACGAGCGAGATCTCGTGATGCATCCCGGTCGACCAGCCCTCGCCCGATGTCGGATGCACGCCGAGCTCGGACGGTCCGGTCTTGAAGATCAGCCAGCCGCCGCCGGTGTCGATGTGCGGCCATTGCAGGACATCCCGGAAGAAGGCCCGGGCGGCCTCCGGGTCGTCGGCATAGACCAGCGTGTGCACGGCAGCGATCATGGCGGTCAGCGTAGCGGCGAGCCGCGCGGTGGTGGGTCAGGCCGCGCGCCGCTGTTCTCGGTCGGGCCTCGTCAGCTACCGATGGCGGCCCGACCGGGGTCGGTGCCGGTGCCTGTTCCGGTGCCCGTGCCCGGTCCGGCTCCGGTGCCACCGGATGCGCCGGGACCGCCCTGACCCGGGCCGCCCTGGCCGAAGCCGCCCTGTCCGCCGGGCGTGCCGAACTGGGCGTTCGGGCCCGATCCGTAGCCGCCGCGTTGGCCCCCGAACCCACCGGGGCCGCCGGCGCCGCCGGGTCCACCGGTGCCTGTGCCGGCCGAGCTGCCGGCGGTCACCACCAGGGTCCCGCCGACGGCCACCGCCGCCGCAACCGCGACCGCCCCCGCGGTGCGGGCCCAGGATCGCGGCCGGACGGTCGGAGCCGGATCGCCCCAGATGTGACCATCGGCCGCCGGGGCGCTCGGCACCGGCGTGGTGGGGGGCTCGGGCGCGACGCCCTGAGTTGCCGGTCCGGTCGGGCTGTGGGGAAACTGCTCCTGCGGCATTGCCTGTGCTCCTGTCCTCGTCGGGCGCCGTTCGGCCCGTCCTGGCGAGGATCGGCGACCAACCTGTCGGCAGCCTGTGCCTCCGCTGGCAGGTTGCTTTCGCAGGCACAGGGAACGCACAGCAAGGGCCCAGGCCAGGCACACCGGGTCCGCTCAGGATGAGGGGCATGACGATCAGCTCTCCGTTCGCCGGTGTGCGCCAGGACCCCTCCCGCGAATCACTGCGCGGACCGGACGGCCGACCCATCCGGGTGCTGGTCGTCGACGACGAGCAGACGCTGTCCGAGTTGCTCGGGCTGGCGCTGCGCTACGAGGGCTGGGACGTCCGGACCGCCCCGGACGGCGCGAGCGCGGTGGCGGCCGCGCGAGACTTCCGGCCCGATCTGGTGGTGCTGGACGTGATGCTGCCGGACATGGACGGTCTGACCGTGCTGCGGCGGCTCCGTACCGACATGGATCGCACGCCGGTGCTGTTCCTCACTGCCCGGGATGCCGTTGAGGACCGGATCGCCGGACTCACCGCCGGCGGTGACGACTATGTCACCAAGCCGTTTTCCATCGAGGAGTTGGTGCTGCGGCTGCGAGCGCTACTACGCCGCTCACATCTGGCGGTGAGTACGGACTCCTCGATGATCGCGGTCGGCGACCTGACTCTCGATGAGGACACCCGCGAGGTGCACCGGGCCGGCGAGCTGATCTCGCTGACCGCCACCGAGTTCGAACTGCTGCGGTACCTGATGCGCAACGCCCGTCGGGTGCTGTCCAAGGCGCAGATCCTGGACCGCGTCTGGAACTACGACTTCGGCGGCCAGGCCAACATCGTCGAGCTCTACATCTCCTACCTGCGCAAGAAGATCGACGCCGGCCGGGAGCCGATGATCCACACGATGCGGGGCTTCGGCTATGTCCTCAAGCCCACTGGCTGAGCCCGCCGGAACTCCTGCCCCGGTGGCGATCGGCCGACGCCCGATCTCGCTGCGCACCAAGCTGATCGTTGCGATCGTCTCGGTGATCACCCTGGTCTGCGTCGCGATCGGGATCGTCACCCAGGTGTTCCTCAGTGACTATCTGACCGGGCAGAAGGATCAGCAGCTGCTCGCGGCGCAGACGCGCCTGCAGAACGACTTCGGCGGCCGCGGACAGCAGCTGCCCACGCCACCGGCGACCGTCACGTCCGATCCGTGCAGTGGTGCCAGCACCAATGCGGCACCGGGCAGACCGGACTTCCTGTTCCGCCCCGGGCAGTCGATCGGCACCCTTGGCGCCCGGATCTCCGAGGGCACCGTCACCGCCTCCGGCATCCTGACCGGGTCGACCACCTGCACGCCGATCCCCGGCGAGTACGACGCCGCACTGCTGGCGGTGCCGGTGGACGGCACTCCGCACGACCTGACGATCGGCGACGACGACTACCGGGTGCTCGCCACCGAGCAGCAGCGTGACGGCAGCATCCTGATCGCCGGCCTGCCGATGGCCGACGTCTCCAAGACCCAGACCCGGCTGACCGTGATCATGGCGATCGTCTCCGGAATCGCTTTGCTGGCAGGCGGTCTGGTGGTGTTCTTCACGGTGCGCCGCTCGCTGCGGCCGCTGGAGCGGATGGCCGGAACCGCCCGTGCGGTCGCCGAACTGCCGTTGCACAGCGGTGAGGTCGACCTCGGTGTGCGGGTGCCGGAACGCGACACCGATACTCGCACCGAGGTCGGCCAGGTGGGGGCGGCCCTCAACCAGATGCTCGGCCACGTGTCGAATGCACTGGTCGCTCGGCAGGCCTCGGAAACCCGGGTGCGCCGCTTTGTCGCCGACGCTTCACACGAACTGCGGACCCCGTTGTCCGCGATCCGCGGGTACGCCGAGCTGGCCGGGCGCAGCGGTGACGACCCGGCCGCGGTGACGCACGCGCTGCGCCGGGTCGAGTCGGAATCGCAGCGGATGACGTCTCTGGTCGACGATCTGCTGCTGCTGGCCCGGCTGGACTCCGGACGCCCACTTGCGGACGAACCGGTCGACCTCACCCTGCTCGCGCTCGACGCCGTCTCCGACGCCCGGGTCGCCGGGCCCGAGCACCGATGGCGCCTGGATCTGCCGGAGGACCCGGTGAGCGTGCGCGGCGACGGTGCGCGGCTGCACCAGGTCCTCGGCAACCTGCTCGCCAACGCCCGTACCCACACCCCCGTCGGGACAACTGTGGTCACCCAGCTGCGCGCCGAACCGGACGCCGTGGTGATGACTGTGAGCGACAACGGCGAGGGAATCTCGCCCGAGCTGCAGTCGGAGATCTTCGGTCGGTTCGTCCGCGGCGACGGATCCCGGTCAAGGGCAGCCGGTTCCACCGGGCTCGGGTTGGCCATCGTGGCCGCTGTCACCGGCGCGCACCACGGCACCGTGACGGTGCAGAGCCGCCCCGGCAGCACCGTGTTCACCGTGCGGTTGCCCCGATCCGGGCCCGGCACCCCCGATCTACCCACCGCGCCGCTGACGGTCACCACCGCCGACGCGGTCGTCCAGAGCGAGACACCATGACCACCGCTCTCGCGCCGCCATCGGTGCCTGCTGCCACACCGACCAGGTCGCTGCCGCGGCGGGCGTGGCGCGGCCCGGTCGCCGACCCCTCCTGGGCGCGGCCGGCGCTGTTCGGCCTGCTGGCCGCGACCGCGTTGCTGTACCTGAGCGACCTGGCGAACTCGGGCTGGGCCAACGCGTTCTATTCCGCCGCTGCCCAGGCCGGATCGCAGTCCTGGACTGCCTTCTTCTTCGGATCCAGCGATGCCGCGAACGCCATCACGGTGGACAAGACCCCGGGATCCCTGTGGTTCATGGCGCTCTCGGTGAGGGTGTTCGGTCTGAGTTCGTTTGCGATCCTGCTGCCGCAGGCCCTGATGGGAATCGCATCGGTCGGACTGCTGTATTCGGCGGTTCGCCGGGTGGCCGGGGCCGGCGCCGCTCTGCTCGCCGGCCCTCGCGCTGACCCCGGTGGCCGCCTTGATGTTCCGATTCAACAACCCTGATGCGCTGATGGTGCTCGCCCTGGTGGCGGCCGCCTGGATGCTGGTACGGGCCATCGAGGACGGTCGCACGAAGTGGCTCGTCTGGTGCGGTGCGTTGATCGGGCTGGCGTTCCTGGCCAAAATGCTGCAGGCGTTCCTGGTGCTCCCGGCGTTCGCCGGCGCGTACCTGGTGGCCGGACCGGTGCTGCTCCGGCGTTTCATCGGCGGCTCGCTCGGGGGTGGCCTCGGCGGTACCGCCGAGAGCGGATCGGATGCGGCTCAGGAGATCGCCGCCTGGGTAGCGCAGAACTACACCGCGGTGTCGGTCGGCGGCGTCACGGTGTACGACCTGACCGCCTGATCCCAGCACACCGGCCGTTCTCGGCGGGCAGCCGGCGAGCGGGCGGGGAGCGGTACGTCCGGTGGCGCGTCGGGTCGGTCCCGGCCCGACAGCGCAGAGTGTGCTGTCGGGCTCTCCGCCGAGGCGCACGGTCACAGCAGCCGCACAGTCCCGGCCACGGGTCGGCACAGTCCCGCGGCCCACGGTGGAACCATGACCACACAGACCGTCCCGCCGGCCGCCGGTGCAGTACCGCTGCATCGGATCGAAGCGGCCCGGATCGAGCCGGACCGGTTGACGACTGCGCTGGATATCGTCATCCCGGTCTACAACGAAGAACTCGACCTGGCGCCCGCGGTGCACCGGCTGCACGCCTACCTGACAGCGAATCTGCCGTACACCTTCCGGATCACGGTGGCCGACAACGCCTCGACGGATCGGACCGCGCAGATCGCCGACGAGCTCGCGGCGACCGTCCCCGGCGTCCGGGCGGTCCATCTCTCCGAGAAGGGTCGTGGCCGGGCACTGAAGACCGTGTGGTCCGACTCGGACGCCGCGGTGCTGGCCTACATGGACGTGGACCTGTCGACGGACCTGGCAGCACTGCCACCGCTGGTTGCGCCCCTGCTGTCCGGCCACTCGGATCTCGCCATCGGAACCCGCCTGCATCGGGGATCTCGGGTGGTCCGGGGATCCAAGCGCGAGTTCATCTCACGGTGCTACAACCTGATCCTGCGGGGCACCCTCGCCGCGCACTTCTCCGATGCCCAGTGCGGTTTCAAGGCGATCCGGGGTGACGTAGCTCGTCGGCTCCTGCCCATGGTCGAGGACACCGGCTGGTTCTTCGACACCGAGATGCTGGTGCTGGCAGAGCGTTCCGGACTGCGCATCCACGAGGTCCCGGTCGACTGGATCGACGACCCGGATTCCAGGGTGGACATCGTCGCCACGGCGTTGGCCGACCTCAAGGGAGTCGCGCGGATCGCACGGGCGCTGGCCACCGGCACCGTGCAAGTCGGCAGGGTCAGGGAACAACTCGGCCGGGCCCCGCTGGAGCCGGCCACCCCGGGAGTGCCGGTCGGCATGTTCCGTCAGCTGGTCCGGTTCTGCGCCGTCGGGTTGGTCTCGACGGCCGCGTATCTGCTGCTGTTCGTGCTGCTGTCGGGGGTCACCGGATCGCAGGCGGCCAACTTCATCGCGCTCGCGCTGACCGCGATCGCCAACACCGCAGCCAACCGAAGGCTGACCTTCGGCGTCCGCGGCCGCGAAGGTGCGGCGCGACATCAGGTGCAGGGCTTCGGGATCTTCCTCCTGGCCCTCGCCCTGTCCAGCGGGTCCCTTGCCGCCCTGCACGCCCTTTCGCCGGAGCCGTCCCGGGCCGCCGAGCTGATCGTGCTGATCGGAGCGAATCTGGCCGGCACCGCGCTGCGATTCGTGTTGATGCGCAGCTGGGTGTTCCGCAGAACCGCAGCCTGACTCACCGATCCGGCGACTCCGCGGCGATCAGCAGGCTCACAGCGAGCGCAAAGCTGCGAGCGGAGGCCCTCACAGGCACGGCCAGCACCGTAGTCGTCAGTGGGCACCGAGGGGTGCTCGGCACCGCCACCGCGCACATCTGCGCAGCAAAGGACCCGATGATCATGACCGCTCCGACGCTCGACAGGGCCGTTCCCGCGGCCGCAGCGCAGCAGACCGTTCCGCCCACCGAACCGCCGGTTCGGGGGCGCTGGGCCCGGATCGTGCGTGGCCCCGTCGAGGACCCACGCTGGGCCCGTCCACTGCTCTGGTCGCTGCTGGCGCTGACCGCGGTGCTCTACCTCTACGACCTGCCGGCCTCCGGATACGCCAACGAGTTCTACTCCGCCGCGGTGAAGGCCGGTACCCAGTCCGTCAAGGCCTGGTTCTTCGGATCGCTGGACGCCGGAAACTCGATCACCGTCGACAAGCCGCCGGCTTCGCTCTGGCTGATGACCGCATCGGCTCGGGTGTTCGGGTTTTCGTCGTTCTCGCTGCTGCTGCCCCAGGCGCTCTTGGGAGTGGGGACCGTCGCTCTGACCTACGCGACGGTGAAGCGTTGGTCGGGGGCGGCCGCCGGCCTGGTCGCCGGTGCCCTCATTGCGCTGACTCCCGTTGCGGCTCTGATGTTCCGGTTCGACAATCCGGATGCGCTACTGGTGCTGCTGATGACGTTCGCCGCGTACTGCGTGGTGCGGGCGGTCGACAAGCCGGACGGCCGCGGGGCGCTGCGTTGGCTGGTATTCGCCGGCACCGCCATCGGCTTCGCGTTCCTCACCAAGATGCTTCAGGGACTGCTGGTCCTGCCGGGCTTCGCTCTGGTGTATCTGGTGGCGGCGCCGATCGCGATGCGGCGGCGGCTGCTGCATCTGCTCGCGGCCGCGGCCGCGGTCGTGGTCTCGGCCGGCTGGTACGTCGCCCTGGTCGCGTTGTGGCCGGCAGGATCTCGTCCCTACATCGGTGGCTCCGAGGGAAACTCCTTGTGGGAGTTGGCGATCGGCTACAACGGATTGAGCCGGATCTTCGGCGGCTCGGGGAACGGTGGTGGTGGCGGCGGCAACGTCGGCTTCGGCGGCGCCACCGGGATCACCCGGATGTTCGGCACCTCGTTCGGATCGGAGATCTCCTGGTTGCTCCCCGCCGCCGTGATCGGGCTCGTCGCCGGTGTCTGGTTCACCCGGAAACTCCCGCGCACCGACCGGATCCGCGCGTCGTTGATCCTCTGGGGCGGCTGGCTCGTCGTCACCGCACTGGTCTTCTCGTTCATGTCCGGCACAGTGCATCCGTACTACACCGTGGCTCTGGCGCCGGCGATCGCCGCGGTGGTCGCCGTCGCCGGCCGTGAGCTCTGGCGAGGGCGCAGCCACCACCCGGTGCGCGGCACGTTGTCGCTGATGATCGTCGCAACGGGCGGGTGGTCGTTCTACCTGCTGGGCAGGGACGCTGCCGGCTGGTTGCCGTGGCTGCGGTGGATCGTGCTGATCGGCTCGCTCGTCGGCGCTGCGCTGCTGGCCCTGGGCACCGGGAGACTGCGGAGGCTGGCCGCGGTGGGACTCATCATCGGCAGCATCACCGCACTGTCGGGTACCGCGGCCTTCACCGTGGCAACCGCGGCAACCCCGCACTCCGGGTCCATCCCGACCTCCGGGCCGGCCGGCTACAGTTCCAGCGCCATGGGCGGCGGTGGTCGGGGCGGATTCGGCGGGAGCCAGCCGGCCGGCCAGGGCGGCGCAGCCCGGGGCACAAGCCAGGGCGCCGCAGGCCAGGGAGCCGGTGGTGCGCCGAGCGGCGCCGGCGGGGGTGGCACGTCGACCTCCTCGGACCTGACCGCGCTTCTGGATGCGACCGACACCACGTGGTCGGCGGCCGTGATCGGGTCCCAGTCGGCCGCCGGCTATGAGTTGGCCACCGACACAGCAGTGATGGCGATCGGTGGTTTCAGCGGCTCCGACCCGTCACCGACGCTGGCGGAGTTCCAGCAAGACGTTGCCGACGGGCAGATCTCCTACTTCATCGCCGGCGGCGGTATGGGTGGTGGAGGTGGCGGCTCAGGCTCAGGTTCGGAGATCAGCGCCTGGGTGCAGGCGAACTACACCGCCACCACCGTCGGCAACGCCACCGTCTACGACCTCACTGCGAGCACCACCGGCTGATCCCCCAGCCCCACGACTGGGCCCGGCCTCCCCCCGATGGAGGTCGGGCCCTGCCACGTCCGGCGTCGCGCTCAGCCGATGCAGACCCTGGTCGATCCGGCGGCGATGTGGCCGGATGTAGCGGAGTCAACGGCGACCGAGTCCAGGGCCCGGGCGGCCGGTCGGCAGACGGCCGGATGGAGCCGGATCAACGACCCGTCCAGATCGAGAACCCCACCGGTCGTGACGGTCGAATTCCCGCCCACCGCGACCGACGCGTTGGCGCCTATGTCGATCGACGCGTCGGTGCCTGCGGTGACGTTCAGTCCCGCACCCGTGCTCAGATCAGTGGTGGCTCCGACATCGACCTGAGCGTTCCGCGCCACCCGCACGTCGGCATCCTGTGACACGCGAACCGTCAGGTCAGTACCTTCCAGCCGCACGTCATCCCCGGTCAGCGAGAAGCCCGAAGTGCCGTGCCTGACGGTCACCCCGGCATCGGTGACGTTGATCGAGTACAGGCCGTTCGGGCTGGTGAAGCTTCCGGAGAACGGCGCCCCGTCGGCCCCGTCCGTGCCGCTGCAGACGTACGCCGTCGAACCGGCCGCATCGGTGATCGCGGCACCACCGGCCGGGCAGTGCCGGTCGCCCACCGCCAGTGGTGCGACCGTGGGGCTGACGCCTTGAGGCCCGTCAGGACCTGCAGGGCCGGCCGGCCCAGCGGGACCGACCGCACCCGAAGGGCCGGCCGGGCCAGGGGCCCCGTCCTGACCGTCGACTCCCGGCGCGCCCGGCAGGCCCGTCTGATTGAAGCTGAAGGCGGTCTCGGCCTTGGCCAGGCAGCGTTCGCCCTTCGCCGGGTCGATGACCCGGACGATGCCCCCGACCTTGCCGTAGCAGGCGTGAACGGTGCCGTCAGCGTCCGGTACGGCCGCCCAGGCGGCGCCCCCCGTTGCGGCGGCGAGCCCGAACGCCATGCCGAGAGCGGCAATCATCATGCGACGTCTCATCGGTGGTCCTTCCCCAGGGCGCCGTCGGTCGACGCCGATCCACGCAGTGTTGACCCGTGGGCACATGTCCACAAAGCCCGACTTTCGATGGCCGGCTGCGCCGGGACGCGCGTTCGGAACGGTCCGTCTCGTCGGGAACAGTTCGAACTGTTCCCAACGCATCCGATCGTTCCGAACGCGGGGCGTCGCCCTACGACACACGAACTCGGTAGCGTCCGGCACAGGGGTGAGGTGTCGCTACCCCTGCAGGACGTGGAGGCCAGCCGGGTCAGCCGGCGGTGAGCCGCAGCGCCAGCACCGGACATGCGGCAGCGGCCGCCCGGGCGCGTCGCACCAGATGCGCGGGAACCGGTCCGTCAGCGATCAGCGGGTAGCCCCACTCGTCCAGCGTGATCTCCTCGGGGAGCTCGTCGGCGCACAGGCCGTGCGCCCGACAGGTCAGCGCATTCCACGCCAGCATGGGGGCGGGCATCACGCCGTCCTCGGCAGCCGGATCTGCGGCGCCGCAGCACATCCCGCACCGGACAGGTGCGCGCTCGCATGGTCGGCAAGGGATCCGTCGATCAGGCCGAGCGCCGAGGCGGCCAGGTTGACCGCGCCATCCGGGTGCCCGCACCCTCCCCGCCCGTTGATCACCGGCAACCGCCGGCGCAGCCTCGGAAGGGCAGCGGGGTCCCCGGCCAGCAGCCCGGTCAGGTCGGCGGCGATAGCGGGCAGTCCGAACAGGCAGGGCCCGCAGCGGCCGGCCGAGGATGCAGCCAGATACTGCAGCACGGCGGCGGTCTCGACGAGAGGGCAGCCGGCGTCGTCCAGCACCGTGAAGGACGCCACGCCACGGCGTATCCCGACCGCCGCGAGGCCGGCAGTGCTGAATCGGAGCCCACGCAACCGATCGAGGGTGATCCAGTTTCCGGCCAGGCCGCCGACCAGCACCCACCCCCGGTCCGGCGCACCGGCCGCAGCGAGCACCTGATCCAGCCGGGTTCCGGTAACGATCTCGAACACCCCCGGCCGGGTGACTGGGCGGCCGCCGACTGTCACCAGGGCGGTGCCCGGCTCGTCAGCTGTGCCGACGGCAGCAAAGCTTCGAGCACCGAGCCGGCGGAGCACCGCCACCTGCGCCACAGTCTCGGCGTTGGCCACCAGGGTCGGCGCACCGTCGACCCCACGACGCCAGATCGGCTCCAGAGCGCCGAGCGGCCGGGCATCACCGGAATTGATCAGGGACACCAGGGAACTGGCTTCGGAAGCGACGAACCGCGCTGGAACGGTGACGATCTCGATCCCGGAAGCGTCCGGACGGGCGGCGATCGCCCGGGCCAACGCCACGGCCGAAAGGGTTCCACCGTGCACCGCCACGCACACCCGTCGGGCCGCCAGCGCGCCCGCGAGCAGCAACGCCCCGTCCAGAACCAGGTGCGGCGCGGTGCGGATCAGCAGGCCGTCCTTGGCCGAGGTCGGATCGCCCTCGCAGGCGTTGACCACCACCACCGGCCGGCGGCCGGCACCGGCGACACCGGACAGTTTGCGCGCCATCGGAAATCCCGCGCCGCCGCGACCCGCCAGCTGGACCTGAGCGCATGCCTCGATCAACTCAGGGAGCGGAATGGGTCGCAGCGGCCCGTGCCCGCGCCGGTGCCCTTCGAGATCGACCGGCCCGCCCAACAGTCGGAGCGTGACGGCCGGATCGGCAGTGTCCTGGCACACGGCCGCACTCATCGCGAGCCTCCGCCGACGGGTGCGTGGATCCGGTCGGCGGCCAGCCGGGCGACCGAGTCCGGGTGGCGATCACGGCGCAGCCGCCAGCGCAGGGCGGCGACGGCAACGGCGGCCACACAGACGATGTCGATCGCCTGCATCCACCTGGTCGACGCGTCGCCGCCCCCGGTGAACCAGCCGTGCAGCAGGGCCATCGGCCACAGCAGGTATGCCGACAGGTGCAGCAGCCGCCACACGACGACCGGCAACCGCCGGCGGGCCAGGCTCGTCACGCCGATCGCGATCACCAGATCCACCGCGACCGTTCCCAGTCCGACCCAGAGTGGGGAATAGCCCGCGGCGAACGGCACCACCACGTCGATCAGGTCGATGTCGACGAAGTTGTCCAGCACCGCGGTCCCGATGTGCACGACCAGGAACACGACCGCGGTCAGCGAAAGGTACCGGTGCAGTCGCAGCACGGCGGCCCGGGACAGCCTGACGCTGGACGCCCGGCCGGCGGTGGCCATGCCCAGCACCACTACCGCGGTGAACAGGATCAGCGACACCGCACCGGTGGCGCGGCTGGAGTACCAGAGAACTGCGCTGTCCATCACGCCGCCTCGATCACATCGGTTGGCCAGCCGGCGACGCTGAGCACCGCGTCGTCGACACCGACGAGCCGGGCCGCCATCCCCCGGTGTGCGAGCCAGTCCGGGGCCGCGGCGCCGAGCACGATGGCAGCAGTCGCGGCAGCGTTGGCATCGACGGCCGAACCGGCAACGGCGGACACGGTCCGCCAACCCGGCGGCGGATTGCTCCCGGTCCGCGGATCGACGATGTGGTGCCGCTGCCCGGCCGACGTCGACCAGCGGCGTGCCGTTGTCGACGAGCTGGCCAGTCCGCCCGCCCTGATGGTGACCCGTTGCCGGGTGTACTGCTCAGCGGTCCGGTGGTCGTCAGCGATGGCGATGCGCCAGCCGTCGATCGGGGCCGGCCCGGCCACCGCGATGTCACCGCCGATGCCGACCAGCACACCGCAGCCGGCCGCCTCGGCGATCCGGGCCGCCGCCCGGTCGGCCGCCCAGGCCTTCGCCGTCGCGCCGAGGTCGAGCCCGACCCCGGTCGGCACCCTCAGCGTCCCGGCCACCGGGTCGTGCCGGATGCCGCCGGTACCCGGGGCCGGGCGGGCCGCGCCCAGCTCCGGGTCCCGACCGGCGAGCGCACCGAGGTCGCGGTCGTAGCCGAGGGCGATGACGGCCGCCGCCACCGTCGGATCGACCAGGCCGTCGGTGGCACGGTCCACTCGGAGCGCCGCCCCGACGAGCTCGTTGAGCACCGGCGACAAGGTATGCAGCCGGTCGGGACGCCGGAGGACGTCGGCGAGTTCCGAGGTAGGGGTGAACCGGCTGCAGGCCCGCTCCACAGCCGTCAGGTCCCGGTCGAGCAGCCGGACGGCCATCGTCAGTGCCCGCGGCTCGGTGACCACCAGCGTTGCCGTTGTCGACCAGATCTGCCGGTCGACCCGCGCAGTACGGCCGGTCATGATCCACCCGACCCGGCGTCGGACCCGGAGCCGTCGGACTGCTGCTCCGGGGCTGCCGCTGAGGTCAACTGCTCGGCGCTCTGCTGCTCAGTGG
This sequence comes from uncultured Actinomycetota bacterium, assembly GCA_963797145.1. Taxonomy (GTDB): domain Bacteria; phylum Actinomycetota; class Actinomycetes; order Mycobacteriales; family Nakamurellaceae; genus Nakamurella. The sequence continues at coordinate 610,775 of CAWCOJ010000005.1, read as the reverse complement.
TCTGTTCCTCGGTGCCCTGCTCCTGCGCGGTGGCGGCAGCCGTCGCATCGGTCGGCACCGTGATCTGCGCCGCGGACGACCCGCCCGCTGTCGCTGCCCCGGTGGTCGACCCGCCGGTGGTCGAGACCGCGGCAGTCGAGACGGACTCGCCGGTGGAATTGGTCGTCGGCTCGGTCGTGGTCTCGGTGGTGGCTGCGGCCGCATTGCCGATCCAGACGGTCAGCGCCACCGCGGCCACGCCCGCGGCGCCGGAGGCTCCCCAGGCGAGTGCGCGGGTCTGCCGGGCCATCCTGCGCCTCGCCTCGACCCGATCCTGATGCTCCACGGCGGACTCCTCCCGGTGTGCCCGACCTGATCGGGCGACCTGTCAAGGAGCCTCACCGGCGCTGCTGTGCCTTTCCTGTGCGCCGGCCCGGTGCGGCATGCGAAACCGCGGGTGGTCAGTTCGGGGAGAATTCCACCGTCAGCAGGGCGGCGAGCACCGGCACCAGGGCCAGCGGCCGGAACAGCACGAACCGCTGCGGACCGAAGGCGTGGAACTTTCGCAGGAAGCGGTACAGGGATTCCAATCTGATCAGCCCGTCCAGCCCGCGCACCATGCGGTATCCGACCATCCTGGCCGGCCCGTGATGGTCGTCGAACAGTTCCGGAAAGGCGGCAAACGCCAGGGAGATCCGTTGCGCCCCATGCTCGCCGCCCCACTCCAACATGGCGGCGACGAGCTTCTCGTCCATCCCGTTGATGCCGCTGCCGCGACGACGCCACGGCACATCCAGGGCGAGATCAGAGCCGTTGCCGGCGATTCCATAGCGTTGGAAGGCCACCACCCGACCGCTGCGGTCCCGTCCAACCGCCAGCAGAGTGTGCTGGTGCGAACCGTCCATCAGCCCGTCGAGCACCATCGAGAACCCGCGTCCGACGGTCTTGTCGCCGTCCGCGACGACATCGGTCAGCTCCGCCCGCAGGTCCGGGTCGAGCGCGGCCTCGCGCACCACCTGCACCGTCATCCCGGCATTCGTCGCGCGCTGCACGGCCTGCCGGAGATTGCGGAACGGCCGCCCGACGGTGCCGAACGTTGCCACGTCGAGCACCACGTCCCGGCCGAATGCCAGGCCCCGCAGGCCCGATGCACGCCATTGCACGGCGGCCGCCGCTCCGGCGCCCAGCACCGCTGGACGCCAGCCGTTGGCCGCGGCCACCCGCCGGAACTCCGCGATCGCCGCATCCCGGTGCTCGGGCGGGCCCACCGGATCTCCCGAGGCGACAGCGATACCGAACCGCACCCGGTAGCCGATCACGCTGCCGCCTCCGGCTGCGAACACGTACGCCTTGTCGGTGCGCAGCAGGAACGGGGCGAGTGCGTCGCCCGGAGACCGGTCGAGCAGCGCCGCGGCCCGCGAGCGCTCTTCGGGTGAGGCCGGCGGCGGCGGCGGGACGGGGAGGCACAGGATGAACGCCGCAGCGGCCAGGCCGACCTCCGCGGGCACCGGGTGGTGGGTGGTGGCGGCCAATGCACCGATGACCAGGGCGCCTCCCGCCATCAGTAGGTGGGGCGCGGTCACCGGCCGTCGTAGTAGCGCGCCGCGGAGCAGCAGCAGCAGGGCGAGCACCGCGCCGGGCAGTTCCGGGTGCGGCTGCAGCAGGATCAGCGGCAGGCAGAGCGCCGCGCAGCCGGCGCGGATCAGGGCGCCCGGCAGCGCCGGCAACACGGGGCGCACGGTGACGGCCGGCATCGGGACGACCGCCGCCTCTGCACTACCGGAACTGTGCCCCATGGATGGCGATCTTTGCACGCTCGGCGTCACCGGATCATCCGAGTTGACCGGAGCGCTCAGCGTGGGGCCTCTGCGGCCACCGGGGGCTGGTCGAGCAGGTGCTGAAGGTAGTCAGGGTCCTGCACCTTCATCCAGGCGATGACGTCGGAGTAGGTGGTGCAGTACGTGTCGGGCTTGCCGCAGTAGTTCTTCATGAACTTCAGCACCGCAGGGTTGAACGAGTCGCCGTTCCAGCTGTTGAAGTGGTTCGCGATGATCACCGGCGCCCGGTTGCCCTTGTAGGTCTCGTCGTAGATGTGGGTATACGTCTGGTAGACCTTCTTCCGCAGGTCGGGTGCCGTCTCCGGCTGGTCGGCACCGCCGTTGTACTTCACCCACATGTTGTAGTCCATGTTGACGACCATGCCGTCGAAGCCTGGCGAGTAGACGTAGGGCATGTAGAACTCCCAGATGCCGTTCACCTTCTGCGGCCAGTAGACCCCGGAGCTCGGGGCGTTCATCGACGAGTCGTAGGTCAGACCGTGTTGCTTCCAGGCCGGCATCAGTTGCTTCAGATCCCCCTCGAGGCAGGGAGTCCGGCCACCCTTGATCGACTTCGTCGGGACCTTGAGGGTGGGCAGGTCGGCGCCGGGGTTGTTCTTCTTGTAGTTCTTGAGCAGGCCGAAGAACTGGTCGAGTTCGTTGTTCCAGTCGGCAGTGGACCAGGACGCGCCGCTCGGTTCGTTGCCGGCGCAGAAATGACCGTTGTAGTGGGTGCCTATCTCGTGCCCGGCCGCATAGGCCGCGTTCAGATCCTTGATCCGGGTGGCGATCTCGGCGTCGGTGCCGCCGAAGCCGACGGACGACTTCCCGGCCGCGTGTCCGGGACCGGTGTACTCATCGGCGTTGTCGTCGGAGAGCAGGTACAGCCCGGTGAGGAAGGCATCGAACCGGGAGTCGGTCGGCGCCGCGGCCTGCATGAACTCCTGCCACTTCGCGTGGTCGCCGGCGCCGTCGAAGGAGAAGATGATGAACTGCGGCGGCGACCCACCCGGCTTGACCTTGGTCATCGGCACGTTCGTTGGCTTCCGGGTCGCCGGCGCCGCTGTTCCCGACGACGTCGTCGTCGGCGCCTTGGTCGGGCTGCCGGCCACCGTGCCTCCGGCCGAGGCCGGATCCTGGTTTCCCTGGTACACGAGCACGCCGGTGATCACGGCGAGCACCACCACCGCCGCCAGTGTCAGGTACCTGCGCATTCACCATCTCCTCGTGCTGCCTCCGGTCTCCCAGATTCGCACGTCCGGCCGCTGGAACCGGGTAGACCCGCCGCCATCAGGGACCGGCGGCGACCGCCGGCAGCGACTGGAACCCCTCGATGACGGCCGGATCCTGCAGTTCCATCCAGGCGATCACGTCGGAGTACGTGGCGCAGTAGGTGTTCGGCCGCCCGCACTTGTCCTGCATGAAGTCCTTGGCCGGCGGATTGAACGAGTCTCCGTTCCACTTGTTGAAGTGGTTGGCGATCAGGATCGGCGCCCGGTTGCCGTTGTACGCCTCGTCCCACATGTATTCGTAGGTGGCGGCGACCTTCTGCCGCAACTCCGGCGCGGAGGCCGGATCGTCCTTGCCGCCGTTGAACTTCACCCAGAAGTTGTAGTCCATGGCGACGGTCATGCCGTCGAAGCCCGGCGAGTAGATGTAGGGCATGTAGAACTCCCAGATCCCGTCGAGCTTCGCCGGCCAGGACAGGCCGGGAGATGGCGCGTTGATCGACGAGTCGTACGTCATGCCGTGCTTCTTCCAGGCCGGGATCAGCGCGTCGAGTTCACCTTCCAGGCATGGGGTCCGACCGCCTTTGATGGAGTCCAGCGGCACCGTCAGGGCCGGCGCGTCCGGCAGCCCGTTGATGGACCTCCAGTTCTTCAGGAACCCGAAGAACTGGGCCAGTTCGCTGTTCCAATCGGCAGTCGACCAGGACGCGCCGCTCGGCTCGTTGCCGGCGCAGAAGTGGCCGTTGTAATGGGTGCCGATCTCGTGGCCCCTGGCATACGCCTCGTTCAGGTCCTCGACCTCGGTGATGACCTCGTCGGCAGTGCCACCGAAGCTGATCGAGGCCGCGCCGGGGCTGTGGCCGGGACCGGTGTAGGCATCCGCCTTGGCCGACTCGAGCAGGTAGATCCCCGAGAGGAATCCGGTGAAGCGGGATTCGGTGGGCGCAGCGGCGTTCATGAACTCGTGCCACTTCTCGTGGGAGCCGGCCCCGTCGAAGGAGAAGATGACGAACTGCGGCGGCTTCTCGCCCTTCTTCAGCTTCTTCATCGGCACGTTCGACACCGGCCGCCCGGCGGCGGACGTGGTGGGGGACGCCGAGGTCGACGATGTCGGTGGCCTGCTGGTCGTCGGCTTCGCCGAAGACCGGGTGGACGGGCCGGCGGGAGAGGTGGTCGTCGGCGGCGTGCTGGACGGCAGCGCCGGATCGGACCGGGAGCCGGGCGCCGACGACGCTCCCACGGTCTGGGTGACGGTGATCACCACCCCGGAGGCGGTGTCGTCGACCTGCTGCTGGTTCCGGTAGACGAGCACTCCGGTCACCCCGGCCAACACCAGTACCAGTCCGATCACCAGATACCTGGCGCGCATGCATTCCCCGATCGTTGCTCGTCGTCTCGACGGCCCCGCCGAACCAACGGGACGGGGCGTCTCGGCCATGGGCGGCCCGGGTACAGACGCGCCGGATCAAGCGGGAGCTGCCCGGCGCCTACAGCCAGACTCTCATACCTGCCCGGCCCGATCCGGACTTCTGCCGCCGAACCGGGCGCGCGATGCCCGGCCCGGTGCGCATGTTCACCCGATCCGGCGGCCGCTACAGGTCCTTGACGAGCTCCCGCTTGAGGATCTTGCCGCTGGGGCCGAGCGGGAACGACTCGGCGAACTCCACCCGGCGCGGGTACTTGTGCCGGCCCAGCCGCTCCTGGGACCAGGCGATCAGGGTGGCTCCGTCGAGGTCGACACCCTCGGGAGAGCGCACCACGACGGCACAGATCTCCTCGCCGTACTCGTCGTCGGCGAACCCGATCACCGCGACCTGGGCGACGCCCGGGTGCCCGGCGAGCACCTCCTCGACCTCGCGCGGGTACACGTTGTAGCCGCCGCGCAGGATCAGATCCTTCTTCCGGTCGACGATGCTCAGGAAGCCGTCCTCGTCGATGGTGCCGAGGTCGCCGGAACGGAACCAGCCGTCCACCATCACCGCGGCGGTCGCCTCCGGGTTGTTCAGATAACCGGCGAAGATGTTGTGCCCGCGGATCACCACCTCGCCGATCTCGCCGACGCCGAGCAGCTCGATCCGGCCCTCGACCTCGGCCGCTGCGATGGCCGCGTCGACACCCCAGATACCCCGGCCGACAGTGCCGGGCTTGCGCCCGTAGGCCGGCTGGTTGAATGTCGCCACCGGCGACGTCTCGGAGAGTCCGTAGCCCTCGTAGATGTCCGCCGAGAAGATCTCCGCGAACTTGTCGATGACGGCGACCGGCAGGCTGGCACCGCCCGAAGCGGCCATCCGCAGTGTGGGACGCCGGTCGTCGGTCCGGGCGGCCGCGAGCAGCCCGATGTACATGGTCGGGACGCCCATGAAGACGTTGACGTTCTCCGTGACGATCAGATCCAGCGCGCCGGCCCCGTCGAACCGCGGCAGCAGCACCAGGGTCGCACCGGCGAAGAACCCGGCATTCATGGCGCAGGTCTGGCCGAACGAGTGGAACAGCGGCAGGCAGCCCAGGATGATGTCGTCGCCGCTGAGGGTCATGACGGAGGTCGCGGTGACGATCGCGTTCATGGTCATGTTCAGGTGGGTGAGCAGGGCGCCCTTGGGCGAGCCGGTGGTTCCCGACGTGTAGAGGATCACCGCGGGGTCCTCGGGCTCGCGGATCACGTACGAGTCCACCGGGTCGGCGCCGGCGGCCCGCTCGTCGAGCCGGTCGACGTCGTCACCGCCCATCACCGCGAGCAATTTGACGCCGGCCTGCTCGGCCGCCGGCCTGCCCTGCGCCAGCAGCGGCAGCGCCGCGACCAGCAGCGTTGCTCCCGAGTCGGTCAGCACATAGCTGATCTCCCTGGCCACCAGGAGGGCATGCACCGGCACCACCACCGCGCCCAGCGAGAGCGCGGCGAAGTACACCCGCGGGAAGTCCGGCACGTTGGGCAGCAGCAGAGCGACCCGGTCTCCCGGCTTGACGCCCTCCTCGGCGAGCACAGCGGCGTACCGCCGGGACTGTTCCCACAGCTCCGCGTAGCTGATCCGCTGGGACCCCATGACGACCGCGTCCGCGTCCGGGTGACGCATTGCCGACTCGGCGAGGACAGCAGCCAGGTTCATCGACATCGGGGAGGGCTCCTTCTCCGGTGAAGGCCTGTCGGTGGGCCGTGGGCTCGCCGGCTATCGCACCATTGCGATCCAGGTCACAGCACATACAGTACGGGCGATTCGGGCAACCGCGGCGCCCCGCCGTAGGGTCCCCCGCAGGTCCGCGGGCCGCTGCCGCCGCCGAGGTGACCCGGCAGTAACCTGGGTGACCTCAGGCAAGTGCGACGACGTCATGCCCGACCCGGGCGCCGGCGTTCCCGCAACGGCTGCGGGAACGCAGTCGCGACCGAGAGGCGATCACCTGCAATGACTGAGGCGACCCAGGCCCCCGAGCAGAGCCCCGCGACGACCACGAGTTCCGCAGGGCCGGCACCTGATCACGCCGTGCTCTCCTACAACGGCACCGAACTGCCCCTGAAGGTGATCCCGGCCACCGAGGGTGCGTCCGGTGTGGAGATCTCCAAGCTGCTGAGCACCGCCGGCATCGTCACGCTCGACCAGGGCTACACCAACACCGGCTCCACCACCTCCGCGATCACCTACATCGACGGCGACGCCGGGATCCTCCGGTACCGCGGATACCCGATCGAGCAGCTGGCCGAGCACTCCAGCTTCATCGAGGTCAGCTACCTGCTGATCAACGGTGAACTGCCGACACCGACGCAGTTGGCCGAGTTCAGCAACCGGATCAGCCGGCACACGCTGCTGCACGAGGATCTCAAGCGGTTCTTCGACGGTTTCCCGCGCGACGCCCACCCGATGCCGGTGCTGTCCTCGGCGGTGTCGGCGCTGTCGACGTTCTATCAGGATTCGCTCGACCCGTTCAAAGCCGATCAGGTGGAGCTCTCGACGGTCCGGCTGCTGGCCAAACTGCCCACCATCGCGGCGTACGCCTACAAGAAGACGGTCGGCCAGCCACTGCTCTACCCGGACAACTCGCTCGGCCTGGTGGAGAACTTCCTCCGGCTCTCGTTCGGTTTCCCGGCCGAGCCGTACGAGGTCGACCCCAAGCTGGTCAAGGCGCTGGACCAGCTGCTGATCCTGCACGCCGACCACGAGCAGAACTGCTCGACCTCCACCGTGCGGTTGGTCGGCTCGTCGAATGCGAACCTGTTCGCCTCGGTGTCGGCGGGCATCAACGCGCTCTTCGGGCCGCTGCACGGCGGTGCCAACGAGGCCGTCCTGGAGATGCTCGGCGCCATCCGCGACGACGGCGGCGACATCGACACGTTCGTCAAGCGGGTCAAGGCCAAGGAACCCGGCGTCAAGCTGATGGGCTTCGGCCACCGGGTCTACAAGAACTACGACCCGCGCGCGGCGATCGTCAAGCAGACCGCCGACCAGGTACTCGCCGACCTCGGCGGCAACGATGAACTCCTCGACCTGGCCAAGCAGCTCGAAGAGGTCGCCCTCTCCGACGACTACTTCATCTCCCGCAGGCTCTACCCGAACGTCGACTTCTACACCGGCCTGATCTACAAGGCGATGGGCTTCCCGACGAAGATGTTCACGGTGCTGTTCGCGATCGGCCGGCTGCCCGGCTGGATCGCCCAGTGGCGCGAGATGATCAACGACCCGGCCACCAAGATCGGTCGCCCGCGGCAGGTCTACACCGGATACACCGAGCGCGACTACGTCGCTCCGGACGACCGTTCCTGAGTTGCATCCCTACCCCCGAAGGGGATAGTCCGCACAGAACGGACGGCGCCGGGGTAACCGCCCGCGGACACGGGTGGGTTGACCAACCGCACTCGACGGCCGCGGCCCGGGCGTAGTTCACTACTGCCACTCGCAACATCGCGGGTGCGCACGACCGAGGCCGGGGGTGACGGCGATGGAGATGATCCGGGCAACCTCCCGTGCCGAGGCGCTGTCCGCCCTGGCCGCCGACCTTCGCCTCCTCCCGATCAACGGCGGCACCGACGTCATGGTCGGGATCAACTTCGGCCGGCTGCGACCGACCGGCCTGCTCGACCTGCGGCCGGCGACCGATCTCGCGGAGTGGTCCACCGATGACGGCCACCTCCTGCTGGGCAGCGGGGTCACCTACACCAGGATCCTCGCCGAACTGGGCACCCTGCTGCCGGGACTGGCGATGGCCGCGCGCACGGTCGGTTCGCCGCAGATCCGCAATGCGGGCACCGTCGGCGGCAACGTCGGCACCGCGTCCCCGGCTGGTGATGCTCTGCCGCCCCTGGTCGCGGCCCGGGCCGACGTGCTCATCGAGTCCACCCAGGGCTCCCGATCGGTACCCGTCCGGGAGTACTTCACCGGCGTCAAGCGCAGTGTGCTGGAGCCGCACGAGCTGGTGACCGCGGTGCGGATACCGACGGGCCGGCGAGCACAACAGTTCGCCAAGATCGGCACCCGCAACGCGATGGTGATCGCGGTCGCATCGTTTGCCCTCGATCTCGATCCGGTCAGCCGCCGCGTGGGCACCGGGATCGGGTCCGCGGCACCGACCACCCGACCCGCGCCGGAAGCCGAGGACTTCCTCACCGCCGAGCTCGCGGACCGCTGGGAAGCCCTGGCACCGCTGCCCGACACCGTGTCCACCAGGTTCGCGGAGCTGGTCGCGGCGGCCGCATCGCCCATCGACGACGTCCGTGGATCCGCCGACTACCGCCGCCACGCACTGCGGGTGCTGGCCCGCCGCACCCTGGGCTGGGCCTGGGCCGACCTGAGGAGGGCCTGACGACATGCGGGTGACCTGCCGGATCAACGGTGAGCCGCGGACCGCCGAGGACGTGTGGCCCGGTGAGAGCCTGCTGTACGTGCTGCGCGAGCGCCTCGGCCTCCCCGGCTCCAAGAACGCCTGCGAGCAGGGCGAGTGCGGTTCGTGCACCGTCTTTCTGGACAACGTCCCGGTGTGCGCCTGTCTGGTGGCCGCCGGACAGGCGGAAGGCTGCGAGATCACCACGGTGGAGGGACTGGCGGACACCGGCGAGCTCAGCCCGCTGCAACGGGCCTTCCTCGACGCCGGGGCGGTGCAGTGCGGGTTCTGCACGCCCGGACTGATCATGGCCTCGACCGACCTGCTCGCCCGGCAACCGGATCCGACCGATGGTGAGATCCGGGAAGCGTTGGCAGGCAATCTGTGCCGGTGCACGGGCTACGAGAAGATTCTCGATGCGGTGCATCTCGCTGCAGCCGAACAACGGGCGGGCAGATGACCACGACCAGCGACGCGCCCAGCCGGACCCTTATCGACGGCGGTGTCGGAACCAGCCCCATCCGGCCCGACGGAACGTTGAAAGTGCAAGGCGAATTCGCCTTCTCGTCCGACCTGTGGGCAGAGCGGATGCTGTGGGGCGCAACCCTTCGCAGCCCTCACCCGCACGCGGTGATCCGCTCGATCGGGATCGCCGAAGCCCTCGCCGTGCCAGGGGTGGCCGCGGTGCTGACCCATGCGGATGTGCCCGGCACCAACCTGGTGGGCCTCGAGCGGCGGGATCAACCCGCGCTCGCCGAGGGCACCGTGCGCTATGTCGGGGAACCGGTGGCCATCGTCGCCGCGGACCACCCCGAGACCGCTCGCCGCGCCTCGGAGTTGATCACCGTCGACTTCCGGATTCTGGAGCCGGTCACCGATCCGGTCGCCGCCGCCGACGGCGAGGCGGCCGACATCCATCCCGACGGCAACATCGTGCGGAGACTGTGGATCCGGCAGGGCGACCCGCAGGCGGTCGCGGACGTGGTGGTCTCCGGCGACTACGAGGTCGGCATGCAGGACCAGGCCTTCCTCGGCCCGGAGTCCGGACTGGCGGTACCCGCCGACGACGGCATCGACCTCTTCGTGGCAACGCAGTGGCTGCACGTCGACCGCGACCAGGTGGCCGATGTGCTGGGCCTGCGGCCGGGCCAGGTGCGGGTCACCCTCGCCGGCGTCGGCGGCGCCTTCGGCGCTCGGGAGGACCTGTCCATGCAGGTGCATGCCTGCCTGCTGGCACTGCACACCGGGCGTCCGGTCAAGATGGTCTACAACCGCGAGGAGTCCTTCTACGGACACGTGCACCGACATCCGGCGCGCATGCGCTACGAGCACGGCGCCACCCGCGACGGCCGGCTGGTCTACGTCCGGGCCCGGATAGTGCTCGACGGTGGCGCCTACACCTCCAGCACTCCGGCGGTCGTCGCCAACGCCGGGGCGCTCGGCGCCGGACCGTACGTGGTGCCCAACGTCGAGATCGAATCGGTGGGCGTTTTCACGAACAACCCGCCGTGCGGAGCGATGCGCGGATTCGGAGCGGTACAGGCCGCCTTCGGCTACGAGACCCAGATGGACCGGCTGGCCGACGCTCTTGGCATGGACCCGGCCGAGATCAGGATCGTCAACGCGCTCGCCGAGGGCGACCGGATCGCCACCGGTCAGGTGCTCGACTCCGCCGCGCCGGTGGCCGAATTGGTCCGGCGGGTACGGGACATGCCGATGCCGGCGAACGGCGCCCGCGGGCCCGATGACTTCGACCTGCGGCAGTTGCCCGGAGGACTGGCCAACTCCACCCACGGCGAGGGGGTGGTCCGCGGCGTCGGCTACGGCGTCGGCATCAAGAACGTCGGCTTCTCCGAGGGTTTCGATGACTATTCCACCGCCAGGGTCACGCTCGCGGTGGTCGGCGGGGTACCCGCGGCCACGGTGCACACGGCGGCCGCCGAGGTCGGGCAGGGCATCGTGACCATCCAGTCGCAGATTGTCCGCACCGAACTCGGTGTCGATCAGGTGACCGTCCACCCGGCCGACACCGGCATCGGCGGAGCCGGCTCCACATCGGCTTCCCGACAGACCTACGTCACCGGAGGCGCGGTCCAGGCCGCCTGTGTCAAGGTGCGCGAAGCGTTGCTGGACAAGGCTTCCGCCCGACTCTCCGGCGAACTCTGGATCGAGGACGGCCGCGTTGTATCCGACGCCGGCAGTATCGCGATCACCGATGTCCTCGGCGAGGCGATGATCGCCGAGACCGTTCAGTGGCGGCACCGGCCGACGCACCGGCTGGATCCGGAGACCGGCCAGGGCGATGCCCACGTCCAGTTTGCGTTCGCCGCGCATCGGGCGGTCGTCGACGTCGACCGAGAGCTCGGGCTGGTCAAGGTCGTGGCACTGGACTGCGCCCAGGACGTGGGCCGCGCGATGCACCCGCAGGCAGTCCTCGGGCAGATCCACGGCGGCTCCGCGCAGGGGCTCGGCTTGGCGGTGATGGAGGAGATTCAGGTGGTCAACGGGCTGGTCCGCAACCCCTCCTTCACTGACTACCTGATCCCGACCATCCTGGACATGCCGACGATGAACGTCGACGTCCTCGAATACGCAGACCCGCATGCACCGTATGGGCTGCGAGGGATCGGGGAACCGCCGACGATCTCGTCAACACCGGCCATCGTCGCCGCGATCCGGGCCGCCACCGGCCTGGCCCTGGCGCGCATCCCAGTCCGTCCAGAGGACATTGTGGCCGCACAGCGCGTTTCAGCTCCCTGACCACCGGGCACAGTGGGCGTCATGGCTGTTCCTGCAGTGCTGTGGTTCCGCCGTGACCTGCGCACCGACGATCACCCGGCGCTGCTGGCCGCGGCGGCTGACGGCCGCGAGGTGCTCGGGTTGTTCGTGGTGGACGACGCCCTGATGAAGCCGTCCGGTGCGCCACGCAGACGGTTCCTGGCCGCGTCGTTGGCCACCCTGAACGACGCACTCGACGGCCGGCTGCTGATCGTCCACGGACGGCCGGCGACGATCGTCCCGCGGGTCGCCACCGCCCTGTCCGCCTCCGAGGTACACATCTCGGCCGATTACGGGCCCTACGGTCGACGGCGCGACGGGGCGGTCGAGAAGGCCCTGGCCGACGCGGACATCACCCTCGTCGCCACCGGCTCGCCGTACGCAGTGGCACCGGGACGGGTCCGCAAGTCGGACGGCACCCGGTACGCGGTGTTCACGCCGTACTGGCACGCCTGGTCCGAACACGGCTGGCGACGCCCGGCCGGTGGCCCAGGGGGGGTGGCGTGGCTGGATCCGAGCGGGCTGCCCGGCAAGCACTGGAAGCCGAGCGAGCTGGTGACCGCCCGGGCCGGACCCACGCTGCCCGACGCCGGTGAGGAGGCTGCCCGCCGGGCCTGGCTGCAGTTTCTGGACGACGATGTCGACGGCTACGACCGGAGCCGGGACCGGCCCGACCTGGACCGCACCAGCCGGATGTCGGTCTACCTCAAGTGGGGCACTCTGCACCCGCGCACGCTGTTGCACGACCTGTCGTCACGCGGGACCAAGGGTGCTGCCAGTTACCGTCGCGAGCTCGCCTGGCGCGAGTTCTACGCCGACATCCTGTTCCACCGGCCGGAAACGCTGACCCGCTCGGTGGATCCGGTGATCGACGCGATGCACTGGGATTCCGGAGCCGACGCCGACCACCACCTGGAGCAGTGGAAACACGGGCGCACCGGCTACCCCGTGGTGGACGCCGGGATGCGCCAGTTGCTCGCCGAGGGCTGGATGCACAACCGGATCCGGATGGTGGTCGCGTCCTTCCTGATCAAGGATCTGCACCTGCCCTGGCAGGCCGGTGCACACCACTTCATGGAGCATCTGGTCGACGGCGACGCAGCGTCTAACACGCATGGCTGGCAGTGGGTGGCCGGCTCCGGGTCGCAGGCAGCACCGTTCTTCCGGGTCTTCAACCCGGTGTTCCAGGGCGAGAAGCACGACCCGGACGGAGACTACGTCCGCCGGTTCGTCCCCGAGCTGCGCGACGTGCCCGGCAAGGCCGTCCACCAACCATGGGAGCTGCCCGGCGGCCCGCCGTCGGGGTACCCGGGGCGGATCGTCGAGCATGCCGCCGAGCGGGCCGTCACCCTGCAGCGCTGGGCGGACCGCCCGCGCTGACCTGCGTGCTCAGAACGGGGTAAGGCCCCACGAACCCGACCAGGTCTCGCCGGGCGCAACGCTGAGCAGCCCCCAGCCGTTGTTCAGGGCATTCACCCCACAGGTCATCGGCTCGACGGCGACCGCCAGCCGGGCATCCGGGTGCCCCGGTGCTGGGAACTCCGTCGGTGTGAACACCTGCACCCAGCCGAACACCTCGTCGGCCCACAGCACCACACCGCGGCCGTCGGGTGCCTGCAACCGATGCTCGACCCGGCCGTCGTGCAGCGTCGAGGTCGGTGAACGCGGCGTCCGCTGACACCGCACCCAGCCGGACCCCGCTGCGGAGGTCGAGCGGCCCACCGCCGACCGGTTGCAGACCGGTCGGGATCAACCGCTCGTCGACGGTCGCCGTCGAGTCGGCCGTGACGGTCAGCACCAGGTCGGCCACCGGCACGTCACCGACCCGCAGGTACGGATGGGTACCGACGCCGAACGGTGCCGGTCCGCTGCCGACGTTGGAGATCCGGTGGGTCACCCGCAACCCGTCGTCGGTGAGCGCGTAGGTCACCGAGGTGTCCAGGCTGAACGGGTATCCGTGCTGCGGGTACACCGATGCGGCCAGTGTCACCACCTCCGGGCTCACCGACACCGCGTGGTACGCCGTGTTTCTGAGCAGACCGTGGCTGGCATGACCGCGGCCGGGTTCGGTGATGTCCAACTGCTGGGTGACGCCGGCGTGGCTCCAGCGGCCGTCGGCCACCCGGTTCGGCCACGGGACGAGCACGATCCCGCAGCCCATCGGCGGCAGATCGGCATCGTCCCAGGTCTCGGTGTAGGCGGTGGTACCGACGGAGTACTCACGCAGCACCGCGGCCACCTGGCCCACCCGGGCCACCGCAGTCCCCCGGTGCAGCACGAACTGCTCACCGCTCACCGGCCGGGCGCCCGGCGCGTCAGCAGCGGTGCCGGTGGCGATCACCTGGTCGGGCCGGCGAAGTGCGAGACCGCCCGTCCGAACTGCAGCAGCCGCTGCATCTGCCCGCGGCCGCCGTCGTTGATCGACTTGGAGAACCGGTAGGTCTCGACGTACTGGACGGTGCGGGTCTCGTTGGCCTCGGTCAGCTCCGTCATCGACCGTTCCGGGGTCTGCGTGGACAGGTAGAGCATCACGGTGTGCAGGGTCCGTGATCCGTCCGGCTCGACCCGGAAGCGGGTCCGAAGCCCCTGGTCGACCACCGCACGGAGTGGGATGGTGCGCACCGACGAGGAGAACATCAGGGCGTCGGGCCGATCGTCGTCGGACTCGTCGTCGCCGTGCCACAGGATCAGCCGCTGCCCGTCGGTGACGGCGACCTCCTGCCAGAGCGACTCGCCCCAGGCCTGGGTGGAGACCACCCGCTCCAGCGTGAACGCCTGGACGGCGCCGAAATCCAGCACTCCCCGGAGCGCGTCGAGCGCCACTTCGTGGTCACGGACGTAAGCGCGGACGCCGTCCTCGAGCCGCGGGTACGGTGCCCAATCCTCCGCCGGTGAGGCCGGGAAGGTCATGGTGGAGACCTCTCTGTCGGGTGCGCGTTCAGTCGTGGACGAGCGGAGGGCGCCGGGTCGTGGCCGTCGGCGCACCATCACCGCTGGATGCCGGTACCGATACTGCCCGACCGGCACTCGTCACCGCCCGGCGGCCCACGCCTTGCCGGTCGCGCCCAGCGAGAGGCTGATGATGATGATCGGGAGCACCGCGAAGATCAACGGCCAGATGATGGCCACTCCGAAGTCGGCCCCGAGGCCCATGGTCCGGATCAACCAGTACACGCTGAGCAGCAGCGACACCGCAGATCCCACGACCAGGATGGTCAGCTTCCGCTGGAAGCTCTGGGCGCCGCCGATCACCAGCAGGGCGCCGCAGATCAGTGTCACGATTGCCACCAGGGTGAACTCGGTGCCGACCCCGGTCGCCCGGTCGTTGTCGATGTCCAGGACCGAGGTCGCCCCGGCCAGCACCACGATGCCCGCGATGATGACCGCTCCCGCCTGGACGAAGGCGAGCACCGCCGAGGCCGTGATCGCGCCCGGACGGGCCGGCTTGACCGGCGGGTAGGCGCCCGGGTAGCCGGCCGGCGGGTATCCGGGCTGCTGTGGGTAGCCGGCCGGCGGGTATCCGGGCTGCGGGTACCCCGGCTGCGGGGCGGCGGGCTGCTGATAGCCGGGCTGCTGGTACCCGGGGGCCGGATAACCCGGCTGCTGGTAGTAACCCGGCTGCGCCGGGTAGCCCTCGGATCCACCCGGCTGCTCGGCCGGCTGGCCGGCGGTGTTCGGGTCCCATGCCTGGGTCATCGCGCTGCCCCTAGTCGTCGTGCCGCGGCCCCGACGGGCCGTGGACTCCTGGGGGCTGATTGTGCCCGATCGGTGCCCGGAATCAGTCCCCGTTGCCCGGATTGGGCACAACTACCCGCGCCGTGCCCGACGGTCCGTGCGCCGGGTCGGCCGGCCGGGCCGCCCGCTGCCGGGTGTCGTAGCGCCAGAGCGACGGTCCCAGCCAGGCGGCGAGCAGGGTCAGCAGCACCACCAGCACCCCGCCGCCGGCGATCGCCGCGTGCGTGCCCACCAGGCCGGCCGCCAGTCCGTGCACCAGGTCGGCCACCCGCGGGCCACCGGCCACCACCACGGTGAACACGCCCTGCATCCGGCCACGCATGCTGTCCTCCGCCTCGACCTGCAGGATCGTCGATCGGAACGCGGAGCTGATCATGTCCGCCCAGCCGCCGGCGGCGAGCATCGCAACGGCGAACCACAGCGCCGAGGTCAACCCGAGGAACGTCATTGCGGTCCCCCACGCGACGATCGCGATCACGATCGCAACTCCCTGCCGGTGCACCCGCTGGATCCAGCCGCCGGTGAGCCCGCCGAGCAGCACGCCGATCGCCATCCCGGCGTTGAGCAGACCCAGCTGATACCCGCCGCCGGCCGGCCCGCCGAACGTCTCCTCGGCCATCTGCGGGAACAACGCCCGAGGCAGGCCGAACACCATCGCGATGATGTCGACAACGAAGGTCATCAGCAACAGTGGCCGGGTGCGCAGGTACGCCAGGCCGTCGCCGACCTTGGCCCTCGCGCGGCTGCCGCCCAGCGGCGGGATGGGCGGAAGTCGGATCACCGCGTAGAGCACCGCCACCAGCGTCGTGGCGTCCAGCAGGTACAGCCATTCGATGCCGAGCAGCGGGATCAGCATGCCGGCCAGCAGCGGGCCGACCAGCACGCCGAACCCGAACACCGTCATGTTCAGGGCGTTGGCGGACGGCACCATGTCCGGCGGCAGAATCCGCGGGATGATCGCGCTGCGGGTCGGCTGGTTGACGGCGAAGAACCCCGACTGCAGCGCCAGCATCGCCAGGATGAACACCAGTGAGCCCAGGTGCAGGTGGGCCTGCACCCACAGCCCGACAGCGGTCAGGGCGATACCGGTCGACGTGATCATCAGCAGCTTGCGACGGTCATAGGTGTCCGCGATCGCGCCGCCGAGCAGGCCGAACACCACCAGCGGGACCAGCGCGACCAGCGAGGCGATGCCCACCCAGGCGGAGCTGCCGGTGAGCGAGAAGATCTCCTGCTGTACCGCGACCGCGGTGAGCTGGGAGCCGACGACGGTGACGCAGGAGCCGACGAACAGCCGCCGGTACGCAGGGACCCGCAACGGCCGCAGATCCGGGCCGATCCGGTTGCGCCGCGGCTGAGCCACCGCGGCCTCCACGGCACGATCGTCCGTCGACGCCGCCGGTACGTGATCGGTGGGTGTGACGGCGGTGTGTGATCGGCTGGTGTGTGATCGGCTGGTGGCTGTCCGGGCCCGCTACCGCTGTCCTGAGCCGTCACGGAGCGAGTCGCTCGACGACCCACCCGCCACCGCTGTCCCGGAAGCGCAGCCGATCGTGCAGCCGGCCGGTGCGACCCTGCCAGAACTCCACCGTCACCGGGGTGATCCGCCAGCCGCCCCAGTGCGGCGGCACCGGGATCGGCGCACCACCGTCCGGACCGCCGTAGGTAGCCTCGATCCGCTCCTGCATACCGTCCAGGGCGCGCCGGTCGGCGATCACCGTCGACTGCGGGCTCGCCCACGCGCCGAGTTGGGATCCGCGAGGTCTGGTGGCCCAATATGCGGCGGTGGTCGCCGGATCGACCTGGTCCACCCGACCTCGCACGTGCACCTGACGGTGCAGCCCGATCCACGGAAACGTCGCCGAGGCCAGCGGGTTGTCCAGAAGATCGTGGGACTTGGCCGACGTGTAGTTGGTGTAGAAGACGACGCCGTCAGCATCGACCGCCTTGGCCAGGACCGTGCGCGAGGCGGGCACACCCTCCGTCGAGGACGTGGCCAGCACCATGGCGTTGGGCTCCGGAAGCTGCGCGGCCACCGCGTCGGCGAACCAGCGCTGGAACTGGGTGGTCCAGTCGGCGGCGAGGTCGCCGACATCCAGGCCGACATCGGAGTAGTTCTGCCGCATCGCGGCCAGCCCCTCCGCCGTCGGGCGCTCCGATGCGGTCATCGTCGGCCACCCCCTTCTGCTCCGGCGCGGGCGCCGACATCGTGACCGCCGCGACCGCGCCGCAGCGTCGTCGAGCGCCCTAGGCACGCTACGCCCGGGCCGGACCTCGGTCCGCGGTCGCGTGACGAAAACCACCGGTGCCCGGGCTGGCGATGGCGCGTGCCCGGGAGGACAGTGGCGAAAAAGCGACCCCGCGGGGCGGGTTGCCGGTGACCGGCCAAGAGCCCGACCCGCTCAGCGCTGTCCCTCGACGAGGAGGTCTGCGATGACGACGGTGACCAACGGCTTCGTACCTGGTCTGGAGGGTGTGGTCGCCTTCCACACCGCCATCGCGGAACCGGACAAGGACGGCGGGTCGCTGCGCTACCGCGGCGTCGACATCGAGGACCTCGTCGGCCACGTCACCTTCGACGATGTCTGGGCGCTGCTCGTCGACGATGCGTTCGGGAGCACCCTGCCGGTGGACACCTCGGTGCCGCCGTTCCGTTCCGGCGACGTCCGGATCGACGTGCAGGCCGGCATCCCGCTGCTGGCCGCGTCCCGCGGGTTCGGCCAGCTGCTCGACATCACCGACGAGCAGGCCAGGGACCAGCTGGCCCAGACCACCGCGGCCGCGCTCTCCTACGCCGCCCGGTCCGCCCGCGGCGACCTTCCCGAAGTGCCCGAGACGCTGCTGGCGGCGTGCCCGACGGTGGTCGAGCGGTTCATGACGGCCTGGCTCGGTGAACCGTCGCCGGAACAGGTCAGGGCGATCGAGGCGTACTGGGTCTCCGCCGCGGAGCACGGCATGAACGCCTCCACGTTCACCGCCCGGGTGGTCGCGTCCACCGCCGCTGACGTTCCCGCCTGCTTCGCCGGGGCCATCGGGTCGATGAGCGGCCCGCTGCACGGCGGCGCCCCGGCCCGGGTACTGCCGATGATCGAGCAGGTCGAGGCCGACGGCGACCCGGTCGGCCTGGTCAAGGGCATCCTCGACCGCAAGGAACGCCTGATGGGCTTCGGACACCGGGTCTACCGGGCCGAGGACCCCAGGGCCAGGGTGCTGCGGCGGACCTGCGCGGAACTCGGCGCGCCCCGCTACGAGGCGGCCGCGGCACTGGAGCAGGCGGCGCTGGCCGAGCTGCGGCAGCGCCGGCCGGACCGGCCGATCGAGACCAACGTGGAGTTCTGGGCCGCGGTGATCCTCGACTTCGCCGGGGTGCCACCGAAGATGATGCCGGCCATGTTCACCTGCGCCCGGACCGCCGGCTGGAGCGCGCACATCCTGGAACAGAAGCGGCTGGGTCGGATCGTCCGGCCCTCCGCGGTCTACGACGGCCACGGACCGCGCACTCCCGACGAGGTCGACGGCTTCGCCGGGATCGCCGCCCGCTGAGGTTGTTGCCGGCGATCGACCCTTCGCCCGCGGATCGGTGCGGCCGGCCGACGCCCGGCCGACCTGCCCGAGCGACCGGTCGCCGACGCCCGAGCCGGATCGAGTGACCGGGCCGAGCTGCAGAGTCTGCTGGCCGGCCTGCCGCGCCAGCAGCGGGCGGCGATCGTGCTCCGGTACTACCTTCGCGGGGCTCGCGCCGCAGCCGTCCGAACTGGTGGCAGGATGGCCGCGGCGGCGTCGCCACGGTCCCGGCTCCGGCCGCGATCGCAACCCGAGGAGATCCACCCGCATGTCCGACGTGTCCAGCCTGGTTCTGCCCGATGATCTCAAGCCCAGCGACGGCCGGTTCGGCTGCGGCCCGTCCAAGGTCCGCCCCGAGGCGCTCGCCGCGCTGGCGGCGTCCGGCTCGTCGGTGCTGGGCACCTCGCACCGGCAGGCGCCGGTCAAGTCGCTGGTGCACCGGGTTCGCGAGGGCGTCTCGCAGCTGTTCTCGCTACCGGACGGCTACGAGGTGATCCTCGGAAACGGTGGTACCACGGCCTTCTGGGACGCTGCGGCATTCGGTCTGATCCGGGATCGCGCTCAGCACCTGACCTTCGGCGAGTTCTCCGCCAAGTTCGCCACCGTCGCCCGGTCCGCGCCGTTCCTCGGCGAACCCTCGGTGATCAAGGCCGACGCCGGGGACGCACCCGTCGCCGTCGCCGACGAGTCGGTGGACGCCTATGCCTGGGCGCACAACGAGACCTCCACCGGCGTCGCTGTGCCGGTGCGGCGCCCGGTCGGCGCCACCGACGGCCAACTGGTGCTGGTGGACGCCACCTCCGGCGCCGGTGGGCTGCCGGTGGACATCACCGAGACCGACGTCTACTACTTTGCGCCGCAGAAGGTGTTCGCCTCCGACGGCGGACTCTGGGTGGCCATCGCCTCGCCCGCCGCACTCGACCGGATTGCCGAGATCGCCGCCTCCGGCCGGTGGATCCCGGAGTTCCTGTCCATCGCCACGGCGCTGGACAACTCCACCAAGGACCAGACCCTCAACACCCCGTCGGTCGCCACGCTTTTCCTGTTCGCCGAACAGCTGGACTGGATGCTGGCCAAGGGCGGCCTGGACTGGGCGACCGGACGCACCGCGGACTCGTCGTCGCGGCTCTACGACTGGGCCGAGGCCTCGTCGGTCGCAACCCCGTTCGTCACCCGGCCGGAGCTACGCTCCCAGGTGGTCGGCACGATCGACTTCGACGAGACCGTCGACGCCGCCGGGATCGCGAAGGTGTTGCGCGCCAACGGGATCGTCGACACGGAGCCGTACCGGAAGCTGGGCCGCAATCAGCTGCGGATCGGCATGTTCCCGTCGGTCGAGCCGGACGACGTCACCGCGTTGCTGGCCTGCATCGATCACATCCTGGGCGAGCTGTAGGTCAGGGCCGGGTCAGGTCGGCGGGCACCTGGTCGACGGACGGCCGGCCTCGCATCCGCTGTTTCCAGGTCTGCGAGCCGGGTCCGACCGGAACGTGCTCGGTGGCTGCGGCCAGCCCGAACCGCGGCATGCTGCCGTAGATGGCCTCGCCGTTGCCGGCCGGCACCACGTAGGTCTCGTGCCAGATACCGACGTCGCCGGAGCCGGCGATCTTCTGGTTGAACTCGCGCCAGGCCGGCGCGTGTGGCGCGTCCGGGTCGGAGGCGAACCTGCGGATGTCCTCGGCGGTGCGCCAATAGCTCAGCAGCAGGGTGGTCCGACCGAACCATGAATGGACCCCGAGCAGCCCGGACTCCGGGTGGGACATCAGGTGGCGCAACATCTTCGGCATCGCGGTCACCACCGGGAACCACGACCCGACCCGCAGCGGTCGGTTCATCCGCATGCCGATCAGGAACACCGCCACCCCGTCGTCCGGGATCCGGGCGGTGTGTCGACCTGGTACCACAGCGGCCATGACGAGCTCCGTTCAGTTGGCACTGCATCGATGACGCCGTTGCATGACGTTGTTATATAACAACGTCATGGTACGTTGCGCAAGTGCCCCGCCCGAAAATTCATGACGAGGAGCTGCGCCGCCGGCTCCTGCGGGCCGCCGGCCGGATGGTGGCCGAGCACGGCGTCGACGCTCTGACCCTGCGCCGGATCGCAGCCGACGAGAACACGTCGACGACCGCCATCTACTCGCTGTTCGGCGGCCGGTCGGAGCTGATCTCCGCCCTGTTCGTCGAGGCCTTCCGCAGCTTCGGCGCCGCCCAGTACGCGGTCGCGACCTCCGGCGACACCGCCACCGACCTGGCCGACCTCGGGATCGCCTATCGCGCCTGGGGTCTGGCGAACCCGCACCTGTATGCCGTGATGTTCAGCGGCGCTCTCGGCGACTTCGCGCTGACCGACGACCAGATGGCCGAGTGCCGCGACACCATGATCCCGCTGTGGCGAACCGTTGCGGCCGGACTCGACCGGGGTGTGTTGACCGGCGGGACCGCGGACCAGATCGCCCACGCCTTCTGGGCGATGGTGCACGGCCTGGTTTCGTTGGAACTGACGGCCACTGCGGCGAGACCCCCCACGGAGCGCGCGGCGCTGTTCGACGGTTCGGTGTCCGCGTTGCTCCGCGGCTGGACGCCCGATCACGCCGGCTGATCCGCAGCCGAGTCTTGCCTGTCACCTCCCCCAACCCCGAGAATCGACTCGGCTGCGGACCGCTGATGTTGAAGAGTGGATCGTGCTGGTCCGGCTCGACTCATACGCACCTCGTGATCGCCCAGGAGGTGACCGATGGACTTCACTCCGACGAGCGGATCGAACCCGCCGCGCTCGATCGCCCTCACGTTTGCCGGACCGGCACATCGCAGCAGTCGACCGCGACGACTGGTCATCGTGGTCCGCGCCGACCCGGTCATCTGCGGGCACTCCGGCGAGGCCAGGTGCCTGGCCGAGGTGGCGCTCACCCGGGGCTTCGACGACGTCCGGATCGTCACCTGGCCGATCGATCGGCTCCAGGAGAGCGGACTTCCGCTCAAACCCCTGGAGACGGTCCAGTCGTACTCTCCGGGCATCACCGTCGAACGGCCCGATCCGGTAGGCGACTACCGGGTGATCGATGGTCGCTATCTGGCCGGAGTGACCGGACGGCTCATCGAACTGTTCACCGAGGACATTCCGACGGTGGCGATGTCGCTGTACCTCAGTCCGCACACGGCCGCGGTCCAGGACGCGGCGCGGGTCGCGCGGTCGATGGGCGTCACCGATCTGGTCACCGTGGCCGAGGCGGTCGGGTCGGACATCACCAACGTCGTGCGCAGCAGCCTGGACAGCGGCCGTTTCGGTTCCGCCGTCCAGATCCTGACCACCTACCTGGACGCGGACCACTGTGTTGCGGTGTCGGAGTTCACCAAGGACCTCATCGAGGACTCGGCCCGGCAACTCGACGAGCGGCTGGGCACGAATTTCGCCGAGGAGTGCCGCCTGCGGATCGGCATCAGCTACCCGGCGGTCAACTCGGCGCCGTACCTCGACCAGGATCCCGCCGAGATCGCCGCCGTGCTGCGGCGACGGGGTCTTGAGCCGGGCGGCTATCTGCTGTTCCTGTCCCGGCTCGCCGCGGCGAAGGGCGTCGACGACCTCATCGAGGCCTACCGCGGCAGCGACGCGCGTCACCGCCTGCGGCTGGTGCTGGCCGGCCGCGGGCCGCGGGAGGAAGAGATCCGGACCTGGGCGGCCGCATCCGGGGTCGCCGACCGCATTGACATCCTCACCGACGTCGACGACGACGAGAAGCCGGCCCTGATGGCCGGGAGTGCGGCCTTCGTGCTGCCGAGCCGACCGCAACCCGAGTTCGTCGAAACGTTCGGGATCGCCCTGGTGGAAGCGATGCTGTCCGGAGGGGGGCCGGTCATCACCTGCCCGACCGGCGGCATCACCGAGGCCGTCGGCGATACCGCCGTGCTGGTGCCGGCGCACGACCCGGTACGCCTGCGGACAGCGATCGACACGGTCGCCGGCTGGCCGGACGAGGTGATCTCGGGCTGGGGTGAACGCGCCAGGGAGCACGCGAAGCAGTTCGACCGCACGAACGTGTTCGACCGGCTCGCCCGCCGGATCGCCACCGCTGACGAGGTCGTCGCCTGACCTGGCACGGTTCGCGGTCCGTCACCTGCCGGTGACAAAAGCGTGATTCAGTGAGTCGATGACCAACCGTTTCACCGACGGCAGGGTCCCCGACCCGGGCATCCGGCGACTCTTCGCGCCGGCCAATCGCTGGCAGCGCTGGCTCGACGTCGAAGCGGCGCTGGCGCTCAGCGAGGCCGATCTCGGTGTCATCCCGAGTGCTGCCGGCACAGCGATAGCCGGGGCGGCCACCTTCGACCGGATGGACATCGACCGCGTGGCGCGCGGGATCGCTGCGACGTCGCATCCTGTCATGGCGCTCGTCCGGGAGCTGAGCGCCGAAGCCGGGGACGAGCACGGTGGTTGGGTCCACTGGGGCGCGACGAGCCAGAACATCACCCAGACCGGGGACGTCCTGGTGCTCCGGGATGCGCACGTCCTGCTGCTGGGCGTGGTGAGTGACATGCTGCGCGCGGCGGGCGACCTGGCCGACCGAGGCGCCGAGATGGTGGCCCCCGGCCGGACCCACGGCCAACACGCCGTCCCCATCACCTTCGGATTCAAGGTGGCCGGCTGGATCGACGAGCTGTGCCGCAGCGCGGACCGGCTGCGCGAGGTCGAACCGCGGCTGTTCACCGCCATGCTGGGCGGGGCCGTCGGCAACTTCGCCTCGCTCGGCGACGTCGGGCCCGCGGTGCAGGCACAGGTCGCGGACCGTCTCGGGCTACGGCCGATGACGGTTCCGTCGCGAGCGACGGCCGACGCCTTCGCCGAGTACGTCTGTGTGCTGGCGGTGCTGGCCGGGACCGTCGGCCGGATCGCCAGGGACGTCTACGCGATGATGTCGACCGAACTCGCCGAGGCTGCCGAGCCGACTCCGACCACAACGGTCGGATCGTCCACCATGCCGCACAAGAAGAACCCGCAGTTGACCGACGACTGCATCGCGATCTCGGCCCAGGTGCGCGCGCTGGCCCCGCTGGCGCTGGAGGCCATGCTGCAGGACCACGAGGTCTCCGGCGCCTATACCGAGATGATGGACGATGCCCTGGAACGGGCCTGTGTGCTCTCCGGTGATCTGCTGACCCGGATGCGGATGATCCTGGGCGGTCTCCAGGTTGACCGCAGGCGGATGCGGCACAACCTGGCGCTGACCGGCGGTCTCATCTCCTCCGAAGCTGTGATGCTGGCGCTGGGAACGATCATCGGCCGGCAGCAGGCGCACGAGGTCGTCCGGCAGGCGGCCCGCCAGGTGCGGCCCGGAGTGACGTTCGGCGAGACCCTGCTGCGGGACCACAGAGTGACCGACCACCTCACCACCGAGGAGTTGGACCGGCTGCTCGACCCGCTCTCCCACGTCGGGCAGTCGGCCGAGATCGCCCGAGCGGCTGCCGTTCGTGCCGCAGCGGTCGCGGCCCGGATCGACACCCGCCTGCGCGACGATCCCGAGCCGACCGGCCTCCCGGCTGGTGCCGTGTCGGTCGCCGATGCCGAGGTCGAGGTCGCCTCCCGGACCTGACGACGTGCGGTCGTCCGGATCCGCCCGCGTGCAGTCTCCGGCGACGGAGGACCAGCTGTTGATCCGGCAAAACCGATCGCCCCGGTGGGTACTGCGCGGCTAGGCTGACGACGTCCCCGGTACCTGCGGGGAGTTCCCCGGTACCTGTGGGGATTCCGGTGCGTTGCAGGCGTCCACCGCCTCCCGCCGATCGCCCTGTCATCAGCACCGACCTCCGGTCCTTTCCTACGTCCTCCCACGGCGTCCTTTGCCGTGCGAGCCTTTTCGCCCGCGCCCCGTCCGTGCGCCCTCCCCCGCTTCGCGTGCCGAGCCCTCCCTCGCGCCCAGCCCTTCCGCGCCGCTCGCCGCCCGCCACTCACCGCCCGCCAGTCACCA
This sequence comes from uncultured Actinomycetota bacterium, assembly GCA_963797145.1. GTDB lineage: Bacteria > Actinomycetota > Actinomycetes > Mycobacteriales > Nakamurellaceae > Nakamurella. The sequence continues at coordinate 585,905 of CAWCOJ010000005.1, read as the reverse complement.
CCCGCCACTCACCACCGAGGCCAGACATGCCGACCACTCCGCGCCCTGCCCGACCCCGCCTGCCGGCGGCTGTCTATGTTCTCGCGCTCGGCACCGTCGCGGTCGGCACCTCCGAGTTCATGGTCGCCGGCCTGTTGCCCGACATCGCCGCCGACCTGGCGGTGTCCGTGCCGCGGGCGGGGCTCCTGGTGTCGGCGTTCGGTCTGGGGTCCGCGATCGGCGGCGCGGCCCTGCCAGTGCTGACGGCCCGACTTCCGCGACGGACGGTCGCCGGGTCGGCGCTGGTGGCGGTCGCTCTGGCACACGTTGTCGGTGCGCTGGCTCCGGACTTCGGTGTCCTGCTGGGTTCCCGGGTCGTCGCTGCCATCGGTGTCGGCGCGTTCTGGACCGTCGGCGCGGTGATGGCGGTCGGCGTCGCTCCGCCCGCGCTGGTCACCAGGGCGATGGCGCTGATGATCGGCGGCGGCACCATCGCGACGCTGGTCGGCGTCCCCCTCGGCACGCTGCTGGGACAGCAGCTCGGTTGGCGGGCGCCGTTCTGGGCGGTCGCAGCCGCCGCGATGCTGGCTGCGATCGCCGTGGCGCTTTGGGTTCCCTCGATGCCCGCCGCCCACGACCGGCCGGAGGGACGCCCGGCTCGGCTGCTGCGCAGCCCCCGGATGTGGCTCGCGCTGGGCACGATCGCGGTGTTCCAGAGCGGCAACATGGCGGTGGTGACGTACCTGACGCCGCTGCTGACCGGCCCCGCCGACCTGCCTGCCGGAGCGGTCCCGGCGGTGTTCACGGTTCTGGGGGTGGGCGCGCTGGGCGGCATCGCCGCTGGTGGCGCCCTCGGCGACCGGTATCCGGCGCGCACGCTGCTCGGCGCGCTCGGCGCGGCGGCGGCGCTGTTGATCGTGCTGGCACTCGGCGTCGGGTACCCGGTGACGGTGGTCGGCGTGCTGTTGGTCTACGGCGCTGCCACGTTCGCGGCGGGGGCCCCACTGAATGCGGCCGTGTACCGGCTGGCCGGCCCGGATCGGATCTTCGCCGGCGTGGCGACCGCGATCGCCTTCAACGTCGGCAACACCGTCGGGCCCTGGCTCGGCGGGGCCGCGCTGGCCTCCCACGCCGGGGCCGTACCGCAGATCTGGACCGGCGCGGCGCTGCTGATCAGCGCGTTCGGGCTGGCCTGCGGCTCGGTGCAGGTCGAGCGTCGCCGACCACAAGGGGCCGCGTCGGCGAGCGCCGACCCGGCGAGCGCCCTACCGTGGCCGACATGAACGTCATCCTCGTCGAGCCCTTCTTCCCGGCGAACCAACGGCGGTTCGCCCAGGCATTGCATGCGGTCGGCGCGACCGTCATCGGTATCGGCGAGTATCACGAGCACGATCTCGGCGATGAACTGCGCGGCTGGCTGACGCACTACCTCCAGGTGCCGTCGGTGGTGGACGTCGGAGCGATGAAGGACGCGGTCGCCTGGGTCCAGTCCAAGCTGTGGGTGGACCGGATCGAGGCGACGGTCGAGGCGCACATCACCCCGACCGCCGAGGTGCGCGAGCACGCCGGCATCCCGGGCACCTCGGTGCACACCGCCTGGCTGTGCCGCGACAAGCCCGCGATGAAGGACGCGCTGCGGGCCGCCGGAGTGCGTACCGCCGCCTCAACTGCTGCCGACAACGCCGATGAGGTCTACGCGTTCGTGCGCCGCGTCGGTTACCCGGTGATCCTCAAGCCGCGCGCCGGTGCCGGCGCGTCCGGAACCGTGAAGGTCGACTCGGTGGACGGCCTGAGCGCTGCCCTGGCCGGCTTCGGCGGCGTGACGTCGATCGCGGTCGAGGAGTTCGTCACCGGCCACGAGGGCTTCTACGACACCTTGAGCATCGGCGGCGCACCGGCCCACGACTTCGTGTCGCACTACTACCCCAACGTGCTCGAGGCCATGCGCGAGCGGTGGATCTCCCCGCAGTTCGTCTCCACCAACCAGGTGGATTCGTCGTCGGCCTACACCGAGCTGCGCGAGATGGGCCACCGCGTCAACGAGGCGCTGGGCATCGGCACCTCGGCCACCCACATGGAGTGGTTCTTCGGCGACCGCGGACTCTACTTCTCCGAGATCGGTTGCCGGCCACCCGGAGTCGGCGCCTGGGACCTGTACTCGGTCGGCAACGACGTCGACCTGTACGAGGAGTGGGCGCATGCCATCGTCAACGGGCACACCAGCCGCCGGCTCTCCCGCAGGCTGGCCTCCGGCATCGTCGCGCTTCGTCCGGAGCACGACGGACAGATCTCCGGGTACTCCGGCATCGACGTCATCGCCGGCCGGATGAACGAGTGGATCATCGACGCGCATCTGCCCGATCCGGGAACCCCGACCCAACCGGTGGAAGCGGGCTTCATGGCGAATGCCTATGTCCGGATGCAGCATCCCGACTTCGACACCGTCCGCGCGATGCTGGACGAGGTCGGCAGAACAGTGCACGTGCACGCCCAATGAGCATCACCCTGCTAGGGCCCCAGCGGTTCCGGCAATCCGCCCGGCAGGCGGTCCGGGAGGTGACCGACGGCGGTCCGGTGGCCGTCACCAACGCAGGCTGGGAGCTGCGCGAGGCCGACGATGCCGAGCTCCTCGAGGTCATCGGCTCCGACGCTCGCAACCTCGAGCTGCACCGCCGCTGGAACCAGGTGATGGACGACGACGCCGAGTTCGCCGGCGAGTACGGACGGCACGCCGCCCTGCTCGCCGAACACCAGTCGCTGTACGAGATCCGGCTCAATGCCGCCCTCGAGTGCTTCCACCTGCTGTGGCGGCGCACGGTGCAGGATCCCGGGGTTGCACGACGGCGCCCTCACCGCGGCGCTGGCCGCCGTCCGCGACGTCGACGCCTGGCACCTTTACCAGACGGGCATCCTCGGCCGGGAATTCGCCGCCAGGACCCGGCGCGCCGAGCGCTCGTCGATAGCCGGGCACCGTACCGAAGTGGCCGACATCCTCACCGGAAGTACCGCGCTGGCCATCGCCGGCGGCCATGTCGGTGTCCTGATGGACTGCCTGGAGACCTTCGGAGTGGCGACCCATCTCGCATCGTCGCACCGGCTGCCGGTGGTCGCCTGGTCGGCGGGCGCGATGGCACTCGGCGAAGTGATCCTGCTGTTCGCCGACGACGCTCCGCAGGGCAACGGGCACCCGGAGATCTACCGGGCCGGACTCGGCGCCTACCGCGGTCTGGTACCGCTGCCGCACGCCAGACGGCGACTGCATCTGCAGGACCGGGCCCGGGTGTCCGCGCTGGCCGGCCGATTCCCGAAGTCCGCCTGCGTGATCCTCGACGAGGCGGTTCGGGTGCCCATCCCCGCCGACGGGTCCCGGCCGACCGGCCTGCCACTGCTGACCATCAACGGCGACGTCACGAATCCGGAGGCGGCGTGACCTCCCCGCGATCGCGCAAGCTGGCGATCAACCGGCTGCGGGAACGCCGCACCATCGACGCCGAAGCCCTGAACCGTTTCCTCGAGCGGTATCCCAGCCCGATCGTCGAGGGGACCCACACCACCTTCGTCTACCGCGGATACGTCGACGGGGTCGCGGTCCGGCACGGCGTCGTCGGACTGCCCGACCCGCTCCCGATGCGCCGGCTCGGCGACACCGACCTGTGGTTCGTCGTCGTCGATCTTCCGGAGGGCTCGAGAATCGAGTACCAGCTGGAGATCTCTACCGAAGGTCGAACAGAGCGGTTCAACGATCCGCACAATCCGACGCTGGCGCACGGTCCGTTCGGGTCCAGCTCGGTGTGTTATGCGGCCGGCTACGCGGTGCCGGACTGGGTGCTCCCCGACCCCGACTCGCGGGCCGGTGAGCTCATCGAGTACCCGTTCCGCAGCCGAGCGCTGCGACGCGAAACCCGCCCGCTGGTCTATCTTCCGGCCCGGTACCGGCGGACCACCAGCTATCCGCTGCTGGTGGTGCACGACGGTACCGACTACCTCAACTACTCGTCGATGAAGACCGTGCTGGACAACCTGATCCACCGGATGGACGTCGCCGAGGTGATCGCGGTGTTCACCAGCCCCGGCAACCGGCTGGTCGAGTACGCGAACAACGCCGCGCACGCCCGGTACCTCACCGCCGAGCTGGTGCCGGATCTCGAGGAGAAGCTGCCGCTGATCGGGTCGCCTGCGGGCCGCTGCCTGATGGGATCCAGTTTCGGCGGCATCGCGAGCCTGTCCACCGCTGTGCGCAGTCCCGGCACCTACGGATCGCTGCTGCTGCAGTCGGGCTCGTTCGTCTTCACCGACATCGGCATGGACCATGGTGGCGGCCCCGTGTTCGATCCGGTGGTGCGGTTCATGAACCGGTACCGGGCCGCACCGGTACGGGCCGTCGACCGGCTGTTCGCCAGCTGTGGGGTGTACGAGAGATTGATCATCCGGAACCGTTCGATGATGCCGACCTTCGCGGAGGCCGGTATGGAGGTGAAGTACGTGGAGTCGAGAGATGGACACAACTGGGAGAGCTGGCGGGACCGGTTGCGACAGGGACTGTCCTGGGTCTTCCCAGGACCGCAGAAGTTCGTGTACGAGTGAGTACCATGAAGATGGCCGAGCGCTGGTACTCGTCCCGCGTCGAGCGGGACGTCAACCTGGTCCGGTGGGGGCACTACGGCACCCCGGTGCTGGTGTTCCCGACCGCGGGGGGTGACGCGGAGGAGATCGAGCGCATGCACCTGGTCGGCGCCTGCGGCGAGTTGATCGACGAGGGCCGGATCAAGCTCTACTCGTGCGACAGCGTCGCCGGCCGGGTGATGGTCGACGGCGAGGGTGATTTCGCCTTCCGGACCCGGATGCTCAACCAGTTCCAGCAGATGATCGCGGAGGAGATGGTGCCCGCGATCCATGCCGACTGCGGCGCCCCCGTGGCGGTGGTGACGGCCGGCGCGTCCATCGGCGCCTTCAACGCGCTGGCCGCTCAGTGCCGCTACCCGTGGATGTTCCGGACCTCCATCTGCATGAGCGGCTCGTACCGGCTCCAGCGGTTCCTCGGCGGCGAGTTCTCACCTGAGCTCTACCTGTCCTCGCCGTTGGACTACCTGCCCGATCTCGACGGGCCGGTGCTCGACCGGTTGCGGCACGGCTTCGTCCTGTTGGCCTCCGGCGAAGGCGCCTGGGAGGACATCGGCGAGTCCTGGGAGGTGGGTAACACGCTGGGCGCCAAGGGCATCCCGAACCGGGTCGATTCCTGGGGTCCGGACTGGGAGCACGGCTGGGACACCTGGCGGGCCATGCTCCCGGCCTACCTGCGCGAGTTCACCTGACCCGCCCGCCCGCGACCGCCCGCCTCGCCCGCCGCCCTCCCCGCCGCCCTCCTCGCCCGCCGCCCTCCCCCGGCATCGCTGATCCTTTGGCTCGGTTGTGTCCGATTCGTCAGCCGGATCGAGCCAACGGATCAGCGATCAGAGAAGTGCGCTGATGGAATGGTTCGGTTCGACGCCGAGCCGGCCGCCCGGGAAGGTCCTGGAGAGTCGCCTCCCGACGAATCAGCGCCCAACCTTCATTGGCCGGCCACCACCGCAGATAGCCGGAGACCGGGCCGGAGACCGAGGCCAGCAGGTCCGCGAAACGCGCTGTCAGCCTCGGGGTCTCCCGCACCGCCAGGGTCCAGTTGTATCGCACGATGGGTACTCCCCACCGATCGATCTGCCAGTGCCGCTCCTTCTCCTTGGTGATCACCGCGGCCGCATCCGACTGGTACTTCCCGGCGCCGTCACCCTCGCCGGCGACGGCCTGTTCCTCCCAGTAGTGATCGACTCGGTATTGCGGGAAGCCATCCCCGAGCCAGACGTTCGACCGGGGAACCGGCAGCCCACCGATGATGGCGGCGTATCGACCGGCCGTCTCCAGCGGGGTCTCGGCGGCCGGATCTGCATGCTGGGCAAGCCATCTGGCGCGCGGCATCCCCCGCCACCCCCGCATCAGCTGCGCGGCCTCGGCCAGATCGGTCCGGTCGCCCTCGGCCGCCACGGCGTCCGCGACCATCAACGACGACAACCTGCCGGCAGACCGCACCAGGTCGCACACCGCAAATGCCGGCTGTAGGACACGTACGCCGTCGAATGTCCCGATCGCCTCGTCAGGCACGCCGCAGAATCGGGTGTGTCCCCACGGCGTCCGGTTGGATCCGCTGCGGCCGGGCCGTTGGCGGATCACGCTCGGCAGCCCGCGCGGGGTGACACCGCACCGGAGCCGCCGAATCGCGACGGTCGACCAACCCGACGCCGCGGCGTCGTCCGGTGAGACGGCCAGGAACGCCAACGAACGCAGCCGGAATGCCTCCCATGGGGAGAGTCCGGCCAGTTCCGCCGCGTCGGCGTATGCGCCGTTGGCGAGCGGGACGAGAGTGCCGCGGCGCAGCTCGCCGCGGAGCGACCCACGGGTGACGCCGGCGTCGGCCAGACCGGCCGCCGTGAGCACGCCGCCGGACACCGCGAACAGGGACGCGAGGTCAGCCGGTATCGGGCGCGACAGTTTCGTCATGCCGCCACGATCCACCGTGCCGCGACACCGCGGTCGGGTTATCCACACCGCCACCCGCCCGGCGTCGACCGCCGGGCCACGTCGGTCAAGCTGTCCACACCGCCACCCGCGCCCGGCGTCGACCGCCGGGCCACGTCGGTCAAGCTGTCCACACCCGGCACCCGACTGAACCGACCATCAGACCAGCGATGTCGGCTGGTCGCTGATCATCTGGCTCGAAAGTGCCCGACTTGTCCGTGAAATCGAGCCAAAGGATCAGCGACGTCGGAGGGCGCCCTCCCGTGGGTCGGCCTGCTGGGGGGCGCGCGGGTCAGCTGGTGGTGGCCTCGCGGGTGCGGCGGAGCCAGTCCTCGACCCCGGCGATGTGCACCAGTGCCCTGGCCGCCGCCAGGTCAGGGTCGCGGCGAGTGATCGCGTCCAGGATGGCGGCGTGCTCGGCGATGGTGCGCGGGAACGCGTCCTCCTGGGTGAGGCCCCGCCAGATCCGGGCGCGGGTGGTCGGCATCGCGATCGAGTCCAACATGGAGCCCAGCACGGAATTCCCGGAACCGGCGGCGATCATCGCGTGGAACCGCAGGTCGTGTTCGACGAGCTCGGTCACCGAAGTGGCCAACGAATCGGACGCGATCACCGCGCGGATCTCGGAGATCCGCGACTCGGTCAGGTGCCGGGCGGCCAGCGCGGTCGCGGCCGGTTCCAGAATTCTGCGCACGGCGAGGAAGTCGAGCACCGAGTCGTCGCGGTGGAATTCGAGCAGGAAGCCCATCGCATCCATCAGGACGTCGGCTTCCAGGCTGGACACGTAGGTGCCGTCCCCCTGCCGGACGTCCAGGATCCGGACGAGGGACAGGGCGCGGACGGCCTCCCGCAGTGAATTGCGGGACACCCCGAGGTCCGCGGCCAGATCCGCTTCGCGAGGAAGTCGAGACCCGGGCCGGAGCTTGCCGGAGACGATCATCTCTTTGATCTTGTTGATCGCCTCGTCGGTGACCGCCACCTGCTGCCTGCCTCACTGCGTGAAGATCGGATTTCTGGTTCCGTGGGAGGATCCGCCAGGTTCAAGCGGACCGAGCCGCAAGGAGGATCTCATGCCGGCCATCGACACCCACGTCCATGTCTGGGACCTGACCGGCGGCCCGTTCGGGGTCGAGTACCCCTGGCTGACCGATGCTCTGGCACCCGTCTTCCGGACCTTCGGATTGGACGAGCTCGATCCGGACCTCGACGCCTGCGACATCGACGGAGTGGTGCTGGTTCAGGCCTCCGACTCCGAGGCCGAGACCGACGAGCTGATCCGGGTCGCCCGCACGAGTCGGCGCAGCGCCCGGGTGGTCGGCTGGCTACCGCTGGCGGATCCGGCCGCGACCAGGGCGGGGCTTGCCCGGCATCGTGACGACGTCGAACTGGTCGGGGTCCGGCACCTGATCCATGACGATCCCGACCCGAGCTGGATGCTGCGTCCGGCGGTGGCGGAGGGAATGGCTCTGATCGCCGCCGCCGGGCTGACTTTCGACGCGGTGGCGCAGCGTCCGGATCTGTTGGCGCAGGTCCCGGTCGTGGCCCGGCGACACCCGGATCTGACCGTCGTCCTGGACCATCTCGGCAAGCCACCGATCGCCGACGGGGGTTGGGAACCCTGGTCGGACCTGCTGGCTGCGGCCGCAGCGGAACCGAATGTGGTCGCGAAGATCTCGGGCCTCAACACCGCCTCCGCACCCGGCTGGATCGCCGCCGATTGGGCCCGCTACATCGAGCACGCACTGGACGTCTTCGGGCCGCGTCGCCTGATGCTCGGCGGTGACTGGCCGATCGCGCTCCTCGCCGGCGATTACCGGCGCGTCTGGTCGGCGTTGCTGGACAACCTGGGCAACCTCAGCGACGACGAACGGACCGCGGTGATCTCGGGCACCGCGCGCCGGGTCTACCGATTCGGCCGCTGACCACCACGGTGATCCGTTGCACCGCGGAAGCGGCTGCGGTGCAACGGATCACCCGAGTGCGCCTACTTGTACAGAACTGCTGCGATCTTCGGGTCGGTGATGTTGGTCTTGTCGTACCAGTAGAAGCCGGTGTCGATCACCTTCGGCAGGGTCTGTCCCTGGATCGCGGCAACCGCTGCCTCCACGGTCTTCTCGCCGATGCCGATCGGGTTCTGGGTGATCGCGCCGGCCATGGTGCCGTCGTTGATCGCGTCCATCTGGGCCTGACCGGAGTCGAAGCCGACGATGGTGATGCCCTTCTTGCCACTCTCCTCGACGCCCTTGACGACGCCGATCGCGGAACCCTCGTTGGAGCCGAAGATGCCGTTGACGTCCGGGTTCGCCGCGATGATCGACTTGGTGATGTCCGCGGACTTCGCCTGGTCGCCGGCGCCGTACTGCGGGTCGAGCAGGGTGATGCCGGGGGCGTTGGCCTTCATCCACTCGACGAAACCGTCCCGCCGCTGAGTACCGGACTGGCTGGTCTGATCGTGCACCACCAGAGCGACCTTGCCCTTGCCGCCCAGCAGCTCCGACATGTGCTTGGCAGCTTCGGCGGCCGCCGCCTTGTTGTCGGTGGAGGCGGTGGTCAGGGGAATGTCGCTGTCAACGCCGGAGTCGAAGGCGATCACCGGGATGTTGTCCGCCTTGGCCTGGTCGAGCAGTCCGGCTGCGGCCTTGGAGTCCAGTGCGGCGAACCCGAGGGCGGCGGGCTTCTTGGCCAGCGCCTGGGTGAGTTGGTCGATCTGGGTCTCGATGTCGGACTCCGAGGGCGGCCCCTCGAAGCTGATGGTGACGCCGAGCTTCTCGGCCTCGCTCTCGGCCCCGGACTTGACGGCCTGCCAGAACTGGTGCTGGAAGCCCTTCGACACGATGGCCACCAACGGCTTCGGGTCGGTCGCCATCGACGACGCAACGATGTCGCCACCGGCCGCCGAGGATGCTGCCGACGACTCGCCGCCGCCGGAGGCCGCGGACGACGGCGCGGCAGCCGACGAGCTGGCCGCGGCGGTCGTCGCGGGTGCGGCGGCCGAGGTGCTGGCCGAATCACTGGCCTTGGAGCAGGCCCCGAGGATCAACCCCAGGACGGCGACAGCGGATACCGCTGCAACCTTGAATTTGCGACGGTGCATGGTGGATCGATCTCCTCTACCTGATCTCCGCCGGACGGCATCCGGCGGTGCTGTTGCCGGGCCCGGATGGGCGGCGGCGAAGTGTGCTGCAGTGACGGGACGCCCGTCAGGCGGATTTCTTGCGGGCCATGTCGGCGTAGACGGCGGCCAGGATCACCAGGCCGAGAATGACGTTCTGCCATTCCTGTGGGATGGACATGATGCGCAGGCCGTTGTTGAGCACCGAGATGATCAGCGCACCGATCAGGGTGCCGACAATCGAGCCCTTACCGCCGGTCAGCGAGGTGCCGCCGATCACCACGGCCGCGATGGCCTGCAGCTCGTAGCCCATGCCGGTGGCCGGCTGGGCCGAACCGAGGCGTGCGGAGATCATGATGCCGGCGATCCCGGTGAACAGGCCGGCGACGCTGTAGATGAGGATCTTCCACTTCCGGGTGTTGATGCCGGAGAGTTCTGTCGCCTCCTCGTTGCTGCCGATGGCGAAGGTGTAGCGGCCGAACAGCGTGCTGCGCAGCAGGATCGCCGCGAGCACCGCGAGCACCAGCAGCACCAGCACCGCGTTCGGCACGTGCGGGATCAGCTCGCCCGACGAGATCTTGCTGAACTCCGGAAGTGCCGTGAAGTAGATCGGCGCACTACCAGAGATCACCAGGGCCAGTCCTTGGCACACCAGCATCATGGCGAGAGTGGCGATGAACGGTGGTAATCCCAGGATCGACACATTGAAGCCGTTGACGAAACCGATCAGCCCACCGAACAGCACGGTCAGCAGCAGCCCGAGGCCGAGTGGCAGGTTCCAGTTGATCAGGAAGACCCCGGCCATCACCGCGCACAGCGTCATCCCGGTGCCGATCGAGAGATCGATGCCGCCGGTGATGATCACGAACGTGGTGCCGAGGGCAAGGGTGCCGATCACCACCGTCGAGAACAGGATCGCGGTGAAGTTCGAGAACGTCCGGAAGTTCTCGCTGGCCACCGAGAAGAAGATCAGGATCACCAGCAGGCCGGCGAAGGCCAGGAACTGTTCCAGCCGACCGCGCATGGCGGACGGGCCCGGCGACTTGGGCGCCTGCCCGGTCTCCTGCGTCGTTGCAGTACTCATACCTGGCCCGCCTCCGCGTCCATAGGGTCAACCTCGGGTGCTTCGAGTCCCAGTTCCGCTGCGTCCTCGGCGTTCTCGTCGGGTCTCAGCGTTGCCAGGTGCATGACGCTCTCCTGGCCGGCCTCGGCGGCCGAGAGTTCTCCGGTCACCCGGCCCTCGCTCATCACGATGATCCGGTGCGACATCCGCAGTACCTCGGGCAGTTCCGAGGAAATCATGATGATCGACTTGCCCTGCTCGGCCAGCTCGTTGAGCAGCCGGTAGATCTCCTCCTTGGCGCCGACGTCGATCCCCCGGGTCGGCTCGTCGAAGATCAGGATGTCGCAGTCCTTGAGCAGCCACTTGGCGATGACGACCTTCTGTTGGTTGCCACCCGAGAGGTTCTTCGTGGTCTGCTGGATCGACGGCGTCTTGATGCGCAACGACTCGACATACTCCCGCGACCTCGCACGCATCGGTCGGTCCTGGATGAAACCGACCTTGCTGAACCGCTCGGCGAGCGAACTCAACGCGATGTTCGCGTTGACCGTCTGCGCGAGCAGCAGACCGAGGTGCTTGCGATCCTCGGACAGGTAGCCGATCCGCAGGTCGGCCGCCTGCGCCGGGTTGGAGATCGCGATCGCCCGGCCGTGCAATTCCACGGTGCCGGCGCTGATCGGATCCGCACCCACCAAGGCCCTGGCCACCTCGGTCCGCCCGGCCCCCATCAGCCCGGCGAAGCCGAGGATCTCGCCCTCCATGAGGTCGAAACTGATGTTCTTGAGCAGGGCCTTGGTGGAGAGCCCCTGCACGGACAGCACCACGCCGCGGTCGGTCCGGACGTTCTCCGGCCGGGCCTCGGAGGTGATCTCCCGGCCGACCATCCGGGCGATGACCTCCTTCATGCTGGTGGTCCTGGTGTCCAGGGTGTCGATGTACTGGCCGTCGCGAATCACCGTGATCCGGTTGGAGATCGCCTTGAGCTCGTCCATCTTGTGCGAGATGTAGATGACCCCGGTCTCCGGTGTGACGAACCGCCGGATCAGCGAGTGCAGGGTTGCCACCTCGGCGTCGTTGAGCGCCGCGGTCGGCTCGTCCATGATCAACACCCGGGAGTCGTAGGAGAGCGCCTTGGCGATCTCGACCATCTGCTGCTTCGCGACGGTCAGGGTGCCGACAATCTGCTTCGGGTTGAGCGGCAGCTGCAGCCGGTGGATCAACTCGGCCGCCTCCCGGTTCTGCGCCCGGTCGTTGAGGAAGAATCCGGACCGGCGCGGCTCGCGTCCGATGAAGATGTTCTGGGCGACGGTGAGATCCGGCATCAGGTTGAATTCCTGGTGGATGATGCTGATCCCGGTCTCCTGGGCGTGTTTCGGCCCGCTGACCTGGTACGGATCACCGTCGAAGTAGAACTCGCCCTCGTCCGGCGTGTAGATGCCGGAGAGCAGCTTCATCAGCGTGGATTTGCCGGCACCGTTCTCCCCGACCAGCGCGAGCACCTCGCCGCGGTACAGGTTCAGGTGCATGTTCTGCAGTGCCTTCACCCCGGGGAAGCTCTTCGCCACCCCTCGCACTTCCAACAGGGGAGTCCCCGCTGCCACCGGGTCCGCCGGCACTGCCGTTGTCGCCTCGGTCATCTGACACTCCCGTCGCCGGTCGTTGCCACTACGCCCTTGCGGAGCACCGCGTTACCGTAGACCCGGGTCTCACCGGTCCGCACGATGAGAAACGCCTCTGCGGCAACCTCGTAGAAGGAGTAGCGGTCGACGAACCGGGCGGCCTCCGGTCCGATGCCCGCCGCGTCCAGCAGTTCCGCCTGCACGTCGAGCACATCGCCGGTCGACGAGGTCATCAGATCGACCGCCGGTGGATCGTCCAGCGGCAGCACGCTGCAGACCGCCCGGACGACCCGAGGGGTGTCGAGGCCGGGCAGCGTCACCGACCTGGCGGCCAGCCGCTCGGTCGGAAAGTGCGCATCGGCAACGACCACGGAGTCCGAGTGGCCCATCGCATCGAGATGCGCGAGCAGTTCCCCGGTGAGCACCGGATCGACGCCGATCAGCATGTGCGTTCTCCCTGCAGAACCGAGTGCCGACCGTATGGCCGGTTCACCCCCACGTCAACGAGAAACGCCCGGCTAGTGGTCACGTCGTCACCAGATCGTTGTCGTAGAGGACTTTCCACAGGTCGCGGGGAACGACCACGGCCATCCGCTCGGCGTTCTGCCGCACCTGGGCCGGGTTCGCGCCGCCGACCACAACCGTGACGACGGCCGGCTCGGTGAAGGGGAAGTGCAGCGCAGCGGTCGGCAGGTCGACGCCGAACCGGTCGCACACATCGGCGATCCGCGATGCCCGCTCGAGAAGATCGGGCGGAATGACGCCGTACTCGTACCGCGACGCCGCCGTTGGACGGGCCGCCAGCACCCCCGAGTTGAACACCGCCGCCGAGACCACCCCGATACCACGCTCCCGGCACTCCGGGATGACCTGTGCCGCAGCCGGTTGTTCCAGCAGGGTGTGCCGGCCGGCGATCATCACCAGGTCCATGGCTCCGGTGCGCACCGCAGCCAGCAACGCCTCGGTGGATTTCGACCCGATGCCCACGGCCCGTACCGTGCCCGCCGCGCGCAACTCCGCCAGGGCCGGCACCCCCGACGCCAGAGCCGGGCCGAGGTCGAATTCCTCCGGATCGTGCAGGTAGACGATGTCGACGGCGTCGAGGCCGAGGCGGGTCAGCGACTCGTCGAGACTGCGGCGGATCCCGTCGGCGCTGAAATCCCACTCCCGACGCAGGTCGGCCGGCACGACGAAGTCGTTGGCCAGGTCGAGGTCGGCGCTGCGATCCGGATCCGGTCGGAGCAATCGGCCGACCTTGGTCGAGATCAGGTACTCGGCACGGGGTTTGGTTCGCAAGAAGGCGCCGAGCCGGCGCTCGGAGAGGCCGAGGCCGTAATGCGGCGCCGTGTCGAAATAGCGGATCCCGGCATCCCAGGCGGCGTCCAGCACCTGCCACGCGGCTTCCTCGGACACCTCCCGGTAGAGATTGCCGATGTTGGCTGCGCCGTAGGACAGCCGACCGAACTCCAGATCACTCACGCCGGTACCACCGTGTACTCGGCCACCGAAGCGGCCAGCATCTCGGTGCCCGCTCCGGGCGCCAGCGGCGCCCAGTACCGCCCGGCGTGGACATCGACGGGGGTGACGAAGTGTTCGTGCAGATGGTCGACGAACTCGATGACCCGACCCTGCATGGTGCCCGAGACCGCGACGTAGTCGAACATCGACAGATGTTGCACGGCTTCGCAGAGGCCGACACCGCCGGCATGTGGGCACACCGGCACTCCGAACTTCGCCGCCAGCAACAGGATTGCGATGTTCTCGTTGACACCGGCCACCCTGGTGGCGTCGATCTGCAGCACCTGGAGTGCGTCTGCCTGCAGGAACTGTTTGAACATCACCCGGTTCGCCATGTGCTCGCCGGTGGCCACCGGGATCGGCGCCACCCCGCGGGCGATCGCCGCGTGGGCGAGTACGTCGTCGGGGTTGGTCGGCTCCTCGATCCACGCCGGGTCGAACTCCCGCAGCGCATTCATCCACTCGATGGCCTCCGCGGTCTCCCACCGCTGGTTGGCGTCCACCGCGATCCGGATGTCGGGGCCGACCACCTCGCGGGCGATCCGCAGCCGCCGGACGTCGTCCTCGACGTGTGCGCCGACCTTCAGCTTGATCTGGGTGAAACCGTCCGCCACCGCCTCCCCGCACAGCCGGGCCAGTTTCGCATCGTCGTAGCCCAGCCACCCTGGGGTGGTGGTGTAGGCCGGATAGCCCTCGGCCAACAGCGTCCGTTGCCGGTCGGCCCGGCCCGGTTCAGCTGCCTGCAGCATGGCCAGCGCCTGGTCCGGCGTGAGAACATCGTTCAGATAACGGAAGTCGACGAGGGCGACAATCTGCTCGGGCGTCAACGAGGCCAACAACTGCCACAGCGGGAGGCCCGCACGTTTGGCCTTGAGATCCCACAGGGCATTCACCACGGCGCCGATGGCCATGTGCATGACGCCCTTTTCCGGTCCGAGCCATCGCAACTGCGAGTCGTGGACCAACTCCCGCCACACGCCGCCGAGATCGTCGAGCAGATCCTCGACCGACCTACCGACGAGGTGGCCCGAGAGCGCGCGGATCGCCGCGACCTCGACGTCATTGCCGCGACCGATGGTGAAGACGAAACCGTGTCCCTCGATTCCGTCGACGGCATCGGTGACCACCCGCAGATAACTTGCGGAGTAGTCGGGATCGGGATTCATCGCATCCGAGCCGTCGAGTGAGAGCGACGTCGGGAACCGGACGTCCCGCGTCTCCAGGGCGACAATGCTGGTCATCGATGACAGCCTCTCTGAGATCCCGGTCACCCTATACATCGGAGGTTTACCGGGTCAACCCCGACCGAGCTGTTGCGCTAATCGAATCAGCTCGGCACAATTCCGAGCACACCTGGGACCTCTTTTCCGGTCCCTGCGGCACGCAACGAGGCGCTCGGGCCCGCTCGGCGCCGGATCGGAACAGCAGACATGCCAGCAGAGTTCGAGGGCCTCGTAGCCGCGGTCACCGGGGGCGCATCCGGGATCGGTGCTGCCATCGCCGCTGCGCTGCAGGGCGCCGGAGCATCGGTGGCGGTGCTCGACCTGCACAGCGGCGAGCTGCCGGACGGCCAGCTCGGTGTCCGGACCGACGTGGGTGACGACCCGTCGGTGCGATCGGCGATCGACGCTGTCGCAACCCGGTTCGGCGGACTGGACATCCTGGTGAACAACGCCGGAATCGGCGCCCAGGGCACGGTCGCCGACAACGATGACGACGAGTGGCTGCGGGTGCTCAACATCAACCTGCTGGGCATGGTCCGGACGTCCCGCGCAGCGCTGCCCCACCTGCAGCGCTCCTCGGCCGCGGCGATCGTCAACACCGGCTCGATCGCCGCCACCGCGGGCCTTCCGCAGCGCGCTCTCTACAGCGCCAGCAAGGGCGCCGTGCTGGCCCTGACCCGGGCGATGGCCGCCGACCACCTGCGGGAAGGGATCCGGGTCAACTGTGTCAATCCCGGCACCGCGGACACCCCCTGGATCGGCCGGCTGCTGGCCGAGGCGGACGACCCGGACGCCGAGCGGGCGGCACTCAACGCCCGGCAGCCGCACGGCCGGATGGTGTCTCCCGAGGAGGTCGCCGGCGCCGTGCTGTACCTGGCCAGCCCGCGGTCGGGATCGACCACCGGCATAGGGTTGTCGGTCGACGGCGGCATGCAGGATCTGCGGCTGCGACCGCTGGGCTGACCGGCCGCCGGCCGCCCGCAGCAGTACCGACCGAAGGAGCCAGATCGTGACCGGCTACGCGTTCCCCATCCCGCTGGAGAAGCCCACCGCCGCAACGGGTGTGGTGTACACCGTGGCCAGCGGCGACCTACGGCCGGCCGCGAACGTGACGTGTTGGCCGACCCAGGAGCAGCTGGAGGTGGACCTGACTGCGGCGGTGCGGTCGCTGGGGTGGACGGTGCAGCGCGCGCACCCGTTCGATGCCGACGCCGGGCACGGGTTCATCGACAGCCAGCGGGCCGGTATCGAGGTGTTCAAGACCATTCCCGCCGATGCTCCGCTGATCGTGGTGGAGGCGGTGTGGCAGTACTCCCACCACGTGCTCGCCGGGCTACGCAGCCACCGCGGGCCGATTCTCCTGGTGGCCAACTGGTCCGGCGAGTTCCCCGGGCTGGTCGGGCTGTTGAACCTGGCCGGTTCGCTCACCAAGGCCGGGGTCCCCTACTCGTCGCTGTGGAGCAAGGACTTCTCCGACGACTGGGCCCTCGAGCGGCTGAAGAACTGGCTCGCCGACGGCAGCATCGTGCACGACACCGGCCACGTTCGGGATCTGCCCGCGCTACCCGAGTCGCCGGAGACCGACCTCGGGCGGGCGCTGGCCGCCCAGCTGCGCACCGAGAAGGCCATCATCGGGGTGTTCGACGAGGGCTGCATGGGCATGTACAACGCGATCTTCGACGACGAACTGCTGAACCCCATCGGCATCTACAAGGAGCGCCTGTCCCAGAGCGCACTGGTCGCCGAGATGAACCGGGTCGGTGACGACGAGGCATCCGCGGTCCGGACCTGGCTCGACGACGCCGGTCTCGAGTTCCACACCGGCACCGACGAGGCCACCGAGCTCACCGACGCCCAGCTGCACTCCCAGTTCAAGATGTACATTGCCGCGCTGCGGATCTCGGACGATTTCGGCCTCGACGCGGTCGGTATCCAGTACCAGCAGGGACTCAAGGACACCGTGCCGGCGTCCGACCTCGCCGAAGGCCTGCTGAACAACGTCGAGCGGCCGCCGGTGCGCTCCCGCGACGGCAGCCGGGAGCTCTACGCCGGAGCGCCACTCCCGCACTTCAACGAGGTCGACGAGGGCGTCGCGGTCGATGCGCTGATCACCAACCGGGTGTTCACCGCGATGGGTCTGGATCCGGCCACCACCCTGCACGACATCCGCTGGGGCGAGACCTATGGCGACGACTTCGTGTGGGTGTTCGAGATCTCCGGATCGGTGCCCGCGTCGCACAACGGCGGGTACCACCGGTCGTACAGCATGCGGCAGCCGTCGATGTACTTTCCGCTCGGCGGTGGCACCTTGTCCGGGGTGTCGAGGCCGGGCGAGATCATCTGGTCCAGGGTGTTCCTGATGGACGGCGCGCTGCACGTCGACCTGGGCCGCGGCACCGTCGTGGAGCTACCCGCCGCTGAGACCCGCCGTCGACTCGACGCCACCACCCCGCAGTGGCCGATCATGCATGCCGTGCTGCACGGCGTCGGCCGCGATCAGCTGATGGCCCGGCACAAGGCCAACCACGCCAACGTCGTCTACGCCCCCGACGCCGCCACCGCGGACCGGGCGTTGACCGCCAAGGCAGCCATGTTCGACGAGCTCGGCCTCTCCGTGCACCTCTGCGGGGCGGTCAGCCTCTGACGACTCCCCGGCGCGCCTGGCCGACCACCACCGGCGGCCCGGTTAGCGTGGCCGAAAGGCCGCGTCCGAGAGGAGATCGTTCATGCGCACCCTGCAGGTGCTCGGACTGGCCGAGGCAGGCGACACGCTCGTCTGCAAGGACACGTCGACCGGTGAGCTCTTCGGGCTCCCCGCCGATGAGCGCCTGCGCGCCGCGGCCCGCGGCGACGTCAGCCGGCTCGGCCAGTTGGAGATCGAGATGGAATCGCAGCTCCGTCCCAGGGACATCCAGGCGCGGATCCGGGCGGGCGCGACGATGGAGCAGGTCGCCGCCGTCGCCGGCACCGACCTCTCCAAGATCGAGCGGTTCGCCTACCCGGTCCTGCTGGAGCGGTCGACCATCGCCGACAAGGCGCAGCGGGCGCGACCGTCGACCAACGGCGTCCCCGGCCGTCGCCGGATCGGCGACATCGTCGCCGACACGCTGGCCGAGCGCGGCCAGTCCGAGGCGATCACCTGGGACGCGTTCCGGGACGACTCCGGTTGGGTGCTGCAGCTCACCTGGCACGCCGGGCGCAGTGAGAACCGTGCGCACTGGCTGTTCCACCCGGGCCCGGACGGCGGCACCCTGATCGCCCGCGACTCGACCGCCGCCGAACTCGTCGACCCGGCCCCCCGGCCGCTCCGAACGGTGCGCTCGCAGCTCGACGACCCCCCGACCCAGGAGATCCCGAAGATCCCGGCCGAGCCTCCGATCGAATCCGACCAGGCGGTGCAGGACCTCGTCGAGGACACGGTCACCGATGAACGGTCCGGCGTCATCCCCCGCTCGGCGGATGACCAGCGCGAGCAGACCGCCCGAACCGGCACCGACTCGCCCCGCCCCGCCCGCCGCGGATCCCGGCCGGCCATGCCGTCCTGGGAAGACGTCCTGCTCGGCGGCAAGAAGCGCTGACGGTCAGCCCGGCGGTAGCGCCGGACTCACCAGGGTCCGTCTGTTGGCGGCCGCGACGGCCCAGATGTTCGCGCCGACGATGACGGCGATCCCGGCCCACTGGCTGGCTCCGAGGTGCTGGTGCAGGCCGATCAGGCCCACCAGCGCCGCGAACACCGGATGCGCGCTCATCAGGATGCCGAACAGTTGCGCCGGCACCCGGCGCAGCGTGATCATGTCGGCTACCTGCGGGACGACGGACGACAGCACCCCTGCGGTGGCGGCGCACCAGAGCGCCGCAGCCGTCGGCGGGTGGTGCACGAACGTCACGATGCCGACCGGCACGAACAGCAGCGCCGATACCCCCGCGGCCGCGGCCGAGCCCTGCACGCCCGGGAGCCGCCGGCCGACCTCGCGGTTGAGCAGGATGTAGCAGGCCCAGGCCAGCGCCGCCAGCAGTCCACAGCCGACACCGATCCAGTCCGTTGTGGCGTGCGGGTCGGTCAGCAGCACGACGCCGACAACAGCCGTCAGCGCGCAGCCGGCGGTGGCCCACGTCCAGGCCGCCGACAGCGCCACCGCCAGCGGTCCGAGGAATTCCAGCGTCACCGCCAGCCCGAGGCCGATCCGGTCCACTGCGGTGTAGAGGCTCAGGTTCATCACGCCGAACACCAGCCCGAGCAGCAGCGTCGGCCACCACTGGGTCCAGGTGAACGAGCGCACCCTTGGCCGGGCCACCGCGAGCAACGCGACCGCGGAGACGAACTGCCGGATCGTCACCACGCCGACCGGGCCGATGACGGGGAAGGCCAGCGACCCGACTGCCGCGCCCACCTGTGAGGACAGGGCACTGCCCAGCACGATCGTCGGACCGGCGACCCGCCCTGGCCCGGCCTGGGCCGTCCCGGCCGGGGCAGCAGCGCGCACACCGGTATCGGTCATCCCGTGAGTCTGGGCCCTGCACCATTGCCCCGCACAATGCATGAGCCGCTGGACTCATACACTTGGGTTATGAATGCCGGAGGGATCGCCGTCGATATCCGCCAGCTCAGGTGCCTGGTCGCGATCGTGGAAGCGGGCACCTTCACCGATGCCGCCATCGACCTGGGGATCTCGCAGGCCGCCGTTTCCCGGACCCTGGCCGGACTCGAGGCCGCACTGGGCGTCCGGTTGCTGCGGCGCACCACCCGGGAGATCACCATCACCGCGGCCGGCGCCCGGGTGCTGCCGCACGCGCGTCAGCTGCTGGCTGATCTGGATGCGCTGATCCAGGACGCGATCACCGGGCACGACCGGCTCCGGGTCGGCTATGCATGGTCGGCGGTCGGCGGACACACCGTGGATTTCCAACGCCAGTGGCGGGCCCGCCATCCCGGCACGGAATTGCTGCTGGTCCGCACGAACTCGGCCACCGGAGGGCTCGCCGAGGGCTCCTGCGATCTGGCGATCATCCGCAATCCACCCGACCCGCACCGGTTCGACGCGGTGGTCGTGGGTCTGGAGCGTCGGTACGGAGCGTTCGCTGCCGACGACGCCTGGGCCCGTCGCCGGTCGCTGCAGTTGGCTGACTTCGCGGACCACACGCTGGCGCTTGACCGGCGGACCGGGACCACAACCCCCGACCTGTGGACCGGACCCACGCGGCCGGACCGGATCATCGACACCCACGACATCGACGACTGGCTGGCCTTGATCGCCGCCGGAACCGCTGTCGGGATGACATCGGAGGCCACCGTCGCCCAGTACCCGAGACCCGGCGTCGCCTACCGGCCGGTGCGGGACGCGCCCGCCATCACGGTGCATCTGGCCTGGTGGCGGGACGAGCGCCCGGCGGCGACCAGCGCCGTTGTCGAGCTGCTCAGCGAGCTCTATGCCGCAGGCCCGACGACCGGGATGCCGCGGTCCGGCTAGAGGGCGCGGAACTCATCGGACGATCGACCGCCGGATCCGGACGTTGTTCGTCCGGATCGCTGTCTAGTGTTCCCGCCATGACCGAGAACACTGCCGACACTGCAGGTCAGACCACCTGGGTCGGGCCGGCCTGGGAGCCGCCGCTGGCCGGCACCGAGACCGAGCACCTGCTCGCCGCACTCGACCGGCAGCGGATGACCTTCCGGTGGAAGGCCGACGGCCTGGACGCCGCCGGATTGAACACCAGGGTCGGCGCGTCGGCCCTGACCATCGGCGGGTTGCTCAAACACCTTGCCGTGGTGGAGGACGAGAAGTTCACCGTCTGGCTGTCCGGCGCCCCGCTCGGCGAGCCGTGGACGGGTCTCGGTGGGCCGCCCAAGGGCGACGACGCCGACGCCTGGGTGTTCGGCTCGGCGGCCGACGATGCCCCGGACGATCTGTATGCGTTGTACGACGGCGCGGTGCAGCGCTCCCACCGGCGGCTCGCCGCTGCGCTGGCCACCGGCGGCCTGGACCAGCCCGTGCACATCGAGTGGCCCGGCCGGGGTCACTTCAACCTGCGCAGGCTGCTCTTCGACCTGCTCGAGGAGTACGGCCGGCACACCGGCCACGCCGATCTCCTCCGGGAGGCCGTCGACGGCCGGGTCGGTGAGGACCCGCCGATGGACTGGGCCCCGTTCCCGGACCCGGACGCGCCGACGACCCGGATCGCCGCCACCTGACCGGAGGACCGCTCAGGTGCCGGCCAGCCGGTCCAGCACCGGTTCGAGCTCGCCGATGCCGCCGAGCAGGAACGAGCTGATTCCCAACTCCTCGCGGAGCCGCTGGAACTTCTCCACCAGATGGTCCACCGATCCGATGAACAGATGCGGAGACTCGCGCACCTGCTGCTCGGTCAGTTCCACGCCGGTGCGGGCGCGGAGCGCGGCGATCACCTTCGCGACCTCGCCGGCCAGGTCATCGGTGATCACCGGCTGCCACGCGGACGGGTACACGTTGAACTCGAGGGAATCGAAGCGGTCCCCGGCGGCGGTCCGGACCCAGTCGATCTTCTCCCGGGTCGCCGCCCAGGTCAGCGACTGCGCATCGAGCACGGCACCCGGCCGGATCCGCGGTGCCAGACCGATGATGTCGGCCTGCTCGCCGGCGAGGGTGAGGGTCCGCCGGCCGCCGCCGCCGATGAACACCGGCGGGTGCGGCCGCTGCACCGACCTCTCGCCCCGGTGACCGGTGATGGTGTAGTACTCACCGGCGAAACTGAACGGTTCGCCGGCCAGGCAGCCCTTGAGCACGGTGATCGCCTCGGCCAACCTCGCCTGCCGGACCGGCGCCGAGTCGAACGGCACCCCGATGGCGTCGTACTCGGGCTTGTTCCAGCCCGCACCGATGGCGATGTCCAGCCGACCGCGGGACAGTGCATCGATCGCGGCCAGATCCTGCGCCAGCACCGCCGGGTGCCGTAGATCGTTGTTGAGCACGAAGGCCGACACCCGCAGCGTGCTGGTGGCCACCGCAATGGCGGTCATCGCCACGATCGGCGAGAGCTGGTCGCCGAGCAGGTGGTCCGGGACCGCGAGAGCGTGGTAGCCCAGCCCTTCCGCCCTCCTGGCCTGGGCGGCCAGCTCGTCACCGGACACAATCGCGCGGGCATCAGCCAGGAAGTGGAAGGGCCGCATGACGGAGAGTCTGCCGGGTCGGCGTGAGTCCCGTCACCGCGACATCCCGGCCCTTGCTCGGGCGGGCCCGAGCGCGGTGCGCTGACGGTAAAACCGGTTCGGGAGTGTCGGTCCCTCGACGTAGCCTGGTTCAGCTATGTCAATCAGTACACAGACCTCCACGAAACCGAGTCCGGACACCGACCCGGCGATCCCGCGCAACCAGCAGGCCGCGTCCGCGCGCACACCCTCGACAATCCGTTCGTTGCTGCGGATCTACCCGTATGCCCGCCCGGCGCTGCCGCGGATCGCCGCCTCCGGCGTCGCCGCCGTGACCGCGACCATCTGCGGGCTGGCATTTCCGCTCACCATCCTGTGGATCATCGACGGCCCGATCACCTCGGGCGACATCTCCGCGCTCTGGTGGCCGGCCGTCGTACTGGTGATCCTCGGTCTGGCCGAGGGCGGGCTGTTCGCGCTCCGCCGGGTGCTCGCCGCGCGGCCGACCATGGAGGTCGAGGCCGCGATGCGGGCCGACCTCTATGACCGGCTGCAGCGGTTGCCGGTTGCCTGGCACGACCGCTGGCCGGCCGGTCAGCTGCTGTCCCGCGCGGTCTCCGACCTGTCGACCATCCGCAGGTTCCTGGCCTTCGGCCTGATCTTCCTGTTCGTCAACCTGGCGACCTTCCTGGTCGGTGTCGGCATCCTGATCAGCCTGTCCTGGCAGCTCGGCCTGATCATCGCCGCGCTGGCCATTCCGCTGGTGGGCCTGTCCTTCGTCTATGAGTCCAAGTACCAGGTGCTCGCCCGCCGCTCGCAGGACCAGGTCGGCGACCTGGCCACCACGGTCGAGGAATCGGTGCTCGGCATCCGGATCCTCAAGGCCTTCGGTCGCAGTGCGCATCTGGGCCGGTCGTTCCTGCGCGAGGCCGGCGAGCTGCGCGGCACCGAACTGCGCAAGGCGAAGGTGATCAGCGTGCTGTGGGCGGCGATCATCGCGCTGCCCGAGATCGCGCTCGGCACCGCGCTGGTGATCGGCATCACCCAGGTCGCCGACGGCACGCTGACCGCCGGCACCCTGGTGGCCTTCTTCGGGGTGGCGATGGGCCTGCGCTGGCCGATCGACTCCATCGGTTGGCTGCTGGCGATCACCAACGAGACGGCCACGGCATCCGACCGGTTCTTCGAAGTGATGGACGCCCCGCTGACGGTCACCTCCCCGGCGCACCCGGTTCCGTCGCCGGCGGTCGACGGCCGGGTGCGGTTCGCCGACGTGCGGTTCCACTTCGCCGACGCGGTGCCCGGCACGCCCGGACCTGCTGCGCGGCATCGATCTCGAGCTCGCCCCCGGGGAGACCGTGGCGTTGGTCGGTGCCACCGGCTCCGGCAAGACCACCCTGACCGCCCTGGTCAACCGGCTCTACGACGTCACCGGCGGCAGCATCGCGCTGGACGGCGTCGACATCCGCGACCTGGCGCTCGCCGACGTGCGCAGTCGGGTGGCGGTGGCGTTCGAGGAGCCGACGCTGTTCTCGGCGTCGGTGCGGGAGAACGTGCTGCTCGGCCGGCCGGACGGCACCGACGAGGACGTCCGCGAGGCGCTGGAGGTCGCCCAGGCCGGCTTCGTCGACGACCTGCCGTGGGGCCTGGACACCCGCATCGGCGAGCAGGGCCTGTCGCTCTCGGGTGGCCAGCGGCAGCGACTGGCCCTGGCTCGTGCCGTGGTCGGTCGGCCCTCGGTACTGGTGCTCGACGACCCGCTGTCCGCCCTGGACATCCACACCGAGGCGCAGGTGGAGGCCGCGTTGCGCTCGGTGCTGGGGTCGACCACCGCCTTGATCATCGCCCACCGCGCGTCGACAGTGATGCTCGCCGACCGGGTCGCGCTGCTCACCGAGGGCCGGATCGCGGCGATCGGCACCCACAGCGAGCTGATGGCGACCGTCCCCGCCTACCGCGACCTGCTCGCCAGTCGCGAGGACGGCAGCCCTGCGGCCCCTGGGCAGGCCGGCCGCGACTACGTCACCGAGGAGGTGACCCGATGACGACCTACGACACCACCACCCCGCCGGTGCTGCTCGATCCGTCCGCCGACGACCAGTGGCGCGGCGTGGCGACCGAGGACGCCGACGATGTCACCACTGCGGTCGGCATCAAGCTGCAGGCGAGGTCCCGGCGACTGCTCGGATCACTGCTGGCGCCGCACAAGCGGCTGATGTGGCTCGCCGGGCTGATCGTCGTGCTCGATCAGGCGCTGTTCCTGGCCGGTCCGCTGGTCGTCGCCTACGGGATCGACACCGCAGTGCCGGCTCTCGTCGCCGGCGACGGGGCGCCGCTGGTGTTCACCACCCTGGCCTACCTGACGGCCGGGGCCGGCGGCGCGCTCACCAAGGCGATGTTCGTGCGGCTGTCCGCCCGGATCGCCCAGGACGTGCTGCTGGACCTACGCGGTCGGGTGTTCGACCACAGCCAGCAGTTGAGTCTCTCGTTCCACGAGAAGTACACCTCCGGACGGGTCATCTCCCGGATGACCAGCGACCTGGACACCCTGTCCGACCTCGCCGAAGAAGGCCTCGAGGGACTGGTCTCCGGGCTGCTGTCGGTGGTCGTGATCAGCGCGACGCTGCTGTTCCTCGACCTGCCGCTCGGCCTGATAGCACTGTTCGCCTTCCTCCCGATCTTCCTGGTCACCAGGTGGTTCCAGGGTGTCTCGCGGCGGATCTACCGGCGCACCAGGACCGCGATCGCCTCCCTCATCGTCCAGTTCACCGAGACGATGAACGGACTGCGGGCCGTCGTCTCGTTCCGCCGGGAGGCCCGCAACCGGGAGATCTTCGCCCGGTTCAACGCGGAGAACGCGCGGGCCAACGGCGACGGGCTGGTAGCCCTGGCCAAGTACACCCCGGTGGTGCGGATCATCGGCAACCTGACCCTGGCCGCCGTGATGGTCGTCGGTGCGATCCGGGTGATCGACGGGTCCATCGAGGTCGGTGTGCTCGCCGCGTTCCTGCTCTACGTCCGCCGGATGTACGACCCGCTGGACGAGCTGGCGATGTTCTACAACACCTGGCAGTCGGCCGCGGCCGCGCTGGAGAAGATCTCCGGGCTGCTCGAAGAGCGGCCCGCCGTGCCGGCGCCGGCCGACCCGGTCGTCGCCGGTGCGTTCGCCGGCGACGTCCGGTTCGACGGCGTCGCCTTCGCCTACACCCCCGAAGTGCCGGTGCTGGCGCCGTTCGACCTGCACGTCCCGGCGGGCCAGACGGTCGCAGTTGTCGGAGCGACCGGAGCGGGCAAATCGACCCTGGCCAAGCTATTGGCCCGGTTCTACGACCCGACCGATGGCCGGGTGCTGCTGGACGGCATCGACGTGTCCACCCTGGCCGACCGGGACCTGCGCCGCGGTGTGGTCATGGTGACCCAGGAGTCCTTCCTGTTCTCGGGTTCGGTGGCGGACAACATCGCCCTCGGCCGGCCCGGAGCCGACCGGTCGGAGATCGAAGGGGCGGCCGACGCCATCGGCGCCGGCGGGTTCATCCGCCGACTGCCGCATGGCTTCGACACCGACGTCCGCAAGCGCGGCGGGCGGCTCTCGGCCGGTCAGCGTCAGCTGGTCGCCTTCGCCCGGGCGTTCCTGGCCGACCCGGCGGTCCTGATCCTCGACGAGGCGACGGCGTCACTGGACATTCCGTCCGAGCGGTTGGTGCAGCAGGCGCTGCGCACCGTGCTGCACGGCCGGACCGCGGTGATCATCGCCCACCGCTTGTCCACGGTGGCGATCGCGGACCGGGTGCTGGTGATGGAACACGGCCGGATGGTCGAGGACGGGGCGCCCGCCGACCTGATCGCCGGTTCCGGTCACTTCGCGGGGCTGCACGCCGCGTGGCGCGAATCGCTGGTCTGAGTCGCCGGGCTGCTGTTCTGGCAGGCTTGCCGGATGACGATCTCCGACTCGCTCCGCACGGTGTCGCTGTCCCGGGTGTCGCGTCGGGCGGTTCCGGGCGACGAATGTCCGCGGCGGCACGCTGGAGACGGCTTCCGACGGGAGTGCCGACTTCACCCCGGTGGAGCTGCTGCTGGTCGCGATCGGCGGGTGCACCGGAATGGACGTCGACGCGCTCACCACCCGCCGTGCCGAACCGGACTCGTTCGAGATCACCGTCGACGCCGACAAGATCCGCGACAGCGGCGGAAATCACCTGCAGGACATCGTCATCAGCTTTCGGGTGGCCTTTCCCGAGGGTGCCGGGGGCGACGCTGCCCGGGCGCTGCTCCCGGAGGCGGCGCAGCGCTCGCACGACCGGCTGTGCACCGTCAGCCGCACCGTCCAACTCGGCGCCCAGGTCGGCACCCGGATCGAGTCCTGACCATCGTCGACACTCCGGCCGCCGACCTGCTCCGGGGGCTGCCGTCCGGCGCCCGGGTGGTGGTGCGGAGCAGGATCCCCGGCGGCTTCACCGACGCCATCGGCACGATCGTGGCCTGCACGGCGCTGGACTGCACGCTGCGCACCCGGCGGGGCGATGTGGTGCTGCCGCTCGCCGCGGTGCAGCTGGCCAGAACGGTCCCGGACGCGCCGGTCCGGCGACCGCGCGGCGAACCCCGAGAGTGACTCAGCCGGCGGGGAACGCCACCACGAAGCAGGCCAACCAGCCGACCAGCACACCGATCGCCGCGCCCCAGGCGATGAAGCGCAGCACCGGGATACCGCGGGCGAGCCACAGCTGCGGACCGATCCCGCCGGCCACCACCACGTTCAGTCCGATCGCCAACCAGGCGTTGTCGGCCACCCCGGCGGTCAGTACGTAGATCGCCGAGGCGACCAGCAGGATGGTGAAGGCGGCCAACGCGAGGCCGGGGGCCCAGGGCACGGGTTCACCACTGGCGCGCCACTCGGCCACCCAGCGCCATTCGCCTGTCGATTCGCTCTCGGCAGCGTCACCGGAATCGGCGTCCACTGGTCCGGCGGCGTCCGCGACGTCGTCGTGCTGATCCCGGACCCGGATCACGTCGCGGACGCCGCCGCCGTTGCCGCGGGGCCGGACGAGCCGTACCGGGTGCGGACGTCGAGACAGGCCTCGCAGACGGACGCCGGAATCACACCCCAGGCCTGCAACCGACCGAAAACGACGCATCCCATGCAGAACGCGAACACCGACTCGAGGAAGGCGAACACGACGATCACGCCGATCAGTATCCAGGACACCAACGGTGTCGCAACGTAGTAGGTGACCAGCGCGGATACCGTGAACACCGCGCCGACCCCCTGCGCGAACCGCTTCGGCGGGCCGGGAACGTATGTGGCATGCCCGATGCGCGGGGCCACCACCCTGGTCGCGAGTTGCCCGAGGGGCGAGAGCGTCGGGCCGGTGGCAACCCGGGCGACGAACCCGTAGGCCAACGGCCAGAGCAGCCAAGGGGTCCGGAAGGTCAGCGTGGCCAGCGCGAGCACCAGCACGCCGGCCGCCACGGTGCGCGCGGCGACCTCGTTCACCGGGTTCGGGAAGGCGAAGAGGCGACTCATGGGTTCAGTCTGCCGCAGATCCATGAGCCGTCAACTACCATCCCGCAGGCTGGGAACGGGCGGTGCGGACGGGGGTTGTGCGGGCCTCCCCGGCGCTGTCACGACGGCAGGTCGAGGGCCGCGAAGGCGATCGCAGCTGCAGTGGCCACGTTGAGCGAGTCCACCCCGCGAGCCATCGGAATGCGGACCAGCAGGTCGGCGAGGTCGAGCGCAGCATCGGTCAGCCCCGGCCCTTCCGAGCCGAGGAGGACCGCGACCTTCGCGCCGTGCAGACCGGCCTCCCGCAGTGGCACACCCGACCCCGCCGGGGTCAGGGCGACGATGCGGAAGCTGTTGCGGTGCAGCAGCTCCGCCGCACCTGACGGCCAGTCGGGCACGGTCGCGAACGGGACCTGCAGAACCGTGCCCATGGACACCCGGACACTGCGCCGGTACAGCGGGTCCGCGCAGCCGTCACCGAGCAGTACCGCTCCGATGCCGAGGGCGGCGGCATTGCGGAAGATCGACCCGAGGTTCTCGTGGTCCCCCACCCCCTCCAGCACGGCGAGCGAGGTCGCCGTGGCCGCCAGCTCGGCGGCCGACGGAAACGCCGCCCGATCGGCGGTGGCGAGCACCCCACGATTGAGGTGGAATCCGACGACGGCAGCCATCAACTCCGGTTCGACCACGTAGAACGGGGCCGTGGCGGTCCGGAGATCTTCAGCCAGTTCGAGGTAGCGGCGCTCGACACCCAGGAGGGCCCGGACCGGGTAGGGCGAGTCCAGCAGCCGGCGCACCACCACAGCGCCCTCGGCGATCACCAGCCCGCGACCGCCCGGCCGGTCGGGCCGGCGGTCGGCCTTCGCCAGGTCGCGGAAGTCGTCGAGTCGCGCATCCGCCGGATCGGCGATCTCGATGGCGTCACCCATCGGGCCAGTGTGCCGGGATCGGCCATGGCCGCAACCAGGCCATCACGTCCTTTGCCGTGCACAGCCGGGCGCTCCGACCTGGCTGACGCCGATGACACGTGTTCGCCAGGTGGCCGGTGTCCGTTCCCCGCGCGTAATGAGCCGGACATCCCGACGCCGCAGAATGGCCGGGTGAGCGCCCCTTCCTCAGCGTCCGGTGAGTCGGCGCGCCGCGATCCGACGCCCGGCAATGCGCCGGCCGGCGGTCCGCGACTGCCTGACGGATCAGTACCGACCGCACCCCCGTCGGCCGAACATGCCAGGCTCGGCGAGGTCTCCGGCACCACCGGCCCGTGGCGGCTGTGGGGGCCGTACCTGTCCGGCCGGCAGTGGGGGACGGTCCGGGAGGACTACTCGGAGGACGGCAACGCCTGGGCGTCCTTCCCGTTCGACCAGGCGCACGCCCGGGCGTACCGCTGGGGTGACGACGGCCTCGGCGGGATCAGCGACCGCTACGGCTTCCTGAACTTCGCGGTGGCGCTGTGGAACGGCAAGGACCGGATCCTGAAGGAGCGGTTGTTCGGCCTGACCAACAACGAGGGCAACCACGGCGAGGACGCCAAGGAGTACTGGTGGGCCATCGACGGCACCCCCAGCCACAGCTGGATGCAATGGCTCTACCGCTACCCGCAGGCCGCGTATCCCTACGACCAACTCCGGCACGAGAACGCCGCCCGCGGCCGGGACGAGCGCGAGTTCGAACTCGCCGACACCGGGATCCTCGACGACGACCGGTTCTTCGACGTGCAGATCACCTACGCCAAGGCCACCCCCGACGACCTGTGCATCGAGATCGCTGTCACGAACCACGGGCCCGACCCGGCCCCGCTGGACCTGTTGCCGCAGTGCTGGCTCCGCAACACCTGGTCCTGGGGGCGGGATCGCCGGCGCGGCAGCATCGATCAGCTGCTGCCGCCCACCCTCACCGTCGGCGGGCTCGAGGCGGTCGAATGCCGGCACGGGCTGCTCGGCAGTTATCACCTCAGCGCCGAGGGCTCCCCGGAGGTGCTGTTCTGCGAGAACGAGACCAACGCCGTAGCACTCTTCGGGAGCGCCCGGAACCTGGCCCGCTACACCAAGGACGGCATCAACAACCGGGTGGTCGGCGGCGACCGGAAGGCGATCAACCCGGTGGGCACCGGCACCAAGACGGCGTTCTGGTACCACTTCGACGCGGTCGCGCCCGGGGAGACCGTCACGGTCCGGCTGCGGCTGCGCCCGCAGGCCCCCGACGCGACGACATTCGACGCCGGGTTCGACGAGGTCCTGGCCGATCGGCACCGGGAGGCGGACGAGTTCTACGCCACCGTCATCCATCCCGATCTCTCCCCGGCAGACCAGCACGTCGCCCGGCGTGCCTACGCCGGGCTGCTCTGGGGCAAGCAGCTCTATCGCTACGACGTGGATCAATGGCTCGCCGGGGACCCGGGCGAGGGCGCGGTGCCCCATCCGCCGCGCACCACCGCGCCGCGCAATGACCACTGGGGCCAGCTGGCGCTCGCCGACGTCATCTCGATGCCCGACGAGTGGGAGTACCCCTGGTTCGCCGCCTGGGATCTCGCGTTCCACACCATCCCGCTGGCGCACGTCGACCCCGAGTTCGCCAAGGAACAGCTGGTGCTGATGTGCCGCGAGTGGGCGATGCATCCCAACGGTCAGCTACCGGCCTACGAATGGGAGTTCGGAGATGTGAACCCACCGGTGCACGCCTGGGCGGCCTGGCATGTGTACCGGATCGACGGCTACCGGGACCGTGAGTTCCTGATCCGGGTGTTCACCAAGCTGCTGCTGAACTTCTCCTGGTGGATCAACCGGAAGGACTCCACCGGGTCCAACGTCTTCGAGGGCGGCTTCCTCGGGATGGACAACATCGGGCTGTTCAACCGGTCCGCCCCGCTGCCGCCCGGGTTCCGGTTGGAGCAGTCCGATGCCACCAGTTGGATGGCCTTCTACTGCCAGCAGATGTTCAAGATCGCCCTCGAACTCGCGCGGCACGACAAGGCGTGGGACGACGTCGCCACCAAGTTCCTCGAGCACTTCCTGGCCATCGCCCAGGCGATGCGGACCTTCGGTTCGCACAACATGTCGCTCTGGCATGAAGACGACGGGTTCTTCTACGACGTGCTGGTCCAGCCGGACGGCACCGCCCAGCACATGCGGGTGCGGTCGATGGTCGGGCTGCTGCCGATCCTCGGCGCCACCGAGATGCCGTCGTGGATCGCCGACGACCTGCCGGACGTCACGGCGCGGCTGCGGTGGCTGCAGCGCCGCCGACCCGGCCTGGTCGGGCCGCTGCTGTCCCGCTCCGGCGAGGGCGGCCGGCGGATGCTGCTGTCGCTCGTCGAGCCGGAAAGGCTGCGCCGCATCCTGTCCCGGCTGTTCGACACCGACGAGTTCCTCTCCCCCTACGGCGTCCGATCGCTGTCGGCGGCCTACCGGGGCGGTCTCACGGTCGATGTCGGCAAGGAGCAGGTCGCGATCGAGTACGAGCCGGGCGAATCGCGGACCGGGATGTTCGGCGGCAACTCCAACTGGCGTGGTCCGGTCTGGTTCCCGGTGAACGTGCTTCTGGCGGACAAGCTCCGCACCCTCGGCCGGCACTTCGGTGATTCGTTCACGATCGAGATCCCCACCGGTTCGGGCAACCACGCCACCCTGGTCCAGGCAGCAGATCTCATCGACGGCGGTCTGGCCGCGCTGTTCCGGCCGGTGGACGGCAAGCGGCCGGCCGACGGCAAGCGCATCGAGGCCAGCGACAACCCGCTGTGGAGTGCGCATCCGACGTTCAGCGAGTACTTCGACGGCGACACCGGCGAGGGCCTCGGCGCCACTCACCAGACCGGCTGGACCGCGCTGGTGGCGCATCTGCTCAACCCGCGGCTGCCCCCGGATCCGCGCAGCAAGGGCTGGGGCTGACCGGCCGACCCACCAAGATCAGGTTGAATGGGCTCCGTGGACACCCGCTCCTGCCTGTTCTGCCGGATCGCCGAGGGACTCGAGCCCGCGCACCTGGTGTTCTCCTCCGCCGAGGTGGTGGCGTTCCTGGACACCAGGCCGGTCTTCAAGGGGCACACCCTGGTGATCCCGCGGGCCCACATCGACACGCTGGTCGAGCTGCCGGTGGCGTTGTTCACTCCGTTTCTGGCCGTGGTGCAATCGGTGGCCGGCGCGGTCCGCAGCGCCTTCGGGGCGGACGGCTCGTTCGTCGCGATGAACAACGGCGTCAGCCAGTCGGTGCCGCACCTGCACGCCCACGTGGTGCCCCGGAGCAAGGGCGACGGACTGCGCGGATTCTTCTGGCCCCGGACCCGGTACGCCGGCGACGACGAGGCCGCCGACTACGCCGCGAAGCTGCGCACCGCCCTGGCCTGACGGATCAGACCGCACCGTCCGGTCGCCGTCGGTGGCCCGGTTCACCAGGTGCACGTGCGGGACCGGCCGGGACCGCAGTTCGACGTGGACGTCCGAGGTACGGGCGATCCAGCTCCCGAGCACGATCGCGGCCAGCGCCGACACCACACCGCCGAGCACCAGCGGTGCGCCGCCACCGAAGTGCACGGCCAGCAGCCCGAGCAACGGCGAGATGAACGGCGTCCCGCCCAGGAACGCCAGGGTGTAGATGCCCATCACCCGGCCGCGCATGCTCGGCGCGGTGGTCAGCTGCACCATCGCGTTGGCGGCGTTGGCGAACATCAGCATGAAGATCCCCTGCGGCACCAGCATGATCGCGAGCAGCAGGTACGAGCCGGTGAAACCGAGGAAGATCTCGATCAGCCCGAAGCCGAGGGCGGTGCCGACCAGCAACCGCTGCCGCGGCTGCCCGACCCGACGGGCCGAGATCAGCGCGCCCAGCAGCGATCCCACCGCCAGCGCGGTGGTGAGCAGGCCGTAGGAGGTCGCATCGCGGTGGAACACCACCCTGGCCATCACGGCGAGGGTGAGCTGGAAGTTCATCCCGAAGGTGGCGACCAGGAAGAGCATCGTCATCACCAGCATCAGGTCACGGCGCTGCCGGACGTAGGCGAACCCGGCCCTGGCCTGACCCTTCGCCCTGGCCACCCGGGTGGCGGGGCGCAGCTCCGCCGGGCGCATCCTGGCCAGACCGATCAGCACGGCGACGTACCCGACCCCGGCCAGCGTCATCACCGGCCCGGTGTCCACCGCCGCGATCAGCAGCCCGGCCACCGCCGGCCCGACGATCCGCGCCCCGTTGAAGCCCATCGAGTTCAGGGCGACCGCGTTGCTGAGCTCCCGCGGACCCACGATCTCGACCACGAAGGCCTGCCGCACCGGGCCGTCCATCGCGGCCGCACACCCGACGACGACACAGGCGACGTAGACATGCCAGATGTGCGCGACCCCGGTCCAGGCCAGCAGCCCGAGGGCGACGCCGGACAGTCCGAGGACGGTCTGGATCCACGCCAGCAGCCGACGCTTGTCGTAGCGGTCGGCCAGGATCCCGCCCCACACCGAGAACAGCAGGATCGGGCCGAACTGGAGCGCGGTGGCGATGCCCAGGGCCACCGGATCGTCGTGCGTGAGCTGCAGCACCAGCCAGTCCTGGGCCACCCGGTTCATCCAGGTGCCGACCTGGGAGATGACGTTCCCGGTGAAGTACAGCCGGTAGTTGCGGATCCGCAGGGAACGGAACATCCCGACCTGGGGCACCTCGCCGGTCGCCCGGGTCGCCGAGGCCCCGGTGGTGGGCGCCGTTTCGATCACGGTAGCGGACGGGCTGCTGACCGCGGCGGTGTCGTCAGGGACGCCCGGGGTGGCCGGGGCAGGGGTACGGGGCGGGGCGGGGGAACGTGGCGGGGCGGGGGCAAGGGGCAGATCGGGGGAAGACGTGGCCGGTCCTGAGTGTCGATGCGGTCTGTTTCGAGGCGACAGGGGTGTAGGTGTCGGGGGCGGTCAGAACGGCGTGCTGGTCACCGTCCCGCCAGCTTGACGAGCAACGCGGATGCCTGGTGCAGCAGTTCGAGCTCCTCGGGATCCATGTCGGCGAGCTGCTCGGTGAGCCACTGCTCACGGCGTTGGATGTAGGTCTCCATGGTGCTGCGGCCCAGATCGGTCACCTCGACCAGCACCTGCCGGGCGTCCAGCGGGTTACCCCCGCGTCGCACCATGCCGACGGACTCCAGGGCCGCGATCATCCGCGTCATCGACGGCGGCCTGACCTGCTCGACGGCAGCCAGATCCCCTGCGGTCAGAGGACCTTCGCGGTACACGACAGCCAGCGCGGACAGCTGACTCAGGGTCAGATCGTCCGGCGGGTTCTCCTGGCGCAGCCGCCGGGTGAGCCGATGCACGGCGAGCCTCAGCTCGCCGGCGAGCGCGGCGGTATCCGTCATAATCGTTAGGCTATCTCATGAATCCGGTCCCGCCTGCAGCCACTACGCTGGCCCGGTGACCCAGGAGGAGCCCGACACGGCCGCGGCCGCGGCTGCAATCGGGCCGGACCAACCGTCGCCGGCTGCCGGGTCGGTGCCGGATCTGCCGCCGGTCCGCGCCGGTCTGGCGCACATCGTGATCCCCTGCACGGCGCTCTGGTTCGCCGCATTCGTGGTGCTGCTGTTCTTCACCGACCAACTCCGGGCGCACGACGCGATGATCTGGTTGTGGACCTGCCTGGCCGGCGGCGTGCTGGGCCTGATCGGTCTCTCGGTCTACCTCTGGCAGCGCAGGGCGGCGCGGCGGGGCAGTCGTTCCGCCAACGCCATGGCGCTGGACGAGACCTTCTGACGACCGCTTCGGCGCGGCGCCGCTATGTCGGCAGGCCCGCCACCGGGGAGAAACCTTCCGATCAGCCGGCCGGGGCGATGGCAGTACTCGCCCGCGGGGTCAGATGTGCGGTCGCGTCCTGGAACGACGATGGCGACCGCCCGTCGATCGCGGCCAGTAGGGTCCGTGCTGCGTTGGCGCCGTAGGAGACGATGTCCCTGGTCAACGCGGTGACGGCCGGGCTGACCAACTCACAGAGCTGCGAATCGTCACCGGCAACGATCGAGAGCTCGGCGGGCACCGCCACCCCCATCTCCCGGGCAACGCCCAAGGCCGCGACCGCCATCACATCGTTGTCGAAGGTGATCGCGGTCGGCCGCTCCGAACGAGCGAGCAGGGTGCGGGTGGCCCTGGCACCGTCCTCCCAGCTGTAGTCGGTGACGATCACCTCGGCCTCGGACAACCCGTGCCGGGACATCGCGGTGCGGAACGCGTGGGTGCGGATCTGGGTGTGGTCCAGACCCGGGATGCCGGCGACCCTGGCGATCCGCCGATGGCCGAGGCTGACCAGGTAGTCGACGATCGAGGTGACCGCGGGCGCCTCGTCGCTCCACACCCCGGGCAGGGCTCGGCCGGCCTGCGGCCGACCGATGAGCACTGCGGGGATGTCGAGCTGCTCGAGCATCGGCAGCCGGTCGTCGTCGATCCAGAGGTCGGTGAGGAACACCCCGTCCACCCGACGCTCGGCCCACCAGCGCCGGACCGACTCGATGGCCGACCCGTGGTCCTCGACCAACTGCAGCAGCAGGGCAACCCGCTGCCGGGACAACTCGGACTCCAGCCCGGCGAGCAGGCGCATGTAGAAGGGCTCGACGCCGATGGTCTGCGGCGGCCGCACGATCACCAGCCCGACAGCGTGCGCGCGGGACACCGACAACGCCCTGGCTGCACTGCTGGGACGCCAGCCGATCTCGTTGGCGATGTCGATGATCCGTTGCCGGGTGGCCGCTGAGACACCGGGCTGGCCGTTCAGCGCATAGGACACCGCGCCGGTCGACACTCCCGCCCGCTTCGCGATGTCGGCGATGGTCGGTCGCTTCACGTGCACTGGTGTCCCCTTCTCCGCGCTGCCATCAGTGTCGACCACCAGTGACCGCGCCGGCGGCCGCTGGGACGCGGATGCGACTGAGCCGGATCTTCTCACTGCGGCAAGCCTGTTGCTGCCGCCACTTCCACCACGCGGACGCCGTAGGGAGCGAGATCGATCGTGTGCAAGGGAGTTCCGCCGCCGAGCGGGATCAACCGGCCCCGGTCGGAGACGGACGGGGTGACCGTCAGCGGCTCGGCCGACTGACTGATCAGCCAGACGAACCGCCGACCGGACGTGTGGCGCAGCCCGGCGACCATCACCACCGGGTCGGCGACGGTGACCTCCGGCAGCACGCCGGCGACCGCGGCCAGCGCCGCGTACAGGGCGCAGGACGGGTCCGGATTCACCGATCGCGTCTGCGCGGCGAGGTACTCGAGGGGATACGTGCAGAACACCAGCCGGCCGGCGCCGGTCTCCCGGACCAGCAACGCCGGGTTGCCACGATCGTCGACCGCGATCACCGTGGCGTCCACGGCGTCGACCGGCAGGAAAACCCTCGCCGCTGCTGGGCCGTCGATCTCGAAAGCCCAGACGGTGCCGGCCGCGATGCCACCGAAGTCCTGCTGGAAGGTGAACGAGAAGCCCTGCGCCGGAATCGGATCGGCCAGGCCGTAGATCAGCCGGTGCCGAACTCCGAAGAGCCCGTTGAGGTCTGCGTACCACGGGCCACGCTGCACGTCGTGGTTCCCGGCGGAGTACGAGACGTAGACCGTGCTGCCGGCCGCGGCCAGGTCCCCCAACCGCGCCCAGGTCGGCGCGGTGAGCTGCTTCACCGATGGCGCGATCAGCAGCGGCACACCGTCGTCGATGCCGTCGACCTCTCGGGCGAACCCGATCGGAAGATCCGACCCGCGGGCGCTCACGTAGGCCTGGCGTAGTGACTCGATGGGCGCGAGGTGATCCTCGGGTTGGGTGAACGGGTATCCGACCTCGACGAACGAGCTGACCAGGAGTTGCACCTCGGCCGGCGGCACCGAACACCCTGGTAGGTCGATGGCGTCCAGCACCCGGCCGAATGCCGCCAACTCGCGCAACGGCGCCTTGGGCGTTCCGCTGCGGTCGGTGATCCCGAAGTACATCTCGAACGCGTGGTGTCGGTACGGGTCCTGCCCGGCCAGCTCGTCGTAGTCGGTGTTGTTCCAGGCCAACCATCCGGTCGCACCGGCCAGCAGCGAGGTGTGCAGCACCTGCCGGTAGTAGTGGCCCGCGTTCTCGTCGGAGACGAATGCGGTGCTGACACCGAATTCCTCGAGCACCACCGGGCGGCCGGTGAAGCCGGCCAGATGGCAGGCGAAGGCCGGCGACAAGTGCTGCCGCACCAGGTCGGTCTCCATCCGGTAGACGTGCGGGCCGATGAAGTCGACCAACGGAGCGATCTGCCGCACCGGGAAACCGTTGTCCACTCCGGTGATCTCGATGCCCCAGGCGCCGTCACCGGTGGAGACCGGAACAGTGGCGCCGGCCGCGCGGATGGCATCCACCATGATCTGGACCCAGGTGGTGACCTGCTCGGCGGGCGCGGCCGGGGCCGGCTCGTGCGGCGGCCGGCCGTAGATCGGCATTTCGTTCGACAACAGGTACCCGGCCACCGCCGGATGCCCGATCAGACGACGCACCACTTGCTGGGCGAACCACGCCTGGCGGCCGACCATCCAGACGTCGGCATAGAGATCACGGTCGTTGCGCCACGACGGGTCCCAGTTCTCGCCGGACATGTGGCCGACGATGAACGTGGGGATCGACTGCATTCCCACGGCGGTGTGCCGGTCCAGAAAGTCGACGAGGTGGCCCATCATCTGCTCGTCGATCGCATCCGGCTCGGGGTGGAAGTCCGGCCAGAACAGGAACGATCTGGTGATGTTCAGACCGTGGTCCCGCAGCACCGCAAGCTCTTCGGAAATGGTCGGACCGTCGTAGTCGCGCCACATGAACGGCCCGCCGCGGCGCGACCAGAAGTTGGCCCCGAGCCAGCCGGGCCGATACCCGGTCGCGTCGGAAGAGACGGTGGCACGGTCCATGGAGTTCCTGTCGGGCATCGTGCTCCGCCGCGGCGCGATGGCGGAGCTGTGTCGCGGGTCTCGGTGAGGACTGACGAAACCGCTTAACTGCTTAAGTCGCAAGAGGCATGACCGAACGTTGCACAACCGTTATCGACACCGGGGCGGACGGTGCGCCCCGGATGGCGAGGCGCCGCCGGCAACCGTTCCCGGGTCAGGCCATACCGTCTTCGAGCAGCTCGATCCTGTCCCCACGGGCCGCCGCGACCGCACGGTGGCGGTCCGCCCACCGACCGGCCGCCCATGCCGCCGCCCGACCCAGGGCCTCCGGACTGCCGTCGACCTGGATCCCGGCCGGCGCCGGCCACCACCGAACCGGCCGAGCCGCGCCTCCGTCGACCGAGACCGCCAGTCCGGTCACAAGAATCACGTCGACGGCGACCGCCGAGCCGACCGCGTCGCAGGCCCGTCGGGCGGCCTGCATCACCTGGCCGTCGGGCGCCCCGCGGACCCCCGAGAGCTCCACCGGATAGCGGCTCGATGCGAGTTCCACGTCGAAGGCGGCCGCAGTGCGTGCCGGATCCCTGCCGGGCGCCACCAGCTCATCGGCCGGAAGCAGCTGCGCCCACCACGGTCCGTCCGGGACGACCGCGCGGCCGGCCTGTGCTACCCCGCCGGACAGCGTACGGATGCCGTCCGGCAGGTCCAGGTCCGCGTCGGCGATGGCATCCACCAGCCGGTCGGTGAGCTCCCGCACCCGCCAGGGAGCGATCACGATGAGCGGATCACTGAAACGGTTCAGTAGATCGGCCGGATCGTCCCGCAGGACCTGCTCCAGCCCGGACCGCACCCCGATCGCCCCGGCCATCTCCACGTCCAACGCGAGCGGCAGCGGTTCGAAGAGCCCGACGAGGTCCTCGGCGTCGGCGAGGCGGTAGGAGCCGAGACCGAGACCGTCGATCCTCGCGAACGCGGCCAGCCACCATGCGGTGTAGGTGGGCGCCGCCTCCGTCGAGCGCAGGGTCTCCCGCGCCGCGGGGTCCGCGGCCAGCAGAGCGAGCGCCTGTGGCCAGGCGTCGTCGTCGATCAGGTCCAGATCCGCCACCCCGCTGAGACTCTCCGGAGGCAGTCGGTCCGCCACCACCTCCCGCCACCAGCCGTCGAGGTCCGGCAGATCGGCGGGCGAGCCCTCCGAACCGACCACCGGGACCACCCGGAACCCGTCTAGCACGCCGAGCGCGGTCAGGGTTCCGCGATCCCAGCGGTCCAGCCAGATCGGGTGCAGCACAGCGGGATCTTCGGCGGCCATCAAGGGCGCAAGGGCGGCGTCCGGGAGCATCAACTCGGACGCCGGCCACGGCTCCCCTTCGGACTCGGTGAGCACCAGGTCGCCGAGGCGTCCGTCGGAGACCCGGCCCCCGGCGGCCACCAGGTCGCCGATCACCGTCGCGAACTCCACCAGGTCGGCCGGTCCGGTGTCGTCGAGCCCGGTGTCGTCGAGTTCGGTGTCGTCGAACTCGAGATCCTCACGCCGGCGGCTGATCTCGGCCAGCACCGGCGGGGAACCCAGAATCGCCCCCGGGTCGGATGCCTGGGCGCCCAGCCGGGTCAGCAGAGGATGCACCGCGTCCGGATGGATCACCGACAGCCCGGGGACCACCCGACCGGCGTGCTCGGCCAGTCCGGCGTCGTCCGGGAGCAGCCGGCCGCGAGGCCCCAGCACCTGGCGGCCATCGGCGAGCGGCACCGGCAGCAGGGCCAGCGCCTCCGCATCGAAGGTCTGTAGCGCCCCGTAGATCAGCTGCCAGAACCCGGGTGGCCGGACGATCCCGCCGAGTGCCGACACCGCCTCGGCTTCGGTGACCAGCCGGACGCCCAGCCGGCGCAGCGCATCGAGATCCGCGGCCGCGGCCGGCGCCGCCAACAGGCCAGGTAGCGCCTGCCCGAGGTGTACCGCAGCAGCGGCGTCGAGGCCCGGCACGACGCAGGCCGCCCGGGGGGAGATCGGCTCACCCAGGGCGGTACGCAGCAGCGGCGCCGTCGCCCAGCGCTCGAGCACCCCTCGGCGCAACCGGTCGTCCAGCGCCCCCGACGGAAAGCCGGCCGGCGGCACCAGATCCAACCGGCTGTCTGTCGGGGTCGCGGCCACCAGGTCCAGGTAGCCGCCGATCGCCTCGGTGATCAACCGATCGGCCAACGGGCCGGGGGCCACCCGGCGCCGGGTGTCGTCCACCGGGAAGGTACCGACCAACCTGGCGGCCAGGCCGATGCGCTCGTCCGTCGGGGTAGGAGCGCCCACTGTCGAGGTCGGGTCGACGACGCCGAAGCCGTCGGCGAGCACCGGAGCGTTCTGGTCGTCGGTCAGCGGCAGCACCCAGGCCAGCCGCCAGGTGGTCCGGCCGCGTTCCTCCAACGGTCGGTCGGCGAGCAACCCCGGATCCGCCGTGCCGCTGCGGGCCACGGTGCGGAACCGGTGGGCATCTGCACCGTCGGTGAGCACGACAACGCCGCCGTCCTCGACGGTCCGGGTCACGGCCCGGCCCGGCGCCTCCAATGCGTCCAGCTCGGGCAGCGCCCAGAACAGATGGTCGATCGCCCCGTCGACGAGCCGGGCGATCAGATCGGGGTCGGCACCTCCACGCAGCGGCAGTCGTACCTCGGTGGTGAACCCGGCGGGGACCGGATCCTCGTCCGGCGCGAGCGGAAACGGCAACCGCAGCGCCGGCGCCGCGCCGTCCCGGGCGTCGAGCTCGGCGGTCAGGGCCGGAACGTCGAGCTCACGGACGGCTGCCGCAGTGGCGGCCCGGTCGAACGCCACCCCGCCCGAGCTGGACACCACCCGGGGGGCATCGGTCAGGCCGAGCACGGCCGTGAAGCCGACGCCGAAGTGACCAACGGCAGTGGCGTCGCCGCGCTTGGCCGACGCTCGCAGCGACGCCAGCCCGATCACGCCGTCGGCGGTCAGCGGCGCCCCGGTGTTCGCGATCCGGAGTTCGTTGCCGACCAGCGCGATGCGGATCCGACCCGGCACCCGGGCCGACCGGGCCGCGTCGATGCCGTTGGTGGCCACCTCGATGAGCACCCGGTCGGCGTACCCGCCGATGGCGAGCGCTTCTTCGGCGTTGGCGTCCTCGCGGAACCGGGCCGGCGCTGCCGCCCAGGCATCGAGGACCGCGGCCCGCAATCCGGCCGATCCGAACGGATCGGCGACCGGATCAGCGATGGTCGGCATCGCCGGCGGCGGGCTCCTGCGGCTCCGGGGCGCCGCCGGTTTCGGCGTCACCCGGCTCTGCCGCCGGGTCCGGGTCGGCCACCGGCCGGGTGTGCACCTCCATCAGCAGCTCATCGACGACCGAGGCCACCGCCGACGACCGGGCGGGCATCACGACGACGATCTCCGAGTGCGCCCCGCAGCCGTAGCCGGCGTCGACGACCCGGCCGTCGGCCGGAGCGAACTCGTTCCCGCAGGCGCCGAGCAGGGCGCCCATCGAGCCGGCGAGCGGAAGGTAGAAGGCGCAGGTCACACAGTGCGCGGGAGCCTGAGTTGCCATCTCGGCCGCTGGGCCGAACGGACCGTCGTGCCAGCGCTCGGCGGCATCGACGCGGCCCTCGCGGGAGAGCACCCGGACCCGACCGATGCCCACCTCGCGCGCCACCTCTTCCACCGCGGGATCGTCCGATTGCAGGTACGCGGGCACGATCCGGGGATCGTCGGCGGCAGGCGGCAGCAGGTCCCCGACTCCCAGATCGCCGGCCTGCACCCGCTGGTCCCAGGGCACCCAGGCCGGCGCCAGGAGTGCGCCGGCGCCTGGGAGCAGGACCACCTCGGAAACGGTCGGGTAGGCCTCGTCGACCAGCGCCAGCGTGACGCACCACTGCCAGCCCAGATAGCCGGGGTCCGTCGAGGCGAACAGAGCGGTGACCGCGACGTCGTCCTCGGCGTGCG
The DNA here is from genome assembly GCA_963797145.1 of uncultured Actinomycetota bacterium. Lineage (GTDB taxonomy): Bacteria > Actinomycetota > Actinomycetes > Mycobacteriales > Nakamurellaceae > Nakamurella. Next base: position 544,437 of record CAWCOJ010000005.1, on the reverse strand, counting down.
CCCCGAGGTAATCCCCGACCCGGCCGCCGGACTCGGTGACGGCGGCGTCCCTTGCCACCTCCTGCGCGCGGGACCCCAACGCCACGGGGACGGCGAGGAGGGCGGAATCCGCATCGTGCACGTCGAGGGCTGCGTCGCCGGGGGAGATCACACCCGTCATGATGCCGCACCGGGGGGCCTCGACCGGCACGCGCGTCCCGGCAACCAGGCATACAGGGCGGTATCCGGTGGGGCAGGATAGGTACCGTGACCGAACCCGGTTCTCGTCGTCCCGACCGCGCCTCCGGCGCTGCCGACGACGCTGCCGGTGATCCGGACCTGCCCTGGCCGGTCGGCCGGCCGGACCAGCCGACGACGGCCCTGCCCCGGCCGTCGGCGCCGCCGCCCGCATCGGCATCGTCCCCCGCCGACAACCCGACCCAGGAACTCCCCCGGCGTCCCGGCCGGCCCGACTACCCCCCGCCGCCGGAACCGGTGCGGCGGGCGCCGCAACGGCCGTCCTCGGCAGGGCCGTCCGCGGTGGCGCCGCAGCCCCCGCCGGCCGGGGGCGACTACTGGTACGGCCGCCCACCGGGACGGGACGGACGGCCGGCCGCAGCGCCGTACCCGGAACGCGCTGACCGGCCGGGCTACGACAGACCGGGCTACGACCAACCTGGCTACGACAGACCCGACTATGACCCGCCCGCCTACGACCCGCCCGCCTACGACCCACGCGGGTACGAGAACCGTGGCGGCGACTATCGCCCACCGCCGCGCCGCCGTGATGACGACCGGCCGTACCGGGGCCGGCCGGAGGACTACCGGAGCCATCCCGAGGACTACCGCGAGTCCGGGTACTCCGAGTCGCCGCGGCCGCGGATCCGACGCGAGGACGGGGCCTACGACGGTCGGGAGGGCTACTCGGACGACCGGTACGACGGCTACGGCTACCCGTCCGACCCGCGGTACCGCGCCGACCTTTATCCGCCGGATCGCGCGCCGCGCCGTACCTATGATGATCGGCCCTACCTGGACGAGCCCTACGACGAGTTGCGCCCATCGGACCGGCGCAACGATCCGTACGACTATCCGCCGCCTCCGGCCGGAGCCCAGCTGGAACCGGCGCCGCAACGGGCGCCGGTGCCGCGGGGCAGTCACCTCCCGCCCTACCAGGAGCCGATGACTGCCACCCCGGCGCTCGCACCGGGCAGCCCGGCGGCGGGCACCGGATCGCGGGCCCCCCGCAAGCTGACCGTCACCCGGGTGGCCGCGCTGCGCAGCAGGGAGCTCACCAACAAGGGCGTCCAGATGTTCCACCGGGCCGCCACCGCCGACGGCGCCGACCGGTCCGGGCTCACCCACCTCACCTATGCCGTGATGGCGAACTACGCGGTCGATGCCGCCGTGGCGGTCGCACTTGCCAACACCCTGTTCTTCGCGGCAGCCACCGGCCAGTCGACCAGCAAGGTGTTGCTCTACCTGCTGATCACGGTCGCCCCGTTCGCGGTGATCGCACCGTTCATCGGTCCATTGCTGGACAAGTTGCAGAACGGCCGGCGACTGGCGCTGGCAGCCTCGAGCTTCGCCAGGGCAGTGCTCGCGATCATCATGGCCTTCCAGTTCGACACCTGGGTGCTCTACCCGTGCGCGCTGGGGATGCTGGTGCTGTCCAAGTCGTTCGGGGTGCTCAAGGCCGCGCTCACTCCGCGGGTACTGCCTGACGAGAGCACCCTGGTCAAGACGAACTCCCGGTTGACGGTGTTCGGCCTGATCGCCGGCGGCGTCTCCGGTGCCTTTGCGGCATTGCTGGCCGCCATGACCGGGTCGCCCGGCGCGCTCATCTTCACGGCCGCCATCGGCGTGGTGGGCGGCGTTCTCTGCCTGCGGATCCCGGCCTGGGTGGAGTCGACCGAGGGTGAGGTCCCGGTCCAGGAGACCGGCGAATTCCCCAGGGCCGCCGCGCGCCGGTCATTTCCGGCATCGGTGTCGGCGACGTTGTGGGCGAACGCCACGATCCGGGTCGAGACCGGCTTCCTCGCGTTGTTCATCGCCTTCGTGGTGAAGAGCGAGTACCCGACAGCGACCGGTTTCCAGCAGCTGCTGCTGCTGGGCATCGTCGGCGTGGCTGCGGGGATCGGCGGTTTCCTCGGCAATGCCCTCGGTGCCCGGATGCCGTTGAACAAGCCGGAGATGATGTCGATCATCTCGTTGGCGGCCGTCGTCGTCTCGACGGTGATAGCCGTCCTGGCACCGGGTCTGGCTACTGCGGCAATGGTCGGACTGATCGGTTCGACGGCGTCGTCGCTGGCCAAGGTGTGCCTCGACTCGGTGATGCAACGGGAACTCCCGGAGGCGAGCAGGGCGTCGGCATTCGGCCTCAGCGAGACTGCGTTGCAGCTGTCCTGGGTGTTCGGTGGAGTGATCGGTCTGTTGATCGGCGGCGTCTGGTCGTTCGGCCACTCGGCCGTGTACTCGATCGGTTTCGGCGTCGTCACCGTGTTTCTCGTTCTGGGTCTGGTGCAGTGCATTCTGGTCCGTCGCGGCGCGACCATGGTGCCGAAGTTCGGTGGGTTGCGTCGTAGATCGGCGGGGGCCAAGCGCTCCGGCGGGGCCCAGCCGGCCGGATCGGCGGCACCATCCGGGCCGGCACCATCCGCGCCGGCAGCGCAGAGCGGCGCTCCGACCGGCGCGCCGTCCGGACGGACTCAGCAGCCGACCGGTCCGCCACCGCGGGCGGCCACGGCACCGGCACCGGCCAAACGCCGCACCCGCAAAGCCGGGGACGCGCGCTGAACGCCACCGGCATCCGCCGCGAACGGCGTCGACGCACCTCCCCGATGCCGGCCGCGGTGCTCGCCGTGGCCGGACTGCTGCTGGGCGCCTGCACCGTCCCGGTTCCCGACGTGACTTTCTTCGGCAACCGGGTGGCCTCGGTGGCCGGTCCGAGTCTGTGGTGCCGGGTGGACGCGACCATCTCCGAGGCCGTCTGCACCGTCGACCGCGCCGAGGACGGGGCCGCCCGGCTCTCCCTGCGGCCCGGTCAGGGGGTGCAGATCAACGTCCCTGGTGAGGTCGGCGACCAGCCATGGGCGGTCGTCTTCAGTTACACCGACGACGGCGGCCGGCACGACGCCAGGACCGCGATCTTCCCACCCGGCCAACGGCTGTCCTATGTGCTCGAGGCACCCTCGACCGGAGCCCGGATCACCAGGGTCGAGGTGCAGAGCGGCCTGACGCTGGTCCAGGGCGCCGACGGCGGGGTCGACGTCGCGGTGCTGCGCAGCTGGGTGCTGCTGGTCGACGCGGCACCGCCCCAGGGGACCTGACCGCTGCGCGGCAGGCCGGGACCGCGTCGGTCCCGAGCGTCAGGCGTCGAGCTCGGCGGCCACGGCGCGCATGACGTCGGCCATCCGCCCGGCGATAGCCTTCTCCGGGTACCGACCGCGCCGAAGGTCCGGCAGCGCCTTGGATTCCAGCAACTTGATCATGTCGTCCATCAGACCGTGCAGTTCCTCGGCCGGCCGCCTGGTGGCTGCCACCACCGACAGCGGGGCGTCCAGCACCGTCACCCGGAGCGCCTGCGGACCGCGCCGCCCGTCGGCGACATCGAACTCGACCTTCTGGCCGGGTTTGAGCGCGGTCACCCCCGCGGTCAACGCGGACGTGCGGACGTGGACGTCGTCGCCGCTTTCCTGGGCGATGAACCCGAATCCCTTGTCCGCGTCGAACCACTTCACTCTGCCGGTGGGCACGTCTGGATCACCTGTCTGCTTCAACCGGCGGTCGGTCCACCGAGTCCTCGAGTGCAAGCCTACTGGCGCTCCGCACCCGGATTGACGTGCCCGGAACCCGACCTTCCATGCGGTCGGGGCGGTAGATGCGCCGGTTATCCTGGACCGGTGAGCACCCCGAAGAGCACCGGATCGGACCCGGCGGACGTTCCCGGCGTCGCCACCCGGCCGCGGTGGAGCGATCGTCGCAAGGCGGCGCCGCTCGCCAAGGCCGGGATGATCTGCTTCTTCATCGGCACCCTGGCCATCCTCGCCGACGTCATCCTGTTCGCATCAGGTACCCGGGATCTGCCGCTCTGGCTGAACCTGACCGCATTGCTCGCGCCGATCGGTCTGGGCGTCGGCCTGCTCGGTGTGCTGGTGGAGAACCGCAAGGCGGCAGCCGACGCCCGGCAGACCGCCGAGACCGCCTGACCTCGCACTGCGTCGACCGCTCCGACGTCCGGCGGTGCCTCCGACCTGGCACCCCGCCCCGGATCAGTGGACTGTCGCCAGCAGATACGTGTCCAACCACTCCGGGAACCGGGTCAGATCGGGCAGCACCACATCGGCGCCGGCCGCAGCAAGGTCCTCGGCGGAGATCGGGCCGGTGGCCACCCCGACCGACAGGGCATCGGCGGCCCGGGCCCCGGTGATGTCGCCGAGGTGGTCACCGACGAACACCTCGGCCCCGTACTCGGTGAGCGCCACCGCCTTGCCGGCGCTCCAGACGTCACCGATCACGGCACTGACCTCGATACCGAGCGCCTCGAGATGACGAACGGCGGTCGGCTGGAACTTGGCGGTCACCACGACCACGGTCCCGTCACGCTCTGTCACCGACTTCACGGCCTCGAGCGCTCCGGGCAGGGCAACGGTCGACGGGATGACGATGTCGGCGTAGAGCTCCCGATAGCGCTCGATCAGCGCAGCGACGGTGTCCTCGGCGAGCCCGTAGCGGGCGAATTCGTGCGCGAGCGGGGGTCCCAAGCGGGTGACGAAACCTCGTCCGTCCAAGGGGATGCCGGTCTCGTCGGCGAGCACGTCGAACAGCTCGACCATCCCCTGACGGGGATCGATCAAGGTCATGTCGAGGTCGAAGCCGACGGTGAAACTCACCCCCCGAGAGTACGGGCGGTGACCGATGCCATCTGCTGACCGTCACCGGTCGAGTCCTTTCGGTGACCGACCCGTTATCGGGGCTGTGATCGCGGTCACCTGAGAGCCAGGCGGGGCGCCGGCGGGTCGGTGTGGTGCCTGCAGGTACCCGCAGGTGAGAAGGCGTCCACAAGCAGTCCTCACCTGGTTCTTACGCAGGTAATCGGCCGAACGGGTGAACTTGGCCACGGAAGGTACGTGCTATGAAGATCGGCTTCCTATGCCGACGCATCGTTGTGACCTGCGCGAACGCTTGTATCTCGACAACATCACGAACGTTATCCGGTCGTTACCCGCAAAAGTCGCTAGGTGGCATCGCAGACCACGATCCGTATCGTCAACCGCGGTCGTGCAGCAGGCATGGCCACCAGACACCCGGGGACGCCGCGCCGAACGCTGTCCACGCCTCCCGGCCCTCTTCACGAAAGGCCCGGACAGCGGCGGGGGACCCACGTATCTGGGGAGCATGACCCCCTTGGGGTGAAGCCGGTTCCAACCGGCCGGGCACCTCCCTGCGTCATCGCCGAGCGATGACCACGCCCGAACCCGACAGCTGACTTCGCAGGCGCAGCGCCAGGGAGATCCCGCATGACCCGTTACCGGGGCCGTCACCGCAAACCGTCCACCGTCCGCACCGTCGCGCTGCGCACCGTCACCGCCGGTGCCCTGATCGGAGCACCCGCTCTGGCGTTCGCCGGTTCGGCGTCCGCAGCTCCCGACTCCACCTGGGACCGCGTCGCCCAGTGCGAGTCGACCAACAACTGGCACATCAACACCGGCAATGGCTACTACGGCGGGCTCCAGTTCGCCCAGTCCACCTGGGAGAGCTTCGGCGGCCTCGCCTACGCCCCGCGGGCGGATCTGGCCACCAGGGAACAGCAGATCGCCATCGCCGAGAAGACCCTGGCCGGTCAGGGCTGGGGCGCCTGGGCCTGTGCCTCCATGGTGGGCGCCTCCGGCGGCGTCGACCTGCGCGACGTGCCGGCATCGGACCAGCAGTCCGCGCCGGTCCACAAGGCCGCCGCGGCGCCGGCCGCTTCGGCCAAGGCCACCGGCGGCGTGTACGTCGTCCGTTCCGGTGACACCCTGAGCCGGATCGCCGGCGCGAACGGCACCACCTGGGAGGCCCTGTTCGCGGCCAACCGGGACCAGCTCAGCGACCCGAACGTGATCCAGGTCGGTCAGCAGCTGAAGCTGACCGGCACCGCGACCCCGAAGGCCGCGCCGGCCGCTGCCCCGGCCGCAGCCAAGCCGGCCAAGGCGTCGACGGGCACCTACACGGTGGTCGCCGGTGACAGCCTCTCCACGATCGCCGGCCGGAACCACATTGCGGGCGGCTGGGAGCGGCTGTACCAGCTGAACAAGGGCACCATCGCCAACCCGAATGTGATCAACATCGGCCAGACCATCAGCTTCGGCTGATCTGCACCGCGCGTACCCGGAACGCCCCTTCTCCCTGACCTGGGAGGAGGGGCGGTCTGCTGTCCGTAACATGCGGACGTGACCGCTGTCCCTGCCTCCGCGCCTCCGCTCGGCCGCGCCGTGCGTCCGGCGCGCTGGCTGCTGCTGGCGACAGTGATCGGTGTGCTGGCGATCCTGTTGTGGCCGTCCCGGCCGGGCGCCGGCGGGCAGAGCGACCTGCAGCTGTGGTTCGTCCGGGCGCACGCCGCCGGCCTGCCGGAGTGGATCAACTTCTCTCTGGCGGAGTTCACCGCGAATGTGGTGATGTTCGTGCCGATCGGCGCGCTCGGCGCGTTGTCGAGACCACCCGGTGGCGACCGCGCGGTGGTGATCGCCTGCCTGCTGCTCTCCTCCGTCGCCGAGCTGACCCAGGCCTTGCTGCTCCCGAACCGCACGGGTGACCTGCGAGACGTGCTGGCCAACACCCTGGGCGGCCTGTTGGGGGTGCTGCTGGTGCTCGTGGTCCGGCGCCGGGCGATGCGCCGGCGCGACCGGATCATGTCGTCGTAGATCGCGGAGCGCGACATGGCCCGGCGGACCAGCTCGGTGCAGGACGCACCGGACCGTTCCGGGACCCACGGACGGATCACGCGTGCTGGACGGCGGCAGCCTCCTGGAGGCCCAGGATCACGATGGACTCCTCGCGCATCTGCACCTTGCGCACCTTTCCGGTCACCGTCATCGGGAACTCGTCGACGATGTGCACGTACCGCGGGATCTTGAACCGGGCGAGTCGGCCGTCGGCGAAGTCGCGGACCTGTTCTGCCGTCAGCGGTGTCGCGCCGTCACGCATCCGGATCCAGGCCATCAGTTCCTCGCCGTAGCGCGCATCCGGAACGCCGATCACCTGCGCATCCAGGATGTCCGGGTGGGTGTAGAGGAACTCCTCGACCTCACGCGGGTACACGTTCTCACCTCCGCGGATCACCAGATCCTTGATGCGGCCGGTGATGTTGAGGTAGCCGTCGTCGTCCATCGCGGCCAGGTCGCCGGTGTGCATCCACCGGGCCCGGTCGATCACCTCGGCGGTCTTGTCCGGCTGCTCCCAGTACCCGAGCATCACCGAATACCCGCGCGTGCACAGCTCGCCCGGGGTGCCCCTCGGCACCGTGAGGCCGGTGGCGGGATCGACCACCTTGGACTCCAGATGCGGGTGGGTCCGTCCGACACTTCCTGTTCTGCGGTCGATGTCGTCGTCCGCAGCAGTCTGGGTGGACACCGGGGAGGTCTCGGTCATGCCGTAGCAGATGGTCACCTCGGCCATCCCCATCCGGTCGATCACCTGCTTCATCACCTCGACCGGACACGGCGAGCCGGCCATGATCCCGGTGCGCAACGTCGAGGTGTCGTAGCTCTCGAAGTCGGGAAGCGCCAGCTCGGCGATGAACATGGTCGGCACCCCGTACAGCGACGTGCAGCGTTCGTCCTGCACCGCCCGCAGGGTGGCCGCCGGATCGAATCCGGGTGCCGGGTAGACCACCGCGGCGCCGTGCGAGGTGGCTGCCAGGTTACCCATCACCATCCCGAAGCAGTGGTACAGCGGCACCGGCACGCAGATCACGTCCTGCTCGGTGTAGCCGCAGCCCTCCCCGACGAAGTACCCGTTGTTCAGGATGTTGTGGTGCGAGAGCGTCGCACCCTTCGGGAAGCCGGTCGTCCCTGAGGTGTACTGGATGTTGATGGGCTGATCCGCCTGCAGCGCAAGGCCTTCGAGCCCGGACCTGTCCGCGTCACGCCCGGAGGCGACCAGCGTCGTCGAAGTCGTCGCCGATCAGGACCGTCCGGCGCAGCGCGGTGCACTTCGGCCCCACCTCGTCGATCATGGCCGCATAGTCACTGGACTTGAATTCCCTGGCGGCCACGAGCACCGAGACGCCGGCCTGCTGCAGCACGTACTCGAGCTCGTGGGTGCGGTAGGCCGGGTTGATGTTCACCAGGATGGCGCCGATCTTCGCTGTGGCGTACTGGGTGAGCATCCACGCTGCGCAGTTCGGCGCCCAGATGCCGACCCGGTCACCGACGGCGACCCCGTCGGCCAGCAGCGCCAACGCCAGCGCATCGGTCTCGGCGACGAGTTGGGCGTAGCTGAATCGCTGTCCGGCCGCCACGTCGACCAGCGCCGGCCGGTCCGGGAACTGGGCCGCAGTGCGGGCGAGGTTGTCGCCGATGGTGTCGCCCAGCAGCGGCAGGGTCGCAGTGGCGCTGGTGTACGAGGGCAACGGAGCCGTCATGGGTCGACCTCCCGGGCGCGGGCCGGCGTCGGCCCCTGGATCCATCCTCACCCCGGTCCGGGAGGGGCGCCAGGGTTGGGCTCGCGTCGTGGGCCGTCCGGCCCCCGGACCGCGGGAGAAAACGCCGCCGGCTGCGTCGGCGGAGCGGCGTTTTCTCCCCGCGGTCGGAGGGAGGGTGGCTCAGCGGCCGCCGAACGGGTCCGCGGTCCGCCCGACCAGATCGGCGATCGAGTCGATCACCAGCGACGGCCGGAACGGGTACTGCTCGATGGTGGCCGCTGTCGAGATCCCGGTCATCACCAGGATGGTGGCCAGACCGGCTTCCAGGCCGGCGATGACGTCGGTGTCCATCCGGTCGCCGATCATGATCGTCGACTCGGAGTGGGCGCCGATGGCCCGCAGCGCAGACCGCATCATCAGCGGGTTCGGCTTGCCGATGAAGTAGGGCGAGCGGCCGGTGGCCTTCTCGATCAGAGCCGCGACCGCACCCGCCGCGGGCAGGATCCCGGCGCGGGACGGGCCGGTGGCATCCGGATTGGTCGAGACGAACCGGGCTCCACCGGCGACCAGTCGGATCGCCGTGGTGATCGCCTCGAACGAGTAGGTCCTGGTCTCCCCCAGCACCACATAGTCGGGATCGCGGTCGGTCAGGACGTACCCCGACTCGTGCAAGGCGGTGGTGAGGCCCACTTCGCCGATGACGAAAGCACTGCCGCCGGGCCGCTGCTCCGCGAGGAACTTGGCCGTCGCCAGCGCCGAGGTCCAGATCCGGTCCTCGGGCACGTCCAGCCCGGTGGCCAGCAGGCGGGCCCGCAGGTCGCGCCGGGTGTAGATGGGGTTGTTCGTCACCACCACGAAGTTGGCATCCCTGGCCTTGAGCTCGGCGATGAACTCGTCCGCACCGGGGATCAGGTGCTCTTCGTGCACCAGCACGCCGTCCATGTCGGTCAGATACGACCACTGTTTCCCGGATCCGTCGTCACTCATGCGTCCAGCCTCTCATCCCCACGCCGCCCCCCACTCCCCGCGCACCGCGTCGACCTGCCCCGGTAGATGCGTCCGGTTTGTGCGGATCAACCCGACGCGGTGCGCAGCCACCTACCCCGGCAGATGTGTCCGGTTTGCCCGGATCAACCCGACGCGGTGCGCGGCCACCTACCCCGGCAGACGCGTCCGGTTTGCGCGGATCAACTCGACGCGGTGCGCGAGAGCACGGGGCTCAGCGGCGGTACAGCCGCACCTCGGTCGCCTTCACCGACAGGAACACCTGCGATCCGGGTACCAGGCTCAGATCCGCGACCGCGGCCGGAGTGATGTCGGCCGCGACATCGACCGAGGTGCGAACCCGGATACCGTCGGCCGCCGGTTCCAGACCGGTGATCTGCGCCGCCCAGTGGTTCCGCGGGCTACCCGCGACCTCGGTGGCGAAGAGCGCGACCGCCGACGGCCGGAAGACGGCGGCCGCGTCCGCCCCCGCGGACAGACCCCCATCGGTCAGGCCTGAGATCCGCCTGCCGTCCGCGGTCTCCAACGTGGACGTCCCCCCGGCCACCTCCACCACCCTTCCGGTTGCCAGGTTCAACCCGGCCAGCCGGGCGGAGAAGGCCGACCGCGGGGCGGCCAGCACCACCCCGGTCGCGCCCTGGTCGACCACCGTCCCCCGGTCCAGCACCAGGACCCGGTCGGCCAGCACGGCGGCATCCAACACGTCGTGGGTGACGAGCAGCGTGGTGATGCCCGACTCCCGGATCCTGCTGCGCAGCAGCTGGCGGATCTCCGGGGCGGTCTCGACGTCGAGCGCACCCAGCGGTTCGTCCAGCATCAACAGGTCCGGTGCGGCGGCCAGTGCCCGAGCGATCGCCACCCGCTGCCGTTGGCCGCCGGACAGCTCGGCAGGTCGCCGGTCCGCGAATGCGGACAGGCCCATCTGATCCAGCCAGTGCCGGGCGGCCACCCGCGCACCGGCCCGATCGGTACCTTGGGCACGCGGCCCGAACGCGACATTTTCCACCGCGGTCAGGTGCGGGAACAACAGAGGATCCTGGCTCATCAGGCTGATCCGCCGGCGGCTGACCGGAAGCGGAGCCGTGTCCGGCCCGGACAGCCGGCGCCCGGCCAACTCCAGGCTGCCGTCGTCGGCAGCGAGCAGGCCGGCGATCAGCTGCAGCACTGTCGACTTCCCGGCCCCGTTCGGCCCAAGCAGTGCCACCACCTCCCCGGCCTCTGCCACCACCGGCACCCGGACGGTGAAGTCGCCGCGGACAACGGCGAGATCGGAGGCCAGGTAGGACATCACACGGCGTCGGCGGGTCGCGGCCTCAGCACCATCAGGATGATCCCCGCGACGACAATGAGCAGGAGCGACAGCGCGATCGCTACCTGCTGGTCGGCGAGCGAAGAGTTGAACGCCGAATAGATGGCCAAGGGGACCGTCTGGGTGACGCCGACGGCGTTGCCGGCGAACAGCGCCGTGGCGCCGAACTCGCCGAGGGCCCTGGCGAAGCACAGCACCGTGCCGGCGAGCAGGCCGGGTGCGACCAGAGGCAGGGTGATCCGTCGGAACACGGTCCAGCGACCGGCGCCCAGGGTTGCGGCCACGGTCTCGTACCGGGTGCCCGCGGTACGCAGCGCCCCCTCCAGCGACAGCACCAGGAAGGGAAGCGCGACGAAGGTCTGGGCTATGACCACCGCCAACGTGGTGAACGGAATCCGGATTCCGAGCGCCAGGAGGTGCGAGCCGATTCGGCCCTGACGTCCAAGGAGGAACAGCAGGGCGATCCCGCCGACCATCGGCGGTAGCACCAGCGGCAGCGTCACCAGAGCACGAAGTATCCGGGTCCATTGCCCGCTGTGCCGGGCGAGCACCAGCGCCATCGGAACACCGAGGATCAGGCACGCGACGGTCGACGCGACTCCTGTCAGTAGCGAGAGCCGCAGGGCCTCGAGAGCGATCCGGGAGGTGATCGCGGCCGGCAGCGTGCTCCAGTCGATCTTGTCGAGCAGCGCGAGAATCGGGAGTACCAGGAGTCCGACGCCGATGGTCGCTGGGATGTAGAGGGTGCGTGGAATCGCCGCAGCGGCCGCCGGCCGCTGCCCCGACCCTCGGGAGGTCACGCCGGCGGGCCGAAGCCCAGGTCCGCGAGCGTCTTCTGCCCGTCAGGTGAGACCACCAGGGCGATGAACGCTGCCGCGGCGTCCGGGTTCTTGGCGTCCTTGAGCGCAGCGATCGGGTAGTGGTTGACCGCCTTCGACGCCTCCGGGAAGTCCACGCCCTCGATCTTGCCATCAGAGGCGAGCACATCGGTCTTGTAGATCAACCCGGCATCGGCGTCACCGCTGGCGACCTTGGTTGCCACTGCCGTGACGCTCTGCTCCTCGCTGACCGGCGTCACCTTCACCCCGGCCGCATCCAGCGCGGTGTGGGCAGCACTACCGCACGGGACCTCTGGCGCGCACAGGACCACGGTGACACCCGGCTTTGCCAGGTCCGCCAGGCTGGTGATGTTCTTCGGGTTTCCGGGAGCCACAGCGATCTGCAAGGTGTTCGTGGCGAACTCCTGCGGCGTCTCGACCATGTCGTTGATCTTGTCCATGTTCTTGGTGTCCGCCGATGCGAACACGTCGGGCATCGCGCCGCCCTGGATCTGGGTCACCAGCGCCGACGATCCGTCGTAGCTGATGTCCTTGACCGTCACCCCGGGGTTGGCCGCCTGGAACTGGGTGCGCAGCTGATCGAAGCCCTTCTTCAGCGAGGCCGCGGCGAAGATGTTCAGCTCACCGGACAGGGTGGACGCCCCGGACGATCCGGCGGCCGATCCGCTGTCGGCGGCGCTCGACTGCGCGGCCTGCGCCGTGGAGGACGGCGACGTCGAGGACGTGGACGAGCACCCAGCCGCCACCAGGAGCACGGCGACAACAGGGGCGAGCACCGCAGCGATTCGCTTCATGAGCGACCTTCCGGAGTTTCGACGATGACGGTGGTGGCCTTGACGACGGCGACCGCGAGCGAGCCGACCTCGAGTCCGAGTTCGCGAACCGCCTCGGACGACATCAGCGAGACCACCCGGTGCGGCCCGCACTGCATCTCCACCTGGGCCATCACGACATCGGAGGTGATCGCGGTGACCAGGCCGACGAACCGGTTGCGCGCCGACCGGCCGACCCCCGACGGATCGGCCGGCGGGGCGGCGTGGGTACGGGCGAACTCCGCGAGTTCGGCCCCGGCGACCACCGCACGCCCGGCACCGTCCTTGCCGGAGCTCAAAGTTCCGGCGTCGATCCAGCGACGGACCGTGTCGTCGCTGACGCCCAGAAGGTGGGCGGCTTCACTAACCCGGAACTGCGTCATGAGTGCGACTGTAGTGCCGCAGATTCGGAGATGCACCTGCGGGTCGAGCCGCGGATCCCGCTCGCCGGGGCTCGCCGGGATCAGCAGCGCGGCGGGCGCCCGTTCGGTCCGGACCGTTGCGGCCGGCGGGTGCCCGTGCAGCTCGGCGGCGGCGCTCCGGCCGCGGCGGTCCAGCAGGCCCCGGCCTTGGGCAGCGCACAGCGCGCACGCTCGGGATCTACGACGCCTGCCTACGATCACGTGATGGGCGGGTGGTGGCGGGACGACATCGTCGAGGCCGGCAAGTTGCCGATGCTGCTCTGCCTCGTCGCGTTCGTGCTCACCTTCCTGCTGACCCGGACCATCACCAGGATGATCCGGGCGGGCAAGGGGCCGTTCCGTGACAACGTGTCGACCAGCGGCGTGCACGTGCACCACGCGGTACCCGGCATCATCCTGCTGGTGATCGGGGCGGTGATGGCCGTCCAACCCTCCGGCTCGCCGTGGCAGGAGATCGCCGGAGTGCTGGTCGGTATCGGGACCTCCCTGATACTCGACGAGTTCGCCTTGATCCTGCGGCTGCAGGACGTGTACTGGCAGAACGAGGGTCGGATCTCGGTCGAGCTGATCGGTTTGACCGCAGCCTGTCTCGGCCTGGTGATGCTCGGATTCAGCCCGTTCGGCGTGGTCGACATCGACGTCGATGCGTTCGGGCTGCGGCTGGTCTTCGTCTCGACGCTGGCGATACACGGACTGTTCGTGCTCACCTGCGTCTTCAAGGCGAAGTACCGCGCCGCGCTGATCAGCTGCTTCATCCCCATCGTCGGCTGGGTGTGCGGCATCCGGCTCGGCCGCCCGCACTCCTGGTGGGCCCGGCACTTCTACGGCCCCAAGCGGCTGGCCAAGGCCACGCATCGCGCCGAGAAGTTCGACCGGCGCTGGGAACCGCGGTGGCGCTGGTTCGGCGATCTGATCGCCGGGTCGCCGACGGAGCCGGTTCCTGCGGCAGGTCAACCGAAACCCAGCACAGCCGGGCCGTCGGGCGGCCCGGGCGGTGGGATCTGATCGAAAACCGGTGTGTCCGTGCCGATCAGATCGATGACCCGGTGGCGGGTTCGCCCCGTCGGGCGACGAGGCAGGTCCGGTGGCTCCGACCCAGACGCCCTGCCCAACGGGTTTCCCGCCTCCGGCCGCGCGTAGGTTGACCTGCATGACGATGCAATTCGGAGTCTTCATCCCGCAGGGCTGGCGCATGGACCTGGCCGGTATCGAACCGGAAGATCACTGGAACACCATGAAGGCCTTGGCCCAACGGGCCGATGCGGGTCCGTGGGAATCGATCTGGGTGTACGACCACTTCCACACCGTGCCGATGCCGAGCGAGGATGCAACGCATGAAGCGTGGACCCTGATGGCCGCCTTCGCGGCGACCACCACCAGGGTGCGGCTCGGACAGATGTGTACCTGCATGGCCTACCGCAACCCGGTGTACCTCGCGAAGGTGGCGGCCACTGTCGACGCGATCTCGGGTGGGCGCACCGAGATGGGGATCGGCGCGGGCTGGTACGAGCACGAGTGGCGCGCGTACGGCTACGGCTTCCCGAAGGCCGGCGACCGGCTGGCGATGCTGGACGAAGGCGTGCAGATCATGCGGCAGGCCTGGACCACCGGTACAGCGACGCTGCAGGGCAAGCACTACCAGGTCGACGGCGCCATCGTGCGGCCCCTTCCGTTGCAGGACGGCGGCATCCCGCTGTGGATTGCCGGCGGCGGCGAGAAGGTGACGCTCAAGATAGCCGCGAAGTACGCCCAGTACACGAACTTCGATGGGACGCTGGAGGGCTTCACGCACAAGTCCGAGTTGCTCCGCGGGCACTGCGCCGATGTGGGAACGGATTTCGACTCGATCGTGCGGTCCGCGAATTACAACGTGGCGATCGGCCGCACCGAGGCGGAGGTGGACGATCAACTGAAGTGGATCAAAGACCACTACACGCGTTTTGTCGGTGCCGAGCGGGCCGAGGCGCAGCTCCGGGGGGTCCGCGGGATGCCGGGGTGCGGGACACCTGAGCAGATCGTCGAGAAACTGACCGCGCTGAAGAAGGCCGGGATGACCTACGGCATCTTCAATTTCACCAACCTCGCCTACGACTCGAGCGGCATCGAGCTGTTCGAGGAGGAAGTGGTTCCGGCGCTCGCCGACTGAGGCGGCGAATGGGCACCCTGACGTGTTCACGGCATTGCCGGAGCACGGAGCGCGGACGAGGACGCCGACCACCCACGGTTCACCCGACGCGCGGGTGCCTGCTGTTGCCCCCCCGACCTGCATGTCCTAGCTTCCGGACAACGGTAATGACCGGGAGAGCCCCGGCCGTGCTGCGTCCTCCAGGAGTGCAGATGCGTACCAGTCCCAGCCCGACACGGTCCCCCTCCCACGGCGTCAAGCGGGTGATCGGTGCACTGCTCACGGTGGTGGTCACCATCATCGGGATGACCCTGCTCAGCGGTGGAACCGCCTCCGCCCAAACGGATCCCACCACCGTCGGCGGGGTCACGGTGGACGGCTGCACCCTGGTGTCCGATGCGCCGGCGGGCGTCAGCTTCACCGCCGCCTGCAACGACCACGACATCTGTTACGGAACCCACGCGCTGTCCCGTAGCAAGTGTGACGCGGTGCTCTACAAGGAACTGATCCAGGCCTGCAACGCCCACCGGAGCACCAACTACTACGCCTGCCTCAGCTGGGCCGGCATCTATTACCTGGGAGTCCGTATCTTCGGCCAGCCCTACTACGACGCCGCCAACCCTGCCGCCCGGGTCCTCACCCCGATGTCCGCGTAGCCCGCTGGTTTCCGCACCCCGACCGCGGGGAGGAAACGCCGCAGGCATCGTCGCCGCTGCGGCGTTTTCTCCCCGCGGTGCGTGTGCGGAGTGGCCGGTTCAGCTGGTCTGGGTCAGGTCAACAGGTGAGCGCGGAAAGTCATATCGGTGGTGTCCATGATCAGCGCCTGACCGGCCTGGCGGGAGACGGCCGAGTTGGTCATCCGCTGAGTGACGCTCAGAAGCCGTAGCACCGCCCGCGGAATGTGCCGCGGAGAGCGGTCCGCCGTGCCGAGATCTCGTTGGACGGACGCCGCGAGTTCGTTCAGAGTGCGGTTCGCCGGACCCCTGATCTCGAGAACCTGACGCAACTGGTACGGCTGTCGGGCGGCCCTCGCCACCGCATCGGCGACGTCGGCGACCGGCACGAAATTGATGGGGTTCTCGCCCCTGCCGAAGACAAGAGGACGTTGCGACTTCCCGACGGAGTCGCGAATCAGGCCAAGGAACAGCTCCAGGAACGGTGCTGCCCGGACGATGGTCCACCCGACCCCACTGGCGCGAAGGTTGTTCTCGGCCGCGGCCTTCATCCGGGCCAGCTCCATCGGGTGATCCGGGGCGGCGCCGAGGACGGATACCAGCACGACGCCGGCACCGGCGGCCTTCGCTGCGGCAACCAGATGGGCGTTGCCGTCCCGGTCAACGGACGCCGGCGTCACCCGCCCCGGGCCGGCGAAACCATGCACCGCCGAGACGACGGTGCACACCCCCGAGAGCGCCGGTACCAGGGACGCGGGGTCCCGCACGTCTCCGACGACGATCTCCGACATTCGGACCCAGCAGGCCGCGGGCCGGCCCCGGATTCCTGGTCAGGACCCGGACCGACCGGCCGTCTTCTGCGAGGCGGCCCACCACGAGCCGCCCGAGACGGCCGGTTCCACCGGCCACCAGGATCATTGCCGCGACCCGAGTTGGACAGCGACTGCAGTGCTGGCATCGGGGCCGCCCGTCCGGACCGGCTCGAGATAGAACCTTGCACTGGCCGCCCGCCCGGCGGTCACGTCGAACACGATCACACCTCGCATCAGGTGAGCAACGCCGTCCCGCCGGGTTCCGGCCATCTCCCACTCGCTCCAGACCGTGCCGTCCGCGGTCGTCGAGCCGACCACCTTGACGCGCAGATCCTGTACGGCGGCGAAGATCTGCTGCCAGTTGGCGCGCACCTGGTCCCGGCCGATGAAGCCACGCTCCGGATGCGCCGGGGTTTCGTTGACGTAGTCGGCGGCAAAGCAGTCCACGAGGGCGTCGAGATCATGGGCGTTCGTGGCCTGAACGAGCCGATCGAGAAACGCCTCGGGTGCGGCGTCGAGTTCGGCGGGTTGCATGAGCTTCTCCTGCCTATTCCGTTACAGTTTATTGTAATGGAATAGGAGAATCATGAACCCGGTAGGTGCTCGCGTCAAGGCCCGTCGCACCTACGACTCCAGCGGACGGCGCGCCCGTGCCATGCGCACGCAGACGCACGTGCTGGCGGTTGCCGCCGAGCACTTCCTTCGCGACGGCTATGCCGCGACCACGGTCGCAGCGGTGGCTGGTGCGGCAGGAGTTTCGGCGGAGACGATCTACAAGACGTTCGGCGGCAAACCGGGCCTCATCCGGGCCCTGCAACGGTCCGGGCTCGACGGCACGGGACCCGTTCCGGCCCCCACCGGTCGGACGAGTTGTCATCCTCCGACCCGCACGTCCTCCTTCGACACTGGGCGACCCTCACCACCGAAGTCTCTCCCCGCGTGGCGCCGCTGAACCTGCTGGTCCGCGCCGCGGCGGCAACGGATCCCGTCATGGCAGCGTTCCTGGACGACATCAACAAGCAGCGCCTCGAGCGCATGCACCACAACGCCCACCGTCTGGCCGATCCGGGCCACCTCCGCCGGGGCCTCACCACTGAACGGGCCCGCGACGTGATGTTCACCTATACCGCGCCGGAACTCTTCGAAATCCTGGTCACCCGACAGGGCTGGACACTCGACCAGTACGGAGATTTCGTCTTTCGCGGGCTCGTTGCCGAACTTCTCGACGGGTGAGGCAGAGCCAGGTGAGCCGTAGAGATCAGAACCGGGAGTTCTGACGCCCGCCCATCGATGATCTGCTCGTGCGACCACCGCACCACACAGATGGAGAGCAGCGGTCGGGGCGCGCGATCGGGTCCGGCCGCAGGCACACCGTCCTGCGGGGGCGAGCACCAGCTCACCCCCGCAGGACGCAACAGCTTTCGGGCGCCGAGCCCGCCCGCTATCCGACGGCGGCGAGCACCGCCCGGCCGGTCAGCACCCTGGCCAGGTGCTCGCGGAAGTCCGCGGCGGCGGATGTGTCGTCGACCGGCGAGGTGCCATCGGCCGCTGCCTGCGCGGCGGCCTTCACGGCCTGTGCGGTGGCGGGTCCGCCGACCAGTGCCCGCTCGACGGCGGCGGCGCGGATCGGCACCGGGCCCATGTTGGTGAGCCCGACCCTGGCCTGCGTCACCGTTCCACCGGACACCTGGACCGCCGCCGCGACCGAGACGATCGACCAGGACTGCGCGACGAGGTGGAACTTCTCGTAGTGCGCGCCCCAGCCTGCGTAGGACGGGAACCGGATGCCGGTGAGGATCTCGCCGTCCTCCAGCGCGGTGGTGAAGTAGTCGGTGAAGAACTCCGACGCCGGGATCGACCGGTTGCCACCCGTACCGGCCACCTCGAAGGTCGCCTCCAGAGCAACCGCAACGGCACCGAGGTCGCCCGCCGGGTCGGCGTGCGCCAGCGCCCCGCCGAGGGTCCCGCGGTGCCGCACCTGCGGGTCGGCCACCGTCTCCGTCGCCGTGGCCAGCAACGAGACATGCTCGGCCACCAGCGGATCGCTCGCCACCTCGGCGTGCGTCGTCATCGATCCGATGATGACGCCGTCCCCGTCGGCGCGGACCCCACGCAACTCGCCGATCTTCCTCAGGTCGACGAGGAGCGTCGGTGCCGCCATGCGCAACCGGAGTACCGGGATCAGCGACTGGCCGCCCGCCAGCACCTTGGCGTCCTCGCCGCCCTCGGCCAACGCAGCCAGCGCCTCGGCCACCGACTCGGGTGCGGTGTAGTCGAACGGGGACGGGATCACTGGGCACCTCCGTCGGTGGTCGCGGGCGCTCCGGTCGACAGCGCGCCGGGATCGCCCGGCGGCCCACCGGTCGCGGCCGCCGGCGCCGGCTCGGTCGGCACCGGCGCCGGCCCGCCGCCCTGAATCGCCCGCCAGACCCGCTGCGGTGTACACGGCATCTGGATGTCGGTGACGCCGAGATGCCGGACCGCGTCGATGATCGCGTTGACCACCGCAGGCGTCGAGGCGATGGTGCCGGCCTCGCCGACACCCTTGACGCCCAACGGGTTCGTCGTCGACGGGGTCGTCGTCCGGCCGAGGGTGAAGTTCGGCAGGTCGGCCGCCGTCGGCACCAGATAGTCGACCAGCGTGCCGGCGGTGAGCTGACCGTCCTCGGTGTACATGGCGTCCTCGAACAGCGCCTGCGCGATGCCCTGGGCAAGCCCGCCGTGCACCTGGCCCTCGACGATGAGCGGGTTGACCACCACGCCGATGTCGTCGACGCAGACGTAGGAACGCAGCTTCACCTTTCCGGTCTCGGTGTCCACCTCGGCGGCGCACAGGTGGGTGCCGTGCGGGTACGAGAAGTTCTCCGGGTCGAACGTGGCTTCCGAGTCCAGCGTCGGCTCGAATCCGTCCGGCAGGTCGTGCGCCGCGAACACCGCCAGGGCCACGTCACCGATCGACTTCGACTGGTCGGTGCCCTTGACGGTGAAGGTGCCGTCGGCGAACTCCAGGTCGTCCTCGGACGCCTCCAGCATGTGCGCCGCAACGGTTTTCGCCTTCGCGACCACTTTCTCGGCCGCCTTGACGATGGCGATGCCGCCCACCGTGAGCGAGCGGGACCCGTAGGTGTCCAGTCCCTTCGGTGACGACTGGGTGTCGCCGTGGATCACCTGCACGTTCTCGAAAGGGACACCGAGCTGGTCGGCCACGATCTGCGACCAGGCGGTCTCGTGACCCTGGCCATGAGCCGACGAACCGGTGACCACTTCGACGGCGCCGGATGGCAGCATCCGGATCGACGCCGATTCCCACCCTCCGGCGCCGTACGACAGCGCGCCGAGGACCCGGGACGGCGCGAGGCCGCACATCTCGGTGAAGGTCGAGATGCCGATGCCCAGCTGGATCGAATCGCCCCGGTTCCGACGCTCGGCCTGCTCGGCTCGCAGCGCGTCGTAGCCGAACAGCTCCATCGCCTGCGCGGTGGCCGCCTCGTAGTTGCCCGAGTCGTAGGTGAGGCCCGCGACAGTGGTGAACGGGAACTCCTCGTGGGTGATCCAATTCTTCTTCCGCAGCTCCATCGGCTCCATGCCGAGTTCCACCGCAAGCTCGTCCATCATCCGTTCGACGCCGAAGGTCGCCTCGGGACGCCCGGCGCCCCGATAGGCATCCGTCCAGGTCTTGTTGGTGAAGACGTTGGTACAGGTGAACCGGTAGGCGGGGATCTTGTAGATGGCGTTGAACATGAACGCACCCAGGATCGGCACACCGGGGGTGACGAGGCCGAGATAGGCGCCCATGTCGGCCAGCAGGTCGACATCGAAGCCGGTGATGGTGCCGTCCTTGCGGGCGGTCATGGTCAGACGCTGGATCTGGTCCCGACCGTGGTGGGCCGAGATCAGCGACTCCGAGCGGGTTTCGGTGTACTTCGCCGGCTTACGCAGTCGGCGGGCCACCATCAGGGTGACGATCTCCTCCGGCGTCACCTGGAGCTTGCCGCCGAAACCGCCGCCCACGTCGGGGGCGATCACCCGCACCTGGTGCTCGGGGATGCCCTGGGTCAGCGCGATCATCAGTTTGAGGATGTGGGGTACCTGGGTGGCCGACCACATGGTGACGGTGTCACCGGTCGGGTCGACGACGGTGGAGCGCGGCTCCATGAACGCCGGGATCAGCCGCTGCTGCCGGAAGGTTCGCTCCACCACCACCTGGTCGGGATCATTCCGGGCCGCGGCGACGGCCGCCTCGATGTCGCCACCGGTGCCGGCCTGCCCGGAATCGAAGACCCACACCGCATTCCGGTTGGTCTCCAGGTCCGGGTGCACCAGGGTGGCGCCCTCGGCCAGTGCGTCCTCCATGTCGGTGACAACCGGCAGTGCGCTGTAGTCGACCTCGATCAGCTCTACCGCGTCGACCGCTTCCGCCTTGGTCCGTGCGGCGACAACGGCGACGATCTCACCGGCGTGTTTGACGGTGCCGACCGCGACCGGATTGTGCAAGGGGGACTTCATATCCGCGGTGATCGGCCACGCGCACGGCAGTCCGCCCTGCTCGGTCAGGTCGGCACCGGTCCAGACGCCGACAACACCGGGCGCGGCCTTCGCGGCCGCGGTGTCGATCGAGGCGATGGTGGCGTGCGCCATCGGCGACCGCAGGACAGCGATGTGCTGCATGCCAGGGAGCGTGATGTTGTCGGTCCAGCGGGTGCGGCCGGTGATCAGATGCGCGTCTTCCTTGCGCTTGCGGGCCTTGCCGATCTCGGCGGTCGGTTCCAGGGTGGCGGTCATGACGCGGACTCCGAACCGGCTCCGGCGGTGGCCGGAATCTGCTGGCCTTCGGCACCGTCCATGCTCGCCGCGGCTGCCTGCACGGCGGCCACGATGTTCTGGTACCCGGTGCAGCGGCACATGTTGCCCTCGAGACCCTCGCGGATCTGCTGCTCGTCGGGATGCGGATTGTCCTTCAGCAGGGCGATCGACTGCATGATCATTCCCGGGGTGCAGAACCCGCACTGCAGCGCATGCTTGTCGTGGAACGCCTGCTGCATCGGGTGCAGGCTGCCGTCCGCGGCCGTCAGGCCCTCGACGGTGACCACATCCGAACCGTCCGCCTGGACGGCGAGCACCGAGCAGGACTTCACACTCTGGCCGTCGAGGTGGACGGTGCAGGCGCCGCAGTTGCTGGTGTCGCAGCCGATCACCGTCCCGACCTTGCCGACCCTGTCCCGCAGGTACTGCACGAGCAGTAGTCGGGGTTCCACGTCATCGGAGTACGAGACCCCGTCCACCGTCAGCGACACGACCGTCATCGGCACTCCTTCGAACCTGGCAGGGTTTTCCGCCATCAACCGGACGAGCGGCAGCCGCCGGGTGTGACCATGGTCACGACAATCCGCCAGTTCTCAGACCTTCGCAACCGTTGCAGGAACGTTGCACGATTTGCGGCACCTGTGAGGCCGACGGCGCCGCTCATGCGGCTCGGGCGACGCGCCCACCGAGTGGTCGGCGGGGGTCACTCGTTCGAACGACAACCGGCGTTCGGATGACCCGACAGCACAGCGTTATGGGACGCTTGCACAGCGTCATTCGGACACGCCGAGGAAGGGACGGTCCCGTGCATGCTGAGGGTGAACGGGTCCATGAGGCGGCGCATCCGGAGCGCGAAGGGGATGCTCTGACGCACGCCGGGCCGGACCTGGCCGGTTTCGTCCCGGTCCCGGCACCGCGCGCAGGGGCCGAGGCGCCACATCCGGTGGTGGCCATCGCCGCCCGGGCCCGGGATCGGATGGCCGCACGGCCGGCGGCTTTCGCCTGGACCTATACCGAGCCCGATCTGCGCCTGATCCACAAGCGCGGGACCGAGCTGGGTCTGACCGACCGGATGATCGAAGACATGATCTTCATCGGATCGCGCGCGGACAAGCCGCTGACCGCAGGCCAGCTCGCCGTTCAGATGACCAACTGGTCCGTGCTGGTGTCGAAGCGCGGCTTTCCGTTCCGATTCGCCGAACTGCGTACCTACCAGCGCTTCTCGAACATGCTGCTGCGCCTCGTCGGGGAGGCGGGCCTCCCGGTCAACGATGTCCGCATCCAGGGCTCCGCCCTGCGGAAGACCGAGGCCGGCGACGTCGACGTCGGCATTTTCGTGGCCCAGGCGATGTTCGACGCGATTCTCGGCGGTGCTTTCGTGGGCAAGGCCAAGCGGACCGCGGCGCCCGTCCCGCCCGATCTGCCGGCGCTGGCCGCCAGACCGGGTGCCGACCAGCCACTGGCGGTGGACTCCTTGGGCCACCCGGCGCTCCTCGCACTGGCGGCCGACGTGCGGCTGAATCCCGCCCTGTACAACGCGGTCGCCAAGACCTGGGCGCACGCGATGCTCGAAGGCATTGTCAATTCGAAGAGCCAGGCGCTGCCCAGACTGAAACGCGCCGCCAAGGACATCCAGGCGAACTTCGCCGAACAGAACCTCGAGACCCTGGCGATGCTGATTGCCGGCGGCCCGTTCGATCTCGATCCGAGTATGCGGGTCGTCGCGACCGAAGGCGTGGGAGAGTGACAGGGTGACCGGATACGTTGCGTTCTGGGCGAGCGTCGACTCCGATGACGCGGCGTTGATCGCCGCCGAGATCACCGCCTGGTCGGGTACCGATGGAAAGCAGAAGGCGCGCGACACCGGGACCGAGACCACCTGGGATTCCGACGGCGTCGAGGTTTTCGGCCATCCGGCGTCGGACCAGCCAGGAGCACCGCCGCAGTACCTGTTCGAGGGTCAGATCCCGGGCACGGCGGCCCAGGGCCGACAGCGGCTGTCCGAGTTGCGGGATGCCCTGACCCGCCGCGGGGCTCCGGCGAGTATCGACTTCCAGGAGCGCGACGAGGACGACGAGGACGTGGGCGATCTGGAAACCATCGCGTCGGACTGATCCGCTTTCCTCCCGGCCCGATGTCCCGCCGACGCGAGTTCAGGCAGGGCGGCCTCAGCGGACGTCGGCGTGCGCGACCGGCTGCCGGTGGATGGCTCCGTCGAGGTTGGACAGCGGCCGTCCGCCGCCGTCCCACTGCCGCGCGATGATCTCCGCGGCGATCGACACCGCGGTCTCCTCGGGGGTCCTGGCACCGAGGTCGAGCCCGATCGGTGACGAGAGCCGGGCCAATTCCTGTTCTGTGAGACCGGCTTCGGCCAACCGGGTCATTCGATCGTCGTGGGTCGAGCGGGAGCCCATCGCACCGACGTAGGCCACCGGCTGACGCAGGGCCAACTGGAGGACCGGCACATCGAACTTGGGATCGTGGGTCAGCACGCAGATCACGGTCCGACCGTCCAATGCGCCGGCATCCACCTGGCCCTGCAGGTAGCGGTGCGGCCAGTCCACCACCACTTCGTCCGCCTGCGGAAAACGCTTGGTGGTGGCGAAGACGGGCCGGGCGTCGCACACGGTGACCCGGTAACCCAGGAAGGTCCCCATCCTGGCCACCGCGGCCGCGAAGTCGATCGCGCCGAACACCAACATCCGCGGCGCCGGAGCGAACGCGGTCACGAACAGCTGCAATCCCTCACCGCGGCGCTCCCCGTCCGGGCCGTAGGTCAGTGAGCCGGTCCGGCCGTGGGCCAGCAAGCCCCTGGCGTCGTCGCGGGCAGCGTCGTCCAGTCGCAGCGAGCCGAGCGATCCGGCGGTGCGGTCCTCCCAGATCACCAGATGGCGGCCCATCTGGTCGGGGCGACCGGCGACCACGGTTGCCAAGGCCACCGGTTCGTCGGCGAGCACGGACCCGGCCAGCTCGCCGAACTCCGGGAAACTGTCTCGGGACAACGACTCTGCGAAGATGTCGATGATCCCGCCGCAGGTCAGGCCGACGGTGAAGGCGTCGTCGTCGGACACCCCGTACCGCTGCAGTCGCGGCGGCTCCCCGTCCCGCACGCCGGTCGCCATGTCGTACACCGCGCCCTCGACGCACCCGCCGGACACCGACCCGACGGCTGTACCGTCCGGTCCGACCAGCATCACGGCGCCGGGCGGGCGCGGCGCGCTGCGCCAGGTACCGACGACGGTGCCGATCCCGACCGGTTTCCCGGATTCCCACCAGCGCAGCAGGTCCGGCAGCACGTCACGCATTGCGGATCACCGTCAACAGCTCCTCAAGGGTGGCCAACGAATGTCCGGCCACGAAGTGGTCGAGGGCGGGCAGTACCGCAACGATGCCACTCTGCACCGGGGCGTAGCCGTCCTTGCCCTTGTGCGGGTTGACCCAGATCAGGCTGCGGGTGAGGCGGCTGAGCCGAGATACCTGTTCCGCCAACTGGTCCGGCGATCCGCGTTCCCACCCGTCGGAGAACAGCACGACCACCGCACCGCGGGCGGTGCCGCGCCGACCCCACCGTTCCAGGAACGCCTGCAGGGTGTCCCCCAACCGGGTGCCGCCGGAGTAGTCGGGGATGGTGTCCGCGGCGGCGGCGAGGGCGCGGTCCGGGTCGCGATGGGCGAGCGCCCGGGTGATCCGGGTCAGCCGGGTGCCCAGCGTGAAGGTCTCGACCGTGCCTGGTCGTCGGCGGTGCAGCACGTGCGCGAAGCGCAGCAGCGCGTCGGCGTACGGGGCCATCGACCCGGACACGTCGATCAACAGCACGATTCGCCGCGGCCGACGGCGGCGGTGCCGCCGGACCGGCACGCCGGGCTCCCCGCCGGCCGCGAGCATCGCCCGGACGGTGCGGCGCGGATCCACCGGACCCCGGTGGTGCGGACTCCACCGCCGCGACGGACGTTCCGGAAGACCGGGCCGCAGCAGGTCGAGAATTGCTGCCATCTCCCGCCTCTCCGATGCAGAAAGAGTTCCGAGGTCGCGGTGCCGCAGCACCTCGGCCGCGGCTGCCCTGGCGTGCACCACCGGCGGCGGCGCGTCGGCATCGCCGGCCTCCGCGGGCTGGTGGCCCAACGGCAGGACGATCCGGGTCGGCGGCTCCGGACGCCGCGGGAGCAGTTGCAGTCCCGCCGCGGCCGAGGAGAAGTAGGCGGCGAACACCGCGTCGTAGACGGGCAGGTGGTCCGGGTTGGCGGCGAGGCAGAGCCGGCCGGCCCAGTACACGTCCAGGCCCTTTCCGACCCCGAGGGCATCCGCCGCCTCGAGAAAGGCCGCGGTCCGCTCCGGCACCACCGGAAGCCCCGCGGCCGCCAGCGCCCGGGTGAACGCGACCAGGATGGTGGTCCCGTCGCGCAGGGTCGCCGCCGGCGCGGCTGTCATGACGCCAGCAACGCCGTCAGCCCGGAGGTCATCACCCGGTCGATGTCCTCGCGGATCTTGAGCACCGCGCCCAACGTCATCGCGGCCCGCTCGGCGTCGATCTCGCGGCACCCCAGGGCATCCAGCGCCCGCGCCCAATCCAGCGACTCGGCAACGCCGGGCGGCTTGATCAGCTCCGCGGAGCGGAGCCGAGCGACGGCGGCCGCGACCCCGTCGGCCAATGCGGCCGTGATGCCGGGCAGCCGGGAGCGCAGGATCGCCACTTCCCGCTCCAGCGTCGGATGCTCGATCCAGTGGTAGAGACAGCGGCGCTTGAGCGCGTCGTGCACCTCGCGGGTGCGGTTCGAGGTGAGGACGACCAGCGGAGGCACCTGCGCGACCACCCTCCCGAACTCCGGAATGGTGACCGCGAAGTCCGAGAGCACCTCGAGCAGGAAAGCCTCGAATTCGTCGTCGGCGCGGTCGATCTCGTCGATCAGCAACACCGACCCGGGGGTACGGAGCGCCTGCAGGATCGGCCGGGCGAGCAGGAACCGCTCGCCGTACAGCTCGGACTCCACCGCGGCCAGATCGCCGGTACCCGGGGTGATCGCCTCCACCGCGCGCAGGTGCAGCACCTGCCGCGGGAAGTCCCAGTCGTACAGGGCCTGGGACGCGTCGATGCCCTCGTAGCACTGCAGCCGGATCAGGTCGGTGCCCCGGACCTCCGCCAGTGCCGAGGCCAGCGAGGTCTTGCCGACCCCGGCCTCGCCCTCCAGGAACAGCGGCCTGGTCAGGCGGTCGGCCAGGTAGGCGGCGGTGCTGATGCCCGGATCCGGCAGGTATCCGACAGCACGCAGCGCCTCGCCCAACGACTCCGGATCATGCACGTCGGCCACCAGACCACTATCCACGATCCGCGGCGCACCCGGCGAGCGGGCCGCCACGCGCAGCCGACCGATCGGCCGCAGTCATCGGCGCGGCGCGTCCCGGGCGGGTTGCCCGCCGGCTGCTGCCGAAGTCACCGCTGCCAACTCCGTAGCCGCGGCTTCCGAGGGGCCCGCACCTCCGCAGGTGCGGTGACCTGAATCGGCCGATCGGCGAGGGTGGGTGGGACGACTAGCCTTGCTGGCATGACGGTGGTTTCGCTCGGCCTGCCGACCGTCGATCGCCGCGCGGTCGACGGGCCGGCCGCTGCTGCCGACCGTCCGGCCGATCCGTTCCTGATCGACCGGTTCGGGCGCCGGGCCCGCGATCTGCGGGTCTCGCTGACCGACAAGTGCAACCTCCGCTGCACGTACTGCATGCCGGCCGAGGGGCTGGACTGGATGCCCTCCGCTGAACTGCTCTCCGACGACGAGTTGCTCCGGCTCATCCGGATCGCCGTCGACCGGCTGGGGATCGACGAGGTCAGGTTCACCGGTGGAGAACCATTGCTGCGCAAGGGCATCCTCGGCCTGATCGAGGCCGTCGCCACCCTGCCGAGGCGGCCCGACATCTCGGTGACCACCAACGGGATCGGCTTTGCCCGTCGGGCTGCCGATTTCGCGGCCGCCGGCCTCGACCGCATCAACATCTCGCTGGATTCGCTGAGTCCGGACACCTTCGAGACGCTGACCCGCCGCCGGCGGCTGCCCGACGTGCTGGCCGCGCTGGAGGCCGCCCAGGCGGTCGGCCTGGCGCCGGTCAAGATCAATACGGTGCTGATGCGCGGTGTGAACGACCACGAGGCGCCCGACCTGCTCGCCTTCGCCCTTGAGCACGGCTACCGACTGCGGTTCATCGAGCAGATGCCGCTGGATGCGGGCCATCAGTGGACCCGGTCGACGATGGTGACCGCGGACGAGATCCTCGAGTCGCTCTCCCGACGGTTCGTCCTGCGACCGCACGGCGAGGCCCGCGGCGGAGCCCCGGCCGAACTGTTCGATGTGCAGGGCTACCGGTTCGACGGGGCCCCGGCCACCGTGGGCATCATCGCCTCGGTGACCAGGCCGTTCTGCGGCGACTGTGACCGGACCCGGCTCACCGCCGACGGGCAGATCCGGACCTGTCTGTTCGCCCGGACCGAGACCGACCTGCGGCAGTTGCTGCGCGGCGGGGCTTCCGACGAGTCGATAGCGCAGACCTGGCGCACCGCGATGTGGGGCAAACTCCCCGGACACGGGATCGACGACCCGTCGTTCCTCCAGCCGGATCGGCCGATGAGTGCGATCGGTGGCTGACCCGGCCATCGCGGTGACCGTCCGCTATTTCGCCGCTGCTCGGGCCGCGGCCGGCACGTCCGAGGAACGGATCGCGCTCGGACCGTGCGCCACCGTCGCCGATGCGCTCTCGGCGGCCGCCCACCGGCACGGCGAACCGCTGGTCCGGGTGCTCGCACGATGCTCCTACCTGCTCGACGAAGTGGCCGTGCACGGTGACGCAACGGCTGTCGCAGACGGTTCGGTGCTCGACGTGCTCCCTCCGTTCGCCGGAGGCTGACCACAGGCGAGAGGGTGGCCGTGCCCTCTTCGGCCCATCGGTCGGGTCGTGTATCAGGCGGATTCGGGTGAGCCTCGAACACCGTGGCCCAGCGCGCGTCGATGATCACTGGTGTGTCCCCTACCGATGTAGGAGGGGGAGCGCTACCGTTCGCACGACGCACTACGAGCCGTCACCGTGGACGCACCCGGCGCCCGCACCCGACCAGGAGGTATCCCGTGACCCAACCCCCGGCTGGAGGCTTCCCGCCTCCGGATCAACCCGGCGGTTACCCGCCGCCTCCCGGTGGTGGCTATACGCCGCCGCCCACCCCGGCAGGGCCGCCCCCGGGCGGGTTCCCGCCACCGGGCGCGCCGGCCGGGCCGCCGCCGGGCGCCTACCAGCCACCACCCGGAGTCCCCCAGGGACCGCCGCCCGGAGCGCCACAGGCCCCGCCCGGCTACCCGGATGCCGCCGCCGGCTACCCGCCGCCCCCACCGGGCGGCTACCCGCCACCCGGCCCCGGCGGATATCCGCCCCCGCAGGCCGGTTACGGCCAGCCGCCCGCCGCGGCGAAGGCACCCTTCGACATGTCCAAGGTCGGGCTCGGCGACTGGATCGTGCTCGGCATCGGCGTCCTGATGATCATCTTCGGCTTCTTCGGCTGGGTCTCCGTATCGAGCACCTTCGGAGCCGGCGGCAGTCTCGGAGGCTGGCACACCTGGTGGATCATCATCCAGTTGCTGCTGCTGGCCATCGTGATCATCCGTGCGGTGCAGATCTTCACCGGTCAGTTGGTCAAGGAGATCGCGCCCGTCTACCTGGTATACGGCGCGGTCCTGCTGTTCGTTCTCTACGTGATCGCGCTGATCAACATCTTCGCGAGCTATTCGCAGTCCTACGGGGATGACTCCGCGGGCTTCAGCGTCAGCAGCGGACCCGGATTCGGCATCTGGGCGAGCCTGATCCTGTCGATCGCGTTCGTCTACTTCCTGGCGCTGTCCGCGCAGGCGAAGGGCTCGAAGCTGCCGTTCGCGGTCCCCGGACCGAAGCTGTAGATCGTCTGCCAGTAGCCGGAGGCCGGAACCCGAAACGGGTTCCGGCCTCCGGCGTTTCCTGGCCCATCGCGCCGTCACCCTGCCGAGCCCGGTTCTCGCCCACCGCGAGCAGTTGGGGGACGATTTGTTGGGGCCTTTGTCCGAATCAACTGCTCTCGGTGTGTGCGCGGCCAACTCCGCAGCGGTGACCGGCCGACCCCCGTGATGGGTGCGGCGCGTCATCCAGGCATCGGCCCGGCTGGCAGTATCGGGGACGACCGCCGACCAGCCAACCGGGAGCCCCGATGTCCGCACCGACCGCACCGCCGCCGGGTGGCCCGGATGATCCGGCCGACCGCACCGTCACGCCGATCGCGCACCCGACCGTTGTCCTGCCGCCGAACCCGCCGGCCGCTCCGAAACCGGGCCCGCGAGAGGTCGCCATCGGGATCCTCGGCCTGGTGACCTTCGGTTCGACCTTCCTGCCGTGGGTCCGGCTGCCGCCGTCTAACGCGTGGGCTCCCGGGCTCTGGATCGCCGGCGTACTCGGCCTGGTCGCCGCGGCCGTTCACATCGGGCGCTACCTGCCGCCCGCCGACAAGGCGTTCGGAGCCCTGCTCCCGCTCCTGCTCGGCACCGGCGCCGTGTGGATTCCGGTGGCGCACCTCAAGGACAACGTCCGGACCGCCGGCACCTGGGTGTGCCTCGGGGCCGGGGTGCTGCTGGTCGGGGCACTGCTGGCCGCAGCCATGTCGGATCCGGCGCTGCGGTCGCCGGACAACCCGGACGACCTCTTCGACTGACGGTCCGACCGCGGCGTGGTCGGGCAACCCGGTGCCGCGCCCTACCGCGCCGGGCTCACGGTTGCACTCAGCTGCCACCCGGCGGATCCAGGATGCCGACGACGTCGAGCGACAGGCGTTGGTAACGGCCGGTCTTGCCGCGACCAGTAGTGATGCCGAACTCGTACCGGTCGACCACCGCTGTGGCGGTGGCCGCGAGTCCGCTGTGGGAGCCGGCCAGCACGGTGACGGTCCAATCGAGGTCCCGGGTCGTACCGCGCACCGTCAGCGACCCGGCCAGCCGCCAGCCGTCCTGCCCGCGGGTGACAGCCGTGCTCCGGAAGACGATCTCGGGATGGCGGTCCGTGTCCAGGTAGGCGGCGGAGCGGACATGGGCATCGCGCACCTCGTTGCCGGACTCGAACCCGGCCGCCCCGGCCGAGGCGACCACGGTAGACCTTTCGACGGGATCGGCGATCCGGATGATGCCGCCCAGTAACGGGAATCGCCCGGCGACCGTCTGCGTGCCCCAGAGTGCCCTGGAGCTGAAGGTCAATGCGGATCGGCGAAGGTCCAGGCGGTAGATGCCGGGCGCGGGCAGGGTTTGACGCGGTGCGAGTGCGTGGTTCATGGTGTCCCCTCATCATGACGAAAGATGCATGGATCAGACGGTGATCCGGCGGATGGTCCCGAACCCGCCGAGACCCATCGCAGCGGCAACGACCGCGAGAATGGCTGTGGCACTGAGGATGTTCAGGTCGGCTAGGAATCTGCCGAAGGCAGCCCACTGGTCGGTGACGCTGATGAGCACCACGCCGGCCAGCACCACCAGCACCAGGAGCGCGCCGAGAGCCACCACGCCGGGCACACCGAACCTGCGGTGCACCAGCCCGACCCACATGCCGGACAGGAACATCAGGAGCAGCAGCACGAACGAGGTCAGCAGCACCTGGTACCACGGCCCGTCGAGAATCCAGCCGACGCGGAAGAAGTGCATCTTGACGCCCCAACCGTCTGTCCACCCCTCGACCGCCCACAGCACGGTGAGCACCACTGACCACATGGCACAGGTGGCCAGGGCGAGCCCCACCGTGCCGAGGTAGTAGGTGCGCCGGCTCAGCCCGAGAGTAAATCCGAACGGCAGTGATCTGGTGATCGCGAGCACGCCCAGCACCACCATGAAGATGTAGATGCTGGATACCGCGCCCGTGTAACCGACTCCCGGTCCGGGCGGGATGATCGCGAAGATCACGTAGTTGACCAGGAAGGTGAACGCGAAGATGGCCCACGGCAGGACCGTGTAGGTCAGTCGGTCGACCAGGTGCAGCCGGGCGACGTTGACGAGGGTGCTCATGCTCCTACCTCCTCCTGGTGTACGCCCGTGGTGCGGATCACCAGTTGCTGCAACGAGACGGGTTCCAGTTCCAGGCCGAGATCCCTGGCCCTGGAGCGCTGGCCGTTGGCGACCGGGCCGGCGACCGTGACCGACGCGAGCGGCCCGAGACCCTGGCGGTGCCACACCTGCCTGTCGCCGATGAACTCGTCCACAGCTCGGCGCGGGCCGGTGATGGTGACCGCCCGGCCCCGCAGGTCGTCCGCAGGCGCGTCCAGGGTGATGCGCCCGCTGTCGATGACGACGACGTGCTCGAGCAGGTTGGCGACCTCGTCGATCAGGTGGGTGGACAGCAGAACGGTCCGCGGATGCTCCGCGTAGTCCGCCAACAGCCGGTCGTAGAAGATCTGCCGAGCCACCGCGTCGAGACCGAGATACGGCTCGTCGAACAGGGTGACCTCCGCCCTGGCGGCCAGCCCGATGACGATGCCCACCGCCGAGTGCATGCCGCGGGAGAGTTTCTTGATCGGCCTAGCCGGTGGCAGCGCGAAGTCGTGGAGCAGTTGGTCCGCGAACTCGCTGTCCCAGTTGGGGAAGAACCAGGAGGCGGCCTTGATGGCGTGGCACACCCGGAAGTCCGGATAGATCTGGCTCTCCCGGACGAACACCATGCGGCGCAGGATGTCGTCGTTCTCCAGCGGGTTCTCTCCGAATACGGTGACGGTGCCGCTGCTGGGGAACTCCTGGCCGGTGATGATCTTCATCAGGGTCGATTTGCCGGCGCCGTTGCGGCCCAGCAGGCCCGTGATGGTGTCCGGCCGCAGTTCGAGGGACACCTCGTCGAGTGCCCGTTGGCCCCGGTACTGCCGGGTCAGACGATCGATGCGGACGACAGCAGTCATGACCGCTCCGCTCCTTCGATGGTGGTGTAGGTATCGGATGTGGATGCCTCGCTGATCAGCGAGGCCAGGGTGTCGGCGTCGATCCCGAGCCGGCGAGCTTCGGCGAGCATCGGTCCCACGTACTGCTCGGCGAACCGAGCGCGCCGGCGATCGAGCACCCGGGCCCGGGCACCGTCGACGACGAACATGCCGACGCCGCGGCGCTTTTCGAGCAGGCCGTCGTCGACCAGGACGTTGATGCCCTTCGCAGCGGTGGCCGGGTTGATCCGGTAGAACGACGCGAACTCGTTCGACGAGGGGACGCGATGACCTTCGGGCAGCGTGCCGTCGGCGATCTCGTCGGCCAACTGCTCGGCGATCTGCACGAACAAGGGCGTCCCCTCGTCGAGCACGGTTGCCTCCTCCATGGGCACCCCTCAGGTTCGGGGGTTCATTACTTGACTAATGTACCCATGCACCTGCGTGGCCTGTCAACCCATGTGAGGTAGCCGACAACGATCGCCTGCGTCAGGCGGACCCGACCCACTCGTCGGTGCCGTCGTCGAAGACCTGACGCTTCCACACCGGCAACCGCCCCTTCACCTCGTCAACCAGATCGCTGCAGGCAGCGAACGCCTCCCGCCGATGCGCCGCCGAGACCGCGGCCACGATGGCGATCTCGCCGATGCTCAGGAGTCCCACCCGGTGTTGCACAGCAACGGCGAGAACACCCTCCCGCGCGGCGATCTCGGCCGCCACCCCGGCCACCACCGCGTCCGCGGTCGGGTGTCCGTGATACTCCAGGGCGGTCACCGCCCGGCCGCCGTCGTGATTGCGTACCCGGCCGACGAACGACACCACCGCACCGGCCGCGGGGTCGTCGACGGCGGCCAGCAGCAGGCCAGGTTCGAGCACGGCCTCGCTGACCCCGGCATCGGCCACCCGACCCATCAGACCCCACCCCCGGGTCGGTGGTCGCCACCGGAGAGCTGGTCAAGGGCATGGGCCAGCACCGGTCCGAGCACGGCGAGTCCGTCCCGCACCCCGCCGGTTGACCCGGGCAGGTTGACCACCAGGGTCCGGCCGGATACCCCGGCCAGACCGCGGGACAGCACCGCGGTCGGTACCCCATCGGCACCGCGCCGGCGGATCGCCTCGGCCAGCCCCGGGATCTCGTAGTCGAGGACCTCAGCAGTGAGCTGCGGAGTCCGGTCGGTCGGCGAGATGCCGGTGCCGCCCGAGGTGATCACCAGATCGACACCCAGAGCGGCGTGCAACGCGCCGGCGAACGCCGCTCCGTCGGCGACCACCTGCACCGAGACTTCGACGTCCCGCTCGCGCAACCAGTCCGCTATCACCGGGCCCGTCCGGTCGGGATAGACCCCGGACGCGGCCCGGGTGGAGCTGATGATCACGACCGCCGTACTCACCGGTCCTCCGGTCGGACCCAGGAGCCGGTCTTCCCGCCGTCCTTCGATTCCACCCGGATCCGGTCCAGCACAGCCGCCGGATCAACCGCCTTGACCATGTCGTGGAGCGTGAGACCGGCGACCGCGACCGCGGTCAGGGCCTCCATCTCGACGCCGGTGCGGTCGGTGGTGCGTACTGTTGCGCTGATCCGCACCAGATCGCCGTCCGGCGAGAGATCAAGCACCACAGCCGATATGGCGATCGGATGGCACAACGGAATCAGGTCAGGGGTCCGCTTGGCTGCCATGATTCCCGCCACCCGGGCGGTGGCCAGCGCGTCACCCTTGGGCAGGCCGTCCCGGCGCAGCAGCTCGACCACCTCGGCGGTGGTCCGGAGCACCCCGGTGGCCACTGCGGTGCGGGCGCCGGCCTCCTTGCCGCTGACGTCGACCATCCGGGCGGAGCCACGCTCGTCGACGTGGGTCAGGGCGGGTGCGGCCGGCAACGGCGCCAGCCGGTCCGCCCAGCCGACCGTGCGGTCCTCGTCCACCGGCGGCGGCAGATCAGTCACGACACCGACTCCGCCGCCGCGTGCCCGACCGAGTCCTTGGCGCCACCGGCCGGTCGCTGACCGGGGTGCGCGGCCGCGACCACCGCCCGGGCGACGGCGGGCGACACCTTCTCGTCGAACACACTCGGCACGATGTAGGAAGCGTTCAGCTGGTCGGGCGCGACCACGTCCGCGATCGCCTTCGCAGCGGCGACCAGCATGTCGTCGGTGATCTCCCGGGCCTGCGCGTCGAGCAGCCCGCGGAACACGCCCGGAAAGGCGAGCACGTTGTTGATCTGATTGGGGAAGTCCGACCGACCGGTGGCGACCACGGCCGCGTACTGCTGCGCCTCCAGCGGATCGATCTCAGGGTCGGGATTGGCCAGCGCGAACACGATCGCGTCCGAGCTCATCGCGGCGATGTCCGCGCCACGCAGGATGTTCGGCGCCGACACACCGATGAACACATCGGCCCCGACGATCGCGTCGTGAACGGTGCCGGTGAGGCCGGTCAGGTTGGTGCAGGCGGCGATGCCGGCCAGGTTGGGATCCATGCCGTCCCGGTCCCGGTGCACGATGCCGAGGATGTCGACCGCGACGATGTCGGCGGCCCCCTGGTGCATCAGCAGCCTGATGATCGCGCTGCCGGCGGCGCCGGCGCCGGAGACCACGATGCGCACCGTCGACAGGTCCTTCCCGACCACCCTCAGTGCATTGCGGAGGGCCGCGACCACCACGATCGCGGTGCCGTGCTGGTCGTCGTGGAACACCGGGATGTCCAGGAGTTCGCGCAGCCGAGCCTCGATCTCGAAGCACCTCGGGGCGGCGATGTCCTCCAGGTTGATGCCGCCGTACACCGGAGCCAGAATCTGCACGGTCCGGATGATCTCCTCGGTGTCGGTGGTGTCCAGACACACGGGCCAGGCGTCGACGCCGGCGAACTTCTTGAACAGGGCGGCCTTTCCCTCCATCACCGGCAACGCCGCGGCCGGGCCGATGTTGCCGAGTCCGAGGACCGCTGTTCCGTCGGTGACGACCGCAACGGTGTTGCGTTTGATGGTCAGCCGACGGGCGTCCGCCGGGTTGTCGGCGATGGCCTGGCAGACCCGGGCGACCCCCGGTGTGTAGGCCCGGGACAGGTCGTCCCGGTTGCGCAGTGCGACCTTCGAGGTGACTTCGATCTTGCCGCCCAGATGCACCAGGAAGGTCCGATCGGAGACCTTCCGGACCTCGACCCCGTCCAGCGTGTTGATCGCCTCGGTGATCGCGGTGGCGTGCTCGGCCGACTGGGCGTTGGCCGAGATGTCGACCACCATCTGGCCCGCTGCCGATTCGACGACGTCGAACGCGGTGATCACGCCGCCCGCGCGGCCCACCGCCATGGTCAGCTCGCCGGCGGCCGTCGCCGACGGCGGGGCAGCGATCCGCATGGTGATCGAGTAGCCCGGGCCGGGAACGGCCATCGTCGTGTCCTCTCCACCCGGCGTCTGCATCGATGCAGCGCCTTGTCCGATCGTAGTCTGCAGGCTCAGCCGGGGCGGTCGACGTCGTGGCCACCGGCGAGATCGCCGCATTCGACCAGCTGCACCGCTCGCCCGGCCAGATAGTCGCGGGCGCCCGAGTCGCCGGTCGCGCCGGCCGCCGCCTCCGCGAGATGGTTCCGGCCGAAGATCACCGGGTGGCCGGGCCGGCCGCGAAAGGCGGCCCGGCACAGCAGGTCCGGTAGATCGGGGGCTGATCTGGCGACCCCGAGCACCCGGTCGACGACCTCGACCGTGACGTCGGGAAGGTCGACCAGCATCACCAGCGCCGCATCGGTGTCCGCACCGACCGCGGACAGTCCGAGCGCCAGGCTCGAGCCCATCCCTTCGGCATGCGCCTCGTTGCGGACCACGGCGACCCCGGCCGGCACCAGCGCCGCCACCTCGTCGGCGCGGCCCCCGACGACGACGATCCGGGCGTCACATCCGGCCATGGCTTCGGTCGCCAGTCGCACCCACGGGCCGGAGCCGTTGTCCACCAGGGCTTTCGGCATCCCGTAACGGCGGCCGGAGCCGGCCGCGAGCAGGACGCCGACGATCCGACTCAGCGGTTGATGACCGTGGTCGGATGGATGTACGGCAGATCCTCGGGCGCGATCGGGAACTCCACCTCGCCGAACGGCGAGAGGGCGCCCTGGGTGCTGGAGTTGAACTCGCTCAGGACGTGCTCGCCCTCTTCGACCTCTGGCCAGGTCGGGTCGACACCCTTGCCGCGCTTGCCGGACATCGGGCCTCCTCGTGCTGGAGCAGCTCGTTGGGTAGGGCGCACCGGCCCGTCGTGGGTGAGTCTAGTTCCTGCCCCCGCAGGCGCGAGTCGCCTCCGGCGGGTGTCGACGCCGCCGGACGACCGGGTGCAACCAGGGGTGTCCCCGGAACGCCCCCGAGATCATTACGGTGGAAAGGATGCCTTCCACCCTGCAGTGGCTGCGCGGGCGCTCCGACGACGCGCTCGCGCGGCTGCTGCGCGCCCGGCCGGATCTGACCGTGCCGGCCCCCGGCGATCTGGCGGTGCTCGCCCGTCGTCTGGACAGTCCGCCGTCGGTGTGGCGGGTGATGGAGTCGCTCGACCGGTTCGCCGTGCAGATCGTCCAGGCACTCACGCTGCTGGGCGCGGACGAGCGGGATGTCACCCCGGCCGAGGTCGCCTCGTTCTTCGGGGCCTCAGCCGATCGAGGGGACCTCGACCGCGTTCTCGACCGGCTGGCTGATCTCGGGCTGGTCCGGGGCGACGGCGGGCTGCACCTGCCCCGGGCGGCCGCCGACGCGCTGGGTCCGTACCCGGCCGGTCTCGGCCCGGCCGCCGGACTGGATGCCGCAGCGGTCGACCGCGCGCTCGCCGGCATCTCGCCGGCCGCACGGGCGGTGCTCGACCGCCTCGTCCCTGGGCCGCCGATCGGCACCCTGTCCGGTACCCGCAAGGCGCCGGCGGCCGTCACCGAGCTGCTCGGCGCCGGGCTGCTGGTCCAGCTGGATCCGACGACGGTCCAGCTGCCGCGTGAGGTCGGGCTGGCGGCGCGCGGTGCGGAACCGGTCGGACCCGTCGAGTCGCGGCCACCGCCGTCCGCACCGACCACCCCTGGCATCCGGACCGTCGACGGCACCGCCGCCGGCCAGGCGCTGGCCGCGGTCGGCCGGTTGAACCGACTGCTGACGCTGACCGGATCGCAGCCCGTCGCCGTGCTGAAGTCCGGTGGCCTCGGCATCCGGGAGCTGCGCCGACTGGCCCGCGAGCTGGGCACCGATGAGCATCTGGCCGCGCTGTACCTCGAACTGCTCGCCGCCGCCGGGCTGATCAGTACGTCGGAACCGCGCTCGGTGCGGACCGTCAACTCCTGGACCCCGACCCACGCCGCGGACGAATTCCTCGCCGCCCCCCCGGAGACCGCCTGGTCGCAGATTGCTGAGGTCTGGCTGGACCTGCGGCGGGACCCGTCCCGGGTCGGCGAGAAGGACGTCTCGGACCGGTTGCTCAACGCCCTCGCGCCGGAACTGTCCTGGATCCGCGGGCCCGCCGACCGGCGGTTCGTGCTCGGCGCCCTCGCTACGTTGCCGGTCGGCACCGGCCTGGTCCGCGACGACCTGGCCGGCCGGCTCGCCTGGCAGGCTCCGCTGCGCGGTGCCGACCGCCGAGCAGCGGTGCTCGCCGGCACCCTCACCGAAGCCACCGAGCTGGGCATCGTCGCCTTCGACGCACTGGGCACCGCCGGGAGGGCGGTGCTCGCAGGCGATGTCGGCGCCGCAGCGGCGGCGTTCGCCAAGGCCCTTCCGCCGCCGGTGGAGACCGTCCTGGTCCAGGCCGACCTGACCGTGGTCGCCCCTGGCCGGCTGGTACCGGCGCTGGCCGCACGACTCGAGCAGGCCGCCGATGTCGAGTCGGCCGGCAGCGCGACCGTCTACCGGGTGACCCCGGACAGCCTGCGCCGGGCGCTTGACGCCGGCGTGAGCACCGCCGACCTGCATCAACTGTTCGCCGGACACTCGGCGACCGGCGTGCCGCAGGCCCTCACCTACCTGATCGACGACGTTGCCCGCCGCTACGGCAAGCTGCGGGCCGGCACCACCAGCACCTACCTGCACAGCGACGATCCGACGCTGATCGCGCAGGCGGTGGCCGCGGCCGCCGCCGGAGGCATCACGCTCCGCCGACTCGCCCCGACGGTGGCCATCTCGTCGGCCGAGGTGGAGGACCTGCACCAGGTGCTGCGGGACGCGGGTCTTGCTCCGGTCGCGGAGGACGCTTTCGGGGCCGTTCTGGACCTGCGGCCACGGCCGAAGCGGACCGCCGCGAGCCTGGTCACCCACCAGCGCTGGCGGGAACCGCCGGTGCCGTCGGACGAGCAGTTGGCCACCCTGGTGAGCCGGATGCGCAGCGTCGACGAGGCCGAGGTCGTCACCACCACCCAGACGCCGGCGGTCCAGCTGGCGATCCTGCGGGACGCGGCCGCCCACCGGACACCGGTGTGGATCGGGTATGTCAACTCCGAGGGATCGACCACCCATCGGATGATCGAGCCGGTGGCGGTCTCCGGCGGCACCGTAGCGGCCTACGACCGGCTCCGCGAGCAGATGCGCACATTCGTGCTGCACCGGATCACCGGCGTCACCGTGGCCACGGTCGACGAGCTCGCCGAGGACTGACCCGGGCCCGTCCCCCGGCGCTGTGGTTCGCCGCCGCACCCCCTCGGGCCTCATCGCTGATCAACTGGCACGGTTTCGCACCCCGTCGGGCGTCCTCGCTGATCACATGGCTCGGTTGCAGGGACGAATCGGACCGGAACGAGCCATTGGATCAGCGACCGACCGACGTCGCGGTTCGGATGGTTCGGACCGGTATTGCCCCTCTGCCGGCCACTTGGGTTAGGCTTACCTAATTCAACCGATCGGAAGACCATGACGACGACTCCGGCCGCCGCGGCCCGCACCGACCGGGCATTGCGCCGCCCCGCCAAGCCCGTGCCAACGGCACTGCCGGCCGAGGTGGTGGCCGTCACCAGGCTGACGCCGCATCTGGTGCGGGTGACGGTGGCCGCACCGGAGTTCGGCGGAATGGCGTTCCAGGGCTCCGATCACTACCTCCGCCTGCTGCTGCCGCGTGCGGGTCAGCGGGAGCCGGTGCTTCCTCGGTCCGAGCACTGGTGGACCGAGATGGTCGCCATGGACAGCCGCCGCCGGCCGATCCTGCGCAATTACACGGTCCGCGACCTCCGACCCGAACTCGCCGAGATGGACATCGACCTGGTCCTGCACGGCGACGTCGGGCCGGGCAGCCGGTGGGCCGGCGCGGTCGCGGTGGGCGACCGGGTGGGCATCATCGACCAGGGTGTGCTGCACGAGATCAACCACGCGGCCACCGGGTACCTGGTGATCGGTGACGAGACCGCACTGCCGGCGGCGGCGGGGGTGCTGGCCGACCTCGGCGCGCACGTCCGGGCCCAGGTGCTCCTCGAGGTGCCGTCGGCCGACGACATCCTCGACCTGCCGACCGCCGCCCACGCCGACATCCGCTATCTGGTGCGGTCGGACACCACCGTCACGCCGGGATCGCTGATCCTCAGCGAGCTCTCGACCCTTTCACGGCCGGTCGGCCCGGTCACGGCCTGGATCGCCGGGGAGTCGCGGATGACGACCGGTGCCCGTCGGCACCTGGTGAACAGCCTGGGCATTTCCAAATCCGCGATCTGCTTCCATGGCTACTTCCGGCACGGCCGAGCCCAGTACGACGACTGACGGTCCCGGCGCAGGAGTTCAGGCCGGCCCGACCGCCGTCA
This sequence comes from uncultured Actinomycetota bacterium, assembly GCA_963797145.1. Classification (GTDB taxonomy): domain Bacteria; phylum Actinomycetota; class Actinomycetes; order Mycobacteriales; family Nakamurellaceae; genus Nakamurella. Next base: position 504,365 of record CAWCOJ010000005.1, on the reverse strand, counting down.
CGTGCACCACCGGTTCGCCGGCCTCGTCCGACGCCGCCAGATCGACCTGGGCGCTGATTCCCCAGTCCCGGTCACCGTTCGGATCGTCGAAGATCTGCCGGACGGTCCACACCCCCGCTTCGCGTTCGATCATCACGAGTTCCGCGCTACGGGCGACCTGGCCGATACCCAGATCGGCGTACTCGTCGAAGTAGGAGTCCAGCGCGGCGCCCCAGGCCGCGGCGGTCCAGCCGGACTCGGCGTCCAACTCGCCCAGCTCGTCGAGCGCGTCCCGGGCCGCCAGCTCGACCCGGCGGAAGAGCGCGTTGCGCACCAGGACGGTGAAACCCCTTTCGTTCGAGGTGATCCCGCGGGAGGCCGAGGGTGGTCGGATCTGGCCGTCCTCGCGGTGCGCACCCTCGGGATGCGCGAGCGCCTCCCACTCGTCGAGCAGGCTGGAATCAACTCCGCGGACCAGCTCACCGAGCCAGGCGACCAGATCCGAGAGCTCGTCGGTCAGCGCGTCGGTCGGCAGCATCCGACGCATCGTGCGGAACGCATCCGCCAGATACCGGAGCAGCACCCCCTCGGAGCGGGTGAGGCCGTAGAACGCGACATACTCGCCGAACGTCATCGCCCGCTCGTACAGATCGCGCACCACCGACTTCGGCTCCGGCTCGAACTCGGAGACCCAGGGATGCCCGGCGCGGTACGACTCGTAGGCGACGGAGATCAGGTCGGCCAACGGTTTCGGATGGTCGATCTCCTCCAGCAGCTCCATCCGCTCCTCGTACTCGATGCCCTCGGCCTTCATCGCCGCGACCGCCTCCCCCCTGGCCTTGAACCGCTGGGCCGACAGCACCACCCCGGGACCGTCCAGGGTCGCCTCGATCAGCGAGATGACATCCAGTGCATACGTCGGGCTGTCGTGGTCGAGCAGCTCCAGGGCGGCCAGCGCCAGCGGCGACAGCGGTTGGTCCAGAGCGAAGTCGGGCGGCAGGTCGACGGTGAGCCGGTACCGCCGACCGAACTCGTCGGGCTCGTCGAGTCGCTCCACCACTCCGGCCGAGATCAGTCCTCGGGCGATGGCGATGGCCCGGCGGATGTGGCGCAGCTGGCGGTCACGGGGCTCGTGAGACTCCTCGATCAACCTGCGCATCGCGATGAACGCGTCGCCGGGCCGGGACAGCACCCCGAGCAACATCGTGTGCGTGACGACGAAGTGGGACGTGAGCTGCTCGGGTTCGGCATCGACCAGCCGTTGGAAGGTGTTCTCGCTCCAGCTGACGAATCCCTCAGGTGGTTTGCGCCGCACCACGCGTCGGCGCTTCGCAGCGTCGTCACCGGCCTTGGCCAGCAGGCGTTCGTTCTCGATGGCGTACTCCGGAGCCATCACCACCACATCGCCGGCGACGTCGAACCCGGCCCGGCCGGCCCGGCCGGCGATCTGGTGGAACTCGCGCGCCGACAGCTGCCGGGTACGCACGCCGTCATACTTGGCCAACGCGGTGAGCAGCACGGTGCGGATCGGCACGTTGATGCCCACCCCCAGGGTGTCGGTACCGCAGATCACCTGCAGCAGGCCGGATTGGGCCAGCTTCTCCACCAATCGCCGGTATTTCGGGAGCATGCCGGCGTGGTGAACCCCGATGCCGTGCCGGATCAGCCGGGACAACGTCCGGCCGAAGCCGGCGGAGAACCGGAAATCACCGATCAGCTCGGCGATCTGGTCTCGCTGGGCCCTGGTGGCCAGGGCGATGCTGGACAGCGCCTGGGCCCGCTCCAGGGCGGCGGCCTGGGTGAAGTGCACGATGTAGACGGGGGCCCGCTGGGAGTGCCTGAGGTCCTCGAGCTCCTCGGTCAGCGGCTGCAGGGAGTACGAGAAGTGCAGCGGCACCGGACGTTCCACCCCGGCGATCACCGCGGTCTGGCGGCCGGTGCGACGGGTCAGGTCGTCGGCGAAGAAGTCGACGTTGCCCAGGGTCGCCGACATCAGGATGAACTGGCAGCTGTGCAGTTCGAGCAGTGGCACCTGCCACGCCCAGCCCCGCTGCGGGTCGCCGTAGTAGTGGAACTCGTCCATCACCGCGACGCCGGCGTCGGCGTCAAGGCCGCCCCGCAGGGCCACCCCGGCCAGGATCTCGGCGGTGCAGCAGATGATCGGCGCGGTCGGGTTGACCGAGGAGTCGCCGGTGATCATCCCGACCTTCCCGGCCCCGAAGATGTCCACCAGGTCGAAGAACTTCTCGCTCACCAACGCCTTGATCGGTGCGGTGTAGTACGCCCGCCGACCGGTCGCCAGCGCGGTGAACAGCGCGGCGGTACCGATCAGGCTCTTGCCGGAACCGGTCGGGGTGGCCACGATCACGTGCGAGTCGGAGACGATCTCCAGGAGCGCCTCCTCCTGGTGCGGGTACAGCGGCACACCTCGATCGGCGGCCCAGGCCGCGAACGTCTCGTACAGCTCGTCCGGGTCCACCCGGGCGACCGTCGGGTCGTCGCCGCCGGTTCCGACCGGCACCAGGTCGGCCAGGGTCACGACGACGTCCGCGGATTCACCCGGCAAGCGTCGCACGACCCGGGTACCCCGACGTCCGCCCGAACCAGTGCCCCGCTCCGCCGCGCCCCGTCCCGCTCCGCTCCTGCGGTCAGGGTGTGCCGAAGCAGATCAGTACGTTGCGCTGGGGGTAGCTGTAGTCGCCGACGCTGCCCTCGGGGCACTTCGACTCGTCGGAGGTCGTGGTGTCCACCGTCAGCACCTTGACCTTGCTCGGACCGGTCAGCGTCGCGCAGTCCCCCACCTGCGGCAGGTTCACGCTGGTCAGCGGCTCGATGTAGCAGTCGCCGACCTGCACGTTCGGGCGCAGGCAGAGCCGGTCGGTGACATCGCCGGTCTTCGTCTGCTGCTCGAAGCTCAGCTCCTGATCCTCGCACTTCACGCTGTCGTCACCGGTCTGGGTGACCACCAGCAGCGCCTGGGGATCGTTGCAGTCGATCTGCTTGGTGTCGGGGTTGATGATGCTCGACCCGCTGACCGAGACGCAGTCGCCGACCTTGGCGTTCACCGTGTCGGTCTTCTGGGAACGGACGTAGAAGAAGATCCCCGCTCCGACCAGCACCACCAGCACCACCGCCGCGATGATCCGGTTGCGTCGGACGTTCGGGCTCTTCGGCTTCACCGCCGGCGGGACGGTGCCGGGTGGATAGCCGGCCGGGGTGCCGGGTGGATAGCCGGGCGGCTGGGTCCCCGGGTAGCCACCGGCCGGCGGCTGGTCGACCGGCGGCGGGTAGCCGGTGGCCGGATACCCGCCCGCGGGCGGGTACTGGGTCGGCGGCGGGAACTGGGTCGGCGGCGGGAACGCCGCCGGAGGGTAGCCGCCCGGGGGCGCCGGCGCCTGGCCTCCGGTCCCCGGCGGTTGTCCCCCGGTCGCCGGGTACCCCGGCTGCTGGTACCCACCCTGGTTCGGTGGCGGCGAGCCCCAGTTGCCCGGATAGGGCTGTGGAGCGGAGGGATCCTGCGGGCCGGGCGGCGTCGTCATGACTGATGTTCCTCCCCGAGAGTGACGGTGCCGTCGCGGCACGTCATCGCGAGACGATAGCGCCGACGGGTCGCCCGGGTGGCCTTGCGCACCATCCGTGGCCGGTGGAATCCCGGATGTCGGTCCGAGGTTGGACAATGGGTACCGGCCGGTGGCGTGCTCGCCCCCGGTCGTCCGTCCGTAGGGGCGGATCTGCGAAAGGACCACGCGTGACCGACGGGCCCCTGATCGTCCAATCCGACAAGACATTGCTGCTCGAGATCGCGCATCCGGACGCGCCTGCCGCCCGGGCCGGGATCGCGCCGTTCGCCGAGTTGGAACGATCGCCGGAGCACATCCACACCTATCGGATCACCCCGCTCGCACTGTGGAACGCCCGCGCGGCCGGCCATGACGCCGAGCAGGTGGTCGACGCGCTGGTCCGCTGGTCGCGCTTCCCGGTGCCGCAGGCACTTCTGGTCGACGTGGTCGAGACGATGAGCCGGTACGGCCGGCTGGTGCTGCAGACCCATCCCGCGCACGGCCTGATCATGGTCTCCCGGGACAAGGCGGTACTCGAGGAGGTCCTGCGGCACGCCAAGGTCGCGCCGATGCTGGGCGCCCGGATCGACCCGGACACCGTCGCGGTGCACCCGTCGGAGCGCGGCCGGCTCAAGCAGGTGCTGCTCAAGGTCGGCTGGCCGGCCGAGGACGAGGCCGGCTACGTCGACGGCGAGGCCCACGCCATCGCCCTGAACAACGAGGGCTGGCATCTGAGGTCGTACCAGCAGGACGCCGTTGACAACTTCTGGGCCGGCGGCTCGGGAGTCGTCGTGCTGCCGTGCGGGGCCGGCAAGACCATGGTCGGCGCCGCCGCGATGGCACAGGCCGGGGCCACCACCCTGATCCTGGTCACCAACACGGTGGCCGGCCGCCAGTGGCGTCGCGAGCTGCTGGCCCGCACCTCGCTCACCGAGGAGGAGATCGGCGAGTATTCCGGGGAGCGCAAGGAGATCCGCCCGGTCACCATCGCCACCTATCAGGTGATGACCCGCAAATCCGGTGGCGTCTACAAGAACCTGGACCTGTTCGACTCCCGCGACTGGGGCCTGGTGATCTACGACGAGGTGCACCTGCTGCCCGCTCCGGTCTTCCGGATGACGGCGGACTTGCAGTCCCGGCGCCGGCTCGGGCTGACCGCGACGCTGGTCCGTGAGGACGGCCGAGAGGGCGACGTGTTCTCGCTGATCGGCCCCAAACGGTATGACGCGCCGTGGAAGGACATCGAGGCCCAGGGTTGGATCGCACCGGCCGAGTGCACCGAGGTGCGGGTGACGCTGACCGACGCGGAACGGCTCACCTACGCCATCGCGGAGCCCGAGGAGCGGTACAAGATCTCCGCGACCGCCCGCACCAAGCTGCCGGTGATCCGGGCGATCCTTGACCGGCACCCCGGCGAGCCGTCCTTGGTGATCGGCGCCTACCTGGACCAGCTCGACGAGCTGGGCGAGGCGCTGCGCGCCCCGGTCATCCAGGGCTCCACCAAGAACGCCGAGCGGGAACGGCTCTACGACGCGTTCCGGGCCGGCGAGATCCCGACCCTGGTGGTCTCCAAAGTCGCCAACTTCTCCATCGACCTGCCCGAGGCGGCCGTCGCGGTCCAGGTCTCCGGGACCTTCGGGTCGCGGCAGGAGGAGGCGCAACGGCTCGGCCGGCTGCTTCGGCCCAAGGCCGGCGGCGGCCAGGCGCACTTCTACTCGGTGGTCGCCCGGGACACCATCGACACCGACTATGCCGCGCACCGGCAGCGGTTTCTCGCCGAACAGGGCTACGCCTACCGCATCGTCGACGCCGACGACCTGCTCGGCCCGGCCGTGCCGGGAACGCCGGACTGACCCGGGCGCCCATGACGTACGTGAACCGGTCCTCGCGGTGACCCGATGAGGCTGCACCGCCGGTCGGCGATCCTCGCTGCCGCGCTGGCGCTCGCCGGCGTCGCGGGGTGCACGGCGAGCGGCCCGGATGCGGCGCCGACCAGCGAGCCCCAGGCGTCGTCGGCGATCGCATCAACGGCCGGGCCGCCGCCCTCGGGTGCCGACACCGGAGCGTCGACGGTGCGTCCGGCTGCGACCGCGACCCCGACCACTGCAGAACGGACCAGCCTGGTCCCGTCACCCCCGACGGGATGCGCACCGGGCCGGGTGTCGACGATCGGAGCATCACCCTCGGCCTGGTCGTCGACTCCGGCGCCGATCGCGGCTTCTCAGCGGGCGTCCGGCTCTGGCAGGCGACCGTGAACCGGACCACCGGAATCTGCGGTCGGACCGTGGAGATCGCCTCCCCAGCAACGGGTTCAGGTGAAGCCGCCGACAACGCGATGTACACCGACGTTGGCCGGGACACTCTCGGGCTGATCACCCTTCCGGCGGCAGCGGCCGGCCCGGGCCTCGCCGCGCGGATCGCCGGCGACCAGATCCCGTCGATCACCCCTGGCGGCCGGTCGGCCGATCTGAGCCCGAACGGCCCGATGGTGATCGGTGCGACCGACGACATCCTGGCCATCAACGCCGCGGCCCACCTGGTGCAGAGCGGGGTGCTGGAGACCGGCGGAACGCTGGGGGTGGCAACCGACGACTCGGCCGAGGCTGCCGACGGGCTGGCCGGACTGCGCTGGTTCGCCGACCGGGCCGGGGTGGGGCTGGACGTGCGGTCCGGCGAATCGGTCGCCGCCGGATGGTCCGGCGCACCGGCCGTTGTGGTACTGGGCGGTCCCGACGTCACCAACCGGGTCCTGCTCTCCACACCGGCCGACCTCACCGTGGTCACCACGCTGGACGGGTACGACCCGACCACCTTCCAGCCGTCCTGGACGGGCCGCTTGTTGGTGAGCGCTCCGACCACCGCGGTGAACTCCGACCACCCCGGGGCCGAGGCCGTGGCGAAGGCGTTCTCGGCGGCCGGTGGATCCGACCCGGGTCCGCTGCTGTTCGCCGGCTACGCGGTGGGCGCGACCTGGGCGCGACTGCTCGACCAGGCGTGCACGGCGGCCAACCTGACCCGCGAGGGGATCCGCACCGCGGCAGCGGGACTCGCACCCGCATCGCCCGATTCACTGCTGGGCGCAACCAATCTCAACCCTCTGGTCACCTCCGGGCTACCGGCGACCAGGGTTTCGGCCATCTCGACCGCCGATCCCAGCGCCCCCGGCGGTCTGGCCGCGCTGACCTGGCTGCAGTCGGCGCCCGGGATCTCCGACTACGTACCGGACCGGTGAGCTGCAGGGCGGCACGATGTCAGTCGGTCGGGAGTCCGGCCGCTTTCCACGCGACGAATCCGCCGATCACGTCCGTGGCCCGGTGCAGACCGAGCTCGACCAGCGCCGCGGCGGCCAGGCTCGACGTGTAGCCCTCCGAGCAGAACACGACCACCCGGACGTCATGGTCGGTGGCCTGCGGAATGCGGGCCCCGCTGGTCGGATCGAGACGCCACTCCAGCACGTTCCGCTCGATCACCAGCGCGCCGGGAATCTCGCCCTCCATCGCCCGCTGGGCGGCCGGCCGGATGTCGACCAGCAGGGCGCCGTCGACGTGTTCGCGGTGCGCCTCGTGCGGGGTCACCCGCCGGATCTTGGATCTCGCGGTCTCCAGGACTTCGGCGATGGTCGGCGGCCGGAACCGAGGCCCGGCAACGGCTACCGGACCGCGCGCCGTCGTCTCCGGCGGCTGCCACCAGTCGGTCGGGGCTGCGGTCACGATGCCTTCTCGGGCTCGTCGCCGACCACGGTCCGGACCGGCGTGAGCGCACCGTCGGCGAGTCGGTAGTAGGTCATCCGGTTCAGCCGGGGTCCGTAGGCGTGGATGCTGACGGCCGGACCGGTGTGGTTGTTGTGCACATCGTGGATCACGCCCGGCTCAACGGTCCGCACCGCGTCGGTGCGCAGCTCGACCGCGCTCAGGTCGCCGTGGTAATCGGACCTCAACTCGGTGAGCGTGCCCCCGACCACGGTGAACGCCGCGGCGGAATCGCCGTGGTCGTGCAGTTCGGTGCCCTGCTCGGGCAGCCAGGTGAGCAGCCAGACGTCGATCCCGCCGGGGGCGGGCAGTCGCGTCCAGTATCGGCTCTCGGTGAAGCGGACCTTCGGCACCCAGAGTTCGGTGCGGGCGGCGATATCGCGCACCAGGGCGGCGAGTTCACCGGTGGTGGGCGCCTCGAGCTCCGGCCGGCTGGACACCGGGGAGACGGCGGACGGGAGAGTGGTCGGGACGGCGTCGCGGCACGCGCGGGCGCCGGTGCGGCAAGGGTCATGGGATGCGGCTTTCGGGCAGGTCGCGCTCGATGGCGCGGAAGGGTGGTCGGCTCGTCAGAAGGACGGCCGACACACCGCGCTGCAGGTCAGCATGAGATCGACGTGCAACCGCACGACGAGGACGCCGACCTGACCAGCCATGCCACTATCTTGAACGCTCATACTTCGCCTGTCAACGGGAGTCCGGGTCCGCCGCGTCCAGCAGCAGGTTCCCCGCGTCCACCTCGTCGGGCGTCCTTGCGGTCCAGTCGTAGACCACTGCGGTGCGCAGAATGACGTCCTGCAGGGACCGGCGGCGGCGGTCGATCAGGCACCAGAACAGCCCGATCGGGAACACGACGCAGATCAGCGCTCGAACGAAAGACCTTGTCCAGCCGAGGATCTGGTGATGACTCGAGACAACCCTGGTGCCCAGGAGCGCGTTGCCGACCGTTCGACCGGAGCTCGAGAAGAAGAACGTCAGGTAGACGACTCCGATCACCATCACACCGGTGATGGAGAGCCAGACGCCGGCCGGCGGCCAGGTGAACCGTCGGGGGTCGAGCAGCAGCCGGAACACCACCCAGCCGAAGTAGATGGCCACCAGGATCGTGCAGATCACCGCAACGTCGACGGCTCCGGCCAGGGTCCTGGTGATCACACCCGCGGGACGGGTGCCCTGCGCTGCCGCGGTGTCGGCGGCGTGCTTCTGTGCGGGCGGCGTCATGTCGGGTCCGGTTTCCTGTCGGGTTTGCGGCCGAAGACCCGGCCGACCAGTCCGGCGATGGCGTCGTCGGCGTGCATCGACTGCGAGCGGACCCCGTGCACCGCCTCGGTGCCGAGCGAGCCGGTCTGCTCGCGGATGATCCGCGGCAGGTCGATGCCCTCGACGATCCGCTGCGCGATCGCGACCAGGTCGAGCTGATTGACAATGGCATCGATGTTGACCCGGTCAACGATGGAGTTGATGTCGAGCTTGCCGATGATCTTCTCGATGTCCACCTTGTCGACGACCCGCTCGATGTCAACAGTGGCGATCACGCCGTTGATGTCGACTCCGGCGACCACCCGGTCGATGTCGACGCGGTCGATGATCCCTCCGATGTCGACCTTGTCCACCACCCCACCGATATCCACCCGGTCCACGACGGCGCCGATGTCGACCTTCGCGACCACGGCGTCGATGTCCAGCCTGTCGACGACCCTGGAGATGTCGACCTGATCGATCACCGCGTTGAGATCCACGCCGGCGACGACCTTGTCGAGATCGATGTCGGTGATCACGGCGGTCAGATCGAGCTCGTCGAGAGCAGCCGTGACGACGTACTTGATGGTCGCCCGCAGCGCCGGATCGGCGGTCCGCAGGGCGAGCGCACCGGCGTCGGCCGAGAGCTTCCCCGCGGTGCCGGCTGCCGCGCCGACCGCGCCGGCCACCAGGTGCTGGGATGCCGCCGCCAGCCTGATCGCGCCGATACCGACCCCGGTCGCGGTGCCGATCGCCCACCCGGCCGAGGTCCGCACCAGCCCGCCCAGGACCCGCCGGCGGCGGCGGGGCGGTGCCCACGCAGATCGGGGCGGTTTTGCGGAATGGGTCGGCGGGTCGGTCGGCTCGGTGGTCTCCGTGCGCAGCGGTTCGCAGCCTCGCCGCAGCCTCCGCCGCAGCGAGGTGATCGTCGGGCAGCGGGTCGCCGGGGTGCGCTACCGGCTCACCGGGGAGCGGCTGCGCCTCGTCGGGAACAGGGTGCAGCGCCTCCACGAACGCTCGGAGATCGCCGTCCTCCGGCCGTGCCGCCGGATCTTCGGATGCGGGCTCGATGCCGGATGCGACGTCCGGCGCGGCCAGGTCACCGGGCACTGCCGGGTCACCCGGCTCGTCGAGCCCACCCGGCTCGTCGAGACCACCCGGCTCGTCGAGACCACCCGCCTCGGCGAGATCGCCGGGCACCGCCACGACATCGTCGTACCCGGAGAGGTCCGGGTCCGAGACGTCCATCTGGCTCCTCGAGGTCCGTACGTGCGGCGTGCGCTTGGCACAGTATCGCCGAACCGACCGCTGATCGCCGACCCGGTGGGTCCGATTTCCGGGACAGCAGGAAGGCCCGCCACCGCGAACGGTGACGGGCCTTCCGAACGTGCGTACCGCGAAGGGCTGGACTCAGAAGTCCATGTCCCCGCCACCCGGCATGGCCGGGGCGGAGGCCTTCTCCGGCTTGTCCGCGACCACGGCTTCAGTGGTCAGGAACAGCGCGGCGATGGATGCGGCGTTCTGCAGGGCGGACCGGGTGACCTTGGCCGGGTCGATGATGCCGGCCTTGATCAGGTCCTTGTACTCGCCGGTGGCAGCGTCGAGACCCTGGCCCGCGGGCAGGTTCTTGACCTTGTCGGCCACCACGCCGCCCTCGAGGCCGGCGTTGATCGCGATCTGCTTGAGCGGCGCCTCGACAGCAACCCGCACGATGTTCGCGCCGGTCGCCTCGTCGCCGGTCAGGTCGAGCTTCTCGAACGCCTTGGTGGCGGCCTGCAGCAGCCCGACCCCACCTCCGGCGACGATGCCCTCCTCGACGGCGGCCTTGGCGTTGCGCACCGCGTCCTCGATGCGGTGCTTGCGCTCCTTGAGCTCCACCTCGGTGGCAGCTCCGGCCTTGATCACCGCAACACCGCCGGCCAGCTTGGCCAGGCGCTCCTGCAGCTTCTCGCGGTCGTAGTCCGAGTCCGACTTCTCGATCTCGGAGCGGATCTGGGACACCCGGCCGGCGATCTGCTCGGCGTCGCCGGCACCGTCGACGATGGTCGTCTCGTCCTTGGTGACGACCACCTTGCGGGCCGAACCCAGCAGGGTGAGGTCGGCGTTCTCCAGCTTGAGCCCGACGTCCTCGGTGATGACCTGACCACCGGTCAGGATCGCGATGTCCTGCAGCATGGCCTTGCGGCGGTCGCCGAAGCCCGGCGCCTTGACGGCGACGGACTTGAAGGTGCCGCGGATCTTGTTGACGACCAGGGTCGCGAGGGCTTCACCGTCGACGTCCTCGGCGATGATCAGCAGCGGCTTGCCGCCCTGCATGACCTTCTCCAGCACCGGCAGCAGGTCCTTGACCGTGGAGATCTTGGAACCGAAGAGCAGGATGTACGGCTCGTCCAGGACGGCCTCCTGGCGCTCGGTGTCGGTCGCGAAGTACAGGGAGATGTACCCCTTGTCGAACCGCATGCCCTCCGTCAGCTCCAGCTCGAGGCCGAACGTGTTCGACTCCTCGACCGTGATGACGCCTTCCTTGCCGACCTTGTCCATCGCCTCGGCGATGAGCTCGCCGATGGCCGGGTCCGCAGCGGAGATCGAGGCGGTGGCAGCGATCTGCTCCTTGGTCTCGATCTCGACGGCGTCCTCGAGCAGCTGGGCGGAGATGGCCTCGACGGCCTTCTCGATGCCCCGCTTGAGGCCCAGCGGGTTGGCACCGGCAGCGACGTTGCGCAGGCCCTCGCGGACCAGCGCCTGCGCCAGAACGGTCGCCGTCGTGGTGCCGTCTCCGGCAACGTCGTCGGTCTTCTTGGCAACTTCCTTGACGAGCTCGGCCCCGATCTTCTCGTACGGGTCCTCGAGCTCGATCTCCTTGGCGATCGACACACCATCGTTGGTGATGGTCGGCGCGCCCCACTTCTTCTCCAGTACGACGTTGCGGCCGCGCGGCCCCAACGTCACCTTGACGGCGTCGGCGAGGATGTTCATCCCGCGCTCGAGCCCGCGACGCGCTTCCTCGTTGAAAGCGATCAGCTTCGACATGAGGTGTGAATCCTCCAGATTCGTCCGCGCGCGGACCACACCGGGTGCGGCGCGCAGATGCAGGGCGGGTACCGGTCGGCGACGACGCCCGCGACGGCCGAGCCAGCTCCGCGGGCCAGGTGGCCCCGGTGGCGGACTCTCGACGCACCGACCTGGCACTCGAACTCCTCGAGTGCCAATTTCAGTCTGGCACTCGACCCCGGCGAGTGCAAGGTCGGACCGCCGGTTCCACAGGTTCCGGCCGGATCGGACCCCGGCGCGATCACCCTCCGGCGGTTCCCAGTGGGTCGGTGAAGCCCGACGGCGTGGTGATCAGGCTGGGGTTGATCAGGGTGGGCAGCAACCCGGACGGGATAGATCCGCTCGGCCTCGCCGAAGACATCCCGGTCCCGGGCAGCTGAGGCGCGGTGGTCCCCGGCGGGTGCGTCGGCGCGGACGGCGGCTCCTCGGCACCGCGCCAGATCAGCACGCCGGCGGTCACACCACCCACGATCAGCACCGCGATGCCGCCGAGCCACCACCACAGCGCCGCCCGCCGGGCGGGTGGCGGCCCGCTCGCCGGTGGCGGCCCGACCGCTGCTGGCGGACCGACCGGCCGCTGGCTGCCCGGCGGAGCAGGTGCGTAGGACACCTGCTGCGGAGGATAGGACTGCTGTGGCGGCGGGTACGGCTGTTGCGGGGGCGGGTACGGCTGTTGCGGGGGCGGGTAGCGATCCGAGATGTCAGCGACATGCGTGCCGACCCTGGGCTGCTGCGGGGCCGGGGGCGGCGTGCCGGTGCTGCGCACATCGGCCGGCAGCTGACCGGAGGCCGACCAGCCGACCGGCGGTGCCCCCGGTCGGGTGACGTCGGCGGGCGGAGGTGGCGTCGGGGTCGGGGACGGCACCGGGTCCTCGTCGCGCAGTGAGGTCAGCGCTCGCCTGGCGGACCCGAGCAGGTCGGCGCTGGTCGGATAACGGGACGCCGGGTCGGTCGCCATGCCGCGGGCGACCACCCGGTCGATCGCCGAACTCAGGCCGGTCAGGGCGGAGAGCGACGGCACCTGGCCCCGCAGGTGCCCGGTGATCACACTCGACACGTCGCCGACGAACGGCGCCCGGCCGGCCAGGCAGGTGAAGAGCATGCAGGTCAGCGAGTACATGTCCGACGACGGCAGCACCGCCTGCCCGCGCAGATGCTCGGGCGAGGCGTAGCTCGGGGAGCCGAGGAAGTCGCCCGCTGCAGTGCGATGGCCGGAGGTGCCGCGCCGGGTCAGCCCGAAGTCCGCGACGTAGACGTGTTCCGAGCCCGACGACTCGTTGCGGGTGATCAGTACGTTCGCCGGTTTGACGTCCAGGTGCACCAGACCCCGCTCGTGCAGCATGTCCAGCGCCGCGCCGACCTGGTTGAGCAACTCGAGGGTCCGGCGCACCGGAAGGGGCCCGTAGGCCACCTCCCGCGCCAGATCGGTGCCGTTGACCAGACGCATCGCGATGAAGAGCCACCCCTGCGCTTCGCCGAAGTCGTAGAGCGGGACGACGTTGACGTGGTCGATGGCCGACGCCGCCCTGGCCTCCTCGGTGAACCTGACCCGGAACTCCGGGTCGGCCGAGAGGTTCTCGCTCATCACCTTCAGCGCGACCGGGCGGTCCAGCCGCTCGTCCACCGCCCGGTAGACCACGCTCATCCCGCCGCGGCCGATCACGCTCTCCACCAGGTAGTGGGCCAGGCGTTGCCCGGACAGGTCGACCGACACGAGCCAACCCTAGCCAGCGCCGGCCGGCGGTTGTAGACGGTCTCGATCGCGCCCGCTGACGGCCCGTATCGCCTCGCCGTGGGTGTTCGCAGGCTGCGCCCAGCGACCTCATGCGAGGCGTCGCCGCCACACTTCGCACATGCGGGCAACGGACCCGAGGGGACTCCGCTGAGTGCACCGTCCGGCCGGGGCGGCGATCACCGCGGCGATCACGCCGGATCCGTTGCCGGCGACCAGAATGCCCACCATCCGGGCGACGTCAGCGGCCCAGTGCTGACCGGCGTGCCGCCAGGGCAGGCCGTGCACCGCGCAGTCGGTGTGTGCAGCATCTTGTGCGCCCGAGTGCCGGCTGCGCCCGCCGGCCGCGCGTCGCCATCGGGCGGGTCGATTCTGGGCTCCGCGGTCGGGCTGGTCAGGACAGCTGATCCATCAGATGCTGCATGTCTGTCTCCACCCAGCCCTCCACCGCTTTGCCATCCCGGAGGTGGAATATCTCGATCCAGGTCATCGTCACCTGGCGGTCGCTGGCGGCGCGGCCCATGAACTCGCCACGGTGCGTCGCCCGGTCGATACCCCGCACGGCAACCCGGTCCCCGACCGCGAACACGTCCTCCAGCGTGGTGACAAGGTCCGGAAAAGCCTGGCGGAACTGCAGGACACCTTGGCCATACTGGGCTGGGCCGACGATCGTCGCATCGAACGAGTTGTGGCTGGCGAATTCCGGGGCCAGGAAATCGGCCGCCGCTTCGACATCACCCTCGTTCCAGACGCGCTGGAAAAAGCGACGAACAGCGGTCTCGATGTCCGACATGGCAGCACACCCCGATCCGAGCCCGCCGGTGTCAGGCCGGGCTGCCCACACCGATCTCAAGCGTGCCTCTTGTGCCGTATCGGGGCAAGGGGCGACCCACGATCCACACAGGTGCAGGACCCGCGTATCGCTGATCTCTTGGCTCGGCTTCGAGGACGAATCAGGCAGAACCGAGCCAATCGATCAGCGGTCATCCGACTGCGCTGATCATTCGGTGCGACCAGGTGGCCCAAGCCGACCGGCCGCGTAGGGTTGCCGCCATGGCGCCCGAGTCCGACGTCCCCGGTACCACCGCCACCGCCGCAGACCCGGCGCCCGCAGAGCGCGAGAACGATTCCGGAGCAGACAATCTCGCTCCACTGGAACTGCGGGTGCTGACCGGGGCCAACCTCTACTTCACCCGTCCTGCGGTCAAACTGACCTTGGACGGGCGGGCTGCCCTTGCCGCCGACGCCGCCATCTTCTCCGGCTGGCAGCGCGGGTTGGGCATGCACGGCGCGGCGGTGGGGCTACCGGAGTCCGACGTCCGGGCCGAAGCCGCCGCCGACCTGGCCGCCACCGTCACCCGTCGGGCCGCCGCCGCGATCCGGTCCCGACTGGCCGCCGTCGGCCGGGCCGGTGACGACGGCGAGATCGTGGTGGCGTTCCCGTTCCGGCATCGCGGCAGCGCCGAGGCGCTCGGCCTCGCGGTCGCGCGCGCTTTCACCCGGATCACCACGTCGACGATGACGCCCAAGGCGGCGATCGGCCGGGTGCGGGCCGAAATGGCCGGGCATGACGTCGGCGAGACGGTCCGGCCGCTACGGCCCTCGATTCCCGGTCATCGCGGTCACCGGCACCAACGGCAAGACCACGACGACCCGGCTGATCGCGCACCTGATGGCGACCGACGGCCGGGTACCTGGGTGGTCGTCCACCGACGGCATCGTGATCAACGGCGAGGTCGTGGAGACCGGCGACTGGTCCGGGCCGGGAGGCGCCGGGCAGGTGCTCGCCGACCCGCGGGTGACGGTCGCCGTCACCGAGACCGCGCGGGGGGGCATCCTGTTGCGCGGTGTCGGCACCGCCACCAACGACGTCTCGGTGGTCACGAACATCTCGGCCGACCACCTCGGCCTGCTCGGCGTGCACACCATCGAGCAGTTGGCGGAAGTGAAGTCGGTGATCACCCGGATCACCAAGCCCACCGGTTGGACGGTGCTGAACGCCGACGACCCACTGGTGCGCAACATGCGGATGGTGTCGCGTGCCCGACCGTGGTTCTACTCGCCCGATCCCGACAACCCCTATCTGGCCGAGGCATTGGATGCGGGCGGTCGGGCGATCACCGTGATGGAGAGCGAGATCGTCGTCCTGTCCAGGGGTCTCGATCCGATCCGGTTGATCGATGTGTCGAAGGTGCCGTTGACGATGGCCGGGGCGTCCCGGGTGAACCTGCAGAACGTGCTGGCGGCGACCGCAGCGGCGCTCGCGATCGGGGTCTCCAGGGAGTCGGTCCGCCGCGGGCTGGCCACCTTCGCTCCGGATGCCGAGCACAACGCCGGCCGGCTGAACAGCTACCTGGTGGGTGACACCGTCGTGGTGCTGGACCTTGCGCACAACGAGGCCTCACTGTCTTCCCTGCTGGAAGTGTCTGCGGCGCTGCGGGAGCCGGACGGCGAACTCGCGGTGGTGGTGGCCACGGCCGGCGACCGACCGGACGAGGCGATCCACGCGATGGGCATGATGACCGCGACCGCCTCCGATCGGATGGTGATCGCCGGCAAGGCCAAGTACCTGCGTGGCCGGGGCCCCGACGAGATGGACGCGATCTGGGCCGGTGGGGCGGCGGAGGCCGGCACCCTGGATGTCCAGCGCTGCCCCGACGAGCTGTCGTCGCTGACCATGCTGCTGGACGCGGGGCTGCCGCCGGGTTCGGTGATCGCGGTGTGCACGCTGGAGCAGCGCGCGGAGCTGGTCGACGAGATCAGCCGGCGCGGCGGCCACGAGATGACGCCTGCCGAGATCGCCGAGCGGGTCGCGAGTCATCAGCGCCCGTGACGTCGCCCTGTCCTGCCGCAGCCGTTGCCAACCACGCGAGTTGCCCGCCGACCGCGCGTCGCGACGCGCTGGTGGTACGCGAGTCGTGTTCACGGCTGGACGGACAGAGGCGTTGGAGCAGCTCCGCCGCTCGGATGTGTGGGCCGCCGGTATTCGTCGCCGAACGGAGCCGAAGCGCGGCTCTACAGGAGCTTTCGCGAGTTCTGCGCGGTCGAATTGGAGCTCGACGCCATCACCGCTCGACGACTGCCGGTTCCCAGGTCGCGAGCGCCGATTCGAATTGCAGGTGGCACGCGACCGGGAACTCAAGCAGCGAGTTTTGGCGCGGCGTCGACGGCTGCGCTCACGGTCGGGTAACTGTGTCCCTCGCCGATGAGGTCGAGAATGCCGGCGTTTCTGAGACGGTCGGCGACCGGGTCCTTGAGCCTGGCGAACACGAAGGTGATCGACTGCTTCCCGAGTGATTCGATCAGCTCGGTCAACGCGTCGGTTCCCGTGGCGTCGACGTGGCTGAGCCCTTCGGCGTCGAACACGAACCAGTGCGGGGGTTGAGGTGCACCCGCGACGGCTTCCCGGATCCGGGCCTGGACATAGGTTGCGTTGGCGAAGAACAGCCGGTCGTCCAGTCGGTAGATCAGCACACCCGGGATCACCTGGGCCGAGGGATGCATCCGGACGTCCGCGTGCCGGCCGAGGCGTTCCACCCAGCCCAGCACCGCATCGTGGGGGGTGGCGCTGCGCCGGACGACGTCGATGACAGCCAGCGCGATCGCCAGCAGGAGGGCCGGCAGAACACCGACCACGATCACTCCGATCATCGTGATTGCGGCGATGACGACCTCAGCCTTGCTGACCCGGGCGAGCCCTCGCCACGCGGCGGGCTCGATCAAACCGATCGAGGCGGCGACGATGACGGCGCCGAGAGTCGCCTTGGGCAGGTATTGCATGGGTGCGGTGAGGAACAGCAGCACCAAAGCGACGACGCCGGCAGCCAGCAGGCCGGAAATCTGCGTCCGACCGCGCATCTGATCGTTCACCGCGGTCCGAGAGCCGCTCGCGCCGACGGGCATCCCCTGACTGACGGCCGCGGCGAGGCCGGCCGCGCCCATCGCGGTGAGCTCGGCGGCGGGCCGGATGTGTTGACCGTGCCGCCCGGCGATCGAGCGTGCGACGAGGATCTCGTCGGAAAAGCTGACGAAGAAGATACCGATGGCGACCGGTGCCAGGTCCAGGATCGCCCTGAACCGGAGATCGGGTAGCTGGATGCTGGGCAATCCGGCCGGGATTTCGCCGACCACGGCCACTCCGTACCCGGCCAGGCCGAGGGCAGCGGAGGCGATGATCGCAAAGACGACGACGATCAAAGGCGCAGGAATCTTGGGCGCCAACCAACGGGTGACCAGCAACAGAGCCAGGCACACACCGCCCACGAGCACGGTCGGCCAACTCACCTGATCGATCTCCGTGAAGATTTCCTCGATCTGGCCCGCCGGCGCCTCCGCCCCGATGCTGAGCCCGAATACCTTGCCGAGCTGGCCGATGATGATGACGATGGCGACGCCGTTCAGGTAACCGATCAACACGGGCCGCGAGAGATAATCCGCGATCCAGCCCAGCCGCGCGACCAGGGCTACGACGTAGGCGACCCCGACCAGCAAGGCCAGCAAAGCAGCCAGCGAGGCGCGCTGCACGGGGTCCGGGGTCATCGGGATCAGGGCCGCCCCGACCATTGCCGCGATCGCCCCTTCCGGGCCGACGATCACCTGGCGGGACGAGCCGAAGATCGCATAGGCAACCGCGGGCAGCAACAGCGTGTACAAGCCGATCACCGGTGACAATCCGGCCAGCTCGCCGTAGGCCATCGCCGCTGGCAAGGCCAACGCCGCTACCGTGATCCCCGCTAGCGCGTCGCGCCCGAACGTCCCGCTCCGATAGCCCGGCATGTGTTCGGCGACCGGGACGATCCGGTGCACCCACGGCCGTTTGGCCGCCGGGAGGAAGGGCGTATCACCGGGCCGATATCCACCGCTCGGGGCCGCCTGCGGACGATCGTCGTCATCCATTCTCATCCCGGACTCGGCAAGATCACGCGTGCGGAGACATCTCGACAGGATCCTGCCAGCCGGACGAGCGGCGCACAATCCACGCTGCGCCACGGTAAACGGCTGGGTGAGGCTCATCGGGGTCGTCACCTTCAACTTCTGCAACGCGAACGCGTTCATGCGAAGGGTTCCGAGGTCTTTCGGGACAGTCCGAGGCGTCAACGGCAACCTCGCCTCAGCCGGCGGGGCGATCCACAGGGGTCGCGTATGTCGGAGCAGATCAACGGGCAGCTGCTGACGCCCGAGGACCGTCGCACGCAGCGTGGAGGACCGGCGCGGCCTACTCACGAGTGCATACCGGTGTGCACTATCCGGGCGACGTTGCGGTCGGCTCCATCGTTGGCGCCGGAACCGCGGCCATGGTTGCGGCGGTTGCCGACCGGATTTCGCGAACACAGGACCGGGCATGAAGATCCGGGACCAAAGGCATCACCGTCAGTTCCCATCGGCGTCACCCCGGCCGGGCCAGTTGCTGTTGGACCAACTCTGGGCCAATGGTCAGCAGATTCGCGCCTTGGTTGACCCAGGATCAGACCGGTATGAGTCAACGGAGTACTTGTTTGCCGACGACAGCTCCCGAACGGTAGGAAGGCCTGACTGAGCAGGACGCTGGACTCATGGAGTATTTGGCGCTGGAGTTTCCGCAGGCCAAGATCACCGGCTAGGGGATGGCGGCGCGGCTCGTTCTCGTGGGAAGGAGATCATTCGAATCCTGACCTACGTTTCGTCGTCCGCGGCGAAGACGGCGCGTCTGACGCCCTGACGTCGAGCGGGTGGAGCGCTCACCCAGCCGAACGCCGGAGGTCAAGCCGCAAGCGCCGCAACCTCATCGGGGGTATGGCGTCCGTCACCACTGACATGTTGCCTCCGGCAAGTGGACTTCTCGGGATGGGCGGGACCCCGGGCCGACGACCCGCTCGGGCAGGATGACGCCATGCGCAGCGTCACCGACCATGCCAGGATCATCGCCGATCTGCTCCCGCCGATGCCCTCGACCGAACTTCCGCTGGCCGCCGCCCGAGGCCTGGTGCTCGCCCGGGCGGTGGTCGCGCCGCTCGACCTGCCGCCGTTCGACAACTCGGCGATGGACGGCTATGCCCTGTTCGCCGCGGACGTCGCGTCGCTGCCGACCACCGTGCCGGTCTCCCAGGACATCCCGGCCGGCCGGACCGATGTCGATCCGCTGGAGCCGGGCACCGCCGCCCGGATCATGACCGGGGCCCCGCTACCGGACGGCGCCGAGGTGATCGTGCCGGTGGAGCTCACCGACGGCGGTACCGACACCGTGCGCATCGACGGCGCGCCGCCGCCCGGCGTCCACATCAGGCGCAGCGGTGAGGACGTCACGGCCGGCGCCGTGGTGCTCCCGGCCGGAACGGTGATCGGCCCCGCCCAGATCGGAGTCGCCGCGGCGATGGGCCTGCCCACGCTTCCGGTACACCGTCCGATGCGGGTACTGGTGCTGTCCACCGGCACCGAACTGGTCGAGCCCGGCCGGCCGCTCGGGCCGGGACAGATCTACGAATCGAACGCGGCGATGCTGGCCGCGGCGCTGACCGACATCGGCGCCGCGCCGACCGTTGCGCACTTCGTCGCCGACGACGTCGACGAGTTCCGGTCCCGGCTGGCCGGCGCCGCGGCCGGTGTCGACCTGATCGTCACTTCCGGCGGGGTCTCTGCCGGGGCCTACGAGGTGGTGAAGGATGCGCTCACCGACCGCGGCATCGAGTTCGCCAAGGTCGCCATGCAGCCCGGCATGCCGCAGGGCGCGGGCCGGCTGGACGGGACGCCGGTGGTGACGCTGCCGGGCAACCCGGTGTCGTCGTTCGTGTCGTTCGAGGTGTTCCTTCGCCCGGCGATCCGGGCCGCCATGGGTCATCAGGACCCGGTCCGCCCGGTGGTGACAATGCCGCTCTCGATCGCGGTCGACTCCCCCGCCGGCAAGCGGCAGTTCCGCCGCGGGGTGCTGGACACGCTCTCCGGCACGGTCGCACCCTGGGGCGGCCCTGGCTCGCACCTGCTGGCCTGGCTGGCCGGGGCCGACTGCATGCTGGTGCTCGGCGAGGACGACACCCATCTCGAGGCCGGCGCGCCGGTGGAGGTCTGGCTGCTCGACTGAACCGGCCGGCTGGCCCCGCCGGGCCGCCGGTACCGTCGTCGCCATGAGCACCCTCGACGAATGGCTGTCCGAGTCCGGCCGCGCCCTCGGCCTGGACCCGGGCTCGGTGCCCGCGGACCTGCGCAACGAACTGCTCGACCTGACCAGGGACGTCGCCCACGGAATCGCCCGGATCGCCGGGCCGTTGACCTGCTACCAGGCGGGGCTGGCGGTCGGCCGGGGCGCAGCACCCGCCGCCGTCATGGCCGCACTCACCGACCTGGTCAGGGCGCACGGGGCTGACGGCGATCGGAGCGCACCCGAGGGCGGCGCCACCGGGCCCACCGCGCCGGGCGGCGACACCACGGTGCCGGCCGCACAGGAGGCGGACCCGATCGCACCGGACGCGCCCGCGCCGCAGCGAACCGGGCAGGCTCACCGGTGAGCTGGTTCTCCTGGATCTTCTTCGGCGCCCTGGCCGGGTGGGTGGCGTCGATCGTGGTGCGCGACAACCGGCCGCGTGGCTGTCTGACCAACATGATCACCGGCATCCTCGGCGCGGTGCTGGCCGGCTTCATCTACCAGATCTCCACCGGCGATCCGTGGAACTTCCGGTTCGACTTCACCAGCTTCGGCATCGCCGTACTCGGTGCGATCGCGCTGATCCTGGTGATCAACCTGGCCACCCGCCGGCAGCTGCCGCCGAGGAAGTGACGGCCGGTCAGCCCCACCAGAAGCTGGTCGCGACGATGCCGTAGACGGCGATCAGGGCCGCTCCCTCGATCCACGTCGACTCGCCGTCGAAGGTGATGAACGCGGCCAGGATCACCGCCAGCACCACCGAGACCACCAGCATCGGCGGGAACACCAGGGTCAGCGCGGTGAACCCGAAGATCTGGGACAGGATCACCAGCAGCGGCGCCAGGACCAGGGCGATCTGCAGCGGCGAGTTGATCACCACCGAGAACGCGTACTCCGACCGGTTGCGGGCGGCCAGTTGGATGCCGACGACGTTCTCGATCGCGTTGCCGGCGATGGCGACGATCACCAGCCCGGCGAAAGCGTCCGAGATGTGCAGCGAGTCCATCGCCGGCTGCAGCGCATCGACGAACCAGTCCGACACGAACGCCGATGCCACCGCAGCGGCGCAGAGCAGTCCGACGGCCAGCGGCAGCGACCAACGGGGCGGTTCTTCCTGCGCTGCGTCAGGTGTCGACTCCGTCGTCGCGGACTTCCGGAGGGAGGCGGGCAGGGTCAGGCCGAACAGCACCAGCAGGATGACGGAGACGATCAGCGAGAGCGTTGTTTCGTGCCCGGCGGCCGGAGCGTGCACGTAAGAGGCCAATGACGGCAGCACCAGGGCCGCGACGGACAGCACCATCAGCACGATGATGCCGCGGGCCCGCTCCGAGTTCAGGTGCTGGGTACCGTGTTTCAGACCTCCGACCAGGAAGCACAGGCCCATCACCAGGAGCAGGTTGGCCAGGATGGAGCCGATCAGGGCGGCCTGCACCACTTCGAGCAGCCCGGCCTGCAGCGCGAACAACGCAATGAACAGCTCCGGGAGATTGCCCAGCGCAGACTGCAGCACCCCGGTGGCGCCCGGACCGAACCGATCGCCGAGTTGGTCGACGGACCGTCCGACCAGCGCCGCGAGCAGGGTGACCGCAACTCCGGCGAACACGAAGGCCAGCACCGCACCGCCGCCGGCGTAGTGGATCACCCCGGCCAGCACCACCGCGGCCGCCCCGCCGCCGAGGATCACCAGGTCGGACCGGATGAACGTCGGTGCCGCAGCTTTCGTGGCCATCCGAGTGGGTCAGGCCTGCTCGAAATCGTCGGCAGCGCCGGCCTGGGCGGTATGACCGATCGTCTGCAGTTCGTCCCAGACGGCACGGGCCCGGTCCACACACAGCACCACCAGATCACCGGGGTTGGCCCTGGCGATTGCGGCCCTGGTCGACTCGATCTCCTCGAGCACGGTGTCGATGTCTTTGAGTCGGGCCCCTTCCGACTGGGACTTGCGGGCTCCCGCGGTGATCAACGCGGCGGTCGCCCCCGACTTGCGGCCCCGGGTGCGCTCGTCCTCCCGGACGATGATCACGTCGAAGTGCTTGGCGGCCTGGTATCCGAGATCGATCATGTCCTGGTCGCGCCGGTCGCCGGCGGTGGCCACCACGCCGATCCGTTGCGGCCGTTCGATTCCGCCGGCGTCATCCTCGAAGAACCGGTCGACGAAGTCGCCGAGCGCCACCATCGCGGGAGCGTTGTGGCAGTAGTCGACGATCACCTTGACGCCGCGTACCTCGGTGAGGTTCATCCGGCCAGGGGCCTGGTAGTACGACGAGGTGAAAGACCTCAGCCCGGCGCGGATGTCGTGCAGATGGGCGCCGGCGCAGTAGGCGGCACCGGCGGCGGCCATGGCATTCTGCACGTTGAACAGCGCCTTGCCGCCGAAGGTCACCGGCAGCAGATGCGTGTAGGCCAGCGGCATCCGGCGGCGACCGTGCACCAACACGATGAGGTCTCCGAGCTCGCCAGGCTCCAGGATGACGGCCTTGCCGCCGCGTCGGCAGTGGTCGGCGATCATCCGGTTGTTGGGCTTGATGGAGAACCAGACGATCTCCCCGGCGCAGGCCCGGCGCATCCCGGCGACCAGCTCGTCATCGGCGTTCAGCACCGCCGAACCGCTCTTCGGCACTGCCTCGACGATCACCTGCTTGACCTGGGCGAGCTGCTCCACCGAATGGATTCCGCGTAGGCCGAGGTGGTCAGGGGCGACGTTCAGCACGACCGCGACGTCGTTGCGCGAGTAGCCGAGGCCCTCACGCAGGATGCCCCCGCGGGCCACCTCGAACACCGCGAAATCGACCCTGGGGTTCTGCAGCACCATCCGGGCCGACCGCGGTCCGGAGGCATCGGACTTGATCACCAGCCGGTCGTCGATCACCACGCCGTCGGTGGAGGTCATGCCCACCTTGCGGCCGATGCCCTTGAAGATGTGCGCGATCATCCGGCTGGTGGTGGTCTTGCCGTTGGTGCCGGTGACGGCCACGATCGGGATCCGTGAGCTGGTCCCCGGCGGAAAGAGCAGGTCCACAACGGGTTTCGCCACGTACTGGGGCTCGCCGATGGTCGGGTGCGAGTGCATCCGGAACCCGGGCGCCGCGTTCACCTCGCAGATCCCGCCGCCGGTCTCCCGGACCGGCTGGGTGATGTCCGGGCACAGGAAGTCGATACCGGCGATGTCCAGGCCGACCACCCTGGCCGCCTCCTCGGCGATGTCGACGTTGTCCGGGTGAGCCTCGAAGGTGCGGTCGATCGAGATGCCGCCGGTGGACATGTTTCCGGTGAGCGCCAGCTTCACCATCTCGCCCTGCGGCGGCACCGATTCCATCTCGAAGCCCTGCGCCCTGACCAGCTCGACGGCCGCATCGGTGACCGAGATCCGGGTGAGCACCTTCTCGTGGCCCACCCCACGCCGCGGGTCGGAGTTGGTGAGCTCCACCAGTTCGGCGACGGTCTTGATGCCATCCCCGATCACGTGCGCGGGCACCCGTTCGGCGATCGCGACCATGTTGCCGCCGATCACCAGCACCCGGTAGTCCTTGCCGGTGATGAACTGCTCGACCAGGACGTAGCCGCGTCGGGACTGGTCGTAGGCCTCGCCGAAGGCGTCGCGCACCTCGGCCTCGTCGGCCAGGTTGATCGCCACCCCGCGCCCGTGGTTGCCGTCGAGCGGCTTGACCACCACCGGGTAGCCGATCCGTCGGGCGATCCGGACCGCGTCGTCAGCGGTCCGGACCACATCGGAGGCCGGCACCGGCAGCCCGGCCGCGGACAGCAGCCGGTTGGTCAGCTCCTTGTCGGAGGCGATGTCGACGGCCAGCGAGCCGGTCAGCGACGTCATGGTGGCCCGGATCCGGCGCTGGTTGACACCCTGACCCGAGCTGCACCAGGGACGAGGAGTTGAGCCGCAGGTAGGGGATGTCGCGGACGATCGCCTCGTCCAGGATGGCCTGGGTGGACGGCCCGAAAGCCACCCGTTGGCTGGTGCGCAGGAACGCCTCCAGCTCCTCCTGGAAGTCGAAGCCCTCTTCCGGGACGATCAGATGGTTGACCAGCCGGACCGCGAGGGCACCGGCGAGGGTGCCGACGGTTTCGTCGAGGTAGCCGTAGATGACGTTGTAGACGCCCCGGTCACCGGTCGACCGCGTCTTGCCTCTGGTCATCTCGTGTCCGGCCCGGCGCTGGATCTCGAGCGCGACATGCTCGGAGACATGGCCGGCCCAGGTGCCCTCGGTGAGCCGCTCGACGAACCCGCCGTCCCGTCCGCGCGAGCACTGGTGCTCCTGCAGACCGGGGAGCAGTCCGAGCAACCGCTCGGTGAACCCCGGCAGGGTGTCGGTCGGCTCTTCCTCCAGTGCCCCGATGTCGACCACCAGGTGGATCGACGGCTCGTAGGAGAAATAGTTCGGCCCGCGGTAGACGCGCGTCTCACGGATGGTGATGGCTCGCTGGTCCGACATTCGGCGACCCTTTCGAAGGCTCGTGCGGTCGCCAGATTGTCCCCCGCCGGCGCCGGGGCCGCGCAGGGGAGTCACCGGAGGTGACGAATCGCCGGGTCGGTCGCCCGCTCAGCCGGCGCCGGGACGCCGGCGGAGCTGCTCGGTGGTCTCGTGCGCGCCCTCGGCCGCGATCCGCCGGGGATGTGGTCGCGCGCCCTCGGGGACGTCGGATGAGGTGGTGACGCCGGCCGGGCGGCTGGTGTCCGGCAGCCCAGGTGCGCTGATCAGCACCCGGGACCCCAGGTCGAAGACGGCCCCGCGGGGCAGGGTGTGCAGCCGGATACCGGAGAGCATCAGCGGCTGGGTGCCGGTCGCCGTGTACGCGGTGGTGATCACCTCGGAGCCGTCGACGAGGGTGACCACCCCGCGCCCCCTGACCTCCAACCGGCCGTCGGGGCCGATCACCGCTGCGGTGTCCTCGTCGATGCCGACACCCAGCTGGCCGGGGTTGGCCGCGACCAGCGCCAGCAGCCGACCGAACCGGTTCCGCTGGGTGAAGTGCTGGTCGACGATGACGCCTTCGAGCAGGCCGAGCCCCTGGGAGACCTGCCCCACCCGGAACTTCGGGGTGGTGCCGCCGCTGCCGAACGAGACCATGAACTGGGAGCAGATGCTGGCTCCGGCTGAGGTTCCGGCGATCAGCGCGCCGCGCCGGTGAGCAGCCCGGATGGCATCGCCCAGCGGGGTGCCGATCACCAGGGTGGCCAGCTTGGTCTGGTTGCCGCCGGTCATGAACACGGCGGTGGCGTTCTCGACGGCGCCGACCACGGCCCGGTCGGCGGACTGCTCCCGGGACTCCGGACGGATCCCGACCACCTCGCCCACCCCGAGCGCGCTGAACAGCTGGATGTACGCGTGGGTGATCTCGTCGCCCAGCGAGGACGCGGTGGACAGCACCACGATCCGGCCGTGCGAGTTCCCGGCCAGCCGCGCGACCTCGCGGAGGATCGTCATCCGACCGATCTTGTCCTCGGCTCCGCCGATGGGCATGACGACACCCGGTCGGGTGGACTCCTCCGGGCCGGGCATCGGACAAACCTATCCGGTCGGTCGGCCCGCTCCGGCTCGGCGCGGAGCACACCCGCCGAGTGCGGGCAAGGTCACCCGGGCAACCGGCGCTCGTCTCTCGCCGGCAGACGCCACCCCAGCCGATCGTCGCGCCTAACGCATGAACCTGTGCCCGCGGATTCGGGCCGCTGATGCGGGTCTAGGTTCACTCGACGAGCAGGCCGCCACCGGCGCAATCGCCGCGGGCATGGACACCGGGTCGGCCAGGAGCTGGGACGCGCTCAGAGTTCGCCGGACGCCCGCTGCGGGTGGATCCGGATCACCACCCGCTCGTCGCGCACCATGGCGGCGCGGTAGTCGTTCCAGTCGGGATGCTCACCCGCGATCGCCCGGTACACCTCCTCGAGCAGGTCGAGGGTGCCGACCGCGGACTGGTCGACGATCTCGGCGCGGCCGTCGATCTGCACCCAGGAGCCGTAGAACGCGTCATTCAGCACCAGCAGCGAGGCCTCGGGCTGGCGGCGCAGGTTGGCGACCTTGGCCAGGTGGGCCCGGCTGGAGATGACGACCGCCCCATCGAGCAGCCCGGCGTTCACCGGAGACAGCTGGCTGCGGCCGTCGATCCGTCGGGTGCCGAGCACGGCACGGTGGTGATCGGACAGGAAGTCGAGGGCGAGCTGCAGCTGCATCAGCACAGTCTGCGCGGTGCGGCCGCCCGGTGCGGCGGCACCGCTCCGCTACCGTGGTCGTTCAGATGTTTTCCGCACCGGTCGAGCCCCGACCGGGCGGCGACCGACAGAAGGGCCCTCACGCACCGATGGCTGACCATCGATCAGGCAGCGGGTCGCACCTGCTCGGACTCGTCCGCAGCACCGTTCCCCCGCTGCACCCGGGTGGTCGGCCGATCGTGCTCGGGATGGCCGCGACCACGATCGTCGCCCGCACCCTGCTCCGGCGGCTGGGCGCCGCCCGGGTCGGCGGCGTCGTCGGTCGGGTGGGCGGGGCGGTGACACTCGGGTCCGCATTGTTCTTCCGGGAGCCGAAGCGGGTTCCACCGGCCGGCACCGACCTGGTGGTGGCCCCGGCCGACGGGTTGGTGGCGTTGATCGAGGACGCCCTGCCGCCCCCTGAACTCGGTCTGGACGACACCCCACGACAGCGGGTGTCGATCTTCCTGTCGGTCTTCGACGTGCACGTGCAGCGGATTCCGGTCGCCGGCATCGTCACCAGGCGGGCGTACCGGCCCGGCGCCTTCGTATCGGCGGACCTGGACAAGGCTTCCGAGGACAACGAGCGCAACTCGCTGGTGATCGCGGCGACCGCGGGCGGCGACGTCGTCGTCACCCAGATCGCCGGCCTGATCGCCCGCCGCATCGTCTGCGACATCGGCGCGGGTGCCCAGGTGCAGGCCGGCACCACCTACGGGCTCATCCGGTTCGGGTCCCGGGTCGACACCTATCTGCCGCCCGGCGCGAGCACCTCGGTGCGCGTGGGTCAACGGACGATCGGCGGCGAGACGGTGATCGCGGCCCTCGGCGGCGTGCGCTGATGCCCACCGTTCCCGGTGTGCGGTTCCTGCCGAACGCCATCACGGTGCTCGCGCTGTGCTCAGGTCTGACCTCGATCGCGTTCGCCTACCGCGGCGCCACTGCCGCAACGGGTGGCAACACCGCCGCCACCCAGTACTTCTTCGCCATTGCCGCCATCGCCACCGCCGCCATTCTGGACTCGCTGGACGGACCCACGGCCAGGCTGCTCCACTCGACCAGCAAGATCGGTGCGGAACTGGATTCGCTGTCCGACTGCATCTCGTTCGGGGTTGCCCCGGCCGTGGTGATGTACCTCTGGACCCTGCACGACCACCCGATCGGCTGGGCGGTCTGCCTGGTCTACGCGGTCTGCACCGCATTGCGGCTGGCCCGGTTCAATTCGGTGCTCGACGACGAAGATCCGAAGCCGTGGGCCAAAGGCTTCTTCGTCGGGGTGCCGTCGCCTGCCGGGGCGCTCCTGGCGCTGATTCCCCTGGTGCTGTTCACCCGGTTCGGTTCAGGTTGGTGGTCCAACGGCTGGCTCGTCGCCGGCTGGCTGTTGCTGGTCGGCCTGCTGATGGTGTCCCGGATCTCGTCGATCGCCCTCAAATCGGTCCGGGTCGCGCCGACCTGGATCGCGCCGCTGCTGGTACTGCTGGTGGCCGGGGTCGCCGCGCTGTTCTACGAACCGCAGGTGGTGCTCACCTTCGGCCTGCTGATCTATCTGCTGCACCTGCCGTATGCGGAGTGGAAGTACCAGCACCTGAAGAACCACCCGGAGCTCTGGGAGGAACGCACCCGCCGGACGCGGCTACGACCAGGTGGCCGCCGGGTGCGGTTGTCGGTCCGGATGCCGCAGCGACGACGGGTTGCCGGCCGTGGTCCGGACGGTCAGCCGCTGCCGCCGGATCGTCGACGCGGGGCCGGCGCGCTACGGCGCACCCAGGGCCGCCGTCGGCTGCGTTGACCGACGCCGCCCGGACACACAGAACGGCGGCCCCGGTTTCCCGACGCCGCCGTTCTGGTGAGAGTTGAGGAGTCAGCCGACCCGGGTACCGTCGGTGTCGCTGCCGACCCGGGTCCCGTCCGTGTCGCTGCCGACCCGGGTCCCGTCCGTGTCGCTGCCGACCCGGGTCCCGTCGGTGTCGTCGCCCACTCGGGTCCCGTCCGTGTCGTCGCCCACCCTGGTGCCGTCGGCGTCGCTGCCGACCCTGGTGCCGTCGGTCTGGTCGTCGGCGGTGGTGCCGTCGGTGCCGTCGGGGTTGAACTCACCGTCGCTGAAGTCGCCGAAGGCGCCATCCGAGTCGGACCCGAACACTGACGAGGAGGAACCGTCGGACGCCGGGGCCGCTGTCGCGGTCCCACTGACGGCCAGTGTCAGAGCCAGGCCAACCAACGACGCTCCGACCGCGCGCAGCACGGTCCGCCGTCGTCCCCCGAGAGACTGCTCTGACATCTAGTGGTCCTCCTGTGTACATCATGGTCGGATACATCACGCGCCGGGCAAGGGTAATCCGGTTGATGGTTGCAATACCCGATAGGTGGTGTCAACCTGCGCGAACGTGCTGTTTCTGACACCTCGTCGCAGCAATGCGTGTCCAAGGGCACGAAGCGCGGTCCCATTTGGGCGAAATTAGATTCCGAATGCCGAACGTAAGCCCTTAGAGCAGCACTTTCGGACCCGAAGTTCGCGATGCGAAGCGTTCGCGCACTCCGGACGAGTGCACAGCAATACGTCAGATATCGAAACCCAGTCGGCGTGCGGACCTGGATTTCTGCCTGCTCGTTCGCAGCCGGCGCAATCTGCGGACCAGTAACGGGTCCTCGGCGAGCGCCGACGGGTTGTCGATGACGGCATTGAGGACCTGGTAGTAGCGCGTCGGCGAGAGGTCGAACATCTCGCGGATGGCCTGTTCCTTGGCACCTGCGTACTTCCACCACTGCCGCTCGAACGCCAGGACGTCGCGGTCCCGTCGGGTCAGCCCGTCCGATAACGGCTCGTCGGCCGACTGCTGGTCGGCGGCGGCGTTATCCATCGTGGTCCTCCCGATCGGCCGCGCCGGACGCATGAGCATTCCGGGGACGGCCGAATCACAGCGTTGTCATTCGCTGCCGAGTATCCCACCACGGGGCCGGCCAATGGTCCAGCGCCCGTCGGGAGTGTCGTAGCCGGAACCGCCGCTCCAGCCGCCGCCGGCACCCTCGGACGGGAGCGCTGGTTGCTCAATTCGGAATCGGACTCTCCGGCGCAGGGGTAGTCGCGGACGCCGAGCCTGCGGTCGGCGAGCTCGGGGTCGGCGAACCGGTTGACGCGGCGGTCGTGCTGCCGGCGGTCGGTGACGCGTCCGAGGTCGCCGTCGCGCCGGCTTTCGTCGTCGGCGGCACCGGCGTGTGCGCCTCGGTCGGGGCGGCCGGCGTGGTGGCCGGCCGGGCGGCGGAGGCGCCGCTGCGCGACGACGTCGAGGCACTGGCCGAAGGCACGCCGGCTGACGGATCGATCGCGGTTCCGCCGGACGCGGCGCGGGACGTGGCTGGGCCGGACGCGGCCGCGCCCGACGTGCCGGCGACTGACGACGATGTGGCTGATGAGGGAGACGATGACGTCGGCGAGGTCGGGGCCGGGATCGAGCCGGGGTCCGGCTCGCCGAGTTGGCCGCCGCCGAGCACCGAGAGCCCACCGACGCCGCCTCCGGACAGTGGCGTGCCCTTGACCGTCTCGATTCCCGTCACCACGACGAGGGCGCCGACGAACACTGCAGCCCCGGCGACGGTTCCCACCAGCACGCCGCGGAACATCGGCCGACGCGGGCTCGGCCGACGCGGATGGGACGCCCTGGTCGGCCGCAGCGGTTCGATGACGATCGGCAGCGACTGGTGGCCGCCAGTGGCCGGGGACGCGGCCGCCGGAAACGCGGTACTCGCGACACCGGCGGTCGGCAATGCAGCGGCCGGGGCCGGCGGAAAGCCGGCGAGCAGCCGGGCGGCCCGGTCGTCACGGCGGGTCAATGCGCGGACCCGGTGCCGGGCGCTGGCGATCGAGTGGCTGTAGATGGCGCCGGCCACGATCGAGATCACCGAGCCGAGGGCGGCGCCCAGGATCGTCCCGGCAACCCCCAGCCGGGAGCCGAGGAGTGCGGCGGTCATCGCGGCGGCCGTGCCGGCGATGATCTGGGTGGCCGACAGCTCGAAGCCGGGCCGGTCGGGGGCCGTTTCCATGGTCGGATCGGCAGCCGGGACGTTCTTGCCGAGGTCGGTGTTCTTGTGTGTTCCGGAAGTCGGACGGGAGTTGTTCGCAGTCATCTCTTCGTATCCGGTCGGTATCGGAGCGCCAGTTCGTGTCATGGCAGGTCGGTCGTGGTGGGGCGGCGGGGCTGGTCGAGCGGGTGTCGACCGGCGGCGTCCAGTACCAACCACCGCCGGTCGAGTCAGTAAGACGCCTCGACCGTCAGCGACGTTGCGACCGGGTGGGCCGCCTCACACCGGGCGGGCGCAGATCGGGCTGCCGCACACCGGGCTGACGCACACCGGGCTGACGCACACCGGGCTGACGCACACCGGGCTACGGCAGCCGCGGCGGCATCGCGGCGTAGCCCGTCACCGCTTCGAAGCCCTTGGCGAACCCGAGCAACTCGCGCTCGGCGCGGTGCCGGCCGACGATCTGCACCCCTACCGGCGTGCCGGCGCCGGTGAAGCCGGCCGGCATGGCGATCACCGGATGGCCGGTGACAGTGACGTGGCAGACGGTCCGCATCCAGCCGAGATAGTCGGGCTGCTGCTCACCGGCGACCCACTCCGGATACTGCAGGTCGGCGTCGAACGCCGGCAACGGGGCCACCGGCAGGATGAGCGCGTCGTAGATCTCGAGGAACTCCCGCATCCGGTGGAACAACTCGGTGCGGAGTCCGGCCGCCCGGCCGACCTGCGCTCCGGTGAGATCCCGACCGGCCAGCATGTTCGCATAGAGGCTGGGCCGGATCCGGTCGGCGTGTTCGTCGAGCAGCGCACCGAGAGTGGCCTCGAACTGCCACGCCCGCAGTACCCGGAAGCACTCGTCCGCCCCGGCGAAATCCGGCGAGGCCTCGTCGACCTCGGCGCCCGCTGTCTCGCAGAGTCCCGCAGCCGCCCGGACCATGCCGGCGATCTCATCCTCGACCCGGACCGCGCCACCCAGGTCGGGCGAGAACGCGATCCGTCGGCCGGCCAGCCCGCCCTCCGGCACGGTCGCGAACGACGCTCCCGGCTCCTCCAGCGAGATCGGTGAGCGCCGGTCCGGGCCGGCCATCACCGACAGCAGTAGTGCGATGTCGTCGACCGACCGAGCCATCGGGCCCTGCACCGAGAGTCCGAGGTAGCCGTCCGCGGCCGGGTGCACCGGTATCCGGCCCGCCGACGGCCGGAGCCCGATGACGTTGCAGTACCCCGCCGGGAGCCGCAGGGAGCCGCCGAAGTCGTTGCCGTCGGCCAGCGGGTGCATCCCGGC
Organism: uncultured Actinomycetota bacterium; assembly: GCA_963797145.1. Taxonomy (GTDB): domain Bacteria; phylum Actinomycetota; class Actinomycetes; order Mycobacteriales; family Nakamurellaceae; genus Nakamurella. The sequence goes on along the minus strand of CAWCOJ010000005.1, from coordinate 472,437 downwards.
CGCCAGCGCGGCAGCCGCGCCGCCGGACGAACCGCCGGCCGTCACCGACAGGTCGTAGGGATTGCGGGTGGTGCCGAAGACGTCGTTGAACGTGTGGCCGCCGGCGGCGAACTCGGGGATGTTCGTCTTCCCGAGCGTGATGACACCGGCCGCCTTCATCCGCTCGATCACCAGGTCGTCGACGTCGGGTACGAACTCGGCCCTCGCCCGGGAGCCGAAGGTGGTCCGGATGCCGCTGGTCAGGTGGTTGTCCTTGTGGGCGACCGGGATGCCGTGCAGCGGACCGAGGAATTCGCCGCGCACGGCGGCCTCGTCGGCGGCGATCGCCTGGGCCATCGCCGCCTCGGCGGTCAGGGTGACGATGGCGTTGATCGCCGGGTTGACCGCGGCGATCCGTTCCAGGTGGGCGGTGAGCACCTCGACCGCGGACAGTTCCTTGGCGCGCAGCGCCCTGGACAGCTCGGTCGCGCTCCGGCGGTAGATCTCGTAGGCCACCGTCGTCCCTCCTGTCGGGTCCGGTCCCCGCCAGCATGGCGCGCCGTACGGCTGGTCGGCACGGCGAGTACCGACAACGTCCTGCGAGGCGCGACGTATACGTCACGCCCCGCAGGATTGTCGTGCTGATCCGGCCGGTCGTCAGTGCGCCGCGGGGAACTCCGCCGGCTCCTGCTCGTCCCACTGCTGCTGGGTCGGACGACCGCCGCGGACGAACAGCACCGCGATCGCAGCGATGACGATCACGATCACCGGCACCAGCACGGTCGGCCGCATGGCCTCGGTGAAGGCGGCCGAGAAGGTGTGCTGGATGGCGGCCTGGATCTGCGCCGCGACGTCGGCGGGAACCCCCGCCGGCAGGGTGCCGGCGGCCTGGCCGGCACCGATCTCGATGCCGCCGGACGCGGCCTGCGTCATCCCGGCCAGGAACGGCTCCCTGGCCGCCTCCGGCAGACCTGCGGCGGCGGTCACCGCCTCGGTCTGCAGGCTCGTCGGCCAACCGGTTCGCCAGCACCGCGCCGAGCACCGCGGTGGCCAGCACCGAGCCGAACTCCTGCAGAGTGTCGAGCACCCCGGCGGCGACACCGGCCTTGGACGGGTCCATCTCGCTGGTCGCCAGCCCGAACAGCGGCGTCCAGACGCAGCCCATGCCGATGCCGGCGGTGATCAGGCCGGGCACGAAGGTCCACCGCGACGAGTCCGCCTCGGCGACGATCAGGATGTAGACGAGTCCGGCCGCGAACAGCAGCAACCCGGCGAACAGCACCCATTTCAGGTTGAGCTTGCCGGAACCGCCGGCGCCGCCGACCACACCGCTGGTGACCATCATCGCGAACGACTGGATGCCGATCACCAGACCGGCCGCTACCGCGGACAGGCCGAGCACCGACTGGTAGTAGATGGTCAGCGGCAGGAAGACACCGACCATCGCGAAGCCCATCGCCATCAGGACCAGGGTCATGATCGTGTACGTGCGATCGCGGAAGATCGAGAACGGCAGCAGCGGTTCGTTGTCCTGCATCCGCGCCTGCCGCCAGATGAACAGCCCGAGGAAGACCACGCCGATTCCGATCACCAGCGGGATGGTGATGAACCCGGTGATGGTGCCCCAGTCGTAACGCTGGCCCTCGATCAGGCCGAACACCAGGCCGAGCAGGCCGACGGTGAGCAGGAAGACGCCCGGCAGATCGAGTCGGTGACGCTGCCCGGGCCGCACGTCGGGCATGAAGAACACCGCAAGTACCAGCGTGACGATGCCGATCGGCACGTTCAGGAAGAAGATCCACCGCCAGTCCAGGTGCGTGACGATGAAGCCGCCCAGGGTGGGGCCGAGCAGCACGCCGAGGCCGGACATGATGCCGGTGGCCGCGAATGCCGGGCCCCGCTTCGCGGCCGGCAGGATCGACGTGATCATCGCCAGGCCCTGGGGTGCGAGCAGGGCGGCGCCGAGGCCTTGGACCGCCCGGAAGGCGATCAGCTGGGTCGGCGTCTGCGACAGGCCGGAGGCCAGGCTGGCGAGGGTGAAGATGCTCAGGCCGACCATGAACAGCCGGCGCGGACCGTAGATGTCGCCGAGCCGCCCCGCGGTGATCAGCATCACCGCGTAGACCAGCGAGTACGCCGAGCTGACCCAGAGCACAGTCTCCAGACCGGCGTTCAGGTCGGTGACCAGGTCGGGGATGGCGATGTTGACGATGGTGATGTCCAGCAGGGTCATGAACAGACCCAGGCAGAACACGGTCATGAACAGGGCAGGCCGGATCGGCCGGTGCCCACGGACCGGAACCCCGTTGGCGGTGACGAGGCCGCCTTCGGGCCGGTGATCGGTGGCAGACATGGGAGAATTCCTCTCGTACTGATGGTGTGGTGACGATGCAGTCGGGCTTCGCGCCCGTCGGTTGCCGCGGCATCGGTGCCGCGCCCGCTGATCTCGCGATCGGCGTGTGCGTCGGCCGGTGGTGTGTTGCCACACGCCACCGGCCCCCTTTTCGAAGATCAGCCGGGCATGGTGTCCTCCGCGGCCGCCTCGTCCTCGTCCTGGGCCGGCCAGCTGACGGCCTCGTGGAAGTGCCCGTCGGCCACGATCGCGTGATACCAGGCCTCGATCTGCTCCTTGCTCCAATCGAGCCGCCCCGCGTCCAGGTCGGCGAGAAGACCTTCGAGGAAGGCGAGTTCGGCGCGCTGCATGGCCACCAGGTACTCGATCTCCAGCAGGAACAGCCGTGGCAGCACCGGCGACAGGGGTCCGGTCGTGGTCTCCAGGTCGGTGGTCTCGGTGCTCAACTGGGCGACCCGGGTGGCGATGGCCTTGCGGAAGGTCCGCGGATCGATCAGGCCGACGAAGGACATCGCCGCGCCGAACTCGGGGTACTCGTTCCGATGCACCGACAACATGTCGGTGATCCACTCCACCGCGGTCTCCGAGCCTCGCTCGGTGATCCGGTAGACGGTGCGTTCGGGCCGCCGTCCGGTCTTCTCGGTGACCTCGTGTTCGACCAGGCCGGCCGCTTCCAGTCGCTCGACCGCCGGGTACAGCGAGCCGCGCTGGACCCTGACCACCTTGTCGTCGCCGCGGGCGATCATCAGCCGCTGCATCTCGTAGGGATGCATCGGCCGTTCGGAGAGCAACGCCAGGATCATCAGCGCGAGCGGCGTCGGCTTCGGGGGGCGCGGCGCCCTCGATTCCGTCCGACGCGGATTAGTCATGGCATGACTATCGCGAAACTACTAACGTGTGTCAAGCCGTTTGTCTCACGGCTGGTGTGCGAACTGCGTACTCGAGGTCCTTGACCTTGCTAGCTCGCCACCGAGAGCCGCATCACCGCGCGGGAGGCGCTGGGCCGGGCAACTTCGGCGAATCCGGCCCTCAGATACATCGACACGGTGCCCTGGTACATGCCGGATGAGCCCGTCGGCCGGACGGCCGGGTCGACCGGGTATGCCTCGACCGTCCGCGCGCCGTGCCGAACTGCCAGGTCGACGGCGCCGTCCAGCAGACGGCCGGCGACTCCGTGCCGGCGGTGCCCGACCCGCACCACGAAACAGGTCACCGACCAGAGGCCGAGCTCGTCGCTCGTCGCACGGGCCGCCTGCATGGTGGCCAACCGCGGGTAGTCCCGACGCGGGGCCACCGCGCACCAGCCCACCGGACGATCGCTTTCGTAGGCGAGGACGCCGTGCGGCACGGGCGCTGTCGTCACCTGCCGGTGCATGGCCTCGCGGTTGGCCGCCCGACCCTCGTGCTGGTACGGCCGGTCGCTGCGGTAGTACTGGCACCAGCAGCGAGCCGGGTCGCCCCGCTCCCCCAGCAGCTCGGCCAGGTCGTCCCAGCGGTCGGCGTCCACGTCGACGATCGTCAGCATGCCCAGATTCTGCGCGACAGGTCCGCTGCAGGGGAGCCCGGATCACGGGTAGATTCGGAATCCGTAGCCTGTTCCGCCGTGCTGACGGAGCTTTCCGCTGTGGTGGTGGGAGAGGTCGCCGGTGACCCTGAGTCTGTTCGCGCAGCCGCATGAGCTGGACCGGGACGCCGGAGCCACCGCGCACGCCCAGATCGAGCGCTGGCTGGTCGAAGCGATCGGCGACGGCGAGCTGGCCCCGGGCGACCGGTTGCCGTCGGAATCCGCACTTGCCGCCTTCTTCGGCGTCAGCCGGATGACGCTGCGGCAGGCGCTGGCCGGGCTGCAGGACCGCGGTGTCGTCCTCCGCAAACGGGGTCGCTCGGGCGGAACCTTCATCGCCCGGCCGCGCATCGACTGCGATCTCACCGGCCTCGCCGGCTTCACCGAGCAGCTGCGCCGGTCCCGCCGCCAGGCCACCGCCAGGGTGATCTCGGCGGCCACCACTGCGGCCGACCGCACCGTCGCCGGTGCGCTGGCCATCGAACCGTCCGCTCCCGTGCACCGGATCGTCCGGGTGCGGTCGGCAGACGACCTGCCGCTGGCACTGGAGCACTCCTACTTTCCGGCGATGCTGTTCCCCGGGCTGCTGCAACAGCGGTTGACCGGGTCCCTCTACGAGCTGTTGACCGTGCAGTACCGGCAACGGCCGCACACAGCCACCGAGTACCTGGAGCCGGTGGTTCCGGATCCCGCCGACGCGGCGCTGCTCGACGCGCCCATCGGCGCAGCGGTGATGCTCATCGAGCGCACCGCGTACACCGCCGCGGGCCTGCCCGTCGAGTACGCGCGTGACCTGTTCCGGCCGGACCGGGTGCGGATCTCGGTGCGCACCGGTTGGACGGGTCCGGACCGACCGGCCGGCTGAGAACCGCCGCCGGGCAGGTCCGATGCATCAGCCGAGCCGGCCGTGAGCGACCAGCGCGCCGGTGGCGGCCAGCAACGCCGCCATCGCCAGCACCGCACGGGCGGCGTTCCAGCGCACCCAACGCGATTCGAAGTCACGTCGGAGGGCGGCGAGGTCCGCGGGCCGCCCGGAATCGTCGGCAGCCGCGAGGCGGTCGTTCAACGGCACGTTGACCGCCGCGGTGACCGCCACGACGGCCAGGTAGCACCCCAGAGCCGCGGCGATCCAGGGCAGCACCGGGCGCGACCCCGCACCGAGGTGCACAGCACCGGCGAGCAGCCAGAGCGGGAAGGGTGCCACGAAACTCACCAGGAACCAGCCGTTGGTGATCCGTGCATTGATCGATCGCATCGCGGTGACGAAGGTCCGATCATCGGTGACCCGCAGGCCGACCATCACCGCGGTGGCGAAGGTGTAGAACAGCCCGGCGAACAGGCCGGTGGTGATCGTCGCGGCGGCCACCGACGCTGATTCCGGCCAGCTCGTCACGCTCGGCTCCGTTGCACGGACCAGACGCCGGTGGCCGCGGTGCGCACGCGCATAGTCGGCGAAGTCCCGAGGGGCGCGGCCCAGGATGCGTGCAACGTCGGAGGTGAGGTAGGCGTTGCGGCCGTCCAGCACGGTGCCGAACAGGTGCGTCAGGGCGTCGGCGTCGGCCCTCGGCAACCCGAAGCCGACCAACGCCTCCCGGTAGTCGTCCCCGGACACCGGTGTATAGCCAATGCTTGCTGCCGCTGGCGGCGCTCAGCTCGGCGGCCGCATCGGCGAAGGTGAGCAGGCGCGGGCCGGTCAGCTCGTAGATCCGCCGGTGGTGGCCGCTACCGGTGAGCGCCTCGACTGCGACGTCAGCGACGTCCTCGAGATCGACGAACGGCTCGGCGACGTCTCCTGCGGGAAAGGCGATGTCGCCGCTGAGTACCGGATCGGCCAGAAAGTACTCGGAGAAGTTCTGCGCGAACCAGCTGCAGCGCAGGACGGTCCAGGCCAGCGGCAAGTTGGTGATGCCGCGCTCGCTGAATGCGGCTCCGGGTTCGCCACGCCCGGAGAGCAGCACGATGCGGGCAACGCCGGCGTCCGCCGCGAGTTCGCCGAAGGCGGCGATCCGTTCGGCGGCACCGTCGAAGGCGAGATCCGGCGCGTAGCTCAGGTACACGCTGCTGACGTCGGTGAGGGCTGGCGCCCAGGTCGTCCGATCGCCCCAGTCGAATCGGACGGTGTCGCCGGATCGGTCCGGGCCACGGGACCCGACCCGCACCGGGATGCCGCGGTCTCGGAGGCGCTGAGCAACCCGGCGACCGGACTTGCCGGTGCCGCCGGTGAGAAGAACGGTGGACATGGGGGCTGGTGTCGATGTCATGCCTCCACGAAACCATCGTGGGATGAGACGTTCCATGGTTGAAACTCTCAATCTCATGCGTCATCGTCTACGGTGAGACCCATGGACGCACTGACCGGTCTGCTGGACAGCCCGCGGGCCCGCGGCGCGTTCCTGCTGCGTTCGGTGCTCGACCCACCTTGGGCGCTCCGGATCACCGACCGGGCGCCGGTGAGTCTGATGGCGATGCTCCGGGGCACCGCCTGGGTACTGCCGGACGCCGGTGATGCGGTGCGGGTCGGTCCCGGCGATCTGGTGGTGCTGCGTGGGCCGGACGCCTACACCGTCGCCGACGACCCGGCGACCGCGCCACAGATCGTCATCCATCCCGGTCAGCGGTGCACCACGCCGACAGGCGAACCACTCACGCTGGCAAGGGATCTCGGTGTGCGGACCTGGGGAACGGACCCGGACGGCGGATCGGTCGTGCTCAGTGGTACCTACGAGACGGCGGGCGAGGTGAGTCGGAGACTGCTCGATGCGCTACCGCCGGTCGCGGTGCTGGGGGCCGCGGAGTTCAGCACCCCGCTGCTGCCGATGCTCGCCGACGAGGTGGCACGGGATGCCCCGGGTCAGGAGGTGGTGCTGGATCGGATGCTGGACCTGCTGCTGATCACCGTGCTGCGGGCCTGGTTCTCGCGCTCCGAGGCCCATGCGCCGGCGTGGTATCGCGCGCACTCGGACCCGGTGGTCGGGCAGGCGATCCGGATGTTGCAGAACGATCCGGCGCGACCCTGGACGGTCGGCGCCCTGGCCGGCGAGCTGGGGTGAGCCGGGCGGCGTTGGCCCGGCGGTTCACCGGACTGGTCGGCGAACCGCCGATGACGTTCCTGGCCGGCTGGCGGCTGGCGGTGGCCGCCGACCTGCTGCTGGAGCCGGGGGCGACCGTCGTGTCGGTGGCTCGGAAGGTCGGCTACGGCAGTGCTTTCGCCCTGAGCGCGGCCTTCAAGCGGGTGCGCGGCGTCAGTCCGCGACAGCACCGGTTGGCGGGCTGAGGTCGCCGGCCGGTCGCCGGAAGATCCTGCCGGTCGATCAGGCGACGGCGAGGGCGAGGATGCCGAGCAGCAGGCAGAACGCCAGCAGCACAGCGACAGTGACGACAAGACCGGGAATCGCGCGGTACATCTCACGCACGCTGTCGATCATCGTGACCTCCTGTTGTTGTCCGCCGCCCCGCGGGGCGGGACGGCCGGGTCGCCGGCGTCGGGAGTGCCGGGTCGCCGGCGTCGGGAATGCGGACCGAGCGGTCAGCGCGCCGGCAGGGCGTCGACGACCTCGAGGAACGTCCTGGAGTCCTCGGCCGAGGATCGGTTGGCCATCGCGTAGAGCTCGGCCAGGTCGGACGGGCTGGTGTAGGCGGCCAGCTCGCGCTCGAGCTGGGCGCGGGCCTGGCGGGCAGAATTGCGCTCGCGCACCGACTCTCGGTGGGCGGCCCACCGGTCGCGGGTGGAGAAGGAGCGACGACCGGTCATAGGAACTGCGTGCTTTGATGTCATGAGACCATCATGCTGGCGATTCACTCATGCGTCCAATGACCATTTTCTGCTCCTACACATGCGCTAGAGTCATCTATTGTGGACATCCCCTCGTTGCGCTGGTTCCAGCTGGTCGCGGACGGCCTCACCGTGACCGAAGTGAGCGAGATGGCGTACATCACCCAGCCCGGCGTCTCCCGGGCGTTGGCCCGGCTCGAAGCCGAAGTGGGCACTGAACTGCTCCGCAAGAACGGCCGAGTGCTGCGGATGACGCAGGCCGGTGCGGCCTTCAAGAAGCATGTCGACACCCTGCTGCACCAACTCGACGACGGCCTGGCCGCCGTCAGCCAGCTCATCGACCCGGAGACCGGAACGGTCGCGCTCGCCACCCAGCGGTCGTTCGGCACCTGGCTGGTGCCGAACCTGGTCCGGTCCTTTCATGCCGAGCATCCCGACGTGCGGTTCGAGCTCCGTCAGGAGCGCGACGAACTGGAGGCCACCACGCTGTCCGAGGGACGGCTGGATCTGGAGATCACCACCATCCGGCCGGCCGACCGCACGGTGCGTTGGCACCCGCTGCTGGTCGAGCCGTTGTGGCTGGCCGTGCCGCTCGCCCATCCGCTGGCCGCCCGCACCGGGATCGGCCTGGCCGATGTGTCCGGCGAGTCGTTCATCCGGCTCCGTGGCCCGTCACTGCTGTGGCGGCAGTGCGAGGCGCTGTGCAAGGAGGCGGGGTTCACCCCGAGGGTCGACTTCGAGGGCGACGACATCCCGACCCTGCGGGCGTTCGTCGCCGCCGGCCTGGGTGTGGCGATCGTGCCGGCCCTACGCGCAGGTTCGTCGGAGGCGCCCGAATCGACCGTGCGGCATCTGCCGCTGACCGACCCCGGCGCGAGCAGGGAGATCGGCCTCGGCTGGTCCGCGGATCACCAGCTGCTGCCGTCCGCAGCACTGTTCCGCCGGCACATCATCGAGCGAGCAGCAGCGGGTGAGCTGCCGCAGGTCGCGACCAATCCGTCCGGATAGGCGCCCGGGCAGTCCCGGTCACCCTGCCGGTGGCCATGCCGACGGCCCGGCCGTCAGGGTCGGATCCGAGTTCCGGTCGGGTCGAGCAGCGGTTCGGCCGTCACGGTGGCCGATACCCACCGGCCGAACAGATCGATCTCGACGGCGGTGCCGGGAACGGCCACCTCGACGGGCAGATAGCAGTAGGCGATGGACTTCTCGACCGTGTAGCCGTACCCGCCGGAGGTCACCCGGCCCAGCACGGCGACTCCGACCCGCACCGGCTCGCCGCCGAGCACCACCTGGCTCGGCTCGTCCAGGACCAGGCAGCACATCCGGCGAGCCACCCCGGCGGACCGTTGCTCCAGCAGCGCTTCGCGGCCGAGAAACCCACCCGGCTTGTTCCACCGGACGCAGAAGTCGAGGCCGGCCTCCAGTGGCGTGGTCTCCGCAGTGACGTCGGAACCCCATACCCGGTAGCCCTTCTCGAGCCGTAGACTGTCGATCGCCCGATAGCCGCACGGGATGAGTCCGAGCGGCGCCCCGGCCTCGTGCAGCTGCTGCCAGAGCCGGAGCCCGTACTCCACCGGTGCGTACAGCTCCCAGCCCAGCTCGCCGACGAACGTCACCCGCAGCGCGCGGACCCCGACGTCACCGACCACGATCTCCTGCGACGTCATGAACGGAAAGTCGTCGTCGCCCAACCCGGCCGCGGTCAGGCGCTCCAGCAGCTCCCGGGACCGCGGTCCCCAGAGCGCGAAACACACGTACTGGCCGGTGATGTCGTCGATCCGGACGCCGGACCCCGAGGCTCTGGCCTGCTGGCGCAACCAGGCCAGGTCGTGCGGGCCGAATGCGGTGCCGGTGACGATCAGGAACTCGTCCTCGGCGGTCCTGGTGACCGTGAAGTCCGCCTCGATCCCCCCGCGGGCGTTCAGCGCCTGGGTGTAGGTGACCGCGCCGACGGCCCGGGCGACCCGGTTGTCACACACCCACTCCAGCAGGTCGGCAGCACCCGGCCCGCGTACCGCGATCTTGGCGAAGGACGTCTCGTCGTAGAGCCCGACGGCGGCCCTCGTCGCCCGATGTTCGGCGGCCGTTGCGGGCGCGACAGCCCTGGCGGCCCAGCCGTCGGGCCGCCACCCGTGCTCGGCGCCGTCGTCACACCCGTAATGGTTCACCCGCTCCCAACCGTTCTTCTCCCCCATCACCGCACCGCGATCGAGGTGCCAGCGGTACACCGGGGAGGTCCGCAGCGGCCGGCCCGCCGTCACCTCGTGGCCCGGAAACCTGATGTCGTAGTAGGTCTGGTAGTTCTCGACGGTGCGGGCCAGGGTCAGCGACGGGGAACCGAACTGCGGGCCGAATCGGCGGATGTCCATGTGCCACACGTCCATCGACGGCGATCCGGTGACGATCCACTCGGCCAGCAGCCGGCCGATCCCGCCGGCTCCGGCAATGCCGTGGGCGTTGAATCCGGCGGCGACGTAGAGCCCGTCGACGGTCGTCTCGCCGAGGCAGAACTCGTTGTCCGGGGTGAACGCCTCCGGCCCGTTGATGATCTTCTTCAGGCCCACCTCGGCCATCAGCGGAACCCGCCGTTGCGAGTTCCCGGTGATCTCCTCGAACCTCGGCCAGTCCTCCGGCAACAGCCGGCCGTTGAAATCCGCCGGAATGGCATCGAGTCGGGTGCGGCCGGCGGTGAACGGGGCGGCCTGACGCTCGTAGCCGCCCATCAGCAGGCCGCGGCCCTCCTGACGGAAGTAGATCAGCAGATCCGGGTCCCGCAGACTGGGCAGCACCGGGGCGGTCGGCTCACGGAAGCCCTCGGTGATCAGATACTGGTGCGACATCGGCACGATCGGGATCCGGACCCCTGCCATCCGGCCGATCTCGGCAGCGAACATGCCGCCGCAGTTGACCACCACCTCGCAGTCGACGTCGCCGCGGTCGGTCCGGACCCGACGCACCCGGCCCGCCTCGGTGTCGATGCCCAGCACCCTGGTCCCGGTGTGGATGCCGACTCCGGACGCCCGGGCAGCGGCGGCCAACGCGTAGGTGAGCTGCGCCGGGTCCAGGTACCCGTCCGAGGCCAGGTGCACCGCGCCGATCACCCCGGTCAGGTCCAGGTAGGGGAACATCTCCGCGGCGGTGGCCGGCGAAATCTCCTCCAGGGCCAGGCCGAAGGTGCGGGCCCAGCTCAGTTGGCGCCGCAGCTCCTCCATGCGCTCGACGCTGGAGGCCAGCCGGATGCCGCCCGATTCCACCCAGCCCGGCGGATTCGGCCCCAGCTGCAGACGCCGGTACAGCTCGACGGAGTACATGTTCATCCTGGTCAGCGTCGGATCCGCGCGGAGTTGGCCGACCATCCCCGCGGAGTGGAACGTCGACCCGCTGGTGAGCTCGTCACGATCGACCAGCAGCACGTCCCGCTCGCCGAGTTCGGCGAGGTGATAGGCGACCGACGCGCCGCCCACCCCGCCGCCGATCACCACCACCCGTGCCGTACTGGGCAGACCCCGGTCCGGCTGCATGGCACCGCCCCCGTTCCGCGCCGGGTCCGACCGCAGGGACGAACCGCGTTTCTGTCTAGACCTTTGCCCGCGTCGGGGCCAGAATGCACGCAACCGACGGCGCCGTCCACCCGGACGCACCGCAGCGGCGTCCGACCTGGAGGTGTCCGTGGCTTCAGCGGCGGCCCCGACGGCGCTGGATTCCGAGCTGCTGGCCCGGGTCGACAGCTCGCCGGTGCTGGCCGGTGCCGATCGGGTCATCGAGTGGCTGCCCGGCGGTCTCACCAACCGCAATCTGAAGGTCACCACAGGGCGCGAGGTCTATGTCGCCCGATTGGCCGGGCGGGACAGTCACCTGCTGGCCATCGACCGGGACGCGGAGTTCCGGAACGCAACGGCAGCCGCGGCCGCTGGGGTCGCGCCCGAGGTGGTGGACTTCGTGCCGGCGGCCGGCCTGCTGGTGATCCGGTTCGTCACCGGGCGCACCCTGACCGAGGCGGACCTGCAGGCCGGCACCGATCTGCCCACCCTGGCCGCCACCTGCCGGACGCTCCATGCCGGACCGCGGTTCGCCGGTGAGTTCAACATGTTCGACATCCAGCGGAGGTACCTGGGCACCGTGCAGGACCGCGGTTTCCGGCTGCCCGACCGGTACCTCGACTTCCTGCCTGCGGCCGCCGAGATCGAGCGGGCACTCGCGGTCCGGCCGGCTCCGACGGTGCCCTGCCACAACGATCTGCTGGCCGCCAACATGATCGTGGACGGCAGCCGGATGTGGCTCATCGACTACGAATACGCGGGCAACAACGACCCCTGCTTCGAACTCGGCAACATCTGGAGCGAGTCGGTGCTGTCCCTCGACCAGCTCGAGCTGCTGGTCGAGGCCTACTTCGGGCGGCGCTCCCCGGCTCTGCTCGCCCGGGCCCGGTTGCAGGGGCTGATGTCGAAGTACGGCTGGATGCTGTGGGCCTCGATCCAGGATGCGGTGAGCGAGGTCGACTTCGACTTCTGGTCCTGGGGAATGGAGAAGTACGAGCGCGCGGTCGCCGAGTTCGACGGCCCGGCACTACCGGAGCTGCTGCTGGCCAGCACCGGAATCGACTGAACAGTCTCACCCTCGCCCTCTCTACGAAGGAGTCCGCGCATGACGGCAGAAACCCAACTCAGCGACGACGAGGCGCATCTCGCGTCGCTGGGATACAAGCAGGAGCTGCACCGGTCCTGGTCCGGCTTCTCGAACTTCGCCATCTCGTTCTCCATCATCTCCATCCTGGCCGGGTGTTTCACCTCGTTCGGCCTCGGCTGGAACAACGGCGGCCCGGCGGCCATCGCCTGGGGCTGGCCGATCGTCTCGGTGTTCATCCTGATCATCGGCGTGTGCATGTCCGAGCTGGTCTCCGCCTACCCGACCTCGGGCGGGATCTACTGGTGGGCCTCGAAACTCGGCGGGCCGAAGACGGGCTACTACACCGGTTGGCTCAACCTGATCGGACTGATCGCGATCGTCGCCTCGGTCGCCTACGGCTGCGCCACCTTCACCGACTACACGATCGGTTCCTTCAGCGAATCCTGGGCGGCCGGCTACAGCCTCACCCGGGTGTTCATCATCTTCGTCGTCGTGCTCGCGCTCGCAGCCGTGGTGAACATCTTCTCCAGTCACCTGCTCGCCATTCTCAACAACATCTCGGTGTGGTGGCACGTCGCCGGAGCACTGGCTGTCGTCCTGATTCTGGTCCTGCTGCCGGATCACCACGCCAGCTTCACGGATGTGTTCACCCAGACCATCAACAACACCGGGTTGTTCGGCGGCAGTACGAGCGGCGCCGGGTTCCTGTTCTACGTGCTGCCGATGGCGGCCATCCTCACCCAGTACACGATCACCGGCTACGACGCGTCGGCCCATCTGTCGGAGGAGACCCGCAGCGCTGCCAACGCAGCGGCCAAGGGCATCTGGCGGTCGATCTTCTACTCCGCCATCGGCGGCTGGATCGTGCTGCTGTCGTTCCTGTTCGCCGTCCAGGACGCCGACGGGGTGTCGGCTGCCGGCGGATCGGTGTTGGCGATCTTCAACCAGGCGCTGTCACCGGGGTGGGCCGGCGTGGTGCTGCTGATCTCTGCGGCCGGCCAGTTCTTCTGCACCGTTGCGTGTCTCACCAGCTGCTCCCGGATGCTCTTCGCCTTCAGTCGCGACGGGGCGGTACCTGGGTCCTCACTCTGGTCAAAGCTGACCGCCAGCCGGGTGCCCGCCTTCGGCGTCATCCTGGTCGCGATCGTGGCGGCCCTCATCACCCTCCCCGCCCTGGTCGAGGTCGACATCAACGGCGCGCCCGTGCCGGTGGCGTTCTTCGCCGTCGTCTCGATCGGTGTGGTCGGTCTCTACGTCTGCTTCGCCATCCCGATCTTCCTGCGCTGGCGCATGGGCGATCGCTTCAAGACGGGCTCGTGGAATCTCGGCAAGCACTACAAGTGGCTGGCCCCTGTCGCGCTCCTCGAGATCCTGATCACGTCGATCGTCGCGATGTTCCCGACCAATGCCGGCGGGATGCCGTGGGATCCGAGCTTCGCGTGGAAGTTCGTCAACTACACCCCGCTGCTGGTAGGCGGCGCACTGTTGCTGCTGTGGATCTTCTGGCACGTCTCGGTCAAGAAGTGGTTCAAGGGCCCGAAGAACACCATCGACCCGTCCGCACCGTCACCCGCGGACGAACTCGCGCTCTGACTGTTCGCCGGTTCGCGCTGGTCGGTGGTCCCGATCGGCAGGTGCTCTGGCCTGCCGACCGGGGCCGCCGGCTCGAAACGCACCGTGGCATGCTTCGAACGGCCCTCTGCTCAGGGGTGGCCGGCCGCCGCCCGTCCGGACGAAGGGAAACCTCATGGCTGATCAGCCCCGCAATCCCCGATTGCTCTCCGTCGACGATCTGCGGACTGCGATCGGCAGTGGCGAGATCGACACCGTCGTCGTCGCGTTCACCGACATGCAGGGTCGGCTGCAGGGCAAGCGGCTGCATGCGGCCTTCTTCGTCGACGAGGTGCTGGCGCACGGCACCGAGGGCTGCAACTACCTGCTCGCCGTCGACGTCGAGATGAACACGGTACCCGGCTACGGCATCTCGTCGTGGGACAAGGGATACGGCGACATGGTGTTCGAGCTCGACTTCGACACCATCCGACGGCTCACCCATCTCCCCGGCACGGTGCTGATCCAGTGCGATCTGACCTGGCTGGACGGCGCCCCCGTTGACCAGTCGCCGCGCACGGTGCTCCGCCGACAGGTCGACCGGGCCGCGGCCGCCGGCTTCCGGGCGTTCTCCGGCACCGAGCTCGAGTTCATCGTGTTCGAGGACACCTACGAGGAGGCCTGGGACTCGCACTACGTCGGGCTCACCCCGGTGAACCAGTACAACGTCGACTACTCGATCCTGGGCACCACCAGGGTCGAACCGCTGCTGAGGGACATCCGCAACACCATGTACGACGCGGGCATGATCGTCGAGTCCGCGAAGGGCGAGTGCAACTTCGGCCAGCACGAGGTCGCCTTCCGCTTCGACGAGGTGGTGGTGACAGCGGACAACCACTCGGTGTACAAGAACTCCGCCAAGGAGATCGCGTCGTCGCACGGCAAGGCGCTGACCTTCATGGCCAAGTACGACGAGCGGGAGGGCAACTCCTGCCACATCCACCTCTCGCTGCGCGGGTTGGACGACTCGATCGTCTTCTGGGGCGACGGCGAGCGCACCGAGCTGTACGACCACTTCGTCGCCGGCGTGCTGGCGACGATGTACGAGTTCACCCTGCTCTACGCACCGAACGTCAACTCCTACAAGCGGTTCGCCGACGGTTCGTTCGCTCCGACCACCATCGCCTGGGGCACCGACAACCGGACCTGCGCGGTCCGACTGGTCGGGCACGGCCCCTCGGCGCGGATGGAGAACCGGGTGCCCGGGGGCGATGTCAACCCATACCTGGCGATAGCCGCGATGCTCGCCGGTGGCCTGCACGGGGTGGACAACGCCCTCGAGCTGGAGCCCGAACTGGTCGGCAACGCCTACACCTCCGGCCGGCCGACGGTGCCCCGCACGCTGCGCGAGGCGCGGAATGCCTTCAACGGGTCGACGATCGCCAGGGCCGCGTTCGGCGACGACGTCGTCGACCACTACGTGCACGCCGCCGACACCGAACTGGCCGCCTTCGACGCCGCCGTCACGGACTGGGAGCGGCGCCGGGGATTCGAGCGGCTCTGACGCGGTGACGGTCGCCGGGTACGAAAGGTATGGCATGACAACGGCTTTCTCCGACGGCGGGGTGTACACGGTCGTCAATCCGGCCACCGCGGAATCGGTGGTCGACGTCCCATTGGCATCTGCGGCGGAGTCGGACGTGGCCATCGGGGCCGCGCACCGGGCGTTCGACGGCTGGCGGGCGGTGGCGCCGGGCGACCGGGCCCGGCTGCTGCGGTCGTTCGCCGCGGTGGTCGACGCTCACCGCGAGGAGCTCGCCGATCTGGAGATCCGCAACGCCGGACACACCCTCGGCAACGCGCTCTGGGAGGCGGGCAACGTCCGGGACGTCCTGAACTACTACTCGGCCGCACCGGAGCGGCTTGTTCGGCCGGCAGATCCCGGTGGCCGGCGGTGTCGACATCACCTTCCACGAACCGCTCGGCGTTGTCGGCATCATCGTGCCGTGGAACTTCCCGATGCCCATCGCCGGTTGGGGTTTCGCTCCCGCGCTGGCCGCCGGGAACACCGTGGTGCTCAAACCCGCCGAACTGACTCCGTTGACGGCCATCCGACTGGGCGAGCTCGCTCTGGAAGCGGGTCTTCCGCCTGATGTGTTCACCGTCATCCCGGGCAAGGGGTCGGTGGTCGGCGACCGGTTCGTCACGAACCCCTTGGTGCGCAAGGTGTGCTTCACCGGCTCCACCGCCGTCGGTCGGCAGATCATGGCCGGCGCGGCGCAGCAGATCAAGCCGGTGACCCTCGAGCTCGGCGGCAAGAGCGCGAACATCGTCTTCGCCGACGCGGACCTGGCCCGGGCCGCGTCGTCCGCTCCGGGCTCGGTGTTCGACAATGCCGGACAGGACTGCTGCGCGCGCTCCCGGATCCTGGTGCAACGCAGCGTGTACGACGACTTCCTGGCGCTGCTCGAGCCGGCGGTCACCGGGTTCCGCGTGCTGGACCCGGCATCCGCGGAGGCCGAGATGGGGCCGCTGATCAGCGCCGGGCAGCGTGACTCCGTGCAACGCTACGTCTCGGACGCGGATGTGGCCTTCGCCGGGTCCACGCCGGACGACGCGGACTTTGCGGCCGGCTTCTGGTTCCCGCCCACCGTTGTGCTCCCCCGTTCCACCGACGACCCGGTCTGGCGCGAGGAGATCTTCGGCCCCGTGGTGGCAGTGCTGCCGTTCGACGACGAGGCCGACGCGATCGCGAAGGCCAACGACAGCGACTACGGGCTGTCCGGATCGATCTTCACCTCCGACGTCGGGTGCGCGTTGCGGGTGGCGCGGGGGGTGGAGGCCGGGAACCTGTCCGTCAATTCGCACTCCTCGGTGCGCTACTGGACGCCGTTCGGCGGCTTCAAACAGTCCGGCCTCGGCCGCGAACTCGGACCGGACGCCCCCGGAGCGTTCACCGAGGTCAAGAACGTCTTCATCGCCACGTGATCCCCTCCCCGCCCGCAACGTCCTGCGGCGGGTGAGCTATACCTCACCGGGTGCAGGACGTTGCACCCTCTGATCGCGAAAGGTTCTGGTGAACAGCATGTCCGGACGTCTCGACGACAAGGTCGCCGTCATCACCGGTGGTTGCTCGGGTATCGGCCTCGCCACCGGCCGCCGGTTCGCCGCCGAAGGCGCCAAGGTCGTCATCGGTGACGTTGACGACGCCCGGGGGCCCGGTGTCGCCGACGAACTCGGTGGCTCGTACCTCCGGACCGACGTGACTGCGGCTGACGACGTCGACGAGTTGTTCGCGTTCGCCAACGAGACCTACGGCAGCGTGGATGTCGCCTTCAACAACGCGGGCATCTCGCCGCCCGACGACGACTCCATCCTGACCACCGGCATCGACGCCTGGCGCAAGGTCCAGGAGGTGAACCTGACCAGCGTCTACCTGTGCTGCAAGGCTGTGCTGCCGTACATGCTCGAGCAGGGCCGCGGATCGATCATCAACACGGCGTCATTCGTTGCCGTGATGGGCGCAGCCACGTCCCAGATCTCCTACACCGCTTCCAAAGGCGGCGTGCTGGCGATGTCCCGCGAACTCGGGGTGCAGTTCGCCCGGCAGGGAGTGCGGGTCAACGCGCTCTGTCCGGGCCCGGTGAACACCCCGTTGTTGCAGGAGCTCTTCGCGAAGGACCCCGAACGCGCCGCCCGCCGCCTCGTGCACATCCCGGTCGGCCGCTTCGCCGAGCCCGACGAGATCGCCAACGCAGTGCTGTTCCTCGCCTCCGACGAGTCCTCCTTCATCACCGCGTCCCAGTTCCTGGTCGACGGCGGCATCTCCGGCGCCTACGTCACCCCCCTCGACTGACCCCTATCCCCCATCCACCCGGCCCACCGCTGCTTGCCCGCCCACACCCACCCCGCACCGCGGGGAGAAAACGCCGCGACGATGCAGTTCGCCGCGGCGTTTTCCCCCCACGGTCTGTGATCGGTGCGCACCGAGAAGTTGTCCCCCTGTCCGATTTTCGTGCACATCTGCGACGGTCTCCATGACGGCGCTTGGACGGTGCTCAATGCTGCGCCAATGGCTACTGACAGCGACGCAGCAATTCGCATCGGACGACCACCCACGGCCACCAATCCTCGGCCCGCCCTCCCACCCGACCTATCGCGCCTTGCGTCCGCGCAGCATGGCGCCCTGAGCACGGAGCAGGTGGGCGACTATCTGAGCGATGGCGCTCTCGGTCGCACGGTCCGGGCGGGAAGCCTCGTTCGACTCTGGCACGGCGCCTATGCGCTGCCGCACACCGCCGGAGAGGTGGCGACGCGCTTGGCAGCAGCCGAACTCACCCTCGGTCGGGCACCGGTCGCGGCTCACCACACTGCTGCGGAACTGTTCGGGTTCGGCGTTGAGAACGATCACCGCACTCATGTGCTTGCCGAAGCGAACTGGGCCAGTCGTCGCGGCAACCTCGTCCTGCACCGCAACATGCAGACCGTCCCGCCGGTCATGGTCGGCACCCACACCGTCACCGATCCCGCGGAGACCGTGCTGACGCTCGCTTCCGCCCAGAGCTCGGGTCAGCGCGCACTCGGCCTGCTCGATGCGTCCCTGCGCTCGGGCTCTGTGACACCCGAGCGATTGGCTCAACAGGCCGTGTGGTTGTCGATCAATGGCATCCGCCGCGTCCGCGCGCTGATCCCCTTCGCTGACGGTCGGGCCGAGTCTCCGCCCGAGTCCTGGCTGCGTTGGGTCTTTCTGGATGCAGGTCTGCCGGTGCCGACGCCGCAGCTGACGGTGGTTTCCAAGCAGGGGCTTCGCTATCGTCTCGATCTCGGTTGGGAGGAGTACCAGGTGGGATGCGAGTACGACGGCGTCGAGTTTCACACAGGAGCCGCCCTCTCGAAGGATCGACGCCGGCTCACCGATCTGGCCGAGCTGGGTTGGGTTCTCGCTCACGCGACCGGGGCGATGGTATGGCAAGGCCGGCTGCGGCTGGCCGAAACCGTCCGCCAGCTTCTCAGATCCCGCGGCTGCCCGTGTTGACACCGACCGGGGGGAGAGAACGCCGCGCCAAGCGGTGCAGCCACGGCGTTTTCTCCCCCCGGTCCGACGTGGATGGGGGCGACGGGATGGAAGGGTCAACCTTGGAGGACAGCCACCGTCCGGGCGGGCACGGTGATGGAAGTGGCGGCGACCGTGGTCTGCTTGACGACCGGGTCGGAGCCGGAGGCCTGGACCGGGTGGAGGCTCAGGCCGGCGGCGTCGGCGAGCGGGACGGTCTGGGCCGACGGAGTGGCGTTGAAGACCACCACGATCCGCTCGCGGCGCGGATCGAGATCACGACCGACGCGGTCGTCGAGTTGCATGACGATCACGCCCGGGATCGCCGCCGTACCGGAACCCGGGAACGAGAGCCGCTGCTGGATCAGGGCTGCCGAACCGAGCCGGAACAGCGGTGACGACGACCTGATCTTCAGCAGCGCCTGCGCCCCGGCGGTTGCCGCTGCCATGTCCGCAGCCCCGGGCTTCAGCGCGGCGTTGGCGAGCAGCGGTTTCATGAAGGTCCACTTCGCCGAGTTGTCCGCCGCCGGCGGCAGACCGGAGCCGAAGGTGGACTGCTGGCCGGAGAAGTCGACCCGGTTGAACCAGTCGCCCGAGTCGAACGAGTTGCGGTCCAACGACTTCGACCGCAACAGATCGGCGCCGGCATGCCAGAACGACGGTCCCTGGCCCAGGGTGACGGTCGCCAGCGACAAGGTGTTCATCCGCACCCGGTCGGCCATCGAGGTGGCCACCGGCAGCTTGTAGGTCAGCGCGTCGAACAGCGTCTCGTTGTCGTGCGCGTCGACGTAGTTGATCACCTCCGACGGATCGGCGGTGTAGCCGGTCGGCGAGCCGTTGTAATCCACGTCGGAGCCCTTCACCACCGTCCCGGTGCGGTCGGTGAAGCTGTAGTCACGGAGGTTGCCGGCCAGACCCACCTTGATCCGGTCCTCGTCCAGCAGCAGCGTGGACTTCTGCACGGCGGGCAGACCGTTGCCGGCCACTCCGTTCGGGTCGGTGAACAGCCCGCTGCCGAAGCCCTGGAGACGCGGGTCGTCGTCGAAAGGCCCGCCGCCGCGGACGGAGTCGCGCAACCGGTCGTTGAAGGTCCCGATCCCGGTGCCGGCCATCTCCAGCTGGGTGGCCTGCCGGAACAGCGCGTTGTCGGCCACCTCGCCGAAGTTCCAGCCCTCGCCGTAGAGATAGATCTGCCTACCGTCCACCCCGTCCCGACGGATCGTGAGCTTGTCGAGCGCGTTGCGCAGATCGACCATCACCGACCGCGGCTGGTGTCCCATCAGGTCGAACCGGAAACCGTCGACCTTGTAGTCCACCGCCCAGGTCTTCACCGAGTCGATCAACAGCTTCGCCATCATCGCGTGCTCGGTCGCCGTGTTGGCGCAGCAGGTCGAGGTCTCCAGCGCGCCGGTGGCCGAAAGGCGCTGGTAGTAACCGGGAACCACCTGGTCCAGCACCGACTTCGGATCCTGCCCGGAGGCGGAGGTGTGGTTGTAGACCACATCCATCACCACCCGCAGCCCGGAGGTGTTGAGGGACTGCACCATCTGCCGGAACTCGCGGGTGCGCGTCGCTCCGTCCGGGTCGGTGGCGTACGACCCCTCCGGCACTGTGTAGTGCCACGGGTCGTAGCCCCAGTTGTACCCGTCGGTGGCGGTCTGCGGGGTGACGCAGGCCTGCTGCTGCTCGCTGTCCGGCGCGAAACTCGGCAGGTCGCAGGCCGGCGTGGTCTGGTCGGCCTTGTTCTCCGGCACCGACGAGATGTCGAACGCCGGCAGCAGGTGGATGGTGTTCAGACCCGCTGCGGCCAGCGCCCGCAGGTGCTTCATCCCGTTGCCATTGACGTCGGTGAACGCCAGGTATCCGCCGCGGTGCGCCGCCGGCACCGTGACATCGCCGATGGAGAAGTCCCTGATGTGGAGCTCGTAGATCGTCGAGTCCTCCGGCTGGGCCAGCCCCGGCTTGCGCAGGGTCTTCCAACCGGACGGCGTCAGGGACGCGGCGTCGAGATCCACGATCACCGAGCGGGTCGAGTTCGCCGTCAGCGCCACTGAATACGGATCGGTGACCAGGTTGGTCTCGATCTTGCCGGTCGCCGGGACGTAGACCCGCACCTGGTACCGGTAGGTCGCACCATTCCAGGACGATCCACCGCGCACGGACCAGACGCCGTCGTCGTCGCGGCGCATCGGCACCACTGCCTCCGGCGCTGAGCCGACCGGATCGACGACCAGGTCGACAGCCTGAGCGGTGGGCGCCCACACCGACAACGTGGGACGGTCGCGGTCCCACTCGATCCCGAGCGTCCGATGGGTGGCGTGCGGGTACAGATCGTCGAGCACGCCGGGGATCTGCACGCCGGTGGCGTCCACCAGATGACCGAGGTCGTCGTAGGCGGCTACCACCACCTGGCCGGAGAGGATGGACTGCAGCAGCTTCCGGTTGTGCGCGTCGGAGTTCCGAAGCCGCAGGGCGTCGTAACCGGCCAGGTTGGGGAACTTCGTCTTCAGATCCGCGGGTAGGCCGGCGGGATCGAGCGTCAGCGGGATCGACGAGCCACCGGTGACGGCCTCGGCATCGAGTCCCAGCCCACCGGCAGCGGCGTAGTGCAGCCGGAAGTGCCAGGTGGACGCCTCGGCCGGAAGGTCCATCGCGACGACCTTCTTCGACAACCACTGCGCCTTCGACTTGCTCAGATCGGCGCTGGAGTCCGCCGCCGCACTCACGGTGAGGAGGTGCGTCGCCAGCACGTAGCTGAAGGTGGTGCGGGCGTTGGCCGGCACGCTGAACGCAATGTCCGCACCCTTCAGAACTCCACCGGCACCGTAGTTCTCATCCCACGACAGCCCATGCGCCGCCTTCACAGCGTAGCTGCCGGCCGGGATCTTGGCCGTGGAGTAGGTGAACACCCCGTCGCCGTCGGGATCCTCGAGCCACGACCGAAGGCAGTCCGGCGCCCAGTCGACCGCTTTGCCATCCTTATCGGTGCAGCCGATCTCGGACTGGAACGACCCCGCCGCGGTGACGATCGGGACCTGCGCATCGCTGGTCGCCCAGTGCGTCCGGTGGTCGTAGTAGAACGTCACGGGCTTGACCGGGACCGCCGCGGGAACGGTCAGGCTGATGTTCCCGCCGCCCTTGACGGCCTTGTCGCCATAGTTCTCGTCCCAGCTCTTGTTGATCGCCGCCTTGTACGAGTAACTGCCGGCGGGCAGAGTGAACGTCTTCGACCAGATGTCGTCGTTCAGCCGGCGCATCAAGCTGGGCCGCGTCGCAGTCCGGCTGCCAGTCGCCTGGGCAGCCCATCTCGGAGTTGAGATCACCGGGGACCGACACGTTGGCCGGCTGCACCACAGGGCCGTCCCCGCCGCCTCCACCGGCCGGCGGCGCCGGATCGCCGACGGTGGCGGAGGTTCCGGTCACCGACAGGTTGCCGGAGTGGTCCTTGAGCACCGCTCGATACTCGATCAGGGTGCCCTTGGCCAGCCCGCTGACGTCGTGGAACACCCGGTAGGGCGCGTTGTCGTCGGTCCCGAGCGACTGCCATGTCTGGGTCCCGACCGGGCGCCAGGCGAAGGTCACCTGGTTGAAGCCGCCGGCGGGCACAGCCACGCCGACCTCGGCCCGACCACCGACCGTGCCGCCGGCCACGGACGGACGGAACACCATGGCGGGCGCGGACTTCGACTTCTTCAGCTTCGACGGTGCCTTCCAGACCGAGACCGTCAGCGGCGGCACAGTGACGGTGACCCTTCCCTCTTCGTCCGTCTTCACCGACGCAGTGCCGGCCGGCCACAGGCCGGAGTACCGGGCGTTCTTGTTGAACGTGGAGAACGTCGCAGTGGCCGGCGTGGTCGCATTGTTGGCCGCGACGATGTACTCGACCTGCTCCTTGGCATCGATCCGGCTGAACGCGTAGATGCCCGGGCTGTTGCTGGCGTACCGGTGGATCTGTGCCCCGTCGGCCAGCGTCGGGTATTTCGCACGCAGCGCCGAGAGTCCCTTGATGCGCTGGAACAGCGGGTTCGTCTCGCCGTAGTTGTCGGTCGCGGTGGTGCCGTCGGTCCCGATCAGATCGTCGTCGTTGTAGGAGGCGACCTGGCTGGCGAACATGTCCTGCCGGGCGTCCTTGTCCCCGCCGTCGCCGACGAAACCCTGCTCGTCGCCGTAATAGGTGACCGGCTGCCCGCGGGTCAGGAACATCAGCGACTGGGTGAGCAGATCCCGTTGCAGCAGTTCGTCACCGCCGACCGTCCCGCCCTTGGAGAGGAAGTTGCCGATCCGGCCCATGTCATGATTGCCCAGGAACGTCGGCAACGAGTACGCGTTCGAATCGGTGTCGGTGTACCAGTCGTCCCCGGCGAACAGGTCGCGCAGCTCCGAGGTCGCTCCGCCCTTTCCGAAACTGGTGGCCGCGGCCTGGAACCCGAAGTCCAGGGTGGCCGGCAGCTTGCCCTCGGTGGTGAACTTCGACATCGCCTCCGGTCGGGCGTCGTAGACCTCGCCGAACTGGAAGAACTTGGGCTTGCCGACCGAGGCGGCGGCCTGCTCCATCGCCGGGATGAACTTCTGCCAGAAACCGATGTTCACGTGCTTCACGGTGTCGATCCGGAACCCGTCGATCCCGAACTCGGCCCAGAACTTGTAGATGTCGATCAGCCCGTCGCGCACCGCCGGCTGCTCGGTGAAAAGATCGTCCAGCCCGACGAAGTCGCCGTAGACGTCGCCCTCGGTCCCGTCGAACTTCGCGTTGCCGCGGTTGTGGTAGTAGGTCGGGTCGTTGAGCCAGGCCGGCACCTTGACGGTCTTGTCGGCCTCGCTGCGGAAGGAGGGCGGGTACGGGAACGAGGTGGCCGGATCCAGCGCCGGGAAGGTGTCGCCGTTGACGTAGTCGAGGTCGTCGAACGCCTTGCCGGAGGCATCCTTGTAGGGCGTAGCTGCCTTGGTGACGTAGTCGGGCTTGCTCGCGATGATGTCCGCGGTGTGGTTCGTGATGATGTCGAAGAACACCTTGATGCCCTTGGCATGTGCCTTCGCGATCAAGGTCTTGAGATCACCGTTGGTGCCCAGGTGCGGGTCGATCTGGGTGAAGTCGGTGATCCAGTAGCCGTGATAGCCGGCGCTGGCGTCAGCACCGGCTCCCTGCACGGGATTGTTCTTGAACGACGGCGTCATCCAGACCGACGTGACGCCGAGATCCTTGAGGTAGTCGAGCTTTCCGGTGATGCCCTTGATGTCGCCGCCGTGGTAGAAGCCCTTGTCGGTCGGGATCGAGCCCGGTCGTCATCTTGTCTCCGGTGAGGCCGCCGGCGTCGTTGCTCTTGTCCGCGTTGGCAAACCGGTCGGTCATCACGAAGTAGAAGCGCTCGCGGGTCAGGTCGGAGCGCAGGCTGGATCCGGCGAGGGCCTTGTCCGCCTTGGTCAGACCTGGCTGCGGGACAGCCGGCGACACGCTGATCCGGTGGGTGGTGGAGTCGAAGGAGACCTTCACCGAGGCGTCGCCGGCCAGCACCAGCGGTATGTTGGCGCCGCCCTTGACGCCACCCGCGCCGTAGCTCTCATCCCAGGAGTGGTTGAGCACGACCTTGTACTCGTAGCTGCCGTGCGGAACGGCGAAGGTCGCCGAAAAGAGACCTGGGGCGCTCTCGGCCAGATCGGTCGCGGCGCAGGCGGGATCCCAGTCCGCGCCGCATCCCAGTTCGGATTGCAGCGAGCCGGCCAGGGTCACCGTCGGCGCCGCGGCGACCCGGTCGACCACCGGCACCGGTGCAGCCGCCACCGCCGGAATCCGCACAGGTGCGGCTATCGCCGCCGGGGGGACCACCAGGGCGAGTGCGACGGCAAGCGCGGCGGTGACGACCAGCGGCCGGCGGCGGGCGAGAACGGTGCGAGGCATCGTTGCTCCGATCTTGAACGATCCATCCAGGTGAGGTGACCGTAGTCACAGTGGTGACAGCGTGCCAACCCCGGTCAGCGCAGGGCTACCGTCATGACCGGAATATCCGAATGGCAAGGAGGCATCGATGGGTCGGCCGGTGATCGGCATCAGCACCTATCGCGAGCCCGCCGACTGGGGCCAGTGGCGCGGGGTTACCGCCGTGCTGCTGCCCGCCAGGTACGCCGACGCGGTCAGCGCCGCCGGCGGTACTCCGGTGCTGCTGCCCGCGATGGGCGTTGCCGACGACGTTCCCGGGGTGGTCGGCCGGCTGGACGGCCTGTTGATCGCCGGCGGATCGGACGTCAACCCGTCCCGGTACGGCGAGCTGCCGCACGAGCGGACCGCCGGGTGGCGGGACGACCGTGATGTCTCCGAATTCGCCCTGCTCGACGCCGCCGAGGACCACGGCGTTCCGGTGCTGGGTGTCTGCCGCGGCATGCAGGTGATGGCGGTCCGGGCCGGCGGCAGCCTGGTCCAGCATGTCCCGGACGTGGTCGGCCATCACGGCCACTCCCCCGGCCCCGGCGAGTACGGCAAGGTGCTGGTGCAGCCGGTCGCCGGGACCGCGGTCGCCGAGATCCTCGGCGCCGAAGTGACGGTCCCGTGCCACCACCATCAGTCGGTGGCAGCGGCGCCCGGCTACACCGTCGCCGCGTACGCCGACGACGGTCTCGCCGAGGCCATGGAGGGCAGCGGACCGCGGTGGGAGCTCGGCGTGCAGTGGCACCCCGAGACCGACACCGACCTGCGGCTGTTCCAGGCATTGGTCGCGGCCGCCGCCTCGACCGGGTAAGGCGCGCGAAGCGACCTTCCCCGACCGCGAAGGTCGACGGGCCGGTCTTCGGGTGCGGCCCGCGTCCGGCGGACCACGCACACCTCGGGCCCGGTACCCGGCCCGCGGTCAGCACCCGGCGCAGCAACCGGGCAGGATGACGCCCATGGACTGGGCCCCCCTGCGTACCGCAGCCCAGGCGGCCATGGACCCGGTCGCCTGGGATTACTACTCGGGCACCGCGGGCGCCCCCGACCACGCCGAGCGGGACGTACTCGCCTGGCGGGACATCGATCTGGTCCCCCGCTATCTGCGCGGCATCACCACCGTCGACACCTCGGTGCGGCTCGGCTCCGCGACGCTGTCCACCCCGGTGCTGGTGGCACCCACCGCCGCCCACGGGCTGGTCCATCCGGACGGCGAGATCGCTACCGCGGCCGCCGCAGCAGCCGCAGGCGCCCTGATGATCTACTCCAATTCGGCGACCGTCGAGGTCACCGAATTCGGCGCGGCTGCCGCCGGAACCTGGTGGGCGCAGGTCTATCTGATGAAGGACCGCGGCCTCAGCAGGGACTTCCTGGCCAGGGCGCGGGCGGCCGGCGCGGCCGCCATCGTGTTCACCGTCGATTACGGCGGACCGATCGGCGACGTCCCGTTCCGGGCCAGCACCAATCGGCGGATCGACGTGATACCCGGCAACTACCCCGACAGGACATGGGCCGAGATGTCGGCCGGCATCGAGTCGTGCACCTCGCCGGCCGAGGTCGAGTGGGTCGCAGCCGAATCCGGTCTGCCGGTGTGGATCAAGGGCATCCTGCATCCGGGTGACGCCGCTGCGGTCGCTGCGTCCGGCGTTGCCGGAATCTTCGTCTCCAACCACGGTCGGCGGGTCCTCGACTCTGTCATCCCGACCGCGCAGGCCCTCGGGCCGGTGGTCCGCGCGGTGGCCGGCCGGGTGCCGGTGCTGGTGGACGGCGGCATCCGCACCGGCGGTGACGTGGTCCGCGCGCTGGCCCTCGGCGCAGCCGGCGTCGGTGTGGGACGTCCGGCCCTGTGGGCGCTCGCTGCGGGCGGTGTGCCGGGTGCCACCGGGGCGCTGCAGAGCCTGACCGCGGAGCTCCGTCACACGATGGCGACCTGCGGCGCGACCAGGATCGCGGATCTGACGCCGGACCTGCTCCGCGACCGGCACCGCTGACCGACCGGGCGGCTCCCCACGCCGGGACCGGCGACTCCGGCCGCCACGGAGTCGAACGGACACCGGTCAGGATCGCCGCGGTGTGCCACGCTGGACCGGTGCGCATGCAATTCGCCACGGGTCCGGACCCGACGGATCTGCTCACGCTGCCCTGGTCCACCCCCCTGGAGGACTGGCCGCGCGAGCGGTTGGTCTCACTGCCGCGCGGAATCTCGCGGCACGTCGTGCGATTCGCTCGGATCGGCGGGATCGTCTACGCCATCAAGGAGATCTTCCAGGACCTCGCCGAGCACGAATACGAGGTGCTGCGCACCCTGGCCAAGACCGGAGTGCCGGTGGTGCAGGCCATCGGCGTGGTGGCCAACCGCGTGACGCCGGAGGGCGAACCCCTGGACGCCGCCCTGGTCACCAAGCACCTGCGGTTCTCGCTGCCCTACCGGGCGCTGTTCTCCCGACGGCTCGATCCCGACCTCGAGCCCAAGCTGCTGGACGCGCTGGCCGAGCTGCTGGTGCGGCTGCACCTGGCGGGTTTCGCCTGGGGAGACTGCTCCCTGTCGAACACCCTGTTCCGGCGGGACGCCGGAGCGTTGGCGGCGTACCTGGTCGACGCGGAGACCGGCGAGATGCGCGACGTACTGTCCAGGGGACAGCGACAGAACGATCTCGACATCGCCGAGACGAACCTGGCCGGCGAGTTGCTCGACCTGCAGATGTCCGGGCTGCTGCCGGATCAGGTCGACCCACTGGAGACCGCGATCTCGGTGGTCGAGCGGTACGAGCAACTGTGGGCCGAGCTGACCCAGCCGCAGACGATGGGCGAGGACGAGTTCTGGCGGATCGAACAGCGGCTGCGGCGGCTCAACGAGCTCGGCTACGACGCCGCGCAGATCCAGCTCACCGAAGCGGACGGCAACCCGCATGTGTTGCTGCAGACGCAGGTGGTCGACGCCGGGCACCATCGGCGGCGGCTGCAGCAGCTCACCGGGCTCTCGGTGCAGGAGAACCAGGCGCGACGGATCCTCAACGCGCTGGACACGTACCGGTTCACCGCGGTGATGCCGGAAACCGAGGTGGACGAGGACACCGTCGCCAGGCACTGGATGAGCGACGTCTTCGAGCCGGTGATGGAGGCGATCCCGCCCGATCTGGCGAACAAGTTGGAGCCCGCAGAGGTGATCCACGAGGTGCTGGAGCATCTCTGGTTCCTGTCCGAGGCTGCCGGACACGAGGTGTCACTGGACACCGCGGTGACGTCCTACGTCGAGAACGTGCTGCGATTCCGGCCCGACGAGAAGGCGATGCTGGATCCGGACCTGATGGGCATCGGCCGGATCGACGACATCGAGGATGACGAGGATGACCTGGCCGGTGACGACCTCGAGGGGGCCGCGGCCGTCGACGGCCTACCGGCCGGATCCGCTGCGTCCCAGGGGCTCGGCTGAGACAGGGCCCGGAAACGGCAGATCCGCAGCCGTCTGGCCGGAGCCGGACGAACTGCGGAGTGCGCGATATGTGGGCCCGGGGTGCAGATCCGGCGAGATTCCCGCACCCACTGAGCCATCCGGCGCCGGATGGATCGAGCCTGACCACCGTCGAAACGGCGGTCAACGGGCGGCGTGCCCGCGGCGGAGAATCTCGACCTGATCTGTGAAGCGGATCGGAACCGCTCCTCGGGATCGTTGTCGGTCAGTAAGAGCGGGTGGTCGCGCCGGTGATACCGACCGATTCTGGGGAGCCCGTCCCACCCCGGACATCGCTGACCCTTTGGCTCGATTCCGCCCGATTCGTCCCTCGGATCGAGCCATGTGATCAGCGACCGTCCCACGTCGCTGATCCGTTGGTCATGCGGCCTTGCGGGGCAACCCGGGCCGCCCGTACCTGGCTCAGCCGGCCGGGCGCTCCAGCACGAACAACGGGATCGTCCGGGCGGTGCGCTTCTGGTAGGCGGCGTAGTCGGGGTAGGCCGCAACGCCCCGCTCCCACCATTGCGCATACTCGTCGCCGTCGAGTTCCCTGGCCACCAACTCGAAGGTCTCCGGCCCGTCCTGCACCGTCACCGCGGGGTTGGCGACCAGGTTGTAGTACCAGACCGGGTGCTTGGGAGCGCCGCCGAGCGAGGCGACCGCCAGGTACTCGCCGTCGTGCTCCACGCGCATCAGGGGGACCTTCCGGATCGCGCCGGTCTTCGCGCCCGTGCAGGTGACGATCACCACGGGCATGCCGCGCAGGGTGGTTCCCTTGAGGCCGCCGGAGCCTTCGTACTGCTCGACCTGGTTGCGGGCCTGGGACCGCGGGCTGGGGATGTACTCGGCTTCAGAGGTCATACCAGCCCGAACCCGTCGCGACCAGCTGGCATTCCCACGCCCGACGACGGACGTGGGGAAGACTCACCCTGAGGCGCCCTGGTAACCGGAGGCAGCCAGCGCGCGGCCGGTCAGTACCCGCGCCAGATGACGCCGGTAGCCGGCGTCGGCATGGATGTCCTCGGCCGGTTCGGTGCCCTCGTCGGCCAAGGCGGCGACCGCAGCTCGGGCCGCACCGGCAGCCTTCGCCGACTCAGCGGCGGAGGCCCGCAGCGGCTGTCCCCCCATGTTGGCCAGCACGATGCGATCGGCGACCGCCGCCACCCCGACGATGGCCCAGTCGTTCGCGCGGCGGACGAACTTCTCGTAGCCCCAACCCTCATCCGGGCGACGCGGCACCCGGACCTCGACCAGCAGCTCGTCGGGCTCCAGTGCGGTCTCGAACGGACCGGCGAAGAAGTCGTCGACGGGGATCTCCCGCCGACCGACAGGACCCTGGGCGACCAGCACCGCGGCGCAGGCGAGCACGGCCATCGGCAGGTCGGCGGCAGGGTCGGCGTGCACCAGCGACCCGCCGAGCGTGCCACGGTGCCGCACCTGCGGGTCGCCGACCTGCGCGGCGGAGTAAGCGAGCAGCGGTGCGTCCCGTCGGGTGAGGACGCTGGTCGCAACCTCGTCGTGGGTGGTCAGCGCGCCGATCGCGAGCATGTCCCCGTCGGCCCGGAGGTAGCGCAGTTCGGCGATTCCTCCGAGATCGATCAGCACCGCGGGCTGGGCGAGCCGCATCTTCATCATCGGCAGCAGGGAGTGCCCGCCGGCCAACAGCTTCGCATCGTCGCCGTGGGTGCCGAGCAGCGCCAGTGCCTGGTCGATCGACCCGGCGCGCAAATAGTCGAACGGGGCGGTGATCACGCGGTGCCGCCGGCCGCCAGCACGGCGCGGACGATGTTGTGGTACCCGGTGCACCGGCAGAGGTTGCCCTCCAGCCCGACCCGCACCTCCTGCTCGGAGGGAGCGGGGTTGTCCCGCAACAGACCCACAGCCGCCATCACCATCCCGGGGGTGCAGAAGCCGCACTGCAGGCCATGTTCGGCGCGGAAGGCCGCCTGCACCGGATGCAGTTCGCCCTCCGGTGCGAGGCCCTCGACGGTGGCGACCTCGTGTCCGTCAGCCTGGCCGGCCAGCACGGTGCACGACTTCACCGAACGACCATCGAACAGTACCGTGCAGGCGCCGCAGGACGTGGTGTCGCAGCCGACGTTGGCCGCCCGCAGCCCGCGGACATCCCGGAGGTAGTGGATCAGCAGCATCCGCGACTCCACCTCGTCCGTGTGCGAGATGCCGTTCACCGTGATCGAAACCTGCATCAGGACAAGTCCTTTCCATCGGCAGCGACGATCGCCCGCCAGATCCGGCGGGACGTGGTCGGCAGATCGACATGCCGGACGCCGAGATGCGCGACCGCATCGATGACGGCATTCTGGACAGCCGGGGTGGCCCCGATCGATCCGGCCTCGCCCACCCCTTTCGCGCCGAGACTGTTGTAGGTGGTGGGGGTTTCCATGGTCTCCAGCTCCCACATCGGGAACTCGGCGGCGGACGGGAAGGGGTAGTCGGCGAAGGTGGTGGTCAACGGGGTGCCGTCGTGGTCGTAGACCATCTCCTCGTAGAGGGTCTGGGCGGCACCCTGCGCGATGCCTCCGTGCCGCTGACCATCGGCCAACAGCGGGTTGAGGATCACCCCGGCGTCGTCCACCGCGACCAGCCGCTGCAGCGTCGGCTTGCCGGTCTCCGTGTCCACCTCGACCACCGCGATGTGCGCACCGAACGGAAAGGTCGGGCCGGCGGCCCGGAACACGCTCCGGACGAAAAGCCGTTCCCCCTCGGCCAGCTGCGCCAGCGACACCGCGGTGTCCGGTGCACCCCGCACGGTGATGGCCGCTCGGTCGCGGTCGAGTACCAGATCGCCGGGATCGGCCTCGAGCACGTCGGCGGCCCGCTGGACGGCGAGCTCGACGAGCTCCTGGGACGCCTGCCGCACCGCGGCACCACCCTGCTGCAGACTCCTGGACCCCCCGGTGCCGCCACCCTCCGGGATCAGGTCGGTGTCGCCGTGCCGGACGGTGATCCGCTCCACCGGGATGCCCAGCTCGTCGCTGGCCAGCATCGCCCATGCGGTGGCATGGCCCTGGCCGTGCGGGGACGTTCCGGTGAGGATCGTCGCGCTGCCGTCCGGGTGGATCTCGACCTGCGCGTTCTCCTTCGACTCGCCCGCCTCGGAGCCACCGCCGGTGA
The DNA here is from genome assembly GCA_963797145.1 of uncultured Actinomycetota bacterium. GTDB lineage: Bacteria > Actinomycetota > Actinomycetes > Mycobacteriales > Nakamurellaceae > Nakamurella. Next base: position 441,033 of record CAWCOJ010000005.1, on the reverse strand, counting down.
TCTCGACATAGCAGGCCACCCCGATGCCGAGCTGCCGGGTGTCGCCACGGTCCCGCCGACGCTGCTGCTCGGCCCGCAGCTCGTCGTAGCCGGCCGCCTTCACTGCGAGGTCGAGAGCTGCTGCGTAGTCGCCGGTGTCGTACAGCGCACCGTGCCCGTTGTCGTACGGCTCGGTGAACGGCGCCACCAGGTTGCGGCGGCGCACCTCGACCGGATCCAGGCCGATCTCGGCGGCGAACAGGTCCATGGCCCGCTCGATGGCCGCGGTCGCCTCCGGCCGGCCGGCCCCGCGGTAGGCCCCGATCGGCGTGGTGGTGGTGACCACCGAGGTCGCGCTCGATTCCACCCTGGCGATGTCGTAGGTGCCGGGCGCCATCAGGCGGGTCAGCGTGGGCAGCAGGGAGCCGATCATCGGGTAGGCGCCGCAGTCCTGGAGGATCTCCAGCCGGTAGGCGGTGACCCGACCGTCGCGACTGCCACCGATGGTCACCGTCTGGACCTGGCCGCGGCCGTGCGTCATGGCCAGCATGTTGTCGTAGCGGTACTCGGTCCAGCGCGCCGGCCGGCCCAGTTGCCGGGCCACCCAGGCCACCACCGCGTGCTCGGCGTCGGCGCCGAACTTCGCGCCGAAAGCGCCGCCGACGTCCGGGGTGATCACCCTGATCCGGTCCGGCGGCAGCACCAGCATGGCGGCCATGGCGGCCTTGGTGCCCTGCGCACCCTGGTTCGGGATCCAGGTGGTCAACCGGCCGTCGGCACCCCAGACCGCAGCCGCAGCACGGCTTTCCATGGGTGCCGGGGCGATCCGCTGGTTCATGATCTCCCGCGACACCACCACGTCGCAGTCATCGAACATCGCGGGATCCGGGGACCTGGGCGCGAAGACCGCTGCGACGTTGGTCCCGGCCTCCGGGAACAGCAGCGTGCCCGACCCGGCCGCGGACCGCGGATCGACGACCGCCGGCAGCGGTTCGTAGTCGACCTCGACCAGCTCCGCGGCATCCTCGCCCTGGTAGGGACTCTCGGTGATCACCACCGCAACCGGCTCGCCGACGAACCGCACGACATCGGCAGCCAGCAACGGCCGGCTCATCGCCGACGGCACGATGGGCAGCATCGGCCTGCGGGACGGCAGATCGATGTCGGCCGCGGTGAACGCGGCCACGAAGCCGGAGGCCTCGGCCGCCCCGGAGGTGTCGATCGACCTGATCCGGGCGTGCGCGACGTGCGAGCGGACAAAGGTCACCCAGAGCGCGCCGGCCAGGGCAGGGTCCACGACGTCATCGGTGTAGGTACCGCCATGGGTCAGGAACAGGGGATCCTCGGTGCGCAGCACGCGGGTCCCCAGGATGCTGCCGGGCCTCGTCATTTGTCGCCAGTCCTTTGCTTCGCTAACGGCAACATACCTCCGGCGCGACCGGCGGGCCGCGCCAGGTCCGCCGAACATCGGCGCAGCACGCGGGCTCGCCGGGCGGATCGGGCGGCCCTCGATAGAAACTAGAGCCTGACCCGCGGACCCCGCCGGACTGGACGGAACCCGAATGATCAACACGCTGCTGCTGGTGGCGCTGGTGGCCACCCTCGCACCCCTGGTGGCCGCCCTGCTCCGGCCGGTGATCCGGATACCGCTGGTGGTCCTCGAGATCATCTTCGGGCTGCTGATCGGCCCGGCCGCGCTCGGACTGGTCTCCGACCTGACCCTGGTGTCGCAGCTCTCCGAATTCGGCCTGGTGATGCTGTTCTTCATGGCCGGCAGCGAGATCAACTTCCGGGAGATCAGCGGTCGGCCGCTGCGCAGATCCGCTGTCGGCTGGCTGATCTCGATCCTGGTCGGGGTGGCTATCGGCATCCTGCTCGCACCCGATGTGCCGGCCGGCGTGTACGTGGGCGTGGCGCTGAGCAGCACCGCACTGGGCACCCTGCTGCCGATCCTGATCGATGCCGGCGAACTGCGCACCCCGTTCGGCATCGCCGTCACCGCCGTCGGTGCACTCGGTGAATTCGGCCCCCTGGTGGCCATTTCGGTTTTCCTGTCCAGCCGCAACCCGGGCCGGTCCACCGTGATCCTGATCGCGTTCGTGGTGATCGCCCTCGGCGCGGTGATCCTGGCCGCGAGGGGCCAGCACCTCCGGATCCACGGCCTGATCTCAGCGACGCTGCACACCAGCGGCCAGTTCGCCGTCCGACTGATCATCCTGGTGATCATCGCGCTGGTGGCACTGAGCGTCGTGCTCGGCCTCGACCTGCTGCTCGGCGCATTCGCGGGCGGGGTCGTGGTGCAGTACCTGCTCTCCGGCGGCCGGCCGGAGGACTCGGCGCTGGTCAGGTCGAAGCTCGATGCCGTCGCGTTCGGGGTTTTCGTGCCGATCTTCTTCGTGTACACCGGCATCACGTTCGATCTGCCGGCGCTGCTCGACGATCCGAAATCACTGGTACTGGTCGGGATCTTCCTGGTGTTGATGCTGGTCGTCCGCGGGATTCCGGGGCTGCTCTCGGCGCCGACCGGCGCGCCGGCGGCGACCCGCCGGGCCCTGCTGCTGATGAGCGCGACCGGGCTCCCGATCATCGTGGCCGTCACCCAGATCGGCGTGGAACGCGGCGAACTGTCCGGCGCCACGGCCGCGGCGATGGTCGGCGCCGGGATGTTGTCCGTGCTGCTGTTCCCGTTGCTGGCGATGGCTACGCTCAGCACCTCCGCACCCACCGAACCGGACCCCGAGATCCTCGACCCCGATCTGGTCGAGGACGAATGAGGGCGGGCCGGACGGGGACGCACTCAGGAGCGCCTGGCTTCGATCTTCTCGATCGCGTCGTTGATCCGGCCCAGCAGGATCCGCAGGTCGTCCTGGCTCGCGTAGCCGGGCGGCGTCGGCTGGCCGAGGGTGTTGTCGATCTCGGCCTGCATCCGCCGCAGGGCTTCGTCGTCACTGCCGGATCGGTCGATCGAGGTGGTCGCCGGGTCCCGGCGTTCGATGGCGTCGACGGCGAGAGTGATTTCTTCGATGTCAGGCAGTCCGGTCATCGCTCAACGCTAGCCCCGACGCCGCACCGGGTGCCCGGGGAGGGCTCAGTCCGAGCCGCCCGCCCATGGCCCGACGCCGCTGATCCTGTCTATCCCGTAGCGCACCACGTACCCGCCGTCGCGCTGCGGCACCGGGAACGTGCCGTCCGGATCGACGTAGATCCTGGTGAGTCGATCCAGCAGGGTCCAGGCGCCACCCTCCTCGACCGTCGCCGTGCAGGTCAGCACGGCGTACTCGGCAAGGAAGGTGCCGGGCACCCGCGGAGCCTCCGCCGAGACGACCACGCGGGGATCGCGTTGCAGATTGCGCATCTTGCGTGGTCGTCCCCATGTGCCCGCTGACCAGGTCGTCCCCGTCCCAGCCGACCCAGATGACGGTGACCTGCGGGCTGCCGTCGGGGTTGATGGTGGCCAGGTGCGCGAGCGGGCCGCCGTTGATCAGGTCCCGCAACGACGGGGGGATGTCGACCATCGGACCAGCCTAGGGATCGACACCCCCTGGATCCACCAGGAAAAGTATCAAAGGAATGTTTGACATTTCGAATATCAAAGCTATCTTTGACATATGCGGATCACCGACCCGAAGGCCATGCGCGCGATGGCGCACCCGTTGCGCCTGGACCTGATCGAACTGCTCGGCACCGTCGGCACGCTGACCGCTGCGGAGTGCGCCCGACGGCTCAGCTCCACCCAGGCGAGTTGCTCGTTCCACCTGCGCCAGCTCGCGAAGTACGGATTCGTGGAACAGGCCGCGCCCAGCGGCGACTCGCGGGAACGGCCATGGCGGCTCACCGACATCGAGCAGAGCTGGTCCAGCACCGACGGGGGTGCGGCCGCCACCGAGCTCGAGCGTGTTTTCGTCCAGCGCGAGGCCGACCGGATCGTGGCCTGGCAGGCGACCGCCGGTGCGCAACCCGAGCCCTGGCGGCGGGCATCCTTCGTCGGCGGCGCGACGTTGCCGATGACGGTCGATGAAGTCGAGGCGGTGCGGGACCAGATCCACGGCGTTCTCGGCCCGTACATCGAACGGCTGGGCGATCCGGCCTCCTGGCCCGACGGCCACCGATTCGTGCGCATCCTGCTCGCCGGGACCCCGGGGAGTGCACCGACGACGGAAGGACCTGACCATGGCTGACCGCGACAGCGCCAGGGAGCTCGACGCCGTCGTACCGACCGTCGTCGGCGATCTCGGCGCGATCCTCCGCCTTCCACAAGCTTCCGGGACGCTGCCGGGCGTGGTGCTCGTGGACGGCTCCGGTGACGGGGATCGGCTCGACTGGGGCGGCTGGCCGGACTGGATCGGTGACGCCGGAGCGGTCGTGCTGCGCCACGACAAGCCCGGCTGCGGCGGCTCCCCGGGCGACTGGACGCAACAGACCCTCGAGGACCGGGCGCGCGAAACGTTGGCCGCGGTCGAGGTGCTGCGCCGCGATCCGTCGGTCGCCGGGCAACCGGTCGGCCTGTACGGGATCAGTCAGGGCGGCTGGGTGGCGCTGATCGCCGCCGCGCTCAGCACCGATGTCGACTTCGTCATCTGCCACTCGGGCCCGGGCACCACGCCCGCAGCTCAGGAGCGCGATCGGATCGAGAAGTCCTTGCGTGCTGCCGATCTGGATGAGTCGGCGATCGCGGAAGGGATGGCATGGGTGGACGAGCGCGCCGACCGGATCCGGCGCGGCGACTCACCGGAGGTGCTCCTGGCCGCCCAGGAGGCGTTCGCCGACCGGCCCTGGTACCCCGGCGTCAGCTTCGCCTACGACGACCCCGCGTTCCTAGGATTCGTCGGCCGGATCCTCGACTTCGATCCGACATCGGTGATGCCGCAGGTCCTCTGCCCGGTGTTGGCGCTGTTCGGCGGCGCTGACCCGCTGGTACCGGTGCAGTCCAGCCTGGAGGCGTTCGCCCGGTACCTGCCGCCGGCCCCCGATGGTCACGGCTTCGCGGTGTTCCCGGGAGCGAACCACGGGCTGTTCGTCGCGGACCCGGACCCGACGGTGGACCGCCGCGACCAACTGGCACCGGCCTACCTGCCGACCCTGACCGCGTTCCTGGCCGACCGGCGCCGCGAGCGGTTCCCGGAACCGGTGGCCGGCTGATCCGACAGTTCATGGCCGAGTGCATGTTTCGATTGGCCGGCTCGCGACGCTTCGGGACGATCACCCCAGCAACTGGTCCACGTAACACCAGCGCCAGGATTCGCCCGGCTCGAAGCTGCGCATCACCGGATGTCCTTCGGTGCCGTAGTGCTTTTCCGCGTGCTGGCCGACCGATGAATCGCAGCAGCCGATGTTGCCGCACTGCAGACACATCCGGAGGTGCACCCAGGTCAACCCTTCGCGCACGCAGTCCGGGCAGCCCGACGGTGTCAGCGGCACAGCGTGGTCGTCCGCGGCGCCCAGATGTTCGCAGTTGCCGGCGATCGGGGCGGGCGTCGCGAGCTCGCCGGCGTTGGCGGCGCTGCGCTCCTGGTAGACGGTGATGATCGACTCCTCGAGGTCGAGGGTGGCCAGCACGGTGGCCAACACCTCCTGATCGACCTGGGCCTCGTCCCGGATTCGCAGCACCTCGGTGCGTTCGGCGGTCAGCATGGCCAGCCGCAGCCGTCGGTACTGCGCCGACGGCGGCTCGTCCTCGACCCGGCCGAGCTGCTCCCAGAGCCGGTTGGGCCTGGCCTCCGCCTGCCCACGCAGGCGCTCGATCACCTCGTCACGGTCGTCCGGACGGCGCACCCGCTCGAGCTCCGCGAGCCCGGCGACGACCGCCGCCTGCAGCACCGAGGCCTCCTGCAGCACGTCCTCGCGTCGGTCCGGACCACGCACGCCGAGCCTCCGGGCCAGCGCGGGAAGGGTCAGACCCTGCAGCAGCAGAGTTCCGGCGGTGACCACAAAGGCGCCGAGCAACAGAGTTTCGCGGTGCGGGGTGTCGTCAGGCAGCAGGAACGCGGCGGCCACCGTCACCACGCCACGCATCCCCGCCCAGGACACCACGGCCAGGCTCTGCCAGGGCGCCCCGCTCATCGAGGTGGCGGTGGCGTTGCGGCGGAGCACTCCGAAGGCCAGCCCGAAGATCCACACCGGGCGGGCCAGGATGGCCGCCAGCAGGGCGCCGACGCAGAACATCGCGACCGTGCCCGGTCCCAGATCGTCGGAGCTGACGTCGGCGAGGATCCACCGCAGCTGCAGGCCGAGCAGCAGGAACACGCTGTTCTCCAGCAGGAACTGGATGGTGTTCCAGTTGATCCGCTCGGACAGCCTCGACGGCGCGTCCTGGATCAGCGGCGCCTTGTGTCCCAGAATCAGGCCGGCCACCACCACCGCCACGACGCCCGAAGCGTGCACCTCCTCCGCCGGGATGTAGGCGACGAACGGCGCCATGAACGACAGCGCGGTGTCGCTGACCGTGTCGGTGAGCCGTTTGCGCAGCATGCCGATCAGCAGGGCGACCGCGACGCCGATCGCCACCCCGCCGCCGGCCGCGATGAGGAAGTCCAGGCTGACCGAGCCGACGGAGACCGTGGTGGCCAGCGCCAGCACCGCGGTGCGCAGCGCGACCAGCGCGGTGGCGTCGTTGAGCAGCGACTCCCCCTCCAGGATGGTGACCACGCGGCGCGGCAGGCCGATCCGCCGCGCGATCGACGTCGCGGCGACAGCATCCGGCGGCGCAACGACGGCGCCGAACGCCAGCGCCGCCGCCAGCGGGATCGGCAGGATCCACCAGGTCAGGAAGCCGACGCAGACCATCGTGAACAGCACCAGCCCGACCGCCAGAAGTCCGATGGACCGCAGGTTGGCCCGGATGTCGATCAGCGAGGTGCGGATCGCGGCGGCGTACAGCAGCGGCGGCAGGAACCCGAGCAGCACCAGTTCCGACGTCAGCTCGATGGTCGGCACGAACGGCAGGAAGGATGCCCCGGTGCCGACGACCACCAGCACCAGCGGCGCCGACAACCCCAACCGTCGGCACACCGCGGTGACGGCGATCACGGTGGCGGCAAGGCCCAGGATGACGATCGCGGTGTCCACCCGGCGATCCTTCCAGCCGCCAAGATCAGAGAGCCGCCGAGGGACTCGACCCCGACCAGGCGGACGAGCACCTGCGCCTGTGACCGGACCTGCAACGGCCGCGCCGGACTCGACACCCGCTCCAGGAGGTGCACTCTCGAGATGGCCCGATCGGCCGCGCTCATCGCCGCATCGAAAGGCAGGGTCACCACCTGATGCGACGAAACGGCCCCGGTCCCCACAGGGGAACCGGGGCCGTATACGTACCGCCTACAGGCTCGCGCTTTCCGTCGTATCCGCCTTCGCGATCAGCGCTGTCACTTGGCAACCTTCGTCAGCTTCGCCAGCAGCGACATGGCCGATGGTGCGCCGTACACGTCGTTGACCTCCGCCTGTGCGTAGTGCTTGTTGGTGTGCCCGGCAACGATCACCTGCGCCTGGCGAACGTTGTCGGCGTGCACGGCGTCCGTGATGGCCTTCACGATCCACGCCTTGTCGGCGTCATTGAGTGGCATGTCTTCGTCCTCCTTGGGTGTGGGCGCCCCGACACCGGTTGCCGGGAGCGTGAGCGACCCGAAGGCCGCGACGTGCTGAAATGCCTGAACACGTTGTTCTTCGTCCTGCGCCTGAAACTGCGAATTCGCGTCGCCTCGGTTGACGAGGCGGCCGCACGCGATCGACGCGGCGGACAATGGTGTGCGCTCCGCGACGGAGTTGCCGCCGTGTGCCGCCCACCACCACGACGAGATCCAGAACCCGTATCGGACCGTTCGCGCCAGGGACGGATCGGTCAGAATGTTGATCTTGATCCCGGCCGCGTCGAGGGCGTGCTGGGCCGCCGTGAAATTCGACCGTCCGGTGACCTGGATCGGGCCGGACCCTTTGAATCGGGGGCCGTCGCCGGGCTGGTTGTTGCCGAGCGATGCCCGGCCTTCGTACGCGGACCCGCTGGCCAACTCGGCGAAGTAGACGAGTCCCCCCGACTCCCATTTGACCTGCGTCATGAAGCACGTGATCCGCGCCGGTGTGTCGATACTGAACGTCTGCATTGCCCGGACCATGGCCGGGAAACACTCCGCCGCCCGTTCGGCTGGACATTGCATGATCTGCCGTAGCAGATCAGGAGTCAGCATGGTCATGGTGTGCCTCCTGTCGGGCCGTTGTTGTGGCCGTTGTTGTGGTGGTCGTGGTTGCGACAGCGGGTGGGCACACGAACGTGGGCGTGATGCCGGGTGCCCGTGCGCTCGTCAACGGAGTGCCGTGGGAGCGGACAAATACCACCGCCGCTACGGGGGTTGTCGCTGCGCCGGCCGAGCCGGTCGGTCCCGCTGCGTGCCGGCATTGACGAGCGCAACCGTTCCGCCGGTCACTGCGTGCGCCGGTAGCGCCGTCGGGTCGACCTACTCAGGTGAACGGGACCCGTTGAGGCCCCGTCAGGATAGCGAGCCGGTACGACCGGCACCATCTTCCAATCTCGCCCCCTGGGTGGTCTGGGCGCTGGCCCAGCAGCCCCGGCCGGGAGGCGGCCTACAGACCGATGACCTGCACGCCGTCCTGTTCGCCCTGGCCGTCCTCGCCGACAACGACGGCCGCGCAACTGTTCTGCGCGACTCCTTGCTCCGCATCGTCGCAGCGGTCGGCATGGACGCTCACCAGGCGGACGCCGCGCTGACCGTGCTGACCGGTCGGCGGCTGATCCGGCCGCTGGTCGGTCGCCAGACGTGGCAACTCCTCGGGGAGCGCTGATGGCCGACTGGGTCGACTGGCTGAACTGGGCCGCCAGGCAGCATCCTCCGGGAGCCGCCGACGGATTCGCCGGTGAGTCCAAGGTCCGCCTCGTGCTGGTCGCGCTCGCCCGCTACGCGAACCACGACGGCCGCTGTCATCCCGCGCAGCAGACCGTCGCGAACTACCTCGACGTCGACCGCCGGGTCGTCCGGTCCGCACTGGTCGCCCTGGTCGAGGTCGGCCTGATCCGGGACACCGGACGCAGGGAGGGCCGCTCAACGGTCTGGCAGATGGCGGGGCCGGTGAACCTCGGCCCGCGTCACGACGGGGTAGGCAGGCTACCCAGTAGCAAGGCGACCGACGGGGTAGCCGACGGGTAGCCGACGGGATAGCCGAATCCGCTCTGACCTGGGAAAACGCCGATCGGAAGGGGAAGGGGAAGGAGAAGGGGAAGCACACTCTCGGCAACAGGCGCCGCTACGCGTCGCCGAGACCGACCGCGACCCCACCCGATGGCTTCGAGGAGTTCTGGTCGGTCTACCCCCGCCAGGAGCGACCGCGGCAGGCCATCACCGAGTACCGCTCGGCGCTCCGCCGGGCGACGGCGGAGCAGATCCTCGACGGCGCACGCGCCTACGCCGCGGAGGTCCGCGAGAGGGACCGCGAGGAGGAGTTCACCGCCTTCCCGGCGAACTGGCTCCGCTACGACCGCTGGACGGACGAACCCGCTGACGCCGCACCCGCGCTGCCGAGACCGCCGACGGCTTCCCCGCGGCTGGCCGAGTTGCCCGACTGCCCGGACGGCAAGCCCGGCGGCCACCTGATCCGGCCCAAGCACGGAACTCCCGAGTGCGGGTCCTGTCGAGCGAGGTTCAAGGCCGACCCCGCCGAGTACGCCATCTGGCTCCTCGAATACCGAGATGCCCTCAGCCCCACCGAGGAGACCGGCCGATGACCGCCCGGAACCGGGGACTCTCACTCCTCCTGGCGGGGTTCCCGATGCGGTCCCTCCCCCGGCCCTACCCGACCGTCCGCGCCACCCCCGGAACGCCGCCCTGACAGGCGGAGCGCGATCGGATCCGCCTCCCCGGCCCGGTTACCCGTCCCGGCCCTCCCCGGGGCGTAGCGCCCAGCAGTCCGGCGGCCGTCGATGACCCCGTACTACTGCTCGATCTGCGAGCGACCCCGCCAGTCCTCGAACCCGGACGCCGCTACGGAGCACTGGGTGTGCACGACCTGCGCGCGCCGGGACCGTCCGGCCGGTCCCCGCTTTCCCGCCCCGAACGGAACGCCGAACCGAACACGACGCGCCCTAACCCGCGACGTCATACGCCGCCGTGGAGCGCCCACGGACCACCCAGTGATCGCCCCGGTCCTCAGCGTTGAGGACGCAGAGCCCCGAGCATCAGCTCAAATCAGTAGGACGCTGAGACGCTGAGTACACCGGCCACAGTTCCTAGGAGGATGCCAGCCGCCAAAAGGCCGATGCCCGCCCAGCGCCGACCCGCGTTCCCGAGCAGTTCACGGATCGGCAGGTCGCCGCTCTGTCCCGAGGCCTGGGTCGTGCCTCCCGGGCTGTGGTTGATCCACCTCCTGAGTACCCTTCCCGCTCGGTACAGGTCGCCGATCACCAACCCCAAGCCGACAGCCTCGGCAAGGAACGCCAGCCCGTACAGGAGCATTGGCAGGAACATTGGCGACGCGGCCATGGCGCGATTATGCGCTCAACGCCGTGTCGAACGGGGTGCCCGAGCCCGAAACGTCCAGCAGTTCGACGCCCAGGTCCCCGAGGAACTGGCAGTCGCCAGGGCCGCGCGCGACCTGGCGCTGATCGTCCTGGCCGGGATGCGGTGAGGACGTAGGTCGGTCGAATCTGGGAGGAATCCGGGAGTTCGGGGTCTCCGGGCCGGTCCCCGCCCATCCCCCTGGCGTATTTGCCCTGGTCCGAGGGGGCGTTCGGAGCCGCCGAGGGGACTTGAACCCCTAACCGCCCGATTACAAGTCGGGTGCGCTACCAGTTGCGCCACGGCGGCGTGCCGGAGACCGGCGGCACCAGCGTAACGGTCCGGCGGCCGACCCCAGCACGGTCGAGCAAGCGGCGCTCAGTTCTCCGACGGCGGGTCGATGCTGTCGCCGGGACCGGCGGTGGCCCGCGGAGCCGGTGTGGTCGGAGTGCCGGTGGCCGGCGCGGCCGGACTGCTGGGAGTCGGGGTCGGCGGCGGGGGTTCGCAGATCACGTGCTGCTGGCCGTTGTAGGCGGTGGTGAATTTCTCCCGCCGGAGTTCTTTGCCCTTCAGGTCCTTGATGATCCTGGTGTTCACCACCGAGAAGCCTTGGCTTCCGTCGGACGCGGAGCAGGACTGGCCGTACGGGATGGTCCTGGTCGGAGCAGCGCTGTAGTCGAACGGGTCGGTGGTCGCCGACTCGACCTGCACGTGCTTGGTCCCCCAGATCCGCACCGTGATGTCGGATTCGGTCCAGATGGTCTGGATCATCACCGCGGTGTCGTAGTCGTTGGAGAACGCCAGGTCGATCTGCCCGTCGAAGACGGTCGCCTCCCTGCCCATCGGATACCTGCTGATGTAGAACGAATGTGGCTGGTGCGTCACGTCGCCCATGCCCGCGAAGTACGAGGCGTTGTACAGGGTCGTGGCGAACTGACTGATGCCGCCACCCACCGCGGTCGAGATCGCACCGTCCTGGATCACCCCGGCCGGGATGTAGCCCTCGGCCTCGGTACGCGGACCGGTGAATCCGTTGAGCGAGAAGGTCTTGCCGGGCAGCACCAGGGCGCCCTGAACCTTCTCGGCGGTGACCTTGATGTTCTGCCCGGACGCGTAGGCGAAACCACCGGTGGTGAACTCACCGATCACTTCGTCGAGGCCGAGGGCCTTGGCATCGGCGGTGCTGAAGGCCGGTTGTTTCGTGTCGTAGACGATCGTCCACACCCGGGTGCCGGACATCAGCGCCTTCGGTACCGCCTTCTCGGTGGCGTCCCAGTCCACCGTGCGACCGGTGACCCCTGGGGTGACCGTCGGCCGGCCGGCGGCGTTGCCGATCACCGCATCCTTGGCAACCGTCTGGGTGGCTTCGGCCCGCGCCTCGATCACCTTGCGCAAGGCCGCCGAGTCGACGGTGACGGTGAAGCCGTCCTGCTTGTCGGGCGCGATGACGACCGCGGCGGCGACGGCCGACCGCGGGATGGTGAGGGTGCCGGCGGCTGTCCTGACCGTCAGCGGGCCGGCCAGCACCGTCTCCGCCTCCTTCTTGGCGGCGGCCACTCCGGCCGCAGAGACCCGGACCATCTCGGTGGTCGCCGGAAGCGCCAGGCCGGTCAACGCCGCCGGACCACCGTCCCGCCAGGCGTCAGCGATCTGTCCTACAGCAGGCGCGACCTGCAGGCTGCGGCCGACCACCGGGTCGACCGTGCGCACGGTGGTGCCGGTGCGCTCGACACTGCCGTCGACGGCGGCCACATCGGTCCGGTCCGCGACCTGTTGCGCCCAAGTGGTGAGGGCGTCCCCATCGACCCGGACGGTCAGCGGCAGGTCGACCGTGCGGGAGAACGAAGAGAAGCGCTCGATCGGTGACCCTGAGCGGGTTCCGGCCGCTGCCACTGCCCCGTCGATGTCCGCGGTCAGCCCGGCCTGCTGGGGATCGAGGGTGACCTCCGCACCGTGCACAGTGACGGTCACCGGCTGCCGGAACCTCGGCCCGAGCTCGCGCTCGAGGGCTGCGGTCGCCTGGGCCGGGGTGAGACCGCCGACGTCCACTCCGGCGATCCGGGTGCCGCGCTCGATCTCGCCGCGGGTGGCGAACAGGTCGACCAGGTAGACGCCGAGCACCGCCAGGATGACGAAGGCGGCCGCGCCGATTCCGATCCACCAGCCGCGGCGGGCCCGCGACCGCTTCGGACCCGGCCGTCCCTGGGTGTCGGCGGGTGCCGCACCGCGGGCAACGGGGATGACGTCGGTGGGAGCGTCGTGAAGCTCGTCCCGGTCGTTGCCGGCACGCGATCCGGAGGGGTCGTCAGGGTGTCGGTTGTCGGGCACGCCCATCCTTCGCTCGTCCGGAGAATCCGCTACGAGTGACATTCTCCCTGATGGGGAGCGCCTGCCCTGACCCGAGAGCGCCCGATCGAGCCGGCGCACGCTGGCTCGGTCGGGCGAAATGCAGCAGGAATCACACCCCGCTGTGCCCGAGCCCGGAGAGAGCCGCGGCGCCGTGCGGGTCTCCGAGGGCGCTCGGCGCACCGCCGTGGCCGCCACGACGCGGTGTTGACGCCGGGGTGGCCGGGCGCCGCATCGCGGTGTCCATGCCGGGCACGCCGGCGACGGACAGCAGGAGGTGACGGCATTCCGCCGGGGTAACGTCCATCAGCGAGCTGAGCGCCCGGATTGCCGCGTCGTCGAGCGTCTCGGTATTCGGCCGGTTGTGCGGGTAGCGGATGTCGAACCACCGACGGACCGGGCCGAGCCGCGGGTCGATGTTCGCCGCCACGCCGGCCACGTCGACGGTGATCGGAGCAGGGCGGTCGGGATCGCCGTGGAAGCCGGCAGCCCGCTCGGCAGCGGACAGCAGGGTGCCGCCGTCTTCACCGAGGGCGCGGGCGAGCACCCAGAAGATGTCGATCCGCAGGGAGCGGTGGCCGGTCTCGTAGTTGGCCAGAGCGGCCTTCGACACCAATCCGCCGGTGCGGGCCGAGAGCTGGGCCTGGGTCAGTCCCAGCCGACGCCGGGCTTCCCGAAGCTGCCCGCACAGCGCGGCGGAGAACGCAGCTTGTGCTGCGCTGTCAAGGGGCTGAACCACGCCTATCTCCTGCTTCCTGTCCACCCTGGGGGTGGTTTGCTCACTCGTTAACCGCTTCATGCACCGTCCGGCCTACGATTGGCCCGAATGCCAACAGTAATATGACCGACAGCTGCCACTAAAGCACACGATCTGGTGATTTTCTAACTTTCCGACCATCTGTTCGGCTCAGTACCCGGCGGTAACTGTGATGCTAAGAGTCACGGTACGTGATCCACGTGAGAGATGGGAACGCCCGATTTGTGAACTGTGCCGGTAAAACCGGCACACCACGCACGCAAAAGGCGCGGACCGTAGGTCCGCGCCTTCCGCTATCGCGTGCCAGGCGGTGTTCTCACCGCCTCACCTGCCGCGGCGTGGGCCATTGCCGCACGCGAGCGACCACCGCCACGCGAGCGACCACCACGCTGAGCGACTCCCTCAGGGTCAGTGTCTACCGCCGCTCGAGTGTCTAGCGCCGCGACGGTTTCTGCCGTCGGTGGCCGCCGCCGCGCCAGTGACCGCTGAGCCACTCATGGCTGCGCGGATACCCACGAGCACAGTGGATGGCATCCACGGAGATCGTCGGCGCTCCGAGCTGTCTCTCCCGCCTCCTACTGCTTGGGGGCGATCCGCCAGCCACGTCGGCGGGACGACGCCACCCAGAGCAGCGCCGCACCGGCCAGGATGAGCGCCAGCCCGGTGATCCCGGGCCCCGCGACGTCGACCCCGGTGTTCGGGAGCGGTGGCGGCGGTCCGTTGGTCGGATTTTGCAGGACTATGGCCACGTCGCTGTCCACACCGACGGTCACCGTGACCGAGCCGGTGGATGTGCTGCCGTCCGGCAGAACGAAAACCGGGGTGCCCCACATGATCGAGGTATCCGACGGCACGACCTCGGTCAGCGTCACCGTGGTCCCGGCCGGCACGCCGGACACCGAGACCGTCTGGCCGTTGACCAGAGTCACGATTCCGGGACCCTTGAGGCCGAGGCCCTCGTACGTGTAGTCCACCGTGAAGGTCGTACCCGGTGGCAACGAGGCGGCACCCGGGCCGGTCACCTGCTTGGTGAGTGAGATCGAACCGGTGAGCTTGTCGGCGACGTCGACCGCCGCGAACTCGGCCGTCGTCCCGTCGGTCGCGTCACCGACGACGAACGAGGCCGTCCCGTCGGGGTTGACGGTCAGTCCCTCGTCGGCCGCCCATCCCTTATCGACCCAGTTCACCGAGGGGCCCGCGCCGGACTCGGTGCCCTCCGAGAGGGTGACCACCGTGCCGGTGGGCAACTCCACCCCGGACTCGGCCCGGAAGGCGTTGTCCTGATCGAGAGTTGAGGTGACCGAGCCGGCCTTGACCCCCGGGCCGGCCGGCCACGACGCCGTCACCGTGTAGGTCGTGCCGATGACCGCGGGCGAGAACAGGTTGTAGTCGCCGCCGACCTTCTTGGCCAGGATGAACGTCCCGGTCAATTTCGTGGCGTGGTTGGTGACCGAGAACTGCGGCGATGTCCCGTCGCCGATGACGAAGGACACGGTGCCATTGGGGTTGACCGTCAAGCCCTCGCCCGACCAGGTCACGTCGTCCCACCGGACGTCCGGTGGCGTTCCCGACGGCGCCAGTTCGGTGATCGTGACGGTTGTCCCCAGCGGCAACTGCACGCCTGAGGTGGCCGAGAACTTGTTGGCCGCGGTCAGCTTCATCGTCACCGAACCGGCCTTGAGGCCGGGCGCCGGCAACCACGCCGCATCCACGGTGAAGGTCACTCCGGCCATCTCTGGCGACGACGCGTTGAAGTCGCCGGTGAACTTCTTGGCGACCCCGAAGGTGCCGGTGAGCTTGGTCACCGTGTTGGTGACCGTGAACTCCGGTGCCGTGTCATCGCCGATGACGAACGAGGCCGTCCCATCGTCGTTGACCGTCAATCCCGTGCCCGACCACGTGACGGCGCCCCATTCGACATCCTCGGGTGCGCCAGAAGGCTTGACCTCGGACAGCGTCACCACCGTCCCGGTGGGGAGGTAGATCCCTGCGTCCTGGGAGAAGCCATTGTCCGCGTTCAGCACGCCGGTCAATGACCCGGCGTCCAGTCCCGGCGCAGCGGGCCAACTCGCGGTGACCGTGTAGGAGACGTCCGCGAGCTCCGGGGAGTTGATGTCGAGGTCACCATCGACCTTCTTGGAGATCCCGAAGGTGCCGGTCAACTGCAGGACGGTGTTGGTGACGGTGATGGTCGGCGAAGTGCCGTCCCCGATGACGATCGAGGCCGTGCCGTCCGGGTTCACGTCCACCCCGTCACCGGACCACACGATGTCGCTCCACTGCACGTCGGGCGGCGTCCCCGACGGCGTGACCTCGGAGAGTGTCACCACCGTGCCGGTGGCCAGTTGTTCCGGATACGTTGCGGTGAAGGAGTTGCCGGCGTCGAGCACCAGCTGGGTCGAACCGGCCGCCTGGCCGGCCGAGGCGGGCCAGGACGCATTCACCGTGAACCTCACCCCGGCGAGCTCCGGGGAGTCGAAGTCGAAGTCGCCCGAAACTTCTTTCGCCACACCGAAAGTCCCGGTCAGCTTGGTCAGGGTGTTGGTCAGCGTGATGTCCGGCTCCTGCTGGGAGTCGGTGATCGTCAATGTCGCCGTGCCGTCGGGGTTGGTCGTGACGTCGTCGCCCCAGGCGGGCTGCCCGTCCCAGCCGACGTCCGGCGGCCGGCCCAACACCGTGGGCTCGGACAAGGTCACCACGGTGCCGACCTTCAGCGACCTTCCCAGCGCGGTGCTCCAGCCGTTCTCCTGATTCATGAGCAGGGAGGCACCACCCGCGGTCTGACCGATGTCGGGTTGCGCCGCCCACGTGGCGACGACGAGGAAGCCGACGTGCTCCAGTTCCGGATCGTCGAGCGCGAAGTCACTGTCGTCGGACAGCTCCTTGTGGATGGCGAAGGTGCCGGTGACGAACTCGGCCCCGTTCACCAGCGTCGCCGTCGCCACCTCGGTCTCGCTGGCGATGGTGATCTCGCCCTTTGTCGGATCGTTTTCAGAGGGCGGATCCCAGGTCGCCGGCGTCAGCACCAGGCTGCCCGGGGCGCCGGTGATGCCGGTCTCCTCGACGGTGATGACGGTGCCGAGCGGGAAGGTGATCGGATCGCCGGAGGCATCGGTCGGGCCGGCGGTCCAGTTGTTGGCCTGGGTCAGGTCGATGGTGCCGGTGTCGCCACCCGGCGCGGTCCAGGTGACGGTGACGGTGACGGGAGCGAGAATCGGGTCGTCCGGATCGACACCCTCGAACTGCTTGGTGACCTGGAAGGTACCGAGCAGTTCGGTTGTCGAGTTCGTGATCACTGCGGCGACGGTGGTCCCATCGCCGATGGTCAGCGTCGCCGTCCTCCCGACGCTCGTCACCCCGGTTCCCGTCCAGCCATCGAAGTCCATCGACAGGTTCGGCGGCACCCCGGTCGGCGTGCCCTCGGTGACCGTCACCCTCGTCCCGGTCGGGTAATCCTGCGAGGTCACGGTGAAGTTGTTGGCCTGGTTCAGGGCGAACGTCCGACCGGTGACCGGGCTCTCCCCGGGGATCGTGTAGCTGTAGGTGAAGGGGATCTGCACGGTCGCATAGACCGGGTCGGTCAGGTCAGGGAAGTCCCCGGTCGCCTTCTTGGTGATGGTGACGTTGCCCAGCGCGTTCTCGACGGTGTTCGTCAGCGCCACGTGCACCGGTATCTGGTTGTTGCCGATGATGGTGACCGTCGCAGTGCCATCAGGATTGGCGATCACGTTCGGCGGGTCGGCCGTCCAGGTCCCCCCGGACCACTTCACCCCGGGCGGGAGGTTGGTCGGGGTCCGGGCCTCGGAGAGAGTGATCTTCGTGCCCACCGGGAACCACAAGGCCGGTGTCGGCTGGGCGACCTGGTCGCCCTTGACCGTGATCGTGCCGGATGACTTGCCGCCGGCGCTGTCCGGATGGTCCGACGTCCAGTCCACGGTGAACTCGAGGTCGGTGGACGCCGCCTGGGCTTGATCGTCGCCATCCAACGACTTCACCACTTGGAAGGCGCCGTAGGCGTTGGTGACCTCCAGCGTGATGGGCGCCCCGTTCAGGCGCGGGCCGATGATCACCCGCGCCTGTTCGGGGTTGTCCGGATCGACCGGCTTGTAGGTGACCGCGTCCGGCGGCAGGTCCGGGTCCGTCTCCTTGAGGGTGAGTTCGTAGCCGTACGGGAGGTCCTGGCCGCTGTTCACCGGAGTACCGGGGGTGAGCACGTAGCTCGTCTTGGCGACCTTGGGATCTCGGCCGCCGGGATCGGTCCCGGCCGTCGTGAGCCGATCGTCCCCGCGGAAGTTGGTCGCGCCGGTGACCGTGACCGTGTACTTCTGCCCCGCCGGGGCATGGCCGGTGACCGTCTTCTCGACCTGTAACGGAGCCTCGCCGTACCACCCGGCGTCGATGGTGTGATTGTTCTCGCCCGGTCCGCCGACGGCGATGGAGGCCCGCCCGGTGGACGCATCCGGGTTGGAGTCGTTGAGGGAGTTCGTGCCGCCGTTGCCGGCGCTAGCCGAGATCGCCTGTTGGGTTGTCCGCTGAAGTTGGTCCCAGGTCAGACCGATGAACCCAAGATGGCCAGCATTCGGCCCGCGGAATTGGACCAGGCCGTCACCGGGCGGGAAGACGAGCACGTAGTTGGCGTTGGGGACGAAGCTGACGGCGTCGTGCCCGGCGCAGGGGACGTCCTGCAGCTTCGAATTGTCGGAGCGGAAGTAGTAGGTGCCGGGCTGCCCGTCGAGGGTCGCCGTGCTGGTCTCACCGATCTTGCACACCGGCGTGTCCGGTGCGTCCGGGTCGGCCGACCAGAGCTGAACGGGGCGCCTTGTTGATCGCCGGCTCGTCCGGGTCCTGGCGTCCGTTGAGGTCGGCGTCCAGCCAGACCCGGTTGCCGATCTCCACGGGCGCCGCGACGCCCAGCAGCGCGGTGGAACCCAGGCCACCCCCCTTCTGGAAGGTGCTCGACTGGTTGTTCTGGTCGCCGACGACCTGGTCGAATCCGCGGGTGGCCACTCCGGTGTTCTGGTCGAACCACATCAGGCCGTTGCGGTTGATGCCGCTGTAGGGGTCCATGGCCGACGATGCGATCTCGTCGACGCCGGGGTAGGTGACCACCGAGCCGAGGGTGTTCTCGTTGTGGTTACCGCCGGTCCCCTGGTCGCGACGATCATTGAGGAACTCGCCGCCGCCGGGACCTTGGTTGTTGGCGTGGGTGGGGCCCTGCGAGGGCGTGCCGGCCGCCGCGGTCCGCTGCGGTCGCGCTCCGACCTTGCCCTTGCACTCCAGCACGAAGTTCTGACCGGTCGCGCCCGGGCAGCCGGACGGCACGCTACGTGACCAACGCCTTTGGCGCAGCGATCAGGGTGTCGCCGTTGGAGATGGACTCCCAGAACCGGCCGGAGGTGGCGGTCGTGACCGCGGCGAAGTTGCGGTTGCCGCTCTGCATGGCACTCCGGTCGGTGAAGCCCAGGATCATGTAACCGTCGATGTCGAAGGTGATGCCCGACAGGACGGGCTGCGCGTAGGCCTGCTCCCAGCCCGTGCCGTAGCCGCATCCGCCCGGAAGGCCGACCGTCCCGCCGCCGGCTCTGGACGGCGCCGTTGAACGGGTCGTCGGTGTCGACCGGCGCGCCCGAGGAGTTCCAGGACCAGCTGTTGGTCCAGGTGTTCCACCGGGTGATCTGCGGGAACGACTGGTCCATGTTCGGCGAGCCGACACTGGGCTGCCCGTTGTTGCAGGTGGTCGCGGCCGTCACGGGGGCGCCCCGGGTCGGCCAGTTCTCCATGTTGGAGCCCTTGGCGTACCCCAGGTCGACGGTGATCTCGGGACGCCAGGTGACGGGCGGCCAGTTGAGCGCGCACGACGCTGTCAACCGCATCCTTGAGGGGGATCGACACGACGTAGGCCTTCAGACCGGCGGATGACGCCGATTGGCCAGGTCGGGTGCCGGTGTCCACATACCCGAGGTAGAGCCGGCCCTTGTAGGTGGACAGCGCCCAGAGCTGCTGGTTGTCACCCACCGGGGTCGGGATCTTCACCGCGTATCCAGGGGTCGCGCCCGGATCGTCGAGCGGAAGCGGAATGCCGTAGATCGCCTTGTCGTGCAGGTTCGCGATGAACATGGCCCGGCCGTCCAGCGAGGTGGCCATGCCACCGATGCCGACTTCAGCCGACTTGGTGAAGCCGTCGAGGTCCTTGGCGGGGGTCTTGTGGTCGGAAAGCCCCCTGGCGGCGTTGGTCGCGATCGTGCCCAGGTCGACCTTGCTGCCACCCGCGTCGGCCACGTTGAGGTCCTGCACGTTGAACCACACCGAAGGGGCCGGGGTCGAGGAATTCAGGGTTCCGTTCGGGTTCAGGACGTTGTTGACCCGGTAGATGTTGCCGAGTGCCTGGGAGCCGCCCCCTGCGCCGAGGCCGGACATCCGCTTCACCACCGGCGAAGCCAGCATCACGTTGCCGTTGCGGATGTAGGAGGTGCCCCAGATCGCCCCGACCTGGCCGAAGGTGGCCAAGGTGACCCGGTTGAACGGCCAGGCGGGGTCCTCGGCTGCGCCGTAGTCCGACCACGGTTGCGCCACGAGCGCGGCATCGGTGCCCAGGGTGTTCGCTTTGCTCGGGTCCCCGGCGTATTCGATGGCCGTGGCGATGGGGGCGTTCCCCTGGATCACCTGGTCGGGAATGATCAGCCCGAGGTCGACGTGCGCGGCTTCCGGCGTGCCGAGCTCGGTGAACTGCACCGACGTGTCGTTCTCGCCCTGTGAGTTCGCGGGTATCGGGGTCTGCGCGGCGAAGCCCGGCTGGTAGACCGTGGGGTCCCAACCGGAGAACTGGACACGCAGGTAGTTGGACTTCGCGCCGCTGACGTTGATCGTGTAGGTCCCGTCCGCGCCGCTGGTGGCCGTTCCGACCGTCTTGCCGTCGGCGTCGTAGGCCGTCGCGGTGACGCCGGCGATCGGTCGGTTGCGGGGCTCCCCGGTGGCGGCGTTGCCGGTGGTGAAGAAGCCGGTGCTGCCGAAATCCTGGAAGACGACGCCCTTGACCGTCCCGTTCACCGCGGCGGCAGCGTTCACCGCGGCGGCGGCATTCACCGCGGCAGCAGGCTTCACCGCGGGAGCAGGATTCGCCGCGGCGGCGGCCGCAGGGCCGCTCTGTGGCCCGAATGTGACCAGGCTCGCGGTCAACAGCAGCGCAGCGAGCGCTGCGGGCCATCGCCGCGACCATGCGCCGCGGCGCTGTCCCCCTACCAGGTCAGCCATCGCACTCACCACCTGCCGCTCGTCACCCGGACCGGCCACCGCACACACCAACTGCAGGTCCCCGCCGAGCGGCGAAGGACCGACGGCCCAGTGTGGGGGTTGCCAAGGGTCGCTGGCAATCAACAGCGGGCAACTTGGGGCAACTGTCCGATTCCTGGTCCATCCGCTCGCCGCACGCGTGCCGTCGGACGACTGATGGCGCCGTGGCCCGCACCTGGCGCTCCTATGCTCGGAGCGTGTCAGCCCGCCACCGGTCCGCGTCGGTAGCCCGACGTGCGAGGCAAGCGACAGCGTGGGTGTCGATGTGTTTCCTGCTGGCATCGGCCGGGTGCGGGACGGTCGGCGACAGTTCCCGCACGAAGTCGTCCGGGGGTGGCGCCGGCGCGGTGGTCGTCCGAGTCCCGCAGGACGCGCCGACCTTGGCCGACGCCGCCGAACGGGTCTCCGCCGGGGGGACAATTCTCCTCGCGGCCGGCCGCTATCCGGAGCAATTGCAGATCTCCACCCCGGACGTCACGGTGCGCGGCGAGGATCGAAATCACACCGTGATCGACGGCGGTGGCCTCCGGCCGTACGGCATCGTGATCATTGCCGACGGCGTCCGGGTGGAGAACCTGACCGTCACCGGCGCGACCTTCTACGGCGTGCTCTTCACCGGTCTGCACGACGCCAACGGCCCTTCGGCCCACACGGCCGACGGCTACCACGCGTGGGACCCGTCGAAGTTCCCGCCCCTGCAGCGCTTCCGGGTCGACCACGTGACCGCCCACAACAACGGTCTCTACGGCATCTACTCGTTCAACGCCCGGCACGGGGTGATCACCGATTCCTATGCCTCGGGATCGGCGGACAGCGGCATCTACGTCGGTCAGTGCACCGAGTGCGACATCCTGGTCAGCGGCAACGTTGCCGAACGCAATGCCGTCGGCTTCGAGAACGCCAACGCCTCCGACTCCGTGGTGCTGACCGGCAACCGGTTCTCGGACAACCGGGTGGGTCTGACCCTGCTGTCCAGCTATCAGGAGGCGTTCACCCCGCAACGGAAGAATCAGGTAGTGGGCAACCTGATCAGCGACAACAACGAATCCGACTCGCCCTCCCAGGCCGACGGCGGATTCGGCACCGGCCTCGGGATCAGCGGCGGGCAACAGAACACGATCGAACGCAACCGGATCACCGGACACCAGCGCGCGGGGGTGGTGCTGGCCAACACCGAGGATCTGCCGGCCTCGAAGAACACGTTCAACGGCAACGAGTACACCGGCAACCGGGTCGACCTGGTGAACATCTCGGCCGCTCGCACGCCGGCCACCGGCAACTGCGCTGACGACGCCGGGACGACCGCGCCGACCGCCCTGCTGGGCGAGCTGCGGTCAGCCTGCGCCGGCAGCGGGACCGCGAAGCAGTCCGCCACGCAAGCCCTGGTCGGCCCGGACGCCCCGCCCGGGCGGAGCTACAAGAAGGTCGCCGCGCCGATCGATCAACCAGCACTGACCGGCACCGGCGCGACCACCGTCACACCGCTCCCGGCCATGGTGGCGATGCCCGATCTGTCGAAGGTCACGGCGCCGCCGGCCGACCTGCTGGCATCGAACGCAGGGACCAGGTGAGCGGGTCACGCCTCGCGCACCACCGGTGGCGCGCGGCCATCGTCACGCTCGCGCTGTTCGCCTGCCTCGGCCCACTCGCCGCCTGCTCCGGCGACCCCGCCCCGGCCGAGCAGCCGCGCCCGGTGACCACCGCAGAGAGCCAGCTGTTGGCCACGGTTCGATTCAACAACTTCGACGTCGGGTCACGGCCGTTCCGCACCGAGCTCACCGAGAAGGGCGTCGACCTGCACCTGCAGGGGTCGATCGACTACGGCTCCCACCTCGGCTACGGCCTGGTCACCGGCTCGTTCGCGTCGCAGGCGCTGCTGTGGAACGGCAAGACTGTCGGCGTGCACGACAGCCCACCCGACGCGAGCGGCAACCCGGTGCTGCCCATTTTGGATCCGGACGACCAGGCCTGGGTCAGCCATCCACTGGACGCCTCGAGCTCGCGGCTCGATGCCCTGCTGATCGTCCTCGGCGGGTTGGGCAGCGACCGCCCGGACAATCCCATCCTCCTGCAACAGGCCGGCGCGATGTGGCTGCGCACCGACACCGTCGACGGCACCCCCGTCACCGTCTTCGCCGGCCCACCCACCGACAAGCCGCTGGACGGCACGACGAAGGTCACCGCAGATACCTCGCCGCTGCGGCTGTGGGTCGACGCCGCTGCCCTGCTGCGCCGCGCCGAGGTCCGGTTGGGATCCGACTGGGTCACGGTGGACTTCCCCGACGCGCAGGCGCCGCGCTTGACCCTGCCCAAGGCTGCCGGATGATGCTGCCCGGGGGCTCCCGATGACCGAGCCGCTGTCGGGTGCGCCGAGCGGGGTCAGCCGGCGCCGGCTGCTGCTGGGTACCGGCGCCGGAGCACTGGTCGCGGGGGCCGCCGGCGTTGGCGGCTACGCCTTGGGTCGGGCAACCGCGCCCGACGGTAACCCGGACGACTCCTCGGCGCCGGTCCCGGTGCCCGCGGACGGCGTGCACCAGGCCGGGGTCACCCGTCCGGTCAGTCCGCAGTCGAACGCGCTGGTCGCGGTGGCCGACCTTGAGGTGGGCCGCGACGCGCTCGCCCGCGCGCTGGCCACCCTCGGTGCGGAGATCGCCAGGGTCACCGACGCCGCGCAGCCGAATCTGCAGCTCACTCCGGACGGGGTGGGCGACCTGACGGTGACCGTCGGGCTCGGCGCCAAGGCTCTGGCCGTCACCGCCCACCCTGAGCTCGCCGAAGCGGTACGACTGCCCAGCTTTCGCGGCGACGCTGTTCTGCCCGCCCGCCGGCGCTCCGGATCCCTGCTGATCAGTGTCAACGCGACGGACCCGACGGTGCTGGAGCCGGTGATGTCCCACCTGACCGATCTGGTCCCCGGGTACCAGGTGCAGTGGTCGCAGTTCGGCTACCGCGGCCCGGCCGACCAAGGGGTGACGCGCAACCCGTTCGGCTACTTCGACGGCATCATCGTCCCGCGAACCCCCCAGGACCTGGACGCCGACGTGTGGATCGGCGGCGGCCCGCTGGCCGGCGGCACCATCTGCGTGGTCAGGCGTTTCGGGCTGGACACCGATCGGTTCCGATCCCTGACCCCGGCCGCCCAGGACGACGTGATCGGTCGGCATCGGCAGGACGGCACGCCGTTGTCCGGCGGGGGCCGGTTCGACCAGGTGGACCTCGATGCCAAGACCGACAGCGGCGCCCTGATGGTGCCGGCCCACGCGCACGCCAGGGCCGCCCACCCGTCGTTCACCGGCAGTCGGCTGATGCTGCGGCGCAGCTACAACTACCGCGCCTCGGCCGACGACCACGGCCACCTGTTCATCAGTTATCAGAATGACGTCGGGGCGTTCGCCAAGACGCAGTTGCGGCTGGACGAGGTCGATGACCTGATGCACTACGCGACGCCGACCGCAACGACTGCGTTCGCGATCCTGCCGGGCCTGTCGACCGCGAACGGTGCCAGGCGTGCGCTGGGCAGCACGTTGTTCTGAGCCGGACCCGTGGAGTCCGAGACCGCGGCTCAGGGGTTGAACAGGGCCTTTCCGTACCAGTCGCCGGCCTCCGCGAGCCCCGGCGGCACCGCCCAGACTCCGCCGCCGATGTGCCCGATGTACTCGTTGAGCAGATCGAACTGCCCCAGCCGCGACTGCAGCACCTTGAACTGGGTGTGCGGGTTCTTCTGGTAGGCGATGAAGAACAGCCCCGCCGAGAGCTTCCCGGTGGTCGGGTCCTGCCCGTCGGTGTAGTTGTATCCGCGCCGGAGCAACCGGATCCCGCCGTTCTCCTCCGGGGAAGCCAGCCGTACGTGGCTGTGCACGTCGATCACCGGGGCTCCGTCCGTCCCTCTGGCGTTGAAGTTCAGCGGGGTGAACTCGGTGCCGCCGGTGAGTGGCGCGCCGGAAGTCTTGTGCCGGGCGAAGATCTTCTCCTGGTCGCCGAGCGGATCGACGTCCCAGTGCTCGATCTCCATCCGGATCTTGCGGGCCACCAGGTACGAGCCGCCGGCCATCCACGGCTGGTCGGAGTCCGCGCCGACCCAGACGTGCGCATCGATGGCTGCCGGGTCGTCGGAGTGGATGTTGTTGGTGCCGTCCTTGAACCCCATCAGGTTTCGGGGGGTCGACTGCCCGGCCCCGGTCGCCGACGCCCGGCCGAACCCGAGTTGCGACCAGCGGAGCACAGCGGTGCCGCGGGCGGCCCGGATCATGTTCCGGACTGCGTGGAAGACCACCTGGGGGTCGTCGGCGCAGGCCTGGATGCACAGGTCGCCGCCGGACAGCTCCTCGCGCATCACGGCGTCGCCAGGGATCTCCCCCAGCGGGGCCAGCGCAGCCGGCCGCTTGGCGGACAGACCGAATCGGTCGTCGAACAACGACGCGCCCAGACCCACCGTGATGCTCAGCGAGTAGGGGCCGGAGTCCATCGCCTCGCCGGTGTCGAGCGGCGGCTGCTCGGCTGCGGTGTCGGCATCGGAGACCGGCAGGCCGGCGGTGAACCGCGACGCCATCGCCGCCCATCGACCGAGCAACCTGGCAACGTCCTGCGGGTCCGTAGCGGTGACATCGAGCGACGCGAACATCAGCCGCTCCTGCTGGGCGGTGGTGATCCCGGCCTGATGCGCTCCGTAGAACGGGACCTTGCCGGCGGACCGGGCCGCCTCCCCGCTCACCGGGACCGGCGCCGGAGCCGCATCGGCCTGGTTCGCCCCGAGCGCGTATCCCCCGCCCGCTCCGACCGCGAGACCGGCGGCCGCCAGCCCGGCGCCGCCGAGGAATCGGCGGCGGGAGGTGCCGGCGTCGGTCACGTCGACCTCGGGGAGGAAGCGCCGCCGCGACGACGCCGCGGGCGGCGGTTCCTCCCCGCGGTGAGCGGGTGGATCATGCGGTACTGCCTTTCAGGTGGGGCCGGCGTTCTTCGGATGGTCAGGCTGTTGCGATCTTCGAGCTGACCTGGGAAAGCGGTTCGATGACGGCGAGCAGGCCGTCGGTGAGCTTCTTGGTATCGGCGGGCTTCAGGTCGTCGTACAAGGTGTACCCGCCGATCGCCGACGGGTCCCGGTAGGTCTCGAGGAGGCTCTGCAGCGCGTCGAACCTGGTCGCGATGCCGGGTACCACGGTCGGGTCGATCTGATCGAGGGCCGGCTTCAGCGCCGCGAACGCCTGCATCGAACCCTCGACGTTGGCGGCGAAGTCGAGCAGGTCGATGCGCGAGTACCGCTCCTCTTCTCCGGTGATCTTCGACGCCTGCACCTCGCCGAGCAGCGCGACAGCACCGTTGGCGACCTCGTCCGGCTGATAGCGGTCCTTGCCGGCCTTCTTGCGGGTGTTCGCGCCGAGCTCGGTCGCCCTGACCTGGAGGTCCTTGACATCGGTGACCAGCTTGTCGGCGAGCTTGTCGAGGCCCTTGGTGGTCTTCTTCGCGAACAGTGCCTGCTCGATCGGGTGGAATCCGGTCCACTCGGCGGCGGGCACGTCACCGGCCCGGGCGTCGATCGCCGGGTCGAGGTCGCCGAACGACTCGGCTACCGGTTCCACCCGCTCGTAGGCCGGGCGCGCTGCGGCGTACGCCTTCTGGGCCGCCGCCAGGTCACCGGCCTGGATCGCGGCGGCCAGCGGCGCTACGGCCTCGACGAGCGCGGCGGTCTGGATGTCGATGTAGTCCGCGTAGTCGACGGTCGCCTGCTGCAGCAGGTCGGCGACGTCGGTGGAGGCCGCGGCGGCGGCGCCGGTCACGGTGAACGGGGTCTTGGGGGTGCTCGCGCCCGGGCAGAAGATCTCGTACGCACCGCCGTCGAGCTTGACGGAGAAGCTGTCGTCGAATCCCGGCGCGAGGTTCTCCCGCTCACCACGGATCCGCTGGTCGGACACCAGCTCGATCTCGGTGATGCCGGCGGCGTCCTTGTTCACCACGTGGAACGTCACCGGGCCGGCGGCGACGGTGGCCGGGGTGGCGACGCAGCCGTCGGCCTCGGTGATGACGACCTCGACAGTGCCGGGCGCCGCGGCCACCGACGAGGACGCCGCGGGCAATGTCGCCGGGGCTTCCGACGCTGACGTGCCGGGGGCCGAGGCGTCGGCGGCGGCCGACACGCTGGTGGAACTGCCGGTGGTGTTGTCGGACGAACCGCACGCGGTCAGCAGCAGCGCGACGGCGGTGCCGCCGGCAATCAGGCCGGTGCGCAGGCGGGTGGAACTGGGGGCCATCGGATCTCCTGGATATCGGGTTCGGACACAGTGCGGAACAGGGGTGGTGGCGGCCCGGTCGCGGGACCGGCTAACGCCCCGGCGCAGGGCTAGCGGCCGCTCGGTGCGGCAACGGACGGTGCGGCAACGGACGGTGCGGCAACGGAGGGTTCGGGATCGGGGGGCGTCGACGGCCCGCCGGCGTCGGTCGGCGGAGGCCGGTCGGCCGCGCGGCGGCGGAGCCGAGGAAGCCCGAACGCGAGCAGCACCACCGCGAACAGACCCAACAGCAGCGGCAACACCTGTCCCCTGATCTCGTGCGCCTCGACCGCCGCCGCGTGGTCGGTGACGGCGACCGCGAGTGCGGCCCGGGCGTCGGCGGTGGTGGAGATCTCGGCGCCGCCCAGCACGCCGCCGGACAGCGTCAGGCCGGCTGCGGTGGTGACCTGCACGGTCCGGGTCAAGGTGATCGACGCATCCAGCACCGCGCCGGACGCCGGGTCGATCGACACGGTCGGCCGCCAGGTGTCGGTGAAGGCAGCCGGCATCGCGGTGGCGGCATCCGCCGCGCGCAACCCGATCGGCAACCGACCGCTGACCGCGGCCAACTGGGCCCCGGTCACGGTCGTCGGGACGGTCGTCGGGTCGACGGGTCCGGTGACGGCCGCGCCGCGGTACTGCACCGCCGGCCGCCCGTCCACCGGGAGGTGCCCGACCAGGGTCCCGGCAGTCCGGCCGTCGAGCGCGACGGAGCCGGCGGTCAGGGCGATCTCGAGCCGGCCACCCGGCAGCACGGTGACCGTCGCGGTCCCGTCGATGGTGGTCGGAGGCGTGCTGGAGCCGTCCGGGGCGACCGTCTCGCCGACGGCGACGGTCACCGGCACCGATGCGGTTCCGGCCGTCGATGGCGCCGCCGGCGCGGTCACCACCAGCAGGACAGCGACGACGGCCGCCGAGGCCCCCAGTGCCGTCAGCAGTCGGCCGGCGGCCCGTCGGCTGAGGGTGCGCTTCGGCGGCCATAACACAACCGCCATCATCGGCACCAGGTACAGGAGGTAGCCGAGGATCTCGATGAGCGCCGGCTGCGCGCTGATCCCGAGCACGCCGGTGAGCAGCGAGGCCTGCACCGACCCGGGCCGGGCGATCGAGGTCAGGTCCAGCGGGTGCTGCTGGCCGATGGTCAGCCAACCGGCCTCGTACGCGGCGCGCAGCGACTTGGCGACCAGGCCGGCCGCGACCAGCACCAGCACCACACCGGTGATCCGGAAGAACTTGGACAGGTTCAGCCGGACGCCGCCGCGGTAGATGAGCCAGCCGAGCACGACGGCAACCGCGATACCGAGCGCCGCCCCCACCACGGCGAGCATCGCCGAGCCCGACGACTGGAAGGCGGCGAGCAGGAAGACTGCGGTCTCGAGACCCTCGCGCAGCACCGCCAGGAACGCCATCGCGACGAGCGCGAACGCCGATCCGGTGGCCAGGGCGCCGCCGGCAACCCGTTCCAGCTCGCCCTTGAGGCCGCGGGAGTTGGCACGCATCCACAGGATCATGTAGCTGACCATCACCACCGCGACGGCGGCGACCACGCACTCCAGCATCTCCTGCTGCCGTTGCGGGAGCCCGGACGAGACCATCTGCAGCGCAATGCCACCGGCCAGGCACAGCAGCACCGCGACCACGACGCCGGCCCACATCTGGCGGAGCGCGCCGGGCGGCCCGCTGCGCTTGAGGAATGCGGCGATGATGCCGACGATCAGGGCGGCCTCGAGGCCTTCGCGCAGCCCGATGACGAAGGTGGCGAACAACTGCGTACCTCCGTCTAAAGTGAGCCTGCCCTTTGTTAGCCGGACCTTACACCGGCACCTGACGGAACTCGCAATGCCGGCCACTATCCTTCCCAGCCATGACCATCCGGCCCATCGTGATCTGCGGGGAACCGGTGCTGCACCGACCGACGATTCCGGTCACCGTGTTCGACGCCGAGCTCGCCGCGTTCGTCGAGGACCTGTTCGAGACGAATGCCGCCGCCAACGGCGCGGGGCTGGCAGCCAACCAGGTCGGCGACAGCCGCCGGGTGTTCATCTACGACTGCCCGGACGACGCCGGCGTGCGGCACCGCGGGCATGTCGTCAACCCGGTCCTGGAGACCTCGGCGATCCCGGAGACCATGCCCGACCCGGACGACGACTACGAGGGCTGCCTCTCGGTGCCCGGCGAGAACTTCCCGACCGGGCGGGCCGAGTGGGCCAAGGTGACCGGCGTCGACGTCGAGAACCGACCGGTCGAGGTGGAGGGCACCGGGTTCTTCGCCCGCTGCCTGCAGCACGAGACCGACCACCTCGACGGCAAGCTCTACCTCGACCGGCTGGTCGGCCGGCACGCCAGGGCGGCCCGCAAGATGGTCAAGGCCAACGGCTGGGGGGTACCGGGAAACTCCTGGATCCCCGGGACCGTGCCGGACCCATTCGGCCACTGAGGCCGACGCACCCGACCCGGTCGCCGCCGAGCTCTCCGGCGTTTGCCATCGCCGCAGCTCGGAGGTAGCAGGTTCTGCTGGCGACACGCCGCGCCCGCCCGGCGTGTCGCCACCGAAAGGTGCTACCTGTGCCCGGCGCCCACCCGCTGCCATCGCCGCAGATCAGAGGTAGCAGGTTCTGCTGGCGACACGCCGCGCCCACCCGGCGTGTCGCCACCGAAAGGTGCTACCTGTGCCCCGCGCCACGTCCCCTCCGGCCCGACGACCGCCGGGCTCGGCCACTGTCGCCGCGTCAGTCAGCGGTCGGCGCGGTCAGTAGGGTCGGTGCGTGACCACATCCACGCAGCGCCCGCCCTCACCGCTCAACGGGGGGCATGTCGCCAAGGGTGACGGCAGCAGCGCGACGGTTCCGGCCAGCGGCGATCAGTCCTCGATGGTGGTGGTCGCGAACCGACTGCCGTTCGACCTGGAGAAGCTCCCCGATGGCAGCACCAGGGCCCGGCAGGCACCCGGCGGGCTGGTCACCGCGCTGGCGCCGATCCTGTCCCGCCGCGAGGGCGCCTGGATCGGTTGGCCCGGGCAGCCGGACGAGGAGCCGGAACCCACAACCACGGACGGACTGACCCTCTACCCGGTGCCGCTGTCCACGGACGAGGTGGCGTCCTACTACGAGGGGTTCTCCAACGGCACCCTCTGGCCGCTCTATCACGACGCTGTCGCCGATTCCGAGTTCCACCGCCAGTGGTGGGAGTCCTACATCGACGTCAACCGGAGGTTCGCGGTCAAGGCGGCCGAGGTCGCCGCGCCGGACGCGACCGTCTGGGTGCACGACTATCAGCTGCAGCTGGTGCCGCGGATGCTGCGGGAGCTGCGTCCGGACGTCCGGATCGGCTTCTTCCTGCACATCCCGTTCCCGCCGGTGGAGCTGTTCGTTCGGCTCCCCTGGCGGACCCAGGTCATCAACGGTCTGCTGGGCGCGGACCTGATCGGCTTCCAGCTTCCCGGCGGTGCCCGCAACTTCGTCCGGCTGGCCCGGCAGCTCGCGGGCGCGGCCACCTCGGGCAGCACCATCGAGTTCGAAGGACGGACCATTCGGGCCGGGTCGTTCCCGATCTCGATCGACTCCGCCGCCCAGAGCGCGTTGGCCGCCTCTCCCCCGATCACCGAGGCGGCGGCGAACCTGCGCCACGATCTGGGCGACCCGCGAAAGATCATCCTGGGAGTCGACCGGCTCGACTACACCAAGGGCATCAACATCCGGCTGCAGGCGTTCGGCGAACTGCTGGCGGAGAAGGACCCGGTGGTGGCCGACGCGGTGATGGTGCAGATCGCGACGCCGTCGCGGGAACGCCTCGGCTCCTACATCCGGATGCGCGAAGAGATCGAACGCCAGGTCGGGGCGCTCAACGGCGAACACGCCCGGATCGGCCGGCCGGCCGTGCACTATCTGCACCAGTCCTTCCCGCGCGACGACCTCGCCGCGTTCTATGCCGCGGCCGACGTGATGGCGGTGACGCCGCTGCGCGACGGAATGAACCTGGTGGCCAAGGAGTATGTGGCCTGCCGGACCGGTAGCGACGGGGTGCTGGTGCTCAGCGAGTTCACCGGCGCCGCGAGCGAGCTGCGGTCGGCGGTACTGGTGAACCCCTACGACATCGACGGCGTGAAGGACGGTCTGCGGACCGCGCTGTCGATGTCGGGCGGCGAGGCCCGCCGCCGGATGCGGCTACTGCGCCGGCAGGTGCTGGCCCACGACGTCGACCGCTGGGCGGCAACATTCCTCTCGGCCCTCGAGGACACCAAGGATCCGGTCGCCGCCGCGGTCCGGCGACTACCGGTCGAGGCGGTGGCCGCGGTCGCGGAGATCTGCGACACGCCGAACCTGTTGGTGGGTACCGACTTCGACGGCACCCTGGCTCCGCTGGTCGAGGACCCCTCGCAGGCCCGACCGCTGCCCGGTTCGGTCGAGGCGCTGCGCACCCTGGCATCGCTGCCGGGCACGACGGTCGCCGTGGTCTCGGGCCGGTCGCTGGACGATCTGCGGCAGCTGCTGGGCGACATCGGTCCGGCCCGGCTGATCGGCAGCCACGGCGCCGAGTCCCCCGCGATCGCCGGGTTGATCGGTGGCCAGTACGCCCCGCACCAGGACCAGCTGACCGACGACCAGGCGGCCCTGCTGGCCAAGCTCGACACCGAGGTCAACCGGATCGCCCACGGTCGGGAGGGCGTGCACGTCGAGATCAAACCGACCGGCCGCGCAGTGCATCTGCGGTCGGCATCGCAGGACGACGCGGCCGCGGTCGCCGACGAGCTCCGGTCCGGCGCCGCACACTGGCACGGGGTGAACCTGCTGCGCGGCAAGAAGGTTTTCGAGCTGTCGGTGGTGGAAACCGACAAAGGCACGGCTTTCGCCGAGTTGGTCGATGAGATCGGTGCCACGGCAACCGTGTTCATCGGTGATGATGTCACCGACGAGCACGCGTTCGAAGCGCTCGGCCCCCGCGACCTGACGGTCAAGGTCGGCGCCGGCCCCACCACGGCCGGCATCCGGATCGCCGGACCGTCCCAGGTCGCGGACCTGCTCACCATCCTCGCCTCGGCCAGGCACCCGGAGCGGGTGCTGCCATCGCTGTCGCTCTGACTCCCACCCTCTGTCGCACGCACCTCTGACTCGCGCACCGCTGCTTCCCCGCACCTCTGATTCCACACACGCCGCGTCGAGATAACCCGCGCAAAACGGACCCATCTACCGGGGAAAGTCGCCGCGGTGTGTGGAGGACGCGGTGTGTGGAGGACGTCAGAGGGTCAGCCGGCGAGGGAGCCCAGCGGCACGTCCGGGTCGGCCAGCCGGGCCGGGTCGACCACAGCGCCCGACCGGATCAGGGCGCCGATCGGCTCGGCGACATCCCAGACATTGACGTTCATCCCGCCGATCACCCGACCGGCGGCCGTCCAGAACACGATGAACTCCCGGCCGGCCCGGTCGCCGCGGTAGACCAGGGCATCGGCACCGTCGGACACGCCGGTGAACTCCATCCCGAGGTCGTACTGGTCGGTGAAGAAGAACGGCAGGTGGTCGTACGAGACCGCCTGACCCAGCATCGACTTCGCCGCGATCGGCCCGGAAGCGTTGGCGTTGTCCCAGTGCTCGACCCGGATCTGCCGGCCCAGCAGCGGATTCGCGACGTTCGCCACGTCACCGGCGGCCCAGATGTGCGGGTCGGAGGTGTGCAGCGCCGCGTCGGTGACGATGCCGTTGTCAACGGTCAGGCCGGCCTGTTCGGCCAGCTCGGTGTTCGGCCGGGCACCGACCCCGACCACGACCAGATCAGCCGGGACCTCGTCACCGGCATCGGTGCGCACACCGGTGATGCGGCCGCCGGACACCGTGAACTCGGTCACCCCCGTGTTCAGGCGCAAGTCCACCCCGTGCTCGCGGTGCAGGTCGGCGAACACCGCGCCGAGCTCGGGTCCCAGTGCTGCAAGCAGTGGCTGGGCCTGTGGCTCGATCACGGTGACCTGGTTGCCGTAGCCGCGCGCCGCGGAGGTCACCTCCAACCCGATCCACCCCGCCCCGACCACCGCCAGCCGTCGACCGCCCCCGGCAAGCGCGGCCTTGAGCCGCTCCGAGTCCGCCACCGTGCGCAGACTCAACACCCCGTCGGCGTCGGCGCCGGGGATCGGCAGCTTCCGGGCCGCCGATCCAGTGGCCAGCAGCAGGTGCCGGTAGTCCAGCGAGCTGCCATCGGCGAGGGCGAGCGAGCGGGTCTGCCGGTCCAGGCCGGTGGCCGCCACCCCCAGCCGCAGCTCGATGCGCTGCTCGGAGTACCAGGCCCGGTCGTGCGGAAAGATCACCTCCCGGGCGTCGCCACCGGACAGGAAGCCCTTGGACAGCGGCGGGCGCTCGTACGGCAGCTCGTCCTCCGCGGCGACAATCGTCACCGTCCCGTCGAACCCTTCGGCGCGGAGCGTCTCCGCCGCCCGAGCCGCGGCCAGGCCGCCGCCGACGATCACCATCGATCCGCTGTCCGTCATCCGACACTCCCTTGTGTTCGATTCGAACCCATGTGTGCGTTCGAACTGTCTGCCGAACGCGTGTCCGAACCATTGCCCCGGCGCAGGCATGCCGCCCCGGTGCCCGCATCACGTTGGCCGTCCAGGCCCGGTTCAGTTCACAGCCGCGGCGGCCCGCTGGTCCGGCCGGCCACGAAGGTGGTCGGCAGCATCACCCTGCGGGCCTGTGGCCGCTGCGCGGGATCGAGCAGCAGCCGGCCCGCCTGGCTGCCCTTGTCCACCACCGGCTGACCCACGGTCGTCAGGCCGAGCTCGCCGTGCCGCCCTGATGCCGTCGAACCCGGTCACCGACACGTCCTCGGGCACCCGCTGCCGCCGCCGTTGCAGTTCCTCGATCGCCCCCATCGCCATCACGTCGGAGGTGGCGATCAGCGCGGTGATCCCGGGGTCGAGACTGAGCGCCTCGGCGGTCGCGGAGGCGCCGGCGGACACCGAGTGCTCGAACCGCTCGACCACCGGTACCCGGTCCCAGGCCACTCCGGCGGCGGTGAAACCGTCCCGCAGACCGGCCAGCCGGTTGCGCTGCACGTGGTAGTGCGCCGAGAGCTGGCTGGCCAGATCGACCGGGCCATCCCGGTGCGAGCGGCCGAGCCGCATGCAGATCACCGCGATCCGCCGGTGACCGAGGGCGATCAGGTGGTCGGCGATGCCGCGCATGGCCGCCGCGTCGTCGATCCCGACCAGATCGGTGCCGCCCAGGTACGGCTGGTCGCAGATCACCGACGGCACCGGCCTGGCCAGCATGGCCGCCAGATGCGGGTCGTCGTCCGGCATCGAGTACGCGACAAACCCGTCGACCGCGGCGCCGGACACCGCGCGCACATCCTCGGAGTCGGGGCTGGCCGGCACCAGTAGCAATCCCGTCCGGGCCTGGTCGCACGCCATGGACAGACCCTCGAGGAACGCCACCGCGGCCGGATCGCGGAACGCGTAGGAGAGTTGCTCGGTCAGCAGCAGCCCGATGGCACCGGCCTTGCGGGTGCGCAACGATCTCGCCACCGGGTCCGGCCCGGGGTAACCCAGCCGTCGGGCGGCCTCCATCACCCTGGCCCGCAACTGCGGCGACAACTGGTCGGGGCGGTTGTAGGCGTTGGAGACCGTGGTCCGGGAGACCCCCAGTTCGGCGGCCAGCGAGGCCAGGGTGGCCGGCGGCCGGATCCGGTGGCTCCGCTCCATCACCAGAACTTAGCCGTGCTGCCGGGTGCCGCACAGGACCGGGCCCGGTGCGGTGGATCGATTCTGAACCGGCCTGCCGGAAAGCGCTTTCCGCTCTTCGCTGGCATTCTCGGCGACGAGCCGCTACGGTGGGTCTGGAAAGCGCTATCCAACCACTGGAAGGGGCCTGGCCCATGGCCGAAGTCACCTACGACGAAGCATCGCGCATCTACCCGGGGACTCCGGTGGTGCGCGCCGTCGACAAGCTGAGCCTGGAAATCGTCGACGGCGAGTTCCTGGTCCTGGTCGGACCGTCCGGTTCGGGCAAGTCCACCGCGCTGCGAATGCTGGCCGGTCTCGAGGACATCAACGAGGGCCGCATCCTGATCGGTGGCCGCGACGTCACCAACGTGCCGCCGAAGAACCGGGACATCGCGATGGTGTTCCAGTCCTACGCGCTGTACCCGCACATGACGGTCGCCGAGAACATGGGCTTCGCGCTCAAGCTCCGCGGTGTCAACAAGTCCGAGATCGCCACCAAGGTGCGCGAGGCCGCCGGCCTGCTCGACCTGGAGAAGTACCTGGACCGCAAGCCGAAGGCCCTCTCCGGTGGCCAGCGCCAGCGGGTCGCGATGGGCCGCGCGATCGTCCGCGAGCCATCCGTGTTCCTGATGGACGAGCCGTTGTCCAACCTGGACGCGAAGCTGCGCGTGGAGACCCGTGCGAATATCGCCGAGCTGCAGTCCCGGCTCGGCACCACCACCGTCTACGTCACGCACGATCAGGTGGAGGCCATGACCATGGGCCACCGCGTCGCGGTGCTCAAGGACGGTCTGCTGCAGCAGTGCGACACCCCGCGAAGCCTGTACGACAAGCCCGCGAATGTCTTCGTCGCCGGGTTCATGGGCTCGCCCGCGATGAACCTGCTCACCCTGCCGCTGGTGGCCGACGGTGCGCAGTTGGGCGAGACCATGGTGCCGCTGCCGCGCGACCTGATCAACGAGGCGAACTCCAAGAAGCTCTCCGAGGTCACCTTCGGGATCCGTCCCGAGAACCTGGTGCTCGGCAGCGAGGGCATCCCGGTGACCGTCGACCTGGTCGAGGAACTGGGTGCGGACTCCTACATCCACGGGCACACCGGCGACGGTGGCCGCATGGTCATCCGGGCCGACGCCAGGGTGCAGCTGAGCCAGGGCGCGACCATCCGCGCGACAGTGTCCGACAACGTGCACATCCACCTGTTCGACCCGACCACCGGCGAGCGCCTCGCGGCGTCCGCCGCGGTGCCGGTCTGACCCGCTCGTAGAGCACGCAGTAGCCGCAGGGGCGGCCCGGTTCGCCGGGCCGCCCCTGTCGTATCTCCCCGCATCGATCCGACTTTCCCGGGAATGGCCTTGAAGCCGCTCGGCCCCCTCCGGTTCGGCCGACGCGGTGAGCCGGTCGGCGCATGGCCTACCGGAAGCTGCATCCGTAGACCCCCGCCCGGTACGTACTGACCTTCAGGGGGCGGATGCCCCCGCCGCGCGGTGCGCCGCTGAAACCACCAGCGCGGGTAGCCGGCCGGAAGGGTCTGGGTGTGTCGGTCGCTTCGCTCGTCGCCACTGCCCTACCCGGCAACGTCGAGCAACCTCCCGGTCGGTACAGCTACCACGTCCGCCTCGGCACCTGGTGGTGGTCCGACGAGGTCTACCGGCTGCACGGCTTCGCCGCCGGCGACATCGTCCCGACCACGGAGCTGCTCCTGGCCCACCAACATCCCGACGACCGGGCCCGCACGCAGACGCTGATCGTTGCGGCGGCTACCCATGGCGGCCGGTACTGCTACCGGCATCGCATCGTCGACGCCCACCGGCGGGAGCACTCGGTGATCGCCGTAGGTGAGGCAGTTCGCGGCCCGGACGGCCAGATCGAGCGGCTGACCGGCTATCTCCTCGACCTGACCCGATGGGAGCAGCACGTCGTCAGCCATCGGTTGCCGGAAGCGCTGGCCGGCGCAACGCGCCGGTCGGCCGGTGATCGAGCAGGCGAAGGGCGCGCTGATGGCGGTCTTCGAGCTCACCGAGGTCGAGGCCTTCGCGCTCCTCAAGTGGCACTCCCAGCACGCCAACCTCAAGCTCCGCGAGCTGGCCGCACGCATCGTCACCGGGATGACCACCGGCGGCGTCACCGGCGGCGCGCGCTCCCGCATCGAGACGGTGCTGAGGAATCTGTAGAGCCAGGACGCCCGGCCGGGCACCGGTTAGCGACACGGCAGCCGGGCACCCACCGAAACAAGGCGGGCGTTGTTTCCGGAGGCAACAACCGCTCAGGCCCGACCGGTTCAACCAGCAGCCGGTCGGGCCGACTTCACCACAGCCGCACCGCCGAACCGCGGGCAGCCGTCAGCTCTCGACGCGGCGCCGGCGGGCCACTTCGGCCAGGACGACGCCGGTGGCCACCGAGGCGTTGAGGGATTCGACCGTCCGTGACATCGGGATGGAGACGGTGACGTCGCACACCGTGCGGGTGAGCCGGGCCAGCCCGCGCCCCTCCGAACCGACCACGATCACCAATGGTCCGGTGGCCAGCTCGAACGCATCGGTGTCGACTGTGCCGTCGGCATCCAGACCGGCCACCATCAGCCCCTGGGCGGCCCAGTCCTTCAGAGTGCGCACCAGGTTGGTGCACCGACCGACGCGGATCCGGGCGGCGGTCCCGGCTGACGTCCGCCAGGCCGACGCCGTCATCCCGGCCGAGCGGCGCTCGGGCACGAGCACCCCGTGCGCGCCGAACGCGGCGGCCGATCGGACGATCGCGCCCAGGTTCCGCGGGTCGGTGACGCCGTCCACCGCCACCAGCAGCGGCGGGCGACCGGAGTCGACCGCGATCCGCATCAGGTCCTCCGGGTGCGCGTACTCGTACGGCGGTACCTGCAGCGCCAGGCCCTGGTGGATGGCGTTGCCGGTGAGCCGGTCGAGTTCCTGGCGGGACGTCTCGATCAGCGCGATGCCCTTGTTGGCGACCGTGCGGACCGCCTCGGTCACCCGCTCGTCGGTGGCCACGCCCTGCGCTACGTAGAGCGCGGTGGCCGGCACCCCGGCGCGCAAGGCCTCGACCACCGGGTTGCGGCCGACAACGGTCTCCGGCAGCTCCTTGACCCGTCGGGCCGGAGCCTTGCTCTCGCGTTTGGCCGCGGCCGCGGCGCGGCGGGCCTTCGGGTGACCCTTGCGTTCCTCGGCGGGCGGCGTAGGACCCTTTCCGCGCAGCGAGCTACGCGGCTTGCCACCCGAACCCACGACGGGGCCCTTCTTGGTGCCGTCCTTACGGACGGCACCGCGGCGCTGGGAATTCCCGGCCATCTCGGCGTGCTCCTTCTCGTTCTTCACCAGTGTCGTGCGGATCGCTGCAGGCCGCCGGGCGGCCGGAGGGAATGGGTCAGGCGCCGACGGCGCCGGCGACCGACCACAGTGGGCCGTCCGGGGTGTCCTCGATGGCGAATCCTGCGGCGACCAACCGGTTTCGTATCGCGTCAGCAGTCGCGAAGTCCTTGGCCGCCCTGGCCGCTGCGCGGTCGGCCAGCAGCTGCTGGATCAGGGCGTCGGTCGCCTCGGTCAGCCGATCGTCGGCGCCCGTTCCCACCCACGGAGCCGAGAACGGGTCAAGACCCAGCACCCCGAGCATCGCCCGCACCGACGAGGCCAGCTCCAGCGCGTCGGGGTGCCGGCCGCCCGCCATCGCGGAGTTTCCCTGTCGCACCACATCGTGGACGACGGCGAGCGCCTTCGGGACGCCGAGGTCGTCGTCCATGGCCGCGCTGAACTCGGATGGCAGGTAGCCGACGGTCACCTCGCCCGCCCGATCGGCGACCCGGTCCAGGAACGCCTCGATCCGGCCGAACGCGGTCGCCGCATCGTCCAGCGCCTCCCGCGAGTACTCGATCGACGACCGGTAGTGCACCGAGACCAGGTAGTACCGCAGCGCGATGGGCCGGGTGTGCTCGGTGATCGCCGGCACCGACAGCACGTTGCCCAGCGACTTGGACATCTTCTCGCCGGCCATGGTCACCCAGAACGAGTGCATCCAGTACTGCGCGAACGATCCGCCGGCACCGTGCGACTGCGCGGCCTCGTTCTCGTGGTGCGGGAACACCAGATCCAGCCCACCGCCGTGGATGTCGAACTCGTCGCCGAGGTAGGCACGAGCCATCGCGGAACACTCGATGTGCCACCCGGGCCGGCCCGGACCCCACGGCGAGTCCCAGTGCGGCTCATCGGGTTTCGCGCCCTTCCACAGGGTGAAGTCGACGGCGTCCCGTTTGCCGACGCCCTCCGATTCACCCTGCACCATCTCATCGAGTCGCTGCCCGGAGAGAAATCCGTAGTCCGGTTGCGACCGGACCGCGAAGTACACATCCCCGGCCGCCGGGTACGCCTTGCCGGCCTCGATCAGCTCCGCGATCATCTCGACGATCTGCGGGATGTGACCGGTCGCGCGCGGTTCGATGGACGGGCGCAGGCAGCCCAGCGCGTCGTACGCGTCGGCGAAGGCGCGTTCGTGGCTGGTCGCCCACTCCCACCACGGGCGGCCGGCCTCGGCCGCCTTGGTGAGAATCTTGTCGTCGATATCGGTGACGTTGCGGACGTGCAGCACCGCGTATCCGGAGTGCTCCAACCACCGGCGCAGGACGTCGTACACGATGCCGGCACCTCGCAGATGCCCGATGTGCGGTTGCCACTGCACCGTGGCGCCGCAGTGGTACAGCGAGACCTGGCCCTCGCGCAGCGGGACGAAGGGGCGCACGGACCGGGTCGCCGTGTCGTAGAGGTGCAGGCTCACCGGTCGATGGTACGGGCCGGTGCGCGCGGTCCGCGCCGTTCGCGAGCACCCCGCCCGCGCCGCAGCGGGCGCGCCCGGGTCGGACCGCACCGTCGGACGCAGGACCGGGTGGCCGGCAGCGGGGCCGGCCGCCGAGGGTTCGGACATCTGCTCACCGTGAGGTCACCGGCGGACACCAGCGTCCTGCCAGGACACCAGAGCATGAGGGCACCGATTCGCGGGCGGTTTCCTCTTACTCCGGCTGATATCTGTCATGCCCGCGTCAGAACTCCCCGTTTCGTGCAGTCACGCGCAGAGTTACCGGTCCTTTGATTCACTCTCGCGCACCGAGATTGCCTCGGATTCTTGACGAACTCCGGCGAAACCTGCATCCTTCTCGCCATGTCAGCCACGGTCGCTCCGCCCCGAGGGTTGACCTCGTTGCGGTCGGCCAACCGGCGGCTGGTGATCCACGAGTTGCAGCGTCACACCGAGGTGTCCAGGGCGGCACTGTCGCGGGCCACCGGGTTGTCCGGCACCACCGTCTCGAGCCTGATCGCGGAGCTCGTGGCCGAAGGTCTGGTCGCGGAGTCCGGGGAGCACGACAGATCCGCGCGGACCGGTCGGCCCGGCCGGCTGCTCAGGCTGGTCACCGCACGAGAGCTGGTGGCCGGCATGGACCTGGCCCACGACTCCATCCGGGTGGCCATCTCCGACCTGGCCGGTGGGGTGCGCGCAGAGCGGGCCGCCCGCTGGGACGTGGACGGCACCGGCCCGGACTCGCTGCGCCGGGCCGCCGAGCTCCTCGACGAGGCCCTGGTGGAGTCCGGCGTCGAGCGCTCCCAGGTGGTCCGCCTGGTGCTCGGGATCCCCGGCATGCTCGACCCGGCGACCGGCACCGTGGTGTCCCGGCGGATGTCGACCTGGCAGGGATCCGTGCCGGGCCGCACTCTTGCGAGCCTCACCGGCCTCGCGGTGGTCGCCGAGAACGATGCGGACCTCGGGGCCATGGGCGAGCGGATGTTCGGGGCCGCAAGAGGTCTCGACGACATCGTGTACGTCAAGGTGTCGTCCGGGATCGGCGCCGGACTGGTGCTGGGTGGTCGGCTGTACCGGGCCGCCCGGGGCGGCGCCGGCGAGATCGGCCACGTCCAGGTGCGCGAGGACGGCATCATCTGCAGCTGCGGAAACCGCGGCTGCCTGGAGACTGTCGCAACCGTGCCCGGGGCGCTGGAACTGCTCAAGGGCGCCTATCCCGACGCGACCACCGCAGAGCACCTGGTCGCGTTGCTCCGCTCCGGGGATCGGGCCGCCGTCCGGGTGGTCACCGACATGGGTCGGGAGATCGGCCGGGCGCTCGCCGACCTCTGCAATGCACTGGCCCCCCAGGCGGTGGTGATCGGCGGCGACCTGGCCGACGCCGCGGGACCGCTGGTCGACGCGGTCGCCGCCGCGATCAACCGCTATACGCTGCCCCGGGTCGCCAACGACGTCACGGTCGCCGTCACCGCGCTGGGCCACCGCGCCGGCGTGCTGGGCGCTGTCGCGGCCGCCATCGACTCGCACCCGTTGCTGACCGCGTGACCGGACAGCACCCGGCCGGACATGCTCGCGGTGCGGTCACAGTTCGCGTGATCGGCTTGACGAGAGGAGAACGATGATCCAGAGCCGGCACGCTGCAACCGTTGACGGCGGCGCTGCCCACGTTCGGACTCTGGAGCGCCGTTCGGCACTACTGTCGCAGTCAGCATCGTCGCCATCATCCCCGTCGTCGTCCGCTTCTCGCCCATCGAGAAGTCGCTGGTCGGCGGCCTGACCCGCAGGAGCAGTCACGTGAGTCCCGCCTCCCACGTCACGACGGAGATCGCGTCCCAGCCCGAGACCTGGCTCCGGGCCGCCGAAGTCGCAGTGGAATACGCCGACCGGCTACCGGCGGCCGGTGCGCGGATCGCCGTGGTCGGCTGTGGCACCAGCTGGTTCATCGCGCAGTCCTACGCCGCGTACCGGGAGGAGGCCGGACTCGGCGAGTCCGATGCGTTCGCGGCGTCGGAATTCCCGGCCGGGCGCCGTTACGACCTGGTGGTCGCGATCACCCGGTCCGGTACCACCACCGAGGTCCTGGAGCTGCTCGCCGCGCTGCCGGACGAGCAGCGCACCCTGATCATCGTCGGGGACCCGGACTCCCCCGGTGCCAGCGCCGCCGACGATGTCATCACCTTGCCGTTCGCCGACGAGAAGTCCGTGGTGCAGACCAGATTCGCGACCACGGCGCTGGCTCTGCTTCGGGCCGGGCTCGGTCATGACCTGACCGACGCTGTCGCCGACTGCCGGGCGGCGCTGGCCGCCGAGCTGCCCGACGACTGGCAGGACAAGGTGCACTTCACGTACCTGGGGCACGGGCCCACCGTGGGGCTGGCCAACGAGGCCGCCCTCAAAATGCGCGAAGCGGCACTGGCCTGGGCCGAGTCGTACCCGGTGTACGACTACCGGCACGGGCCGATCTCGGTCGCCGAGGAACACTCCCTGGTCTGGATCTTCGGCGTTGCGCCGCCCGGGCTGGTCGACCAGATCGAGGCCACCGGTGCAGCCGTTGTCCTCAGTGTCGGAGACCCGATGGCCTCGCTGGTGACCGCTCAGCGACTGGCTGTCGAGCTGGCCCTGGACCGCGGCCTGGATCCGGACGCCCCGCGACACCTGACCCGCTCGATCATCCTGGACGAGGCGGTCTGAGATGCCCCTGGTGCCCGTCCGAGGCTCTGCTGCCGGCCGCCCGGGCCGCACACAGCGGAATCGGCGCATTCAACGTCATCCAGCTCGAGCACGCCGAGGCGCTGGTGGCCGGCGCCGAGGCGGTGTCCGCACCGGTGATCCTGCAGATCTCCGAGAACGCCGCGGCCTACCACGGCGCCCTCGCACCGATCGGGCTGGCGACCCTGGCGGTCGCGAAGGCGTCGTCGGTGCCGGTGGTGGTGCATCTGGACCACGCCACCGACGAGGCGTTGATCGACGAGGCCATTGCGCTCGGCTTCACCTCGGTGATGTTCGACGCGTCGAAGCTGGACTACACGGCGAACGTGGCCCGCACCGCCGCGGTGGTCGCCCGCGCGCACGCGGCCGGGGTCTGGGTGGAGGCCGAACTGGGCGAGGTCGGCGGCAAGGACGGCGTGCACGCCCCCGGAGTGCGCACAGATCCGGGCGAGGCGGCCGCGTTCGTCGCCGCCACCGGCGTTGACGCGCTGGCCGTCGCGGTCGGCTCGTCGCACGCGATGACCGAGCGGACCGCCTCGCTCGACCTGGACCGGGTCGCCGAGATCGCCGCAGCGGTCGACGTCCCGCTGGTGCTGCACGGCTCGTCCGGGGTACCGGACGACGAGCTCCGCCGGGCCGTCGGCGCTGGGTTGACGAAGATCAACATCGCGACGCATCTGAACATCGTGCTGACCGCGGCGCTGCGCGACTTCTTGGCGGCCAACCCGGCGAGCGTCGATCCGCGCAAGTACTTCGGGGCGGGCCGGACGGCGTTGGCCGGTGAGGTCACCCGGCTGATCGGCGTGCTCTCCGGCTGATCTGCGCTTCCCGGCTGATCGGCGTGCTCCACGGCTGATCGGCGCACTTTTGCCGATCGGCGCTCTTTGCTGATCGCGGCTTCCGTCTGACCCGCGTTCGTCGGCTGGCCCGCGCTCGTCGGCGGACGCCGGCTGTAGCGGGGCGGGCGCACCACCAGGGCAGCGATGTCGGCTGGTCGCTGATCGTTTGGCTCGATCCTGCCCGATTCGTCCCCGAAATCGAGCCAGTTGATCAGCGATGTCGGGCGGGGCGAGTCCGTCGCGGCGGTCGCACCGGGTCGCCGGCGGACCGGGCGTCGGGTGCCGGGTCAGTCCGGGGGCGCGCC
The DNA here is from genome assembly GCA_963797145.1 of uncultured Actinomycetota bacterium. Classification (GTDB taxonomy): domain Bacteria; phylum Actinomycetota; class Actinomycetes; order Mycobacteriales; family Nakamurellaceae; genus Nakamurella. Next base: position 397,550 of record CAWCOJ010000005.1, on the reverse strand, counting down.
TGGGTCGGCGGCGGCGGGCGCGGCCAGGTGCAGCCGGGCGAAGGAGAGTGCCTCGGCCATGTCCTCCTCGCGCACCGCGTTGGTGCGACCCCTGGTGTTGATCTCGACAGCCACCGCGCCGTCGAAACCGTCGCGGGCCAGCATCTCGAGGAACTCGGCGCACGGCTGGTTGCCCCGGCCCGGAACCAGGTGCTCATCCTTGGGCGCGCCCGAGCCGTCGGCGAGATGCACGTGGCCGAGGCCCGGCCCCATCCGCGCGGCCATCGCCATCGCGTCGCTGGCCGACGCCGCGGTGTGCGACAGATCGAGGGTGAACCAGCGGTAGCCCGACGACACCGGGTCCCAGTGTGGGCGGTAGCTGTTGACCATCGCCCCGGCAACCTTCACCGGGAACATGTTCTCCACCGCGATCCGCACATCGGTCCGCGACTGCAGCTCGGCGACCGAGTCGACGAAGACCGCCGACGCCGACCGCTGCCAGACGAACGGCGGATGCAGCACCACCGTCGACGCGCCGACCTGCTCGGCGAGGTCGATCGAGCGGGCCAGCTTGACCAGCGGATCGGTGGACCAGACCCGCGCGGTGATCAGCAGGCAGGGCGAGTGGATGGAACGGATCGGCAACTGGTGGTCGTCCATGTACCGGTGCAGCGCGTCGGCGTCCCGGCTGGCGGTCTCCGTCATCACCATGATCTCGAGACCGTCGTACCCGAGATCCGCGGCCAGGGAGAACGCCGCCGCGACCGGTTCCGGGAACGCCGAGGCGGTGGAGAGCAACACCGGCGCCTCGGCGATCCGGACCGGGCCGGTCCCGATGTCGGTCATGGCGCAACGGTACCGAGCCGGACCGCGCCGTCCTGCACCCCGTGAGCGATACCTCAGCGGCCCGCGGGGCCACAGTGCGGTCGAGAGCCCTACCGCGGTCGAGGGCCCTACCGCGGTGGAGGGCGCTGCGGGCCTCAGGCCTCGAGCTTGTAGCCCAGCCCGCGCACGGTGATCAGGAACCGCGGGGCCGCCGGGTCCGGTTCGATCTTGCCGCGGAGCCGTTTGACGTGGACATCCAATGTCTTGGTGTCGCCGACATAGTCCGATCCCCACACCCGGTCGATCAGCTGGCCCCTGGTGAGTACCCGGCCGGCGTTGCGCATCAGGTACTCGAGCAGGTCGAACTCTTTCAGGGGCAGCGGCACCTCGCCGCCGCCGACGCTCACCACGTGCCGGTCGACGTCCATCCGCACCGGACCCGCCTGCAGCACCGCGTCGGAGAGATCGTCGGCCTCCGACCCTCGTCGCAGCACCGCCCGGATCCGGGCGATCAACTCGCGCGCCGAATATGGCTTGGTGACGTAGTCGTCGGCGCCGATCTCCAGGCCGACCACCTTGTCGATCTCGCCGTCACGCGCCGTCACCATGATCACCGGAACGGCCGCCCGCACGCGTAGCTGCTTGCACACCTCGGTGCCGCTCATCCCCGGCAGCATCACGTCGAGCAGCACGATGTCGGCCCCGTTGCGGTCGAACTCGGTGAGCGCGTCCGGACCGGTCGCCGCGATCGCGGTGGTGAAGCCCTCCTTCCGCAGCAGGAAGGCCAACGGGTCGGCCATCGACTCCTCGTCCTCGACGATCAGAACGCGCGTCACAGTGCTCCTCGGTCGCTGGTGGCCGGACCCGGAACGGGCACCGGCGGTAGGTCTGCCGCGGCTCGGGCGCCCACCCGCTGGGCGGGGGCCGAGCGGGTGACGGTGTCGGCGACCTGGTTCGGTCGACCGGCAGCCACGCCCGCGGCGGTCCCGCCGTCCTGCCCACCGGTGGCGGGCACCTGCGGGATCCGCAGGGTGAACGTCGACCCGGTGCCTGGTCGGCTCCAGACGCCTGCGCTGCCGCCGTGGTTGGCTGCGACGTGCTTGACGATGGCCAGGCCGAGGCCGGTGCCGCCGGTCATCCGGGACCGGGCCGGGTCGATCCGGAAGAACCGCTCGAAGACGCGCTGCTGGTGCTCGGTGGGGATCCCGATGCCACGGTCGGTGACCGCGATCTCGACCATTCCGTCCCGGGCCCGCCGGCTCACCGTCACCGGCGCCAGGTCGGGCGAGTAGTTGACCGCGTTGTCGATCAGATTGGCGACCGCGGTGACCAGCAACGTCCGGTCGCCGAGCACGAGCAGGCCGGACGGGGCGTCAGCGGTCACCGCTATGCCGGCCGACTCCGCGGCCGTTGCCACCCGGCCGAGCGCTTCCGCCACCACCGCGTCGACCTCGACCACGGCCAGGTCGCTGAGCGGATCGGCACCCTGCAGCCGCGACAACGCGATCAATTCGTTGACCAGGGCGCCCAGTCGATTCGCCTCGCGGAGCAGCTTGCCGGCGAAGTGCCGCACCGTCTCAGGGTCATCGGCGCCGTCAAGGACGGCCTCGGCCAGCAACGCGATGGCGCTGACCGGCGTCTTGAGTTCGTGCGACACGTTGGCCACGAAGTCCCGACGGACCGCTTCGACCCGTTGAGCAGCGGACTCGTCGCTCGCCGACACCAGGATCAGCCCGTCACCGATGGACCGGACAACCGCATGCACAGCACCGGGCTGCGAGCGCGGGCCGGCGGCGAGGTCGGCGGCCGTCTCGACGGCGCCGATCTCCACGTCCACCAGCTCGCCCGAAACCGCAGCCCGTTCGATCGCCTCGGCGATCCGCTCGTCGGGCATTCCGGCCCGCACCACGCCGAGGGCGACCGCCCTGGTGTTGGTCAGGAGCAGATTGCCGTCGGCGTCGGCGACCGCGTACCCGTTGGACGATTCGGCGACGACCTCGGCCGCCAACCGGGAGGTGTCACTCTCGGCCGGGACATGGTGGCGTTCCGGACGGCGCAGCAGCACGGCGCACAGCAGCCAGCCGAGCAGGGCGCCACCGAGCGCTGCCGCCAGGTATCCCACGATGGCCACACCCGCATGGTAGGACGCCGAACGGGTGGCGCCCGGCCGCAAGGGCGCCCTGTCGGTCACTCCCGGCAGGGTTTCCGCGAACCATCACGCCTCGTTCACCGGATGTTCATCCGCGAACGCCGCCGGGGCGACGGCCGGACCACAGGTCAGCGACCCTGGTTGGCCACCGCCTGAGCCGCCGCGGCGGCCGCCTCCGGGTCCAGATAGGTGCCACCCGGGTTGGTCGGCCGTAGATCGGCGTCAAGGTCGTACCGCAGCGGTTGTCCGGTCGGGATGTTCAATCCGGCTATCGCCTCGTCACTGATCCCGTCGAGCAGCTTGACGGCCGCCCGCAGTGAGTTGCCGTGCGCCGCAACCAGCACGGTGTTGCCCGCTTTCAGGTCGTCGGCGATGGGCCCGTAGAGGTACGGACGGAACCGCGCAACCACGTCGGCGAGGCATTCGGTGACCGGCTGGTCGAGGCCCAGGTCGGCGTACCGGGGGTCTCCGACCTGGGTGAACTCGTTGTCGGCGGCGATCGGCGGCGGTGGCACGTCGTAGGAGCGGCGCCAGAGCATGAACTGTTCCTCGCCATAGGTCTGCAAGGTCTGCTTCTTGTCCTTGCCCTGCAGGTCGCCGTAGTGCCGCTCGTTGAGGCGCCAGTGTCGCCGGACCGGGACCCAATGCCGGTCGCAGGCGTCCAGCGCGAGGTTCGCGGTGGCGATGGCCCGGCGCAGCAGCGACGTGTGCACCACGTCGGGCAGCAGTCGGGCGTCGCCCAGCAGGGCGCCGCCGGCCGTGGCCTCGCGCTCCCCCTTCTCCGACAGCGGCACGTCCACCCAGCCGGTGAACAGGTTCAAGGCGTTCCAGGTGCTCTCGCCGTGGCGCAGCAGGATGAGGGTCGACGTCATGCGGACAGTCTGCCGCAGCCCGACCGTCCCGACAGGAGCGGGTCTCGGGGCCGCGGCCGGTTCAATCGGCGGTGGCGGCCGGGGGTTCGGTGACCGCCGGGTTCATCCGGATCGGGCGCCTGGCCACCGCCATGCGTCGCCGGATCCACCAGATCAGCAGCACGACGACCGCGATGACCGGGACGAACGGCAGCAGCGCGCCGGCCACTGAGGCCACCCAGAGGCCGAACGATTTCGCTGCCGCCCAGCCCTTCTCGAGACCTCCGAGGAAACCGGTCTTGGCGGCGACCGCAGGCGGGGGCGGCGGGACCGGAGCAGCGACGGGCTTGTCGGTGATCGCCGTGACGGTCACCGTGATCGTGGACAGCGAGACCTGGTCCGAGAGCGCTGCCTGCTGGCTCAGCAGGGATTCCAGGTCGGACTCCCGGCTGGTGAGTTCGGACTCGATCGCGATCACGCTGCCGACCGTCTTCGCTTCCGCCAAGAGCGTCCGGACCCTGGCAACGCTGGCCTTCATCGTCGCGATCCGGCTCTCCAGGTCGACGACCTGACCCGTGACGTCGCTGGCCTTTTCGGTCAACTGGGTGGTCAGCCCGAATGCGGCGAGGTTGCCCATCACCGTGTCGTAGTTGTCCACCGGCACCCGCAGGGTGATCAGCACCGTGTCGGCCTTGGCGTTGACCGCGCCGCGGAACCCGCCGGCCGCAGCTCCGATGTCGAAAACCTTGGTGGCGATGCCCTGGGCGGCCTTCGCCCGGGCGGCGGCATCGGCCTTCTCGTCCGGCTTGTGGGTCTTCTTGTCAATGACGGCCGGCAGATGCTGTTCGAGGTTCAGGCTGGCCGTCCGGATCACCTTGCGATTGGCCAGTCCGTCGTCAGGGATGATTGTCGAGCTGCCGGACTTCGCCGGCGGCGTTGCGCCGGCGTAGCCGCCACCGGCGGTGTCGCCGGCGGCCGGGCCGGCGGCCGTGCCGGCTGCCGACGACGCGGCCGAGGTAGCGGCGGCGGCGGATGAGGCCTCGCCGGCCACCGCGGTGGATGCCGCCGGCGCGGCGGCGGAGACCTGCATCGAGTCCGAGGAATTCTTCGACGTGCATCCCGCGACCAGCGCGGCGACGATCGCCACCGCCCCGGCCCCGCCCGCGATCCTGGACCACCGTCCGGACCACCGCGGCCCGCTGTGCGCTGCCTTCATCCACCCGCTCCTGTTCACCGGTCGATCCGGCCCACGCCGGGTCCGCTGCGGGAGAGACGGAACGGTGGGTGATCACGGATGCACGCGGCGACGTCACGATCGGGTCTCGGCGTGGCCTCAGCCGCCGCCCCCGCCCGTGGCCCCGCCTGGTCGCCCACGCTCCCCCGCGCGTTGATCATGAGATCCTGCACGCGACACGCCGACAGAATTGAGCGACACGCCGTAATTCCGGTGCAGGTTCTCATGATCAGCGGCCGGGGCCGGGGCCGGGGCCGGGGCCAACGCCGGAACCGGGCAGAGCGGGATCCGGGCAGGCTGCTCGCGGTGGAGACCGGGGCCGGAGCAGTCGGCCCTTGGTTCGCAGCTCAGCGGTCGATCAGGTGCCGGAATGCCTCGAGGTTGCGTACGGACTCACCGCGGGAGGTCCGCCAGGCCCACTCGCGGCGGATCGCGTCGGCGAAGCCGCGTTCCAGGATGGCGTTGAAGTCGGCATCGGAGGCCTCGAGCACGGTCCCGAGGACGGTGTCGATCTCGGCCGCGGTGATGGAGTCCCGGCCCAGCCGACCGACCAGGTGGATGTCCCCGACGGCGTCCAGGGCGTAGCCGACAGTGCGGAGTCTGGCGTTGCGCTGCAACAGGAACCGGTAGACGTCCTGATGGTTGTCGTCCGGCTGACGGCACACGAACGATTCGATCAGCACGTCGTGCGCACCGACGACGATCCAGACCAGGGTGCGATGCCGGCGCTCCCCCGGCAGCGTCACCAGGAACGCGTCATCGCCGTCCCGGGTCACCGGGACCTCCAGCTCCGCCAGTGCGGCAGCGACCACCTCGGCGGTGCTCACCAGGGCACCCTCACCAGGGCACGCTCACCAGGGCACGCTCACCGGACGGCCCCGACCGGTTCCAGGGCCATCGCCCGGGCCGCCCGCTGGTAGCTCTCGAGCAGCTTGTCCACCGTCGAGTCCCAGGAGAACCGGGCGGCGTGCCCGGGAGCGGCAGCGGCGAGCCGGGCGCGCCGGTCCGGGTCCAGCAGCACTGCGGCCAGCCGGTCCGCCCAGACCGACGGATCGTGCCCGACGACGAGTTCGCCGGACACCCCGTGGTCCACCGCGACCCGCAGGCCGCCGACGGCGGCGGCCACCACCGGCGTGCCGGAGGCCTGGGCTTCCAGCGCGACCAGACCGAACGACTCGTTGTGACTGGGGACCGCCACCACGTCCGCGGCGCGGAAGGCGACGGCGAGCTGCTGGGCGGGCATCGGCGGCCTGAACTCGACCGACCGGCGGATGCCGAGCGCGGTCGCGAGCTCCGCGAGCCGGCGCGCCGCGTGGTCGCCGCCGGACGGTCCTCCCGACGAGCCGCCGACCACGAGCAGCCGCCACGGCCGCTCCGGGTAGCGGCGGATCAGGACCGCCAGCGCCTCGACCAGCACGTCAGGAGCCTTCAGCGGCTGGATCCGACCGGCGAACATGATCAGCGCCTGGTCCGCGTCGATGCCCAGCGCGGCGCGCGCGGCACGACGGTCACCCGGGGTGAACAGGTCGGTGTCAACACCGGGAGCGACGATGTCGATCGCCCGCGGGTCCGCGCCGTAGAGGTCGCACAGCTCGCGGGCTTCCGCGGCCGTGTTGGCGATCAACCGGTCGGCTTCGGCGACCACCTGGTCCTCACCGATCAGCCGGCCACTGGGTTCGGCGTGGTCGGCGTCGGCGAGCGCCGAGTTCTTCACCTTGGCCAAGGTGTGCGCGGAGTGCACCAGCGGAATGCCCCACCGGTCGCGCACCAGGTAACCGGCCTGCCCGGACAGCCAGTAGTGGGAGTGCACGACGTCGTAGAAGCCGGGCCGGCGGGCCGCCGGTATCCGCAGCACCCCGGCGGCGAACGAGCACAACTGGCCGGGCAGGTCGTGCTTGTCGAGACCCTCGAACGGTCCGGCGACCACGTGCCGCACCAGCACCCCGGGCTCCGCTTCCACCACCGGTGGCAGATCCGAGGAGGTCGCCCTGGTGAAGATCTCCACCTCGACCCCCCGCGCGGCCAGCCGGCGGGCGGTCTGGGCGACATACACATTCAGGCCGCCGGCGTCGCCGATCCCGGGCTGCGCCAACGGCGAGGTGTGCATCGAGATCGCCGCCACCCGGCGGACATTCCCGACATCGCTGATCATCTGGCTCGCTTCGGTCCGATTCGTCCGGTCAACCGGACCAGTTGATCAGCGAACACCGGTGTGCGCTGATCCTCTGGTCCGAGTTCCGAGTTCGAGTTCCGACGATACGTTGCCCGGCCACGGGCGGCCGCCGCGCGCGGTCAGGAGCCACGGTCAGGAGCAGCGGTCAGGAGCCGCGGTCAGGAACTCAGCCGGGACAGCGCCTGCCACTCGTCGGGCGAGTACTTCCAGTCGTAGAGCGCGTCCCTCTCGGTCATCGGCACGGCGCTGCCGGTGACCTCGACCGGGTCGCCGTAGATCGCGGAGTCGTAGTACTCCTTCGCGGCCACCTCGCCCATGTTGACGCAACCGTGCGAGACGTTCGCCTTGCCCAACAGGCCGGCCTTCTCCACGGCGGCGTTGTGGTGGATGAACTCGCCGTTGTTGTTGATCCGGACCGCCCATTTCTCCGGCACCTGGTAGTAGCCGAACTGCGGGTTGGTCATCTTGAAATCCTTGTACTTCTCGGTGATCACGTGGATCCCGTTGACCGTCGCCCGGCCGGGCTCGGACTCCTTGCCGTAGGACACCGGGTAGTTCTTGACGATCACGCCGTCCCGGAACACCACCAGGTGCATGGACGGGATGTCGGCCTTGGTCACCTGGGAACGGCCGATCTTGAAGTCGGCGGAGATGTCCTCGCGCCCCCAGCCACTGCCGTAATCGACGCCCGCCAGGTCCGCCTCGACGTGCACCTTGGTGTTGGCCGGCCAGTAGTCGAACGGGCGGAAGTGCACGGTCGAGTACAGGTTGCCGTTGCCCTGGACGTCCTCGTCCTGCAGCCAGCCCCAGGACCCCTTGATCTCGCCCTTGTCGGTGGTCACCTTGAGCGCCCGCTGGGCAGCGGCCTTGTCCTGGATCGGTTCGAAGAAGGTCAGGATGATCGGCGCCGCCACCCCGACAGTCTCGCCGTTGGCGATCTCCCGCTGGAACGAGGCGCGGATGGTGGTCTCCGGGTTGACCGTGGTCAGGGTGCCCTTGATCGGCGCGGTGGAGCCGTCCGAGGCGACCGCGGTGCCCTTGACCGTGTACTTGACGCCGTAGTGCAACCGCTCCTTGACCGCCCAGGTGGCCCCGTCCGAGGCGATGGCACCCTCGATGGTCGAGGCGTCGTCGCCGGTCATCGTCAGGTCCTTGATCTTGCCGGCGAACACGGTGATCGAAATGGGGTCGTTCGGGGGGACGTTCTTGGTGCCGAACTTCGGCGTGGCGGCCACCCGGATGCTGTCGGCGAGGACGATCTTGCTCTTCGTCGTCGGCGCCGGCGCGCTGCTGCCGGCGGCGGATCCGGGGGTCGAGGCGCCCGGCACGGTGACCGTGTTCGACGCGGTCACCCCCGGGGTGGTGGTGACGGTGACGACCACCTCTTCCGACGAGGTGCAGCCGGCCGCGGCGAGCGCCGCGACCAGGACGGTGGCCACCATCGCCAGCCGCCGGGTCTGGCCCGCGGTCGGACGCATACGCATCGAAATCTCCCGTGTCGTGACATGTGCGGAACGCACTCAGAACTCGTCAGCGCGCAAAAGCGCACCTCGCAGAACACCGCGCGCAAGGCGCACGTCGCCTGGTCAGGATAACGGCCCGGATGTGGGGTCGGTGTGGGTTCCACGCGGAGTCGCTGGGTCAGCCGCCATGCTGACGCCCACCAGCACCGGTTCCGGGTGCAGCGTGACGGAGAACACCGCGGCCACCCCGTCCCGGATCTCCCGGGCGAGTTCCAGCAGGTCCGCGGTAGTGCCGGAGCCTCTGTTGGTGAGCGCCAGCGAGTGCTTGCCGGACACCGCGACCCGGCCGCCGGGTCCCGGATGTCCCTTGCCGAAGCCGGCCCGCTCGATCAGCCAGGCGGCCGACAGCTTGACGCCGCCGTCGCCGGGATACGCCGGACAGGCGACGTCGTTCCCAAAGCGCGCGCGGACCGCGCCTTCGACCCGCGCGGCGTCGGTCGCCGTCAGAATCGGGTTGGTGAAGAACGAACCCGCGCTGCGGGTGTCGGGATCGGCCGGGTCCAGCACCATGCCCTTGCCCCTACGGAGCTCGAGGACAGCCTCGCGGACCCGCTGCGGCGGGGCTGTGTCGCCCGGCGGCACTCCGAGGGTCCGCGCGAGTTCGGCATAGCGGACCGTCGTCGGCCCGACCCGCAGCCGGAACGTCACATCCAGCACCACCGCTGTATCGGTGCCGCGCATCGTCGAGGACCGATAACCGAGGCCCAGCTCGGCCGCCGGAACGCTGCGGATCCGGCGAGCCACCCGGTCGTAGAGCGTGACCGAGGTCAGCACGTCGGAGATCTCGGTGCCGTAGGCGCCGACGTTCTGGACCGGAGTGGCCCCGACCGAACCCGGAATCCCCGCGAGCAGCGCCAGTTCGGCGTACCCGGCGGCGGTCAGCTGCTGGACCACTCCGTCCCATTCGAGGCCGGCGCCGATGGTGACCAGTGCATGGTCGCCATGATCGGCGACCGCCACGCCGGGGATGGCGATCCGCAGCACCGGAACATCGATGCCGCGGTCCGCGACCACCAGGTTGGAGCCTCCGCCGAGCACCAGCGCCCCGCCCGCCGCATCCAGACTGCCCAACGCCTCGGCGACCTCGGCCGGGGTGGTGGCGGTGACCAGGTCGGGCGCCGGGCCGCCGAGGCGCAGGGTGGTCAGCTCGGCGAGCAGGACGGGGGTGGGCACGTCGGCAAGGGTAGAGAATGATCAGGAGACCGGCCCAGCGCCCGGGTCCGTACCGACCGCCCTACCCGTCAGGAGTGCACGTGGCCACGAGCCTGTCCGCTGTCCAGGAGTTCGATGCCCCGCCGGAGAAGGTGTTCGCCCTGTTCAGCGACCACGCGTTCGTCCAGGGTCGGCTGGAGGCAGGGGGCGGTCTCGACCCGCAGGTGGTCAGCCTTGACGCCGGGGACGGCACCCTGACCGTTGTCACGCGGCAGGGCATCCCCGCCTCCGTGCTGCCGTCGATGGTCGCGTCGATGATGTCCGGCGACCCGGTGACGGAGCGCACCGAGACCTGGCGGACCGACGGCGACGGCTACCTCGCCGACTTCAGTGTGGTGATCAAGGGCGCCCCGGCCTCACTCAAGGGAACGATGACGCTGGTCCCGGCGACCGCCGGATCGACGATGACGATCGCGGGTCAGGCCAGCGTCCCGATCCCGCTGTTCGGCGGCAAGATCGAGAGCGTGATCGTGGAGCAGGTCGGCGAGTTGCTCGCCGAGGAGGAGACCTACACCAGGCAGGCGCTCGCGTCCTGAGCGGTCGCTCTGGCTAACCCAGGCCGCTCGGACGCGCGGGCAGATCGGTGAACTTCCCGCATCGGCGGCATTCCAGGTAGAAGGCGCTCGGGCTGTCCGGGTGCAGAACGTGCTTCCGGTCGAACGTGTGGATGCCGAACCGGCACCTCCAAGACTTGGACATGCGTACCGCTTCCTCTCTTGGCCAGAGCCTCACGGTCGTCCTGGGCCATGCCCGGCGATGGTGGGCCCGAGGGCGGGGAAGTCGCCGTACCGGCTGTAGCTGCCGATGGCCTTCCACCGCGCACAGCGCCCGCACTCCAGGTGCATCGCCCGGCCGTTCTCCGGATTCCCGTCGCCGGCCATGGCGTAGTGGTGCATCCCGAGCCGGCCGCGCCAGCTCCGCGCCGGCCCGCCGACGTGCGCGACGGGGCTGCCCTGCCGGATGGCCCGGGCGAGCTGCCAGGCTCCCAGCAACAGGCTCATCGCGACGATCGGCTGCCGGCCGGCGGGGATGAACCGCAGGTCGGCCCGGAACTCCTCGCCGTAGCGCGCTCGCGACTCCGCCGGCAACATCCGCACACTCAGCACCACCAGGCCCGAAGCGATCCGGCCCGGCCGCACCGGGTAGCCCTGCGGTTGCGCTGCCGAAGTCTTCATGTCCCGTCCAGTTCGTCCGGCCCTATGTAGAGAAAAGCATAGGCCCGGGCGCCGGCGCCGGGAAGGGCCTTTCGGGTGCATCCGGGCCGCTCACCTCCGCGGATGGACCTGCACTCGCGACCGGGCCGGTGACCGGCGCGCCGTCGCCCTGAGCGCCGATCCCCAGCCGCTCAGCTACAGCCGGAAACCGCCTGCTTCACCAGGTCGGTGTAGCCCTTGCGCCCTTCCGGGCCGGGATGGACCCCGTCGAAACCGATCCAGCCGGGGTTTGCTCCCGCGCGGGCGTGCCAGTCGGCGATGCAGGTGTGCGGGCGTTGCGCCGCGACGGCGGCCAGTTGCGCGTTCACGTCACCCTCCCAGCTCCGCTTTTCGTAGGTGTTGACCAGTACCACCGTGCGGTCCCCCAACGGCCGCAGCGCGGCCAGGATGTCGCCGCTCGGCCAGGTGCCGTTGGTGCCGAGGCCGAGGATCACCACCGGGGCCAGGCCCGGCTTCTTCAGGTTCGTGTCGATGACGCCCGGCAGATCCCACCACTGCCGGCTGACCGAGGCGTCGATGTTGATGGTCGGGAACGCGGCGAAGATGTCCGGCGCAGCGCCGAGCATCAGCGAGTCTCCGATCGCCGACACCGGGCCGAGCGCCGGATCCGGCGGTGGCGCAGGTTTCGGCGCAGGTCTCGGCGCAGGTCTCGGCGCAGGTTTCGGCACGGGTCGCGGTGTCGGCTTCGGAGTGGCTCTCGGCGGTGTGGCTGCGACCCTCGACGTGGGCTTCGCGGCGACGGTGGACGGCCCCCCCGGCGCTGCTGTTGAGCGTTTCGCGGTCGGCCGTACAGCGGGTCCGGAGGCGGGCTTCGGCGCGGTCGACGCGCCGGCGGCCGGTGGGCCGACGGCCGCGGACGGCCGGCTGACCATCGGCGGACGGGTGGGCGGCACAGCCGCTGCGGACGGTGTCGTCGAAGGCGCGCGCGGCGCTGCGGTGTCCGGCTGCTCCGGCTCCGCAGCCGGATGGGCGTAGCTGGTGAACTGGTGGATCGGGCGGTCCGGGTGCGCGCTGAGCGCCTGTTCCCCCGCGGCCAGCTGGTCGGCCAACCCGGACGTCGCCGGAGCGATCACCACACCACACGCGGCCAGCGTGAAGACCCCGGCGAACGTGCCCAGTCCCAGCCAGCCGAGGCTCCGCCGCAGCGGCCTGGTGCGCCGTCGCCCGGGCGTGAGATAGGTCAGCCGCCCGATCGATCTGCGGAACCCGACGGTCCGGATCGGCACTTCGACCAGACGCCAGGAGATCTCGGTGGCGACCATCGTCACGACGACCGCGATCACGGCCAGCTCGAGGGTGCCGGTGCCACGGGGCAGCAGTCGCTCGGCGATCACGATCACCGGCCAGTGCCAGAGGTAGATGCCGTAGGAGCGTCGGCCGATCCAGGTCAGCATCGGGAAGGCGAAAACGACGCCGACCGGTCCGGCACCGCGGGCGGCCGCGGCGACCAGGCCGACCGCGGCGACATCGACGAGAACGATGCCGCCGCGGAACGTGGCAGTGCTCTGATCGGTGAGCAGCAGCATCCCGGCCAGCACCACCATGTAGCCGACCAGCCCCATGGCGGACAACAGACCCGGACGGACCCGAACGCGGGGGGGCCGGACGGTGACGGCCGCCCGGCGGCGAACATTCAGGCCGAACCCGAGTGCCGCACCGAGCAGCAGCCCGAAACCGTGGGTGTCGGTGCCGACGTAGACCCGGGTCGGGTCGGCACCGGGCACGAAGACCAAGGCCATCCAGGCCGCGGAAGCGGCCGCGAGCAGACACACCGCCAGTACCTGGAACCGGCGCCGGCCCACGAACGACAGCACGACGACCACCACGAACGGCCAGATCAGGTAGAACTGCTCCTCCACCCCCAGAGACCACAGGTGGGTGAGCAGCGAGGGCTCGTAGTGCTCGACGTAGGAGGCGCCGGAGGCGATCTGCAGCCAGTTGCTGCCGTAGACCGCTGCCCCCAGCACCTGCAGCCGCAGGCCGGCGTCGAGATCCCGGCCGATCAGCAGGGCGGCGGCCGACACCACCGCAACCATCAGGACCAGCGCCGGCAGCAGGCGGCGCACCCGGCGCATCCAGAAGGCCTTGATGCGCACTCGATGGGTCCGCTCGGCCTCGGTGACCAGCAGGGTGGTGATCAGGAAGCCGGAGATGACGAAGAACAGGTCCACCCCGAGGAAACCGCCGCGGAATACCGGGAGACTCAGGTGGTAGGCGAACACCGCTGCCACCGCGAGCGCACGGAGCCCGTCGAGTGCGGGCATGTACGCCGACGGAGTCGGTTTCAAGAGCCGACTCCTTCCTGTGTCGACGATGCTTGACAGTCGATGGAACCGCGCCGGCGCCGGGATGTGCCGCAGGCGCACCGGGCGCGGGCGCCCCCTGGTTCGGCAGCCGGCCGACCTTCGGAGCCGGAGTGGCTCGCCTGTGCCAGTTCGGTCCCACCGGTCGGATCAGCGATCTGACGCCCGACATCGAATTGCTCCGCGAGGATCGCGGTCCCAGGGTTGGCGGAAGCGCACATCAACCGGCCGCGAGGTGGGTTGTCCGTGAGGTCGCCCGGTCAGCGCACCGGGACGTCCGCGTCACCAAGGCTGAGCAGGGGGCCCTCCAGGGCGGCATCGCCTGCGGTCACTATGCGGCAGGTGAGGGAGGTCGCCGGGACACTCACCGCGCTGTCGCCGTCATCGCCGGCCTCGGGGTAGAACAGCGTCTCTTCTTCGAGGAGATCGACACGCAATCGCCCGCCCGCCGTGGGATCCGGCATCCGGGTCGCATTCCGGATGAGCGAGGCGCAGTCGTCGCGGTAGCGGTCGCGGAGGGCGGACCCGAGGCGGGGTTCGACCATGTGGGCGAACAGCTCGGCCCGATGTGACGCCGTGCAGCTGACCGGGCTTCCGTTGGGGTTGACGCTCCCGCCGGTCGGGCCGGTCCAGCACTCCGCCATCTGCGGTGGGAACCGGCGGGTGGTGTAGACCCCCCGAAGAGTGCCGCTGTAGGTGAGGAGGGTCGGGAGGTAGTAGGGACCGACGACGCACGCAAGCCAGTCCGCTCCGCGGGCCCGCTGCACGACGTTGGGGCGCGCGGCGAGGGTCACGTAGCGCACCTTGATGTCCCAATGCGACGCCACCCCTGGCTCGGGCTGCGGCTGTTCCATGAACACGGAGCCCTCGGCGACGCAGCGGTCACTCGGGTCGATCGGATCGGTTGCCACGCCGGCCGCCGGTGGTTGCGGCCAGGAGAGTTCGTGTTGGATGACGGCGACCACCTCGCCGAACTTGATCCCGGCACAGGACCCGGTGGTCAGCGTCGGGTAGATCCTTTCACCGTCGGGATCCGTCGAAAATCCGCTCTGCATGGGTCGGGCGACACAGTCGCCCACCGAGGGCATACCTAAAATGGGCTCACCGATCGGTGACCCGCCGATGGCCGTTCGGGTCCTCACAGTAGCGATCACCGCGGCGGCAAACGCTGCGACGACTATCAACGAACCGACCGAACGGCGATTCACGGCACAAAGCTACCGCCGGTGGAGCAGCCCGGCCATTGCTATCCCTGTCCGTCGGTGCTGACCAGGTGCCGGCGAAACCGCTGCCGCGCCCGCATCGGGCTACCGGGCGGCGCCGTCGGTGGCAGCAGCGGGCCATCCGTCACGCACTATTGACGCGGAACCCACCGGACGAAGGGCAGTGCCGATGACCGATCCGAGTACCGCACCCGGCCTCGGGGTACCCGGCCCTGCACCGGCGACCGGCCCACCCGAACCCTCGGACGAACCCCCCGCCGCGCGGGAGCTCATCCAGCGCATCGACGCGAAGACCGGGCCCAACCTCAAACGGGCGATCCCGTCGGGGGTCATCGCACTGCTGGCATTCGTGGTCGGCAGCGGCCTCCAGGACGCCGGCCCGTCCACGCCGAGCTCGTTCAGCCTCTTCGGCTGGTACGTCACGCTGCCGGCGGGCTGGGTCACCTTCGCCGAACTGCTCTTCGGATTCATCTTCGTGCTGGCCGGCGTGATAGCGGCGCGGTCCGTTGCCAACGAGTTGCAGCGGGTCAGCGCCAGCAGGGCCGGTGCGGCGGCGGGGTCGGCCATCCGGTTGATCTGCATGATCGTCGGGATGGTGACGATCGTCGTCGGCGCGTTCGCGATCCTCAACCTGGACCTCGGCAACCTGCTGGTCGGCGGCGCCGTCACCGGCATCATCCTGGGGATCGCCGCCCAACAGACACTCAACAACTTCTTCGCGGGCCTGGTGTTGTTCTTCGCCCGCCCCTACGTGGCGGGGCAGCGGGTGAAGATCCGCAGTGGCTCGATGGGCGGCCCGTTCATCGGCGTGATCGTCGGAGCCGGGATGATGTACACCCTGATCGACACCGACGACGAGGGCCTGATCAGCATGCCGAATGCGGGCCTGATGGGCGCTGCGGTCGGCCCGGCACCCGAGGTGGATCCCGACGCGGAGCCCGCCGCCGACCCGGACCCCGACGAGCGGGACCGCCGCGCAGCGGAACTGGCCGGCGACTGACCTCGCAGCCGCAGGTGGCGGCCGTGTGACCATGGACGGGTGCCCGACCAGCCGCGGCGGACCCCCCGATACCCAGCCGGACGGGCGCGCACCCTCGGGATCGCGACCCGTGGTACCACCAGGCCGAACCGGCTGCGCCGCAACGACATCTGGCTCACCGAGTCGCCGTCGGTCGCTGCCGCGCTGAACTCGACGGCCGAGCCGCTGGTGATCGACCTCGGTTTCGGTGCGTCGGCCGTGACCACCGTCGAGCTGGCCGACCGGCTGTGCCGTCGACACCACGCGGTCCGGGTGCTCGGTCTCGAGATCGACCCGGCGCGGGTCGACGCCGCTCGACCGCACGCCCGTCCACCCGCTCTCGACTTCGCCAGGGGCGGGTTCGAGCTGGCCGGCCGGCGGCCGCAGCTGGTCCGGGCACTCAACGTGCTCCGGCAGTACACCGAACGGGACGCCGCACAGGCGTGGGAGCAGCTGACCGCCCGGCTGGCGCCGGGCGGCGCGCTCGTCGAGGGCACCTGCGACGAGCTCGGGCGCGTCGGCAGCTGGGTCCTCCTGGACGCCGGCGGCCCGCGCACGCTGACGCTCTCCTGTGCCCCGCAGCACCTCGACCGGCCGGCCACCCTGGCCGAGCGGCTGCCGAAGTCGCTCATCCACCACAACGTCCCCGGGGTCGCCATCCACCGGCTGCTCGCCGAGCTGGACGCTGCCTGGTCGGCGGCTGCCCCGTTGGCGGTTTTCTCGCCGGTGCAGCGGTGGATCGCGGCGGTCGACGGACTGGCGGCCGGAGGTTGGCCGGTGCTCGACAGCCGCCGGTCGCACCGGCGTGGCGAAGTCACCCTCGCCTGGACTGCGCTGCAGGGCTGAGCGGCCCGACCCGAAACCGGCCGGCCGGGATTCCGACATTCGATGTGAGCGTGGACAGTCCTATTGTCAGACCACCATGATCGAAGACCTGTGGAGTGACCTGCTGGAGTCGCTCGACGAGGCGGTCAGCCGCCGGATCGGGTCGGCCTGGCCCGCGCGCGACCGCGCGCTCGCGGCGCTCGACGTCGCGAAGTCGGATCAGGCCGCGCGCGCGGACGACCCCTTCGGGGCGGCGGCCGCGGATCTCGCCCGGTTCTGCGGCCTGGACGCGACCGATCTGCGGCTGCTGACGGTGGCCGCCGCCGCCGAGGCCGACCCCACCATCCACCTGCTCACCGGGCTGCTCTCCGGCGACGACGGTCCCGGCCGGCCAACCGTCGCGCTCGCGCTGGAACTCGCCGGCCTGGCAGCCCTGTCGGCGACCGCGCGGTCCCGGCTGGGTGACAACGGGCCGTTGATCCGCGCCGGGCTGATGGTGGTGGAAGGCACCGGCGTGCTACCCGTCCGTCGCTGCCGGGTGCCCGACCGGGTGGCCGCCGAGCTTCTCGGCGACCACCAGCCGCCGGGCGACCTACTGCCGCTGTTGTTCGAACCGGTACCCGTCCCGGTCGTCGGGACCGACATGGTCGCCGGCGCGCTGACCGCGGGTCATCGGCTGGTCTGGGTGTACTCGCCGCCGGGTGCGGCCGGCGTCGCACTCGCCGCGGCGGCCTGCGGCGCGCTCGACATCCCCTGTCTGGCCGCCGATCTGCGGTTGCTGCCGATGGCGCCGGGACCCGCGGAACTCACCGTGGCCGCGCCGGATCCGGCGGCGGTGGCCACGGCGGTCCGCGCGCTGGTGCTGGAGGCCGCCCTCACCGGGACGGTGCTGCTGCTGGCCGGCGCCGAGCTCGCCGGACCGGTCGTCGCACTGCTCGAGTCCGCCCCGCTGCCGGTCGTCGCCATTGCCACGGGCGGGTGGAACAACCGATGGTCGACCTCGCTGCCGATCACGCTCACCGCGCCGCGGCTGTCCACCGTGGAACGCGCCGAGATCTGGCGACCGCTGCTCGGCGCGGATCCCGGTCGGGAGATCGCCGCCCTGCGGTTGACCCCTGAGCAGATCGGGATCGTCGGCCGGCACGCAACGGCAGCGGCCGAGCTCGCCGGCGAGAGCGGCCTGACCGTCGAGCGGATCCGGGGCAGCGTCCGGCAGCTCGGCCGCGGGCAGCACCGCGGCAGTACCGAGGTCCCGGCCGGGCTGGACGACCTGGTGCTGCCGGACCGTACCCGCGACGAGATCCTCCGGCTGCTGGACTGGGCCCGCTACCGCGACGACGTGTTGTCCCAGGGACCGTTGCAGGGCAAGGGCGGAAAGGGCACCGGCATCTGCGCGTTGTTCTCCGGCGGCCCGGGTACCGGCAAGACCCTGGCCGCGCACATCATCGCCGACACCCTCGGCATGGACCTGTACGCGGTGGAACTCGCCGCAGTGGTCTCCAAGTACATCGGTGAGACCGAGAAGAACCTCGAGCTGGTGTTCGCCGAGGCCGAATCGATGAATGCGGTCCTGTTCTTCGACGAGGCCGACGCGCTGTTCGGGTCCCGCTCGGAGATCAAGGACTCGCGCGACCGGTACGCCAACACCGAGATCGCCTACCTCCTGCAACGGATGGAGGCCTTCGACGGCATCACCGTGCTGGCCACCAACCTGCGCGGCAACCTGGACCCGGCATTCGCCCGCCGACTGCACTTCATCGTGCACTTCCCCGACCCGGACGCCCCCACCCGACGCCGGCTCTGGCGGTTGCACCTCGAGGCTGTCGGGGAGCTGGATCCGGCCGATCCGGTCAACGTCGAGCTGCTCGCGGGCGCCGTCGAGGTTTCCGGAGGGGACATCCGCAATATCGTGCTGGCCGCGGCCTACGCGGCAAGGGGCGAGGACGCAACGGTCGGCATGCGGCACCTGACCGACGCGGTGGGACGGGAGTACACCAAGTTGGGGCGGCGGGCACCCGTTGGGATCGGATGAGGCCGGCACCCCACGCTTCCGACCGTGTCCTCGCCGGCCCCCATAGGGGTGGTTTTCCACCCGTTCGCGGGATGATCATTACTAGGCCACAGAGGTAGCGTCTGGTTCGTCCCATCCGTCACACCGAAGATCGATTACGTGCTTCCTCCCGGTCGGGGCGGAACCGGGTCCACCTCCGACGCAAGTAGCTCGATCGGTCTGCGGACCCACCGTTGCGTCCTGCGGTGGACTGGGCTCACTCGGGGAGCGCGCGACCGTGATCATTCCGGCCATCGATGCGGGGTTGGAGTCGCTGGTCCGCGACCGGCTCCCGCTCCCGGTCGAGGTCGGTGACGTCTCGTTCGAACCGCCGTCCGGATCCTGGTCGGCGCAGCTGAGCCGGATCACGGTCAACCTGTTCCTGTTCGGCACCGGCCGCAGTGCCCAGCCGCCCCGGCCGGCCGTCGACCGGGTGCAGGACGGTCGGGCGCAGCGCCGGTTGCCGATCCCGATGCTGCAGATGAACTATCTGGTCACCGCCTGGGCCGGCACCGTGCGCGATGAGCATCAGCTCATCGGCGAGGTGCTCACCCTCTTCCTGCAGCACCAGGTGCTGCCCGGGGAGCTGCTCCCGCCTGATCTGGTCTCCCCCGTGCAGATCGCGGTGGCGCATCACGACAACAGCCGCGCGAAGGATGTCTGGTCCACCGTCGGCGGCACCATCAAGCCGAGCTTCGAACTGGTGTTGACCACTGCCGGAGACGCACTGCCGTTCGCCGATCTCCCGCCCGCCGTGCAGCGGATCTCCGCACTGGTCGCCCCGAAGCCGAGACCGGTCGGCTGAGCGATGCGCGTCAGTTCCGACACCGCCCTCATCGATCTGCAGCCCGGCAGTACCGCCGAGATCGCGCTCGATGTGGTCAACACCGGTCTGGTGATCGACGGGATCACCGCCCGGGTGGTGGGGCTGCCGGACCACCAGGTCACCAGCCGGCCGGCGGTGCTGCCGCTCTTCCCGGAGTCCGGCGGCCGGCTGACGCTCACCCTCGGTGTGCCACCGGGATTTCCGGCCGGTCGACACCCGGTGACCGTCGAGGTGCGGTCACGGCAGGCCGACACCGTTCCGGCCTATCTGGACGTCGACCTGCTGGTGCCCAGCGCGCCCGGACTGGCCCTGTCGGCGCGACCGCAGGTGGTCAGGGCGCATCGCAACGCCCGGTACGTGCTGACCGTGAACAACCGGGGCAACACGGCGCTGGACGTGGCGCTGTCGGCCGTCGACCCCGAGCGGTCCATCCAGGTGGTGCTGGAGCCGGCCCGGCTGGTGGTTCCGGCCGCGTCCGCCGCCGAGGTCGTGGTCAGTGCCCGCGGCCCTCGGATGCTGCTGGGATCGGAGATCGACCGGCCGATCACGATCAACGCCTCCGCCGGCATCCTCACCGCACCACCGCTGCGGCCCGCGCCGGCGCTGCCGGCGGATCCACTGCCGGACGGTGCCGCGGG
Source organism: uncultured Actinomycetota bacterium (assembly GCA_963797145.1). GTDB lineage: Bacteria > Actinomycetota > Actinomycetes > Mycobacteriales > Nakamurellaceae > Nakamurella. The sequence goes on along the minus strand of CAWCOJ010000005.1, from coordinate 377,507 downwards.
CGAGGCCGACGCCGAGCCCGAACCGGAGCCGATCGCGGTCGCCTGCCCGATCACGCTCAAGCAGCGCCCGTGGTTGACCCGTGGCCTGCTCACCGCGCTCATCCTGCTCTCGATCATCGCGCTCTGGGCCGCGGTGTTCCTGTTCGGCCTCGGCAAGGTCTTCGCCGGCGATCCGATGACGAAGTCGGCGCCGCCGTCGTTCTTCGTGCAACCGGTCGCCGGCCAGGTGGTGGCCACCCAGGTGCCGCTACCGACCGCGGTGGCGGTCGCCGCGGCGGGTCGGACCGCGACGATGGCGACTCCCGGAGTGACCGCAGCGACCACCGCCGCAACCACGCCCGCCGCGGCGGTTCCCGGTCTTCCGCTGGCACCGCCCGGCGCACTTCCCAAGGACGGCACGCTGCCGGCCGGACTGGCCGGGTCGATCTCCGGGGTGGTGGTGGCGACGTCCACCGGGCAACCGGTGGGACGGATCCTGGTCGCGGCGATCCGCCGCACGTCGACCGGCAAGCCGACCACGGTCAGCTCGGCGGCCACCCAGGCCGACGGCAGCTATCTGGTGTCAGGGCTCTTTCCCGGCGTCTACGTGCTGAAGTTCTCCGCGACCGGCTTCAAGGACGTCTACGCCCCCGCCTCGGAAACGCTGGACGGCGCCAAGAAGGTCACGGTCGTGGCCGGAGTGCCGACCGACGCCGGCAACGCCGTCATCACCGGAGACCCGGCCACTGTCAAGGGCACCATCGATCCCGGCAACACCACCAAAACGGTGATCGCGACGGTCACCGTCGAGCAGCTCTCCGGAACCGCGGTCGGCAAGACCATCGGCCGCCCGGTGAAGACCAACGCCAAGGGCGCGTACACGCTGAGGAGGCTGCCAGCGCCGGCGACCTACCAGTTGACCTTCCGGGCAAAGGACTACAACCCGAGCGTTGTCCGGGTCACGGTCGACGGTGGCACCAAGCGGCTGCAGCCGACGGTGCTGCTCGGCGCCGGCGCCGGCAGCATCACCGGCACCGTCACCGACGGCACCGACCCACTCGGCGGCATCACCGTGTCGATCACCGTCAAGGGCGTCGAGCGCAAGATCGACACCCCCACCACCGGAAATGTCGGGACCTTCCAACTCACCGATCTCCCGACGCCGGCTACGTACGTGCTCACCTTCAGCGGCAAGGGCTACACCGCGCACGCGGAGTCGATCGGGCTCGCTCCGGGCGAGAAGAAGAAGCCCCTGACCGTGCCGCTGGCAAAGGGCAGCGGCACCGTCAACGGACTCCTCACCGACGCGACCGGGGCCGGGCTCGGCGGCGCAACCGTGACGGTCGGCGGCGCGAACGACCTGCCCGCCACCACCACCCTCACCGAGGGGTCGGTGGGATCCTTCACCCTGGTCGGCCTGCCGGACCCCGGCACCTACACGGTCACCTTCAGCCTCGCCGGGTACGCCGACCAGACTGTGCCGCTCACGCTGCCGGTGACTCCTGGGGTCGCACCGCTGCCGACCGTCGCCCTGGTGCGGGCCGGCGGGACCATCCGCGGCACCATCACCGACGGAAAGGGGCCTGTCGTCGGCGCCACCGTGGTGGCCACCGACGGGGTGACGACGTGGCCGGTGACCAGTACGGCGGCGTCCGGCGGAGTGGCCGCCGGCGGCTACGTGATCGCCGGACTCCCGGCCGGCGCTTACACGGTCACTGCCACCGGCCTCGGCGGCGAGGGCGTCACCTCGCTGGTAACGGTGGTGGCGGGACGCGACGAGACGGTGAACTTCAAGGTGCCGAAGGTGGCGACGCCATGAGGCTGCAGGTCTCGCCGGAGCGCGTCGAGCTCGCCGAACAGGGCTCGTTCGAGGTACTCATCACCGTGACCAACACCGCGGACGTGATCGGCGGCTACCACCTGCGGCTACTCGGCGCCGACCCGTCCTGGGTCGACCTGGAGGCGGAGAACCTCTCCCTCTTCCCGGACACCTCCCAGACCGTACGGGCGGTGGTCCGGATCCCCCCGGGCCTGGGCGCGGGCGACCGGCGGATCGCCGTCCAGGTCCGGGAGCTCACCCCGCCGCAGGCGATAGCGGTCGCCGAGATCGAGCTGGTGGTACCGCCGCGCGAGGCGCTGCGGCTGAGCCTGGCCCCGATGACGGTGGTCGGCGGCACGTCCGCGCGGTTCGGCCTGCTCGCCGAGAACACCGGGAACACCAGGGTGTCCGCCGTCCCGGTGGGGCTCGACCCCGAGGAGAAGATCCGGTTCACGGTCGTCCCGGCGGTGCTGGATCTGGCCCCGGGTGATCATGCAATGGCCGACCTGCGGGCCACCGCCAGGCGGCGGTGGTTCGGCAATCCGGTGGTCCGGCCGTTCGGTGTCGCCGTGCTTCCGGTCGGTGCCGCCGGCGGTGGGGGCCCGGCCGAGCCTGCTGAGCCGCCCGAGCCGCTGGCCACCGGCAGCCTGGTACAGAAGCCGCGGCTCTCCAGGGGGTTGCTCTCGCTGCTGTCGTTGCTGCTCGCGCTCAGCGTGTTCGCGGTGGTCATCACGATCGCCCTGTCCCAGCTGGTCGGGGTGTCGGCCGCGGATCGCGACCTGGCCATCCAGGTGGCGGCGGCGCAGCAGAACACCGCAGGATCCGGCAGCGGTTCCGAGATCACCGGCACCGTTGTGCTCCTGACCAACGGGGCGCCCGCACGCGGGGTGACCGTCGAGGTGTTCGCCTCCGGGTCGTTGATCACGCCGATCACCAGCACCGCCACCGGCGATGACGGATCCTTCGTCCTCGTGGGACTGCCGACCGGTGCCTACAAGCTGCGGTTCCGCGGCGCCGGCTTCGCCGAGGTCTGGTATCCGGCCGCACTCAGCGGCGAGGCCGCCAAGGAGATCCCGTTGCAGGCAGGGAAGGACGTCACCAATCTCACCGTCCAGCTCGGCGGCCTCCCGGCGTCGGTGTCCGGCCGGGTGATCGGCGACGATGTGGCCGGCGCCATTCTCACCGTCCAGGTGCCGGTGGACATGCTGCCGAGAGGTCAGCGCCCGGCCGCCTCGACGGCCCGGCCGACCGTCACCGCTGCGCCCGCCGCCTCGTCGGCGGCCGCGGCCGCGCCGACGGACACCGCCGGTGCGGTCCTGATGTCCGTGCCGATCGGATCCGACGGCACCTTCGAGCTCACGGATCTCGGTTCCCCGCTCGACTACGAGCTGGTGGTCTCCAAGACCGGCTACACCACCGACACCCAGCGCATCGACCTCGGCGGCGGCGAGAGCCGGACCGGCGTCCAGCTGCAGCTGCGCACCGGAGACGGACTGATCAGCGGCACCGTCACCGGTCCCGACGGACCCATCGGCAATGCGGTGGTCACCGCGACCACCGGCACCACCACCGTCAGCACCGTGTCCCAGACCAAGAGCGGTGACGGCGAGGGCGAGTTCACCCTGCCAGGGCTGGTCACCCCCAGCACCTACACGGTCACGGTCACCGCGGAGGGCTTCGGCGCCCAGACCTCGACGCTGAGTCTGGCGGCGGGCCAGCAGCTGGGCGGCGTCCAGGTGAACCTGAGCAGGTCGACCGGCGAGATCTCCGGCGTGGTGTCGACGGTCGCCGACCAGAAGCCGGCGGCCGGCGTCTCGGTCACGGTCGGAGTGGCCGACAAGACGGTGCAAACCGTGACCCAGTCCGGCGACACGGTGGGCGCCTGGACGGTCGCCGGTCTGCCGCTGCCGGGCACCTACACCGTCACCTTCGCCCGGGCCGACCTCCAGTCGCAGACCTTGATCGTCTCGCTGGACGCGGCCGGGCAGCCCAGCACCGGTACGAGCGGATTGGCGGTGGCGATGAAGTCCGCGTTCGCCGCCATCCACGGCCGGGTCACCCAGGGAGCACCGGCCGGCGAGGCCACCGTCACGTTGTCGTCGGGCACCGACACCTACGCCGTCATCAGCGCATCGGTCCCGCAATCGGCGAAGGGCAACTACCGCATCGACAACATCAAGCCGGGCACGTACACCTTGTCGGTCAGCCGGACGGGGACATCGCCGACGGTGCTGACCGTCACCTTGGTCGCAGGCGCCGACCTGCCGGTGGACATGGCGCTGGTCCAGCCGGCCAGCATCGGCGGCACCGTGGTGGCCAGGGACAACACCTCCGTGTCCAACCTCGAGGTGGCGCTCTACGAGTCCTCGCGATATCCCGAGGAGTCCTACCGCACCACCAGGACCGATTCCAAGGGGAAGTTCGTCTTCACGGACGTGAACGCACCGCAGAGTTATGTGATCGAGGTGCGGTCGTCGGCCGCAGGCGCACTGGGCTCGACGATTGTCACGCTGCAGCCCAGTGAGCAGCAGAACGGTCTGACGCTGTCCGTCGGCGCCGTCGGTGCCACGACCAGCGCCCCGGCAACCGCCGGAGGGGGGTGACCGTGACCAGACCGCCGCCCCCTGAGGATCCCCGTTCGCCGGAGGTCCAGCTCCCACCGACGATCGCCTGCAGTGCCGGTTCCGGCGTCGCCGTCGACGTCCGAGTGCGCCACCGCGGCGTCGAGCCGGCGCTGCTCACCATCACGGTCCTGGGCCTGGACGCCCGATGGGTACCGGAGCCGGTGGTGATCGGCCCGCTGGATCCGGGCGAGAGCACCACGATCGCCCTCACCCTGGTGCCCGAGCGCGGCGCGCTCGGTGCCCGGTATCCGTTCGTGATAGCCGTCGAGGCAACCACCCGGCAGGGCGAAGCGCCGGTGATGGGAGTCGCCGAATCGGTGCTCGCCGTCGACACCAGGGAACGGATCGCTGTAGCGATCGTCCCCAACACCAGCACGGCGGTGTTCGGCCGCCGGGTCGAGGTGCAGGTGACCAACCCGAGCCAGGAAGACCGCGAGCTCCAGCTCGAGGCGACCCACGCCGGCGGCGCCTTGTTGCGGCTCGCCGACACCTCGATCGTGGTGCCTGCCGGCCGCACCAGCACAGTCCGCGGAAAGATCAAGGTGCGACATCCGCGGGTCCTCGGGTCCGGGAGCGTGCACACCGTCGGGGTGACCGCGCGGAGCACTGCAGCCCCGGAGTTCGCCGAGGCATCGCTGCGCAGCCGCCCGGTGATCCGCAAAGGGCTGCGGGCCGCCGTCGCGGTCGGGCTGGTGCTGGCACTATGGGTGGCCGCGGCGATCATCTTCATCCCGAGGCTGTCCGACCGGTTCACCGCGAAGAACGAGCTCCCGTCGCCCCCCACCTCGACGGCACCGGCCAGCGGCACCGGCGCGAACGGCACCGGCGGGACCGGCGCGGGCGGGACCGGGGCAGGCGGCACCGGCGGGACCGGCGCGGGCGGAACCGGTGCCGGCGGGACAAGCGCGAACGGCGCAGGCGGAACCGGCGCCCCCGACCACCGGCGCGCCCGGCACGCCCGGCGGCGGCTCCGGCAGCGAGCGGCTGATCGGGGCGGTGACCGGACCCGGGGCCGACGGCGTCATCGTGAAGCTGCAGCCGACCAGTCTGGCCGGCGGGGCCGAGGTCGGCGCAACGCCGACGGATACGACGACGGCCGACGGTCTCCGCGCCGTCGCCGGTGCCTTCGGCAAGGTACCGGAGTCGGCCCTGCAGCTGGGCCGCAATGATGGCTGCGACCCCAGCCAGACGATGAAGACCTCCTCCGACGGCGCATTCGCCTTCGGCTGCATCTCGGCCCCCGGCTTCTACCTGCTCTCGTTGTCGCACAAGGGCTTCCAGACCCAGCGCTACATTGTCAACGCCGCGACCCTGGCCGACGCCGATCCCCTGGAGGTAGCGCTGATCCCGGGTGACGGCACGCTGTTCGGCTCCGTCGCCGGCCCGGACGGACCCGTCGGAGCAGCCACCGTCGCGATCACCGACGGCACCGTGGCGCTGTCGACCTCCACGGTCACCGCCGGCGCCCAGGGCACGCCCGGCAGCTGGACCGTCGACGGCCTGTCCACGCCCGGCAACTACCTGGTCACCGTCTCGGCCCCCGGACTCGGCACCAGCAGCCAGCTGGTCGCGCTGCCGGCGAAGGGTCGGAAGGCAGCCAACTTCACGATGAGCCGCGGCGTGGCCGCGATCAGCGGAACCGTGTCCGGCATCGATGAACTGGGTACGGCTGGTGGGCTCGGAGGCATCACAGTGTCCGCGACGGACGGCGAGACCACCCGCACCGCAACCACGGTCACCACCGGCGTGGTGGGCAGCTACGCACTGCCCGACCTGCCGGCCCCCGGTGAGTACACCCTGACGGTCAACGGCACCGGTTTCTCGACCCAGACCCGCACGGTGACCATCCCCGAGAACGTCGGAGGGGTGACCGCCGACGTCTCGCTCAGCAGGTCCAACGGTGGGGTCACCGGCATCGTGCGAGACGGCAGTTCCAAGGGCAAGGGCCTGCCCGCCGTCGGCCTGACGCTGACGGGCAAGGACACCTCGTACAAGACGATGAGCCTGACCGACCCGCTGGGCCAGTACAGCTTCACCGGCGTCGTGCCGGGGACCTACGTGCTGACGGCCGAGTTGTTCGGCCGCAGGCCGTTGTCCGTGCCGGTCACGGTCACCGCCGCGGCCAGCGCCACCGCCAACCTGGTGCTGGTCTCCGACCAGGGGGCGTCCACGCCGCGCACCTCGTTCATCACCGGCACCGTCACCGACGCGAACTCCGGAGCGGCGCTGGATTGCGAGCGGGTTCCGTTCGGCACCGCCCCGGACTGCAAAGTGACCGCGACCGGCGACATCCCCGGGGGGCCGAAGAATCTGTCAGCTCCGGGCACCCCCACCGACTACACCTGGCCGCAGGCGTCACCCCGGATCACCGGGATACCCGCCGGGCTCTACGACCTGACGCTCACCGCACCGGGCTACGAGACCGTGCGCATTCGCGTCCCGGTGCCGGAGAACGACGCGCACGTCCCCGCGCCGCAGGTCGCCATGCAACCGTTGGGTCGCATCACCGGCACGGTCACCCCCAAGGTCGGCACGCCGAATGCCCCGACCTGTGCGGTTGCGGTGGCCGGAACGGGGAAGATCAGCGGCGGGTGCGTGCTCTCCAAGGACAAGACCGAGTGCACCGTCAAGGCCTCGACGGCAACCCTGTGTGCCGTCGTCGCGGCCAGCGGGAAGTACGAGATCAGGGGTCTCACCCACGGGTCCTACCAGGTCAGCATGATCCCGACGGACCCGGATTATCTGGCCACCGACCCGCGGACCGTTCAGTTGGACTTCGCCGCTGACGTCGTCGTCGACGCCGCACTGGACCGGTACGGCACGATGACGCTGACCGTGCTGGCGCCGACGCTGGAGACAGGGGCGCTGAGCCCCGCCGCCGACGCGGTCGTCACTGTCACCGCGGCACAGATCCATGACCAGCCGGCCGCCCGGCCGAGTACCGGGAAGACCGGCGCGGACGGCACGTTCGCGACCGTCGGCATGCTCGGCAACTACACGGTGCAGGCCTCCGGGTTCCCCGGTCAGGCCAGCGTGGAGACCGGCGAGATCGGTCTGAACCAGACACGCCAGGTGACGATTGTGCTCACCCGGTCCATCGGGGTGGCCATCGGTCGGGTGACCACGACGGTCGACGGCGCGACGGTTCCGGTCGGGACTGCGAAGGTCACGGTGTCGGGGATCATCGGCTACAAGGGCAGCACACCGATCGTCGGCTCCGCGACCCCGACGACGGACAGCAACGGCTGCTACGCCGTGGTTCCGGCCCTGTGGAGCGCGGCGACCGGACCGCCGCTGACCGGTGCAGGCTGTCCGGACCCGGCGGGCGGCCCGTTGCCGACCGTCGGCGCCGGGCAGACCCCTGGACCGGACGGACTCCCGCCGGCCGTGGCGGTCGCCACCGACTCGACCGGCAAGCGCGGCTCGCTGGCCGCCCTGCTCGTCGACCTCGCGGTGGCTGCCGCCGACGAGCGGACGGAACCGTTCACGGCGGAGAACATCGTCCTGTCCAGCCCCCAGAACCCCCCGCCGTACACCTATGCGCTCCGAGCGGTGCCGGAGATCCTGGTGGCGGCCCAGCCGTCCGGGTTCGGCGTCCATACGATCACGTACAAGGAGCCGCCGATCCAGGGCCGGACCGTCGACTGGCGGGACGTGGTCTTCAACGTGACCAGGAAACCGGCCGGCTCGGGCGCCGTCACCCTGTCGCTGATCGACATCAAGTCCACCGGAGGCACCCTGAGCTTCAGGGATGCGTCGCAGGCCGCCGACAATCAGGTGGTCCCGGGGCGGTACGACGTCGATGTCAGCCTGGTGGGTTTCGCCGACACCTCCTTCAGCCTCACCTGCGACCTCGGCAAGGTATGCATCCTGGCCCAGGCCGGCACCGGAGTCGACCCCGACGTCGAGGTCAACCGCGTGGTCCTGTTCGAAATGGCCGCCATCACCGGGCTGATCACGGCCGACAAGCCGGCGGCCGGGGTCACCCCGAGCCAGGCGCAGGTCACCGTGGTCTCGGTCCCGAGCAACGCCGGCCTCGTCACCGTCACGGTGGCCGCCGACGGCACCATCGGATTCCGGGACGCCAACCTGCCGCCCGCGCTCGCGGTCCGCGGTGCGTACGTGTTCTCGGTGGCGCTCAAGGGATATTCCACCCAGTTGATCACCGTGACCTGCACCGACGACTACCGCACGGGCTGCACCTCCGACGCGGCCGGGCCGGACGGGCCGCTCTCGCCCGTGATGAAACGGCTACCCGAATTCAGCGGGACCGTGACCCTGGCTCCGCAGACCCTGCCGAGCGGCACCGACGTCTCCCCCGACGAGATCAAGGTGGTGATCGTCAGCCAGTCCAATCCGTCGGTCTCGGCGACGGTGACGGTGGTCGACGACGGGGACGATCCGGCCAACCCCCTCAACCGGATCGGCACGTTGGTCTGGAACGATTCTGCCCTGCCCCCGGGCATCATCATGCCGGGCGACTACACGCTGGAACTGAGCCGCAAGGGCTACGAGACCGTCCCCGTCCCGTTCAGCTGCGACGTGCTGGACGCCACGTGCGGGCCCGCCCCGATCACGATGCGGATGCTGCCCCGTGGCGCCGGCACCGTCACGGTGCCGGCCCCGCCGGGTGGCGAGAGCCCGGCCTTCACCGCTCCCGGAGTCGTCACCTTCACCGGGCCGGGGGGCACCAGCACGCTGAAGATCACCCTCGAGCCGAATCCGTTGAACGCCAACCAGGCCACCCTGGTCTGGAACGACTCGGCGATCGGCATCCCCGGCCTGACCCAGCCCGGTGACTACACCATCACCATCGAGATTCCCGGGTATCGGCCGGATTCCGAGCCGATCACCTGCGTCGCCGGCACCGTCTGTGCGCCCACCTTCGCCCCGCAGCTGCGGCCGGTGTTCAGCGGCAAGGCGAACCTCGCCCCGGCCCGCGGCACCTTCCCACCGCTGGCCGGTGCCAAATTCACCGTCACGGGTGGCATCGGCACCGTCCTTCTCAGCGCCGACGCGGACGGCGTCCTGACCTGGCAGGAGACCGGTTGGCCGAAGAACCTGGTGCGCGAAGGCAGCTACCAGATCACCGGCACCCTGGCCGGTTTCGAGCTCGCGCCCACCCCGTTCAGCTGTGCGGGTCCCACCACGTGCCCGCTGACCGGACTCACCTTCTACGAACCGAGCCAGCTGCGGGTGGTGGTCACCGGCGGTGCCCCGCCTGTTTCGGTCACCGGTGCGCAGATGACGTTGTCCGGCAACACCATTCCGGACACCCCGGCCAACGCCGGCGGTGCCGACCGGGTCACTTTCGGTGCCATGTCGACCCTTCCGACGAGCACCTACTCGCTCACCGTCGTCGCCGCCGGCTACGCCAGGTCCGCATTCGGCCCGGCCTCGCCGGCAGCCGACGTCACCTGCGGCCCGGAGTTCGGCGCCGCAACCGCCGGCCTGAAGCTCTCTCCGGGCGGAACCACCGTGTGCACCGTGGTTCTCAAGCCGATCGGCACGATCGTCGGGCACGTGCGCGGCCGCACCCAGCTGACCACCAGCCCCGCCACCTACACCTACTCCGATCTGCAGGGCGTCACCGTGTCGGTGTGCAGGTTCGCCGATCCGGTCGCCACGTCCGACGACTGCGTCGCGGGCGGTCCGACGTTCACCGGCGTCAGCGGGCCGGGCGGCATCGTCCGGATCACCGGAACCAGCACCACTCCTGGTCTGCTCGCCGGTATCTGGCGGGTCACCGCATCCGGCGTCGGCTTCGAGCGGACGACGGGCAGCGTGGTGATCACGGACACCTTCCAGATGGCGTCGTCGGCTCCCCCGCGCACCGACCCGCTCGTCCTCGACGCCGGGCAGGCGCTCATCGACCTGCCCGTCCAGGCGGTGACCCTGCAGATCAAACCGCAGGCCTTCGGCACCCCGGTGCTACCGGCCGGCACCTACACGCTGTCCGGACCGAACGGCACCTCCTCCTGCGTGGTCCCGTTGGGCGGCGGCGCCACCGACTGCGCGTTCCCCAACGGTCCGCCCGGCGGTCCCGCGGTGCCGATGATCAGACTCACCGGGGTCAACCCTGGCACCTACACGCTCAGGGCAGCTCCCGCCAACCCCGAGAACCCCGAGTTCGTGCCGATCGAGCAGGTCGTCGTCGTGCAGGTGCCGGTGACCACCAACCTGCTGACCCAGGACGCCCCGATAAACCTGTTCCTGCGCAGCAGCACCCTGCGGATCACGGTCAGCCGCGCCACCCCCGACACCGGCACAGGCCCCTGGACCGCCGGGTCCTCGGTGACCCTGGTCGATGCCAACACCGGCCTGCAGGCCAAGGATCTGGACGGCAACGATCTGAAGGGTCCGCTGGTGCCCACCGGGACGGCCCGGCTGACCGCCGCCATCGCGTTCGCCCGGGTGCCAGACGGCTTCTACCGCGCCCAGATCGTCGTCCCGGGCTACACCCCGATCGTGTCCGGCAGCCTGCAGATGTGGGCCGCGGTGTCGCCGGCCCCACCCCCGGTGCCGTTCACCCTGACCAGGGCCACCCGCACGGTGAACCTCACGCTGAGTTCGACCGCGGACTCGACCGCCGACGGCACCGCCGGGCCACCGGCCGATCTGGTCGGGGCGGCCATCACCTTCGATCAGATCACTCCGGCCGGCAACGCCCCGCCGGACACCGGTTCCTACACCGCGACCGCGGGACCGGGCGGCTACGTCACCGCTCCGCAACTTCCCACCGGCACCTGGCGCGCCATCGTCACCGGATCCCAGACCGGGGGCCCGAACTCGACGGATCCGGCCTTCCATCCGATCAGTACCGAGTTCGACGTAGATGATCCGGCCATCGGCAATGCCGAGGCGCTGATCAGGACCGCGACCGTCGCGCAGGGGCGAGCCATGTTCGCACTCAGCTGGCCGAAGACGAGTTGCTCGTCGGTCGACGGTCCGACCACGTCGGTGACCATCCGGATCACCCGCACCGACGTGGATCCCGATGTGCCGATCACCATTTCGGCCGCCGTCACCTCGACGACCACCGAATTCGCCGCCGCCGGATCGGTGTACCTGCCGCCCGGGCAGTACAGCTGGACCACCACCGGCCTACCGACCGGGTGGGGCAATGGCACCGGCACCTTCACGATCGCGGTCCCCGCGGGTGCGGCCGCAGGCTCGGTCGCTCCGGTCACCGAGACCGACACCCTTGCGCCGGCAACGGTTCCGGTGACGGTGACGATGCAGGTGGACGGGGCCGACTTCCCCGGTGTGACGGTGACCGCGACCCGGACCGGGTCCGCCGCCCCGCCGCCGGCACCGATCAGCGGCGGCACCGCGACCCTGTGCCTTGCACCGGCGGCCGGATGGAACTTCTCGGTCGATTCGGCGACGGTGCTGCTCGATGACAAGGTCCAGAACATTTCCGCGGCCGGACCCAACACCGTTGCGTTCGTGGGATTCTCGCTGACCCCGAGCGCTCAGTTGGCCGCCGTTGCCGGCCGGACCGCGGACAGCAGGGCCGTCGCCGTCTCCGTGCGCCAGGGCGCCACCGTGGTCTGGTCGGCCACCCCGAGTCCGACGCTGACCGGCACCGCTACCTACACCGGGCCGAAGCTGGTACTCCCGGCCGGCAACTACACACTGCGCGCCACGCCGCCGACCGGCGACGAATTCGGCGAGATCACCAGTGCTGCGGTCAACGTCGCGACCACCCACACCGTCGACGTGACACTGCCGTACGTCCGGGCCATGTTCACCGTGCTGGTCACCGCTGACGGAGCTCCCGCCGGGGCGGCCACGGTGGTGCTGAGCGACGGAGGCGGTTCGAAGCCGACCAACGCCGCCGGCGAGGCACTGTTCGCCGACCTGCCGACGGGCACGTACGACATCACCGCCACCAAGGGCGCCCGCACCGGCACCAAGCTCAATGTCTCGGTACCGGTGGGGACCTCGAACACCGAGGTGGCGCTCGCAGCGGCAGCGGCAGCGGGTGCGGGCGCCAGGCAACCAGGGGCGCGCGGCGTGCCGACCACGTCCGAGGAACCCGCCCCGCCGACCGACGGCCCGGCCACGACGGCGTCGAGTACCCCCGCGTCGAGCCCCCCGGGCTCGGCAGCCCCCACCGCACCCTCGACAACGGCGGCAACTTCAGCCGCTGTCTCCACTCCCCCGGCGATAGCGCCGCCGACCACACCGAGCCCGCCGGCGCCGGCGCCCGGCCCCTGATCAGGACAGCGCCACCCAGGCCACCACCACGGTGATGATCAGCAGGCACAGGCAGATCACCAGCACCCACCACCACGGGAACGGCCTGACCGGCTCAGGCTCGGGCTCCGGGGCCGGCGGCGGTGGCGCGAGCACCACCGGCGGTGGCGGCGCCACCGGATGCATGTCGCCGCCGCACCGCACGCAGATCAGCGCGGCCGGAGCATTCGGCTCCCCGCAGTGCGGACAGGCCAGCGCGGCCGTCGCGGCCCGGCCGACCGTGCCGGGTAGCCGCCGCAGCGAGGCGCCCGTCTCCTCGCCGAACGGGACGACCACCGCACTGCGGGCCCAGAACAGCGGGAAATCGCAGCGCCGACAGAAATCTTCGCTGCGTCGGCGACCAGGTTCCACGGACGCGATCTCGCCGCATTCGGGGCAGGTGATGGTTTCGGTCGCGGTCGGTCTCGGCGTCGGTGTCGACACGGCGTACGACCCAACGGGTTGCTGCAGCGGGGCAGGCGGTACCTGGGCAGGCGGGACAGACAGCGGTGGTGTGGCGAAGTACGCTGCGGCCGGCACCGGCACCGCCGGTGGCAGCACCGCGTCTTGCGGCACAACCTGCTGCGCCGCCTGTTGCGGCGCGGCCTGTTCGGTCATGGCTTCTCCTGACTGACCAGTGGTGCCGGGTCTCCGGTGGCCAGCACCCGACGGGAACCGATCCAGAGTTCGGCACGCACGTGGGCCGGCACCTGATGACGGACCATCCGGACGAACTCGTCCTCGGACAGATGGCCGGTGCCCGAGACGGCCATCCGGACCCAGGCTGCGTCGTCCGGAGCTTCGCCCTCGGCCCAGATGCCGCCGCCGTCGACGACAGTGGCCTCTCCGTCGGAGAGCATCTCCAGGTATTCCTGCAGACCTCGCGGGGTGCCCCGGTGCGCCATCGTCTGACCCGACCGGGCCAGTAGCACCCGCTGGGTGTCCTCGGGCAGCGATGCGTCGACCACCTCGGCACCGATCCAGGCGGCCAGCGCACTGATCATCGGCGCCGGCGTGACGGTCAGATCGGGCAGGTGCTCGAGATTGTCGGCGCCGTCGAGCAGGGAGCCACCGAGCTCCTGGAAGATCGAGACGAACCGCACGAAGAAGTCGCTCTGCACCATGCCGACCGGGAGCTGATTGACCATCCACTCCGGGTGCCGGGCAGGCTTGCCCACCCGTGCGTCCCGGCGCAGCGGTGGCAGCCCGGCGCGGAGCTCCTCGTCGGCCCGCCTGGCGATCTCGGCCCGATCGGGCCTGGCCGGAGGTTCCGGCGGCGAAACCGGCACCACCTCGGTCCCAGGCGCGGAAACCAGCCCGTCGACCGAAACACCCGGAACCGCAGGCTCGTCCGTCGTCATCGCACCACCACCCGGTGCGGGCCGGAGAGGAACAGCGAGTGGGTGTCCAGCCGGATCACATCGCGGCCGGCGCCGATCCGCTGTCCGCTGCGCAGGTCGTACTCGAAGAGCTGCACCTCGTCGACCCGGTCGATTCCCTCGACGCTCTCCAGCAACTGGGCGATGGCGGCGGCGTTGAGGTCGGCGTCGAACAACCACCCGGCCGAGTCGGCACCACCGGTGAGCGGGTGGATGTATTCGGTGAGCACGTTGATGGCCCGCTGCCGCACCAGCGCGGCCGGCCGGCCGGCCGGGGTGTGCACCAGCGCGGCGACCGAGACACCTTGGTAGAAGGGCGTTCCGACCTCGACCGAGGTACCGACCAGCCGATGGGCGTCCAGGTGCTCACCAATCCGGCGCAGCAGCGGCGCGGCGAGGGCGAAGTCGTCCAGTGTGTGCTCCGCGGTGCTCGTGCGCACGGCCGGCACGATCAGTAGCCGCACCGGGCCGCCGGGCCGGGTCGACGTCAGACATCGGGCGCGCGCCACCTCGATCGACGATTCCAGGGCGAGTCGCTCGAAATCGCTTGCCGTGACTGCCCTCTCGCCGGTGCGCAGAGTGAGTGGACCCCGTACCTTGGCCTCTTGGACGCTCTCCGCGTCCACCCCGCCGGAAGCGCCGCGCAGATTGACCACACCGGAGACGTACGGAATTGCCGACCGCATCAGGGTCAGGGTGCGGGCACCGACGTTGCCGGTGGCCCCGCCGCCGTGCCGGTAGCCGGTGACCGCGATCTGGGCGCCGTCCCGCGGAATCCGGCCGTGCTGCCGCACCGAACCGTCGGGATAGCGGATCCGCGGGCCGAACCTGAAGATTCCCGACGACGAGTCCCAGACGAAGTGGGTGTCGGTCGGGCCGGAGCGGGAGAAGTCGGCAACCTCGGTCCATTCGACGGCCCCGGACGGGTCGGTCACTCGCACCGTCTCGGTGGGCCGCCGGGGCAGCACCGGCGGCCGGCCGACCAGGAATTCCTGCCCGGGGCTGCCATCCGATCGGCCCAGTACTTCACTGGGCACCAGCGTTGCGTGTTCCGCGGCCACGGTGCCGCCCAGGGCGCCGGCCTCGATGTCCTCGATCCGCGGCGACTCCTGGTACGTCGGCTGGCCCGGCTGGGGCTGCAGGAGTCGCACCCGCAGCCAGTAGGCGCCGGTGGAGCCCAGGGTCAGCAACTCGTGTTCGTTGGGAATCAGCAGCACGATCTCGCCGGGACGGTTGAGGCCGCCGGTGGAGTCGGAGTACACCGTCGTCCCGATCCAGGCCTCGCCGTTCCACACCTCCCAGGCCAGCGGCGGGTTCCACGGATCAACACCGATGCCTCTGGCCCCGGCCGTCACCACCAGCCGGATCGCCATGCCGGCCAACGACTCCGCGAAGCCGAGCAGCAGCGCGTCGCCGGGTACCAGGCGGCCCGTACTGTCGCTGGAGCTGAAACACACTGCGGACGCTCCGGCGTACCGCAGGTCGTCGAAGACATCGGTGAGCCGTTCGGCCTTGGCGTCAGTGGTCATCGCCGCCCGGAGCTTCGGCGGCCCGATCACCAGGTCCGTGACCGTGCTGAAGACGATCGGCTCGGTCCCCGGCGTGATATCGCCACCGGTGGTCACCTGCATGCCGGCCGGGACGGTCACCGGGATGTCCTGGACGGCGGAGAGCCAGAAGGTCAGATCCGCGCGGGCCACGGCCGGCGGGAACGGAGTGATCCCCACCAGGTTGAGGAAGTGCACGAACAGCCGGTCCGGCACCTGGTTCAGCCGGAACAGCACCATCTCGCTCATCCAGGCGAACAGCTCGACCAGCGCCACCCCTGGATCGGACAGGTTGTGGTTGGTCCACTCGGGGGTGTACCGCGGGATCAGTCGCTTCGCCTCGTCGACGATGTCCTGGAAGGTGCGGTCGTCGAGATTCGGTGCGGGTAGCGCCATCAGCCCTCCTCGTGCGGGATCACATAGAACGGGTACACCAGATTGCGCCGGTCGTTCGTCGCCTTCACCCGGTACAGCACCGAGATGGTGATCAGGGCCTGGTCGTTCGGATCCGGAACCGGGTCGACGTTGTCCACCACCACCCTTGGTTCCCATTGGGTGAGCGCGTCCCGGACCGCCTGCGCCATCAGGCCGAGCAGATTCGGGGTCACCGGCTCGAAGAGCAGATCCCAGATGCGGCAACCGAATTGGGGCCGCATCACCCGTTCGCCGGGCGCGGTGGCCAGAACCACGGCCATCGCGCGGTCCAGGTCGGCGGCCCCGTCGGTCATCCGGATGGAGCCGGTGTGGTCGATCTGCAGCGGCCAGAAGAAGCCCCGGCCGACGAAGCTCGCATCGTGCTGTACCGGCTCGGCCGAGCCCCTGGTCGGCAACTTGATCTCTTCCATCAGTTCACCTGCACCACGGCGCCCCGCAGAGTCAGCGGGCCGGCGGCCGAGACCTCAGCGGTGGCATTCGCTTTGATCTCGGCCATCGTCCCCGACCCGGCCAGTTTGACGTCCGCCTTCAGGTTGATGTTCAGACCCTGGATGTCGACCGCGCCCGTCGCCTTCAGGGAGATCTTGGTGCCCTGGATGGTCACCGACCCGTCATCGGTGATCTCGATCTTCGCCGTCCCGGCCGAGACGGTGACCGGTACGCCGGCCGGAACGGTGGCCGTCAGCTTGTCCTTGCCGAGTCGCACCGAGTGCTGGCCGCCGGCCAGCACCATCGAGATGTGCTGGGCAGTGGGCTGGGTCCCGTCCGACAACTCCACGAAGTGGCCCGAGCCGGGAGGTGATCCGCCGCCGGTTCACGTTGCCGTTGTCGACGCCGAAATCCACCGCGACGTCCCGGCCGTTGAACAGGCCGCCGAGTACCAGCGGGCGCCGCACGTCGCCACCCTCGAACGCAACCACCACCTCGTCGTTGATCTCCGGGATGAACGTCACGCCGCGTTGGGTCCCGCCGCCGATGGTCACCACCCGCGCCCAGGTGCTCTCCACCTGGCCGAGGGCAGTGAACTTCACCTTGACCGAGCCCACCGAACCCTGCGGATCGCCCACCGCGGTGACCACTCCGATGACCAGTCCCTGCCGCCGGAAGCTGGACGCCTTGGGCTCGCCGGCGCCGAGGGTGTCGACAAGCCCTGATGGACCCCGATCGCCTGCGGTGAAGCGGGTGATGAAGCCGCGGGCGGTGTAGCTGTGCTCCACCTCGGTGACGTGGTACTGACCGTTGGCCGGACCTGCGCCGGCCACGGCCACCGTGGTTCCGGGCGCGATCGCGGGGCCCACCCAACAGCTGCCGCGGGCCACCACAGCGCCGGACTGCCAGCGGCCGGCCAGACCGTCGGCCAGACTGCTCGCCTCGGCGGTGTCCGCCGGTGAGTCGGCGACGGTGACCGCGGCGTTCAGCGACCCGAGCGCCGCCGGGGTCAGGTGCCCTTGGAACGCGGCGGCATCGGTCACCGGAACCGGTCCGGGTCGGGAGGTGGCGCTGACTTCCTGTTTCAACTTCGGCGACCAGCCGCGCACGGTGGATTGGCCCGGGTGCAGGGCGCTCGCCCGCACCGAGAAGTGCATCAGGTCCTCACCCAGGGTGAGCTGGGCCACCGGAGCTGCGTCGGCCGCGGGCGGTGCCAGGTGCAAGGTCCGCTCCTGTACCCACCAGTCGCAGCCGGTCCTCTCGGCCAGCTCGTCCAGGAACCCGAAGTCGGAGTCCGATTGCAGCAGGTAGTCCTGGCGGGTGCCGAGCGCGTTGTTCGCGGTGATGGTCGGTCGGAGTCCGTACTCGCCGGCGATCTGCCGGACCACGTCCGAATAGCTCATCTGGGCGAACGTCCGGACCTTCGTGCCCAGGGTCATCCGGTAGGACAGGTCGTCGACGTGGACGGCCAGCGTCGGCAGGCTGTAGTCGATGTCCATCTCGACCCCGGTCACCTCACCGAGGAACAACAGGTCCCCGGTCGCGGTCTCGACCCGCACCTCCTTGCCGACGGTGAAGGTGCCACCGGCCGAGATGCTGAAGCCGGTGTCCTCGAACTGGAGCACGCACCTGCCCGGCAGCCGCAGCCCGCTGGTGATCCGCATCCCGGTGAGCTTGTCGAGCACGGAGGCGGAAAGTTCCTGCCCGTCCGCCTTGATCACCGGAGCGAGCAGTTGGGTGTAGGCGGCCGTCATTGGTTGAGCCTCGGCACACTCAACAGCGACCCGGTGCGCAGGGCCAACGGGTCGGCGATGCTGTTGGCGACGGCGATCTGGCGCCACCGGGTGGAGTCGCCGTAGTACCGGGCGGCTATCCGGTCGAGAGTCTCCCCCGGCTGCACCCGATGCACCCGATGTGGTTGCGGGGTGCCCGATGTCGGGTTCTGCGGGCCGAACGCGTTCGACTCCTGGTACTGGGTCAACGACAGCGTCACCTTGGCCCGCAAGGGGATTCCGGTGGACGAGAAGTAGGTGAACTGCAGGCTCAGGTTCGACACGACGGCCTTGAACGAGTGCAGGTTCCCCCAATGGAAGATCACATACGGCGGCCGCGCGTTGTTGCTCTGCGGGTCGGTACCCGGCAGCGACGGATCCACGTCCATCAGGGTGAGTACCTTGCCGGTGTGCACGGTCACCGCGTCGCCGGTGTCCGTGGTGTCGAAGGTCAGGGTCAGCGACATGGTTCCGGACTGCGCACCCTTGTAGGTCACCTGCGGCACGCCCTGGCCGGCCAGCGAATCGCCCGACCAGTTGTTGGACCGGCTCACCGTCAACTCCGACGGGTTGAACATGCAGGGCACGGTTGCTGCGTTGCCCTCGATCTCCAGGAATGCCTTTTCGGTCAACGCCATCGGACTCTCCCACCCTCGCTCTGCACCATCACTAGAACACCCCGGGCGAGTACCGGCGACCGCGCCGGGACAGCTCGTCGACGACCCGCTGCTCGATGCGCTCGACCACGATGTCGACCAGTTCGTCCCATTCTCTCCGACTCAGCTGGTCGGCCACCATCCTCCGCGCCGCGACGGCGTCGTGATGTTGCTCCGGTCCGGACACCTGTCCCCCTCCCAGAAAACGTCGGATCGTTCCACTCTCTCCCGGCAACGCCGGGGGGGCCATCGGCAAACCCGACCGGTACGGGGCCAACTCGGCCCTGGCCCGCTCGAACAGTGACGCGGGAACGCTGATCGAGCAGGCTCTGGCCCGGTATCTCCGGCGTCTGCTGGGCACCGGGCGCCGCTGCGTGCAGCGCCGCTCCGGCGGACCACAGCGGCGCTGGCCGGCACCGGGGGCGCCGACGGCCCGCGCGGGGTTCCCCGGGGTGGCGACACCGGCGGCCGACCCAGCAACCTCGCGGTTCCCGGGGAAACCTCGAGGAACGAACGGCGCACCCGCGCTGACGGCGTGGCGTACCACGGCGTCCGGGGGCCGCCGTCGTACGCGGAAGCCGGCCAGGTGGCGCTGCCCCCCGGGACTGCCCCACCCGGGTAGGAGCCGCCCGAAACGCCGGGGAGGTCGGCTGCGAACGCCGGCGGCCCCGTCCGGCCCGGACCGTCTGCGGCGGCACCTGCCGCGGGGGCGCCTGTCGTGGCCGACCGGGACGCAGTCGCCGAAAGCGTTCGTTCCGCCTGACCGGTCGGCATCCCCGGCCCGGATCCGCTCCCCGCGGATCCGCTCCCCGCGGCTCCGCTCGCCGCCGAGCCACTCCGCGCCGAGCCATTTCCTGCCGAGCTACTCCCGGCGGCGCCACCACCAGCCGCAGTCCGCCGGATGGTCGCGCCCTGCTGCACCGCGGGCCCGAGACGCTGCCCGCCAGCCGCAGCGGGGTTCACCGACCCGCGCCGGGGCATCATGCCGACTCGCGGAACACCGCCGTAAGCGGTCGCCGCCAGTCCGCCGAGCCCGCGCACCGGGGCCTCCGGCAACGGCCCGACCGACCTCCGGAGGGTGGTCGAACCGGCAGCGATGCCGACCGGATCCCCCTCGTCGACGGTGCCGGACATGATCGTGCTCAGATACCCCGGTGCCGGTGTCGCACTGCGGCGACGGGCGGTCAGTCTGGTCAGCGGTCGGGACGAGCGGGTGCCGGCATACCCCGACCGGGTCTGGAAGGGCGAGGTCTCGGCGCGACCGAGCTCTGCACCCCACGGCGAGTCGGACGCCGACCACGACGACGGCCCGACGGACCGCCGGACCTGCGCAGCTGCCGATCGCCACCCGCCGGTGGCCGCGTCCGGCATCGCCGGTGACGCGGGGCCCGCGGACGGCGCGGTCGCCGCACCGCCGGGTGCCGTCCCGGACGGCGAGGAACCTGTGGTCGAGCGGCCCGGCGACGCCTGCCCGGAAGGCATCGGCGGTGCCCCCGCTGGACCGGTGACCGTGCTCGGCGCGATACCCACTGCTGCAGCGGATCTCGGGACTTCCGCCCCGGACGGTGCGGAGGCGGGGACCGCAGCGGTGCCGGACTCCGCTGTCCGCAGTACCGATGCCGGCGCGGAGGCGGGGACCGCAGCGGTGCCGGACTCCGCTGTCCGCAGTACCGATGCCGGCGCCGATCCGCTCACGGACGGGCCGGCCGCGACGGACGCTGCGCCGGCAGGCGCCGCGACGGCCGAAGTAGCAGCCACGGCCGCGGTTGCCGCACCTGAAGCGGCCGCAGCACCGACGGCGGCGGCCGCGGCCAGGGCCCCGGAGCCCGCCGGACCCGGTGTCAACGGGGTGGCCGCCGGACGAATGTCGCCGCCGGGCAACCCGGTCGGCGACTCGCGGTGCCGGGCCAGCGATCGAAGCACGACCGGCCCGGCGAACCGCCGTCGAACGCTCGCGCGCCATGACGAGGCCGGAATCCCCGGGCCGATCCCGGCGGCCGAGCCGTCGGCGGTGACGGCCGATTCCGACCACGCTGCAGCGCCCTCGATCCCGCCGGTCTCCGGTCGGGCGGCAGCTGTTGCACCGGAGAGAGTCTCGTACGCCGCTGCCGGCATGCTCGGACCGCTCACCGGGAGACCTGCTGCCGCACCATCAACCGGGCCGATCGCCTCGGCGGATGCCCCGACCGAGGGCGGCGCGACCGCCTCGAGCGCCGATCGGGTCGGCCCCTGCGGCGCAACGGATCCCGCAGATGCTGCTGTTTCGGTCCGCCGCGCGACGCCGCTCGGTGCCCCGCCGCCGGCCGCGACCGAACCAGATTCGAGGCTCGGGCGGGCGGCGGCCGTTGCGGTGGCGCCGGCCGCGGGACCGGCAGGCCCCGCTCCCGGTGATGGACTTCCGGGGGCACTGACCGAAGGCCCGGCCGCAGCCCCCGGCGGTGCCGCCGTCGCCGGGCCGCCGACGCTCGCGGCTGACGCAGCCGACCCGGTGCCGCCCGGCGCCGGCGGTGTCCCGGTCGACGCCGCCGACGGCAACACGGTCCTGGTCGGGGTGGCGCTCGCTGTCACGGCGGCCGACCCGGCAGCGGTAGCCCCGGCCGCAGGCAGCCGCCGTACCGTCGCTGCAGTTGCTGTTGTCGCGGCCGGTGCCGGCGCAGAGGGCTGAATTGCGGCGGGCGTGGCGGGCGTGGCGGCCGTGGAAGGCACGGGGGGCCGTGGCGCGGGGAGCTGGGTCGCGGCTGGGGTGGCGGCCGGCGCCGGGGCCGCCGCCGGGGCAGCTGCCCAGCGGGCGGGCGGCGCTGCCGGCTCCGCCGGCTCGATCCTGCTGAGTCCCACCGGCGGTCGCAACGAATCCGTGCGCGCGACCGGCCGGATCGCCTCCGGCCGGGCAGCGGCCGTGACGGAAAGCCCGTCGAGCACATCCGGGCCCGGCAGTCGGTCCAGGGCGCGGTCCAGCCCGGCTCGGAAGGGGCTGCGGCGCAACATCTGTCCAGGTCGCCGGCGGGCGGCGCGGATCACGCTCCAACTCTCGAGGAGGGACCCCGACGGTTGCCCGGCCACTCCCGGCTCCGGCGGGGCGGCCACACTCTGTGAGAGGGGCCCGGTGACTGCGTCCGGGCCCGGGCTGGGGATCAGCTCCGGCGCGGACGGCGCGGCCGGGTCCGACGGAGCCGGAGTTGACTGGGCGCCGAAACCGGGCGTGCTCGAGGCCAACTGCCCCGACTCGGCGATCGGCACGGACCTGCTGCCCGGCGACGGTGTCGGGCCGACGCCCGTTGCCATCGAGGCCCCGGGGCCGGTTGGCGCTGTCGAACCGCGCAGGCGTCCTGGGTGCCCCCGAATCGGTCGACCCACCGCTTTCCGCTGCCCGTCGGACCGGTACCTCAGGCCCCATCGGGGCTCCGGCGGCGGCCGGCATCGGCGACACCTGCGCAGCAGCACCGGCGGCGATCCGCCGCGCCGGTGCGTCCGCGGCTGTCGGTGCGTCCGGAGCTGCCGGCGGGATCCACGGAGTCGAACCAGGTGATGCCGTCGACGTCGCCGCGGGAGCACTCCCGGCGGGTTCGGCGTCGCCGCCTGCGCACGGTGGCCGAGTGGGCGGCCTTGCTGATTCTGTCGGGTTGGGTACTGCCGAGGCACTCGGCGCGGCTGAAGGTGTGGTCGCCGGCGCACTCTGTGGCGGCGGCAGGGAGGACGGCCGCGACGTCGCAGATACCGACGACGCCGACGCCGACACTCCGCCGGTGGCAACCTGTCTCGGATCACTCGACGCAGCAGATACGGCCGGCGAACGCAGCACCGACGCGACCGGGCGCGGCGCACCAGGCGGAGCAGTGACCCCCGGAGCCGAGACAACCGCAGCCGCGGCCGGCCGGGTCGCAGCAACCGGACCCGCAGCAGGCCGGGTCCCAGCAACCGGACCCGCAGCAGCCCGGGTCGCGGTGGGCGAGGTACTCACACCGGTCCAGGCCCGACGCACCTGCGCCGCGGCCGAGTTCGCGGACCGGCCCGCGACCCATCGCCGGGTCACCGCCGTGGCCGGTCCGGGCACACCGCGCTGCGCACTGCGAGGAGCAACCCGGAACCAGGTCCCGTCGGCCGGTCCGGCCGGTGGCTGGACCTCCGGGCGCGCTGCTGCTCCCCGGCGCCCGCCCCGACGGGCCGGCCCGGTCGCCCTCCGGGCCCGCGGCCCGGACGTGGAGCCACGAGACGCGTTGTCGCACCGGGCATCGGACCCGCTGCAGTCACTTCCGGGATCCTGCGCACGGCGATCGCCGACCCGGCCATCTTGCTGCTCATCGCACCCGGCACGTGAGACTCCGCGGTCGGCATGCCCGAAACCGCTCGGGCCAGTCCCCGCCGTGGCAGATTCGGCGCGCGCACCGCCGTCCCGCTCCAGGACGGTTCCGGGTGGGTCTCGGCGGGTGTCCACCACCGTGGCGGCGCGACCAGCCCCGCCACCTTGGTCGGTCGGATCTCCCCAGGGCCGGCCAGTTGTCGGCGCACCTGCGGTGGCCGGGCGACGCCGGCAGCGAATCGGGCCGAGGCGGCCGCGACGCTGCCGAGCGCGGCCGGTCGGCGACGACCACCGGGCGGCCCCGGCCGGGCCCAGCGCCGCAATGCCTGGCGACCGACCACGTTCGGGTCCGGTGTTGCGGGTTCGGTCACCGGTCAGCCCGCCGGGTCGGAGCTGCGGAACCCGTGATGGGCGATCTCGAGTTCTTCGGTCAGCGGGGTCTCCGAGTCGACGTCGAAGTCCGGCCCCTTCCACCGGACCGGGAACACCGCGTCCAACGACCAGGAGCGGAGTCGTTGGCCGTCCGAACTGATCGCAGTGATGGCACCGGTCGCTCTGGTGAGCTTGTTGCCGCCGGCCGCGTAGCCCTCACCCGCGGTCTTGTTCATCCAGTCGAACAGGGCGTCGGCCTTGGTCAACCCGCGGGAGAAAGTGATGTTCGGCCATTCCAGCCGGCCCGGAAGCTTGTGCGTGTAACCGTTCTGGCCGCCCTCGACCAGGTCCTCGGTCTGGGAGCTGACCATCAGACCGCGGACCGCGGCGAACAGGCCGATCTCGACGCCGTCCACCTCGAACAGGAACCGGGACGGCAGGGTCGGCTCGTGGCCCAGGAGGGTCGCACCGTCAGGCGAACTCACGGACCGCCTCCCAGGCTCGCTCGTTCAACCCGGCGACCGCGCGCACCATCCGGACCCGGTCCATGTGCTCCAGGTCGAGCAGGTCGTCCATCGGCCAGTGCAGGTGATAGGCGAGATAGGCCATCTCCTGCCAGAGCGCGTCGGCCGGATAGCGGAGCATGGCCGATCAGCTTCCGCTGCGCGGGATCTCCTCGACCCGCGGTCGGGTGACCGGGGGCCGGGGCGGTGTCACCGGAGTCGGGCGCGTCCGCGGATCCACCGCCGTTCTGCGACGCCGCCTGCTCGGGTACGGATCCGACCGGAGGGGGCGAAGCCTGCTGTGCCGCCAGCAACGCCTCGTACTCCTGCTGGTTCCCGAAGTTGATCACCCCGTAGAAGTCCTGCAGGAACGCCAGATCCGCGGCGAACAGACCCTCGATCTCGTGCGGGGTCACCAGCGTCAGCTCACCCAGGGTCTGCACCACCCTGGCCAGGATGAGCACGGTCAGTCGTGGGTCGTCGGGTCCGATCACGGTGGGATCGCGGAGTGGCTCCAACTCGTCGCGAGCCGTGGCCAACCGCATGGTGCCGACCCGGTGCACCCTGCCGCCGGAGTCGACATACCCCCGCGGCAGGGTGAACTCGTACGAGGTCTTCAGGCTCACTTGACCCGGGCGAGCGACTCGATGGTCAAGGTGATGGTCTCCTTCACCGGATCATTGGAATCCACCGACAGCTGGTCGGTCGAGATCTTGCTCGGCCAGCCGTTGGTGAAGTTGAACCGCGCCACCTCGACGTGGGTGGAGTCGTACAT
Organism: uncultured Actinomycetota bacterium; assembly: GCA_963797145.1. Lineage (GTDB taxonomy): Bacteria > Actinomycetota > Actinomycetes > Mycobacteriales > Nakamurellaceae > Nakamurella. The sequence goes on along the minus strand of CAWCOJ010000005.1, from coordinate 352,679 downwards.
CACTATCGAACCGCTCTTGCGGTTGTTGGTTCGGTCGCTGAGCAGGATGCCCTTGGTCATGATGTCCGTGAACCAGCCCCACAGCTTGTCCTGGGTCGAATCCGGCGGCGCCATCCGCACCAGGGAGAGGTCGGGGGCCTTGTTGCGGCCGGCCAGCGTCTTGACGGTCTGGCTCTTGCCATCCTTGCCGACCTGCTGGATTGACGCGACTTCCATCTCGACATCCAGGCCGGACACGCTGGCCAGGATCGAGACGACCTCCCCGTCGATCTCGAGGAAGAAGTTCTGCGCGATCAGCGGGTCGACGGCGATCAGTGCTTCATTGGGCATTGCTGGCGCTCCTTCTGGTCATGCTGAGGTGGACGGGCTGATCAGCTCGCGGTCTGCTTGTGCTGGGCGATCCGGAAGACCACGAACTCGGCCGGCTTGACCGGCGCGATGCCGACCTCGACGATGAGCAGTCCCTGGTCGATGCTCTCCGGCGGATTGGTCTCGGCGTCGCACTTGACGTAGAAGGCCTGGTCCACCGACTGCCCGAACAGCGCGCCGGCGCTCCACAGTCCACGCAGATACGCGTTCAGGGTGCGCTTGATGCCTTCCCACAGCGACATGTCGTTCGGCTCGAACACCGCCCACTGGGTGCCCTCGGCAATGGTCGCCTCCACCATGTTGAACAGCCGGCGCACGTTGATGTAGCGCCAGTCCGTGTCGCTGGCCAGAGTGCGGGCCCCCCAGATCCGGATGCCGCGGGTTCCGAAGGTGCGGATGCAGTTGATGCCGATCGGGTTCAGCACCGCCTGCTCGTTCTGGGTGGTGGCGTAGTCGACGTCCAGGCAGCCCCGGATGGTGTCGTTGGCCGGCGCCTTCCAGACCCCGCGGGTCTCGTCGGTGCGGGCCCAGACGCCGGCGATGTGGCCGCTCGGCGGGATCAGCACCTCAGCGTCGCCATTGGTGCCGATCGGGTTGTCCACCTTGATCCATGGGTAGTACAGCGCGGCGTAGGCCGAGTCGTACATCGCGGTGTCGCTGCGCCAGTCCTTGATCTGCTGCGGGGTCATGCCCGGGCGGCGCGTCCAGAATCGCCATCCGGTTGCCGTTCTGCTCGCAGTGGCTGATCAGCGAGGTCTGCACGGCCTTCCACAGACCCGAGGTCGACGGTCCCGTCCTCCCGGGTGGCCGCGGTGATCAGGTCCGGCACGACGACGATCGTGACGTCCTCGGCGACGGCCAGGCCGCCGATGCCGGCGCGGGCCGACTCGGAGCCGGCGAACTTGCGGCCGTTCACCACAACCGGTGTGGGGGCGGCCTTCTCGAGTGGGTAGTTGCCCGGCTTGAGCACCTCGATCTGGCTGGACAGGTCGGTCTTGGCGTCCAGCAGCACGTCGACCTTGACCTTGGTCGAGGCCGCGTTCACCACGGTGGCGACGTTGCGGTCGCCCTTGCCCAGGGTCAGGTTGTCGAAGCTCTCGACCACCTCGCCGGTCTCGGAGAGCAGCGCGATGTTGAACGGGCTCGGGCCGTCCTCGTCCGAATCTGCGGTGGTGACCTGCAGGGTCAGCTCGGCGTCGGGCTCCAGGCTCTCGACGGCGATCGGCAGTCCGAGCGAGCGGTCGGCGGCGGGAAGCTCCCGGCGGGACGGCTTGCCGGACGGGGCGGTGTTGGGCACCCGCACGATGTAGGCCAGCGCGCCGCCGTTGGCGAAGTAGCCGTACACCGACAGCGGCAGCACCGCGCCGGAAGTGAAGCTGCCGTAGAGCTTTTCGAACTGGGTCCAGCTGGTGACCAGCCGCGGGGCGAGGCCTTCGGGGTCGCCCGGGTCGTCGGTGGGGGCCTTCTCGGTGAATCCGACGAAGGCCGCGATGGCGGTCGGCGCCGAGGTCAGCACCTTCTGCGAGGACACGACTTCTTCGACGTACACGCCTGGCGCGGCGTAGGTGGGCATCGGCGCTCCTAGAGGGGGTTCTCAAGGCAGGAAAGACCTCGGCCGAGTGGCCTGGATCCGGAGAACACGTCGCGCGATCGCATTCCGACCAAACTATGACATTCTCTCTGCCCGATGAGAATGGTCTTCACGCTGATGCCAAAAGGATCTTCTTCAAGGTGGTAATTTCACCCGAACGGTCGCCACTCGTATGGTGGTCAGACCACCCCATGGTGCAGCCGGGCGCCGCCGACCCTCGTGCGGTGACGTCCGGTGACCCGCTCAGGCCGGTCCGGCGACCCGGCTCCCGGGCGGTGCCGGGTGCATTCCCTGGCGCCCTTCCCGCCGTCACGACACCAGAGTCCTTACTGTGCCGGGCATTCCGATCACGATGACGCCGCCGTAAGCGCAGGTGGTGGTGCAGCCGACGGTCACTGCGGGAATTCCGCTGAACAGCGTTCCGACGGCCGGTGGAGACCAGGGGGCCACCGGCACCGGCACGCACGGCATCGGGGTCAACACCCCCAGCGCAGCCGCGGTGGCCGCCGCGACCGTGGGATTGGCCAACGACTGGCACATGGCGAACGGCGGGATGTTCACCCCTGGCGCGATGTCGGTGATCACCGCGGCCGGGCGGCCCTCGACGATCGGTCTGGGCGCGGCGACCACCAGCGACGACGGCGCCAGGCCGAACGTACAGGTCAGCATCGCGCCGGCGACCGCCGGTGGCTTACCCATGGCTGGGACCATGGGCTGCAGCAGCTTTCACAGTTTGCTCCCCTTCACGCTCGCGGTGAGCTGCCGGTCGGTGGCGGTCACGAAGCAGAGCACCGACCGGTCGGGACCCTGCTGCCAACCACGGGCCGACGGCAGCAGGTAGGTGAAGAACAACCGGGAATCCAGGTAGCTGACCCCGACGTAGCCGGCGAACTGATCCGCGCACGAGCCCTTGGCGAATGCCGTGAGCGCGGCGTCACCGGGATAGATCGACGAGTCGCCGCCGGCCGGCGCCACGTAATCGACCGACGCGTAGGCCTCCTGCTGGTGCGGCTGGTCGCAGGCGACGGACTGCAGCTCGGTCAGCTCGGCCTTCGGCTCGGCCGGCGCCTGGAAGCACTGGCCGGGCTTGACGTCGAAGACCGACACCGCCGTCACTTGCACCTTGTCGTCGTTGCCGAAGATGCCCTTCACCCAGCTGCACCCCGAGGTGACCACCAGGCACGCGAGGAGCGCGATCGGTAGGAGTCGGCGCACCCCTGCAGCGTAGAAGGCGGGACGGATCGGTCATACCCCCCGAGAGGGTGCAATGTGATCTTCGTGCGGCAGGGATGCCGACCTCGTGGGTCGGACCGAGTAACGGATCGAGATGCGCTGGAATCCGGATCCGGGCCCTGACGTTGGACGGGAGGTGGGGCTGAGAGCACCATGGAGTTTCAGACGATGACGGGAAGTGTCAGATGGCAGCAGAGCCCGGCGAGCTCTATGAGCTGCACCTCGAGGTTCCGCAGATCGATGATCTCGTCGAGCCGGTGATGCTGCACGCCCTGGACGGGTACGTCGACGCCGGCGCGGGGGTGCGGCTGGCCGTCGAGCACCTGTTGGGGACCCTCGAGCACACCGTCGTCGCTACTTTCGACGTCGATCAGCTGATCGACTACCGGTCCCGGCGGCCGACCTTCACCTTCAGCAGCAACGCGTTCACGGCCTACGAGCAGCCCCAGTTGGTGATTCGGCAGGTCGTGGACAGCGCGGGCACGTCGTTCCTGCTGATGACCGGGCCGGAACCGGACAGCCAGTGGGAGCGGTTCGTCGCCGCCGTCGGCCAGGTCGTCGACCGGTTCGCGGTGCGATTGACCGTCGGCATGTTGGCCATCCCGATGGGGGTGCCGCACACCCGTCCCACGGGCATGTCCGTGCACGCCACCCGGGAGGGCCTGCTACCCGAGCGCCAGGACTGGATCGGGAGCATCGAGGTACCAGGCCACGCGACCGCGTTGCTCGAGTACCGGTTCGGCCAGGCCGGCCGGGACTGCGTCGGCTTCGCCGCCCACGTTCCGCACTATCTGGCCAGGTCGGAGTATCCGGAGACGTCGCGGCAACTGCTGCAGGCGGTGTCCGATGCGACCGGCCTGGTGTTGCCCACCGCCGGTCTCGACGAGGCCGCCGCCGCCGTCCGTCAGCAACTGGCCGAGCAGGTCGACGACAACGGCCAGGTCGCCGAGGTGGTCAAGGCCCTGGAGGCGCAGTACGACGCCTTTGTCTCGGCCACCGGTCGAGGCCTGCTCGCCGACTCCGCTCCGCTCCCGACCGCTGACGAGCTGGGCGCACAGTTCGAGGCCTTTCTCGCCGACCAGGACCGCGGTACCTGAGCCGGCCGGACAGTCAGCGCAGGGCGACCGCAGGGCATCTGAAGGCGTCCTTGGATGCCAGCCCCACCTTGTTGAGGTGTCTGACGACCAGGGCCCATGCCTGCAGGATCGTCACCTGGTGGTAGGTGACCTCGCGTTCGGCGCAGTAACCCCGGATAAGCGACTGGCTGCGGCGCAGGTTCGGGCCGGGCATGTTCGGGAACAGGTGGTGCTCGATCTGCCAGTTCAACCCGCCCATCGCCCAACCCGCGATCCGGCCACCCGCCACATTCCGGGAGGTGAGCACCTGACGGCGGAAGAAGTCGATCCGACTGTCATGCGGCAACACCGGCATCCCGATGTGACTGGCCGCGAAGGCACCCCCGAGATACAGCCCGGTGAGCGCGGCCTGGATCCCCAGGAACGCGGCCGCCTTGCCCACGGGCAAGAACACGAACAGCAGCGCCGGATAACCCAGCAGCCGCACCGCCATCAGCGAGATCTCCAGCTTGCGGCGCTTCATCCCGGGCCGGGTCAACACCGCGATGACGCTCTGCACCTGCAGGTTCAGTTCTTCGACGATCAGCAGCGGGAAGAACCACCAGCCCTGACGCTGATGCATCTTCCGACCGAGGAACGACCGCGGGGGGGTGTCAGCGGGGTAGAAGTGGACGACCGAGGGGTGGATGTCGGAGTCCCTGCCGATCGTGTTCGGCGTCGCGTGGTGCTTGTTGTGCTTGTTGTTCCACCACGCCAGGCTGATCCCGCCGACCAGGGCACCCATCACCAGCGCGGCGGTCTCGTTCGCCCGGTTGGACTTGAAGATCTGCCGGTGCGCCGCGTCGTGGCTCAGGAACACCACCTGGGTCACCACGATCGCCAACGCCACCGCGAGCGCGACCTGCGCCCAGCTGTCCCCGATGAACACCGCGGCGACGGCGATGCTGGTCAGCGACAGCAGCAGCAGCGTCGCGCGCACCGCGTAGGAGCCGTAACGGCGCTTGAGCAGCCCCTCGGCCTGCACCTGCTTGAGCAGGGTGGAGTAGTCGGTGGCGTGCGCTGCCCGGGCTCTGGCTCGGCGCTCGGTGACTTCGGAAAGGGTGGCGGTCATCGTCAGATCGCTCCAAGGGTGTCGACCTCGCCGGAGGGCACGGTCTGCGGGCAGATATCCGATGCCCAACGCCTCGCGCGGCGGCGAGGATCGGGTTCGGGGTACGCCGACGGGAACGGCAGCGCAGAGCTTCGGGCCACGTGCTTTGGTCCGTTCCCCGGCCGCTGCTACGACCGTGTCGTCAATCTCCGGGAACCGCGACGGCTGCTGCCGGTGCAACTGGTCCCTGGTGGCCTCACGGTAGCGCATCAGGGCTGCACCGGACCTGTGAACTCGACGTGACCATGCGCCTGCATGGTCGGCGGACGCGGGTCCGCGCACCTTGACGCCGGATCCGTCGTAGTGTTCGGCAGCGTGGCGAAGGATGTTCCAACACTGCTGGCGCTGCCCGCCCGCGAGCACGGCCCGATCCGGTCGATCATGTGGCGGATCATCATCGCGCTGCTGTGCATCGTGTTCACCGCGACGATCGTCTACCTCGAGCGGGATGGCTACCGGGATCTCGACGGCAAGGTGGACACCTGGCTGGATGCCTTCTACTACGCGACCGTCACGCTGTCCACCACCGGCTACGGCGACATCACGCCGACGTCCGACGCGGCCCGGTTCACCAACATCTTTCTGATCACGCCCTTGCGGTTCATCTTCCTGATCGTGCTGGTCGGTACCACCATCGAGGTGCTCACCGAACGCAGCCGCCAGCAGTTCCGCTACAACCGCTGGAGGAGACGCGTGAAGAAGCACACCGTTGTCATCGGGTACGGCATGAAGGGTCGCTCCGCCGTCTCGGCCCTGATCGATCAGGGGTGCGCGCCGGAGACCATCGTGGTGGTCGACCAGATGCCGGCGAACATCAAGGCCGCCACCGCCGACGGGTGCGTCGGCGTGGTGGGCGACGCCCGTCGCGAGGATGTACTGATCCAGGCCGCGGTGCCGGGAGCACAGCGGATCATCGTGGCCGCGGACCGGGACGACACCACGGTGCTGGTCACCCTGACCGCCCGCCGGCTGGCCCCGCACGCCACGATCGTCGCCGCGGCCCGCGAGGAACAGAACATCGGTGTGCTCCGGCAGGGCGGCGCCGACGTGGTGATTCCCACCGCTGAATCGGCGGGGCGACTGCTCGGGCTGTCCACGATCGCGCCGAATGCCGGCGAGCTGATCGAGGATCTGCTCGAACCGGTCGCCGGGCTGCAGATATCCGAGCGAGAGATCCGCCCGGAGGACGTCGGCCTGTCCCCTGCGCGGCTGACCGCCCAGGGCGAGATCGTGCTCACGGTGATCCGGAACGGTGTCTCGCACCGCTTCGACTCCGGCGGGGTCAAGGTGTTCCAACCCGGCGACAAGATCGTGGTGATCAGGGCCAAGGAGGCACTGCACGGATCCCGCAAGGAGAAGGAACGCCGCGAGCCGCGGGATCCCGGCGACCGGGTCGAGCGGGAACCCAGGGATGACGAGTCTCGTGGCCCGGTCGGCGACCGCTACCGCTGACTACCAGCCCAGTTCGCCGCAGCCGCGATGGTCGGCCGGTTCGACCTGCAGAGTCGCGTGGTCGATGTGGTGCCGGTCGGCGAGCACGTCCCGCGCGGCGTCCAGGACCTCGTGCAGAACGGCATCGTCCCGGGCGACCAGGTGCGCGGTCGCCACATTCATCCCGGAGGTGAGCATCCACAGGTGCAGGTCGTGTACCTGGGCGACGCCGGGAACCGCGGCCAGATCTGCCTCCACCGCCGCCGGGTCGATACCTTCCGGGGCATGCTGGCCCAGCACCCGAAGCACCGATCGGCCCAGGCCGACCGCCCGCACCAGCACGAACAGTCCGATCGCACAGGCGACCACGACGTCCCAGACCGGTGAGCCCGTCCACGCCACCAGGAGACCGCCGACCAACACCCCGGCCGACCCGGCCGCGTCACCCAACACCTCCAGGTAGGCGCCGCGGACGTTCAACGACTCGCGGGAACCGCCCCGCAGCAGCAGCGCACAGCCCAGGTTCACCACCAGGCCGACGATGCCGATCACGATCATCACACCGGACGCGATCACCGGCGTGCCGCCGATCCGGCTCACCGCCTCCACCACGACGAAGATGCCGACGGCGACCATCAGCAGCGTGGCCAGGCCGGCGGCGAACACCTCCGAACGGTAGGAACCGTAGGTGCGTCGCCCGGTGCCGTCGGGCCTGGTCGCTATCCGGGTGGCGACCAGCGAGGCGCCGAGCGCGACCACGTCAGTGGCCATGTGGCCCGCATCGGCCACCACCGCGAGCGACCCGGAAAGAAACCCGGCAACCAGCTCGACGACGAAGAACACCGCCGTGACGCCGAACGCCGCGGCGAGCCGGCCGCGGAACCGGCCGCCTGCCGAGGCCGGGCCACCGGCCTGCGCGACCCCGTGCGAGTGGCTGTGGCTCATCCGGCCTCGCGCTCGTGCCGGGCGTGTTCCCTCGACAGATCGAGCAGCATCCGGACGTGCGCATCGGCCAACCGGTAGTAGACCATCCGGCCGTCGCGCCGACCGGCGACGACGCCGGCTGTGCGCAGCAGTCGCAGGGCTGCGGACACCGTGCTCTCGCCGGTGTCGGTGGCCGCGGCGAGGTCGCACACGCACAACTCGCCGGCCTCCAACAGCGCGTGCAGGATCCTGGTTCGGGTGGGGTCGCCGAGCAGCTTGAACAGCGCCGCCAGATCGGTGACCTCCGAAGCCAGCGGCGCCCGGCTGCGGACCAGCGCCACCTTCTCCGGATGCACCAGCGACACGGCGCAGGCGGCGCTCTGGTCCAGATCCGCGTCGATCCGTTCGACAGCGACCGCCATGGCTTCCCCTCCGAGACGACACCTGAATAACTGTTCAGATGTTGGCAGCAATCTCGGCAGCGGTCAACTTCACCAGTACCGTCCGGCTCGGGCGATAATGCGATGAGCAGCACCTGTCATCACCGAGGAGACCGATGTCCGATAACTCTCCGCTGACGTTCGCCGAGCGGGCGCGGCACATGGCCGCCAGGGGCGGTCTGGAGCCTGCCTTGGAAGTGATCGTCGCCCTGGCATTGGAGACCACCGGCTGCGACTTCGCGAGCGTCACCCTGGTGCACGCCGACGGCAGCGTGGAAACCGCGGCGTGCTCGCACGACATCGTGGCGCAGGCGGATGCGTTGCAGTACTCGTTCGGCGAAGGACCGTGCCTCACCGCGGCCGAGACCAACGGCATCTACCTGATCCAGGACACCGAGGTGGACGACCGCTGGCCCCGCTGGGGCCCGGCAGTGGCCAGACTCGGGCTGCGCAGCGTGCTGTCCATCCACCTGTTCACCGACAGCCTGATGCTCGGGGCCCTGAACCTGTACGCGAAGGCGCTCCACAACTACAGCGCCGACGAGGTGATCACCGCGCGGGTGGTCGCGGCCCACGCGTCGGTGGCGCTGGCCCGGTTGCGGGGCGAGCAGGACCTGTGGAAGGCCGTCGACGCCCGTCATCTGGTCGGCCAGGCCCAGGGCATCCTGATGGAACGCTTCTCCATCACCTCCGAGCAGGCCTTCTCGGTGCTGCGTCGGTACTCCCAGAACCACAACGTCAAGCTGCACGACATCGCCGGTCGCCTGGTCACCACCGGTGAGCTGCCCGACCGGCCGGCCGACCGCAGCGCCGCGCAGGACTGGGTGCCGGCGGGCGCGTCGCCGAACCCGTCCGAGCGGACGAACGGTGCGCTGACCGTGGTGGCCGAGGGCCCGGCGGCCAAGGTGGCCGAGGGCCCGGTGGCCGGCCCGAGCGACGGGCCGGCTTCCGTGAACGGCTCACCCCACCCCACTGCGGACGGCGACGTCGACGGCACTCCCGCCGATCTCGACGGAGCGGCGATCGAAGCGGCGATCGAAGCGGCCGGCGTCGAGGGGACAGCCTGACCGTGCCCCATCACACGCTGATCCTGTTGCGGCACGGCAAGTCCGACTATCCCGGCGGAGTCACCGACCACGATCGTCCGCTGGCGCCGCGGGGGCGCCGCGAGGCGGCGCTGGCCGGTTCGGCGATCACCGAACGGTTCCCGGTGGTCTCGGCGGTGCTGTGTTCGGCCGCAACCCGCACCCGGGAAACCTTGACCGCCACCGGGATCGATGCGCCGGTGACCTTCTCCGAAGCGATCTACGAGGCGTCCCCCGACGACATCCTGACGGCCATTGCCGCGTTGCCCGGCGACCCCGAAGTTCTCCTGGTGGTCGGCCATGCTCCGGGCATGCCGGCTACGGCCTTGCGGTTGGCGGATCCGGCGAGCGATCCGGACGTCGTCGATACCATCCAGAACCGTTACCCTACATCGGCTTTCGCGGTGCTGACGGTACACGCCGAGTGGGCCGACATCGGGGACGGTACCGCGACGGTCACCGAACTGGTGATACCGCGCGGTTGATCAGGTCTGTTGGGGCCGCTCCCAGGACCCTGTCCAGGTAGGTGTTGCCGAACACCCCGGACGGGTCGACCTGGCCACGCACCCGGAGCGCGTCGCCCCACTTCGGGTACAGCGAGCCCAACCTGGCCGCGCCGAGGGTGTGCAGCTTGCCCCAGTGCGGGCGGCCGGCGACCGCACCGAATATCTCCTCGACGGCGGTGAAGTAGGCGGCGAACGGCTCCCGGTGGTAACGGTGGACGGCGACGTAGGCGGAGTCCCGCTGGTACGCGGTGGACAACCACACGTCGTCCGCGGCCGCAACCCGGATCTCCAGCGGAAACGAGACCCGCCAGCCGCGACGCAGGATCAGCAGCCGGATCTCGCGCAACACGTCCGGCAGCTCGGCCCGCGGAATCGCGTATTCCATCTCGCGGAACCGGACCCGCCGCGGAGAAGTGAAGACCCGGTGCGACAGGTCGATGTACGAGCGGGCCGAGACCAGGTGGGCAGCGGCGCGATTCACCGTCGGCACGGCCGCCGGCAGCACCACACCGAGGGTGCAGGTGGCCGCGAACACCCCGTTGCTGAGCAGTTCGTCGTCCACCAGACTACGGAGCTTGGGCACCGGACGGCGGGCCGCGTCGAGCGGCAGCCGCCGGTTCGACTTCAGCAAGGCCGTGTCGGTGTGCGGGAACCAGTAGAACTCGACGTGGTCGGCGGCCGCCATCTTCTCGTCGAAGCCGTCGAGCACCGCATCCAACGGCTCCGGATGTTCGTCGGCGGCCAGCAGGAACTGCGGCACGCAGGCCACCGTCACCTCGGTCAGCACGCCGAATGCACCGAGACCAACCCTGGCCGCAGCGAAGAGGTCCGGCCGTTCGTGCTCCGAACAGCTCACCACCGAACCATCCGCGAGCACCATCCGCAGCCCCCGCACCCGGGCAGCCAGACCGGTGAAACCCGCTCCGGTGCCGTGGGTCCCGGTCGAGATCGCCCCGGCGATGGTCTGCGCGTCGATGTCGCCCATGTTCTGCAGCGCGAGACCGTGAGGGCCGAGCAGGGCCGGCAGATCCCGGAGCCTGGTGCCGGCGCCGAGGGTCACCAGCCCGGTGTCGGCGTTAGCCGCCCGCACTCCGGAGAGGGCGTCGAGCCGCAGCGAGATCCCGCTGGTGGCCGCGATCGGGGTGAACGAATGCCCCGCCCCGAGCGGGCGGATTCGAATGCCGGCCGCAGCCGCTCGGACGACAGTTGCGGACACGTCGGCCTCGTCGGCCGGCGTCACGACGTCGGCGAAGGTCGCGGACGCGGACCGGCCCCAGTTGCGCCACTGCGTTGCCGGCATCAGAACGCCTGGCCCTCACCGCGGTAGGTCGGCCAGATATCCGCCACCACACCGTCTGCGACCAGGTGCACCTCCCGCAGATGCTCCGCCGGTTCACCGGATTTCGCATGCCGCAGCCATACCTGATCGCCGACCTGCAGCCGGCCGGCGGCCCGTCCCCGCAGTGGCGTCTGCACCTCCCCCGGTCCTTCCTGGCCCACATACCGCAGGCCCTCGGGATCGGCCAGCACCGGAAGCCGGTCGGCGCCGGGCGGGCCGGAGGCGATCCAGCCACCGCCGGCCAGGGTGGCCACCCTGGGACCTGGTCGGCGCACCACCGACAGCACGAAGAACGACGCGGCGGACGGCTGGAACGCCCGGTACCGGTCGAACAGGCCGGGTCCGAGCAGGCCGGAGCCGGCTGCTACCTCGGTGACGGCCGGTTCGCTCGCGGTGGTCTCCAGCGAACCGGTGCCGCCGCCGTTGACGAACTCGAGATCGGCGACCTCGCGCACCGCGGCCACCGCACCGGCCCGACGCTCGGCCAGTTCGGCGGCGGACCGGCGCTGCATCCCGCGCACCATCCGGGGCCGGATCGAGCTGCCCTCGTTGCCGACGCCGGCGATCTGACCTTCGTAGGCCATCATCCCGACCAGAGCGAAACCCGCTCTCGCGGTGATGATCCGGGCCAGCGCTGCGGCAGCGGCAGGTGAACGCACCGGTGACCGCAGTGCACCGAGATGCACGCCGGGGGCCGGCCGGAAGGCGGCGTCGAGCTCCAGACAGACCCGGATCACCGGACGCGAACCCGGCGGCGCGACCCGGTCGATCCAGTCCAGCTGTGCCGGATCGTCGATCATGACGGTGATCGCGGCGGCCGCCTCGGCACGCGCGGTCAGGTCGGCCAGCGCGGTCCGGTCCACCGTGGGATACCCGACGACGATGTCGTCGAACCCGTTGCGCTGCAGCCAGAGCGCCTCCGGCAGGGTGTACGCCAACAGACCGGCGAAACCGGGCAGGTCGACGGTCCGCCGGATCAGCGAACGGATCCGCAGCGACTTGGTCGCCAACCGGATCGGCCGCCCACCGGCCCGTCGGACCAGGTCGGCGGCATTGGCGCGGAGAGCCGCATCGTCGAGCACCCCGAACGGTGGGTCGAGATCCCGCACGGCAGCCCGCAATATCTCTGGCGGAGTCGCCCAACTGGTCATCGCACACCGCCGTCCCCGACCGAAACCGGCACGCCCCGCCGGAGCCGGTGGGCATGTCCGGCGAGATCCTCGGCAAAGCCGGCCAGTGCCCCCCGGGCTGCCTGGGCATCGCGGTCGATCAGGAACTGCAGGGTGAGCCCGTCGAGCAGTGCGACCACCTGACGGGCGAGAACGTCCAGCGGCCGGTCCCAGGAGATCCGCCGAACCTCGGCGATCTCCTCGAGCACGCTCGTCACCACCTGCGGGTACCGGCGGTAGCGGTCCCGGGTCGGGCCGACCAGTGCCGGTTCCCGGAGCGACAGCGCCGTGATCTCGTGGATCACCTGGTGGGTGCGGGGCTCGGACTCGACCAGCTCCCAGTAGGCCAGCAGGGCGCGGTGCAACGCATCAGCCAGGGTCCCGCCCCGGGTGACAGTGGCCGAGGCGGCCATCGACTCCCGGGGCAGCATCACCGAGGCCAATTCCGTGAGCAGGGCGTCCCGGCTCTCGAAGCAGTAGTGGAACGCACCCTGCGGCATGCCGGCCTCGGCGCAGATGGCCCGGGTGGTCGCGCCGGCGACCCCCTCGGCGAGCAGCACCCGCCACGCCGCGTCGCGCAGCAGGGAACGCCGTTCGGCGACAGGAACCCGGACCATGGCAGCCACTGTGCGACGTTCGAGCGGTCCGGGTCAAGCTGATCGGGAACTTTTCTGGTCAGTTGACCAAGTTGGGTGACCCGACAGCTTGACGCCGACCCGCCCCGGCATCGATAGTCGCAGATCATGGAGTCAGTTCCGGTGTCGGTGGGTCCCACGCTGCGCCGTGCCCGGATCGCGGTCTCGGCGGCATTCGCCGTCCAGGGGCTGGGTTTCGCTTCCGTCCTCACCCACCTCCCCGCCTTCAAGGAGCGCTGGGGTCTCAGCGACCTCGCCGTCACCCTGGTGATGTTCTGCGTGGCCCTGCTGGCCGGCAGCGGTTCGGTGCTCGCCGCAGTCCTCGCCGCCCGGATCGGCAGCGGCGTCGCGCTCCGGCTGGCGCTGGTGGTCGCCGCGACCGGCCTCGGTGTCACCGCTGCCGCACCGGCGCTGTGGACCTTCCTGCTCGGCATCGGCATCTACGGAGTCGCCCTCGGCCTGATCGACGCGACCACCAACATGCAGGCGGTGGCGCTCGAGGCGCAGTACGGACGGTCCATCCTGACCTCGTTCCACGCCGCCTGGAGCGCCGGCGGGATCGTCGGAGCTCTCTGTACCGCCGGCGCCTCCGCGGCGGACTGGCCGCTGCCGGCCGCGCTGCTGCCGATCGCGGCGGTGCCGCTGATCGTCGCCTGGGCTCCATTCCTGCGGGCTGACCCACCGGTCGAGGAATCCGCCGAGGAGCGGACCATTCCCTGGCGTGAGCTGGCCTTGCTCGGTGCCGCACTGGTGCTGTTCTACGTCGCGGATTCGGCGGCCTCGTCGTGGTCGTCGATCTACCTCTCGGACGTGCTGGTGGCCTCCGCAGCGGTGGTGCCGTTGGCCTACGGTGCCTACCAGGCCACCAGCCTCGCCTCCCGGCTGGTCGGTGACCTGGTGGTACGCCGCTACGGCGCAGTGCCGGTGGTACGCACCGCGGCGCTGGTCGGGGCAGCTGGGCTGCTGCTGGTGATCCTGGCGCCGGGGCCACTGGTCGCGATCGCCGGATTCGCCGTCCTGGGCGCCGGGCTCGCGGTGGTCGCCCCGCTGACGTTCGCTGCGGCCGGCCGGCTGGCCGGCGACCGCCCGGACCGGCGACAGCGGATCGATGCCCTGGTCGCCCGGCTCAACCAGTTCAACTACGTCGGTTTCGTGCTGGGTGGAGTGCTCACCGGGCTGGTCAGTTCCGGCAGCGGGCTGCGCTGGGGTTTCGTGGTGCCGCTGATCGGCGTCCTGCTCATCCTGCCGCTGGCGCGGGCGTTCGGTACCGGGGTCGGCGCGCGGGCCCGGGCCCGCGCCGGAACCCCATCATGACGCCCCTACGGGTCCCCGACCTGCCTGCCGACTTCCTGTTCGGCGCGGCCACCGCCGCATACCAGATCGAGGGGGCCGCGGCCGAGGGCGGACGGACCCCCTCCATCTGGGACGTCTTCGCCGCCGCGCCCGGCCGGATCGCCGACGGGTCGACCGGCGAGGTCGCCGTCGATCACTACCACCGGATGGCCGAGGACGTGGCGTTGCTGGCCGATCTCGGCGTGCAGGCGTACCGGTTCTCCACCTCATGGTCGCGGGTCCAGCCCGGTGGCCGGGGGCCGGCCAACACCGAGGGACTCGACTTCTACGACCGGCTGGTGGACGGCCTGCTGGCGGCCGGGGTCCAGCCCTGGGTGACGCTCTACCACTGGGACCTGCCCGTCGAACTGATGCTGGAGGGCGGCTGGTTGGTCCGGGAGACCGCGGACGCGTTCGCCGACTACACCCGGCTCGTCGTCGACCGGCTCGGTGACCGGGTATCCGGCTGGATGACGCTCAACGAGCCGGTCGTGCACATGGCCTACGGTCACGCGATGGGTATCGAGGCCCCAGGGCTCACGCTGCTCGGGGGTGCATTCGCGGTGAGCCACCACCAGTTGCTGGGCCATGCCCGCGCCCTACAGGTGCTGCGGGACGGCACGTCGGCGCCGGTGGGCATCGTCAACAACCACACAACGGTCGACCCGGCCACCACCACCGACGGCGACGTCGCCGCGGCGGCGTTCTACGACGCGTTCCACAACGGCCAGTTCGCCGGGCCCGTGCTGCGGGGCCGCTACCCCGAGCTGTTGGAGTCGCTGCCGGGAGCCGATTTCGAGGTGGTGGCGGACGGCGATCTGACCGCGATCGCGGCACCGCTGGACTTCTACGGGGTGAACTTCTACCACCCGACCGTCATTGCCGCGGCGCCCGGCAACGCGGCGATACCGTTCACCATGGTGGACATGCAGGATGTGCCGAAGACCGACTTCGACTGGCCGGTGGTGCCCGAGGCGCTCACCCGCCTGCTCGTCACGCTGCGCGGCGACTACCCGGGCCTGCCGCCGGTGTACATCACCGAGAACGGCGCCGCCTACGACGATCCGGCGGACGGCAGCGTTCACGACCAGCGCCGGATCGACTACCTCGACGGGCATCTCGCCGCGCTCGGGTCAGCACGCGCCGCCGGCGTGGACGTCCGGGGCTACTTTCATTGGAGCCTGATGGACAACTGGGAATGGGCCGAGGGATTCACCCGGAGATTCGGGCTGGTGCGGATCGAACCGGGGAGCCTGGATCGGGTTCCGCGGGACTCGTTCCGGCACTACCGGTCCGTCATCGACGCAGTACGCGGCGGTGGGCGATGAGCGGGCCGGCGCTGCCGACATCGCTGTCTGCGAGCCGGATCAAGGATCTGCTGGTCGGGATCACGGCCACCGGACCGACCACAACGGTGCTGGCGCCGTTCACCGGCGACCCGCTGGTCGATCTACCGACCTCGACGCCGGCCGACGTGCAGCGGGCGGCAGCCGCCGCCCGCGCCGCCCAGCGCACCTGGGCGGCGCAGCCGGTCAAAGCCAGGGCGGCGGTGCTGCTGCGCCTGCACGAACTGGTGCTGGCGCAGCAGAACGCCCTGATGGACGTCATCCAGGCGGAGACCGGCAAGGCCCGCGGACATGCCTTCGAGGAGGTGCTCGACGTCGCGATCAACTGCCGCTACTACGGTCGGACCGCTCCGAAACTGTTGGCACCGCAGCGCCGGGCCGGCGCCATCCCGGTGATCACCAGGACCGTCGAGCTGCGGCACCCGCTCGGGCTCACCGGCCTGATCACGCCCTGGAACTACCCGCTGACCCTCGGCGTTTCCGATGCGCTCCCGGCGCTGGTCGCCGGCAACGCCGTTCTGCACAAGCCCGACACCCAGACCGCGCTGACTGCCCTGGCGGGTCGGGAGCTGGCGATCGATGCCGGACTACCCGCGGACCTGTGGCAGGTGGTGATCGGTACCGGTGCGGCGGTCGGACCGCAGGTGATCGATGCTGCCGACCACGTGACGTTCACCGGCTCGACCGCGACCGGCCGCATCGTCGCGGCCCAGGCTGCCCAGCGGCTGATCGGCGTCAGCCTGGAACTGGGCGGCAAGAACGCGATGGTGGTCTGCCCGGACGCGTCGCTGCCCCGCGCCGTCGCCGGGGCGGTCCGAGGTTCGTTTTCGTCCACCGGTCAGCTGTGCGTGTCGATGGAACGCATCTACCTGCACCGCGACATCGCCGAGGAGTTCACCCGACGGTTCGCTGCTGCGGTCGGCGCGCTGAGGGTCGGCGCCGACTACGGGCACCGGTTCCAGATCGGCTCGCTCACCTCGCAGGCCCAGCTGGACCGGGTTCAGGCGCACGTCGACGACGCGGTCGCGCACGGGGCAACGGTGCTGGCCGGTGGCCGGGCCCGCCCCGACCTGGGACCGTTCTTCTTCGAGCCGACGGTGCTCGCCGACGTGCCCCCGACCGCGCGGTGCTTCCGCGAGGAGACATTCGGTCCCGTGGTCGCTGTCGCCGTGGTCGACTCCGACTCCGAGGCGATCGACCAGGTCAACGACAGCACCTACGGTCTCAACGCCTCGGTCTGGTCGCAGGATCTGAAGCGGGCGGCCGGGATTGCCGCGAAGCTGCACGCCGGCACCGTGAACATCAACGAGATGTATTCCGCAGCCTGGGGTTCGATCGATGCCCCGATGGGCGGTTGGGGCGAGTCAGGGCTCGGCCGTCGGCACGGCACCGAGGGCCTCCTGCAGACCACCTGGTCGCAGACCGTTGCCCGGCAACGGATCTGGCCGGTGTCCGAGTACGGACCCGTCACCGGATCCCGCTACCGCGCGGTGATGACGGCCGCGCTCCGCGGACTCAAACTGAGCGGCCACCGCTGACCCCCGCCCCCGCCTGCCCCCCGCACGACGCCCCCGCACCCCGCACCCCGCGCCCGCACCCCGCAGGCGGCACTGGTAGCACCTTGTGCCGGCGACACGCCGGTGCAGCACGGCGTGCCTGCCCAACCTGCTACCAGCATGCCCCGCGGTAGCTCCGGCGCACACGCCGGTCCACCACGGCGTGTCCCGCGCACAACCTGCTACCCCAGCACTGCCCGGCGGCACTGGTAGCACCTTGTGCCGGCGACACGCCGGTCCACCACGGCGTGTCCCTCGCACAACCTGCTACCCCAGCACTGCCCGGCGGCACAGGTAGCACCTTGTGCCGGCGACACGCCGGTCCACCACGGCGTGTCCCTCGCACAACGTGCTACGCCAGCACTGCCCGGCGGCCCCGGGCCCCACCCTGCCGAGCGGGCGTCCCCTTCACATTCGCTACTTCACGGTTCTGGTGGCCGTCCTGCTGGACCCGGCGACCGGCGCCGACCCGGTCGGTGCGAAGGTCGCGACCACAGTGGTCGCGCCCTTGGGCACGATCACCCGCAGGGTGGCCACCCCCCGGGCGAGCGTCACAGTGCCCGCCTTCTTGCCTTTGACGGTGAACGTCACCGCCCCCGTCGGCGCGGGCTTGCCCGCCAGGCTGACCGTGGCCGTCGCGGTGAGCCGGAACGCCGTCCCGGCCTTGACGGAGGTCAACGCCAACGCCGTCGAGCTCGCCGCCGCCTTGACCGTCGCGGTCACCGTCTTGCCCGATCGGCTCACGCTGGTACTGGTCGGCACGAAGCTGACCACCACGGTGGTGGCCCCCGCCGGCACGGTAGCCGTCAGGGTCGCGACCCCTCCGGAAACCGCCGCCGAGCCCACCTTGGCGCCGTTGACGTTGAACGACACGGTTCCGGCCGCGGCCTGACCGGTGTTCAGGCCGACCGTTGCCCTCATGGTCAGCGCGAACTTGGTGCCCGACTTCAGCCAGCTCAGCGTCAGCCCGGTGGTGGACAGCGCCATCCGGACGGTGAACGTCAACGGGGTCGACGCGGAACCCTTGGCGACCAACGGATCTGCCGGGTTGAACGCCGCCACCACCGCCAAGGTCTGCGCCGCGGTCGAGGCCGGCAGGACCAGCTTCGCGGTGCCGTCGGCGGACACCGGCACCGAGCCGAGCTCGGCGCCCTTGGAGGTGAAGGTCACCGTCCCGGCCGGCGGGGCACCGTTGGCCAGCTTCACCGTCGCGGTGAAGGTGACCGGCGTCCTGGTCCCGTAGGTCTGGTCCGCCGCCGACGCCTTCACGGTCGTGGTGCTCTCGGTCTGACCCGGCAGCACCGTGATCGGCAGCCTCACCGTCGTGCCCGACGGCGCAGCCACCAGGGTCAGCACCGCCGGTCCGGCGGGGGTGCCCTCCGGCAGGGTGGCCGAGACCTGCGCCAGCCCGTTCTGGACGCCGCGCGGATCGGTCGCGACGTCGGCGATGGTGGTGGCCACCGGAACCGTGCCGAGGACTTCGTCACCGAGCTTGATCTGCAGCTCGGTGTTCCGCGGCGAGCCGAGACTCGTCAGGTTCAACCCACCGACGGCGAAATTGACCGCCGCCCCGGCCTTCACCTCGGTCGGCACCGCCGGCACCGAGACCGCATGCCGGGCGAAGTCCGGCGTCAACGGCGCATGCGCGGTCAGGTAGTCGATCCAGGCGTCCCGGTCGATCAGCCCGGAATCCTTGACATCGGTGCCGCTGGTGAAGATCCGGAAGTTGTCACCTCCGGTGGCCAGGAAGGAGAACGTCCCGATCCGGTACGACGCGGCCGGATCCAGCGGGGCACCGTCCACCGTGACGGACGTGATGTGTGCGCCCTGGGCGGCGGTCGCGTCGTAGGTGTAGCTGACATTGTCCGACAGACCCAGCTGCAGATAGGGGCGCGATGCCGGCACGTTGCCCTTCGCGTCGGTCTGCCACTGCTGCTCCAGCAGGGTCGTGAACTGCGCACCGGTCAGCGAGACGGTCCAGAGGTTGTTGACGAACGGCAGCACCCCGTTCGCCTCGGCGTAGGTGATCACGCCGTCCGGACTCTGCCGCAGCTCGTCCCGAAGCCCTCCGGGGTTGACGACGCCGATCTCGGCGGCACCGCGCTCGGTCGAGCTCAGCGAGCTGACCAGGGAGTTGGCCACCAGGTTGCCGAGGGTGGACTCCTTCGAGCGGTCGTCCCGGGTCGGCCCGACGTAGGTGTCACCCGGACCGCTGTACGCCGAGCCGGCGCCGAAAAAGGCAGTGGTGATGTCCGCCGTCACCGACGAGACGGGCTGGTTGCCGACCTCCGCCGCGGCGGCGAGCGCCGCGGTGACGATCGTGTTGACCTGAGCCACCCGCGGGAACTGGCCGATGAGGACGTCGTCGGCGGTGGTGGTCCGCGGCACGTTCACCGCGGTGTAGGCGGTGACCTCCTGTGTCGACCGGTCGAAGGTCAGCGTGATCTTGCCGATCCGCTCGCCGTACGAGCCGGTCTGCAGGATCGGCCGGGTCTTGCCGGCGGCACCGGGAACCGGTCCGTCCCACACGTATTCCTTGTGGGTGTGGCCGGTGAAGATCGCGGCGACCTTGGGCGAGGTCTCGGTGACGATCTTGGCGAACGCCCCGCCCGCCGCGACCTCCTGCGCCAGGGTGGCGCCGTCGGGGGTGCCGGCTCCGGCGCCCTCGTGGTAGGTCGCGACCAGCACGTCGGCCTCGCCGTTGGCCGGATCGCCGTCGGTGAGCTGGGCCGCGACCCGGTTCACCGCGTCGACCGGGTCGCCGAAGTCCAGCGTGGTGATGCCACCAGGGGTCACCAGCGACGGCGTTTCCTCGGTGACGGCGCCGATCACCCCGACCTTGACTCCGTTCAGGGTCAGGATCTGGTACTCGGACAGCGCGGGCGTCGTGGTGCCCTTGAGATAGACGTTGGCGCCCAGGTACTTCCACTTGGCGTTGCTGCCATTGTTGATGATCCGGTCAGTGAGATCGGAGAAGCCCTTGTCGAACTCGTGGTTGCCGACCGCGGAGGCCTGGAGACCCAACGCGTTCAGCACGTCGATGGTCGGCTGATCCTGCGCGACGGCTGAGGCGAACAACGATGCCCCGACGTTGTCACCGGCCGAGACGAACGCCGTCGAGTCTTCGCCGGCCGCGGCGCGCTGCTGCTCCACGGTGCCGGCAAACTTCACCGTGTTGGCGTCGATCCGACCGTGGAAGTCGTTGATGTCCAGGAAGGTCAGGTCGACCGGACCGGCCGGCGCCGCGAGGGTGACCGGCACGGTGGCCGTCGTTCCGGTGGTGGTGCCGGTGACCGTCAGCTCCTGCGCTCCGGTGCCCAGACCGGAAGGCAGGGTGAACGACACGGCCGCAGTCCCGTACTCGTCGCGAATGTCGGTCCCGATGGTGTTGTCGACCGGGAAGGTCCCGACCAGCGTGTCACCCAACTTGACCGTCACCGACGAATCCTTCGTGTCGGCTGCGGTACTGAAAGCCAGCGACGACAGCGCGAACGCCACCGTGTCACCCGGGCGGTACTCGGCGGGAGCGCCGGACGGGAAGTGCACCCCGACCGCCCGTTGCGTGTAGTCCACGGCCAACGGGGTGTGCGCTGCCATGTAGTCGACCATGCCCTGCAGGTCGGTCTTGCCGGTGTCCCGCTTCGACGTACCGGTGGCGAATGCGCCGAAGTTGTCGCCGCCGGAGGCCAGGAACGAGTTGACCGTGACCGAGTACACGCCGGCGTCGGTGACCGGCTCGTTGTCGAGATACATCGCGGTGATCCGGCTACCAGGGGCGGCGGTCGGGTCGTAGGTGTAGGTGAAGCCCTTCGAGGCGCCGAGCCGCAGGAACGGCCGGGCCGATCCGGCGGGCTGCCACTGCTGCTCGAGGGCGCTCCTGATCTGCGCCCCGGTCAGCCGCATGTTCACCAGCGTGTTCGCGAACGGCTGCACCACGGCGGCCTGCTTGTAGGTGAGCACCGCCGGGTACCCGTTCGCATTGTTGCCGACCATGTCGTCGCGTAGACCGCCCGGGTTCATGAAGGCGATCTGTGCCGTCCCGGATTCCGGCTTCTCGGTGGCCCAGCGCTGCACCTCGGCGACCAGGTTGCCCAAAGTGGACTCCCCGCCCCGGTTCTCGGTGGAGCCATTGGCGAGCTTGGCCCGGTTGAGGGGGCCGTCGATGTCACCGAGCTTCGCAGCTCCCGGCACCTCGGCGTCCTTCACCGCCTTGTCGACGATCAACTGGGTGTCGCCGTCCGCCGGGTAGTTGTTCTTGTAGGTGACGGGAGTGCCCGGGATCGTGGTCACCAGCGGCAGGATGTTCTGGGCGATCCCGACGACCGTGCCGGTCCGGTCCACCTTGAACACCAGCTGGTTCAGGTTGTAGCCGTACTGGCCGGCGGAGACCACCGGCCGGCTGGTGACCGGACGGCCCTCGTCGATCCACTTCTGGACCGGGATCGCGTGGTTGTAGGCAAGGTGGGTGTGCCCGGAGATGATCGCGTCGATGTTCTCGTCCGCCCCGTTGACGATCCGGCCCATGTCGCTGGCCGGGTCGGTGGCCGACGAGAGCGCCGTGGTGGCAGCGCCTTCGTGGACCAGGAGGACGACGATGTCCGCGCCGGCCGCCTTCAGGCGGTCCGCCTCGCGGTTCGCCGCGATCACCGGCGCCTCGATGGTCAGGCCGGCGATGCCGGCCGGTGAGACCAGTTCGGGCAGGTGGTCGGTGACCGCACCGACGAAGCCGACCGTGACGTCGCCGAAGTTCTGCACCCAGCTCTCCGGCAACGCCGCTGAGCCGTCGGCGGTCTTCCGCACGTTGGCGCCCAGGTATTGCCAGGAGGCCCCACCGAAGGGGTTGGTGGCCGCGTTGTACGGCTTCATCACCCGGTTCTTGAGGTCGTTGTAGCCCTGGTCGAACTCGTGGTTGCCGACCGCGGACACCTCGAGCCCTGCCGAGTTGAGCGCGTCAAGGGTGGGCTTGTCGTGCGCGATGAACGACTCGAAGGTGGACGCACCGATCAGGTCTCCGGCGGCGGCGAACACCGTCTTGGGCTGCTGGGAGCGCAGCTGCTTGACCGCGCCGGCCAGTACCGCCGCTCCGGCCTCCACACCGTTGGACCGGATCCGACCGTGGAAGTCGTTGATCCCCAGCACCTGCACCTCGGTCGGCGGAGTGCTGGCCTTGAGCCCCAGCACCACAGGGTCGTGGTCGGACGAGGCGTACGGGTCCGACCGGTAGAACAGCGTGCCGTGGTAGTTGTACCGGCTGTACTCCAGCGCAATCGATTCCGGCGAGTTGATGTTCCAGATGTCGGCACCGGTCGCCCTGGCCAGGGCGGCGTTGTTCACCAGCACGTGGTCGAGGGAACCGGACAGGCCGGAGAACGAGTACGAGTACTTGTTGAGCTCGAAATGCTGTTCCGCGTCGGTGTAGCCGGCGTCGAACAGCACCTGTAGCGGATCCTCCTTTCCGTAGGAGTTGTAGTCGCCGACCATCACCACCGATTCCGTGCCGGCGGGCAGCACCGTTGGCACCCAGTCGCGGAGCGCCTCAGCCTGGTGTACCCGCGACTCGTTCGACGCACCCTGGCCGTCGCCCTTGTCGACGTCGCCCGGGTAGGGTCCGGCCGAGCCCTTGGACTTGAAGTGGTTGACCACGAACAGGAACGGCTCGCCGCCGCCCGAGGGCCGGAACCCTTGGGCGATCGGCTCCCTGGCGTTGGCGAACGGCTGGTTCCCGGCGCTCTGGGTGCCGAGGGCCCGCGCTCCGCCGACCCGCTGCACGGCGGCCTTCTTGTAGATGATCGCGTTGGTGATGACGTCCATCAGGGCGGCGTCCGGCAGCTCCGACGACGACGGCACGTAGGCCCAGACGTCGGCACCGGCGTTGTTGTTCAACGCCCTGACCAGACGGGACACGGCCGCGTCGGACTGACCCTCGACGACAGCGGAGTTCTCGATCTCCATCAGTCCGACGACATCGGCGTCGAGCGCGTTGATCGCCTTGACGATCTTGGACTGCTGGCGCTGGAGGTTCTCGGTGTTCCAGGCACCGCGGGGACCGTTGCCCGGGCAGGTGTTCACCGCGATCGGGTTGCCCGCCCGGTCGTTGAACGACGTACAGCCGGCGACGTCAGCACCCAGCGTGGTGAAGTAGTTGAGGACATTGAACGAGCCGACCTTGAGGTCGGCAGCGCCGATCGACTGCGCGTCCGGCGCTGTGGTGCGGGTGTCGGCGAACGTCGCGGGGTACTTTCCGGCGGCGGCCGGTGTCACCTGAGCGATCGGCTGGAACTTCCACACATTGTTGCGGTAGTCGACGATCACCGGTTTGGTGAACAGTGCCGTCGCGCCCACCCGGACCGGTTTGCTGTTGGAGATGTAGGGCGGAGTCTGCGACGAGTTCGCGGCGGACAGGAAGTTGGTGGACGCACCGTCGTCGAGGGTGACGGCCCTGGCGGCGTTGTCGGCCTTCACCGCGTTCGCGGCGGTGCTGCCCGGGCGGGCGACCTCGGTCCACTGGATCAGCGGGGTGCTGCCGAAGGCCAGACCGACCTCGCCGAACTGGTTGGTGGCGAAGGTGTTGGTGACCGTGAAGGTGCCCAGCGGGCGGTACAGCATGGACTCCAAGGGCTCCCGGGCGGCGTCGGTGGCCGGCCATCCACCGGTGGTCGCCGGGGTGACCTTCTTCCCCGTCTTGTCCAGCTGGATCACGTCGGCCGCCGACGCCAGGGTGAGCTCGGTGAGCCCGAAGAACTCGCTCACCTGGCCCTTCACCGACACGAAGTCGCCGACCGCCACCGTGTCGACCGCGCCGGTCCCGGACGCGTAGACGTAGAGGGCGTCGGATGCCTTGTGGACCGCCGGGTCCAACGCGCCGCCGGTGCCCGCGGTCTGGATCACGAAGGCGGTGAACCCGCCTGTCGGGTACGCGGCGGTGACGACCCCTGTGGTGGTGACGGTCGAGCCGACCAGCGGCGAATCCGCACCGGTGCCCTGGATCTCGGCGATGGTCCTGGTGCCCGCGTCCGGCGGGGTCGGCGGCTCCGGCGCCGCTCCGGAGTTCGACGGGCTGGGCGCACCCGCGGTGAAGTCCGCACCGTTGTTCGCGGTATTCGCGTGGGCGGCGTTGCGCGACGCGGAGGTCGTGTTCGACAACAGCGGGGCGGTTACCCCGCCGGCCGAGTCGCTGGCCGTCGGGCCGTAACCGACGAAGTCGACCACCGCGTCCGTGGTGGAGCAGCCGGTCGCGCAGGACAGTGCGGTGGTGGAGTTGACCAGCGCGACCTTGCCTGCCGTACCGCTCATGGCGAGGGAGCCGGCGACGTCGAACGTCGGAGTGACGGACCCGCCCGCTCCGGCTGCTTCACCGACCAGGTAGTACCCGCCGGCCGCGATCGAGCCGGAGAGCGGGGTGGTCGCCCAGGTGGCGCCCGTGGCGCCGGCGTACTGCACCGACCAACCGACCAGGCTCACCGGCGCATCGCTGCCGTTGAACAGCTCGACGTAGTCGTTGGTCTGGGTGGCGCCGGAGTTGCCTCCGCCGCCGTACACCTCGTTGATCAGCACCCGGGGCGTGACTCCGACGCCGGCCTGGGCAACCGCGGGCGCGGCAACGGCCAGGCCGACCGTCAGGGCCAGGGCCGATACGCCGCTGATCAATTTCCTGGCCGCTGCACCCACGGGTGATCTCCATTCGTCACGAAACGGTCACAAAGCGTTACGAACTACTTCCACACATCTGCTCCGAGGGGCCAGCCGCCCCGAGTATGTGGGAATCGTGTGAACCTAGACGAGGAACAGGTGAACGTCCAGTGATCGCAGCGCGTACACCCGGAACGGGCACCGTTCTGTGACCTGACCCTCAGATCCTTGTGGCAACAACCACTTTCAGGGGTGTTTGTGTCGACGCGACCGTTTTGTCACGTCTGGGCTCTCACTCGGATGCCGTTCGGGTCGCCCGAGAGAGTGACTCGTGCAGAGCCGGTCCGGCGACGAGCCATCCGGACGGCGCACCCGACGGTGTGAACGGCGTCATCACTGCCCCCGCCTCCCGGGCGATCAACCCACCCGCAGCGACATCCCAGTGCTGGACGCCCTCCTCGAAGTACCCGTCGACGATGCCGGAGGCGACTGCGCACAGATCCAGCGCCGCCGAACCGAACCTACGGATGTCCCTGATCTGCGGCAGCAGGGCGGCAACCACCCGGCCCTGAGCCGCCCGACGTTCCGGCAGGTAGCCGAACCCGGTGGCGACCAACGCCCGGGCCAGCGGCACCGGGTCGTTGACCCGGATCGGTGTCGATCCCAGGAGCGCACCGTGTCCGCGGGCAGCACTGTAGGTCCGGCCGGTGATCGGATCGTGCACCACGCCCACCAGCGCTCCTTCCGCGTCCTCCGCCGCAACGCTGACGGCGAAGTTGCCCAGCTGGTACAGGTAGTTCACCGTCCCGTCGAGCGGGTCGATCACCCAGGTGATGCCGCTGTCCGAGCTGCGACTGGCGCCCTCCTCGCCGATCAGCCCGTCGCCAGGGCGCTCGGCCAGGATCAGGTCCACCAGGAGCTGCTCGGATGCCCGGTCTGCGTCGGATACCGGGTCGGTCGCGGACGACTTCGTGTCCAACCCTTCGACATGTCCGTACCTGGCCACCAGCTCGGCGCCGGCGGCCACGGCTCCGCGGCGGGCCAGGTCGAGCAGGGCGTCGATCCGGGCCGGCAGCATCGGGCAATCTTCTCCCGGACCGGTTCAGGGCGCGGGGGCAGGGGTGGTCGGGTCGACGGGTGGGAACGACACGACCGTGGCAGCGACCTGCTGCGCACGCAGATGCTCGCCAACTGTCCGGGTCACGTCGGCCACCACGGCCGCCCGGTCCAACGGGTCGTGCCAGAACCTCACCCGAACGGTGAGCCGCCCGGGCTCCACGGTGTGCACGGTCGCCTCGGGCGGCGGTTCTGTCAGCACCCCGGGCGCTGTGGCCGCCGCCTCCTGCAGCACAGTGAGCTGGTCCGCGAAGGTGCTCGAGGGGGCGCAGCGCACCTCGATCTCGCTCCGCCGGCGGCCGAACACGCTGTTGTTGATCAGAGGCTCGCGGAGGACTGCGCTGTTCGGCAGGTGCACTGTTCGTCCGTCGACCGTGCGGATCACCACGGACCTCGCGCCGAGGCCGATCACGAACCCGGTGTGGCTCTGGGACTCGATCTCGTCGCCGACCTTGATCGGCGCCCTGGTCTGCAGAATGATCCCGGACCCGAAGTTGTCCGCCAACCCGCGCATCGCCAGCGCGAGTACCACGCCGATGATGATGGCGGCGGTGAGCAGCGGCTGGATCGGCGCGCCCAGGATGCTCAGCGCCACCCCGAGCGCCCAGAAAGATGATCCCGTAGCGGATCGCCTTCACGATGCCGGACCGCATCGTCGCCGACAGGCCGCCGACCTTGTCGAGCAGCGCTGTCGACCAGCGCCGGGCAATCCTGGACAGCAGCCAGGCCCCGATCAGAACGAGCGCGGAGAGCACGAGATCCCAGCCGCTGACGTCGCCACCGGTGAACCAGTCCTTCACCGCGCTCATCCCGGTTCCTTCCTGCAGTCCACCGTCGTCGCTGCCAGACTGCCACCATGCGAACCGAGAGCCGACCCTGGCCGGTACCACCGCTGTCAACGGAACGGCTGCAGCTCCGGGCCGCCACCGACGACGACCGTCCGGCCATCATCACCTTGCTCACCGACCAGGGCACCCGGCAGTACCTGGGCGGCGCGCTGGACCTCGAGGACGCCGAGGCCGCCGTGGCCGGCCCGCGCGGGCAGGTCTGGGGATCGTTCCTGATCGTGCACGCCGCGGAGGCGGCGGTGATCGGCGGGGTTTCGTTCTCACACGAGCGCGGCCAGCTCGAGGTCAGCTACCTGCTGCTGCCCGACTACTGGAATCAGGGCTACGCGGCCGAAGCGGTCCGGGCGGCCCTGGAGTGGGTGGTCGGCCACGTGCCCGACGATCACGTGATCGCGGTGACCCAGGCCGCGAACGGCCCGTCGCTACGGCTCCTGCACAGGCTCGGTTTCGCCGAGGTACAGCGGTTCACCGAGTGGGACGCCGAGCAGATCCTGCTGAGCCGCTCACTCGAACCCCATTGACACGATAGTCAGTCCCGCTTACCGTATTGGTCAGTTTACCTGACTACTACGGAGGTTCCCATGCCCCTGGCAACTGCTGCAGACGCGCCGCTGCTGACCAATGACGACTTCATCTTCCGACCGATGGCGGTGCCGTCCCGCGGCTCCGCCGAGCTGGCGGTCTGGACCATCACGGTCCCGCCGGGCGCCGCCAGCGCCACCCATTCGGTGTCGCGCGAGGAAGTGTTCCTGGTGTCGACCGGCCGGCTGAGCGCTGAGATCGGCGACCTCGTGCTGACCGCCGGACCTGGTGATGCGCTGATCATCCCGCCGGAGACCGACTTCCACCTCCGCAATCCGGGCCGCGAGGCGGCCGAGGCCACCGTCATCACCTCGGCCGGGATCACCGGCCGCCTGGGCGGGACGACGATCTCCCCGCCCTGGGCGCAATGAGCGAGTGGGCCCTGTGCTTGTAGCGTGACCCGCCATGGGCAGCGCCGGACCGCTCCACCTCGAACTCCCTGCGCTGCTTGGCCTGGCCTGGCGGGTGATCACCGAGGAGGTGCACGCCGGCCTCGCGGCCGCCGGATACCCCGACATCCGCGTCGCTGACGGCTACACCTTCCAGCTGCTCGCCTCGACCGGCGGTGCCACCGGGGTCGAAGTGGCCGCGCATCTGGGCATCACGAAGCAGTCGGCCGGCGCGCTGCTCGACCAACTGGAAACGCGCGGCTACGTCGAACGGGCCAGTGACCCGGCGGACGGCCGAGCGCGACTGGCCCGGCTGACCCGGACCGGGTGGGACTGCATCGCGGTCGGCGTCCGGCTCTGGGACGAGATCGAGCGGGACGCCCGGAACCGTTATGGCGCGGACGATGTGGCTACGCTGCGGCGGCTCCTGGAGGGCCTCGTCGATGACCGTGGCGGATTCGGCCCACCACTGCGCCTTCGGCCGCCTTCCTGAGGAGACCGGCGCAGCATCACGTCAGGCACGACAACCTTCAGGCACGGACAACCCCCGGGCCTGGCCCTGCGCCTGGAATGAGGCGCGGGGGCCGACTGGACAATGGTCGGCAGCCCGGGGGTCGGGTGACTGTCCGTGTTTCGCCTGACCGCCGCTTCGCGGAGTGTGGTCCGGCGACGTCGTCCACCGCGGCCTTGCAGCCCTGGCGTCCGACGGAGCGGCGACCTAGCGGTCAGCCACCTCACGAGTCCTGAACGTATTCAACGTTGGACCACCTCCTCTCCCGTGTACCTCCGAGAGTACAAACGGCACCGGCGCTCTGCAACGACATTCGCCCGGTAGTGAACGTCGGCCGATCACGACGCGGTGGCCAGCGCCGGCGCCGGCAGCACCTTCACCGTCACCGCATCGCCGACTGCGAGATCCTGCACCTGGGACGTCGGCATCTGGGCGAGCACCAGGGTGCCGTCCGCGAGCCGCGCCTGGACCCGCCCGTGAGCCCCCAGAAAGCTGGTGACCGCGACCGTCGCAGATCCGGGACCGGACGCCTCGGCCGGCCCGTCGGCCTTGACCACCTGAACCGCCTCGGGACGGACCAGCACCGAGACCGCACCACTGGTCGGCGATCCGGGAAGCAACGGCACGGCGCTGCCGAGAACTGTCGCCTTGCCGGATTCCACGACGCCGGGGAGCGGGTTCGTCAGACCGATGAACTGTGCCACGAAAGCGGTCTTCGGCATGGTGTAGATCGTCTCGGGTGCGTCGATCTGCTCGACGTGGCCCGCCCGCATCACGCCGACCCGGTCGGCAACCGCGAGCGCCTCCTCCTGGTCGTGGGTGACGAACAACGTGGTGGTGCCGACTTCCAGCTGGATGCGCCGGATCTCGTCCCTGAGCTGCACCCGGACCTTGGCGTCCAGTGCGGACAGCGGCTCGTCGAGCAGCAGCACCTGTGGCTGGATGGCCAGGGCTCTGGCCAGGGCCACCCGCTGCTGCTGCCCACCGGACATCTGATGGGCGTACCGATCGGCCTGGGACGCCAGCCCGACCAGCTCGAGGTATTCGCCGGCGATCTTCCGGCGGTCCGCGGTTCCCTTGCCGCGCAACCGGAGTCCGAAGGCGACGTTCTCCCGCGCGGTCATGTGCGGGAACAGCGAGTACGCCTGGAACACCATGCCCATGTCGCGCTTGCTGGTCGGCACCGACGAGATGTCCTTGCCGCCCACCACGACTGCGCCCGCGTCGGCATCTTCCAGTCCTGCCAGCACCCGCAGCGCGGTGGTCTTGCCGCAGCCGGAAGGGCCGAGCAGCACCACGAGTTCGCCCGGGGCCAGATCCAGGTTCATGCCGTCCAACGCGTGGATGTCACCGAAGGAGCGACGCAGCCCGCGCAGGCTCACCGCGACACCTCCGGTTGCCCGACCGTCATCCGGCGCGGCGACCTTCGTATGCTGTTCGGTCACGTTCTACCCCTCGACACTTCGACGCCGGCCGGTTCCGAAGAACGACAGGATGAGCAGTAGCAGGAAGCCGAGGATCAACGCCACCAGGGCGACGGCGGTGGCCAACCGGGCGTCGGATCCGGAGATCAGCAGGATTCCGGTCTGCAAGTTCTGCCGCCCCAGAAGGCTGGCGATGGTGAACTCGCCGAGCACCAGTGCGACCGTAATGAAGCACGCCGACACAACGGCGGTCCGGATGTTCGGGAGCACGATTCGCCAGAGCACGGTCCCCCAACCGGCGCCGAGGCTGCGGGCCGCCTCGGACAGCGTGCGAACATCGATCGCCGACAGCCCGGAGTCCAGCGCCCGGTAGGCAAACGGCAGTACCAGGATCACGTACACGAAGCAGAGCCAGATCGACGATGTGGAAAGAACCTTCGACATTCCCCGGTAGATGGGGGCCAGCCCGACCACCAGCACGATCGCCGGGATGGTCAGCGGCAGCAGGCAGAGGAACTCCATCGGCCGACGGAGCCAGGGCAGCCGCAGGCGGATCCAGGTCATGGTCGGCACCAGCAGCACCACCATGATCACCACGGTGAGAACCACCAGGATGAGCGAGTACTTGAGCCCTTCCCAGACCGCCGAGTAGTTCGCCGCCAGCTTGCTCGGGCTCACCAGGGTCGCCCACGCCCGGCCGGTGCGCTTGCCGGACAGGAATCTGGTGGAGAAGTCGAGCATGGCGATCAGGGGGACGATGAAGAATATCCCGACGATCACGACGCAGATCCACCGGAAGATGGTCTGGCGCCGGCGCTGGGCCGCCCGTAGTCGCCGCGGGGGGACCTCCGGACGCACGGCGATGTCGGGCAACGGCCCGGTCGCCCTGCTCACCCCAACCACCGCGATGTCCGGCGACCGAGCCAGGCGTAGAGCGCCATCACGACTGCAACGATCAGGATCATCCCGAGAGCAAGCACCTTGGCCAGGTTCGCCTGCCCGAGATTGACCTCGGAGATCAGCGCGCCCCGGATCTGCAGGGGTACCAGGGTGTTGTACTGGGTGATCAACGCGGCCGCCGTCGCGTAGGCCGAGAAGGCGTTGGCGAACAACAGTAGGGCCGATCCGAGGAACGCCGGGGCCAGCAGCGGCCCGGCCACCCGCCGCCAGAAGACCCAGGTCGAGCCGCCGAGAGTCTCGGTCGCCTCCCGCCACTGTGGCCGCATGCCCTCCACGGCAGGCAGGAAGACCAGCACCATCAGCGGGATCTGGAAGTAGGTGTAGACGAGTGCGAGGCCGCCGAATCCGTACAGCCACTGCCCCGTCGACTGATAGCCGAACAGGGAGTGCAGCACATTGGTGAGCGTGCCGGTGGTGCCGACGGTGGCGATGAACGCGAAGGCGAGCATCACGCCGCCGAACTGGGCCAGCACCGAACAGCCGGCGATCACGACCTTGCGCATCAGCGAGCGCGGTGACGAGGTGACGATGACGTACGCCAGCACCCCGCCGACCACGGAGCCGATCACCGCGGTCAGCGCGGACAGCGCGACCGACTGACCGAACGCCGACAGTACTGCGGGGTCGGTGAACGCCTTCAAGTTGGCCAGGGTGAATGCGCCGGTGCGGGTCTGGAACGCGCCGACCAGCACGATTCCGGTGGGGACCAGCAGGAACAGGCCGACGTAGAGGAAGAACGGAACGGTGGGCAGTCCCGGCGACACCCGGCGCAGCACGCTCCGCCCCCCGCGCGTGGCGGCGGGGGGCGGAGCGTCGGCCGTGACCGAGGTCATCTGGCGGTGGCCCGGGGTTCTCAGCCGCCGATCTTCCATCCGGATTTGAGTGCCGCGTTCGCCTTGTCGGTCTGTGCCTGGGTCAGCGTCGTCACGTCGCCCTTGGCCACCGGCAGATTGGCCTGGACGGCCTTGTCGATGGTGCCGTCGGCGGCCATCGAGTCGTACAGCACCGGCTTGGCGCCGCCCTTGATCCAGAGGTTCTGCACTGCGGGCGTGTAGAGGAACTCCTCCCAGAGCCGGGCCGCCGCCGGGTGCGGGGCGTCGGCATTGATCGCCTGGACGTAGTACCCGCCGACGGCGGCGTTGTCCGGCACGAAGGACTTCCAGCTGGTGCCCTCGTCGGCCAGCTGGGCGGCCACCGAGGCCTGGTTGTACGACCAGTCGATCACCACCGGGGTCTGGCCGCTCTTGATCGTCGCGTCGTTCGGGTCCAGCGGCAGGAAGTTGCCGGCGGCATTGAGCTCGTTGAAGAAGTCGATGCCCTTGGTGATGTCGTCGGCCGAACCGCCGTTGGCCAGTGCGGCCATCACCACGCCGTTGAACGCGGCGCCGGCCTCGGTCGGGTTGCCGTTCAGCGCGACCGCACCCTTGAACTGCGGTTCCATCAGCTGGTCGAGTTTGGTGATCTCACCGAACTTGTCGGCGTTGTAACCGACGGCCATCAGACCGGTGTAGTCGTTGACCCAGGTGCCGTCCGCGTCCTTGAGCCCCTCCGGGATCTTGTCGAAGGTCGCGACCTTGTACTTGGCGAACTTGGCGACGTTCTCGGCCGCCACGCTCTGGCCGAGGTCGAACACGTCGGGCGCCTTGTCGGTGCCCTTGTTCGTGTCGGCGGCCTGGATCTCCTGCGCCGAGGACCCGTCGGGCAGCTGCTGGTCGAGCTTGATTTCCGGATACGTGGTCTGGAACAGCTTGATGATCTCTCCGTAGTTCGCCCAGGTCGGCGGCAGCGCGATGACGTTCAGCGCACCCTCGGCCTTGGCCGCGGCGACCAGGCCGTCCATGCCGCCGAAGTCGGCGGCCGAGGTGGCGGTCTTCGGGTCACCACCGCCGGTGCCGGGTGCCGAGGATGAGGCACTGCCGGCCGAGGACGCGGCGCTGGACACCTCGCTCATCGCGCTCGAAGCGGCGCTGCTGGCCTCACTCACGGCGCTGGACGCCGCGGAAGCGGCGGACGACGCGGCGGGTGGGGCGCTGGTCGGGGTGGTGGCGGAATTAGATCCACAGGCGGCTGCGGACAGGGCCACGACGGCCAGTCCGGCGACCATGCCGGTGCGGAGACGGGCAGAACGCACGGGTTCCTCCTCGTGAAATGGGACAACACGCATCGTCGTCCCGACAGATTAAGCCCGAGGGTGGCACGGAAGTCGGGTGCATGACGCGTCATGGAAGATCACGATTCGGTATTACCGCGTCGGCGGCGGACCGGCCGTCACCCCAGCGCGACCGTTGCCTACGCTCCGTCCATGGATCTCCGCATCTTCACCGAACCGCAGCAGGGCGCCGGGCACGCCACCCTGCTGGCCGCCGCGCACGCGACCCGCACGGCCGGCTTCTCGGCGTTCTTCCGGTCGGACCACGTGCTCAAGATGGGCGCCGGCACCGGGCGCCCAGGGCCGTCGGATTCGGTCGCGTCCCTGGCCGCCCTGGCCGCGTCGGTGCCCGACATCAGGTTCGGCACCCTGGTCACCTCGGCCACCTTCCGACACCCGTCGATGCTCGCGATCGCGACGGCGAACATCGACGACATCTCCGGCGGCCGGATCGAGCTGGGTCTCGGATCGGGGTGGTTCGCCGATGAGCACACCGCCTACGGGCTGCCGTTCGGGGCTTCCTTCGGTGAGCGGTTCGACCGGTTGACCGAGCAGTTGGAGATCATCACCGGGCTCTGGGACACCGCCGAGGACAGCACCTTCGACTACGCCGGCGCGCACTACCAGCTCGCCGCGGCCCCCGGGCTACCCAAGCCGGTCCAGGTCGGCCGGACCGGGACCCCGCGGGTGCCGATCATCGTCGGCGGCCACGGGCCGAAGCGGACGCCGGCGTTGGCCGCCCGGTTCGCCGACGAGTTCAACGTCGGGTTCTCGCCGGTGGACGCCAGCCGCACCCAACTCGAGAGGGTCCGCGCCGCCTGCTCGGCGGCGGACCGCGATCCGGCATCGATGGTCTATTCGATCGCGCAGCCGGTCTGCTGCGGTGTCGACGACGCCGAGGTCACCCGCCGGGCCGCGGCGATCGGCCGCAGCGTCGAGCAACTGCGGGACGGCGGTGCCCTGGTCGGTACCCCGGCCGAGCTGGTCGACCAGCTCGGCAGCTGGGCGGCGATCGGCGCCGACCGGGCATACCTGCAGGTGCTGGACCTGGCCGACCTGGACCACATCGGGTTCCTCGGCGCCGAGGTGCTGCCGCAGGTGCGCGGCTGACGCTCGCACCGTCGGCTGAACCCCGGCCGGCCGACAGCGCCGGCGCAGGGACACGCTCAGTGGACGGTGCCACCAGATCGGCCGCCCGCTGAGGTCAGCCGGTCGCGCCGACCTCGACCGCGAGCCCTTCGATCACCTCGGCACCCGGCAGCAGCGCCAACGCCGCGCCGCCGATGACGATCTTCGAGCCGCGGATCCCGGAGCCGATGATCACCGGACCGGCGGCGACCACTGCCGCGTCGATCAGGATCGGCCAACCCGCGGGCAGCCCGATCGGGGTGATCCCGCCGTACTCCATGCCGGTGCGCTCGACGGCCTCGTCCATGGGTGCGAACGAGATCTTGCGGACGTCCACCCGACGGCGGATGGCCCCGTTCACGTCGGCCCTGGTGGTCGCGAGCACCAGGGCAGCGGCCCAGCGGGACTGGCCTTCGCGCTTTCCGGTGACCACAACGCAGTTCGCCGAAGCAGCCATCGGCACGTCGTAGGCGAGGCAGAAGGCGGCCGTGTCCGCCAGCGCCGGATCGATCGGCGCCACCAGCACGTCAGCGTCTCCCCAGACCGCCAGGGCAGCGACCACCGGCGGGGCCAGCAACTCCGGGTGGTGCGCGGCAGCGACCGCGTCCAGTTTCGGGAACGGGTTGGTCATGTCGCCCACCCTGCCAGCCCACGATCCGGCGATTTCCGGCAACCCTGCGCACCTGGGACACTGTCCGGGTGACCCTGACTGCCGAGCCGACCGTGAGCGCCGCCGCGCTGCCTGCGGCGACCCGGCGCGCGCTGGCTCCGGATCCGCAGGCCGACGTGCTGACGATCGGCCCGTACCCGGTGTGGCCGCCGGTGGTGCTGGCACCGATGGCCGGCATCACCAACACGAGCTTCCGCCGGCTGTGCCGCGAGTTCGGCGCCGGGCTCTACGTCTGCGAGATGGTGACCACCCGGGCCCTGGTGGAGCGGGACGCCAAGACCATGGACATGGTCCGGTTCTCACCCGACGAGCAGCCGCGCTCGCTGCAGCTCTACGGCGTCGACCCGGTCACGGTCCGCCGGGCGGTGCAGATGGTGGTCGACGAGGATCTCGCCGACCACATCGACCTGAATTTCGGCTGCCCGGTACCCAAGGTGACCCGACGCGGCGGCGGGTCAGCGCTGCCGTACAAGCGGCGGCTCTTCGAGGCGATCGTCCGGGAGGCCGTCGACGCTGCCCGTCCCGCCGGGATCCCGGTCACCGTCAAGATGCGCATCGGTATCGACCCCGACCATGTCACCTACACCGAAGCCGGCCGGATCGCCGAAGACTGCGGAGTTGCCGCGGTCGCCCTGCACGGCCGCACCGCGATCCAGCACTATTCGGGTGCCGCCGACTGGAGTGCGATCGCCCGGCTCAAGGAGACCGTCACCAGCGTCCCGGTGCTGGGCAACGGTGACATCTTCGATGCCGGGGATGCGCTCGCCATGATGGCGCAGACCGGATGCGACGGGGTCGTCGTCGGCCGCGGTTGCCAGGGGCGACCCTGGCTGTTCGCCGAACTGGCCGCTGCCTTCGACGGCCGGCCCCGCCCGACTCCGCCGGATCTCCGTGCCGTCACTGCGGTCCTACGCCGACACGCCGTGCTCCTGATGGACGAGATGGGCGCCGACCGCGGAATTCGTGACCTGCGCAAACACATTCCGTGGTACCTGAAGGGCTTCGCCGTCGGTTCGCTCGTCCGGCTGGACATGGGAATGGTCGCCGGCCTCGGCGACCTGGACCGGCTGATCGCCGGGATGGACCTGGACCAGCGTTACCCGGCCGGCGCCGACGGCCCCCGAGGGCGCCAGGGATCACCGCAGTCGCGGGTGCACCTACCGGAGGGCTGGCTGGACGACCCCGACGAGTACGTCGTGCCGCTGGCCGCCGAGCTGGACTCGAGCGGCGGCTGAGTTGTCGCCCGGCCGGGGTCGGCGCTCCGCAGTGGTCGCGCTCATCATCCTGGTGGCCGCCGCAGCTGCGGCCCTCGGCGGCTGCACCGGCCCCGGCGTCGACAGCGGCACCCCGGGCACCACGGCCGCGGCGGTTCCGCCGGCCGCCCTTGCGGCCCTGCAGGCGACGGTCGCCGCGATCAACGATTCTTCCGGCTCGCCGGCGGCTCAACGGGCAGTGCTGGACCGGCTGGCTGCCGCCGACCATGCCGCTGAGCAGCGTCGCTGCCCGCGGGCGACCACCACGATCCGGCTCGAGCCCGTCTGGTCGGACGTGCGCGAGTTGCCGGGTCAGCCGTCGGTCTACGCGGTGCCGTCGGTCGTGCGGGTCAGCACCCAGGGCCGGATCACCGGGACCGACCTCACCTCGCTGGTGATGGAGGTCGACGGAGCGCGCGCCGCGACGACGGCGCTCTGCGTCGCGTGACCACCCAGAGGAGTGATCCGCCGGTGCCGTCGGACACATATCGCGCGGACACCCATGGCGTCCACATCAACCCTCCGTACGATCATCGCAAGGACCCGCTCCGAGCGGGTGATTTGGCACGCCCGTTTCGGGCACCGGGCACGACGTGGGAGAGGGAGGTCGCGTGAGCGACACGCCGCGCGACGCCGGCGCGGACGACCCTGTCCCCGGCTCCGCTCCGTGGGAGCGCCCGCGCCGCTGGACTCCGCCGACGACTGATGCCACCAAGGTCGATGACCTGCTGGCGCGGCTCGGCACCGACGACACCGGACAGCGCCGCAGCCGACGCCGTGAAGCCGGCACCGGCGGCGTGGAAGCGGGCGCGTTGATCGCTGCACTCCAGGCGTCCGGTACGGACAAGGCCGGTGCAGTTGAGGACGAGCCCACCGTCGCTGTCGCTGGGCCAGCGCCGGCAGCCGGGGCCGACCCGGGCAGCGGGGCCGACCCGGGCACCGGGGCCGACCCGGGCAGCGGGGCCGACGCGGGCACCGGGGCCGACGCGGGCATCGAGGCTGCCGGCGGGGCGG
This sequence comes from uncultured Actinomycetota bacterium, assembly GCA_963797145.1. Lineage (GTDB taxonomy): Bacteria > Actinomycetota > Actinomycetes > Mycobacteriales > Nakamurellaceae > Nakamurella. The sequence continues at coordinate 315,824 of CAWCOJ010000005.1, read as the reverse complement.
AGGGGTCCGAGGCTGAACCGGCGGTGTTGTCCGGCGACGACCCCACGATCGCGGTCGCCGCATCGGCGATCGCGCCGTCGGCAGTGGTCTCCACGTCCCACTACGCCGATGCCGACGCCGACAGTTCCGCCACGGTACTCATCCCGCGGTACACGGAGTCGGCGGCGGCGATCCGGGAGTCGCTGCGGCAGCAGGCCGAGGGACCGCCGCCGTCGGTGCCGCCGGTGCCCGACCGGCCCACCGGAGCCGGTGACCACCCCCACCACGGAGCGGCCCGCGGCTTCCTGTACGCCGGCCGTTCGGTGATCGCGCTGCTGGCCGTCGTACTGATGGCCTTCACCGGGTTCGAATACTCACTGCTGCAGACCACCGACCAGGCGCTCAAGGACCGGCGGGTGGCCGCGCTCGATCCGAACGACACCCACATCAAGACCCCGTCCAAGTCCGCCGGGGCCACCAACGCCCCCGGCAGCGCCGGGGGCACCGCCACCGCGGCACCCGGCCAGGTCGCTCCGGCCAAGCTCTATCCGCCGGAGAACATCCTGCTGCTCGGTTCGGACACCCGGCAGGGCGCCAACGGCAACTCCGCGAACATGGACGCGACCACCGGCGACACCGCGCAGTCGGACACCCTGATGATCGCCCACATCTCGGCCGATCGGCAGCACATCACCATTGTGTCCGTCCCCCGCGACCTTCGGGTCGAAGCCCCCCAGTGCAAGGCCTGGGATGCTGCCACCAGCAAAGTGTCCGACCAGGACTTCCCGATCTCGGCGGGCGAAACCTGGAAGATCACGAATGCCTACGCGGTGGGTGGCGCGGCCTGCACCGTCAAGGCGGTCCAACAGCTCACCGGCCTGCGGATCGACCGGGTCATCGGCGTCGACTTCGTCGGGTTCAAGACCATGGTGGACGCTCTCGGCGGTATCAAGGTCAACATCTGCAAGCCGATCATCGACGCCGAGCTCAGCACGGTGGTGCCGACCGCCGGTCAGCAGACCATCCGCGGCGACCAGGCCCTGAACCTGGTCCGGGCGCGCAAGGTGTACGGAGACCCGACCGGCGACATCGGCCGCATCCACCGGCAGCAGGTGGTGCTCTCGGCGCTGCTGCGGCAGGCGGTGAGTGCCGGCACGCTGCTGGACCCGGCGAAATTGAAGGCGTTCCTCGAGGCATTCACGAAGTCGACCTATACCGACAACATCGATGTCGACTCGATGCTGCAGCTGGCCACCTCACTCGGTGATCTGAACCCGGAGAAGGTCACCTTCTACACGCTGCCGACGGTGCCGTCGGCGGACGGCGACTCCGAGGAGCTGGATCCCAAGGCGGCGGCGGTGTTCGAAGCGCTGCTCAACGACCAACCGTTGCCGGGCGAGCCGACCGTCACCACCAAGGCGAGCACCACCAAGGCAACCGCGTCCGCGGCGAGCAGCTCGAAGAAGTCGCCTTCCACCAAGGCGACCACGTCCAGGACGACGGCCGCCCAGAAGTTGACCGTGAGTCCGGCGGACGTCGACCTCGAGGTGGTCAACGTCTCCGGTCGGACCGGAGTCGCCGGTGACGCGATGGGACCGCTGAACGCGCTCGGCTTCCAGATCACCGAGGACGACCTGACTCTCCCGGCCGACGAGCCGGTCTACGAGCCGGTCACTGTTCTCTACGCACCGGCGAACCGAGCGGCAGCATTGACGGTGGCCGCGGCGGTGCCCGGCTCCGTGCTGGAGACCCAGGCGGACCTGGGGACCAAGGTCCGGCTGCTGCTGGGGAGTTCCTACGACGGCACCTTGGCGCCGGTGTCCGTCGGCGAGACCGTGCCGCCGTCGCTGCAGTCCACCGCAGCGGAGGTCGAAGGCACCTCATCCGCCGGCACGACGGCGGAAACGTCGGCCCCGAGCACGCCGAGCACCGGGACGGCCACCAAGACCGGGCCGACGCTCAAGGCGACCGATCTCTCGTCGGTGAACGCCGCGCAGGCCCTCTGCGCCTGACCTGACCTCGGTCCGTTGCGACCGAGCAGGTGCGCTGAGACGCCACCCGGTCGCTGTGTCGCGTTCACCGCCCGTTCATCAGGAGTCCGGCAACGTGCTGCCGGCACGACCTATCCTGATCGCATGCGCCAGGCTTACCAGATCAGACTTGCCGACCTCGGCGACCACGGGGCACGCATGTGCCAGGTCGCCGGCGATGCGATGCGGGACGCGACCAGGTCACTCCTGGACATCGACCTGGCCCTGGCGGAAAAGGTGATCGCCAGCGACGTCACGCTCGACGAGATGCGAGCCGGGGCCGAGGAGGTGGTGCTGGAACTGCTGGCACTGCAGTCGCCGGTGGCGACCGATCTCCGTTCCGTGGTCTCCGCGCTCTGGATCGTGGCCGACGTGCAGCGGATGGGCACTCTGGCCATTCACGTCGCCAAGGCCGCGCGCCGCCGGCACCCGGCCGCGGTGCTGCCCTCGGAGATCAGACCGACATTCGAGCGGATGGGCTCGGTGGCAGTGCATCTCGCCGAACAGGCGCGGCTGATCCTGCTCGATCGGGATGTCGACCTGGCCACGGGGCTCGAGTCCGAGGACGAGTTGATGGACGACCTGCACAAGGAGATGTTCGCGGCGCTCATGTCGCCCAGCTGGTCCCACGGAGTCCAAACGGCCGTTGACATCTCGTTGCTCGGCCGGTTCTACGAGCGCTTCGGAGACCACGCCGTCGCAGTCGGCCGTCGGGTGATCTTCCTGGTCACCGGCGAGAACGTCGGGGGCGACACCACGGTGTACGGGGCCACCCCGCCGGAACCGGAGCGCTGAGTCCCGCCGGGACCTGCCGGACCCGGCTACCCGAACCGCCCCACAGCGACGGCACCCCGCCGGAAACCGGAGCGGGGAGCGCCGCCGGCACGCTGCCGACCCGGCTACCCGAACCGCCCGGAAATGTAGTCCTCGGTGGCCTTTTCGGTCGGATTCGAGAAGATCTTCGTGGTGGTGTCGTACTCGATCAGCCGTCCCGGCTGGCCGACCCCGGCCAGGTTGAAGAACGCGGTGCGGTCCGACACCCGCGCGGCCTGCTGCATGTTGTGGGTGACGATGACGATCGTGTACCGCGTCTTCAGTTCGCTGATCAGATCCTCGATAGCCAGCGTTGAGATCGGGTCGAGCGCCGAGCAGGGCTCGTCCATCAGCAGCACCTCGGGCTGGATGGCGATCGCCCGTGCGATGCAGAGCCGCTGCTGCTGGCCGCCGGAGAGGCCCGCACCCGGCCGGTTGAGCCGCTGCTTGACCTCCTCCCACAGGTTCGCGCCGCGCAGCGAACGCTCCACGATGTCGTCGAACTCGTTGCGGGACTTCCGATCGCCGGCGATCTTGTAGCCCGCGATGACATTGTCGTAGATCGACATGGTCGGGAACGGGTTCGCCTTCTGGAACACCATTCCGACGGTCCGTCGGACGTTCACCGGATCCACGTTCGGGCCGTAGAGGTCCTCACCGTCCAGCATCACCCTGCCCTCGACCCGGCCGCCGGGAATCACCTCGTGCATCCGGTTCAAGGTGCGGATGAAGGTGGACTTGCCGCAGCCGGACGGACCGATGAAGGCCGTCACGGTGAGCGGCGCGATCTTGATCGACGCGCCCTCGACGGCCAGGAAGTCGCTGTAGTAGACGTTGAGATCCTCTACGTCGATACGCTTTGCCATGTCAGGAACCTTTTCGTGGTTGTTCGCAGATTGCCGTCATCGGAATGTCTGTCGCGGATCAGGGTCAGCGGGCTCTCGGCCGGAAGGCCCAGGCGAGGATGCGCGCACCGACGTTGAGGATGAGCACCAGCAGCACCAGCGCGAGGGCCGCGCCCCAGGCGCGGGCCTCCCACGGACCGCCGATCGCGCCGCTGTTGCCCGTGCGCTTGCCCAGCTGGTCCCAGATCATCATCGGCAACGACGCCTGCTGCCCGGAGAACGGGTCCACGTTGATCTGGGACACATACCCGGTGAGCAGGATCAGCGGAGCCGTCTCGCCGGCCACCCGGGCAACGGCGAGCAGCCCTGAGGTGATCAGGCCCGACAGCGCCGTGGGCAGAACCACTTTGACGATGGTTCGCCACTTCGGCACCCCCAACGCGTACGCCGCCTCGCGGAGCTCGCGCGGCACCAGCTTGAGCATCTCCTCCGACGAGCGCACCGACACCGGCATCATCAGGATCGCCAGCGCGAGAGACCCGGCAGCACCGAACGGACGCATGCCCAGGCCCAGTAGCAGGAAGGTGAAGACGAACAGGCCCGCGACGATGGACGGCACCCCCGTCATGACGTCGACGAAGAACGTGACGGCCTTCGCGAACCGGCCGCGGCCGTACTCGACCAGGTAGATCGCGGTGAAGATGCCGATCGGCAGCGCGATCAGCGCCGCGATGAAGACCTGTTCCAGGGTGCCGATCAGCGCGTGGTAGATGCCGCCGCCCTGGGTGTCCGGTCCGACGCCGTTCATCGAGTGGGTGAAAAAGCTTGCGGACAGGGCCGGGAAGCCACGCACCGCGATATATCCAAGGATCAGGACCAATGGCACCACCGCGGCGAAGAAGCACGCGTAGATCAGCGTGGAGGCGAATCGGTCCTTGGCCCGTCGGCGGCCCTCGACCGAGAACGACCATGCGGTGAACAGGATCAGGTACAGCGCCGCCGTGGTGAAGAAGGTGGTTCCCCAGCCGGTCCAGCCGAACCCGAACTTGGCGGCAACGCCGAGCAGGATGGCCACCGCGCCGGCCGCCGGCGGCGCCCATTTCGGCAACCGCGCGCCCACCAGTGCCGACGGTGCCTGCCGGGTCGTGAGTGTCGCCGTCATGCGGTGAACTCCTTCTTGCGGGCAATGATCATGCGGGCGATCGAGTTCACGATCAGGGTGATCGCAAAGAGGAAGAGGCCGGCCGAGATCAGCGCCGGGATGCCGAGCGGGGACCCGCTGGCCTCCCCGAACTTCAGCGCGATCAGCGATGCGAAGGTGTCGCCCCCGACCTCGTTGAGATGCCAGTTGATCTTGAAGCCGGAGTTGAGAACAAGTGCCACGGCTATGGTCTCGCCGAGCGCTCGGCCGAGACCCAACATCGCCGCCGAGATCATCCCGGCTCGGCCGAACGGCAGCACCGCGGTCCGGATCATCTCCCATTTGGTGCTGCCCAACGCCCAGGCAGCGTCCTTCGTCTCGGTGGGCACCTGCAGGAACACCTCACGGCAGACGGCCGACACCACCGGGATGATCATGATCGCCAGCACGGCGCCCGCGATCAGCAGCGACTTCCCGAACTGCTGCGCCGTCAGTTCCAGCGGCGCGCCGCTGCCACTGATCACGGCATTGCCGGCGGCATCTCGCGGCTTCGCGTCGAACAGCGGAATCCAGGAGAAGTAGTCGGCCAGCCACTTCTGGAAACCCTGCGTCTTCGGCACCAGGAAGTACAACCCCCACATCCCGAAGACCAGCGACGGTACGGCTGCCAGCAGGTCGACGACGGCGCCCAGGGCGGTGGCCATCCGGCGGGCGGCATAGTGCGAGATGAACAGTGCGATGCCGACGGCGATCGGCACGCCGAGGATCATGGCGATCAGCGAGGAAGTCAGCGTCCCGAACAACAGAGCCGCGATTCCGAATACCGGCGGGCTGCCGCCCGGGTTCCACTTCTGGGTGCCGAGCAACTTCCACGGGCTCTGCGCCGTGAGCGCCGGCATCGCCTTCCAGATCAGGAAGGCTGCAATCGCGGCCATCACCACCAGCAGGAACGCGCCAGATCCCGCGGCCAACCCCAGAAACACCCGGTCACCCCGCCGGACCGAGCGCCCCGTGATGCCGGCGGCATCCGCCGTCGGGGGTCCGCCGGGGTGGATCATTCCCACACCGCCGGCGCTGGCCACCTCACCCGGTGCGCTCGCCGCCCCGGCCCGAGCCGAGTCATCGTGCGTCGGGGCGGTCGATGCGTCCCACAGCTCGTCGGTCATCGGATCGGTACCACCGGTGATGGCCATGTCTCCTCGCCAGGTTCCGTCCGCATGTCGTTCATGGATGAATGGTGAACCATCTCTCGCCGATGGTGACCATTCGGGAGGAAAGTCCGCTGTGACGTCGGGCCGGTCCGGCACCCCGGCGGTCCCCGGGCGCCGAACCGGCTCGATCACGTCACGGCCTGCGCGATGTCAGCTCAGGCCCTGGACTGCCTTGATGACCTTGGCCTGGATCTCGGCCGGCAGCGGGGCGGCGCCGACTCCGACCAACGAGGCCTGACCGTCGGTGGAGGTGTAGCCCAGGAAGGACTTCAGCAAGGCGGCCTTGTCGCCGTTGCCGGCCGAGCAGACGATCTCGTAGGTGACCAGCACCACGGGGTAGGCGCCGGGAACCTTGGTGGCGTAATCGATCTTGAGCGCCAGATCGTTGCCGGTACCGACCACGGTGGCCGCGCCGATCGCCTTGGCAGCCGACTCCGCCGTGAGTTCGACAGCGCCGCCACCGTTGTCGATCTGCGCGATGCTCAGGTTGTTGTCCTTCGCGTAGCCCCACTCGACGTAACCGATCGAGCCGGCGGTGGTGGCAACGGCCTTGCCGACGCCGTCATTGCCCTGTGCCGCGGTACCGCCGGGTGCGGACCATGCCTTGCCGCCGTCGAAGGTCCACCCGCCGGCCGCCGTGAGGTACTTGGTGAAGTTGTCGGTGGTGCCCGACTCCTCCGCGCGGTGCACGGTAGCGATGGCAACCGACGGCAGCGTCACGCCGGGGTTGATCGCGGCGATCTCCTTGGCGTCCCAGGTGTTGATGGTGCCGCCGAAGATCCCGGAGAGCACGGCCGGGGTCAGGATGAGCTTGTCAACGCCCTGGAGGTTGTAGGCCAGCGCGATCGGCCCGGTGACCATCGGCAGGTCGATGGCGTCATTGCCCCCGCAGCGCGCCTTCGCCGGCGCCTTCTCCTCGTCCTTGAGGACCGAGTCCGAACCGCCGAAGTCGGTCTGCTTGGCGATGAAGTCGCTGACGCCCTTGCCGGAGCCGCCGCCGCCATAGTCGGCGATCGTGGCGGAGCACTTGGCGTTGTAGTCGATGATCCACTTGCTGATCGCCTTGCCCTGGGCCGTCGAGCCAGACGATGCCAGCGATCCGGTCGCGCAGGTGAAGCCGGCGCCGTCGAAGGTGGTGCCCCCGGCGGGGGCCGACGACGATCCATCGGCCGACGAGCTGGCGGCGGTGCTGTCCGAGGCCGCCGCGGAGCTCTCCGTGCCCGCGGCCGAACTGGACGCCGCCGAACTCGCCGCCGAACTGGACGCCGCGCTGCTCGGCGTTGCGTTGTTGTCCGAGCCGCAGGCGCTCAACGCGAGCGCGCTCACCGCCACCAAGGCCATCAGGCCGCTCATGCGCGTGATCTTCACGCAGTTCCTCCCAGAGATTCGAGGCCGTACCGGTCGCGACCGCACGGTCGCAGCGCGCCCGGCTTCCGGACGCACCTGGGGGACGGTAGGTCGGCCGGGTGGACAGTCGGACCGCTCCGGGTGAACGGACGGTGAACGCGAGGAGAGCGCTGGACGCCGCCGACCGGACGGCCACCCTCGGTATCCGGACGAGCACTTCGGGTAACGGGCCTTGACAGCTCCTGCGTTCGGAGTCACAGTGACTGTTAATCGCTTTTGATAGTGACTGTCATTCAGGAGGCAATGCCATGATGTCGTCCGAATCTCGGCGCTGGTGGGTACTCGGAGCCCTGTCGGTCGCACTGTTGACCATCGGCCTCGACATCACGGTGCTGAACGTGGCCCTCCCCACGTTGGCCACCGCACTCGGCGCCACCACGAGCGACCTGCAGTGGATAGCCGGGTCGTACACGTTGGTGCTGGCTGTCGGGGTGCTCCCGGCCGGGGTGCTCGGCGACAGGTTCGGGCCCAAAGGTCTGCTGCTGATGGCGCTGACGACCTTCGGACTCGCCTCCGGCGGATGCGCCCTGGCCAGTACCCCTGGCCAGCTCATCGCGGCTCGGGCCGCGCTCGGAGTCGGCGCCGCCCTGATGATCCCGCTCTCGATGTCGCTGCTCACCCGGATGTTCCACGGGTCCGAGCGCACCAGGGCCATCACCATCTGGACCATGGCGATGGCCATCGGCATCCCGCTGGGTCCGATCGTCGGCGGCCTGCTCCTCCAGCACGTTGCGTGGCCGGCAGTCTTCCTGATCAACCTGCCGCTCGTGGTGATCGGTCTGGTGGCGATCGCTGTTCTCGTCCCGCCGATTCCCGGTTCGCGTTCGCACGCCGTAGATGTCGTGGGACTGCTGCTCTCCAGCGCCGGGCTCGGACTGCTCACCTTCGGAGTGATCGAGGCGGGCCGGTGGGGCTGGAGCGACCCGCGGGTCGTCGCCACGGTCGGCGGCGGGACCGTGCTGCTGGTCGCGCTGGGAGCCCGGATCCGGTTCGCCGAGCACCCGTTGGTGAGTCGGCGCGTGCTGCGGTCCAGAGCTTTCAGCGCCGGGGCGCTGACCGCCACGGTCGGATCCTTCGTTCTCACTGCGGCGATGTTCCTGGTTCCCCAGTTCTCCCACGCCGTACTCGGCGCCGATGCCATCGTGACCGGCCTGCAGTTGCTCCCGGCGATCGGCGGGCTGCTGGTCGGTGCCAAGATCGCCGAGGCGTTGGTGCAGCGGTACGGCGCGACCCTGGTGGTCGCCGGCGGTTTCGTGGCCGCCGCCGCCGGTCTGGCGATGGGCGCCATGGTGACCCCCGGTGTCGGCTACGGGGCCGCAGCCGGGTGGATCGCCCTGATCGGCGCGGGGGTCGGGGCGACACTGCCGCCGTCGATGGACCTCGCGATGGGAAGCCTCGCCGCCACCGACAGCGGCTCGGGATCGGCTGCGTTGCAGGCGGTTCGGCAGACCGGCGGCACGCTGGGGATCGCACTGGTCGGCAGCCTGCTCACCGCGGGCTATCTGGCCAGGGTCGAAACCGCCGGGCTGCCCGAACCGGCTGCGGCCGTGGTGCGCGACGGCGCGGCCGGCGGGGTCGCGGTGGCAAGGGCCACCGGTTCACCGGAGTTGCTGGACATGGTGCGCGGGGCCTTCCTGCATGGCATGTCGCAGGCGCTCTGGGCGTGTGCTGCCGTTGCGGTCGTGGCTGCGGTGTTCGCATGGCGGTTCCTGCCTGCGCGTGCGGACGACATGGCCGGGACGGTCGTCGTCGAAGCGGATCATGACCCTGAATACTCGGAGGATGACCGTGCAGCCGTCCGGACTCCGCGAGCGTAAGAAGGCGCGTACCCGCGAGACGATCCAGCGGCACGCGTTGCAGCTGTTCTTCGAACAGGGCTACGACCGCACGACAGTGGATCAGATCGCTGCGGCCGCCGAGGTGTCGCCGAGTACCTTCTTCCGGTATTTCGGGTCGAAGGAGGAGGTCGTCGCCTTCGACGCCATGGACGAGGTGATGATCGCGACCTTCCTCGCCCAGCCGGCGGAACTCACTGCGGTGCAGGCGGTGCGGGCCACCCTTCGGCAGATTTTCAGTCACACGGGCGGAACCGAGGGAGCCGAGGGAGGCCGAGCCCGGGGCTACCGGCGACGCAGACGCCGGCGCCGGCGCCGGCGCGGGACGACCGGCGGAACCGACGAAGAGGGGGCCAAGCCCGGGGCGAGCGGCGACGCAGACGCCGGCGCCGGCGCCGGGACGACCGGCGCCGAGGCCGAGTGGACCCGGATGAAGTTGATGTCCGAGATCCCGGAATTACGTGCGCGGATGGCGGATGGTCTGGCCGGCGGGATCGCGATGCTGTCCGCGGCCGCGGCCCGGCGTTCAGGTCGGGCGCCCGAGGACCTGGTAGCCAGGGTCTGGGCCGGTGCCGTCACCGGGATCGTCTACGCCGTGTTCGACGAGGCGATGACCGGCGATCAGGCGCATTTCGTGGCAGTGCTGGACACCGCGATCGGCCTGCTGGAGGACGCGCTGGCATTGTAGGCATCCGGCCCTCCGATTCGGCCGGCCCTGCGCTCCGCGGACATCTCGCCGCCCGGTTCGGTCATCGGCGTTGCGGCTGGCGACTCGGGCGGGCACCGGCCTGAGAAGGCGTTGGGCTCAATCCTGCCGCTGCGCGCTCGTCCGCGGCCGCCAGCCCGAAGAATGGCCGCCTTCGGCCGCGGAGCCGACTTCCAGCATCTGAACCGAGATGCTTCCCCTGGAATCTTTTGCAATCTATGCACTGCTAGCCCTTGTATCGAACGCCTGTTCCCCGTACACTCAAGGACGGGGAGGGATCATGATGGTCGGGGAGGCGTCACCGCAGCCGGCTGCAGCCGGCTGTCATTCCCTACTTCATGCTGAGGCCGAATCGTTGACCATGGAGCAGATCCTTGCCGACCTGCCGGTCAGGTCACCGGCGCTGTCCATGCACCTCCTGGACGCCCTGTCGATCGCTGAGGAGCCGGTGCCCGCTGCCGGGATCGTGGAGGCAATGCTCGCCGCCGAGCGCGTCGTGGGTTGGGCAAAGGCCCAGCAGTACCGGTGGCTCGCCGAGTTCGCAAAGCCAGGCGTGGCTGTTCCGATGCCCGATCTGCTCGCCATGGTGTCCGCGCCGTCCGCGACTGTGGGCGTTCACGAAGGCCACCCTGTGCAGCCCGACGACGACGACCTGTCCGATCAGGGTCGCGCCTACACCGACACCGCGGTCTATGGGGACCCGGTGTGGGACGCGGTTCTCGCCGGCGAGGCCGCTCGTCTCGCGGTCGTCGAGGTCGCAGCGGCGCTGAATGTCGCGCCGATCACCGCGCAGCGGCGGATGGAACATGCGTTGGTCATGGTGGACGAGCTGCCCGCGACCCTGCACGCGCTTGCCGGCGGCGAGATCGACGATGTGCGGGCCAAGGGTGATCGCCGAGCACACCGACGGCTTGGACCCAGAGCTGCGGCGCGAGATCGAATGGCAAGTGCTGGCCGGCGCCGCGGAACACACTCCTGGCCGGCTCGGACGCGACGTCGCCGCTGCAGCGATCGCGATCGATCCGGATCTCGCAGACCGACGCGCGGATGCGGCTCGGGCCCGGCGCGGGGTGAAGCTGCGTGGGCTCACCGACGATCTCGCTCGGCTGTCCGCAGACCTGCCCGCGAACAAGGCTGCCGTCGCGTATGGGGTGCTCGACCAGTTGGCGGAGAGTATCGCCGACGGAGCGGCCGAGGGTCGCGGCATCTCGCAGATCCGAGCCGATGTGTTCAGCGACCTGTTCACCGCCCTGGCCGAGACCGGCCACATCGACCTGCGCGGCTACCCAGTCGACGACGGCGCCCCAGGTCCCCAGGACGACCACACCAACGAGACTCCCGACGACTCGGACGATCCGACCCCGGACGACGTCGCCGACTACAGCGCACTCACGGCGCCGAACACCAGAGCGCTGCCGAGTTCTACACCGGAACCTCCGAACTCCGACGGCAGTGAGCCGGCGCTGAACACCACTTCGCCGGGCGCCTCCACACCGGAAACCCCGGAGTTCGAGGACAGCGGGCCGGCCCTGGAACCCCGCAAGTCCGACTCGGCTGCGCCTCCAGCGCCGGCGCCGCAGCCGGCGCCGTCCTCACCTACCGCATGGACACCCATCTCCTCACACGTGGACGTCACGATCGCGATGTCGACCCTCGCCGGGCTCGACGACCTGCCAGCCCAACTGACCGGCCACGGCGCCATCACCGCGGGACTCGCTCGGGCCCTCGCCGCCGCATGGAAGTCCGTGCGTCTCATCGTCATCGGCGACGATCCACCCGGCGGGCGTCAGCAGCACGGCGTCACGTCCAGACCCGGCGCCTGCCACGACGGTTGCGCCGGTGTTGCGGGCTGCGGCACCGCAGTCGACTACGGACGCACCGTGTACCGACCACCGGCTGCGGTAGCCGAACTCGTCCGCGCCCGCGACCGCACCTGCCGGTTCCCAGGCTGCGGCATGCGCGCAGAACGCTGCGACCTCGACCACCGCGAACCGTTCCACCCCGGGACCGCCGGCGGGGGCCCGACCTGTCCCTGCAACCTCGACTGCCTGTGCCGATACCACCACCGGGTCAAGACCTTCACCGGTTGGCAGGCGACCCGCGATGGCAACGAGCTCCGCTGGATCAGCCCCTCGGGACGCGGCTACGCAGATCCGGCACCCGACATACCGCTCGGAAAGCCTTTCACCGTAGGTAATCTCGCGCGCTCGGGTCGCGAACACGACCCCGCCCCATTCTAAAAGCCCCGGTGCACCCGGCGGATGCGTAAGAGCTGGACCGCTGGCGGCCGGCATGTACGGACCGGGTCTGAGGCGGGTTCTTCAGGGTGCTCAGCCGGTTCGAACGTGGCTATGCCGGCGCCAGTCGGTCCGGCAGGTGTGTTGCCAGTACTCAGCAGGTCCTGCAGCGACGTCCCCAGCACTCAACCGGTCCGGCAGCGACGTCCCCAGCACTCAACCGGTCCGACAGCGAAGTCTCCAGCACTCAGTCGACTCGCCGCGCGACGTGCAGCACTCAGTCGACTCGCCGCGCGACGTCCAGCACTCAGTCGACTCGCCGCGCGACGTGCAGCACTCAGTCGACTCGCCGCGCGACGTGCAGCACCGCTCCCCAATGCCGCCGAAGTCGGCCGTCGGGCCGCTCGGCGAGCCGTCTGCGGATCTCCCCGTAGAGGTATGCCCGCTCCGACGCGGCCATCGCGATGTGCCCCGAGAACGTGTCGAGCAGGGCAATGTACTGGTCGGCGTCGTAGCTGATTTCCCAGTCGAACTGGCGGACCACCAATTCGGTGAACAACCCGCTGTTCTCGATCTCTTCTCGCTGGTCGGGCAGCTCCCCCGGACGCGGCCGTAGCGCAGCAGCACCCGCGCTGTTCCCCTCGATAGCGTCGTACACGTCCTGGATCTCGACGAAGAACGGGTCACCACCGTCGGGGAATGCATGGGTGGCGCTCCAGAACGCGAGGTGCCCGTTGGGCCGCAACACCTCCCATGCCCTGCGGTACCGAACCCCCGGGTCGATCCAATGCCACGCAGTGGCGGCGTAGACGAGGTGGAACTTCTGCGGATGTCGGGGGTACCAGGTCTCGAACTCCGCCTCGACCACCTGGACCTCCGGGAACGACGCCAGAGTGCGCCTGGCCGCTGCCACCAACTCCGCACCGATGTCAAGTGCGAGGATGCGGAACCCTCGGCGGGCCAAGGGAACTGTGGCCTTGCCGGTCGCGCAGCCGACCTCCAACAGCAGATCGCCGACCCGCAGCCCCGCGTCCTCGACCAGAGCGTCGAACAGCGCCGTCGGGTACTCCGGACGCGCTACCTGATAGTGGTCGGCGGCAGCATCGAAGGTGCGCCGCAGCCGATCCCGGTCGCTGGTCACGCCCCCATCATCCCGCGCACAGGCCCGCGATCGCCCAGCAGGTCTGACCGTCCCGAATCACCGCAGCACCGACGCGGACAGATGCGGCCGCGACCACTACCCGCGCCGGTACACCACGTCGGTCCCGGCGACCTCGAAGCCGAGCCGCCGGTACAACGCGAGAGCCCGCTCGTTGTCACCCTCGACATAGAGCAAAACCGTGGACAGTCCTTGCTGCGCAAGATATTCCAGGCCGATGACGGTCATCGGGGTGCCGAGGCCGCGAATCGGGCTCAGCGGGTCGACGCCGAGCACGTACACCTCACCGATCGGGCCGCCGCCCCGCGGGTCGCTCGGATGCACCTTCGTCCAGTGGAAGCCGAGCACTCGGTCGTCGGCGTCCACGGCCAGGAAGAACCCCGCCGGATCGAACCAGTCCTGCGTCATCTCGGCCGCCAACCCGGCCCGATCGAGTCGGCCCTGCTCCGGATGCCAGGCGAACGCCCGGGCGTTCACGCCGAGGAACGCGTCGTCGTCCGCACCGGGCCGGAACGTCCGCACGCTCACTCCGGGCGCCAGTTCCACATCGGGCAGCGGACCTGCAGTCTCACTGTCGCGGCGCATCTGCAGCAGCACCCTGGTGCGCACCAGACCGAGCCGGCCGGCCAGCGCGGCGGCAGCCGGCAGGTCGCCGTGTGCCCAGATGGCACCCGATTCGTCGAGCACGGCGGACACCAGCGCCCGACCGAGCCCCCGCGAGCGGAACTCCGGCGCGACGAACAATTCGGCGGGATCGGAATCCGGGAGCACCGCTATGCCCGCCGGCGATCCGTCGGCCGCTGAGTGCACGATGGACCGCAGCCCTCCGGCGTCCAAGGCCTCCAGCACGTGCCCGGACAATGGCGAGACCCCGTCCACCCGTGCCGCGGCCTCGGCGAGGCGACGGATGGTGGCTGCTGCGACAGCGGGCGCCCCGCTCACCGACACCGTCCGGCCGGCTCATCACCAGGACGGCTCACGCCGTCGGCGCCTGCGCCTGCCCGTCCCGCGCCCGTTCCCGGCTCGGCGGCACCATCTTGTAGCCGACGTTGCGCACGGTGCCGATCAGCGACTCGTGTTCGGGCCCGAGCTTGGCACGTAGCCGTCGCACGTGGACGTCCACCGTGCGGGTACCACCGAAGAAGTCGTACCCCCACACCTCGGTGACGAGCTGCTCGCGGGTGAACACCCGGCCGGGATGCTGCGCCAGGAACTTGAGGAGCTCGAACTCCTTGTACGTCAGCTCGAGCGCGCGACCGCGCAGCCGCGCGGTGTAGGTGTCCTCCTCGATCGTCAACTCGCCGAGGCTCACCAGACCGGAGTTGCCACTGGTGGTGTTGCGGGCCGCGAGCAGCCGCAGCCGCGCGTGCACCTCGGCCGGGCCGGCACTGGCCAGCACCACGTCGGCGACGCCCCACTCCGGGCCGATCGCGACCATGCCGCCCTCGGTGACCACCGCGAGGATGGGCACCGCAAGACCCTCGGATCCGAGCAGCCGGCACAGATTGCGGGCCGAGGCGAGTTCGGATCGGGCGTCGAGCAGCACCAGGTCGTACGGACCGGCGGTGACCAGCGACGCAGCCTCCGGGGCGGCGGAACGCATGGTCATCGGCAGCAGATCGACGGCGGGCAGCACCGATGCGGGCTGGACGTCCGCGGTGAGCAGGAGGAGATCCATCTGCGCTCCCTTCGCCTGATCGGTCCGAAGGCTCCACCCAGGGAGCCCACGGCGCCGAGGGGGTTTGCGTGAGTCTACCGTGCGCCCGGTGCCGATCGCGACGCGCTGATCAGCGAGGATATGAGAATGAAATCACCCGGACGGCCGCACGACACGGCAGCCCAGCCTGTCGAAGTGACCTCGTCGGACGGGGTGCCACTGCGCGGCAGCTACCGCCCGGGGCCGAGGAGCCACGACGCCGCCGTAGCTGCGGGGCCCGCCGTGGTGATCGCCCACGGCTTCACCAACGCCACCCGCAAGCCCTCGACCCAGGCCGTGATCACCGGCTTCGCCCGGCACAGCGCGGTGGTCGCCCTGGACTTCCGCGGCCACGGCGGTTCCGGCGGACGCTCGACAGTGGGTCGCGACGAGACCCTCGACATCGACGCGGCCGTCCGGTTCGCCCGCGCTGCCGGCCACGCGCCGGTGACCGTGGTCGGGTTCTCGATGGGCGGCTCGGTGGCGATCCGGCAGGCGGCAGGAGGCGCCGATCGCCCTGACGGTCTGGTGTCGGTGTCGTCGCCGTCCCGTTGGTACATCCGGGAGACCGGTCCGATGCGTCGGGTGCACTGGCTGTTGGAGAACCCGCTGGGCGGCGTGGTGGGCCGGGGCCTCGGCATCCGGTTGGGGGTGCCGTGGCCGGTCGTTCCGCCGTCGCCGGTGGAGATGATCGGTGACGTGCAGGTGCCGATCCTGATCGTGCACGGCACGGCCGACCACTACTTCGGTCCGGAACACGCGTTCGTGCTGCACCGTGCCGCGACGGCCGGGGGCGCGCCGGACGCCGAGCTGTGGATGGAGCCGGGAATGAGTCACGCCGAGTCGGCCGTCAGTCCCGATCTGGTGAACCGCATCGCCGGCTGGATCGAGGCCCGGGTCTCGGCGATCGCCCCCGGCGGGGTGACCGGCCGGGCAGAATCGACGGCGTGAAGAAACTCGTCATCACCTTGGTGGTGCTCGTCGCCCTGCTGATCGGCGCGGACTTCGGGGCCAGGGCGATCGCCGAGTCCAGAGCAGGCGAGGCGCTGGCCAAGGAGGCGGGCACCACCACGGCGCCGAACGTCGACATCACCGGCTTCCCGTTCCTGACCCAGGCCATCGGCGGCGAGTACGACCACATCACCGTGTCACTGGTGGGAGCGGAACTGGCGAACCTTCCGCTCACCGGCGTCGTCGAGCTGTATCAGGTGCACTTTCCGCTCTCCGACGCGATGAGCGGCGACACCAGCAATGTCACCGCCGGTCGCGCCACCATGATCGCGCGCACGCCGGTGGGCGGGCTCGCGGCCGCGGTCGGAAAGCCGGACCTGAAGATCGGCTCCGCCCCGGCGATGCGGTCCGGGTGAGCACGTCGGTGACGGTGGGACCGGCCACCGTCCAGGTGGCAGCCGACGCCACCGTCACGGTGAGCAGCAATACGCTACGGGTGCGGGTCAGTGCTCCGGAGGTGGCCGGCGTCGACACCAGTGCGGTGCCGGCGGCGGTCAAGGCCGCCGCGGCCAAGGCGCTCTCCTTCGACATCCCACTCGCCGGGCTGCCCGTGAAGATCGACACCGCAACGGTGACGGTGGTCGGCACGGACGTGGTCATCACGGCCACCGGCCGGGACGTCCAGCTCAACAAGCTGTGACGACCACGACCGGTCGGCGTCAAGGAGCCGTCGCACTCCGCGCGGGAGGACAGGCGCTCGATTCACCCGTCCGTGGCTGATAGCCTGCGCAGCATGAACCCGCTGCTGACCTCCCGGCGCGCGGTCGACCTGGTCAGGGTCGGCAGTGCACTGTGTTGCGGCCGCGGGTGTGCCGCGGCCTGATCCTGGCCGTTCGCCGCAGTGCTGCGGCAAGTCCACACCCCCGCCGGTACCCGGACGGTGTGCACCTGCCCTCCCACGGTTGCCGGAACCATCGCCAGCCATGCCGATGTCCCGCGGTCCGCGGATCGGCGCATCTCCAAGGGAGCAGTACATGAGCCGCGAGGAATCGCTCGTCACCACCGAATGGGCGGAGCAGAATCTCTCCACCCCCGGCCTGGTCTTCGTCGAGGTCGATGAGGACACCAGTGCCTACGACGCCGGCCATCTGCCGGGGGCCGTCAAGCTGAACTGGAAGACCGACCTGCAGGACGCCGTCCGACGCGACTTCGTCGACCGGGCCGGCTTCGAGAAGTTGTTGTCCGCCAATGGCATCAGCAACGACGACACCGTGATCCTGTACGGCGGCAACAACAACTGGTTCGCCGCCTACGCGTACTGGTACTTCAAGTTGTACGGCCACGACGATGTCAAGCTGATCGACGGTGGCCGCAAGAAGTGGGAGCTGGACGGCCGTCCGTTGACCACCGACGCGCCCGACCGGGTCGAAACCACCTACAGCGCCAAGGATCAGGACGCCTCGATCCGCGCCTACCGGGACGAGGTGGTCAACGCCATCGGCACCGTCAACCTGGTCGACGTGCGTTCACCCGACGAGTTCTCGGGCAAGCTGCTGGCGCCGGCGCACCTGCCGCAGGAGCAGTCGCAGCGGCCGGGGCACATCCCCACTGCGATCAACGTGCCGTGGTCCAAGGCCGCGAACGAGGACGGCACCTTCCGCTCCGACGCCGAGCTTGCCGAGCTCTACGGGAATGCCGGGCTGGACGAGTCGAAGGACACCATCGCCTACTGCCGGATCGGCGAGCGCTCCAGCCACACCTGGTTCGTGCTCCGCGAGCTGCTGGGCAAGGACAACGTCAAGAACTACGACGGCTCGTGGACCGAGTACGGCTCCCTGGTCGGCGTTCCCGTCGCCGTCGGCGCCTGATCCGGAAAGGGTGATCGACATGTGCGGAGCTCCGGAGCAGACGCTCGATCTTCCGGTCGGTACGAACACCGACGTGCAGGCGATCCTGCAGGGCAAGGTGCTGGCCGGCGCCGACCCGGTGGGCGGCGCCTTCGTCCGGCTGCTCGACGCCACCGGTGAGTTCACCGCCGAGGTGGTCTCCTCGGCCGAGGGCGACTTCCGGTTCTTCGCCGCACCCGGCACCTGGACCGTCCGCGCGCTGTCGCGGGCCGGCACCGGTAACGCCGTGGTGGACGCGACCACCGGCGTGTACGCCGTGGACGTGCTGGTCGGCTGACCGGATCGACCACCGGACGGCCGGGCATCCCGCGGGGTGCGCGTCTGGTCGGCTGACCGGATCGACCACCGGACGGCCGGGCATCCCGCGGGGCGCCCGGCCGTTGCGGTGTCCGGGTTGGGCTGCCCGCCGTTGCGCTCCCCCTTCCTGCACGACCCGCGTTCCGGTGCGGCCGTTCCGGTGCTCACAGTCGTGGGCCCGGTTCCGGGGGAACCTCTAGGCTGAGAGTCGTGGAACTCTTCTACTCGGTGCTGCTGGGGATCGCTGCGGTGGCGATCATCTGGTTCGCCATCTATGTCGTCTACCGGCTCCTGCACGAGGACAAGTGAGCGAGCCGGAGCCCGGTACCGACGGGGTCGCGGACAGACTCGTCGACGAACCCGTCGACCAGAGCCTCGCGGACTCGGCGGGCGTGATCCGCGGCAGCGCTGACGCCGCGGTGGCCGCTGCGGCGGGGCGCGCTGAGTCGACCCGCGACCTGAACCTGGGTGATCTGCCGGCGCTTCCGGTGCCGCCCGACACGGCGAACGTGCGGCTCGGGCCCGAGGTCAACCAGGCCTGTCTGTCGCTGCTGCCATTGGTCGGCGTCTGGCGCGGCACCGGCCTGTACGGCAACGCACCCCGCGACGAGGGCCCGCATTTCGGCCAGCAGATCACCGTCTCGCATGACGGCCGCGACTTCCTGCGTTGGGAGTCGATCACCTGGGTGCTCGACGACCGGGGCGACGTGGCCCGGCAGGGCGAGCGCGAGATCGGCTGGCTCCGCCCGCAGCCGGACGGCTCCATCGAGCTGCTGCTCAGCCACGCGCAGGGTCGGATCGAGGTGTTCTACGGTCGGCCGCGCTCGGTGGCGGCCTGGGCCCTGAGCACCGACAGCGTGTGGCGCACTCCCACCGGAGCGCCGGTGGTCGGCGCGACCCGGCTCTACGGGATCTCCCTCGACGGCAAGTTGGCCTACGTCGAGGAACGGGCCCACACCGACGAGCCGCTGGCTCCGTATGCCTCGGCGGCGCTGGACCGGATCGCCGGCTGAGCCGCGCGGCGATCCGCTCGATGCCTGTGCTGCCCGAACCCGGCTCGCAGGCCGAGATCCGCGGACGACCCGCTCAGGCCGCAGCCGTGAGTGTCCGGGCCGCATCCAACGCGGCGGTCGGCACGCCCCCGCCGAACATGACTGCGTAGCCCGCAGCCCCGTCGAAGAGCATCGTCAGCTGAACCGCGCCGGCTGCGGCGTCACGCGCCCCGGCCAGGCTGAGCTGGCGCTCGAAATAGGCGGTCAGCCGCGCCTTGGCCGCCCGCGCGACCGCGACCGCCGGGTGATCCCTGGCATCCCGCAGCTCGCTCGAGACGTTCACGAACGGGCACCCGACGAAACCCTCGTCGGCAGAGAGCCCCGACAGGCCCTCGAAGACCGCCATGATCCGGGCCCGAGGTTCCGCGTCGTCGTCCTCGGGTGGCAGCGTGCCACCGGCGAGCTCGGTTCCATGGCGCTCGAGCATCTCCGCGACCACCGCGTCCTTGGTGCCGAAGTGCTGATAGAGCGACCGCTTGGACACGCCGGCCTGCGCACTCAGCCGGTCGACCCCGACCGCGTTGATGCCCTCGCGCACGAACAGATCGGCTGCCGCGGCGAGGATCCGGTCCCGGGGACGGGACCGACGGCCACCTTCGGGTACCCCCGCTGTCATGGTGCTCACGGTTTTCAGGGTAGCGATGCCCTTGCCAGAAGTAAACCGATCTGTTTACTCTGACCCCAAGCCGGTAAACCGATCGGTGTATTTCGGAAGGACACTCTCATGACCCAGCTCGGCAACCAGGTCGCCCTCGTCACCGGCGCCTCGCGCGGCCTCGGCAAGGCATTCGTCGACGAACTGCTGGACCGCGGAGTCCGCAAGGTGTATGCCGCCGTGCGCACTCCGGACGACGTCGTCGACGCCGACCCGCGGGTGGTGCCGATCCGGCTGGACGTCACCGATCCGGAGACCATCGCCGCCGTCGCCGGACAGGTCGACGACCTGACGGTGCTGATCAACAACGCCGGCATCACCACCGGAACCTCGCTGTACACCGGCGATCTCGAGCTGGTCCGCAGCGAGTTCGAGACCAACTTCTACGGCCCGCTGCTGGTGACCAGGGCACTGGCACCGATCATCGCCGGCAATGGCGGCGGGGCGATCCTCAATGTGGCCTCGGTGCTGTCCTGGATCGGTCTGGCCGGTGCCTACAGCGCCTCCAAGGCGGCGCTGTGGTCGGCGACCAACTCCCTGCGACTCGATCTCGCCCCTGAGCACATTCAGGTGGTCGGCCTGCACGTCGGCTACATCGACACCGACATGACCGCGGACATCCATGCGCCGAAACTGCCGGCCGCCCAGGTCGTCCGGGAGGCACTCGACGTCGTCGAGGAGGGTGGCTTCGAGGTTCTGGTCGGCGACGTGGCCCGGCAGGTCAAGGCCGGTCTCAGCGGCGACATCAGCACCCTCTACCCGCAACTGCTCGCCTCCGTATAGCGGTTCCCTCGCCACTCTCAGCCCTTCACCGCGCCGGCTCCCCCACCCCGGACGAAGTAGCGCTGAAAGACGAAGAACACCAGCGCCACCGGGATGGTCATCAGCAGGGCGGCCGCCATCTTGAGCGGGAACTGGTTGCCACTGCCCAGCTGCCCGCTGACCAGACTGGCGACACCCTTGGTCAGGGTGTTCAACTTCGGATTCTGGGACGCGATGATGAAGTGCGGCAACTCGTTCCACGACGCCTGGAACGACAGGATGGTCAGGGTGATCACCGCAGGTCGCGCCATCGGCAGCACCACCGACCAGAACGTCCGGAAGATCGACGCCCCGTCCACCCTTGCCGCCTCCTCGATCTCCTGCGGAATGGTGACGAAGAACTGCCGCATGATGAAGATCCCGGCAGCATCGGCCATCAACGGGACGATCAGGCCGAAGTAGGTGTCGTACATGCCGAGCTGCACCAGCACCAGGTACTTCGGGATCAGCAGCACGACGCCGGGGACTGCGAGCAGCGCGATGATCGCGCCGCCTATGGCCGCCCGACCACGGAAATGCAGGCGGGCCAACGCATATCCGGCCAGTGAGTCGAAGAACACCCGACCGATCGTCACGAAGAAGGTGACCAACACGGAATTGCCGAACCAGCGCGGGAAGTCCGCCGGACCCAGCGAGCGGTAGGCGTCCAGGGTCCAGCTCTGCGGGAACGGATTGAGCGGATGCGCGGTGGCGTCGGGATCGGTCTTGAACGAAGTGCCGATCTGGATCAGGAAGGGATACAGGTAGATGAGCGCGAAGAAGACGAGCACCAGGTAGACCAGCCAGCCCAGGTGCCGCTTGCGACGCGGGGTCCCCTCGGCCAGGGCCGGGTCCGGTCCGGTGTAGGCCCGGCCGCTCACGGTGACGGTGCTCACTTGCCCTCCCAGCTGGCGATCCGGCGACGTTTCGGCAGGGACTTCCGATCGCGCATCACGAATCGCTGGATCAGGCTGACCGCGACGATGATCGCGAACAGGATGAACGCGATCGCGGCTCCCTGGCCCCATTTGCCGGCGATGAACGACGTCGAGTACGACAGGTAGGCCGGAGTGACGGTGGTCTTGGCCGGGTCGCCCTTGGAGATGACGAAGATCGAGTCGAACACCTGCCAGGTGCCGATCAGACCGAGCGTGATCACTAGATACAGCGCCGGCTTCAGGCTGGGCAGGATCACCTTGCGGAAGGTCTGCCACGAGCTGGCGCCGTCCACCGCGGCCGCCTCCTCGACGTCGGCGGGCACATCCTGCAGCGCGGCGATGAACACGAGCATGAACGTCCCGGCGGTGGTCCAGATGGCCATGAAGATGAGCGCACACATGGCGACCGAGGGCCCGGAGAGCCACTGCCACCAGGTGAGGCCCATGAATTGGTGGTCGACCAGCCACGCCGGCGGGTTGGCCGTGTCGACTCCGAGCGCGCCCATCAGGAGCTGGAGAACTCCACGCGGGTCGGCGAACCAGTTGGGCCCGTTGATGCCGAACCACTGCAGGATCGCGTTGACCACGCCACTGGCGTTGAACAGGAATAGGAAAACGATGGAGATGGCCACCGCACTGGTGACCGACGGAAAGTAGAACGCCGTGCGGAAGAAGCCGCGACCGCGCAACCGACGCCGGTTCACCGCGAGCGCGAGTACCAGGGCCAGGACGGTCTGCAGCGGCACCACCAGGATGACGTAGTACATGTTGTTGCGCAGCGACGTGGCCAGGTCCCGCTGCGCGAGGCCCTTGGTGGTCAGCAGGGTGTCGTAATTCTTCAACCCGATGAAGTTCGCGCCCAGCGGGGAGCCCTTCCCGGTCCAGTCCGACAGGGACACCCAGATCGCCGTCAGTACCGGAACGATCAGGAACAGCAGCAGAATGATGACCGCCGGTGAGATGAACAGGAGTCCGGCCCGGCCCTCGCCCCGTCGGAGCGGGTTTCCCGCCGCGGCGCTTCCGAGGCGGCTCCGGCTCCGGGGTCCAGGGCACCGCCGTGGTGGTCGTGGATTCCGTGGACATGGCGGACTCCTGATCGGGTGCCGGCGGACCGGGAAACTGGTGTTCGGGCGGGGCGAGAACCGGGTCCCGGGGCCGCCCGGGCGACAACGCCGCAGGCGACCCCGGACGGATCAGCCGCCCAGAGCGGCGCTCAGGTTGTCCTGCACCGAATCCAGGATGGTTTTCGGATCCGTGTTGGCGAGGTTCTGCAGCTGCGAGTTGTAGTCGTCCAGCACGTCGGTGATGCCGGGCGCGGAGACCACGCCCTTGGCGTAGTCGACACCGGCAACGAACGGCGCATTGTCCGGGAACGCCTTGACGTAGGAGTCCTTGGCGGACTGCACCGAAGGGATCACGCCGAACGCCTTCGCGAACTCCATCTGCTGGTCGGCGGTGGTCAGGTACTCGACGAGCGCCTTGGCCTGGTCAGGACTCTTGGTGGTGGCCGAGATGCCCCAGCAGTTGGTGAACGACAGGGTGCCCTTGGTACCGGTCGGGCCGGCCGGCAGCTCGGCGACGGTGAACTTGAGGTCCGGGTGGTCGGCCTTGTTCGCGCCGAGCAGCCAGTTGCCCTCGATCGTCATCGCGGCCTGGCCCTTGCCGAACGCCTCGCCCGCCCACGATGCCCCGAGGTCCTTGGGCCACTTGAGGGAGCCGTCTGTGTAGAGCTTCTTGACGAAGGTCAGCGCGTCGATGTTCTGCTGCGAGTTCACCGTCGCCTTCCCGGAGTCATCCACCAGGTACCCGCCGTTCTGCACCAGGAAGGCGTCCAGCCGGTCGCGCTCCGGCGAGATCGACAGGCCGGCGACAGATCCCGACGTCAGCTTCTTCGCCACCGCCTCCAACTCGTCCCAGTTCTTCGGGATGTCGGCGTCGGTGAGTCCCGCCTTTTTCCACATGTCGGTGTTGATGAACAACGCCAGCGTGGAGAAGTCCTTGGGGGCGCAGTAGAACTTGCCGTCGTAGGTGAACGAGTCCTTGAGCGTCGGGTAGAAGTCGGCCGCGTTCGAGAGCGACTCGCCGTAGTCCAGCAGGTTGCCGGCCTTGGCGTAGTTCGCGACCTGGTCGGCACCGACGTAGAACACATCGGGCGCCTTGCCCGACGAGAAGCCCTGGGCCAGTTGTTGTACCAGGTTCTGCGCCGGAGTGGCGGTCACGGTGGAACCGCTCTGTCCGCCCCAGGCCTTGACCGCGGCGTTCAATGCGTCGGTCTCGGCCTTGCCGGAGCTGCCGAACAGCAGCGTCAGGTTGGCCGGTGGCAACTGCGGGGCGGAAGAGTCACCGGCGGCCGACCCGGTGGAAGCCGCCGTCGGCGCCGCCGAGGAAGCCGACGACTCGCCGGCTGTGGTCTCCGCGGAAGCGGACCCGGCCGCCGAGGAGGTCGATTCGGTGCTGGCCGGAGCGGGCGCCGTGGTGCCGGCTCCCGGGGTGGCGCTGTTCGATGACCCGCAACCCGCGACCACGAGGGTGGCGACGGCGGCGGCGGCGAAAGCTGCCCACCTGGTCCTGTGCAACGGTTTCATGACCGGAACTCCTTGGTGTTGTGGATGGTGCGGTGGGGGTGGATGGGCAGGATGGCGGTGGCCGTCAGGTCGGCGGCGGCGGGGGGCCGGCGGACGATCCGCGGACCACGAGATGCGGTACCAGCAACTCGTGCCGGGTATTGATGCTGGTGGGCGTCGCCGACAGGGCCTGCACGAGCAGCCGGGCACAGGCGTCGGCCACCTCGATCAGCGGCTGGGCCACCGACGACAGGCCGACCACCTGGGCGATGTCGGTGTCGTCGAATCCGACGACGGCGACGTCGGATCCGGGCCGGAGCCCGCGGGCCGCGAGCTCCGCCAGGGCGCCGAGGGCCAGCGCATCCGAGACGCACACCAGCGCAGTGGGTCGGGACCGGTCCAGCACGGCGGCGGCGGCCACTCGGCCTTCGGTGATGTCGTTGCGGCACCGTCCTGGCTCGCTCTCGGGCAGGCCGGCCGCGGCCAGCGCCGTCGACCAGCCGGCCAACCGGTCCTCGCCGACCGCGGATCCCGCCGGCCAGCCGAGGAATCCGATCCTGCTGTGGCCTTGGTCGATCAGGTGCTCGGCGGCGGCGCGGGTGCCGGCGGCGCCGTCGACATCCACCCACGAGTGGTGGTCGGTGTCGTCCCACGGCCGGCCGAAGGTGACGCAGGGGACACCGATGGCCGACAGGTGCGCGGTGCGCCGGTCGCCCGGATGGGTGCTGGTCAGCACAAAGCCATCGAGCGCCCACCGGCCGACAAGTTCGGCGTAGGAGTGGATCTCGGAGTCGTCGTCGGCGGCGGTGAACAGCATGATCCGGTAGTCCAACGCGGTGGCGGCATCGGTGACCGCGTGCAGGAACCGGTCGAAGACGCCGGCGCCGGGGGTGCGCTCGACCCGCAGACCGAGTAGTCGCGAGCGCCGCGTGCGCAGCTGCTGGGCGGCGCTCTGCGGACGGTAGCCGAGATCGGAGATGGCCGCCCGCACCCGGTCGGCAGTGTCGGAGCGGACCAGGTCGGGCGAGTTGAGGACGTTGGACACGGTCTGCCTGGACACCCCGGCACGCGCAGCCACCGACCCCAGAGTCGCCCGCTCGCCGCGGTCCGCCATTCGACCTCCTCGTCGATTGGATCGATCCAATTTGCCTGCTCGCTGCTATTGGAACGATCCAATGGTTGCCCGTAGTGTCTGCCCGGTCACCGGACGTGTCAAGACCGACACGTTGCGCCAGGCTGCAGAGACCCGCCCGACACCCCAGCGGGCCGGTGCGGGACGCTGCCGGACAACCGCATGGAGAGGGGCATCGTGTCCGAGCACGGGCTTCAGCCACTGCTCCACGATCTGGTGACGGTGGTCGCCGCGCCGGTCGTGGCGCTGTCCGAGCCCGGCGGCCAGATCCGGCCGGTCGGCGCGCAAGGAATCTTCGCCGCCGACCTGCGGGTGCTCTCCCGCGCCGAGTTGACCGTCGATGATCGTGAGCCCGAGCCGGTGAGCGGCGGACTGCGCGGCGCGGCCGCCGCCGAGTTCATCTCGGTGCTGCGCGACGTCGGCGACCCTGGGCCCGACCCGACAGTGTGGCTACGTCGCCGCCGGACCGCCCGCCCGGACGGCTGCACCGAAGAATTGACGATCGAGAACGCCGGCGGAGCAGCGGTGACGCTCCGCGTCCGGGTCGCGCTGGCGGCAGATCTGGCCCCGATCGAGCTGGTCAAGTCCGGAGGTTCCGCGGATCCGCGACCGCCGGTGGTGGCCGGCGAAACGGTGCGCTGGACGGTCGAACCGGTGGTCGTCGCAGTGGTCGCTCCGGGCGCGGAGATCGGTCGGGACGGTTCGGCTGCCTGGCAGCTCACCGTGCCGGGCCGCGGTAGCTCGGTGGTGGGCTGGCGGTTGTCGGTGGCCGACGCCGGCGCGGTGGTGATCGAGGGAACCGGGCCGTACTTCGGCGCGCCGATCGTCACCGCCGACGACCGGCGGCTCGCTCCGCTGGTCGCCCGATCGCTCGACGACCTGACCGCACTGCGGCTGGCCACCGTCACCGATCCGGGACAGTGCTTTCTGGCCGCCGGATCACCTTGGTATCTCACGCTTTTCGGACGCGACTCGCTGTGGTCGGCGCGCATGCTGCTGCCGTTGGGCACCGAACTGGCCGGCGGCACCCTGCGGACCCTGGCGGCCCGCCAGGGCAACGTCACCGACCCGGGCACCGCCGAGCAGCCCGGCAAGATCCTGCACGAGATCCGCCGCGGTGCTTTTGCTTTCGGCGCGGTCTCATTGCCACCGGTGTACTACGGATCGGTGGACTCCACCCTGCTGTGGATCTGCCTGCTCGCCGACGCCTGGCGGTGGGGCCTGCCCGCGGAGGAGGTCGCGGTGCTGATCCCGGCCGCCGAGGCGGCGCTGGAGTGGATGGCCGACTCCGGCGACAGCGACGGCGACGGGTTCCTGGAGTACGCCGACACCTCGGGACGCGGCCTGGCGAACCAGGGGTGGAAGGACTCCGGCGACTCGATCCGGTTCGCCGACGGGCGGATCGCCGACGGTCCGGTGGCGCTGGCCGAGGTCCAGGGCTACGCGTACGAGGCGGCGCACGCCGGGGCCGCCCTGCTCGACGCGTTCGGTCGCCCCGGCGCCGACCGCTGGCGCTGCTACGCCGGCGACCTGGCCGACCGGTTCCGATCGCGGTTCTGGGTCGACGATGGACACGGCCGGTATCCGGCGCTGGCCCTGGACGGGCAGAAACGGCCGGTGGACGCGGTGGCGTCGAACATGGGCCACCTGTTGGGCACCGGAATCCTGTCTGAAGCCGAGTCCGCACTGGTGGCCGACCGGCTCGTTGGCCCGTCGATGTTCAGCGGATTCGGGCTGCGCACCATGTCGACGGACTCGGGTGGGTACTCACCGCTGAGCTACCACTGCGGATCCGTGTGGCCGCACGACACCGCGATCGCCGTGCACGGCCTGCTCCGCGCCGGATTCCCCATCCATGCCGCGCGGCTCGCCGAGGGCCTGCTGGCGGCGGGCACCGCCTTCGGCGGCCGCCTGCCGGAGCTGTTCGGCGGGTTCGCCGCCGACGACGTGGCGGTGCCGGTGCCGTACCCGGCATCCTGCCGCCCGCAGGCATGGTCGGCGGCGGCGGCGGTTGTCATCGTTCAGGCGTTTCTCGGGCTGGAGGCGAACGTGCCCGGGGGGTCACTGACGATCAACCCGACGGCGGCACTCGGCGGGTTGCGGGTCGACGGTTTCCGGATCGCCGGGCAGTCATTTTCCGCGGCCGTCGCCGCTGATGGAACTGCGTTCCTGCCAACCGGTTCTGCTGGTCTGACGGTGCGGTCCGGCGGCCGGCCGTCGACCGTCTGAGAGTGGCCGCGCACCCCGCGCCCGGAGGTAGTTGAATACCTGTCATGGTGGATCCCCGCGCCGGCATGCCGGCCCAGCCCAGTGACCTGGTGGACATCGACGCCCTGCTGGGCGCGTTCGAGGACATCGAACCGGACGTCGACAATCCGGCGCAGCAGGTGGTGTTCGGCACCTCCGGACATCGCGGGTCGAGCCTGGACGGTGCGTTCAACCGCAACCACATCCTGGCCATCACCCAGGCCATCTGCGAGTACCGGGCGTCGGCGGGCACGGACGGGGCGCTCTATCTCGGCGCTGACACCCACGCGCTGTCCGGTCCGGCGACCACAGCGGCCGTCGAGGTACTGGCGGCCAACGGTGTCACCGTCATGCTCGACGTCAACGACGGATACACGCCGACGCCGGCGGTGTCGCACGCCATCCTGAAGGCGAACCACAAACGGTCCGACAAGTTGGCCGACGGCATCGTGGTGACGCCGTCGCACAATCCGCCCAGGGACGGCGGTTTCAAGTACAACCCGCCGGACGGTGGGCCCGCCGATTCCGATGCCACCGGCTGGATCGCGGCCCGCGCCAACGACATCCTCCGTGGCGGCCTGGCCGAGGTCCGCAGGATGCCCTACGAACAGGCGAGAACTGCCGACAGCACAGGGTTCTACGACTTCATGGCGTCCTACGTGGGCGATCTGGAGAACGTCGTGGACATCGACGCCATCCGGTCGGCCGGCGTCCGGATCGGCGCCGATCCGCTGGGCGGTGCGTCGGTGCGGTATTGGGCGGACATCGCCGAACGGCTGAATCTGGACCTCACCGTCGTCAACGACAAGGTCGATCCGCAGTGGGCGTTCATGACGCTGGACTGGGATGGCAAGATCCGGATGGACTGCTCGAGTCCCTACGCAATGGCCTCCCTGGTGGCGAAAATGGGCGCCGGCAACGCATACCAGATCGCCACCGGCAACGACGCGGACGCCGACCGGCACGGGATCGTCACCCCGGACGGCGGGCTGATGAACCCCAACCACTATCTGGCGGTGGCGATCGACTACCTGTACCGCTACCGGACCGAGTGGCCCGAGGGAACCGGGGTGGGCAAGACCCTGGTGTCGTCCTCGATGATCGACCGGGTCGTCGGCGATCTCGGCCGGCGGCTGGTCGAGGTGCCGGTGGGCTTCAAGTGGTTCGTACCAGGGCTGATCGACGGCTCCATCGGATTCGGCGGCGAGGAGTCGGCCGGTGCCTCGTTCCTACGCCGCCGCGGCACCGTGTGGACCACCGACAAGGACGGCATCCTGCTGTGCCTGCTCGCGTCGGAGATCCAGGCGGTGACCGGCGAGTCGCCCAGCCAGCGCTACGCGGAGCTGACCGCGAAGTTCGGCTCGCCGGCGTACGCCAGGGTGGACGCCCCGGCCACCAAGGAACAGAAGGCCAAGCTCGGCAAACTGTCCCCGTCCGATGTCAAGGCGGACATGCTGGCCGGTGAGCCGATCGTCGACCGGCTGGTGAACGCCCCCGGCAACGGCGCCCCGATCGGCGGCCTCAAGGTGGTCACCGAGAACGCCTGGTTCGCTGCCCGCCCCTCCGGAACCGAGGACGTCTACAAGATCTACGCCGAATCGTTCCAGGGACCGGAGCACCTGGCCCTGGTCCAGGCCGAGGCTCGCGAGGTGGTCTCGGCGGCACTCGGCGGGTGACCGCAGCTGCTTGTCGCCGGCGCTCGTCGCCCGGGCTCCGGTTGACCTGCACCCCCGCGGGTACGGTCCAGTCATGACTGACGTACCCACGATCACCCTGAACAACGGCGTCGAGATCCCCCAGCTCGGCTTCGGCGTCTTCCAGATCCCGCCCGAGGATGCGAAGGCGGCCACCCTGCTCGCCCTCGAGACCGGCTACCGGCACATCGACACCGCCGAGATGTACCGCAACGAGGCCGGTGTCGGCCAAGCCGTCCGGGAGTCCGGCCTCGACCGTTCGGACGTCTTCGTCACCAGCAAGTTGAACAACGGCTACCACGCCCGCGACAAGGCTCTCGCCGCCTTCGACACGACGCTCGCCACCCTGGACATCGACTACCTCGACCTCTTCCTGATCCACTGGCCGCTCGCCACGCTGAGCGACTACGTCGAAACCTGGCAGGCCATGGAGGAGATGCTCGCGGGCGGGAAGGTCCGGGCCATCGGTGTCTCCAACTTCCAGGTGCCGCATCTCGAGCGGCTGGCCGAGAAGACGGACACGGTGCCGGCGGTGAACCAGATCGAGGTGCATCCGTACCTGACCAATGAGTCGGTGCGGGCCTACGGAGCCGCCAACGGCATCGCCACCGAGGCCTGGTCGCCGATCGCCCAGGGCGCCGTGCTCGACGATCCGGCCATCGTCTCGATCTCCGAGGTGCACGGCAGGACGCCGGCCCAGGTCACCCTGCGCTGGCACCTCCAGCGCGGTGACATCGTGTTCCCGAAGTCGGTGACCGCAAGCCGGGTGCGGGAGAACTTCGACCTGTTCGATTTCGAGCTCACCGACGCACAGATGGTCACCATCACCGGGCTGAACCGGGACGAACGCACCGGAGCCGACCCGGACACCATGGCGTGGATACCGGACTACTGAGCTGCGCGCGGCTCAGGGCTGCGCTGCGTCGCGGCTCAGGGCTGCGCTGCGTCGCGGCTCGGGGGCCGCCCTGCGCTAGTTGCCCGGCATCTGCAGCAACCGGGCCAGTTCGGCGTGCTGGGGGCCTCGCGGCCGGTCGACGCCGTCGATGGCGAGCACCGGCGCGAGCAGTCGGACGCTGGAGGCCAGCCATACGCCGTCCGCGCCGGTGAGATCTTCGGGCGTCACGATGTCGACCTTGGTGGCATAGCCGGCCGCTTCCGCGGCACCGAACAGCCGGCGGGCGGTGATGCCGTCCAGAATGCCGTCCGGCGGCGGAGTGACCAGTGACCGACCGCTGGCGATGACCACGGTGGACGTCGGGCCCTCCAGGACTTCGCCGTCGGTGCCGACGAAGATGACATCATCGCCGCCGTTGGCCTTGGCGTAGCGCTGGGCCGCCATGTTGACCGCGTACGAGAGGGTCTTGGCGCCCGCCAGCAGCCACGGCGCTGCCGCCGCGGATCGTCCGGACATCCCGCGATCGAGGAGGAGCACCCGGATACCGTCGCGCTGCCGGATGCTGGACGCAGTCAATGGTCCGCCGCTGACGAAACAGGTCGGGCCCCTGCCGGTCTCCGGCCCCCGCGTCGCGGTGAGCCGGAGCGCCATCTCCCGACCGCCGTCCCAGGCGCCGACCACCGCATCGATCCCGCGCCGCCAGGCTCCGCCGTCGGGCAGGGTGAGGTCGGCCATCCTGGCCGACACGGCCAGCCTGGCCAGATGTTCCGCCAGGTCGCGGGCACGGCCGTCGACCACCAGGGTGGCCTCGAAGACACCATCGCCGCGCAACACCCCGACGTCGTCACCGCGCAGCAACGGCGCATCAGCAGGAACCAGGGTGCCATCCAACAGGGCGATCAGCGTCACGCCGGACACCCTAATCCGGCGGGCACCGCGCCGCTGACGGCCAGGGTCACCGTGTGATGCCGATTCCCAGGGCGATTGCCCCTTTCAGGGTCGTGGTCACCCGATCACGGAGCGAAATGCCGATGCATGCGCCGACTCGGGTGAACGGATCGCCACCAGTGGATGATCTGGGTTCCGAAGATCGTTAGGCATGCAACGATGACGTGTCCGCAGCGCCAGAGATGGCGTCGCAACGGACATGTCGTTCCGCTTTCACCGTTCAGTACCCGAGTCGACGAGGACACCTCACCACCTGCTGTGGCGTGCTTCCCAACCGGGACCACGCATTGTCCGTGCCGAACGGCGCCATGCACGCCGGTCGGCCAGGTTGATCGCGAGGTAAGCCCATGACGACCACCGAAGACGACGCGGCTGCGCCCGCCCCGCACCACCACTCGCTGCATGCCGAGCAGGTCGGCTACAAGCAGTCCCTTGGTCGCCGGCACGTCCAGATGATCGCGATCGGCGGCGCCATCGGCACCGGCCTTTTCCTCGGCTCGGCCTCCCGCCTGCACAGCACCGGCCGGCGCTGCTGCTCAGCTACGCCTTTGTCGGCGTGATCGCGTACTTCCTGATGCGGGCCCTCGGCGAGCTGGTGCTGCACCGTGCCACCTCCGGCGCGTTCGTCTCCTACATGCGGGAGTTCTACGGCGAGAAGGCCGCCTACGTCACCGGATGGCTGTACTGGCTGAACTGGGCCCTGACCGGCATCGCCGAGCTCTCGGCGGTCGGGCTGTACGTCCAGTTCTGGTTCCCGCTGATGCCGACCTGGGTCACCGTGCTCATCGCCCTGGCCGTCGTGCTCGTGATCAACCTGCTGTCCGCCCGCGCCTTCGGTGAGTTCGAGTTCTGGGCCTCGGTCCTCAAGGTCGGCGCGATCGTGGTCTTCCTGGTGGTCGGGCTCGTCGTGGTGATCGGCCAGCTTCAACATCGGCGGCCACGAGGCCGGCTTCCATAACCTGTGGAGCAACCCGGGCGGCTTCTGGCCGACCGAGCGACCCCTACATCTGGTACGGCCCGATCCTGGTGATGTCCGGTGTCGTGTTCGCCTACGCCGCGATCGAGATGGTGGGCGTGGCCGCCGGCGAGATGGAGAACGCCAAGCGCGAGGTGCCCAAGGCCGTCAACGCCGTCATCTTCCGGATCGGCGTCTTCTACTGCGGCTCGATCCTGCTGCTGGTCTCGATGCTGCCGACCAGCGACTACAAGTCGGGGACCAGCCCGTTCGTGACGGTCTTCGAGCGACTCGGGCTGGCCTGGATGGGCGCGCTGATCCAGGCGTGCTGATCGTCGCGGCGCTGTCCAGCCTGAACTCCGGGCTGTACTCGACCGGCCGGGTGCTGCGCAGCCTCGGCATGGCGAAGCAGGCGCCGGCGTTCACCCTGAAGATGAGCAATTCGGGCGTGCCGTGGGCCGGCATCGTCATGACCTCGGTCGTATTCGTCTTCGGCGCCGTCCTCAACGCCCTGACCCGGACGCCTTCGAGATCGCCCTGGAGGCGGCCGCGATCGGTGTCCTCTTCACCTGGGGCGACGATCTTCGTCTGCCAGCTCCGGCTCGGAGGCTGATCAACCTGGGGGTGATCCCGACGCAGCCCGTTCCAGGCTCCGGGCTCGCCCTGGACCAGCTACGTCGGCCTGGCCTTCCTCGTCCTGGTCCTGGTCGGCATGGCGGTCTCGGGCTGGCAGTCGTCGCCGTACTTCTGGCACAAGACCGACTTCGTCGTGATCGTCGTCGGGATCCCGGTCCTCGCGGTCGTCCTGGCGATCGGCTGGCGGGTGATCAAGCCGACGGTCGTCGCCAACACCGGCGACCGGCTCAAGGCGGTCTGGTCCGACGACGGTCCCACCTACGGCCCGGATGTCGACCGGCGATCTGGACCCCGATCGACGGCGAGCAGGTCCTGATGTCCCGCACGTGATCGGAGCTGGCGGCATGATCCATGCAGCCGCCGCCGTCGGCGGTCGACCGCCCTCGCCCGTGCTCTCACCGGCGGCGGTCCTCGTCGGTTGCTCGCTCGACGCCGAGCGCCCCGACGACCATCAACGGTGGCCTCCGGCGGCGGCAAGCTCACCATCGGCATCGCCTTCGACGAGCCCGGAGTCGCGCTCAAGTCCGGTGACACCTACGCCGGCTTCGACATCGAGACCGCGCCGTACGTCGCGCGGGCGCTCGGCGTGCCGTCGGCCAACATCACCTGGAAGCCGGTCGACCGGCGAGCGGATCGCGAGCACTGCAGACACGGCGACGTCGATCTGGTCATCTCGACCTTCTCGATCACGGCCGACCGGAAGCAGGTCGTCGCTTCGCGGGGCCCTACTTCGTCGCCCACCAGGACCTGCTCGTCCGGCGCAACGACACCAGATCACCGGCCCGGAGACGCTGAACGGCAAGATCCTGTGTGCGGTGTCGGGCACGACGTCGGCGGCGACTACATCAAGAAGAACTACCAGGGCAAGATCACTCTGCGCGAGGTGCCGACGTTCTCCGAGTGTGTCCGGCGCTGGCCAACGGAGAGGTCGATGCGGTCTCCACCGACGACCTGATCCTGGCGGGCTTCGCCGCCGAGACCAGTACAAGGGCAGGCTCAAGGTCGTCGGCAAGGGCTTCTCCGACGAGAAGTACGGCATCGGGGTCAAGCTGGGCGACACGGCGATGGTCGACAAGGTCAACGCGGCCCTCAAGAAGTACATCGCTGACGGGTCCTGGCAAGGTCGCTCGACTAGACGGTCCGGCGCTCCGGCTATTCGATTCCTGATCCGCCGACCCCCGGCACTGCGTAGCCCGACGCCCCGCCGGACGGGTCCTGCGGCAACCGGCATCACCGCCGCACGTGGCACTCCGGGACCGAGGTGATCGTGGCCGGCCAGCCGAGCCTGACTCCGTCGACGACCGCTGCCCTCACCACGTTCCTCGCGCGTCACCCGCCGTTCGACGGGTCTGCCGCACCGGCGTGCGGCGGCTGCTGTCGCGCGCCGCGCTGGTCGGCGTTACAAGCCGGGCGACCTGATCCTCGACGCGTTCACCCGATCCCGCGTCGAGGTGTTCGTGGTCCTCGAGGGCCAGGTCGGATCTGTGGAACGACGCCGACGGCCAGTGGCGCCGCCCCGGACGAGGGCCTCGGTCCCGGGCGGGGTCTTCGGCTTCTCCGCCATGCTCATCGAGCGTTCCGTGGGTCCGCTCGCGGTCGCCGCTGACGCGGTCACCGTGGCGCCCGATCCCGGCGTGGTCGTCGGCCACGCCTTCGCCTCCACGCCGGGTGCGCAGTTCCTGGCCGAGCATGTCGCCGTCGCGCCGCCCGCGGGTCGCCCCGGCGTACGGCCTCGATCGACGAGCTCGTCGTCACGGACCCGCTCGTCGTCGGACCTTACCGATCCCGTCGCCGACGTCTCGCGGCGGATGACCGAGCGCGGTTGCACGTATGCCGTGGTGCGTCGGGGCGGGGGCGACTACGGCCTGGTCACCGACGCGACGTTCCGCCGGCAGGTCCTGGTCGGACGGGCTGCCCGGCGACGCGCACCGGTCGGAGGTGCTCGATGCCACGGTGCCGACGGCCATCGCTCGGTGACTCCGCGGCCGAGGCCCTGATCCTGATGTTCCAGCCCGATGGCGACTTCGTCGTCGTCGTCGACCGTGACGGCGGGCTGCGGGGCGTGGTCGCCCCGGGACTTCACCCTTTCCGCCGACCACCAGCGACGTCTCGCTCCACGAGCAGATCCGGCGGGCGGCGACGGTCGACGAGCTCCAGTCGAGCGGGCCAAGCGGATCCCGTTCCTGCTGGGCGACCTGCTCTCCCGGCAGCTGGCCTCCGGCAAGGTCATCGCGGTCTATTCGACGATCCTCGACGCGGTCGTCCGGCGGGCGATCGAGCTGACCTTCCAGCGCATCCCGGCGCTCTCCGCTGGACGGTTCACCTGGATGTCGTTGGGCAGCAACGGTCGCCGGGAGGCCGTGCTCTCGCTCGGACTCGACTCCGCGGTGGCCTTCGCCGACGACGTCGAGTGCGGGCGAGATCGACCGCCTACCTCGCGGCCTTCGGCGAGGTCTACGACGTGCTGACCGACGCCGGCCTGAGCGTCGACGCGCACGGAGCGAGCGCAACGCACCGTGGGTTCGCCCGGACGAATGCCGCCTGGCGCGCGGCGGCCAGGGAGTGGCTGGCAGCGCCGGAGGCGAACCAGGGAGCGATCATGACCTCGCTGCTGGTGGACGGCCGTCCGATCTACGGCGACCCCGGGCTTCCGGCCGTCACGGACATGTTCAGCGGCGTCCGTCGACACCCCGGCACCTTGCGGCTGCTGATGCAGGCCTCGCTGGCCCGGCGGGCCAGGTACCGCTCGGTACGGGACATCTTCACCCGACGGGATGCCTTCGACCTGAAGTCGCACGCGCTGCTTCCGCTGGTCAACATCGCCCGGGATCGGATGTCGCCGATCGACCGGAGCATGCTCGCCCAGGCGGTCCGGGAGATCGCCGCCGTGCAACATCGCATGGACAACGTCGCTGCATACCTGCCCGCGGACGCCTGGGCATCGCCGGCGAACTCCTGACCCAACGGTCCAACGGCTCCGCCCGCACGCTGCTAGAGCTTGCGCAGCCGGATCCGGCTCACCGCGTGGTCCGGACCCTTGGTGAGCACCAGGTTCGCCCGGCCGCGGGTGGGCAGGATGTTCTCCAGCAGGTTGACCTCGTTGATGGACGTCCAGATGCCACCGGCCAGCTCGACGGCCTGGTCGTCGGTGAGGGAGGAGAAGCGATGAAAGAAGGAATCCGGATCGGCGAATGCGGTCTGCCGCAGCCGCAGGAAACGCTCGACGTACCAGTGCTTCACGTCAGCGGTGTCGGCATCGACATAGATCGAGAAGTCGAAGAAGTCGCTCAGTGCCAACGCACTACGGCCATCGTCGTCCAACCGCGCGGGCTGCAGCACGTTGAGACCCTCGATGATCAGCACATCGGGCCGACGGACCACGATCTCGTCGTTCGGCAGGATGTCGTAGGTGAGATGGTCGTACCGGGGTGCGCGCACCTCCTCGGCGCCCGACTTCACCTCGGCGACGAATCGGATCAGTGCCCGGCGGTCGTAGGACTCCGGAAAACCCTTGCGGTGCATGATGTTTCGCTCTTCGAGCACAGCATTGGGATAGAGGAAGCCGTCAGTGGTCACGAGTTCGACCCTGGGGGTGTCGGGCCACCGGGCGAGCAGCTCGCGCAGCACCCTGGCCGTGGTCGACTTGCCGACCGCGACGGACCCGGCCACCCCGATGACGAACGGCGTCCTGGCCTCCCACTCCCGCAGGAAGGTCGAGGTGACGGTGTGCAGCGAACCGGTGCCGGCGAAGTAGAGGTTGAGCAGCCGGGACAGCGGCTGGTAGATGGTCCGCACCTCGTCCAGATCGATCGGATCGCCGAGTCCGGAGAGCCGCTGCAACTCCGCACCGGTGAGCGGCAACGGCGTCGATTCGGCCAACGCCGCCCACTCCGCACGGTTCAGCTCGACGAACGGCGTCACCCCGTGACCGTTGAACAGCGGCGCGCGGTCATCGGCGATCGCCGTGAGGCGGTCGCCGGACGGGACAGCACTGTCACCAGCCATGTCCGGTGATTCTGGCGCAAGAACCCGACGCCACCCACCGGAACGGGTGTGACCTGCGCCGCATCAGCGGGTGCGGCCGCCTCTGTACCGATGCACCTGGGCTGCGGATCGGCCTGCGCCACCGGACCACCGCCCGCCGCACCGGCCTACCATGGCGATATGGATGCCCGTCCCGCCGGTTCGGCGACCGCCCCCGCGCGGTCGCCGCTGCTCGACCTTCCCGGAGCCGTGCCGGCCGAAGGCATCGATGCCGGTCTGGCGTGGCACTACGGCGACCCGGTCGGCGAGCAGCGGGGGGCGGAGCGGGCAGCCGCGCTGTTCGACCGTTCGACCAGGGACGTGATCGTGGTTCCGGGCGCCGACCGGCTCAGCTGGCTGCACACCATCACCTCGCAGGCTCTGACCGACCTCGCAGACGGCGCGGTGACGGCGGCGCTGATCCTGTCCCCGCAAGGACACGTCGAGCATCACTTCGGCGTGACGCATGTCGGCGGCACCGTGTATCTCGACACCGACCCCGGCCGCGGCGGGCCGCTGCTCGGCTACCTGGAGTCGATGAGGTTCTGGTCCGACGTCCAGCCGGCTCTCACCGAACTGGCGATCCTGCATATCTCCGGGCCGACCGCGCGGCTCGTCGCCGAGGCCGCAGACATCGAGTTGCCGGCTATCGGATCCGCTGCGCAACGGGCAGGCGGCTTCGTCCGTCGGACCGGCGCGGGGATCGAGATCGCCGTCCCCCGGGCCGATCTCGGACCACTGGCTGTCCGCCTGATCGCCGCCGGAGCCCGACCGGCCGGCAGTTGGGCGGCGCAGGCGCTGCAGATCGCCGCCCGTCAGCCGCGACTAGGAGTGGACACCGACGACCGGACGATTCCGAACGAGTTGCCGTGGCTGACGACCGCGGTACACCTGGACAAGGGTTGCTACCGGGGCCAGGAGACCGTCGCCAGGGTGCACAACCTCGGTCGGCCGCCGCGCCGACTCGTGCTGCTGCACCTTGACGGCTCGGCCGACTCCCTCCCCGAACCGGGCGACGACCTGCTGACTGCGCAGGGTCGCAGCGTCGGGCGGGTCGGGTCGGTCGCCCACCACCACGAGTACGGCCCGATCGCCCTTGCCATGGTCAAACGGACCGTGCAGCCGGATACCCCGCTGCTGGCCGGCGGCGTCGACGCTGCCATCGACCCGGACGATGCCACCACCGACGACGGCCCACCGGTGTCCGCGATCGACCGGCGCAGCTTGCCGAACCTGCGCCGCCCCTGACCACGCCGGCCGGCCCCCGCAAGGATCGGTACCACCGGCCCGTCCCGAGATCCGAGGAACGATGCCCGACCTGGTCACCATCGACGAGATCCGCGCCGCCGCAGTCCGGATCCGCGGACACGCGGTCCGGACCCCGTTGCTCCGCTCGCCGTGGCCGGACCTCTGGCTCAAGCCCGAGTCCCTGCAACCGGTCGGCGCATTCAAGATCCGCGGCGCGGTGAATGCGATCGCTGCGCTGGACCCCGACGTGCGGGCCCGCGGCGTGCTGGCGCACTCGTCGGGCAATCATGCACAGGCGGTGGCCTACGCCGCCCGGACTTTCGGCGTCGAGGCCTACATCGTGATCCCGGACAACGCGCCGGCCCGCAAGATCGAGGCCACCCGGGCGCTCGGCGCCACGGTCGAACTGGTCCCGTTGGCCCAGCGGTTCTCCCGCCCGGAGCAGGTGCAGGTCGAGACCGGCAAGCCGATGGTGCCACCGTTCGATCACCGCGACGTGATCGCCGGCCAGGGCACCATCGGACTCGAGATCGCCGAGGATGCGCCCGATGTCGACGTCGTGCTGGTTCCGGTTTCCGGGGGTGGGCTGATCTCCGGCATCGCCGCTGCCGTCGCCGCGCTGCTGCCCGACGCGAAGGTGATCGGCGTCGAGCCGGAACTGGCCGGCGACGCGGCCGAGTCCTTCCGGGCCGGCCGCCGGATCGCCTGGCGTCCGCAGGACACCGCCAGGACCATGGCCGACGGACTGCGCACCTTCTCGGTCGGCGCGCTGCCGTGGGAGCACATCCAGGCCCAGGTACACGACATCATCACCGTCACCGAGGACGAGATCGCCGCATCCACCAGGCGTCTGGCGCTGGAGGCGCGGCTGCTCGCCGAACCGAGCGGCGCCGTCGCGGTCGCAGCGCACCTGTTTCACGACGCGCAGCTGCCACCGGGCAAGCGGGTGGCCATCGTGTCCGGCGGCAACATCGATCCGGCCGTGCTGCGCGCGGTGCTGGCCGATGCCTGAGCCGATCGGGGTGCTGCTGACCCTGGCCCCTGCCGCGGCCGAAGTCGGCCATCTGCTGCGGGCGGCCATCGACGCGGAACAGGTCGGCGCGGCCCGACTGCACCTGGCCGCCGACCAGGACGACCCGGAGAGCGTGGTGGCCGCGTTGCGCACCCAGACCGGACTGGTGCTCACCACCGACCCCGGCGGCTCGGCCGAGTCGCTCACCGACCGGATCACGTTGCCGGAGGTGCTCGTCGAACCCGGCGAGCCGGCAGCGCTGGTGGCGCTGGTGGCCGAGATCGTGACCGCGCATCCGGACGGGGTGTCCCTGGGCGGGCGGGAGGGCGCTGCGCTGCCGGTGCTGCTGGCCGGGCTGGCCGCGGGGGCGCACCTGCGGGTCGGCACCGCCGACGCGACCCCGACCGGCGAGCGACGGGGCGGCGGACGCGACGACGCAGCGTTGGTCGCTCGGGCAGCCGGGCTTTCGCGGATCGCCGGGCGACCGCCGCTGGACCCCGCCGCTGCCCGCCGGGTGCTCGGCCTGATCTGATGCCCGACGTGCCGACCTCTCAACCTGCCGAACTCGTCCGCGTCCTCCGCTCCGGCTTCCATGAGGGCAGCCACTTCGGCGCGGCCGTCGTCGTCGCTGGTGACGGCACCGTGCTGCACGCCGTCGGGCCGGTGCACACCCCGGTGTTCCCGCGCTCGTCGAACAAGCCGTTCCAGGCGGTCGCGATGCTGCTGGCCGGCGCCGACCTGCAGGATGCCGACCTGGCGCTGGCCGCCGCCTCGCATTCCGGCGAGCCGCAGCACACCGACCGGGCGCTTGCGGTGCTCGCGCGGGCCGGCCTGACCGAAGCCGACCTGCAGTGCCCTGAGGACTACCCGCTCGACGAACCGACCAGGAGCGCGATCCTCGCCGCCGGCGGTGGGCGGCGGCGCATCTACATGAACTGCTCCGGCAAGCACGCCGGAATGCTGCGCGCCTGCCTGGCGGCCGGCTGGGACCCGGCCGACTATCTCGAGCCGGTCCACCCGCTGCAGCTCTCGGTGAGCGCCGTCGTCGAGCGGCTCGCCGACGAGCGGCCGGCCGCCGTCGGCATCGACGGCTGCGGTGCACCACTGTTCGCGGTGTCGCTCGTCGGGTTGGCCCGCGCCTTCGGCCGGGTGAACGCGGGCCCGGACGGCAGCCCGGAGCGGCAGGTCGCCGACGCCATGCGGACCTATCCGGACATGGTCGGCGGCACCGGCCGCGAGGACACCAGGCTGATGCGGGCCCACCCGGAACTTCTGGTCAAGGGCGGCGCCGAGGGGGTCCATTGCGCGGCCCTGCCGGACGGACGGACCGTTGCGGTGAAGATCAGCGACGGCTCCGAACGGGCCCGGATGCCGGTGCTGGTGGCGGGCCTGCGCACCTTCGGGCTCGCTTCCGAGCTGCTGGACGAGCTCGGCACCGGCGTGGTCAACGGCGGCGGCCGCCGGGTCGGCTCGGTCGAGGCCGCGCCCGGACTGTTCGGTACCTCCTGAGCGGGAAGCAGCCGGGCCTCGCCGTCGTTGGCCAAGATATGACGACGGCAACCCGCGGACGTGTCCGCACCGAGACCAGTCCGAAGCGTGTCCGCGCCTACCTGGGCGGACGTCCGGTGGCGGACTCCACCAGGGCGGTCCTGGTATGGGAGGTGCCGTACTTCCCCCAGTACTACCTCCCGCTCGAAGACGTCGCGGCCGACGTACTGGTGCCGACCGGGCGCACGTCGCACTCCCCGAGCCGCGGCGACGGCGAGCTGTTCACGGTCCGCATCGGCGCGACCGAGGCGGTCGACGGGGCGCTGCAGTACACCGAGTCCCCCCTCGAGGAGCTTCGCGGGCTGGTGCGACTGGACTTCGGCGCGATGGACGCCTGGTTCGAGGAGGACGAGGAGATCTTCGTCCACCCACGAGACCCGTACACCCGGATCGACATCCTGCCCAGCTCCAGGAGCGTGCGCGTCGAGCTGGACGGCGTGGTGCTGGCCGAGTCGGATCGGGCCCGGCTGCTCTTCGAGACCGGGCTGCCGACCCGCTACTACCTGCCGAAGACGGATGTGCGGTTGGACCTGCTCGAGCCGACAGAGACCAGCACCGGGTGTCCGTACAAGGGCACCGCGGAGTACTGGGCGGTACTGGTCGGCGACCGGGTCGTCGCCGATCTGGCCTGGTCGTACCGCACTCCGCTGCCGGAGAGCCAGAAGGTGGCAGGGCTGGTGGCGTTCTACAACGAGAAGCTCGACATCTTCGTCGACGGCGTGCTCCTCGACCGGCCGCACACGAAATTCTCCTGAGCCGGAGAGATCAGGTCTGCCCGACGCGGCAGACACGCGCTTCTCAGTGGGAGCCGGGCGACGGAGCCTGTACGCTCAATGGCACGACAGACAACTCACCCGCGGGGCTGTCGCTGGCCGGCCGCCCCGCTTCTCACGTGCAAGGGGGTCCGCCATGGGGCGAGGCCGTCAAAAGGCGAAGCAGACCAAGGTCGCACGGGAGTTGAAGTACCACTCCTCGTCGGTCGACGTCACCGCCCTTCAGCGAGAGCTCGCAGGCTCCACCCCCCTGCCGGCGCCGCCACCGCCAGTCGTCGCAGACGATCTGGACGAGGACGACCAATACGCGGACTACGCGAACTACGGGGACGACGAGGACGACGAGGAATCGTCGGACTACGCGTCCCAGCGTCGTTGACCCAGGGTCCTCCGACCCGATCCTTCACCCCGCCGTGCCGTTGCGGTTTTGCGCGCCCGCGCGACGGGTACGTCCTCGGTGGGTGAGCGTCACCCGCGCCGCTGACCGCGGTGTTTCCCGCTGGAGCCGACAATGACGTACAGCATCCCGCTTCCGTCCGACGAGACGAACGCGCCCACTGCGGACGACACCATCCCGCAGGGGCCGACCGACACCACCGGCACCTCCGAGGTGGGCGCCGACGGCGCCGACCATGCAGAGGCACGCTCGGACGGCCCGGCACCGAGCAACGACGCGGCTGATCCCACTTCTGACGACGCCGAGCCGACCGGGACCGACGGCCCTGTCGGCGTCGTCCCGGTGCCGAGCCCCGGCGGCGCCGTCCCTGCTGCGGTGATCCCGGCCGCGGTGATCCCGGACGAGACCGCCGAAGATGTTCCGGCGGCCGGCGGCGACGACCCGCTGCGGGTCCCGCACGACTCCGAGGAGGACTGGGAGGAACAGTTCGTCAAGGATCCGGAGGCCGCCAAGGAAGCGACCCGGGAGCGGATGGACGAGCAGTTCGAGCGGGAGCACGAGGAGCGGACCCGTGCGGCGGAGAACTCGGACGCACCTGACGCCGCGCAGCCCGGCGCCGCAGGTGTCGCGGACCTCGAGGGCCGGCACGCCGCCACCGAGCCGGTCACCGACGCGACTCCCGGCCCAGTGCCTACGAGGTCGGCGGTCACGCCGACGACGTGCCGCCGACGGAAGCACCGTAGGACCGGTCGGCGGGTCCTGGCCCCACCCTCCGAGGCGGGGCTGCGAACGAGGCCCGCGGTAGCCGACGCCCGCTGGGTCCGACTCCTGCTGTAACGCTCGACTCCCGCTGTACCCGGAGCCCGCTGTAGCCGACTCCCGCTGTACCCGGAGCCCCGGCCACCCGGCCGGGGCTCCGTCATGCCCCTGCCAGACTGAGCTCATGGCAGCCGACGATCCCGGACCTCCGCGACTCGACCCGGATCATCCAGATCGGGATCTCGACCCCGATCGGCTCGACCCTGACCGGCTCGATGCCGACCGGCTCGATGCGCTGTGGACCTTCGACGATCCGGCCGGATCCGAGGCCCGGTTCCGCGCGGCCCTGTCGGCGGAGCCTCCAGGAGCCACCGCCGCGGAACTCACCAGCCAGCTGGCCAGAGCAATCGGGCTGCAGGGTCGGTTCGACGAGGCCTCCGAACTGCTGGCCGCTGTCGACGTGCGGGAGTCCACGACGGTGGCGATACGGGTGGCCCTGGAGCGTGGGCGCGTACTGAACAGCAGCGGCCGGGCGGCGGACGCCGTGCCGTACTTCATGGATGCCCTGACCGCCGCCGAAGGAGCCGGCGAGGAGTTCCTCGCGGTCGATGCCGCCCACATGCTGGCGATCGCCGACGGCGACCGAGCGATGTCGTGGAACCGGCAGGCGCTGCGCATGATCGAGGCCGCGTCCGATCCGCGGGTCCGACGCTGGACCGGTTCGTTGCACAACAACATCGGGTGGACACTGCACGACGAGGGCGACCACGCCGGAGCGCTCCGACACTTCCGGGCGGCCCTGGATGCCCACTCCGTTTCCGGACGACCCGAGCAGGTGCAGGTCGCGCACTGGGCGGTGGCCCGGGCGCTGCGCTCGCTCGGCCGTGATGACGAGGCGCTGGTGATCCAGCTCAGACTGCACGACGAGGGCCCCGGCGACGGCTACGTCGAGGAGGAACTCGGCGAGCTGTACCTGGCCGCCGGCGAGACCGACCTGGCCAGGGCGCACTTCGTCGCGGCGGCCGCCTTGCTCGGTGCGGACGCGTGGATCGCCGACCACGAGCCGGAGCACCTGGCCCGGCTGCGGGAGTTGGGCGGCCTCGGCTCGGGCTGAGAGCCGGAGACCAACAATGACCGGAGTTCGGGAGCGCGTCCGGCAGTGACGGTCGAACTGCCGGTCGCGTCCAGGATCGGTCAGGCGGTGACGGTCGGACCGCCGGTCGCGTCCAGGATCGTGCCGGACACCGACCGCACGATGAACGAGTTGACGATCAGCACGATGCCGAACACGATCGCCCAGATCGCCACCAGCCAGATCAGTCCGAGAATGCCGTGACCGGGAGCGATCAGCAGGATGATCCCGAAGATCAGGCTGACGATCCCGCCGAACAGCACCCAGCCCCAGTCCCTGGCACCCGCCGATTTGAGCGAGAAGGATCCGAAGATCGCCATGCCGCCGGCGAGAATCGACCAGAACGC
Organism: uncultured Actinomycetota bacterium; assembly: GCA_963797145.1. Classification (GTDB taxonomy): domain Bacteria; phylum Actinomycetota; class Actinomycetes; order Mycobacteriales; family Nakamurellaceae; genus Nakamurella. The sequence goes on along the minus strand of CAWCOJ010000005.1, from coordinate 271,854 downwards.
GATGAGGTAGAGCAGCACCAGCGCCGTGGCTCCCGGCCAGACGAACGCGACGATGCCGGCTCCGATGTCCAGGACTCCGACGAAGACCAGCCAGCCCCATTTCTCGCCGGCCCGCCCGCTCATGATGCCCATCGTGATCGACGCGATGCCGTCGAGGATGAAGTACAGCCCGAACAGGAAGATCGCGACCTTCACCGTCGCCTCGGGCCAGGCGATCATCATGACCCCCAGCGCGATCGCCAGGATCCCGCGGATCAGCATGATCCACCAGTACTTGCGGGCCGTCCCTGCCGTCTCCCTGATCGATGCGGTCGTCATCGCGGATCTCCCTCGCTCGTGCGCTCCAAGACGCAGCGAGCATAAGGCAGCCGGGCTCGTCGGCCAGGGACCCGCGAGCGATGTTGCCTAGGGTCACACACTCCGGAACCGGACTCTTCGGGCGGGGTCGTCCTACCAGCGGGGGTGGTCCCCGCAGAGGGTGACCCGCTCGTCGTGCCCGCTCGACCGCTCGACCGTGCCGAGCAGGTACGCGTCGACATGCCGTGCGGTGAGGATCGCCATCGCCCGGTCGACGTCGTCGGGCGCGATGACGGCAGCCATGCCGATACCCATGTTGAACGCCTTCTCCATCTCCGGACGGGCCACCCGGCCGTGTCCTGCGATGTAGCCGAACACCGGCAGCGGCGTCCACGACCGCCGGTCGAGGTTCGCCGTCAGCCCGGCCGGGATCACCCTGGCCAGGTTGCCGGCCAGACCACCTCCGGTGATGTGGGCGTAGGCGTGCACGTCGGTCTCGCGGGCCAGTTTCAGGCAGTCGAGGGCGTAGATCCGACAGGGCTCGAGCAGCTCCTCACCCAGGGTCCGACCGAACTCCTCGACGTGGCCGTCCAGCGGCAGCCGGGCGATGTCCAGCAGGACGTGCCGGACCATCGAGTAGCCGTTGGAATGCACGCCGGACGAACCCATCCCGATCACCACGTCGCCGGGACGGACCCGGTCGGGGCCGAGAATCTCGTCGCCCTCGACGATTCCGACGGCGGTCGAGGCCAGGTCGTAATCCTCCGGCGCCATCAGGCCGGGGTGCTCGGCGGTCTCGCCACCGACCAACGCGCAGCCGGCCCGGACACAGCCCTCGGCGATGCCGCTGACGATCGCCGCGATCTTCTCCGGATCCAGCTTGCCGCAGGCGATGTAGTCCTGCAGGAACAGCGGTTCGGCGCCGCAGGCGACCAGATCATCGACCACCATTGCCACCAGGTCGATGCCGATCGTGGTGTGCAGGTCCATTGCCTGGGCGATCGCGGACTTGGTGCCGACCCCGTCGGACGACGAGGCCAGCACCGGGTCGCGGAACCGGTGCATCGGCACCCGGAACAAGGATGCGAACCCACCGATACTGCCGAGAACCTCAGGGCGGCGGGTCTTCTCGGTGTAAGGCTTCATCAGGTCGACCGCAGCCTCACCGGCCGCGATGGACACGCCGGAGCCGGCGTAGGTGGCGCCCGAACCGATCGGGTGGTGGGTGGTCATGGACGACTCAACGCGTCGGCCGCGCCGTAGCTGGCGGCGCCCACCGGAGCGGCATCGCCGGCCACCCCGCGGGCGATCCCCTCCAGCACATGCTTGCCCACCTGGTCCGGGATCGGGATCGGGTACTCGCCGGTGAAACACGCGCTGCACAAGCGGTTCTTGGGCTGCTCGGAGGCCGCGACCAGGGCGTCCAACGAGACGTAGCCGAGTGTGTCTGCGCCGATCGACCGGCGCACCGCGTCGACATCGCCGGCATTGGCGATCAGCTCGGCACGGGAAGCGAAGTCGATCCCGTAGAAGCACGGCCAGCGCACCGGCGGCGAAGCGATCCGGACGTGCACCTCGAGCGCACCCGCTTCGCGCAGCATTCGGACCAGCGCCCGCTGGGTGTTGCCACGGACGATCGAGTCGTCCACCACCACCAGCCGCTTGCCGCGGATGACGTCGCGCAGCGGGTTCAGCTTCAGCCGGATGCCGAGCTGCCGGATCGTCTGCGACGGCTGGATGAAGGTGCGGCCGACGTAGGCGTTCTTGACCAGACCCTGGCCGTAGGGGATGCCGGACGCCTGGGCGTAGCCGATCGCCGACGGCGTTCCCGACTCCGGGGTCGGGATCACCAGGTCGGCCTCGACCGGCGCTTCCAGCGCCAGCCGCCGACCGATCTCGACCCGCGTGGCGTGCACGCTGCGGCCGGCGATCGAGGTGTCCGGCCGGGCCAGGTAGACGTACTCGAAAAGGCAACCCTTGGGATCGGACGGGGCGAACCGCTCACTGCGCAGTCCGTCGGCGTCGATCGCCAGCAGCTCTCCCGGCTCGACCTCGCGCACGAAGGACGCACCGACGATGTCCAGCGCGGCGGTCTCCGACGCGACCACCCACCCGCGGTCCAGCCGGCCGAGCACCAACGGCCGGACCCCCTGCGGGTCACGGGCCGCGTAGAGGGTCTGCTCGTCGCAGAACACCAGGCAGAACGCCCCGCGGAGGGTGGGCAGCACCTGCATCGCCGCAGCCTGCAGACCGGCGTCCGGCGATGCCTCGGCGAGCAGCTTGGTGATGATGTCCGAATCGGTGGTGGAATTCGGCCGGTCGGCCGGGTGCGCGACGGCCTGCACCTTGCGGGCCAGTTCCACGGTGTTCACCAGGTTGCCGTTGTGGCCGAGCGCGATCCCGGATCCGACCGTGGTGGTGCCGAACGTCGGCTGCGCGTTCTCCCACGTGGTCGACCCGGTCGTCGAGTAGCGGCAGTGCCCCACCGCGATGTGCCCGTGCAGCGAGGAGAGCACCTGCTCGTCGAAGACCTGCGACACCAGCCCGAGGTCTTTGAACACCACGATCTGCGCCCCGTCCGCGACGGCGATGCCGGCTGCCTCCTGCCCTCGGTGCTGCAGCGCGTACAGCCCGTAGTAGCTCAGCTTGGCGACTTCTTCACCCGGTGCCCAGACGCCGAACACCCCGCACTCCTCGCGGGGCCCCTCGTCGAGCTCGGGCATCGGCCCGGTCGGGGCGGTCGCGACTGCGGGCCCGGTGCTCGGAAATGGCAGTGCCTGCGGTGACTCCGGTGCACCAGTACCCACGAAAACCGTGCTCCTCTTGCCGAATGTCAGACGAGGCGTCAGCGGTACCCCACTGTACCTGCTGCCGCCCGCTGTCCGGCCGGGCCCGGCCCGGCAACGACCGCGCCGCATCCCGGGACGGCCCGATGTCGGCCCGGACGCCGGCGGACAGCCGAGGGGCCGGCAGCGGTGCTGCCGGCCCCTCGGGACTGAGGTACTGCTGGTGGATCAGGTACTGCCTGCGATTCGCCGGTTACGGGATGCCGACGGAGAATTCGCAGGTGGGCGAGCCGACATCGAGGCCCGCGCCGCCGTTGCAGTGGTCCAGACCGCCGTCACCGAGGACGTGGTCGTTGCCGGCGTCGCCGGAGACCAGAGGGTCGTTGCCGAGCCCGCCGCGGACCAGGTCGTTGCCGGCATCGCCATAGACCCGGTCGTTGCCGGCGTCGCCGTTGACGATCGCGTCGTTGCCGGTGCCGCCGCGGACCACGTCGTTGCCGTCACCGCCGTAGACCCGGTCGATCCCGTCGCCGCCGTCAACGGTGATGTCGTTGCCGGTACCACCCTGGACCAGGTCGTTGCCGGCATCGCCGTAGACCCGGTCGATCCCGGGGCCGCCGTCGACGATGGTGTCGTTGCCGACTCCACCGCGGGCCAGGTCGTTGCCCACGTCGCCGTACACCCGGTCGATTCCGGCATCGCCTTGCACGATGTCGTTGCCGGCCAGACCGTTGACGTAATCGTTGCCGTTGGAGCCGAGCAGGGTGTTCGGCCCGGCGTTGCCCCTGATCACGTCGTTGAAGTTCGACCCGTGGACGTTCTCATCGGCCACCAGGGTGTCAGCGCCCTCACCGGTTGCTGTTCCGGTCGTCAGGTTGACCTGGACAGGCGCCGGTGAGGCGTCGAAGACCGCCCAGTCGATGCCGGCCCCGCCGTCGAAGACGTCGTTGCCTGCCCGACCCCGCAGCACGTCGTTGCCGGCCAGGCCCTGGAGGACATCGTTGCCGGCCAGACCGTCCAGCCGGTCATTGCCGTTGTTGCCGACCAGCACATTGGCCAGGGCGTTACCGGTGAACACATCGTTGAAGGCGGAACCGACCAGGTTCTCCACATCGACGAAGGTGTCCGAACCCTCACCGACGGCGGTGTTGGTGGTCAGGTTCGCGGTGACCGCGGCCGGCGACGAGGCGAAGGTCGCCGTGTCGATGCCCGCGAAGCCGCCGATGCTGTCGTTTCCGGGACCGCCGGAGAGCGTGTCGTTGCCGAACCAGCCGTCCAACGTGTCATTGCCGGCCTCGCCGTAGATCGCATCGCCGCTGTCGTCGTTGCTGCCGAAGCCGGGGTTACCGATCAGCAGGTCGTTGCCGTCGCCGCCGGAGATGACGTCCGCGCCCGAACCGCCCCATACCTGGTCGTCTCCGGTGCCGCCGAGAATTCGGTCGTTTCCTGCGTCACCGCAGATCATGTCGTTGCCGCCGCCACCGTTGATGGTGTCGTTGCCGGCCCCTGCCACGATCACGTCGTTGCCGGCGGTGCCGTTGATGACGTCGTTACCTGCGGTGCCGACGATGGTCGCCGGGGTCCCGACACAGGTGGGCGGCGGTCCGTTCTGGATGTGCAGGTTGAGCTTGCCGTTGGCCGCGGCGAAGCCGTCCACCTTGATCCGGTACGTGGTGCCACCGTTGACCGGGAAGGTCACCAGGCTCTTCAGGTTTCCGCCCGAGTCGTCGTCGGCCGCCACCAGGTTCAGCGATCCCAGGCTGTTGCCGGTGTAGACCGCCAGCGTGGTGTCGAAGGTGGTGACGTTGCCGCCGCCGTCCTGGGTGGAGATGGTCGCGGTACCCGTGGTCGACGGGGTCCACGCCCACCAGTTGCCGTTGTCGAGGCTGAACGGGCCGGGCTCACCCGGCTCGGTGTCCGAGCAGACGGTCCAGTCGAAGTCGTTGATCGGACCGTTGCCGGCAAAGACTTCGGCATTCGCGAAGTCGTTGTTGTTGACCGTGCTGGTCGCGGCATCGAGCACATTGATCCGCTTGCGAGTGATACCACTGCGCGTGACGTTGGGGCCGGAGGCGTTGAGCTCCGCCACCACCTCGTTCTTGGACTGCGGTGTTTCCGACGACGGCGAGATGCACTCCCGCAGCAGGGCGAAGGCCCCGGTGACGTGCGGGGTGGCCATCGAGGTACCGCTCTTGACGCCGTGGTTGTTGCCGGTCGGGACCGCCGCGTCGACGCCGACACCCGGTGCCCACCACTTCATGTCGGTGCTGGCGTTGCTGAACCCGGCCGGATTGTCGAAGTCGTCCGTCGCGCCGATGGCGAAGGCGTTCGGGGCGCACCCGGGGAAGCTCATCTGAGCGAGCCGCCCGTCGTTGCCGGCCGCGACCAGGACCGCGACGCCCGCTGCCTGCAGCTGACCGAACAGGATGCCGGTGGCCGGGTCGAGGTTGTTGCACGCCGGGTCGCCCGGGGAGAAGGTCAACCCGTCGGTGCCGATGCTCAGGTTGACCGACACGATGTTCGGATTCGTCGTGTTCTTCAGGGTCAGTACCCGCTGCAGCCCGGCGTCGATCGACGTGAAGGCGGCGTTCGGGCCAGGGCCCTGGAAGACCTTGACCGCGACGATACCTGCGCCCTGGGCCACGCCTTCGTGGCCGCCGGGGAAGGTCGCACCAGCGGCGATGCTGGCCACGTGGGTTCCGTGGTCGCAGCCGGGCGCCGAGGTGCACTCGTCACCGCTGCCCGGGGCAACGGAGGAGTTCGTTCCGCCCAGGCAGGTGTTGTTGGTGGTGAAGCAGGCCTGGGAGACGATCCGCCCGGTGAAGGCGTTGTGCTGGTTGTCGACACCGGTGTCGATGATCGCGACCTGGTAGCGGCCGGTGGTGCTGCCCTCGAAGTTGTTGCCGAGGACTCCGGCGGCGTTGAGCACATTGGACTGGATGACCGCCGTGCTCGATGCGAGCTCCGTGCTCACCTGACCGTCGAGACTGACCGATGCCACGGCCGGGTCGGCCAGCAGCGCGTCGAGCCCGTCGGAGGTGACGTTGTACACCGCGGCGGGGAGCAGCGGGTATTCGGAGAGCTTCGACGAACCGGTGCCGGCCAGGGTGGCCGCGAGATCCGCGTGTGCTTCTGCCGAGTCGGCGCGCTGGGCGCTCAGCCCGGCCGCGGACCGACCCGCGGTCTTGCTCAGGGTGGCCTTCATCAGGACGATGACGCGGGCCTTGTCAGCGGACTTCAGGGCCGACCGGACCGCGCTGACGGACTTCGAGTCCGGACCGGTCGGCTGGATCAGCCGGACGCCGTCCGTGTCCGGCGCGCTCTGCGCGCCGGCCTGTCCCGGAACGTCCCGGGTGTGGTCGTCGTTGGCGGTGCCGGCCACGGCGACGAGTTTGTCTTTCTTGACGACGCCGGCATCAACTGCCGCGGCGCCCGCGGACTTGCCGTCGGCGCCGACGTAGCCGACGTACCCGTCGAACTCGGAGGCGTCTCCGGCCATGTTGTTCGCGCCGGCTCCGCTCGGGGCGGCGCCGGAGGTGATGGCGGCGCTCGGGGCGACCGTCGGTGCTGCACTGCCGCCGGCGGCGGAGGCGACGCCGGTCATGCTGATCAGCATCGCGACGACCACCCCCGACCCCAGCGCGAGGCGCGTTCGAACGCGCGATATCCGGGTAGTGCTCATAGTTGTTCCTTCCGCGTATGAATCCCCTGGGTGGGGCAATACCGCGGTCCGGCCGGACGCGCATGAGCAGTCATAGGACCGGCAGGCAGTGACTTCCGATACACGTTCCGCACGAATTGGACATGTTCGTCACAGATTCCTCACCTGTTCGGCTCACACAGGGCACACAGGTGATACGAGCTCCGCCCGCGACGCGCTGTCGCGTCGACGCCGACCGAGCACCTGGTCAGCGTGACTCGGTCGGCTCGCTCCCGGCACCTTTCTCCGATGACTCCCGCCCCGGCTCTGGCTCCGGCGCAGCCGGATGCCTGGTATCCGCCGACCCTGCGGCCGGCACCGCCCGGTACACCGCGCGGACGGCGAGGCATTCGCGGACATGCCGGTCGGCGTCCGCGGACAGGGTGGTCCGCAGGGCCCGGTCCGACGCCGCCGACACGATGAAATAGAGCGCAGAGAACACCCCGAGGAACACGGCGACCCTGATGTGCTCCGCGGTGAGGGTGTACGTGTGGTTCCCGAGGGTGCCCTGCCACCAGATCGTCGGCTCGGCACCGACCCACGACGTGGCAACCGACAGGTCGACCGTCAGCACGCCGAAGATCACGAAGAAGGCGGCGATGGCCAGACCGACCACGGCCGCCACCAGGACCCGGCCGAGCACCGAGATCATCCGGAGGTTGATCCGTTCGCTCAGCGCCAGCGGCGCCGCGTCGTAGGCGGGCGCGGCTGCCGCGCGCAAGCTCTCCGGCAGCGCGGCCCGCACCGCTTCGGCGTCGGCAAAGAATTCTTCGTCCTCGTCGTCGGACCGCTTGCGGCGCAACAGCAACGCCACTGCCACGCCGGCGATCAGCAGGCTGGTCAGCACCAAGGGGAGACCCTTGAGCCGGCCGATGGACTGCCAGGTCTCGGCGCCCAGGAAGGTGAACACCAGCGCGACCAGCAGCAGCGGCAGCACGGTGGTCATACCGGAGCCGGTCCGCCACACTGTTCGCCCGAACCAGCCGATGGTGAAGCCGATCACCGAGGTGACGCCGAGCGCGGTCAGCAGGTAGCCGATCGCCAGAGCCAGGATGGCCGCGAAGGTGATCGCCCAGACGCCGTGCGGCACGTCGACGAGCCCGGTGAGGCTCAGCCCGACGGCGACAAGCCCGACCACCAGAACCCCGGACAGCAGCGACCACGGCCGCCGGAGCACCGCGGCCGGACGGGCGTGACCACGGATGAACGCCGGCACCCCGGCGGCCCGCAGCCAACGCTCGGCGACGTCGCGGTCGCCCATCAGCCCTCCGCGGTCAGTGGTAGCAGCGACGACAGATCTGCCCTGGTGCCGCTGGCCCGGACCCGACCGTCGGCGACCGCATCGGCGAAGTCGAGGCGGCCGGCGACCAGCGCGAGCCAGGTCTGCGCATCGGTCTCGACGACGTTCGGCGGGGTGCCGCGGGTGTGTCGCAAGCCGGCGATCGCCTGCACCGCCGCATACGGTGGCACCCGCACCTCGACCGCCCGCCCCGGGTGCTGCTGGGCCAGCCAGGTCAAGGTGGTCCGTACGGTGTTCTTGACTGCGTCAGCGTCCAGCTCGCCGCCGGCCGCGGCGATCGCGGCGGACGCCTGCTCGGAGGTGACGATGCGCCTGGCCATGTCCGGTGAGGGTAGCCAATGGCGATCCTCACACCGAGCCGTCCGGCGCGGGTCCGGCACCGAACCCGCTCGTGTGACCGTCTCCGCCCAGGGCGCCGCGCTGCGCCCCATCCGACTCCCCGCCGCACCGAACTCGGTGGTGCTGGTGCTGCACGGCGGCAGCGCGGACAGCTTCGCCACCGCCCGGTGGTCGGGCCTGGCCGTGCTGCGGCTGTTGCCGATTGCGCGGGCGGTGGCCAACGGGGTACCCGGAGCCGCGGTGTACCGACTCAAACTGGCCATCAAGGGCTGGAACGGCACCGGCGCTTCTGCGCGGCGCGACGCCGACTGGGCGATCGACCGGCTCGCCGCCCAGCACCCCGGCCTGCCCGTCGTCATCGTCGGCCACTCGATGGGCGCCCGGATCGCCGTCCGGTGCGCCGAGGCCGACCGCGCGGTCGGCGTCGTCGCGCTCACCCCCTGGCTGCCACCTGAGGATCCGGTTGATCACCTGGCCGGGGTGCCGATCGTGGTGATCCAGGCGAGCCGCGACCGGATCTGCCCGGAGCCGGCTACCCGAGCGTGGCTGTCCAGGGCGGCCACAGCGGGCGCCGACATCCGCAAGACGATCCTGCCGCACACCGGGCACGCGATGATCTACCGCTTTCCCACCTTCCACCGGCTGGCCGTTGCCGGCGTGGCGATGATCCTCGCCGGGGTCGCTGCCGGACGGGACTGACGACCGGCCGGTTGTCGACCGCGACGGGTGCGGTGCGAAGGGGCTGACCGTGCGAATCGGTGAGCCTGGGTTGAGGCCATGTCCGTCACGATCCGACCGGGTTCACCGTTTCCGCTCGGCGTCTGGTTCACCCGGGCGGAGTGAACGTCGCCGTCTACTTGGTGGTGGTGGCGAGACACGGCTGACCCGCCACCCCCGGAGAATCACCCCATGCGGGCGATGGAGGATCGGCCAGGACGGAACACACTGAGCGCGCGGACACCCGGTTCGCTTCCGGAGGGACCATGACAATCACCGCTGGACCCGCCGGGGCCGGGGCGTCGCCGAGCGATGCCGAACGGGCGCGGCTGGGGCAGGCCGACGCCGGCTCGGTGCCGTGGCGCGATTGGGGGCCGTACCTGTCCGAGCGCGCTTGGGGAACGGTCCGTGAGGACTACAGCCCCGACGGCGACGCGTGGTCGTCGTTCCCGCACGATCACGCGCGTTCCCGGGTGTACCGCTGGAACGAGGACGGCATGGCCGGCTTCTGCGACGAGACGCAGAACTGGTGTCTCTCGCTCGGACTGTGGAACGGCGTCGACCCGATCCTCAAGGAGCGGATGTTCGGGCTCACCGGCCCGCAGGGTAACCACGGTGAGGACGTCAAGGAGTACTGGTGGTATCTGGACGGCACGCCGACGCACTCCTGGAACAGCTGGCGGTACCACTACCCGCAGCGGCCCTTTCCCTACACGGACCTGGTGGTCGAGAACGCCCGCCGCGGCCGGCTCGACCCGGAGTACGAGCTGGTGGACACCGGCATCTTCGACGACGGCCGGTACTGGGTGGTCACGGTCGACTACGCCAAGGCCGGCCCGCGGGACCTGCTGATGAAGATCACCGTCGAGAACGCCGGTCCGGACCCGGCCACCCTGGACGTGCTGCCCACCCTGTGGTTTCGCAACACCTGGTCGTGGGGCTATCCCGATCACAAGAAGCCGAGCCTGCACTGGGCCGACGACCGGATCGTCGGCGACCACTCGAAGTCCGGTCCGATGGTGCTGGTCGGCGACGGCAATCCCGAGGCGTTGTTCTGCGAGAACGAATCGAACACCGAGCGGCTGTTCGGGGTTGCCGGCACAACGGAGTATCCGAAGGACGGCATCAACGACCATGTGGTCGGCGGTGCCGACACGGTGAACCCGGACCGCACCGGCACGAAAGCAGCCCTGCGTTATCGCGTGACCGTCCCCGCCGGCGGATCCACCGTGATCAGGGTCCGGATGGTGGGCAGCCCGCATCCGGCGGTGGACGGCGATCCCGCTGAGCTGACGGCCGGGACCATCGATCTGGATCGTGAGTTCGATGACATCGTCGCCGCCCGTCGGTCGGAGGCGGACGCGTTCTACGCCTCGGCGATTCCCGCACACTGCACCGCCGCAGAGTCCGCTGTCGCCCGGCAGGCCTTCGCCGGCCTGCTGTGGGGCAAGCAGTTCTTCCACTACGACATCAAGCGGTGGCTGGACGGAGATCCGGGCCAGCCCCCGCCACCGCCGGGCCGCGGCGCGATCCGCAACGGCGACTGGCGCCATCTGAACAGCCACGAGGTCATCCTGATGCCCGACCCGTGGGAGTACCCGTGGTTCGCCGCCTGGGATCTCGCCTTCCACTGCGTCACCCTCGCCCACATCGACCCCGCCTTCTCGAAGAGCCAACTCGTGCTGCTGCTCCGTGAGTGGTACATGCATCCCAACGGTCAGATTCCGGCCTACGAGTGGAACTTCTCCGATGTCAATCCGCCGGTACACGCCTGGGCGGCGGTCAAGGTGTTCGAGCTCGACGGTGAGACCGACTTCCATTTCCTGGCAAGGATCTTCCACAAGCTGCTGATGAATTTCACCTGGTGGGTGGACAACAAGGACTACGGCGACAACAACCTGTTCGAGGGCGGGTTCATGGGGTTGGACAACATCGCCCCGCTGGACCGCTCCAGCCTTCCCGCGTCGGAGGGATACCTCGAACAGGCCGACTCCACCGCCTGGATGGGCATGTACGCGTTGGACATGCTGGACATGGCCCTGCGACTGGCCAAGAACGACACGGCCTACGAGGACGTCGCCATCAAGTTCTTCGAGCACTTCCTCGCCATCGCCGGGGCACTGAACACCGCCGGTCTGTGGAACGAGGAGGATGCGTACTTCTACGACGTGCTGCATCACACCGACGGCACCGACGTACCGGTCAAGGTCAAGTCACTGGTCGGGCTGGTCCCGGTGACTGCTGCCCTGAGCTACGGGCACGTGGTGCTCGAGACCCTGACCGACTTCCGGGCCAGGGCGGAATGGTTCCTGACCAACAACCCGGATCTGATGTCGTCCCTGCACATGAGCGACGTTGACGGACAGCAACACCGGTTGCTGGCCATGGTGTCTCCCGATCGACTGGTGCGGGTGCTGGCCAACGTGTTCGACGAGGCCGGCCTGTTGTCCAGCCATGGGATCCGGTCCATCTCGGCGTGGCACCGCGACCATCCGTTCACCATCGTCGTGGGTGGCAGCACAGCATCGGTGGACTACGAACCGGGTGAGTCGACGAATGCGCTGTTCGGCGGGAACTCGAACTGGCGCGGACCGATCTGGTTGCCGCTCAACGCGCTGCTGATCGAGGCGCTCCGCTCCTACGACGAACTCGCCCCCGGGACGGTCCTGGTCGAGTACCCGTCCGGCTCGGGCGAGCACCGCAGCCTGGGCGCCGCTGCCGACGACATCAGCAACCGGTTGGTGTCGATCTTCCTGCCCGGCCCGGACGGCCGCCGACCCGTACACGGCGCCGGCGACCTCCTGGCCACCGACCCCCGCTGGAAGGACAACATCCCGTTTCACGAGTACTTCCACGGCGACACCGGGGCGGGTCTGGGTGCCGAGCACCAGACCGGCTGGACGGCCCTGGTCGCCCACCTGCTGCTCACCAGCCCGCCGCCGGTACCGGGCGACGCCGACGTCCGACATGTTCTGTAAGCGATCCGTGGAAATGGAGCGATGGTTCTGATGGCAACCGATCCGGTGGACGCACTGGTGATCTTCGGCGCAACCGGTGATCTCGCCAAGTTGGAGACGTTTCCCGCTCTCGTCGGGCTGGTGGACCGGGGCGTCCTGGACGTGCCGGTGGTCGGGGTCGCGAAGAGCGGTTGGGAACTCGACCAGTTCCGCGACTATGCCGTCGCCTCCTTGAAGCTCAACAACATGGACCCGACCACCCCGGCCGCGACGAAGCTGCTCGGACTGCTCCGCTACGTCGACGGCGACCTCGACGATGCGGCCACCTATGCCGCGATGGCCGCCGAGATCGGCCCTGCTGCCAGGGTTCTGTTCTACCTCGAGGTGCCGCCCTTCCTGTTCGGCCGGATCGCGAAGGGGATCGCCGGTGCCGGGCTCGCCGCAGTGGGGCGGGTGATGGTGGAAAAGCCGTTCGGCGGCGACCTGGCCGGCGCCGCGCAGCTGAACGCCACCATGCACCAGTACTTCGCCGAGGCCGACATCTACCGGGTCGATCACTGGCTGGGTCTGGATCCGTTGGACAGCGTGCTGTTCGCGCGTTTCGCCAACTCCGTGATCGAGCCACTGCTCAACCGGAACCACGTCGACAGCATCCAGATCACCATGGCCGAGGCCTTCGACGTTGCGGACCGCGGCCGGTTCTACGACAACACCGGCGCCGTCCGCGACGTGATCCAGAACCACATGCTGCAGGTGCTGGCCAGTGTTCTGGCCGACCCGCCGGACGGTGCCGGCACCGACTCGTGGCTGGACGCGAAGTCCAGGGTGCTGGCCGCGCTGCGCCCGCTGACCACCGACGACGCCGTTTTCGGCCAGTACGACGGATACCACGAGGTCGACGGCGTCGCCGCCGGTTCCACCACGGAAACCTATGCCGCCATTCGCCTTTCGCTGGATTCCTGGCGATGGGCCGGGGTACCGATCGCGATCCGGGCCGGTAAGACCATGGCCGTGACCGCGACAGAGGTGACGGTGCGGTTCAAGAGGCCGCCGCTCGACCTTTTCGATCTGCACGACTTCGCGGCGTCCGACGAGCTGCGCTTCCGGATCTGGCCCGAGACCGCGACCAGCCTCACGCTGGTCGGCAAGAAGCCGGGCGCGGGTTGGCACCCGGAAGCGGAGGAACTGGCGTTCGCCCAACACCCTGGATCGGACATGCGTCCCTACGACCGGTTGATCGGCGCTGCGCTGGACGGGGTCCGGTTCTCCTTCGCCCGGCAGGACGCGATCGAGGCGGCGTGGCGGGTGGTCGATCCCGTCCTCGGTGGGGCGATTCCGGTACTTCCGTACGCCCGGGGGTCGTGGGGACCGGAGGAAGCGGACGCGCTACTGCCCCCCGGCGACGTCTGGCACAACCCGGTCGGCTGAGTACCGGGTCGCTGTCGCCCGCGGACCTCCGGCTAAGTCGTCGCCGATCGGGGTACCCGACCTGTGACGGTTGTCCCCGAACGAAATGAGACCGCAATGACCGAACCGATCCCCCCTGGCCCGCTGTACCGGGTCGTCACGGTCAACGACGAGGCACCCACCACGCTCGCCGACTTCGTCGGCACGGGCGATCTGATCCTGGACTATCAGGAGGGCCTGCACGCGGTACATGGCGAGGGAGTACAGAGCCAGGAGTCGGTCCGGTTCCATCAGAGCGACCAGGACGACGCGCAGGCCGACGCCCGGATCTGGCACATCCGGGAGGAGGGCCCGGGCTTCGTCGCCGAACCCGACGACGACGACGCGGAGACCTGAGCCCCCTCCCTCGGCCCTCCGGCCCGAGCTGGCGGGATTGCCTGATGGGCACTGGCGGGAGTGCGGAGCCGGAGAGTTCCTACACTCGGAACGTGCTGATGGGCCGCGACCCCGAGCAGCGGGCGATCGGGCAGCTGATCTCGAGTGCCCGGCTGGGGCAGGGTGGCGCGCTGGTACTGGTCGGCGAGCCGGGGGTCGGAAAGACCGCGCTGCTGCGGGCCGCATCGGAAGCCATCGCGGACATGGGCGTGCTGCGGGCGGTTGGCAACGAATCGGAGCGGGAGATCCCCTTCGGCGGGCTGTCGCTGCTGCTGCGACCGGCGTTGAACCTGATCGACCGGATACCCGGCCCGCAGGCCGAGGCCCTCGAGGCGGCGCTGGCGCTACGGCCGGGCCGTGGCGCCGACCGGTTCGCGGTCGGTGCCGCGACCCTGAGCCTGCTCTGTCGCTACGCAGAAACCCGCCCGGTCGCGGTGTTCGTCGACGACCTCCACCTCTGGGACCGGCCGTCGTCAGAAGCGCTCGCCTTCGCCGCCCACCGGCTGCAGTCGGACCCGGTGGCGCTGCTGGCCACGGCCAGATCCGCCGAATTGGGCGCCGCCGAACGGGACCTCCCGCTGCTCGAGATCGCCGGCCTGGACGCCGCGGCCGCCGCTGAACTGGTCGGAGCCCGCTCCGCCGGCCGGCTCACCCCGGACCTGCTCCTCCGGCTGCACCGGGCCACGGCGGGCAATCCGCTGGCCCTCCTGGAGCTCGCCGACGACCCTGAGCGGTTCGAACGGCTCTCGCCGGAGTCTCCGGTACCGGTCTCCGCTGCGGTGGCCGCTGCCTTCGCTGTCCGGGTGCGTGCGCTGCCCGACCCGGCGCGGTCCGCCCTGACCGTGCTCGCCGCCGCCGGCGGCGACCTGCGGCTCACTGCGGTGGTCTGCTCCGCGCTGGACCTGGATGCCGGACGGTTGGCCGACGCCGAGGCCGCGCAGCTGATCGAGATTCGGGACGACCGCGCGGAGTTCCGGCATCCGCTGCTGCGCTCTGCTGCGTACCTCGACGGCGCCCCCCAGCTGCGGCGGAGCACCCACCAGGCGCTGGCCGCTGCGTTGCCGGCCGAGGACATCGATCGGCGAGCCTGGCATCTCGCCGAATCGGTGCTCGGGCCGGATTCCGAGGTCGCGGCCGTGCTGGAGCTGGCCGGCGACCGGTCCCGCGACCGCAGCGCACACGCCGTCGCGTCGGCCGCCTACGAACGGGCCGCACGGCTCTCGCCGGACCCCGGTGACCGCGCCGCTCGACTGCTCGCGGCAGCGGAGTCGGCCGCTGCAGCCGGGGCCGGCGCCAGGTCGCTGGCCATGCTCGACGACGCGGCCGGTGCATCGACCGGGCCGGCCGCCGTATCGGACGTGCTGCCGCGGAACCTGGCGATCCGGGCCCTCGAGCTGCGGGCAGCACTGGCCCAGCGGGCGGGCGCGCCGGCGAAAGCGTTCGAGATCCTGCTGGTCGCGGCCGCCAACGCCGAGCGCCCCGACGACGCTGCACCGCTACTGGCCGAGGCGATCTACGCGTCCTTTTTTCTCGGCGACGCGCGAGCGGCCCTGGCGACGGCGCTCCAGATCGAGGCGCTGGATCTGCACACCGACCGGGCTCGGGCGCTCGGCGGGGCGGCCACCGGGCTGGGTCGGGCGCTGGCCAACGCCGGCGGCGCGGATCAGCTCCGCCAGGCTGTCGACCTGCTAGGGGCTGCACCCGAGTTGCACGACGACATCCCTCGGTTGCGCTTCCTGCTGACCGGTCTGCTGTTCCTCCGGGATGCGGACAGCCAGGCGGCGGTACGGCGATTGGTCGGCGCAGTGCGCAGCCGCGGGGCCATCGGGGTGCTTCCGGACCTGCTGTTCCTGGTGGCGAGAGACGAGGCGACCACCGACCGCTGGTCCCGGGCGGAGGCCACCTACACCGAGGGCATCCGGCTGGCCAGGGAGACCGGCCACATCACCCATCTCGCCATGACGCTCGCCGGTCTGGGCTGGCTCGTCGCCCGGCAGGGCCGGGAGGCCGACTGCACCACGATCGTCGCCGAGGTGCAGGCGATCTGCGCCGACGGCGACATCCCGGTCACCCGGGTCTGGCTGCAGTTCGCCGTTGGCGAGCTCGACCTTGCACTCGGCAGGACGGCGTCCGCCGTCGACCGGTTCGGCGAACTCGAGGACCTGCTCGCCGAGCTGCGGATCGACGACCCCGACCTGTCGCCCGCGCCGGAACTGACCGAGGCGCTGCTGCGGGCTCGGTCGCGTCGACGAGGCCGCGGACCGTGGCCGAGACGTTCCGGGTGCGGGCCGAGGCCAAGGGCCTGCCCTGGGTGATCGCCCGGGCCGAGCGGGCGCTCGGCTCTCTGCAGTGCCGGGGACGGAGGCAGAACGGCACTGGACGGCCGCGCTGGCCGGGCATGCACTGACCCTGGACGGATACGAGGAGGCCAGGACCCGATCTGGCGCACGGCGAGCAGCTGCGGCGGACCCGCCGACGGGCCGATGCCCGGAGCGAGTTGCGCGCCGCCCTGGCCAGCTTCGAGGACCTGCGGGCCACGCCCGTGGGCGGACCGGGCAGCGACCGAACTCGCCGCGACCGGCGAGCAGGTGCGCCGACGGGACCAGCCGCAGGCCGCGGCGCTGACTCCGCAGGAGCTGCAGATCTCGCTGCTGCTCTCCGAGGGCAGCACCACCCGCGAGGTCGCCGCGGCGCTCTTCCTGTCGCCCAAGACCGTCGAGTACCACCTGCGGAAGGTGTACACGAAGCTCGGCATCCGGTCCCGTGCCGAACTGGCCGAGGCCCTGCCAGGGTGAGCTAACGCCGGCCGAGGCCGCTCAGAACAGCTCGGAGAGCATGGCCGCCGCCCTGGCCGCACCGCCGGTCTCCACCGACCGGTAGTCGACCTTGCGGTGCACCTCGGCGGCGATGGTCGCGGCCAGCAGCGTCCGGGTCGGCGGCCTCCTCGTAGGCCAGGTGCCGACCGGCCTGGTAGCGGTCGAGCCGGTGCCGGACGTGGAAGTTCTGCTCGAAGTGGTGCCGCAACGGGACGTAGATGAACGGCGTGCCGCAGGCGGTCAGCTCCATGCAGGTGGTGAGTCCGCCCTGGACGATCGCCAGGTCGGCGGCGGCCAGCAGCCGGGGCAACTCCGGCACGTAGCCGCGGATCCGGACGCCGGGGGTGCGCGGCAGACCGGCCGGATCGATCCGCGGTCCGGTGACCACCAGGAACCGCAACGCCGGCTCCAGGCGGCGGGCGGCCGGCACCGCATCCAGCACCCGGCGCAGCAACGAACCGCCGACCCCGGACCCGCCGACCGTGACGACGCACACCAGATCGTCGGCACCGTAGTCGAGCTCGCGGCGCACCCGGGCCCGGTGCGCATCGTCGGGCGGGGTGAAACCGGTGACGTAGCCGGCGAAGTCGAAGTTCTCCTCGGTCCAGGTTCGGATGGCCGGCAGTCCGGGACCGAACGACGCGTCGACGATGTCGTCCGGCTCGCCGACGAAGACGGACCGGTCGCGGATCCGGTGGTACCTGGCCCGCTGCTCGATCATTTCGGCGTTGTAGTCGGCGGTCAGCATCTGCCTCCCGCGGCGACGCGTCCGTCATCGGCAGCCAGCCGACGAAGTCGGTCATCCACGCGAACGCGAACCGCTTCAGCTCCGGGATTCTCGTGCAGGAAATAGTCGACGTCCCAGGCCTCGTCACCGATCACCAGGTCGTACTGCCCCTCGCGGACCACTTCGTCGAACACCATGAAATTGGCGACCAGCAGCTCGTCCATCCGACGAATGGCGTCGAAGGCGTGCAGGTCGTGCTCGCCGGCCTCGTGCTCGATGTGCGCGGTCTCCCCGGCCAGCCAGGCCGAGGCCGGATGCACCCGCTCGTCCGACGTCGGCGAGCACCTCGGTCACCGGATGCTGTGCGAGCCAGTCGATCTGGAGATCCGGATGCAGGACCCGGAGCTCCTTGGCGATCGCCAGATCCCGTCTCGCGTGGCCGAGTCCGATCGGCGACGACAGATACAGCGCCCGCCGCGGCCGGGTGGCCGCCCGTCCCGGCCGGCTGATCTGCGGGGTGCGGACGGCGGCCACCCGGTCGGCGAACTCCTTGATCAGCAGGTTGACCCGGACCGGGTCCCGGGCCGGCAGACCGTGCCCGCCGTCCTCGACGAGCACCAAGGACCCACCGGTGAGCTCGGCCAGCCGCTCGGCCACCTTGCTCGTCCGGATCCGGTCGTCGGTGCCGTGGATCACCAGCACCTCGCAGCTCACCTGCCGGCAGAACGCCTCGACGGGTTCACACACCGCGCCGTCGCAGCCCAGCCGGCCGGCGGTGGTGTCGGCCAGTGTCGTCGGTTCGATCTGGTGGCCCCAGCGGACGGCGTCCTCGATCTGCTTGGTCGAGTGCGGTTCCGGGAACATCTTGCCGAAGAAGAACTGCAGGAAGTCGTCGTAGTCGCCGTCCACCCAGTAGCGCCGGTTGTACTTGGCCCAGCCGTCCGTGGTGTCGTTCAAGCCGTCCCAGCTGAACCGGTCCCGCTCCGGCTGAGGAATCGGAAACCCGCACGAGGCACCGATCGCCACCAGGCCGGCCACCCGGTCGGGGTGCCCGGCCGCGGCCCGGACGGACCAGGTCACCCCGCAGGACAACGCCACCAGGACGGCGCGATCCGTCCCGGTGGCGTCGAGTACGTCGATGATGTCGTCGGTGTACTGCTGGTCCTCGTAGGCAACAGCGCCGACCGGTCGATCCGAGGCGCCGGAACCCCTGCCGTCGAAGGTGACCACCCGGAAGTGCCGCGCCAGGTAGGGCACCTGGGCTTTCCAGAACCGGGCGGGCACGATGGACCATGTGGGAACCAGCATCACCGTCGCGCGGCCAGGATTCTCGTACACCTGATAGGCGATCGACACACCGTCGCGCTCGGTGTGCCCGCTCCAGTCCGGAGACCGCGGCGGCGGTGGCTCCAGCTCTCCGATAAGGCCTGTGGTGAAGGGCATCTCGACCTCGACGTTCTGTTCGGCGCTGGGGTCAGGGCCGAACTTCGAGTACTTGGTTGAACGGCGTCTCGGCCACCCGGCGGAACCGGGTGAAGCCGCCAGTGGTGGTGACATCGCGGATCCGGGCCGGGCCGGCCTGGGTCCCGAGGGCCAGACCGACGTCCTGGGACAGCGACGACGGAGTGCACAGCAGCGTGGAAAAGCCATAGTAGGCCCGGCCCACCGGGTTCAGGTTGTCCTCGACGTGATCGCCGGCCATCGGCTCCACCACCATCCAGGTGCCGTCGGCCGCGATGGCCGAGCGGACGTGGCGGGCCGCGCCGACCGGGTCGCCCATGTCGTGGAGGCAGTCGAACATGGTCACCAGGTCGTATCCGGTGCCGCTGAACGCCTGCGCTCCAGCCACCTCGAAGGTCACCCGGTCGGACACCCCGGCCTCCTCGGCCCGTTGCCGGGCTACCTCGATCGACTCCTGGTGATAGTCGGAGCCGACGAAGGTGGAGTTCGGAAACGCCTGCGCCATCAGGATCGTCGAGGCACCGTGACCGCACCCGACGTCGGCGACGGTCGCGCCGTGCTGCAGCTTGTCCAGCACCCCGTCGAGTGCCGGCAGCCAGGAGCCGACCAGATTGGCGATGTAGCCGGGCCGGAAGAACCGCTCGCAGCCGACGTGCACGTCGCTGACGTGCTCGTGCCAGCCGACGCCGGCCCCGCTACGCGCTGCGGCCAGCACCGCATCCATGTCGTGGGCGGTGCCCAGGGCGATCTGGAAGAACCCCGGCAGGAACGCCGGACTGTCTTCGACAGTGAGCGCGATCGCCTGCTCGGGCGGCAGCGTGTAGCGGGCGGTCTGCGGGTCGTAGGTGAGGTAGCTGCCGGCGGCCTGCGCGTTGAGCCACTCCCGGGCGTACGGTGCCACGGTCTGGCTGTACTCGGCCAGTTCGTCGGCGGTCAGCGGTCCATGCTCGGCGAGAGTCTTGTAGTAGCCGAGCTTGTCCCCCATCACGACGAGGGCCGCGTTGAGAGTGGCGCCCACCTCGTCGACGGCACGGAACACGAACTGCATCAGTTTGTCCATGTCGACGGGCGGGGGTGCGGACTCGGTTACCTCGTCGGGGATGGTCTCTGCCGGGTTCTGCGTTGTGGTCACAGTGATCTCCTTCTGGTCGATCCACCGACCGTAGGAGCGCACCGGACCCGGTCGCATCAGGTGCCCCACCTAGTTGGACCATCAGAGCAGCGATGTCGGCCCGTCGCTGATCATCTGGCTCGAAAGTGTCCGACTTGTCCGTGAAATCGAGCCAATGGATCAGCGATCTCGGGACCCGGGGAGGTCGGAGGTCAGCCAGCACAGCGGAGGGTGGCTCCCGGTGGTGCGAGCGTGTCTCCCGGTTCGTAGGAGACACGCTCTGGTCGCTACGGAGAACTCGCGGCGGCGGGCGGCTCCCGCACCTCGGTCCGCTCGGCCGGTTGCACCGCCACCGGCGGCTCGGCGCCGACCAGGTCCGCCAAGGCGTCGAGCGTTGTCCGGGTTTCCGGATGGTCAGCGCCCATCAGGTCGCTGCGAAGCCGCGCGGTTTCGCGGAGCTCGGCGACGGCTTCGTCGATCCGTCCCAACCGGCCCAGCACCACCGCTCGCTCGTGACGGGTGTAGAGCGTGCTCCGACTCTCGGCTCCCTGAAGCCGGGTTTCCGCGGCCAGGACCCGGGTGTACACCGTCTCGGCCTCCTCGAGTCTGTTCTGATCGACCAGAACCCCGGCCAACCGATACCAGGTCAACCAGGTGTCGGCGTTGTCGTCGCCCAGCACCCGGGAACGGGCCTCGGCCACCGCCCGCAGCTCGGCCTCGGCCTCGGCCCATCTGGCCAGCCGCGACAGCGCCGATGCGTGCTCGAAGCGGGTGTACAGAGTACTCGGGTCGTCGGAGCCGAGCAGCTTGGTCTCCGCCGCCGACACCCGCGCGTACACCCCCTCGGCCTCCTCGAACTTGTGCTGGTCGGTCAGCACACCGGCCACCTGGTACCACGCCAGCCAGGTGCCGGCATCCTCGTCACCGAGTACCCGGGAGCGCTCCGCGGCCACCGTCCGGAGCTCGGCCGCTGCCTCGTCCAGCCGGCCCAGCTGCTTGAGCACCATCGCGTGTGAGTAGCGGGTGGCCAAGGTGCTCGGCTCGGTCGCCCCCTGCAACCGGATGTCGGCGGCGAGCACTTCGGCATACAGCGACTCGGCCTCGTCCAGCTGGTACTGCTCGGCGAGCAGGCCCGCCAGCCGGTACCAGGTCCCCCAGGTCGCCGGATGGTCACTCCCGAGCACCCGGACGCGGGCCGCGGCGACCTCGCGGAGTTCGGACTCGGCCTCGGCCAGCAGGTTCTGCGATCGGAGCGCCATCGCCCAGCTGAACCGGGCCGCCAGCGTCGCCGGGTCGTCCGCACCCAGCACCGCGGTTCGAGCGAGGTACACCGCCCGGTACTCCTCGCCTGCTTCGGCCGGTCGGTCCAGGTCGGTCAACACGTCGGCGAGCTCGTGCCTGGTTGCCAGCGTCACCGGGTCATCCGGCCCGAGGGACCGGGTGCGACCGCCGACCACAGCGCGGATTTCGGCCTCCGCGTCGACGGCACGGCCCAGCCGTCGCAATACCACCGCCCGCTCCATGCGGGTGATCAACGTACTCGGATCGTCGGCGCCTTGTAGTGCGGTCTCCCCCGCCAGCACCCGCGCATAGACCTCCTCGGCCTCGGCCAGCAGCTCCTGTTCGGCCAGCACTCCCGCCAGCCGGTACCACGCCAACCAGGTCGCCGCGTTGCCGTCACCCAGAACTCGGGAACGAGCTTGGGCGACGGCTCGCAGCTCACCCTCCGCTTCGTCCAGACGTTGCTGGGAGGCCACTGCGAGTGCGAGCTCGAACCGCGCGGCGAGGGTGGCCGGGTCGTCGGGTCCCAGCAGCCGGGTACGTGCCTGGTACACCCATCGGAGCTCGACCTCAGCTGCATCGGGCCGGTCGTCTGCCCTGAGCACCCACCCGAGTTCGAACCTGCATTGCAGGGTGGCCGGATCGTCGACGCCGGACACCCGCTCGCGATCGGCCACCAATGCGCGGAGCTCGGCCTCGGCGTCGTCGTACCTGCCCTGATCGGCGAGTACGAACGCCAGGTCGAAGCGGGCGGCGAGGGTGACCGGGTCCTCCGGACCATGCGTCCGGACACTGCTCTCGTATGCTGCGCGGAACTCGACCTCCGCGTCGGCGAACCGGCCCTGAGCGCGCAACGCTGCCGCGAGCTCTCGGCGCGCCGAGAGGGTCGCGGCGTCGTCGACCCCCAGGCTCGCGATCCGGGTCTCGGCCACCGCCCGCAGCTCCAGTTCCGCCTCCTCGAAGCGGTTCTGGGCCCGGAGCACCCAGCCCAGTTCGAACCGGGCGCGGGTGGTTTCCGGGTCGTCGTCCCCACGCGCCTGGCGGCGATCGTCGAACAGCTCCCGCAGGATCACTTCCGCCTCGTCCAGGCGTTCCTGGTCGGTGAGGACGAACGCCAGCTCGTACTTCGACGACAGGGTCGCCGGATCGTCCCTGCCGAGGACCCTGGACCTCACCTCGACGACGGCTCGCAGCTCATCTGCGGCCTCCGCGAAGCGGCCCATCCGGCGCAGGGTGACGGCCCGCGCGTGCCGGGTGATCAGGGTGCTCGGATCCTCGCCGCCGTACAGTTCGGTCTCGGCGACGAGCACGTCCGAGAAGAGACTTTCCGCGGCGTCCAGCCGGCTCTGCTCCGACAGCAGCATCGCGAGCTGGTAGCCGGTCAACCAGGTGGCCGGGTCCTGATCGCCCAGGGTCAGCCGGCGACCGACGAAGACGTCCCGCAGGTCGGCCTCCGCCTCGGCCAGGCGCCCCTGGTACTGCTGCACCAGCCCCAGTTCGTTCCGGGCGGTGAGGGTGGCCGGATCATCCGCGCCGAGCAACTCCGATCGGCGGGTGACCACCGCGCGGTATTCGGCCTCGGCCTCCGGGTAGCGCCGGAGTTCTGCCAGAACCCGGCCCAGCTCGTAGCGCGCGGCGATGGTGCTCTCCGCGAGCTCCCCGGACAGGTCGCGGTGGGTTTCGTAGGCCGTGCGCAGCCCCGTGAGTGCGTGTTCGAGGTCCCCGGCGTCGTAGAAGGCCGCCGCCGATCCCGCCGCGGCGGCGGCGATCAGCTGGTCGAGCTGTGCACCGACGTCGGCACCATGACGGATCCGGACGTCGTCCCGCTCCGACGTCCAGAAGCCCAGCAGATCGGTCCAGTCCGCCGGATCGGCGACAAGTGCCCGGCCGGCATCGGCCACCACCCGGCCGATCAGGTCGGGGGTGGCGCTGCCCATCGCGAGCAGCTGGTGCAGCGCCTCGGTCGCGGAGGGATCGGCGTGCAGTGCGGACGCGACGACCAGTCGGGCGAGGACCGTGGCGCGGCCGTCGGCGGTCTCCTCATGATCCGCAGCGGCGCGATAGCTCGCTTATCGCGGCGTCGACCCGGCCCTGGCGCAGCCAGGCATCGGCGAGCCAGATCTCCAGGGTCGCTGGGGCAGGTCGTCTCCGCCGTGCCGGATCGAGACCCGGCAGCGCCGCGCTGACGCGATCCACCACCTCAGAGGCAACTGCCGCATCGGCGGACCCGGCGGCTGTTGCGGCCATCGCGGCGGAACCGGCCAGGATCAGCCCCTGCTCGGCCTCCGGAAGATCGGCAGCCGCGTCGAGCAGCTCCCGGTACCGGTCTGCGGCCGAGGACCAGTTCCCCTGTTCGACGTCGCGCCGGGCGCGGACCGCCTGCTCGACGGTGCGGCCGACGGCGGCCAGCTCCGGGTCGTCGGCGAGCTTCCGCAGTTCGGTCAGATCGGACTCGCCGGCGAGCGGCCAGCCGCCACCGGCCACCCGCTGCTCGGCCTGGACCTGCAGACGCTCGAACACGGCAGCAGCCGCGGGCCTGCGGTCGCCGTACTGCGAGCGCAGCAGCCGGAGCAGGATCTGGAAGTAACTGAGGTCCTCGAACGACCGGGTGGTGGCCACGAACCGGCCGAGCTGTTGTTCGAGCTCCGGCGCCGGATCCGGATCGGACAGCGTGGCGGCGAGCGACTTCTCCAGCTCGGCGTCGGTGAACCAGGACTCGGCATCGCCGAAACCGTCGAGCAACGCAGCCGCACTCTCCGGCTCGCCCAGCACCAGCCAGAACAGCAGCCGGATGCCCTGATCCGCGGTCAACACGCCGGCGGATCCAGGACCGGCGGCGGTCAGCCGTGGGCGCACCGCGTCCAGCACCGCCCGTACACCGTCGCCGTCGTCGGCGGCCGCGTAGGCCATGACCTGCATCCACTCGAAGTACAGCGGAGTCCGGTCCGGCTCGGCCACCGCCTCGAGCTCCACCAGGGCAGCCCTGGGATCACCTTCCATGAGGTGCCGCCGGGCCACCGCCTCGTGCCATGAGGTGCCGGTCGACGCTGCTTTCAAGTCGGCGAGCGCCACCTGGAACAGCTCGAGGTCGCCGGCGTTCGCCGCCGCTGTGAGTAGCTCCGACCACGAGCCGGCGTCCGAGAGGTTCTGCTCCCGAATGGTGGTGTTCTGGATCTCGACGCTCAAGCCGTACAGCCCGAGCAGCCGGAACGCCGCCGCGTACAGGCTCAACAAGGGAGCCTCGGCCACGCTCAGGATCGAGGTGCATTCGGCGAACAGCAGGGCCAGCAGCGCGTGCTCGCGGGCACGTCCGTCGTCGGCGGCGGCCTGCAGCTCCAGGCGTCCGCGGGTGATGTAGACCCAGGCGCTCGCCGGATCGGGTAGGCCCTCTGCGAAGGCGCTGTTCCACAGCTGCAGCGCGTGTGCGCGGCTCTCCCGGGCTGCGCCGGCGACCTGGGAGTAGCTCGAGAGCAGGTAGCTCTCGGCCAGGAACCACCGGGTGCTCTGATCCAGCGCCCCGAGCCGCTCGGCCGCCTTCAGCAGCTCGAATGCGGGCTCCCAGTCGCCGCGGAAGAACGCCTCGGTGCCGACCCGCGCGTAATCGCTCGCGGCGCGCTCCGGATCGACCTGTTCCAGCAGGCGGGCCCGGAGCAGGCGCACCGCCGGGTCGAGGTTCGGGTTGACGTCACCCCAGCTACCTGCGGCGATCAGATCGAGTGCACGCTCGACGCGCACCAGGGCCTCGATCCGCTTGTCCGTCGCCTCGAACACCACCGCGACGAAGTAGTGCAGCGCGGGGTCCAGGTCCGCACGCATGCGGCGGGACCTGGACATCGCCAGGTCGAGGTCACCGGAATCGGCGGCCGGCAGCAGCCGCGCAAGCTGACCAGCCGGCTTCTGGGGTTCGGTCGAGCTGCCGATCTCCGCCTGCAGCCGGAGGAACGCGAGTTCCTCCGATGCCGGAAACCGCCGCAGACCCCGGTGCGCCCGTTCCAGCGCGCCCGACAGATTGCCGAGACCCAGCAGCACCCAGGCACCCCAGGTGATCACCGACCGGTCGCCGAACGCCAGCTGATCCGCCTCGGAGATCAGTGCCTCGGCCCCGTTGCCGACGCCGTCGCGGACCAGGCACACGGCGGCGAGGCCGAGTATCTGCGCTCGCACCTTCGGGTCGGGCGTCGAGGGGTCTCGCACCAGCGCGCCCGCCTCGTCGATCCGGCCGTCGGCCTCGAGCGCGATGGCAAGGTTGAGGCGGACCTGCGCTGCCAGTTCGGGAGCCGTCGTCGGGGCCAGCCCCGCATGCGCTGTACGGAAAGCCTGCTCGGCCGCGGGACGTCGGCGCAGCGCCGCGCGCGCTTTACCCAGGATCAGGGTCAGCCGCACGTCGTCGGCCAGTTCGCCGGGCACCGCCTCCACGATGGAAATGGCCTCCTGGTGCCGGCCCGCCCGGTGCAGCAGGTCGACGACCGGATCGAGCACCGCACTCCGGACCGCGACCGGGTGTGTCTGATCGCGAGCGAAGCGGACCCAGTCGGTCGCGGTCAGATCGGTGACCAGGGCTGGAAGTGAGCGCGGCGACTCGGTGTCCCGCAACTGTGCGAGCGCCCTGGAGGTCGCCACCGGCGCGCTGTGCAGAACGTCGACGGCGGCGAGCAGGGTGCCGGCGGGATCGCCGGCAGCGATCAGTTCGTCCACCAGCCGACCGGCAACGAGCTCCGGGGTCGGGCCGGCGTCCGCCAACGCGAGCCGGAGCACGACCGCGGCCTCGGCATGCCGGTCCGAGGCGCTCAGCGCGCCGGCCAGGTCCAGGAAGTGCGGGAGCACCGGTGGGCGGGTGCCGTCGGCCGCCACCGAGTCATTCAGAGTGTCGGTCAAGGCTGCTCCCGGACGGTGAGCGGCGCACGGATTCGTCACCGCGCTCCTTCGAATCGGACAGGCGGACCAGGCGATCGTCGGTGCCGCCGTCCACCTCGCGCGCCGGTGGGCGCGATGCGTCGGCGACCCGGCTCTCCGGCAGTCCCTGGATCGACGCCGCCGGAACCTCGAGTGGCATCAGCAGTGCGCCGGAGCCGCGCAGGTAGAGCACCGGGAGCCCGAACTCTCCGCGCTGCGCGTCCCCCATCACCCCGTCCGTGTACAGCTTCCGGCGCGCCGAGTGCATCGCGACCTCGATGGCGTCGCGGCTCACCGCGGTCTCGTAGAACGACCGGGCGAAGTCGTTGGCCAGTGCGCTCTTCACCTTGAAGTGCATGGCGATGACGGCCGGAATGTTCTTCTGCGCCAGCCACTGCGCGAGACCCGAGATCACCTGGTACGGGCTCGATCTGGTCTCGGCGCTCTCACATGCCTGGAGGAACACCAGGCGTAGCGACGGGCTGTCCCGCAACGTGCTGGCGAGGTCCTGATCGGAGACCCAGTTGGCGGTGGAATCGGATTTGGGGAAGGCCAGCTCGCCGCCCGAGCTCACCTCGCCGGCGCGGAACCTGCCGTGGCCGATGATGTGCACGATGTGCGGGTCGAACTCGACGACGCTGTTGGTGAACGACCCGAAGGTCGTGCGGACGTTGAGCCCCAACTCTTCGTCGGAGAGCTTCGTACCGTCGTCGGCCTCCTGCTCGGTGAGCACCCGCAGACCGATCTTGGTGTAGCCGTCCGAGTTCCGGAGCCCGATCAGGGTCTCCAGGACGGCGCCGTACTCGATCGGCGGCAACGCCTTCTCCTCGGTCGTCGCCGGGGCCGTCGGCGACAGCACGACGAACAGGATGCGCAGCGGCGGCCGGCTCCCGATGGCCCGGTGGTCGACGGCCAGCGGCAGGTGCCGGGTGAACATGAAGTTGGTCCGCTCACCGAGGAAGAAGCCGGTGTCCGGGTCCAGCGGATCCTCCGGGATGTACAGGTACTCCCAGGGCAGCGAGGCCAGCCGTTCGGCCCGGCCCCGGATCTCGAGCGAGACCCGGAGCAGTCGCCGGGTGGTGTCCTCCGCCGCCTGCCCGGCCTTGATCGCCCGCATCAGCAGTCCGGCCGGACCGCGGTCCTTCGGCCCCGCACCGAACAACGTCACGAACAGCAGTTCGCCGAGCAGCTTGAGCTCGTCGATCTGGATCAGCCGGTTGGATCGGAGCAGCCCGACCATCACCGCCAGGGTGCGGTCCCGCAGGTCGTCGACGTCGACCAGGCCCTCGGTGTTGCTCTCCCGCCAGTCGACGACGACGCGGCGCGGATCACGGGAGCTCTCCGAAGCTTCCACGACGATTCGGAACTCTTCGACGCGCGTCTCGACCACTGCCACACTCCGTGAACGTCACCATTTCCGCGGGAACGACAGGTCGTAGGAGGCCTGTGCGGCCAATGGTGATCCACCGGCGAAGAAGACCCGCATCGCCTCCGGGAGCTGGCGGATGGCGGCTTGCAGTCCCGCCGGGAACAGGTTGAACCGTCGGTACGCCTGCAGGACGCCGACGACCGTTCCGCTGGTCACTCCCTTCGGTACTTGCAGGACGACCACCAGCTCGGGCTGGTTCTCCTGGAAGAACTCCGAGCCGTCCAGCCGCCAGAAGACCTTCTCGAGGCCCTCTGCGCTGTGGTCGACCTTGGCCGCGACCGATCGGAACTGCACCGGGCCGAGAGCGAGGTTCGTAGCGAGCGAGCCTGAGGCCTGGACACCCGCCCCGGCCTGCAGGCTGCCGCCCGCGGCCGAGCCGAGGGCGACGTCGGGGGTGGCCACCGAGAAGTGCCCGTCCGCACCGACTCCCAGAGCGACCTGGACGCCCGCCTTCATCACGGTGTCGAACCGGCGGTTCGGCAGGATGTCGAAGGCTTTCGGCCGCCGTTCCGGCTGCACCTCGCCCGGGCTGAATTCGATGCGGACCTCCAGCCGGTTGAAGGCCCAGTTGCGGCGGGGGAACAACAACAGCGGCATCCGGAGCCACCAGAAACTGAACCGGTCCTGCAGGCGGAACTGGTCGGCGTCGGCGTGCGCCGGGTTGATGTCGGGCAGCGGGCGCAGGTCGGGGAACGCAGCGAACTGGGCGGTATCGGTGACCAGGTCACGCAGCAGTTGGGAGTACGGATCGTGGGGCGCCCCGGCGTCGTCACCGAGGTGCCCGGACAGCCGATCGAGCCGGTCGGCGGCATCGAGGAGCAGCGCCGCGCGATCCGCGGGCTCCTGGGTGGTGAAATCCACGGCGACCCCCTCAGCAGACCGCGTCCTCGGCTGCTCGGCGGTCATCGGAAAGGCTACTGAACCCTCAACCGTCCGGCCACAGGGAACCCGACCTGACCTGCCCGATGAGGCCCTACAGGTCGGCGACCGCTGCCACCGTCGCCGCCACAACGCCGGCGGAGGTGGTGCCCCGGCGGCTGTCCGGACCTGCCCCCAGGATGACATCGGGGTTGCGGTGGCGCATCGGCGTCTCGACCGCCTTGCGGGCGGAGAAGTGGATCTCCCGGACGCCACTGCTGCGCACGATGGTGGCCGCGTTGGTCGGGCTGATGCCGGCGCCGGCCAGCACGATGATCTGACCGGCCCCGTGCCGGACCAGCTCGGCGAGCCGGCGGGCCCCGTCGGCGGCTGTCCGGCTGCCGCCGGAGGTGAGCACCCTGGCGACGCCCAGCTCCATCAGCACGTCCAGAGCGCCGAGCTGGTCCTCCACCAGATCGAACGCGCGGTAGAACGTCACCGGCCGTCCGTCGGCGGCATCGATGAGCCGGGCGGTGGCGTCCCGGTCGACCGTGCCCTCCGCGGTCAGCACTCCGGTCACCACGGCGGCACAGCCTCGAGCCACCGCTCGGACGATATCGGCTTCCATGGTGGCGATCTCGCGGGAGTCATAGCAGAAGTCGCCTTGCCGCGGACGAACCAGCACGTGCACCGGCAGCGTCATGGCGGCCGCGGCCTGCTCCTGCAGGCCCTCCGACGGGGTGAGGCCGCCGGTCTCCAGCGCGGCGCACAGTTCGATGCGGTCGGCGCCGCCGTGCCAGGCGGCCAGCGCACCGGAGGCCGAGTCGACGCAGACCTCGGTGAGCACCGGGGGGCGTCGGTCCGGAGGGTTCGTCATCCGAACAGGGCGGGCAGGGTGCCCTCCCATGCCGACCGGAGCTCACCGAGTGGAAGCCGCGCGACCCCCTGGATGTCCAGGTACTGATCGACGGGATCAGCTGTGGCACCAGAATCCACCACACCGATCCGCACCCACGGTTGCGACCTCGCCTGGCACATCTCGGTGAACCGGAGCTCCTCGGTGCGCGGCACCGCCACCACCACCCGGGCCGCCGATTCGGCGAACAGCTGCACGAACGGATCCGTTCCTTCGGGCAGCACCACCCGGGCGCCGACCTCGCCGACCAGGCACATCTCGACCAGCGCCTGGGCCAGGCCACCCTCGGACAGGTCGTGGGCCGCGGAGATCATCCCGTCCCGCGAGCCCGCTACCAGGATCTCGCCGAGCAGCCGCTCGGCAGCCAGATCGACCAGCGGCGGCCGGCCGCCGAGGTGGCCGTGCACCAGGTTGGCCCATTCGGAACCGTCGAGCTCGTCACGGGTCTCGCCGAGCAGCAGCAGCGTCTCGCCGGTCTCGTGTCCGATGCCCGGCACGGTCCGGCGCCGCACGTCGTCGATCACCCCGAGCACGCCGACCACCGGGGTCGGCAGGATGGCGGTGGCGCCGGTCTGGTTGTAGAAGCTGACATTGCCGCCGGTGACCGGGATCCCGAGTTCGGCGCAACCGTCGGCCAGCCCGTGGATCGCCTGCTGGAACTGCCACATCACCGCTGGATCCTCCGGCGACCCGAAGTTGAGGCAGTCGGTGACGGCCAGCGGCACCGCCCCGGTGGTGGCCACATTGCGGTAGGCCTCGGCCAGCGCCAGCTGCGCACCCGCGTAGGGGTCGAGCATGGTGAACCGACCGTTGCAGTCGGTGGACATGGCGAGTCCGAGCGGCGAGTCGTCGCTGACCCGCACGATGCCGGCGTCGGCCGGCTGCGCCAACACGGTGTTCCCACGCACGTACCGGTCGTACTGGTCGGTGACCCAGGCCGCGTGAGCACAGGTTCGGCGAGGCCGCCATCCGCAGGATCAGCTCGGCCAGCTCGTCGACGGCCGGCCGGGCCAGTGCAGCAGAAGTGTTGGCCTGCAAGGCATCCTGGGCCTCCGGGCGCTGAACCGGCCGGTGCAGCACCGGACCGTCGTGGGCGACGGTGCGGGGCTCGACATCGACGACGACGTCCCCGTGGTGGGTGATGACGAGGCGCCCGGTGCCGGTCACCTCACCGATGACGTCGGCCTCCACCTCCCACTTCGCGCAGACGGCCAGGAACGCGTCCACCTTGTCCGGTGTGACGACCGCGCACATCCGCTCCTGCGATTCACTGGACAGGATCTCCACCGCGTTCATGCCATCGGCCCGCAACGGCACCTGGTCCAGATCGACGAGCATGCCGCCGTCCCCTGCGGAAGCGAGTTCCGAAGTGGCACACGCCAGCCCGGCCGCGCCGAGGTCCTGGATCCCGACCACCAGCCGGGCGGCCACCACTTCGAGGGTGCATTCGATCAGCACCTTCTCCGCGAAGGGGTCGCCGACCTGGACGCTCGGCAGCTTGCGACGAGCCGGACCGGAGTCGTCGTCGTCGAACGTGGTGGAGGCGAGCACCGACGCGCCGCCGATCCCGTCGAGGCCGGTGGCCGACCCGTAGAGGATCACCTTGTTGCCGGCGCCGGTCGCCTGGGCGGTGTAGAGGTCGGCCGCGCGCAGTACTCCGATCGCGCCGGCGTTGACCAGCGGGTTGCCGGCGTACGACGGGTCGAACACCACCTCGCCGCCGATGTTGGGCAGCCCCAACGAGTTCCCGTACCCGCCGACCCCGGCAACGATCCCGGGTACGACGCGCTGGGAGTCCGGCGCATCGGCCGGGCCGAACCGCAGCTGGTCCATCACGGCGACCGGTCGCGCCCCCATGGCGAGGATGTCGCGGACGATGCCGCCGACGCCGGTCGCCGCTCCCTGGTAGGGCTCGACGAATGACGGGTGGTTGTGCGACTCGACCTTGAAGGTGACCGCCCAGCCGCCGCCGATGTCGACCACCCCGGCGTTGTCGCCGATGCCGGCCAGCATGGTCGAGCGCATCCGGTCGGTCGTGGTGTCGCCGAAGTACTTCAGGTGGACCTTGGACGATTTGTACGAGCAGTGCTCCGACCACATCACCGCGTACATGGCCAGCTCGGCGTCGGTGGGGCGGCGACCGAGGATCTCCCGGATCCGGGCGTACTCGTCGTCCTTGAGCCCCAGCTCGGTGAACGGTTGCTGCTGGTCGGGCGTGGCGGCGGCGTTCTCGACGGTGTCCGGGCACGCGGTCATGCGGCGGCCACCAGCGAGTCGACCACGGACAGGAAGAAGCCGAGCCCGTCGTCGGTGGGCCCGGTGAGCGGGTCGATGGCGTGCTCGGGATGCGGCATCAGGCCGGCGATCCGGCCGTCGGCCGAACAGATGCCGGCGATGTCGCGCAGGGATCCGTTGGGGTTGCCCTGGTGCGGGCCGTCCCCGACATAGCGGAACAACACCCGACCTTCCGCCTCGAGTTCGTCCAGCACCCGGGCGTCGGCGACGTACCGTCCCTCGGCGTTCTTCAACGGGATCAGGATCTCGGCGCCGTGCTCGTACCGGGACGTCCATACCGTCGCGGTGTTCTCGGCGCGCAACCACTGGTCCCGGCAGAGGAACTTCAGACCGGCGTTGCGCAGCAGCGCGCCGGGCAGCAGCCCTGCCTCGCACAACACCTGGAATCCGTTGCAGATGCCGAGCACCGGTAGGCCGCCGCGGGCCGCGTCGATCACCGCACGCATCACCGGGGCCTGGGACGCGATCGCTCCGGCCCGCAGGTAGTCGCCGTAGGAGAAGCCGCCGGGGACCACCACCGCGTCCACCGACTTCAGGTCCGCGTCGGCGTGCCACAGCGAGACCGGCTCGGCCTCGGCGTAGCGGACCGCGCGGAGCGCGTCGACGTCGTCGAGGGTGCCGGGAAAGGTGATGACGCCGACGCGTGGACTCACTCGGCCACCCGCGTCACGGTCCAGGTCTCGATCACCGGGTTCGCCAGCAGGGTGCCGGCGATCTGCTCCAGATCGTCCTCGGACACCGTGTCGTCGACCTCGAGGTCGAAGTGCTTGCCCTGCCGTACCGCGGACACCCCGGGGTGTCCGGTGCGGGACAGCGCGGCCAGGATGGCCTTGCCCTGCGGGTCGAGGATTTCGGACTTGATGACGACGTCGACTGCCACGCGGGCCACGGCGCTGCTCCAGGGGTCGGCGGGTGCGCTTGCAGCACCGAGTCTATCGGCCGGGACCGGGGTGACCGGGCCCACACAGCTCCGCGTCGCTCGGTGGCGACCCTGGCCACAGGTGTCGGTGAGAACGTTTCGTGGCGCTGAGAACCGTTCGAACGGTTCGCAACGCATCCGACGGTTCTCCATGCGACCCGGCGGCCGCGGCAGCCCCTCGTCGTCGACCCGGCCGCGGCCGGGCCCTCAGACGTAGTCGTGATACGCGGGCAGGTCGAGCACCCCGTTCCCGGAGAGGCCGATGACGATGGTCTCCGCGTCGGTCGCCCGGCGGGCATGGGCGATCGCCCCGGCAACCGCGTGGGTCGATTCCGGCGCCGGGATGATGCCCTCGGCCCTGGCGAACTCGATCCCCGCGGCGAAGGCGGTGTCCTGGTCGACGGCGACGGCCTCCAGCAGCCCGAGCTCGTAGGCGTGCGAGACCATCGGGGCCATCCCGTGGTAGCGCAGACCGCCGGCGTGGATGGGCGGTGGCACGAAGTCGTTGCCGAGCGTGTGCATCTTCAGCAGCGGCGTCAGGCCGGCGACGTCGCCGAAGTCGTACCGGTACTCGCCCTGGGTCAACGACGGGCAGGCAGCCGGCTCGCAGGCCACCACCCTGGTCCCGGTGCCCTCCCGCAGGTTCCGGCCCAGGAACGGAAAGCTCAGTCCGCCCAGGTTCGATCCGCCGCCCGCACAGCCGAAGATGATGTCGGCCCGCTCGTCGATCTGGTCGAGTTGAGCGAGCGCCTCCTGCCCGATCACCGACTGGTGCACCATGACGTGGTTCAGCACACTGCCGAGCGCGTAGTGCGCTTCGGGATCCGTCGCGGCCGCCTCGACGGCCTCACTGATCGCCATGCCCAGCGAGCCGGTGGTGTCCGGGTCGGCGGCCAACATCGCCCGGCCGGCCTGCGTGAGGTCCGACGGCGACGGGTGGCAGACCCCGCCGTAGACCTCCATCTGCATCCGCCGGTACGGCTTCGCGTCGTAGGACGCCCGTACCTGCCAGACCTCGCACTCAAGACCGAGCAGGGCGCAGGCCATCGACAGCGCGGCGCCCCACTGGCCGGCGCCGGTCTCCGTTGTGAGCTTGGTGATCCCCTCGGCCTTGTTGTAGTAGGCCTGGGCGACCGCGGTGTTCGGCTTGTGCGAGCCGACCGGGCTGACCCCTTCGTACTTGTAGTAGATCCGAGCCGGAGTGCCCAGGGCCTGTTCCAACCGGCGGGCCCGGAACAGCGGCGACGGCCGCCACATCGCGTAGATCTCCCGGACGGGTTCGGGGATCTCGATCCAACGCTGGGTGGACACCTCCTGGCCGATCAGGGCCATCGGGAACAGCGGCGCCAGGTCGTCCGGCGTCAGCGGCTGCCGGGTGCCGGGATGCAGGGCGGGCGGTACCGGCGACGGAAGGTCGGCGGCCAGGTTGTACCAGTGGGTGGGGACCTCCGAGGCGACCACGACCGGGTCGGCTTCCGTCCGCTGCTCGGCACGGACATCGGAAGGTGCTGTCGTCATCGGAGATCCTCCTGATCGGGTGGGGCAACGGTGGACGGGATTCGGTGCATCGACGGTGTCAGTGCCATCGCTGGTGTCAGTGGAACTGGGGAACGATCAGGTAAAGGCCGAACAGCACGGCCGCAGCGGCCAGCACCACGCAGGCGACACCGGCGGCCCGGGCGGCAGCACCGTCCTGGCCGGCAGCCACCCGATCGGTCGAGGCCGCGAACGCGCGGATGGCCACTGCGACCACTCCGACCAGCAGCACCGCGGCGCCCAGCGTGACGGCACAGACCAGGCCCAGCGCACTCCAGTCGATCTTCATGCGGCAGTCACCTGGTCGATGGCGGCGGCGTCCGGCGTCGGCTCGGCGAGCACGGTGACCTCGCGGGAGTCGTTGACGTTGGCGTGCGTGATCCGGTTGCGGCGGGAGATCGTCCAGATGGCGGCAGAGCCGATCACCAGGAGCCCGAAGACGGCCATGG
This sequence comes from uncultured Actinomycetota bacterium, assembly GCA_963797145.1. GTDB lineage: Bacteria > Actinomycetota > Actinomycetes > Mycobacteriales > Nakamurellaceae > Nakamurella. Next base: position 237,225 of record CAWCOJ010000005.1, on the reverse strand, counting down.
TCCCGGCGGTGCCCGTCCCGGCGAGCAGTGCCGCCAGACCGCCCATGATCGAGGCCGCCGGCAGGGTCAGCAGCCAGGCGCCACCCATCCGCCGCGCGACCCGCCACCGCACCCCCGAACCGGGTCGGCCGAGCCCGACGCCGACGATCGAGCCGGAGCACACCTGGGTGGTGGACAGCCCGATCCCCAGATGTGACGACGCCAGGATGGCTGCCGTCGAGGAGGCCTCGGCGGCGAATCCCTGGCCGGGGTCGACCTGCACCAGGCCGCGCCCCATGGTCCGCATGATGCGCCAGCCGCCGGAGAAGGTGCCGAGCCCGATGGCCAGGCCGGCGGCGGCGACCACCCAGGTCTGCGGACCGGTTCCGGACTCCTGGTGACCGCTGGTGATCAGCACCAGGGTGATCACCCCCATGGTCTTCTGCCCGTCCGAGGTGCCGTGGGCGAGCGCCACCAGGGAGGCCGTGAACGGCTGCGCCCGGCGGAAGCCGGCCGCCGCGCGGTCCGCCGCCAACCTGCGGGTGATCCGATCGGCGAGCCAGACCGCACCCGCCGCGGCCAGGCCGGCCACCACCGGCGCGATGATGGCCGGTAGCAGGATCTTGGAGACGATCACCGAGCCGTTGACACCGCTGACACCGGCACCGACAACGACGGCGCCGATCAGCCCGCCGAACAAGGCGTGCGATGAGGACGACGGAAGGCCGAACAGCCAGGTCACCAGGTTCCAGAGGATCGCGCCGACCAGACCGGCGAAAATCATCGTCGGGGTGACCAGCGCGTCGTTGACCATGCCTCCGGAGATGGTCTTGGCCACCGCGGTGGACAGGAACGCACCGGCCACGTTCAGCACCGCACCGAGGCCGACGGCGACCCTGGGCCGCAGAGCGCCGGTGGCCACCGAGGTGGCCATGGCGTTCGCGCTGTCGTGGAACCCGTTCGTGAAGTCGAAGATGAGCGCGGTCGCAATGACCAGCACCACGATGAACAGGCTCGTCGTCATCGATGCCCTATCCGCTCGCAGCCGCTCCCCCGGCCGACCCGCGGGGCTCGGGCGAACACTACCCGTGACTGCGCCGATCGGAAGCAGTAGTCCGACCGACCGTACGGCGCCGCTCGGCAGCCCGCCGCTTGTCCGGTTCGTCCGGGAAGTCGCCGCCGTCGCCGACCTCGCCGTCCAGGACGGCTGTGACGGCTGGGACGGCTGGGGTGGCTGGGTCGTCTTCGGAGAGCAGCACCCGGCGTCGTTCCACCGGTGGCGGCTTGTTCTGCCAGCGCCTGCCGAACAACCAGATCACCGGGAGGGTCGCCAGCAGCGGCCCGATGATGGCCACCGGTCTGAGCAGCCACCAGCTCCAGCTGATCTGCACGGCCTCGGTGCGATTGCCGAAGATCGTCCACTCGACCGCCCTGGACAGCGCCATTCCGGTGGTGTGGAACAGGAACAGCGGCAGCGCGAATCGGGTGATCACGCCCATCACCCTGGCGAACACCCCGCCGGAACCCAGCGCCCTGAGCACCGAGGGCCGGATCAGCTCGGCCACCCCGACCTGGAAGACGGTGAGCGCGATGATGCAGACCGTCGGCGGCGCCATGTTCGAGCCCTGGCCCGGCACCCCGACCATCGAGCCGGGGTAGAGCCCGGAGAAAACCAGCCCGATCAGCGCGAACAACCCGGTCAGGGTCAGCATCTTGGCGGTCTGCCTGGCTCTGGGCGACTGGTACTCCCAGTCCACCCGACCGTCGGAGTAGCGCGGCGCCGAGTCGACGCCGGAGATCCTTCCGTGGAAGAAGCCCAGCTGGAACGCGAAGCCCCAGACGAAGATCATGTTCGCCCACTCGACCCCGGGGATGTGGTAGCGGAATCGCAGGATGTCGACCACGATCGCCATCCCGCCGAACACCACGAGAACCAGGGCGTCGTAGCGGCGGTGCAGCCAGACGGTGATCGGCAGCAGGCAGATGAACGCCAGGTAGGTCGCCACGAACCACAGCGGCGAGACCACCATCAGCACCGCCCGACCCATCCAGCTGACGTTGAAGACGCTGCCGACGATGATGCCCAGCACGATCCAGGTCAGCAGCAGGGCGCCGGAGGGGACGGCCAGTGCCCTGGCCTGCTTGAGCGCGAAGTGCCAGATCCGGTCGCCACGGGAGGCCGCCCGCTCCCACGCCTTGAGGTGCACGTAGCCGCCGATGTAGAAGAACACCGGCAGCACCTGCAGCAGCCAGGTGGCGATCCACAGTCCGGAGGTGAGGCCCAGTGGGCTGGTGGCGTACGGGCCCTGATCGCCCCAGATCAGGATCGTGAAGCACCAGTGCCAGAGAATGACGACGAGCAGGCTGAAGGCGCGCAGGAAGTCCGCGTACGGATCCCGGACGGATCTGACGGTCCGGACGGCCACCATGCACCCCTTCCGCGCCCGCGCCGGCGACCGTTGACTCCCGCTCCGCCGGGCGCAGCGCCGACATTTTCATCATCACCCACCCGGCGGGTGGGTGGACCGGCGACCCGCGTGATTCCGTCCGGCGCCCCGGCGGTCCACCATGGAGCCATGGCCTCCGCCACCACGGTCGCGCCGACCGCCGTCCGGCACAACGCGCGACGCCGCCGCCTGTTGGCGCTGGCCGCCGCGATCTCGCTGCTGGCGGTCAGCAATGTGATGTCGAACCGGATCCTGCCGCCATGGGCCTACGTGCCATGGAACTTCTCCGTCGCCGTGGCCCTGGTGCTGATCGCGGCCCGGGGCGGGGCCGGACCGGTGGCCGTCGGTCTGGGCATCCGGCACTGGCATCGGCCGGTGGGGATCGGGCTGCTGCTCGCCGCCGGCACAGCGTGCCTGTTCGGCCTGGGCATGGTGATCCCGGCGACCAGGGAGGCATTCTTCGACAGCCGGGTCGCTGACTCCGGCGTCGCCGGAATGCTCTACCAGGTCTTCGTCCGGATCCCGCTGGGCACCGTGGTCCTCGAGGAGGTGGCCTTCCGTGGGGTGCTGCCGGCGCTGATGGGCGCCTCCCCGGCGATCAGGTGGCGATGGGGACCGGTGCTCGGCGCGTCCTTCCTGTTCGGCCTCTGGCACATCCTGCCGTCGCTGGGCATCGCCACCGGCAACCAGGCGGTCGCCGACGCGTTCGGTGGCGACCAGCTGCTGACCACTGTGCTGGCGATCGGGGCAATGGTGCTGGCCGGGGTGCTGCTCTGCGCGCTGGCCCGCCTCGGCAAGGGGATCAAGACGACAATGCTGTTGCACTGGGCAACCAACGCCCTCGGGTTCGTCGCGGCGTGGATCGTCACGCACTGACCGGCGGCCGGACAATCGGGCGGCGCTCGACACAGAAGGAGCACCATGCAGATCACCAAGTTCGGTCACTCGTGCCTGCAGGTCCGCGACGGGGAGGCGAACATCCTGATCGACCCTGGGGCGTTCTCGCCCGGCTGGGACGACCTGACGGATCTCACCGCGGTGCTCGTCACGCACGGGCACGGCGACCACATCGACCCGCCGCGGATCGCGGCGCTGCTGGGGGCCAATCCGCAGGCGGCCGTGTTCGCCGACCGCGACGGCGCGGCCGAGCTGGCCGGCGGCGGCGTCACCGCCACCGTGGTCGGGGCCGGCGAGACCCTGGACGTCGGCACTCCGGTCGCCGTCAGCGGAGAGTGGCACGCGATCGTGCACGCGGACATTCCCAGGGTGACCAACGTCTGCTACCTGGTCGGTGGCCGGCTCTATCACCCCGGGGACTCCTTCACCATCCCGGACACCGACGTCGAGATCCTGGCCTTGCCGGTGATGGCGCCGTGGATGGCGACGAAGGAAGCGGTCGAGTACTTCCGGTCGATCGCCCCGCAGGTGGCGATCCCGATCCACGAGAAGCTGCTGGCCGGCCCCGGGATGGTGTACGGCATGCTGCAGCGGCTGGGTCCGCAGCAGACCAGGTGGCTGGACCTCGACGACGGGTCACCGGCCGAGCTCTGAGGTAGATCTTCGCTACGACAGCATGTTGCTCATGGCGCCATCGGCACGGCACCATGAGCCAGCCGCGCGGGCCCCCGGGCCCCTCGCGGAACGCACGACGCAGACGACGACCACGCCACAGGTCGGCCGCGGTCGACCGTCTGGGGGCTCTTGATGAGCGAGCGCACCACCGACACCGCCGCCGATTCCGGGCGGGTGCCGGCCGAGACCGGACCGGTCGACCGGCAGGTGGTGTTCCGCCTGATCCTGGGCAGCTCGCTGATGCTGTTCCTGGAACTCGCGTTGATCCGCTGGCTCGGGTCGAACATCGTGCATCTGTCGTACTTCTCGAACTTCGTCCTGCTCGGCTCGTTCCTCGGGATCGGCTGCGGCTTCCTGATCGCCCGCAAGAAGTGGTCGATCCTGCCGGTGATGCCGATCCTGCTGATCCTGCTGGTCGGGGCCGTCATCAAGTTCCCGGTCTCGATCGACCAGGACACCGGCAAGGGCGTCATCTACTTCACCTCGCTGACCACCAGCGGACCGCCCGCCTGGGCCGTGCTGCCGGTCGTGTTCATCACCGTCGCAATCGTGCTGGCCGGGCCGGCGGAGGTGGTCGGCCGGTGCTTCGGACAGCTGCGACCGCTGACCGCCTACCGCTGGGACCTGATCGGCTCGCTGATCGGCATCGGCACGTTCACCCTGCTGTCGTTCCTGCGGGCGCCGTCGGTGGCCTGGGGCATCCTGGTCGCGATCGCGATGGTGACGCTGCTGCACGGCTGGACGAAGATCGTCGGCGTACTCAGCGGCGCCGGCCTGATCGCTCTGCTGCTGGTCGAAACGCTGACCCCCGGCGTGTCCTGGTCGCCGTACTACAAGGTGCTGACCACCGACGTCGGCAACGACGCCCAGGGCGCGCCGTTGGTCCGCATCGACGTCAACGGTGTTCCGCACCAGCTGATGGGATCGGCGGAGTTCAAGCTGACCCAGGCCGAGGAGCAGTACCGCACGCCGTACGAGCGCCGGCAGGACGGCCCGCTCAACAACGTCCTGATCGTCGGCGCCGGGTCGGGGTCCGACGTCGCGATCGCATTGTCGCGGGGGGCCAAGCACATCGACGCGGTGGACATCGACCCGCGGATCCTGCAGATCGGCGAGGAGCGGCACCCGGACAAGCCGTACTCCGACCCGCGGGTCACGGTGCACGTCAACGACGGACGGGCGTTCCTGCAGGGCACCGACCAGAAGTACGACCTGATCCTGTTCGCGCTGCCCGACTCGCTGGCCCTGGTCAACGGTGCGTCGCAGATCCGGCTCGAATCGTTCCTGTTCACCGAGCAGGCGTTGGAGTCCGCCCGCGACCATCTGAACCCCGACGGCGTCTTCGCGATGTACAACTACTACCGCGAGCCGTGGCTCATCGACCGGCTCGGCGGCACCGCGGCGGACGCCTTCGGGCACGCACCGTGCATCGACCAGTTCGCCGCCAACCAGGCTGTTGTCACCGTCGCCCTGGACGCGAACAACCAGGTCTGCGGGCCGAAGAACTACGCCGTGCCCGCGGATCGGCTCGCCCCGGCCACCGATGACCGGCCGTTCCTGTACTTCCAGGGCGGCATGATCCCGGCGATCTACCTGTGGGTGCTGGCCGGCATCCTGCTGATCTCGCTGATCGCGGTGCGGGCCCTGGGCGGACCGTTTCGGACCATGCGGCCGTACGCGGACCTGTTCTTCATGGGTGCGGCGTTCCTCCTGCTGGAGACGAAGAACGTGGCGACCTTCGCGCTGCTGTTCGGCACCACCTGGCTGGTGAATGCCATGGTGTTCGCCGGCGTGCTGGTGGTGGTGCTGGCTGCGGTCGAGACCACCAGACGGTTCCGAACACCGCCCTTACCGGTGGTGTTCGCCGGCATCGCCGCGTCCCTCGCGCTGTGCTGGATCATCCAACCGGACTGGCTGTTGGGGCTGCCGTTCTGGCCCCGGCTGATCTGCGCGACCATCCTGGCGTTCCTGCCGATCTACCTGGCGAACGTGGCGTTCTCCAAACGGTTCGCCAGCTCCGGCGACTCGCTGGCGGCGTTCGGCGTCAACCTGCTCGGTGCGATCGTCGGAGGGTGCCTGGAGTACGCCGCGCTGCTCACGGGCTACCGCAACCTGCTGCTCGTGGTCGCGGTCCTCTACGGTGTCGCGTTCCTGCTCAAGCCCAAGGTGCTCGCACCCGTCTGACCGGTCCCCGGCCCGCCGAGGGCCTGGACGCTGACGACCGGCCCGCCGAGGGCCTGGGACGCTGACGACCGGCCCGCCGAGGGCCTGGTCGCTGATCATCTGGTTCGGTTTCACGGACAAACCGGACCGAATCGAACCTGATGATCAGCGACCATCGGAGTGCGCTGATCATCAGGTCCGACGTGTGGTGGCCCGGCCGAAGTGTGATGGCCCGGCCGAGGTGTGGTGGCGGGGCCGTGGTCGCGCCCCGCTCAATGCAGTGCTCAATGCAATGACTGCACCGTGTGGTGCTTGGCCATCGCCAGGATCTCGTGACGCTGCGACGGTGTCGGTGCGAGGTCGAGGGCGCGGGCCAGCTGCCGGCTCCGCCGCGCCGACTCGCGGCGGGTGTGCATGGAGGTGATCAAGCGGAACATGGGAATTCGGTCCTTCATGGTGCTGGGCGGCCGGCGGAACCCGGATGGGAGCCTGTCCGGCGCGTCGGACGTTCCTACGACCGGCCACTCCGATCGGTTCGCTGTGGCGGCGGTCACGTCCGTGGCCGGATCTGTCACACCCGCCCACTTCCCGGTGTCGACGAGGTAGCCGATCGTCCCGTCCGAAGGAGTCCGTCATGTCCGTTGTCGTCCCCGCCGTTGCCGTCGACCCGACCGCCCGCTCGGCCAGGGCACGGGTGCCGCTGACCACGCCGCCGGGGCCGCTCGGCACGCTGGTCAACTGGTACAGCCGGCGCACCTACGGGCAGGTGATGGATCCCGCGCTGGCGCTCGGGCACAACCGCAAGGTGCTGCTCGCAGATCTGGCGTTCGAACGCCGGGTGGCGAAGTTCTCCGCGCTCGACCCCACCTTGAAATTCCTCGCGGCGCTGGAGGTGTCGGTGCGCATCGAATGCTCGTGGTGCCTGGACTTCGGATACTTCCAGGCGCACCACGACGGCATCGACCTCGCGAAGATCGAGGCTCTGCCGCACTGGCAGGAATCGGAGATCTTCGACGAACGCGAGCGCCGGGTGCTCGCCTACGCCGACGCGATGACGGCGACGCCGCCGGTGGTCGACGACGAACTGGCCGCCGCGTTGCGGACCGATCTCGGTGACGCCGGGCTGGTCGAGTTGACCATGATGGTCGCGATCGAGAACCTGAGGTCCAGAGTCAACTCCGCGCTCGGGCTTGCCTCGCAAGGATTCTCGGAGACCTGTCGCGTGCCTGCGCGATGACGGACAATGCGGCGATGGCCGATTCGGAGCACCACGGTGCCGAAACCTCGGACGAGAGCGCCTCAACGGAGGGGGTTGTCGACCGGGTCGCCTTCTTCACCAGGCACCGGTCGCTGCTGTTCACCGTTGCCTACGAGATCACCGGCTCCGCGGGCGACGCCGAGGACGTGGTCCAGGACTCGTACCTGCGCTGGGCGCAGGCCGATGCGTCCGCCGTTCGACACCCGCGGGCCTACCTGGTGCAGATCGCCACCCGGCAGGCGTTGAACAAGCTGCGGTCGGCGGCCCGGCGGCGGGAGGAGTACGTGGGACCGTGGCTCCCCGAGCCGCTGATCACCTCCCCCGACGTCGCCGAGGACGCCGTGTTGGCCGACTCGGTATCGATGGCAATGCTGGTCGTGCTGGACACCCTGACCCCGGACGAGCGGGCGGTGTTCGTGTTGCGTGAGGTGTTCGCGTTCAGCCATGACGAGATCGCCACCGCGGTCGGCAAGTCGGCGCCTGCGGTCCGGCAGATCGCGCATCGCGCCCGGGATCACGTCCAGGCCCGGCGGCCACGGGTGACCACCGGGCCCGCACAGAGCCGCGAGGTGGTCGAGAGTTTCATGACCGCGGCGGTCACCGGCGAGTTGCAGGAGCTGATGGACCTGCTCGCCCCCGACTGCGTGCTGCTCGCCGATGGCGGCGGCATCAAGTCCGCCGCCCTCCGGCCGATCGCCGGCGCGGACAAGATCGCCCGGTTCCTGATCGGTGTCCGTGACCAGGCCGGCGGCGAGGTGCGGATGGAGTTCGACACCGTGAACGGACAGCCCGCCGCGGTGTTGTTCGTCGACGATGTCCTGGACTCGGTGGCGATGGCGGAAACCCTCGAGGGCCGGATCAGCACGATCTACCTGGTGCGGAATCCGGAGAAACTCGACAGACTGGACATCGGCGAACGGCTGACCCGGCAGAGCTGAACCGATCCACGGACGTCCTGCGTATCGCAGGACGGGACGGGCGACTCCTGTCCCCGGGCGGCTCTGGGCAGCACGCCGCCGGTTCCGTCGGGAGGAGCTCGGGATGGTCGCATCACCGGTGGCGCCTGCTTCGCCGCGTATCCGCCGCGGTCCGCTGGTGATCTCGTTCCTCCTCGGGGCGCTGATCGCGATCGGCCTCGGGGTGTACGGGCGGTTGCACGACCCGACCCACACGGCGCTGTTCACCCTCGGGTTCTCCGGGCTGGTGCAGATGAAGGCGTGGCTGGCCACCCTGGTGGCCGTGCTGGCGATCGCCCAACTGCTCAGCGCCCTGTGGATGTGGGGCCGGCTGCCTGGGGCCGGGGCCGCGCCGGGCTGGATCGGACCGGTGCACCGGTGGAGCGGCACGCTCGCGTTCGTGGTCAGCCTCCCGGTCGCGTTCCAATGCCTGTGGGCGTTGGGTTTCGACTCCGGCAGCACCAGGGTGCTGGTCCACAGCGTCGCCGGCTGCCTGTTCTATGGCGCCTTCGCGGCCAAGATGCTCGGGCTGCGACTGCACGCGCTGCCGAAATGGGCCCTGCCGGTGCTCGGCGGCCTGGTGTTCACGCTGATCGTCGTGCTCTGGCTGACCTCTGCCCTGTGGTTGTTCACCCAACCCGGCGTCCCGGCGTTCTAGGCAGGAGACACCATGACTCAGCAGGACCTGTCCCGCCGTCGGCTGCTCGGCGGCGCGGTCGGACTCGGGGTGACGGTCGCCGCAGGCGTTGCCGGGTACGCGGTCGCCGCCAACAGCAGCGCGGCCGATGGCGGCCCGCCCAGCCCGGAGTACGCACCGCCGGCCGGTCCCGATGCCCAGCCCCTTGCGGCCGTTGACGCCGTCCCCGACGGTGGTGGCCTGATCCTCAAGGACCAGAAGCTGGTGCTGACCCGCACCGGCACCCAGGTGCACTGCTTCTCGGCCGTGTGCACGCACCAGCAGTGCCTGGTCACCTCGGTCTCCGACGGCACCATCAACTGTCCCTGCCACGGCAGCAAGTTCGACGTGAACACCGGTGCCGTCGTCGCCGGACCGGCGCCTTCGCCGCTTCCGCCGGTCGCGGTCGCGGTGACCAACGGACAGGTGGTGCCGTCATGAGCACTCCGCAACCACCCGGCGGTTGGCAGCCGCAGGGACCGTACCTTCCGCCGCCGGGTGGCCCGGGACAGCGTCCCGAGGGCCCACCGTCGGGCTGGCAGCCGCAGCAGCCGGCACCCGCGGTCCGGCCGCAGGGCCCGCCAGGGCCACCGGCCCAGCGCCCCGCTGCCCCCCAGCCGTGGCCGGCGACCGTCAACCCTGACGAGACCGTGCAACTGCGGTTCGACCCGAACCAGCCGCTGCCACCGCGACCCGCTCCGCCGCCCGGGCCACCCGCGTACGCAGCTGTTCGGCAGCCGGATCCGCCACCGCCGGCGCCGGCCCGTCGGCCCTGGTGGCAGGCCCTGCCGACGCTGATCTGGCTGGCCGCCGTCGGTTTCACCATCGGAGCGCTGATCGCGCTCTCCTGACGCCGGGGTTTCCGGACAGGCGGGTGCCGAGCCCGTGGTCAGTCCGGGTCCGGCCGTCCGGGCAGCAGGCTGCTCAGTGCCGCCATCGCCACCGTTCCGCCGGTCAGGATCCAGAACAGCACCGGGAACGCGGCCACGTCCAGCCGGTCGATCAGCAGCCCGACCACCGCGACTCCGACCGATGCGGCCAGCTGCACCGAGATGAACATCGCCGTCGTGGCCTGCGCGATGGACTCCGGCGGGACCGCCCGGTACACGCTGGCGAAGGTCGGTGCGGCCACCGCGCCGAAGCCCAGTCCGACACCGAGAAACAGCACGGTCACCGCCCACACCGGCCAGGCGTGGCCGATCGCGGCGAAGACCGCGAAGCCGATCCCGGTGACGACGGCGCCGCCGCGGACCAGCGGCCGGGGCCCGGTGCGGTCGCTGATCCGCCCAGCAGTGCCCATCGACATCAGGAGGCCGAGCCCGAGGCCGCAGACGATCAGCCCCTGCGCCGCGCCGGTCAGACCGCGCACCTCACCGGCATACAGCGGCAGGGCCACCAGTTGGCTGTACATGGTCAGGCCGACCAGCGCCATGACCGCCAACCCGCCGGCGAACCGTCGGTAGCGGAGCAGCTGCAGGTCCAGGACGGCCGGGCCGGTCGAGCGGAGGGCGTGCACGACGTAGCCGGCCAGCAGCACGATGCCGGCTACTGCCGGCACCGCGACCGACCACCCGTCGGATCGCAGGCCGAGCCTGTCAACGGCGAACAGCAGCGCAACGAAACCCGGCGACAGCAGGAGCATGCCGCGCACGTCCGGGCGCTGGACGGGTCCGGTTGGCCGGTCCGGACGCACCAGCAGCAGGGCACCCCCCAACACCGCCACACCGATCGGCAGGTTGATCAGGAAGATCCAGGGCCAATGCCCGCTGCCGGCGAGCAACCCACCGATCAGCGGCCCGGCCACCGGGGCGACATTGATGATCAGCGACAGGAAACCCATCACCCGACCCATCCGCCGGGACCCGGCGGCGCGGGCGGCCAGCGTCAGTGAGGTCGGTTCCAACACGCCGCCACCCAGCCCCTGCAGCACCCGGAACGCCACCAGGGTGACAACGGACCCGGCGAGCGCGGAGAGCAGCGAGCCGGCGACGAACAGTCCGAGCCCCACCAGGAAGGTGCGTCGGCCGCCGAACCGGTCGACCGACCACCCGGACAACGGCATGGCCAGACCCGCCGCGAGCAGGTACGCAGCCGTCACCCAGGCGATGGTGCCGATCGGGCTACCGAACTCATCGGCGAGGTCGGCGAGCGCGACCCCGACGATGGTGCCGTCGAGTACCGCCATGAATGCCGCTGTGGCCAGCACGGCGACCAGCAGCCGGGTCCGAGCGTCGACCCGGTCCTCGGCGGCCGCCGGCGACGCGTTGCTCTTCAAGACGGTCATGATCGTCAAATTTAACTACACCGTTTAGTTAATTCAAGAGACCTGATGGATCAAGCAGCGGAGTAGCATCGGCGACATGACGAGCACCGAGGCGGTGGCAGCGCAGGTGGCTGAACGCCAGCGGGCGGGCCGTGGCCGGCTGGACAAGCGGCTGGCGATCTTGTCCGCGGCCGCCGAGGTGTTCGCGGAACAGGGTTACGAGCGGGCCAGTATCGACGCGATCGCGGCCCGGTCGGGCGTCTCCAAGCCGACCATCTACAACCACTTCGGTGCCAAGGATCAGTTGTTCCGAGAGTCCGTCGCGCAGAGCGCGGCGCAGCTCAACACGGAGTCGATGGCCGCCCTGGCCACCATGGACGTGCGGCCGGGGGTCTGGCGGGCGAGTCTGCACCAGGTCGCGCTCGCCCTGGTTGGCTGTCAACGGAGCAGTTGCGCGCGGTCCCTGCAGCAGCAGATGAACGCCGAGATCAACCGCGACCCCGACCTGATCAGGGCCGTCCGGGCCCGCGCGGCGACGCCCCTGGTCGAGGCCCTTGCCGGCCGCCTGGCCATGCTCGGGAATGCGGGTCTGATCCGGGTGCCCGACCCGACCCTCGCCGCCCACCAGTTCCTGGCCCTGATTGCGGCGGAGTTGCCGCAGCTCGCCGAGAATGGCAGCGCCGACATGTCGGAGACGCGCGTGCGCGACGCGGTCGATGCGGGCGTCGACACCTTCGTGCGGGCGCACCGCCCGGACTGAGCGCGGCGCGCTGCCGGCGGACCGGGGCCGCTCCGGCCCCGGTCAGAGCCGTTCGATGATCGTGACGTTGGCCTGACCGCCGGCCTCGCACATCGTCTGCAGCCCGAACCTCCCGCCGGTCCGTTCCAGCTCGTGCAGCATCGAGGTCATCAGTCTGGCCCCGGTCGCCCCGAGCGGATGACCGAGAGCGATCGCGCCGCCGTTCGGGTTGACCTTGGCGAGGTCGGCCCCGGTCTCGGCCTGCCAGGCGAGCACCACCGACGCGAACGCCTCGTTGATCTCGATGACATCCATGTCGGCAAGGCTCATCCCGGTGCGGTCAAGGGCATGCGCGGTGGCCGGGATCGGTGCGGTGAGCATCATGATCGGGTCGTCGCCGCGGGCGCTGATGTGGTGGATCCTCGCCCTCGGGGTGAGCGCGTGCTCGGCCACCGCCCGCTCCGACGCGATGAGCAGCGCGGCGGAACCGTCGGAGATCTGGGACGCCAGCGCCGCCGTCAACCGACCTCCCGGCACCAACGGCGCGAGCGAAGCGATCTTCGCCCGGTCCGGTGTCCTGGGGCCCTCGTCGGCGACGATCCCGCCGATCGGGGCGATCTCCCGATCGAAGTGACCGGCGGCCTGGGCGGCAAGCGCCCGCTGATGGGAGGCCACCGCGAAATCTTCCATCCGCTCCCGGCTGATCCCCCACTTGTCGGCCACGAGTTCGGCGCCGTTGAACTGCGATACCGGGGCGTCGCCGTAGCGGGCCGCCCAGCCCACCGATCCGGAGAACGGGTCCGGGAAGCCCAGATCCGCAGCCGCAACGGTCGACCTCATGATCGGGATCGCCGACATGTTCTGCACCCCGCCGGCCACCACCAGGTCGCTGGTGCCGCTCATCACCGCCTGCGCCGCGTACGAGACTGCCTGCTGCGACGACCCGCACTGCCGGTCGATGGTGGTCCCTGGGGTGGTCTCCGGCAGGCCGGCCGCCAGCCAGCAGGTGCGGGCGACATCCATCGACTGCGGTCCGAGCTGGTCGAGGCACCCGAAAATCACTTCGTCCACGGCCACCGGATCGATGCCCGATCGGGTCATCAGCTCGATGAGCACGTGGGCACCGAGATCGGCCGGGTGGATCTTCGACAGGCCGCCGCCGCGCCGGCCGACCGGTGATCGAACCGCCTCGACGATGTAGGCCTCGGCCATGGTGCCTCCTCGGGAACAGGGATCCCCCAGGTTAGCTGCGTGCGGTCGACGCCCGACAGTCCGCGTGCGCTTTTCGGTACGTTTGTACCGTTTCTATGGTACGCTCGTATGATTACTGAGAGGACGTGAGTGCCATGGCGTGGCTGATCCTTGCGCTGTCCGGCTGCTTGGAGGCTGGGTGGGCGCTGTCGTTGAAGGCGTCGCACGGCCTGACCCGACTGTGGCCCAGCGTGAGCTTCGTCGTGCTGCTGGCGCTGTCGATGGCCGGGCTGATGATGGCGCTCAAGACCCTGCCCGTCGGTCCGGCGTACGCGGCGTGGGTGGGCATCGGCGCGGTGATCACCGCCGTCGTCGGCATCGTCGCCTTCAAGGGGCAGGTCAATCCGGTCGTGATCGGCTCCATCGCGGCTATCGTGATCGGCGTGGTGGGTCTCCAGCTGGCCGGGTCGGCAGCGCACTGATGGCCGGCCGCGCCCCGCGTCAGCAGCGGTCGACATCCCGGCGCGAGGCGCTGATCGCGGCCGCCGCCTGGGCGATCGAGGAGTACGGCCCCGGCGCCTGCTCGGCCCGCACCGTTGCGGCTGCTGCCGACCTTCCGCTGGCGTCGGTGTCGTACTACTTCCCGCACCTCGACGACCTCCTCGGCCTCGGCACCGAACGCCTCACCGGTAGCTGGCTGCGGCACGGCCGCGAGGTGGCGGAGGCGCGCCAGGGCACCGGATCTGCCGCGGCCGCCCGGACGGTGACCGGGGCGCTGCTGCCGTCCGACGACCCTGCGGCGCTGCTCGCGCGCTATGAGCAGCTCCTGGCGGCCGCCAGAATTCCGGAGGTCGCCGCCGCTCTGGCCGGTTTCCGGCCGGCACTCGAGCAGCTGATCACCGACATCCTCGACGGCTGCCAGGTCGAGGCGCCGGTATCACCCGGCACCATCCTTGCGGTGGTCGACGGCGCCGTTGTGGGGGCCCTCTCGGAGGGCCGGGTCGCTCCCGCAGCGGTCGTCCTGGCAGCCCTCGAAGACCTGCTCGGGTAGTCGGTCAGCGAGTCAGAGCTCGCCGGTCGTCACGGTGGGGGCGACTGCGGCCGACAGCGCCTGGGCAGCCGAGGGTTCAGGCTGCTCGGTCGGAGCCCGCAGGTTGCGGACGCCCGGGGCGGCCAACGCGGCCAACGTAGTGAGGACCACGATCACCGCGCACCAGATCAACGCGGTGTGCGCGCCGATCAGCACCGCGGCCGGACCCGCGAGCAGAAGCCCCACCGGTCCCAGGAGCACCGACCCGAATCCGTCGTACGAGCTCACTCTGGACAGCGCCTCCGGGGGGATCTCCCGCTGCATGGTGGTCTGCCAGAGCACCCCGAAGACGTCGAAGCTCAGCCCCATCAATGCTGCTCCCACCACCACCAGCCACAGCGGAGCGCTGATCCCCAGCAGCAGGTAGGGCAGCGCCGGGACGGCGGACATGAAGGTGGCCACCAGAATCGGCCGCTTCGGGCGGATCCGCAGAGCCACCAGCACCCCGACGATCATCCCGACGGCCTCACCGGCCAGCACCGCCGACCAGGCGGGCGCGCCACCGAGTTCCTCCCGGGCGACCACCGGGCCGAGCACGCCGTTCGCCGCCTGCAGCGCCATCACCAGCACGGAGAACTGGGCCACCACAACCCACAACCACTGCCGGGACCGGAATTCGTTCCAACCCTCCCGCAGGTCGGAGAACACCGACTGCTCCGCGGTTTCCCGATGGTCCCCGGTCAGCCGCAGCGATGCGATCAGCACGGCGGCGACGGTGAACATCAGCGCGCTCACCGCCAGCGACCACCCGGCGCCGAGCAGCACCACTGCAGCGCCGCTGACCACCAACCCGGCCACCCTGGCCACATTGGCCCCCAGCCCCAGCAGGGCGTTCGCGGTGTGCAGATCCTCCTTGCCGACGACGTCCGGGATGATGCCGGTCAGCGCGGGAAACAGGACGGCGGAGCCGATCCCGCCGATCGCCGCGGCCGCGGTCATCACCGGGATCGGCGCCCACCCGGAGATCAACATGGCGCCCAGCGCGCCGAACGCGACCGCATTGAGGCCCTCCCCGACCATCATCACCAGGTTCCGGTGGAACCGGTCCGCGATCACCCCACCGACGAGCAGGAAGAGCACCACCGGGATCGCCTCGCCGGCCAACACGATGGACAGCGTGCCCGGGGTGGCACCGGGAAGGGCGAGCACGCCGAACGCGAGGGCCACCGGAGCGAACGAGCTGCCCAACATCGAGATCGTGCGGGCGGCGAGCAGCAGATCGAAGCGCCGGTCGCGCAGCAATGCGACGTTGCGGCCGGCCACGGAGCGGCTCCAAGATCTGCCGGCGGTCCGGCGGTCCGGCGGGTGCTGGAAGTCCATGGTGCAGCGGCGATGCCCGCACCGCCATCAATTTGTCCGGACCCGCTGATGCCGGGCGATCGCCGTCGGCAACGGCACGCAACGAACCGATCGTCATCGCGCGCTACGACGCATCCTGACCGACCGCACACCGCACCCAGACCGCCGCCGGCCTCGTTCCGGCGGCGGTCCGTCGTGTTCCCCTCCGTCTCCGGACCCGGGGACACCGGCAGCGGCATGGCACAGGAATCGGCAACGGCCCCGGGCGCCGGCGAGGTGCCGGTGCGCGATGCCCTCCGGTGCACCATCATGAGAACCAGCACCGGCTTCCGAACGGCCACCAGGACGGATCACCATGAACCAGGCGCTGCTCAACTCGTTGTCCGAGTCGGAGAAGGTCCTTCTGATGGAGACCGAACCCGATCGGATGGCGACCCTGGACGAAGACGGCCTCGCCGAATTGCACGACCGGATCCGTCGGGCCCGCACCAAGTTCGTCAAGATCTACCGGCGCGAGGCCGGCGACCGGGTTGCCGAAAAGGGTGGCCGCGGCGCTGCCCGCCCCGCGAACCGACGTAACGCCGGCAAGGCCGAGGTGTTCGAGGATGCTCTCGCCAGGGTGAGCAGGCGGCTTGCCGCAGCGGCTCGGCAGAGCGCTGCCGAGCTGCGTCTGGAACGGCTGGCGGCGGCGCGGGCGGACAAGCTGCCTCCGCCGGCCCGCTCGGCGGCCGGGCCGACGAAGCCGACGCAGGCCGTGCAACGGACCGCCGCCGATCGTCGACTGACGACTCCCGCTGCGAAGAAACGGGTATCGACACAGGCGGCTGCCGGCAATCGGCGTCAGGCCAAGAAGGACAGTCGCTAGCTCACTCGACCGCTCGCCGTGCACGGCTGATCACCCGGTCGGCCGGTCGCTTCGCCGGTCTGCGACGTGGCACCTACTCCGCAACGTTCGCCGACGCGACCTCGACGAGGATCACGTCGACATCGCCCGCCAGCAACTCCCAGGCGTGATCGAAGGCGTGATCCTGCCAGACGACAGCGCCGGGGTTCAGATCCACGATCTGGGTCGTCCCGTCCGCCCAGGTCACCTTCTGTCGCCCTGAACCGAGGTTGACCACGACCATCGGCAGGTGCGAGTGCATCGCACTTTCCCAACCGTGGGAGGCGAGAGCGTGGATCACCCGGACGAACTCGTGCTCGAACAGGACCTGGTGCGCATCGGGATCCACGATCGTTACTTCCCGGCTCGACGTCACGGACTCGCCCGAGCTGGCAGCCCACCAAGGGGCGTAGCCCGGTCTTGGCGCCCGTAGCCCGAACCGACCGGCGTGGCGTGACAGGAACGGGCTACGCCCGCGGGGCTGTGCGGGGCCGGTCCCAGGGGGTAGCCCGTTGCTGGCAGGGGTAGCCAGGTCTGTTCGGCGTGGCGTGACAGGAACGGGCTACGCCCGCGGGGCTGTGCGGGGCCGGTCCCAGGGGGTAGCCCGTTGCTGGCAGGGGTAGCCCGAACCGACCGGCGTGGCGTGACAGGAACGGGCTACGCCACCCCCCTGCTCGCTCAACCTGATGCATGCCCGCCCGCTGGGCGCCGACGACGCGGTTATGTCCCGCCCGGCCAATCGTCGAACGACGCGCCCGAGATCCGTTCGTACGCCTCGATGTAGCGCGCCCTGGTGGCGGCGACCACCTCGTCGGGCAGGGGCGGCGGTGCGACCTCCGACGCCCGATCCCAGCCCGAGGCCGCTGAGGTCAGCCAGTCCCGCACAAATTGCTTGTCGAAGGACGGCTGCACCCGACCCGGCCGATATCCGGCGGACGGCCAGTACCGCGACGAGTCCGGAGTCAGCACCTCATCCCCCAGGACCACGCCTCCGTCACGCATTCCGAACTCGAACTTGGTGTCGGCAAGGATCACCCCGCGCCCGGCGGCATGATCGGCGGCGGTCCGGTACAGGGTCAGGGTGAGCGCACGCAGTTCCGCCGCCCGCGCCGCACCGACCGTCGCGACAACGGCGTCGTAGCTGAC
Source organism: uncultured Actinomycetota bacterium (assembly GCA_963797145.1). Lineage (GTDB taxonomy): Bacteria > Actinomycetota > Actinomycetes > Mycobacteriales > Nakamurellaceae > Nakamurella. The sequence continues at coordinate 219,563 of CAWCOJ010000005.1, read as the reverse complement.
GTTCTCGTCGTGGGCGCCGATCTCGGCCTTGGCCGCCGGGGTGAAGATCGGCTCGGGGAGCTGCGACGACTCGACCAGACCGGAAGGCAGGTCCACGCCGCACACGCTGCCCGTCGCCCGGTAGTCGAGCAGTCCCGACCCGGTCAGATAACCGCGAGCCACGCACTCGACGGGAAGCATCTCCAGTCGGTGCACCAGCATGGCGCGGCCGGCCACCTCGACCGGGATGCGTGGATCCTGCACGGCCACGACATGATGCGGCAGCACGTCCGACAGCAGGTCGAACCAGAACATGCTCATCGCGGTGAGTACCCGGCCCTTGTCCGGGATCACGGTCGGCAGCACGTGGTCGTAGGCGCTGATCCGGTCGCTGGCGACGAACAGCAGCAGATCGTCGTCCACCTCGTAGATGTCCCTGACCTTGCCCGACGCCAGGTGCCGGTAGCCGGCGAGATCTGCGTGTTCGGTCACGTCGGCCGAGGATAGTGCACCTCCGGTCGACGCCCCTGTTGCGGATGCCGGCCGGGCGACCGGCCTCAGTGCGCCGGCAACCCGGGGCGGAGCGCCAGGGTCGCGGAGCGGCGAGGTCGGAACTTCGGCGCGACATGTCACGTTGAGGAGAGACGCCAGAGAGCCTCGACCCTCAGGAGAACTGTGCCTGCCGTCCTCGCACCCGATCTTCCCGCGCTGAGCACCCAGGCCGACCGACTGATCGGCCTCGGCGTGCACGACTGGGCGGGTCTGACCGCCGCCGAGCTGCGCGCCGCCGTGGTGGGTGATCACCGCACCGGGGCGCTCCTCGTCATCCACCCCGGTCTGGTCCGCGCTTCGGCTCTCGTCCCGTTGCTCGACTTCGAAGGAAAGAGCGGGTTCGTCGTGGTGGACATGCCGGACGTCGACGACTTCTCGCCGATCGATCAGGTGCAGCTACCCACCGATGCGATCTATGTCGTCGAAGACGTCAGCCGCGGCGATCATCTGGCCAACTGGAGTCCGGACGAGGCGTTGGTGTCGATCACCGCAGCCCACCGCAGCCCCCTCACCATCGGCGAAGGCGTCCACTGGCTGCTCCAGCAGCCCGCTGCGCTCGAACGCGGCCGTTGCTTCATGACCATCGGCTCCCGGCTGCGCAAGCCGAATGGTGCAGCGGACGCCCGAACCCCCGCCATCTGGATCAGCAACGGAACCGGCGCGGGACGGACCCGACCGCCGCAACGCGCCGAAGGTCGGTTGGTGCTGGGCCGGAAACCGCCACACCTGGCTGGGTTTCGCCTCCGCGGCGCACCGCACCGGGATGCGGCGATGACCGCCCTCCTCGGCCGTCACGGCACCAGCACCACCTTACCGGTGGTGCGGCGCTCGGACAGCGCGGTGTGCGCCGCGGGTGCCTGATCCAGCGGGAACTCCGTGACCAGCGGGCGCCAGGCCCCGCGCGCGCCCTGCTCCAGCGAGCGCTCCTCGAGCCGTCGCAGGCTGCCCGGACCGGTCCCGCCGCGCGGAGCGATCGCCACGCCCACGGTCAGACCGTTCGGGAACAGGTCATAAGGTCCGAATTCGATCGGGTGACCCGAGGACCAGCCGAACATCAGCAACCGGCCGTCCCGGCCGAGCAGCCGCAGGGCGGCCTTACCGGTATCGCCCCCGACGCCGTCGAGCGCCACGGTGACCGGCCGACCGGCCAATCGCTTCGCGACCAGATCCGGCCAGCCCGCCGTGGTGTAGTCGACCGCGACCTGTGCGCCCAGGCCTGCCACCACGTCCACCTTGCCGGCCCCGCCGGCCACCCCGACCACGACCGCGCCGGCCGTCAGGCAGGCCTGGACCAGCAGGGCACCCAGGCCTCCCGCGGCCGCGGTCACCAGGACGGTGTCCGCCGCCCCCACTCCGGCCCGATCCAGGATGCCGAGCGCGGTCCGCCCGGTGCCGATCAACGCCACCGCCTCGGCGTCGGTCACCCCGTCCGGTACCCGGTGCATCCGGGTCATGTCGCACACCGCCTGTGCTGCATACCCTCCCGAGACCGCGCCGAGGTGCACCACCACCCGGCGTCCGAGCCACGCAGCGTCGACGCCGTCGCCGATCAGGTCGACCCGGCCGGCCACCTCACGGCCCGGTACCTGGGGCAGCTCGCCGAGCGGAGCCGCACCCATCGACCGTCCGGCTCGCAGTGCGGTGTCGATCAGGTGCACCCCGCAGGCGTGCACGTCGATGCGCACCTGACCGGGGCCCGGCTGCAGCTCCGGAACCTCCTCCAGGACCAGATTCTCGGCGGGGCCGTAGGCGCGCAGCACGATTGCTCTCATCACCCGGACGCTAGATGCTCTACCGCAGTTCAGGTCAAGCAGTGCGCAGCGGGGTTGCCGGACATCAGTTCCGGGCGCGGTCCAACCCGCGGCGACGCAGCAGTGGGGTGATGTCCGCATCCCTTCCGCGGACGTCCCGGAACGCGCCGACAGCGTCCTTGGAGCCGCCGACCGAGAGCAGTTTGCGGCGGAACGTGTCGCCGTTCTCGCGGGTGAGCCCGCCGTTGTCCTTGAACCACTCGACAGTGTCGGCGTCCAGCACCTCGGCCCAGATGTAGGAGTAGTAGCCGGCCGAGTACCCACCGGCGAAGATGTGCTGGAAGTAGCTGGTGCGGTAGCGCGGTGGAATCAGCTCGAGGGCCAGACCGGCCCGCTCCAGCGCTTCTGCTTCGAACTCCAATGGGTCGGTGATCACCGTGTCGGTGGTGATCCGGTGCCAGGCCCAGTCCAGCAGGGTGGCCCCGAGGTACTCGGTGGTGCCGAATCCGCTGCCCCACAATTCGGCCGCTCGGATCGCGTCGACGGTCGTCTGCGGCAACGGCTCGCCGGTGCCGACGTGGTGCGCATAGTTGGCGAGCACTTCCGGCCACAGTGCCCACATCTCGTTGACCTGGCTGGGGTACTCGACGAAATCGGCAGGGACCTCGGTACCGGTCAGCCGCGGGTAGGTGACGTCGGAGAAGAGCCCGTGCAGGGCGTGGCCGAATTCGTGGAACAGCGTCGTCACTTCGTCCAGGGTGAGCAACGTCGGCTGCCCGGCCGGTGCCCGGTTGATATTGAGGTTGTTGACCACAACGGGTCGGAGATCGAGAAGCGCGGACTGATCGACGAACGACGACATCCAGGCGCCACCGCGCTTGCCCTCGCGGGCGTAGAAGTCCCCGAGGAAGAGCCCCACCGGCGATCCGTCGGCGTCGCGGACCTCCCAGACCCGGACATCCGGGTGATAGCCGGACAGGTCGTCCCGCAGGTGGAAGGTGATGCCGTAGACCAGCTCCGCAGCGTGGAAGACGCCGTCGACCAGGACCCGGTCGAGCTCGAAATACGGCCGGAGCGCTGCGGTGTCGACCGAGTAGCGCTCGGCGCGCACCCGCTCGGAATAGAACGCCCAGTCCCACGGCGCGAGTTCGACACCATCGGCCCGGGCGATCTCGGCCATCGCCGCGGCCTCAGCGTTGGCGTTGGCCACCGCCGGGCCGACCAGCCGGCCGAGCAGGTCCTCCACCGCCTCGACCGTCTTCGCGGTCTGATCGACGACGGTCAGGTCCGCGTGGGTGGCGAACCCCATCAGTGACGCGCGCTGGGCCCGCAGGCCGGCGATCTCGACGGCGAGCGCTCCCGTTGCGTGTTCGCCGGTCTGGGCCCGGGTGACGGAGGCCTCGTAGAGCTGACGTCGGACGTCCCGGTTGCGCAGACCGGCCAGGGCCGGCTGTCCGGACGGCAGGATCAACGGGATCAGGTACTTGCCCGGATGTCCGCGGTCGGCCGCGGTGGTGGCGGCCGCGGCGATCGCGTCGTCGCTGAGTCCGTCGAGCTGGTCCGCGGTCTCCAGGAGCACGCCACCCGCCTCCATGGCGGCAAGGAGCTGCTGCCCGAAGCTGGTCTGCAGGGTGGTGATCCGCTGGTTGAGCTCGCTGAGCTCGGCCCGGCCGGACTCGTCGAGCTGGGCACCGGCCAGCACGAAGTCGAGGTGGTACCTCTCGACCAGGGCCAGTTCCTCACCGGTCAGGCCGGCGGTGTGCCGGGACGCGTGCACCGCATCGATCCGCGCGAACAGGTCCGGGTTCATCCGGATCGCGTCCAGGTGCGCCGTGTACCGCGGCGAGTACTCCGCCTCGATCTCGCGCAGCCCCGGTGTGGAGTTCGCGCTGACCAGGTTGAACACCACCGACGCGGTCCTGGTCAGCGTGCGACCGGACTGTTCCATGGCCACGACCGTATTGGCCAGGGTCGCCGGTTCGGGGTTCGCGACGATGGCATCGATCTCGGCGAGGTGTTCGGCCATGCCCGCGTCGAAGGCCGGTCCGAAGTGGTCCTCGGTGATGAGGTCGAACGGAGGCAGGCCGAACGGCAGCTCGGACGGAACCAGAAACGGGTTGGACGGAACCTGGGTCATCAAGATCCTCTCGGCGGGCGACGGCCTGGTGGGCCGGTGATGAGTCCATCACATCGGCCTGTGTGGACGTGCCCGCTCGACCGCCCGCGCACCGCGAGAAGCTGGATACGTGATTGTGTCTGTTCTTGTCGCGACCAACTGCTCCGGGTGCGCGGCGGGACAGCTGTCACAGGATGGCGCCCGGCGCATAGGACGCGGCAGCCGCATTCTTCCCGGTGATCTCCGCGATCTGCCCCACGACGTCCGCGACCTGCTGCGACGCGACCCCGGTGAAGGAGAGCCGGTCGGCGAGAAGGTCGTCGAGGGCAGTGCGATCGAGCGGGATCCGGTCGTCGGTCGCCAGCCGGTCCAGCAGATCGTTCTCGCTCTGCGCGGTCTCCCGCATCGCCAGGGCCACCGCGACCGCGTGCTCCTTGATCGCCGCGTAGGCGGTCTCCCGGCCGACCCCGCTGCGCACCGCCGCCATCAGCACCTTGGTGGTGGCCAGGAACGGCAGGTAGCGCTGCAGCTCCTTCTCGATGACGGCCGGGTAGGCGCCGAAATCGTCGAGCACCGTCAGGAAGGTCTCGAACAGCCCGTCCAGCGCGTAGAAGGCGTCCGGCAGCGCCACCCGGCGGACCACCGAGCAGAACACGTCGCCCTCGTTCCACTGCGCCCCGGCGAGCTCACCGGTCATTGACGCGTAGCCGCGCAGGATCACCGCGAGCCCGCAGACGCGTTCGGCCGAGCGGGCGTTCATCTTGTGCGGCATCGCCGACGAGCCGACCTGTCCGGGGCGGAAGCCCTCGGTGGCCAGCTCGGCGCCGGCCATCAGCCGGAGAGTGGTCGCGAACGAGGCAGGGCCGGCCGCCAGCTGCACCAGCGCCGAGACCACCTCGTAGTCCAAAGACCGCGGGTAGACCTGGCCCACCGAGGTGAGCAGATTCGTGGTGCCGGCAACCTCCTGCACCACCTGCGTCTCGAGGGTGACCAGCGCCTCTGCGGAACCGAGCAGGTCGAGCATGTCCTGGCCGGTGCCGACGGGGCCCTTGATGCCGCGCAGCGGATACCGGTCGAGCAGGTCGGCGAGCCGCCGGTAGGCCTGCAGGGTCTCCTCAGCAGCCGATGCGAACCGCTTACCCAGGGTGGTGGCCTGCGCCGGGACGTTGTGCGACCGGCCGGCCATCACCAGATCGGCGTACTCCCCTGCACGCCTCCCGAGCCGGTCGAGCACCGCGACGGTCCGGTCCCGGATCAGGGTCAGCGCCTGCAGGATCTGTGCCTGCTCGACGTTCTCGGTGAGGTCCCGGCTGGTCATCCCCTTGTGGATCTGCTCGTGTCCGGCCAGCGCGTTGAACTCCTCGATCCGCGCCTTCACGTCGTGCCGGGTAATCCGTTCGCGGGCCGCTATGGAAGCGAGGTCGACCCTCTCGACCACCGCCTCGTAGGCTTCCAGCACCCCGGGATCCAGCGTCAACCCGAGCCGGGACTGCGCCCGGAGCACGGCCAGCCACAGCCGGCGCTCGGCGACGATCTTGTTCTCCGGCGACCAGATGGCCACCATCTCGGGCGAGGCGTACCGCTGGGCGAGCACGTTCTGGACGACGGACCTGGTCACCTCTGCATTGTCCCAGCCGCGGCCACCCGGCCTGAACGGCGCATCATCATCGGCATGACGTCGGACCGGCCCGAGTTCGTGGTGCAGCATCACCTGGCGACCGCCGACCACTACGACGTCCGGCTCGAGATCGACGGGGTGCTGGTGTCGTGGGCCGTGCCCAAGGGTCCGTCGACCGATCCGAGGGTGCGCCGGATGGCCATCCGCACCGACGACCACGACCTCGCCCACTCGTCCGTCGAGGGGGCGTTCGGGCGCTCCGCGGTGCTGATCTGGGACCGTGGCACGTTTACCCCTCAGGGGGACGGCAGCGCCGCGGCCGGGTTGGCGGCGGGCCGGCTGTCGGTGTGGTTGGACGGCGAGAAACTGCGCGGCGGCTATACGTTCATCAGGCTGCCGGGTGAGCCGAGGGAGACCTGGTTGATGATCAAGAAGCGGGACGGCGAGGCGGACCCGGCCGACGACCCGATCAATTCGCGTCCGGAGTCCGTTCTCACCGGCCGCACCCTGGACCAGATAAGGGAGCAGCCGTAGTGCTGCCCGGCACACCACCAAGGAGCAGGACATGGATCTCGGACTGACCGGTACACGGGTCGTTGTGACAGGAGCCGGAAAGGGCATCGGTCTGGCCATCACCAGGGGATTCGTCGGGGAGGGCGCGCATGTCGTTGCCGGATCCAGAACCGCAACCACCGAGTTGCAGGAACTCGCCGCGACCGGTGCTGTGGAGGTGGTGGAGGTCGACCTTGCCGACCCGTCCGGCCCGGCCCGGTTGATGGCCGCCGCGGGCGACCGGATCGACGTGCTGGTGAACAACGTCGGCGCGGCCCCGGCGCGGCTCGATGGCTTCTTGGCGATCACCGACGACATGTGGCAGCACACGCTGAACCTGGATCTGATGGCCGCCATCCGGGCGATCCGGGAGGCGCTGCCGGTGATGCTCGCCACCGGCGGCGGCGTGATCGTCAACATCGGCTCGGTCAACGCCCGACTGCCGGATCCGGTGGTGCTCGACTACTCCGCGGCCAAAGCCGCGCTGAGCAATGTCGGCAAGTCCCTGTCCAAGGAGTTCGGTTCCCGCGGCATCCGGGTCAACACCATCGACCCGGGTCCGGTCGCCACCGACCTGTGGCTCGGGGCCGGCGGGATGGCCGAACGGGCCGGTGCCGCGAGCGGGCGGACGCCGGAGGAGGTCGCCGCCGGCGCGGCCGCGGGGGCGGTCACCGGCCGGTTCACCCATCCCGACGAGGTGGCGGACCTGGTGCTGATGTTGGCGAGCGGTCGGACGGCGAACATCACCGGAACCGATGTCGTCATCGACGGTGGGCTGGTGACCACGATCTGAGCGTTCCGCGCCGACCAGGGTTGACCGGGCGCCGTCGCGGGGACCTACCGGCTGAGAGCCGAGGAGTCCCTATGACGTCATCGATCGCCCCACTGGGCGATGTGCAGTTCGTGTCCCTGACCACGTTCCGGAAGTCCGGCCAGCCGGTACCCACCACGGTGTGGATCGCCCTCGACGGCGACGCGTTGATCGTGACCACTCCGAAAGGCAGCGGGAAGGTCAAGCGGGTGCAGCGCGATCCTCGGGTCGAACTCCGACCCAGCGGCCGCCGACGGCAGCGCGCCGACGACACCTACCTGGTGACCGGTGTCGCGGAGATCGTCGACGACGACGCGGTCATCCAGCGCTGCAACCGGGCCTTCGGGGCGAAGTACGGCTGGCAGTTCAGGATCGCCATGCTGGTGGAGCGGTTCAGCGGCGGCCATCAACGGGTCCTGCTGCGGATCAAGGCGGCCTGACGGGTCAGCGCAACGCGGCGAGAACCGCCCGGCCGGCCGCCGCCAGCTCGTCCTGCGTGACGGTGACGCCGGCCGGAGCATCCGCGACGACCGTCACCTCGAGACCGTCGTCGTACACGACCACCCCTCCGGCCGCCCGCTGGTAGCTGTACCGGGGGCCGGCCGTGCCGGTCGGGCGGACGCAGGAGCCGCTGTCGACGCAGGCGCCCGGTGTGCCTCTGACCACCGTCACCGTCAGCCCGGGCGTGCTGCCGACGGCGGGGATCTGCACGCCGCCGACCCGGTGTTCCTGACAGTCCCCGACCACCGCCCGGTGCGTCGCGGCGGCCGGGATCCCGACCGCCGCGCCGGCTGCCCGGACGGCATCGGCCGGCAGCAGCTTCCAGCTGCAGGTGCTGGACGCGATCGTTGTCGGAACCGTCGCTCCGGCGGACGGACTTTCGGGGACCGCGGTGGCCACCGGCGCGCGCACGCCGCCACTGTCCGCGGCCTGCGTCGAGGTCGCGGCCGTGGCTGCGGCTGACGAGGCAGCCGCCGACGATGGTCCCGACTCACCGGACGCCGCCGAGGATTCTGCTGCCGAGGAGGCAGAGCCGGCCGAGGTCCCACCGGCAACAGGTGCAGGCGCCGCTGCCTCCGAACTGGTGCCGGCGGCCGCGCCGCCGGCAGCCGAGTCGGAGTCGCCGGTCACGTACTCAGGAGCGCCCATCGAGGCCGCAGCAGAGGTCGCCGCCGCCGACACCGCCGAATCGGCGGTGTTCTGCGCGGTGCCGCCGAAGAGTTTCGGTCCGGCGATCACGGCGACCGCGCCGACTGCGGCGGCCACCAGCACGCCGGTCACCCAGTTCTTCCGCCGCTGCCGGCGCCGTAGGGCCAGCTGATCCACCGGCTCCGGCCGATCGGCGGCAGTCCGGGCGGCCGCGATGAGCGCCGAGGTGCGGTCGGTGATCGCCGGTTCGTCCGTCAGGGCGGAGGCGAACAGGGTCGCAGCAAACGCGGCGTCGTCGGCGTCGACGTCGTCCGCGGTCTCCTCCGCCGGGTCGAACCCGAAGAATTCGGGCGAGAACCCGAAGTCCTCATCCGCGCCGTCATCGTCATGCGGTGCGTTTTCCCTCATTGCCCTGTCACCTCCTCTCCACCCCTTTCCGGCAAGCCGTCCATCCCGGCCAGCGCCGCTTTGAGCGCGGTCAGCCCGCGCGCGGTCTGGGACTTCACGTTCCCTTCCGAACATCCCAGGGCGGCGGCCGCCGCTGCGACGTCCAGGCCCTCGAAAAACCTCAGTACCAGCACCGTGCGCTGGCCGATCGGCACCTGCTCCAGCGCCGCCCGGACCAGCTCGCGATCCGCGACCGTCGAAGCGGTGTCGGACGGGGCAGGGTTGTCCGGCACCACCTCGACGGCGCGTTCACGTCGCCAAGGGCGCCGGGACTCATCGACCGTGGCGCGTACCAGGCAGGAGCGGACGTAGGAGTCCAACGCACCACGATCGCGAATCCGGAGCCATGCTCCGTAGAGCTTGACGAACGCGATCTGCGTGAGGTCGTCGGCACGATGCCAGTCGCCGCACAGTAGGTACGCCGTCCGTCGCACATGTGCACGACGTGCGGTGACGTACGCGGCGAACTCCGCATCCTCCTCCGGCCCCACTGTCCTCCTGCCCTGTGTCGGAGACGGACGCTATCGGGTTTCGGGTTGCACGGGTCGGCGAATCGCCTATTCCCCGGTCGCGGCGCGCGGGCGCCGACGATGCTTTGACACCATGGCCCCGGTGACCTCGACCCGGACCGCGGCGCTGGCGCTGGCCGGGCTGCTGGCGGTCGCGGTCGCCTGGGGCTCCAGCTTCCCGATCACCAAGGTGCTGCTGGAGCAGATGTCCGCCGCCCAGTTCCTGGCGATCCGGTTCACCATCGCCGCGGTGGTGATGGGGGTGGTCTTCCATCGCTCGGTGCGGGCGCTGCCCCGACCGGTGCTGGTCCGTGGCGTGGCGCTCGGAGCGCTCTACGGCGCCGCTCAGCTGGTCCAGACCGTCGGGCTGGAGACCACTCCGGCGACCATCTCCGGCTTCATCACCGGCATGTACGTGGTGCTGACCCCGATCTGCGCCGCGCTGCTGCTCAGCGCGCACATCGGCGGTCGGGTCTGGGCGGGGGCTGCGCTGGCCACCGTCGGCCTCGGCATCCTGGCGCTGGACGACTTCTCGCTCGGCTTCGGCGAGATCGTCACGCTCGCCTCTGCACTGCTGTTCGCGCTGCACATCGTCGGCCTCGGGGCCTGGTCGACGCCGAGTCAGGCGTTGGGGCTCTCGGTGGTGCAGATCGCCGCCTGCGCCGTGGTGAGCATCGTCGCAGCGGCCCCGGGCGGCTATCGACTGCCGTCCGACACCGGCAGCTGGCTCGCCGTCGTCTACATGGCGCTGATCTCGGGGGCGCTGGCGATGTTCGTGCAGTCCTGGGCGCAGGCGCACCTGGCTCCCAGCCGGGCGGCCATCATCATGTCCACCGAGCCGGTGTGGGCGGCGGTGCTGTCGGTGACCTTTCTCGACGAGCCGCTGACCTGGCGGATCACCGTCGGCGGCAGCGTGATGCTGGCTGCGATGCTGCTGGTGGAGCTCGCCCCGCGAGCGCGGGGCGAGCCTCCCAGGGCCGAGGACCTACCCAAGCTCACCGGATAGCGCGAGCCCGGCCTCAGGCGTGCAGCGGGGCGACCCAGATCGGCGTCGTGGTGGGCTGCGGGGACCCGGCAGCGGGCTCGATCGTGATGCCGATGCTCGCGTTCGGGTTGTTCACCGGGACCGTTGCCGTGGTGTAGGCGCCGCTGGCGTCCGGCTCCATGATCCCGGCCGAGGTGATGTCGGTGGCGCTGTTGATCACCCACATCTGGTACGCCTTGCCGGCCGGCGCCGCCGGCAGACCGGTGACGGTGATCGTCGCGGCGTTGCACGATGGCGCGAACCGGACGTCGCCCACCGTGCCCACCTGCGGTGTGACGACGGTGGCGTCGGGGGCTGCTGCGACACAGGCCGCCGGCGAGGCGACCGGTGGGGCATTGTCTCCCCGGGTGCCGACCACGACCCCGCCGACGATGATGACGACCGCAGCAACGGCCGCGGCGATCAGTGTCGCCGGCCTGCGGTACCAGGCCCGGATCGGGATCACCGGGGCCAGCGGCTCGGCGGGTAGCGGCGGCGCGGGCTCAGCGAGGGGAGGCGCGCGGTGCCGGCCCTTCGCCGCGTCGGTGAGCGGCGGCAGCTGTGGAGTGATCGCCACGGCGGCCATCACCTTGGTCCGCAGCGTCGCCGGAGGGTCCTCCGCGGTCAGCACCCCCAACCGGGCGAGGGTCTCGGCGAAACCGGCCACCTCGGGGGCGCAGGTCTCACAGACGTCGAGGTGGTCGAGGAATTCCGATTCCTCGTCGGCCGGGAGGGCGTGCAGGGCCATTGCCCCGGTATTGAGGTGCAGGTCGGCGTTCATCGGTGGTTCCGCTCGTCGAAGCTCGGTGCGGTTGCGGCTGTGATGGCGATGCGCCCGGGAGTGCTCATGCCGTCGCCCCCAGACAGTCACGGAGCCGGATCAGACCGTCTCGTAGTCGGGTCTTGACGGTCGGCAGCGGGGCCGTCAGTAGTTCGGCGACCTCGCGGTAGGTGTACCCGGAGTAGTAGGCGAGCGTGATGGATTCTCGCTGCAGATCCGTCAGAGTGCCCAGACATCGCTGCACGGCCCTTCGCTCGAAGGACGCCTCGACCTGCTCGACGACGGTGTCGACCTCGCGTTCCACGCCGAACTGCGCGGCCTTCACCTCGCGGTCGCTGGCCGCCTGCGCCGAACGGACCCGGTCGACGGAGCGGGCGTGGGTCAGCGTCATGATCCACGAGACCGCAGAACCCCGTGCCGCATCGAACCGACTGGCCCGACGCCAGATCTCCAGGAACACCTCCTGGGCGACCTCCTCGGCCTGCGACGGATCGCGCACCAGACGGCGCGCCAGCCCGAACACCCGGGGGGAGAACCGGTCGTAGAGGACGCCGAAAGCGGCCTCGTCCCCGAGCGCGGTGCGGCGGAGCAGATCCTCGGCTCTGACGTCATCCGAGGCAGCCGGGGCGAATCGTCCTCCGGCATCCGGTTGATCCGGCACAGCGGAGAGCGGGGTCGTCGGCATACGGACATCCTCTCCTGTTCGCACCGTCGGACCCAGATCCCGGTGCGGTGTCGTCCACCTGGATTCGGAACGCCGGCCGACCCGGATGGGCCGCGCTGGGACCGATCTCCGGAGGTCCTTACGGGTATGTGACGAGTGCCCGCGGCCGCTCGCCCGGATGCATTCCGGGCGCACACTGAAAGCGGAGGCGAGTGCCCTCCGCGGCGTTGCCGCGCGGCGAGCTCCGCCGAGCGGGTAACACAGTGTGACGCAGCCGGACCCATCCGGCCCAGCGAGGGAGTCGAACGACGGTCATGACCACAGGGCAACGCACTCTCGACTCCGACCGGACGACCCCGTCCGGCGGCCGGCCGCGTCGGTGGCTGAGCATTCCGATGGCCGCCCTGATCGGCGTCATCGCCGTGGCGCTCACCTTCGGGATCGCCGAACTTCTTGCCGCACTTGGCATGTGGGTCAATCTGCTGGACACAACGGCATCCCCGATCTCCTCACTCGGTTCCGCCTTCATCGCCTTGACCCCGGAGTGGCTCAAGGAATGGGCGATCCGGCAGTTCGGCACCAACGACAAGACCGCCCTACGGGTCGGGATGTTGTTCACCCTCGTGGTGGTCGCCGCCCTGGTGGGCGTGATCGGCCGCCGCAGCCCGCGCATGGCCACCGGCCTCGCCGGGCTGCTGATCGTCGTCACCGGGGTGGCGATCCTGACCAGGGCGGGCAGCACGCTCGTCGATCTGGTGCCGTTGGTGATCGGCGCGGCCCTCGGGATGTGGTTCCTGGTGTCGGTGCTGCGGTTGGCGCTCCAGGTGCCGCCGACAGCCAAGGCCTCTCCCGGACCCGGTAGCGATCCGGTGGTTGACAGTTCGGTCGCCGGCGGGCCGGTCGTGACGAACGACGCTGCCGGTGGTGCCGCTCCTGGACCTGATGCCGGCGCGGGTGCCGGCGCTGCTGATGGCGACCCGAACGTCCCGGACCCGGCCCGCAGGGAGGCCGCGGTCTCCGATCCGATCACCTCGTCCACTCCCGGCAAGGTGGTGCTGACCGGGGCCGATCACCCGATGTCCGTCGTCACCCGGGAACGCAACCGCCGGTCGTTCTTCAAGCTGGCCGCGCTCGGGGCCGTCGCGGCCGTTGTCACCGGCGCGCTGGCGAAGTGGATCCCCAGCGCAGCCGAGGTGGAGGCCAGCCGAGCGGCAGTGGTCGTCCCGAAAGCCACCGATGCCCAGAAACCGGACGCCGGGACCTTGGACAACGTCCCAGGCATCACCAGCTACGTCACACCGAACGACGAGTTCTACCGGATCGACACCGCCTTCACCTTCCCCGGCACCACAGCGGAGAACTGGAAGCTGAAGATCCACGGCGCGGTCGACAACCCCATCGAAATCACCTATGCAGACCTGATCAAACGACCGATGGTCGAACGGATGATCACCCTCACCTGCGTGTCCAACGAGGTCGGCGGCGACCTGGCCGGCAACGCGACCTGGCAGGGGGTGCGGATCGCTGATCTGCTGGCCGAGGCCAAGCCGCGGGCCGAGGCGGACTGCGTGTTGTCCACCAGCGCCCAGGACGGCTTCACCGTCACGACGCCGATCGCGGCGCTCACCGACGGCCGGGACGCCCTGCTCGCCGTCAAGATGAACGGCGAGCCATTGCCGATCGCCCACGGCTTCCCGGTGCGGATGGTCGTCCCCGGCCTGTACGGATACGTGTCCGCGACCAAGTGGGTCGTCGACCTCGAGATCACCTCGTTCGACGAGGTGACGTCGTTCTGGACCGACCGCGGTTGGTCGCCGCAGGCCCCGATCAAGACAGCATCCCGGATCGATGTGCCGGCCAGTTTCGCCCAGCTCAAGGCCGGCAAGGTGGCCGTCGCCGGCGTCGCCTGGGCTCAGCATCGCGGGATCAAGGCGGTCCAGGTGCAGGTCGACGATGGCGAGTGGAGCGATGCGACGCTCTCCACCCCGGTGTCGGTCGACACCTGGCGGCAATGGGTCTACGAGTGGGACGCCACTGCCGGCCAGCACACGCTTCGGGTGCGCGCCGTCGACGGCAAGGGTGAGCTGCAGACCGGATCCCGTCAGGATGTGATGCCCGACGGTGCGACCGGGTGGCATTCCCGCGTGGTCACCATCGGCTGATCTTCGCAGCGGGACTGCCCATCCCGCAGCAGGTTTGCTCCGAATCCCTTCCAGCGACCACGTTGTGTCGCAACCGTTTTCAGTCCTCACGGCCGGCCGGGTGCCTTGCCGTGCCCGAAACACCCCTCTATGAAGGAGCTCTCCATGAATTTCAAGCGCCTCAGCACGCTCGCCGCCGGCGGTGCGCTGGCCGTCGCCTTGGTGGCCTGCGGATCCAGCACGCCGGCCGCCAGTTCTGCCTCATCGACCTCCGCCGCCATGACCTCCGCCGCCATGACCTCGGCCGCGATGTCCTCACCGGCCATGACCTCGGCCGCGATGTCCTCCGGCGACATGACCTCCGGCGACATGTCCAGCGGCGACATGTCCAGCGGCGACATGTCCTCGTCGGCGCCGATGAGCTCCGACTCCGCCATGATGTCCTCCGGTGCCGAGATGTCCGGCGACATGGTCGGTTCCGGCTGCGCTGCGTACGCCGCGGCCAACCCGTCCGGCGCCGGCTCGGTCGAAGGCATGGGCAAGGACAAGGTCGCGACGGCTGCGTCCAACAACCCGCTGCTGACCACTCTGGTCGCCGCGGTGTCCGGCAAGATCAACCCGAAGGTCAACCTGGTCGACACCCTCAACGGTGGCGAGTTCACCGTTTTCGCTCCGGTCGACGACGCCTTCAAGGCGGACGTGGACGCCGCGACCCTGGCGAAACTGAAGACCGATGACGCCCTGCTGTCGAAGATCCTCACCTACCACGTGATCGCGGGCCAGCTCTCGCCCGACCAGATCGTCGGCACCCACAAGACCGTCGAGGGACAGGATCTCGTGGTCACCGGGTCCGGGAACGACCTGAAGGTCAACGGCACCGCCGTCGTGGTCTGCGGCGGAGTCAAGACCGCCAACGCGACGGTCTACCTGATCGACCACGTGCTGATGCCCCCGGCCGCCTGAGCGCGACCTGCGGGACCGACCCGCCTGAGCCACGCCTCAACAACAGGACACGAACCGCCGGTGGGAATCCCACCGGCGGTTCGGTCTGTCCCGACCTCTCTCGGTGCGCACACCGACCGCGTTGATCATGAGATCCTGCACCGGTTTCACGGCGTGTCGCGTGGTTTTCCCGGCGCGTCGCGTGCAGGTTCTCATGATCAACGGGAGCCGGTGGTAGGTGGGGTGCGGCCGCGGCTCGGCTCCCACCGCCGGAAAGCGAGCAGCCGACCTGAGAGGATCTTCCGGTGAGCGGCATCGACTGGGTGGTCTTCGATCTCGGCGAGGTGGTGCTGGCCCGCACCGAGCGGCTCACCGAGCTCGCGGAGCTGCTGGCCGTGTCGGCGGACCGGTTGGTGGCGGCCTACTTCGGGCATCGCCGGGACTACGACCGGAACTCCGACCCGCAGGTCTACTGGACCGCTGTCGCCGAGGATGCGGGGGGTGATGCGCCGACAGCTGCCCTGGTCGCCGAGCTCACTGCTGTCGATGACGAAGGTTGGAGCGTCACCCGGCCCGACACGCTCGCGCTGATCGACGAGCTGCACGCGGCCGGCCTGGGCCTTGCGGTGTGCTCCAACGCGCCGACGACGATGGCCCGGACCATCGAGGTGCAGCCATGGGCTGGGCGCTTCCGGCACCTGGTGTTCTCCGGCGACCTCACCCGGCTCAAGCCGGAGCCGGCCATCTACGACGCCGTTCTGGCGGCCACCGGCGGCGCGGCGGACCGCACCGTGTTCTTCGACGACCGGGCGGACAACGTGGCCGGCGCGGTCGCGGTCGGCTGGCACGCATTCGTCTTCACCGACGCCGCGACCGCCCGGATCCAGCTCGTCGACCTCGGCGTGCTCCCCCCGGAATAGCAGCAGGCCCGGGCGACGTCATCGCGTCACCCGGGCCCTGCTGTGCTCTACCGGTCAACCCGGCGGCCGGCCCGCGGCTCGGCCGGGGAGCGGGAACGTCAGCGGCGAACCTGCGCCCGCTGCTTGCCGGCGTTGATCGCCCGGGCGCCGAGGTACACGCCACCGGCGATCAGGGCGACCCAGAACACGGTGCCGACCAGGAACTTGAAGATGAATCCGACCAACCCGAGGGCGATCCACGCCACGAGCACGATGCCGGCAATCTTGAGGAACTTGTCCATGACTCTCTCCTTCAACGGACCACGGCGAGCCCGTGATGACTCCACGATGCCGGGTCGGCGAGCGTGGCGCCTCAGGTGCAGACCCTGAATTCCGGGTCGGGGTCGGACCCTGAACGGGAGGGGGTCTGCGCCTACCCTTCAGAACGGTCCGGTCCGTCCGTTCGTTCCCCGGACCAGGTAGCCACCGAGCGCGGCGAGCGCGCCGGAGACGGTTGAGGTCGCGCCCGCGAACGACATCCGCAGGTAGCGGTGGCCCTGAACCGGATCGAAATCGATCCCCGGCGCGGTGGCCACCCCGGTGTCGGCGAGCAGCCGGGCGCAGAACACCGCTGAGTCGTCGGTCAGGTGCGAGACGTCGGCATAGACGTAGAACGCCCCGTCGGCCGGCGCCAGCTCCGTGATGCCGAGGTTGCGCAGGCCGTCCACCAGCAGCTCCCGGTTGACGGAGTACCTGGCGACGTGCCCGTCACACTCGTCGTAGCCGTCGAAGGCGGCCAGTGCCGCGTACTGGGACGGCGCCGGCGGGCAGATCGCCAGGTTGCCGGCCAGCGCGTCAACGGCATCGGCCAGGTCGTCGGGCACCAGCAGCCAGCCGACCCGCCATCCCGTCATCGAGAAGTACTTCGAGAAGCTGTTGACGACGAACCCGCTCCGGTCGGTCGCCCAGGCGCTCGCGGTCCGATGACCGGAGTAGGTGATGCCGTGGTAGATCTCGTCGGAGACCAGCCGGATCCGCCGCGCCGCGCAGTACCTCGCGATGGCAGCCAGATCGTCCGGGGCGAGCATGGTGCCGGTCGGGTTGGCCGGCGAAGCGACGATCAGTCCGTCCAGGTTCAGCCCGTCGAGCATCGCGACGGTCGGCTGGAACCGGGTCTCCGGCCCGCACGGCAGGTCGACGACCTCGCACCCCAGGGCCTGCAGGATGTTGCGGTAGGCGGGATAGCCAGGGCGGGCCAGCCCGACCCGGCTGCCGACGTCGAACGCGGCGAGGAAGGCGAGCAGGAAGCCGCCGGACGAGCCGGTCGTGACGAATACCTGGTCCGGCTCCACCCGTAGGTCGTACCGGGTGCGGTAGTGACCGGCGATGGCCCGGCGCAGTGGCGCGATACCCGGCGCCTCGGTGTAACCGAGCACCCGGTGGTCCAGGCTCGCCCGTGCCGCCGCCAGCACCGGCTCCGGCGCCGGCGTGGACGGCTGGCCCGCGGTCAGGTTGTAGACGGTGGCACCGGACTCCGCGCGTCGCTCGGCGGCGGCCAGCACCCGCATCACGTGGAACGGCGCGACGCCGGAACGCCGGGAGGGCTGGAAGGGTGTCACCCGATCATCCTGGCGCACCTGCCGCGACGGGGGCGCATCCGGACGCGGCCGGCCCACAACGGCCGCCACGGACGTGTGTGCTTTGACGCGGACCTGTCGAACCACCAGATCAGCGCAGACCCGTCGTCGCTGATCAAATGGTCCGATTCGGTCCGATTCGTCCCCGAAACCGAGCCATTGGATCAGCGACGTCGGAGGGTGACCTCGGAGGGCCGCACGGGTCTCAGACCCGCTCGGACTCCTGGGCAGGTGCCGCGACCGAGGCTGACGCCCCGACCGGGTCCGCGACCGACGCCGCGGTCCCGACGGGTGCAGTCCCAACCGGCGCAGTCCCGACGGGGGCCGCCGCGACGGTGGGGATGGGCTGGGTCAGGGCGACCTGCACTGCCTGCGGGGTGATGCCGGCGGCCGCGGCGAGCGCGGGCGCGGCGACCGCGGGGGCCACCGATGGCTCGGTACGCCCGGCATGTACCCGCAGCGCGTTCTGCATGCTGAGCACCTGCTCCTCGGTGAGGGTCGTGTACTCGTCGCCCTTGCCGAAGCGCATCTTCTTGGTGTGTTCGAGGGTGTCCTCGATCAGCATCCGGTTGGTACGGATCAGGTCGGCGGTGATGCCGATGATCACCGACAGGAACGCCACGATCAGCGACACCGCGCCGACCAGGATCGACTGGAGGTGCTCGCCGTTGTCGCCGGTCAGGCGGAGGATCCCGAACCGGAGAAAGAAGAACAGCCCGAGCAGGCCGAACAGCGCGGCGAAGAAGGAGAAGATCGCGTACGGCTTGTACATGATGTAGGACCGGATGATCGCCCCGGCCGACTTCATCATGTGTTCGCGCATCGACTTGAACAGCCGCGATTCCCGGGTCTTGGGGTTGGTGCGGATCGGGATGCTGACGATCTTCAGCTTCTTGTTGCCGGCCTGGATGATCGTTTCCATGCAGTAGCTGAACCGGGTGATGGTGTTCAGCAGCATCAGGCTGTCGCGCGAGTAGGCGCGGAATCCGCTGGCAGCGTCCGGGAGCTTGGTGCCGGCCGCCTTGTTCACCACCCAGCTGCCGAACTGCTGCATCTTCTTCTTGAAACCGGAGAAGTGCTCGATCTCAGCGGTCTGCCGGTCGGCGATGGTGATCTCCGCCTCGCCGCGCAGGATGGGCTGGACCAGGTCGCCGATCCGCTCCTGCGGGTACTGGTTGTCGCCATCGGTGTTCACCACGATGTCCGCGCCGAGCTCCAGGGCCCGCTGCACGCCGTCGTGGAACGACCGACCGAGGCCGCGGTTACGTGCGTGCCGGACGAAGTGGGTGACGCCGTGCGCCCTGGCCACCTCGACGGTGCGGTCCGTCGACCCGTCGTCGATGATCAACACGATGATCTCGTCGATGCCCGGGATCTGCTTCGGGATCGTCGACAGCACCGCCGGGAGGGTGTCCTCCTCGTTGAGGCAGGGGACCTGGACGACCAGCAGCAACGGAGAACCTCTTCGTGTCGGTGCGGACCGCCCCGACCGGGGCCGGGGGGACGCAACGTGGGTGGACAACGCCTTGTCGAGGATACCGCGCTGTTACCTGCCCACCGGTGAAGCTGAGCCTCGGGTGTGAGCTATCTCCGCTGTTCGGGACGCCCGAGGGCGGCCCGATCACGCCCCAGGGACTCTGATGGTGCCCGCGACGGCCGCCGCCGCGATGTCGCTGCGGTGGTGCGATCCGCGCAGCTGCACCTGATCGACCAACTGGTACGCACGCCCCCGGGCGGCCGCCAGGTCCGCCCCTGTCGCCGTCACCGAGAGCACCCGGCCGCCTGCGGAGCGCACCGTGCCGTCGGGCCCGATCACCGTGCCGGCATGCAGGATCCCGTCCGCATCCGCACCGCTCACCGGATCGCCGATGACCGGCGGCCCCGGGTAGTTCTCCGCGGCGATGACGACGGTCACCGCGGCGCCCGGACCCCATTCGAGCCGGCCGACAGGGGCGAGGTCGCCGGCCGCGGCGGCCGCCAGCAGGCTGCCCAGCGGGTTCTCCAGCAGTTCGAGCACCACCTGGGTCTCCGGATCCCCGAACCGACAGTTGAATTCGATCACCTTCGGGCCGTCCGCGGTCAGCACCAACCCGGCGTAGAGCAGGCCGGCGAACGGCGCCCCGCGCGCCGCCAGCTCGGCCAGCACCGGATCCACCACGGTCCGGCTCACCGTGTCGACCAGCCCGACCGGCGCCCACGGCAGCGGTGCGTACGCGCCCATCCCACCGGTGTTGGGCCCGGAGTCGTCGTCGCCGACCCGTTTGAAGTCCTGGGCGGGTAGCAGCGGAAGGCCGCGGGTGCCGTCGCAGACCGCGAACAGTGACACCTCGGGTCCGGCCAGGAACTCCTCGACGAGGACCGGGTGGCCGGACGCCAGTACCTCCCGGGCGTGCGCGGCGGCCGCGAACCGGTCCGGCGTCACCACCACTCCCTTACCGGCGGCCAGGCCGTCGTCCTTGACGACGTAGGGGGCGCCGCAGGCGTCCAGCGCGGCGTCGATCCCGGCCTCCTCGGTGACGCTCACCGCTGCGGCCGTCGGCACGCCGGCGGCCCGCATCACGTCCTTCGCGAACGCCTTCGACCCCTCGATCCGGGCGGCGGCCGCGGTCGGGCCGAAGACCGCGATGCCGCGCCGGATGAGCTCGTCAGCGGCGCCGGCCACCAGGGGCACCTCCGGCCCGACCACCACCAGGTCCACCGAGAGGTCCGCGGCCAGGTCGGCGATCGCCTGTGGGCTGGTCACATCGAGCGGGTGCGCGGCGGCCAGCGCGGACGTGCCGGCATTGCCGGGGGCGACGTGCAGGTCGGTGACGGCCGGGTCCCTGCGCAACGCCCGGAGCAGCGCGTGCTCGCGGGCGCCGGAACCGACAACGAGGATGCGCACGACATCAGAGGGTATCGGCCGGGAGGCCCGGACCGCCCGGGGGCGGACCGGCTGCCGGCGGGAGCTGCCAGGATCAGCCGCCCAGCACCGCTGGGGGAGGATCGACCCATGCCCTCCCGCCGCGGCGCCCTGCTGGCCGTGCTCGTCACGGTCCTGCTGCTGCTGCACGGTGTGCCCTGGTGGCGGCTGGTGCTGGCACCGCAGTGGCCGGTCCCGGTCACCATCGCCGGGACGGCCGTCGCCGTCGTCGCGCTGGTCGGGTTTCCGCTCGCGATGTGGCAGGGCCACGGCCACTCGAGGGACGGGCTGGCGATCGTCGGCGACAGCTGGCTCGGCGTCATCTGGCAGCTGTTCGCCTGGACGGTGCTGAGCCTGCTCGCGGACCTGGTGCTGGCGCTGGCCGGGGTCGCCGATCCCGGCCGGTCGCGCTGGCTCGCCGCCGCCGTGCTGATCTGGGTCGCCGGGCTGCTCAGCTGGGGGCTGTGGCAGGCCCGGCGGGTGCCCCGGGTTCGTCGGGTCGAGGTGACGGTGCCGCGGCTCGGCGTCGGCCTGGACGGCCTCCGGCTCGTGGTGATCGCCGACACCCACTTCGGGCCCATCGATCGGTCGCGCTGGTCGGCGGCTCTGGTGGAGCGGGTGAACGCCCTGCAGCCCGACGTGCTGGCGCACGCCGGCGATCTGGTCGACGGCTCGATCGACCAGCGCCGTCTTCAGGTGGCGCCGCTCGGCGCTGCCGACGCCTCGCTGGCCCGGGTCTACATCACCGGCAACCACGAGTACATGTCCGGAGCGGCCGACTGGGTCGCCTACATGGCCGAACTCGGCTGGACCGTTCTGCACAACCGGCACCTGGTGGTCGAACGCGGCGGTAGCCGACTGGTGGTCGCCGGCATCGACGACCTGACCGCGAAGGGCTCCGGCGTGCCGGGACACGGCGCCGACCTGGCTGCGGCCCTGGCCGGGTCGGACCCTGAGGTTCCCGTCGTCCTGGTGGCGCACCAGCCGAAATCGGTGAGGCTGGCCGCACCGGCCGGGGTGGACCTGCAGGTCTCCGGTCACACCCACGGCGGCCAGCTGTGGCCGTTCCACTACCTGGTGCGCGCCGAGCAGGGCGCGCTGGCCGGGCTGTCCCGCCGCGGCGACCGGACCCAGCTCTACACCAGCAGGGGCAGCGGCTTCTGGGGCCCGCCGTTCCGGATCTTCGCGCCGAGCGAGATCTCGCTGCTGATCCTGCGGAGCGCCCGCTGAGCCCGTCCAATCCCCGTGCAAGGCTGGAACCATGCCCACCACGCTGACGCTGACCGACCACCTGGACGCGGTGGCGCGGGCCGCTGTGGGAGTGGCCGCCGACGCGGAGACCGCCGGCCTGGATACGCCGGTGCCCACCTGCCCAGGATGGACGGTGCGGGACCTGGTGGTGCACCTGGGTGGGGTGCACCGGTGGGCCGCCGCGATCGTGGCCGGCGCACGTACCGAGAACCTCGCCGCAGGCGAGCTCGACGCGGTACTGGCCGCGCCTGCCGATGAGGCGCTGCTGGAGTGGTTCTCCGTAGGGGCCGACCGGCTGCGGGCGACCCTCGCACAGGCGCCGCCGGACCTGGCGGCCCTGGTGTTCCTGCGCGACTCCCCGTCCCCCCGCGAGTTCTGGGCGCGTCGGCAGGCACACGAGACCACGATGCATCGGGTCGACGCACTGGCTGCCCGGCTCGGCCGGCTCGCAACGACGAGCCAGGCCGAGGTCGACCGCGACCTGGCCGTCGACGGCATCGACGAACTGCTCACCGGGTTCGTCACCCGCCGCTCGAGTGCGTTGCGCACCGACGATCCGTTCGTGGTCGCCGTCGCCCCGACCGACGCCGACATCGGCTGGACGCTGCGGCTGTCCGCCGACCCGGTTGTCACCACCCTGGGGGCCGACCCGGAGGCCGACGCCGTCGTCACCGGCACCGCCGCCGACCTGTATCTGGGATTGTGGAATCGCGGTGACGAGATCGCGGTGACGGGTGAGCCCGAGTTCCTGGGCGCCTGGCGGGACAAGGTCAGGATCAGCTGGAGCTAGCCTGCGCACCGGATCCGATCACCCGGTTGGATGCAGTCGGAACACCGGAATGGTGCGCGCTGTTCTCGCCGCGTAGCGGGCGAACAACGGCCAGGCGTCGATCAGCAGCCGGTACAGCCGGTCGTGCTCGGCCTCATCGGTGACGCACTCGACCCGGACCGGCAGCACCCTCCCGTGGGCGTCCACCGTGGCCGGCGTGCCCGCCCGGGCCATCGCCCGCAGGTTGTGCGACCACTGCGGTTCCTCGGCCTGGCCGCCGGCGCTGCCGGCGACCACCAGCGGCGCGTCCTCGCCCTCGCCGTCCCGGGCGGCGAGAAGTGGTACCGCGTAGACCTTTCCGCTGCGCCGACCGGCGATGTTGACGAACACCAGCTCGGCCGGGCCGGGATAGCGGCTGCCCACCCGACCGTGCAGCACCCGGTGACCGGCGCGATGCACCCCGGTCAGCACCCGCATCGCCAGTCCCACCACGTGGTCCCGGGGGCCGTGGCCGGTCAGGACCGGGCGGCCAGAGCGTCGTGCAGCACGATCGTCTGGTCCCGTCCCGGCCCGACGCCGATGGACGAGATCCGGGCCCCGGAAAGCTCTTCCAGCCGACGGACGTAGGCCCGGGCGGTAGCCGGCAGCTCGTCGAAGGTCCGGCAGGTGGTGATGTCCTCGAACCAGCCCGGGAGCTCCTCGTAGATCGGTCTCGCGTGATGGAAACCGGTCTGGGTGGTGGGCATCTCGTCGTGCCGCACCCCGTCGACGTCGTAGGCGACGCAGATCGGCACCGTCTCCAGGCTGGACAGCACGTCGAGTTTGGTGAGGAAGTAGTCGGTGATGCCATTGACCCGCGACGCGTACCGGGCGATCACCGCGTCGAACCAGCCGCAGCGCCGCAGCCGGCCGGTGGTGACGCCGATCTCGCCGCCGGTCTTGCGCAGGTACTCGCCCCACTCGTCGTGCAGCTCGGTGGGGAACGGGCCGGAGCCGACCCTGGTGGTGTAGGCCTTGAGGATTCCCAGCACCGCGGTGATCTTCGTCGGCCCGATGCCGGACCCGACCGCAGCGCCGCCGGAGGTCGGGTTCGACGACGTGACGAACGGGTAGGTGCCGTGGTCGACGTCGAGCAGGGTGCCCTGCGAACCCTCGAGGAGCACGTGGTCGCCGCGGTCGACGGCGCGGCCCAGCTCGAGCCGGGTGTCGGCGATCCGGTGGGTGAAGCCTTCCGCCTGCTCCAGCACCTCGGAGACGATCTGCCGCGGGTCCAGCGCCTTGCGGTTGTAGATCTTGACCAGCAGCTGGTTCTTGATCTCCAGCGCCGCTTCCACCTTCTGGGTGAGGATCGACGGGTCGAGCAGGTCCTGCACCCGGACCCCCAACCGGGCGACCTTGTCCTGGTAGGCCGGGCCGATGCCGCGACCCGTCGTGCCGATCTTGGCCTTGCCGAGGTAGCGCTCCGAGACCTTATCGATGGCCACGTGGTACGGCATGATCAGGTGCGCGTCTGCGGAGATCAGCAACCGGTCGGTGTTCACGCCCCGGCCTTCGAGGCCGGCCAGCTCGGTGAGCAGCACACCCGGGTCGATGACCACGCCGTTGCCGATCACATTCGTGACCCCCGGCGTCAGGATCCCGGACGGGATCAGGTGCAGGGCGAACGACTGGCCGTCCGGCAACACCACGGTGTGACCGGCGTTGTTGCCGCCCTGGTAGCGCACCACCCACTGGACCCGCTCGCCATAGAGGTCGGTCGCCTTGCCCTTGCCCTCGTCGCCCCACTGGGCGCCGATCAGGACCATCACCGACATGGCACACTCCCGTTTCGTCGCTGCGCACCGACCGATCGAGTCGGAAGCGGCGGCACCGCACCGGGCCGGAATGGCGGCGGCCGTGCCGATCGAAGGGTAGTCGGTGATCGAGTTCACGGTGCTGGACTGCCGACCGGTCCGCGGCCCCGAGCCGGCCGGAGCCGCGGCGGTGCACCGGGTCGGCCCGCGGCCGGGCAAGGAGCTGGATCCGCTGCTGGCCGGCCGGGTGCTGGTACTCGGTGACGACGCCGATCTGGCCGCCGTCACGCTACGGCTGCTGCGGCGGGAGCTGCTGCAGACGGTCGAGGTCGGTTACGCGCCGATGGCGGCCACTCCGTTCACCGCACTCTGGTCACTACCGGTCGGAGCCGCCGCTACGGCGGCGGCCGGTACCGCGACCGCGACGGCGGTGCCGGTGGTGCGCAACGATGTCGGCGGAGTGCTGGTCGGGTCCGGCAGCATGGGACCCGTCCACGGGACCGTGTACGTCGACGAACACCGGGTGCTCGCCGGCGACGCGGCGCGGCTCACGGTCACCCCGCACCGCGAACGCGGGCTGGCGGTCACCGTCACCGGCCTGCGGCGCCTGGGTGGGCTGCGGCCCGGCCGCTCGGTGACCACCCGCGGCCGGGCCGTGCAGATCGGCACAACGGCCACCGAGGTGATCAATGACGGGGTGCGGTACCGGCGGCCGATGACCACCTGGATCTTCTACAAGCACACCGCCCCGCTGCTGGTGGTGGGTGGCCCGGCCGGACTCGACTGAGTCGGGTCGGGCGGGCTCGCGCGGATCCGGTCGCCGAACACCGCCGACTCGGGTCAACCGTGGCCCCGGCCGGCGGGCCGGACACTGACCAGGTCGTCCGGCGCGAACACCTGGAGCCGGTCGCGGGTCGCGAGGCGGATCGGCCAGCGGGCCAGCCGGTCGCCGAGCTCCTCCTGGCACACGAGGTCCAGGCACACGAGGTCCTGGCACACGAGCGTCGGTCCGGGCTCACGGCTCAGCCGAGGGTGACCAACGCCCGGGGATCGTCGGTCGGCAGGTCGCCGTCGACGGTCGCCGTCACGACGGCGCTCTCGAACTCGACAGTGCCGCGGAACACGTCCAGAAAGGCGGTGTCCGCCGCGTCGCGGCCGGTGGCGATCCGCAGAAGCGACGATCTCGGTGCCAACAGCGTCCCATCCACCGCCCGCCACTGCCCCTCGACGAACGCCTCGGCCACCGCATGGAAGTCCATCGGCGCCAGCCCGGGCGCGTAGACGGCGACCACCCGGGCGGGCACATTGCGCGCCCGCAGGAACGCGACGACCAGATGGGCGTAGTCCCGGCAGACCCCCTGACCCAGCAGATAGGTGTCGACCGCGCCATCGATCGGGTCGCTGCTGCCGGAGACGTAGCTCAGGTGCCGGCCGACCCACGCGGTCACGCCGGCGAGCAACTCGTCCGGCGCGTCGATGTCGCCGAACTCGCGCTCGGCGACGGCGGCCAGGGTGTCGGACTCGGCGTAGCGGCTCGGGCGCAGGTATTCGATGAGCTGGTACTCGAGGACCTGGGCGGGCTCCGCCCGACCGGTGACGACGGCACGGTAGGACAACAGGAGCGCGCCGCTGCCGGGGTCGACCGTGTGGAACCGGCTGCCACCGACGCCGGTGATCTCCCGGACCACCAGCGGGTCCCCGTCAAGGGTCAGGTCGAACTGCTCGACCACGTCGAGGCCGGGAGCCCGGGCCACCGCGATCTGGAAGACGATCCGGGCCGGGTCGCTCACCTGCATGGCCAGTTCCGCGGTCACGGTGCGGATCATCGGATCGGTACTCATCGGTCAAGAGTGGCCCATCAGCCCGGACGGCGAACCCGGCTCGGTGTCGGTGGCGCCAGGACCGTTCGCACCCCGCGTGACCGGATGCGTCCGCTACGGGACGGGAACGTGCCTTCCGCGGCTGCGATGGGTGGGGCAGGATCGACGCATGAGAACAGCACTGATCGTCATCGACGTCCAGGAATCGTTCGCCCAGCGGGACAGCTGGGCGGCCAACTCGAACCCTGACCTGGTGCCCAACATCGCCCGGTTGGTGGGCGCCACCCGGGCCGCCGGCGACCTGGTGGTCTGGGTTCTGCACAGCGACGGCGGGGGCGGCAGCGTCTTCGATCCCGCGCTCGGATTCGTCCGTCCGATGGCCGGGCTGGAGCCGGCCGACGGTGAGCGGGTGATCATCAAGACCAGCCACAATGCCTTCACCACAACGAACCTCCAGCAACACCTCACCGAGGAGGAGATCGGCCACATCGTGATCACCGGGATCCGGACCGAGCAGTGTTGCGAGACGACGGCCAGGGTGGCCAGCGACTTCGGTTACCGGACCACGTTCGTCACCGACGCCACCGCGACCACCCCACTGGAGCACTGGACCGCCCGACCCGGGCGACCGATCGCCGAGGTGCTCGCCGACCCGCTCACCCTGTCGACGGACGAGGTGGTGCGACGCACCGAGTACGTGCTGGCCGGCCGGTTCGCGACCATCGCCTCCACCCGGGAGCTGCTGGACACCGGCCTGGCCCGGGCGAGCTGACCGGATCATGACGACGGTGCTCTTCCTGCTGGTGCCGGACGTGCACCTGCTGGACCTGGCCGGTCCCGCCCAGGTGTTCCACACCGCGGCGAATCTCGGTCTGGACTACCGGAGTGCCTTCGTCGCCGAGACCCCGACGGTGACCGCAGCCCAGGGTCTGACCGTGCAGACGGCGGTCGACTGGCCGGCGCTGACTCCGGACGACCTGGTGCTCGTACCGGGCTGGCGGTCGCCGGGGTTGCGGGGCACCGGGGCACTGGAGCCGGCGACCCTGCGGCGGCTTGCCGACCACCATCGGGACGGCGGCACGGTCGGCAGCATCTGCTCCGGGGCCGACGCTCTCGGTCGGGCGGGGCTGCTGGACGGACGAAGCTGCACCACCCACCACGAGCTGTCCGACGAACTGGCGACCCGGTATCCGGCCGCTCAGGTGGTGCGCGACGTCTTGTATGTGACGGACGATCGGGTGATCACCTCGGCCGGCATCGCCAGCGGCATCGACCTGGCCCTGCATCTGCTCGCGGTACGACACGGACCGGGGATAGCTGCCCGGGTGGCCAGGTCGATGGTGGTCTACGCCCGACGCAACGGCGACGAGCGGCAGGCCAGCGCCATGCTGCGGCACCGGGACCATCTGTCCGACACGGTGCACCGCGCTCAGGACATCGTGGACGCGCTGTTCGCCGAGCCGCTGCCGCTGCCGGTGCTGGCCCGCCGGTGCGGGGTCAGCGAGCGCACGCTGACCAGGGCGTTCACCGACACCCTCGGCATGACGCCGCTGCAGTACCAGCAACTCCTGCGGGTCGAGCGGGCCGAGCATCTGATCGGCCACGGCACCACCGTCTCCGCGGCGGCCCGCACCGTCGGCTTCGCCGATCCGCGGATGCTGCGCCGGTTGCGGGTGCGGGTGCCAACGGCCGGCTGACGGCTGGTCGCCGGTCCCGGTGGGGGTTGGCTACGAGCTGCAGGACTGGTTGCCGGTGGCGGTTCCCTCCGGCCCGGTTGCCGGTCCGGTGGCCGGTGCGTAGCGGGCCGTAGCGCTGGGGCTACGGCAACATCTCCGACGGAATCGCCGGGTCGGCGTCGAGCAGGAACGCCCGGATGCGCACCACCTCGTCGTCCTCCTCGAACAGTGCAGCCGCCTGTCCGAGCGCGGACAGGCACCGCAGAAATCCCTGGTTGGGTTCGTGCGACCACGGGATCGGCCCGGCACCCTTCCATCCATTGCGCCGGAGCCGGTCGAGACCGCGGTGGTAGCCGGTCCGGGCGTAGGCGTACGCGGCCACATCATTGCCGGCGTCGAGCGCCTGCTCGGCCAACACCGCCCAGACCAGGCTGGAGGTGGGGTGCCGCCGGGCGACAGCGTCCGGGGACCCACCCGCAGCCAGTTCTTCGGCTGCGGGATCGGCGGGCAGGGCGATCGGCGGGGGTCCCAGCAGGTTCGGTCCGGTCATGGCCCCCATCCTGCCCCGGCGCTCGCGGCTCACCCCGGGCGGGCGGCCGACTGCCGGCCTTCCGGCGTGCCTTGGCCCCGGCATCTACCCCACGGATGAGCCGGCGCCGGCCGTCGCGCACAGGTCCGGCGTGACTGCCCCGTGCGGGCGCGATCCAGGCCGGCAAGCGAGCCGTTTGATCCGCGAGGTGCCGACATCGCTGATCAAACGGTGAGATTCTGTCCGTTTCCGGGTGCGGAATCGAGCCAGATGATCAGCGATGTCGGCGCTCTCAGACGGCGAACTGGGCCGCCATCGCCGCGTCGACCGCCCGGTACTGCTCGCTCGCCTCGGCGACCAGGTCGGCCAGCGTCTTGAGCGCTACCTGGCGGTCCGCCGCCGCCGAATCCCAGCGAAGCTTGAGCCCCTGGTAGGCGGCCAGCGCGTCGGAGCGCATGTCGGCGGTGGCGCCCACCACCTGGTCGAGGTCCGCCAGGTGCGCTTCGATGCGCCCCCAGGTGCTCACCAGTCCGTCGTGCCCGGAGGCCATCGCCGCGTAGTCAACGGTGATCAGCGTCATGACGCCACCACCGGGATCGCCCCGGCGACCGCAGCCTCCGTCTCGTCGAACCGCCGGCCGACGGCGACCAAGGACTCGCCGTGGCTGAGCAGCGCGTCCTTCAGCGTCGATGCCTGGTCCAGATGCGACGTCATCACCGCGGCGAACCGGGGCGCAGCGTCCGTTGAGCGCCAGCCCGCCCTGATCTCGTCGAGCATGCCGTGCATCGCGGCGATCTCCCTGGCCAACGCCGTACCCACGTCCGTGACGCCGGTGCCGGCCGTCGCAATCCGTTCGGTCGCGACCGAGAAACCCTCCATGTCCACCCCTTGTCCGCCGGGCCCCCGGCTTGTCGAGAACCGCTGCTCCGGTCCCGGACCACCCTCTCGCCGCGGGCCGTACCCCGGCCGCCGGGCGCGGCGAATGTGGACGGAAATCGGACAGGGGGACAACTCGCCGGCGTCAGCTGCCGGACGCCGCTCGCCGAATAGCGACTCCGACACCGACACCAGCTCGGCTCCGAGACCGACACCGGCACCGGCACCGCCACCGTGGACCGGACACCGACACCGACACCGACACCGAGGACCGAACCGGTCAGGCCGGTGACAGGAACGCAGTGAGAGCGGCCGCATACATCCGCTGATCGGCGACCCCGCAGAGTTCCCTGATCGAGTGCATGGACAGCGTCGGAGCGCCGAAGTCGACGGTGGTCACGCCGGTAAGGGCGGCCGTCATCGGCCCGATCGTCGAGCCGCACGGCAGGTCGGAGCGCATCACGAACTTCTGTACCGGCACCTCCGCCTGCTCACAGGCCAGCTCGAAGATCGCGGCCCCGGCGCCGTCGGTGGCGTACTTGAGGCCGGTGTTGATCTTGAGTACCGGGCCGCCGTTCATGGTGATCTGGTGCTGGGGCTCGTGGTACTCGGCGTAGTTCGGATGGGTGGCGTGCGCCATGTCGCCGGAGGCGACCACGGAGCCGGCCAACGCACGGAGCAGGTCCTCACGGCCGCCGCCGACCCCGAGGACGATCCGTTCCAGCACCACCGGCAGCAGCGCCGAGAACGCTCCGCGTTCGGACATGCTGCCGACCTCCTCGTGGTCGAACAGGACGAGAACCTGTCGCTGCGGTTCGGCGGGCGCGGCCTCGGCCGCGCTGATCAGGGCCTGGACCCCCGCGTAGCAGGTGGCCTGGTTGTCCAGCCGGGCCCCGGCGATCAGTGCTCGGTCGCGGCCGATGAGCCGCGCCGGGGTGAGGTCATAGGCCATCAGGTCCCAGCCCAGGATGTCCCCGGCCGCGACCTCGAGCCGGTCGGCGAGGTACCCGGTGAGATCGCCCGGAGTCTCGCCGAGGCCCCAGTGCGGCGCCAGGTGCTGCTGGGGGTTGAGCACCAGGCCCGCCGAGTTCACCGTGCGGTTGAAGTGGATGGCCAGCTGGGAGACCCGCAACAGCGGTTCGTCGACGGCGATCAGCCGGAGGTCGACGCCGGCGGAACCGCGGAGCGACACCCGGCCGGCCAGGCCCAGATCCCGGTCGGTCCAGGTCGAGAGCAGCGGGCCGCCGTAGACCTCCACCCCGAGCAGCTGCCAGCCGGCGCGCTGCAGGTCCGGTTGCGGCTTGATCCGCAGGTTCGGGCTGTCCGTGTGCGCACCGACGATCCGGAACGGGGTCGCCGCGCCGTCGGCGTGGCCGGTGTGCCAGGCGACCAATGAGCCGCCCCGGACCAGGTAATAGCGCCCAGGCTCGGTGGGCCACACGTCGGTTTCGGCCAGCCGGTGGAAACCGGCGGTGTCGAGCAGAGCGGCGGCCGTGGCGCAGGCGTGGAACGGGGTGGGTGAGGCATCGAGGAACGCGCACAGTCCGGCGGCTGCGGCTGCGGGGCGGTGGCGGTGGCGCGGTCCGAGGTGAACGGGGTGTCGGTGGTCACGGACCGAGGATGCCAGACGGACCGTCTCCGCCTCTGCGATGCCCGACCGACCAGGGTGTGGTCGGATCGACACTCGGCGTGACGTCCGTCGGCGGTATCATGACAGTGCGGCCCGCCACGGTGGCCCGCCCGGATTTCCACCTTGCGCCCAGATCGGGCCGGAAACTCTCCGCATGTCGTGTGCGCGAAAAACACGATCTCACTGATCTACCGCCGGCAGCGTTGTTAGCGGCCACACCCAACGGGGTACCCGCTGGTCAGCACCCTGCTCCGGCGGAAATTCGCTCCACCACCCGAAAGGCCTCCTATGTCCACCCGTTACGGATTCGTCAGCACGTACCCGCCCACCCTCTGCGGCCTGGCGACCTTCACCGCCGCACTGCGTGCCGAGCTGTCCGACGGCACCGCACCTGTCGTGCGCCTGGTCGAGACCGCGGAGCCGAGACCGGCCACCGAGGTGGTCGGGCAGCTGACCGCCGACGATCCGGGCAGTGTCGACCGGGCCGCCCGGCTGCTGGACACCGTCGACATCGCCGTCATTCAGCACGAATACGGGGTATACGGCGGCCCGGACGGTGACCAGGTACTCGCCCTGCTCCGCGCCCTCGAGGTACCGGCCCTGGTGGTCCTGCACACCGTGCTGACCACTCCGACGCCACACCAGCGACAGGTGCTGGAGGCGGTGGTCGACCTGGCCGACGCCGTGGTCACGATGACCGCGACGGCCCGCGACCGACTCGCCGCCGGGTACGCCGTGAACATGCGCAAGGTCAGCGTCATCCCGCACGGGGCGCACCCGGTTCGCACCGGGACCGCCCCGGTGTTCCGCTCGGTCGAACCGACGATTCTCACCTGGGGACTGATCGGGCCCGGTAAGGGCATCGAGTGGGGCATCGAGGCGATGGCACAGCTGCGCGACCTCTACCCGGCACCGCGGTACCTGGTCGCCGGTCAGACCCATCCCAAGGTGCTGCTGCACGAGGGAGAGGCGTACCGCAACCGGCTGCAGACCAGGGTCCGCGACCTGGGCCTCTCCGCGACCGTGAGCTTCGACAGCCACTACCGCCACGCCGGCGCTCTGGCCGAACTCGTCGACTCCGCCGACGTCGTGCTGCTTCCCTACGATTCCACCGACCAGGTGACGTCCGGGGTGTTGATCGAGGCGGTCGCGGCGTTGAAGCCGGTGGTCGCGACCCGATTCCCGCATGCGGTCGAGCTGCTGGGGGGTGGTGCCGGGCTGCTGGTGCCCCGGCAGGATCCGACTGCCATCGCGGACGCGCTCCGCACCATGCTCACCCGCCGGGACCTGACGGTCGGGATGACCAGGGCGGCGACCATGACGGCCCCCGAGCTGCTCTGGCCGGCCGTCGCGCAGCGCTATCGCGAGGTGGCGGACCAGGTGATCAGCACCCGGGTCGCTGCGTGACGATGGCCAGGGTGTCCCCCGGCCCGAACTTCGATCACCTGCTGCGGATGACCGACGGCACCGGCCTGTTCGAGCATGCCCTGCACGACCAGCCGCGACCCGAGCACGGCTACTGCGTCGACGATGCCGCACGGGCGTTGGTCGTCGTCTGCCGCGCCCCTGACGCGGGCCGCCGGGTGCAGCTGGTCGGGCGTCAGTATCTTGCGTTCACGCTGGCCGCGATCGGTCCCGGAGGATCGGTGCACAACCGGATGGATGCCGACGGCCGCTGGATCGACGCACCGGAACTCGGTGACTGCTGGGGTCGGGCGCTGTGGGGTCTGGGAACCGCCGTCGCGCGGGCACCGACCGCGTCGATGCGGGCCGAGGCGCTGCTCGGGTTCCGGGCGGCCGCGCGCCGGCGTTCGCCGCACCGGCACGCGTCGGCGTTCGCCGCGATCGGTGCGGCCGAGGTGCTGCTCCGCCGACCCGAGGAGGTATCGGCCCGCGACCTGCTCACCGACTGCGTCGTCGCGATCGGCCCGAACGGAGCCGAAACCGGCTGGCCGTGGCCGGAAGCGCGGCTGCGGTACGGCAACGGCTCGATCGTCGAGGCGCTGCTGCTGGCCGGTCGGGCCCTGCCCGACCCGGTCGCCCAGCAGCGCGGCCTCCACCTGCTGGACTTCCTGCTGCAGGTCGAGACCCGGGGCGACGCGCTGTCCGTCACCCCGGTGGGCGGTCGCGGGCCGGGAGATCCGGTGCCCGCGTTCGACCAACAGCCCATCGAGGTGGCCGCGCTGGCGGACGCCGGCGCGCGCGCCTTCGACCTGACCGGCGACGATCGCTGGCGCAAGCTGGTCGGCAGCTGCTGGGCGTGGTTCCTCGGTGACAACGACAGTGGCACACCCATGTACGACCCGGCGACCGGCGGCGGTTACGACGGCCTGCGGCCCGAGGGCCGCAACCTCAACCAGGGTGCCGAGTCGACCCTGGCAGCGCTGTCCACCGGCCAGCACGCCGCGCGGCTGGGACTGTTCTGATGCCCTACAGGACCGCCCGCGGTGTTCGGGCCCCCGGAACCCTTCCTAGCCGACCAGCTGTCCGTACACCCGCAGGTAGTCCTGCACCATCCGGTCCACCCCGAACCGGGCAGCCGCCCGCTCGTGCACCGCGGTGCGGTCCAGCCGCGTGGCGGCGTCCACCGCCGCGACGGCCGAAGGCACGTCGCGGGCCAGGTACCCGGTGACGCCCTCGTCCACGATCTCCGGCATCGAACCGCGACGGTAGGCGACCACGGGCGTTCCGCAGGCCATCGCCTCGACGACGGAGAGTCCGAACGGCTCGTCGAAGGCAATGGGGTGCAACAGGACCGCGGACGTGCCGAGCACCTCGGCCCGTCGCCGGGCACCCACCGAGCCGAGATAGCGGACCCGGTCCCCGTCCACCCGCGGCCCGACGAGTTCGTCGAAGTACCGCTGGTCGGCCACGATGCCGCAGATCACCAACCGACGACCGGCGGCGGCCGCGATGTCGATCGCCTCGGCGATGCCCTTGTCGGGGTGTATCCGGCCGAACACGACCAGATCGTCGCCACCGACCGGATCCAGCGGCAGCGCACCGAGATCGATGCCGTGGTAGATGGTCGCAACGTAGTCCAGGTCCACCGAGCGGTCCGCATCGGAGATCGCGACGTAGGACGACCGGGCCCGCTCATACGCCGGCAGGATCGCCGCGCCGGAAAAGCCGTGCACCGTCGTCAGCATCGGGGCCTCGAATCGGCTGGCGAAAGCCAAGGGGAGCCAATCCATCTGGTTGTGCACGAGGTCGAATTCGGCGGAGCGCCCGAGGACCTCGGCGACGTGCATGGCCTCCCACACCCGGCCGTCCATCGACGGGTCCTCGGCGTAGCCGTGCGGGCTGGTTGCCGCCAGCGTCGCCGCGGTGATCGAATCCGCGGTGGCGAAGAGCGTCACGTCAACGCCGCGAGCCACCAGTCCCTCGGTGAGCAGGCTGGTCACCCGTTCCCAGGGGCCGTAGTGCAGCGGCGGGGTCCGCCACGCGATCGGACCGAGCATCGCCACCTTCATCGCGCGGTGCCGATACGGATCACCCCGTGACTGTGCCAGACAACCGCTCAGCCCAGGACCAGCTCGGTAGCCGCCGCGGCGCACCCCCAGGAGAGCATCACGCCGTTGCCGGCGTGCCCGTAGTTGTGCACCACCCGGAGCCCGTGGAGATCCTCCGCGTCCACCCGGGGTTGCGGCCGGCCCGGCCGCAGACCCACCTCGACCCCGAGCACCGGGGCGTCGCCGAGCTCGGGCACCACGGCCCGGCAGCGCCGCAGGATCGCAGCCGTCACCTCCGGATCCGGCACCAGATTCGTCACCCCCGGCCGGGAGATCCCGCCGAGCACCACGCGGCGGCCGTGCGGCATCACGCCGACCCAGTCGGTCGTAGCCCCGCCCTCGTAGACGAACTCCTGGAGCTCCGGGCAGTCGACGATCACGTGCTGGCCGAGCACAGCGCTGACGCTCCGGTCGCCGGCCAGCAGCGCGGCGCCAAGGCCCGAACAGTTGACGACCACCCGGCCGTCCTCGGCCGCGTCCGGCAGCGCCGTCACCGGCCGCAACTCGACCCGACCGCCGAGTTCACCGACACGGGCGAGCAGCCAGGCGAGGTACACCGGCATGTCCGCGAACGGCAGCTCGGCGCGGAATCCGTCGGGATATCCGGCCGGCAGCTCGTCCCCGGCGAGTGGCGCGAATCCCGGTACCTGCGGCGCCCAGGGCGGCAGGCCCGGGCCGAGCGCGGGGGTGCTGAGCAGCCGACCTCGGCGCACCGAGACGCCGGTTCCCGGTTGGTGCGCCAGTTCGCGGAAGCGTCGGTCGGACACCCGGGTCCAGGCCAGCGCCGGATCGTCCTCGTCGCCGAAGGCCGGCCCGATCATCGCCCCGGCCACCGCCGAGGTGGTGCCGACCGGGGCGGCTGCGGTGCGTACCAGCACGGTGGCGCCCGCCTCCAGCAGGCACACCGCGGTGGTCAGCCCGGACACACCCGCACCGATCACCACTGCGTCGACAGCCATCGACACAGCCTGCCGTGCGGCGGACGGGGTCGCATCAGCAAGTCCCGGCGCGGGTCGGCTGTGAGCCGTTGTCGGTGCCGTCCCCGGTCGATCCGGGTGCCGGTCCCGGCGGTGGTCCGTCGTTCAGTCGGGTCGGTCGGTCGGTCGGAGACGCTATCGGTGTTGCTGCGGTGGATATCCGGACGGCGGACCGGCCTCCGGTGGGTGTCCGGGCGGTGGCTGCCGCGGGTACCCCGACGGCTGGGCCGACGGATAGCCACCGGGCGGGGCCGGGTAACCCGCCGGGGGCCGGCCGTACCCGGGTTGACCGGCGTAGCCGGGCTGCGCCGGGTACCCGGGCTGGGCTCCGTACCCCGGCTGTGCTGCGTACCCCGGCTGGGCTCCGTACCCCGGCTGGGCTGCGTACCCCGGCTGGGCCGGGTACCCGGGCTGCGCGCCTGCCGGCGGCGCGTCCGCCGCCGCGCCGGCCGGTGACGACCCCGCCGCGTAGGTCGGACCAGGTCCGGACGCCGCCTGTCGATCAGGCCCACCCGCCGCGGCCGCGGATCCCGCACTTGCGTCTTTGGCCACCAGGTGGGCTGACCAGCCGGCCACCAGCAGGACAAGGCCGGCCAGCACCAGGAACACCGACAGTGCCAGCGCCACGGCCGGCAGGTTGTTCAGCGGCTTGATCAACACCATCACGCCGAAGATCACCCAGAGCAGGGCGGTGGCCATCTCCCAGTCCCAGGCTGCCCGCCGCACCCTCATGGCCTTGACGGCCGAGAAGAGGCTGAGTGCCCCGGACACCAGCGCCCAGACCCCGATCACCCGCAGCACGACCATCCCGGTCGCGTTGGGCCAGATCAGCAGGCCGACACCGGCCAACGCCGACAACGCGGCCAGCACCAGCCGCCACACCGCCGCCGAGTTGTCCTGGTCCCGGAGTTGCTGTGACTCGTACACCAGCAGTCCGGCCTCGAGTACGAGCACGACGGCCAGCAACCACTTGAGCAGGTTCAGTGCGATGCTCGGCCACAGGAACATCAGCAGCCCGACGACGAAGAACAGCGCACCGCGTACCAGTGCCGTCGCCCAGACCCGCTTGGCCACCTTGAAGGTCGTCGCGTGGATCTGCTGGGTGGTGGTCGGGGACGCCGTGCCGGAGCTCGTCGAGGCCGGGC
The DNA here is from genome assembly GCA_963797145.1 of uncultured Actinomycetota bacterium. GTDB lineage: Bacteria > Actinomycetota > Actinomycetes > Mycobacteriales > Nakamurellaceae > Nakamurella. The sequence continues at coordinate 183,111 of CAWCOJ010000005.1, read as the reverse complement.
CGCCGGCAGTCGACCGTGTGTCGCTCTCCGTCATCGCGCACCCCTTTCCAGGGCCGAGCACATCAGGTCGCCTGCGCACGCTCTGGTGCGTACTGCTGAACGCAAAGTAGTCCCGGCAGCGGAGCCGGGGCCGGCGACGTGCCGTCGGCGGTGATGCGGGTGCGACATGCGGAGAGGCCCGGTGCGGCATGCACCGGGCCTCTCGAGCACCGTCCGGATGCGGGCATCGCAACCGGGCGGGCATCCTGGGCGAATCACCAACCGTGGTCGGCGCCTAGCCCATAGGTCGCAATCATCCCCGAATGCGTTACCAGCTTGCGCTGATTTGCCAAATCGTTACCTACTTGCGAGCACCTTGCCAGGCCGCCTTCCACGTCCGGGCGTCAACGACGCCGTTCACCGGGAGGTGGTAGGTGCGCTGCAGCTTGAGTACGGCCGCCTTCGTCGCCGGCCCGAAGTAGCCGGTGCCGGTGAGCCCGTAGCCCTCGTGGCCGAGCTGCCGCTGGAAGCACTGCAGCTCGCGGTACGTCTTGCCGTATCGGAAGGCAGTGCCCTTGAACGTCGGGGCATTCCGGGCGCCGACGCCGCAGGACTTGTCCGTGGCGGGGACGTACTTCGTCACCGTCGGGGCCTTGGTCGGGGGTTTGGTCGGGGCCTTGGTCGGGGCCTTGGTCGTCGCCGGCTTCGCACCCTTCCTGTTGGCGGGGTTCCACGCAGCCGACCAGGTCTTCGGGCCGATGTAGCCCACCACGTTGAGCCCGGCCTTCTTCTGGATGGCGAGCACCGCAGCCTTGGTCTTCGGCCCGAAATAGCCGGTGCCGGTGAGCCCGTAGCCCATCTTGCCCATCTGCTTCTGCCAGGCCTTGAGGCTGGCCGAGTAGACGCCTTCGCGGTACTGGTGGCCCGGGAACGTCGGGGCGGCGCCGGAGCCGGTCGACGGTTTCGAGGGCGAGCCCGGCGCGGAGGGCGAGCCCGGTGCGTTCGGCAGCCGGCCGGAGCCGGCGTCTGCGTCGTTCTTCAGGCCCACCAGATCGGCGCAGATCCACGGCGACCAGCCGCGAAGCCGGTAGAGCCGGAGCGCGCGAAGGTCCTGCTCGGCCTTGGATGCCTGGTGCGGGTAGCCCTTGCCGCCCACCGATCGCCACGTGGAGAGGTCGAACTGGTAGGCGCCGTAGTAGCCGTTGCCGGTGTTGATGGTGTACCGGTCGCCGGACTCGCACTGACGCAACGCTTTCCAGTCGGAGGCGGAGGGATCGGCCGCGGCGGTGCCGGCGCCTGCGAAGACCACGGCGGTGGCGGTCACGATCACGGTGGTGATGATGCCCAGCAGCTTGCGCACCGGGGCCTTCCTCTCCCTGGTCGCGCATCGTGGTGACGCGGGCACCGAACGTCACGGCACCCGCGCGGGCGACGCCCCTTCCCCTTGGCGGGCGTCACCCGGTCCACGCCCCCGCCCGACCCGGTGTTGCTCGCTGAATCTGGTACCGGAGGTCCGAGGAGCGGGGGAGCCAACGATCTCCGGTGCGCCGCCGTCGCCGGCAGCCGAGCTCACGGTAGATCATCTGTCACAGAAGTCACAAGACTCCCAGCAAACACATTATTCACTGGCGTATCACGCGTGACAGGTTCGACACGCCGACGCCGGGCCAAAATCACACCGATGTGATTCGGCGTTTCCCGCACCCGGCCGGCGCACCGAGGTGAGGAAACGCCGGACCCGACGGCCCGTCCGCGGCGTTTCCGCCCCGCGGTCCGGCTCGGAGTCGAGGGCCCCGCCCAGCTGGTCCGGCTCGGAGCGGCCGCCGCCGATTCGGCGAGGATCGTTCAGTCTCACCGTTGAATTCGCGACAGCAGAAGTTGCTGGCCCACCGAACCCTCGCCGATCTACCGTCGAGGACGACGGATCGATCAGCACCGGAGGTTTCGATGACACGGCGCGGCTGGCTCCTGTTCGGAGCCCTGAGCGTCATCTGGGGCGTGCCGTACCTGATGATCCGGGTCGCGGTCGAGGACCTGGACCCGGTGTTCGTCGCGTGTGGGCGCACCTTGATCGGCGCGCTGCTGCTGCTGCCGATTGCGCTGTATCGCAAGTCCCTGGCACCGGCGTTCCGCCGTTGGAAAATTCTCCTCGTCTACACACTCGTCGAGATCTCCGGGCCCTGGCTACTACTGGGGCACGCCGAGATCCGGCTGAACAGCTCTACCGCGGGACTCATGTTGGCGGTGGTGCCGCTGTTCGCGGCGATCATCCTCACGGTGCTCGGCCAGGACCGGTTGGACGCCCGGCGGGTGGTAGGGCTGCTGATCGGGTTCGCCGGGGTGGCCGCGCTGGTCGGTCTGGACGTGCACACCGGCGACCTGCTGTCGGTGGTCTTCGTGCTGCTCACGGCGGTCGGCTATGCCATCGGGCCGATCATCATCAACCGCAGGCTGGGCGACCTGCCGCCGATGGGGGTGGTCACCGGGTCGTTGATCATCGCGACCGTGATCTACCTGCCCTTCGCCGTCTGGCTCCGGCCGTCGCACATCCCGGCCGACGCCGGCTGGTCCGTGGTCGGCCTGGCGGTGATCTGCACGGCGCTGGCCTTCCTGGTGTTCTTCGCGCTGATCGCGGAGGCCGGCCCGGCCCGCGCGACGGTGATCACCTACATCAATCCGGCGGTGGCGATCGTGCTCGGCGTCATCGTGCTGAACGAGCCGTTCACCACCGGCACCGCCATCGGCTTCCCGCTCGTCATCCTCGGCTCGATCATGGGAACCGCCAAGAGCCGCCCCCGGAAGGTCGCGCCGGCGTCCGAGCCGGTGCCGACCGCCGGCTGAGGTCAAGCGGTCGGCGAGGTGCCCGCGGACCCCAGCTGCTGGCAGGCCTCGACCACCCGGGCGGCCAGGCCGGCCTCACCGAGCTTGAGGTAGGACCGCGGGTCGTACGCCTTCTTGTTGCCCACCTCGCCGTCGATCTTCAGCACCCCGTCGTAGTTGGTGAAGAAGTGGCCGACCAGCGGCCGGGTGAAGGCGTACTGGGTGTCGGTGTCGATGTTCATCTTCACCACGCCGTAGCTGACCGCCTCGGCGATCTCCTCGGCCGACGAGCCGGATCCGCCGTGGAAGACCAACGCGAACGGCTTCGACCCGGCGTCCAGCCCGAGTTGCGCGGCCAGCGCGTCTTGGCCCTCCTTGAGCACAGCCGGGCGCAGCTTGACGCCACCCGGCTTGTACACGCCGTGCACGTTCCCGAAGGTCGCGGCGACGATGTACGAGTTGTCCTGCGGCAGGCCGAGCGCTGTCGCGGTGGCCACGAAGTCGTCCGGCGAGGTGTACAGCTTGTCGTTGATCTCGTGGGTGACGCCGTCCTCCTCGCCACCGACAACGCCCACCTCGATTTCAAGGATCACGTTGGCGGCTCGGCACAGCGGCAGCAGTTCCTGGGCGATCTCCAGGTTCTCCTCCAGCGGCACCGCGGATCCGTCCCACATGTGCGACTGGAACAACGGGTTCCCGCCGGCCTTGACCCGCTCGGTGGAGATCGCGAGCAGCGGCCTGACGAACTTCTCCAGCTTGTCCTTCGGACAGTGGTCGGTGTGCAGCGCGACCGTCACCCCGTATCGCTCGGCGACCACGTTCGCGAACTCGGCGAGGCCGACCGCACCCACCACCATGTCCTTGACCGACGAGCCCGAGGCGAACTCGCCGCCGCCGGTGGACACCTGGATGATGCCGTCGCTGCCGGCGTCGGCGAAGCCCTTGATGGCTCCGTTGATGGTCTCCGACGACGTGATGTTGATGGCCGGATAAGCGAAGCCGCCGTCCTTCGCGCGTTGCAGCATCGCGGCGTAGGCCTCGGGAGTGGCGATAGGCATGGGGGACGTCCTTCCACGAAAGGCAGCCGGTCCCGCGGACCGGCCAACGAGGGCGGGACCGGCGTCGCCGGCGGTCCGCGGTCAGTATCCCGCATGCCGGATGGCCCGGACCACCGGCTCCGGCGGACCGGATGCTGCACGTACCCCGGCGGTCCGTGTCAGGATCGACGCGACGGGCACAGCGAGGAGGAGGGGTGGCGTGACGGAGGCGAACGGCGGCGCCACGGGCGCCGAGTCCGCTGCCGAACGCACTCTCGGCACGCTGGCCAGGCTGAACCCGGTGGCCGACTACGAGGAGCCGGCCGGCCCGCTCAGCATCGACGACCTCTACCGCACCCACCGGATGGGCATGGTCCGGCTGGCCATCCTGCTGGTCGACGACCAGGCGAGCGCCGAGGACGTGGTCCAGGAGGCCTTCGCCGGTCTCTACCGGAACTGGGGCGGCCTGCGGGATTCCGGCGCTGCGATCGGCTACCTGCGCACCGCGGTGGTCAACGGCTCCCGTTCGATGCTGCGCCGACGCCGCACCGCCCGGGCCTACGTGCCGCCGGATCCCGGCACGGCCAGGTCGGCGGAATCGCTGGCGATCATGTCGTCGGAGCACCGGGCGGTGGTGGCAGCGTTGAGCGACCTGCCGCCGCGACAGCGCGAGGTGCTGGTCCTGCGGTACTACGGCGGATTGTCGGAAGCGGAGATCGCCGAGGCGACCGGCCTGTCCAAGGGGACGGTCAAGTCGACCGCGAGCCGGGCCGTCGCCAAGCTCGGTGACGTGATGCGCGAGCAGTCCTGACGCCTGCGATGACGGAACCGAAACCCCCCGAGGACGCCGAACGCGTGCTGTCCCAGGCGCTGCGCGCGATGGTCGGCGGTCGCGAGACCCGTCCGGCCGGTCGCGCGGTCGAGCCGGACACCCGCCTGACGACGCTGCAGGTGCTGCTGGTCGCGGTGATCATCGGGCTGTTCGTCGGGATGGCGGCCGGGATCACCACCCTGCTGCTGCGCTGAGCCGGACGTGCTGGCCTGTGCTGGGCTGAGCTGCGGGTTGTCGTCCAAGAGTTCCGGTGATCATGGTGGCCGGCACGCGACACGCCGACGAAATCGCGCAACACGCCGTCACGAGCGTGCTGGCCACCATGATCACCGCCGAACTGCACCCGGTACCGCCGGACTGCACCCGGCACCGCCGAACTGCGCTCGGGACCGCCGAACTGAGCCTGGTAACCGCCGCCGAACTCGCCGGTCCGCTACCCCATCGAGAACATCGACCCCGGGTTGAACAGCCCCCGAGGGTCGAGCGCCCCCTTGATCGCCCGGTGCACCTCGATGCCGACCGGGCCGATCTCCCGGGCCAGGAACGACTGCTTCATCCGGCCGACCCCGTGCTCGCCCGTCACCGTTCCGCCCAGCGCCCGGCCGGCGTCCAGGATCTGGCCGAAGGCGCGGTGCGCCCTGGCGCTCTCGTCCTCGGACGACTTGTCGAAGACGATCGTCGGATGCATGTTCCCGTCGCCGGCATGCCCGACCACGCCGATGGTCAGGCCGGCGTCGACGGCGATCTGCTCGCAGGCGGCGATCAGCGCGGCGATCTCGGTGCGCGGCACGCACACGTCGTCGGTGAGCCAGGTGCCGAGCACCTCGAGTGACGGCAGCACATCCCGGCGGGCCTGCAACAACATCCGGCCCTCGGCCGGATCGTCGGTGACGAAGCAGAACACCGCACCGGCCCCGTCGCACACCCGCTCCAGCACCGCGAGTTCGGCGAGACCGGGCGCTCCTCCGGTGTCGGACTGGCCGATCAGGATGGCGGCCGGGGTCGGCTCGTCGCCGAGCACCTTGTTCCCGGTGTGGGCCTCGACCGCCTTGATGCAGGTCGCGTCCATGATCTCGAGCAGGGACGGCACCAGGCCGGCCCGGATCGCCCCGGTCACCGCGGCGCCGGCCGCCTCGGGCGAGTCGAACGCCGCTACCAGCGTGCACGGCACCTGGGGTCGCGGCCGCAGCGCCAGGGTGGCCTCGGTGATGATCGCCAGGGTTCCCTCGGATCCGACGATCAGTTTGGTCAGGTCGTATCCGGCAACGCCCTTGACCGTGCGGCGGCCGGTCCGCAGCACCTCGCCCGAGGCGAGCACCACCTCCAGGCCCAGTACCGCGTCGGTGGTGACGCCGTACTTCACACAGCACAGACCGCCGGCATTGGTCGACAGATTGCCGCCGATGGTGCACCAGTCGTACGACGACGGATCCGGCGCGTAGAACAGCCCGCGCGATTCGACCTCGGTGCGCAGCGTCAGATTGACCACGCCGGGCTGGACGACGGCGAGCCGGTTGGCCTCATCGACCTCGAGGATCCGGTTCATCTTCGTCATGACGACGCTGACCGCGCCGTCCACGGCGTTGGCGGCGCCGGTCAGTCCGGATCCGGCCCCGCGCGGGATGATCGGCACCCCGGCCGCGGTGCACGCCCGCACCACCGCGACGACCTGTGCGGTGTCGGTCGGGAAGACCACGGCGGCCGGTGTGCCCGCGGGCGCGAGCGGCATCATGTCGTACCGGAAGCCCTCGGTGATGTCCGGGTCGACGACCACCCCGGCATCGCCGACGGCGGCCCGCAGGTCGGCGAGCAGGGACTCGATGACCGACTCGGTCACGGCGGCGGCGCTCATGTTCCGACGGTAGACCGTCGGCGTGACCTGCCGCACAACTCCCTGCGCTGTCCCCCACAACCCGGCCGTCTCCGCACGTCGAGGGGCCTTGATCGGCCGGAACCGGCAGCCGGCTCCGATACCCTTGGATGTCGTGACCACGAATCTCGCACTGCTGCCGGGCTGGCTCGACCCGACGAACCTGATCAACGCGATGGGTTCGTGGGCGGTCCTCGGCATCATGCTGGTGCTGTTCGCCGAATGCGGGCTGCTGATCGGCTTCTTCCTGCCCGGGGACACGCTGCTGTTCATCGCCGGCCTGTTCGTCGCCACCGGGGCCCTGGACATCAACCTGTTCCTGTTCATCGGGCTGCTCTGGCTGGCCGCGTTCATCGGCAACATGGTGGGTTACGGCATCGGCTGGAAGGTCGGGCCGGCGGTCTTCAACAGACCCGACGCCAAACTTCTCAAGCCGGAGTACATCGAGAAATCCCAGGCGTTCTTCGACAAGTACGGCAAGATCACCGTGGTGCTCGCCCGGTTCGTGCCGGTGGTCCGGACCGTTGCGACGGTGATGGCCGGCGCGTCCCGGATGAACGTCAAGGTGTACACGCTCTACTCCGCGCTCGGCGGTTTCCTGTGGGTCACGGTGGTCACCGTCGCCGGGTACTACCTCGGCCAGATCCAGTTCATCGCCGACCACGTCGACCTGCTGGTCATCCTCGCGGTGGTCGTCGTGGTGGCATTCTCGGCGGTGCCCGCCTTCCTGCACTGGCGGTCGCGGCGCCGCGCCAAGGCGCTGGGCATCGCAGGGCCGGGGGCGACCCGGGAAGCCGCACGACCGGACGTCGCGGGACAACCAGAGGGCTGAGCCGCGAGCGGCACTCAGGCGGTCGCGATCCGGATCCCCCGGAAGGCCACCGCGCAGATCGCATCGGCCAGCTCGTCGACGTCGGCAGCCCTGGTCGGCCGGGCCCACTCGGTCAGCGAGTTGACCATCCCGAACAGCAGCCGGGCGGTGACCACCGGGTCGAGGTCCGGACGGACCGTTCCGTCCGCCGCGGCCTGCGCGACGAGCTCCGCGGCGTAGCGGTCGTAGGCCTTGCGTCGCTCGAGGGCGCGCCGTTCCACATCGGTATTGCCGCGCACCCGCAGCAGCAGGGTGACGAACGGCTTCTGCGCGATGAGTACCCGGACGCTGCCCCGGAGCAGGTGCTCGAGGGTGACGATCGCCGACGCATCGAGCGCCCTGGCCTCGTCGACGGCCTCGCCCAGCCCGTCCAATGCGCGGCCCAGCGCCAGGTCCAGCAGCTGGTTCTTGCCGGCGACGTGGTGATAGATCGCGGACTTGGTGATGCCGAGCCGCTTCGCCAGGTCCTCCATGCTGGTGCCGTCGAAGCCCTTGCGGTTGAACACCTCGACCGCTTTGACCAACAGCGACTCCTGGTCGTACCCGGGCCGGCCGCGCCGGGGCGTTGGCGTGCGGCTGGTCGTCATGCGCACCAGTATGGAGTCGTCAGGTCCGCGACCCTCCGCTGCGACGCACCGGTGGGATGACTGAACGGTCGGTAGGTCCGGCGGCCGGCGGTCCGCCGCCGACCTCGCCTCGCAGGTGGATCCCGAAGGAGGTCGCCGTGCCGAGCAGCGCAGGAGCGCCCCCGACGCCGTACCGGGTGGACGAGTTGACCATCGAGGACGGGCTGGACATCGCGATGTGGAGCCCGCCGGGACCGTGGGCCGTTCAGGACTCGCTGCAGGCGCCGCGCGTCGACGAGGGGTACTGGGCCGTGCGGGCCGCAGACGACGCGCTGATCGGCTACTGCTGCTTCGGCGAAGCGGCGCGGCCGCTCGGGCTGCCGGCGTCCGGCGCGGTCCTCGACGTGGCGCTCGGCCTCGCGCCGCAGCTCACCGGCCGGCGACTGAGCCGGGACTTTGCCGCAGCTGTCGTCGGGCACGCCCGGCGGGTCGCCGAATCACGGCGGCTGCGGTGCGCCGTGGCTTCGTGGAACGTCGCGGGTCGACGCACCACCGAGTCCGCGGGCTTCGCGGTCACCGGGGCTCATGAGATCGCCGGCGGGTCGACCGTGGCCACCTTCCTGGTCTACGAGATGTGAGGCGGTCGACGTGACGGACTCCGAGGTGAGCGGCGGCCCCGTCGGCGGTGATTCTGCCGAGGGCGACCCGGCGGACGCGATCGGATCGGCCGGCAGCTCGCTGGGCGTCATCGGCGTGGTCGGCGGCGGCACCATGGGCTCGGGCATCGTGCACGTGCTGCTCGACGCCGGCCTCGACGTGGTGCTGGTCGAGTTCGACCGTGCGGCGCTGGACCGGGCGAGCGCGTTGGTGCGGGCCAGCCTGGCCAAGGGCCACCAGCGGGGCAAGCTCAGTGCGTCACCCGAGCAGCTCCTCGACCGGTTGGTGGCCACCGCCGACCGGGAGGCACTGGCCGGCGCGATCCTGGTGATCGAGGCGGTGCCGGAGGTCCTGTCCCTCAAGACCCGGTTGCTCGGCGCGATCGAGCCGGTGCTCAGCGACGCTGCGGTGCTCGCCACCAACACCAGCTCGTTCTCGCTCACCACCCTGGGCACCGGGCTGGTCCGGCCGCAGCGGCTGGTCGGCATGCACTTCTTCAACCCGGTGCCGGTGCAGGCATTGCTGGAGGTCATCCGCACCGATGTCACCGACCGGTCCGCGCTGGAGTTGGTGCACGGTCTGGCCAGGGTGCTGGGCAAGGAGACGATCGAGATCCGGGACTCCCCCGGCTTCGCCACCAGCCGGCTGGGCGTGCTGCTCGGCATCGAGGCGATCCGGATGGTGCAGGAAGGGGTGGCCTCGCCCAAGGACATCGACACCGCGATGGAACTGGGCTACCGGCACCCGATGGGCCCGTGCCGGCTGGGCGATCTGGTCGGGCACGACGTCCGGCTGGGCATCGCCGAGTACCTCGCCACCGAACTGGGACCGCGGTTCGAGCCGCCGCGGCTGCTCCGGGAAATGGTCGCCGACGGCAGGTTGGGTCGCAAGACCGGGCAGGGTTTCTACACCTGGGAGTGACCGGATCCGGGTCAGCCGGCCCGGCGCGCGTTGATGGTCAGCAGGTCGTAGCCGGCCACCGGCTCGCCGTCCTGGTTGGTGACCCCGACGTCCCAGGTCACCTCGCCGGACCCGTCGAACCGGACGACCTTCGACTTGACCGTCAGCCGGACTCTGATGGTGTCGCCCGGGTAGACCGGCTTGACGAACCGCAGCCGGTCGAGCCCGAAGTTGGCCAGCACCGGACCAGGGTCCGGGTCGACGAACAGGCCGGCAGCCGCGGCGAGCACGAAGTAGCCGTGCGCGACCCTGGCACCGAACAGCGGGTTCGCCGCGGCGGCCGCCTCGTTCATGTGGGCGTAGAAGTGGTCGCCGGACAGAGCGGCGAACGCCTCGATGTCGTCGAGGGTGATGGTGCGGGTGCCGGTCACCAGGGTCTCGCCGATGGCCAGATCCTCGAAGTGCTTGCGGAACGGGTGCACCCCGTCGGAGGTCGCCGGCGACGCGAACGCGTTCCACCGACCGGTGACGCCCACCAGCATGTCCGGCGGCCCGGCGACGCTGGTCGCCTGCATCTGGTGCAGTACCCCGCGGATCCCGCCGAGTTCCTCACCGCCGCCCGCCCGACCCGGACCGCCGTGGATCAGGGTGGGCAGCACCGCACCGTGCGGCGCTGCCGCCTTCGCGTCATCCCGGTTGAGGATCAGCACCCGGCCGTGGAACGGGGCGATGGCCCGGACGATCGCGGTGACGAAGTCGCGGTCGTAGCTGACCACCGAAGCCACCAGGCTCCCCTCGCCGAGCGCGGCCAGCTCGGCCGCATCTGTGGCGTCGGTGTACGGGAAGACGGTGGTCACCGGCCCGAAGGCCTCGATCCGGTGCAGCTCAGGGTCGCGGATGTCGGTGGCCACCAGCACGGTCGGCGGGAAGAAGGCGCCCTTGTCCAGATCGCCGGAGCCGAGAGTGATCTGGCTGTCCGGGCCGCCGATGACGGCGTCCGCCCCCTTCATCAACCGACGTACCGCCGAGGCGACCTCGTCCCGCTGCGCGCGGCTGACCAGCGGGCCCATGGTGGTGCCGGCGATCCGGGGATCGCCGATGACCACCTTGGCCAGCTTCCCGCGGAGCGCGTCGACGACGCCGCCCACCAGCGCCTCCGGCACCAGCACCCGACGGATCGCGGTGCACTTCTGACCGGTCTTGGCGGTCACCTCACGCACGACGGACTTGATGAACAGGCCGAACTCCTCGCTGTCCGGTCCGGCGTCCGGGCCGAGGATGGTGGCGTTGAGCGAGTCGGCCTCGGCGTTGAACCGGGTGCCCCGCTCGACCACCGCAGCACAGGACCGCAGCTTCGCCGCGGTGGCCGCTGAGCCGGTGAACGCGACCGAGTCCTGACCGTCCAACCGGTCGAGCAGGTCGCCGACGCTGCCCGCGACGAGTTGCAGCGAGCCGGCCGGCAGGATGCCGGACTCCACGATCTGCCGGAAGGCGATCTCGGTCAGGTGCGCCGTTGCGGTGGCCGGCTTGACGATCATCGGGAGACCGGCAAGCAGCGCGGGGGCCAGCTTCTCCAGCATTCCCCAGACGGGGAAGTTGAACGCATTGATGAACACGGCGACGCCGTGCCGCGACGTGTAGACGGTCTGCCCGAGGAAATCTGAGGATCCCAGGCGCTGCGGAGCGCCGTCGGAGTACACGGTGTCGTCGGGCAGGTCGCGCATCGCCCGCCTGGCGTACACGCCGAGGGTCTGGACGCCGCCCTCGACGTCGACCCGGGCGTCGGCCAGGGTGCCGCCGGCCGTGGCGTACGCGTCGTGCACCTCGCCCACCCGGTCGGACAGGTAGTCGGCGAGGTCGCGCAGCAGGGCGGCCCGCTGGTGGAAGGTCAACGCCCGGAGCGCCGGCCCGCCGACCCCGCGCGCGTGCTCGAGGAGCGCGGCCACGTCCAACCCGGTCGCCGAGACCAGGGCGACCGGGTCGCCGGTGGAGGGATCGAGGACCTCGGCGCCGATGTCCCGGGCGGTGAACCACGCGTCCCCGACATAGCTGCTGACGGTGTGCGTCATGAGACCTCCACGGCAATCGGGCCGGCGCCGGCACGTGCGGCCCATCATGCCACCGGCGGCTCGGTCCGCCGGCTGCCGGGCATCCGAACGTTCGGTCAGTAACTGACTCGCCGGGGCCGATGAAGGATGTCGCCGAGCGGGCGCCGGGGCAATCGTCGTCAGGCCGCTGCGAGGTGGAACGACGAACCGCTGCTCCCGGCGACCCACGCGTCCGGCAGGGCTGCGGCGAGCGCGTGCTGGGCTCGCCAACCAGTGCAGTGGCCAGGCACCAGCAGTCCGGGTGTCATCGCAGTCAAGGCATCGACGGTGGGCCGGATGATGGGTTCGAAGGCCGGCCCGGACAGGTGCAGTCCGCCGATCAGCGCGTGCAGGGTGGTCACGCCGGTGAGCCTCTGGGCGTGGCGGACGATGTTGACGACGCCCGCGTGCCCGCACCCGGTGAGAACGACCAGACCCCGCCCTCTGACGTGGACGACCAGCGCCTGGTCGTCGAGGACGAGGGGGTCGGGTTGCCAGGTCGAGCCGGTCCAGGCCTGATGCGCGGACGGCATGCCACGTTCGAACTCGGTGGTGCGGTCGACCTCGCCGGTGATCAGGACACAGCCATCGACCAGGAGGGACGGTTCGCGGCGTTCGATCACCGCGAACCCTTCGCGCTCCAGCGTTCGCTTGCTCAGGGTGGGCAGTTCGTCTGGTTCCCGTCCGGGCACGGCCATCCGTCGGCGTGCCCAGATGTTCGGGTGGACGACCATGGGCAGGGACCGGATGCCCTTCTTCCCGGCCAGCCCGGCGAGGCCGCCCGCGTGGTCGAAGTGGCCGTGACTGAGCACGACACCCTGCAGGTGCGAGAGGTCGACGCCGAGGCGGTCGCAATTGGTGGTCATCGCGTCGGGAGACAGCCCGGTATCGAACAGCAGCACCGTCGTGGCCGTCCCGCGACGGATGGTGACCAGGGCCGAAAAGCCGTGCTCGGCCATCAGGCCGACGGTGGTCGCACCGGACTCGAACTGCGGTGCGCGAGCCGTGCCGACGGTGAAAGGCGCTCGGGTCACTCCACTGTCGCCGGCCAGGAGCGCGTCGTAGACGTTGTCGACGAGGGTGGTGATCGTTACTTCGTCGACCGGCTCCAGGGCGATCGGGTCGATCGCGTCGCCGGGGGCGGGACGCGGGGTACTGGCGAAGACATCCGCAACGTCGTCGACTGCCTCGCACATGGCCACCACTCCGAAAAGGCTTGGATCCCATCGGTCTCAACCTATGCGGCTGCCGCCCACAGCCACCGTCGCCGGTCCGCGCAGCGGGCCGGAATCCCTGCATGGCCCGGTGCCCACATCGATGCGACCGCCGACATGGCCCACGCACTCGACCCCGACGACCATGGCGATCGTACTCGGCGACCGAAGCCCGAGACAGTCGTCGGGCGAGGTCGAACCGGCAGCGCCACCCGGGGCGCCGGGCCGTCCGCGCCCGCACGCCGGTCGGAAATCAGCCCGCCGGGCGGTCCCCGGCGAGCACGTCGTCGTCGGGTTCCGGGGCGGCATGCCTGCCGCCTGTCGGCTGCAGCTGCTCCAGCAGCTTGGCACCTTCGATGTCGACATTCGGCAGGATCCGGTCCAGCCACTTCGGCAGGTACCAGCCGGCCTTGCCGAGCAGCGTCATCACGGCCGGGATCAGCGTCATCCGAACCAGGAAGGCGTCGGCGAGCACACCGATCCCGAGGGCGAACCCGATCGAGGCGATGATGGCGTCCGGCGCCAGGATGAAGCCGGAGAACACGCTGGTCATGATGATCGCGGCGGCCACCACCACCCTGGAGCCGGCGGTGAACCCGTTGACCACGGCGGCTTTCGGGTCGGCGCCGTGCACGTACGCCTCGCGCATCCCGGACACCATGAACACCTGGTAGTCCATGGCCAGGCCGAAGAGCACACCGATCAGGATGATCGGCAGGAACGAGATGATCGGTCCGGGGGTTTCGACACCGAAGATCGCGCCGAACCACCCCCACTGGTACACCGCCACCACCGCACCGAACGACACCCCCACCGAGAGCAGGAAGCCCAGCGCCGCGACCGGCGGCACCAGCAGCGATCGGAACACCAGGAGCAACAGCACCAATGCCAACCCGATGACGATCACCAGGTAGATCGGCAGTGCCGAGCCGAGCTTCTCGGAAACGTCGATGGCCAGCGCGGTCTGCCCGGTCACCGCGACGGTGACGCCGGCCGCGGCGCCCCATTCGGCGGCGTGGTCGCGGATCTGGTGCACCAGGTCCTCGGTCCGGACGTCCGACGGCCCGGTCTTCGGGATCACCGTGATGGTGGCCAGAGTGCCGTCCTTGCTGACCTGGCCGGGCATCGCCACCGGCGCGGTCGCAAGGCCGGGAATCTGCGCGACGACGGAGGCCACCGCGCCCTGGATCGCCGCGGGCGGGCCGGACACCGTCACCACCAACGGTCCGTTCACGCCCGGACCGAACGATTCCGAGATCAGGTCGTAGGCCTGCCGCTTGGTCGTGTCGGGGGCAGCGGTGCCCTCGTCGGGCAGCGCCAGGTGCAGGCTGGTGAACGGGATGGCAAGCACTCCCATGAACACCACGACCCCGGCCACCACCCATCCCGGCCGCCGGGTGACGCCGCGGATCCAGCGCCCGGCCCGATGGGTGTGGTCGATCGCTCCGACATCGACACCGCTGGACCTGATGTCGGCAGCGGCCGCCCGGTCACGCTTGCGCAGCACCCGGTCGCCGGCGAAACTCAGCAGCGCCGGAAGCAGAGTGATCGCGATCAACACCGCAATGGCCACCGTGCCGGCAGCGGCCAGACCCATCACGGACAGGAACGGGATACCGACGACGGTCAACCCGGCAAGCGCGATGAGCACCGTCAGTCCGGCGAACACCACAGCGGAACCGGCGGTGCCGGTCGCCCTGGCGATGGACTCCGGTATCTGCACCCCCTCCCGTAGTTGCGCACGGTGCCGGGACACGATGAACAGGGCGTAGTCGATGCCCACCGCCAACCCGAGCATCAACGCGAGAATGGGCGCGGTGCTGGACATTTCGATGGTCCCGGAAAGCCAGAGGATCGCCGAGAGGCCCACGGCGACGCCGATCAGGGCGGTCAGCATGGTCATCCCGGCGGCGACCAGCGACCCGAAGGTGATCAGCAGCACGATCATCGCGGCGACCACACCGAGGGCTTCTTCGGAGCCGATCGCTGGGGTCTGCTTCACCGCTCCGCCGCCGAGTTCGATCTGCAGCGTGCCGGTGCGGTGGGAGTCCGCGATCGCGGCGATCGCGTCCTGGGTTGCTTCGGGGATCTCGGAGAGCTGCCCGGCGAACGCGACCTGGGCGATCGCCACCTGGCCGTTCGGCGAGACCGCCTTGGTGACCGATGGGTCGAGGGCGCCGACCACGCCCGGCACCGCCTGCACCTCCTTGACCACCTCGCTGATCTGCGGGGCGTAGTCGGTGACCTGCTGCCCCGCCGGGACCGCGAAGACCACCCGGCCGGTCGCCCCGCCGGACGACGGGATCTCCGCCTTGAGCTGGTCGAGGGCCTGCTGGGCCTGGGTTCCGGGGATGGTGAACGAGTTCGTCATGACCCCCTTGAAGGCGACAGCACCGCCGCCGACCACCCCGAGCACCACGACCCAGGTGATCAGGACGGCCCAACGGCGGCGGGCGGCGAAGGCGCCGAGTCGGTAGAGCAGCGTGGCCATGAGGGTGTCCTTGTCGATCGGTGCGGTGGTCGGTGCGGTGGTTCGGGGTGCCGGGTGGTGCTGTGCGAGTCCGCCGGGGGCGGATGGTCCGTCAGGGCGTCAGGGCGCCGAGATCGAGGATCGAGAAGGCGTCGGCCAGCAGCGCGAGCAGGCCCGCGCGGCCGCCGGGGCGCCCGGTGGCGATCCACCGGTCGCCGGCCAGCCGGGCCAGCATCGGAGCCGTGGCGGCCACCGCCTGCGGCCGGAGATCGTCGGCATCGGCGCCGACCAGCTCGGCGATCGCCGCCGCGACCCGCTGCACCTGACCGATGTCGGCGGCGAGCGCGGCGACCCGCAGCTCCTCTTCGCTCTGCAGGAGCAGCATGAAGTCGTCCAGCCCGGTATCGAGCCGCTCGGCGAAGCCGGCGAGTCCGAGGCGGAGGAGTTCGTCCAACGCGTAGTGCGCCCGTGCAGCGTCGATCACATCGAGGACGTCGTCGAGCACACCGTCGGAGAATCCGACCACGCACTCGGCCTTCCCCGGGAAGTAGTTGGAGAACGTCCGCCGCGAGACTCCGGCAGCGTCGGCAATCCCCGCGACGGTGACCGCGTGGTAGCCGTTCTCCAGGCACAGGCGGACGGCAGCGTCGGACAGCGCTCGTCTGGTGTCGTCCTTCTTGCGCTCGCGCAGCCCGGTGCTCATGGGTCTCACCGTAGCAAAGTTGCACACTGCGCATAAATGCCAAGTGGGCAAGTTCACCCGTTCCGCCGAGTCGTCGTGCCGGTCGCCCTCCCAGGGGGCGTAGCCCGGTCTTGGCGCCCGTAGCCCGTTCCGACCGGCGTGGCGTGACAGGAACGGGCTACGCCACTCCCCGAGCCCGCACCCACCAGCGGGCGTAGCCCGGTCTCGGCGCCCGTAGCCCGTTCCGACCGGCGTGGCGTGACAGGAACGGGCTACGCCACTCCCCGAGCCCGCACCCACCAGCGGGCGTAGCCCGGTCTCGGCGCCCGTAGCCCGTTCCGACCGGCGTGGCGTGACAGGAACGGGCTACGCCGCTCACTGGCCCCAGAGGGACGGCGCGCCCGAACGGCCCTGGACAACTGAACGTTCGGTCAGTAATACTTGCCTGCACGGCCTCGGTGACGGGGCGATACTGATGATGTCGGCAGGTTCGGCACCAGGGAGGTCCGGATGTACGGAGCATCGTTCGGTCACGATCAGGACGATGTCGCGACCGACACCGACGAGGCCCAGCTCGCCCGTTTCGACGCGCTCATCGCCGACGACGCGAAGATCGAGCCGAGGGACTGGATGCCGGAGGCCTACCGCAAGACGCTGATCCGGCAGATCGCGCAGCACGCGCACTCCGAGATCATCGGTATGCAGCCGGAGGGCAACTGGATCACCAGGGCGCCCAGCCTGCGCCGCAAGGCGATCCTGATGGCCAAGGTGCAGGACGAGGCCGGCCACGGCCAGTACCTCTACAGCGCGGTCGAGACGCTCGGCGTCTCCCGCGAGCAGGTGCTCGACCTGCTGCACAGCGGCCGGCACAAGTACTCGTCGATCTTCAACTACCCCACCCTCACCTGGGCCGACATGGGCGCGATCGGCTGGCTGGTGGACGGCGCGGCGATCATGAACCAGGTGCCGCTGTGCCGGGCCTCCTACGGACCGTACGCCCGGGCGATGATCCGGATCTGCAAGGAGGAATCGTTCCACCAGCGGCAGGGTTTCGAGATCCTGCACACCCTCGCGCACGGCACACCGGCCCAGCACGCCATGGCCCAGGACGCGTTGAACCGATGGTGGTGGCCGTCCTTGATGATGTTCGGCCCGCCGGACGGCGACTCTTCGCACACCGAGCAGTCGATGGCCTGGAAGATCAAGCGCCACACCAACGACGAACTCCGGCAGAAGTTCGTCGACGCCTGCGTCGGGCAGGCCGAGGTGCTCGGGCTCACGCTGCCCGACCCGGAGTTGGCCTGGAACGTCGAGCGGGGGCACTACGACTTCGGCCCGATCGACTGGGCCGAGCTGTACCGGGTGATCAAGGGCGACGGGCCGTGCAACCGGCAGCGGATGGCGAACCGGGTGGCCGCGCACGAGAACGGCCAGTGGGTGCGGGACGCGGCCATGGCGTACGCGGCCAAGCAGCAGGCCAGGCGGACCGCGGAGGCAGCGGCGTGACCGACTTCGACCTGGCCCGGCGGCCGCACAGTCCGGCGGAGGGAGAGCTATGACTCCCGCTCCGCCGGAACCCACGGCGGCCACGCGCCACCGGCCGACTGGCCGCTGTTCGAGGTGTTCGTCCGGGCCCGCCGCGGTCTGAGCCACAACCACGTCGGCAGCCTGCACGCCGCCGACGCCCAGATGGCCCTGCAGAACGCCCGGGATCTCTACACCCGGCGTCAGGAGGGGGTCTCGCTGTGGGTGGTGCCGTCGGCGTCGATCACCGCGTCGTCCCCGGACGAGAAGGACGCGTACTTCGAGCCGGCCGCGGACAAGATCTACCGGCATCCGACCTTCTACGACGTGCCGTCCGGGGTGCAGATGTGAGCGCCGACGTGCCCAGCGCGGGCACTGCAGAGGACTCCGGCACCCGGTTCGGCTACGTGATCCGACTGGCCGACGACTGCCTGGTGCTCTCCCACCGGCTCGCCGAGTGGGCCGCCCGGGCGCCGCAGATCGAAGAGGACATCGCACTCACCAACATCGGCCTCGACCTGCTCGGGCAGGCGCGGGCATTGTTGACGCACGCCGGCGAGCTCGAGCAGGACGGCCGGTCCGAGGACGATCTCGCGTACCTGCGCGAGGAGCGCGACTTCCGGTGCGCGTTGCTGGTCGAACAGCCCGACGACGACGACTTCGCCGTGACCATGGCCCGGCAACTGCTGTTCACCGCCTATCACCTGCCGCTGCTGGAGGGTCTGACGACCTCGGTGGATCCGGTGCTCGCCGGGATCGCGGCCAAAGGCGTCAAGGAGGCCAGGTACCACCTCGAGCACACGGTGGGCTGGGTGATCCGGCTCGGCGACGGCACGGACGAATCGCACCGCCGGATGCAGGACGCGCTGGACCGGCTGTGGCCCTATGCCGGCGAGCTCTTCGAGACCGACGGCGTCGTCGCTGCTGCCGTGGAGGCCGAACTAGCACCGGATCCGGCGCAGCTGAAGATCGCCTGGGACGCCACCATCGACACCGTCCTCGGCGAGGCGACCCTGACCCGTCCGGGCGCCGCGTTCAAGATCGGCACCGGACGCTCCGGGGTGCACAGCGAGCAGCTGGGCTACCTGCTCGCCGAACTCCAGTACCTGCACCGGCTGCATCCGGGTGCCCGATGGTGAGCGCTGTGGTCCCCACTCCGGCCCGGATCTCGCCGCGGCGGTCGCTGGACCGGGTTCTCGACCCCGAGGTCCCGGTGCTGACCATCGCCGACCTCGGCATCCTGCGGGATGTCGTCGAGCACGACGACGGATCGGTGGAGGTGGTCATCACCCCGACCTACTCGGGCTGCCCGGCGATGGAGGTGATCGCCGCCGACGTGCTCGCCGCGCTGGCCGCCGACGGCTACCACGAGGTGTCGATCCGCACTGTCTTCTCCCCCGCCTGGACCACCGACTGGATGAGCGACGAGGGCCGGCGCAAGCTCGGCGAGTACGGGATCGCACCGCCCGCCCACACCGCACCGTCCGGACCGGTGTCGCTCACGCTGCGGGCCCGCGGGCCGGCCGTCGACGTCCGATGTCCGCAGTGCGGCGGTCCGGGCCGGGAACTCAGCCGATTCGGCTCGACCGCGTGCAAGTCGGCGTGGGTGTGTACCCGGTGCGCGGAGCCGTTCGACCACTTCAAGGCGATCTGATGACGACCGGGACCGGCATCGCGACGGCCGGGCGCGCTACCGTCGACACCCCCACCCGGCGCCGGCGCGCGGCGTTCCACCTGCTCCGGGTCGCCGCGATCGACCGGATCACCGACGACGCGGTGGCCATCACCTTCGACGTGCCCGACGAACTGCGCGAGGAGTTCGACTTCAAGCCCGGCCAGCATCTCGCGGTGCGGGCCACCGTTGCCGGTGACGACGTCCGACGCAACTACTCGATCTGCGCCCCTGCCGGGTCCGGGGTGCTGCGGATCGGCGTCAAACGGCTCCCCGACGGGGTGTTCTCGTCCTACGCCATGGACCGGCTACAGGTTGGCGACAGCCTCGAGGTGCTCAGCCCGTCCGGCACCTTCTCCACGGCGCTGGACCCCACCCAGGCCAGGCACTACGGCGCGGTCGCGGCCGGGTCCGGCATCACGCCCATCCTGTCCATCCTCGCGTCAGCACTGGAGATGGAGCCGGCCAGCCGGGCGACGTTGATCTTCGTCAACGGCACCAGCGCCGGCATCATGTTCCTCGAGGAGCTCGAAGACCTGAAGAACCGCTACCTGGACCGGTTCCAGATCCTGCACGTGCTCGGTCGGGAGAGTCAGGAGGCCGAGCTACTCTCCGGTCGACTCGATCCCGAGCGGCTGACCGCCCTGCTCGACGCCTTCGGTGGGTCCGAGGTGGACGCCTGGTTCCTGTGCGGGCCGCTGACCCTGACCGACATGGTGCGCGAGACCCTGCTGGCCCGCGGCGTCGACCCGGCCATGGTGCACCGCGAACTGTTCCACGCAGAGGCTCTTCCGCCGCGCCGGCCACGGCCGACCACCGGCGAGCCGCAGGCCGGCTTCGGCGTCACGGTGCTGCTGGACGGTCGGGGCACGAAATTCACCCTGCCGCCGGACACCGAATCGGTGCTGGACGCCGCCCGCCGGCTCCGCGGCGAGATCCCGTTCGCCTGCAAGAACGGGGTATGCGGCACCTGTCGGTGCAAGCTCACCGCCGGAACCGTCGAGATGGTGCAGAACTACGCGCTGGAACCCGACGAGGTGGCCCGTGGCTACGTGCTGGCCTGTCAGTCGTACCCGACGTCGGACGGCGTCGTGATGGATTTCGACCACTGAACAGCCTGTGAGGAAACGACTGTGAGCGACGCGTTCCTGATCGACGGCACCCGCACCCCGTTCGGCCGGTACGGCGGGGCGCTGTCCTCGGTCCGCCCGGACGACCTGGCCGCGCTGTTGATCCGCACCCTGACGGCGCGGCTGCCCGACGTCGACTGGGCCGCCGTCGACGACGTCATCCTCGGCAACGCGAACCAGGCCGGCGAGGACAACCGCAACATCGCCCGGATGGCCACCCTGCTGTCCGGGCTGCCGGAGACGGTGTCGGGCACCACGGTGAACCGGCTGTGCGCCTCCGGTGCGGACGCGATCGCGACCGGCGCCCGGCAGATCCGTTCCGGCGAAGCCGATCTGATCATCGCCGGCGGCGTGGAGAGCATGAGTCGCGCGCCCTACGTGATGTCCAAGTCCGGCACCGCGTTCGCCCGCGACGTCCAGCTGTTCGACACCACCCTGGGCTGGCGGTTCATCAACCCGGAGCTGCAGGCCCGGTACGGCACGGACTGCGATGCCGGAGACCGCCGAGAACGTCGCCGAGGACTTCGGGATCACCCGGGAGGACCAGGATGCGTTCGCGCTGCGGTCGCAGGAACGGGCGCTCAAGGCGATCGCCGACGGCAGGTTCGACCGGGAGATCACCCCGGTCGAGATTTCGCAGCGGAAGTCGGCTCCGCTGATCGTGGACACCGATGAGCACCCGCGGCAGACATCGCCGGCGGCGCTGGCCAAGCTGCCGACCCCGTTCCGCAGTGGTGGAACGGTGACCGCCGGCAACTCCTCCGGCGTCAACGATGGTGCGGCGGTCGTGCTGCTGGCCTCCGAGTCCGCCGTGCTGAACTACGGGCTGGAGCCGCTCGCCCGGATCAGTGGCGCGGCCACCGCCGGAGTGCCGCCCCGGATCATGGGCATCGGGCCGGTGCCGTCGACCCGGAAACTGCTGGCCCGGCATCGGCTGTCGATCGAGGATCTCGACATCGTCGAACTCAACGAGGCGTTCGCGGCGCAGGCACTCGCCGTGTTGCGGCAGCTCGGGTTGCCCGACGACGCCGGAGCACGTCAACCCCAACGGCGGTGCGATCGCTCTGGGCCACCCGTTGGGCGCGAGTGGTGCCCGGCTGATCCTCACCGCCGCTCTCGAACTGGCCGAGCGGGACGCACACCGCGCGCTCGCCACCATGTGCGTCGGTGTGGGGCAGGGCATCTCGGTGCTCATCGAACGCCCCTGACCGGTACGCCGACAGCGCCGACGAAAGGATCTCCGATGCAGGACCTGTCGCCGCGGCCCGGCGATCTCGAGCCGATCGAAACCGCCTCGCGTGACGAGATCCAGGCGCTGCAGCTGGAGCGGATGCGCTGGTCGCTGCGCCATGCCTACGACAACGTGCCCTTCTACCGTCGGGCTTTCGACGAACGCGGCGTCCATCCCGACGACCTGAAGCAGCTGTCGGACCTCGCGCTGTTCCCGTTCACCGTGAAGAACGACCTGCGGGACAACTACCCGTTCGGCATGTTCGCGGTGCCGCAGTCGGAGATCCGGCGGATCCACGGATCCTCCGGCACCACCGGCAAGCCGATCGTGGTCGGCTACACCGCGAACGATCTCGACATGTGGGCGAACGTGGTGGCCAGGTCGATCAGGGCTGCGGGCGGCCGACCGGGCATGAAGGTGCACAACGCCTACGGTTACGGCCTTTTCACCGGCGGACTCGGGTTGCACGCCGGCGCTGAGCGGCTGGGCTGCACGGTGATCCCGATGTCCGGCGGCCAGACCGAGCGGCAGGTGCAGCTGATCGTCGACTTCGAGCCGGAGATCGTGGTGGTCACCCCCTCCTACATGCTCGCCATTCTCGACGAGATGGACCGCCAGGGCGTCGATCCCCGATCCACCGCGCTGCAGGTCGGGATCTTCGGGGCCGAGCCGTGGACCGAGGACATGCGCCGTGAGATCGAGCAACGGCTGGACATGCACGCTGTCGACATCTACGGCCTGTCCGAGGTGATCGGGCCCGGCGTCGCGAACGAGACGGTGGAGACCAAGGACGGGCTGCACATCTGGGAGGACCACTTCTACCCCGAAGTGATCGACCCGATCACCGGCGAGGTGCTCCCGGAGGGCGAGAAGGGCGAGTTGGTGTTCACCTCGCTCACCAAGGAGGCGTTCCCGATCGTCCGCTACCGCACCCGCGACCTGACCCGGCTGCTGCCCGGCACCGCCCGGTCGATGCGCCGGATGGAAAAGATCACCGGCCGCAGCGACGACATGATCATCCTGCGCGGGGTGAATCTGTTCCCCAGCCAGGTCGAGGAGATCCTGCTCGGCATTCCTGGCCTGACAGCGCATTTCCAGCTGGTGCTGACCAGACCCGGGCGGATGGACGAGCTCGCGGTGCGGGTCGAGGCCCGGCCCGACGCGGGCGCCGACGAGGCCCGGACGGCGCTGGCCGCGCAGGTGCGGCAGCGGGTCAAGGACGTGATCGGGGTGAGCGTCGCGGTGGATGTGCTGGAGCCGTTCGGCATGGAACGTTCGCTCGGCAAGGCCCGGCGGATCATCGACCAGCGGCCGCGGTGAACTCGCCGGAGGGCCGGCCGACCCACGACCGCGAGGCGGTGCTGCGGATGCTGCGCGACGACGTCGCCTCCGCTTCGTTGGGCATCGAACTGGTCGATCTCGGCCCCGGCACCGCGACCGTGACCATGAAGGTGCGACCGGACATGGTCAACGGGCATGCGATCGGCCACGGTGGGTTCGTCTTCCTGGTGGCCGACACGGCGTTCGCCTGCGCCTGCAATTCGTGGGGGCCGGTGACCGTGGCGGCCGGCGCGGACATCATCTTCGTCCGGTCGGTGCGGGAGGGCGACGTGCTGACCGCGCACGCCCTCGAGCGTTCCCGGCACGGTCGTAGCGGGATCTACGACGTCACCGTGTCCACCGTCGACGGGGTGATCGCCGAGTTCCGCGGTCGATCCCGCACGATCGGGCCAGCGCCGACCGGGTGACGCAGGCGGACCACATCGTCAGGACGGCACCTACGACAGAGCCCGCCGGTCATCCGGGCAGCCGGGCCGATCACCGGTACTTGGCGCACAACTCCTCGCTGCCGGTGAGCTCGATGCCGAACCAGCTCACGCCGTCGTTGCACAACGCACCGGGGTTCTCGACCGGGAGCGCGCTGATCTGATCGCGCACCGCGAATGCCACAACGCAGAACAGCAGGGCGACGCCGATCACCAGGATGCGGGCGGCCCACCGCTGCAGCAGGATCACCGACACCACGGCGGCTGCGCCGATCGTCACCATGGCCCAGGTGAGCACCGTCGACGCGGCGGACACCGTCACCGGCGGGTCACTTCTTGGTCCCGCACCAATCGTCGGGCAGGGTCACATCGACGCCGAAGAACGACGGTTGGGCGGCGCAGGCCTTGCCCTTGACGTCGTTGGCGAAGTCGATGACCTTGCCGCGCTGCTGCCAGCACAGGAAGATCAGCACGGCGGCCAGCACCAGGGCGATGATCTTGCCGACGATCTTCTTGATGACGATCGCCATCACCAGACCGATCACGGCGATGACGA
Organism: uncultured Actinomycetota bacterium; assembly: GCA_963797145.1. Taxonomy (GTDB): domain Bacteria; phylum Actinomycetota; class Actinomycetes; order Mycobacteriales; family Nakamurellaceae; genus Nakamurella. The sequence continues at coordinate 159,247 of CAWCOJ010000005.1, read as the reverse complement.
CGATCGCCCAGATGGCGCCGGTCTTGATGGTGTCGAGATCCACGCCGGAAATGTACCGGTCCAACCTGCGTGCGCTCACACAGCAATCGCCCAGGGCGGCTCGTCCTCCCAGGCGGGCAGGAGTTCGAGCACCGGCCGCACCGGGGCGTAGTCGCGCGCCATCAGCGGCGAGGAGATGATCATGTCCGCGCTGGCCACATTGCAGGCGACCGGGACGTTCCAGACCGCCGCCAGCCGCAGCAGCGCCCGGATGTCCGGGTCGTGCGGCTGCGCCTCCAACGGGTCCCAGAAGAAGATCAGCAGGTCGATCCGGCCCTCGGCGATCCGCGCCCCGATCTGCTGATCCCCGCCCAGCGGGCCGGAGAGGAACGTGTGCACGGGCAGACCGAGCTCGAATTCGAGCATCGTCCCGGTGGTGCCGGTCGCGCACAGCTCGTGCCCGCGCAGGGTCTCCCGGTTGTACTCGGCCCACCGCAGCAGGTCGACCTTCTTGTTGTCGTGCGCCACCAGTGCTATCCGCCGAACGGGGTCCATTGACCCTCCCCACTCACTACATGCTCACGTGAACACCCTCCAGGGTGCGCAACCGGGGTGAACGGGAGGTCACATCCGCACCTACGCCGGGTTTCGTCACACCCGGGTTCGACCGGCGGTGCCCGATCGAACCCGGAACCGGGACTACCAGGCGGCGTCGAGGTCGGCGTGCCGGCGGATCCACGCATGCATCGCGATACCGGCCGCCACGCCGGCGTTGATCGATCGGGTCGAACCGAACTGGGCGATCGACACCGTCATGCTCGCAGCAGTTCTCGCCTCCCCGGTGAGCCCGTCGGATTCGGAGCCGAAGAGCAGCAGGCAGTTGCGGGGCAGTTCCGCGGTCTCGATCGGCACCGCTCCCGGCAGGTTGTCAACGGCGATCACGGTCAGCCCGGCGTCGGCGGCGAAGGCGGCCAGCGACCCGATGGTGTCGTGGTGGTGCAGATGCTGATACCGGTCGGTGACCATTGCTCCCCGGCGGTTCCACCGTCGCCGGCCGACGATGTGCACGGCTGCGGCGGTGAAGGCGTTGGCGGTGCGGACCACGGTGCCGATGTTCATGTCGTGGCCGAAGTTCTCGATCGCCACATGGAACGGGTGCCGCCGGGTGTCCAGGTCTGCGACGATCGCGTCCCGCCGCCAGTACCGGTACCGGTCGACCACGTTGCGGGTGTCGCCGAGGGCCAGCAACTCCGGATCCAGCCGCGGATCGGCGGGCCAGGGCTGCGGGTGCGGACCGACCCCGACCGGCGCGGGCAGCCACTCCGTCGGCCCGGGTGCGGCGTGCTCGGACGGATCCGGGCCCGGTGCTACCGGCTCCACGCTCACGTCGCCGGCAGGCCCAGGTCCGCCAGGCCGAGCAGGAAGCGGTAGTCCAGCCCGGCGGCCCGGACCGCCTCGGCGGCACCGGTACTGCGGTCGATGACGGTGGCCACCCCGATCACCTCGGCACCGGCCGCCCGGAGTACCTCCACCGCCTGCAGCACCGAGCCGCCGGTGGTGGAGGTGTCCTCGACGGCCAGCACCCGCCTGCCGGCGACGTCGGGACCCTCGATCTGCTTCTGCATGCCATGGTCCTTGGCCGCCTTGCGCACCACGAACGCGTCGATCGGCCGGCCCTGGGCGTGCATGATCGCGGCGGCGACCGGGTCCGCACCGAGCGTCAGACCGCCGACGGCGGCGTAGTCCCAGTCGGCCGTGAGTTCGCGCAGCAGCAGCCCGATCAGCGGCGCAGCCTCGTGGTGCAGCGTGGGCAGCCGTCCGTCGATGTAGTAGTCGGCCTCCCGGCCCGAGGACAGCACCACCCGGCCGTGCACCACCGCGATCTCGGTCACCAATGCCGCCAACCGCGCCTTGGCCGCCGGATCGACCGTAGGCGCGGCCGGGCCGGCGGGTGGAACTGCGGAATCGGCAGGTGCGGCAGCGGAAGGCTCGATCGTCACCGGATCAGCCTGGCACAGTCGGGAGCATCCCGCCGCACCGTGGCGTCCCGGTGACCGAGCGTGCCCGACCGGGGGGCGGTGTGGCACCCACCGGCGTCGGGACGGATTATGGCGGGATCCACCGTTGCCGTTGTCAGGAGACTGAGTGCCCGAGGACGATTTCGACATCACCGTCACGATGGTGCAGACCGAGCGGCTCGAGGTCTGCGTCCGCGAGGTGCGGTACCGCGAGGAAGCGGAGCCGGTGGTGTTCGTCCACGGCAACGTCTCGAGCGGACCGTTCTTCTTCCCGGCCATGACGGCGATGGGCCCGCGCTGGCGGCCGATCGCGATCGACCTGCGCGGATTCGGCGGCACCGACACGGCGCCGGTGGACGCCACCCGCGGGCTGGCCGACTTCGCCGACGACATCCGGGACACCCTCGACGCTCTGGACATCGGCGACGTGCACCTGGTCGGCTGGTCGATGGGCGGCGGCGTCGTCCTGCAGGCCCTGCTCGACGACCCGGACCGGATCCGCAGCATCACCCTGATCAATCCGGTGTCGCCGTTCGGTTTCGGCGGTACCCGCGGAGCGGACGGCCGGATGCTGGCTCCCGACGCCGCGGGCTCCGGCGGCGGCACCGCCAATCCCGAGTTCGTGAAGGCGATCGCCGAGGGCGACACCGGGGAGGACTCCGCGATGTCGCCGCGGAACGTCCTGCGGCACTTCTATGTCGGGGCGCAGTGGCACCGAGAGCACGAAGAGCTTTTCGTGGCGTCCATGCTGTCCACCTCGGTCGGCGACGACAACTACCCGGGTGACGCCGCGGCCTCACCGCATTGGCCGGGTACCGCGCCGGGCGACCGCGGGGTGCTGAACACCATGTCGCCCAACCACCTGGACCTTTCCGGGATCGTCGACGTCGAGCCGAAGCCGTCCATCCTGTGGCTGCGCGGCGCGCAGGACCAGATCGTCTCGGACAACTCCATGTTCGATCTCGCCTACCTCGGCTCGATCGGGGCGGTTCCCGGCTACCCCGGCGCCGACGCGGCCCCGCCGCAGCCGATGCTGCAGCAGACCAGGTCGCTGTTCGAGTCGTATGCCGCCAACGGCGGTGGGTACACCGAGTCCGTCTTCGACACGTGCGGGCACTCGCCGCACATCGAGGAGGTCGAGGGATTCGTCGCAGCGCTCGAGGCACACCTGGACAGCGTCTGAGCGGGGGGATGTTCTCCCGGCCCTCCCGCCCCTGCCGTTGATCATGAGAAGTTGCACGCGACACGCCGACGAAACTGCGCGACACGCCGCAATTCGCGGGCAGGATCTCATGATCAACTTTGGATCTGAACCGACCCGCCGCCGGCCGCCGACCGGCGCGCAACCTCAGATGGGCTGCCGCGAGCCCACCTTGCTGGCCAGGGTCCGCACGAGGTCACGCGGCAGCAGCCGGACGGCCACCGAGATGCCCTTGTAGAGGGCGCCGGGCACGGAGAGCGGACGGTTCGCCCGCAGATCCTGCAGCGACCGGCTGACCAGCATGTCCACGTCGACGTACGCGCGCGCCGGCGTCTTCGTCATGTCGATGCCGGCGCGTTGGTGGAACTCGGTGCGGACGAAACCGGGACACAGTGCCTGGGCCCGCACCCCGGTCCCCCGGTAGGCGACCGACAGGCCCTCGCTGAACGCGATCACCCAGGCCTTCGACGCCGCGTACGTGGTGCCGCGACCGGGCACCAGGCCGGCCGTCGAGGCGACGTTGATGATGCCGCCGTGGCCGCGCGCCCGCATACCGGGGAGCACCGCGTACGTCAACAGCATCACCGCGGTGACGTTGAGGCCGAGCTGACGGAGTAGCTCGTCCTCGGACGCGTCCTGGAAGGGCTTGCCCAATCCGATCCCGGCATTGTTCACGAGCAGATCGACCGGCCGGCCGGCGTCCCGCAGCCGCTCGGCGACCCGGTTCCGCTCGGTCTCGTCGGTGAGGTCCGCGACCAGCACCTCCACCTCGGGAGCGCCCCAGGTGATCAATGAGGCGCGGTTCTCGGTGAGTCGACGGGCATCCCGGGCGACGATCACCAGCGAGTATCCGGCGGAGGCGAGGTGCCGGGCGAAGGCAGCGCCGATTCCGGCGGTGGCGCCGGTGATGAGAGCAGTGGGCATGGGTCCTCCCGATCGGCGTCGAGGGTCCGACGCTACGTCACCAGCGGTCGTGCACCGCTGCCCGGAACTCGCGGTCGTACAGGTCGTGGACCGCGGCGGAGATTCCGCCATCGAGAACGAGCGCGCCGGCAGCGGCGTTCGACCGGGCCTGCTCCGGATTGCGGGCGCCCGGAATGACGGTGCTGACGCCCGGCTGCGCGGCCACCCAGGCCAGCGCCAGCTGGGCGGTCGTCGGCGCGTCAGCGGCACCGGACCCGGCGACGAACCCGGGCGCGAAGGCGGCGAACGCACGGGCCGCGGTCACGCCCGTCTCGAAATCGACCCCGGAGAACGTCTCTCCGACGTCGAACGATTCGCCGTGCCGGTTGTAGGTGCGGTGGTCGTCCGGGCCGAAGGTGGTGTCGACGGTGTACTTCCCGGACAGCAGACCGCTGGCCAGCGGCACCCTGGCGATGATGCCCACCCCGGCCGCCCCGGCCGCCGGCAGCACCCGGTCGAGGGGCTTGAGCCGGAACGCGTTGAGGATGATCTGGACGGTGGCGACGGCCGGCCTGGCGATCGCGGCAAGCGCCTCGTCGCAGGTCTCGACGCTCACCCCGTAGTGGGCGATCGCGCCGTCCGAGACCAGGGTGTCCAGCGCGTCGAACACCCGGTCGTCGGCGAACACCGACGACGGCGGGCAGTGCAGTTGCACCAGATCCAGCCGCTCGACTCCGAGGTTGGTGCGGGATCGGTCGGTCCACTCCCGAAAGTTCTCGAGGGAGTAGTTCGCGTGCTCCTGAGCCATCCGACGACCCATCTTCGTCGCGACGAAGACCCCGGAACCCGGATTCGAGGTCTGCCACGACCCGATCAGCGACTCGCTCCGGCCGTCGCCGTAGACGTCGGCGGTGTCGAAGATCGTCACTCCGGCCTGCGCCGACGCGTCCAGCACGGCCAGAGCGTCGGCGTCGTCGACGTCACCCCAGTCCGCGCCCAACTGCCAGGTGCCGAGCCCGATCGTCGAGACATCTCGACCGGTGCGACCGAGGGTGCGGGTCTGCATGTGTTCCTCCTGGTGGGTCAGTTGCCGATCAGGAGCGTAGGGACCCGAGGGCCTTGTCCGCGTGCTGGGTCATCGAGAACTCCGAAGCGATCACCTCGCGGATCACAAGGTCGGTGCCGATCACGAAGGTGACCCGCTTGAGGCCGGAGGTGAATTTGCGCTTGACCCCGAACGCCTGCGCGACGGTGCCGTCTGCGTCGGAGAGCAGCGGGTAGCCCAGCGAGTTGACGGTGTCGAACTCCTGCTGCTTGGCCACCGTGTCGCCGCTGATCCCGATCCGCTGAGCGCCGACCGCGGCGAACTCGGCGGCCAGGTCGCGGAAGTGACAGGACTCCGCGGTACAGCCCGAGGTCATCGCCGCCGGGTAGAAGAACAGCACGACCGGTCCGTCCTGCAACAGCGTCGAGAGCTTCCGCGGTGTTCCGGACTGGTCGGGCAGTTCGAAGTCGGGGGCGGGTGATCCGGCGGACAGCGTCATGGGCATCTCCAGGGTTCGAGCGGGTTTCGGGGGCGGGTGTTCGGGTCTGTGGCTGGTCGGGTTCGGCTGGGCGCCTTTCCGGGTCCCAGTTGGCTTCGGCTGGGCGCCCTTCCGGGTCCGAGTCTGGCTTCGGTTTGGGCGCCTTTCGGGGTCCGAGTCTGGCCGGACGAACCACTCGACCAGCGCACTGGCCTGGTCGCTGATCAACTGGTTCGCTCCTGTCCGGTTCGTCCCCGAAACTGCGCCAAAAGATCAGCGATCTCGGAAACGGCCGCCCGATAGGGGGGCTTCGGGAAGAACCCGGAGGTCCGCTCCACATATTCCGCGCAACCGGCTGTGCGGTGCCGCCGATCGCTGATGCGTTGGGTCTCCCGAGGGCATCCGCGACAGGAAGACGCCACAGCCACAGCGTCACCCTCCGGCGCTGTGGCTGCGGCGTCACCGTGGGATTCGATGCCGCAGCGTGACCGGATGGGACCGAACGTAGTCGAATTCTGCGCGGGCCGGCCTTCGGACGACGGCTGTCAGGACGGGCTCGTACCCGCGCACCCCTGCCGCCCCGGCCGACCCGGGCGCCTCAGCCACCGTCAGCCGCCCCGGCCGACCCGGGCGCGTCGGCCACGTCAGCCGCCCCAGCCGCGTCAGCCGCTCAGGCCGTGTCCGACGCGTCGGCCGGGATCGCAGCGTCGGCGGGGTCCGCCGGGTCAGCGCCGGGTGCCTCGGCGAGCTCCGGCGACCGGTGCCGCCCGCCCTCCCGGGACAGCTTTCCGGGCCACCAGGTGAGCCGACCGAAGTCCACCGACAGGGCCGGCACCAGCAGGCTGCGCACCACGAGCGTGTCCAGCAGCACGCCGAACGCGACGATGAATGCGATCTGGGCGAGGAACAGGATCGGGATGACGCCGAGGGCCGCGAACGTCGCGGCGAGCACCACGCCGGCGCTGGTGATCACCCCGCCGGTCACCCGCAGGGCCCGCAGCACCCCCTCCCGCGGCCCGTGCCTGGCCACCTCCTCCCGGGCCCGGGTCATCAGGAAGATCGAGTAGTCGATCCCCAGCGCGACCAGGAACACGAAGGCGAACAGTGGCACCGCCGGATCAGCCCCGGGGAAGTGGAAAACGTGGTTGAACACCAGGGCGGAGATGCCCAGCGCTGCCCCGAAGCTCAGTACGGTCGCCACCATCACGATCAACGGCGCGACGATCGCCCGCAGCAGCAGGATCAACACCAGGAGCACCGCCCCGAGGATCACCGGGATGATCACATGGAGATCGCGTGCGGCGCTCGCCTGGGTGTCCAGCTGGATCGCTGTCACGCCGCCGACCAGCACTGCGTCCCCGCCTGCCGCGTGCACCGCGGTACGCAGCGCCCGCACGGTGTCCTTGGCCGCGGCCGAATCGGCGGTGTCGGCGAGCACCGCCTGGATCTGGACCAGCCCGTTCGCCACCACGGGGGTACCACCCGGCACCGCGACGCCGGCCGCGGTCAGCGGCGCCACCGAGACCACACCGGGGATGTTGGCAGCAGCCTCGACAGCGGCCGCCGACGCCGCCGGGGCAATGATGATCGCCGGGTCGCCGACCCCGCCCGGGAAGTGTTCGGCGACCACCTGCTGACCCGCCACCGAGTCGACGTCGGTGAGGAACACGTCGGTCTGCGCGGTCCCGGACGCCTTCAGGGTCGGCACGGCCAGGCAGGCGACACCGAGCACGATCGCGGTGACGATCCAGATCTGCCGCGGTCTGCGGCCGACGAAGGCCGACACCGATGCCCAGAGGCCACCCGGTTCGACCGGACCCCCGTCGGGAACCAGGTGCGGCACCCGCGGCCAGAAGATCCACCGGCCGAGCAGCAGCAGGACCGGCAGAAAGGTCATGCCGGCGAAGTACGCGGCCGCGATGCCGATGGCACCGACCGGTCCCAGCGACCGGTTGGAATTCAGCTCGGACAGGGTCAGGCAGAGCAGACCGATGATCACCGTCCCCGCGGATGCGCTGATCGGACCCAGGCAGGCGCGCCAGGCCTTGCGCATCGCGTCCCAGGTGGACTCGTGGTGGTGCAGCTCCTCGCGATAGCGGGAGACCAGCAGCAGTCCGTAATCGGTGGCGGCGCCGACCACCAGGATGAACAGGATCCCCTGGGACTGTCCGGACAATGTCAGATGCCCCGCGTCGGCCAGCAGGTAGACCACCCACCCGGCCAGCGCGAGACCCGCGACCGCCGAGAAGAGCACCAGGAACGGGAGCATGGCGGCCCGGTAGACCAGAATCAGGATCACCAGCACCGCGAGCACGGCGACCAGCAGCAGGATCCCGTCGATGCCGGCGAACGCCTTCACCAGGTCGCCGATGATCCCGGCCGGACCGGTCACATGCACCTCGGCGCCGGCCGCCGACGCGCCCGCTGCCGACCGGATCGCATCGACAACGGCACCCAGCGGCGGATCCCCGTCGGGACCGACGGCCGTCACCGTCGACTGCGCCAGCGGCACCAGGACGAGGCCGGCTCTGCCGTCCTGCGACGGGATCAGCACGAGCGGCCGGCCCGGCACCAGATAGTCGCCGACGGTGCCCAGATCGGGCTGCGCGACGTCGACGGGCGTGGCGGGCAGGGTTGTTGCGAACTGCTTCCATGACGCCAGTTGGGCGGGGGTCGCCTGCTCCGGCGTGGCGAACACGACGAAGGCCGGGAGTGCGCCGCTGTTGTCGAACGCGCGGGCCGCCTGGGTCGCCTTCACCGACTCCGCCGCGGGCGGCAGGAAGGTCTCCTGGGCGTTGGACTGGACCGACGACAGGGAGCCGAGCGACTTGCCGCCGATCGCCGCGATCGCCAGCCAGGCGAACACCACGGCCAGCAGCACCACCGCACGGATGACGGCCGGGCGTCTGGACGGCTTCTCCGGAGCGGGCGCGGCGGTCATGGTTCTCCCGGGGGCACAATCAGCGGCGGATGTGGCGGTGCCAGAATAATACTCAGCATGCTGAGTATCGACCGTGTCGACTGCGGAGCGTCATGACCGAAGTACCGGGCCACGAGGGCTGGGCCACCGGCCGGCTGCTCTCCACCGCGGCCCGGTTGGTCGAGCAGACCTGGAACGCCCGGTTGCGCGAGCACGGCATCAGCCACGCCGGGGCGGTGCTGTTGTCGACCCTGTCCCGCGGACCGGCCTCGCAACGCAGTCTGGCGATCGCCCACAAGGTCACCGAGCAGACCATGGCCCGCACCATCGCCCATCTCGAAGCCGCCGGCCATGCCCGCCGGCTACCGGACCCGGCCGACCGGCGCCGTCGATCGGTCGAGATCACCGGCTCCGGGACCGCTTCTGCTTGCTCGACTGACCGACGGCGGCGAGCAGATGACCGAGGAGATCCTGCGCGCTGCCGGTCGCGACGTCGCATTGTTCCGCTCGGACCTCTCTGCGATCGTGGCGGCGCTCGCTCCGACGCCGAGGCACCCGCCCGATCCGGACCCGGCCGTGGCCGCACCGATCCGCGCCCGGCCCTGATCCGAACCACTCGTTGCACCCGAACCACTACCGGACGTAGCCACCGCAGGGAGTCGGGCCCGGCGGAACCTTCCGTCGTCCGGAGGACCGCGGTAGGTATCGTCGGCGCATCTGCGATGCACCTGACGGGGCAGGCTGCACTCGGATCCGAGGGGGACCCATGCTGCGATGGACGGCGTACCCGCCCGGCGGCACGGCCGACCCGGCCGGCGCTTCGAGCGCCCCGCACGCCGCCACCCTGGTCGGCGGGGCACTGCTGTTCATCGCCGCCTTGATCCCCATCCGACTGATGTCACCCATGTTCGTCAGCAGCCAGGCTGTGCCCCTGCTGCTGGGCACCCTGGTGGTGGCCGCGCTCCTGGGCTTTGCCCTGGTCGCACTCGAACCCGGCCGCGCAGCGTGGCTGGTGGTCGGGATGCTCCTGCTCGACGTCATACCGGTGGTCGTGATGCTGAGCGCTCCGTCGCCCGCCGAGGCGCGATCCCGGGCGATCTGGCTGGTGATCCCGACGGTGATCGCCGCGGCCTATCCGCGACGCCTGTTGCCGATCGCTCAGTGGGCGATCGGGTGCCTGCTGGGCACCGGAATGGTGGTGGCTGCGCACCTGCCGCCGATCGGCACCGTCATCGAGAGCGCGGTGCTGATCGGCACCCTCACGGTCTGCGCGGTGCTCGTCGGCCGACTGGCTGCCGCCACCGCACGCCGGCGCCGTGACCTGCACACCGCGTCCCGCACCGACGGCCTCACCGGTGTGCTCAACCGGCGTGGACTGTTCGAGGCGTTCGCCGCGGAGGTTCCGCACGCCACGGCCGACGGTGCCTGGTTGGGCGTGCTGCTGCTCGACATCGACCACTTCAAACGACTGAACGACACGTTCGGCCACGCCCATGGCGACAACGTGCTGCGTGCCCTGGCCGCCGTGCTGGTCGAGTCGGCCGGTCCGGGCGGTCTGGTCGGACGCATCGGCGGCGAGGAACTGGTGGCCGTTGTCCGCGGCGAGGTAGCCCCGGTGGCCGCAGCGGTACGGGCGAAGCTGGCCGCCGATCCGTCCTTCGGCGTGACGGTGAGCATCGGTGTGGTGGACGCCGAACCCGCCCTCTACAGCCGGCCCGAGGCTCTTGCCGACCTGTTGCTGGCCGCCGACCGGGCGCTGTACCAGGCGAAGGACGCGGGACGGAACCGGGTCCGGCGCGGCATCCCGATGCTCGGCGCCGCCGAGCCCGAGCGACCGCGGCCCGGGGCCGCCGACCCGGCCGTGCCCGCCGCCGCGGTCGCTGCCGACCCCGGCGACGCACTCCTGTACGGGCTGATGATGGTGTTCTTCGCGGCGATCGGGTTGGGTGCCGTGTTCGATCCCGGCCGGATGTCCACCGGCGCTCTCCTGGTGCTCTATCAGGCCAGCCTGCTGATCGCCGCAGGTGTCGGGCTCGCGCTGATCATCTGGCGACCCCGGATCGGGACCGCCGGGATGCTCACGCTGTGTCTGAGTTCCGAGGCAGTGGTGATGGTCGCCATCCTGCTCACCACCGACATGGCCGCGCGGCGGTTCGCACTCTGCACGCTGGTGATCCCGGCACTCCTCATTGCCGCGCATCTGCCGCGGCGCGTCGTGCTCGCGCACCACGTGCTGATCGCGGTGCTGTGCGTCGTCGGGACCTACCGCGCCGGAATCGATCCCCGCTACTGGCTCGTCGGCGCCGTGCAGACCTTCGCCACCGTCGCCGGACCGGCCGAGGTGATCTACCGGGTGCGGCGGCGCCACGATCTGGTCGCAGCCGAGCTGCACCGATTCTCGATCACCGACCCGCTGACCGGCGCTGCCAACCGCCGCGGGCTGGAGGCGGCGTTCGCGACGGCCGACCGCCGCCGGCTGCACACCGTCCTGGCGGTCGACGTCGACCACTTCAAGGGCGTCAACGACCGCCTCGGCCACGCCGCCGGCGACGACGCACTGATCGGGATGGTGGCGGCGCTGCGCCACGCAGCCGGCGCCGGGAGCGTGGTGGCCCGAACCGGCGGTGACGAGTTCGCCGTGCTGGCGCCGGCCGATGTTCCCGCGGACGAGCTGGCCGACCGGATCCGGGCCGCCGGGCGACGGCAGCAGGTGCCACTGCGGCTGTCGGTCGGACAGGTCCGCACCGCCCCCGGCTCGGACGCGGGGATCTGGGAACTGGTCGCCTTGGCCGACATGTCGCTGACCGAGGCCCGACGGGTGTTCCGATTGCGTGAAGACGGCTCGGACGGGCCGCCCTCCCCAGGGTTCGGAGCGTCGGCCGGCTCCCGCTGAGGGACCATCGGCGCAGGTCAAGCGTGGTCCAACGGGACAAGCGGGACTGGCGGCGGGACGCTCCGATAGGTACTGTCGGATCTTCCAGGTCGATATGTCCGCATGATGATCGATGTCGGGGTGCATCGCGATCATCGAAGGTCCCTGGCTGGGATGACACCTGATCCGGGGAGGTGCGCGCGTCAGTGCTGCGCTGGACCGACGGGCCGGACGACGAGTCCGTGCAACCGATCGAGGGTGTCCCGACGGTCCCGCGGGCATCGGCGCTCACCGGCGGAGCGCTCGTCTACCTGGCAGCACTGATGCCGGTGCGGCTGCTGCCGCCGCGGATGCTGGTGCCCGGCGGTACCGCGGTGGTGCTGGGCACCCTGTCGGTCGCCGTGCTGTACGGGCTGGGCCTGATCCTGATCCCGAAGATGCGCGGACCGGTGCCGACCGTGATCGGGCTGGTCGTGCTCGATCTGATCCCGGTCGCGATGGTGGCCGCATCCGCCGTTCCCTCCGACCAACGCGCCCGGGCGCTGTGGTTGGTGATCCCCACCGTGATCGCCGCGACGAACCGGGCGCTGGCGGTGCCGGCCGCCCAGACCGTCGCGGCGTGTGCCATCGCGGCGGGGATCATCCTGAGCTCCTCCGGCGATGTGCAACCACGGGCCGTGCTCGAGTGCTTCTGCCTCGGCGGCGTGCTCGCCATGGCCGCGGTGGTGGTCGCCCGGTTGGCGGCCTCGACCCGGGAACAGGCGGCGCAGCTGTGGCAAACGTCCCTGACCGACGGGTTGACCGGCGTACTGAACCGCCGCGGTCTGATCGGCGGCTTTCCCGCGCTGGTCCGGGAGGCCGAGCGGCGGAGCTCGGTGGTCGGGGTGGTGCTGCTGGACGTCGATCACTTCAAACGGATCAACGACGAGTTCGGCCACACCGTCGGCGACCAGGTGCTGCGCCGGCTGTGCGGGGTGACGGCCGACGTGGTCGGTGACCGTGGGTTGCTCGCCAGGACCGGTGGCGAGGAACTGGCAGCGGTGCTGGCCGGTCCGCCGGAGGAGCTGGCCGGGCAGATCCGGGACGCGCTGGCGACCAGCGACCTGCAACACCCGATGACGGTGTCCATCGGGGTGGTGTCGGTCGCACCCGACGCGGTGCACGAGCCCGAGCGGCTCTGGGATCTGCTGGACGCGGCGGACCGGGCGCTCTACCGGGCCAAGCAGGACGGCCGGGACCGGATCCGGCGCGGCGCGGTGGATTTCGCGGCCTCCCGGCCGCCGACCCTGGTGCCACCCCCGGCCGCGGCGGTGCCTCCGCCGGTGAACCCGGCCCCGAGTCGGGATGCGGGTCTGTACGGGTGGGGTCTGGTGTACTTCTCCGCCCTGGCGCTGATCGCCCGGTTCGGCTCCGATGCCTTCATCGAGACCGGTCCGGCCGCCTGGGTGCTGCTGATCGGTTCGGTGTCCGCGCTGGTGATCGGCGCCTGGCTGCTGATGGTCCGGCCGGTGGTGCCGACCTGGTGGCTGCTGGTCGGTGCGCTGGGCGCGGACGCCGTGATCGCCGCGGGCATCCTGGTCGGCCAGGACATCGCCGGGCAGCGGTTGGCGCTGTCGGTCGCGGTGATTCCCGGGCTGCTGGTCTCGCTGTACCTGCGCCGCGGAGTGGTGCTCGCCCACCACGTGCTGATGATCGCGCTGTGCGGCCTGGCCACCTGGGGGCCGTTGATCTCGCCGGTGCAGTGGGTCGCCGGGGTGCTCACCGGGGCGGCGACCATCGTCGGATCCGCGGAGATGATGTACCGGCTGCGGCACCGGCACGACGTGATCGCGGCCAGCCTGCACGGCTGGTCGGTGACCGATCCGCTGACCGGGGTCGCCAACCGCCGCGGGCTGGCGCTCGCCTTCGACGCGGCCGACCGGTCGGCCCCGTTGCGGGTGCTGGTGCTGGACGTCGACGACTTCAAGGCGGTGAACGACCGGCACGGCCACATCACCGGCGACGACGCCCTGGCCCGGCTGGCCCTCACCTTGACCGTGGTCAGCCCGCCGGGATCGATCGTGGCGCGTACCGGCGGCGACGAATTCGTCATCCTGTCCCCCGGCCAGGATGACGGCGCCGCCGAACGGATCCGCGGAGCGGCCGCCCTACTGCCGGTGCCGCTGTCGGTGACCCTGGGCGCCGTGCAATCGGTGGCCGGATCGGACACCGGGCTCTGGGACCTGGTGACCCTGGCCGACATCCAACTCACGGACCGCAAGCGCGCCAAGAATCGCCGGGGGCGGCGGCAGGGCTGAGCCCGCCGGTCCCCAACCGCCGGACGTAGCGCGACATGCTCGCGACACGCCGTGGCAGCACGGCGTGTCGCGAGCAGTTCGTGCTACCTCCGGTCGTCAGCCCCGGACCGGACCGCCCGTGGGACCGTCAGCCGACCGGGGTCGCGGACCTGATGACCAGCCGGTCGGTGGCGGCGTCGTCGTCGACGTCCACCACGACCGTCTCACCGTCCAGGATGCGGCCGGCCAGCAGTTCCTTGGCGAGCCGGTCGCCGATCGCGGTCTGGATCAGCCGACGTAGCGGGCGGGCGCCGTAGAGCGGGTCGAAACCGCCGAGCGCCAGCCACTCCCGAGCCGCCGGGGTGACGTCGAGGGTGAGTCGCCGGGCCGCCAGCCGCTTGGCCAACGCCGCGACCTGGATGTCCACGATGGCTCCCAGCTCGTCGGCGCCGAGCGAGTCGAAGAACACCACGTCGTCGAGCCGGTTCAGGAACTCCGGCTTGAAGGCGCCGCGGACCACCGCCATCACGCTGTCCCGGCGTTGCTCGTCGGTCAGACCCGGCTGGGTGAGCGCGGCCGAGCCAAGGTTCGACGTCAGGATCAGCAGCGCATTGCGGAAGTCGACCGTCCGGCCCTGGCCATCGGTGAGCCGACCGTCGTCGAGCACCTGCAACAGGATGTCGAACACGTCCGGGTTGGCCTTCTCGACCTCGTCGAGCAGGATCACCGAATAGGGCCGACGACGGACCGCCTCGGTCAGCTGGCCACCCTCCTCATAGCCGACGTAGCCCGGCGGTGCACCGACCAGCCTGGCCACCGAGTGCTTCTCCGAGTACTCGCTCATGTCGATCCGGACGATCGCCCTGGCGTCATCGAACAGGAAGTCCGCCAACGCTTTGGCCAACTCCGTCTTGCCGACGCCGGTCGGCCCGAGGAACAGGAACGAGCCGGTCGGCCGGTCCGGATCGGAGATGCCGGCCCTGGCCCGGCGAACAGCGTCGGACACCGCCCCCACAGCGGTCTTCTGACCGACCACCCGCGTACCGAGCTCCTCCTCCATCCGGAGCAGCTTCGCGGTCTCACCCTCGAGCATCCGGCCGGCCGGAATGCCGGTCCAGGCCGAGATCACCGTGGCGATGTCGTCGGGCCCGACCTCTTCGGAGATCATCGGCGGCCCGTCGAGGGTCTCCTCGCGCTCGGCCGCGGCCGCCGCGGCGAGCTCCCGCTCCAGGCCGGGGATCTGGCCGTAGAGCAACTCCGACGCCTGTGCGAGATCGCCGTCACGCTGGGCCCTCTCAGCCTGCGAACGGAGGTCGTCGAGCTGCTTCTTGAGCTGCCCGACCCGGTTCAGGCCGGACTTCTCTGCTTCCCAGCGGGAGGTCAACGCGGCCAGTTGCTCGGACAGGTCCGCCAGATCCCGGCGCAGCCGGCCGAGCCGCTCGACGGAACCGGCGTCCGACTCCTTCGCCAGCGCCAGCTCTTCCATCTTCAGCCGATCGACGCTGCGCTGCAGCTCATCGATCTCGACGGGACGGGAATCGATCTCCATCCGGAGCCGGGAGGCCGCCTCGTCGATCAGGTCGATCGCCTTGTCCGGCAGGAACCGGCTGGTGATGTACCGGTCGGAGAGGGTGGCCGCGGCCACCAGCGCCGAGTCGGCGATCCGCACCCCGTGGTGCGCCTCGTAGCGCTCCTTGATGCCGCGGAGGATGCCGACGGTGTCCTCGACACTCGGCTCTCCGACGATCACCTGCTGGAAGCGCCGCTCCAGGGCCGCGTCCTTCTCGATGTGCTCGCGGTACTCGTCCAGCGTGGTCGCTCCGACCATCCGCAGCTCACCGCGGGCCAGCATCGGCTTGAGCATGTTGCCGGCGTCCATGGCGCCCTCACCGGTCGCGCCGGCACCGACCACCGTGTGCAGTTCGTCGATGAAGGTGACGACCTGACCATCGGAGTTCTTGATCTCCTCGAGAACCGCCTTCAGCCGCTCTTCGAACTCACCGCGGTACTTCGCACCGGCGATCATCGCTCCGAGGTCCAGGGAGATCAACCGCTTGCCGCGCAACGACTCCGGGACGTCGCCGGCCACGATCCGCTGGGCCAGGCCCTCGACCACCGCGGTCTTGCCCACCCCGGGTTCGCCGATCAGGACCGGATTGTTCTTGGTGCGGCGCGAGAGCACCTGGACCACCCGGCGGATCTCGGCGTTGCGGCCGATCACCGGGTCGATCTTGCCCTCGCGGGCCAGTTCGGTGAGGTCGACGCCGTACTTCTCGAGCGCCTGGTAGCTGCCCTCGGGATCCTGGCTGGTGATCCGGCGGTCGCCGCCGCGCACCACCGGGAATGCCTCGATGAGCGCCTCCGACGTCGCCCCGAGGCCGGTCAGGATGCCGCTGACATCGGTGCCAGTGCGGGCCAGTGCGGCCAGCAGGTGTTCGGTCGAGAGGAACTCGTCACCGGCCGAGCGCATGATCTGCTCGGCTGCCGTCAGTACATTGGCCACGGCCCGGCTGAGCTGCGGCTGTCCGACCGTGGCGCCGGTGGACGCCGGCAGCTTCGCCAGCGCTGACCTGGTCGCTGCTGCCACCGCCTCAGGGTCGGCGCCGACCGCGCGCAGCAGTCCGGGACCGGTGGATCCCTCCGTGGTCAGCAACGCGGCGAGCAGGTGCGCCGGCTCGACGGTGGCGTTCCCGGCCGTGGTGGCCGCGGTGATCGCGCCGCTGAGCACCTCGCGGCTCTTGGTCGTCAAGATCTCGGCGTTCATCGGGCCGGGGTACCCCTCTCCGCTGGCGACGCGGCTCTGGTCGCCGCGCCGGTCGTCGTCATCGCGACGATGGCTCTCACGATGGCCCGTCGCGGGCCATCCGTACAGTCCAACGCAACTAAGTTGAGTGTATTCCGCTCAACTCTTGGTCGCGCGGCGACCCGGGCGGTGCGTCACCCGCCGCTGTCTCCGCCACCGCTGCGTCGGCCGCCGCTGCGTCTGCCCCTGCGGCGCCGGCGCCGGCCGCGCTCGCCGCCACCGCCCCGATCGCAGCGGGCCTGTTCGCCGATGGCCCCGCCGGCGTTCCAGCCGTCGTCCGAATCGATCTACGTGCCCATCACCCCGTGCCGCATCGTCGACACCCGCTCCGGCACCGGAACCGGCGGGAGCCGATCAGCAGCCTGCAGACCCGTACCTACTACGTCGGCGGGACCTTCGGCTTCGCCCCGCAGGGCGGCAAACCCGGTGGGTGCGGGATCCCCGTCGGTGCGGTGTCGGTCGCGGCGACCATGACGGCGGTGAACCCGGACAACGGTGGATTCATGCGCGCGTGGCCCAACGGTCAGTCGGAGCCGCAGGCCACCCTGCTGAACTATGGGGACTTCTCGATCGGCACCGGCGCGACCATCTCGATCAACCAGTCCAGCGCGTACTCGCTGAAGGTGCGCAACTACCAGGGACCCACCGACCTGGTGATCGACGTCTCCGGCTACTACGTCAAGCAGCTGGCCGGCATGATCAACCCCTCCGGCAGCCCGTACGCCGGGTCCTCCCGGATCGTCAGCGCATCGAAGGCCGGTCCCGGCGTGTATGACGTCAAGTTCGACCGCAATGTCCGGTACTGCGCGGCCACCGCGACGGCGTACTCCTCGGGCTATTACGCCTCGACGTCGACGTTCTACGGGGCCGACACCAGCAAGGTCCGGGTGTTCCTGTGGAACTCGATCGGCGTGCCGGTCGACCAGTACTTCTACATCCACGTGGCCTGCTGATCCCGGCTGCAACTTCCGCTGAGGGCGGCGACCGTGACGGTCGCCGCCTTCAGGCGTGCAATGGGCTTCCCACCGATCTCGCCCCAGGAAGAAGGCAGCACGATGAGAACTCCGCCTCGCCTCACTGTCGTCATCGTCGGTACCGCCGTCCTGGTCGGGCTGACCTGCACCGCGGCTGCCGCCGGCGGCGCGCCCCCAGGCGCTCCCGCCATGGTCGCCGCGCAGCGGACCGCTCCGACCTACCAGCCGGCCGCCGAGGCCGGTTACGTGCCGATCACCCCGTGCCGGATCCTCGACACCCGGGTGGGTACCGGGGTCGACGGCACCCCGCTGACCAACCTGGAGACCCGGAGCTACCTGGTCGGCGGAGCTGCCGGGTTCCCGGCCCAGGGTGGTCGCGCGGGCGGTTGCGGCATTCCGGTCGGTGCGCTCTCGATCGCTGCGACGATGACGGCAATCGTCCCGGCCAGCGGCGGTTTCATCCGGGCCTGGCCGGCCGGACTGCCCGAACCGGCCGCCACCCAGCTCAACTACGGCCGCACACCGATCAGCACCGGAGTCACGCTGTCGATCGATCCAGGGGCGGCGTTGGCGCTGACGGTGAAGAACTACGCGGGCACCACCGGGTTGGTGATCGACGTGTCGGGCTACTACGTCGCCCCGCTGGCGGGCACCATCTCCGCGACCGGCACCGCGTACGCCGGCAGCTCGCGGATCACCGCCGCCGTCCGGACCGGCGTCGGCTCCTACCAGGTCACGTTCGACCGTGAGATCAGGTACTGCGCGGCGATGGCCACCGCCTATGGCCCGGGCTTCTACGCGTCGACGGACACGTACGCGGCGCCCAGCTCCAACACGGTGGTGGTCCGACTGTTCGATTCGGCGGGCGCCCAGGTCGACCAGTACTTCTACCTGCACGTCGCCTGTTAGAACCGCTCCGCTGCCGGCGGTCCGATCGCGAACCAGCGGCGCCGCAACTTGCCGATCATCGCCCTGAGCGGGTACCACCTGGGTATGGCATCCCGGCAGCGGAAGAACCAGCCGCGCACCGAACGAGCGACCCCACAGCGCTACACCGAGGTCGAGACCAAGCTCGAGATCGCCGACGGGACGTCGCTGCCCCGTCTGACCGGGCAGAAGACCCTCGCTGCGGTGGGCCTGGCCGGCGTGGCTCCCGAGGTGGTGCACCAGCTCGATGCGGTCTACTACGACACCGAGAACCTCGATCTGCTGCGATCCAAGCTGACCCTGCGGCGGCGGACCGGTGGGGACGACGCCGGCTGGCACCTCAAGCTGCCAGGCTCCGGCGGGGGACGGACCGAGGTCAGGTTGCCGCTGTCGGCCTCGGTATCCGAGGTCCCGGTCGAGCTGGCGGATCTGGTGCGTGGAGCGGCGAGGGGCCGCCCGCTGCTGCCGGTCGCCCGACTGGAGAATCGCCGCGTGGTGCGGACGCTGCTCGACAAGGACGAGCAGCCCCGTATCGAGGTCGCCGACGACGCCGTCACCGCGACGCCGCTGCGGGCCGGGGCCGGCGATCCGCAACGGTGGCGGGAGCTCG
The DNA here is from genome assembly GCA_963797145.1 of uncultured Actinomycetota bacterium. GTDB lineage: Bacteria > Actinomycetota > Actinomycetes > Mycobacteriales > Nakamurellaceae > Nakamurella. The sequence continues at coordinate 140,241 of CAWCOJ010000005.1, read as the reverse complement.
AGGTGGAGGTGGTCGGGGGCACCCGCGAACAGCTCGCCGCCGCGGTCGCACTGCTCCGCTCGTCCGGCGCCGAGCCGGCGTCCTCGGCGTCCAAGGTGGGCCGCGCCCTGCCACTGCCGGCGACGCCGCGGGCGGCACTGCCCCGGAAATCGGCGGGGGCCGCGGTATTCGCGAATCTCGACCGGCAACGGGACGCACTGGTCGCCGCCGACCGCGCGCTGCGGGACGGCCGGGACGCTCTGCGGGACCTACGCCGCACCGCCAGGCGGATCGGTGCGGTGCTGGCGGTCTTCGGCCCGCTGTTCGCCGAGGGCATCGCGGCCCAGGTCCGGGACGGGTTGTCCGCGTTGGGGTCCGCCGTCGATCCGGTGCGCAATCTCGAGGGATTGCGGCGTCGGTTGCACGCCCAGCTCGCCGACGAACCGGAGGCGTACGCACGGCACGCCCAGGCGCGGCTGGACCACGAGCTGACGGTCAGGGTGGCGGCGGCCCGCGGAGAGGTGCTGGAGACCATCGACGGCCGGCCGTATGTGCAGCTGCTGCGCGATCTCGATGAGCTTCTCGACAGCGCGGAGCCGACCCGCAGGGCCTCAAGGACCGCGGCGACCGAACTGCCGGAGCTCATCGACAAGTCGTGGCGTCGGCTCCGCGATCTCGCCGACGCCGCCCTCGGCGATCCGGAGAATGTGACCGCGGTGCGGCAGGTCCGCAGCGCGGCGCGGACCCTGCGGTACGCCACCGAAGCGACCGTGTCCGCCCTCGGCGACAACGCTGTGCTGTTCGCTGCGGCGCTGGAGGAGATCCAGGAAGTGCTCGGCGAGCACGGAGACGCCGTGCTCGCGCAGAGCCTGCTCGTCGAGATCGCCGGTGACGACGGCACCGACGGAACGGCCGGCTTCATCTTCGGTCGCCTGCACGCGGTGGAACAGGCGATCGCGCTGGGCGCGATCGACGACTTCGCCGACGCGTGGGACCGGGTGGAGGACGGCGATCTGGTGGCGGCGCTCGGTCGCTGACGCCGGATCCTCCGGACCGACCGTGCTGCAGGCCCAGATCAGCAGCGCCGGCATCATCTCCAACGGGTCGTACCGGGTGCTGGCCGTTGCGCACCTCAACACCGGGTTCTACCGCGTGCAGTTCGACACCGACGTCAGTCGGTGCGCGGTCCAGGCAACCACCCGAAACTTCGGGGTCTACGCATCGGTGCCGACGCTGTCGGGTGTGTACGCGTACGTGTACGTCTGGTCCCTGAGCTCGACCGCCACGCCGTCGCTCTACAACTCGCCGTTCGGCATCGTCGCGGCCTGCTGAGTCGACCCGCCCACCACCGGCCGCCGCTCCGCTCGGCGCTGCTCGGCGGCGACTCTCAGCGCGGGCGGGCGCTGTGCCAGGTGACCATCGCGGTGCTGGACTGCCGCCATGGCACCACGTCACGCCGGAGTCCGGCGATCGCGTTGGCCGCTGCGTTCGCCGCGTCGCTCCGCGAGGAGGCGAGATCGCCGTGCAGGTCGGCGACCTCGGCGGTGAGCTCGGCCAGGCGCAGCCGCAGCGCGTCGACCTGGGCCTCGAGCTCCATGATCCGGCGGATCCCGGCCCGGTTGACGCCGTCGTCCTGGGAGAGCTTCTGCACCTCGCGGAGCAGCTCGATGTCCCGCCGCGAGTACCGCCGACCGCCACCGGTGGTGCGGCCGGGAGACACCAGGCCCTCCCGGTCGTATGACCGCAGCGTCTGGGCGTGCATGCCGGCGAGCTGGGCCGCCACCGAGATGACGAACAGCGGCGCATCGAACTCGAAACCGGCTGACGTCACCGGGGTTCTGCGTCATGACCCACTCCCGCCGGCCTGCACGGCACTGGTGATCTGCTCACGGGGATCGGCGGTCTGCGCTGCCGCGAATGCGGTCAACGCCTCCACCGCCTGGTCCGAGAGCTTCTGCGGTACAGCGACTTCCACCGTGACGATGAGGTCGCCGGTGCTGTCCTTCTTGGCGACACCGGCCCCCTTGACCCGAAACTTCCGCCCGGAGGAGGTTCCCGGAGGGACCTTGAGGGAGACGGTTCCGGACAGGGTCGGCACCGTCAGGGTGGTCCCCAGCGCCAGTTCCGGGAAGGTGACCGGAACGACAAGGGTGAGGTTGTCCCCGGATCGGCCGAACAGCGGGTGCGGCGTGACGTGGACGACCACGAACAGGTCGCCCGCCGGTCCGCCGCCACCGCCCGGTTCGCCCTTGCCGGCCAACCGGATCCGCTGCCCGTCGGACACTCCGGCGGGGATCCGGGTGGACAGCGTGCGGGTGCTGAGTACGGTCCGCTCGCCGTGGCAGGTGGGACACGGGTCGTCGATGATGGAGCCCGTGCCGCGGCAGTTGCTGCACGGCTCGGAGAACGCGAAGGACCCCTGGTTGCGGGTGGTCAGACCGGTGCCGTCGCACACCGGACAGTCCCGCGGCGCGGTGCCCGGTTTCGCTCCGGTGCCGTGGCAGGTTCCGCAGGTCGACCGCTCGGAGATGCGCAACGGAACGGTCACCCCGGACACCGACTCGGCGAACGAGATCCGCACCTCGGTCTGCACATCGGAGCCGCGCCTGGCCCTCGACCTGGTACCACCGGCGCCCTGGGCACCGCGGTTGAACAGGCCACCGAACAGGTCGGAGAAACCGCCCCCGCCACCGCCGCCCTGCTGGGCACCGGCCGTTCGGAACAGGTCGTTGAGGTCGAAACCGCCGGCCCCGCCGGCATTCTGCCCGCCGCCCGGGAAGCCCCGGAACGCCCCGGAGGCCATCAGGTCCCTGGTCTCGTCGTACTCCTTGCGCTTGCTGTCGTCGGAGAGCACGTCGTAGGCCTCGGACAGCGCCTTGAACTTGTCCTCGGCCTGCTTGTTGCCGGGATTCTTGTCCGGGTGGAGGTCCCGGGCGAGCTTGCGGTAGGCCTTCTTGATCTCCGCCGCGGTCGCCGTCTTCGGCACCCCCAGCTCAGCGTAGAAGTCCTTCTCGTAGTAGTCCTTGCCGGCCACCCGAAACCTCCCTTCCCGTCCGTGATGTGCTGCGGATCAACTGCTTGTCGCGCCGTCCCGACCCTCGCCGGCGGCCGCCTCGTCGTGGGTGCCTCGTCGGTGGAAGCCTCGGTCGCGGTCGGTGCGGCCACCGGCTCACTGTCGTGCTCCGGACCGGTGACCACCACGACGGCCGGCCGGATCAGCCGCTCGCCGATCGCGTAGCCGTGCCGGTAGACCGCGGTGACGGTCGGCTCGGTGACCTCGACCGAGGTGGAGAACTGCACCGCCTCGTGCCGCGCCGGGTCGAACGGCTCCCCCACCGTGCCCTGTTGGACCAGACCGAGCTTGGTCAGCGTGCCGATCAGCTTGTCGGCCACCGCCTTGAACGCGCCGGTGAGGTCACCGTGCTCCTCGGCCCGATCGACATCGTCGAGCACGGTGAGCATCTCGGACAGCACCGAGGCCCTGGCGGTCGCGACCACCTGCTCGCGATCCCGGTCGACCCGCTTGCGGTAGTTGGCGTACTCCGCCGTCACCCGCTGCAGATCGGCCGTCCGCTCTGCAGCCTCCTGCTGCGCCTCGGCCAGCGCGGAGGTGTCGATCGCGGAGATCGGTTGGGCGGCGTTGTCCGGATTCCCGGGGTCCGCCTGCACCGAACCCGGACGCGGCACATCCCTGGGCGTCAACGTTTCCGGGTCGAACCGGCGCTTGTCGGTGAACTGGAACGGGCGTTCGGCGTCGCCCGAGGCCGGGCCGTCCTTGCGGGCGGCTCCGTCCCCGTTGCTGCTCGTGCCGTTGCTGCTCGTGCCGCCGAGCGGGCTCACTTCTTCTCGTCCTCGACGATCTCGGCGTCGACGATCTCCTCATCGGCCGGCTGGCCGTCGGAGGCACCCGTGGCGTCGCCGGAGCCCGACGAAGCCGCATCGGCCTGGTTCTGCGCGTACAGCGCCGAACCGAGTTGCTGCGACTCGTTGGCCAGCTCCTCGACCGCCGACTTCAGGGCCGGGATGTCGGTGCCCTTGAGCGCCTCGTTCACCTTGGTGATCGAGGTCTTGACCCGCTCCTTGGGCTCCTCCGGGAGCTTCTCGTCGTTGTCCTTGATGAACTTCTCGGTCTGATACACGAGCGCCTCGGCCTGGTTGCGGACCTCGGCCTCCTCGCGACGCTGCTTGTCCTCGTCCGCGTGCGCCTCGGCCTCCCGCATCATCCGGTCGATGTCGTCCTTGGGCAGGGCAGAGCCGCCGGTGATCGTCATCGACTGCTCCTTGCCGGTGCCGGTGTCGCGCGCGGTGACGTGCACGATGCCATTGGCGTCGATGTCGAAGGTGACCTCGATCTGCGGCACGTTGCGCGGCGCCGGTGGCAGGCCGGTCAGCTCGAACATGCCGAGCTTCTTGTTGTAGGCCGCGATCTCGCGCTCGCCCTGGAAGACCTGGATCTGCACCGACGGCTGGTTGTCCTCGGCCGTGGTGAAGATCTCCGAGCGCTTGGTCGGGATGGTGGTGTTGCGCTCGATCAGCTTGGTCATGATGCCGCCCTTGGTCTCGATCCCGAGGGACAGCGGGGTGACGTCGAGCAGCAGGACGTCCTTCACCTCGCCGCGCAGCACGCCGGCCTGCAGCGCGGCGCCGACGGCGACGACCTCGTCCGGGTTGACGCCCTTGTTGGGCTCCTTGCCGCCGGTCAGCTCGCGCACCAGGTCGGTGACGGCGGGCATCCGGGTGGAGCCGCCGACCAGGACGACGTGCTCGATGTCGGAAACCTTGACGCCCGCGTCCTTGATCACCTGATGGAACGGGTTACGGGTGCGGTCCAGCAGATCGGAGGTGATCTTCTGGAACTCCGCCCGGGACAGCGCCTCGTCCAGGAACAGCGGGTTCTTCTCGCCGTCCACGGTGATGTAGGGCAGGTTGATGGACGTCTGCTGGCTCGAGGACAGCTCGATCTTGGCCTTCTCCGAGGCCTCCCTGATCCGCTGCATGGCCATCTTGTCCCTGGTCAGGTCGATGCCATGGGCGGCCTTGAACTTGTCGACGAGCCAGGTGACGATGCGCTCGTCCCAGTCGTCCCCGCCGAGCTTGTTGTCGCCGGCGGTGGCCTTCACCTCGACGACGCCGTCACCGATCTCCAGCAGCGACACGTCGAACGTGCCACCACCGAGGTCGAAGACCAGGATGGTCTGCTCCTTCTCGCCCTTGTCCAGGCCGTACGCCAGCGCGGCCGCGGTCGGCTCGTTGACGATGCGCAGCACGTTCAGGCCCGCGATCTCGCCGGCCTCCTTGGTGGCCTGGCGCTGGGCGTCGTTGAAGTAGGCCGGGACGGTGATCACCGCATCGACGACCGGCTCGCCCAGGTAGGACTCCGCGTCGCGCTTGAGCTTGCCAAGCACCCGGGCACTGATCTCCTGAGCGGTATAGGCCTTGCCGTCGATGTCGACGGTCCAGGTGGTGCCCATGTGGCGCTTCACGGAGCGGATGGTGCGGTCGACGTTGGTGACGGCCTGCCGCTTGGCAACCTCACCGACGAGCACCTCGCCGTTCTTGGCGAACGCGACGATGGACGGGGTGGTGCGGGCGCCTTCGGCGTTGGCGATGACGGTGGGCTCGCCACCTTCCAGCACCGAGACGACCGAGTTGGTGGTACCGAGGTCGATTCCGACGGCACGCGACATGCGTTCCTCCTGCTAGCTACTGACATTTCCTAGGTCGGGCCGACCGGCTGGAACGGCCCCAGAAAGGCTGTGACCTGCGTAGATGAGCTGGTCGCAGTCGAGTTGTTGCGGCTCCGGCTCCAGCATGCCGAGGCTGTGGCCTGCTGTCAAACCAACTTGAGTCGATTCCGCTCAACTTTCCTGATCGGGTCAACGAACGCCTGTCGCAGATTGTTCCCGAGCGTGCCGGAGGAACCGGAGGCGGCCCCGCCCCGTATCAGTACCGGCGGGGCTTCCCTCCCCTGGACAGTCCAGCCCCGTCACGAAAGGCCCGACCATGTGGTGGAAAAGAGTAGCGACGGCGGGGCTGATCACGGCCGCCTCCCTTGCCCTGGCAACGACCGCCGCCGGGGCAGCGACCCCGACCTTCGGCTCCCCGACCACGCTGATCGCGGCCGCGGATCCCGATGTCAGCACCACGATCGCCGCCGATGGCACGGTCAGGGGCTTCGCCGACTCGGCGAACGCACTGACCGATCAGCCGATCGGCTACTTCCGCAACCGCGCCGGGACCGTGAGCACGCGCACCTCGCCGTACCGCGGCCACGTCATCGCCACCGCCTGGGACGGCGTGGATGCGCTCTACGTCGTGTACTCGCAGGGCAACGTGCTCAAGATCGCCAGACACCTGGACAGCTCCGGGGTCTTCTCGCCCGCGACGGTCCTGAGCGCCCACTACTACTTCAATGGCGCGGATGTGGTGGCGTCCGCAGGAAAGTGGTGGGTGGTGTGGTCGGAGGCCGAAGGTGGCCATGCCACGCTGTTCCAGCGCCACACGCTGCTCGGCTCCGGCGAGCGGACACACGCGGTCACCACTCCGGCCGCGAGCAGCGACCTGGACCCGTCGCTCGCCTACGAAGCCGGTCACGCCACCCTGGCCTGGACCCGGGTGCCGAAGAACAACGGTTCGCCGTCGAAGGTGTGGCTGGGCAGGGGCACCGGTGCCCTGTTCTCCGCCAACGCCTTCGCCACCGGGGGGAACGTCAACTACAACCCGGACGTTGCGGTGTCCGCCGGCCACACCTACGTCACGTGGTCCGGCCTTGACACGGTGTCGGAGAAGGACAACGCAACCGGGCCATGGACCGCCCACCAGTTCGCCACCCACGGCCACCGGCAGACCATCGCGGTGTCGCTCGGTCGGGTCTTCGTCGGGTGGACGATCGGTCGGCGACGATGAGCATGCCTTCGTCGCCGAGCGCACCGGCGCGACCTGGTCCGGCGGCCGGGCCACCACCAGTACGGCCTATAACGTGCAGGTGCTCGCCCAGGCCGGCCGGGCTCGGCTGATCTACAGCGCCAACGGCGTGATCAAGCAGCGGACCCAGACATGAGCGGCGCTTCTGTCGCGGGATCCGGTGCTACGACTGGGCCGATCGGGGCGATCCGTACACCTTCCGGGTCACGGTGCTATCCCCATCCGGACGCCGGGCGTAGCGTGCAAAAACAACGGAGCGCGATGATCCCGCACACGCTCCCCCTCTGGTGAATCCTCACGCTCGGATTGCGGAACTTTCATGGACGACACCACCACGCAGCCGGCCGGCGCGGCCGCAACGCAGACCGTGGCCGGCCCCTCGGCCGGACCGGTGACCGGCGCCCCTTCCGGGTCGACTTCCGGTTACGACGGTATCGACCCGGGCGCATCGGTCTCCTCCACAGTTGTGGACACCGACGGCGACGGGCTGACCGATGCGTTCGAGCGGCAGGTCGGTCTCAACCCGTTGGCCGTCGACACCGACGGCGACGGACTGACCGACAGCTTCGAGATCACCAGGACGCATACCGACCCGCTGGTCGCCGACACCGACCACGACGGCATCCTCGACGGCGCCGAGTATGCAGCGGGCACCGACGCCGGAACCGTTGCCGCGCCGACCGCAGGACCGCCTGCTGTCGACCCTGCGCCGGGAGTCCCCGGCAGCGGCGGGACCGATCCGGCGGGGGGGCTCGGAACGGCTCCCGGAGTCCCCGGCGGTACCGGCGTGCCCGGGACAATTCCACCTGACCCGGGGACGGGCCTCCCGGCCGGAGGCCCGGCCACCGGTCCGGCTCCGGCGTCCGGCTCCGGCTCCGGCTCCGGCTCCGGGCACCGTCCCGCCCGGGGGGACACCTGGAGATTCGGACGGCGACGGCCTGTCCGACCAGTACGAGATCGCTCACGGGTCGAGCCCGACCATGGTGGACACGGACGCGGACGGTCTGGCCGACAACCTCGAGGTCAGCCTCGGCACCGACGCCACCTCGGCCGACACCGACCACGACGGGGTCACCGATGCAGCCGAACTGCGATTCGGTACGGACCCGCTGCATGCAGACCCGATCAGTCCCGGTGGCGGAGCAGGTGCGGGCGCCGGCACCGGTCCGCTGGGCGGAACCGGCGCCGGCGGGGTCACGCCCGCCGGCACCCCTGTGGGTACACCCACCGGCCAGCCGCCCGTCGGCACACCGGTAGGCACGCCCACCGGCCAGCCGCCCGTCGGCACACCGGTAGGCACACCGGTAGGCACACCGCCGGTCGCCACCCCCGCACCGGTGCCGCAGCCCATGCCCCAGCCGATGCCGGCACCTCAGCCGATGCCGGCGCCGGCACCGGTCGGTCAGGTCCCGGCACCGCAGGCATCACCGGTCGTGGCCCAGCAGCTTCCCACCCCGGCCGCGGGGACGACCGTCACCACCGTCACCACCGTCACCACGGGCAACGAGACGGTCACCACGGTGAGTACATCGACGGGGACCGCGCTGCCGGGCGCCGATCATGTCGCCCCGGCCACCACCAAGGAACACGCGCCGGACAAGCCGAAGGTCGAGGATCACCATCCGGCCGACCCCGCCGCCTCGTCGGACGTCGTCAAGGCGAAGGAGATCAACACCCATTTCCTCGACTCGGCCACCGCCCAGATCGGCGACCAGTACGAGTTCGGTGTCGAAGTCGATCCGAACAATCCGGATCCCAAGGTGTTCGACTGCGCCGAGCTCACCAAGTGGTCGGCGCATCAGGCCGGGGTCGAGATTCCGGGGAGCTCGTTCGAGCAGTACCTCGATCTCAAGTCCAAGGGCCTGTTGATCCCGGTCGACCAGGCCAAACACATTCCGGGAGCACTGCTGTTCCACTTCTCGTCGGAACCGACGCCGGGCGGGGGCCGCCCGGACGAGGCGCACGTGGCGATCAGCAAGGGTGACGGCACCACCGTCGAGGCTGCCGATGAATCCGAGGGTGTGCTGTCGAAGGACGCCGGTTCCCGGTTCGAGTACGCCGCAGTGCTACCGGGAACGATGCCCGCCGTCAGCGGTGAGGACGTCACGGTGCCCGAGACGTCCGGCGGCCACGCCTCCACCAACGCCGACGGCTCGTTGGACACCAAGGACCTGACCGTCGACCAGGTGATGCACGGCATCATGATGCAGGAGTCAGGGGGCAACTACAAAGCCGAGAATCCCTACGAGACCGCATCCGGCGCCTATCAGTACATCGACGGGACCTGGGACGGCTACAAGGGTTACAGCCACGCCTCGGACGCGCCGCCGGCGGTCCAGGATGCCAAGGCCAGGATGGACCTGCAGGCTTCCTACGACCGGCTGCACGACTGGGAGCGGGTGATCGCGTCGCACTTCGCGGGCGAGGACGGGCAGGCAGGACCCAAATCGTCGTGGGACCAGGTGCCGCACCCCGAGAACCACAATCCATCGATCCGCTCCTACGTCGACGGAGTCGAGAAGTTCATCGCCGAAGACAGTGGGACACACGCCAAGTCGATGCCGGCCGGGGACGGACAACACGGAGCTCCGACCGACCTGATGGACGGTGCCGATCCGGCGGACGGCCCTTCGACCCATCACGCGGACATCGCTCACGACGGGACCACCCATGCCGACAGCGGTGGGTCCCACACCCCCACGGCGGACCACCCGGTCGCAGGCACGGCGGCGCCGGCGGTCACAGTGGTGTCCCCGCCGGTGGCGGCGACCGGTTTCGGCATCGACCAGGGCGCATCGCTGACCGGTCTGGACTCCGACGGTGACGGGCTCACCGACCAGTTCGAGCAGATGTCGGGGACCGACCCGCACCAGTTCGACACCGATCACGACGGGTTGTCCGACGGGTACGAGTCGATGGTCTCCCACACCAACGCCCTGGTCGCCGACACCGACCATGACGGTCTGACCGATTCCACCGAGGTGAGCATCGGCACCAACCCACTCGACGTCGACACCGACCATGACGGCCTGACCGACCCGCTCGAGGTGCAGTTCGGTTCGAACCCACTCGCCTCGTCGCTCGGAATGTCCTCGTCCGCAACGGGTCCAGAGGATCTCACCGACGCTGCCCACCACATGCCGGATGTGCATTCGGGTGCGGACGCGGGCTGGCACTGACGGGTGCCAGATGCCGGACCAGATCATTCTGACGGAGAAGCTCCGCCGCCCGGAAGTCACCGGACTTCCGCGCCCGCGGCTCGAGACGCCTGTACTGGCAGCGCCTCCCGGTGAACTGGTCCTCGTCGTGGCGCCGCCGGGATCTGGAAAGACCACTCTGCTCAACCGGGTATGTGCAACTGCCGAGGTTCCGACCGCCTGGTACCGGGTGACGGCCGAGGACAGCAGCGAGGCGGCCTTCACCTCGTACCTCGGTCGGACGCTCCAGGACGGTCTCGGCGCCGGGCCCGGAGCGGCCGACCGGATGGCCACCCTGCTGGCCGGTCTGGACGGGTGGGTCGGTGACGGGCTCGTCGTGCTCGACGACCTGCATGAGATCGCCGGCACAGCTGCTGAAACCGCTCTGTCCCAGTTCGTATCGCTTCGCCCGCCGCGGATCCGGGTGGTGATCGGCTCGCGGCGCCAGCCGGGGATCAACATCCCGCGGTTACGCGTGTCCGGCGGACTGCGTGAGATCTCCAGTGACGACCTGAGATTCCGGTCATGGGAGGTCGAGGAGCTCTTCGTCGGTCTGTTCCGCGAGCCACTCGCACCCGAGGCCGCCGCAGCCTTGACCCGACGCACCGGAGGTTGGGCGGCCGGGCTCCAGCTGTTCCACCTGTCCACCCGATCCCGCAGCCCGCTCGAGCGAGCCCAGGCGGTGGCCGATCTGGGTGGCCGGTCCAAACTGATCCGGTCGTACCTGGCCCGCAACGTGCTCGCCGAACTGCCGGCCGATCGTCGCGAGTTCCTCCTGCACACCAGCACCCTCGGCCTGTTGACCGGGCCGCTGTGCGACGTCCTGCTCGGCACCACCGGCAGCGGGCGAGTGCTCGATGAGCTCGAACAGCAGCAGCTCTTCACCTCATCGGCAGACGACGGGCTGACCTTCCGGTATCACGAAGTCCTCCGGGCCCACCTCGAGGCTGCCCTGGTGGAGGAATACGGCGTCGAGGGTGCCCGCTCCTGGTACTCCCGGAGTGCGGCGCTGCTCGAATCCGCTGACCAACGCCAGGCGGCTGTGCGCGCGTACGCGCGAGCCGAGGACTGGGGTGCTGTGACCCGGCTGATCCAGATCGACCAGCATGGATCAGTCTCTACTGCAACGGCTGTCGCGGACCTGCTGCCGCAAGGGGTGATCGAGCACGATCCCTGGTTGGCACTGGTCGACGCTCGGCGCCGGTTGCGCAACGGGTCGGTACAGGCGGCCGCCGACGCATTCCGGCGCGCCCGGAACCTGCTGGACGAGCCGGGATTCCGGGAACGCTGCGACCAGGAGCGCGCGGTCGCACTCCTGTGGCTGCCGCACCCGCCCCCGATTCCACGGGCGGCCGGAGAGTCGGTGTCATACAGCTGGACTGCGGTGGTGCGAGGGGCGACCAGGAGCATTGCGGAGCTGCCGGCCGTCGGCCGGGTGAGTTCGGGATCCGCTCCGGAGCGTCTGGCAGCCGGGATCGCCTCCCTGCTCTCCGGCGATGTGCGCTGGGCGGCGGGGATCCTCGGCTCGGTCGCGGCGGACAGCCGGGTTGATCAGTCCCTCCGGTTGGCGGCACGGCTCGCCGCGGTGATCACCGGCGTGGCCGCCGGGACGTCCGGCGACCTTCCCGGATCGCTCGCCGAGATCGCCGTCGAGGCGGAGACCGATGGCTTTCCGTGGATCGCCAGGCTTGCCCGTGGTGCGGGCGACGCCGTGCTTGTTGCTCAGGGCGCACCGGCCTGGCGGACCGCAGCGTTGGAGGACCTCCTGATGTCCTGCGAGGAGGCCGGAGACCTGTGGGGGGCCGCCCTGCTGCAGCTGGGCGTTGGCGTCGCCGGCGTGGTGGGTGGTGAATCCGCCGCGCGCGGGTCCCTGCTGGCCGCGTCGTCGAGGTTCGCCGCCCTTGACGCTCCCGTTCTGCAGTGCTGGGCAGATTGTCTGGCGGCCCTGGATGCGGCGGTCCGCCAGGCTCCCGGCGCCGTCCCGCTCGCCCGGAGGGCCGCCGATCGGGCTGCGGCGCAGGAGATCCGGGGTGCTCACGCCCTCGCGTTGGCGGCGATCGCGCTGGCTGATCCCGGCGATCGATCGGTCGCGGTCCAAGCCGACGAGCTGGCCGGCGCCTGCGGTCTGCGTCCGGTGATCCTTGCCTTGACCGGCTCGCAACGGCGCGCCCCTTCGCCTTCGACGGCGGTGCGGGCAGCACCGGTACTTCCGACGCCACGTGGATCGACCGAGCATGCGGACCACGCACCTGTCGAGATCGGCTGTTTCGGCGGGCTGCGGATGCTGGTGGACGGCCGGCCGGTCGATCTCGAGTCGTTGCGACCGAGATCGCGTTCCCTGCTACGGATTCTCGCGCTGTCAGTGGATCAGGATGTCCACCGCGAGCGGTTGGTCGACCTGCTGTGGCCCGGCACCGAGGTGTCGGTTGCCACCCGTCGGCTCCAGGTCGCGGTGTCGAGCGTGCGGCAGCTGCTCGAGCAGTCCGGCCTGCCGGTCACCCACGGTGTCGTGCGCCGGGGAGATGCCTACCGGCTGAGCCTCCCGCCGGGAACCCGGGTGGACGTCAGGGACTTCGAGGCGCTGCTCAAGAGCGCGGCCTCCGCCTCGACCACTGCCGACGCGCTGGTTCTGCGCCAACGCGCGGTCGAGCTGTACACCGGCGAGCTGCTCCCCGAGGAGGGGCCCGCCGAATTCGTCGCCGGCACCCGGGACCGGCTCCGGGTGGCGGCCGCCAGCGCGGCCGCCACCATCGCGCAGGACGCCGCCTTGATCGGCCGCGATCGAGAAGCGCTTGCCGCAGCGAGGTTCTCGGTCGATCTCGATCCGTTCCAGGATCTCCCATGGCGGCTGCTGGCCGAGCTGCACGAGGCGTCCGGTGACAACTCCGCGGCCGAGCAGGTGCGGCGGGATCATGCCCGGGCGAGGGACGAGCTGGAGGGTGTGTCCTGACGGTCGGTCCGTGAGGGTGCCCTCACGGTCGGTCCTGGAGCCGACGGGCTCCACGGTCGGATGCCGTCAGGGTCGTCCTCATCGAGTAGACAGGTGCTCCGGCAGCAGCCCTCCGCATTCGTGCGAGGCACTGCGAAATTCTTCGGGGGGCGACTGGCGACATTCTGGGCGCCGTGCCAACGGCAAGGCTTCGGATCCGCACCTGGAAGTGAGCAGCGTCGAAGGACGGCTTGACCCGTCATGGCCGGCGCAACCTGCCGCTGAACCTAGCCGGCGAACACCTCGACCCGGTGCCGCAGATGAGCAGGCTTCACCGCCGCGACCACACCGTCCAGCCGACGCAGATCGAAGCCGTCCGGGTCAGGAACCGGCAGCCGCACCAGCAGGTGGCCCTCTGCGCTACCGGGCAACGGCGCCCCGGGCGTCCCGGACCACGCGGCCCCGCCGCTCTCGACCAGCTCCGGCTGCCGATCGAAGGCCGCCGTCACCGCTTCCCGAACACCACGCTCGGTGCCCCGCCACCGCACCAGCTCGATACCGGTCCGTACCAGATCCCTGCGTCGTTCCGGTGTCTGGTTGTCGTCGACCGTCAGGCCGAGCCATCCGCCGAGCCACCCGAGCATGTCGTCCGGGGACGTCGCCGGGTCGAAGTACGCAGGCAGCGAGTCCAGCGTCGCCAGTACCGGCGCGAGTACTTCGTCGAGCCCCGCGCACAGGGCCTGGGTGAAGGGATCGTCCAGGTAGATGCCGGGCAGGCCGGCCCCGATCGGATGCGGGCTGAGCAGCTCAGCCAGATGGCCGCGCATCAGCGCACCCGAACCTGATGCTCGTAGGAGTAGACCAACGCGTTGGGCCGCAACGGCAGTCGCTGTACTTCCTGCTCACGCTTGCCGGTCTGGGAGTCCGCCGGGAACAGCCGGACGCTGACCTCGTCGGCCATGTCCACGCCCGGAATGCGGGCCAGTGCCGCACTCACCTCGTGGACCTGGACCGCCCGCCCGAACGGCCAGCCCTGACCGTCCGGCCCTCCGGTCAGCGGGTCGAACAGGCCGTACAGCGCCTTCAGGACTTCGGTTCTGACGTCCTCCGGCCGATACCGCGGCCGCGCCCGCACGCTCACCACTGCTGTCAACCACTGGTATTCGGGAGGCTCGATCAGCAGCCTGGTGCCGATCAACCGGCGCTCATCCAGATATCCGGTGATTCTCTCCAGAGACTCGGGCAGCGGGTTCAGGTCCTCCCGACGCACCCTGCCCACCGGGTCCCCGGCGACGAACGGCACCAACAGCACCCGGACGCCACCCGACTCCGGGCCGGTGTCCGCCGTGACACAGTGCACCCTGGCGATCTCCGGGGCCACCTGACGGGTCAACTCGATGAAATCCTCTGCGGTGACGGCCCTGCCGCGAGAGCGCAGCACCAAGGGGCCGCGCAGCTTGGCGTCATCGAGGCTCTCGGGTCGCGCTCCGCCGACGGCCGGAGTCCGGTTCTCCACCCTCGCGACGTACGGCACGCTGGTCTTCAGCACCCGGACCTTGCCCACCTCAACATTGCCGCGGGTGCCGCCGCCGGTCCGGTACACCGACAACCGCAGGTGCGCACCCTTGGCCGGTACCGCGCCGTAGTGCCGGAGCGCTCCGTCGACCTGCCGGACCGCCGGACCGAACTGCACCTCACCGGTGATGGGGTCGAGGTGGTACACCCGATCGTCGGATCCGGAGTCCGCGAAGTGGTCCACCGGTGCCCATTCCGTCATTCCCTCGTCGTCGAAGACCCGCAGTGTCGCCGGTTCCTCCCACGGCACGACGGGGCGCCGCTGCAGCTCGAAGCGCTGCGCCGGGGTTCCGTCGGAAACGCCCAGATCCTCGTCGCGGACGGCCTCGGCGTGCACCATCCTGGTGGTGCCGCCCATGGTGAACGCGCTGATCGACCTGATCTGCGGAGACGCGCTGTAGGTGCGCTGGTCCGGCTCCGGCGGCAGCAGCCGACACCGGATCCAGCCGGCCCGCTTCTTCGCCAGGATGGACTCCTCGTGCGTCTCGGGGACATGCAGCACCACGTCCCCGGGTTTGTTCAGCCCACCGGTCTCGTCCCGGTCCAGCTCGCAGGCCGACCATCCCGACCCGTTCCACGCCTCCCAGATCAGCGGTGGGTCCAGCGGATTCACCCCGACGCCGGACACCCGGCAGTCCAGCCGGATCACCACCGCGCACGACGGCACCGCGTTCGACAGGCCGATCAGCAGGGCGTCGCCGACCACCGGTTTGGTCGAGAAGCAGCCGAAACCGCCGCCCGAGGCCAACGCCGACGTGTGGTCGGCCGGCTCGGCCCCGACCGAGAACGACCCGGTCGAGTCGAACGAGCACGGCACGATGTCCAGGTCGGTCACCGTGGAGAACACCACAGGCTCGGCGATGTCGGTCCGAGGTGTGGCGACCTCGGTCTCGGCCCGCACCACGACCGTCTGGGGTTGCGGCGCGGACAGCCAGAACGTCACCCGGCCGCGGGCGGCCGTCGGCGGCCGCATCTCCACCCCGACCAACTCGAGGAACTTGATGTAGTTGCGGTCCGGTACCCGGTTCAGTCGGTAGATCAGCTGATCGACCATGCCGGCGAACGCCTCGATCAGCGTCACCCCCGGATCGGACACGTTGTGGTCCGTCCAGCCCGGGCAGCGTTGCTGCACCAACCGCTTCGCATCGTCGACCAGATCCTGGAAACGCCGGTCGTCCAGATTGGGTGCTGGCAGCATGGCTGTTACCTCCCTGCCGGTATGGCGATGGTGCGCTCGGCCGCGGTCAGCGGCGGCGCCTCGTCGGGAATCACGTAGAACGGGAACACCAGGTTGCGCGGATCGCTGTGTCCGTGGATCAGGTAGGACACGTCGATGTACAACGTGCCTGAGTCCGCGCCGTCGAAGCTGACCCGGACATCGAGCACGTCGATCCGCGGTTCCCACTGTTCGAGCGCGGATCTCACGTCGAAGGCAATCGCGCCCGCGAGTGCCGAGTTGATCGGGGCGAAGACGTGCTCGTTGATGCGGCAGCCGAACTCGGGCCGCATCGGCCGCTCGCCCGGTGCAGTCCCCAGGATCAGCCGGATGGATTCGGCGATCTCTCTGGCCCCGGTCACCAGGGCGATACCACCGGTCGCGTCCGTGCCCAGCGGGAACGACCAACCGGCGCCGATGAAGTCCATGGCAGCCATGACCGTCAGCCTCCGATCAGTACGGTCGGGCAGCCGATGATGATCGGCGCGCTGCACGCGGCCATGTCGCCGATGCGGGCCGCCGGTAGCCCGCCGATCAGCACCGTCGGGCAGCCGGGCGGGATCAGCACGCTCGGCGGATGCACGGCCGGCGGCGGGAAGGAGCAGATGTGCGGCGTGCCGACGGTGGCTGCCGGCATCCCGCCGATGAGCACCGTCGGCACTCCGGGCGGGCCGATCACACCGGGGTGGCCGGTGGCGTCACCGACGCGGGCTGCGGGGGGCATGGTGTCTCCTTGTCCGTACTGCGATCAGTTGATCTTGACCAGAGCGGCCTGGATCTGGGCCAGGGCGCCGCCCTTGATCTCCGTCTTGGCGCTGCCCTCGAGGGATGCGTTGGCGCCCTTCAGCTTCAGCTCGGTGCCGGCGGTGAGGCTGACGCCCTGGGTGGCGTTGAGGGTGATCTCGCCACCCTTGAGCTCGAGCTTGGTGTTCGCGGCGTCGATGACGATGCCCTGCTTGCCCTCGATCAGGATGGTGCCGTCGCTGTGCACCGTGACCTTGGTGCCGACCTGGTCCATCTTCAGCTGGAGCTTGTCGTCCTTGGTGGTCAGCGTGATCCCCTCGGTTCGACCGTCCTCGTCGAGCAGATCGATCCGGTGCCCGCGACGGGACACAACGCTCCGACGGTTGACCGCACCGGACCCGGAGTCGATCAGGTCCGGGGATCCGGTCGGCGGAGTGTCCTTACCGTTCCACAGCCCGCCGATCACGTACGGCCGGGAGATGTCCCCCTGCTCGAACATGACCAGGACCTCGTCGCCCACCTCGGGGATCACCACGGCGCCGCGATCCTTGCCCGCTCCGGCCTGCACGGTCCTGGCCCAGTCGCTGACGTAGGTGTCGGACAGCCATGGGTAGGTCAGCTTGACCCGGCCGAGCTTCTGCGGATCGTTGGAGTCGCTGACCACAGCGATCACGGCGCCGGGCTGCCGGGATCCCGCCGACGCCCCGGAGGCCAGCCCGAACAGGCTGCGCTGCTGCCTACCGGTGACCGCGAAGGCAGTGGTGTAGCCGGTTGCCGGGTCGTAGCGGTGCCTCGAGGTGGTGATCGTGTACTTGCCCTCGAACGGCGCCCCGATGTTCTCCACCGAGATCGCAGCATTCGCACGCAGTTTCGGGTTGCCCCGAGCCACCCCCTCGAACTCGGCGAAGGCGCCGGCGATCTGCTCGGCCAGTGCGCCGGCGGCGGCGTCCACCTCGGACTGGGACCGGTAGGCGGAGTCGCTGGCCACGTACACCGGATCGCCGAAGGCGGCGGCGATCTTGGCCGGAGAGGTGGTTGGCAGCACGGCGGTCTTGGTGGCGGCCGGCGCATTGGCGGTGAGTGCCTTCTTCTCGGCCAGATCCCAGCCCCGGACCTGCACCTCCTTCACCTGCTCTGCGGAGGTGACAACGGAGCGGAACCTCAGCAGATCGGTGCCCATCTTCACCACCAGCGGGTTGGTGTCGGCCGGGCCGCCGGGGGTGGGCGCCGACTCCGCGGTCTTCGGCTTGTGGAAGTCGAACTTGCCGTCCTTCACCACGATCTCGTAGCCGATCTCGCCGGCCAGCCGGTTCAGGAACTCCCAGTCGGTGACCCCGCCCTGCGAGATGTGGTCGTGCACCGTGCTGGTGGCATCGACTGTGCCGACCTTGAGTCCGGCCCGACGCGCCACCTGGGTGGCGACGTCGGATGCGGTGCTCTGGGTGTAGGTCTCGGTACGTCGGCCGCGGAACAGCCGGTGGGCCTGGTCGTATCCGCGGATCACGGTGAAGGTCCCCGTGCTGTCGAACTCCGCCTCGAGCGCGGTGACTTCACCCGAGATCAGCGCCTCCGGCGTCTGGCTGTCCGCCGTCAGCACCGAGATCTTGGCCGTCGAACCGATCTTGACCTTTGCATTGGCCAGCACCGACCGGTCAGGGTCGCGGAACCTCAGGACGAACAGATCAGGGAGCCGCAGGCTGTCGTCGACCTGCGCCGACACGAGCAGCGCCGACACGGCCGGCTGCAGGGGTGAACCGTCGAACTCCACGGTGAATGCCGTACTGAGTGACATCGTCAGCCCACCCCGACCAGGTCCTCGATGGCCGGCAGCAGCACATCGGTGCCGGACCGGACCCGCAGCGGGTCGTCGATGCCGTTGTACTCCGCCAGCGTCCGCCAGAGCCGGGCGTCGCCGTATTCCTGATAGGCGACATGGGCCAACGTGTCTCCGGCAACGAGGTGGTGGGACCGACGGACCGCGTAGCCACCCGAGGTCGGGTTCTGCCGCGGGGGGTCGCCCGGCATCTCCTCCAGCGACACCGCGCAGGTCGCCCGGATCGGCGTTCCGTCGGGCGCGAACAGGGTGAACTTGGCGCTCACCGAGGTGACGAAAGCCCCGAAACTGGTGATCTTCCCCCAGGTGAATACCACCAGCGGAGGTGCCGACTTCTTCTTGCCGATCGTCGCGTCGGTCGGAACGCAGCAGGAGAAGAGTTTTTCGACGGCCTCCACCACGCTTCCGTCGTGGTTGCCGGTCGCATCGAAGAACATCTCCAGCGTCAGCTTGCACGGCTCGGCGCCCTTGAACTCCGGCGGCCCAGCAGACTTCTTGTCCCGGGCGGGCTCCCGCTCCCACTTCGCGGTCTTGGCGATCGTCACTTCCTTCGGGTTGAACTGGAAGTCGATCTTGCCGAGCGATGCGCCGCGGCGGCTGCCACCGTCGGCCGGCTTGGTCTCGAAGAGCTGCAGGCTCGCCTTGTCCACCTGCGGACGGGACTGGTCGCCGGCGGGTGACGGCTGGCCGACGTCGCCTCCGCCGCCCGCGTTGAACAGTACGATCGCCGGCGTCATCGCGCACCCGGCGAGGGCGGAAGGAAGCCGTGGTGCGCGATCTCGAGCGTCTCGGTGGCCACCTTGGCGGTTTCCGGATTCAACGAGGGACCGGTCCAGCGGACCGGGAGCACCCCCATCAGCGACCACGAGGCCACCGGCGTCTTCTCGGCCGACATCGCGGTGATCTCCATCGTGGTCGGCTTCACTCCGTTCAGCATCGAGGCGAACCAGGCGGTGAGCTTCGCCGAGTCCGCGCCGACCGGGCGGGTGAGCTTGATGTTGGTGTACTTCATCCTGGTGGGCAGCTGCCACACCATGGTGTTGTTGCCGCCCTCCTCCCTTGTCTCCATCACGATCTCGATACCCAGACCCTCACAGCTGTTGAAAAGGCCGAGGTTGTTCTTGTCTATCTTGACGTCGAAGCAGACGCTGACGGCAGGATCGCTGTCGGCCACGATGTGCTCCTCTCATTCGTACTTCGTCGGTGCTCGGAAACTGGGTCAGCGGGACAGGTCGGTGACCATGCCCGCCCGTTCCCGGTCCAACCAGAGTTCGGTCTTGAGCCGGGCGGACAATGGGTCGAACAACTTGCGCGCCAGGTCGTCGAGATTGGGGCCACCGGCGGGCTGGCCCCCGGCACCGGCGGGCTGGCCACCGGCACCGGCGGCTGCACCGCCGACCGCCGCCGCCCCACCGCCCGCGCCACCTCCCGCCGGGGCAGCACCTCCGGCTGCACCCGGCTGATGAAAGGTCACACCGCCGTCGGCGTCCGGGCTCGCGGCGCCCGCGGCGACCGCCGCGGCACCGGGGTTTGCCGGCGTACCCGGTGCTGCGGGACCCGGAGCGGCCTCCGAGGCGGTCTGGAGCGACGGAAGCGCACCACCCCCGAGCCCTGGCCGACCCGGCAGCGATGGCATACCGCCCGGCAGGGCCGGCAGACCGCCGGGCAGGGCCGGCAGACCGCCGGGCAGCGCCGGCATCCCGGACGGCAACCCTGGGAGCCCCCCGGTCGGCAGCGCGGGAAGCGACGGAACGGACGGCAATGACGGCAGGTCGGACGGCGAGGGCAACGAACCCAGGTCGGGCAGTGACGGAAGCTGCGGCAAACCGGTCGGCAGGTCCGGAAGTCCCGCGGGAAGCCCTGGCAGCGAGGGCATGTCCGGCATCGACGGCAGTCCGCCGAGCAGAGTGGGCACCGAAGGCAATCCCGGCATCCCCGGAATGGACGGAAGGCCGGACGGCAGCTGCGGGATGCCGCCGGGCAGCGACGGCAGGCCGGACGGCAGCTGCGGGACGCCGCCGGGGAGCTGCGGCATGCCCGGCAGCGACGGCATGCCGGACGGCAACTGCGGCAGACCGGACGGCAACTGCGGCAGACCGGACGGCAGCTGCGGAATGCCGGACGGCAGCTGCGGCAGTCCCGAGGGAAGCGACGGCAGACCGCTCGGCAGCGACGGCAGACCGCTCGGCAGCGACGGCAGGGAGGGCATCGAGGGAACACTCGGCAACGACGGCGCGCTGGGCAGACTGGGGACCGACGGCAGGGACGGCAGACTCGGCAGGCCGAACCGCTGTACCGCGAGTGCGGCAGTCGCGCCCGCCGCCGGTCCGGCCGTCTCGGTCGCTCGGCCGAGCGTCAGAGACCCGATCGGTGGAGCTGACCCGACCAGCGGCACCGCAAGAGGCAGATCTGGAGCCATCGGGCCCGCGCCGCTGGCCCACCCGACTCCGGTGGGCGCAGTCTCGAACTGCTCGGCGGCGGGTCGCCCTGATGCCGGACCTGACCCCGGCGCCTCCGGCGCGACGGAGGACTCCGACGCAGCCATTCGTTGCACCGACGTGTCTTCCGGGACCGAGCCCGCGCTTGCAGATCGGTCGGCGCCCTCGGCAGCTCGCTGAAACAGGGTCGACAGCGGTACCGGGGCGGCCAGCGGCAGTGCGGTCGCCGGACCGGCAGCGATGGCCGCACCGGCATCGCCGACAAGTGGTGCACCGAGCCCCCGCCGCCGGGCCGTGGCTGCCTCGACCGGGCTCGCAGTGACGCGCTGTACGGCGGCGGCCGACGATTCTGGAGCTGCCGTGGGTGTGGCCGGCTGCGCGGTTGCCCCACCGGGAGCGGTCGGGGCGTTCGTCCGCTGGAGCGCCATGGCCGGCCGGTCGACGGGTTCGGATGCATCGGAGCCGTGCCGGTTCGGCACGGCTCCGAGCACGTCGGACGCGGGTTCGCGCGGGTTCGGACCCGAGGACGTCGTCCCCAACGTGCCGACCACCGCTGCCCCGCCATCGCCGACGATGTCCGAGGTGTCGCCACGGCTCGCTCCCGCACTCCCGGATGAGCCCGACAGCAGCGGCAAGGTCGGCGGCGCTGGTAGCCGGGCATCCGGCATGCGCTGCGAGTCGATCGTCACCGGCGACGATGTCGGAGCGGGCGCACTGTCGCTCGGGGAACGCTGCACGGAAGCCCCGGCCGTCACCGGAGATCCGGGGCCGTCGGAGCCGGAACCGGCCGATCCGGAACCGGCCGATCCAGGACCGGCGGAGCGCGCCAGGGACGGGGATCCGGCGGCGAGCGGCAGCGGGGTGTCGACAGCTGCCCCCGTCGGCCGCGCGGTTCCGGCCTCTCCGCCCCCGGACGCGACCGCCACCCCTGCGGGACCGTCCACCATCGCGGCCGATCCCAGCAACGGGGCCTCAGCGGGCGCAGCGGCTGACGGAACGTCGTCGGTGGCGCGGTCGGCGGAGGGCTGGTCGGGTGAGCCGTCGGAGGAGCTTTCCTCGGCGACGCCGCCGTAGGCGCTGCCATCGGAGCCGCTGCCGTCGACGACGGTGTCGTAGGAGGCACTGCCATCGGAGGAGCTGTCCTCGACGACGGCGCCGTCGGGGGCGCGGTAGCTGAGCTCAACGGCATCGTGCTGGTGGGAGGCGTGGTCGTCCGCCCGGTGATCATGCTCGAGCTGGTGCAGCGGTTCGAGTGCCGGCAGGTCCGCCGGCGTGCGCTGGACCGCGGGGGCGTCGGGGAGAAACTCCGGCAGCGACTGCAACTGCACGACCGATGGCTGTTCGTGCGCCGTCATCAGCGGCGAAGGACCCGGCAATCGTCCGGACGTCGGCAACCTGCGCGCGGGCGGGGTGGCCAACGGCAGTGGTTGAGCTGCCGGGTATCCCGTTGATGTCGGGGCGACGTGTGCTGCCGGCGAGGTGATGTGCCGTTGCACAGTCGCCGGGGCGATCGCCGTCACCATTCCGTCCACCACTCCGGACGGTCCCGACGGGTCGACCAGATGGCCGAGCGGCGCGAGGAACGCGGGACTCCGGTGGCTGGCCAGGCCGGCCGCGAAGGGAGCGGTCGGCGCGATCGGACGGAGGGTGGACACGGTCCGCTGCAGCGGCGGCAAGGACTGCCAGCCCGTCCCCGGCCGATCGCCGACCGGGGCGGCGGCAGCCGCGGGGACGGTCTCCGCGGCGCTCTGCCCGCTGTCTGCGTTGCCACCGAATGGCCACCAGCGGGCCATGTCTCACCTCCCTGTGCTGATCCTGGTGTTGATACGTCCGATCTCGGCGGCGTACCGCCGGCGCTCGCCGTGTTCGAGATCCATCAGATCGTCGATGGACCAGTGGAAGTGGTACGCGAGGTACGCGAGCTCCTCGTACAGACGGTCGGTCGCGTACGTCACGATTCCCCCAGGCGCCCGCCCGATACGTCGACGGCAAACTGGTGATGGCAGGCCGGGCATTCCACCCCGGCGCGGGTGTGCCCCTCGGTGTTCACCCGGCGGTAGAGATCCTGCAGAAACGCCAGGTCCGAAGCGAACAGGCTCTCGATGATGCCTGCGTGCACGTCGTCGATGGTGCCGATCCGGGTGACCACCCGGCCCAACAGCACCACGGTCAGGAATGCCGGATTCTCCCGGACGCGATCGTCGCGGAGCGGAATGAGTTCATCCCGGGCTGTGGCGAGCCGCATCACACCCTCGCGGTGCACGGTTCCGGCCCCGTCGACGTAGCCGCGGGGCAGCCGGAAGGTGAACTCGGTCCGGAGCGTGTCGCCGGTCTCCGCTGCCGGCCCGGACGACTGTCCCGGCTCGGCAATGGTTTCCGGCCGCTCCGCGACCGCTGCTCCGGCCGGCCCGCGCCTCATCAGCCGACCTCGAGCCGCTCGTAGGTGACGACCAGCTTTTCGGTCAGCACGCTGGTGTCGCCGGCCTTGAGCGAGCCGATCTCCAGACTCTTGGGCCACGCGTTGGTCAGCTTGTAACGCTTGACCGCCGTGCCTTCATAGTCGTAGACGATGATCGCGCCGCCCTTGCGGACGTCGCCCATCTTGCCGAACTGCGAGTCCTTGACCCACTTCTCGAAGCTCTGGTCGTCGGTCAGCCCTCGGGTCAAGGTGACCTCACCGGCCTTCCACCGCCCCGGCAGCTTCTTGATGTTGTACTTGCCGTCCGGACCGTTCTCCTTGTACTCGATCACGTCCTGTTCCATTTTCAGGCCGCTGACCTCGGTGATGCTCTTGATCACCACGCCGTCGATCTCGATCCCGAACGAGTGGCCGACGCCACTTCCCTCATACAGCCCTGCCATCGAAGTCTCCTTCTCCTAGGGGTCTTCTCGGATCACTCGGCGACAAGGCTGGTGCCGCCGGAGAACTGGGACAGCCGGAAGATGACGAATTCAGCCGGCTTGACGGGTGCGACGCCCACCTGGCAGACGACCTGGCCGGCGTCGATGCCCTCGGCCGGGTTGGTCTCGCGGTCGCACTTGACGAAGAATGCCTCGTCGGGGGTGAGACCGAACAGGGCCCCCTTGCGCCATTCATTGACCAGGAAGGCCGACAGTGTGCGGCGCATCTTCGCCCACAGGGCATCGTCGTTCGGCTCGAACACGACCCAGTTCGTGCCGGACATGATCGACTCCTCCAGGTAGTTGAAGAGCCGGCGCACGTTCAGGTACCGCCAGGCCGGGTCGGACGACAGGGTCCGCGCGCCCCACACCCTGATGCCCTGGCCGGGGAAGGTCCGCAGGCAGTTGATGCCCACCGGGTTCAGCAGTTCGTGCTCGTTCTTGGTGATCTGCACCTCGAGCGAGATGGCGCCGCGCACCACCTCGTTCGCCGGCGCCTTGTGTACTCCGCGGGCGTCGTCGTTGCGGCCCCAGATGCCGGCCATGAACCCGGACGGCGGCATGTGGATGTTCTTGCCGCTGGCGGGATCTGCAGCCTTGACCCACGGCCAGTACAACGCGGCGAACTTGGAGTCGTAGCCGGCTTTGTCCACCCGCCATTCCTTCACCTGCTGCGCATTGAGTCCCGGCGGCGGGTCCAGGATGGCCATCCGGTTACCCATCAGCTCGCAGTGCGCGATCATCGCCAATTGCACGGCCTGCACCGTCTCGAGATCGATGGCGCCCTGCTGGTATGCGCTCATCAGGTCGGGGACGCAGACCATGGTGACCTCATCGATCGCCTCCAGGCCCGAGAAGCCGCTGCGCTCGGCCACATCGCCGACGTAGTCGTCGCTGGACAGGCTCGGCGACGGCACGGCAGCGGCCGGCGGCGGCAGGTGCAACCCGGTGCTGGTGCCGGCGGGCGGCACCTCGACGGTCCCCCTGGTGTCCTCGATGTTGATCAACTTGGAGGCCGCGTTCACCGCGGTGGCGACATTCTGCCGCCCGCGCCCGGTGTTGAGCCGATCGTGGTCCTCGAGGACTTCGTCACCGCGTTTGACCAGCAGCTTGAAACTGCCTTCCGGGGAGCCCTCCTCGGCCTGCTGGACCTCGACGGTCAGCTGGCCCTCCGGGATGCTCGCATCGATCGAGGTGATCTTCAGTCCGCCCAACGTCCCTTGCGGAGTGGCGGCGATCGCCTTGGGGCTGCGGCCGTTTCCGTTCTGGCTCGATTCGCCGATCCGGACGATGTAGCAGTTGCCTCCTCCGTTCTGGAAGTAGGCGTAGACGGATTGGGCCAGGTAGACGCCTTCGACGAAACTGCCGAAGGTGCTGGTGTACTGGGTCCAGTTGCTGACCAGCGTCGGGGTGTTGAACGGGCCGGTCTCGGCGAGTCCGATGAACGCGGCGACGGCGGTGCCGACACCTTCGATCGGTCGGGAACCGGAATCGACCTCCTCGACGAATACGCCGGGAGCGAGGTACGTCGGCATGCTGCCTCCTTGGGTTGTACAGGACCAGTCGATCGTGCGCGCCGGGCGGCGCCGGGAGCATTGCCGTTGGGACGCAGGAGAGGGCACGCCTTGGTGCCCGAAGGGGCAGCGCTGACGCGGCGCGGCGAGTCATGACCTGACGCCGGGGCGGCAGGACCGACGGCCGGTCGCTCCCCGCCCTCCGGCGGACGTTTCAGCATGCGGTCGACGATGGTGCCTTGGCCGGTGCCGTGCCGGCCGGGGCCGGGCGCGGCCCGACGCCTGGCGGACGTCATCGACGACGGGCGCCAGGCGGCGCGGACCGCCGCCGTCGGCCGGATCCGAGGGCGGCATCGCTGGTGCCCGCGGTGGTGGGCACGGTCATCCCTGCAGGATGGGCGTGCTCGATGATGTTCGTCAGCAGCCGCCTGGCGGACCAGCGGGCAGCTCCGGCTGCCCTCTCGGGCAGCGGCCCGGATGTGACGGATCCCTTACGGAGCACCCGGATCCCGGCTCGAGGCGGGCCGCGGCCGATACCGTCGGGGTATGCGATTCGTCCGCTCGGTCGGGCTCCTGATCGCGGTGTTCGTGGCGAGCGGGTGTGCCACCGAGACCGACATCAGCTCGGTGCCGAGCGCTACCGCGGCCGTGCGCCCGGCGACCCCGGCCGGCACCCCACTCCCCGAGTCCTCCGCCTCGACAACGCCTGCGGCAAGCCGGCTACCGACCGGTTCCCGACCGAACACGCGCCGAACCGAACCGACCCCGCCGAACCGACCACCGCCGAACCGACCAGCGCCGAACCGACCAGCGCCGAGCCGATCACTGCCGAACCGACCAGTGTGCCCTCTGCTACCGCCCGGGCCGCGACTTCACAGGCCACCCGGCTGCGGACGACCAGCAAACGCCCGTCGACCAGCGGTTCGACGACTCGACCGTCGACCGGCGCCGGCCGCGCCTCGGTGGCGCCCACCGGCACGGCCATCGTGGTCGGCGACAGCCAGTTCGGGCCCGTGCTGTTCGATGCGGCCGGTCAGGCGATCTACCTGTTCGAACCGGAGGGTTCCGGCGTCCCGCAGTGCTACAACGAGTGCGCAGCGGCCTGGCCCCCGGTGCTGACCACATCGGCGCCCCGAGGAGGCAACGGGATCGCTGCCGAACTGCTCGGTGAGGTGCCGCGCAGCGACGGAACGCGGCAGGTCAGCTACGGCGGCCGGCCGCTCTACTACTACGCACACGAGGGTCGACACGTCGTCGAGTGTCACAACATCCTCAGCTTCGGCGGCCTGTGGTTCGCGATCACGGCCGCGGGCGAGGCCGCCCCGGTCTGAGCGGGGCCACCTCACTCGTCGAGCTGGTCCTCGTCGTCGGCCACGTCCCGTTGTACGGCCGCGCCGGCCCCGCCGGGTTCCTCGACCGGCTCCTCGTCCTCGGTCGGTGGTGCCTCGTCCCGCTGCACGAACGCGCCCTGCAGCTCCTCGTCCTGCTCGGCGTCACGTTGGACGGCGGCGCCGGGCGAGGCGCCCTCGGGCGCGTGTTGGTGTGCCGGCGCCGGGGTCGACATGACGGATTCGGCATTGGCGGACGCCTCCCGCTCGAACCGGTCGGACGGGTCGCTCACCTTGATGCCACCGCCCGCATCCGCCCCGTCCACCGGGCCGCTGCGCTGCTGGACGACGTGCGTCAGCTCGTGCGCGAGCATCGTCTTGCCCTCCGTCGAGGAGGTGTCGAACTTGTCGCGCTGGAACACGATGTTGTTGCCGACCGTGTAGGCATGCGCGTTCACCGACGCGGCGGAATCAGCTGCTGCGCCGTCGGTGTGCACCCGGACATCGGAGAAGTCGTGGCCCAGCCGGCCCTGCATCTCGCCACGGACGTCCTCGGACAGGGCCGACCCGCCGCCCGAGGACACCACGTCGTGTACCGGCGACCGGTCCTCCTCCATCAACGAGCCGACTCCGGCGTTGCCCACGGCGCGCTGCAGCCCGAGCACGCCGGCGGGATCCAGCGCGTCGGCCCGGCCGGCCGCGGCGGCCCGCAGTGCCTCCGACGACGGCTTCGACTCGACCCGGGATGATCGGGGTCGCAGCGATTCGGCGTACTCGTTGTCGTGGATCCGCATGGCAGCGTCCTTCCTGCTCGACCCCTCCAGGGTGCACCCGCAGTGCGCCGATGGCCAGCGGCCCGCGGACGGCCGCGAGGGACGACGGGGTTGCCCCTTCGGGCAGCGCACTCGATGACGACGGTGCCGGCCTCGCGGTCCCGCAGACCCGCGTCAGCGGTGCGCGTCGGAGAAGTGGTCCCGGCCGTGGCCTGCCGCGTTGTCCGGCCCGACCCACTTGTGCGCGGACGCCGATCCCGACCGGTTGTTCTTCTCGGCGGCGGGATCGGAATCCCGGGCGGTCGGAGTCGACCCGGCCGCGTCGAATTTCGGTTGGTGCATGGTTTCTCCCTGATGTCGGCGTGCCCCGCCGGTCCGGCACCGGGGGCACCGGATGCTGCCCGAAAGGGCAGCCGGGAAAGTCTCTAGATCAGGCCCTCGCGCACCGCGTAGGCCACCGCATGGGACCGGTTCTTCAGCTGCAACCGCGTCGTCAGGTCGTGCAGGATGTTCTTCACCGTGCGCTGGCTGTAGCAGAGCTCGCCGGCGATCTCCGCGGTGTCGTGGCCGTCGGCCACCAGCCGCAGCACCTGCGCCTCCCGATCGGAGAGACCGGAGAACGCCAGGCCTCTGGGCGCGAGCACCTGCCGCTGCAGCCGGCCGACCTGGCCCAGCAGCCGACCCAGCAGATCCGCCGGGATCTCACCGTCACCCGCCGCCACCCGACAGATGGCGCGCACCAACGAGTCCGGCGTCGCGTCGCTGCGGCGCACCAGGCCGGCGACGCCGGCCTCCGCCGCTGCGGCCAGCGTCGTGTCGTCGATGATCCTGGCGACCAGCACGGTGCGCGGGATCCCGCCGCGCTGTACCGCCTTGAGCACCCTGATCACGTCGTCATCGAGGAGATCGGCGACCACGACGGCGACCTCGGCGTGGTCGAGGTCGGTCGCGTCCACCACCCGGATCTCCGGGCGCATCCGCAGCTGAGTACTGACGCCGGCCTGCAGGATCGGATCGTCGGCATATACGTAGGTGGTGACGGGTGCCTGCACGGCTGCCTCCGGGGGTGTCGAAGTATCTCGCGATGTCTGCCCCGATGGTTGCCCGAACCGCTCAACACGCGCTCAACGGGCGTACCAGACATAGCCGACTCCGTTGACCGGCGCTCAACAAACGCTCAACACGGCGCCGATCGACCCTCAGTTGACAAAGGCCATCGCGGTCAACGACCCGTCGCCACCGATCCGGTAGACCCAGGCCGGCTGCCCCATCACATCGCCGTTCTGGTCGAACGCGATGGCCTTGGTGATGCCGAGGCCCTGGTAGTTGCGGACGTAGTCGACCATCTCGGCGCGGGTCTTGACGCCACGCGCTATCCCCTTCAGGAAGATCTCCGTCGAGTCGTAGGCCTCAGGGGCGAAGCCGATCGGATCCTCTCCGTACTCGGCCCGGTAGGCGTCGGTGAAGGCGGTGTCGCGCTCCGGCGGCGAGACGGTGCTCATCATCAAGGCACCGTCGGCGATGGCCGGGCTCACCGCCTGCAGCACCCGCGGCTCGTTGAACGCCTCGGCCATCAGGAAGGTGCCCTGATACCCGGCCTGCCGGAGGCTGGTGAGCAGCTCGCCCGCGATGTGCGGCGCACCGGCGAAGTAGACGGCGTCGGGCTTGTTGTCGGCCACCGAAGCGAGTGCCTCGGTGTAGCTCGGGTTGGTCGCCGAGATCTCCACCGAGTCGACGGCGAGGTCGCCGAGGCCGTCGCGAGCGAACTTGCCGATCGGGATGCCGAAGTTCATGTTGTCGTCGTTGATCTCGACGACGCGGGTGGCGTGCGCGGTGTCCCGGAGGTAGTTGGCAGCGGCCTGACCTTGGATCTGATCCTGGGCGATCACCCGGTTGAAGGTCTTGAGGTGGAGGCCGGCGAAGCCGGGACTCTTCGCCGACGGCGAGATCAGCGCCAGGTTGGCGGGTTCGAAGACCTTCTCCGCGGTGAAGATCTCGCCGGCGAAGGACGCCCCGATCACGCCGAGAACCTTGGGATCGGCGGCGATCTCGGGCGCCAGCCGCTTCGAGTCCTCGTTCGTGTGGCGGGTGTCGTAGACGTCCATGGTGACCTTGCACTCAGGGTTGTTCGCGTTGAACTGCTTGATCGCCAGCTTGGCGGCCTTCTCCATGGCCGCGCCGTAGACCCCTGGCCTGAACGGATCACCGGTGGTGTCGACGTCCACCGGCCTTGCGACGTCGATCATGCCGAGCAACGCCAACGTCGTGGGATCGCAGACGACGCCGCTGGGCACCACGGCGCCCGACGTCTCGGCGGGCGACGACTCCGATGGAGTCGTCGCCTCGCTGCTGACCGACGTGGGTGCCGTCGTGGCATCGGTGGTCGCTGCGGTGCTGACCGACGGGCTCGGCGTCGTCGCAGCGGTGACGACGGACGAGCTGGACGCCGCAGCCGACGGGCTCCCGGCCGCGGTCGACTTCCACGGCTGGACAAAGATCAGTACCGCAGCGAGGGCGACCGCGACCGCGGCGATCGCGGCGATCAGGATGGCGGAGCGGCGCCGCCGCCCGGTCTGCGGCTCCAGCACCCCGACCTGGTTCGGCATGCCGAACAGCCCGCTGCCGGTGTTGGACGGGTCGGACGGGTGCGGGTCCGCGCCGACGGACACCGTCTTGGGATCCACGGCGGCGAGCCTGGGGTCGGTCCGCCAGGCCGCTCCGGTCACGGGCACCGGGCCGGTGCCGGCCAGCGGCATCGGTCCCGAGGTGGCCATGACCGCCGGGTCGATGCGCCCGGTCGGCTCCTCGGTCGGCGGGCGGGACGCGTTGCGGGCCGCCAGCAGTGCCGCGCCGAGGGCGACGGTGTGCTTGGGGTGGGTGCCGACCGCGACCGGCAGCTGCAACTCGCCGGTGATCAACTCCGCGGCCAGCGGGATCCGCGACGAACCGCCCGCCAACACGGTCGCGGCGATCTCGTCCGGCGAGATCTTCGCGCTGCGGACCGCCCGGCGCAGCGACTCGACGGTCGTCATCAACGACGGCCGGACCAGATCCTCGAAATCCTGCCGGGTCAGCCGCACCTCGGTCTGCAACCCGGGCAACGCCACCGGAATGGTCGCCTCGGTGTCCCTGGACAGCGATTCCTTGGCCAGCACACACTCTGTCCGCAGCCGCGCCGCGGCCGCCCGCACCGCAGGGTCCGTCGGATCCAACTGGCTGAACGCCGGCCCCAGCACCCGACGGACGTACTCGAACACGGCGTCGTCGAAGTCAGCGCCGCCGAGGTGCTCGATGCCCTCCGGGGTGCCGAGAGTGGCGAACCCGTCGTCGGTCTTGCGCAGCACCGCTGCGTCGAAGGTGCCGCCGCCGAGGTCGTAGATCGCGACCACCTGCCCCGACGCGATCCGGGTGGTGGACGCGAAGTGGACCGCAGCCGCCTCCGGCTCGGTCGCCGTGGACGACGGCCCGAGATCGGCAAGGGCCGGCACGTGGCCGAACAGTTCCTGCTTGTACGGGCCCCAGTTCGCCGGGCGGGTCAACGTGACGTGCGCCGGCGGTTCCCCCTGCCGGGCGGTGACGTCGGCGATCACGCTGCGCAGCACGGTTGCCATCAGGGCCTCGGCGGAGAACGGCGTCCCGCCCACCAGGATCGGCGCCGGATCGCCCAGCCGGCGCTTGAACTCCCTGGCCAGCCGCGCGGGCTCGGCGGCACCGCGGCGTTCCGCCGACTCGCCGACCACCAGACCGCCGCTGGGGTCCAGGAACACCACCGACGGGATCTCCAGCGAGCGGGTGCCCAGGCTGACCATCTCCAGCACGCCGTCGCGGCTGATCGCTGCAGCCGTGTACGACGTGCCGAGATCGACACCCAGGTGGTAGCTCATCCGTCGCCGCTCCGCCATCGTTGAAATGAGTCGACGACCGACGACCCCCGGTGGTGATCGCCAAGAGTCGCCGGCCGCGCTTGTGATACTCCTGGAACCGGAAGCCGCGCGCTACACGTCTGGCGCGGCGTTGCCGGACTGTGACGCAGCATTGACCTTCCGACTCGACCCGGACATTCCGACCCGGTCAGCCTGCCGCCTTCACCAGGTAGGGGCCGAACTCCCGCTCGAGCACCAGCCGGCCGAGTTTGCGGTACTCCTGCTGGACCGCGGTGATCAGGTCGGCCATGCCGATCGGGTGGCCCGATCCGGCAGCCAGGTA
The DNA here is from genome assembly GCA_963797145.1 of uncultured Actinomycetota bacterium. Taxonomy (GTDB): domain Bacteria; phylum Actinomycetota; class Actinomycetes; order Mycobacteriales; family Nakamurellaceae; genus Nakamurella. The sequence goes on along the minus strand of CAWCOJ010000005.1, from coordinate 108,683 downwards.
GGCGGCAGTCAGCGCGACGGACCTGATGTTGCCGCCGGAGAGGGTGAAGGACCTGGCACAGAACTCGAGGTCGAGATCGTCGGCGGAGGGCAGCGGCGGCGCCAGGCACTGCTGCCACAGCGCCAGCCGGGCGGCCTCGTCGGGGGCCGGAAAGTCGATGATCGAGTCCAGTCGGCGGGTGAATGCGTCGTCGATGTTCGACCGGAGGTTGGTGGAGAGCACCGCGAGTCCGTCGAAGGTCTCCATCCGCTGCAGCAGATAGGCGCTCTCGATGTTGGCGTACCGGTCGTGCGCATCCCGCACCTCGCCGCGCTTGCCGAAGATTGCGTCCGCCTCGTCGAAGAGCAGCACCGCGTTGACGCCACCGGCCTCGCTGAAGATCCGCTCCAGGTTCTTCTCGGTCTCGCCGACGTACTTGTCGACGACCGTGGCCAGGTTGACGGTGTACAGGTCGAGACCCAACTCGCCGGCGATCACCTCAGCGGCCATGGTCTTGCCGGTGCCGGAGTCGCCGGCGAACAGGGCCGTGATCCCCCGCCCGCGGCCGCCCCCCGGCCGCATGTGCCATTCCCGCAGCACCCGGTCCCGGTGACGGGCCCTGGAGCCCAGCTCCCGCAGGTGCCGCAGCGTCGTCTCCGGAAGCACGATGTCCGCCCAGCCGACCTGCGGTTCCACCCGTCGGGCCAGTCGCTCGAGGCCGGCGGCGTTCTGCGCGCGGGCCCCGCGCCGAAGATCGTCATTGGTCAGGGTGCCGTCGCCCAGCAGCGCGGATGCCCGTGCGGACCGGACAGCGCGGGTGACCTGGGAGGGGCCGAGCACGAACTGCGCGGTGACGGCCAACGGGTCGATCCGGCCGTCCCCATCGAGCTCGCGGTTCCACAGCGCGGTCCGCTCGGCCAGCGTCGGGGCGACCGCATCGGTCTGCAGCGGCACCTCGGGCGACCAGCCGGGATCCCAGGTGGTCTCGCCGACCAGGACCAGCGGGACCGGCAGCGCGGCCAGCCTGCGCAACGCTTCCGGTGCCGCCGCCGCCAGCGGCTCCACCGGGCCGGCCACCAAGCCGGCGCCCTGCAGCAGTGCCTCCCGGCCAAGCACCGACACCAGCTCGATGCCGTCGGCGTATCGGGACAGCCTGACCAGATCGACGACCAGCGGGGGCCGAGCGGCTCCCAGGACCGCGGCGGCGCCCAGCGCGGCGCCGGTGCCGGGCACGGATTCCCGCAGGTAGATCACCCGCTGCCCGGCCTGCAGGGCACCGGAGAGCCGGAGCGCGTCGCCGGCCGGCTCCACGTCGGTCAGCACGTCCACCAGAGCCGGGTCGGGGGTGTCGCCGCCGAGCAGGTGCGCGGTCACCCGGTCCGGCACCCGCAGGGCGCGGGTGAGGAACGGGCGGTCGCCGTCCTCGATCAGGATCAACGCCCGGTCGACCAGTGGAGCGCCGGGGCTCAACCTGGCCCTGGCCGCCGCCGATCCGGCGGATTCGTCGGCCAGCGCCAGCGCCAGCCCGATCGACGCGCGGCGGCGGGTGACGTCGTCATTGAGGTAGCCGTAGAGCCGCTCGAAGCGGCTGTCCAGGTCAGGGATCAACGCGACCAGTAGCAGCTCGACATCCAGTGGGGTGAGGCCGAATCCGGCGGCCAGCCGCCGGAGCCGGGGGACCTCACCGGACGCTTCCGCGCGGTCGGCGCGGATCTCGATCTCCGCCCTGCGGGCCGGATCGACCCGCGGCGGCTCGGGAACGGGTGCCAGCAGCCGGTCGACGGCTTCGTCGGTGACGTAGAGGCCGCGGAACGGGTCGTCGGGGGCCGGGTCGTCCGCCCGCCGGTCTGCGACCAGCGCCCGGATCCGCTCCTCGACCAGGCCGACCCGGGCCAGCAGGTAGTGCAGACCGTCCGCCGTCATCGGGCGGTGTCCTTCCGGCTGATGCCCTTACCCCGCCGGCGCGGCGGCGCACCCTCGGCGCTGGTCGCGGCAGGTGCCGACGGTCGGACCTCACCGAGCTCGTGCCAGGTCAGCCCCGTCCTGGCAGAGCCGGCAGAGCCGGCAGCGCCGGCAGCGCCGACAGCGCCGACAGCGCCGCCGGCGCGTCCGGCGTCGCGCTCCGCTCGCGCCCGGGCCCGAGCACTGGCCGGGCCGGTCGAGTCGTCGCCGAAGGCGACCTCGTGATCGGACCGGGGCCGACCCCGGCGGGACTCCTCCGGCGGCCAGCTGCCGATCCCGCGCATCGTCACCGAGGCCGGACCGAGGATCGGCGGAGCCGCGGGGTAGTCCTGGCCGGTGGCGGTGGGGGCGCTCACCACGATGTCCAGCGACGGCTTGAGCTCGCCGCCCAGGGCCGACCAGACGTCGGCGAACGATCGGTCCTCGGGCGGCGGTAGCGCGATGGTCAGGGCGACCGGCAACCCCGGATCGGCCAGCGGGCCGGTGACCAGCTCGGTCGGCAGCGCGTCGTAGCGCAGGAAGCAGGAGAGCAGCGAGGCGAGCAGCCGGTGCTCGTCCTCGGGACGTTGGGTCCACGCGGTGACCAGGTAGGACAGCTTGAAGTAGCGGGGCGGCAGCGATCGGGAGCTGATCCGGTCGCCGTCGTAGGTGTTGAGCAGCCCGCGTTCCCGACGCCGGAGGTCCTCACGGATGTCGTAGAGGTACACGTCGATCGTCGGCACGGTACGGCGCGCCGCCCAGTCCTTGGTCGGTGCGTCGAAGACCACCTCGACGTCGGTGCCGTCGACGGCATCCCGCTCGATCAGCGAGCGCAGGGCATGGTCGACCTCGTGGATCACGCCTCTGAGGATGCCCGGGACGTCCGCACGGCAGAACCGGGCGCGGGACAGACTCCTGGGCAGCCCCGGCTGCCCCTTCGGGCAGGTCTGGCCACTCCGGCCGGTGTGGCGGCGTAAGTTCGCGACCATCGTGCGGCTGTCGGCCGCGCGCCTGAAGTTCTGCCCCGCGACCAGGAGGCCGCTGCGTGACCGATCCCGTGATCCGGATCGAGTCCGTACGGCTGTCGGTGGAGCCGGGCGGACAGGTGCAGACGGTGATCACGATCCAGAACCCCGGCGACATCGTCGAGGGCTACCGGCTCGATGTGGTGGGCGATGGCCCGGCCGGGTGGGCGCAGGTGCTGCCCGACGAGGTGCAGGTCTATCCGGGCCAGGACTCCACCGCGGTGCTGGTGTTCAACCCGCCGGCCGATGCCGCGGCCGGCAGCGGGTCGTTCCCGTTCGCGGTACGCGCCCGATCGGTGGTCGACGAGGGCACCTCCGCGGTCGCCGAGGGCGACCTGGATCTCGGCCGGGTCTTCGGACTGCAGGCCAAGCTCACTCCGGTGACGTCGACCGGCCGGTGGCGCGGCAAGCACCTGGTCCAGTTCACCAACTGGGGGAACGCGCCGGTCCGGCTGAAGGTGACGGCCACCGATCCGGACGAGAAGTTGGGCTTCCTGCTCTACCCGGAGCTGGTGGAGGTGCCGATCGGGGCCACCTCCGGGGCGGCGATGCGGGTCCGGACCAAGAAGCCGTTCGTCCGCGGCCAGCCGGTGCGGCTGCCGTTCACCATCCTCGCCGAGCCGGATCCGCCGGAACCGGCGGCCATGGGCCCCGGCGGCCCGATGCCGGTGATCGCCGATCCCAGGCGCGCGTCGGTGGACGGGGCCTTCAACCAGCGGCCCATCCTGTCCCGGATGGTGGTGGTCCTCGGCGTCCTGCTGCTGGCCGCGGTCGGCGTCGGCGTCCTGCTCGCCGTGAAGTCCGGTCCGCAGGCACAGCCTCCGGTGGCCCTCGGCACCGGCGTCCCCCGCAACCCCACCGGATTGACCGCGGCGGCCGGGAGCGACCCGACCACGATCGAGCTGGCCTGGGACGGTCAGCCCGCCCTCGACCCGTACAAGCTGTACACGGTGAGCGCCGAGGGCCGGACGTCGGCCGTGGTCCCGGTGGACGGCGCACTCAACGGCTACACGGTCACCGGGCTGCAGCCCGGCACGAAGTACTGCTTCCGGTTGCAGGCAGTGCGCGGCACCACCGCGAGTGGCCTCACCGCACCCGCCTGCGCCGACACCGGAGCGGTCCCGGTGACCTCCAGCGTCGGACCGACCACCGTCGTGCAGACCATCACGCCGTCCGGGTCGAGTCCGGCGCCGTCCGGTTCGGACATCGCCACCACCCCTTCGGTCTCCGGATCGGCGGGGTCCAGCACCGCCCCGGTCGGATCCGGCCCGGCGTCTCCTCCGGTGTCCTCCGGGCCGGCCAGTGCGCCGTTGTCGGTGCCGCCGGTGATCGTGCCGCCGACGGGCGGGCCGACCGGGTCGGCACCGCCCACCGGACCGGCCACCCCGACCCAGCCGACGTCAGGTACACCCGGCTCGACAGCGCCACCGACCTCGGGCCCCGGTTCGGTGACCGGCAGTCCTTCCCAGGCACCGCCGACCGTCGTCCCGACCAGCGGCGGCGGGGTCGGCATCAGGTTCCGGCCCACCGATTTTCTCGGCGTCATCAACCTCGTTCCCAACGTGGAGCCGTCCTCGCAGCAGTCCGCCCTGCGGGCCCAGCAGGATGCCCTGGCACTCGGCCTGCCGGCCCAGATCCTGCTCACCAAGGACTACCCCGGGCTGCTGCTGTTCGGCACAACACCCAAGGTGGACACCTTCCTGATCTATGTCGGCCCGTTCGGTTCGCGGGCTCTGGCCGACGCATTCTGCGCCGGCCGGCCGGCCTGCATGAGCGTCCAGCCCGCACCGGGAGGCTGACTGCCGGGACCCGAATCGGGGCGACCGGCGCTTCCGGTCGCGCTACCCTGACCTCGGCGACGCCGACGAGCGTGACGACCTCCGAGTCGCCCGGGCGGTTCCCGACACGGACCAGCAGAGGCCGGCCACCCAGTACCGGGTGTCCGGCGAAGGTGTGGTGGCACCGCGAGCTCCCGATCGCCCACACCTCCGGGGTCGATGAACTCCGGGAGGTGCACCACATGCGAACACTCAGTTCCGGTCTGGCCGAGCGCATCGGCGACCGGGTGCGGATCGAGGGTTGGATCCATCGGCGGCGTCGGCTCGCCGCGGTCACCTTCCTGATCGTCCGGGACCGGGCCGGGCTCGCCCAGGTGGTGGTGTCGGACCCTGCAGCTCGCGCCCGGCTGGACGGGCTCGGCGAGGAGACCCCGGTCGCCGTCGAGGGTGTGGTGACCGCGAACGGCCGGGCGCCGGGCGGGCTCGAGGTGACCGCCCCGGTGATCACCGCCCTGGCAGCCGCGGCGGCGACGCCCCCGCTGGAGCTGTGGCGGCCGACCGTGCCGGCGTCGCTGCCGGTGCAGCTCGACCATGCGCCGATCACCTGGCGGCATCCGGCCCACCGGGCGGTCTGGCGGATCGCGGCGGCATCGCTGCGCGGCTTCCGTCGGACCCTGGACGCTGCCGGGTTCACCGAGATCCAGACCCCGAAGCTGGTGGCCGGATCGACCGAGTCCGGCGCGACCACCTTCGAGGTCGACTACTTCGGTGGCACGGCCTATCTCGCCCAGTCACCGCAGTTCTACAAGCAGATGATGGTCGGCGTCTTCGAGCGGGTCTACGAGACCGGACCGGTGTTCCGGGCCGAGCCGCACGACACGGTGCGGCACCTCGCCGAGTACGTGTCGCTGGACGTCGAGCTCGGATTCATCCGCGACCACCGGGACGTGCTGCGGATGCTCCGGGAGGTGCTGGCCGGGATGGCAGCCGTGGTCGCCGGCGAGGAATCCGCCGCGGTCACCGCGGCCGGTGCCGACCTGCCGCGGGTGCCGGAGGAATTCCCGGTGATCCACTTCGCCGACGCGCTGGCGCTGCTCGGGGCCGACCCTGCCGAGCCGGACCTGGCGCCGGAGCACGAACGGCGCCTCGGCGCGTGGGCCTTGGAGACCCACGGCTCGGACTTCCTGGCGGTCGAGGGCTACCCGGCGGCCAAGCGGCCGTTCTACACCCATCCGCAGCCCGACGACCCACGCTGGACCAACTCGTTCGACCTGCTCTTCCGAGGTCAGGAACTGGTCACCGGAGGGCAGCGGCTGCACGACGTCGCCGACTACGAACGCGCGCTGGCGGCCCGTGGCGAGTCCCCCGGGCCCTATGAGCCGTACCTGCAGGCCTTCCGGCACGGGATGCCGCCGCACGGCGGGTTCGCCATCGGGTTGGAACGCTGGACCGCCCGGCTGGTGGGCGCCGACAACATCCGGTCCGTCACGCTGTTCCCGCGCGATCTGCACCGGATCACGCCGTGAGCGGGCCGCGGACGGTGCTACTGCGGCCGGGCCAGTAACCGGATCTCGGTGATCGCGACCAGGTCCTGCGGATCGTCCGGCAACGGCGGCCAGATGTCGACGATGCTCACCCTGATCTGGTCGGTGACGATCGGGTCGATCGGGATCCGTTGCAGCCCGGGGTCGTCGGCGACCTGGATCTGTCGGCAGGTGCCGTCGGAGAAGGTCAGTTCCAAGGTCTTCGGCCGGTACTGGTGCGGCCGGCGTTGATCGCTCTCCGGCAGGCCGGCGGCGATCTCCAGTGCCCGCACCTTGGTCGGTGCGGACAGCACCAGCAACAGGGTGCCCATCGAGCCGGCCGGGGCCGCCACTCCGGGCGGGACACAGGCCCCGGCGGTGCCCGGAGCCTTCCAGGCGGTCGCCCAGGCGGTCTCCTGCCGGTCCACCACGTACTCCACCGGGTAGCCGGGCACCTGGGCGTCGGGCGGCTCGGAGGCCACCGTCAGCTGGACCTCGGCCAGCGACCCGCGGAGATCCCCGATCCGGTCCTTGACCCAGCGGACCGGGTTCGACCCGACCACGAACAGCAGCCCGCCGATCAGCGCCACCACCGCGCCGATCCCGAGGTAGCGGCGGATCCGCAGGCCGGCCGGCAGGCTCCGGCGGAACGCCCGACGGGCCTCGCCGCTGACCAGGTCGCTGTCCGGCAGCCAACTCCGGGGTATCCAGCGTTGCCACCAGGGACGCCGCACCGGCCGGGCGGCCGCCGGCTTCGGCGTCCGCGGGTCGGGCGTGAAGAGCTGGTAACCGCACTTGCGGCAGAACCGCAGCTCCTCTCCGTTGACGGTGCCGCAGTCGGGGCAGGTTCCGGGCGGGGCCGCGATCGCCACACCGCCCTGAGGCGCGCCCGGTCCGGGTGGCCAGCCACCCCCGGGGTCGGCCGGAGGAAGGGACACCGTGCGGCCGGGTGGTGCCTTGATGGTGTAGCTGAAGCCGCCCGCCGGCTCCGTTGGCGGCGGTGGCCGGTCCGCCGGGGGTGGCCCGGCAGCTGCGGCGGGCCGCGGCGGTGCCGAGGGGGCCGTGCCCGCCGGCGCGGCCGCGGGCGGTGATGGCGGTGGCGGTGGCGGCACGGGATCGTCGGCGACCCCGTCCCAGGCCAGGAAGGCACCGCAGGACGAGCAGAACTCGCCGCCGCTGTTCTTGGTGCCGCACTCGGCACAGATCACGTCCGCCACGGCACCTCCGTCCGTCCTCGAGCTCCGGCGCCGACCGCCCCCGACATCCTTGTGGTGAATGATGGCTCAAGGGACCCGGTACGCGCATCGGGTGAACGATCGGGACTGCCATCGTGAAGGTCTGCACCAACTGCGGGGAGCCCAACTCCGACGATGCCATGTTCTGCGCGTCCTGCAACCACTTCCTGGAGTGGACCGAGGTCGCCCGGATCGTTCCGAAACCGAAACCGGAGTCGGCGCCCGACGGCGCCCGGGCGGGCGAACCCGGCGCCGCCCCGGTGCCGGCCCCCGACCGGGCGCCGCCGCTGCCGTCGTCGTTCCCACCGCGGGCGCCCGGACCCAGGGCCACCGCCGCGCCGGTCCCGGTTCCCCAGGGTCAGAACCTGGCGGCGCAACCCCCGGCCGTGCCGGCGCCGACCCCGGCGCCCACTCGGCCGACTCCGCCGCCCGCTCCGGCGTCGGGGCCGGCCGGTGATCCGCTCGCCCGCAGCCGGCAACTCGCGGCCGACCGCGGGCGCGGAGACCTGGTGCAGCAGATCGACCAGACCCGCAGCAGACTGTCCGCCCAGCTGGTCTCGGTGGTGGTGGTGGGAGAGTTCAAGCGCGGCAAGAGCACCGTGGTCAACGCCCTGCTGCAGACCGCGGTCTGCCCGGCGGACGCCGACCTGGTGACGGTGGTGCCGACCATCGTCCGGTTCGGGGAGAAGCCCGGCGCCTACGGCTATGTGGAGCCGACCGAGCCGGGCGGCGACCCGACCCGGGTGGACGTCCCGCTGGACGCCATCGGCGACTTCGCCAGTGAGACCGGCAATCCGGGCAACCGCCGTAGCCTGCGCTCGGTCGAGGTGCTGCTGAACCACCGGATGCTGCGCTCCGGGCTCAGCCTCGTCGACACCCCCGGGGTCGGCGGCCTCGACTCCGCGCACGGCATCATCACCATGTCGGCACTCGATCTCGCCCAGGGTCTGCTGTTCGTCACGGACGCGTCCACCGAGCTCACCGCCCCCGAGCTGGAGTTCCTCGGGCGCGCCCTGCAGCGATGCCCGCTGGCGGCCTGCGTCGTCACCAAGACCGACCTCTACCCGGAGTGGCGGCGCATCGTCGAACTCGACCGCAAGCACCTTGCCGACGCCGGTATCGACCTGCCGGTGATCGGCGTCTCGTCGTTCCTGCGACTGGCCGCCCGCCGTGATCCGGAGCTCACCGCCGAGTCCGGTTTTCCGGAGCTCGTCGAGTTCCTGGCCGCGACGGTGATGCCGCAGGCCAGGGCGCGCGCGGCCGAGGTGGCGGCGGGCGCCGCGTCGTTCGTCGCGGGTCAACTGGATCAGGAGGTCGCGGCGGAGAAGGCGGTGATCGACCGCCCCGAGCAGGCCGGAAAGGTGGTCGAGCGGCTGCGCACCGTCGCGGGTCGGGCCGCCGCACTCACCTCACCATCGGCCACCTGGCAGCAGGTTCTCGGTGACGGCCTGCAGGACCTGGTCGCCGATATCGAGCACGACCTCGCCGAGCGGCTGCGCGCCGTGCTGCGTGACGTCGAGGCGGTGATCGACGACGGCGACCCGAAGCAGATGTGGGACGGCATCGGCGTCTGGCTGCGCCGCCAGGTGGTGGCCGCTGCGGTGGCCAACTACGACACCCTGGCCCAGGCGGCCGGCGACCTCGCCGCGGATGTCGGCAGCCGGTTCGCGCTGGATGCCGGCGACCCGGTGGTCGCGGCCACCTCAGCCCCCCCGGATTCGCTGGCGATGCTGGCGCTCGCGCCGGCGGCGAGCCTGAACGCCCCTGGCGGCCGGCTGGCCCCGATCCTGCTGTCCACCCGCACCGCCGCATTCGTGCCGATGGTGCTGTTCGGTGTGGCCGGGAGCCTGCTCGGCGCCGTCATCGTCGCCCCGATCTCGGTGGCGCTGGCGGCCGGCATCGGCCGGAAGATGATCAAGGACGAACAGAAGCGGCAGGTCGCCTACCGACGCCAGCAGGCCAAGGCCGCCGCCCGCAAGTACGTCGAGGAGGTGGGCTTCGTGATGAACAAGGAGACCAGGGACGCCCTGCGGCGCACCGGACGCCAGCTCCGCGACGAGTTCACCCTGCGCGCCTCCACCATCCACCGGTCCAGCGTCGGCGCCCTCGCAGCCGCGGAACGCGCGCAGACCCTCGCCGGGCCGGACCGCGTCGCTCGGGCCGCCGACCTGGACCGGCAGGCGGCCGACCTCGCCGGGGTCCGGGCCGGCGCCGGCCGGACCTGACGATGACCGGCACCTACGCCACCGCACCGCCGGACGACGGACTGTCCCGCGCGGTGGACGCGCTGCTCGCCAGGGCGGTCAGCACCGCAGGCCCCGAGGCCGCGGCGAACCTGCAGGGGTTGCGCCGCCGGCTGGTCGGTCCGCTGCGGCTGGCGATCGCCGGGAAGATCAAGGCGGGAAAGTCCACCCTGCTCAATGCCCTGCTCGGTGAGGAACTGGCGGCCACCGACGCCGGCGAGTGCACCCGCATCGTCACCTGGTACTCCTACGGCGACCAACCAGCGGTGGTGATCCACCCGCGCGCCGGCGAGCCGGTGCCCACCTCCTTCCGTCGGGACGGTGGCGCCCTGGACATCGACCTGCGTGGCCATCAGGCGGACGGGATCGACCGCATCGAGGTGTCCTGGCCGACCCGGCGGCTGGCCGGGCTCACCCTCATCGACACCCCCGGGATCGCGTCGCTGTCCACCGACGTGTCGGCGCGGACCCTGACCATGCTGACCCCGGAGGACGACCGGCCCCCGGTGGTCGACGCGGTTCTCTACCTGCTGCGGCACACCCACGCGAGCGACATCCGGTTCCTGGAGTCGTTCACCGACGACGAGTTCGCCCGCGGCAGCCCGATGAACACGGTCGGCGTGCTGTCCCGCAGCGACGAGATCGGCTCGTGTCGTCTGGACGCCATGGAGGTCGCCGACCGCATCGCCCGGCGCTACACCGCCGAGCCCCGCCTGCGGCGGCTCTGCCCGGTGGTGGTACCGGTCGGCGGTCTGCTCGGATACGCCGGTGCCACCCTCCGGGAGTCCGAGTACCGGGCCCTGGTGGCGATCGCCGCAGCGCCGGACGCGACGGCGTTGCTGCTCACCGCCGACCGTTTCGGGCTGCGCCCCAGCGCCGTCCCGGTCACCGAGATGGAGCGGGCGCACCTGTTGTCCCGGCTGGGCCTGTTCGGCGTGCGGCTGGCCGTCGAGCTGATCCGCACCGGGCAGACCCCGACCGCGACGGATCTGGCCCATCAGCTCTCGGCCCGCAGTGGGCTGGAGCGACTGCGGACGGTCCTGCTCAAGCAGTTCACCGAGCGGGCCAGGGTGCTGCAGGCCCGGTCGGCACTGGCCGGGCTGTCGTCGGTGCTGCGCACCAGCGGTGGTCCGGACGCCGAGGACCTGCGCGCCGCAGCCGAGCAGATCACCTCGGCAGCGCACGAGTTCGAAGAGGTGAGGCTGCTCGACGGGCTGCGCAGCAACGGGCTGGAGATCCGCGCCGACCAGGCAGCGGAGCTGGATCGGCTGCTCGGCGGCTCCGGTCACGACCCGGCGAGCCGGCTCGGTCTCGAGCCGACGGCCGAGCGGGCCGAGATCGCTGCGGCCGCCCGGTCGGCGCTGGAGCGCTGGCGCGCAGTGGCCGAACATCCGCTGCTGGGTCGGGCAGCGCAGACCGCAGCGCGCGGGGTGTCGCGGAGCCTGGAAGGGATCGTCGCCCGGTACGGCTGAGCCGCGGGTCGCCGGGTCCGGAGCGGTTTCAGTTGCCGGTCAGCCGGCCGACCCCGGCCGCGACGGTCTGGTCGACCTGCTGCCACCACGCCCCCGACATCGCCCGGACCTGGGCCAGCTGCAGCTTCGCCAGCTGCCAGGGACCGATCCCGGCCGCCTTGGCCGCCGCCCTGGCTTCCGCGCTGCGCAGGTCCGGCACCCGGAACACCGGAGCGGCGGCGGCGAGCGGCGCCGCGACGTCCGAGTGGACTACGGCGCGGGCGGTCGCCCCCGCCGGGATGGCCAGGGCCGGCTGCACCACCGCGGCATACGCGGCGTGCCCGGAAGAGTTCGGGTGGTAGGAGTTGATGATCGGGTACGAGGCCCCGTTGAGGTACTCCGGGCGGTCGCACACGGCATGTCCGGCGAACGCCGGCCGGGGGTCGGCGAAAGTGAACCCGGCCGCCGTCGCCTGGCTCTGGATCAGCGCGTCCAGCTCGTTGGTGGCGTCGTTGAGCCGCTGTTCCTCGGCCGGCGAGAAGAACGTCAGAAGGTTGCAGTCCTGCCCGTTGAACAGGAGCGGGTAACCGGTCACCACCACGGTCGCCTGCGGCGCACGGGTCCGGATCTCGGCGTAGAGGCCGGCCAGTCGGGCCGGCAGTTGGGTGCGCAGGATCTGGAGCGCGTCGTTGATCCGACCGTTGCAGTTGCCCCACCAGCTGGGCTTCGCGCACTCGGTGAGCACCGGGGCGAAGCTCACGTCGTTGCCGCCGACGGTGACGGTGACGTAGCGGGTCGAGGGGCTCAGGGCGCGGGTCTGGGTACTACGGACGTCGGCGACCGCAGCACCCGAGCAGGCGCGGAAGTCCAGGGCCAGCCCGGCGCCGGTGGCGATCGTCACCGGGTAGGACGCCGGCGACCGGTAGCAGGTGCCGCTGTCCGCGTAGTAGATCCGGCTGCCGACACCGGCCGCGTAGGAGTCGCCGAGGGCGACCATCTGGTCGGTGGCCACCTGGGTCGTGCGCGCCGCGCCACCGCTGGGCAGCAGACCGACCGTCAGCGCGATCACGAACGCGAGAAATCCACTCATCGCTCAGCGGTCCGTCCTGCTCACGTTCATCCCCTCACCGAGTGCCGAGCACTCCGGTCCGGGATCCGACGATAGCCGCCGGTGCGGACGACCGCCGACATCTCCGGAGCAGCCGCAGGTCAGCGTTTACGGACCAGGCTGCCCGCGAACGCGAGGATGCAGCCGAGCGCGATCAGGATCGCGCCGACGGCCGGCATTCCGGATCCCTGCAGATCCGGCCGGCGAAAGAGGTGGAAGGCCAGCACGAACGCGCTGATCGCGAGCAGGCCGAGCACGGCGGCCAGCCGGATCAGCCGTCCCTTGGAGCCGGTCAGCCCGAACAGCATCAGGGCGGCGAGCAGGGTGATCACCAGGCCGCCGGAGGTGAGAAAGTCCGGGAGCGGCCGCACCACCGAGAAGTCGAGCGATGCGTTGATGGTGCTGTAGGCGATGAACCGCTGGACCGTCCACTCCGCCCCGGTCAGATTGAACGCGGTGCCCACCAGCCACGGCAGGAACACTCCGGCGACCATCAGCGCGGCGCCCAGGACCACCAGCGACACCCGTACCCACGGCCTGGGATCGCCGGCGGTGTGCACCACCGTGCCCGTGCGCTCGACCGACGAGTCGTGGTCGGACGCCACAACGGTGAACGGCCGGGTGACCTCGTGACCGCCCTCCGGGCGCGGTGAGGACACCCGCAGCTGCACGTAGGCCCATGAGCCCGGGGCGATGTCGACCACCGGGGGTTGGAAGTCCACCCGCAGCAGCCGTTCGGGGTCGTGGGCCGACAGCGCGATCCTGGTGGGCAGCCGGCCGCTGCGATGGTCGATTGTCAGGGTGCTGCTGCCGCCACCGAAGCCCGAGATCCGCACCACCTCCGGGTCCAGTCGCAGCTGTACCGGGGGATCGACGACGGCCGGCGACGACGACTGCACGAACGACCCGCCGACCTCCACCGCAGCATGCGCGGGGTCCGGATCGCTGCCGGTGATGGTCAACGCCCTGGTGCTCTCGGTCCCGGGCTCGGGAGGCGGCGCCTGCACCCGCACCCGCGCGGCCGCGGTCTGACCCGGCGGGACCACCAGCACCTGCGGCTGGAAATCGAAGCGGACCAGCCGTTCCGGATCCCGGCCGGTCAGGGTCAGCTGGGCGGACCTGCGGCCGCGCCGGTTGTCGGCGACCAGCATCAGCTCGGCCAGCGTTGCGTCCCTGACCTTCACCACGCTCGGCTCCAGTCGCAGCGCTACCGGCGGATCGATGACCACGGCCGACGACGCCTGCACGAAGGTGCCCTGGGCCTCGGCGGACCGGCCGCCCTCGCGGACCGTCACGGTGAATCCGCGGCTGCTCTCCTCGCCCGGCGCCGGAGTCGGCGCCCGCAGCTGGAGCTGCGCCGACACGCTCCCGTGCGGCGGCACGTCCAGCACCGGCGGGGTGAAGGCGAAGCCGACGGCCAGTTCCGGATCGGCCCCGCCGAGCGTCACCCTGGTGGGCTTGTTGCCCCCCCGGTTCTCGATCGTCACGCTCGCCTGGCCGGTGCCGGCATCGCGCACCCGGATCACCTGCGGTTCGAGGCGGATCATCAGGGTGCCGTCCACCACCGGGACGGCCACCGTGATCAGGGTGGTGATCTCGATCGCCGGATGGCTGGTGGATCGGACCCGCAGCGGCACCCGGATCTGCTGGGCCGGGATCATCGTCCCCGGGGCGAGCGAGAACAGCACCTGCACCGTCTCCTCGGTGCCGGGCAGCAACCGGACCTCGGCGCCGACCACGGTGAGCCACGGCGGCCTGGACGGTACGTCGGCGGTGTAGCCGTCGACGATGTCCGAGTGGTTGCCGATCAGCACCGCCACCTCGACGGGCTCTCCGGTCGGCCGCACCTCGACGGTGGTGGGCGTGCTGGTCACGGCGAGCAGCTCGGCCGGATCTCGGTGCGGTTCCGGTGGCGGTGGGGGGGTACGTCCCGGCGGCAGGACGATCCGGTACGCCGGGTCACCGTCCGGTGGGTCCTGGCCCGACCGGGCCGGCTGCGGCTGCTGCGGAGCCTGAGGTTGTTGCTGGGCGGACGACGCCGGGCCGGCCTGCTGCCCGGCCAGCCGTTGGGAGATCGCGGCCGCCACCCGCGGGTCGATCCGCTGGGTCCGGTCGGCGTCGGGCAGGCCGTCCCAGGCGAGGAAGGCCTGGCAGGCAGAGCAGAACTCGGCGTCGGGCGAGTTCAGCTCCCCGCACGCGTCACAGACGACGTCGGCCACGTCACCAAGAGTGCACCCCTGCAGGGCTGATACGACAGGGTGATACGACAGTGCGGCGTGTCGAGACCGCCGGGGGCCGGATCGGTTCGTCGGGCGTCAGCCCGCGGCGACCTCCTGCAGCTTGAGCACGGTGTTCCAGTTCCGCATGGTGCAGTGCACGCCCAGCCCGCGGTCCCAGTCGACCGTGGCGAACAGCGACTTCAGCACCCCGTTCGGAGCCCAGAGGTACACGTGCGATCCGGTGATCGCGTAGGCATCCGGGTCAGGATCGTCGATCTTCTTCTGCAGCGCCGCCACCTTTGCGGCGGCGGGGGTCCCGGAGAGGAATCCGAGCAGGTGCTTCGACCCGTCCGTCGCGAGGTCGCCGAACGGGTCGGCGGCGATCGCCTTCGTCAGTTCGGCGGCCGTCCGGGCGACCACTTCGACATCGAGGCCCGCCTCTGCGGCCAGCGCCTTCTTGACCGCGGCCGCCGTCCTGGCGGTGGTCGACGGGCTGGTGACCACCGCGTTCCCACTCTGCAGGTGGGTCGTCACCTCCTCGTATCCGAGGCCTTCGAGGAGTTTCCGGAGGTCGGCCATCGCGATCCGCTTGGCCCTGCCGACGTTGATGCCGCGGAGCAGCACGATCTGCCGGGTCACGGCGCTGGAAACGGTCGACGGGTCGACTCGGGGTGCATCGGGCGAAGTCTGCCACCTAGGGTGCGGACGACGGGTGGGGCGCGGACCTGGCATGGCAAGGTGAAGGTCGCGGTCCGGTGACCGCCCGGCAGAGGGAGATCGCTGATGTCCGCAGGTTCCGTCCGGTCGCGCACCGGGCTCCGGGTCCGCTTCGGCGCGGTGGTGGCCGTCGCGGCGGCGCTGCTGTTCGCCCCTGGAGTCGCGCAGGCGGCCGGCCCGGCCCGGCTGGAACCGCCGGTCAGCCTGCCGAGCCAGCTCACCGACACGGCCGGGGTGCTGTCGTCGTCGGACACGCAGCGGATCCAGAACGCGATGACGAAGCTGGACAACGACAAGAACATCCAGCTGTGGGTCACCTACGTCAAGACGTTCGAGGACCCCAGCATCAACACCGAATGGACCGATCAGACCGCGCGGCTCTCGTCGCTGGGCGGGAACAACATCCTGCTCGCCGTGGCCACCGAGGGCCGGGCCTACGCCGTCTACCGGCCGAACAACTTCCCGCTGTCCCAGGCCGATGTCGACAAGATCGAGGTCGAGGTCGTCCAGCCGAAGCTGCGTGACGACGATTGGGCCGGCGCGGCCATCGCGATGGCGGACAGCCTTGGCGGCGGATCCGGTGGCAGCAGCAGCCTCTGGTGGATCGTCGGTGGCGTTGTGGTGGTCGGCGGGGGCTACCTGCTGTATCGCAGTGCCAGGAAGAAGGCGACCGCTGCCCGCGGGGACGGTGCCGGCGGCGTCGGCGGTCCGGCCGGTCCGCCGGGAGAGCCGCTGGAGCCGTTGGAGGCACTCAACGACCGCGCGGTGAACGCGTTGATCCAGACCGACAACGCAGTACGGGCCAGCCAGAACGAGCTGGCCGCCGCCCAGACCGAGTTCGGCATGACCGAGACGGCCGAATTCCGCACCGAGGTCGAGCAGGCGATGTCGGAGCTGACCGAAGCGTTCAAGGTCCGCCAGGAACTCGACGACGACATCCCCGAGGACGAACCGACGAAGCGCCGGATGCTCGCGGACATCCTGGATCGCTGCAACCGGGCCAGCGACGGGTTGGAGAGCCAGACCGACAAGTTCGTCAACCTGCGCGACCTCAAGGGCCGGTTGCCCGCGGTGGTCGCCGGGCTGCCTGCGGACATTGCCGCCGTCCAGGCCAGGGTGCCGGCCAGCACCGCGACGCTGCAGCGCCTCGCCGGTTCGTACGCGCCGACCGCGTTGATCCCGATCTCCGGGAACATCGACGAGGTCGGCCGGCGGTTGAACTTCGCCACCCACTCGCAGGCCACCGCTGCCGAGCAGATGTCCGGCGCCGACTCCACCCCGGCCGTGCTCGCCGCCGCCGAGGCCCAGGCCGGTGTGCAGCAGGCCGGGGTCCTGCTCGACGCCATCGACCGGATGGAGGGCGAGCTCGGCAAGGCCGCGGCTCAACTCGGGACCGCCCGGGAGCACGTGACGCGGGAGCTGGCCGAGGCCAGGGCCGCGCTCGACGCCGGCGACACCGGCACCGCTCGCAGCGACCTGTCCACCCGGATCCAGCGGATCCAGACCGTGCTCGACAGCACGTCCGGCGCCACCGCGCTGGCGGACCCGATCAACGCCCTGCAGCAGATCACCGACGCGGACAAGGCCCTGGACAGCATCCTCACCGAGGCCGGCACCGCCCAGCAGCAGGTCCGGCAGGCCACCTCGGCGCTGCAGAACGCCATCATCACCGCGGAGTCGGCGATCTCGGCCGCCACCGACTTCATCGACACCCGGCGCGGCGCGGTGGGCAGCGAGGCCCGCACTCGGCTCGCCGAGGCGCAGCGACACCTGGCCCAGGCCCAGGCGCTGCAGCCGACCGATGTGAACGCCGCGCTGGCCGAGGCGCACCAGGCGGTGGTGCTGTCCAAGGCGGCGCTGGACCTGGCCCAGACCGACGTCGACAACTACTCCGGCGGTGGCGGCTTCGGCGGCGGTGGTGGCCAGCGGCACGGTTCCGGTCTCGGTGGCGCCATCCTGGGTGGCATCCTGATCAACTCGGTGCTCAACAGCGGTCGGCGCGGCGGCGGCTGGGGCGGCGGCTTCGGCGGCTGGGGTGGTGGCGGCGGCTTCGGGGGCGGCGGTGGCGGCGGGTTCGGCGGCGGGGGTGGCGGCGGGTCCAGCAGCGGGGGCCGGTTCTGACCCAGCCGCGGACTCGCGGTGATCAGGTCCCGGAGGCCTCCTGTTCGTCGACCTTCAGTTCGGCCTCGAAGACATGTCTCGCCCCTCCGGTGAGCTCGGACCTGGCCTTGGCGTCGACCGCGCGGAACACCTGCCAGTACTGCTCGTCGTAGGCCTCCACCAGCTGGAACGTCCACATTCCCGGCACCACGTCGCGGCCGACGAGTACCTCGTCGATCTCGTCCGCCAGTGCAGCCTGTCCGGCGTCGCGGAGCTGCCTCACCGCGTCCTGCAACGCCAGGTCGGCCTGGCCGGACATCCGGTGGAACGCATACAGCGCGCCCCTGGCGTTCTCCACCACCTCCAGCGCCTCGGACAGCTTGCCCAGCGCACTGACCGTGTCGTCATCGAGGCCGTCCGGGCGCCGGTGTACCACCGGGCGGTCAGGGTGCTTGGCACTGCCGAATCTCGCGCGGAGGTCGCTCACCTCCCGACCGTAGCCCGAGGTTCGCTGCGCCTACGATCGGGCGACCTGCCGACGCCTGCGAAAAGGAGTGCCGATGACGGTCGCGCGGAGCAACTGGGCCGGCAACGTCACCTTCGGTGCCACCGGCTTCCACGCCCCGACCTCGGTACCGGAGCTGCAGCGGCTGGTGGCCGGCAGTACCCGCATCCGGGCGCTGGGCACCGGCCACTCGTTCAACCGGATCGCCGACACCACCGGCGACCTGGTGTCGGTCGCCGACCTGCCGTCGCTGATCGACATCGATCCCGACGCCGGCACTGTCACCTGCAGCGCCGGCACCCGGTACGGCGAACTCGGCCGCCACCTGCAGGCGGCGGGTCTGGCGCTGCCGAACACCGGCTCGCTGCCGCACATCTCGGTGGCCGGCGCCGCGTCCACCGGCACCCACGGTTCCGGCAACGGCAACCGCAACCTGTCCGCGATCGTCTCGGCCCTGGAACTGGTGACGGCCGACGGCGAGGTGGTCTCGGTGAGCCGGGCAGCCGACGCGGACGAGTTCAACGGGATGGTGCTGGCGCTGGGCGCGCTGGGCATCGTCACCCGGATCACCCTGGACGTGGTGCCCACCTACGACATCCGGCAGGACGTCTACGACGATCTGCCGCGGACATCGTTCGACGCGCACTTCGACGAGCTGATGGCGAGCGGTTACAGCGTCAGCGTGTTCAGCGACTGGGCACCGGCCGGGCGGTTCCAGGTGTGGCGCAAGACCCGGGTCGACACTGCCGATTCCGGGCCCGCCGCGCCCAGCTGGCTCGACGCCGTGCTGGCCGGCGGCGCCCGGCACCCGGTTCCGGGGATGCCGGTCGGCAACGCCACCGAGCAGCTCGGTGTGCCCGGCCCGTGGAACGAGCGGCTCCCACACTTCAGGCTGGACTTCACCCCCAGCAGTGGCGACGAGATCCAGTCCGAGTACCTGCTGCCGCGGGCCGAGGCCGTCGCCGCGCGGCGGGCCCTCGACGACATCGCCGAGCAGATCGCCGGTGTGCTGTTGATCGGCGAGTTCCGCACGATCGCGGCGGACGACCTGTGGATCAGCCCCAGCCATCTGCGAGACAGCGTTGCGTTCCACTTCACCTGGATCCCTGACCAGGCGGCCGTCACCCCGGTGCTGGTCGCGATGGAGGAACGACTTGCCCCGTTCGGCGCCCGCCCGCACTGGGGCAAGGTGTTCACCACCTCGCCCGACGCGCTGGCCGGGCTGTACCCCCGGCTGCCCGACTTCCGGGCGCTGGCCGATCGTTACGACCCCATCGGAAAGTTCCGGAACGCGTTGCTGGACCGGCTCGTCTTCGGGTAGAGCGGGTGGGACGGAGACCGGTGGACCCGGGCCGCCGTACCACGGTGCCCAGCC
The DNA here is from genome assembly GCA_963797145.1 of uncultured Actinomycetota bacterium. Classification (GTDB taxonomy): domain Bacteria; phylum Actinomycetota; class Actinomycetes; order Mycobacteriales; family Nakamurellaceae; genus Nakamurella. The sequence continues at coordinate 89,484 of CAWCOJ010000005.1, read as the reverse complement.
TGAGTCCGTCGGTTTCGACCACTCGGACCCGGCTACGGTGACAGTGAGTCGGCCGGGTCGAGGGAGAACAGCCATGACGACACCGCAGGACCACACCGCGGGCGATGCTGCCGGACCGGACGACGCCGCAACGCTCGCTCCCCCGGACGAGGAACCGGAGGAACTCGCCGTCGTCGCTGACCCGCTGGTCGCCGACCAGGACGCCGGAGCGGGCCCGCCCGAGGATGCCGACGTCGTCGACGGAGTGCCCGAGGAGCCGCCGCCCGCCGCCGCCCCCACCGATGCCACCGCCACCGCTACGCCGACACCAGAGACATCGCGGCGGACGACATCGTCGACGCCGAACTGGTACCGACGCCGGTCACCCCGTTCGCGCCGTCGGTCGCCACCCCGCGGTTCGACTACACCGACGCCGGCGTCCCGACCCTGGACTACGTCCGGGACAAGATCGAGGGCCGATACGGCACCGCGCTCGGCGGCACCGAACTGGCCCAGGACTCGCAGGCCGGGCGGGACGCGGCGCAGCGCGAGGCGGACCGGGCGCAGGCGGCCCGGGACAAGTTGGACGAGATCCGCCGCAGCCTGCATCCGGAGGGTTGACGCGGTGTCGCGCGAGATCCGGCCGCTGGTTCCGGCCGACCGGGCGGCCTGGGAGCCGCTGTACCGGGGCTACCGCGATTTCTACGAGGTTCCGGACGACCCGGCGGCGATCGACCGGGTCTTCGACTGGCTCACCACCGGCACCCACGGGCTGCACGGGCTGCTCATGGTCGACGACGGTCGGCATATCGGGATGGCGCACTACCGCTACTACCCGAGCCCTTTGCGCGGCACCACCGGCCTGTTCCTCGACGACCTGTTCGTCGACCCGGCGGTCCGCGGCGGCGGCATCGGCCGGGCGCTGATCGAGCATCTGCGTGGTGTCGCGCAGGCCGGCGGTCACGACCGGGTGCGCTGGCTGACCCGCGACACCAACACTGTCGCCCGCGGGCTCTACGACACGCTGGCGGTGGCAACGCCGTTCCTCACCTACGACCTGATGCTCGGCTGACCCAAACGCACGAGGAGCAGCGATGGCGCGAGACCCGATCGCCGGGGCGACCACGGAACTCCCGTCGGACTTCACCGCCGAGGCGTTCGACCGGGGATATGCCCAGCTCGGCGCCGAAATCGTCTGGCGACTCGCGGCCGAGGCCTATGGCGATCAGTACCCCTCCGAGGTCCGGCCCTACGGGATGACGACCACCTGGCTGCTGGGCCGCTACGTTTCCGAACTCCGCCTCGATCGCGATCGAGTGTTGGTCGACCTGGCGTGCGGGAGCGGCGGGCCGGGCCTGTGGGTGGCCAGGGCTACCGGCGCTCGGCTGGTCGGGGTCGACTGGTCACGCGTGGGCGTTGCGACAGCCGCAGCGCGCGCCCCCGAGTTCGTTCCGGACGGTCGTGCACACTTCCGGCTCGGCACCCTGGCCGCCACTGGGTTACCGGACTCGGTCGCCGATGCCGCGATGTGTGCCGATGCCATCTTCTTCGCCCCGGACCGCATCGCAGCGTTCGCCGAGGTTGGAAGGATCATCCGCCCCGGTGCCCACTTCGTCTTCACCTGCATGGAGGACCGCGGCCACGATGCCGGAGGACGAGCGCAGATCGCTCGGCACGGCGTGCCGGACTGGACCCCGATCGCCGAAGCCGGCGGGCTTCGCGTCGAACGCAAGGAGGAGATCCCTGGATTTGCCGAGCAATTGCACCGGATGTACCGGTTGTGGCTGGAGAACATCGACGCGCTCCGCGCCGAACTCGGTGATGAGACCGCCGGCGACATGGAACAGGAAGCAAGGAGCGTCGGTCCGACTCTCGACAGCCGCACGCCACTGATCATCACCGCGGTCCGGCCCTGATCGGGTGCGGAAGCACGCACGGGAACTGCCGCCCTGCGAACCCGGTCGGCACCAGCGAGTCGGTGTACGGCCCGACCGATGGGGAAGGGATGTTCGCGCTGACCCGGAAGGGCCCGCGGCCAACGGCCGGCCGGTCGCGGCAGGTCCGGTCGCCGTCCTCGATGGGATCGCCGACGAGCTCTTGACGCTCGACGCTGTCCTGGTCACCGCCACGCAGCGCGCCGGGTGACGCGTGCCGCGCGCCCGACCGGTTGACAGCTCGATACCGTCGTGATGTTGTTTCGCATCTCAGCTAATTAACGAGGTGGTTAAGTGTGGTCGACGCACTGAGTGCCACCTTCGCCGCTCTCGCGGATCCGACCCGGCGATCGATACTGGCCCAGTTGACGAACGGTCCGGCGACGGTGAACGAATTGGCCGAGCCGTACGCGATGAGCCTGCCCTCGGTCTCGCGGCACCTGAAGGTGCTGGAGACGGCCGGGCTGGTGAGCAAACACCGGACGGCTCAATGGCGGCAGTGCCGCCTGGAAGTCACCCGACTGGAGCAGGTCGATGGCTGGATGGAGCCCTACCGCAGGTTCTTCGAGACCCGTATCGACCGACTCGAGGAGCACCTGAAGACCATGGCCGACGCGGCGGCCGATCCGCCGCCGGCCACGGCTGGGACGACGTCGGCCGGCGGCACCGCTCCGCCAGACAGCCCGACACCGCGCACATCAGAGCCCCCCGGCCCCGCGCTCGAGAGAGGAACTGACCCACGATGACCTCACCCGACGTCCTCCGGCGCCGGGCGGTACCGGGAGATCGCCCGGTCGAGGAGCTCTGGAGCACCCCGGGGGGCTTGGACGACACCATCGACCGTCTGGTCGGCGCCGACAGCGGAGCGGTCCGCAGCGCCTGAGCCGGATCGGCACCGGCGGTGATGAGTTCGAGCCTGCGCGCGAGTCCACCACTGGGAGACCCAACGCACCCGCAGGAGGACAGATGACTGCCACCCCATCGATCGTCGACCGACAGACCTGGCTGCAGGAGCGGGAGGCGCTCCTGGCCCGGGAGAAGGCGCACACCCGGGAGGGCGACGCCATCGCCGCGAAGCGGCGGCGGCTGCCGATGACCGAAGTGCCGAACCTCGAGCTGGTCGGGGAACACGGGCCGACGCCGTTGCTCGACATCTTCGACGGCCGCGACCAACTCGTCGTCTACAAGCACATGTTCCACACCGGGAAGCCGACCGAGGAGCAGTGCGAGGGCTGCACGATCAGCCAGTGGAACTTCCAGGACGCCACCTACCTGAATGAGCTGGGCATCTCCTATGCCGTCATCTGCGAGGGACCGTGGGCGGAGGTCGGGCCGTTCCGGGAGTTCATGGGCTACACCCAGCCGTGGTACTCCTCCTACGGCCTCGACGATCCCGTCCTCGGCCGCGACTTCGGCTCGATCGCCTGCTTCCTGCGGGTGGACGACCGGATCTTCCTCACCAACGAGACCACCGGGCGCGGCGTCGAGGCCATCATGGGCTCCCTCCAACTGCTCGACCTGACGGCGTTCGGGCGTCAGGAGGCCTGGGAGGACTCACCGGACGGCTGGCCGCAGCAGCCGACCTACTCCTTCTGGCGCCGCGACGGTCGACCGACCGCACAGTGGACACGTCCCGGAGCGACCGCCGTGCACGGCGCCGGGCAGCACTGCCACTGAGCCGGCGGGCCGGCGGGCCGGCGGGGCCGGCGGGGCCGGCTGGGCCGGCGGGCCGCAGGATGGGGGCATGACACAGATCGAGCGCGTCACCGAGCCGGAGGTCGTCCTCGCCGCCCCCCACCTGTTCGACGGTCCGCCGCGGCCCGACGCCACCCGGACCTTCCTCGACGCCCCCGGCCACCACATCCTGATGGCGTTCGACGATCGGGACGGCCGGGCTGTCGGCATGGTCACCGGGGTCGAGATGACCATGCCGGACAAGGGCACCGAGATGTTCCTCTACGAACTGGCGGTCGACCCGTCCGCCCAGGGCCGGGGCATCGGCACGGCGCTGGCCGCGGCGCTTGCCGAGATCGCCGTGCAGCACGGCTGTTATGACATGTGGGTGCTGACCGACCACGACAACCTGCCGGCCCTTGGCGCCTACCGGCGGTCGGGTGCCACGGCCTCGGAGCCGACCACGATGCTCACCTGGGACTTCGGGGCCCGTGACGCCGCACCGGTGGAGCCGCCGGACATCATCGCCTGACGCCTACCCGGCTCCATCGTCACCGGCGGTGCCCCGCCTGCCGATGTCCGGTGTTCAGCCGGCGTGCTCGGGGGTTGCGCGGGTCACCAGTGGGGGCGGGGTCCGTCGCCCTTGACGCCGGCCAGGAGTAGTTGGGCGACGTCGAGGACCTGGACGTCGTGTTCGGGGGTGTCGGCGGCCCGGGCGGTGACGCCGTCGGTGAGCATGACCCGGCAGAACGGGCAGCCGGTGACGATCGTGTCGGCGCCGGTGGTGATGGCCTCGTCGACGCGTTCGAGGTTGATGCGTTTCCCGACGCGTTCCTCCATCCACATCCGGGCGCCGCCGGCGCCGCAGCAGAACGAGCGGGCGGAGTTGCGGGGCATCTCGGTCAAACTGGCCCCGGCGGCGCCGATCAGCTCCCGGGGTGGGGCGTAGACCTGGTTGTGCCGGCCCAGGTAGCACGGGTCGTGATAGGTCACCGTCGGGGCGGCCCGGCCGGTGCCGGTGCTGCCGGTGCTGGTGGTGCCGGTGCCGCCGGTGCCGGTGCCGGTGCGGTCGGGGCGGGCGAGTGGGACCAGGCGTTTGGTCCGGACCAGCTGGTTGAGCAGCTGGGTGTGATGGACCACCTCGTACTGCCCGCCGAGCTGCGGGTACTCGTTCAGCAGGGTGTTGAAGCAGTGCGCGCAGGTCACCACGATCTTGCGCCGCGGCCGGTCACCGAACGCCGCGTTCAGGGTGTCCACGTTCTGCGCCGCGAGCATCTGGAACAGGAACTCGTTCCCGGCCCGGCGGGCCGGGTCGCCGGTGCAGGTCTCCCCGGCCCCCAACACGGCGAACCCGACCGCCGCCATGTACAACAGTTCCGCGACCGCCCGGGTGGTCTTCCGGGCCCGGTCCTCGAACGCCCCCGCACACCCCACCCAGAACAGGTACTCGTGATCGGGGTCCAACACGTCGGACACGACGGGGACGTCGAAGTCCAGATCCTTCGTCCACGCCAACCGGTCCGCCTGGTTCTGCCCCCACGGGTTGCCCTTGTTCTCCAGGTTCCGGAACAACCCGCCCAACTCCGAGGGAAACTCCGACTCGATCATCACCTGATACCGGCGCATGTCCACGATGTGATCCACATGCTCGATGTCGACCGGGCACTGCTCCACACACGCCCCGCAGGTGGTGCAGTCCCACAACACCTCCGGATCGATCACCCCGCCCAGTTCTCCCGGGGTGGTCGAGGGCCCGCCGATCAGGGGGCGTTGCGCTTCGAGCATCGCCAACGGGTCCAGGTGCGCCAACTGCTGCGGGGTGGCCCTCTCCGTCCCGGCCATGTCCAGCCCGCCACCGGCGGCCAGGTACGGGGCCTTGGCGAACGCGTGGTCCCGCAACGCAAGCATCACCAGCTTCGGCGACAACGGCTTGGCGGTGTTCCATGCCGGGCACTGCGACTGGCACCGGCCGCACTCGGTGCAGGTGGTGAAATCCAGCCAACCCTTCCAGGAGAAGTCCTCGACCCGACCCGCGCCGAACGTGTCGACCTCGGGGTCCGCCTTCTCGAAATCCAGCACCGCGCCGTTGCTCATCATCGGCCGCAACGCGCCCAACGCCGGCGTGCCCGCCCGGCCGGAGCGCTTGAAGTAGATGTTGAAGAACGCGGTGAACCGGTGCCAGGCCACCCCCATCGTCAGGTTCAGCGAGATCACCACCGCCCACGCCATCGACACGAACACCTTCACCAGCGCGACCACCGAGATCGCCCACAGCCAGGCGGGCAGCCAGTCCCCCAACCAGTGTGAGATCGGCGCCGCCCATACCGGATACGGCAGCAACCCGTTCGCCGCCTTGAACCCGCGGATCGCGAAGATGCACACCCCGATGATCAGGATCACCGACTCGACGAAGTACGCCTGGCCGAAATTCGACCCCGCGAACCTCGACCGGCGCCCGGCTTTCCGCGGGTGCGCCGCCTGCCGCACCACGATCAACGTCGCAATGCCGGCCACCGTTGTGGTCGCGATGATCTCCACGAACAGCCCGTACCACGCCTGATGGCCCAACCACGGAATCTCGAACGGCGGGTAGAACGTCTCGCCGACCGCTTCCACCAGGGTCAGCACCAGAGCGCCGAACCCGACCATCACGAACCAGTGCGCCGCTCCGATGAACCCCCACTTCAACATCCGGGTATGACCCAGGATCTCCGTCAGCATCGCCGTCAACCGGCCACCGACGGGGCCCCCACGCGTCGGATCCGGGCGGCCCAACCGCACCGTCCGCGCGATCTGCCACCCCGCCCGGCCCAACATGCCGAACCCGACCACGATCAACACGGCCGCCAGCCCACCGGTCACCCAGTTGTACGCGGACATCGGTGTGCGTCACTCCTTCTCGGCACGGGTGGCGGTACGGCCCGCACCGTTACGCCCCCGAGGCAGCCTCAGACTAAGCCGGGCGCCGTTCGCGCCGGTGACCCGGACCGTCACGGGCGAACCATTCGACCAGCGACGTCGCCTGGGCGCTGATCCTTTGGCTGGTTTCTGTCCGATTCGCCACCGGAATCGAGCCAACGGATCAGCGACCTCGGGCCGGCGCCCCAGAGGGAGCGGCGGCCGGGACGGGCGCGCCCAGAGAGCGGCGGACGGGCGGTCGAGCTGGTACCGGCGAGTCGGAACCAGCCGGACGGCGTGCCGTCAGCGGGCGGTGGAGTCCCGGCGGAAGTTCAGGTAGGCCCGGGACGGGGTGGGCCCGCGCTGACCCTGGTAGCGGGAGCCGAACTTGGCCGAACCGTACGGGGCGCTGGCCGGCGAGGTGAGGCGGAACAGGCACAGCTGGCCGATCTTCATGCCGGGCCACAGCATGATCGGCAGGTTCGCGACGTTGCTCAGCTCGAGGGTGATGTGGCCGGTGAAGCCGGGGTCGATGAAGCCGGCCGTCGAGTGGGTGAGCAGCCCGAGCCGGCCGAGCGACGACTTGCCTTCCAGGCGACCGGCGAGGTCGTCGGGCAGGGTGACGGCTTCGAAGGTCGAGCCGAGGACGAACTCGCCGGGATGCAGCACGAACGGCTCCTCGCCGTCCGGCTCGACCAGCGACGTCAGCTCGTCCTGTTGGGTCGACGGGTCGATGTGGGTGTACCTCGAGTTGTTGAACACGCGGAAGTAGCGGTCGAGCCGGACATCGATGCTGGACGGCTGGATCAACGTCTCGTCGAACGGGTCCAGACCCAGCGACCCGGCCGCGATCGCGGCACGCAGGTCGCCGTCGGAGAGCAGCATGCGGTGCAGCGTAACGGTGCCATCGAACCGGCCGCGCGTGCCGTCATTCGGCCGAGACGACCACCTTCCCGATCATCGCCGAGCCCTCGACCCGCCGGTGAGCCTCGCGCAGGTTCTCCGGGGTGATCGGCGAGAGCCGCACCCTCATCGTGCTGCGCAGGGTGCCGTCGTCGAACATCCGGGCGGCGGCGTCCAGCAGCTCATGCTGCGCAGGGTTCTCCCGATCGTGCATCGGCCGGGTGAACATCAGCTCCCAGTGCCAGGTCTGGCTCCTGGCCTTCAGCGCGACAATGTCCAGGCCCGGCGGTTCGTCGATCGCCACCACCTCGCCTCGGACCGCCATGATCTGCGCATAGGTCTCCACGTTGCCGGCCGAGAACGGCGACAGGATCCAGTTCACCCCGCGGGGGGCGACCCCGACAATGTCGCTGGCCAACCGGTGGTGGTCGACGACGTGGTGTGCCCCGAGTTCTCTCGCCCAGGCCACCGACTCGGGTCGGGAGGCGGTGGCGATCACCGTGACGTCGGTGAGTTGCCGCGCCAGCTGGATCGCCATCGAGCCGACGCCGCCGGCTCCGGCCACCACCAGCAGGGTGCCGGTGCTCTCGGCGGTCAGCCGGAACTGTTCGAACAGGGACTCCCACGCGGTGATGGTGGTCAACGGCAGCGCCGCAGCCTCGGCGAAGTCCAGGGCCGCCGGCTTGTGCCCGGTGATGCGTTCGTCGACCAGTTGATAGTCGGCGTTGCTGCCGCTGCGACCGATGGAACCGGCGTAGTACACCTCGTCGTCCACCTCGAAGCGGGTGACCGCGGAGCCGACGGCAACCACCACTCCCGACGCGTCGTACCCGAGCACCTTCGGTGCCTGGTCTTGCGGGAACCGGCCGCGGACCTTGACGTCGACCGGATTCACCGAAACGGCCCGCACGTCGACCACCAGATCGTGCGGGTCGGGCTCGGCGAGATCGACGTCCAGCTCGACGAACGAGCTCGCGGCGTCTACCGGCCCGGCTGCGGTGGCGGCGATGACGCGGGTCTGCTTCGGGGCGGTCATGATCCCGACGCTAGTCATCGCGGTCGGCCTGTCGGTGGTCGGGACGATGATGGACGGATGAACGGAGAGGCGCCGCGGGATCCGGCTCCGGCGAGCGCCGGTACCGCCGGCTGGGCGGTGTTCGACACCGAGCTCGGCACCTGCGGGATCGCCTGGGGCGATGCCGGCATCACCGGTGTCGCGCTACCGGACGCGGAAGTCGCAGGCACCGGCGAGTACCTGGCGCGGCGCTACCCGGGCGTGCCCGAGGCGGCGCCACCAGCGGACATCGAGTCCGCAATCGCCCGGATCACGGCGGTGCTGGCCGGCACCTCCGCCGACAGCCTGGTCGATCTCGAGCTGGACCTGACCGGCGTCACCGGCTTCGCCCGCGAGGTCTACCGGATCGCGCGCGCGGTGCCACCCGGCAACACCACCACCTACGGCGCGATCGCCGCCGACCTGGGAGGCCCTGGGGTCGCCCGGGCGGTGGGCAGGGCGCTGGGCGACAACCCGTTCCCGATCATCGTGCCGTGTCACCGGGTCACCGCAGCGGACGGTGCGATCGGCGGGTTCTCGGCGTCCGGCGGCGCCAGGACCAAACGCCGGATGCTGCTGATCGAGCACGCCGGCGAGCAGGAGTCGCCGGGGCTGTTCGGCGCCACCGAGCTCTACGGCAGCTGACTCGCTGCGCCGACGTCGCGGACACGACATCGTCTGCCGACTGTGCAGCGTTCGGTCCCTCCGCCGGGTCCGGCCGCGCTGGGCGGCAGACTCAGCGGACGCCGCGCGGCCGGAACTGGATGCTGATCCGCGGGCCCACCGCCTGCGCGGTCTTGCCGATGGCGTGCTCCCAGGTGCGCTGGCACGAGCCGCCCATCACGATCAGGTCGCCGTGACCGAGCGCGTACCGCAACGACCGCCGACCACCAGCATCGCCACCACCGTCACGCGGACGCAGCATCAGTGTCCGGGGTGCGCCGACCGACAGGATCGCGACCATGGTGTCCTCGGTCGAGCCGCGGCCGATCGTGTCGCCGTGCCAGGCGACGCTGTCCCGGCCATCCCGGTAGAAACACAGCCCGGCGGTGCGGAACGGCTCACCCAGTTCGGCCAGGTAGCGCTCGTTCAGCAGTTCACGGGCCCGCGCCAGCACCGGATCGGGCAGCGGCTCACCCTCGTCGTAGAACTTCAGCAGCCGCGGAACCTCGACGGTTCTGTCGAACATCTGCCGCCGCTCGGCCTTCCACGGCACCGACCGGACGAGCACGTCGAACAGTGCGTCAGCTCCGTGCAGCCATCCGGGGAGCACGTCGATCCACGCGCCGGAGGTGAGCTCCGTGCGAGACACGCCGCGCAGCGGACCGAGCGACGTGACGTCGTCCAGATCGAGCAGCGACGCCTGGAGTGGGATCGACATGCTGACATCGTACGCTGATCGGTACACATGTTCGATATCGACGCCGGTCAGCTAGACCCACTCGGCCCCCTCCACCGGGCCTGGCTAGTCTGGCCCCGGAGAACCCACCTGCCATCGCAGCATCCGGAGGCGCCATGCTCAGCGCACTCGGCTGGGGCGCGATAGCCGCGTCATCGCTGGTGATCGGGGCGCTGCTCGGCATCGTCCGGCCCTGACCCGACCGGCTGGTCGGCGCCGTTCTCCGGCGGCAATGCCGGATCCGGCCTCGCGCTGGCCCTCGGCGCCTTTCTCGACGGCATCCCCGAGCAGGCGGTCCTCGGCATCGGCCTGGCGATCGGCGAGGGGATCAGCATCGGGCTGCTGGCCGCCATCTTCATCTCGAATCTGCCGGAAGCGGTCGGCTCGGCGACCGACTGCGGGCCGCGGGGAGGACGAACCGCTCGATCATCGTGCTGTGGATAGGGATCGCCGCGGTGTGAGCGCTGGCCACGGTCGGCGGCTACGGCAGTGCCGACCGCGCCTCCGGCGGATTCCGCGCGGCGATCGACGGCTTCGCCGCCGGCGCGCTGCTGGTGATGCTGGTCGATTCGATGATCCCGGAAGCGGTCCGCAAGGGTGGCAAGATCTCGGGCCTGGTCACGGTGCTCGGATTTGCGGTCGCAGCCTGGCTGTCGACGCTCAGCTGACCGCTGGAGGGCGCTACGTCGAGGGCCGGGCACCGAGGTCGTGGAGCGGGTGACGAGAATCGAACTCGCGCTATCAGCTTGGGAAGCTGAAGTTCTGCCACTGAACTACACCCGCAGGGCTCCGCCACTATAACCGACCACGAAGGGCCCCGATCGTGACCAGCCTCGAGCTAGCCGAACAGTTCCGCGACGAGATCGTGGCGCTGCGCCGCGATCTGCACCGGATACCGGAGATCGGGCTGGACCTGCCGCTCACCCAGGCGCGGCTGCTCGCGGCGCTGGATGGATCGGACCTCGAGATCACCCTCGGCGCCGGGCTGAGTTCGATCACCGCGGTCCTGCGCGGCGGCGCCGGACCGGGGCCGACGGTGTTGCTCCGCGGCGACATGGACGCGCTGCCGGTCACCGAGCGGGTCGACGTGCCGTACGCATCCGAGCACGTCGGGGCGATGCACGCGTGCGGGCACGACCTGCACATGGCCGGTCTGGTCGGCGCCGCGAAGATCCTTGACGCCCGCCGTGACGAGCTGGCCGGCGACGTGGTGCTCATGTTCCAGCCCGGCGAGGAGGGTCCGGGCGGCGCGGCGATCATGCTCGCCGAAGGCCTGCTGGAGGCGACCGGTCGCCGGGTCGACGCCGCGTACACGCTGCACGTGACCGCGGCCATCGACCCTTGCGGCGTCGTCGTGGGTCGGCCCGGTCCGATCATGGCCGCTGCCGACACCCTCATCGTCCGGGTGGTGGGCGAGGGCGGGCACGGGTCGCAGCCGTTCCGGGCCAAGGATCCGGTGCCGGCCACCTGCGAGATGGTCCTGGCCCTGCAGACCCTGGTCACCCGCACGTTCGACGTCTTCGACCCGGTGGTGATCACCGTCGGCAGACTCTCGGCCGGCACCAAGGACAACATCATCGGTGACGACGCCACCTTCGAGGCCACCGTCCGGTCGTTCTCCCCGGCGGCCCGAGCCCGGCTGCAGTCCGAGACGGTGCGGGTGGTCGAAGGCATCGCTGCCGCCCATGGGCTCACCGCGGAGGTCGAGTACCAGCTCGGCTACCCGGTGACGGTGAACGACCCGACCGAGTACGCCTTCGCCGCACAGACCGCCCGGGAGCTCTTCGGCGACGACCGGTACGCCACCTGGGAGCAGCCCGAGCCGGGGTCGGAGGACTTCGCCTTCGTCCTGCAGGAAGTGCCGGGTGCCTACCTGTTCCTCGGCGCCTGCGTCGGGGATCCGGTGACCGCGCCGAACAACCATTCACCGTTGGCCGCCTTCGACGACGCTGTGGTCCCGGATGCCGCGGCGCTGCTGGCCGAACTCGCGGTCCGCCGGCTTGCCCGCGGCTGACCGGTACGTCGGTAGCCCGGCAGCCCGGTTGCGCGTTTCTGTCGCCGGTAGCCCGGCAGCACGGTAGCCGCCGGCAGCCCGGTAGCCCGTTCCTGTCGCCGGTAGCCCGGATTCCCCGGCGCGGCGTGCCGACATCGGGCTACCCCCGGCAGGGGCGGGCCCCATGGGCCGGTCAGGACCCGAGCCACCACCCGAGCACCACGGCCGCGCCGCCGAGTACCAGGTTGCCCACGATGTTCAGCCACGCCCGGACCGGGAAGTTCTGCTCGAACAGTTGAAGGGTCTCGTAGGAGAAGGTCGAGTACGTGGTCAATCCACCGCAGAAACCGGTCCCGATCAGGGCGGCGACCGTCGGGCCGGCGTGCGCGGCGGTGAGCAGTCCCAACAGGAACGAGCCGGACACGTTGACGGCGAGGGTGCCCCACGGCAGCCGCCGGTGGAAGTCGAGCAGCCGGTCCACCAGGAACCGCAGTGGCGCCCCGACCGCGGCGCCGACGGCGACCAGCAGCACCGTCATCGGCGATCCCGGTCGAACAGGGCGAGCATTCCCCGCCATCCCAGGAACACTGCGGTCAGCGCTCCGGCACAGCTGACGACCACCGACGCCACCGCGGTCACCGGATGACCGGTGTCGACCAGCACCCGCACGTCGACCATGGCCGTGGAAAAGGTGGTGTAACCGCCGAGGAATCCGACGCCGACGAGCGGCCGCAGCAGCGGGTGCCGCGTCCCGGTGGCGATGAACGCCATCAGCACGCCGATGGCCAGCGAGCCGGAGATGTTGACGACAACGGTGGCCCAGGGAAACCCGCCGGCGCCATGCGGCCATGCCACTCCGAGCCCGTACCGGGCCAGTGCGCCGAGCGCGCCGCCGAGTGCCACCGCGCCGAGCATCGCAGCGGACAGCGGCGGTCGGGACGAACCCGCGCCGCCGGCCGCCGTCACCCGGCGGCCGATCCGCGACCGCGGGCAGGCCGGGCGGCCGCACCGGCAGCGGACGCGACCGGCCGCGGGTGCAGGTCGCACCGGTGCACGGCGGCTCCTCGGACGATCGCACGGGCGGGAAGAACCCAGGGTAGGGCGGCGGACCCGGCCGTGATCAGGGCAGGGTGACCTGCAGGTCCACCGGTGCCGGCGCACCGGTGGTCGCACCGTCGATCACCAGGAGGTACCGGCCCGGCTGCAACGTCTGGGTGCTCGCAGCCCCGCACAGCGGCAGCCGCGGCGACACGGCCCAGTCGTCGGTCCCGAACACCCGCAGCGCTGCCCGGCCCTGCGCCACGCCGCCGGACGAGCCGGCGGGGCAGGCCGGCGCCTGCTGCAGTCCGATCGCGCCCGCCCGGGCCACGTTGAGCCGGTAGACGCGGTGCTCGCCGACCGAGAGCTCGCCGCCGATGCGACCGCCCGACGGCAGCTCCGTCGAGGCCTCGGTGGCACCGGCGGCCAGCGCCGGCCAGCGGGCCGCCAGCCCGGGCGGGACCTGGGCGCGCTCCGCGGGGATCACCATCCGGGCGTGGCCCAGCGCGAAGCCGTCGTCGCCGGTGAGCGCCACGTCGAAGGTGCAGGCACTCCGGTTGGCGATCGGCGTCACACCGGCCGCTTGGCAGGCCCGGTCCGCGGCCGCTACCGCCTCCGGCGGCGGCGCAGCGACGCTCTCCGGAAACCCGTCGACCGGGTCGATCCGCTCGTCGAACAGGCTGCGGTCCAGACCTCCGAGCCGCCAGGACTCCACCACCGCCGGGTCGTCGCCCAGCACGCCGCGGCGATCCCGCAGGTCGTCGACGCCCTCGCCGGTTCCGAACAGCCCGCTGACGCCGGCCCTGGGGGGCAGTTGGGCCACCACGGTGAGGCCGAGTGACGGGGTCGCGGTGACCACGACGGAGCCACCGTCCGGCCACACCACGGCCAGGTGGGAGACCCGCTGGGCGTCCTGTGGCCACCGGCCCAGTTCGGGCCCGCCGGTGATGGAGATCTGCCGGAACGCAGCGGTGGTCGGCACGGTCGCGCCGTCGAGGGTGAGCCGGCCGTCGTCGGTGAACTCCACCCGCGAGCCTGCTGCGGACAACGCCACCGCGGTGACGATGGCGGCGTCCCGCCGGTGCGGCATCGGCTCCGTGCGCAGTTGGATCTCCCGTTCGGGATCTCCGTACCTGGCGTAGAACTCCCCGGTGACCTGGCTGGACAGCCGGACCCGGCCGGTGGTGAGCAGGTGCGGATCGCCGGTGACGCCGCCGGCGAACGGCACCGGTCTGCTCGACCGGTCGACCAACCGCGCCAGGTCGACCCCGGTCGAGTCGATCGCGGCGGACATCGTCGGCGCGGTCCCCTCGGCCGGTCGGCCCGCAGTGTCGAACAGCCCGAGGAACCGGCCGTCCGGCCGGTAGACGGCCCTCGTCGTGCCGGCGGCGAGCTCCACGGCGGTGAAGCCCTGAGCGTCGATACCGACGCAGCGGCCGGAGCCGGCGCAGCCGACCATGGCTCCGTCCGCCCCGAACCACTCGTACCCGGTGCCCTCGAGCAACGCGTACTCGCCGGGCACCGTTCCCTGCCAGCGGACCGCATCCGCAACCTGGAGTTCGACCGCGGGCGTCGCCGGCTTGCCCGACAACCAGGCCAACCGGGCGGCGGCCGGGACCTCCGTTCCGGCCGGCGCTTCCACCACGGTGGTCTGCGGGACCAGCACAGCGGTCCCCGGACCCGGGCCGGTGGCCTGGACGGTGCTGGTCGGAACGGGCGCGGTTGTCGTCGGGTTCAGCGGCCCGCTCGGGGGGGCGGTGCAGCCGGTGAGAACGACGATGACCGCGATCGCAGCAGCCGTGCGGAGGCTGGATCGGCTGCGGTGCACCCGGGCATCTTTCCCCGGCGACCCCGGCCCGGTCCAGCGGCTCATTTGGCATCGGAATAGCGCCCGACCACCACCGGGCGGACCGGCGTCACCACCGGTGAGCCCGGGAACACCAGGTCCCGAGCAGCGACAGCAGCCGCCACCGCAAGCTCACCGACCTCGTCGGCCCGGTTCTCCGGAACGTGCACCACCAGCTCGTCGTGTTGGAAGAACACCAATTCTGCTCCGTCGACCCGACGGAGGTCGCGACGCAGGCCGGAGAGCCAGACCGCGGCCCAGTCCGCTGCCGACGCCTGGATGACGAAGTTCCGGGTGAAACGGCCCCAATCCCTGGCGACCTGGCGTCCGCGGCGTTCGTCGGCCTCGGTGGCCTCCGGCAGATTGCCGGCCTGCACCGTCTCCCACCAGCGTGGCCCGGGCGGCGGGCTGGCCCTGCCCAGCACCGAGCGCACCGTCTCGCCCCGTTCCCCCTGCCGGGCGGCCGACTCCACGCAGGCCATCGCCCGTGGGTACCTGGTCCGGAGGACGGCGAGCAGCCGCCCGGCCTCGCCGGTCGTCGCTCCGTACATGGCGCCGAGCATGGCGACCTTGGCGTGTGCCCGGTCGCCGCCGAAGCCGTCCGCAGCCAACGCGTCGTACAGGTCGCCGGCCGCCGACACCGCGGCCAGCGACGGATCGCCGGAGACCGCGGCGAGCACCCGCGGCTCGAGCTGCGCCGCGTCGGCCACCACCAGCCGGTAGCCGGGATCGGCGACCACCGCAGCCCGTACCGCGCGCGGGATCTGCAGCGCGCCGCCGCCGCGGGTCGCCCAGCGACCGGACACAACGCCGCCCGGCAGGTACTCGGCGTGGAACCGGCCGTCCCGCACCCAGTCGTCCAGCCAGTTCCAGCCGTTGGCGGTGAACAGCCGGTGCAACTCCTTGTAGGCCAGCACATCCGGAACCGCGGGGTGGTCCAGCTCGCGCAGCACCCAGGCCCGTGTCGATTCGATGGGATGCCCGGCCTGGCGGAAGGCCTCCCGCAGATCGGCGGTGGAGTCGGGATTCACCGGGTGCCCGAACGCGGCGGTGATCCGGGCGGCGAGTAGCTGCATCCGCTCCGGGCGGGCACCGGCCGGCGGCCGCGGACCGAGCTGCTCGGTGAGCAGGTCCTCGTGCACGTCGGTGCGCCACGGCAGGCCGACCCGACCCATCTCGACGGCGGCCAGGGCGGACGCCGACTCGGCTGCGATCAGCAGCCGCAGTGCCCCGTCGTCACCGATCCTGCCGAGCTGGTCGGCGACAGCGACCCGGAGCGCCTCGAGCGGGTCGACGCCGTCGGCCGGCGCGGCCCGCGGATCGAACAGGCCGGGTTGCGCCGATGCCGCCGCCACCTCGGGGTCGGCCGGCACCGGCAGCCCGGTGGCCCTGGCATGGACGGCGGCGGCGGCCACCGGTTCGCCGAACCGCCCGGCGCGGCCGAGCAGGATGCGCTCGGTGAGGCCGACATCGTGGCAGCGTTCCACCGAGACGCCGGCGTCCAGCAGGAGCGGATAGACGGTGCCCGCGGCCGAGAACAGCCAGCGCGGCCGGTCCGAGTGTTCGACAGCGGCCACACCCGCGGCCGATGCCGGGGCGGGGTCGGCCAGCCGGGCGCCGTCGTCGGCCAGCAGCTGCCACACCAGCCGGTCGTTCCGGACGGCGAGGGCGACGAACACGACCGCCATTGTGCGGTGCCCTCCCGACGGGCGGTCCATTGCCGCGCACCGCGGGCCCATACCAGCGGTCGGCGGCCCGATGTTGCCGCCCGGGTCGCGTCGGGCGTGGGTTCGGCAGCCGCACCCTTGCACTTGTTACTCGCCGGTAATAACCTGGATCTACTGGCCGGTAACCTCACGGTGCCGGCCTTCCACCACCGCCACGTGCAGCGCCGCACCGCCTCCGGGGAGCCCACCATGAGCCACTACAAGGCCAACGTCCGTGATCTCGAGTTCAACCTGTTCGAGGTCTTCGGGACCGGACGCCGGATGGGCGCCGGACCGTACGCGCAGATGGACGTCGACACCGCCAAGGGCATCCTCGGCGAGCTGGAGAAACTGGCGACCGGACCGTTCGCCGCGTCCTTCGTCGAGTCCGACCGCAACCCGCCGGTGTACGACCCCGCCACCTTCTCGGCCACGTTGCCGGAGTCGTTCAAGCAGTCCTACAAGATCCTGACCGACGGCGAGTGGTTCCGTCTGGAGCTGCCGACCGACCTCGGCGGCTACGGGGCCCCGCCCGGACTCCGGTGGGCCGGTGCCGAGTTGATCATGGGCGCCAACCCGGCACTGTTCATGTACTCGGGAGGACCGAACTTCGGCACCGTCGTGCACCGCAACGGCACCCCCGAACAGCAGAAGATCGCCGACCTCATGATCAACAAGGGCTGGGGCTCGACCATGGTGCTCACCGAGCCGGACGCCGGCAGCGACGTCGGGTCCGGCCGCACCAGGGCGATCCTCCAGGCGGACGGCAGCTGGCACCTCGAGGGCGTCAAGCGGTTCATCACCTCGGCCGAGCACGACCTGACCGAGAACATCATCCATCTGGTACTGGCCCGCCCGGAGGGCCCTGGCGTCGAAACCCGGCCCGGTACCAAGGGTCTGAGCCTGTTCATCGTGCCCAAGTTCCTGTTCGACATCGAGACCGGCGAGTTGGGCGAGCGCAACGGCGCGTACGTCACCGGCCTGGAACACAAGATGGGTCTGAAGGTCTCGACCACCTGCGAACTGTCCTTCGGCGTCAACGGCAAGCCGGCGATCGGATACCTGCTGGGCGACAAGCACGACGGCATCGCCCAGATGTTCCAGATCATCGAGTACGCCCGGATGATGGTCGGCACCAAGGCGATCGCCACCCTGTCCACCGGGTATCTCAACGCCCTGGAGTACGCCAAGCAGCGGGTCCAGGGCTCCGACCTGACCAGGGCCGGCGACAAGACCGCGCCGCGGGTCACCATCACCCATCACCCGGACGTCCGCCGGATCCTGATGAAGCAGAAGGCCTACGCGGAGGGACTGCGGGCCGTCTACCTCTACACGGCGGACTGGCAGGACCAGATCCTAGCCGAGGAGGGCGATGTCGCCCTCGCCCGCAAGGTCAATGACCTGCTGCTGCCGATCGTCAAGGGTGTCGGCTCCGAGCGCGCCTACGAGAACCTCGCGCTCTCCCTGCAGGTCTACGGCGGGTCCGGCTACACCCAGGACTACCCGATCGAGCAGTACCTCCGGGACGCCAAGATCGACACCCTCTACGAGGGCACCACCGCGATCCAGGCCCAGGACTTCTTCTTCCGCAAGATCGTCAAGGACAACGGCGCGGCGCTCGGCGTGCTGGCCAAGGAAATCGCGGACTTCGTCGCGGTGGCCGGGTCGACCTCCGCCGACGGTCGGCAGAAGGAGGAGCTCACCCTGCTGGCCACCGCGCTGGCGGACGTGCAGGCCATGGTCGGCACCCTGGTCGGCTACGCCATCGGGTCGATGCAGGACGAGCGGAGCGTCTACAAGGTAGGCGAACACGCCGTCAGCCTGCTGATGAGTGCCGGCGACCTGCTGATCGGCTACCTGCTGCTCCGGCAGGCGATGGTCGCGCAGACGGCGCTGGACGGCGGCGCCGCGGGCCAGGACACCGACTTCTACACCGGCAAGCTCGCCGTGGCCCACTGGTTCGCCCGGTCCGTGCTCCCGGAGATCACCGCCCGGCGCGTGGTGCTCGAGGCCGCCGACCTGTCCCTGATGGACGTACCGGAGGCGGCGTTCTGAGCGGGGGCTGATCCCCTGGGCCGGTCCGCGCCACCCCGGATGTCGTGGTGATCATGGTGGCCGGCACCGGAAATTCGGCGTGTCGCCCCATCGGGTCGGCGTGTCGCGTGCCGGCCACCATGATCACCGCGGGGTGGGGGCCGGATACTCGACAGCACCATGGACGTCGTCGCGGGGATACTCGTCGCCGTGGTCGCGCTCGCCCACATCGGGTTCGCGACCCTCGAGATGGTGCTCTGGACGAAACCCGTCGGGCGCAAGGTGTTCAACCTCGAGCCGGCCTTCGCGACCCAGTCGGCGCCGCTCGCGCTCAACCAGGGTCTCTACAACCTCTTCCTGGCGGCCGGCCTGATCTGGGGGCTGGTCGCCCCCGACCATCTGCGCACCCCGGTCGAGGTGTTCTTCCTGGTCTGCGTCATCGTCGCCGGCATCGTCGGGGCACTCACGGTGTCGCGGCGGATCCTGCTGGTGCAGGCAGCGCCGGCGGTGCTCGCGCTGATCGCGGTACTGCTCGCCGCCTGAGCCGGGACCTTCGACGGGCCCGGGGTCGGTTCAGTAGTGCAGTTGCGCGTGCTGGTGGGTGCAGCTGTCGCTGAAGAACAGGATTCCGGCCGGAACGGCTGCTGCCCCCCGCGACCCGCAGTACCGCTGACCCACCCCGCCGCCCTTGGGCATCGCCCCGGCCAGGAAGCCGGTGAACTGCCGATCCAGAGTGTCGTTGTCGCCGGATCTCCCGGTATGCAGATTCGAGTGCGCCCCGGTGCGGGGGTCGGTGACGGTGGCGAAGTCGACCGCCGCCCCCCGCGGATGCCAGCCGCCGTCGCACCCGTGGCCAGTGACGATGTTGTTGATGCTGATCCGGTACCGGGTGGTCGTCGCCAACAGCAGCCGGAGCAGCCCGGGGTCGAGCCGGACCGCGCGACCACACGAACTGGAATTCCTGATGGTCCGGCCGGCGGCGGCCGCCCGCAGGTCGGCCAGCACCGCCGGCAGCCCGCTCAGTGCGCCGCCCCAGCGCGCGATCAGCGCCTTGGCCAGCTGCGGCCCGGTCTGCGCGGCGGCCTTCGCTGCAGTGCCGGTGACGGTCTGCCACCCGGTCCAGTGGCCGTGCGCGCGCACCCGCCGCACGATCCTTCCGTCCACGGCGGCAGCGACGACGTCCACCTGGCCGTTGGCCGCGTAGGTGACGGCCGGAGTCCCGCGGACCGACCCGCCGAGATCGAGCGGCTTCGACCAGCCGCGGCCGCTTCCGGTGAGCAGGTAGGCGTGGCGGTCGGTGCGCGGCGCGGTGACGAAATGGTTGCCGGCGCGGTCGCGGACCGCGCCCACTCCTCCGGCGAAGCCCCGGGACGAGATCGCCGATGCGGCCTTCCAGTGTCCGTCGACCTGCGCCTTCCGGTGGATCCGGCCGTCCGTGCCAACCCAGAACACGTACAGCGCGTTGTCGCCGGCGCGGAAGGTCACGGCCGGAGCGCCGACCGCTGCGCCGCCGAGGTTGCGCGGTCGGGACACCGCCGAGCCGTGACGGATCACGTCGTACAGGTGCCGGTCCCGCCCGACCGCGATGATGTGCTGCGCACCGTCCCGCGACGCCACCGCGGCCGGACTGCCCTGGTAGCGCCCGGAACCGAGGACCTTCCAGGCGCCCCAGCGGCCGTTGGCCAGCGACCGCACCCGCAGCCGGTGGTCCAGACCGATGACGTAGACGTCGTACCCGCGGGTGGCCGCCGTGTAGACGACGGCCGCCGACCCCAGGATCGGTCCGCCCAGTGCCGTGGCCGACGAGAACCCTCCGCTCGGCGTGCTCGCGAACAGCGACACCCGCCTGGCCGTCGTGGTCCCGGCCAGCCGCAATTTCCCGTCCACCCGCACAGCCGATACGCCCGCCCAGACCGGGCGCGCGGCGGCCGACGCCGCAGCCGAGCGGGCCGCGACGACGGCCATCATTGGCGCCATCGTCGGGCGACCGGGAGCCGGTGCCGCCGTAGTGGCCGCCGCCGCGGTGGCCGGGATGGTGACGACCTCGAGGACCAGTGCGAGGGCGGCGATCAGGACGACCCAGCGGGTCCGTGCACGGTCGGTTCGAGCCATTGCGGATTCCTCCCCGGCCCGATCCGCATGGCGCATACACCGCAGAAAGCCGAATCCTCGTCAAGCGCTTCGGCGTGTCGCCGAATGGCTGGTGGGGATTCAGTATCACCGACCGGTAACGAACCAGCAAAATTCCGTTATCAACGGGCTCCCTGGGTGTAGCCCGAGACTGACCCCGGTAGCCCGGCACCGACCAGAGACCGGGCGTAGCCCGAGACTGACCCCGGTAGCCCGGATTGTCCGGCGTGGCGTGCCAACAACGGGCTACCCACCCTGCCCGGCACCGACCAGAGACCGGGCGTAGCCCGAGACTGACCCCGGTAGCCCGGATTGTCCGGCGTGGCGTGCCAACAACGGGCTACCCACCCTGCCCGGCCCGACCAGAGACCGGGCGTAGCCCGAGACTGACCCGGTAGCCCGGATTGTCCGGCGTGGCGTGCCAACAACGGGCTACCCACCCTGCCCGGGCCAGTCGGCCGGCTCGCAGGCCGAGAAAGTGCGTGCACCAACAGCCAGCCGGCCCGAGCAGGTCAGCCGGTCACCCGGGCGATCGCACGCATCTTGTTCACCGCGTCCAGTGCAGCGACCTTGTAGCTCTCGGCCAGGGTCGGGTAGTTGAAGACCGCGTCCACCAGATAGTCGACGGTGCCGCCGCAGCCCATCACGGTCTGGCCGATGTGCACCAACTCGGTGGCCGACGATCCGAACACGTGCACGCCGAGGATCGCCCGGGTGTCGGCGTGCACCAGCAGCTTCAGCATCCCGTAGGAGTCGCCGAGCATGGTGCCGCGGGCCAGCTCCCGGTACCGGGAGATGCCGACCTCGAACGGGATCGTCTCGTCCGTCAGCTCGTCCTCGGTCTTCCCGACGTAGGACACCTCGGGGATCGAGTAGATGCCGATCGGCTGCAGGTCGCCGAGCCGGCCGCCGACCGGCTCGCCGAAGGCGTGGTACGACGCCCGCCGACCCTGTTCCATCGCGGTCGCCGCCAGTGCGGGGAACCCGATGACGTCGCCGACCGCGTAGATGTGCGGGACCGCGGTGCGGAAGTGCTCGTCCACCGCGATCCGTCCGCGGTCGGCGGCCTCGAGCCCCGCAGCCGCGATGTTGAGCTCATCGGTGACGCCCTGCCGGCCGGCCGAGTACAGCACCGTCTCGGCGGGGATCCGCTTGCCGGATTCGAGCACGGTCAGCGTGCCACCGCCGTGCTTCTGCACCTCCTTCACCGACTCGCCGAACCGGAACGTCACCGCGAGATCGCGGAGCTGGTACTTCAGCGCCTCGACGATCTCCAGGTCGCAGAACTCCAGCATCCGCGGCCGCTTCTCCACCACCGTCACCTTGGTGCCGAGGGCGGCGAACATCGACGCGTACTCGATGCCGATCACACCGGCGCCGACCACCACCATCGACGACGGCACCCGCTCCATGCCGAGGATCTGGTCCGAGTCGACGATGGTCGCGCCATCGAAGTCGACCGTTGTCGGCCGGGCCGGCCGGGTACCGACTGCGATCACGATGTAGTCGGCCGAGACCGCCTGGTGGATCCCGTGCTCGTTCTCCACCTCGACGGTGTGCGCGTCGGTGAAGCGTGCGTTGCCGGTGTACAGCGCGACCCGGTTGCGGGACAGCTGGTTGCGGATGACGTCGATCTCCCGGGTGATCACGTGCTGGGTGCGCGCCGACAGGTCGGCGACCGTGATCTCGTCCTTGACCCGGTACGAGTGGCCGTACAGCTCCCGCTGGTTCAACCCGGTCAGGTACATGACGGCTTCCCGCAGGGTCTTCGACGGGATGGTCCCGGTGTTGATGCAGACGCCGCCGATCATGTCGCGGCGTTCGACGACGGCGGAACGCTTGCCCAACTTGGCGGCCGCGATGGCGGCCTTCTGGCCCGCCGGCCCCGAGCCGATCACGAGTAGGTCGTAGTGCTCCACAGAGCGCCTCCCGGGGTTCGTCAGAACCGTGCGGGCCCATCGTCGCTCAGTCGCGGCCGACCTGTGCGGGCGGGGCACTCCCGGCCGGTGACGGACCCCGAACGCAGAACCCTCGGCGGTGGCCGGATCCGGCGCAGGGCGGGCGGGGCGGGGCGGGCAACAGCACCGGCGCCAGCGAAGGTCCGGGAAGCCTCAGAGGTAGAGCCCGGCGCCGCCGGCAGGGGCCTCTGTGCCGACTGCATGCAGGTCGCGTTCACGCAGCACCAGGTAGGTCTCGCCGCCCACCTCGACCTCGTACTGGTCCTCGGGGTGGAACAGCACCCGGTCGCCGGCCTTCACCGAGCGGACGTGCTGGCCGACACCGGCCACTTCGCCCCAGACCAGGCGCTTGGCCACCTCGGCGGTGGCCGGGATCAGGATGCCGCCCCGGGTGGTCCGCTCGCCGGCGGAGCCGGGTCTGATCATGACCCGGTCGTGCAGCATCTGGATCGCGAGCGGGGCGTCGGGCATTCCCGCAGCCTAGATCGTGGGCGTGGCGCCGGGAGACACGCTCCGGAACCGGAGGACCGCCGACCGGAGACAGAGACCCCGGGTGGCTGCCAGGTCGGGGGTCCGGCAGCCACCCGGGGTCACTGAGCTTATCGGTTGTGGACACGCGCGTGTTACACAGCGGCCAAAAATTGGTGCGTCCGCATCAACCGAATGCCGCCGGATCACCCGGAGGAGGCCGCAGCGACGGCAGCGTCGACGGTCGCGTGCACCCGGCCGCCACCTTCCGGCGCCCGCCACCAGCTCGACTGGTCCCCGATCTGCCTGGCCGGCGCCTGCGACGCGGCCAGATGCAGGACGATCCCGTCGCGGGGCCAGGTCACGGTCGAAGTCGCGGGCGGCATCCAGCTCGGCGGTTCCCCGGCAGCGCGGGCGCTCGGCGGCACTGGTGCTCGGCGGCCACCCGCGGTCGACCCCGGACATGGAACGACCCCGGGTGCTGTCCGTTCGGGGACAACGACCCGGGGTCGTCGGGGTGGGCGCTCGACCGGTGCCTGGCGGGGCTACCGGTGGAGGTCCGAGCTCTTAGAGAAAGTTCCGCTGACGCTGCGCCATCAGGATCAACTCGTCACGCATCGAGACACTGGGCGCCATGTCGATGGCGCGCGCGACCTCGCGACGGGTACGGGAAATCTCACGGCGGCTACGGATGGCCTTCGCGAGGCTAGACATGCTGATCAATCCTTCGATGCTTGCGACATCCGGCGGACCCCGATCGGGTTCCTGGTGTCCGGTCCTGTCATGGGTATAGACGTCGCGAGCCCTGCATTCGTTTCCCGATCATCCGGTGAAACAGGTCACAAAGCCGTGAATCGTCGGTGCCCATGCCAAAGAGACACCCGTTTCGCCGGTGATACGTCGATTCCGCCGACGATGCTTGCCATTCTACCGTCGCCGACGAGGGCGGCCGTCACGCGCGGTGTCGCCCCGTGCACGCCACGTCACCGCCACCCGCACCGCGTCGACGTATCCCGGGTATCACGTCCCATTTGTCCGGATTAACTCGACGCGGTGTGCGAGAGGGCGCGGGACCTCAGAAGGCCAGCGCGAGACCCGGATCGGCGAGCAGGGCGCCGACATCGGCCAGGAACTGCGAGCCCTGCTGACCGTCGATCACCCGGTGGTCGAAGGACAGCGCCAGCTGGCCGACCTTGCGGACCGCGAGCTGCCCGTCGACCACCCACGGCGCGTCCTTGATCGAGCCCAACGCCAGGATCGCCGACTCGCCGGGGTTGATGATCGGGGTGCCGGTGTCGACCCCGAAGACGCCGACGTTGGTGATGGTGAAGGTGCCGCCGGCCATGTCGGCGGGCGGGGTCTTCCCGGTCCGGGCGACGTCGGTGAGAGCGGTGATCGCGGCAGCCAGGCCCAGCAGGTCGAGCCGGTCGGCGTCCCGCACGTTGGGGACGATCAGGCCGCGCGGCGTCGCGGCGGCGATCCCGAGGTGCACGTACTCCTTGACGACGATCTCCTGCGCCGCCTCGTCCCAGACCGCGTTGATCTCCGGCGTCCGGCGCGCGGCCAGGCACACTGCGCGCGCCACGAAGGTGAGCGGGGTGAGCTTCACGCCGTCGAACTCCGGTCGCTTGCGCAGCCGGTCGCGCAGCTCGATCATCGCGGTGACATCGAGGGTGAGGAACTCCGTCACGTGCGGTGCGGTGAACGCGCTGGCGACCATCGCCGCGGCGGTCATCTTCCGGACGCCCTTGACCGGGATCCGCCGCTCGCGGGTGCCAGGGTCGTAGCTCGCACCGGACCCGGCAGCCGGCCGACCGGCGGTGCCGGCGGCCGCGACCGGATCCCCGGTGGCCGCCTCGAGGTCGGCGCGGGTGATCACGCCGTCCGCGCGGCCGGCGACCACCGTCGACAGGTCGATACCCAGGTCCTTGGCCAACTTGCGCACCGGCGGGGTGGCCAGTGGCGCCCGGCTGCCGGCAGGAACGGTCGGGCCGCCGCCGTTGGCGGCCGCCGCCGCGGGTGCCGGTTCGCGGACCGGCTCGGCGTCGGGCACCGCAGTGGGCAGCGCACCACCGGTGAAGGACGCGCCGAACGCGTCGGCCACCGCGGCGGACCCGGCACCCGGCGCGGCCGCCTTGCGAGGTCGGCGGGTGCTGGCACCCGCGGCCGGGATGTACCCGACCAGGGTGGCGACCCGACCGTCGGCGGTCGCCTCGCCGATCTTGGCGCCGCGGCCGCCGTCGGAGGAGGCCGCAGCGTCGGCGGCCGGGCCGTCCGGGGCCGGCGCCGCGGCAGGCCCGCCGGCCGGGTCGGCGGGCACCGGGCCGGCGTCGGGCTGGGTGTCGATGACGATGATCGGGGTACCGACGTCCACCGTGATCCCCGGCTCCACGAGCAACGCATGCACCCGGCCGGCGTGCGGGGACGGCAGCTCGACGGCCGCCTTCGCGGTCTCGATCTCCACCATCACCTGGTTGACCGTGAGAACGTCGCCGACGGCGACCTTCCACTCGAGCACCTCGGCCTCGGTGAGACCTTCGCCGACATCGGGCATGGGGAACTTCTGCAGGCGGTCCATGTGCGCGTACGTCCTGTTCAGAACTCAGTAGGCCAGCGTGCGGTCGACGGCATCGAGCACCTTGTCCAGATCGGGCAGGTACCCCTCCTCCAGCTTGCTGGGCGGGTACGGGGTGTCGAAGCCGGTCACCCGCAGCACCGGGGCGGCCAGCGAGTAGAAGGCCTCTTCGGTGATCCGGGCGGCGAGCTCGGAGGCCAACGATGCCTCCCGGGGGGCTTCTGAGACCACCACGCAGCGGCCGGTCCGACGTACCGACGCGATCACCGGGTCGAGGTCGAGCGGCGAGAGGGTGCGCAGGTCGAAGACGTCCAGCGAGCGGCCCTCCGCCTCGGCAGCGTCGGCGGCCGCCAACGCCACGGGCATGGTCGCGCCGTAGCCGACCAGGGTGACCTCGGTCCCCGCCCGGCGCTGCACCGTCGAGAACGTCGGGCGCACGGCCCCGGACGAGCGGGCGGCGACCGCTTCGACCGTGCCCTTCTCCCAGTAGCGTCGCTTGGGCTCGAAGAAGATCACCGGATCCTCGCAGGCGATCGAGTCCTGGATCATGTCGTAGGCGTCCTGCGGGTTGGCGCAGGCGACCACCCGCAGTCCGGCGATGTGGCAGAAGAACGACTCCGGGGACTCCGCGTGGTGCTCGACCGCTCCGATCCCGCCGCCGTAGGGGATCCGGATGACCACCGGCATGGTCCAGGCCCCCTGCGATCGGTAGGTCACCTTGGCCACCTGGCTGATGATCTGGTCGAATCCCGGGAACACGAACCCGTCGAACTGGATCTCGCACACCGGCCGGTAGCCGCGCAGCGCCAGGCCGACAGCGGTCCCGATGATCCCGGACTCCGCCAGCGGGGTGTCGAGCACCCGGTGCTCGCCGAAGTCCTTCTGGAGCCCGTCGGTGATCCGGAAGACCCCGCCGAGCTTGCCGATGTCCTCGCCGAGGATCACGACCTTGTCGTTGTCCTCCATGGCGCGGCGCAGGCCCATGTTGATCGCCTTGCCCAGCGTCACCGTTTGCGACGCCATCTCAGTGGCCGCCCTTCGCGCCGGCCGCCGGTGTCGGTTCCCCGGGGCCATCAGCCCCGGACGATTCGAACGAGGCGACGTAGGAGAGGTACTCCGCACGCTGGCGTTCGATCTGATCGTGCGGCTCCGCATAGACATGCGAGAACATCCGGTCGGGAGCCGGCGTCGGCATCGCCATGCAGAACGCCCGGAAGCGCGCGGCCAGTGCATCCGCCTCCGCATCGACCCCGTCGAAGAACTCCTGGTCGGCCAGACCGCCGCGGACCATGTGCACCCGCACCCGCTCGATCGGATCGAGCAGCTTCCAATGCTCGGTCTCGTCGGCGAGCCGGTACCGCGTCGGATCGTCAGAGGTGGTGTGGGCGTCCATGCGGTAGGTGAAGGCCTCGATCAACACGGGTCCGTTACCGGTCCGGCACTCGTCCATGGCCCACCGGGTCACGGCCAGACAGGCGAGCACGTCGTTGCCGTCCACCCGCACGCCAGGAAATCCGTAGCCCCGTGCCCGGTGATGCAGCGGCACCCTGGTCTGCTTCTCCACCGGCTCGGAGATCGCCCACTGATTGTTCTGGCAGTAGAAGACGACCGGGGCATCGAACGCTGCGGCGAAGACCATTCCTTCGTGGATGTCGCCCTGCGAGGTGGCGCCGTCGCCGAAGAAGCAGATGGTCGCCTCCGCGTCGGGCCCTTCGCCGACGGCACCGTCGAACTTCTGACCCATCGCGTACCCGGTGGCGTTGAGGACCTGATTGCCGATGACGATTGTGTAGGTGTGGAACCGCGTTTCCTTCGGGTTCCAGCCGCACTGGTCCGTGCCGCGGAAGATCCCCAGCAGCTCGGTCGGATCGACCCCCCGGCACCAGGCGATGCCATGCTCCCGGTAGGACGGGAACGCCATGTCCTGGGGCTGCATCGCGCGGCCGGCGCCGATCTGCGCGGCCTCCTGACCCAGCAGCGGCACCCAGATCGACAACTGACCCTGCCGTTGCAGGGCGTTGGCCTCGCGATCGAACCGGCGGACCAGCAGCATGTCCCGGTACAGACCCTTCAGCAGCTCCGGGGTCACCTCGAGGGGATAGTCGGGATGCGGGGTGAGCACGCCCTCCGGCGACAGGATCTCGATCAGGTCAGCACCCTGGCTGGTCGCCCGCAGACCCTTGACCACCTGCGACGGCGTCGCCGCGGCGCCAGGGTGCCCGCGCACCGGATCGGCCGGCCGGGTCCATTGCTCCGGTGCCATGCGCACATCTCCTCCTGGGTTGGGCCGACACCCGGGATCACCGGGATTCGGCACCGGCGGCGGCGAAGCGGCCGCGTGGGTGTGCGGCGCATGCGTCCCCGTCGGCTGTGACGGAAGGCAGTCCTACGCCGAGGCTGCTGGCATCGGCGCTGGACCAGTGGTGCAGATACTGACATGGATTCTGCCGCATCATGCGACCGCGGGTGGCTCCGACGGTCGGACGGCCGAAACTCGGAACCACCGGAGAACCCTCGCCCCAGTCGGTTGGTGGCTGTCGATCTTCCGGCGCTGGAGGAAATTTCAACTGTTCTTCCGGTGGCTGCCGGGTCACACCGCCAGTTCCGTCGATTCCCAACCCGGTCGGCAGAGGGGTCGGCGAGCCGCCACCCGTCCCGATCCGCGGCCCCTGCCCACCGATCCCCCGGGTCCCTCCCCGGGCCGGGGTCGCGGCGCCGTCCTACGATCAAGCCCCGGGACGTCTCGACGCACGATGGGCGCACCCGCGAGAGCAGTGGAGGTAGATGTGGAGCTGGAACACCGCTTCGAGGTGCCGGTCGGGATCGAAACCGCCTGGGCGACCCTGCTCGACATGAACCAGGTGGGCCCGTGCTTTCCCGGGGCGACCCTGGAGACCGTCGAGGGCGACAACTTCACCGGTTCGGTGAAGATCAAGCTCGGCCCGATCCAGCTGACGTACAAGGGCAAGGCGACGATCGTCGAGAAGGACGAGGTGCGGCACACGGCGAAGATCGAGGCGACCGGCAACGCCGCCCGGTCGTCGTCGACAGCCGCGATGCTGGTCACCGCGACCGCCACCCCGCTGGCTCCCAACAAGACCCAGGTCGAGTTGGTCACCACCCTGTCCATCACCGGACGGCCGGCCCAGTTCGGCCGCGGGGTGATGGTCGAGGTCGGCAACAAACTCATCGGCCAGTTCGCCGACTGCGTCTCCACCCAACTGACCGGCAAGGCGGCCGGCGGCGCGACCCTGATCGACGTGGAGAACCCGGACGAGATCGCTGCCGAACTCACCACACCTGCGACCGCAGTGCCGCCCGGAACTCCCGGGGTCGGCGCGCATCGCACCCCGACCGGGCGGGCCGCGGAACCGGTCGACCTGCTCGAGGCGGCCGGTGCACCGGTACTCAAGCGGGTGGCGCCGATCGTGCTCGCGGTGATCGCGCTGATCCTCCTGCGCAAGATCCTCCGGAAGCCCCCGGCGGCCGAGCCGGAGAGCTGAGCTCTCCGGCCGCGCGCGTCGGAACCCGGTCAGCGCTTGTCGCGGAAGAATGCTCGAAGATCGCCCACCAGCTGGGTCGGCGACTCCATCGCCGGGAAGTGGCCGGCCTCAGCGTGTTCCGACCAGAACGCGGTCCCGTCCGGGTCGAGGGCCGGACGCATCCGATGCACGACAGTGCGGGTGTCGGCGTCGACGCCGAACACAGAGAATCCGCTCGGCGCACTCCCTTGATCGCCCCACGGCGTCGCGGAATGGGCGGCGTCGTACAGGAAGTGCGCCGCTGAGGCACCCGCCCCGGTGAACCAGTAGAGGGCGATGGTGGTGAGCAGGTGGTCGATGTCGACCGCCTCCTCGGGCAGCGTGGACGAGGGGTGGGTCCACTCGGCGTACTTCTCCGCGATCCAGGCGAGCTGGCCGACCGGTGAATCCTGCAGTGCGTAGGCGATCGTCTGCGGTCGGGTGGACTGGATCCGGAGATAGCCGTCGTACTCGGAGCGGTAGGCCAGCATCCGGTCCAACCGGCTCTGCTCGGTCGGCGTCAGGGCGCCGTCGGGCAGCGGAAGGAAGGCCAGCATGCTCGCGGGGTCGGTCGGCGCATGCTGGCCGACGGTGTGCCCGGCGGCGTTCAGGGTCGACGACACACCAGCGCCGGCGTCGCCGCCGTGCACGCCGTACCTGTCGTAACCCAACTCCGCCATCACGGCGGCCACCGCCCGACCGGTTCGGCCGACATCCCAGCCCGACGACGACACCGGCTGCGAGAACGGGAAGCCCACGAGCGACGGGATCACGAGGTGGAAGGCGTCGGCCGGATCGCCGCCGTGCGCGCCCGGGTCGGTGAGCGGACCGACCATGAGGTGGAATTCGGCGAACGAGCTGGGGTATCCGTGGCTGAGCACCAGCGGCAGTGCCCCGACCTCCGGGCTTCGGATATGGGCGAAATGCACCGTCTGCCCACCGACATCGGCGGTGAACTGCGGCAGCCGGTTCAGCGCCCGCTCCTGGGCGCGCCAGTCGTACTCGGTGCGCCAGTAGTCGGCCAGCGTCCGGAGGTAGTCGAGCGGGACCCCACGGGACCAGTTCGACGTCGGGCCGGCCGCCGGCCACCGAGCACCGGCGAGCCGGGTTCGGAGGTCGGTGAGCGCTGCCTCGCTGATGTCGATGCGGAACGGGCGGATCGTCACGGAAGTGGCCATGACCGGCACATTAGAATCGATTGCGGAACAGAACGTTCCTCGTTGGCATGCGATCCTGACGCAATGATCGAGACGTCGGCGCGGCTGCTCGCACTGCTCGGACTGCTCCAGCAGCGACGCGACTGGTCCGGTCGCGAGCTCTCGGACAAGCTCGGCGTCACCACCCGGACGGTGCGTAACGATGTCGCGCGGCTGCGGACCCTCGGCTATCCGGTGGACTCGACCACCGGGGTCGGCGGCCGTTACCGGCTGGGTCGCGGCGCATCCCTCCCGCCACTGCTGCTCGACGACGACGAAGCGGTCGCGGTGACGATCGCGCTCGGCGCCGGGGCGGGTGCTGACACGACCGTCACCGGGCTGGCCGAAACGACCGTCGGCGCATTGGCGAAGCTGGAGCTGATGCTGCCGGCCGCGCTGCGACGGCGGGTCGAGGCCCTGCAGGCAGCGATGGTGGCCATTCCAGGGGCCGGGCCCGGCGTCGATCCTGCGGTCCTGACCTCGATCGCTTCGGCATGCCGGGATGCCGTGGAACTCCGGTTCGACTATCGGGCCTTCGATGGATCGAGGTCACGGAGGCGAACGCAGCCGCACTGGCTGGTGCGCGGCGGGCGTCGGTGGTATCTGGTCGCCTGGGACCTCGACCGGGATGACTGGCGTACGTTCCGCGTCGATCAGTTGACGCCGGTCGTCCCGACGGGCGCCCACTTCGATCGGCGTGAACCGCCCGAGGGCGACGTCGCGGCGCATGTTCGCCGGGGGGTGGCGACCGCGGGCTGGTTGATCACCGCCGAGATCCTTGTGTCGCGCCGGCGGGCGAGGTGCGCAGGCGGCTGCCGTTCGCCAGTCGCATCGAGGCCGTTGACGACCGCAGTTGCCGGGTCCGGGTCGGCGCCGATTCGCCCGCCCTGCTTGCCATCTGGATCGGCGCGCTGGACGCGGATTTCGAGGTCGTGGGACCACCGGAGCTGCTGGAGGTGTGCCGCGTACTGGCGGCGAGATTCGCCAGGGCGGCCGCTACGGCGGGTGTGCACAGTAGCCCGGTGTCCGGCCCGCAGATCACCCCGTTCGAGGTCACCCGCACCGCCATCGACGGGCTGGTGGTGCTGACCATGAAGCAGATCGCCGAGCCGAGGGGCACTGTCCGGGAGCTGTTCCGCACGTCCGCGATGTTCGAGGCCGGGCTGCACGCCGGGCCCTGGCAGCAGATCAACGTCACCGAGACCATCCGCGGCGCTGTACGCGGCCTGCACGGCGAATCGATGACGAAGCTGGTGGCGATCGTGGCGGGGAGCGCGTTCGGCGCCTACGTCGACACCCGGCCCGGGTCGCCGAGCCTCGGACGGGTGGTCACCGCGGCGTTGGTCCCCGGCCGCCAGGTGCTGGTACCGGCCGGTGTCTGCAACGGTTTTCAGTCCACGAGTGACGAGCCGTCGCAATACGTCTACTGCTTCGACGCCGAATGGGTACCGGGCATGTCCGGGACTGCGGTACATCCGCTCGACCCGGCCCTGGGCATCGAGTGGCCGTTGCCCATCGATCCCGCCGACCCGTCCCGGCTGTCCGCGAAGGACGCGGCCCAGCCCACCCTGGCGCAGGCCATCGCCGCTCAGGCGTAGACCGCCTCGATCCAGTCCCGCCACGACCGCTCCGCTCTCTCGGCGTCAGCGTCCGGTGCGAACAGATGATGGCCCATGCCGACCGGGGCGCCCCATGCGTTCCGGCCGAAAAACCGGTACATCGCGTCTGTGGTGCGTAGCCCGACGAAATGGTCGTCGATGTAGTCGATCTCGGCGTCGATCCGGTCGAGGCCGGGGATCGAAACGGTGATCCGGTCGCCCACCGATGTCCGGTCGGAGATTCCGAGTGCCGCTGTGAGCACGCCGAAGCCCTGCGGTGTCAACGATGTCGCCGGACCGTCGTGGATTCCCAGGTAGGCCGCCCGCCGGCCGGGAAAGTACTCGATGTACTGGCCGAGGGTGTGCAGGTAGAACACGGTGTGCTTGCTCGCCCCGTCGTACTGGCTGTCCCAGTCGTCGGTGAACACGCCGCTGTGCACGTACCGCAGGTAGACCCCACCTTCAGGGGTGTGGTCGAGGACGTTCTCCAGCTGGTTGAACCAGCCGTTCTCGCCGTCGGTGCGGCCGACGACCCGGTGCGGCGGATCCCACACCAGGACGGTCCCGCCATAGGGTGCCTCGCCGCCCTCGCGGTGTTCGTACTCCGTCGGCCAGAGCCAGCCGGAGGTGCCCTCGGTGATCGCGTCCCATGCCTGCTCGATGGTGCCCGGGAGCGGGCCCTCGTACCGGATCGCGAATTCCTTGCCAGTGACGGTGTCCATCTCTCAGATCTCCTTCAGGGCGGCGGCCGGGACGGCCGGTGATGTGGCGGTGGTGGCGGCGGCCGGGACGGCCGGTGTCGTGGTGGTGGCTGTCCCGGCCATCGGCCGGATCGGGCTGGGGTGCAGGGCGAGGACCAGCCGATGTGGCCGGCCGCCCTCGTCGGTCTCCGCGTGGTATTTCGCGGCCAACTCAGTGACGGCGACCGCGAGCTCCCGGGCGAACGCGGCCCGGTCCGCCGCGCTGGCGAACCGGATCTCGCTGTCGATGGTGAAGGTCGCCAACGGCTTTCCGGCTGCGGCAGCACCGGCCAGCAGCACGCCCACGTCCTGCACGAGGCGCGCGCCGACGGCCAGCATCCACCGTGCGGACAGTTGGTCCGGCGATCGGGAGGGATCCGGTGCGACCGGTTCCAACGCGGCCGGGGAGATGACGTAGGACGACGCCGTTGCTTGCAGGACCCGCTCGACGGTATTGCCCTTGCGCCGCTCCTCGACCAACTCGACCAGGCCGTGCCGCTCCAACGCTCGCAGGTGGTAGTTGGCCTTCTGCCTGCTCAGTCCGACCAGCTGGGCGACTGTCGAGGCGGAACCCGGCACCGCGAGTGCGGCGAGCAGCCGGGCACGGACCGGGTCGAGGGAGATCTCCGCTGCGGCCGGGTCGTCGATCACTGCGACGTCGTACATGAGCCGATCGTCGCACCGAACACTTTTCTTGTCAAGACAGAACTAGCTGTCGGCTTGTCGGGAGAGCCGATGCCACCAGAAGGCCACTCGGCGAGCACCCGGCATGACGAAACCCGGAGCGTCGACGCTGACGCTCCGGGCATCGTCGGGGACGGGCGACGTCGACGGCGCCCACGTTCTCGAGGTGCGCCGGCTACCCGGCCCGAGTCTCAGTCATGCCGAGACGCAGCTTCAGGGCCGCCAGCTCGTCGTGCAGTGACGTGGGGACGGTCTCTCCGATGGCGCCGAACCAGTCCTCGATCAACGGGATCTCGGCTCGCCATTCGTCAACGTCGACCGCGAGGGCGGCGGCCAGTGCTTCCTCGGTCAGGTCGAGACCGGCGGTGTCGATCGCCTGCAGGGTCGGGACGTGCCCGATCGGCGTCTCGACGGCCGACGCCGAACCCTCGAGCCGACCGACCACCCACTTGAGTACCCGCGAGTTCTCGCCGAAACCGGGCCACAGGAAGCCGCCGTCGGCGTCCCGCCGGAACCAGTTGACGTAGAAGATCTTCGGCAGCTTCTGGGCGTCGGCGCCCTTGCCGACGTCGATCCAGTGGGCGAAGTAGTCGCCGGCGTCGTACCCGATGAACGGCAGCATCGCCATCGGATCCCGCCGCACCACCCCGACGGCACCCGTCGCGGCCGCGGTGGTCTCCGACGACAGGGTGGCACCGAGGAACACCCCGTGCTGCCAATCCCTGGCTTCGGCGACCAGCGGCACTGTGGTCTTGCGTCGACCGCCGAACAGGATCGCCGAGATCGGCACCCCGTCCGGCTGGAAGTACTCGTCGGCGATGATCGGACACTGGGTGATCGGGGTGCAGAACCGCGAATTGGGGTGGCTGGAAGGCGTGCTCGAGTCGGGGGTCCAGTCGTCGCCCTTCCAGTCGATCAGGTGGGCCGGCGGCTCGTCGGTCATCCCCTCCCACCAGATGTCGCCGTCGTCGGTCAACGCGACGTTGGTGAAGACCGAGTTGCCGAGCGCGATGGTGCGCATCGCGTTCGGATTGGTCTTCCACCCGGTGCCCGGTGCGACGCCGAACAGTCCGTACTCGGGGTTCACCGCGTACAGCCGGCCGTCCGTGCCGAAGGTCATCCAGGCAATGTCGTCGCCGAGGGTCTCGACCTTCCAGCCGGGGACGGTGGGTTCCAGCATCGCCAGATTCGTCTTGCCGCAGGCACTCGGGAAGGCCGCTGCCACGTAGTGCACGGCACCGGCCGGGTTGGTCAGCTTCAGGATCAGCATGTGCTCGGCCAGCCAGCCCTCGTCCCTGGCCATCACCGAGGCGATCCGGAGCGAGTAGCACTTCTTGCCCAACAGGGCGTTGCCGCCGTAACCGGAGCCGAAGGACCAGATCATCCGTTCCTCGGGGAACTGGGTGATGTACTTCGTGTCGTTGCAGGGCCAGGCCACGTCGGGTTTGCCGGGGGCCAGCGGCGCGCCCAGCGAGTGCAATGCCCGCACCCAACGGCCACCGGCGTTGATCAGCTCCATGGCCGCGGTACCCATCCGGGTCATCACCCGCATGGAGGCGACCACGTATTCCGAGTCGGTGATCTCGACGCCGAGCATCGGCGCCGGCGCGTCCAACGGACCCATGCAGAACGGGACAACGTACATCGTCCGACCGGTCATGCAGCCGTCGTACAGACCGGTCATGATCGCCTTCATCTCGACCGGGTCCATCCAGTTGTTGGTGGCGCCGGCGTCGGCTTCGTCCACCGAGCAGATGAAGGTCCGGTCCTCCACCCTCGCCACGTCGCTCGGGTCGGAACCACAGTGGAAGGAATTCGTCTTCCCGGTCAACCGGGTGAAAGTGCCCGCCGCAACGAGCCTGTCGGTCAGACCGGTCCACTCCGCGTCGGAACCGTCGGTCCAAACGATCCGGTCCGGACGGGTGAGCCCGGCCACCTCGGCGACCCAGGCCGCGAGATCGGGATGCACCGGCGGGGTCGAGCTGGCGCCATCGGCCGGTTGCGTCGGCAGCGGCGGGCGACCGCCGGCGCCGCCGGTCGCGACGAAGGTTGCAGTCGGGTCGGCGACTGCGGTCATCTGCACCATCTCCTGATCGAATCCTGCGCGGATCGAGCCCGGCGCTGTTCGCGTCCTGTCCGGTTCGAATTCGCACAGCGAATGTTTGATTGCCGGGCAGGATCCAGGAACGCCGAAACGTCCGGCCTGACCGCCGTTGGGGTGGGGAATCCGACGAGACTAGCGACCCGAACGAGAGAATTGCCCGAGTACCAGCGTGTGACGAGTCTCAGAATCGAGAAAGAGATCGATTCAGAATCGTGATGCTGCCCACGTCGTGTTTGATACTGGTCGATAGTGAGAGAGGCTGCTTGACCCGGCACGGCGAGGTCCGGAGGCAGCTCGGACGCCGCCGCTGATGCGCCGGTGCCACACTCGGGCGCATGACGCCGCCGCACGGCATTCCGGACCCCGCCGTCGTCGTGCTGATCGGTGCGTCCGGTGCGGGGAAGTCGACCTGGGCCGGCCGACGCTATCGGGCCGCCGAGATCGTGTCGTCGGATGCGCTGCGCGCGGTCGTCGGCACCGGACCACACGACCTGGCCGCGTCCGGCGACGCCTTCGCGATCGTGGACGCGGTGATCGCCGCCCGGACCCGTCGGCGGCTGACCACGGTGGTCGACACGCTCGGGCTGGATCCCGGACGCCGCAGTCACTACCTCGAGGCGGGTCGACGGGCCGGCCTGCCGACCGTTGCGGTGGTGGTGCAGACCGATCCGGCCACGTGCCGGCGGCGCAACGCGGCGCGGGACCTGCCGGTGCCGGCCGCGGCGCTGGACGGCCAGCTCCGCCGGATGCGCACCATCGACCTCGAGATCGCCTCCGAGGGATGGGATCTCGTGATCGATGCTGAGCAGGCCGCAGCACCGGAGACGGCGCACGTCGCCGGTGCCCTGGCTGCGGCCGACCGGCAGCAGGCCTCGGCCGCGGCCCTCGAGTTCGTGCTGCAGATCTCCCGGTTTCCGTGGGGTGACGACCCGGCCGGCTGGCTGGCGGCGGTGGCGACCGCCGCCGACGAGTCCGGCTTCGCCGGTATCGCGCTGATGGACCATCTCATTCAGATCCCGCAGGTCGGCAGGGCCTGGGAGCCGATCCCGGAGCCCTGGGTCACGTTGGGGTTGCTCGGCGGCCTCACTCCACGGCTACGGCTGGGCACCCTGGTGAGCCCGGTCACCTACCGCTCCGCCGGGGTGCTGGCCAAGACCGTCGCGACCCTGGACGCGCTCACCGGCGGCCGGGTGTTCTGCGGACTCGGCGCCGGCTGGTGGGACCGCGAGCACGCCGGGTTCGGGCTCGACTTTCCTTCGCCCGCACGTCGTCTGGATCTGCTGGAGGCGACGATCGAGACGCTGCGGGCCCTCTGGTCGACGGGCACCAAGGCCTATGACGGAGTACGGGTGCAGCTCCCGGAGTCCACCAGCTATCCGCGTCCGGTGGCGGCGGTGCCGATCATCGTCGGCGGGAGCGGCCCGAGGACGCTGGCCATCTCCGCCCGGATGGCCGACGGGTGCAACGTCCGGCTTCCCGACCTGGACCGGGCGTTGCCGCTGCTGCGCACTGAACTCGACCGGATCGGCCGCCCGCGTGCCGAGGTGGCTGTCAGTGTGCTCGACGTGCCGGTGATCGGTCGG
This sequence comes from uncultured Actinomycetota bacterium, assembly GCA_963797145.1. Classification (GTDB taxonomy): domain Bacteria; phylum Actinomycetota; class Actinomycetes; order Mycobacteriales; family Nakamurellaceae; genus Nakamurella. The sequence continues at coordinate 52,469 of CAWCOJ010000005.1, read as the reverse complement.
GACCGGGAGGAGGCCGCGCTGATCGTGGAGCGCCTTCGCGGCCGGGCGTCGGCGGAGAAGTTCGCCGGCGCCCACCACGCCGGCACCGTCCTCGAGCACATCGGCCGCTATCGGGTGCTGGCCGAGCGCGGCGTGCGAACCGTCTTCGTCGCGCTGCCGGACCTGGCCGGGCCGGCCGAGGTGCTGCGCTGCGCCCCGGTGTTGGCGGCGTTCGCCGAACACTGATCGCGGCTCAGCGGGAGCCCGCCACTTCCCGGGCCACCGATCGAGCGGCCAGCGGATGCTCGCCGAGGAAGTCGAGCAGGAGCGCGGTGGTCCGCTCGGGTGCCTCCAGCTGCATCCAGTGGCCGATGTCGTCCATCCTTTCGTAGCGCCAGCTCGCGGCGACGAAGCGCTCGGTGCCGGTCATCGCCGGTTCGGTGACCGCCAGGTCACCGGAGCTCCAGATCCCCATGGTGGGGGCCTGGATCGGCGGTAGCGGGGCGGGCCTGGCCAGCATCGATTCCGGCGGCAGGATGGCCCGGTACAGCCCGAGTCCGGCGGTCAAGGCGGCCGGATCTCGCAGCCTGGCGACCACGTCCTCGATGTCGGGGTGCCCGGCCCAGCGCCGCAGGTTGGCGAAGTCGTCCTGGGCCAGCCATTGCTCGGCGACTCCCTCGAACTGGAACAGCAGCATGTACCACGACTTCTCCCGCTGCCGCCACCCACCGGCACCGAACGCCGCCGGGTGCCCGACCGAGAGGCAGGACAGGCTGGCGACCCGGGCCGGCGCCAGGGTGGCGAGCATGGCGCCGATCGCCCCGCCCCAGTCGTGCCCGATCACGTGCACCCGGGGTAACGCCAGTCGGTCGAGGAGTCGGATCAGGTCGCCGAGCACCTCCAGCATCCCGTACCGCTGCACGCCGACCGGCTTGTCCGAGGCGCCGGCACCGCGCAGGTCCGGTGCGATCACCCGGTACCCGGCCGCCGCCAGCGCGGGGATCTGATGGCGCCAGACCCGGTGGTCGTCCGGCCAGCCGTGCAGCATCAGCACCGGGTCCCCCTGTCCGGCATCCTCGACGTGCACCTGCACGGGGACATGCACCTGGACGGGTCGGGGGCCGGCCGCAGCTGCCGACCGTGTGGGCTGCCCGGGAGCTCCGAGTACCGCCAGCAGTTCCGGCCGCCGTGGCGCACCGGTCGGGTACCGGGGTACGTCCGTGCCGCGGGCGATCACCCGCTCGAGCATCCGCGGGCCGGCCAGCGCCTCCTGGCCCGAACGCAGGAAGCCGACCACCTCGAGGTAGGCGCGGAGCAGATCGGGATCGGTCGGAGCCGCCCCGTACAGCGCCGCACCGAGTGCGAAGGCGGAATCCGTGGTCCGATAGGGCTTTCCGGCGATGTCGGACTCGATCTCGGCCAGCCGGTGCCGATCGACGCCGCGGGTGGCAATGAAGAGCGGGGCGACCAGCTTCTCGCTCAACTCGTCGAAGGCCAGCACCAGGGCGCGCGGATCCTCGGTGCCGCAGGCCCGCAGCGCATCCCGCAGGACAACGGCGTGTACGGCACCCATCGCGGCCCCTCGACCCAGGGACGGGTTGGTGCAGGCCCAGGAGTCGCCGACCGCCACCAGACCGGTGACCACCGGCGCCCCGTCGAGCACGTAGCGGCGCCGTCGATCCTCCAGTCCGGCGATCACCTGCACATCGGTGATCGGGTCGCCGAGCGCCCAGCCGGCCGCGGTGTCGTACTGGGCGAGAGCTCTTTCCCAGAGCTCGGTCTCGCGCAACATCCGCAGCGGGTGGTCCCGGGAGGAGGCCACGAAGCCGACCGACCAGGTGGTCCCGTCACCCGGCAGGGTCAGGATCGACACGCTGTCGAAGTGCTGCAGCAAGGTCGCGGTCGCCTGCGGCAACCGCCCGTTCCGCGACCGGAAGTGCCGCATGTAGTAGACGAAGCCGGAGTGCTCGCGTTCCTCCAGCGGAGGTCGCGCTCCGGCGCGCTCGAGGAGTGCAGCGACGGTCGACCGCCGCCCGGTGCAATCCACGACCAGGCCGGCCCGGATCGCTTCACCGTCGCCGGTGAGCACCCCTTGCACCTGACGGATGCCGCCGTCTCCGACGTCGTCCGCGTCGCCTGCGGTCAACACCCCGGTGACGGCCGCGCCGCGGCGGATGGTGAGACCCGGCGTCCGTCCGGCCACCGCCGCCACCGCGGCCTCCAGGACCGGCCGGCGCGCGGTCACGGTGGCGAACCGCTCGTCCCCGGGACGGAACCCGCCCGTCATCGCCTCCGGCAGCAACTCGGCCAGGTTCAGCCGGCGGCCGCCGCGGGCCTCGAGTTCGGTGAGGACTTCGGGCAGGTCCCGCTCCACTTCCTGCCGCCAGCGGGGGAGCATGATGTGCGGTTGGCGGAACTGGTTGACGCCGGGCCGGTCCCAGGAGTTCCAGAGTTGCTCGGAATCGCCGTGCGGCGGGGCCGGGTCCCGCTCCAGCACCGTGACCCGGTGGCCGTCACGGGCCAGCAGCATCGCTGTTGTCAGGCCGTTCAGGCCGGCTCCGAGCACCAGGATCTCCGACATCGGTCCACCTCCACCGGGTTCTGCTCACCAGGTCCGTGCTGAGCACCGGGCCTGCTCGACACCGGATCTGCCCAGCGTCGGCCCTGGGGCCGGGCGACACCAGTCCACTTCCTGTCCAACTGCTGCTCATTGCGCGGACGATGACCGTGGTGCCGCCCTGCTGCGGTGGATCGCCCACCCTGGTTGTGGGGCCGATGCCTGCCGAACGGGATCGGCGGCGGAGCGGGTGCCGTCACGGCTCGGATGCGGTCCAGGGCGCTGCCGGGAGTTCGGCGGCCGAGGTGACGCGGCCGATCTCGATCGCCCAGAGCTGGTCGGTGAGTTCGACGACGGCCTTGGCGAGGTGCCGACGGTAGGTGCTGAAGGGCAGATCGAGCGCTTCGGCCGCACGTTCCTGGGTAGCGGCGGTGTGCAGGTAGGTGTGCTCGAGGACCCGAGCGAGCTCTGCCGACCTCGGTCGATCCGCCAAGCGTTCGGCGCCCCGTTCCAGCGTCGCGCGCAGCCTCTCCGGCGCCGAGCCCTCCCCATCGGCAACCAGCCGGGATCCGATGAGCGGGTTGTCCGCGAGCCGGTTCGGATCGTGCAGATCGCGCAGCCCCGACTGGACCGCGGCGCCGAACTGCTCGCGACTCAGCGGCCGCGGACGCAGCAGCTCCGACGGCGGCGGGCCACCGGTACCGGACAGTTCACGGTCCGCCATCATGGCCAGCCAGGCATCGACCGGCAGCCGGCGCCAGTCCATCGCGAAGACCGCGACCGGCAATCCGGCGACGTCCACGTCGGCGATTCGGGCGAACCCGAGGTAGTCGAAGTAGGGTGCCCACCACTCGGTGTCGAGGACCGCAGCGTAGGACCACGCCAGCGGAAGGGTGACCCAGTCGACCACCGAGCGCACCGAGATCGCCAGCGCCGCATAGGGATCGCGCTGGTGGCCGTCGGCGCCGCCGACCAGCCGCGCCAGGTGGATCAGTTCGCCGGGTCGGGGCGGCGCCGTCGCAGCGTGGTCGAACACCGCACGGACCACCGGGTCCCGTTGATCCAGCGCGGATCCGGTGGGGAGCAGTAGACAGTAGGCGAACCCGCGGACCCGGCCGTGATCGCGCACCACGTGCAACGCGTCGGGAATCTCGTCGAGCCACTCGGTGGCCAGCTCGGCGCTCGCAGCATTCTCGTTGGCCGCAAGCAGGGCGACCACCTGTGCCTGATCCTCCGGCCGGGCCGGCAGCACCGCCGCCGATCCTTGTGCGCGCAGGCTCCAGAAGGTCGCGGTCAGCGGGCTCCGCCGGTGCAGGAACAGCAACTCCTGGGCCATCCGGGTGCGCTGGGCGCCCGAGGACGCCCGCAACTCGGCGACCACGTGGTCGTGCACCACCCGGGCGAGCGCCCGGAACCGCTGCGGAGCCCGGCGCTCGAACTCGACCGCCAACACGTCCCTGGCCAGGTCGTGAGGCGTGAGCCCGTGCGGACCCCGCACCACGAACGGTTGCCCGTCCAGCCAGTCCCAGACCTCCGTGGCCGCACCACCGACGGTGCGCACCAGCAGGTCCTCGGTGGTGTACCAGGCCTGCGAACAGGTCGCCAGACCGGCCGCGTGCGCAGGGGTCGGAGCCCGGCTGATCACCACCTCGAGTAACGCGGTGACCAGATCCGGGACGTCGCCGAGCTGGTCGGGCACCACGCCGGAGGTGCCGGCGAGCTCGCCCAGCAGGGCAAGGGCGAGTGGATGGCCACGACCCAGTTCCGCCAGAGCCGCGCACCGGTCCGGGTCGACACCCGCCTGCTGCAACAGCATTCCGCTGTCCACGCGGTCGAGCGGATCCAGCCGATCGACGGTCAGCAGGTGCCGCCATCCCGGGTCGCCGGCCCATGATGCGCCGGGGGCCGTGCGGCCGGCCAGCACGACCAGCGCCTCTGCGGACAGGGACGGGAGCAGTTCGAGACGGATCCAGTCGTCGACGGGTCCCAGTTGGTCGTAGTGGTCCACCAGCAGCACCGGGGTCATCACATCCTCGAGCTGCGGCCCCGGCCTGGCTCGTCGTGCTCAGCGTCCGGGCAACAGCGGTCTGCATCCCTTCCGCGGACGGATCGATGTCGCGTCCGTCGAGGAGTAGGGCGGTACGGCCCTCGGCGATGGATCGCCGACGAAACTCGGCCAGCAGAGTGGACTTTCCAATGCCCCCGACACCATGGATGAACAGCACCCGATGGCGCGTCGCTCCCGCCAGGGCGGCGTCGAATCGGGCGAGCTCGGCGCGGCGACCGACGAAGCCGCGATGGCGCGCATCATCGAGTAGCTGGGCGAAATGTGCAGGCATCCGGGTTTCACCGCCTCGCAGCGCTGCGTGGTCGGATCGTACCCGGACCGGTCAGCGTGCCGCCGAGACCGAGGACATGTTGAAGCCCTCCACCCTGATCGAGGGCATGGCGGTCCGGGTGAACCAGTCGCTCCACTCGCGGGACAGACACCGTTCGGTCCGGCCGACGTCGCCGGCCTGGCGGAGCACCTCGAGCGGTGACATGTTGAACCGGAAATTGTTGACCGCCGCGGTGATCTCGCCACCCTCGACGAGAAACACACCGTCCCTGGTCAGCCCGGTCATCAGCATGGTCATCGGATCCACCTCGCGCAGGTACCACTGCGAGGTGACCAGCAGGCCGCGGTCGATGTCGGCCACCAGATCCAGGGTGCTCCGCGACTGGTCGCCGCCGGTGAGCACCAGGTTGTCGGCGAACGGCGAGAAGTCCTCCCCGTACTCGGCTGCGGATCCTCGGGTCTGCAGCAGCCCGCTGAACACCCCGTCGGCCAGCAGGCTGGTGCGGCCGACCGGCGCGCCGTTGTCGAACACCGAGATCTCGTCGGCGGAGTGCCCGGTGACCAGGAAGGGCGCGCACTCGATGCCCTGCTCGGTCGGATCCCCGTAGAGCGAGAAGGCTCGTTCGGTCAGCCGTTCCCCGAGACGGGTGCCGCCACCGGCCTTCGACAGCGCCGAACGGCCCTCGTGGGCGGGACGCGCGGCGGCGCCCCAGGCGAACGGGATCATGAAATCGCCGACCGCGGTAGGCGGCAGCACCGTCTCGTAGCGACCAGGTGGCAGGTCGACCTGACGCTGTGCCCAGCCCAGCCGGTCGGCCAGCGACGTCGACATGGCGAGCACGTCCACGTCGGTGAAGTCCGCCGTTGACATACCCGCCCACGACGATCGGCTCAGGTCAGCGGATTTCGCGTTCACCTCGAGCGTTCCGGTCGGCTGCACCCAACGCCGACGCAGTCCGGTGGACGAGCCGAGATAGGTGGTGGTCAGCTCGTGCCGGGCGAAGCCGTAGAGGATCCGATCGCCGCTCCGGGCCTCGTCGAACGCCCGGGCCAGGCCGTCGATCAACCCGCTGTAGACCTCGAACGTGGTGCCCTCGGCGGGGAGCGCGAACGCGTCATCGGCGCCACCGGTGACCAGCGGCTGCGCGTCCCGGGCCGGGCCCGAGGCAGCGGAGGCCCTGGCCGCTTCCTCCGCGGCCCGCACCACCTGCGCGATCGAGGCTGTCGATTCGGCGGCCGCCGCCGAAGCGGCGACCGTACCGGCGGCACCGCCGGACACCGCCACCACGAACCAGCTCATGGTCTGGGCGATTCCGTTGGTCGTCACCGTGTTGTTGGCCCAGCGGATATTGGCCTCGCCGGTGGTGTTGACCACCACGATGCAGCCGTCCGTCGTCGCGGCGGCGAGCGCTGTCTCGACGATCTGTTGCGGACTCAGCAGCACGGACACTCCCTGCGTCGCACCGGATTCCATCATGCCGCCCCCTCCTGCACCGTGTTCAGGATGGAGATCCCCCGGAACCGGGCCGGCGGGCAGCCGTGCGAGACGGCAGCGACCTGACCCGGTTGGCCCTTGCCGCAGTTGAACGCGCCGCCGAGAACGACAGTGTCCGGCCCGCCGACCGCGTCCATCGCCCCCCAGAAGTCGGTGGTGGTCGCCTGGTACGCGACGTCTCGTAGTTGCCCGGCCAGCCGGCCGTTCTCGATCCGGTAGAACCGCTGTCCGGTGAACTGGAAGTTGTACCGCTGCATGTCGATCGACCAGGACTTGTCGCCGACCACGTAGATGCCGTTGTCGATGCCGGCGATCAGGTCGGCGGTGGAGCCGCCGACCGGATCCGGCTGCAGGGACACGTTCGCCATCCGCTGGATCGGGATGTGCACCGGCGAATCGGCGTGCGCGCAGCCGTTCGAGCGGTCCAGCCCCAACCGTCGGGCGAACACCCGGTCGAGCTGGTAGCCGGTCAGAACCCCGCCGGTCACCAGCTTCCAGGACTGGCCGGCCACTCCGTCGTCGTCGTAGCCGATAGTGGCCAACCCGTGCGCGACGGTGCGGTCGCCGGTGACGTTCATGATGGGCGAGCCGTACTGCAGCGTGCCGAGTTTGTCCGGGGTGGCGAACGAGGTTCCGGCGTAGGCCGCCTCGTAGCCGATCGCGCGGTCGTACTCGGTGGCGTGACCGATCGACTCGTGGATGGTGAGCCAGAGGTTGGAAGGGTCGACGACCAGGTCGTACGTGCCGGGAGACACCGACGGGGCCTTGGCCTTCTCGGCGAGATAGCCTGGAATCCGGGAGATCTCATCGTCGAAGTCCCAACCCCCATCGGTCAGGTACTCGTAGCCGCGGCCGACCGGAGGGGCGAGCGAGGCCATGGACTCGAACGCGCCGGACGCCGAATCGACGGCGACCGCCTCCAGCGTCGGCATCAGGCGGACCCGCTGCTGGGTGGTGACCGTACCGGCGGTGTCGGCGTAGAACTTGTTCTCCTTGACCTGGAACAGTCCGGCGCTGGTGTGCTGCACCCCGTCCGCGGCCAGCAGCCGCTCGGAACGGTCGAGCAGTAGCCCGATCCGGTCGGCGGCCGGCACAGCGAAGGGGTCGATCCGGTAGTCGCTGACCCAGGTGACGTCGGCGTACACCGGCTCGGCGGCCCGCTCGACGCGTTCGGACACCACCGAGGCCAGCGCCCTGGCGATCTCGACCGCCTGCCGCGCGGTGGCTGCGGCCGCCTCCGGCGTGGCGTCCACCGATGCGGCGAAACCCCAGGTGCCGTCCACCACCACCCGGACTGCGTATCCGCTGCTCACCGCGTCGGTGGCGCCCTGGACGGCGGTGTCGCGGATGGTCAGGTCGGCGCTGACCAGCCGCTCCATCCGGAAGTCGGCGAAGCCGGCACCCGCCTTGGTGGCCGCGCTCAGTGCGGCGTCGGCGAGCAGCCGGAGCGGGAGGGCGAGGAACTCGGGATCAACGGCGTGGACTGCAGCGGTGGAGTCTGGCACCCGGTCACCTTATGCCGGAGCGGTCCGAGATCCGGGACCACAGCGCGCTCGGAGCTCCCTGACCTCCGGTGCGTACGCTCGTGGGGCGGGGCGGTTCGGCGCCGTCCCAGACCACCGGAGGCAGCGCATGGGCACGATCACCACGACCGACGGCACGGAGATCTTCTACAAGGACTGGGGCTCGGGCCAACCGATCGTGTTCAGCCACGGCTGGCCACTCTCGGCCGACGACTGGGACACCCAGTTGCTGTTCTTCCTCCAGCACGGCTACCGGGTGATCGCCCACGACCGGCGGGGACATGGACGCTCCACCCAGACCGACGACGGTCACGACATGGACCACTACGCCGACGACCTGGCCGCACTGACCGCCGAGCTCGACCTGCACGACGCGGTCCACGTCGGTCACAGCACCGGTGGCGGCGAGGTCGTGCACTACATCGCCCGTCACGGCGAGAGCCGCGTGGCGAAGGCGGTCCTGATCAGCGCCGTGCCGCCGCTGATGGTGCAGACCGATGCCAACCCCGGCGGCCTGCCGACGAGCGTTTTCGACGATCTGCGGGCCCAACTGGCGGCCAACCGTTCCGAGTTCTACCGGGCGCTGCCGTCCGGGCCGTTCTACGGGTTCAATCGCCCCGGGGTGGAATCGTCCGAGGCGATCATCGAGAACTGGTGGCGCCAGGGCATGATGGGCGGCGCGAAGGCGCACTACGACGGCATCGCCGCGTTCTCCGAGACCGATTTCACCGAGGATCTGACGAAGATCTCGGTGCCGGTCCTGGTGATGCACGGCGACGACGACCAGATCGTTCCGTACGCCGACTCCGCTCCGCTGTCCGCGCAACTCGTGCAGAACGGGACCCTCAAGACCTACCCGGGGTTCCCGCACGGCATGCCGACGACCGAGGCCGCGACGATCAACGCCGACCTGCTGGCCTTCGTCCGATCCTGACCCGACCGGGGCACAACCTCCCGTCGTCCCGCACGTCCCATCGCTGGTGGGATTCTCGGCGGGGTTCTCGGCATCGGAGGTCGCGGCGTGGATGGTGGCATCGAGGCCGGCCGGCCCGGACCGGACGAACCGGCGTCGCCACCGACCACGCCTGCCGCGCGACCGCGGCGGATCCGCAGGTGGGTGCGCCGGCACCGGATTCTGACCGCGAGTGCGCTCGGCGTGCTGCTGGTGGTCCTGGTGAGCGCTGGATCCTTCGCCTGGATCCGGATCAGCACCGCGAGCGCCGTGCACACGGTGGCGGTCGCACCGCCGGCGCCGGTCGCGCTGGTCCTGGGCGCCGGGCTGCGCTCCGACGGCTCACCGTCGCCCTACCTGCAGGCCCGGCTCGAGGACGCCAGGGCCCTGTACGCCGCGGGCACGGTCAAGGCGATCCTGGTCTCCGGTGACAACAGCACGGTCGATCACGACGAGGCGACCGCGATGCAGAGGTGGCTGGTCGAGCACGGTGTGCCCACCCGGCAGGTGGTCCGCGACCACGCCGGCTTCGACACGTACGACTCGTGCGTGCGCGCCCGGAAAATCTTCGGCGTGACCAAGGCGATCGTGGTGACCCAGGGGTTCCACCTGCCGCGGGCGCTGTTCCTGTGTCGACACGCGGGCATCGACGTCGTCGGGGTGGCCAGTGGCGCCGTCGGGGGCCGCGGCCTCGAATACACCGCCCGCGAGGTCCCCGCCTCGGTGAAGGCGGTATGGGACGCGATCACCGCGCCCGATCCGCACTTCCTCGGCCGCTACGAGCCGGCGCTGGACCTCGCGGTCGCCTCCCGATAGCAGAGCTATCCAACGGCGGGTGGGGACACCTGCGACCCAGTCGGATCGTGACGGCGGGAGGGTACTGGTCAGCTGCTCAGGTTCTCGATCGGCACCGGCTCGACCTCGTCCGCGGGGGTGAAACCGAACACCTGCCCGTAGAAGCTGAGTTCCGCCTCCTGCGCGCGGATGATGTTCTCCGCCCTGCGGAATCCGTGACCCTCGCCGTCGAAGACGATCAGCGCGACCGGCAGTCCCTTGCTGCGCAGCGCATCGGCCATGTCGTAGGCCTGGTTGGGCGGCACGACCTTGTCGTCGGCGCCCTGCAGCAGGATCACCGGACAGTTCAGCCGATCGAGGTGGTGGATCGGCGAACGCTCCCGGTAGGTGTCGACCGCCGCCGGGTACGGCCCGATCAGACCGTCCAGGTACCGCGACTCGAACTTGTGGGTGTCCCTGGCCAGCAGTTCGGCATCCGCGACGCCGTAATACGATGCCCCGGCAGTGAACACGTCCCGGAACACCAGTGCCGCCAGCGTCGTGTAGCCGCCGGCGCTGCCGCCCCTGATCGCCATGCGAGCCGGATCCACGATCCCCCGATCGGCGAGATGTGCTGCACCGGAGCAGCAGTCGTCGACGTCGACGACGCCCCAGGCGCCGGCCAGCCGCTGCCGGTAGCGCCGGCCGTAGCCGGTACTGCCGCCGTAGTCGACGTCGAGCACGGCGAATCCGCGGGAGGTCCAGAACTGGACCGACAGGTTCAGGCTGGGTGACGCCGATCCGGTCGGGCCCCCATGGGACAGCGTCAGCAGCGGCGGTAGCGCGCCGTCCGGACCGGTCCGGTCCGGATTCGTCGGCCGATACAGGTACCCGTAAGCGGTCGCCCCGTCCGGGGTCGGCCAGCTGACCGACTCCGGGCGCGAGAGATAGGCCGGGTCGGGGAGGGAGTCGACGGCCCGGCGGAGCGTCCGAACCGTCGTCCCGCTGATCCGGACGACGCTGTCCGGCGCGTCGACATAGCCGGCCAAGCAAACGATGTCGTCGCCGAGGGCGTGCAGCGATCCGAACGCACGACCCGGCACGTCGAGGGTCTGCAGCTCACCGCTGTCCGGGTCGAGCAGGCCGATCCCGGCATGCTCCGGCCCCCGCCACCGGCAGGCGATCCGACCCGAAGCGGTCTGTGCCCGCTGGTCGGCGCCCAGGGTCCAGGCCGGACCGGTGAACTCCGCCGCCAACGGATGGAGCGCACGCAAGCCGTCGACCTCGACCAGATACAGGTTCCACCAGTCGCTCCGATCGGACGAGATCATCAACCGACCGTCGTCCAGCCAGCTCGGCTCGGCCAGCGACTCCCGGCGGTCGGCGCCCGCCACCGGCTGAACATCCTGCAGCCCAGCACCCTCCACCACGCCCGCGGTCCACAGTACGGTGGCGTCCCAGGGCATGTCCGGGTGTTCCCAGGTCAGGAAGGCCAACCGGCGCCCGTCCGCGGAGAACCGCGGCCCCGCGACGAAATCATGCCCGGCGACGAGGATCTCGCCTTCCTGATCGATCGCCTCGAGGTCGATCCGGACCAGCGTGTTGACTGCCTCCCCGCCGTCCCGGTGATCCTCGCGGACCGCGGCCAGCCACTTCCCCGCCGGGTGGATCCGCAGATCACCGAAACGCAGCACGCTGCCTCCGCGGTCGGCCGTGATCGGAGCCGGGGCACCGGACCCGTCGGCCAGGTCGATCCGGTAGAGGCGACCGTCGGCGAAATTCGAGAAGACCACCAGCCGGTCGCGCACTGCATAGGCCCCGCCGCCGTACTCGTGCACCCTGGACCGAACGTTGAACGGCGGCGGCGTGACATCGGCGGTCGAGCCGTCCGCGCGGCGCCGGACCAGCACGACCCGGCCGCCCTCGGTCGCCCGGCCCTCGAGCCAGAAGATGTCGTCACCGTCGGTGCCGATCGAGGACAGGCTGACCGCACCCGCGGTCAGCGACGCTGCCGTGATCGGCGATGGCCAGGAACCGTAGGGCGCAGTGGTCGGAGACATCCCCTTGTTCTACCTCGGACACGCCGACGCCGGCCACGCGGTATCGCGTGGCCGGCGTCGGCGTCTACGGGTTGCGCCCCAGGATCAGGCCCGGGCGGCGGCCTCGGCCGCCTCGGCCGCCTGGACCTTGGCCCGCACATCGTCCATGTCCAGTCCGCGGACCGCGTCGATCACCTGGTTCAGGGCCGGCGGCGGCAGCGCGCCGGGCTGGCTGAACACCAGGATGCCGTCCCGGAAAGCCATCAGGGTCGGGATCGACCGGATTCCGGCCGCGGCAGCCAGACCCCGCTCGGCCTCGGTGTCGACCTTGCCGAAGATGATGTCCGGGTTGGCCTCGGAGGCCTTCTCGAAGGTGGGCCCGAACTGGCGGCAGGGGCCACACCACTCGGCCCAGAAGTCGACGAACACGATGCCGTCGCCGACCACGGTCGTCTCGAACTCGCTCTCGGTGAGCGCTCTGGTTGCCATAGATGTACCTCCGGATGTCGTCGTTTCCACAGGTCCAACGCCGCCCCACCCGCGAAGATTCCGGCGGACCGGCCGCACCGGACGGGTCGCACGGCACCGACGTCGTCGGTCGGGTACCGACCGGTCGCTGCGGTTGACCTGGATGCCGGCGCGCGGCGGCCCGATCGGGCGCGCGGGTGATCGGAGTGGTCGACCCGACCCGGTCGACGCCGCGGGGGTGATAACCCGTGCCGCCGGCGGGTACGAAAGTGGGCAGAGTGCGATCCGGCCGGGATCGGCTGGACGGGTGCGACAGCGGAGGCACGCCATGCAGTGGTGGGTATGGGTGATCATCGTGGTGATCGTGATCGTGGCGGTGGTGGGCGGGTTCCTGGCGATCCAGGCGCGGCGGCGGTCCGGCGGGGTCATCATCAGCGAGCGCAGGAAAGGCCGTGGTCGCGGATGAGCGTTCTGCTGCGCACCAGCGAGATCACCAAGCTGCCGGTGGTGACCTTCGGCGGCGAGGACATCGCCCAGATCAAGGACATCGTGTACGCGGCGAACGGCGGCCAGGTCGGCGGGTTCACCCTGAACGGCCGCGGCTTCTTCGCCGGCCCGTTGAAGTCCGCACTGCCCTGGCCGGCGGTGGTCGGTCTCGGCCCGGACGCTGTCGTGGTGGCCACCGAGGAGTCCTTGATCGACATCGGAGCGCTGCTGGCGGGGACCGCGGGCAGCGGCTCCAGCCCGGGCGACGTGATCGGCTCGCAGGTCCTCACCGACGATGGCACCGCGCTCGGCGTGGTGGTCGACGTCGTCATCGAGGTCAGTGGTGGCGGTGGCAGCCAGGCCGACGTGGTCGGTTACGAGATCAACCCTGCGGAGAGTCTCGGCCGGGGCACCAACCGGCTGCTCATCCCGCTGCCGGACACGTTGGCCGCCTCCGGCGAACACCTGATCGTGCCGGCTGCTGCGACCCGGTTCGTCGCCGACGACATCGCCGGTTTCGGCGCCGCCGTCGACGACTTCCGGGAGCACCTGCGGGGAGGGCGGGCCTGATGCTGTTCTCCGAGGCGTTGGGACGCAAGGTGGTCAGCACCGACACCGCGGTCACGGTCGGCAAGGTCGCCGACTTCGTCGTTGATCCACGGCTGCCGGGGATCGTGGCGCTGGAACTGGCCAAGACGCCGGGTGTCGGCACCATGCTGCCCTGGCAGCACATCCTGGCCGTCGGTGTCGATGCGGTGACCGTGGCGAGCGTCAACGCGGTGATCGTCGCCGACGACTACCTGGCCGAGCTGTCCGCGAAACCCCATGGACTGCTCGGCAAACGGGTGCTGTCCACCGCCGGGGTGGTCCTGGGGACGGTGCGCGACGCCGACTTCGATCCGGCGATCGGCCGGCTCGCCGGGCTGCTCCTGGACACCGGCCCGATCGACGCCGCCCGGCTGCTCGGGATGGGCTCGTACGCCGTGGTGGTCCGCGGCTGACCGCGCGTCAGTCGGTCGCGTCCGCTCACCGACCGCCGGCGATCCAGTCGTCCAGCTGCGGCGCCTCGGCCCCGATGGTGGTGTCGTCACCGTGGCCGGTGTGCACGACGGTGTCGTTGGGCAGCGTCAGCAGCCGGCTCGAGATCGACTCGACGATCGTCGGGAAGTCCGAGAAGGACCGGCCGGTGGCGCCCGGTCCGCCCTGGAACAGGGTGTCGCCGGTGAACACCGCCCGCAGCGCCGGAAAGTGCACGCTGACCGCACCCGGAGCGTGGCCCGGGGTGTGCAGCACCGTGCCCTCGATGCCCGCCACGCTGATCACCTGGCCGTCGTAGAGGTCCGCGTCCGGCCGCCGGTCGGTGTGCCGCGTGCCCCAGAGATGGGCGTCGGCCGGGTGCAGCAGGATCGGTGCCCCGGTGCGTGCGGCCAGGGCCGGCGCGGCGTCGATGTGGTCGTCGTGGCCGTGGGTGCACAGGATCGCCACCACCCGGCGATCGCCGATTGCCGCCACGATCGCTTCCGCGTCGTGGGCGGCGTCGATCACCAGCACCTCGGTGTCGTCGCCGATCAACCAGACGTTGTTGTCGACCTCCCAGGTGCCTCCGTCCAGCGAGAACGTGCCCGAGGTGACGACCCGCTGGACCCGCGCCGTCACCGTGCTGCTGCCAGAGCCATTGCCGCCATGGCCGTTGTTGTTGCCATTGCCGTTGTTGTTGCCCTGGCCGTTGTTGTTGCCCTTGCCGTTGCCGTTGCCATTGCCGTTGCCGTTGCCATATGTCATGCCGTTCGACATCACTGCGCCTCCTGACCGCCGGGGCTCCCGATCGCCTCCGGACCTTCGTCGAGCGCGTACCAGACTCCCATGCCGGAGCCGGTCCACCTGACGAACCGGGTCAGCGCACGGGTCGGACGACGGCGCCCGGGTAGTGCCCCTGGGTCCCCGGTAGCGCGCCGGGCGGCACTACCTGGTCCGTCGGGCACTACCCGGACCAGGACACCAGCGCGAGTTCGACCGCAGACAGTACGACCGCTGACAGTCACGTCACTGACGGTTAGGTACCTAACCGTTAGGTCATTGACAGTTAGATCTCGAACTGTTAGGGTTCTGAATATGAGCGAACCGCAGATCACCCTCACCAGCAGCCTCGAGCTGGTCCGCTGGATCGGCTGGGCACAACGCAAGGCCGGTGAGGACTGGATCCGGGCGCGCGAGCTCAGCCACGAGCAGGCCTTCGTTCTCGGGTACCTGACGCAGAACCCCGGCGCGATCCAGCGTGACATCGCGCAGATCAGCCGGACCAGCGCGGCGAGTGTCTCGAGCCTCCTGCAGGGGCTCGAACGCCGCGGCCTGATCGAGCGCCGCACGCAGGGGGGCGACGAGCGCCGTAAGCGCGTCTACGCGACGCCGGCCGGCATCGAGCTCATCGCCGGTTTCGACACCGCGATGGCCGCCGCCGACGACACGATCCTCGCGCCGTTGGATCAGGCCGAGCGGGCCACCCTGCACGCCCTGCTCGCGAAGATCACCGCGGAACTGCCGCAACCCACCCGGTAGCACTCGCCGCGGCCCGGCCGCGCACCGACACCCATTCTCGCCGTGCCGACCTCGGTCGGCGCGCGCTCGACCCTGCCCGGACAAGGAGCAGTCATGACCACCACAAACCTCGAATCCCCTCTGCAGTCCGACGCCGTCGGTACCAACCGCTGGTACCTCTCCGCCGCCCCGATCATCCGTGCCCTCGTGCACCTCTGCGTACCGATGGCCGCCGCGATGATCGTCGGCGCCGTCTACAACGTCATCAATGCCGGTTTCATCGGCTCGCTCCACGACTCGACACTTCTTGCCGCGATCACCTTCGGCACCCCGCTGCTCGGCCTCGTCATGGCCATCGGCGGCGTGTTCGGCGTGGGCGGCGGCGCGCTCATCTCACGGCTACTCGGTGCGGCGGAGCACGAGCCTGCCAAAGCCGGTGAGATCAAGCACGTCTCGTCGTTCGCCGTCTGGGGCTCGGTGATCGCCGGAGCTGTGTTCGGCGGCATCGGCCTGCTTCTCCTGCACCCCCTCGTATCGCTGCTCGGTGCTGATGCCGCCGCCGCCCCGGCGACCAGTGCCTATGTGGCCGTCATGCTCGCCTTCGTCCCGGTGCTCGCTGCGGCGTTCTGCCTCGAGCAGGTCGTCCGGGCGGAGGGCGCCGCGCGCCAGGTGATGATCGGTCTCATCGCATCGACGGTGGCGAACGTCGTGTTCGACGTTCTGTTCATCCTGGTGCTGCACTGGGGCGTCGCCGGCGCGGCGCTGGCCATGGGGCTGTCGAACCTCGGCGTTGTCATCTACTTCGTCATCTGGCTGCAACGGCACAGCGAACACGTGAGCCTCGCGCCGCGGTGGTTCACCCTCTCGCCCACCGTGCTGAAGCCCGTCTTCGGCGTCGGCATCGGTGAGTTGCTGCAGTCGGCCTTCCTGATCGTCACCTCACTGGTGCTCAACAACCTCGCGGTCGCCTACGGCGACAGCGCGCTCGCCGCCATGGGTGTCGCTGTCCGCATCGCGCAGGTGCCGGAGTTCCTGGTGATGGGCGTCACGCTGGGTGTGCTGCCACTTCTCGCCTACTCCTACGGCAAGGGGGATCGGGCCCGCCTGATGTCCGCGGTGCGGGTCTCCGCGATGACGGTGGGCGGCATCGTGCTGATCTCCGCGACGTCGGTGTTCGTCTTCCGCGAGCAGGTGTTCTCGGCGTTCTCGGCGGACCGCTCGGTGCTCGCGATCGGCCTGACGATCCTGACGGCGCAGCTCGTGGCGATGGTCGTGAACGGGTTCACCGGCCTGATCACGTCGCTGTTCCAGGCGACCGGGCGGTCGGTGCCGGCGATCGTGATGTCGATGGCGCAGGGTGTCCTGTTCGTCCCCATCGTCATCCTGGGCAATCTGTGGTTCGGGCTGGCCGGCATCATCTGGTCGCTGACCGTCTCCGAAGGCATCGTGTTCCTGCTCGGCGTCGTGATGTGGCTCGTGTCCCGTCGCGCGATCGACCGCGGCCTCGCCGAGGGCAGTCCGGAGCGCGCCGAGGAGGTCCTGGAACACGCTGAGGCCTGATCCCCCGCATGGCGAACGCCGTCGTTCCGGCCGGGCGGCGTCGCTGCGCCTGGGGGCCGGAAAGCGTTGAGCAGCTGACGCCGCACGCCCGGGCTGGTGCGGAATGTCTTCTCCGGCTTCGTCAATGGTAGGAATAGGAGTGCCGATCCTCCCGAAGGACCGCGACCCTCGGCTGATCACGATCCGTCGTGGCGGCACGCTGACCGATGATCACCACCGGCTTTTGGCCGACTGGGCCCTGGGGTGCGCCGAGCACGTGCTGCCTCTGTTTTCCGATCAACAACCCGGTGACGCCAGGCCCCAGCAGTCCATCGGCGTCGGCCGAGCCTGGATCCGCGGCGAGGTCGGCATGCGGGTCGCCCACCAGGCGGCCTTCCAGGCGAATGCCGCGGCGCGCGGCATGCCCGATCCAGCGAAGTTCGCTGCGCTGTCGGCCGGCCAGGCCGTGGCGGTGGCCCATGTCGCCGCGCACGACCTGGGCGCAGCGGCCTACGCCATCAGAGCGGCCGGCGCCTCCGTCCCGGCCGACGAGGCTGCCCACGCCAGGGCCGAGGAACGGGACTGGCAGCGAGGGCAGCTACCGGCCGCCGTTCGAGCTCTCGTTCTCGACGATCAACAGCGCCGGAGCGCCATCTGCTGGCACGTCTTCGACGACTGATCGGGCGCCGGGCGGCTCGTCCGCGGCCCGATCAGACGTACTCGGGGGCGGTCAGCAGCAGCCACTGCTCCAGGTGCCGGGCGAACGACGACCTGACCAGGACCTTCAGCACGTCGTCAGCGCCGTGCGGAGGGCCGTCACTGAAGATCACCACCGCGCACTGGGCGAGCAGGGTCTGGGCACAGCTGCCCTCCGGCAGCCGGTCCAGATCGATGCCGGTGCCGTGCGCGAGCACGTTCCTGGCCCGGGGACCGCCGATCCGCAGCATGGTCCGAGCGGCCGAGACATCCACCACCGAGCCGTCGCCGTCGAGCGCTGCGCGCAACCGGCCGACCAGGTCCGAACCGCGTCCAGGACCTTCGAGCACCAGGAATTCGTCCGGGCCGAGCGCCAGCACGGCGTCGCTGCCCGCGTAGCTGACGCCGCCGGTCGCCGCGGGCAGCGCGGTGCCAAGCGCCCGTTCGACCGCGTCGGCGGCTCCGGTCCCCCGGCGCACCCGCAGGTTCACCTGGGTGCCCAACGGCGCCTCGGACAGGTACACGCCCGCGTCGGCGCGGCCGGCCGCCACCGCGTACAGCTGGTCGGCGGTCCCGGCCAGCGGCGAGACCGGCAGACGCGCCGTCGGAGTGGCGGGCGGCAGTCCCAGCGGGACCAGCTCTGGATCACCGTCGCGTCGGGTGCCGTCCGGGTCGACCAGGACGGTCGAGGTGACACTCGCGGGGTGCGGCACGCCGTCGACGACCACGTGCACGGTCCGGCCGATCCGGTCCCGGCCGCCCTTGCACAGCGCCAGCGCGAAGCTTCGGCCCAGCGCCACCGAGTGGTAGGAGGACGTGACGTGCCCGAGCATCGGCACCGGTGGCGGCGGGAGGGCGCCTCCGGGCAACAGTGTCGCACCGTCGATGAGCTGGCAGCCCTCGGGAAGCACCAGGTCCGGGTCGTCGGGCAGCAGCCCGACCAGCTGCTTGCGATCCGGCCTGGCGTTGTCCGGACGGGCGTGCGAACGCTTGCCGAGGTAGTCGGCCTTCTTCTTGGACACCACCCACGACATCCCGAGGTCGTGCGGAGTGATGGTGCCGTCGGTGTCCTGTCCGATGATCGGGTAGCCCTTTTCGGCCCTGAGCACGTGCATCGTCTCGGTGCCGTACGGGGTCAGGCCGATCGGCGCACCGAGTTCCCAGACCGCATCCCACAGCGCGGCGGCGTCGTACCAGGCCACGTTGATCTCGTAGGCCAACTCCCCGGAGAACGAGATCCGGGCGAGCCGGGCGGGTAGCCCGGCGACCTCGGTGTCCCGCCAGGTCATGAACGGGAAATCCTCGTTGCCGACATCCAGGCCGGGCGCCAAGGCGGCGATCAACTCCCGCGACCGAGGTCCGACGACGGCCATGGTGGCCCATTGCTCGGTGACCGAGGTGCACCACACCCGCAGCTCCGGCCACTCGGTCTGCAGCCATTCCTCCATCCAGTCCAGGACCATCGCGGCGTTCCCGGTGGTCGTGGTGACCAGGAAGTGGGCCTCAGCGAGCCGGAAGACGGTGCCGTCGTCGATCACCATGCCGTCGACCCCGCACATCACGCCGTAGCGGATCGCGCCGACCTTCAGCGAGGACATCAGATTGGTGTAGAGCAGGTCGAGAAACTGTGCCGCGTCCGGCCCCTGGACGTCGATCTTGCCAAGGGTGCTGCCGTCCATGAACGCGACATTGGTTCTGGCCGCTGAGCATTCACGGGCGACCGCGGTGTGCAGGTCCTCGCTGGTGCCATTCGGCGTCACCTGCGGGTAGTACCACGGGCGCTTCCACTGCCCGACGTTCTCGAACTCGGCCCGGTGCGCGGTGTGCCAGGCGTGCGGGCCGGTGGTGCGGACCGGGTCGTACAGCTGCCCGCGTTCCCGGCCGGCCAGGGTGGCGAACGCGATCGGCGTGTAGGGCGGTCGGTAGCTGGTGGTGCCGAGCTCGCCCGGCGGTACGCCGAGCAGGTGCGCGACGACGGCGGTGGACAGCAGCCCGGAGGTCTTGCCCTGGTCGTGCGCGGTGCCGGCGGTGGTGTACCGCTTGACGTGCTCCACCGAGGCGAGCCCGGCGCCGGTCGCCCTGGCCAGGTCGGCGACCGTGACATCGCGCTGTAGGTCGACGAAATGCCGGGTGAGGGTGCGCGGTTCGACGCCGTCCGGCGCCACCAGGTACAGCCGTACGGCCGGCTCCGGGTAGGTCTCCAGGCCGTCGGCCGGCGGGTTCAGCGGGGGCATGCCCGCCGGCACGAAGTCGTGGCGCAGCGCCCCGGCGGCGCCGATGGCTGCCTCCGCGGCCGAGGCGCCGGCCCGCTCCCCGTCATCGACGATCTCCGCGGTGGTCCGCAGCCCGGTCGCCGCACCGGCAACGGTGAGCCGCTGCCGGGTCCCGGTGGGGACGAAAGCCCCGAGAGCGTCGTCGAAGGTGAGCCGACCGCCGGCCTGGGAGTACAGGTGCACGGCGGGGTTCCACCCGCCGGAAACCGCGAGCAGGTCGGCCGGGACGTCGAACTCGCGCTTCTGTTCCCGATGCAGGACGCGCACACCGGTGAGCACACCGGCCGCGTCCGTGCGGGTCTCGGTCACCACGCAGCCGGTCAGCACGGTGCCGGTGGGCAGCGGGGCGGTAGGCGTGTCGTGGCTGCGACCGTCCGGGGCCCGTGGGTCGACGATCACCACATGGGCGCCGGCCGCGAGCAGGTCGCCGGCCACCCGGTAGGCGTCGTCGTGGGCGGTGAACAGCACCACCTGGCTGCCGGCCAGCACGCCGTGCCGCAGCAGGTAGCTGCGCACCGACTCGGCGAGCATCACCCCGGGAACATCGTTGCCACCGAACACGATCGGCCGCTCGTGGGCGCCGGTGGCGAGGACCACCTCGGCCGCCCGGATCCGCCAGACCCGTTCCCGGACGGGTGCGGCTGCGCCGCTCCCGAAGCGCTGCACAGCGATCAGGAAGTTGTCGTCGTAGTACCCGGCAACGGTGGTGTGCTGCAGCTGCGTGACGTTGGGCATCCCGGCCAGTTGCGCGGAAAGACCTGCTGCCCAATTCATCTCGGTGTCGGTCAACAGGGCGCCACCGGGGGCTGGACGCTCGTCGACCAGCAGCACCCTGGCGCCGGTACGGGCCGCCGCGATCGCTGCCGCGAGTCCGGCCGGACCGGCACCGACCACCGCGACCGCGCAGTGGTGGTGCACCGCGTCGTACGTTGCCACGTCCGAATCGACGGCCAGCCGACCCCGGCCACTGATCGACGACGCTGCCAGCCCGTCAACGGCCTCGACGGTGGTGGCGGTCAGCATCGGCTCCGGGAACGGTCGCTCGACCTGGATCAGCGCGGTCGGTTCCTCGGCGCCCGCCGAGATGACCCCCCGCGGTCGGCCCAGGTGCACCGAGTGGGCGACGATCCGGCGGTCGGCGGCGAGCAGCGCCGAGGCCAGCGTGTCTCCGGGGTGCGCCGGGAGGGTGGCCCCGTCGAAGGTGATGTCCAGCAGCGTGTTCCGGTCGATGCGGCCGCCGGAACCCAGCCGGGACGCCGTCATGGCCGGGCCGCCGGGTGAGCGGGCTCGTGCAGGTGCGGTGCGGGTTCGCCGCTCCGATAGACGGCGAGGAACTCGTAGCTGGCGGTGTCCCGGACGGCATTGAACCAGCGCCGGCAACCGGCGGAGTGGACCCAGCGCTCGGCGAAGACGCCCTTGGGGTTGTCGCGGAAGAACAGGTACTGGGCCCATTCCTCCTCGGACAGCGACGCACCGCCGTCGCGTGGATAACCGACGTGGGCCTGGCCACCGTAGTGGAACTCGTTCTCGTTGCGCGGACCGCATTCCGGGCAGGTGATCAGCATCATGTCGGCCGCCTCAGTGCGCCACGGCGGCGGCGCCGTGCTCGTCGACCAGGCGCCCGCTGGTGAACCGGTCCAACCCCAGCTCGGCCGCCAGCGCGGGCACCTCGCCGGTCTCCAGGAGTTCGGCCATCACCATTCCGATCCCTGGCGTTGCCTTGAAACCACCTGTCCCCCAACCACAGTTGACATACAGGTTGTCCACCGGGGTAGGGCCGACGATTGCCGACGCGTCCGGGGTGGTGTCGACGACACCGCCCCAGGTGCGCAGCACGTGCGCCCTGGCGAAGATCGGGAACAGCTCGACCGCGGCCGACATCTGCCGCTCGATCACGTGAAATGCCCCGCGCTGGCCATAGCCGTTGTAGGTGTCGACGCCCGCCCCCATCACCAGCTCGCCCTTGTGCGCCTGGGACACGTAGACGTGCACCGCGTTCGACATCACCACGGTCGGGTGCACCGGCTCCAGCAGTTCGGACACCAGTGCCTGCAACGGATGCGACTGCACCGGCAGTCGGAAGCCGGCCATCGCGGCGAGCACCGACGAGTGCCCGGCCCCGATCATCGCCACCCGGTCGGCGGTGATCGGGCCCAGCGAGGTCTGCACGCCGCGCACCGCGCCGTGCTCGACGTCGATCCCGGTGACCTCGCAGTTCTGGATCAGGTCGATGCCCGCCGCGTCCGCCGAGCGGGCGAAACCCCATGCCACGTAGTCATGTTTGGCGATACCGCCGCGCGGCTGATAGGTGCCGCCGAGGACGGGATAGCGGAGGTCGGTGGAGATGTTCAGGATCGGGCAGAGCTCGCGGGCGCCCGCCGCGTCGACCCATTCGGCGTCCACTCCGTTGAGCCGGTTGGCCGCCACCCGCCGCCGGGAGTCACGCACGTCGGTGAGCGAGTGGTCGAGGTTGAGCACGCCGCGCTGGGAGAACAGGATCGGGTAGTCCAGGTCCTCGGCCAGGGTCTCCCACAGCTTCAGCGCGTGTTCGTAGATCGCCGCCGAGGCGTCCCACAGATAGTTGGACCGGATGATGGTGGTGTTGCGGGCCATGTTGCCGCCGGCCAGCCAGCCCTTCTCGAGCACCGCGACGTCGGTGACGCCGCGGCGGGCGAGGTAGTGCGCTGTGGCCAGCCCGTGGCCGCCACCGCCGATGATGACGATCTGGTAATGCCGCCGCGGCTCCGGGTTGCGCCACAGGAACTCCGGGTGCTCCGGCAGGTCGGCGCCGGGTGGGATCCGGCCCTGCGACGACGTCACGGCCCGGCCTCCCGGTGGTAGCGGCTCAGCACCTGATCTTCTTCATCTCCGGGTCGAACGCCGGCTCGGCGGTGACCACGCCACGGTAGCGCCGATCGAACCAACCCACCTCGACGGCGGTGCCGGGTCCGGCCATCGCGGCGGGCAGCCACGCGTAGGCCAGCGGGACCCCGAGCGTGTAGGAGTACGCCGCCGACGTGACGTAGCCGACCGGGTGCTCGCCGGCGTACACCGGCTCGGAGCCCAGGACGACCGCGTTCGGCTCGTCCAGGGTGAGCAGGCACAGCCGTCGGTCCGCCGCCGGCCTGGCGAGGAGCCCGTCACGGCCGTGGAAGTCCAGGTCCGGTTTGACCGCGAAGGACAGCCCGGCCTCGTCGGGTCCGTGCTCCGTCGTCAGATCGGTCCCGTAGGACCGGTAGCCCTTCTCGATCCGCAGCGCGTTGAACGCCCCGCGGCCGGCCGCGATGATGCCGTGCCCGGCCCCGGCGGCCATCAACAGGTCCCAGAGCCGCAGACCCTGATCGGCGGTGGTGTACAGCTCCCAGCCGAGTTCGCCGACATAGGACAGCCGCAACGCGGTGACCGCGACCGGGCCCAGATAGCACTCCTTGGCCCGGAAGTACTTGAAATCGTTGTGGGAGAAGTCCTCCGTGGTCAGCGGCTGCACCACCGCCCTGGCCTTCGGCCCCCAGATGCCGATGCAGCAGGTGCCCGGCGTGATGTCACGGATCTGCACGGTGTCCGCCTGCGCGGAACCGCGGAGATGACGCCGCAGCCACTCGAGGTCGAGGTTGCCGTTCGCCCCGACCTGGTAGCGCTCGGCGCCCAGCCGGGCCACCGTGACGTCGGACCGCACCCCGCCGTCGGCGTCCAGCAGCAGGCAGTAGGTCACCGCGCCGACCGACTTGTCGATCTTGCCGGTGACCATCGACTGCAGGAACGTGGTGGCTCCTGGCCCGGTGACCTCGAGCCGCTTGAGCGCCGTCATGTCGTAGAGCGCGACGTCGGTGCGGGTGACAGCGGCCTCGGCGGCGATGGTCGGGGACCAGAACCGGCCCGCCCAGTCGTCCGGAGCCGGTACGTGCCAGCCGGAATTCCGGTCGGAACCGAGCAGCGCGTCGTTGGCGGCGTACCAGTGCGGGCGCTCCCAACCGTTGGCCTCGAGGAACACCGCCCCGAGTTCCTGCTGCCGAGGGTAGAACGGTGAGGTCCGCAGCGGCCGTGAGTGTTCCATCGGCTGCAGCGGGTGCAGGATGTCGTAGACCTCGACGAAGTTCTGGCAGTCCTTGGCCTCGATGTAGGCCGGGGCCAGCTGGTGCGGCTCGAAGCGGTTCAGATCGCAGGCATGCAGATCGAAACCGGAGTGCCCGTCGACGATCCACTCGGCCATCGCAGCCGCCACCCCCGCGGAATGGGTGACCCAGACCGCCTCAGCGGTCCAGAACCCGTCGAGTGTCGCGTGCGGTCCGAGCAGCGGCAGATTGTCGGTGGTGAACGAGAACACCCCGTTGAACGGGTCGGCCAGCTCCAGTTCACCGTGCAGATCGAAGATCTTCGGCAGCAGCCGCCCGGTCTCCTGGAGCGGGAAGGTGAAGTCGTCCGGGGTGAACTCCAGCACCGACGGCTGCCCGCCGGTGGCGTCGTCGAAGCTGTTCCAGTGGGCCAACTCCGCCTGTCGCACCGGGATCGGGCGGTGCCGGTAGGAGCCGATGCCGAGTCGCTCGCCGTTCTCCCGGTAGTACAGATCGGCGTCCTGGTGCCGCAGCACCGGCCGGACCGCCTCGGTCCGTCTGCCCCTCAGCGGCTTCACCGGGCCGGTCCAGGCGAACTGGTGCGCGAGCGGCGTCAGCGCCAGGGTCTGCCCGACCATGCCGGCGACCGTCGGACCCCAGATGCCCGCGCAGCAGACGACGATGTCGGCCGGCAGGTCGCCGGCGCTGGTGCGGACGCCGGTGACCCGGTCGCCGACGGTGAGGATGTCGAGAACCTCCGTGCGGTCCCGGATCACCGCGCCGCGCTCCGCTGCCCTGGCGAGCTGTGCGGCGACCGCGCGCACACCCTTGGCGATGCCGTCCTGGGGCACGAAGAGCCCGCCGTGGATCATGTCGGGGTTCAGCAGGTCCCAGCGCGCCACGGTCTCCACCGGGTCGAGCAGCTCGGCCCCGGGAATCCCCCAGGACTGGGCGAAACCGTAGCGACGCTGCAGCTCTCGGGCACGTTCCGGGCTGGTGGCGATCTCCAGGCCGCCCACCGGCAGGTAGCACGGCTCCCCCTGCCAGTGCAGCGCGGAGAGCTTGCGCACCGTGTACTGAGCGAAGTCGCTCATCACCTTGGTGCCGTTGGTCTGGAACACCACTCCCGGCGCGTGCGAGGTCGAACCGCCGGTGGCCGGAACCGGGCCGGCGTCGAGCACGGTGATGTCGGTCCAGTGCCGCTCCGCCAGCTCGTCGGCCAAGGACGCGCCGACGATGCCGGCTCCGATGATCACGACCTTGGGCCCGGTCAACGGATCTCCTCACTGTTGCTTAGTTCGCAACGCGCCGCGCATGTTGCAACAAGCCTGCTGGCCCCTGGGCGCCCTGTCAATGCTCCCCCCGAGCGAACGCCGGACCCCCGACCCCGTTGATCATGAGAAGCTGCACGGGATTTACGGCGTGTCGCGCGATTTGGTCGGCGTGTCGCGCGCAAGGTCTCATGATCAACTTGTGTCCCAGGGCTGCCGGGGACGCCGGTTGACAGCGGTGATCATGGTGGCCGGCACGCGTTTCACGGCGTGTCGCACAATTCGGTCGGCGTGTCGCGTGCTGGCCACCATGATCACCACCGCAATGCGAAAGGCAAGCACCCAGGTACCGCGCGCCGGCCGGGATGGGCCGACCGGCGGGCGGTGGTCTCAGGGTGCCGGGCGCAGCTGTGCGCTCACTTGCCGAGCCACGCGTTGACCTTGTCCGGGTTCGCCTCGACCCACTTCTTGGCAGCGTCCGCGGGCTTCATGTTGTCCGAGGTGATGTACTTCGCCACCAGGTTCTGGTCGTCGTTGGTCCAGTTGAAGTTCTTGATCAGGGCCGCACCGGACGAGCCGGAGTCGGCGAACTTGGTGCTGAGCACCTTGTTCAGCTTGTACTCGGGGTAGTCGCAGGCGACCTTCGCCGCGTCGGCGTCGCAGCCCGGGGTATAGGGCGGCAGGTCGATCTTGACCAGCGGCACCTCGGCCAGGAACCACTGAGGCGAATAGAAGTACCCGATGACCCACTTCTTGTTGGCCTCGGCGTCCTTGAACGCCTGGATCAGCGCGGCCTCCGAACCGGCGTAGACCACTTTGTAGTTCAGCTTCAGGTTCTTCACCAGCGCCTCGTCCTGGGTGACGAACGAGGGGTCACCGTCGAGCAGCTGGCCCTGATCGCCCGATTCCGACGTCTTGAACTGCTCGGCATACTTGTTCAGGTTGTTCCAGTCGGTGATGTCCGGGTGCTCCTTGGCCAGCCACGGCGGCACGTACCAGCCGATCACCCCGATGTTCCCGGTGAGGCCACCGTCCACGGCGGTCTTCTGCTCGTCGATGTACTTCTTGGTCAGGTCCGGGTGGCCCCAGTTCTCCATCACCACGTCGATCTGGCCGGACGGGAACCCCTGCCAGGCGATCTCCTCCTTGAGCGCCTTCTGGTTGACCTTGCAGCCCAAGGAGTTCTCGGCGACATACGTGACCACGGCGGCGTCGGCGGTGTAGCCGACCCAGTCGTTCATCGCCATGTTGATGGTGCCGCAGTCGCCGGTGACCGGAACCATCGAGCCGGACGGGCTGGGCGCGGTCGAGCCGGACGCGTCACCGCTGCCGGAGGCATCGCCGCTGCCGGACCCGCCTGCCGAACTGGAGGCCGCCGAACTCGACGCCGCCGCGGCCGTCGTCGGCGCAGCCGTGGTGGAAGCGGCACCGCCGCCACCGCCGCCGGTGTCGTTCACCTTGGCGCCGCCGCAGGCGGCGGTGAGCAGCAGGACGGCGGTGGTGAGGCCGATTCCGACCCGGGCGGGCCGGCCGGTCAGTACGGACATGGGTTCTCCTGTCGTGGAGCAGCGGGGTGGCGGACGGGCACAGCGGATCGGGTCATGCGGCGGCGACTCGGGTCGTCGGCCGAACGGCGGGCAGGAAGTCTCGGGAACTGCGGGAGGTGCTGCTCGCCGCGGCCTGGGTGATCCGGTCCAGCAGGATGCCCATCACCACCAGCGTCAGACCGGCGGCCAGGCCCTTGCCGAACAGGTCCAGCTGGT
This sequence comes from uncultured Actinomycetota bacterium, assembly GCA_963797145.1. Classification (GTDB taxonomy): domain Bacteria; phylum Actinomycetota; class Actinomycetes; order Mycobacteriales; family Nakamurellaceae; genus Nakamurella. Next base: position 25,729 of record CAWCOJ010000005.1, on the reverse strand, counting down.
TCAACCCGGCGATCACGTCGTAGCCGAGCGCACCGGCCCCGACCATCCCGCCGATCACCACCATCGACAGGGCATAGATCAGGCCCTGGTTCGCGGCCAGTCCGATGGCCTTGGCCGACATCGGGACCTGGACCTTGCCGATGATCTGCCACCGGGTGGAGCCCGACGACATGGCCGCCTCGACCGTGGTCGCCGGCACCTGGGAGATTCCATCCGCGATGATCTTGATGGCCGCGGGCGCGGCGAAGACGACCGCCGCCACGATGGCGGTGAACCGGGTCGCCCCGAACAGGGCAAGGAACGGCACCAGGTACACGAAGGCCGGCATGGTCTGGGCCGCGTCCAGGAACGGCCGGATCACCCGGTCGGTGGTCTTGGAGCGGCCCATCCAGACCCCGAAGACGAGACCGAGGACCATCACGAAGACGGTGGCGAGCAGGGTGGCCGCCAGCGTCACCATCGCGTCGTTCCAGAGACCCAGCCAGATCATCAGGCCGATGGCTACCGCCGCGGTGCAGCGCCGTGCGCCACCGGCCGGCGACCCAGGCGAACACCACCAGCGCGCCGCCGACCACGAACCACGGCGAGTTCGCGAGCAGCCCCTCCAGTGGGTTGAGGATGTTGTAGGTGACGAAGTCCTTGAGGCCCTGGGTGAGGAACGACAGGTTGGACTGGGCCCAGTTGGACACGGTGTCACCGAAGGTGGCGATGGCCGAGCCGACATCCGGCCAATCCGCGGGCGGCTGGGCCGCCCACAGATAGCTGCGAGACAGGTAGATGGCCACAGCGGTGACGACGACTCCCGCCCCGAGCGCCACCCATCGCACCCGGCGGCGGGTGCGACCGGCGCGCAGGGCGAGTTCCGAGCGGACGCTGGCGGCGGTAGTCACCCGGTCGAAGATGATCGCCAGGATCACGATGGCGATGCCACCGTTGAGGGCGGTGCCGACATCGAGCGACTGCAGCGCCTGGGTGACCACCAGGCCGAGCCCCGGCGCTCCGATCAGCGCGGCGATGGTCACCATGGACAGCGCCGCCATGATCGTCTGGTTGATGCCGATCACCACGGTGCGCTTGGACATCGGCAGGAGCACGGTCCGCAGCCGGTGGAACCGGCCGACACCGAGCGAGTCAACCGCCTCTCGGGTGGTCAGGGGCACCTGGCCGATGCCGTGCGCGGTGAGCCGGATGACGGGCGGGATGGCGAAGATCCAGGTGGCGATGATGGCCGGGGCCGGTCCGATGGTGAAGAGCAGCACCAGCGGACCGAGATAGGCGAACGCGGGCATGATCTGCATGAAATCCAGTACCGGGGTGACGATCCGGTTCACCCTGCGGCTGGTGCCGGCCCAGATGCCCAGCGGCAGCCCGATGACCAGGGCCAGCAGCACCGAGGCCAGCACCAGCGCGAAGGTGTCCATGGCCTCGTTCCACAGCCCCTGCATCACGATCACCAGCAGGCCGACCAGAGTGAGCACCGCGACCCGGATGCTGCCGAGCGCGTACGCGACGAAGGTCAGCAGCACCGTCGTGCCCAACCAGCCGATCTCGGGGATCTCGAGCCCGACGTCGGTGTGCGCGAACAGGCTGGTGAAGAAGGTGCCGATGCTCTCGACGCCGATCTGGATGTAGTTGAAGAAGTAGATGAAGATCGGTGCGGTGTTGCGGTTCTCGCCGACCCAGTCGTTGAGCTCGTTGAACTTGATCTGCAGGGCGGTGAGATCGGACTTGCCGAGGTAGAGGGTCCACTGGCCGGCCCAGAGGTAGTGCAGCACCAGCCAGACCGCGATCGTGACGAGCACGACGATCGCGCCGCTGCCCAGTGGGGACCGCCAGCGCGACCCGGCCGGTCCTCCCGACGCGTCCGGACCCGGCGCGTCGGAGGGCACGACGGGCCGGGTCGGGGTGGCGGCGGTGGCCACTACTCGGCGTTCCCGGTGGTGGCCACCTCGGCGACCCCACGCCCCGAGGCCGTGATGAGGTGCAGGATGTCGTCACGGCCGACCATCCCGATCACGGCATCGCCGTCGACCACCCGCACCGGGGCGGGCGAGGACAGCACCGCCGGAATGGCGTCCCGGATCACGGTGGCCGCGGGCAGGGTCGGGCCGGTGACGGAGTCCTCGCCGTCGTCCGGCGGGCGGGCCACCCAGCGCAGCGTCAGCACGTCGGCCCGCGGCACTTCGGAGACGAAATCGGCCACGTAGTCGTCGGCCGGCGCCCCCACCAGCTGGTCCCCGGTGCCGATCTGCACCAGTTCGCCGTTGCGCATGATCAGGATCCGGTCGCCGAGCTTCAACGCCTCGGACAGGTCGTGGGTGATGAAGATCATCGTCTTGCCCATGTCGCGGTGCAGCCGGATCACTTCGGCCTGCATGTCCCGCCGGATCAGCGGATCCAGCGCGGAGAACGGTTCGTCGAAGAGCATCACGTCGGGATCGTTGGCCAGGGCTCTGGCCAGTCCGACCCGCTGCTGCATGCCGCCGGAGAGCTGATCGGGAAACCGGTTCTCGTAGCCCTGCAGTCCGACCAGGTCGATCACCTCGCGGGCCCTGGCGTACCGCTGCGACCGACGGACCCCGCGGACCTCCAGCCCGTAGGCGACGTTGTCCAGCACGGTGCGGTGCGGCAGCAGTCCGAAGTGCTGGAACACCATCGAGAGTTTGCGGCGACGCAGATCCCGCAGCGTCGACTCCGACGACGCCATGATGTCCTGCCCCTCCAGGAACACCTGGCCGCTGGTCGGTTCGATCAACCGGGTGAGACACCTGACCAGGGTGGATTTTCCCGATCCGGAGAGGCCCATCACCACGAAGACCTCGCCGCGGCCGACATCGAAGCTCATGTTGCGGACCGCGGTCACGCAGCCCGTCTGCTCCAGGATCTCCGGCCCGGTGAGCCCGGCCATCTGCGGATCGCTGGGGATCCGGCCGGCCCGGTGTCCGAACACCTTCCACAGCCCGCGAACGGAGAAGTCCGGATTCGTCACCGCAGGCGCGGAAGCCGTTGCGGCAGCGGTCATGTCGGCTCCTTTGAGGCTGGTGGTCGGTACGGGCGGGACTACTGCGAGAACCAGTACTGCGGGGCGGGCGCGGTGTTCTGCCAGATGTGTTTGATCTCCCGGTACTCCGCGAGGCCGGTCGGGCCCAGTTCCCGGCCGTTGCCGGATTGTCCGAAGCCGCCCCACTCGGCCTGCGGCACGTACGGGTGGTAGTCGTTGATCCAGACCGTGCCATGCCGCAGGGCGCCGGCCACCCGCTGGGCCCGGCCCGCGTCGGCCGACCAGACCGCCCCGGCCAGCCCGTACTCGGTGTCGTTGGCCAGCCGGATCGCGTCGTCCTCGTCGGCGAAGGTCTCGACGGTCAGCACCGGACCGAAGGACTCCTCCCGGATGCACGCCATGTCCGACGTGCAGCGGTCGAGCACGGTCGGCGGGTAGAAGAACCCGTCGGCCAACGCGGGATCATCCGGAACGACTCCGCCGCAGCGCAGTACCGCGCCCGCGGCGACCGCAGCCTGCACATAAGCGTGCACCTTGTCGCGATGGGCCGCCGAGATCAAGGTGCCGGTCTCGGCCTTCTCGTCGAACGGGCCGCCGAGTCGGATCCGCTGCGACCTGGCGACCAGCTCGTCGACGAACTCGTCATGGATGCTGTCCTGAATCAGCAGGCGGGCGCCGGCCGAGCAGACCTGGCCGGAGTGCAGGAAGACCGCGGTCAGCGCGTTGTCCAGGGCGGCCTCCCGGTCGGCGTCGGCGAACACCACGTTGGGGTTCTTGCCGCCGAGTTCCAACGCCACCCGCTTCACCGTTGCCGACGCCGCCGCCATGATCGCCCGACCGGTGGCCACGCCGCCGGTGAAGCTGACCAGGTCGACGCGGGGGTCCGTGGTCAAGGTCGTTCCGACGGCGGGACCGGTGCCGGTGACCAGGTTGGCGACCCCGGCCGGCAGGCCGGCCTCGGTGAGGGTGTCCATCAGCATGATCGCCGTCGAGGGGGTGAGCTCGGACGGCTTCAGCACGAAGGTGTTGCCGGCCAGCAGCGCCGGGGCCACTTTCCAGGAGACCTGGAGCAGCGGGTAGTTCCACGGCGTGATGAGGGTGCAGACCCCCACCGGGAGGTACACGATCCGGCTGATCGCGTCGGCCCGGCCGGTGTCGACCACCCGACCGGCGTCGGTGCCGGCGATCCCGCCGTAGTAGCGGAAGCAGGACACGATGTCGTCGACGTCGTATTCGGCCTCGACCAGGCGCTTGCCGGTATCCAGTGACTCCGCACGGGCGTAGTCGTCGCGGTCGCGGACCAGCAGGTCCGCCACCCTGAGCAGCAGCGCACCGCGCTCCTTCTCAGGAACCGACGGCCAGGCGCCGTTGTCGAAGGCCTCCCGGGCCGCACCGATCGCGGCAGCGGCGTCGTCGGCGGAGCCTTCGACGATCAGCGCTACCGGCGTTCCGTCAGCCGGACAACGGATCTGGCGGCATCCGGCCGAACGGGACGCCACCCACTCGCCCCGCAGGTACAGGCCACGAGGCAGCGCGTCGGGGGTGCCCGCGGTCCCGTTCACATCGCTCCCCGCTGCCGACGCGGATGGAACGTCGGCGCTTGTTGCGTATTGCGCATCAGCGTGCTCTGTGAGCAACAGCATGCTGGCGGCCGCGGAAGCGTGTCAAGACTCGCGAAGTCGACCGGCGGGCGGATTTACCTGATGTTGACACGGTCACCCGCGCCGCATCAGCGGGTGGGCGACTATTCGATCCGACCGGTCCAGCCCATCCGGCGGGAGACCGCAGCCGCGGCCGTGACCACCGCCGCGATGATCCCGTCCAGCCGGTCGGCGACCCGGAACGTCGGACCGGACACGGACAACGATGCGATCACAGCGCCCTCGGTGCCTCGGATGGGCGCCGCCACGGCGGTGAGCCCGACCTCCAGCTCGTCGCTGGCGACCGCATAGCCGCGCGTGGCGACCGCCGCCAGCTCCTCGAGCACCGCGGCCGGGCTCGACAGCGTCCGGGCGGTGAGCCGAGGCAGCCGGCCGTCCTGGTCGACGGTCGCTGCCAACAGCGCTTCCCGCTCGGTGGCGGACAGATGGGCCAGGAGCACCCGCCCGTTCGCGGTGGCATGCAGCGGGTTCCGGCTTCCGACCCAGTTGTGGATCTGCAGGGCGGAGGTGCCGGCCACCTGGTCCAGATACAGCGTCTCCCGGCCGGAGAGGATCACCACGTTCACCGTTTCGCCGATCTCGGCGGCCAACCCCCTGGTGACCGGGCGGCTCTCCTGCACGACGTCCAGCCGCGACCGGGTCGCGCCCGCGAGCCGCAGCACCCCGAGACCCAACCGATAGCGACCGCGGTCCGGCAGCTGCTCGGCGAGACCGTGTGCCTCCAGGGTGGCCAGCAGTCGCGACGCGGTCGACTTGTGCACCTCCAGCAGGCCGGCGATCTCGGTGACGCCGAGCTGCCCATCGGCGGCCAGCAGCTCCAGGATGGTGAGCGCCCGGTCCACCGACTGCACGGACCCGGCGCCGCCCTCGACGACGGGCGCCGCACCGGAGCGCGGGACGGCTCCGGGCTCGGACATGGGCAGAGCCTAATGCGGCAGAATCTGACCGGACCTCGTGCATCGGCGCGAGTGCTCCCTGGAGGTCCTGTGTCGCCGAGACCCGCACCCGGCCGTGAATCCATCCTGACGTTGTCCTGCCCTGACGGTCCGGGGCTGGTCTACGCGGTCACCGGCTATCTGGTCAGGTTCGGTGCCAACATCCTGGCCAGCCAGCAGTTCGGCGACCGGCTCACCGGCCGGTTCTTCATGCGGGTGCATTTCGACTTCGTCGGCGCGGCAACAGATGTGGCCGTACTCCGAGCCGGTTTCGCGGAGATCGCCGGCCGGTACGCGATGACGTTCGAGTTCGTCGACGCCGCCACCCCGACCAGGACGCTGATCATGGTCAGCCGGTTCGGGCACTGCCTCAACGATCTGCTGTACCGGCACCGGATCGGCACCCTGAACATCAGCATCCCGGTGGTGGTGTCCAACCACGACGACCATGCAGCGCTGGTCGAGTCGTACGGGATCCGCCATGTCACGCTCCCGGTGACGCCGGAGACCAAGCCCGCCGCGGAGGCGGAGTTGCTCCGGCTGATGGGGGAGTTCCGGATCGACCTGGTGGTGCTGGCCCGGTACATGCAGGTGCTCAGCGCCGGTACCAGCCGGGAACTGGCCGGCCGGGCGATCAACATCCACCACTCGTTCCTGCCGGGTTTCAAGGGTGCCAGGCCTTACCACCAGGCGCACGACCGCGGGGTCAAGCTGATCGGCGCCACCGCGCACTATGTCAACGACGATCTCGACGAGGGTCCGATCATCGAGCAGGACGTGGTGCGGGTGGACCACGCGCTCGCCCCGGACGATCTGGTGGCCGCCGGCCGCGACGTCGAAACCCAGGTGCTCTCCCGCGCGGTGCAGTGGCACAGCGAACGTCGGGTGATGCTCAACGGCAACCGAACGGTCGTGTTCCGCTGAGCTGCTCCGGTGGGCTCAGCCGACCCGGTGCCGGTAGAACGGCTCGGCCGAGGGCGCCAGCGGCGCCCGACCCAGGATCAGGTCGGCGGCCTTCTCCGCGAGCATCATCACCGGCGCGTAGATGTTGCCGTTGGTGACATAGGGCATGACGGAGGCATCCACCACGCGCAGCCCGTCGACACCGTGCACCCGCATGGTCGCCGGGTCCACCACCGCCATCGGATCCGACGCCGGTCCCAGCTTGGCCGTGCACGACGGATGCAGTGCCGTCTCGGCGTCCGCGGCCACCCAGTCCAGGATCTCCGCGTCGCTGCCCACCGATGGCCCCGGGGAGGTCTCGCCACCGTTGAACGGTGCCAGCGCGCTCTGGTCGAGGATGTCCCTGGCCACCCGGATCGCTTCCACCCACTCGCGCCGATCCTGGTCGGTGGACAGGTAGTTGAACCGGAGCGCCGGATGCTTCGTCGGGTCCGTCGAGGTGATCCGGACGCTTCCCCTGGCATCGGAGTACATCGGACCGATGTGCACCTGGTAGCCGTGACCGGTCTTCGACACCTGCTCGGAGACCGTGCCGTCGTAGCGCACCGCGATCGGCAGGAAATGGAACATCAGGTTGGGATAGTCGACGTCGTCATTGGACCGGGCGAATCCGCCGCCCTCGAAATGGTTGGTGGCCGCCGGACCCCGCCGGCCCAGCATCCACTGGGCGCCGACGAACGGCATTCGCCACTTCGCCAGGTAGGGCTGCATGGTGACGGCCTGGGTACAGGCGTACTGGATATAGACCTCGAGGTGATCCTGCAGGTTGGCCCCCACCCCTGGCAGGTCGACGACCGGCCGGATCCCCAACGGGCGCAACAATTCTGCCGGCCCGATGCCGGAGAGCTGCAGCAGCTGGGGGGAATTGATCGCCCCACCGCACAGGATCACCTCCGCCGCACCGACCGTATGGCTGCGGCCGTTGCGGCGGTAGCGCACGCCGGTGACCGTGGCGCCGGACATGGTCACGCCGGTGACGAACGCCCTGGTGTGCACGGTGAGGTTCGGCCGCGACATCGCCGGTCGGAGGTACGCCCGGGACGCTGAGAGCCGGCGGCCGTGGTGCACATTGCGGTCGAAGGCCGCGAACCCCTCCTGCCGGAAGCCGTTCACGTCATCGGTCAGCGGATAGCCGGCCTGAACCGCAGCCTCGAAGAACGCGCCGAACAACGGGTTGCGGGCCGGCCCGCGCTCCAGCACCAACGGCCCCGAGTGACCGCGCAGCGGGTCGTCGGGAGCAGCGGCCAGGCAGTTCTCCATCCGCCGGAAGTACGGCAGGCAGTGCGCCCAGTCCCAGTCCGCCATGCCCGGATCGGCGCCCCAGCGCTGATAGTCCATCGGGTTGCCGCGCTGGAAGATCATCCCGTTGATCGAACTGGAGCCGCCCAGCACCTTGCCCCTGGCGTGCGCGATCCGCCGGCCGTTCATGAACGGCTCCGGTTCGGACTCGTACCGCCAGTCGTAGAAGCGGTTGCCGCTCGGAAACGTCAGGGCCGCAGGCATCTGGATGAACAGGTCCCACGGATAGTCGCTGCGGCCGGCCTCCAGCACCAGCACCGCGCAGTCGCCCGCGGCCGTGAGCCGGGCGGCGAGCGCGCAGCCCGCGCTACCGCCCCCGACGATGACGACGTCGTAGCTGGTCATCGGACGCCGCCTGTGCCGGGTCCCCGGCGGTGATCATGGTGGTCAGCACGCGACACGCCGACAGGAACGCGCGACACGCCGTCATGTGCGTGCTGCTCACCATGATCACCGCCAAGGCTTCCGACGCGCCGGGGGCCGACCGGCGCCGGCTCCCCTGCCGCCGCTCGCCGGACCCGATCCGGGCCTACAGTTGCGCGGTGAGCAACCCCGCCCGGGAACCCGGGGGCGTCCAGTCGGTCGAACGCGCGGTGACCGCGCTCGAGTACCTGGCGAGGACCGGAGTGGCCGGGGTGTCCGAGGTGGCCGCCGCGATCGGCGTGCACAAGTCCACCGCGTCCCGGCTGCTCGGGGTGCTGCACGGACGCGGTCTGGTCGAGCCGGCCGGCGATCGCGGCCGGTACCGGCTCGGGACCGGCATCCTGCGGTTGGCCGGCGCGATGGGTAGCAGGCTCGACGTGTCCAGCCAGGGTGCCGGGCTCTGCGACGCCCTCGCCGAGGCGGTCGGCGAGACAGTCAACATCGCTGTGCGGCAGGGCGATGTCGCGGTGAACGTGCATCAGAGCGACGGCCCTGCTGCCGTCTCCGTCGACAACTGGGTAGGTCGGCCGACGCCCCTGCATGCCACCTCGTCGGGCAAGGTGCTGCTCGCCTACGCGCCGGAGGCGCTGCGCCGGCAGGTGTTCGGCGCGCTGAAGCCCTACACCGGGGCGACCGTCACCGATCCGGCGGTGCTGGCCGCGCAACTCGACCGGGCCCGCGTCGATGGCTACGCCACCACCAGTGGCGAGCTCGAGGTCGGCCTGAATGCTGTGGCCGCCCCGGTGCGCCGGGCGGACGGAACCGTGGTCGCCGCGGTGTCGGTCTCCGGCCCGGTCTACCGGCTCAGCGCTGCGGCGTTGGCCGATCTCGGGCGGCAGACGGTCGCCACGGCGCTGCGGGTCAGCGAGCGGCTCGGCTATCTCGGCTGAGCCGCGCGGGGCCGGAACCGCTTGTCCGGCCGGGACTTCCGTCATCGGGCGCCGATCCTGTCGAGCAGCCATTCGTGGAAGATCCCGATGTGGTGCTCGCTGGGCACCAGGACGCCGCCGTCGGCGTACATCCGCGACGACATCGACGGCTGGGTCAGCTCGCAGGCGTCGAAGTCCTGGCGGTTCACCCGGTCGAACAGTTCCACCGACTTGGAGATGTCCTCGCCCGAGGACACCACGCTGGGTACGAACAGCCAGTCGCATTCGATGACGGTGCGGTCCGGGGCCATCGGGAACATCCGGTGCACGATGATGTGATCGGGGACCATGTTGACGAACACCTGCGGCTTGATGGTGATGGCGTAGTACTTGCGGTCCTGATCGTCGCCGATCCCCGGGATCGGCTCGACTCCGGCCGACCCGTCGATGGTGAAACCCTTGATGCCATCGCCGAACTCGGCACCGTGGTTGACGAAGTACTGGGCGGCGTAGCCGCTCGCGAACTCGGGCAACACCTCGGTCAGCTCCGGGTGGATGGTCGCGCAGTGGTAGCACTCCATGAAGTTCTCGATGATCAACTTCCAGTTCGCCGCGACGTCGTAGGTGATCCGCCGGCCGACTGCGAGGTTGGCCACGTCGTAGTGGTCGAGGTTCGCGACCTCGCCGAGTCGGTCGATCACTTCCTGCAGCACGGTGCTCTCGAACGGCGCCGGCTCGTCGGCGAGGCAGACCCAGACGTAGCCGAGCCACTCCCTGGTCGGCACCACCCGCAGCCCGTAGTCGACCCGGTCGATGTCCGGCATCTTGGTGAGATTCGGTGCGGCAATGAGCTTTCCGTCGAGGTCATAGGTCCAGGCGTGGTAGGAGCACTGGAAAGCCCTGGCCACCGAACCCGTGCTGTGCTCGGCGCAGATCCGGGCACCACGGTGGCGGCAGACGTTCAGGAACGCCCGCACCTCCCCTCGCCGGTTGCGCGAGATGATCACCGACTCGGTCCCCACCGCAACCGTGCGGAACGAGCCGGGCGCGGGAATGTCACTGGCCCGCACCGCGCAGAACCACATCTGCTCGAAGATCCGCGCCTGCTCCAGCGCGAAGACCTGCGGATCGGTGTAGTAGCGGCCCGGCAGCGTGGAGATCAGCGAGTCCGGCAACTGCGTGGTGGTCATCTCGGTCTCCAGACGGGTCGGGCGGGAACGGGTTTCAGCCGACCGGCGCCGGCACGGCGCCCGCCGACGACGGCACGGCACCGGTCGACGACGACGGCAGGGCCTTCCGGTGCCGCATGAACAGCGCCGGCTGGTCGATGCCCAGCACGGCCACCACCTGACCTGCCCGCCGGTAGACCGCGAGCAGATCGCCGTTCTCGGCGCTGCCCGCCTCGATCTCGACGTGCTCGTCACCATGCCGGCGGCCGGCGAACTGGATCCGCGACCCGTACTGATCGGACCAGAAGTAGGGCGCCCGCAGAGTTCCGGCGTCGCCGCCCAGCATCGCCCGGACCATTGCGACGGGGCGGTCGCGGGAGTCGGTCCAGTGCTCGATCCGCCGCTCGCCGCCTCGGTGCTCGTCGTACCAGGCGGAGCAGTCGCCGACCGCCCAGATCCCGGGCGCGCCGGTCGCGCCGGCGGCGGAGCACATCACGCCGGCGGACAGATCCAGTCCGGACCCGTCCAGCCAGTCGACCGCAGGGTCGGCGCCGATGCCGGCGATCACCACGTCGGCGGGTAGCACCGAGCCGTCGGCCAGTTCGAGACCGGTGACCCGGTCCCGACCGGTCAGACCCACCACCGCGATCCCGCACCGCAGGGTCACCCCGTTGCGCTGGTGCAGCGCCGCAACGGCCGCTCCGAGTTCCACTCCGAGCGGGCCGGCCAGCGGAGTGGGCGCGGCTTCGACCACCGTCACCTGATGCCCGAGAGTGCTCAGGGTCGAGGCGACCTCGGATCCGATGAAGCCGGCGCCGAGCACCGCGACCCGCACGCCGGGCTGCAGCTCGGACCGCAGCGCGCGGGCGTCGGCCAGGGTGCGGACGGTGTGCACCCCGGCCGGCGCTCCGGCGAGTCGGCGGGCCCGGGAACCGGTGGCGATCACCACGGCGTCCCCGCTGACGACCCGGCCGTCGGCGAGCGTGACACTGCGAGAGGCGACGTCGAGGGCGACGGCCGCGGCGCCGAGGATCCACTCGGCGGCCAGCTCCTCACCGTCGGCCTCGAGGCCCAGCGCCGCGGAGTCCATGGTGCCGGCGAGGAACTCCTTCGACAGCGGCGGCCGGTCGTAGGGGCGCTCCGGCTCATCGCCGACCAGGGTGATCCGGCCGTCGAAACCCTGCCTGCGCAACGCCCGGGCCGTGGCGTGGCCGGCCAGGCTGGCCCCGACGATGAGCACCGAGCGAGGAGCGGGCATCACGACCACGGTGGGAGTCGTGGACGGTCGGCGGACAGCGTGACGTACACGTCGCCGTCGGACACCGTAGCCGTGTGCGCCCGGACCCCTACCTTCGCCGGCGGCGCGTCCACCTCGCCGGTGCGCAGGTCGAAGCGCGACGCGTGCAAGGGGCACTCCACTTCACACCCCTCCAGCCAGCCGTCGGCGAGCGACGCGTCCTGGTGGGTGCAGGTGTCGTCGATGGCGTAGACCTCGCCGTCGTGAGTGTGGAAGACCGCGATCGGCGGCGACACGGTGGCCACCCGGAGCGAGTCACCGGGCGCCAGATCGGCGAGCGAGCACACCCGGAAGCGCGCCGTGTCGCCCGAGGCGCCGGCGTCAGCAGGGTTTGCCGAGGTCACAGCCCTCCTTTCGCGACAGGCACAACGTGATGCACACTACGCAACAGCTTGCTGGCGGCCGCGATGCGCTGTCAAGGCGAACCGGGGTGCCGATACCCAGTGTTCACGCGTCCCGGGCAGCCCGCCCACCCCGGGGTCCGGATCGTCGCAGCGTCCGGATGTGGCGCCCGCCACACTCGCGGTAAGTTCGGTTGCGGGTGAGCCGCACCCCTGCCGCCCCGGCGGCAGCGCGTGGACGGAGACGAGCGATGGCCGAGGACCAGACCGACCCGAGGGGTGCAGGCGAGCCGGAGATCCTTCCCGATCCGAACTACGAACAGTCGCTGCCGATCTGGGACAAGGACGCAGACTCCGCCGGCCCGCCGGTCCTGGCTCCGGACGGTTCCGCCTGGGAACCGCAAGAGTCCTCGGACACCTGGGAGAGCAAGTTCGTGGCGGACCCGCAGGCCGCCGAAGAAGCCACCAGACGGCGGATGAACGAGCAGGCCGAGCGGGACAAGGCCGAGGCCGTCGGAGGGTCGGCGGCCGAGGCCGGAACCTGACGCCCCGCAGCGTGGACGCCACCGACGAGGCGCACCTGCGCCGCGCCATCGAGTTGGCCCGGCTCGCCCGCGACAGCGGCGACCCGCCGTTCGGATCGCTGCTGGTCGACGCGGTGGGCCGGGTACTCGCCGAGGACCACAACACCACCGTCACCGAACGGGACATCACCGCCCACCCCGAGCTGAAGCTCGCCCGGTGGGCGGCCAGGGAGCTCACCCCGGATGCGGCCAGGGCCACCACGATGTACACCAGCTGCCAACCCTGCGGGATGTGCGCCAACGCCATCGCCAGGGCGAACCTGGGCCGGGTGGTGTTCGGGCTCGACCCAGCACAGCTGGCCGCGCTCAAGCCCGCGGACATGGCTCCGCTGGACGCCGCTGTTGTCGCCTACGACGGCCCGGCGCTGGTCGACGAGGCCACGGCCGCGGTCCGCGGTTATTACGGCTGACCGCCGCACTACCGTCGGACGATGACGCAGACCACGGACGCCCGCAACCTCGCCGCCCTGCTGACGACCTTCGACGACCACTGGTCGCAGCGGCGGATCGCGACCCTCAACGACTACGAGGTCAAACTGGTCAAGATGGTCGGTGATTTCGTCTGGCACACCCACGACGACACCGACGAGCTGTTCCTGGTGCTGTCCGGCCGGCTCACCATCCAGCTCCGCGATCGGGACGTCGTCCTGGCGCCGGGCGAGCTGTTCGTGGTGCCGAGGGGCGTTGAGCACTGCCCGCGGGCGGAGGTCGAGACCGCCTGCCTGTTGCTGGAGCCGGCGGGCGTGGTCAACACCGGCCAGGCCGGTGGACCGCTGACCCACCCGGTCCGCGATGTCGAGTGACCGACGCCGCCGAAGCTGCGACCACGGACCCGGGCCGGGCGACGTATCTGCTCAGCTGACCGGGAGCTGCCGGCCGCCGAGGCCGATCACGGTGTCGGTGAGCTGGTAGCCGTTCACCCCTTCGAGCGCACATCGCATGCCGATGAACGTCTGCGGGACGGCGCCGGTCGGAGCCGACACCCGCAGCACAATTCCCGGTCCGGAGCCGGCGAGCCGGACGGTGAGCCGAACCCGGTCGTCATCGTCGGTGGTCCGGCCGATCAGCTGTGGGGCCACCCGGCGGCAGCTGGCCAGCAGCGCGGCCCGCGCCGGAGCGGCCAGTTGCCCCCCGGCCACCTGCACGGAGCGTTGCATCAGGAATTCCCCCGAGTGCCGGACCGAGCACGGCGTCGGCAGCCAGCCGTGCTCCAGCGTGGTGTAGCAGGACCGCAGTTCGGCGGGCCGGGTGGTCATCGCGGTAGCGCCGAGAAGCGAACCGCGGAAGCCGGGCCGGATCACCAGCTGATCGTCTCCGGACTCGGGGAACATCGCGCACGCGCGCCAGCCCCAGGGAGCCGCGTTGCTCGCGGGAAATCCGGTCACGATCGACTGCATGCGCAGCGGGATCGGCGCCCAGTCGTCCACCCTGGGCACCGAGCCCAGGAAGTCCGCGGTGGCGAGCTCGCACAGGTCGTCGGCGTCGGTGCCGATCAGGCCGCGCCGGTCCCAGTCCCAGGTCGACCAGCTGCGGGTGACCTGCAACAGGTGCGGCTCCGAGCAGGGCACGACCACCGGGCCCTCGGGAGAGTTCAGCAGGCACGCCCCTGGTGCGGGCGGCGTCGGGAACGCGGCATTCGCTGCACCGGCGACATCGGGCCGCAGCAGACCGGCGGCCACCAGCACGGCGGTCAGCACGATCGCCAGCAGGCCTGCTCCGACGGTTCGACGATGGGTCAGCACGGCTACGCCAGCGGCAACGGGGCGCCGGCCAGGCCGATCACCGAGCTGGTCAGAGCACGGCTGCCGGGGGCCTCGACGGCACACTGGAGCGCCACGGACTGCTGCGAGACCAGCTGACCGCCCCGCTCGGTGAGGCCCAGCGACACCACTTTGCTGTTGACGGTGACCCGGAGCCGACCGCCGAACGTCGGGTCGGCCACCCCGATCAGTTTCGCTGCCAGGGTCCGGCACTGCGCCAGGCGGCTGGGGTCGCCCGGTGTGCCGCCCTTGGGTGCTGCTGCTGTGAGCGGGGCCGTGGCGGCAGCGAGTACCTCGCCACGGTGCGGCCGCACACACGGGACGGTAGGCAGGACGCTGCCCCGACCGGAGTAGCAGGACCGCAGGGCCGGAGCGCGGCGGGACATGGAGATCAGCTCGACGATCCGCCCGTCGTACTGGCCGACAGCGGTGTTGGGGCCGCCCGCCGCCTGCGGGACGACCACGCAGGCCTGCCAACCGATCGGGTCGGTCCGCCGGGTCGGCCCCCAGAGCAGGTCGGTGCGGATCGTCAGCGGCACCGGTGACCAGTCGGGACCCTGCGGCTGCGGCGCGTCCGTCGGGGTTTCGCGGTTCAGGCCGAATTCCGCCAGGTAGCGCTGGCCGAGGGTCCAGCAGTGGGACCTGACCACGCTGACGTCGACCCCGGCGACGGACGGGTCCCAGGCCGGCCAGGCGGCCGTCACCTCGGCGGTGTGCGGATCCCCGCACGGCACTTCCCGCAGGCCGTCGGGCGACGACACCAGACAGCTGCCCGGAGTCGGCGGGGTGGGCAACGCGGCCGTGGTCGCGAAGCCGGCAGCGTCCGGGCCGATCAGCGGCGCGACGACGACCGCCGCGAGCAGGACAGCGGCGAGCAACCCCATCCCCGCAGCCCTGCGGTCCATCTCACAACGCTAACCCCGAATCCGGCGTTTGCACAGGTCCGGGCGGGTGGCAGGGGCCTTGGTCAGGCGACGTCGCGGCGCCGGAACAGCAGCAACGACGCGACAACGACGGCCAGCAGCAGCACCCCGAGGTAGACGCCGCCGGCGGTGACGCTGATGGACGTCACCACCGGGTCGCACGGGCCGCCGAGGTTGCAGCTCTCCGGGTACCGCACGATCTCGTAGGGGCCCTGCAGGAACGCCAGCAGCCGGGTGGACAGCAACCACGACTCACCGCCCGGCCAGAGCCCGTGCAACACCGTCTCGGCCACCAGCCCGTACCCCGCGATCAGACCGATCGCCGCCAGACTGCTCCGGAACAGCATGGCCAGCGCGTACCCGCCGACCCCGGCGCCGACGATCAGCACCACCGCCCGCGCCGCCCGCCCGACCAGCACGCCGGCGGTGATCGCCACCGGCCCGCTGTCCCCCGGTCCGGGCTCGACCAGCGCCGTCGTTCCCCACTTCGCCGCCGCCCAGTAGCTGCCGGCCCAGGCCAGCAGGGCACCCAGCACACCCACCGCGAGCGCCGCGAGGATCAACGCGCTGCCCTTGCTGCCGTACACCAGGCTGCGGCGCGGTTGGAACAGCAACTGGGTGCCGATGGTGCCGGTGGACCACTCGGCGCCGGCGAAGGTCACCCCGATCACCGCCATGGTCAGCGACAGCATCAGCGTGACGGCCAGGAGCAGGAAACCGAAGTCGTGCACGAAGTCCGGCGGCGACCAGCCCAGGTACCACTCGACCTGCGGCTTGAGCTGCTCGCAGTCGAAACCCTCCCCGAAGCTCGGGTCGGTGCCGTTCTGGCAGGCGGCGAGCTGCTGCTGGAATGCCGGATCGGCGATCTGCTGGTCGACCGCGGCCTGCGCCGACGCCCGCGCTGCCGCCGACGGCGGCGAGGCGTTCTTGATCGAGAAGCCGACGACCACCACGCAGGCGACGGCGGCCAGGATCAGAAGTACCCAGACCGCGCGGCGGGACCGCAGCCGCAGCAGTTCCACTCGCAGGGCCCGCATCACAGGCCCTCCCCCTCGGTGATCTCGAGGAACACGCTCTCCAGGTCCTGCAGCACCGGGCTGAGCTCCGCGACGTACCGGCCCTGCTCGGCGAGCACCTTGGTGATCATCGCCGGGTCCGCGGCGCCGGTGACCAGGAGTGCGTCGCCGTCGGACCGCACGGCCAGCCCGGCCGCGGTGAGGATGTCGGTCGCGCCGGCGGGGTCGGCGATCCGGACCCGGACGGCTGCCGGTCCAGTGCCGCCGCTGAGCACGTCAGCGACGCTGCCACCGGCGAGCAGCCGGCCCCTGCCGATGATCGACACCGAATCGCAGACCTGTTGGACCTCGGCCAGGATGTGCGAGCTGATCAGCACCGTGGTGCCGGCCGCGGCGAGTTCGCGCACCAGGTCGCGGATCTCCCGGATGCCCGCAGGATCCAGACCGTTGGTGGGTTCGTCGAGCACCAGCAGATCGGGCCGCTTGAGCAGGGTGGCCGCGATGGCCAGCCGCTGCTTCATGCCGAGCGAGTACGCCTTGTAGCGGTCGCCGCCGCGGTCGGCGAGACCGACGGTGGCCAGCACCTCGTCCACCCTGGCGTCATCGGCGCCGATCGAGCGGGCCAGCAGCTGCAGGTTTCGGCGCCCCGAAAAACCCGGGAACAACCGCGGCTGCTCCACCACCGCACCCACCCGGTCGATGACGTCCGGCAGCCGGGCCGGGACCTCGGCGCCGAACAGCCGGATGGTGCCCGCGTCGGCTCGGGCCAGGCCCAGCACCATGCGGATGGTGGTGGTCTTGCCGGATCCGTTCGGCCCCAGAAACCCGTGCACGCCGCCGACCGGAACTGCCAGGTCGAGCCCGTCGAGCGCCACCTGTCGACCCCGCCGGGTCGCGTAGGTCTTGCGCAGACCGGTCGTTTCGATGACAAGCTCCGCCATTGGCCCCCCGCCCGGTTGGTCGCGCACACCTCGTGGTCCGCAGAATCTAGCGGCCGGCCCGGCGATCCGCGGTGATCATGGTGGGCAGCACCGCTTTTGCGGCGTGTCGCGCGATTCCGTCGGCGTGTCGGGTGCTGGCCACCATGATCAACTTCGAGAGGGCGGCGGGGCCGGCGGCCGGCTGATCAGCCGGCGGTCGATCAGGCGGTGACCCCCGGCTGCGGCGCCGCGTCCGGGACGAACTCGCCGTTGTCGCCGATCCGTCCGGTGGCGGCCTGCTCCCAGCCGCCGTTGCCGTCCGGCACCCCGATCGTGACGGACCCGTCCGGGTCGATCTGGGTCACCTGATCGGCCTGACCGTCGCCGTCCACGTCGGAGTAGCCGACGACGGTCCCGTCGGGCATCTCGGTGACGACCGTGTCCGGGTTCCCGTCGCCGTCCAGGTCGGCCGTCGGCGCGCCGAGTTCGTAGGTCTGGCCGTCGGCCGCGGTGAACACGATCTCGGCGGTCCCGGGCGGACCGCTCGGCGCATCGGAGGCGATGCTGTCGGCGGCGATGCTGTCGGCGGCGAGGACCCCCTGGGCACCGGTGCCGGAGTCGTCGGCCGGGTCGCCCGTCCCCGGGTCGACCGTCGCGCCGCTGTCGGGGTGCGCGTCCTCGACGAACGTCCCGTTCGAGTCCAGGTGGCCGGTCGCCGCTACGTCCCAGCCGCCGTTTCCGTCGGTCACAGCGATGAGAACGCTGCCGTCGTTGCCGATCTGGGTGATCTGCTCGGCCTGGCCGTCACCGTCGATGTCGGTATAGCCGGTGGTCGAGCCGTCCTCGTTCTTCACCACAGCGGTGTCGGGGGTGCCGTCGCCGTTCAGGTCGGCGGTCGGCTCGCCGACCGACATCGGGGTGCCGTCGTCCCCGATCACGCTGATCCCACCGTCGGCCGGGTCGCCGACCTGGCCCTGGTCGTCCGGCGCTGCGCCCTGATCGGCCGGTGCGCCCGGGCCGGTATCGGCGCCTGCGCCGGTGTCGGCGGATGCGCCGGTGTCGGCGGAGGTCTCGTCGATGCTCGGTCCACTGTCCTCGCTCGGCTGCGACCCGTCGCCGTCGCCCTGTGCACCCGGGCTGACCTGATTGCCCTCGGAGTCGTACTTGATGACCGAGTCGGCTTCGCCGTCGTGGTCGGAGTCGGTGATGACGATCGACTCGTCGCCCTGCCCGACGACGATCGAGTCGGCGATGCCGTCATGGTCGCTGTCGTAGGTGGCCGACCCGAAGTCTTCGTTGTCCAGCACGATGTGGTCGCCCGGCTGGACGTCCTCGGAACCATCGTTGAACTGCATCGGAATCTCCTTGTCGATCGGGCGGGTGCGGTGGGCCGGGCGGGTGAGGTGGGTCGTCGGCGGGCCGGGCGGGTCGGATACAGCATCTTCGCATCGGACGGCTACCGGCGGGCGGCGGTTCCCTCGGCGGTCTGTCCGGTTTCCTACTCCGTCGACATGGTTCCGGAGCCGCCGCCGGTGACCGGGGCAGCGGCCCGAGGCAGCGGACCGGCGAGCGCCCCGAGGTTCGTCGGGAGCAGTACGGGCCGCGCCGACCGGGCTCCCGATACTGCCCGCAGCACCGGAGCCGGCACCGCCGGGCGGAACTGCGGAAGCGCGGCCCTGGTCACCAACGCCGGTGCGGCGGCACGGGACGTTGCGGAGGCGGTCCGCAACCGGATCAGCGAGTCCCGGAGTACCCGCGGATCCATCGGCAGTGCCCTGCCGGGCTGCCCGGTCGTCATGCCCTGCTCCTTCACGAACCGGTCGAGGTCCACGTGCCGGATGCGGAGTCCAGTGTGTACTCGGCGACCACCGCGCCGGAAGCGTCCGAGGTCCAGGCCCGGTCGGCGACCCCGTCGCCGTCGGTGTCCTGGTAGTACAGCGTTGATCCCTGCGGTCCGTCGACCGCGACAGTGTCGGCAACGCCATCGCCGTCGGTGTCGATGGTGGCCGGCCCGGCGTCGAACGACCGGCCGTCCACCGCGACCGACACCCGGTCGTTCCCGGCTGACCCGTCGGCCTCGACTCCGACCGGGCCGTCGGGCGCATCGACCACGAGGTTGCCGTCGGAGTCCAGGTGGCCGGACTGGACCACCACCCAGGATCCGTCCGCGTCCTGGTGTGCCCAGGTGACCCGGCCGGACTGCTCGTCGACGTCGATCACCTGGTCGGCGCGGCCGTCGGCGTCGGCGTCGCTCACGATCAGCAGGTGACCGTCGGTGGTCCTGGCCGCGACGGACTCCGGCACGCCGTCGTGGTCGAGGTCCTGATCCGGCGCTCCGAGCTGATGCGCGGTGCCGTCGGGACCGGTCAGCGCGATGTCCCCGCCGTCGGTGCGATGGCTCGCCGGAACGGTGTCCACCCCGGAGGTCGGGTCGGTCCCGTCGGGTACGAAGTCGCCGTCGGCGGACAGGGCACCGTGCGCCGCGACCTGCCATCCGGTGCCGTCGTCGACCAGGATGGTCGCCGAGCGGTCCGGCTGGATCTGCAGCATCTGGTCGGCCCGGCCGTCTCCGTCGACGTCGGAGACCTGCACGACCGAACCGCCTGCGGCGTAGACCGCGGTCTCCGGTGTTCCGTCGCCATCCATGTCGTACTGCGGCGGGCCGGCGTCCACCCAGGCACCGTCCTGGCTGACGGCCAGGTGGCCCGCTGCGACGCCGGGGAAGTTGGCGGTCTCGACCGGTCCGCTGTCCGGTGCGTCCTCGGGGTGGTCGTCCGGTACCGGGTGCTCCGGCGGCGGCCCGTCGTCGTCACCGAGCCGGCCATCGAACACCACGCCGCCGTCCTCGGTGACGTGGCCGGTGGCCACGGTCGACCAGGCCCCGTGCTGATCGGCGGCCGCCACCGTGACCGTGCCGTCCGGGCTGACGACGGTGATCTGGTCGGCCACCCCGTCACCGTCGAAATCGGTGGCGGTGCTGACGGTGCCGTCGTCGGAATGCAGGACGACGGTGTCGTTCGTGCCGTCGCCGGTGGCGTCGTACGTGGCGGCGCCGCTGAATCCGGTGCCGTCCGAGCCCGGCACGGTGATCTGCGCGCCCTCGGCCGGTGCGGTCGGGTGGCCGGGACCGGTCGGCTCGCCGCCCGACTCCTCGTCGCCGAACTCCTTGTCGCCGAACTCCTTGTCACCGAACTCCTTGTCGCCGAACTCCTTGTCACCGAACGCGGCCGGTTGCGAGCCGGCGGCGGCCGGATCCAGCCGCGGATCGCTGACGACCTGCCCGGAATCGTCGACGTGGCCGGTCCGGCCCACCGACCAGGCTCCGTCGTCGTCCTGCAGATACAGCGTGAACGAGCCGTCCTGATGCACGTCGATGATCTGGTCGACGGTGCCGTCGCCGTCGGTGTCGGTGTAGACGCCGACCGAGCTGCCGTCCTCGCTGAGGGTCGTGACGGTGTCGATCGGCCCGGTCTCGCCCGTGGAGCTGACCTCGGCCGGCCCGAGGTCGATCTGCTCGCCGCCGGGTCCGATGAGGACCAGATCGGGGCCGGCCGTGGTGCCCGGGTCGGGATCGTCGGAGGGGTCCGCCGGGCCGTCGGCCGTCCCGGAATCCGGGTCCGGGACGTCCACCAGGCTGAGCGCCTCGTCGGCGGGGTCGAGACCGTCGTGATCAGGAGCAGGTTCGGCCGTACCGGGATCGTGGGTCCCGATGTCCTGGGTCCCGATGTCGTGGTCATCGAATGCGTCGTGCACGAACATCTGTCCCCCTGTCAGGGTGCGCGGTGCCGGTGAGACTCGGCATCCCGGTCATCGGTTCCCGGGCGGACGGATGTAGGGCAGCGGCGGGATCGCGCGCGGGCGGGGGGTGGTGGCAGGTTCGGCGGTCTCGGCCGGTGCGGTGATGTCCGGATCCGGCGGGGCCGGCGCCACCTGCGGCGGCGCGACCGTGCCCGGCGGCGGGGGCGGTGGGTACGAGCGCCCCGTGCCCTGGGTCGGGCCCTGGGGGATCTGCGGCCCGGCGGGCGCGACCGGTGCAGCACGACCGCGGAGCAGGGCGCCGAGACCCGCCGGGCCCACCACCGCCGGCGGCCGCCCGACGGGACCCGGCGGCCGCCCGAGCGGCGCCGCCGCTGCGGCCCCGATTCAGAGGGGCCACCACGGGCGGCGGAACCGCACCCGCGGGCGGCACCGGAACCGCACCGGCCGGTGGCACCGATGTCGGGACCGGGGCCCCCGACCCGGGAAGCCCGGCGGGCACCATGATCGACCGGCCGTCCGGGGTCACCGCCCGGATCGGCGCGGCGGACCGGGTGTGCCGGATCCGCTGCAGCAACGTCTCCCCGGACGACACCAGGGCCAGCGCCGTGGCACGTCGGTCGTCGGACGCCTTGAGTCGGCCCGCCCGCTCGCTGGCATCCAGCTTCAGTGCGCCGTCCACCTCTTTGATCTCCGCGTCCAGGGCGGCGACCTGGCGGGTGAGTGCGTCGTCGAGGGCCAGGGTGAGCTGCTCGTCGGCCTCGATGAACTGGGCCGCGATGTTCTGGTCGATCTGCGCCTTTGCCTCGCCGAGCACCTCGGCGAGCCATTGCTTGAGATGCAGCTTGTCCGAGACCCGGCGCCGGGAACGGACCATGAACCAGGCGACCGCGCCGCCGAGGACCAGCGACACAGGCAGCAGCACCACCCCGAAAGCCGTCGGGAGCAGCGCACCGGCGCCGGCCCGGACCAGGCTGCCCAGGGTGAAGCCCATCCCGGCCCCGGCCATCGACATGATCTTGTCGTCGGCGTTGGTCGCCCGCTCCGGACCCCGGGTGACCAGCCGTTCGTAGGGCCGGGTGGCCAGGTTCGCGGCGAGCACCCTGAGCTCCTCCGCGGTGAACAACTCGGTCAGCACGGTGTGCACGATCCGGTTCATCGCCTCGACGAGGCGGCCGTGCGCCCGGATCGTCATCGCCTGCGCGTACGCGTCGATGTGGAACGGCATCTTCTTGAGCTCGTCGCCGTCCGCACCGTCGATCGCGCCACGGAACATCTGGGCGGCTTCCCGCACTTCGCGGGCGGTCTCGTGGGTGAGCTCCACCCGGGCCCGCTGGATCTCCGCGCGGAGCATCACCTGCCACGACCGGCCGCCGGTCTTCCGCTGCCCGAGCAGTTCGTCACGCCGGGTCTTGAGCACCTCGGCCTGGGCAGCGCCCGCGGTGAGGGCGCGCCGGGTGGCGGCCAGCCGTTCCGCCGATCCCTCCAGCACCGTCATTGCGGTCCGGATGGCGTTGGCGTCGACCAGCAACCCGGCTCTGGCCGACACGTCCTCGGTGAGGGCGAGGTGCAGCTCGCCCAGACCGGACCGGGCGTTGATGGCCTCGGCGATCCGCGGGTCCTGCGCAGCGGCGGCGGCCTCGGCCAGCCGACTGGACACCGGATGGAACGGCGCGTCGGTGAACCGCGGGACGTAGCGGGCCAGCAGTTCCCGGTCGGCCTGGACGATCTCCCGCCATCCGCGATAGGCGTCGGTCTTGGTGACCGCGAAGTGCACCGCATCGACCCGGTCGCCGACCAGGTC
Source organism: uncultured Actinomycetota bacterium (assembly GCA_963797145.1). Taxonomy (GTDB): domain Bacteria; phylum Actinomycetota; class Actinomycetes; order Mycobacteriales; family Nakamurellaceae; genus Nakamurella. The sequence goes on along the minus strand of CAWCOJ010000005.1, from coordinate 3,008 downwards.
AAGGAAGTCCAGCTCGCCCCGGGTGAACGGCGCCGAAGCGTCCACCACGAAGAGCAGCGCGGTGGCGCCGGCCGCCGCCTCGGCCGCGAGTTCGGCGTGTGCGGCGACCAGGCCGCCGACCCCGGGGGTGTCGACCAGGTTGACGGTGCGCAGCAGCGGCGCGGGCAGCCCGACCTCGATCCACCGCGGCGGCGGCAGGTCGCCGTCCGGCTCGCCGTCCACCGTCGCGAACGCGGCCAGCCGGTCGACCGGGAAGGTGATGTCGGCCATGCCGTTGCCGAAGTGGCCGACCGCCTGCGGCTCGTCGGCATAGGAGAACAGCAGGTAGGTGCAGGTCGCGACGCCGGCGTCGACCGGCGACGCCCCAGGGGATCCGATCAGCGCGTTGAGCAGTGACGACTTTCCGCGGTTCGTCTCGCCGACGATCACCACCCGCGGCGGGCCGGTCGACGGGCGGCGGGCGGCGAGCAGGCCTGCGGTGTCCGCGTCGTCGACCCTGACCCAGGTGATCGCGGCCTCCCGCCACTGCCGGATGGCCTGCGGGAGCGCGACCACCGGTTGCCGGGGCGCGGCCGACCGCGGCATCGCGGGTCGGGCGGCCGCTGCGCCGAGCGCCGCGAACGGGTCGGCGCCGGAGGTCATGGGCGTCAACCTACCTGCGCCGGTACACCACGACGACGGGTTCGCGCAGCACCGTGCCGCGGTCGGCGAAACCCACCACCTCGGTCTCCGCGATGGTGTCGACCAACGTGTCGTCATCGGTGGGCTCGACGCCACCGGCCTCGTGCCGGGCCGGGTCGAAGCGCTCGCCGTCCGGCCGGAGCACCGTGATGCCCAGCGGTTCCAGCCCGGCCGCCAGCCGTTCCACCACTCCGGTGCTCTTGGCCCGGTCCCAGGCGTAGATCAGCAGGTCGATCAGCGCCCGCCGATCGTCCTCGAGATCGCGCGGGCCGACCGACGAGACCGACGCACCCGACGCACCCGACGCAGCCGCCGACGACACGGACGCCGAGGACGCCGCGGACGACGCGGTCACGGCCGGCCACCGTAGGGCGGACCGAACGGCGGCGGACCGAACGGCGGCGGACCGCCGGGTAGCGGCGGGCCGCCGGGCAGGGTCGGACCGCCGAACGGCGGCCCGGACGGCGTCGGGCCTCCGGCCAGCCCGCCAGGTGGGCCGGTCGGCACCTGGCCCTTGAGCTCCTGCCAGAGCAGGAAGTACGCACGGTGCACCACGTGCGCCACCCGGCTCTGCCCAGGGGTCGCGCCGAAGGATGCGAACGACCGCCACCAACCGGCCCGCTCGAGCGCGATCGCCTGCAGATCTGCGATCGCCCCGCCCGGGCGGCCGAGCTGCTCGTCCGGCCTGGTCGAGCCGCCGAGCTGGAGGATCTCGCCGATCAGGTCGGCGGGCATGGCGACAGCGCCGCTGGTCACCAGGGTCAGCGCCTCGAGCAGCCGGAGCTGGTGCGCTTCCGGCCGCTGCAGCAGCACCTCGATCGCGTCGTGCATCCGCTGCCGCTCGGCCGAATCCTCCGAGTTGCCGGCCAGCGCAGCGATCGACGCCAGAGCGGCGGAGGCCTTGATGCCGTCCGCGCGGGACCCGAAGATCTCGCCCAGCCGTCGACGGAGCTCGTCGAGCCCGGACGCATCCAGCAGGCGACGGCGCAGTGCGCCGGCCGACACACCGGGTTCGGCTCGGATGATCTCGACCGCCTGGGAGATCCCGTAGAGGTCCAGGAGCTGCAGCAGCCGCACCCTGGTCGGCGGGTCCACCGGCGCATCGAGGGTGGTGAACAGGTCGCCGGCCATGGACATCGCGGCGAACATCGCAGGGTCGACGCCGGCCAGGGCGCGCAGCGCTTCCGCGTCGGCCGCGGTGAACGCGCCGGTCTCGGCGGTCTCGGCGAGCAGACCGATCACCGGCAGCACGTCGGCCACCCGCGGGCGCAGCACGGCGGCCTGGGAGCGGGCGACGATGCCGGCGGCGGTCCAGACGTCGCCGCCGGAGCCGGTCACCGACTCGGCCAGCACGGTGTCCGCCTTGTTCAGCACCGCCAGCGCATTCACCGGCCCGGCCTCCCGGGACGCGGTCGCCGCGGTGAACGAGGCCAGTACCTTCGCGTCGTCGGACCGCACCGACTGGGTGAAGACGTAGACGATCGCCTCGGCGCCGGCCACCGCGAACTGCGAGACGCGGTCCAGCCCGCCTCCGGACTCGACCTGGTCGCGGCCGCCGGGCCGGCTCGGCTCCGCGGTGCCGAGCAGCGCGGCGGTACGGGACACCGAGACGGCGTCCATCGACCCGAGGCCCGGGGTGTCGATGACGGTGATGTCGGAGAGGAGCGCGCTGGTCAGGTACGCCTCGAGGTGCGAGATCCCGGCCAGGTCGACACCGAGATTCGCCGGGATGCCGCCATCGGAAGCGAACGGCAGGGTGGTCCGGTGGCCGTCGGTGTGCACCACCTCGATCCGGTCCACCGTGCCGTACTGGAACCGGGTCACCAGCCGGGTGCACTCACCGACGTCCGTCGGCGCGACCCGCCGCCCGATCAACGCGTTGACCAGGGTGGACTTGCCGGACTTGATCCGTCCGGCGACCGCCAGCTGCAGCGGCGTGTCCAGCCGCCGGAGCACCTCGCGCACCCCGGCGCCGGTGCGCTCGGACACCTGCGGGAGCAGCGCGGCGCACACCCCGGCGACCGCCTGGGAGAGCGGACCCTGCATCTGGCCGTCCTTCCCTTCGGGGTCGGCGTCAGCCGCGCGGTTTGTAGTTCTGCGTCCAGTAGTCCATCAGGTCGTCGGAGGTCGCGCCGTTGAGGGGGACGACCAGCCCCACATATGGCTGGCCGTCGTACATCCAGCCCAGCGCGGACGCCCCGGTACCGTTCGAGCCCCGTCCGATCGCGGGGATCTGGTAGGCGGTGACGACCCTGCCGGACACGGCGCCGCCGGTGAACTTCTCCTCGGAGTCGTTCTTGGACAGACCGTAGTCGTCGGTCTGCCGG
>CAWCOJ010000004.1:0-161901 GCA_963797145.1 uncultured Actinomycetota bacterium | reverse complement strand
TACCGTGCTTCAACGCCGCCGGAACCGCGTCGGGTGATCCTGCGCCAGCCCACGTTCGGTGAGCTGCTCGACATTGCTATCGCCCAGCCCCGCCGGTACGGGGGGGCCGACTCGGGGGTCCGCAAAGGGGGCTGTCGTCACGCTGATCACCGTCGCCATCTCGGCGCCGTCCCTCTGGCTGCGGTACTTCGCCTTTCAGTGATGTGCGGCGGACTCGGTCCGCCGCAGAACACAGCGATCTCACGTCTACGAGTCTCTGTTCACCACCGCGTGGTCGGGCTCCGTTTCCTCACGTTGTGCCCCCGGCTGAGGGTGCCGGCCCGTCGAAGATCGCCGCGATCTGCTCGTGCCCGTCCGATTCGGCGACGACCAGCACCTGGTCGCCGGACAGCAGTGCCGTGTCCGGGCGCACCGCCAGCACCGCCTTGTCACGAACCACCAGGCTCACCCAGGGCGCCTCGGGCCGGGCAGCGAGCTCGTCGACGGTGCGCCCGTCCGCGGGCGATCCGGCCGCGACGGTGTAGCGCTCGGCCCCTCCGGCTCGTCCTGCAGCCGGACTCCCAGCGCCCACGGCTCGGTTTCGAGCCGGCGCATCGGCAGGTGGAGCCACGAGGCGACGGCGGGCACCAGACTCGCATGGAACACCACCGAGAAGATCACCACGACGACGGCGATCCCGTACAGCCGATCGGCACTATCGATCTGGGCCGCCAGCAGATAGCTGGCCAGCAGGATCGGCACCGCCCACTTGAGGCCGGCGAACAGGATGAATATTCGCTCGTTCGGACGGATCCGGGCCGGCCACAGGCACAGTCCCACCAACAGCGGCCGGATCACGAAGGACACGACCAGGGCCAGGATCAGGCCGGGGATCCACACGTCTTGTGGGCGAGTTCGCCGAGGTCCACGGTCAGGCCGAGCATGGTGAATGCGACGATCTCCGCCAGGCTTGGCAGCGGCGAGTGGAACCGCTCGATCTCCACCATGTACGGCGCGGAGGTGTCGCCCGCGACGATCCCGGCAACGAAGACGGCCAGGAACCCCGAGCCGTGCGCCACGGTGGCCGCGCCGTAGAGCAGGAACGCGCAGGCGACCGTGCGCAGCGGGTACAGGCCCTCGGACGGCAGCGCGACATTTCGGATGAACCACACCAGGAGGCGGCCCCCGAGCAGCCCGATGGCCAGGCCGACGCCCATCTGCAGGATGAACTCGCCGGCGATCTCGACCAGCCCGCCGCCGGTGATCCCGCCGGCGGCGATCAGGCTGGCCATCAAGGCGATCCCGACCGGATCGTTCGCCCCGGACCCACCCTCCAGAATGGGTCCACTGCGGCCCTGGATCTCGCAGCCGCCGAGCACCGAGAACACCACCGCAGGATCGGTCGGGGAGACGGCGGTACCGATCAATACCGCGAGGTACCAGTCGAGTCCGAATGCGTAGTGGCACAGTACGGCCGCGGCGGCCGCGGTCAGGAACGTGCCGATGATGCCGATGGAGGCGATCGGTGCCAGCGCCGAGCGGAAGTCGTGCCAGCCCAGGTGCAGGCCGCCGTCGAACAGGATCAGCACCAGGCACACGGTTACCACCCGCTCGACGAGCTTCTCCGGCGGGATGACGAAATTGGTCACGGTGGTCACCACTGCCGCACGGACCAGGAAGAGTGCCGGCGCGGGCAGCCGGACCCGCTGGCTGAACCGGTTGGACAGCACCGCCAGCAGCACTGCGCCGGCGATCAGCAGCAGCACCCGGGCGAACGGCATCACATCGGCCACGATCGCCTCCGCTCGCAGTCTCGGTACGGCCCGGCGACGCGCCATGGGCGGCCCGCCGGTTCCGCAAGGATCGCAGGCACGGTCGAAACGGCGGCAGGCGGGCGAAAGATGACGGTAACTCGGTGGGGTGGTTGCCGGTGCCAGGTTCGTCATCAACTCCCGGTGGTACGGCCGTCAACCGCTGGAGACGCCCGGTGACTCGGCCGCGGACTCGAGGTGCTGGACTGCGCGGCGGCTGTGTGCCTCGGACCGACGGCGATGACGACGCGGCCGATCGATCACCAGAGCGATCATCAACAGTGTGCTGCTGGCGGTGTATCCGGCGAGCAGTGCGAGTAGACCGATGGTAATGGTGGCGGTCAGGTTGGCTGCGGCGTAGAGCTTGGCGCGTTGTTCGAGTAGCCGGAGGGTTTCGTAGCTCAGGGTGGAGTAGGTGGTTAGGGTTCCGCAGAGCCCGGTGCCGATGAGTAGTTGCAGTTCGGAGTGTGGGCCTGCGGCGAGAGCTGTCCCGGTGAGCAGGCCGAGGATGAGGCAGCCGGTGATGTTGACGGTGAAGGTGCCCCAGGGGAACAGGGAGTCGTGGCGGGTTTGGATCGTGCGGTCGGTGAGGTAGCGCAGTGGTGCGCCGACCGCGGCGCCGGCGGCGACGAGTAGGTATCCGAGCGTCATCGGTTGGTTCGACCGACGTAGCGGATGATGGTGACCTCGTCGAGGATCACCAGCCCTTCGGTGATGAGTTCGTCGAGTTGCGGCAGGAAAGCGTTGATGCGGTCGGGTTCGTCGATGATGACGATGGCGACGGGCAGGTCTTGGCTCAGGGAGAGCAGCCGCGAGGTGTGCACGATCGACGAGGCGCCGTAGCCTTCGACGCCGTTGAACACGCTGGCTCGGCCGAGGCCGGCGGCGTGGGCTCGGTGGACGATTTCGGTGGACAGCGGTGTGTGGTGCCAGCGGTCGGAGTCGCCGATGAACACGGTCAGACGCAGTGCGGTGCCGTTGGTTCTCATCTGTTGCTCCGACGGTTGAGCAGGCGGCGGGTCCCGGCCGCGGCGGCCCAGGTGGCCAGGACGGCGGCGGCCGCGGTGGCAGCGAGGTAGGCGACCGCGGTTGCGGTGTGCCCTTGGGTGAGTAGGTCCCGGGTGGTGCCGGCGTAGGCGGAGAAGGTGGTGAAGCCGCCGAGGATGCCGGTGGCGAAGAAGGGGCGGAGTAGCGGGTGGGCGGACCAGATCTCGGCGACCAGCACCATGAACGCGCCAATGATCAGGCAGCCGGTGACGTTGACGGTGAAGATGGCCCAGTCGAATCGGCCCGGGAGGGCGGGCCACCACAATTGGGTCTGGTATCTGGCCAGGGCGCCGAGGATCCCCCCGGCGGTGATGACCGCGAGGATGGGTGCGTGGTCGCGAAGTTCGGAGCGTTGGGCTGCCACGCCCAGGTCGACATCGGGGTCGGTGGCCTGCTCCCTTCCAGCAGTCATGGTCAATCCTTCACGGGTGTTGTGCTGTTGCAGTGGAACGATTCCGCCGAAATGTGAACTGGTGGTGGATCACCGGGCCCGGCCCGAGGTTGCAGGTCCTCGGGCCGGGCGGTGGTCCGGCTACCCGGATCGGGCCTTCGACGAGTCCACGCGTCGGAGGGCCCGGAGGGCCGGTGCTACCCGACGGTCAGCGGGTAGCCCTCACCGGACGTTCGCGCCGACCGGCCGCGGTGATGTAGCGGTGTCGGCGTAGGGGTGGTGGTGGATGCGAAGGGCCCGCTCACAGGAGCGGCAGGTCAACGCCCTGGTGGCCTCGACGGTGGCGTTGCCGACACTGGCCGGCTTCGGGACCAGGTGGGTTTCCAGTTCGGCGCAGGCCAGGCAGACTCCGGCGTTGCAGGTGGTGCAGACACCCACCGCCGCAACGGTTCGGCCCTCTGTGGCGCAGTCGTAGCAATTCATGATGAGTTCCCTTCGATTGCCCTGTGCAGATGAGTTGGTGCGCCGCATCTTGCGGGCGCACTGGTGCAATGGTTCGCGGGCGCGGGCGAACAACACTCTGACCGTGGCCAGCTACCGTCCGAACCGAAGCAGGCCGGACCCGATGCGGTGCGAGGGCGAACGTCCTCGCGCACAGAAGAACTACGCCGAGTGTCGTGATCTCTTGGGGAACCTCCTCTACCTGCCTGCCAGCGCGCAACAGCGTCTGGTGGTGTGGTAGAGGCCATCAGCGGAGGATTCCGCGGTTAAGGCGAGCCCCATCGCCTGTACTTGCTATTAGACACCCTAACGTTCGCCGTCGCAAGGAGACCCCGCGTTCAGCGACGTCACGGTTCGGCACGTGGCCGTTCTGGGTTGGCTGCAGGTGCGGCTCACCCGGCGTGCGCGAGGCGGCAGTTGGTGGTGCAGGTCTCGATAATCTGGCCGGCGAAGGTGATCCGGTCGAACGATTGCGGCGCAGAGTCGGGGTCGGTGAAGGTCTTCGGCCAGCCGGAGAACGGTTCGTTGGAAGCGATCGCGGACTTGCTGTCCTGACCACTCCTGAGGACATGATGACGGTCGAGGGGCTGAACTGGGTGGTTTGCGTTACCAAATCGTCAGGAGCAGTGGGAGCAGCAGTAGCCAGGACGCTACCGACGGTGCGGAAGCGGAACGCCAGCCAAGATCGATCTGCCCGGCCGATCTGAGCGACCCGCTCCGAATGGGTGGTGTCCCAATAGACCCGCCCGGTCGACAGTCTCGGTGACGGTACCTCGACCGGGACACCGAACTGCAGTGGCGACGCGGACTGTCCGGGCCCCCCAGGGCGCTACGGAGGCGGACCATCACCGGCCGAAGGTCCGCCTGACGGTGAACGCTTACGCCAGCACCTGACCGGCTAGGCCAACAAGACGCCTACGGGTGTGGCGGGTCGCCTGGGTCGAGGAGGTGCTCGGCGTTCGGGTTCCGTTCCGGGACGCCAAGTCTCGCGGCTGCGGCGGAACGGTTCCCGCCGGCTGCGACTGCGCGGGCGATGGCGTCGTCCGGGGGGATGAGGGCGTCGAGGGCTCCCAGCCACGCTTCCGCGGCAGTGTCGATGCGGGGCTGGTCGCCGGCCGCGATGGCAGCCACCAGGAGGTCCCGGGCCGCCGAGAGGCGCTCTTCGCGGTTGTCCCCGCCGGTCTGGACGGTGGCGGCGGCGTGGGTGGCTTCGGCGACGGCGTTGAACGCGAGCGCCCGCAGGGTGTGGGCTGCGACATCGCGTTCGCCGGCGGTCGCAGCGGCCGGGTCTGCGGCTACCTGTCGAAGCACGACGGGAGCGTGGTTGTGGCGCAGTTCGGCGGCGGCGATCACCGCGGCCGCTCTGGCGGTCTTAGCGCGGGCGTGGGCGGCTTGTTGCCCGGCCGCTGCCCGCCGATCCAGGTACTGCCGCATGCGTCTGCACGTTTGTCAGCGGTGGGCGGTCCAGTGGGTGGGTTGTGGTGGCGGTTGTCGCAGCCGGTGGTGGCGACGGCTTCGCGGAGGCGGGTGAAGGTGGTGTCGCGGCGGGTGTCCCAGTCCAGGCCGGTCATCCCGACGCCGGAGAGGGGGTGGCGGGTGATGAGCCAGCCGGTCCAGAGGTGGCCGAGGTCTTCGAGGATGCCGGGGTGGGCGTACCAGCAGGGCGGGATGATCTGGGTCGGTGGCCGATAGGTCTCGACGAGCCAGTGCACCCAGGCGGCGAGTGCGCGGACGGTGGTGGTGTAGGCGTCGGGGTCCAGGGCTTCCCAGGCGATGACCATGGGCTGTTCGGGGATCTCGCCGGTGGCGGGATCCCCGAACATGCTCGGGTCGAGGGCGGGAAGCGGTGAGCTCACCGGAACCAGCACCCCCTTGCTTCTAGTGCGGTCACAGGGATTTCACCGGTGCCGGGGCCATGACCGGTTCTGCGGGTTCCGCGGCGGGGTTGCTTTTCGTAGGGCCGCCGCGGCGGGTCTGCACGGGCGGCTGGTCGGTGACATGGATGTCGGTGCCGGCGGCGGCGAGGGTGGCGGTGAGGTCGGCGACCCGCAGCGCCCGGGTCTGTTCGTCCAGGGTGACCGGTAGGTACCACCGGGCGGCTTGGGGGGACCATTTGAACCCGACGTCTTTGACGGCGTGTTGGGTGGTGGTGTCGTCGCGGTTGATGCCGGTGATGACGGTGCCGGTCGGGGTGTGGTGCACCGTCGGCCCCGGGAGCGGGGGCGGGGCCGACGGTGCTGCTTGGTGCCCGGCGTCCCGCGGAAGCTGCGGCGGTGTCGCCGATGTCGCGGGGCTGGACGGTGCGGGCGTAGACCTTGAGGGCGGCGCCGCGGGTGCCGTCGCGGCGGTCGAACTGTTCCAGTTCGAAGCGGCCGTCGACGTGGACCGGGTCGCCGCGGTGGAAGGTGTTCGCGGCGTGTTCGGCGGCGGTGTCGAACACGGCGACGGTGAAGAACTGCGGCTCCGACGCGGTCCAGCCGCCGTCGCCGCCGCGGATGCGTTCGTTGGAGGCGACCCGGAGGCGGGCCCAGGACTTCCCGCCGTCGGAGACCCCGTATTCGGGGTCGGTGGCCAGGTTCCCGTCGATGCTGATCCGTGCGGACATAACACTTCTCCTCTCGGGCGCCGCCCCTTCGGGCGGCGTGGTTGGTCGCTCCTAGATGTCCCGGCCGGGCGGCCGCCGCGACGGCTGCGGGCTCAGGTCGGGGGTGGTGGGTGCGGGTGGGGTGATGCGGCGGTGCTGGTCGTCGGCCAGGGTGTGCAGGTACGCGGCGGTCAACTCCCCGAGTTCGACCAGCACCGGGTCGGCCGGGTCGGCCGGGCCGCCGCCGGCGGTGATCGCGCCGAGCTGCCCGGGGGTGAGCCGGGTCCGGCCGTCGTCATAGAGGTAGGTGGGTTGGCCGGTGGTGGGGTCGTGGAAGCGGTGCACATCGACCCGCAGCCCGGCGAAGTCGGTGGTGATCCGCAGCCCGCCCGGGACCCGCTGCACCCCCAGCACCGTCGGGCGCAGCTCCTCCGGCAGCACGCTGATGTCGGCCACCGGTTCGGGCTGGACGGTGCGTGCGGGGTAGGAGGTGGTCATGGCCTGGTCCAGGGTGGTGAACGCCCAGGTCCGGAACCGCTCCCCCACCACCGCCGGATCCAACCCGTTGTGTCGGCGGCGAGTCGGCCGAGGTCGGTGTCGTCGCAGTTGGTCCAGGACCTGCGCCCGTAGGGGGTGGGGTCGTCGTGGGCGAGCGCGACGAGGCGCTGGTCCGGGAGGTCGGCGAACCGGGTGAACCGCACCAGCCCGCCGGGGAACCGCACATCCAGATCCGTCAACGCACCGTCGCCGTGCGTGTACACCGCCAGGTCCAGCACCTCACCGGCCGGCCGGCCCGGCAACGCCGCCACCAGCTGCGCGGTGACCGCGGCGCGGCCGGTGGCGTCGTCGAAGATCCGCGGCCGCCACACCGGCGCCGACGCCGGCGTCCAGGACCCGCCGGGCCCGGTCATCCCCGAGCCCCGGTGCTGGCGGTGGCGGTGGTGGTGGACATCTGGTGGTTCTCCGATCCGGACCCTCGTGGTCCCGTCACTGTAGTACTGGCGACCGAACAGGGTGACTTAACTACTGGTGCCGCGGATCTGGCGGCGCATCATGGCGACGATGCCGGCGGTGCCGGTGCGCCGGCCGAGGCGGCGCCACTGCCCGGAGGCGTCCCACGCGTCGTGCAGCAGGCCGTGGTGCCACCGGCACAGCGGCAGCAGGTCCTCGAACCGCTCCCGGCCGAGCTGGTCGTAGTCCAGGTGGTGCAGGTCGACCTGCGGCGCCCCACACACCACACACCCCGCCGGAACCCCCGCCTGCGTCTCATATTCGGTGAGCCACAGTTTGCGGCGGCGGGTCCACGCCGACGGAGTGCATGTAGGCGTCGTAGGAGGTGCGGCGCCGCCCGCGGGTCACCGACCAGCGGGAGCCGGCCCGGGCCGGGCGCATCACAGCGCAATGTCCTTCCGGTTGTGCAGGACCATGCCGATCGCGGCGTCGACCTGCAACTGCCGCGGCATCCGCTCCCACCGGCCACCCGCTTCCGTGCGGTCATCGATCAGCTGGACCACCAGGGCGGCGCACCGCCGGCAGACCGGGACCAGATCCACGAACCCGATCCCCGACACCAGCGGGGACCGGGTGATCAACGTGAGGTCGAGGTCGGTGTCGCACGCCGCACACACGGCGATGTGGCCGGTGCGGGCGATGTGGGCCTGGTTCCACCAGCCGAGCAGCTCCGGCGCCAACCCATCCCGGTCCCCGACCGGAACGCCGATCCGCAGGAACGCCACCGGCGGCCCGTCATCCGGGGCACCACCATCCGCGCCCGGGGTGGCCAGCTCGGTCACCGTCTGACCCAGGGCGCGGACCTGCTCCACCACATACACCCCCACCGCCGGGCGTTCCACTGCCGGCACGGCGGCCAGCACCCGGTCGAACAGCTCCGAAAGCTCGGGCGGGGTGTGGTGTTCCAGGCCGTGGGCGGCCAGCACCCACACCGCCGCTGCGGCACGCACCAGGTCGTCCACCCCGGGCGGCGGCCACCCTCAACCGGGCCCAGTAGCCCGGAGGGCGGGTCGGGGAGGAACCGGTCCCACGCCTGGTCGACCGCCGACTGCGCGGCGGTCAGCGGGTCGTCCGCCGTCGCCGCCGACCATCGCCAGATCCGCCAGCACCGCGTCCTCATCGACGGGGGCGGGATCCGCAGCCACCAGCCACACCTCAACCTGCTCGGGCGTGCTCCGGGGCCGACGGCAACACCGCGACCGGCCGACCATCCGCCGGTAGCGCCCCGGGGGGCAGGTCGCCGGGCCACATCCCGGCGCCGGCGGCGATCCGCCGCCGGGACACCGGCAGGTGCACGAACCCCACCGGGCCGAACACCGACCCGCCGGCGGCGGCGCGGCGGGCGGCCCGTTCGTCGCTGAACGCCGACAACGGCCGCCCGCCGGCGCCGACCGTGCGGGACAACACGGTGTTCGGCCACCGGCCACGCGTACTGCCGACCGGACTGCACCACCAGAGCGACCCAACCGGCAGCGCCGTCCGTCGCGACCGCATCGGCCTGAGCGTCCAGCAGCGGACGCCACGGTTCTGTGGGGCCGTTCACCACGACACCCTGTTCGGGACCACAGTGGGCGTCCGGCCCGGGCCGGCGTCGGTCTCGCGGTACGTCATCACCACTCCGATCAGACTCCGCGTCCCGTCTGACAGGACGCTCCTACCTACTACTGGCGACCGCACCCGGTGACTTAACCCCAGCACGCCCTGCAAGGCGGGCTGCCGCCGGGGGCGTGGACACCACAGCAAACCCATCAGGCTGCGCCCGCGCTGTCCACATTCGACCACTTCGCGCGCCTGTTCAAGGGGAGAGGACAGCGCTACCGGAACACCCAGGTTCTGCCTGCTGGCCCCCGATTGTCGGGCCGGCGGGGCCCGACCGCAACCCCTGCTTCGTCGTGCCTCCTCGGGGGTTTCCCTCGCTCCGCTCGGTGCGGTCCGCCCCTACCCCGGCCCACCCCACGGATCTCGCCAGCAGGCAGAACAACGGTCGGCAACGGCCACGACACCCAAGGAGCGCACCATGTCCCAGCCCATCACCGTCACCGGAGCCCACGGCATCATCGCCACCATCCCCGCCCTGTTGGGTTTCCACCCCACCGACTCCCTGGTCTGCGTGTGCACCACCGGGCAGCCCCGCCGGGTCGGACCGGTCGCCCGCGTCGACTACCCCACCGGCGACCAGATCACCCCCACCCTGACCCACCTCGCCCAGCTCGCCGCCGGCTACGGGGACGCCGCCGTTCTCGTCCTGTACTCGCCGACCGCCGACACCCTCTACGACGAAGAGATCACCCCGCTGTTCACCGACGACGCCCACATCGACCTGCTGGACATCATCCGGATCACCGACCCCACCCCCCAGCCCGTCGACTCGAGCATCGAAGCGGCGACGATCCTGACCGGCCGCCGCGTCCTGCCCACCCGCACCGACCTCGCCACCTCCATCCACCACCACCCCCACCGCAACCCCGCCCACGCCCACCCGGTGCTCGCCGCGATGGGCACCCTCCACGACCGGGACCGTTCGCTCAGCTCCCACATCAACGACCGGACGTGCTCCCCCGCCTGATCGACGCCGCCCAGGCCGCCCCCGACACCGACCCCCGCACCGCGACCTGTGCGCCGTCCTGGCCCTGCTCGCCTACCGCCGCGGCGACGGCGCCCTCGCCCAGGTCGCCATCGACCGGGCCCGGGCGATCCACCCCGGCACCGCCTCGCCGAACTCACCCTCGCCCTGATCAGCGTCTGCATCCACCCCACCGAACTCGCCGACCTGTTCACCGACCCCACCTGACCCATGCGCGGCACCGGGTTCGCCGGCCCACCGCCGGCGAACCCGAGGGCGCGCCTCCCCCGACCAGCTCGATAGCTCCGACCCCGTAAGGAGACCCGTGATGACCGGCTACGGCACCCGCCTCGCGCCTCGCACCTGCCCGCACTGCGGTGGCGGCTGGACCCAGCTCGTCGACCGCGCCGACCGGCAAACCCCGCGCACCGCGGCCTGCCCCCGATGCCGCCAACCCGGAGCGCCGCACCGCCGACCCACCCCGCCGCGGCTACAGATCCCCCGCGGCGGTGGGTCGAGCAGGCCGACTGCGCCACCACCGACCCCGAACTGTTCTTCCCCGACAAAGGCCACACCGCCACCGCCGCGAAAATGATCTGCGCCGGCTGCCCCGTCACCGCCGCAGTGCCTGGACTGGGCGGTGACCACCCGCGAACCTCACGGCATCTGGGGCGGCCTCACCCCCACCGAACGTGCCCTCAAGATCAACCGTGCGCCTTGGAGGGAACCTGCGAGGCGCCGAAATGATCTCAAGCGGTGCTAGAGCAGCGCCGACGCCTTCTGGCGGGCGGCGACCCTGAAGCGCGCCGACCAGCCGCCAGAAGAGCTGCCTCCGGGAGATGCTTCTGGCTGTCTGCTTAGAGAACAAGCAGTAGAAGCCCTCACCCTCCCGACACACCGCCGCGGTCGGAACCACTCGGATCCCCGTCGACTCCGAAAAGCTGGTTTGAGAGGATGACCGGACTCGTACCGCGGCTAGGGAAGCGATGTCAACGTGGAGAGTTCATGGAGCATGTCAGCCGGAGCGTTCGAGTACTGGCGGAAGGAGCTAGCGGACGCACCGCGCCAGGGTTCTGTCGAAGAGCTCATCTGGTCGTGGTGGAATCAGCTTCCCACGACGTCGAGCGAGTCGGTTGCCCACTTGCAGACCGAACTAGGTGAGCAAGCTCCAGCCGCATGGGCGCCCTACATCCGAGAGATCTTCATCTACCACGAGCCAGGTGATCGTGGTACCGCAAATGCGTACTCACCGAACGGCCACCTAGAGGCCCGAATAGTCCTCCTTCCAGGCGCCATTGGCCGCTACATGAATACCTACAGCGGAGTGGCGGTCTCACTCTTGGATGCTATTCCGACTTACTTGAAGGAGCTCTATCGCGAGAATCCACCCGCAGTTGGCTCACTTCACGAACAGTTGCTCGAGCTCGAGCGCGTCGGACGTAGGGCGTTCCGCGAAGGTGCGTTCAGAGAGCTCGCCGGACCCTGGCTCAGTGTCTATCGCCAAGTCGCGGCCGGCGGAGTCGATCCGGATCTGCCCTCGCTTACGACGCAGCAGGCGACAGCGGTGTCACGCATCCACATGGATGGGATGCGCTTCATCGTCGCCCATGAGATCGCGCACCATCTACTTGGACATACGGGACCAAGTAGCGTCGAACGAGACGTAGAAGAGCGGGTAGCTCACTGGCTGGGAGGAAACAGAAACCCTCCAGCGAAGAGTTCCCACATTCGGGAGCGCGACGCCGATCAAGCCGCCTTGTTCCTACTATCTCGGTTGAAGCTGCCGGGTGACCGGTTTCCTGGCGATCGAGCTATGACGGAGGCCGATCAACTGGGAAGGGCAGTCGTCAGCGGGATATCGGCTGCAGCCGTGTTGGCGTCCTTCCCCGAGATCGCTGGTCCGGATTACGCCCTGCGGGGGGTGCCCGGGCTCGTGGCGGACCAGAGTCTTAGTCATCCTCCACTTGCCGAACGAATCAGCACTCTCATGCAACCGTTGTGGATCTCAGTCGGTGCCAGCACCGCTCATCCCGCCACCGCCGCTTCGAGATTGAGCGTTTCGATGTGCTTCAAGTTGGTCGTGGCCGCTGGGTGGCTGGCAGAATCGGTTCTGGATTCAGATCTCGCTCAGCCTACTTAGCCTTAGCCGGCGGGACAGCTGCTTATAGCCTGGACCGAGTCCGATGGACCTAAGCTTTGTCCACCGATCTGCAACGCGCCGCTGCCATCTTTCTGGAGGTGACCGCAGTACACGCCGTTGGGGGTCGTCAGCAAGACGCTTGGTGTCGGATCAGGTTCGGTGGGGGCAAGAACGGTCAAGGCAGATCCGATGAAAAGCACAGCGGCAGCAGCGACTCCGACCTTAAGCGAGAGCTGGAGCCGCGATAGTGCTTTAACTGCTGCAGTTTTGGTAGAGGCCCTAGCGGTGTCGGCGGTCAGGTCGTTTGTGATCCTCGGCCAGGCTATAGACGCCAGCCCCGAGAGGACGACAGACGCAAGGAGTAGCAACGCCCCGAGCAAGATCAGCCCCCGGAGGAACAACCCGAATCCTGCCTTGATGCTGTCGAGCCCAGGCAACCCGCTAACAATCGTTGCGGTAGTGAAGACGCCTAGGACGGCAGTTAGGAGCGCGGACCACGCTGTGGCCGCTTTGCGTACAGACTCCAGCTGTCCGTGTGTCGCGTCCGTTACGCGAGCTGACCAGTAGTTGAACTCATCTTGATCCATCGGTCGAATCTCCTGTAGCTGGCCGCGTGATGGTTACCTTGTTTCCGCCGCCCCATCCGCAGCCTCGTGACCCAGCGTGATGGGCGTGGCTGCAGGTACAGACGATATTGAAATAGCCTTGGGCGCTCGGCTCGTCCCGCAATCCAACGATGACATCGAACTCCAGTGATTTTGTGATCTTGTGCGAGCATCGTGGACATGCGCCGACTAGATCAAAGAAGCTCTCGTTCTCAGTGTCGCCAGGTATGAGCGTGAGGGCCCCACTGGCCAGCGCATCGTCAATGGCAGCCTGCCAACGCTCGCGATTCTGGACGTTCATGTCCGGGAACTCATAGGACGCCGCGGCGTTGGGCCAATGCTCTGCAATCATTCGATGCCCTTCTTGGCTGTCGGAGTGGGTCAATCTTGGAGTCGCCCCCGTTGAGTATCGCTAGGAGTGCGCACATGCGCATCGACCAACACGGGTTACGGGCACATGCACAGTTCCTGCCAGCTAGCCCGGATCAGGGGGGACCTAAGCGGGTCTGCCGCACGAACCGGTGATAGTTCTCCTAGGGCCGCCTGGTGGCTGTTGGAGTCATAATCGCTGCGCACTCGACGAGGGTCAATCGGCCGAGGGCGTATTGTCGCCCGCGCCCGTGATAGGTCCGCTCGATCCAGGTGACGATGCGGATGCGCGGCTGTTCGCGGGTACGCCAGCCGATCGAGGACGTTCTTCTGGAACAGCGAGAAGCTCTCCATGGCGAGGTTGTCGGCGGCGGAGGCGACCTGGCCGGTTGAGCCGACCATGCCGTGGGCAAGCGCGAGGTGGAACTTGCGTCGTCGAAATTGGCCGCCTCTGTCGGCGTGGACGATGCAGCCGACCGCCAGGACGCCGGTCGGGCCCTGCGAGCGACGGCGTTGTTCGACGCCGCAACTCCGAGGAGGGCCTTCATCCGGGAATCGATGGAGTAACCGACGATCTCGTTGCTGAAGCAAACGCCGCCACCACCGCCACAACCAGGTCGCCTGAACCCCGACACCCGCCCAGTGTCAGACCCCCGCGTATCCCTGAAAAGAGCGCGGACTGATTCGAGGAGGACCACGATGAGCATCAAACATGTTGCCGCGCACACCCTGCGGCTCGGACAGATCGTCATCCCCGACAACGGAGCACCCCGCCGGATCACCACCTGCCGCATCGAAGGCGCCCACCCCCACGTCATCATCGGCTACGCCGACACCACAGAACACACCAGCTACCCCGCCGCGGAGATCCTCACCATCCAGGACGTCGAATGAGCGGCGACCTGATCGCCGGGCGGGTTTCGTCGCCGGTCACCGACGCGATGTGCCTGCCGCTGGCGCAGGGTATCGCCGATCGGGGCCGCCACTCCGGCTGACGGAGGGTTCGCTCCCGGGACGGAATCGCTCGGCACCGTGCCGGTCGACCGCGCACGGGTGCGGGCCCAGTGACACGATCGGGCGAACTCCGGGCCGACGTGGCCCCCCGCCACCCATACTTGTTCCTTGTGACCCACGCCCTTGTGGCGGCCGCGAAGCAGGGCGCCGAACCGGATGCCGAGCACCATCCAGCACTGATGGTGCCTGCGGTCGAGCACCTTCCGGGCGCGGTCGCCGTACCGGCCCCGCGGGACCTTCTCTCTGCATCTCCCGACCCGGACGACGAGCTCGACCTGTTCGACGAGGAGGAGGGCGATCCAGGTAGCGACCGGGACCGGTCCCCGACCCCTGACCTGCTCGCGCGGCTGCGCCGACCGAAAACCCCGGACACGTCGACCGGTAGCCCGGCTCCCGCAGCGCCGACGCCGGCCCCGGCCGCCTCGGCGCGTCCCCTTCAGAAGCGCGAGATCGACGCGGCGGTGGCCCAGTGGCGGGACGCCAAGCCGGACGAGCGGGACAAACGCAAAGAGGTCGTGGACGACCTGGTCGACGACCCGTACGGCCCGGTGACATTCGGGACCAAAGAACAGGTCATCGACTGGCTCGACCTGAAGGTCGTCATCCGTGCCCGCGCCCGGGCACTGCAACCCACCAAAGTCGACCCGAAAAACCCCGACAAACTCAAGGCGCGGGAGGGCAACCCGGCGATCGGTAACTCCGGCGGGGTGTTCACCGTCTCTCCGCCGCGGTCCCGCGCCTTCCAGCGGGTGGAGCAGTTGCTGCGACACATCTCCCGGGTCATCTTCGATCCCCTCCCGGACGCCACCGAGATCGAAACGATGTACGTCGCCGGGGTCCTGGTCATCGCCGCCAACAACGCGGAAGCCCCGCGCCGGTACTTGGTCGCGGCGGCGGAACGAGCCAGGAACGGCGACCCCAACCCGGTGCTGATCGACCAACTCGTGCACGCCCTGGGCGACTCCACGTCGGACTACCGGGCAGCATCCGCGCTGATCAAGCTCGCCGACGTCACCGCCGGCACCCGACACCCCTGGGACGCCGACCTCGCCGCGAAAGTAGCTCCGACTGAAGAAGAAAAGAGAGACGCCCTAGAAGCGCAGGCTCTGGCGGAGCTGATCCGGCAGCACGCGATCGACCTGACCTTACGCGAGCACGCCGAGACCTCCGCCCGCCTCGGCCCGGGAGGGGCCGGCGCACCCAGGATCGTGTTCATGAACGCCACCAACAGCTCGAAGGTGCACGCCGAGCAGCAACTGCTCCGGGTCCTCATCGACAGCCCCGCCGTGGCGCACCACGCCACGATCCGCGGTGCGAAACGACCCTGCTTCGGCTGCTCGCTGGCCCTGCGCTACGCCGTTGCACACCAAGGCGCGACCAACCTGCATTACGACCCCAACCCCGGGTTGTACTACCTCAATTCGGTGGTCTCAGCCCTGGACGGGGTCGCCGCCCGGCCCGGCGACCTCAGCCCAGTCGCCGGTGCCCAACTGGATGGAAAACACCGGCCGCGAAATCATCGGAAAGCCGCTGTTCCTCACCCGGCTGATGAACAACAAGGCGACCCGCGAAGAAGCGCACACGGGTCGTTTCAAGAAAGAGGCTCGCAAAGGGGCCGATCCGGCCGCTGCCAGCGACTCCGACAGCGATCCCGACGTGGCCGAGGCCGACGTCGCCAAACCCAACCGGAACCGGTCGACCATTCTCGGCACCCCCAAGTCCACGACCTCCACCTGGGCCAGATCCGGTGCCGCCCAAAACAACGACGATGACGACGAGGAAGGAGCCGACGGGAATGTTCGGAAACGCACGAAAGTGAAGAAAACAAGCGCGTTGCCGAGCAAGAAGAAGAAAGACGCCAGCGACGACGAATACGTCGACGACTGAAGTGATCGTCAGCTAACCGCGGATCAACGTCTCAGCATCGGGGCCAATGCCCGCGCCGAGGCGAGATGCCAACACCCGGCCAGCGTTGCGCCGCCG
Organism: uncultured Actinomycetota bacterium; assembly: GCA_963797145.1. Classification (GTDB taxonomy): domain Bacteria; phylum Actinomycetota; class Actinomycetes; order Mycobacteriales; family Nakamurellaceae; genus Nakamurella. The sequence continues at coordinate 145,903 of CAWCOJ010000004.1, read as the reverse complement.
GCGGCTGATCAATGTCCTGGTCCCGGCGGGGCCGTGCAGGGTCCTCCGGCATTATTCCAGCTGGGAACGAGCGGTCCGGCCCCAGCTGACCCGCTGGTCCCGCCGGCGAACCCGTCCCGGGCCATTGAGTGGTGCGCACCGGCAGAACCCGTCGGTGTACAGCCCGCGCGCTTTAGCCAGCTGTTCCTCGGAACTGGCCCGGGCGTTGCCGGTATCGCTGCTGGGTCGGGAGATCTCGTTGGCGTGGTCCAGGGTGACCGGGGTGCGGCGGCCCTCCCGCGCGAGTCGTCGCAACGGACTGCTCAGGCCCGGAACGCTCATCCCATAGCGTTGGGCGGTGGCCGCCTTCGGCGCCGCCGCCCAGCCGGCCAGCCCGAGGTAGTCCATCACCGGGGTGACCCGATGCGCCGGCAGACCCAGCGTGCGCATCACAAGTCTCTTCAAGAAATCGTCCACCGTGGCGGCCGGGATCGGTGCCGCGACGCGGGCCCGGTTGAAGACGTACTCGACCTCCGCACCCGTCATTGTCCGACACGAACAGGCGTCGTCCCGGGAGGCCGCGTGGGTTATCGCCGGGCGGCCTTCTGCGGCGCCCGCGCTCTTGCCGTCAGGAGTTTCGGCGCGGCGGCTTTGCCGCCGCGGTGAGCGATGCGGTGTTCGAGTTCGCCCTGGTCGCGGGCGAGCTGCCGGGCATCGCGGCGCCGGTAGTAGGCGGTCATCTGGACGAGCATCGGGGTCGAGGCCTTTGTAGAACATCAGCATGGTGCCTTCGGGCAGGCCGCGGATCTCGCCCGGTGTCAGCACGGCGCGGGTGCGGGTCTGTTCGCTGTAGTTGTCGTCCGGCCGGCCAGGCGCCGAGGAGGCCGCTGCCGCTGTTGCGGTTGGTGGAGGCGGTCCAGGTGGTTTCGTCGCGGTCGCCGGCGATGGCGGAGAAGTCGCGGAGGTTCTCGGCGTCGGTGACGCCGCCGAGGATGCCTGTGATGGTGGCGGAGTCCCAGATCGCTTCGGCGGCGGGGGTTCCCCAGGTGCGGGCCATCTGTGAGCGGGACTGGATGATCGCGAAGGTGATGATCCCGGACCCGCCGTAGGCGGACACGTACGCCGGCAGCTTCGGGAGTGGGGCCAAGTTGGCGATCTCGTCCAGCACCAGGGTCAGCGGTGGGTCGAGCCGGCCTCGGGGTGACCGGTCGGCGATGGTCTTGGCGGCGCGGGTGATGTCGGCGACCAGGCATTGCAGCAGCCGGGAGGCGGGGTCGTCGTCCTCCGCCAGCAGATACAGGGTGCCGTTGTCGCGGAGGAACGTCGCCGGGTCGAAGTCCTTGCCCGGGTGGGGGTCGAACCGGCGGCGGACCGCGTCGAGGTCGAGGCCGGCGAGGGCGCTGGCCGACGCCGGCCCAGACGTTGCCGCGGAACTTCTCGTCGCCGTCGACGACCTGGGCCAGGGTGTCCGCCCACCCCGGCTCCACCCGGCCGGCCAGTGCTGGGTCGTGTTCGTCGAGGTTCTGCAGGATGGCGACGGCGGCTTGGGCGGCGGCGGCGGATTGGGACCACCGCCACAGTTCGTCGATCCCGAGGTCGCCCGAGGGCGGCGGCGTGCAGGAGGGCTTTGATGACTTTCTCGGTCCAGCCCTGCCAGAACGAGGCGTCCTCCACCCCGGTCGAGGATCCGGCGGCCAGGACCTGCGCGCGGGCGGCGGCGATGCGTCCGTCGCGGCAGCCGCGGATCGGTGACCACGCGCACGGTCTCGGCGAGGCCGTCGACGGAGCCGTCGGCGGAGATCACCCCGACCGGGCCGAGCTTGCGCGCGGGCGGTCATGGTGACGGCGACGACGTCGGGGCGGGTGGAGGTGACCACCACCGGCCCGGGGGCGTCGAGCACCCGGTTGATCACCACGTAGACGCCTTTCCCGGCGCCGGACGGGCCGAGCAGGACGACGGAGTCCCGGACGGAGGTCCACACGTCCACGCCGCGGGCCGTCCCCACTTCCAGCCCAGCTGCTCCGGCCGTGGCCGGCGCCGCGTGCCGGCAAGGGAGGGTCGTAGTTCGGCGACCCGCGGCCTTGGCGGTCAGGGTGCGGGCAGCCGACGTGCCGGGCCAGGACTTTCGGCTCCGCCAGTCCTTCGCGGTGTTCCAGGTCCGAGTTGTCGTGGCCGCGGGCCAGCATGAACACGACCAGCCCGGCGAGGATGATCAGAACGCCGGTGGTGGCGGCGGTGATGGTCCAGTAGGTGCCGGGCGTGGGCATCGCCGATCGCCAGGCGGCGGCGGGGTCGGCGCGGTGGTCGACCAGGGCGTGCAGGCCGGCGGTGAACGACCCGTCAGCCCACCGGCCGGTGTGGATCCGGGAGGCGAGTTGCCCGCCGGCCCACAACCCGACCGCACCGAGCGCGGCGGTGAGGATGACGGCGGCGAGCAGGATGTCCGAGGGTTGCAGCCGCCCGGGTGCCCGGCTCACCGCCGCACCCCTACCGGGGTGGGTGGTGCAGGGCGGCGAGTTCGCGGTGGTACTGCCGTTGTTCCCAGGCCCGGTACTGGGCCTCCGCCACCACTTCCGCCTGCAGGTGCAGGTAGTCGAGGTCGGCGGCGGCTTGCCGCTGCGCCCGCCGGTGCCGGGGCCGGCGGAGCGGCACAGCCGCGACCAGGACGATCAGGGCGAGCAGGCTGATCAGGCCGCGGCCGAGGTTCCCGCCGCCCAGGCGGTCGACCAGGAGCAGCAGCCCGAACACCGGCAGCAGCCGCCACAACACGAGCAGGACTACGAGTCCTCCCATGAGGTTCACCCCCTTCCGGTTCGGCACGCGTTGGCTGGTTTGACGGTAGGTGGCAGGTCGGACATTGCTCAGCCCTCCACATCCGACAGTGCGACTGGCGGCCCGTCCGGTGGGTGGGGGTGTTCCAGCGGGCGAGGAGGGTGGCGGCGAGGTTGCGGTGTCGGGCGAGTTCCTCGGGCAGGTCCTCGACGATCCAAGGCGCCGTGGTGGTCGTAGTCGATGAGGCCGCCGCCGAGGGTGTTGCCGGTGCAGCGGTAGAAGGTGCCGTACACGCCGCGGGCGACCGGGAACACCACCACATCACCGGGTTCGGTCAGCATGCGCGCCGTCGCCGACGATCCCGCCGGGGCGGACCCGGACCGGCGCCGTCGATGCGGGCGTTACCGGTGACCCGGGCCCGGCCGCCGACCCTGGCCACACCGCCGATATGGGCGGTGCCGTCGATCGCGGGCGTCGCCGAAGATCCACGCCCCACCGGTCACCGTCGCCTGCCCGCCCACCGCAGCTTGGCCGAAGACCTGGGCGTCGCCGGTGACGGTGGCCCGGTCGCGGACCACGGCGGCCGAAGACCCAGGCCGAGCCGGCGACCCAGGCGCTGTCGATGACGGCGGCGTGCCCGGACACGACCGCCTCACCGCAGATGTGGGCGGTGCCGGCGATCACGGCGTGGTCGACGACCTGCGCCCGCCCGGCCATCTCGACCGACCCGACCAGCGATCGCCTGGCCGCCCACCCGGGCCTGGTCGGTGACGCGGGCGCCGGCGACGAGCCGGGCATCCCCGGTCACCCCAACAGCGTCTCGCCGCCGCCACCGGCGACGGTGGTGCCGGCGGTTGCGGTGTGGTGCGGGTGTGGAGGTGGTGGCGGGTCATCGGGTGTCCCCTTCACGCTGCTGGTCCGGGTGGGTTGGGTGTGCATGCGGTGGTCGGTGTCGAACAGGTGGGCTTCCAGGGGGGTGCGGCGGGTGCGGACGACGTAGGCGTGGTCGCGGCCGATCTTCCACAGGGCTTCGCCTTTGGTGAGGCCGCCGATCTCGGCGGCTTCGGTGTCGGTCAGGGCGAGATCGGCGCGGGTGCGGGTCATCTCCCCGGGTGCCTGGCGCAGGATGATCCGGGTGTCACACATCGACACCAAACCCCGGGCCAGGGCGGCTTCTTTGGAGCCGGTGTCGCCGATCTTGTCCACGTCGGACAGGGCGTGCATGACGATGATGTTGGAGATCCCGTAATGCCGCGACAGCCGGATGTCGGAGTTCAGCCGCCGCAGCTGGGAGGGGAGGCCGAGGATGCGGTGCGACTCGTCGTAGATCACCAACCGTTTCCCGTATTCGGCCTGCCCGTACGTGGAGGCGACCCAGGCCGAGGAGCAGGTCATCACCAACGATTGCAGCCGGTCGTCCTCCCCCAACGCCGCCGACCCGATCGCGACCATCGGCAGCGTCGGGGTCGAACCGGACGGTGGACTGCCCGTCGAACAGGCCGGCCAACTCGCCGCGGACCAGCGACATCAACGACGCATGAATCGGTTCGGCGTGCTCGGCCAGCCGGGTCGGGTTGTAGCCCTCGTCGGCGCACAGGGCGGGGTCGAGGTGGGCCAGGTCATGCGCCACATCCGACAACGTCGGGACCCCGCACCGCCGCACCGAGGTGGCCAGGGCCAGGCTCAGCGCGGCTTCGGCCTCCGGGTCCAGCGGCACCAGTTTCGGGGATGCGGTCTCCACCAGGGTTCGCAGCAGGACGAGGCGGCGGGCGTGCAGGGTCTTGTCCCAGTCGGTGTCGGTCAGGTCGGGGGGTTTCACGCCGCCGTCGAGGGGGTTGAGGCGGGTGAACAGGCCGGGGCCCAGTCGGATGAACTGGCCGCCGCACCACTCGCGCCAGGGCGCGCCATTCGTCTTTGGGGTCGCCGGGGACGAACACCCGGCGGCCGAACGCCATCGACCGTTTCGCCAATGCTTTGACGGTGGTGGATTTGCCCCAGCCGATGTTGCCGGCGCACAGGATGTTGGTGTTGGACACGATCTGCCGCACATACAACTCGTGGGCGTCGAAGCAGAACGCCGCCCCCGAATACGAATCATCACCGATGTAAGCGCCCTGGGCGCCCAGACCCCGGCCGGCCAGGAACGGGTACGCCCCCGCCAACGTCGCCGTGGTCGCCTTGTGCGGCCGCAGCTTGAATTCCCGCCACGACCTGCCCGAGGTCGGTTCGTGATACCCGCCCTTCGGGGTGCGGGCCTTCGCCGCCGCCGCGGCCGCCGCCTTGTCCTCCGCCGCCAGGGCCTTCGCGGCGGCGTCGGCCTGCGCGGTCAGCTCCCGGCGGGCCTGTTCCCAGGTTCGGGTGTGGGCGCGGCGGTGCTTGCGGGTGGTGGCGGTCGGGGTGAGACCGCCGACCGCGGTCCGCTCGAAATCCTTCGGTGTCATCAGAAGCCCCTGGCGAAGGGGAGGGCGGCGGCGGTGAACGCCTGCATCTGCTGCCCGGCCAGCACCCTGGATTCGCAGCCGGCCTGGATCACCGCCTGCCGGATCCTCCCGACGGCCTCGGTCAGCTCGTCGAGGGTGCGGCCGGTGACGGTGATCATCCCGGCGAAGGCCATGTCGCCGTGCCCGGCCACCAGGTGGGCTTCGCGTTCCTGCACGTCGGACAGTTCGGCCCGGTCGGCGAAGGTGATGATCTTCTGCTGCTTCAGTTTCACTTCCTGGTTGGAGATCAGTTCCGTCTGTTCCCGCTGCACCTCCCGCAACGCCTCCACCGTCGTCCGCGGCACGCCGAGGATGGTCAACCGTCGTGACGTGCCCGGGGTGAGGAGCAGGGGGCGGAGGAAGGTGGGGAACACTTCGGAGCGGGGCCATTCCCTGATCCAGAGCACGCAGTGGTAGCCGGTGTCGGTGCGCAGGTAGTCCCAGTGTTCCTGCACCGCCAACGGCCCCGCCGTGGCCAGGTCGCGGCCGGCGGTGGGGGTGTAGTCCAGGGCGGTCCGGGCGGCCGGGTCGTAGGCGCAGCGGATCTCATAGGCCAGCTCCCCCGGCGTCAACCACCCCGCCGCCGGCAACCCGGCCGCCGACAGGGCATGGTCGAGGATTTCCCGCTGCTGATCCAGCACCTTCACGGCCTTCTCGTGCCGGGTGCCCTTCTGCGCCCGCAACGCCGCCCGCGCCCGGGTGGGGTCGAGGCTGATCGCGATCAACGACTCGTTCCGCGACGACGCCGGCCCGGCCGCCGCCAGGAGTTCGGTGTAGTCGGCGCCGATCGCCTCGGTCAGCGGGTCGCCGCGGTCGGCCCACCAGTCGAACATCGCATCCCCGGAATCCGGCACACACGATTCCAGGATCTGCACCCGGCCGATCGCGCTGCCCTGGCACAGCACCGCATACAGGCGGGCGAGGCCGGTGACCTTGTCGTCCTGGGCGGTGTCGGTGAGCAGCAGGAACGCCTCCGCCCGCACCCGCACTATCGCGGTGTAGGCGGAGGTGTAGGGGTCGTGGACCACCACCGTCCCGTCGGTGGCGGTCATCCACCGCAACCGGGCCCCGTCGCCGGGCAGCGACATCGACGCCGCCGACCGGGGTTTCAGACCCGGCCCGAAACCCGGTCTGCTTCGCCATCCGGCGCAGACCGTAGTGGGCCAGGATCGGCGCCCAATCGATCCACCGCTGCCCGTCATGCCGGGCCACCACCAGCACGCGCCAGGGGTGCGGAGAAGCCGAGGATCACCCACAACGCCGCACCCGGTCCGGCGGTCACCATCACGATCACCGGTACCAGAATCGCGACCAGGGCCACCCCGGCCGACAGCCCGGACAGGCCCATGAACAGGCCGCGGGCCGATCGGCGGGCGAACTTCACCGTGCCCTTCTGCCGCTCCGCAGTCACCGTCATCGTTGCGTTCCCCTCGCTGGTCGGTGTTTCGGTCAGTTCTGCGAGCCGGGCGGCAACACCGGCGTCGTCGGGGCAGGTGGTGGTGGTTTGAGGACTCGGCGGCGGCCCTGCTCATCCCGCGGCCCGAGCACCCCGGCCGCCTCGGACTTCATGAACATCCGTTCCACCTGCGACTCCGGCACCCCCATCGACGCCGCCGTCCCACCCGGATGCACCACCGGCTTCCGACCACCCGACTCGAACGCCCGGGCCAGCAACGCATCCATATCCGGCTGCGCCTGCGCATCCGTCCGACCCACCGACCGCGACGGACGCGACGAACCCGCACCCGGAGTCGCCCCGAACCCGGCAGACGCCTCAGCCGGCGCCGGGCGAGAGCCGTCCGCTCTCATCCGCTGCTGCGGACGGAACCCGTCCCCGACGAGCCGCTCGTGCCGCCAGCGACTGCCCGCACCACCCGGCGAGTTCCCGCTGGTAGAGGGAGTCGTGCGCCGAGCCCGTCGATCCGCCAGTTGCGGCCGACGCGGTCTGGGGCTGAGAGTGCCCGCCACCGACGCGTCGGCCGCGCCCACCGGGCCTTTGCGTGCCGGTGCCCCGGCCGCCTCCCCCGGCGACCTGGCCCCACCGGAGGCGGAGGCGCCACCTGACGATGATCGGTTGAGCGAGCCGAGGGCGGCGAACCCGCCGGCGGCCATCGCGCCGACCTTGGTCGCGGTCCGCCGGGTGGGGGTGGCCACGTTGCCGGCCGCTTCCCGTACCCCGGACACCCGGGCATGGGAGATCTCCGCCCCGGCGAACGACACGAACTTCATCACCCCAAGGGGTGTCGCCGCGGCCAGCAGCACCCAGCAGGTTCCGACGATCACGTCGCTGCTCGTCCCGGTCTGCCACGACGCGATCGCCGAAAACCCCAACGTCAGGATCACCGCGATGACCAGCTTCGTCAGCGCCAGCCCGATCACCACCTCGACCCACCGCCACACCCATTTGCGGGTCCGATCGGTCGACGCGCCGGCGAACGCCAACGGGCCGAACACCACCGTCGCGATGATCATCGCCTTCCGCACGATCATCACGCCCATGATCATCAGGAACGCGACGATGGCCAGCCCGCCGACGATCACCACCACCAACCAGCCCAACGTGTTCATGCCCTGCATGCTGAACACCTGCGCCATCGCCTTCTCGGCCGTTACCTGCGCGTCGCCCAGGACGAAGGTGGTGAACTCGTCCACGATGGCCAACAGCCCGGCGACCAGCGCGGCGCCGGCGGCGCCGCCGAGAATCCCGATCGCGGCGCCGATCACCGCGTCCACCAACAGCTTCGGCTGACCGGCCACCATCGCCCGGATCACCTGGAACACGAACAGCACCGCCACGACCGGGAACACCAGATACCGCATCATGTCCAACATCGACGTGATGTAGTCCGCAGCCAGATTCACCCGCAGACCCGGACTTCAGCTGCTCCATCGCCGTCAACATCGCCCAATTCGCGGCGTCAACAACACCCGCGGCCAACGACCTGGCCGCACTGTTGGTCTGGCCGCTGACCCAGTCAGAGATGGGGTCAGCAAGGAAACCGACTGGAGCCATGGCTAACTCAGCCTTCCGGTGATGTGCGCGATGATGGGACCGCCTAGGTCCCCGCGATCACCATCGACAACGCATTCCCCGTCACAGGAGTCTGTGGCGATGATGACGACCATGACCGCGTGTTTGGTCTCGTTGTCTTTCACGGCCACCCACGCGGCCCGTTTCACTGCGTACCTTTCGTCGCCGTTCGGGGGTGGGTTCAAGACGTGAAAAGGCTTCAGCTGCTCGGCGGTGGGCAGGCCGTCGATCCCGCTGACCGTTGCCGATGTGTACTTGATGATCTTGTAGTAGGCCTCGAACGGACACATACCGTTCGGGGCGCCGCCCTGAGCCTTCGCGCACGCCGTCGCGACTTCAGTCAGCTGCGGATCCGGAGTGACCGGTCCAAGACCAGCCGTGGCGCGGATGCGGGTGATCTCAGCGTCCCAGTCGGCGGAGCGGTCGACTACCTGGTAGCGGTCGATCTTGGCCGGCGTGTCGGCGATCTGGTAGGAGGCGGGGTCGGCGCGGAATCCGGGAGCCCATTTGTCGTAGAGGACCTGCAGGTAGACCTTGGAGCCGCCGAGCAGCATGGTCGCCACGATGGCGACGAGGACGCCCCACTTGCCTCGCGACATGGTCGACGGTGTGCTGCGGATGCTCCCGAGCGCCCAGATGCCGGCGGAGACGATGACCGCGGCGACGGCGAGGATGACGCCCCAGGTGACCAGTGCGTTGAACCAGCCGGCGATGACGCTGGTGCCGCCGGTCATGACGTGCCCTGCCAGATCCTGGCGACCGTGGCGTAATGACCGTTGCGGACCGGGGCGACCCGGACCACCGACCCGGAATAGGGTGCCTCCAAATGGAGTCGGTACCGTTGACAACGCCGAGGTACAAGGCGATATGGCCCGGATACCCGATCATGTCGCCGGGAAGCCGGGCCGCCCACGGCACGGCCTCGCCCTGGTGGGCCTGGGCCTGCGAGTCCCGCGGCGCTGCGATGTTCACCTGCGCCCAGAGGTACTGCATCAGACCGGAGCAATCGAAGCCGACCTTCGCATAATCGCCGTGAGCAGTCGGCGATACCACCGTCCCTGATGCCCACGGTCGGTCCCGACGCGTTCCCACCACCCCACGAATAAGGCACGCCGAGCTGCGTCAACCCAGCCGCGATCGCCCGGGCTACGGCGGGGGTGGGGGCGAAGATCACTCCGGAGATCCCGGCCTGAGCAGGCAAAGTCACCCGCGTGCCGATGGCGTCTACTGCCACCTGGCCGCCGGCGAGAGGAGCTCCGCACGAACCGTCACCGGCGCCTGACGCGTCGGCCAGGAGTTGGTCGGTGATCAGCATGGCCCGGGGAAAGTTGGTGCGGTAGTTGGCGCCGTCGGTGAACTCCGACTGCTGCACCGTCTGCGCCGCGACCCATGGCGGCATCGCCTGCCAACCGGCCACCCGGCTCAGGGCGTCGAAGAACAGCCCGGCCGAGCCGGCCGGGTCCATCCGCACCGAAAGCGGCCCCCAGCCGGGCATCTGCTGGAACAGGCCGCGGGAGCTCGGGCCCATCCGGTCGCCATGGGCGACGTTGATCAGCGTGGATTCCGTGAACGCGGTCATGATGCCCATCACCGCCCCTTCCTTTCCTAGACCCCTGGCCTGTGCGACCGAGACGATCGCTCGGGCGTTGAACTGCTGCTCCGGCTGCAGACCCGCCGCCGACCCGGACACACCACAGACCGACGCCGCAGCTGGTGCCACACCGACGCTCGCGTTGGTGGTGGGAGTGTCGGCCCCGAAGAACCCGAGTACGAGCGCGCCGATCAGCACTGGTGGCACCAGTACCGTTCCGGCGGCCAGGACCATCCCCGGCGCCCGCATCAGTTCCCTGTCGCGTCTTTCAACGTCCCGGAGAAGATCCGGTCCAGTTGGCACACCGTGGTCGACGGTGGGCAGATGACCACCATCGAGATCGTCACCGGCACCTCGGTCGGGACCTGCCCGGTTTCCTTGAACGTCTGGATCCCGGTCACGTCCACCCCGTGAGTACCCGGGGGTCCGCCCAGCTCGGCCATCTTCTGTATCGCCCACGGCGATTCCTGGACCTGCACCTGCCCGAACAACACCGCGCTGCCGGGCTGTTGCACCGTGGACAACGCCGCACCCGTCGGGGTGTGCGTGGTGATGTCCTGCTGCAGCGCCGGCGGGTCACCCAAGCGGCACCGGTGCCGCCAACATCATCAGATCCGCGTTGCGGGCGGCGAAGTCGGTGCGCCAGTCATACGCCAACAACGATGTCGCCACCTGCTGCGCGAACGGCAACGCACTCGTCTGACCCGCACCGATCGTGCTCAAAGACGGATCCGACCCGACCGGACCGGTCGGGTCCGGTGATGACTCGGTGATCGTGAACGGGACGCCGCCGTGTCGAATTCGGAGCGCTTGCGGTCGTCGTCGGGGTTGGTTGCGGGGACGGGCTCGAGCCGCCGAACACGGCGAGAGCGACCGTCGCCAGCACCGCGATCACCGCGATCACGCCGATCACGATCAGCAGCGTTCGGTTCCGGTCGACGAACCGCCCCGGCATCATCACGCCTGGCCCACCACCCGCGCTACCGGTGCCGGTCCGGACTGACACCGAATCACCGGTCTTCTTACCCCAGTCGACCAGCACGCCCGGCCGCCGAGACGATGATCGCGGCCACGATCGCGACCAGGATCGCCGTCTTGCCCTTACTCGAGTGCCCAGGCCGATCCGAGGTGTGCCCGATCGCCCACAGAATCGCACCCGACGATGATCACCGCCACACACGCCGCCAACGCCCACGGCACCAACGCCGCCACGATCCCCTTGAACGTGTTCTCGCCGGGAATCTCCACCGACGTACCCCCATCCAACGGATCCGCCAACCACGACGAGCCCTGCGCTCCACCGCTCCATCTCCCGCTCCCCTGCCCTTGCGAGGACCGCCCGTTACGACCCTTCACCTACTACTGGCGACTCGAGATGGTGACTTAACTCAGTAGGAGGCACGCGGGGCCCGCCCACAACCCGACCCAGAGCATGACGATTGCTGCAGACGTGATGAAAGCCGAAGGCAAATGGGAGCCAAACGCTGCCGCGTCGATTCCACGGCTGGATTCGGGCTCGTCGACTGGTTGGCTTGCGCGGGCGTCCAGGCGATCCTGCGGTCTCGTGTCGGTGGCTCGCCTTACGCTGCCGTTATGTTGCGCATGGCCAGCCAGCCTGACGCCCGGCAGCTGTCGCTGCAGGCGCGTGGTGGCCTTGTTGCACGCCGAGTTCTGCAGCCCAGATGTACCTGGTACAGCCGAGAAGACGGCGGGAGTGGGCGGTGACCGACGGCATCGCCGGCCTCGACGAAGGTGAGACCCTGGTCGATCTGATCTTCAACCCGCGTGCCTGGATCCATCGGCGGGTGGAGCGGATCGATATCCTGCCCGGTGGTGACTGCCTGCGGCACCAGTCGGTGGACTTCACCCTTCCGGGAGAATCCACGATCTCGGGCAGTCGTGACTCGGTGCTCGTGCCTATTGGGATCTTGCGGAAGGGACCGTTGGCCCGGTTGGACGTGACCGGCCCAGAGGGACACCCGATTCCGCTCCTGGAGACTGCGCAGAACTCGGATCTCTCGGCCGCGCTCCTACGGGCGCTGGCAGCGCGCATCTACCGGTACGACCCGGCGACGACCGAACCAGCGGACTTGGTCGACGCATTGCACAGGCTCGTCAGCGGGGCCACCGGCGAAGCGCCCCGGCTGCTCGCCGAGCTTGAGACGGTGCTGGCGCCCGCTGCGGGCCCGGGTGGCGCCGACCTCGGCCGCTCGACGTTCCTCGCTGTCGCCGGCCAGTTCGTCGAACAGCTTCCTTGTCGTGGTCGAACTTCCGATGTCAGCGGTTGGCCGCCGGTCCATCATCAAACTGTCCTACCTCGAGCCACGGAATGACCCAGCGGGAAGGCCGCGCTTTGAAGTCTCGTGGGATGTCAGTGACTTTGGGTTGGCCACGAGTTTCCACTTCGAGGTCGGGGCTCCTCAGCTGCTCGGTATCACCCACCTGCGGATCGAGGAACGGGAAGGCGAGCGGCCGGCTCGGACAACCCTCTACCCACCCGCTTCGGACGAGCCGGTCAGCATCGTCCACGCCGCGCAACGGCCGTCCTCGGTGCTCTCCACCGCAAGAGTCTCTGTCGAGTTTGTACCGAAGCGCTACGGGATCGTCAGTACCGCCTTCACCGGCACCGTGCTGGTCGCCATCTTGATGACCCTGATCGTGGTCACCCGAGCATTGCGGGGGCAACTGATCGGTGACAGCCCATTCGGGTACCACCGCCGGGTCGCTGCTCTTGGCGGGCGGCGGTGTCCTGCTGACATGGACCGCTCGCTCACCGGAGGATTGGCTCGTGGCGAAGATCCTCCGAGCCCCCCGCCACCACTTGGTGTGGTCGTCCGCTGTGCTTCTCACGGCGGCGGGCCTGTTGGCCATCCCACTGAAGGAGCCTGTGCCGGACCGTCCTCTGGGTCGTGTTGATGGTCGCCAGCTGGATCCTGGCCGTCCGCGCGTATCAGTACCGCCGCCGCAGCCTCACCACCACCACGATGGCGCCCGCCCGGTGGATCACGAACCTTCGGCGTTCCACACCCACATCGTCGCCGAGTGTTCTACAGTTGAGTCGAAGGAGTGAGGCAGACATGACCGCAACGCAGGCAGCTGGGACCCGGGCCAACCGGGAAGAAGACCGCACGCACGTCGCCCACCTAGAATACGCCAGCCGAAAGGCCCCGATCCTCGGACCGAACTCCGGCATCCACACGCGCGAACAAGCCGACGAGATGATCGACCTCATCCTTCGTCGCAACGGCTACGCTAGCGGTCACTGAGGGCGACCGGCCCCGCTGCCTATGCGTGCGAACGACAGGCATTGCGGCTGTCTGATGGACCACAACGGCCGACTCCACCGTCCGAGCAAGTCGGGCGGCGGCGCTCCGGCAAACACCAGCCGCCTTAGGGCTCGCATGATCCTTACCACCCACAGATCCAGCCGGGAGCTGTTACCAGCCGTCCTGTTGCGCGTGTAGCCATTCGTCGATGTCTGCGCGCTGGTACCGGAGGTGACGACCCAACTTGGACGCTCGGGGCCCTCTGCCCTCCATCCGCCAGCGGTAGATGGTCTGCCGAGGCACCCCGATGTAGGCCGCGAGCTCATCAATGCCCAACAGCCGGTCGGTGGGGGGTGGGGGTACTGCTCTCATGGCAGCTCCTGACGCCGGGGTCCTAGGCCGCGAAGTGGACCTACCCATGTCTGGGGCACCGACGGGGTGACTTAACCCCCAGAAGCTCGTCTCCGGCAGCCGGCTAGAGGTGCTTCCGAACGACCCCGGAAGCGCCTCCGGCGACAGCCATGGACACGAGGACACCAGATTCGTTTTCCGGGAGTTTTCCGGGAGTTGGGCCCTTCCGATGATCTTGGGAAGGGACATAATGCCTGATCAGAGCTCCCCCGACTGGACTCGAACCAGTAACCGTCCGATTAACAGTCGGATGCTCTGCCAATTGAGCTACGGAGGACCGCCTTCCACCGCTCGCGCGGTGTCAGCTCACAAAGTTTAGCCCACCCCGACACCCTGCCCAAACCGGTAGGGCGGGACCGCCGCGCCGGTTCCGGGCCGGGGACGAGGTGACCGGGCGGCCGGGCCGGGGGGCCATGAGGAAGACTGTGCGCAGGCTCCGCCCGGAGCCGCAGGACGATGAAGGATCGGTGCGCCGTGTTCCGTCTGCTGTTGGGAGCCGCTATCGGTTACGTGCTGGGCTCGCGGGCCGGCCGCGAGCGGTACGAGCAGATCAAGCGCTGGAGCTCCCGAGCGGCGGACCATCCCGCCGTCCAGGGTGCGGCCGGGTTCGTCCGGGCCAAGGTGACCGAGGTACTGCCGGGCAGCAAGGGTCACTGACCGGTCAGCTGTCCAGCCGCGGCTTCTTTTTGCTGTGCTTGGGACGCTTGACGTCCACACCACCCATCATCGCCAGCCCGGTGATGCGGACGACAGGAGCACCCGCTGCTGCGACGTTCTGCGCATTGTCGGAGAAGCCGCCCATGATGCCCACGCCGCTGACGATGACCGTGATGTCGTCGGGCACCGTGATCTCGACGCCGCCCATGATCGCCACGGCAGTGATCTCCACCTCCGCCGCGCCATACCTGGCCTCGGTCAGGTCGAGTTCGATGCCGCCCATCACCGCCACCGCGGTGAACCTGGGTGGCACCACCCACTGCCCCTTGCGGACGTCACCCGACATGATCGCCAGCGCCGTGGTCGAGGTCCAACTGCCGCCGATCCGCGACGGTGCGGCCGGGCGTGCAGGAGCCGCCGGGCGCGGCTGGATCCGGGCCACCGAGTGCCCGGGAAGATCCCTGGTGACCGGCTCGAGCTCAGCGAGAGTCTTTGCGCTGTAAACGATGTCGAGGCGCTCTTGGAGCTCGTCCAGACTGAGCCGGCCCTCCCCGACGGCGGTGTTGAGCACCTGGGCGACCCGTTCGCGATCGGCGTTGGACGCTCGCATCGGGCGGGGCTCAGAGGGGAAAGCGGCACTCTGTTCGCTCACGCTTGGCATCATAGCGTGACATCATATCCAAGAAATGTGACGCCGCAATGGTGTCATTCGTCGGCGCCGATGATGCCGATCGGATCGGCGCCGGCGAGCGCGCTCGCCACCTGCGCCACTGCGTCGGAGAAGCCGGCAGCCGACGGATCTGCACCTGGGTCGAGTCGTACCTGGACGAGCAGCCCATCACGGCCCGGCACCCGTCGCAACGCCACCCATCCCCCGGCCCGCGGCCACGGCAGGTGTCGACTCGCCGCTACCGATCTGCGGACCCTGGTGTGCACCTGATCGGTGACCTTGGCCGGCTTGGCCAGGCGGAACTCCACCGCCGGATCGTCCCGGACCACCGACGTACCCTCCGGCCACACCTCGACCTCGGACACCGCGATCACCGTCAGAGTCCCGGATTCCAGGCGGGCCTTGGCCACCGTCTCCCATCCCAGCCGATGTGCCTGCGCATCGACGAGCACCCACAACCCGCGCCGGGTGGTGACCAACTGCCGGCCGTCGTCGGTGTCCGCGACCGCGGTCACCAGCTCGTCGGCGGCCAGCCGGCCGGCCAACGCCGCCGGAGTCCGCGGCGCCCGGCGCAGCTGCAGTTTCATGCGAGCTCGCCCTTGGCCCGATCGGCCAGTGCCCGCCGATACGCGGCCATCGCCATCAGGTCCGCCTGGATCGTCTGCGACTGCTCCCGATCCCGATTCGCCTCGGCCCGCTGCAGCGCCGACCGCAGCGTCCTCTCCGACCGGGCGGCCACCCGCTCGGCCATCCCGGCCAGGATGGATCCGGCATAGTGTGCGTCCGGCTCGTCCGATCGGTGCCGCGGCGGCTCCACCGACAGTTCGGTGACCAAGGACCGCAACGGCCCGGCCGGCAGCTGCTCGGCGACCAGGGAGATCCACGCCGGCCCCCGCGGCGCTCTTTCCGGCCCGCCCGCGGCGATCACCGCTTCGTGCACCGCGGCGTACGACGGATGGGTGAACGCCTCGGTCAGCACCTGGTCGTAACCGCCCGCCACCAGCTCCGGTTGCTGCAGCACCAGTTTCAGTGCCTCCCGCTCGACGAGCATGGTCCGATCCGCCGGGTCCGGCCGGGCCGCGGCGGCGGCCTCTGCCGCAGATCCGTTGGCGGGCACCGACTCGGCCCGGGCGCGACGATGCTGCTGCTCCCTGCTCCGCGGTCGCGGCACGACGGACCCTGGCGAGGATCGGATCGGGCTCCGTACCCAGCCAGCCGGCGAGCTGCCGCGCGTACTCCTCACGCAGCGTCTGCTCCTTGATCCGGGCGACCAGCGGGATCGCCCCGGCCGCCGCGGCGACCTGGCCCTCCGCGGTGTCGAGGTCGAACTGGGCGAGCGCGGACCTGATAGCGAAGGCGAACAACGGTTTCCGGGACTCGACGAGCTCCCGGACCGCCGCGTCCCCCTTGTCCTGGCGCAGTTCGCAGGGGTCCATGCCGTCCGGCGCCACCGACACGAAAGTGTTGGCTGCGAAACGCTGATCGGCGTCGAACGCCTTCAGCGCCGCCTTCTGCCCGGCGCTGTCGCCGTCGAAGGTGTAGATCACCTCACCGCGGATCACCTCGTTGTCCTGCAGATACCTCCGGAGCACACTGATGTGGTCGTCACCGAAGGCGGTACCGCACGAAGCCACTGCGGTGGTCACCCCGGCCAGGTGCATCGCCATCACATCGGTGTAGCCCTCCACGATCACCACCCGGCGCTGCTTGGCGATCTCCCGCTTCGCGAGATCGAGACCGTAGAGCACCTGGGACTTGTGGTACAGCGGCGTCTCCGCGGTGTTGATGTACTTGGCTTCCAACCGGTCGTCATCGAACAGCCGCCGTGCGCCGAACCCGACCACGTCGCCGGCGGCATCCCGGATCGACCAGAGCAGCCGGCGGTGGAACTGATCGATCGGTCCACGTTGGCCCTGCCGGGCCAGCCCGGCCTTGTACAGTTCGTCCAGCGAGAAGCCCTGGCCGGTAAGTGCTTTCACCAGCTTGTCCCAACCGGCCGGGGCGTACCCACAGCCGAAGTGGGCCGCTGCCGCGAGATCGAAACCGCGCTCGGTCAAGAACTCCCGCGCCGTCACCGCTTCCTCGGTGGTCAGCTGAGCGGCATAGAAGGCGGCCGCGGCCTTGTTGACCGCCAGCAGCCGGGACCTGGTGCCCTGCTCGGCCCTGGTCGAGGTGCCACCCTCGATCATGGTGAGGGTGATGCCGACCCGTTCGGCGAGCCGCTGGACCGCCTCGGCGAAGCTCAGATGCTCCATCGCGGCGATGAACGCGAACACGTCACCGCCCTCGCCGCACCCGAAGCAGTGGTACGTGCCGTGCGACGGCCGGACGGTGAACGATGCCGACTTCTCATCGTGGAAGGGGCAGAGGCCCTTGAGACTTCCGCCGCCGGCGCTGCGCAGCGCGACGTACTCCCCCACCACGACCTCGATGCGGTTCGCGTCGCGGACCCGCTCCTTGTCCGCTTCGCTGATCCGTCCCGCCACGGATCGAGTCTATGTCCGCGACCCGACCCCGCCGGCGGCTGTCCCCATGGGTGGGCGACTCACTCGCCGGGCACCGCGGCGGCCGCGCCGCTGAGCACCGTCGGCAGCGGGTTCCGTGGTTCCCGGACCCCCGCAGTCTCACCACCGGCGGCCCCCGGCCCACGGCCGGCGGCCGCTCGGCGCCGGCTCATCCGCCGGAGCACCGCGACCAGCACGAGCGGCACCACCACTATCCGCACCCCGATCCGACCCGTCCTGGCCACCGCAGACTTTCCGCTCATCCCGCCATGATCACCGCCCGGTCGGCGGACGTCACCAGGCGTTTCGCGGCGGGTGAACAGCTGCTCAGCGGACCAGCCGCCGATGCCAGGCGACAGCCTGCGCGTCGGTGAGCAGGGCGACCTGGTCCAGCACCGAACGGAGCCGGTCGACGTCAGCGGACGCGGCGCGGTACCGGTGGGCGTGCGCGGCGTCCAGCCCGTCGGCACCGCGGTCGACCAGCGCCGCGACCAGCTCGACGAGCAGCTGCTGCTCCCGCTCCTGCACCTGGCGGCGCGCCGGGTCGTCCATCACGTACCGGGTGGCGATCGCCTTGAGCAGCGCCACCTCGGCGCGCAACAACGGCGGCACCCTGAGATCGGCGCTGTACCGGGCGTGCGGCCCTGGTCCGGCCGCTTCCAGGGTGGCGGCGACCGCCCCGGTGGCCAGCCTTCCCGTCAACTCACTGGTCATCCCCTTGAGCAGCACCGCGCCCGCGGGGCCGGGCCGGTAGCCGAGCCCGGCCCGGACCGCCGGCAGACGCAGCAGATCGACCAGTACCGCGACCAGGTCGTCGACCGGCTCGCCGCTGATCACCGCGGCCGCCTCGGCGACGGCGAACCGCTCCACCGGGTCGGCCAGCCGTTCCAGGTCGATCCGGGCGCCGAGCACGCCGTCCTCCACGTCGTGCACGGAGTAGGCGACGTCGTCGGCCCAGTCCATCACCTGGGCCTCCAGACAACGCCTGCGGTCCCCGGCCGGCCGCAACCAGCCGAAGACCGCGGACTCGCTCGGCGTACACCCCGAACTTGCCGCCGGCCGCCGGCCGCGGCCATGGGTACTTGACCACCGCGTCCAGCGATGCCCTGGTCAGGTTCAGCCCGACCGAGCTCCCCTGCTCGGTGACCACTTTCGGCTCCAGTGTGGTGAGCAGCCGGAGATTCTGCGCGTTCGCTTCGAAGCCGCCGGCCGCGGCACCGACCCGGTCGAGGGCGGCCTCGCCGTTGTGGCCGAACGGCGGGTGGCCGATGTCGTGGGCCAGCCCGGCCAGGTCCACCAGGTCCGGGTCGCAGCCCAGTTGGCCGCCGATCTCCCTGGCGATCTGCGCGACCTCCAGCGAGTGGGTCAACCGGGTGCGGGGTACGTCGTCCTCGTCCGGCGCGACCACCTGGGTCTTGCCGGCCAGTCGCCGGAACGAGCCGGAATGGAGCACCCTGGCCCGGTCCCGGCTGAATGCGCTGCGCGGAGCGACCCCGGACGCCATCGGCAGCAGGGCGGTCTTGCCGGTCTCGGCGACCAGACGTTCGCGGTCGAGGTCGGTGTAGGCCCAGGTGCGACCGGTGCTCACAGCACCGCCGTGCCGGCCCCGGAGGGTCCCCCGACGAGCAGGTAGTACAACGTGCCGGCGGTCTCCCGGAGCACATAGGGCACCGCCACCCCGGGGCGTACCGCCGGGCCCTCGGTCACCGGGGAGACCTCCGCGGCCAGCCCGAGGTCCCGGGCCATCACCTGGGACCGGTGCGAATGCCACGGGTCGGTCACCAGGACCACCGAGTTCCATCCGTTGCGGCGCAACACCTCCGCGGTGGCCCGCAGGCTGACCAGGGTGTCGTTGCCGACGCCGACGGCGGTGACGTCGCCGGCCGGTAGCCCTGCGTCGATCAACGCCTGCCGGCCGGCTTCGCCCTCGGTGGTGGCGTCACCCTCGCGGCCCCCGCCGATGGTCAGCACCCGCGGCGCGACCCCCGTCCGGTAGAGCTCCTCGGCATGGTCCAGACGCGCCTGGAAGACCGGCGACGGGGTGCCGTTGTACTGGGCGGCACCGAGGACAACGATGGCGTCCACCGGCGCGCGCTGGTCGGTCCGCCCGACCTGGACGATCCGCAGCGTCAGACCGCCGACGATCAGCGCGCCGACCAGAACGGTGCCACCGAGGACGCGCAGCAGCGTGCCACCCAGGGCATTCACCGGGCACCTCCCGTTGTCGGCACAGTGTCAGGGCGATCATGCCAGGGCTCCCGGTCAGAGCCAGCCGCGCTCGGTGGCGATCCGGACCGCCTCGGCGCGGGTACTCGCGCCGGTCTTGCCGATCACCGCGGACAGGTGGTTGCGGACGGTCCCCTCGGACAGGTACAGGGTGCGGGCGATCACGGCGACCGTGCCACCCTGCACGGCAGCGGCCAGCACGTCGCGTTCCCGGTCGGTGAGCGGCGAGCTGCCGACGGTCAGGGTCTCGGCAGCCAGCTGGGGGTCGACCACCCGCAGCCCGGCGTGCACCCGGCGGATCGCGTCGATCAACTGCTCCGGTGGCGCGTCCTTGACCAGGAATCCGGCCGCGCCGGCGGCCATCGCCCGCTGCAGGTAGCCGGGCCGGCCGAAGGTGGTGAGCACGATCACCCGGCAGCCGGGTACGGCGGTCCGGAGCGCGGCGGCGGCGGCGAGGCCGTCCAGGCCCGGCATCTGGATGTCCAGCAGCGCCACGTCCGGCGCGCTGGTGAGCGCGGCCGGCACCACCTGGTCGCCGGTACCGACCTGGGCGACCACCTCGAGGTCGTGCTCCATTCCGAGCAGCGCGGCGAACGCCCCGAGGATCAGCGCCTGGTCGTCGGCGAGCAGCACCCGGATCATCCGGCGTCCCGCACCGAGGCGACCACGGCGAACCCGCCGTCCGACCGGGGTCCGGCGACCAGGGTGCCGCCGGCGGCACGGACCCGCTCGGTGAGACCGGCAAGTCCGGAGCCGTCGCCGGGCGCACCCGGGTCGGCGCCGCGGCCGTCGTCGGCGATCTCGATCCGATCCGGCGCGAGGGTGATGGTGCAGGAGGCTGCCCCGGAGTGGCGCACCACGTTGGTGACGGCCTCCCGCACCACATAGCCGAACACGTCCCGGCCGGCCGGGGCCACGTCGTCGACCGCCTGCGGCAGCACCGGCCGGATCCCGGCCGCCCGCAGTACGGCACCGGCGACCGCGAGCTCGCCGGCCAGCGAGACGTCCCGCATGCCGGAGGCGGTCGCCCGGACGTCGGACAGCGCCTCTCTGGCCAACCGCTCAACGTCGGCGATCTCGACGGTCGCGGCCACCGGATCGCGGTCGACCAGCCGCCGGGCGAGACCGGACTTCACCGCGATCGCGGTGAGCGAGTGGCCGAGGATGTCGTGCAGGTCGCGGGCGATCCGCTCACGCTCGGCCGCCACCGCGGCGCGCGCCAACTCGTCCCGGGTCTGTGCCAACTCGAGCGTCAGCCGGATGTTGCCGGCGAAACCGACCATCCACAGCGTCAGCGCGACCAGAGTCAGTGCCAGCTCCCACTGGGCGCCGCCGGGTCCCGGCCAGGTCACCCCGATCATCACCAGCGCGAGCAGCACCGCAAGTCCGAGAGCCTTCTGCTTCGGCAGCAGCATGCCGCCGGCCACCCCGACGTAGATCCACAACGCGGTCGCGCCGGTGCCCATCAGGATGATCAGCGGCACCGTCAGCACCACCATCAGCGCGAGCGTGCCGTAGATCTGCCGCGCCGGGGCACCCGTCACCCGCGGTGGCAGCAGCACGTAGGCCGCACCGAACGCGACGAGCAGCGCGGTCGCGGCCACCCTGGCCGCCGCGGAGCCATCGCTGCCCCAGATCCCCGGCAGGTAGAAGATCAGGTAGATCTCCGCGACCAGCGCGCCGGCCGTCCACCGGAATCGGCCGCTGAGCTGCTGTTTGCGCCGCTCTTCGGGCCCGACCGGCGCCGTCACTGGAGATGCCACCAGTTCATCTTCCCGCTCGCGGCCAGCAGGCAGCACGTCACACCCGACCGCCGCCGCGGCGGTAGGCCATCGTGCCCAGGAAACCGAGACCGACGGTCCAGGCCAACAGCACCATGACGCCCTGCATCGGGATGCCGACCCCGGCCAGCGGCGCCCTGGCGATCTCCGCCGACCAGTACGACGGCAGCACCCTGGCCACCGACTGCAGGAACGGCGGGAACTGGTCGACCGGGAACCACAGCCCGCCGAGGATGGCCAGCACCATGTAGCTGATCATGCTCAGCGGCTGCACGGCGTCGACGGTGGCGATGAACCCGATCACCAGTCCGAGCACCGCGAACGGGATCAGGGTCAGCCACAGGGCGAGCCCGGATTCCAGCCACTGTGCGGCGCTGAGCTGGGCGTGCCCGACCACCTTGCCGGCGGCGAACACCAGCACGATCGCCGGCAAGGCCACCAGCAGCGAGACGATCGACTTGGACACCAGGTAGGCCCGCGGCGTGAGCGCGGTCAACCGGAGCTGCCGGTTCCATCCGGACTGCCGCTCGATGGCGATCCGGGCCCCGGCGTTGATCGAAGCGCCGATCCCGCCGTAGCAGGCCATCGAGACCATCAGGTACGCACCGACATTCAGCCCGTTGTCGGCAACCTCGTTGCCGTACAGGTTGTTGAAGAGCAGGTACATCACCAGCGGCAGCGCAACGGTGAAGATCAGGAATCTGGTGTTGCGGAAGGTGGATCGGGTGGAGATCAGCGTGTACTCGAGGGCCATGGTCATGACCGGACCTGCTCCTTCTGCTGGTCGGCGGAGGCTTCCGCGGTGAGGGCGAGGAAGGCGTCCTCGAGGTTGCCGCCGGAGATCTCGATGTCGCGGGCCGTCGGATGACGGTGCAGCAGCGCCCGGACTGGCGGTATCGGAATCGTTGCAGCGCAGAATCATCCGGGGCCCACGCTGCTGCGCGTCGGTGACTCCGGGTAAGCCGGCGAGGGTGTCGACGGCAGCGTCGGGGACGACCGCGGACAGCGTCCGGCCGGTCACCGCGGACCTGATCTGGGCGCCGGAGCCATCGGCGACGATGCGGCCGGCGGCCAGCACCACCACCCGGTCGGCGAAGTCGTCGGCCTCTTCGAGATAGTGGGTGGCGAACATGACGGTCCGGCCACGCCGGGTGAACTCGCGCATCGACGTCCAGAACGCCCGCCGCACCTCGACGTCCATGCCGACGGTCGGCTCGTCGAGCACCAGCAGGTCCGGGTCCGGGAGCAGCGCGATGGCGTAGCGGACCCGCTGGGCCTGGCCGCCGGAGAGTTTCTGGGTCTTCTGTTTCGCGAGCTCGGCGATCCCGGCGAGCTCCATGGCCTGCTGTACCGGCATCGGGTGGTGGTGCAGCGCGGCCACGGTGGCGACCAACTCCCCCACGGTGACGTCCGGAAGCAATGCGCCGGCCTGGAGCATCGCGCCGACCCGGCCGGCGCGGACCGCGGAGACCGGGTTGCTGCCGAACAGGGTGACCGCTCCCGAGTCCGGCCGGGTGAGGCCGAGGAGCATGTCGATGGTCGTCGACTTACCGGCGCCGTTGGGTCCGAGAAACGCCACCACCTCCCCGGGGACGATGGTCAGGTCGACCCCGCGAACCGCCCGGATCGATCCGAAAGACTTGTGCAGTGCAGTGAGTCGGACGGCCGCCCCGTCCGGGAGCGAGCCGTTGTGCTCGGTGTTCGTCGTCATGGCACCAGCCTGCCGCCGGCCGGCGGACTGTTCCCGGGTCGGCCGTCACCACCGCGGCATGACATCCGTCAGGTCACGACCGGGTGCGAAGTGCCCCGGCACCGGGGCCGCGGTTGCTACCGTGCGCAGATGCGGGTACCCAGGCATCGTCACCGTGGCCGTCGACAGGCGGCCGGCCTGATGCTGGCCGCTGCCGTGCTCCTCAGCGGCTGCGCATCCATCGTCGCCGGGCAGCCCGTCGGCGAGTCGGTTCCCGCGACGACGTCGGGCGTGCCCACAGCGTCGTCGCAGATCACCACGCCGCCCGGTACGCCGACGTCCCCGCCGTCCCGGCGTGCGCCGACATCGACGTCACCCACGCCGCCGGGCATCCCCGCGTCGCCCACCCCGCCGACGGCGGCGACCGGCGGCGACGGGGGCGACGGCACGGTCGACGGCGCGGTCGGCGCCGAGGGCATCGGCGACCCGTACTACCCGGCGTCGGGCAACGGCGGGTACCAGGTGAACGGCTACGACATCGCCCTGTCCTACACCCCGGAGACCAACGATCTGAGCGCCGTCGCCACCATCTCGGGAACGGTCACCGAACCGGAGAAGTTGGGGCGCTTCGACTTCGACCTGCAACCGAGCATGAAGGTCTCCACCGTCACCGTCGACGGCAAGGCGGCCGACTTCGCGCAGCAGGACGCCGAGCTGGTGATCACTCCGGCCTCCGGCCTGGCTCCGACCTCGGCACTGACGGTCGTCGTCAGCTATGCCGGCCGGCCCGGGGCGGTCCCCGGCGGCACCGGCGGGGTGGGCGACGGCGGCTGGTACCGCACCAGGTCCGGCGGTGCGGTGGTGGCCGGCGAGCCGTTCTCGGCGTCCGCCTGGTACCCGGTGAACGAACACCCCGCCGACACCGCAACCTTCGCGGTGACCGCCACCGTGCCCGCCAAGTGGCAGGTGATCTCCAACGGCGTGCAGTTCGACGGGGCCCTTCCCGACCCGGGCGCGGGCAAGAAGACCACCCGGTGGGTCCAGGACGTCCCGATCGCGAGCTACCTGACGACGATCTACATCGACACGTTCAGCACCGTCACGGACACACTGTCCGACGGCACCCCGATCGTCTCGGTGTTCGCCCCGGGCGACAGCGGGGACAAGACGCTCGCCAAGGACACCAAGGCCATCATCGAGATGTTGTCGGGCTACTTCGGGCCCTACCCCTTCAAGGCCGTCGGCGGCATCTACACGGACGAGAGCATCGCCTTCGCGCTGGAGACCGCCACCCGGCCGGTGTATGCGGACTGGGTCGACACCGACACCATCGTGCACGAGCTCGCCCACCAGTGGTACGGGGACCAGGTGACCATCGAGCGCTGGTCCGACATCTGCATCAACGAGTGCGTGGCCTCCTATGCCGAATGGCTCTGGCACGAGAAGAAGGACGGCGCGAACCTGGACGAGTACTGGCGGCTGCAGATGGAGGGCGAGCCGAGTACGGCGCAGTTCTGGACGTCGCCGCTGGTCGACATGGGGCCGGGGAACGAATTCACCCGGGTCTATGACCGGGGACCGCTGGCCCTGCACGCGTTGCGCAAGGAGATGGGCGACCCGGCGTTCTTCACGCTGCTGAAGCAGTGGCAGGCGGACAACAAGGGCCGCAACGCCACCTTCGACCAGTGGGAAGCGATGGCCAGTGCGGTCGCCGGCAAGGACCTGACGGCGTTCATCGACGCCTGGTTCAGGGGCAAGACCAAGCCGGCCGAGCAGTATCTGCACCCGGGCGGTCTCTGAGCCTCGCGGAACCGCGGCCGGTCAACCCAGGCGGGCCCGCAGGGTGACCAGCTGGAACGGCCGGAGCGCGAGATGCGCCGCATCGTCAATGCTCTCCAGCCAGGGGCTGTCCACGGGCCGCTCCAGTAGGTCGGTGGCGACGATGCTCCTGGCCCGGTCGACCGACACCACGACCGCGCAGCGAGCGCCGCGCGCCTCGTACAGCCGGATCACCAGATCCCCGGAGCGGTCCTCGGCCAGCTTCACCGCCTCCACCACCACACCAGGGTGCGACACCGTCACCAACGGGGCGACCGGGTGATCTCCGAGGATCACCCGGCGCGGCAGGTTGACCGCGTACCCCTCCTCCACTGCATCCAGGACGTCGGGGGCGATCCGCAGTCTGGTGCGGAACACGTGCTCGCCCTGATCGGCCCCGGGATCGGGGAACTGTGGGGCCCGCAGCAGCGACTGTCGCAGCACCGAGACCGTGCCACCGGCGGTGCCCGGCAGCCGCAGGACGTCGTGTCCATAGGTGGCGTCGTTCACGACGGCGATGCCGGCGTCGGTCTCCGCAATGCGCATCCAGCGATGGGCGCTGGTCTCGAATCGGGCGACGTCCCATGAGGTGTTCTCATGGGTGGCGCGTTCGAGGTGACCGAACTGGATCTCCGATGTCGCCCGGTCGGTGTGCAGGTCGAACGGGAAGGCGAGTTTGAGCAGCTTGCGGTGCTCATGCCAGTCGACCCGCGTCTCGATGTCCAGCACCGGGCGGTCTCCGATCAGCCGCACCGTCTGCACGACAGTCGAACTGCCGAAACCCGTCTCGATCACCAGCGCCGGTGACGACGGGACGCCGGCGTCGACCGAGATCAGCACCTTCCGGTCACCACCGACCGGCGTCCGCCGATAGTGCCGGTCGACATCCCAGGCGTCCCAACCGTTCGGCGTGTCCCGGAAGAGTTGGAGGTCATTGCCCGGCAGGCCGGCGGGAATGAACTCACGGCCGGTGGCCAGGTCGATCAGCGACACCAGATGGCCGCGGTCGTCGATGACCGCGCGGAGGGCGGCGGACTCCAGGACGTATCGATCCTCGATCGGGTCCACGCGGGTCGCGGCGATCTGGCCGGGCGGCGCAATGCCGAGCGGCGGGACCGGACCGGCGGCAAACGGCGCGGCGTTGGCCAGCAGCGGGCCGGCGCCGTCGCCGGCCAGGATGGCCAGTGCCCGGCCGATCAGGTCCTCCAGCACGAGTTCGACCTCTGCGTAGGCCTTCTCGGCATCCTGGTAGACCCAGGCGATCGACGACCCGGGCAGGATGTCGTGGAACTGCATCAGCAGCACCCGTTCCCAGCATTCCTGCAGCACCGCATAGGGATACTCGGCGCCCTCCCGGACCGTCGCGGTGCTCGCCCACAATTCCGCTTCCCGCAACAGATGCTCGCTCCGACGGTTGCCCCGTTTGGTGCGGGCCTGCGAGGTGTAGGTACCTCGGTGGAACTCGAGGTACAGCTCGCCCGCCCAGACCGGAGGCTGGTCGAGCTCGGCCTCGGCCTCGGCGAAGAACGCCGCCGGTGACGTCATCCGGACCCGGGGCGAGCCCTCCAACGATCTGGTCCTGGCCGCCGCTGCGAGCATCTCCCTGGTCGGGCCCCCGCCGCCGTCGCCGTGTCCGAAGGGCACCAGCGAGATCGAACCGCGCCCCTTCTCCGCGTAGCCACGGGCTGCCCGGGCCAGGTCGGCCCCGGACAGGTCGGAGTTGTAGGTGGCGACCGGCGGGAAGTGGGTGAAGATCCTGGTGCCGTCGATGCCCTCCCACAGAAAGCTGTGGTGCGGCAGCTGGTTCGTATCGTTCCAGGAGAGCTTCTGGGTGAGAAACGACCGGCTGCCGGCCTGGGCGATGATCTGCGGCAGCGCGGCGGAGTACCCGAACGAGTCCGGCAGCCACACTTCGGTGGGCTCGAACCCGAACTCCCGCAGGAAGAACGACTTCCCGACCAGGAATTGCCGGGCCATCGCCTCGCCACCCGGCAGGTTGGCGTCGGATTCGACCCACATGCCACCCACCGGAATGAACCGGCCCTGCGCGACCCGATCGACGATGCGCGCGAACAGCTCCGGATAGTGCTGCTTGATCCAGGCGAACTGCTGCGCCGATGAGCAGACGAAGACGAAGTCCGGATCGTCGTCCATCAACTGGAGCACATTGGCGAACGTCCGCGCGCATTTGCGGATGGTCTCCCGGATCGGCCACAGCCAGGCCGAGTCGATGTGCGCGTGACCGACCGCGGCCACCCGATGTGCCGACGCGTTCGCCGGCCGGCCGAGCGCCTCGGCGAGCACCCGGCGCCCGGCGGTTGCGGTATCCGAGACCTGCCAGGGATCGATCACGTCGAGCGCGCGCTCGATGCACCTGAGAATCTCTGCCCGGCGCGCGTCGGTCGGGTCGAGTTCGGCGAGCAGTCCGGTGAGCGTCCAGAGGTCGCGGTCCAATTCCCACACCTGCACGTCGCGCAGCCGCAGGTCCGCGGTCCGGAAGGTGTAGAGCTCGGCGGCGCCGGCGGTCGCCGGATCCCCCATCGGCGTAGGAGTGAAGGTGTACAGGCCGGCCAGGAAGTCCGGGTTCGAGGCCGCCTCGACAACGACGTCGACGCGGTCACCGGGCCCGCCGGGCACCGGCACGTGGTGGTTCCACGGCTCGATCGCCTTGATGATGGTGCCATCCGGGCGGTATACCAGGCCCTCGGCCTGAAACCCGGGCCCGCCGGGGAGGAACCCGAGGTCGACGACCAGTTCGAGGGGGTCGGGGCCCAGGGTCCACTCGGGCACCGTGCCGGTGAGGCGGAACCAGGTGGTACCCCATGGCCGCCCCCACCGGGATCCGGGAACCACCGCTCGGTACGACTGCCGGATCGCCTCGTCGAATCCGACCGGCTCGCCGGGTGCCTCCCAGGCGGAGATGGCCAGGGGCACGCTCGCCCGGTACCGGGCGGGTTCGATCCAGTCACGGACGAATCTCGCGATCCTGCCTTCGACGCCGGCGCTGTCGTCGTGCATGGGGTGCGACGCGCTCAGGCGTCGAGTGCCTTCCAGTCCAGGATCCCGGCGGACAGCTGGTTGACCGACGCCAGCAGGCCGACCCGCGCGGCCCGGACGGCAGGATCCTCGGCCAGCACCATGACGGCGTCGAAGAACGCGTTGATCGGCGCCGTCAGACCTGCTGTCGCAGCGGAGAACTCGGCGACCGTTCCATGGCCGGACCAGAGCGTCCTCGCGGTCTGCACGGCCCGGTGCAGGTCGAGTTCGGCCGGCTCGGTCAGCGCGGAGGCGTCGTACGTGGCGTCCGCATCGTCGGCGACGATCCGCCTACTGCGTTGCAGCGCCGCGGTCAGGTCGGCGAACTCGGGGCTGCCGGTCAGGTCCGCCAGATCGGCGAGGGCGGCATCGGCAGCGGCCGGTGCCGTCGCCAACGGCAGCACCGCCTGCACCAGCCGGAACTCCGTGCCGGCGTCGAGCAGGGCCTGCTCGTACCGGCGGATCGCGAACTCGGTCGCCTCGGTCAGCGCCCCGGCCGCGATCGTGACGCCCTGCTCGGCGAGCCGGCCGGCGGCGGCGGCGAGCCCGACCGGGATCGTGATCGCCGAGAGTTCCGGACGATCGCGAAGGATGGTGATGACGCCGAGCGCGGCCCGCCGTAGACCGAACGGGTCGGAACTGCCGGTGGCGCGGGCGCCGGTGCCGAACAGACCGGCCAACAGGTCGAACCGGTCGGCGAGCGCGAGCAGCGCTCCCGGCGCCGACTGCGGCAGCGCGTCGCCTGCACTGCGCGGCAGCTCCATCTCGGCCAGCGCCGCCGCCACCACCGGCGGCTCGCCGGCCCGGACCGCGTACTCGGCCGCCATGGTGCCGGCCAGGCTCGACAGTTCGACCACCATCTGAGTGGCGAGATCGAACTTCGCCAGCTCACCGGCCCGACCGAGGGTGCTCCGGTCCTCCGCGGACAGGCCGACAGCCTCGGCGAGATCGTCTGCCACACCAGCGATCCGGACCGCCCGCTCGCTCATCGACCCGAGACCCTCGGCGAACGTCAGCTTCCCGAGGCCGAGCTTGTGCTGCGCGGGCGACACCTTCAGATCCGCCCGCCAGAAGAAGGCGGCATCCTCGTACCGGGCCCGCAGCACGTCCTGGTTTCCGGCCCGCACCAGGTCGATGTCGCAGGATCCGTTGGCGACGGCGACGAAGTGCGGCAGCAGGCTGCCGTCGGCCGCCGAGGTGACCGGCAGGTACCGCTGGTGCTTGCGCATCACCGTGGTGAGGATCGGGGCCGGCAGCTCCAGGTACTTCGGATCGAAGGAACCCAGCATCGGGGTCGGCGCCTCGACCAGGGCCGCTATCTGGTCGAGGAGCGCCGCCTCGGCCGCGGTGTCCACGACTCCATCGACGGTGGCGGCGAGATCGGTTGCGGCGCCGACGATCTGCTCGCGCCGGGCGGCGGTCTCCGCGACGATGCCGTGGCCGGCGAGGAATTCCAGGTAGCCGTCGGCGCGGGCGACGCTGACCACCGGCTCGGGTGCGGTCCGGAAGACCCGGGTGCTGGTTCCGGATGCCAGTGACGACACCACGACCGGCAACGGGGTGTCGCCGAGCAGGGCGAGCAGCCAGCGGACCGGCCGGGTGAACGACAGACCGGCGTCCCGCCAGCGCATGTTCTTCTCGGCGCGCAGTTCCGAGACCACCGAGGACAACAGCCCGGAGAGCACCTCGACCGCGCCGCGGCCGGCCTCGGTGCGCCGCAGACCGACGTGGTCGACGCCGTCCACCTCGATCGTTTCCAGAGTGGTGACCGGGACTCCCTGCCCGCGGGCGAACCCCTCGGCGGCTCTGGTCGGCGCCCCGTCGGGACCGAACGCGGCGCTGAGCCGCGGACCGCGGACGGTGCGCTCGGCGTCGGGTTCCCGGGGTTGGACATCGCCGACCAGCACGATGATCCGGCGCGGGGTGGCGTGCACCGCGACCGCGCCGTGGCCGAGCCGGGTGCCGGCGAGCTTGCCGGCAACGGCGTCCCGCACGGCGTCGGCGCTGCGGGTGACCTCGGAGTACGGGAGTTCCTCGAGGCCGATCTCGAACAGCAGGGTCGCCGGGTGCTCGACGGTCGGCAGTTCGGTCGGGAGCTCGGCCGCCGGCGGTGGGGTCACCACCCCCAGCGGGTGTCCGAGTTCGGCTCGACGTTCGGTCCACAGTTGGGCGGTCTGCCGGGTCAGGGTGCGCATCCGGCCGAAGGCCTTCGCGCGCTCGGTGGTGCTGATCGCGCCGCGGGCGTCCAGCACGTTGAACGCGTGGCTGCTCTTGAGGATGTACACATAGGCGGGCACCGGGAGCCGCAGCGCCAGCATGCGCTCGGCCTCGCCGGTGTACTCGGCGAAAAGCCGCTGATTGGTGTCGATGTCCGCGTCGTCGAGGTAGTACCGGCTCATCTCGTACTCGGACTGGCCGAACACCTCGCCATAGCTGACGCCGGGCGCGTAGGCGATCTTCTTGAAGTGGTCGACGCCCTGCAAGGGCATCATGATCCGCTCGATGCCGTAGGTGATCTCGACCGAGACCGGGTCCAGCGGCAGGCCGCCGGCCTGCTGGAAGTAGGTGAACTGGGTGATCTCCAGCCCGTCCAGCCAGACCTCCCAGCCCAAGCCCCAGGCACCGAGCGCCGGAGACGCCCAGTTGTCCTCGACGAACCTGATGTCGTGCGCATGGATGTCGATGCCGAGCGCCTCGAGGCTCTCCAGGTAGATCTCCTGCGGATTGCCCGGATCCGGCTTGAGGATCACCTGGAACTGGGTGTGGGTCTGCAGCCGGTTCGGGTTCTCGCCGTACCGCGAGTCGTCGGGACGGACACTGGGCTCGACGTAGCCGACGGTCCACGGTTCGGGGCCGAGCACCCGCAGGGCGGTGGCCGGGTTCGCGGTACCCGCTCCGACTTCGGTGTTGAACGGCTGGACGATCATCGCGCCGCGCTCGGTCCAGAATCGCTGGAGTGTGAGCAGCACATCCTGCATGGTCAAGGCGCCCGGGACAGGCGTTGCCCGGTCGGCTGGCGGGGTCAGGTGGTGGGTCATCTCTGCCGATCTCGTCCGGTACTGCCGCGCCCCCGGCGGCCGGCTGCCACCCGCACGGCGCAAGCGCTCAGGGTAGTGCACCTGCGGTCAGCGCCCTGGCTCCGGGACGGTGGGCTCGACCCGGACGACGACGCCCGCGTCGGCCCGGAGCAGCACCTCGTTGACCCCCGAATCGCCGATCCGGGCAGTGGACAGCCACGGGACGACGACGGTGCGGACGTCGAACGGGGCCAGCGCCCGGCGATAGGCGCCCGCCGAGTCGAACTCTGCGACCAGCACGAACACACCGGCCCGCTCGGTCGAGTGGGCGAACCGGAGCCGCCGGCACTCGGGTTGGCCGGCCAGCAGCGTCAGCGCCGGTAGTGCCGCATCGGGCAGCCTGCCGCCGGGATCGTCGAAGTGCGCAACGAGGATGAACACCGGTCCATCCTGCCCATCGTGCCGTGTCGTGGTTGCCGGTCGGCCAAGATGGGCGGGAACACCGATCGAGAGGACCTCCGATGAGCACCCGCCGCCCGGGCCGGCGCCCGACGCCGACGATCACGCCGGTGCAGGTTCTCGTCATCGTCGTCGTCGTCGGGATCTTCATCGCCGCGGTGGTGATCGGCGGGTGGACCGGTGCCGTGGTGCTCGGCCTCATCGGACTTGCGGCCGGCGCGTTGCTGCTTGCCCGATGGGCGGTGGTCGACCCGAGGATCCGGGTGATCCGACTGGTGGCCGTGCTCGCCACGCTGGCCGTCGCGGTCTCGCTCGCCGTGCGAGCCTGATCGGCGCCGGGCGAGCCTCAAGGGAACAAGTCCACCCGTCCGCGCCCGCCCGGTGCGGTGACGAGGTCGACCGACGACCGTGGATCGGCGTCAGGCGACCGACATCTCCACTACCGATCCTGACGGGTTGCGGACCACCCGCAGCCGGGACGGGATCCGCTGCCGCAGTTCCTCGACGTGCGAGACCAGCCCGACGATGCGGCCACCGGCCCGGAGCTCGTCCAACGTGCTCATCACCAGCTCGAGGGTGTCGGCGTCCAGCGTGCCGAAACCCTCGTCGATGAACAGCGTGTCCAGCACCCGGCCGCCGGACTCGGCGGCCACCACGTCGGACAGGCCGAGGGCCAGAGCCAGCGAAGCGAGGAAAGTCTCCCCGCCGGAGAGGGTCTTGGTCGGTCGGACCAGCCCGGAGTAGCTGTCCAGGACGTCGAGCCCCAGGCCGCCGGTGCGGCCCCGGGACTCCCGGCCATCGGAGTGCACGAACGTGTAGCGCCCGCCGGACATCCGCTCCAGTCTGGCGCTGCCGGCCACCGCGACCTGCTGCAGCTTGGCGGCCAGCACGTAGGCGCGCAGCGACATCGACCGGTGGTTCTGGCCGCGCCCGGCCAGCACGTCGGCCAATGCTGCGAGCTCGGCGTCGGCCGCGGCGAGCGGCGCGCGCGCGTCCCAGGACTCGTGCAGCCGACGGGCGGCCGTGGCCACCTGTGCGCTGCGGGCCGCCGCAGCGTCGGCGGCCGACACCGCCCGGTCGGCGCTCTCGGCGGCGGCCCGAGCCTGCCGGGTGGCGGCGGCCGGATCCACCGGTTCGCCCAGATCCAGGTGAAGCAGCACTGGATCGGCGAGCTGCGCCGTCAGCGTGAGGCGCAGATCGTCGGCGGCGCGAACCCTCTCCCGCAGCGCAGGCAGGTCAACAGCGGCCGCGGCGACGGCGGCGTCGAGCTCGACGAAGCCCGCATCTGCAGCCTGCTGCCCGGCCCGCCGGCGGGCCTCCGCGGCCGCCTCCCCTGCGGCGGCTGACGCTTCGACGGTGGCCGCCCACGATTCGAGCAGCCCCGCCCGCTCGAGGAGCCGGTCGCGCCGCGCCGGGACCGTCGGATGGCCCGCGCAGGCCGCGGCGAGCCGTTCCCGCCGCTCGGTGATCCGCGCCTCGATCGCGGCGATATCGCCGGCTGCCGTGGCGATCTCGACCGAAAGCGCCTCGCGCCGGACTGCTCCGGCCTGCTGCTGCTCGGTGTGGCGGGCAAGCTGGTCGGCCAGCGTCGCGACGCTCGCGGCCGCAGCTTCGTCGGCGGCGAGTGCCGCTGCTGCGCCGGCTACGAGCGCCTCGGCCTGAGCCGGGTCGCGGCCACCCGCGGCGGCTGTCGCCGCGGCCAACCGGGTCACCGTGTCGCTGCGGATCCGTTCGGCCTCGGATCGGGCAGCGGCGGCCCGCTCCTCCGCCTGCGCGGCCGTCCGCACGTCGGCACCGGTCACCGTGCCGGCGCCGGCAACTGCCGGCGCGGGGTGATCCTGCGAACCGCACACCGGGCACGGCGCGCCGTCGGCGAGCGACGCGGCGAGCTCGGCGGACATACCGGAGATCCGCCGTTCGGTGAGAGTCTGGCGCAGGTCGACCGCACGCTGGTGCCGGTCAACCGCGTCCGTCGCTGCGTGGTGCGCGGCCGTGGCGCGTTGCTGCAACTCCGGCAGTGTCGACGCCGCGGCCAGTTCGGATCGGAGCCGCTGCAGCCTCTCCCGGGAGGTAGGGCAGCGCTGCTCCGCGGCCCTGGCCGCCGCCAGGCTCTCCGCCGCAGCCGCGATCCGGGTCGGCAGCTCGGAACTCTGGACGGCGAGAGCTGCAGCGTCCCGCTCGGCGGCGGCCAGCCGCGCGCGGTGCCGCCGGACGCGCTGCTCATCGGCCGTCTGCGCGTCGGATTCCTGCACCAGCACCGCCAAGCCGCCGGCCAGGTCGCGGTCGGCAGCGGCCGCCTGCCGGATCCGCTCCGGCTCGCCGGCATCGCTGCCGACGTCCACGCTCGGGCGCACCTCGGCCTCCGGTGCCGCGTGCAGGTGCCGCAGCAGCGCCGCCCTGGTCCGCGCGGTCGATTCCTGGGAGGCCGGCCAGCTGCTGCTGCAGGGTGTCCGTGAGCCTGGCCGTTGCGGCGGCGGGGCCTGCTCGCTCGGCAGCCTCGATGGCCGCCCGGTCGTCCTCCCGGTCGCCGGCAGCACGCTCGAGAGCTTCGAGGTCGGCCTGGATCTCGGCCAGCCGGCTGCGCCGCGCGTGCAGATCGGTGACCCGGTGCCGCTCGGCCTCGGCCCGTTCGCGGGCTGCCCTGGCTCGGTCGGCCTGCACTGCGCAGGCATCTCCGTGGTCGGCGAGCCGATCGCGCAGGTCGGCGAGCCATCCGGCGTCGGCCCGATGCGGCACCTCGTGGAGGCCGGCGGCCTCGGCAACCCTGGCCGCCCGCATGTCGACGGCCTCGGTGTAGGTGGCGAGTTGAGCCCTCGACTCGCGGCGCGCATCCGCGAACCAGATTTCCACCTCGCCGAACCGCCCGGTGTCGAAGAGCCGCTCGAGGAGATCCTCGCGATCCGCGGTGTCGGCGCGGAGGAAGCGGGCGAACTCCCCCTGTGGGAGCAGGACCACCTGGAAGAACTGCTCGGCGGACATGCCGAGCAGGTCCTTGACGGCGTCGCCCACCTCGTCGGCCCTGGTCAGGCCGTCGGCAGGCAGGCCGGCCGGGCCAGGCCCGATCCACCGCAGCGAGACCCGGTGCCGCTCGGTGGTTTCGCCCGGGCCACGGGACTTCGCCCGGGCGTATTCCGGGTTTCGGGTGATCACCAGTCGGACCGCACCGACGGTGAGTTCCACCGTCACCTCGGTGCGGGTGTGCGGATCCGCCCGGTCGCAGCGGAGCCGCCGGGCCTCGTTGCGCACTCCGGGAACCCGGCCGAAGAGGGCGAACGCCACCGCGTCGAGCAGGGTGGTCTTGCCTGCCCCGGTATCGCCGTGCAGCAGGAACAGCCCGTCGGCGCCGAGCGTGTCGAGGTCGACCTCGACCGAGCCCGGATACGGTCCGAAGGCCGAGAGCGCCAGCCGGTGCAACCTCATCGCCGGGCGGCACCGACCCGCGGCTGGGCCAACGCCCGGTCCAGCAACTCCTGCTCAGCTGCGGTCGCCGTCTCGCCGCGGCACTCGGTGAGGAATGAGGCGATCACCGCCTGATCCGAGGATCCTTCCGAGGAGATCGGGTATGCCGGGAGCGCGGAGCCGGCCGGCGGCTGCCAGGAGACGGTGAGTGCAAACGGGAAAACCTCGCGGACCCTGCGCATCGGGTCGACCGGACGCACCTCATCGGTCAGTTCGGCAGCCAGATAGTGGTCCGCGAGATCCCGGCGGTTGTCGAGAATCTCCTGCAGGCGACCGCGCACGGTGGCCAGCGGCCGGACGGCCGGTAGATCCAGCCGCTCCGCGGCGAGGGCTCCGTCGTTGGCGAGATCGACGAGCCAGACTCCCTTGGTCCGGCCGGCCTCGCCGAAGGAGTAGGCGAGCGGGGATCCGCTGTACCGCATCCGGTTGGACAGCACTTGGGCCGTGTGCAGATGGCCGAGCGCGACGTAGTCGATGCCGTCGAACACCTCGCCGGTGACCGACTCGACGCCGCCGACCGCGATGGACCGCTCGGAGCCGCCGGGTACGGCGCCGACCACGAATGCGTGCGCCAGCACCACCGATCGGGTGCCGGCCGGCCGGGCCGCGAGGTCGGACCGGACCAGATCCATCGCGACCGCCAACACCGCCTGGTGCGAGGCCGGACCGGGCAACCCGAGACCGTGCCGGACGATCTCCGGCTCGAGGTACGGGATCGGATACAGCGCAACAGGTCCGGCGTCGTCGGCCAGTAGCACCGGGTTCGCGATGTCGCGCACAGAGGTGCCGAGATACAGGCCACCGGCAGCCAGGAACGAGGAGAACGCGCCCAGCCGCGGTGCCGAGTCGTGATTGCCGGAGATCGCGACGATCTGCGCACCGGCCCGCCGGATGCGTTGCAGGGCCCGGGTTGCCACCTGCACGGACTCCGCCGACGGCACCGCCCGGTCGTAGAGGTCGCCGGCCACCAGAACGACGTCGACCCGGTGGTCGGCCACCAGGTCTGCGAGCGCCGCCAACACCTGCTCCTGGTCCGCGAGCAGATCCTGCCCGTGGAAGGTGCGACCGACATGCCAGTCGGAGGTGTGGAGCAGTCTCATGTCCTGCACCGTAGGAGCAGGCACCGACAGTGAGGGTGATGCCGGTCGGCGTGGCGGCTCGCGGCCGGTCTCAGTCCCGGGTGACGGTCGAGATCCGATAGCCGTCGGATGTTCTGACCAGGCCGATGATCCGGCGCTCAGCAGTTCTGGCGGAGGTGCTCCCGACCACCCGTCCGGAATCGTCGACCACCTGGTAGGAGGGCAGCGCATCGACGACCTCGATCTGCACCGTGCCGGACTTGTCGGCGATCCGGCGGGCGGTCTGTAGTTCGTGCCTGGCGCCCATGACGGACAGACCCTGCGCGGCCAACATGCTGATGGTCCGGACGTCAGCGGCCCGGGCCGACGAGCGGGCCGCGTACACCCGGTCGAGCAGCGCCGGATCGCGGGTTGTCAGCGCACCGGCACGGCGGGCATCGAGCTCCCGGATGAGCGTCGTCCAGTCGGCGACGACGGCCTGCGCGGAAGCCCCGGCGACCCGGGACCGCGTCGGTCCGGCCGGCTCACCGGAGGTCGCGGGCGCCGCGCCCGAAGACACCGGCGCCGACGAGATCGTCGCCGAGCCCGCTCGACCTGCCGTCGACCCGATGGCCGAGGGCTCGGCGCGGTCCCAGCCGGCCCACCACAGCCCGGCCTGGACCGCGAGGGCGATGGCGAGCAGCACCCCGGCACCGGCCGGCAGCCAGCGCAGGCGGCGTCGCGGCGGTGCCCGGTGTCCGGCCGCGAGCGCTGCGCGTCGTCGCCGGCCGACCCGGGTGCCGCTGCGGTTCCGGTCGCGCCGAGGCGGTGTCACGATCGGTGGCACCGCGTCCGGTCGCAGCACAGTGGCCGGCCGGACCGGACCGGTCGGAATCAGCTCCGGCGCCAGGTCCACCGGCTCGGGAACCCCTGCCTGCCGTAGATCGAGCACCACGGTCGCCGCGCCCGGCCGGCGAGCGGGATCCGCGTCGAGCAGCGCCCGGACCACCCGGAGCAGAGCGGCCGAGGCCGGCACCCCGTCGGGATCCGGCCACTGGCCGACTGTCGACTGGATCACCACGTCGCGCAGGTCGTCGGCATTCCAGGCGGGTCGGCCGGCCAGGCAGTGCAAGGCCACCGCCCCCAGCGAGAACAGGTCGGACGACGCTGCGGGGGCCGCACCGCGGGCCACTTCCGGGCCAACGTGGGTAGGCGTCGCCGACACCGGCACCCCGGCTTCGATGGCTGCCCGGGCGGCCCCGAGGTCGGCGAGCAGCGGCCGACCGGCGCCGTCGAACAGGATGTTCGCCGGACTGACATCTCCGTGCAGGACCCCGCGTTCGTGCGCGGTGGCAAGCGCCGACGCGATCGGCAACAGCACGGTGAGCGTCTCCCCCGGCGACAGCGACCCGCGGCGAGCCAGCAGGTCGGCCAGCGAGCCGCCGACGGCCAGCTCGCTGACCAGCACCACGGACGTCCCGTCGGCGACCACCTCGAGCAGTTCGACCAGGTGCGGGTGATCGACCTCGGCGGCCAGGGCCAGCTCGCGTCGGGCAAGGCGCAGCGCTTCGTCCGGTGCGGTGCCGAACACCTTGAGCGCCACCGGCCGGCCGTCGTCGGCCACCCCACGCCAGACCTGCGCGGTGGCGCCCGCGCCGATCGGTTCGTGAGCGGTGTACCCGGCCACCGTGATGCCCATCCGCGAACGATAGGCAGTCGGCCGAGGTGTACCCCGAGTTGTCAACAGCACCCAGGTCAGCGGTACCGGCCGGGCGTAGCGTTGCGGCATGCGCCGCTCCGACACGGACCTGGTGTTCGTCGAGGCGGGCACGGTGGACTACACCACCGCCTGGGACCGGCAGCGCGAGATCGCCGCCGCCCGGATCGCCGGCTCCGGTCCGGACACGGTGCTGCTGCTCGAGCATCCTGACGTCTACACAGCGGGTCGGCGAACGGAGCCCGGCGACCGGCCGGTGGACGGCACTCCGGTGATCGATGTCGACCGTGGCGGCCGGATCACCTGGCACGGCCCTGGACAGCTGGTCGGCTACCCGATCGTCGCGCTGGCCGACCCGGTCGACGTGATCACTTGGGTCCGGGTGCTCGAAGAGGCCCTGATCGCGACCTGCGCGGAACTCGGTCTGGCGACCGGCAGGGTGGCCGGCCGCAGCGGGGTGTGGCTGGCGGCGTCCGGCGGCCGGCCCGAGCGGAAGATCGCCGCCATCGGCATCCGGATCACCAGGGGCGTCTCGATGCACGGCTTCGCTCTGAACTGCAATCCCGACATGACCGCCTTCGACCGGATCGTGCCGTGCGGGATCCGCGACGCGGGCGTCACCTCGCTGTCCGCCGAACTCGGCCGTCCGATTCCGGTTTCCGCCGTGTTGCCGCTGATCAGGGTCCATCTTGCTGACGCCATCGACGGTCGGCTCGTGGTCGATCCGGCCGCCCCGCCGCTGTCCCGGGCGACGCAAGGCGCCGGTGTCGGGCGGCACCCGGACCCCGCGCTCACCGGCCGGTGACCCGCCCTGCCCGTCCGGCGGTCACGTGGAAGACTGAAACAGGGTCCGATCGGGGTACCAACCCGGATGACGGGGCACCGTCAGCACTGACACCGGACAGCGATGACGACACAGCAATGACGACGAGGAGTTGGTCATGAGCACCCGTACGACCGCACAGGATCTGGCCGGCAAGGCCGGCGACGTGGCCGAGAAGGTCGCCGACGCCGCCACCGAGGCCGCAGGCAAGGTTGCGCAGCTGGCCAGCGAGGCCGCGCACGCCGCAACCCCGTACGTGGAGAAGGCAGCGGATTCCCTCGCCGGCTCCGCCGACAAGCTGGGCAAGCGCGCCCGCAAGGAGTCCAAGCGGGCGGCGAAGGCCGCCTCGAGCACGGCTTCCAAGACCGCGGCCAAGGTCGAGAGCGTCGCCGGTGACGCCGCAGCGGACCTGTCCCGCAAGGCGAAGGGCAAGGCGGCCAAGACCGCGGCGATCGTCGCGGCCAAGGCCGCCGCCGCCGCGAAGACGGCGGACAAGAAGGCCAAGCACCTGGACAAGGCCGCCAAGAAGAACGCCAAGGCGGCCGGCAAGAAGCGGCACCCGGTCCGCACCGTGCTGGTGCTGGGCGTTGCCGCCGGCGCTGCCGCAGGGGTGGCCAAGGCGCTCAAGAGTGGCAAGCACAACCCGCCGGAGACCGGTGCAGCCCCCACCTTCGCACCCCGCCGCGAACCCGACGCGTCCACGAACGGCGGGTCCCCCGCCGAGCCCAAGCCGGACACCGCCGCGGAAGCTGCGGAGACCTTCCTGGCGGCCGACACCGGGTCCGAGGCGCCTGCCGGCGACACCGGGGCCGATGCGCCTGCTGCGGAAGCGCCCGCCGCTGACGCTCCCGCGGAGGCCGCCGAGGATGCCGAACACCCCTACGGCGCCGGTTCGCACGCTGCGCTGCCCGACGGCGGACAGCCCGAGGGGTTCGACATCAAGGGCAACGAAGACTCCAAGTTGTTCCACCAGCCCGGCACCCCCTCCTACGAGCGGACCATCGCCGAGGTGTGGTTCGACACCGCGGAGAGCGCCGAGGCAGCCGGCTTCGCCCGACCGAAGAGTGCGAAGAAGTCCGGGGAGGCCTAGTGACCATGGCCCCGGAGGGGCGTCGACTGCTCCGCCTGGAGGTCCGCAATGCCGCGGTGCCGATCGAGCGCAAACCGGAGTGGATCCGGACCCGGCTCAAGACGGGTCCGGAGTTCACCTCGTTGCAGCAACTCGTCAAGCGCGAAGGGCTGCACACCGTCTGCCAGGAGGCCGGCTGCCCCAACATCTATGAATGCTGGGAGGACCGCGAGGCCACCTTCCTCATCGGCGGCGACAAGTGCACCCGCCGGTGCGACTTCTGCCTGATCGACACCGGTAAACCCGATGAGCTCGACCGGGACGAGCCGCGCCGGGTGGCCGAGTCCATCGCGACGATGGACCTGCGGTACGCGACCATCACCGGCGTCACCCGCGACGACCTTCCCGACGAAGGCGCCTGGCTGTACGCCGAGACCATCCGCAAGGTGCACGAACTCGCCCCGGGTACCGGGGTCGAGATCCTCACCCCGGACTTCTCCGGACACCCCGAGCTGCTCGGACAGGTCTTCGACGCCGGGCCTGAGGTGTTCGCGCACAACCTGGAGACGGTGCCGAGGATCTTCAAGCGGATCCGGCCGGCGTTCGCCTACCTCCGCTCGCTCGACGTGATCTCCCAGGGGCGCGCCGCCGGCATGGTGACGAAGTCCAACCTGATCCTGGGCATGGGCGAGACCCGGGACGAGGTCTCGCAAGCGCTCCGCGACATGCACGCCGCCGGGTGCGATCTGGTGACCATCACCCAGTACCTCCGGCCGACTCCGCGGCACCACCCGATCGACCGGTGGGTCAAGCCGGCCGAGTTCATCGAGCTGCGCGAGGAGGCCGAGCAGATCGGCTTCGCCGGCGTCATGTCCGGACCGTTGGTCCGCTCCTCCTACAAGGCCGGTTCGCTCTACCGGCAGGGCGCCCAGGCGCGCGACCTGCGGATGGCGCCGACCGGCTGATCCGGCCCGCCCCCCACCGGACAGGTCTCCGGCGGGCGTGCCGACGAGCCCCCGCCGGGTCGTATCCTGAGCACATGCCCAAGTCTGCCGCTACTCCCGCGAAGCCCTCGAAAGAGGAGACCAAAGCGCTCAAGGCCGCCGCCAAGGTCGAGAAGCGCGCACGGCGCGGGCAGATCTGGGAAGCCTTCAAGATGCAGCGCAAGCAAGACAAGCGCCTCATCCCCTACATGGTGCTGACGATCCTCGGCACCGCCGCGGTGCTGGTCGGGATCGGTCTCCTGGTCGGCCTGCAGTGGTGGATCATGCTGCCGTTCGGGCTGATCCTGGGCGCGATGCTGGCGATGATCCTGTTCTCCCGCCGGGTGCAGCGGTCGGTGTACCAGCAGGCGGACGGCACCCCCGGCGCCGCGGCGTGGTCGCTGCAGAACAACCTGCGCGGCAAGTGGCGGATCACTCCGGCCATTGCCGGCACCGCGCAGATGGATGCGGTGCACCGGGTGGTCGGGCGTCCGGGCGTGATCCTGGTCGGTGAGGGCGCTCCGCACCGGGTAAAGGCCCTGCTCGCGCAGGAGAAGAAGAAGATCGCCAGGGTGGTCGGTCAGACGCCCATCTACGACGTGATCGTCGGCAATGACGAGGGCCAGACTCCGCTGCGGAAGCTCAACCAATACCTGATGCGACTGCCGCGCAACATCTCCGCGAATGCCGTCGGCGACCTCGACAACAAGCTCAACGCCCTCGGCAGCCGATCCGGGCCGGCGGGCATGCCCAAGGGACCGATGCCGGCCGGGGCCAAGATGCGCAACGTCCAGCGGGCGGTCCGGCGCCGCTAGGCCGGCCCGATCGCAGATCCGACGTCCGTTCGGGTCTTCAGCGGGACCGGACCACCACGGTCCGGCACAGCCGGTCGTGCAGGCCGCGACCGTCGCCGTCGAGCAGCACGGCCGGGATGACGAGGAAGGTCAGCACCGTCCGCGGCACCGCCCACAGCCCCACCAGTCGCCGGCCGGCAATGGGAGCCACCCGGATCCCGACGGCGGCCTGGCCGGGAGTGAATCCGAACACTCCGACGGCGACCACTGTCATCGCCGCCCAGACCAGCAGCGACCAGTTTCGAGGCAGCTCCGGCCGGGTGAACAGCAGCGCCACCAGGAACGAGAGCGCCACGTCGATGACGAACGCGCCGGCGCGTTGGCCCAGCGGCGCAACGGATCCCGGACCGGACGCCGGCAGCCCGAGCCGCTGACCCCAGTGGGTCGCCTCGGTGCTCACGGCCGGCGGGGCCGGGACGGCTGCATGGGTCCAGTTTACGGTGAGTGGTGGAGCCGGCCGCCCCGGCAACGACCGTCGGGCGGGACCTTGGCCCCGCAGCCGTTAACGCGCGCGAAACAACAGCGAGACCGACGGGCAACACCCCGTCCCTACCGTGGGGCTCGCGCAGGCGGCCACCCGGTCGCTGTACGCGATCGCCCGCCCTGCCCTCTCGACCACAAGGAGCGACAAAAGCGTGTTCTCCTCCAACGAAGAGCTGGTCGCCTACATCAAGGACAACGATGTCGAGGTCTTCGACATCAGGTTCTGCGACCTCCCCGGCATCATGAACCACCTGACCGTGCCGGCCGCCACCGTCACCGCCGAATCACTGGCGGGCGGAATGGCCTTCGACGGATCCTCCATCAAGGGGTTCCAGTCGATCCACGAGTCCGACATGACCCTGCTCCCCGACCCCGCGACGGCCCGCATCGACCCGTTCCGGACGCGGAAGACGATGGTCTGCAACTTCTTCGTCCACGACCCGCTGACCCTGCAGCCGTACTCGCGGGACCCCCGCAACATCGCCCGCAAGGCCGAGGAGTACCTGGCCAGCACCGGCATCGCCGACACCTGTTACTTCGGTGCGGAGGCCGAGTTCTACATCTTCGACGACGTGCGGTTCGGGGAGACGCCCAACGGCACCTTCTACCAGGTCGACTCCAAAGAAGGCTGGTGGAACACCAGCCGGGTGGAGGAGGGGGGCAACCTCGGCTACAAGACCCGCTTCAAGGGCGGCTACTTCCCGGTGCCGCCGTACGACCACCACGCCGACCTGCGCGAGGACATGACCGCGAACCTGATCTCGATGGGCTTCGAGGTCGAGCGCGGCCACCACGAGGTCGGCACCGGGGGCCAGGCGGAGATCAACTACAAGTTCAACACCCTGCTGGCGGCGGCGGACGAGGTGATGCTGTTCAAGTACATCATCAAGAACACCGCGTGGGCCGAGGGCAAGACCGTCACCTTCATGCCCAAGCCGCTCTTCGGAGACAACGGCTCGGGCATGCACGCGCACCAGTCGCTGTGGATGGGCGGCAAGCCACTGTTCTACGACGAGGCCGGCTACGGCGGCCTGTCGGATGTGGCCCGCTACTACATCGGCGGCCTGCTGCACCACGCACCGTCACTGCTGGCGTTCACCAATCCGACCGTCAACTCCTACCACCGGCTGGTGCCCGGCTACGAGGCCCCGGTGAACCTGGTCTACTCGGCGCGGAACCGCTCGGCCTGCATCCGGATCCCGCTCACCGGCACCAACGCCAAGGCCAAGCGCCTGGAGTTCCGCTGCCCGGACCCGTCGTCGAACCCGTACCTGGCGTTCGCCGCGATGATGATGGCCGGCCTGGACGGCATCAAGAACAAGATCGAGCCGCCCGCTCCGGTCGACAAGGACCTCTACGAGCTGCCGCCGGACGAGGCCGCGAACATCCCGCAGGTGCCCGCCTCGCTGGGTGAGGTGATCGACCGCCTCGAGATCGACCACGACTACCTGCTCGAGGGTGGCGTGTTCACCCCGGACCTGATCGAGACCTGGATCCGGATCAAGCGCGAGGAGATCGACGCGATCCGGCTGCGGCCGCACCCGCACGAGTTCGCGCTGTACTTCGACATCTAGAATGTTTGCGCAGGTCAGGGGCTAGTTCGGTGGTTCAGCTGGACATGGCCTGGACATGCGGGGTGTCGGAAACGGCCTTCGTGGCGGTCCCTGTGGCTGCTGCGAAGGCCGTTTCGCATGCCCGGCGGGCCTGGGCCAATCCGGCCGCTGTGTATAGCGGTGGCCCACGCGGCGTAGTGAGTGTCGTAGGCGCCGCTGATCGCGCCAGGCGCATCGTGGACGTGGCGCACCCCGCCACGACCTCGCCTCAGTCAGGCGCCGTGGTAGCCCTCAGGGACCTGAACAGCTGTACGCCGCGATGACCCTGACCAGCCTCGTGGGTCACCGAGGCAGGGTCATCGACATCATGGGGTCGGGTGTAGGCGTCGTCAGACCGGGAAGGACCTCAGGGGCCGCGAGCACCAGCACGCCGAGGGCCAGGAGAACGATCGCGGTGCTATAGGTCGCGATGCGGCGCCACGGCAGCGTCTTCTCCAGGGCGATCAGCACTGCGACGACTGCCATCCAGATGACATTCATGACGCCCAAGGCGAAGAGGGATGCCATGAGCGCCCAGCAGCAACCGACACACCACGCGCCGTTTTTCATACCCATGCGAACAGCGCCCGACAATCCGTCGCGCCACGATCCGAGAAGCTGGCCGAGCGGGCTCCGGCACTTGCTCAGGCAGATGTTCTTCAACGGGGTCAGCTCGTATGCCGCCGCCACGAGGAGTGTTGCTCCGGTGAGGACGCGGCCACCGTGGTCCCATCCGAAGTCGGGGACGACGTGACGTAGGAGCGCGCCGAGCAGGTACGCGACGACACCCGCCGCGGCCCACGTGATCAGGTAGCCCGCGACGAACACCGTCGGCGCCAGCCGGTTTCGGCTCATCTTTGCGTACAGCGCCACCGTCGGAGCGACCGAGGGGAACATCATCGCGGCCATCATGACGACCCACACGGTGATGAACCAGCCGAACGTTCCCAGGGCGGTCCAAGGGCCGTTGTCCATGCCGCGCATCTGCTGGACCGTCCACCACCACCCGACGCCGGCGAGCGCGATGAGGACGGCCACCAACGCAATATGAGCGCGGCTAGCTACGTACGCGGGACGAAGACCCGTGCGGTCGGCGGGCTGCGCCGACCCGCCATCGAGGTCCGTCAGGCGGCCCACGAGAAGCCGGACTTCGACAACCCAGTCTTGCCCTCGTATTGGATCCCGAATGCGTTGATCTTCGACCGTTTCGCCTCGGCCATCGTCAGGTCGGATCCGACCGGGTGGAACATCCCGGAGAACTTCACCGGCTCACCGGTCTGCACTCCGAATGGGACGACGTCCTCGATCTCGAAGTCGATTGCGGTGCCGACGCGGACGCTGTGGCGCAGTCCGTCGTCGTCGACTTCGATCGTGGCGCGCTCGACGCCGAGCATTTCGCCGATCAGCGGGGCAAGTCCGGCCATCGGGCCGCCCAGCTGGCCGCCAAAGACTTGCACGAGCTTGTCGAACTGCTCATCCGTTGCCTGGTCGTCGATGAACACCCCGACCCGCCAGTTTCCGTCGGTCATCACCTTCGGCGTGTCCGCGATGAGTGCGACCTTGCACCCGGCG
This sequence comes from uncultured Actinomycetota bacterium, assembly GCA_963797145.1. GTDB lineage: Bacteria > Actinomycetota > Actinomycetes > Mycobacteriales > Nakamurellaceae > Nakamurella. The sequence goes on along the minus strand of CAWCOJ010000004.1, from coordinate 100,904 downwards.
ATGTCCACGTCGTCGACTGCTCCCTTGGCGACGGCGAAGACGAGCGTCACCCGGCAATAGTCATACGTCGCCCCGTGATCAAGGGACAGGTTGCACGGACACATGAGCTCGCACGAGCAGGTCTCCACGTAGTTGCCGCTCAGGCTCCACGACATGGCACACTCCTTCGCCGCTGGCCCAAGTGTTGACCCAGCCCCTGCGGGTGTCAATGACGGAACTGCGGCGTCGGCACCCTGGCCCCTCGCGGGGTGGATACCGGGCAGTCAAGGAGTACGAGACCACGAACGTGGCAAGCGCTCTCGCTGTCTGCGCTTACTCCGTGTGAGCGCTCGGACCGGAATTCATGAAGGCGAGGCCGAGGTTGACGCCGGCGACGGGGTCGTCCGCGACGCCGTTGGCGAGGTGAGCGCACACCCCCCGCCATTGAGCATCGGGCAGCGCCAGCGCGGTCGGGTCGATCGAGGACTGGCGGTCGTACCGAGCCGAGCCGTTGATCATCATCAACACGCCGGTCAGCCGCTCGCCTGCGGTGGCATCCTGCACACGGTCATCTGCCGGGGAGTCAACAGATGACCGACAACTGGAAACTCTCGTCCTGTGAGGTGAAAACCCCGCCGGCCTCGTGGGAGGTGGAGACGTCGAGAGTTGAGCCACCCCATGAGCCGACGGCCTGCACATCGCGTTGGTCGTTGCTTGCGGTCAGCACGTTGCACCCGTCCAGGCTCCGATCGAAAGTCAGCTCGTAGAGGCCCGAATTCGGGTTGTGGACCAGGGAGATCAGGTGGGAGGGGCTTCCGTACCAGGCGGTGCCGTCGGCCAGGATGATGAGGTGGGTCTGGGTGTTGTAGTAGCCGGTGACGTCCAGCACGACGTGAGTGGCATGTCCGTTGGCCTGGATGCTTATCGATGCGGCACCCGCGCCGAGCGCCAGGGTCGCCTCGGAGGTGATGCCACTGGAGGTGGCGGGATAGTTCAGTACTGTTGCCACGGCCGAACGCCCGTATGGCCCTGCGCGGAGAAAGCCGACGCCGGCGGTCTGGGTGGCGGTCAGCGCGCCGGTGACCGCGCTGGCGGAAGTGGGGATGCCGCACCCTGAGGCCGGGCCGCCTTGCGCCGCGAATCCTGTGGTGCCGCGAATCTGGAAGTTGCGGGTTGTGCCGGCGGCGATTTTGCCACCTGCGACGCGGGTGTCGATGATGCGGCAGGGCGTGATCGGCACGAAGACTGATCCCGCTGGGCTCGGCTGAAAGGTCGGAACCGGGGCGGTGTTGGTGGTTGCGACGGCTCCGGCGTGGCCGGGAGATCCGGCCGTCCCCGGGCCGGTGCTGTCGCCGCCGGGGGAGCCGAGAGCTGAGGCTGCGATGATGGTTCCGGCGAGTAGCAGGACAGCTGCAATCGCCAGGGTCGCCACGTTCCTCGTCAAGCCCCTCATCCGGAGGTCTCCTTCCTGGTGGGTGGAGTCGGATGCGATGGGAACCGCTCGATGGCATGGAGTGTCCTCAGAATCAACGGTCGTTGGAATGCCCCGGCCGGGCGATAGGGTCTGCCTCAATGCTGTACGCCGATCGTCTTAGCGCGCCTTCGGAGGCGATCACTTCGGGGCCAGCAGTGGGCTGTCGCCCCGATTGGGTGCCGCCCTCGAAGCCCACCACCGGCGGGACTCGTTCCGCGGAATCTGGTAGGGATGATGTCAAGAACACTGAGGCGATCGCTGGGACAAGGGGGGATCACCAGGCGTTGTGCACCATCCGTACTCCCCCTATCAGCTCGTAGGTCGGGTCCTCCTGGGACGGCATTGGCCTGGCCGCCCTCCGAAGAGGGCAGCAGAGCTTGGCACCAAGCGAGCGCCTGATCTCAAGGACTGCGAAAGCTCAACGCCCACAGGAAACGCCGGGAGGCCCTCGGTCCAACGCGGACCGGGGGCGTCCCGGCGTTCTGCGGTCCACGAACCCGCGCTAGATTCGGCCTCTCGCCCCCGATCAGACAAGGACCGTCGATGCCTGTCTACGCCGTCCACTACACCTACGACGCCAGGGCTGAGGAGCGGGCCGCCGTGCGGCCGGTGCACCGGGAGTTCCTGCAGTCGCTGGCCGACCGGGGTGTGGTGCTGGCCCGCGGACCGTACAACGAGCCGGACGATCCCGGGGCGCTGCTGGTGCTGCGCGGTGAATCCGCCGAGGAGATCGCCGGCCACCTGGATCAGGACCCGTTCTTCCTCGAGGGATTCCTGACCGACCGGCGGATCCGCGAATGGACCCAGGTCGGCGGACCGTTCGGCGACTGACCGCTCGCCCGGCGGGACTCACACGGTCGGGTCGGTCACCGCTCCCAGGAACATCGGCGCACCCGTGACGGTGTCGTGGATCCAGAACAGGAACGGCCGGTCCACCACGATCGTCCCGTCGAGCTGCGGCAGACCCGTTGCGCTGACGCCCATGCCGGTGGCCGCCGCCGCTTCGGTACCCTTCTCGTCGACCAGCACCACCGCCTGGTGCACGAATGAGCTGGCCACCAGATCCCCTGGCTTACCTGCCATCCCGGAGAGGTCGACCGTGGCCGGGTCGAACAGATCGGTGATCCCCATGGCCACCACCGCGTCCTGCACCGGTGGGGCGCTGTGGATCTGGAAGGCCGGCATCTGGAACGTGTAGTGCCCGGCGGTGGCGGTGGCCTTGGCAATGGTCTCGGCGTCCAGTGCTGCGAGCACGGCGTCGAACTTGCCGGCGTCGGGAAGCAGGATCGTCATCGCCAGGCCGCTGCCGACATACCCTGCGGTGGCGGACGTCCAGCCGCTGCCCTTGGCGCCGGGGACGGGCTCCCCACCCCGCATCAGGCTGACCGGTTTGGTGGTGCCGGCGCCGGTGGTGAAGGGCGTCGGGTCGCTGCCGGGAATGAACGGGGTCTGCCAGGCCGCTTTCAGGTACACGGCGTTCACCAGCACGAGCACGGTTGCTTCGCCGATGGTGCCGGCACCGAACAGCTCGGGGATCAGCGTGTGGGTGCGCTCGGACACCCAGGCGTTGATCTGCTTGCGCATCGCCTCCGGGTCGGTGGCGAAGTCGGCGGCGACCGCTTCGACGCCGAACTGCCGCGCGAGCTCGTCGAGGTACTCCTGGTGGACGTCGAGGCCGTTCTGGATCCAGGTCTGATTGGCCGGCTCGATGACCATCGGGGACTTCAGCTTGGTCGCGGTCTCGACGGCACTGGTGTTGGCGTCGTCGATGGCCGTGATGGCCCCGCCCTGCGCTTGCGTGCCGTCCAGCAGCAGGGCCTTGTCGATCTGGGTGCCGGTGGCGCCCTTGGCGCCGGCCCTGGCCATGGCCAGCACGGTCGCCAGCGAATAGGGGCTGAGCGCGGTGTTCGGCTCCTGGCCGTGTACCCGACGCAGCATCTCGGCGCCGAAGCCGGCCAGCGACTTCTGCGCCTCCGCCGGAGATCCGGCGGCGCGACGGGTGGCCGACGAGCGGAGCGGCTGAGCAACAGCGGGTCCTGACGGGCTGCTCGAGGACCCGGTCGGCGGAGTGGGCGAGGGCGGCATGGTGACTCCGGATCCGGTGGGCGGGCCGGACGGGGTGGTCCCGGTGGCCGGCTGCGGCGCGGGGTCGGCGGCACAGCCACCGAGCATCGCGGCGGCCGCAGCGGCGGCCGCGATCGCCAGGAAGCGCCGGCGGGCGGTGACGACGTCGAGCAACGGGTTCATGCCCACAGGACGGATCATCCCGCATGTCGGGTTGCACTGCGAGGGGGCGTGCCCTCGAGTGACCAGTCGGTGCGAGGGTCGGTCCGCCCCGAGGAACATCGGCGCACCGGCCCTCGCAGGCCGGCCGGCCGGTTCGCCTGACCGGCGGGCCGACAACGGGCACAATCACCCCATGCCGACCGGAGGGACAGGGTGACCGTGCCGCAGCCCCCCCGCGACCCTGCGGCCGCCGTCGACCTAGGCATCCCCGGACTGACCGACCCGGTGGAAATCGGCCGGGGTGGCTCCGGCGTGGTGTACCGAGCCCGTCAACCCGGCCTGAACCGGGTGGTCGCCGTCAAAGTGCTGTCCGCAGTGCTCGACCGGGCCGGCCTGGACCGGTTCGACCGCGAAGCCTTTGCGATGGGGACCGTCGCCGGCCACCCGAACATCGTGCAGGTGCTCACCACCGGGGCGACACCGATGGGTCGGCCCTATCTGGTGATGCCGTACGTGGAGGGCGGGTCGCTGGCCGATCGGCTGCCGGTGCCGTGGCAGCAGGCGGTCTCCTACGGCGTCCGGCTGTCCGGCGCGTTGGAGACCGCCCACCGGGCCGGGGTGCTGCACCGCGACGTCAAGCCGTCCAACGTCCTGATCTCGGCCTTCGGCGAGCCGCTGCTGGCGGACTTCGGGATCGCCAGGGTGGCCGGCGGTTTCGAGACATCCGAGGGCTTGATCAGCGCGTCGATTCCGTACGCGTCCCCGGAGGTGCTCGACGGCCGGCCCGGCGCACCGGCGGGCGACATCTACGCGCTCGCCGCAACCATCTTCTGCGCGATCACCGGGCGTCCGCCGTTCGCCGCGGGTCCGGACGAGGCGTTGGTGGCGCTGTACCTACGAATAGTCCGCGACCCGGTGCCCGACCTGCGCGGTCGCGGCGTACCGGATGCCGTCTGCCGGGCGCTCGAGTCCGCGCTCTCGAAGGATCCGACCCAGCGTCCGGCTTCGGCCGGGGCATTCGGCCGGCTGCTCCAGGATGCGCAACGCACAGCCGGCGAGCCGGCGACGCCGATGGCCGTCACCGACGAGGTGGACCGGACCACGATGGCCGCCCCGAGCCCCTCGCGGTGGGTGACGCCCGCGCCGATGGCGCCGACCGCGGTCGGGGTGGGCGCTGAACCGTTCCACGGCACCCGGATCGCCGCCGACGGTCCCTCGGCGCCGCCCCGCCGTCGCGGCTGGATCGTGCTGATACTGGCCGTGGTTCTGGTGATCACGGCCGGAGTCGTGGGCACCGTACTGCTCTGGCCCGAGAAGGGGCCGCCGCCGGTACCGGGTAAGCCGTCGCACTCGCTCGCTCTGAAGGACCCTTCCGCTCTGGCCCTCGGGGCCGACGGCGCGCTCTACATCGCCGACGAGGGCGCCAACACCGTCGTCCGGGTGGCTGCCTCCGGCGAGGTCGACACGGTGGCCGGCACCGGTAAGTCCGGCGACTCCGGCGACGGCCGGCCCGCGACCGGCGCCGAGCTCGACCGGCCGGGACCCCTGGCGGTCGGCGCCGACAACTCGCTGTACATCGGCACCGGGGGCCGGATCCGGCGCATCGACCCGCAGGGTCTGATGCGGCCGGTCACCGGATTCGACGACTACACCTCGCCAACAGCACTGGCCGCCGCTCCCGACGGCTCGCTGTATGCCGGCGCCGACGACAAGATCCTGGTGCGGCGCCCGTCCGGGGAGGTCTCGGTGTTCGCGCAGGGCTTCTCCGGCGTGAAAGCCCTGGTGCTGCAGGCGAACGGGGTCCTGCTGGTGTCCGACAGCGGACGCGGTCAGGTGTTCGGTGTCTCCCCCGCCGGAGCGGTGACGCCGGTCGCCGGAGCCGACGGCGACGCCTCCGACGGCGACAGCCTGCCGGCCCTGGAGACGAAGCTTGCGTCGCCCGGCGGGATCGCGGTGGACAGCCACGGCGCGCTGTACGTCACCGAGTCCGGCGACAACCGGATCCGTCGGGTACAGAGCGACGGCACGTTCCTCACCATCGCCGGCAACCCGGACGACTACTCCGCGGGCAACGAGGGTGACGGCGGCGACGGCATTCTCGCCACCTTCAGCCTCGGCGAGGGTCCGCTGGTTGTCGACGGCGGCGGCATGCTGTACGTCGCCGACACCGGCAACCACCGGATCCGCCGGGTCACCCCCGCCGGCACGGTCGAAGCCTACGGCTGAGCCGGGCTCACCCCAAGGTCCCGTTGATCATGAGAACCTGCACGCGACACGCCGACCGAAACGCGGGACACGCCGTAGATCCGGTGCACGTTCTCATGATCGACACGGGATCCCGGTCCCGGGATCGAGACCGCGCGCCCGTTGTCAGGAGGGTGCGTAGCGCAGGTCGACCGAGTCGTGCTGGTCGCCCCAGGTCAGGTCGAAGTGCCAGCATCCGGGAACCGGCACGTCGATGATCGACGGTCCGGGCCCGCCCTCGACGGTCTGCAGCATCGTCTCGGTGCCACCCTCGACCGTGCCGCGGATGGTCAGGGTCCCCAACCCCTTCTGCGCCACCCAGAGGATCTTGTTGTTGACCCTGGCCAGCGGCGGGCTGACCAGCGACGGCGCGAAAATGATCGCCACCATGACGCCGGTACTGCTGGTGACGTAGGGCATCTCGGGCTCGGAGTCGGTGAAGCCGGCCCGCGCCCAGGTAGGAAGGACGGCGGTCGGCACCGGGCTGCACGCTGACGGTGCGCCGGCCGGCGTCGAGGAGGGTCGGGCCGGCCGGGCGGCGAGCAGCACCCCGGCCACCACGATGACGGCCAGGGCCGCGGCGATGGGTGCCATGAGTACGGCGCGCCGCCAGCGGGACCGCCGGCGGATGGTCGAGGCCAGGTTGTCGTCGTGCGGGCTGCGGCCGGCGAGGTCTGTCATCGCGTCGGTCAACAGGCTGTCCAGCTGATTCATCGGAGGTCCTTCGGGAGCGAGTCGGCGGCGTCGGCCGCGAGGAGTGCAGTCCGGAACCGTTCCCGGCCGCGGCTGGCATGGCCGCGGACGGTGCCCACCGAGCAGCCGAGCGCATCGGCGATCGACGTGTCGTCCAGGCCTTCGATGTGCCTCAGCACCAGCACGGCCCGCTGTTGCGGGCTCAGCGCCAGCAGCGCGCGCTGCAGCTCGTCGCGGTCGACGACGCCGACGGCCGGATCCGGACTCACCAGCGAGGTCTCGGGCACGTCGTCGACCGGCAGCTCGGCGTTGCCCCGGACCCGTTTCCAGCTCAGGTACGAGCGGGTGATCATCCGTCGGATATAGGCGTCCGGGTGGTCCACCTCGGAGATCCGCTGCCACTTCCGGTAGGTGGTCAGCAGAACGGTCTGCAGCAGGTCCTGAGCCCGGTGCGGATCTCCGGTGAGGACGAACGCGAACCGCTCCCACGCCGGCCCGCGGGCGGCGACGTACTCGGAGAACTCCGCGTCCCTGGCTGCCTGCATGCCCTATGAAACGCCGCGATCGGGGAAAATGTTGAGGGTAGGTCCGAATTCCACCACCCGGACCGCCGGTCGGTACCCTCCGCCGGTGGACATCGACGCTCCATCGGACGGGGCCGACTCCGGTGTCCCGCTCCCCGGCGGCGCCCGCCGAATTCTGGTCTACGGCGTCACCGGCTCCGGAAAGTCGACTCTCGCCGCGAGGATCTCCGACGCCACCGGTATCGCGTGGCACTCGGTCGACGATCTGACCTGGGAGCCCGGCTGGATCGAGGTGCCGGTAGACGAGCAGCGTCGTCGCATCCGGCAGATCTGCCTCGGTCCCGAGTGGATCCTGGACACCGCGTACGGGAGGTGGCGGGAGATCCCGCTCGCCCGCGCGCAACTCATCGTCGCGCTCGACTACTCGAGGTGGTGCTCGCTGCGCCGCCTGGTCCGACGCACTCTCGCCCGCGCGATCGACAGACGGCCGATCTGCAACGGCAACTACGAGTCGTGGCGCGGGTTGTTCGCGCGCGACTCGATCATCGTCTGGCACTTCCGCTCGTTCAGCACCAAACGCGAGCGGATCCGCCAGTGGGGCAACGATCCGAGCGGTCCACCGGTGCTGCGGTTCACCACGCCCGCGCAGACCGACGACTGGCTCGCCACGCTGGACTCGCCGCCGCCCGGCTCGCGGTGATCATGGTGGCCGGCACGCGACACGCCGACACAACCTGGCGACACGCCGAGAAAGCGGTGCCGGCCACCATGATCACCGCGAGCTTGGACCGCGGCGCGAGCTCGGGGAGTCGAAGGCCCTAGGGGGTCGGCACCGGTTCGACGATCCCGCGGATCCGCTGGCTGATCACCTGGGTGATGCCGTCCCCGCGCATGGAGACGCCGTAGAGGGTGTCGGCCGACTCCATGGTGAACTTCTGGTGGGTGATGATGATCAGCTGCGACGACTCGCGCAGTTCCGCGAGCAACCCCACCAGGCGGGTCAGGTTGACCTCATCGAGAGCGGCCTCGACCTCGTCCATGATGTAGAACGGGCTGGGCCGGGCCCGGAAGATGGCCACCAGCAGGGCGACTGCGGTCAACGACCGCTCGCCCCCGGACAGCAGCGAGAGCCGTTTGACCTTCTTGCCCGGCGGCCGGGCGTGCACCTCGATGCCGGTGGCCAGCATGTCGTCCGGGTCGGTCAGCACCAGCTCGCCGGCCCCGCCGGGAAACAGCGTCGCGAATACGGTGACGAACTCGCGCGCCACGTCGTGGTAGGCCGCGGTGAACACCTCGAGGATCTTGTCGTCCACCTCGGAGATCACCGTGAGCAGATCCCGCCGGGTGGCCTTCAGGTCCTCCAGCTGGGTGGACAGGAAGCCGTGCCGCTCCTCCAGCGCGGCAAACTCCTCCAGCGCCAACGGGTTCACCTTGCCAAGGGTCGCCAGATCCCGTTCCGCGCGGCGGGCCCGCCGCTCCTGGGTGTCCCGGTCGTAGGGCGCCGGCACCGGGGCGGTGACGTCCTCGCCCCGGTCCCTGGCGGCGTAGTACTCGGAGTTCTCCAGCGCGGTCGGCGGCACCGGCACGTCCGGTCCGAACTCGGCCACCAGGTCGTCGACCGCGATCGCGAACTCGCCGGTCACCCGTCCGACCAGTTGCTCGTACCGCAGCGACTGTTGCGCACGCAGCACCTCGTCGCGGTGCACGGTATCCGTCAGCGCGTCCCACTCCCGTTGCAGCTCGGCGGATCTCGCGCGGGCGACCGCCAATGCGGCGTCCGCCTCCCGCCGCGTTGCCACCGCCGATTCGCGCCCGGACGACGCCACCGTCAGCGACGCTTCGAGTCGGGCGGCGACGGCGGTCCCGACCTCGACCACCCGGCCGGCCACGGCGGCGCCGGCTGTCCTGCGGGCCGCCGCCGCCCGCGCCCGAGCCCGAGCCTCCCGCTCCTGCCGGGCCGCCCGGCGCAGGCCGTCAGCAGACCCCGCGGTGGCCCTGGCCCGCTCCTCGGCGGTGCGCAATGCCAGTCGGGCTTCGACCTCGGCCTGCCGGGCGTTCGACGCCGCACCGGAGCGCCCGTCCCGCACGGTGGTGTCGATCTCGTCGGGCGTCTCCTCGGATTCCGCCGCCTGCAGCCGGCTCTCGAGGTCGGTCCGCGCGGACCGGTGGCTCTCCCGCGCGGCTTCGGCCGCGGCTCGCTGGCGTTCCAGACGCTCCGCCTCGGCGTTGGCCGAGCGGGCCGCCTCCCCGAGCCGGCCGAGTTGCTCGGCCAGCGCGGACAGCCGGGCATCGGATTCGTGCAGGGCGGCCAGGGATGTCGCCACCTCGCGGGCGCGGGCGTCGGCCTCGGTACCGGCGCCGGCCAGTGCGGCCTGGTAGTCGGTGATCCGGGCGGTGACAGCGGCGAGCGCCGCTTCGCCTTCGTCGACCGCTGCCTGGATCTCGATCACCGACTGCTTCCCGGCACTGCCGCCGACCGCCCAGTCGGAACCGATCAGGTCGCCACCACGGGTCACCGCCCGCACTCCGGGCCGGGCGGCGGCGAGATCGACTGCGGCAGCGATACTCTCCACGACGGCGACCCGGTCGAGCGCTCGGACGAGCGCCGGCCGCAGGGTTGCCGGCGCGGCCACCAGATCGACGGCCCACACCACGCCGTCGGGCAGCGCCGGCCAGCCGGACCGGTCCACCACCTGCGGGTCCGCCACCGACGAGCAGCCCGGCCCGGCCGGACTCGTTGCTGCGCAACAGTTCCAACGCGGCAGCAGCATCACCGACGCCGGCCACGGCGGCCGCATCAGCGACAGCTCCGAGGGCGGTGGCGACGGCGGCCTCGGCACCCGGGCTGACGTCGAGCACGCTGGCCACCGAGCCGAGCAGCCCAGGAAGGTCGGCCTCCGCGGCGAGCAACGCGCCGACACCGTCCCGGCGGTCCAGGCCCAGCGACAACGCGTCCACCCTCGCGCGCAACCCGGTCTGGTCGGTCCGGGCCTCGCGCAGCGCCTCGGTCAGTTCGGCCACCCGATCGTTCGCCGCTCTCGGCCGCCGATTCGGCGGCCTCATGGGTCTCGTCCAAACCGACCTCGGACGAGTCCAGGTCGCCGACCGAATCCTGCAGCGCCTGGAACTCGGACATGGCCGCCGCCGAGCGGCGGGCCGCGTCGGTCACTGCGGTCGACAGCCGGGCGACCTCGTCATCGCTGGCGGCCAGTCGGGACCTGGCCGCACTGACCTGGCCGGCCAGCCGCACCAGCCCTTCCCTACGGTCGGCGATGGCCCTGGTCGCCACCAGCAGATCGGCTTCTGCGGCGCGCAGGGCGCTCTCGGCGTCGACCCGGATACCGACTGTCGTGGCCAGCCGTGACCTGGCGTGCTCGACGTCGGCCTCCTTGGCGGCCTGCTCGGTCTCGGCGGCGGCGGCAGCGGCATCCAACTCGTCCGGATCCCGTCCGGACCGCGGCGGATCCGACGGCGCAGCGAGGTTGCGGGACCGCTCGGCAGCCAGCGACAGGGTGCCGCGGAATCGTTCGGCGAGCGCGGACAGGGCGAACCAGGTGTCCTGCGCGGCCTGCAACGCCGGGGTGGCGTCGGAGAGCGCGACGGCGGCGGCCTCGCCGGCGGCCGTTGCCTCGGCCAGGGCCTGCTGCACCCGAGCCCGATGCGCGAGCGCCTGCTGCTCGTCGGCGGATTCCTTGGCGATCTGTGCGGTCAGGGTGACCAGGTCGTCGGCGAGTAGCCGGAGCCGGGAGTCCCGCAGGTCGGCCTGGACGCCGGCGGCCCGTCGCGCGACCTCCGCCTGCCGCCCGAGCGGCTTGAGCTGGCGACGCAACTCGCCGGTGAGATCGCCGAGCCGGGTCAGGTTGGCCTGCATGGCGTCGAGCTTCCGCAGCGCCTTCTCCTTGCGCTTGCGATGCTTGAGAACCCCGGCGGCCTCCTCGATGAATGCCCTCCGGTCCTCCGGCCGGGCCGAGAGCACCGCGTCCAACTGGCCCTGACCGACGATCACGTGCATCTCGCGGCCGATGCCGGAGTCGGACAGCAGCTCCTGGATGTCCAGCAGGCGACAGGATGAGCCGTTGATCTCGTACTCGCCGGCGCCGTCGCGGAACATCCGCCGGGTGATGGAGACCTCGGCGTAGTCGATCGGCAGGGCACCGTCGGAGTTGTCGATGGTCAAGGTCACCTCGGCGCGGCCCAGCGGCGGCCGGTCGGCCGTCCCGGCGAAGATGACGTCCTCCATCTTTCCGCCGCGCAGCGCCTTCGCGCCCTGTTCGCCCAGCACCCAGGCGATGGCGTCGACCACGTTGGACTTGCCGGATCCGTTGGGTCCGACGACGGCGGTGATGCCGCGCTCGAACTGGAGGGTGGTGGCCGACGCGAACGACTTGAACCCACGGAGCGTCAGGGACTTCAGGTACACGTGCTCGCTGGTCCCTTCCCCGGGCGGTCCCGGTGGGGCAGCCCGGCCGCGTCCGCGCTCTCGATGTGCGCCGGCGGGCGGCGCGTGGGAGTCAGGCTACCTGGCGTGGGCTGTCGATCCGGTCAGGCTCAACCGGCGCTGAAGCCCCGGTAATCGCCCCGGGCGGGGTCGAAGCGCTCCACCACCAACAACACCCGGCCGGGGGTGTCGGCTCCGCGCAAGGTTGCCAGCAGAGCATCGCAGTCGGCCCGAGGCCCTTCGGCGACCACCTCGACCCGCCCGTCGACGAGGTTCACCGCGCGACCGGTGAGACCCAACGCCAACGCGTGCGACCTGGTCCACCAGCGGAAGCCGACGCCTTGGACCTGACCGTGGACGAACGCCGTCATCCGGACCTTCGGGCTCGGGTTCGACGTACTCACGGGTACATCATCGCGTACCCGCGACCACCTGCGACAAGACTGCATGACGACACATGAACCAGAGTGGCGTCAGTCATTTGAGCACGTCACGGCACTGTCGTCCAGATGGGTGACGTCGTGGAAATTCTGATGACACCATCTTGACACCACCACGGCGCCAGGTTCATAGTCCTCGGCATGACTTCCCTCTACTCCGCCTCGGCGGGGCCCTGGATGATCGAGGCCGAGGGCCTCGCCAAGATCTTCACCGGACGTCGCGGCACCGTCGAGGCGGTACGCGGCGTCGACCTGCAGGTGGCCACCGGCGAGATCGTCGGGTTCCTGGGACCCAACGGGGCCGGCAAGACCACCACCCTCCGGATGCTGACCACGTTGATCCAGCCCACCGCCGGCCGGGCTGTGGTGGCCGGCCATGACCTGCGGACCGATCCGAACGGGGTCCGTGCGGCGATCGGTTACGTCGCGCAGGGCGGGAGCGCCGGATCGGACGCCAGGGTTGTCGACGAACTGGTCTACCAGGCCCAGTTCTACGGCGTGGCCCACGTCGAGGCGCAGAATCGGGCCGACGCCCTGCTCACCCAGCTGGACCTGAGCGGGTTGGGCGGTCGGGACGTCAAGACCCTCTCCGGCGGCCAGCGCCGGCGCCTGGACATCGCGCTCGGCCTCGTCCACACCCCGCCGCTGGTGTTCCTCGACGAACCGACCACCGGCCTGGACCCGCAGAGCAGATCGAACATGTGGGATCACATCCGTCGGCTCCGCGACGACGCCGGCAGCACGGTGTTCCTCACCACCCACTACCTCGACGAGGCGGACGCGCTGTGCGACCGGATCCTGGTGATCGATGCCGGTCTGATCGTCGCGCAGGGATCGCCCGATCTGCTGAAGAGCCAAGTCAGCGGCGACCTGGTGGTGCTCACCGTTGACGGCGACCCGGTCGCGGCGGCCGCGGTCGCCCGGCGCATCCCCGGCGCCGACGCGGTCGTCGTGGCCGGCCGGACGGTCAGCTTCCGGGTCCGCGAAGCGGATCGGCACGCCATCCCCCTGCTCCGCGAGCTCGACGCGGCAGGCGTTGTACTGCAAGGCATCTCCATCAAACGTCCGACTCTGGACGACGTGTTCCTCACTATGACCGGACGCACCCTGCGCGAAGAGGCAGCCTGACATGGCCATCGACACCACCGCCCGCCCGGCCGCTCCGGCCAAGGTCGGTCGCTCCTCCACCCTCCGCGACACCGGCCTGGTGTTCTCCCGCGCGTTGAAGCTCTCCCTGCGCAATCCGGTCTGGACCGTGATGGGTATCGGGCAGCCGCTGCTGTACCTGTTCTTCTTCGGTCCCCTGCTCAAGAACGTGGCCGCGGCACCGGGCTTTCCGCCCGGCGATCCCTGGCAGGTGTTCGTGCCGGCGATCATGGTGATGCTCGGCCTGTTCGGCTCCGCCTTCGTCGGCTTCGGCCTGATCCAGGAGTGGCGGGACGGTGTCATCGAGCGGATGCGCGTGACGCCGATGTCCCGGTTCTCGCTGCTGGCCGGCCGGGTGCTCCGGGACGGCGTCGTGCTCGTCACCCAGGCTGTGCTGCTGGTCCTCGCCTCCCTGCTGATGGGCCTGCGGGCGCCGCTGTCCGGCATCGTTGTCGGCATCGTCATCGTCGCCGCACTCGGCATGACGATGGCGGCCGCGTCCTACGCGATCGCCATCACGCTCAAGTCCGAGGACGCCCTGGCGCCGCTGTTCAACGGCATTCTGCTGCCGCTGATGCTGCTCTCCGGAATCATGCTGCCGATCACCCAGGGCTTCGCGCCCGACTGGCTCTACTGGCTGTCCCGGGCGAACCCGCTCGCCTACGTGGTCGACTCGGCCCGGGCGGCGTTTCTCGGAGACCTGTCCAGCCACCACTTCTGGATCGGAGCGGTGATCGCTGCGGCGCTCACCGTCATCGGCCTGACGATGTCCACCCGCACCTTCGCCAAGCAGTCCAGCTGATGAATTCCCGCCCACCCATCCATCGCAAGGAGAATCCCATGTACAGCCCCATCGACCCAGAGACCGCACTGCGCAACGTCGCCGCCGAGAACGCCCGGCAGGCCGAGACCAGTCGGCGGTTGGCCGCGCTGCGCGGGCAGGGCCACCGCACCGGCCCCCGCAGGATCCGGTTCCGCCACCAATGACCTCCAGTACCCACAGGTAGCAGGTTTCCACCGGGACACGTCGCGCTCGCGCGGCGTGTCCCGGCTCTGTCCTGCTACTTCTCAGGTCTCGGGTGGCGGGCCCGCTGCTACGGCCGATAGACCGTCAGCCGGCGCTCGGCGAGCTCCAGCACCACCCGCTCGACCGGGTCGGTCACCTCGCCGTCATGGGCCACCGGCAGCGGGCCCGATTCCGAACTGATCTCGATCCGGCGGCCCTGCACGGCACCGAACACCGAGGTGCGCTCGACCAGTCCGACGAAGGACGCGATGATCGCGATCGTCCGGGAGAGCCGGCGGTCTGCGCGCAGGTACTGCACGTCGATGACGCCACCGGCCAGGTCCTCGCGCCAGGCCGGGGCGATGCCGCGCGGGGTGTAGACGCCGTTTCCGGCGAACACCACCCAGACCGGAGTCCGCTTCCCGTCGATCGTCAGCACCAGTGGCTTGTGGTGCCGGAGCGTCTTGAACAGCGCGAACGCTGCCGCCGGCCACTTGCCGATCTCGTGGGACAGCCGGTCCCGCATCTCCACCATCTCCGGATAGCCGCCGATCCCGGCCGTGTTCAGGAAGGCCTCACCGTCGAGCAGGGCGAGGTCGACCTCCACCGCCGATCCGGCTTCGACCGCCCCGGCGGTGTCGGCGTCCTTGGTGATGCCGAGCGCGCCGGCGAAGTGGTTGAGGGTGCCGGACGGGAACACCGCCAGCGGTACGCCGGTGTCGTGGGCCAGTGCGGCGACTGTCGCAACTGTGCCGTCCCCGCCGGCAACGCCGAGCGCCAGGTGACCGGTCCCGACCACCGTCGCGACTTCCTCCTTGGGATCCCAGACGACGATCCGGGCACCCGGAAGCGCTGCGGCAACGGTCTTCTCACTGTCGTCACTGCTGCCGGACGCCTGGTTGACGATCACCGTCAGACCCTCCCCGCGCGGCAACGCCGGTGCCGTGCCTGGCGGTGCCGCCGCCGGAATCTGCGGCTTGGCCGGCCAGAGACCCTGGCCGACCAGCGCGACGCCGACTCCGATGGCGCTGCCGACGATCACGTCGGAGGGGTAGTGCACGCCGACGTGCACCCGTGAGTACGCAACGGCGGCGGCCACCGGCGCGAGGACGGCTCCGGCGACCGGGAATTCCAGCGCCACCGCGGTCGCCACCGCCGCCGCGGACGCTGAGTGACCGCTGGGGAACGACGAGGTCCACGGCACCTTGCCGACCCGCCGGGCGACGTCGGTGCGGGACGGGTCCGGCCGACGACGGCCGACGATCGGTTTGATGACGCTGTTGGAGATGAAACTGGCCGCACCCATCGAGACCATGGCCCGCAGTGCGGCCCGCCGCGCCCGCCCTCCGACGAGTGCGCCCACCGCGGCCAGGCCGATCCAGATGAGGCCGTGGTTGGCGGACCGGGTCAGGAGCCGCAGGCTCCGGTCCACCGGCCGCGGCAGCGCGACCGGGGCGGGAATCGTCATCGGGTCCGGGGTGGTGTCGCTGGCGATCATCGGCCGACCCTACGTGCCGACGGCGCGTCGGACGACCGTCGGAGGCCGGACGTAGGGTGCCCAGGTGTCCGCTTCCGCCAAACTTGCGGCGTACCGCGATGTCCTGGCGGTTGCCGGAGTCCGCAATGCGCTGATGCTCGGTCTGGTGCTCCGGATCCCGATCTTCGCCGGCGGCGTGGTGCTCACCCTGCATGTCGTCGGCGCTCTGGGTCGCAGCTACGCAGCGGCCGGTCTGCTGACCGCCGCTGCGACGGTGTGCATCGCCGTCAGCGGTCCGTGGCGGGGACGACTGCTGGACCGTCGTGGCCTGCGGGGCGTTGTCCTGCCGTCGGTGGCGATCACCGGTGCCTGCTGGTCGATCGCACCGTTCGTCGGGTACTGGCCGCTGCTGGGGCTGGCCGCGCTGGCGGGACTGTTCGTGGTGCCGACGTTCTCGATCATCCGGCAGGCCGTGATCGTCGCGGTTCCGGACGAGTCCCGCCGCACCGCGCTGTCCCTGGACTCGGTCTTCGTCGAACTCTCGTTCATGATCGGGCCGGTGGTCGGGGTGTGGGCGGCTACCGTGTGGCCGACGTCCTGGGTGCTGTTCGGAATCGAGATGTTCGGGGCGGCCGCGGGTGTGGTGCTCTGGGTGGCCAATCCCCCGTTGCGCGCTGCCGTCGTCGAGCTGCCCGGAGACGAACGCAGCACGGTCCCACCGAGCGCCGCCCCGGTGCCGTGGCGTCAATGGTTCACCCCGGGCGTCGCCGCGGTGCTGGCCGCGGCCCTCGCCGCGACGGTGGTGCTCTCCGGGTCGGACATCGCCATCGTTGCGGCGCTCCGACAGTTCGGCGACGCGCAGTTGATCGGTCCGGTGCTGGCGCTCTGGGGGCTCGGATCCATCATCGGCGGCCTGGTGTACGGCGCGTTGAGCCGGCCGATCGCGGCGTTCATGCTGCTCGGCGGGCTGGCTCTGGTCACCCTTCCGGTCGCCCTGTCCACCGGCACCCTGATGCTGACCGTGCTCACGTTCATCTCCGGACTCCTCTGTGCGCCGACGATCACCGCCACCGTCGACCAACTGAGCCGGCTGGTGCCCGAGGCCAGCCGCGGCGAGGCGATGGGCTGGCACGGCTCGTCGATGACGGCCGGTTCCGCCCTCGGCGCTCCCGTGGCCGGGGTGGCGATCGACCTCTACGGCTTTGCCGGCGGCTTTGTCGCGGTCTCGCTGATCGGCCTGCTGATCGCGATCGCCGGCTGGAGCGCGACCACCGTTCGCAGTCGCCGGGTGGCGGTGCCGGGATGACAACGCCCGTTGTTGCGGTGCACATCCGGCCGCGGTGCTCGCGGACGTGCCTCAGATCGCCGACGACACAGGCAGGGTCGTCGGCTTCGCGGACATGAGCCCCGCCGGCGCTGTTCGCCGCGACGACCCATCCACCGACAGCGCACGTTGCGCGCGAACCGCGCGTCGCGACGCGCTGCCGGCACACACGTTGCGCTGTCGGTCGATGCGGACGCGCTGCGGCACACAAGTTGCGCTGTCGGTCGATGCGGACGCGCTGTCGGCACACAACTTGCGCTGTCGGTCGATGCCCGACGCGTCGCCGCCCCGAACTCGCACTGTCGGGGAGCCGGCGCGTAACGAGCGAACGGCAGTGGGCCGCCGTCACCAGCTCAGCGCGGCCCGCGCGCCGACGCCCGCCGCATCACCTCGGCGAGGTCGTCGACCGTTACCAGCTGCACCTCGGCGGCGCGCCGACCGACCGCGAAGCGCACGTTCTGCGAGCGGCCCTCGGAGAGCCGGAACGGATCGTCGGCGTGCCCGAAAGCCAGCCGCGAGATGAACTTGATGGAGTCGTCGACCCGCTGGGAGCGGGACAGGTTCCAGGCGTAGCCGTGCCACTCGGCGATCCGTTCGTAGATCTCCCGGTTGGACGGCGGCCGCGGATAGTCGTCCTGGCCGGCAAGCCACGGCTCGGCCAGCGCCAACGCGACGAACCACTCCCGTCCGAACCGTTCCAACGCCGGGCCGGCCATGGTGGCCTCGGAGTCGGCCGTCCGGGAGCCCTCCGGCGGATCCACCACCGGCTCCTCCCCCAGCACGTCCACCTCGATCGACAGCGAGAGGTCGGTGAAGCGGCCGTCCGCCCCGCGGAGTCCGCGCAGCAGCACCAACTGGTTGTCCCCCTCGTCCAGCATGGCCGACATCCCGCGGGTCAGGGTCACCCGCCGCGCTCCGCCCGGAGCGTCGAACAACGACGACAGCTGCGCCTCCCCGCGGCCGGGGAACCGGAGCCGTACCGCCTCCGCGCCGATCTCGAGGCTGAATGCGTTGCGGGACACGTGATCCGCAGAATCGGCGATGACGACGAGGGTGGTCTCCAAAGCGTCGGCGGCCGAGACGTCGGCGTCGACCCGGGGAGCCCGGCCCGCAGCGATCACCTCGCCGGTCCCCGCGACGACCTGGCGCACGGACCGTCCGGTCAGACGCACTCGCAGCATGCCGGACAGCATAGGCACCAGCAGGTCGCAGCAGCAGCTCTGAAACGCGACGGTTGACCATCGGTCCTACCCTGAATCCCATGGAATTCCAACAGGTGGTGGACCGGCGCCGGATGGTGCGCAACTACGACCCGGATCGGCCGGTACCGCCCGACGTGGTCGACCGATTGCTGCGCAACGCCCTGCACGCACCGAGCGCCGGGTTCTCCCAGGGATGGGGGTTCCTGGTGCTGACCGAACCGGCGGACCGGCAACGGTACTGGGACGCCACCACCGAACCCGGTGAGATGGACAACTGGCTCCTCGGGCTGCAGCGGGCCCCCCTGGTGATCATCTGCTTCTCCCACAAGGACGCCTATCTGGATCGGTACGCGGAGCCCGACAAGGGTTTCACCGACCGGGACGACTCCTGGTGGACTGCGCCGTACTGGGACATCGACACCGGCATGGCCGCCTTGTTGATCCTGCAGACCGCGGTCGACGAGGAACTTGGCGCCTGCTTCTTCGGTGTGCCGCTCGAGACCATCGACACCCTGCGCGCGGAGTTCGACGTGCCGTCGGGTTACCACCCGATCGGGGTGATCACCGCCGGCTATCCGGCGCCGGACCGCAAGTCCCCGTCACTCAAGCGCGGTCGGCGCGGCCCGGAACAGGTTGTGCACCACGGACGATGGACAACGGCCGACTGAAACACCCTGTCCGGGAAGAGGAGCGGTCAGCGCGCGCTGCGTGGCCGGCGTTGGCAGCGCGGGCAGAAGAACGACGATCGGTTCATGAACGGCTCGCGGCGGATCGGGGTGCCGCACCGCGGGCACGGGCGGTTCTCCTGACCGTATGCGGCCAGCGATCTTTCGAAGTAGCCGGACTCGCCGTTGACGTTGACGTACAAGGTGTCGAAGGAGGTGCCGCCGGCGGCCAGGGCCTCGGACATCACCTCGGTGGCCGCGCTCAGAACCGAGCGGACGGCAGCGCGGGCCAGGCCCGCGGTCGGCCGCGCGTAATGCAGCCGGGCCCGCCAGAGCGATTCGTCGGCGTAGATGTTGCCGATCCCGGACACCAGTCCCTGATCCAACAGTGCCCTCTTGAGCTCGGTGTGCCGGGCCCGGATCGCCGCGACCGCCTGGTCCAACCGGAACTCGGGATCCAGCAGATCCCTACCGATGTGGGCGATCTCGGGCGGCAGTTCGGCACCACCCGGCGAGAAGGCCATCCCGCCGAACGTCCGCTGGTCCAGGAAGTCGAGATCCGGTCCGCCGTCGTCGAAGTGGAACCGTATCCGCAGGTGCGGGTGCTCCGGTTCGGTGTCGCCGACCCGGAACTGCCCACTCATCCCGAGGTGCGCGAGCAGCGCGTCTCCGCCGTCGAGCACCCACCACAGGTATTTGCCGCGACGGCGGATCCCGACGACCTCGCGGCCGGCCAGGATGGCGGCGAAGTCCGCCCGTCCGGCCAGGTGACGACGGACGGCACGGTCGGAGAGAACCTCGACCCGCTTGATCCGGCGGCCGGCGACATGCGCCGCCAGACCGCGCCGCACCACCTCGACCTCGGGCAGTTCCGGCACCTCAGGCCCCAGCCGGGGCCGGACCTCCGGCGTCCGAATCGTCCTCGCCCAGCCGCCGGTAGGCGACGGCCGCGGCCTGCTGCTCGGCTTCCTTCTTGGTGCGCCCAGACCCGTCCCCGTGCGCGACCTCGGAGAACACCACTGCGGCAGTGAACATCTTGGCGTGGTCGGGGCCCTGCTCGGTCACCCGGTACTCCGGGACTCCCAGGCCGCGAGCCGCGGCCAGTTCCTGCAGCGAGGTCTTCCAGTCCAGACCGGCGCCCAACGTCGGAGCGGACGCGATCAGGTCCGCGAACAGCAGGTGCACCACCCCGCGCGAGGGTTCGAGGCCGAACTGGAGGTAGACCGCACCGAGCAGGGCCTCGACCGCGTCAGCCAGGATCGAGGCCTTGTCCCGGCCCCCGGTCAGCTCCTCGCCCCGGCCCAGCCGGATCAGCTCGCCCAGCCCCATGGTCCTGGCCACCCCGGCCAGGGCGTGCATGTTGACGATCGAGGCGCGCAGCTTGGCCAACTGCCCCTCGGGCAGATCCGGATGGTCCCGGTACAGGGCCTCGGTGACCACAACGCCGAGCACTGAATCGCCGAGGAACTCGAGCCGCTCGTTGGTCGGCAACCCGCCGTGCTCGTACGCATAGGAGCGGTGCGTCAGTGCCAACACCAAGAGCTCGGCGTCCAGGTGGACGCCGAGCTGGGTGTCGAGCGGGTGCGGACCCGTCGGTTCGGGCGAGCGGTCGATCGCCGCCGGCCCCGACATCAGGGGGTCAGACCCCGACGACCTGGCGGCCGTCGTACTGGCCGCAGTTCGGGCAGACGACGTGCGGCGGCTTCAGCTCGCCGCAGGCGCGGTTGCTGCAGGTCGCGAGCGTGGGCACAGTGGTCTTCCACTGCGAACGGCGCGCGCGGGTGTTGCTGCGGGACATCTTCCGCTTCGGGACAGCCACGGTTACTTCTCCTCGTTCACTTCGTGTTCGGCGCTGAGCACGTCATCGGTGCCAGTGCCCGGTTCCTGCGGGTCAATGCGGTCGTGCGTCTGGGTGTCGGATCCGAACCGTTCGCGCAACGCGGCCCAGCGAGGATCCAGTATCTCATGCGAATGACCTGGCTCGAGATCATCGAGCCGCTCACCGCAGTCGGGGCACAGGCCCGCGCAGTCCGGTCGGCACAGTGGCGCGAGCGGCAGCGCCAGCACGATCTCGTCACGGACCAGCGGCAGCAGGTCGAGCAGGTCGTCGGAGATCCGGGGCAGCTCGTCGACGTCGGTGGTCGCGTCGGTGGTCGAGCCGGGGTAGACGAACAGCTCGCGGATCGGCGTCCGCACCGGCAACTCGAGATCGGTCAGGCAGCGGGCACACTGGCCGTGCGCGGTACCGGTGACCTCCCCGGAGACCAGGACTCCTTCGGTGACCGACTCCATCCGCAGATCGAGGTCCAGTTCGGCGCCGGCGGGCACCAGGATGACCTCGATGCCGATCGGCTCCTTGACCGGAACCGCGACCTGGACCTGCTGCATGGCGCCGGCGCGTCGACCCAGTTTCCGGGTATCGAGCACCCACGGCGAGGCGTGGTCGAGGCGCGTGGCAGTCATGTCCGGATTCTCTGGGGCTGGTGACGATCGAGCAGACCGGTTGGTCCAACCGCTCCAGGGTAGTCGAGATCGCCGCCCCGGCCCAATCGCCGCCGCCGGCCCGACGCGGCGTGTGACGCGCCTCTCCCGACGGCGGCCCGACGGCACCGAGGTAGCAGGTTGTGCTGAGGACACGCCGACGCCGCACGGCGTGTCCTGAGCAGAACCTGCTACGTCCGGCCGCGGGGCGCACGATCAGCCCCTCCGGCGCCGGCGGGCCGGAGCCGTGCCACTCCGCCCAGATTCAGTCCGACAAGGGCCGCCGAGCGACCGGTCAGTCGCGGTAGTCGGCGACCGCCCCGGTGCGCAGCGAGGTCCGGCCCCGGCCGACGGTGCGCAGCGTCTTGGTCAGCGTCTCCTCCAGCGAGGCGAGCTTGGAGTCGACGTAGGAGTCGCACTCGGCGCGCAGCCGGTCGGCGTCGGCATGTGCGTGGTCGCGGATCTTCGCCGATTCGCGGTGCGCGACCTGGACCACTTCGGCCTGCGACACCAGCCTCGCCTGCTCGGCCCGACCGTCGGCCAGTGCCCGCTCGTAGGTGGCACGGCCCGCTGCGACCAGCCGCTCGGCCTCACCGTGACCGCGCTGCACGAGATTGTCGTGCTGGTCCTGGCCGGACTGGATGGTGAGGTCGGCGTCGGACTGCGCCCGCGCCATGATCGCCTCGGCCCGCTGGGTGGCCTCCTCGACCAGTCGGTCGGCCTCGGCCTGCGCGTTGTGCGCGGTCGCGGTCGCCTCCGCGCGGGCGGTGACGACCAGCCGCTCGGCCTCGTGCTCGGCGTCGCCGATGGTCTTGTCCGCGGTGCCGCGGGCATCCGCGATCATCTGGTCCCGGTGGTCGAGCACATCCTGAGCGTCGTCGACCTCGCCGGGCAGCGCGTCCCGGACGTCGTCGAGCAGGTCCAGCACGTCGCCGCGAGGAACAACGCACGAGGCCGTCATCGGCAGGCCCCTGGCTTCCTCGACGATGGTCACCAGTTCGTCGAGGGCCTCGAAAACCCGGTACACGATCGACCTCCTTCTCCGGCGGCACCGACGACGTGCGCCGACACCCCTGTCGTCGGATTCTGTCAGCCGCGGATGCCGCAGCCGGGAGGCACGCCCGGCCGGGGCCGGCCGAACCCGCCCGCCGCGTTCAGTCCCGGGCCGGCCGGAGCTTGCCGAGCAGGGCGTCGTGTACCGCCGGCGACAGGTGCGCCGAGACGTCACCGCCGTACTGGGCGACCTGCTTGACCAGCGATGACGACAGGAAGCTGAACTCCGGGCTGGTCGGCATGAACAGCGTGTCCACGCCGGTGAGCCCCTTGTTCATCTGGGCCATCTGGAGTTCGTAGTCGAAGTCGGAGACCGCACGCAGACCCTTGATGATGGCGCGGATGCCACGTTCGGAGCAGTAGTCGACCAGCAGCCCGTTGAAGGCGTCGACGTCGACGTTCGGCCATGGGGCCACCTCGGCCCGCAACAGCTCGAGCCGCTCGTCGAGGTCGAACAGGCCGTGCTTGGCCGGGTTCACCAGCACCGCGACGGTGACCCGATCGAACAGGCCCGCTGCCCGGCCGACGATGTCCAGGTGACCGAGGGTCGGCGGATCGAACGAGCCGGGGCACACCGCGTGCGTCATGGGGCGCGACCGTAGCAGAGCAGGGTGTCCCCGTACCGCTTGGCGCGGACCGCGACCAGCGGCTGCGGCCACGGCACCTCGCCGGACCGGACGCTGCGCTCCACGGCCAGGTCGGCGGCCGGTGCCAGGTTGCCGGCCACGACCAGGGCCGTCAGCACGGCGACCAGGTCGTCGTCGGAGAGCGCGTAGGGCGGGTCGGCGACCACCACGTCGAACGGTTCGGCGAACGGTCGGCGGGCGGCCGCCGCCGCGTCCCCGGCGACCACCTCGACGGTGTCGGCGCCGAGGGCGGTGACGTTGGCCCGCAGGGCCGCCACCGCGGCCCGGTCCGAATCGACCAGCACCGCCGACCTGGCCCCGCGGGAGATCAGCTCAAGACCGAGCGCCCCGGATCCGGCATACAGGTCGAGGATCCGGGCACCGACCAGGCCGCCGGCGGCGGTCAGCGAGTTGCCCAGGGCGGCCCGCACCTTCTCCGCGGTCGGTCGGGTGTGGTCGCCGGGCGGGGTGGTGAGCCGACGCCCGCCGAACCGGCCGCCGACGATCCGGGTCATACGAGCACCAGCACCAGGTCGCCACCCTCGACCTGCTGCACCGGCGCGATGGCGGTACGTCCGACCGTGCCGGCCCTGGCCGAGGTGATCGAGGCCTCCATCTTCATCGCCTCGATGGTCGCGACCGTCTGGCCGGCGGTGACGGTGTCCCCCTCGCCGACCACCAGCGTCACCACGCCGGAGAACGGCGCGGCCAGGTGCCGGGGATTGTCGGGATCGGCGCGCTCGGCGACCGGGATGACGGCGGCGACCGACCGGTCGCGGATCTGCAGCGGCCGGAGCTGACCGTTGAGCGTGGTGACGACGGTGCGCTCGCCGCGCTCGTCGGCGTCACCGATGGCCTCCAGGCCCAGGTAGAGCTGGACTCCGCGGCCCAGCGCGATGACGTGCTCGGCGCCGCGGCGCAGACCGTAGAGGTAGTCGACGGTCGGCAGCACCGAGACGTCACCGAATTCAATGCGGGCGAGGCGGAAGTCGCGGTCGGGGCCGGGGAACAACAGCCGGTTCAGGGTCGGCCGCGGCTGCGCGGTCAACGCCGCGGCGTCGTCGGCCGACAGCCGCGCGTCCGGCGCTCGGTGCGAACGGCCGGCCAATGCCTTGCTGCGGAACGGTTCCGGCCAGCCGCCGGGCGGATCGCCGAGATCGCCGGCCAGGAACCCGATGACGGAATCCGGGATGTCGAACCGGCCCGGGTCCGCCTCGAACTCGGCCGGGTCGACGCCGGCGCCGACCAGGTGCAGGGCCAGATCGCCGACCACCTTCGACGACGGCGTCACCTTGACCAGCCGGCCGAGCATCGCATCGGCGGCGGCATAGGTGCTCTCGATCGCCTCGAATTTGCCGCCGAGTCCGAGTGCGATCGCCTGCTGCCGGAGGTTGGACAGCTGCCCGCCGGGGATCTCGTGCCGGTAGACCCGGCCGGTCGGGGCCCGGAGTCCGGATTCGAACGGCGCGTACAGCGCCCGCACCGCCTCCCAGTACGGCTCGAGATCGGCGACCGCCTCCAGGTTCAACCCGGTGCTGCGGTCTCCGAAGTCGGTCGCGGCCACCAGGGCCGACATCGGCGGCTGCGAGGTGGTACCGGCCATCGGGGCGCTGGCCGTGTCCACCGCGTCCACCCCGGCGGCGATCGCCGCGAGGTAGGTGCCGAGCTGGCCCCCTGCGGTGTCGTGGGTGTGCAGATGCACCGGCAGGTCGAACCGGTCGCGCAACGCCCGGACCAGCGTGCCGGCCGCCGGTGGCCGGAGTAGCCCGGCCATGTCCTTGATCGCCAGGATGTGGGCGCCGGCCTCGACGATCCGCTCGGCCAGTCGCAGGTAGTAGTCGAGGGTGTAGAGCCGTTCGGCCGGGTCGGACAGGTCGCCGGTGTAGCAGAGTGCGACCTCGGCGACCGCGGTGCCGGTGCCGCGGACCGCCTCGATCGCCGGGCGCATCTGGTCGACGTCGTTGAGTGCGTCGAAGATCCGGAAGATGTCGATGCCGGAGCGGGTCGCTTCGGCGACGAAGGCGTCGCTGACCGCAGTGGGATAGGGCGTGTAGCCCACGGTGTTCCGGCCCCGCAGCAGCATCTGCAGGGCGATGTTGGGCAACGCTCGGCGGAGCGTGTCCAACCGCTCCCACGGGTCCTCGGCCAGGAACCGCAGCGCCACGTCGTAGGTGGCGCCGCCCCACGCCTCGACGGACAACAGCTGCGGGGTGAGGCGGGACACCGCGGGTCCCGCAGCGGCCAGGTCCGCGGTGCGGACCCTGGTGGCCAGCAACGACTGGTGGGCGTCGCGAAATGTGGTGTCGGTGACGCCGACAGCCGGGTCCGCGCGCAGGGCGGCGGCGAACGCCGCCGGCCCGAGGGCGAGCAGCCGTTGCCGGCTTCCGTCGGGCGGGGGCATCGTCCGGTCGACCGGCGGCAGCTTGCTGCCGGGGTCGACGAGGAGTGCGGGCGGCGGCCCGTTGGGGCGGTTCACCGTGACGTCGGCGAGGAACGTGAGCAGCCGGGTACCCCGGTCCGCTGAGTGCCGGGCGGTGAGCAGCTGCGGGTGGCTCTCGATGAACGAGGTGGTCACGCCGCCCGCGGCGAAGTCGGGATCGTCGAGCACCGCCTGCAGGAACGGGATGTTGGTGGCGACGCCGCGGACCCGGAACTCGGCCAGCGCCCGCCGGGCCCGGTGGACCGCCGTGGCCCAGTCCCGGCCCCGACAGGTGAGCTTGACCAGTAGCGAATCGAAGTGTGCGCTGACCTCGGCGCCGGCGTGCACCGTGCCGCCGTCGACCCTGACCCCGGCCCCGCCGGGCGAGCGGTAGGTGTTGATCCGCCCGGTGTCCGGGCGGAAGCCGTTCGCCGGGTCCTCGGTGGTGATCCGGCACTGCAGCGCGGCACCGCGGATCTGGATCTGATCCTGGGCGAGTCCCAGGTCGGCCAGGGTCGCACCGGCAGCGATCCGGATCTGCGAGGCGACCAGGTCGACGTCGGTGATCTCCTCGGTGACGGTGTGCTCGACCTGGATCCGCGGGTTCATCTCGATGAAGACATGCCTGCCGGCGCGGTCGAGCAGGAACTCGACGGTGCCGGCGTTGGCGTAGCCGATGTGCCGGGCGAAGGCGACGGCGTCCGCGCAGATCCGGTCCCGCAGCGCCTGATCCAGTCCGACCGCCGGCGCCACCTCGATCACCTTCTGATGCCTGCGCTGCACCGAGCAGTCCCGCTCGTAGAGGTGGATCACCCCGGAGTCGGTGCCGGTGGCGTCGGCGAGGATCTGCACTTCGATGTGCCGGGGCTCGACGACGGCGCGCTCGAGGAAGACGGTCGGGTCGCCGAATGCCGACTCGGCCTCCCGCATGGCAATGGCCAGCGCCTCCGCCAGCTCGACGGGGTCGTCGACGCGGCGCATGCCGCGGCCGCCACCGCCGGCGACGGCCTTGACGAACACCGGGAACCCGACCGCGTCCGCTGCTCCGATCAGGGTCTCGATGTCGGCGGACGGTGCCGACGACTCCAGCACCGGCAAACCGGCCGCGCGGGCTGCGGCGATGGCGCGGGCCTTGTTGCCGGCCAGTTCCAGGACCGCCTCGCCGGGGCCGATGAAGGTGATGCCGGCGCGCACACACGCCGCAGCCAGCTGCGGATTCTCGGACAGGAACCCGTATCCCGGGTAGATCGCGTCCGCCCCTGCGGTGATCGCGGCGGCAACGATGGCGTCGACGTCGAGGTAGGAGCGGACCGGGTGACCGCGCTCGCCGATCTGGTACGACTCGTCCGCCTTCTGCCGATGTGAGGAGTTCCGGTCCTCCCACGGGTACACGGCGACCGACGCGACGCCCAGCTCGTACGCGGCGCGGAAGGCGCGGATGGCGATCTCGCCACGGTTGGCGACCAGGATCTTGGCGAACATGCGACTCCCAGGGACACCCTCGGCGGGCGACGCCCGTCGGTCACCGCGAACCTATCGGGACCACCCCGGACGTCCTGCGGAGGGTGAGCCATCGGTCACCGGCTACCCGCGGTGCGAGGGTGGTCGGCGGAGTCCCGCGAAGGGTGAGGCTTCGGCGACCCGGTTGCAGGGCGTCGCGGCCGGTCAGGTGTCGGCGCTGTCGAGCAGCGCCACCAGCTTCTTCGGCGCGACCTGACGGTAGGCGTCACGGACCAGCTCGGCGATCTGCGCCCAGTCCACCCCCTCGACGTCGAGATACACCCCGACCCAGCCGCGCACCCCGACGTAGGGCGGCCGGAAGAAGTGCGTCGGATCGGCGGCCACCAGCGCTTCCTGCTCCCCCGGGGGCGCGGCGCACCAGAACGCGACCCGGTCGTCGTGATGTCGGTCGGCGAACGTCACGAAGGTCTTGCGGACGAACCAGGTGGGCTCGCCGTGGCTGAGCTTCTCGACCACCTCCGGCAGCGCCGCACACAGCGGCCGGAGCCGGTCCAGCCCGCTGGGCGTCGTTGATCCGGCCATCGCGTCAGCCCTTCTCCAGGTAGTCCTGACTCTCCTCGGCGATCACAGCGGCCAGCATCTCTGCCAGGCCCGGGAACCCGGTCAGTTCCGGGTCGTCGCCGACCAGGTCGTGCGCGTCCGATCTGGCCTGCTCGATGACGTCCCGGTCGCGCAGCAGCGACAACTGCCGGAGTTGGGTCGCCCGCCCGGCCTGGCTGGTACCCAGCACGTCACCCTCCCGCCGGAGCTCGAGGTCGGCCTCGGCCAGCGCGAACCCGTCATTGGTGGCGGCAACGGCGTGCAGCCGGGCCAGCCCGGGCGCCGCCGGGTCCGCCTCGGTGACCAGCAGGCAGACCCCGGCCGCCGATCCGCGCCCTACCCGACCGCGAAGCTGGTGCAGCTGCGACATCCCGAACCGGTCCGCATCCATGATCATCATCATCGAGGCGTTCGGCACGTCGACGCCGACCTCGATGACGGTGGTCGCCACCAGCACATCGATCTCGCCGGCCGCGAACCCGCGCATCACCTGGTCCTTCTCGGCGGCCGGCATCCGGCCGTGCAGCACGGCCAGTCGCAGTCCGGCCAGCGGCCCGCTCCGCAACTGCTCCGCCACCTGCAGGACGGACAACGGCGGGCGCTTTTCGTCGCCGGCGTCGTCGTCGGTGAGATCGCTTCCATCGTCGGACATCTCGGCCTTGCCGTCGTCACCGATCTTGGGGCAGACCACGTACCCCTGGTGACCCTTGCCGACCTCCTCGATGAGCCGCTGCCACCCTCGGTCCAGCCACGACGGATGCTCGGCCACCGAGACCACGGTGGTGTGGATGGGCGAGCGACCGACCGGCAGCTCGGTGAGCGTCGAGGTGTCCAGGTCGCCGTAGACCGTCATCGCCACGGTTCGTGGGATCGGCGTCGCCGTCATCACCAGGACGTGCGGTGGATTGCCCTCGGGATGCTTGTTGCGCAACGCATCCCGCTGTTCCACCCCGAAACGGTGCTGCTCGTCGATCACCACCAGGCCGAGCCCGGCGAAGAACACCCCCTCCGACAGCAGCGCGTGGGTGCCGACGGTGATACCCGCCTGACCTGAGGCGATGTCGAGCATCGCCTCCCGGCGGGCGGCGGCGTTCAGCGAACCGGTCAGCAGGGTGATCTTGGTGGCTGCCGTCGGGGCACCCAGCTCGCCGCCCTGTCCCATCGGCCCCAGGGTCTGCCGGAGGGATCGGGCGTGCTGGCCGGCCAGTACCTCGGTAGGGGCGAGCAGCGCCGCCTGCCGACCGGCGTCGATCACCTGCAGCATCGCCCGCAACGCCACCACCGTCTTGCCGGAACCGACCTCTCCCTGCAGCAGCCTGTTCATCGGATGCAGAGTGGCCAGGTCGACCGCGATCTGCTCCCCGACGGCGCGCTGGCCGGCGGTCAGGGTGAAGGGCAGGTTGGCGTCGAAGACGGCGAGCAGGCCGTCCTCGCGGCGAGGGCACGGCTCCGCCGGGAACTCCCGGGCGGCGGCCCGCCGCCGTGCCAGCACCAGCTGGATGGACAGTGCCTCGTCGTAGCGGAGCCGCTCACGTGCCCGCTCGAGGTATTCGGCGCCGCGTGGCCGATGCACGTCCCGCAATGCCGTGTCCAGCTCAGTGAGCCCACGGCCGGCCAACAGCTCGACCGGCACCGGGTCGACGACCTCGTCCAGCACGGCCAGGGCAGCCTTGATGCACGCCTGCAGGACCGCCTGGGTCAGGCCCTCGGTGAGCGGGTAGACGGGGATCAGGCCGCCGGCGAACGACTCGATGGTCTCCAGCTGGTCGTCGGCGGAGACGTCGGCGTCGAGCGTGACGACCTGCGGCGAGCTGATCTGCAGGGTGTGGTTGAAGACGCTGACGGTGCCCGAGAACAGCGCCTCGGTGCCCGACTTCAACTGCTTGGAGATTCGGTACTGGTTGAAGAAGGTGCAGGTCAGGTCCCGGGTACCGTCGGTGACGACGACGTTCGTGACGAGCTTGACGCCGCCCTTCTTGGCCCGCGGCCGGCCGTATCCGGCGAAGTTCTTCACCGTCACCGTCTTGACCCTGGCCCAGACCGTCGCCCGGTCGCCGACCCGCAGACTTGCCAGGTCGGTGAGCTGGCCACGCTGGTTGTACCGGCGGGGATAGTGCCGCAGGAGGTCGCCGACGGTGGTGGCGGAGAGCTTGTCGTCCAGCAGCTTGGCCGTCCTGCCCCCGATCACCAGCTGCAGCGGGGTGTCCAACCCGACGCCCACCGGCCGTCCTCCTCGGTTACTCGGTCTGCACAGCCATCCTGCCGTGCCGGTCCGACAGTCTGCTTCCGGGTCGGCGTCAGTCCGGGTCGTCGGCGAGCCGGGTGATGGTCAGCTCGAACGGGGTGAGAACCGAGAACACCTCGGAAAGCACAGCACCGGGGTCACGGGTGTGGATGTGGAAGCCCTGACCACGCTGCCCACCCCAGAGCCCGAACCATTCCTGCCGCCCATCCAGGGCCGCGACCAGCCGGTCCACCGATTCCCGCCCGTCGGCCACCGCAAAGGTGATCTCGGCGAGGAACGTCTCCCCGGACGGGTCCCACGGGGTGTCCTGGCAGGCTGCCCGCCAGCCGTCGGCGACCGGCGGGAGCGGGTCGTCGGGAGTTTCCGGCGTCGTCGCGGCCTGCAGGCCGCGGAGCAGCCGGGCCAACAGCACGTGGGCCCGGTGGGTCGCCTGCTCGTGCGGGTCCTGGGGTTCCCGCAGTACCCAACCCTGCAGCGCTCCGAGGCCGGCCGCCTGCGCCACCTCGGGCAGCCCGGCTCCGTCGACCGCCTCCTCGGCGGCGGCGGCACCGGCCCGGTGCGCCGACTCGGCCGGCGAGAGCTCCCGGACGGTGCCGTGTGCAGGCGCGCCGGCGGCTCCCGGCGGCCGGCGCACCGATCCGCCGGCGGAGTCGGGCGGCGGCTCCAGCCCGGAGACCGCGGCGGCACCGGTGATCAGGCCGGCCACCAGGTGCAGCGGCGTGCTCTGACCGGGCGGTCCCCCCTCCGCGGCCCTGGCCCCCGCGATGCCGGCGGCAGTGCCCTGCAAATATTGCTGCAGCCAGGACGCGCTCCGCTCGGACACCGGTGGCCAGGCCGGTCCGCGCTCGCCGGTCAGTGCGGCCTGCACCGCGGCGCGGCCGGCGAGCAGCGCGCGGTCCTCCTCGTCGCTCAGACTCAGGCTCAGGTACGGGATCGACTGCGGGCCACCGGCATGGTCGAACCAGCGGTCAACCAGATCGCCATCGAAGCGGGTCATGGCACCATCCTGCCCGTGCCCGGCGGTTGCCCGATGGGCGATTTGGCCGCCGGGTCGGGCCCGGCTATCCTGAGACGGTTGTCCGGTGGTTACCGGGCTGCTTTGGAGTGTTTCCATTCCGGTCGGCGACTGTGCCGGCCGAGCACCGTGATAGGGGTGACCGGCGTGGCTGCCGTGTGTGACGTTTGTGGCAAGGGACCCGGCTTCGGGATGAGTGTGTCGCACTCGCACCGTCGGACGCACCGTCGGTGGAACCCGAACATCCAGCCGGTTCGCGCGCAGGTCGGCCCCGGCACCGTTCGCAAGCTCAACGTCTGCACCTCGTGCCTCAAGGCCGGCAAGGTCGCCCGCGGCTGACCGAGCCGCACACTCTTCGCCACGGCGGCGGATCCCTCAGGGATCCGCCGCTGTTTTCATCTGCGGCTCGCTCGTGTCACTCGAGGAAGCGATCCAGCTCCCTGGTGAACTCGGCCCACGCCGGCTCGTGCTCCATCAGGATGTGATTGCCGCTGTCCAGCAGTCGCAGCGTGCTGTCCGGGATCTGGGCCGTGAGCTCGTGCGCCTGCCGCCGCGGCACCCGTAGGTCCCGGCGTGAGTGCACCACCATCGTCGGGCAGCGCACCTGCGCGGCGAGCTCGGCGACGTCGATGTGGGCAAAGGTGTCGAGGAACCGCACCACGTTCTCCGTCGAGGTGGTCGCCCGCTGCAGCGCATTGAACGCATCCCAGGCCTCCCGCGACTCGTCGGGCAGGAACTGGGAGGCGAACACCTGACGGTAGGACCGGTCGTCGCGACGCCAGGCGACCCGGCCGACCTGCATGTCCAGCGCCGCCTCCTCCCGTTCCTCCGCCGTGGTCGCCCGCGCCACCCGTCCCCGGGCGTAGGCGCCGACCAGGACCAGTCGGCTGACCCGTTCCGGGTGCCGGACGGCGTAGGCGATCGCCACCGCGCCACCTTGGGAGATGCCGATCAACGGGAACCGCTCGAGTCCCGCCGAATCGACCACCAACTCGAGGTCCTCGACCCACGTGTCGAGGTCGAACTCGTCGACATCCCAGTCGGAGAGACCACTCCCCCGCTCGTCATAGCGGATCAGCCGGTGACCGGCGGACAGTGCATCGATCCAGTGCGCCCAGATAGGGCTCTCCCATTCCAGATCGAGATGGGTGAGCCAGTTCGCCGCCTTCACCAGCGGCGGTCCGGAACCCGTTGACGCATAGGCGATCCGCGCCCCGGTCGGCGATCGGCAGTACCGGATCTCCTGACCGGCCGCCCGCACCGACGGCAGCTCGGCGGGCGCCGGTGCCACGGCTGCCGGCCCGGCCGCCGGGCCGGCAGCGGTCTCGGTCACAGCGCCGACGAACCGGTACCCGACCCCGTGCACCGTGGCGATCAGTCGCTGGGCCCTGCCGTCGTCGCCGATCGCCCGACGTGCCGCCTTGAGCCGGCTGGTCACTGTCGCATCGCTGATGAACCGGTCGCCCCAGACCGCGTCCAGAAGTTCCGGCTTGCCCACCACCCGGTCACGGTGTTCGAGCAGGTAGCGCAACACGTCGAACACCTGGCGCTCGACGTGCACCACCGAGCCGCCGCGCCGCAGCTCGAACCGCGCCGGGTGCAGTTCGTATCCGTCGAACGCAAACACTGCGCCACCCCCGCACCGTCGTCGGTCAACCGGACCGGCGACGCCGGCCGGACCGCGGACCGTGCGCAGGGATTCCGTCCCGTTCTGCACACAATCTCCGGTTCATCTGCAGACCGGCTCCACGCGGGCGAGCGCTGACCTGGCAACACTCTAGGGCGACCCGGTCCGGGCGTGCTCCAGCGCGCGCGCCCGGACCGGCCGTCACCCGGGCTGGCACCCGGGAATCAACGCCGACGTCGCGGGTCAGCGACCGCACTGATGGGAGCGCAGAACGCCATGCCATTCCTCGCCGCCGGCCAGGACCTGAGGTGGTCCACCCTCGCCGTCGGCGGCCTCGTCGAGCCACCCGCGCCGGTCAACCCGGCGCCCGCCGTGCTGACCGGCGAACCGCCGGTCAGGCAGGTCCGGCGAGCTGGACCATCCAGCCGTGCGGATCCGGCCGGGCACCGGTCTGCACGGCGGTGAGGTTCTCCCGCAGCTGCATGGTGACCGGCCCGGACGTGCCGTCCCCGATGGTGAACTCGCCCCCGGCGTGCTTGACGGATCCGACCGGCGTGATCACGGCCGCGGTACCACAGGCGAAAACCTCGGTGAGTTCACCGGACTCGACGCCCTTCTCCCACTCGTCGGTGGAGATCCGCCGCTCCGTCGCCGTATAACCGAGGTCGCGGGCCAACTGCAGCAGCGAATCCCGGGTGACACCGGGCAGCAGCGAGCCGGACAGCTCGGGGGTGACCAGTTCGATGTCCGCCCCACTGCCGAAGACGAAGCAGAGGTTCATCCCGCCCATCTCCTCGACCCACCTGCGTTCGACCGCATCGAGCCAGACGACCTGGTCGCAGCCCTTCGCTGCGGCCTCCGCCTGGGCCGCCAACGACGCGGCGTAGTTCCCACCGGTCTTCGCGAAACCCATCCCGCCGGGCGCAGCGCGCACGTACTCGGTCGACCACCAGACACTGACCGGCTTGACCCCACCGGAGAAGTACGCCCCAGCGGGGGACGCGATCACCGAATACACGTAACTGCTCGCCGGCCGCACTCCGAGACCCACCTCGGAGGCGAACATGAACGGCCGTAGGTAGAGCGACGACTCCCCGCCGGAGGGCACCCACTCGCGGTCGATCGTGACGAGCTCGCGGAGCGAGTCGAGGAACATTCCATCGGGCAACCGCGGCATCCCCAACCGGTCGGCTGAGGTGCTCATCCGGGCGGCGTTCGCGGCCGGACGGAAGGTGGCGATCGAGCCGTCCGGCTGCAGGTAGGCCTTGAGTCCCTCGAAGATCTCCTGCGCGTAATGGAGCACCATGGTGGCCGGATCGAGAGTGAACGGGCCGTAGGGCTCCACCCGGGCGTCGTGCCAACCCTGGCCGGCGTCGTACTCCACGACCACCATGTGATCGGTGAAGTGGCGGCCGAAGCCGGGAGCCCGGTGGATCTCGGCGCGCCGCTCCGCGGCAACCGGAGTTCTGGTGACCTGGCGGCGGAAAGCAGTCATAGTGCCAGATTAGAGCATTTGCTAGGACGTCCGACCATCGGGATTCCGCTCGAATCCGATCCGCCGACCAAGGGATCAGGCCGACCGGTGCGCACGGACGTCCATCCGGGTGAAGGTGACGTCGTAGCTGCCGTCCGAACGGCGCAACCGTTCGACGTCCGCGATCACCTGTCCGGCAAAGGCTTCCGACGCCCCCGGCTCCATGCCGGCCAGGTACCCGACCAGCACCTGGGACCGGAGCAAGCCGATCACTCCGTCCCGGTCGAACCGCCGGCGCTGCGCCTCGAGGCGTACCCAGCCGCCGGAGACGTCGAATCCGGCGCCGACGACGAGATCGAGGTAGGCGCCGGCCTGCGCGAAGTACCAGGCACGCGGCCGGCCGCCGAACTGCACCACCAGAGGATCGAGCCACGAGGTGAGATCGGCGATGTTGTCGCCGCCGCCGAACTCCAGCCGCAGGAGGCCACCGGGGCGGAGCAGTCGGTGGATGGCGGCGAGCAGGGCCGGGTGGTCGTCGGCCGGTACCCAGTGCAACGCCGCCTTCGACACCACCGCGTCGAAGGACGCAGGCGTGTCCAACAGGGTTCCCAGATCCTGGGCACGGCCGTGGACGAACGACTGATTGCCGCCGGCCAGCGACCGTGCCGTCGCGATCAGGTCGGCCGACGGTTCCAGACCGACGACCCGCCCGGCCGGCACCAGGTCCGCCAACGCCCGAGTGAGGTCACCCGCCCCACAGCCGATGTCGAGGACCGTCGCCGCCGGGTCGAGCCGATCCGAGGCGAGAAAGGCTGCATCGGTCGCCCGGTGGTGCCCGGTATTGGCGGCATAGCCGCTGCCGCTCCACCGCTGAAGTTTCACATCATGAGATGCGTGTCCCGTCATATGGAAATAGTAGCGCCGAGCGCGAGGACCACAAGATCCGGGCGGGTGACAGCGGCGTGAAGGATCGCGGTGCGCACCGCGACGGCGCTCCGAACGGATCCCGTTAGGCAGTCCGCACCAGGACGTTGCTCGTGGTGGTCAGTTGCCGACGCCGACCAGCAGCTTCCGGATCGCCGCCGGAGCCGCGATCACCACGTCGATCGGCCGACCGGCGGCGGATATCCCGGTGGTGGTCGGCGCGGCCGCGGTCCGGACACCGGATGCGGCCGACCCGCCCGGGGTCTCCCTGACGTTCAGGCGGTCTGCGCTCGACCAGAACGGCACGGCCACATCCCTTCCGACGCGGTGGCGGCTCAGCCGGGGAAGCCCGGAGCGGCACCATCTGAGCAACGGTACGCACCACGGCAAGGGATATTCCGGACCTTCCGGATCGCCATCCGGTGGTCCGGCTACGTCACGTCCCGAGGTGGTGGTGAGTCCTGAGAGCGCCGCACACTCCGCCGCGTTCGGTCAGCGAACGTGGCTCTGGACGAACGGCGGCTTGACCACCGTCACCCGCAGCGGACGGCCGCGGACGTCGACCGTGAGCTCGTCGCCGTCGGCCACGCCGGCGGCCGTGTCGATCAGCGCCAGTGCGATGCCCTTGCCCAAGGTCGGCGAGAAGGTCCCGGAGGTCGTATCCCCCACCGACGTGCCGGACGCATCGAGTACCTGCTGGTGCGGCCGCAGCACGCCGCGGTCGCTCGCGGCCAGCCCGCGCAGCGTGCGGGACGGTCCGGCGGCCTTCTCCGCGAGCAGGGCCTCCCGGCCGAAGAAGGAGTCCTTCTTCCAGCCGACCGCCCAGCCGGCCCTGGCCTGCAGGGGTGAGATCTCCGGCGAGAGGTCCTGCCCGTGCAGCGGGTAGCCCATCTCGGTGCGCAACGTGTCCCTGGCTCCGAGACCGGCCGGACGCCCGCCGTGCGCGGCGGTCTGCTGCGCCAGGGCATCCCAGAGCGGACGGGCGCCGTCCCAGGTCGGCACCAGCTCGTACCCCTGCTCGCCGGTGTAACCGGTCCGACACACCCGGACCGGCGCACCGCCGACATCTCCGTCCGCCCAGGACATGTAGTCGAGCTCGGTGGGCAGCCCGAGGGCGGCCACCACCTCCCGGGACCGGGGGCCCTGGACCGCCAGCACACCGAACTCCCGGTGCCGGTCGACGATCTCGATGGCGTCCGGAGCGGCGGCCTGCAGGGCCGCGACCACGGCGGCGGTGTTGGCCGCGTTCGGCACCAGGAACACCTCGTCGTCGGACACCAGGTAAGCGATCAGGTCGTCGATGACTCCGCCGGAGTCGTTGCAGCACAACGTGTACTGCGCTTGCCCCGGGCCGATCCGGCCGAGATCACCGGTCAGGCAGGCATTGACGAACGCGGCAGCGCCTGGCCCGGTGACCGTGGCCTTGCCCAGGTGGGAGACGTCGAAGATGCCCACTGCTTCTCGCACAGCGGTGTGCTCGGCGACCACCCCGCCCCCGGCGTAGGAGATCGGCATCTCCCAGCCACCGAACGGGGCCATGGTGGCGCCGAGCGCGACGTGCGCCTCGTGCAGTGGCGAGCGCAGCAGAGTGGCCTGATCCGGGTCTTCCGAAGACATGGGGCAACGGTATCGCCCCGGACGGCCGCCCACCGGGGTGGCCGACATCGGGACTAGCCTTTCGGGTGCGCTCGGTGACCGGCCGGCGAAGACCACCCACCCGAGGGAGCCTCGAGGATGACCCGACTGTCCCTGTCCACTGCCGCCCCGATCGCCGCGAAGGCCGATGCGCTCGTTGTCGGCCTGCACAGCGGACCGGACGGCCCGGTGTCACCGTTCGACCAGATCGCCGCGGCCGCGGAGGCCGTCGGGGCCACCGGCAAGGTCGGCGAGCTGACCGTGCTGCCCGGAGGCGGGCTGGCGGCGGCCGGCAGGGTGATAGCCGTCGGTCTCGGCGATCCGGACAAGCTCACCGGCGAGACGATCCGCAAGGCCGCCGGCGTGGCGTCCAGGGCCCTGGCCGGTCTCGGCCGGACCGTCTCGACCCTGGGTGCCGCGGACCTGGCGGCTGCAGCGGAGGGACATCTGCTCGGCGCTTACGTCTTCGATCTGTACACCGAGCCGAAGAAGGCTCCGGTGGCCGAGATCGTGTTGACCGTTCCCTCCGCGGCGAAGCCGGCCAAGGAGGAGCTGCGCCGCGCGGTGATCACCGCCGAGGCGGTCGGGCTCGCTCGCGACCTCATCAACACCGCGCCGAACGACCTGCCGCCCGCGGCGTTCGCCGACCGGGCGTCGGCCGCGGCCGCCGAGGCGGGCCTGAAGGTCGAGGTGCTCGACGAGAAGGGCCTGGCCAAGGGCGGCTACGGGGGCATCCTGGGCGTCGGGCTGGGCTCGACCCGGCCGCCGCGGCTGGTCCGGATCAGCTACAAGCCGGCGAAGCCGGTCGCGAAGGTCGCGCTGGTCGGCAAGGGCATCACGTTCGATTCCGGCGGCCTGTCGATCAAGCCCGCGGCCAACATGGACCACATGACGAGCGACATGTCGGGAGCGGCGGCCGTGGTCGCCACCGTCATCGCCGCGGCGGCGCTGGAACTGAACGTGGCCGTCACCGCCACCGTTCCGCTGGCCGAGAACCTGCCGTCCGGCTCGGCGTACCGACCCGGCGACGTGCTGACCCACTACGCGCCGAAGGGGGAGCAGGGCAAGACGGTCCACGTGCTGAACACCGACGCCGAAGGCCGGCTGATCCTGGCCGACGCGATCGTCCGGGCCTGTGAGGACGACCCCGACTACCTGCTGGACACGGCCACCCTGACCGGCGCCCAGGTGGTGGCCCTCGGGCTTCGGACCATGGGTGTGATGGGCTCGCCGGCCCTCCGCGACCGGGTCGCCGAGTTGGCCCGCGAAGTCGGCGAAGGGGGCTGGGCGATGCCGCTTCCCGAGGAGCTCCGGGAGGGACTCGACTCCCCGCTGGCCGACCTCGCCAACGTCTCCGGCAAGCCGGTCGGCGGCATGCTCGTCGCCGGGCACTACCTCGCCGAGTTCGTCCCCGACGGGGTCGAATGGGCGCACCTGGACGTCGCCGGGCCGGCCTTCAACACCGGAGCGACCTATGGGTACACCACCCAGGGCGGTACCGGCGTTCCGGTCCGCACCCTGCTGGCGACGCTCGCCGACATCGCCTCGCGCTGACCCCCGGTACCTCGGCGACCCGACTCCAGCACGCCCGGCCCAGGTCAGCCGGTGATCATGGTGGCCGGCACGCGTTGTACGGCGTGTCGCGGCATTCTGTCGGCGTGTCGCGGGCCGGCCACCATGATCACCGCAATCGACGACTCGGTGCACCGGGATCACCGGGAGGGCTGCTCGGATCGACTCCCGACGGGCTCAGGTGTCGCCGAGGGCCTCGCGCTCGGCGCGCTGCTTGAGGATCGTCTGGCGGCGCGAGTAGTCGCGCATCCGCTGTGGGTAGCCGACGACGGTGGCGTCGTAGATGGGCAGCGCGTGGGTCCGGGCGAACGAACGGGCCGCCTCCGGCGACGGCACCAGCCGTCGGGTGAACTCACCGTCGTGGGCGACCAGCAGCATCGAGATTCCGGTGACGGCGGTCTTCGGCTCCACGTAGACCTCGACGCCCCGCCGCTCCCCCACCCAGGCGGCCAGCGCGTCGGCGGTCGCCTTCTGCTCGGAGCGGCTGCCATGCCGCTTGAACAGCTTCATGCCGACTCCTCGATCCACCGTGCGCTGCGGTTGCGGGCACCACTTCCGGGTACCGATTCCAGTGTCCACGATGAATATCCGCTGAGCGTGAAAACCGGCGACCGCCCCGCGCCGAGCCGGGGCCGCGCCGGAATGACAAGATGTGTCGCGAGCGTTCTACCGGGTGAGTCCCGAGCACATTCAGCCGGGGCGTTTGCCCGGCTACCTCCGGGCACCACCACCGATCACCAAGGAGCAGTTTCCCGATGACAGACACCACTGTCGACCTGGTCGTTCTCGGCGGAGGGACGGCGGGATACGCCGCCGCGATCCGTGCCTCCGAGCTGGGCTCCTCGGTCGTCCTGATCGAGAAGGGCAGGCTCGGCGGCACCTGTCTGCACCGGGGCTGCATCCCGACCAAAACCCTGCTGCACGCCGCCGAGGTGGCCGACGAGATCCGGGAATCGGCCGCGGTCGGAGTGAAGGCCTCCTTCGAGGGCGTGGACATCGAGGGCCTGCACGCCTACAAGGACGGAATCGTCAACCGGCACTGGAAGGGCCTGCAGGGCATCCTGAAGTCGCACAAGATCACCGTCATCGAGGGCGAGGGCACCTTCGTCGCGCCGAACGCAGTCGTGGTCGGCGACGACCGGTACCTCGGCACCGACATCGTGCTGGCCACCGGTTCCTACTCCCGTTCGCTGCCCGGACTGGAGATCACCGGCCGGGTGATCACCAGCGAGCAGGCGCTCGGTCTGCAGTGGGTGCCGCAGAAGGCGCTGGTGCTCGGCGGCGGGGTGATCGGGGTCGAGTTCGCGTCCATCTGGGCGTCGTTCGGCACCGAGGTGACGATCATCGAGGCGCTGCCGTCGCTGGCTCCCGCCGAGGACCCGTGGGTCGGCAAGCAGCTCGAGCGGGCGTTCCGCAAGCGCAAGATCGCGTTCAAGACCGGGGTGAAGTTCTCCGGCGTGACGCAGGACGACTCCGGGGTCACGGTTACCCTGGAGACCGGCGAGACGCTGCAGGCCGACCTGATGCTGGTGGCCGTCGGCCGCGGTCCGAACACCGCGGGGATGGGCTACGAAGAGGCCGGGCTGACCCTGGACCGGGGCTTCATGATCACCGACGAGCGGCTGGCCACCAACCTTCCTCACGTCTACGCGATCGGCGACATGGTCCCCGGCCTGCAGCTGGCGCACCGCGGTTTCCAGCAGGGCATCTTCGTCGCCGAGGAGATCGCCGGACTGAGCCCGGTCGTCATCCCGGACACCCAGATCCCCAGGGTCACCTACTGCGACCCGCAGATCGCCTCGGTCGGGCTCACCGAGAAGCAGGCAGCGGACAAGCTCGGCGCCGACGCGGTCGAGACCTACGTCTACAACCTCGGCGGCAACGGCAAGTCCGACATCCTGCGCACCTCCGGTGGCATCAAGGTGGTCCGTGAGAAGAAGGGGCCGGTGCTGGGCTTCCACATGGTCGGCGGCCGGATCGGCGAACTGATCGGCGAGGCGCAGCTGATCACCGGCTGGGAGGCCCACCCGGAGGACGTCGCCCCGCTGCTGCACGCCCACCCGACCCAGACCGAGGCGATCGGCGAGGCCATGCTGGCGCTCGCCGGCAAGCCGCTGCACGCCGGCCACTGACCACCCACCGACCGACCACGTTTGCGACAAGGCAGGAGACCGATCCATGTCCCAGTCCGTGAAGATGCCCGCCCTCGGCGAGAGCGTCACCGAGGGGACCGTGACCCGCTGGCTCAAGGCCGAGGGCGACACGGTCGAGGTCGACGAGCCGTTGCTGGAGGTCTCCACGGACAAGGTCGACACCGAGATCCCGTCGCCGGTGGCCGGTGTGCTGGAGAAGATCCTGGTCGCGGAGGACGAAACCGCTGAGGTGGGCGCGGATCTGGCGACCATCGGCGACGGCAGCGGTGGTGGTTCCGGCGACGCTGCGGCAGCGCCGCCGGCCGACGAGCCGGCTGACGACACCGCCGAGGCGGACGCGGCTCCCGAGCCCGAGGCGGCCCCGGCCGCCGAAGCCGCTGCGGCCGAGGCACCGTCGACCGAGGCCGAGGCGCCCGCCGCGAAGCCGACGGCCGAAACGGGCGGCTCCACCGGTTCGGGAACCGCGGTGAACCTGCCCGCCATGGGCGAGTCGGTGACCGAGGGCACCGTCACCCGCTGGCTCAAGCAGGTCGGTGACGAGGTGGCGGTCGACGAGCCGCTGGTCGAGGTGTCCACCGACAAGGTCGACACCGAGGTCCCGTCACCGATCGCCGGGACACTGCTGGAGATCTCGGTCGGTGAGGACGAGACCGTCGAGGTCGGCGGCCGGCTGGCCGTGATCGGCGAGGCCGGGGCGGCACCCGCTGCGGCCGCACCCGCCGCAGCTCCCGAGCCCGAACAGGCGCCGGAACCAGAGCCGACGTCGGAACCGGAGCCCGAACCGAAGCCGACACCCGAACCGGAGCCGGCACCCGAACCGGAGCCAGAGCCGGCGAAGGAGACCGCGAAGGTCCCCGCCGCCGCCCAGGCGCCGGCCTCGGCTCCCGCGTCCCCTACCAGTTGGCAGCCGCCGGCCCAGGAAAGCGCCGGAGGGTATGTCACGCCGGTGATCCGCAAGCTCGCCGCCGACAACGGCGTCGACCTGTCGACGTTGGTCGGTACCGGGGTCGGCGGCCGGATCCGCCGCGAGGATGTGCTCTCCGCGGCCGAGGCGGCCAAGGCTGCTGCGGCCAAGGCCGCCGAAGCGGCAGTGGTTCAGACTCCGGCGGCGCCGGCCGCGGCCAAGCCCGCAGCCGCAGCTGCGGCGCCGAGCTCGGACGCCACCGCTCTCATCGGCACCACCCAGAAGACCCCGCGGATCCGGCAGGCCATCGCCAAGAACATGGTGGCCGCGTTGCAGACCGCGGCGCAGCTGACCACGGTCATCGAGGTCGACGTGACCAAGGTCGCGGCTCTGCGGGCCCGCGGCAAGGGGGCCTTCGAAGCGCGGGAGGGCGTCAAGCTCTCGTTCCTGCCGTTCTTCGTGAAGGCGGCGGTGGAGGCGGCCAAGCAGTACCCGGTGATCAACTCGACGATCTCGGACGACCTGAAGGAGATCACCTACCACCCCACGGTGAACATGGGCATCGCGGTCGACACGCCGCGGGGCCTGATCGTGCCGGTGATCAAGAACGCCGACGATCTGAACCTGGGTGGGATCGCCCGCAAGATCGCCGATCTGGCCGACCGCACCCGCACCAACAAGATCGGACCGGACGAGCTGTCCGGCGGCACCTTCACGCTCACCAACACCGGCAGTGTCGGTGCGCTCTTCGACACCGCGATCTTCACCCCGCCGCAGTCGGCCATCCTGATCACCGGCGCGGTGGTCAAGCGGCCGATGGTGGTCAAGGACGTCGACGGCAACGACGTCATCGCGATCCGCTCGATGGCCTACCTCGGCCTGTCCTACGACCACCGCAATGTCGACGGTGCCGACGCGGCGCGGTTCCTCGGCGCGGTCAAGAAGCGCATCGAGGCCGGCGAGTTCGAGGGCGACCTCGGGCTCTAGGTCCCGTGATCTGAGTACCGATGCCCCGACCGGGATACGGTCGGGGCATCGGCATCTTCCGGCCGAGCGGAGGAGTGTCATGCGCATCGTCCTGGCCGGAGCGAGCGGATTCCTGGGTACCAGGCTGTCCGCGGTCCTGACCGCCGGCGGCCACGATCTGGTCCAGCTGGTCCGCCGCGAGCCCGGCCCCGGCGAGGTGCGCTGGGATCCGGACCACGGCGAGCTCGACGACGACGTGCTGGACGGCGCCGATGCGGTGGTCAACCTCTGTGGGGTCGGTGTCGGCGACAAGCGTTGGACCGAGTCGTACAAGAAGCTGCTGCTGTCGTCGCGGGTGAACCCGACGGCGCTGCTGGCGACGCGAGTGCGCCCGTGCGAAGGTTCCGGTGCTGGTCAACGCGTCCGGGATCGGCTACTACGGCGACCGGGGAGAGGAACCGGTCGACGAATCGACCGGCTCCGGGGACACCTTCCTGGCCGGGCTGTGCCGCGACTGGGAGGCGGCCACCGCGCCGGCCCGGGGCGGCGGCACCAGGGTGGCCATCTGCCGCTCCGGCCTGGTGCTCGGCAAGGACGGCGGGCTGGTCCCCCGGCTCGGTCTGGTGATCAAACTCTTCGCCGGTGGCCGGCTCGGATCGGGCAAGCAGTACTTCCCCTGGGTGTCGGCCACCGACGAGATCGACGCGATGCTCCACCTGCTCACCGCCGACGTCGAAGGACCGGTCAACATCGTGGCACCGGAGCAGGTGACGAACGCGCAGTTCACCAAGGAATTCGGGCGCCACCTGCACCGGCCGACCCCGTGGTGGGTACCCGGATTCGCGCTGCACACGGTGCTCGGCGAGTTCGCCGAGGAGCTGCTGGGTGGGCAGCGCGCGGTCCCCGGAGCGCTCGACGCCTCGGGTTTCGTGTTCACCCACCCCCGGCTGGCCGAAGCGCTGACGGCCGAGCTCGGCGAGGGCTGAATCGACCCGAGACGTCAGTGCTCGTACGGGTCCGACGGCTGGCCGGTCTGGGTCATGGAGTGCACGGTGACCGTCGGCACGTAGTCGTTGGCCAGCGTCCCGGTGCCGGGATCGGCCTGCACCACCGCGGTCACCCAGGTGTTCTGCGGGAGCGGCGCGTCTCCGGCCACGTGGATGCGGAGCGCGGAGGCGTCGGCGGCACAGCAGCTGATCACCATCCGAGCGATCGTGTAGCCGCCCTTCTCCCCGTCGCCGGCCGGCGCGATGAAGCCGGTCACCGTGACCGGACTGACGGCGACCGAGTTCTCGCCGTCGTAGAGCGCCCGCAGCACGAAGTCCTTCAACGTCACCTGGGGGTTCTGGCCGGCCGGCAGGGCCGGGAACTGCATGGTCCGTCGGGTCGAGGCCGCCGTACCGTTGGACCTGCCGGTGCCGTCGTTGGGTTTGTAGCCGCCGTCGCCGGTGACGCCGCTCTTGTCCGCGACCGGCGCGGGCGCCGCGACGTCCAGCCCGGCCAGGCCCTGGGACCCGGCGTTGCGGGACACCGCGTCGGCGCCGAGCGCGGTCGGTGCGACCAGCAGCAGCACCAGTACCGGC
Organism: uncultured Actinomycetota bacterium; assembly: GCA_963797145.1. GTDB lineage: Bacteria > Actinomycetota > Actinomycetes > Mycobacteriales > Nakamurellaceae > Nakamurella. The sequence continues at coordinate 57,328 of CAWCOJ010000004.1, read as the reverse complement.
ACCAGCAGCAGCCACGGCGCCCGCGAGGCGGTGTGCTCGTGGCCGTGCGCGTCCACGGCGGCAGGGTCGGCCCCCTGCACGTCGACCGCGACCGGCGCGCCGGCCGCGTGCCCGTGGTCGCCCTCGGGCGCGGCCGCCACGGAGGCGCCGGGCGGCCCTCCCACCGCAGCCGCCTCGGCTGCCCTGGTGGCGCGCATCTCGGACCGGATCGCCTGGATCAGCGAGAGCACCGCAACCAGCACCAGGACGATGCCGGCCGTCATCAGCAACGGCGCGAACCCGGGCTTGACGTAGCTGGTGAACCGGCCGGATGCGGTGATCGAGATCAGCAGCCCGCCGAGCAGGCCGACCAGGATGGACTGGGTCTCCTTGTTCATCGGCTACAGCCCCCAGAACGCGATGCCGACGCCGACGCCGACCAACACCGCGACCCCGAAGGTGAGCGGGGCGAAGCGGGTGGCGAACAGACGACCGAAGGTACCGGCCTGCAGCGCGGTGAGCTTGACGTCGACCGCTGGGCCGACGGTGAGGAAGACCAGCTTGCCGATCACCGGGATGGTGGTGAACGACGCCGCGACGAAGGCGTCCGCCTCGGAGCAGAGCGCCAGCATGTACGCCAGCACCGCCATCAGGATCACCGAGAGCAGCAGCGACGACCCGATGTGCTGCATCCAACCCTGCGACACCAGCACCTTGAACGTTGCGGCCACCCCGCCGCCCAGCACCAGGAACCCGGCCGCCTGGGTGAAATCGCCGCGCATGGTGTCGAGGAACACCGACCATCCGCGGGCATCGTCGGTGACGGCGCGGCGCAGCCGCGGCCGCATCCATTCCGGACGGCCGATCCGCTCCCAGATCCAGCCGACGATCACGGCGGTGAGCAGCCCGGCGACCAGCCGGGCCCAGACCATCTTCGGTTCGGTGGAGAACGCGACCGCGGTGGCGACCAGCACGATCGGGTTGATGGCCGGTGCGGAGAGCAGAAAGGCCAGGGCCGCAGAGGGCCGGACGCCCCGGTCGATCAGCCGGTTGGCGATCGGGATCGACCCGCATTCACAGCCCGGCAGCGCGAAGCCGCAGACCCCGGCGACCGGTACGGCCAGGGCCGGGCTCTTGGGCATGATCCGGGTGAAGAACGACGACGGCACGAAGGCTGCGATCGCCCCGGACACCAGCACCCCGAGCACCAGGAACGGGATGGCCTGCACGCACACCGAGACGAAGGTGGTGGCCCAGGTCTGCATGCCGGGGGCGGTGAAGAGATGCTCGAGCGGCCCGCGCAGGGCGAGCGCGGTGAGCAGGATCAGCCCGAAGATCTCCAGCGATCCCGGACGGTACTTCGGCTTCGGCGGCCGGGTCGGCCGCGGGGCGGTGACCGTCATGACGCCGTCGGTTCCGCCGGGTCGGCCGTGCTGCCGACCGATTCCTGTGCGCCACCGAATCTGCGGTCCCGGCGGGCGTAGATCTCGCAGGCCTGCCACAGATTCCGCCGGTCGAAGTCCGGGAACAGCGTGTCCAGGAAGACCAACTCGGCATAGGCCGACTGCCAGAGCAGGAAGTTGCTGGTGCGCTGCTCGCCCGACGAGCGGACGAACAGATCGACATCGGGCATGTCGGGCTCGTCGAGGTACCGGGCCAGCATTCGTTCGTCCACCTTCGCCGGGTTGATCCGTCCGGCCGCCGCCTCGATGGCGATGGCCTTGGCGGCATCCGCGATCTCGGCGCGGCCGCCGTAGTTGACGCACATGGTCAACGTCAGGACGTTGTTGCGGGCGGTGAGTTGCTCGGCCACCTCGAGCTCGTGGATGACGCTGCGCCACAGCCGTGGCCGCCGGCCGGCCCACCGCACCCGGACGCCGAGCTCGTGCATGCCGTCCCGCCGTCGCCGGATGACGTCCCGGTTGAACCCCATCAAGAACTTGACCTCGTCCGGCGACCGCTTCCAGTTCTCGGTCGAGAACGCGTAGGCGGACAGCTGCCGGACGCCCAGTTCGATGGCGCCCTCCACGACGTCGAACAGCGCCGCTTCCCCCCGCTTGTGGCCCTCGGTGCGCGGCAGCCCGCGGGCCTTGGCCCAGCGGCCGTTGCCGTCCATCACCAGCGCCACGTGCCGCGGCACCAGCTCGGCCGGGATCACCGGCGGTCGGGCGCCGCTGGGGTGCGGCGTCGGCGGCCTGGTCACCGCGCGGCCGTGCGGTCGACCAACGGCAGGGACTTGAGACCGCGCTCCAGGTGCCACTGCAGCAGCGCCGCCACCAGCCCGGACGCCTCCCGGCGGCAGGACGGCTCGGCACTGTCGGCGCTGTCCCAGTCGCCGCCGGCCAGCGCGGCCATCAACGCCATCGAGCCGGGCGCCGGCCGGGCCGCGCCCACCGACCGGCAGTTCGGGCAGAGCAGGCCGCCGGACGGGATGTGGAAGGCGGCGTGCGGGCCCGGTGCATTGCACCGGGCGCACTCGATGAGCGCCGGCGCCCACCCGGCGAGCGACATCGCCCGGAGCAGGAACGCGTCCAGCACCAGGGACGGGTCGCGGCCGGTCTCGGCCAACGCCCGGAGCGCGGAGACCAGCAGCAGGTAGAGCCGCAGGGACGGCTCGCGCTCCTCGGCGGTCAACCGTTCGGCGGTCTCCACGATGGCGGTGGCTGCGGTGTACCGACCGTAGTCGGCCGCGATCATCGAACCGAACGAGTCGATGGCCTCGGCCTGGGTGACGATGTCCAGGTTGCGCCCGGCGTAGAGCTGCAGGTCGACGTGGCTGAACGGCTCCAACCGGCCGCCGAACCGACTCTTGGTGCGGCGCACCCCTTTGGCGACCGCCCGCACCCTGCCCTCCCGGCGGGTGAGCAGGGTGACGATGCGGTCGGCCTCGCCGAGCTTGGTCACCCGCAGCACCACTCCGGTGTCGCGGTACAGGGTCACCGACCCATGGTGCCACCAGCACCCGACACTGCGACGACTCCGCGCCGAACCGGCCACATCCGCGACCCCGATGTGATCCACTTTCCGGGTGAGCGACCAGTGGGGCCACCAAGGCCAACCGCAGCCCGATCCCGCCCGGCCCGCGCAGTACCCGGCGCCCGGCCAACCGCCCTACCCGCCGGCTCCCGGTCAGCAGTCCTACCAGGCGCCGGGTCAGCAGGCGTACCCACCGTCCTCCGGTCAACCGTCGTACCAGGCACCGGGTCAGCAGGGGTACCCGGCGGCTCCCGGACCGGGGTTCCCGGCGGCGCCTCCGCCATCGACCACCCAGGGCCGTGCCGGTGCGGGTCGGAGCAGCACGTCGGGACTGGTACTGGGGTTGGCGATCGGCGTGGTGGCGACCATCCTGGTCGCCGCCGTCCTGCTGTTCACCGACGTGCTGAGCTGGGGCGGCGCGAGCAGTGCGGAGGCCACCGCCGTCGACACCCGCCCGCTGACCATGCCCGACACCCTGCCCGGGCTCACCACCCAGGTGGCGGCGGCGACAGCCAAGGGGGCGAAACCCGCTGTCGTGCAGAGCATGACGACCCGGCTGGCCAACACCCAACGGCTCACCACGGCCGCCTACCAGGCGGCCTACGGCGGCGCAGCGGCCGGCTTCCAGGGCTACTCGAGCGCGGACCTGGAATCACTGGTGTCGGTGATCGCGGTACGTGCGGACAGTCCGGGCCTGACCAACGGACCGGTCTACGACCCGGCCGATCTCGGCTTGGCCGTGCCGATGACCGAGGTGGTCGAGGTCGGCGACGTCGACTGTCTGATCCGGCACATGCAGAACGTGCCCACCGGCCAGCAGGAGAATCCCGACGACGTGGTGGCCACGAACTGTCAGCGGACCGGATCCGGGCTCACCGTGTGGGTGCAGGGCTCCGGGTACAGCGGTGCGGGGGGCAAGGCGCAGTTGGCCGCGGTCACCGCTGCGGCGTGGCAGGCCCTCTCCGCCGGCTGACCGGTAGCGCAGCCACTCGGTCACCCGGGGTGCACTAGCCTGAGCACAACACCGGGCCGGTCGGTGTAGTCGAGGCGCCGACCGGAAGCACCCGCCTGAGCCCGACGGATGCCGGCAGGTGGCTTGCATGGAGACGACCGCTACCGTGCGCCTGGCCGTGCCCGACGACGCCGAGGCATTTGCCGCCTGTCATCTGGAGTGCTGGCGCGAGGCGTACGGCGAACTGTGGGGCGAAGAACGGTTGGCCGAGTTCGACGCCGGCCGGATGGCCGTGCGTCGCCGCAAGGAGATCGAGTCCGGTCAGGCCGTGCATGTGCTCGCCGAACTGGACGGCGAGGTGATCGGCATCGCGATCGCCGGACCCGGCCGCGACGTCGACGCTCCGACCCCGATCGAGCTCTACGCGATCTACGTGAGGGCCGCCCACCAGGGATCGGGGATCGCCAACGGACTGCTCACCGCGGCCATCGGAGATGGTCCGGCCCTGCTGTGGGTCTACCGCGACAACCCGCGGGCGTCGGCGTTCTACGTCAACCACGGGTTCATCCCGAACGGAGCCGAGAAGATCGACTCCCAGGGCATTCTGGAGATCAGGATGGTGCGCCGCTGACGCTGCGCGGTCGGACCGGGGGTCGGGCTGGCATGCTGGAGCGGTGAGCAGGGTCACCGTTCCCAAGCCGGTACGCCGGTTCGCGGCGGGCGCGTTCGTGTCGCGACCCGACACGGTGGCCGGCGAGGAGCCGTTGGAGATGCGGGTCGGCGGGCGCCGGCTCAGCCTGACCATGCGCACCCCCGGGCACGATGTCGAGCTGGTGCACGGCTTCCTGCACGCCGAGGGCGTGATCAGTACCGCCGAGGACGTGCGGTTCGTCCGGTACTGCGACGGGGTCGACGAGCAGGGCCGCAACACCTACAACGTCCTGGACGTTACTCTGGCCGAGATGGGTTCTCCCGTCATCGATCTCGCCCTCGAGTCGGCGACCAGGAGCGGGATCACCAGCTCGGCCTGCGGGGTCTGCGGGTCGGCCTCCATCGAGGCGCTGCGCACCCGGACCCGCTACCCGTTGGTGCCGGGTCGACCGTTGTTCGACCCGGACATGATCCTCCGGCTGCCGTCGGCGCTCCGGGTCGAGCAACGGGGGTTTTCAAAGACCGGCGGCCTGCACGCGGCCGGCCTCGCCGACCCCGCCGGCATGCTGACCCTGGTCAGGGAGGACGTCGGCCGGCACAACGCCGTGGACAAGGTGATCGGTGCGGCCCTGCTGGCCGGCCGGCTGCCTGCCACCGATCTGGCGCTGGTCACCTCGTCCAGGGCGTCCTTCGAGTTGGTGCAGAAGGCGCTGATGGCCGGCATCGGAGTGCTGGTCGCCGTCTCGGCACCCTCGTCGTTGGCGGTCGACCTCGCCGAGGATGCCGGCATGACGCTGATCGGTTTCACCCGATCCGACGGATTCAACCTCTATACCGGACCGGAGCGGGTCACCGGCGCCTGAGCGGTTCGGGTCACCCGAGCAATTGCCGGCGGACGGGAATCACCGACCGCGGCGCCGCGGTTGTCTCCGATGAGGCGGTCAGGGCACCGTCGCGGGAGGAACAGACGTGAGTGTCGAAGAGATCACCGCCGCACCCTCGGGATCGGCGCCGGTGCCGCTGTCGGTGCTGGACCTGGCCGGGGTGGGCAGCGGCAGCACGCCGGGGCAGGCCCTTGCGGCCACCACGGAACTGGCCCGGGCCGTCGAGGCTGCGGGCTACCACCGTTTCTGGGTCGCCGAGCACCACGGCATGCCCGCGGTCGCCTCGGCGGCGCCCGCTGTGCTGATCGCGCACCTGGCGGCGAACACCTCGACCCTGCGGCTCGGCTCCGGGGGTGTGATGCTGCCCAACCATGCCCCGCTCACCGTCGCCGAACAGTTCGGCACCCTCGCCGCTCTGCATCCGGGTCGGATCGATCTCGGACTGGGCCGGGCACCGGGGACCGACCAGCTCACGGCGTTCGCCCTGCGACGACGCGCGGACCCGTCCGCGGACGACTTCACCGACCGGCTGACCGAACTCCGGCACTTCCTGGACCGGGACTTTCCGGCCGAGCACCCGTTCGCAGCCATTCGGGCGACACCGGTGTCGTCCGTGCCGATCTGGCTGCTCGGGTCCTCGGACTTCTCCGCGCGGCTCGCCGCCCGGCTCGGCCTGCCGTTCGCCTTCGCGCACCACTTCGCCGGGGCCGGCGGAGCCACCGGCGCGGTACTCGATCTCTACCGGGACACGTTCCGACCGTCTGCGGTGCTGGACCGGCCATGGGCGATGATCGGCGTCACGGCGCTGGCGGCGGACGATGCGGCCACCGCCCGCCGGGAAGCCGCCGCCGGAGCGTTGTCGATGCTGCTGCTCCGCACCGGGCGACTCCAGCAGACCCCGACGCCGGAACAGGCCGAGACCTACCCCTACACCGAAGCCGACCGGGATCTGATCAGCGCATTCCAGTCGACCGAGGTGATCGGCGACGGCGCGGAGGTCGCCGCCGGCCTCGCCGGGCTCGTCGACCGGTTCGGTGTCGACGAGTTGATGATCACCACCCGTACCCATGGGCCGGCCGCCCGACTGCGCTCGTTCGAGCTCATCGCCGACGCGTTTCACCTGGCCGAGCCGGCGCTGATCCGGGCCTAGCCGGACCCCGGCCGCGGGCGTGATCGCCCGAACGTCCACCCGGACAGCGGCGCGACGATACGATGCGGCGAACCAGATCAGCAGCCTCGGGGAGCGCACATGAAGATCCGTACCGCTGTCGCTGCGCTCGCGGCCGCCGCCCTGCTGGTCGCCGGTGGCTGCGGCTCGGAGGTGGCGGGCACGGCGCAGGCCGGCCCGGGTATCCCGTCCTCCGACGATTTCCCGACCGATCTCCCGTCGGATCTGCCCAGTTCGCTCCCGACCGACCTTCCGACCGATCTGCCCAGCGCGCCGACCGAGGCCTCCGCGCCGCAGACGGACTCGACGGTCACCGCGGACGCCCCGACCAGCGAGGCCGCGCCGGAGAGCTCCACCCCCGCGAGTGACGCGCCGCTGCCCACCGGATTGCCCAGCGGGCTGCCGACCATGCAGTCGCTGCCGTCGGAGATCCCCGGTGCGTCGGCGGAGTGCAACGCCATCTACCGGGTGGTGTTGTTGTTCGCGTCGCCGATGACTCCCGGGGCCGGGCCGATCACCCAGGACCAGGTCGATGCGGCCTTCGCCGGGGTGGCCGGAGCCCCGGCGAACGTGCAGGACGATCTGGCCACCCTCAAGACCGCTGCCGGCGGGATGGTGGGCAAGAGCGGCACGGAAGCGATCATGTCGTTGGCGGATCCGGCCATCACGACCGCCCTGACGAGCATCAGCTCCTACATGCAGACGTCCTGCATCCCGGGCTGATCTCCTCGCGGCCCATCGGCTGTGCGTACCCGGGTGAACCCAGCACCACGACGGCGGCGTCGGACCGCTGGTCCGACGCCGCCGGGGTGACGACTGGGTGATGCAGCAGCCCTGGTCAGGCACTCTTCTCGCGCGGAGTGCGCTTGCTGGGCCGCGGAACGATGGTCGGGTAGACGTTCTCCCTGACGGTCTCTTCGCTCACGACGACCCGCTCGACGTCGTCCCGACCGGGAACTTCGTACATGGCGGGGAGGAGGACCTCCTCCATGATGGCGCGCAGGCCACGGGCACCGGTGCCACGCAGGATCGCCTCGTCGGCGATCGCCTCCAGGGCGTCGGGGGTGAACTCCAGCCCGACACCGTCCATCTCGAACAATCGCTGGTACTGCTTGGACAACGCGTCCCGCGGGTCGGTCAGGATGCTGATCAGCGACTCGCGGTCGAGGTGCGTCACCGAGGCGACCACCGGCAACCGGCCGATGAACTCGGGGATCAGTCCGAACTTGATCAGGTCCTCGGGCATCACATCGGAGAAGATGTCGGAGGCGTCGATGTCGTACTTGCTGCGTACCTCGGCCCCGAAGCCGATGCCGCGCTTGCCGACCCGCTCACCGATGATCTTCTCCAGCCCGGCGAACGCGCCGGCCACGATGAACAGCACGTTGGTGGTGTCGATCTGGATGAATTCCTGGTGCGGATGCTTGCGGCCGCCCTGCGGCGGCACCGACGCCTGGGTGCCCTCGAGGATCTTCAGCAGGGCCTGCTGGACGCCCTCGCCCGACACGTCCCGGGTGATCGACGGGTTCTCCGACTTGCGGGCGATCTTGTCGACCTCGTCGATGTAGACGATGCCGGTCTCCGCGCGTTTGACGTCGTAGTCGGCGGCCTGGATCAACTTGAGCAGGATGTTCTCGACATCCTCGCCGACGTACCCCGCCTCGGTGAGCGCAGTGGCATCGGCGATCGCGAACGGCACGTTGAGCATCTTGGCCAGGGTCTGCGCAAGGTAGGTCTTGCCGCACCCGGTCGGCCCGAGCATCAGGATGTTCGACTTGGCCAGCTCCACCGGCTCGGGGCCACGATCGGGCCCCGCCTGGATCCGCTTGTAGTGGTTGTAGACCGCGACCGACAGCGCCTTCTTGGCGGCGTCCTGGCCGATCACGTACTGGTCGAGGTACTCGCGGATCGCTACCGGCTTGGGCAGCTCGTCGAGCTTGACGTCGCTGGTCTCGGCCAGCTCCTCCTCGATGATCTCGTTGCACAGGTCGATGCACTCATCGCAGATGTAGACGCCGGGGCCCGCGATCAGCTTGCGCACCTGCTTCTGGCTCTTCCCGCAGAAAGAACACTTCAGGAGATCGCCTCCGTCACCGATGCGTGCCATGAGCCCCTCTCGATCTTCCTCGATCTTCGCTGACGGTCAGCGCCACGGCCCGACCTCCGGGGGAACCCCCACGGAGGGGCCGCGACCTTCTCGACGGTACCGGTAATCCCCCGCGTCGGCCGGGTTTCGGCCGTCACGACACGGACTCGACGACTCTCCCGGCCCGGGCTTTCGGATACGACAGCGGATACCGGGCGTCGGCGGGTCGCCCGCCCAGGGTAGCCGCCGCGCACCGCCGCGCCAGGGAGATTTCCGTCGCCCGGCCCGGCGGTGCCCCGGGATCAGCCCTCGAGCTTGCGGTATCCGAGAACGTCGTCGATCAGGCCGTACTCCTTGGCCTCGGCGGCGGTGAGGATCTTGTCCCGGTCGATGTCGAGCCGGACCTCTTCCACCGTCTTGTTCGAGTGCCGGGACAGCAGGTCCTCGAGGGTGGAGCGCATCCGTTGGATCTCGTTCGCCTGGATCTCCAGGTCGGAGACCTGACCGTAGACCCCCTCGGTGGCCGGCTGGTGGATCAGGATCCGTGAGTTCGGCAGCGCCAGCCGCTTACCCGGCGTGCCCGCGGCCAGCAGGACGGCGGCCGCCGAGGCCGCCTGACCCAGGCACACGGTGCGCACGTGCGGGCGCACGTACTGCATGGTGTCGTAGATGGCCGTCATCGACGTGAACGAACCGCCCGGCGAGTTGATGTACATGATGATCTCGCGGTCCGGGTCGGTCGACTCCAGCGTGAGCAACTGGGCCATCACGTCGTTCGCGGACGCGTCGTCGATCTGCACGCCGAGGAAGATGATGCGCTCCTCGAAGAGCTTGTTGTACGGGTTCGACTCCTTGACGCCGTAGCTGGTGCGCTCCACGAACGACGGCAGGATGTAGCGGGCCTGGGGAGTGTTCAGGGCGTGCCCGTGGGCCGCCCCGGTCGGGTAGCCGTTGCCGGCGGACATGTTCATTCGTCGTTCCTCTTCCTGGTCCGCAGTCAGTTGCCGGCCGGGACCTGGGCGGCCCTGCTGACTACCTTGTCGATGAATCCGTACTCGAGCGCCTCCTGCGCGGTGAACCAGCGGTCGCGGTCGGAGTCGATGATGATCCGCTCGACGGTCTGGCCGGTGTGCTGGGCGATCAGTTCGGCCATCTCCCGCTTGGACTTGTTCAGCATCTCGGCCTGGATGGCGATGTCCGCCGCGGTACCGCCGACACCGGCACTCGGCTGGTGCATGAGGATCCGGGCGTGCGGCAGCGCCGTGCGCTTGCCCGGCGCGCCCGCGGTCAGCAGGAACTGTCCCATCGAGGCGGCCAGGCCCATGGCCGTTGTCGCCACATCCGGTTCGACCAACATCATGGTGTCGTAGATGGCCATCCCCGCCGTGACCGAGCCACCGGGCGAGTTGATGTAGAGGGTGATGTCCTTCTCCGGGTCCTCCGCGGCCAACAGCAGCAGTTGGGCAGTGATCTCGTTGGCGTTGGAGTCGCGCACCTCCGAGCCCAGGATGATGATCCGCTCACGGAGCAGACGCTCGGACACGGAGTCCGACAGGGTCAGGCCGGGGGTGCCGCGCATCACTGCTGGCAGGATCTCCGGGGCGGCCGCTTCCACGGCTGCCAGGGGGTGGCGGTTGCTCACTGCTGCTCCTCGAGATAGCGATCCGCTGGGCATCTGATCGTGCTGGTGATCGGTGCATCCGACCTTCCGAAGCAACGTCCCGCATCGGAGGGTCTCACCCGACAGTAACGACGGGTGCCGACGGTAGATGCCCCGATCGGATGCTGTTCGCTGACGGCGTGACCGCAGCGTCACCGGCGCCGGCCGGTGGCGCAGCTTCGCCCGGCAGCCGACCGATCAGCCGCGGTCGGCCGCGACCGCTCCGGTCGGCGCGCCGTCGTCGACCCGCTCGTCGTCATCCGAGCCCGAGTCTTCCGAGCCCGACTCGTCGGAGTCGTCGTCGTAGCTGGTCCCGTCATCCGCGTCGAGGACATCCGCATCGAGCACATCCCCGTCGACCACGCCACCGGTCAACTCGTCCTCGACGTCCTCGATCCCGAAGAGCTCGTCGATGTTGAGCGCATTGCCGGAGGCGTCGGTGATGGTGGCCTTGCCGACAACGGTGGCCAGCGCCTTCCCGCGGCGGACGTCGGCGAACACCGATGCGAGCTGGTTGGCATCCTGCAGCCGCTTGAAGTACTCGTCCGGCGAGACGCCGAAGCGCTGCGCGTTGTAGATGACCCGCTCGGTGAACTCCTCCTGGGTGACCCCGATGCCGTCGGCCTCGGCGAGCGCGTCGAGCAGCAGCTGGGTCCGGACGGCGTCCTCGGCCGAGGTGCGGATCTCCGCGTCGAACTCCTCCCGGGTCTTGCCCTCCCCCTCGAGGTAGGCCGCGAACGCGTCCTCGTCGTGGTTGAACGAATGGATCGCGTCGTGCGCCCGGACCTCGACCTCCGAGGCGACGATGCTCTCCGGAACGGCGATCTCGGTCATCCCGAGCAGAGCCTCGAGCACCTTGTCGCGGGCCGCCGCGCCCTGGGAGAGGTTCTTCACCCGGCGGATCTTCTCCACGAGGTCGTCGCGCAGCTCCTCGACGGTGTCGAACTCGCTCGCCAACTGGGCGAACTCGGCGTCCACCTCGGGCAGCACGCGCTCGTTGACCGCGCCGACGGTGACCGTGACGTCGGCCTCCCGGCCCGCGTGCTCACCGGCGACGAGTTTGGTGGTGAAGGTGGTCGAGTCGCCGGCGGACAGACCGGTCACGGCCTCGTCGATACCGTCGACGAGATCGCCGGTCCCGATCCGGTAGCTCAGGCCGTCGGCCGTGGCGTCCTCGAGTTCCTCGCCGTCCACCGACGCGCGCAGGTCGATGGTGACCAGATCGCCGTCGGCGGCCGGACGCTGGACGGCGGTGGTACTGGCGAACCGCTCGCGCAGCGCCTCCACCTGCTCGTCGATGTCGGCCTCGGTCACCTCGACGTCGTCGACCGTGACGGCGATCTCGCCGACCGCCGGCAGGGTGATCTCCGGACGGACATCGACCTCGGCGGTGAACTCCAGCAGCTCGCGGTCCTCGATCCGGGTGACCTCGATGTCGGGCTGGCCCAGCGGAGTGAGCTGGTTCTCCTCGACGGCCTGGCCGTACTTCGCCGGTACCGCATCGTTGACCACCTCGGACAGGATCGCGCCGCGGCCCAGCCGGGCGTCCAGGATGCGCGGCGGCACCTTGCCCTGGCGGAACCCGGGGATCTTGACCTGGCCGGCGAGCGCGCCGTAGGCCTTGTCGAAGTGGGGTCCGAGCTCGTCGAACGGAACCTCGACGGTGAGCTTCACCCTGGTCGGGTTCAGGTGCTCGACAGTGCTCTTCACGCGGAACTCCTCAGACTTTCGACGGCTGCGGGGTGGGCTGCGCAGCGGGCGCACGCAACGCGCGCCGATTCGGACCTGGCAAGTCTAGAGCGTCCGGGACCGACCCGGTTCCGCTCCCATCGGAGGCCGGGACCGGCCATGAGCGGCAGCGGAGTCGCCGGGCGCGCGTACGGTGACTACGGACCGACGTCGACCGCTCCGGGGGAACCATGGTTGTACGCGCCACCATCGCGGTGCTCGCTCTGGTGGGCGCATCGCTCGGATCGGTGACGTCGACCGCGTACCCGGCTGCCCCGACCGTGCAGGCCGTGGCCGTCGCGGCCGCGAGTTGTCCGAGCGGGAACTCCGGAACGACACCCGCCGAGGCCGTCAGGTCCGCTGCCGCACATGCAGGCGTCTCCGGGGTCAGCCAGGCCATCAGCGTGCTCGACCGCGCCAGCGGCAAGGCGCTGGGCAGCACCGCCAACGCCAATTCCCAGGTCGCCTCCGAATCGATCATGAAACTGCTCCTGGCGTCGTACTACCTGGTGCTCTACGGCGGGTACCAGAGCACCCCCGCTGACGTGAAGAGTCAGCTCAGCTACATGCTGCGGTACTCCGACGACGCCACTGCCAGCTCGCTGTTCTCGGCGAACGCCATCCCGACCATCGCCGCCCGCTACGGGCTCGGACGCACCAGCAACGCCACGGACCGGGCCGGACACTGGGGTGCGGCCCGGATCACCGCCCGCGACATGACGCAATTCCTCTTCCGGGCGCAGAAGGACGCTGCGGTGGGCCCGTGGCTCATTCCGGTGATGGCCCAGACCGCACCGAACGGCTCCGACGGTTTCAACCAGAAGTTCGGCCTGAACGCGTTGTCCGGCACCCACGGCTCCAAGCAGGGGTGGGGCGCGGACAGCTACTTCACGGCGCAGCCCTACGCGATCCACTCGGTCGGCTATACCGCCCACTATTTCGTCGCGGTGCTGCAGACCGGTCCGGGCGGCACCTACCCGGACCCGATGCGGGCCACCGCCACCTATTCGGCCCGGGCGATCCAGGGCACCGACGGCACGGCCGCGCAGAGCTCAGGGTTCGCCGGTCTGCTCTCGCCCGCTGCAGAGTCATCGCCGGACCCGGCGAGCGCGCCGGCGGCGGTTACAGCGGTCACGGCAGCCGCCCTGGCGGTGCGGGACGGCACCTTCGTCCGCGTCTCAGGGGGCTCGGAGGTCTACCGGGTGGCCGGCGGCGCACCACTCTATGTCCGGTCCTGGGGCCCCTTCGGCGGCCGGAGACCGGTGAGCACGCTGACCCGGGCCCAGTTCGACGCGTTGAATGACCGCCCCGCCGAGGGCACCTTCCTGAGGTCACAACCCAGCGGCAAGGTGTACCGGGTGGCCGGTGGCGCCGCCGTCTACCTCTCGTCGTGGGCGGCGATCGGCGCACGGCATACAGCCATCGATGTCGACGGGGCGGCCATCAGCAACGCCGGGTCGGCCGGCAAGTACGCCCACCTGAACAAGCAGCCCGCCAACGGGACCTACATCCGGGCCTACGGCGAGCGCCGGGTGTACGGATTCGCGGGCGGCGCGCCGATTCCGGTGTCGTCGTGGTCGGCGGTGGGTGGTCGGCACACCGCGATCGACATCGACGCGCGGGCCGTGCAACACGCTGGTACCGGCACCTGGAGCAACATCTCGCTACGACCCAGGGATGGCACCTACATCCGCGCCTACGCCAGCCACCGGGTCTACCGGATGGCCGGAGGTGGTCCGGTGTACGTCCCGGCCTGGGCATGCCTCGGCGTCGGGACCCAGCCGTCCGTGGTCGTCGACGCGGTCGCTGTCGCCAATGGCGGACACAGCGGCCGATGGAACCACCTGCTGTTCTACCCGCACGACGGAACCTTCATCAGGGGATACCCCTCGGGCAGTGTGTACCGGGTGATCCGTGGCCTGCCGCTGCGGGTGACGTCCTGGGCCCGCTACGGCGGGCCGCAGCCGACCACGCTGGTGCCGCAGGTGTCGATCGACCGGGGCGGCAGCGGCGCACCGTACGACCACCTCCGCTGAGCGGGGCAGCCGCGCTCAGCCGGAGGCCAGCACCGGCCCGGTGGTGACCGGCAGCCAGGTGTGGGCGAGGCCGGTGAGGGCGCCCTCGACGCGCAAGGTGTCCAGGGCGGCGGACACGCAGGGGGCGACAGTGGACGATTTCGGGATCAGCATCCCCAGCTGACGGGCCTGCTGACCTGAGGGTGCCGGGACCTGCCCGACGACGGCGAGCCCCGAGTTGCCGAGCATGCCCTGGGCGGCCGTGACCGGTGCGACCACCCCGACCACGGCGCCGGAATCCACCGCGCGTTCGGCCGCCGGTCCGGTGGCAACCTTCGTGGCGCCGGGGATGGGTAGGCCCACGACCTCGGGGAACACTGCGATCGGGTGCCCGGAGAGCTCGGCGAGAGTGGTCGCGGCGGCGACCGGCGAATCCTCGGGCGCCAGCAGCACCAGGGAATTGTCGAGGTAGCCCGTCGAGTACTGGACGGTGACGGACGGCTGGTCCGGGATCACCTGCTGGTCGATGAGCGCGTCGAACCCGGTCGCTGCGCCGCTGCGAGCCTGCGTGGGGTCGACCGTCGTCCAGGTGACGTGCGCCGGGTCGTAGCCGAGCCGATCGGCCACCGCGGCCGCGACCGCGGCCTCGAAACCCTGGCCCCCGGCGGGAACGCCCTGGAACCACGGCGCGGTGCGGGTCGGTCCGGTCGCCAGGGTCAGCCGCCCGGCCGTCACCGTCTTCAAGGTGTCCGGAGTACAGCCCGGGAGTGGCCGTGAGGTCGCCTTCACCGGCGTACCGGTGGTCGACGGTGCGGGGGACGTCGCTGGAAGTGGTGCCGACGACGGGCCTGATGACGCCGGGTCCGATGACGCCGGAGCGCCCGGATCCGCGGCGGTCGACGCCGACTCGGATGCTGCCGACCCGGTCGGCCCGGCACCACCCGGCGCCGCCGACCCGGGCGCCGCAGACCCAGGTTGGGCGCAACCGCCGAGAACCACGACCGCGGCCAGGGCCGGGACGACCAGCCAGCTTCTACGCATCTCCGACCCCCTGCCGTTGATTCGTGGTGGTGGTCGGGGTGACAGGATTTGAACCTGCGGCCTTCCGCTCCCAAAGCGGATGCGCTACCAAGCTGCGCTACACCCCGTCGCCGAAGGACTCCCCGACGGCTCGGACCAGCCTAGTCGAAGGCGAAGGAGTCGCGGGCGCCGTCGAATGCGCCGAGCGATCCGGCCGGTCGGGTAACATCGCTGCTGCACCGCGCGAGCGGCGCGCGGGCGTAGCTCAATGGTAGAGCCTCAGTCTTCCAAACTGATTACGCGAGTTCGATTCTCGTCGCCCGCTCCAACGCCCCCCGCCGGGGCACCGGGTGCTGCAGGCCGGCGATGCCGGTGGTCTCCCGTTCGATCAGAGTGGTCGGCAGGGTCACCAGCCGCGGCGGCGATGGCCGTTTCCCGCCGATCCCGTCGAGCAGCATCTCGGCTGCGAGCCTGCCCTCCTCGCGCACCGGCTGGGACACCGTGGTGAGCCCGAACAGTTCGGCCAGGTCGTGGCCGTCCACCCCGATCACCGACAGGTCTCCCGGTACCTGCCAGCCGGCCGCCCTGGCCGCATGGATCAGCCCGATGGCGATCTCGTCACAGGCCGCCAGCACTGCGGTCGGCGGCTCGGGGATCCGGGCGAATTCGGCGAACGCCGCGATCCCGCCCTCCACGGAGAACTCCGCCGGAAGCACGTGCTGCGGATCGATGCGGCAGCCGATCTCGGCCATCGTGATCTGGGCTCCGCTGAGCCGGTCGGGAGCGACCGGCAGCCCGAAGGAATCGGCCGGGTCGCCGCCGATGAAGCCGACGGTGCGATGACCCAACCGGATCAGGTGGGCGGCGGCCGACCGGCCGACCTCGACGTCGTCGACCCTGATCCGGCAGAAGCCCTGCAGCTCCGGGCCGATCGAGACGACGGCCGCGTCCGAACTGTTCAGCATCGCCACCTGCTGCTCGGACATCTGGATCGACAACGCGAGGATGCCGTCCACCCGCTTGGAGATCGACCGGACGTCCCAGGCCTCCGGCGGGTGCGAGGTCTTGGCGCCGACCGCGTACAGCAGCATGTCGTAGCCGGCACCGGCCACCACATCCTGCGCCCCGTCGATCACCGCGGTGAAGAACCAGCGCGAGATCCACGGCACCAGAACACCGATCGCATTGGTCCGGCCGGTGGGCAGGGCCGCTGCGGTCGGCGACGGGAAGTAGCCGAGCCTGGTGGCCGCCTCCTGCACGGTCTCCCGGGTGGCATCGGATACCCCAGGGAGACCGCGCAGGGCGCGGGACACCGTTGTCGGCGAGACACCGGCAGCGCGGGCGACATCGACGATGCCGCTCACCGCCAGTACCTAGCACGGACGTCCTGCTCTCGCCGCGTGCGGTCGAGAGCACCCGCCGGATCCATGTCAGGTCAGCCTTTGACGCCGCCCGCCAGCAGGCCGCGAACGAAGAAGCGCTGCAGGCTGAGGAAGATCACCAGGGGCACGATCATCGAGATGAATGCACCGGCCGACAGCAACTCCCATTGCGACCCACGGGTTCCGGAGAGATCGGACACCACCTTTGTCAACGGCTGCAGGTTCGGGCTGGATGCGAACACGATGGACACCAGCAGGTCGTTCCACACCCAGAGGAACTGGAAGATGCCGAAGGCCGCGATCGCCGGAACCAGCAGCGGCATCAGCACGTTGAAGAAGATCTTCACGTGCCCGGCACCGTCCACCCGGGCCGCCTCCACGATCGAGGTCGGGATCTCGGTCATGAAGTTGTGCAGCAGGAAGATGGCAAGCGGGAGACCGAAGATGGTGTGCGACAACCACACCGGCCAGAACGACTGGGTCAGGTTCCAGCTGGTGTAAATCGTCAGCAACGGGATCATCGTGACCTGGATCGGGACGACCTGGAGGGCGAACACGCCCACGAACAGGACGTTCCGACCCCGGAACGGGATCCAGGCGAAAGCATAGGCAGCGATCAGGGCCAGCGTGATCGGGATGATCACCGCCGGGATGGTGATGATGAACGAGTTCAGGAAGTACTGCCCCAGACCCTGACCCGAGCCGGAGAGGGCGGTCTTGTAGTTGTCGAGCGTGACCGTTGGGTGGGCGAACCAGGTCCACCAGCCCGAGGTCGCGATGTCGGCCGGCGGCCGGAACGAGGTGATGAACAGGCCCAGTGTCGGGATGGTCCACAGGATCGCGATAAGGATCGCGATCCCCGACGCCCACGGCGACGAGAGCTTCGTCTTGGCGTCGGCGGCCCGCAGCTGCCTCTTGAGGCTGCGCTTGGACTGCGGGACCTCGGTGATCACTTCGGTCGATATCGTTTGGCTCATCGGATTGCCTCCGACAGACGCATCTGCCGTACGTTGTAGACGATCACCGGGATGATGATGATGAAGAGGATCACGGCGAGCGCCGCACCGAGCCCGGGACGGTCCGCCCGGAACGTTTGTGTGTAGAACTCGTTGGCGATGACGCTGGTCTTGAAGTTCCCTCCGGTCATCGTCCGGACGATGTCGAAGGCTTTCAACGACGTCATGGCGATCGTGGTCAGCACCACCACGACCGAGGGCCGAACCGACGGTACGGTCACTTTCATGAACAACTTGAGCCCGGTCGCGCCGTCGAGCTGAGCCGCCTCGATGATGTCATCGGGAATGGCCTTGATCGCCGCGGACAGGATGGTCATGGCGAAACCGGCCTGGATCCACACCATCACGACGATCAGGAAGATGGTGTTCCACGGTGCACCGAGCAGGAAGTTGTACGGCTTGAGTCCGAGCCAGATCAGGAACTGGTTGGCCAGGCCGATCTGATTGCCGGTCTGGCGGTAGTCGTAGACGAACTTCCAGATGATCGACGCGCCCACCATGGAGATGGCCATCGGCAGGAACATCATTGCCTTGGCGAGCTTCTCGCCCCGGGTGCGGTCCACCAGCATCGCGTAGACCAGCCCGATCCCTGTGGCCAGCAAGCGGCACCAGAATGGTCCACAGTGCGGTATTGGCCAGCACCCGGATTTCGTCGGGGTTGGTGAAGATCTCCTTGTAGTTGGCCAGCGAGAAGACCTGCTCGCTGACCCGCTTGCCGTTGGGCAGGAATACCGGTTTGCCGTCCGCGCCGACGGCGTTCTGGGTGGTGTGGAACGACCCCCAGATCGTCTTCAGAGCCGGATACAGCAGGCCCACCCCCAGCATCACGGCGACCGGACCCAGAAACGCCACCACCACCCAGATGGTCTTGATGTTCGGCCGGTTGACCAGCCACATGACAAGACCGACGATCGCGACGAAGATCACGATCGCGACGACCATCAACAGGATCTTCTCGAAGGCCGTGTCCGGCCGCAGGAACCAATCCACCGCGTCCTCCTCAGTGACGCTGATCAGCCCGAAACTGGCTGAGAACGGTGTCGACGGTCGGCGGCGGACCGCAGCGGTGCGGTCCGCCGCCGACTGTCACGGCATCAGTTGGCCGGCCACGCGGCGTCGATGTTCGCCAACGTCGTCGCGTCGTCCTGCCCGGTGATCCATGAGGTCAACTGCTTCCACTCGGCATCCGAACCGACCGCAGCGGGCATCAGGTCGGAGGCGTCGAACCGGGTCACCGTATTCGGGTCCTGCAGCAACTTCACCGACAGCTTGTTGATCTCGGTGTCCACGTTCGCCACGTCGAGACCCTTGTTGGCCGAGATGAAGTTGCCTTCCTTGGCCCGGGCGTTGGAGTACGCCGGGAACGTGGTGTAGGCCTGGAAGCTCTGCACCTCTGGCCGGTCGGCGAAGGAGGACACGAACTCGCCACCGATCAGCACCGGCTTTCCGAACTGCTCGCTGAACGGCGGCAGGTAGAAGGCGTAGACGTCGCCGTCCTCCGCGACCTTGGTGCCCTTGGGCCAGTTGGCCTGGTAGAAGGACGCCTGGCGGTGTAGGTAGCAGGTGCCCTTCAGGATCGGCTGGCCGCCGTCCTGGAACGTGGTGGTGGCGATCGTCGAGACATCGCCGAAACCGCCGTTGACGTACTTCGGGTTCTTGAGGATCCCGCCGACCTTGGCCAGCGCGTCCGCGATCGGCTGGTCGGCGAACTTGACGGTGTGGGCGACCCACTGGTCGTAGACGTCCGGACCGGCGCTGCGCAGGACGAAGTCTTCCAGCCAGTCGGTGGCCGGCCAGCCGGTGGCCTCACCGGAGCCGATGCCCGCGCACCACGGCTTCTTGCCGGCCGCGGCGATCTTGTCGGTCAACGCCTGCAACTCGTCCCAGGTGGTGGGCACGGTGTAGCCGTCGGCCTTGAACTGCTTGGGCGAGTACCAGACGAACGACTTGACGTTGGCCGAGTTCGGCGTGCCGTAGTACTGGCCGTTGACCGTGCCGAGGTCCTTCCACAGTTTGCCGTAGTAGGTGTCCACGTTCTGCTGCGCCAGCGGGGACGGCTGCTTCACCGAGCCACTCAGCTCGACGATCGTCTTGAGCAGGCCCGGCTGCGGGATGAGCGCGATGTCCGGCGGGTTGCCGGCCTGCACCCGCACCTTCAGCTGCGCCTCGAAGTTCTTGTCACCGGTGTAGCTCAGCTTCGCGCCCGTGCAGTCTTCCCAGACCTTGAAGGCGTTCTTGTACGGGGTGTCCTCGGGCGTGATGATCGAGGTGTACAGGTCGACCGACTTGCCGGTGATGTCGCCGAAGGTGTCCTTGAGCTTCTGGCACCAGTCGCCCTCGTCCGGGACCGCGGCCCCCGACCCCGCGGTGGAGCCTGCGGTCTCCGATCCGCCGGTCGCGCCGCTGGACGACGCCTCCGTGGCCGGGCTCGACGCCGCGGAGCTCGCCTCGCTGGTGGTGGCGGCCGCACTGGTCGCCGCGGGGGTGCTGGACGTGGCCGCGTTGTCGCTGCTGCCACAGGCACTCATGACGAGGGCTGCGGTGGCGGCGAGCGCCACCAGTCCCACGTTCCTGCGTTTTGAAGATGTCGACATCCTCACTGGCCTCCTCAGGGCTCTTTGGGGGTTTCGTGTGAATCACTTCACAGCGGAACGCCTAACGAAAACGTTTTCCACGCTGCAGCGCAAGTGGAGATCGGGTGCGGCGCGGTAACAATTCAGTAACCGACCAGACAAACGACGGGCTGCAGATGAGGTAGACCGACGCGTCGGCTCAGCCCGGTTCCGCCGGACAGGTGATGATCAACAGCCCGACGGCGGCATCACCGTCGAGTGCGCGGTAGGAGTGCGGTCCCTCCGACGACCAGACTGCGGTGTCCCCGGCCGCGATCACCTGTTCGGCGCCGGGAGGCCCGACCACGGCCCGTCCACTGGCCAGGGTCAGCCGCTCGCGTACCCCGGGGCCGTGCCCGGGTGAGCGATGCGGCGGTCCGGGTTCGATCACCAACCGGTAGACCTCGACCACTGCTCCCTGCGGACCGGGCAGCGCGTCGAGCAGAGTCGCGACGATGCCGCTGCCGGCGATCTCGGGATGCCCGACCGGGGTGGCACCGGCCGCCGGCCGCCCGTCGAGGAGGAGCGTCGACAGCCCGATCCCCAGAGGGGCCGTCAGCGCGTACAGGGTGTCGAGGGTGGGGTTCCGGCGGCCCGCCTCCAGCTCCGACAGGGTGGCCTTGCCGATGCCCGCCCGGCGGGCAAGTTCGGACAACGACAGGCCTCTGACCTCCCGCAGGTCCCGGATCCGGGCGCCGACCGTCGCGCCATGGCCCGCGTCGTCCGGCTCCGTCATGGGTCCTCACCGTGCGTTCGGTATTCGGAACGACTGTGGCTATGCTGCTGAGTGTCGTTCCGTATACAGAACACCACGGAGGCGTGATGACGTCCAGCCGCGCCGGCATCGGCACCGCCGTGTTCGCCGGAGTGGTGACCGCGGTGGTCGGCTTCACCAGCTCGTTCGCGGTGGTCCTGACCGGTCTGGCCGCGGTCGGCGCGGATGCCGCGCAGGCCTCATCCGGCCTGCTGGTGCTCTGCCTGACGATGGGCTTCGGATCACTGCTCTTCTCGCTGCGGTACCGGATGCCGATCACCATGGCCTGGTCGACGCCCGGCGCCGCCCTGCTGGCCGGTTCCGCCGCTCCGCACGGCGGTTTCGGCTCGGCGGTGGCCGCGTTCGCCGTCACCGGCGGGTTGATCGTCGCCTGCGGGCTGATCCGACCACTGGCCGCGGCCGTCGCGGCCATTCCCCCGGTGCTGGCCAACGCGATGCTGGCCGGAGTGCTGCTGAGCCTGTGCGTCGAACCGTTCCGGGCGCTGGTCGCCGACCCGGCCGCCATCGGCGGGGTCGTGCTGGTGTGGCTGGTACTGCTGCGGCTGGCGCCGCGGTGGGCGGTGCCGGGCGCCCTGGCCGCCGCCGTCGTGGTGATCGTGGTGAGCGGCGCCGCCGGCCACCTGGCCGGCGCCGACCTGGCGCCGCACCTGGTCTGGACCACACCGTCCTGGCGGACCGCCGACGTGCTGGCTCTCGCGGTCCCGCTGTTCCTCGTCACCATGACCAGCCAGAACATCCCCGGCATCGCGGTGCTCTCCTCGTTCGGTTTCCGGGCTCCGCTGGGTCCTGCGCTGGTCTACACCGGGACCGCGACCGTCGCCGGTGCAGGTTTCGGCGCTCACGCGATCAACCTGGCCGCAATCTCGGCGGCGCTGGCGGCCGGGCCGGAGGCCCACCCCGACCCGGGGCGGCGGTGGATCGCCGGGGCCACCACCGGCGTGCTGTACGCCGGGTTCGGCCCGCTGTCGGCGCTGATCGCGGCGGTGGCGGTGGCCGCTCCGGCCGGGCTGCTGCCCACCATCGCCGGCCTGGCGCTGATCGGAGCGTTCGCCAATGCCGCCGGCGCCGCCCTGGCCGATCCGGCCACCCGCGACTCAGCGGCGGTGACCTTCGTGGTGGCCGCGTCGGGGATCAGCGCCGGCGGGATCGGCGCGGCGTTCTGGGGGCTGATCGCCGGTGCGGTGCACCTGCTGGTGGTACATGGCGGGCGACGTCGCCGCGGCCGACACACGGCGGTGGCGGGGCGGACCGAGGATCGGTCGTAGGCTCTTCTGCGGCCCGTCCACCCGCCACCGGCGCCGGACGGGCGGGCAGGACAGGGCAGTCCCGGACAGTTCGGCGGAAGGCGCACATCGAGATGACCGTGCACAAGGTTGCACTCCTGACCGCGGGTGGCTTCGCCCCCTGCCTGTCCTCCGCGGTCGGCGGACTGATCGAGCGCTACACCGAGATCTCCCCGGAGGTGGAGATCATCGCCTACCGGCACGGCTACCAGGGCCTGCTGGCCGGCGACCACCTCACCGTCACCCCGGAGATCCGGGCCGGGGCCGGCCTGCTGCACCGCTTCGGCGGCTCCCCGATCGGCAACTCGAGGGTCAAGCTCACGAACGTCAAGGACCTCGTCAAGCGCGGTCTGGTGGCCGAAGGTGAGGATCCGCTCAAGGCCGCCGCCGATCGGCTCACCGCGGACGGCGTCGATGTGCTGCACACCATCGGCGGCGACGACACCAATACCACCGCTGCGGATCTGGCCGCCTACCTGCACGCGCACGACTACGACCTGACGGTCGTCGGCCTGCCGAAGACGATCGACAACGACATCATCCCGATCCGGCAGTCGCTCGGCGCCTGGACCGCCGCCGAGCAGGGCGCAGTGTTCGCCCGCAACATCGTCGCCGAGCACAACTCGGGCTCCCGGATGCTGATCGTGCACGAGGTGATGGGCCGGCACTGCGGGTGGCTCACGGCCGCCACTGCGCAGTCGTACCGCGGTTGGCTGGACACCCAGGAATGGGCTCCGGAGATCGGCCTGTCCCGGGAGGCCTGGGACGTGCACGCCGTGTACGTGCCCGAGGCGGCCATCGATGTCGAGGCCGAGGCCGAGCGGCTGCGCGGCGTGATGGACTCGATCGGCAATGTGACGATCTTCCTCTCCGAGGGTGCCGGTACCGGCGCGATCGTCGAACAGTTGGAGGCCGCAGGCGAGCAGGTGCCGCGGGATCCGTTCGGTCACGTCCGACTCGACGACATCAATCCCGGCCAATGGTTCGCGCAGCAGTTCGCCGAGAAGCTCGGGGCCGAGAAGGTGATGGTCCAGAAGTCGGGGTACTACTCCCGTTCCGCCGCGGCCAATGCCGAGGACCTGCGCCTGATCAAGTCGATGGTCGATCTCGCCGTGGACTGCGCGCTGCGCGGTGAGCCCGGAGTGATCGGTCACGACGAGGAGAACGACGACCGGCTGCGGGCCATCGAGTTCGACCGGATCAAGGGCGGCAAGGCCTTCGACCTGAATGCGCCGTGGTTCGGTGAGTTGCTGGCGGACATCGGTCAGGACGCCCCGGTCGCCGCGCCATCCCACTGAGCGGTCGGGTTCCGCCGACGAGGTCGCGGGCACCGCATGCCCGCCCGCACCGGATTCCGCGCGACAAACCAGCACCGACCGGTCCACCCTGGTCCGATGACTGATCTGCCGTTCGAGATTCGCGGGCTCACCGAGTCCGACGTCGATACCGCGCTCGACATCGACAGCGCGGCCTTCGGGTGGGACGTCCCGCGCGACTTCTTCGAAGAGGTCAACCGACCGAACTGGGAGCTCGATCGGTTCATCGGCGCCTTCGATCCCGGTCTGGACGGCGAGCACGTCGGCACGGCGGCGATCTACTCGCTGACGATGACCTTTCCGGGCGGTGCTCAGCACCCGGCGGCCGGGGTGTCCTGGGTCAGCGTCCGTCCCGGTCAACACCGCCGCGGGATCCTGACCGCGCTGATGCGCGCGCAACTCGACGACCTGCACGAGAACGGCCGGGAGGCGGTCGCGCTGCTCACCGCGAGCGAGGCGGCGATCTACGGGCGGTACGGCTACGCGCAAGCGGTCGACCGGCTCCGATTGACGGCCCGGTCGGGCGCGCCGTTCCGGCCCGGCATCCCGGTGGAGCCGGTGCGGCTCCGGCCGCGGGCCGAGGCCCTGCCGCTGATTCGGCACATCTACGAGCGCGCTGCCGCACTGCGGACGGGTCACCTCGGCCGCACCGACCCGAGCTGGGCCAGCCTGTACAGCGACCACGCCGTGCAGCGGGACGGCGCAACGATGCTGCGGTTCGCGCTGCACCAGGACGGTTTCGTCGCCTACCGGATCAAGGCGGAGTTCGACGATCGAGGCTTCGCGAATGCCCTGACGGTGCATGAGATCTGCGCACTGACGCCGGTGGCCTGGGCGTCGTTGTGGCGCCACGTGCTCGACTACGGACTGGTGCGCACGGTCAGCTACCGGCGCGCCTGGATGGACGATCCGTTGCGCGACATGGTGGCGGACATCCGATCCCTGACCCTTCCGGTGGCCGACCACGTCTGGCTGCGACTGGTCGATCTGGACCGCGCCATCGGGCAGCGGACCTACCGCACCCGGGCGTCGGTGACGGTCGGCCTCACCGACGCCTTCTGCCCCTGGAACGCCGGAACCTGGCGGCTGGATCTCGGGGCAGACGGTGGGACCGCGACGCGGTCCGCAGCGGAGCCCGAAATCCTCCTGGACACCACCGATCTCGCCTCGGCGTTTCTCGGCGGAGTTCCGCTGAGCCGGTCGGCCCTTGCCGGCCGGGTGACCGGCGACGCCGCAGCCATCGAGTCGCTGACGGTGGCGCTGTCCACGCCGCTCGCGCCCTGGACACCTGAGGGCTTCTGAGCCCTGCTGCGGTCGCGTCGTCTCCCCCCGGGCTCCCGAGGCCCACCCGGGGGCACGGGTGCGGCATGCTGGCGGGCATGGAGGAACCGCAGGGTCCACGGCGGCGGGTGGCGCGCCGCTCGGCCGGGCCGCCGGTGGTGGCCGAGGCCTTCGCGAACCCGCTGCCGGCGGACCTGCCGGCACCGACCTGCCGGGCACCGACCTGCCGGGCACCGACCTGCCGGTAGCTGACGAGTCGACCTCGACCGTCGGCGAGGGCGCGGCAACGGAGCACCCGCCGGTCCTGGGACCGCATCTGGAGCGGCGGCACCGGCAGCGGTCGCGGCCGGACCGGTCGCGGGCCGACGGCGGCGAGCCGGAGGCCGGTGACCAGGAAGGGGCGGCACCGGATCCCGGAAGACCGGCGCCGCGCAGCCGGTCCGAACAGAACTCGGAACGCTCGCTGCGGTCGCTGGTGTCCACCAGATCGACCCAGGTGTCTCCCACGATCGCGATGCGAGCCCGCGAGGTGGCGGTGCCGACCGCGGCCGATCTCGCGGAGGCCGAGAACGACCTGGTCGTGGTGCGTCGGCACTACACGCCGCCCACCCCGTTGACTGCGGGTCGCAAGCGGCCGGCCGAACCACCGCGGCGGCGCCGGGACGGCGAGTAGCGCCGATCGTCGGTCAGGTCGGCAAGGTTTGTGGTCCGGGGGCCGCCTCGTAGGCGGCGAGCTGGTCGATGCGACGTTGGTGGCGTGGATCGCCGGAGAAGGCGGTCGCGAGGAAGGTCTCGACCAGCGCCGTGGCCACGTCGACCTCGTGCATCCGGGCGCCGACCGAGACCAGATTCGCATTGTTGTGCTGCCGGGCCAGCTGCGCGGTCTCGGTGTTCCAGGCCAGTGCACAGCGCACCCCGTCGACCTTGTTCGCCGCGATCTGCTCACCGTTGCCGGAGCCGCCGATCACCACCCCGAGGCTGCCGGGGTCGGCCACCACCAGGCGACCGGTCTCGAGGCAGTAGGGCGGGTAATCGTCCACGGAGTCGTAGCTGTGTGCCCCGACGTCGACGACGTCGTGGCCCTGGGCCGTCAGATGCCCGACCAGATGGCTCTTGAGCTCGAAGCCGGCGTGATCCGAACCGAGGTAGACGCGCATGCGCGACAGTCTGACAGGCCGCCACGGCGAACCGTCAGGGGACCACCAGCACCGGGAACTTCTGCGAGGCGACCACCGCGCGGGATACCGACCCGGAGGCGATCCGGTGCAGCACCTCGGCGAATCCCTTGTGCTTCTTGCCCACCACGACGCAGGCGGCATCGCGGTCCTCGGCGACCCGGATGATCTCCGCCGCGGCCTCTCCGGTGGCCGACACCAGCTGCCAGACCACGCCTTCCAGATCGCTGCTGGCCTTGAGTTGGGCGATCAGGTCGGACTCGACGGCGTCCTCGGCCTCGTCGTTGATCCCCATCTCCTCGGGGATGGGCACGTAACCCTCCACCATGGGCATGGCCCGGCGCCGGACGTGCACCAGCAGCAGCTCCCGGCCCAACGCTCTGGAGAGGAACACCGCGGCCCGCAGCGGCCGACCGCAGGTGGAAATCTCGTCCACACCGATCACCACCGGGCCGGACCGCACGTCGGGCGGCACCGGGATACCCGACGGGGTCACTTCTGCTGCGCTCACCACTGCCTCCTGCCGTAGCCGGACGCGGTCACCCGCTACCACCATTGTGGGGCGTGGCGAGCGATCCGGAGCAGCGGCACGAGCGTCAATGTGCGGCCCGGCGAGACCCGGTCGGGACCGCCGGCGGCGTCGGGGTGGTCAGTCGAAGCGGGGGGATTCGTTCCGGGTCCGCTTGATCTCGAAGAAGTACGGGAAGCTCGCGAGCGTCACGGTGGCGTCCCACAGCCGGCCGGCCTCTTCGCCGCGCGGGATCCGGGTGATCACCGGGCCGAAGAAGGCGATCCCGTTGACGTGGATGGTCGGGGTGCCGACGTCGTCACCGACCTTGTCCATGCCCTGATGGTGCGAACGACGGAGCTCGGCGTCGAACTCGTCGGTGTCCGCCGCTGCCGCCAGCTCGGCGGGCAGCCCCACCTCGTCGAGGGACTGCGCGATCACCTCGGCGAAGTCGGAGTTGCCCTGGTTGTGGATCCGGGTGCCCATCGCGGTGTACAGCGGGGAGAGCACCTTGTCGCCGTGCGTGGCTGCCGCAGCGATCGCCACCCGCACCGGGCCCCACGCCTTGGTCATCATCGCGGCGTAGCTCTCCGGCAGGTCCCGGCCCTCGTTCAGTACGGCCAGGCTCATCACGTGGAAGGCAACGTCGATGTCCCGCACCTTCTCGACCTCGAGGATCCAGCGGGAGGTGATCCAGCAATACGGACAGAGCGGGTCGAACCAGAAATCGGCCCGGTTCTTCGTCTCCTCGACAGCGTCGAACTCGGCCACCTGCTCGTCCGTCACCTGCGTCGTCACCACATACTCTCCTGACACCGTCGATCGTCCCGGGCGGTACCCGGCGCGCGCCACAGCGCGACTTGTCTGCCTGGGGCAACCAGATCACCGGTTACCTTTGTTCCCGGTCCACGCGCTACCGCGCCAACACCCCTTGAGCCCGGATTACCCGCCGGGCGGCGTCGCATTGGAAGGACATCCATGAGCCAGGCCCCGAATCTCACCCGTGAGCAGGCCCAACAGCGGGCGAGGACGGTCGCGGTGCAGTCCTACGACATCACCATCGACCTCACCGACGGCGCGGGTGGCCCCGGCGAGAAGACGTTCAGCACCCGGAGTGTGATCAGATTCACCTCCAGCCCGGGCGCCGAGACCTTCATCGACTTCGTCGGCGACGGGATCGCCACCGCCGAACTCAACGGTGCCGCGCTCGATGTCGGCAGCTGGTCCACCAGCGGCGGGCTGGTGCTGACCGGCCTCGCCGAGTCCAACGAACTCACCATCGACGCTGTCGGGCTGTACATGAACACCGGCGAGGGCCTGCACCGGTTCGTCGATCCGGTCGACGGTGCGGTCTACCTCTACTCGCAGTTCGAGACCGCGGACGCGAAACGGCTCTACGCCTGCTTCGACCAGCCCGACCTCAAGGCCACCTTCAGCGTGCACGTCACCGCGCCCGCCGACTGGGAGGTGGTGGCCAACGGATCCACCCTCTCGGTCGAGGACGCTCCGGCGGGCGCCCGGCTGCACCACTTCGCGACCACCGAGCCGATGAGCACCTACGTCACCGCGTTGGTCGCCGGGCCGTACCACGTGGTCCGCGATCACCACGACGGCATCGACCTCGGCATCTTCTGCCGCGCCACGCTGGCCCAGTACCTGGATCCGGACCGGCTGTTCACCGAGACCAAGCAGGGATTCGACTTCTTCCACGACGCGTTCGGCGTGCGGTACCCGTTCGGCAAGTACGACCAGCTGTTCGTCCCGGAGTTCAACGCCGGTGCCATGGAGAACGCGGGTGCGGTGACCTTCCGCGAGGAGTATGTCTTCCGGTCCCGGGTCACCCGCTACCTCTACGACCGCCGGTGCGAGACGATCCTGCACGAGATGGCCCACATGTGGTTCGGCGATCTGGTCACCATGCGCTGGTGGGACGACCTCTGGCTGAACGAGTCGTTCGCGACCTGGGCGTCGGTGGTGGCGCAGAGCGCGGCCACCGAGTACACCTCGGCCTGGACCACCTTCGCCAATCTGGAGAAGTCCTGGGCCTACGTCCAGGATCAGCTGCCGTCGACCCATCCGATCGCTGCAGACATGGTGGACCTGGCCGCGGTCGAGGTGAACTTCGACGGCATCACCTACTCCAAGGGCGCCTCGGTGCTCAAGCAGCTGGCCGCCTACGTCGGCTACGACCAGTTCCTCGCCGGGCTACGGAGCTACTTCGCCGCCCACGCGTTCGGCAACGCCACCCTCGACGACCTGCTGTCCGCGCTCGCCGACGCCTCCGGCCGCGACCTGAAGACCTGGTCGGCCGCGTGGCTGGAGACCACCGGCCTGAACACCCTGTCGGCGGACTTCGAGCTGGACGACGCCGGCCGGTTCACCTCGTTCGCGGTGCTGCAGACCGGCGCCGCACCGGGCGCCGGCGAGCTGCGTCCGCACCGGCTCGCGGTCGGCGTCTATGACACGGTCGGGTCGCAAGCTCCCCTCGGTGACGATCGGGTCGGGTCGCAAGCTCCCCTCGGTGACGATCGGGACGGCGCGCTGGTCCGCACCCACCGGGTCGAACTGGACGTGGTCGGCGAGCGGACGGAGGTCCCCGAGCTCATCGGGCTCTCGCGGGGGGCCCTGATCCTGGTCAACGACGACGACCTGACCTACTGCAAGCTGCTGCTCGACCCCGAGTCACTGGACACCGCCGTGCACCGGATCGGCGACATCGCCGAGTCCCTCCCGCGGACCCTGGTCTGGTCGGCGGTCTGGGAGATGACCAGGGATGCGCGGATGCGCGCCCGGGATTTCGTCAGCCTGGCGTTGAACGGACTGCCCGGCGAGGACGAGATCGGTGTGGTGCAGCGGGTGCTGTCCCAGATCGGGCTGGCCCTCGGTTCCTACGCCGAGCCCGGATGGGCGGCCGCGACCGGCTGGCCGTCGTTCGCGGATGCCGTCATCGCGCTGGCCCGCTCCGCAGAGCCGGGGAGCGACGTGCAGTTGGCCGCGGTCGGCGCGCTCGCCCAGGCGAGCCTTACCGAGGCGCAGGTGGACGTGCTGGCCGGTTGGCGGGACGGCAGCGCGCCGCTGCCGGGTCTGACGGTGGACACCGACCTGTCCTGGAGCCTGCTGTCCGCGCTGGTCGCGCACGGCCGGGCGGGCACCGCCGAGATCGAGCAGGCGTCGGCGGCTGATGCCACCGCCTCCGGCGAGCGCCGGGCGGCGACCGCCATGGCGCTGCGCCCGACGATCGAGGAGAAGCGGGCCATCTGGGACCGGCTGATCGGTGACGACGGCATGGCCAACGCCCTGCAGGATGCGGCGATCTCCGGCTTCGCGCATCCGGCCCAGGGCGCGCTGTTGCAGGCCTTCACCGACGGCTACTTCGCCGAAGTGGCCGGGGTGTGGTCGCGGCGCTCGATCGAGGTGGCGACCAAGGTCGCCGTCGGTCTGTACCCGCGCTGGGCCATCGAGCAGTCCACCGTCGACCACGCGCTGGCCTGGGACGCCGCAGCGGACCACCCCCCGGCGCTGCGCCGCCTGGTCTCCGAGGGCCGCGCCGGCACCGAGCGGGCGTTGCGTGCCCGGGCCGCCGACGCGGGCTGAGCAGCCTGCGAGGGCCGCGAAGGGTCGGCCCCGCGCAGGACGGAACAGGGGCTACCAGCTGGACCGGGTGGGCAGCGTCCCGGCCTGGTCGGCGAGTGTTCGAATGCCGTTCACCAGGGCGCCCGAAAGGTCTCCGTCGGCGCAGGCGGAGACCACCGAGAGGACCGCGAGCCTGGACGCGCGGTCGGAGATCCGGCGCGCCGCGTCGGATCCGGTGATCACCTCGACCACCCGCTGGCCCGGGGATACCGCCAGCAGCACGGCCATCGGAGCATCGACGCCGAGCCCGGCGTGCAGCGCCTCGGCGCCGAGCCTGGTGTCCTGACCGAGGTCGCCCAGGTACGCGGAGAACCGCAGACCGGTGAACCGCTCCGCCTCGGTGATCACGTCATCGAGTAGTTCCAACTGACGGTTGGTCAGCGGCTGCGGGATGCTGTCCCCCACCGGGCCGACGGTAGGGGGTCGGTACGCGGTCGCGACCTCGCCGGTCGTCGTCGCCAGCTCACCAGGTGCCACGTGCGCCTCCTCGGCCGGTACCGGTCAGAGCGCCCGCCTGCGGGACGACAACGGGCTGATCACCCGCCCACAGCTGCGGCGGGTAGTCCCAGGGCTGCCCGGGCCGGTAGCGCGAATGCGTCTTCGCCCGGCCCGGAACCAACGTCAGCAGGGCCAGGAACACGTAAAACAACAGCGGGATGCCCAGGAAGATCGCGAGCGTCTGCAAGATGTTCACGCGGTCACGGTAGCGCCTGCCGGTCGGGTTCGCGGGTGTGGGCACCGAAGATCACGACCGCGTCGCGACGCCGGGTGTCGATCCGGTCAGGCCGACCACACCGCGGGCCGACGGTGCTGCCATGGTCGGGCAGCCTCGAGCTGGGCGGACAGCGAGATCAGGGTCTCCTCGTCCCCGGGTCGGCCCAGCAGCTGGATGCCGATCGGCAGGCCGGCGTCGGTCCAGTGCAGCGGCACCGAGATGGCCGGTTGCCCGGTCAGGTTGGCCAGCGGGGTCCAGGGAGTGAACACGAGCTGGCGTGCGAAGTCGTCGGCGGGATCGCCGGACCCGGTGAACCAGCCGATCGGACGGGGGATCTGCGCGACGGTCGGGGTCAGCACCGCGTCGAACGGCATCGTCGCCCGGACCAGCTGTCTCGCCGCGATCTGGACGGCCGCCAGCGCAGCGGCCAGCGCCGGCGCGCCCTGCGCGGCGGCCAGCGACCGCATGTGCCGGGTCAGCGGCAACAACGCCGCCTCAGCCCCGGCCGGCACCGGGGTGGCGGCGGCCAACGCCGCCCAGCACAGCACGAACGCGTCGACCAGGTCGTCCGGGAAGTCGAAGTCGGCGTCCACGACGTCGTGGCCGAGGTCGGAGAGCAGGTCGCGGGTCGCCGAGAACGCCTGCAGCACCTCGGGATCGAGCTGCACACCGTCGACCGGAGTGGACAGCGTCGCCGCGATCCGCAAACGGCCGGGGGCCCGCCCGGCGGCCTCCAGGAAGCTCCCGCGGGTAGCCGGCAGGGCGAAGTACGGCTCGGCGGGTGCGGGGACGTTGAGTGCGTCCAACAGCGCCGCTGCGTCCGCGGTGGTGCGGGCCAGCGGTCCGTGCACCGACAGGCCGACGAAGTCCCCGCCGACCGGGCCGCGGGACACCCGGCCCCGTGCGGACTTGATCCCGACCAGCCCGCAGACCGAGGCCGGGATCCGGATGGATCCGCCACCGTCGGTGCCGTGCGCGAAGGGCAGCAGCCCGCCCGCCACCGCGGCCGCCGCCCCGCCGGAGGAGCCGCCGGCCAGCCGGGTCGGGTCGTGCGGCGTGACAGCGGGTGCCCCGAGCCCGTTCTCGGTGTAGCAGGGCAGGCCGAACTCGGGCACGTTGGTCTTGCCGAGGCTGATCGTGCCGGCCGCTGCGAGGAATCCGACCACGTCATCGTCGTAATCGGGGACGTACTCGGCGAAGACCGTCGATCCGAAGCTCGTCGGCACCCCGGCGGTCACCGTCAGGTCCTTGATCGCAAGCGGAACCCCGTGCAGCGGTGGAAGTTCCGCACCGGACAGGACTGCAGCGGCGGCCCGGCGAGCCGCGGATCTCGCCGCGTCGGGCGTCACCGTCGTGAACGCTCCGAGGGCGCTCCCGTGGCGCGCGATCCGGTCGAGGTAGTGGTCGACCAGCTCGACCGGCGAGACCTCCCTCGATCTGATGGCGGCGGCGGCCTGCAGCGCGGTCAGCTCGTGCAGTTGGGTGGCGGCGGGCGGGTCGGCCGGCCCGGTGGCGGGCAGCGCGATCGCGGGGTCGTCAGGCATCCGGACAACCTACGCCGAGTCGGTGAGACACAGCCGTCGCGATCCGCCGATGGCCGACGTCGGGCTCTACACGGTGTCACCGGCACATCTCGACACGGGTGCCCATCCGGCGAATGGCTGAACTTTCCTACACCGTGCCGACGCCGATGAGTGATCACGCTCGAATACGTGGGAGCCGGAAGCCGCATCAGGGTCGCACTGAGCCATTCGACGCTGTTTCCCCAGGTGACCCGGCTCGAACAGCCACCAGACCGCAGCTGCTCGGCGGTAGAATCATGTCAACTGGGTATGAACGAGTTGCCTCACAAGGACTCTCGCCCGAGCGCGCCGCCTGACAGACCATCCACTGTCGGTCGGTACGCCACCTCGCCGGATCACTGGCACACACCGTGCCGCGGATCCGACCCGATCGGAGAACCGTGAACACCTGTGCGCCTGCCGGCCGTTGCCGGCTCCGGACCGCCCCGCGCGGCACCAGAGTCGGCTGATCGGCCGACCGTCGGTCACGCGGCGTCGGGCAACCACGGATCCCATGCAGGGTCGGCCTCGTCGGCCAGCCAGACCCGGCCGGCCGCAGTCCGGGCGGGCGGCGACGGCGTGAAACCGAGAGTCCAACCGATCTCCTCGAGCAGCCGATCCGCCTTGCGCGTGTTGCATCGCGCACAGCAGGCGACGCAGTTCTCCCAGCTGTGTGCACCGCCGCGGCTGCGCGGCAGCACGTGGTCGATGGTGTCGGCCCTGGCGCCGCAGTACGCGCAGGCCCGGCGATCCCGACGCAGGATGCCCGCTCTGGTCACCGAGGTGGCGGGCTGATAGGGCACCCGGACGAAGCGGTGCAGCCGCACCACCGCGGGAACCGCCAGCACGATGGTCGGCGAGTGCGCGCCGAACTCCCGCTCCACGAGGCATTCGGCCTTGCCGGCCAGTACCAGGACGAGCGCTCGCCGTCCGGTCACCACCGCCAGCGGCTCATGGGTGGCGTTGAGCAGTAACACCCGCAGCGTGGTGACGGAGCTCCGGGGTGGTTCGACCGAAGGGTCGACAGCATCGACCGGACTGTCGGGCGGCAAGCCGGGCCGTGCTCTGTGCGCGCCGATCCGGGCTGGACGTACCACCCGGGGCGCGCCGAGTTGTCGGCCGTGCGAACCTGCTGCCTTCATCCACCACCTCCGACATCCGGCCACCCAGCGAGCACCGCGGTGAGCGGGTGGCCGCCACCTGACCACAGTCAACCCTGTCCGCGCCGTCCCGGCGAGATCATTTGGGAGACGATCGGCCGACGTGTCGCGGAGCAGCCGGTGAACCCGAGCCCACGAAACTGCGGCGGGGGGCGGCGGGACGCGTCCGGAGCGGCCCGGCGATGCCGGACAATAGACGGGTGAGCGCCCCGCAATCCTTCTACGACGAGGTCGGCGGGCACCCCGTGTTCGCCGGAATTGTCGCCCGGTTCTACGGTCTGGTGGCCCAGGATCCGATCCTCCGCCCGCTCTATCCGGAGGAGGATCTCGCTCCGGCCGAAGTGCGGTTCCGGATGTTCCTCGAGCAGTACTGGGGCGGCCCCCGTACCTATTCCGACCAGCGGGGACACCCGCGGCTCCGGATGCGACACGCCCCGTTCCGGATCGGGCCGGCGGAGCGGGACGCGTGGCTGCGAGCGATGAACACCGCGGTGGTGGAGGCCCCGCTGACCGATGACCAGCGGGCCAGGCTCTGGGACTACCTGGTCATGGCTGCCGACTCCATGGTCAACTCGCTGCACTGACCGGCTCGCCTGCGCTGACCTGCTCGCCTGCGCTCGACCTGCCTCGCCTGCGCTGACCGGGCTTGCTGCTGCGACCGCCGCCTCGAGGGTTCGCGGCGCGGCGGCTCGGAGTGCTGCCCGGTCAGCCGCGTCCTCCGGCGGATGGGAGGATTCGATGCGTGACCGAGGCGCCCGCTCCGCTGCCGACCCCCTGGTGGGACGGCATGGTCGGATACCAGGTCTACATCCGCTCGTTCGCCGACGCGAACGGCGACGGCATCGGTGATCTCCGGGGCATCACCGAGCACCTCGGCTACATCGAACTGCTCGGCGTGCAGGCGATCTGGATCACCCCGTTCTACTCGTCGCCGATGGCCGACGCCGGGTACGACGTCTCCGACCCCCGCGGCGTCGACCCGATGTTCGGCACCCTCGACGACGTCGTCGAGCTGCTGGGCCGGGCCCATGCCCGCGGCCTCAAGGTGCTCATCGACCTGGTGCCGAACCACAGCTCCGACCAGCACCCGTGGTTCCAGGAGGCGCTGGCCGCCGCGCCGGGCAGCCCGGAGCGGGCCCGGTACCTGTTCCGCGACGGGACCGGACCCGACGGCGCGAACCCGCCGAACAACTGGACGTCGGTGTTCGGCGGGCCGGCGTGGGACCGGGTTCCGGACGGCCAGTGGTATCTGCACCTGTTCGCCCCGGAGCAGCCGGACCTGGACTGGTCCAACCCTGACGTCGGCGAAGACCTGAGCGCGACGCTGCGGTTCTGGCTGGATCTGGGCGTCGACGGCCTGCGGATCGATGTCGCCCACGGCATGGCCAAGGCCGATGGATTGCCGGATATGCCGGAGTCGGCCGCCGAGCTCGTCGCACCGTCGGCGGCCGGACCTATCACCGAGGGACCCGACCTGCCCGCCGCCGACCCGGTCGTGCCGGGCGGAGCCGAGGAGGCCGATCCCAAGGCAGACCACCGCGGGGTGGTGCCGGTGCTGCACACCGGCGCCGACCCCAGGTTCGACAACGACGGCGTGCACGACGTACACCGGCTGATCCGGCGGGTGGTCGACGAGTATCCGGGTCGGATGACGGTCGGGGAGGTCTGGGTCACCGACCCCGATCGGTTCGCGCAGTACCTGGCACCCGACGAGCTCTCCGCGGCGTTCAACTTCGCACTCACCGAGGCCCCGTTCAACGCCGCGGACATCCAGCAGGCGATCACCATGGCGCTCGCGGCCGCCGCCGATGCGCCGAGCGGGCCGGTGTGGACGCTGTCCAACCACGACGTCATGCGGCCGGTGACGCGCTACGGCGGCGGCGCCGTCGGGGCCGCGCGGGCGCGGGCCATGCTGCTGGTCGAACTGGCGCTACCCGGTTCGGTGTACCTGTTCCAAGGCGAAGAGCTGGGGCTGCCCAGCGTCGACGTGCCGGACGCCGCGATCCAGGACCCGACCTGGGAGCGGAGCGGTCACACCGAACGCGGCCGTGATGCCAGTCGGCTTCCGATGCCCTGGGAGGGGACCGAAGCGCCGTACGGCTTCTCGAGTACCACCGGCACCTGGCTGCCGGCGCCGGCCGAGTACGCCACCCTCACCGTCGAGGCCGAGTTCGAGGATCCCGACTCGACCCTGAACCTGGTCCGTCAGGCCATCGACCTCCGCTCCGAGCACCCGGCTCTGCGCGGCGGCACGGTGTCCTGGTACGGCGCCCCGGAGGGCTGCTTCGCGTTTCGCCGCAACGGTGGCAACCTGATCTGCGCGCTGAACACCGGCGACACCCCGGTGGTGCTGCCGGCCGGTCAGGTGCTGCTCTCCTCCGCACCGCTGCAGGACGGGATGCTCCCGCCGAACGCCGCGGTCTGGCTGGTCTGAGTTTCCCGGCAGCACTGGTCGCCGGCGCCACCTGGACCGCACGCCGGACCGTCACGACCGCCACCCGGACCGTCCGAGGTAGCAGGTTGTGCCGGCGACACGCCGCGCGCCACCCGCGTGTCCCACCCACAACGCGCTACCCCCCAGACCCCGCGCCACCCGGACCGCCGGAGGTAGCAGGAAGTGCCGGCGACACGCCGCGCGCCACCGGCGTGTCCCACCCACAACGCGCTACCCCCCACACCCCGCGCCACCCGGACCGCCGGAGGTAGCAGGAAGTGCCGGCGACACGCCGCGCGCCGCGAGCGTGTCCCACCCACAACGCGCTACCCCCCAGACCCCGCGCCACCCGGACCGCCGGGTCAGCAGCGCAGGCGGAGGCACACTCAGAAGAGCAGCGGCAGCAGCGAGTGCCGGCGCCGGACCACGGCGCCGAACCGGGCATCGATGCGCAGCCAGGCGTCGGTGGCACTGACCCGCACCATCTCCTCGGGTGCCTCCGACGCAAAACCCATGCCGCTCAACGCAAACAGCACCCGCAGCGGGATCACCACTCGCATCCCGGAGCCGCTCACGGTGAGCACCTCGGACTCCAGCAGCGCGGTGCTGGCCCCACCGGCCGGTCCCGGGTGATCCTTGGCCTCGGCGGTGCCCTGCTCGGCCAGCTCGGCCAGCACCAGCGCGGGCAGCCGGTCCACTTCGATCCACCCACCGGGGGGTGGCAGCTGGGCGCGCCACGACGCATCGGTCACCGGCCCCGGGTCGACCGTGTCGGCGGTGCCGACCGCCAGCGCGGAGAGCAGATTGCCGGCATACACGGTGGCATCACCGGGTTCCAGGGTGCCGTGCACCGCCCGGGTCACCAGCGTGTCGAACGGCGTCGTCGCCCACATCCGCACCAGCGGACCGTCGACCTTCAGCCGCACCGGACCGGCCGCGTCCCAGCGGGCGACCCGGCCCGCGAAAGCGGCGGCGTCATCGCGGTCCTCACGACCGGCCGGTGTCAACTGCGCCATCAGTGCGCCAGGTACGGCAGCAGGAACTCGCGCTCGGCGCTCTCGAGCCGCCGCGGCCGGAACGTCACCGGGTCGACCGGGGCCAGCCGGCTGGACGCGGTCGCGGCAAGTTCGCCGTCGACCAGTACCCGGTAGTCGATCGTG
This sequence comes from uncultured Actinomycetota bacterium, assembly GCA_963797145.1. Classification (GTDB taxonomy): domain Bacteria; phylum Actinomycetota; class Actinomycetes; order Mycobacteriales; family Nakamurellaceae; genus Nakamurella. The sequence continues at coordinate 20,197 of CAWCOJ010000004.1, read as the reverse complement.
AACGACGCCGCGCCCAGCGCGGAGACCCCCATGGACACGGTGACCGGGGACCCGAAGCCGATCTGGCGCCGGTAGTCGATGACGATGCGCACCACGACGACCCCCTGGGTCAGCGTGTCCGCCCCGCTGCGGCCCGCCTCGACGAACAGCCAGTCGACCCGCGCCTCCTCCAGCAGGGTCAGCGTGCGGGCGTTGTTGACGTGGCCGAAGGCATCCAGGTCCGACCAGCGGACCCGCACCTCGGAGACGTACCGGAGTCCACCGTCGCCCACCCCGCCACCGCCTTCCGCTCCGGTCCGTCCGGGGCACACCGGGACAGTCTGCCCGGCGGTCGGCCGCCGGTCGCGGACAGGTCGGAGGATCAGTCGATGCGGTGGTCAGCGGATCATGGTGCGGACCTCGCGGGCGGCGACCGAGAGTGCCGCCAGATCTGCGGGGCTGACGTCGTTGATCTGGCGGAGCGTGGTGCGGGCGCGGCTCAACCGGTTGGCGTTCTCCGATTCCCACTGGTCGATCTTGGCCTGCGCGCTCTGATCGGCGGTGGTGGTCGACAGCACGTCCGCGGTGATCAGCCGGAGCGACCGGTAGAGGTCGTCGCGCAGCGCCTGCCGGGCCAGCGCGTGCCAACGGTCGCCGCGGCCGAGCGCGGTGACCTCCGACAGCATCCGGTCGAAGTCCAGGTGCGCGGACAGCGCGTAGTACAGCTCGGCGGTCTCGGCCAGTGAGCGGTCTCGTTCGTCGGCGACGTCGACAACGTCGAGCATGCTGAACGTGTACAGCGCGTAGGCGACCCGGTTCGAGAGATCCTGCGGCGCACCGAGAGCCACCATGCCAGCCGCATCCGCCCGGACGTTGTCGTGCTCGACACCGCAGACCAACCGGGGCATTCGCGGGTTCATCACCGTGACAGCCTTTGCGTACCTGCGGGTCTCGGCGGTGACGTCGAGCGGCTGTGGCCGCCGGGTCAGGAACCACCGCGCGGCCCGGTCGAGCAGCCGGCGGGTCTCCAGCAGCAGCACGTCCTGGCAGGTTGCCGGGATCCGGTTGTCCTGGGCTGCGATGTCGCGCCACAGGTCCGGGAGGTCGAACACCGTTGTGGTGATCGCGTAGGCCCGGATCGCGTCCGTCTCGGACGCCGCCATCTCCTCGCCCAACCGGAAGGCGTAGGAGATGCCCGCGCCGTTGACGACCTCGTTGACGGTCATCGTGGTGACGATCTCCCGGGCCAGGGGGTGCTCGTCGATGGCTGCGGCGTAGCGCTCGCGCATGGCGGTCGGGAAGTACTCGGGAAGCCGTTCGGCGAAGGCCGGCTGGTCAGGCAGTTCGCTGTCCAGCATCGCCCGGGTCAGGGACGCCTTCGCGTAGGCGATCAACACTGCGAGCTCGGGCGAGCTGAGGCCCTCCCCCGCCGCGATCCGGGCGGTGATCTGCGCCGGAGTCGGCAGGAACTCCAGCGCGCGGTTCAGTCGGCCCTCGGCGACCAGCGTGTCGATCAAGCGGGCGTGCACCGACAACATCGGCACCGCGTGGTGCCGGGAGATGCCGAGAAGCCGGTTCTGCGACGTGTTGTCGGCCAGCACGAGGGCCGCGACCTCGTCGGTCATCTCTGCGAGGAGCGCGTTGCGGCCCTCGTCGGACAACCGTCCGGCAGCCACCTCGGGCGCCAGCGCGATCTTGATGTTGACCTCGTGGTCGGAGGTGTCGACGCCGGCCGAATTGTCGATGGCGTCGGTGTTGATCCGGCCACCGCTGCGGGCGAACTCGATACGACCCAGCTGCGTGACGCCGAGGTTGCCGCCCTCCCCGACCACCCGGACCCGCAGTTCGTTGCCGTCGACCCGGACCGCGTCGTTTGCCTTGTCGCCGACCTGCAGGTGCTGCTCGGTCGATGCCTTGATGTAGGTGCCGATGCCGCCGTTCCACAGCAGATCCGCCGGCGCCAGCAGAATTGCCCTGATCAGGTCGGTGGGCGAGAGCGCCGTGATGTCGGGTGCGATGCCCAGGGCGGCCCGCATCTCCTCGGTGATCGGGACGGACTTGGCCGTCCGCGGAAAGACGCCGCCGCCTGCGGAGATCAGCGACGGGTCGTAGTCGGCCCAGGACGACCGGCCGAGCTCGAAGACCCGGCGGCGCTCGGCAAAGGAGGACGCCGAGTCGGGATCCGGGTCGACGAACACGTGCCGGTGGTCGAACGCCGCCAGCAGCCGGATGTGCTCGGAGAGCAGCATCCCGTTGCCGAACACGTCGCCGGACATGTCGCCCACTCCGACACAGGTGAAGTCCTCGTTCTGGGTGTCCACCCCGAGCTCGCGGAAGTGGTGTTTCACCGACTCCCAGGCGCCGCGCGCGGTGATGCCCATGCCCTTGTGGTCGTACCCGGCGCTGCCGCCGCTGGCGAACGCGTCTCCGAGCCAGAACCCCCGATCGACGGCCACCCCGTTGGCGATGTCGGAGAACGTTGCGGTGCCCTTATCGGCCGCCACCACCAGATACGGATCGTCGCCATCGTGCCGGACCACATCCGTCGGCGGCAGAACCTTTCCCTCGGAACGGTTGTCGGTGAGGTCGAGCAGCGCAGAGATGAACAACTTGTAGCAGGCCACCCCCTCCGCCATGAAGGCTTCCCGGTCGGCTGCCGGGTCACCGGTCGCGGCCGGGGGTTCCTTGAGCACGAAACCGCCCTTGGCGCCGACCGGCACGATGACGGCGTTCTTGACCTCCTGCGCCTTGACCAGCCCGAGCACCTCGGTACGGAAGTCCTCGGGACGGTCGGACCAGCGCAGGCCGCCCCGTGCCACCGCACCGAACCGCAGATGCACCCCTTCCAGACGCGGCGAGTACACCCAGATCTCATGGGCCGGAACGGGTTTGGGAATGCCGGGGATCCTGGCCGGCGCCAACTTGAACGAAAGGTAGGCGGGCGGGCCACCGGCGCTGGTGGTGCGGTAGGCGTTGGTCCGGTCGGTGGCCATGATCAGCGACAGGTACATACGCAGGATCCGGTCGGCGTCCAGGCTGGTGACGGCGTCCAGCGCGACGGTGATCGCCTGGGACACCTGTTCGGCGTCGGTATCGCGGGTATCCGCCGAGTGCGCCGGGTCGAACCGCAGGGCGAACAACGCGAGCAACTGCGCGACGATCTCCGGGTGCCGGACCACCACCTGCTCGATGTAGCGCTGGGTGTACGGGGTGCCGGTCTGCCGGAGGTAGTGCGCGTACGCCCGCAGCACCGACACCTGGCGCCAGTCCAGCCCGGCCGCCAGCACCAGCTGGTTGAATCCGTCCACCTCGGCGTTGCCCCGCCAGGTGTTGACGAAAGCAGCGGCGAACCGCTCCCTGGTGGCGGCCAACGCACCTGCGGCCGGTAGGTACCCGGGCGGGAATCGGAGCCCGAAATCGTAGATCCGGCACTCTGTTCCGTCCGAGCGGGTGATCTCGAACGGCTGCTCGTCGATCACCTCGGCGCCCATGCTCTGCAACACCGGGAGCGCCCGCGACAGGCTGACCACGGCGCTGCTGAACAACTTCAGCCGGCGCTCGCCGTGCTCCGTCGACTCCGGCGCGGAAATGGTCAGGGCCAGGTCGTCCTCGCCGGCCAACCCGTCGAGTACCCGCAGGTCCGCGACCGCGTCGGTCGGCGAATAGTGCTCCTTGTAGGCCTCGTCGAAGGCGTCGCTGTACCGGATCAGGGCACCGGCCGTGTCCAGCTCTTCGTCGCCGCCGACCACCGCGGCCACCAGCCGGTCCTCCCAGGTCCTGATCGTCTCCCTGAGCCGGGCCGTGAGCTCGGCGAGGTCGACGTCCGGCGGCGCCGACGGATCGGTCCGGACCGTGAAGTGAACGGCAGCGAGCAATGAGTCGCCGACCCGCGCCGTGTAGCGGATGTCGCTGCCGTGCAATGCATCCAGCAGCACCCGCTGCATGGCCAGCCGGGAGTCCGTCGTGTACCGGTCGCGGGGCAGGTAGACCATCACCGTGACGAACCGGCCGTACGGATCGGGCTGCAGGAAAGCCCGCAGCCGCCGCCGGGCGGCCAGCTGCAGCACCTTGGACACCAGGTCGACGACGAACTCGGTCGGCGCCCAGAACAGCTCGGCCCGGGGGTAGGTGGTCAGCAGTTCCATCGTCTGCTGGCCGGTGTAGGAGTCCGGGGTGGCACTCAGCGCGGCCAGTACGGCCTGCGCCTTGCGGCGCAGCATCGGCGTGGTGGTGATGTCGGCGTTCAGCGCCCGCGGGTTGAGGATGCCGAGGAACCGGTGCTCGATGAGCACCGCGCCGTCCCCACCGATGATCCGGACCGCGATGCTGAACGGCGGCACCCCGCGGGTGACGGCGGAGCCGTGCGACGCCTGGGTGATGACCAGCTGGCCGCCCTCGGCCGCGGTCGGTGTGACCGACTCGTCGTCGAAGTCGCGGCACCGGGGCGAGGAGTCCCGCAGGATCCCCAGGCCGGTACCGGGGACCACCCGCAGCTCACCGGCATAGTCGCCGGTGCCGAGCTGGTCGCGCCGGTAGCCGAGCAGGCTCAGACTGCCGGCGGCCAGCCAGTCGAGCAGGTCAGCGGCCTCGGCGACCTCGTCGGCCGGACGCGGCGACGGCGTCCAACGCAGTTCCCGGCTGGCCGTTGACAGCGAGAGCATCAGGGCTGGCGCGTCGGCGACGATCGCACGTACGTCCTCGAGGGCGCCGGCAAGGGTCGCCTCCAACGCCTCGGCACGTTCGGCGTCGGACAGCCGGTCGATGAGCACGTGGATCCAGGACTCGCGAATCGAGTCGGGCGGGTCGATGCCGCGCTGGGACTCTCCGAGCACTTCGGTCAGGTGCGGGCCGTCCCGACGGACGGCCAGGATCGGGTGCAGCACCCGGTGCACCGTGGCGCCCATGGACGTCAGGGCGCCGACCACGGCGTCGACGAGCCCGGGCATGTCGTCGTTGACGATGTCGATGACCGTGGACGTGCCCGACCATTCGTCGCCATGCCGGGTCGGGTTGAACACCCGGATCCCCGCGCGGCCCGTCTCCCGATTCTCGGCAACCCTGCGGTGCGCGTCGATGACGGCATCGACGTCCTCGACCCGACGCGGGCGGTCCTCGGTGGGGACGTGCCGGAAGTAGCCGGAGATCAGTGCGGCCAGTTCCGGTCGGGCGGCGGCGGCTCCGTCCACCGCGGACGGCAGACCGGCGGTCGCCGGGGACAGGGCGGTCTGGGTCATCCGACAAGCACTCCCTGAGGTGACGGCGCTCCGTTGCGCCGGTTCCGCCCGCGAGCCTATCCCTCCGGACCGGGCCCCGGCCGCCGGAGCGTGCACCGCCGCGTCGGTGTCAGAGCGCGTCGAGAGCTTCCTGGGCGGCCTCCGCGGTGTCGGCAGCCTCGACCCGGACGTCCTCCTCCGGATCGTCCTCGACGTGTTCGGCGGCGGCCAGGATGGCCGGCAGCAGCGCGCGGCAGGCCAGCACCGCCTCGTCGTGCGCATGGTCGTCAGCGGCCACACCGCCGGGCCCGCCGACGATCGGCGCCATCGATGCCTCGGCGATCTGCCCGAGGAGGTAGAGGACCTCTACCCGCACTCCAGCGTCGCGCACCGCATCGGCACCGAGAGCCGCTGCGAGATGGTGCGCGATGGCCGCCGCCGCAGGGGTCGGGGCGCCTTCGACGATCGAGAGGTGTTCCAGCCGCTCGATCGCGGCCAGGCAGACCGACCCGGACTCCTCGCCGCCGGAGAGCGCTGCCAGATCTGCACGCACGCCGTCGCAGACGTCCGGGCCCGCGCCGAGTTCGGCGGGCGCGGGAACGGCCGGCATCGCGGTCACGTGGCCAGTATCACTCCCCGGGACGTCTGCACCGCAGCGCCGCTCCGGCCGGCTGGGCCGGCGCGCCGGCCGGGTGCGACGCCAGGACCGGCGTCAGGCGTCGCGGGTGAGCTTGCGGTAGGTGACCCGGTGCGGCCGCGCCGCGTCGGCACCGAGCCGTTCGATCTTGTTGCGCTCGTAGTCGGAGAAGTTGCCCTCGAAGAAGTACCACTGGGAAGGATCGTCGTCGGTGCCCTCCCACGCCAGGATGTGCGTGCAGGTCCGGTCCAGGAACCAGCGATCGTGGGAGATCACCACGGCGCATCCCGGGAACTGCTCGAGCGCGTTCTCCAGTGAGCCGAGGGTTTCCACGTCCAGGTCGTTGGTGGGCTCGTCGAGGAGGATCAGGTTGCCGCCCTCTTTCAGGGTGAGCGCGAGGTTCAGCCGGTTGCGCTCGCCACCGGAGAGCACACCCGCGGGCTTCTGCTGGTCGGGACCCTTGAAGCCGAATGCCGAGATGTACGCGCGGGACGGCAGTTCGACGTTGCCGACCTTGATGAAGTCGAGCCCGTCGGAGACCACCTGCCACACGTTCTTCTTCGCGTCGAGGCCGCCGCGGTTCTGGTCGACGTAGGAGAGCTTGACCGTCTCGCCGATCTTGACACTTCCGGAGTCCGGCTCTTCGAGACCGACGATGGTCTTGAACAGCGTGGTCTTGCCGACCCCGTTCGGTCCGATGACGCCGACGATCCCGTTGCGCGGCAGGGTGAAAGACAGGCCGTCGATGAGAACCCGGTCGCCGAAGCCCTTCTTCAGTTTCGCGACCTCCACCACGATGCTGCCCAGCCGCGGACCCGGCGGGATCTGGATCTCGTCGAAATCCAACTTACGGGTGCGGTCGGCCTCCGCGGCCATCTCCTCGTACCGGGCCAGCCGGGACTTCGACTTCGCCTGCCGCGCCTTGGCACCCGAACGCACCCACGCGAGTTCGTCGCGCAGCCGCTTGGCGAGCTTGGCGTCCTTGCGGCCCTCGACCGACATGCGATCGGCCTTCTTCTCCAGGTAGGTGGAGTAGTTGCCCTCGTACGGGATCAGCCGGCCGCGGTCGACCTCGGCGATCCATTGCGCGACGTTGTCCAGGAAGTACCGGTCGTGGGTGACGGCCAGGACGGCGCCGGCATAGCTGGAGAGGTACTGCTCGAGCCAGAGCACCGACTCGGCGTCGAGGTGGTTGGTGGGTTCGTCGAGCAGTAGCAGGTCGGGTGCCGAGAGCAGCAACCGGCACAGGGCGACCCGGCGGCGCTCACCCCCGGAGAGCACCTTCGGGTCGGCGTCGCCCGGGGGGCAGCGCAGTGCGTCCATCGCCTGCTCGATCTGGGCGTCCAGATCCCAGGCGTTGGCGTGGTCGAGTTCCTCGCCCAGCTTGCCCATCTCGGCGAGCAGCTCGTCGCTGTAGTCCGCCTCCATCTCGGCAAGGACCTCGTTGTAGCGGGCCATGGTGGCGTTGACCTCGCCGAACGCCCCCTGGATGTTCTCCAGGACGGTCTTGTCCTCCTCCAGCTCCGGCTCCTGCATCAGGATCCCGACCGAGTAGCCCGGGGTGATGAAGGCCTCGCCGTTGGACGGCGTATCCAGCCCGGCCATGATCTTGAGGATGGTCGACTTGCCCGCCCCGTTGGGACCGACGACGCCGATCTTGGCTCCCGGAAAGAAGCTCATGGTGACGTCATCGAGGATGACCTTGTCACCGACGGCCTTGCGGGCCTTTTTCATGGTGTAGATGAACTCAGCCACTGATCTCCGGGAACCTTTCGCAGCGCAACTGTGCGGCCGCGACCATCATCGGCCGCGGCCTTGCCACCCCACAGTCTGCCTCACCCGGTGACCCGTCCTGCCCGGCGAGGGCCGCGCCGTGCTGCACGCGACGACCGGCGGCTCAGCCGACCGCGAGCTCGGCCGGCTCGGCACGATCCTCGGCATCGGTGAGATCCGGCTCGTCCACCTCGTCGACGTCGCTCGGTCGGACCTCGGTCGGAGCGACCTCGGACTGGCGGCTGGACCGCCGGAAGCTGCTGGTGCCCTTGGACAGGTCGTGCCCGACCACCGAGGCCACCAGCTGGTCCCTGGTGTGCTTCTGCCCGTCCTTGAGCCAGGACGTGGTCTCGAGTCGGCCGGTGACCAGCACCGGATCGCCGCGTCGGACACTGTCCTGGACGCCGGTGGCCAACCGGCCCCAGCAGATGACCTCCACCCAGTACTCCGCTGCGTCGACCCAGGCCCCGGTGTCCTGGTCGCGTCGCCGGTGGTTGGACACCATCCGGAACTTGGTGCCTCTGGTAGGTGCTGAGCCGATCGACACCGGTTCCATCCCCACGTTTCCCGCCATGATCACCGTCGCCGTGTCCACTTGATTTCCTCCCGTCACATCGCCGGACCGACCGCCCGGACGTCCCGACGAGAATCAGCCGGACGACCCGGTCGACCCAACGTGCGGCGGCGGATTGTGGATGAAAGTCGGACAGGTGGACAACTCAGCGGAGGATCCGGCCGGTGTCCTGAGGGGGATCAGGAGTCGGGCTCCGGCGGATGCTGGGCTCCACCGCCCTGGCGCACCGGGCGTTGCTGCTGGTCGAGATCGCGGAACGCCAGCTCGGCGAGCATGGCGTTGTAGGAGTCGAGCTCGTCATCCGATCGGGCGTTGCCCTGCCGGTCGGAGCGGCGGCCTTCCCGCTCGTCGCTGCGCGCCCACTGCGACATCAGGGCGATCACCACGATGATGATCGGCAGTTCGGTGGCCCCCCAGGCGATGGCGCCGCCGGTGCGCTGGTCGGTGATCAGGCTGGTGACCCAGGGCAGCCCGAGCCGGCCGTAGTAGTCGGCACCCAACGCAGTGTGCGAGTTCATCAGCGCCAGCCCGAAGAAGGCATGGAACGGCAGCGCGGCCAGCAGCAGACCCAGCTTGACCAGCGGCTGCAACCGCCGCGGCGCAGGATCGACGCCGATGATCACCCAGTAGTAGAGGTAGCCGACCAGCAGGAAGTGCGCGTTCATCACCAGATGGCCGACGTGGGTGGTCGCCAGCGGCTCGAACAGCGAGGTGAAGTAGACCGCGTAGAAGGAGAAGATGAACAGCGCGAGGACGACCAGCGGGTGGGTCAGGAACCTCGTGATCGGAGAATGGACCGCACGGACGACAGCCTCCCGCAGACCTGGGACGCCGGTGCGGCCGGCCGGCTTGAGCACCCGGAGCGCCAACGTCACCGGGCCGCCGAGGACCAGCAGGATCGGGGCGATCATGCCCAGCGTCATGTGGGCGATCATGTGGATCGAGAACTGGGCCTCTGCGTAGCGGCCGAGTCCGGACGACGTGGCGAACAGCACCATCAGCCAGCCAAGGCACCAGGCCCAGGTCCGGCCGGGTGGCCAGCGCACCCCGCGGCGGCCGAGCCGGCGCACCGCGACCAGGTACAGCACCACGGCCAGGATCGACGCGGTGCCGAAGATCAGGTCGAAGCGCCAGGCGGTCAGCAACCGCCACACCGTCGGCTCCCCCGGCAGCGGGAACCCCAGCACCAGGGCGATCGGGTCCGGAGCGGCACCGGACGGCGGCGGCGAGGCGGTCCGCGAGAGCGCGGCCGCGACACCGAACGTGGTCGCCATCACCAGGACCTCGACCGTGGCCAACCTGATCAGCGGCCACCGCGAACCGTTCTCCAGCAGTGGCAGCGTCCTGCGGCGTTGGACGAAGCCGAACAGGCCCAGCAGACCGAGCAGGCCGACCTTGACCAGCACCAGCCGGCCGTAGGCGGTGAGCCAGAGGTCGGAGAAGGAGGCGAATCGCACCCACGCATTGCCCAGGCCGGACAGCGCCACCGCGATGTAGGCGATCATCGCGGTCTGTGAATAGCGGTGCGCGATCACCGCGAGGTGATCGACCCGCTGCCGGGCCAGGCCGAGAAACGCGACCAGGCCGCCGACCCAGACCGAGATGCCGACCAGGTGGACGATCATCGTGTCGGCGCCGAGGTCGTGGTCACCGAGCTGGGAGGCATGGCCCGCGGCCGCCTGCGGCACCAACGCCGCGAAGGCGCCGAGAAGCAGCAGCCCCGCTCCGCCGGGCCGCAGCACCGCCCGGGAGATGACGCCGATGAGCGCCGCCGCCACGGCAGCGATCAGCGGCGCCCGCGCACTCTCCAGGACCTGTAAGCCGGTGATCACGGTGTCCGCACCGATCACGCTGCTCACCGGCTTGCCGACCGCATCCGAGAGGGTCAGCGGGACCAGCGCGATCCCGGAGGCCATCCATACCAGCGCGGCCGGACCGACCGCGCGGATCGCCCGGTACCCGCCGACGTCGAAGATCCCGGACCGTTGCGGAGGAACCAACACCGCGGCGGCCAGCAGCCAGCCGATGGTGACGGCGGCGGAGATGTCGAACAACGATTTGACCGCCGGTAAGGCGAGTTCGGTCAACGCTCCGGCGTCGGGGATGCCGAGCACGGCGTTCCTGGCCGGCACGATCGCTGCGATCGCGGCCGCGACACAGCCGGCCACCAGGATCGCGGTGATCACCGTCGGCAGCGTCGACCAGCGCCGCGGACTGCTGCCGCCCGGCTCGGCCGGGACCGCTACGACAGGGTCGCCCGCGACGTCGTCGGGAACGTCGCCGGCGTCGGTCGACGTCGCCTCAGGCACCAGGCCAGGGTACTGCCGGGGAGCGCCCGGACCGGTCGGGTCGGGACCTCGGTCCGGGTGGCCCTTGACGTGTTGGGACAGCAGGGACCCTGGCACCCACCAGCGCAGGTGTGGGCGCGCCCGCACCCACCAGCGCGAGTTGCGTACCGACTGCGCGTCGCGACGGGCACTCGGCCCACACCTTGCGCTGTCGGGGTCGTGGCGGCCCGCACCCACCAGCGCGAGTTGCGTACCGACCGCGCGTCGCGACGGGCACTCCGCCCACACCTTGCGCTGTCGGAGTCGTGGCGGCCCGCACCCACCAGCGCGAGTTGCGTACCGACCGCGCGTCGCGACGGGCACTCGGCCCACACCTTGCGCTGTCGGAGTCGTGGCGGCCCGCACCCACCAGCGCGAGTTGCGTACCGACCGCGCGTCGCGACGGGCACTCGGCCCACACCTTGCGCTGTCGGGGTCATGCCGGCACGAGCTGCAGAGGCGTCAGAAGGGGACAGCCGGGGCCGTTCGATTCGCTAGGCTCGACCGGCGCGCGCTCGTAGCTCAGCTGGATAGAGCAGGAGACTTCTAATCTCCCGGTCGCAGGTTCGAATCCTGCCGGGCGCACAGTGTGATGTCTCTGGACATCGGAATAGCCCGGACCTGCGTTCTGCAGGTTCGGGCTATTTCTTTGTTGGGCCGGGTGGTCGGCCGGTGGGTTGGTAGTCGCGGCGGGGGTCGACGGTCAGGTCGCGCAGGATTTCTCCGGTGGCGGCGTTGATGACGGTGACGTGTAGGTCCTGGATGAGCAGGATGACGTCGGTTCCGGCGTGGGTTCGGCCGATGCCGATATGGCGTAGGCGGCCGGCGATGCGCAGGGTGACGCTGCCTGCTTTGTCGATCTTGTCGTGGCGGACCCGGTCGTGGGTGTCGGTGCTGCGGTCGGTGTCGGGGCCGGCTTTGGGTCGGGCGGTGTAGATGGTGGCCGGGGTGACCCGGTGCGGCAGGGACCGGTGCGGACGGCGCTGGTTGTATTCCTCGGTGAAGGCGTCGAGCAGGGTCTGCAGGTCGGCGGTGGTGGTCGGCTGGCCGGGTTGGGCGCGGAGCCACTTTTTCAGGGTTTGTTGGAAGCGTTCGACCTTGCCCTGGGTTTGGGGGTGGTTCGGGTGGCCGTTCTTCTGGGTGATGTTCAACTCACGCAGGGCGTGTTCGAGGTGGTTGCGTCCGCCCTTGCCGCCGGCGTAGCGGGTGGTGAACACCATGCCGTTGTCGGTCAACGTTGAGGCCGGGATGCCATGGGCGGCAACGGCTTGGCGGAACGTGGCGAGCACGATCGGGCCGGTGACCCGCAGGTGCGCGGTGATCGACAAGGCGTAGCGGGAGCAGTCGTCGAGCCAGGTCAGGATCTCCACGTCGATGCCGGTGGCGAGCCGGTAGTGGGTGAAGTCGGACTGCCAGCACTGATTGGGCTGCTCGGCCTGGAACCGGATGTAGGAACTCTTCGGCCGTTTGGCCGGCTCCGGTGTCACCGCGCCGGCTCGGGTCAGGATCCGGTTGATCGTCGCCCGCCCGATGGTGACCCGGTGGTGGTGGGTCAGGTGCCAGCCGATGGTGTCAGCGCCGGCGTCCAGACCGGCCTCGGCCAGTTGTTTGCGCAGCCGCAGCACCAGCTCAACGGTCGACGGCGCGGTCGCCCCTGGGCTGGTCTTGGGCGCGCGTGAGCGCGGCTCGAACGCCGCCGCACCCTCGGCCCGGTAGCGGGCCAGCAACCGGCTGATCCAGCCCTGGGACACCCCGTAGGTGCGGGCGACCTCGGACTGGGACTGGCCGGCAAGAACAGCGGTGATGACCAGACGACGTTTCGACATGGCCGACCCTGCCGCCGACCGGTCATTCCAAAGACCTGCGACACGCTATGCCGATGACCCGAGACACGCCATTCCGATGTCCTGAACCATCACACTGCCGGGCGCACAGGTCAGCAGCCGCACAGGTCCAGAGGCCGGTCCGGCACTGAGACTTCTCGCGCGGTCAGGCGTACTGCCTGCCCGTCCTGATGGCCGAATCCAGGTGTCGCGACACGAGCCGGCCGCCGGCCGCGTCGCCGACGAACTGTCCATCTCGCGCGACAACCTGCCCGCGCAACACGGTCAGAGTCGGCCACGCTGTGACCTTCCATCCCTCCCACGGCGTGTAGTCGGACTCATGCAGATCGGCAATGGTGATCGTTCGGTCAAGACCGGTCTGCATCACCACCAGATCGGCGTCCGCTCCGATCCCGATCGATCCCTTGTGCGGGTGCATCCCGAAGATCTTTGCTGCGTTGGTGGCTGTCACTTCCGCAAAACGCTGCAAACCCAGCCCGCGCCGGTCGACGATCTCGCTGTACAGGATTGCCATCCGGGGCTCGATACCCGTGTTGCCACCGACCACGTCGTCGACCCGCCGCCCATAGGTCTTGACGGCATACGAGGTGCACTGCTCGTCCGTCGCGAAGGACGAGATGTCTTTGTCAGCGACGCCCCGCCACAGCCGCTCGGTGTCCGATGTCTCGCGCAACGATGGGTAGGTGTGGTACTTCATCCCGTCGGGCTCGAGGTAGTTGCTCTGCGTGCGGAGCGCATATTGATGAAGGGTTTCGCCGTACACGGGTAGGCCCTTGGCCCGCGCTTCGCTGATCGCCTCCACCCCGGTCGCCGCGCTGACGTGCATGAAGTAGATCGGCGATCCCCCCACCAACTCCGCCAGCCTGATGACCCGCCGGAACGACAGGTCTTCGGACATGGAGGTGTGTACCTCGGGCATGTGGACGTAGGAGGTCCGGCCGTCCGCGGCCACCTCGCGATACAAGTGCTGGACGAGATCGTCGTCCTCGGCGTGCACCGCAGCGATCCCACCATGGGCCGCGTTGACCTCGAGAACCTGCTTGAGACTGCCCAGGTCGAGCTTCAGCGGCACCCCGCCGACGGCAGCGTGTGGGAACACATTGGTGGTGAACAGTTTGAAACTCGGATATCCCGCCTCGATGATCGCGGGGAGGTCGGCGATGACGGTCCGGCCGAGCCGGCCGCGCAGGACAACGTGGAAGGAGTAGTCGCTGGGGCACCTGCTTCGCCAACGTTTCTCGACCCGCTCGACGGCTTCGCCGAGCGCCTCCGACACCTGGGGCCACACGAAGTCGACCAGCATCGTCGTACCACCGATGAGGGCGGCGCGACCAACGACCTCCGGACCTTCCGAGACCGCATCCGGACCGCCGTCGGGATCGACGATGGCGAGTTCGCAGTGGACGTGCGGATCTATTCCGCCGGGCACCACGGTTCGCCCGTCCACATCGACGATCTCGGCGGCAGCCTGGAGGCCGCCGGGTTCGCTCAGCATGGCGATCCGACCGTCCTTGACGCCGATATCCAGGTAGTGAGCTCTGCTGACCTTTGTACATAACTGCGATCAGCGAATTCGTGTGTTTCGACCCGCAGGGCTTGACGGAACGCGATCCCGTCACCGAAGGTGAACCACATCACGGCGTACGTCACGTTATTGCATAGCTTTGTGCAGTAATTCAATGCCGCCCCGCCGCTGCACGTCTGGAAACCCTGCTGACCGGAGGCGCCGATGCCCACCGCCCTGCTCCCACGTCGACGCCGGGCGGTGGCCCGGATCGGGCTCGCGCTGGCCCTGGTCGCCGGCGTTCTCAGTGCTCCGACGGCGGCAGCAGCAGCGCCCGGCGACGTCGACCTGGCCCGCACCGGGCTGGTCACTGCGTCCGCCGAGCAGTCGGACCAGGACGGCACGTTCCCGGCCGCCAACGCCAACGACGGCGACCCGCAAACGCGCTGGGCCAGCGGCAACGGCCCCGACGCCGACGTCGAGTTCACCGCCTGGTTGCAGGCCGACCTCGGCGTCGCCGGGGTGATCACCTCGGTGCAGATCACCTGGGAAGCCGCCTACGCGACGCAGTACCAGGTGCAGACCGCCACCGCGAATCCCGGCGACCAGGCGTCCTGGACCACAGTGGCGACCGACGACGCCGGCGACGGCGGCACCGACGCGATCGCGTTCGCCGCACCGGTCACCGCCCGGTATGTGCGGGTGCTGATGCTGCAACGGTTCTCGAATTGGGGCTGGGGACAGCACTGGTACGGCTACTCCGTGTTCTCGTTGGAGGTACTGGGCACCTCCACCGGTTCGGCCGCGACGTTCGGCGCCTCGAAGATGTCCGCGCCGGCGGGTGAGACGGTCGCCGTCCCGGTGGTGCTGACCGGACCGGCGGCCACGGCCGGCAGCGTGCACGTCGCCACCACCGGGGGCACGGCCGTCGCCGGCGACGACTACATCGCGCTGGACCAGGACGTGTCGTTCGCAGCGGGAAACACCAGCTCCACGGTCAACCTGTCGACCGTTGACCACGGAGCGTTGGCCGCGGCGACCACCGTTGTCCTGGAACTCTCGGCGCCCCCCGGCGGCGTCACACTCGGGCTGCGGACCACCCTCACCATCACCCTGACCCCGCACGGAGAACTGCCCGGCGCGGGGGCGACGCAGCCGATCGCGACCTTCGAGGACGGCACCACCGGCGGCATCTTCTCCTGGGGCTCGGCCGCTGAATCGACCCCGGCACTGACCCTGGTCGCCGCGGATGTCCCGGACACCGGCGCAGGCAACCATGCGCTGCAGGCGGCGATCTCGGCGATGCCGGACGGTGGCTGGGGCGGGTTCAGCCGTGACATCGACACCGCCGCCGACTGGTCGGCGTTCGACGGTTTCTCGTTCGCGTTCCTCGGCACCGGCAGCGGCAAAACGCTGCGCTACGAACTCAAGAGCGGCAGCGCGACCGCCGGCGGCGCCAGCCTGTTCGAGACGTCCGTGGTCGACGACACCACTGGCTGGCGCACCGTCAAGGTCCTTTTCAGCGACCTGCGCCTGAAGGGCAATCAGACCTCACCGATCCGGTTCGACCCGGCCGTCGCGCACGGATTCGCCGTCACTTTGTCCGATCTCGGTGCCGGCACCTGGACCTTCGACAGCTTCCAGCTGTACGAGCACGTCGCGTCGCTGCAGGACTTCGAGGGAGACGTGCCGATCAACACGCCCCCGATCGGATTCTTCCCGTGGGGCAACCAGGACGGCAACGTCAGCGTCGGGGTCAGCCAGCTCGAGCGGGACGGCAATGCAGAGAACCATGTGCTGTCCGGTACCTACCTGATCCCGGCCGGCGGCTACGGCGGCTTCAGCGACGACCTGGCCGCCTCGCAGAACTGGTCGACGTTCGGCGGGCTCCGGTTCTGGTGGTACGCGTCGCAGGCCACCCGGCCCGCCTCCCCCACCGCCGGTGACGACATCGTCGTCGAGGTGAAGGACGGTGGCCCGGACGCCGAGCACGGCGAGCTGTGGCACGCCTCGTTCAAGGACAACTGGTCGGCCGACGGCAGCCGCTGGAAGCTGGTCGAGCTGCCGTTCAGCGCCTTCACCCTGCGCACCGATTACCAGCCGGGCAGCGGCGCCACCCTGGACGGGATGCTTTCCCTGACCACCGCGTGGGGGTTCGCCATCACCATGCCGCCGGGCAAGGATGCAGCGGTCAACTGGGCGATCGACGACGTCGAGCTCTACGGCAGTCCCGCTGCGGCGACAGGGGTCTCGGTCAGTGCGACGCCGGTCACGCTGGTCGACGGCGGCGGCACCGCGACGGTGGCCGTATCGGTGAAGACCACTGACGGCGACCCACTTCCCGGTGACGTCACGGTCGGCTACGCACCCGGGGCCGCCTCGGATGCGGTGGCCGGCACCGACTTCACCGCCTTCGCGGGAACCCTGAACTTCCCGGCGGGCGCAGCGTCCGGCGTCACCCAGCAGATCTCGGTGACCACCCTGGCGGTCGCGCAGGCCGCCACGGCGAAGACCGTCGTGGTCGCGTTGACCATTGCCGGGGCTACCGCACCGGATGATCCGCGAGTGGTGATCAACGCCCACGGCCTGCCGTACCTCGACAAGAAGCTGGCGGTGTCGAAGCGGGTCGACGACCTGCTGGGTCGGATGACCCAGGCCGAAAAGGTCGGCCAGATGACCCAGGCCGAACGTCTGGGACTCAAGTCCGCGGCGGACATCTCGACGCTGCGGCTCGGCTCGATCCTGTCCGGCGGCGGCTCGGTGCCGACCGACAACACCCCGGCGGGCTGGGCCGACATGATCGACGGCTACCAGACGCAGGCGCTGTCCACCCCGTTGCAGATCCCACTGATCTACGGCGTGGACGCGGTGCACGGCCACAACAACGTGGTCGGCGCGACGCTCTTCCCGCACAACATCGGCCTCGGCGCCTCCCGTGACCCGGCCATCGTGAACCAGGCGGCCCAGGTCACCGCGACCGAGGTGCGGGCCACCGGCATTCCGTGGACGTTCGCTCCGTGCCTGTGCGTCACTCGCGACGAGCGCTGGGGTCGATCGTACGAGTCGTTCGGCGAGGACCCGAACCTGGTCGGACTGCTCGCGGCGCCGGCGGTCACCGGTCTGCAGGGAACCGTCCCCGCTGACAAGTCCGGCCCGGACAAGGTACTGGCGACCGCCAAGCACTGGGCCGGCGACGGCGGCACCAGATATGAACCCTCCCAGGCAGGTTCGGGCTATCCGATCGACCAGGGGGTGACCCACGTGCCCGATCTGGCGACCTTCCGGAAGCTGTTCGTCGACCCGTATCTTCCCGCCATCAAGGCCGGAGTCGGCTCGATGATGCCGTCGTATTCGGCGATCCAGGTCGGTGACGGGCCGGTGGTCCGGATGCACGAGGACGCCGAATTGAACACCGGGGTGCTCAAGGACGAGTTGAGGTTCAACGGGTTCCTGATCAGCGACTGGGAGGGCATCGACAAGCTGCCCGGCGGCACGTATGCCGAAAAGGCCGGCCGGTCGGTGAATTCCGGTCTGGACATGGCGATGGCGCCGTACAACTACGCCACCTTCATCGACGCCATCACCGGGGACGTCGCCGGGGATCGGTGTCACAGGCCAGGGTCGACGACGCGGTGCGCCGGATCCTCACGCAGAAGTTCGAGCTCGGGTTGTTCGAGAAGCCGTTCGCGGACCGGAGCAAGCAGGACACCGTCGGCTCCGACGCGCACCGTGCGGTGGCCCGCAAGGCCGCCGCCGAATCGCAGGTCTTGCTCAAGAACAACAATGCACTGCCGCTCTCTCCCACCGCGAAGATCTACCTCGCCGGCTCCAACGCCGACGACCTTGGCCGGCAGATGGGCGGCTGGTCGATCAGCTGGCAGGGCGGATCGGGCGAGACCACGGTCGGCACCACCATCCGGGAAGGCATCGCCCAGGTCGCCCCCGGGGCCCGGGTGACTTACTCGGCGGACGCCTCGGCGCCGGTCGGGGATGCCACCGTCGGCGTGATCGCGGTCGGCGAGCCGCCCTATGCCGAGGGTGTCGGCGACGTCGGCAACAACGGCCGCAGTTTGGACCTGCCGGCCGCCGACCGGGCCGCCATCACGAAGGTCTGCGCGGCTGTGCCGACCTGCGTGGTCCTGGTGGTATCCGGCCGTCCGCAGCTGGTCAGCAGCCAGCTCGGCACCATCGATGCGCTGGTCGCGTCCTGGTTGCCCGGCACCGAGGGCGCCGGTGTCGCCGACGTCCTGTTCGGCCAGAGGCCCTTCACCGGACGGCTTCCGGTGACCTGGCCCGCGGCGGCGGACCAGGTGCCGATCAATGTCGGTGACACCGCCTACAACCCGGCGTTCCCCTACGGCTGGGGACTGCGCACCGACGACGCCCGCACCCGGCTTGCGACGGTCAAGGCGCACCTCATGGCCGACCGGCGGGATCTGATCGCCCGCTCGGCCGGCGTCAGCATCGGGGTGGCACTCGACCCGAAGAACTGGAACTCCGACGGGTCGGTGAAGAAGCCGACGACGGTGATCGCCGCGCTCACCGTCGCAGCACACCTGTTGGCGCACACCACGAAGGACACCTACACCGACGACGACCTCACCCTGTCGGTGCTCCGGGACCTGGTGCAGAAGCAGGTGACGGCCGCAGGAGCCAAGGGCGGGGCGCCGAAGTTCGGGACCCCAGCGGCGGCCATGACGGCGACCGCGGCACTGACCGCCAAGGCCGACCAGCAGCTGGCCGGTGGGCACCCGGACACCGGCGCGGACCTGCTGGTGAAGGCGTGGCTGGCGCTGGGCAACCGCCTCTAGCGGCGGACGGGCCGCCGCCGACCCGGTCGGCGGCCCGGCTCCGTCCGATCGCAGCCCGCTCCGCGACCCGTCACCGGCGGTCCCTATCCTGAGGCGCACCAGCGTCGTGAGGAGGAACCACCGTGTTCGAGGATCTGCGGGGCAAGGTGGCGGTGGTGACCGGCGGAGCGCGCGGGCTGGGGTTGCGGATGGCCACCGCGCTCGCTGGGCAGGGCTGCGACGTCGCCCTGTTCGACGTGCTGCCCGCGGTGGCTGACAGCGCCTCCGCGCTGGCCGGGTCCGCCGGAGTGCGGGCGGTGGGCGTGCACTGCGACGTCACCGACGCTGCGTCGATCGAACAGGCATACGCCGAGGCGGTCGGCGCGCTCGGGGTCCCTGCCATCTTGGTGAATGCCGCCGGGATCACCACCTGGTCGGACTCCCTCGACACCACCCCGGAGCAGTGGCGCCGGGTGATCGACATCAATCTGACCGGAACCTTCCTGACCTGCCAGGCCTTCGCCCGTGCGGTGATCGCCGGCGGAGGCACCGGCGCAGTGGTCAACGTGTCATCGATGTCAGCGTTCGTGGTCAACGTCCCGCAGCACCAGGTGTCCTACAACGCCTCCAAGGCTGCCGTCGATCAGCTGACCCGATCACTTGCGGTGGAATGGATCTCGCAGGGTATCCGGGTCAATGCGGTGGCGCCGGGCTATTTCCTCTCGGACATGACGCGGCAGTTCGTGGACAGCAACCCGGAGCTGGCCGCCGGCTGGGTGGAGCGGATCCCGGCCGGGCGGATGGGCGAGCCGCCGGACCTGGACGGCCTGGTGGTGTTCCTGGCCTCCGACGCCTCCCGCTACATCGTCGGGGAGTCGGTCGTCATCGACGGCGGGTACTCGATTGTCTGAGCAGCCGGTCGCCGTGCAGCCGTTCACCGGCAAGGTCGCCGCAGTCACCGGCGGCGCGTCCGGCATCGGACTGGCCACCGCTCGATTCCTGTCCGAGGGTGGCGCATCGGTACTGCTGGCCGGCCGATCCCCGGACCGGCTGGCCGCGGCCGCAGCCACCCTCTCCGGGCCGGTCAGGGTGGTCGAACTCGACGTCGCCGCCACCGGAGCCGGGGTCGACCTGGTCGCCGCGGCCGAACGCGCCTTCGGGTCGCCCGACATCGTGGTGGCCAATGCCGGGATCTACCTGCCCGGCGACATCCTGGACACCGACCCGGCGGCCGCCGCCCGGCTGATCGACACCAACGTCAGCGGCGTGATCGGCACCGTACAGGCCGCAGTGGCCTCGATGGTGCCGCGCGGTATCGGCGACATCGTCGTCACCAGCTCGGTGTCCGGGCACCAGGCCATCCACTGGGAGCCGGTGTATTCGGCGTCCAAGCATGCGGTGCAGGCGTTCGTGCACACCGTCCGGCGGCAGTTGGTCGGCACCGGAGTGCGGATCGGCGCCGTCGCCCCCGGGGTGGTCCTCAACGACCTGTGGCAGGTGGTCGACGACACCGAACGGGACGCCGCAGTGGCCGCCGGCACCGGCATCCGCTCCGA
>CAWCOJ010000003.1:255000-842282 GCA_963797145.1 uncultured Actinomycetota bacterium | reverse complement strand
GGTCCGCGGACTCGCACTCGGGAAGGGACGAAAGGGCAGCGATCAGACGCCTCCGGTCACCCGAGACCGACGCGTCCGGTGCCGGCGTTCGACCGAGCACGCTCGGGATTCATGCACCGTTCAGAAGCCTCTCCCACCGATCGCTCACCAGGGTCTCAGCTTCCCGACAGAGTGTGGTGAGCGTGACGAACGCGCAGGACCGTCATCTGCCGTGGCGTGGGGTGGTCGGCGTGCTGACTGGTGGGTTCGCCGTCGGCACTGTCGGCGGCCCGGTCACGCAGCCGCGACGCGGTCCGCTCAGCGACCTGCGCGATCAACTCCGATGAGCCTCACCGGAACCGCCCTGCTCTGGCTGTTGGGGCTGCTGGCGGTCGCGCTGTTCGTCGTGGCTGTGATCGATTGGCCCGCAGTGCACCCACGGCCGCTGAGGCGCGCGGTTCGAGCAGTGAAGGTGTTGTTGCTGAACGCCGTGGTCCTGTTGCTGGCCTTCGCGCTCCTCAATGACGACTATGTCTTCTACACGAGTTGGAATGACCTGTTCGCCGCCGACCCGGCGGCCAGCCAGCTGCATCGGGGCGGCACCGTGGCCGGGACCCTGGGCCGAACGGTGGCCGGGGATGGCGTGGTCGCCGTCAGTCAGACCCGGTCCTTCGCGATCCCCGAACCGAACGCTCGCCTTCAGCGATATTCGGTCCGCGATCCGAGTGGTGCTGCGATGGAGGTCCTGGTGGATCTGCCGGCCGGTTACGATCCGTCGTCGCCGAGAGAGTATCCGGTGATCGTCGGCCTACACGGCTTCCCAGGTTTCCCGGCCAGCTTTGTGAACCGGAACATCCTCACCTCGGCGGATGCGTTGGTGGCGCAACATCGTTTGGCACCGACCATTTTCGTCATTCCGCAGATCGACGATCCGAGCACGCTGGACACCGAGTGTGTCAATGCTCCGGCCGGTGTGGGTCCGCAGACGGACACCTGGCTTTCCTCGGTGATACCGGCCTGGACGGTCCAACACTTCCATGTGCGCGTCGACCGTGCGTCGTGGGCAACATTGGGATTTTCCTACGGCGGATGGTGTGCGGTGGCCTTGGCCATGCGCCATCCTGATGTCTTCGGCACAGCGATCAGCCTCGAAGGCTATTTCGAACCGCTGTTCCCCAAGGACTACCAACCGCTGTCGGCCGCCGGCCTGCGCAGCTTCGACCTCGTAGGACTCGCTCGCTCGGCGCCACCGCCGATCGCCATCTGGCTGTTCGCGTCTCGGGAGGATGCTGTGAGCTATCGAACCACCGCGGCGTTCCTGCGCGCCGTTCGACCGCCGCTGACGGTGCAAGCCGTGGTCGTTCCGACCGGTGGGCATCGGTTCTCGGTTTTTCAGTCGTACATTCCGACCTGCCTGCAATGGCTCGGAGCGAACGATCCCGCATTCCGTGGCTGACGGCGGTCGGGGCTCGCGCGGCACGTTCCTGGCGGTGATCGCGGCGGTGGTGCTGCTCGCCGCAGCCGTCATCGTTGTCGTTGCGTTTGAGCGTCAGCATCTCCTCGGCCGCCGCGACGGGCCAGGCCCCGTCGCAGGCTGACCCGACTGATGCGACGATGGCGGCCCGACCACCGCAAACGGCCACCCCGACGACCTCGACAACCGCGCCGACGTCGACAGGTCCGACGGCTTCGACAACGTCGCCGACCTCGCCGGCTTCGACAGCTCGGATAGCTTCGACCGCCCCCGCGACGTCGGCGACTGTGACGACTTCGAAGACTGCGACGACTTCGACGACTTCGACGACTGTGACGACCTCGACACGACAATCTGTACCCCCGCCGCGGAACGATCCACTCCGGGTCGTCGGTCTCGGCGATTCGGTTCCGGCCGCGCAGAGCTGCCATTGTGCCGGATATCTCGAGCAGCTGGCCTCCTCGCTGCACCGGACGACGAAAAGACCGGTGCGGCTGGACAACGACGCCCACGGTGGCTGGACCACCCGCCGGGTGCTGGACGATGTGACGAAAGGCAACGCCCGCACTGATGTTGGTGCCGCCCCCGACCTCGTCGTGACGGAGATCGGTGCCAACGACTTCCACCTCAGTGAGTTGGACGACCCGGGTTGTTCTCCGGCGGCGACCTCGCCGTGTTGGGCGCCGACCTTGAGCCGCCTGCGCACCGGCCTGATCGACGTGGTGGACAAGGTCCGGGCTCTCGATCGCAATCCTGACCTTCGAATCGTTCTGATCGGCTATTGGAATATCGGCCGGGACGGTCAGGTTGCCCGCGCGATGGGCACGGCGTACGTTACAGCGACCGACCAGCTGACACGCCGGGTCAATGCCGTCATCGCGGATGTCGCTCGGCAGGAAGCCTGTGTGTACATCGACGCCTACGCGGCGCTCAAGGGCGAACTCGGCACCCGCGACCCAACGGATCTCCTGCTCGACGACGGCGATCATCCGAACGCATCAGGGCACACGTTGCTGGCCGACGCCATTCTCGTCAAGCTGCAGGACGAGGGCGCTCTCACGTCCTGGTCGAGCCGATGACCGGCCGGTCGAAAGTGCGACGTCGCTACGTGGTTCCGGGGCGGGCGGTCAGAGTAGGCGCAGTGGGATCAGCTGGAGAACGGACGGCTGGTTGCCGGCGGGCACGCTGGGGACAGCGACAGTGTTGTGGCCATAGGTGATCGACCACGGGACGACGCCGACCTGGGCCACGTTCCTGACGGTGTGTGGGGTGGCGTTGTCGACGACGGTGACGGTGCCCGCGGCAGGTCGGCTGTGTCGGGGAAGTCGGCGGTGGTGATCAGGGTGTACCTGCCGCTCAGCGGCGTAGGTGGCGTCGGTGAGGTTGCCCGGCGCTGCGACAGGGACGGAGCGGTGGAAGTGCCAGGTGTCGGTGCTCAGCCAATTCGTCCAGCCGAAACCGGTGAGCACCATGTCCGGCCGGTTCGCCGTGGTGGCGGCACCGATGACCGCGGACCCGGCGCGGTTGGCCGGCCGGTGCACCACCCGCCCGGTGGGCGGGTCGACGACCCAGGTGGCACCGTTGACGGCGCTGCCGACGAGCATGTTCACCACCCGACCGGTGGACAGCTTGTGCCGGACCAGGCTGATCGGCGAGGGGTTGGCCCGGACCCTGATCTTGCCGTCCTCGCGCGGGCTGGCGGCCGGCCGCCCTGGCCGCCGCCAACAGGCTGACCACAGACATGGACCGACCGTCGCGGCCGGGTGCCCGGTCGGGCCGCTTCCCGCCCATGCTGCGACCCGGAATGTCCTGCAAGACCGGCACTCTCGGTTGTGAGTGGGCAGTCGGCCCGGTGCGGTGCTACGTTGGTCGGCGCGTCGATGTGGACAAATCGGAAGGATCGACGCTCGGGTTGCTCGATGGTGCACGACTGGTGCGGGCCCGTTCTCGCCCGCAGGTTCGGTATGCGGCGTCACGCCTCGCCGCTGAACGGGAGGTCCACGATGGGCCAGTGGGATGCCGTCGTCACAGAATTCCAGCCGATGGTGCGGATCTATCCGTACACGCTGCACAATGACCCGCCGTACCTGCCGTGCACGGTCGAGTTCTATCTCCAGAGTGTGGCTCTGACGGTGCCCGATGGGGGCAGCTCAACCGTGTACGACGCGCCCACGGACGCGCAACTCGTGGCGGCGAATGAGCAGAGCTTCCTGGCCATACCGGACGACCCGTCCGCGACCTCGACCGTCCGTCAGGGCAACTTCGTTCAAAGTGCCCCACCGCCGTCGTATGTCCACGTCATGCGAGTGCTCGGGGCGCCCGATGTCGTCGATATCCAGTACTGGCTGCTATACGCCGTGCGTGGACGGTCCACGGTGAACGTCGACGGATTCGGACCGTTCGACCTGGTAGGTCCGAGCGTCGATGGACCGGGTGGGCTCCAGTACACCGACGGGTACCAGGGACCCGGGGAGCACCAAGGGGATTGGAAGTTCATCGTCGTCCGTTACGACACCAGCCAGGACCTGCTGCTGGGGGTCTTCTACGGCCAGCACGACAGCGGGATCTGGATGTGGGGGGCGGACGTGCCCCTCTACCCGACGACCCGCCGACCCATCGTGTACAGCTCCCGCAACACCCACTCCTGCTTCCCGACCGCGGGCAGTAGCTGGCAGATCAACGCACACCAGGAATTCCTCGGCGTCCAGGCAGGTCTGTGGGAAGTGCGGGCCGACGGCGGCGAGGTGTGGGACTGCGCGGCTGCTCCCTTGACGATCATCTGTGACGACACTGCCTCGACCGTGCTGCCGCTGCCCAAGCCACCGCCTCCGTCGGGGCTGAAGGCGTGGCTCCAGTACCCCGGCTCCTGGTCTGCGACGCAGCCGCAGACCGTCAGTCCGAACACGTTCGCAGGCATGCCGGAGTGGGTGCAGGGCATCGAGGCTTCCGTCTTCCAGCACTTCGTTCCCGGCTCGGAGAACGGAGCGCGATCCCCCTACTTCCAGACGTTCTGGTACGGGGGCGGCGGCGGCCTGGAGACTCCGTTCGTCTGCGCGCATCTGGGCAGCTCGGACCCGGGCCTGTGGTGGACGTGCATCAACTCGACCCTCGACGGCTGGGATCGTGACATCCCGTTCGACGCCACCGGCGGCGCTCAGAGCGACGCGGGGCCGGCCCTGGCCACGGTGGGCAACCAGTTGTTCTGCGTCCACGCCGGTGCCGGCGACGCAGACCTGTGGTGGAGCACCTTCGACTTTCGCACGGACACCTGGAGCGCCGACCAGTCCTTCTCGGCCGACCACGACCCGGTGCACCCGGTCCTGGCCTTCACCTCTCCAGCACTCGCGGTGGTCGACGGGACGCTCTACTGCGCGTACGTGGACAGCAGCTACGACCTGTACTGGACTCGGTTCGAGGGAAGCTCCTGGCCGGAGCCGACGACGTTCGACCAGAAATCCGCTCACCGGAGCCAGGGCGGCCCGGCGTTGGCAACCCTGGGATCGACGATGTACTGCATGCACTCCGGCGCGAGTGACAATGACATCTGGTGGACAACCTTTGACGCCACGACGACGACCTGGGACACGGATCAGCACGTCAGCCCCGACCCGCACAGTCCGGTGCAATCGGTCCTGGCCGGCACCTCACCAGCCCTCGCCGAATTCAACGGCACCCTGTACTGCGCATTCGTCAATGCCTCCAACGAGTTGTGCTGGACCCAGCTCGACGGCAACGCGTGGACCAAGCCTCTACCGTTCGATCCGCAAGGCGCCGTGGCCGGCCCGGTTCACCTGAGCAGCGCGGGCCCGGCGTTGGCAGCGTTCGATTCGGTGCTGTACTGCGTACATGTCGGCAACTCGGACTCCGACCTCTGGTGGTGCACCTTCGATCCAGCCAGCGGGACCTGGTCGGATGACCGGTCTTTCGACTCCAGCCCCCAGTCGAACCCCGGACATCAGAGCAAGGCCTCGCCCGCACTCGCGGTGGCAGGGACCGGTCAGTGATCCGTCCTGTGCCGAGACCCTTGCCGTCCTGCCTTCACAGGAAATCTTCTGCTGCGACCATGGCGTCACAGCTGACCCCTACACACCGCAGGAGGAATTTGACATGAGCACCACCGGCGACACCCACCACCCTGGTGATGACCTCAAACTCGAGGCCGTCGTGATTCCGGTGGCCGACGTGGACCGGGCGAAGGCCTTCTACGCCGGCCTCGGCTGGCGACTGGACGCCGACTTCGCCTTCGACAACGGCTTCCGGGTCGTCCAGTTCACCCCGCCGGGCTCGCCGGCCTCGGTCCAATTCGGCTCCGCCATCACCACGGCCGAGGCGGGGTCGGCCCAGGGCATCTACCTCGTCGTCTCCGACGTCCAGTCGGCCCGAGACCAGATTGCTGCTCACGGGGCCGAGATCAGCGAGGTCTTCCACCCGATCGAGCCGGGCGCCCAGTTCGTGCCCGGGAGCGGCTCCGGCCGGGTCGGGGGTCGCGCGCCGGAGGGACAGAGTTACGGATCCTTCGCCACTTTCGTTGATTCGGAGGGTAATACCTGGCTGCTCCAAGAGGTCACCACGCGACTCCCCGGCCGCATCGACAGTGCGACGACGTCGTTCTCGTCGGTGCACGACCTCGAGCAGGCCCTGACCCGGGCAGCCACCGCACACGGCGAGCACGAGGCCCGCAACGGCGGCGAGCGCGACGAGCAGTGGCCGGCCTGGTACGCGGCGTACATGGTCGCCGAACAGTCGGGAACCGACCTGCCGCAATAGTGATTCGGTGGTCTCTTCGATCCGTCAACCGGGAGACTGCGGAGGGTCAGTCCTTTCGATGGAAGTCGGTGACTTCGGGGCTGATCTCGAATCCGGCGGAGGCGTAGGTGGCGACCGCTGCCCTGTTGGAGCCGGGGGTGGCGACACGAGCGCTGGACGATCCCATCGCCCGCAGGGTAGCGGCTGCGGCGATCGTGATGGCCCTGCCGTGGCCGTGGCGCCGATGGTCACTGTGGACACCCATGGGTTCCAGGAGCCCGGGCCTTCCCCGCCCCGCTGACCAGACCGCGACCGCCGCCACCGGTACACCCCCACCGTCGTACCCGAGCAGACAGCAGCCTCGTCGGTGGTACAGCGGGGATCCGGCCAGGGTGTGCCAACGATCGGGATCGGTCGTTCGGCTGCCGAAGGCCACCCGCACCACCTCGAGCCAGTCCTGCGCCCGGTCCGGACCGACGGTCTCCACTCGCAGGCCGCCATCCTCGACCGGACGTGCGAGGGGCCGGTGCAACGGGATCCACGGTTCGCCACCCACCCAACCCTGGTCGCGCAGCAGTGCCCGAAAAGCGGTGCCGGACCGGGCTTCGACGCTCGCCTCGCCGGCCGGGAGCACGCCCCTGGTCGGATCGGAGAGGTCGCGTAGGACCTGAGCGGCCAGTTCGCCGTCGTCGTCGGCCGCTGGGGCGATGGCCATGCGGATCAGGCCGGGACCGTCCAGGAATCCGATGGCCGCAGGACGCCCGTCACGATGCCAGACCCGAATCGCGCCGGCCAGTTGCTCAGCACCGAACCGCCAGTGCCAGCCGAGATCTCCCGGGTGCAGTTGGACGGGTGCACCATCGCGTTGCCACGTGCTGAGCGCGTCGACCACCGCGTTCAGGTCATCGACGTTCTGCAGCCGGATCGTCATGGAAGCCATCAGACCTCACGCCTGAACCGTGCCGCCAGCAGTTTGATGACCTGCGGCCACCCGAGGCCCCGCTTCGACGGCGGTGCGCCGTCCGGTCCAACGGTGGGCCACAACGCGCGGATCGGGCCAGAACCCCGGGCGGCCGGCGAGCTCACCCCGGGGCTAGCCTGGCCACGTGCCTGACCACGCGTCACTGCTCGCTGAACTTCGCGGCCAACGCCGGCACGTGGTGCAGGCACTCGAAGGTCTGAGCGACGCGCAACTGCATACGGCGGTGCCGCCCACCACCTGGGCTCCCGTTGCCGCGATCCATCACTTGGCGCTCGACGTGGAGCGTTGGTGGTTCCAGGCGATAGTGGCCGACGATCCACGTGCCTGGGCCTACTTCGATGCGCACCCCAACGGGGCCTGGTCGGTACCTCAGGGCAGTGATGTGATCCACCTCTACGAGGCGGAATGTGCGGTCAGCGACGCGATCATCGCCACGGCCGATCTCGATGCGACGCCGACCGCGTGGCCCGACTTCCTCGGTCCAGCGCAGACTGTCGGGGAGATCGTCCTGCACGTGCTTGCGGAGACTGCGACCCACGCCGGGCAGCTCGACATCGTGCGGGAGACCATCGACGGGCATCAACATCTGGTCCTCGACTAGGTGCGGCCGGCTCAGCGATCGAGGATGTCCTCGGGATAGCCCGCCTCTGCTGGGCCTTTCGAGTCGTGCAGGTTCCACAGCAGGTCGGCGAGATCGTCGGGATCGACCGTCGGTCCCCAGTCGCGGGCGCCTGCTTCGGTTGTCGTCGTCCAGGTGTGGAATGCGCTGCGCTCGATGACGGCGCCCACGTACAGCGCGCCGACATAGATCCCCTTGTCCTGCATCTCGGCGTGCAGTGACTGCAGGTAGTTGCGTTGCGCGGCCTGGGCCGGCCCGGGGCCGCTCAGGTTCGGCAGCCCGCGCACGGAGCTGGCGCCTTGTGCGGTGAGGACGGCGCCGTCGCCCCGGAGCAGCATGCTCGGCAGGAACTGTCCCACCAGGTCGAGCAGTGAGTAGAAGGTGAGCGGCATGAACCCCTGGGCCTGTGAGGCGGTCAGGTCGGCGGCCGCGAGGAACCCCCCGTCCGGAGTCGGTGCGTAGTACAGGACGTCGATCTCGCCCACCCCGGTCCGCACCTGCTCCGCCAGTGCGGGGATCGCCGTCGGGTCGGACAGGTCGGCGGCCAGGGTGTGCACCCTGGCGCCGCCACCCCGAAGATCGTCGGCCAGTCGCTCGAGCGGCTCCGGGCGCCGGGCGACGAGGACGACGTCGTAGCCGTCGGCCGCGTAGCGGCGAGCAACCGCCCGCCCGAGTCCTGGTCCTGCGCCGAACACTGCGATCGCCCTGGACATCCCGACCTCCTGTCGCCGTTCCAAGCTAACCTGACCCTAGTGTCAACTTGACGCGAGGGTCAAGTTGATAGTCTCGGTGTCATGGCTTCCGGCGCACCATCAGGCGATACACGCGGCAGCGGCGAAACCGCGCCGGCGTCAAGCCCTTCCTTGCGCGCGGATGCCGCCCGCAACGTCACCCAGATCCGGGACGCGGCCATCGCGGCCTTCCACGGTCGCGGACTGGGTACGCCGCTCGGTGAGATCGCCGAGGTCGCCGGGGTCAGCAAGGCCACCATCTACAACCGATTCGGCGGCCGGCAGGGCCTCATCGACGCGGTCATCGATGAGCTGGTCGGGGTCGAAATGCAGTCGATCCTGGATCGAGCCCGGCGGCCCGGAGATCCCTGGGAACGACTGGCCACCTACGTGATGGACCTGCGTGACCTGCAATACCGTGAACCTGCGGCGGTCGACGTGCTCCTCATGGCCTACCCCGACTCGGTACGGGTGGCCGCCCAATGGAATGCTGCCTCGGCAACCGGCACGCGCCTGGTCGAGCAAGCCCATCGAGCCGGCGCGCTCCGGGCCGATTTCACCGCCGATGACCTCTACCAAGCCCTTGTCTCCAACGGACTGACCCTGCGCCATCGACCCAAGCCCACGCGTCGCGACTACGATCGCCGCATCGGTTTCTTCCTTGACAGCCTCCGGCCACGCCCGTGACCGGACGCACGGCGGGACGGCTACGGTCGCCCGGTTCAGCGGGTCGAGACTGACCGAACAGCCCCCACCCGGAGTGTTGGATCTCGGCCTCGCGCATCATCCAGAGTCCCTGTGCGTACGGAGAACAAACAACAAAAAAAACACAATAACAACAACAACCACACACTCAACAAATCAAAACTAACCAAAAAACCTCACCCGGAGTGTTGGATCTCGGCCTCGCGCATGTCCAGAGTCCCTGTGCGTACGGAGCTCTCGCTTGAGGATCTTGCCGTTCGAGCTCTCCGGGAGCGCGTCGACGAAGATGATCGACCTCGGCCTCTTGTATGAAGCCAGTTGGCCCCTGCAGTGCTCGATCAGGGCAGCGGCGTCCCGGGGTGCGCCAGGGATGGCGACGACGAAGGCTCGTATCGACTCGCCCCACTCGGTGTCCGGAACGCCTATCACTGCCGCTTCGTGGACCGCAGGATGGCTGAGCAACGCTTCTTCGTCCCCGATACGCAACCCACCCCGGTGAATGGTCGGCCGCAGGACCGCCAGTTGGAGTCGGGAGCGCCGGGCGCGGTCAGGCTGCCGGGCGGTATCACCGGAATCGTCATGGAAGATTCGCCCTGGCCGTACATCTGACAGACGATCGGATCGAACACGTCAGGCATCAGCGAGATCCCGTTCGTACAACGGCGCCCCGCCGACCACGATGCTGCGCAACGCGTCCGGCCGGCTCGACCGGCCGGCCGCCGCGCCGGGCGCAGCATCGTGAGGACCAGGAAGGTCGCGTGGGTGACATGGGGTCCGTCCACGGACCCGATGTCGGAACCGTGCCCGCCGGCGGGATACGCATTCGCCCCCGGACACCTTCTTCCGCAACTCCGCCGACGGGGTTACTGTGCGCTGGCGGGCTCCGGTGTTCGGGGCCAGGGGGGTCGGCAATGAGGCCAAAGCACTGGACGATCGTTTTCACGGCAACGGCCCTGCTGGCGGCGTCGCTGCCGGTGGCGGCGGCTGCAGCTACCGACCGGTCGGGGCCGAGTCCGAGCACGAAGCCGGCGGCAAGCGGTGCGGACATCGATCGCAGCCTGGGTAACGGCCTGGGGCGGCTGCTCCAGGGAGATCAGCCGTCGGCCCAGCGGGGCGGGCCGCCGAACTTGAGGATCGACCAGGAGGCACTCACGATCCGGGACGCCGCCGGTCGGGTCCTGATCGATCTGACACCGCGCGCCGACGTCGACCGGGCCGCCTTCCGCCAGGCAGCGACAGCACAGGGCATGGTTGTCACTGCTGTCGATACCGCGCCAAGGCACGCTCGAGGGGTTCGCGCCGCTGTCGGCGATCCGGACCCTGGCCAAGCTTCCCGGCACGGGAACGATCGCGCAGGCTCTCCGGCCGCATACCGACATCGGAGCCGCAACCTCCCAAGGCGTCAAGTACCAGCGGATCGACAAGGTGCAGGCCAGGGGGATCGACGGGCGCGGCATCACCATCGGTGCGCTGTCCGACTCGTACGACACCTCCTTGACCGACGTCTTCGGCAACCCACTGACCATCCACGCAGCCCAGGACATCGCCTCCGGTGACCTGCCCGGCGCGGGCAACGCCCGGTATCCGCAGCCCGTCCAGGTGATCCAGGACAGTGACCAAGGATTCGACGAGGGCCGCGGGATGTTGCAGATCGCGCACGACGTGGCTCCGGCGGCCAAGCTCTGCTTCGCCACGGCGAACAATGGCGAAGTCGGATTCGCGAACAACATCCGTCAGTTGGCCGACAAGTCCGGTCCCTGCGGGGCAGACGTCATCGTCGACGACGTGTCCTACTACACCGAGCCGTTCTTCAGCGACGGCATCGTCGGTGACGCGGTGGATGACGTAGCCGCTCGCGGCGTTTCCTACTTCACTTCGGCCGGCAACGAAGGCGATCGGAACTCCTGGCAGGCCCCGGTCAAGCTGGTACCGGCTTCGTCGGGAGCGCCCGGCAGTAACCTGGACATGAGCCAGGTGCCGGCTGCCCTCTGGGACGGCGGTCTGCAGGACATGAACCCGGGCGCCGGCGTCGACGTCGCGCAGGACCTCGCAGTGGGTGCCGGAGGCGGCGAGTTCGACTTCCAGTGGGACGATCCGTTCGACCTCAATGGCCCTCAGTTGGGGGACCCCTACTTCACCGCCTCGGGGGAGATCACCACGGCCAACCCGGAGCCGACCTTCACCTTCACCGCGACGGCGGCCCAGGTCGGGCAGCGGGTGCGATTCTTCGCCGACGGCGTTCCTTCCGGATCGACCGATCTGATGCTCTCGGTGACCGCTCCGGACGGCACCGTTCTGGCCGATGACATCGATACCGGGACATCGCCCGAGTTTCTGATCACCACGCTCGACCAGGCAGGTCCGTACACCATCACGATCCGGGGCTTCAACGGCGCCACCGGCCCGTTCACCCTCGACGTGCGGCCGGTGCTCGCGCCGACGAAGGTGACCACCGACTTCAACGTCCTGCTCTTCGACATGGACGGCAACTTCCTGACCGCGCTCGCGGACGACAACACGCTGACCGGCCGGCCCAGCGAGATCGCCGACCTCTCGGTCCTGGCCGAGTTCGGCTTCTCGGAGGTCCAGGTCGCGTTCTCCCGGTCCGGCACCGGACCGATCAGCGCGCGAACGATGAAGTACATCGCGTTCGGTGACTTCCAGATCGCCGAGTACGCCGACCCCATGACCCCGACGATCTTCGCCCACCACCTGGCCAAGGGCGCGATCTCGGTCGCAGCGTATGACCCGTTCCGGCCGAACCTTCCGGAGTTCTTCACCTCGCCCGGCGGCAGGATGCCGATCACGTTCGACTCCGCCGGCAACCGTTACCGCACGCCGGAGATCCGAACCGTGCCGGTACTCGCCTCTACCGACGGCGGCAACACGACATTCTTCACGTCGGACACGTCACGAGATCCTGATACCCAGCCCAACTTCTTCGGCACCAGTGCGGCGGCTCCGCACGCGGCATCGATCGCCGCACTGCTCCTTCAGAAGTCGGGCGGTCCGCGATCGCTGACTCCGGCGAAAGTGAGACAGCGCCTGCAGCAGAGCACCTATACCCACGATCTCGACCCCAATGTCTCCTCCGGCACTGCAGGCGGCCTGACGATCGTCGCAAGGGGTAACCAGGGTGCAGAGAACGACACGCTTCCAGGTTCGATGACCGACCCGAAGTTCTTCGACGTCAGGTACACGGGTTCGGTGCCGTTGAAATCGATCACCTTCTACGGCGAGACGGCCAGCCCGACCGCCTTGGGGGTCAGGCACCCGCCACTGTCCGACGGCATCGTGTTCGATCCACGGCCCTTCACCGGACCATCTCCGTGGCGCACCGTCGGTTTCCCGTTCACCGTCGGTGGGACCTCCGGCGGCCTGAGCCCCTCCGCCGTCACCGCGGCCTTCTCGGCGCCGGCCACCGGCGGCCAGTCGGTCGCCGGGCAGTACCGGCACATGACGGTGAATTTCAAGACGGGTCTGAAGAAGGGCAACTCCGTGCAGTTCGGTGTGGACCGCGATCTCGCTGCGCCGGGCATTGCCGGGCAGTCCAGTGAAGGCAACGGCGCCGACGAGTTGGGTGGCGCGACCCTGGCGCCGCAGCGGCTGACGATTCCGTTCGGCATGGCGTTCAGCGCGAAGCGCGCCGACGGCCGCACGATCACCGGTGTCATGGTCAACCGGCTCGGCCACGGCTGGACACCTCTCGACGGGTACGGCGTCATCGACGCCGAGCGGGCGGTGCTCGGCCGATAGCAATCCGGTCATCCCGTCCGGCTCTGGCCGGCGGGCCCGGGTACCGGCAGGATCTGGCGGATGGGTCCGATGGTGTCGCCGCGTCGTGCCAGTGTGCTGCTCAGCACTCTCGTCGCGCTCATGGCAACGATTGCTGTCGGTTGCACAACTCCGGGCGGCGCTGCATCGACGAGCACTTCCTCGACGAGCGCTGCACCGACGAGCGCTGCACCGACAATCACTGCACCGACGAGCGCTGCGCCGACAGTCAGCCTGCCGACGAGCGCTGCACCGACAAGTACGGCGACAGGAACCGCGCAGACGGGCAACACCTCGATGAGCGAGGGCGACGCATCCGTACGCGTCCTGGGTCTGTGGAGTGGCCCCGAACTCGAGAGCTTCATGACGGTGAAGTCGACGTGGGAACGGGACACTGGCGGAATCGTCCACTGGGAAGGGACTCAGAACCTGCCCGAGGCGCTCGACGTTCAGCTGCGGGCCGGCGATCCGCCTGACATCGCGGTCCTGCCGAACCCCGGAGTGATGCGACAGCTGGCCGAGGCCGGCACGTTGGTTCCGCTCAACTCTGTCCTGGACATGAACCAGGTGAAAAAGGACTACGCCCCCGCATGGCTCGACCTGGGCAGCGACGGAGGCGAGCTCTACGGCATCTTCTACAAGGTGTCGAGCAAGTCGACGGTCTGGTACAACCCGAAGGCCTTCACGGCGGCCGGCTATTCGGTGCCCCGGACGTGGACCGACATGCTCACCCTGGCCGACACGATGGTGGCGGACGACCGGGTGCCCTTCTCGGTGGTAGCGCCCGCCGGTCCGGCCGCCGGCTGGGCGCTCACGGACTGGATCTCGCAGATCGTGCTCGCCGGCTGCGGCCCGCATCTGTACGACCAGTGGGTCGCGGGTGAGATCGCCTGGACGGACGCGTGCATCAAGCAGTCCTTCGAGAGGTTCATCCGGATCGTGCATCCCACGGGGTATGTGCGTGGAGGCACCCAGGGCATTCTCGCGACCACCGACGCAGAAGGGTCGTATCCGATGTACACCGAACCGCCGGGTGCCTACATGTACTACCTGGCGTCGTTCGCGCAGGCCTTCATCGCCGCGAAGTATCCACACCTCACGCCCGGTGCCGGATACGACTACTTCACGTTCCCGACGATCGACCCCAGCAACTCGGGCGCCGTGATGGTCGGAGCGGACGTCGTGGTGATGGTCAACGACACGCCTGCGGCGCGATCGTTGATGAGCTACCTCGCCGGCGCCGGAGCGCAAGCCGCGTGGGTCGAGCTGGGCGGTTTCACCTCGGTGAATCGGAGCGTCCCCTTCGACACCTATCCGGACCCGGTCTCGAGGCGGGTGGCTCAGGAGCTCACCGAGGCCACCGTCAGCCGTTTCGGGGCCGGTGACCTGATGCCCGCAGCCCTCCAACGGGCATGGTGGGCAGCCATGCTGCAGCTGGTGAATGACCCGGGCACACTGGATTCGACCCTCGACTCACTCACCGCCCTCGCCAAGAGCGCGAGGTAGCGTTCTTCTCGGTCAGTCGCGTCTCAACGACCCCTGCCGCAGAGCGAGATCGGTTCAGGTGCTGACGATCTGGATGAGGTTGCCGCAGGTGTCGTCCAGGACTGCGGTCGTCACGGGCCCCATGGTCAGCGGGTCCTGGGTGAAGGTGACGCCGAGTGCTTTGAGTCGTTCGGTCTCGACCAGGACGTCCGGCACGGAAAAGGAGGTGAACGGGATTCCGTCGGCGACCAGCGCCTCCTTGAAGGGCCGGACCGCCGGGTGCTCGTCGGGTTCGAGGACCAGCTCGACCCCGGCGGCGTCCTCGGGTGAGACGACGGTCAGCCAGCGGTGCTCGCCCATCGGGATCTCGGTCTTTTTCTCGAAGCCCAGGACGTCCGTGTAGAAGCGGAGAGCTTTGTCCTGATCGTCCACCAGCACGCTGGTCAGAGTGATCCTCATCGGTGGTCCTTCCTGTGGCCCTTGAGCCACCTGTCGAGTATGTCCTCCAGTGGCGCCGTGTTCAGGCGATGGAACTTGTAGCGGCCCTGCCGAACGGTCCCTACCAACCCCGCGTCCTCGAGAATCTCGAGGTGTTGAGAGATGGCCTGACGCGTCGAGCCGACTCCCTGACCGGCGAGCCGGCTGCACAACTCGAACAACGTCTGCCGGTCCCGGTCCGCCAGTTCATCGAGGATGGCGCGCCGAGTGGGGTCGGCGAGGGCCTTGAACACGTCACCCATCGTCTCACTATAGGCAAGCAGTTACTTGCCTATCAAGCCACCCGCATCACCAGACCGAGCACTCCCGCGAGAAGATCGGCCGGGGCGCGGGCGTCTCCTATCCTGGCGTGATGGATCTGGGGTTCACCGGCGAGCTGTGGTTCTGGCGAGGTCCGGCGCCGTGGTACTTCGTCACCGTTCCGCAACGCGAATGCGGCGAGCTCGAAGAGGCTTCCAGACTCGTGTCCTACGGCTGGGGGATGATTCCGGTCGCGGCCCGGATCGGGGAGACGGCCTGGACGACGTCACTGTTCCCCAAGGACGGGCGCTACATCGTGCCGGTGAAGGCGTGGGTGCGCAGGGCGGAGGGGCTCGAATTGGGTGACCAGGTGGCTCTCCGCCTGGTCGTTGACGTCTGACGGCCGGAGCTCAACGGGTACGCTCCGGAGCCGCCGGCGGCCGGGTGCGTTGTGTGCCGGGTGCGCGGTGTGCCGGGTGCGCGGTGTGCCATCGTTGAGTCGTGGAGACGGTCTACGAGGCTGCCGGCGGTGCCGACGGCATGCTGCGCCTTGCCGATGCCTGGCATGCCAGGGTGATGGCCGACGAAGTGGTCAGCCACGCGTTCAGCCACGGATTCCATCCCGAGCACAGCGAGCGGCTCGCCGCGTATTGGGGCGAGGCACTCGGCGGCCCGGCGACCTATTCGGGTTCATACGGCGACGAGACACTTGTCGTGCGCATGCACAGCGGAAACGGGCAGCACGACGAGATGGACCGTCGAGCGATCGCCTGCTTCGACCAGGCGCTGATCGACGTCACTCTCGTCGCCGACCCGTTGCGCCAGGTGCTGCACGACTACTTCGCCTGGGCGACCACGACCACGATGTCCCGCTATCACCACTCCGCAGATGAGGTCCCGGACAGGCTGCCCATCCCACACTGGTCATGGGACGGGCTCGTCGGTCGGCCGGATCCCGACGCCGAATGATCGGCGGTCTCGCCGCGGGGAGTCCTTGCCGGGTAACCCCTTTGGTCCATCGAGTTGACTCTCGGCCATCGGGTGGGAAGGATCGATGCATGGCAGTCGCCCTGGTCTCCCGACGGCACATCGATCTGGTGCGCATCGCCGGCGCCGCCTGTCGGTTCACCCGCTGATCCCGCCCGCTCGGGCCCCGGTGGCCTTCGCTGCCCGAGCATGTCGTCTGCCGCCATGCCAGACCGGCGATCCGGCACCCACCACCGAACCGATCTTGAGGTCGACATGCCCGTCGCTGCAGCACAAACGATGACCCGTGAACCGGTGTTCCACTGGTTCCTGCCGACCAGAGGTGATTCGGACAGTCCGGGAGTGATACCGGCCTTCGGTGATACCGAGGTGCGATCCGGGCGCCGACTGCCGACCATCGACTATCTCACGCAGGTGGCGAACGCAGCCGAGAATGCGGGGTTCCGATCAGTTCTGACCCCGGTCGGCCTCGGCTGCCCAGACCCCTGGGTGCTGTGCTCGGCGATCGCCGCGCGGACGAACCGGTTGGGGTTCATCGTGGCCGTGCGGCCCAGTGTCGCCTCACCCACCCTGCTCGCCCAACAGGCAGACACCTTCACCACCCTGCACGGCCCCCGGCTGATCCTGAACATCGTGACCGGCGGCGACCCGGCCGAACAGGCGGCCTACGGCGACTTCACCGATCACGACGGTCGATACCAGATCACCGACGAGGCACTCGAAATCGCCGGGCCGTTGCTGGCCGGAGAGCGGATCACGTTCCGCGGTACTCATCTTCGCGTCGAGGACGCCGCACTCGTCGGCGCTTCTGGAGTCCCGGTGCCGATCTACTTCGGCGGCGCCTCCCCGGCCGCTCACTCGGTGGCCGCCAGGCATGCTGACACGTATCTACTCTGGGGCGAGCCCCTCGAGGCTGTGGCAGCGCGGATAGAGCGCCTACGGGAACTCGCTGTCCAGCAGGGGCGGGCACTCCGCTTCGGACTGCGCATTCATGTGCTGAGCAGAGACACCTCCGAAGAGGCGTGGGCCGAGGCGGACCGGATCCAGGCCGGCTTCGATCCCGCGGTCGTCGCCCAGGTGCAGAGCCGCAAGTCGCGCATGGACTCGGTCGGGCAGTCACGGATGGCCGCGCTGCACGATGTGCAGACACCCACCAGTGCGGCCGATCTGACCGTCGCGCCGAACCTGTGGGCCGGTATCGGTCTGGTGCGGGAGGGAGTCGCCACGGCCATCGTCGGCGACCACGATGAGGTCGCCGAGCGCTTGTCGGAGTACACGGACATCGGTATCGACGAGTTCATCCTGTCGGGCTATCCGCATCTGGAGGAGGCCACCCGGGTCGGACGAGAGGTCATTCCAAGGGTGTTGTCACGCTCTGGAACTCGGTGAGCCGACGGAGCCGGAACCCCAGCGCCAGGTAGAGCCCGACCGCCGGGTTGGTCGAGAGGGCATGTAGCAGAACTCGATCGCCGCGGTCGGCGATGACGGCCCCGACCGCGCGGACCAGCCTGCTCGCCAGCCCCCTGCCCCGGTAGGCGGGATCTGTACAGACCGCACTGATCTCGGTCCAACCCGGTGGGTGCAGTCGCTCACCGGCCATGGCGACCAGGGCACCACGGTGACGAAACCCCAGGTACGTCCCGAGTTCGATGGTGCGCGGCCGGAACGGTCCCGGTTCCGTCCTCGCGACCAGATCGAGAATTTCCGGAACGTCCGCCGGTCCCAACCGGATGGCCTCGGGATCGGGGGTTTTGGCCAGGCTGACGTCGATCATTTGCACCCCGACGCCGATCTGAGCTGTGGTCCAGCCGGCGGGCGGCACCACACCACTCCCCGAGATGGCGAACGTTTCCCCGGGTCCGACGAGCTCGGCCACGTCGGTCCAGGCCGCTGGATCGGACGGATCGGCCAGCGCGACGAACGGAGCGATGTCCGGCAGATATCTGGCCGCTTTGCCTTCGCGCTCACTGAACCTGCGGTGTGGCCCGGTCAGCGACTCCCACGGTGCGTTGTCGAGAATCGGCTCGCCCAGCCGCGGATCCGGTTCGAGCCGGGTGAGGTCGACCACGCTCATCATGCCGGCCGATCCCCGGCGAGGACCGGCTGTCGGGCTGCTGGATGGGTGAGCCCGAGATGGTCCCGCAAGGTGGAACCCTCGTACTCCGTGCGGTACACCCCGCGCTCCTGCAGGATCGGCACGACCTTGTCCGCGAACTCGCCCAGCCCGTCCGGGGTGATGTGCGGAACCAGGATGAAGCCGTCGCTCGCGTCGGCCTGCACGTACTCGTCGATGGTGGCGGCAACGGTGGCCGGCGTGCCGATGAAGTTCTGCCGACCGGTCACCTCGACGATCACCTCCCGCAATGAGAGTCCCTTCGCTGCCGACAGTTCGCGCCAGTCCCGGGCGGTGGCCAGCGGGTCGCGGTACATCCGAACGGATGCCCGGCCCTGGGCGACGGTGTTCTCGCCCGGCAGTGGATCGACCTGCGGCAGCGGGCCGTCCGGGTCGTGGTCGCTCAGGTCGCGATTCCACAGCTGCTCGGCGAATTTGATCGCCGTCTGGCCGCTGACCTGCTGCAGCCGGACGTGCCGCGCGTAGTCCTGTGCCTCCTGCTCGGTGTCGCCGAGGATGAAGGTCGCGGCGGGAAGCACCAGCAACTCCTGGTGGCTGCGGCCGTGGCCGGCCAGCCTGCCCTTGACGTCAGCGTAGAAGGCACGTCCGGCGTCCAGGGTGCCGTGCCGGGAGAAGATTGCGTCAGCGGACGCCGCAGCGAATTCTCGCCCGGCGTCGGAGTCGCCGGCCTGGAAGATCACCGGACGACCCTGCGGGCTGCGCGGAACGTTGAAGTGCCCGGAGATGTCGAAGTGATTGTCGTGGACGGCGAATGTCCCCGGGTCGGGCTCCGCGAGGAACCGTCCGGTGGCCTTGTCCGCGGGAATCTCGACGCCGGACCATGAATCGAACAGGATGTTGGCGGCGCTGAGGAAGCTCTTGGCCCGCTCGTAGCGCTGCTCCTGCGCCAGGAACCCGCCGCGTCGGAAGTTCTCACCGGTGAAGGCGTCCCACGAGGTCACCACGTTCCAGGCGGCCCGGCCGCCGGACAGGTGGTCCAGGCTGGCGAACTGCCGGGCGACGTCGTAGGGCTCGTTGAAGGTCGAGTTCACCGTGCCGGTCAGGCCGAGCCTGTCGGTGACGGCGGCGAGCGCAGACGAGCACAGTGAAGGTGTCCGGCCGCCCCACCACATCCAGGTCGTAGATCTGGCCACCCTGCTCACGGAGCCGCAGTCCCTCCGCAAGGAAGAGGAAGTCGAACTTCGCCCGCTCGGCGATCTGAGCGAAGCGGACGAAGGAGGCGAACTCGATGTGGCTGCCCGACCGCGGGTCACTCCACACCGTGGTGTTGTTGACCCCGGGGAAGTGCGCCGCCAGATGGACCTGCTTGCGGGGCTTGGTCATGCCCGTACTCCTTCGGACGGCGTAGCGGCTGGCCGGCCGGTGCAGCCCCAGCAGACCGCGGAGTGTGCTGTGTTCGTATCCGGTGCGGAACAGTCCGCGCCGTTGTAGCTCTGGGACCAGTTGCCCGGTGATGGTGACGAGGTCGTCCGGCAATGCGCCGGGGCGGAGCCGGAAGCCGCTCACGCCCGCCTGCTGCCAGCCTGCAAGCAGGTCCGCCAGCTCGCCGACCGAGCCGGTGAATATCACCGCGTCGGAGCTGTAGACGGTGCCGTCCAGCTCGTCCAGGCGCTGCTTCCGGCGGACGCCTGCTTCCCCGGGCTTGTCCAGGAACACGACCAGATCGGCGAAGACATGAACGGTGTCGCTGCCGCGGTCGGCCGCCTGCTGCTCGGATCGCACCGCCGCGACGATCGCGCGGGCGTCCGGATCGTCCTTGGGGGTCACGAAGACGACATCCGCAGTGCGAGCGGCGAACCGGTAGGGGACCGCGGCGTGCGCCAGCGCGGTGACCAGCGGCTGGCCTTGCGGAGGCCGCGGGACGATCGAGGGACCCTTGACCGAAAGGTGCGCGCTACGGAAGTCGATGTAGTGGATCTTGTCCCGGTCGATGAACCGTCCGGTGGCCACGTCCCGGATCTCGGCGTCGTCCTCCCAGCTGTCCCACAGCCTTCTGACGACCTCGACGTAGTCGGCGGCCTCGTCGAACAGTCCCGAGACGAGTTGCTCGACTTCGGGCGCGGCGATGTCGGCGGGCTCGAACGGCGGGATCGTCCGGCGGCCGAAGTGCTGAGCTTCAACGGAGCGGCCGGAGATCTGCACGCGGACACCGGCCCGGCCGTTGCTGACGTAGTCCAACGTGGCGACCGCCTTGGACACGTGGAACGGCTCGGTATGGGTGACCAGCGCGGTCGGAACGAGCCCGATGTGCCGGGTCCTCGGTGCGACCCTGGCTGCGATCAGCACGGCATCGAGCCGACCGCGGAGCTGATCCGTGCGGTCGTCCTGACCCTGAAACCCAGTGGTCTGCAACCCGAAAGAGTCCTCGATGGTGACGAAGTCGACGAGGCCCCGCTCCGCCTCGAGAACCAGGTCGGTCCAATAGTCGGCGGTGAACACGGCTTCGGGGCGGGCGTCGGGTTCTCGCCAGGCGGCGGGGTGCCAACCGGTCCCATCCAACGCGATGGCGAGGTGCAGTGCAGTAGGCATGAGAAACCTTCGGAGACGGAAGCGGGGGAGGGGATGAGTCGTCGGACCGGTCGAGACAGGTGACGGGGCCGACGTGATCGCACACTCGGGCTCGGCGGGTGACGAGCGCGGAGCGGAAAGTGCAGTCCTGGGACGGGTTTCAGCGAGGACAGAGCGCGCTGTGGACGCGCTGCAGGTCGATGTGCCGCCGGGTGACCCAGCCGCGACGCAACCAGGCCCGGGACGACGCGCCGAGGCACTCGGTGGTCCAGCGGAACCCTGTCACCTGTTCGTCCTGCCCTGATGGGCGGCTGCGCCGCCGCTGCGCTTGCAGGTACCGAGTGATACCCGCCAGGTTGTCACCCGGAGCACCCCGCCGCAGAGGAGGGTTGCCGGTCAGCGAGCCGGGGCTTGACGCTGACACTCATCACCTGTCAGCAAGATAGCACCGCCACACCGGAGGGCCGCAACCATGGACAGTCGGGACGCGCGCGCAGCTTCCGGGCTCTGCGCTATCGACTCAGCGGTTCCGGTGTGTTCGCCTCACGGAGCCGGTGCTCCGGTCGGAGGGAGGTCAGCTCTGAACCCGCAGCCGCACGTCGGTCCCGGGCGTGTAGATCGTTGTGGCCTTTCCCGCGGTAGCGGCCAGCGAGAGGGAACGCGCGAATGGCCCGGTCACGGTCGCCCCGGACCAGGTGGCCCCGGTGCGTTCGGCGACGAACACCCGCTGGTTCCCGCCGGTTGTGGTCCAGGCGACGAACACCTTGCCGGACGAGACGGCGAGCGAGGAATTGAACCCGGCGGTGGCGAACCGCTTGGTCGTCCACGGTCCGGTCGCGT
Organism: uncultured Actinomycetota bacterium; assembly: GCA_963797145.1. Classification (GTDB taxonomy): domain Bacteria; phylum Actinomycetota; class Actinomycetes; order Mycobacteriales; family Nakamurellaceae; genus Nakamurella. Next base: position 820,580 of record CAWCOJ010000003.1, on the reverse strand, counting down.
TGTCCTTCTCCCAGATGGTGAGTCCGCGCTGCCAGGACACGTACGTCCGACCGCTCACCACCGCGATGCTCGCCGCCTCGTTCTCGGCGCCGCCGGCGAACGTGGACGCGACGAATCCCGACCCGGTCGTGGTGGCGTACCGGAGAGTCGAGGGACCGGGGACATTCGGGTTGGTGGTGCGGGTCCACACCATCGACAGAGTGCCGTTCGAGTATGCGAGCGACGGACTCGCGTCGTCGATGTTCGACGCGGTGTTGGTGATGCGGGTCTTGCCCAGCGTTCCGTTGAGGGTCCGGCGCTGGAACAGTTCGGTCTGGGCGAACTCGCCGCCCGGGCCGATCTGCTCGCTCCAGACTGCCCACCACTTCCCGTGCGAAGCAACGACATCGGCAGAGAAGCTGACCACCCCGGAGTGGGTGGAGAGCACGGTCGGGGCGGCGAATGCGCCGGTGGACTCGGCGTATTTGCCGATCTTGAGGGAGCTGCCCTGGATGTAGACGACGTACAGACTGTTGACGCCGTCCCAGGCAACTGCCCGGACGATTCCGGTGTACGGCGAGGTATGCCTGGTCACCGTGCCCCCGCGGTGACGGAAGTACGTCAGGCGGCTGCCTGAGGTCAGGTTGCAGCTGGCGAAGCCTCGGACAGCTCCGTCGTTGCCGGCCGCAGCATCCGCGAGGGCGTCCCCGCAGGACGGCACGACCGTGACCGGAGGGTGGAACGGCCCCGCGGCGGCGTTGGCGTTCTGCTGGACGACGAGGAGGGACGAGGCGGCGATCAGAGCTGTGATCACGGTGCGCTTCCACCACATGAGGGTGCCTTTCGACCGGGCCGGATGGAGCGCTGACGACCTGTCACATCCAGGAGCGACGCACTTCGCCGGATGACTGTCGGAGCCCGGAAAGCCCTAGGTTGATACCACCCCCGGCCGCCCGCCGGCCGGCGCCGCCGTCGGGGAAGGATGACGTCATGAGGAAGCTCGCGACTGCGCTCGCCCTGGCAGCGGCGCTGCTGGTCGGCTGCGCCGGCGGTGCCGGCCCCGACCGGGCAACGGATCGGGCGTGCAAGGAGCTCAAGGCCGCCGATACCGCCGTGTCGGCCGCGCTCGCCGCCGGAACGAAAGCCAGGTCTCTGACGGCGGCGCAGAGCACTGCCCTCGCCGGGTTCAGCGCTCAGCTGCGGGTGGTCGCCACCGACGTTCAAGGCGGGGCCCTGGCCTCGACCCTCGGGGTTCTCGGTGCAGCCGCCGACGAGTGGGACGCGGCCTTCAGGACCGGCGACCTGCGCTCCCTGGTCGCCATCGGTGATCAGGTCGATCGCAAACTCGACGCATGCACCGCCGCGGGGGTATCGCTGTGATGCTGTGAAGTCGGCCGGTGCTGCAGGGACTCTCGGTGTTCGGCGCCCACCGGATCCGACGCTGCCGCTCTCCCGAGGGACCGCCGGCCCACGGCTAAGGTGCCGACATGACCCGTTATGTGATCGACGCCCCCACCCTTCTGCAGCTGGTTGCCGGCCCGGTCCAGGTCAGTGCAACGCATCAACTCGTCGCGCCGAACCTCATCCGGTCGCAGGCACTGTCCCTGCTGTTCCAGGCGGTCCGGCGCGGCGACCTCACCGAGGCTGTTGCGCTGGCGCGCCATGACCGATGCACCGAGCTGAAGATCCGGCTGCTCGGCGACCGGGTGTCGCGCCGGACCGCCTGGAAGATCGCTCGCGATCAAGGGTGGGAGACGACCTACGACGCGGAATACGTTGCCGTCACGAAGCTTCAGGCCGATGCCCTGGTCACGGTCGACCCGGCGCTCGCGGCGAAGGCCAGGGACCTGGTGCCGCTCGCTGAGCTCGAGGCACTCACCGACGATCGGGACTGACCGGCGACGGTGTCGGACCGGATCCGCCCCGCCGGTCGAGCAGTGCGTTCAGCAGGTCCTGCAGTCGGCGGCGCAGGGAAAGCTGATCGGGATCGAGCAGGAGCTGGAGCATCGCACCGTCATGGATGGTGATGACGGCGCGGGCAAGATCCACCGGATTGCGCAGCGCCGACGGCAGTGCCTCCAGCTCGATCGCGGCGGTCAGGTGCGGCGCCAGGATCTGGCGCAGCGCCTCCTGGTGATCGGCCAGGGCGGCGGCGACGCTCGGGTTTCGGGCGGCGTGCAGCAGGAAGTCGGTTCTGATCAGGATCCATTGCCGGTCCACCGTCAATGCGGTCACCACCCGGTCGACCAGCTCGGTCGGCGATCGGCTCGCGGTGGCCAGGGCCCGCCCGACCTGGGCGGCGATCTCGGCGGCGCGCTGTTCGTACAAGGTGAAGAAGAGCTCCTCGGTACTGGCGAAGTTGGAGTAGAACGCGCCACGACTGAACCCGGCTGCTGTGGTGATCTGTTCGACGCTGGTCTGTCCGAACCCGCGTTCGGCGAACACCGCGGTCGCCGCTTCCAGCAGGCGGGCCCGGGTCTCCGGCCGCCGCCTGGTCACCCGGGTCGGGCTTCGGTCCGGCCACTGCGGAATCCGTCGGCTCGCCGCGGTGGGCGCCGCCTTCCGCCCGTCGGTGCTGGTCACGATGACTCCCTCGTCGTCGGTCTGGAGATCTCACCGAACTGGGCCGAAAGCGGCCCGGCTCAGGCGGTTTCGGCGGACGCGGATACCCGGGAAGGAGCCGGGTAGTCCACCGCCAATGCGCGTCGGTAGTGGAAACGGCTGGCGACGACCGCGACCACAGCACCGAGCACGGCCCAGGCAGCGATCACCGCGAGATACTGGGTGATGCCGGTACCGCCGAAATAGACGATGCGCCGGATGGTCTCGGTGCCGGCGCCGTTCGGCAGCACCGAGCCGAGAAAGCGCCAGAACGGAGGCAGCAGCTGGCCCTGGTAGGCCCCCCCGGCAGAGGGATTGCCCAGGATCACGAACACGAGCACCGTCAGCCCGATCCCGAGCACCCCGAACAGCACCTGGAAGGCCATCGTCACGGCGCCGGCAGCGAACACCAGCAGGGCGCCGACCGCCCACATCGCCGCGAAGTGACCGGTGATCGCGCCCAACACCGGGCCGACGATGAGAACGCCACCGAGCCCGGACAGCATCGCGTAGGGCACCAGCGCCCCGATCCGGAACAGCGCCCTGCGGGTGTTCGCGGGACGGACGCCCGCCGATACCCCCAACAGCGCGGCCACCAGGTAACCACCGACGATCCACCCGATGACCAGATAGAAGCCGGTCAGGCCCCGTCCGTCCCCGGGATCCAGGGGCACCAGGTCCTCGACGGTGACCGTGCGCTGTTGCACGGCGTCCACCGTGGTGATCACCGACTGCACCGCCGACGACACCGACACCCCGCCGCCGCTGGCCACCAGCAGCCTGTCGGTGGTGCCCGACGGACTCACGATGAGCGCCGCTGAGATGTCGTCGTCCAGGATCTGTTGGCGGGCGGCCGCCTCGTCCGGTACCGCGACGGCCTGTACCGGGCTGCCCTCCAGACTGTTCAGCCGGGAAACCAGTTGTGCTGAGACCTGTTCGGGCGCAACAACAGCAAGGCTGATCTCGGACGGGGCCGGGGCATGGAAAGCCCCGACGTAGGACAGGATGAAGGCAAGTTGCAGGCCGAGCACGCCGGCGATCAGGATCACCGTCCGGACTGCCACCGCGTCCCGCAACTCGTTCCAGAACCCTTGCGGCGCCGGCGGGACTTCCACGGCCTGATGGCGGCCGGCAGCAGGTGGTCTAGAGCTCATCGGGGGCCTCGTTCGACGTGGATCGTCTCGTATCGGATACATCACTGTATCCGATACAGGACTGTATGCAAATGTGAACTGCGCCGCACCTTCGACCGACGGTAAGAGGTGCTCGTGCTCAGCGGTGCGGCCACGCCAGGCGCCGCTCGCGGTCCGGATCGTCGAGCACCGCACCGTCGTCGTGGCCGCCGAACCGTCGGGTGCGCCGCGCCTCCCCGTAGGCGGGCCAACCCGGATTCCCGTCGCGGACGAAGGCCACCCAGGCGGCGTGCATGTCGTCGGCGAGCCGCTGCGGCGGACTGTCCCCGACCATCGCCCTGCCCGCGGGTGCAGCGAGAGTATCGAAGACAAAACCGATCTCGATCGCATGGCAGGCCCCGAGTACCCCGTCGAGGGCGGGACTCGGCCAGCCGAACTGATAGACGTGGGTGTCCTGTCCGAGGGCGAGTCGGGCCTCGGCGAGCCGGAGCGCAGGGATCCGGAAGAACCAGTCGGTCAGCGCCGCCGTCATCAACTCACCGGGGCGGTCGGTCGCGGTCCGCACCGTGTAGGTCTCGTAGGCATCGGGCGCCGCCTGGAAGGCCGCGAGCAGTCCGCGGACCCGGGCCTCGTCGACCGATGCGACGATCGGATACAGGAACAGCGCGTGTTCGTCGTCGTTGCTCCCGATCAGCAGGTCGACCCGCGCACCGCCTCCGGCGGCGAGCACGGCACACGGCAGCCCGGGAAGCAGATCGCCGTCGACGACCGGCTCGAAGACCATCAAGTTCGCGGAGATCTCCCCCCACAGGGCCGGGTCCGGGTTGCCGGCAATTCGTAGTCCCAATTCGACGTGCGCGGCCAGCAGATCCGGAACCGGCACCGTGCCGAGGCCGGCAGCGGTCGGCTCGACGCCGAGGCTCTGGGCGAGCGCCAGGGTGACCCGGGCGGCCGTCTCCGGGCGCAACGCATGGTGACCGGCACCACTCTGAGCGATGGCCCGGATGAACAGCCCCTCGGCCGCGGGCATCGCCGTCAGGGTGGTGACACTCATCGCGCCGGCCGACTCACCGGCAATCGTCACCCGACCGGGGTCACCGCCGAAGGCCGAGATGTTGTCGCGGACCCACTCCAGCGCGGCGATCTGATCCAGCAGGCCGCGATTGTCGGGTGCGTCCGGCAGATGCGCGAAACCGTCAACCCCGAGGCGGTAGTTGATCGTCACGGCGACAACGCCGTCCCTCGCGAAAGCTGCACCGTCGTAGAGGGGCACGGCGCCCGAGCCGTTCTGGAAGGAGCCGCCATGGATCCAGACGAACACCGGCAGGGCGCCGGCCGCCGGGTCCGGCGTCCAGATGTTCAGGTTGAGGCACTCGTCACCGGGCACGACGGGCTCGGGCAGCAGGTCGGCGACAGATTCGCGGTAGGGCGGTTTGGGGACGGTGGCTCCGAACTCCGAGCAGTCGCGCACGGCGGTCCACGGCTGGTGCGGCACCGGCGGCCGGAAACGCAACGACCCGAATGGCGGCGCGGCATAGGGGATGCCGCGGAAGACGACGATGTCGCCCTCGATGACACCGCGAACGGGGCCGGAGGTGGTCGACGCCGAGGTCGGCCTGGTGCCGACGGCACGCTCCGGCGCTGGAGTTCTGATCATGTGATCCATTCAATACCGCCACGTCACACTGCGCTGCGGAACCACCCTCCCTCGGATGCGTGTGGTGGCAGGAGACATTCGGGTGGCAGGTGGAAGTCGCGCAGCTCTTCCAACTCCATCGGCAGGCCACTGGGACGATCGTCGAGCTGGTCGGGGCGGTGCGCCAACAGGGCGGCGGCACTGGTGAGGTACCCCGCCAACACTTCCTCGCCCACCGCTGGACGTCGGGCGCTGCGGTCGCCCAGCAGACCTGCGAACGACGGGACCTCCTGGGCCGGGAGCCGGCGGTGCCGCCAGTGGCCGGAACGCGGATCGAAGGTGTAGTCGGACAGCAACCGATGGCCCAGCGAGGCGATCAGGCCGACTGCCTCGATCAGGAACTCGGCGACCGCATCCGAGATGAAGTAGTTGAAGTTCAGCCGGACCCATCCTGGCTTGACTCCGAGGAACCCCCGGCCCGCCTGTAGGCGCAGGGCCGCGGACCGTCTCGGCGTGATGCACAGCAGCTGGTGCCCGTACGGCCCCGCGCACGAGCAACCACCCCGGGCCTGGATGCCGAAGAGGTCGTTGAGCAGGGCGACGAGGAAATTGTGGTGCAGGACCCGACCACCGTGGTGGACCCGGAACGACACGATCGGCAGTCGTGGCGCGTCCGGATCGCCGAGAATCTCCAGGTTCGGGACTTCGCTCCAGCGGGTGCGGGACCGCTCCCAGAGGTCCCGCTCGCGGGACGCGATCACATCGGTGCCGACGAGATCCTTGATGCTCACGACGATGCCTGCCCTGATGCTCTCGACGATCGCGGGCGTTCCCCCTTCCTCGCGGGCTATCGGATCGTCGAGGTACAGCGCCCCGCGCGGATCCACGAACGCGATCGTGCCGCCGCCCGGGACCGTTGGCACGTTGCGGCGGACCAGGTCCCGGCGTATCACGAGGATGCCGGGGGACTGCGGACCCCCGATGAACTTGTGCGGAGAGAACACGACCGCGTCCTTGTGGTCCGCCGAGCCTGGCGTGCTCTCGCGGACCCGGATCGGGAGGTACGGTGCTGCCGCGGTGTAGTCCCAGACGGCCAGGGCCCCGTGCCGATGCAACAGGGTGCTGACGCGCGCGGTGTCGGACAGGATTCCGGTGACGTTGGACGCCGCCGAGAAGCTACCGATCCGCACCGGGCGGTCGGCGAACTCGGTCAATCGTTGATCCAGTTCGTCGAGACTGATACTCCCGTCCCGGTCCTGGCCGATCGCCACGACCTCGGCCGCCGACTCCCGCCACGGCAGCTCGTTCGAGTGATGCTCGAAGGGTCCGACGAACACCACCGGCCGAGGTCTCGTCGATGCGGTCCCGCCGTCGGCGCGTCGCGGAATCTCCAGGAGCCTGATCAGCTTGTCGACGGCAGCGGTGGAGCCCGATCCGCAGAAGATGACGAGTTCGTCCGTGGTCGCGCCGACCGAACGTCCGATCACCGCTCGGGCGTGCTCGCGCAGGCGCGTGGTGCGGGAACCGGTCGCGGAGCTTTCGGTGTGGGTGTTGGCATAGTTCGGGAGGACCTCGGCCCGGATGTAGTCCTCGACGAAATCGAGGGCCCGACCGGAGGCGGTGTAGTCGGCGTAGGTGATCCGCCGCCGGCCGTACGGCCCGTCCAGGATCTCGCCGTCACCGATGATCCCGGCGCGGATGCGCTCCAACAGCGCCGCGCCCGAAAGGCCCGCAGGACCTCGCACACTCACTGGGATGGTGGGCACCTGCCAAGGATCGGGGACTGCCCAGAGGGCTGTGTCGGTCCTGGACACGCACATTGCGATGCTGACTACCTATCTTTCGGGACGCTCCGGTGGTGCGGCGGTACTCCTGATCCCGGTCCGCAGCCCTGATCCCGGTTCGTCGTCGGCGCCGGCCGGTGCCAGTCCGAGGCGGTCTGCGGCGGAACTCGCATCACGACGGGATCTGACGCCCAACGCGTGCAGGACGGCGCTGACATGATTGTCGATCGTGCGGGGGGAGAGAACGAGCCGGCCGGCGATCTCGGCGTTGGTGCAGCCGTCGATCACCAGTCCGAGCACTTCCAGCTGGCGGTCCGTCAGGTGGCCGGGATTCGATCGGGTCGAGGACCTCGGCCCGCGTGAGACACCCTGCACTCCGGTCTGCCTCAGTCGTTCGCGCACCTTGGCGGCGGTCCGGTTCGCGCCGAGTCGATCGAGAACGCGCAAGGACGAGCCGACCGTGGCCGCGTCGGGCGACTCGCTGAGCTCCAGGGCCCGCTCGTACGGATTGCCGGCGCGTTCCCACCGCCGTGCTGCCTCGGCCCAGTCGCCCGAGATGCCGGCGGCGAACGCGTCCGGGCACCCGGGGAAGCCGTCCACCGCCAGACCGGACCGGCGGAGGTAGCGCAGGATCTCTGCGCGCAGGAAGCGGTGGCCCGCGCGGATGGCGACCGGCAGCAGCTCCGCTCCGGCGACCTGAAGCTCCGCGAAATCTCCCCTCAACCAGAGACTTTCGATCCTGGCACCGGCCGCAACCGCCATCTTCTGATCTTCCCCAGTGGCCCGGGCCAACCGCCATGCGCTCGCGATCAGATCGGCGGCGTCCGGATCGCCGCGCCTGCTCAACAGCCGGCCGAGAAAAGCCAGCGGGTTCACCGCGCTCGCTCCGGGGTCGGCCTGCCTCTCGAGCAGACCGCGTAACCGGCGTTCGGCTTCCGGCCAGCCGCCCTGCAGGATCAGGCACTGGCACTGCTGAGCCTCGATGCGGAACAGCGCCGCGTCCAGATTGTGCTCTCGCGCAACCTGCTCGCCGAGATCGAGATACGGTACTGCTTCGCGTACCTCGCCGGATCTGAGCAGGACGACGGCCAGATTGTGCGCTGCGACCGTCAGATAGTCCCAGTGCCGCAGTCGTTTCGCCAGCGCGATGGCCGAAACCAGATCCGCGCGGCCGCCTTCGTCGCCCAGGCACGTCCTGGCGACGCCGCGGAAGCCCAGGGCGTGGGCGGCCGCGTCGTCGGCACCGGTGGCCCGGGCGATCCGCAGCGCGCTGTCGGTCCAGATGATCGCTTCGTCGAAATGGGCCAGCAATGCCTCCTGCGACCCGAGGGTCGAGTAGGCCAAGGCGAGCCCGCGGCTGGGACCCAACGGTTCCATGAGTCGGATGGCCCGTGCCGCCTTGGCCCTCGCGACCGTCGGTTCGGCGAGCAAGGTGTTCATGCGAGCGGAAATGAGCAGGGCTTCTCCCAACGCCATCGGAGCGGATCCGGCAGCGTCCCAGATCGCGACAGCGCGGTCGGCGTGCTCGGCGGCCGCGCCGAACTGGTTCAGCGAATACAGGGCGCCGGCGGCGACGCGATGCAGAGCGGCGACCTCGAGCGCGGGTCGGTCACGGCTGTGCTTCAGTGCGAGCTCGGCGAAGCGGGCGGCTTCGCGATGACCTTCCGCCCGGGCCGACTGGGTCGCGGCAGCGGCGGCGTTGGCGACGATCAGTTGGTCGTCCTGTACCGCGACGGCATGGTGCACCAGGCGGGACGACTCGGCTCCGGAGGAGGCCAGCGCGTCGAGGACCCGGCGATGGGCCGTCAGGCGGCGCGACTGCGACAGCGACTCAGCTACGGCGCGCCGGGCGAGCTCATGGCGGAACTGCACGCCGCGGTAGCTGTACAGCAGGATGCCGACCCGTTCGGCGGGCTCGAGAACGCCCGGGTTCGGCAGCAGCCGGTCCAGCAGCGGTGTGTCGACCACGGTCGGGATCACCGACAGCTGCTGCACGGCTGTTCGGCATCCGTCCGGCAACGTCGCCACCCGGGCCAGCACCGCGTGCCGTACCGACGTCGGAACGCTCGCCGTGGGGGCGGCCAGTACCTCGCTCAGATAGAACGGGTTGCCGCCGACCGCCTGCACCACCGGGCCGGGCTCAACCCCGGCGGCCACGGCCAGGTCGGACACGGCGGAGTCGGAGAGCGGGGCCAGTTCCAACCGCAGGACGTCGGTACTCGGCAGCAGTCCCGACATCCGGATCACCGGGTGGTCGTCCGGGAGGTCCTGCTCCCGGTAGCTGACAACGAGCATCGCTGGCAGCTCGGCGACGCGCCTGGCCAGGACCCGCAGGATGTCCAGAGACGCCTGATCGGCCCAGTGGATGTCCTCGACTATCACCACCGCCGGTCGTTGGAAGAACGCCATCTCCTCGAGCAGCGCGTCGAGCAGCGCATCTCGATCAATGACCCCGGCGCTGCCCAGAGCGCCGTTCGCACCGCGTGCCATGTCGCGGAACGGGCCCAACGGGCGCGGCGTCATCAGGTCCTCGCAGGCACCTCGGAACACCCGCGCCTTCGCCGCGGCGTGGTCACTGAACCTGGCCAGAAGGCTGGTTTTGCCGATGCCGGCTTCGCCGGACAGGAGCACGGTGGTCCCGTGTCCCCGCCTGGCCCGATCCAATGCGGTGACGAGCTCGCTGAGCTCGCGTTCCCGCTCCACGAGCGCCATCGTGTTTCCAGCACAGCAGCGCCCGCCCCGGGCGTCAATCGCCTCTGGCGCAGCGACCGGGCCAAGTGTGGCGGCGGCGCCTGCAGGTGAAGGAGGGCTGCGATCAAGCCCACAGTGAACTGGTTTGTCCTGGGGGGCCCTTCGGGAGCATGATTGCGCACGGCAACTAGTTGCGTGCCGCAAGCAAGCAAGAAATGAGAGGTCACGGATGACGCAGACCATCCCCTCGCCGAGTACCGGTGAGGCGGTCGCGGGGGCCGGCAGCTACGACGAGCTGGCCGGCGCGGTCCTCGATCTGCTGCACAAGTACAACGGCATCAAGGCGCGGATGGTCAGCGGCCCTGAAGCCGACCAATCGCCGGTGTTCCTCCTGGCCAAACTCGTGCTCGGCGGCCCGAAGCGCTCGGGCGAGCTGGCCGCAACGCTGTGCGCCGACCCGTCGACCGTATCCCGGCAGGCCGCCGCGCTGGTCCGGGCCGGCCTGGTGCAACGTCAGGCCGACCCCGAGGACGGCCGGGCCTCGCTGCTGGTACCGACCGAGGCCGGGCTGTTGCGGGTGGAGCAGCACCGCGCACGCCGCGGCAGCGCGATCGCGCCGGTGGTCGAGGACTGGTCCGACGAAGACCGCGCGACGTTCCTCCGGCTGCTGCGCCGCTACGCCGCCGGCGTGGAGACCCATCGCGATTCCATCGTCGCCTCGCTCGCCCGCGGCGATCATGAACCCGCCGACATCCCGGTCGCCGACCGCTCGGCCGACCCATTCAGCCCTACCGCTACACACCGCTCTGAGGGGAGCAACTGATGTCAACCGCCGCCGCACCGGCGCCCGCCCAGGTGGGTCTGACGCACAAGCAGATCTCGACCATCCTGATCGGGTTGATGGCGGGCATGTTCCTCGCCGCGCTCGACCAGACCATCGTGGCCACCTCGATCAGGACCATCGGGGACGACCTCGGCGGCCTGAACCTGCAGGCCTGGGTGACCACCGCCTACCTGATCACCGCGACCGTGACCACGCCGCTCTACGGCAAGCTGTCCGACATCTACGGACGGCGTCCGCTGTTCCTGACCGCTATCACGTTGTTCGTCATCGGCTCGGTCGCCTGCACGTTCGCGACCTCCATGTACGAGCTGGCGGCCTTCCGGGCATTCCAGGGCCTCGGCGCCGGTGGCCTGTTCTCCCTCGCGCTGGCCATCCTGGCGGACATCGTGCCGCCCCGGCAGCGCGCCAAGTACCAGGGCTACTTCCTCGCCGTGTTCGGCACGTCCTCCGTCATCGGCCCGGTCGTCGGCGGCTTCTTCGCGGGTACCGCGTCGATCCTGGGCATCACCGGATGGCGCTGGGTCTTCCTGGTCAACGTCCCGATCGGGATCATCGCGATGACCCTGGTCCTCAAGTTCCTGCACATCCCGCACACCCGGCACGACCACCGCATCGACTGGTGGGGTGCCGTCGCGCTGATCGTCGGCATCGTCCCGCTGTTGATCGTGGCCGAACAGGGTCGGGTGTGGGGTTGGGGCTCGGCCGGTGTGCTCAGCCTGATCGCCCTGGGCGTCGTCGGGGTCGCCGCCTTCATCTGGGTCGAGTTCCGGATGAAGGACGAGGCGCTGATCCCGATGCGGCTCTTCAAATCCGGCAACTTCAGCATCGGCCTGACCATCAACGTGCTGGTCGGTCTGGGCATGTTCGGTGCACTGTCCTGCCTGCCGCTGTACCTGCAGCTGGTCAAGGGCGCCACCCCGACGGCCGCTGGGCTGCTGCTGATCCCGATGATGATCGGCATCATGGGCGGTTCGATCCTGTCCGGTCAGCTGACCGCCCGCACCGGCCGGTACAAGATCTTCCCGGTGGTCGGTGCCGCCATGCTGGCGGTCGCGTTCACGCTGCTGCTCACAGTGAAGGTCGACACGTCCTACGTGCTGCTCGACATCCTGTTCCTGATGGTCGGACTCGGCCTCGGTCTCAACATGCAGACCCTGCTGATCGCCGTGCAGAACGTGGTGCCGGCCAAGGACATGGGCGTCGCCACCTCCTCGGCCACGTTCTTCCGGCAGCTGGGCGGCACCCTCGGGGTGGCGATCTTCCTGTCGCTGCTGTTCAACACCCTCCCGGACAAGATCGCCGGGTCGCTGACCGCGGCGTCGTCGAACCCGGACTTCCAGGCGGCACTCGGTGCCCAGGGCGTGACCACTCCGGCCCAGGCGCAGCAGTTCCTCGGTGGCCTCGGCGCGCAGATGCAGAGCGACTCGTCGTTCCTGCAGACCATGGACCCCGCGATCGCCCGGCCCTTCAAGGAGGGCTTCGTCGCCTCGACGCACGTGGTCTACATCGTCGCCGCGGTGATCATGGTGGTCGCCCTGATCCTCGCCCTGATGATGAAGGAGCTGCCGCTGCGCACCATGTCGGCGCTCGAGGAGCGGCAGATCGAGCAGAACGCGCTCGACGCCGCCGCGGCCGGTGAGGCGGAAGCTGCCGAGCTGCAGTCGGTGGGCAGCCAGCGTCGGGTGGCAACGGTGACGGCCGGCACGCCGCCAACGGCGGGTCGCCGTCCGGATCGGCCGGCTCGTCGAACGGCTCGGGCAACGGGGCGAGCAACGGCTCGTCCCATGGCTCGGTGAGCGCCGCCGCCGGTGCCGCTTCCGGTGGCAAGCACGAGGCCTGACGGTCGAGTTCAGCGACAGGAGCCCCGGCGGACCTCAGGTCCGCCGGGGCTCTTGCGTGAGGTGGGTTCCTACTGCCAGGGGGCCAGCTTCGGGATCTCCCGGGCGTCGACCGCCGGCACCGGGCGGCCGTTGCGGTCGACGTAGCGGCGGCGCGGTCCCACGCTCGCGATGTCCTCGATGGCCCGGATCAGCCGGTCGACGTGCTCGGTGGTGCTGCCCAGGCCGACCGACGCTCGCAACGCGTGCCCGGTACCGTCCGCTGAGCTGCATCCGGCCGCGCCGAGCAGGGCCCGGACCAGGGGCTGCGCGCAGAAGGCGCCGTCCCGGACGCCGATGCCGTGCTCGGCCGACAGCGCGGCGGCCACCACGGCCGACGACTGACCGGCAATCGTGAAGGTCACCACGCCGATCGTGTCAGCGCCCCCCTGGAAGAGCGAATGCACGGTGACGCCCGGAATCCCCGACAGGCCGTCCCGCAGCCGCTCGGTGAGGGCGGCCTCCGCCGAGGCGAGCGCCGTGCGGTCCGCGCCGGCCAGCACGTGGCAGGCGGTGGCCAGGGCGACCGCGCCGGGAACATTGGGGGAGCCGGCCTCGTGCCGATCCGGGAGCGGCTTGAAGGTGGTCTCGTGGTCCGTGACGGTTGCCGTTGCGCCGCCGCCGATCAGGTACGGCGGGGCGTCGGCGAGCCAGTCGGCCCGGCCGACCAACGCACCCGACCCGTAGGGCGCGTAGAGCTTGTGACCGGACAGCGCGACGTAGTCGACGCCGAGCTGCGCGATCGAGAACGGCCGGTGCGGGGCGAGCTGGGCGGCGTCGAGTGCGATCCGGGCGCCCCTGGCTCGGGCGACGGCGGCCAGCTGCGCCACCGGCCACAGCTCGCCGGTGACGTTGGACGCCCCGGTGACCACCAGCAGCGCCGGTCCGGCCGGCCGGTGCCGCAGTGCATGGTCGACGGCCGCGACCGCCGCCGCCGGGCTCTCGGGAGCGGCCAGCCGGATCACCCGGTGTCCCTGCCAGGGCAGCAGCGCCGCGTGGTGCTCGGTCTCGAAGACCACGACGGTGGTGCGGGCCGGCAGGCAGTGGGCCAGCAGGTTGAACGAGTCGGTGGTGTGCTTGGTGAAGATCACCACGTCGTCTGATCGGCCACCGACGAAACGACGCACCGGTTCCCTGGCACCCTCGTACAGCTGGGTGCAGACGGCCGAGTGCCAGCCGGCGCCTCGATGCACCGATGCGTAGGTCTCCAGGACGGCATCGACGGTCTCCTTGACCACCCGCAGCGCCGGGGCGGACGCGCCGTGGTCCAGGTTCGCGTATTCGATGCGTCGGCCGTCGGCCAGCGGTGCCGTGCGGCCGGCGCCGACGATCTCGAGGCCGGCCGCGTGCGGGTGCGCCACCAGCGGGTAGTCGCGTGCCTGCGGTGCGCCCCACGAAGGCTGCGGCGCCCGGGACAGCGCCGCGATCAGGTCGGGTCGATCCAGAACGACGGTCATGTGCACAACCCCTAGGTCCGTCGGGACCACCGGGATACTGACCAGGGGCCCGCGCTTGCCCGGACGCGGTGTGCGCCGGACCAGGTCTTCACCCGGGGCACCCCGCCGCGGTGGGAGGGTTGCCGGCCAGCAAGCCGGGGCTATCTGCTGGCACTCATGACCTTCGGAGCGAAGGATAACGCACCCGCCCACGGTGTGTAACCCCCGTCCCGCCAGGTGGGATCCCCGGCGCGGCGGCAGGCACGGTGCCAACCGTTTTGGAACGGCCCGTGGTCGTGTCGTATGCTTTCGACGCTCCCAACGGACAGCCGTTGGTGGCGGGTTTCGGCCCGGCCCCCATCGTCTAGCGGCCTAGGACCCCGCCCTTTCACGGCGGTAGCACGGGTTCGAATCCCGTTGGGGGTACAGCAGTTGAATACACTGTGGCGGTGCCGGATCCGGTACGGTTGTTGACGCAGTAGAAGTGCAAGGCCCTGTGGCGCAGTTGGTTAGCGCGCCGCCCTGTCACGGCGGAGGTCGCGGGTTCAAGTCCCGTCAGGGTCGCAGAGTGCGGGGCCGGTTTCCCTCGGGAGCCGGCCCCGCGCTTTGGCCAGGTAGCTCAGTCGGTACGAGCGTCCGCCTGAAAAGTGGAAGGTCGCCGGTTCGATCCCGGCCCTGGCCACCACGAGTTGCACCGCCCCCATCGGCCGATCCGGTTGGTGGGGGCAGCGGCCTTTCGGCAGCGACGTTCGGCGTGCGACGTTCGGGAACCGGCTACGGCGTCGACGTGCTGTCCAGCTCCATGAAGTACCAGATTTCGCCGTCGGCGCCGATCTCCCGTTTGCCGGTGGTGCGGTAGGCGTTGCCGTCTCCGTCGGTCCACGCGGTGGGTCCGGTGCGGAGATCGAACTCGTTGCCCTCGACGCTGACCTGGGAACGACCAGGTCCGTCCTTCATGATCATGCGAATCATTCGAAACCCTCCGGCTCTGCCCGGATCGGCAGCCGTACCCGATCGCCTCCAGTGTAGGCCGGGTGAGTCCACCTGCTTGCGCCGCGTTTTCAGCACTTGCGGGCAGTTTCTGCAAGTATACAACTGCTGTCCGCAGGTTTCTGGCAATTCTCCGGAAAGACTGTGCCACACCTTGTGACCGGCGCCCGGGCGTCTTAGGGTCACGTCACTCCAGGCGGCTGGTGCCGCTCGGACCGTCGGCGTTGACCATCCGGAGAGAAACGAGTCGAGCCCATGTCACCCAGCAACAACGGAGTTGCAATGCCGCGCTACCGCGGACCATCCCGATGGGCGGCGGTGGCCGCAACGGTCGCGGTCGGGCTCGGGCTGGCGAACGGCGCCGGTACCGCGGCCGCCGCCGAAGCTCCCCATCCGGTTGCCGCACCGGTGGTGACCAGGGCGGCGCTGGCCCCGTCGCTGGTGGCCGGCCGGGGCGCCGCGGTCGACTTCGTCGAGCAGGAGGCGGAGAGCGCGACGACCAACGGCACCGTCATAGGGCCGGACCGCACCGCCTACTCCCTTCCGGCGGAGGCGTCAGGACGGTCGGCGGTGAAGCTGGCACCGGGACAGTACGTCGAGTTCACCCTGCCGAGCGCGGCCAATGCGATCACGGTGCGCTACAGCATCCCGGACTCCCCGAACGGCGGCGGGATCACCGCGCCGCTCCAGGTCAGGGTCAACGGCGGCGCGACCAGGACCATGACGCTGACGTCGGCCTATTCCTGGCTGTACAACCAGTACCCGTTCTCCAATGATCCGAACGCCGGCCTGCTGCACCCCGACTGGTGGATCACCGAGTGCGCCTGTGTGCCGGCGGCGACGACGCCTGCCCCGGCGATCACGACGCCGTTCCGGCCCATGCACTTCTACGACGAGCAGCGCCTGGCCCTGGGTCGGACCTACCGGGCCGGCGATACGGTCCGGCTCACCGCACCTACGGGCAGTGCCGCGGCCTGGACGGTCATCGACCTGCTCGACTCGCAACTGGTCGGTGCGCCGCACGTCCGGCTGCTGGCGTCGAACGTGCTGGCCTTCGGTGCTGATCCGTTCGGGCGCCGGGATTCCGCGGCGGCCTTCGACAAGGCGATCGCCTTCGCCCAGCGGCACCACCTCACGGTGTACATCCCGCCGGGTACCTACCAGGTGAACCGGCACATCATCGTCGACAACGTGACGATCGAGGGGGCCGGCAGCTGGTACACGATCATCAAGGGCAAGGAGGTCGCCCTGAGCACGCCGACCCCGGACGGATCGGTGCACACCGGCGTCGGCTTCTACGGCAAGGACGCCGCGGTCGGCGGCAGCCGCAACGTGCACCTGTCCGGTTTCGCGATCGAGGGTGACGTCCGCGAACGCATCGACACCGACCAGGTCAACGGTGTCGGTGGGGCGCTGAGCAACTCGACGATCAGCGGCCTGTACATCCACCACACCAAGGTGGGCATCTGGCTGGACGGTCCGATGACGAACCTGAAGATCACCGACAGCGTGATCGTCGACCAGATCGCCGACGGTCTGAACTTCCACACCGGTGTCACGAACTCTCTGGTGCGCAACAACTTCATTCGCAACACCGGCGACGACGGGCTGGCCATGTGGTCGGAGAAGACCGCGAACTCGGGGAACACCTTCGATCACAACACCGTGCAGACACCGAGCCTCGCGAACGGCATCGCCATCTACGGTGGGACCGACAACACGATCTCCAACAACCTGGTCGCCGACCCGATCCGGGAGGGCAGCGCGATCCAGGTCGGGTCCCGGTTCGGCGCCGAGGCATTCACCGGGCATCTGTGGATCACCGACAACACCACGGTACGGGCCGGCACCTACGAGCTGAACTGGAACATCGGTCTGGGCGCGATCTGGTTCTACGCGCTCGAGAAGAACGTCGACGCCGACATCCAGGTCGTCGGAGACCACTTCCTGGACAACACCTACAACGCGATCATGTTGGTGAGCGACTGGCCGGTGAAGGACCTGTACTCCATCACCAACGTGCACTTCAAGGATGTGCGGGTCGACGGCACGGGTACGTCGGTGGTCAGCGCCAGGGTCAAGGGTGCAGCCACGTTCGACAACGTGGATGCCCGCAATGTCGGCGCCGTCGGGGTGAACAACTGCGGGTCGTTCAACTTCCCGAACACCGGTTCCGAGTTCTCCCTGACCGACCTCGGCGGCAACGACGGGGGCGGCACCACCGGTCCGTGGCTGGCGCCCTGGGAGCTGCCGAACACCATCACCTGTGACGACCGGCCCCCGGTGGTGGTGCCGCCGGCTCCAACGGCGTGGTGATCACCAGGTAACGCCGGCGCCCGCTGCGAGAGGCCCGTCAGTGCGTACCGACGGGCCTCTCGCGCAGCCGAGGCGATGCCGGGTCAGCTCGGCTGGGTCCACGGACTCTCACCTACGTCAGAAAGTTGCCTGCGGCCACGCGCAAGGAACGTCGAGGTTGCTACCCCGCGCGGTGAAAAGGTGCACTCCGGAAAGGGCGGTGGCAGCATCCTGCTGGTGAAAGATCGCGAGCTCACCGATCAGTTCGCACGCTTCGAGCAGGTCTGGACCAGTCGCGATCCAGAACGTGCTGCAGGCGTGCTGCACGAGGACTTCGCCCTGGTCCTGGTGCACCCGGCGCCGGGGCTCACCCTCCGGAGTCGGTGGCTCGAGATGCTGCCCGACTACATCGTCCACGCCTGGACCGTGCTCGAGCATCGCGTCGACGTCGAGGGCGACGTCGTGTCGGTGCTCCAACTGGTGGACATGCGGGCGACTGTTCTCGGACAGGACAGGTCGGGGTTGTTCGTGATCACCGACACCTGGATCCGCGGGCCCGGCGGTTGGCGGATCTGGCGGCGGCACTCGACGCCGCTTTCTGCCGGACCGATGCCCGACTGACCCCGGTGGCCGACCGCAGCTCGCGGTGCTCATCGCCATGTCCGCTCGAATTGTGTTGCATTGCTGCGGATTTGCCCGTGGGTCATGGCGATGTGACGGGTCGTCGATGTGTCGTACGTTGTTGAAGGCCACCTACAAGGCGAGCTTTCCCGGGGTTCTCGAACTTCTGCTGGATACCCTCCCGGTCGGGAGCCTGGCGCCACCGTGGTGGTCAGTGTCTCCGTCGCCGGTGGTGAAGCGCATCGGCACGCGGTCGGTACGGCGCTGGCTCCTGTCCTGGCCGAACTGGGTGCGGCCACTCCGGCTGCGCCCCTGGAGCTTGTTGAGTCCGAGCTGCCGGAGGTGGCGGCGTTGATCGATGCGCACGTCCGACGCAACGGTCCCGCCGTGGCTGCGGCAGTGCGAGAACTCGCCGGGCTGCCCGCTCCGGGCTGACGAGCGGTGTCCGGCAACGAGACTCGTTGCCGGACACCGTCGGCGTCGGTTAGCTGCGGAGATCGATGGTGGTCAGTGCGCCACCACGGATCTCGATCTGTCTGACAGCCAGACCGGCGTTGTCGAGAACCTGGTACGTGCCCTCCCGTAGTTCGGCGAACACTGCAGCGGTGACGAGCTGAGCGCCCTGAGTGCGCTCCCAGACGCCGGTGTGGATCTGAATCGGCGGCCGGTGCTCCGAACGCAGGTGCAGCTCCGTCCCGGCGGCGGCGGGGTCCATCGTCGCGACGAGCGCACCGATGTCGCCGCCGATGTCGAGCACCGTCGGACCGCCCTTGACATGGGCGTAGGACTCCCGATGCCCGTGCGAGTGCCCATCGGAGTGGTCGTGCTGATGGCCGGTCACGACGTCACGCCGACAGCGGCTTGACGTCGTAGCCGCTCACCGGGTGGTCGAGGTAGGGGAACACATCCAGATAGCTCACCGAGTCCGGCAACGCGGTGCCGTCGGTCAGGTCGGTCAACACCCCGCTCGCCCCGTCCGGGACGTACGTCGGGTCGATCAGCGGGTAGGTCAGTCCGGCCACTGCGCGTAGTTCGATCGCCACCACGTTGTCGAACACCCTGCGGCCGTTGGGGAATCCGGCGAGGTCGCCGCCGAGGATGCCGTTGATCTTCGGGCTGGCCGCCGGCGGCACCGCGACGTTGAGCCGCAGCATGTCCGCCTTGGTGGTTCCGGTGTAGTTCTGGAAGCCCGGAATCACCCCCTTCGGCAGGCCGGTGAGCAGGATCGCGATCAGGTCCGCCCGGTCGGCGGTCAACGCCTCGAGATTCGGAAAGACGCCGGGGTAGAGGGCCGGCAGCAGGGCCGCGAGCTCTGGCTTGGCGACGTACTTGGCGAACTCGCCGTCCCGCCACGGTTCCACCTTGTTCCAGTGGTCCTTGCGGCTCATCGGCACGATGACCTCGTTGAACAGCGGGTTGCCCAGCCTGGAGACCTGGGCGAACGGCCCGGCGTGGTGGTCGTGGGTCTCGTCGCGGTAGTGCGCCTTCTGCCGGTAGGCCGAGGCCCAGACGCCGATCACCGACTTCGGACTCATCACGTCGGAGGGCCGTTTGCCGTCCCGGGTCAACCTGCTGATCGGTACCTGGATGGCGATGGTGTGCACGTTGAACGACCGCAGCGCGTTCACCCCAGGGGTGGCCGGAGTGGGGATCAGGTGCAGGTTCTGGAACGGGCGCAGCACGCCGAGATCGAACACCGAGCCCAGGTCGACGTAGAAGCCGTCCAACCGCTGTCCGGCGAACACCGAGACGCCTTGTCCCAACTTGTGGATCGCCGCGTCGGCGAGTGCGGAGTAGTTCGGCGTCGACCGGGGCCCGATGTTGCAGGGCGGGGTGGTCAGTCCGGTGCCGAGCTGCCGGCGCCTGCCGTCGCGGACCTCGGTGATGCTGTAGGTCTGCGGCCGGTTGAACGACGGGCTGGTCAGGCTGTCGATGGGGCCGGTGTTGTACAGGAAGGTGTTCGGGTTGCGCAGGGTGGTGCAGAACCGGAATTCGTAGACGACGTCAGCGCGCCCGTTGCCGGTGTTGTCGATGTTGATCTTGTACAGCACATCGTCGCCGAATTCGAAGAAGTTCGGGCCGCCGGCTGGGTCTTCGAGCGGGATGTAGTTGCTGATGATCGTCACCGTGTCCGGCTTGTCCGGGCTGACGAACGCGTAGGTGTCGGTGTTGTCGGCGACCGGGTCCTTGGAGATCTCCGGTGCTTCGCGATGAGACGACATGGCTTTCCTCTCAAGCCTGGTGCGGGCCGGCGGCCTGCAGGATGCGGGCGACCAGCGCGCGGTCGCGGACCACTACTTCGTGGGTGCCCTGCAGGATCGACACCTCGCCGCGGCGGGCGTCGTGGATGCAGAACATCACCGGGGCGCCGGTGACCTGGCCCGGGCTGCCGTCCGCTGCGGGACCTGCCGCGGCCGTGGCGTCCGGTGCGATGGCGGCCGAGGCCGCGGTACTGCCGAGAACGGTGATGGGAACAGCGACGGCTGCGCCGGCGCTGACCCGCAACACATCTCGTCGGGACCAGCTCTTCATGAGCCTCTCCCTTTCTCTTTCGTGGCCGGCTTTTCCGGCCAGTCGGAGACAGTTCGTGCCATCGGTTCACCTGGATTGGTGAATGTCAGACCAAGCCAGGTGAATTCTGGTGGCGAACGACCACGTAGCGAGCTGGTCGCCCGACGAGGTTCTCGCGCGCCCGACGGACGACACCGACCGGCGGGCTGCCGAAACCGGGGCGACTCGGCCGCGCTGACTCGGTACCGTCTGGCCCATGATCGCCCCCAGCACCGCGCTGTCCGTAGAAGTCCGCGACGTTGTTCCCGAGGAGTACGACGCCTACGTCGCGCTGGCGACCCGGGCCTTCCACGGCACCCGGATCCCGGACACCGACGTCGACAGGAGCTGGATCGCCCGGCGGTACGCGTCGCAGCGGGTGACCGCGGCGTTCACCGATGGCCGGATGGTCGGCACCTTCCGCACCTGGGAC
Organism: uncultured Actinomycetota bacterium; assembly: GCA_963797145.1. Lineage (GTDB taxonomy): Bacteria > Actinomycetota > Actinomycetes > Mycobacteriales > Nakamurellaceae > Nakamurella. The sequence goes on along the minus strand of CAWCOJ010000003.1, from coordinate 799,710 downwards.
GGCGACCTCGCGGTCCCCGGCGGGGTGCTGACCGCCGACTTCGTCAGCACCGTCACCGTCGCGCCGACGCACCGCCGACGCGGCGTGCTGACCAGGATGATGGACCACGACCTGAAGCAGGCGAAGGAGGCCGGTACCCCGCTTGCCTATCTGATCGCCTCGTCCGCCCAGATCTACGGCCGATACGGCTACGGCGTCTGCGCCGAGCACGGCACCTGGACGGTGGACGCGGATCCCACCTTGTTCCGGCTCCCTCCCGGTGCCGACGAGCTCACGGTCGAGCTCTGCGACGATGCCGCACTGGAGGATGTGGCTCCTGCCGTGTACGACGCCGCCTACCGCGGAATGCCGGGCGCCAAATCCCGGGATGACCTGTGGTGGCGGGCGACGCTCGGTCTGGCCGGACTCACCGAGGAGCACCCGATGGGGTTACGGCACGCGGTCATCGTGCGATCCCCGGACGGGACGCCGGTCGCCTACGCCCGCTACAAGGTCAACGAGACCGTTGTCCAACGGGTCGACGCCTCGGAGCTGCAGGTCCACGACCTGGCCGCATCCACCGCGGCCGGATACGCCCGGATCTGGCAGTTCCTGGCGTCGATCGACCTGGTCGGCACCCTCAAGGCCGGCGACCGCCCGGTCGACGAGCCGCTGCCCTGGCTGCTCACCGACCGTCGGGCGGCCCGGCAGTCCGACCGGGCGGATTTCGGCTGGGCGCGGCTGCTCGACGTTCCTGCCGCGCTGTCGGGCCGCAGGTACTCCGCGCCAGGGCGGTGCGTCCTCGAAGTCCTCGACCCGGCCGGCTACGCCGGCGGCACCTTTGCGCTGGAGGCCGACGAGTCCGGCGCCGGGCAGGCGACCCCCACCGTCGAGCGGCCCGACGTCACCCTTGATGTCCGCACCCTTGGAGTGGTCTACCTCGGCCAGATCCCGCTGGTCGGGCCGAGGGTCGCGGGCCTGGTTGCCGAGCACACCGACGGCGCCGCAGCGTTGCTGGCTTCGATGCTGTTCCATCCGGCGACCAATTTCGTCACCCACACGTGGTTCTGACCCGTCGATCGACCCGGGCGACTGGGCCGGGAGGTCAGCTCCAGTACCGGTGCAGCTCGCTGTCGTGGCTGCCGTACACGGCGCGGATGGACACCGTGCGCCCGACATCCGGGGCCTCGAGCACGTACTCGATCCCGTTGATCGCACCCAGGAAGATCGCCACGTGGCCGTTCCAGCCGACGATGTCGCCCGGTCGACCGTCGGACCAGGCCACGCTGGTGCCGCCGCTGCGCTGCGCTCCCGAGTTGTCGCCGAGGCTGAAGCCGGCGCTGGTCAGCACGTAGCCGGTGAGCCCGGAACAGTCGAAACCGACCAGGCCGGCGCAGGAGTTGCTGGCGCCGCCGCCACGCGCGCAGCCTTCGTCGGCCGGACCGCCGGCGGTGCCGCCACCCCACACATACGGGGTGCCAAGGGCGGCCAGACCCGCGGCGATGCCTTTGGCCATGGCTGTATTGGGGGCCTTGACGACGGCACCGACCAGGGCGCCCGGGACCGCCGGGCTGTACGGGATGGTGACATCGACGCCCTTGACATCGACAGCGACCCCGCCGGTGGTGCCGAAGTACTGGCCGAACAGGAAGAAGAAGTTTCGGTTGCCGTAGGCGCTGCAGGCGTCGCCGGTGCCCGGGTACGCGGCCAGCGCAGCGGCGTTCGGCTGGTACGGCGTGTAGTTGTACAGCGACGCGGTCGCCTTGTTCTTGATGGCCACCGCGGTGCCGCCGCAGCCACTCGGCGCGACGTTCCACAGCACCATCTGAGTCTGCCCCGCCTGGTATCGGTACTTGCCGGGGTCGACAACGTACCGGGACCATTGCTTGGCCATCCCGTAGGCCTGCTTGAAGAAGCCCGCGTAGGCCGGGTCGCAATTCGCCGATCCGCCGGGGCCGCTGTCCGGGCAGTGCCAGCCGAACGCGGCCGAGTAGGTCTGCTCACTCACCTGGCTGCGGTCGAGCAGGCCGGACTCCTTCTGCAGGGTGACCAGCATGACCTGCGGGTTGATGTGGCAGGCCACCGAGACCTTGGCGATCACCGAGGCGGCATCGTCGGCGTCCGAGCCTGCGTAGGCATCGCAGTACTGGTCGGGCGGCTGGTCCTGGGTGTGCAGCGAGATGTTCTTCAGGCACCAGTCGCCGGTGCAGTCGGCGCCCTTGGTGGCGATGAAATCGCGGACCTCGTCCACCGTCATCGCGCCGGAGTTGTAGAAGACGTCGTCGGAGATGATCATTCCGGGATCGAAGGTGTCGGAGATTCCCGACGGGCCGGTGCTTGTCGGGTCGGCCGGCTCGGTGCAGGCCGGCTCCGGAACCGGCTCGAACTCGTACGCCTTTGTCCCGGCCTGGTACTTCTTCATCAGCGCGACCGCAGTGGCCCGCCGGGTGTCGAACAGTCTGCCTTCGCGGGTCTGCTGGACGGCCTCGGCGATCTGCCAGTCCTTGCGTGTGTCGGTCTCATACTTCGGGACCAGGGCGACCAGTTCCTCGTAGAACATCCGGCTCGCGCCGACCGGGTCGAGCCGGTCGTAAGCGCCGTATTGCCCCGTGCTCGGGTCGTAGAGCTGCTGGAACAGTCCGACGTAATCGTTCTTGACCATCCAGGGCAGCATCGACGATTCCTGCAGCGCGGCGGCGAGGGCGACCTGAATGCCGCGTGGCTTGATGCCCAGTCCCTTGCCGACCGAGATCACCAGCACCGCGGTCCGCAACTGGTCCGCCGAGAGCATGGCCCCACCGAGTCGGGTGGCCTCGTAGACCGGCGCCGGGGTCTCCTCGTCGGGCGCGGGACAGGAAGCGGACGAAGCTTCGGCGGACTGGCTGGTCGTGACTTCGGCCGCTGCCGCGCCGGCCGTCGCCGTGGCAGCGGTGGTTTCGGCGAACGCCAGCTGGGTGCCGCCGATGAGCAGGGCAGCACTCAGCATCAGGACCAGGACCGCGCGCATGGTGGAAAGGAGATGGCGCGGGGGCGAAACGGACATGGTCGTCCGACGCCCCCGGTTCCTATCCCGTTCCACGTGTCCGACCCTCCGTGCACCGCGCCTCGTCGCCACACAGAGCGGGGCGACGGTCAGTCGCGTCCGGTCCTTGGACCGGGCGTGCTCCCAGGCTAGATCTGGTGCAGCGGGTTGGGAATGCCTACGGCATAAGTGTGAGCACACATCACCCGATAGGACCAGCTTGCCGCCCCGATCGGGTCGGCAAGCGAGTGGTGCGGGGATCTGGTTCGGATAGATGCGCTCTAACGGGCGCATGGCATGCGGAGGCAGTCACTCTGCGCTTATCAACGCTACGACGGCTCCTGACCGGGGAGGTCCCCGCTCAGCAGCTCCGCCAGGTGCCGACCACGCACCGCCGCGAGATGCGCGGCCTGGGTGCGGCAGGAGAACCCGTCGGCTACCAGTATTGCTCCGTCCGGGGCTGACCGCAGGGCGGGCAGCAGCGCAGCCTCGGCGACGGCGACCGAGATGTCGTAGTGGCCGAGTTCCATGCCGAAATTTCCGGCCAGACCGCAACAACCGGTCAGCTCGGTGACGTCGGCACCGGTGCGCTCCAACAGGCGCCGGTCGGCGTCGAATCCCAGGACCGCATGCTGATGGCAGTGCGGCTGGACGACCAGCGTGGTGCCCGCCAGGGGCGACGGCTGCCACTCCGGCACGGTCTCCAGCAGCTCGGCCAGGGTCACGGTGGCGCCGGCGACCGCCGCCGATCGCTGGTCATCGGGGAACAGGTCGGGCAGATCGCCCCGCAGCACCGCGGTGCAGGAGGGTTCGAGGCCGACGATCGGGATGCCGCTCATCGCGGGCGGACCGAGCACGTCCAGCAGCCGCCGCAATCGGCGCCGGGCGCCGTCCAGCTGACCGGTGCTGATCCAGGTGAGCCCGCAGCACGCGGCCCGTTCGGGGACCCGGACCGCGAATCCGGCCGAGGACAGCACCCGCACGGCGGCCCTCGCCACCGCCGGGTCGAACGCGTCGGTGAACGTGTCGACCCACAGCAGCACCGGGCGACCGCCGGGCGACGTCGGAACAGCTCCTCCGGACCGGAATGACCGGGCGAACCGGGGGAGTGGGCGCCGAGGGTCGATCCCGGCCAGTCGCTTCAGCACCGTCGTCATGGGCCGCCACTGCATCGCGGCGTTGATCGGCGCCGGCGCCCTTGACGCCGTCCGCGCCCACATCGGCAGCCGACCGAGCACGTAGTGGGTGGCCGGGCGGACCCGGCGGCGGTACGCCCGGTAGAGCACCTCCGACTTGTACCGCGCCATGTCAACTTCGGCCGGACAGTCCGAGGTGCAGGCCTTGCAGGACAGGCACAGGTCGAGGGCCTCGGCGACCTCCGGAGCCCGCGGGCCCCCGGTCACCAGGGAGCCGTTGGCCATCTCCTGCAGCACCCTGGCCCGTCCGCGGGTGGAGTCCTTCTCGTCCCGGGTGGCGACGAACGACGGGCACATGAACCCCCGTTCGGTCGGCGTGTCCACCCGACAGCGTCCGACCCCGACGCAACGATGCACCGCGGTGGTCAGGTCGCCGCCGTCGTCGACCAGCCGGAAGCTGCTGCGCAGCAACGGGATCGGCGGTGCCAGCGGTCGACGTAGGTCCGCATCCACGGGTCTGGGCCGCACCAGAACTCCCGGGTTGAGCAGGTCGGAGGGATCCAGCAGCGCCTTGAACGCCGCGAAGGCTGCCATCGCTGCCGGGCTGTACATCACCGGCAACAACTCGCTGCGGGCGCGACCGTCGCCGTGCTCGCCGGACAGCGATCCGCCGTGGGCGACCACCAACTCCGCCGCCGCGGTGACGAAGTCACGCAGCCGGGTGCCGTCGGCGGCCAGCGGCAGGTCGAGTCGGACGTGCACGCAGCCGTCACCGAAATGGCCGTAGGTCATGCCGTGGACGCCCGTCGCGTGCATCAGCGCGGCGAAGCCGCGCAGGTAGTCGCCGAGCCGGTCCGGTGGCACCGCCGCGTCCTCCCAGCCCGGCCACGCCGCCGCGTTGGCAGCGGTGCGCCCGGCGAGCCCGGCACCGTCCTCACGGATCCGCCAGAGAGCGGCCGCCTGCGCGCCGGTGACGATCGCGCCCGGCGCCGGCCCGGCCCTGGCAGCCAGCGCCCGGGCCGCCGCGAGGGCTTCGCCCTCGGTGCTGCCGCCGGTTTCGACCATCAGCCAGCCGCCACCGGCCGGCAGGTCGGGGACCCGGCCTCGGCGGGCCCGGACCACCTCCACCAGGGCGGCGTCGAGGCCCTCGACGGCCAGCGGGTTGTGCAGCATCAGGTCGGGTACGGCGTCGGCGGCCGCGGCCAGGTCGGGGTAGCCGAGGACGACGAGCGCGGTAGCGGCAACCACCGGCACCAGGTCCAGCGTGGCGCCGAGCACCGTCACCACGGTGCCCTCGGTGCCGACCAGGGCCTTGGCGAGGTCGGCGTGATGCTCGGGCAGCAGCCGATCCAGGGGGTAACCGGAGCCCTGCCGGCTGAATCTGCCGAGCTCGGTGCGCAGCACCCCGAGGGTGCCACCGACCAGTTCGGCCAGCCCTGGGATCGGATCCAACCCACGGCCGGCCTCGAAGCGTCGGCCGCTCCCGTCCACGACGTCCAGGGATCGAACGTTGTCGGCGGTCCGGCCGTACGCGACCGCGTGCGGTCCGCAGGCGTCGTTGCCGATCATCCCGCCCAGCGTCGCCCGGGTGCGGGTGGAGGGGTCGGGACCGAACCGCAGCCTGTGGACCGCGGCCGCCCGCTGCAGGTCCGACAGCACCACCCCGGGCTCGACCGTGACGGTCGCGGAACCCGGCTCGAGAGTGATGATCCGGTTCAGATGCCGCGAGAAGTCCAGCACCACGCCGGTTCCGATCGCGTTGCCGGCCACCGAGGTTCCCCCGCCCCTGGCCGTCAGCGGAACGCCCGACTGCCGGGCCACCTCGACGGCTGCGAGGGCGTCGTCGACATCGAGAGGGAACACCACCACCTCCGGAACCACGCGGTAGTTGGAGGCGTCCGTCGAGTACTCCGCGCGGCGTCGGACCGAGTCGTCGACCCCGCCGCGCACCTGGCGGCGCAGCCCGGCGAGCAGCTCCGCGCGATCTCCGCCGTCCACGCCGCGCCTCCCGTCCTCGACCGCCCCATCATGGCGCCCGCCGCGCCCGGATACCGTCATCGGGTGACCGACGAGCACGTACTGGCCAGGGTCGAGGGCAGGCTCGGCCATCTCACGCTGCAACGGCCGGAGCGGATCAACGCGCTGAGCCTGGGGATGATCGCGCAGGTGCAACGGTCGCTGGACGAGTGGGCCGCCGATCCGGGCGTTGAGCTGGTACTGATCGACGGTGCCGGTACCCGCGGTCTGTGCGCCGGCGGCGACATCCGCGAGGTCTACGAGGGTATCCACGGCGGGGTGATCGCTCCGGGCATGTTCTGGGCCGACGAGTACCGGATGAACTCCGCCGTCGCGCACTACCCGAAGCCGTATGTGGCATTCATGGACGGCGTCGTGATGGGCGGCGGCGTCGGCATCTCTGCGCACGGCAGCGTCCGGATCGTCACGGAGCGCTCGCAGGTGGCGATGCCCGAAACCGCCATCGGACTCTGCCCGGATGTCGGCGCGCTGTACCTGCTGGCCCGTGCTCCCGGTCAGTTCGGTACCCACGCCGCCCTGACCGGAGCGAGACTCGATGCGGCGCAGGCGATCCACGCCGGACTGGCCGACCATCTGGTGCCGTCCGGGTCGCTGCACCAGATCGCTGTCGCCCTGCAGGCCGGCGTCGCCGCGCTCGAGCGGTTGCCGGTGATGGACCATTCGACGGTCGAGCACGGCTGGATCGACGAGTGCTACGCCGGCGACGACGTCACCGCCATCCTGGCCAGGCTGGAGGCCCACCAGCATCCGGACGCCCAGCGGGCGGCGGGGATCCTACGGTCGATGGCGCCGACGGCGTTGGTCGTCACGCTGCGGGCGATCCGCAACGCCGCATCGATGACCGTCGACGAGGTGCTCGATCAGGATCTGCGGGTGTGCTCGCGGTTCCTGCACTTCCCGGACTTCGCCGAGGGCATCCGCGCTCAGATCATCGACAAGGACCGGAATCCGCGGTGGCGCCCGGATCAACTCGCCGACGTCGACCGGTCGGCGATCGACGAGTTCTTCGCACCGCTGGACAGCCCGTCCGGCTGAGTGGCAGTGCCGTCCGGACCGCGGGACGAAGACGCCGTTCCGCATCCTGCGTCCCCGGCGTTTCCTCCCGGCGGAGCGTGGCAGCGGAGCAGGTCGGGCGCATGCTGGTCGGCAGTCGGCGGCCTCGCACGGACGGCCGCGCCCGGAGCCGGGAGGCAGCATGTGGCACGACCTCTTCAGCGTCCAGATCCCGATTCTGGAGAAGCTGCTGCGCACGATCGCGGTGTATGCGCTGCTGGTGGTGATCTTCCGGATGACCGGCAAACGCACCATTTCCTCGATGAACACGATGGACTTCGTGGTGCTGTTCCTGCTGTCCAATGTGGTGCAGAACGCCATCATCGGTGACGACAGCTCGTTTGCCGGCGGTGCCATCGGCGCGATCACCCTGATCCTGGTGAACGACGTGGTGGACCGGCTCGCGTATCAGTACCCCAGAGTCCGGCGGTGGGTCGAAGGAACCGCAGCGGACGTCATCGTGGACGGCAAGCCGCAGCGGAAGGTGTTGCGTCGGCTGGGGATCCGCATCGCGGATCTGGACCATGCGGTGCGGATGCAGAACGGCGACGCGATCCACGAGGTGGAACGGGCGGTGCTGGAGCCCGGCGGCCAACTGGTGGTCGACCTGCGACCTGATCGACCAGTCCGCCTCGGCCGGCGATGTCGCGGACCTGACCGCCCGGCTGGCCCGCATCGAGGCGCTGTTGCTGGCCAGGACCGGGGTGACGACCGAAGGGGCCTGACCGGGCGTCCGGTCGGGCCCCTTCGGGTCGAGCATGCCGCCGGATCCGATCAGCTGGCGAGCTCCGAGATGGCGCGGTGACCCGGCACCACCGTGATGGTGGCCGCCGAGATCCCGGCCTGCTTCATCATCTTGCGGACGTCGACGGCCTGGTCGGGCGTCATCAACGTGATGACGGTGCCGCCGGCGCCGGCCCGCGCGGTGCGGCCGGAGCGGTGCAGATAGGCCTTGTGCTCCACCGGCGGGTCGACGTGCACGACCAGCTCGATGTCGTCCACGTGGATGCCGCGGGCGGCGATGTCGGTGGCCACCAGCACCTTCGCCGTGCCCGAGGAGAACGCCGCGAGGTTGCGCTCGCGCGCGTTCTGGGACAGGTTGCCGTGCAGATCCACTGCGCTGATGCCGGTCTTGGACAGGGTCGCCGCCAGCTTCTTCGCGCCGTGCTTGGTGCGGGTGAACAGCAGTCGACGGCCACCGCCGGAGGCGAGTTCGCGGACCACCTGGCCGCGGTCGGTCGCAGCGACGGCGAACACGTGGTGTGTCATCGCCTCGACCGGCGAGTTCTCCTCATCGACCGCGTGCACGGCCGGGTCGGTGAGGAAGTCCTTGACCAGCACCGAGATGCCGTTGTCGAGGGTCGCGGAGAACAGCAGCCGCTGACCGTTCGGGCGGGTGGCCCGCAGGATCCGCCGGACGCCGGGCAGGAAGCCGAGGTCGGCCATGTGGTCGGCCTCGTCGAGGACGGTGACCTCGACGTCGGACAGGTTGACCTGGCCTTGTTTCATCAGGTCCTCGAGCCGGCCGGGGCAGGCGATGACAATGTCGACGCCGGATCGCATTGCCGAGACCTGGGGGCCCTGGCCGACGCCACCGAAGATGACGGTGCTGCGCAGCCCGGCGGCCTTGGCGAGGGGTTCGATGGTGCGGGCGACCTGCAGGGCGAGCTCGCGGGTCGGCAGCAGGACAAGGCCGCGCGGCCGGTGCGGGGTGCGCCGGCCGCCGGTGAGTCGGGCGACCAGCGGGATGGCGAAAGCGATGGTCTTACCCGAGCCGGTGCGGCCCCGGCCGAGCACGTCCCGGCCGGCCAGGGTGGCCTCGAGGGTGGCCGCCTGGATCGGGAACGGCCGTTCGGCGCCGAGGGCCCGGAGCGGGGCGAGCAGCGCCGCGGGCACGCCGAGCTCGTCGAAGCCGACGGTCGGCGCGGACGGGTCGATCGTGGTGGCCACGAACAGGCTGGACGCGGCGGGGGCGGCCGGGCGCAGCGCAGCGGCCGGCTGCAGGTCGGGAGTGCGGGCAGCGGTGCTGCGGGGCGCACCGGTGCGCGAGGTCGGGTTGTTCGGCCGGCCGGCGTTCGGCTGGCCGGCGCTTCCGCCGCGGCGGGAACGGCTGCGCCGGGAGCGCGCCGGAGCGTCGCCGTCCCGGGCCGGCTGGCCGGTGCCGGCGTGGGGACCACTCGTCGAGCCGGTCGACGAGGTGGTGCCGGTGGCTGGACGGCCGTTGCTGCGGCGGTCGCGGTTCTGGTTGTCGCGGTTCTGGTTGTCGCGGTTCTGGTTGTCGCGGTTCTGGCTCTCGCCGGTGGGGCGGGGGCGGCCCTGCGAGCCGGTCGCCGGGGCCTGGCGGCCCGAGGTGAAGGCGTCGGTCGAGAACAGCGAGCTGGAGGTGGGCGCGCCGGAGCGCACGGTGGAACGGGGGTTCACGTTTTTCCTGACGGTGGTGGTGGCGGCCGTGGTGCAGGCCCGCCCACTGCGTCTCTGCGACGCCAAGGGAGGTGGAGGCGCTACCGGCGGATCGGAAGATCCGGGGCGCCTCGAGCAACGACCCCGACAATCCCGGTTGGGATCATCGACAAGCTCCACTCTACCGGAGGCGTCATCCGGAACGCTCGTCCCCAGGAGTGAGCCGCGACTCACTGCGGGCTACGACCTGCAGCCTTGGTGCGTCCGCTGCACCGAGCCCTTACTCGCGTTGATCATGGGAACCTGCACGCGATTCACGGCGTGTCGCGGGCAACACGCCGCAAAGTCAGTGCAGGTTCCCATGATCAACGGGGACCGGAAGCAACGCTCATCGGGGACCGGAGGCAAAGCTCAGCGGGTGGGCTGCAGCTCGGCCGGGTCGGTTTCGTCGTCGATGGCGGCGGTGAACTGCGCCTGGTACAGGCGGAAGTAGGCGCCACCGGCGTCCAGCAGCTGGTCGTGGGTGCCCTGTTCGACGATCTGTCCCGCCTCCATCACCAGGATCAGATCGGCATCGCGGATGGTGGACAACCGGTGGGCGATCACGAAGCTGGTCCGGTCCGAGCGCAGCGCCGCCATCGCGTGCTGCACCAGCACCTCGGTGCGGGTGTCGACGGAGCTGGTGGCCTCGTCCAGGATCAGTAGTGCCGGTTCCGCCAGGAACGCCCTGGCGATGGTGATCAGCTGCTTCTCGCCGGCCGAGACGTTCGACCCTTCTTCGTCGATCACCGTGTCGTAACCGTCGGGGAGGCTGTGCACGAACCGGTCCACGAAGGTGGCGCGGGCCGCGGCGAGGATCTCCTCCTCGGTCGCGTCCGGCCGGCCGTAGCCGATGTTGTCGCGGATGGTGCCGCCGAACAACCAGGTGTCCTGCAGCACCATGCCGATCTGGGACCGCAGGTCCGCCCGGCGCATGGTGGCGATGTCCGTGCCGTCCAAGGTGATGCGGCCGCCGTCGAGCTCGTAGAACCGCATGATGAGGTTCACCAGGGTGGTCTTGCCGGCCCCGGTCGGGCCGACGATGGCCACGGTCTGCCCGGGCTCGGCGACCAGGGACAGGTCGGTGATCAGCGGGTTCTGCGGGTCGTAGCTGAACGCCACGTGCTCGAAGGTGACCCGACCGTTCGCCGTCCGCGGGGCGGGCGCCTCCGGCGAGTCGACCGACTGCTCGGGGGCGTCCAGCAGCTCGAACACCCGTTCCGCTGAGGCGACCCCGGACTGAAGGACGTTGGCCATCGAGGCCAGCTGGGTGAGCGGCTGGGTGAACTGCCGCGAGTACTGGATGAACGCCTGGACATCGCCGAGCGACAGTGAGCCCGAGGCGACCCGCAGGCCGCCGACAACGGCCACCGCCACGTAGGTGAGGTTCCCGATGAACATCATCGCCGGCATGATGATCCCGGAGACGAACTGCGCCCCGAACGACGCCTGGAAGAGCTCGGCGTTCTTGTCCCCGAACGCCTTCTCGACCTCGTGGCGGCGACCGAACACGGTGACCAGCGAGTGCCCGGTGAAGGCCTCCTCGATCTGACCGTTGAGCGCGCCGGTGTGCCGCCACTGGGCGACGAACATCTTCTGGCTGCGCTTGGCGATCACCGCGGTGACCACCGCCGACAGCGGAATGGCGATGAGCGCGATCAGTGCCAGCAGCGGCGAGATCACCAGCATCATCACCAGCACGCCGACCACCGTCAGCAGCGAGGTGAGCAACTGGCTCATGGTCTGCTGCAACGACTGCCCGACGTTGTCGATGTCGTTGGTGACCTTGCTGAGCACCTCTCCGCGGGGCTGGCGGTCGAAGTACGACAGCGGCAGCCGGTTGATCTTGACCTCGACCTCGGCGCGGAGCTGGAAGATGGTGCGTTGCACAACGGTGTTCAGGATGCGGCCCTGCAACCAGGCCAGTACCGAGGAGATCACATAGATCACCAACACGAACATCAATACCCGACCGACCGCGGCGAAATCGATGCCGGCACCAGGGGTCAGCACCATGCCGGACAACAGGTCGGCGAACTCGTTCTGACCGGCCGCCCTGGCGGCCGCGATGGCCTGATCCTGGGTGATGCCTGCCGGCAACTGCTTGCTGATCACTCCGGAGAAGATCAGGTCGGTGGCCCGACCCAGGATCTTCGGACCGAGGACGGCCAACGTCACGCTGACGATCGCCAGTGCGATGACGGCGATCACCCCGACGCGCTGCGGGGCCATCCGACCGATCAACCGCTTCGCCGAAGGGCCGAAGTCGAGGGACTTCTCGGCGGGCATGCCCATGTTGCCGAACGGGCCACCGCCCCCCGGACCACGGCGCACGCCCGGCGGGTTGGTGCGCGTGCTGGCCGGCGGCTGCGCCGGAGCCGGCTGCTCGGACTGCTGCTGGGTCTCGGTGCTCATGCCGCCACCGCCAGCTGGGACTCGACGATCTCGACGTAGGTGGGGCAGGTCTCGAGCAGCTCGTCATGGCTCCCCGAGCCGACGATCCGGCCGTCCTCCAGGACGACGATCGTGTCCGCATCGGTGATGGACGACACCCGCTGCGCCACGATGACAACGGTTGCCGAGGCTGCCCATGGCTTCAGTGCGGCCCGCAACCGGGCATCGGTGCCCAGATCCAGTGCCGAGAACGAGTCGTCGAACAGGTAGATGTCCGGCCTGCGGACCAGTGCTCTGGCTATCGCCAGCCGTTGTCGCTGCCCGCCGGAGACGTTGGTGCCGCCCTGGGCGATGGGTGCTTCGAGCGTGCCGGGCATCGCCGACACGAAGTCCTCTGCCTGGGCGATCTTCAGGGCCTCCCAGAGCTCGGCATCGGTGGCGTCCGGGTTGCCGTACCGCAGGTTCGACGCGACCGTGCCGGTGAACAGATAGGGCTTCTGCGGCACCAGTCCGACGCTGCGGTGCAGGACCTCCGGCTCCAGCTCCCGGACGTCGACCCCGTCGACGAGCACGGCCCCGCCCGTCGCGTCGAAGAGCCGGGGAATCAGCGAGAGCAGCGTGGTCTTGCCGGCGCCGGTGCTGCCGATCACCGCGGTGGTGGTGCCCGGCCGGGCGTGCATGGTGATCCCGCTGAGCACCGGGTCGGTCGCTCCCGGATAGCTGAACTCGACGTCGCGCAGCACCAGGTCGCCGATGAGCCGTTGCGGCGTCAGCGGTCTGGCGGGCGGGACCACCGAGCTGTCGGTGTCGAGCACCTCGGTGATCCGCTCGGCGCAGACCGCCGCCCGCGGAATCATCACGGCCATGAACGTGGCCATCATGACGGCCATCAGGATCTGCATGAGGTAGCTCAAGAATGCGGTGAGCGCACCGATCTGGATCTCACCGGAGTTGACCCGGTGACCGCCGAACCACAACACCGCGACGCTGGACACGTTGAGCACCAGCATGACGGTGGGAAACATCAGCGCCATCAACCGTCCGACGCGGGTGGCGGTGTCGGTCAGATCGGCGTTGGCCCGCTCGAACCGCTGGGTCTCCCGGGGCTCCCGGACGAACGCCCGGACCACCCGGATACCGGTGATCTGCTCGCGCAGGACCCGGTTGACGACGTCGATCCGCGCCTGCATCTGCCGGAACTGCGGGACCATCCGGATGACGATCGAGCCGATCGCCAGCACCAGCACCGGCACGCACACCAGGAGCAGCCAGGAGAGCCCGAAGTCCTCCCGCACGGCCATGATCACCCCACCGACCATCATGATCGGCGCGGCCACGAGCATGGTGCAGGTCATCACCACCAGCATCTGGACCTGGGTCACGTCGTTGGTGGTCCGGGTGATCAGCGACGGGGCGCCGAACCGGTTCATCTCCCGATCGGAGAAGGTGCCGACGTGATGGAAGATCCCGGCCCGGACGTCGCGGCCGAAGCTCATCGCCGCCTTGGCCCCGAAGTACACCGCCGCGATGGAACAGACGATCTGCAGCAGGGTGACCGCGAGCATCAGGCCGCCGGTCGAGATGATGTAGCCGGTGTCTCCCTTGGCCACGCCGCTGTCGATGATGTCGGCATTGAGGCTCGGCAGATAGAGCGATGCGATGGTACCGATGAGCTGCAGGATGATGACGGCGGTCAGCAATCCCTTGTAGGGCGCCAGGTATCGGCGCAACAGCTGGATCAACATGGTCAGATCCTCCCCCGGGTAATGGGTGGTGTCGTTGGTCGGCGGATCCCGTCGAGGATGAGGTCGACGATCTCGTCGGGGGTCAGTGGGCGGTTGTCGGTGATCCACGGGTGGGTGCCGGCGAAGATCAGCAGCCGGAGCATCCGGCCGACCTCGTCCAGGTCCACCCGGAACTCGTCGGCGTCGGGCCTCAGCAGGTCCTTCACCGCGGCCAGGATCGGATCGGCACCCTCGGGCGGAGGCGGCTGGCCACGGGCGGCATTGAGCCGGTGCGGTGACGTGCGCCCGATCATCATCATCATCCCGATGACGTCGGCGATCCGGTCCTGCAGAACGTGCACCGCCTCCCGCAGGCGGGGCCGCAGCGGGAGGCCGTTGTCGATCCGACGGATGTGCTCGATCCACGGCGCCGTGTCGAGCACCTGGGCCACCGCTGCCTCGATGATCGCGTCCTTGTCCGGAAAGACCCGGAAGAGGGTCCCTTCGGCGACGCCGGCGGCCGCTGCGATCTGCCGGGTGGTGGCGTTGGCACCGAGCTCCCGGAGCACCGGGAGGGCCGCGGCGATGATGGCCGCGCGCCGCTCCTCAGGAGGCAGCGGGCGCGCCCGGCCCGAACCGGAGGTGCGCAGCGAAGTGGTGGTCACGAGGAAGAACAATAGGTGAGTGAGCGCTCACTCACAAGCAATTTCGCCGACGGCCGAGAGCCGCAGGTCGGAGCGGATCCGTCGGTCCTGTGCAGGTCGGAGCGGGCGGCGAAGCGGCGGTGACACTCATTCCGGGCAGCGCGGCTGCTCGGCCGATGCCCTGCAACGGCCTCCGTTCTGCAGCGGCCGCTCCGGCGCGGCAGGATCGTGTCGGTGAAGGCCCTGTACAAGCCCGGCCCCGGGCCGGGATTCGAGTTGGTCGACCGCCCCGAGCCGATCACCGGACCCGACGAGGTCAAGATCAGGGTGCTCCGGACCGGGATCTGCGGCACCGACCTGCACATCCGCAACTGGGACGAATGGGCGGCCGGCGCGATCGACGCGCCGCTGGTGGCCGGGCACGAGTTCTGCGGGGAGGTCGTCGAGATCGGCGCCGGCGTTCGGGACGTGCGGGTCGGCCATGTGGTTTCCGGTGAGGGCCACGTCGTGTGCGGCACCTGCCGGAACTGCCGGGCGGGCCGCCGGCATCTGTGTATCCGCACCAGCAGCATCGGGGTGAACCGGGACGGCGCGTTCGCCGAGTATGTCGTGATCCCCGAGTCGAACGTCTGGGTGCACCGGGATCGCA
The DNA here is from genome assembly GCA_963797145.1 of uncultured Actinomycetota bacterium. Taxonomy (GTDB): domain Bacteria; phylum Actinomycetota; class Actinomycetes; order Mycobacteriales; family Nakamurellaceae; genus Nakamurella. The sequence goes on along the minus strand of CAWCOJ010000003.1, from coordinate 784,633 downwards.
CGCTGGCGGACATGTCCGCGGCCGACCTCGACATTGCGGCGATCTTCGATCCGTTCGGCAATGCGGTGCACACCGCCCTGTCGTTCCCGCTGGTCGGCGAGGATGTGCTGATCACCGGGGCCGGCCCGATCGGCCTGATGGCGGCCGCGGTCGTGCGACACGTCGGGGCCAGGTACGTCGTCGTCACCGACGTCAGCGAGCCGCGGTTGGCGCTCGCCCGACTGATGGGGGCCGATATCGCGGTGAACGTCGCACAGGGATCCATCGCCGACACCCAGCGGGAACTCGGCATGGTCGAGGGTTTCGATGTTGCACTGGAGATGTCCGGCAACCCGGCGGCGCTGCCGGACATCATCGCCAATCTCAACCACGGTGGCCGGATCGCCGTTCTCGGCCTGCCGAGCCGCCCCATCGTGATCGACTGGGCCAAGGTGGTCACGCACATGATCACCATCAAGGGCATCTACGGGCGTGAGATGTACGAGACCTGGTACGCGATGAGTGCGCTGCTGCGGTCCGGCCTCGACATCTCGCCGGTGGTCACCGACACTTTCTCGGCCGCCGACTGGGAGGCCGGTTTCGACACCGCGGCGCGGGCAGCGGGCGGCAAGGTGGTGCTCGACTGGACGATGCTGAGCTGACGCCGAAACCGGCTGTGGAACAACAACTCTGCGGCCAAGAGTACTCCGAGGAGATACCGATGTACGGAACGGTACGCGACGAGCTCAGGGCTACCCTGGAGGAGATCAGGGAGGCCGGACTCTACAAGAACGAACGCGAACTGGCCGGCCCGCAGAATGCCGTCGTGACGTCCGGCGGCGTCCGGGTGCTGAACTTCTGCGCCAACAACTATCTCGGCCTCGCCGACCACCCCGCGGTGCTCGAAGCTGCCCACAGGGCGCTCGACGATTGGGGCTTCGGCATGGCCAGCGTCCGGTTCATCTGCGGGACGCAGAGCCAGCACACCGAACTGGAACGCCGACTCTCGGGATTCCTGCACACCGAGGCGACGATTCTGTATTCGTCATGCTTCGACGCCAACGGCGGGATCTTCGAGGTGCTTCTCGGCGCGGGTGACGCGGTGATCTCCGACGAGCTCAACCACGCGTCGATCATCGACGGCATTCGGCTCTGCAAGGCGACCCGGCTGCGATACCGCAACCGCGACATGGCAGACCTGGAAGCGCGCCTGGTCGAATCGTCGGACGCCCGGCGCCGGTTGATCGTCACCGACGGGGTGTTCTCCATGGACGGCTACCTCGCCCCGTTGGACGAGATCTGCGCGCTGGCCGAGAAGTATCAGGCGCTGGTGATGGTGGACGATTCCCATGCGGTCGGTTTCGTCGGCCCGCATGGCGGCGGAACTCCGGACCTGTTCGGCGTCCAGGATCGTGTCGACATCGTCTCGGGGACCCTGGGCAAGGCGCTCGGCGGCGCATCGGGCGGCTATGTCGCCGCCCGAGCCGAAATCGTCGAACTGCTCCGCCAGCGGTCCCGGCCCTACCTGTTCTCCAACGCGGTCGCGCCCGCGGTGGTGGCCGGTTCGCTGGCCGCGCTCGACCAGATCGCGGGCGGCGGGGAACAGCGGGAAGCGCTGCAGCGCAACACGTCACTGTTCCGATCCCTGATGGCTGAGGCCGGCTTCGACGTCCTCGACGGCGATCATCCGATCAGTCCGGTGATGTTCGGCGACGCGCGGCTGGCCGCCCAGATCGCCGACGCCATGTTGGACCTGGGGGTCTACGTGATCGCCTTCTCCTACCCGGTGGTGCCGCAGGGCAAGGCGCGGATCCGGGTGCAGCTGTCCGCGGCGCACTCCGTTGACGACGTCCGCGCCTGCGTCGCGGCGTTCGTCGACGCGCGCGCCACGGTCACCGGCTGAGAAGGTCAGCAGCCGGCCCGCAGTTCGGTGCGCAGTTCGTGACTGCCGTCGGGCAGTGGGGCCTCGTAGAACAGCCGACAGCCGCCATCCGGCAGTGCGACCACGTCCAGGTACCGCACGTCCGCCACCGGCTCACCGGTCGCTGCGAGGCCGCCGGACCCGTCGGGACAGGCGATACCGGTGCGCTCGGCGAAGTTCTCCTGCGCGGTGGACCTGCCGTCGTAGAAGGCCCGGCCGTCGGGGAGCACGGCGGTCACCCTGGCCCCGCGGGAATCCCAGCGGCCGGGACGACCCTCCAGCACGGTGCGCTGCCAGGTCCAGGCCGTCCCGTCGGTACTGGTGGCGTACCGCGTGGTCATCCGGTCCTCGGCACCCACGACATCCAGTGGGTGGCAGCAGATCCAGCCGTGCCAGGCGCCGTCGACGATCCGGATGACCGGGTCCTTGACGCCCACCAGGCGGTTGCCCGCGAATACCGTGCGGGGCGTGGCCGCGGCCAGCCCTTCCGGGGCCGCGGCCTCCAGCAGGTCGATGCGCCAGTGCTTGGAACCGGGTGTGGCGCAGGAGACGTAGAGCTGCCAGCCGGCCGGGCTCCGGACCAGCGCGGGCCGTTCGAGCGACTCGGCGTCGAGCTGCGACTTGTCCCACGACACGAGGGGTCTCGGATCGACTCCGTCGACGGACCTGGCGAGCACCAGCGTCCCTCCCCGACCCACCGCCGTGCGGACCCGGTAGGCGATCACCAGGGTCCCGTCGTCGTCGACGACGGCGCTGGACGCCCCGGCCCAGTTGCCCGATCCGGCCGCCGGGGGGGCGACCACCGTCTGCCAGGTACCCGACCGGGCGACCTGCTGCTCGCTCACTGGTTGCGACCGCTCCCGTTCCGGTTCCTGGCACCGGTCGTCCCGTCGCCCCCGGTGCGGATGCTGATCGGCACATCCTCGCACCATTCGCCGAGCCCGCGAGCGCCGGCCCTTGACCTGCTGCACCGCCGGTGCTTTCCTGTGTGCAAACGTTTACAAGAACGTTTGCACGCTTTCCTCGGCGGTGGCGCCGCAGTGCCGCCCCGCCCGGTGAGCGGGCAGTGTCGATGCCGTGGGGATGCCGATAGTGCGAGCGCGCAGCGTGATGGGTAGCCGGATCGCTGCGGTGGGCGCCGCTGTCGTTGTGGTCGCCGCAGCGTCGTTCGGGGTGTCCCGGGTGGCCGGCGCCTCCGGCGGACCCGACGTCGCCGCGCCCGCGGCCGCGGCCGGCACCATCGTCACCGCGAGCGCACCGTCGAAGGCGCTGCGCGGCACGATCGACTACAACATCTACCTTCCGGCCGGATACGAGGGGTCCGGCCGGCGTTATCCGTCGTTGTATCTGCTGCACGGCCGTGGCGACACGATGGCCGCGTGGACGAGGGAGAAGGCGGACCTCGACCGGCTCATCGCGAACGGCTCGATCCCGCCGTTGATCGTGGTGATGCCGGACGCGCCGTGGGCCGGCGGGGGGAGTTGGTATGTCGACTCGCGCTACACCGGCAAGGACTTTCCGGCGGTACGCGCCGAGACCGCGCTCACCCGCGATCTCGTCCAGCACATCGATGCCCGCTACCGCACACTCGACGACCGTGCGTCCCGGGCGATCGGCGGCTACTCGATGGGCGGCTACGGTGCCCTGCGGTACGCGCTGGCCCACCAGGATGTGTTCAGCGCCGGCCTGGTCCTCAGTCCAGCGGTCTACACCCCGCAGCCACCGCGGGACTCCTCGACCCGCGACTACGGCGCCTTCGGGGTCGGTCGGGCAAAGTTCGACGCCGACCGCTACACGGCGTTGAACTATCCGAAGCTGCTCACACGCGTCGACCCGGACCTGCCGTTGCACTTCTTCCTCGCGGTCGGCGACGACGAGTACATCAATCCGAAACCTGTTGATGCCAAGCATGATCTGGACTTCGAGACATCGGTGGCCTTTAACGCATTGAAGCGGGTACCGGGTGTCACGGCCGAGATGCGCGAACTGGACGGCGGGCACGACTGGGACGTCTGGACGCCGGCCTTCGTCGAGGGCGTCACCGACATCGCCGCCCACCTGACGACCGGCGACGAACCGCCGCCGATGACCGCAGATCTTCTCGGCACGGCCGGCGACGAGTGGGCGGGCGGCGTTGTTCCGGATCCGGACGGCGGGAGCACGGTCGCGCTGGCCACCAGCGGATCGCTCGGCGGCAGTTCGGCCGGCGGTCTCGACGTGGTCGTCACCCGGCGGTCGGCCGCCGGCGCCGCGATCTGGACCACCCAGTTCGGCAACGATGCCAACCAGCGGGCCTATGGTGTCGCGGCCGGTGCCGACGGCCGCGTGTACGTGGCCGGATACACCGGCGGGAATCTCGACGGAGCGCACGCCGGGAACGCCGCGGACGACGGTTTCGTCGCAGCGCTGGCCGCCGACGGAACCCGGGAGTGGGTGATCCAGTTCGGTTCCGCCGCGGCGGCCGACCGGGTATACGCGGCGACCGCGGACGGCGCCGGCGGCCTGTATGTCACCGGCTACACCAAGGGGTCGATCGACGGCACCACGACCAACGCCGGTGACAAGGACGTGTTCGTGGCCAGGGTGGCGGCGGGCGGGACGGTGAGCTGGGCTCGCCAGTTCGGATCCGCCGGGGAGGACAAGGGTCTGGCGGTGACCCGGCTCGGTGACGGCGTCGCGGTCGCCGGAGTGGCCGGCGGGGCTCTGCCCGGCACGTCGTCGCCCGGTGGCGCCGACGGCTTCGTCGCGGCCTTCGATGGGGCGGGCGGAGCCCGCGATGGACCGACCAGATCGGTTCCAGCGCCTGGGATCTGTTCTACGGCCTCGCGGAGACGTCGGACGGCTCGCTGGTCGCTGTCGGCACAACGGAGGGTGCCATGGCGGGCACCCCGGCCGGGGGTACCGATGCCGTCGCCGTCGGCATCGGAGCCGACGGCACCATCGGCTGGACGAGGCAGTGGGGCACGGCGGCCGACGATGTCGCCATCAATGTGCTGCCGGCCGACACCGGAAGCACCAGGGTGGTCGGTGCCACCTCCGGGTCCCTGGCCCGTGCCGTTGGCGGTGTCGACCTGTTCCAGACCCCGGTCAGCTCGGACGGAACCATCGGCACGTCCACCCAGTTCGGCACCACCGCGGACGACGGACTGGACCCGTTCGCGGAGCCCGACCTCTACGCCGCGGCAACCTCCGACCGGCTATGGCTCTCCGGAGTGACCTACGGCAACACCCTGGGCGGCACCAACGCAGGATCCGGCGACGTGTTCGTGGCTGTGCAGAGCATTCCATCGGGACCGGGGGCATGACCCGGGGCGGCAGCGGCTGATGGCGCTCTCCCGCCCGACTCTGGGTCAGGTGGCCGAGCGCGCCGGGGTCTCGGTGGCCTCGGTGTCCCGGGTGCTGAACGACCTGCCGGCGAGTCCGGTGATGGCGGCCAGGGTCCGCGCGGCCGTCGACGAGCTCGGATACGCGCCGGACGCGATGGCCCGGTCGCTGAAAGTCGGCCGGACCGAGCAGATCGCTCTGGTGGTGGCGGACATCGGCAACCCGGTGTACGTCTCGATGATGCACGCCGTCGCCGCCGTGATCCGGACGGCCGGATATCGGCTGGTGCTGTCCACCGGCGACTCGGATCCGGACGAGGAGGTCGAGATCGTCAGGGGGCTGTCGCACGGCTACGCCGACGGACTCGTGCTGTGTCCGCTCCGGGTCACCGAGCCGTTGCTCGAGGAGTTGCGCGCGACCAGGGTGCCAACCGTGGTGATCGGCCGGGTTCCGGAAGACCTTGCGCTGGACAATGTCCGGGCCGACTCGGTGCGCGGGGTCGGCATGGCCGTCACCCATCTCGTCGAGACCGGCCGCCGCCGCATCGGGTTCATCAACGGGCCGGTCGACACGGTGCCAGGTTCGGCCCGCCAACGAGGTTTCGACCGGGCCGTGCGCAGGCTGGGCCTCGGCCGAGATTCGTCGATGATCGAGATCGCCGACGACTTCACCTTCGATGCCGGCCGGTCCGCGGCGAGCCTGCTGCTCGACCGGGCAGTGCCGGACGCGCTGGTGTGCGCCAACGATCTGCTCGCAGTCGGAGCGATGCACGAGCTGGCCACCCGGAGTATCCCGGTGCCCGACCAGGTGGCCGTTGTCGGTGTCGACGACACCGAACTCGCCGGCATGGTCCACCCGGACCTGACCAGCGTCAGCCTGGGTTCTGCGGATCGCGGCCGGATCGCTGCGACCCTGCTCCTCGACCGTCTCGACGATCCCGGGCGGCCGCCGCGCCGGGTCACGGTGGCTCCCCGTCTCGTCATCCGCGGTTCGACCATGGCGCCACTGCGACTGGTCGGCGGTGGACGGTGAGCGTCGACCCGCTGGTGCCCCGCCCGATCGACCTGCCCACCCCGGTGCCGCTCGAGCCGGACGCCGATCTGTCAGTCCTCGACGACGCCAAGATCCTTGCTGCTCCCGACGACCCGGCGGCGTGGCCGGCCTGGCGTGATCAGATCAGTGCCTGGGCGGCGGGCGCCCGGGGACGGCACTCCTACGACGGCGGGATGTACGACGATCCGGCGATCGGGTGGGCCGGCTCGGCCAGGGTGGTGGCACTGGTGTGGCTGTGGGACGAGCTGCTGTACGACCACGTCGTACACAGATTCACCGTCGACACCTTCGTCGAGGACGCCCGGCGCCGCTTCGGCGGCCTGGACGGCGTGGTGCTGTGGCATGCCTATCCCGTGATCGGCATCGATCCACGCAACCAGTACGACTACTACCGGGACGTTCCCGAGCTCGCAGCCGTGGTAGAAGGTTTGCAGCGCAGCGGGATCCGGGTGTTCCTGGATTACAACCCGTGGGATGTGGGGACCAGGCGCCCGACCCGGTCCGATCCTGAGGAGTGTGCCGCGCTGATCACGGAGACCGGCGCGGACGGGCTCTTCCTCGACACCCTGAAAGAGGGCGACCCGGCGCTGGTCTCCGCGCTCGCCACGGTCGGTCGTCCGGTGGCGCTCGAGGGGGAGTCGCGGCTGCCGCTGGCCCGGATCACCGATCATGCACTTTCCTGGGCGCAGTGGTTCGCCGACTCGGCGGTGCCGGGGGTGTTGCGGGCGCACGTCTACGAGCGCAGGCACATGCTGCATCACACCCGGCGATGGAACCGTGACCACAGCGACGAGCTGCAGTCGGCGTGGCTCAACGGCTGCGGCATCCTGGTGTGGGAATCGGTGTTCGGCAGCTGGGTGGGGTGGAACGCCCGGGACGCGTCGACGCTGCGTCGGATGCGGGTGATCTTCGAGACCTGCGACGACCTGCTCATCTCCGGCACCTGGACACCGTTGGCCGATCTGGGCGAGACCGCCCGCCGCTGCGGCATCTTCGGATCGGAATTCGCCGACGCCGAAACGACTCTCACCGTGCTGGCCAACCGGTCCGACACCGACGTGACGATGCCGCTGCTCGTGGCGCCGCCGGGTCGGCGGCTGCTCGGGTGGGACGGTGACCCCGCCGCCGTCACCGTTCCGGCGCGTGGGGTGGCCGCGATGCTCCAATGCCGCGACGGCGCGCTGCCGGAGCGGGTGGCCACGCTGACCCGGCGGATCCGGGACCTACCCGACGACGTGGATTCCTCGTTCCCCGCCCGACTGCCCTCCCGGAAACCGGTCGCGCCCGCGACCGGGGACGCGCCCGTCGCCAGCGTGCGGATCGTCCGCGGGAGTTACCCGCTGCGACAGACCTATCGCCGCCGGGAGACCGGCTGGTACGGACGGGCTCCCTACGTCGAGGAGTGGAAGCCGTTGCCGCCCCGGCTGCACGACGACCGGAGCGAGGAACACGAGGCCGTGGTCGGAGATGTCGCCGTCGACGCCCGGGAGGTGAGCCGGGCGGAATTCCATCGGTTCGTCGCCGAGGCCGGCTATCGACCCGTCGTCGGCCACCGGTTCGCCGGCAACGCCGAGGGGGACCCCGAGAGTCCCGCCGTCATGGTCGATCTGGACGACGCGCGCGCATACGCGGCGTGGCGGGGGGCCCGGCTCCCCACCGAGTTCGAGTGGCAGATCGCCGCGAGCGCCGGCGGATTCGGCCGTCGAACCCCGTTGGTGTGGAACTGGACCGAGAGCGAGCACACCGACGGTCGCACCAGGTTCGTGATTCTCAAGGGCGGCAGTGACTTCGCGGCCGTTGGTTCGGACTGGTACACCGACGGGGGGCCGCGGGCGCCGGAGTTCACGCTCCAGATCCCCCTCCTCGGTGCGGGTCTCGCCCGCTCCGGGTGCATCGGGTTCCGGTGCGTGGTCGACCTCGCCGGTGACCCTGCCGCACCACCGGACGATCGATGACAGCCGCCGGATCGCCGTCCGGACCGCTCACCGGCCTGCGGGTGGTCGAGGTCGCCACCCTGTTCGCCGGGCCGCTGGCGGCGACCTACCTCGGAGACTTCGGCGCAGAGGTCACCAAGATCGAGCACCCGAGCCGACCGGACGGCTCGCGTACCCACGGCCCGGCCCGGGACGGGGTCGGTCTCTGGTGGAAGACCATCGGCCGCAACAAGCGGGTGGCCACCCTCGATCTGTCCCGGGCGCCAGGACAGGACCTGCTGGTGCGGCTGCTCGCGGATGCGGACGTGCTGGTGGAGAACTTCCGTCCGGGCACCCTGGAACGGTGGAACCTGGGACCGGGCCGGCTCCTCGCGGCCAATCCCCGGCTGGTCATCGCGCGGGTCACCGCCTTCGGGCAGGTGGGCCCGTACGCTGGGCGGCCCGGATTCGGGTCGCTGGCGGAGGCGATGAGCGGCTTCGCGGCGATCACGGGGGAGCCGGGCGGTCCGCCGACGCTGCCGCCGTTCGGGCTGGCCGACGGGATCGCCGCCATTGCCACGGCGTTCGCCGTTCTCACAGCGATCAGGGAGCGCGATCTGACCGGTGCTGGTCAGGTCGTCGATCTGGCCATCATCGAACCGATCCTGGCCATGCTCGGCGGCCAGATCACCGCTTTCGACCAGCTCGGTCTGGTCCAGCCGCGGACCGGCAACCGGTCGGCGAACAACGCGCCACGCAATGTCTACCGGACAGCTGACGACGGCTGGGTCGCGGTGTCCACGTCGTCGCAGTCGGTGGCCGAGCGGGTGGTCCGACTGGTCGGACGGGCGGACCTGGTGGCCCAACCGTGGTTCGGCACCGGGCGGGAGCGCGCCGAACACGCGGACGAATTGGACGACGCGGTCTCAGCATGGATAGCTGCCCGGACCACCAGCGAGGTCCTGGAGCGCTTCGAAGAGGCACAGGCGGCGGTCGCGCCGGTCTACGACGTACGTGGCGTGCTGGCCGACCCGCAGTACCGGGCGCTGTCGACGGCGGTCACCGTGGACGATCCGGAACTCGGCTCGGTGCTGATGCAGAATCTGCTGTTCCGCTTGTCGGCGACGCCGGGGGCGATCAGGTGGGCGGGTCGGCCGCACGGCGCGGACACCGCCGAGGTGTTCGCCGACATCGGTGTCGACGCCGATGAACTGGCCGTTCTGCGCGCGGACGGTGTGGTGTGACCCGGCCCCCGCTGACCGCCCTGTACGTGCCGGGAGACCGGCCCGACCGATTCGACAAGGCAGTGATCTCGGGCGCCGACGTGGTGATCGTCGACCTCGAGGACGCCGTCGCTCCGGCAGCGAAGTCCGCCGCGCGGGAGGCCGTCGGGTCCTGGTTGACCGGCCGGCCGGCAACGGCGGTCCAGGTCCGCATCAACGGCGCGGGCACCCCCTACCACGACGACGACCTGCGCGCCGTCGAGGGCACGCACAGATCCGTCGGCGTGCGGATCCCCAAAGCGGATTCGGTGCAGCGGCTCGCGGCGCTGGCGGTCCGACTGCCCGACCGGCCGTTGCACGTGCTGGTGGAGAGCGCTGCCGGGGTGGAGGTGCTGGCCGAGTTGGCCAGGTCCACCGGTGTCGCCTCCGTCGGCCTCGGTGAGGCGGATCTCGCGTCCGAGCTCGGCCTCGTCGACGACGAGCCGCTGGCGTGGATCCGGACCCGGTTGGTGGTTGCCGCCAGAGCGGCCGGTCTGCCGCCGCCGATGATGTCGGTGTGGACCGATCTGCTGGATCTCGACGGGCTGCGGACATCGTGTGCGGCCGGGCGGCGTCGTGGGTTCCTGGGCCGCGCCGCGATACATCCCCGTCAGCTGGCCGTCATCGTCGAGGCGTTCACCCCGACCTCGTCCGAGGTCGACGCCGCCCGCGCCGTTCTCACCGCCCTGGACGCCGCCGAACGCAGGGGTGACGGGGTGGCGGTGCTCGGCGGCGGCCGGATGGTGGACGCGGCGATGCGGTCCGCGGCCGAGCGAACCGTGGCGCTGGCGGCCGATCAGCGACCGAGCCGCTGGTAGACCTGCTCGGTGTCGACCTTGGCCGCCGACCACCAGGCCGGGTTGGCCGCGTACCAGTCGATGGTGTTCCGTAGGCCGGCGCGGATGTCGGAATACCGCGGGGCCCAGCCGGTTTCAGCGCGAAGTTTCGACGAGTCGATCGCGTACCGGAGGTCGTGTCCTGGGCGGTCGTTCACGTGCTCGAACCAGTCGGCGGGCCGGTTCATCAGGTCCAGCAGGAGCGCGATGATCTGCCGGTTGTTCTGCTCGCCGTCCGCCCCGATCAGGTACGTCTCGCCGAGTCGCCCACGCTCGAGAATTGCTGTCACTGCATCGTTGTGGTCGTCGACGTGGATCCAGTCGCGGACGTTCTCACCGGTGCCGTACAGCTTCGGCCTGATGTCCTGCAGGATGCCGGTGATCTGCCGGGGGATGAACTTCTCCACGTGCTGCCGCGGGCCGTAGTTGTTGGAGCAGTTCGACAGCGTCGCCCGGATGCCGAAGCTGCGGATCCACGCCCGGACCAACAGATCGGCGCTCGCCTTCGTGGAGCTGTAGGGGCTCGACGGGTTGACCGGCGTCGTCTCCGTGAACCGCTCCGGATCGTCGAGCTCCAGGTCTCCGTAGACCTCGTCGGTGCTGATGTGGTGCAGTCGCACCCCGTGGCGACGCACACCTTCGAGGATCCGGTAGGTGCCGACGATGTTCGACTCGACGAACGGCCATGGGTCGTCGAGCGAGTTGTCGTTGTGTGACTCGGCGGCGAAGTGCACGACCGCGTCGTGCTCGGCGATCAGCGGGTCGATCAGCGCCTGATCGGCAATACTGCCGTGGACGAAACGGATCTCGTCGGCGACCGGGTCCAGCGTTGCCCGGTTGCCGGCGTAGGTCAGTGCGTCGACAACGGTCAACTCCCAATCCGGTCGGGTCTGCCGGGTACGGAGGACGAAGTTGGATCCGATGAAGCCGGCTCCGCCGGTGACCAGTACACGCATGACTTCTCCTGTGATCTTCAGGGTGCTCAGGCCGGCGACTGCCGCAGGCCCGGGGTATCGGAGGTGCCCGCCGACCAGCCGTTGAACTCGACCTCGAGGCTGAACCGGTGGGCGAGGTATCGGTGGTCGGACAGGGCGAGTGGCCGGGCGTCGGCATCCAGCGCCAGCCTGCGGATCAACAGCAGCGGGCTGCCCGGCGACACGTCCAGGCGGTCGGCGTCGTCGGAGCCGGCAACCCCGGCGGTGATCGTCTGCCGGACCGAGGCGATGTCGTGTCCGTGCTGGGCGAGCGTGTGCCAGATGCCGGGCACCGCGGCGTCCGCACGGCTGATCGTGGCAGCGAGGTCGCTCGGCACCCACTCGGACGCGGCGTCCAGCGGCACTCCGTCGACCGACCGTACCGAGCGGGCGTGCAACGCCTCGGCCCCGCCGGTCAATGCCAGCACGTCGGCAACCGCGCCGGGCACCGGTTCCCACACGAAGCTCAGCACGGACCGCTGCACCTGCCTACCGGATTCGGAAATGGCGGATCCGGCGTGCCGGAACATGCCGAGCGCGAGTCGCTGATGGAATGCGGTGCCGCTGACGAACCAGCCTGCACCCTGCCGGCTGTCCACCAGGCCGTCGCCGCGGAGCAGTTCCAGTGCCTTGCGCACCGTCATCCGGCTCGCCCGGTATCGCTCGCCGAGGGCGGCCTCGCTGTCCAGGGCGCCGGTGCCTCCAACATCTCCCAGCGCGATCCGCTCGCGGAGGTCGTCGGCAATGTCCCGGTATCGGGCACCTGTCATAGATTCGTATAGTACACATGTCGACTGCCGGCGGCGTCCATCGCGGTGTGGGCACCCGCCTGTCGGTGGCTACCGGGACAATGACCGGGTGACCCGAGATCAGCCCGCAGCAGCCCGGGAGGAGAGCCCGCTCGACCGGTTCTCCGCCCTGGTCCGCGACTGGTTCACGGCCTCGTTCGCCGCGCCGACGGCAGCCCAGGCCGGCGCCTGGGAGGCCATCGGCGGCGGCGCGAACACCCTGGTGGTAGCGCCCACCGGATCTGGCAAGACCCTCTCCGCGTTCCTCTCCGCCATCGACGAGTTGGTGGTCGGCAGCGAACCGGTCGACGCCGCACACCGCTGCCGGGTGCTCTACATCTCGCCGCTCAAAGCGTTGGCTGTGGACGTCGAGCGGAACCTGCGGTCGCCGCTGATCGGGATCGGCGCCCTCGCCGCAGCGAGGGGGGAGCGGGTCCCGGACATCAGCGTTGCGGTGCGGTCCGGCGACACGCCCTCCTCGGATCGGCGGGTGTTCGCCCGGGACGGCGCGGACATCCTGATCACCACCCCGGAGTCGCTGTTCCTACTGCTCACCAGTCGGGCCAGGGAGATGCTGGTCGGCATCGACACGGTGATCCTGGACGAGGTGCACGCCGTCGCCGGCACCAAACGCGGTGCGCACCTTGCGGTCTCCCTGGACCGGCTGGATCTCCTGTTGGCGCGGCCGGCCCAGCGGATCGGGCTGTCCGCCACCGTGCGGCCGCTGGAGGAGGTCGCCCGGTTCCTGGCCGGCGGCCGGCCGGTCGCCACCGTGCAGCCGCCGAACACCAAAGTGCTCGACATCGACGTGGTCGTCCCGGTGTCCGACATGGCGGCCCTGGGTTCGGCGACCCCCGACCTCACCGGCCCGGCCGCCGGGGAGGTCAACCGGTCCTCGATCTGGCCGCACGTCGAGGAGCGGATCGTCGACGAGATCACCTCGCACACCTCGACGATCGTGTTCGCCAACTCCCGCCGGCTCGCCGAGCGGCTGACGGCGCGACTCAACGAGATCCACGCCGACCGGCTGGCCGGGGCGGCCGATCTCCGGGCCGCCGCCGAATCCGGGACAGCGCCGGCCCAGGTGATGGCGCAGTCCGGGATGTCCGTCGGTGCGCCGACGGTACTGGCCAAGGCGCACCACGGCTCGGTGTCCAAGGAGCAACGGGCCCTGATCGAACAGGAGCTCAAGACCGGGCTGATCCCGGCCGTGGTCGCCACCTCGTCCCTGGAACTCGGGATCGACATGGGCGCCGTCGATCTGGTCATCCAGGTCGAGGCGCCGCCGTCGGTGGCCAGCGGACTGCAGCGGATCGGCCGGGCCGGCCACCAGGTCGGTGCACCCAGCCACGGCGTGATGTTCCCGAAGTTCCGCGGCGACCTGATCTCGGCGGCCGTGGTGGCCGACCGGATGGCCTCCGGTCGGATCGAGGCGCTGCGCGTGCCGTCCCTGCCGCTGGACATCGCCGCCCAGCAGATCGTCGCGATCTGCGCGATGGACCCGATCACCGTCGACGACCTGCTCGAGTTGCTCCGCCGCTCGGCGCCGTTCGCGACCCTGGGTCGCGGACCGCTGGAGGCGGTGCTGGACATGCTCTCCGGCCGGTATCCGAGTGAGGAGTTCGCGGAGCTCCGGCCGCGGCTCAACTGGGACCGGGTGACCGGCGAGCTGGTCGGACGGCCAGGAGCGCAGCGGCTGGCCGTCACCTCCGGTGGCACCATCCCGGATCGTGGGCTCTACGGGGTCTTCCTGGCCACCGGCGAGGACCCGACCGGCAGGGCTCCGCGGCGGGTCGGCGAGCTCGACGAGGAGATGGTCTACGAATCCAGGGTCGGGGACGTGTTCGCCCTGGGGTCGAGCTCGTGGCGGATCGTCGACATCACCCACGACCGGGTGCTGGTGCTGCCCGCACCTGGTCTGCCGGGGCGATTGCCGTTCTGGAAGGGCGACGCGCTCGGCCGACCGGCCGAGCTGGGCCGCGCCCAGGGCGCCTTCGTCCGCGAGATCTCCGACTCCGCACCGGGTGCCGCCCGCGAGCGACTCGCGACCATCGGACTGGACAGCAACGCGGTCGAGAACCTGCTGGGGTATCTGGCCGACCAGAAGGCGGCGGCCGGGGTGCTGCCCGACGAGCAGACCATCGTGGTCGAGCGGTTCCGGGACGAACTGGGCGACTGGCGGGTGGTGCTGCATTCGCCCTACGGCGCGGCCGTGCACGCCCCGTGGTCGCTGGTGGTCGCGTCCCGGATGCGCGAGCGGTTCGGGGTGGATGTGCAGGCGGTGCACTCCGACGACGGCATCGTGCTCCGATTGCCGGACATCGAATACGAAGGTGGCATGCCCGATCTCGCCGATCTGCTGGTGCTCGATCCCGGCACCGTCGAGGCCGAGATCACCGCGGAGATCGGTGGCTCCGCGGTCTTCGCGTCCCGATTCCGGGAATGCGCGGCCCGCGCGCTGTTGCTGCCCCGTCGGCAGATCGGGCAACGGCAACCGCTCTGGCAGCAGCGTCAGCGGGCCGCCCAGCTGCTCGAGGTGGCGGCCAAGTACCCGTCGTTCCCGATCGTGGCCGAGGCGGTGCGGGAGTGCCTGTCCGACGTGTTCGACGTGCCCTCGCTGGTCGACCTGATGCGGCAGTTGACGGACCGCCGCATCCGGATGGTCGAGGTGACCACCGCGGCGCCCTCGCCCTTCGCCGCGTCATTGATGTTCGGCTATGTGGCGCAGTTCCTCTACGAGGGGGACTCTCCGCTCGCCGAGCGGCGCGCGGCTGCGCTCACCGTCGATCCGGGCCTGCTCGCCGAGTTGCTCGGTTCCGGCGACGGGCTGGCGCTGCGCGACCTGCTGGATCTGGCCGCGGTCACCACGACGGAAACCGATCTGCAGCATCTGAGCGAGGGTCGGCGAGCCCGGTCGGCAGACGAGATCGCCGACCTGCTGAGAGTTCTCGGCCCGATGAGCACAGCGGAGCTGCAGCAGCGGAGCATCGAAGACATCTCGGCGGCGGAGCTGCTCGGCGTCCTCGAGTCGACCCGTCGGGCGATCCGGGTGCGGATCGCCGGGGTCGAGGTGTGGGCCGACCCCGCCGATGCGGCGGTACTGCGGGATGCCTTGGGCACGGCGCTGCCCACCGGGATCGCCGCGTCGTTCCTGGAACCGGTCGGTGATCCGCTGGGTCGTCTGCTGGGACGGTTCGCCCGCACCCGCGGCCCGTTCACCGCGGCGGAACCGGCCGCCAGGTTCGGTCTGGGCATCGCGGTCGTCACCGACGGGCTGCGCCGGCTCGTCTCCGGCGGCCGGCTCGCCGAGGGCGAATTTCGGCCGGCGGGCGCCACCGGTCTGTCCGGCGTGCCGGTCGGCGATGGTCGGGAGTTCGTCGACGCGCAGGTACTGAGGCTGCTCCGGCGCCGCTCGCTGGCCGCGCTGCGCGCCGAGATCGAGCCGGTTCCGCCCAGCTCGCTCGGCCGGTTCCTGCCGGCGTGGAACGGCATCGGGGGCACCGGCTCCGCGCGGCTGTCCGGGGTCGACGGCCTGGTCCGTGCGATCGAGCAACTCGCCGGCGCGGTGCTCCCGGCGTCCGCGTTGGAGACACTGATCCT
The DNA here is from genome assembly GCA_963797145.1 of uncultured Actinomycetota bacterium. Lineage (GTDB taxonomy): Bacteria > Actinomycetota > Actinomycetes > Mycobacteriales > Nakamurellaceae > Nakamurella. The sequence continues at coordinate 768,983 of CAWCOJ010000003.1, read as the reverse complement.
GCCGGCCCGGGTGTCCGGGTACACACCGGCCCTGCTCGACGAGCTCACCGCCGCCGGCGAGGTGCTCTGGACCGGCCAGGGCGCGCTGGCCGCCGACGACGGCTGGATCAGCCTGCATCTCGCCGACACCGCCGCCCTGACCCTGCCGATCCCGGAGACCGAGCTGGTCGTGGGCGGAGCGGTGCACCGCGCTGTGCTGCAGGTGCTGTCCGCCGGAGGTGCGTTCTTCTTCCGACCGTTGTTGGACGGTGTGCTGGACGAACTGGCCGGTGTCGAGCCGGTCGGCGAGGCGCAACTCGTCGAGGTGCTGTGGGACCTGGTGTTCGCCGGGCTCATCACCGGCGACACGTTGGGCCCGCTGCGGGCCCGGCTGGCCGGCGGCCGGACCACCCATCGCGCCCGGTCCGGTCCGCCGCGGCAGCGGCTGCGGCGGATGGGCGGACTGTCCTCGCTGGCCGTCGGGACCCGCGGCGGCGGCACCGCGACGGTGCGGCGCACCGTCCCGCCGACGGCTGTCGGCCGCTGGTCGCTCGTGCCGGAGGCCCAGTCCGATCCGACCGTCCGGGCCCACGCGGCGGCCGAGGTGCTGTTGGACCGGCACGGCATCGTCACCCGTGGGTCCGTTGTTGCCGAGGGCACGCCGGGCGGTTTCGCCGGCGTGTACCGGGTGCTGTCGGCGTTCGAGGAGTCCGGGCGGGCCAGGCGCGGCTACTTCGTCGAGGGTCTCGGGGCCGCCCAGTTCGGCACCTCCGGTGCGGTGGACCGGCTCCGCGCGTTGGCTCCGTCGATGGACGGCGAACGGGGAGCACCGGCCGCTGCGGTACTGGCCGCGGCAGACCCGGCCAACCCCTACGGCGCGGCGCTGCCCTGGCCGACCAGGGCCGGGGAACTGCCGGAGAAGCATCGCCCGGCCCGCCGGGCCGGGGCATTGGTGGTACTGGTCGACGGTGCCGCGGTGCTGTACGCGGAGCGCGGTGGCCGGTCCGTGCTCTCGTTCGAGACCGATGCCGTCCCGTTGGATGCTGCAGGGCAAGAGTTGGCAGCGCAGGTCCAGCAGGGTCGGATCGGCGGTCTGACCGTGAGCCGGATCGACGGCGAGGAGGCCGTCACCACCCGGGGCGCTGTCGTCGACGCCTTGGTCGCTGCCGGATTCGTCATGACGCCGCGTGGTCTTCGATTGCGTCGGAGCGTGCGGTGAGGATTCACGCGTGCGGAGCGCGGGGCGGTGGCCGGTGCCCGAAGGTGACACGGTGCTGCGCACGGCCCGTCGGCTGCATCAGGCGTTGGCCGGGCGGCCGCTGATCCGTACCGAACTTCGCTGGCCGACGCTGGGCGGCGCGGACCTGGCCGGGCGGACCGTCATCGAGGTCACAGCGCACGGCAAACACATCCTCACCAGGATCGCGGCGGGGAGCGACGCAGCACGCCGGGTGCCGACAGTGCCGTCCGGCCCGCTCACCCTGCATTCGCATCTGCGGATGGACGGCTCCTGGACCCTGCATGCCACCGGTGCCAGGGCCTGGCCCGGACCCGGCAACGCCGCCGTTCGGGCCGTGCTCGCCGGGCCGGACTGGACCGCGGTCGGGGTCAAGCTCGGCATGCTCGATCTGGTGCCGACCGCGGACGAGTCGTTGTTGATCGGTCACCTCGGGCCGGACATCATGACCGACCGATTTCCCGTCGACGGTCTGCCGGAGAGTCTGCGCCGGATCGGCCTGGCCCCGGACCGACCGATCGGCGCTGCCCTGCTCGATCAGACGAATGTCGCCGGCATCGGCACCTTCTACATGGCCGAAGCCCTCTTCGTACAGCGGATCTCACCGTGGACCCCGGTCGCCGACGTCGACCTGCCCACGGTGCTGCGGGTCGCCCGGCGTCAGTTGCTCAACGGCGCAACGGCAGCTGTGCCGTCCACCACCGGCGAGACCGCACAGGGCCGCACCAGCTTTGTGCACGCCCGATCCGGGCGGCCCTGCCGTCGCTGCGGCGGCACCGTACGGGTCGCGCCGGTCGGGGAGCCGCCCCTGGAGCGGACGGCGTTCTACTGCCCGGTCTGCCAGCCGGGTCCGACGCCCACCGACACCGGCGCTCCGATGCGGCCGCTCGGATCGGCCCGGCGGCGCCCGGGATCAGCGGCTGCCACCGGATTGTCGAAGCCCCGGTGACCGCACCGGATCTGATCATGGTCGGCGGGTTCCGCTACCACCCCGGATCGCCGGGGCCGGTGCCCGGGGGCCTGGCGGTGACCGCCGGTCGCATCGTCGCCCTCGGCGCCGACTCCGATATCCGGGCGCTGCTGGGTCCGGGCACTGCGGTGGTCGATCTGGACGGCGGTGTTGTGCTCCCCGGTTTCCAGGACGCGCATGTGCATCCTGGTCAGGGCGGGCTGGAGCGGGGTCGGTGCGATCTGACCGGCGCCCACGATCGCGCCGGCTACGCCGCAGCCATCCGCAGCTTCGCCGCGAGCCGGCCCGAGGACGGCTGGGTGCTCGGCGGTGGCTGGTCGATGGACGCGTTCCCCGGCGGCGTGCCGACCAGCGCCGAACTCGACGCGCTCACCGGCGGCCGGCCCGCCTACCTGCCGAACCGGGACCACCACAGCGCCTGGGTCAACACCGCCGCCCTGCGTCGGGCGCAGATCACCGACCGGACACCGGATCCCACCGACGGCCGGATCGAGCGCGACGCCGACGGGCATCCGACCGGCGCCCTGCACGAGGGCGCGATGGAGCTGGTTGCCGCGGTGCTGCCGCCGACCTCGACCGCCGAGCTCAGGTCGGGAATCCTGACCGGCCAGCGCTACCTGCACAGCCTGGGCATCACGGCCTGGCAGGACGCGATCGTCGGTCCCTCGTCGCTGATGCCGGACTTCTACCCCGCCTACCGGTCGCTGGACGACGACCGACTGCTCACCGCGCGGGTGGCGGGATCGCTGTGGTGGGACCGGTTCTCCGGACTCGAACAGCTGGACTTCCTGCAACACCGGCGGGCGGCCGCGACCGGTCGCCGGTTCCGGGCCGGCACCGTCAAGATCATGTTGGACGGGGTCTGCGAGACCGCGACCGCATCCATGCTCGCCGACTATCTGGATCCCTCCGGCGCGCCGACGGGCAACGTCGGTCTGCGGTTCGTCGAGCCGGAGCGGCTCCCGGAGTTCGCGGTCGGCCTGGATGCGGCAGGCTTCCAGATCCACCTGCACGCCCTCGGCGACCGCGCGGTGCGCGACGCGTTGGACGCTCTGGCGGCCGCCTTGGCCGCCAACGGACCGTCCGACCGCCGGCACCACATCGCCCACCTGCAGGTGGTGCATCCCGACGACGTGCCCCGGTTCGGGTCCCTCGACGTCACCGCGAACTGCCAGGCGTTGTGGGCGTGTGCCGAGCCGGTGATGACCGAGCTCACCCTGCCGGTGCTCGGCGAACCGCGGGCGTCCTGGCAGTACCCGTTCGCGTCGATCGCCGCCGCCGGCGGGCGGCTGGCGCTGGGCAGCGACTGGCCGGTGTCGTCTCCAGAGCCGCTGGCGATCATCCAGACAGCCGTCACCAGAACGGTTCCCGGCGATCCGGAGAGCCGGCCGTTCCTGCCGGAGCAGCGGCTCGGCCTGTCCACCGCGCTGACCGCAGCCACCGCCGGCGGCGCCCGGGTCAACCACCTCGACGACGTCACCGGCCGACTGGCCGTCGGGTATGCGGCCGACCTCGCGGTCCTGGACCGCGACCCGTTCACCGTACCGGCCCGGGAGATCGCCGAGACCCGGGTGCTGGCCACCTATGTCGAAGGTGTCTGTGTGCACCGGGAGGATTCACTGCCGGCCGGCTGAACCCGGACGGCCGCAGCCGGTCGACCGGCCCGGCGCCCGGCGAGGTGGCACAGTACGGACATGGAAAAGCGAGCGGCATGACGGAGCCCACACGGTCCCGCTGGGCCGACACCGGAGCGGGCTACCCGGACCCGGCGGTGCTGGTGCTCGACCCGAGGTTCGAGGCCATCAGGGTGTTCAATGCAGCGGTCGAGCGCCTCTCCACCGGGTGCCGGTGGGCGGAAGGGCCGGTGTGGTTCGGCGACCACCGGTGCCTGGTCTGGAGCGACATCCCGAACGACCGGATGCTCCGGTGGGACGAGCAGTCCGGCCGGACGACGGTCTTCCGCAGCCCGTCCGGATTCGCCAACGGCGGCACCCGCGACCGGCAGGGCCGGCTGGTCTCCTGCGAGCACCTCGCCCGCCGGGTCACCCGGACCGAGCACGACGGCACCATCACCGTGCTGGCCGACCGGTTCGACGGGCGCAGGCTGAACTCGCCGAACGACGTCATCGTGGCCGCCGACGGCGGAGTCTGGTTCACCGACCCGACCTACGGGATCGCCTCGGACTACGAGGGCCGACGGGCCGACCCCGAACTCCCCACCGCGGTCTACCGGATCGACCCGGCCGGTCGGGTCGACCGGGCGGTCACCGGTCTGGTGCAGCCCAACGGGCTGTGCCTGTCGCCGGACGGTACGCGGCTGTACCTGGTGGATTCCGGGACGAGCCCGGGTTCCATCCACATCTTCGACCTCGCCGGACCCACGACTGTGAGCGATGACGGCCGGGTCTTCGCCGAACTCGACGGTGGGGGCTTCGACGGCGTCCGGTGCGATGCCGCCGGCAACCTGTGGGCCGCGGCCTCGGGCGGCGACGGTCGCAACGGCGTGCAGGTCTTCGCCCCTGACGGCGACCGCATCGGTCAGATCCTGCTGCCGGAGGCGTGCGCCAACCTCTGTTTCGGCGGCGCCGCCGGCAACCGGCTGTTCATGGCGGCCAGCCGGTCGGTCTACTCGCTCTACGTCAACGCCAGCGGCGCCTGATCCGGGGTGGTGCGCCGTCGGCGTGGAAGGCCGGTGCGCTCAGCCGCGGCCGGCGAACGGCATCGCGGTGGCCATGATCGTCATGAACGCCACGTTGGTGTCCAGCGGGAGCCCCGCCATGTAGGTGACCGCGCGACCGACCTCGGCGACATCCATGGTGGGCTCGGGCCGGCTGCTGCCGTCCGCCTGCGCGGTGGCCGTGGTGAAGCCGGTGGTGAGATCGGTCGCGGCATTGCCGATGTCGATCTGTGAGCAGGCGATGTCGAAGGGCCGGCCGTCCAGCGCGAGGGCCTTGGTCAGTCCGGTGACCGCGTGTTTCGTGGCGGCGTAGGCGGCCGAGCGCGGTCGTGGGGTGTGGGCGCTGATCGATCCGTTGTTGATGATCCGGCCGCCCCGCGGGGTCTGCCCCCGCATCACCCGGAAAGCCTCCCGGGCGCACAGGAACGAGCCGGTCAGGTTGACGTCCACAACGGTCCGCCACTCGGCGAGCGTCACGGTGTCGAAGTCCTTGGCGGCCGCGAAGACTCCGGCGTTGTTGAACAACAGATCGACCCGGCCGTCGCGGTCGACCGCGGCGTCGAACAGGGCCCGCACGGCGGCCTCGTCGGTGACATCCGTCGGCACCGCGTACAGCGCACCGTCGAGCTCCCGGCCGGCCGCCACCACCGCCGCGAGCGCCTGGCTCCGGCGGCCGGCCAGCACCACCGACCAGCCGTCTGCGGCCAGCGCGAGGCTGACGGCCGCGCCGATACCGCTGCCGGCCCCGGTGACGATGGCGGTGCGGGCAGTGTCCATCGGTGCCTCCGAGCTCTGGCGGACCTGCGGGCGGCCCGTCGTGCGTGGTGCCGCCGATGCTGCCAGATGACGGTCCGTCGCCGACCGCCCGAGCAGTGTTCCGTGTTGTGTGCACCGCTCCGCTGTGGTGTTCTGGCTGTCATGAGCGCTCCCCGCACCGCCCGTGAACGGGCCCGTCAATCGGTGATGACCGAACTGCTCGACACCGCCAGGCGGCACATGGCGGTGGACGGTGCGGCCGCGCTCTCGTTGCGCGCGGTCGCCCGTGATCTGGGCATGGTCTCGAGCGCGGTGTACCGGTACGTGGGCAGCCGGGATGAACTGCTGACCCTGCTGATCGTGCAGGCCTACGACGCGGTGGGAGCAGTGGCCGAGCAGGCCGACCGGGACGCCGCGGCAGCGGGCGGCGGAGCAGGAAAGCGGTGGCTCCAGGTCTGCCGAGCGGTGCGGACCTGGGCGGTCGCACATCCTCAGGAGTACGCCCTGATCTACGGCTCACCCGTGCCCGGGTACCGCGCACCCGCCGACACGGTGGCGCCGGCGATCCGGATCTGGCGGGTGATCCTCGGGGTGATCGACACCGCCATCGCGACCGGCACCCTGCGTCCGCCGGCCCGGCCCTTCGACATCACCGGCCTGGTGACCGACGACGTCAGCGCGGTCGCCGGCGACCTGCCGTCTCCGCCGTTCGACGACGCCATCGTCCGCGGGGTCGGGCTGTTCGCCGCGCTGTTCGGGGCCATCTCGACCGATCTGTTCGGCCATTACAAGGGTTTCGCGCACGACGCGGACCGGCTGTTCGATCTGATCATCGCCACCTGCGCCGAGGGTGTCGGCCTCGATCTACCGGTGGACGGAGGCCACTGAGCCCCGAACCGCGGTACCGGTCAGGAGTTCGCGTAGAAGTCGTAGCACTGGTTGATGTCGTAGACGATCCCGATGTTCAGCGCCTGGATCTGGTCGATCACCTGCGTGCTGGTGTTGCCGTTCACGTCGGTGGCCGGCAACGGGGAGGCGATCACCTGATAGACGCCCTTGTTCAGGTCGTTGGGGGAGAGCGACAGCTTGTCCGCCCCCTGCGGCTTGCGGAGCCAGGACGCCCAGGCGCCGGCGTAGCACAGCGCCCGCAGACCGGCCTGGTCACCGGTCACCGGGACCCCCCCGACCGCCTGCGCGGCCAGCGCGTACCGGGTCGCCACCAGCAGCATCGCGGAGAAATCACCGTTGGTGGACGCCCAGCCCGCCGTCGGGGTGCCCAGCCGAGCGAGCTCGGTGAGGTTGTAGGAGACGGTGTTCGTGGACGGGCAGTACCCGACCGGGTACTTCGGCGTCGCGCCGTCACATGCCGGCGGAGTCTCACCCTGGTAGCTCGCCAGCTTCGGGGCCTGATATCCGGGGATCGACTGGGTGAAGTAGGCGTCCATCGTCGCCGCCACCTTCTTCACCGTCTCGTCGGTGACCTCGATGTTGCCGAAGTTCTTGGGCAGCACGGTGAATCCGGTCTGCTTGACCCGGGCCTGGACCTCCTGCTCGGTGATCCCGTTGCAGCGGGTCGCCCCCGCGGTGTAGCCCAGCGAGAACGAGAACGACCGGTCGAACGAGCTGCCGTGGGCGCCGTCGTTGTCCGAACTCATGCCGACCGGGTCGCCGACCCACATCATCGCGGTCAGCACCTCGCGGATGCCTGCGGTCTGGTTGAGATCGAAGTAGCTGGAATTGCCGTCGGCCACCCAGCGCCAGTACGCGCCGGCGTAGCAGTCCGCCTGCTGCTCCAGCAGTAGTACCGAGGTGGGTTTCACGCCGAGCCGACGCTGCACCAGGTGGCCCATCTCGTGGGCCAGGATGGTCGGCGCGGACAGCTCGCCGACCTCCTTCTCCATCAACGGGAGCAGTTCGCCGCGGTCCCAGATGATGGTGTCGCAACTGCCGATGTAGGAGGCGTTGACCCGGTCCTGCAGGTTGATCCCGCAGGCCGAACCTCCGGTGTGGGAGTCGTAGGAGACCAGTTGCTTGGCCGGCTCGAACGGCGTGCCGAAGTCTTTGGGGAACACGTCCCCGTAGTAGGCGTAGAGGTCGGCGACGGTTTTCTTGGCGAGGTCGTCGTACTTGGTGTTGGCGTCGTCGGTGACGGTGATCGCCGGATCCGCCACACCGGCCTTCAGCCCGTTGGGTCCTTCAACCGGCGGTTGCGGCGTGCTGGTCTGGCCGGCTGCTGCGCCCACCTTGACGGCCGTACCGCCCACGGCCGAGGAACAGCCGGCCAGCAGTACGGCAGCGGCGACCAACCCAGCCAGGAGCCGCGTCCTGCGCGCCCGAACAGACATGCCCGATCCTTTTCCGAGGGGTCCGGCCGCGCCGGGATCAAGCGTGACGGTACCGGGTGCGGGCCGCCTTGGTCAGCGATCCGACGGAGCCGGGCGGGTGCCGGTTCCGTACCGTCTGCGTAGTTTCGGGCCGAGGTGCGCCGGGAACCCGGTCGTCCGGAAAGCGGAACAGGGCCCGCCTGCGAGGGCGGGCCCTGCCACGGCGCCGGGCCCTGGTGACGGTCGACCTCTTCGGCGCACGTCACGGGCGCCGGGGTGACTGCCCGGCCTGCCGCGCACGCCCGGCCGGTTCTACCCTCCGGGCGCACCACGTCATCCGCCAACCGCGTCGGCAGTTCGAGAGCGGACCCGCATCCGGCGTCACCCCGGGGGAGCGACGGTATGTGGCCGCCGCCGATCGTCCGTTCCCTACTCTGTCGACCCATCACAGGTGGCGCTCCGTGGCCCGGTGGCTTCTCGGCCCAGGACCGGCCGCGGCCGCCTCCCATGTCCGACCGTTCTACGCCCGTCGGGACCCGATCTTCAAGACCTCGGGCGATCATGACCGATCCACCTGCGTGCGGCGGCCCCGCAGGGCGCCAGCAGAATGGGCGCATGACCATGCCGACCACCGATACCGAGGTCACCTTCCCGGCCGGCGGCCTGACTGCGGACACCGTCGTGGTGCTGGCGGCGATCACGACCGACGGGGTCGCCCTGGTCACGGCGAGCACCCCGTTCCATCCGGTCGACCACGGATGGCCGGACCAGGGGCCCGACCGGGGGACGGCGATTGTCGACGGGTCCCGCCGAACCGTCATCGACGTGGTGCTGGGTGCCACCGACGGGGGGCCGCTGTACCTCGGCTCCACCATCCCGGTGCGACGCGGCACCCCCGGCTGGACCTTCGTGGTCGTCCATCTGCTGCCGCCCGGCACGCCGGAACCTGCCCCCGGCACGACCGTTCGACTCGAGGTCGACGCCGGTCACCGGATGGCGTTGTCGACCGGCCACACGGCCTGCCACCTCGCTGCCTTGGCGCTGAATGCGGCCCTGGCGGCCCGCTGGCGCAAGCCGGTGCCGCTGGACGGTCTCGGCCACCCGCAGTTCGACCAGCAGGCGATCACCTCGTCCGTCATCCGGCCGTTCGGTGCGGTGGACACCTACCGGCTCGGAAAGTCGCTGCGCAAGAAGGGCTTCGATGGCGACGGGCTGTCCGAGGAACTGCCGACGGCAACCGCGGCTGCGAACGAACTGCTGGCGGGCTGGCTCGCCGGCGCGGCGCCGGTCCGGGTCGAGACCGCCGGGCCGGGACTCACGGACCGGCGGGAGTGGGTCTGCGAACTGCCCGCCGCCGAGGTGCGGATCCCCTGCGGTGGAACACATGTGACGAGCCTCGCGGCGTTCACGGCGGTCACCGTCGAGCTGGGATACGAAGGCGCCAACGGCTCGCTGGTGATGACCACCCTGGCCGTCCCGCGGTGACCCGGTCGGCCGGACGGCAGCCGGCCGCTCGCCCACCGGCCCGCTGGTTCGGCGGCGCGGAGGCCGAGCCGGTGACGCTGGGCCTGTCCGGTGCGTCGGTGTGGGTGCTCCGCAGCCCGTCCGGAACGGCCCTGCGATACCTCAAGGGTCAACCGTTGAACCCGTCCGAGGAGGCCGGCACCGTGGCCGCCGAGGCGGACCGCACCGGGTGGCTGCGCCGGCAGGGGTTGCCGGCCGCTGCGGTGCTCGAGGCCGACACCGACTCCGGCTGGGACCTGATGCTGACCGCTGCGTTGCCAGGGATTCCGCTCTCGTCCTGGCCCGTCGATGACATCGCCACAGCGGTCGGAGCACTGGCCGACACCCTGATCTGGCTGCATCACCTACCGGTCGACCGGTGCCCCTTCGACCGGCGGCTGGACACCACGCTGGCGGCGGCGTCGGCGGCGGTGGCCGCCGGTTCGGTCGATGTCGCGGAGTTCGACGCAGAGCGGGCCGGTCGGCGGCCGGCGGACCTGCTCGCCGAGGCCGTGCGCGAACGGCCGCCGACCGAGGACCTGGTGGTCTGCCACGGCGACGCCTGCCTGCCCAACGTGCTCGCCGACCCCGCCACCGGCCGGGTCACCGGCCTGGTGGACCTCGCCCGGCTCGGGGTCGCCGACCGGCACGTCGATCTCGCCCTCGCGCACCGCAGCATGGCCGACCCCGACCTCAACCCCGGCTACGGCGCCGACGCCGCCGGGCTACTGCTGCGTAGCTACCCGGTCCGGGCCGATCCGCGGCTGCTCGCCTACTACCGGCTGCTGGACGAGTTCTTCTGACGGCCGGACCCGGCTCAGGCCCCGAACCCGGGCTCGGCGATGCGCTCGGCGTCGGCGAGCACCCGCAGGATGTTCCCGCTGGTGAGACCGGCCAGTTCGGCGTCGGACCAGCCGCGGTCGGCCAGTTCGACGAGCAGCGCCGGGTACCTGGACACGTCCTCGAGTCCGGTCGGCAGGGCGGTCACCCCGTCGTAGTCACCGCCGAGTCCGATGTGCTCGACACCGGCCACCGCCCGTGCGTGCTCGACGTGATCCGCCACCTGGGAGAGCGTCGCCACCGGTTCCGGGTTCTCCTCGGTCCACCTGGCGAAGGCGGCCAGCGCGTCCGGATCCTGCTCCCCGATGGCCTCGAAGTCGTGGGCGGTCAGGCCCAGCCGCAGTCGCTCCGCCTTCTGCTGTGCGCCGTGATCGGCGCATTCCTGCGAGACGAAATCGGGCACGAAGGTCACCATCAACACACCACCGTTGTCGTGCAACGACCCGAGGACGTCGTCCGGCGCGTCGCGGACGTGGTCGGTGAGCGCCCGGCACGACGAATGGGAGAAGATCACCGGCGCGGTCGAGGTCGCCAGGGCGGCCCGCATGGTCGATGGTGCAACGTGCGAGAGGTCGACCAGCATCCCGATGCGGTTCATCTCGAGCACCACTTCCCGGCCGAAATCATTGAGCCCACCGACGTTCTCCGCATCGGTGGCGGAATCCGCCCACGGCACGTTCTGATTGTGGGTGAGCGTCATGTACGCAACACCGAGGGTCCGCAGCATCCGCAGCGTCCCGAGCGAACTGTCGATCGATTGACCGCCCTCCGCGCCCATCAGCGAGGCGATCCGACCCGAGGCGATGGCCGCGCGTACGTCGTCGGCGGTCCGGGCGGCGACGAAGGTCTGCGGGTAGGCGGCGATCAACCGTCGGACGCAGTCGATCTGCTCCAGCGTTGCCGTCACCGCGTCGCCGCCGCGCAGCGTGCCCGGGACGAACACCGACCAGAACTGCGCGCCGACGCCACCGGCCCGCAGTCGCGCTATGTCGGTGTGCAGCGTCGGCTGGTGCTCGGCGATGTCGCGCGCGGCGAGGTCGTAGTCGACCTGGGTGCGCAGTGCCCACGGGAGGTCGTTGTGGCCGTCGAAGACCGGGGCGTCGGCGAGCAGGGCGGTGATCCGGTCGAGGGTGTCCGTCATCCGGCCATCCTCGCAGGGGGCCGTCGCTGCCCCGCTCCGGGTGCCGGCACCGTCGGCCGACGGAATGCCGGCCGGGCACACCCGCGGCGCCGCCCGCCCGAGCCAACCGATCAGCGCAGTCGCACGATCGCTGATCGACTGGCTCGATTCGGCGGTCGAATCGGGCAGAACCGAGCCAAAGGGTCAGCGATGACGGGGCGGGAGGGCGAGTGCGGCCAGCCGGTCGACCGCCTCGTCGATCACCCGGTCCACCTTGCAGAAGGCGAACCGGACGAACGGCTTGCCGTCCGCGGGGGAGTCGTGGAAGACCTCCTGCGGGATCGCCACCACCCCGGCCCGGTGCGGCAGCTGATGGCAGAACGCCATGCCGTCGGACTCGCCGATGGATCGGATGTCCGCGACCACGAAATAGGTGCCCTGCGGCCGGAAGATCTCGAAACCGGCCGCCTGCAGCCCGGCGCACAGCCGGTCGCGCTTGTCCTGCAGGCTGTCGCGCAGCCCCGCGACCCAGTCCAACTCCGTGCGCAGGGCCAGTGCGACGGCCGGCTGGAACGGTGCCCCGCCGACGAAGGTGAGGAACTGCTTGACGGCCCGCACCGCGGCGATCAGCGGTGCCGGACCGCAGGCCCAGCCGATCTTCCAGCCCGTCGCGTTGAAGGTCTTGCCGGCACTGGAGACGGTGATGGTGCGTTCGGCCATCCCGGGCAGGGTGGCGATCGGCACGTGCGGGGTGCCGTCGTAGACGAGGTACTCGTACACCTCGTCGGTCACCACGATCAGGTCGTGCCGCACCGCGACCTCGGCGATCGCGGTGAGCTCGTCGCATGTCAGCACGGTCCCGGTGGGGTTGTGCGGCGAGTTCAGCAGGATCAGCCTGGTGGCCGGGGTGACGGCCGCGGCGAACTCGGCCGGGTCGAGGGCGAACCGACCGGATCCGTCCGGCCGCAGCGGCACCGAGACATGCTTCGCGCCCGACATCGCGACCACCGCAGGATAGGAGTCGTAGTGCGGCTCGAGCATCAGCACCTCGTCGCCGGCCTCGCAGAGGGCTATCACGGCGGCGGCGATCGCCTCGGTCGCGCCGACGGTCACCAATACCTCCGTGTCCGGGTCGAATTGCTGCCCGCGGTCGGCGAACCTGGCGTCGGCGATCGCCGCCCGCAGCTCGGGGATCCCCGGTCCGGGCGGGTACTGGTTGACGCCGGCGGCGATCGCCTGCTGCGCCGCCTGCAGCATGGCGGCCGGCCCGTCGGTGTCCGGGAAGCCCTGGCCAAGGTTGATCGCCCCGGTGGATACGGCCAGACCGGACATCTCGGCGAAGATCGTGGTGGTGAACGGACGCAACCGGCTGACCAGAGGCATGGTGCATTCTCACGCCCGGCCGTCCGGTCCGGGACAATGGGGGGATGACCGCGTCGTACCCGGAGCCCGGGCCAGCCGAACCGAGAACCGATCGGATTCCGCTGCCCGCGCCCGGCCGGGCGCTGCGGGCTACGCCGACCGTGAGTCAAGCGCCCGCGGCGGCCCTGACCGACCTGTCGCCGATGGACGAGATCCGGCGTCGCGGCCTGGTCCGGATGAAGATCATCGCCACCGCGATGCTCGGCGTGATGGCCGTGATCTTCGTGATCGCCTGGCTGCTGCAGGACAGCTATCCGTGGCTGGGCTACGTGCGGGCGGCAGCGGAGGCCGGCATGGTGGGCGCGCTGGCCGACTGGTTCGCCGTCACCGCGTTGTTCCGGCGCCCGCTGGGGCTGCCGATCCCGCACACGGCGATCATCCCGACCCGTAAGGACGCCATCGGTTCGTCGCTCTCGGAATTCGTGGCCACCAACTTCCTCTCCGAGTCCGTCGTGCGGGAGAAGCTGGCGCAGTTCTCGGTGGCGTCCAAGATCGGCGGCTACCTGTCCCGGCCGGAGGGGGCCGAGCGGGTGACCGCCGAACTCGCCACCGCAGTCCGCGGCATCTCGACGGTGCTCTCCGACGACCAGGTCGCCGACCTGCTGGAGAGCATGGCCAGGCGGAAGATCGCCGAGACCAGGGTGGGCCCACCCCTCGGTCGGATCGCCGAGGACGTGTTCAGCCGCGGCGACCATCATCCGTTGGTCGATTTCATCGTCGACCGCTGTTACCTGTGGATCCGGGACAACTACACGGTGGTCTCCCGGGTGGTGGCGCAGCGCTCGCCGTCCTGGTCGCCGAAGTTCCTCGACGGCGTGGTCGCGGACCGGATCTACCGCGAGGTGGAGAAGTTCGCCCTGGCGGTCAAGGAGGATCCGGAGCACCAGCTGCGCAAGGCCCTGGACACCTTCCTCCTGGAGTTCGCGCAGGACCTCCAGAACGACCCGGCGACGATGGCGAGAGCCGACGCCATCAAGGACCGGATCGTCGACAACGCGCAGGTACGCACGCTCGCCACCAGCGCCTGGAGCTCGGTCAAGCAGACGTTGCTGCAGGCGGCGGAGGACCCGACGTCGCCGTTGCGTACCTCGGTCCGCAACGGCCTGATGGAGTTCGGTCAGCGGCTGGCCTCCGAGGGCGAGACCGCTGCCAAGGTCGATCGGTGGGTCGCCGACGCGGCGGGCTACCTGGCGGCGAACCACGCCCGGTCGATCACCGGGATCATCGACGAGACCATCGCGCGCTGGGACGGCGAAGCCACCAGCCGCAAGATCGAGCTGCAGGTGGGGCGGGACCTGCAGTTCATCCGGATCAACGGCACCGTCGTTGGTGCGCTGGCCGGGCTGCTGATCTACACCCTCGCCCAGCTCGTGCTCGGCTGAGGACCGGTTCGGCGCCAGGTCGGACCCGGTCCGGTCGGAGGGTCAATCCAGCGTCCGGGGCAGGCCGAAGTAGGGCACTGTTGTGGTTTCGAACCTGGTGATCTCGCGGATCCGGTCGCCGGCGAGCTCGACCACGTGGATTCCGCTGACGTGCAGGACGCCGGTCACCCGATCGCGGATGTACTCGCCCCACGCCGGCTGCCGGTTCGCGCGGACCGGGACCAGCCGGTCGATCTGCCGCCAATGGGCGTAGACCGCCGTGAAGAAGTCGTGCGCGGCCTCGCGCCCGTGGTACTCGAACGGCAGCGGCGGCATCCGCACCCAGGCGTCATCGGTCAGCAGCGCGATCAGCGCGTCGATGTCGTGGTCAGTGAAGGCGGCGACGAAGCGGTCCAGCACGGCACGTTCCACCGGGCTGCCCGGTGCAGGCGGCAGCGGACCGGGAGACCGGCCGGCGTCGACCGCGGCGCGGGCGCGCTTGAGCGCGCTGGTGACCGCGTCCTCGGTGAGCCCGAGCAGCTCGGCGGTCTCCCGGGCGCGGTAGCCCAGTACGTCGCGGAGCAGCAGCACGGCGCGTTGATTCGGCGGGAGTAGTTGGACGGCGGTGACGAATGCGAGCGAGATCGCCTCGTGTGACTCATATCTGGCCTCGGGCCCCGGTGCCTGGTCGGGCAAGCCGTCGAGCAGCGCATCCGGGTACGGCTGCAGCCACAGCACCTCGCCCAGCCGGGTCGGCTGCGGCGGCGTCACCGGCAGCGGCGCCGCCGCCACCGGACGTCGTCCGGCGGATCGCAGCAGGTTGAGGCAGCGGTTGGTGGCGATGCGGTAGAGCCAGGTCCGGACCGAGGAGCGACCCTCGAAGCCGTCGAGGCCGAGCCAGGCGGCCAGCAGGGTCTCCTGCAGCGCGTCCTCGGCGTCCTGCAGCGAGCCGAGCATCCGGTAGCAGTGCACCTGGAGTTCGCCGCGGTGCGACTCGACCAGCGTGGCGAACGCGTCGCGGTCGCCGGCCCGCGCCCGCTGGAGCAGCTCTGCCGACATCGGCCCTCTCCCTTCCGATCGTTGCGATCTTCCCCCGGGTACCGACACCGGCGGCGGCCGGAAGTGGTCAGCGGAAGACGCCCAGTTTCCGGTGGGGGCTGTGTCTGATCGTGCAGAGCCCGTCCGACACCCGCCGCAGCATCGCGGCCGGCCCGGCGACGGTCGCATCCCAGGAGTACAGCCATGGCGGTCACAGGCACAGCAGTCACAGGCACAGCAGTCACAGGCACAGCACTCACAGGCACAGCAGTACTGATCACCGGCGCCAATCGCGGCCTCGGGGCGGCGTTGGTCTCCGAAGTGTTGCGACACGGGGCCCATCGGGTGTACGCCGGTTCCCGCACCCCCCTGGCGCACCCGGATCGCCGGGTCGTCCCGCTCCGGCTGGACGTCACCGACGCTGCCCAGATCCAGGCGGCCGCCGAGCAGATCGGCCCGCTCGATGTGCTGATCAACAACGCCGGCGTCGGGCAGTTCGACGACCTGAGTGACCGCACCACCGTCGAAGCGCACCTGGCCGTGAACCTGTTCGGGACCTACGGCGTCACCCAGGCGTTCCTACCGTCCTTGATCCGCTCGCGGGGAGCCGTGGTCAATGTGCTGTCGCTGTCGGCAGTTGCGTCGGTGCCGGTGATGCCGTCGTACTCGATCTCCAAGGCGGCGGCCTTCTCGCTGTCGCAGTCCCTGCGCGCCCTGCTGGCCGGACGGGGCGTCCGGGTCCACGCCGTGCTCAGCGGCCCGGTGGATACCGACATGTCCCGAGACCTGGCCATTCCGAAGGCTTCTGCCGAGTCCGTGGCCCGCGCCATCCTCGACGGTGTCGAACGCGGGGACGAGGACATCTTCCCGGATCCGATGTCGGAGTCGATCGCGGTGAGCTGGCGCTCTGGGGCGGTGGCCGCGCTCGCTCGGCAGAATGCCACGCTCGTCGACGCCCAGCCGGTGGCGTCATGAGCTCCGTGCGGCCCATCGCCCAACCTGCCCCCAATCAGGAGACATCAATGGCAGTAATGCATTTCACCACAACCTTCACCGTTGAGGAGGCTCCGGACGAAGTGTTCGCAGCCATCAACAACGTGCGCGGGTGGTGGTCGGGCGACATCGAGGGCCGTACCAGCGAACTCGGTGACGAGTTCACCTACAGCTACCAGGACCTGCATCGCAGCACCCAGCAGATCACCGAGTCGGTGCCCGGTCGGCGGGTCGCCTGGCACGTCTCGGAGGCATACCTCGAATTCGCGGCGGACACGACCGAGTGGACCGGCACCGACATCACGTTCGACATCTCCGCCAAGGACGGCGCAACCGAGGTCCGGTTCTGCCACATCGGGCTCGTTCCGGCATTCGACTGCTTCGACATGTGCTCCAACGCCTGGAGTTTCTACATCAACGGCAGTCTGCGCAGCCTGATCAGCACGGGACGGGGGGAGCCCAACCGGTAGCACCCGAGGGCGGTCAGCGGGCCCGGAACGCCCGTGTCTTCGACCGGTTCCCGCACACTGCCATCGAGCACCAGGTGCGGGAGTGGTTGCGGGACCGGTCGTAGAAGGCCCACAGGCAGTCGTCGGCCGGGCAGATCTTGACCCGGTCGAGCCGGCCCTGAGCTGCGAGCACCGCGACCCAGCCCAGGGCGGTGCCCGCCGCCTCCGGTACCTCACCGGCACCGGCGAGCACCGGAGAACCCTCCCGGTCCAACGACAGCAACAGTGGTACGGCGGGTAGCACGACATCGGCCGGTCCGAGCGCGGCGACGTCCCGGAGGCGGTCCCGGACCTCCCTGGCCTGTGCCGGGTCCCCCGGACCGAGCCCGTGTTCGGCGGCCCAGATCTCCCACCCGCCGGGCTCGTCGAAGACATCGGTCTGCTCCTCGACATCCCAGGTGTTCAGGAACGCGACCAGCAGTTCGCCGGGATCGGACATGTCACCACTGTAACCGTGATAGTGGTTGCACCCCGACGCGGTAACTGTCATAGTCGAGACACTGGTTACAACTCCCGGAGGCGCATCATGCATCCACTGCTGTTCCTGACCCTCCAGATGACCGCGGTCCGACACGAACCTGCCGATCAGGACTACGTGCCGCCGGCAGTGCCACCGCCGGCCCGGGGCACCAGGACCGGTGTCGCCCCGGCCAGGGTGCTGCGACCCGCTCTGATCGGCTGCCGGGCATGAGCGCCCCGATTGCCACCCTGGACCTGGTGGTGCTGGACACTCCCGCTCCGCGGCAGCTCGCCGAGTTCTACGGCGCGCTGTTGGGCTGGGAGATCGCCGACGATGCCGACGACTGGGTGACATTGCGCGGAGCGGGGGGCGTCGGGATGGCCTTCCAGCTGGCTCCCGATCTGGTGCCGCCAAGCTGGCCGGACGACGAGGTGCCGCAGCAGAGCCACCTGGACCTCAATGTCGCGGACCTGGACGTCGGCGAGGCCGAGGTGATCGCCCTGGGCGCGACCACGACCGGGTTGCCGGCGGAACCGACGAGCTTCCGGGTCTATCTGGATCCGGCAGGGCATCCGTTCTGCCTGTGCCAGGGCTGACCGGCAGCGATCACAGATCGTCGACGTTGTCGACAGTCAGGCAGATGGTCCATAACTTCTTCTCGATGGTCATCAGCACCCGGACATCGGATTTGCCGTCCAGCGGCGGATCGACGGTCATGAAGGCGATGCCGTGCGGGTTTGCCGTCACCACGGAGTCGATCGTGAACGACTCCCGCCCAGCCAGTTTCGCCGGGTTCGGGAACTCGCCCGAGCTGTACTTCGCCCGGTCCTTGGCGCAGGAGACGGATACCACCCCGGACTCGTCGCCGCCGTTCACGGCGCGCGCCCAGTCCTTCGCGACGGCCAGCGCCTCCTTCTGATCCTTGGCGAAGGTCGAGGACGACTTCACGGTCGACCGGCTGGTGGTCGGCTGCCGCGACGTCGTGGTCTGCTCTGCGCTGGTGCTGGGTCGACTCGACGTGGTCGGCTGTTCCGACGTGCTGGGTGGCACCGGCGGCGGGACCGGCTGTCGGGAGGTGGTGGGTGGCGGCGTTGACTCGACGGTCGTCGGTGCGGTGGGCGTCGACGGGGCTGCTGCAGAGGTGGAGGGGTACGGCCGCACCGGGTCGGTCGAGGCCACAAGGGAAGTCGCGGGGGAGGTGGCGGGTGCGGTCGGCGCGGACGGATCGGCGGAGTCGTCGCCACGGTTGATGACCAGGACCAGCGTCACGACGATGGCTGCCACCAGGGCCGCAGCGCCGGCTGCCAGCGCAACGGTGCGCCCGCGGCCCGGCGACCCTCCCCCCGGTGCGGGTGGCTGCGATCCGTATGCCGGCTGGGTCTGGTAGGGCTGGGCCTGGTACGGCTGCTGGCCCTGATACGGGGGACCCTGGTACGGCTGCTGCGGCCCGCCGGGGTTCGGCTGGCCCTGGTAGGGCTGCTGTCCCTGGTACGGCTGCCCCTGAGTCGCCGGCCCCTGGTAGGGCTGCTGCGGTGTTACCGGATACGGCTGTCCCGGGTAGGGCTGCCCTGGATACGGCTGCCCCGGGAAGGGCTGTTGCGGAGGCTGCCCCTGGCGGCCGCCCTGGTACGGGGGGCCGCCGGGGTACTGGGGCCCGCCGGCGTTGAGGCCGCCCTGGCCGGAATACGGGTCCTGCGGATACATCGCGGCCTCCTCGTACCCGGGCCGCCCGAGACCCGAACCGTCCCCGTCCGACGCGGCGCGACACCACCCCGGTTCCCGGCAGTATGCGGTCCCGTCGGCGGTTCCGCACCGCGCATCCTGGGCCGGTCGAGGCTCGACGCTCTCCTTCCGTCGACCCGTCGATGGCCATCTCCGCGCAGCGCGTTCATGCCTCGGTCCGGCGATCGGGCCGGTGTCGGTCAATCTGCTGACCGGCCTCCGCCGCGGTCGGCGCGGACTGGGCCGCGCCGACCGGCGGCTGAGGTAGGGCAGGGCGCTCGGCCGAACGAGCCGAGCGTGTGGATCAGGTGTCCCTACGCCGTGTCTTCATCCTGGTGAGAGCGCGGCGCTGAGCGGCCCACTTGTTGCTCTGCAGGTGCCGGTCGGTGTCGCGGGCGAGGGCGCGAAGGGTGTTCTGGGGGTCTGCCCAGGCGTACATGGTGTGCTCCTGTGGGTGAGTGGTTGGCGATGGACGCCGGTTGTCAGTGCCGATGGTCAGAGGGCGGCTCCTCCGTGGTGATACGCATCGGGTAGCCGTAGGTCGTGATCCGCACCGGAACTTCGCCGGGGAGGTCGGACCTGGCCTGCCGCCGGTCGGTGTAGGGCTTGAGAATCGCGGTGAGCCGGCGCCGGATACGGGTCAGCTCCGCGGCGGTGACGGCGATGGTGAGGTTCGAGTCGAACCACGCCTCCCGCCATTCCTCCGGGCCGCTTCCGCCTGCTGGATCCAGCGGGAGAGCCCCTTGACCGCGCTGCCGTGCAGCACTTCCACCGCAGTGGCCATGGCCAGTTGCGACTCGGGCGAGCCGTCCTGCCCGAACGTGATGGACCCCTTCGCCAGCCGCCAGGGTCGTTGCCGACCGTCCGGGCTCTCGGCCTCCTCGACCACCCCTACCGATGCCAGGCTGCGGAGGTGGAACGAGCAGTTGGACGCCCACGCGGACGTGGCCTGAGCTGCGCTAACAGTCTGCTTGCGGCAGCAAGCACGAATGTGTAAGGTGAAGGAAGAACGGCGAGATGTCCGGCGATCCGGACCTGGCCTGATCCCGGATGGAGGTGCAGAAGGTGTCGGTGGATCTCACACCGGTGCTCACCCCGGTGCGCGATCTCGGCGGGTTCATCCGGGAGCAGCGCACAGCGGCCCAGATCTCTCTGCGCGGCCTCGCTGCGAAAGCCGGCGTGTCCAACCCCTATCTGTCCCAGGTGGAACGCGGCCTCCGGCGCCCGAGCGCCGACATCCTGGCCCAGATCGCCCACGGTCTCTCCATCTCGGCCGAGTCACTCCTGGCCATGGCCGGAGTCATTCCTCCGAGCGACGCGCGACCGGTGGTCGCCGCGATCCGGGCTGACGACGGGCTGACGGAACGCCAGAAGTCCGCGTTGATCGACATCTACACCGCGTTCCGGCACGAGACCCGACCCGGCAGCGGACCAGAACCCGAGCCCGACGCCGAAGCGGCGCCGGGGCCGGCCGGCACCGTGGCTGCGAGCACGGACGGCCACACCGAGGAAGAACAGGACGCGTCGGTGGCGCGTCAGGAGAAGGAGTAGTCATGGCACTGAGCAACGACATCCGCACGGCGTCGGAAAACGCCGTCGGCCAGGTCGTCACCCGGATCACGGAACTGCCGCGTCCGGTAGCCGCGCTGATCGGCGCCGGAGACAAGGCGGCGGACCTGGTCGTGAGCCTGCGCACCGAGGTCAATCAGGCGATCGAGCAGCGCGGCGCCCAGATCACCTTGCCGAAATCCGCGCCGTCGCCGACCGAGCTGCGGGATGCCGCAGCCGAGTTCCCGGGCAAGGTGCAGAAGCTGGCCGGCGATCTTCCGGGCAAGGCAGACGAACTTCGCGCGGCAGCCGGTGAGCTGCCGGGCAAGGTGCAGAAGTTGGCCGGCGACCTCTCCGGCCGGGCCCAGGGGCGTGCCACCAGCGCGGCGCACACGGTCGAAGAGCTGGCCACCACGGCCCCGGCGAAGGTGTCACAGCTGGTCGCCGAACTTCCCGAGCGGGCCTCCGGTGTCGCCGACCAGCTCAAGCCGGAGGCGCTGCGCCAGACCGCCGGGACCTACCTGAGCATCATCGGTGCGGTGTACGACGACCTTGCCGACCACGGCCAGCAGGTGTGGGACAAGATCCGGAAGGCACTCGCTCCCGACGCCGCCACCACTGTCGAGGGCACCACGGTCGACGCCGAGCCGACCGCTGCGACGTCGACCCCGGACGCCGAGAGCACAGTCTCCGAGGGCGCCGGGTCCGAGGGCGCCGGTCCGAGGGCGCCGGGTCCGAGGGCGCCGGGTCCGAGGGCGCCGGGTCCGAGGGCGCCGGGTCCGAGAGCGCCGGGTCCGAGGGCGCCGAGTCCGCGGGCACGGAGGCCACCGCCGCGGCCCGGCAGCGCACCACCCCGACCGCTGCCACCGCCGAGGCGGCAGGGCCGACGGCTGCTACCCGCAAGTCGGCGAAGTCCGCGGCCAAGCCGGACGGAACCGGCTCGCGCAAGGCGTCACCGGAGATGGACCCGGCAGCCGCTCCCGACCAGTCGGTCGCGCCGAAGGTGACACCGATCATCGATCTCGAAACCCCCACCGACTGAAGACCCGACCCGGCGTCGGCGATCGGGCCGCGTCCGCATCGGGCGCGGTCCGATCGCTGTTCGTCCCGAGCGCGCAAGCCCGTGCGACGTGGTCGATCGCCCGACTGGGTCGGGGGCGGCAGGGCGCGCGCAGGCTCCACGTAGTCTGGTGCGGTGTACATCGTCGATCCGGTGATCTGGGTGATCACGCTGATCATCAAATGGGCGGGCGCCCTCGGCGGCGTGTTCGCACTGGTCGACGCACTCTCCCGGCGGCCGGATGCCTTTGCCGCCGCGGACAAGCAGACCAAGGGCACCTGGGTCGGCATCAATGCCGCCTGTGGCGCGATCATGGCGCTGGGCGTGCTGAGCCCGCTGTTCGAACCACCCAGTCTGCTGTGGCTCGCCGCTTCCGTCGGCACCCTGGTCTATCTGCTCGACGTCCGGCCGCGGCTGCGCGAGGTGCAGAACGGCAACCGCTGGTAGCAGGGGCCGGGCATCGTCGGGCCGTTGAGCGGTGCGGGCAGTACCTGGTCAGTGCGTGCCTGGTCAGGGCAGGGATGCTGCGGCTTCCGCTTCGGTCTCCCGGACCGCCTGCGCGGCCGCCTCGTGCTCCTCGACGCCGGCGGCTTCGGCGGCCAGCCGCCGCACCTCCCGGTTGAACGAGATCCTGATCTCGGTCTCCGCGTCGCCCCGTCCGACCCAGTTCGCGCCCTCGACGCTCTTGCCGGGTTCGAGGTCCTTGTAGACCTCGAAGAAGTGCTGGATCTCGAGCTTCTCGAAGACCGGCAGGTCGCCGATGTCCTGAAGGTTGTCCCGCCGCGGGTCCTTCGATGCGACGCACAGGACCTTGTCGTCGGGGCCCTTCTCGTCCGTCATCCGGAACATCCCGATCGCCCGTGCGCTCACCAGACAGCCGGGGAACGTCGGCTCGGCCAGCAGCACCAGCGCGTCCAGCGGGTCGCCGTCCTGGCCGAGGGTGTTCTCGATGTAGCCGTAGTCGGCCGGGTACTGGGTGGCGGTGAACAGCGTCCGGTCCAGCCGGATGCGACCACTGTGGTGATCGACCTCGTACTTGTTCCGGCTGCCCTTCGGGATCTCGATCAGAACGTCGAACTCCACCTCTGTCACCTTTCATCGCCACGCCGCGATCGGCATCATCACGCAACCTGACCTGGCCGGAGTTCGTCCACCACGCGATGCACAACCGGCTGTCAGGCGCTCGCCCGCTGGGCAAGACTCTAGTCTTGACGCGGGAAGCCGATCCCGCCGTGCGGCTGTGATGCTGTGCCGGGTCGGGTCGGATGCCGCCGGTCGACGGTGCTGACGAAAGAGGTGGGTGTGTCCGGAAGGCGCAGGGCGGTGTCGGCCGCTACCGCCAGGCGGGTCTGGATCGCGGTGATCTCCGTCGTGGTGGTCGCCGCCCTGGTGGTCGCGGGAGTGCTGCTCTACCCCAAGTTCTTCGGCACCCCGGCCGAGGCCGACGGCGGCCAGCAGTCGACCGGGAGCTCGGCCGCCAGGACCACGGCCCCGTCGGTAGCGGATCCCAAGGTGCCGGTCGCGAAGATGCAGATCGCCCGGATGACGAAGCCGGCCAAGGCGCCGACCCCTGCCGGTGTCGTGGCTCGGCTGACGGGCGTGCTGGCCAACCCCAAACTGGAGCAGTTCTCCGGCATCGTGCTGGACGGGCTGACCGGGAAGGTGCTGTGGTCCAAGGATCCCGGCGTGCCGCAGCTGCCGGCGTCCACCAACAAGCTGCTGACCGGTGCTGCCCTGCTGACATCTGTCGACGCCAACAGCCGGCTGGTCACGAAGGTGGTCTCCGGCGACCAGCCGGGCGACATCGTCCTGGTCGGTGGCGGCGACGTGACGCTGTCCGCGCGCACCGCCAACACCCCGACGGTCTACCCCGGTGCCGCCAACATGTCCGATCTGGTCGACCAGCTGAACGCCAAGAACATCAAGGTCACCCGGATCATCCTGGACACGGACTACTGGAGCGGGCCGGACCTCGCCCAGGGCTGGGACGAGGCCGACATCGCCAACGGCTACATCACCCGGATGTCGCCGCTGATGGTGGACGGCGACCGGGAAGATCCGTCGAACCCGCGCTCCCCGCGCACCGGCGATCCGACGATGAATGCCGGCCGGGCGCTGGCCCGGCTGCTCGGCAAGCCGACGTTGCCCCTGGTGGAAGGTCCGGCCCCGGCCAAGGCGAAGCTGCTGGCCGAGGTCCGCTCGCAGCCGATCTCGATCCTGCTCTCCCAGGCACTGCTGAATTCGGACAACGTGCTGGCCGAGGCGCTGGCCAGGCAGGCGGCGATCGGTCGTGGCGCGCCACCCAGTTTCGACGGGGTGACAGCAGCGGTCCTGGACGCGCTCACCCGAGAGCTCAAGATCGACACGTCCGGCGTGCAGGTGGTGGACGGCTCCGGCCTGTCCACCGACGACAAGGTGCCGCCGGAGGTGCTCGCCCGCATCCTGGCCAGCGCCACCAGCGGCGCGGTGCCCGCCATGCGCGCGTTGCTCACCGGGCTGCCGGTGGCCGGTGTGTCCGGCACCCTGGCGCAGGATGCCGGCCGCTTCACCCAGCCGGCCGCGAAGGACGGACTCGGCTGGGTACGGGCCAAGACCGGGTCCGTCAACGTCACCTATGCCCTGGCCGGCTACGTGCCGACGGTGGACGGGCAGATCATCGTGTTCGCCGTCAATTCCAACGGCGTCGACAACAACGCGACGACGGGCACCCGACCCGCGCAGGACGCGTTCGCCGCCGCGCTCCGTGGATGCGGCTGCCCGTGACGTCCGGCGTGATCGACTGGGCCGCCGCCGTCCGGTCCGGACAGCACCTCGCCCCCACAGGGCCGCGGGTGTCCACGGCCGAGGCCGCCGATGTGGTCGCCGATCTCCGGGCCTTCTCGGCCCGGGCCGAACTGGCGGTGCGTCGCACCACAGGACTCGGTGACGGCCTCCCGGTGGCCGAGGCCGAGGTGGTGGACCGGCGTCGCTGGATCGAGGCGACCGCAGAGGGCATGGCAGCGCTGACGGCACCGCTGACCGATCGACTGGCGGTGAAGCTGGCCGCCGACCGTCGGGGCAAGGGCGTGCGCGGCCGGTCCGTCGCGGGCTCGCAGCTGGGTGTGGTGCTGGGCTTCCTGTCCGGCAAGGTGCTCGGCCAGTACGACCCGCTGGGCAACGGTGGCACCGGCACCCTGCTGCTGGTGGCGCCGAACATCGTCAAGGTGGAACGCGAGATCGGTGCCGACCCGGCCGATTTCCGGATGTGGGTGTGCCTGCACGAGAGCACCCACCGGCTGCAGTTCACCGCGGTGCCGTGGTTGCGCGATCACTTCCGCGGGCTGGTCGCCGAATTCTCGGAGGCCGCCGACCTGGATCCGTCCGAGCTCCTGGGCCGGATGGTCGAGGCGATCCGCGGGGGGCGGACCCGGGGTGAGTCGTGGATCGAGACCATCCAGGCTCCGGCGCAACGCGAGGTCTTCGACCAGCTGATGGCGCTGATGACGCTGCTGGAGGGGCACGCCGACCACGTCATGGACGCGGTCGGGCCGACCGTAGTGCCCAGCGTTGCCGGCATCCGCAGCGCGTTCTCCGATCGCCGCCGCCGCGGATCCGGGCCGGTGGACCGGCTGCTACGGGCGCTGCTGGGGATGGACGTCAAGCTCGCCCAGTACGTCAAGGGGGCCGCGTTCGTCTCGGCCGTGGTCGACCGGGTCGGGATGGATGCCTTCAACACGGTCTGGCGGGAGCCGGCGACACTGCCGACCCGGGCGGAGATCGCCGATCCGGCCGCCTGGGTCGCTCGCGTCCTCGGCTGAACCGGTCAGGTCGATGAAGGAGCCGGTCGTCGCCGCCGTCGCCGGCTGGCTCGCCGCGCATGCCGCGGTGGGGCCGGTGACCGTCGCCTGCTCCGGCGGGGCCGACTCCCTGGCCTTGGCGCACGCCGTCGCCAGGTGCGGCCGGGCCGGCCGGGCCGTCACCGTTGACCACGGCCTGCAGGACGGCTCAGCCGACCGGGCGGCGGCTACCGCCGAGCAGGTGCGGGAGATCGGCTTCGATGCCGTGGTCGCCCCCGTCGCGGTGTCCGGCGGCGGGGGAGTGGAGGCGGCGGCCCGGCGCGCCCGGTACGCGGCGCTGCTGGCGCACGCTGACGGTCCGGTGCTGCTCGGCCACACCCTCGACGATCAGGCCGAGACCGTTCTGCTGGGACTGGCCCGGGGCTCCGGTCCGCGCTCGATCGCCGGCATGCGGCCGTGGACGCCGCCCTGGGGGCGTCCGCTGCTGCGGGTCCGCCGCGCCGACACCGAGGCCTGTTGCCGCGGCGCCGGGGTGCAGTTCTGGACCGACCCGCACAACGCGGATCCGTCGTTCACCAGGGTCCGGCTGCGGACCGAGGTGTTGCCGCTGCTCGAGGACGTGCTGGGCAACGGCGTCGCTCCGGCGCTGGCCCGGACCGCCGACCTGATGGCCGACGATCTGGCCGCGCTGGACCGGCTCGCTGCTGCCGCCGTGGCGGACTGCGTGACCGGCGACTCGCTGGCTGTCGCCGAGCTGCGCAGTCGCCCGACGGCGATCCGGCGACGTCTGCTGCGACTCTGGGCGGCCGCGGCCGGGGCGGATCCGCTGACCGCCGATCACCTGGTCCGGCTCGATGCGCTGGTCACCGGCGACCGTCAGGGCGCGGCGGTCCGGCTGCCCGGCGGGCTGGACGCGGTGCGTCGGGGGGATCTGGTCGCGCCGGTCCCCATCCCGCCCGCTGGGGAACGTCCTGCACCCGGTGACGGATAGCTCACCGTCGGCGGGACGCCCCGTCGGAGACGGGTGCAGGGCGTCCCGCGGGTGCACCGGAGCGGCGCGGGTGGCAGGCTCGGAGGTGCCCGCCGTCCCGCTCGACCCCGACGTTCCAGGGAGCACCGTGTCCGGCAGCGAATCGTCAGCCCCTTTCCCGGCCCCGGCGTCCAACGGGTCCGTGGCTCCGCCACTCGGATCCCCGACCCGGTCCCTGACCACCACGCTGACCTCGGCCGACGCCCGCCGGGTCGCAGACGGGGCACCGGATCCGGGCGCGGCGCACGGCTACCCCGGCGAGCTGGCCGCCGAGCTGATCAGCGGTGCCGACCTGCAGGCCAAGATCGTCGAGCTCGCCGCAGCGGTAGCGGCGGATCACGACCTGGACACCCCGCCGCTGCTGGTGTGCGTGCTCAAGGGTGCGGTGATGTTCCTCACCGACTTCGCGCGGGCCCTGCCGATCCCCTCGGAGCTGGAGTTCATGGCGGTGTCGTCCTACGGATCGGCGACGTCCAGCTCGGGCGTGGTGCGGATCCTCAAGGATCTCGACCGCGACATCACCGGGCGGCGGGTGGTGATCGTCGAGGACATCATCGACTCCGGCCTGACGTTGTCCTGGTTGCTCAAGAACCTGGCCACCCGCAACCCGGCGCAGGTGGACGTGGTGGCGTTGCTGCGCAAACCCGATGCGGTCAAGGTCGACGTCGAGGTGCGGTACGTCGGCTTCGACATCCCGATCGAATTTGTCGTCGGGTACGGCCTCGACTACGCCGAGCGTTACCGCGATCTGCCGTCGGTCGGTTTGCTCGCGGAGCACATGTACACCTGAGCAGCCGGGTCGGGAGGTAGATCGGTATCGGCGTCGGGAACGGAGTGCCCCTCCGGTGCGTTGGCCTGATGAAACGAGCCAGCCGGAACGGTCGGACGCGAGCGGTACGCTGAACGCACTGGTCGCGCCTGCGCTGCCCGTCGGACAGGGTCTGCCCGGCCACCGGCGTCACGGCTCGCTCGGCACGCTGATTTGCTCAGTAGCGGCGCCCGCGACACGTGGGGCGCTGTCCGGATGTCAGGGAGGGTAGGCCGCACGCCGGCCGACACCGCATGGATCGCAAGCGCCTTCTTCGTTCGCCACTGGTCTGGGTGGCCGTGGTGTTCCTGGTGTACCTCGGCTATTCGTACTTCTCCGACGACACCCGCGGCTACCAGGCGTCCTCGACCTCTGTCGCCCTGACCCAGCTCAGCAGCGGCAACGTCCAGTCCGCATTCATCGACGACAAGGAGCAGCGGCTCCGGCTGACCCTCAACACACCGGTCGACGGCGTGTCGAAGATCTACGCGCAGTACCCGGCCGGCTCCTCCGACGAGATCTTCAACGCCGTCAAGGAAGCCAAGATCGCAGACGGCTTCGACACCAAGGTCACCACCGAATCCGCACTGTTCTCACTGCTGATCTACCTGATCCCGATCGGCCTGATCATCCTGTTCCTGCTCTGGATGATGAACAACGCCCAGGGCGGCGGCAACAAGGTCATGTCGTTCGGCAAGTCCAAGGCCAAGCTGCTCACCAAGGACATGCCGCAGACCAAGTTCACCGATGTCGCCGGGGCGGACGAGGCGGTGGAGGAACTCGACGAGATCAAGGACTTCCTGCAGAACCCGGCCCGGTACCAGGCGCTCGGCGCCAAGATCCCCAAGGGTGTCCTTCTCTACGGTCCGCCCGGCACCGGCAAGACGCTGCTCGCGCGCGCCGTCGCCGGCGAGGCCGGGGTGCCGTTCTACACGATCTCCGGATCCGACTTCGTCGAGATGTTCGTCGGCGTCGGTGCCTCCCGGGTCCGCGACCTGTTCGAGCAGGCCAAGGCGAACTCCCCGGCCATCATCTTCGTCGACGAGATCGACGCGGTCGGCCGGCACCGCGGCGCCGGTATGGGCGGCGGGCACGACGAGCGTGAGCAGACGCTGAACCAGCTGCTGGTCGAGATGGACGGCTTCGACACCAAGGGCGGCATCATCCTGATCGCGGCCACCAACCGGCCCGACATCCTGGATCCCGCGCTGCTGCGTCCCGGTCGGTTCGACCGGCAGATCCCGGTCAGCGCGCCGGACCTCAAGGGCCGCGAGGCGGTGCTGGCGGTGCACGCCAAGGGCAAGCCTTTCGCCATGGACGTCGACTTCCTGACGCTGGCCAAGCGCACCGTCGGGATGTCCGGCGCCGACCTCGCCAATGTCATCAACGAGGCCGCGCTGCTCACCGCCAGGGAGCACGGCACGATCATCACGAACGCCGCGCTCGAGGAATCGGTGGACCGGGTGGTCGGCGGACCGGCGCGCAAGGGCCGGGTGATCTCCGAGAAGGAGAAGAAGATCACCGCCTACCACGAGGGCGGGCACGCACTGGCCGCCTGGGCGATGCCCGGCCTCGAGCCGGTCTACAAGGTGACGATCCTGCCGCGTGGGCGCACCGGCGGACATGCGCTGGTTGTCCCCGAGGACGACAAGTCGCTGATGACGCGCTCGGAGATGATCGCCCGACTGGTGATGGCCATGGGCGGTCGCGCCGCCGAGGAACTGGTCTTCGCCGAGCCGACCACCGGGGCCTCCTCCGACATCGCGCAGGCCACGAAGATCGCCAGGGCGATGGTCACCGAGTACGGGATGTCGGCCAAGCTCGGTGCCGTCAAGTACGGCACCGGCGACGACGAGCCGTTCCTCGGCCGCACCTATGGGCACTCGCCCGACTACTCGATGGAGGTCGGCAGCGAGATCGACGGTGAGGTGCGCGCCCTCATCGAGGCGGCGCACACCGAGGCCTGGGAGGTGCTCAACACCTACCGCGACATCCTCGACAATCTCGCCACCGCACTGCTGGAGAAGGAGACGCTCGAACGCAAGGATCTGGCGGTGATCTTCTCCAACGTCGAGAAGCGGCCGCGGATCACCACGTTCGACCAGTTCGGCAGCAGGCTGCCGTCGGACCGTCCGCCCATCAAGACCCCCGGCGAGCTGGCCATCGAGCGCGGCGAGCCGTGGCCGCCCCCGGCACCGCCCAAGCCGGCACCTCCGGTGCAGCAGCCGGGGCCGGTTCCCGTCGGTGCCGCCCAGCAGGGTTACCAGTCCTATCCCGGTGGCGGGCCCCAGGGTCCGGCGCCGATGCCGCCCAACTGGACCGGAGGTGTGCTGCCCGGCCCGCTCGCCCCGATGCCCGGCGGCTGGACCGCGGGCAACGGCGGTGCGCCGGTCGGGCCGAACGGCGCCGGTGTGCCGCCGGCACCCAACGGCAACGGCTACCACGGCAACAACCTGAACGGCCACGGTCAGTACGGTGCAACGCCGCAGGTCCCCGGCTACACGGCCCCGCCTTCGGTGTCCGGTCGGCCGCCGCAGCACGGTCAGCCGACGAATCCGCAGGATGGCCCGGCCACGCCGCCTCCGGACCCGTGGGCGGCGCC
Source organism: uncultured Actinomycetota bacterium (assembly GCA_963797145.1). Classification (GTDB taxonomy): domain Bacteria; phylum Actinomycetota; class Actinomycetes; order Mycobacteriales; family Nakamurellaceae; genus Nakamurella. Next base: position 739,248 of record CAWCOJ010000003.1, on the reverse strand, counting down.
GCCGAGTGAGCCGAATCGGTGACCACTGACGGATTCGGAGCGCACGGTGTGGACGGCCACGGCCGATTCGCCCACGGCCTCGATGAGCGGGACGACCGCGCGGCCACCCGCACCGGGCTGATCGATCCCGATTTCGCCGGCGTCGCGCGGACCTTCGACGCGCAGCGGGCCGAGGCAGCCGTCCGGGAGCTGCTCGCCGCGGTCGGCGAGGATCCCGACCGGGACGGCCTCGCGCAGACGCCGGCCCGGGTCGCCAGGGCGTTCGCGGAGCAGTTCGCCGGCCTCTACACGGACCCGGACACGGTGTTGGACACCGTGTTCGACGAGAATCACGCTGAGATGATCCTGGTCCGCGAGATCGAGATGTACTCGACCTGCGAGCACCACCTGGTGCCGTTCTTCGGGAAGGCACACGTCGGGTACATCCCCGGGCGCGACGGCCGGGTGACCGGACTGTCCAAGCTGGCCCGGCTGGTCGACGGCTATGCGCGCCGCCCGCAGGTCCAGGAGCGGCTGACCACGCAGATCGCGGATGCGATGGTCCGCCGGCTCAAGCCGGCCGGGGTGATCGTCGTCATCGAGGCCGAGCATCTGTGCATGGCGATGCGCGGGGTCCGCAAGACCGGCGCGCAGACCACCACCTCGGCGGTCCGCGGCATTTTCCAGTCGCAGGCCAGCACCAGGGCCGAAGCCATGAGCCTGATCATGGGTGGCCGGTGAGGCACCGCGCGGTCCGTCGGCGACCGTGAGCGGGGTGCCTTCCGGGCGTCCGGCGTTCGGCGACCGGCCCTGGGTGGTCGGCATCCTCAACGTCACGCCCGACTCGTTCTCCGACGGTGGACTGTGGGACTCGACGGAGACTGCGGTCGCGCACGGTCGGGAGTTGGTGGCCGCCGGCGCCGACATCGTCGACATCGGCGGCGAATCCACCAGGCCTGGTGCGCACCGGGTGGACGCCGCCACCGAAACCGCCAGGGTGGTCCCGGTGATCCGTGAGCTGGCGGCCGAGGGCGTGGTCTGCTCGGTGGACACCACCAGATCGTCGGTGGCCGGTGCAGCTGTCGCCGCCGGCGCGGCGATCGTCAACGACGTGTCGGGTGGGCTGGCCGACCCGGCGATGGCCGCGGTGGTCGCCGACGCCACGGTGCCCTGGATCCTGATGCACTGGCGCGGGCACAGCGACGTCATGCAGGACCTCGCCGTCTATTCCGATGTCGTCGCCGACGTGCGCGCCGAGCTGCTGCAGCGGGTGGACGCCGCGGTGGCCGCGGGTGTTGACGAGCGGGCGTTGATCCTCGATCCGGGCCTCGGTTTCGCGAAGAACGCCGATCACAACTGGCAGCTGCTCCGTCGATTGCCGGAGTTGGTCGGCGTCGGGCTGCCGGTGCTGATCGGAGCATCACGCAAGCGGTTCCTCGGTGAACTGTTGGCCGATCCGGCCGGCGTGCCGCGGCCGCCGGGGGGACGGGAGGACGCCACGGCCGCCGTCTCGCTGCTCGCCGCGTCCGACGGTGTCTGGGGGCTGCGGGTGCACGAGCCGACTCCGACCCGCGATGTGCTGGGGGTTCTCGGCGCATACCGGGGTCAGCCGGACACCGGCGTCGATGTCCCGCCGCTCACGCAGATCGCGCCGGTGGTGCCCGGTGGCTGATCGGATCACGTTGACCGGCCTCACCGTCCGTGGGCGGCACGGCGTCTTCGACCACGAGAAGCGCGACGGCCAGGAATTCGTCGCGGACATCGTGCTCTGGCTCGAGCTGGACGTGGCGGCCGCGACCGACGACCTCACGAACACCGTCCACTACGGAGAGCTGGCGCAGCTGGCCGCGGACATCATCGCCGGTCCGTCCCGCGATCTCATCGAGACCGTTGCGACGGAGATCGCCGATCGGATCATGGCCACCTACCCGGTGCATGCGGCCGAAGTCACCCTGCACAAACCGAGTGCGCCGATCCCGCTCACCTTCACCGACGTCGCCGTGACCATTCGCCGGTCGGTGCGCCGCGGTGGCGCCGACCGGGCCGGCGCGGACGGGGCGAGCGAGGGCCGAGGCGGGAACGAGGGCCGGGGCGGCGGCGAACGGGGCAGCGCCGAACGGGGCGGCGCCGAACTGGGCGGCGGCGAACGATGACGCGCGCCGTGATCAGCCTGGGGTCCAACCTGGGCGACCGCACCGCGCATCTGAGCGCCGCGGTCGCCGGGTTCGGCGCCGCCGTGCGCGCCGTGTCGTCGATCTACCGCACCCCGCCGTGGGGGCCGGTCCCGCAGGACGACTTCTACAACCTGGTGCTGATCGTCGAGGACGACGCCGTTGACCCCGGCGGCTGGTTGGAGCTCTGCTTCGCTGCCGAACAGGCCCAAGGTCGGCAGCGGTCGGTCCGGTGGGGACCGCGAACGCTGGACGCCGACGTGGTGACGGTGGACGACCACCGCACCGACTCCGACCCCGACCTCGTGCTCCCTCATCCCAGGGCACATGAGCGTGCCTTCGTGCTGGTGCCGTGGGCCGAAATCGATCCGACCGCCGAACTCCCGGGGTACGGCCGGATCAGTGACCTCATCGACGGTCTGGACTCCTCGGGCATCCGGCGGGTCGGCCATGTCCGCTGATCGGCAGCTGGGCTTCACCCGGGCCCGCGACCTGCTGATCGTCGGGTTGGTCGCCGCTGTGGCCGGGTATCTGGTGATCCGGTTCAGTTACGGGCAGATCCCGGTGCTGCCCCGCCTTGCCGGCCTGCTGGCGGCGCTGATCGGAATCGCCGAGGCGGCAGTCGGCTGGGGGCTGCGTTCCCGGATCCGGGAATCCCGCAGACCCGCCGACGGCGGCCGGACGACGGTCCGACCGGTGCCGCCGCTCACCGCAGCCAGAACCGTGATGACGGCGAAGGCGACGTCGTTGGCCGGCGCCGCGCTCGCCGGGCTGTGGGTGGGCGTGATCGGCTACGTGCTGCCGGTGTCCGACGACGTGCTGGCGGCCGGCGACGACACCACCACCGCCGTGATCGGGCTGGTCGGCGCTCTGGTCATGATCGCGGGCGCGCTGTTCCTGGAGCACTGCTGCCGCGTCCCGCCGGACCCGCCGGCGTCTCCCCGACTGTGATTCGCCTGACGCGACCGAACGAGTGAAGCGGTGGCACGGGTGCGCGGCGGTAACCTGAAGGTCATGAGTCAGTCCGCGAACACGCGTCGCCGTGGACCGAACTCCTTGACCGTTCGGGTGCTGCTGGTCCTCGGCTTTCTGCTCGCGGTCGGCGCCACGGTCGTAGTGGTGTTCTCCGAGGACGTCCGGTGGCTCCGGCTGGCGGTGCTGCTCGGATTGTGGGCCGCATTGATCGCCGCGTACGCGGTGGCCCGGTCCCGCAGAGACGCCCGCAACGCCGAGCAGCGCGAGGCCGAGATCAGCCGGATCTACGAGCTCGAACTGCAGCGGGAGGTCACCGCCCGCCGCGAGTTCGAGATGCAACTCGTCGAGTCGACGCGGGACGAGGCGCAGTCCCGCCGGGATGACGAGTTGGCCGGGTTGCGGGAACAGCTCGACCGGTTGACGAGCATGCTGTCCGGGCTGATGGACGGGGACCTGCTGGTCGAACGGCTCACGTTGTCGGCCGAGTCCACCCGGATCCGCTCGATCAGCGATCCCGCCGTCGGCCGGATCGGTGCCGGGGACCGTCAGCACAGTGTCCAAGCCGGCTCGGTCCAGGGCAGCTCGCTCGACGGACTCATCGTCGAGCAGCTGGCCGGACCGGCCTGGGGCCCGCAGCCGGCCCCGATGCTCGGACCCGCGCGACCGGTGCCCGCAGCGGAGACATCGCCCGAGGAGTACCGGCGCGGGCCGCGGGCGGCCGGCCCGCTCGGCTTCGCCGGGTCGAGTGACCAGACCGAGCAGATTCCACGGATCGGCGATGGGGAGCTGCCGACCGCGTTCCCGGCCGGCCCGCAACCCGTCATCGACGCGGTCCTGACCGCCCCGAGGGTGGTCGGGCAGCCCAGGTCGCAGACCACGGAAGAGCGGACAGGCTCCGTCGACGGCGACATCGTCGATGCCGAACCGGTGGCCGCCGCGGAGCCGGCGGATGCGGGGCCGGCCGATGCGGGGCCGGCCGATGCGGAGCCGGCGGATGCGGAGCCGGCGGATGCGGAGCGCCTGTCCGAAGGACCGGTGTCTGCGGTGGTCGCCGACCCGGGGGAAGTCATCGTCGCCGTCCCGGAATCCATTGTCGATGTCGAACCGGAAGGCACGCCCGAGTCCGGGGGCCCGCCCGAACCGGAAGGCACACCGGAGTCCGAGGACCCGCCCGAACCGGAAGGCACACCCGAGCCCGAGCGGACACCCGAACCGGAGCCTGCCGTCACGTCCGAGGTCGCGGACGTCGACCATTCCTACCTGTCGTTGATCACCGAATCGTCGGCCGGATACGGGCGACGCGCTGCCGGTCGGCCCGATGCACCGTCGACGGCCTGGACCATCGACCACCGTCGGAGCACGCCCGCTGCGCCCGCCTCCGACGTGCCCGGCCGGTCCCGTCGCGAGACCCGGGCGGCTGCCTCGGCCCTGACCGCCGCTGAGGCGACAGGTCCTGGTGAGACGACCGCCCGCCCCGATCGAGCGATCACCGTCGGAGCACAGTCAGGTGGAGGAGGCTGTCGATGCCACCGGCACCGGACATTCGGCCAAGGTGTCGGTCGCGGACCTGGTGGCCGCCTACGGCACCGGGCGCCCACCCCGCCGCCGTCGCTACGCCGAGGACGACTGAGCGCGGCGGTGGTCGGCTTCGGTCGCCTCCTGCTCCGTGCGCAACGCGCTGATCACGGTCTGCAGCCGGGCCCGGAGCTGCTGACCGCGGGCCGCGAAGTGTCGTTGCGCCGCAACGTAGGTGGCCTTGCCCGCGACGGTCTCGATCGGGACCGGAAGGTACCCGAGGGCGGTCAGGTCGTAGGGGGACGCCCGCATGTCGAGCTCGCGGACATCGCGGGCCAACCGGAAACAGTCCAGCAGTAGTTCGCTCGGCATCGCGGGCAGGAGTTTGTACGCCCACTTGTAGAGATCCATGGTGGCGTGCAGGCATCCCGGCTGTTCCATCCGGTCACGGGACTCGAGGTCGGGTGCGAGGAGGTTCAGCGGCCTCGCCGCCGGGGTGAAGAACCGGTAGGCGTCGTAATGCGAGCAGCGGATCTGATGGCTGCGCACCACCTCGTCCGTGCCGGCGGGGCCGAGCCGCAGCGGGTAGTCGCTGTGCCGGATCTCCGCCGGGTCGCGCTGGTGCACCATGGCCCACTCGTGCAGACCGAAGCAGCCGAACTGGCCGGGCGCGGCGGCGGTGTGTGCGAGCAGCCGTTCGGTGAAATCGACGACCTGCCCGCGCGCCGCGAGCAACGCGCCCGAATCCACGGTCACCGTGGCCGGGATCGTCCGGGCCGGCCCAACGCCGAGTACCCGGTGAAATCGCCAGCGGGCCCGCTCTTCGGCGCCGGCCAGGGCGGTCCCGATCCCCGGATGCCAGCGGGCGAGCTGCGCCGGGCGCAGCGAGTAGTAGGTGAACAGGAAGTCCTCGACGGGGTGCGCCCGGTGTCCGTCCGCCCTGGCCAGATGGTCGGCGGTCAGCTGCGCCACCGCCCGGGCGTGGTCGGCAGCGGCCGGTCGCCAGACCTCGGGTTCCAGGACCTGGATCATGCTCACCGCCTCCGGGCCACCCACACCAGGCACAGCTGACGGAGCTCGACATCATCTGCGGCACCGAAGGAGTCGAGCAGTGCGTCGAGGTCGGCGTGCACCGCCTCGCGCACCGACGATTCGGCCAGGATCATGTACGACTTGGTGTCCTGGACCGCATGCAGATGCGCCCGGCTGACCCGCCAGGTCCAGGGCACCCGGGTCTCCATCGGCTCCTCGACGTCGGCGTCCGCGGCGAACGGCGGCGGCGGATCGGTCCGGCCCCGGCCGGTGGACCCGCCGAGCGGCCGGACATGTCGCTCCAGCACGCGTTCGACGCCATCGGTGAGCGGATCGTCGCGGTCGTCGGCGTTCCACAGCAGGGCCAGGGACCCGCCCGGTCGCAGCACCCTGGCGATCTCCGGGAGGGCGCGGTCGACGTCGAACCAGTGCCAGGCCTGGCCGACGGTCACCGCATCGACGGAAGCGTCGGGAAGCGGGATGTCCTCCGCGGTACCGGGGAGTGCTTCGACTTCGGGCAACAACGCGGCGAGCCGAGCCAGCATTCTGGGGTCCGGCTCCACCGCGACCACCCGGCGGCCGGGACCCTGCAGGGCCGCGGTCAGCTTTCCGGTACCGGCTCCGAGATCCAGTACGGCCCGCGCTCCGTCCGGAACCGCCTGTGCCACAGCGGCTTGCGGATACTCCGGACGGTACCGCTCATACGCCTCGGCGGTCGGGCCGAAGGACGAGGCCATGGCGGCCAGCCGAGCTGTGTCCATCTCGGCCGGCGGTGCGTCGGCGTTGTCGGAGTGATCCATCCGACCATTGTGCCGGGCGGCGGAACTGGGCTGATCACACCGGTATCCTTGGCATCCGTGACCGACGTAGCCCCCCAGGACCCTGCCGCCGATCAGGTCGACGACCTGCCCGAGCAGATGCGGGTCCGGCTGGACAAGCGGTCTCGCCTGCGTGAGGGCGGAACAGACCCCTACCCGGTCGTCGTCGAGCGGACCACTTTCCTGCGGGAGGTGCGCGCCGCTCACCCCGACCTGGCACCCGACACCGAGACCGGCGATCTGGTCGGCGTCGCCGGCAGGGTGATCTTTCTCCGCAATTCGGGCAAGTTGTGTTTCGTCCGGTTGCGCGAGGGTGGGGCCGGCGACACCGGCACCGAATTGCAGGTGATGATTTCACTGGCATCCGTGGGAGCCGAATCGCTTGCGCAATTCAAGGCCGACGTCGACCTGGGCGACCATCTGTTCGTCCACGGGGAGGTCATCACCTCGCGCAGCGGCGAACTTTCCGTGCTTGCCGACAGCTGGCGCATCGCCGCCAAAGCGATCCGGCCTCTGCCCGTCGCGCATAAGCCGCTGTCGGAGGAAACCAGGGTCCGGCAGCGGTACGTGGATCTCATCATGCGGCCGCAGGCGAGACGCACGGTGGAAATCCGCGCGGCCGTCAACCGGTCGCTGCGGGACACGCTGGCCCGCCGGGGGTACCTCGAGGTGGAAACCCCGATGCTGCAGGTCCAACACGGCGGTGCGGCGGCCCGACCGTTCGTCACGCACATGAATGCCATGGACATCGATCTGTATCTGCGGATCGCCCCCGAGCTCTATCTCAAGCGCTGTGTGGTCGGAGGGATCGAGCGGGTCTTCGAGATCAATCGCAATTTTCGCAACGAAGGCTCCGATTCCAGCCACTCGCCCGAATTCGCGATGCTCGAGACGTATCAGACCTACACCGACTACAACGGCATGGCGGCGCTGACCAGGGAACTGATCCAGAACGCGACCCAGGCGGTCTTCGGCAGCCACGTCGCGATCCACGCCGACGGCACCGAATTCGACCTGGGCGGCGAGTGGCCCGAGATCTCCTTGTACGGCGCGATCTCCGAAGCGGTGGGGGAGGAGATCGCGGTCACCACCCCGATGGCCCGATTGGTCGAACTTGCCGGGAAATACGAGGTTCCGGTCGCCCCGCATCATGGTCCGGGCAAAATCGCTGAGGAGCTGCTGGACGCTCTGGTGGTCGACACCCTCATCGCGCCCACCTTCGTCCGCGACTATCCGGTGGAGACATCGCCGCTCACCCGCGACCACCGCTCGATTGCCGGGGTCACCGAGAAGTGGGATCTGTACATTCGAGGAACGGAAACCGCAACCGGGTATTCCGAGTTGGTGGATCCGGTGATTCAGCGGGAGCGGTTCATCGATCAGGCGCGCCTGGCCGGGCTCGGCGATGCCGAGGCCATGCCGCTGGACGAGGATTTCCTGCGCGCCTTGGAATACGGGATGCCACCGTCCGGTGGCATGGGTATGGGACTCGACCGATTGCTGATGGCACTCACCGGCCTGGGGATCCGCGAGACCATCCTGTTCCCGTTCGTCCGACCGACCGACTGAACCACTTTTCGCGATTCGCCGGCGCGCTATTGCGTGCGTCGAATAACCTTTGTGTTGTTGGCACCCGGACGCCTGCACTACGCTGACGAGCGAATCATCATTCTTGGCCATTTCTGGCCCAACAGGAGGACGACACATGGCCACACAGACGCACGTCACGATTGTCGACGACATCGACGGTTCAGTCGCCGTCGAGACAGTCGCTTTCGGACTTGACGGCGCCGCCTACGAGATCGACCTGAACGAGAAGAACGCCAAGAAGCTGCGCGATGTGCTGGCGAACTACACGGCCAATGCGCGCCAGGTCGGTGGCCGGTCCACCCGGTCGAAGACCCGCTCGGCGAAGTCGTCCCGCTCGTCGGCCGCCGCTACCAACAAGGAGCAGCTGGCCGCGATCCGCGAATGGGCACGCAAGCAGGGTTACGAGGTCTCCACCCGCGGCCGGCTCTCGGCCGCCGTCGTGCAGGCCTTCGAGGAAGCGCACTGATCCGTACCAGCCGGTCCGAACGGCCCCGTTTCCCGGTGTGGAAGCGGGGCCGTTCGCGTCGTTGTCGATCGGCGCGGGCCCGGTAGCTGTTCGCCCTCGGCGTACCGAGTTGCCTGGCGGAACGGGCCGGGCTCATGCAGCGTTGGAACCATCGGTGGCCGCGTGCGCTGGGCCACCGATGACCTGCGGGGCGAGGCGGTCGGCAAGAGTTCCGAGTCGGTACCGAATGGGTACCGGATGGTAACGATGCCGGAACTGGCCCGGTCGGCACGCGTCTAGAGTGGGACAACCACCTGATCGCGGGTCGTACCGGGACGGTGGCCACACCGTCAAGAGGTCAAACAGCAGCGCACGCCCGTAAGGAGTGCACATGTTCGAACGGTTTACCGACCGCGCGCGGCGGGTGGTTGTCCTGGCTCAGGAAGAGGCCAGGATGCTCAACCACAACTACATCGGCACCGAGCACATCCTGCTCGGCCTCATCCACGAGGGCGAAGGGGTGGCGGCCAAGGCGCTGGAGTCGCTGGGCATTGCGCTCGAAGGCGTCCGCGCCCAGGTCGAGGAGATCATCGGCCAGGGTCAGCAGGCCCCGTCGGGCCACATCCCGTTCACCCCGCGCGCCAAGAAGGTCCTCGAGCTCTCGCTGCGCGAGGCGCTGCAGCTGGGCCACAACTACATCGGCACCGAGCACATTCTGCTGGGGCTCATCCGCGAGGGTGAGGGAGTCGCCGCCCAGGTGCTGGTGAAGCTGGGTGCCGACCTCAACCGGGTCCGCCAGCAGGTGCTGCAGCTGCTCTCGGGATACCAGGGCAAGGAGACCTCCTCGCCGGAAGGCGGCCGGTCCGAAGGGACTCCGTCCACCTCGCTGGTGCTCGACCAGTTCGGTCGCAACCTGACCCAGTCGGCCCGCGAGGGCAAGCTCGACCCGGTGATCGGGCGCGAGAAGGAGATCGAGCGGGTCATGCAGGTGCTGTCCCGCCGCACCAAGAACAACCCGGTGCTGATCGGCGAGCCCGGCGTCGGCAAGACTGCGGTGGTCGAAGGCCTGGCCCAGGCGATCATCCGCGGCGACGTCCCGCAGACCCTCAAGGACAAGCACCTCTACACCCTCGATCTCGGATCGCTGGTCGCCGGCTCCCGGTACCGCGGCGACTTCGAGGAGCGGCTGAAGAAGGTTCTCAAGGAGATCCGCACCCGCGGCGACATCATCCTGTTCATCGACGAGATCCACACCCTGGTCGGTGCCGGTGCCGCCGAGGGGGCCATCGACGCCGCATCGATCCTCAAGCCGATGCTGGCCAGGGGCGAGCTGCAGACCATCGGTGCCACCACCCTCGACGAGTACCGCAAGTACGTCGAGAAGGACCCGGCGCTGGAGCGGCGTTTCCAGCCGATCCAGGTCGGCGAGCCGACGGTTGCGCACACCATCGAGATCCTCAAGGGTCTGCGTGACCGCTACGAGGCGCACCACCGGATCACCATCACCGACGATGCGCTGGTTGCCGCGGCCACCCTGGCCGACCGGTACATCAACGACCGTTTCCTCCCGGACAAGGCGATCGACCTGATCGACGAGGCCGGCGCCCGGATGCGGATCCGCCGGATGACGGCGCCGCCGGACCTGCGCGATTTCGACGACAAGCTGGCGAACGTGCGGCGGGACAAGGAGTCTGCGATCGACTCGCAGGACTTCGAGAAGGCCGCCTCGTTGCGGGACAGCGAGAAGCAGCTGCTGGCTCGGAAGGCCGAACGTGAGAAGGCTTGGAAGGACGGCGATCTCGACGTCGTCTCCGAGGTCGACGACGAGCAGATCGCGGAGGTGCTGGCCAACTGGACCGGCATCCCGGTGTTCAAGCTGACCGAGGAGGAGACCACCCGGCTGCTCAAGATGGAGACCGAGATCCACAAGCGGATCATCGGGCAGAACGAGGCCGTCAAGGCGGTCTCGCAGGCCATCCGCCGCACCAGGGCCGGTCTGAAGGACCCGAAACGCCCGTCCGGTTCGTTCATTTTCGCCGGCCCGTCGGGGGTCGGTAAGACCGAGCTGACCAAGGCCCTCGCCGAGTTCCTCTTCGGTGACGAGGATGCCCTGATCCAGGTCGACATGGGTGAGTTCCACGACCGTTACACCGCGTCGCGGCTCTTCGGTGCGCCTCCAGGCTATGTCGGCTACGAGGAGGGCGGCCAGCTCACCGAGAAGGTCCGGCGCAAGCCGTTCTCGGTGGTGCTGTTCGACGAGATCGAAAAGGCCCACCCGGAGATCTACAACTCGCTGCTGCAGGTCCTCGAGGACGGCCGGCTGACCGATGGCCAGGGCAGGACGGTGGACTTCAAGAACACCGTCATCGTGTTCACCTCCAACCTGGGGACGCAGGACATCTCCAAGGCCGTCGGCATGGGCTTCGCCCAGGGCAACGACGCGGAGTCGAACTACGACCGGATGAAGCAGAAGGTCAACGACGAGCTGAAGCGGCACTTCCGCCCGGAGTTCCTCAACCGGATCGACGACGTCGTGGTGTTCCACCAGCTCACCACCGTCGAGATCAACCAGATGGTCGACCTGATGCTCAAGCGCGTCGAGGCCGCACTGAAGAACAAGGACATGGGTCTCGAGGTCACCACCGAGGCCAGGGCGCTGCTCGGCGAGCGCGGATTCGACCCGGTGCTGGGGGCGCGGCCGCTGCGCCGCACCATCCAGCGCGAAATCGAGGACTCGCTCTCCGAGAAGATCCTTTTCGACGAGATCCGTCCTGGACAGATCGTCCTGGTCGGGGTCGAGGGCGAGGGCGCGGAGGCGAAGTTCACCTTCCGCGGCGAGCCCAAGCCGTCACTGGTGCCGGAGGTGGTGCCCGCAGGTCTGGGCGTCTCCGATCTGCCCGCCGGCGAAGCAGGCGTCGGCTGAGCGTCCCTGGCGAGGCGCATCAGCACTGATCTCCAAGCCGAGGCCCGTCCCACTGCGTGTGGGGCGGGCCTCGGCTTTTCGGTGCCCGCCGACCGGGCCTCGCTGCCAGGGAGTAATTCCGCTCACATCGGGTGTGCCTGGTGTGCGCATCCGGGTCGGCGCTGCCGGCGGGGCTCCGCGCGGCGCCTATTCTCGAAACCGCCGGCCGGCACGGTCCGGACCTGCGAGCCGAAGAGGGCCGGACTTGTCGATCGTCGATGCCATCGGGTGGCTCGCCGCGCTCTCCAGTGCCACCCTTGCGCTCCCGCAGGGCGTGCGGATCGCAGTGACCCGCTCGGTCGCCGGAGTGTCGGTCGTGATGTGGCAGACCACGCTCACCGCAGGTCTGGCCTGGTCGGGCCACGGTCTGCACACCGCTCTGCCGCAGATCATCTGGCCGAACCTGCTGCTGGCCCTGACGTCGGCCGGCGTGCTTGCCCAACTCACTCGTGCCCGGCGGCTGCCGGTGCTCCGCACCTGGGCGCTTCCGGTACTCGCAGCCGGACTCGCGATCGCCGCGGATCTCGCGTTCGGGCCGGTGGCGTTCGCCGTCCTCGCCTTCGCCCCGGCCGCGCTCGGCCAGGCCAACCAGCTGCGGGAGATCCGGCGCGCTCCGGACACCCGGGGCGTGTCCATGGTCGGACTGATGCTCAACCTGGGCAATCAGATCCTGTGGCTGGGGTTCGCCGTCCCCTCCGGCGAGACCGCGGTGATCTGCGTCGCCACGCCGATGGCCCTGCTGGCGGCCCTGTCCATCGGTGCGCTCTCGATGCGTCGTAGGACGACTGCGGGTACACCGGTTGTTTCGGTCGCCCGCGCCTGAGTCGTGTGTTCCGCGAACACAGGCCCGAAGAGCTGGGGCGGGGGTCAGCCCGGCAGGGCGAAGACTCGACCGGCGGGGTCCCTACCGGTGACCTCCGCGAGTCCGTCGGCCAGCAGTGAGTCCAGGCATCGACGCCACTGGTCGACATCCGGCCAGACCGCTGCGAGCTCGCGCTCCGGTACCGGGGTGGTGGCCGCGCGCAACGCCGCCATGATCCGCCCACGCACCTGTCGATCGGTGCCGGCCCAGGTCTGGGTCCGGCGAGCGGTGGTTGCCGGCGGCCGGCCGGCCGCTACCCACCGGCAGCGGCCGACCAACGGGCAGCTCGAGCAGTCCGGCCGGGACGCCGTGCAGACCAACGCCCCGAGTTCCATCAGCGCCGCCGAGAATCGTGCCGCGACCGCCGGTTCCTGAGGCAGCAGCTCCTCCACCGCGCGCCGGTCCGCGGCTCCGGCCGGTGCCCGGTCGTCGGTGCCCCGGACCGCCCGCGACAGCACCCGGTGCACGTTGACGTCGACCACCGGGGTGCGGGCGCCGAAGGCGAAGGCAGCGACAGCTCTGGCCGTGTACTCACCGATCCCGGGCAGCGCGAGCAGCTCAGGCACCGTGTCCGGCACCGCGCCGCCGTGCCGGGTGGTGATCGCGGTCGCGGCCGCGTGCAACCGCAGTGCCCGCCGCGGGTAACCCAACCTGCCCCAGGCCCGCACCGCGTCGCCCGGCGCGTCGGCGGCCAGGTCGCCGGGTGCCGGCCAGCGAGCCATCCAGTCCTGGTACACCGGGACGACCCGGGCCACCGGGGTCTGCTGCAGCATGACCTCACTGACCAGCACACCCCACGGACCGGCCCGCGGCCCGCGCCACGGCAGATCCCGGCCGCGCTCGGCGAAGAAGGCGAGCAGCGCGTCCTGATCGAGGTGGGCGGTCAGGCCGGCCCCGCCGGGTCCGACCCTTGGTGCCCAGGCCCGGGTTGATCGTTGTGGTCGGGCGCGTGTTGGTCCGGCCCCCGATTCTCCGGTACGGCGACCGTGACCTCTTCGAGCAGACCGGATTTCACGTCGAAGACGAATCCCCGTACTGCCTCCGTGTGCAGCAGGAACGGAGAGGTCTCGACCCGCAGGATCGATTCCCGGACCGAATCGTGCGGATCCTTGAACGCTTGAACCGCCCAGGTGGGCCGGTAGCCGGCGTACTTCGCGAGGTGGTCGCGGAATGCGTCCTCCTCGAGTCGGGCCAGGCCGCAGTCGGTGTGGTGCACGATCATCACCTCGCGGGTGCCGAGGGCATGCTGCGAAATGGCCAGGGACCGGATCACGTCCTCGGTGACCACGCCCCCGGCATTGCGGACCAGGTGGACCTCGCCGGCCCCCAGGCCGAAGGCCCGATAGGTGTCGACCCTGGCATCCATGCAGAGCACCACTGCGATGTGCATCGTCGGTACCGGCCCCAACCAGTACGGATGCGACAGCGCGGCGGACTGGTTGCGTTTCAGGAGTTCGTCGATTGCTGTCACAGTGCTCCTCGGCGTTGCTCCCGGGGTTGCGGGGAGACTCGAGGTTACCGTCGGGGTCGTGATGCACCCTGTGGGACCTCTCGAACCGAACGTGTACTGGTTGCGGCGGGTGATCGTGATCGCCGTTGCGGTGCTCCTGCTGATCGGCCTGGTGTGGTTCGTGGTGGCCAAGGCGAGCAGCGGAGCATCGGGCCCCGAGCCGGCCGCCAACGTGTCGCCGACCACCACATCGGCGGGCCTGACCGGGGTGCTTGCGCCCCAGAGTTCTGCGCCCGCAGCGAGTTCCGGTAGCAGCGCCCCCGGACCCCTGGCGTCAACGGCGCCCGGCACGTCCACGCCGGCCGGCTCCAGCAAGTCCGTCGCGACCCTGAAACCGCCCGTGAAGTCCACCGGTGCACCGGCTTCGGCTACCGCGAAGCCGACCGGCACCCCGAAGGCGGCGCCGTCACGAAGACCGCGCCGTCGAAGACCGCGACCTCGAAGGCGGCGCCGTCGACACCGGCGGCGACCACCAAGGCCGCTCCCGAACCCACGGCGACAACTACCGCAGCGCCGACCGCGACCAGATCGGCTCCGCCCCCCGGCACCTCGAAAGCCCCGGCCACCACGAAGGCCCCGGCCAGCACCTCCAAGGCGCCACCGGTGACCAGTTCGGCTCCGGCGGCACCGGCGACCGACGCCCAGGGTCGGCTGCTGTGCACGAACGCCGCGCTGGCCCTGACGACCACGGTCGGTGCGCCGGTCTACGGGGTCGGTCAGACTCCGATCCTGGGGGTGACGGTCCGCAACGCCGGTCCGGTGGCCTGCGTCCGGGACCTGTCCGGCGAGCTGCAGGTCTTCACCGCATACGACAGCAAGGGCTCCCGGATCTGGTCCACAGCAGACTGCTTCCCCGGCTCCGGGACCGATGTGCGCGTGCTGCAGCCGGGCGAGAGCCTGCAGTACAACATCAAGTGGTCCGGCACCACCTCGCAGCCGGGCTGCGCGGGTGACCGGTTGCGGGTCGAGGCGGGCACCTACTCGATCGTCGCGAGGGTCGGCGGTGCGAAGGCCACGGCCGCCAAGCTGACGTTCGGCTGAGCGGGTAACCGGACGGTGTCCGGCTACATCGGGGCGCCGTACCGGTCGACGATCGAGGACTCGGCGAGCCGGGACAGCCCCTCGCGGACCACTCGGGCTCGGGCCTCACCCACGCCATCGACGGCCTGCAGATCCGCGGCCGTCGCGGCCAGCAGTCCCTGCAGGTTGCCGAAGTGCGCGATCAACCGGTCGAGCACCGCTGGCGGCAGGCGCGGGATGGTGGCCAGCAGCCGAAAGCCCCGCGGCGAAACCGGCGCGTCCAGCGCGTCGCCCTGGGTCGGCAATCCGAGCGCGCGGCCGATCGCGCCGAGCTCGAAAACCGTTTCCTCGTGCAGGTTGTCCAACTCGTTCTCGACATCCGCGAGCTCTGGGGCGTCCTCCGGGAGGTAGTCGCGGATCAGCAGCTCGCGCATGCCTTCGGTGCCGGACAACAGCTCGTCGAGCTGCAGCCCGAGCAGCCGACCGTCGGTGCCGAGCTCGACCACATTGCTGGTGAGTTCGTCGGCGATGCGGCGCACCATCATCAGCCGCTGCAGCACGGTCATCGCGTCACGCAAGGTCGCGAAGTCCTCGATCTCCAATGCGGACAGCGCCTGGGCGACCTCGTCGAGCCGGGACTTGTAGCGCTGCAGGGTGGCCAACGCCTGGTTCGCCCGGCCGAGCACCGTTGCCGGGTCGGCAACCTCGTGCCGTCGGCCGCCGTAGTACAGGCTGATGATCGACATCGAATGGCTCACCGCGATGACCGGTGCGCCGGTCTGCAATCCGGTGCGTTCTGCAGTGCGATGCCGGGTACCGGATTCCACCGTGGGAATGGTCGGATCCGGCATCAACTGCACGTTCGCCCGCAGGATCCGCCCGGCGTCGTCGGTCAGGATCACCGCGCCGTCCATCTTGCACAGCTCGCGCAGCCGGGTCGGCGAGAACTCGATATCGACCCGGAAACCCCCGTCGCAGAGCTCCTCGATCACCCGGTCGTGACCCAGCACGATCAACGCACCGGTGCGTCCGCGGAGAATCCGCTCCAGGCCGTCCCGCAAGGGCGTGCCCGGCGCTACCCGGGCGAGGACGGCTCGTTGCGCGCCGAGCGTCGACCGGTCGTCCACCCTGCTACCGCCCCGTTCTCGTCACCCGTCCGCGGCTATGACCGCGGCCGGCCGTGGGCATGGCGCAGGCAACCAGCGCTGCGATCCCCGGGGCCAGTGTAGAGGCCGCCCGGTGTGGGTGCTTTCGGCCCAGGCGTGGCCGGGAAGCCGCTCAGCCGGGCCGGCGCAGCCACCGCACCACCCCGGTGTCGTCGCCGACGGCCCGGAAAGCGGCGCCGAGGTCGGCAACGGATTCCACCCGGATACCGGGGTGCCGCACTCCCTCCGATCCCGCCGGCACCACGGCGCGGTCGAAACCGAGCCGCGCAGCCTCGGCCAGCCGACGGGCGACCGCCGGCACCGGACGGACTTCTGCCGAGAGACCCAACTCGCCAAGCACCACCATCCCGGGCGGTAGTGGGATGTCGCGCATCGACGACCACACCGCCATCGCCAGCGCGAGGTCTGCGGCCGGCTCCACCATCCGGGCACCGCCGACCGTCGCGGCCAGCACCTCTCGGTCGGAGACCTTCACCCCGCCGAACCGCTCGAGCACCGCCAGCACGATGGTGGCCCGTGAGCTGTCCAGCCCCGAGATGGTGCGTCGGACAGGTCCGCCCCCACTGGGCGGGCCGACCAGCGCCTGCAGCTCGACGGGGAGCGCCCGCCGGCCCTCCATCGCCACCGTGGCGCAGGTACCGGGGACGTCCGCGCGGCGGCCGGACAGGAACAGCCCGGACGGATCGGTCAGGCCGACGATCCCGTGCTCCGTCATCTGGAAGCAGCCGATCTCATCCGACGGACCGAACCGGTTCTTCACGCCGCGGACCAGTCGCAACGAGGAGTGCCGGTCGCCCTCGAACTGCAGCACCACGTCCACCAGGTGTTCCAGGACCCGCGGTCCGGCGATGGAGCCGTCCTTCGTGACGTGGCCGACCAGGATGCAGGCGATGCCACGTTCCTTGGCGACCGCCGTGAGCGCGGCGGCGACGGCCCGTACCTGGGTGACGCCGCCGGCGCTGCCGTCGATCTCGGCACTGGCGATGGTCTGCACGGAATCGACGACGAGCAGCCCGGGCCGGACCGCGTCGAGATGGCCCAGCAGCGCTGCGAGGTCCGTTTCCGCGGCCAGGAACAGAGAGGGGTGCAGGGCCCCCATCCGGTCGGCCCGCAGCTTCACCTGGGCCGCCGATTCCTCCCCGGTGACGATGAGTGCAGGCCCCTGGCCGCCGGCGGCCCAGGCCTGTGCCGCCGACAGCAGCAGCGTCGACTTGCCCACCCCAGGCTCACCCGCCAGCAGCACCACGCCACCGGGAATGAGGCCGCCGCCGAGCACCCGGTCGAGCTCGCTGAGCCCACTGGGGCGGGCCGCGACGGAAGTGGCGTCGATCTGCACCATCGGGCGGGCGGGCGCCGACACCGGCCCCGCCGACACCCTGCGCAGCAGCGCCGTCGATCGTCCGGACTCGGCCAGCGACCCCCAGGCCTGGCACTCCGGGCAGCGCCCGACCCACTTCGCGGCGGCATGCCCGCATTCGGTGCAGGAGAAGGCCGGTCGGGCCACCTTGGGACGTGAGGCCGAGCGGGTTCCGTTCATGGGGGCAACGCTAGGGGAGGGTACCGACAGTCGCCTAGGACATCCGTTCGATCGGCGCGGCGGAAGGGCGACGGTCCGCCCGGCGCTCGGGGGCCCGATCAGCCGCCGGCGGCCTCGTGCTTTCCGGTTTCCCACAGCGGCGTCGGCTCCGGCACCAGGATGTCCACCGTCGGGCGATCGCCGGAACGCTCGGCAGGTACCTGGACCGGCACGTTGGTGGTGAGCTGGCCGGCCTTGGCGAAGACGAACGTCACCGGAACCGAGATTCCGTAGGGCAGATCAGCGGCCAGCCCCTTGAGGGTGACGGTGACCTTGCTGTCGGTGCCGAACTCGAGGTGCGTCGACCCCGGAACGACGGCCTCGCCGGAGATCACCACCGACGCGGCGGCCGGGGTGCTGACCTGGGTCAGGGTGTCGTTCGACAGGCCGTCGTTGGTGACCCAGAAGAGCAACGGAACGTCGGTACCGGCCTTCCAGGCCTGCCCGGCGGGAGTGGCGAACTGGGCATTGCGGACCCCGAGATCGCCGACGGTGGCGTTGGCACCGTCGATCGCGGCGACCTGATCGGCAGTCTGGGAAATCTGACCGGCCGCACACCCCGACATCGTGAGCGCCGCCGCCATGGCCACGGCGACCGGGAAGATCAGGTGCCGGCGGTGACGCACGCTGCGGGACACGGCTGGTTCCCCTTCGTCGGATGGAGGCGCTGGCGATCAGATTAGACGTCGCCGGGCCAGGTGTGCTCGGCGGGCGCGCCGGATCTTCGCCGGTGGCGGGGACGATGGTCCCGACCAGCGCGAATCCCGGCGCCGTCGAGGATCGGCGACCGCCCACCGGACGGCTCCGATCGCCGACAACCGGCCCGGCCAGCAACCCCGGGAACCGCCGAATGCACCTGGAAGGCCCCTTTGTCAAGTGCCCCTCTGCCGCCCACATACCCCCTGACCTGCGACAACGGGTGGAGGCACAGCCGGGGGCGTGGTAGCATGGGTGTATCGAAAGGGGTACCAGACTCATGGTCTTCAAGGTCGGCGAAACTGTCGTCTATCCCCATCACGGGGCCGCTCTCATCCAGGCCACCGAGACCCGAACCGTCAAGGGCGAGGAGAAGCTGTACCTCGTTCTGAAGGTCGCCCAGGGCGACCTGACGGTGAAGGTCCCCGCGGAGAACGCCGAGATCGTCGGTGTCCGCGATGTCGTCGATCAGACGGGACTGAACAAGGTGTTCGAGGTGCTGCGCGCGCCGCACACCGAGGAGCCGACCAACTGGTCGCGCCGATACAAGGCCAACCTGGAGAAGCTCGCCTCCGGCGACGTGAACAAGGTGGCCGAGGTCGTGCGTGACCTGTGGCGTCGGGACAAGGAACGTGGGCTGTCCGCGGGCGAGAAGCGGATGCTGGCCAAGGCCCGGCAGATCCTCGTGTCCGAGCTGGCCCTCGCCGAGGGCACCAATGAGGACAAGGCCGAGGTCATCCTCGACGAGGTCCTCGCGTCCTGATTCGTCCTCGACGATGACGGTCGTCGCGCTGGTCCCGGCCGCCGGCCGCGGCCGGCGACTCGGGCTCGGTACACCGAAGGCCTTCGTGCCGGTTGCCGGTCGCCCGCTACTGGAGCATGCGGTCCGCAGGCTGTTCGAGGCCGGTGTCGACCGGGTGGTGGTGGCCGTCGGCCCGGCCGAACTCGATGACGCCCGTGCCCTGCTGGGTGCGGGCGTCATCGTCGTTGTCGGCGGTGACGACCGGACCGCTTCGGTGGCCGCCGCACTCCGCCACGCCGGTGACGACGCGGACGTGGTGCTGGTGCACGACGCGGCCCGGGCCTTCGTCCCGGTGGCCGCGATCCATCGGGTGATCGCTGCGGTCCGGGCCGGGGCCGCAGCGGTGGTGCCGGTGCTGCCGGTCGCCGACACCATCCGACAGACCGATGCCGAGGGGCACTCGGCGGGCGTCGTCGACCGCGACCGGTTGCGGATCGTCCAGACCCCGCAGGGGTTCGACCCCGGCCTGCTTCGCCGCGCCTACGCTGCGGTCCCGGCCGCGCGTCACCGACGATGCCGGGATGGTGGAGGCGCTGGGCGAGTCGGTGACCCTGGTGCCCGGCGACCGGGCCGCCTTCAAGGTGACGACCGAGGCCGACCTCCGGGAGGCTGAGCGGATGCACCCCTGGTCGCCCCGGGTGGGCAGCGGCACCGACGTCCACCCCATCGAAGCCGGCCGGCCGTGCCGGCTGGCCGGACTCGAGTTCCCCGGCGCGGACGGCTGCGCCGGGCACTCCGACGGCGACGTCGCCGCACATGCGCTGTGCGACGCACTGCTCGCCGCCGCCGGGCTGGGCGACGTCGGCGCGGTGTTCGGCACCGACGATCCGCAGTGGGCCGGTGCCGCCGGTACCGCCCTTCTGACCGAGACGGCGCGTCGGGTCCGGGCGGCCGGATTCACCGTTGGCAACGCGACCGTCCAGGTGATCGCCAATGCGCCGCGGCTCGCTCCGCGGCGCCGGGAGGCGGAGGCGGCGCTCTCGGCGGCAGTCGGCGCGCCGGTCTCGGTGGCCGGGACCACCACGGACGGACTCGGCCTCACCGGTCGGGGGGAGGGCAGGGCCGCCGTGGCGACCGCACTGCTGTTCAGCCCTGGGTGGCCAACCACTCCTTGACCCGCCGCTCGGCCTCGTCGGCCGGGACGTCCTCGACCCGGGTCATGATCGCCCAGCGGTGTCCGAACGGGTCGACCACCGCTCCGAACCGGTCGCCGGTGACGAACGTCGACGGTGCCTCCTTGCCCTGCGCGCCGGCCTGCACCGCCCGGGCGAAGGTGGCGTCGACATCGGCGCAGTAGTGCACCGTCGAGTGCGTCATCGTCCGGCCGTCCGGCGCGACCAGACCCATCTCCGGCACCGGATCGGACAGCTGGATCCGGCCGTTGCCGAAATCCAGCTCGGCATGCGCGACGGTGCCGGCGGCACCGTCGATCCGCGACACCAGGCTCGCCCCGAAGACCGAGGTGTAGAAGTCGATCGCCGCCGCGCCGCCCTCGACGACGAGGAACGGCGTGATGGCCGTATAACCGGCGGGCACACCGCCGACGATGCCCGGCGCGGCGGGACCGCTGCCGTCGGAACGCGGGGTCTGGCTGATCTCGGTATCTGTCATGCCGCCAGGGTGCCGGTCGCGGGACGGCAGTTCTTGTATCTAGGCGCCACCGGCGCGATCGGGCTCGAGCGGCTCACCCGGCACCACCACCGCCGGCAGTTCGTCCTCGACGAAGCGTCGCTTCGCCGCCGCAAGCCCGGCGGTGAGGTGGACCGCCAGGACGCCGCACAGCACCAGCAGCGGCCCGGTCCAGCCGCCGGTCCAGTCGTGGATCAGGCCGATCGCCACCGGTCCGATGGAGGCGACCAGATAGCCGACCGACTGAGCGAATGCCGACAATGCTGTGGTGCCGGCCGGTGTCCTCGACCGCAGGGCGATCAGCGTGAGGGCGACCGGGAACGCGCCGCCGCCGACGCCGATCAGTACCGACCAGAGCCAGGTGGCGGTGGTCGGCGCGAGCAGCAGTCCGAGATACCCGGCCAGGTAGCAGCCGGTCAGCACGACGACCAGCAATCGCGGATCGCGCAACCTGGCCAGCACCGCCGGAGCCACCGCGGCGATCGGGATGCCGACCCCGGCGATCAGGGCCACCTGCAGCGCAGCGGTGGTGTCGGTCAGGCCGGCATCGGTGAGGATCTCGGGCAGCCACCCGAACATCACATAGGCCTGCAGCGCCTGCAGCCCGAAGTACAGGGCCATCGCCCAGCCCACCCTTGTCCGGGCCACCGCTGCGACCCGGATCCGACGGGCGGTGACCGACGCCGGCGGTCGCCCGCGGTTCAGCGAGAGCGAGATCCATGGCGCCAGGGCGATCGCGGCGACCGCGGTCCACATGCCCAGCCCGGTGCGCCAATCGCCGCCCAGCCACCGTTCCAGGGGAAGGGTGGCACCGGAGGCCGCGGTCGCCCCGATGGTGAGCAGGGTCGTGTACAGGGCCGTCATCGGACCGATGGCCTTGGGAAAGTGCAGCCGCACCAGGCCTGGCAGCAGCACATTGGCGATCGCGATGCCGGCGAGAGCGAGTACCGAACCGGCGAACAGCGCCGCGGTACTCGGCAGCACCGAACGGATCAGCTGACCGGCGATCAGCGCCGCGAGCGCGACCAGCACGGTGCGATGCGAGCCGATCCGGGCCGCGATCGCCGGCGCGAAGATGCCGAGCACCCCGAACGACAGGGTGGGCAGCGCCAGCAGCAGTCCGGCGGCACCACCGGAAAGGCCGGTGGCGTCGCGCAGCTCCGGCATCACGACACCCATCGCGTTCACGGCCGGTCGGAGGTTCAGCGCGAGCGTCACGATCGCCGCGATGACGAGCACCCGTCCGGAGGTCCGCGGTTCGGTCACGGCGCCAGCGTAGGAGCGTCCCTCGCGCGGGCTGTCGGCGCGGGCCCATCGGGCCCGGGCCGGGCCGCGCTCCGGCCGGGACGGGTGGTCAGCTTCCGGCGAGTGGCGCTGCCGACCTTCAGGTGGCAGGGCCACCCGCGCTGCTGATCACCGCCGCGACCAACTGCGGCGTCAGGACTCCTCGAGGACCGAGAGGATGTTGCCCGCCGGATCGGTGAACCATGCGATCAGCGGTCCGCCGTGCCGGTTGATGCCCTTCTCGTCGGTGAAGTCGTACTTCTGGAACGTCACTCCCCGCTCGGTGAGGGCGTCCACCGCCTCCTCGACGTCGGGCACCGGGAAGTTGAGGATGGTGTAGGTGGCCGGGGTGTGCTGCGCACCCTTCGGATACACCAGGATCTGCCGGTCTCCGGCAAGGTGCAGGAACAGCATCCCGTTGGTCTCGCCGACGGTGATCCCCAGGATGTCGGAGTAGAAGGCCCTGGCCTTCGCAATGTCGTCCACCGAGAACCCGCTGAACGCCTTGGTGTCGCCGAGCATGGGCGTGCTCCTCTCGTCGGGTGGGCCACGGTGCAGACCGCCGGGACCGGCCGGACTCATCGCGGCCACGGGTGCCATCCTTGTCCCCATGACGACGATCGCCATCCTCGGCGCCGGCAAGATCGGCGAGGCGCTGCTCGCCGGGGTGCTCTCGGCGGGCCGCCCTGCGGACTCGCTGATGTTCACCGAGCGCTACCCGGATCGGGTTGCCGAGCTGACCGCCAGGTACGGGGTACGCGGCGTGGACGTCGCGACCGCGGCCCGGGAGGCCGACGTGCTCGTCGTCGCCGTCAAACCGCAGGACATCGAGCCGCTGCTGGCGGACCTGGCCGGCGCCATCACCGCGGGCACACTGGTGGTCTCACTGTGCGCGGGTCTGCCAACCGCGCTCTACGAGCGGCACCTACCCGCCGGAACGGCGGTGGTCCGGGTGATGCCGAACACCCCGATGCTGGTGGGCGAGGCGATGTCGGCGATCTCCGCCGGTTCCCACGCCACCCCTGACCACCTGCAATTGGTGGATCAGCTGCTCTCCTCGGTCGGCAAGGTGGTCCGGGTACCGGAATCGCAGCAGGATGCCGTCACCGCGCTGTCCGGGTCCGGTCCGGCGTACTTCTTCTTCCTGGTCGAAGCGATGATCGACGCCGGGATCCTGCTGGGCCTGCCGCGAACCGTCTCGACCGACCTGATCATCCAGTCGGCGGTCGGCGCGGCCCGGATGCTGCGGGACTCCGGCGAGCACCCGGTGGCCCTGCGGGAAGCGGTGACCTCACCCGGCGGGACCACCATCGCGGCGATCCGGGAGCTGGAGAATCACGGCGTGCGAGCCGCCTTGCTGTCGGCGATCGAGGCCGCCGCGCTGCGCTCGGCCGAGCTGGGCCGGGCGCACGAATAGGGCGCCGATGCCCGATGTGAGCTCCGGGTTAATGCGCTGTCGCCTTCCCGCTAAAACTTCCCGTCGCACTAGTCCCACCTGTAACGCTAGAGTGCAGCAAGCACGAGCGCGAATGTGTCTGCCGGAGGGGAAGCCGGCGGCGCGATCCGTGCCGGAAGACGGTGCCTGATGGCAGCACAGCCGAACGACCCGGCGAAGGAGTCTGCCGACCCCCCTTCGTTGGCCGAGATGCGGTTCCTGACCGTGGCCGAGGTGGCCGCTCTCATGCGGGTCTCCCGGATGACCGTCTACCGCCTGGTGCACTCGTCCGAGCTGCCCGCCGTGCGGGTGGGTCGCTCGTTCCGGGTGCCTGAACGGGCGGTGCACGACTACCTCCGCACTGCCTTCAACGACGTCGGCTGACGCCGGTTGCTGCGCTGCTCGCGGCGGTCCGCCGGGGGCGGCCGTACTGGCTGCTGCCTGCCGTAGGATGAGCGGCAGTCCGGGACGGGTTGCCGTCCCGTCCACTCTGCCGCCGGATGTCCGGCGGTCCCTGAGAACGAGAAAGTGACGAGGTCACCGGTATGGGTTCGGTCATCAAGAAGCGGCGCAAGCGCATGGCGAAGAAGAAGCACCGCAAGCTGCTGCGCAAGACCAGGGTGGCCCGCCGCAAGGCCGGTAAGTAGTCGCAGCCGCCGCCGGCCGGTGAACAGGCCGGCCCGGGCAGACCCCTGTGCCTCCGGCCACGCGTCGGAGCGCGGGGGTCTTCCCGTCTGTCGGCCCGGATCGCGCCCGGTTCCGAGCGCCTGGTGGTGAGGCCGACGGTCCGCGCGGCACCGCGTCCGCCGGTCGCAGTTCCGGCCACGGCCACGGCATGGCAAGCTCGAAAGTGCACATCCACTACGGCACCGGAAGGCGGCCGCGATGAGCGGGATGACGGTGCTCGTCACCGGCGTCACCCGGTTCCTGGGATCGAGCCTGGCCGGCCGGTTGGCCGAGCACCCCGATGTCGACCGGGTGATCGGGGTGGACGCCGCGCTGCCCGAGCCGGCGGCCAGGGCCCGGATGGCCGGCGCAGACTTCGCCAGGGCGGACATCCGCAATCCGCTGATCGCCAGGGTGATCGAGGCGGCCGGGGTGGACACCGTCGTGCACGCCTCGGCATCGGCGACCCCGGCGAATTCCGCGGCCCGCACCATGGCCAAGGAAATGAACGTGCTGGGCACGATGCAGCTGCTGGCGGCCTGTCAGCGTTCGTCATCGGTGCGCAACCTGCTGGTCCGGTCCACCGCCGCGGTCTACGGGGGGTCCTCCCGGGACCCGGCGATCTTCACCGAGGACACTGCGCCGCGCTCGGTACCGTCGCACGGGCCGGCCAGGGACGCGGTGGACATCGAGGGCTACGTCCGCGGCTTCGGCCGGCGGCGGCCGGACGTCCGGATCGCGGTGCCGAGGTTCGCTGAGGTGATCGGGCCGACCGTGCAGACGCCGCTGACCCGGTACTTCTCGCTCTCGCCGGTGGTCCCGGTGATCCTCGGCCGGAATGCCCGGCTCCAGCTCGTGCACGAGCAGGACGCCGTCGACTGCCTGCTGCACCTTGCCCTCGGCGACTTCGAGGGCACCGTCAACGTCGCCGGTACCGGGACGATCACGTTGACCCAGGCCATCCACCGGGCGGGTCGGGTGCCGCTGGCGCTGCCGTCGATCGCCCTGGGCGGTCTCGGCCGGCTGCTGCACCTCGCGCGGGTGGGCGGATTCTCGCCCGAGCAGGTGCACCTGCTGACGCCCGGCCGGGTGCTGGACACCAGCCGGCTGCGCGACGTCGCCGGATTCACCCCGCGGTATTCCACCGTCGCCGCCTTCGATGATTTCTCGGCCACTCTCCGGCACGTCGTCCATGCGGATGCGGTGCAGACCGCGGAACGCCGGGTCGGCGCCGCGGTCGGCATCAGGGCGACGCCTGTCGAGGAGCCGCCGGCCGATCCGACCGGACGGCCGCGGCTGATCGGGATCGACGGCGAGGCAACACATCCGCCCCGCAACCGACGGAGGATCCGATGACCGTCCACGACCCGGCCACCGCCGGATCCGGCGCTGCCGGCCTTCCCGAACCGAACGCCGAGACCGGCTGGCGCCGCGGTGTCGCCGGCAGCCTGGCCTTCCTGCGGCGGCGGGTCACCGGCGACTACAGCGTGGACGACTTCGGCTACGACGACGACTTCACCCGCTCGGTGCTGCTTCCTCCGCTGCGGCTGCTCTACGAGAAGTGGTTCCGGGTCGAAGTGGTCGGGATGTCCAACGTCCCGGAGTCCGGCGGTGCGCTGCTGGTGGCGAACCACTCCGGCACCATCCCCGTGGACGCGTTGATGATGGCGGTCGCCGTCGCCGACCATCACCCGGGCAACCGGGCGATGCGGATGCTCGGCGCGGACCTGGTCTTCGACACACCGGTGATCGGGCCGCTGGCCCGGCAGGCGGGCATCACCCTGGCCTGCAACCCCGATGCCGAGCGGTTGCTCGCCTCCGGCGAACTGGTGACGGTGTTTCCGGAGGGGTTCAAGGGGGTCGGCAAGCCGTTCTCCCAGCGGTACAAACTGCAGCGCTTCGGCCGCGGCGGATTCGTCTCGGCCGCGGTGCGGACCGGAGTACCGATCATCCCGGTCTCCATCGTCGGTGCCGAGGAGATCTACCCGATGCTCGGCAACCTGCGCCCGGCCGCGCGGGCGCTCGGCCTGCCATATTTTCCGATCACCCCGACCTTTCCGTGGCTCGGACCGTTGGGCGCGATTCCGCTGCCGTCGAAGTGGTTCATCGAATTCGGCGAGCCGATCGCGACCGACGGCTTCGAGGAGCACGCGGCCGAGGATCCGATGGTGGTCTTCAACCTCACCGACCGGGTCCGGGAGACCATTCAGCAGACGTTGTACCGGTTGCTGCTCCGGCGCGGCCACACCTTCCTGGGCTGATCATCCGGGCGCCCCGCGATCGGACACGCCCGGGTGTGAAATGACACCGCAAAGTTTGCAAGCCGCTTGCGACTCGGCGCTACGATCTGCCCATGTCCCGCAGGCTCGCAGAAGTCGCACGCAAGGTCGGCGTCAGCCAGGCAACCGTGAGCCGCGTGCTCAACGGCAAGCCGGGGGTCTCGGACGCGACCAGGCAGTCGGTGCTCACCGCGCTGGACGTGCTGGGTTACGAGCGCCCCACCAAGCTCCGGGGCGAACGAGGTCGACTCGTCGGCCTGGTGCTGCCCGAACTGCAGAATCCGATCTTTCCGGCGTTCGCCGAATCGGTCAGCGGTGGCCTGGCGCAGCAGGGCTTCACCCCGGTGCTGTGCGTCCAGTCGGCCGGCGGGGTGTCCGAGGCCGACTTCATCGATTCGCTGCTGCAGCACCAGGTGTCCGGCGTGGTCTTCGCCGGCGGGCTGTACGCCCAGCGGGACTCACCACACCAGCATTACCAGCGCCTGGTGGAGCTGGCGCTGCCGGTGGTCCTGGTGAACGCCTCCATCGACGACCTGCCGTTCCCGCGCGTGTCCTGCGACGACATGGTGGCCTCCGAGCAGGCGCTGGCCCATCTGATCTCGCTGGGGCACACCGAGATCGGCCTGCTCCTCGGACCGGCCGACCATGTGCCCTCCGAGCGCAAGTTGCAGGCGGCCCAGTCCTACGCGGCCAGGGTCGGCATCGACCTGCCCGACCACCGGATCATGCATTCGCTGTATTCGCTGGAGAGCGGCCAGGCCGCTGCCACCCGGCTGCTGCGCACCGGCGTCACGGGCATCATCTGCGCCTCCGATCCGCTGGCGCTCGGCGCGGTGCGGGCGGTCCGCCGGGCCGGCCTGAGCGTTCCCGCCGACATCTCGGTGATCGGCTACGACGACTCCGCCTTCATGACGTGCACCGACCCGCCGATGACGACGGTGCGCCAACCGATCGAGGCGATGGGCCGCAGCGTGGTGGAGGCGCTGGTCGGCCAGATGGGCGGCGACGTCGGCTCGTCGGACGAACTGCTCTACGAACCTGAGCTGGTCGTCCGGGGCACCACCGGTCCGGCGCGCCGGGACTGACCCCGCCCGGCCGACCCGTTTCGGTCGTCCCGTTTCGGTCGAACCGTTTCGGTCGTCCTACGGGACGGGTCGTCCGCCACTGATATCCAGCTGCACATCGACTTTATGACGCTGGCCGGTCGTCTTACTGCACCGATCTGTCGAGTTCAGTCGCCGCAGGGCTCGCCTCCTCGACCTCGCTGATCATCTGGCTCGGTTTCGGCGACGAAACGGACAGGATCGAGCCAAAGGGTCAGCGATCAGCCGACATCGCTGGTCGTCGGGTTCGACCGCGGCCCGCGAGCGCGCGTGGACCGCGACCGCGCCTGAACCGCGACCTCGCCCGCACCGCGACCGCGCCCGCGCCGGTCATCGCTGACCATCAGGTTCGACCGCGCCTGGACCGCCCCCGTGAGCGTGACAGTGGCAGCGGCCGAGAGCCGGGCCCGACACCTGCGGGTTCCGCGAACCTCACCGACGCCGACGGCGGAGCGCGAGGACGGTGATCGCCGCACCGACCGCGGCCGCCCCGAGCACCGACGGCGCCGCGATCCGGGTGACCTTGCGTCCGGTACGGAAGTCGCGGATCTGCCAGCCGCGTTGCCGAGCGACGTCGCGGAGCTGCCCGTCGGGATTCACCGCAACGGCGGTACCGACCACCGACAGCATCGGGACGTCGTTGACGGAATCCGAGTACGCCGTGCAGCGTCGCAGGTCCAGCCCCTCGCGGGCGGCCAGCGCGCGAACTGCGGCCGCCTTGGCCGGTCCGTGCAGCAGCTCCCCGACCAGCCGGCCGGTGTAGACCCCGTCCTCGGTGGCGGCCACCGTGCCGAGGGCCCCGGTCAGGCCGAGCCGGCGCGCGATGAGGGTGGCGAGCTCGACCGGCGTTGCGGTGACCAGCC
The DNA here is from genome assembly GCA_963797145.1 of uncultured Actinomycetota bacterium. GTDB lineage: Bacteria > Actinomycetota > Actinomycetes > Mycobacteriales > Nakamurellaceae > Nakamurella. The sequence goes on along the minus strand of CAWCOJ010000003.1, from coordinate 710,870 downwards.
AGACCCGCTGCCCGGCCTCGAGGTGACGCCTGGCCAGTTCGCGGGTGCCTTCATAGATCTTGTCCGCCATGGATTCGTCGTAGATCTCCTCGCCGAGAGTGACGATCTCCGAGACCTCCCGGCCGGCGACGAAGGACAAGGCCTCCTCGCGGGCGTCGTGCATGTCCTCGAGGTCCTCGCCGCCGACCCGGAATCGGATCTGCCGGATCGCGAATCGGACGAGATCGCCGGTGGTGAAGTAGTTCCGGGCAGCGAGCCCGCGGACGAAATGGTACGTCGACGCTCCCTGCATCATTGTGTTGTCGACGTCGAAGAACGCTGCCGCAGTGAGGTCGGCACCCGGTCGCAGGGGCGGCTCGGACTGCTGCGCCTGGTGGGCGGCCTCGGCGGCGGCCTCGCCGGCGATAGCCGCCCGCGAGGTAGCGTCGTCCGTCCGCGCGGCACGCCTGAGCGCCACAACACCTCCCGGCAGGTCGATCCCGACGGTCCCAGGGTAGCGATCACCGGGCCGTCCGCGAGGTGAGTATCGGGGCCCCTGCGGCGCGCACCGGCCGCGTGACCGGGCCCGCCCCCGCACCACGGTCGCGAACTAGGCTGGAAGTGGACCGGGCGACGCACCGGATCCGGCGGACGGGGAACGACGGACAGGGACGTGATGACGGCAGCCGACGGTGCAGGCAACCTTGCGGATCTGCTGCGGGCCGCGGGTCGCGACCACCCGGAACGACCCGCGCTGATCAGCGACGACCAGGTGCGGACCTGGGGCGAGTTGGACGCCGCTGCGGACGCCGGAGCGGACGCCCTGCGCGAGACCCGCATACCCGCCGGGGCCCGGGTGTTGGTCGCGCTTCCCACCGGCAGCGATCTGGCCCTCACCCTGTTCGCGATCGCCCGCGCGGGACTGGTGGCGGTGCCCATCGACCCGGCCCGGACCGACGCCGCGCTCATCGCGGGGCGGGTGCAGGCCGACATCGGGATCGCCACCACCAGGAACCACGGCCGGGTGCAGGCCTTCCTCCCGACCGATCTCACCGGCTGGTGGACCGCCGGGCCGCGGCCCGCAGCGGTATCCGGCCGTGCCGCAGCGGCCGGTGGCGAGGATCTCGCGGTGATCGCGCGGGCAGCGCACAGCGACAAGGCCGTGATGCTCTCGCACCGGGCGGTGCTGGCCGCCGTCGAGGCCATTCTGCAGGCCGGCCTGCTCGGCCTGAAGGCCACCGATCGGGTGCTGCTGGCCCTCCCGCTGTTCCACCTCGCCGGCTTCGTCACGGCATTCCTGCCGCTGACCCGGGTGGGCGGATCGGCGGTGGTGCCGGCGACCGGTGGCGTGGTCGCGGCGCTGGAGGCGGTCAAGGCGCACCGCGTCACCATCGTTCCCGGCGCCCCCGGCCTCTACCACGAGCTCCGGAGCATTCCCGGCGCCGACCGGTCGCTGGCGTCCGTCCGGCTGATGACGTCCGGGGCGGCCCCGCTGGATCCGGCGGACTTCGCCGGCATCCGCAAGCTCACCGGTCAGCCGGTCTGGGAGGGCTATGGGATCTCCGAGAGCAGCTCGGTGGTGTGCAGTTCGCTGATGACCCACGGTGCCCGCGCGGGCTCGGTGGGGTTGCCGCTGCCGGGCATCGAGGTGCGGATCGTGGAGGCCGGCGAACCGGAGGTGGAGGACGGCGCCGACAGGCCCGGCACGGACGACGAGATCGCGGCCGAGGTGGCCGGGTCCGGGGAGGTCGGGCACATCGCGATCCGCGGCCGGACACTGTTCTCCGGCTATTGGCCCGACGGCGCGGGCGGCCCGGACGAGTCGGGCTGGTTCGTCACCGACGACGTCGGCTACACCGATGACGCGGGGGAGTTGCACCTGGTCGACCGCGCAGGCGAGACCATCACCGTCGCGGGATTCACCGTCTACCCGCGAGAGGTCGAGGAGGTGCTCGACCACCACCCGTACGTCGCCGAGGCCGCCGTGGTGGGCGTCCCAGGTCGCGCAGGTCAGCAGGTGGTGGCGGTGCTCGCGGCCCGGCCCGGCACCCACCCGACCGAGGACGATCTGTCCGAGTTCGTCGCCGAGCGACTGCCGATCTTCAAACGGCCCACCGAGTTCCACCTGATGGCGGCGTTGCCCAGGACCGAGTTGGGCCGGCTGGACCGGGTGGCGGCCAGGCTGCTGTATGCCGAAGCCGCCGGCATCGACCTGACGGTGGGGCCGACCCCGGCCGCTCCGCTGACCGCGGTCCGACCGGAGGTGCCGGACGCCGCCGCCGCCGACGACCTCCTCGACGACGCTCCTGCCGATGCCGAACCGCGACCGGCGGAACCCGTCGACGAGCCGCTGACCGGCGAGGATGTGTCCGATCCGGCGGCCGGCGGCGCGCCGGAGAACCCGGACCTGGCGCCGGAGCCGGCGGCCGACCTGGACCAACTCGGCGTCCGGCTGCCCGGCACCGGAACCCGATCCCGACGCGGCGTCCGGGATACCGACGAGGACCTGTTCGGCGACGAGGTGCTCTGAGCGGTCCGGGGTGTGGGTCGGCCGGGGCCGGCCCGGGAGGGCGGCCGGAGCAGGTCACGGTGAATTTCTTGGACCTCCGATGGTCGGACGCCCGAACGATCCGTCACACTGGGGCGAACCGTCCGGTGCCACGGTGGTACCGCCTGCTACCCGAGGGAGTCAGGACCATGTCCCATCCCGTTGCCCGGGTGCTCGTCGACCGGGAGTTGCCCTCCGACGAATCCAGAGCACTCCTGGAGCTGACCAGGGACCTGGTCCGCAACGAGTTGCTGCCGCGGGTCGACGAGGCCGAGGCCTCCGGCACCTTCCCCAGGGACGTCTTCAAGACCCTCGGCGAGGCCGGGTTGCTGTCCCTGCCCTATCCGGAGGAATACGGCGGCGGCGGTCAGCCGGCCACCGTCTACCTGCAGGTCCTCGAGGAGCTGGCCCGCGGCTGGCTCGCGGTCGGCCTCGGCGTCAGCGTGCACGTGCTGGCCTGCCACGGGGTCGCCGAGTTCGGGAGTCAGCCGCAGCGGCGCGCCTGGTTGCCGGCCATGTTGAGTGGCGACACCATCGGCGCCTTCTGCCTGTCCGAGCCGCACTCCGGATCCGACGTCGCGGCCATGCGTACCACCGCGGTGCGGAATTCAGAGGGCTATCTGATCAACGGCACCAAGGCCTGGATCACCCATGGCCCGATCGCCGACTTCTATCTCCTGATGGCCAGGACCGGCCTCGGCACCCGCGGGCTGTCCGCCTTCCATGTGCCGGGTACCACCGAGGGCATCACCGCGGCGGCGCCGGAACGAAAGATGGGCCTACGCAGCTCGATCACCTCGCAGGTGCACTTCTCCGACGTCCAGCTGCCGGCAGCGCAGCTCCTCGGTGCTGAGGGCGACGGCTTCCAGGTCGCGTTGACGGCGTTGGACTCCGGGCGCCTGGGCATGGCGGCCTGCGCGGTGGGCGTGGCCCAGGCCGCGCTGGACACGGCGTTGGACTATGCGGGGCAGCGGAGCACCTTCGGCCGGCCCATCTACGAGCACCAGGGGGTCGGCTTCCTGCTCGCCGACGCCGCCGCCGGGATCGCGGCCGCCCGTCAGCTCTACCTGTACGCCGCGCGTCGGCGGGACGCCGGACTGCGCTACTCGACCGAGGCGGCGATGGCCAAGCTGGTCGCCACCGACATGTGCATGTCGGTGACCACCGACATGGTGCAGGTGCTCGGCGGGGCCGGGTATGTGCAGGACTACCCGGTCGAGCGGTACATGCGGGAGGCGAAAGTCCTGCAGATCGTCGAGGGCACCAACCAGATCCAGCGGATGGTGGTCGCCCGCTCGCTGACCAGGACCCGGGTATGACCGATCGCCCGGCCCGGCAGGTGACGCTGCTCACCCGGGCCGGCTGCCACCTGTGCGACGACGCCCGCGCCGCGGTGATCGCCGAGACCGCTGCCGCCGGCGCCGAGTGGACCGAGGCCGACGTCGATGCCGACCCTGACCTGCAGGCCGAGTACGGCGACCTGGTGCCGGTGGTGCTGATCGACGGCGCCGACCACGCCCAGTTCCGGGTCGACCGCGAGCGGCTTCGCGCGGCACTCACCGGCTGAGCGTCCGAGCGCCGGTCGCATCCTAGATGGTGGGATCCCTGCCCACATAGTGACTTTGTGCCTGCGTGCACAAATGACTAGGCTGACGGCATCGGCGACCTAGCACATGCCGTCGCCACCAGAGTTGCGGGGCCATCTCCCCGTGCTCCCGGCACTGGAAGCGGTAACTGTGAGGATGCAGACCGGCGGCGAGCGGGACGGTCAGCGCGCCCGGGACATTCCCGAGGCCACGGTGGCCCGCCTTGCCGGGTATCTGCGGGTTCTCACCACCTGGTCGGTGCCCGGCACCATCTGCTCCGAGGATCTGGCCCGCGCCGCCGGGGTGAACCCGGCCAAGCTCCGCCGCGACCTGTCCTATCTCGGCAGCCACGGCACCCGGGGGGTCGGGTACGACGTCACGGTGCTGATCGATGAGATGACCAGGGCCCTCGGTGCCCAGCACTCGCATCGGGTCGCACTCGTCGGCCTGGGAAATCTCGGCCAGGCGTTGGCCGGGTATTCGGGGTTCCGCGGCCGCGGTTTCGCCCTCACCGCCCTGTTCGACGCCGATCCCGCCAAGATCGGCCGCACCGTTGCCGGCCTGACCGTCGAGGACGTCACCGAGGTGGTGTCGTTGTGTGTCGAACGAGGCGTCACGATCGGGGTGATCGCCACCCCCCGGGAGGCGGCCCAGCAGGTCGCCGACGTGCTGGTCGCGGCCGGCGTCCGATCCATCCTGAACTTCGCACCCGCCGTGCTGGATGTCCCGGCCGGTGTCGAGGTGCGGCGCGTCGATCTGGGCCTCGAGCTCCAGATGCTGGCATTCCACGAGGCCAGACGCGACACCAGCACTGTCTCCGGGGTCGTCGTCACCCCGCCCGGAGCGCTTCGTTCGGCGGACCCCGCCGGCATTCCCCTCACGATGAACCAAGGGAGCAGGTCATGAGCCGCGCGCGCACGACTGGCGGACGTATCGCCTTCATCGGGGCCGGTCCCGGCGATCCAGGTCTGCTCACCATGCGGGCGCACGAGTTGCTGGTCGGCGCGACGCCTGGTGGTCACCGATCCGGATGTCGGCGACGACGTCACGGGTATCGCTGCGGATGCCGAGATCCGACCCGCGGTCGGCGAGCCGGCCGAGGTGGCCAAGATGCTCGCCACCGCAGCCAAGGCCGGGTGCCGCTGTGGTCCGGATCGTCTCCGGTGACGTGGTGACCGCGGACCCGGTGGTGCGCGAGATCCACGCGATCGCCCGGACCGTTGTCCCGTTCGAGGTCGTCCCCGGCCTGTCCGCGGCGACCGCCGCGGCCGCCTACGCCGGCATCTCGGTCGGCTCGATGCACACCATCGCCGACGTCCGGTCGATCACCGACTGGCGCGGCCTGGCGACAGCTCCGGGTTCCCTGCTGCTGCAGACCGCAGCGGGCCACCTCGCCGATGCCTCCGCCGCGCTTGCCGAGTCCGGTTTCGCTCCGGAGACCCCGGCGACCATCACCTCCGGCGCCACCCTGCCGACCCAGCGGACCGTCGACGGAACTCTGGCCACCCTGGACGGCATCGGCCGCGAGATGCTCGGTTCGCTCGTCGTTTCGCTCGGCACCGGCGCGGTGCAGCGGTCGAAGCTCTCGTGGTGGGAGTCCAGGGCCCTGTACGGCTGGCGGGTGCTGGTGCCCCAGACGAAGGATTCCTGCGACGCCATGGTCGAACTGCTCCGCGGCCACGGTGCCATCCCGGAGCGGGTGCCGACCATCGCTGTCGAGCCGCCGCGCACCCCCGCGCAGATGGAGCGCGCTGTCAAGGGTCTGGTGGACGGCCGCTACCAGTGGATCGTCTTCACCTCGACCAACTCGGTGCGGGCGGTCTGGGAGAAGTTCACCGAGTTCGGTCTGGACGCCCGCGCGTTCGCCGGCGTGAAGATCGCCTGCGTCGACGCCGTCACGGGTGACGCCGTCCGGGCGCTCGGCATCACCCCCGAGCTGATCTCCGGGCACCCGGAGTCGTCGGCGGGTCTGCTCGACGACTTCCCGGAGTTCGACGATCTGCTCGACCCGGTCGACCGGGTGCTGCTGCCGCGGGCCGACATCGCCACCGAGACCCTCGCCGAGGGGCTCCGGGAGCGTGGCTGGGAGATCGACGACGTCACCGCCTACCGCACGGTCCGGGCGGCCCCGCCGCCAGCGCCGATCCGCGAGGCGATCAAGTCCGGCGGCTTCGAGGCGGTCTGCTTCACCTCGGCGTCCACCGTGCGCAACCTGGTCGGCATCGCCGGCAAGCCGCACACCCGGACCATCGTGGCCAGCCTCGGCCCCAAGACCGCCGAGACCGCCCGCGAGTTCGGTCTCAGGGTCGATGTGCAGCCCGAGATCGCCGACGTCGCAGCGCTGATCGAATCGCTGGCCGAGCACGCCTCCCGGCTCCGGTCCGAGGGCGCCCTGCCGCCGCCGCGGAAGGCGCCGCGCCGGCGGTGACAGCGGCGGTCCGCTCCGTCGCGGCAGTTGAGTAGTCGCGGCCGTGGAGCCACCGTGCGTTGAGAACAGTCGGTGTCCTCGGAACGTCGCGAACTGTGCCGAAGAGAACCGACCGTTCTCAACGGAGCGGGGCCCGGCGGTCCGCGCGCGGCCGGATGCGCGGCGCGCACCGATGTCGGTTCCCTCCCTGTACGTCCGACTGCCGCACTCGCTACGGTGCTCCCATGACGACCCCGCAGGACCCGAACACGCCCGATCCCTGGAATCCGGCCACCGGCGGTCAGTACCAGCCGCCGCAGCAGCCGTACCAGGCCGGAAACCCCAGCGCCCCAGGCGGGTACCAGCAGGGCTACGCCGGCGGCCAGCCCGGCTACCCGCCGGCCCAGCAGGGCTATCCGGCCCAGCAGGGTTATCCGGCCCAGCAGGGTTATCCGGCCCAGCAGGGCTATCCGGCCCAGCCCGGCTACCCCGGTGGTCAGCCCGGCTATCCGGGTGGCTACCCCGGTGGGCCTGCCGCACTGCCGCCGAAGCCGCCGGTGCCGACCCCGGTGACGGTGGCGTTCGTGATCTTCGTGGTGACCGCTGTTGTGGCGGTGCTGGGCATCATCCTGGTGCTGAACTCGTCGATCTGGGACGAGGCGGTACGGCAGGCCGATCTGTCCGGCACCGGGGTGGACGCCAGCAGCGTCATCACGGCCGTCAAGGTCGCGACCATCGGCTTCGGCGTGGTCTTCGCCGCCTTGTACATCTTCTTCGCATTCAAGATGCGGGCCGGCCGCAACTGGGCGCGGATCGTACTGACCGTGCTCGCCGCCCTCTCGCTGCTGCAGGCCTTCGGAGTGAAGTCGACGGTGACGGTCAACGGCCACGTGTACAGCTCGTCGTCGGGATGGACCGGCTGGGTCGGATTCGTCCTCGCGGCGGTGGCGATCGTGCTGATGTACCTGACGCCGTCCAACCAGTACTTCGCAGCGGTCAAGGGCCGCCGCTACTGACCGGGTGTCCGGCCGCTGGGTCGGGCACCGGATGGCCAGGATCTTCACCGTGAACAGGTAAGTTGCAGAGCATGACGTCTCCCGGGTCCCGACCCCAGCGCCGCGGCTTCCTGGCCAACCTCTCGTCCGCACTGACGCCGGCGCCGATCGAGGAGGACGACACCAGCAAGCCCCTGGTGGTGCCGACCGGGATCAAGGCGGCGATGGTGCTCTCGTTGATCGGTGGCCTGATCTACCTGTTCGTCGGTACCGCCACCGTGGTGCTGCACAACCAGCAGATCGACAGCTACCGGGTCGCGTACGCCTCCGAGGTCGCCAAGTGCGAGGCGGTCGGCGGGATCGGCGACGCGGTCACCACGACCCCGGCGCCGGATCAGGCCGAGCTGGCCACCACCTGCAAGGGCTACCGGACCATGCAGGCGCAGGACTGGTCCGGCCTGACCACCCAGCTGGTCCTGTTCGGGCTGCTGTTCGCGGCCATGGGGGCCGCGTCGATCGCGGCTGGCTGGTTCATCCGGACCGGGGCGCTCTGGGCCAGGAGGGTACTGATCGGGGTGGTCGCGGTGGCGTTCATCCTGACGCTGCTGTTCGCCGTGTCCGGCTGGCCGACGATGCTCGCGACCCTGCTCCTCGCCGTCGCCCTGATGCTCAGCTTCATCGGCAAGGGCGGCATCTACATAGCCAGGACCAAGGCCCGGCGCAAGGCAGCGTGACGACGGCGGCGCCCGGGCCGGCGGTTCCGGCCGCGCCGAAGGTTCCCGCAACCCGAGCGGAGGGCGGCGGCCGCACTCGGCTGCCCGGCACCCGGCGTGCGGCCGGGGACGTCGCCAGGGTGCTCGTGGTGCGGGCGGTGTTGGCCCTGATCGGCGCGGTGGCCGCGGTCGTCGGCGCGGTGGCGATGTGGCAGCGTTCGATGCACGACAGCGACTTCGGACCGTACCTCGGCAAGACCCTCACCCCGGTGACGCGATACTCGGGCCCGTGGATCGTCGGCGCCGCGGGCCTCGCGCTGGTGGCGGGTCTGCTGGTGGTCGCGGCGGTGACCGATAGCCACCGGGCGATTCGGCTGCGCCGGCTCTCCCGTCCCGGCCGGTGACCCCGGTCGGCCCCCCCGGAGGACCTACGTCCCCCGGGCTCGTCGTCGCCGCCGTCGGCATTTGGGACACTGGACGGGTGATCGCCCTGCTCCGCACCGACCCGGTCCGGGTCCACCGGTATCAGGGCTGCGCGGGATGAGCCGGACCACGGTGCACCTGCTCCGGCACGGCAAGGTGCAGAATCCGGACAAGATCCTCTACGGCCGACTGCCCGGCTACCACCTCGCCCGGTCGGGGCAGCAGATGGCGGTCGGCATCGCCGACCACCTGGCCGGTGCCGACCTCATCTATCTGGCCGCATCGTCCCTGGTCCGGGCCCAGGAGACGGCCGCACCGGCCGCGGCCCGGTTCGGCCTGGCGGTCACCACCGACGACCGGCTCATCGAGGCGGCCAACGTGTTCGAGGGAATGCGGGTCGCGGTCGGCGACGGGGTGCTGCGCCGACCGCAGCACTGGGGCAAGCTGCGCAATCCGGTGACACCGTCCTGGGGCGAGCCGTACCTGGCCATCGCGCACCGGATGCTCGCCGCGGTCTACACCGCCGTCCACCATGCCGAGGGCCACCAGGCGCTGCTGGTCTCCCATCAGCTGCCGATCTGGACCGTGCGCCGCTACCTCGAGGGTCGACGGCTCTGGCACAACCCGGCCAAGCGCCAGTGCGGGCTGGCGTCGCTCACCTCGCTGCACTTCGACGACGGCGTGTTCACCGGGCTGCGCTACACCGAGCCGGTCGCCCACATCGCCGCCCTGGACGACAGCAACGACGTTGCGGCGGGCGCGTGAGAACCCTCCGGCGGTGGGCCGCCCTGCTGCTGGTGCTGACCGCCGCCGCGACCGGGTGTTCCACCGGCGACGACGCCGCGGTCTATGGCGGCTCGTTCACGTTCGTCTCGCCGGGCGGCAAGACCGAGCTCTCCTACCCGGTGGCCGAGCGCAAGCCGGTCGGCGATCTGTCCGGCCCGAATCTGGACGGCGGCGGGACGGTCTCCGTCGCCGACTACCCGGACAAGGTCGTGGTGCTGAACTTCTGGGGCTCCTGGTGCGCGCCCTGCCGGGCCGAAGCGGGCGACCTGAACAGTGCCGCAACCGGCCTGACCGGCAAGGGGGTGCAGTTCGTCGGGGTCAACGTGCGGGACAGCCAGTCCGCAGGCGCCGACTTCCAGGCGTCGAAGGGCATCGGCTACCCGTCCATCTTCGATCCGACGATGCGCACCCTGCTCTCGCTCAGGGGCTACCCGGCGAGCGCGATCCCGTCGACCATCGTGCTCGACCGCGACCATCGGGTGGCCCACATCTGGCTGGAATCGGTGACCGCTGACGAGCTCGAGGCCGCGATCGCCCCGATCGCCGCCGAGTCGCGCTGATGGTCTCCTCGATGGCCGTGTCCGCCGCGCAGGACATCACCGGAACCGTCATCTCCGGTCCGTTCCTGCTCGCTGCCGGGTTGGCGCTGGCCGCCGGCGTCATCTCTTTCGCCTCGCCGTGTGTGCTGCCCCTGGTACCCGGTTACCTGTCGTATCTGGTCGGCCTGGTCGGGGCGGAGGGAACGGCAGGAGGCAGCCCCGGCCCACGCAGTGGCCGGGGGACCCCGACCACCGCCATCCGGGCCAGGGCGGTGCAGGCGACCCTGCTGTTCGTCGCCGGTTTCACCGTCATCTTCCTGGCCCAGTCGCTGCTGGTGCTCGGGCTGGCCCGGGTGTTCCTGGAGCACGGCGACCTGCTGGTCCGGATCGGCGGCGTGGTCACCGTCGTGATGGGTCTGGCCATGCTGGGCTATGTCCGACCGTTGCAGCGCGAGGCCAGGATCCACGCCCGCCCCACCGGACGGATCTTCGGCGCGCTGCTGCTGGGCGCGTTCTTCGCGATCGGGTGGACGGTGTGCCTCGGCCCGACGTTCGTCGGGGTGAACGCGCTCGCTGCCGGCACCGACTGGAACGGCAACGTCTGGCGGGGGCTGCTGCTCGTCGTCCTGTACTGCGTCGGCCTCGGGGCGCCGTTCGTCCTGCTCGCCTTCGGGTTCGGGTGGGCGACCAGCACCGTCGGGTTGCTCCGGCGGCACGCCAGGACCATCCAGGTGATCGGCGGGGTGCTGCTGATCGTGCTGGGCCTGCTGATGGTGACCGGCCTCTGGGGCGACTTCGTGGCGTGGCTGCGCGGGCAGTACGCCGACGTCGGGACGGTGCTCTAGTGCCCGGTCGCGAGGGCTACCTCCGCGACACCCAGCTGGACGAGTCGCCGCTCGCCACGGATCAGCCGGGCCTTTCCGAGCCGTCCGGCCCGGCGGCTGCTGTGACCGGCGGCGCGGAGCCGCCGCGCCGCGGCCGGCTGAGCGGCCTGCTCGCGTTCGGCCGCAACACCTGGCGCCGGCTCACCAGCATGCGCACCGCGCTGATCCTGCTGTTCCTGCTGGCACTGGCTTCGCTGCCCGGGGCGCTGCTGCCGCAGTGGTCGCTGAACACCACCAAGACCGCGCAGTACATCGCCGACCACCCGACGCTGGGCCCCTGGCTCGACCGGTTGGGCTTCTTCGAGGTGTTCGCCTCGCCCTGGTACGCGGCCATCTACCTGCTGCTGTTCACCTCGCTGGTCGGCTGTGTGCTGCCCCGCACCTGGGAGTTCATCGGGCAGGTGCGCGCCGACCCGGTGGCCACCCCGCGCAATCTGAGCAGGTTGCCGCACCACGAGCGCCGCACCGTCGACGGCACGCCGGAGCAGGTGGCGGACCGGGTGGGCACCGCGTTGACCGGCCGCCGGTGGCGCCGCTGGCGAACGGTCCGGCGAACCGAGGCCGATGGCGCGCTGACCATCTCGGCCGAGCGCGGCTATCTGCGGGAGGTCGGCAACCTGGTCTTCCACCTCTCGCTGCTCGGGCTGCTGGTCGCCATCGCGGTGGGCAAGCTCTTCGGGTACGAGGCGTCGATCATCGTCACCGCCGGCCAAGGATTCTGCTCGCTGTCGCCGGCGAACTACGACAACTTCCGGCCCGGCCTCACCGTTGACGGCACCGAGCTGAATCCGTTCTGCATCCAGGTCGACGACTTCCATGCCGAGTACACGAACGAGGGCCAGGCGATCGCGTTCCGCGCCGATATCCGCTATCAGGGCGACGCCGACACCGGGACCGGCACCTGGCACCCGGACGTCCTGCAGGTCAACGACCCGCTGCGGATCGGCGGCGAGCGGCTCTACCTGCTCGGCCACGGCTACACGCCCCAGTTCCGGGTGACCTTCCCGGACGGGGCGGTGCGCGACTACCAGCAACCGTTCGTGCCGGCCAACGGCGACCACAACTTCACCTCGCAGGGCGCGGTCAAGGTCGTGGATCCGCCTGGCGTCACCGGCGACGACGTGCGCAAGCACCAGCTCGCGATCGTCGGGATCTTCGCGCCCACCGCGGTCACCACGGATGGGATCATGTCCTCGGCGTTTCCGGCGGCGCTGAAACCCGGCGTTGCGGTGGACATCTACAAGGGCGACCTGGGGATGGAGACCGGCCGGGCGCAGTCGGTGTTCGCGATCGATCAGGATCAGGTCGACAAGGGCGCCCTGGTCAAGCAGGAGCGGGTCAATCTGTACCGCGGCGAGTCGGTGACCCTGAACGACGGCACCACGATCACGTTCACCGGCTACCAGGAATGGGTGTCGTTGCAGACCTCGTACGATCCGGCGCAGTTCTGGGCTCTGGTGTCCGCGGTGTTCCTGCTGCTCGGGCTGATGACGTCGCTGACGATCAAGCGGCGCCGCGTGTGGTTCCGGATCCGCCCGGCCGGGCCGGACGCACCGGCGGGCCGTACCGTGGTCGAGGTCGGCGGGCTCGCCCGGACCGATCAGGCCGGGTACGGCGAGGAGTTCTCGAAGCTGGCCGCCATGCCGGGGCCGGCCGGCGGCTGGCCGCAGGGCGGTAGCCGGCCGGGTACGACGCGGAAAGGCGTGTGACGCATGGTCAACGAGTCTCTGGCGCATCTCTCGGACCTGGCCTTCGAGTGCGCAATGGCCGGCTATCTGGCCGCTCTGGTCTGCTACGGGATCGCGTTCGCGGCCGGGCGCGGCACCCAGCCGACCGCTGCCGAGGCGGCCAGCGTCGAGTTGCGGGCCGCGACCAGGGCCGGTGGCACCGCCACGATCACCCGTACCGGCATCGGGGTCGTCGAGAAGCCGGCCAAGGCGTCCTGGGGCGTCCGGTACGGCCGGGCAGCCGTGGTGGTCACGGTGGTGGCGCTGGTGGCGAACGTGGTGTCGATCGTCGCCCGCGGATTCGCCGCCGGTCGGCTGCCGCTGGCGAACATGTACGAGTTCACCTCGATGATCTGCGCCGCCGCCACCCTGTGCTGGTTGGTGGTGCTGGCCAGGACCGGCGCCAGAGGGCTCGGACTGTTCGTCGCGCTGCCGGTCGGCATTCTGGCCTTCGTGGCCGGCACCGTGCTCTACACCCCGGCCGGCCCGGTGGTACCGGCGCTGAACTCGTACTGGAAGTGGATCCACGTCACCACCATCTCGCTGTCCGCGAGCGTGCTCCTGGTGTCCGGTGCGGCGTCGCTCATGTACGTGCTCCGGCACCGCTACGAGCGCAAGCTGGCCGCGGCGACCACGGCCTCCGCCCCGGATGCCGGTAGTCAGGCAGGCGGCGGTGCCGGCGCGCTGAGGCGCCGGCTGCTGCCGCGGTACCGACGCGGCGGCCGGAACCAGGCGGCGAGTCCGAGGCGGCGCAACGACCGGTCCATGCTGGCCAAGCTGCCGTCGTTGGCCACGCTGGACCGGATCGCGTACCGCACGGCCATCGTGGCGTTCCCGGTCTACACCTTCGCGATCATCGCCGGCGCCATGTGGGCGGAGGTGGCCTGGGGTCGGTACTGGGGCTGGGACCCGAAGGAGACGGTCGCCTTCGTGAGCTGGGTGTTCTACGCCGGGTATCTGCACGCCAGGGCGACCGCCGGCTGGCGTGGCGTGCGGGCGGCCTGGATCTCGGTGCTCGGCTTCGCGACGATCGTCTTCAACCTGTTCTTCGTGAACATGGTGGTGTCCGGCCTGCACAGCTACGCCGGTCTCAACTGAGCTCTCCTCGACCGGGCGGTGCCGCCGCCGGTGGTTGCCGCCCGGCCCCGGATCGGTGATGACGACGCGGGCTCGGGCGGGTGGCCGGATTAGGATCGGGCGGTGCTGATCTACTCGATGAGCGTGTCCGTTGACGGCTTCATCGCCGACCGGAACGGCGATTTCGGGTGGACCGCACCGAGCGAGGAACTCTTTGCGTTCCACCTCGCGCGAGTGCGAGAGCTCGGCGCCCACCTGTGCGGTCGCAGGCTCTACGAAACGATGCTGCCGTGGGAGACCGATGCATCGCTGCGCGACACCGCGCTCGCGGCCGAATTCGCCGACGTCTGGTCCGCCCTGCCGAAGGTGGTCTTCAGCCGCACGCTGCACAGCGTCCAGGGCAACGCCCGGCTCGCCGACTCCTCGGTGGCCGAGGGGGTGGGCGCGGCACTCGGGGCAACCGATCGGGACGTCGAGATCGGCGGGGCCGGCCTCGCCGCCGCAGCGATCGGCCTCGGCATGGTCGATGAGCTGCGCATCTTCCGCATGCCGATCGTGGTCGGTGGTGGCACGCCGTATCTGCCACCTACCGCCCAGGACATCTCGCTCGACCTGATCGAGACCAGAACGTTCGGCTCACGGGTGATCTACGAGCGCTACCGACTCGCTCACGGCGACCCGGTGTGAACCGCTGTGTCGCCCGGGGACGAAAGTCCCGGCGGTCGCCGGGCTCTCGGAACGAGGACCGATCAGCCGCTCTTGTCCTCGCCGCGTAGCTTCCGGTCGATCTCGCCGAGGAATTCCGGGTCGTCGTCGGGTGCGGTGGTTCGGGGGGCGCGGGTCGGTCGGTGCAGCCGTGGGCTCGGTTCGTCCTGCCTGGTCCGGGCACCGTCGGCACCGAATCCGCGCCACGCCAGGGTGATCACCAGCACCGTCACAACCAGCGCCATGAGCACGTACATCGGTGCCTCCTTCTGCCACCCTCCACAGTACGCACGTCGAGGCGGGTGGCGCGCATTCTGGACCGCACCGGACAGACCGCCGCCCCCGGCTTTTCCGCGTACTGCTGCGGGAGAGTCGGGGGCGGCGGATCGTTGTTCGCCCGGACGGCCGGTGGTCACCGGCCGGCGGGATCGTGGTTGCCGCTCAGGCGCTGGTACGCGACGCCTCGACGGTGAGGTCTGCGAGCAGCGCGCTCACCTCGGACTCGCGGAATCGGCGGTGTCCGCCAGGTGTGCGGATCGAGCCGATGCGGCCGGCCGATGCCCAGCGGGTGACCGTTTTGGGGTCTACCCGGAACATCAACGCAACCTCACCAGGCGTCAACAACCGCTCGGAATTCTCGACACTCACTTGCCACCTCCATGTAGGGCCCCGACTTGGCCTCATACGCCGGGAACGGCGTCGTGATGACCATTGTGCGCCATTCGTACGGGTTACTCGAGAGTTAACAACCGACCAAGTTTATCATAAAGGTCGGTATGTCCGGAATAGCAGTTTCCAGCCCTGCTACGCCGTCCGGGGGGATTGGGTCGTGCTGGGCCGGAGAGATTTCGTAGAGACTGGTCGCTTTGCCCGATCCGCTGGGCAGCGGTAGCCCATTCGGTATGCATGCGCGCGACGCTCCTCGACGTTTCGTAGGTTCGAGTAACGACAGGATCACAACGTTAGAGCAGTGCTCTCGAACCCTTTTTCTTCGCTAACATCTTGTGACGACGGAATCCGAAGGTGCCCTGCGCCGCCGGTTTTACCCCTTCGGACTACCGTTGCCCTGCGGATCGCCTGATCATGCGCAGGGAGAACCCGACCGGCCGGCGGTGGGTGACGGAGGCGAGCAGACCGATGGACGCGGTGGACCGCCGATTGATCGATGCGCTGCGCGCCGACGGCCGGGCGAGCTACGCCGAACTTGCCCGCACGGTGGGTTTGTCCTCCTCGGCGATCCACGAACGGGTCGCCAAGTTGGAGTCCTCCGGTGTGATCACCGGCTACCGGGCCACCGTCGATGCCGGCGCCATCGGACTGGGCGTCACGGCCCTGATCGGGCTGGAGCCGGGCGAGAACGGTCGGGACGACGACATCGCCGCCGCCCTCGAGGCCATCCCGGAGGTCGAGAGCTGCTACGCGGTCGCCGGCGATGAGGCGTTCATCGTCAAGGTCCGGGTGGCCAGCGTCGACGATCTGCACCGCTGCCTCGGCCGGCTCCGCGGCATCGCGGGGGTGGCGCGCACCCGTACCACCGTGGTGCTGGCCACCCGGTTCGAGTCGAGGCCGGCCCGGGCGGCCGAGCCCGGCTGAGGGGTATGGCCCCGGCCCGTTGCCGTGCCGGGTGGGTCAGTGTGCCGGGTGGGTCAGTGTGCCGGGTGGGTCAGTGTGCCGGGTGGGTCAGTGTGCCGGTACCGGTCGGCGCGCGGTCACGCACACTGGAGGCGTGATCAGTCTCGACCTTGCCCTCGGCCTCCAGCAGGCCGGCGTGCGTTGGACTCCCGCGGAGGGCGACCGGTTCGCAGTCCCCGGTAAGGACCTGGATTCGTCGGTGTTCGTGGTGTCGACGATGGTGGTCGACGTCGTCGGGACCGCGGGTCGGCGGCTCATCCGGTTCAACGGCACCGTCGAGTGGGCTCTCGACAGCATCGAACAGGCAGACGCCGTCTGGCTGCCCGCCGAAGACCAGCTCCGGAAGCTGCTCGGGGGTGCGTTCCGTGGGTTGGCTCCCGTCGACGGGGGCTACCGGGTGGACCTGGAGGTGGCCGGTCGAGCCCACGAGGTGCTCGATGCGGACGCGGGCCAGGCCTACGGGCGCGCGCTGTTGCTGCTCGCGACCGGCGCCGAACTCGATACCGGCGTGGACCTCGCCACGGGCGCCGACACGGCGCGCCAGTAGGTTGGCACCGTGATGGAATCCGCCGAGGGAGCTCCGGCAGGACGCCCGGAACGCGGGGAGCTGGTTCGGGCGGTCATCGGCTACTCCGCCCTGCGGCTGCTGCTGCTGGTCGGCCTGACGGTGGTCCTCTACTACCTGCCGCGGCTGGCCGGTGTCCAGTTGCCGCTGATCATGGCGGTGCTGCTGGCCGTGGTGCTGCAGCTACCGATGGCGTGGCTGCTGTTCGCCCGGCCGCGGCTGCGGGTCACCGCGCTGTTGGCGGCCAGGTCGGCGGACCGGCGCTCGGAGCGGGACCGGCTGCGCTCCGCGCTGGCCGGAGACGACACCACCGCGGCCGACGAAGTTCCCCGCGACTGACGACCCTGCTCAGCTGATCGTGCCGGCCTGATCCCGCGGGAACCTCAGACCAGCGCGCGGATCTGCGGGCGCAGCCAGTCCAACACGTTCTCGTCGTCCCTGATCAGGTGATGGGTGATCAGCAGGTGCCCGGGGTCGAGGATCCAGGCGTGCTTGGTCTGCACCGAGATCACGGTGATCTTGAGCTCGAACGGCCTGGCCGAGCGCCCGGCCGCCCGCTCCAGTTCTTCGACGAGTTCGGTGAGCCTGGTCCCCGGCGCCAGGTGGTCGCCCTTGACCCGCGGGTCGTCGGCGAAGGCGGTCGACCAGCGGATCGCGTTCGGAAAGTGCCGCTTCAGCAGTCCGCGCAGCTCTGGCAGGTGCGCGAAGGCATGGAAGGTCGGCGGCACCAGCTCCTTCTCGGCGTGAGGGGTCTGCAGGGCGTGGCGCCACCAGCGGCCCCATTGGACGGACGCGGCCGCCAGCTCGATCGGGGACAGCGGTAGTGGCTCCGGGTCGGGCGGACGCCGCACCCAGGACGGCCAGGCGGCCGCGGGCGGATCCAGCGGCGGAATCTCGGGGTCGACCGACGGGTGCAGGCCGCAGATTTCGCGCACGTACAGGGCGATCCGCAGGACCTGCGGCTCGTTGATGGAGATCCTCCAGCTCTCCCTGCCTGCGATGAACACCACACCATGGTGCCAGCGCACAGCGACCCGGCGACAGGGGATTCGGCGCCCATCTCGACCAGGGCGCACCGGCCTCCGGTCAGGTGCCGATGACCAGACCCGCGGTCAGCAACACCGCATAGACCACCTGCACCCTGCCGGTGCCGCCGAGCACCGGGATCAATGCCCGGCCCCGGGCGCCGGAGAGCACCGTGCGGACCGGCGGTACCGCCGGGATGGCCGCGGCCAGCGCGATCAGGCACCAGGGATGGCGGATTCCGACCACCACAACGGCCAGGAACGCGCCCGCGATCATCAGCACGTACACACGGCGGGTCAGTTGCTCGCCCAGCACCACCGCCAACGTGCGCTTTCCGGCGGCCGGGTCGGTGTGCACATCCCGCAGGTTGTTCGCCACCAGCAGCGCGCAGGCCAGCAGCCCGACCCCGATGGCGGCAGCGACGGCGGTCAGCGACACCCGTCCGGCCTGCACGTAGGTGGTGCCCAGGACCGCGACCAGACCGAAGAACACGAAGACGAACAGCTCGCCGAGTCCGGCGTAGCCGTAAGGGCGCGGGCCGCCGGTATAGAACCAGGCAGCCAACACGCAGACCGCGCCCACGGGGATCAACCACCAGCTCGTCATCGCGGCGAGCACCACCCCTGCGGCACCGGCCACGCCGAAGGCGGCGAACGCTGCAGCCTTCACCGTTTTCGGTGCCGCGGCTCCGGAGCCGACCATCCGGAACGGGCCGACCCGATCCGCGTCGGTGCCGCGGATCCCGTCCGAGTAGTCGTTCGCGTAGTTGACGCCGACCTGCAGGGCCAGGGAGACGACCATCGCCAGCAGGCCGCGCCACCAGGAAAAGCCGCCGAGGGCGTAGCCGCTTCCGCAGCCGACCAGGACGGGCGCGATTGCTGCGGGCAGCGTGCGGGGTCGGGCCGCAGCGAGCCACTGATCTGGACGGGCCACCGGAGAAACCTAGTCGCACCCGGCGAAGGAGGGGGCGCCATCGGGCACGGCGGGCGTGTCTCCCGGTTGTGGAGGCACGCCCGCTGGTCGCACCCGGCCGAAGGGGGGCCATCGGGCCCTGCGGGCGCAGGCGGGCGTGTCTTGGGTGGTGGACGCCCGCCCGTCAGTCGAGCTCGCGGGCATCCTCGACCGCCAGCTGCCGGACGGCGCCTCGATCCGGCTTGCCGGGACCGCGCAGCGGGAGCCCGTCGACCAGCAGCAGCCGCCGGGGGAGTTGGTGGGCCGGCAGATCGGCGTCGCGCAGCGCCGTCAGGTCCGGTGCTGGCCCATCCGGCACCACCACCGCCGTCACCACTTCGCCCCACTGCGGGTCGGGAATCCCGACGACCACCACCTGGCCGACACCGGGCAGCCGGGCCAGCGCCTCCTCGACCGGCTGCGGCGGAATCTTGTACCCGCCGCTGACGATGACCTCGTCGATCCGGCCGGTCACGGTCAGCCTGCCGGCGGTCAGCACCCCGAGGTCATCGGTGCGGAACTCGCCGCCCGGCCGGAAGGCCGGATGCCCCGGTCGCCGCCGGTAGCCGCGGGCGAGCACCGTCCCGGAGAGCAGGATCCGGCCGGCGGCCGAACCGGTCGCACCGTCCGGGTCGGCCCCCTCCAGCGCGACCGCGACCCCGTCCAGCGGACGCCCGTCGTAGACGCAGCCGCCGCAGGTCTCGCTCATGCCGTACGTCGTGATCACCCGTACCCCCGCGGTCCGGGCCCGGTCGAGCAGGACGGTCGCGGTGGCGGCGCCGCCGACCAGGACCGCGTCGAACCCGGCGAGGTCGGCCGTGGCCGCCGGATCGGTGAGCAGCCGGTGCAGCTGGGTGGGCACCAGCGAGACGTACCGCCGCCCGCTGCCCATGTCCGCGGCGGCGCGGCGGAACCGGTCGGCGGTGAATGGCGGACCGGTGTCCAGCACGGTCGGCGTGCTGCCGTCCGCCGCGCTGCGGAGCAGCACCTGCAGCCCGGCGATGTGCCACGCCGGCAGCGCCAGCAGCCACCCTCCCGGCCCGCCGAGCCGCCGCTGGGTTGCGGCCGCCGAGGCGGCCAGTGCAGACCGGGACAGCATCGCCCCCTTGGGTTCCCCGGTCGATCCGGAGGTCGCCAGGACCACCGCGGTGGGGTCGTCCACCGCGTCCTCCGCGACGTCGAGCGGCTCCCCGGCGCCGAGTGCACCGGCCAGTTCGCCGGCCCGACCGGGATCTCCGGCCGGCACCGGCAGCAGCGCCGGCCCGCTACCCTCGAGCGCCGCGGCGAGCCGGGGCAGCAGTCCGAGCACCGCGGGTCCGGTCGGTACCGGCAGCGCGACCAGCTCGCGGCGCACCGTCAGAACGCCCAGGGGTAGCCGCTGAAGTCGGCCGGCCGCTTCTCCAGGAAGGAGTCCCGACCCTCGGCGGCCTCGTCGGTGCCATAGGCCAGCCTGGTCGCCTCGCCGGCGAAGAGCTGCTGGCCCACCAGGCCGTCGTCCACCAGATTGAACGCGTACTTGAGCATCCGTTGCGCGGTCGGCGACTTGCCGTTGATCTCTGCAGCCCATTGCAGCGCAACGGTTTCCAGGTCGACGTGCGGTACAACGGCGTTCACCGCACCCATCTCGTGCATCTGCTGCGCGGTGTACTCCCGGCCCAGGAAGAAGATCTCCCTGGCGAACTTCTGGCCGACCATCTTGGCCAGATACGCCGAGCCGTAACCGCCGTCGAACGACCCGACGTCGGCGTCGGTCTGCTTGAACCTGGCATGTTCGGCGCTGGCCAGGGTGAGGTCGCAGGTCACGTGCAGTGAATGGCCGCCGCCCGCTGCCCACCCCGGCACCACCGCGATCACGATCTTGGGCATGAACCGGATCAGCCGCTGCACCTCCAGGATGTGCAGCCGCCCCGCCCTGGCCGGATCCACCGTCTCCGCGCCGTCGCCGGCGGCGTACCGGTAGCCGTCGCGACCGCGGATCCGCTGGTCGCCGCCGGAGCAGAAGGCCCAGCCGCCGTCCTTGGGGCTCGGTCCGTTGCCGGTGAGCAGAACGCAGCCCACGTCACCGCTCATCCGGGCGTGGTCCAACGCCCGGTAGAGCTCGTCGACGGTGTGCGGCCGGAACGCGTTGCGCACCTCCGGCCGATGGAACGCGATCCGCACGGTCGGCAGGTCGCCGGAGCTGCCGTCCGGCCGCGGCCCGATCTGCCGGTGGTACGTGATGTCGGTGAGTTCGAAGCCGTCGACGGCCCGCCAGCGGGTCGGGTCGAAGATCTCGCTGACGCCGGGGCTGCCCATCTCCGCAGCGTAGAGCCGGAGTTCTAACGTGGGCGGATGGACCCCGATCCGGCGACCGCAGCGCTCCTCGAGCAGGTGTGGCGCGACCTCGACCCTACCCAGCGACCGTCGGTGCAGGTGGATGGCGCGGCGACCGGACTCCTGCCGTCGAGGTTGCCCGCGATGCCCGCGATGCTCGCCGCGGTGGCCGCGTCCACCGCAGCCGCCGGTGCGCTGTTGGCGGCCAGGGGCGGCGCGCCCGGACGGGTCGCGGTCGATGCGGCGCACGTGGCGGTGGCGGCCCGCAGCGAGCGCTACGCCGCCCGGGTGGGTGCGGCACCGGCCGTCAACCTGTTCGCTCCGCTGTCGAAATTCTGGCCGACCTCCGACGGCTGGGTCCGGCTGCACACCAACTACCCCTGGCATCTCGCGCGGGCCTTGCAGGTGCTGCGCTGCCGCGACGACCCCGACGAGGTCGGCGCGGCGCTGGCCCGGCGCCCCGCGATCGAATGGGAGGACGCCTTCGCCGCCGCCGGCGCGCTGGCCTTCGCCATCCGGACGCCGACGGCATGGGGGAGCCATCCGCAGGGCCGGCTGGTGGCGGCCCAGCCGCTGATCGGGTGGCTGCCGGGGTCCGATGTCGGGCGGCACCCGCCGGGCCGGGATCAGGCTCCGCCGCGGCTGCCGGCGTCCGGGCTGCGGGTGGTTGACCTGACCAGGGTGATCGCCGGCCCGGTCGCCACCCGGACCCTGGCCGGCTGGGGAGCGACCGTGCTCCGGATCGACAGCCCCGGGCTGCCCGAGATCCCGGCCCAGACCCTGGACACCCTGCAGGGCAAGCACAGTGCGCTGCTCGACCTGGCTCAGGGCGATGCTCTGCAGCAGTTGCACCGGCTGCTCGACGACGCCGACCTGCTGGTGCACGGCTACCGCCCCGGAGCCTTGGACCGGTTCGGCCTCGGGACCGGGGACCTGTTCGCCCGGCACCCGGGGTTGGCTGTTGTCGGGCTCTCGGCGTGGTCGACGGACGGGCCGTGGGGTGGCCGCCGCGGATTCGATTCGTTGGTGCAGGGTCCGACCGGGATCTCGGTGCTCGAAGGCGCCGAAGGAGCCGATGGTTCGGTGACGCCTGGTGCTCTGCCCGCCCAGGTCCTCGACCACGCAACCGGCTACCTGGCCGCCGCCGCCGCGCTGACCGCGCTCGCCCAGGTGGCCGCGGGTGGGCCGGCGCCGCACGCCCGGTTGTCACTGGCCCGGACAGCGCGGTGGCTGCAGAGCGTCGGCCCGAGTGCAGCGGAGTACTCGGCCGTGCGCACCTCCGAACCCGACCCCGAGCAGTACCTCATCACCCTCGACGCGCCGGACGGTCCGCTGCGGGTGATCCGCCCACCCGGCCGTCTCGGCACCCTGTCCCCGAGCTGGGTGCGCGCGGCCGGCTATGGCGCCGATCCGCCCCGCTGGCCCTGAGGTGCGATCTGGCGGGGGTCGCGCACCGCCCGCCGATCTTCACACGATCCGAACATTCACCGAACCCGGGCCGAGTGAGCCGGGGTCATGGTGGTGGCAGCCGGCACGGGGCCGGCAAGCGCCGGCCCAGGTGGCCGGCGGAGGGGACGGATCTCCATGAGGAAGAACTTTCTGGCAGCGGCCGCCGGGACCACCAGCGCTCTCGCGATCGGCGTGGCGATCGTGCTGGGTGCCGCACCGGGTGCATCGGCCGCGGCGAACCCGGTGGCGGTGATGGCGCCCGCGACCAGCAGCGCCGCACCGTCGGCGGCGGTCACCGGCGATGCGGCCAAGCCCGCGAAGACCGGTGACGGGCGCGCGGTCAACCGCGCCTGCCGAGTTCTGAACAGGCTCGACAAGCGCGCCGACAAGGTCGTCGCACGAGCCGGCGCCAACGCCACGACCAAGGGGTCGGTGGCCTGGCTGCGGGCTCAGGCCGCTACCGCCAAGGCGAAGGGCGACGCCGCGCAGGCCGCCCGACTCAGCGCGCGCGCGGACAAGCGGGCGGCCGACGTCGAGAAACTGGCGAGTCTGGACGCGGCCGTTGCGAAGGTCCACGCCGACCACTGCTGAGCTGGTGCCGCACAATGCCCAGAGGTGATGAGCCCGGGGTGGTGAACCGGCACCCGGCGTGGGCCGGACGTGGCAGATAGGGGAGGCGAAGGCGACGTGGATGCGGGGCCGGCGGGGCGCGGGCTGGTCCTGGTGATCGAGGACGAGCCGGCCATCGCCGACGTGATCCGCCGTTACCTGGTCTCCGACGGATTCACCGCCGCCTTCGCCCGGACCGGCGCCGATGGGTTGGCTGCGGTCCGCCGGGACCGTCCGGTCGCCATCGTGCTCGACATCGGACTGCCGGACACCGACGGACTCACCCTCTGCCGCGACCTGCGGGCTTCCGGTGACTGGACCCCGGTGGTGTTCGTGACGGCCAGGGACGAGGACGTCGACCGGATCGTCGGGCTGGAGGCCGGCGCCGACGACTACCTGGTGAAACCGTTCCACCCCCGGGAATTGCTCGCCCGGCTGCGCAGCGTGCTGCGGCGGGCCGGACCGCAGCCGGTGGGCGGCTCCGAGTCGCTCGCGGTCGGCGGGGTCCGGGTCGATCTGCGGGGGCGCCGGGTTCAGGTCGACGGCGCCGAGGTTGCCTTCACCGCAACGGAGTTCGACCTGCTGGTGCACCTGATGCGGCGCCCGGGGCAGGTTTTCGACCGGCCGTCCCTGCTCAGCTCGGTGTGGGGGTATGCATCCGCGGCCGGCGCCAGGACCGTCGACGTGCACGTAGCGGCGTTGCGCGCGAAACTCGGTGCGGCCAGCCCGATCCGGACCGTTCGCGGCGTGGGGTACTCGGTCGAGGAACCCGAGTGACCCTCGGGCCGGAGGCCCCGGCGCACCGCCCGCGCCGTACCGGGATAGCGCTCCGGATCAGCGTGCTGATGGCCGGGGTCGCGGTGATCACCGCGCTGATCGCCGGGGTGGTGGGCACTGCCCTGGTGCGGAGCGCTGCGACCGAGACCGTCCGATCCACGCTCGCCGGCCAGGCCGACGTGGTGGCCGCGCAGCTCGCCGAGACCGGCGAGGGGCAGCGGATCGGCCTGGGCAAGGTGTCGCAGATCCTCGCCGGCCAGGGCATCGCGGTGGCCAGGATGGGTCCCCGGGGCCGGATCCAGACCACCGACGATCGGGCCAGGGCGGCCATCGGCGACGCCGGCGTCCAGCCGGGGCAGGCGGTGTCGACGCAGGTCGACGAGCAGGGTGTGACCCTGTTGGTGGAGGCCCGCGCCATCGATGCCGGGTCCGTGGTGCTGGTCGCGCCGCTGGACATCGCGGCGGCAACCAGAGCGAACCTCCAACACCGGGTGTTGCTCGCCCTGGGCATCGGCGTGGTCGCCGCGATCGCGGCCGGTTGGATCTTCGCCCGGCTCCTCACCCGGCCGCTCCGCCGTACCGCGGCGGTGGCGGCGGCGATGGGTGCGGGCGACCGGACGGCCCGGGTCGAGGTTGCCGGGCCGGCGGAGATCGCCGACGTCGCGGCGTCGGTCAACGATCTGGCAGATGCGCTGCAGCGCAGTGAGTCCCGGCAGCGCGAGTTCCTGACCTCGGTGTCGCACGAACTGCGCACGCCGCTGGCCGGCATCGCCGGGCAGGCCGACGCTCTGGTCGACGGCCTGGTGCCGCCGGATGAGGTGCCGGAGGTCGCGGGGATCATCCGTGCCGAGGCGTCCCGCATGGAGCGGTTGGTCTCCGACCTCCTGGATCTGGCCCGATTGGGCGCCGACACGTTCCGCGTCGAGCTGCTTCCGGTCGATCTGTCGGGGCTGCTGACGGCAATGGCGGCGGTCTGGCGGGTGCGCTGCGGCGCCAGATCGGTGCCGTTGGTGCTGGCAGTTCCGACGGAGCCGGTCGTCGTGCAGACCGATCCGCGCCGGATCCGGCAGGTGCTCGACGGGTTGGCGGAGAACGCCCTGCGGCTGCTACCGGCCGGCCGGCCGCTGGTGCTGTCGGTGACCGCTGCGGACCAGGGGGGAGCCGTACTGCAGGTGCGTGACGGTGGCCCCGGCCTGACGCCGGAGGACTATCCGGTCGCCTTCGACCGGGGGGTCCTCAACGACCGGTACCGGGGGACCCGCCCGGTGGGTGCCGGGCTCGGGCTGGCCCTGGCCAGGCAGTTGGTCGAGCGGCTGGGTGGTTCGATCGAGGCCGGGCCTGCGGCCGAAGGCGGGGTCGCGATGACGATCCGGCTCCCCCCGGCCGGTCCGCCGTCGATCGGGTAGGCGGCACGATAGGGCGGTGCCGACCGATCTTGCCGACCTGCTGCGCTCAGCCCGGGTGTTCGCGATCCCGCTGCGCACCCGGTTCCGTGGGATCACCGTGCGCGAGGGGGTGCTGATCGACGGCCCCGCCGGCTGGGCCGAGTTCGCCCCGTTCCGGGACTACGACGACGCTGCTTCCCAGCCATGGCTGCGGGCTGCCGTCGACAGCGCCAGCCGGAACTGGCCGGACCCGGTGCGGGACCGGGTGCCGGTGAACTGCACGGTCCCGGTTGTCGACCCCGACGCTGCCGCCTCCCTGGTGGTCCGGTCGGGGTGCCGCACGGCCAAGGTCAAGGTCGCTGATCCGCGGTCCACCCTGGCCGCCGACGCCGCCCGGGTGGTTGCGGTGCGGGCGGCGCTCGGTCCGACCGGGCTGATCCGGGTCGATGCGAATGCGGCGTGGACCGTTCCGGAGGCGGTCGACTCCATCGGAGTGCT
Organism: uncultured Actinomycetota bacterium; assembly: GCA_963797145.1. Lineage (GTDB taxonomy): Bacteria > Actinomycetota > Actinomycetes > Mycobacteriales > Nakamurellaceae > Nakamurella. Next base: position 685,296 of record CAWCOJ010000003.1, on the reverse strand, counting down.
GACCGAGGCCGCCGGCGGGTTGGAGTATGTGGAGCAGCCCTGCCGGACGGTGGACGAGCTGGCCGCCGTGCGGGCCGCGGTGGCCGTGCCGATCGCCGCCGACGAGTCCATCCGGCTCGCCGCCGACCCCGCCCGGGTCGCCCTCGCCGGTGCCGCCGATGTGGCGGTGATCAAGGTGGCGCCCTTGGGCGGTGCCTTCGCGGCCCTGCGGATCGCACTGACCTGCGGGCTTCCGGTGGTGGTGTCCTCGGCTGTGGACACCTCCGTCGGCCTGGCGGCAGGGCTGGCGTTGGCCGGGGCGCTTCCGGAGCTGCCGTACGCCTGCGGCCTCGGCACGGCCTCGTTGCTCGCCGGGGACATCACCACCCGCAGCGGCGACCCGGTCGACGGGATGCTGCCGGTGCCGCTGTACGCGCCGGCGCCCGAACCCGGGCTGCTGGACCGTTTCGCCGCCGACGCTCCGACCACCCGGTACTGGCTCGACCGGCTGCACCGGGTCGCCGATCTGCTCGTGTGAGAGCCGACCGAGAGCCGGCGGGCCGGCCCCGGACCACTGCCCAGCTGCCACTGCTCAGCTCGCTGCGACCGTGCCCCAGATCTGGGGCAGGGTGCGCACTGCCCCGGATCTGGGGCAGCGTCATAGCGTCGTCAAAGCACCCGCGGGTCGCGGACCCGGCGCCGCGCGGCGCCCACGAAACACCGGGGCACAATGAGCCGGTGAATCCGTCGACAGCGCTGGCCCGGGTGCTGGTCGACGAGTTGGTCGCGAACGGCGTCACGGATGCCGTCCTGGCACCGGGGTCCCGCAACGCACCGTTCTCGATGGCGCTGGCCGATGCCGACGCGGCGCAGCGGATCCGGCTGCACGTGCGGATCGACGAGCGCACCGCGGGTTTCCTGGCGCTCGGGCTGGCCAGGTCATCGGGACGTCCGGCCGTGGTTGTCACCACCTCGGGAACCGCTGCGGCGAACCTGCACCCCGCGGTACTGGAAGCCCATCACGGTGCGGTCCCGCTGCTGCTGGTCACCGCGGACCGTCCGCCGCGGCTGCGCGACCTGGGAGCCAACCAGACCGTCGACCAGACCCGGCTCTTCGGGCCGGCCCTCCGGTTCTTCCACGAGTTCGGGACACCGCAACGCACCGCAGGTCAGAACGGCCCCTGGCGGGCGATGGTGTGCCGGGCGCTGGCGCACGCCGCCGGAGCGGGGGGAGTACCCGGCCCGGTGCAGCTCAACGTCCCGCTGGACGAACCGCTGCTACCCGACGCACTGACGGCGACCGGGGCGGGCCCGGGCGACGAACCGGTCGACTGGCCGGAAAAGCTGGACGGGGCGGATGCGCCGTGGACCGCCTTCGCCGGACCGGCGCCCTCCGACCGGCCGATCGGTGCGCCCGAACCGGGGGAGCGCTGCCTGTTCGTCGCCGATCTGACCCACCCGGCCGCCGGGCCGATCGCCGCAGCCGGGCATCCGGTGGTCAGCGAGGCCGGCGGGGCGGCCGGCCGGGCCGTGCTGGCCACCGGGATCTCGCTGCTCGCCGACCCCGACTTCATGGCCGCGCACCGGCCCGACCGGGTCGTGGTCCTCGGCCGCCCGACGCTGTTCCGACCGGTCGGCGCCGTGCTCGCGGACAGCGCCGTCGTGGTGGACATCGTTGCTCCGCCGGCGGTCGCGGCCGACCCGGCGGGCCGGGCCCGCAGCGTGTCCGCGGCGTTGGCGCGCCTCGACGAGCCGGCCGATGACGCCTGGCTGCACGCCTGGCGGGCCGCGGATGCGCTGGCCGCCACGGCGCTGGCGAAGGTGCTCGACGAGGCCGATCTGGCCGCCTCGCCGCGCCTGGCCCGCGACCTGGTCGCGCTGCTCGCGGACGGCAGCACGCTGGTGCTGGGGTCGTCACAGACACCGCGGGACGTCGGCCGGTTCAGCGCGGCCCGCGACGGCCTCCGACTCCTGGCCAATCGCGGGGTGGCCGGGATCGACGGCACCGTGTCCACCGCGGTCGGCGTCGCGCTCGCTGCCGACGGTCCGACCGTCGCCCTGATGGGCGACCTGACGTTCCTGCACGACCTCACCGGCCTGGTGATCGGTCCGCACGAGCCGCGGCCCGATCTGACCATCGTGGTTTCCCAGAACGACGGGGGCGCCATCTTCGGCACCTTGGAACCGGGGCGGGCCGACCACGCCCGGCACTTCGAGCGGGTCTTCGGCACCCCCCACGGGACCTCGCTCGGTCAGCTCGCCGAGGGAGTCGGGGTGGAGCATCTCCTGGTGACCAGCACCGACGAACTCGCCGACGCGGTCGCAGATCCGGGCGGCATCCGGATCGTCGAGGTACCGACCACCCGCACCGATCTCCGGGAGCTGCTCGACCGGGTTCGCATGGCGGTGGCGTCGGCCGCCAGCGGCTGAGCAACACCATAGGAGCCACGGGCACGGTCGCTGGCTGGCGCCGCCGACCTCAGCGCGCTCGCCGCCACCTCAGCCGCCGACCTCAGCCGCCGACCTCAGCCGTCGGACTCCAGGGCGTCCCGGATCGGCACCATCTTGATCTGGGCCTCCCGCGCCTCGACATCCGGCTCGGAGTCGGCGACGATGCCGCACCCGGCCGTGAGCCGGACCGATCGGCCGGAGATTTCCGCGCATCGCAGGGCGATCGCGAACTCGCCGTCGCCGGCGGTATCGAGCCAGCCGACCGGTGCGGCGTAGCGACCGCGGGGGCCGGGTTCCAGCTCGCGGATCACCCGGCGGGCGACGTCGGTCGGACTTCCGCCGACCGCAGCGGTCGGATGCAACCGGGCAGCCAGCTCCAACGCCGTCACCCCGGCGGTGTCCAGGGTGCCGGTGATATCGGTGGCCAGATGGGTCAGGTTGGCCAGCACCAGTGGATGCGGGTGGTCCGGGACCGTCAGGTCGGCCGCCACCGCGCCCAGCACATCGGCAACCGACGCCACCGCGTACCGGTGTTCGTCGAGATCCTTGATGCTGGAGAGCAGCTCAGCGGTCACCTGGTCGCCGGCGTGTTCGGCCCAGTTGGTGCCGGCCAGCACCCGGGACGACACCTGGGTGCCGAAGCGGCGGATCAACGTCTCCGGGCTGGCGCCGATCAGACCGTCCACCGCGTAGGTCGAACAGGTCGGGTATGCCACGGCCAGCCTGCGCAGCAGGAACCTTTCGTCGACCGGGTTCTCGGTCCAGGCGTGCAGGTCGTGCGCCAGCACCACCTTGCCCAGTTCGCCGGCCCGGATCCGGGCCACCGCAGCGGCGACCGCGGATGTGTAGCCGGCCACGGAGAGCGCAGCATCGGAATACCGCACCGCTCCCGGTCCGGTCACCGGCGCCGGGCTGCGCAGCGCAGCTTCGCCGATCACGGTGCTGAACGACACCCCATCGCGCCGTCCGAGCAGGACCGAGGGCACAACGGCCACCGAGTGGTCCGTGTCGTCGAACCCGAGGGAAACGAACGCCACCGGGCCGGAGCCGGGAAGGTCGAGCTGGTCGTCGACGTCGAGACCGGAGGCGACCTCGGCGAACCAGGCGCCGATCTCGGCGGCCGCCGATGGGCCGGTCGTCTCGAACCTGGCGTGCTCCCCCCAGGCGACCAGCCCGTCGCCGCCGGTCAGAAAGGTCAGGGCGCCGGTGGGGTCCGGGAGGGCGGCGACGAGGTCTGCCGGGATCTCCTCGACCGGCCGGGTGACGGCACGGAGCCCGACGCTGGTGGTTGCCGAGGACGCCGTCACGGTCGCCAAGGGTAGTCCGGGACGCCCGGACCCGGCGTGATCGGCCTGGTGACCTCGGCCATGTCGCCGATGCCGCGCCCTACACTCTGCGAGCGTGCCGACCGACGCTGCCGAAGGGCCCGAGGACCCTGCGCTCGCCGACATCGGACCCGACCCGGACCTCACCCCGGTCCCCCTCGCCACCGGCGTCACCGATGCGCCCGGGCCCGTTCCACGGCCGCCGAGCCGCTCGATGGCCTGGGCGGCCAGGCTGGTGCTGCTGGCCGCGGTGCTGGTGACGGTGATGCTCGCGGCCCTGTTGATCGCGATGTTCGTCAACGACGACCGGATCGCCACCCACCGCGGCGTCGCCACCGCCACCGTGCTGTCCGTGTCGCCATTGCGCACCGGCATCGAGTTCGTGGACGCGGCCGGGCTGACCATCCGCCCACCCGGCGGCGTGCTCTATCCGGGGCTGCTCTCGGTCGGCCAGCAGTTCGTCGTCGAATACAGCACCGTCGACCCGACGATCGTCCGGGTGGCGGGCCGGACCGCCTCGGTCGGCATCGTCATGGTGATGTTGGCCACGGCCTGCACCTGGGCCGTCGCTGCCCCTCTGGTGTGGTGGCTGCGCCAGCGGTCGGGTCTGGAACTGTTCGCCCGGGCGCAGCCGCTGCGGCCGCGGTCAGCGCACCCCGGGCCGGGTCAGCCCAGCTGACCGAGCAGGGCCAGTACCGCGGCGGCCACCGCGGGTACCGCAACGACCATGCCGCCGTCGGGCAGCGGGTCAGGGGTGCCGTCCAGCCGCAGCACCACCGCCCCGGCCTCCGACGCCAGCGCCACCGCGCCGGCGACGTCCCACACCTCGGAGTGCGGCAGCACCGCCGCCAGCGCCCGACCGAGCGCGACCTGGGTGATCGCCAGCGCCGACGATCCGACGATCCGCAACCCGGTATGAGACCGACCGCAGGCGTCGACGAGCGCGGCCAGACCCGGCCATCCGCTGCCGCCGGACAGCTCGGTGAAGATCAGCCCACCGACCAGCGGGAAACCGTCGATCCCGGCCGTGGTGGGCGGCCCGACCACCGGGCGGCCGTTCGCGCGCAGTCCGCGCCCGCGGGCGGCGGCATAGATCTGCGCCTGGTACGGGTCGGCGATCACCCCGACCAGCGGTCCGGCCGGGTCCAGCAGCGCCAGCGAGTACCCGCACCACGGAACCCCGGCCACGTAGTTCGTGGTGCCGTCCACCGGATCCACCACCCAGACCAGCTCGGGCCCGTCCGGCTGCCAGGGCAGTCGCAACCCGTCCGGGCCGCCGTACTCCTCGCCCAGCACCGGCACCCCGGGAAATTCGGCGGTCAGCACCCGCCGGGTGTGCCGCTCGAGCGTGCGGCCGGTGTCGGTGACCCAGTCGTAGGGCGAGCTGCCGGTGCCCGGCGCAGCTCCCCGACCGGCGGTGGCGATGATCACCTCGGCCGCGTCGTTGGCCAACCGGCCGGCCACCTCCAGCGCCCGTGAGACCAGGGCCGGGCCGGCCACGCCAACGGTGGCGGTGCGGGTCCCGGGAGTGGCCATGCCACCAGCGTGACGCGCCCGGGTGACGTCCCGGTCACAGCGCGGTGGCCCTTCGATGTCCGGCGCGTGAGCAACTCCACCAGCGAGCCGTAGGTGCAGGTCGCGAACGATGGGTAGCCTCTGCGGTCATGGGACGGGCGGGACTGGACAAGGACCCGCGGCAGGTGGCCGCGATGTTCGACGATGTGGCCGGCGGGTACGACCGCACCAACGGACTGATCTCCTTCGGGCAGGACCGCCGCTGGCGGCGGTACGCCGTGCGGGCGCTGAGTCTGGTGCCGGGACAGAAGGTGCTGGACGTTGCGGCCGGGACGGCGGTCTCGACAGCAGCGCTCGCCGAGACCGGGGCGTGGTGCGTGGCGACCGACTTCTCGCTCGGCATGCTCAGGGCCGGCGCCCGGCGCCGGGTCCCGATGGTCGCCGGGGACGCTCTGCGATTGCCCTTCGCCGATGCCAGTTTCGACGCGGTGACGATCTCCTTCGGCCTACGCAACGTCTCCGACACGCACGCCGCATTGGCGGAGTTCGCCAGGGTCACCCGGCCCCACGGTCAACTGCTGGTCTGCGAGGTGTCGACCCCGCGACGACCGTTCCGGTGGGGGCACAGCTTCTACCTCGAGCATGTGATGCCGCGGGTGGCCCAACGACTGGCCACCAATCCGGAGGCCTACAGCTACCTGGCCGAGTCGATGGCCGCCTGGCACGACCAGAAGTCGCTGGCCGCGATCATCAGCGGCGCCGGGTGGCGTGATGTCGCCTGGCGCAATCTGACCTTCGGCGTCGTCGCCCTGCATCACGCCGTCCGGGCCGATGGTCCCGGATAAACCTGCAGGTCGCCGGGGTCGGACCGGGCGGTGAGCACCTACGGTTGACCCCGGCCACCCCCGGCTTGTGACCCGACTTACACTGACCGCGCACCACTTCGTGAACGAGTGCACAAGCTCGATCGCGTGTCGCCATCCACCCGGCTGCCGCAGGGGTCGGAGACCGGCGATGATGGACCGGTGCGGGAAGACAGGAGTGCCGTGCTGCCGCGTGCCGTACCAGCCGAGAACTCCGCCGACGTCATCGTGGTCGGCGCGGGTCCCGCTGGCTCGACCGCTGCCACCTACCTGGCCAGGGCCGGGGTGGACGTGCTGCTGTTGGAGAAGTCGACCTTCCCCCGGGACAAGGTGTGCGGCGACGGGCTGACCCCGCGCGGGGTCAAGCAGGTGCTGGCGCTGGGCATCGACGTCTCGGGAGACGACTGGATCCGCAACCGCGGCCTGCGGGTGGTCGGCGGCGGCACCACGCTGGAGCTCGACTGGCCGGTGCTGCAGGACTTCCCGGACTTCGGCCTGGTCCGGCCGCGACGCGACTTCGACGATCTGCTGGCCAACCTCGCCGTCAAGGCCGGCGCCCGGCTGCGCACCGGCACCTCGGTGACCGCACCGGTCACCGACGAACGCACCGGCCGGGTGATCGGGGTCACCGCGAAGGTCTCGGACGCGGACGGCAGGTCGCCCGCGACGTTCTCGGCGCCGTTGGTGCTGGCCGCTGACGGCGTCGCCGCCCGGATCGCGCTCGGGATGGGCATCGCCAAGCGTGACGACCGCCCGCTCGGCGTGGCTGTCCGCCGGTACTACACCAGTCCGCGCACCCACGACGACTTCCTGGAATCGCATCTGGAGCTGTGGGATCGGTCGAACCCGGCGGATCCGAAGCTGCTGCCCGGTTACGGGTGGATCTTCGGACTCGGCGACGGCACCGTCAACGTCGGCCTCGGCATGCTCAACTCGTCGAAGGCATTCGGCCGCACCGACTATCGGGCGCTGCTGCGCACCTGGCTGGACGGCACCCCGGAGGAGTGGGGGCTCCGCGAGGAGAACGCGATCGGTTCGATCGGCGGGGCCGCGCTGCCGATGGGCTTCAACCGGACTCCGCACTACGCCGACGGCCTGCTGCTGGTCGGCGACGCCGGTGGGGCGGTCAACCCGTTCAACGGCGAGGGTATCGCCTATGCAATGGAGTCCGCGGCGATGGCCGCCGAGGCCACCCTGCAGGCGTTGGGCCGGCCGGACGGGCCGAGCCGGGAGGCCGCGCTGCACGGCTACGTCGCCGCGATGCGCGACCATCTGGGCTCCTACTACCGGCTCGGCGGGGTGTTCTCGTCGCTGATCGGCCACCCGGGTGTGATGCGCACCGCGACCCGGTTGGGGTTGCCCCGTAAGCGGCTGATGTACCTCGTGCTCAAGTTGCTCGCCGGGCTGTACGACAGCCGCGACGGCGACTGGGCCGACCGCGTGGTGCGTGGGCTCACCAAGGTGGCGCCCAGTGTCTGAGACCGACTGTCCCGTCGCCGCAATCTCTCGGGGAGGCGAATGATGAGCGCCTACATTCCGATCCTGATCCTCATCGTGGTGGCCGGCGGTTTCGCCGTCACCATGGCGACAGTGGTCAGCGACATGCTCGGCCCGCGCCGGTTCAACCGGGCCAAGCTCGATGCCTACGAGTGCGGCATCGAGCCGACGCCGCTGCCGGCCGGCTCCGCCGGCCGGTTCCCGATCAAGTTCTACCTGACGGCGATGCTCTTCATCGTCTTCGACATCGAAATCATCTTCCTCTACCCGTGGGCCCAGAGTGCTGACGCACTAGGGGTTTTCGGGCTCGTCGAGATGGGCCTGTTCATCATCACGGTCTTCGCCGCGTACGCCTATGTCTGGCGGCGCGGCGGCCTGGACTGGGACTGACGAACCGGCACAACGGAAGGAGTGACGCGCCCATGGGCCTGGAGGAGAAACTTCCCAACGGGATCCTGCTCACCAGCGTGGAGAAGCTGGTCAACTGGACCCGGCGGGCTTCGTTGTTCCCGGCGACGTTCGGGCTGGCCTGCTGCGCCATCGAGATGATGACCACCGGTGCCCCCCGCTACGACCTGGGCCGGTTCGGCATGGAGGTGTTCAGGGCCTCGCCCCGGCAGGCGGACCTGATGATCGTTGCCGGCCGGGTGACCCAGAAGATGGCACCGGTGCTGCGCCAGATCTACGACCAGATGCCCGAGCCCAAGTGGGTCATCGCGATGGGCGTCTGCGCCTCGTCCGGCGGCATGTTCAACAACTATGCGGTGGTCCAGGGGGTCGACCACATCGTTCCGGTGGACATGTACCTGCCCGGCTGCCCGCCCCGGCCGGAGATGCTGATCGACGCGATCCTCAAGCTGCACGCCAAGATCCAGGACGAGCCGCTCGGCGCCAAGCGTGCGGCCGAACTGCTCGGGCAGCGCACCGAACTGGTCGCCTCGTCGGTGCGGTACAGCAAGACCCGCACGCTGCCGGTCGGCGCCCCCGGGAGCGAAGCATGACCGACCCCACCGACCCCACCGACCCGACCGGGGCCCCCAGGGGCAAGTCGGCCCGCCGGGGTCGGACCACCCCCGGTGGCCGCCCGCCGGTCGACCAGCCGATCCCGGGTGAACACACCGGCACGCCCGCAGTGGAGACCACGCCGACGCAGATGGGTCCTGCTGATCCGGAACCGACCGAGGTAGCGCCGTTCGACCCGCCGGCTGCGGACCGGCCTCCCGCTGCCGCAGCCGACGCTTCGGATGTCTCGGAACCGCTCCCGGACCCGGAACCGGCAGCTCCCGCCGGCCCGGAGCAGGCCGGGGCAGCGCAGGCCGGGGCCGGCGCCGGCCGGCAGCCCGGGACGCCCGGTGGCGGCACCTCGATCGATTCCCCGGCATCCGTGCAGACCGGCACCCCGGACATCTCGGAGCCGGGAGCCGCCGAACCCGCGCCGCGCACGGACGGCCCGGGCGACACGACCGCGGCCGGACAGGCGCTCGCTGCGCCGACCGCGCCCGCAGGCGGCACAGCTGTCGCCGAGCCCGCACCGTCCGGCGGAGCCGCGCCCGCACCGCTGACCGCCCCCACCACCGGCCTCGAGCGGGCCGGCATGTTCGGCAGTCGCGACGGCGGCGACACCTCCGGCTACGGTGGACTGCTCATCGAGCCGTACACGCCGGCTCCGGCGGAACGGCCCTACGGCGGGTACTTCGACGAGGTCGCCGACGCGCTGATCGCGGCGATGGCCGAGCGATCGATCCCGGAGTCCGCGGTCCAGCAGATCACCGTCGACAGGGGTGAGCTGACGCTGTATCTCGACCGGACCCACCTCACCGCGCTGCTCTGGACAGCCCGCGACGACCCGTCGCTGCGCTTCGAACTGCTCTCCTCGCTCTCCGGCGTCGACTACGGTCCGGGGGTCCCCCGGCGGCTGCACGTGGTCTACGAGCTCACCTCGATGACCTATCGCCGGCGGATCCGGCTCGAGGTGGCGGTCGACGACACCGACGCCCATGTGCCGTCCGCAGTGGCGATCTACCCGACCGCGGACTGGCACGAGCGGGAGACCTGGGACATGTTCGGGATCAACTTCTCCGGGCACCCGGCACTCACCCGGATCCTGATGCCGGACGACTGGGAGGGCCATCCGCAGCGCAAGGACTATCCGCTGGGCGGCATTCCGGTGGAGTTCAAGGGCGCGGAGATCGCGCCGCCCGACGAGCGGAGGGCCTACTCATGACCACCATGGACGACGGCCACATCCCGTTCGCCGAGGACCTGCTGCCACCGGCGGACCGGCCGTCCGGCCCGCGCCGGGCCAGATCGACGATGACCACCGAGGGCCGGATGTTCACGGTCACCGGTGGCGACTGGGACGACCTGCTGGCCGAGGGCGAGTTCGGTTCGGCCGACAGCGATGAACGCATCATCATCAACATGGGTCCGCAGCACCCGTCCACCCACGGCGTGCTCCGGCTGATCCTGGAACTCGAGGGCGAGACCGTCGTCCAGGCCAGGTCCGTGATCGGCTACCTGCACACCGGCATCGAGAAGTCCTGCGAGTACCGCACCTGGACCCAGGCCGTCACCTTCGTCACCCGGGCCGACTACCTTTCGCCGGCGTTCAACGAGGCCGCCTACTGCATGGCCGTCGAGAAGCTGCTCGGGGTGCAGGTGCCCCGGCGGGCCGAGACCATCCGGGTGCTGTTGATGGAGCTCACCAGGATCACCTCGCACCTGGTCGCGATCGCCACCGGCGGGATGGAGCTGGGTGCGCTGACCGGCATGACGGCCGGGTTCCGGGAGCGGGAGGAGGGCCTGCACCTGATGGAGTTCCTCACCGGTCTCCGGATGAACATGGCCTTCATCCGGCCCGGCGGGGTCGCCCAGGACCTGCCGGAGGGCTCGATTCAGCGGATCGACGACTTCCTGGCGATCATGGCGAAGCGGTTGCCCGAGTACGACAAACTGCTGACCGGGCAACCGATCTGGAAAGCCAGGATGAAGGGCGTCGGAATTCTGCCGCTCGAGGGCGCGATGCAGCTGGGCATCACCGGCCCGGTGCTGCGCAGCGCCGGGCTGGCCTGGGACCTACGCAAGACCATGCCCTACTGCGGGTACGAGACCTACGACTTCGAGGTGCCGACCGACACCGACGCCGACTGCTATGCCCGGTACCGGCTGCGGCTGGCCGAGATGTGGGAGTCGTTGAAGATCATGAAGCAGGCCCGGGACCGGCTCGCCGAGCCCGGACCGGTGATGGTCGAAGATGCGAAGATCGCCTGGCCGGCGCAGCTCTCGATCGGCGCCGACGGGATGGGCAACTCGCTCGAGCACGTCCGGAACATCATGGGCCGCTCCATGGAGTCGCTGATCCACCACTTCAAACTGGTGACCGAGGGATTCGCGGTGCCGGCCGGTCAGGCCTACGTCGGCATCGAGAACCCGCGGGGGGAGCTGGGCTGCCACGTGGTGTCCGAGGGCGGCACCCGACCGTTCCGGGTCCACCTGCGGGACCCCGGATTCGTGAACCTGCAGGCCATGCCGGCGATGAGCGAGGGCGCCCTGATCGCCGATGTGGTGGCCGCGGTCGCCTCGCTCGACCCGGTGATGGGCGGGGTTGACCGCTGATGACTTCGGAGACGAAGGCGTGTGAGCATCGCAGGGCCGCCGGGCCCGAGGAGCGGAACGAGGCGGGAGTCGACCGATGAGCACCACCGCGCACCGACGGATCGGAGTGCCGGAGTTCGCCCGCACCGGGCACGTGTTCTCCGACCAGGTCCGGGCCGATGCCGCCGAACTCATCGGCCGGTACCCGGTCCCGCGCTCGGCGCTGCTGCCGCTGCTGCACCTGGTGCAGTCCGAGGAGGGTTACGTCACCCAACCCGGAATCGACTTCTGCGCAGCACAACTCGGACTCACCTCCGCGGAAGTGGCTGCGGTGGCGACGTTCTACACGATGTACAAGCGGGAACCCTGCGGCGAGCACCTGATCAGCGTCTGCACGAATGCGTTGTGCGCGGCGCTGGGCGGGGATGCGATCTACGCGACCCTGTCGAACCACCTCGGTGTCGGACATGAGGAGACCGCCGGCGAGCCCGGCGCCGCCGGCTCGATCACCCTGGAGACGGCCGAGTGCCTGGCGGCCTGCGACCACGCCCCGGTGCTGCAGGTCAACTACGAGTTCTTCGACAACCAGACGCCGGACTCGGCCATCGGCCTGGTCACCGCTCTTCAGGAGGGCCGGCGTCCGGCACCGACCCGGGGCGCACCGCTCACCGACTTCCGCTCCGTCGAGCGCGAGATCGCCGGCCTGTTCACCGATCTGGCCGACCGGGTGAACGCCCCGACCGCGTCGGTGCCCACCCTGCGCGGCTCGGTGCTGGCCGAGGAGACCGGCCAGACCGCACCCGCCATGCCCGAGAACCCGCCGGACTTCCCGCCGATGCCGGAAAAGAAGTGAGTGCGATGACCGCAGCCCCACCCGCCGGGACCGCGCCCCTGACGCCGGTGCTCACCCGGCGCTGGCAGTCACCGGAGTCCTGGAGCCTGGACACCTACCGAGGCACCGACGGCTACCAGGCCCTGCCGCTGGCGCTGGCCACCGAGCCCGGCCGGCTGGTCGAGCTGATGAAGAACTCGGGCCTGCGGGGCCGCGGCGGGGCCGGCTTCCCGACCGGCCTGAAATGGTCGTTCCTCCCGCAGGGCGACGGCAAACCGCACTACCTGGTGATCAATGCGGACGAGGGCGAACCCGGCACCTGCAAGGACATCCCGCTGATGATGGCCGACCCGCACTCGCTGATCGAGGGTTGCATCATCACCTCGTTCGCGATCCGGGCGGACTTCTGCGCGATCTACATCCGGGGCGAGGCGGTGCACGCCCTGCGGCGGGTCACCCATGCGGTCAACGAGGCCAAGGCCGCCGGGCTGCTCGGACAGAACATCATGGGCACCGGCTACAACCTGGAGATCGTGGTGCACGCCGGCGCCGGCGCCTACATCTGCGGCGAGGAAACCGCGCTGCTCGACTCCCTGGAGGGCCGCCGGGGCCAGCCGCGGCTCAAGCCGCCGTTCCCGGCGGTCGCCGGGCTCTACGCCTGCCCGACCGTCGTCAACAACGTCGAGACCATCGCCTCGGTGCCGGCCATCGTGCTCGGCGGGTCCGACTGGTACCGGTCGATCGGCACCGAGAAGTCGCCGGGGCCGAAGATCTACTCGCTCTCCGGGCACGTCACCCGGCCCGGCCAGTACGAGGCGCCGATGGGGACGACGCTGCGGCAGCTGCTGGAGTCGGCCGGCGGGATGCTCGACGGCATCCCGCTGAAGTTCTTCACCCCGGGTGGTTCGTCGACCCCGATCTTCACCCCCGAACACCTGGACGTGCCGCTGTCCTTCGACGACGTCGCCGCCGCCGGTTCGATGCTCGGCACCACCGCGTTGATGTGCTTCAACGAGACGGTGTCGGTGCCGTGGGCGGTGTGGAAGTGGCTGGAGTTCTACAAGCACGAATCCTGCGGCAAGTGCACGCCGTGCCGGGAGGGCACCGGCTGGCTGACGGCGATCTTGCGCCGGGTGGTGTCCGGGTCCGGGACCATGGACGACCTCGACGTGCTCGCCGATGCGGCGGGTAACATCGCCGGCCGGTCGTTCTGTGCCCTCGGCGACGCCGCGGCGACGCCGATCCTGAGTTCTTTCAAGTACTTCCGTGGTGAGTTCGAGGATCTGGTGACCGGAAGGACTCCGCCCGTGATCGAGGCCCGCGCGCTGGTCGGGGCGCACTGATGACCCTGGCGACCGAGCAGAAGACCTCCGGCGAGCCGGAGCCCGTGCCGGAGGGCCATGTCCGGCTGGTCATCGACGGGGTCGAGGTGATCGCGCCCAAGGGCGAGCTGGTGATCAGGACCGCGGAACGGCTGGGCACGGCGATCCCGCGGTTCTGCGACCACCCGTTGCTGGAGCCGGTCGGCGCCTGCCGGCAGTGCCTGGTCGAGGTCGAGATGGGCGGCCGGCCGATGCCCAAGCCGCAGGCCGCGTGCACCCAGACGGTGGCCGACGGCATGGTGGTCAAGACCCAGCTGACGTCTGCGGTGGCCGCGAAGGCCCAGCGCGGCAACCTGGAGTTCCTGCTGCTCAACCACCCGTTGGACTGCCCGATCTGCGACAAGGGCGGCGAGTGCCCACTCCAGAACCAGGTGATGGCCAACGGCGCCCCGGACACCCGGCTGGTCGACGAGAAGCGGGTGTTCACCAAGCCCGTCGCGGTGTCCACCGAGATCCTCCTCGATCGCGAGCGCTGCGTGCTCTGCCAGCGTTGCACCCGGTTCTCCGACCAGATCGCCGGCGACCGGTTCATCGACCTGCTCGAGCGGGGCACCAAGCAGCAGATCGGGATCTCCACCGGTGCCCCGTTCCAGTCCTACTTCTCCGGCAACACCATCCAGATCTGCCCGGTCGGCGCGCTGACCAGCGCCGCGTACCGGTTCCGGTCCAGGCCGTTCGACCTGGTGTCCTCGCCGTCGGTCTGCGAGCACTGCGCCGGCGGCTGCGCGATTCGCGTCGACCACCGCTCCGGGAACGTGCTGCGCCGCCCGGCCGGGGTCGACCCCGAGGTCAACGAGGAATGGAACTGCGACAAGGGCCGGTTCGCCTTCGCCTACGCGAGCCAGGACGACCGGCTCGCCCGGCCGTTGGTCCGCAACGCCGACGGTGTGCTCGAGCAGGTCTCGTGGACCAGGGCGATGACGGTCGCTGCCGAGGGCCTGGCCGCGGCCAGGGACAGCGGCGGGGTCGGTGTGCTCACCGGTGGCCGGCTGACGGTCACCGACGCCTACGCCTACGCCAAGTTCGCCCGACTTGCGCTGCGCACCAACGACGTCGACTTCCGGGCCCGGGTGCACAGCCCGGAGGAGGAAGCCTTCCTGGCCGCGCGGGTGGTCGGAACCTCGCCGGATGCCGGCGGCGTCACCTACACCGCACTCGAGACCGCACCGCAGGTGCTGCTGGTCGCCCTCGAGCCGGAGGAGGAGTCCGGCATCCTGTTCCTTCGGCTCCGCAAGGCAGCCCGCAAGGGGGTGCCGATCGCGTCGGTCGCCGCCCTGGCCTCCCGCGGGCTGGCCAAGATGGACGGCGTGCTGCTCACCGCCGCCCCTGGTGCCGAGGCGGACGTGCTTGCCGGTCTGGGCGCGGACGATGCGGTCGGCGCCAGGTTGCGTTCGGCCGGCGCGGTGATCATGGTCGGCGAGCGGGCGGCCGCGGTACCGGGTCTGCTCACCGCGGTCGCCGAACTGGCCGACGCGACCGGCGCCCGGATCGCCTGGGTACCGAGGCGAGCCGGTGAGCGCGGCGCGCTGCAGGCCGGAGCGCTGCCGTCACTGCTGCCCGGCGGTCGGCCGGTGGCCGACGCCGCAGCTCGGGCCGAGGTCGAAAAGGCATGGGGCGCTGCGCTTCCGGCCGCGCCGGGCCGGGACACCGGCGCGATCCTGGCCGCCGTCGGCACCACCGACGACGCGGACGAGGCCACCCCACCCGGGCTGGCCGGGCTGCTGATCGGCGGCGTCGAGCTCGAGGACCTGCCCGACCCGGTGGCCGCTCTTGCGGCCATCACCGCGGCCGGTTTCGTGGTCAGCCTGGAGCTCAGGCGCTCACCGATCACCGAGTTGGCCGATGTGGTGTTCCCGGTCGCCGCCCAGGTGCAGAAGGCCGGGGCGTATCTGAACTGGGAGGGCCGGCTGCGGCCCTTCGCGGCCGCCATGGCCGAGTCCGGCATGCTCGACGACGGCCGGGTGCTGGACACCCTCGGCGTCGAGATGGACGTCGACCTGTACACCCAGACCCCCGGTGCCGCCGCCGCCGAGATCGAGCGGCTCGGGCCCTGGACCGGCAGCAGCGCGCTACCGGGCGCAGCAGGCGCCGCGATCGATGGTGATCATGGGGACGCGCACGCACATTCCGGGCATTCCGGACTCAAGAGCGTGCTCGCGCCCATGATCAACTTCATTCGGGAGGAATTCGCCGGAGGAGAGCGCGGCGGCAACGGTGGCGCGGGCGATGGCCTGCTGCTGGCCTCCTGGCGGATGAGCCTGGATGGCGGGCGGCTGCAGGACGGCGAGCCGCACCTGGCCGGCACCGCGAAGGCCGATGTCGCCTACCTGTCCGGCAGCACGGCGGCCGGTCTGGGACTGATCCCCGGCGACCAGATCGAACTACGCGGACCGGATGGCTCGCTGCAGCTGCCGCTGGCGGTGGTGCCGATGGCTGACGGCGTGGTCTGGGCACCCGGCCGGGTGGACCGTCGGTCCACAACGGCCCGTCTCGGCGTGCCGGTCGGCGGTCGGGTCGACGTGGCCGCGAAGGGAGCATCGGCATGACCGTGACGACACAGCTGGCGGACGCGGTGGTGCCGCTCGGACCGGACGGCTCGGTGGCCGCGCTGATGGCCGACGATCCGGTCTGGCTGATGCTGGTCAAGGCCGTGATGAGCTTCGTGCTGCTGCTGCTGCTCACGCTGTTCATGATCTGGTTCGAGCGCCGGGTGGTCGGCCGGATGCAGCATCGGCCCGGCCCGAACTGGAACGGGCCGTTCGGCCTGCTGCAGTCCCTGGCCGACGCGCTGAAGCTGCACTTCAAAGAGGGCATCATCCCCGCCAACGCGGACAAGTTCGTCTACATCGCTGCACCGGTGATGGCCGCCATTCCGGCGTTCCTGATCTTCACCATCATTCCGCTCGGCGGTCCGGTCACCATGTTCGGCCAGCACACCGCGCTGCAGGTCACCGACCTGCCGGTCGGAGTGCTGGCAGCGCTGGCGTTCGCCTCGATCGGGATCTACGGCATCGTGCTCGGCGGCTGGGCCTCCGGGTCCACCTATCCGCTGCTCGGCGGGCTCCGCTCGGCCGCCCAGATGATCTCGTACGAGGTCGCGATGGGACTCTCGTTCGTCGCGGTGTTCCTGTACTCGGGCACCCTGTCCACCTCCGCGATCGTCGCCCAGCAGGCCCAGGGCTGGTACGTCTGGCTCCTTCCGGTGTCCTTCGTCATCTACGTCATCGCGATGGTGGGCGAGACCAACCGGGCGCCGTTCGATCTCGCCGAGGCCGAGGGTGAGCTGGTCGGCGGGTTCAACACCGAGTACTCCTCGATGCGGTTCGGGCTGTTCTTCCTCGCCGAGTACATCAACCTCATCAACGTCTCGGCGATCGCCACCACGCTGTTCCTCGGCGGTTGGCGGGCACCGTGGCCGCTGTCGCTGTGGGCCGGTGCGAACACCGGGTACTGGACCCTGCTCTGGTTCGCGATCAAGCTGCTGATGTTCATGTTCTTCTTCGTCTGGATCCGCGGATCGCTGCCCCGCATCCGGTACGACCAGTTCATGTCGCTGGGCTGGAAGGTGCTGGTACCGGTCTCGTTGGCGTGGATCGTGCTGGTCGGTACGGCTCGGGTGCTCAACAACGCGACCAGCCTGAGCACCCAGCAGGTGCTGCTGTGGATGGGCATCCCGCTCGTCGTCATCCTGCTGGCCGCGGCGTTCTGGCCGTCCCGAAAGCCCGACATACCGCTGGACGACGAGCTGCCGGACGGCACCGCCGAAGCCCTCGGCGACACCCCTGACCACGGCGTCCACCGCGGCCAGGTGGTGGCCCCGTCGCTGGGTCGGTACCCGATCCCGCCGCTGGATCTGACCGTGCCGGTGCCACCGATCCGTGCCGCCGCCGACGCCGCCCGCCGGTCCCGCCCGGCCGTCACCGCGGGTGCCCCCGCGGGCACCGACCAGGGAGTCCCCGATGTCGTTTCTTGATCCGGTCAAGGGTTTCGGTGTCACCTTCTCGACCATGTTCAAGCCGGTGGTCACCGAGGACTACCCACGCAACCCGGACCAGCCGGCGCCGCGCTATCACGGTCGGCACCAGCTCAACCGGCACCCTGACGGCCTGGAGAAGTGCGTCGGCTGCGAGCTGTGTGCCTGGGCCTGCCCGGCCGACGCGATCTTCGTCGAGGGCGGCGACAACACCGACGAGGAGCGTTACTCGCCCGGCGAGCGGTACGGGAAGAACTACCAGATCAACTACCTGCGCTGCATCGGCTGCGGGCTGTGCATCGAGGCGTGCCCGACCCGCTCGCTGACCATGACGAACGAGTACGAGCTGGCCGACGACGAGCGGCAGCGGTTGATCTACACCAAGGACATGCTGCTGGCCCCGCTGGCGCCCGGGATGGAGCTCCCGCCGCACCCGATGCGGCTCGGCGACGAGAAGGACTACTACGTGCGGGGGCCCGAGCTGCTGCGGGACCCGGACTTCCGCCGGTCCTCACCGGTCGCCGCAGAGGTCGACGTCGCTCCGGTACCGCACGTCGACCGGCAGCACGGCGGTGCAGCATGAGCGCGGCAGCGACGGTGCTGGCCGCGGCCGCCGACACCGCGTCCTCCGTCGGCGGCGAGCAGATCATGTTCTGGATCCTGGCGCCGCTGGCGCTGGCCGGCGCCATCGGCATGGTGGTGTCCAAGGGCGCGGTGCACTCGGCACTGTGGCTGGTGCTGACCATGCTGTGCCTCGGCTGCTTCTACATCGTGCTGCACGCCGAGTTCCTCGGCTTCGTGCAGATCATCGTCTACACCGGCGCGATCATGATGTTGTTCCTGTTCGTGCTGATGCTCACCGGCCGGGACGCCGGCGACTCGGTGATCGAGGTGCTGCGCGGCCAGAAGATCGCCGGCACCCTGATCGGTATCGGCCTGGTCGGCATCGTCGTCACCGGGTTGATCCGGGCGCTGCAGACCACGCCGTCGGTCGGCCTCGACGAAGCCTTGTCGGCGCGTGGCCCGATCGGGTCGATCGCCGCGCTGATCTTCACCGACTATCTGTTCTCCTTCGAACTCACCAGCGCCCTGCTGATCACCGCCGCGGTCGGCGCGATGGTGCTGGCCCACGTCGAGCGCGGGCCGGGCGAGAAGCGGAACCAGCGTCAGCGGGTCGCCGAACGGATGCGTTCGGACCGGATGTCGCCGCTGCCCGGACCCGGCGTGTTCGCCACGTCGTCGTCGAACGCCACGCCGGCGCTGCTGCCGGACGGCTCGATCGCGCCCGGGTCGGTGTCCAGGCTGGTCCAGGTCTCCGAGTCGGAGCGGGTGGCCAGGGCGTACGCGGCCGGCGACCGGCTCACCGAGATCGAGAGTGCGGACCACCCGCGTCGGCCGGACCGCCCGGCCGAGGACCGCGGGGTCGACCCGGCCCACTCTGCCGCTGTGCCGTCGGACACCGACGTCACCGAGGGGGTCGGGCGATGAGCGCGACCAGCTACCTGGTGCTCTCGGCACTGTTGTTCGGCATCGGTGCGGTCGGAGTGCTGGTGCGCCGCAACGCGATCGTGGTCTTCATGTGTGTCGAGCTGATGCTCAATGCGGTGAACCTGTCGCTGGTCACCTTCTCCCGGATGCACGGCAACCTCGACGGCGTGATCATGGCGTTCTTCGTCATGGTGGTCGCCGCCGCCGAGGTGGTCGTCGGGCTCGCGATCATCATGTCCATCTTCCGTAGTCGCCGGAGTGCCTCCGTCGACGACGCGAACCTGCTCAAGTTTTGATCGGGGATCAGGTGCTCTCATCGTTGAGTGCGGCGCTGGCTGAGCCACCCGGCCCTGTGGGGTACGAGCATGCCGCTCCGGCGACCGGCATCACGGCGCTGGCCTGGCTGCTGATCGCCCTGCCGCTGGCCGGTGCGATCGTGCTGCTGATCGGTGGCCGCCGGTTCGACAAGATCGGCCACTACCTCGGCTGCCTGACGGTGATCGCGTCCTTCGTCGATCGGCCTGCTGATCTTCCTCTCGGTCTCCGGCACCGAGGGGAGCGGACCTCGATCGTGTCGATGTTCTCGTGGATCCCGGTGCAGGCGCTGCAGGTGGACTTCGGCCTCTACATCGACCCGCTGTCGCTGACCTTCGTCCTGCTGATCACCGGCGTCGGCTCGCTGATCCATGTGTATTCGATCGGCTACATGGCGCATGATCCCGAACGGCGGAAGTTCTTCGCCTACATGAACCTGTTCGTCGCCGCGATGCTGCTGCTGGTGCTGGGCAGTTCGTTCGTGACCCTGTACGCCGGCTGGGAAGGCGTCGGTCTGGCGTCCTACCTGCTCATCGGCTTCTGGTCCGACCGGCCGGCCGCGGCGACCGCGGCGAAGAAGGCCTTCATCATGAACCGGGTCGGTGACGTCGGCCTGGCGCTGGCCATTTTCCTGATGTTCAAGGAGCTCGGCACCACCTCCTTCACCGGGGTGTTCTCGGGGATCGGCGACCTCGCCGCCCGGTCGCCGGCCACGGTCACCGTGATGGCGCTGCTGCTGCTGCTGGGTGCCTGCGGCAAGTCCGGTCAGGTGCCGTTGCAGGCATGGCTCCCGGACGCGATGGAGGGCCCGACTCCGGTCTCCGCGCTGATCCACGCCGCGACCATGGTGACCGCCGGCGTGTACCTGATCGCCCGCTGCGCGCCGATCTACAACCTGACCTCCGACGGGCAGCTGGTGGTCACCATCGTCGGCGCGGTGACCCTGCTGGTCGGGTGTATCGGCGGATGCGCGAAGGACGACATCAAGAAAGTCCTGGCGTACTCGACGGTTTCCCAGATCGGGTACATGTTCCTGGCGGTCGGGCTGGGCGCCGGCGTCTACGCACTCGGCATCCTGCACCTGCTGACCCACGGATTCTTCAAGGCGGGGCTGTTCCTGGGCGCCGGTTCGGTGATGCACGCGATGGACGACGAAGTCGACATGCGCCGTTACGGCGGGCTGGCCCGGCGACTGCCGATCACCTTCGTCACGATGACGTTGGGCTACCTCGCGTTGATCGGTTTCCCGTTCCTGTCCGGGTACTTCTCCAAGGACCCGATCATCGAGGCAGCGTTCGCGGCCGGTGGCGCCCAGGGCGCTCTGCTCGGCTCGGCCGCCCTGCTCGGTGCCGGCCTGACCGCGTTCTACATGACCCGGCTGATGATCATGACGTTCTTCGGCGAGCCGCGCTGGAAGGAACTCAAGACAGCCGCCGGCGGCGACTACCACCCGCACGAATCGCCACCGGTGATGACGATTCCGATGATCATCCTGGCGATCGGGTCGGTCGGCGCCGGCGCCTTCCTGGTGTCCGGCGAGCGGCTGGCGAACTGGCTGACCCCGTCGCTCGGTGAGTACGTCGAGCCGGATCCGCCGGTCAGTCCGACGGTGATCACCATCGCGACCCTGGTGGTGGTGTTCCTCGGGATCGCCGTCGGCTACCTGGTCGTGGGCCGCCGGCCGGTGCCGGTGCGCCGGCCGGAACCGGTGAGCGCCGTGGTGCGGTTCGCCCGGGCCGACGTCGGCGGCAACGCGATCAACGAGACCCTGGTCGCCCGGCCCGGTATCTGGGCCACCCGGACGCTGGTCTACGCCGATTCGAAGGGTGTTGACGGGGCGGTCAACGGGTTGGCCGCGAGCCTGGGCGGCCTGTCCGGGCGCTGGCGGCACTGGCAGAACGGCTTCGTCCGGTCGTATGCGCTGTCGATGCTGGCCGGCACGCTGGTGCTCACCGTGACGCTGCTGGTGGTGAGGTTCGCATGACTGGGAACAATCCCCTCCTGCTGATCATGATCGGGCTGCCGCTGATCGGCGCCCTGGTGCTGACCGGGATGAAGGGCGCCCCGGCCCGCACGGTCAAACTCGTCGGCCTGCTGTTCTCGCTGGCGGTCTTCGTGCTGGCCGTCGTCCTGTGGATCGAGTACCGCAACTTCCAGACCACCAGCGGTGCGACGCAACCGTTCGGCGCTGCCTTCTCGGTGGACTGGATCCCGTCGTTCGGCATCCGGTTCTCGGTGGGCGTCGACGGCTTCGCAGTGGTGATGATCGCGCTGATCGCGCTGCTGGTGCCGATCGTGCTGGGCGCTTCCTGGGAGGAGCGGTTGCCGGCCGGCCGCTCGGTGGCCGGCTACTTCGCGCTGATCCTGGTGCTGGAGTCGGCGATGATCGGGGTGTTCGCGGCCACCGACGTGTTCCTGTTCTACGTGATGTTCGAGGTCATGCTGATCCCGATGTACTTCCTGATCGGGGCGTACGGGGGGGTTCAGCGGGCCTACGCCGCCACCAAGTTCTTCCTGTACTCGCTGCTCGGCGGCCTGCTGATGCTCGCATCGATCATCGGGTTGTACGTGGCGTCCAGTGACCTGCTGCCGGCCGGTGGCACCCTGGACTGGGCGACCCTGCGGACCATCGCGCACCAGATCCCGGAGTCGACGCAACTGTGGATCTTCGCCGGGTTCGGCATCGCCTTCGCCATCAAGGCGCCGTTGGTGCCGCTGCACACCTGGCTGCCGGACGCCGGTGCGGAGGCCCCGGTGGGCGCCGGCACCCTGCTCGTCGGCGTGCTCGACAAGGTCGGCACCTTCGGCTTCCTGCGGATCTGCCTGCCGCTGCTGCCGATCGCCTCCACCAGGCTCGCCTGGTTGATCATCCTGCTGGCGGTGGTCGGCATCGTCTACGGCTCGATCGTGGCGGCCGGCCAGCAGGACCTGAAACGATTCGTCACGTTCACCTCGATCGCGCACTTCGGATTCATCGCGCTGGGCATCTTCGCCTTCACCACCCAGTCGATCAGCGGCGCCGTGCTGTACATGGTCAACCACGGGCTGGCCACCGGCCTGCTGTTCCTGGTGGTCGGCATGCTGACCGCGCGCGGCGGATCCCGGCTGATCAGTGACTACGGCGGGGTCTGGAAGGTCGCCCCGATCCTGGGCGGGATATTCCTGATCGCCTCACTGGCCACCATCGCGATGCCGGGCACCAATTCGTTCATCTCCGAGTTCCTGGTCCTGATCGGTACGTTCAGCCGGCACACCGCCTGGGCGGTGATCGCCACCGTCGGCATCGTGCTGGCGGCGGTCTACATGCTGTGGATCTTCCAGCGGACCATGACCGGTCCGGTGCGCGGCGCCGCCGTTGTCGATGACGACGGCGGGGATCCGGTTCCGGTGCCCGTCGGGGCGCCGACCGGCGACGACGACGCGCACGGCGGTGCCGGCGCCGCCGTTGCCGCCCACGGGCACCAGCGGACACCGGTGCGGGCCCGGTTCGGTGACCTCAAGGCCCGCGAGATCGCGGTGCTGACCCCGCTGGTGGTGCTGATCATCGGGCTGGGCATCTACCCGAAGCCGGTGCTCGACGTGATCAACCCGACGTCGGTACAGACCATGATCGACGCCGGGTACACCGACGTCGTGCTGGAAGGTGGCAACTGATGGCCGGGTTCTCGGCGGCGCTGGCGCCGGTCCAGGATCCGATCGCCGCGCCGGCGATCGACCTGATCGTCGTGATGCCGGTGCTGATCATTCTCGGCGCTGCCTGCGTCAGCGTCGTGTTCGAGGCCGTCCTGCCGCGGAAGCAGCGGTACGTCGCACAGGTGTCGCTGAGCCTGCTCGCGATCATCGCTGCCGGGATCTGGACCGTTGTGGCCGGCGCACACAGCAGGTACGCGGTGACGTTCACCGGTGCGATCGCTGTCGACAGCGCGACCTATGTGATCTGGGGCGTGCTGCTGGTGCTCGCCCTGATCTCGGTATGCCTGATGGCGGACCGGGTCTCGGAGCCCGGCGGGGCGTTCGCGGCGCAAGCGGCCGCCCGGATCGGTTCTACGCGGGACCGGGTGGCCACCGAGGTCGCAACCCCGATGCAGACCGAGGTCTTCCCGCTGACCCTGTTCGCCGTCGGCGGCATGCTGGTGTTTCCGGCCGCCTCGGACCTGTTGACGCTGTTCGTCGCGCTCGAGGTGCTCTCGCTCCCGCTCTACCTGATGTGCGCGACTGGCCCGCAGGCGCCGGCTGATCTCGCAGGAGGCGGCCGTCAAGTACTTCCTGTTGGGGGCGTTCACCTCGGCGATCCTGCTCTACGGGATCGCGCTGATGTACGGCTACGCCGGGTCGATCCGGTTCTCCGCGATCACCGCTGCTGCGCAGTCCGGTGGGTCCAGTGACGTGTTGCTGCTGGTCGGGCTGGCCCTGCTGGTCGTCGGCCTGCTGTTCAAGGCCTCGGTCGGCCCGTTCCACCTGTGGACCCCGGACGTCTACCAGGGGGCTCCCACTCCGGTGACCGCCTTCATGGCGGCCTGTACCAAGGTCGCCGCGTTCGCCGCGATGCTCCGGGTGTTCCAGACCGCGCTGGCGCCGATGGCGTGGTCCTGGCGCCCGGTGCTCTGGGTGGTCGCGATCGCATCCATGATGATCGGCGCGATCCTCGGCATCACGCAGACTGACTTCAAGCGAATGCTGGCGTATTCGTCGGTCGCACACGCCGGTTTCCTGCTGCTCGGTGTGATGGCGCTGACCGCGAGCGGTGCCTCCGGCACGATGTTCTATCTGCTCACCTACGGATTCGCAACGATCGGCGCGTTCGCAGTGCTCACCCTGGTCCGCAAGGGCCAGGGTGAGGCATCGCACCTGTCGGACTGGGCGGGTCTGGCCAAGCGGTCGCCGGTGCTGGCCGCGGTGCTGAGCCTGTTCCTGCTCTCCTTCGCGGGGATCCCGCTCACCAGCGGGTTCATCGGCAAGCTGAGCGTGTTCACCGCCGCCATGGACGCCGGGATGGGTCCGCTGGTGGTGGTGGCGATGATCGCCACCGCCATCACCGCGTTCTTCTACCTGCGGATCGTCGTGCTGATGTACTTCGCGGACGCCCCGGTGGCCCTCCGGGCGCCGGTGGGTACCGAGGACGGCGCCGGCTCGTCCTACATCGTGGTACCCGGAGTGCTGACCACGCTGGTGATCGGGGCCTGCGCCTTCGTCACCCTGGTGCTGGGTATCGTGCCGTCGCCGGTGCTGGAATTGCTGACGGTGCACCTGCCGCTGCTGAGCTGAGCCGGGACGCCACCGATCGGCAGCGAGATCAGCGCTCGCCGTTCGCCAGCTCGTCGGTGTAGGCACCGACCGAGCGCTGGTACCGCGGCAGAGTAGGGATCAGCGCGCGCAACAACTCGATCACCGCATCCCGCTCGCGGTGGTCGCTGACCAGCGCCAGGGCCAGGAACGCGCTCGCAGCCCCGGCCAGCGGATGCCCGGGTCGGTTCCCGAAGTGGTTGCGCAGCAGGGCGATCGATTCCGCCGGCCGGTCCAGATTGCGCAGGGTGCTGGCCAACTGGATCACCACCTGGGACAGCTCCGGGTCGGCGAGGCCGGCCTCGATGGCCTGCCGGTAGAAGGGCTCGGCTTCGGCCTCCCTCCCCGTCGAGTCCCGGACACCGCCGCGCTCGGCCGGCGATCGCGGATCCTCCGGCCGCTCGGCGGCGAGAGCGTCGATCAGCGCGACCAGCTCGTCATCGGTCACCGTTCCGGCGCGTTCCCACACCGCTGCTATCCGTGCGCTCCAGTCGTCCACCGATCGAACCTACCGTCGTCCCCGCTCCGCTCCCGTCGTCGGCGCCCGCGGGCGACAACCGTTGATCTGTTCTTGACTGAACAGTCATAAAAACCTAGAGTCAGCGATGTGGGAAGGGCGCGCAGCTTCGACGAAACGACCGTTCTCGCCGCCGCAGGCCGGGCTTTCCTGGTCGCCGGCTACGAGGGCACCTCGGTCGACGAACTGGTGGCCGAGACCGGAATCCTGCGGGGCAGCATCTATCAGGCATTCGGGAGCAAGCGCGGACTGTTTCTGGCCGTTCTGCGATCGCTTCGCAGCGGCGGGTTGTCGTCCGAGGCCCTGGATCTCACTCTCATAGCGACACTCGAGCTGGCGCCCAGGGACTCCGAGGTCCGCGCCGTCGTCGCTGACCTGCTGCGCGACCGGCCGGATCCGGCGCGATTGCTGGGTGACCGACTGCTGATCAGAGGTGGGCTCGCGGATGCCGCGGAGCCACCCGCCACACCGAGAAGGGAACCGGCATGAACACAGTGACGCTCACCGATGGCACTCTCACGGTGGAGCCGCAAGGGCTGGACAAGATCTGGTCGCTGCGCCGCAGTCTGGCGTTCCCGGTGGCCCATCTGCGCGGGGCGACGTTGGATCCCGGCGCCAACGCCGAACCCAAGGGGATCCGCGCACCTGGCCTGCACCTGCCGGGCAAATGGTGCGGCACCTTCCACCGGGATGGCGAAAAGTCATTCTGGAATGTCAGCGGACCCGATCGAACCGTCGTGATCGAACTCGCAGGCGAGGACTTCGACCGCCTCTACCTGACGGTCGACGAACCCCGCGAGCTCGTCGACCGGATCAATACAGCGATCGCCGAGCGATGATCCGGTCGCAGGTCTGCAATCGGCCGGCGGCCGGCGCCGGGCGCTGCAGCGAGGCCCGACCTGCGAGGACCGTCCGGACCGCCCGATAGTCTGATGGCGTGAACGCCCCGACCGTGCTCTCCGGCATCGCCTTGGACGACCCTGCGCTCATCGCAAGGGTGTCGGTCGGCCTGAGCAGGGTCGAGGAGCTGCTGGAGCGGGAGCTGGTCACCGACTTCGAGTTCATCACTGCTGCGGCGTCCCATCTCATGCACGCCGGCGGGAAGCGGTTCCGACCGCTGTTCACCCTGGTCGCTGCCGGGGTCGGCGCCGATCCGGAGAGCGAAGACGTGGCCACCGCGTCGGCCGTTGTCGAACTCATCCACCTCGCCACGCTGTATCACGACGACGTGATGGACGAGGCCGATCTGCGCCGCGGTGCGAAGTCGGCAAACGCGCGGTGGGACAACAAGATCGCAATTCTGACCGGCGACTTCCTGTTCGCCCACGCCTCCCGGCTGGTTGCCGGGCTGGGTCCGGACGCTGTCCGGATCATCGCCGAGACCTTCGCCGAGTTGGTCACCGGTCAGACCAGGGAGACGGTCGGACCGGCGCCTGGGGAGGATCCGATCGTGCACCACCTGAAGGTGCTCGACGAGAAGACCGCCTCGCTGATCGACACCTGTGCCAGGTACGCCGGCATGTACGGCAAGGCCGAGCCGGAGCACACTGCGGCGCTCCGCCGATATGGCCGGGCGGTCGGGATGGCCTTCCAGATCTCGGACGACATCATCGACATCTCCTCGAACGACTCGGGCAAGACCCTGGGCACCGACCTGCGGGAGGGCGTCCGGACGCTACCGGTGCTCTACACCCTCGCCGACCCGGAGGCCGATCCCCGGCTGGTCGAGCTGGTATCGGGCCCGATCCACGACGACGCCGACGTCGCCGCTGCGGTCGAGCTGCTGCGCGATTCGGCAGGAATGGCCACCGCCCGGGAGACCCTGGACGGGTACGCCACCCGAGCGGCGGCCGAACTCGAGAATCTGCCCACCTCGGCGTCACGGGACGCGCTCAGCTCGCTTGCGCATTTCGTGGTGGCCCGGACCCGATAGCTCGTCATTCGGCTACCTGCCGTAATTACGGTGGTCCGGAACTGCTCCCGAATGCTTACCCTCTCTGGGCCCTGATCGAGACATCGGCGCAGTGATGGGCACATACCACCGCCGTGCCCGCCTGGTCAGCGCGATCGACTGACTGTGAGCCCTGGTTGCGCGCCGCTGAGGCACTTGCCTCAGTCGGTGGAGCAGTGCGCGTGGATTGTCCGAAACGTCGCACGCAGGATGTGAGCCTCATCCGGCCGTGGTGTGTAGTACACCCATTTGCCTATGTCGTGTGAGAGCCATGTGAGAGAGAATCGGACCACATTCAACCGACTCGCCCGGTTGGCCGACCAGCGATCACTCAGCGATGCGGTCGCAGGTCAGCCGTGCGAGATGCTCGAAGGGTGGGGACCCGATGTCCAGGCCGCCGAAGCGCACATCTTCTTGGCGCATCTCAACAGCTCTGGTGGCTACGGCCACCCTGATCTTCGCGACCGTCATGACGGCGAACGCGTCGGCCGACACGCCAACAGCATCGACCACCACCACGAGCTCGGCGACCGTCCCGTCGGATCCCTCCAGCTCGAGCTCGGAAGCGTCGTCCAGTTCGTCGTCGGCGACGGCTACGACTACTCCGACGGCGCCCTCGACCACCACCTCGAAGTCGACGGCCACCACCTCGGCGTCGGAGACGACATCCTCCGAACCCGAGACGTCGCACTCTTCGTCGGAGACTCCGACCACGGAGTCGACGACCGAGACCGCCACTTCCTCGTCGACGACCGGGACGACCGCAACGTCGCCGACGGAGTCCACCACGACGGCGACCTCGCCGACGGAGTCCACGACCACGGCGACCTCGCCGACGGAGTCGACCACGACGGCGACCTCGCCGACGGAGTCGACCACGACGGCGACCTCGCCGACGGAGACCACCACCCCCTGTCCGACCACGTCGGCTCCGGCCACCGAGCAGGCGCAGAAGGTTGCTCCGGCAGGCCGTCAGTGGCCGACGTCCGGCTCGGGTACCAGCTCCGTGTCCAGCTCGACGAGCACCTCCAGCGAACCGCCGGTGACCACGACCACCGCCAGTACGGCGCCCACGACCTGCGAGACGACCACCTCCGGCACGACGCCGACCGAGACGACCACCTCCGGCACGACGCCGACCGAGACCACCACTGAGGTCACGGTCACCCCGACGACCGAGACGACCACCAGCACCGCGATCACCCCGACCACCGAGACCACCACCGAGACGGTTCCGACCACGGTCACCACCACCACGACGCCGGAATGTCCGACGTCGACCCCCCCGAGCAGCGAGGAGCAGCAGCCTGAGGGTGCTGCCGAGTCGATGGGGACAACCGAGGAGTCGCCGACGACCGGGTCGAGCACGGAGACCTCGCCGACGACCGGGTCGAGCACGGAGACCTCGCCGACGACCGGGTCGAGCACGGAGACCTCGCCGACCACGGGCTCGAGCACGGAGGTGTCGTCGACGACGGGATCGACCGAGACCAGCACGGAGACCTCGCCGACCACTGCTACCGAGACAACGACCTCGACGTCGACGACCACCGAGACCGTCTCGTCCACGGCGACCACAACGGTGACCACTACGGTTCCGTGCGTCGAGCCGTCCTGGACCCTGGCCAAGAGCTCGGTTCCGCCGTCCGGGAGTTCCGTCGACACCGGTTCGACGATCGTCTACACCTTGACGGCGACGAACACCGGCGAGGTTCCGGTGACCGGCGCAACCGCGGTGGACACGCTACCGTCGGACGTCACGCTGGTGACGCCGTTGGATGCCACGCTCACCGAATCGGCCGGCACCCTGACCTGGGCCATTCCGGACATCGCCGTAGGGGCGAGCGTCAGCGTGAGCTACTCGGTCACGGTGGACGAGAGCGCAGCGGGCAAGACCCTCGACAACGTGGTGGTACCGGGCCACGGCGGCGAGTGCGTGACGCCGGACGACTGCATCACCCACCACCCGGTCAAGCAGATCATCCCGACCACGCTGAACTCCTGTGAGCTCGACGCGGCCTACCTGACCTACAGCTTCACCACCGTCAACCTCCCGAACGCCAACCAGCTCCCGGTGACGATCACCTGGCGCACCCAGGACAACACGGTCGCCCGGGTGGACACCATTCCCGCCGGCCAGACCTCGGGGCGGTTGCTGTGGCCGGGGATGGTGCTCAACGGTGACGGCATCGCGATCCAGTGGCCCGGCTGGCGCAAGGCAGAGCAGGGCGAGGTCCCGCAGTACGCGGACATGCTGTTGGACCCGTCGTTGCCCTCGTATGCGTACCGACTGCCCATGACGGTGACCTTCGAGATCAACCCGCACGCCACGGTTGACGTCCAGTACCCGGACGTGACCCCGGCCGGCTGTGCGGTGCCGCGGGTGCCCGACCTTGACATCGTCAAGACGGCCAGCACCGACGTCGTCGAGGGTGGGTCCGAGTTCACCTACGCGGTGAACGTCCGCAACACCAGCACGCTGGGTACGGCGTACCCGGTCACGCTGACCGACCCGATCTCGTCCGACATCGCCATCACCGACATCACCACCAGCACCACTGCCTCACCGAAGTGGAACGACTGCGCGATCACCGGCGCCGATGCCGACGGTTTCGGCGGCACCCTGACCTGCGCGCTCAGCGGCTACCTGGCGGCCGGCGCGGCCGCCCCCGAAGTGGTGCTGCACGCGAAGGTGCTGCCCACGACCACGGCCTCGGAGATCCCCAACACCGCCGAGGTCTGCTGGCAGAACCCGAGCGAGACGAACTCCCCGGTGACCTGCAAGCACTCGACCGTCAAGGTCAAGGTCAAGCAGATCATCCCGAACGCAGTGAACGCCTGTCTGAACGACGCGGCATACCTGGCGTACGACATCAAGACGGTGAATCTGCCTAACGCGTCGACGCTCCCGGTCACCGTGACCTGGCGCGCCCAGGACGGCAGCGTTGCGCGGGTCGACACCATCCCGGCCGGCCAGACCAAGGGAGTACTGCTGTGGCCCGGCATGGTGCTGGACGCGAACGGAGTCTCCATCGGCTATCCCGGGTGGCGCGTGGCCCTACCGGGTGAGACCCCGCAGTTCCTGAACCAGCTGCTCGACCCGAGCCTGCCGTCCTACCAGTGGCGGCTGCCGATGCAGGTGACCTTCTCGATCAACCCGTCCGCCACGGTCACCGTGACCTACCCGGGGGTGAGCCCGGCGGGCTGCGCGGTTCCGCGCATTCCCAACCTGGTGATCACCAAGGACGCCAACGTCACGACGGTGGTCGGTGGGCAGACCTTCGCCTACTCGATCAACGTCGCGAACACGGTCCTGGACGCCGCCGCCTACCCGGTGACGCTCAGCGACCCGATCCCGGCCGACATCGCGGTCACGGGGATCACCACCAGCACCACGGCGTTCCCGAAGTGGGTGGACTGCGCCGTCACCGGCACTGACGCCGGCGGCTACGGCGGCACCCTGAACTGCCACCTCGACGGCGTCCTCGGCCCGCATGCCTCGGCTCCGCTGGTCGAGCTGGCGGCGCTGGTCCGGACCACGGCGCCGGCCGGGGACATCACCAACACCGCCCAGGTCTGCTGGAACAATCCCGACGCCGCCACCAACCCGGCGCCAGACGCAATGGAAACGAAGTGCGCATCGGACAACGCGGTGGTGACGGTGCCAGGGGCCCCGCCGCTCGCCTACACCGGCCTCGACGCCGGCGGGTTGATCTGGGCGGCGCTGCTGCTGCTGGTCGGCGGCGGAGTGTTCCTCGCCCTCGGCAAGCGGCGCCCGCACCTGCCGCGACTGCCGCGGCGGCTGCACTAGGAGCAACTGAGTTCTGATCACCAGGGCCGCGGATCCGGACGGATCCGCGGCCCTGGTGCATGCGGGTCTCCCGGGCCGGAGGGTCCGGCCGGCGGTCGTGCCGCGTCAGCGCCCGGTCAGCCGCCGGCCCTGCGCGCCCGATAGGCCATCACGGCGGCCCGATTGCTGCAGCTGAGATCGCAGTAGCGCTTGGAACGATTCTTCGACAGATCCACCAGCACGCCCCCACAGTCCGACATGTCGCAGACCCGCAGCCGACTCAGCTCGTCGCTGCGGACCACGTCCACCAGCGACATCGCCGCCTCCACCGCCATCCGGGCGGCCAGCGGGGCGTCGGCGGCGGTGGCATGCAGGTGGTAGCTCCATTCGCCGTGCCGGACCAGTTGCGGGAGGGCCCGGAACTCGGCGAGCAAGTGATTCACGATCTCCGCCACCCCGTCCTCGTCGGTCAGCCAGACCGCCCGCAGTCGCGGCCGGAGCTGCTGCACCGCACGCAGCTCCGCGGCCGTGTGATCCCGCCGCCCGGTCCAGCCCCAGGTCTCGACGAACCGGTCGAGGGCCGCCAGATCCGGCAGCTCGTCGTCGTCGCCCGCGGTGTTGACCAGCGCGGCGGCCGCAGCCAGCCCGATCTCGGTGTCATGAGCAAAAACCATCTTGACTCCTGTCAGTACCGGTCGCTAGTGTCATCAGCATAACAACTTATGAGTAATGACGCGGCAGTCGATGGCGGAGGTGGCAGCGGTGGCGGTAGAGAAGGAGTTCAGCGCCGGAGCCGGGCTCGGCGCAGCGCTGGCGTCGGCGGCCGCCTTCGGCACCTCCGGGGCGTTCGGCAGCTCGCTGATCGCCGCCGGCTGGACGCCGGCTGCGGTCGTCGTGGTCCGCATCACCCTGGCCGCCCTGCATCCTCGCGGTGCCCGCCGCCCTGGCGCTCCGCGGTCGGCTCGGTGTGCTCCGCCGGGGCCGGTCCATGGTGCTGCTCTACGGTGTTTTCGCGGTTGCGGGGGCGCAGGTCTTCTACTTCAACGCGATCCAGCGGCTGTCCGTCGGCGTCGCCCTGATGCTCGAGTACCTCGGCGTCATCCTCGTGGTCGGCTGGATGTGGCTACGCCATGGTCGGCGTCCGCGGCGGCTGACGATGCTGGGTTCGAGCTTCGCGGTGGTCGGCCTGGCGCTGGTACTGGATCTGTTCGGCGGCGCCCGCATCGACTTCATCGGTGTGCTGTGGGGGCTGGGCGCTGCCGTGGGTCTGGCCGTGTACTTCGTGCTGTCGGCGCGCGCCGACGACGCGCTGCCGCCGGTGGCCATGGCCAGCGTCGGGATGGGTGTCGGAGCCGTCACCCTGCTGCTCCTGGGGCTGACCGGGGTGATGCCGATGGTCTTCACCTTCGGCAGCGTCGAGCTGGGCGGTCGGGACGTCAGCTGGCTGGTGCCGGTGCTCGGGCTGGCCGTGATCGCGGCTGCCTTCGCCTACGTCGTCGGCATCGTCGCCGCCCGGATGCTGGGCGCAACGCTGGCATCGTTCGTCGGGCTCACCGAGGTGATCTTCGCGGTGCTGTTCGCCTGGCTGCTGCTCGACGAGCTGCCCCGGACGATCCAGCTGATCGGTGGTGCCTTCATCGTCGGGGGAGTCGCGCTGGTACGGATCGACGAGCTCCGCCGCAGCGGACGCAGCCGCGAGCCGGTCACCGTGGCGTCGTCCGGCGTCGGTCCCTCCGCATAGTGGTACAGCAGTACTGCTAAGTGGAGTGCCTTGCGGCCGCCCGGAGGTAGCGCTCGACCTGGCCGGGCGACCAGCACGCGCAGCCGTTGCCGTTGCAGGGCGGCCACGATCGCCGGTTCGCGGCGGGCCAGGTACCAGCCCCGGCGCAGCAGGAATCCGACCGGCTTGCGGTGTTCGGCCAGGTCGCGGCGGAATCGTAGGACCATCGTGAGCCATCGTGACCGGCGCACGCAGACCGCGTCGGCCAGCACCCCCTGCTCCCGGCAGCCGGCCACCAGTTCGGCGGCGAAGATCCCCTCGGCAATGAAGTGCCGGGCACCGGCGAGCGACAGCGGACGGGTCCCCGAGGCGCCGTTCGCGGCGATGTCGTAGACCGGCACGTCGGCCCGACCCTCCCGGCTCAGCTGCAGGACAGCAACCAGCGCCCGGTCCGCGTGCCAGGAGTCCGGGTGATCCCAGTCGACGTCACCGGAGGGAAAGCGGGGCAGCGACGGGTCGTCGCCGTCCTTGTAGAAGTCGTCGAGCTGCAGGATGGGCAGGCCGGACCGGACCGCGAGTCGGGACTTCCCGGACCCGGACGGTCCGGCCAGCAGGATCACCGTCGCCGCCACGACGTCGATTGTGCCAAGCGTTGCCGCCGCGCCGGCGATCGACCGGCGCGGCCGTCAGCCCGTCACGGCGCGGCGGAGTCCGGGACGAAGGCGTACCGGATCTCCCTGGTGCTACCGGTACCGGAGTTCGTCCGGCGCACGGTGAAGCCGGCGTCGTCGGAGGCGAGCACCGTGTAGACGATGGGCCGCTCGAACGGTGCCTGCACACTGAACCGGCCGGTGGAGGTGTAGTCGCCGACCTGCTTCGTCGAGGTCAGCGCATCCCGCGCCGCCTCGGCACTGGTGTGGCCCAGCACCTCCCGGACCCGGTTGCCCGAGAAGCGTAGGAACAGGCCGGTCCCCTCGCCGTCCGGGTCGGCCCCGCCGTCGTACACGCCGTCGGATCGGGGTCGGAACACCTCGGGCTCCGGGACGTCGGAGCGGGCCGCGTCCTCCTGGGGGTCGTCGGCTCCGCTCTTGCGGATCGAGCGGAACGTGTCGCGCAGGCTCATCGTCGCCTCCCAGATCGGACCGCCCCGAATGTACCGCCGCAACGTCCGGCCCGTTCGGCGCGCACCGGCGCGGGTCCGACGATCAGTGCTCGGACCCGGCCGCTGCGCCGCGGGTGTCAGGAGTCCCACGCCTGCACGATGGTCTGCCGGCTGATGCGCCCGCCGGTCAGCAGCGCAACGGTCGCGCAGGTCACCTGGGCGCCGTCGGGATAGCGGCAGCGCTGCAGGTAGGCCAGACCGGCCGCGTCGACGACCATTCCGTCGACCGTGTGCTCGATGTTGCGGCCGCAGATATCGGTGTAGTAGGTGCCGATCTCGGCGGAACCGGTGAACACCTGCGGGGCAGCCGGCGGGTGGTCACGGTCCACCAGGGTGACGACGGCGTCGTCGGTGTACCAGGCGAGAACACCGGCCGCGTCGCGGGTTTCGATGGCATGCTGCAGCGCGCGGGTGTCCGGGGCGGTGGTGATCATGATGATGCTCCTTCGGTCGGGGGGTAGCGGGTCAGGAACGGGCCTGGAAGACCAGGTTGACGGGACTGCGGTGGATCACCGAGACGCCGGTGAAGCCGGCGTCGGTCAGCACCCCGGTGAGGCGTGCCGGCCCGGCCTGCGGACCGAGTGCCGCCGCGCCGGGCTGAGCGAGTGACGACGGTGTGCAGACCATCGTCGATGCGGCGTAGAAGAGTCGGCCGAGCGGGTGAAGGTTGTCCTCCAACCGGTCGGCCGCGGCCGGTTCGACGAGCAGGAACGATCCGCCGGGCCGCAGCGAACGGCGGACGGCGGACGCGGCGCCCACCGGGTCGCCCATGTCGTGCAGGCAGTCGAACATGGTCACCAGGTCGTAGGCCGCGGTCGGCAGGTCGGTCGCGTCGTGGGTGTCGAACCGGACCCGGTCGGCGACACCGGCAGCCTCCGCCCGTCGCCTGGCCACCACCATCGACGCCTCGTGGTAGTCCGACCCGACGAAGGTCGACGCCGGGAACGCCTGCGCCATCAGGATGGTCGAGGCGCCGTGCCCGGCGCCGACATCGGCGACCGTCGCGCCCCGGGTCAGCGCGTCGACCACGCCCTCCATGGCCGGCAGCCAGGTGGGCACCAGATCGGCGACGTAGCCGGGCCGGAAGAACCGCTCGGTGCCCAGGAACAGGTCCCGGTCGTGCTCGTGCCAACCGAAGCCCGCTCCGGTGGTGAAGCGCTCCTGGATCGCGGGCAGCGCACGCATGGTGGCCAGGGCCAGTTGGACGGCGCCGGGAAAGAATGCCGGGCTGTCCTCGTCGGCCAGCGCCGCGGCCTGCTCCGGGCTCAACCAGAACCGTTCGTTCGCCGGGTCGTAGCTGAGGTACCCACCGGCGGCCTGGTTGGCCGCCCACGGCCGCAGGTACGCCTCGGCGGTGCCGGAGACCGAGGCGAGTTCCGCGACCGTCGACGGGCCGGCGGCGGCCAGCGCCTTGTACAGGCCGAGCCGGTCGCCGAGCACCGTCAGCGCGGCGCTCAAGGTCGCGGACAGGTCGCCGATGGCGCGGCCCATGAAGGCGTCCAGCTGGTCAGGGTCGAGCTCGGTGCGGATGATGGTGGTGGTCATGGGTGGTCCTTTCGTCGTGGTGCGGCCAGGCTCCACGACCGTGCGTCCGGCTACCGTCAAACCCCCGTCAATGCAGGTCCGGGGCACTTCCGCTGCGTCGAGCGCGGCCTACACTCGCCGCATGCTCCGGGTACGGCTGATCGGCCGCCTGGCCGTCGACTGGAACGGCGTGGCGCTGCCGCTGCCGACCTCGGACCGTGCCCGGGCGCTGGTCGGTTATCTGGCGCTGCACCCCGGGCCGCAACCGCGGTCCGAGGTGGCTGCGGCGCTGTGGGCCGAGGTCACAGCGGAAGCCGCCCGGGCAAGCCTGCGGACGGCCCTGTGGTCGCTGAGCCGCGCCTGGGAACCACACAGCGATGAGTTGCTCGCGGCCGGGCGGGCGTCGATCGGCCTGGCGCCGGAGGCGATCCGGGTGGACGCCTTCGACGAGGACCCCGGCGACGGGCGGCTGCTCGCCGGCGTCGACGACGAGTGGGCGATGGTCGCCCGCGAGGGCCTCCGCCGCCGGCTACTGGCCACGCTGGACGAGCAGGTGGCCGTGGCGGAGGCCGACGGGCGGATGGTCGACGCGGTCACCGCGGCTCGCCGTCGGTGCGCGCTCGCCCCGCTGGACGAGCCGGCCCACCGGACCCTGATCGCGCTGCTGGCCGCGGCCGGCGATCGGGCGGGTGCGGCCGCGGCCGGCCGTGACTTCGCGCAGCTGCTCCGAACCGAACTCGGCGTGACCCCTTCCCCGGCCACCAGGGCGATGCACGCAGGCGTCCTGGCCGGTTCCCCGGTCGTCCGTCGACCGCAGCTGTTCGGTAGGAGCGCGGAAGTCGCCGGGCTGCAACAGGAATGGCGTCGCGCGGCGCACGGCGCCGGTCGTGTCGTCGTCCTCACCGGTGAAGCGGGCATCGGCAAGACCAGTCTGCTCGCCGAGCTGGGCCACCGGGTCGGTGCCCTCGGTGGACGGCGCACCATCGGTGCCGGCATCGATGTGGGCGGCGAGACCCCGTTCGCCACCTGGTTGGAACTGGCCGGGAAGTTGGTGGCGTCGGTTCCGCCGCCCGCCGCTGCGGCGTCGTGGCCCACCGAGCTCAGCCGGCTGTCCAGTTCACTGGGTGCTCGGCTGGGGCGGCCGGGCTCTCCGCCGGTGGTGGCCTCGCCGGAGCTGGAGCGGCTGCGGGTGTTCGAGGCCGTCCTGAGTCTGGTCGAGTGGTCCTGTGCCGACCGACCGCTGCTGATCGCCGTCGACGACGTACACCGGACCGACGCCGTGAGCCTGCGGCTGACCGCTCACGTTGCGCGGCGGATCATGGCGCTGCCGGTGCTGATCGTGCTGGCGCGCCGGGACCGGCCGGGCAACGCCGCCGTCGACGCGTTGCTCGCCGACCTGGTGGCCCGCCACATCCCTGTCACCGAAATGGATCTCCGCCCCATCGGCGACGTCGAAGTTGCGGCGATCGCCCGGATGGTCGCCGGTCGTCCGCTGGACGATCAGCTCGTCCGGCGGGTGGTCGCCGCGGCCGAGGGAAACCCACTGCTCGCCGAGGAGACGGCGCGATCGGCGGCCGAGGGCGGCGCAGCACCGCCCAACCTGCGGACCGGCGTCCGGGCCACGGTCCGTGCGGTTCCCCCGGCGGCCAGGGAGCTGATCCGGTTGCTCGCCGCCGCGGGTCGGCCACTGCGTCCCGCTGAGGTCGCCCGGCTCGCCCTCTCCGGCCTCGACGAAGCGGCGGACGCCGCCGTCGAGACCGGCCTGGTGGTCGACGGGCCCGACGGGCTGGGATTCCGGCACGCACTGCTTCGCGAAGCGGTCTACGCGGATCTCGAGGGACTCCCATCGCTGCACGACCGGCTGGTACGTGCCCTGCCGGACAGCGATCCGGCGGAGCGGGCGCACCATCTGGAGCTGGCCGGGCGGCCGGACGAGGCGGCGGCGTCATGGGCGGCGGCGGCGGCGCACGCCCGCTCCGTCGGCGCGCTGGCCGCTGCGGCCGAGTTCCTCGAACGGGCCACCGGGCTGGCCCCCGGGGACGGCCACTGGTGGGAGCAGCTCGCGGAGATCCGGGCCTGGTCCGGGCAGCGGAGCGAGATGACCACCGCGTTCGGCCGCGCACTGGAGTTGCTGCCCGCGGCCGAGCTGGCCGATGCCTGGTGCCGGCACGGGCGACAGCTGCGCACGGTGGTGTGCAACCCGGGTGCCGCGCTCGCCGCGTACCACGAGGCCGATCGGCACCTCGCTCCCGGTTCGCAGTCGGGTACCCGGGCGGCCGTGCTGATCGGCGTGGCATGGGGGGAGGCGGTCGACGGCGATGCCGGCGCCGTTGACGAGCTGCTGGAGCAGGCCGGGCGGCTGCTGCCGCCGGACCTGGATGACGAGACCCGGAGCGACATCGGCGAGATCCGGCTGCTCTGCCTCATCCGGC
The DNA here is from genome assembly GCA_963797145.1 of uncultured Actinomycetota bacterium. Taxonomy (GTDB): domain Bacteria; phylum Actinomycetota; class Actinomycetes; order Mycobacteriales; family Nakamurellaceae; genus Nakamurella. The sequence goes on along the minus strand of CAWCOJ010000003.1, from coordinate 647,703 downwards.
AGGGCCGGTTCGCGGAGTGCGGCGACGCGGTCAGGACCGCTGCCGGGTCGGCGAGCCGAGCCCTTCGGGCGGATCGAGGCTTCGCGATCTGGTTGCACGGCGCCTGTGCCGAGTGCTGCGCCGGGAACCTGCCCGCCGCCCTGGAGTTGGCCGACCTGGCGGTCGAGTCGACGGCATCGGTACCGGTGCTGTTGATCGGTTCCCTGGCCGCCCGGGCGCACCTGCTGGCCAGGCTCGGCCGGTTCGCCGAGGCCGCCGCCTGCGTCGATCGGCAGCTGGAATGCGCCGAGCGCCTGGACGAGCCGCGGATGGTCGACACCGCCTACCACGACGCCGGTCTGGTGGCGCTGGCATCCGGGCGGTACGCGGACGCCGCTCGTCTGCTGCAGGCCGCCCTGGCCGGTCGGCCGCAGGTGTCGCGCCCGTCAGCGGCGCTGGCGTGCGCGGAAGCGCTCGCCCTCGGCGGCGACAGCGTGGCGGCCGCCGGCCGGCTCCGGTCGATGGCCACGGAGCCGGTGAGCCGGGTCGACCAGCCCTGGGCACTGGTGCCCAGGGTGTCGCGGGTGCAGGGGCTGATCGCCGCAGCGGCCGGTGACGCCGATCTGGCGAGGCGGCGATTCACCGAGGCGGTGGCGGGGTGGCACCGGGTCCTGGGCAGCGTGTCCGCCGCGACGGCCGACGGATACCTGGCGAATCTGGTCGACCTCGGCCGGATGCCCGTGGTCGGACTGGTCGAACCGGAGCGTGAGCTGGCCCGGCTGGCCGCCGATCTCGCCGACCTTCCCGATCCAGCCGTCGGCCGGCCGGTCTCGATCGAGGTGCGCTGATGCCCGAGTTCTCACTCACCACCACGACCTCGGCTCCGGTGGAGGAGGTGTGGAAGTTGCTGCACGATCCGTCCCGGTTTCCGGAATGGTGGACCGGTGTCGAGACCGTGCGCACCGACGCGCCGGATGCCTACACGATGTGGCCGCAGGGGTATCCGGATTTCCCGATGGCGCAGCAGCTACGCACCGAACGCAGCGGCGGGCGGGTGACCATCTCCTGCCTCGTTTCGGACCTCGAGTACTGCTGGCAGCTGCGCGAGGATGGCGCCGGCACCGGCATAGAGGTGCGGGTCGACATCCCGCCGGCGGAGGCGCACCGGCTCGAGACCCAGCGGGCCCTGATCACCACCTCCCTGGCGCGGCTCGCGGCCCTCGCCGCCGCGTCCGGCTGACGATCGTGCCGGGCGTGAGCGACGGCTCACGCCCGGCAGGAACGCCCACGGGTGGCGCACCCGGGGCCGCACAGCTTGACGGGTCGGTCAGGCGGCCCGCTCGCCGGGCACCGGCAGGCCCTGCTCGGACTGCCGCAGGTCGGACGGCTGCAACCGGCCGGACATCCGCAGCGGCGTGTCGGTCAGGTATCGCACGTAGGCGTACGGGGTGAAGAAGCCGGGCAGGTCTTCGCCGAGTGCGACCTCCAGGAGCACGTCACGGGCTGCCTCGATGTCGGGCCGAGCCGCGAAGCCTTCCCGGGCCAGCCGCCCGGCCTCCTCGTCGATCATGCTCTCGACCATCTCCCGGGTCAGCCGGGGACCCTCGACGAGTCGGGTTCCGTTGTGGACCCACTGCCACAGCTGGGCGCGGGAGATCTCCACGGTGGCAGCGTCTTCCATCAGGTTGTCGATGGCCACCGCACCCGAACCGCCGACCCAGCAGGCCAGGTACCGCAGGGCGACGGAGATGTTGACGCCGACGCCTTCCAGGCTCACCCGCGCTCCACGGCCGCGGACCGTCAGCAGGTCGGACGCCTCGATCCGGACCTCCGGCCGCAGCCGGTCGCGCTGGTCCGGCCGGCCGCCGAGGACCGCGTCGAACACGTCGAGGCACACCGGGACCAACGCCGGGTGCGCCACCCAGGAGCCGTCGAAGCCGTCGGCGGCCTCGCGCTCCTTGTCGACACGCACCTTCGTCAGCGCCAGCCGGGTGGCCGCTTGGTCGGACCTGGTGGGGACGAACGCGGCCATCCCGCCGATCGCATGGGCGCCTCGGCGATGGGCGGTGGCCACCAGCAGTTCCGTGTAGGCCCGCATGAACGGGGTGGTCATGCTCACCTGGGCCCGGTCCGGAAGTACGTGGTCATGGCCCCGGAAGGCGAAAGTCCTGATGTAGCTGAAGATGTAGTCCCAACGGCCCGCGTTCAGTCCGGACGAATGGTCGCGCAGCTCGTAGAGGATCTCGTCCATCTCGAACGCCGCCGGCAGCGTCTCGACGAGCACGGTGGCCCGGATGGTGCCCTGCGGGATTCCCAACAGGTCCTGCGCCAGCACGAAGACGTCGTTCCACAACCGTGCCTCGAGGTGAGACTCGAGCTTCGGCAGATAGAAGTAGGGCCCGGCGCCGGCCGCGATCAGCTCCTCGGCGTTGTGGAAGAAGTACAGGCCGAAATCGACCAGCGCGGCGGGCAGCGGGCGACCGTCCACCGACAGGTGCTTCTCGCACAGGTGCCAGCCGCGGGGGCGCATGACGATGGTGGGCCTCCGTTCGCCCACCGTGTACTCGCGGCCGTCGTCGGCGACGAAGTCGGCGTTGCCGCGGATCGCGTCGAACAGGGTGAGCTGGCCATCGATGACGTTGAACCAGGTCGGCGCGGTGGCGTCCTCGAGGTCGGCCATCCAGACCGTGGCGCCGGAGTTCAGCGCGTTGACCGTCATCTTCCTGGTCGGGGGACCGGTGATCTCGCACCGCCGGTCGGTCAGTCCAGGTGCGGGCCGCGCCACCTGCCACGCGGGATCGTCCCGGATCTTTCGGGTGTCGGGTCGGAAGTCGGGGGTCTCGCCGGCCGCGATGCGACGGGCGCGGTCGCGGCGGGCGCCGAGCAACTCGGCGCGCCGGCCGGCGAACTCGCCGTCGAGGCGGGCCACGAAAGCCAGCGCCGCCGGCGTGAGGATCTGGTCGAACCTGGGGTGCATGGTGCCGCGGATGGCGGGAGCGGTGCCGGGAATGGTCATGGCGTGTCCTTCGAGGTCTCGATGGTCGTGGGTGGGGAGGATCAGTGGAATTGCGCGGTCTCGGTCGACCCGGCGAGCGCGAGCGTCCCGGAGTCGGGATTGATCGCGCTGGACACCCGGTCGAAATAGCCGGTGCCGACCTCGGCCTGATGCCGGATCGCGGTGTAACCCGCTGCCGCGGCGGTGAACTCGGCCTCCTGCAGTTCCACGTAGGCACTCATGCCGCGGCGCGCGTAGCCGTGGGCCAGCTCGAACATGGAGTGGTTCAGGGCGTGGAAGCCGGCCAGGGTGATGAACTGGAAGCGGTACCCCAGCTCGCCCAGCTGGTCCTGGAACGCCGCGATCTCGTTGTCGGTCAACGCCGCCCGCCAGTTGAACGACGGAGAGCAGTTGTAGGCCAACATCTTTCCCGGAAATTCTCGATGCAGCTCGGCGGCGAACTCCCGGGCGAGACCGAGGTCGGGCGTTCCGGTCTCCACCCAGATCAGGTCGGCGAACCTCGCATACTGCCTGGCCCGGGCCAACACCGGCTCGATGCCGTTGCGCACCCGGAAGAACCCTTCCCCGGTCCGCTCGCCGGTGGTGAACGGCTGGTCGACAGGGTCGACGTCGGTGGTCAGCAGATCGGCCGCCAGCGCGTCGGTCCTGGCCACGATGAGCGTCGGCACGCCCAGTACGTCGGCGGCGAGCCGGGCCGCGGAGAGCGTCCGCACGTGGTGGGCGGTCGGAACCAGCACCTTGCCACCGAGGTGCCCGCACTTCTTCTCCGATGCCAGCTGGTCCTCGAAGTGCACGCCGGCCGCGCCGGCAACGATCATCGACTTCATCAGCTCGAAGGCATTCAGCGGACCGCCGAAGCCGGCCTCAGCGTCGGCGACGATCGGCACCAGGTAGTCGGTGTCGTGGATCCCTTCGGCCCAGTCGATCTGGTCGGCGCGGATCAGCGCGTTGTTGATCCGCCGGACCACCGCCGGCACCGAGTTGACGGGATACAGGCTCTGATCCGGATAGGTCTGGCCCGCCAGGTTGCCGTCCGCGGCCACCTGCCAGCCGGACAGGTAGATGGCCTCCAGGCCGCCCCGAACCATCTGCACCGCCTGGTTCCCGGTGAGCGCACCCAACGCACGGGTGAATGTGCCGGCGTGCAGGGACTTCCACAGTCGTTCGGCCCCGCGTCGGGCCAGCGTGTGTTCCTCGACCACGGTGCCGCGCAGTCGGACCACGTCCTCGGCCGGGTAACTGCGCTCGATACCCGCCCACCGCACATCGCCGGCCCACTCCTGGCGGAGCAGCGCCGCGGCGTCGGCGGACGTCGGGTGGGTGCCGGTCGGGCGGGGGAGCGTGACGGTCATGGCGGGCGGTCCTTTCGAGCGACGGGTCCGGCCGGAGCGCCCGAACCGCGAGGACTTCACTCTCACGTGAAGAAGTGAAGCTTCTGAAGGCGAATGTGACGTCAAGATTTGACGTTCTTGCGATACCGTGGAGCAATGGCGGAACAGGCAGCACTCGCGGTCGGATCGTCCACACGCGGCGGTGTCCCAGGTCACAGAACCCCGGAGCCGTCCGGTCCGGATCCGTTGACCATCGGCCGCCGGCTCCGGCACATCCGGCGCGCGGCCGGCCGCAATCTCGACGATGTCGCGGCCGGTGCCGGCATCTCGGCGTCGGCGTTGTCGCTCGTGGAGAACGGAAAACGCGAGGCCAAACTCTCCGTGCTGGCGGCGCTGGCCGCTTCCTTGAGGGTGGACCTGTCGGAACTGCTCGCCGGGGCAGCGCCCAGCCGGCGGGCGGCTCTGGAGATCGCGCTGGAGAAGGCGCAACGGGCGGACTCCTTCCAGACCCTCGGCGTCCCGGCCGTCAGAATCGGGCCGCGGTTGCCGACCGAAGCGTTGGAGGCGCTGGTCGGCATGCACCGGGCGCTGGCCGCGGTGCAGGCCGAACGGGCGGCGACCCCCGAACAGGCCAGGCGGGCCAACGCCGGACTGCGGGAGCGGATGCGGGCGGCGGGCAACTACTTCGGCGACATCGAGGCGGCAGCGGCCGGGCTGTTGAGCGCGATCAACCATCGCGGCGGCCCGATCACCCGGATCGCGGTCGACCGGATGGCAGCCCACCTGGGATTCTCCCTCGTCCACACGACGGATCTGCCGAGCTCGACCCGGACCGTCACCGACCTGGAACACCGGCGGATCTACCTGCCGCAACCCGAGGCGGGCCAACACGACTCGCGGTCGCTCGCACTGCAGGCGCTCGGGCATGTGGTGCTCGGTCACGAGGTGCCGGCCGACTACGGAGACTTCCTCGGTCAGCGGGTCGAGATCAACTACTTCGCTGCGGCGCTACTGATCCCGGAACGCGAGGCGGTCAGCCTGCTGGCCAAGGCCAAGGCTGCCAAGGACATCGCCATCGAGGACCTGCGCGATGCGTACGCGGTGTCCTACGAGACCGCCGCACACCGGTTCACCAACCTGGCGACCAGGCACCTGGACCTGCCGGTGCATTTCATGCGGATCTCGCACGCGGGGACCATCTACAAGGCCTACGAGAACGACGGCGTGCACTTTCCGACCGATGCCACCGGAGCCATCGAGGGTCAGCGGGTCTGCCGGTACTGGACTGCGAGGGTGGTGTTCGAGCAACCCGACCAGTCGCATGCCTACCAGCAGTACACCGACACCGCGTCCGGGACGTACTGGTGCACGTCGGTGGTGGACCGGACCGCTGCCGGCACCTTTTCGGTGAGCGTCGGGGTGCCGTACGCGCACGTGAAGTGGATGCGTGGACGGGAGACCACGGAGCGCTCCAGGTCCCGCTGTCCCGACCCGACCTGCTGCGCACAGCCGCCGGCGGATCTGGCCCGGCGCTGGGACGGGCTGGCGTGGCCGAGCGCGCGGGTGCACTCGCACCTGTTGGCGGCGATGCCGCCCGGGGTGTTCCCGGGGGTCGACGACACGGAGGTGCTCCGGTTCCTGGAGCGGCACGCGGGGGGACAGTCGCGCTGATTCACTCCGGCGGTGGGTGGTCCACCGGCTCTGCGTTCCCGTCCGGTCTGCTCCGGCGTCGCCGGGTGAGCGCATCGGTGGACATCAGCGCCAGCGCCGCCCAGACCAGGACGAACCCGACCCATCGCGACGGCGGCATGTGCTCGTGCGCCCAGAAGATTCCCAGCAGGAACTGCACCGTCGGGGTCAGGTACTGCAGCAGCCCCAGCACCGAGAGCGGCAATGCCTGGGCGGCGGTGCCGAACGCCAGCAGCGGCACGACGGTCACCACCCCGGTCCCGATCAGCAGCAGGACGTGGCCGGCTCCGTGCCCGGTGAGTGTCGAGGTGCCGTCGACCTGCAGCACGGTCAGGAACGCCACGGCCGGCACGATCAGGACCAGGCCCTCGGCGGTGAGCGACTCGGTCGGCGCCAGCGGCACCACCTTCTTGACGAGCCCATAGCTGCCGAAGGTCAGCGCCAGCACCACGGCCAGCGTCGGGAACTGCCCGCCGCCGACCGCGATCACGGTGACCGCCACGGCGCCCAGACCGACCGCGGACCAGAGCAGCGGGCGCAGCCGCTCGCGGAAGACCACCACCCCGAGCAGCACGCTGACCAGCGGGTTGATGTAGTAGCCCAGAGCCGCCTCGACGACGTGGCCGTTGTTGACCGCGTAGATGTAGACGCCCCAGTTGATCGCGATCAGCACTCCACCGGCCGCGACCAACCCCAGGGTGCGCAGCGGCATCCGCAGGATGGGCCGCCACTGCTTCAGACCCGTGACCAGCAGCGCCATCAGCACCAGCGACCACACGATGCGGTGCGCGAGGATCTCGGTCGCGCCGGACGGTTCGAGCAACGGCCAGTAGAGCGGGAACAGCCCCCAGATGAGGTAGGCGCTGACGCCGGCGCCGATGCCTCGACGGCTGATCACGCTCGGCACGGTCGGTCAACCACCCGACCGGCGCCGGCCGGTCGAGGATCCACGAAGACGGCGCTGCCGGGGATCAGCGGTAGTTGGTGAACTGCAGCGCAATGTCCAGATCGGCCCCCTTGAGCAGCGCGATCACCGCCTGCAGGTCATCCTTCTTCTTGGCCGACACCCGCAGCTGATCACCCTGGATCTGCGCCTGGACGCCCTTGGGACCCTCGTCGCGGATCTTCTTGGAGATCTTCTTGGCCTGCTCGGACGAAATGCCCTCGACCATCTTGCCGGTGACCTTGTAGGTCTTTCCCGAAGGCTGCGGGTCGCCGACCTCGAAGGCGCGGAGCGAGATGCCCCGCTTGATCAGCTTCTCCTTGAACACCTCGACCGCGGCCTTGCAGCGCTCCTCGGTCGCCGAGGAGATCGCCACCCCGTCCTCGCCGCTCCAGGCGATGGTGGTGTCGGTGCCGCGGAAGTCGAAACGCTGGGACAGCTCCTTGGCGGCCTGGTTGAGGGCGTTGTCGGCCTCCTGGTGTTCCACCTTGGAGACGACGTCGAACGACGGATCGGCCATGGTCAGGTCCCTTCTTCTGTTCGCCGCCCGGACGACCGCTGGGCGGGCCGGGCAGTGGCGCCGGTCGGATCACCGGACGCCGCTGTCGACCTGGTGTGTGGAGCATTGTGTGTCGACCATTGTGTCCCCGGCCCGGATTGGGAATCCGCCGCCCCGGCCTTGTACGCTGATCCGGCTCCGCCCGCCCGCGGGCGGGCACGGCAGGTTGCCCGAGCGGCCAAAGGGAGCTGACTGTAAATCAGCCGGCAATGCCTACGGGGGTTCGAATCCCTCACCTGCCACCACCGACGGCGCGCTCCGGACCGGATGACTTCGGTCCGGAGGCGGCCGCGGGCATGAACCCCTGGACGAGTTTCGCAGGTGCCCGTTCGCCGTCCTAGGGACTACCCTCCGTATATGCACGGGCTGACCGCGGGGTTGTCGACCCATGCCGCGCGCCTCTGGGGCGCCCGGACCGCCGCGCGAGTGCGCGCCCCGAAGTGCGCGATCCACGGTGACCGCCCGGCAGTCGGTCCCGGACGGACCCCCGGTGAGCGCCGCTGCGGCAGTGGAGTACGTGCGGCCGCGGCACACCTACTCCAGCCGGCAGGTCTTCCCGGCAGTGGCAGCGATCATCACCGCGATCTCGGTGCTCCTGTGGCTCCCGGTGCTGCGGCGGCCGACCGTCACGGGTCTCGATGCGTGGCAGATCGGCCTCGGCGCGGTCATCCTGATCGCGGCGTTCGTCGCCTGCGAGCTGTTCCCGCTGAAGGTGGAGGTGAGCCGGGAGACCCTGCTGGTCAGCCTGTCGGAGTTCCCGCTGGTGCTCGGGCTGCTGGTGCTCCCGGTGTGGGTGGCGGGGGCGTCCCATCTGATCGCCGGCAGCCTGGTGTACCTGTTCCGCCGGGACAACTGGCGCAACAGCGCGCTGAACCTCTCGCTGATCGCGGTGGAGGCCGGCGCCGGGGCGCTCGCCGTCACCATGGTCGGTACCACCCAGAGCACCCAGGCCGTGCATTTCGCCGCGGCCGCGCTCGGCGTGCTCGCCGGTGCGCTGATCTCGGCCGTCTCGGTCGGGGTGGCGTACTGGTTCATGGGAACGCCGGAGCCGCTGGTCCGGGTGGTGACCAGGTCGATGCTGGCCGCCACCTTCATCGTCACCTTCGCACTGGTGGCCTACGTGCTGTGGCGCGCCAGCGGGCTCGGCAACTCCTGGTTCGGGCCGCTGCTGTGCCTGGTGCTCGGCCTGGTGCTGATCGTGCTGTACCGCACCTACTTCACCTTTCTGCGGCAGCATGCCGACCTCGCCAGGATGTACGCCTTCGGACGCACGGTGACAACGGTCGGCACCGAGACCCCGAGCTGGAAGACCCTGGTCGAAGAGGTCCGCGACCAGCTCAACGCCACCGCGGCGGTCCTGCACCTGACCGACGAGGACGGCGTCACCCGCACCATGGCCGTCGGCCCCGAGGGCGACCGTGCGGAGCCCGCCGTCGTCACCAACGACGCGTTGCTCGACCTGGCCCGCACCACCGGCGGTGCGCAGGTGGCGACGGACCGCACCAGCGACGAGCAGCTGTTGCAGGCCCTCGGCCGCCGGGAGGCCTGGGACGTGCTGGTGGTGCCACTGCGCTCCGGTGAGCGGGACAAGGGATTCCTCGAGGTACGGGACCGGCGCAGCCGCTGGGGCCGCTTCCGTGACGAGGACCTGCAATTGCTGCAGACCCTCGGGGGACAGGTGGCGACCGCGCTGGACAACGTCGGTCTGATGCAGACCCTGCGTCACGAGGCGTACCACGATCCGGTGACCGGGCTGCTGAACCGGCTGGGGTTGACGGTCGAAGCCCAGGAGCGGCTCCGGGCCGGCCGGTTGGGCGGCATGCTGCTGGTCCAGCTGGATGTGCTCAGCGAGGTCAACAACGCCATCGGCCACGAGCGCGGCTCCCAGTTGCTCACCGACGCCGGGCAGCGGCTGATCGAGGTGGCCGGGCCCGACCGGTTGGTGGCGCGGATCGAGATGGACCGGTTCGCGGTGCTGTTCGGCCGGCAGTCCGAGGCCGAGATCGTTGCGGTCGCCGGGGAACTGCTGACCGCCGCCAGCCAGCCGTACCGGATGGGCGGCATCGAGGTCGATCCCGCGGCCGAGGCCGGCCTGGCCCTCGCCCCGCGGGAGGATCCGATGTCGGTAGATCCTTCCGCCCTGCTGCAGCGCGCCGAGATGGCGATGCTGGCCGCGACCGACTCCGAGCGCTCCGGCGGCCTGCAGATCTACCGGCCGAGCATGGGGGAGGTGTTCCGCCGCCGGTTCCAACTGGTCACGCAGTTCCGCCAGGCCGTCGAGTCGGGTCGGATCGTCGTGCACTACCAGCCGAAGCTGAGCCTGCAGGAGCGCGAGCTCGTCGGCGTCGAGGCCCTGGTCCGGTGGATGCATCCGGAGTTCGGCCTGGTCTCACCCGCCGAGTTCGTGCAGGCCATCGAGGCCACCGGCTCGATCGACATCCTGCTGAGCCACGTCCTGGACGTGGCGCTGAACCAGGTCCGGTCGTGGACCGCGCGCGACATGACGCTCGGCGTCGCGGTCAACCTGTCCGCACGCAACCTGCTGGCCCCCGACTTCGCCAACTCGGTCGCCGCCGCACTGGCCAAACACGGCGTTCCGGCCGAGCTGCTGACGTTCGAGATCACCGAGTCCAGCGTGATGGCCGAGCCCGAGCACTCGCTACCGGTGCTGCGGGACCTGCACGCGATGGGCATCCAGCTCTCCGTCGACGACTTCGGGACCGGCTACTCCTCGCTGGCCTACCTGCGCCGGCTGCCCATCGACGAGATCAAGATCGACCGGTCGTTCGTGCAGGGCATGGTCACCGATCTCGGCGACATGGCCATCGTCCGGGCCATCATCGACCTCGGCCACTCCCTGGGCCTGCGGGTGGTGGCCGAAGGTGTCGAGGAGGAGGCCGCCAGGGACTCGCTGCGGTCCATGCGCTGCGACAACGTGCAGGGCTTCCTGCTCTCCCGCCCGCTACCGGTGGACCGGTTCGAAGCCTGGCTGGCATCCAGAACGGTCCGGACAACACCGGCGGGCAGCCCGGGCTCGGTCCTGCGGCTGGTGGGCTGAACTGCAGTTTCTTTCCGATGCCGCGGGTGCGGTACAGTTGGCACGGCTCGCGTGGAGGGTTTACCCGCCCGCGAGTGCTTGTGTGGACAGGCCCCTTTAGCTCAGTCGGCAGAGCGTCTCCATGGTAAGGAGAAGGTCTACGGTTCGATTCCGTAAAGGGGCTCGGAGTGCGGCCGCAGGATCGATCATCCGATCGTGCCTGTGGCCGTTTCCTTGACGGGCCCGGCCCGCCAAGGCGGTGTAGCTCAGTCGGTAGAGCAAGCGGCTCATAATCGCTGTGTCGCCGGTTCAAGTCCGGCCACCGCTACAACGACGGTCGTCCACCGACGGCCGCAGCCCATCCCGGGCCGCTGCGCGGCCCGACCCGTTCGAAGAAAGAGGCAGCTGACGTGGCCGCCACCGACGTACGTCCGAAGATCACCCTCGCCTGCGAGGAGTGCAAGCACCGCAACTACATCACGCGGAAGAATCGGCGGAACGACCCCGATCGCCTCGAGATCAAGAAGTTCTGCCCGAACTGCGGCTGCCACCGTAAGCACCGGGAAACCCGCTAGCAGCCGTCCGGGCGCCGGGCGATGAGCATGGACCCGTCCTACGTGGGGCGGAGCTTTCCGCACGCTGTCCCGTATCCGGTCGGTGCCGAGAAGATCCGCGAATTCGCCGACGCCATCGGCGACCCGCATCCGATGTACCACGACAGGGTGGCCGCGCAGGGCGCCGGCCACCCTGACGTCGTTGCCCCGCCGACCTTCGCCATCGTGGTCAGCTCGCGGGCCCAGGAGGCCGTGCTCTTCGACCCCGCGCTGGGCCTGGACTTCGCCCGGGTGGTGCACGGCGACCAGCGGTTCGTCCACCACCGTCCGATCGTCGCCGGCGACCTGCTCAGCTCGACCGTCCACATCGACGCCATCCGGGTGCTGGCCGGCAACGATGTCATCTCGTTGCGCACCGAGGTCGTCGATCCCACCGGCACGCCCGTGTGCACCGCGTTCTCGACCCTCGTCTCGCGCGCTTCGGCATGAGCGTCCCCTTCGACTCCGTCGCCGTCGGCGACGCCCTGCCGACACTGACCGTCGTCATCCCGCGGGCCCAACTGGTCCGCTACGCAGGTGCATCGCTGGACTTCAACCCGATCCACTGGAATCCCAGGGTCGCCCTCGATGTCGGGCTGCCCGACGTCATCGCCCACGGCATGCTCACCATGGCCCTGGCCGGGCGCCTGGTCACCGACTGGACCGGCGACCCGACCGCCGTCGCCGAGTACGGGGTGCGGTTCACCCGTCCGGTGGTTGTCCCCGACGACGACACCGGCGCGACGCTGGAAATTTCCGGCGTCATCGGAGCGGTCGATCCCGACGCCCGGACCGCACGGGTCGACATCACCGCGAAATTCGCCGGACAGACCGTCCTGGGCAAGGCCCGGGCGATCGTCCGGCTCACCTGACGCCCGCGGCCGGGCCGCACGGGCACCGGGGAATCTGATCGCCGACGTCGGCCGACCCTCGGCGGCACCGCTACGGAGTCGTGGGGGGCGGCGGGTCGGGCCGAAGTTCGGGGCCGAGCATCAGCTCGGCGACGACCGCCGAACGGGTCCTGCGGCCCGTGCGGTCGAAGATGTGCTCCATGTGTTTGCGCACTGTTCCCACCGAGGTGCAGAGCAGGCCGGCGATCTCCGCGTTGTGGTAACCGTGCGCGGCGAGCTCGAGCACCTGCCACTCCCGCGGGGTCAGTCGCGGCGTCACAGCTCGTCGACGGCGGGCGAGCTGATAGGCCTCGAAGACGTGTGGTCGGAGCAACTCCATCAGCAGCACGTCCCTCCGGCTGAAGTCCGGGACGTGCTCGCGGCGCAGCATCAGCCGACGTGTCCTGCCCGGTAGCGCCGGCAGCTCCACGACCAGCCCGTAGCCGGAACCGGTCGGGCGGACGAACGCGCCGTACAGGGGATGGTCGCGCAGTTCGGCCTGCGTGAAGGCATCCGACCAACGGGTCACCTCGCGCTCCGCCGCGGACCGCTCGGTGCAGCTGAGCAGACCGGGCAGCAGATCCCAACCGATCGGCGCGTCATCGACACGGTGGACCGCCAGTCGGATCCCGTCGACAACCGTCTGCTGGATCGGGCGGTGTGCCCCAACGGTTTCCGCTTCGCACCAGGTCACCTCGTCGCACGGGATCAGGGCGGCGATCGCGTCCAACAGGGCCCACGGCACCGCCGGACCCGGTGGCTCGGTACGTCCGGCGTCGATGACGGCGACGACGGCCAGCAGGTCGATCTCACTGAGCAGGTCTGCGTTCACGGCAGCTCCCTGGGTGGTCAGCGGAACGCTACTGCTGCTTGCCCGCCACCGACATTCGACATCGTGCATCGGGGGTGATGATTCGCCTTTCGGCGAATAGTTCTCGAACCTCCCGACCGGAAGGCTGGCAGGGGCGCCAGCCGCACCGCCACTCGGCAGCTCAGCCGTGAGTCCCGGCATCCGGAGCTGCGCCGGGCGGACCCTGGAAGGAGCGCAGGTATGGAGCAGCACGATCTCGCCCGGAGGACGGTTCTGAAGGCGGGTGCCGCTGTCGGCCTCGCGGGTCTCGCCTCGGTCAGCGTCGCGGGCCCCGCGGCGGCATTCGGCGATCATGGTGGCGCCGACGAGGTGCTGCCATGGCTGGACCAACCGGATCCGATCCCTCCCGCCCTCGGTGATGCGGTCACGCACCCGCTGATCTGGGAGGACCTGGATTCGTGGCGCACACCCAATGCCGAGTTCTTCACGGTGCGGCACTACAACCAGCCCGCGTTGACCGCCGGAACCTGGCGGTTGGACGTCGACGGCATGGTCGAACATCCGGTGACCCTGAGCCTGGCCGCGCTCAAGGCCAGATCCAGGCGCGAGCTGGACTTCACTCTCGAATGCTCGGGCAACCATGGACTTCCGTTCGCCATCGGGGCCATCGGCAACGCCCGCTGGGCAGGTACCTCGCTGGCCGACGTACTGAGGCGGGCCAGGCCGCGGCCGGAAGGCGTCGAGGTGGTGTTCTGGGGAGCCGACGAGGGCACCGTGACGATTCGGGACAACTCCGGAGTGACCGGCGCCGGCTTCACCGGCACGACCACGCCGGACGGCTCCGGTGGCCTCGACCTCACCATCACCGAGCAGTTCGCCCGGAGCATGACCTTGGTGGACGCGATGAGCCCGGACAATCTGCTCTGCTACGAGATGAACGGCGTCGATCTGCCCCCGACGCACGGCTACCCGCTACGGCTGATCGCGCCCGGCTGGTACGGGGTCGCCAACGTCAAGTGGCTCAACCGCATCGAGATCCGCGACGGTCGGTACACGGGCAGGTTCATGGCTCGCGACTACGTCACCATCCGTGAAGAGCAGGACGCCGGGCGCACCGTCTGGACCTTCACCAACGTGTCGCATGCCCGACTGAAGTCGGCACCGGCGAAGGTGACCCGGCGGGCGAACCGCTATGTCGTCCACGGGGCTGCCTGGGGGGCCCCGATCAGCAGGGTCGAGGTCCAGATCGACGGTGGACCCTGGCGTAGGGCCCAGCTGCACCGGCAGCGGCCACTGGGCGGCCACGGCTTCAGTTGGGCGTTCTGGACCTGGGACTGGGGCACGCCGGCCGCCGGCGAGCACACGGTCCGCTCCCGCGCTTTCGACCGTCAGAGCCACCTGCAGCCGACGCCCGAGGACCCGTACCTCGCCAGTCGTCGCACCTACTGGGAGAACAACGGGCAGGTGACGCGGAGGGTGCTGATCCCCTGACGGGCGATCGCGGTTCCGGCTCGGATCAGTCCTTCGCGGTGGCGAGGAACTCGCCCATTCTGGTGACACCGGTGACGAGGTCGTCGTCGCCCAGCGCGTAGGACAGCCGGAAGTAGCCGGGCGTGCCGAATGCCTCGCCCGGGACGACGGCCACCTCCGCCTGCTCCAGGACCAGGGTGGCCAGCTCCGCCGAGGACTGCGGGCGGACACCGCCGAAGTCCTTGCCGATCAACGCGGCCACCGACGGGTAGGCGTAGAAGGCGCCCTGCGGTTCGGGGCAGCTGACGCCAGGGATCGCCGAGAGCAGCTCGACCATCGTCCGCCGGCGCCGGTCGAACGCCTCCCGCATCTCGGCCACCGCGTCCAGGGACCCGGACACGGCGGCCAACGCGGCCACCTGGGAGACGTTGCCGACGTTGGAGGTGAGGTGCGACTGCAGGTTGGTGGCCGCCTTGACCACGTCCAGCGGACCGATCAGCCAGCCGACCCGCCAGCCGGTCATCGCATACGTCTTGGCGACCCCGTTGAGCACGATGCAGCGGTCCACGATCTCCGGCGCCACCACCGGCATCGACACGTGTTCCGCGCCACCGTAGGTCAGGTGCTCGTAGATCTCGTCGGTGATCACCCAGATGCCCTGGTCAGCCGCCCATCGGCCGATGGCGGCCACCTGGTCCGGCGGATAGACCGCCCCGGTCGGGTTCGACGGTGAACAGAACAGCAACACCTTCGTCCTGGGAGTGAGCGCCGCGTCCAACTGCTCCACCGAGACCAGGTAACCGGTGGACTCGTCGGAGAGCACCGGCACCGGTACCCCGCCGGCGAGGGTCACCGCTTCCGGGTAGGTGGTCCAGTAAGGGGCGGGCAGCAGCACTTCGTCACCGGGGTCGAGCAGGGTCGCGAAGGCCTCGTAGACGGCCTGCTTACCGCCGTTGGTGACGAGCACCTGCTCGGGCTTCACCGCGTACCCGGAGTCCCGCAGCGTCTTGTCGGCGATCGCTGCCCGCAACGCCGGCAGCCCCGGGGTCGGCGTGTAGTGGTGGTTCACCGGGTCGTCGGCGGCCGCGACAGCCGCCTTGACGATCGCCTCGGGGGTGGGGAAGTCGGGCTCACCGGCGCCGAATCCGATCACCGGCCGGCCGGCAGCCTTCAGCGCCTTCGCCTTGGCGTCCACGGCCAGCGTTGCGGACTCCGCGATCCCTCCCACCCGGGCGGAGATACGCGAACGGACAGCGGCGGGAGCGGCCTGCGTCGTCATGCGACCATGGTGTCACGGCAGGTGGAGCGGTTATGAGGGGCCCACCGGTGGCGGTCGGCACCAGCGCCGCCTGCGGTTTCTCCTCCTGTGCCGGGTGCCCTACACTTGACTGTCTGGGGTGTGCTGAAGCCTGCCTGTGCGGGCCCGGGCACATCCCCGTCTCATGAACGGACCCGGTAGCGGGCCCCGCCGTGAGTCCGAGGGGCGTAGCTCAACTGGCAGAGCAGCGGTCTCCAAAACCGCAGGTTGCAGGTTCAAGTCCTGTCGCCCCTGCACCGCACGGCACCCGGCCGACGAGTCGGCGGGGCGCCGGAAACCCGGCCCAAGGGCCGGGTGCAGCGGCCGATCCGCGAGGTTCGGTCGAGCGGTCGATCCCCGGGTCGACCGTCAGAGGTCGACCAGCGTCGTCCCCCGGCGGCCGGCGACCAGCTGGCCGGCAACGGCGCAGTCAGAGCAGAGGACGAGGAACGCGTGAGCAACGATCACGACGGCACCGACAAGGCCCGCGAGGCCGACGCGTCGGGCCTGACCGACGCTACGGCTGACGACGCGACCGCGGGCGGCACCACCGGCGCCGCGGATGCCCCGGACAGCGACACCGGCGTCGACGACGCCGTTGCTGACGCGACCGAGAGCAGCACGGCCGACGCCGTGGACGAGGACGCGGTCGACGACGGCGCTGTGGACGAGGACGCCGTGGACGACGCTGCGGACGACCGTGACGACGAGAGTGCGGCCGCCGCGGGTAATGCCGACGCCACCGCGGAATCAGCCATCGACGTGGAGCTGCCCGCCGGCTCCGCCCGCGACGACACCGCACTGGTCGCGGCCACAGCAGGCTCGGCCAGGGCCGCCGCCCGCCGGTCGACGGTGCGCGCCGGAACCACCGCACCCAAGGGCGTCGCCACCGCGTCCCGCGAAGGCCGGGAGAAGAAGGACAACGTCTTCGTCCGGTTCGCTCGCTTCCTTCGCGAGGTGGTCGCCGAGCTGGGCAAGGTCATCTGGCCCACCCGGAAGGAGATGATCACCTACACCGTGGTGGTCATCGTCTTCGTGGTGTTCATGGTCGCTCTTGTGGCGGGTCTGGACGTGCTGTTCGCCAAGGTAGTACTGACCGTCTTCGGCTGAGCCGACGACGACCAGCCGATATCGAGGAAGCGAGAACACCAGAGTGACCACCCCCGTTAAGCCATCCGGCGACGACCCCGCCTTCCAGGACGCCCTGGAGGTCGACGCCGTCACCGCCGAGACCGCAGGGGACGACGTCACCGACACCGCCGCCGCACCGACCGACGCGGTCGACGACGCCTTCGACTCGACCGTCGACGCGGTGTCCGACGACGCGGTGTCCGACGATGCCGTGTCCGCCGACGCCGTGTCCGAGGACGCGGTGTCCGAGGACGCTGTGTCCGACGACGCCGCAGAGACCGAAGACCCGGCAACGGCGGAGCCGGAGGACCCGGCCGCCGCGCACCGTGAGCGGCTGCGCTCGGCGCCAGGTGAGTGGTACGTCATCCACAGCTACGCCGGTTACGAGAACAAGGTGAAGACCAATCTCGAGACCCGGATCAAGTCGCTGGACATGGAGGACTACATCTTCGAGATCCAGGTGCCCACCGAGGAGGTCACCGAGATCAAGAACGGCCAGCGCAAGCAGGTCCAGCGCAAGGTCTACCCGGGCTACATCCTGGTCCGGATGGACCTCTCGGACGGCTCCTGGAGCGCGGTCCGCAACACGCCGGGCGTCACCGGCTTCGTCGGCGCCACCGCGCAGCGGCCGTCGCCGCTGACGGTCGACGAGGTCGTCAAGATCCTGGCCCCCGCTACCCCCAAGAGGACCACCCAGGTCGCGACCACCGGAGCCGAGCCGGTGCGGACCGTGGTGGACTTCTCGGTCGGCGAATCGGTCACCGTCATGGACGGCCCGTTCGCCACCTTGCCGGCGACCATCAACGAGGTCAATGCCGACGCACAGAAGCTCAAGGTGCTGGTCTCGATCTTCGGACGTGAGACCCCCGTCGAGCTGTCGTTCACCCAGGTCGCCAAGATCTGAGCCCCAGCCGGGTGGTCAGCCCGGCGCACACCCCCAGGAAAGAAACATGCCCCCGAAGAAGAAGAAGCTCGCAGCGATCATCAAGCTGCAGATCAAGGCCGGAATGGCCAACCCGGCGCCGCCGGTCGGCCCCGCGCTGGGTCAGCACGGTGTCAACATCATGGAGTTCTGCAAGGCCTACAACGCCGCGACCGAGTCGCAGCGCGGCGATGTCGTGCCGGTCGAGATCTCCGTGTACGAGGACCGGTCCTTCGAGTTCAAGCTGAAGACCCCGCCCGCCGCCCGGCTGCTGCTCAAGGCCGCCGGCGTCGAGAAGGGTTCCGGCACCCCGCACACCGTCAAGGTCGCGAAGGTGTCCATGGAGCAGGTTCGCGAGATCGCCACCCTCAAGCAGGTCGACCTGAACGCCAACGACGTCGACGCCGCGGCGAAGATCATCGCGGGCACCGCCCGCTCCATGGGGATCACCGTCACCGACTGACGGCGGTTCCACTCGGCACCAGCACGATCGTGGGAGGGCCTGCGCAGGCCCGGACAACCACGACCTCCATTCACATCACCGCAGTACGAGGAGACAGCACCATGAAGCGCAGCAAGGCCTACACCGCCGCCGCCGAGCTCGTCGACAGGACGAAGCTCTACACCCCGCTCGAGGCCGCCGAACTGGCCCAGAAGACCTCCGTGTCCAAGTCCTTCGACGGCACTGTCGAGGTCGCAATGGTCCTCGGCGTCGACCCCCGCAAGGCCGACCAGATGGTCCGCGGCACCGTCAACCTGCCGCACGGCACCGGCAAGACCGCCAGGGTCATCGTGTTCGCGGTCGGCGACAAAGCCACTGAGGCCGAGGCCGCCGGCGCCGACGAGGTCGGCAGCGACGACCTGATCGCCAAGATCCAGGGCGGCTGGCTCGACTTCGACGCCGCCATCGCCACCCCTGACCAGATGGCCAAGGTCGGCCGGATCGCGCGGGTCCTGGGGCCGCGCGGCCTGATGCCGAACCCGAAGACCGGCACGGTCACCGCGGACGTCACCAAAGCGGTCGCCGACATCAAGGGCGGCAAGATCAACTTCCGGGTCGACAAGGCCGCCAACCTGCACCTGGTGATCGGCAAGGCGTCGTTCCCGGTCGACAAGCTGGTGGAGAACTACACCGCAGCCCTGGACGAGGTGCTGCGGGCGAAGCCGTCCGCGGCCAAGGGTCGCTACCTGAAGAAGGTCGTCTTCACCACCACCATGGGCCCCGGCATCCCGGTCGACCCGACGAAGACCCGCAACCTCCTGGAGCGCGACGAGGCGTGATGCGCCGCTGCGGCCGGGACCTGGTTTCGGATCGCGGACGTGAACGTTCAGTCAGGCCCGGACCATCATGGTCCGGGCCTGACCGGTTCGCGGCCCCTCCGGCGCATGGGCCCGGACCCGTCGGCTACGGGAAATCCGGGCAGCAGGTGATATTCCCGGCGCTCCCGCAGGGCATTTCCCGAGGTCAGCCACCGGCCGCCCGCCGATCTGTTTGACTCGCCGGGTACAGCTGTCCAGGGGGAGGAAAATCGTCATGCGCCGGACCATTTCCATCGCCGCCGCGCTGGTTGCGACCGGCGTTCTACTCACCAGCTGCGCACAGCAGCAGACCGGTGTCGCGATCGCCGCACCGGGAGGATCCACGGCTGGAACACCGTCCGTCGGCGGGGGGTCGGCGGACCCCCGAACGCCGGAGCCCACGGCGTCGGCGCCCACAACACCAGCACCCGGTGCGACCACCGCCAACCCGTCCGCCGCGCCGACCGCCCCGGCTACCACCACCACCGCACCATCGGCCGGCGCCGCGTCGGCCGGAGATGTCGACCCGGCAACTTTCGTGGCCACGATGGCAGCCGGAATGAAGGACGTCACCTCGGTGACCGGGAAGCTGAGCACCACCGGAGCCTCGGCCGAGAAGGCGACGTTCGTCCAGACCCTGGACAACGGCACGCTCACTGCGGCGACCATCGACATGACGATCGATGCCGGTGGCACCGATGTCCCGCTGAAGATGATCATCGTCGACGACACGTTCTATCTCGGTGGGGACCCGTCGTTCCTGTCCGCCATGGGTGCCGGCACCAAGAAGTGGGTGCTGGTGAGCGCCGACTCGTCGAACCAGATGGTCGCCTCGATGGGCGGGCTGCTCGACGGGGTCCTGGCCACCGCGGGTCTTCAGGCCTATACCGCGATGGCGAAGGCAGTCACCTCGGTCCGGACGGTCGGCCCGGAGGCGGTCGGTGGCACCCCGGCGACGCACTACAAGGTCGTCATCGACGTGGCCAAGCTCGCCTCGGTGCTGCCCGATGGGCCGATGGGGGAGGCCATGGCCTCCAGCGGACTGAAGACCATCCCGGCCGACTACTGGCTCGACGACCATGGGCGAATGCTGCGGGTGGTGCAGAACGTCGAGTTCGCCGGACAGAAGACCAGCACGGACTTCCAGGTGACGAACTACAACGACCCCGTGACGATCAAGGCGCCGGATCCGTCGACGGTCGCCAGCGGCTGAACTGCGCCCCCCAGGGGGACAGCGTCCGGGCTGGTGTCGGGATTTGGACCGGGCGCCGAGCAGCCCGTACAGTAGGCAGCGATCCACCGAAGACCGTCGGCATCCGCCTGTTCACAGGCGGACGAAGGTTCCGGATTCCCGGAGCTGCCCACGCAGGAGGACGAGGTCTGTTCCGCAGGCGCGAGTCGCGCCCGCCTTCACGCCCCGTGCGCCTGCGCCGGGGCGTTCCGCTTGTCCGGAGCATCTTCCGACCCGAACCGGTGGTACCCGGCGGCAGCAGCCGCCGGGGTGTTCGCTCGAGGAAGGAGGCGAAGGATGGCCAAACCCGCAAAGGTCTCCACGGTCGCCGAGATCGCCGACAGGTTCCGTACCTCGTCGGCTGCCGTCGTCACCGAGTACCGCGGTCTGACGATGTCGCAGCTCACCACTCTGCGGAAGTCGCTCGGCGGCGGTACCAACTACACCGTCGCCAAGAACACGCTGGTCAAGCGCGCTGCCGCGGACGCCGGCGTCGAGGGTCTGGACGACCTGTTCAGCGGACCGACCGCCGTTGCATTCATCAGCGGTGAGCCGGTCGACGCCGCCAAGGCGCTGCGCGAGTTCGCCAAGACCAACCCGCTCCTGGTGATCAAGGGCGGCCTGATGGACGGCAGGGCGCTCAGCCCGGCCGAGGTCGGCAAGCTCGCCGACCTGGAGTCTCGCGAGGTGCTGCTGGGCAAGATGGCCGGCGCCATGCTGGCCACGCTCACCAAGGCGGCCGTGATGTTCAACCAGCTCCCCTCGCAGGTGGCGCGGCTCGCCGCGGCCCTGCAGGAGAAGAAGGCCGCCGGCGAGCCGGCTGCCGACGAGGCGGCTCCCGCTGCCGACGAGGCGGCTCCTGATGTCGCCGAGTCCGCGACTGCTCCTGATGTCGCCGAGTCCGCGACTGCTCCTGATGTCGCCGAGTCCGCGACTGCTCCTGATGTCGCCGAGTCCGCGACTGAGGACGCTGTCGCAACCGAGGAGCAGGCCGACCCGGCCTGATCCGACCAGCACCATCCGGTCGGATCAAGACCGGTCAACCCTGTACCGCCCCGCCCCTGCCCGGACAGAGTCCGAGCAGGACCAGATGTGAAAGGAACGCCCATCATGGCGAAGCTGACCACCGACGAGCTGCTCGACGCGTTCAAGGAGCTCACCCTCATCGAACTGTCGGAGTTCGTGAAGCAGTTCGAGGAGACCTTCGGCGTGACCGCCGCTGCTCCCGTCGTCCAGGCCGGCCCGGGTGCCGGTCCCGGCGCGCCGGTTGCCGACGCCCCCGAGGAGCAGGACGAGTTCGACGTCATCCTCGAGTCGGCCGGCGAGAAGAAGGTCCAGGTCATCAAGGCCGTCCGCGAGCTCGTCTCCGGCCTCGGTCTCAAGGAAGCCAAGGACCTCGTCGACGCCGCCCCCAAGGCCATCCTGGAGAAGGCCCCCAAGGACGTCGCCGAGGCGGCCAAGGCCAAGCTGGAGGAGGCGGGCGCCAAGGCCACCGTCAAGTGACCTTGCTGTCCGGCTGCACTGCACTTCCCGGCTGCACTGCACGTCCCGGCCGCACCGCAGCCTGAGTCCTCCGGGACCACCACCCGACAGGGCGGATCCGCGCACGCGGGCCCGCCCTGTCGGCGTCTGTCAGCGGCCCCGGGCCGGCCGCTGTCAGCAATGGTTCCTAGGCTGAGCGCCATGATGGATCACCTCGGGTTGCAGGCTGCCGACCCCGATGTCGCGGCACAGTTCTACACGACCATGTTCGCCCCGATCGGACTGCGCGCGGCCGTCCGGTTCGACACCCCGCACGGCGCCGTCGTCGGGCTGGCCGGACCGGATGGCCACCCTTTCCTCTGGTTCAGCCCGGTCACCCGACCCGGGGACGGCCACGAGGCACACGTCGCGCTCACCGCAGGGTCCCGGGATCAGGTGGACGCCGTGTATGCGGCCGCCCTGGCTGCCGGGATCGAGGTGCTGCACGCGCCCCGGGAGTGGCCGGAGTACCACCCTGGGTACTACGCGGTGTTCCTGCGCGACCCGGCCGGCAACAACGCCGAGGCCGTCACCCACTCCTGAAACACGCCCGCACCGCCGGTGGGCGTCTTGCTCACCGGGTCGCCTGCAGGGTCTGCAGGAACGGTTCGACCTGCGGTCCGAACTCGTCGAACAGGCCGGGCGGCGTGACGAAAGTGGCCAGCGCCCAACCACTTTCGATCTTGACCGCATACCCGACGCCGGCCAACGGGGTGCCGTTGATGGTCGCGGTGTACTGGATCCGGCCGTAGTCGTGGTCGGCGGCCGAGTACACCCCGCTCGCGACGATCACCGTCTTGTCGAAGCTCCGCCGGAGGTTGGCCACCGACAGGGCGACATACGCGGGGAGGTCAACGGCGACCGTCGGCTTCTCCACCACCACGTTGACGTTGTTCGCAAAGGAGGCCGTTCCGCCGCCGGTTGTCCAGGCCGCTTCCTCCGCGAAGCCGGGGATGTCGAACTTCTTCCACGACGGGGACACCCCCATCTGCCAGCCCGATGCCCCGCGGAAGACCGTGGCGTCGGCGGGTACCGGTCGGTCCGGCGCGCTCGGAAACGTCCGCGAAGCGGATGCGGGACTGGATCCGGGACTGGATCCGGGCGTGGACCCGGGAGTGGATCCGGGTCCGGAGCCCGGCGTTGATCCGGCGACGGCGGTGCTGGTCCGCACGTCGGCAGCGCGCTCCGCGCGCGGCTCCGGCTGACTGGTGGCGGCGATCACGCCGACCGTGAGCGCCACGACCAGCAGGGTGCACAGCGCGGCCAGCACCCACTGCAGACCCAGCCGGGTCCGACGGGCAGTCGCGGCTGGTGGCGGAGGCGGAGGTGCGGGGGATGACACCGCGGGATCCTTTCACGCCCCGGCCGCCGCAACGGCCCGCGAACAACGCTCCGGGGCCCAACCCCGGAACGAGATCCATCCACAATTCGGCCTGTCTGCTTGACGGATCGGCCGCCCGGGGGTCAGTCTTGTCCTGCGACGTCGGCCATATAGCGGGCCGCGTCCCTTCCGTATCGGATGGCTGAACGGGATGTCGGGCCCTCAGGGACCGCCTCGTCAGGCCGCGGTCGAAGGGCACGTCTGGACAGACGTGTCTTTCGCTGCTAAGCTTCCTCTTTGCGCTGCTCTCTTTCTGCTGCCCACGTTCGGGGAACCCGCCGGCCACTGGTCGAAGGTCCCTTGACCTGCGTAGGAGCCGGGAGAGTGGCCACGTCCGGGGCCGTCCTCCCTGAGAAGAGCTCGACCCCGGCATGTCAGTGATCCGGTCGCGCTTGTCCTTGGAAGGACGCATCTTGGCTGTCACCAGCACGCCGAAGAACAACCCCAACGGAAAGCGGGTCTCGTTCGCGAAGCTCCGCGAACCGCTCGAGGTTCCGAATCTCCTCGCTCTGCAAACCGAGTCTTTCGAATGGCTCGTGGGCGACGCCGCATGGAAGGCCCGCCAGACGGAGCCGACACCCAGTGGTCTGGACGAGATCCTCGAGGAGATCTCTCCCATCGAGGACTTCTCCGGCAATCTTTCCCTCTCTTTCTCCGACCCGCGGTTCGACGAGGTCAAGGCGACCGAGGAGGAGTGCCGCGACAAGGACATGACGTTCTCGGCGCCGCTCTTCGTCACCGCCGAGTTCATGAACGGCGAGACGGGCGAGATCAAATCCCAGACGGTCTTCATGGGCGACTTCCCCCGGATGACCAGCAAGGGCACGTTCATCATCAACGGCACCGAGCGGGTCGTCGTCTCCCAGCTGGTCCGTTCGCCCGGCGTCTACTTCGACAAGAACCTGGACAAGCTGGCCGGCAAGGAGATCTTCACCGTCAAGGTGATCCCGTCCCGCGGGGCCTGGCTGGAGTTCGATGTCGACAAGCGCGACACCATCGGTGTGCGCATCGACCGCAAGCGGCGTCAGCCGGTCACCGTGCTGCTCAAGGCGCTTGGCTGGGACACCGAGCGGATCCGGGAGAAGTTCGCCTGGTCGCCGGTGCTGCTCACCACCCTGGAGAAGGACCACATCGCCGGCACCGACGAAGCGCTGCTCGACATCTACCGCAAGCTGCGCCCGGGAGAGCCGCCGACCAAGGAGTCCGCGCAGAACCTCCTGGAGAACCTGTTCTTCAAGGACAAGCGCTACGACCTCGCCAAGGTCGGCCGGTACAAGCTGAACAAGAAGCTCGGCCTGAACAAGCCGACCTCCGAGGGCACTCTCACCGAGGACGACCTGGTCGCCACGGTCGAGTACCTGCTGCGCCTGCACGAGGGCCAGGAGACCTGGACCGTCCGTGGCCAGGACCTGCCGGTCGAGGTCGACGACATCGACCACTTCGGCAACCGACGGCTGCGCACCGTCGGTGAGCTCATCCAGAACCAGATCAGGGTCGGCCTCTCCCGGATGGAGCGGGTCGTCCGCGAGCGGATGACCACTCAGGACGTCGAGGCCATCACGCCGCAGACCCTGATCAACATCCGGCCCGTCGTCGCCTCCATCAAGGAGTTCTTCGGCACCAGCCAGCTGTCCCAGTTCATGGACCAGACCAACCCGCTCGCCGGCCTGACCCACAAACGACGGCTGTCCGCGCTCGGCCCCGGTGGTCTCTCGCGCGACCGCGCCTCGCTCGAGGTCCGCGACGTGCACCCGTCCCACTACGGCCGGATGTGCCCGATCGAGACGCCGGAAGGCCCGAACATCGGCCTCATCGGTTCGCTGTCGACGTTCGCCAGGGTGAACCCGTTCGGCTTCATCGAGACGCCGTACCGCAAGGTCACCGACGGCATCGTGAGCGAGCAGATCGACTACCTGACCGCCGACGAGGAGGACCGGTACGTCATCGCGCAGGCCAACGCCAAGCTCTCGTCGAGCGGCAGCCTGACCGAGAAGCGGGTGCTGGTCCGCCGTAAGGGCGGCGAGGTCGACCAGGTCGACCCGTCCGAGGTCGAGTACATGGACGTGTCCCCGCGGCAGACGGTCTCCGTCGCCACCGCGATGATCCCGTTCCTGGAGCACGACGAGGCCAACCGGGCGCTGATGGGCGCGAACATGCAGCGGCAGTCCGTGCCCCTGCTGCGCTCCGAGGCCCCCCTGGTCGGCACCGGCATGGAACTGCGCGCCGCGGTGGACGCCGGCGACGTCGTCATCGCGGAGAAGTCCGGTGTGGTCGAGGAGGCCACCGCGGACTACATCACCGTGATGGCCGACGACGGCTCCCGCCGTACCTACCGGCTGCACAAGTTCCGCCGGTCGAACCAGGGCACCTCGTTCAACCAGAAGCCCATCGTGGAAGAGGGACAGCGGGTGGAGGCCGGCGAGGTCGTCGCCGACGGTCCCTGCACCGACGGCGGCGAGATGGCACTCGGCAAGAACCTGCTGGTCGCCTTCATGCCGTGGGAGGGTCACAACTACGAGGACGCGATCATCCTCTCGCAGCGGATCGTCCAGGACGACGTCTTGACCTCGATCCACATCGAGGAGCACGAGATCGACGCCCGCGACACCAAGCTCGGCCCTGAGGAGATCACCCGGGACATCCCGAACGTCTCCGAGGACGTGCTGGCCGACCTCGACGAGCGCGGCATCATCCGCATCGGCGCCGAGGTCCAGGACGGCGACATCCTGGTCGGCAAGGTCACGCCCAAGGGCGAGACCGAGCTCACCCCGGAGGAGCGGCTGCTGCGCGCGATCTTCGGCGAGAAGGCCCGCGAGGTCCGCGACACGTCGCTCAAGGTGCCCCACGGCGAGACCGGCAAGGTCATCGGTATCCGGGTGTTCTCCCGGGACGAGGACGGCGCCGAGCTGCCCCCGGGCGTCAACGAGCTGGTTCGCGTCTACGTCGCCCAGAAGCGGAAGATCCAGGACGGCGACAAGCTGGCCGGCCGGCACGGGAACAAGGGTGTCATCGGCAAGATCCTGCCGGTCGAGGACATGCCGTTCCTGCCCGACGGCACGCCGGTCGACATCGTGCTCAACCCGCACGGTGTGCCGCGCCGGATGAACGTCGGCCAGATCCTGGAGACCCACCTCGGGTGGGTCGCCGCGCAGGGCTGGAAGATCGCCGGAAGCCCGACCTGGGCCGAAGGCATCGACGAGGACAGCCGCTCCGCCCCGCCGTTCACCAAGACCGCCACCCCGGTGTTCGACGGTGCCTCGGAGGCCGAGATCACCGGCCTGCTCGAGTCCACCATCCCGACCCGGGACGGCGACCGGCTGGTCGCTGTCGACGGTAAGGCGAAGCTGTTCGACGGGCGTTCCGGCGAGGAGTTCCCGTACCCCGTCGCGGTCGGCTACATGTACATCATCAAGCTGCTCCACCTGGTCGACGACAAGATCCACGCCCGCTCGACCGGGCCGTACTCGATGATCACCCAGCAGCCGCTCGGCGGTAAGGCCCAGTTCGGTGGCCAGCGTTTCGGTGAGATGGAGTGCTGGGCCATGCAGGCCTACGGCGCCGCCTACACCCTGCAGGAGCTGCTCACCATCAAGTCGGACGACATCGTCGGCCGGGTCAAGGTCTACGAGGCCATCGTCAAGGGCGAGAACATCCCCGAGCCGGGGATCCCCGAGTCCTTCAAGGTGCTGCTCAAGGAACTCCAGGCGCTCTGCCTGAACGTCGAGGTCCTGTCCAGCGACGGGGTCGCCATCGAGATGCGCGATTCCGACGACGACGACCTCGAGCGTGCCGCAGCCAATCTCGGGATCAACCTGTCCCGCAACGAGTCCGCCTCGGTGGACGACCTCGTGAACTGAACGGAGGAGGGGGCGGCCGGCCTTCCGGACCGGAAACCGGCCGCCCCCGAATCACCCGCCTCCACCCCCGGCCCTCGGAGAGACTCCGGACGGCCACCTTTTCGAAACAGACAGGGACGTGCAACCAGTGCTCGACGTCAACTTCTTCGACGAGTTGCGTATCGGCCTCGCCACCGCGGACGACATCCGTGCGTGGTCCCACGGCGAGGTCAAGAAGCCCGAGACCATCAACTACCGCACCCTCAAGCCGGAGAAGGACGGACTCTTCTGCGAGAAGATCTTCGGCCCCACCCGGGACTGGGAGTGCGCCTGCGGCAAGTACAAGCGGGTCCGCTTCAAGGGCATCATCTGCGAACGCTGCGGCGTCGAGGTGACCCGTGCCAAGGTCCGCCGTGAGCGGATGGGCCACATCGAGCTCGCCGCTCCGGTCACCCACATCTGGTACTTCAAGGGCGTCCCGTCGCGCCTGGGGTACCTGCTCGACCTTGCCCCCAAGGATCTCGAGAAGATCATCTACTTCGCCGCGTACCTGATCACCGGCGTCAATGATGAGTTGCGGCACAACGACCTGCCGACCATCGAGGCCGAGATGTCGGTCGAGCGCAAGAACATCGAGAACCAGCGGGACGCCGACCTCGAGGCCAGGGCCAAGAAGCTGGAAGGCGACCTGGCGCAGCTCGAAGCCGAGGGCGCCAAGTCCGACGTGCGCCGGAAGGTGCGCGAGGGCGGCGAGCGTGAGCAGCGTCAGATGCGTGACGCGGCCCAGCGCAAGGTGGACCGCCTCGACGAGGTGCTCGACCTGTTCCGCAAGCTCAAGGTCAGCGACCTGATCGTCGACGAGCTGCTCTACCGCGAGCTCGAGGAGCGCTTCGGCGAGTACTTCGAGGGCGGGATGGGCGCCGAGGCGCTGCAGAAGATCATCTCCGACTTCGACATCGACGCCGAGGTCGAGTCGCTGCGCGACACCATCAAGAACGGCAAGGGCCAGCGCAAGATCCGCGCGATCAAGCGCCTGAAGGTCGTCGCCGCGTTCCAGCAGACGTCGAACTCGCCGCTGGGCATGGTGCTCGACTGCGTCCCGGTGATCCCGCCGGACCTGCGCCCGATGGTGCAGCTCGACGGTGGCCGGTTCGCCACCTCCGACCTGAACGACCTGTACCGCCGCGTGATCAACCGGAACAACCGGCTCAAGCGGCTGATCGACCTCGGCGCGCCCGAGATCATCGTCAACAACGAGAAGCGGATGCTGCAGGAGGCCGTCGACGCGCTGTTCGACAACGGCCGCCGCGGCCGGCCGGTCACCGGCCCGGGCAACCGCCCGCTCAAGTCGCTGTCCGATCTCCTCAAGGGCAAGCAGGGCCGGTTCCGTCAGAACCTGCTCGGCAAGCGCGTCGACTACTCCGGCCGTTCGGTCATCGTGGTCGGCCCGCAGCTCAAGCTGCACCAGTGCGGTCTGCCCAAGTTGATGGCGCTCGAGCTGTTCAAGCCGTTCGTGATGAAGCGGCTGGTCGACCTCAACCACGCGCAGAACATCAAGTCCGCCAAGCGCATGGTGGAGCGTCAGCGTCCGCAGGTGTGGGACGTCCTGGAAGAGGTGATCACCGCTCACCCGGTGCTGCTCAACCGGGCGCCGACCCTGCACCGCCTCGGGATCCAGGCGTTCGAGCCGATGCTGGTCGAGGGCAAGGCCATCCAGTTGCACCCGCTGGTCTGCAAGGCGTTCAACGCCGACTTCGACGGCGACCAGATGGCGGTCCACCTGCCGCTGTCCGCCGAGGCCCAGGCCGAGGCCCGGGTGTTGATGCTGTCCAGCAACAACATCCTGTCCCCTGCGTCCGGCAAGCCGCTGGCGATGCCGTCCCTCGACCTGGTCACCGGTCTGTACTACCTGTGCGGACTGGAGACCGAGGCCAAGGGCGCCGGCCTGGTGTTCTCCTCGGGTGCCGAGGCGATCATGGCCCGCGAGGCCGGCCTGATCGATCTGCGGGCGCCGATCAAGGTGCGTCTGACCGGCGTCACCCCGGGTGCGACCGATGTCCTTCCCGAGGACTACGAGGCCGGTCAGCCGTGGCTGGCCGACACCACGCTGGGCCGGGTGCTGTTCAACGAGCTGCTGCCCGTCGGCTACCCCTTCATCAACGAAGAGCTGCCGATGAAGCGGCAGTCCATCATCGTCAACGACCTGGCCGAGCACTACCCGATGTCGTTGGTGGCGCAGACCCTTGACCGGCTCAAGGAAGCCGGCTTCCACTGGGCCACCCGCTCCGGCATGACCGTCGCGATCGGCGACGTCATCATCCCCCCGGAGAAGGACGAGATCCTGGCTCGGCACGAGGCCGAGGCGGAGAAGGTCGAGAAGTCCTACCAGCGCGGTAACCTCTCGCACGCCGAGCGGAATGCCGACCTGGTCCGGATCTGGGAGCAGGCCACCAAGGACATCGAGGTGGCGCTCAAGCCGGCGTACCCCAAGGGCAACCCGATCCACACGCTGGTCGAGGCCGGCGCCGCCGGTAACTGGATCCAGGTCCGGTCGCTGGCCGGCATGAAGGGCGTGGTGGCGAACTCGCGTGGGGAGCAGATCCCGCGGCCGATCCGGGCCTCGTTCCGCGAGGGTCTGTCGGTGCTGGAGTACTTCATCAACACCCACTCCGCCCGTAAGGGTCTGGCGGACACCGCCCTGCGGACCGCCGAGTCCGGCTACCTGACCCGGCGTCTGGTCGACGTCTCGCAGGACGTCATCGTCCGGGAGTCGGACTGCGGCACCGAGCGCGGCGTCGAGCTGCCGATCGCCGAGGTCTACCTCGACGGTTCGGTGCACACCGACGAGCACGCCGAGACCTCCATCGAGGCGCGGGTGCTGGCCGTCGACGCTGTCGACGGCTCCGGCAACGTGGTCATCGCCGCCGGCACCGACATGCGCGAGGAGCACGTGGCGACCGCGGTCGCCGCCGGGATCCGCAGCGTCAAGGTGCGTTCGGTGCTGACCTGCGAGGCTGCCATCGGCACCTGCGCGGTCTGCTACGGCCGTTCGCTGGCTACCGGCGAGCTCGTCGACGTGGGTGAGGCGGTCGGTATCGTGGCCGCCCAGTCCATCGGTGAGCCCGGCACCCAGCTGACCATGCGGACCTTCCACACCGGTGCGGCGTCCGGATCCTCGGACATCACCCAGGGTCTGCCGCGTGTGCAGGAGCTGTTCGAGGCCCGGATCCCGAAGGGCAAGGCGCCCATCGCCGACGCCGTCGGCCGGATCCGGATCGAGGACAGCGACAAGTTCATGCGCATCGTCATCGTTCCGGACGACGGCAGCGAAGAGGTCGTGTACGACAAGCTGCCCAAGGCGCAGCGGCTCGCCACCATCGCGGTGGACGGCTCCGAGCGGCTGCTCGCCGACGGCGACACCGTCCAGGTCGGCCAGCAGCTGCTGGAGGGCAACGTCGACCCGCACGAGGTGCTCCGCGTGATGGGTGCCCGGCAGGTGCAGCTCCACCTGGTCAAGCAGGTCCAGGAGGTGTACCGGTCCCAGGGTGTGTCGATCCACGACAAGCACATCGAGGTGATCGTCCGGCAGATGCTCCGCCGGGTGACGATCATCGACTCCGGTTCGACCGAGTTCCTGCCGGGTGCCGTCATCGAGCGCGGCGAGTTCGAGGCGTCCAACCGCAGGGTGATGGCGGAAGGTGGCGACGCAGCCGCCGGCCGTCCGGCCCTGATGGGGATCACCAAGGCCTCGCTGGCCACCGAGTCGTGGCTCTCGGCCGCCTCCTTCCAGGAGACCACCCGGGTGCTCACCGACGCGGCGATCAACGCCAAGAGCGACAAGTTGATCGGTCTGAAGGAGAACGTGATCATCGGGAAGCTGATCCCGGCGGGCACCGGCATCGCCCGGTATCGCGACATCTCGGTCAACCCGACGGAAGAGGCTCGCGCCTCGGCCTACGCGCTGCCGGTGTTCGATGACACCTACTTCGGTGCCGACACCTTCGGTGCCTCAACGGGTGCCGCAGTGCCGCTGGACGACTACGACATGGGCCGCGACTACCGCTGACCTGTGGCGCTGTTCCAGCGCGATGTACCGAACGGGCCGGATCCCTGCGGGGACCGGCCCGTTCGGCGTGTCCGCCTCGGCCGCCCCCGGTACCCGCTGCCTCCGGGGTGGTGCGTCGTGTGTCGGGAGCTACCTCCGGGGTGCGGGCGCGGCGGGAGCGTGAGGGGTAGCAGGAACTGCTCGGGACACGCCGCTCCGGACCGGCGTGTCGCCGGTACAACCTGCTACCTCCGGGGTGCGGGCGCGGCGGGAGCGTGAGGGGTAGCAGGAACTGCTCGGGACACGCCGGTCCGGACCGGCGTGTCGCCGGTACAACCTGCTACCTCCGGGGTGCGGCACCCCTCTGGGGTGCGGCTACTCCTGGGGAGCAACTGTCCTGGGGTGCGGCTACTCCTGGGGTGCAACTGCCCTGGGGTGCGGCCACCTCGGGTGCAGGGTGCGCCGGGGGACCTTGTGGGGCCGGGCTTGTCGGCAGGCCCCGGCAAAGAGCGCGACGGGTGGGAGCGGCGTCACACATCGTGTTGCGGTCGTGTGACGTTTTGACGGCCGGACGTTTCCGATCATCGCGATTGAACCGGAACGGGTCCGATGGTGCTCGGTAGCGTGCGCAGGTGTCCTGCGCTGCACCACATTTGAAACATGAATCTGTCAGGATGCTGCCAACCCGGCCGGCCGGGCGCAGGTCCGATGGCGGCCGGCCGGTGTCGATCGCAGCACCCGCGGCAGCGCCGGCGCGGGTTCCGGCGGAAATCAGTTCCGCCGGATCGGGGCGGTGCAGGGAGTGCGGATCCGCCCCAGGAACCGAGGGAGCGCGTATGACGATCGTCCATGGAGACCCGAGGGCGGATGCGGTGATCGCCGAGGGAATCGGTAGGGGAGACCTGCGCCGGATCACCCGAGGCATCTACACCGACGACGCCGACCTGCCGATCGGTCAGGTCTGCCGACGCCAGTGGCGCGACATCGTGACGCTCCTGCACCCCGGCGCGGTGCTGGTGGACGCATCTGCGGTCTCCTGCGGGCCGATCGGCGGACACCTCTACATCGAGCACTTCACCCTGCCCAACGTCACCATTCCGGGCCTGCGCATCCACGTCCGGCGCGGCCCGGGCCCGCGCATCCACGACACCCAGCTCAGCCCGCGGTTGTGGCGGGCCAGTCCCGGCCGGATCGTGCTCGATCACGTGCGTGAGTACGGGGCCACCGGTCGGACCGCCGGCCGGCTGTCGGAGACGGAACTGGTGAGGTGGCTGGCCGGACTGATCGAGGCGTACGGCTACCTGGGGCGCCGCTGGGTCACCGATCAGGCCAGGGCGGTCGCCGAGCGCACCGGCACCACCGCGCTGTTGCCGCGGGCCGAGGCGCTGTTGGAACGGGCGGTCCCCGGCGTCCGGCCTCCGCAGGTCCCTGCGGTCGGTTTCACCGGCAGCTGACGATCGTGCCGACACCGGGCTGCACCGCCCTGGACCAGGTCCGGACGGATCAGCCGGGCACGTTCTGCAGTGCCGCGACCGTATCCAGCCACCGCCGGTAGCGGAGGTTCAGCAGTTCGGTTGCGTCGTCGCG
Organism: uncultured Actinomycetota bacterium; assembly: GCA_963797145.1. GTDB lineage: Bacteria > Actinomycetota > Actinomycetes > Mycobacteriales > Nakamurellaceae > Nakamurella. Next base: position 615,135 of record CAWCOJ010000003.1, on the reverse strand, counting down.
CGGGTGCTGTCGGCGGACCACCCGGACGCACGCGGCCACCGCTGCGTCGTGATCCACGAACACCTCGACCCCGATGCCCGCGAGCATCGCCGCGCCGAGCGCACCCGCCTCCGGCGCGGCCGCCACCTCGACCGTCAACCCGGTGGCGTCGGCGAGTAGCTGGGTCCAGGCCGGGCTGCGGGTGCCGCCACCGGCCAGCCGGACCGGGGTGGAGGTCAATGGTCCGGAGCGGGCGAGCAGCTCGAGATGCCGGCGGTGGGTGAACACCACGCCCTCGAGGGCGGCCCGCAGCAAATCGTCCCGACCGTGCCAGCTCCTGACTCCGACCAGGGCGCCGCCGGGGTCGGGTTCGAGGCTCGAACCGTGCACGAAGGGAAGGAACAACGGGTCGTCGGGCCGCGGCGACCTGGACAGCGCGGCGGCGACCGCACCGGCCACCTCGCGGCCACCGGTCACCTCCCGCATCCAGTCGGCGGCCGTGGCACCGGCGGGCGAGGTCGACATCACCAGGTACGCGCCCGGGTGAAGCGTCGGGCGCACCTGCCACGCCGCGTCGAATACGGCCACCGTCCGCACCACCTGATTGATGTTGAAAGTCCCCAGGATCACGCTGACCCGATCGGGATCCAGCGCGCCGACGCCGAGGGCTGCGGCGTGGACGTCATGGGCGCCGGTGACCACCGGAGTGCCCGGCCGGAGCCCGGTGGCCGCGGCTCCCGCGGGGGTGAGGATGCCGGCCACGGTCGCGCTGTCGATGATCACCGGGAGGGCGTCCGCCAGCTCGGGCAGGCCGGCCAGCTCCAGTGCACGCCCGGATCGAGCGCCGCTGGCGAGGTCGGTGAACGCCGCGGCCGCGTCGGTCGGGTCGGTGGCCACCTCGCCGGTCAGGGCCAGCCGTATCCAGTCCTTGCAGTTGAGCAGCGCGTCGATCCGGCTGAATGCGGCCGGCTCGTGATCGCGTAGCCACCGCAGTAACGCCGGTGCTGCGTACGGCACCGACGGCTGCCCGGTGAGCCGGAGGAGTTCGTCGGCATGCGGTGCATCCCTGGCGTATCTGCCGGCCCGGGTGTCGGTGGCCAGAATGGCCGGGCGGATCGGCTGGTGCCGGGCGTCCACCGGATAGAGGCCGTCGCCGTGACCCGCGATGCCGATCCCCGCCACCGCCGCCGGGTCGATGCCGGCCGCCGACACGGCCGAGGCCATCGATCTCGCGGCCGCATGGGCGAGCTGGTGCATGTTCCGCTCGCGCCACCGCGGGGCCGGAGAATCGACGGGCGCCGGCTCGGTCGCGAGACCGAGAACTCGACCGTCGACGTCGACCACCGCCGCCTTGGCGACCGTGTGGCCGATGTCGACGCCGATCAGGAATCGGCCGATCATGACGGCATCGAACCGCTCGCCCGCACTGCTCGGCCCACGCCTCCGGCGGCCACCGCCTGACCCGGACACCCGGGGCCCGCATGCCGTGCCGACATGGCGGAAGCCGACCATGCCGATCGAGGGCGGGCAAGTTCGACGCGCTGAGCGCGTCGTCGAGGCGCCGATATTTCCTGGAGATCGAGCGGTTCCGGCGGCTGCCCGCCGCCGTGCCACACCGAGCGGGCATCCGCTCAGAGCAAACGGGCAGCCGATGCCGCCCCTGGGCCGATGTCCGCAGGTAGGCGTCCCGGCGCCCTTGCGAACCGGGCAGAAACCGGTCAGGCAGGCGCCGCCGATCCACTGGGTGTCTGCGCCGTTTGCTGGTCTGATGAGACAGGCGATGTGGCCCAGGCCACACGCGGATCGTCTTTCCACCTGCGGCTGCGGAGATCGGTGGTGACAGCTCATGGAATCCCGTGCAGGCCATGACCGTCGCGCCCAGATTCTCGCCAGGGTCCGTGGCAGCGGGCACATCGCAGTGTCCGATCTTGCCGAGACTCTCGATGTGGCAAAGGAAACCGTCCGGCGCGACCTTCGCGTGCTGGAGGACAACGGACTTGTCCGGCGGGCCCATGGTGGCGCCTACCCGGTGGAAGGGGCGAATTTCGAGTCGAATCTGGCCTATCGGTCGGGTTCGCTGGTGGCGGAGAAGCAGCGGATCGCGGCAGCCGTGATGGACGAGCTCGGGACCGCCGAATCGATCTTCATCGACGAGGGATTCACCCCGCTGCTGATCGCCGAGGAGCTGGCCAGGTCCGGGCGGCGTCTGACGGTCGTCACCGCGTCCCTTCCGGGAGCGGCCGCACTGGCGGTGTCGACCGCCGTCGAGGTGATCCTGCTCGGCGGGCGCGTGCGGGGTCGCACCATGGGCACCGTCGACGACTGGGCGACCGGCATGCTCGGCACCTTCGTCCTCGACCTGGCGATCCTCGGAGCCAACGGCGTCACCCGCGACCGTGGCCTGACCGTTCCGACCACCGCGGTCGCCGCGGTCAAGGCGAAAGCCATGGAGGTGGCCCGCAGGCGGATCTTCGCGGGTGTCCACACCAAGTTCGGCGTGACCAGCTTCTGTCAGTTCGCAGCGGTGTCCGACTTCGAGACGCTGATCACCGACGCCGGGCTGTCCGCCCACGAAGCCGGTCGTTACGCCGCGATGGGTCCACAGGTGATCAGGGTGTAGCGCGCCGCGGTGCTCGCCCGGCCGGGCGACGGCCGTGAGAGGCGTTTCCAGGTAGGCATTTTCTGACCGACCAGGTCAGCGGACATTTGTCGGAGCGGTTCGGAGAAGGGATCATTCACATGCAACCGAGACACAAAGTGGTGGCAGCTGCGAGTTGCGTCGGGCTGCTGATCATCACGGCGGCGTGCGGCAACAGCACGGCGAACAATGCCGCCAGCGTCACCTCCAGTGCGGCCAGTGCCGCCTCGAGCGCCGCGAGCGAGGTCAGCAGCGCGGCTAGCAGCGCGGCCGGCAGCGCCAGTGGCAGCGAGTCGTCCGCCGCCGGCGGGTCGGACACCGCTGCTCCGACGGGATCCTCCGGCGGTGGGGCGCCGGCCGCCGGCCCGACGAAGAACCCGGCCACCGACGGGCAGACCATCAACGTGCTGATGGTGAACAACCCGCAGATGGTGGATCTGCAGAGCCTCACGGCGGACAACTTCACCGCCCAAACGGGTATCAAGGTGAACTACACCGTGCTTCCCGAGAACGACATGCGGAACAAGGCCTCTCTGGAGTTCAAGAACCAGGCCGGCCAGTACGACGTCACCACCCTGTCCAACTTCGAGATCCCGTTCTACGCCAAGAACGGCTGGCTGACATCGCTGCAGGATTACTCGACGAACGATGCGGCCTTCAACCAGGCGGACGTCTTCCCGGCGTTGACAGCGTCGCTGTCTTCGGACGGCCAGATCTACGGTGAGCCGTTCTACGGCGAATCGTCGTTCCTCATGTACCGCAAGGACGTCTTCGATGCCAAGGGCCTGACGATGCCGAACAACCCCACCTGGGACCAGGTGGCCGACCTGGCCGCCAAGGCCGACGGCGCTCAGCCCGGGATGAAGGGCATCTGCCTGCGGGGTCAGCCGGGTTGGGGCCAGCTCGGCGCCCCGTTGACCACGGTGGTCAACACCTTCGGTGGGACCTGGTTCAACGCCGACTGGAGTGCCCAGGTGAATGCCCAGCCGTTCCAGGACGCCACCAACTTCTACGTCGACCTGGTCAAGGCGCACGGTGAGGTCGGAGCATCCACCGCCGGATTCACCGAATGCCTCTCCGCCATGGAGCAGTCGAAGGTGGCCATGTGGTACGACGCCACATCGGCGGCCGGCAGCCTGGAGTCCAAGGAGTCCCCGGTGGCCGGGAAGGTCGCCTACGTGCAGGCCCCGGTCAAGCTGACGAAGTCCTCCGGCTGGCTCTACGCCTGGTCGTGGGCCATGGAGAAGAAGGTCGCGCACCCCGACGCCGCGTGGCAGTTCATCTCCTGGGCGTCGTCCCAGGGCTACGAGGACCTGGTCGGCGCGAAATTGGGCTGGGCCCGGGTCCCGGCCGGCAAGCGCGCCTCGCTGTACTCCAACCCCGACTACACCGCGGCCGCATCCGCTTTCGCCCCGGCGACGCTGGAAGCGCTGAAGACCGCCGACCCGACGAACCCCGGCGTCCAGCCGCGGCCGACCGTCGGCATCCAGTTCGTCGACATCCCTGAGTTCACCGATCTCGGCGACCAGGTGACGAAGTCACTCTCCGCCGTGATCGCGGGCAACGGAACGGTGGCCGATGCGCTGAATGCCGGCCAGGACGCTGCGACCGAGGTAGCGGCCAACTACAAGTGACCGCACCCGTGGGTCCGGCGCGCCGCGCCGGACCCACGGGGCGGCCTTCTCCCGTCGCGACCAACGGGTACCGACAACGGTCGGGCAGCGATCACGACCAATCCCGGAGCAGCACCGGATAGGACGGCTAACACCATGACCACCACTGCGGAGAAAGACCAGGCTCGGATCGATGCCCGAGATCCTGCCGTACGCGACGCGAACCGACGTGCCAAGCGGGAGGGCTGGGTCCGCCGCGGGCCGCTGCTGCCCGCGCTGATCTTCACCATTGTCGTCACCCAGCTTCCGTTCCTGGTGACGGTGGTCTTCTCCTTCCGCAGATACGACACGAACCATCCGAACCAGTACGGCTGGGCTGGATTCGCCAACTACAAGCGGGTCTTCACCGACAAGACGATGCTGAAGGACGTCTTCAACACCATCGAGCTCACCGTTGTCGTGGTGCTGGTCTCGCTCGTACTCGGCCTGGGTATCGCCCTGCTGCTGAACCGCAACTTCTGGGGCCGCGGCGCGGTGCGCACGATGATGATCGCACCGTTCCTGGTGGTACCCATTGCGGCCGCGCTGTTCTGGAAGTTCGGCATGTACGACCCGAACACGGGCCTGGTGAACGGGGTGCTCACCTCCATCCACCGGCTGTTCGTCGGCCAGGACGCGCCGGCGACCTCCATCGACATCCTGGGCCCGCACCCGATGCTCGCGGTCCAGATCATGCTCATCTGGCAGTGGACGCCGTTCATGACGCTGATCCTGCTGGCCGGCCTGCAGTCCCGCCCGGGCGACATCCTGGAAGCGGCCGCCGTTGACGGTGCCACGCCGTGGCAGGTGTTCACCAACCTGACCATGCCGCACATGCGCCAGTACCTCGAACTCGCGGGCCTGCTCGGGGCGATCTACGTCCTGCAGACATTTGACGCTGTGTTCGTCCTGACTCCGCTGAATCCCGAGACCGAGAACCTGCCGAACCTGATCTACCAGACCATTTACAGCAAGAACAACTACGGGCTCGCCGCCGCCCAGGGAGTGATCATCGTGATCGGCACGATCTTCATCGCGACGTTCGCGCTGCGCACCGTGTCCAGCCTGTTCAAGGAGGAGAACGCGCGATGACCACCTCCAGAGTCACCGCACCGCCGGTGTCCCTGCGGCCCAGGTCAACAAGCCACCGAAGAAGCGGGCCGGGTCGATCATCGCGGCCATCGCTGCCTGGATCATCGGGCTGATCTTCGTCATCCCGGTGTTCATGATGATTCTCACCAGCTTCCACTCGGAGACTCAGGCGACGCTGAACGCTCCGGAGCTGTTCGCTCCGCTGACGTTGGAAGGCTATCGGGAGTTCTTCGGGTCGCTGTCCGGGCAGAGCCCGTGGCCGTACCTGTTCAACTCGCTGATCGCGTCGGTGGTCTCGACGGTGATCGTGCTCGTGGTGGCGATCCCGGCCGCGTACTCCCTGTCGGTGAAACCGGTCCGGAAATGGACCGACGTGATGTTCTTCTTCCTCTCGACGAAGTTCCTGCCCGCCGCAGCGGGCCTGGTCGCCCTGTTCGTCATCGCGGTGAAGTTCGATCTGCTCGACCACCTCTGGTTCCTGATCGTCCTGTACGCCGCGATGAACCTGCCGATCGCGGTCTGGATGATGCGGTCGTTCCTGGCCGACATTCCGCCGGCGCTGTTCGAGGCCGCGTCGCTGGACGGCGCCGGGCTGATGAAGACGCTGCTCAGGGTGGTCGCGCCGATCGCCATTCCGGGCATCGCGTCGACCGCGCTGATCTGTTTCATCTTCAGCTGGAACGAACTGCTGCTGGCGAACCTGTTGACCAGCAGCCAGGACTCGCAGACCGCGCCGGTGTTCCTGGTCGGGTTCGTCACCTCGCAGGGGCTGTTCCTGGCGAAGGTGTGTGCCGCGGCCACCGCGGTCTCGATTCCGGTGCTGATCGCCGGTTTCGCGGCGCAGGACAAGCTGGTGCAGGGTCTGTCGCTGGGTGCGGTCAAGTGACGCCGCTCACCACCGGAACCGTTGCGGAGCTGACGATCCCGATTCCCGGCTACGACCGGTCGGCGGTCACCGCCGGCATCGTGCACTTCGGGGTCGGCGGATTCCACCGCGCCCACCAGGCGATGTACCTGGACCTCCTGATGGAGCAGGGGAAGGCCCTCGACTGGGGGATCTGCGGCATCGGGGTGATGCCGTCCGACGCCCGGATGCGCGACATCATGGACGAGCAGAACTGCCTGTACACCCTGGTGCTCAAGGACAACGACGGCACCTGGGAGCCGCGGGTGATCGGCTCGATCGTCGAGTACCTGTTCGCCCCGGACGCCCCCGAGGCGGTGATCGAGAAGATGGCCGACCCGGCGATCCGGATCGTGTCGCTGACCGTGACCGAGGGCGGGTACAACCTTCATCCGGTGACCGGCGAGTTCGATGCGGCCAACCCCGCCGTTGCAGGCCGATCTGGTGCCGGGAGCGACGCCGCGCACCATCTTCGGGCTGATCACCGAGGCGCTGGTCCGGCGGCTGGAGCGAGGGGTGCCGCCGTTCACTGTCATGTCGTGCGACAACATCCAGGGCAACGGGCACGTGGCGCACAAGATGTTCAGCGCTTTCGCGCGGCTGCGGCGATCCGGAGCTGGCCGCCTGGATGGAGGCAACGTGCGGTTCCCGAACTCCATGGTCGACCGGATCACCCCGGTCACCACCGACGACGACCGCGCGCAGATCTCCGACCGGTTCGGTGTCGACGACAGTGGCCGGTGGTCTGCGAGCCGTTCACCCAGTGGGTCCTCGAGGACACCTTCACCGCGGGCCGGCCACCGTATGAGGACGTCGGCGTGCAGGTGGTGCCCGACGTCGAGCCGTACGAGCTGATGAAGCTGCGGCTGCTCAACGCCAGCCACCAGGCGCTGTGCTACTTCGGCTACCTGGCCGGCTACCGGCTGGTGCACGACGTCGCCAGGGATCCGCTGTTCGCGGAGTTCCTGCTCGGCTACATGCACGACGAGGCCGAGCCGACGCTGGCGCCGGTGCCCGGGATCGACCTGCACGGCTACATGGATCAGCTCATCGAGCGCTTCTCCAACGGCGGAGTGCGGGACACGGTCGCCAGGCTGTGCGCCGACAGCTCCGATCGGATTCCGAAGTGGCTCCTCCCGGTGGTCCGCGAGAACCTCGCAGCGGGAAGGGATGTCTCCATGGCGGCCGCCGTGGTCGCGAGTTGGGCGCGGTACAGCGAGGGCACCGACGAGCAGGGCGAACCGATCACCGTCGTCGACCGGATGGCCGACGAACTCCGCGCCATCGCCGGTCGGCAAGGCGCCGACCCGACCGCGTTCATCGCGAATCGCGAGCTGTTCGGTGATCTCGTGGACGAACCCGGGTTCGTCGACCCGTACCTGCGCACGCTCGAGTCCCTGCACGCTGTCGGGTCCAGGGAGACCCTGCGTGCCCTGATGTCGTCCAGGGTCGTCTGATGGCAGCCGAGACCGTGCGGCACGTCGTGGTTGTCGCCCCGGGGGACGTTCAGCTGCACACCGCTCCGGCGCCGGTTCCGGGGCGGGCGAAGTACTGGTGCGGATGGCGGCGGTCGGCATCTGCGGGTCCGACGTGCACGCCTCGCACGGGCGGCACCCGTTCGTCCCACTGCCGTACCACCCGGGTCACGAGGTCGTCGGCACCGTCGAGGGCGTCGGTGACGGGGTCGACATCCCCGTCGGTACCAGGGTTGTCATCGAGCCGATCCTGGCGTGCGGGCACTGCAAATACTGCCTCGACGGTCGCTACAACCTGTGCGCGACCATGTCGTTCTTCGGCTGCACCGCGCCGACCGGCGGAATGGCCGACCTGTTCACGGTGCCGGCGGACCGCGCCATCGCGCTGTCCGACGAGCTCACGGATCTCCAGGCGGCCCTGATCGAGCCTCTGTCGACACCGGTGCACGCCGCCCGGTTGGCCGGACCGGATCTCGACCGGCAAGAGCGTCGCCATCCTCGGCGCCGGCACCATCGGGCTGCTCACCTTGGCGGCCGCCCGCCGGCACGGGGCTTCGCGGATCGCGGTCAGCGACACCCTGGCCGCCAAGCGGGACCTGGCCCTGAAACTGGGTGCCGACTCCGTCCATGACGCCGCCTCGCCCGACATGGTGGCGGCCATCCGGGCCGACCTGGGCACCAGTGCCGACGTGGTCTTCGACTGTGTTGCCGTGCAGGGCACCGTCAATCAGGCGATCGCCGTGGCCGTCAAGGGCGGCACCGTCGTCATCGTCGGGGTCCCGGCCGCCCCGGTCACTGTGCCGCTGCCGGAGATCCAGGATCTACAGATCCGGATCCAGGGCAGTGCCACCTACACCCGCGACGATTACACCGAGGCCACCGCGATGATCGCCGAAGGCCTGGTGCGTCCGGAGGATTTCGTCACGGCCCAGTACCCGCTCACCGACGTCGCCGCGGCCTTCGCGGACGCGTCGAGCGGCCGCCAGGTGAAGGTCGTGGTGCTGGCCGATCGGCACTAGTCGCACCCGACGACGTCGGGGGCGCAGATCGGCACTGGTCGCACCCGACGACGTCGGGGGCGCAGATCGGCACTGGTCGCACCCGACGAGTCGGGGGCGCGAGATCGACACCGGCGGCATCCGACGAAGTCGGGGAGGAGTCAGACCCTGATCACCGTCGGCCCCATGGCCGCGTAGCGGTGCGCCTCGTTCGCGGAGATCGACGTGTCGGTGATCAGCGACTCGAAGTCGCTGATCTCGGCGAACCGGCAGAAGCTGGTGACGCCGAACTTGGTGTGGATACCGATGAAGATCCGTCGACGGGAGACCGAGACCACGGTCTTCTTCACCGCAGCCACCGCCGGGTCCGGTGTGGTCAGGCCCCGATCGCGGGATAGTCCGTTGGCTCCCAGGATCGCCAGGTCGATGACGAGTTCGGACAGCATCGAGGTGGCCCAATGGTCAACGGTGCCCAGGGTCCGGCCCCTGACCCGGCCGCCCAGGATGATCACGGTGAGGAACGGGGCGGCAGCGAGCACCCCGGCGGACGCCAGTGACGAGGTCACGACGGTCAGCGGCCGTTCGCTCGCCACCAGCTGCTCGGCGACCAACTGGGGTGTGAACCCCTCATCGAGGAAAACCGTCTCGGCATCGCCCAGCTGGTCGACGGCGGCGACCGCGATCCGCCGCTTCTCCGCCACCCAGCTACCGGACCGATGGGCCAGGTTGGTCTCGAAGCCGGCACTCTCCACGGGATAGCCGCCGCCGTGGGTGCGGCGGAGCAGTCCGTGCTCCTCCAGCACCTTCAGGTCGCGGCGGACCGTCTCGGCGGCGACCGAGAGCTGCCCGGCGATCTCGGTGACTTCGACGTGACCGGCCCCGCGGGCCCGGTCCAGGATCCGCCGCCGACGCTCATCGCCCATCCGTCCGGTCATCGGCACCTCCTCGTGTCCGCCGCCCGCGCCGCCACCCGCCACCCCGGCCGCATCTTCCACGCAGTCCCGGGTTGTATCAGGAGTAACAGCCCTCACGCCGGCAGTCGAGTGGCGTACGCCGGACGTCCAGGTGACCGAATAATGCCCGTATCCGGTCACCCTCAGTGGGAAGCTGAGCGATGAATCGATGCAGAGAACGCCGGCTTGTCACTGCCCGAGTGGGCTACCAAACTGCCCGTTTCCGGCCCGTTTGCGGTCAGCCGGGGAGTTCGCGAACGGTCACCGCCTCCGGATGCGCGGTGGCCGCTATCGGGCCCGATGTGCCCGGCAGGAGGCAGGCTGCGGTTCCCCACGCCACCGCGGTGGCCAACGCGGCAGCCGGGCCTGAGCCGTTCCACGACGCGTGCAGATATCCGGCGAGCAGCGCGTCCCCGGCGCCGACGGTGTTCACCGGCACCACCGGCGCCGCCGCCGCATGAAAGGCCGCCCCGCCGTCGTACAGCAACGCCCCTGCGGCACCCAGGGTGGCGAGGACGGCACCACCGGTCAGGGCGGCCAGCTCCCGGGCCCAGTCGGCAGCGGCAGCGACGTCCCCGGCGGAACCGTCCTGGGCCCAGCCCGCCGGGTCGCGACCGACCACTTCGGCGAGCTCGACGTGATTCGGAGCAATGAGATCGGGGCCGGCCGCAGCGGCGGCCGCCAGCGCGGGCCCGGAGCTGTCGACCGCTGTGCGGACCCCCCGCCGGCGGGCCAGCACGATGACCCGGGCAAGGAACGAGTCGGTGCCGGGTGGGAGGGCGCCGGCGACGCAGATCCAGCCACCCGGGTGCCGCCGCGCGTGTTCGTCCAACACCTGCAGCAACGCGATCTGATCATCCCCGGTCAACGCGGTGGCCGGCGCGTTCACTTTCGTGGTGTCGCCGGGCAGCGCCAGTGTGATGTTGGTCCGGGTGGGTTGCCCGACCCCGACGGGCGCCGTTGCGATGCCCTCGGCCGCCAGCAGCCCGGCCAGCTGGGCACCCTCGGCACCGCCCAGCGGTAGCACGGCCACCGTCGGCGTGCCCGCGGCGGCCAGAGCGCGGGAGACGTTCACTCCCTTGCCGCTTGCTTCGACGGTGCTGGCCAGCGCCCGGTTGACCGCGCCGAAGACGAAGCCGTCCAGCGGGTAGGTGCGGTCCAGGCTCGGCGACGGCGACAACGTGATGATCATCAGAACTCTCCCTTCCGGCGCCTCCGCGCCCGGTCGGGCCCGGCTCGGTACGACCCTGGAGAGGGTCGCGCACCGTGCAAGCCAAGCACCCCGGCCAGGAATGCCGACCTCCGGTGCGGCGTTGTAGACGTAGGTAGGTATGGCCCCGGATCGTGGTCGATCACCGACGCGCCCGCCGGTATGATGGGGGGCGAGTACCCAGCGCTGTGGCCGGACCTGCCGCTGCCCCGCTTGAAGAAGCTGCGGGCAGCACCACGGAGGTCCGGTCGACACCGCCCTTCCTGTTCCGGACCGGCATCATCGGCCCGGACGGGCGCGGTGTCCGGCATTGGGCCTCGTGACCAGCACCGATTGGCCCCTAGGGGGTCGATCCGGTAGTGTTCACGAACGGCCCAGTACTGCTGGGTCGCAGTCGCATGCCCGGAATCATCGCGGGCAGCGATTCGCCCTGCCTCGACGGGTTGGGTGCGCCGCCCCAGGGACGCCAGTCGTCACCGGAGCCGGTGGCGAGCAGCACCGCCAGCCCGCAGTTCACGCCGAACAGCCTAGGAAGAAGTCGCCAGCACATGCCCACGATCCAGCAGCTGGTCCGCAAGGGCCGCCAGGACAAGGTCAGTAAGACCAAGACTCCCGCGCTCAAGGGTTCCCCGCAGCGCCGCGGCGTCTGCACCCGCGTCTACACGACCACCCCGAAGAAGCCGAACTCGGCGCTCCGCAAGGTCGCCCGCGTCAAGCTGACCAGCCAGGTCGAGGTCACCGCCTACATCCCGGGTGAGGGCCACAACCTGCAGGAGCACTCCATCGTGCTGGTCCGCGGCGGCCGGGTGAAGGACCTTCCCGGTGTGCGTTACAAGATCATCCGCGGCTCCCTCGACACCCAGGGTGTCAAGGGCCGCAAGCAGGCTCGCAGCCGGTACGGCGCGAAGAAGGAGAAGAGCTGAGATGCCCCGCAAAGGTCCCGCTCCGCGTCGGCCGCTGGTCGCCGACCCGGTCTACAACTCGCCGCTGGTCACCCAGCTGGTCAACAAGGTCCTGCTCGACGGCAAGCGCTCCATCGCGCAGTCCATCGTCTACGGCGCCCTCGAAGGCTGCCGCGACAAGACCGGCACCGACCCCGTCGTGACGCTCAAGCGCGCGCTGGACAACGTCAAGCCCGCGCTGGAGGTCAAGAGCCGCCGCGTCGGTGGCGCGACCTACCAGGTGCCGATCGAGGTCAAGGCCGGCCGGTCCACCACGCTGGCGCTGCGCTGGCTGGTCGGCTACTCCAAGGCCCGCCGCGAGAAGACCATGACCGAGCGTCTGACCAACGAGCTGCTCGATGCCTCCAACGGCCTCGGCGCTTCGGTCAAGCGACGCGAGGACACCCACAAGATGGCCGAGTCCAACAAGGCCTTCGCGCACTACCGCTGGTAGTACCCGGCTGGTAGTCGACGCCGCCGGGCGTCGGACTGCCGGCCCACCCGCAGACACGAGACAAGGAAGAACCGCAAGTGGCTGACCAGGCCCTCGACAAGGTCCGCAACATCGGGATCATGGCGCACATCGACGCGGGCAAGACCACGACGACCGAGCGCATCCTCTTCTACACCGGCATCACCTACAAGATCGGTGAGGTCCATGACGGCGGTGCCGTCATGGACTGGATGGAGCAGGAGCAGGAGCGGGGGATCACCATCACCTCCGCCGCCACGACGACGTCGTGGAAGGGTCACAAGATCAACATCATCGACACCCCCGGTCACGTCGACTTCACCGTCGAGGTCGAGCGGTCGCTGCGGGTGCTCGACGGTGCCGTCGCCGTGTACGACGGTGTCGCCGGCGTCGAGCCGCAGACCGAGCAGGTCTGGCGGCAGGCGGAGAAGTACCACGTCCCGCGGATGTGCTTCGTCAACAAGCTCGACCGCACCGGAGCGAACTTCTTCCGCTGCATCGACATGATGGTGGATCGGCTCAATGCCACCCCGGCGGTCCTGCAGCTGCCGATCGGATCAGCGAGGGCGACTTCATCGGGGTCGTCGACCTGCTGAACATGCGCGCGCTGACCTGGCGCGGGGAGACCCAGAAGGGCGAGGACTACGCCGTCGAGGAGATTCCCGCCGACCTGCTCGAGCAGGCGCAGGAGTACCGCGAGAAGCTGGTCGAGACCATCTCGGAGAACGACGACGACGCGATGCTGAAGTTCCTCGAGGGGGAGGAGCTCTCCGTCGCCGAGCTGAACGCAGCGCTGCGCCGCGCCACCATCGCCGGCAAGGTCAACCCGGTCGTCTGCGGTTCGGCGTTCAAGAACAAGGGCGTCCAGCCGATGCTCGACGCCGTAGTCGCGTACCTGCCATCGCCGCTGGACATCGGCGCCACCCACGGCACGCTGCAGGACGGGGTCACCCCGGCCGAGCGCGAGCCCGACCCCAAGGCGGAGTTCGCCGGCTTGGCGTTCAAGGTCGCCACCGATCCGCACCTCGGCAAGCTGACGTTCGTCCGGGTCTACTCCGGCACGCTCAACTCCGGCACCCAGGTCGTCAACGCGACCCGGGACCGCAAGGAGCGGATCGGCAAGATCTACCAGATGCACGCCAACAAGCGTGAGGAGCTGTCGAGCGTCTCGGCCGGCGACATCTGCGCCGTCATGGGCCTCAAGCAGACCACCACCGGCGACACCCTCGCCGACCCGGCGCACCCGATCGTGCTCGAGTCGATGACGTTCCCGGAGCCGGTCATCTCGGTGGCCATCGAGCCGAAGACCAAGGCCGACCAGGAGAAGCTGGGCACCGCGATCCAGAAGCTCGCCGAGGAGGACCCGACGTTCAAGGTCCGCAACGACGAGGAGACCGGGCAGACGGTCATCGCCGGCATGGGCGAGCTGCACCTGGACATCCTGGTCGACCGGATGCGCCGCGAGTTCAACGTCGAGGCGAACATCGGCAAGCCCCAGGTCGCGTACCGCGAGACCATCCGCGGCAAGGTCGAGAAGTACACCTACGTGCACAAGAAGCAGACCGGCGGATCCGGGCAGTACGCCAAGATCCAGATCACGGTCGAGCCCTTGGACATGGCAGCGGCCGAGGGTGCCACCTACGAGTTCGTCAACGGTGTCAGCGGTGGGCGGATCCCGAAGGAGTACATCCCCTCGGTGGACGCCGGCGCCCAGGACGCGCTGCAGTACGGCATCCTGGCCGGCTACCCGCTGCTCGGCGTCAAGCTGACCCTGGTCGACGGTGCCTACCACGAGGTCGACTCGTCCGAGATGGCGTTCAAGATCGCCGGCTCGATCGCGATGAAGGACGCTGCCCGGATGGCGAAGCCCGTCCTGCTCGAGCCGATGATGGCCGTCGAGGTCGTCACGCCCGAGGAGAACATGGGCGACGTCATCGGTGACCTGAACAGCCGCCGCGGCCAGATCCAGGCGATGGACGAGCGGGCCGGCGCGAGGGTCATCAAGGCCTTGGTGCCGCTGTCGGAGATGTTCGGCTACGTCGGCGACCTGCGGTCGCGCACCCAGGGCCGGGCCAGCTACTCCATGGTCTTCGACTCGTACGCGGAGGTCCCGGCCAACGTGGCCAAGGAGATCATCGCGAAGGCGACAGGCGAATGAGGACCCGAGCGAGCGCTAGCGAGCGAGGCCCGGAGTTCGCCCGGAGCCGAGCAATCGACGCCGCGAAGGCGACAGGCGAATGAGGACCCGAGCGAGCGCTAGCGAGCGAGGCCCGGAGTTCGCCCGGAGCCGAGCAATCGACGCCGCGAAGGCGACCGGGGAGTAATCCGCCCGGCCGGCGGGCGTGACGCGAGTCAGCCCGCCGGCCAGGTCCGGCTCACCGAGCCGGACCCACAGACGCAGGTGGTGGGGGAGACATCCCCGCTGCCTTCGGGTCCGGGCCGTCGGCCCGGTCCAGATCCACCCATAGCGCCCGACGATCCACACGATCGCGCGGCGTCCACAGTCCTGAGGAGGACCAGCAGTGGCGAAGGCGAAGTTCGACCGGAGCAAGCCGCACGTCAACATCGGCACCATCGGTCACGTCGACCACGGCAAGACCACGTTGACCGCGGCGATCACCAAGGTGCTGCACGACAAGTACCCGAACCTGAACGAGGCCTACGCCTTCGATCAGATCGACAAGGCTCCCGAGGAGCGTCAGCGCGGTATCACCATCAACATTGCGCACGTCGAGTACTCGACCGAGAAGCGTCACTACGCCCACGTGGACGCACCCGGTCACGCCGACTACATCAAGAACATGATCACCGGCGCGGCCCAGATGGACGGCGCGATCCTGGTGGTCGCGGCGACCGACGGTCCGATGCCGCAGACCAAGGAGCACGTGCTGCTGGCCCGCCAGGTCGGCGTGCCCTACATCCTGGTCGCCCTGAACAAGGCCGACATGGTCGACGACGAGGAGATCCTGGAGCTCGTCGAGCTCGAGGTCCGCGAGCTGCTGTCGGCCCAGGAGTTCCCGGGTGACGACGCTCCGGTGATCCGCACCTCCGGCCTCAAGGCCCTCGAGGGCGACCCGGTGTGGATCAAGACCATCGAAGAGCTGATGGACGCGGTCGACGAGTCCATCCCGGAGCCGGTCCGCGACATCGAGAAGCCGTTCCTGATGCCCATCGAGGACGTCTTCACCATCACCGGCCGCGGCACCGTCGTGACCGGCAAGATCGAGCGTGGCGTACTCAAGGTCAACGAGACCGTCGAGATCGTCGGCATCAAGCCGAAGTCCTTCCAGACCACGGTCACCGGCATCGAGATGTTCCGCAAGCTGCTCGACACGGCTCAGGCCGGCGACAACGCCGGGCTGCTGCTGCGCGGCACCAAGCGTGACGAGGTCGAGCGCGGCCAGGTTGTCGTCAAGCCGGGTTCGATCACCCCGCACACCGAGTTCGAGGCGCAGGTCTACATCCTGGGCAAGGACGAGGGCGGGCGTCACACCCCCTTCTTCAACAACTACCGCCCGCAGTTCTTCTTCCGCACCACCGACGTCACCGGCGTCGTCTCGCTGCCCGAGGGCACCGAGATGGTCATGCCGGGCGACACCACCGAGATGACGGTCAACCTGATTCAGCCGATCGCCATCGAGGAGGGCCTGCGTTTCGCCATCCGCGAGGGTGGCCGCACCGTGGGTGCCGGCTCGGTCATCAAGATCGTCAAGTGATCTGACGCGGAGGCTCGCTTCCGCTGTTGTACTCGAAAGGCCCCGTCGGCGTCGTGCCGGCGGGGCCTTTCGGTGTCTGCGGGTCCGAGATCTGCTCTGCGACCGGGTGGCGCGACCGCGAACCGCCGACCCGCCCGTCCGCCGCGGCTCAGGACGCCCGGACGACGACGTCGCCCGTGTCGGCGATGGCGGTCACCGGAAGACCGGCGGCACCTTCGGGCACCTCGACCACCCGTGACCCGGTGTCGGTCGAGGCGTCGACAGCGTAGGGGCCGCCGTCGGCGGGCAGCGTGATCTGCACATCACCGGTGTCCGCGGCAGCGCGGAGTTCACCGCCGACCGCGGCCATCCCGACCGTGACGTCGCCGGTGTCCGCAGCCGCTGTCACGCCGCCGCGCGCTCCGGTGACCGTCACGTCGCCGGTGCCGGTGGTCAGCGACACGTCGGCGGTCGGGTCCGTGACGGTGACGTCGCCGGTATCGCTCCGCACCGTTGACCGCGCGGCGATCCCGTCCAGCCGGACGTCGCCGGTGTCGACGTCGACCTGCACCGCCACCGTCCGCGGGATCCGGACCACCATGTCGACCCGGCAGCTGCCCCAGCCGAATCCGCTGCAGTCGCCGGTGATCCGCACCGTTCCGGCCTCCTGCTCCACCGTCGAGTGCGCGGTCCGGACGGAGGACGTCTCGGCGCGGGCGATCCGCACGGTGCCCCCGTCGTCGACAACGATCTGGACGTCGCCGGTCTCGTTGGACAGCGCGACAGTGCTGACGGTCGCAGCGATCTCGGTCGTCACGGTGCGGGTCGAGGTGGCGAGCAGCCCGACGACGTACGCACCACCGCCGAGCACCACAACGGCGGACGCCAGTACCACCATGAGGCGGGTGCGCGACCTGCGGCGCGGTGCTGGCGTGCCGACCGGGTACGAGGCGGTGGTGGTCATTGGCGTCCCTCTCGTCGGTCCCGCCGATGCGGGAAGCGTGTCTCCGACGGTAGGGAGCAGGCGCGGCAGCTCGGCAGGGTGCAGGGACGCCGATCGGGGGAGGCCTAGGCCCACTCCAGGTGCGACCCGGCCTGGGGCGTCCGCAGCATGCCTTCGTGGTCGCGAACAGTCCGATCTGGTGCGAAGTCAACCGACTGTTCGGCGACCTGCGTTCTCGACCCGAGGGACCTGACTAGTCGGACCATCAGCGTGACTCGGGCGGCAGACCGGACCAGTCGCTCCGCGACCAGTACCCGTGACCAGGCCGGCGGCGAGCGACCTACCGGCCGCGGGCCTGCGCTGCGCGGATCCGAGCGGCCAGCCGCCCGATGTCCGGCAGCTCGGACCAGGTGACCCGGATGACGATGAACCCGCTGTCCCGCAGCAGGTCCTCCCGGACACTTCTCCGCGAGCACCACGTCGGTCGGACTCTGGCCGGGCGCCAGGAGCTCCGCGTACTTGATCCGGCCGTCGAACTCGATGATCACCGCGATCGTCCGGGAAGGCGAGGTCGACCCGTGCCAGAAACGGCTCCGGTGGCACCTGGACAACGGGCTGCAGTTCCGGCGACTCGAGCCCGGCGTGGTGAATGGCCAGTCGCAGCAGCGACTCACCCGGGCTCTCGGACCTGCCGTCGGCGAACGCCAGCACCCGGCGGGCACCGGCAATGCCATACCTGGGCCCGGTCCCCGCGAGTGCTGCGGCAAGATCGTCAGGGGATCACCAGCCCGCGATGGAGCGCGGCATCGGCTGCGGCAAGCGCTGTGCGCTCGTCAGCCATACACGGCCGAGGTCGATCAGGGTGCGGGCGACAGATGTCACCGGGAGCCCATCGGACTGCGGTGATCTCGCCGACGGTCAACGGTCCGGCATGGACCACACGGGTTGCGGCCCGTCGTGCTCCGCTGCTACCTCTCCGGGTCAGGTGCACGCACCCGAGGTCCGCAGTGACGATCGGCAGCCCGGAGAGCCAGCCACCCGACGCATGGCTGATCGTGAGATCGGGCGAGCGCAGCGACGACCGCGGTGATGTGGGCCATGGTGCGCTCCGATCGGCTGAGTTCGGCCGGGTCGGTGCGCAGGTAACTCCCCGGCCGGATGCGCTCCAGCGCCCCGCTTCCTCACCATGATCTGGATCTCCCTCGGCGTCGTAGCCGGCCCGTAGCAGCTCCGGTCTGGTGATCAGCGGCCCACCACCGTGGACCAGCGCCGCGGGGCGGACGGGTCCGGCTGCGCCAGCGGCCGGCCTGGCGTACCGGCTCGGGCTCAGGGGCTGCGGCGTCTCGGCGGCGGGCGGTGGATCGGCGGGCGGCGTCTGCGACATGGCGACAGCGTGCGCTGCGCGGCGCCGAGCGGTCGGCAGTTGTCCACAGTGGCCGGACGAGCCGACGAGTCGCACCAGTTCGACGTGGTCGCAACAGTTCGAACGGTTGCGACCACAACCATCGGGTGCGAACCCGCGGCCGACGGAGCGTTCGTCAGACGACAGCCGGGTCGGGGTGCGGCCGGGAGGCGAACGGACAGCGCGGGCCATCCGACTCCGGCCCACGCGTGGGCGCTCCCTCGATTTGGCCGATCACCGACCATCCGGCATACTTGTTGCTGTTGCCCTCATCGGGTTGCGCCTTCGCGCGGCCCGGACCTGGGTCGCCGCCAGCAGTATTCTCCAGGCGCGGCGACCAGCAAGGGCAGCCGGAAGAAGTGCAGCACGACCGACCAGATGTGCTCCTCGCGAGCGCGGCCGGTCCCACGAATCCGCTCGGTGCGTACGGGCGGAGGCGTGAGCAGGTAGGGCGACACGCCCGACCGCGTGGACCGGTGGACCCGGACTGATGAACAGCGGCAGCGGTTGACACCGTGAGGCCAGGGACAGCGCCCATGACGGCGCGCGCCCGGGACGGCCGTCGTCATCGCCCAGGGCCGGCCGGTCCGCACTGCTTCACCGCAGTGCAGTGCCAGTGCAAGGCCCAGGACACCGAAGAGCAGTGACAACGATGAAGGACGGCAAGCGTGGCGGGACAGAAGATCCGCATCAGGCTGAAGGCCTATGACCACGAGGCGATCGACGCGTCCGCGCGAAAGATCGTCGAGACGGTGACCCGGACGGGTGCTCGTGTTGTCGGCCCCGTGCCGCTGCCCACAGAGAAGAACGTGTACTGCGTCATCCGCTCGCCGCACAAGTACAAGGACTCGCGCGAGCACTTCGAGATGCGCACGCACAAGCGGCTGATCGACATCCTCGACCCCACGCCGAAGACGGTGGACGCGCTCATGCGTATCGACCTGCCGGCGTCGGTGGACGTCAACATCCAGTAGGGATCTTCCGACCCCTCGGGTGACAGATCTCGAGGAGATGGGTACTTCACATCATGGCTAACACGATCAAGGGAATTCTGGGCCACAAGCTCGGGATGACCCAGGTCTTCGACGCGAGTAACCGGGTCGTCCCGGTCACCGTCGTCGCTGCGGGCCCGGTCGTCGTCACCGCCGTCCGCACCCAGGCGAACGACGGCTACAACGGCGTCCAGTTCGCGTTCGGCGCGATCGACCCGCGCAAGGTGACCAAGCCGGTCGCCGGCCACTTCGCCAAGGCCGGCGTGACGCCCCGCCGGCACCTGGTGGAGCTGCGGACCGAGGACATCGCCGACTACGAGGTCGGCCAGGAGCTGACCGCGGAGCAAGTCTTCGACAGCGGCGCCGTGGTCGACGTCAGCGGCACCAGCAAGGGCAAGGGCACCGCGGGTGTCATGAAGCGGCACGGCTTCAAGGGCCTGTCCAGCGGTCACGGTGTGCACCGCAAGCACCGCGCGCCGGGTTCCATCGGCGGCTGCTCGACCCCTGGCCGCGTCTTCAAGGGTCTCCGGATGGCCGGCCGGATGGGCCACGTCACGGTGACAACGCAGAACCTGACCGTCCACGCGGTGGACGCGGACCAGGGCCTGCTGCTGATCAAGGGTGCCGTTCCCGGCCCCAAGGGCGGCGTGGTCTTCGTCAAGACCGCCGTCAAGAGTGCCGCTGCTGGCGGGAAGGGTGACGCCGCATGACCACCGTCCAGATCACGACCCCGGCCGGCAAGGCCGACGGGACCGTCGAGCTGCCCGCGGAGATCTTCGATGTCCAGTCGAACATCCCGCTGATGCACCAGGTCGTGGTGGCCCAGCTGGCCGCGGCCCGTCAGGGCACCCACAAGGCCAAGAACCGCGGCGAGGTCCGCGGTGGCGGCAAGAAGCCGTACCGGCAGAAGGGCACCGGCCGGGCCCGTCAGGGCTCCACCCGCTCCCCGCAGTTCGCCGGCGGTGGCGCTGCCCACGGCCCGGTGCCGCACCTGTACACCCAGCGGACCCCGAAGAAGATGAAGGCGGCCGCGCTTCGCGGAGCGCTCTCCGACCGGGCCCGCAGTGGCAACGTGCACGTGCTGTCGTCGCTGGTCGAGGGCGACAAGCCGTCCACCAAGACCGCGATCGCCGCACTGGCCGCTGTCTCGACCGCCCGCAACGTCCTGGTGGTCGTCTCCCGTGACGACGAGGCCAGCTGGAAGTCGCTGCGCAACGCACCCGAGGTGCACCTGATCGCCGCCGACCAGCTGAACACCTACGACGTGCTGGTCAGCGACGACGTGGTGTTCACCCGCGGTGCGCTGGAGGAGTTCCTGGCCTTCGCCGCCGCGTCCGGCACGGTGACCGTTGTTGATGGGACGGACGAGGTCACCGCAGACGACGCCGACGACGCCGTCGAGGTCGAGACCGACCAGGTCGACGACGCCGACGCTGACACCGACGAGACTGGAAAGGACGCGGAATGATCGCCGACCCGCGCGACATCATCCTGGCGCCCGTTGTCTCCGAGAAGAGCTACGGCCTCCTGGAGCACGGCCGGTACACCTTCCTGGTGCACCCGGACGCGAACAAGACCCAGGTCAAGATCGCCATCGAGCAGATCTTCGACGTCAAGGTCACCTCGGTGAACACGATGAACCGCACCGGCAAGCGCAAGCGCACCCGGAGCGGCTACGGCCAGCGCAAGTCGACCAAGCGCGCGATCGTCACGCTGTCCTCGGACAGCAAGGCGATCGAGATCTTCACGGGCGCCTGAGCAGGGTAGGGAACGAAACCAATGGGTATCCGTAAATACAAGCCGACGACTCCCGGTCGCCGCGGCGCCTCGGTGAGTGACTTCGCCGAGGTCACCCGCGACACCCCGGAGAAGTCGCTGATCCGTCCGCTGCACAGCAAGGGCGGCCGCAACGTCCACGGCCGGGTCACCGCCCGCCACCAGGGCGGCGGCCACAAGCGGGCCTACCGCGTCGTCGACTTCCGTCGTGCGGACAAGGACGGCGTGCCGGCCACTGTCGCGCACATCGAGTACGACCCGAACCGCACCGCCCGGATCGCGCTGCTGCACTTCGCCGATGGCGAGAAGCGCTACATCATCGCGCCGAACAAGCTCAAGCAGGGCGACCCGATCGAGACCGGTCCCGGGGCCGACATCAAGCCGGGTAACAACCTGCCGCTGCGCAACATCCCGGTCGGCTCCGTCGTGCACGCCATCGAGCTCCGCCCCGGGGGCGGCGCGAAGATCGCCAGGTCCGCCGGCGCCAGCGTGCAGCTCGTCGCCAAGGACGGCCCCTACGCCCAGCTGCGGATGCCCTCGGGCGAGATCCGCAACGTCGACGTCCGCTGCCGCGCCAGCATCGGCGAGGTCGGCAACGCCGAGCAGTCCAACATCAACTGGGGCAAGGCCGGCCGGATGCGCTGGAAGGGCAAGCGTCCCAGTGTTCGCGGTGTCGCGATGAACCCGGTCGACCACCCGCACGGTGGTGGCGAGGGCAAGACCTCCGGTGGTCGCCACCCGGTGAACCCGGCGGGCAAGCCCGAGGGCCGCACCCGCCGTCCCAACAAGGCCAGCGACAAGCTGATCGTCCGTCGTCGCCGCAAGGGCGGCAAGAAGCGATGAGCCAGTTGAGCGTCACCGTTGCGCAGTCCATCAGAGCAGGAAGGTAGGCAAGAGATGCCCCGCAGTCTCAAGAAGGGCCCGTTCATCGACGACCACCTGCTCAAGAAGGTGGACGCCGCGAACGACAAGGGCTCCAAGTCCGTCATCAAGACCTGGTCGCGCCGATCGACGATCATCCCCGACATGCTCGGGCACACGATCGCGGTGCACGACGGCCGCAAGCACGTCCCGGTGTTCGTCACCGAGTCGATGGTCGGCCACAAACTCGGCGAGTTCGCCCCGACGCGGACCTTCCGAGGTCACGTCAAGGACGATCGTCGCGCCCGCAGGGGATGACCGTGGCTGACTCGATTGAAACGATAAGGAACAGCTGATGAATGCCAAGGCTTCGCCGGACGCCGCCGAGGCGGCTCCGCGCGCCCGGGCGCAGGCGCGCTACGTGCGCATGACGCCGATGAAGGCCCGCCGGGTCGTCGACCTGGTCCGCGGTCGGACCGCGGCCGACGCGCTCGCGATCCTGAAGTTCGCCCCGCAGGCGGCCGCCGAGCCGGTCGCCAAGGTGCTGGCCTCGGCCGTCGCCAACGCGGAGAACAACCAGGGCATCGACCCGTCGACGCTGCTGGTCGACGTCGCGTACGTGGACGAGGGTCCGACCCTGAAGCGGTTCCAGCCGCGGGCCCAGGGGCGTGCGTTCCGCATCCGCAAGCGCACCTGCCACATCACCATCGAGGTTGTCTCGGTGCGGGCGGCCACCACCGCCACCACCCGCGGCCGCCGTGGATCCGCCGGCGCCGCCGGCCGCGGTAACCAGACGAAGGGGAGGACCCGCTAGTGGGTCAGAAGATCAACCCGCACGGGTTCCGGCTCGGTATCACCACCGACTGGAGCTCCCGCTGGTACGCAGACAAGGCTTACGCCGAATATGTCGCCGAGGACGTGGCGATCCGCAAGCTGATGGCCAAGGGCATGGAACGGGCCGGCATCTCGAAGGTGGAGATCGAGCGCACCCGCGACCGGGTCCGCGTCGACATCCACACCGCGCGTCCCGGCATCGTCATCGGTCGCCGTGGCGCCGAGGCCGACCGCATCCGTGGCCAGCTCGAGAAGCTCACCAACAAGCAGGTGCAGCTCAACATCCTCGAGGTGCGCAACCCGGAGTCGGACGCGCAGCTGGTCGCCCAGGGCGTCGCCGAGCAGCTCTCCAACCGGGTGTCGTTCCGTCGTGCGATGCGCAAGTCCATGCAGTCCGCGCAGCGCTCGGGTGCCGTCAAGGGCATCCGGATCCAGTGCTCCGGTCGGCTGGGCGGCGCCGAGATGAGCCGTTCGGAGTTCTACCGCGAGGGTCGCGTTCCGCTGCACACCCTGCGTGCGGACATCGACTACGGCTTCTTCGAGGCCAAGACCACCTTCGGGCGGATCGGCGTCAAGGTCTGGATCTACAAGGGCGACAAGTCCGGCACGCTGGCCGAGCAGAAGGTCGCCGAGGCCGCTGCCGCGCAGCGGGCCGGCGCCGGTCGGTCCGCAGCCGACCGACCTGACCGCGACCGCCCGGCCCGTCGTCGTTCCGGTTCCGCAGGCACCACCCCGACCTCCACCGAGGCCGGGCGCGCCGCCGCCGAGGGACCGGTCGACGAGACCACCACCACGGTTTCGGAGGCCTGAGACCCATGTTCATCCCCCGCAGGGTGAAGCACCGCAAGCAGCACCGTCCGCACCGGACGGGCATGGCGACCGGTGGCACCCAGGTGACCTTCGGTGACTACGGCATCCAGGCTCTCGAGCCCGCCTATGTCACCAACCGCCAGATCGAGTCCGCCCGTATCGCCATCAACCGGCACATCAAGCGTGGCGGCAAGGTGTGGATCAACATCTACCCCGACCGCCCGCTGACCAAGAAGCCCGCCGAGACCCGGATGGGTTCCGGTAAGGGTTCGCCGGAGTGGTGGGTGGCCAACGTCAAGCCCGGCCGGGTTCTCTTCGAGATGTCCTACCCGACCGAGGCCATTGCCCGCGAGGCCCTGCGCCGCGCAATCCACAAGCTGCCCATGAAGTGCCGCATCGTGACCCGGGAGGGTGGTGAGTCCTGATGGCTACCGAGACCACGAGTCTGACCAACGAGCTCCGCGAGCTCGGCGCAGAGGAACTGCTCGCGCGCCTGCGCGAGGCCAAGGAGGAGCTCTTCAACCTCCGGTTCCAGATGGCGACCGGCCAGATGGACAACAACCGCCGGCTGCGTACTGTCCGGCACGACATCGCCAGGGTCTACACGGTCATGCGCGAGCGCGAGCTCGGGCTGTCCGTCGGCCCTGACGGAACGGAAGGTGCCGCATGAGCGAGCGCGCGAACGAATCATCGACGCAGAGCGAGCAGAACGACGCCCCTGTTGCCGAGGCGACCGCCCCGGCGAAGCGGGGTGACCGCAAGGTCCGCGAGGGCCTGGTGGTCTCCGACAAGATGGACAAGACCATCGTGGTGGAGCTGGAGGACCGCGTGAAGCACCCCCGCTACGCGAAGGTCATCCGTCGTACCTCGAAGGTGAAGGCGCACGACGAGCAGGGGATTGCCGGCATCGGCGACCGCGTGCTGCTCGCCGAGACCCGTCCGCTGTCCGCCACCAAGCGCTGGCGTCTGGTCGAGGTCCTCGAGAAGGCCAAGTGATCTGAGCGGTTCCGGCCGCACCGCACAGACCCCCGTCCCTGGTGGACGGGGGTTTTTGCGTGTCGGCAGCCGGGATGAGCTCGGCGGCATCCGCCGCGCCGGGTTTGCCGACCTCAGGCCAGGGCACTCGAGGTAGGACCACACAGTCTCTTCGTCGCCGGTTGCTATCCGGAAGGACGGGTGCCGTCGACGCAGACGGACAGAGGAGGAGAAATCCGTGGCGGACAACAAGGCGATCGCCTACATCGGGCCCGGCAAGGTCGAGGTCCAGACCATCGACTACCCGACATTCGAACTCCAGGACGGACCGGGGGTCAACCCGGCGAACGTGGGCCGGGCGTTGCCGCATGCCGTGATCCTGAAGACGGTGGCGACCAATATCTGCGGTAGCGACCAGCACATGGTGCGCGGCCGCACCACCGCCCCGGCCGGGCTCGTTCTGGGCCATGAGATCACCGGCGAGGTGGTCGAGTGCGGGCCAGGAGTGGAGTTCATCAAGGAGGGCGATCTGTGTTCGGTGCCGTTCAACATCGCCTGCGGACGGTGTCGCAACTGCAAAGAGGGCAAGACCGGCATCTGCCTCAACGTGAATCCGGATCGGCCCGGCTCCGCCTACGGCTACGTGGACATGGGCGGCTGGGTGGGCGGCCAGGCGCAGTACGTCGTGGTGCCCTACGCCGACTGGAACCTGCTGAAGTTCCCGGACAAGGACCAGGCGATGGAGAAGATCCTCGACCTGACCATGCTCTCGGACATCTTCCCGACGGGCTTCCACGGGTGCGTGACGGCGGGCGTGACGGTCGGCTCGACGGTGTATGTCGCGGGGGCCGGCCCGGTGGGCCTCGCGGCCGCGGCCTCGGCCCAGCTGCTCGGTGCGGCGGCGGTGATCGTCGGCGACCTGAATCCGGACCGGTTGGCCCAGGCGCGCAGCTTCGGTTGCGAGACGGTCGACGTGTCGAAGGGTGACCCCAAGGAGCAGATCGAACAGATCCTGGGAGTGCCCGAGGTGGACTGCGGTGTCGATGCGGTCGGCTTCGAGGCCCGGGGCCACGGGCAGGATGCGAAGACCGAGCACCCGGCCACCGTGCTGAACTCGATGATGGACGTGACCAGGGCCGGCGGTGGCGTCGGCATCCCGGGCCTGTACGTCACCGGGGACCCGGGAGCCGCTGACGAGGCGGCCCAGAAGGGATCGCTGTCCATCGAGATCGGCCTGGGTTGGTCGAAGTCGCACAGCTTCATGACCGGTCAGTGCCCGGTGATGAAGTACCACCGCGGCCTGATGATGGCGATCCTGCACGACCGGGTGCAGATCGCGAAGGCGGTCAATGCCACCGCGATCACGCTGGACGACGCCCCGCGCGGCTACCAGGAGTTCGACGAGGGCGCCTCCCGCAAGTTCGTGCTCGATCCGAACGGCTACCTCGGCGCCGACGCCGCCTGACCCGTCGCGTCGACCGCCGGTCGCCCTCGGTCCAGGGCGCCGGAGGTCGACATCGGGGACTCGGCATGGACGCCACCTGCGGCGTTGTCCATGCCGAGTCCCGGTGTTACAGCCGCTTCGCGGGAAGGGTTTCCGTGATCGGGCAGCCCGTCGTGGATGTCGCACTAGGCTGGCCGGGTGCCGAGATCCCCGCTGCCGCAGCGTCACGGGCTCGACGCCGCCAGGTACCGGCTGCCCGAGGACGGTCCATGGCCGACGGTGCGGGAGCACCTCTACGAGAAGCTGACCAGGGTCTCCGATGCCCGGATCGACGAGATGTTCGACGAGGGGCGGTATGTCGACGACGACGGCACCGCTCTCGCGCGGGACGCCGTATTCGTCGGACGCCAGCTGATCTGGTTCCACCGCGATCTACCGGACGAGGCGCCGGTGCCGTTCGACATCGAGGTGCTGTACGCCGACGACAGGATCGTTGTGGTCGACAAACCGCACTTCCTGGCCACCATCCCCCGCGGCCAGCACATCGTGCACACCGCACTCGTCCGGTTGCGCAACCAGCTCGACCTCCCCGAACTGTCGCCCGCCCATCGGCTGGACCGGGTGACCGCCGGGCTGCTGATGTTCACCACCGAGCAGCGGTGGCGGGGGAGATACCAGAACGTGTTCCGGGACCGCCGGATCCGCAAGTCCTATCTGGCCGTCGCGCCGGTGCGGGTAGAGCTGGATCTGCCCGCCACGGTCCGCAGTCACATCGTCAAGACGCGCGGGGTCATCAGGGCGGTCGAGCTGGACGAGCCGCCCAACAGTGAGACGCAGGTCGAGATCCTCGGCACTGAAGGCGATCTGGGGCTTTATCGATTGACCCCGCACACCGGTCGCACGCACCAGTTGCGGTTGCACATGGCGCGGCTCGGCATCCCGATCCTCGGTGACAATTTCTATCCGATCCTGCTCGACGTAGAACGGGATGACTTCTCCTCTCCCTTGCAGCTGCTGGCCGCCGAGCTCGAGTTCACCGATCCGGTGGACGGGACGACGCGGCTCTTCGTCAGCCACCGCCGGCTCGCTGCATGGCCGGGAGCCTGGCCGAACCTGGGCTGACCGGCGGCGATACGCACCCGGACGCCCATGTTCAGGCGGCCACGAAGCCCGGGATGTCCTGCACCCGGGTGAAGACCGGCAGACCACGCGCCCGGGCCAGTTCGACGTCCTTGTCCGCACCGGTGGAGGCGCCGGGCAACCGGAGCACGGCGTCGCAGTGTGCGAGGAGCCGCTCGGCGGTGGGGTAGAGGACCTGCTCGGCGATCGGGTCGGTGACATCGGCGGCCCCGGCGCCCCGCAGCACCGGAAGGGCCACCCACTCGCCGATCATCGGGATGTGGCCGGCCCGGAAGACCGGCCAGGCGGCGGACTCCAGCGACCGCAGGTTGGCGGCCAGCAGCGCCGGGTCGTCGTGGGTCCCGGACCGGTAAGGCCCGGCGATCAGGATCAGCAGTGGTGTGGTCATGTCGGGTAGAGTATCGTGCATGATCGTGCAAATGCAAGAAAAAGCGTGCAGGACGTTGTTGACATGCTGACCGCCCAGCGCAAGGGCCTGATCCTGGAGTTGCTCCGCCGCGACGGTCGGGTGGTGGCGAAGGAACTGGCTGCGACGCTTGATCTCTCGGAGGACACCATCCGGCGGGATCTCCGCGAGCTGGCCGCCGATGGGCTGCTCCAGCGGGTGCACGGCGGCGCTCTGCCGTCGTCGCCCGCCATGGCCGATTTCACCGTCCGCACCGGGATCTCGCAGCAGGCGAAGGCCGCCGTTGCCACGATCGCGGCCGGCCTGATCCGAAACGGCCAGACCATCGCGATCGACGGTGGCACGACGGCTCTCGAGCTCGCCCGGCGGCTGCCGGCCGATCTGGCGGCGACCGTCGTCACGCACAGCCCGACCGTCGCTGTTGAGCTGGCGTCACACTCGGGGGTCGAGGTGGTGATCATCGGCGGCCGGTTGTTCAAACACTCCGTCGTCGCCGCCGGCGCGCTGGCGATGGAGGCGATCGGTCGGGTCGCGGTGGACGCCTTCTTCATGGGGGTCACCGGGGTGCACCCGGTCGCCGGCCTCACCACCGGCGACGCCGACGAGGCTGCCGTCAAGCGTGCCCTGTCCGCCCGCGCGGCCGAGACGTTCGTCCTGGCGAGCGCGGAGAAGATCGGCGCTGCGTCGCCGTTCACCGTGGTCCCGTTGCGGGACGTGGCGGCCATCGTGACCGATCCGGGCGCCCCGGCCCGCGAGATCGAGGAGCTGCGCAGCGGCGGCGTGACGGTGCTCCAGCACGCCTGACGACTTTGTTTGTTGGGACAACCAAACGCAAAAACCCCTGAGCTCGGCGATGCCCCACAGAACCTTCACAGCGATTGTGAACGTTCGTCTCACTCTGTCTTTACTCCCGGGGGGCACCCGTGCATTCCAAGTCTGCTGCGTCCGCCAGTCTGCTGCGACGCTCCAGGGCGTTCGTCATCGCAGTCCTCTCGGTGGCCCTGCTGATACCACAGGCAGCGTTGCCGACGATCGCGTCGGCGGCAGCGGGCGACCCCATCAGCGCCAAGGTGGTGTTCCAGCCCGGAGCTGCGGCAACCTCCTTGATCCCGGCCGGGTACACCCGAGACTCCGGTGACGCGTACTCGGCCGTCACCGGCAGCGGCTGGATCCGGCAGGACAGCCTGGCTTCGGCCACCCATGTGCCGTTCGAGGTCAACCGCAACACCCGGGCGCGGGCGTGCACCGGCACGGGCTACACCCTGCAGAACACCGGCCTGATCCACATGCAGGCGCCCGGTGCGGCGGACACCGGGACGCTCAAGGTCACCCCGGTGGCCTGGGAGTACACGGTGCCCAACGGCCAGTACCAGGTCACGGTCGGCATCGGCGAGGCGATGTACGGCGGCGACGCCGAGTTCCACACCATCCACGTCGAGGGTGTCACCGCGTTCTCGCGGTATCCCAGGGCGGTCACCGGTGTCAGCGCCAACACCTGCACCACCACCGGCCTGAAGACCAACACGGTGTGGGCAACGGTCACCGACGGCAAGCTGACCATCGACGCGGTCGGCGGCACCAACACCAAGCTCGACTACGTCACCATCGACTCCGTCCCCGTCACCGGTCTCACCGCCACCCCTGCCGCGACATCGATCGGCCTGAACTGGGATGACCTGACGGGAGCCACCGGCTACCGCGTCTGGCGCAGCACCACACTGCCGGTGATCACCACCGGAACGCCACTGGCGGCACCGTCGGACTCCGAGTTCACGGACAACACGGTGACCAAGGGTCAGGTGTACTACTACGCAGTCGCCCCCTCGACCGGGAGCACGGCCGCCGCTGTCGGCGCCCTCATCGACGACCCGACGCCGGCGACGCCCGCGAGCTGGCCGGTCAGGGTGAACTTCGAAGGCGGACCCAACGCCAGCGGTGGGGTCAAGACCGGCATCACCACCCCGACGGGCTGGACGTCGGACACCGGCCAGAACTTCACCAATGCGCGCGGGTTCGGCTGGGTCGACGACGTCGGTGCCCCGCTCGACCTGACCAAGAACGGCCGATTCCGGGCCAACGAGAGCGGCGTGTCCCCGACGCTGACGTCCACCATGCACATGCAGGGCAACACGATCCTGAACTTCGCCACCTCCAGCACCGCCCAGCAGGGCACCTGGCAGCTGTCGGTGCCCAACGGCAGCTATGACGTATCGGTGGGCGTCGGAGACGCCTCCCCCGGCTCCGACCCGACGTCGCACACCCTCAACGTCGAGGGCCAGAACCTGATCAGCAACTTCGCGGTCACCTCTGCCACCACCGGGGCCGCCCGCTTCAAGGAAGCGACGAAGACCGCCATCGCCGTCGCCGACGGCTCCCTCACCGTCGACGCCATCGGTGGGATGAACACCAAGATCGACTACATCACCGTGACGCCGACGCCGGCCGACCAACCGCCGGCCAAGCCGGCCGGCCTCACCGCGACGGCAGGTGACGGCTCCGTCGCGTTGAGCTGGACCGCGAGCGCCGATGCGGATCTCAAGGGCTACAACGTCTACCGGGGGACCACGTCGACCGTGGCCACCACCTCACCGCTGAACAGCTCGATGATCGCCGAGACCGCGACCTCGTTCACCGACGCGACCGCCGTCAACGGCACCACCTACTACTACGTGCTGGTCGCCGTCGACGACGCCGACCAGTCCTCCGTTGCGTCGGACGCCGCGTCGGCCAGCCCGCAACCGACCGACCCGGCTCTGACGCCGCTGCCCATCAAGATCAACTTCAGCACCGCGGCCGCTGTCGCCGTGCCCGGTTACACCGAGGACCACGGGCTGCCGTTCACCAACGCCGCAGGCCGCGGCTGGGTGGCCCCTGGGACCCAGACCCCACGGAACCTGGTGGACAACAGCCGCTTCCGGGATGCCTTCAGCGGCAGCACCACCGTCACCGCCGCCCAGCGCGGCCTGATCCACATGGAGTCCTCCGACATCACGGCGACCTTCAACGGAACCAAGACCAGCGGCTCCTACGAGTTCGCCGTCGCCGACGGCTACTACGACGTCACCGTCAGCGCCGGGGACCAGCCCGGTGCCAGCGGAGCGACCTGCCCGGCGCCCTGCTACGACTCGGTGCACACCATCGTGGTCGAGGGCACCACGGCCGTCGACGGGTTCCAGGCCACCGCGGCCAAGGAGTTCGACGAGAAGACCGTCAGCAAGGTGCATGTCACCGACGGTCGGCTGACCATCGCCTCCGGTGGCGCCGCCAGCACCAACACCAAGATCAACTACGTGCACATCGAGGCATCCGACCTGACTGCGCCTGCCGTACCGGCGAACGTGGTCGCCACCGCGGGCGACGGCGCCGTCACCCTCGACTGGGACGCCGCGACTGCCGCGGACCTCAAGGGCTACAACGTCTACCGGTCCACCGACGCCGAGGTTGCGACAACCCCGGCCAACCTGCTGACGACCGATCCGATCGCGGCCACCACGTTGACCGACACCGCGCTGAGCAACGGCACCAGCTACCACTACGTCGTCACCTCGGTCGACAGGTCCGGCAACGAGTCCGCGGCGTCCGAGATCGTCACCGCGGAGCCCAAGGACACCACCGCTCCGACGAAGCCGACGGGTCTGACCGCCGGCGCCGGTGATGCGAAGGTGACGCTGCGCTGGGCCGGTAACAGCGAACTGGATCTGGCCACCTACCGCGTCTACCGGTCCACCACCAGCCCTGTGCAGATCGGTACCGGTACCTGGATCGGCGCAACGGCCGCCGCCGAGTTCGTCGACCAGGGGACCGAGAGCGAGCCGCTGATCAACGGCACCACCTACTACTACGCGATCACCGCGGTCGACGCCGACCACAACGAGTCCGCGCTGTCCGACGAGAAGTCGGCCGAGCCCACTCCCACGCCGGACATCACCGCACCGCTGCCGCCCACCGAGCTGGTCGCGACCGCCGGCGACGGCAGGGTCACCCTGTCCTGGACTGCCAGCACCGATGGAGACGTCGCCAGTTATGAGATCTACCGGTCCGCCAGCAGTGGCGCCGCCGGCCAGCTGATCCAGGCGGTTCCGAGTACCGACAGCGCCTTCATCGACACCACCACGACCAACGGCAACCGGTACTACTACCGTGTCGTGGCCGTCGATTTCGCCGGCAACAAGTCCGGCTACTCCAATGAGTCCGACGCCACCCCGGCCGACACCACCGCTCCCGCAGTGCCGGCGAACGTCACGGCAACGGCCGGCATCCAGCAGATCACCCTGAGCTGGACCGCCAACGCCGAACCCGACCTCCGCGGCTACCGGATCTACCGTTTCGAGTCCCCGACCGCCGCCATCGACGAGGACCACCTGGTCGCGGTGCTCATCAAGCCGGGCCGCACCTTCGTCGACGCCGACCTGACCGCCGGGACCCGCTACTACTACGCCGTGCAGTCCTACGACCTGGTGGACAACCGATCGATCGCCTCGACCGTTGTCAGCGCCGTCCCGCAGGCCACCCCCGACACCACCGCCCCGTCGGCGCCGGCCGGCCTCACCGCCGACGTCGCGGACGGCGCCGTTGCGCTGAGCTGGACCGCCGTCACCGCAACCGATCTCGCGGGATACACCGTGTACCGGTCGGCCACTGCCGGCGGTGCCAAGGTCAAGCTGACCAACACGCTGATCGCCGGGACCTCGTTCACCGACACCGGTGCCCCGGCCGGATCGACATCCTTCTACGTGGTCACCGCGTCCGACACCGCCGGCAACGAGTCTGCCAACTCGAATCAGGTCTCCGCGGCATTGCCCAGCACCGGGCTCGACGTGAAGTTCACCTTCCAGCCCACCTCCGCCCCGGCCATCGCCGGCTACACCAAGGAGCTCGGCGCTGCCTTCGACGGCACCCTCGGCTACGGCTGGGTGACCCAGGCCTCGCTCAGCTCGGCGACCCACACCCCGCTGGACCTCTCGCTGAACACCCGGCTGCGCACCCGCGCCGCCGTGACCGACCTGCAGAACCGGGCAATCCACCTGCAATACGGAGACATCGTCCCGGTGCCCAGCACGACCACCGGTTCGTTGACCCCGGGGGCCTGGGAGTACGCGCTGCCCAACGGCCGCTACACCGTCACAGCGAGCGTCGGCGACCAGCCCGGTGCCGCCAAGACCGGTTGCGCGGCACCGTGCTACGACAGCCTGCACACCATCCGCGCTGAAGGCGTCACGCTGATCGACGCGTTCCAGGCGACCGCCGCCATCGAATACAAGACCGGTGCGGCCACCGTCGACGTCACCGACGGCCGGCTGACCGTCGACGCCATCGGCGGCAGCAACACCAAGATGAACTGGCTGACCATCGTCGGCGCCGGCCCGGTCCTGCCGGACGGCACGCCCCCGGCTGCCCCGTCCTCGCTGATCGCTCTCGCCGGAAACGCCTCGTCGACCCTGACCTGGGCCGCGCCCGCCGACAATGACGTGGCCGGGTACAACGTGTACCGGTCGACCGGCGCCACCGTCGACCCGGTAGCGGCCAACAAGCGCAACACCAGCCTGCTGCCGACGCCGAGTTACAGCGAGGCTGAGCTGACCAACGGCACCACCTACCGCTACGTGGTCACCGCCGTCGACACCAGCGGCAACGAGTCCGTGGCCTCCAGCTCCACCGACGTGACCCCGGACGCCGACGCCTCGACGTCGGTGAACCTGAAGGTGAACTTCCAGGACGCAGCCACCACCCCGCCCGCCGGGTACCTGGCCGACTTCGGTCAGGCCTTCGGCGCCCGCAGCAGCGCCAACCAGGGCACCGGCAACACCTACGGCTGGGTGCGTATCGGCACGTCGACACCGGTCTCGATCGACGGGAACGGGCGCAACCGCAACACCCTGACCCCGCCCGCCAACCAGCCGGATCTGCGGCTGGCGACCTTCATCCACATGCAGCTTCCCGCCAACGCCGCCAGCGGCGTCCACGAGAACGCCGCCTGGGAGCTGGCCGTACCCAACGGTGCGTACACGGTCACCGTCGCGGTCGGCGACACCGGCACCGCGGTCGACAGCTCGAACTGGATCAACATCGAGAACCAGAATGCGATCGCGGCCTTCGTGCCGACGACAACGGACAAGTTCGCCACCGCGACCAGGACGGTCACCGTCACCGACGGCAGGCTGACCCTGAGCCCGGCCTCCGGCACCAACACCAAGATCGACTACGTGGACATTGCTTCGGTGGACAGCGCGGGCCGGCCGTACACCCGCAACGTCACGCCGGGCAACCTCGCCACCAACGTCGTCGACAACTCCTCGATCGTCGCCGACAACTCGCTCAACGCCGTCGTCGGCACCGTCGACGAGACCACCCTCGGTGGCGGCAATGTCACGCTGACCAAGGTGGCGACCGGAGCGCTGGTCCCCGGCACCGGTGCCACCAGCGGCGGCGGCGACACGGTCACCTTCCTGCCGAGCGACCCGCTCGACGGCGGGGTGCTCTACCGGTTCACCATCACCGACAAGGTCAAGGACAAGAGCGGCCGCGCGTTCCTGCCGTTCTCCTCCGTGTTCACCACCGCCAATGGTTCCGGCCCGGGCGGCGGTGACCTGTCGGGCGTCGCCTTCGACAAGACCGAGAGCGGCGCGCTGGCCGGCAAGAGCTACACCTCTCTGGTGATCGGTCCGGATGGAAAGCTGTATGCCGGCAGCATCTACGGCTACATCTACCGCTGGACGATCAACGCCGACGGCACCCTGGCCGACCAGGAGACGATCTCCACCGTCCGCACCCACGCCACCGCCAAGAGCTGGGAGGGCGCGCCGAACCGCACCGTCATCGGTCTCGCGTTCGACCCCGCGTCCACCCCGGACAACCCGATCCTGTGGATCACCGACAACTACGCCTATCTCGGGCAGAACGTGCCGGACTTCACCGGATCCATCGCCAAGCTGACCGGACCCGACCTGGACACCTACCAGGAGGTCGTGGTCAACCTGCCGCGCTCGATCAAGGACCACGAGACGAACTCCGTTGCCTTCAAGGATGGCAAGCTCTACATCGTCCAGGGCTCGATGAACGCCATGGGCCGCAACGACGGCACCTGGCAGCGGGACGAGCACCTGATGTCGGCTGCGATGCTCCAGCTCGACCCGGCCAAGCTTCCGGCGAACCTGCCGGTCGATGCGGCAACGCCGGACATGACAGTGCCGGCCCGCGGCGCCGTTCCGGGTCACGTCGGGACGTACAACCCGTATGCCGCGGATGCGCCGTTGACTCTGTACGCCACCGGTATCCGCAACGCCTTCGACCTGCTCGTGCACTCCAACGGTCGGATCTACG
Source organism: uncultured Actinomycetota bacterium (assembly GCA_963797145.1). Classification (GTDB taxonomy): domain Bacteria; phylum Actinomycetota; class Actinomycetes; order Mycobacteriales; family Nakamurellaceae; genus Nakamurella. The sequence continues at coordinate 580,223 of CAWCOJ010000003.1, read as the reverse complement.
CCGGTACCAACGGATCTGCCGCCGGCGGCAACACCCCGGCATCGCCGAACCCGCTGCCGGCCGCGTGTGCGGCCCGTCCGGACGGCGCCTACACGGCTCCGACCGCACCGGCCATCACCAACAACGCTCAGGCCGAGACCGACTACCTGTTCGACGTCCACCAGGGCAAGTACTACGGCCACCCGAACCCGATGCGGTGCGAGTACGTCCTCAATGCCGGAAACCCGACGGGCTACACCGGAAACCCGCTGTTCAAGGTGAACGCGTACCCGACCGGCCAGCTCGCCGACCCGAACTACGACATCGAGCACGTGCACGACGCCGGACTGCACGCCTCGGCGAACGGCACCATCGAGTACAAGAACACCATCGCCTTCGGTGGCGCGCTCGCCGGGAAGGTCATCGTGGTCCGTTACAGCGCCAACCAGGAGATCGTCGCGTTCAACGTGACGAGCAACGGGGGAGTGTCCGACGCGGTCGCCGGGATCACCGGCTTCACCGGGTTCCGGCAGCCGCTGGACATCGCCCAGGACGTCACCTCCGGCAACCTGTACGTCAGCGAGCTCACCGACAACCCGGCCACCACCGGCATCAAGCTGCTCAAGCCGCAGGGCGGTGGCAGCGCGCCCAAGGCCGAGGCCACCAGCCGACTGGTGTTCACCGAGGTGCAGGGCGGCGCGGCCTCCGCGGCGAAGTCCGTGTCGGTCAAGAACATCGGCGGCCTCCCGCTGACCATCACCGGGGTCACCATCTCCGGAACGGACGCTGCGCTGTTCAGCCGCACCGGCACCCTGCCGGTGACCGTCGCTCCCGGGGCGACGGTGACCCTGCCGGTCACCTTCAACCCGACGGCGGCCGGGCCTCGCCGGGCCAGCCTGGTGCTGAGCACCAACGACCCTGGCGCCCCGACCACCACTGTTGCGCTGCGCGGCCTCGGGACACTCGGCACCGGCGGCAGCAACGAGCCTTCGCTGCAGTGGATCCTCGACACCCTGGACATCCCGGTGAACGTGGGAGACGACAACCCGGCGAACAACGCGATGCCGGAAGGCAATGCGCTGCTCGGCGACGAGGTCGAGATGCCGTCGTTCACCAAGTTGCTCTTCGACCGCAAGGTCGGCATCACGCCGCTGTCGCTGTTCGGCCCCGACGGGCCGGCCGGCAACACCAACGTCGCGGTCGTCGCGGCCCACAAGAGCTCCGACGCCACCCAGCGGGTGGTGCTGTTCAACGGCCCGAACTCGTCCAACCAGACGGTTCTCCCCGACGTCACCACCGTCGGTGAGTGGGATCTGGACGACGCCTTCGGTTTCGACGTCACCTGGCCGGGTCTGACCAACCGGGTCACCTGGAGTGAGGACGCCAGGAACACCTGGGCGACCAACAACCACAAGATCCGGGTGTACCCGCTGAAGGACTCGACCGGAGCGGTTGTCACCGGGTCGTACATCGTCGCCCCCGAGGATGTGCCGACCGGCGTCGACTACCAGGACGCCGCGTTCGTCGTCAGCAACGTGAAGGCCCCGCAGACCGCCGGCGCCGGCAAGATCACCCCGACGCCGTCCGAGCTGGTCTTCAGCGGCGTCAAGGGCACCACCAGCGCCGCCAAGCAGGTCACCGTCACGAACGCGGGGATCACCCCGCTGGTGATCAGCTCGGTGAGCGTGGCCGGCACCAATGCCGGATCTTTCACCGTCTCCGGCACCCCGCAGACGCTGGCGGTCGGCGATGCTGCGACCTTCAGCGCGACCTTCAAGCCCGGCAGCTCCACCGTCGGGGCGCAGAGCGCCGTGATGCGCATCGTCTCCGACGACGCCACGACGCCGACCCTGGACGTCGGGCTGTACGGCCTGGCCACCAACGGCGAGCAGGGTGACAACGAGCCGCCGTTGAAGTCGGTGGTGGACGTGCTCGGCTACCCGATCAACGTCGGTGGCACCGGCCTGATCCTCGGCATCAACCCGTCGCCGATCGGCGACGAGGTCGGCGCCCCGCTGTTCACCAGGGCCGGTTCGGCCCCGGTGACGATGACGCCGGTGGCCCGGTACTCGCCGGACGAGTTGCTGCCGTTCGGGTGGTACGAGCCGAACGCCGGTGACCCGCAGACCCACGAGGTGGCCACGATCGCGCTGGACAACGAGCAGACCCTGCTGCCGGCGACGGTGGCCGGCGGCGGTTCGTCGTTCGACCCGGGTACCGCTTCATTCGGGTTCTACGTCGACTCGAAGTCGTTCAACCGCAAGAGCTACACCCAGGACGGGCTGAACACGAACATCCCGCACGCGGTCCGGACCTACCCGGCGAGGAACCGGTCCGGTGCGGCGCTGCCCAACACCTACCTGGTCGCCTTCGAGGACGCCCAGAACGGTGACTACCAGGACTACGTCTTCCTGGTCACCGGGGTCGCCCCGGTCGGCGGTGCATCGACCGGAACTCCGGTGGCGCGCATCGACTTCCAGCCTGCCGCCTCCACCGTGGCCGCCGGGTACACCCCGGACACCGGCGCGGCCTACACCGCGGCGCGCGGATTCGGCTGGGTCGTCCCCGGTAGCGCCACCCCGCTGGACATGACGGCGCAGACCCGCGACCGGGCCGGCACCGTCGACGCCAAGCTGCGGACGCTGATCCTGATGCAGCCCACCGCAACCCAGTCGCCGAACGGTCCTGGTGCCTGGCAGTACACGGTGCCCAACGGCACCTATCAGGTAACCGTCGGAGTCGGTGACTCCGGATTCACCGATTCAACGCACCGGGTGCAGGTCGAGGGCCAGACGGCCATCGCCGGCTTCACCCCGACGACGGCGAACGCCTTCAGCACCGCCACCGTCACCGTGCAGGTGACCGACGGCCAGTTGACCGTCGACGCCACCGGTGGGGCCAACACCAAGCTGACCTACCTCGACATCGACAAGCCGGTGACCTCGGCGGACACCACGCCGCCCACCGTTGTCGTCGCCGTCGGCGGACTGCAGGCCTCGGCCGGCGTCTACAAGAACAAGGCCACCGTCACGGTGACCGCGTCCGACGCCGGCAGCGGGGTCGCCGGCAGCTCCTACAGCCTCGACGGCGGTGCCTTCACGCCCTACACCGCGCCGGTGGAGATCACCACCATCGGCAGCCACACCGTCAGGGCCCGGGCCCAGGACGCCGTCGGCAACATCGCCACCAGCGGCACCACCACCTTCTCCGTGGTGACCGCGGGAGCCAGCCAGGCTGCCATCACCATCGAGAACGCTGACGGTGTGCCGTATTCCGACCGCCTGGTGATGAACCGCATCCAGAACCCGGAGCGGGGTACCACCTGCAAGGACACCGCTGCCTGCGACCCGGTGACGGGACCGTTCATCGCCGCGAACGTGGTGCACGACACGTCGTCGCTGATCATCCACAACACCGGGACCGATCCGTTGAACGTCACCGACCTCACGGTGACCGGGGCGTTCTCGCTGGTGAATCCGCCGGCCCTGCCGGCACTGGTCGCGGTCGGCGGCACGCTGACGGTCCAGGTGCGGTTCACCGCCACCGCCATCGGCGGCAGCGGCGGTCTGTACACCGGCTCGTTGACGGTCGGATCCGACGACCCGGCGCACCCGACCACATCGGTCGAGCTGGGCGGATTCTGGCAGTCGGTCTCCGAAGGCGGCCAGGAACCGGATGTCGCCGAGCTCGCCAAGCTGTTCGGCTACACCACGACGGTCACCGCCGCCGGGGTGGCGCTGAACCAGAACGGCAAGGTCGAGGCGTCCGGCGACGAGATCCTCAGCCCGTACTGGTTGCGGGCCGACCCCACCCAGCCGGTGAGCGTGCGTCAGCTCTCGGCGTTCCACACCCAGGGCAACACGGCGTCGTTCTTCTGGCACGCGAAGGGCTCCACCACCACGCCGACGTTGTTCACCCATGCCGGCGTCGAGGGTCAGTCGATCCTGCCGCATCGCAACGGTTCGACGACGCTGCCCGCGTCCGGAACCTTCACTCCCACCGCCGCTTTCGGCCTCAAGATCGACGGCGAGTGGAGCGACCCGACCAAGAACAACCAGGCTGCCGACGTGGCGAACGGCTGCATCGGCGCCTGCGGGCACCACGTCCGGGCCTGGGCCGTCCGGGACCGCACCGGGGCGATCGTGCCGAACACCTGGTTGGTCGGCATGGACTACTCGGGCATCAACTACGACTACAACGACAACCTGTTCCTGATCAGCAACATGAAGCCGGAGACAGCGGCCGACCCGGCCGCACCGGCGCTGCTTCCGGGAGCAGCCGGCCTGCAGTTGGGCTTCGGGACCGCGGTGGCCGGCACTCTTGCCGACGCCGCCGGCCAGGGCACCGGGTTCGTCGGCACCCAGCCGAACAAGCTGGATCTGACGGTCGGATCCGACTCCTACAAGCCGGCCCTGCTGCACCTGGCCACCGGCACCCCGGGGACATTGACCGTCGACTCGTCGGCCAACGGACCGGTCGCCACGCCGAACCTCAACGGCACCAACGGAAGCAACGACAACACCCTGGCGAACGGCCTGCAGCTGCCGTTCGACGGTCACGGTGGCACCTTCACCGTGTCGGGCCGAACCCTTGGCGCGGTCGACGAACTGAATGCCGGCAGCGAGCAGCGCGGCATCATGCTCGGCGCCGACCAGGACAACTTCGTCAAGGTCGCCGCCATCAACAAGGCCGGGGTACCCAGCATCGAGTTCTACGCCGAGACCGCAGGAACCGGAGCAACTGTCGGTACCACGGTCGCGATCCCGAACCCGGCCTCGGTCACCACCGTGGATCTGGCCCTGATCGGCGACCCGTCCGCGGGCACCGTCAAGGCCGGCTACCGGCTCAACGGTGGCGCCTGGGTGGTGCTGCCCACCACCTGGACGGCACCGGCCGCCGCGCTCGGCAAGTTCTTCGGCCAGCGCACCTACGGAGGCATCCTCGTCTCGCACAAGGGCGGAGCAGCGTTCGCCGCCGTCTACGATTCCTTCGGGATCGCCGACGGCGACACCACCACGACCGCTGCTCCCCGCAACGCCCTGTACCGCATCGATGTCGCCGGCTCGGCCGACTACACCGACACCGCGGGCCGGGTGTGGACCCCGGACACCGGGCGATTCAGCCCGAGCACCGCGGTGAGTGAGGGTGCGACGACCACCCCGCTGGAGATCGCCGGTACCGACGACGATGTGCTCTACCGGACGTACCGGGGCAACGTGGGATCGCTCACGCCGCGGACCATCAGCTTCGCGTTGCCGGCCAAGGGTGCGGCGAAGGTCGATCTCCGCCTGCACTTCGCCGAGCGGGCGGCCGGCAACAACGCGGTCGGCAAGAGGGTGTTCAGCATCGATGTCGAAGGCGCGACCGTGCGTCCGAGCTTCGACATCTTCGCTGCGGCCGGCGGCCAGAACACCGCAACCGTGCTGCCGGTCAACAACGTCACGGTCGCCAACGGGATGATCAACCTGGCCCTCACCGCTTCGGTCGACTACCCGTCGATCGCCGCGATCGAGGTGCTCTGCCAGGGCACCTGCCCGGATGCCGACACCACCGCTCCGGACGCCCCCACCGGGCTCACCGCAGTGGCCGGAGCCACCGGCATCACCCTCGACTGGGCCGACAGCCCGGCGGCGGATCTGATGGGCTACAACGTCTACCGGTCCTCGACCGAGGGCGGCACCTTCACCAAGGTCAACACCGCGGTGCTCACGGCATCGACGTTCGTCGACACCGCAGCCGTCGCGGCGGGAAGTCAGGTGTACTACCAGGTCCGCGCCATCGACTCGTCGGAGAACCTGTCGGCGGCGTCGGCAACGGTGTCGGTGACGGCCCCGCTGCCGCCGGTCGTCCGGATCAATGCCGGCGGCCCGGCCCAGACGGTGTCCGGCACCATCTGGTCGGCCTGCGCCGCCACGACCACCTGCAGCAACTGGGTCACCGGAGGCAACGCCTACTCCGAGACCGACACGATCACCGGCATTCCGGCCGGGATGAACAACACGATCTTCCAGTCGGAGTGGACCGGTGGCGGAACGACAGCGGTCGGTGCCAAGATCTTCGGCTTCACCGTTCCGGTCGCCAATGGCAGCTACCGGGTCCGTTTGCACTTCGCCGAGCTCAACAAGACCGCGGCCGGTACCAGGCTCTTCGACGTCCGGTTGGAGAACACCACGGTGCTCTCGAACTTCGACATCTGGGCGCAGGCCGGCGGTATCGACAAGGCGATCGTGCGGGAGTATCCCGCCACGATCACCGATGGTGCGGTGAACATCGACTTCATGAAGCGGGTCGAGAACGCCAAGATCTCCGCCATCGAGATCATCCCGGTGACGGCACCCGACACCACTGCTCCGGCCGTGGTGACCGGCCTGACGGCGACCCCTTCCGCCAGCGGCGTCGCGCTGGCCTGGTCGGCGAGCACGGCGGCGGACCTGGCCGGGTACAACGTGTACCGGTCGGCGACGGCGGGCGGCACCTACACGAAGCTGAACGGGTCCACCCTGCTCGGTGCAGTGTCGTTCAACGACACGGCGGCTCCGCAGGGCGCGGCGTCCTACTACCAGGTCACCGCGGTGGACTCGTCGGGCAACGAATCGGTCCGCTCGGCAACTGCCAACGCGACCCGGCCGGACACCACGGCACCCGGCGTGGTCACCGGCCTTACCGCCGCCTCCGCAGCGACCGGCATCGCGCTGGCCTGGTCGGCCAGTGCGGCAACCGATCTGGCCGGGTACACCGTGTACCGGTCGGCGACCGTTGGTGGTACCTATGCCAAGGTCAACGCACAGCCCCTCACCGGAACCTCTTACACCGACACGACGGTGGCGGCCGGAGAGACCCGGTACTACCGGGTGACCGCCGTCGACACGGCCGGCAACGAGTCGGCGACGTCGGCGACCGTCAACGCGACCAGGGCCGACACCACGGCTCCGGCTGTGGTGACCGGAGTCTCGGCCACCCCGGTGGCCGGCGGGATCGCGGTCGCCTGGTCGGCGAGCGCGGCAACGGATCTGGCCGGGTACACCGTGTACCGCTCGACCTCGGAGGCGGGCACCTACACCAAGGTCACGTCGGCTCTGGTGACCGGGATGTCCTACGTCGACACCACGGCTCCCCAGGGCGCGGTCTCCTACTACAAGGTGACCGCGGTCGACCTCTCGGGTAACGAATCCGATCGGTCCGCTCCGGTCAACGCGACCAGGGCCGACACCACGGCTCCGGCTGTGGTGACCGGGCCGGCCGCAACGCCGGCCACGACCGGAATCACGGTCAGCTGGTCCGCGTCGAGCGCGACGGACCTGGCCGGGTACAACGTGTACCGGTCGGCGTCGGCAACCGGCACCTTCGCCAAGGTCAACACGGCGCTGCTGCAGGGCGTCTCGTACCTCGACACCGGCGTCGCCGTCGGAGCCACCGGGTACTACTACGTCACCGCGGTGGACCTCTCGGCCAACGAGTCGACGAAGTCCGCAACGGTGAACGCCACCAGGCCCACCACCACCAGGCCCACCGTCCGGATCAACACCGGTGGTGCGGCGCAGACGGTGGCGGGCACGACGTGGTCGGCGTGCAGCTCGCTGACCGCGTGCAGCGCCTGGGTGACGGGTGGCAACCCGTACTCGGAGAACGACACGATCACCGGCATCCCGACCAACATGAACCTGACGATCGCCAGGTCCGAGTGGACGGGCGGCGGGACCACTGCCGTCGGGGCCAGGGCGTTCGGGTTCTCGGTGCCGGTGGCCAACGGCGGCTACCGGGTCCGGTTGCACTTCGTGGAGTTGAACAAGACCGCGGCCAACACCCGCAGGTTCGATGTCCGGTTGGAGAACGCCACGGTGCTCTCGAACTTCGACATCTGGGCGACGGCAGGCGGTATCGACCGGGCGATCGTTCGCGAGTTCCCGGTGACGGTCACCGACGGCGCGGTGAGCATCGATTTCATGAAGCGGATCGAGAACGCGAAGATCACCGCGATCGAGATCATCCCGGTCGACGCCCCTGACACAGCGGCGCCGGGTCAGCTGACCGGCGTCACCGCAACGGGCTCGACCACGGGCATCGCGTTGGCCTGGGGCGGCAGCGCTGTCGCGGACATCGCGGGCTACAACGTGTACCGGGCGACCTCGGCCGCCGGCAGCTACGCCAAGTTGACCGCGACGCCGGTGACCACGACGTCGTTCACCGACACCACGGCGCCGGTCGGGGCGGTCTCCTACTACCAGGTGACCGCGGTCGACACCTCCGGCAACGAATCGGTCCGGTCGGCGACGGTCAACGCGGCCCGCACCAGGCCGACGATCCGGATCAACACCGGTGGCGCGGCGCAGACGGTGGCGGGCACGGCGTGGTCGGCGTGCAGCTCGCTGACCGCGTGCAGCTCCTGGGTGACGGGTGGCAACCCGTACTCGGAGAACGACACGATCACCGGCATCCCGACCTACATGAACCTGACGATCGCCAGGTCCGAGTGGACGGGCGGCGGGACCACTGCCGTCGGGGCCAGGGCGTTCGGGTTCTCGGTGCCGGTGGCCAACGGTAGCTACCGGGTCCGGTTGCACTTCGTGGAGTTGAACAAGACCGCGGCCAACACCCGCAGGTTCGATGTCCGGTTGGAGAACGCCACGGTGCTCTCGAACTTCGACATCTGGGCGACGGCAGGCGGTATCGACCGGGCGATCGTTCGCGAGTTCCCGGTGACGGTCACCGACGGCGCGGTGAGCATCGATTTCATGAAGCGGATCGAGAACGCGAAGATCTCGGCAATCGAGATCATCCCGAACTGATCAACGCCGCACCGCAGACCGCCCGGTCGGACCTTGGGTCCGGCCGGGCGGTCTTCTGTCGGTGGGTGGGGTGGCTCGAGTACGAGCGGAGGCGCGGCCGGAGGAGTCAGGCCGACTGCGGTAGCGCGGCCATCACGAGGACGAACCGGGTCAGCTCGACCCGCGACCGGACCTGCAGTTTGGCGAAAGCGCTCTTGAGGTGCGACTCGACCGTATGGCGGGAGATGAAAAGGTGTTCGGCGATCTCGCGATTGCTCAGGCCCTCGGCCACCAGGAACGCCACCCTCAATTCGGCTCGACGCAGACTCGCCCAGCGGCTCGAGGCGTGGACGTCGTCCGCACGCACTCCCTCAGGAAGCATGCGGTTCGGCACCTGCGGCGAGCCTGCGAGTGCAGCCGGCCCGATAGCGGGCGGAAGGGCGGTGGCGGGCGAGACTGCGGCGGCGATCGGATCGCGGGTCGCGTCGTTCGTAGCGAGCGACGGCCGGTCGGTGCGGCCGAGCTTTTTCATCAACCGGGCCGAGTGCCAGCGCACGGTGCTCTCGGAGATCGAGAGCCGGGCGGCGATCTCGCGCGTCGACCCGCCGGCCACCAAGGCCGTGTGGATCTCGCGCTCGCGAGGGGTGAGCTCACTCATCGGTCCCCGGCCCACCGGTTCCGCTGCCTCGACCGGTTCGCGCAGAGCCGCCACCAAGGACATCACGTGGACCCGGGAAAAAGCGCTCTCACCCTCGTGGACCCCACGCAGGGTCCGCACCAGGGTGGTGGCGGGCAAGTCGGGGAGGATCCACCCGTCGGCGCCCGATCCGGCGGCAGCGACGAGCAGATCGGGAGAGTCGAGCTCGGAGATCACCACGATGCGGCGGGCGAGGTCGTCCCGGCGAATCGACTGGACGAACCCGGCGACCAGGTGCTCCCGTTCGGTGGCCACCAGAGCGATGTCGGCGACCACGCGCGTGCACGACGGTCGGCCCAGGTCACGATCGTGAACCGGGAACCCCAGCTGCTCGACAAGCCCCCGGACCTCGGGTACGCGGGCCAGATCGCCCCTGATCAGCACCGTCGGCAGCACAGGCAATTCCCCCTGGAGTTGGCTTCGGCCAGACACCGGGCAACGTCGCCGGGCATGCAGGAAGGGCATTCCCGGAGGAGAGGCTCGATGACTTAACACAGACTTTAGATGAGCGAAGTGTAACCAGGCGCTAGGGCCGATCTTCCCAATATCACCCGTACGTGTGAATAGCTCGACGACTGAGCGACACCGAATCAGCCGCTTCAGGTGCTCGATCCGAGCGTCAGTGGAGCAGATCAGCCGGGCGGCAGCATGCGGCCGGCGACCATCGCGTCGGCGACGCCGGCCGCGCGCGGGTCGTCCTCGGCCCGCAGCCCGGCGATCACCCCGGCCCGGTCGGCCTCCGAGCGGTTCTGGCTCAACTTGGCCTTGCCCTCGATCAGGCGCACGTCGAGCTCGATGCCGACGATCGCCTTCAGCTGCCCGGTCAGGTAGCGCTCCGGCGCGTCGGACACCGACCACGGCGCGGGCCGGTCCGACTCATGGCGATCGGTCAGCGCGGTGACCATGCCGAGCAGCCACTCCGGGTCATCGTGCACGGTGACCGGACCGGTCAGATGCACCGCCGAGTAGTTCCAGGTCGGCACCACCCGACCGTGCTCGGCCTTGGCGGCGTACCACCCGGGCGAGATGTAGGTGTCCGGTCCACTGACGATCGCCAGCCCGGTGCTCCCCGGCCGGACGGAGCGCCACTGCGGATTCGCCCTGGCCAGGTGCGCCAGCAGCCGGTCGCCGTCCCAGATGACCGGCAGCAGGGTGGCCAGCGGTGTGCCGTCGGCGTCGACCGTCACCAGCTGGGCGACCCGCGCCGCCCGCACGAACTCGCGGAGCTGGGGCTCGTCATCGACGGCGTTGAAGTGCGGTACGTACACATCTGCCACCCTAGATCTCCCCGGCAGCGTTCTCCCCGGCCTGTTCTCTCCGTGGCGGCGGCGGCAGATCACCGCGGTGGCCCGCGATTCCGGCCCGATGGGCGCCGACCAGCGTCGATTGGAGTTATCAGGGGCGATCGCGTAGCCTTGGCGACTGGTGTCGTCCGCTTCGGCGGCCGCACTGCTCTGGCCTGGCGAGGTCGGAAATCTTGCCAGGATTCTGTCACCTTTCCTGCGGGGCCCGTTTCGAGGGGTCGCGCGCGGCTCATGCCACAGGCAAGAGTGAAAAGGCGGGCGATCAGCTCGTACTTCCTCTTGTCTTTTCGCATGCTGTGCGGCGTGTACCGCCGGGCCGGGTGGCCAGAACCAGAAAACGTGCGTCCGGGAACCCCCGGCCGCTATGAGAAGGCGGACTGCAGTGATTCAGCAGGAGTCCCGTCTCCGAGTCGCCGACAACACCGGCGCCAAGGAGATCCTCTGCATCCGGGTACTGGGCGGATCTGGCCGTCGGTACGCCGGCATCGGCGACATCATCGTCGCCACCGTCAAGGACGCGATCCCGGGTGCGGGTGTCAAGAAGGGCGACGTGGTCAAGGCCGTCGTCGTGCGCACCGTCAAGGAGAGGCGTCGTCCGGACGGTTCCTACATCCGTTTCGACGAGAACGCCGCCGTGCTGATCAAGCCGGACGGCGACCCGCGCGGAACCCGCATCTTCGGGCCGGTCGGCCGGGAGCTGCGCGACAAGAAGTACATGAAGATCATCTCGTTGGCGCCGGAGGTGCTGTGATGAAGGTCAAGAAGGGCGACACCGTCCTGGTCATCGCCGGCAAGGACAAGGGCGCGAAGGGCAAGGTCATCCAGGCCTACCCGGAGAACGACCGGGTCCTGGTCGAGGGCGTGAACCGGATCAAGAAGCACACCAAGGTGTCCACCACCCAGCGCGGCGCGAAGTCGGGCGGCATCGTCACCCAGGAGGCGGCCATCCACATCTCGAACGTGATGGTCGTCGACGCCGACAACAAGCCGACGAAGGTCGGCAAGCGCACGGACGACGAGGGGCGCAGCGTCCGCGTTGGCCGCCGCACCGGTAAGGACCTCTGATGACGACCACCGAAGAGACCCGCGAGATCCCGCGCCTGAAGGCCCGCTACGCGGCGGAGATCAAGGACGCGCTGCAGGAGCAGTTCACCTACTCCAACGTCATGCAGATCCCCGGCCTGGTCAAGGTCGTCGTCAACATGGGTGTCGGCGAGGCGGCCCGCGACGCGAAGCTGATCGAGGGCGCTGTCCGCGATCTGGCGACCATCACCGGCCAGAAGCCCGAGGTGAAGAAGGCCCGCAAGTCCATCGCGCAGTTCAAGCTCCGCGAGGGCATGCCGATCGGCGCGAAGGTCACCCTGCGCGGCGACCGGATGTGGGAGTTCCTCGACCGGCTGCTGACCATCGCGCTGCCCCGTATCCGCGACTTCCGCGGTCTGTCGGCCACCCAGTTCGACGGCAACGGCAACTACACCTTCGGTCTGAACGAGCAGTCGATGTTCCACGAGATCGACATCGACCGGATCGACCGCCCGCGCGGGATGGACATCACCGTCGTCACCACCGCCCCCACCGATGACGAGGGCCGGGCGCTGCTGAAGCTCCTGGGCTTCCCGTTCAAGGAGAACTGAGCCCATGGCGAAGACCGCTCTGATCAACAAGTCGAAGCGCAAGCCGAAGTTCGCGGTCCGCGGTTACACCCGCTGCAACCGCTGCGGCCGGCCGCACTCGGTCTACAAGAAGTTCGGCCTGTGCCGGATCTGCCTGCGCGAGATGGCGCACGCCGGGGAACTCCCGGGCGTCACCAAGTCGAGCTGGTAGTCCCACCCGGACATCGCTGATCCTTTGGTCAGGTTTCCGGGACGAACCGGACCGAATCCAGCCAAAGGATCAGCGAGGTCAGTAGTGCGCTGATCATCTGGTCAGGTTCACCGGCCGCGCCGGCCCCGAGCCAGACCCGATCAGCAGTCCCAGGCCCCACCGGCCCGGCACCCGCCGGGCCTTCCACCAGTCGTCACAGGCCCGCCGCCACGGCGGGAACCAGGCGAGGAAGGCACCACAGCTGCCATGACCATGACCGATCCGATCGCGGATTTCCTCACGCGGATCCGCAACGCGAACTCGGCGTACCACGACGAGGTCGTCATGCCCTTCTCCAAGTTGAAGGGCCACATCGCCGACATCCTCGTCAAGGAGGGCTACATCGGCTCCTGGACCACCAAGGAGGCGACCGTCGGCAAGGCCCTCGTGGTCTCGCTGAAGTACGGCCCCAACCGTGAGCGGTCCATCGCCGGCGTCCGTCGGGTGTCCAAGCCCGGGCTGCGGATCTACGCCCGCTCCACCGACCTGCCGAAGGTTCTCGGCGGGCTGGGAATCGCCATCATCTCGACCTCGACCGGTCTGCTGACCGACCGGCAGGCCGCCAAGCAGAAGGTGGGCGGGGAAGTCCTCGCCTACGTCTGGTAAGGGAAGACACCACTCATGTCGCGAATCGGAAGACTGCCGATCCCCGTTCCTTCGGGGGTCGACGTGACAATCGACGGCTCGCTCGTGACGGTCAAGGGCCCCAAGGGCACCCTGTCCCACACGGTTGTCGAGCCCATCAGCGTCGCCAGGGAAGAAGGGGACACCCTCACGGTGACCCGGCCGGATGACGAGCGCGATTCCCGCGCCCGGCACGGCCTGACCCGCACGCTGGTCAACAACATGGTCGTCGGAGTCACCTCCGGGTACTCCAAGACCCTCGAGATCGTCGGCGTCGGGTACCGCGTCGCCGCCAAGGGCAAGGACCTCGAGTTCGCCCTCGGCTTCTCACACCCGGTGCCGGTGCCTGCCCCCGAGGGCATCACCTTCGTGGTCGAGTCCCCGATCAAGTTCCGCGTCGAGGGCATCGACAAGCAGTTGGTCGGCGAGGTCGCCGCCAACATCCGCAAACTGCGCAAGCCCGACCCGTACAAGGGCAAGGGTGTCCGCTACGCCGGCGAGGTCGTCCGGCGCAAGGTCGGAAAGACGGGTAAGTGACCATGGCGTCCAACGTTTCCCAGGCTCGCGCCACCGCGCGCACCCGCCGGCACTTCCGGCTGCGGAAGAAGGTGGCCGGTTCGGCCACCCGTCCGCGCCTGGTCGTCACCCGGTCCGCCCGGCACATCGCGGTGCAGGTCGTGGACGACTCGGTCGGCCGCACCCTGGCGTCCGCGTCCACCCTCGAGGCGGACCTGCGGGCCGCCGACGGTGACAAGTCCGCCAAGGCCCGCAAGGTCGGCGAGCTGATCGCCGACCGGGCCAAGGCAGCCGGCATTTCGACCGTGGTGTTCGACCGCGGCGGCGACAAGTACCACGGCCGCATCGCGGCACTGGCCGACGGCGCCCGCGGCGCCGGCCTGGAGTTCTGACATGTGCAATCTGATCGAGAGGGACATCTGATGCCCGGACCCGCACGTCGCGACAACGATCGCGGCACCGGCTCCACCGACCGGGGCGGCCGCGACGGCCGTCGCGGCGACCGTCGCGACGGAGCCCGGCGCGACGCTCCGGTGGAGAAGAACCCGCTGCTCGAGCGGATCGTGACCACCAACCGGGTGGCCAAGGTCGTCAAGGGTGGACGTCGGTTCTCCTTCACCGCCCTGGTCGTCGTCGGTGACGGCGACGGTTCGGTCGGCGTCGGCTACGGCAAGGCCAAGGAGATCCCGGCCGCCATCGCCAAGGGCGTCGAGGAGGCGAAGAAGCACATGTTCAAGGTGCCTCGGATCGCCGCCACCATCCCGCACCCGGTCCAGGGTGAGGCGGCAGCCGGTGTCGTGCTGCTCAAGCCGGCCAGCCCGGGTACCGGTGTCATCGCCGGTGGTCCGGTGCGCGCCGTCCTCGAGTGCGCCGGTATCCACGACATCCTGAGCAAGTCGCTCGGGTCGGACAACCCGATCAACATCGTCCACGCCACGATCGCGGCGCTCAAGATGCTGCAGCGTCCCGAGGAGGTCGCGGCCCGCCGCGGTCTGCCGATCGAGGACGTCGCCCCGGCCGCCATGCTGCGCGCCCGCGCCGGACAGGGGGTCTGAGATGAGTCAGCTCAAGGTCACCCAGTTGAAGTCGACCATCGGCACCAAGCGCAACCAGCGTGAGTCGCTGCGTTCGCTGGGCCTCAAGCGGATCCACCACAGCGTCCTCGTCGAGGACAACGCGGTGAACCGCGGCTACGTCAAGACCGCCCCGCACCTGCTGGCGGTCGAAGAAGTGCCGGAAGGGAAATGAGCAGCTGTGTCTATTAAGGTCCACCACCTTCGCCCCGCCCCCGGCGCCAAGACCGCGAAGACCAGGGTCGGTCGCGGTGAGGGCTCCAAGGGCAAGACCGCCGGTCGCGGTACCAAGGGCACCGGCGCCCGGAAGAACGTCCCGGCCGCGTTCGAGGGCGGGCAGCTGCCGCTGCACATGCGGCTGCCGAAGCTCAAGGGCTTCAAGAACCGCTTCCGGGTCAGCTACCAGGTCGTCAACGTCGGTCAGCTGGCCACCCTGTTCCCGCAGGGCGGCAGCATCGGTGTCGATGAGCTGATCGATGCGGGCGCCGTCCGCGACAATCAGCTGGTCAAGGTCCTCGGCGACGGCGACCTCGGCGACATCAAGCTCGATGTCACCGCGCACGCGTTCTCCTCGTCCGCGAGCGAGAAGCTGACCGCCGCCGGCGGCAGCGCCACCACGCTGTAATCAGTAGACCGGTTTCAGGTTCGAGCGCCCGCATCCCCCGGTTCTCCCTACCGCAGCAGCGGTCCGGGGCCGGGGGATGCGTGCGTTAGAGTCGTCAGTCGGTCGTCGTCGGCGTTCGTCGATGAGGGCTGGCAGCAACCGCCGCCGGTACCCTGGCGGCTGTGCACCACCCGGGTACCTCGGTACCCGCAAGACCACCACATGACGTGACGCGGCCGGTGGCCGCCGCTGCCATCGGACGGGTCGCCCGGAGTTCTGCCGGGTGTTCCCGTTGCCGGTTCCCAACACTGGGGGCCGGTGACGCCAGGAGGACCTTTGCTCGCCGCCTTTATCTCGGCGCTGAAGACGCCAGATCTCCGCAAGAAGATCCTCTTCACGCTGGCCATGGTCGCCGTGTACCGGCTCGGTGCGACCATCCCGTCGCCGGGTGTCTCCTACAGCGCGATCAACCAGTGCCTCGACTTCAACAACGCCAACGGTGCCGGCGGCAACGACCTCTACACCGTTCTGAACCTGTTCTCCGGTGGTGCGCTGCTGCGGCTCTCGGTCTTCGCGCTCGGCATCATGCCGTACATCACGGCGTCGATCATCGTCCAGCTGCTGACGGTCGTCATCCCCCGGTTCGAGCAACTCAAGAAGCTCGGTCAGGCCGGCCAGGCGAAGCTGACGCAGTACACCCGGTACCTCACCATCGGGCTGGGCATCCTGCAGTCCACCGCGTTCCTGGCGCTGGCCATGAACGGATCGATGTTCCCGGGCTGCCCGCAGTCCGACCAGATCATTCCGGACACCGACGCCTTCAGCCTGATCGTCCTGGTCCTCACCATGACCGCCGGCACCGCCGCCATCATGTGGATGGGTGAGCTGATCACCGACCGCGGTATCGGCAACGGCATGTCGATCCTGATCTTCACCTCGATCGCCGCCCGGATCCCGGCCGAGGGCGGCAACATCCTCGCGACCAACAACGGCGTGGTGTTCACCGTCGTCCTGCTGATCGGCCTGGGCATCATCGGCGCCGTGGTGTTCGTCGAGCAGGGTCAGCGCCGGTTGCCGGTGCAGTACGCGAAACGGATGATCGGCCGCCGGATGTACGGCGGCACCTCGACCTACCTCCCGCTGAAGGTCAACCAGGCCGGCGTCATCCCGGTCATCTTCGCGACCTCGCTGCTGTACCTGCCCACCCTGCTGGTGCAGCTGATCGGCGGGACCAGTGTCGACGCCAACGGTCAGGTGACCGGCGGCGGCTGGCAGCAGTGGTTGCAGCTGTACGTCGTCAACCAGAGCAGCGGCGTGCACATCGCCCTGTACTTCGCGCTGATCATCTTCTTCACGTACTTCTACGTCGGCATCACCTTCAACCCGACCGAGCGGGCCGACGACCTCCGGAAGTACGGCGGGTTCATTCCGGGTATCCGGCCGGGACGGCCGACCGCCGAGTACCTGCAGTACGTGCTGAGCCGGATCACCCTGCCCGGGTCGTTCTATCTGGGCATCGTGGCGATCCTGCCCAACCTGTTCCTGTCGATCACCGGCGAGGGCAACAATCAGAACTTCCCGTTCGGTGGCACCGCAGTGCTGATCATGGTCGGCGTCGGCCTCGACACGGTCAAGCAGATCGAGACCCAGCTGATGCAGCGCAACTACGAAGGGTTCCTGCGCTGATGCGGATGCTCATCATCGGCCCCCAGGGTGCCGGGAAAGGCACCCAGGCGGCCCTGCTCACCGCATCCGTCGGGATTCCGCACGTGTCCACCGGCGACCTGTTCCGGGCCAACATCGCGGCCGGCACCGAGCTGGGCCTTCGGGTGCGCGGCATCCTGGATTCCGGAGCACTGGTGCCCGACGAGGTGACCCAGCAGATGCTCGCCGACCGGATCGCCGAGCCTGACGCCGAGCCCGGCTTCCTGCTCGACGGCTTTCCGCGCAACATCACCCAGGCGGAGTGGCTCACCAAGCTGCTCGACGGCCGGAAGACCCCGATCGACCGGGTGATCGTGCTGACCGCCCCGGACCAGGTGCTGATCGACCGGATGCTGACCCGTGGCCGCGCCGACGACACCGTCGAGGCGATCGGGCGGCGGCTGGACATCTATCACGCCGAGACCAAGCCGCTGATCGACTACTACGGCCCCGTCGTGGTCCAGATCGACGGCGAGGGCGAGGTGGCCGACGTGCACCGGCGGATCCTCGAGGCGATCGACCTGCCCGCCGCCGGCGACCTCCCGACCGCCTGACGACCTGCCTGTCGAACGATCCCCGACATGGCCGACCAACTCGAGTTGAAGACCCGCGGCGAACTGCAGGCGATGCGCGCCGCCGGGGTCATCCTGGCTCGCGCCCTCGACGTCGCGAGGTCGGCGGTCGCGGGTCGGCGCGAGCACCGCAGACATCGATGACGCCGTGGCGACGGTCATCACCGAGGCCGGTGCGGTCGTCGAACTTCCAGGGGTACCACGAGTACCCGGCGGTGATCTGCGCGTCGGTCAACGACGAAGTGGTGCACGGTATCCCGACCCGGGAGCGGGTGCTCCGCGACGGCGATCTGCTCTCCGTCGACGCCGGCTGCTCGCTCGACGGCTGGCACGCCGACGCCGCGTTCTCGGTGCACGTGGGAGAGCCGCCCGGGATGGACGAGGTGGATCTGATCATCGCCGCGCAGGACGCCGATGTGGGCGGGCATCGCAGCGATCAGGGCCGGTGGCCGGCTCGGTGACGTCTCCTGGGCGATCGAAAGTTCGACCGCCCTGTCCGGCCGCAACGACGGCCGGCGGTACGGGTCGGTGAGCGGTTACGGCGGCCACGGCATCGGTACCGCGATGCACATGGACCCCTTCGTGCCCAATCAGGGCAAGCGTGGAAAGGGACTCAGGCTGGTCGAGGGGATGGCGCTGGCGATCGAGCCGATGCTCACCCTCGGCCGGCACCAGACCCGCGAGCTCGACGACGGCTGGACCGTCGTCACCCGGGACGGCTCCCGCGCCGCGCACGTCGAACACTCGGTGGCCATCACCGCGGACGGGATCAGCGTGCTCACCGCACCCGACCGCGGCGCTGCCCGGCTGGCGGCGTTCGACGTCGTCCCGGTCGACCTGGACTGAGCGCCGCGCACACCCGGCCACCCGCACTCTCCGGCCGCCGCGCGCTCTGCCGCAGTACACCTGGACGCCCGGCAGCTTCCGCATACACGGCAGGTTCCGCACACACCGTGTCGACTTAACCCGGACAAATCGGTCGCAACTACCGGGAAATGTCGACGCGGTGCGTGGTGATCTCGGCCCGGCTCGGCTCAACCCTCGGCGAGCTCGCGGATCGACTGGCCGTGAGCGAACAGCCGGCCCAGCACCGAGTCCCGGTCGTCGTCGTCGAAACGGGCCAGCACGGCATAGGCCACCGTCCGCCTCGGCCCGGTGAGCACCCCGACGTCACAGCGGATGCCGGTGTCGGTGCCGGTCTTGTGGGCCAGCGTGAGCCCGCGGTCGGCGTCGGTGTGCGCCAACGGATCCAGGCCGAATGCGCCGGCCGCCATCGAGGTGTCGGTGCTCAGCGCCAGCCACCTCAGCACCTGCCGGGACACCGCCTTCGACCGCACCTCGCCGCGGTGCAGCCGGGCCATCAGGTCGGCGAGCTCGCCGGCGGTGCCGCTGGACAGGGTCTCCGGATCCGAGGGCCGCCGCAGGTCCCGGACCTGATCGTGCAGCCGGGTGGAGGCCAGCCCGAGCGTCCGGGCGCGCTCGGACACGGACAGCAGCCCGACGTGGCGCAGCAGCACGTTGGTCGCCAGATTGTCGCTCACCGCGCCGACCAGCACCGCCAGATCCGCGGCCGGTAGCGACTCGGCAAGCAGGTGCTGCCACAGCCCGGAGTCGGCGACCGTGTCGGCGTCGGTGCGGGCCAGCGGTTCCTCCGGCCGCAACCGCCCGTCGGCGAACCGCACCGCCACCTCGATCAACAGCAGGATCTTGCCGACCGAGGCGGTGCGATGCACCCGCCCCGGTTCGGACGCGGCCAGCACGGTGCCGTCGTCGGCGTCGAGCAGGCAGACGCTGATCGCGGCGCCGGGCGTGGTGGGCACAGTGTGCACAGTAGGGCGGCTGCCGCGCGCCGAGTGGTCGGCGCGCGGACCCGGTTGTCGCTACCGCGGGCCGGGCGTCGAAGCCGGACCCCGCCGATCCGGGTCGGCCCGCCGGTCCGCGTTGGTACCGCACGACCAGGCTGACGGTCAGGCACAACACCAGCCAGCACGCGCCGCTGGACCAGCCGCCGAGGACGTCGGTGGCCCAGTGCACCCCCAGGTAGATCCGGCTCAGCCCGATCAACAGCACCACGATCCCCACGCC
Organism: uncultured Actinomycetota bacterium; assembly: GCA_963797145.1. Classification (GTDB taxonomy): domain Bacteria; phylum Actinomycetota; class Actinomycetes; order Mycobacteriales; family Nakamurellaceae; genus Nakamurella. The sequence goes on along the minus strand of CAWCOJ010000003.1, from coordinate 560,437 downwards.
GATGCGCAGCAGCACCCGGGCCCGCACCGTGGCGAGCGCCCGGCCCACCAGCACCGCGAGCACACCCAGGATCGCCATCGACGCCAACGCGTGTCCGGACGGGAACGACTGGTTGGTCTCCACCACCAGTCGGTACTCCGCGGGTGGTCGGGCCCGGCCGACGGCGTTCTTGCCCAGCAGCACGATCAGGCCGGCTCCGACGGCCACGACGGCGACCAGCACCGCATCCTCAGGTCGGCGCCGGTAGCCGAGGTAGCCGATGGCCGCGATCGCCAGCACCGTCATGCTGATGGTGCTGCCCACCATGGTGACGACCTTGAAGAACACCGTCAGCGCGTCGGTCCGATGGTCGACGGCCCACTGCCAGATCGGCTGGTCGATGACGGTCAGGCCGTCCGACTCGGCCGCCCCGTCGGCCAGCCCGGCCGCGAACGCCGCGAGCAGCGCGAGCGCACCGATCCGCACCGGCAGCAGCCGCGACAGGGCCGCCGGCCGACCGGTCCTGGCGTGCAGGGCCTCCCACAGCGCCAGTCCGGCGAGCAGTACCACTGCGACGGCGTACGGCAGCCAGACGTAGCCGTACCTGGCCAGGGTGTCGAACGGGCCGTCAGCCTGGGTGTTGAACGGGCCGTCGGCGGAGCTGCTGTAGGGCCGGGGGCCGACAGCGAGCTGCATGATCGCCGACATTGCGCTGAACCCGTCCTTTCCCGCCGCTGTCGCCCGGATTCCCGTCATCATGGGGTGCCCGTCATCATCGGTGCAGAGCCCGTTCGATCGTGGCTGAACCGTTCGAGGGTCGGGTCCGTGTTGGGAACGTGGTCGGATCGGTGACGATCCGCTGAGGGAACGGCGGTGCCGGCGGTAGTGGGCAGCAACGAGACCGAGCTCATGCGTGCGCTGCACGACGAGCACGCTGGTGTGCTGTGGTCGTACGCCCTGCACCTGACCGGTGGGGATCGTGGAAGGGCCGAGGACATCGTGCAGGAGACGCTGCTCCGGGCCTGGCGGCACCCGGAGGTGCTGGACCAGTCCGGGCGCTCGGCCCGGAGCTGGCTGCTGACCGTCGCCCGCAACCTGGTGATCGACGACTACCGGGCGCGCAAGGTGCGTCCGGAGGTTTCGACCGAAAAGCTTCCCGAACCAGTCGTCGACGACAGCACCGACGAAGTACTCCAGTCGTGGATGGTCGCCGACGCGCTCGGCCGGCTCTCCGAGGCGCATCGCAGGGTTTTGTTCGAGTGCTACTACGCCGGACGGTCGGTCGCCCAGGCCGCGCGGCTGCTCGACGTGCCGGAAGGCACGGTCAAGTCGCGACTGCACTACGCGATGGGGACGCTGCGATTGATCCTGGCCGAGAGCGGGGTGGTGGGACGGTGACCGACGAGTTCGCCACCTACGACGCCGCCTACGTGCTCGGTGCGCTGTCACCGCCGGATCGGCAGGCCTTCGAGGCACACCTGCGGACCTGCGCCGCCTGCGCGACGGCGGTCGCCGAGCTGGCCGGTGTGCCCGGCCTGCTGGCCAGGGTCAGCCGTGACGATGCGCAGGAGATCACCGACGCGGGGGAGCATTCGGCTGCGCCGCTTCCGGAGACGCTGCTGCCGCGGCTGCAGGGCACGGTGCGGTTCCGCCGCCGGCGCCGCGCGTTGCTGCAGGCCGCCGCTGCGGTGCTGGTCGCGGTCGCCTGCCTGGCCCTCGGTCTGTGGATCGGTCGTCCGGCGCCGCCCGCGGCCGCCCAACAGCCGCAGGAGGTGGTGGCCCTGCAGGCCACGGCGGCCGTGCCGGTCGATGCATCCGTGTCGCTGCAGGACAAGGCCTGGGGTACCGAGCTCAAGCTCCGGTGCGCCTACCACGACAGCTCGGGCAGCTATCCCGAGCACTACCAGCTCTGGGTGGTCGGCGACGACGGCACCGGGTCCGAGGCGGCCGGTTGGAAGACGGCGGCCGGGGTGCCGGTCATGAACATCACCGGCGCGACCTCCCTGACCCGCCAGCAGATCGCGACCATCGAAGTGCGCGGGGAGAACGGCGAGGTCCTCCTGGCCGGCCGGCCCGGCTGATCCCAGGGCCCCTGACCCGGCCCATGCGGGTGCATGATCGACGGGTGGGCCAGGACCTGCCGGCCCGGAACGGACCTGCCGTGACCGAATCCATCAGTGCCCGCACCGTCATGATCACCGGCCACGGCGGGGACCAGATCGAGGCCTACCTCGTGGAGCCGGAGGGCGCCGGGCCGATCCCCGGGGTGGTGGTGATCCACCACATGCCGGGGTTCGATCGGGCCACCAAGGAGATAGCCCGCCGGTTCGCCACGCTGGGCTATTCGGTGGTCGCGCCCAACCTCTACTGGCGGGAAGCGCCCGGGGCGGCCCCCGACGATGCCGCGGCGACGGCCAGGGCCTCCGGCGGTGTCCCCGACGAGCGGCTGGTCGGTGACGTCCGGGGCGCCGCGGCCCATCTCCGGGCGCTACCCGGCGCCAACGGCAGGGTGGGCGTCGTCGGGTACTGCTCCGGTGGCCGCCAGTCGTTCCTCTCCGGTATCGCTGCCGGAGTGGACGCCGCGGTGGACTGCTACGGCGCATTCGTCACCGGCACACCGCCGGAGGGATATCCCCTGCAGGTCGCACCGCTGACCGCGCGGGTCAAGGACCTGGCCTGCCCGGTCCTCGGCCTGTTCGGTGAGCAGGACAAGCACCCGTCGCCGGAGGACGTCGCCGAACTCCAGCGGCTGCTCACCGAGCACGGTAAGACCTTCGAGATCCACAGCTACCCGGACGCGGGCCACGCCTTCTTCGCCGTGGACCGGCCGAGTTACCGGGTGGCCGCGGCCAACGACGGGTGGGCCCGGATCGAGCAGTTCTTCGGCACCTACCTGGCCGCGTGAAGGGAACGACCCGATGTGCACCTACCGGACCGAGACCGTTGCCCTGGCGGACAGCAGTGGCAAGGGACTCGACCGGGTGGTTCCCGGTGACCGACGCGACCGTCTACTTCGACCACCCGGTGCATGCACCGGTCGAGCACTCGCTCAACATCGACTTCCGCAATCCGGCGGAGGACCGGCGGCCAGGGTGGCCGTCGAGCTCTCCGAGGAGTCGGCCCGCGCGCTGGTGGCGGCGATCGAGGCCACCCTGGCGGCGGGCAACGGCCACTGAGAAGGGTGGGTGGCGTCCGTCCGGAGGCGGTAGCGCCTCGACGGCCCGGGTAGCGTGCCCGGACACGCTACGAAGCGAGGCGCGGCACGACGCGGGGCCGCTCCCGGCCACGCCGCGGCCGGCTGCACGGCCCGGAGTTGGTAGCACACCACTCCGACGCGTAGAGTAGATCCTTGGCGCGCGTGTCGTGCCGGTTTGCTGTGACCGCAGACCGGTGCCGACGCTCCAGATGGTTGTTGATCATCCGGCCCGCCCGCCGCAGAGATCTTCTCCGGTCCATGACCGGAGGTCGAGCGTATGCCCGAGCCGGCCGGTCGGTCGGCAGGCTCTTGCTGTGCCCGGCCCGACGGCCAGCACCCGTCGGTACGAGTCGGCACCGGAACTTCCGGTGGCGGCAGCTTCACCCGGTGCGCGACGCGTGCCGAAACAGATTGCGGAGGATATGGGCAAGAAGGACGGGGCCATCGAGGTCGAGGGCCGCGTGGTCGAGCCGCTCCCCAACGCCATGTTCCGCGTGGAGTTGGAGAACGGGCACCGCGTGCTCGCCCACATCAGCGGCAAGATGCGGCAGCACTACATCCGCATCCTGCCGGAGGACCGCGTGGTCGTGGAGCTCTCGCCCTATGACCTTTCCCGCGGTCGCATCGTCTACCGCTACAAGTAAATACGGCTTCAACACACCCCGTCGGTGTCGTCGGGCCAGCACCCGGCCCACCGGATACAGGGAGAGAGACCCATGAAGGTTCAGCCCAGCGTCAAGAAGATCTGCGACAAGTGCAAGGTGATCCGTCGCCACAGCCGCGTCATGGTCATCTGCGACAACCCCCGTCACAAGCAGCGTCAAGGCTGATGTGACGGACGCCCGCCGGCTCGCCGGCGGGCTTCTCATCGCGCCACCAGTCGTGCGACCTCCGGGTCGCGCGGCACACCCCCGGTCGGAGGCCGGGGCCCGTCCCCGGCAATCCGGGGGAATCGATGACGGGACGGGGCGCGACCGACACCTCCGGACACGACAAGGAGAACCGCGCCAGATGGCACGTCTCGTCGGTGTCGACCTGCCCCGCGACAAGCGGATGGAGGTCGCACTCACCTACGTCTTCGGAATCGGGCACACGCGTGCGCTCGCTCTTCTGAAGACCACCGGGATCAGCCCGGACCTGCGTAGTAAAGACCTGACGGACGAGCAGGTGCTCGCCCTTCGGGATGCGATCGAGGCCAACGAGTTCAAGGTCGAGGGTGATCTGCGCCGCGAGGTGCAGGCGGACATCCGCCGCAAGATGGAGATCGGCTCCTACCAGGGTCTGCGGCACCGCCGCCACCTGCCGGTCCGCGGACAGCGCACCAAGACCAACGCCCGGACCCGCAAGGGACCGAAGAAGACGATCGCCGGCAAGAAGAAGGCCAGGTAACCCGCGATGCCCCCGAAGACTCGCACGGGCGCCGCAGGCGTCAAGAAGGTCCGCCGCAAGGAGAAGAAGAACGTCTCCCACGGCCACGCTCACATCAAGAGCACCTTCAACAACACCATCGTTTCGATCACCGACCCCGCCGGTGCGGTGATCTCCTGGGCCTCTGCCGGCCATGTCGGCTTCAAGGGTTCCCGCAAGTCCACCCCCTACGCCGCCCAGATGGCGGCCGAGAACGCCGCCCGCAAGGCGATCGAGCACGGCATGCGCAAGGTGGATGTGTTCGTCAAGGGCCCGGGTTCGGGTCGCGAGACGGCCATCCGCTCCCTGCAGGCCGCCGGTCTCGAGGTCGGCGCAATCTCCGACGTCACCCCGCAGGCACACAACGGAACCCGGCCGCCCAAGCGGCGCCGGGTCTGACGCGGGAGGAAGCACACTCATGGCTCGCTATACCGGACCTGTCACGAAGATTTCCCGCCGCCTCAAGGTCGACCTCGTCGGCGGCGACCAGGCGTTCGAGCGCCGCCCCTTCCCGCCCGGCCAGCACGGCCGCGCGCGGACGAAGGAGAAGGAGTACCTGACCCAGCTTCAGGAGAAGCAGAAGGCCAGGTACACCTACGGCGTCATGGAGAAGCAGTTCCGTCGCTACTACGCCGAGGCGGCCTCCCGCGCCGGCAAGACCGGCGACACCCTGCTGCAGATCCTCGAGTCCCGCCTGGACAACGTCGTCTACCGCGCCGGCCTCGCCCGCACCCGCCGGGCGTCCCGCCAGCTGGTGACCCACGGTCACTTCCTGGTCAACGGCCACCGCGTCGACGTCCCGTCGTACCGCGTCGAGCAGTACGACATCATCACCGTGCGCAAGCAGTCGGTGGAGACGTTCCCGTTCGAGCTGGCCCGCCAGACCTTCGGTGACCGCCCCACCCCGGCGTGGATGCAGGTGGTCCCGAACACCCTGCAGATTCTGATCCACTCGCTGCCGGTGCGTGCGCAGATCGACTCGCAGATCACCGAACAGCTGATCGTCGAGTACTACTCGAAGTGATCGTGCCGCCCGTCGGCCCCGCCACAGGGGTCGGCGGGTAGCGCTGTGTCCGGGTGCCATCCACGGCACCCGGACCCAGCACCACCGGTCCGGGGCAATGTGCCCGGGCCGGAGCGGCGGCCCCAACCGGAGGGATCCGGCGGCCGTCGCCGCCACCGCGTGACGTCATATGGCGGACGTCATCTGCGAACACGGAGGATTACCACCAGTGCTGATCTCACAGCGCCCGTCCCTCAACGAGGAACCGGTCGCCGACAACCGCTCACGGTTCGTCATCGAGCCCCTCGAGCCCGGCTTCGGGTACACCCTCGGCAACTCGCTCCGGCGGACCTTGCTGTCCTCGATCCCCGGCGCCTCGGTCACCAGCATCCGCATCGACGGCGTGCTGCACGAGTTCACCACGGTCCCGGGTGTCAAGGAGGACGTCACCGAGCTGATCCTGAACCTCAAGGAGCTCGTGGTGTCGTCCGAGGACGACGAGCCGGTCACCATGTACCTGCGCAAGCAGGGCCCCGGTGACGTCACCGCCGCGGACATCGCGCCGCCGGCCGGCGTGACCGTGCACAACCCGGACCTGAAGCTGGCCACCCTCACCAAGAAGGGCAAGCTCGAGATCGAGCTGGTCGTCGAGCGTGGCCGCGGCTACGTCCCGGCCTCGCCCAACAAGGCCGTCGGCGCCGAGATCGGCCGGATCCCGGTCGACTCGATCTACTCGCCGGTGCTCAAGGTCACCTACCGGGTCGAGGCGACCCGGGTCGAGCAGCGGACCGACTTCGACCGCCTGGTCCTTGATGTCGAGACCAAGCCGTCCATCTCCCCGCGGGACGCGCTGGCCTCGGCCGGCACCACCCTGGTCGAGTTGTTCGGTCTGGCCCGCGAGCTCAACGTCGACGCCGAGGGCATCGAGATCGGGCCGAGCCCGGCCGAGGCCGACCACATCGCCGCGTTCGCGCTCCCGATCGAGGAGATGGACCTCACCGTCCGCTCCTACAACTGCCTCAAGCGCGAAGGCATCCACACGGTGGGCGAGCTGGTCTCGCGCACCGAGGCCGACCTGCTCGACATCCGCAACTTCGGGCAGAAGTCGATCGACGAGGTCAAGGTCAAGCTGGCCGGCCTCGGCCTGGCGCTGAAGGACTCGCCGGCCGGGTTCGACCCGACCGCGGCCGCCCTCGCCTACGGCGACGGCGACTGGTCCGACGACGCCGACGCCGGTGACGACGCCGACGCGGACTACGCAGAGACCGAACAGATCTGACCGGCCCCGGCCGCGCCCCCGCCCAGGGGCGCGGCCGGGCCGACAACTCCACACCCGTCCTGGTGACAGGACCATCCCGATCCCGCGTGCACCACCGCGGACTTCCAGCAGGAGCGACACCATGCCCACCCCCTCCAAGGGTCCCCGTCTCGGCGGTTCCCCCCAGCACGAGCGGCTGATCCTGGCCAATCTGGCCCAGTCGCTGTTCGAGCACGGCCGGATCACCACCACCGAGACGAAGGCGAAGCGCCTGCGTCCGGTTGCCGAGAAGCTGATCACCTCCGCCAAGCGCGGCACCCTGCACGCCCGTCGCGAGGTCATGAAGGTCATCCGCGACAAGGACGTGGTGCACAAGCTGTTCGCCGAGATCGGGCCGGCCATGGCCACCCGCGAGGGCGGCTACCTGCGCATCGTCAAGCAGCTGCCGCGGAAGGGCGACAACGCCCCGATGGCGATCATCGAGATCATCACCGAGGAGACCGTCACCGCGCAGGCCTCCAGGACCACCCGGCGGGCCGCCTCCCAGCGCGCCGCTGCGAACACCGACACGACGTCGGCCACCCGCCGTCGCCGGGGAGCGAAGGCCGCCGACAGCGCCGCTGTCACGGAGGCCGCCGCCGTCGAGGACGCCACGCCGATCGCCGACGAGGACGCCGCCGACCGCGAGTCCGCGTCCGACCAGGTCGTCGAGGCCGCTGTCGAGGCGCCCGCCGAGGGCGCGGTTGAGGTCACCGACGCCGCTGCCGACGACGCCCTCGCCGACGACACCGTCGTCGTCGAGGAGTCCGCGGCCACCGAAGAGGCGCCGTACGGGGAGGGCTCGCACGCCGCGCTCGACGACGACTCAGCGCCCGAGGGCTTTCCGATCAAGGGCAACGAGGACTCGAAGCTCTACCACGTGCCGGATTCGGCGTTCTACGACCGGACCGTCGCCGAGGTGTGGTTCGCCACTCCCGAGGCTGCCGAGGCCGCCGGTTTCGCGCTGCCGAAATCGCAGCAGGAGGACGCCGACTCCGAGTGAGTCGAGCCTGACTCGGGACTGACCGCCCGAGAACCCTGTACCAGCAGGGAGTTGCGCGTCAGCAGGGCCTGCCCCCGACCGGGGCGGGCCCTGCTGCATTCCCGGCCAGGGCCGCGGGGTCGATACCGTTGCCCGGTGACCGAGAGCAGCCCGCCCCTCCTGCGGCTCCGCCTCGACCTGGCCTACAACGGGTCCGGGTTCGCCGGCTGGGCGGTACAGCCCGGCCTGCGCACCGTTGCCGGCGTGCTGGGCGACGCGCTGGCGCTGCTGTTCCGCGGGCCGGTCCCGCTGGTGGTCGCGGGGCGGACCGACGCGGGCGTGCACGCTTCCGGCCAGGTCGCGCACATCGACGTCGCCGCCGAGCGGCTGGCCGCACTGGCTCCGCGCTCCGGCCCGGCCGGCCTGGCGGAGACCGGCGCGCCCGGTCTGGTCGGTATGCGCCGCAGACTCGCCGGAGTTCTCCCTGCGGATCTCCGGGTGCGCGAGATCGCTGTTGCAGCAGCGGGTTTCGATGCCCGTTTCGGTGCGCTGCGCCGGCACTACCGGTACCGGGTGGGCACAGCGGACTGGGGCATCGACCCACTGGGCGGGGTCGGTGTGCTGAGTCGGCCGCGGCCGCTGGACGTGGCCCGGATGCAACGGGCCGCCCAGGCGCTGCTCGGACTGCACGACTTCGCCGCGTACTGCCGCCCGCGCGAGGGCTCCACCACCGTCCGCGACCTGCAGCGGCTCGAGGTGTCAGCGGCCGGCGACCAGGTGGTGGTCGACGTCACCGCCGACGCGTTCTGCCATTCCATGGTCCGGTCACTGGTCGGCGTCCTGCTCGGGGTGGGGGACGGCCGCCTCGACATCGGCGCGCCCGCGGCGGTACTGGCCGCAGGTCAGCGCACGGCGACCGTGCACACCGCTCCGGCCTCCGGACTCACCCTGATCGCCGTGGACTATCCGCCGGACGCCGACCTCGCGGCCCGCGCCGAGCAGACCAGGGCGGTCCGCGATCTCGATCCGCCGCCCACCGATCTTCGGCCGAACGGCTGAACGCAGGCGGTCCATCCAGGTACCGTCGAGCGGTCAGCGCCGGGGGCACCGGCAGCGGGGGAGGTCGCCGGGGCGACCGGATTCGGGGGCACATTCCATGAAGCGCAAGGTCGTCGCCGTTGTGGCGTTGGCGGTGTCGTCGGTACTGCTCGCGGCGTGCGGATCCACGGTCGCCGGCTCTGCTGTTGTCGGATCTGCCGTGGTCGGGTCGACGCAGATCGTCAACCCTTCGGCCCCGGCTTCGGGCGCGGCCACCGGGTCACCGGGTTCGGCCTCCGCGAGTCCGGCTCCGTCCAGCGGCGTTCCGTCCACCCAGCCCTCCACCGGGACGGCTCCCTCGGCCGGAAGCTCCGAGGCGCCGCCCACGCCGACCACCTCGCCGGCAACGCCGGGCACTGCCGCCACCCCGCAGGGCGACGCAGAACTCTTCCCGACCAGCCCGATCAGCATCCCGGCGACGCCGTCCACCCCGCAGTCCGCGGCCACCCTCGAGGGGCGCAGGATGGCGAACTGGGTACTGGTGCCCGCCGAGATCGACCCGACCTACCACATCGACAAGGGCGGTTTCGGGACCGCTCCGATGAAGGGTCCCCAGGCGCTGAGCACGTTGTTCTTCGACGCTCCGGTACCGGCGGTCGCCGAGCGCTACGGCATGATCACCGGCTTCCACACCTCGAGGGAGACCGAGGCGGGTGACGAGATGCTGATCTGCGTCATGGAGTTCCCGGACGCGGACAAGGCGGCCAAGGCATCGAAAGCCATGGCGGCGGCAGCCAGGACCAAGGAGCAGGACACCGCGCCGGCCAACATCCCGGGGATGCCGACTGCGTACGGCTGGACCGGGCGGTACGACACCCTCGACTCCCGGTACATCCACACCTTCTACGCCTCGGGCGCCCAGGTGATCTACCTGTGGATGCAGACCGCGATCAAGGGACCCAAGTACCTGCACGCCGAGTTCCCGAAGATCTACGCTGCCCAGGTCGCCGCGCTCAAGACCTTCACGCCGGTCCCGCAGAAGGACCTGATGTCGCAGCAGCTCGACCCCGAGGGCCTGCTGGCCCGCACGCTGCCGTCCGCGGAGGGCGAGGGCACCGTGATCGACGGCACATACACCGCCAAGGGCTTCCTGCACTACATGATCGACCCGCTGAGCGACAAGAAGCTGTACGCGGAGACCGGCGTCGACCTGGTGGCCACCAACGGCTCGACGGTCTACCGGGCCAGGGACGCGCTCGGCGCCAAGGCCGTGGTGGACGACTTCGTCGCTCAGATCGCCGCAGGTTCCCCGAAGATGACCCCCATGACGGCTCCCAAGGGCGCCGACTACGTGAAATGCCTGCAGGACACCCTCGGCGCGAGCTACTACTGCGTCGCCCAGTACGGTCGCTACGCGGTCGAGATGCGCCAGCCGGACCAGGTCGCGATGGGTAAGGCGGTCGCGGCTCAGGGAGCGCTGCTCGCCGGGTTCTGATCGGCACGACCTCTGGGCGGCGACCGGCGGACCCGGATCTGCTCACTTTGACCCGGACCCCGCCGGCACGGTAATCTTGACCTTCGTGCGCCGCCCGTAGCGGTGCCGCCTGCGTGCGCCAGCGCCCGGGCGGAGGCCGACGGGACGCTCCTCATCCGAGCGGACGGCGGCGGCGCGACACCCACGGGGGCACCCGCTCCCGGAATGAAGACCCTTGTACCAGGACGAAGAGGCAGATCCGTGCGCACGTACAGCCCCAAGCCAGGCGACGTCACCCACGACTGGCATGTGATCGACGCGACCGATGTCGTGCTCGGCCGGCTGGCCAGCCAGGCCGCGCAGTTGCTGCGCGGCAAGCACAAGGCGATCTACGCGCCGCACGTCGACACCGGCGACTTCGTCGTCATCATCAATGCCGGGAAGGTCGCCATCACCGGCAACAAGAAGGACGGCAAGCTGCTGCACCGGCACTCCGGATACCCGGGCGGCCTGTCTTCGCAGACCGTCGGCCAGCTGCTCGACACCCGTCCCGACAAGCTGGTCGAGAAGGCCGTGCTCGGGATGCTGCCGCACAACTCCCTCGGCCGGTCCATGGGCCGCAAGCTGAAGGTCTACGCCGGCAACGACCACCCGCACCAGGCGCAGCAGCCCAAGCCGTTCGAGATCATCCAGGTCGCCCAGTGACGTCCGACGCAGCGGCCTCCCCCCAGAACAGCGAGATGAGCGAGACCTTGACCGAGCCCGAAGAGACCGCCGTGACCGAGATCACCGAGGTGGACACCGCGCTGGTGGCCGACGCGGTGGTGGACGACGCCCCGGCGGAGACCGCCGACGACGCGGAGGCCGCGCCTTCGATCGTGCCGGCCGCTACCCTTCCGGTTGCCGTCGACCGACCGGTCCAGACCGTCGGCCGTCGCAAGGAGGCCGTTGTCCGGGTGCGCCTGGTCCCCGGCACCGGAAACTTCACTCTGAACGGCCGCACCATGGACGGGTACTTCCCGAACAAGGTGCACCAGCAGCTCATCAAGGAGCCGTTGGTGACGCTCGAGAAGGCCGAGATCTACGACGTCTTCGCCACCCTGCACGGCGGCGGCGTCACCGGCCAGGCCGGTGCGCTGCGACTGGGCATCGCCCGCGCGCTGATCGAGCTCGACGAGACGGACCGCCCGGCGATGAAGAAGGCCGGCTTCCTGACCCGCGACGCCCGGGCCAAGGAGCGCAAGAAGTACGGCCTGAAGAAGGCGCGGAAGGCTCCCCAGTACTCCAAGCGCTGACGTGCCGCGTCTTTTCGGAACGGACGGCGTCCGTGGTCTGGCCAACGCCGACCTGACTCCCGAACTGGCGCTGCGCCTGGCCACCTCGGCCGCCCGGGTCCTGCTCGCAGACCGGGCGGCCGAGCCCGTCCCGGGTCCGGACGGAGACCGTCCGGATGTTGATCGCCGACCGGTAGCGGTCATCGGCAGAGATCCCCGGGCGAGTGGCGAGATGCTCGAGGCCGCGGTCGCAGCCGGGCTGGCCTCGGCCGGGGTGGACGTGTTGCTGCTCGGGGTCCTCCCGACACCGGCGGTCGCGTTCCTCACCGCGGAGCTGCACGCCGATCTCGGCGTGGTGATCTCCGCCTCGCACAACGCGATGCCCGACAACGGCATCAAGATCTTCGCTGCCGGCGGCCGCAAGCTCGACGATGCCATCGAGGACGCCATCGAGACGGCCATGGACACGGCTCCGGTCGGACTCCCGACCGGTGAGGGCGTCGGCCGGATCAGGCATGCCGTCGACGCGCACCAGCGGTACCTCGACCATCTGCTTCTCGCCACCCCGCACTCCCTGGCCGGCCTGACCGTCGTGGTCGACTGCGCGCACGGCGCGGCCTCCCGGCTGGCTCCCGAGGTCTACCGGCGGGCGGGTGCCGAGGTGATCGTCATCGGTGGCGACCCGGACGGGCTGAACATCAACGCCGGGGTCGGGTCGACCCATCTGGACGGACTGCGGTCGGCCGTCCGCGACCATCGAGCCGATCTCGGCATCGCCCACGACGGCGACGCCGATCGCTGCCTGGCGATCGCCGCCGACGGCTCCGATGTCGACGGCGACGCCATCCTGGCGCTGCTGGCGACCTCGCTGCACGAGCGCGGTGAACTCGCGCACGGCACCGTCGTCACGACGGTGATGGCGAACCTCGGCTTCCACCAGGCGATGGCCAGGGCCGGTATCGAAGTCCGCACCACGGCCGTGGGGGACCGGTACGTGCTGCAGGAGATGACCACCGGTGGCTTCTCGCTCGGCGGCGAGCAGTCCGGGCACTTCATCATGGCCGACCACGCCACCACCGGCGACGGGCTGCTGTCCGCGTTGCACCTGATGGCCGGGGTCGCCGCGACCGGTCGGACGCTGGGCGAGCTGGCCGGCATCGTCACCCGGTTCCCCCAGGTGCTGATCAACGTCCGGGTGACCGACAAGGCAGCGGTCGCCTCCTCGGCGGCGGTCGCCGATGCCGTCGCCGTCGCCGAGGCCGAACTCGCCGACTCCGGGCGGGTACTGCTCCGCCCGTCCGGCACCGAACCGTTGGTGCGGGTGATGGTCGAAGCGGGCACCGCCGACCAGGCGCAGCAGATCGCCGACCGGATCGCCAAGGTCGTCGGCGAGTCCTAGGGACGCCACGGGGCGCAGAGGTCAGCCGCGCGGATCGGGGATGCCGAGTTCCTGCGCCAGCCGTTGCGTCACCGGCCACGCGCCGCGATCGATGTTGCAGAGCACCACGACGGTCGTGCCGCTGTCCCGGTAGCGGGTGAGGTTCGCCTGGACGCCCGGATCCATCCCGTCGTGGCTGATGATGGTGAGCCGGCCGTCCTGGACGGTGAGATCGAGACCGTACCCGTACTGCTCGACGACCTGCCGCACCGAATGCGGCGTGGTCATCGCGGCGAAGGACGCCGGGGTCAGCAGTGCGTCGCCCTCCAGCGCGTCCATCAACCGGACGAGGTCGGCGGCGGTGGTCACCAGGCCGCCGTCGGGCATCCCGCCGGCCGGCACCGAGTAGATGTTGCTGCGCCACTGTTCCGGCGGGTCGGCCGAGCTCAGGTAGCCGGTGGCCAGGCCCACCGGGTCATCGTCCAGCTGGGCGACATCGGTGTCGGCCATGCCGGCGGGCGCGAGGACCTCGTCGTGCGCGATCTCGGTCCACGGACGGCCGGTGACCGCCTCGATCACCAGGCCGGCCAGGATGTAGTTCGCGTCCGCGTACCGGAACCGCTCGCCGGGGGGTTCGTCGGCGGGCAGGTGCGCCCCGTCCGCCCAGGCCAGCGCCACCCCGCTGAACTGGTGCTGCGCCACCCGGTCGTCGAGCCACTCGCGCACACCGCCGTCGTCCATCCGCCGCACTCCGATCACCGTAGGTCGATCCGGTCGAGATCTTGTGATGACGACTCAACACTGACGCACCGCGGACCGGCCACGCACACAGTTCGATCGCGAAACCAGCATCGCCGTGACTGCCCGCCGAGCACCGGTGCGGGGTTACTCGGCGACGACCCCGGGCGCGCACCGTCGCCGTCGGATAACGTGCGGCGCGCATGCTGGTCGCTATCGCCGGGCTTTGCGTGACCACCCGGAGCTCGTCGTGCCGACCGAGCGCAGAATCGGAGGCTGTCATAGACAATGAAGGTAGATCTGGACATCTCGACGCCTGACGGGTCGGCATGAGCGGTCCTGGCATCGTGGCGGGCCACACTGCAAGGGCACGGGTGCAGCGCACGTGAGGGAATCGTCCGGTAGGACTCAGGGGTCGCGATGGGTGGGCTGAGCGCTCTCATCGTCGTGGTCGTGGCCTACACCCTTGTCGCGTCGAGGCTGGACCGCTGGTGGATCAGCGGGCCCATGGTCTTCGTGGCGGCCGGTGTCCTGCTCGGTCCGGAAGGGTTGAACGTCCTTGCTGTCTCGGTGACCAACGAAGCAGTTCTCATCGTCACCGAGCTGGCACTGGCCATGCTGCTGTTCTCGGACGCGTCGACTGTCCGCCTGCGCGACGTCGAGGGCGACGCCAGCGTCCCGTCCCGGCTGCTCTTCATCGGTTTGCCGCTGACGATCCTGGCCGGTGCGCTCGTGGCCCACTTCATATTTCCCGATGTGGGATGGGGGGCGGCGGCCCTGGTCGCTGCCATCCTGGCGCCCACCGACACGGCGCTCGGAATTGCGGTCGTCACCAACAGAGCCGTGCCGGTGCGGATCAGGCGAGCTCTCAACGTCGAAAGTGGACTCAACGACGGGATCGCCACGCCGTTCGTCACGCTCTTCATCGCTGTCGTCGCTGCTGACGAGGATCTGGCCCCGACTGCCTGGGGTGTGGAAGCGCTGGTCCAGATCGGGCTCGCGATTGTCGTCGCCGCAGTCGTCGGAAGCGTCGGCGGGAGGCTCCTGACGCTGGCAAAACGTCATGGATGGACTTCCGGCGAGTCCGAACAGATCGCCATCCTCGGCCTCGCGCTGCTGGCCTACGGAGGAGCGGTCGCCGTAGGTGGAAACGGCTTCGTGGCAGCCTTCGCCGGGGGCATCTTCTTCGGCTCGGCGACGAAACGCCTCCTACTGGAACCGGTCCGGTTCACCGAGACGCTGGGGCTGGCCGCAACGTTCATCGTCTGGTCGATCTTCGGCGCGCTGTTCGTCGGCAACCTGGCCACCCAAGCGCTTTCGGCACAGCCCATCGTCTACGCCGTTCTCAGTCTCACCGTCATCAGGATGGTGCCTGTTGCAGTCGCGCTGATCGGAACGGGTCTTCGGCCGGCGACAGTGGCGTTCATGGGTTGGTTCGGACCACGCGGATTGGCCTCTGTTGTGTTCACGCTCCTCGCGGTGGAGGAGTTCGACCGTGCCGACGGGGGCGCGCTGCTCGTGCAGACGGCCACCTGGACCATCCTGTTCTCCGTCGTGCTGCACGGCCTCTCCGCGGCACCGCTCGCGGCCCGGTACGGCGCCGCGATCGGCAGGGCGGGCAAGGCCTCGGAGAACGAGTCGGCGAGTGAGCCGCAGATCCGGCTTCGCGACCTCGCCACCCGTCGACGCTCGGAAGGGCAGGCTTAGGAGCGCACACCGGGTGGGCGGCCGATATCAGCGGGTCACGGTGCCCCCGCGGTCCGGGCCGTCACGATTCGCGTCCCGGAACATGGTGCCGGTGGTCCGATTCAGGAGCCGGCGGCCTCGATGATCTTCTCATCGCCCTCGTTGACGGCCTTGACGACGGCGTCGTAATCACCGCTGTCGATCGCCTTGGTGACCTTCTTCGTCGCCTTCGCGACGGCCCGGTCGATCCGGTCGAGGTACTCGTCGTCGACCACGGCGACGATCGCCGAGGCGCCCGGGGGGAGCCACTGTCCCGCGTCGACCCCGATGGCCTTCTCTTCGTGGCGCTTTGTGAGGGCGCCGACTCCGGCCCCGATCCCGGCACCGACTGCGGTCGCGAGCAGCAGGGGCGGGGCGAACAGCCCGACCACCAGGCCGCCGACCGCGCCGACCGCCGATCCGGCGGCCACCAGACCGCCGCCGTGCTCCTTGACGTGGACGTCGCCGTCGGCGTCCCGGTCCAGCACAACCGCCGCCACGACGGCAATGTCGTCCAGGTCCTTGATCGCGCGGAAGTCCGCGGCCGCGGCCGCGGCATCGTCGCCGTAGGCGGCGACGACGAGACTGACATTCAGATCCGACACGCTTGCTCACGCATCCCTTCTCGACCGGTTGACGGTGGAGGTGCATTGTATGTGGGACTCATCGGGCGCGGCGGTCAGGTGCCGGCGAGAAGCTCCACGACGGGAGCCAGCGCGTCGACGAAGTTGATGCTGGTCGACACGTAGGAGATGCCCAGCTCGTCGCGGCGGCGGCGCAGCACGTCGGCCATCGCCGACGGGGGGCCGCCCAGGATGGCGACCGAGCCGGCCGCGCGCAGCCCGGGCAGGTCGGTGCCGGACCATCGCAGGATCTCCGGCGGCGCCTCGTCGCCCACCACCAGGAGGTTCTGGGCGAGCTCGATGCCGTCGAACCGCGAACCCGCGGCCGCGCGGAGAGCACCGACCACGCTGACGAGAGAGTCGTTACCGCTGGCCGGGGTCAGGCCGAAGGTGACGATGTCGGCCGACCGCCCGGCGCTCGCCAGCATCCGCGGCCCCGCCGCTGCGACCATGATCCGGGTGTCCGGGCTCCGTTGACGCACCGCAGCGATGGTGTCCTCGACCTGGGTGATCCGAGCCGCAGCAGATCCGAACGGCATGCCGAACGCGGCAGCGTCCCGGTCGGCTCCCGGCCGGCCGGCGCCGAGACCCAGCTCGTACCGGCCGCCGGTCAGGGCGTGCAGGGAGGCCGTCTCGGAGGCGACCAGCCCTGGCGTCCGATTGGGTGCAGCCAGGACGTGCGGGCCGACGTGCAGCGAGGTGGTGCCGGCAGCGGCGACCGCGCAGGCGATGGCGGGCGACAGGGTGAACGGAGTGTCCGGCACCAGCAGCACGCCGTAGCCCAGCTCCTCCAGGCGACGTGCGGTGGCCGTCAGCGCTGCTGCCGGCTCGGGGCGGCCGGCCACGATGCCGAACCGGAAACGTCGATCAGTCATGGATCGAGCCTGCATCGAGGCGAACCGGAATTGATCGGGGATCACCCTGATCCGGGGTCGAGGGCTGCCAGGGTCCGAGAGGACGGATCAGCCGAGCGACTCGAGTGATTCGAGCGTCGTTCCGGAGACCTTGGCCTCGAGCTCGTCGGCGAGCTGCTCCTGGCCGGCCAGGTACCGGAGCAGGAAGGCGGTCGCGAGAGTCCGGGTGGCCTGTTGGATGCGCTTCTCGTCGCCGTTGCCGACGAACGCGGTGGTCCAGTGGTTGCCCTCGGCCAGGCCGAGGTGCTCGGTGCCCTTGACGCTGCGCAGCTGCGCCGGCCCGGCCCAGGCGTCGGCGATCGCGGCGCCCTCCCGGCCGCCGATGACGTCCTTGTCGCCGATCAGGTGCAGGCTGGGCACCAGCACGTTGCCGGCCGCCAGCACCGCGGACGGCCTGGTCTCGGCGGCGGTCACGGTCACCACCGCTTTGACCGCCGAGTCGGTCGACGCAGCCAGGGTGGCGGCCCCGCCGCCGATGGAATGTCCGATCAGGCCCAGCTTCCGGCCGTCGACGGTGATCACGCCGCCGGCCAGCCGGCCGCCGACCAGCAGCCGGAGGGCGAGCGAGAGGTCCCTGGCCATCCCGGCGTGCGAGGGCAGCGGCCCGCGCTCGGTCTGCGGAGCCACCACCACGATTCCCCAGGAAGCCAGGTACTTCATGGTGCCCGCGTACCGCCGCACGGGTTGCAGCCAGCCGCGACCCAGCGCCACCGCGGGGAGCCCACGGCCGGACACCGGCGCGTAGACGAGGCCGTTCATCCCGGCCGCGGACAGATCACCCACTGCCACCCGGTTCGGTCCGAGGTGCGCGACGTACTCCAGGGTCGGTCGGTCGGTGCCAGGTGGGTTCTTCCGCGCCATGGCACTCCCTCCGTCGCCGTCGACCGGTGTGGCCACCGGATCGGGGCCGCGGCCGCGCAGTTCGATGGCCGCCGGGCTTCTCGTACAGTAGCGCCTGGCCGGTCCGACCGGCCGGAGACGGAAGGGGTGCGGATGGCGGCGGAGGTCTCGGGCCGGCAGGACTCGGAGTTCGCGGTGTCTCTGCGCCGGTTGATCCGGGCCAGGTTCCCGTTGCTGTCGATCGCCACCGCCGAGGAGGGCCGGCTGTTGGCCGAGCTCGCCGCTGTGCTCGGCGACCGGCGCCAGGTGACCCCGCCGCGTCAGGTCTACACCTGGTCGACCTCGTCGGGATTCGCCGCACTCGGCCAACCGGGCAACCCGGAGACCCGGACGCCGCACGCGGCGTTGAACGCGGCCTCCGCGCTGACGGCGCCGAGCGTGGTGGTGCTGCTGGATCTGCACCCGTGGCTCGGTAGCGCATCGGTGCCGCCGGACACCCAGTTGGTGCGGGCGCTCAAGGACACCGTCCGGTACTACAAGGACGGCTCGGTACCGCGCACCCTGATCCTGATCTCGCCGACCCCGCACATCCCGTCGGAGCTGGAATCGCTGGTCACCGTCGTCGATTTCCCGCTGCCCACCGAGACCCAGATCCGCACGCTGCTGGAAGGGATGATCGAGCGCAACACCTCGGCCGGTACGTTGACCGCCGATCTGGGTGAGGACGGCGTCGAGCTCCTCGCCAAGGCCGCCCTGGGGCTGACCGCCTTCGAAGCGGAGAACGCCTTCGCCAGGGCAATGGTCGACGACGGCCATCTGACCGGTGACGACGTCGCCGTGGTGCAGGAGGAGAAGCGGCAGATCATCCGCAAGTCCGGCGTGCTCGAGGTGGTGAACTCCTCGATCAGGCTGGACGACATCGGCGGCCTCGCCAACCTCAAGACCTGGCTCACCAAGCGCCGGGGATCGTGGCTGGACGAGGCCGCCGCCTATGGCTTGCCCGCTCCCAAAGGCGTTCTGGTGACCGGGGTTCCGGGCAGCGGCAAGTCGATGACGGCGAAGGCGATGGCCACCGCGTGGTCGCTGCCGCTGATCCGGCTGGACATCGGCCGGGTGTTCGGCGGCCTGGTCGGGGCCAGTGAGCAGAACATGCGCACCGCGCTGAAGACCGCCGAGGCCGTCGCGCCCTGCGTGTTGTGGATCGACGAGATCGAGAAGGGTTTCGCTGCAGGCGCTTCCGGCTCCGGCGACAGCGGGACCTCGGCCCGGGTGTTCGGCACCTTCCTCACCTGGATGCAGGACAAGACCGCTCCGGTGTTCGTCATGGCCACCGCGAACAACATCTCGCTGCTGCCCCCCGAGTTCCTGCGCAAGGGCCGGTTCGACGAGATCTTCTTCGTCGACCTCGCCACCGCCAGCGAGCGGAAGGTGATCTTCCGGATCCACCTCACCGCCCGGCTGAAGGCCGGCCCGGCGCTCGGCGACCTCGAGGTCACCGACGATCTGCTGGACACCCTGGTCGGGATGACCGAGGGCTTCACCGGGGCGGAGATCGAGCAGGCCGTCATCTCGGCGTGCTTCGACGCGTTCGACGGTCGGCGGGCGCTGGCCTTGGAGGATCTGCAGCGGGAGATCACCAACACCGTGCCGTTGGCCGTCACCCAGGCGGAACAGATTGCGGCCCTGCGGGAGTGGGCGGACGTCCGGGCGGTCGCCGCGTCCGCCCCGGAGGACCGGGAGGGCTACACAACGCCCGCGACCGATGCGGCCGCCGCAGCGGCCATGGACCCGGAGGCCGCCATGCTGCGCGGGGGGCGTCCGGTCGACGCCTGACGCCCTCCGCGCCGGCTCAGTTGATCCTGACGACGGTTTGACCGATCTGGCTGGTGCCATCGCCGTAGTCGATGACACCGAGGTAGTGCTGCGCCGGATCGAGACCGCTCCAGCCGACCGTCAGCGGAACAGCCTGGCCGATGGTGACCGCCGTCGTCGCCGGGGACACCGTGAAGTTGCCCTCGTTCTGGCTGCGCACCGTGGACTGATACCCCGTCACCGGCAGGGCCGAAGCCGGGCCGGCGGGATTGGCGAAGAGATCGATGAACGCCGTGTACTCGCCCGGACCCGGTAGATCGACCAGCTCGTCGGCAGTTCCGCCCGCACTCTGGCCGGCCAGGCCGAGTTGGCCTCCGGCTCCCCGGGCGTAGACGAACAGATCGGTGTCGGTGCCGGCCGCATAGTCGCTCGCCAGGGTCTGGAACCGGGCCAGTTCGCTGCCGGCCGGGACGGTGAAGTCCACTCGTGCGGTGCCCGGCCCGGCCGCGGGTGCGGCCGGGTTGAAGCCCGCGACATCGGTGACCAGGGTCGAGGTGTGCACGGTCGCCGGAACCAGCCCGTGGCCGGACGCGGTGAGCGTGCCGACGAACCCGGCCCGCGGCGTGACCGTCAGCGAACCGCTCGCCCCTGCTCCGGTGACGGAGCCGGGAACCGCCGTCGGCACCGGCTTGACGGCGATGGTGCTCCTGACCTTGTGCCCGAGCAGGTCCGACCAGGTCAAGGAGCCGAACGCGTACGCGCCGAGCGCAGCCGTCGTGCGGGTGAACGCAACCTTGAAGGTGGCGGTGCCGCCCGGCCGGATCAGCAGGATGCTGGGTGTGACCTTGGTACTGAACCCGGCCGGCGTCGACACCGACGCCTGGTACGCCGCCCAGAAGGGGCTGGTGTTGGTGACCGTGCGGGCCACGGTGCGTTTGCCGGCCAGGTCTCCGACGGCGATCGTCGGGTAGTTGAGGTCGGACGGCTGGATCGATCCCACCGTGTCGCACACGTCGGATCCGTCCGGCAGGCCCAGGTGGTTACCGATGCCGCAGGTGTACTGCAGCCACTGGGTGTAGGTCGAGTCGTATACCAGGCCCGGGTCGAACGACTCGGCGGGGACCACCTCGCCGGCGCCCATCTCGAACGGCGTTGCGTCGCCGGCGAGGCCCTGGATCGGCTGCCTCTGGTTGTCCTTGACGGTGGCGCCGGTCATCATGGCCGACTTCACCCACATCGGGCTCCAGGTCGGGTGCTTGCTGAGGATGAGCGCGGCCACCCCGGCGATGTGCGGCGCCGCCATCGACGTGCCGGATTCCGCGTCGTACAGGTTGCCGGCGTGGTGGGCCGGTGAGACCGCCGCGACGACGTCCACCCCGGGGGCCATGATGTCGGGCTTGAGCAGGCCGCCGCCACTGGAGTTCGACGGCCCGCGGCTGGAGAACGCCGCCACCGCCGGCGCCCGGGCAGTGATCACCGTGCCGGCGCCGAGCGTGGCCGTCGGCGCAGCCGTTGCGGCCAGATAGGCCTTGATCGCCGCCCCGGCAACCTCGTCGACGTGCACGGTGGGCACGAAGTGGAAGTCGGCATTGAGCGAGTTGGCCGAGGGGTTGTAGAGGATGACGCCGACCCCGCCGGCGTCGCGGACCGCCTGGCTCTTGTCGGTGCGGGCATTCACCCCGCGCTTGCAGAGCACGATCTTCCCGGTGACCTTGGCCGGGTCGAGGGTGCCGATCATGCAGAGCTCGGCGTTGGCGACGGTGGCCCCGGCGATCACGGCGTTGACGGAATCGATCAGGGGTGCGGAAGGTACCGCGGCGCCCCGGCCGACCCCGGTGTAGGTGGCGCCATTGCCGAGGGTGACCGACGCAGTGAACTGCTGGTCGAACGTGCCGGCCGCGACGGTGGTCTCCCACGGCATGGCGTTGTCGACCGTCGAGGCGCCCGGTCCGGCGTTCCCGGCGGCTGCGGACACGAACACGCCGGCCTGGGCCGCGCCGAGGAACGCCTGTTCCTCGGGGCCGAAGCTGTCGACGTTGTCGCCGATCGAATAGTTGATCACGTCGACCCCGTCCGTGACGGCCTGTTCGACGGCGGCGACGATGTCGACGCTCGAGCCGGATGCCGTTGTACCGGAAGCGTTCTCGTAGAGCACCTTGTAGGCAGCGAGTCTTGCTGCTGGTGCGACACCTTCGAGGTCGCCGACGCTCGTTCCGTTGACCATCGCGTTCGCCACGTAGTTCCCGGCAGCCGTGCTCGCAGTGTGCGAGCCGTGCCCGTCGAAGTCGCGCGGCGAGCTGAACTCACCGGGATTCGCGGTGGCGAGCCCGGTGGCGTTGAACCACCGCGCGCCGATCACCTTGTTGTTGCAGGTGACCGGAGCTTCGGTGCCGGCGTCGCAGGTTCCGTGCCACTTCGCCGCGATGATCTGGTCGTCCTTCGTGCTGGGTGCAATGGCCGCGAAACTGGGACTCTCCGGCCAGAATCCGGTGTCGATGACGCCGACGATCACTCCCGCTCCGGCCTTCTTGTCGCCACCGAACTGCTTGTTCCACACGCCCTTCGGCCCGGTCAGCCCGAGAAACTTCGGCGTCGGCGGGGTCTGCACGGTGAGGATCTGGTTCTTGAAGACGTTCACCACGGTGGGGCTGGTGCGAAGCTTCTGCGCCTGGGCGGCGGTGAGTTCAACGGCCATGCCGTTGAACGTCGTGCTGTAGTCGTAGACCACGCTGGAGGGACTCACCGAGGCGTTCGCCAGCGTGGCCCGCTGCCGGGCCAGGAGGAACTTCTGGTACCGCTGCGCGCCCGCGGCGTGCGAATGCAGCCGCGTGCCGTCCGCAGGTTTCGTCGCCGGGAATCCGGCGACGGTCCCCGAATACGCCGCGACCGGAGCGCCGACCACCTGCACGATGTAGAGGTCGGTAGCGGCCGCGGGCTGGGCCTGTGCGGCCGGACTCACGGCCAGCCCGGTGACGACGGACCCGGCGACCGCGGCGGCGAGCAGGAGGATCCGAGTGGAGCGGTGAGAACGGGGACGGGTCATTCTGCTGGACCTCCGGGTCCTTGAACGAATGTCAGCGACGGGAGCGTAAGTCCGATATGACCGCCGCGGAAGAGTTGGGAAGAGTGGTGCTGTCTGACCGAAATACCCGTTCGGCCCAGTGTTTGTCGGGAACCGGCCAGCGGGGCGACTCGTCCGACCTGGCACCTACCCACCGTGTCAGCAGAACGGACCTCGACCATGACCACCACCTTCGATCCCCAGTTCGGACCGCAGGCTCAACCTCAGCAGTTCTACGCACCGCCCGCCCCAGCCGCGAGCGGCGGCCCCGCCGTCTCGCCGGCAGCTTCGTACACGTCCGCGACCGCCGGCTGGACCCCGGTCCCGCAGATCGACAGCTACCCGCCGCAGCCCCAGTACCGGCCGGCCCAGGCAGCCTGGTCGCAGCCGGGCTACGCCGCCTACCCGCCGGACACCGGACAGCCGTCATGGCAGCAGTCCCGCCCGGCGTCCAACCGGACCACCGTCATCGCCATCGTCGCGGCCGTCGTCCTGCTGCTCGCCGGCGGCACGGTCGCCCTGATCCTTGCCCTCGGTGGCGACAAGGCCGCTCCGGCCGCTCCGAGTGCCCCACAGATCCCCGGGAGCCAGCTGCCGCACCAGCCCGCGAACTACCCGCAGCTGCCGCAGGCGCCGGCCGATGGCCCGGCCACCCCCACCGAGCCCCCGGCGACCAGCGGCCCGACCGCACCCGTCGATGAGCCGGAGCAGCCCACCGTCGAGCCACAGAACCAGGACGCGGGTCCCGGTCAGGCCGCGGCCGAGCAGGTCGCGGGATCGTTCGTCGGCGCGATGCGGGCCGGCGCGTTCGACACCGCGCAGACCTACCTCTGCTCGGCGAAGTCCGACGGTTTCGCCGACCGGGCGGCCCAGGCTGCGACCCAGATCGACCTGGAGAGCATGACCCTGGCCGGCGTCACGGTGACGGGAAACACCGGCGAGATGGTGATGCAGTACGCCATGGCGGGTCAGACCCGGAAACTGCACGAGACGCTACCGATGGTGGTCGAGCAGGGCAGCTGGAAAGTCTGCAACTGACGTCATCGAGTGCGCATCCCGGCCCGGTGGATGCGCTCTCAATGGCCCTGGATGAGCGGAGTTGTGCCGGCACAGAGCTATGTGAGCATTTCACTGCATGACGGCCGGATCCGTGGCGTACGCCACGGATCCGGCCGTCACAGCGTGCCGACCGTCCGGATTTCTGCCGCTAGCCTCGGGGACATGTGTGGCATCGTGGCGTACACCGGACCGCGGGACGCTCTCCCGCTCCTGCTCTCCGGACTGCGCCGGCTGGAGTACCGCGGCTACGACTCCGCAGGTGTCGCCGTTCTGGACGGGGCGGGCGCGCTCACCACCGCCCGCAAGGCGGGCGTGCTGGCCAACCTCGAGGAGTACCTGGAGCAGGGTCCTGACCTGCGCGGCCACAGCGGTATGGGGCACACCAGGTGGGCCACCCACGGCGCCCCGACCGACCGCAACGCGCACCCGCACACCGACGCCTCGGGGCGGGTCGCGGTGATCCACAACGGCATCATCGAGAACTTCGTGCCGCTGCGCCGCGAGCTGGAGGCGGCCGGGATCGAACTGACCAGCGAGACCGACACGGAAGTGGTCGCGCACCTGCTCGCCCGGGCGTTCGACAGCGGTCCGACCCAGGGCGACCTGCCGGCGGCGATGGCTGCGGTGTGCGGCCGCCTGGACGGCGCGTTCACCCTGGTCGCCGCGCACGCCGAGGTCCCGCACATGCTGGTCGCGGCGCGCCGCAACTCGCCGCTGGTGGTCGGCATCGGCGACGGCGAGATGTTCCTGGCCTCGGATGTGGCCGCCTTCATCGCACACACCCGCGACGCCGTCGAGCTGGGCCAGGACCAGCTGGTCGTGATCACCCCGGACGGCTACCGGATCAGCAGCTTCAGCGGTGGCGAGCCGGATTTCAAGGAGTTCCACGTCGACTGGGACCTGGCGGCGGCCGAGAAGGGCGGCTACCCGACCTTCATGGACAAGGAGATCGCCGAGCAACCCGCCGCCCTGGCCGACACCCTGCGCGGACACTTCGACGAGACCGGGATCGTGCTCGACGAGCAGCGCATGACGATCGGCGAGCTGCGCGACATCGACAAGGTCTTCGTGGTCGCCTGCGGCACCGCCTACCACTCCGGGCTGGTCGCCAAGTACGCGATCGAGCACTGGACCAGGCTTCCGGTGGAGGTCGAGCTGGCCAGCGAGTTCCGGTACCGGGATCCGGTGTTGAACCGGGACACGCTCGTGGTGGCAGTGACCCAGTCCGGGGAGACCGCCGACACCCTGGAGGCGGTGCGACATGCCCGGCGGCAGCGGGCGAAGGTGCTCGCGGTGTGCAACACCAACGGTTCCCAGATCCCTCGGGAGTCCGACGCGGTGCTCTACACGCACGCCGGACCGGAGGTCGGGGTGGCCGCCACGAAGACCTTCCTGGCGCAGGTGATCGCGAACTTCCTCGTCGGGCTGGCGCTCGCCCAGGCCCGCGGCACCAAGTACCTGGACGAGGTCGCCAGGGAGTACGAGCAGCTGTGCGAGATCCCGGCTGCGGTCGAGGAGACGCTGCTCCTGATGGATCCGGTGCGGGCCGTGGCCAAGGAGATCAGCGACTCCCGCGCCATCCTGTTCCTGGGACGGCACGTCGGGTACCCGGTGGCATTGGAGGGCGCGCTCAAGCTCAAGGAGCTGGCCTACATGCACGCCGAGGGTTTCGCCGCCGGCGAACTCAAGCACGGCCCGATCGCGCTCATCGAGGAAGGCCTGCCGGTCGTGGTGGTGACGCCGTCGCCGGTCCGGCAGCCGCTCCTGCATTCGAAGCTGGTCTCCAACATCCGCGAGATCCAGGCCCGCGGCGCCCGGACCATCGTGATCGGTGAGCGTGGAGACGACGTGGTTGCGCCGTTCGCGGACACCATGATCGAGCTGCCGCCGGTGCCGGCCCTGATGCAGCCGCTGGTCGCCACCGTGCCGCTGCAGATCATGGCGGCCGAGATCGCCCGGTGCCGCGGCTACGACATCGACAAGCCCCGCAACCTGGCGAAATCGGTCACCGTCGAATAGATCCAGCAGTCCACGCGGAGCTGCCGACACCGGGGTGTCCGGGATGGGCGGATCACCTCCCCCGGCGGCCGGGGGAGGGTTGCGGTGACACCATGTCCGGCATGACGTCCCCGCCTCCGATCCCGGCCGGCGCCGTCGTGCTCGGTGTCGGGATCGATGTGGTCGCCATCGACCGTTTCGAAGCGTCCCTGATCCGCAGTCGGCTGCTCGCCGCCCGGCTGTTCGCTCCCGACGAGCAGCTCACCCGGTCCGGCGGGCCACGGTCGGCGGCATCGCTGGCTGCCAGGTTCGCGGTCAAGGAAGCGGTGGCCAAGGCGCTCGGGGTGCCGCGCGGGATGAAGTGGCACGACTGCCGGGTGGTCACTGAGGAGTCCGGTCGTCCGACGCTGCAGGTGGTCGGAACCGTCGCGGCAGCAGCGGCGGCGGCGGGCGTCCGGACCTGGCTGCTCTCGGTCTCGCATGACGCCGGGATCGCCGCGGCCGTCGTCATCGCGCTGGGCCGAGCGCACCAATCCGCTCCGACCGATGAGTTTTCGGCACCTCGGCAGTCTTGATTCCCGGACGCAGATCCCGGGGGAAACCCCTTCGATGCGCCCACCGATCGCAGCTAAAATGCTGCGGATCACTGCTGATCCGTCCCCTTCGGTGCCAAGGAGATCCGGCATGACTGCACCAGCCCCGGCCGACGACAAACTCGATGCGGCCGTCCTGAAGGTGGCCGGGGTGGTGGTGCTGGGCGCCATCATGTCGATCCTCGACATCACCGTGGTGAGCGTCGCGCTGCCGACCTTCCAGGTCGTCTTCGGCGCGAGCTACGCCACCGTCGCCTGGACCATGACCGCGTACACGCTGGCCCTCGCCGCGGTCATCCCGGTCACCGGGTGGGCGGCCGACCGGTTCGGCACCAAACGCCTGTACCTGCTCTCCCTGGTGCTGTTCGTCAGCGGTTCGGCTCTGTGCGCCTGCGCCTGGAGCATCCAGGCGCTGATCTGCTTCCGGGTGCTGCAGGGGCTCGGCGGCGGCATGCTCCTTCCGCTGGGCATGACGATCATGACCCACGCCGCCGGCCCGACCCGGGTCGGCCGGGTGATGGCTGTGCTCGGGGTGCCGATGCTCCTCGGTCCGATCGCCGGCCCGATCCTCGGCGGCTGGTTGATCCAGTCGGCGTCCTGGCACTGGATCTTCCTGATCAACCTCCCGATCGGCATCGTCGCCTTCATCTACGGGTTCAAGGTGCTGCCCAAGGACGCGCCCGAACCGTCGCAGAGCTTCGATGTGGTCGGCATGCTGCTGCTCTCGCCGGGTCTGGCGCTGTTCCTCTACGGCGTGGCCAGCATCCCGGGGGAGGGCACGGTGGCAGCGGCCAAGGTGCTGATCCCGGGCGTGATCGGCCTGGTGCTGATGACGGTGTTCGTCTTCCATGCACTGCGCACCGAGCAGCCGCTGATCGACCTGCACCTGTTCCGGGACCGCCAGCTGTCGGTCGCGGTGATCACCATGTCGCTGTTCGCGGTCGCCTTCTTCGGCGCGATGCTGCTGCTGCCCAGCTACTTCCTGCAGGTCCGCGGGGTCACCACGCTGCAGGCCGGTCTGCTGCTCGCCCCGCAGGGCATCGGCGCGATGCTCACCATGCCGATGGCCGGCAAGCTCACCGACAAGATCGGCCCCGGCAAGCTGGTGCTCGCCGGCATCGTGCTGATCGCCGCGGGCATGGCGGTCTTCACCCAGGTCGCCGCGGACTCGCCCTACCCGCTGCTGCTCGGGGCGCTGTTCGTGATGGGCATGGGCATGGGCATGACGATGATGCCGATCATGTCCGCGGCGCTGGCGTCGCTCAAGCACGACCAGGTCGCGCGCGGATCGACACTGATGAACATCGTGCAGCAGTCGGCCGGGTCGATCGGCACCGCGGTGATGTCGGTGATCCTGACCAACCTGGTGCTGAACCGGCCGTTGGCCGCGGGGTATCTCGGCGGGCTGCAGGCGCAGATTCCGGTCGACCAGCTCCCGCCGGCGGTCCGCGAGGGTGGTCCGATCGCGCTCGCCGACGCGTTCGGGGCGACGTTCATGGTCGCCCTGGTGCTGATCCTGCTCTGCCTGATCCCGGCGTTCCTGCTGCCGCGCCGGCCGGCCCGTGCGCTCGAGGGTGCGGACGCGGTGGCCGCCCCGATGCCGATGCACTGACCCGGACCGGCCGCGGGCCCGGCCGCGATAGGTTCGATCCATGATCCGTGCGTACACGGTGGACCAGATCAGAGCGGTCGAGCGGATCGCGCTGGCCGGCGTCGGGGAGCCGGCGTTGATGGCCAGGGCGGCTCGGGCGGTCGCGGTCGCGATCACCGACCGGCTCGGCGGGCCGTTGCCGGGCCGGACCGGCGTGCTGTTGGTCGGTTCGGGGAACAACGGCGGCGACGCGCTGTTCGCCGGGGCCCTGCTGCGCCGTCGCGGGATGGCTGTCCGCGCGGTTCTCACCGATCCGGACCGCGCGCACCGGGCCGGACTTGCCGCGTTCCGGGCGGCCGGCGGCCGGGTGGTCGACCGGTACCGCGAGATCGACGACGCGGACGTCATCCTCGACGGTCTGGTCGGTATCGCGGCACGGCCACCGTTGCGCGGGCCGGCCGCCGAACTCGTGGAACGGGCCAACGACGCGGTCGGTCTGCGGGTCGCGGTCGACCTGCCGTCGGGGATCGACCCGGACACCGGCGTCACCGACGGGCCCGTCTTCAGCGCCGATCTCACGGTGACCATCGGCGCCGCCAAGACCGGGCTGCTGATCGCCGGCGCGACCGGCGAACTGGTGGTGGCCGGTATCGGGATGGCGCCGTCGGATGACGTGGACCTGGCCGTCACCGGGGAACCGGACGCGGTCGCCTTCACCGACCCGGACGCCGACCTGCGGATCCCCGCGCCGGGGACCGGCTCGGACAAGTTCTCCGGCGGTGTTGTCGGCATCGTCGCGGGCTCGGACCGCTACCCCGGCGCGGCCGTGTTGAGCGTCGGCGCCGCGGTCAGCCTCCGGCCCGGGCTGGTCCGGTACGCGGGACCGCAGGCGGCGGCGGTGCTGGCCCGCTGGCCGGAGGTGATCGCGGCGCCGTCGCCTGCGGAGACCGGCCGGGTGCAGGCGTGGGCGGTCGGCCCGGGGATGGGAACCGACGGCGCGGCGTTCGCCCGGCTCCGGGAGGTGCTCGCCAACGACGAGCCGGTGCTGGTCGACGCCGACGGGCTCACGCTGCTGGCCGGCGCACCCGGCCTGCTGGTCTCCCGGGTCCGGCGGGGGGTGTCGACAGTCCTGACGCCGCACGCAGGCGAGTTCGCCAGGCTGTTCCCCGATCTCGACCCCGCGCGGCGGCTGTCCGCCGCCCGCGCGGCCGCAGCCAGGTCCGGGGCGACGGTGCTGCTCAAGGGCCACCGCACCGTGATCGCCGCACCGGACGGGCGCACCGCAGTCAACCTGAGCGGCTCCGGATGGCTGGCCACCGCGGGTTCGGGCGACGTGCTCTCCGGCCTGGTCGGCTCCCTGTTGGCGACCGGGCTCGACCCGTTCACCGCCGCCACGGTCGCCGCGCATGTGCACGGCCGCGCGGGTGAGCGGGCCGAGGCGGCCGGACGGGCCGGCGCGCAGGCATTGTGGGAGTTCCTGGGGCCGGCCCGGTAGTTCGGATTCGGTGCCGGCGGTCGGACCTCCGCACCCACCGCGGCCGATCTGCCGGGGTCGCCACCGCGGACGTGGTTCCATCGTGGGATGAGCACGGGGCAAGGGGAAGCATGAGTCCGCTCGGACCCGTCGGGAAGGTGATCGGCGCGGCGTCGATCGTCACCGGCGTCGTCGGTGCCGCAGCGCTGGGCGGGGTGACGGCGCAGCGGCGGGCGATGCGGCGGTACCGCGCGGAGGCGCTCGAGGCTGCGGTCTCCGAGAACGAGCCGGCCTACGACAGCCTGGTTGCCGACCGCAGCTACTCGGTGGACGCCGCAGACGGGGTGGCGCTGCACGTCGAGGAGGTCGGCCCCACCGACGCGCCGCTGACCGTGCTCTTCGCGCACGGTTGGATGCTGCGCAGCGGCTCCTGGCACTACCAGCGCCTCGGCCTGGCCGGTCCCGGCTTCGGCGCCGGATCGGGCCCGGCCGCGCGAATGGTGTTCTACGACCAGCGCTCGCACGGACTCTCGACCAGAGCCACGTCCGGGCACTCGACGATGAACGACCTGGCCGCCGACCTGGCTGCGGTGCTGGCCACCGCCGCGCCGGTCGGACCGGTGGTGATCATCGCGCACTCGATGGGCGGAATGGCCGCTGCTCACCCTGGCCGGCCAGCAGCCGGACCTGATCGCCGAGCGACTGGTCGGTGTGGCGCTGCTGTCCACCTCGGCGACCCAGCTCGCCCAGCCGGAGGTGAGCCGGATCGTCACCGGCTCCACCCCGGTGCTCAAGATGGTGACCACGGTCGCCGCCCGCTATCCCGCCATCTTCGAGCGCGGGCGTTCCGGCAGCAAGGACGCGGTCTGGCTCCTCACCAGGGCGTTGGGTTTCGCCCGCAAGGACGTGCCGCCGGCGATGGTCGACTACCTGGACGAGATGATCAGCGACACCCCGGTGGAGGTGATCGCCGAATTCGCGCCGGCGCTGCTCGCGCACAACCAGACGGCGTCGATCCCGGCACTGTCCGGACTGCCGGTTCTGATCATCTGCGGGTCCGCGGACCGGGTGACACCGCCGGCCAGGTCCAGGGCCATTGCCGACTCGTTGCCGGGCGCAGAGTTCGTGATCGTCCCCGGCGCCGGCCACATGGCCATGATGGAGAGCCCGGACGTGGTCAACGACGCGCTGCGGATCCTGCTCGACAAGGCCGCCGAGCGGGCCGGGATCGGGACCGGCCCGGTGCGGAAGGCGCGATGATCGAACTCCCGACGCTGCAGGACACGCTGGACTTCGGCAGCGCGCTGGGCAGGCTGCTCCGCGCGGGTGATGTGGTGATCCTGTCCGGGGCGCTGGGCGCCGGGAAGACCGCGCTGACCAAGGGGATCGGCGCCGGCATGGGCGTCACCGGCACGGTGATGTCGCCGACCTTCGTCATCGCCAGGGTGCACACCGGGCCGGGCACCGCATTGGTGCACGTCGACGCATACCGGCTGGCCGGGGCGCTGGAGCTGGACGACCTGGACCTGGACACCGACCTGACCCGGGCCGCGGTGGTGATCGAGTGGGGCGAGGGCCTCGCCGATGCGCTGTCCGATGAGCGGCTGGTGATCCGGTTGACCCGCCATCCAGACGACACCCGGACCGCCGAACTCGACGCGGTCGGTGGCGACTGGGCGGACCGGCTGGCCCTGGCCCTGGCGGTCTGAGATGGCCGGCACGGTGCTGGTCGTCGACGACGACGACACGGTCCGCGAGGTGGTCAGACGCTATCTGACCCGGGAGGGCCATCAGGTGATCGAGGCGGTGGACGGCGCCGCCGGGCTGGCCGCGTGGCGGGCCGGCCACCCGGACCTGATCGTGCTGGACCTGATGCTGCCGGGAATGGACGGGCTGGAACTCTGCCGCGAGATCCGGCGCAGCTCGGACGTCCCGATGATCATGTTGACCGCGCTGGGGCAGGAGTCCGATCGGGTGGTCGGGTTGGAGTACGGCGCCGACGACTACGTGGTCAAGCCGTTCAGCCCGCGCGAACTGGCGTTGCGGGTCGGCCGGGTGCTCGACCGGACCCGGCCGGCCGTCGCGCCCGCCGGCCGGCTGGTCGACGGCGATCTGGAGGTCGACCCGGTGGCCAGGCAGGCCCGGCGCGGCGGTGTTCCGCTGGCCCTGACCGCCAGGGAGTTCGACCTGCTCGCGTTCCTGCTGCGGCACCCCGGCCAGGTGTTCGGACGCACCGAGCTGATGGAGCAGGTGTGGCAGTGGTCCTTCGGCGACCAGTCGACCGTCACCGTCCACGTCCGGCGGTTGCGCGAGAAGATCGAGCCGGAGCCCGCGGTGCCGCAGCGGATCGTCACCGTCTGGGGCGTCGGCTACCGGTTCGATCCGGCCGGCGATCCGGACCGGGGGCCGGGGTGACCGAGTTCTGGCACATCCTGCCCTGGGCACTGGTGGCGTGCGCGATCACCGCCGGACTCGAGATGGGCCTGCTGTACCTGGTCCGGGACCGCTCGGCGGCGGTGAACATCGCGGTCCTGGTGACGGTGCCGATCCTCGCGGTGCTCGGTTTCGTGGTCGCCATCAGCGGGTTCATGTTCACGCCGCAACTGCGCTGGACGCTGGTGTCGTGCATGCTGATCGCCGTCTCGGTGATCCCGGTTGCGGTGCTGTTGGGCCGGCGGATCACGCTGCGCGGCCTGGCCGCGGAGCGGACCAGAGCCGAGGAGCGGGCGGCCGAGTCCTCGCGGCGTCAACTCGTCGCCTGGGTGTCGCACGACCTGCGTACCCCGCTGGCGGGGATCCGCGCCATGAGCGAGGCATTGGAGGACGCGGTCGTCACCGAACCGGCCGAGGTGTCCGACTACGCCCGGCGGATCAGCGCCGAGACGCACCGGCTCTCCGGCCTGGTCGACGACCTGTTCGAGCTGTCCCGGATCAACGCAGGGGCGCTGCGGATCACCTTCGCCGATGTGCCCACCGACGACGTGGTGGCGCAGGCACTGGAATCCACCGGCCCGGCGGCCCGGCAGTGCGGAGTGACGGTGACGGTGGACGCGCCGACCTGGCCGGTGGTGCGCGGCTCGGACCCCGAGCTGACCAGGGTGCTGCGCAACCTGCTGGTGAACGCCATCCGGCACACGCCGTCCGACGGCACGGTCGCCGTACGGGCGGCCGCGGCCGAGGGATTCGCGGTGGTCACCGTGCAGGACGGCTGCGGCGGGATCCCGGAGGACGACCTGCCACGGGTGTTCGAGACCGCTTTCCGTGGCGGCCGGGCCAGGTCGCCCGGCGCGGGCGTGCCCGGGGTGGAGTCCGGCGGCGGCCTCGGGTTGGCGATCGCGCGTGGGCTCGTCGAGGCGCACGGCGGCCAGATCAGTGTGCGGAACTCGCCGCCGGGCTGCCGCTTCGAGGTGCGGCTGCCGCTGGCCGCGGGGTAGGCGGAGCCTCCACCGGGTTACAACCGGGTCGGCGTGCTGGCCCGGACCACGACGTCGCCGGCGATCGTCACCGCCACCGGGACGTCCGGATCGCCGCCGGCTCCGTCCATCGCCAGACTCAGCGCCCGCCGGCCGATCTCGACCAGCGGGATGCGCACGGTGGTCAACGGGGGCTGTACGTCACGCAGCGTCGGGATGTCGTCGAAGCCGGCCAGCGCAAGGTCCTCCGGTACCCGGTGGCCCTGTTCGCGCAGCGCCGCCATCGCGCCGACGGCCATCACGTCGTTGACCGCGAAGACCGCCTCCACCTCGATCTCCCGATCGAGCAGTTCGGTCATCGCGACGTACCCGCCGTCCCGGGTGAACTGGGTGGCGATGACGTTCTCGTCCGGCAGCTGGTGCCCGCACTCGGCCAACCCGGCCCGGAAGCCGAGGAACCGGTCCTCCGACGTCAACAGCGCCTCCGGCCCGGCGAGCACGGCGAACCGCCGGTAGCCCAGCGACCAGAGCACCCGGGCGAGCCGGCGGCCGCCCTCGGCGTTGTCGATCTCCACGGTGTTCACCGGCAGCCGGCGCTGGCCGATTGCCGCGACGTGGCCGCCGGTTTCCAGGATGCCGAGCAGTTCGTCGGCCAGCTGCCGCTCGAGATCCCGGTCAGCGAAACGTGATCCGGCCAGGATCACCGCTCTGGCCCGCTGCCGGCGGAGCGCCTCGACGTGCCGGATCTCCTCCTCGGGATCCGACAGCGTCGACGAGATGGTGACGATCAGGTCCCGCTCCGCCGCCGCGGACATCACCCCCGAGGCGACGGAAGCCGCGTAGGGATCAGCGATGTCGTGCACGATCAACCCGACGGTCGCGGTCTGGCCGCGGGCCATCGCCTGGGCGGTGGCGTTGGGCGAGTAGTTCAGCGCGCGGGCCGCGGTGACCACCCGGTCCTTGAGCTCGGCGCCGACCGTCCGGCCAGGTGCCCCGTTGAGCGCCCGGGACGCGGTGGCCAGCGACACCCCGGCAGCGCGGGCTACGTCGGCCAGGGTGACGTGGTGGGCCACTCGGGCGCCCTCCCTCGACACGGCCGGCCCGCGCGCCGACCCGGTCAGACAGTAGCCCGCGGTCGGGATCAGCGGCGCGTCTGCTGCACCAGCGCCCGCGCTCTACAGTGGGCAACCGTGCTCGTGCTCGTCCTGGACACCTCGACGCCGGTGGTCACCGCCGGTGTCGTAGTGCTGCGCCGTCCGCACGAACTGGTCGCCGAACTCGACGCGGGCCGGACGCCGGAGCCGGTGACGGTGGTGGCGGAGCACACCGTGGACAGTCCGTTCGCGCACGCCGAGCAGCTGATCCCACTCGCCCGGCGCGCCCTGGGCGAGGCCGGCAACACCCTGCGCGACCTCGACGCCGTCGTGGTCGGGCTGGGCCCTGGACCCTTCACCGGTTTGCGGGTCGGCATCGCCACCGCGGCCGCCCTCGGAGATGCGCTCGACCTCCCGGTGCACGGCGTTCCCAGCCATGACGCCATCGCCCGCACCGTGCGGTCGGAGGCCGGGCTGCTGGTGGTCACCGATGCCCGACGGCGGGAGGTCTACCTGTCCGGCTACGCGGCGGGCGGCCGCCGGATCCGGGGGCCCGAGGTGCTCGCACCGGCGGCGGTTGTCACCGACGCCGGGGCCGTCACCGGAGCCGGGGCGCCGCTGGTGGCCGCGCTCGGCCTGCCGGTGCTCGCTGCCATCGCCCCGCTGTCGGCCGGGCTGGCCGGCTGCGCGGTCCCCGGCCTGCTCACCGGCGCGGTACCGGGACCGCTGACTCCGCTGTACCTGCGGCGGCCGGACGCGGTGCCGCCGAAGCCGCGGACGGTGCTCGCCCCATGATCACTCTGGAGCCGTTGCGCTGGTGGGAGATCGAGCGACTGGCCGAGCTGGAGGCGCAGCTGTTCGCCGGCGACTCGCCGTGGACTCCGGAGATGTTCTGGGGGGAGCTGGCGGCCGGCAACCACTACGTCGTGCACCGTGCCGACGACGGCACCGTCGACGGCTATGCCGGCCTGGGCATCGTCGGTGACGACGCCCAGGTGCTGACCATCGCGGTGGCCGGAGCGGCCCAGGGCCACGGCATCGGACGGGCGCTGCTCGACGACCTGATCGCGGCCGCCGGCGGCCGGCGCATCCTGCTGGAGGTGCGCACCGACAACGCGCCGGCCATCGGCCTGTACGCGGCCAACGGCTTCGTCCGGATCGGTCTGCGCCGCCGCTACTACCAGCCCAGCGGAGCGGACGCCTTCACCATGGAACGCGCGGCCGGATGAACGCCGTCGGCAGCATCGTGCTCGGGATCGAGTCGTCCTGCGACGAGACCGGTGCCGGCCTGGTACGGATCACCGCCGACGGCCCGGAACTCCTCGGTCACCAGCTGGCGTCCAGCTCGGACCAGCACGCCCGGTTCGGCGGTGTCGTCCCGGAGATCGCGTCCCGGGCCCACCTGGAGGCGATGACTCCGACGGTGCGTGCCGCGTTCGACAAGGCCGGGGTGTCGCACCGGGATGTCGATGCGGTCGCGGTGACCTGCGGGCCCGGACTGGCCGGCGCACTGCTGGTCGGGGTCGCGGCCGCGAAGGCCTACGCCGCCGCCTGGGACGTGCCGCTGTTCGGCGTCAACCACCTGGCCGGGCATGTCGCCGCCGACACCCTGGAACACGGTCCGCTGCCCGGCACCACCTTGGCTCTGCTGGTCTCCGGTGGTCACACCCAGCTCCTCCGGGTGGACGACCTCGCCGGCGACATCACCGAGCTGGGAAGCACTCTCGACGACGCCGCCGGCGAGGCCTACGACAAGGTGGCCCGATTGCTGGGGCTCGGCTACCCCGGCGGTCCGGTGATCGACCGGCTGGCCGCCGAGGGTGATCCGTCGGCGGTCGCCTTCCCGAGGGGCCTCACCGGGCCGCGGGACTCCCGCTACGACTTCTCCTTCTCCGGGCTGAAGACAGCGGTGGCCCGTCATGTCGAGGGCCTCGAGCGGCGCGGCCGAGCCGTTCCGGTGGCCGACATCTGCGCCTCCTTCCAGGAGGCGGTGGCCGACGTGCTGACCGCCAAGATGGTCCGCGCGGCCATGGATCTCGAGATCGGGACGGTCGTCGTTGCCGGCGGCGTGGCCGCCAACGGCCGGCTCCGGGAACTCGCCGGACAGCGCTGTGCCGCAGCCGGTCTGACCCTGCGGATACCGCGGCCCGGGCTGTGCACCGACAACGGTGCGATGATCGCTGCGGTCGGCGCCTTCGTGGTTGCCGCAGGCGGCAGCCCGTCCTCGGAACTGCTCACCGGTGACCCTGGCCTGCCGGTGTCGGCCGTGCACGTGTGAACGCCGGGATCCGGGAGTAGGGAGAGCCGATGCTGCAGACCGTGTTCGTGGGACCGGCGGTACCGGAGTCGCTGGCCGCGTTCCGGGCTGCGAGGGGCGCAGAGGCCGGCGATCTGCTGACCGCTGCGCTGCGCGGGGTGCTCGCTCCGGACGGCGGTGCGGTCTCGGCAGCCGCCGGCGACCGCGGACTGCTCGCCGTGACGCTGCTGCTCACCGAGCGCGCGCCCGAGGTCCTCGAGGGCGCGCCGGACAGCACCGGCCTGCGGGCCTATCTCGAGCACCTGGACACAGAACTGACCCCGGCCCGGCGCACCGCCGCGCAGGGCGTGCTGGCCCGACTGCTGGTGCCCGGGGACAACGCCTGGTTGGCCGCCCACGAGGAATCCGGCACCGCGCCGGCCGCCCGCGCCGACGTCGCCACGCTGGGCGAGCTGCTCGCCGACGCGGGCTGAGCACCGGCGGTCGCCGCACACCGGTCGCGGGGGCTGAACCGCCGACGCCGAGGTCGGCGAGTAGACGTTTCCTGCCCGGGCGCGGTCGGAGCCGGATCTGCCCCCCGGGGTTGAGACCTGGCACTCGCCTGGTTAGAGTGCTAGTTGAGGGACGCCACCGAAGCCACCCGGCACCCGCGACGACGGGCGGCAAGCATCATGGCGGCGGCGCTCACCGACAACCGACAGCACGTAACACCCCAGAAGGGGGAGGTCACACCGTGGCGAGCGTGAACATCCAGCCGCTCGAGGACAAGATCCTCGTCCAGGCCAACGAGGCCGAGACGACAACCGCGTCCGGGCTCGTCATTCCCGATACCGCCAAGGAGAAGCCCCAGGAGGGCACTGTCCTGGCTGTGGGCCCGGGCCGGTACGACGACAACGGCAAGAGGGTTCCCCTCGACGTTGTCGAAGGCGACGTCGTCATCTACTCGAAGTACGGCGGCACCGAGGTCAAGTACTCGGGCCAGGAGTACCTGATCCTCTCGGCCCGCGACGTACTGGCCAAGGTCAGCAAGTGAGTCACGGGCAGGGCTGATATTTCGGCAGCCCCGCCCGCACGCAGTCCGCGCACGCCCCGGCGGCCCACCTGGGCAGCCGGGGCGTGCTGCGTTCGCAGCACCGATCCGGACACGTTCAGCCCGACACCTTTCACACCACATTCACCGAAGGACGACACATGGCGAAGCAGATCAGCTTCGATACCCAGGCCCGCTCCGGCATCCAGCGCGGCGTCGACAAGTTGGCCGACGCGGTCAAGATCACCCTCGGCCCGCGCGGCCGGTACGTGGTGCTGGACAAGAAGTTCGGCGGCCCGACCGTCACCAACGACGGGGTCACCATCGCGCGCGACATCGAACTCGACGACGCCCTGGAGAACCTCGGGGCCCAGCTCGCGAAGACCGCCGCCACCAAGACCAACGACGTGGCCGGCGACGGCACCACCACCGCAACGGTGCTGGCCCAGGCCCTGGTGGCCGAGGGGCTGCGCAACGTTGCGGCAGGTGCCGACCCGCTCGCCCTTCGCACCGGAATCAGCAGAGCGGCCGAGAAGGTCGCCGAGATCCTCGCGGCCCGGTCCACGCCGGTGGCCGGTGACCGCACGTCGATCGCGCAGGTCGGCACGATCGCCAGCCGCGACGCACTGATCGGCGAACTGCTCGGCGAGGCCATCGACAAGGTCGGCGCCGACGGCGTCGTCACCGTCGAGGAGTCGAACGGGCTCAGCATCGAGCTCGAGTACACCGACGGCGTGCAGTTCGACAAGGGCTTCATCTCGCCGCACTTCATCACCGACCCCGAGGCCGGCGAAGCCGTGCTGGAAAACCCGGCGGTGCTGCTGGTCCGCGAGAAGATCTCCGCCCTGGCCGACCTGCTGCCGCTGCTGGAGAAGGTGCTCGCCGACTCGAAGCCGCTGCTGATCATCGCCGAGGACATCGAGGGCGAGGCCCTGTCCACCCTGGTGGTCAACTCGCTGCGCAAGACGATCAAGGTGATCGCGGTCAAGTCGCCGTTCTTCGGCGACCGGCGCAAGGCGTTCATGCAGGACCTCGCCATCGTCACCGGGAGCGAGGTGGTCTCTTCCGAGGTCGGGCTGAAGCTGTCCGAGGTCGGACTCGAGGTGCTCGGCTCGGTCCGCCGGGTTGTGGTCACCAAGGACACCACCACCATGGTCGACGGCGGCGGCGACGCCGCTGCGGTGGCCGAGCGGTCGGCCCAGATCAAGGCGGAGATCGAGAAGACCGACTCGGACTGGGATCGCGAGAAGCTGCAGGAACGGCTCGCGAAGCTGGCCGGCGGGGTCGCGGTGATCAAGGTCGGTGCCGCCACCGAGACCGAGGTCAAGGAGCGCAAGCACCGCATCGAGGACGCGGTCGCCGCCACCAAGGCAGCGGTCGAGGAGGGCATCATCGCCGGTGGCGGGTCTGCGCTGGTGCACGCAGCCGCCGAACTCGCCGACGGGCTCGGGCTCACCGGCGACGAGGCGCTCGGCGTGGCGATCATGCGGCGGGCGCTCACCGCGCCGGCCTTCTGGATCGCCACCAACGCCGGCGTCGAGGGGGCGGTCGTGGTGAACGCCATCGCCGAACTCCCGCTCGGGCAGGGCTATGACGCGGCCACCGGCGAGTTCACCGATCTGATCGCCGCCGGCATCATCGACCCGGTCAAGGTCACCCGCAGCGCCGTGTCGAATGCCGCATCCATCGCCGGGATGGTCCTGACCACCGAGACCGCGGTCACCGACATCAAGGAGCCGGAGCCGGCCGACGCCGGGGGCCACGCGGGCCACCAGCACTGACCTCGGATCACCCGAGGGCCAGCACAGCGGCACAGACGGCGTCCGGCTACGGCCGGACGCCGTCTGTGCCGATGTCTCACGAACGACGGCCGGCGTCGGCCCCGCCCCCGCTGCTGGCCGACACGCCGCGACACGCCCAGCCGGGGGACACCTTCTCCCGAAGGGGTGAACGAAACGTGGGTCATCAGAGGTACGCCGCCCGAATCCGTCCTACTATCGTGGAATGTCCTCCACGATCGCGTCAGGCGGCGGCCGATGTACAGAGGACCCGTGGGAATCCGGCGTCACGCCCGCACGGCCCGGCCGAGATTCAGCGCGGCTGCGGCGCGATGAGGGCGGCTCGCTCGCTCTCGGACAGTCCGCCCCAGATTCCGTAGGGCTCGTGCACCTGCAACGCATGGGCACGGCAGGCGGCGAGGGCGGGACACTCCAGGCAGACCGCTTTGGCCCTGGCCTCGCGGCGCGCCCGGGCCGGGCCGCGTTCCCCCTCGGGATGGAAGAAGTACGAACTCGCCATCCCTCTGCAGGCGGCATGCAGTTGCCAGTCCCACAGGTCGGCGTTCGGTCCGGGAAGTCGTCGGGTGTCGGCCATGGCGATCCCCTCATCGTTGCACCGGCGTCGGATCGGGATGCGGACCGAGAACACAGGCTGCCACCGCCCGGCATCACCGGCCACTCGGACCGGAGAACCGCAGATGGGTCACCCTGTCGCCGGATCCGCGCTGATCTCGGCGCTGCTGTCGAGGAGACCCTAATTCGATCATGGGGCGATCCACAAGACCATGATCATGCGCAATCCTTCGGAGGGCGGACAGAATCCGCCCGGCCGCCCGTCCGAACGTGCGGCCCGACGAGTGGGCGTCCCCCGTTCGGGGAATCGGACGTCGGTACGGCACCGATCGGTGTAGAACGGTGTGCAGCGAAACGGCTACACTCCGTTAGATATGTCCCTCTGATCTGCAATGTGCTCACTCTGGTTCACCGGCGGGGCCGGTACGAACCCTGCTCGGGGGAGCGGGAGACAGGTCGATCAGCGGGCGGCGGGCGATCAGCGATGACATGTGGGAGAAGGTTGACGTGACCAGCGTCCTTATTTGCGATGAGCGTCGCACTGCGCGCGACGGACTGACCAGGGTGATGGCAGCCGTGCCGTCGGTCGACGGGATCGACTGCGTCGGCAGTGGCGACGAGCTGCTCAGCCGATTCGGGCGGGAGAGCGCCGACGTCGTGCTGATCGGCACCCAGCGGGCGCTGACCAGCGGCATCGAGGCGACCCGACGGCTGCTGGCGATCCATCCGGCCGCAGTGGTGATCGTGTTCGGCTCGCCGGACGACACCGCTTCGATCGCTGCGGCGATCGCCTGCGGTGCCCGCGGTTTCCTACGCTGGGATGCGACCCAGCCGGAGATCGTTTCGGCGCTGGCGGACACCCTGACCAGCCCGCGGTTGCCGTCACCCCGCGACTCCCTCGACGGCGAGGCCCAGCTCACCGAGCGGGAGCTGCAGGTGCTCCGCGGGATGAGCCAGGGTCAGTCCAACGGCGAGATCGGCCGGGAGCTGTTCCTGTCCGAGGACACCGTCAAGACGCATGCCAGGCGGCTGTTCCGCAAGCTCGGCGCCCGCGACCGGGCGCAGGCGGTGGCCGTCGGCTTCCGCCGGGGCCTGGTGGCCTGACCCGGCCCGCCCACCCACGTCAGCCCTGCGCGTTCCCCCGCGTGGGGGCTGCTGCAAACGTGGCCGCAACCATTACGATCGGTTGATCGGGCCCGGTCGAGTCCTGCCCATGTGACCACGATGGACACAATCTGTCATCGGACACCTCACGGGGTGTAACGGGGGAGCTGTCGAACGCGATGAAAGAGGCAGGCGAGGAGATCGACATCCTCGTCGACCGCGCGGTCGACGGTGAGCGGACTGCCTTGGAGTCGCTGCTCGCCCGGGTACACCCGCTCGTCGTGCGGTTCTGTCGAGCCCGGCTGTCCGCGGGCCACCGGTCGCTCTCGACCGCCGACGATGTCGCCCAGGAGGTGTGCATGGCCGTCATGACCGCCCTGCCCACCTACAGTCGCGACAGCCGGCCGTTCCTGGCCTTCGTGTACGGCATCGCCGCGCACAAGGTGATCGACGCGCACCGGGCGGCGGCCCGCTCGCGGCTGCACATGGTCGCCGACCTCCCCGAGACCGTGAGCACGGATCGCGACCCGGAGCAACTCGCGATGGACACCTCGATCGCCCGCCAGGTCGCCGAGTTGATGGAGGGTCTGCCCGCCGTCCAGCGCGACATCCTGACGTTGCGGGTCGGCGTGGGTCTGTCGGCGGAGGAGACCGCTGAGGCACTCGGCATGACGGCCGGTGCCGTGCGGGTCGCCCAACACCGCGCACTGGCAAAGCTGCGCAAGCTGCTGGCCGGCGACCGCGCCCTGATCGAGCAGCTGATCTGATGGGGCGCCACGACTTCACCGACCCTGGTCGGCCTGCCGACGACCAGACTGTCGTCGACCTCGCCGATGTCGTGTCCGACGACGTCCTGCTC
Organism: uncultured Actinomycetota bacterium; assembly: GCA_963797145.1. Classification (GTDB taxonomy): domain Bacteria; phylum Actinomycetota; class Actinomycetes; order Mycobacteriales; family Nakamurellaceae; genus Nakamurella. Next base: position 518,873 of record CAWCOJ010000003.1, on the reverse strand, counting down.
GACGTCATCGGCGCCCACCGGGCCCCGACGCCGGCCGACGCACCACCGGAGCCGACGGACGTCTTCGTGCACGCGTGGCCGCGGGCGCGGACGGCCGAGGCGATCTCGGCGCGGCTGCCGTCCGATCTCGGAGACCCGCTCTCGGAACTGTTCGTCACCTGGCGCGAGCAGCTCACCGCGCAGCCGCTGCCGGCACCGCCGAGCGCCGAGTCGGTCGCCGCCGGTGTGGCCACCGCCGCGCGGGCCCGTCGCACCGGCCGACCGGTGATCGGTATCGCGGCTGCGATCTGCGCCCTACTGATCGGCTCCGCGGCGGTCGGCGCTCGCGCTGCGCACCCCGGTGACATGCTGTTCCCGGTCACCCAGGTCCTGTGGTCCGATCGCGCCGACTCCATGGTTGCCGGCAAGACCGCGCGGGAAGCGCTCACCAACGCGCGCAGCGCGATCGACGCCGGGATGACCGAGAAGGCCAAATCGGACCTCCGAGTCGCCTCGACGGTCATCCCCAAGGTCAAGCCCAGGGACGGCAAGGAAGAGCTGGAGACCGACCTGGTGTCGCTGTGGGCTGCGCTCGACTCGGTGGGTGGGCCGGCAGAGCCCGCGATCGGTGTCGCGGCGCAGGCGCCCGAGCCGTCGGATGTCTTCGATCCGTCCGCGGTGGCGTCGTCCGCGGTCAGCAGTCCTTCGAGCAGGGCCGAGTCGTCGACCTCGACCTCGACCTCGACCTCGATCTCGACATCGAGATCGCCGTCGCGGTCGGCGGGATCGACGAGCACCAGCCCGCCGTCCGGGTCGCCGGCGCCGGTATCGACCCCCGCACAGGTTCCACCCCCGGACGGCGGCCCGTCCAGCCCATCCCTGCAGCCCCCGGCCTCCTCCCAGCACCCGACGACTCCCACCGGCAGCACACCGGCGCCGTCGAGCACGCCGCCGGTCACGACGACGCCGAGCCCGACTGCCGGCTCGTCCACCGCACCCAGTTCCGACACGCCGACGTCGACCGATCCCGGCACCTCGACCAGCTCCGAGATCCCGGCCTCGTCGACCGCTCCCAGCACGCCGCCGGCGAGCTCGGAAGCCGCGGCCATCGCGCCGACCGGGCAGCAGTCGGTCGGTGGGCAGATGCCCGAGAGCCAGGACGGGTCGACCCAGCCCGGGCCCTGACCCAGACCCAGAACTGACCGCAGCGGGCCCGTCCGGCGCCTCGGGACGAACAGCGCTACTGCACCCCGCCGCGGATCAGCGCGGTGAACCGGTGCAGATCGGCGCCGTCCGCGGAGACTTCGGCGACGGTGGGCCGGTTCCACAGCCAGGCGTCCAGGTCCCGCGCCGTGCCTGTGACGGTGAAGCTCGGATCGGCTGCGGCGACCACCCGCAGGTTCGGCTCGTCCGCGTACACGGTGCCGCTGTTCGGGCTGGTCCCGCTGAACCGGCCGAGCTGCACGAACCACTCGTCGCCGGTGTCGGTGGCGGACACCCGACCGGTCGGGCCGTCGCGCTGTTCGTCCGCCCAGGGCGGCGCGCCACCGTACATCACCTCCAGCACTTCAGAGACTCCGTCGGCGGCGAGCTCCGGATCGACCGCCGCCGGTGTCGCGCCGGCCGTCAGCTCCGCGTCCAGCCGGTGGATCAGTGCTTCGTGTGCCTGCCGACGGCGGACGAACCCGACGCTCTGGTCGTCGTCGTGCCAGGTCCAGACGGGGGTGTCGACCGGCGCGGTGGCCAGCGCGTCGAGCAGTGTTGCGCTCGCCGCCCGGTAGCACAGCAGCAGCTCCTGCGGATCGGTCGGGCGGTCGGGTGCGTCGACGCCCTCCGGATCGTCGAGCCGGTCGCGGACGATGGTGGCCCAGAACGACTGCACTTCGGTCAGGTGCCAGAGCAGGTCTGCAGCGGTCCAACCAGGGCAGCTCGGTACCTCAGCGGTGGGCTGGGTACCGGCCAGCACCTCACCGAAGCGCGCCGACTGCGCGCGCAACTGCCCGAGGAAGTCGATCGTCATGCGCGGAATCTAGGGCCGGACAGCGACTGCCGCCCGTCGGCCGGCCGGACTGCCCGGCTGCGTGGCTCGCCTAGGATGGGGTAGGCCCCGCGCAGGATGCGGACCACGATCGGAAGAAGGCAGATGGACGGCGTGTCCGACGACAAGTTCGGCTTGATCGGGTTGACCTACGACGACATCCTGCTGCTTCCGGATGCCTCCGATCTGGTACCCAGCGAGGCGGACACCGCGACCCGGCTCACCCGCAACCTGTGGTTGAAGATCCCGCTGGTCTCCAGCGCGATGGACACCGTCACCGAAGCGCGGATGGCCATTGCGATGGCCCGCCAGGGCGGGATCGGCGTACTGCACTACAACATGCCGCCGGCCGAACAGGCCGCCCAGGTCGAGATCGTCAAACGTTCCGAGGCCGGCATGGTCACCGACCCGGTCACCTGCCCGCCGGACGCCACCCTCGAGGAAGCGGACGGCCTCTGCGCGAAGTTCCGGATCTCCGGGGTGCCGGTGACCGACGCGGACGGCCGGCTGGTGGGCATCATCACCAACCGGGACATGCGGTTCGAGCTCGACCGCGACCGGCCGGTCCGGGAGATCATGACGCCGATGCCGCTGATCACCGCGCCGGTCGGGGTCACCGCCGAAGCCGCGCTGGGCCTGCTGCGCAAGCACAAGATCGAGAAGCTGCCGTTGGTCGACGCCGACGGTCGGTTGCGCGGGCTGATCACGGTGAAGGACTTCGTCAAGACCGAGCAGTATCCGAACGCCACCAAGGACGCGGACGGCCGGTTGCTGGTGGCCGCCGCGGTCAGCGTTGGCGAACCGGCCTACGCACGTGCCATGGGACTGGTCGACGCCGGCGTCGACGTTCTCACCGTTGACACGGCGCACGGTCATTCCCGCGCCGTTGCCGACATGGTCGCCCGACTGCAGAAGGATGTCGGCGACCGCGTCGACATCATCGGCGGCAACGTCGCCACCAGGGCCGGTGCCCAGTCGCTGATCGACGCCGGCGCGGACGCCGTCAAGGTCGGGGTCGGACCGGGCTCGATCTGCACCACCAGGGTGGTCACCGGGATCGGGGTGCCCCAGGTCACCGCGATCCATGAGGCGGCCAAGGCCTGCCGCCCCGCCGGGGTCCCGCTGATCGGCGACGGTGGCCTGCAGTATTCCGGAGACATCGCCAAGGCCATCGCCGTGGGAGCGGACACCGTGATGCTGGGTTCGCTGCTGGCCGGCGTCGAGGAGTCGCCGGGCGAGTTGATCTTCGTCGCCGGCAAGCAGTACAAGACCTACCGCGGAATGGGTTCGCTCGGCGCCATGCAGGAGCGCGGGACCGGCCGTCGGTACTCCAAGAGCCGCTACGGCCAGGACGACGTGCTCTCCGACGACAAGCTGGTTCCCGAGGGCATCGAGGGCCGGGTGCCCTACCGCGGACGCCTGGCCGACGTCACCCATCAGCTGGTCGGCGGCCTGCGCGCGGCGATGGGCTACACCGGATCCCGCACCATCAGCCGGCTGCAGGAGGCGCAGTTGGTCCGGGTCACCCCAGCCGGGCTCAAGGAGTCCCACCCGCACGACATCACCATCACCGCCGAGGCACCGAACTACATCGACCGCTGATCCCGGCCCGACCCGCCGCGACCAGTCGCCCGAGACGGGCATCTCGGGAACACTCGGACCCGCAGTACTCGGCTCCCGGACCGGCAGCCGGCCGCGACGGCAAGGAGATCACCGTGCAGGACATGGTCGAGATCGGCATGGGCCGGACGGCCCGCCGCAGTTACACCCTCGACGACATCTCCATCGTGCCGTCCCGGCGCACCCGCTCGTCGTCGGAGGTGTCGACGGCGTGGCAGATCGACGCCTACCGCTTCGAGATCCCGCTGCTGACCCACCCTTCGGACTCGGTGGTGTCGCCGGAGACGGCGGCCGAGGTGGGTCGCCTCGGCGGCCTCGGGGTCCTGGACGGCGAGGGCCTGTGGGCCCGGCACGCCGAGCCGCAGTCGGTGATCGACAGACTGGTGGAGACAGCCGAGTCCGCCGAGTCCATGGGCGAGGTGATCGCCGCCCTGCAGGAGGCGTACGCCGCACCGGTGTCCAGCGACCTGCTGGCCGAGGCGATCGCCGCGCTCAAGGCGGCCGGCGGCACGGTCGCCGTCCGGTTGTCACCGCAGAACGCCGCGACGATGGCGCCTGAGGTGATCCGGGCGGGGGTCGAACTGCTGGTGATCCAGGGCACCATCGTGTCCGCCGAGCATGTGCAGGCCAGCGGAGAACCGTTGAACCTGAAGAGCTTCATCGCCGACCTGGACGTTCCGGTGATCGTCGGCGGGTGTACCAACTACCAGACAGCGACCCACCTGATGCGCACCGGCGCGGCCGGAGTGATCGTGGGTACCGGCAGCGGCGCCACTGCGACCACCGATGCGGTGCTGGGCATCTCCGTCCCGATGGCGACGGCGATCGCCGATGCCGCGGCCGCCCGGAGGTCGTACCTGGACGAGACGGGCGGCCGGTACGTGCATGTGATCGCGGCCGGCGAGATCGACTCGAGCGCCGATGTCGCCAAGGCGATCGCCTGCGGGGCCGACGCGGTGATGGTCGCCGAGCCGCTCGCCGAGGCCGAGGGTGCCCCGGCGGACGGCTGGTACTGGCCGAATTCGGCGTCACATCCGGTGCTGCCCAGGGGTTTCGCCGCGCCGGTCGGTAGTGCCGACATCCCGCTCGCCCAGTTGCTGCACGGGCCGGCGGTGGATGCCGACGGCCGGTCCAATCTGTTCGGGGGGCTGCGCCGGGCCATGGCCAAGGCCGGGTACTCCGACATCAAGGAGTTCCAGAAGGTCGGCCTGTCCGTGCTGCACTGATCCGCCGCAGCGAGGTCGCTACAGCCAGCCCTTGCGGCGGAACATCAGGTACAGCAGCGCGACCGCGGCGACGATCACCACGACCGCGCCGATCACGCCCGCCATCGTGCCGAACCCCGGATACGGAACGTTCATCCCCATGAAGCCGGTGATCAACGTGGGAACCGCGATGATCGCCGCCCAGCCGGAGAGCTTCTTCATGATCGTGTTCAGCCGCACATCGGCCAGCGACAGGCTGGTCTGATAGAGCGAGGACAACACGTCGCGTTGGCCGTCGATGAGGTCGGCGACATGGGCGACGTGGTCGGAGACGTCGGCGAACCGTCGGGCGGTGCTCGAGTGGATCAGCACCGCGACCTCGTCCGGATCGTCGTCGTCGCGGGTGGCGGCGTCGGCCAGCGCCGCCGCGACGTCGCTCATCGGCTGCACCACCCGACGCAGCGCGGTGAGCGCACGGCGGAGTCGGAAGGCGTGCAACTGCTGCCCCCGATCGAGCGGATGGTCGTTGAACAGGGCCTCGGCGAGGGCATCCGCCTGGTCCTCGAGTGCCGTCATGGTCGCGGAGTAGCCGTCAACGACCGTGTCCAGCACGGCGTGCAGCACAGCGCAGGTGCCGTCCGTCGCGATGTTCTCGCAGGCGGCCTCCAGTACCGGGGTGAGCCGGCCGAATTCCGCGTCGTCCTCGACCACCGCGAACACCCGGTCGGTCAGGATGAGTCCGAGCGGGCGGTGCGTCAGATCGCCGGCGGACTCGTCGAACGTCGCGGTCCGGCTCAGAATCACCACGGCATCACCGACCACATCGAGCCGGGACCGTTCGGAATCGCTGCCCAGGTCCTCGACCGCCAGATCGTCCAGGTCCAACCGGCCGTCATCGTCGAGCTCACCGACGCGGCTGCGCGGCAGTTCGACGATGGCCACGGCGTCGGGGTGCTCCTCGAGCATCCGGGCGATCTTCGCGCCGTCGGCATCGACCGCCAACTGCCTGCCGCCGTCCCACACCCAGCTGCGCAGGTTCGAGGAGGTCACGAGGTCCATCATCACCCTGTGCCCGGGCGGGGCCCGGCGGAACCGGTCCCACGACTGCGCGAAGCTGATGCCGGAAGGTCCAGTATCGTCGCGAGCGCGCACGCGAGGCCAACTGTGGCCAGCGGTGTGCCTGCGGGAACATCCCGGAGGCCGGCGAGCGGAGGACATGGCGTGCCCGAGGATCTGCCGACGGACGCGGACGCAGTGGTGGCTCTCGACGTCGGCGGCACCTCGATCAAGGCTGGACTGGTTGCCGCCGACGGCTCTGTGCTGCTGGAGTTGCGGCGGCCGACCGGCGTCGAGCACGGTGCCGCCGCGGTGGTCAACGGCATTGTGGATCTCGCCGCCGAACTCGCAGCCGATCCGACGGGTGGGCCGGCCGGTGGGCGGACGATCCGCGCTGTCGGCCTCGGGGTACCGGGAGTTGTCGACGCCGCTGCCGGGATCGCCCGCTACGCAGCGAATCTCGGCTGGCACGACGTGGCATTCGGCCAGTTGATCGGCGACCGGCTGGCGCTGCCGGTGGCGCTGGGGCATGACGTCCGCAACGGCGCACTCGCGGAGGCCAGGTGGGGCGCCGGGCAGGGGGTCGGCTCGATGTACTTCGTGGCCATCGGGACCGGGATCGCCGGTGGCCTGGTGGTGGACGGCCAGGTGCAGGACGGCGCCAGCGGACAGGCGGGCGAGGTCGGCCATCTCGTGGTGCGACCTGGTGGACCGGCCTGCGGCTGCGGAAACCGAGGTTGCCTGGAGACGATCGCGTCGGCCTCCAGGATCGCCCTGGCCTACCGCGCCCGGACCGGGGCCCCGGCGACCGCCGAGCAGGTCGCCGCCCTGGTCCGCTCCGGAGATCCGGCCGCGCAACACGTCTGGACCGATGCGGTGGACGCCCTGGCTGATGCGCTGACCGCCCTGACCGTGCTGTCCGACCCGGCGCGGATCGTGATCGGCGGCGGGCTGTCGCTGGCCGGCGCGACGCTGTTGGACCCGCTGCGCGCGGCCCTCGCACCGCGGCTGACCTTCCGGAATCCGCCCGAGGTGGCGGTCACCACCCTGGGTGATCGGGCCGGCCTGCTGGGCGCCGCGCTGCGGGCCTGGGATCTGGTCTGAGAAAGGAGCTGCCGGTGACTGCCACCGTGCTGTGCGGTGCCGAGGTGGTGACGCCGGAGGCGGTACTGCCGATCGGCTGGGTGCTGGTCTCCGACGGAGTGATCACCGGCGTCGGCTCCGTCGAACCCGACTCCGGCCGGCCGCCGGCCGACATCCTCGCGGCCGCCTCGGAGGTCGTCGACCTGCCTGGCCGGAAGGTCCTGCCCGGCTTCCTCGATCTGCACGTACACGGCGGCGGCGGTGCGACCTTCGACGACGGCGGAGCGGCGATCCGCACCGGCCTCGCCGCGCACCGGGCCCACGGCACCACCCGGTCGCTCGTCTCGCTGGTCACCGCCCCGGTCGCCGACCTCACCGGTGCCCTCGCCGCCGCAGCGGCCGCCGTCGCCGGCGATCCGACCGTCCTGGGGCTCCACCTCGAAGGGCCGTTTCTCAACGAGGTTCGGCGCGGAGCGCACAACCCGGCCTACCTCATCGACCCGGATCCGGGCGTCCTGGACGCATTCCTGACGGCGGGCGCCGGTCTCCTGCGGGTGATCACCGTCGCACCGGAGCTGCCCGGTGGGCTCGACCTGGTCCGGCAGATCACCGCGGCCGGCGTCCACGCCGCCGTCGGCCACTCGGACGCGGAATACCGGATCGCTGTGGCGGCGTTCGAGGCCGGTGCCGACCTGGTGACCCACGCGTTCAACGGGATGCGGCCGTTGCACCATCGGGATCCGGCGATCATCGGCGCGGCCATGGACGCCGCCGGGGTGGTCCTCGAGGTGATCAACGACGGGGTCCACGTGCATGAGGCGGTGGTCCGGCTGCTGCGCGCCGTCGCGCCGGGTCGGTTGGCGTTGATCACCGACGCGATGGGCGCCGCGGCAGCCTCCGACGGGATGTACCGGCTGGCCGGTTACGACGTCCGGGTGCAGGACGGGGTGGCCCGGATGGTCGACGGCGGATCCATCGCCGGGTCGACGCTCACCATGGACGTCGCAGTGCGCCGGGCGGTGCTCGACGTCGGAATGCCGTTGGTGGACGCGGTGAACGCGGCCTCGCTGGTGCCCGCCCGGTTCCTCGGCGTTGACGACCGGTACGGAGCGGTCGCGCCCGGGCGGGTCGCTGACCTGGTGGTCACCGGGGCGGGACTCGAGGTGCGGGCCGTGATGACCGGCGGGGTCTGGGTGGACGACCGCCACCCGTGACGTCAGCGCCGGTCGCGCCCGGGTCGGCGCGGACCGGCGAGTCGTCGAGTGCACCTGTGCCCGCGGATTCGGGCCGAACACGCGGGCCCAGGTCCACTCGATGGGGACCCGAGATCAGCGCCGGTCGCGCTTGGGTCGGCGCAGACCGGCAGCGGTGAGCCGGGCCAGCAGCTCCCTGGACCCCACCGGCTCCGCCCCGGCGGCCACCAGCGCGTCGTACCGGTCGCCCGGCACGTCGTAGTGGTCGTAGTCGAAACCGCGCTCGGGGATGCCGTTCTCGGCGGCGAACCGGTGCAGTTCGGTGAGATCGGCGTCGCTGACCAGATGCGACCACAGGCGTCCGTGTGCCGGCCAACGGGCCGGGTCGATGAGGATCGTCACCGCGCGCTCGCCGCCACCGGAGCAGCGTAGGCCGATCGACCGAGTGTCGTGATTGCGGGAGACACGTTTGCTGTGCTGCATTGCGGCCCCGACGTCCCGGGTCCGCTGCACTGCACTGCGGCCCCGACGCCGTCGGGTCCGCGCCGGAGCGGGCCGCTGCCCGTCCCCGACAGCGCAACTTGTGTACCAGCAGCGCGTCGCGACGCGCGGTCGGCGCGCAACTCGCGCTGTCGGCACGCCAGGGCGGGCCGCTGCCCGTCCCCGACAGCGCAACTTGTGTACCAGCAGCGCGTCGCGACGCGCGGTCGGCGCGCAACTCGCGCTGTCGGCACGCCAGGGCATCCGCTGCATTCCACTGCCGCTCCGCCTTCGTCGGGTCCGACTAGACTCACGGGACTACACGCTGACCGACGACGGTGGCTAGGGTTCCGCCGCTCCGGGAGACCGGGCGGGCCGCGACCGAGCGCCACACCCCGCACTTCGGGGCACCTCCGGGGCAAAATCCCAGGGAGGGACCGGTCGGCACACGTCGTGTGCCGAACCGGGTCCCTGCCGGGACTCCGGAGTCGAAAGGGTGGTCATGACCGTCGAACCTTCCCAGCCCGTCCACCGGCCGGTCCTGGTCGTCGATTTCGGTGCGCAGTACGCGCAGCTGATCGCCCGCCGGGTGCGCGAGGCCAACGTCTATTCCGAGCTGGTTCCCTCGACCATGCCGGTGGCCGAACTGCTCGCCAAGGACCCGGCGGCGGTGATCCTGTCCGGCGGCCCGTCCAGCGTCTATGCCGACGGCGCGCCGCAGGTGGATCCGGCGCTGTTCGAGGCCGGGGTGCCGGTGTTCGGCATCTGCTACGGCTTCCAGGCGATGGCCGTTGCGCTCGGCGGCCGGGTGGACCGGACCGGCCGCCGCGAGTACGGCGGCACCCCGCTCACCGTCACCGACCCTGACGGCACGCTGCTGGCGGACCTGCCCACCGACGTCAATGTCTGGATGAGCCATGGCGACTCGGTCGCCGAGGCGCCATCCGGCTTCGCCGTCACCGCAGCCACCGCTGACACCCCGATCGCGGCGTTCGAGAACCCGGCCCGCCGGTTCGCCGGCGTCCAGTACCACCCCGAGGTGGCCCACACCGAGTACGGCCAGCAGGTACTCCGCAGGTTCCTCTACGACATCGCCGGCCTGCGCCCGGACTGGAACGCCCAGGAGATCCTGACCGAGCAGGTCGCGGCGATCCGGGCGCAGGTCGGCGACGCCAAGGTGATCTGCGGGCTTTCCGGCGGCGTCGACTCCGCGGTCGCCGCCGCGATCGTGCACCGTGCCGTCGGCGATCAGCTGACCTGCGTCTTCGTCGACCACGGACTGCTGCGACAGGGCGAGCGCGAGCAGGTCGAGCAGGACTACGTTGCCGCCACCGGGATCCGGCTGGTCACCGTCGACGCGGCGGACACCTTCCTGGACGCGCTGGCCGGCGTCACCGATCCGGAGACCAAACGCAAGATCATCGGCCGGGAGTTCATCCGGTCGTTCGAGGGCGCGGCCGCGTCGGTGGCCGAGACGGAGTCCGGCGTCGGATTCCTGGTCCAGGGCACCCTGTATCCGGACGTCGTCGAGTCCGGCGGCGGCACCGGAACGGCCACCATCAAGTCCCACCACAACGTCGGCGGTCTGCCGGACGATCTGACATTCGCGCTGGTGGAGCCCCTGCGCACGCTGTTCAAGGATGAAGTCCGTCTGCTCGGCGCCGAGCTCGGCCTGCCGCCGGCGATGGTGGCCAGGCACCCGTTCCCCGGCCCCGGCCTCGGCATCCGGATCATCGGCGCGGTGACCGCCGAGCGGCTGGCGGTGCTACGCGCGGCGGACGCCATCGTGCGTGCTGAGATGACGGCGGCGGGCGTCGACGCCCAGATCTGGCAATGCCCGGTGGTGCTGCTGGCCGACGTCCGATCGGTCGGGGTGCAGGGCGACGGCCGCACCTACGGCCACCCGATCGTGCTCCGCCCGGTGTCCAGCGAGGATGCGATGACGGCCGACTGGTCGCGGCTGCCCTACGACCTGCTGGCCCGGATCTCCAACCGGATCACCGGCGAGGTCCCCGACGTCAACCGGGTGGTGCTGGACATCACCTCGAAGCCGCCGGGCACCATCGAGTGGGAGTGAGCCCGGAGGCCGGGACCCGCGTCGTCGGCCGCGGTGGCGTGTGGCTGGTGGTGGCGCTCGGCGCGCTGTCAGCGTTCGGACCGCTGTGCCTGGACATGTACCTGCCGGCGTTGCCGGAGTTGCCGGGTGCCCTGTCCTCGACCGCGGGTGCGGCGCAGCTCTCGTTGACGTCGTGCATCGTCGGGCTGGCGCTGGGGCAGCTGCTCATCGGGCCGCTGTCGGACCGGATCGGCCGCCGCCGGCCGCTGCTGGTGGGGGTCGCGGTGTTCGCGGTCGCCTCGGCACTGTGCGCGGTGACCGGGTCGATGCCGGTGCTGATCGGGTTGCGGTTCGTCCAGGGCGCCGCGGGGGCCGCCGGGATCGTGGTCGGCCGCGCGGTGGTCGCCGACCTGTTCGCCGGACGGGTGGCGGCGGCGTACTTCTCGACGATGGCAGCGATCAACGGGCTCGCCCCGATCCTGGCCCCGGTGATCGGCGCCCAGGTCCTGCGGGTCGGGACCTGGCGAACGGTGTTCTGGGTGTTGGCCGGCATCGGAGTTGCCCTGTGGCTGCTGACGCTGCTGGTGGTGGGGGAGACGCTGCCGGCGGAACGCCGCTCGGCACATGGGTTCTCGGGCGTCCTCCGATCCTTCTCCGTGGTGCTGGCCGACCGGGTGTACCTGGGGTACGTGGTGGCCGGCACCACGGTGTCGGCGGCGATGTTCGGTTACATCGCCGCGTCCCCGTTTCTGCTGCAGGACGGCTTCGGCCTGTCGCCGCAGCAGTTTTCGGCCTGTTTCGCCGGCAACGCCGCCGGCATCGTGATCGCCTCCCAGCTCAGCAGGCTGCTGCTGCGCCGGTTCTCGCCGGCGGCGCTGCTGCGCTGGGCGCTGGGGCAGTCGGCGGCCGGCGCCGCGCTGTTGACGGTCTCAGTGTTCGGCGGACTCGGATTGTGGTCGGTGCTGGTGGCGCTGTTCGTGATGGTGTCGGCGGTCGGATTCGCGCTGCCCAACGCCTCCGCACTGGCCATGGACCGGCACCGGCCGATCGCGGGGGCGGCGTCCGCGGTGTTCGGTCTGTTCCAGTACGCCCTGGCCACGGTGACGACGGTGCTGGTGGGTCTGGGGGACCGCGCCGTCGGTACCGCGCTCGCGGTCACGGCTCTCGGCTCGATCGTGATCGGTGCGCTGGCCCTGGCCGGCGCCCGGTCGGCGGTCCGGGCCGAGACGCCGAACGGCCCGCCACCGCTGGGGTGACGGGCCGCCCGGCCATCCGGATCAGTCCTTGCGGGCGCCGCCGCGGGGCAGCGCACTGGCCAGCATGCCGACCCCGACCACCGCGACCAGCCCGGCGATCATCCACTTCGTTCCGGAGTTGAACGCCCACCACAGGTTTCCGGAGAACCCGACCGAGGCGATCCCCAGGAAGATCACCGCGGCCAGCAGGGCCAACAGGTTCACCCGGCGCGGAGCGGTCCGGTCAGCCATGGTGCACCTCCGCATAGCCGGCGCCGACCTGAACGTCCAGGTGGATGGTGCCCTTGTCGCTGAACCTCGTCTCGGTGGCGCTGCCCTCGCTCTTCCAGCCCGAGTCCTCGGAGTCCAGGCAGTCCACCCGGCCGGCGTTGGCCGAGCACTCGACCACGTAGTTGGTGTTCGCCGGCAGGATCACCTCGGCGTGACCGGCCTTGACGTCCACGTCGATGTCGAGGGTCTGGCCGCTCTTCACCGCGACCTGGGTGAGGTCGAGCGTCCCCTGGCCGCCGTTGAGTTGGTAGCTGGGCTGGACCTGGTCGGCGCTGAGCGGAACCCAGTTCTGCTCGCCGTAGCCGGAGGTGCCGCTGATCCCGGTGACCGTCAAGGCGATCGTGACCAGCGAGAGGAAGATCCCCGGACCGATCAGCTGGGCGGTGCGACCGCGTAGCGCGGCGATCAGCAACCCGATCGCGACCACGGCCAACGCGATGGCGGAGACCTGGGCCCAGCTCAGGGCCCACCAGCCGGCGAACACTCCGGCGGCCGCCAGACCTCCGGCGATCAGGGCCGCGCCCATGGTCACCCGGCCGATCACACCCTTGCCGCGAACCCGTGCCGGAGCCGGTGCCGGCCCGGCCAGCGGGGTCGGTTCGGGAAGGTCCCAGGCGAACGGCGCGACGCCGAGCGGATCCCAGGCCGGCGGTGACGGCGGCAGGTCGTCCGGGGCCGGGGCGTCCACCCGCTGCGCTGCGGACGGCGCGGGGGCGCTGGACCATGAGGTCGGTGCCGGACCGTCGACCCGCTGATCGGCGGACGGTGCCGGCAGGTCGTCGGCGGTGCCGGCCGGGGTCGTCCGGCGCCAGTGACCCTGTCCGTCGCGCTCCCAGAAGGCCGGGCTGTCGAACGGCGAACGGCCCTGCGGAGGCTGGGACGAGCCCCAGGTGCTGCCGATCCGGGAGGCCCGCTCCGACAGGTCCTGCACGGACCGGTCGACCTTGTCCATGAATCCCTGCCGCTCGGAAGGAGTCCAGGTGCGGCCACGGCGGCGCATCACCAGCACCAGGATCACCACGGCGATCACTACAGGCGCCGGGATGAACGGCAGGCCCCAGGAGAACACCGAGAACAGGCTGATCACCGCGACGACGCCGAGCCCGACGGCGAGCACCGGCGAGGCAGACGAACGGCCCTTGCCGAGCAGCGCCTCACCGGGCGAGACCTCGTCCCCGTCGGAGGCGAGCAACAGCCAGCCCAGGGAGTACAGCAGTACCCCGGATCCGCCGAACAGGGCGAGCACGGCGAACGCGACCCGGATGAGTACAGGGTCGATTCCGAAGTGCCGACCGAGGCCGCCGGCAACGCCGGCGATCTTGCGGTCTGTCGCGGACCGCCGCGGGCGCCTGGCCCACCAGTCGCCGTGTGTGCCATGCCCACCGGGGCGCGGGGCGCCGTTGGTGTCGAAACCTGTCTCAGCCATGGATCAAGCCTGTCGAACTGCCGGTCACAGCACCATCGGGGATGCCCCTGGTTCCGGCAACCAGGGTCTCCCCCGATGCCCGGGGACCGCCGAGCGTGTGACCCTGGTCAGGTGACCAACGCCGACCGAGGCCCAGCGCTGCCCGCAGACCGGGCCGGCGATGCCACGCCCGCACCCGGTGCGCCCGCCACGTTCGCTGCTGCCGCGCAGGCAGCCGGTGCGCCCGCGAGGTCCGCCGCTGCCGCCCAGGCAGCCGATGCCCCCGCAACTGTCGCTGCACCCGCGGCCGCCGGCCCCTCGCCGTTCGCCGGTGCCGGATCGGCGCCGCGCACCCCTGGCCGCGTCGCCGCCGGTCCGGTGCCGCCGGCCCTGTTGGCGCTCGGCGCCCGCCCGCAGCCCGCGGCGGCGGGCCCGCTGCTGACCCCGGACGGCATCCCGAAGCTCGTCCGGTCCCGCGAGGCCGGCGTCATCGCCGGGGTGGCGGCCGGGATCGCCGCCCACCTGCGGGTGCCGGTGCTCTGGGTGCGGATCGCCTTCGCATTGCTCGCCCTGATGGCCGGCTCCGGCGTGGTCGCCTATGCATTGCTCTGGATGTTCGTCCCGCAGGGCGGCGTCCCGTCGGCCAGGACCTCCACCAGCCCGGCCGAGCGCCGGCAGGCGATCGGGGTCGCCGCCGTCGGACTGGCACTGCTGATCGCCGGGACCGCACTCGGCTTCGGAGACTGGGTCGGGTGGATCCTCGGCCCGATCGGGCTGGCCGTTGTCGGCGGTGCGTTCATCTGGCGGGAGGCCGACGACGTGCGCCGGGCCCGCTGGCGGCGGACCGCGGCCGGTTTCGTCGGACCCAGCGCCGGGTCGCTGTGGCGGCTGATCGGCGGTGCGGTGCTGGTGATCGGCGGGTTGTCGGTGTTCGCGCTCGGCCAGCTCGATTTCACCGCCGTCCGCTCCGCGCTGATCGCCGTGCTGCTGACCCTGGTCGGGGTCGCCATCATCACCGTCCCGTGGTGGATCCGGTTGGTCCGTGACCTGGGGGACGAGCGTCGGGAACGTATCCGGGAACGGGAGCGTGCCGAGATCGCCGCCCATCTGCACGATTCGGTGCTGCAGACGCTGGCGCTGATCCAGCGTCAGGCGGCCGACAGCCGCGAGGTGCTGCGGCTGGCCCGCGGCCAGGAACGCGAGTTGCGGTCGTGGTTGTACGGGCCCACCGGCTACGCCGCCCCGGACGGAGCCGGCCCGGCCGCGCCCGAGATCTCCTTCGCGGCGGCGCTGGCCGCGGCGGCCGGCGAGGTGGAGGACACCTACGCGGTCGCGGTCGCCCCCGTGGTGGTCGGAGACCTGCCGATGGATCCGCATCTGGCCGCTCTGGTGGCCGCCGCACGGGAGGCGATGGTGAACGCCGCCAAGCACTCCGGGGTCGGCGAGGTCAGCGTCTACGCCGAGATCGAGCACGGTACGGCGTCGGTGTTCGTCCGGGACCGCGGCAAGGGCTTCGACGAATCGGAGGTCGGCACCGACCGGCGTGGGCTGGCCGAGTCGATCAGGGGGAGGATGGACCGGCACGGCGGCTCCGCCACCGTGCGCTCACAGCCCGGCGAGGGCACCGAGGTCGAGCTGACGATGCCGGTGACCGTCGGCGCCGCCGACGAGGTGAAGGGGTCCACCGCATGACCGACGAGCCGAGCGGGCCGGTGACGGTGTTCCTGGTCGACGACCACGCGCTGTTCCGGACCGGCGTCAAGGCGGAACTCGCCGGCCTCGACGACGACCGGATCGCCGTGGTGGGCGAGGCCGGCTCGGTCGGCGAAGCGGTGGTCCGGATCACCTCGCAGATGCCCGACGTGGTGTTGCTGGACGTGCACATGCCCGACGGCGGCGGCCGCGCGGTGCTGGAGCAGGTGCACCCGGCCCTGCCGGACGTGGTCTTTCTCGCCCTGTCGGTGTCCGATGCTGCTGAGGACGTCATCAACGTGATCCGGGCCGGGGCAAGGGGCTACGTCACCAAGACGATCTCGGGCCGGGAACTCGCGGACGCCATCGTCCGGGTATCCGCCGGCGACGCGGTGTTCTCCCCCCGGCTGGCCGGCTTCGTGCTGGACGCGTTCTCCGACCGCCCGGGCGCGGCCCCGGTGACCGACCCCGAGCTGGACATGTTGTCCCCGCGCGAGCGGGAGGTGCTCAAGCTGCTGGCCCGGGGTTACGCCTACAAGGAGATCGCGTCCCAGCTGTTCATCTCGATCAAGACCGTCGAGACCCACGTGTCCTCGGTGCTGCGGAAGACCCAGAAGTCCAACCGGTACGAGCTGTCCCGCTGGGCAACCGACCGCCGCCTGGTCTGAGCAGCCGGTCCCGGCCCAGTCTGCCCGTGCTGCCCGCCCCGCCCGACCCGCCCGCCCACGCTGGTCGTGCCGGGCGCGCCTCGCCGACGTCGCTGATCCTTAGGCTCGGTTCCGCCCGATTTGTCCACCAGAACGAGCCAATGGATCAGCGAGGTGACGTCCTCGCTGATCCATTGGCTCGCAGAGGGTCTCGAACTCCCCCAGCCCGTCGGCACCAGGACTGGCGCCGGAAGCTTGTCCCCATACTGGCCGGCAGGGCAGCAGCCCTCAGGACTGGTAGTGCTCCCGAACCTGCAACACAGCACCGGCCGGATCGAGCCACACCTCACGTTTTGTGCCTTTGAGTGCCTCCTTGCCACTGGCACGCAGGGGGTCACCATCCGGTTGCCCGGGCCGAGCAGGATTACCCGGAGGTCGAAGCTCATCAGTCCAGCGGAGCGGTGGAACTACTTGCGGCCCATCCGCCCGCGACCCATCGACAGCAGCAGCATGCCGAGGTCGGTGCCGGCGGGGCCGAGGGCGCGGAAGCGCTCCAGGATCGCCATCTCCCGGCTGTAGACGATCCGCGGACCCCCGAAAGCCTTGCGGGCGGCGCCGATGGCGCCGGACAGGGCAGTCCGGCGTTGGATCAGCCGGACGAGTTCCGCGTCGATGGCGTCGATCTCGACGCGCAGTACGTCGATACCGGCCTGGTCGACCGGCACCGCGATCTCGGGCAGGTCGGACCCGGAGCCCTCGGCATGATCGCCGGGGGGCTCTGCGGGCAGCGGTGCGATCGAGCTGGTCATGATGTCCTCATTCTGCCCCTGCCCACCCGGTCCGGACAGCAGTAACGCCCCGGATCCTGATGGATCTCGGGGCGTCGACAGGGCGGGGGAGTCAGCCGCTGACGGGCACCGGGATCCGGTACCCATAGAAAAACTGGCGGCAGGTCATGTCAGGAGTACACCACACGGCCTCCTGGGTCGTCCAACATTCGGCCCGATCGTCCCGAGCGTTGGGACGGCCGGGCCGCACCCCCGGGACATGGAGGGCCGTGCCGGTCCCGAAGTGAGCAGCGGCAATCCTGCCGCCCGGGTGCACAACTGCGGATCCTGTCGGCCGGGACCGGTAACTTGGAACCGACATGGAAAGCCTGTTCGATGTGCCAGCCCACCCGACCGCCGGGCCGGCGAAGCCTCCCGCAGAGGAAGACGCCAGGGTCGCCGCGTCCGCCGTGCTGCTGGAGGGGCTCAACCCGCAGCAACGCGCGGCGGTGGAGCACCGCGGAGCCCCGCTGCTGGTGGTGGCCGGCGCCGGATCCGGCAAGACCAGGGTGCTCACCCGGCGCATCGCCTACCTGCTCGCTGCCGGTGACGTCCGGCCTGGGGAGATCCTGGCGATCACCTTCACCAACAAGGCCGCAGGTGAGATGAAGGAGCGGGTGGCCGACCTGGTCGGCCCGAGAGCCAGGGCCATGTGGGTGTCGACCTTCCACTCCATGTGTGTGCGGATCCTCCGCGCCGAGGCGACCCACCTCGGCGTCCGGTCCAGCTTCACCATCTACGACGCCGCCGACTCGCAGCGGCTCGTCCAGATGGTCGCCACCGACCTCGACCTGGACACCAAACGCACCAGCGCCCGGGTGCTGGCCGCGCACATCTCCAACCTGAAGAACGAGCTGATCGACCCGGCCACCGCCGCCGAACGCGCAGATTCCGACCTCGCGAAGGTGGTCGCCGAGGTCTACTCCGGGTACCAGTCCCGGCTGCGGGCGGCGAACGCCTTCGACTTCGACGATCTGATCATGGAGACGGTGGCGCTGCTGCAGGCGTTCCCCGCGGTCGCCGAGCACTACCGCCGCCGGTTCCGGCACGTACTGGTCGATGAGTACCAGGACACGAACCACGCCCAGTACATGCTGGTCCGCGAGCTGGTCGGCGGGGCCGATTCGATGCAGGAGAAGCGCACCGCCGCAGGTGATCTGGTCCGGGAGGCGGTGTCGGCGGTGCCGCCCGGCGAGCTGGTCGTCGTCGGCGACGCCGACCAGTCGATCTACGCCTTCCGCGGCGCAACCATCCGCAACATCACCGAGTTCGAGCGCGACTACCCGAACGCCAGGACCATCCTGCTCGAGCAGAACTACCGGTCGACCCAGACCATCCTGACCGCCGCGAACTCGGTGATCGCGCGTAATCCCGAACGGCGCGCGAAGAACCTGTGGACGGCTGAAGGCAGCGGCACCCGGATCGTCGGCTATGTCGGCGACAACGAATACGACGAGGCGCGGTTCATCGCGACCGAGATCGACCGGCTGGTGGACGATTCCGACGCCCGGTTCGGTGACGTGGCCATCTTCTACCGCACCAACGGGGCGTCCCGGGCGATCGAGGACGTCTTCGTGCGCACCGGTATGCCGTACCGGATCGTCGGCGGGGTGCGGTTCTACGAGCGCAAGGAGGTGCGCGACGGGCTGGCCTACCTGCGGGCGGTGGCGAACCCCGAGGACGAGGTCAGCCTCCGCCGGATCCTGAACACTCCGCGCCGCGGCATCGGCGACCGCGCCGAGGCGCAGGTCGCGGTGTTCGCCGAGCGGGAACGCATCCGGTTCATCGAGTCACTCGAGCGGGTTCGCGAGATCCCCGGCCTGGCAAGCCGTTCGGTCAACTCGATCACCGCCTTCAACGAGCTGATGGCCGGCCTGCGGGCGGTGGTCACCGAGGGCGGAGACCCGGCCGACCTGCTCACCGCCGTTCTGGACCGCACCGGCTACCGGGCCGAACTGGAGGCGTCCGACGATCCGCAGGACGGATCCCGCCTGGAGAACCTGGAGCAGCTGGTCACCGTGCTGCGGGAGCAGACCGAGGCGCTCATCGCTTCCCAGGCAGCGGACGCGGCGGCTGCGGCGGCCGAGGCGATCGCGGACGGGCTCGCGCCGGCCGCCCCGGACGACGCGGCCGCCGGTGCGCAGGCCGCCGACCTCGACGGCACCCCCCTGCTCGCCGCGGTGCTGGAGCAGGTGTCGCTGGTCGCCGATGCCGACCAGATCCCTGATTCCACCGAGGGTGTCGTCACCCTGATGACGCTGCACACCGCCAAGGGCCTCGAGTTCCCTGTGGTGTTCCTCACCGGCTGGGAGGACGGGATCTTCCCGCACCTGCGGTCCCTGGGCGACGACAAGGAACTGGCCGAGGAGCGGCGGCTGGCCTATGTGGGGATCACCAGGGCCCGGCAGCGGCTCTACGTCTCCAGGGCAGTGATGCGCTCCGCCTGGGGCCAGCCCAATGCCAACCCGGCGTCCCGGTTCCTCGACGACATTCCCGAGGAACTCCTCGACTGGCGGCGGGTCGTCGAGGTGCAGCCGTTCGTGGAGCGCCGGGGGGACTCCGAGCGGCTGTTCGGCCAGGGATCGTCCGGGTACGGCGCGAACACCTACGGCAACCGCAGCTCGCCGGTCACCGCCTCGCGGTTCGGCGATCGGATGCCGTCCCGTACCGCGGGCCGCTCGGGAACCGGCAAGGCGCCGCTGGAACTCGCGGTGGGCGACCGGGTCTCGCACGACAAGTACGGTCTCGGCACGGTCAGGGTCGTCGAGGGAGTCGGACTGAGGTCGACCGCGACCATCGACTTCGGCACCGCCGGTACCGTGCGGCTGATGTTGATCGGCGGCGTGCCGATGGTCAAGCTCTGACGGCAGGAAGGCACCCATCGGCACTCGTGCCCGACGTCTCAGTCGAGCGGTCGACCCGGCCGGGTCTGCCAGAGCCAGAACAGCCCGAGCATCGGCAGCACCAGCGGGATGAAACCGTATCCGGAGCCGAATCGCGACCACACCGTGTCGTGCGGGAAGGCGGTGCGGTCGATGATCGATGCGATCCCGACCAGGACGACCCCGACGAGTTCGGTGCCGCAGGCGGTCCACGCGAGCGGCCGGGACCATCGACGGTGCGTGACCAGCCCGACGGTTGCGGCGATGTAGACGATGCCCGACCCCAACGAGAGCAGGTAGGCCAGGGGCGCATCGTCGAACTTGGTGGCGATCTGCACGATTCCGCGCGCCGTGGCCGCCAGCGCGAACACCGCATAGAGCGCGATCAGCACCCGCCGCGGCCCGGTCGGCGGTGCCTGGCTGTCCGGCTCCGGACCAGGATCGGGCGTCGCGGACGCCGTGGGGGAGTGCTCAGACACCGGCATTCCTCCAGATCTGCAGCAGCCGCAACGTCATCACCGCGGTCACCAGCGCGGTGAACCCGAGGCTCAACGAACCCCAGCGGGTTCGTTCGATCCGCGCCAGATAGAAGCCCAGCGGCAGCGGCAGCAGCACACCGACCGCGTAGGCCACGAACGTCACCGGCTCGAGCAGACCGGCTCCGCCGACCCGGATCACCGCGATCACGGTCTGGACGGTCAGCAGCACCTCCAGGACGATGGCGCCGATCATCAACGCGTCGTTCGTCGGCAATCGACGCAGCGTCCAGATTCCGGCCCAGGCGGCCAGCAGCAACCCTGCCGCGATCACCACCACGGCCAACGCACTGATCACGACGGCGGTCCCTGCCCGGCTGAGGCCCACCACCAGGGGCGGTCGCGTCCGCCGGATCGCACGGCCGCCCCGCTCACCGTATCCGAACCGGCGGGAGCCCCCGGGCGGGTGCGCGGCTCGATTCAACGACGGTCTCGCGGTCATCGTCGCCGTCCGTTGCTACCGTCGTCACGTGTCGACCGCCCGCACGTCCGGACCGGCCTCCCGCTCCGGGGGGACGGCGTCGGTCAGGGGCGCCGGCGGGGCCATCGCCGTCGAAGCGGTGCCGCGGCAATCTGCACTGGTTCCTGCGGTCCTCCTGCTGCTCGGAGGGGTACTCGCTGCCCTGGTACCGGCCGTGGGTGTGGTGCGCAGCTTCGACGGTTCGCCCATGGACTCCTGGGCGATCGCCGGTTGGACCGCGGTGCTGCCCGGACTGCTGGCCGTGCTGCTCAGCCTCTCCCGACCGGTCGCCGGCCTCGCTGCCGCCGCGGGGGCCGGGGCTGTCGGAGTCGCCAGATTCGTCATCGATCTGTCCGTCGTGGTCGATCCGGCCGCGGTGGCCAGGCCGGAGCTGTTTGTCGAGACCAGCACCCGGGCCGAGCCGTTCAGCGCCGTTGTCGGCGGCTATCTGCTGCTGATCGCCGACCTGGTGGCGGTCGCTGCCGGCGTGGTGGCAGCCGTGCGGCTGTCCCGAGCGGTCACCTTCCCCGAGCCCGACCTGTTGGCTCCGGTCGACGAGCCCGACCCTGACGGTCTGGTGGTGCTGCCCGAGCCGCCGCGTCGGCGCAACAACCTGATGGTCCTCACCGGCCTGCTCGGCGTGCTGCTGCTGCTCGCCGGTTCCCTGCCCAGCGCCTACACCGGGGGATTCCTGGTCGAGCGGTTCGTGCCGGTGGGCGGCGATGTGATCGGCACGCTGGGGGTGGTGCTGCTCGGAGGCGTCGGCGCGGTCGCGGTGCTCTGTGCGGCCCTGTTGCCACGTGAGCTGGCCGCTCCGCTGCTGGGCGGCACCGCTCTTGCGGCGGCTGTGCCCGCACTGACGGCGATCATCGCCGTGCTGGCCGGTGCCCCGGCCGCGCTCACCGGCGCGGTCTGGTTCGCGCTGTTCGGCGCACTGGTGCTGGCCGGTTCCGCGGCGCTGTCCAGGGTGCGGCTGAGGCTGACGACGGACACGGACCGGTGGTCGGCGGCGCCCGGCCGCCGGGTGCTGGTCGGCGGTCTCGGAGCGCTGGCCGCCGGGCTCGCAGTGCTGGCCTCGGTGCTGCCGACCCTGTACGTCGACGGCCGGGCCGAGCAGGTGGCGCCCGGTGGTGTGGCACAGGACGCCGGACTGCCCATCGTCTTCGTCGGGGTCGCCGTGATCCTGGCAGTGGGCGCGCTGATCACCCTGGTCCCGGCCTCGGCCAGAGCCGGCCGCCCGGTGCTGATGGTCGCGGTCGGTGGCACGGCCTTCGCCGTGGCGCGCTCGGTCGCAGTGCTGAACACGCTGGTCACGGCGTCGCGGAACGTGGCAGGTACGGACACTGTGCTCTACGGACTGGTCACCGTCCATCCCTGGACCGCCGGACCCGGGCTGTGGTGCGGGGTCGGCGCGCTGCTGGTCGCAGCGGCGACGGCGGTGCTCGCCAGACTGGACGACCGGCGGGACGCCGACAGCGTGCTGACGGTGGCCGATGACGAGTCGCTGGCTGCCAGCCGGACCCTCCGCGGGTGGATCTCCGCCGGCGTCGGCCTACTCGCGGTGGTGGCACTGGCGGTACCCGCCTACAGCACCATCCTCGGCGACTCGGCAACCCTCCTGGTCGGCTTCGCGCTGGACACGTGGGGGGTCTGGGCGATGCTGGCGGTGGTGCTGGGCGCGCTGATCTGCGCCGTGCTCGATCGCCGGCCGATGGTGGTGTCGGCGTTCCCGGTCGCTGCAGCAGCCGTGGTCGGACTCCGATTACTGGTACCCGAATCGGTGACCGCCGCGCCCGGCTATCAGGCGGCGGCCGGCACCATCCTGACCTGGGCTCTGGTGGCGGCACTGCTGGCGGCGGCGGTCGCGATGACGCTGCTGGTGCGCCGGATCACCGTCGCGCCGCCGGCGCCGGCGCTTCCGTCGGTGGGCCGGGTGAAGGCCGCCAAGGCAGCCGGGCCGGCACGCCCGGGCAACGGGAAAGGGAGACGTCGATGAGCCGTCCGATTCGGGTGGTGGTCGCCAAGCCCGGGCTCGACGGGCACGACCGTGGCATCAAGGTGGTGGCCAGGGCGCTGCGGGACGCCGGGATGGAGGTCGTCTACACGGGCCTGCACCAGACGCCCGAGCAGATCGTCGCGGCCGCCCTGGCCGAGGACGCCGATGCGGTGGGACTCTCGGTGCTCTCCGGAGCGCACATGACGCAGTTCCGCAGGGTGGTGGACCTGCTCGGGCAGGCGGACGCGGCCGACATCATCGTGTTCGGCGGCGGGATCATCCCGGACGAGGATCGGGTACCGCTGGCCGAGCTCGGGGTCACCGGTGTGTTCACCCCGGGAACGCCGACCGCCGCCATCGTCGAGTGGCTCACCGCAGCGGTGGAGCAGAGCCGGTCCGCCGGCTGACGATCGTCGGCTGCCGCCGCCCGCCTCGACCCATCGCTGGGCACACCCCGGGCATTCCGTACTCGCCGTGACGAATCGCGGCCGTCGGCGATGGGTAGTTCTCCCCATGCCGGGACCTGGGCTTTTTTCCCGGGTGGCACCTGGAACGATCCGGGGCACGTTACCGTCGGAACCACTGCGGCGGAAGATCTCCCGTCGCCACGCAGCAGAGGTGAAGGGGTGGTTGTGATGGGTCCGAAGTTTGCGGTGCGTGAGGATTCGGTCAACAAGCATGCGTCGAATCTGGACACGTCGGTGGCGGGGTTGAATGCGCAGGCGTCGGCGTTCACGTCGTCGATCGAGCCGTTGCAGGGGCAGTGGCAGGGGACGGCGTTCGGGTCGTGGCAGCAGTTGACCACCGCCTGGAACGACGCGATGGCGGATCTGAACAAGGCGTTGGCCGACATCAAGGGTCGGGTGGGCAATGCGGGTGGGCTCTACGACACCTATCACCAGCAGCAGACCGAGCAGCTCACCTCGACGCTGGGGTCGGCGAACTGGGACGGGACCAAGTTCCGCGGTTGATCCATCGCCGGCCCAAGGGCGGCAGCGGATCTGCTGATGAATTGAACTGTCCGAATTGAACTTTCCAGAGTTGTCCAGTCAAGGGGTGTGTCATGGGTGGTGTGTTCTCGTACAACGAGGCGACGGCGGATTCGGCGCATGGTGATCTGGGGTCGGTGATCTCGGGTGTCGAGGCGTCGATCGCGGATCTCGGTGGGTTCGTGTCGAGTGTGAAGTCGTCGTGGGACGGCGATGAGATGGAGACGTACGGGCAGATCCAGTCGCAGTGGGACACGGCGGCGTCGACGGTGCAGGAGATCTTGAATTCGGTGCGTGAGGCGTTGGGGTCGACGACGTCGTCGGTGAAGGACATGCGTGGTCAGGTCCGCGGGGCACTGCAGACCAGCTGACCGGGGGCGCCCCAACGGGCGCTCCGAGGCGAGGGTGTGCACAACCGCAACCGCCGAAGTCGTCAGGAAGATACAGTCGCGCAGCGGGTGTCGCCCGGCAGTGGTGATCGCTGCCGGGAACGCGAGCGGCCGGGAGCAGTTGTTCCCGGCGGGCCGAGGGGTGATGGGCCGTGGGTGAGTCGTTTGTTCTTGGTGGTGAACCGTGGTCGATCCGGGGATCGGCGACGGTGTGGTCGGGATTCTCATCGGACGCCAAGGGTGCCTCCGCCGACATCAGGGGCCTGGACACTTCGGAGTTCGAGGGTGACGAGGCGGAGACCTACCGCGGGAAGGTGAACGAAGACCTACCGCCGCATCTGGACACCACGGCCGAGGCCTGGTCGATCGTCGCGACGGCGCTCACCACGTTCGCCGCCAAGCTCGAAGATCTGCAAACTCGGATGACGAAGCTGAAGTCGCAGGCGGATTCTCAGTCGCAGGCGGTGTCGTCGGCGAAAAGTTCTCTGTCGTCGGCCAAGTCGGCCGACCAGGCCCACGCGACCGCGCAGGAGGCGGCCAAGGACAAGCTGAAGCCCGGCGAGACCCTGCCGCCGGACAGCTACCACGGCCAGACGTCAGGGGCGTCGTCCTCGCTGTCCAACGCCCAGCAGGCGCTGCAGGACACCATCGATGCGGCGGCGACCGTTCGGTCCGAGCACGCGGAAGCCGTCGACGCCTGCTGCCGCGACATCGACCGGGCCAAAGAGATGCGGTTCCAGAAACCCCCCGGCTTCTGGGGAAAGTTGGCCGAGTCGGTCGGTGACTGGATCAAGGACCACGCCGACATCCTGAAGTCCATCTCGTCAGTACTGAAGACGATCTCGGGAATCGCCGGGATGCTGGCGCTGATCCCGTGCCTGACGCCGATCATGGGCCCGATCGCCCTGGCCACCGGTGGCGCCGCCCTGGTCATCGATGTCGGTCTCAAGCTCGCGACCGGTGAGGGCTCCTGGCTCCAGATAGGTGTCGATGCCCTGTCCATGGTCCCCGGGATGCGCGCTGCCAAGGTCGCTTTCGCCGCGAACGTCGGGCTCACCGGCTACAACATCTCCCAGGGCCAGGCGTCCTGGAGCGATATGGCGATGGTCGTCGGCATGGGGGCACTGGGAAACCGCAACGCCATTCGCAACCGGATGTCCTTCGAGGCAGGCGCTTTCAAGGCCGGAATGAACCGCGGCTTCTCGTTCGAGCCGAGCATGGCGACGGCCGGCGGTCCGAACATCGGCGGCGGGCGCATGCACTTCAGTGGGTCGGAGTTCGCCGCCGGGCGCGGCGAGTACGTCCATCCGGTCACCATCGACAGCGCCAGGTACCCGCAGACCGCCGAGCACGTGACGGATGCCCAGAACGGCAAGATCTGGTCCGGGGACGCCGCCACGCCGAACGGCGCGCCGAAGCCCGATGTGCTGACCATCGACCGGCCCGGGGCCAAGGCCAACCGGGAGGCCTGGCAGAAGGCCCAGGACGTACCGACCAGGAGCGGCTACGACCGGGACGAGTACCCGCCGGCCATGTTCAGCGAGGGCGGTGCCGACGCGAGCATCAAGTACATCTCCCCGTCGGACAACCGCGGCGCGGGTTCGACGATGGGGTGGGACATCCGGAGCGAGGGTCTGCCCAACGGAGCCAAGGTTCGTATCGTGGTCTCGTGACCACGGCCGACGACGAGCAGCTGGACGAACTGCGCCGACCCGTCGCCCTCGCCCGGTCCGGACGTCAGCGGGACGCCGTCGACAGCTTCCTGGAGCTGGTGAACGGGGACGACCCGGTGCTCGCCTGGATCGCCGCCGATGCCCAGCTGGGGTGGAACTGGTGGTCAGGCTTCACCGGCGAGGCCGCCGACATGGTCGAACGGGTGGTGCTGCGGTTCGGGTACCTGGCCGTCCGCGACGAATTCCCGGCCAGGGTCGACTTCGCGATGGCCGTGGTGGCGGGTGCCTACTACGACCGGACCGAACTGGGGCCGAGACTGCACCGGATGGCCGACGCGCTGCCCGAGTCGTTCGGGCTGGCCGCCGAGCTGCGCCGCACCGCGGCCGGGGTTGCCGAGCTCCCTACCTTCGGGCTGCCGGAAGCGCTCGGAACCGGCCGGCCGCTCCTGCGGTACGCGCAGGAGCTCGCCGCCCGCGACCCGCGGGGGCTCAGTGCCGGCGATGCGGAGAGCCTGTGGCGAGCGGCATCGTCGGCGTCGCACCCCGACCTACTGGTCCGACTGCACGACGCCGGCAGCGTCCCTCCACCGGAAGCCCCGGTGAAATGGGCGCTGTCCCAGGCACTGTTCGAGGCGGCCCGGCCGTTCGAGGCCGAGGAGGTGCTGCTCTCGGCGCGGACCGACTGGCGGCCGTTCACCTGGTGGCAGACCTTGCCGCAGACCCCGGTGCTGGCGCCGGGTCTGCGGCCGGTGGTGACTGCACGGGTACAGCAGGAGTATCTGAACCGGCCGATCGCCGACGGAGGGGGATAGAGATGGGTGCGTTGGAGACGCTGCTCGGGCGGGCCCGCGGGCCGATGGGTCCGCCGGTCGAGGTCGACTTCGGCCGCCCGGAGCCGGCCTGGACGGAGTTGGCCGCCGCGTTGACCGCCTCGAACGGATTCTTCGCTTGCAACGCCGGGGTGCAGGTCTTCCGGGTCGGCGATGACGGCTGGGGCCCGGACCTGAGTGCCTGGAACGTCAAGGAAACCTGGAAGGACGCCTACCAGGGACTCGCCGACGACGTCTTCTGCTTCGGGCAGGATCTGTTCGGTACCCAGTTCGCGATCGACGGCACTCAGCAGATCGTCACCGTCGACGCCGAGACCGGCGACCGCGCGGTGCTCGGATCCGATCTGGAATCGTGGGCCGCGTGGATCCTTGCCGACCCGGACGGGCACGGCGCGGCCGGTCTCGCCCGGGCCTGGCAGGACGCGAACGGGCCGCTGGAACCGGACCAGCGGTTGATCCCGCGGCAGTTCTTCGTCACCGGCGGCAGCTACGACTTCGACAATCTGAAGGTGGTCGACGCCGTCACCGCGATGCGGATCCGCGGCCCGATCGCCCGCCAGGTACATGATCTGCCGGACGGCGCGCAACTGCGGATCTCCGTCAAGGAGTGAGGCCGGGCCGCGGGTGGGAGCCGGCTGATCCGAGGAGGATCTCGAGCTGTTCCGTTGACCGGTCGGGGAGATCGCCCTGCACGTCATCACCGTCCTGCCGCTGACCAGCGGCGACCTCGCGGCCGTACGACGAACCCGGTCGGGACGCGCTGGAGGCCGTCATCGAGACGACAACGGTGAACCTGATCGACGTCACCCGCGGCTCCATCTCCTGACGCCCGCCACGGCGGTGATGTCGCTGCCGCGGCGCCGCTGCCCGTGACGCTCCGCGTGGGGATCCCCACACAGCGCCGATGCGGCACGCCGGCGACGAGGTCGATAGGGTTTCCCCGACGGTCCACGGCGCGACCGCCCTGCGGACGGCGCCCGGGCCGGGGAGCACCTACCCACGACAACCCGTCGGGAGTCCACGTGGACCTGTACGAGTACCAGGCGAAGGAACTTTTCGTCGAGCACGGGGTGCCGGCTCCGGCCGGCACCGTCGTCACCACCGTCGAGGCCGCGGTCGCCGCCGCCGAGTCCCTCGGCACCCCGGTGATGGTGAAGTCCCAGGTCAAGATCGGCGGCCGGGGCAAGGCCGGTGGCGTCAAGTTCGCCGCGACGATCGACGACGTGCGTACCCACGCCGGCAACATCCTCGGCCTGGACATCAAGGGCCACATCACCCGGCAGGTGCTGATCACCCCGGCCAGCGACATCGCCGAGGAGTACTACGTCTCCTTCCTTCTCGACCGGTCCAACCGCACCTTCCTTGCGATGGCGACCAAGGACGGCGGCATGGAGATCGAGCAGCTGGCGGAGGAACGCCCCGACGCGCTGGCGAAGATCCCGGTGGACGCGCTGACCGGAGTGGACGCCGCCAAGGCGGCCGAGATCGCCGATGCCGGCCGGTTCCCGGCGGAGGTCCGGGACCAGGTGATCGACATCCTGCAGAACCTCTGGAAGACCTTCGTCGCCGAGGACGCCACCCTGGTCGAGGTCAACCCGCTGGTCAAGGACCCCTCCGGCAAGGTGCTCGCGCTGGACGGCAAGGTCTCACTGGACGAGAACGCCGGCTTCCGGCACCCGGAGCACGCCGCGCTGGTCGACGACGCCGCGGAGAACCCACTGGAGTTGCGGGCCAAGGAGAAGAACCTCAATTACGTCAAGCTGGACGGCGAGGTCGGGATCATCGGCAACGGTGCCGGCCTGGTGATGTCCACCCTCGACGTCGTCGCCTACGCCGGCGAGGCCCACGGCGGGGTCAAACCCGCGAACTTCCTCGACATCGGCGGTGGTGCGAGCGCCGAGGTGATGGCCAACGGCCTCGACATCATCCTGACCGACCCGGACGTGCGCTCGGTCTTCGTCAACGTGTTCGGCGGCATCACCGCCTGCGACGCGGTGGCCAACGGCATCGTCTCGGCGCTCGCCATCCTGGGTGACGAGGCCAACAAGCCGCTCGTCGTGCGACTCGACGGGAACAACGTGGAGGAGGGCCGACGCATCCTCATCGAGGCGGCGCACCCGCTCGTCACCCTCGCCGACACCATGGACGACGGCGCCGACAAGGCCGCCGCACTCGCCCACGCAGCCCAGGGAGCCTGATACCGATGGCCATCTTCCTCAACGAGCAGTCCCGGGTCATCGTCCAGGGCATGACCGGTTCCGAGGGCACCAAGCACACCACCAGGATGCTGGCGTCCGGGACGAACATCGTCGGTGGGGTCAACGCCCGCAAAGCCGGTACCACGGTGGACTTCTCGGGTTCGTCGCAGCCGGTGTTCGGCACCGTGGTGGAGGCAATCGAGCAGACCGGAGCCAACGTCTCGGTGCTGTTCGTGCCGCCGGCGTTCGCCAAAGACGCTGTGCTGGAAGCGATCGACTCCGGTATCGAACTGGCCGTCGTGATCACCGAGGGAATCCCGGTGCACGATTCTGCGGTGTTCTGGGCGCATGCCGTCGCCACCGGCAACAAGACCCGCATCATCGGTCCGAACTGTCCCGGCATCATCAGCCCCGGCAAGTCGAATGCGGGCATCATCCCGGCCAACATCACCGGTCCGGGCAAGGTCGGCCTGGTCTCCAAGTCCGGCACCCTGACCTACCAGATGATGTACGAGCTGAGGGATCTCGGGTTCTCGTCGGCCATCGGCATCGGCGGCGACCCGATCATCGGGACCACCCACATCGATGCGCTCGAGGCCTTCGAGTCGGACCCGGAGACCGAGGCGATCGTGATGATCGGCGAGATCGGCGGCGACGCCGAGGAGCGGGCGGCCGCCTACATCAAGGACAACGTCAGCAAGCCGGTCGTCGGCTACGTGGCCGGATTCACCGCGCCGGAGGGCAAGACCATGGGCCACGCCGGCGCCATCGTGTCCGGCTCGTCCGGCACCGCCGCGGCCAAGCAGGAGGCATTGGAGGCGGTGGGCGTGCAGGTCGGCAAGACCCCGTCCGAGACCGCCCGGCTGCTCCGCGGGGTCATCGGCTGAGCCACCGTTCCGCGCACCGCGGGGAGGAAACGCCGCGGCGGCCGTCCTCCGCGCGGCGTTTTCTCCCCTTGGTCCGGAGTGTCCGGCCCGGCAACTCCGCGGTTACCCGAAGCGACCATAGGGGTACCCGCGGTGGGATAAGTTCGAGCCGCATCGAGCCCGAAAACGTCGGTTCTCGCTGAGATCCGCAGTTCACACGTGAGGTGGAAACCATGAGTGGTCCGTACGGTCCCCCGCAGGGCGGAGCGCCCCAGGGTCCCCCCGGCGCGCCCGGTCCCTATCCCGGCCCCCCGCCAGGGCAGCAGCAGCCAGGGCAACAGCCGGGTCAGCAGCAGCCGGGCGGTCCCGGCCAATGGGGGCAGGCGCCGCAGGCGTACACCCCGCCGAAGCCGCCCAAGGCCCCCAAGCCGCCCCGGCAGACCCCCGCGATGGGCCTGGACAAGATCCTGGCGCTCGCGGTCGCCGTTCTGGGTGCGCTGAACTTCATCTGGGGCTTCCTCCCGGCCGTCTCCTATCCGAGCGGCACCCCGTCGAGCGTGCCGAAGTCGATCTTCGGCATCGGCCCGGCCTACCTGGTGCTGCTGTTCCTGATCGCCGGGCTGCTCTCACTGGGACCCTGGGAGCCCAAGGGCCGCGGCTACACCTTCCCGGTCGCCATCATCTCGACGGTGGCCGCGGTCGGCGCCGTCATCGCAGTGATCTCGGACAACCTGTTCGACGCCATCTCCTCCGGTAGTGGCGATGAGGTCGGCAAGGGCATCGGCCTGATCCTGCTGCTGATCTTCGGCCTGCTGCAGGCGGCCGCCGCGATCGGCGCGTGGCTGTTCGACGCCGGCGTGCTGAAGCAGACGCCCAAGGGGGCCGCCGCCGGGTACGCCCCGCAGAGTGGCTTCGGCCAGCAGACTGCCGGCCAGGCCGGTGCCGGCTACGCACCGCAGCAGCAGGGTTTCGGCCCGCCGCCGCCCGGATTCGGCGGCCCGCAGGGGCCGTCAGCGCCGCAGCAGGGCGCTCCCGGTGCTGACCCGTCGTTCGGCGGCCAGCAGACCGGCGGCTACGGCCAACAGGGCGGCTTCCAGCCTGCCCCGGCTCCCGCCGACCAGCCCGTCTACAGCGGGGGCTACCCGACCCAGGCGCCGTCCGAGCAGCCCGGTCCGGCGACCGGCACGTCCCGGCACGGCGACAACGACGAGGAGGGCGACGGCGGGCAACACCCCGACGTGACCCAGCAGGTCCGCTTCTAGGAAGCCACCCCAAGGAGGGTCGACCCGACCCTTCGTTCCCGGCGAGGCGCGCCCCGGTGATTGGTTACCCGGCGGCGCGCCTCGCTGCGTCCGGATGCCGCATCGTGTGACAGTGGGCCGATGAGCGCGGTCCGCACCCTCGACCGGCCGGCTTTCGCCGCGTCGGCGACCGAGACCGCGCCGTCGCTCCCGGCGGTCGCCGCGGCTGCCGCGGTCCGCGCGGCGGTGACCGCGGTGAGCGGACTGCTCCTGGTGGTGGGTCTTGCCCTGCTGCTGTGGGCCGTCACCCCGGCCGGCGGGACCTCGGCCACACCGGTATTGCGCGGTGGTGTCGGCACCTTCGCCGCCGCCCACCTACTGCCGGTCTCGATCGGCGGCACGGTGCTCACGCTGCCTCCCATGCTGCTCACCCTGGTGTTCGTCGGGCTGCTCGCCGCCGGTGCCGTCCGTGGTCGGTCGACTCCGGACGGCCCGGTGCAGGAAGGGATGGCTGCGGTCGTCGCGGCCGCCGCCTACACGGGCGTGGTACTCGGATCGGCCGCGCTGTTCGCGCCGGCCGGATCGATCGACCTCGGTGACGGGTGGCGGGTCGCCGTCCTCGCCCTGGTGGCCACGCTGATCGGCACCGCGGTGCGGGGGACCGCCTGGCGGGCGGCCTGGTTGACCAGGGTTCCGCCATGGGTGCAGGTCGGGGTCCGTTCCGGGACCGCCGGCGCGGCGGTGTTGGTGGCCGGCGGTGCGGCCGCCCTGTTCGTGGGAGTGGTCACCTCCTTCGGCACCGCGTCGGCGCTGGCCGATCTGGCAGCGCCGTCGGCCGGCGACGGGTTCGGCATGGCTCTGCTCGGTCTGGCCTTCATTCCCAACGCGGTGCTCGCCGGGACCGGGTATGCCACCGGGGTGGGCTTCCAGATCGGCGCAGGCACCTATTCACCGCTCGGCACGCATGCGGTCGAGCTGCCGGCCGTGCCGTTGCTCGCCGTGGTGCCGCCGTCCAGCGGGCTCTCGTTGACCGGTCTCGCCCTGCTGGTGGTGCCGCTGCTGGCGGCGCTGCTGGTGGGCTGGGCGGTGGTCCGCCGCCTGGACACCCGGCTGGATCGCATCCTGGCCTGCGCGGTCGGGGGCTGCACGGCGGGCACAGCGGTGGCTGCGCTCGCAGCCGTGGCCGGCGGTGGCATCTCGGGCAGCGCCTGGGCCTATCTCGGGGTGCCCGCGCTCCTGTTCGGAGCGGTTGTCGTTGTCGAAGTGACGGTGCCGGCCGCGGCGCTCGCTGCCGTGGTGGGGTGGTCGAAGGTGCCGTGGAACCACCCGGCGCCTGCCGCCGGAGCGGGCGGGCATGAACGACGAGGTTGCGGACGCCGACGAGTTCGAAGATGACGACGACGAGCGTGACGACGACGATCTCGACGACGAGGACAACGGCCTGATCGTCTGGGATGTCACGGACGAGTTCGATGACAGCGACGACGGTGACACCGACGACGGTGACACCGTCGACGAAGACAGCGACGACGATGACGACGATGTCGGCGAACTGGACGAAAGCACGCCCGCTGACCTCAATGCGACGTGACCAGCGAGGAGACACCTCCTGCCCACTCGGCGGCTGAGGCGCCGGAGGCTGAGGGGCCCGAGACGCCGGAGGCTGAGACGCCGGAGGCGGGGGATCCGGCGACCGGTGCCGACCGGGCCGACCCCGGTGCCGAGCCGGTCGACGAGCTGGCCGACGAACTGGCCAGGGATGCCGGCGAAGACGACGACATCGACGACACCCCGCTCGAGCCGGCGGCCGAGGACACGGTGGCGGAACGTGAGCACGTCGTGGACTCCGATGCACCCGGTGGCGATGTCGGGGCGACCGGCCGCGGCCAGGCAGCACTCGACGCCAGGGTGGCGCAGGCGCTCGCCGCGCAGCGGCTGGTGCGCGATTCCCGCGATCGTTGACCCGGGCGCCCACGATGCCGCCCGACCAGGCGTCCTCTCCATGGACGGCCGGTGACTCCGCACACCGGGGGCCGTCTCCGGGCGGCCACGCCACGCTCTAGGCTGGGGATGCTTTCCGCTCCCTGACGAAGAGGATCCGTGACCCCACTCGCCGGTGCCCCGGCCGAGCCGCGCGACGGCGTGTTCCGCATCGTCGTTCTGATCTCTGGTGGCGGCTCCAATCTCGCGGCCCTGATCGCCGCCGAACGTGCCGGCACCCTCGGCGCACAGATCGTTGCCGTTGTTGCGGACCGGCCGTCGGCGGGCGGCCTCGAACTCGCCGTCGCAGCGGGTATCCCGACCCTGGTGGAGCGGCTGCGCGACCATCCCGACCGCGCTGCCTGGGACGCCACCCTGACCGACCGGATCGCACATTTCGCACCGGATCTCGTGATCTCGGCCGGGTTCCTCAAGCTGGTCGGACCGACCTTCCTGGAGCGCTTCGGTGACCGCTACCTCAACACC
The DNA here is from genome assembly GCA_963797145.1 of uncultured Actinomycetota bacterium. Taxonomy (GTDB): domain Bacteria; phylum Actinomycetota; class Actinomycetes; order Mycobacteriales; family Nakamurellaceae; genus Nakamurella. Next base: position 485,540 of record CAWCOJ010000003.1, on the reverse strand, counting down.
CACAACACGTTGCTGCCGTCGTTCCCCGGCATGCGCGGGCCCGCCGATGCGCTCGCCTACGGGGTGAAGATCACCGGGGCGACGCTGTTCTTCGTCGACGACGGGGTCGACACCGGACCGATCCTGGCCCAGGTGGCCGTCCCGGTGCTCGACGGCGACACCGTCGAGACCCTCACCGAGCGGATCAAGGTCGCAGAGCGGCACCAACTGGTCGAACAGGTTGGGCAGCTCGCCCGACAGGGTTGGACCATTACCGGCAGAAAGGTCACCCTCCGATGACCGAGCACACCGGCGCAGGCGGCGCCACCCCCGATGTCTCAGCACCCGATGGCGGGGTGCGGCCGATCCGTCGGGCGCTGCTCTCCGTGTACGACAAGACCGGGCTGGTCGACCTCGCAAGCGCGTTGCACGCGGCCGGGGTCAGCCTGGTCTCCACCGGAAACACCGCGAGAACTCTTTCCGACGCCGGTATACCGGTCACGCCGGTGGAGGAGGTGACCGGTTTTCCGGAGTGCCTCGACGGCCGGGTGAAAACCCTGCATCCGCGGATCCACGGTGGACTGCTCGCCGACACCCGCAAGCAGTCGCACCTGGACCAGCTGGCCGAGCTGGACATCGCCCCGTTCGATCTGGTGGTGTCGAACCTCTACCCGTTCCGGCGAGACGGTCGCATCCGGTGCCTCGCCCGACGACTGCGTCGAGCAGATCGACATCGGCGGCCCATCGATGATTCGAGCCGCCGCCAAGAACCATCCGAGTGTTGCTGTCGTGGTCGAGCCGTCCGGCTACCCGCAGATCCACGCCGCGCTGGCCGCCGGCGGGTTCGGCTACGACCAGCGGAAGGCCCTGGCTGCCATCGCTTTCGCGCACACGGCGAGCTACGACGTGGCTGTTGCCTCGTGGATGCACACCGTGCTCTCCCCGGCCGCAGACGGCTGGCCGGCCTGGACCGGTGCCACCTGGGAGCGGCAGTCCACGCTGCGCTACGGGGAGAACCCGCATCAGAGCGCGGCCCTGTACCGGCACTGGCGGCCCGGTCTGGCCACCGCGGAGCAGTTGCACGGCAAGGAGATGAGTTACAACAACTACGTCGACGCCGATGCCGCCTGGCGGATGGCCACCGACTTCACCGAACCGGCCTGTGCGATCGTCAAGCACGCCAACCCCTGCGGTATCGCGGTCGCCCGCGGAGCGGACCCGCAGATCACCGAGGCCCACGCGAAGGCCCTTGCCAGCGACCCGGTCTCCGCGTTCGGTGGGGTGATCGCGGTGAACCGGACGGTGACCGTCGAGCTCGCCCAGCAGATCGCCGAGGTGTTCACCGAGGTGGTGCTGGCGCCGGGGTTCGACGAAGCCGCACTGGCCGTACTCACCCGTAAGAAGAACGTCCGGCTGCTGGTGATGCCGGCCGGCGCCGCGCCGGATCCCTGGGAGTTCAAGGCCATCTCGGGCGGCATCCTGGCCCAGACCAGGGACGGACTGGACGCTCCCGGCGACCCGGTCGGCAGTTGGACCCTGGCTGCCGGACCGGCGGTGGACGCCGGCACCATGGCCGACCTCGACTTCGCCTGGCGCGCCTGCCGTTCGGTCAAGTCCAACGCCATCCTGCTGGCCTCCGGTGGCGCATCTGTCGGCGTCGGCATGGGACAGGTCAACCGGGTGGACTCGGCCCGGCTGGCGGTGGAGCGGGCCGGCGACCGCGCCCGTGGCTCGGTCGCCGCCTCGGACGCCTACTTCCCGTTCGCCGACGGGCTCCAGGTGCTGACCGCAGCCGGGGTGCGCGCTGTTGTGCAGCCCGGTGGTTCCGTGCGCGACCCCGAGGTGATCGCGGCGGCGCAGGAGGCGGGCATCTCCATGTACTTCACCGGCGCCCGGCACTTCTTCCACTGAGCGGGCCGGACGTGTTGGAGTTCACCGAGTCCGCCTACACCGACGAGGATTTCAGCGAAGTGGACCTGCGGTCCGCCGAGCTCGACGAGATCACCTTCACCCGTTGCGATTTCAACGGTGCGACGTTCGCGGGTGCGCACACCGCGAAGACCGTGTTCGAGCAGTGCACGTTCGTCAACGCCGAGCTGTACTCGACCGAACACCGCGCCATCGTCGTTCATCGGGTGCACCTTCGACCACACGGCCTGGCATTCCTCGACGCTCACCGGGTGCCGGCTGACCGGGTCGTCGTTCACCGACTGTCGGCTGATCCCGCTGACGCTGGTCGAGTGCGATCTGACCTTGGTCTCCTTCGCGGGCGAGAAACTCGCCGGCACCGACCTGTCCGGACTGCGGCTCCGGGAGGCCAACCTGACCGGCGCCGACCTGACCCGCTGCGTCCTGCGCGGGGCCGATCTGTCGGGAGCCCGCTCCGGCCGCACCGACCTGACCGGCGCCGATCTGCGGGGCGCTCAACTGGACGCCGGGATCTGGGTGGGTGCGGTGCTGGCCGGGGCCGTCGTCGACGTCGAGCAGGCGATCCGGTTCGCTGCGGCCCACGGCCTGGTTCTCGCGCCGCCCGATCCGGCCGGCTGACGCCGGAGCGCAGTGCCACGTGGCCGTCCGGACCGCTCCGCCTCGCATGGCAGGATCAACGTCCGTGACGGCCACGATTCTCGACGGCAGAGCCACCCTCGCCACGGTGAAAGCCGAGTTGCGCGGCCGGATCGGGGCGCTGGCCGCGCAGGGTGTCATCCCCGGCCTCGGCACCGTGCTGGTCGGTGACGATCCGGGAAGCCGCTGGTACGTCGCCGCCAAACACAAGGATTGCGCCGAGATCGGCATCCACTCGATCCAGCGCGAACTACCGGCCGGCACCAGCCAGGCCGAGGTCGAGGCGGTGGTCGACGAGCTCAACGCCGATCCCCGGCTGCACCGCCTTCCTGGTCCAGCAGCCGACCGGCCTCGACGAGTTCGCGATCCTGTCCAGGGTGGACCCGGTCAAGGACGTCGACGGGTTGCATCCGAAGAATCTCGGCGCACTGGTACTGGGTCATCCGGCGCCCGAACCGTGCACCCCGGCAGGGATCATCGAACTGTTGCGCCGCTACCAGGTCCCGATCGCCGGTGCCGAGGTGGTGATCATCGGCCGTGGGATCACGGTCGGCCGCCCGCTGGGGCTGCTGCTGAGCCGCAGGTCGGAGAACGCCACGGTGACGCTGTGCCACACCGGCACCAGGGACCTGGCCGCCCACACCCGCCGGGCGGACATCGTGGTGGCGGCCGCCGGGGTGAGCGGGCTGATCACGACGGCGATGGTCCGACCCGGCGCAGCGGTGCTGGACGTCGGGGTGTCCCGGGTGGCCGGCCGGATCGCCGGGGATGTCGCGCCCGGCGTCGCGGAGGTCGCCGGCTGGGTCGCACCGAACCCCGGCGGGGTCGGCCCGATGACCAGGGCGATGCTGCTGGCGAACGTGGTGCGTGCGGCTGAACTGGCCGCGTCCGGGCGAACGGAGAATCGAGGATGAGCGACGCCCGTGGGTTCTGGGACGAGGCGGCGCGGGCAGACGCCCGCTGGCACATTGCCACCGGCGCCGCCGCCGACGACGCGGTGTTCTTCGAGTCCGGCCGGGTCGAGACCGACGCGTTCCTGGCGCATTGCGGGATCGCCCCCGATCAAGCCGCAACGGTGCTGGAGATCGGCTGCGGCATCGGCCGGATGACGGCGCGGCTGGCCGAGCTGTTCGGCAGTGTGATCGCCCTGGACATCTCCGCCGAGATGCTGGAACGCGCCAAGGTCGCGCTGGCCGGGCACTCGAACATCAGCTACCTGCACGGCAGCGGGTCGGACCTCGCAGGCGTGCCCGACGCCTCCGTCGACCTGGTGTTCTCCTACATCGTGCTGCAGCACGTCCCGACCACCGAGGGCCAGCTGGCGTACTTCCGGGAGATGCGGCGGGTGCTGCGCCCGGGTGGCCGGGCGGCCGTGCAGATCAGGTCGAACACGCCGGTCGCCCGCGGCCTGGACTGGGTCGGACACGTCCGACACCGGGTGTCCGGCCGGCACACCTTCAACTCGGCCTGGCGCGGTTCGCGGATTCCGCGGCCGGCGCTGCTGGCCGCCGCCAGCGGTGCCGGCGCGGGCGAGTCCGGGCCGGGCGCGACGGTGGAGCTGCGCCCGTTGGGCTCCCGGCACACCTGGGTGGTGCTCCGCCGGGCCGCTGAGGCCTGATGACCGACCGCAAGGTGCAGCGGGCGCTTCCGATCGCGCTCGTGTTCGTGGTGGTGGCGGTCGCCTTCCTGCTCATCGTCACCGCGCACTGGCGCAAGGGCGCGGCCGTCCTCGGCCTGGCAGCGCTGCTCGGCGCGGTGCTGCGGCTGGCGCTCCCGGAGAGCGCGGTGGGGCCACTCGCGGTCCGCAGCAAGAGTTTCGACGTCGGTTTCCTCACCGTGCTGGCGGTCGCGATGGTGCTGCTCAGCGTCGGGTTCTACTGGTTCTGACCGGCGCGGGCGTGCGGACCGTCAGAACAGCGGCAGCACGTCACCCAGCTGTTCCTTGAGCTCCGGCGGCAGGGCGACCCGACCGGCGGCGTAGTCGATGAACTCGACGGCGGGCAGTGTCGACGCCGCGGCGATCGCCGCCACCGGTTGCTCAGCCCGTTCGGCGAGGACCGCGCGCAGGGTCGTCAGCACGTCGCTGCGGGCCGCCGGCAGCACCCGGGGAGCTGGGTGGTCGGGGACCGATCGTTGCAGGTCGCCCGCATGCACGACGAGTTCGATGAGCCTGGTCTGCAGGAAGTCCGAGAGCAGGATGGCGCCACCCGGGGCGATGACCACGGGATCCCGGCCGCCGAACCGCGTCAGGGTGCCGATGGCCGCATCGCGGGCAGAGTCCATCCTGGCGAGCAGATCCGCTGTCCCGGCGATCTCCCGGGCTGCCTCGGCCACCCGCTGAGCCCGGCCGGCGTACCCACCGAGGTACTCCGCGATGGAGCACGGCTCGGTGTCGGCGGACGCCTGCTGCAGCGTTCCGACCGACGCCGTGACGGCGACCAGGTGGGCGACCAGGTCCTCGACGGTCCAGCCGTCCAACGCGCTGGGCGCCGACAGGTCGGCGGGCAGGGTGCCCAGCCAGGCGCGCAGCGCCGACCACTGGGCCATCAACGTCAGGTCGGTGACGGAGCCCACGGACATCCCTTCGCAGTCGGGTAGATCCATGATGCGCGATCGCGACCGCAGATCCGAGCGTCATGACGCGACCCCGGCCGCGTGTCGCTGCCACCGATGTGGTGCCGGCCCGACCAGGTCGGGTGGGTGCGGGTGACGGTCAGACGATGGGTGCGCTGCCGCCGTCGGTGTGCGGCAGGAACTGGGCCGGGATCGAGCCGAGCCGGCCGGCCTGATAGTCGTCGAATGCCTCTTGCAGTTCCTGCCGGGTGTTCATCACGAACGGCCCGTACATCGCCACCGGCTCGTTGATCGGACGACCCCCGAGCAGGAGCAGTTCGACGCCGGCCCGGTGTCTGGCCTCCTGGCCGGCGGTGGCACCGAGGACAACGGTGTCCCCGGCGCCGAGCACCGCGAGCTGCCCGTCCTCCAGCGCGGCCCGTCCGGTGCCGACGGTGGCCCGGCCGCCCAGGTTGAACACCAGCGCATTGAAGTCGGGACGCCACGGCAGGACGAGTTCGGCGCCGGGCTGGACGGTCGCGTGGATCAGGGTGATCGGAGTGTGGGTCGAGCCCGGGCCGCTGTGGCCGTCCAGCCCGCCGGCGATCAGTCGGAGCAGCGCGCCGCCGTCCGGAGTGGTCAGCAGGGTGACCGCGGAGGCGGTGATGTCCTGGTACCGCGGCGCGGCGAACTTCTCTGCCTTGGGCAGGTTCACCCACAGCTGGAAGCCGTGGAACAGCCCACCGGTGGCGACCAGGTACTCCGGAGGAGTCTCGATGTGCAGGATGCCGGCCCCCGCCGTCATCCACTGGGTGTCGCCGCCGCCGATCAGCCCGCCGCCGCCGTGCGAGTCGTGGTGCTGCATCTCGCCGTCGATCATGTAGGTGACGGTCTCGAAGCCACGGTGCGGGTGCCACGGGGTGCCCTTGGGCTCACCCGGCGCGTAGTCCACCTCGCCCATCTGATCCATGTGGATGAACGGGTCGAGTCGGGACAGATCGACGCCGGCAAAGGCCCGGCGGACCGGGAATCCCTCTCCCTCGAATCCGTGCGGAGCGGTGGTCACCGACAGCACCGGGCGGGCCACCGTCGTCCCGGCATCCGGTGCGGCGACACGGGGAAGGACCAGGACGTCGGGGACGGTGATCGCGGGCATGTCGGCTCTCCCTGGGTCGGTGTCGCAAGGATCTCACTGCGCTCTCCCGCCGTCCAGCACTTTCATGCGGGCGCATATTCCGGGACCGGTCGACGCGCAGCGGCCGTGCGGTTCGACGCGGCCGGCCGTGCTCGATGGGCACAGGGCCGCGATCACCGACGACCTGATCTGGCCGGCCCGATGTACACGATGGTTGCGCGGTATCCGACCGGCCCGCCGCTGGCCGTCACCGTGCAGTCCGCCTGCGACCCGGCGATCGACAACTCCAGTCTGCAGGCCTCCGATGCCGGAGCCGTGATCCGTGTGCTGGAAGGCATTCTCGACCGGAGCGGGACGACCACCTCTGCTACCGGGTGACCTCCGGCGGCTCCTCGGGCGGCGTCATCAATCGTTCGAAAACCGTTCCCAGCACACGGGCCTCGTCCTCGGAGATCCGCACCGAGAACTCCCGGTCGATGCCGGCCATGTGCACCGCGGCGGCGGACCGCAGGGTGGCACGGCCCGAGCGGGTGAGCGCCACGATCACCCCGCGGCCATCGCTCGGATCCGGTCGACGCTCGACCAGCCCGGCCTGCTCCATCCGCTCGACCTTGCGGGAGAGACCCGGCTGCGACAGCACCACCACGTTCACCAGGTCGCGCAGCCGCAGTTTCCCGCCCGCCTCGGACAGCTGCACCAGCACGTCGTAGGTGCCCAGCGGCACCTTGTCGGCCGCATCCAGATCCGCGGAGAGCTGCCCGATGATCCGTGCGTAGGCGTGCAGCATCGAGACCCAGGCCTCCATCTGCGGCGTTCCACCCCAGGCCATCAGCCATCCCCGTCCGTCCGTGCCCCACGTCGACGTGCCGCCCTCGTGCGGAGAACGGTACGGTCTCGGCTGGGATCGTGCAGCACGATTGGTTTCAAGCAGTACGCTCGTACTGTAAGCAGTCGGCATCGAGAGGAGAACGGCCCAGCATGTCGAAGATCAAGGTGACCGGAACGGTCGTCGAACTCGACGGCGATGAGATGACCAGGATCATCTGGCAGTTCATCAAGGACAAGCTGATCCTGCCGTACCTCGACGTCAATCTGGAGTACTACGACCTCGGGATCGAGAGCCGGGACGCCACCGACGACCAGATCACCATCGACGCCGCGAACGCGATCAAGAAGCACGGCGTCGGCGTCAAGTGCGCCACCATCACCCCGGACGAGGCGCGGGTCGAGGAGTTCGGCCTGAAGAAGATGTGGCGTTCGCCCAACGGCACGATCCGCAACATCCTCGGCGGCGTGATCTTCCGCGAGCCGATCATCATCTCGAACATCCCGCGGCTGGTGCCGGGCTGGACGAAGCCGATCATCGTCGGCCGCCACGCCTACGGAGACCAGTACCGGGCGACCGACTTCCGGTTTCCGAGCGCGGGGACGTTGAAGGTCGTCTTCACTCCCGACGACGGCTCCGAGCCGATCGAGCGCGAGGTCTTCCAGGCGCCCAGCGCGGGCATCTCGTTGTCGATGTACAACCTCGACGACTCGATCCGCGACTTCGCCCGGGCGTCCCTGAACTACGGTCTGGCCCGGAACTACCCGGTCTACCTGTCGACGAAGAACACCATCCTCAAGGTCTACGACGGACGGTTCAAGGACATCTTCCAGGAGGTGTTCGACGCCGAGTTCGCCGACAAGTTCGCCGCCGCCGGCATCACCTACGAGCACCGGCTGATCGACGACATGGTCGCCGCCTCGCTGAAGTGGGAGGGCGGCTACGTCTGGGCCTGCAAGAACTACGACGGCGACGTGCAGTCCGACACCGTTGCCCAGGGCTTCGGCTCGCTCGGCCTGATGACGTCGGTGCTGTTCACCCCGGACGGCAGCGTGGTCGAGGCGGAGGCAGCGCACGGCACCGTCACCCGGCACTACCGGCAGCACCAGGCCGGTAAGCCCACCTCTACCAACCCGATCGCCTCGATCTACGCCTGGACCGGCGGCCTGAAGCACCGTGGTGCTCTGGACGGCACGCCCGAGGTCACCGCGTTCGCGGAGACGCTGGAGGACGTGATCATCAAGACCGTCGAGAGCGGCAAGATGACCAAGGACCTGGCGCTGCTGGTCGGCCCCGACCAGGAGTGGCTGACCACCGAGGACTTCCTGTCCGCGCTGGACGAGAACCTGGCCGCCCGGCTCGGCTGAGTCGCGCGTCACTCCCGGGGCAGCTGCGTAGCCCGTTCCTGGCACGGGTAGCCCGGTTTCACCGGCGTGGCGTGCAGACAACGGGCTACGCACCTGGAGGGGTCCCGGGCGGCGCGGCAGTGGTAGCCCGTTCCTGGCACGGGTAGCCCGGTTTCACCGGCGTGGCGTGCAGACAACGGGCTACGCACCTGGGGGACGGGCCACCACCTGCACGGGTCCCGGGCAGCCTGCCCCCGGCAGCTCATGGGGTGCACCGAACCCATGGTGCAAGCCGGCCGGCACTCGGTCGGGTCGGAGAACCCGCCAGCGCCCGTAGGATTCATCCGTGGTCGCACCGCATACCGAGCTGCCCTCGGCAGCCTCTCCGCACGCCCGTCCGCCCGGGCCCCGCCCGAGGGCGGATCGGCGATGAGCACCCTGCTCGGCGAGATCGGCCTGGTGCTGCTGTTCATCCTGATCGGCGGGACGTTCAATGCCTCCGAGATCGCGCTGATCTCGCTCCGGCAGAGCCAGGTGGAGCAGCTCGCCGCCACCAAGGGAGCGCGCGGCCGCCGGCTGGCCACGCTGGTGTCCGACCCGAACCGGTTCCTCGCATCGGTGCAGATCGGCGTCACGGTGGCCACCCTGTTGTCGTCCGCGCTCGGCGCGGCCACCGTGTCCGAGCGGGTTGCCGACTACCTGGTCAGCCGGGGCATGTCGGAGGGCGCCGCCAGCGTGCTCGCCCTCGTCGGCGTCACGCTGATCATCGCGTTCTTCTCCCTTGTCCTCGGCGAGCTCGCGCCCAAGCGGCTGGGCCTGCAGCGCAGCGAGACCATCGCGCTGGTTGCCTCCGGTCCGCTGACGGCGATGGCCCGGCTGTTCCGCCCGGTGGTCTGGCTGCTCGGCCGGTCCACCAACGTGATCGTCCGGCTGCTGGGCGGCGACCCGAGCAAGGGCGGAGTGGTGATCACCCAGGAAGAGCTGCGGTCGCTGGTCGCCGCCCACGAATCGCTGAGCACGGTCGAGCGGCGGATGATCTCCGACGTCTTCGATGCCGAGCACACCCTGGTCCGCGAGGTCATGGTGCCGCGTCCGGAGGTGGAGTTCCTGCCGTCCTCGCTGTCGCTGTCCCGGGCCGCCCGGATTGCCGTCGCCCACCCGCACTCCCGGTTCCCGGTGACGGCGCGGGACGCCGACGACGTCGTCGGGGTTGTCCACCTCCGCGATCTGCTGGTGCCGTCGCACCCGCTGGGCCGGGCAGCCAGCGTCGGCGACGTGGCGACCCCGGTCATCGTCATCCCGGGGACGAAGAACGTGCTCGAGGCGCTGCACGAGATGCGCCGGTCCGGCGACCACCTGGCGGTCGTGGTCGACGAGTACGGCGGCACCGACGGGATCGTGACGCTCGAGGATCTGATCGAGGAGATCGCCGGTGAGATGACCGGACCCGCCGACGGGGTCGACGGTGGGGAGCCCCGCGCGGCCGGTGCCGGCCATGACGTCGACGGTCGGATCAACCTCGACGACTTCGCCGAGGTCACCGGCGTCGCGCTGCCGCCCGGACCCTACGACACGGCAGCCGGCTACGTGATGGCGATGCTCGGTCGGCTGCCCGAGGAGGGCGACTCGGTCGGGTTGGGCGTCAGGTCCATGGTGGTCACCGAGATGGACGGTCGGCGGGTGGCCCGGATCTCGGTCTCGGCGCCGGCCGCAGAACCGGCGCCAGACACCGGCGCCGGAACCGCCGGCACCGAAGTCGGAATCCGCTGACCCACCTGCCCAGCGCGTCGAACCACGCGGCTGACCGAACCAGGGGCCAGGTCCGACGGGGTGATCGGCGTCCGGGGTGGATCGTCGTCGCCCGGCAGCGACCATCGACCGCAGCGGGTGATCACCACCGCGCCCGGAGCACCGTCGGCCGGATGGGAGGATCAGCGTCATGTCCGCACCTGCGCCGCGCCCGCCCCGGGTGCTCTCCGGCATCCAGCCCACCGCCGATTCGTTCCACGTCGGCAACTACCTGGGTGCCCTCAAGCAGTGGGTCGAGCTGCAGCAGACCCACGAGACCTTCTACTCAGTGGTCGACCTGCACGCGATCACCGTCGAGCAGCCGCCGGACCTGCTCAGGGCGCGCACCAGGATCGCCGCCGCGCAGCTGTTGGCACTGGGCATCGACCCCAAGCGCTCCACGTTGTTCGTGCAGTCCCAGGTGCCCGCGCACACCCAGCTCAGCTGGGTGCTCGAGTGCCTGACCGGGTTCGGTGAGGCGGGACGGATGACCCAGTTCAAGGACAAGTCCGGGAAATCCGGGGTCGACCGCACCAGCGTCGGCCTCTTCACCTACCCGGTCCTGCAGGCGGCGGACATCCTGGCCTACCAGGCGGACGCCGTACCGGTCGGCGAGGATCAGCGGCAGCACCTGGAGCTCACCCGCAACCTGGCGCAGCGGTTCAACGCCCGGTTCGGACCCACGTTGACGGTGCCCGAGCCCTACATCCTGAAGGCCACAGCAAAGATCTACGACCTGACCGAGCCCGGCGCCAAGATGAGCAAGTCCTCGCCCGGCGGGTCGCTGGACCTGCTCGCCGACGTGTCGGCGTCGGTCAAGAGGATCAAGTCCGCGGTCACCGACACCGAGCGGGAGATCCGCTACGACCAAGCCGCCAAGCCCGGTGTGTCGAACCTGCTGACGTTGTTGTCGGTGTTCACCAGCACCCCGATCCCTGACCTGGAGATTGCGTACCAGGGCAGAGGGTACGGAGACCTCAAGGGCGACCTCGCCGAGGCATTCGCGGGGTTCGTCACACCACTGCAGCAACAGGTTTCCGATTACCTCGCCGACCCGACCGAACTGGACCAGATCCTTTCCGACGGCGCGGACCGCGCGATCGACGTGAGCACCGCAACGGTGCGAGATGTGTATGACAGGGTGGGCTTCCTGGCCCGCTGACCGACGGGTTCGGCCCGCCCGGACGGCGGCACGGTCGGCCGGAGGAGGAAATCGCGGATGACGACCGAGGCACGCGGCACCGCAGGGCCACCGGCTGCCGAGCGCGCGAAACCGGGTCTGGTGGCACGGGCGACCAGGCTGTGGGACAGGATCGCCGCCCGCAAGGGTGTGGCCCACCTGATCCGCGCCTTCACCCGGTACTCCGACCGGTTGGGCTCCCAGTTCGCGGGCGCCATCACCTACTTCTCGCTCCTCGCGCTCGTGCCCATCCTGATGGTCGCGTTCTCCGTGGTCGGATTCGTGCTGGCCGACCGCCCGGAGCTGATCACCGAGATCGCCGACAAGATCTCGCAACAACTGCCGGGCGACCTCGGCGCCCAGATCAGCGATCTGATCAACACCGCCATCTCGTCCAGGCTCAGCATCGGTATCGTCGGACTGCTGGTGGCCCTGTACTCCGGGATCGGCTGGATGGGCAACCTCCGGGAGGCGGTGCGGGCCCAATGGCGCCCGCAGTTCGAGGAGCCGGCGGCGAACAAGGACAACTTCTTCGTCGCCATCCTGAAGAACCTCGTCAACCTGGCGGGTTTGGGTATAGCGATCGTCCTGTCCATCGCGCTGACCAGCATCGGAACGGGAGCCCAGACCTACCTGCTCGACCTGCTCGGGCTCTCCGACGTCACCTGGCTGTCGCCGGTGTTCGCCGTCGTCGCGTTCGCCATCGCCATCGCCGCGGATGTGCTGATCTTCTTCTGGCTGTACTCCCGGCTGCCGGAGGAGCATTACCGGCCGCCGCGCAAGGCCCTGTGGCGCGGAGCGCTGGCCGCTGCGGTTGCGTTCGAGGTGTTCAAGTTCGCCCTGACCTTCCTGCTGCCCATGGTGACGAGCACGGCGACCGGGGCGATCTTCGGATCGGTCATCGGGCTGCTGTTCTTCATCAATCTGGTGTCCCAGATGCTGCTGTTCGTGGCGGCCTGGGTGGCCACCGCCCCCGGGGTCGCTGAATCGGAAGCGGAGCTGCCCGAGATCCCGGGACCCGCGGTGCCGGCGAGGCACGACGTCGGCGCAGGAGAGGTCCTCGGGCTGGTCGGGGTCGGCGCCGCACTCGGCTGGGTCGCCGGCCGCCGGCGCGGACCCTGACTCCGGCCGCCATCGCGCGGCCGTCATGCGGTCGAAACACAACGTTGACCCGCCGACACTTGTAGCAGACCCCAAGCGGGGCCGACCATTCCGCCATGGCAACCCTCACCGAACCCGATGCTGACCTGCTCGTCGACCGGCACTACGGCGCCAAGGTGGTGGCGGTCGAACCGGGTGGAGCGGAGGTCATCCCGCTCGCCGAACGACACGGCCGGCCGATCCAGCTGCTGTGGACGTGGATCTCGCCGAACATGGAGTTCGCCACCATCTTCGTCGGCGCTCTGGGAATCACCTTCGGACTGAGCTTCTGGCAGTGCTTCGCCGCCATCGTGATCGGCAACCTGCTCGGGTCGGTGTCCCACGCGCTGCTGTCCAGTTGGGGGCCGTCGCACCGGGTACTGCCAGATGGTGTTGTCCCGCAGGGCCTTCGGCTTCGTCGGCAACATCCTGCCGGCCGGGATCAACTGGCTGGTCGCCGGTGTGGGCTGGTTCGCCGTGAACAGCGTCAGCGGGGCCTTCGCCCTGGCCGCGCTCACCGGGCTGAACACCTACGCGTCACTGGTGATCGTGGTGGCGCTGATGCTCCTGCTGGCGTTCTTCGGGCACAACCTGATCCAGGTGTTCGAGAAGTACGCCGCGCCGGTGCTCACGGCGATCTTCGTCATCGGCGGCATCGTCATCCTGACGAAGTCGCACACCTCAGGCTCCGGCACCGGTTTCCCGGGCGCATTCTGGATCCTGCTCGGTGCCACCTTCGGTTACGCCGCCGGGTGGAACCCGTACGCCTCCGACTACACGCGCTACCTCCCCGTCGGGACCGGGCGCAAAGCCGGCCTGTACGCCGGGCTCGGCGTGTTCGTCTCCTGCGTGCTGCTCGAGACCTTCGGTGCGGCGGCGTTCACCGCCCTCGGGGCGGACGCGCCGGCCAATCCGACGGATGCCTACACCAGCGTGCTGCCCGGCTGGCTCGGCAACCTGACCCTGCTCGGCATCACCCTGGGCGCGATCGCCGCCAATGCCCTCAACATGTACTCGAGTGCGATCTCGTTCGCCGCCATGGGGTTCCGGGTGCGCACGCCATCGCTGCGGGCGGTGATCGCCGTGGTGATGGGCATCGCCGGGTTCGCGGTCGCCGCCATCGGGCTGAACCACATCGGGTCCTACGAGAACTTCCTGCTGGTGATCGCCTACTGGGTGGGCCCCTGGCTCGGGGTGGTGTTCGCGGACCGGATCCTCCGCCGATTCCGTTTCGGCGAGACGGTCTACCGGGACCGGACCTACCGCAACTGGGCGGGCCCGATCGCCATGCTGGTGGCCGCCGTGGTGTCGATCTGGTTGTTCTCCAACCAGCAGCGGTATGTCGGGCTGGTCGCCGCAGCATTTCCGGCCATCGGGGATCTGACGTTCGTGGTCGGCTTCCTGCTGGCGTTCGGACTGTATGCCGCGCTCTACCGGCCCTTGGCGCAGCCGATCACCGTTGCGGCCGCGATGCTCCCGGCGCCCCGGTCGTCGTGACCGGCAGCGTCCCGGTCATCGACCTGGGGCCGTGGTTCGACGGGTCCGGGCGCCGCGCGGTGGCGGCCGAGGTCGACGCTGCCCTCCGGTCGGTGGGCTTCTTCCTCGTCACCGGACACGGCGTGAGCCGCGCCGAGCGGGACGCGGTGCGGGTGGCGGCCCGGGACTTCTTCGCGCTCCCGGACCCGGCGAAGCGCCGGTACGCCGTGACCGTTGGCGGTCGCGGCTGGCTGCCGCCGGGCGTTGAGGCGAACGGGTACGCCGAGGGCACCGAGACGCCGCCCGATCTGAAGGAGTCGTACTCGGTCGGCGCCGACGCCAAGACCGGTGACCCCGAGGTGGACGGATTCTGGTTCGCCGACAACGTCTGGCCCACCGAGGTGCCGGCGCTGGAAGCGACCGTGGTGGCGTATCTGGCGCAGATGCAGGCGCTCGCCGACGAACTGCTGGTGATCGCGGCGACCGCCCTGGACCTGGATTCCGACTTCTTCACCCGGCATACCGGGCACGCGACGCACACGATGAACATCAACTGGTATCCGCCGATGAGCGTGGCCGGTGAACCGTTGGACGGTCAGTTCCGGATCGGTCCGCACACCGACTTCGGTACCTTCACCATCCTGGACCGTGAGCCCGGCCGTGGTGGCCTGCAGGTCTGGAGTCCTACGGGGGACTGGGAGGACGCCCCCTACGACCCGGACGCTTTCACCATCAACACCGGCGATCTGCTGGCCCGGTGGAGCGGCGACCGGTGGATGTCGAACCGACACCGGGTGCTGCCGCCGCAGGCCGATGCTCCCGAGGAGGACCTGGTGTCGTTGGTCTATTTCTACGAGGCGGACCACGACGCGGAGATCGTCGCACTGCAGCCGCCGACCGGTCGGCCGAACGACCACCCGCCGGTGGTCGCCTCCGAGTTCCTGAAGCGGCTGCTGGACGCGATCATGGTCGGGTGAACCCCGGGCGGCTCGATCCGCGCATCGGGATCGCGGCGATCTGGGCCGGTGGGCGGAGTTGCAGGATCCGGCGGGCCGGCGGTTGGGGTTGTGCACCGCAGCCCGGCAGCCGGACCAGAGGTCACGTCTGCGGTGGTCCGCCGCCGGTCGAGCGGCTACCGGCGGCGCGGCGGGCCCGCGGCAGCAGCAGGGCACCGATCGCCAGCATCGCGGCGGTCGCGGCCGCCCAGAGCCAGACCCAGTCGTTCTGCGTCGTGGTCGCGGACGCTCCGTCGACAGCGGGCGCCACACTGGCCGGCGCACCAGCGCTGCTCGTCGCCGGCGCGGTCGTCAGGCCTGACGGTGACCCGGCGGATGCGGCCGTCGGCGAGCTGGTAGCGGCCGTACCCGACGGGTCCGCCACCGCCGTTGCTCCACCGGCGTCGACCAGCGCCCCGACCGGTGTGGTGCCCGGCCGCACCGAGAACCCCCAGTCCAGCAGCGAGGCCGCCTGCATCCACTGCCGCCGCGGTTGCTGGGTTCCGCCCAACATGGTGACGACCAACCTGCGCCCGTCCCGCTCGGCGAGGCCGACGTAGGTGTTGCCGGCGTCGTCGGTGAAGCCGGTCTTCCCGCCGAGCGCACCGGGGTAGTTGAACAGCAGCTTGTTGTCATTGGCAATGCCGAAGCCGGGATGCGGACCCCAGCCGGGCACCTGCGAGTACTGGGTGCTGATCAACTCCGGGAACGGCTGGTGCCGCATCGCCTCCCGGGCGATCAGTGCCAGGTCGTACGCCGACGTCATCTGGCCCGGTCCGTCCAGGCCGGAGATGGTGGCAGCCCGGGTGTCGCGGGCGTTGAGCTTCGCCGCGGTGTCGTTCATCTCGGCCACCGTCTTGTCATAGCCGCCGTTTGCCCTGGCCAGTGCGTTGGCCACGTCGTTCCCGGAGCCCATCATCAGGAACAGCAGCAGCTGACGCACCGTGTACTTGCCACCGGGGCCGATCCCGACCCGCGAACCTTCCTGCGCCGCATCGGTGTCGGTGCCGGTGACCACCTGATCGAGGTCGGTCAGGTTGGTCAGCAGCACGATCATGGTCAGCAGTTTGAGGGTGCTGGCCGGGCGGTATCGGCCGTGCGGATCCTTCGCGCCGATCACCGCTCCGGAGTCGAGATCCGCGACAGCCCAGGCCTTGGCCGAGATGTCGGACGGAAGGGCCGGGGACCTGGTCGGCAGCACGAGTCCGCACGCATCGAGCGCGGCGCCGCCCACGGGTGCCGCGGGGACCGGGAGCGGCGCCGGTGAGGTCCGGTCCGGCGCGACGTTCTCGGAGGTGTCCATGGCCGGCGGCGGGGCGGTGCGCTGCGGGCAGCTGCCGGTGTCCGGCGAGCTCCCTGTCACCGACGGGGACGCCGCCGGCGCTGCCGCGAGCACCGCTCCGACCGGTCGACCGGACGCCCCGGCGGTCGCGGCCCCGCAGAGCAGGACGGCGACGGCGCCCAGGCAGGCGGCAGCACGCAGCAGTGATCTCATCGCGGCAGAGGGTAGCGAGCCGAGGTGTGCATCGGATGTGGCCGGGCGGTGGTGGTGGGTGAGGCGGCGGCCGGTGGTGGGGGCGGCGGGCGGCGGCCGGCGGTGGTAGCGGGCGAGGCGGTGGCCGGTGGTGGCGGCCCGCGGTGGTGATGGCGGCTCAGGAGGCGCGCGGGACGGCCCCGGTGACGCTGGACTCGGTGGATTGCGAACCATTCGACCAGCGCAGTGCCGTGGTCGCGGATCGGTTGGCTCGATCCTGTCCGGTTCGTCCCGCCAATCGAGCCATTGGATCAGCGATCTCGGTGTGCCGAGCCGTGAGTCGAGTGCGCCGCCGGTCAGGCCCGGCGGAACATCAGGGCGCGCTTGACCTCTTGGATCGCCTTCGTCACCTGGATCCCGCGGGGGCAGGCGTCGGTGCAGTTGAAGGTGGTCCGGCAGCGCCAGACGCCCTCGGCGTCGGAGAGGATCTCCAACCGCTCCTGGGCGGCCTGGTCGCGGGAGTCGAAGATGAAGCGGTGGGCGTTGACGATGGCCGCCGGGCCGACATACGCGTCGTCGGACCAGTAGACCGGGCAGGAACTGGTGCACGCCGCGCACAGGATGCACTTGGTGGTGTCGTCGAACCGTTCCCGGTCGTCGGCGGACTGGATCCACTCCCGGGTGGGCTGGTTGCCGTGAGTGATCAGGAACGGCTTGACCGCGCGGTAGGCCGCGAAGAACGGCTCCATGTCGACGATCAGGTCCTTCTGCAACGGCAGCCCCTTGATCGGCTCGATGGTGATCTCGTCCTTCTTGTCACCGATCAGGTCCTTGACGAGAACCTTGCACGCCAACCGGTTCCGACCGTTGATCCGCATCGCGTCGGAACCGCAGATGCCGTGCGCGCACGACCGGCGGAAGGTCAGCGAGCCGTCGATGTACCACTTGACGTAGTGCAGCAGGTTCAGTACCCGGTCGGTCGGCAGCGCCGGCACCTGATAGCTCTCCCGGTGCGGCACCTCGTCGGATTCGGGATTGAACCGCTGGATGTGCAACGTGATCACCCTGGCGCCGTCGGGGATCGGCGGCAGGTGCTCGTCGCCGTCGCGGTAGCCGGGGGAGGACGGTTCGAGGAGTTCTGCGACGGTGGTTGTCATCAGAAGGTGCGCTCCTTGGGCTGGTACCGGGTGATGGTGACCGGCTTGTAGTCCAGACGGACGTCGGAGTCGGAGGTGTGGGCCAGACCCCCTGCGGCGTCGGACTTGTAGGCCATGGTGTGCCGCAGGAAGTTGACGTCATCCCGATGCGGGTAGTCCTCCCGCGCGTGGCCGCCGCGGGACTCCTTGCGCGCCAACGCTCCGACCACCATCACCTCGGCGATCTCCAGCAGGAAGCCGAGCTCGACGGCTTCCAGGAGATCGGTGTTGAATCGCCGGCCCTTGTCGCCGATGGCGACGCTGCGGTACCGCTCGCGCAGTCCCTGCACGTCGTTGAGCGCCGTCTTGAGGGTCTCCTCGGTGCGGTACACCGCGGCGTGGGTGTCCATCGTCTGCTGCAGGGCGGCGCGGATGGTGGCCACCCGTTCGCCACCGGTGGAGTTCCGCAGCCCTTCGAGCATCTCGATCACCGCGGCCGCGGGCTTCTCCGGCTGGTCGGTGAACTCGGCGAACTCGGCGAACTCGGCGGCATTGATCCCGGCCCGGCGGCCGAACACGTTGATGTCCAGCAGCGAGTTGGTGCCGAGACGGTTGGCCCCGTGCACCGATACGCAGGCCACCTCGCCGGCAGCGTAGAGGCCGGGCACCACGTGGTCGTTGTCCCGCAACGCCTCTCCGGCGATGGTGGTCGGAATTCCGCCCATCGCATAGTGTGCCGTCGGATACACCGGTACCGGCTCGGTCACCGGGTCCACGGCCAGGTAGGTGCGGGCGAACTCGGTGATGTCCGGCAACTTCGTCTCGAGCACCTCGGCGCCGAGGTGCGTGCAGTCCAGCAACACGTAGTCCTTGTGCGGCCCTGAGCCTCGGCCCTCGCGGACCTCCGAGGCCATCGCCCTGGCCACCACGTCGCGCGGTGCCAGGTCCTTCAGGGTCGGGGCGTACCGCTCCATGAACCGCTCGCCGTCGGAGTTGCGCAGGATCGCGCCCTCGCCCCGGGCGCCCTCGGTGAGCAGGATGCCGAGCCCGGCCAACCCGGTCGGGTGGAACTGGTAGAACTCCATGTCCTCCAGCGGCAGGCCCTTGCGGTAGATGATGCCCATCCCGTCACCGGTCAGCGTGTGCGCGTTCGACGTGGTCTTGAAGACCTTGCCGACGCCGCCGGTGGCGAAGATGACCGCCTTGGCGTGGAACACGTGGATCTCGCCGGTGGCCAACTCCAGCGCCACCGCGCCGGTGCAGACCGGTCCGTTCGCGGTGTCGGACATGGTCAGGTCCAGAACGTAGAACTCGTTGTAGAACTCGATGCCGAGCTTGACGCAGTTCTGGTAGAGGGTCTGCAGGATCATGTGGCCGGTGCGGTCCGCGGCGTAGCAGGACCTGCGGACCGCGGCCTCGCCGTGGTTGCGGGTGTGCCCGCCGAACCGCCGCTGGTCGATCCGGCCCTCGGGCGTCCGGTTGAACGGCAGGCCCATCTTCTCCAGGTCAAGGACAGCGTCGATGGCCTCCTTGCACATCACCTCGGCGGCGTCCTGGTCGACCAGGTAGTCGCCGCCCTTGACGGTGTCGAAGGTGTGCCACTCCCAGTTGTCGTCCTCGACGTTGGCCAGCGCCGCGCACATGCCGCCCTGCGCCGCTCCGGTGTGCGAACGGGTCGGGTACAGCTTGGTCAGCACCGCGGTCCGGCAGCGCTGCCCGGACTCGATCGCGGCGCGCATCCCGGCACCTCCGGCGCCGATGATCACCACGTCGTAGCGGTGGAACTGCATGCCAGGCGCTCCTACTCAGATGTTCGGATCGAAGGTGAAGATCACCAGCGTGCCGAGCCCGATGGTCAGTACCACCGAGGCGCCGAGCAGCATGGTCAGCCAGAACCGGGTGCCGTTGCGGCGGGCGTAGTCGTTGATCACGGTGCGCAGCCCGTTGCCGCCGTGCAGCACGGCCAGCCAGAGCATCAGCAGGTCCCAGACCTGCCAGTACGGCGAGGCCCAGCGGCCCGCGACGAACCCCCAGTTGATCCGGTGCACCCCGCCGTCGAGGATGTTCATGATCAGCAGGTGGCCCAGCACCAGGACCACCAGGACGATCCCGGACAGCCGCATGAACACCCAGGAGTACATCTCGAAGTTGCTGCGCCGGCCGCGGACCCGCTTGGCCTTCGCCCGCGGTGCCTCGATGCCGCGGGCCGGGAACGGTTCGGCGGCAGTCATGTCGCACTCCCTGCGGTGCCGATGGTTCGGGAGCTGCTCGCCGTGCCGGTCAGCTCGCTGATGCCGGTCATGTCGCACTCCCGAAGAGGACCTCGACGGTGTGCTTGAGCATGAAGAAGGTGCCGGGGATCATCACCACGACCCAGACGCCCACGACGGTCCAGAGCATCACCCGCTGGTAGCGCGGGCCGTTCGCCCAGAAGTCGACCAGCATGATCCGGATGCCGTTGAGTGCGTGGAAGAGCACCGCGCCGACCAGGCCCACCTCCATCAGGTTGACCAGCGGCGTCTTGTAGGTCTCGATCACCGCGTTGTAGCTCTGCGGCGACACCCGGACCAGCGAGGTGTCCAGCACGTGCACGAAGAGGAAGAAGAAGGTCAGCACCCCGGTGACCCGGTGCGCCACCCAGGACCACATGCCCTCGGCGCCCTTGTAGACCGATCCCCGACGTGGTCGGGGGATGCCGCCGCGCAGGGCGGTGGGACTGGACATGGCGACTGCCTTCCTCCGACGGCGACGGCGGTACCACGGGGTCTCACGGGGCCGGCATGGCAGGCCGCGCACCGCTCGGACGAGCCTATCCCCGGGTTTGCAGGGGCGGCGACACGACGCCGTGTGACGCTCTCGACATGTGATCCACGCGGCATCGTGCGAGATCGGCGCGGCGGCCTGGGCCGAACGGGTGGCGCTTCCGGGATGTCCGGTTGCCGCCGGCCCGGGTTGCACACACCCGGTACGAGTCGGCCACGATTAGGTCACGGAGGGCCCCGGTCACTCGCTCGCCGGGGAGCCTCGTTGTAACGTCCGTCCGATGTCCAACCCGCCGGTACGGCGGGCCCTTGCCCGACTCCACGGGCCGAAGTTGTAGGTAAAGGAGAATCATCGTGCGTCGAGCCCTCGGGACGACCGGAACCCTCCGGATCATCGCCGGGCTTGCCGCGGTCAGCCTGGTGCTGACCGCGTGCGGTTCCGACAACAGCAGTACCCCTTCCAGCACGGCCGCGCCGGCCGCCTCATCCAGCGCCCCGGCGGCGTCGTCGTCGGCACCGGAGACCTCGGCGGCCGAGTCGAGTTCCTCGGCCGCTGAGTCCTCCTCGGCGTCCTCCGAGTCCTCGTCGGCGTCCTCCAGCGAGGCGTCGACGGTTGCGGGCCCGACCATCACCGACGGCTCGAAGGCCAAGGTCGGTCTGGCCTACGACCTCGGCGGCCGCGGCGACCAGTCGTTCAACGACTCGGCAGCGCGGGGTCTCGACAAGGCGAAGACCGAGGGCGTGACCATCGTCGGAGAGCTCGAGGCCACCGCCAACGAGCCCGACTCGGCCAAGGTCGACCGGCTGGAGCAGCTGGCCAGCAAGGGCGCCAATGTGATCATCGCGGTCGGCTTCGCGTACGCCGGCCCGCTGGGTGACGTTGCGCCCAAGCACAAGGACATCGCCTTCGGCATCATCGACGACGCCGGCCTGTGCGACGCCACCCGCGACGGCGGCGCCGTCCCGAACGTCGCCTGCCTGACGTTTGCCGAGGAGCAGGGCTCCTACCTCGTCGGTGTGGCTGCCGCGCTCAAGACCAAGACGGACCACGTGGGCTTCATCGGGGGCGTCAACGTCCCGCTGATCCAGAAGTTCCAGGCCGGCTACGACGCCGGGGTCAAGGCCACGAAGCCGGACGTCAAGATCGACAACAAGTACATCACCGAGCCCCCGGACTTCACCGGCTTCAACGCTCCTGACAAGGGTCAGACCATCGCCAGGGGCATGTACGACGGCGGTGCGGACATCATCTTCGCAGCAGCCGGCGGGTCGGGTGCCGGCGTCTTCAAGGCGGCGAAGGCGGCCAAGGGCTTCGGCATCGGCGTCGACAGCGACCAGTACAACCTGCCGTCGCTGGCCGACGTCAAGGACGTCATCATCACCTCGATGGTCAAGAACGTCGACGTCGCGGTCTACGACATGATCGCTTCGGTTGCCAACGGTAAGGCCCTGACCGGCCAGAAGGTCTACGACCTGAAGGTCGGCGGCGTCGGCTACGCCACCTCGGGCGGTGCGATCGACGACATCACGCCGCAGTTGGAGGAAGTGAAGGCGAAGATCATCTCGGGTGAGATCACGGTCCCCACGACCGTCAGCTGACCCGCTGCATTCCGGATACCGGCCCCGGCGGGGAGACCTGCCGGGGCCGGACTCTTTCTGCTAGGAAGACTGCACCGATCCTTTCGGCGGTCGGGCTACAGCGATTCCGGCTGCGGCCGATCAGCGTGCGACGTGGAAGGCAGGCCCGATGACCTCCGTTGCCGAACCTGGTACCAGCGCGGAGGGCGCTTCCGCCCCACCGGCGGTACGTCTGACCGGGATCACCAAACGCTTCCCCGGGGTGGTCGCGAACTCTGATATCAACATCACCGTCCGTCGCGGCACGGTTCACGCCCTGGTCGGCGAGAACGGCGCCGGCAAGTCGACGTTGATGAAGACCCTCTACGGCATGCACCAGCCCGACGAAGGCACCATCGAGGTCGACGGTCGTCAGCTGACCTTCCACACGCCCGCGGATGCCATCGCCGTCGGTGTCGGCATGGTGCACCAGCACTTCATGCTCGCCGACAATCTGACCGTCTGGGAGAACGTCGTTCTCGGTGACGAACCGGTATCCGGCGCCTTGCTGGATGTGCGCTCGGCGCGCCGACGGATCACGGAGATCGGTGACCGGTACGGCCTGCAGGTCGATCCCGATGAACTGGTCGAGTACCTCGGGGTCGGGGCACGGCAGCGGGTGGAGATCCTCAAGGTGCTGTTCCGCGGGGCCCGGATCCTGATCCTGGACGAGCCCACCGCCGTGCTGGTGCCCCAGGAGGTCGACGAGTTGTTCGACAACCTGCGCGAGCTCAAAGCGGAGGGCCTCACGATCGTGTTCATCTCGCACAAGCTCGACGAGGTGCGCGCCATCTCCGACGAGATCACCGTGATCCGCCGCGGCACAACGGTCGGTACCGCCGATCCGCGGACGGTCACCAACCGGCAGCTCGCCGAGATGATGGTCGGCTCCGAGCTTCCGGTGCCGGAACTGCGGGAGTCGACCGTCACCGATCGCGCGGTGCTGCAATTGTCCGCTGTCACCGTCACAGACGCCCAGAGCCGGCCGGTGCTGACCGGTATCGACCTCACCATCCATGCCGGCGAGGTGCTCGGCATCGCCGGCGTCGAGGGCAATGGCCAGGCCGAACTGGTGGACGCGATCATGGGCATCCGGTCGCTGACCTCCGGCGCCATCTACCTCGATGGGGCCGACGTCACCCGGACGTCGACCCTGCGCCGCCGGGAGGCGGGCGTCGGGTTCATCCCCGAGGACCGGCACCGCCAGGGCCTGATCCTGGAGGGCACCCTATGGGAGAACCGGATCCTGGGTCATCAGACCCGCGCCCCGTCGTCCCGCGGACCGCTGCTCGACCGCAGCGGGGCACGCGAGGACACCCGCCGGATCGTCGACCTGTTCGACGTGCGCACGCCGGGCATCGAGGTGAAGGCCACCTCGCTCTCCGGTGGCAATCAACAGAAGTTGATCGTCGGCCGGGAGATGAGCGGCGACCCGGTGCTGCTCATTGCCGCCCACCCCACCCGCGGAGTGGATGTCGGCGCCCAGGCCGCGATCTGGGAGCACCTCCGGGATGCCAGAGCTGCCGGCCTCGCCGTCCTGTTGATCTCCGCGGACCTGGAGGAACTCATCGGGATGTCCGACACGCTGACGGTGATCCTGCGCGGCCGCCTTGTCGGTCGGTACGACCCGCGGAACGTCACGCCCGAAACTCTCGGCGCGGCGATGACCGGCGCCGACGGCAGCGGGGCGGTGGCCTGATGGGCGGATCGAAACTGCGCCGGATCCTGCTCGGCGCGGCGGCTCCGGCCGGAGCCCTGCTGGTGTCGTTCATCATCACCTCGCTGATCCTGCTGGCCACCGGGCACAACCCGTTCGACGCCTACGGTGCGATGGCCGGAGCTTTCGACGAACAGCGGATCCAGGTCAACACCCTCAACCAGGCGACGACGTACTACCTCGCCGCGGTCGCCGTGGCCGTCGGCTTCAAGATGAACCTGTTCAACATCGGGGTGGACGGGCAGTACCGGTTGGCAGCGCTGCTCTCCGCCGCAGTCGCCGGCGCGGCGTTCATGTCGTCGCTGCCGGGATTTCTGCGGATCATCATCACGCTGCTGGTGGCGATGGCGGTCGGCGCGGCCTGGGCCGGGATCGCCGCCATCCTCAAGGTGACCCGTGGCGTCAGCGAGGTGATCTCGACGATCATGTTGAACGCCATCGCCACCGCGCTGATCGCGTACCTGCTCAACCCGGCCCGGCTGGCCGTCGCGCAGGGCAACAACGTGGCCACCCGCAAGATCACCGCCGGCGGCCGACTCCCCAACATCCCGATCGGCGAGAACGTCATCTACTCGACCATCTTCCTGGCCCTGCTGGTCGGCTTTCTCTACTGGTTCATGCTGTCTCGCACGGTGTTCGGGTTCCAGATCAAGGCGACCGGGATGTCCGAGAGCGCCGCGGTGGCAAGCGGCATCAGCGTCAAACGGATGATCCTCGCGGCCATGCTGATCTCCGGGGCGGTGGCGGGGCTGATCGGCATGCCGGAACTGCTCAACGGGTCCGCCGCGTCCTATTCCCTGAACTTTCCCGGCGGTATCGGCTTCACCGGTATCGCCATCGCCCTGCTCGGCCGGAACCATCCGATCGGCATGATCTTCTCCGCCCTGCTGTGGGCGGCGTTGGACTCCTCCTCCAACGCCCTGCAGGGGGCGGACGTGCCCAAGGAGCTCGTGACGATCATGCAGGGCGTCATCCTGTTCTCCGTGGTGATCGCCTACGAACTGGTCCGCAGATACCAGATCACCCTCGAACAGCGGGACGTCGCCCGCGCCCTGGCCGCCACCGCCCGGCAGGAGGTGGCGGCATGACGACGCTGGACGATGCGGCGCCGGTCGAGCGTCCGGTGCCGCGCCGTACGCGGTCGGTGCCGGCCTGGGTCTGGCTACTGCTCGTCGCGGCCGGGATCGCCGTCATCTCGGCGATCCGGCTGCTGTCCGACGCGAGCAACCTGACCTCCTCCGGTGCCGTGCAGTCCGCCATCACCGCGGCCGTGCCGATCGCCCTGGCCGGCCTTTCCGGGCTCTGGTCGGAGCGGTCGGGTGTGGTGAACATCGGTATCGAGGGAATGATGATTCTGGGCACCTTCGGTGCCGGCTGGGCCGGCTACCAGTGGGGCCCGTGGGCAGGGGTGTTCTTCGGAGCAGTCTGCGGCGCCCTCGGCGGCCTCCTGCATGCCATGGCCACCGTGACCTTCGGGGTGGATCACATCATCTCCGGTGTTGCGATCAACATCATCGCTCCCGGCATCACCCTGTACCTGGCGAAGCTGCTGTTCACCGACGCGCCCGGCGGCGGTCAGAAGCAGTCGCCACCGGTCGCCGACGTCACCCGGATCACCATTCCAGGGCTCAGCGACTGGCTGGGCACGATCGAGAAGAAGAACCTGTTCTTCGTCTCCGACCTCGCCGGGATCCTGCGCGGGATGACCACCAGCGTCTCGCTGCTGACGGTGCTCACCGTGCTGCTGATCGTCGGGTCGACATATGTGCTGTGGCGCACCCGGTTCGGTCTGCGCCTGCGCTCGGCGGGTGAGGCGCCGTACGCGGCCGAGTCGCTGGGCGTGAATGTCTACTACTACAAGTACGTCGCCGTGGTGATCTCCGGAGCCCTCGCCGGTCTGGCCGGGGCGTTCCTGGTGATCGGGCTGAAGTTCCAGGACGGCCAGACCGGCGGCCGCGGTTTCATCGGGCTGGCGTCGATGATCTTCGGAAACTGGCGGCCGGGAGCGATGGCGCTGGGCGCAGCGTTGTTCGGCTACACCGACGGCGTACAGCTCTACGACTCCACCGGAACGGCGATCCGGGCGATGCTGCTGGTGATTGCGATCGCGCTGGTCGGGGTCGCCGGCCTGCAGATGCGCCGTGGAAACCGCGGAGTCGCGTTGGCGGCCATCGTGATCGCGGTGCTGGCCCTCTGGTGGTACCTGGCTACCGACGCGCTGCCGGCCCAGTTGGTGAAGGCGGCGCCGTACGCGATCACCCTGTTGGTGCTCGCGTTGGCCTCGCAGAACCTGCGGATGCCCAAGGCCGACGGCATGGTCTACCGCCGGGGGAGTGGCTGATGGCTGTCCCGGATGTCGCCGAGATCGACTGG
The DNA here is from genome assembly GCA_963797145.1 of uncultured Actinomycetota bacterium. Lineage (GTDB taxonomy): Bacteria > Actinomycetota > Actinomycetes > Mycobacteriales > Nakamurellaceae > Nakamurella. The sequence goes on along the minus strand of CAWCOJ010000003.1, from coordinate 459,478 downwards.
GAGTTGTTGCGGCGCACCGCGGTCGAGGCTGCCCGACATGCGTACGCGCCCTACTCCGGGCTGTTCGTCGGGGCCGCAGCGCTGGTCGACGACGGTCGGGTGATCACCGGGTGCAATGTGGAGAACGCGTCGTACGGGCTCGGAGCCTGCGCCGAGGTCGCGTTGGCCGGTCAGCTGCACCTCACCGGAGGGGGCCGGCTGATGGCGGTGGCCTGTCGGTCGGGTTCCGGGGACCTGCTGATGCCGTGCGGCCGGTGTCGGCAGGTGATCTACGAGTTCGGCGGGACCGCGGCGCTGGTGGACACCCCGGTCGGACCTCGGGACATGGCCTGGGTGCTGCCCGAGGCCTTCGGGCCCGAATTCCTGCCGGGCTGAGCCGATGCGCATACTCCTGTTCGGAGCCACCGGCATGGTGGGGTACGGCGTGCTGCGCGAATGCCTCTTGGCCGCCGACGTCGACGAGGTGGTGACGGTCGGACGTGCCCCGCTGGGCCGTCGGCACGCGAAGCTGACCGAGATCGTGGTGCCGGACGTGTTCGACCTGTCCACCGTGGCCGACCGTCTCATCGGCTTCGACGCCTGCTTCTTCTGCCTCGGGGTGACCTCGGTCGGCATGTCCGAGCCGGACTACCGTCGGATCACCCACGATCTGACGCTGTCCGTCGCGGGCCGGCTGGTGACCACCGATCCCGGGATGACGTTCGTCTACGTCACCGGTGCCGGCACCGACGCACACGGCCGTCAGATGTGGGCGCGGGTGAAGGGCACGACCGAGAATGCCCTGCTGGCCATGGATCTGAACGCCTACATGTTCCGTCCCGGGCTCATCGACGCGCGCTACGGCGCGCGCACCAAAACTGCCTGGTACCGGGCGCTGTACACGGTCCTCGGCCCGCTCATCTCGCTGGCGCGCACCGCATCTCCGCGTTGGGCGACCAGCACCGATGCGATCGGGCTGGCCATGCTGACGCTGGCCCGGCACGGCAGCCCGGAGCAGATCTTCGGCAACGGGCAGATCAACGCACTCGCCGCCACCTGAGAGGGACCATGCCCGGACAACCGCCACCGTTCACCGACGAACGCGCCGGCCTGCTCAGTTACGTCGCCCAGCAGCGCGACGGCGTTCGGTACGCCGCCTACGGGTTGACGGGCGAGCAACTGCGCGCCACCCCGACCCGCAGTGCACTCAGCGTGGGCGGACTGCTCAAGCACGTCACAGCCACGGAGCGGAGCTGGATGGACACCGTTCTGCAGCGGCCGACCAGGTCAGACGGACAGGAGAAGTACCGCGCCGACTTCCAGCTCACCGAGACGGAGACGCTGGCCGATCTGATCGCCGACAGCCGAGCGTGCGCCCGGGAGACGGAGGAGGTCATCTCCGGGCTGTCGCTCGACGACCCGGTACCGGTCCCGGACGCTCCCTGGCACCCCGACGACGTGGACGCGTGGTCGGTGCGGTGGGTGCTGCTGCACCTGATCGAGGAGATCGCCCGGCACGCGGGCCATGCCGACATCATTCGGGAGAGCATCGACGGGGCCACCATGTTCGAGCTGATGGCCGGCGCCGAGGGCTGGCCGGAGACGCCATGGATCACACCGTGGAAACCGGAACCTCCGAAGTGACCGCCCTGTTCGCCGCCGTGGACGTCATCGCCGCCAAGCGGGACGGCCGAGCGCTGTCCGCACCGCAGATCGACTGGGTGATCGACGCCTATACGCGGGGCGACGTCGCCGAGGAACAGATGTCGGCCCTGCTGATGGCGATCTTCCTCAACGGCATGTCCGGCGCCGAGATCGCCGGCTGGACAGCGGCGATGATCGCCTCAGGCGTCCGGATGGACCTGTCCGGCGTCGGCCGTCCGACGGTGGACAAGCATTCGACAGGTGGTGTGGGGGACAAGATCTCGCTTCCGCTGGCGCCGCTGGTGGCAGCCTGCGGCGCGGCGGTACCGCAGCTCTCCGGCCGTGGCCTCGGCCACACCGGCGGCACCCTGGACAAGATGGAATCGATTCCCGGGTGGGATCCGCTGCTGTCCCCGCAGGCGATGGCCGATCAGTTGGCCGAGGTCGGCGCGGTGATCTGTGCGGCGTCGGCGGACCTGGCCCCGGCCGACCGGAAGCTCTATGCGCTGCGCGATGTGACGGCCACCGTCGAATCCATCCCGATGATCTCCGCGTCCATCATGAGCAAGAAGATCGCCGAGGGTACCGACGCGCTGGTGCTCGACGTCAAGGTCGGTTCCGGCGCGTTCATGAAGGATGTGGCGCGGGCTGCCGAGTTGGCCCGCACCATGGTGGGATTGGGTGCGGCGCACGGGGTCCGGACCTCTGCGCTGCTCACCGACATGTCGACCCCGCTCGGCGTGGCGGTCGGCAACGCCGTCGAAGTAGCCGAGTCGATCGAGGTGCTGGCCGGTGGTGGTCCGGCGGATGTCGTGGAGCTGACGCTGGCGCTGGCCCGGGAGATGGTGGCGCTCGCCGGGCTGTCGGTCGATCCCGCTGCGGTGCTGGCCTCCGGGCGGGCGATGGACTCCTGGCGGGCCATGGTGGCAGCGCAGGGCGGCGACCCGGACGCTCCGCTGCCGTTGCCGCGCGAGACCCACCTGGTCACTGCCCGGTCGGCGGGCGTCGTCAGCCGGCTCGACGCCCTGGCCGTCGGTACTGCCGCCTGGCGCCTGGGTGCCGGTCGGGCCCGCAAGGAGGACCCCGTGCAATACTCGGCGGGCATTCTCTGCCTGGCCAAGCCGGGTACCGAGATCGCTGTCGGTGCACCGCTGTTCGAGCTGCACACCGACACCCCCGAGCGGTTCGCCGACGCTCTTGTGGATCTGGCGGACGCGGTGGACATCGCCCCGGCGGGCACCGCGGTGACCAGGGGGCCGATCGTGCTGGACACCATCCGGGAGTGAACGGTTCACCGCGCCGTCACCGGTGCCGACGACCCCGGGGCACCTGTTCGGGTAGCGTCCTGGCATGCCGACCCCCTTGGACTCCGAGAGCATCAACAGCGCACCGAAGGTGCTGCTGCACGACCACCTGGACGGCGGCGTGCGGGCCGCAACGGTGATCGAACTCGCCGACACGGTTGGCTACCGGAACCTGCCCACCACCGATGTCGCGGCGCTCACCCAGTGGTTCGTCGGCGCTGCCGATTCCGGTTCGCTGGTGCGGTATCTCGAGACCTTCGAGCACACCCTCGCGGTGATGCAGACCCGGGATGCGCTGGTCCGGGTGGCGTCGGAGTGTGCCCAGGACCTCGCCGAGGACGGCGTGGTCTATGCCGAGGTCCGGTTCGCGCCCGAGTTGCACGTCGAACAGGGGCTGTCCCTGGACGAGGTCGTCCAGGCGGTCCTGGACGGTTTCGCGGCCGGATCGAGAGCAGCAGCGGAGCGTGGCCGGCCGATCCGGGTACGGGCGCTCCTCACCGCCATGCGGCACGCCGCCCGGTCGCGGGAGATTGCCGGACTGGCAGTGGCGTTCCGCGACGAGGAGGTGGCCGGGTTCGACATCGCCGGCGCCGAGGCCGGATTCCCGCCCACCCGGCACCTGGACGCCTTCGAGTACCTGCGCCGGGAGAACGCCCACTTCACCATCCACGCCGGCGAGGCGTTCGGCCTGCCGTCCATCTGGGAGGCGCTGCAATGGTGCGGCGCCGACCGGCTGGGACACGGTGTGCGGATCGTCGACGACATCACCCTGGCGGCCGATGGGACCCCGCGCCTGGGCCGGCTGGCGGAGTACGTGCGGGACAAGCGGGTGCCGCTGGAGATGGCGCCGACCTCGAACATCCAGACCGGCGCGGCACCGTCGATCGCCGAGCACCCGATCGGGCTGCTCACCGAGCTGAAGTTCCGGGTCACCGTCAACACCGACAACCGGCTGATGTCCGGGGTGTCGATGACCAGCGAGATGACCGGCCTGGTCGAGGCATTCGGCTACGGATGGGACACCCTGCGCTGGTTCACCATCAATGCGATGAAGTCGGCCTTCCTGCCCTTCGACGAGCGCCTGGCGATCATCGAGAACATCATCAAACCCGGCTACGACCGGCTGACCGCGTAGCCGGCTATCCGCCCGACCCGCCTGGCTGACCCCGCTCGGATCGGCGTCCGCTCGCGGCTTCCCTGTCAGCCCGTGGTCCGCTGGCGGCTTCCCTGTCAGCCCGCCGTCCGCTGGCGGCTTCCCGTCCCGTTGATCATGAGAACTTGCACGCGACACGCCGGCGAAAACGCGCGACACGCCGGAAAACTCGGGCAAGTTCTCATGATCAACGGAGAGTCGGGGCGCTGCGATGCCCGACGGGCCGTCGTTTCCGGACCGGGACTACTCGTCGCCGGGGCGGCCGTCCCAGTCCAGTGAGGCGCTGAACCGGTCGATCAGCACGGCCAGCGCCTCGGCCTCGTCCTCGAACGGCGGCGCGGGCGGCAGGCGGTCGTCATGGGGCTTCACGATCGCACTGACCAGGTTGCCGAGCGGGGTCGCCGTCGACAGCGCCTCGACCGCCTCGGTGTCCTTCCGTGCGGTGCCGGCGTCGCCGAGCAGCTCGACCGCGAGCTCCAGCTGGTAGCGGTTGACGGCCCCGGGCCCGGTCTTCATGTCGTCGACCAGATCATCGAGCACATAGGTGTTCTCGGGTCCGGCGACGACGGTCGCGTCGCCGCCGTCCACCGCCTCGCGGATCTCCTGCCAGACCCCGAGGTTCACCAGCCGGTGGTCGGCGCCGGCGTCGGCCAGATAGCCCTCGAGTGCCGCCGGTGAGGAGTAGATCTGGATCCGGTTCGCCTTGGAGAGGAACACCGGCTCATCGCCGAGGTAGCAGCGCAGCGTCCAGCCGGTCTGCCCGCCCACCGTCACCTGGATGCAGTCGACGCCGATCTCGTCCCAGAAGGTCAGATCAGGATCGCGCTCGGCCTCGAGCTCGGGTTCATCGGACTGCTCGGCAGCGGCGACGGCGGCCAGTTCCGCCTGGGCCACCGCCAGCGCCTGCGGGTCCACGTCGGGCGTGCTGACGATGGCATCGAGCGCGTCGATCACCTGGTCCCACCGCTCGGAGACGACGGCACCGATCTCGTTCCAGAGCTTCTCGCCGGCCCGCCCGATGAACGCCGACTCGCCCCGAGTCAGTGCGGCGAACCCGTTGCTCGCATCGAGCACCTCCTCGATCGCCGGCAGGTCGCAGACCTCCGCCAGCGACCGCAGGATGGCCACGGTGTCGGCGAGCTCGGCCAGCGTCCAGGTGTCGGCCGGTTCGGCCACCAGGTCCGGTACCCCGACGATGTCGAAGCGGTGGTCGTCGTCGGGCACCAGCTCGTCGGCGAGGGCTCGGACCGCGGTCTCCCACTCGGGGTGGTCGACCAGGTCATGCTCGGTGTTGGTGCGGATGAAGGCCGCCAGGTGCGCTGCGGTCGGCAGCAGGTACAGGTCGTCACCGTGGCCCAGGAAGGCCTCCCACTCCTCGCCGTCCTCGCGCCAGCGGGGCGCCCACAGCGTCAGTCCGTTGCCGTCCGTGAGGCCGAGCTCGATCGGGATGATGTCCGCTGCCACCGTTGGTCCTCTCGCGTGGGGAATCGCGGCCCGAGCCTAGCGGGTGGCGGCGGACCGGCCCGCCGCCGCGATCAATCCTGGTCGCGGAAGGCTGCGCTCCGACGCGCCGCGCGGGTGCCCTTGCGCGCCGTCGGCGTGTGCCGGGCGGAGGCAGAACTGCGGCGCAGCTCGAGGACCGCCTGTACCCGGGTCGGCGGAGCGGCCGGCTGGCCGGGGGCGCCACCGGCCGGAGCGGACGTCATCGGAATTTCCTTTCGAGCTGGATTCGGGGTTCGACGGTCGTGCACCGCCGCAGTCCATGGTGGCAACGCTGTCCAGGGAATTGCTGTTCCCGGACGGTGGCGCCGCGAACCTTTGGATCAGCGCGCTCGGATGGTCGCTGGTCGAATGGTCGGGTTGCTGGGACGAAACGGACAGGATCGAGCCGAATGGTCAGCGACGTCGGGAGGCGAGGGACGAGGGCGAGCGCGCGACGCGGTGGCCCGGTGACGGGGCGGGTGCCGGTGGAAGGCTGGAGGAGGTTCAGCCGATCGCCGACATCACGTGCTTGATCCGGGTGTAGTCCTCGAGCCCGTACATGGACAGGTCCTTGCCGTACCCGGAGTGCCCGAAGCCGCCGTGCGGCATCTCCGCGACCAGCGGGATGTGCGTGTTGATCCACACGCAGCCGAAGTTCAACGCCCGGGACATCCGCATGGCGCGGGCATGGTCCGTGGTCCACACCGACGAGGCGAGCCCGTACTGGGTGCCGTTGGCCCAGCGCAGCGCCTCGTCCTCGTCGGTGAACCGCTGCACGGTGATCACCGGCCCGAAGATCTCGTTCTGCACCGCCTCGTCGTCCTGGGCCAGCCCGGAGACGACCGTCGGGTTGTAGAAGTAGCCGGGCGAGTCGACCCGGGTGCCGCCGGCGTCCAGCGAGGCGTGGTCGGGGAGCCGCTCGATGAATCCGCGCGACCCGCTCCAGCTGCCCCGCGTTGTTCACCGGTCCGTACAGCGCGTCGGTGTTGGACGGGGGGCCGGTGACGGTGCCCCGGGCCTGCTCGGCCAGCGCGGCCACGAACTCGTCATGGATGCCGGGCGCGGCCAGCACCCGGGTGGCGGCCGTGCAGTCCTGCCCGGCGTTGAAATAGCCGGCCAGGGCGATGGCCTCGGCGGCCGCGCCGAGATCCGCGTCGTCGAAGACCACCACCGGGGCCTTGCCGCCCAGTTCCAGGTGCACCCGCTTGACGTCGGCGGCGGCGGCCTGGGCCACCGCCATGCCGGCCCGCACCGAACCGGTGATGGCGACCATCTGCGGCCGCGGGTGCGAGACCAGCGCCGCGCCGGTGTCGCGGTCGCCGGTCACCACGTTGAGCACCCCGGGCGGCAGGAACTCCGCGGCCAGCTCGCCGAGCATCAGCGTCGACACCGGGGTGGTGTCCGACGGCTTGATCACGATGGTGTTGCCGGCGGCCAGCGCCGGGCCGATCTTCCAGATCGCCATCATCAGCGGGTAGTTCCAGGGGGTGACCTGCCCGACCACTCCGATCGGCTCGCGGCGCACGAACGAGGTGAAGCCGGACAGGTACTCGCCGGCCGACCGGCCCTCGAGCACCCGGGCGGCGCCTGCGAAGAACCGGAGCTGGTCGACCGCCGGCGGCAGCTCCTCGGAGGCGGTGAGGCCCAACGGCTTTCCGGTGTTCTCGCTCTCGGCCCTGACGAACTCGTCAGCCCGTGACTCCAGTGCGTCGGCGATCTTCAGCAGCGCCAGCTGCCGCTCCGAGGGGGTCGTCCGACCCCACGACTCGAAGGCCGAGGATGCGGCCGCGTAGGCCCGGTCCAGGTCGGCCGGTCCGGAGACCGGAGCGGTGGCGTAGGCCTCGCCGGTGGACGGGTCGACGACGTCGCTGACCCGGCCGTCGGCGGCGTCGGCGTACTCGCCGTCGATGAAGTTGCGCAGGGTGCGGAGCTGGTCGGTCATGAGGAGCCTCTCGATCGTGGGACGGCGTTGTCCCGACGGTGATGCTGCACTGGATCCGGTGCTGCGGTGAAGGTGGTGCTGTCCTGAAGGTGATGCTGTCCTGACGGTGGTGCTGCTGTGAAGGCGCTGCCGTGAAGGTGGTACTGCCGGGGCATCTACAGCCTGCCACCGCCGGATCCGCCACCGAGTCGCTGGGCGAGCCAGACCGGCAGGATGGCCAACACGATCAGGGCCGCAGCCGCGACGTTGATCACCGGAGCCTGGTTGGGGCGGAACAGGTTCTCGAAGATCCACAGCGGCAGCGTCTTGAAGTCCCCGGCGGTGAAGGTGGTCACGATGATCTCGTCGAACGAGAGCGCGAAGGCGAGCAGGGCGCCGGCCAGCAGTGCCGAGCGGATCAGCGGAAACGTGACGAGTCGGAACGTCTGGAAGGTGTCGCCGCCGAGGTCGGCCGACGCCTCCTCGAGGTTCTTTCCGGTGCGGCGCAGCCGGGCGAGCACATTGTTGTAGACCACCACGATGCAGAACGTCGCGTGCCCGACCACCACGGTGAACAGACCGGCGTTGATACCGAGCGGGTGCAGCACCGTGGTGATCATGTTGGAGAGCGCGATGCCGGTGACGATGCCCGGAAGCGCCAGTGGCAGCACGACCAGCAGTGAGAGGGTCTCGCGGCCGAAGAAGGCGAATCGTTGCACCGCGAAAGCCGCCAGCGTGCCGAGCACCAGGGCGATCACGGTTGCGGCCAGCCCCGCCTGCACCGAGTTCCAGAGACTGTCGCGCAGGCCCTGGGACTCCCAGGCCCGCCCCCACCATTGGGTGGTCAGACTCGGTGGTGGCCAGGCGAACGTCCGCGAGGAGTTGAACGAGTTGATGACGACCACGGCCAGCGGTACGTAGATGATCAGCAGCACCACTGCGGTCACCACCCGCAGCAGCACCCTGGCCCGCCGGGAAAGGATCATGGTCGGTTCACAGGTCGTCCAGGGCGCCGGTGCGCTTCACGGCAGTCAGGTAGATCACCATGACCACCACCGGAAACACCCCGGCCGCGGCGGCGAACGGGAGGTTGTTCGCGGTGATCAGGTTGTCGTAGATGACGTTCGAGAACAGCTGCGTTGTGCCACCGACGATCTTCGCCACGTACAGGTCGCCGAGGGACAACGAGAAGGTGAAGATCGAGCCCGCCACGATCGCCGGCACCAACAGCGGCAGCACGACGCTGCGATAGGTCCGCCAGGCTCCGCCACCCAGATCGGCGCTGGCCTCCAGCAGCGAGTTCGGGATCCGATCGAGCCCGGTGAACACCGGAAGGATCATGAACGGCAGCCAGAGGTAGGCCAGCACGACGGTGGTGGCGGTGAGCCCGTAGAGGGCCGTGTCGCCACCGAACAGCCGGGTCACCAGGCCGTCGCCGGACAGCATCACCCGCCAGGCATAGGCCTTCACCAGATACGACGCCCACAGGGGAGTGAGCACCAGCACCACCATGATCCGCTGCATCCGCGGCGAGGCGACCTTGGCCATGTAGAAGGCCACCGGGAGCGCGATCAGCCCGTCGATCACGGTCACCAGGGCGGCAACGCCGAGACTCCGCAGCGCGACCGTCCGGTAGACCGGATCGGAGGCCAGAGTGAGGAAGTTGTCCCAGGTGAACGTCCGGTCCAGCTGGCTGGTGAATGAATTGACCGTCCAGAACGCGGTGACGAACATCGCCGCCAGTGCGCCCAGATAGGCCACCACCAGCCACACCATCGGCAGGGCGAGCAGGCCGGTCAGGCGCAGCCCGCCGTGCCGGGACAACGTTCTCGACACCGCGTGCCGGACGCGGCGCCGGTCGGTCGTCCCGGTCACGGTGGGCTGGGTGGTCACCAGGTCAGCCCTTGATCGTGGTCCAGGCCTGGGTCCAGGCCGTGTAGTCCTTGCACTTCACGTCGGTGCGGCCGTCCAGGCAGTCGGTGGTGGGCGTCGTCCAGAACGAGATCCCCTTGGCATACGCCTCGTCGGCGGCATGGAAGTCCTTGCACTGCTGCGCCATGTCGGCCTGCTTGCAGGATTCGGACTGGGCCGGCGCCTCGCCGAACCAGGTGGCCACCTGGGCATTGACCGTCGGCGAAACGATCCAGTCCAGCCAGAGGTAGGAACAGTTGGGGTGCTTGGTGTTGGCGGCCACCATCCAGGTGTCGGACCAGCCGGTGGAGCCCTCCGAAGGAACGCTCGCAGAAACCTTGACCTTGCCGTCGGTGTTGATCAGGTTCGCGATCACCTGCCAGCTGGTGCCGATCACCAGGTCGCCGGATTCGAAGGCCTGCACCGCCTTGGTGTAGTCGCTCCAGTACTCGCCGATCAGCGGACGCTGGGTCTTGAGCAGGTCGACGGCCGCGGCGAACTGGGTGTCGTCGAGGGCATACGGGTTCTTGATGCCCAGATCGGGCTTGGTCTTCATGAGGTAGAGCGCGGCATCGGCAATGTAGATCGGTGAGTCGTACGCGGTCACCTTGCCCTTGTAGGGCGAGTTCGCATCGAAGACGGCGCCCCAGCTGGTCGGGGCCGGGGTCACCGCGGAGTCGGTCGACATCAGGAGGTTGGCACCCCACCCGTGCGGGATGCCGTACATCTTGCCGCCCACCGAGTTCCACGGTTGGTTCTTGAGGAACGGGTAGATGGTCGTGTAGTTCGGGACCAGGTCGGTGTTGACCGGCTGGACCACGCCGCCGTAGATCATCCGGAGTGACGAGTCGCCCGAGGCCGAGACCACGTCGTACTCGCCGGTCTTCATCAGGGCCAGCATCTCGTCGGAGGTTCCGGCCACCTTGGAGTTGACCTTGCAACCGGTCTTCTGCTCGAACGGGTGCACCCAGTCCTGGGTCTTGTCGTTGGTGCCGTCCTCGACATACCCGGCCCAGGCGACGATGTTCACCGCGCCCTCGCCGGCGCCCAGTGCAGTGGCGGCCGGGATGCTCGGGACGGTCGCCGCCGGGCCGCTACCGGCGCCGGGGGTGCTGGGTGACGACGATCCGCAGCCGGCCAGGATCAGCGACAACCCGACGGCTGCCGTGAGGACGGCGGAACGCCTACGGGTGAAACGGTTCCGTTGCATCTGCTCTCCTTCGGTGGATGGATGGATGGATGGATTGGATGGGTGGGCCGGGCGGGTGGTGGACCCGGACAGGCAGCGGCTGGATGGAGTTCCGGGTGGCGGTCATCCGACGCGCAGGACGAATTCCGGCTGCCAGGTCAGCTCGACGGCGGTGCCGGGAAGGGTGGCGAGCGCCCCCTCGCCGATCGGCGGGCCCGGTTGGGACACGGTCAGGGTCACGCCCTCGCGGATGTCGACGAGCAGCCGCAGATGGCTGCCCGCATACACGACATCGGAGACGGTTCCGGTGGTGCCGCGCAGGCCGGCCGGGATACCGGACCCGGCGGGCCCGATGGTGATGCGCTCGGGTCGCAGCGAATAGGTGCCCTGCTCGCCGAACAGGTCCTCGGCCGCGGATCCACTGAGCAGGTTGGCGGTTCCGAGAAATGTTGCCACAAAGGGGGTTTTCGGCCTCTCGTACACGTCGAACGGTGCTCCGACCTGTTCGACCCGACCGGCGTCGAAGACGACGATGCGGTCGCTCATGGTGAGCGCTTCCTCCTGATCATGGGTGACGAACACGAAGGTGATGCCGACGTCGCGCTGGATCCGTTTCAGTTCGACCTGCATCTGCTGTCGGAGCTTGAGATCGAGCGCGCCCAGCGGTTCGTCCAGCAGCAGCACCTTGGGCCGGTTCACCAGCGCCCGCGCCAGCGCGACCCGCTGCCGTTGCCCGCCGGAGAGCTCGGAGGGCTTGCGCGGTCCATAGGCTCCCAACGCGACCGAGTCGAGCGCCTCGGCCGCCCGCCGCCGCCGCTCCTCCGTTGCGACGCCCTTCACCCGCAGCCCGTACTCGACGTTCCGCGCTACCGACATGTGTGGGAACAGCGCGTAGTCCTGAAAGACCGTGTTCACGTCCCGCTCGAACGCCGGCGTCCTGGTGACGTCGCGGCCGGCCAGTTCGATGGTCCCGGCGGTGGGCGGTTCGAAACCGGCGATCATCCGGAGAACGGTGGTCTTCCCGGAGCCCGAAGGCCCGAGCATGCACAGGAATTCACCGTCGGAGATGTCCAGATCGACGCCGCGGACCGCCTCGACGTCACCGAAGGACTTGGTGAGCCCGCGCAGGCTGACCGCGGGTCGTCGAGCCTGCGGAGGTGAGGGCTCCACGGCGGTCGTCATCGCGGGGTCGTCATGGCGCGAGATCGCTCCTGTCCGGGTTTCGGCTCCGATTTCGTGGCCGATGGTGGAGTGCACGCTAGATTCTCGCGGTCATTTCGGGCAAGGGCTACCGGATCAGTAGCCCGGTGCCGGAGCTGATCAGATGTCGCCGAGGCCACACCGATGGCCAATTGACTGGCCGCCGCCAGGTTGGCGGGTGATGATGGCAGGGCCGGACGACCGCGGCCGACCCGTTGCGGTCACGACTACCTCAGGAGACAGCCAATGGCCGACCCCACCAGCGAGCATCAGGACGAGGCCCCGGTGACCGATGGCACGAAATCGGCCTTCGAAGCGGCCCTGGAACGCAAGAAGGCCGCAGGTCAGGCCCGTAGCGCGCATCTCGACGGCCTCGGCAAGGCCAGCGGCGCGACCGCCAGCCACAAGGCCACCCGCAACTTCCGCCGCAAGTCCGGTTCCGCCTGAGGTAGGCGCGCCGTGCCGCCGGCGGGGCGGGTGCGATGGGGAGCGCTCCCCATCGCGCCCGCCCCGTTTCCGCTCCTACGGTGGGCGATGGGCGTGGAGGAGCGCGGCCGTGATCACCGCTGCCAGTCGGTACGGTGGCCTGCGGGCCCGGCGGAACGCAGCCGCGGGCAGGACCGGGAGTGACGGATGATGCAGGTCGCCTGGGGGACGGCCACCGACCGGGGCAGGTTCCGACGCACGAATGAGGACGCCCACCTGGCGGAGCCGCCGGTGTTCCTGGTGTCCGACGGGATGGGCGGCCACGCCGCCGGCGACGTCGCCGCGGCCATCGTTGTCGACGAGTTCCGCAGCCGTTCGGGGCAGGACGAGGTGGAGTCGGACTGGGTGGCCGAGTGCATCATCCGGGCGGGTCGCCGGATCCGCGCCGGTATCGGCGGGGGCGCGACGGTGGTCGGCGCCGCTGTGGTCAGCCTTTCCGGGGAGCCGTACTGGCTGGCCTTCAACATCGGTGACTCCCGCGCGTACCGCTGCGCCGGCGGTGAGCTGTCCCAGATCAGCGTGGACCATTCGTACGTGCAGGAACTGGTGGACGCGGGTGAACTGGCCCGGGCGGATGTCCGCAGGCACCCGCAGCGCAACGTGATCACCCGTGCGGTGGGACTCACCGGCGACGGCGACCCTGACTGTTGGTTGATCCCTGGCCGTGAGGGCGACCGGTTGCTGTTCTGTTCCGACGGCGTCACCGGAGAACTCGACGACGACGGGATTGCCACGATCCTGGCCGAACACGTCGACCCGCAGGAGGCTGCGGATGCGCTGATCTCCGCGTCGCTGCGCGCAGGGGGCCGGGACAACGCGACTGCCGTCGTCGTGGACGTGCTGGCCGTGGCGGCCGGCACCGACCGCGGCACCACCAGCCGTCATCCGGGCGGCGGAGACGTCGAATTGACCCGGCCGCGGCGCGACGACGGCACGCTGCCGATGCCGGCGCGCCGCCGGCCGGCGCACCGGCGGGAGTCGGCGTGAACGCCCCGGTCGGCTACCTGCCCGGCGAGCAGTGGCTGGTCTGTGGACCGTCCGCGGTGGTCCAGTTGGACGGCGACGCAGCGGCGGCGCTGGCCGTCTGGCCGCTCATCCGGGCCGGCGCGTCCGCCGGTGAACTGTTCGACGCGTTGCTGCACTCCGGCGACCGCGGTGACCTGGCGGTGCTCGTCCGGGAGCCGGACGGCCTCCGGATCCTGGTCCGCGGCGCCGCCTCGGTTCGGATCCGGACCGGGGCCGGGACAACGCTGCGGATCCACGCGACGGCGTTGCTGACGTGGAACGAGGTGCTGATCCCCGACGTCACCTCCGTTGTCCTCGGGGCGGCCCTGCTCGGGCCGGCCGAGGACGCCGCCGAAGGTGGACTCGATGCTCTGCTGCCGATGCCGGCCGGGGTGGTGCGGGCGGGGGTGGTGCACTGGCAGCTGACCGAAGCGCCGCCGGCCGCGGCAGCTCCGGAGCCCTCCGCCGCCCTGGAACCCGAACCCGAGCCCGTTCCCTCGCCGCCACCGCCCCCCGCCGGAGCCGGCCGGCTCGCGCCTGACGGTGATCAGGAGAGCGGCGATCAGCCGAGCGGCGATCAGCCGAGCGGCGATCAGCCGAGCGGCGATCAGCACGACCGCGACCGGGAGGTCGGTGACGACGCCGTCACCGTGATCTCCATCGTGCCGCCGCCGGACCATCGGTCCGACGCCGGAGCGGCCCCGGCTTTCGGGCCGCCACGAATCCGGCCGGCTGCCGACGTCACCCAGTCGGTACCGCTCGAGGACGACGAGAGCGCGGCTCCGGCGGCGTTGTCGGGGGATCAGCCGGCCGAGGGCGAGCCTGCCGAGCAGCCCCCCGGCGGCGACCCGCCGGTGCTCGCCGCGCCCCGCCTCCCCCCGCCGTCGGCCGTCACATCCGCCGAGTCAACTCCGGATGCGGCGGAATCATCGGCCGAGCGGACCCGGTCGCACGAATCACCCGGAACATCCGAAGCCGTTGCGGCGGAAGATCTCCCGGAGCTCCGGATGCCTGCCTCGGCCGCTCCGGAGAGCGAGGTGCGCAGCGCGGCCTCAGATCTCGATCTTCCGGCGAACGGGCAGCCGGACCGCCCCGAGCGGTCGGCCGCTGCGGCCGATCTGGTCGCCGGGCCGCCGGCGGCCGAGTCGGTCCCCGCGCGGCTGCTGGGCGACCACGACGGCATCACAGAGTTGGCCGAGAACCTGCCGGCCGACTTCACCCCGCCGCCGATGCCGCCGGCCCCGCCGGCCGGATGGGTGTACGCCTCGATGTGCCCGTCGGGCCACGCCAACCAGCCGCATGCGGGGAATTGCCGCACCTGCGGCCGCCCGATCCCGGCAGCCGAGCCGGTGGCGGCGCCGCGACCGCTGCTCGGCCGGATCCGGTTGTCCACCGGCCCGTTGATCGATCTGGACCGGCGGGTGGTGATCGGACGGGCTCCGTCGGTGTCCAGGGTGTCGTCCAGCGAGCTGCCGCAGCTGGTCGCCGTGGCCAGCCCGCACCAGGACATCTCCCGATCCCACGTCGAGGTGCGCGCCGAGGACTGGCACCTGGTGGTTGCGGACCTGCACTCCACCAACGGCACCGTTGTCCGCGCACCGGACCGGCCGGAACAGCTGCTGCATCCCGGACAGGAGCTGGTCGTCGAACCCGGCTGGATGGTCGATCTCGGCGACGGAATCACGTTCGTCGTCGAGGCGGCGGGTTGACCAGGCGGCCGCCTTCGCCACCACCCGAGCTCGACGGGTACGCGGTCACCCGGCTGCTCGGATCCGGCGGCTTTGCCGACGTCTACCTCTACGACCAACTGCTGCCGCGCCGCCCGGTCGCCGTCAAGGTGCTCATCCCGGGAGCGGCGGACGGGGAGCTGCTGGCCCAGTTCGACGCCGAGGCCAACCTGATGGCCGCCCTCTCGACGCATCCGGCGATCGTCACCATCCACCAGGCGGGGATCGCCGGCGACGGCCGGCCGTACCTGGTGATGGAGTACTGCTCGCGGCCCAACCTGTCGGTCCGGTACCGGGCCGAACGGATGAGCGTCGCGGAGGTCCTGCGGATCGGGGTCCGGTTGGCCGGTGCCGTCGAGACCGCCCACCGAGCGGGCATCCTGCACCGCGACATCAAGCCGGCCAACGTCCTGACCACCGACTTCGGCCATCCGGCGCTGTCCGACTTCGGCATCTCGGTACACAGTTCGATGCCGTCGGTCTCCGGTGGGACCGTTGGCATGTCGATCCCGTGGACCGCGCCCGAGGTGTTCGCCGAGGGCACCGGGGGCGACGAACGGGCGGACATCTACTCACTCGCCGCGTCGCTGTACACGGTGCTGGCCCGCCGGTCGCCGTTCGACCGCCCTGGTGGGCCCAACGGCTCCGCCGACCTCGTCAACCGGATCCGCAACAGCCCGGTGCCGGCACTCGGCCGCCCCGATGTGCCGGCGTCGCTGGAACGGGTGCTGGCCAGGGCGATGGACAAGAACCCGGGCGCGCGTTACCGCACGGCGCTCGACTTCGCCAGGGCGCTGCAGCAGGTGGAGACCGAGATGCGGCTCGCGCCGACACCGGCCGACGTACTGGACGAGGACCCCGATGCGATGGACGCCGCGGTCGGCGAGGGCCCGGCAACACGGATCAGGTCGCTCACCGTCATCGACCCTCAACCGGAGCCGGCGCCACCCCCGGCCGCGCGACCGGGCGGCCCGGAGGACACCACCCGACGGATCGCGGTGGCCGGCGGGGTGCCCGTGTACGGTCCGCCGACGATCCAGGCCCCCGCCCGGGACGCGAGCCCGACCGAGACCGTCGCCCGCGGGCCGGTGGTGGTCCCGCAGGCGCCGGTCGACCGGCCGCTGCGCGCCGCGCCGCTGCTCATCGGCGGTGGGGTGCTGGTGACCCTCGTCGCACTGGTCCTGGTGCTCGTGCTGACCAGAGGTTCCGAAACGCCGACATCGCCGGAAACCCGCGATACCATCACCGCGTCCGCAGACGTCGACCCGATCGGTGCCTCAGCACCGTCGCCGGCCGATCTGGCGGGCGGGGTCCAGGGGGCCAGGGTGGTGTTCACCTGGACCAATCCGGATCCGAAACCGGGGGACGCCTTCGTCTGGAACCGCACCGAAGCGGGTGCGCCGGCGGAGCGCCATCGGACCGACGAGCTGCGGGCGTCGGTGATCGGGACCGGGCGGGTGTGTCTAGCGGTGTCGCTGGTACGCGAGGACGGAACGTCCTCGGCGCAGCCGGCCACTGCCTGTGCAGGGGGGAGGTGACCGGGGGTGAGCATGCACGTCGAATTCTGCGGCGAATGGAGCGAACTCGACCCCGCGTCGGTGTTCACCATCGGCCGGGACGGCGATCTCCAGATCGACGACAACCCCTACCTGCACCGCTACTTCCTCCAGGTCGGCTTCACCGACGGCCTGTGGTGGCTGTCCAACACCGGGTCCCAGCTCAGCGCAACGGTCAGCGGCGGCGGCGGCGCGGTGCAGGCCTTCCTGGCCCCGGGCGCCCGGTTGCCGCTGGTCTTCGCCGAGACCACCGTGCTGTTCACCGCAGGTCCCACCACCTATGAGCTCACTCTGGTCGGCAACGAGCCGACCTTCAGCCCGACGGAGGTGGCCACCGGCGCAGCCGGCGAAACCACCATCGGCCCGGTGATGCTCACCATGTCGCAGAAGGTGCTGATCGTCGCCCTCGCCGAGCCGATGCTGCGCCGCGAGGGCACCGGCACCAGCGCCATTCCCTCCTCCAAGCAGGCCGCCGCCCGACTCGGCTGGGAGATCACCCGGTTCAATCGCAAGCTCGACAACGTGTGCGACAAGCTCGACCGCCGCGGTGTCCGCGGCCTGCGCGGCGGCCCAGGCCAGCTCGCCGTCAACCGCCGGGCCCGGTTGGTCGAGCACGCGGTCGCGTCCCGGCTGGTGACCCCCGGCGATCTGGCGCTGCTCGAGGAGCAGTGGTGAGCCTTCGTTCCGGACAGCTTCGCCGGGGCGCCGCGCTGGTGCTCGGCCTGGTCGCCGCTCTCGTCGTCGGGCTGGTGACGGTGCTGGCGTTCAAGTCCGACGGCTACGCGACCACCTCGGTCGATCTCACCCAGCGGTCGGTCTGGGTGACCAACAGCCAGAAGTTCATGGTCGGCCGGCTCAACCGGCAGATCAACGAACTCGATTCTGCGGCCATCCTGGACAGCCCGGACATGGACGTGCTGCAGCAGGACGACACCGTGGTGGTGGTGGACGCCAAGGCACACCAGGCCCGCCTGCTCGATACCGCGACGGTGTCGCTGGGCGGCCGGCTGACGCTGCCGGAGAACGCGTCGATCGCACTCGGCGGCGCGGACCTGGCCGTCGCCGACCGGACGTCGGGTGCGGTCTGGATCCGTCCGGCAGCATCGATGTCCACCGGCGACCTCACCACCGAGGAACCATCAGCGAAACTATCGCCGGGGGCCGTGCTGGCGGCGTCCGCCGACGGTGCCCTGGCTGCCACCGCACCCGGCGCGACCACCGTCACCCGCCTCGTCGCCGGTACCGACGGTCCGGCCGCGGCGACCTCCGTTCCGGTCCCCGGCGACCCGCTCTCGGCGGCCGGGCCTGCCGACCCGAACCCGGTGGCGATCACCATGGTCGGTGACCGGGCCGTCGTGCTGGACCGGCCGAGCGGCCGGATCATCGTCGGCGATCGTCAGTTCACCCTCCCTCAGGGCACCGTCGGGGCGGTGCTCCAACAGCCAGGTCCGGTCGCGGACGGAGTGCTCGTCGCTACCGACCGGGCCCTGCTCCGGGTGGATCTGGGCACCGGAGACATCTCCACGTTCGACCCGGGCAGCACGGGCAGCCCGGCGGCGCCGGTCTGGCTGGGCGGCTGCGCCCATGCGGCCTGGACCGGGCCGGCTCCGACCTACCTGCAGTGGTGCGGCTCGGTGCCGACCGTGCGGCCGATCCCGTCGTCCGGCAGCGCGCCGGTGCTGAAGTTCCGGGTGAACCGCGATGTGATCGTGCTCAACGACCTCACCGCCGGCAACGCATGGGTCCTCGACGCGAACATGACGGTGGTCAACAACTGGGACGCGGTCGCGCCGCCGAAGCAGGAGGACGCGCAGTCCAGCGACGACGGCGAGGAGACCTCGTCGAACCAGCTCACCACCTCCCGCACCGACTGCTCGGGTGGGATGGCGCCACCGGCACCGGTCAATGACGCCTTCGGGGTGCGCCCGGGCCGGCCGACCGTGCTGCGGGTGCTGGACAACGACGCCACGTCCAACTGCTCCATGGTGATCGTGTCCAAGGTGACCGGGCTGCCTGCGGACAAGGGCACCCTGGCGATCGTCGACGGGGGCCAGGCCGTGCAGATCACCCCCGCCGCCGGGGTGACCGGTCCGCTTCCGCCGATCAGCTACCAGGTGGACGACGGCGCCGAGCACCAGGCGTCGGCCACCGTCGCGGTCACCGTGTCCGCCGGGAATGCGTTGCCGCCCAAGGAGACCCGCAAATCCGCCGTCACCGTCGAGGCCGGCGGCACGGCCACCTACAACGTCGCCGCCGACTGGAGCTCACCGTCGGGTGACGCGCTGTTCCTGATCAGCGCCACCATCAACAACGACGACGACCAGGTGACCTACCTGCCGGGCGGCAACATCACCGTCGACGACAAGAACACCACCGGGCCGACCAAGAAGACCGTCACCTTCCTGATCTCCGACGGTGTCAACCCGCCGGCCCGCGGCCAGTTGATCGTCGACGTGGTGTCCGAGGACAAGGCGACCCCGGTCGCGTCGCCGGTCTACGCGTCCGGCCTGGTCGGCGAACCGATCACGATCGCCCCGCTGCAGTCGGTGATCTCGCCGTCCACCGAGCCGCTGCGGCTGGCCAAGGTCAGCCCGCCGAAGCAGGTCGGCGGAATCAAGGTCACCCCGGATCTGGACTCCGGCCAGGTGACCGTCGTCGGCGCCAGGGCCGGCAGCTACTACCTCGACTATCAGGTGGCGGCCGGCGCCGGCGCGGCCGACGGACTGATCCGGGTCGACGTCACGAACCCGCCGGATCAGGCACCACCGCCCGTCCCGATGACCGACACCGCGTTCCTGCCCACCGGGGGTGAGGTGGTGGTGGACCTGACTGCCAACGATGTCGACCCGGCCGGCCGGGCGCTCGCCGTGCAGCAGCTCGCGGTGGCACCGACCTCCGGCCTGGTGGTCACCGTCTCCGACATGCACCTGGTGCGGATCAGCGCCCGCCGCGCGTTGCCGCCCGGCGGTGTGTGGTTCTCCTACGCCGTCTCGTCCGGCGGCGCCTCGGCCACCGGGTGGGTCCGGGTCGTCGCCGTGCCGACCCCGGCCGATCCGGTGGCACCCACCGCATCGCCCATCCGGGTCTCGGTGCGAGCCGGGGACGCGGTCACCGTGCCGATGTCGGGCTACGCGGTCGACCCCGGCGGCGACCTGCTCACGGTCGAGCCGTTCGACGCCGGCACCGTCAAACCCGGTCAGGGCCTGCTCTTCACCTCCGGCGACGCGATCCGCTATCTCGCACCGGCAACCGGTGTGACCGAGCCGATCCGCACCACCTACACCGTCGTCAACCGGGCCGGAAAGACGGATTCGGCCGCCCTGCAGATCACCGTGGTGCCGCCGGGGGAGAAGAACCGCGCGCCGCGGACCCCCCCGGTGACCGTGGCGCGCACCTTTGTCGGTGGCACCATCGACATCCCGTTGCCGATCGATGCGATCGATCCCGACGGCGACTGGGCCATCCTGACCGGCATCGCCGCGCCGGCGGAGTCCGGCCGCGCTTCGGTGGCCGGCGCGTCGACCCTGCGCTACACCGCATTCGATCTCGCCGGCCCGGACACGGTCGGCTACACGGTGAGCGATCCGGCCGGCGGACAGGCCACCGGCGTGGTCAAGATCGTGGTTGTCGACCGACCCAGGAACGCCGAGCCACCGGTGGCTCCCGACATCGACGTGTCCGTGCAGCCCAACCGTTCGGTGGCACTGGATCTGCTCTCCCAGGTGTCCGACCCGGCCGGCCTGGACGTGGCGTTCGCGGCCAAAGCGCTGACCACCAGATCGGCGACGCCCGCGGTCAGCTACAAGATCACCGGCGGCGTCGTGGTCCTCAAGGCGGGCAAGGACGACGCCGTCGAACCGATCACCTACACCGTGGTCAACGAGCGTGGATTGTCCGCCACCGGGGTACTGACCGTCACCGTGTCCCGCTCCGCACCCAAGATCCCGCCGACCGCATCCGATCTGTTCGTCAACGACACCATGGTCTCGGCCGATCGGAGCACCGCCACCGTCGACATCACCAACGCCGTCGGCAACCCCGGTGGACTGCCGGCCGACCTGAAACTGTCGCTGCCGCAGATGTCCGTCGGACGGATCACCATCTCCGGAGCCCGGGCACTCACCGTGCCGATCACCGCAGTTCGTCAGGTGGTCGCCTACCAGGTCACGAACCTCGACGACCGGTCCGCCCAGGCATTCGTCGTGGTACCGGCCCGCGACGAACTCGTGCAGCAGCCGGATCCGACCACCGATCGGCCGCAGCCGCAGCCGCCGCAACCGGATCCGGTGCAGCCGGAGGTGTTCACCCCGACCATCCGCAAGACGCTCACCGTCGATGCGGGCACCACGGTGACCGTCTCGCTGGCCGAGTACGTCGGCGGGGTGAAGGCGGGCCGCACCCTGACGCTGGCGCCCGAGGCCCCGATCTCGGTGACCGTCGGAGATCTCGCCCGGGTGGACAACGGCCGGGTCCGGTGGGTGGTGCCCGAGGACGCGGGCGGTCGCGCCAACCTGACCGTCACCGTCAGCGACGGCAGGGCCAAGCCGGTGCGGGTGAACATCCCGGCCAAGATCACCCCGAAAGTGGTTCCACCGCCGGAGTTCTCGTCGGCGCCGCTGTCGGTCGAGGCGGGCGGCACGGCCACCCTGAATCTGCGTCCGCTGGTCACCGTCGACGACGACACGCAGGCGGCGTCGCTGAAGTTCTCCGGTCCGACCGGAGCCGGGAGCGGGGTGACCGCGTCGCTGTCCGGCACGGTGCTGACCGCGTCGGCAGCCGAGAACGTACCGAGGGGTACCGCGGTGAATCTGGAGGTGACCGTCAAGGACAACGCGGGCCACAGCGTGCCGGCGACGATCTCGGTCACCGTCACCGGTCTGACCGCGCCGCTGGCCACCGTGGCCAACTTCTCGGTCGACGATGCGGTGCAGGGCACACCGTCGACGGTCAACGTGCTCGCCGGCGCCTCGAACCCGCTGGACGGACCGCTGAAGGTGGTCGGCGCCGAGGTCACCTCCGGTGACGCCACCGTCGGGTTCGCCGCCGGCGGCCCGGTCACCGTCACCCCGGCCGGCGACCAGGTGGGAACGGTGACCGTCGTGTTCACCGTCGCCGACGCCTCCGGTGATGAAACCCGCAACGTGCAGGGCACTCTCACCGCCACGGTGCGTGGTCGTCCCGGTCGCCCGACCACCCCGAAGGTGGTCTCGGTGAGCGACGGGACCGTGGTGCTGCAATGGGAGGCACCGGACGACCACGGGGCGGCCCTCACCGGCTACACCGTCAGTGGCAACGGCGCCGAGCAGCAGTGCGCCAAGAGCCCCTGCACCCTCAAGGGTCTGACCAACAACACGGTCTACAACTTCACCGTGGTCGCGCACAACGCGATCGGCGACTCGGATCCGTCGAAGGCCTCGGGGGACGCCCGGCCGGACACCGCGCCGGACGCCCCGGCCGCTCCCGACCTGAAGTTCGGCGACCGACAGATCACCGCGACCTGGAAGGCGCCGGCCAGCAACGGGTCACCGGTCACCAGGTACCGGATCCGGATCTCACCGGCCCCGCAGGCCGGTCGCGATGTCGTCGACACCGCCGACACTGCGGCGATCTTCAAGGGTCTGGCCAACGGCACCCAGTACCAGTTCACCGTTATCGCCCGCAACGACTCCGGGACCGACAGTGACCCGTCGCCGGCCGCCACCGAGATCCCCGCGGCGGCGCCGGATGTCCCGTCGGCCCCGTCGATGGGCACCGACGAGACGACGGGCGTCGGTGGCAAGATCACGGTGTCCTGGACCGAGGTGGCCGGCAACGGCGACGACGACATCACCTACGCGGTCAAGTGGTCCGACGGCGGTGGCGGTGGCGGGACGGTGACGGTCGGACCCGGCAAGCCCACCAGCACGGTGATCCAGCCGGTCGTGCTGGGCCGCAAGTACACCGCGCAGGTCTCGGCGCAGAACAAGGCCGGCTGGTCCGGTGTCGGCGCGGCCGGCACGGTGAGTCCGTACACGGCGCCCGACGCGGTCGGCGACCTGACCGCGGTGGCCACCGGGACCCACGGTCAGGTGGTGCTGACCTGGTCGGCGCCGAAGGACAACGGCAGGCCGATCACGGCGTACCAGTACCACAACGGCGATGGCGGCTGGCAGAAGATCGGCGCGGACCCGACGTCGGTGACGGTCGACGGACTCACCGACGGGACCGCCTATCCGTTCGTGATCAGGGCGTGCAACACCGACGACGCGACGAATTGCGGCGCCGCAGCGACGGTGACGCAACCGGTGACGCCGTACCAGCCCGCCGATCCGGTCGGCTCGTTGGCGGCGTCGGCCGCGCCGGGATCCGGCCAGGTGACGCTCACCTGGACCGCTCCTGGAAACACCGGTGGCCGGCCGGTCGCCGGGTACGAGTACCAGGTCGACGGCGGCGGTTGGACCGACGCCGGACCTGATCCGACCGCGACCATCTCGGGCCTGACGGACGGTCAGCAGTACACCTTCGCGGTGCGTTCGTACAACGGCGAGAAGGCCTCTCGGGACGGCGCGCCCAGCCAGGTGCAGGAGACGCCCTACACGAATCCCGGGCAGACCATCGGACTCACCGCGACCGCCGCCCAGGACAGTGTCGGGCTGAACTGGACCGCGCTCGAGGACACCGGGGGTCGGCCGGTGGCCTCGTATCAGTACAGCTCGGATCAGGGCGCCACCTGGAACGACACCGGCACCGGGACGACCACCGCGATGACGGTCACGGCGGCGCCGGGCACGACACCGACGTATCAGGTGCGGGCGCTGCACGCGGGTGACACCGATCCGGCCCGCCTGGCCGGTCCGGCATCGCCACCGGCCACCTCGGGCACCGTGTGGGGTCCGGTCGGGGCGCCGAATGTCAGCGCCGCGCAGGCCGGTGCCGACGGGGTGCAGTTCACCTGGTCCGCGCCGGCCGGCAACGGACTCCCCGGCGGATACACCTACAAGGTGGACGGCGGCGGCGCAGCCGGTGCCACCTCGGCGACCAAGAACCCGGGATGCGGCAACGGGGCGTCGATCTCCGTCGTGGCGGTCGATTCCCAGGGCCATCAGGGTCCCGCCGGTACCGCGTCCGGAACGGCCAAGGCCTGCCCACCGCCGCCGCGCAACCCGTCCGCCAGGATCGACGGCTGGAAGAGCGCCGACGGCCACACCGGAACCACGCCCGGATCCGAGACCTGCAACGGGTCGACCTGCATCTTCATCCGCGTCCAGGTCTTCGACTTCAACCCCAATGTGAGCGTGACCTGCCGGTGGAGCCTCGGCAGCTCCGGGCTCAGCCGGAGCCAGACCTTCACCACCGACGGCGCCGGCAACGCCGGGTACCAGTCGCAGACCTACAGCGGCTACCGCCCACTGGACCTCACCTGCTCCGGTGGCGGCGACACCCAGACCGACCGATTGAACTGACGAACCGATGAAGAGAGCTTCGCGATGACCATGACCCCCGACCACGCCCAGTGGTTCGCCCAGACCTTCTCCTCGCTGGTCGGCAACATCGGCCAGGCGGTGCTGGGCAAACCCCGGACCATCTCGATGGCCGTCACCTGCCTGCTGTCCGAGGGGCACCTGCTGTTGGAGGACTTCCCGGGTACCGGGAAGACGTCGCTGGCCAAGGCGTTGTCGGCCACCGTGCAGGGGACCAGCTCCCGGATCCAGTTCACCCCCGACCTGCTGCCCTCCGACGTCACCGGCGTCACCATCTACGACCAGAAGACGGGCCAGTTCGACTTCCACAAGGGACCGATCTTCGCCTCGGTGGTGCTGGCCGACGAGATCAACCGGGCCTCGCCGAAGACCCAGGCCGCGCTGCTCGAGGTGATGGAGGAGTCCAAGGTCACCGTCGACGGCACTTCCTACGACGTCGGCAACCCGTTCATGGTGATCGCCACCCAGAACCCGGTGGAGCAGGCCGGCACCTACCGACTGCCCGAGGCCCAGCTCGACCGGTTCCTGATGAAGACCTCGCTGGGCTACCCGGACCACGCCGCCACCGTCGAGATCCTGGCCGCCGCCACCACCAAGGCGCACGCCAGGACGGTAGGTGCCAAGATCACCACGGCCGCGGTCAAGGACATGGCCGAGCTCGCTGCGACCGTGCACACCGATCCGGCGATCCTGGACTACGTCGCCCGGATCGCCGAGGCCACCAGGACCACTCCCGAGACCACCATGGGTGTCTCGGTGCGCGGTTGCCTGTCGCTGGTCCGGGCCTCCCGCACCTGGGCGGCCGCCCACGGCCGGCACTTCGTGGTGCCCGACGACATCAAGGATCTCGCCGAGCCGGTGCTCGCGCATCGGATCATGCTCGACGCCGAAGCCGAGTTCTCCGGTACGACGGTCTCCTCGGTACTGCACCGGATCCTCGGCGAGGTCTCCCCGCCCGAGCGGCGACAGTAGGCAGCCTGTGAGCGCGCCGGTCCGCCCCGTGCCCCCCATCGGTCCGTCGACCGACCCGGGGACCTTCGGCGACCCCGTAGGCGACCGGTCGGTCAGGACCGTCACCGGAACCACCCGGTCGGCCCGCTGGCTCACCCTGACCGCCCCGGTACGGCCCCTGCTGCGCCGGATCACCGCCCCGGTGACAGCGCTCGGCGCCGCCGCCGTCCTCGCGGCTGTCGGCTGCCTGGTGGTCGCCTCGCTCACCGGGTGGCAGGAGTTCGCGGTGGCCGCGCTGGTCATCGGGATCCTGATCCTGGTGTCGTCGCTGTTCCTGGTCGGCCGGTCGTCCTACGCGGTGTCGGTGCAGCTGCAGGCAGCAAGGGTGGTCGCCGGCCAGCGGGCCGGCGGGGTGATGACCACCCGCAACACCGGGGCCCGTCGGCTGCTGGCATCCCGCATCGAGCTGCCGGTCGGCGGCTCCCTGGCGTCGTTCCGGATCCCGTCCCTCGCACCGCAGGCCGAGAGCGAGGACCTGTTCGTCATCCCGACCGCGCGGCGCGCGGTGATCACCGTCGGGCCGGCGGTATCGGTCCGCGGCGACGCGCTCGGCCTGCTCCGTCGACAGGTGCGGTGGACGGTGGCCCAGGAGCTGTTCGTGCATCCGCGGACGGTCCGGCTGCAGGGGGCGGCTACCGGGGTGATCCGGGATCTGGAAGGCCGGCCGACCCGCGACCTGTCGTCCAACGACGTGTCGTTCCACGCGCTGCGCGGCTACGTCCCCGGCGACGACCGGCGCTACGTGCACTGGCGCACCTCGGCCCGCACCGGGGTGCTGATGGTCCGGCAGTTCGAGGAGACCCGGCGTACCCACCTCGCCGTCGCACTGGCCGCCGACCCGGCGGAGTACGCCACCACCGACGAGTTCGAGGTGGCGGTCAGCGTGGCTGCCTCGCTCGGCGCGCAGGCGTTGCGGGAGGAACGACCGGTCTCCGTGTGCGTCGGCGGCCGGCTGCTCACCGCGAGCACCGGGCGTCGGCTGCTCGACGGTTTTGCCGCCCTGGTTCCGGACTCCGGCAGCGGGATCGTGGCCGCCGGCCGGGCCGCCGCCGCGGCGGTTCCCAACGCCAGCGTCGCGGTCCTGGTGTGCGGCCGGTTCCCCGACGCTGCACTGGTCCGCAGCGCGGGCACCGCCTTCGGCATCGGAATCCGGGTGATCTGCGTCCGCGTCGAACACGGGGCCGAGCTGCGGCTGTCCGCGATCGGCGCGGTCGACGTTGCGACCATCGGCACGCTGGACGACCTGCCGAAAGCGCTGCGCAGGGTGCGTGCGGCATGAGGGACCGGCTGCCGGTCGCGGCGATCACCTCCGATGCCGTGGTGATCGCCGCGCTCGTGGTCGGCGCCGGCCTGGCCTTCGGCCCGGCCTACGGCGGGTACCCGCTACCTGCTGGCGCTCGGACTCGGCGCGGCCGCCGGGTTGATCGCGGCCGCTGCTGCCGACGCTGCTGCGCTGGCCGGCGTGGACCACCGTGCCGGCCGCCGCCGTGCTCTATGTGCTGTTCGGAGCGGCCGCCGCGGTCCCGTCCTCGGCCGTCGGCGGCGTGCTGCCGTCGCTGGAGTCGGTGCGACTGCTCGCCCTGGGCGTCGTCACCTCCTGGAAGCAGATGCTCACCGTCGCCGTGCCGGTGGGCAACTCCGGGGCGTTGCTGGTGCCGGCCTACCTCTGCGCCCTGCTGTGCGCCACCGTCGGCTGCCTGATCGTGGCGCGGGCCCGGCACGCGCTGGTGGCCCTGGTGGCACCGGTTGCGATGGCCGCGGCGGCCGCCTCCCTGGGAACGGACCTGGCCGGTCACCCGGCGCTGGTCGGCACCGGTCTCGCGGTGGTGGCGCTGGCGTGGGCGGCCTGGTGGCGGCGCCGGGCCGGGCTGCCGGGACTGGACGTCCGCCGTCCCATCGCTCTGGCGCTCGTGCTGATCCCGGCGCTGGCCGGCGGGCTCCTGCTCGGTCCTGGTCTGATGGCCGACAA
Source organism: uncultured Actinomycetota bacterium (assembly GCA_963797145.1). Taxonomy (GTDB): domain Bacteria; phylum Actinomycetota; class Actinomycetes; order Mycobacteriales; family Nakamurellaceae; genus Nakamurella. The sequence goes on along the minus strand of CAWCOJ010000003.1, from coordinate 432,481 downwards.
CCAGCGGTTGACCGCCCGCGCCACCGTCGATCCGCCGTTCGACCCGCAGACCCTGCCCAGCCCGCTGTCGGCGTTCCGGTCGTACGTCAAGGCGGACCGCGACACCGTGCTGTTCAGTGTCGCGGGACTGCCCGAAGGCGGCCGGATCCGGCTGGCCGTGATGGACGACTACAACGGCCTGATCTACGGCACCACGCCCGATACCGGGGTGTTCAACCGGGTGGGCAGCCGGATCGCCGACGTTCCCGCGGGAACGCCGACCGCCCTGGACGTGCAGGTGCATGGCTATGCCGGGGTCTGGCTGCCGGACGCCGGATACCTGTCGGGCATCGAGTTCGCCGGCCCGCGCGCCGCCGCCCTCACCGAGGCCTTCCGCTACGACCCGCACAGCGGCGCCGGTGTGGTGACCAGCGGCCTGCGCGCCGGCGACTCCTACCGGCTGGACGCATCCCTGCCGGCCGTCCCCGATCCCGCACACGATGGCCGGGGTGGCGGTGCAGACCGTGAGCCAACCGACGCCGGTGAAGGTGCCCCAGGAGATCAAGACCACCGCCGGCGAGTGGGCCGGGAGCGCGGCCGATCCCTATCACGCCGCGCTGGCGCTGCAGCAGGGCCTGCGGGACGCCGGGTACGTCTCCCACGGCGACGACAACGCGCTGAACTCACCCGCCGGTCATGGCGCCGACCGGATCCGACGGCTGCTCACCGCCCCGGTGATGGTCGGTGACCAGGAGCAGTACGCGGTCGCGATGGCCCTGATGGCGCGGTCACTCGGGATGCCCGCCCGGGTGGTCATGGGGTTCAAGCCGCCGGCCTACGGCCCGACCGTCGACATCACCGGCAGGTCGGTGACGGCGTGGGTGGAGATCCCGTTCGACGGAGTGGGGTGGGTGGCCTTCGACCCGACACCGGACGAGGCGAAGGTCCCGCAGCAGAAGGACGACAAGCAGGCCGCGACCCAGCCGAAGAACCGGCTGCAGCCGCCGCCCCCGCCGCCGGACTCCAAGAAGGCGGAGACCCAGTCGGTCAAGGACGCGGACCAGGACGACCAGCAGCAGGAGGACAAGAAGGACGACGATCTGCCGCCGCCGGCGTCGGCGACGCACTGGGGCCGTTGGGTGCTGATCGGAGCGTCGCCGCTGGTGCTGCTGCTGCCCCTCGCGCTGATCCTGGGGCTCAAGCTGAACCGCCGTCGACGTCGCCGCAGTGGCCCACCGGCCGCCAGGATCGCCGGCGGCTGGTCCCAGATCCTCGACACCGCTACCGATCTCGGGCATCCGCCGGTACCGGGGGCCACCAGGGCGGAGACGGCCGCAGCGATCGACACCTCGTTCGGCGGCGCCACCGCGGTGCTGGCCAGGACAGCCGATTCGCGGGTGTGGGCGCCGGAGGTCATCGACCCGGCTGACGCCGATCGGTTCTGGACCGAGGTGGACGCCGCGGTGCTGGGGATGGGCAGTTCCCGCGGGCTGTTGCGGCGACTACGAGCCCGGGTCTCGATCGCCTCGCTGCGTCGGCGGGATTGATGACGATGTCGGTGGACAGCACCGCGCTGGGTGGCCCGGCGACCGAGCGGATCTGCGGTGCGTGCGGCGCTTCGCTCACCACGCAGGCGCAGCGATGCCCGCTGTGCAGCGCTGCCGCGCCCGGGCCGTCGTCCCTCGAGCTGACCGACCCGGCACCGGTCGCCCGACGCACGGCGGCGGTGCTGATCGATCTGCTGCCCCTGGTGCTGCTGGGCGTCGCGGGTCTGGTTCTCGCCGATGACGCGATCCGGTGGTCGCTGCTGGGTGCGATGGGCGGGTACCTGGTCGCGCTGTGGGCGTGGGCGTCGGCCACCGGCCAGGGTCCCGGCAAGGTCCTGACCGGCATCCGGGTGGTGGACGGGCACAGCGGGCGCCGGCCGGGCGCCGGCGCTGCCCTGCTCCGGTTGGCCGCCCGCGCGCTGATCGCCGGAGGGACGCTGGGCATCGCCGGCCTGTCCTACCGGTGGGACCCCACCGGTAGGGAACAGACCTGGTGGGACCGGGTGGCGGGCTCCAGAGTGGTGGCCGCGGCCCCGGTGCCGGTCGAGGTCTCCTGGTCGGATCCGGTGGTGCAGGCGCGTTGGACACCAGCGGTCAGCGTGGTGCCCGGATCGGCACCGGTGGCCGCGCCCGCACCCGACGTCGGCGGTCCGGGCGCCGGGCCGCACTCGCCGGTGCCGGTGGCCCGGGCGGTCCCGGTGGCGGACCGGCCGCCGCCCGTCGCTCCGGGGCTCGACCCCCCCGCAGCAGCGCCCGCCGACCAGCTGGTGGATTCCTCGGTGATCAGTGTTGTGCCGACCGCTGTGTCCGGCCCGCCGCCGCCGGCGGCCGCGCCTCTGGTGCCGGACCTGGTGCCGGGCACCGTCATCCGTAGTGGCGAACCGGACGCGGCGCGCGCCGGTCGGCACGCCGCGGTCGCCGAGCCACCCGCGGACGCGACCGTCCAGCGCACCCTCTCGACCCGCGGCCGCACGGCGACGCTGGTCTGGGACACCGGCCGCTCGGTGCTGATCACCGGTCATGTCCTGGTGGGCCGCGAGCCGGTGGCCGACCCTGGCGAGTCGATCGACCAGGCGCTGGCCGTCGACATCGACTCGCGGGGGGTGTCCAAGACGCATCTGGCGCTGGATGTCACCACCGGCGGCATCGCCGTGACCGACCGACACTCGACCAACGGGGTCCGACTGGTCCGCTCGGACGGCACCGACTTCCGGATCCAATCGGGGCAGCCGGTCGCGCTCCGCGACGGCGACCGGATCGAGTTCGGCGGCCGATCGCTGACCGTCAGACCCTGACCGGGCCGTGGCGCGCCCCAGCGCGGTGGGACCCAGCGCCATCTGACGTACATCCAGGCACGCAGCCCGACCTACAGCACGACCACCGAGCGCAGCACCTCGCCGGCGTGCATCTTGTCGAAGGCTGCCTCGACATCGCCCAGACCTATCTTCTCGGACACGAACCTGTCCAGCGGCAGCCGGCCCTGCAGGAACAGGTCCGTGAGCATCGGGAAGTCCCGGCTGGGCAGGCAGTCCCCGTACCACGACGACTTGAGCGCACCACCCCGGCCGAAGAAGTCCAGTAGCGGCATCTCGAGGGTCATCTCCGGGGTGGGCACCCCGACCAGCACCACGGTGCCGGCCAGATCCCGCAGGTAGAACGCCTGTTTCCAGGTCTCCGGGCGGCCGACGGCGTCGATGGCGACGTCCACGCCGTTGCCATCGGTGAGCGCCTGCACCCGTTCCACAACGTCGTCACCGGCGATCAGCGTGTGGGTCGCGCCGAACTCCTTGGCCCACTCCAGCTTCCGCGCGTCACGATCAATGGCGATGATGGTCCCGGCCCCTGCGAGCCTGGCACCGGCGATGGCCGCGTCGCCGACGCCGCCGCAGCCGATCACCGCGACGGAGTCGCCACGGGTCACCCCGCCGGTGTTGATCGCCGCGCCGAGCCCGGCCATCACCCCGCAGCCGAGCAGCCCGGCGACCGCAGCCGGGACCGCCGGATCCACCTTGGTGCACTGGCCCGCCGCGACCAGTGTCTTCTCGGCGAACGCGCCGATGCCCAACGCCGGCGACAGCGGGGTGCCGTCAGCCAAGGTCATCTTCTGGGTCGCGTTGTGGGTGTTGAAGCAGTACCAGGGTCGACCCCGGAGACAGGCCCGGCAGCGTCCGCAGACGGCTCGCCAGTTCAGGACGACGAAGTCGCCGACCGCGACCTCGGTGACGCCGTCGCCGACCGCCTCGACGATCCCGGCCGCTTCGTGGCCGAGCAGGTACGGGTAGTCGTCACCGATACCGCCGGCCTTGTAGTGCAGATCCGTGTGGCAGACGCCGCACGCCTGCACCGCCACCAGCGCTTCGCCGGGGCCGGGGTCCGGCACCAGGATCGTGACGAGCTCGACCTGCGCGTCCTTCGCGCGCGACACGACTCCCTGAACCTGGTGCACCATCGCAGGCGGCCTCCTCGTCGGTGGGTGATGTCGCGCAACCGTATCCGAGGCGGTCAGCGGCGCCGCGCCGGCCGGGTATCCGTCGCCGGACCGACCTGGGTCGCCAACCAGCGCAGCAGCGGGCCGATGGCGCGCCAGTCGTCGCGAATACGGTCGAGTGCGGCAGGCGTTGAGAGCCAATCCGCCCGACCGTGATCGCGCCAGACGATCAGACTCTTGTGACGCATGAGGGCCAGCCGAGGATGGTCCGCCGACACCCCGCGCGGCCGGGTGGCCACCCGGTCGCCACCGACCTCGAAACCACCGCGGTCCAACCCGTCGAGCAGCCCCTCCAGTTCGGCACCCGTCCGCTCCGCGTCGACCGCCGCGCGCAGCCGGGCAACCTGGTCGGGGGCGTAATGGTGCAACCCGCCACCCGCGGTCACTCCCCGGGCGCCGATCTGGACGTAGTAGCCCATGCTCTCGACGGTGGGCACGAAGGCGCCCTGGCGGTCCTTGTAGGCGCGCTTGTCCGCTGAGAATCGGACGTCGCGGTACGGCCGGAACACCCTGGCCTCGCCGAACTCCGGCTCCAGCGCCGTGACCAGGGCGGTGATCGGAGCACGCACCGCGTCCTCATAGCGCTGCCTGTTCGCGGTCCAGAACGCCTTGCTGTTGTCCGCGTCGAGCGCGGCATAGAAGTCCATGCCGTCGGCCGGGAATCCGGTGAAGTCCGCCATGGCCGGCGACGCTACGCCGCCCGCGGGGTTCAATGGCGGTATGGCCTTTCCTGGCGTGACCACCGCCCGCCTGGTGCTGCGCGACCTGCGTGCCACTGACGCCGCTGCGCTGCTGGCCTACCGCAACGACGAGGACACCGCGCGGTTCCAGGCCTGGCAGCTGCCGTTCCTGCCTGCGGCCGCCGACGAGTTGATTGCCGGTGCGTCGGAGCAGATGTGGCCGGTGCGCGGTGACTGGTACCAGATCGGCATCGAGCACGCCGGCGATCTGGTCGGCGACATCGGGGTGGGCCGGTCGTCCGACGGGCTGCAGGCCGCCATCGGGTACACCCTGGCGCCGGCGGCCCGCGGCACCGGACTGGCCACCGAAGCGGTGGGCGCGGTGCTCGATCTACTGTTCTCCGAAGGGGTGCACCGGATCTCGGCCGGACTGGATCCGGCGAACGCGGCCTCGGCCCGGCTCGTACGGAGGCTGGGCTTCCGGTACGAGGGCCGATCGGTGTCGGCGGAGTTCGTCCGTGGGCAATGGTACGACGAGGAGCGGTACGCACTGCTGGAGGTGGAGCGGGCGGCCTGGCTGGCCCCATGAGGGCGGCTGGTCCGGCCGACGATCCCGAGCCGAAGGCGGGTTCAGCGGGAAACTCGATGTGCCGGCCAACTGCCGGCGCGACCGCCCGCTGACCTTCGGGATGCACTGCGCCGGGCCGGGTCCGGACGAGCCGACCAGGAGATCCGTTGAGCTGCCGAACCTCTCGCTGCTGGCCCGATTCGGCAGCGGATCGAGCTGGAGTTCCGACCACGACTGGGGGCCGCCAGCGGGCGACGGGCTCAGTCCCGGACCCGGGCGATGTCGGTCATCTCGCCGCGCGAGATGAGCTTGACCCGTTCCCTGGCCAGGGCCGATCCGTTGCCGGTGGCGGCGGCGCCGAGGGCGCGTTCGTGCTCGTCCAGCCGGTCCCAGCCGTGGAAGTCGGTGACCGGCAGGCCCTTCTCGGCCAGCATCGCTGCGACCGCGGCCCGGTCGCGCTGCGGCGCCCGGTCCAACCCGGGCGCGTCGGCGAGCAGATTGGCAACGGTTTCGGCCGCATCGGACTTGGTATGACCGATCAGGCCCACCGGCCCACGCTTGACCCAGCCGGTGGCATAGATCCCCGGAAGCTGCTCGCCGTCGAGGTCGAGCACCCGACCGGCGGCGTTGGGCAGCACCATCCGAGCGGTGTCGAACGGCAGGTCCTCGATCGCCTCCGAGCGGTATCCGACCGCCCGGTACACCGCCTGCACCTCCCAGTCGGTGAACTCGCCGGTGCCGCGGACATTACCGTCGCCGGTGAGCTCCATCCGCTCGGTGCGCAGACCCTGTACCGTTCCGTCCGCCCCGAGCACCTCGACAGGGTTCTCCAGGAAATGGATGTGGATGCGGCGGTGCGGACCCGGCTCGGGTTCACGCATGGCCCACTCGGACAGCACGTCGACGACCATCCGCAGTGACTTGGCCGCGGCGATCGCCTGCTGCGAAGCCTCGTCGAACTCCATCCCCTCAGGCGCCACCAGCACCTGGACGTTGGGTGAGTGGTCGAGTTCGCGCAGTTCCACCGGGGTGAACTTGGCCTGCGCCGGACCACGACGGGCGAACATGTGGACGTCGGTGACGGCGGACCCGGCCAGCACCCGATGCACGTGGTCAGGGATCTCGGTGTACAGCAGCTCATCGCCGGTGCGGGCCAGCATCCGGGCCACGTCCAACCCGACATTGCCGACACCGATCACCGCGACCGAGGCGGCCGAGCTCAGGTCCCAGGTCTGCTCGCGGTCCGGATGCGAGTCGTAGAAGGCGACGAAGTCCGCGGCGCCGTGCGACCCGGACAGCGCGACGCCGGGAACATCGAGGTCGCGGTCCCGCTCCGCACCGGTGGCGAAGATGATCGCGTCGTAGAACTGCCGGAGTTCATCGACCTTCACGTCCGTGCCGACGTGCACGTTGCCGAAGAACTGGATCCGGTCGGACTCCATCACCCGGTGCAGCGCCACGATGATCTGCTTGATCCGCGGGTGGTCCGGCGCCACCCCGTACCGGATCAGCCCGTAGGGCGTCGGCAACCGGTCGAAGATGTCCACCGTGATGTCAGGGTCCTGCTTGCACAGGATGTCGGCGGCATAGATACCGGCAGGGCCGGCACCGACGACAGCGATGCGCAGGGACTCGGACATGCGTGAACTCTCCTCGGTGTCGATGACGCCACCAAGAGTACCGGCCACCACGGAGCCCGCCCTACTCGCGATCGCCCCCCGTGACCTGCGTCGCAATGATCCGGCCGGCCGATTTCGGAAGGCGTTGCAGGACTGCAACCGTCGCGGGTGTTGACAACCTGCGAGGCCCGTAGGAGGGTGGGCGGCACGGGGCGGTAAACGTTTACTGCAATTCCGACACTTCGGCCCCCGGCGGCTCGACAACGGCAGTCCCGACGAGGGGATCTGGCTCGATGGCCACGGCGACGACGACGATGCAACCGGTCAGGGTCGGTCGCGCCAACAACCGTTCCACCTGGCTGCTGCTGCTGCCCACGCTGATCCCGGTGGTGATCTTCAGCGTCTATCCGCTGCTGAACGGCATCTGGCTCGGCTTCACGGACGCGCATGCCGGATTCAACGTGCAGTTCCAGTTCAACGGGCTGGAGAACTACAGCCGCCTGCTGCACGACTCGTTGTTCTGGAACTCGTTCAAGATCGGCCTGATCTGGGCGTTCAGCGTCACCGTGCTGCAGTTCGTGCTCGCGCTGGGCCTGGCCCTGCTGCTCAACGCGGGGCTGCGCTTCCAGTGGCTGGTCCGGCCGCTCGCGTTGGTGCCGTGGGCGATGCCGTCGGTGGTGGTGGCGATCTTGTGGAAGCTGATCTATCTGCCGGACAGCGGCATCCTCAATGTGGTTCTGATGAAGCTGGGCCTCATCGACGAGAACATCAACTGGCTGGGTAGCTTCGCCCTCGCCCTGCCGGCGGTGATCGTGGTCGGTGTGTGGGCGGGCATGCCGCAGACCACCATCGCGCTGCTCGCCGGGCTGCAGAACACGTCGATGGATCTGCACGAGGCGGCAGCGATCGACGGTGCCGGCGCCTGGCGACGCTTCGTCGCGGTCACCTGGCCTGCGCTCAAGCCGGTCACCATCGCCATCACCTCGCTCGACTTCGTCTGGAACTTCAATTCTTTCGGCCTGGTCTATGTGCTGACCGCCGGAGGCCCCGGTGGTCGGACCATGCTGCCGATGCTGTTCGCGTACCAACGGGCGTTCGGCAGTGGTGAGTTCGGCTACGCCTCGGCCCTGGGCAACGCCATGGTGATCGTGATCATGCTGATCCTCGGCGGATACCTCTGGCGCCAACTCAAGGCGTCGACGTGATCCGGACCCGCCCGGCCACCCGGGTCGCCCAGTACTTCGCGTTAATGCTGTACGTGATCTTCCTGGGCTTCCCGCTGGTCTGGTTGCTGTCGACCGCATTCAAGCCGCCGCAGGAACTGAACACGATCAGCCCGACGCTGCTCCCGCAGGACTGGACGTTGATCAACTTCAGGGTGGCACTCGACCAGACGCAACTGCTGGGTGCGATGTTGAATTCCCTGCTGGTCGCGGTCGCCACTGCGATCATCACCACGCTGATCGCGTTGCCGGCGTCGTATGCGCTGGCGCGCAACAAGAGCGTGGTCCGGACGGTGAGCACCGGGCTGGATCCTGGTGAGCCAGGTGTTCCCGTTCATCCTGATCGTGATCCCGCTGTTCGTGCTGCTGCGCAACTTCGGGTTGCTGAACAGCCTGACCGGCCTGGTGATCGTCTACGTGGTGTGGGCGCTGCCCTTCACGCTGTGGATGCTCCAGGGCTACGTGTCCGCCATCCCGCGCGAACTCGAGGACGCCGCGGCCACCGACGGCGCCTCCAAGTTCGCGATCCTCAGCAGGATCATCTTCCCGCTGCTGATGCCCGGAATCGTCGCCACCTCGATGTTCGCCTTCATCTCGGCCTGGAACGAGTTCTTCTTCGCCTTGGTGATCATCCAGGACCCGGCCAAGGAGACCACGCCGCTCCTGCTCGCCCGCTACGTGGGCGCGGAAGGATCTGTCCGGCTGGGTCCGCTGGCCGCGACCGCGCTGCTCACCACGCTGCCCAGCCTGATCCTCTTCGCGATCATCCAACGCAAGCTCGTCTCCGGGCTGATGTCCGGTTCGGTCAAGGGCTGAACCGATGGCCGAACCTCGTCCACTCCCGATCCACCTTCCCGGATCCACCACCGCAGGTTCACCACCCCAGAAAGGGATCACCGTGAAACGTCGAATCGTAGGACTGTCGATCGCGACGGTCGTCGCTGTGCTGACGACGGGCTGTGTCAACAACAGCAACAGCGCTCCGTCCAGCACCGCTGCCCCGGCTGCTTCGACACCGGGCTCGTCAGCGGCAGGTTCCGGTGCCGCGGATACCGGCGGCGCGGGGTCCGGCGCGGCCGGATCGTCGGCGGCACCCTCGACACCCGCCGGGGAGCCGGTGAACATCACCTTCGCCAGCTACGCCTTCCAGGACGCCACCGTCAAAGCCACCACGGAGATCGTCGACTCCTGGAACGCAGCGCACCCCGACATCCACGTCGACTACCAGAAGGTCGACCCGAACTCGGTGCACGACAAGCTGGTCACCCAGTTCGCCGGCAACTCGGCTCCGGACATCATCCACGATGAATCCGCCGACATCGCCGGGTTCAGTCGCCAGGGCTACCTGGCGGACCTGACCGCGCTGATTCCCGCGGACCTGAAGGCGGATGTGCCGCAGTCGGTCTGGGACTCGGTGACCTACGGCGGTCAGATCACCGGTATCCCGACCATCGCGCAGGTGTACAACGTGTTCGCGAACGTCGATCTGCTCAAGGCCGCCGGTATCGCGGTACCGACCGCTGCGTCGCCATGGACCTGGGACGACCTCGCCGCGAACGCCAAGAAGCTGACCACCGGCGGCGCATCCGGATTCGCCTGGGGTCTGAAATCGCCCACCGCCGGGATCATGTCCAGCAGCCTCGCCTTCGGCGCGACCTTCTTCTCGGGTGACGAGGCCAAGCCGACGATCACCATCGGCGACGCCGAGATGCAGGTGCCGAACCGGCTCAAGAAGATGCTCGACGACAAGACCATGGCGGGTACGTCCGTCTCGATGGGCGGCACCGACACGCTTCCGGGTTTCTACGCCGGCAAGTACGCACTGGTGATGGCCGGCAACTATGTGGCGACCCAGATCTCCTCGGAAGCGCCGTCGGGGTTCAACTGGACGATGCTGCCGCTGCTCAAGGGCACCACCCAGAACCAGGCGTCCAATCCGCAGACCCTCTCGGTCGCCAAGCAGAGCCAGCATCCTGAGCAGGCGATGCAGTTCATCGCGTACTTCCTGCAGGCGGAGAACCTGGCGAAGGTGGCCGAGGGTGATTCGCTGATCCCGGTGACCAAGTCCGCCTCGGTGATCGTCAAGAAGGACCTCGGGGACAAGAACGGCTGGGCGGCGATCCTGGACTCCGCTTCCTCGCTGGTGAACGCCTCGTGGAACAAGGCCGACAAGTTCCCCGGCTGGAAGTCGGACTATGCGACCCCGGCGTACCAGAGTTTCCTGGCCGGCCAGACCGATGCGGCCGGTTTGCAGCAGGCCCTCACCGACGGCTGGAACAAGGAGAACGGCTGACGCCGCGACCCGCTGCGCGATGATTCCTGGTGACGGCCGGCGCTCCGGCGCCGGCCGTCACCCGAGGCGAGGACGTGGATCAGCATGGACACACTGCAGGACAAGGCGATCGGCGCGCTGATGGCCGCCGCCGTCGGCGATGCTGTCGGCGGCGCGACCGAGGGGCGCAGCACCGAGGAGATCATCGGACGATACGACGGCTACGTCACGGGCATCGTCGACTACTTCATGAAGGACTGGCGCACGGCCAAGCCGATGTCCCCGTATCACAAGGGCGACGGCCACGTCACCGACGACACCCTGATGACGAACCTGCTCATCAAGATCTACGACCGCCGCCGCCGCCATCTCACCGCCTTCGACATGGCCGACGACCTGGTTCCACTGATGATGAACGAGCTCACCTGGATCCCCGAGTTGGAGACGGTGACCGTCCCGGTCCTGCGCGTCTTCCTGGCCGAGAAGTGGCTGGTGACCAGGCTCTACTACGGGCACATCGACCCGCGGGAGGCCGGCGTCGGGAACGTCGTCAACTGCGGCGCGGCGATGTACATGGCGCCGGTGGGTATCGCCAACGCCGGCGACCCGGACGGCGCGTACGCCGAAGCGGTCGAACTGGCCGGCGCCCATCAGTCCAGCTACGGCCGGGAGGCCGCCGCAGTCTTCGCCGCGACGGTGGCGGCCGCGATGGCACCAGGGGCGACGGTCGACTCGGTGGTGGCCGCCGGCCTCCGGCTGGCCAGGGACGGTACCCGGGCGGCGATCGAGGCCGTCCTCGGTGCCGCCGCACCCGGAACCGACTGGCGCGAGGCCATTCCGTTGCTGCGCAACGCCGTTGCACCGTTCGACACGGTCGGCGACGCCTACCGTGAGCCCGCCCAGGACTCCCGGCGGCCGAGCCGGCTGAAAGCGATCGAGGAACTGCCGGTGGCACTCGGATTCCTGGTGGTGACCGGGGGAGATGTTGCCGGATGCATCCTGGGTGCCACCAACTACGGTCGCGATTCCGATTCCATCGCCACCATGGGCGGGGCGATCGCCGGGGCGCTCGGTGGTGAGTCGGCGGTGCCCGCCGACTGGGTCGCGGCCGTGTCGACCGGATCGCGACTCGATCTGCGGGCCGGTGGCATCATCATGGCCGCGGTCGCCGAAGAGATCTTCGCCGCCGACGAGACGGCGTTCGCGCGTCGGCGGGACGCCATGCGGCCGGGGTCGGATACGGCGGCCAGGTCCTGATGCGCGTCACCTGGGTGCAACCGGAAGACCTGGTCCGCCACGAGCTCTGGCAGTCGGCTCGGGAGGGCCGGGACGTGACGGCGATCGTCGCGAGCTGGCGGGAAGCCGGCGGCGCCGAAGGCTTTCCCTACGGTGGGGCGTCACCGGTGCCGGCGACGGCCGGGCAGGTCGTTGCCGCAGAGCGGCTGCTCGCGCAGTTGGACCGGCTGCCGGATCCGACCGCCGACCGGGAACCGAGCGACTGGCCGGTGATCGCGGCGGCCATCGGCGACAACGCCACGGCCGCGGCACGTCGGGCGGGGCTGGACCCGCGAGGGACCGACCTCGCCGACCGTCTGCATGGTGCCTGGCTGGGCCGGGCGGTCGGGTGCGTCCTGGGCAAGCCGGTGGAAAAGGTGCCCAGGGCGGGAATCGAGGAGATCCTGCGCGCCACCGGCCGCTGGCCGTTGGATCGGTACTTCACCGCGGTCGGGCTGGATGCCGTGACATCCGAGAAGTGGCCGTGGAACAAGGCCAGCCGACCGACCAGCCTCGAGGAGAACATCGACGGCACCCCCGAGGACGACGACCTCAACTACACGTTGATGGCCCTGCGGCTGCTGGAGACGCGTGGCCCGGCCTTCACCCCGGACGATGTGGCGCAGGGCTGGCTGCTCGACCTGCCGGCCGGCCGCACCTTCACCGCTGAACGGGTCGCCTACCGGAATCTGCTCGAGGGCCTCTCGCCACCGACGACGGCGCGGGTCCGCAATCCCTTCCGGGAGTGGATCGGCGCGCAGATCCGCACCGACCTGTATGGCTGGGTGAATCCGGGCGACCCGCTGCTGGCCGCCGAATGGGCCTGGCGCGATGCGGCGGTCAGCCACACCCGCAACGGCCTGTACGGCGCCATGTTCGTCGCCGCGATGGCGGCGACAGCTGTGGTGGCGTCGGACATCTCGACGGTATTGGAGGTCGGGGCCGCCGTCGTTCCACCCGAGAGTCGGATGGCGGCGGCGATCCGGTTCGGTCGGCAACTGGCGCGATCCACCACCGAGCCGACAGACGCGTTCGCGGCGCTGGAGGCCGAGTTCGCCGGACTGCACTGGGTACACAGCCTGAACAACACGGCGCTGGTCGCCTACGCTCTCGCCGCTTCAGGTGGCGATTTCGATCGGGCGATCTGCCTGGTCGTGATGGGAGGCTGGGACACCGACTCCAACGGCGCTACGGTGGGCGCGGTGGCCGGCGCGTTGACCGGTGCGGGGGGCATCTCGGAGCGTTGGAGCGGCCCGCTGAAGAACCGCATGTCCACCTCGATCCCCGGCTGTGACGGGCAGTCCTTCGACGACGTCACGGCCCGCACGCACGCGATCGCGACCCGGACCCGAGAGTGATCACCCACCGGCCCACCGTCGTCGATGTCGCCGAGCGGGCCGGGCTGTCCATCGCGTCGGTATCCCGCGTGCTCAACGGCAAGCTGGTCCGCCGGGACACCGAGGACCGGGTCCGGGCCGCCGCGGCCGAACTCGGCTATGTCCCGGACGCCACCGGCCGCGCCCTGAAGCTGGGCTCGACCCGGCAGGTGGCCTTCGCGGTCGACGACCTCGGAAATCCGGTCTACGCCGAGATGATGCAGGGCGTTGAGGACGGGATGGCCGGATCCGGCTCCCGGCTGCTGGTCTCGTCGACGGGCCACGATCCGCAGGACGTTCTCGCCTTCGTCGACGGCCTGTCCCGTGGGTACGCGGACGGGCTGATCATCAGTGCCCTGCGGCGGACTCCCGAGCTGGTGGACGCGCTGGTCCGGGCGCCTGTCCCGGTGGTGCTGGTCGGCGGCATCGGCGACGAAGTGCCGTTGGACCGGGTCCGCACCGACTCCCGCGAAGCGGTGGCGATGGCGGTCCGGCACCTGGTCGACACCGGCCGACGGCGGATCGCCTTCGTCGGCGGGCCGAGCGACACCGCGCCCGGTCGTGCCCGGCTGGAGGCCTTCCGGCAGGTGTCTGCCGACCTCGGGGTGTCCGGTCCGACGCTGGAGGCCGCGGGCTTCACCGTTCCTGCCGGCGAGCAGGCCTGGCGCGACCTGGAGGAGCTGGGGGTGCGGCCGCGCGTCGACGCGGTGCTGGCTGCGAACGATCTGCTCGCCCTTGGGGCGATGCGGGCGGCGTTGAACGCCGGCCGCCGGGTCCCCCGAAACCTGGCGGTGGTGGGCATCGACGACATCGAATTCGCCCGCATCTTCAATCCGTCGCTGACCAGCGTCTCGTTGCGCGCCAGGGAACGTGGCCGGCTGGCCGCCGAACTGCTGCTCGATCGGATGGCGTCCCCGGGTGCGCCGCCGCGGATGGTGCAGATCCCACCGCAACTCGTCGTCCGCGAATCCTCAGCACCCGTTCCTTAGCGCGATCGTCAGACGTCGACACCGGTCGATTGTCAGCACTGCTGCGTCGTCAACACCGGTCACTCAGTAGCTGCCACCGCCGGCCAGCGAGACCGCACCGGTCGGGTGCCACACCGTCTTGGTCTCCAGGAACGCCCGCAGCCGGGCGGTGCCGGGGGGCCTGCGGAAGTCAACGGAGCCGGGGGCGTAGACGCGCTTGACGGTGCCGGCCGCGGCTCGTTCGAGGGATGCACGCAGCTCACCGTCGACCCCGGTGAGGTCGAGGGCGTTCACATCGCCGTGCGCCGCCAGGTGCGGCATGATCTCGGCCGGATCACCGGTGAGGATGTTGACCACCCCGCCGGGCAGGTCCGAGGTGGCCAGCACCTCGGCCAGCGTGATCGCCGGCAGCGGCCGCTCGGTCGAGGCGACGACCACCACGGCGTTGCCGGACGCGATCACCGGGGCGATCACCGAGACCAGGCCGAGCAGGGAGTCGTCCTGCGGTGCAACCGCGGCGACCACCCCGGTCGGTTCTGGCGTGGAGAACGAGAAGAACGGCCCGGCAACCGGATTGGCGCCCCCGAACACGGAGGCGATCTTGTCGGTCCAGCCGGCGTAGTGCACCAGCCGGTCGGTCGCGGCGTCCACCGCGACCTCCGCCCGGCGCGCCGTGATGGCCTCACTCGAGGTGAGCAGATCGATGAACTGGGCCCGCCGCGCCTCGAGCATCTCCGCGATCCGGTAGACCACCTGGCCCCGGTTGTACGCGGTTGCCCTCGACCAGCCGCCGAACCCCTTGCGGGCCGCGGTGACGGCGTCCCTGGCGTCCTTGCGGGAGCCCTGCGCGGCGTTGGCCAGGAACCGGCCGCGGGTGTCGAGAACCTGGTAGGTCCGGCCGCTCTCGCTACGTGGAAAGGCGCCACCCACGAACAACTTGTACGTCTTGGCCACCGCGATCCGGTCGGCATCGGCGCTCGCGGTCGGCACCCGCGCGGGCCGATCCCCGGTGGTCACGCGTGGGGGTCGCTTCGAGCCGGCCGCCGGTGTGGTGCCTGCTGTTGCGCGCGCCGGCTTCTCGGCCATCACGATGTTCCCTCGCTGTCCGTGTCGAGATAGGCGGCCAGCCCGGACCGGCCGCCCTCACGGCCGAAGCCGGACTCCTGGTAGCCGCCGAAGGCGGCAGTCGGATCGAACCGGTTGAAGGTGTTCGCCCAGACCACCCCGGCCCGGAGCGCGGCCGCCATCCCGAGAATCCTGGAACCCTTCTCGGTCCAGACCCCGGCGGACAGCCCGTACGGCGTGTTGTTCGCCTTCGCCACTGCTTCGTCCGGCGTGCGGAAGGTGAGCACCGACAGCACCGGGCCGAAGATCTCCTCCCTGGCAATCCGCATGGCCTGGGAGACGTTGGTGAAGAGGGTGGGCGGGAAGTAGAAGCCGTGATCCGGGATCGGGCAGGGCGCCGTCCAGCGCTGCGCGCCCTCGTCGTCGCCCGCGTCGGCGAGGGCGGTGATGGTGGCCAGCTGAGCGGCCGAGTTGATCGCCCCGACGTCGGTGTTCTTGTCCATCGGATCGCCGAGCCGCAGCGTCGAGATCCGTTCCCGCAGCTTGTCGACGACCTCGTCGGCCACCGATTCCTGCACCAGCAGACGGGATCCCGCACAACACACATGCCCCTGGTTGAAGAAGATCCCGTTGACGATGCCCTCGACCGCCTGGTCGATCGGGGCGTCGTCGAACACGATGTTGGCCGCCTTCCCGCCCAGTTCCAGGGTGAGCTTGCGGCCGGTGCCGGCCAGTGACGACTGGATCAGCTTCCCGACCTCGGTGGAGCCGGTGAACGCCACCTTGTCCAGTCCCGGGTGGTTGACCAGATGGGCGCCGATGTCACCGGCCCCGGGCAGGATGTTGACGACGCCCGGAGGCAGGTCGGCGTCGGCGAGGATCTCGGCGAGCACCAGGATCGACAACGGCGTCGTCTCGGCCGGTTTTATCACCACGGTGTTGCCCGCGGCCAGTGCCGGAGCGATCTTCCAGGCCGCCATCATCAGCGGGAAGTTCCAGGGAATCACCTGCCCGGCGACACCCAGCGGCCTCGGGCTCGGGCCGAACCCGGCGTGCTGGAGCTTGTCGGCCCAGCCCGCGTGATAGAAGAAGTGCGCCGAGGCCGTCGGCACATCGACGTCACGGGATTCCTTGATGGGCTTGCCATTGTCGAGCGTTTCGACGACCGCGAGCTCCCGGGCACGCTCGGCGATGCCCCGGGCGATCCGGAACAGGTACTTCCCCCGCTCCGCTCCCGAGAGCTTCGACCAGACGGTGTCGTACGCCGTCCGGGCGGAGCGCACCGCGTCGTCGACATCGGTGGTCGACGCGGTGCTGACATCGGCCAGGTCAGCACCCGTGCCGGGGTTGATCGAGGTGAGATCGTCGCCGCGACCGTCCACGAAGCGACCGCCCGAGAACATCTGGTACCGCGTCCGGATCCGGCCGATTGCTGCGGATTCCGGGGCGGGAGCGTAGCTCCAGTCCAGTGCTGCGGGCCGGCGAACCGGAGGGGACACCGTTGACTCGATCGACATGTCAGTCCACCGTCACATAGTCGGGGCCGGAATAATGGCCGTCGAGTTGGCTCCGCCGTTGCATCAGCAGGTCGTTGAGCAGCGACGACGCGCCGAACCGGAAGAGGAAGGGGTCCAACCACTCCGGGCCGGCGACCTCGTGAACGGCGACCAGATAGCGGATGGCGTCCTTGGTATTGCGGATGCCGCCGGCTGGTTTCACCGCGCGCAGTTCGCCGGTCTGGTTCTTCCAGTCGCGAACCGCCTGCAGCATCACATGGGTGACCGGAAGTGTTGCGGCGGGCGATATCTTTCCGGTGGAGGTCTTGATGAAGTCGCCGCCGGCGAGTAGCGCCAGCCAGGACGCGCGCCGCACGTTGTCGTAGGTGGCCAACTCGCCGGTCTCCAGGATCACCTTGAGCCTGGTCGCGCCACAGGCCTGCTTGACGGCCGCGATCTCGTCGAAGACCTTGCCGTAGTTGCCGGCCAGGAAGGCTCCGCGGTCGATCACCATGTCGATCTCGGTCGCGCCGTTGGACAGTGCGATCTCGACGTCGGCGAGTTTGATCGCCAATGACGAGCGACCCGACGGGAATGCGGTCGCCACCGAGGCGATGCCCACCCCGGTGCCGCGGAGTTCCTGCGCCGCGACGGCCACCATGTCCGGATACACGCAGACCGCGGCCACTCGCGGGGTGTCCGGCCGGTCCGGGTCGGGTCGCCGCGCCTTCGCGGACAGCGAGCGCACCTTGCCCGGGGTGTCCGAGCCCTCCAGGGTGGTCAGGTCGACCATCGAGATCGCCAGATCGATGGCGGCCAGCTTGGACGCCTTCTTGATGGACCTGGTGGCCAGCGTCGCGGCCCGCTGCTCGACGCCGACCGTGTCCACCCCGGGCAGACCGTGCAGGAACCGGCGGAGTGCGGTCTCGTCCACCACCGCGTCCGAGAGGTGCGGCGGCAGGTCGGCGGCCGCAGCCATCGCGGTGACCGGGGCCCCGACCTCGGGGCGGTCGACCGGACCGGCGCCGGTGGCCGATGTGCCGGCGGTTTTCCTGACCTTGCCGCGTCGCGAAGGAGCAGTTCCCATGGCCGCCATCCTAGGGTCGCGGCACCGGGCCGGGCCCGGATCGCTGTTGTCGACGCCTGGGAATCCCGGCCGAAGTGCCACCCCGCTACGGTGACCGGTGACCCTGGACCACCCGGCCGCGGCCGACCAGCCGAGGAGCACGCCGATGCCCGCCCCGCACGAGATCCCCGCTTCGCTGGACGTGACGGTCGTCGATCACCCGCTGGCGGCGTCGCGGCTGTCCATCATGCGCGACGCCAGGACCGACAATGCCGCCTTCCGCGCGGCCCTGCGTGAGCTGACCCTGATGCTGATCTACGAGGCCAGCCGCACCCTGGCCACCCAGCAGGTGCAGATTCACACCCCGGTCGCCCGGACCACGGCCACCCGGTTGTCGAATCCGCCGCTGCTGGTGCCGGTGCTGCGGGCCGGGCTCGGTATGGCTGATCAGGCGCACGCGCTGATCCCCGAGGCGCAGATGGGTTTCGTCGGGCTGGCCCGTGACGAGGAGACGCTCCTGCCGACGCCCTACATGGAGTCGCTGCCGGACTCGTTGGCCGGTCGGCCGGTGTACGTGCTCGATCCGATGCTGGCCACGGGAGGCTCCATGGTGCACACCATCGAGCTGCTGACCGGGCGCGGCGCCACCGACGTCACCGCGATCTGCACGCTGGCCGCCCCCGAGGGCCTGATCGCGCTGGCGGAGTCCGGCCTGCCGGTGCGGGTGGTGACGGCCTCCGTCGACGAGCGGCTCAACGACTCCGGCTACATCGTTCCCGGCCTGGGTGATGCCGGAGACCGGCAGTTCGGCGCGGTGTAGGGCCGGCGGCGCTCCCGTCGGCGCCCGGGTCAGGTCGCATGCAACCTCCCGCGGCTTCGCCACCGTCCTCCGGGTGCCACTGAGCCGGGAGGGCCGATCATGCGCGCACCACGAAGTTGGGCCGGCGTCGGCGCCGGGCTGATCGTTGCTGTTCTCGCCGCCGCGTGCGCCGCGCCGGGGAGCGCCGCTCCCGCAGCGGGGGCCGCCGGGACCGGCAGCGGAAGCAGCGGCCCCACCACCAGTGCCGCGGCGTCGACCGGCCTGGGCGGCCGGACGTTTCTCTCCGAGCACGTCGTGGGCCACACGTTGGTCGCCGGCAGCCGGATCTCGCTCTCCTTCGAGCAGCCGGGGCAACTGCACGCCCAGGCGGGCTGCAACTCGATGAGCGGAGCGGTGGATACCGCCGACGGCCGGTTGACCACCTCGGGGCTCGCCTCCACCGAAATGGGCTGCGACGCAGCATTGATGCAGCAGGACACCTGGTTCGCCGATCTGCTGGCCGCCGGACCTGCCTGGAACGTGGACGGCGACACCCTGACCATGACCTCCGGTGACACCGTCGTCACCCTGATCGACCGGCGGGTCGCGGATCCGGACCGGCCGCTCGAGGGCACCACCTGGCAGCTCGACGGGCTGATCGACGGCGACGCTGCGTCGTCCGTGCCGTCCGGGGTCAGGGCAACGCTGTCGATCAAGGATGGCCACCTGGCCTTCTCCGCGGGGTGCAACACCTACAACGGCGACGGAACGTTCGACGGCGCCGCGGTCCGGGTGACCGCGATGAGCGGGACCGATGCCGGTTGCAGCGACTCTCGAGGAGAGGTGGAGCAGGTGATGTCCGCCGTGCTCCGGGACTTCACGTACCGGATCAGCGCGGGGTCGTTGACCGTCAACGGCAAGGACGGCAAGGGCCTGACCTTCATCGCGGCGGACGCTGCGGCGACGCCGGCTGCAGTGCATCCGACACCGACGCCCACGTCGATGCTGACACCGACGACATCGGCTCCGTCGGCCGCGGACCCGCTGCCCGGCCGCACCTTCGTGCTGACCCGGTTGTTCACCGACGCCGGAGGGTCCGACACCCGGCTTCCCGGTGCCACGTTCCGGATCACCTTCGGCCGGCACGACGCGACAGCGGTATCGCAGTGCGGTATCCACCACTACCGCAAGGTCACCGTCGGCGGCGGAACCGGCATGGACAGTCTCGGCATACGCGTCCGGTTGGGCACACCGACCGGCCCGGCGTGCAATCTCGGCACCGATCCGGCCGGAATTCCCTCCGGTGAGCTGCATTTCGGCGGTTCCGACAAGGACGGCTACTACCTGAGCACCGGATATGTCGCCTGGTACTTCGACGAGGTGACCCGGTGACGACAGGCGGGCGGCCCGACGATGGTGGAGGATGGTCGATCATGAGCAACGGTCTGCGCAAGGCAGCTATCGGCGTCGCCGCCGTGGCGGTGCTGACCGTGGCCTGCGGGTCGAAGGATGCCGCAGCACCGAGCGCCGGGGGGTCGTCGACCGCGAGCATCGCAACGTCGGCGCCGTCCCCACCGGCACCGTCGACCGCATCGTCCGGGTCGCCGCTCACCGCTCCGACCGGCACCGAGAAGGGCTCCGCCAGCGTGTCCAGCACCCCGAATTCGACCGCCTTCCCGCTGCAGGGCACCACCTGGCAGCTGGTCTCGACCTCCACAGGCACCGCCGACCCGGAAATGGTCGACCCGGCCATCGATGCGACGCTGACGATCTCGGACACCCAACTGCACGCGAGCACCGGCTGCAATTCCGGTTCCGGCTCGATCACCATGATGGGCGAGAGCTTTCACGTCGACCCGCTCGCAACCACCAGAATGGCCTGCACCCCGGACCGGACGGAGCTCGAGGCGACCCAGTTGGCAGTCCTGACCGATCGAGTCAGCTACGCGATCGACGGTGACCAGCTGACCCTGACCAACGGTGCGGGCACTCTGGTCTACCAGGCGGCGTCGGACGCCGTCACCAGCTCGTCCGAAGGCGAAGTCCGCCCGGCCACCCCCGTGACGACAGTGACCCGGTCCGCACCGCTGAGCGTGGAGGTCAGCCCGCCGACGAAGAGCCGGATCCAGGTGTCCATCCCCGAGAATCCGAACAGCTCAACGAGCTGAGCCGGCCTGAGCGTCAGGTCGGTAACTCGAGCACCAGCGCGATCTCGGTCCGCAGCGATGCCAGATCCGCTGCTGCGGCTGCCCTGGGTCCATCCATCGAGACGCCGTCGGCAACCGGCACGACCACCTCGAGATAGCACTTGAGCTTGGGCTCGGTACCGGACGGCCGGACCACCACCCGTGCCCGTGCCGTCCGCAGGATCACCGCGTCGGTGCGCGGCTGGAGGTCCTCCACGGCGGTCACCGGGTCGCCGAGCAGTGCCGCAGGCAGCGTCGCCCGCAGCCGGCGCATCGCGGCAGTGATCAGCGACAGATCGTCGACCCGCACCGAGAGCTGATCGGTGGCGTGCAGGCCGTGGCGTCGGGCAAGGTCATCCAATCGATCGAGAAGGCTTGCCCCGGCGGCTTTTCGCCCGGCCGCCAGATCCGCCGCCAGCACCGCCGCCGAGATGCCGTCCTTGTCCCGCACCGCATCAGGGTCGACACAGTGCCCGAGGGCCTCCTCGTAGCCGTAGACCAGACCGGTGCCGGCGCCATCGCCGGCCCGGACGATCCACTTGAAACCGGTGAGGGTCTCGTCGTAGCGGGCCCCGTAGTGGGCAGCGATCGACTTCAACAGCGCCGACGAGACGATGGTGGTGGCCACCAACGGATCCGGGTGCGTGAGGTGGTCGAGGGTGGCCAGGATGTGGTCGCCGAGCAGCACCCCGGTCTCGTCACCGCGCAGCATCCGCCACGATCCGTCTGCGGTCGGAACCCCGAGTGCGCACCGGTCGGCGTCCGGGTCGTTGGCAATGGCCAGATCCGCCCCGACGTCGGCGGCCAGCGACAGCAGTAGATCGGTGGCGCCGGGCTCCTCCGGATTCGGGAAGGCGACGGTGGGAAAGTCCGCGTCCGGCACCGCCTGCTCGGGCACCACGTGCACGTCGGTGAACCCCGCCAGATGCAATGCCTGCACGAGGCTCTCGCCGCCGACCCCGTGCATCGGGGTGGTGGCGATCCGCAGCGTCCGGGCGGGCCCGCGGGCCAGCGAGGCCGCCCGGGCGAGGTAGGCCGGCACCAGGTCGTCCGGCCACGGCTGCGGATCCGCGGAGATGTCGACGGACACCGCGGGTCCGACCGCCGCGATGGCCGCCTCGATGGCCACGTCGGTCGGTGCGACGATCTGTGCGCCGGCCTGGAGATAGACCTTCAGACCGTTGTCCGCCGGCGGGTTGTGCGAGGCGGTCACCTGCAGCCCGGCCGCGGCATCGAGATGCCGCACCGCGAAGGCTGTCATCGGCGTCGGCAGCGCCGAGGGCGCCAGCAGTGCCCGGAAACCGGCTGCGGCCAGCACCTTTGCCGCATCGGCGGCGAACTCGGCAGACCGGTGCCGGGCGTCGTAGCCGATCACCACCGGCCTGCCCGGCCCGCCGTTGGCGCGCAGGTGGGCGGCGATCCCGGCCGCCGCCCGACGCACCACGGCGAGATTCATCCCGGACGGCCCCGCACGCAGGGGTCCGCGAAGCCCGGCGGTGCCGAACGCCAACGGCGCGCTCATCCGGTCGGCGAGGTCGGCCTCGGCTCCCGGGCGACCCCCCATGGCGTCAGCGAGCACCCGCTGCAGCTCGGTGCGGTCTGCCGGGGACGGGTCGTCGGCGATCCACCGCATCGCGGCGTCGCGCAGGGCGGAGTTCACCGGCACCGCCGTGTCAGGCCCTGGCCACCAGCTCGGCGAGCAGCGGGCCGAGCTGCGCCGCTGCCGCCCTGCCGGCCTCGAGTACCTCCACATGGTCCAGCGGCTCACCGGTCATCCCGGCTGCGAGATTGGTGACCAGGGACAGGCCGAGCACCTCGACTCCGGCCTCGCGGGCAGCGATCGCCTCCAGCACGGTTGACATGCCGACCAGATCAGCGCCCAGGGTGCGGAGCATCCGGATCTCCGCGGGGGTCTCGTAGTGCGGCCCCGGCAGTTGCGCGTAGACGCCCTCCTCGAGCGACGGATCCAGTTCCTGGGCCAGCGCGCGCAGCCGCGGGGAGTACAGGTCGGTCAGGTCGACGAAGTTCGCACCGACGATGGGGGAGGTACCGGTCAGGTTCAGATGGTCGGAGATCAACACCGGTTGGCCCGGCCGCATGCCCTGACGCAGCCCACCCGATGCGTTCGTGAGGATCACCAGCTTGGCGCCGGCCGCGGCAGCCGTGCGCACGCCGTGCGCCACGGCCGCGACCCCCCGACCCTCGTAGAAGTGCGTGCGTCCGAGGAGCACGAGGGCGCGCTTGTCGCCCACCGGGACCGACCGGAGCTTTCCGGAGTGCCCGCTCACCACCGGCGCGGCGAACCCGGGCAGGTCGCTGATGTCCAGCTCGGCGGTGGGCGTGCCGAGTGCGTCCGCGGCCGGTAGCCACCCGGAGCCCATGACGATGGCGACATCGTGGTGCAGCACCCTGGTCGCCCTGGCGAGCGCCGCCGCCGCCTCCTCGGCCTTGGCCCGGTTCTCGGTAGCGGCATCCACGCGCTCATCTGACATGCCGTCACGGTAGCGCCCGGAAGTGCGGCTGCGCGCGGTCGCAGGCCCGACGGTCACCGGTGCACCGACACCGGCGCGGTCGGCCCTGGCGCACTGTTCCAATCGGCGACGGCGCGGACTCCGAAGTAGCCGGCGACCGCGGCGACCACCCCGACCAGCACCGCGACGACGGTGAGCCCGCGGCGCCGGCCGGTCGCGGCCGCGGCCGGCAGCGGCTGCAGCGCCTGCGATCCGGTCGCGGCCCACGGCGGTGGTGGTACCGCCGGCCCGCCGGTCGGTATCCGGGCCGGATCGGGGACCTGCCCGGCGGACCGGCCGTAGCCGGTGGGCGGCACCGGGAAGCCGACCGGAGGCAGGGACCGACCCGTTGCGGGACTGCCCGGAACCGGCATCGAACCGGACGAACCGGCGGCCCCGGGGCCGACCGGCAATACACCGGACAGCCGCATGCCAGTGGGATCGTCGGCCATCGCCTGCAGCGTCTGGTAGGCCCGCAGCAGCGGCAGCCGCCCGCGCGGGTCCTTGACCAGCAAGGCGTCGATCACCGGGGCGAGCCGTCCGGACTGCGGGTGCGGCGGCACCGGTTCGCTCACCACCGCGGTCAGCGTGGCGATCGGGTCGCCCTTGTCGTACGGGGGCTTGCCCTGGACCGCGGCAAAGAGCAGGGCGCCCAACCCCCAGGCATCCGCCTGGTTGCTCGCCGGGCGACCGGCCGCCACCTCGGGTGCGATGTAGGCCGGGGAGCCGAGGAGCATCCCGGTCGCCGTGATGGTCTGCTCGTCGACGCTGCGGGCGATGCCGAAGTCGGTGAGCTTGATGCGTCCGTCATGGCCGATCAACACGTTGCCCGGCTTCACATCCCGGTGCGTGATGCCCGCCGAGTGGGCGGCCAGCAGGCCACCGGCCACCGCGACCCCGATGGTCGCCGCCTGACCGTCGCGCATCGGGCCGTCCTGCCGGAGCACCTGGGCGAGCGACCGGGCGGTGAGCAGCTCCATCACGATCACCGGCCCCGACTCCAGCGGCAGGATGTCGTAGAGCGTAATGACGTGCGGATTGGACATGGCCGCGATCGCCCGGGCCTCTCGCAGCGTGCGATCGGCCAGCTGCGCCACCTCGTGCGCGGGCATCCCGCGGGGGAAGTCGACCTCCTTGATCGCGACCGCGCGATGCAGTACCTCGTCGTAGGACGCCCAGACGGTGCCCATCGCACCGCGGCCGATCACCCGGTCGAGCCGGTACCGGCCGGCCAGCAGCCGCTGGCGCTGCGGTTCGGCGGGAGTGGTCACCGCCGCATTGTTCCAGTCGGCTCCCGGGAGCGGGTGCTGATCGCGTCCCGGGGTCCCGGCTGGCCATGACCGTGGTCCTCCGATGCACTGACTGCGTCGGCATCGGGCCTCGACCCGTACATCAGCCCGGCATAGGCCCGGATCCAGGTCTACCGGGTCGCCGCGGCGCGCGGTGTCGGCCCCGCTCAGGTCCGGGATCTGGTGGAATCCTCGGTACAGGGGCGCATCCTGGGCTTCATCGGCGAGGAGAGGGTTAACGTGCTGGAACTCGACCTCGTGGTGGAGCGGCTGGCCGGGTCCGGCGGCTGAGCGACGGTGGGACACGGACGGCTGCGGGTCTATCTGGGGGCGGCCCCCGGGGTGGGGAAGACCGTCGCCATGCTCGGCGAGGGTCGACGGCGCGCCTCCCGCGGGACCGACGTGGTGGTCGCCGTGGTCGAGGACCACGGGCGGAGCTTCACCGCCGAGCAGGTCGACGACCTGGAGGTGGTCCCGCGGCGGGTCGCCGAGCACCGCGGGGTGCGGCTGACGGATCTGGACCTGGCAGCGGTGCTGGCCCGCAGACCGCAGGTTGCTCTGGTCGACGAGCTCGCCCACACCAATGCGCCTGGTTCGATGCACGACAAGCGGTGGCAGGACGTCGGCGAGCTGCTCGAGGCCGGCATCGACGTCATCACCACCGTCAACGTCCAGCACCTGGAATCGTTGAACGACGTGGTCGCGGCGATCACCGGGATTGCCCAGAACGAGACGGTGCCGGACGAGGTGGTCCGAGCCGCGGACCAGATCGAGCTGGTCGACATGACCCCGCAGGCGCTGCGCCGGCGGATGGCCCACGGCCACATCTACCCGCCGGAGTCGGTGGACACCGCGCTGGGCAATTACTTTCGTGAAGGCAATCTGACCGCACTGCGTGAGCTTGCGCTGCTGTGGGTTGCCGACCGGGTCGACGAGGGTCTGGCCCGCTACCGCGAACAACACGGGATCCGCGGTACCTGGGCCGCCCGGGAGCGGATCGTGGTGGCGCTGACCGGAGGGCCGGAGGGGCCGATGCTGCTCCGTCGCGGGGGCCGGATCGCCGGTCGGGTGTCCGGCCGGACCCTGGTGGCGGTGCACGTGGTCCGCTCGGACGGGGCGTCCGGCGCCGAGTCGGCCGAGATCGAACGGCAGCGGCTGCTCGCCGAACGGCTCGGCGGCACGTTCCAACTGGTGGTGGGTGACGACATCGCCGCGGCGGTGCTGGAGTTCACCCGGGCGGTGAACGGCACCCAGATCGTCGTCGGCGCCTCCCGGCACGGCCGGCTGGCTCAACTGGTGCGGCCGAGCACGTCGATGGCCATCGTCCGGAACTCCGGCGACATCGACGTGCACGTGGTCACCCACGAACGCGCGTCCGGGCGGGCCGCGGAGATCAGCTGGCGGGCGGCCCGCAGCGGGGTCGCCGCGTGGGTCGCGGCCATCGCGGTGCCCGCGGTGCTGGCCGCCGCGCTGCTGCCGTGGCGGGACACGTTCAACCTGTCCACGGTGCTGCTGGTGTTCCTGCTCGGGGTGCTCGCCTCGGCGTTGGTCGGCGGCGTGCTGCCGGCGGCGCTGAGCGCGCTCATCGCCGGGCTGTTGGCGAACTTCCTCTTCACGCCGCCGGTCGGCTCGCTGACCATCGCCCAGCCGGCGAACATCTTCGCCATCGTGGTGTTCATCGTGGTCGGCGTGACGGTGGCCTCCATCGTCGACCGGAGTCGGCGGCGGGCGCGGGATGCGGCCAGGGGACGGACCGAGGCGCAACTGCTCGCCGCAGTCGCAACCCGCTCCGCGTCCGCGGACGATCCGGTCGCGACGGTGCTCGGTCAAGCCATGGTCGGTTTCGGCATGCGGTCGGTGGTGTTGGCCACGATCCCTGCGGGTGGCGGCGCGCCGCAGGTGGCGGCCTGTGCCGGGGCTCCGATAGCCGGTGCGCTGCCCGACGGCGCGGACGTGGTGGTGCCATCCGGGGACGACTGGATCCTGGCCCTGTACGGACACCCCCTGGCCGCGGCCGACCGTCGCCTCGCCGAGGTCTTCGCGGCCCAGGCGGTGCTGGCGGTCGACCGGATGCGACTGGCCCGAGAGGCCGAGCAGGGAGAGCGGCTCCGGCAGTCGGACGCGGTCCGAACGGCGGTGCTGGCCGCGGTGTCGCACGACCTGCGTACCCCGCTGGCGACCATCAAGGCGTCGGTGTCCAGCCTGCGCGACACCACGGTCAACTGGACCAGCGGCGACCGGAACGAGCTGCTGCGCACCACCGACGAGGCGGCCGACCAACTGGACGGGCTGCTGTCCAATCTGCTCGACCTGTCCCGGCTGCAGACCGGGGTGCTCACGCCGCTGCGGCGTTCGGTGTCGGTGGACGAGATCGTGCACCGGGCGCTGATCGGCATTCCACGGGACCGCATCCGCGACGAGGTACCGGACGACCTGCCGCTGGTGGACACCGACATCGGACTGATGGAACGGGTGATCGCCAACATCATCGCCAACGCGGTGCGGCACTCGCCACCGCAGCGTGCGGTGCGGGTGGTGGCGGGCGCGGTGCGCAGCGAAGGGTCCCGGTCGATGCAGGTACGGGTGGTCGACCACGGTCCGGGGGTTGCGGAGGCCGACCGGGAGGCGATGTTCGCGCCGTTCCAACGCCTCGGCGACGTGCCGCGGGGATCCGGGGTCGGGCTGGGACTGGCGGTCGCGCGGGGCCTGGCCGAGGCGATGGATGCGACGATCGAGGTCGACGACACTCCGGGCGGGGGACTGACCATGATCGTCACCATGCCGCTGGCGCTCAACGGGAGCGGATCGTGAGCCGGGTGCTCGTCGTCGATGACGACCCGGCCCTGGCCAGGGCGCTGGCCATCAACCTGCGCGCCCACGGCTACGAGGTGCTGGTCGCCCACGACGGTCGGTCCGCGTTGGACGAGGCGGCCCGCCGGCATCCGGACGCGGTGATCCTGGATCTCGGGTTGCCTGACATGGACGGCGTCGAGGTGATCGAGGGCATCCGCGGCTGGTCGCCGATCCCGGTGATCGTGCTGTCGGCGCGGGCCACTTCGGCGGAGAAGGTGGAAGCGTTGGACGCGGGTGCGGACGACTACGTCACCAAGCCGTTCGGGATGGATGAGCTGCTGGCCCGGGTGCGGGCAGCGGTGCGTCGCGGCGCGGTGGCCGGGGCCGACGAGACCGTCGAGTCGGTGGCGACCGCGGACTTCACCGTCGACCTGGGCGCACACCGGGTGCTGCGGGACGGCACGCCGGTGCGGCTGACGCCGACCGAGTGGTCGTTGCTGGAGCTGCTGGTTCGGCACGCCGGCAAGCTGGTGCCGCAGCGGCAACTGCTCACCGAAGTCTGGGGGCCGGCCTACGAACACGAGACCCATTACCTGCGTGTGTATCTCGCTCAGCTGCGGCGCAAGCTCGAACCCGATCCGGCGAAGCCCCGCTACCTGATCACCGAGCCAGGGGTCGGCTACCGGTTCGAAAAGGGCTGAGGTACGGTGTTGAAGCCGTGCTTGACTTATATAAGTAAGCGCCGATACGTTGGGATTCGTGCAGGCATTCGACGTTCTCGGGGATCCGGTCCGCCGCCGGATCCTCGAGCTGCTCGCCGTCGGCGAGCAGACCTCAGGGGCCCTGACGCAGATCGTCAGGGCGGAGTTCGGCATCTCGCAGCCGGCCGTGTCCCAACACCTGAAAGTACTGCGAGAGAACGGCTTTGCCTCGGTACAGGCGGTGGGAGCGCGGCGGCTGTACGCCGTCGACACCGCTGGGTTGCAGGAGGTCGACCGGTGGGTGGCTCAGTTCAGGGCGCTGTGGAACCGGCACCTGGACGCGCTGTCGACCGAACTCGCCCGCGGCCGCCGAGCGCGCAGGCCGGCACTGGACCGCGACGCCGACCGCCGGCACAGCATCGGGGAGCACGTCCACGACGAGACAGAGGATGACCGATGATCGACATCGCAGCCCAGATCGGCGCCACCGGGCGCACCGTGTCCAGCGCCGACGGGCAGGTCCGGGTGGTGCTGACCCGCCGCTACGAGGCCGAGCCCGACGACGTCTGGGACGCCCTGACCGATCCCGAGCGGCTGAGCCGCTGGTTTCTGCCGATCACCGGGGAACTGGTGGTGGGCGGGCACTTCCAGCTCGAGGGAAATGCCGGCGGAGATGTCCTGGAGTGCGACCGCCCGCGCCGGATCGTCGTGACGTTCGGTGGCGAGACCAGCATCGTCGCACTCCGGCTGACCCCGGATGGCAGCGGGACGCTGTTCGAACTGGATCATTCGGTTCCGCTGGAGATGGCCGGGAGTGTCGCCGGCGCGCTCTATGTCGGACCGGGGTGGGACGGCGCCCTGATGGCGTTGAGTCTGCACCTGGACGGTGGCGAGACCGACGATCCGATCGCGGCGGCCCATTCGTTGGAGGCGCAGCAGTTCTCGAAGGAGAGCATCGCCGCCTGGGAGCGGCAACTGGGGGACAGCGGCGAGGTCGACGCCGATCAGATCGCTGCGGCGGTGGCGGCTTCGCTGGCGCAGTTCTCGCCGGATCTGGGCGGTCATGCGGACAGCTGAGGCCGGCCGTCTCCGGGCCTGAGGCCGGCCGCGCGGGCCGCCCGGGTACCTGCTCGGGCTCCCGGCTACTCACCTGGACTACTTTCTCGGCCCGCGGATCTCGAGTGACCCCCAGGTCAGCTTGCCGGTGATGGTGATCTTCGGGGAGCCCTGGGTCGATGCGGTCCCGCGATGGTCCTCCACGCTGGCCAACCTGGTCGCGACGCCGTCGGTGTCGACGCCCGCTCCCTCGGGCACCCGGAGTTCGATCGAGCCGCCGGTCATCTCGACGGTGATCAGCAGGTCGTCGTGCCGGAAGTCGGCCTGGGTGAAGTCCAGTTCGGTCGAACCCATCCGGGTGCGGATGGTGATCGTGGGTGGGACCACCCAGGCGCCCGTGCGCTTGCGGGAGCCGAAGGTGCCCTGCAGCAGCAGGGTGTCGTCGGAGGAGTTGCTCGAACTGGTCATCGTCGGCTCCTTGTCGTCCCTGGATGGCCCGGGCCGGCAGCGATGCGGTGGTGGTCGCGGTTGACGATGCCGTGCTCGCTGCCGGACCACCAGCGTCGGATGACCGCACAAGGGCAGGACGTTTGTCACCCTGACCGGTCCGAGCCGCGGCCGCGGACGGGTGATCCCGGGGCGGCGGATCGGCGTCGCCGGCAGCCCCCGCACACTGGACCGGTGACCGGGGAGGATCTGCCGTCGTCGACGACGTCGCCGGTGCCCGAGCGACGGTGGCGAGCACTGGCCGTGTGCCTCGTGGCGATGTTCGCGACCCTGCTGGACGTCAGCGTGACCAACGTGGCACTGCCATCGATCGGGAGAGCCACCGGCGCGGGCGCGTCCGAGCTGCAATGGGTGGTCAGCGGGTACGTCCTGGCCTTCGGGTTGGTGCCCGTCATCGCCGGCCGGCTCGGGGACGACCGTGGCCGCCGGACGATGTTCGTGATCGGTGTTGCCGGCTTCACCCTGACCAGCCTGGTCGTCGGCCTGTCGCCAAATCCGACCTGGCTGGTGGTCGCGCGGTTCGTCCAGGGTCTGTTCGGTGGCCTGATCAATCCCCAGGTGTCCGGCCTGGTCCAGCAGATGTTCAGCGGGCGGGACCGGGCACGGGCGTTCGGTGCGATCGGGACCGTTGTCGGCGTCTCGACGGCGGTCGGGCCGGTCGTCGGCGGTGGACTGATCGGCCTGGGTGGTCCGGACTTCGGGTGGCGCCTGGTGTTCTTCATCAACGTGCCGATCGGCATCGCGGCGGTGTTGCTGGGGCTGCGCTGGCTCCCGGGCCCGCCCGGGCGGGCCGGCCGGCGGCACCGGCTCGACCTGCCCGGCGCGATGTTGCTCGGCCTGGCCACGGCGTGCGTGCTGGTGCCGTTGGTGGAGTACGACAGCGTCCGCGACGCCCGGCTGTTCCTCCTGGTGGTGCCGGCCGTGCCGTTGGCGCTGGCGTTCCTGCGTCGCGAGCGGCGCCTGACCCGGGCCGAGCAGGATCCGCTGGTGGATCTGCGCTTGTTCCAGCGACCGTCCTACGGAGTCGGTGTCGGGCTGGCCCTGCTGTATTTCTGCGGCTACACCGGGTTGCCGCTGGTACTCGCGCTGTACTTCCAGTTGGGGCGCGGATTCACCGCGCTCGAATCCGGATTCGCGGTGACCGCGTTCGCTCTGGGCGCGGCCGTCGGTGCGCCGCTCGCCGGACGATGGGTGACCCGGTTCGGCCGCCGGCTGATCGTGGTGGCGCTCGTGGTGTTCGCGATCGGTGCGGCCGCGGTGGGTCTCGTGGTGCGGGGAGGTCCCGACGACGTCGCGCTGCGGCTTGCGCTGCCGTTGCTCGTGCTCGGCCTGGGCAGCGGCGCCATCATCACACCGAACCAGGTGTTGTCGCTGGCCGCGGTGGATCCGCGGATGGGCAGCGTCGCGGGTGGGGTGTTACAGACGTCGCAACGGATCGGCGCGGCCATCGGCCAGGCGGTGCTCGGTGCGACCTTCTTCGCGGTGGTGGGGACCGGCGCTGCAGGTGCCGGAGTCGTCTCCGTTGCGACCTATTCCGACGCCGTCGCCGCCGCCGTACTGGTGACCCTGGCCTTCACCGGCGCGGCGTTGGCGCTGGGCATCGTTGACCTGCGCCGGGCGTCCCGGGCGGGTGTCACCGACGACGAGGCCGCGGGCCCGATGTGACGCGCCTCGCCCAGGGACCGGGACGCCGACTACTCCGCGTCGAAGGCCGCCAGGATCCGATCCGCCGCGGCGGCCGCGGGCAGCTCACCGTTCAACACTGCAGCACCGACCTCCTCCCGAACCGCCGCCACCCCGGGGGAGTGTCGCAGCCGTTGGTCGAGTTCGTCGCGCACCAGGGCCCAGGTCAGATCCAGCCGCTGCCGCGACCTGCGCTCCGCCAGACCCTCAACGCCGAGATGGTCCCGGTGTCGGAGCACGGCCTGCCAGACCTCGGGTACGCCGTCTCCGGTGAGCCCGGACGAGGTGAGCACCGGCGGCAGCCAGCGCGCCGCCCGACCGTGGACGAGTCGTAATGCCCCGGTGAGTTCGCGGGCGGCCGCGGTCGCCTCGACGATCCGGTCACCGTCGGCCTTGTTCACGGCGATCACGTCGGCGATCTCCAGGACACCCTTCTTGATGCCCTGCAGCTGGTCGCCGGTCCGGGCCAACCCGAGCAGCAGGAAGGTGTCGACCATGCCGGCGACCGCCGTTTCCGACTGTCCGACGCCGACCGTCTCCACGAGGACCACGTCGTAGCCGGCCGCCTCGAGCACGGTGATGGCCTGGGCGGTCGCGCGGGTGACCCCACCGAGGGTGCCCGAACTGGGCGACGGACGGACAAACGCGTCGGGATCGGCTGCCAGCCTGGGCATCCGGGTGCGGTCGCCCAGCACCGAACCACCGGTCCTGGTGCTGGACGGATCGACGGCGAGCACCCCGACCCGGTGACCCGATCCGGTCAACACGCCACCGAGTGCCTCGATGAACGTCGACTTGCCGACCCCTGGAACGCCGGTGATGCCCACCCGCACCGAGCTCGCGGGGGCCGGTCCGGACCCGATGCGCCGCAGCAGCTCCCGGGCGGTCAGCCGATGGTCCGCGCGAGTCGACTCGACCACGGTGATCGCCCGGGACAGCGCCGACCGATCGCCGTCGAGCACCCGGCCCAGCAGCTCGTCGACGTCTGCCATCAGTGGCGCGCCATCAGTGGTGCAATGCCGACGACAGCCGCTCCAACAGGTCCGACGCCGCATCGGCGATGACGGTGCCGGGACCGAAAACGGCGGAGGCGCCCGAAGCCAGCAGCTCGGGCACATCACCGGGCGGGATGACGCCGCCGACCACGATCATGATGTCCGGTCGCCCGGCCGCAGCGAGCGCATCGCGCAGCGCCGGCACCAGGCTGAGATGCGCTGCGGCCAAGGAGTTCACGCCGACCAGGTGGACATCCGCGTCGACCGCCTGGCGGGCGACCTCGTCGGGAGTGGAGAACAACGGCCCGACGTCCACGTCGAAACCGAGGTCGGCGAAGGCCGTGACGATCACCTTCTGGCCCCGGTCGTGGCCGTCCTGCCCGATCTTCGCCACCAGGATCCGCGGCCGCCTGCCCTCCGCCTCGGCGAACGCCGCGGTGGCGGCGAGTACGCGATCGATCGACTCGGAGCTACCGGCCTCGGAGCGGTACACCCCGGAAATGGTACGGATCACCGCGGTGTGCCGGCCGTAGACCTTCTCCAACGCGTCCGAGATCTCCCCGACCGTCGCCTTGGCTCTGGCCGCATCCACCGCCAGCGCCAGCAGGTTGCGGGACAGGTCGTGCGGGGCGTCGGCACCGCCCCCGGCGGCCGCCGTGAGCGCGTCCAGGGCGCGGTGGACCTCGCCGGGATCACGTTCGGCGCGGAGCTCGGAGAGCTTGGCGATCTGCGCGCCGCGGACCGCCGCGTTGTCGACCTTGAGGAACTCCAGGGGCTCCTCGACGTCCACCCGGCGGGTGTTGACGCCGATCACCGCCTGGGTGCCCGCGTCGATCCGGGCCTGGGTCCTGGCCGCCGCTTCCTCGATCCGCATCTTCGGGATGCCGGCCTCGATGGCGGCTGCCATCCCGCCGGCCCGTTCGACCTCGATGAAGTGCGCCCAGGCCCGGGTGGCCAGATCGTGGGTGAGCCGCTCGACGTAGAACGAACCGCCCCAGGGATCGATGATCGCGGTCGTCCCGGATTCCTGCTGCAGCAACAGCTGGGTGTTCCGGGCGATCCGCGCCGAGAAGTCGGTCGGCAGTGCGATCGCCTCGTCGAGCGCGTTCGTGTGCAGGGACTGGGTGTGGCCCTGGGTCGCGGCCATCGCCTCGATGCAGGTACGGGCGACGTTGTTGAAGACGTCCTGCGCGGTCAGCGACCAGCCCGAAGTCTGCGAATGTGTCCGCAGGGACAGCGATTTCGGATTCTTCGGAGCGAACTCGCCGACCAGCTTCGACCAGAGCGCCCTGGCCGCACGCAGCTTGGCGACCTCCATGAAGAAGTTCATCCCGATCGCCCAGAAGAAGCTCAGCCGGGGCGCGAAGGCGTCGATGTCGAGCCCGGCACCGCGGCCGGCCCGTAGATACTCCACCCCGTCGGCCAGGGTGTAGGCGAGCTCCAGATCCGCGGTCGCGCCGGCCTCCTGGATGTGGTACCCGGAGATCGAGATCGAGTTGAACTTCGGCATTCTCGCGGCGGTGAACGAGAAGATGTCCGAGATGATCCGCATCGAAGGGGTCGGCGGGTAGATGTAGGTGTTCCGGACCATGAACTCCTTGAGGATGTCGTTCTGGATGGTTCCGGCCAGTTGCTCCGGGGCGACCCCCTGCTCCTCGGCGGCGACGATGTACATCGCCAGAACCGGGAGCACGGCGCCGTTCATCGTCATCGACACGCTCATCCGGTCCAGCGGAATGCCATGGAACAGCTGCCGCATGTCGTAGATCGAATCGATCGCGACCCCGGCCATGCCGACGTCGCCGGCCACCCTGGGATGGTCGGAGTCGTATCCACGGTGAGTGGCCAGATCGAACGCGATCGACAGACCTTTCTGCCCGGCGGCAAGGTTGCGGCGGTAGAAGGCGTTGGACTCCTCCGCGGTGGAGAACCCCGCGTACTGCCGGATCGTCCACGGCTGCGTGGTGTACATGGTGGGATACGGGCCGCGCAGAAACGGCGCGAGCCCCGGGTAGGTGTCGAGCTCACCCAGCCCGGCCAGGTCCTCGGCCCGGTACAGCCGTTGCACGGCAATGCCTTCCGGCGAGAGCCACGGCTCCGCCGACCCGACCGGCGCTTCGGCCGGCCATGCGACCGGCGTCGGCCCGGTCGGGTCCGGGTGCAGCGGGAGCCCGTCGAAGGATTCCGGAACCGTCATGACGGCACCACCGCGGCCTGCAGCGCCGATCGCAGCTGTCCCAGAAAGTCCAGTACGTCATCGCCCAGGGCAACCGATCCGTCCGTGACGTCGGCGAGCGCCCGGGGCAGCTTTCCGGCCGCGAAGACTGCGGTCGCCCCGGCGTCGCGCAACGCGCCGACGACGCCGACGCCGAGAGCGCCGTAGGAGTCATCCGCTCCGGCCAGCAGGACCACCGTCGTCGCCCCCCGATCGAAACTCGCCGAGGCCTCGGCGGCGGACCGGACAGGTCCGGACGGGAGCACTGCAATTCCGCCGGCGGCCAGCAGATTCGTGATGAAACCGGCCCGTGTGGAATGCGCCGCGAGGTCGCCAAGGGTCACCAGGTACACCGGGCGCGTTGCCGGCCGGTCGCGCAACCGCTCGAACGGATCCGCCCACCCGACGCCGTCCCAACCGGTCTCCACCGGCCACCCGCGCCGCGGCGGCAGCACTTCGCCGGCGTGCGGGAACTCGCTCACCCCGGTGATCGGGATCCGGCGTCGCGCGATCAGCGACGCCCGCTTCCGGCCGATGTCGGTGAGTCGGGATCGGACAGATCCATCGGCCAGCGCCGCCAGCACCCCGCCGGCGCGTTCGGTACGGCCGAAATCGGCCCAGGCGGCCTCCGCCAAAGACGCCGTGAGCGCCTCCACCGCGTGCGCCCCGCCCGCAGGGTCGGCCACCGCCGCGACGTGGGACTCGTCGATCAGCAATGTCGAGATGTTGCGGCCGATCCGGCGCCCGAACTCCTCCGGGACGCCCAGAGCAGCATCGAAAGGCAGCACGGTGATCGCCTGGGCGCCGCCGACCCCGGCCGCGAACGCGGCGACCGTCGTCCGGAGCATGTTCACCCACGGGTCGTATCGGGTGGTCATCGGTCGGGAGGTGACCGCGTGCTGGCGCTGCGCGCGGGCCGGCGCCGACGCACCGGAGAGCTCGGTGACCCGGTGCCAGAGCAGCCGGGCAGCACGCAGTTTCGCGATGGTGGGGAACTGGTCGACGGTTGCTGCATACCGGAAGTCGATCAGCCGGCACGCCCCGTCGATATCCAGGCCGGCCGCAGTGAGCACTCTGAGGTAGTGCGCACCCACCGCCAACGACCAGCTCAGTTCGCCGACCTCACCCCCGCCGGTCTCGTGCGCGGCGGTCCCATCGACGACCAGCGCGCCGATGCCCCGACCGGCAGCGAGCCCGGCCAGTTCCACCACCCTCGAGTCGACCGCGGCCCGGTCCACCGATCCGGACCGGAGCGCGCCGCTCACCGGATCGGCGCCGAGCGAGGTGCCGACAGCGGGGGAGCTGGCCCGCGTGGCCAGTATCGAGCAGAACTTTTGGGCCGCATCGATGTCCGACACCGCCACCGGGTGCAAGACGACTGCGGCCAGATCGGTGAGTACGTCGTGGAGCACCGTCGGGAGATCGTCGAGCGAGGTTCCGGCCGCCCCAACGGTCAGCCACACCGAGGTCGCGCCGTTCTCCAGCTCGGCGAGCAACGATCCGGCGGCCGACATCGGGACGGTGTCGGCGACCCAGGCCCGGATGTCCCAGCCGGCTCCGGTCGGAGCAACTGATCCGCGGACGAAGGGTGCGACCCCCGGGTCACCGATCGGGGGCAGGTCCGTTGGCGACGCCGGAGTTCCGAGCGGCGCAATGGTCACACCGTCGATCGTCGACCTGGCCAGTCGGCTCCAGGCGGCGTCATCCGGATCGTCGGCAGCCAGCCGTCCGGCCCTGCGGAGCACCGAGGCCGCTGCCGCTTCCCAATCGGCCCGCCCGGCGCCGTTTCCGGTTCCTGCCGCGCTCAATGGGTCCGGACCGGGCTCCGGCGCCCGACCGTCAGGTCTGTCCATCGGCCGATGGTAGGAGGAGCGGCCCCGTCACGCCGAGCGCGGCCGGCTTCAGGGAGAGCAGGATCACCCCGATCAGGGCACTTCCCAGGTGTGCACCGGCTCGTTGGAGTGCATGCCCTGGGAGTACAGCTTGAGCATCTCGGTCAGTGCCGTTCGCCGGTCCATGCCGCGTTCTTCGAGCGCGGTGACGGTCTCGACCTGCCACCAGGCCCCGTTGCGGCGCAGTTTGCACCGGTCCTCGACGACGCCGAGGAAACGGTCGCGCACCGCGGCGGACACCCCCCAGCGCACCAGGCCCTCGTCCGCAAGCGGCAGCAGGTACCGGAGCAGCAGCTCGTCCCAGCTGACCTCACCGAGTCCCGGCCAGTAGAAGACCGCGTCAACGCCGCGCCGGGCACCAGCGTCGAAGTTGGCCTTGGCGGCGTCGAACGACATCTTGCTCCACACCGGCCGTTCCTCCGTCGACAGCATTCGCATGGCTCCGTAGTAGAAGGCCGCGTTGGCCAGCACATCGACAACGGTCGGGCCGGCCGGGAGCACCCGGTTCTCCACGCGCAGATGCGGGACGTCGTTCACCACGTCGTACACCGGCCGGTTCCATCGGTAGACCGTCCCGTTGTGCAGCCGGAGTTCCTGCAGCTTGGGCGCCTTGCCGGACTCGAGCACCTCCTCCGGGTTCTCGTCGGAGGTCTCCGGCAGCAGTGCCGGGAAGTACCGCACGTTCTCCTCGAACAGGTCGAACACCGAGGTGATCCAGCGCTCCCCGAAGAACACCGGCGGCCGGACGCCCTGGTTCCGCAGTTCCGGCGAGCGGGTGTCAGTGGCCTGCAGGAACAGCTCGATTCTGGTCTCGGCCCAGAGGCGCTTTCCGAACAGATAGGGCGAGTTCGCGCCCAACGCCAGTTGCGGGCCCGCCAGGCACTGGGCGGCGTTCCAGTTTGCCGCGAAGTTGGCCGGGGAGACCTGCAGATGGAGTTGCACCGAGGTGCACGCGGACTCCGGTGCGATGGTGTCGGCGGCCATCTGCAGGTGCTCGACGCCGCTGATATCGAGGTCGATGTCCTCGCGACGCGCGGCGAAGACCGCCTCTTCGATCGCCTTGTAGCGGGGATTGGCGCTCATCCAGTCGACCTTCAGGTGCTCCGGATACAGCGTCGGCAGGATGCCGATCATGATGATCTCGGAGCCGGATCTGTTCGCCATCGACTCGGCGTGGGTCAGCGATTCCCGCAGCAGCCGTTCGAGTTCCAGGCCCGAGTCGCCGGGCAGCGGCCGGGGCGGAACGTTCAGCTCGATGTTGTAGCGGCCCAGTTCGGTCTGGTACAGCGGATCTGCGATCGCCTCCAGCACCTCGGCGTTGTCCATCGCCGGCTGCCAGGTGGAGTCGACCAGGTTCAGTTCGACCTCCAACCCGGTGAGCTGGCGGTCGAAGTCGAAATGATGTTCCACCAGCATCCGTTCGAAGACGTCCAGACACCGGCGGACCTTCTCCCGGTAGCGCTGGCGCTGCTCACGGGTGAACGTGGCAGTGGTGATGTCGTCGCCCACGGAGCCTCCTTCGACTGGCGTGTCCGGACGGGTGCCCCGACCGGTGCTGCGCTCAGCCAACCAGCACTCGGCCAGACGTGCCAGACACAGGGCTACCAGCGCACGCGTCGGCGGAGGGGTCGCGCGGCCGCCACGTCCGACGACGACGTTGTCAGCGGGACTGGATTCGTCGGGGACGTCACGGTGACGCTGTCGGCGAGGTCGGGCTGCTCTTCGAGTGCCCAGCGAGCACCGGGGATGCACCGATCGGTGGCACGGGAGTGACAGGTGATCAGCAGGCAGTCAGAGCGAGATCGTCACACGGGCTTCCGGGTCCTGTCGACCCCTGAGCCCCGCTGATCGGCGGCTAGGCTGTCGCGGTCGGCCGCACAGCACAGCGGCCCTGCATCGGAAGGACGACGGCACCCGCATGGCGGCACTCTCAATCCTCCCCGTCGCCGTGCCGGACGAAGCAGCCGTCGTCGACCTGGCGGCCGGTCACGGCCCGGCCTGGCTCGAGGACTTCATGGTCGAGTCACTCGCCGATCTGATCCACCTGCGCCGACAGGTTCATGCGCATCCCGAGCTGTCCAGGGCCGAGTCCGGCACCACGGCATTGATCCTGGAGACCCTGGCGGAGGCCGGCATCAAGGCATCCGCGCTGCCCGGCGGTACCGGCGTTGTCGCCGACATCGGCGCCGGCGAGCCGATGGTGGCACTGCGTGCGGACATCGACGCGCTGCCGCTGCAGGAGTCGACCGGGCTGCCGTTCGCCTCGACGGTGCCCGGTGTCGCGCACGCCTGCGGGCACGACGTGCACCTCACGGTGTTGCTCGGGGCCGCTCTCGCCCTGCATCGGTCCGGTGCGCTGACCGGCCGGGTCCGACTGATCTTCCAGGCCGCCGAGGAGGTGATGCCGGGCGGGGCCAGGGATGTGATCGCGGCGGGCATCCTCGAGGGCGTCCAGCAAGTGTTCGCGCTGCACTGTGATCCGCGGTTGCCCGTCGGCCAGGTCGGGCTGCGCATCGGCGCGATCACCTCGACCGCGGACCTGATCGAGGTCCGGATGTACGGGCCCGGCGGGCACACCTCCCGACCGCACCTGACCGCCGACCTGGTGCATGCACTCGGCACCGTGATCACCGGACTCCCGATGATGCTCACCCGCAGGCTGGACCCACGGTCGGCGGCAGTACTGGTCTGGGGCGCCGTCCGGGCCGGCGAGGCCGCCAATGCCATTCCCCAGGAAGGCGTCCTGCGCGGCACCTTGCGGATGATGCAGCGGCACGCCTGGGACGCCAGCGTGCCGTTGATCAGGGAGCTGGTCGCGGAGCTGCTGGCACCGACCGAGGTGGACTACGAACTGGTGCACGTCCGCGGGGTGCCGCCGGTGGAGAACGACGCGGCCTGCACCGACCTGATGCGCAGCGCGGT
Organism: uncultured Actinomycetota bacterium; assembly: GCA_963797145.1. Lineage (GTDB taxonomy): Bacteria > Actinomycetota > Actinomycetes > Mycobacteriales > Nakamurellaceae > Nakamurella. Next base: position 393,311 of record CAWCOJ010000003.1, on the reverse strand, counting down.
TGCGGCGGCGGCCGGGCCCGCTGCCGCCGTGCACGCCGAGCAGTCCACCGGCGCCGAGGACTTCGCCGAGATCCTCGAGCACGTTCCGGGCTCGCTCGCCAGGCTCGGCGTGTGGGACGGCGCGGCCGACCAGTGCGACCTGCACTCCGCCCGGTTCGCCGTCGACGAGCGGGCCATCCCGATCGGCATCCGGGTGCTGGTGCACACCGTGCTGGCCGCCCAGGCGGCGGACCAGAGCTGAGCGGTCGGCGCTAGCCGGCCGGCGCGCAGCCGGTCCGGCGCGCCAGTCGGTCGAGCGCATCCAGCACAACGGGACCCGCCACCAATTCCGGATCGTTGTGGTCGGCGGCGGGCACCTCGACGAGCTCCACCGGGCCGCCCGCCGCGGCCGCCACCCGCCTCGACAGCGCGGGCGGGATGATCGAGTCCGCGTCGCCGTAGACGACGGTCATCGGCACCGTCAGCAGCGCTACCCGGGCCGCGACCGGGTGCTCCTCGCGCAGCAGCATCCGTACCGGCAGCAGCGGGTAGTTGGCCGCGGCGGCGTCGGCAAGATCGGTGAACGGCGACCGCAGCAGTACCCCGGCCGGAGGGTGGTCGACGGCAAGGCCGGTGACCACCGAGCCTCCCAGGCTCTCGCCGAAATAGATCAGCTCCGGTGGGGTCAGGCCCTCGTCGTCGGTCAGGAACGACCAGGCCGCCACCGCGTCGGCGGCCAGCCCCGCTTCGGTGGGAGACCCGGGATTGCCGCCGTAGCCGCGGTACTCCAGCAGCAGCACTCCGTAGCCGCGGGTGCCCAGGGCCCGAACCAGGTCGGTGCGGCCGGCCCGGTTGCCGCCGTTGCCGGGAGCGACCAGCACCGTTGTCCGGCACGCGGCCGCCGGCGCCGGGAGGTACCAGGCAGTCAGCGCCAGCCCGTCCGCGGTGTGCAGGACGACGTCGTGGGCCCCGGCGATCTGGGAACCGGCCGATGGCACCCTGGCCGTGTCCGGGAGATAGATCAGCCGCCGCTGGAGCGTCCAGAGGAGCGCCAGCGCGGCCGCCGGGACACCGACGACGAGCAGCACAGCCAGGGTCACCGTCCGGCGGACCCGGCCGGCCCGGCGCCGACCCGCGTCATTCCGGGTTGCGGGCACGCGTGGACCGGTAGGACCGACCGACGATCTCGCGCAGCACCTCGAGGTCGACATCGGCGAGACGCTTGAGGTACAGGCAGGACTTGCCGGTGGTGTGCGGGCCGAGCCGGGCGAGGAGATCCGGGTACGGCCCGAAGCCGTCCATCAGGTACACCGTGCTGGCCGCCTTGCGCGGCGCGAAAGCCACGGCGGGTGTGTCGCCCTCGCGCCCGGACGCATACCGGTAGTGGTACGTGCCGAAGCCCACGATCGAACCGCTCCACAGCGCCGGCCGTTCGCCCGTCGCCTCCGCCATCAGGTCGGTCAGCACGAGCGCATCCGCCCGCCGCTGCCTGTCGGCGACGGATTCCAGGAAAGTCTCGACCTCGGTGGCCATCGACCGCCGTCAGGTGCCGTTGGACCGGCACGGCCGGTGCCGGATGTCGGCCACGTATTCGGTCGGCGCGTCCGCGGCCTCGGCGGCGTCGGCGACAACGCCCAGATATCGCGCCGATGGCAGGCCACCCTCGAACGCCTGGAGCGCGTAGAGCCAGGCCAGCACCGGCCCGTCCAGGGTGTGCACCCGGAGCCGGATCTTGGTGTACAGGCCCAGGTCCGCACCCTCCCAGGAGTCCAGGGTGCGCTCGTCGGACTCGGCCATGTCGTACAACACCACGAAGACGGCCGATCCGGCCTCTTCGACGACCGTGGCCAGCGCGCCCTCCCAGCCGAGGTCCTCGCCGCCGAAGGTCAGCCGCCAGTCCGGCAACCAGCCGCTGCCCGCGACCGGTGAGGACGGGCAGCGTTGGAGCATCTGGGCCGGGTCCATGTTCGACCCGTACGCGGCATACAGCGCCATGGGTGCAGAGCCTAGAGGGTGCGCGGGCCGGGCGGCCGAAGGATCCGACCGCGCGGCGCCGCCGCGGAGGGGCCGATACCGTTGACTGGCCGGCGGCAAGGCGGTCGGGCGGGGTGCTGCAGGCAGAAGGGACGGGCGATGACCCGGATCGTGATCATGGGCGGGGGACCGGCCGGCTACGAGGCCGCACTGGTCGCCGCGCAGTACGGCGCGGACGTCACCGTGGTCGAGGACGCCGGCATCGGGGGCAGCTGCGTGCTCTTCGACTGCGTGCCGTCGAAAACCTTCATCGCCTCCGCAGGCGGCCGCACCGACGTGCGGCAGGCCGGCCAACTAGGAGTGTCCATCGAGAGCGGCGCGGTGGCCGTCGACGTGGCCGTGGTGCACGGCCGGGTGCAGGGACTGGCGTTGGCCCAGTCGGCCGACATCCGGGCCAGACTGGTCTCGGTCGGGGTGACCCTGGTCGACGGCCGGGCGGAGCTGTCCGATCCCAGCCCGGGGCTGGCCACCCACCGGGTCGCTGTCACCGCCGCTGACGGCGCCGTGAGCGAGATCGAGGCCGAGGTGGTGCTGATCGCCACCGGGGCGACGCCGCGGGTGCTGCCCACTGCCGTGCCCGACGGCGAGCGGATCCTCACCTGGCGTCAGGTCTACGACCTGACGGAGCTGCCGGCCCACCTGATCGTTGTCGGCTCCGGGGTGACCGGGGCCGAGTTCGCCTCCGCCTACATCGAAATGGGCGTGCCGGTCACGCTGATCTCCAGCCGGGACCGGGTGCTGCCCGGCGAGGACGCCGACGCGGCCGCGGTGATCGAGGACGTCTTCGCCGAGCGCGGCGGCGTCCTGTGCAAACGAGCCAGGGCGGCATCGGTGGTGCGCGACGGCGACGGGGTTGTCGCCACCCTGACCGACGGTCGGGAGATCCGCGGCTCGCACGCGCTGATGACCGTCGGTTCGGTCCCCAACACCACCGACATCGGGCTGGAGAAGGTCGGGATCACCACCGGCGTCAACGGTTTCATCGCCGTCGACCGCGTTTCCCGGACCTCGGTGCCCGGGATCTACGCCGCCGGCGACTGCACCGGCGTGCTGATGCTCGCCTCGGTGGCGGCGATGCAGGGCCGGATCGCGATGTGGCACGCGCTGGGCGAGGGCGTACCGCCGCTGAAGTTGGAAACGGTGGCCTCCAACGTCTTCACCCATCCGGAGATCGCCACCGTTGGGGTGACCCAGGCCGAGTTGGACTCCGGTGCGGTCGCCGCCCGCACCATGATGCTGCCCCTGGCCACCAACGCCCGGGCCAAGATGCAGGGCCTACGACAGGGTTTCGTCAAGCTGATCGTGTTGCCGCGCACCGGCATTGTGGTGGGTGGGGTGGTCGTCGCACCCGCAGCCTCCGAACTCATCCTGGCCATCGCGCTGGCCGTGCAGAACGGCTTGTCCGCCAAGGACATTGCCTACACGTTCAGCGTCTATCCCTCGCTGACCGGATCCATCACCGAGGTGGGCCGGCAACTGATGCACGACACGGACCTGTAGCCGGAAGCCGCCGGACAGCACAGCGCCCCGCCGTTGCCGACGGGGCGCTGTGCTGGTCGTACCTGGCAGTGCCGGACCTCAGTCGCTGTCCTCGACCCAGTCGAAGGTCTTGGTGACGGCCTTCTTCCACTTCGCGTAGCGCTTGTCGCGCTCGGTCGGGTCGAGTTCCGGTTCCCAGCGCTTGTCCTCGGCCCAGTTGGTGCGGATGTCGTCCTCGGTCTCCCAGAATCCGACGGCCAGACCGGCGGCATAGGCGGCGCCCAGCGCGGTGGTCTCGTTGACGACCGGACGGATCACCGGGACGCCGAGAATGTCGGCCTGGAATTGCATCAGGGTCTCGTTCACGACCATGCCGCCGTCGACCTTCAGGGCGGTGAGGTCGACGCCGGAGTCGGCATTCATCGCGTCCAGTACTTCCTTGGTCTGGAACGCGGTGGCCTCCAGGACCGCGCGGGCGATGTGACCCTTGTTCACGAAGCGGGTCAAGCCGACGATGGCGCCGCGGGCATCGTCGCGCCAGTACGGGGCGAACAGCCCCGAGAACGCCGGCACGAAGTAGGCGCCGCCGTTGTCGTCCACCGACTTGGCCAGTGTTTCGATCTCCGGGGCGGTGCCGATCAGACCGAGGTTGTCGCGGACCCACTGGACCAGTGATCCGGTGACCGCGATGGAACCCTCGAGGGCGTAGATGGTGTCGTTGGTGCCGATCTTGTAACAGACCGTGGTGAGCAGTCCGTTGTTCGACGGGACCTTCTCGGTGCCGGTGTTCAGCAGCATGAAGTTGCCGGTGCCGTAGGTGTTCTTGGCCTCGCCGACGGACAGGCAGGCCTGACCGAAGGTGGCGGCCTGCTGGTCGCCGAGGTCGCCGGAGACCGGGACACCGGCCAGGACGCCCTGCGGGCGGACGTTGCCGTACACCTCGGACGAGGACCGGATCTCCGGGAGCATCGAGAGCGGGATGCCCATCTCGGCGGCGATGTCGGCGTCCCAGGACAGGGTGTCCAGGTCCATCAGCATGGTGCGGGAGGCGTTGGTCGGGTCGGTGATGTGCAGACCACCGTCGACGCCACCGGTCAGGTTCCACAGCACCCAGGTGTCCATGTTGCCGAACACCAGATCGCCGGACTCGGCCTTCGCCTTGGCGCCGTCGACATTGTCGAGGATCCAGCGGACCTTCGGCCCGGAGAAGTAGGTGGCCAGGGGCAGCCCGACCTTGGCCTTGTACCGATCCTGTCCGCCGCCGAGATCGCCCAGGTCGTGGACGATCTTGTCGGTACGGGTGTCCTGCCAGACGATGGCGTTGTAGACGGGTTCGCCGGTGGTCTTGTCCCAGACCATCGCGGTCTCGCGCTGGTTGGTGATGCCGACGGCGGCGATGTCGGCGACCTGCAGGTCGGCCTTGGCCAACGCTGCGGCGGTGACGGCCCGGACGTTCTCCCAGATCTCGACCGGGTTGTGCTCGACCCAGCCGGCCCGCGGGAAGATCTGCTCGTGTTCCTTCTGGTCGACCGAGACGACCCGGCCGGCGTGGTTGAAGATCATGCACCGGGATGATGTTGTGCCCTGATCGATGGAGGCGACGTACTGCTCACTCATGCGGTTCGGTCCCTTCGTTGCTTCTGAGCGTCATTGGAAAGAAGCGGGCGCCGCCGATCCCGATCCGGGGCGCCGCGCCCGGAACCCCGGCCTGCGGGTTCCGGGCTGCCGGCCGGGTCAGGTCAGGGCGGCCCTGACCAGGTTCATCGCCTTGACCATGCCGTCGGCGTCGACGGCCTTGAAGACCAAAAAGGCGATGACGGCGCCGACCAGCGGGCCGATCACCGGGACCCAGGCGTAGCCCCAATCGGAGTCGCCCTTGCCCTTGATCGGCAGGATCGCGTGCGCGATCCGGGGCATCAGGTCACGGGCCGGGTTGATCGCGTACCCGGTCGGGCCACCGAGGGATGCACCGATACCGACGACGACCAGCGCCACCGCCAACGGGCCCAACCCCGACGGGGTACCACCGGACACCAGGATCCAGAAGATCAGCACGAAGGTGCCGATGATCTCTGTGACCAGGTTCCATGCGTAGGAGCGGATTGCCGGGCCGGTGGAGAACACCGCCAGCTTGAGCGCCGGGTCCTCCTCCACATCGAAATGGTCCCGGTAGGCCAGCCAGCACAACACCGCACCGATGAACGCGCCGACCAGCTCGGCGCCCCAGAACACCAACGCCTGGGAGAAGGTGACCCCGCCGTTGAGCAACACCGCCAAAGTGACCGCCGGGTTGAGGTGCGCGCCGCTGGCGAACGCCACGTACACACCGACGAAGACGCCGAGCCCCCACCCGAAGTTGATCAGGAGCCAACCGCCCCCGTTGCCCTTGGTCCCCTTCAGGACCACATTCGCCACCACGCCGCAACCGAGCAGCAGCAGCATCGCGGTACCGACCGTCTCCTGCAAGAAGATCTGACCGTTACTGATTCCTGGGAGCAACCTGTCCTCCTGGGTGAGCTGGGATGGGATCTAGAGCCCGATGCGGGCGTACGGCGACAGCGACAGATCACCCGCGACCGTGGACTGGTGCACTGGCAGCTCCATTCGACATCGAGGAACTACTCGCCGTTGGGAGGATCATGCTCTCGCCCTGCCCGTCCCGCATGTCGGAATCGCCGGGCGGGCATGATCTTCTTCAGCAGCCGTTCCGCCGATCGGAGTTCGCCGACCGGCGGTAGCGTGAGGTCGAGCAGCGTTGCGACAGGGAGAGGCGGCCATCATGGCGGTTGACGGCGGTTCCAGGATCGGTCCGGACCAGCGGGCGGAGAATTGGCGCAAGCTCGGTGACCAGACCTTCGACGTTGTCGTGGTCGGCGGCGGTGTAGTCGGTTCCGGGGCTGCGCTGGACGCCGTGACCCGCGGCCTGTCCGTTGCCCTGGTCGAGGCGCGCGATATCGCGTCCGGGACCTCGTCGCGCTCGTCCAAGCTGTTCCATGGCGGTCTGCGGTATCTGGAGATGTTCGAGTTCGGACTGGTCCGCGAGGCCCTGCACGAGCGCGAGCTGATGCTCACCAAGATCTGTCCGCATCTGGCCAAGCCGGTGTCGTTCCTGTATCCGCTGACCAAGCGCGTCATCGAGCGGCCGTACGCCGGGTCCGGGCTGATCATGTACGACTCGATGGGCGGCGCCCGGTCGGTGCCCCGGCACAAGCACCTGACCAGGGCAGGCGCCTTGCGGCTGGTGCCGGCCCTGCGCCGGGATTCCCTCACCGGCGGGATCCGTTACTACGACGGCCAGGTCGACGACGCCCGGCACACCCTGGCGGTGGCCCGCACGGCCGCCGAGTACGGCGCGGTGGTCCGCACCTCGACCCAGGTGATCGCCTTCGTCAAAGAGGCGGACCGGGTCGCCGGCGTGCGGGTGCGCGACGTCGAGACCGGCGAGGAGACCACGGTCAAGGCCCGCGTGGTGATCAACTCGACCGGCGTGTGGACCGATGAGATCCAGCGGCTGTCCGGCGGTCGTGGGCGGTTCAAGGTGCGGGCGTCCAAGGGCGTGCACCTGGTGGTGGCCAGGGACAAGATCCCCAGCGAGAGCGGCATCATCCTCAAGACCGAGAAGTCGGTGCTGTTCGTGATCCCGTGGAAGTCGCACTGGATCGTCGGCACCACCGACACGGACTGGAATCTCGACCTGGCGCACCCGGCGGCCACCAAGGCCGATATCGACTATCTGCTCGAGCATGTCAACAAGGTGCTCGCGGTGCCGTTGACCCACGACGACATCGAAGGCGTCTACGCCGGTCTGCGACCGCTACTGGCCGGCGAGAGCGAGCAGTCGTCGAAACTCTCGCGGGAACACGCGGTGGCCAGGGTCGCTCCGGGCCTGATCGCGATCGCCGGTGGGAAGTACACCACCTACCGGGTGATGGGCGCGGACGCGGTGGATGCCGCGGCGGAGGACCTGCCGGGCCGCATCAACCCGTCCTGCACGGCGAACGTGCCGCTGGTGGGCGCCGAGGGGTACCAGGCCCTGGTGAATCAGGCGGACCGGATCGCCGAGCAGCACGGGGTGCACCCCTATCGGATCCGGCATCTGCTGGACCGGTACGGCTCGCAGATCCACGAGGTGCTCGGGCTCGCCGCCGACGACCCGACGCTGCTGCAGCCGTTGCCGGGAGCTGACGACTATCTGCAGGTGGAGGCGCTGTACGCGACCACCCACGAGGGCGCGCTGCACGTCGAGGACGTGCTGGCCCGGCGGACCCGGATCTCCATCGAGTACGCGCACCGGGGCACCGAGACCGCTGCGAGGGTGGCCGAGCTGATGGCGGGGGTACTCGGCTGGACCGACGATCAGCGTGACCAGGAGGTCGTCACGTATGCGGCGCGGGTGGACGCCGAGCGCAGGTCGCAGACCGAACCGGATGACGAGGCGGCGGACGAGGTGCGGACCAAGGCACCAGAGGTCCGCGACCTGATCACGTCGCCGGTGGCCTGAGGCGGGGTGAGCGAGCCGGCGGGCCCGGCGCCGACGTCCACCGGCGGCCCGCCGGCCGCCCAGGACCGGACCGGCGGCGACGCCACGTCGGGTGCGAGCAGCAAGGGTGGCGACAGCCTGCTGACGGTGATCATCGCGCTGGCGGCCAACGCGCTCATCGCGGTCGCCAAGACGATCGCGGCGATGATCACCGGTTCCGCGTCGATGGTCGCCGAGTCGGCGCACAGCTGGGCCGACACCGGCAACGAGATCTTCCTGATCATGGCCGAGCGGCGCGGCGCCCGACCGCGGGACGGCAGCCACCCGCGCGGATACGGCCGGGACACCTACATCTGGTCGATGTTCGCCGCGTTCGGCCTGTTCACCGCGGGAGCGGTGGTCTCGGTGTTGCACGGCATCAGCGCACTGTCGGACCACAACCCCGAGACCGACTACCTCATCAACTACATCGTGTTGGCGATAGCCTTTGTCCTCGAGGGTATCTCGTTCCTGCAGGCGTTACGGCAGTCCAGGTCCGCTGCGGCCGCCCGCGGGCTCCCGCCGTTGGAGTTCGTCAGCCGGACCTCCAACACCACCTTGCGGGCGGTATTTCTCGAGGACTCGTCGGCGCTGATCGGCCTGGTGCTCGCCGGGGCCGGGGTGGCCCTGCACGAGATCACCGGCAACGCGGTGTTCGACGCGATCGGGTCGATCGCCGTCGGAGTGCTACTCGGAGTCGTCGCGGTGTTCCTGATCAACCGGAACCGGCAGTACCTGCTCGGCGAGAGCCTGCCGCCGGCGCTGGTCGCCGGCGTACTCGAGACCTTGCTGGCCAGTCCGTCGATCGACCGGGTCAGCTACCTGCACCTGGAATTCGTCGGCCCGAGTAGGTTTTTCGTGGTCGCCGCGGTGGATCTGACCGGCAACGATCCCGAGGCCACTCTGGCCGTGCGGCTCCGCCGGCTGGAGGCGGAGATCGAGGAGTACGACATGATCGAGGACGCGGTGCTCACCCTCGCCGCCCCGGACGAACCTTCGCTGACCCCGGAAGGCTTGAGGGGAACGGCACTCACACCGAGATGACCAGGCTCGCGGTGTATCCGTCCGCCGCCGAGCCGGTGACGGTGGCCAGCTGGTGCACCCCGCCGTCGTCGCCGAAGACCATGTCGGTCTCCAGCGAGCTCTGCGCCAGGTTCTGCACGCTCCGGCTGTAGCCGTCGGTGGCGTACACCGTTGCGCAGATGTCCTCCGGCAACGCGATCTGGCTGGTGGCGCTGATCTTTCCGGCGGCGGTCGCCTCGCTCAGGCCGGAGTACACCTCGAAGTGGATGTGCGGCCAACGGCCCGAGTACGCGGCCGGGAAGATGCTGGTGAAGGTGACGGTTCCGGTGCTGTCGGCTTCCTGCACCCCGCGCAGGTAGTTCTCGTCGGTGACACCGTCGGAGTACAGCGAGTACTTGCCGTCGATGGTGCAGTGCCACAGGTACACCGCCGCACCGGCCAGCGGGGCGCAGGTGCTGTCCTGCACGGTGAGCTCGATGGTCAGCGGAACTCCTTGTGCGGTGTTGGTCGAGGTGCCGAAGCTGGACCGGATGTCGCTGCGCACGATCCCGCTGCTGGTCAGCACATTCGGCCCGTTCGAGCCGTCGCCGGGGTAGGGGCCGGCCGTTTCCTCGGGCACCTCGTCGACGCAGGCCGTGGCCGCGGACCCGGCCGCGGACCCGGCCGCGGAGCTGGTAGCGGAACCGGCAGCGGACGTGCCGCCGGAGGCCGAGCCGGCCGGGGTGGTGATCTGGGGGCCGGACGATGCCCCGGCGGTTGCAGTGCCGGTGCCGGTGCCGGCACCGGTTGCGGTGCCGGTGCCCGCGACCGGGTCGGCGCTGCAGCCGACCAGTGTCGCCAGGCCGGCCCCGGCCAGCAGCTTGAGCGCGGTGCGGCGGGCGAACAGCGTCTGCAGATCGAATTCGAGTCCGCGGTCGTGCAGGTCGTCATGATCGTGGTGGCTCATGGTTTGCTCCGGTGCTCGGGCCGCGACAGGGGGTGTCGTGTGCCACCATGCTGACCGGTGGAGCCGGGCCGCACCCATGGGCGGGCTGTGGGGGTGCTGTGCGTCGGCACCGACCGACCGTCATCCGGCCGGCGCGTAACGCTCCCAGAGCAGCCGGTCCGAGCGAGGGTGATCGGGCGTCGCGTCGGGAAACTCCGGACCGATCGGGGTGAAGCCGGCCGCTGCCGCGACCCGGGCGGAGGCGGCATTCTCCGCTGAATGGGTGTACCCGAGCCGGCTCAGCCGCAGCGCGCCGAAGCCGAACCCGCAGGCGGCCGTGACCGCAGCCGGAGCCAGCCCACGTCCCCGGAAGTCCGGGTGCGTCCAGACTGCCAGCCGGGCGGTGCCGGCAGCCGGGTCGATGTCCTTGAGCCCGACCTCGCCCGCTATCCGGTCGGTTCCGTCGACCGCCGCCCAGGAGCAGCGGGTCCCGGCCCGCCACTCGGCGGCCCGGCGGCGCAGATGTGCCTGCGCTTCCGCGGTGTCGCGGACCCGCCAGGAGACGAATCGCCTCATCGCCGGATCCGTGCAGGCACTGATCAACGCTTCCCGGTCGGCACCGGAATCCGAGATGTCCGGATCCGCCCACGGCCGGAGTCGCCACGCTCCGGCGTCCAGCCAGACCGGCTCGACCGCCGAGGTCACCGGCCGCCCTCGCCGAGCTCCCCGCGGCGGTCATCACGCAGTCGGCGTCGGTCCTCACGCTCCTGCCGCCGTCGCAGTTCGGACGGGTCCTGCTTCCAGTCCGAACCCCAGATCGCTCCGCCGATCACCGCGAACACCGCGGGCAGCAGGAAGATCCAGAAACTGATGTGCAGCGCGAAGAACAGGACCAGCGCGACGATGCCGGCCACCGGCACCGCGGCGGCCATCACCTTCTGAGCGACACTGCGGCTGTCGGAGGTCGGCACGACGATGCGGGAGTCCGGCGGCACCGCCACCGCAGCCAGTCCGAGGGCGGGCAGCGCCGGGTGCGGGGCGGGCAGATCGGCGAAGACCTCCGAGATGTCGGCGGTGGACTTGGCGACGGTGATCATCGCGGACCGCTCGCCGTACTCGTCGAGGTCGATCCGACCCTCGGTCAGGTGCTCGCCGAGCGCCTCCAGGGCGGCATTCCGCTCGCGGTCGCCGATGCGCACCGGCACCGGATCCGGCACGCCACTGCCGGAATCTCCGTGGTCGGCCGACCCGTCCGTCATACCCCTACTCTAACCAGCGGAGGGCTCGCCCGGCCCGTGCCGGATGTCACCGGCAGCCCGCGTCAGCCGATCTCCGCGATCAGCGCGCCGGCAGCCACCTGAGCCCCGACCTCGACGGCCAGGCCGCTGATCGTGCCGTCGCGGTGTGCCGTCACCGGGTTCTCCATCTTCATCGCCTCGATCACCGCGATCAGGTCGCCGGTGGTGACCACCGCGCCGTCGGCAACTGCGACCTTCACGACGGTGCCCTGCATGGGCGCGGTGACGGCGTTGCCGGAGGCGGCTCCGGCCCGACCGGCCCGCTCGCGGCCGGCCCGGCGCGGGCGAGTGCGCTGCCGGCCGCCTGCGGCCACCAGGTCGCCGGGCAGCGAGATCTCGACCCGGCGGCCGTTCACCTCGGCGACCACCAGCTGCCGAGGCTCGGTGGGCTCGCCACCGCCCGCGGCGCCGCCGAACGGTTCGATGGCGTTGACGAACTCCGTCTCGATCCACCGGGTGTGCACGCCGAAGGTGGTGCCGTCGCCGACGAATGCCGGATCGTCGACGACAGCGCGATGGAACGGCAGAACGGTCGCCATGCCGTCCGCGCGCATTTCGGCCAACGCCCGGCGGGACCTGGCGAGTGCCTCGTCGCGGTCGGCGCCGGTGACGATCAGTTTGGCGAGCAGCGAGTCGAATGCACCGGAGATCACCGAACCGGACTCGACGCCGGAGTCCACCCGCACGCCGGGTCCGCCGGGTGCGACGAACAGGCTGACCACCCCCGGGGCCGGCAGGAACCCGCGACCGGCGTCCTCGCCGTTGATCCGGAACTCGATCGAGTGACCTCTGGGCGCCGGATCTTCGGTGATGCGGAGCCTCTCGCCATCGGCGATCCGGAACTGCTCACGTACCAGGTCGATTCCGCTGGTTTCCTCCGAGACCGGGTGTTCGACCTGCAGTCTGGTGTTGACCTCGAGGAACGAGATGGTGCCGTCCGGGCCGATCAGGAATTCCACCGTGCCCGCTCCGTGGTAGCCGGCCTCCCGACAGATCGCCCTGGCCGCTGTGTGGATGCGGTCGCGCTGGTCGTCGGTGAGAAACGGCGCAGGAGCCTCCTCGACAAGTTTCTGATGCCGTCGCTGCAGTGAGCAGTCCCGGGTGCCGACCACCACCACGGTGCCGTGCTGATCGGCGAGGATCTGGGCCTCGACGTGTCGCGGACGATCCAGGTATCGCTCGACGAAGCACTCGCCGCGACCGAACGCCGACACCGCCTCGCGCACCGCGGAGTCGAACAGCTCGGGAATCTCCTCGAGAGTCCGCGCCACCTTCAGGCCGCGGCCACCACCGCCGAAGGCCGCCTTGATGGCCACCGGCAGGCCGTGCTCGCGGGCAAAGGCGACCACCTCGTCCGCGCCCCCGACCGGATCGGCGGTGCCGGGCACGAGCGGAGCACCGGCCCGGGCCGCGATGTGCCGCGCGGTGACCTTGTCACCGAGATCGCGGATCGCCTGCGGTGAGGGGCCGATCCAGATCAGACCGGCGTCGAGCACGGCCTGGGCGAAGTCGGCGTTCTCGGAGAGGAACCCGTATCCCGGGTGGACGGCGTCGGCGTCGGCCCTCGCCGCCGCATCCAGCAGCTTGGCCGCGTCCAGGTAGGACTCGGCGGGAGTGCTGCCGCCGAGCGCGTAGGCCTCGTCGGCCGCGCGCACGTGCATCGCATCGGCGTCCGGCTCGGCGTACACGGCGACCGAAACCAGCCCAGCGTCCCGGCAGGCGCGGGCGACCCGGACCGCGATCTCTCCGCGGTTGGCGATCAGAACGGTGTGCACGGGCATGGCCTCCGGTGGCTGGTCGCGGTCATGGGCCGGTCCACAGATCGGTGACGGTGAGCCCGATCTCGGCCAGCAGGCGGCGGGTCAGTGGCAATGAGATGCCCACGACACTGGACGGGTCGCCGTCCACCCCCTCGACGAACCAACCGCCGAGGCCGTCGATGGTGAAGGCTCCCGCGACGGACAGCGGCTCGCCGGTCGCGATGTAGGCGTCGAGTTCGTCGGGGGACGGGCTGCCGAAGCGGACCGAGGTCGACGAGGTGCCGACCGCGATGTCGCCGGGCCGGCCGTCGGTCATCCGGACGATGGCGTGGCCGGTGAGCAGCTCCCCGGTGCGACCGGCCATGTCGGCCCAGCGGCGGCGCGCCACCGCCGCGGTGTGCGGCTTGCCCAGCAGGGCACCGTCCAGGTGCAGCATGGAGTCGCATCCGATGACGGCGGCGTCCGGGTAGTGGTCGCCGAACTCCCCGGCAACCGCCTCCGCCTTCGCCGTCGCCAGCGCCGCGACCAGGTCGGCCGGCAACGCCTCGGGATGCGCGGCGACGATGGCGTCCTCGTCGACCCCGGAGACCAGCACCACCGGGTCGATGCCGGCCGCCCGGAGCACCGCGCGGCGGCCCGGTGACGCCGAGGCGAGCACCACGGTGACGCTCACGACGGCAGACCTGATCGCCACCAGCCGCCCGGACCGGACGTGGCGATCCGCAGCCGGTGCGCGGGATCGCCCCACGCGGAACGCATCCGGCCCGGGTCGTCAGGGTCGGCGGCGCTGAGCAGGGCCAGCACCGCGAGCGTGGCCGCGGCGTCCTCGTCGGCGATCCGCCGGGCCCGGGCCTGACTGTCCATGTTCATAGGGGGTTCACAGGGGGATGTTTCCGTGTTTCTTGGGCGGCAGCGACTGCCGCTTCTCGGCCAGCACCCGCAGCGAGCGGGTGATCATCCGGCGGGTCTCCGACGGCGCGATGACCTGGTCGATGTAGCCACGTTCGGCCGCGATGAACGGATTCGCGAGGGTGTCCTCGTAGTCGGTCTGCAGTCGCGTCCGCAACTCTGCCGTCTCCGGGCCGTCCTCGCCGTCGCGCTGGGTCGCGGCGATCTCCTTGCGGTACAGGATGTTCACCGCCCCCTGAGCTCCCATGACGGCGATCTGCGCGGTGGGCCAGGCCAGGTTCACGTCGGCGCCCAGATGCTTGGAGCCCATCACGTCGTAGGCACCGCCGTACGCCTTGCGGGTGATCACCGTGATCAACGGCACGGTCGCCTCGGCATAGGCGTAGATCAACTTCGCGCCGCGCCGGATGATGCCGTTCCACTCCTGATCGGTTCCTGGAAGGAACCCCGGAACGTCGACGAAGGTAAGTACCGGGACGTTGAAGGCGTCGCAGGTGCGGACGAACCGGGCGGCCTTCTCGGCCGCGTCGATGTCGAGGGTGCCGGCCAGATGGAGCGGTTGGTTCGCAACGACGCCGACGCTGCGGCCGGAAACCCGGCCGAATCCGGTGATGATGTTGGGCGCGAACAACTCCTGGACGGCGAGCAGTTCGCCGTCGTCCAGTACCGCCGCCACCACGGCAGCCATGTCGTAGGGCTGGTTCGCCGAATCGGGGACCAGCGTGTCCAACGCGAGATCATCGTCGGTGAGGGGGATCTCGACGCCTTCGGTATCTGCCGTTGAGTCGATCGGCGGCTGCGAGAGATTGTTCGACGGCAGATAGCCGAGCAGCGCGCGCACGAAGGAGATCGCGTCGGCCTCGTCGACGCCGAGGTAGTGCGCGTTGCCGGAGCGGGTGTTGTGGGTGCGGGCGCCACCGAGTTCCTCCAAGGTGACCTCCTCGCCGGTCACCGCCCGCACCACGTCCGGCCCGGTGATGAACATCTGCGAGGTCTTGTCCACCATCACCACGAAGTCGGTGAGCGCGGGGGAGTACACGTGGCCGCCGGCGGCCGCCCCCATGATCAGCGAGATCTGCGGGATCACCCCGGACGCGTGCACATTGCGCTTGAAGATCTCCGCGTACAGGCCGAGGGAGACGACCCCTTCCTGGATGCGGGCACCACCGCCCTCGTTGATGCCGACCACCGGTCGCCCGGTGCGGAGGGCGAAATCCATGACCTTGACGATCTTCTCGCCGTATACCTCGCCGAGCGAGCCGCCGAACACCGCCACATCCTGGGAGAACACGCAGACCTCGCGGCCGTCGACGGTGCCGTATCCGGTCACCACCCCGTCACCGTAGGGCCGGTTCGCCTGTAGTCCGAAGTTCGTCGAACGGTGCCGCGCGAAGGCATCGAATTCGATGAACGACCCCGCGTCGAGCAGCATGTCGATGCGTTCCCTGGCGGTCTGCTTGCCGCGCGCGTGCTGCCGCTCGACCGCTGCGTCCGAGCCGGCGTGAACGTGTTCGTCGAACCGGCGGGCCAGGTCGGCGAGCTTGGCCGCCGTGGTGTGCGGCGGTGTCCCGTCGGCATTGATGGACATGCCCCGCAGGGTAGCGGCCGGGAACCGGACGGGGACGGAGACCCTGGTCACCCGCGATCGGACGTTAGGGTCGGCGGTGTGCCGACCCCGGACCGGGCGCCGATCGACGTCGACGCGGTGACCGCCGCGGCGGCGGGGAGCTGGCACATCGAAACGGTGCCGACCACCGGGTCCACCAATGCGGACCTCGTCGCGGCCGGTGCGGCCGACCGGTCGGTGCTGGTCGCGGAGCTGCAGACGGCCGGGCGCGGCCGACTGGGCCGCAGCTGGACCGCGCCGGCCGGTTCCGGTCTGCTGTTCTCCGCGGCGGTCAGTGTTCGCGGGATTCCCGCGGTCCGGCGCGGATGGGTCGGAGCGTTGCTCGGCCTGGCGCTGCGCCAGGCCGTGAGGGAGCGCACCGGCCTGCGGCCGGACCTGAAATGGCCGAACGACCTGCTGATCGACGGCCGCAAATGCGCGGGGATCCTGGCGGAGCTGGTCGGCGAGACGGTCGTGGTGGGAGCGGGGCTCAATGTCTCGACGACGGTGGGGGAGCTGCCCCGGCCGGACGCCACCTCGCTCGTCATCGCCGGCGCCGACGACCTGGACCGGGCGGCTCTGCTGGGCGCAATCCTCACCGCGTTCGGCGGGATCCTGGACACCTGGTCGGCGGCCGGCGGTGACGTGGCCGCGGCCGGACTGCTCGACCGGTACCGCGAGGCCTGTTCGACCCTGGGCAGCCGGGTCCGGATGGAGCTACCGGGTGGCCGCAGCGTCAGCGGATGGGCCCGCGACATCCGCGGGGACGGCTCGCTGGTGGTCGAAACCCCTGACAACGCAAGGACTGCCTACGCCGCCGGTGATGTGGTGCACCTGCGCCCGGCCGCCGGTGCGACGTAGGTAGGCTTCGGCGCACATGGACACCCCCGACCTCGCCAGCACGCTCGCAGATCTGCGGGCCAGGATCGACGCGGCGGCCGAGAGCGCCGGCCGCGCACCCGGTGGGGTGCGCCTGCTGCTCGCCACCAAGACCGTCGACCCGGAGCGCATCATCGCCGCGCTGTCCGCCGGCGCAACGCTGATCGGCGAGAACCGCGTCCAGGAGGTACTGGCGAAGGCAGGTGCGCTGGCCGGGCATCAGCACGAGAGCCACTTCATCGGGCACCTGCAGTCCAACAAGGTCGCCGCGGTACTCCCGCACATCAGCTGCCTGCAGACCTTGGATTCGACCGCCCTGGCCCGCCGGCTGGACACCCGGCTGGCCGCCACCGACAGCACCCTGGACGTGCTGGTCCAGGTGAACGTGTCGGGAGAGCCGAGCAAGTCCGGCGTCGACCCCGCGGATGCCGCGGCGCTGGTGGCCACGGTGCGGACGCTGCCGCGGCTGCGACTGCGGGGGTTCATGACCATCGGGCTCAACTCCGACGACGTCGCCGCGGTCCGGGCGGGCTACGCGGAACTGCGCGAGCTGCGCGACCGGCTGGCGGTTCCCGGTGCCACGGAGCTGAGCATGGGAATGAGCGGAGACTTCGAGTTGGCGGTCGCCGAAGGGGCCACCATCGTCCGGCTCGGTTCAGCGGTGTTCGGCAGCCGCGCGACCACCTGATCTCCTCCCGCGCGGGCGGCGCAGCTACCGGTAGCGTGATGGGCGCATCGGAGGCGGCGACCGCAGGGGTCGGCGGCACGAGACCAGCAAGGGGATGTCATGCCCTACCCCGACAGTCTGCTCCACCGCGGCGAGCGTGTGGTGATCCGCAAACACCCCAGCGGCAAGTCACTCGTGCTCCCGGTCGTCTGGCTGCTGGTGATCATCGGTGGCGGGTCGGCGCTCATCGCCTGGTCGCGGAGTTGGACGGACAGCGGTTTCACCTCGCACCAGCAGTGGCTGATCGGCATCATCGTGGTCGGCGTGATCCTGTTGGTGTGGCTGGTGATCGTGCCGTTCCTCCGTTGGCGCACCGAACACTTCGTGCTGTCCACCGGGCACATCTTCTTCCGCAGCGGCATCCTGCGCCGCCGCGAGCACCAGATTCCGTTGTCCCGGATCCAGAACATCGAAACGATCGTCACCTTCTGGGGTCGCCTTCTCGGGTACGGCTCCCTGATCGTGGAATCGGCCGCCGAGCAGCCGTTGGAATTCCAGAACGTTGCGAGCATCTCCAAGGTGCAGTCCACCCTCAACCAGTTGATCGCCGACGACCGCAGCAGCGGTTCCTACGGCGGCGAGGGGGATACGCCCGAGCGCACCGGGCGGTCGGCAGCCGGGTACGACGAGCCACGGTCGCAGGGTTATGAGCCCACCGCCCAGCAGACCCGCAGTTATCCACCGGAGCAGAGCGCCCCGCAGGGCTACCCCCCGCAGACCCAGGCCTACCCTGACCCGCAGGCGGGATATCCGCCGCCGCAGAGCTATCAGCCGCCTCCGCAGGCGGCCTACCCGACCGAGCAGGCGCCACCGCCCAGCTATCAGCCGCCGCCGCAGCAGGCCCCCCAGGGGTACCCGCCGCCGTCCTATCCCAACGCACAGTCCGCGTCACCGCCGTACCAGCAGCAGGCCGACGCCGGGCTGCCGACTCCGCCGTCCGGGTACCAGGTTCCGCCGCCTGCTGCCGACGACCCGAGCGGCGGTCCGGAGCCGCGCCGGTGACCGTGCCTGACCTCGGTCTGCCGCAACCGGTCCGGGCCGCCGGGCTTCCCGACGCGGTGCGGATCGTCGAGGTGGGCCCGCGGGACGGGCTGCAGAACGAGAAGCGCCCGGTGCCGGCGCGGGTCAAACTCGAGTTCATCGACCGGCTGGCCGATGCCGGCCTGCGGACGATCGAGGCGACGTCGTTCGTCAACCCGGCCTGGGTGCCGCAGCTCGCCGACGCCGCCGAGGTGTTCCCGGCCGTCACCCGCCGGGACGGCGTCTCGTATCCGGTACTGGTGCCCAACCTGCGTGGCCTGGAGGGCGCGCTCGCGGCCGGAGCCACCGAGATCGCCGTCTTCGGCTCGGCAACCGAGACCTTCGCACAGCGAAACCTCGCCCAGACTCTTGACGGCCAGTTCACGATGTTCGAGCCGGTGGTGTCCCGCGCTCGGCGGGCCGGCCTGCGGGTGCGCGGATACCTGTCGATGTGCTTCGGGGACCCGTGGGAGGGGCCGGTGCCGGTATCCCAGGTGCTCACGGCCGGGCGCCGGCTGCTCGATCTCGGATGTGACGAGCTGTCCCTCGGGGACACCATCGGGGTCGGCACCGCCGGCCAGGTGACCGCGCTGCTGGCCGCTTTCGTCGAAGCGGGCGTCGGCAGGGACGTCATCGCCGTGCACTTTCACGACACCTACGGTCAGGCGCTCGCGAACACCCTGGCCGCCCTGCAGGCGGGGATCTCGACCGTGGACGCCAGCGCCGGCGGCCTCGGCGGCTGCCCGTTCGCGAGATCGGCGACCGGCAACCTGGCCACCGAGGATCTGGTCTGGTTTCTGACCGGCCTGGGCATCGACCATGGCGTCGACCTCGCCTCGCTGGTGGCCACCAGCGTCTGGATGGCCGAACAGCTCGGCCGGCCCAGCCCGTCGGCCGTGGTGCGCGCGCTGGCGGCCGGCTGAGCCGACGCGGCCGAGGGGCCGGCGCGGTGGCGCGTTCGACGAGCGACCGGCACCCGCCGGATGTGAGACCGTGCAATGGTGACCTCACCGGACCAGCGCGACGGTGCGCCGACCCCCGACCAGACCGCCGTCGCGGGCAACAGCGCCGCCCACGACTGGACCGCACGGCGCGCCGTCATCGAGAGCGGGGGCGCCCCGCGCTACCACGAGGCGAACGCGGCCAAGGGCAAGATGTTCGCCCGCGACCGGATCGCCGGGCTGGTGGACGCCGGCTCGTTCACCGAGGACGGACAGTTCGCCAACGCGACGGCCGATGGTCTGCCCGCTGACGGCGTGGTCACCGGCACGGCCGGCGTCGACGGCCGCCGGGTCTGTCTGATGGCCAACGACTCAACGGTCAAGGCCGGTTCCTGGGGGGCCAGGACGGTCGAGAAGATCATCCGGATCATCGAGCGCGCCTACGCCACCGGCGTGCCGATGATCTACCTGGTCGACTCGGCCGGTGCCCGGATCACCGACCAGGTCGACCTGTTCCCGGGGCGCCGGGGGGCCGGCAAGATCTTCCACACCCAGGTCCGTGCGTCAGGGTCGATTCCGCAGGTGTGCGCCCTGTTCGGGCCGAGTGCGGCCGGCGGTGCCTACATTCCGGCGTTCTGTGACGTGGTGGTCATGGTCGAGGGCAACGCCTCCATGTACCTGGGCAGCGACCGGATGGTCGAGATGGTCACCGGCGAGAAGACCACCTTGGAGGAGATGGGCGGGGCCCGGATGCACACCTCGGTCTCCGGTGTCGGCCACCTGCTGGTGGCGACCGAGGAGCAGGCGCTCGCCGCGGTCCGCCGCTATCTGTCGTACATGCCGTCCAACTGGCAGGCGGAGCCGCCGGTAGCCCCGTCGGCCGGTCCGGGTCCCGGGGATCTGCGGGCCATGGTGCCGGCCTCGGAGCGGCAGGCCTTCGATATGCGGCGGTACGCCAGGGCGCTGCTGGACGACGGATCCCTGTTCGAGATCCATCCGCTGTGGGCCAGGGAGTTGCTGGTCGGCTTCGGTCGGCTGGACGGCCGGGTGGTCGGGGTCGTCGGGAACAACTCGATGTTCCGCGGTGGCGTGCTGTTCGTCGACTCTGCTGACAAGGCAACACATTTCGTACAGCTTTGTGATGCCTTCAACATTCCCCTGATCTTCCTGGCGGACGTGCCGGGCTTCATGGTCGGCGCCGCGGTGGAACGGCAGGGGATCATCCGGCACGGCGCCAAGATGATCAGCGCGGTATCCGAGGCCACGGTGCCGAAATTCTGCGTGGTGGTGCGCAAGGCCTACGGTGCCGGGCTCTACGCGATGGCCGGTCCGGGATTCGATCCGGACGCGACCCTCGCGCTGCCGACCGCCAAGATCGCCGTGATGGGTGCGGAGGCGGCGGTCAACGCCGTCTACGCCAACAAGATCGCTGCGATCGCCGATGACGCCGAGCGGGCCGAGTATGTTGCCGGCCTGCGCGACGAGTACGAGCGCGACATCGACATCGTGCGGCTGGCCAGCGAACTCGTGGTCGATCAACTGGTCGAGCCGGAGGAACTACGGGGCGAGCTGATCGCCAGGTTGGCCGCGGCGACGGGGCGGGACCGGTCGTTCTCGCGTCGGCGGCACGGCGTCACCCCCGTCTGACGCTGCGGGCCAACGCCGGGGACCTGCGCGCCGGTCGAATCAGCGCGCGTCGGGCAGTTCGGCGCGCCGGTCGCCGGGCTCGTGGTCCGGGTGCGGTGCCAGCTCCTCCGGGAACACGTACCGGCGGTAGGCCCAGAAGCGGAACGCCATCCCGATCACGGTGCCGACCACGTTGGCGAAGATGAAGTCGGTGATCGAGACGGTGAATCGGCTGTAGTGCTCGACGTTGAAGCCGAACACGTAGCGCGACAGCGCCAGCGGAACGAGATTGAGCATCAGCGCCAGGCCGTTGACCAGGAAGAACAGCATCGCCTCGTGGTGCCGCTCCCGGCCGCCGCGCTGGGAGAACGACCACTCCCGGTTGAGCACGTACGACAACACCGTCGATACCAGGATCGAGATGACCTTGGCCGTGATGACCTTGTTCTCCAGCACGGAGTGCGACAACACCGTGAAGATGCCGGTGTCGACGATCCAGGCGGTCCCGCCGACGACCAGGAACTTGGCGAGCTCCCGGTACTTCTCGGGCAGATGCCGGCGGACGACGTCGATCAGACTCACCGGGCGAGTGTACGGGCGGCAGGTGTGCGCTTCGTGCGGTCAGGAAGCGGGCGGCTCGGGGTCCGGCTGACCGCGGACCACGAAGGTGCTGCCGATCCACAACGCGTCGCCGACGGTGCCGGCTGCGCTGATTGGTGAAGATGACCGCTGCTGTCGGGTCGCCGGTGATCGGAAGGCCGTCGGTGCCGCCGGCCCGGATCAGGTCGAAGCCGGCGCACACCGGGAACGGTTTGCCCTCCTGGCCGGTGTCCACCACGCCGTCGACCGTCTTGGCGAGGGTCTGTCCGCCCAGGGTCATCGTCTTGACCGAATAGGGGTCGGCCGCCCACACGGCGACGTCCAGCTCGGTGATCGGGTCGCCTTCGGGTGCCACCACGGTGGTCGCGGCGGGGTCGGCGGAGGTGTTGGAGACCAGCTGGTTCGCGAACTGCACGGTGTTCGCGGCGACCTCGGGGTCGGTCTCCGCGCCCGGCAACGCCCAGATCACCGTCAGGGTCCAACCGGCGATCGGGTACGGGTTGCTGTCCGAGGTCCGCTTCAGTGCGGCGTCGATGCCCGACACCGCGATGCGGCCACCCTCGGCCAGCGCTGCCGTGACGTCCTGCCAGCGGGCCACCGGACACGCCCCCGTGCAGGTCATCGGCAGATCGTCGCCGTCCACCTTGCTGGCGGTCCCGGAGACCACGAGCTGGACGGAATCCACCGATCCCGGGGCGGCGGCTTCGCCGGCGAGCCAGGTGAGCCCGGCCCAGGCGACGCTGGCGCCCTCGGGGATCCTCACGGACCTGGTGGCCTCGTCCGGCTTGAGCTCGCGCATCGTGCAGTTCGTCCGGTCGAAGATCCGAGCCCCTGGCACGAACGGCTCGCTGCACTGCATGGTCTGGGTGGCGACCATGGTCCCCCCGAACGGACCGTCCATGGTGACCGGGGCGCCGGGAGTGTAGGGAGTGATCGGGCTGGCGCTGTCCCCCCCGATCACGGTGACCCGCTCGCCGCGCGGGACCGAAGCGACCAGCGCGTCCGCGACGGTGGCGGATGGCAGCGCGCTGATCCGGAAGCTGCCGAAGTCCGCGGTGGCCGCCCCGGTCTGGTCCACGGTCACGGTGCCGCTGCACACGAGCGTGTCCTGCTCCGCGACGCAGCTCTCCGGATGGCCGATCACCCACAGGGCACCGGCCCGCAGCGGCAGCCGGATGGTCCCCGGGTCGGCGACGCCGGCGACGAGGTCTGCGCTGATCGAGGCGCTCTCGGTGGAGCCGGCGGCCAGGGTTTCGGGGCCGGTGACATGGAACGCGGCAATGCCGGGCCGGACGTCGAAGTCGATGGTGAACGTCGAGCTGCCGACCTGCACGGTGATCGGCTCGGCGGTCGCGTCCGGGGCGACGGTGAGGGTCAGCGTCACCGTCACCGCCGCCCGGGGCTGCACGGCCGGCAGTCGGCAGCGGGTGGTCCGGCCGTCCGGGGTGCAGTCGGGTGCAGCGGCCGCGACGAACGCTTGGACCGCCCGCAGCCCCTGACCGGTGACCAGGCCGCTCACCGTCACCCCGGACGGGGTGGTGATGACCAGACCGCCGGCGTCGGCGATCGAGGGGAGGCCCCCGGAATTCCTGATCGTCACCGGCAGCGACGCCGAGGCGCCGGCGGCGGCGGACAGCGAGCCGCCGGCGGTGACCTGCAAGGCGGCCGGGGTCGGCGGCGGAGTGGTCGGCGGTGTGGTCGTGGGTGCAGGGGTGGTCGGCGGGCTGGTGGGCGGGCGGGGCGTTGTCGGCGGAGCGGTTGTCGGGCGGGGTGTCGTGGTGCGCGGGCCGTTGGTGCGGGTCGACGGGGCGCTGGTGACAGGTGTGCTCGGCGCGGCGCTGCTCGAACCGGGCGGCGTCGTGCCGGGACCTGCGGTGTCGGAGGTCGGAGACGTCGAGCTCGGCGGTGGCGCGGATGGAGTGCCGCCGCCCTGGGTCGGACCGCCGGGCGCGGTCGGCGCCCCCTGGGGGCCGGGGTCGCCGGGCACAACAGGGAGCCCATGGGGGTTGGTGCCGTCGGGGTCGGTGCTGGTGCCGCCGGTGCCGGTGCCGCCGGTGCCGGTGCCGCCGGTGCCGGTGCCGCTCGGCGCCGGTGCCGCTCGCGCCCGTGCCGGTGCCGTTCGGCGCCGGTGCCGGTGCCGTTCGCGCCGGTGTCGTTGGCGCCCGTGCCGTTGACGTCCGTAGGGTTCGCGCCGGTGCCGTTCGAACCGGTGCCTTCGGAACCGTTCGAGCCGGAACCGTTGAGCCCGGTCCCGCCACCGGAACCCTGGCCGTTCACCCCGGTCGAGCCGCTGACGACGGCGGCGGACTGCTGTCCGGCCGAATCCGGGCCCGGGCTGCCACCGCCCGTGGTCGCGATCACGATCGCGACCACGACCGCCGCGGCCGCGGCTACCACCCCGGCGCCGATGCCCCACGGCCGGCTCAGCAAAGTCGCCACGCCGTTGGAGCCTCCGGCCGCGGCCCCTCCCACGGTCGTGCCGGTGATTGTGGTGCCGGCCGCACTCCCCGCACCCGCCAGCGCCCCGGCCTCGGTCAGCACGGCGACGCCGCCGAGAGTGGCCAGGTACCCGGCAGCGAGCCCGCCGAGCAGCAGCGGGGCCAGCAGCAACCGGAGGCTCGAGTTGATCTGGGTGAGCTCGGCGGCCAGCCCGCTGCAGCTGTCGCACTCCGCCAGATGCCCGTCCACCATGGCCCTCTCGCGCTTGGACAGGCCGCCGCGGGCCCAGGCACCGAGCCGGTCGACGGTGGCCCGGCACCGCTCGGCGGCGGTCTCGGCCAGATGAGCCTGCAGGTAGGCCTCCCGCAGCCCCTCGCGCGCCCGGAACGCCAACGAGGTCACCGCATTCGGTGCCATTCCGAGCAGCAAGCCCACCTCGGCCGGAGACTGGCCCTCCACCTGGGTGTGCCACAGCACGGTCTGCCAGCGTTCCGGCAGGCTCGCGAAGGCCTTCCCGATCAGGCCGTTCTCGGCCATCGCGATGACCGGGTCAGGGCCGTCCACCGCGACCTCGTGCGCGGTCAGGTCGTCGGTGAACTGGAGCCGGCGATCTTTGCGGGTCTTGTCGTAGGCGGTGTTCCGCAGCGTGGTGAACAGATACGCCCGGAACGCGGTGTCCGGGCCGCCGCCGGCGAGCAGCCCGTCGAGCACCCTGGCGAACGACTCGGAGACCAGATCGTCCGCCTCGGTCGCGGATCGGCCGAACTGTCGGGCCAGCGCGGTCGCAGCTGCCGCGTGTCGGCGGTAGAGCTCGCCGAATGCCGCACGGTCCCCGGTCCGGACCCGCGTGATCAGCTCGGCATCGCTGCCGAGCTGGGTCTCGCCGGTCTCCGGATCCACTGCCGCCCGCTCCCCGCGTCTGATCGGCCGCCGCGGGATACCGGGCGACCCGTCTTCCCGATGATCCTCCCTGCTCGGGCCCGACCGACCAAGTTGTCCCCGGCCGGAACCGGTGCCGGGCAGTCCGGGCGCGCACGGGTGGCGGTCGTCGGCCGCGCCGCACCGGACGCCGTCCGGAGGCCCGAGGGGCGGGGCAACCTGATCGTTCGCCCGGTTGGGAAAGTTCTCGGAATTTTCCTCGAGAACCGCGTGACGACGCCGGGCGGCGCCCGTCTCATCCGCAGAGGGGACGGCCACCAACGGTCGGAGGGCCCGTACGCGGACCTCCCGGACGGAACGAGGGGTGTGGTCGTCCCCTGACAACGTGTCCGAAGTGTGCCGGTGTCGAGGTCGAGGAGATCATGTGGATCAGCGCCAGCTGCGGGTACCGGTAACGATCGCCGCCGGCGTCCGGCTGCGCTGGGAGCGCCAGTCGGCAGCGACCGGGTGGGCGTTTCCCGGCGACTGGTACGTGCCGGCGGTGGAGGCGCTCTGCGAGGCCGTCGTTGCCGGAGGCGACGTCTGGGGCCCGGGTGAGCGGCTCGGCCGCGAACGGGCCGCCGCCGGGGTGTCCCTCGGCGAGACGCTGGCCGACGTCGACGTGCTGATCGACGTCGAGCCCGGCACCCCGGCCGAGATGCTCCGACGCGCGGTCTCGCTGGGGTGGGCCGACCGCGTGGTGGCCCCGCCCGCGGCGGTCGTCGACGCGCTCACCGGGCTGGTCTCGCCCGACTACCTCGACATCCGCCTCTGCGAGATCTATCAGGCCGCCGAAGCCAACGGGAGATCGGTGTCCAACGATCACGCGCTGGTGGTCGTCCAGCTCGATCTCGCGGGTCGCACCGGACTGGACCGGGCGCTGCCGATGATGGTCGTGGGCGATGCGCTGCGCACGGTGTTCTCCGCGGGTCAGACGTTGGCCCTGCTGTCGGACCGGCTCGCTGTCTGCGTCACCGACCGGGTCGAGCCGTTGCACCGGCAGGCCGGTCTGGTGCACGACCTGCTCACCCGCCGATTCGCCGACGATCCGTCGCTGCGGGTGGGCCGACCCGAGGTCTGGGTCGAAGCACTCCCCGGTTCCGCCGGCTCGGCCATCGATCTGGTCCGCGAACTCGGCTGAGCCTGCCGCACTAGGCTGCTGCGTTGTGGACCCCCGGACCGGACTGCCTCGCGTCGGCATGGTCGGCGGCGGCCAGCTCGCCCGGATGACCCACCAGGCGGCCGTGGCCCTGGGCCAGACCCTGCGGGTGCTCGCCACCGATCCGGACGACTCCGCTGCGATGGTGACGCCGGACGTCCAGATCGGGCACCACACGGATCTGGATGCTTTGCGCACCTTCGCGGCGGGCTGCGAGGTGGTCACCTTCGATCACGAACACGTGCCGACCGAGCACATCCGGGTGTTGGCCGCCGAGGGACATGCCGTCTATCCCGGCGCGGATGCGTTGCAATACGCACAGGACAAGGCACTGATGCGGGTCCGGCTGGCGGAACTCGGCGTCCCGGTCCCGGCCTTCCAGCTACTGGACCGCGCCGACCCGGCCGCCCTCACCTCCTTCGCCGCCGTTCATGGCTGGCCCGTGGTGCTCAAGACCTCGCGCGGCGGGTACGACGGCCGCGGGGTGTGGATCCTGCAGTCGGCCACGGAAGCGGCAGCGGCGGTCGCCGAACTGGCCGACGCCGGGACCCTCGTCCTCGAATCGTTCGTCCCGATGGTCCGCGAGCTGGCCGCGGTGGTCGCGCGCTCGCCGTTCGGCCAGGCCGCGGCCTGGCCGGTGGTGCAGACGGTGCAGCAGGACGGCATCTGCGTCGAGGTGATCGCACCCGCGCCCGGGCTGCCGCCCTCCACCGCGATCGCCGCCGAACGGCTGGCGCTGCGGCTGGCCGGAGCGCTGGGCGTGGTCGGCGTCCTCGCGGTCGAACTCTTCGAGGTGGACCCGTCCGCGGAGTTTCCGGACGGGCTGCTGGTCAACGAACTGGCGATGCGACCGCACAACTCCGGCCACTGGTCGATGGACGGCTCCGTGACCGGTCAGTTCGAGCAGCACCTGCGGGCGGTGCTGGACTACCCGCTGGGCCGCACCGATCCGGTGGCACCGTTCACCGTGATGGCCAACGTGCTCGGCGGCGACGATCCCGCAGGCAACGAGATCGGCATGGATGAGCGCATCCACCACCTCGCCGCCCGATTCCCCGAGGTCAAGGTCCACCTCTACGGCAAGAGCTTCCGGGCGGGTCGGAAACTGGGCCACGTCAACGTGCTCGGCCGCGACCTCGACGAGCTCCGCCGGCGCGCAACGACCGCTGCTGCCTGGTTGGGCAACGGGGTCTGGCCGGACGGCTACCGGGTGCGCGACGGCATCGTCGAGGGAAAGGAATCCGCATGACGGAGCAGCCAGGGCCGCCGGCCGCCATGGTCGGGTTGATCATGGGCAGCGACTCGGACTGGTCCGTGATGCAGGCGGCCGGCACGGTTCTCGACGACTTCGAGGTGCCGTACGAGATCGGCGTGTACTCGGCGCACCGAACTCCCCAGCGGATGTTGGACTACGCCGGCGGCGCCGCTGAACGGGGCCTGCGGGTGATCATCGCCGGCGCCGGCGGGGCGGCGCACCTGCCCGGCATGGTGGCCAGTGCGACGGTGCTCCCGGTGATCGGCGTGCCGGTGCCGCTGGCCACCCTTGACGGGCTGGATTCGCTGCTCTCGATCGTCCAGATGCCGGCTGGGATCCCGGTCGCCACCGTGTCCATCGGCGGTGCGGCCAACGCAGCGCTGCTGGCGGTGCGGATCCTGGCGACGGCCACCGACGACCGCGGGCGCGCGCTCGCGGGGGAACTCGGTGCCTACGCCGACGATCTACAGGCGACCGTGCTCGCCAAGCACCAGAACCTGCAGGACCGTCGGGATCGCTGAGGTGCCGGTAGCGCCCCGGGGCCAGCGGTAGCGCGGTTGGCGGCACTACCGGTTGGACCGGGACGCTACCGCGGGCCTCGGCGGTCGCGTCAGTGCCGGTAGCGCCTGGGGCCAGCGGTAGCGCGGTTGGCGGCACTACCGGTTGCACCGGACGCTACGGCGGGCCTCGGCGGTACTACGATGCTAAGTTACCGGCCGGTAGCCGATCACGGGCCCGGCGCGATCTGCGGGAGCACCGATGACTGAACTCTTCAGGATCACCGACGATCACCGGGCCGTACGAGCGGCCGTCCGCGAGATCGCCGAAGCCGAGATCCTGCCGCACGCAGCGGACTGCGACGAACGTGAGCGCTACCCGATCGAAGCCCAGAAGGCTCTGACCGCTTCAGGTTTCAATGCCGTGCACATCCCTGAGGCCTACGACGGAGCAGGCGCGGACGCGGTGGCCACCGTCATCGTGATCGAGGAGGTCGCCAGGGTCTGCGCCTCCTCGTCGCTGATCCCCGCGGTGAACAAGCTCGGGTCGATGCCGATCATCCTGTCCGCCTCCGAGGAGCTCAAGCAGCAGGTGCTGCCGTCGATCGCGTCCGGCGAGGCGATGATCTCCTACGCGCTGAGCGAGCGGGAGGCCGGCTCGGACGCGGCGGCGATGCGGACCAGGGCGGTCGCGGACGGCGACGACTGGGTGCTCAACGGCACCAAGTGCTGGATCACCAACGCCGGGGTCTCGTCCTGGTACACGGTGATGGCGGTGTCCGACCCTGACCGGCGGTCCAACGGAATCTCCGCGTTCGTCGTCCATGCCGACGATCCCGGTTTCGAGGTCGGCACCAAGGAACGCAAGCTCGGCATCAAGGGCTCACCGACGCGGGAGATCCACTTCGTCAACTGCAGGATTCCCGGCGATCGGATCATCGGCAGGCCCGGCACCGGGTTCAAGACCGCGCTCGCCACCCTCGACCACACCCGACCGACCATCGGCGCGCAGGCGGTCGGCATCGCCCAGGGCGCCCTCGACGTTGCGATCGGATATGTCAAGGAGCGCAAGCAGTTCGGCAAGAAGTTGGCGGAGTTCCAGGCCCTGCAGTTCATGATCGCGGACATGGCCATGGAGATCGAGGCGGCCCGGACGCTGGTCTACCAGGCCGCCGCTGCGGCCGAACGCGGTGACGAGAACAAGGGCTTCCTGGCGTCGGCGGCGAAGTGCCTGGCCTCGGATGTGGCGATGAAGGTCACCGTCGACGCGGTGCAGCTGCTCGGTGGCGCCGGCTACACCAGGGACTTCCCGGTGGAGCGGATGATGCGGGACGCCAAGATCACCCAGATCTACGAAGGCACCAATCAGGTCCAGCGCCTGGTGATGGCCCGGTCGCTGCTGCACTGAGCGGCTCCGACGCCGGTCGTTAGCATCGCCAACATTGACGGCGCCCCGCCATGGGAGTAGACCTCGGCGAGGGAGCGCCTTTCGCGCTCCTCGGAATCGACCGAAGGAGTTCGATGTCCATCCACCGACCCGGCCGCGCGTTCACCGCGGTCTGCTCCGCAGTCCTCGTCGCGCCGTTCCTGCTCGCCATCGCGGCTCCGGCCTCCGCAGCCGCCGCCCCCCGGGTGACGATCCCGAACTCCCGGCCCGACTGGGCGACCAGCACCCGCGCGGTCGGCACTCCATCTGCAGCGGCGAAGGTCTCGGTCCGGGTGGTACTGAACCTTCGGGACCCGGGCGGAGCTGAGCAGCTGGTACGGCAGGTCAGCAACCCCGAGGACGCCGCCTACGGCAGCTACCTGACCGCGCGGCAGTTCAATGCCCGCTTCGGTCCGACCGGCGACGCCGTGCAGCAGGTCTCGCGCTTCCTGACCGATGCCGGGATCGCCGTCGACGGCGTGGCCGCAGGCAACCGGTGGCTGACCGCGACCGGATCGGTGGCCGCGCTGAACGCCGCGTTCCGGACATCGCTGAAGAACTACACCGTCGGCGGCCGGATCCGCCGCGCCCCCGCCTCTGAAGCTTCGGTGCCCTCGTCGGTCGCCGGCCTGATCGCCGGCGTCACCGGTCTCGCGCAGGACACCGCCATTCGCCGGCCCGCCACCCGCTCGATCGTGCCCGACCCGGTGCCGGCCCGGGCTGCCGCCCGCGGTGCGGCTCCGGCGGCGACCCGCCCGCCGCCGAGCACCTGCTCGGACTACTGGGGCGAGCATCAGCAGACTCTGCCGCCCGCCGACGGTGGCCGCACCGCGTTCAATACCTACATCTGCGGGTACACCCCGGCTCAGCTGCGGACCGCCTACGGCAGCTCCGCCGCCGTCGCTCACGGATTGACCGGCAAGGGCGTCACCGTCGCGATCATCGACGCCTACGGCTCACCCACGATGTTGGCCGACGCCAACGCCTACTCGGCGGCGGTCGGGGAGCCGGGATTCACAGCTGGCCAGTACACCGAGACCCTGTTCCAGCCGTTCGATCTGCAGGACGAGTGCGGCGGCGAGGCCGGCTGGAACGGCGAGGAGACCCTCGACGTCGAGGCGGTGCACGGCATGGCGCCGGGCGCCAAGGTGCACTACATCGGCGCCCAGAACTGCGACAACGGCATCGATGACGCACTCAACTATGTGGTTCAGAATCACGTTGCGAACATCGTGAGCAACTCCTACGGAAACACCGGCGAGGACGTGCCTGCCGCCGAGATCGCGCTGGAGCACTCGATCTTCGTGCAGGCTGCCCTGCAGGGCATCGGACTGTACTTCTCCTCGGGTGACGACGGCGACAACGTCATCAACGGTCTCCCGCCGCAGCCGGACTACTCGGCATCGGATCCGACTGGTGACCGCGGTCGGCGGTACCAGCCTGCTGCTGGACCGCCAGAACCGGAAGAGTGCCGAGCTCGGCTGGGAAACGTCTCTGGATTTCGTCGACTACAGCGGGGCGACCGCGGTGTACACGACCCCGCTGCCGGGCGAGTTCGAATTCGGCGCCGGTGGCGGGGCGAGCACGCTCTTCGCCCAGCCCTGGTACCAGGCGGGTGTCGTGCCGCCCGCAGTTGCCCGCAACGGAGGGCGGGCCAAGATGCGGGTGTCACCGGACATCTCCGCGGACGCGGACCCGTACACCGGGTTCTATTACGGCGAGACGGTTGACGGCGAGTTCGGCATCGGCACGATCGGCGGCACCAGCCTGGCCACACCGCTGATCGCGGGCTTCCAGGCCACCGCGAGTCAACTGCGGCGGCATCCCATCGGCTTCGCCAACCCCCTGCTCTATCAGCTGCCCGCGGCGGCCTACCAGGACGTGGTGCCACATCCGACGCTGCGGTTCGCCAGCGTGGCCGCGGGTTACCTCGGAACCTTCGACGTCGGAAGCACGCAGACCACCGCCCGGGGCTACGACAACACCACGGGTCGCGGCACGCCCAACGGGCTGTCGATGCTGGCGTTGGAGTCGATCGGCTGAGGACCGCGTCGGCGCCGCACCGCGGTGTGGCGCCGACGGTCGCCGACCCGCGCGGACCTGCCGCGCCCCTCCCTGGTATCAACAACCGCGTGGAAATCTCTGCGCTGGCCGGCCCGAACCTGCAGGTCGGGATCATCGCGTACGGCGCGAGGATCGCCTACGTCCGCGCCCCGGACCGGACCGGCAGCTTCGCCGACGTCAGCCTGGGGTACGACGACGAGGACGGCTGGCGGGCCGACCGGGACTACCTCGGGGCGACCATCGGCCGGTTCGCGAACCGGATCGCGGGTGGCCGGTTCGAGCTGGACGGTCGGGAGTACCTGGTCCCCGCCAATGAGGGGGCCAACGCACTGCACGGCGGCCCTGCGGGGTTCGACGTCCAAGAATTTGCAGTGTCCGAGGTCTACAGCGGCGAGCACGGAGGCCAGGCTGTCACTGCCCGCCGTACCAGCCCGGACGGCGAGATGGGATTCCCTGGAGCGCTGGATGTCTCGGTCACCTTCACGGTCGCAGGCACGGACCTGATCCTGGACTTCCTGGCAACAACCGACGCGCCGACCGTGGTGAACCTGACCAACCACGCCTACTGGAATCTGTCCGGCCGGCCCGGCAGCATCGAGGGGCACCGGATTCGGCTGGCGTCATCGACGTATCTGCCGGTGGACGCTGACCTGCTGCCGGTCGGCGGCCCCGCTCCGGTCGCCGGCACTCCGCTGGACTTTCGGGAGTCCACAGCCGTGGGGGACCGGTGGCACCGATATTCGGCGCAGACCGCGCTGACCCACGGCATCGACCACACCTATCTGCTCGACGACGAACCTGACGGGGGCGAGCCGAACCTTCCGCGGTTCGCGGCGCGGGTGGAGGAGCCCGGCAGCGGACGGACGCTGGAGCTCTATACCGACCAGCCCGGCGTGCAGTTCTACACCGGCAATTTCCTGGACGGAACCGCGGCGCTGCGTGGTGGCAGCACCGCGCGCTCCGGCGCGGCATTCTGCCTGGAGCCGCAGCGATTCCCCGACACGCCGAACCGGCCCGAGTTCCCGTCTGCGGTACTGCGGCCCGGTGAGGAGTACCGGCACCGGTCCGTATTCCGGTTCGGCGTCACCGGCTGACGGACCCGCTCGCCGCCGACGTCGTCATCGACAGCGCGAGTTGTGCGGCCCCGCCCGTTCGCCGACAGCGCTCACCGACAGCGCGAGTTGCGTACCGAGCGCGCGTCGCGACGCGCTGTCCGCACGCAAGTTGCGCTGTCGGGACGGCTCGGGACTGTTCGGGGCGGTTCGGGGCAGTTCCACACTCACCGACAGCGCGAGTTGTCTACCGAGAGCGCGTCGCGACGCGCTGTTCGCACGTAACTTGCGCTGTCGGGACTCTGTCGGGGCGGTTGTGACGGTCGCGGTACGGCTCAGAGTGCGGGGTCGGCCGACGGAATGCCGGGCACCGTCAGACCAGCGGTGACGGTCACCCGCTCGGCCGCAGCGACTGCGGCGGCGTCGGCGTGGGCGGTCAGCTGTACCAGGGAGCCACGGGCCGCCAGTGGCCCGAGCAGAGCGGCGACGATGCCGCCGGGGAGGGTCCAGGCCAGGTCGGTGAGCAGCCGGCCGCCGGGGGCGATCGCGGAGCCCGCCGCGGTGGCGGCCGCCAGCACCGCCGCGAGATCCAGCACGCCGGCGGCAGTCTGCCCAACGGTGTCTCCGGCCGCCACCGCCGCCCGCGGCGAGAACCGGTCCGCCTGCGGCAGTACCGCTCCGGTGAAGTCACGTTGGTGCGCCTGCACCTGGATGCTGGGCGCACCTAGCGGATGACCGGACACCACGAAGACCTCGTCGGCCGCGGCGTCCTCGCCGTCGCTGACGAACGCGGCAACAGCGTCCGGGTCGTCGATGTCGGTGACGATCGCTCCGGCCCACCAGGCTCCGAGCAGCACCGGAGCGGTCTGCCAACCGGCCGGCAGCAGCACCGCCACCCGGTCACCTGCCGCGATCCCGAGTTCGTCGACGAGCAGTCCGGCGACCTTGGCCGACCAGTTCGCCAACGACGCGGTCGACAACTCGGTGCGCGCGCCATCGGCGCCGTAGACGGTCACCCGCGGCGCGTGCGGATCCCCGGCGAGCAGCGGCCCCAGCAGCGCCCCGGTGACACCGCCCCGGACCGGGCCTGCGCCCGGCAGCGCCCCTGCGCCCGGCAGCGCCCCTGCCGCCCGGCAGCGCCCCTCCGCCCGGCAGCGCCCCGCCGCCCGGCAGCGCCCCGCCGCCCGGCAGCGCCCCCCGCCCGGAGTCGCCCCGGCGCCGGCCCCCGAGCTCCATCAATTGACGCAGCCGGTCTGACCGGCGGTGATCGCCGGGGCCGTGTCCGCAGCGGTCGTGGACGGGGCGGCTGCCGCGAAGGTGAATGCGCCCGGCGCGCGGAGACCCGAGCCCGGCGTGGGCATGTCCGTACCGACCACGACCAGCACGTGACCGGTGGCCACGTCGGTGTCCTCGACCAGGTTGCCGACGCCGCCGACGGCCGCGCGGACGGCGGTGGCCGCGGCCTTGGCGCCCTTCGGGTAGTGGATCGTGGTCGTGGCCTGGACATCGCCCTGGTAGTCGGAGGCGTCGCCCTTGGCGAAGCCGGCGGCGACCGCCTTGTCCCGCACCGACCCGGCCATCCCGGCGGCGTTCGCGGCGTTCTGGACGTCGACCGTCACCGCGGACTTGTCCAGCGGGGCGGCGGAGGAGCCGCCCGCCGACGACGTCGCCGACTGGCCGCCCGCGTCCAGGTTGGCGAACATCGCCCTGATCTCGGCGGGGTCGGTGGCCAGCGCATCGGTGTCGGTCGACTGCTCCGAGCCGTGCGTCGGGATGGTGGTGAAGGTGACGTTGCCCGCGGACAGACTGCGCATCTGCTCCGCGAAGTCGAAAAGGTCGAAGCCCTTGTCGAACACCACCGACCGCTTCACGGTGTCGATCAGGTTGGAGATCTTCGACGGGTTGGTCAGGGTGCCGGCGGAGAGCACCTTGTCCGCGGCGGACGCCAGGAACGCCTGTTGCCGGCGCACCCGGTCCAGGTCGCCCTGCGGGAGGCCGTGTCGCTGCCGGACGAACGCGAGCGCCGCGGAGCCGGCGACCTCCTGCCGGCCGGCCGGGAACTTGGCGCCGGAGAACGGGTCGTCGACGGCCGCGTTCAGGCACACCGGCACCCCGCCGATCGCCTTGGAGAGCAGGTAGAAGCCGAGCAGATTGACCTCGGCGTAGTGGTTGATCTTGAGCCCGGTGAACTTCTGGACCACCTTGGTCAACATCAGGCGGCCGGCTTCGTTCGACCTGCGCTCGCGGTCGGCCTTGTCGGTGACCCCGGTCGCCACCAGGTGTTCCTCGGTATAGGCCTTGGCGGTGCCGTAGAAAGAGTTGATCTTGTTCGGCTTGTAGTCACCCGTGCTGCCGTCGGCGTAGGGCCCCGGCAACCCGGCCACCACGTCCTGGCCGATCCACGTATCGCGGGGCAGCGACACCGCGGTGGCCTTGGCCCCGCCCTCGGGGATGTGCAGCACCATGATCGTGTCGGTGTTGGTACCGCCTGACTGCTCGGTGTTGAGCGCGCTCAGTTCCTCGGCGGACAGCTCGTTGCCCTGTGCGTCGGTACGCGCATCCGACCCGACCAGCAGGATGTTCAGGCCACCGCGGAAGGCGACGCCGGCATCGCCGGCCGCGTCGGCGGCGTCGGACACACCGCTCGCGCTGTTCACGTCCTGCCGGACCCACCAGCCGATGCCGGCAACGACCACGATGGCCACGGCCAGGACGGCGGCGATGATCCGGCCGATCACCACCCCGGCGCCGGCCCGGTCCCGATCACGACCGTCGGAACCGCCGGACCCCGGCCCACCTGAACCCGGCGGCGGCGGCAGCGGTGGCAGCGGGGGACGCGAACCGGCGTATCCCCGCCCGGCGGGCGGTCCCGTGTATGCGACGGTCGGCTCGTCGACATCGGACCACGCCGCACCGGCGGCAGGCTGGATGGGCAACGCCCGGGTCGGCGCCGGATCGTTTCCGCGCTGCGAGGCCGAACGCGGGGCCCGCGTTGTCGCCGCCCGGTCGCGCCACTCGTCGTCGGGGTCGAGGCCGCCGAGGTACGGGTCGTCCACGCGCGGCCGGCCCCCCGTGGACCCGGACGCCGGCCGATACGTGGCGGCCGGCCGGGCTGCATCACCGGTGCTCGGTCCGTACCGTCGGGCCCCGCGACGGGGGTCGCCCGAACGGGCACCCGAATCGGGGGAGTGGCTCATCCCGCGTTCCTCTCGTTGTGCTCGATCTCGTGCGGTCGGCATCAGCGCGACCCGTCGATGGACGCAGGAACCCGGCGGCGGGTTGCCCCGGGCACGCCACCGGGCGGTTCCAGGGTATCGACGCGACCCCTCCGATCCGCCGACGTGCGGATCGTTCCGCGTGCCGCAGAATGACGCCGGGGCGTCGTCCGCGTCGCCCACGCTCGGGGAAAGTCGACGGAGGGCACCGGAATGACGACGCTGTACGTGACCGGTGCCCGCGGCCAGTTGGGCACGGATCTGATCGCCGCGGCCGCCGCTGCCGGGATTCCGGCCACCGGGTCCGGCTCGACCGAGCTCGACATCACCGACGCCGCAGCGGTCCGCGCCGCCCTGACCGCGTTCGCGCTGAGCGCCGGGAACGACCGTGCCGTCGTCGTCAACGCAGCGGCCTACACCGCGGTCGACGCCGCGGAGACGCATCGGGATCGTGCGTTCGCGGTCAACGAGTCCGGCGCCCGGAACATCGCGACCTCGGCTGCCGGGCTCGGGCTCGGCGTGATCCACGTCTCGACGGACTATGTCTTTCCTGGGGACTCGTCCCGGCCGTACGAGGTCGACGATCCGACCGGTCCGCGGAGTGTGTACGG
Source organism: uncultured Actinomycetota bacterium (assembly GCA_963797145.1). Lineage (GTDB taxonomy): Bacteria > Actinomycetota > Actinomycetes > Mycobacteriales > Nakamurellaceae > Nakamurella. Next base: position 357,350 of record CAWCOJ010000003.1, on the reverse strand, counting down.
CGCGTCCAAGCTCGCCGGCGAGCGCGCGGTGCTGGCCGTCCATCCCGGCGCGCACGTGGTGCGGACCGCGTGGGTGTACGGCGCCACCGGCGGGAATTTCGTCAAGACCATGGCGGCGCTGGAGGCGAGTCGGGACACCGTGAGCGTGGTCGACGATCAGCGGGGCTCGCCCACCTGGTCCGCCGACCTGGCCGCCGGCCTGGTCGCGCTGGCCGGCGGTACCGCACCGGCCGGGGTGCTGCACGCCACCGGTGGCGGCGAAACCACCTGGTGCGGACTGGCCAGGGCGGTGTTCGACGAACTCGGTGCCGACCCGGACCGGGTGCTGGCGACCACCACCGACCAGTTTCCCCGGCCGGCACCGCGGCCCGGCTATTCGGTGCTGTCCGCCGCGGCCTGGCTCGAGGCCGGCCTTCCACCGCTGCCCGGCTGGCGCGAGGCCCTGGCGCAGGCGTTCCGCACCCATCGGGACGCGTTCCGACCCACCTTCTGAGAATATTCGGGCCACCCCCCTCGGCGGCCGGTGGGTTCTTCCGTATCCTTTGCGACGTGACGGCGACGCAACGTGGTTGTTCGGCCACACCGCGTCACACCTGGAGGGTGCCCATGAGCGTTGTCGACCAGCCCCTGAACCCCGGGCGGGCCGACCACGTCGCCGCTCCGCGTAGCGGACGCCCGGCCAGGTTCGCGGTCTCGCTGCTCGCGGTGCTGGGGCTGACCCTCGGTGGGGTCGCGGTCAGCGGGTCGAACGCCGCAGCCCGGACCGCTGTCGGCCCGATCGCGGTGGTCCAGGCTGCGGCACGCCAGGCGGCGGCCGCGCCGACCAGGATGGCCACGTTCGATGCGCAGGTGCTCACCCTGGTGAATCAGGCCAGAACCTCGCGAGGACTGGCACCGGTGCGGGCGGCCAAGGGACTCACCTCGCTGTCCGTCTGGTGGTCGACACAGCTGGCCGCCGGCAAGACCGGCTACCAGCTCGAGCACAATCCCGACGCGTGGTCGATGCTGCCCCGCTACGGCGCGGCCAGCCGCACCTCCTGGGGCGAGAACGTGGCGAAGTTCTCGCCGTCGAGCGTGCCGGCGGTCGACATCTTCAACGCCTACATGAATTCGCCTGGCCACCGGGCCAACATCCTGGGAGCCGGATATCGCTACATCGGTATCGGCACCATGGCGGGTTCGCAGGGCGCCTTCAACACGATGACCTTCACGGACAAGGTCGACGCCGGTCAGGTGATCGTGCAGGCGGCCCACAAGTCGGTGTCGAAGAGTCCGGTCCGCGGGAAGCTGGTGGCGCGGGAGAAGGCCACCGGCCGACCGGTCGCCGGCGTCCGCTACTCCGTGCGGAAGGGCTCCTGCAACGCGTCCGCGCAGGTCGTGCAGAAGATCACCGCAAGGAGCGGGGCGTTCGCCATGGACCTGCGCCCCGGCGCCTACTGCGCGATCCCCACCGCATGGCCGCACGCCTACAGGCGACCGCCGCGACGGGACTGGGTGGTGCGGGCCGGCACGGGCTTTTCGGCGACGGCCTACCTCTCCCGGGTGTGATCCTGGTCCTGCTCCGCGCTCGACCGCGCACGCCGGTCGACCGCTGACCATTAGCCTCGCTTACGGCCCCCACGTGGCCGCGCGTCGCTGACCCGGCGTAGGAGATCACCGATCGGAGTTCGTCGATGTCGCATGCCCGTTCCGCACACCGGATGGCCGCACGGGGTGGCGCGATCCTGACCCTGGTCGCCGCTGCCCTGCTCAGCCTGATCGCCGCGCCGGCCGCGAACGCCGCGATCCAGGCCGCACCGACCGCCGCGGCGGTCAGCACAGTGACCCTGACCGGGCACGGCAACGGACACGGCCGCGGTCTCGGCCAGTACGGCGCCTACGGCTACGCCACCATGTACCACTGGACCGCCCGGCAGATTCTGGCGCACTACTACGGCGGGACGACGCTGGCCCGACCTGCCGCCGCGGTGGCCACTGCCCACGTCACGGTCCGGTTGACCGCGTTGGACGGCAAGGACGTCCGGGTCACCTCGGACGCGCCGTTCACCGTGGGCAGCATCGCCTTCGCGAAGGGCCAGGCCGCGGTGCTGCGTTACACCGCCGGGGGCGCCATCAAGGTCTACCGCGGCACCGGCTGCGGCGGCGCGCTGAGCGCCACCGGCACCGCGACCTCCGGTCTGGTCCGATCGCAGGTCGGCCCCGGCTCCGATGTGTCCAGGATGCTCAGTGTCTGCGAGCCGAGCGGCCGCAAGGCCTACCGCGGGTACCTGACCTTCCTGTCTGCCGATGGGACCCTGGCCGGCCGCCGGCTGGTGAACACCGTCGGGCTCGACGACTACCTCAAGTCGGTCGTGCCACGCGAGATGCCCGCCTCGTGGGCGGACGCCGCAGGTGGCCGGGGTGCGCAGGCCCTCCAGGCGCAGACGATCGCCGCCCGCTCCTACGTCCTCGCGCAGCGGCGCGCGGCGTACGCGATGACCTGCGACACCGCCAGTTGCCAGGTGTACGGCAGTGCGGGACTCAACGGCAGGCTCCAGGAGGACACCCGGTCGACCGCGGCGGTCGCGGCCACCACCGGGCTGGCCCTGGTGCGCGGCGGCGCCGTGGTGTCGGCCGAGTTCTCCGCGTCCACCGGCGGTTGGACCGCCGGCGGAGCGTTCCCGGCGGTGGCCGACGCGGGCGACGCCACCTCGATCAACCCGTACCACTCCTGGACGATCCGGCGGAACATCGCCGGAATGGGCCCGAGCAACGGGGTCGGGACGCTGACCGGTGCCACCGTGTCGAAGACGGACGCCCACGGGCGGGTACTGACCGTTCGGCTCACCGGCGTCAGCGGTGGCACGACCCGGACGGCGACGATCACCGGCGACCAGTTCCGGATCGCCGCCGGACTGCCCTCCACCTGGTTCCGGATCGGCTGAGAGGCCCCACGTGGCGTCGCTCGACGCCGCTGCGCACGGTGTTAGCCTTCGCCCGGTGACCGGCCAGCCCCCCGCGCCCGCACGCGGTTCCCGCGCCGGCGCGCTGGCGCAACGGTGCGTTGTCGCTGTTCCGGACCGGCTGGCGATCATGGCACTGTGCGCCGTGGTCGCCGTCGCGATCTGCGTGCAGACCCAGATCTTCCATCCGTACACGGTCTTTCCGCTGGTCGCGCTGCTGATCGCGGCGACATGGCGGATGGCCCCCCGCCCGGTGGCGGCGACCAGGGCCGAGGTCATCGGGGTCGCGGTGGTGCTGCTGGTCGCGGTGCTGTGGTTGGCGCTGAACTGGCGGTACTTCTCGGAGCTCATCTCGGTCCGCCGCGATCCGTCGATCTACACGTTGCGCGGTTTCTGGCTGGTCGACCATCCGAGCCCGGATGTCACCCTCACCCAGCAGCTGCTGGACATCAGGCACCAGGTCAAGGGTGTCACCACGGACTTCGGCGGCGAGACGAACAAGCTCGTCCGGTACTTCCAGAGCACGACGGTGGTGCCCGGGCTGGTTGCTGTCGGCGGCTGGCTGGGCGGCGCCGGGGGATTGTTCCGGGCCAACCTGGTGATCGGCGCCGGCGTGCTGATCACCGTCTACGCGGTCGCCCGGCGGATGGCCGGGCCGCTCTACGGAACACTGCCGGTGCTTGCGCTCGCCGCGTGCATGCCGTTGGCCGCGTTCTCCCGGGTGCCCTACACCGAGCCGATCTCGATGCTGGTCGCCCTGGTCGGTCTGCTGTGCCTGTACGTGGGATGGCGCGAGAAGCGGCCGGCGGTGTGGGCGCTGGCCGGAGCGGGCATCGGCGCCACCTGCCTGTGCCGGGTGGACGGCGCCCTGGTGCTGATCGGCGCGGTCGTCGGCTTCGGGGTGCTCACCGGGTTCTCCGCCGGCCGGGCGGCCCGCCGCGGGGCGCTGTCCGGGCTCCTGTGGTTCCTGGCCGGGGCGGTGCCGCTGTTCGTGCTCGGGTACACCGACCTGAAGTTCCATTCGCCGGACTACCTGTATGCGTTGCGCAAACAGGCATACCCGCTGTGGGCGGCGGCCGGTGGCGTCACCGTGATCGCCGTGCTGCTCGGTGTGCTCCCGATCGGTGCCATCGGCCGGTGGCTCTACCGGCGACGGCGTGGACTCGCCGTGGTGTTGTCCGTCGTGACGGCCGTGGCCCTGGTGCTGATGGTGGCCAGGCCGCTGTTCTACACCGGTCGGTTCTCCACCGGGATCTACGCGATCGGGGTCGGCAACCGGCAGCGGGCCGAGGGTCTTCCGTTCGATCCGTCGCGCAGCTATGACGAGCAGTCGGTGACCTGGTTGTCGTGGTACTTCGGCTGGCCACTGGTGATCGCCGCGGGGGTCGCGGTGGTCGCCGCGGTCTGGCACGTCACCCGCAGACGGGCTCATGGTCTGCTGTTGGTGCTGTCCGTCACCGCGGTCAATGCGGTGGTGTACCTCAACTACATCAGCATCACGTCGGACCAGATCTGGGCGATGCGCCGATTCCTGCCGGTGATCATTCCCGGGATGCTGCTGTTCGCCGCCTGGGGCGCCGCGCGGCTGCAGGACTGGGCGCTCGCCAGGTTCTCCTCCTCCGGCGCCACCGCCGGCGAGTCCGGCGATGCGATGACGGACCGTACCGTCGAACTGCCGGTGGTCACCGATGCCGGCCCGCCGAGCGGCGAGTCGGGGGCGGCGCCGGACGAACGCGCGCGTCCCGCCGTCCGGGCCCGGCCGGGCGCGGCCAGGGCGGTGCGGATCGGGCTTCCGACGGCGCTGGCCCTGGCACTGCTGTTCCCGGTGTTCAGTTGGGGGCAGATGTTCACCGTCCGCGAGGGCGCCGGGCAGTACGACATGGTGATGTCGACCTGTCCCAAGGTCGCCGCGGACAACAAGGTGTTGGTGCTGGGCACGGTCCCGGCGATGGGCTACTACCAACCGACCTACCGGAACCTGTGCGGTGCGCAGGTGCTGGCGCTCCGCGAAGTGGATGCCAAGGGCGTTGCCCAGGTCGTGCCGAAGGACAAGATCGCCAAGATCGCCGCCCTGTGGGGAGGCGCCGTGACCGTGGTCGCCTTCAAACCCGACCAGGTGCCCTGGACCGTTCGTCCGACCACGCCGGTTGCCGCCGACGACTACGACATGTGGGAGTCGACGGTGTCCCGGCGACCGTCGAACCCGCGGCCGGAGAGCACCGAGATCTACATGGGCACCGTCGCGCCGGACGGCAGCGTGGTTCCGCTCGGCGGCTGACCTGGACGAATCGGCGACGCGATCGCGACGCTCACCAGAAGCCGAGCAGGATCAGTCCACCGATCAGCACCCGGTCCCGGGGGCGCCGCCGCAGCTGGTTCGCCTTGCCGGCCAATCGGATCCGGGCCCGGAAGCTCCGGTCGGAGAGCAGCGGCGCCACCCCGGCCAGGGCGGCGGCGGTGCGCGGCGACAGCCGGTCGGCCACGACGGCGCCCACCGTCACCATCTTGACCGCCTCGCGCCGGTGCCAGTCCTGCCGGATCAGCGCCAGTCGCACCCGCATCGCGGCGAGCCCGCGATTGGCGCCGACCGCGTTCGCGTCGTGCTGCCGGTACTCCAGCGTCGGACGGTTCTGGATCACCCAGCGCCAGCCGGCCGCTCGGCACACCCCGTAGACCAGCCAGTCGTGCGAGTCCATCGCTGCAGCCGGCCCGTCGCCGGCGAGTTGGGCGCGGACCAGCGCGGCGAGCCGCGGGCTGAGCAGCTGGCTGCAGCCGGGACCGGGACTCTCGCACAGGTAGTCGAAGGCCCGCTGCGGGTAGCTCTTGCGGATCAGCATCCGCCCGCCGGCGGCGTCGAAGGCGGTGACGTCGGAGGACACCCCGTCCGCCCCGGCGGCGAGCACCGCGACCTGGGAGGCCAGCTTGTCCAGGTGCCAGATGTCGTCCTGGTCGGCGAACGCCACCGGATCTGCGGTATCGACGTCGGCGAGCAGCCGGTAGAAGTTCGCCGCTGCGCCGTCCGAACGGACCTGCGGGAGCAGGGTCAGCCGCGGTTCGGTCGCGGCCCGTTCCTGCAGGTATTCCCACGTGCCGTCGGTCGAGGTGTCGTCGGAGACCACCACGTCGACGTCGACGTCGCGCTGCGCGAAAATGCTGTCCAGCTGTTCGGCCAGGAAGGCGCGGCCGTTGAAAGTGGCCAGCAGCACGGTGACACGGGGTCGGCCCACCGGATCGTCGGTCACCGTCTCCTCCGTTCCGGCCGCTTCCCGGGTCGCAGCCCGCGGCGACCGAGCCTACTGGTGTGACGCGGCGACGCCGGAGCAGCGCGGCGGGCTGCGGTATCGTCCCCACGGTTCCGCCGGACTCGGCCGGCCACCGACAACTAGGGCGACATCGACGGAGGCGGCCGGTGAAGGGCATCGTTCTGGCGGGCGGCCGGGGGTCTCGGCTGTGGCCGGCCACCATGGCGGCCTCGAAGCAGTTGCTGCCGGTGTACGACAAGCCGATGATCTACTACCCGCTCTCGGTGCTGATGCTGGCCGGCATCAGGGACATCCTGGTGATCACCACTCCGGAGGACGAAGAGTCGTTCTCCCGGCTGCTCGGTGACGGCAGCGCATGGGGGATCACGCTCACCCAGACCGTGCAGGAGAAGCCGGCGGGCATCGCCCAGGCGCTGTTGCTGGGTGCCGACCACATCGGCGCCGATCCGGTGGCGCTGGTGCTGGGGGACAACATCTTCCACGGCCACGGACTGTCAGCGCTGCTCACCGACGCGGCCACCCGGCTGGACGGCTGCGTGCTCTTCGGGTATCCGGTGTCGGACCCGGAGCGCTACGGCGTCGGCGAGGCCGACGCGGACGGCACGCTGATCTCGATCGAGGAGAAGCCGACGGTGCCGCGGTCGAACCGGGCGATCACCGGCCTCTACTTCTACGGCCCCGACGTGGTCGACATCGCCGGATCGATCCAGCCCTCCGCCCGCGGCGAACTGGAGATCACCGACGTCAACAAGGCCTACCTGGCGCAGGGGCGGGCCCGGCTGGTCGACCTGGGCCGAGGATTCGCCTGGCTGGATACCGGCACCCACGATTCGCTGATGGAGGCCGGTCAGTACGTGCAGGCGATCCAGCACCGGCAGGGCACCAACATCTCCTGCCTGGAGGAGATCGCCTTCCGCCAGGGGTGGATCGACGCGGCGTCCTGCTCGGCGCGCGGCGAGAGTCTGCTGCCCAGCGACTACGGGAAGTACGTCATCGAGGTCGCCCGCGGATCCCGATGGTGACGACCACCCAGCCGGCCGCTGCGATTCCCGGCCGGCAGAGCGGGCCGGCCGGTCTCGACCAGGTGTTGCTGCTGCTCCGCAGCGCGGTGATCGCCGCTCCGGACCGGATCGTCACCGCGTTCCTGTCCGCGGCGATCCCGGTGGGGCTGGCGGTCACCTTCCGGGTGTTCACCCCGGCGTTGGTGCTGCCCGCGGCGGTGATCTTCGTGGTGGCGTTCTGGTTCGTCACGCCGTCGAACTTCCTGGCCGGTCGGGGCCGCCGATTCCACCAGGACGCGCCGGATCCGGAGCGCGCCGCTCGGCTGGCCGGGCGGGCAGCCGCCGGCGCGGCCCTGGCCGGTGTCGGGGTGCTGGCCTGGATGTGGGTCAACCACAGTTACACCGCGCAGTACGTGGTGCTGCAGCGGGATCCGGGGATCTACACCCTGCGGGCGATGTGGCTGATGCACCACTCGTCGCCGCTGATCGACATGTCCGCCGAGTCCGCCGCGATCGGGGGCGTTCCCGGCGCCACCACCAGCGCGCTGGCCTTCCCCGCGACCGGGACCACCGTCTACCCGCAGTCGTCCGGTCTGGTGCCCGGGCTGCTGGCCGTTGCCGGCTGGGTGGGCGGGCTCACCGGGGTGCTCAAGGGCGATCTGGTGATCGGCGCGGTGGCCCTGCTCGCGGTGTATGCGTTCGCCCGGCGGCTGCTCGGTCCGCTGTGGGCCTTGGTGCCGTTCGGCGCGTTGGCGGCGTGCATGCCGATGGTCGCCTTCGCCCGTGCTCCGTACAGCGAACCGGTGGCGCTGGCGGCCACCTTCGGCGGCCTGACCGTGCTCTGGATCGCCTGGGAGTCGCAGAAGCTGTCCCGGTTCGCGGTCGCCGGCGTGCTGCTCGGAGTCGGCTCGCTGGCCCGGATCGACGGCGGCGCCACTCTCATCGGGGTACTCGGCGGCTTCGGGCTGGTCACCCTCGGGGCCCGGTCCGCTCCCGGCCGGCGCCGGGCTGCGCTGCAGGCGACCGCGTTCTTCGCCGGGGCGGCCCTGATGAACGGGCTGGGGCTGCTGGACTCACAACGGAACTCGCCGGTCTACCTGGCCAGCGAGTCGCACAATGTCTACCCGCTGGCCGCGGCGACGGTCGCCGCCTGGGTGGTGGTGGTGGCGCTCGCCTTCATCCCGTTGGGACCGGTTCGCGGCTGGCTCGCCGGATCCCGGGCGCAGGTGTCCCGGATCGCGTTCGCGCTCGCCCTGCTGATCGGCGTCGTGCTGATCAGCCGACCGCTGTGGTGGACAGCTCGGTTCAACGCCGGCGACCCCGCGCTGGAGGCGCCGGTCCGCGGCATGCAGATCAACAACAACCTGCCGCTCGACCCGGGACGCACCTACGACGAGTCGACGGTGAACTGGCTCGGCATGTACCTCGGCTGGATCACCGTGCTGCTGGCCGCCCTGGGCGCCGCCATGCTGCTGGCCCGGATCGCCAGGGCCCGCGACCCGCGGCTGGCGATGTTCGTGATGACGGTGGCCGCGGTGTCGCTGCTGTATCTGAACCGGGTCAGCATCTTCCCGGACCAGATCTGGGCGATGCGCCGGTTCCTGCCGGTCGTGCTGCCCGGGCTGCTGGTGGCGGCGGCGTACCCGCTGGTCCGGCTGGCGAGGGCCAGGCCGGCGGCGGGCTGGATCGCGATCGGGCTCGGCGCCGTGGTGGTGGCCGGCGCGATGGTGCCGTGGGCCGGGCCGGTGTGGACGGTGGCCAACGGTGCGGGCCAGGTGCAGGAGATGGATCGCGGGTGCGCAACGGTGGCCGGCCGACCTGTGGTGCTGACCGGGAAGAATCCGGGCTCCGCGTGGTTCCTGCCCACCTTCAAGATCGGCTGCGGGGTTCCGACCGTGCAGTACGTCGACGCGACCCCTGCGGGACTGGCCAAGATCCGCGCGAACTACGGGGTGGACGTCGCCGTGGTGACCTTCGACCCGGCCAGCGTCACCTGGACGACAGGCGCCCCGCCGGCGCCGGTCAATGCCGCAACCATCCCCAACTGGGGCCAGCCGCTGCAACGGGTGCCGGACTCGGCCGGGCTCACTCAGCGGGTGATGTTCGCCGGCACCATCGACCCGGACGGCAAGGTCGCACCGCTGGCCGCTCCGCAGTGACGCCGATCCGGGAGCGGGCGGCGCGGCTGCAGCAGGCCAACGCGGATCTGCGCGCCGAACTCGAGCTGACCAGAGCGGACCTGACCGGTCTGGAGAACGCCCTCGCCGACGTCACCCCACTCCGGCGGCATGTCGCGCTGGTGATCCGCAGCAAGGCATTCCGGGTCGACGAGCGGATCCGCGCCCGGCTACTACCGGTGTCCGCGGTGACGCCGGGAGCGGTGCGGGCGGCAGCGGCCGACCTGCCGGCTCTGCTCGACGGCGTCCACCGCGCCGACGCCGCCACCTTCGCCTCGCTGGCCGCCCAGCCGACCTCGTCGCCGGCGCTGCGCACCTACGAACGGACCCGCCGCTACCTGTTCCGGCGGCTGAGCCGGGTGGCGCGCGCGGCGTACCACCGGGTCGCGGGTCGCGGATGAGCCGCCGGCTGATCGCGGACGGCCAGCTGTTCCAGACCATCGCCTGGCACCGCGGCATGGGCAAGTACTCCCTCGAGCTGCTCAGCGCGGTGGCCGCCACCGGGCGGTACGACCTGCAGATCCTGCTCTCCGGCCGGGTCGACTCCGACCGGGCCATGCTCGACGAGTTGCGCGACCGGGTGCCGGGGGCCGAGATCGTCCCGCTCGACCTGCGACCGGAGGTGCCGGGCGATCCCGGCGTCGCCGGGCACAACCGGACCGAGCTGACCAGATACCTCGGAGGCCATCCCGGCGCCGACTTCCTCCTGCTCTCCGCACTCCAGGGCCTCATCCGTCCGGTGGTGCCGCTGGTGCCGGGCATCACCACGCACGCCCTGGTCTACGACCTGATCCCGTTGATGCTCCCCGAGATGTACCTTCGGCATCCCGCCATCCGGGCCGAGTACCTGCCCAGGGTCGCGGAACTGCTCCGCGCCGATCGGTTCCTCACCATCTCGCGGACCGTCGCGAACGATCTGGCCGGGCACCTCGGAGTGGCCCCGGACCGGATCGCCACCATCGACGGCGCGCCGATCCGGCACTCGGTGGCTCCGGTCCCGGTGGACAGCGTCACCGCCCCGTTCGTCCTCATGCCGACCGGCAACGACCTGCGCAAGAACAACCGCAGGGCGATCCGCGGGTTCGATCGGTTCAACCGGTCCCGCGACCGGGCGTACACCCTCGTGGTCACCTCGACATTCCGGCCGGAGGAGGTCGCCGAGCTGTCCACGCTCAGCCCGGACGTGCTGTTCACCGGCAACCTGTCCGGCGGCGAACTGGCCGACCTCTACCAGCGGGCCACCGCGCTGCTGTTCCCGCCCGAGTACGAGGGGCTCGGGCTGCCCGTACTGGAAGCGATGCAGGCCTACAAACCGGTCGCGTGCTCGGACATCCCGGTGTTCCGGGAGGTCTCCGATCGCGCCTTCTGCCTGTTCGACCCGTTGTCCATCATGCAGATCGCCCGAGCCCTCGGGCAGGCCGTCGACCAGGACGGGGTGGACCGCGACTCCTACGACCGGACGCTGGCCCGCTACACCTGGGAGCGCACGGCCGATCTGCTGGTGCGGGCGCTGGAGCGTCCGGTGCAGCCCCGCCCGCCCGCGCCGCTGCAGGTGACGGTGGTCGCGGCTGAGTCGGGGAGCGTCGGCGCGTTCGTACAGGACCTGCACGCGGAGCTGTCCCGACGCTGCGATCTGCGCTACCTGACCGAAGCCGCGGAAACGCCCAGCGCCACCGGGTTCCTGTCCGAGGTCTCGAGCAGCGGGTCCCTGGGCCCCGGCCTGGATCCGGCGCAGCTGCAGCCGCCGCGACGGGTACTGCATCACGTCTCCGGGTCGTCGGCGGCAGCCCTGACCCTGCTCGCCGCTTTGGCGGTGCCCGGCGTGCTGGTACTGCACGACACCGACCTGACCGCGGCCTGGGACGAGCTGGTCGTTCGGGAACTGGTCGGACCCGACCGGATCGCGGCTGAGGACCGGATCGAGGCGGCCGGGGCGGTACCCGGAACCGCGCACCTCGGCGCCCTGCTGGCATTGCACGGCGCTGCGGTGGTGGCCAGTACGACGGCCGCCGCGCTGGTCGCCGCGGTCGCCGACCGGCTGGGCATCGACGTTGCCGTGCAGGTGCTGCCACCGGCAGTGCCCGGCGTTGTGTACCCGGATGCACTGCCCCCCAAGACGATCCCGATCACCATGGACACTGCGGGCGGAAACCTCCAGCAGGCCGACCTGCTCGCCCGGTCCCGGTTCGCGGTCTTCGACGCCGGCGCCGACCTCCGCGATGTGTTGCGGGCCGCGCGGGTCGGGACGGTGCCCTGCCTCCCGTTCGATCCGGAGACCCTGGACTGGCCCGCGGAGCTGTCGGTCCGGTTCGACGTCGAAGTCGGTCCGGACGCGATGATCGCCGGGCTCCTGACCGCGCCGGAGGCGCTGGACCGGCTCTGCGCTGCGGTCCGGCACCGGGCGGCGACCGTGCACGATCCGGCTCGGTACGCCTCGGCCCTGACGGCGGTGATCGCGTCGGGATCCGGCGCGGCTGCTCCGGTAGTCTCGCGTCCGTGATGGGGCAGGCCGGGTCGAGGTACGGCGGGCCGCCCGAGTCGACGCAGAGCGGGCCGCCGGAGAGCCGCCCGGATGCAGGCGGCGACGCCGAGCCTGCCGCGCCCGTCGAGTCGATGGGCGCCGAGGAGATCGACACCCTGGATCGGGCCAACGTCGAACTCACCGCGGAGCTGCAGCTGGCCAGGGCAGATCTGGAAGCCCTGCAGGGCCGGTGGGCGGCGGTCACCCCCCTGCGTCGGCACCTGATCATGACCCTGACCGGGCGGGCAGCCCGCTGGGACGCGGCCGTCCGGCGCGGGTTGTTGCGTCGGGAGACGTTCACCCCCGCCCCCGCGCTGCCGACCGGCGATGACGTCGCGGCCCTACTCACCGCGGCCGGGCTGGCCGACCGGGACGGGGTGGACCGCTACGGCCGGCAGGTGGGCGGGGTCCGGATGCTGCATGCGTACGAAGCCGGGTCCCGCCGGGTGGTCGGCACCGTGCTGGCCGGAGCCCGCGGGCTGCGACGCCGACTGCGGTCAGCCCGTTGACGATGCCGCGGTGGGTCGTGGACGGCCAGGTGCTGCAGACCGGTGCCCGGTTCCGTGGCATGGGCCAGTACTCGCTGGAGCTGCTCGCCGCCCTGGACAGCAGCGGTCTGGTGGAGCTCGAGGTGGTGCTGTCCCGGCATTTCGATGTCGACGAGGCGGAGGGCGCCCTGGCCGCCCGCGCACCCGGAGCGCGGATCAGCGTCCTCGATCTGCGTCCGGACGCCCCCGGTGATCCCCGGGTCGCCGCCCACAACGCCACCGTCCTCGGCGCGCACCTGTCGGACTCGGCGGCGCCGGGACCGGTCCGATTTCTGCTGCTCTCGGCCATGGAGGGCACCACCCGGCCCGTGTGGCCGACGACCGACGTGCCGCGCTGGATGCTGGTCTACGACCTGATCCCGTTGCTGCTGCACGATGCCTATCTGCGGGACCCGTTGCAGCGACTGCAGTACGACACCAGGTTGGGCACCCTGCTGGACGCCGACGGCTACCTCACGATCTCCCGCACCGTGGCCAACGATCTGGCGATGTACCTCGGCATCGACACCGGCCGGCTCGTGGACATCGGCGGCGCGCCGATCCCGCACGGCTCCGTCGGGCCGGCGCCTTCCGACCTCGACCGGCCGTTTGTCCTGCTGCCCACCGGTAACGACCGCCGCAAGAACAACCGTAGGGCGGTCCGGGCGTTCGGCCGGTTCAACGCCGACCGGGGGCAGCGCTTCCGCCTGATCGTCACCTCCACCTTCACCGCTGACGAGCAGGCGGCGCTTCAGGCGCTCGCCCCCGGCGTCATCTTCACCGGAAACCTGCCGGGCGAACAGCTCGCGGGCCTGTTCGACCGGGCTGCCGTCGTGCTGTTCCCTCCGGAGTACGAGGGGCTCGGCCTGCCGATCCTGGAGGCGATCCTGCACGGCACGCCGGTCGCCTGCTCCGACATCCCGGCATTCCGGGAGATCTCGCCGGACGGCTTCGCCTTCTTCGATCCGGAGTCCATCCTGGAGATGGCGGACGCACTCGACCGGGCCCTGCGTGACGGACCGATGGCCGCCGACGACCGGGCCCGGATCCTGGCCCGCTACGCCTGGCCGCGGGTCGCGCAGGCCTTCCTTGCCGGTACCGGGCGGACCCCGGCGAAGGCGGCGGTGCGCCCGGCGCTGACGGTCGTCGGTCCTGCTGTCGGCTGCGATGACCGGGCGGGCCGGGTGCTGCAGGACCTGTATCCGGAGCTGACCCGGGTCGCCGACGTCGACCTCGTCATCGACTCGGACGGTGCGGCCGGTCGGTACGGCTACCTGGCCGGCGTCGCTGCCGCCCGCCCGCTCCGAGCCGGCGTCGTGCTGGCCGCCGACCGCGTCCCGGTGTACCTGCTCAGCAATTCGCCGGCCGCTGCACGCACGTTGTTCCTCGCCCTGGGGTGCCCAGGAATCGTCGTGCTGCTGGACACCTCGTTGGACCGCGCGTGGCGGCGACGGTCGACCTCGGCCTGATCTCGGCGTCGCGGATCGCCGTCGAGCAGCGCCTGTCGACGCTGGAGACACCCGCAACCGCGCATACCGCGGCATTGCTGGCAGTCTCCCGGGCGGTGGTGGTGGGCACCGAATCGCAGCGGCGGCAGCTCGCCGAGGTGGCGGCCCGGCTGGATCGGCCGGATCGGCTGCAGGTGCTGCCGCTGCCGACTCCGAGCCTTGCCTACCCGGAGCTGCTGCCGCCCAAGGACCGGGCCCTGGTGGCACTGCCAGACGACCGGCCGGACCGGCTCAACCCGGAGTTCCGCGAGCGCGCCGCCCTGGCCAGGTCCGCCGTTGCCGTCCTCGCCGAACCCGACGCGCTGGCCGCAGTGCGGGCGCTGAGCTACCGAGCGCTGCCGGCCACGGATCCGAACGCCGATCTCGGACTTCCTCGAGGTATGACTGCCGCCGCGACGATGCCACCGGATCCCGCCGACCCAGCCGGGTCGGGCACACGTATCGGCATCGCCGACGCAGCCGAGGGCGGCCGCCGGCTGGTCGCCGACAGACACAGCCCCCGGCGGTTCGCTGCCGCGCTCACGGTGTTGGCCACGGCGCCATGGCCGGCTACGGAGCGGGTGTGACCGCCTCGGGGCCGGTGCGGCTCGCCGTGCTGCAGGATCCCCCCGACGAGGGCGCACCGAGCATGGATCTGGCCGGCGAAGGCCTGCTGGGTGGGTTGGCGGCGTGGCCGGATCAGGTGGCGCCGACCGGTCTGCGACCGGCGATGCCACGACTGGCCCGCGCGGTGCCGGGCGTCGGTGGCCGGCATGCGGCGCTCAATGCCGACCGGGTGGTCGCCAGGTTCGGAATCGCCGAGGCGTTGGCGCTGCGGATCCGGCGGAGCTATGACCTCTTCCACGTCGTCGATCACGTCTACGCACACCTGGTGCGTGCGCTGCCCGCCGGCCGGACGGGGGTGTACTGCCACGACCTGGACGCCTTCCGGACCGTCCTCGAACCGTCACGGCACCCGGCGCCGGCCTGGTTCCGCCTGATGACCCGGGCCACGCTCGGCGGGGTCGAGCGGGCTGCGGTGGTGTTCCACAGCACCCTGGCGGTGCGTGAGGAGCTCGTCGCGCACGATGTGGTCGATCCGGCGAGGCTGGTCTGGGCGCCCTACGGGGTGTCCGACGAGTTCGGCCTCGAGCCCTTGCCGGAGGACCGCAGCGCCGCGGTGCTGGCCGGACTCGGCGGGCGTCCGTATCTCCTGCACGTGGGCAGCGCCCTGCCCCGTAAGCGGTTGGACGTGCTGATCGACATTTTCGCCGCGGCACGGCGGGAGTATCCGGACCTGCGGCTGGTGCAACAGGGCGCCAACCTCACCCCCGGGCACCGGGAGCGGATCGACCGGTTGGGCCTCGCCGGGGCGGTCCTGCAGCCAGGGCCGGTGGACCGGGCCACCCTCGCCGGGCTGTACCGCGGCGCAGCCGCCCTCCTGGTCACCAGCGATTCCGAGGGATTCGGGCTACCGGTGATCGAGGCGCTGGCCTGCGGCGCGCCGGTGCTCGCCAGCGACATCCCGGCGCTGCGTGAGGTCGGCGGCGACGCCTGCCGCTACCTCCCGGTGGCCGACGTCTCGGCCTGGGCAGAGGTGGTCGGCGAGTTGCTCGGGGGCGGATCCGTGTTGCCGCCGCGGCCGGCCCGTGTGGCCCAGGCGGCCCGGTTCAGCTGGAGCAGCCACGCCCGTATCGTTCTGGACGCCTACCTCGCGCTCCCACGGAACTGAACCTGCACTCCGTGGCACTGCACAGCCCGGATCAGGAGCCGGGGCCGCCGACCAGCGCGGTGTCCACCTCGAGGAACCCGACCCCACGACCGGAGGCGTGCACGGAGAAGGTCGCCCCCTGCGGGAGGCGGTGGATCTCGATGCCGTTGGCCCGCCCGACCGCGGCGGTGATGCTGTACTGGCCCTCGCCCAGCGCGAGGTTGGGCAACCGGAAGGTGAAGGTGCTGGGACCCGAGAGGGTGGGCACGGCCAGACTCATCAGGCGCGTGTTCGTCCCGTACACGACCTGACCGAGGGTGCTCTCCACAGCGAAACCGACGACGGCTCCCTGCAAGGCACCCTGCACGTCGACGTCCACCTCGACCTGAACGTCGTGGCCCGGCTGCAGCGACGCCAGCGGGGCTCCGTTCCCGTCGAGCGCCCGCACCGCGAGCACCTGCGCCTCCGCCGACGGGGTCGGCTCGTGCGCGGCCTGCGCCTCCCGGCTGATGTCCTCCCGCCTGGTGACCTCGAAGTCGGCCCGCAGATGCCGCAGCGCGTCGACCGGATCTCCGTCGACCTGGATGACGCCGTTCTCGAGCACGATCGCCCGGTCGCAGAGGTCGGCCACCTGGTCGAGTGAGTGGCTGACCACCACGATGGTGCGGCCCTCGAGCTGGAACTCCCGGATCCGGTCCATGCACTTGCGTTGGAACGGCTCGTCGCCGACCGCGAGCACCTCGTCGACCAGCAGCACGTCCGGGTCGACGTGCACCGCCACCGCGAACGCCAACCGCACGTACATGCCCGAGGAGTAGAACTTCACCTGGGTGTCGATGAACTGCTCGATGCCGGAGAACGCGACGATCGCGTCGAAGAACAAGTCGGTCTGCTTGCGGGACAGCCCGAGGATGGACGCGTTGAGGTACACGTTTTCCCGGCCGGTCAGGTCGGGATGGAATCCGGCGCCCAGTTCCAGCAGGGCGGCCAGCCGTCCGCGGTGTTCGACCGTGCCGCTGGTGGGTTGCAGGATGCCGCCGATCAGCTTGAGCAGGGTGGATTTTCCCGATCCGTTGGGTCCGATGAGCCCGACGGTGCTGCCGGCCGTGATGTCGAGATCGATGTCCCGCAGCGCCCAGAAGTCGTCCTTGTGGCGGTTGGACCTGCCCAGGTTGACCAGGCGCTCCTTGAGGGACTTCTCCTTGCGGATGATGAACCGTTTGGAGGCCCCGCTCACCTTGATGACGGTGGGCGAGCCGGAGGCGGCCGCCATCAGAGCTCCTGCGCGAAGTTGTTCTGCAGCCGCGAGAAGACCCGCTGGCACAGCCAGACCAGCACCAGCCCGATGCCGAGTGCGATCAGCAACCTCGGCGCAAGCCCGGCCGGGGACGGCAGCGACGAGCCCGCCACCCAGAATGCCCGTTGAAAGGCGAGGATCGAGAGCGTCACGGGGTTGGCCAGGTAGATGGCTCCCAGGACACCGCTGATCTCGCCACTGACCTGCTGCCAGGAGTAGACGATGGGGGAGAGCCAGAAGCCCACCATGAGCACGATCTCGACCAGGTACTGCACATCGCGGAGGTAGACGTTGACCGCGGAGAGCAGAAAGGCCATCGCCGTCCCCCAGGCCAGCAGCACCGCGGTGCCGGCGACCGCGTACAACAACCGCTCAGGCGAGGGCGCCGCATCCGCGACGATCGTCGCGATGAACAGAATCGCCAGCTGGATGACGAAGTTGAACAGCGCCGAGCCGATGGCCGCGAGCGGGAAGACCTCCCGCGGCAGATAGATCTTCTTGACCAGCCCGCCGTTGCTGACAATGGACGCGGTACCGCCGGTGACGATCTCGCTGAACAGCGTCCACGCGGTCAGCCCGGTGAAGATGTAGATCGCGAAGTCCGGGATGGACCGCTCGGCGCCGAGGAACTTGCCGATGGCGATGTAGTAGACGAGCAGCAGGGCGAGCGGCCGGATCAGGGTCCAGAGGAACCCGAGGACGCTGTCCTTGTACCGGGCCTTGAGCTCCCGGCGGACCAGCAGGTTCAACAGTTCGCGGTAGCGCCAGACATCGCGGATCGAACCCGCCGTTCCGGTGACGAAGCCGCTCCGGGGTCCGGAGGGAACCAGCGGGACCGCGGCGAGCCGCGCCGACCGGACCTCGGCTGCATCCGACATGACACCTCGGCTATTCCCGGGTCGGAACCCGTGGTGACGCGGACCGGATGGACCGCCGACGACCGCTCAGCCTATCCAACCGCCGGATCCTCACCGGCCACTCGACGGCGGAGGGTTCCGCCGGCTCGGCCTGCGACGGGCATCCCCGGGGTGGTCGGGACCGGGCCGACGGGTCACACTGGGCGCCATGTCGGGGACAACCAGCGGGCAGCCGCACACGCTTCGTGGCCGGATCGGGGTGGCTGCGGCCGTCACCGTGCTGTTGACCAGCGGCTTTCTGTCGCCGTCGATCGCGGCGGCCGAGCCGGCCCCGTCGCCGCCTGCGGCCGAGCCGGATGATCCGTCGGCGGCCAGGGCGATCGCCGCGGGTACCGGGATCCAGGATGTGGCATCCACCACGCCCACCGTCGAGGCCACCGCTGAGCCCGCCGCGGCCGCCGCGGCGGTCCCCGGTTCGACGGCCACCTTCGTCGGGCACGGCCAGGGGCACCTGCGGGGCCTGAGCCAGTGGGGGTCCTACGGGTATGCGGTCGACAAGGGCTGGTCCTATGAGCAGATCCTGAACCACTACTACGGCAGTACCCGGATGGCCAGGGTCGGCAATCCCACGATGACGGTCCGGCTGAGGGCCCAGACCGGACGGGACCTGATCGTCACCGGCAGCTCCCTGCGGGTCGAAGGGGTCACGGTCAGCAAGGCGGCGATCCGGGTCCAGCGGGTCGGCGCCGGCCGGTTCCAGGTGTGGACCGCCGGCGCCTGCGGCGGGCCGTGGACCCGGTACGGCGGCGTGCGGACCGGCCGGGTGATGATCTCCCGGCTGCACCAGGACTTCACCAAGGTGGCCACCCTGATCGGCGTCTGCGGCGCCGACGGCGTGCGCAGCTACGGGGGAGTGGTGCGGGCGGTCGACGGCGGCGGCACCATCGAGACCGTCGTGGAGTTGCCCACCGAGACCTACCTGCGGGGCGTCGTGCCGCGCGAGTCGCCGGCCTACTGGGGATCGGGTGGGGGTGGGAAGGGCCTCAACGCCTTGCGCGCCCAGGCGGTCGCGGCCCGGTCCTACGCGCTGGCGTCACAGAACACCTCGTTCGCCAAGACCTGCGACACCACCGAGTGCCAGGTGTACGGCGGCATGTTCTTCCGCCCGTACGGGGCGGCGCTGATCCCGCTGCACAGCGTCAATTCCGACCGGGCGGTCGCCGGCACGGCCGGCCTCGTCCGGGTCTTCAAGACCTCCGGTGCGATCGCCCGGACCGAATTCGGCGCCTCCAGCGGCGGCTGGACGGCCGGTGGGGTGTTCCCGGCGGTGCAGGACCTCGGCGACGACACCACCGACAACAGCGGGGTGCACAACCCCTACCATTCCTGGACCTTCCGGTTCAGCATCGCCCAGGTGCAGTCGGCGCTGGGCGTCAGCGGGATCCGTGACATCAGGGTCACCACCACGTCCGGCGTCGGGCCCGGCGGCGGCAAGGCGACCTGGATGACGGTCTACACCGCCGCCGGGGCGATCCGATTCGACGCCGACACGGTGCGCCGGGCGTTCGGGCTGTACAGCAACTGGTTCCGGGTCACCACCGACACGGCTGCGCGGGCCTCCGCGACCGCGGTGGTCACGGCGCTGTACCGGGATCTGCTGGGCCGGGCGCCGGCGGCCTCCCGACTCTCCTACTGGGTGAACAGGATGGTCACCGGCACCTCGCCCAGGACGGTTGCCGCCTCGCTGACGGCGTCGGACGAGTACAGCCGGCGGGTGGTCAAGGGGCTGTACTCGGCGGCTCTCGGTCGTCCGGCCGATGCCGGTGGACTGCGAACGAACGCCGCGAAGCTCACCGCGGGTGCCGCCTTCTGGCGGGTCGCAGCCCCGATCTGGGGCTCGGCGGAGGCGTACCGCAGAGGCGGTTCCACGGTCGGCGGCTGGATCGACCTGGTCTTCCGGGGTGCACTCGGCCATTCGGCGAGCGCGGCCTCGAGGGCGTACTGGGGCCGGGTGGTGGCCCGCAGCGGACGGGCGGCGGCGGCGGGTGCGATCCTCAGGTCGACCGATGCGGGGACCCGTCAGCTCGACGGCCTGTACCGGACCATGCTGGGTCAGGGTCCGTCCGCAGGGGCGAAACGTGCCTACGCCGGACGCATGCCGGACCGGGGTCTGTGGACCATGCCGGGCAGCATCGCCCTATCGACGCCCTACCGCAGCCGGGCCAACGCACGGTTCTAGTCGGGCGCAGTGGCTAGGACTCGGTGAGCGTCGCCCAGGTCGCGGCCGCGTAGGCATCCCAACTGCCCACAGGGCGGGCGGCCGCCTCGGCGGCCAACCTGGCGGTCAACGCATCGTCGGTGAGCAGCATCCGCATGGCGTCGGTGATCGAGTCGTCACTGCGCGGGTCGACGAGCAGCGCGCCGCCGCCGTCGTCGGCGATCTCCTTCATGGAGCCGAAGCCGGAAGTGATCACCGGGGTGCCGCAGGCCAGGGACTCGGCGACCGGCAGGCCGAAGCCCTCGTTGATGGACGGGAACATGGTGAACCGGGCAGCGCGGTACCCGCCGAAGAGCAACTCGTCGGTGGCCGCCGAGATGGTTTCGACAGGTCGGCCGGCGGCCTGCAGCCGCTGCAGCGCCTCGGTGAAGGCGTCGCTGTTCCAGGAGTTTCCGCCGATGAAGGTCAGGGTGAATGCCAGGCCCTCCCGCCACAGCCGCTCGGCGGCGTGCAGCACGGCGACGTGGTTCTTCCGAGGTTCGTGTGACCCGACCACCAGGACCATCGGCAAGGTGCCGAGTACCAGCCGGGCGGTGGCCCTGGCGGTCCGGGCCGGGTCGTCAGGGGGAGCCTGGCTCGGCAGCACGACCGGCGTGATGCGCGGTCCGGCCAGACCGGTCCCGGCCAGCATCGACCGCCATCCGTAGTACTCGCCGGCCGCTGCCACCGAGATCGGCGCGACCGTGCGCGCGTAGCGGGCGGCCGCGAGGTTGCGGGTGAAACCGGGCGCCATGCCTTCGTGGCTGGTTTCCGCGGTGGTCACCGGGACGAGGTCGTAGCCGATCAGGTTGAAGGAATTGCCGGAGTATTGGGCGAGGGCCTGCAGATAGCCCGTGCGGACCACCTCGGCCGCGAGCTCCGGGAGCAGGTAGGTGCACCGCCAGGGGACCACGATCGGGTCGTCGGTGGGCACATCGACCGGGGGACCGCCCCAGCAGGCCCGCTCGGCCTCCGGTGGCGTGAGTTCCCGGATGCCCGTGAGCTCGGTGTTCCAGCCGACCAGCATCGGGCCGTGTGCCTCGGCCCACCTCCGGGTGGCCTCGCGGGTGACCCGCTGGATCCCGGTGGCAAAGTCGGTCTGCGCCGTGTGGTGCACGTCCACCAGCACCCGGTCGGTGACCACGACGACCGGCCGTCCGCCGCGTTCCCAGCTGGTCAGCGCGCCGCCGGCGAGTAGCCCACGCACCACAGCACCGGTGCCGTCCAGCTGGGCCCGCCGGATCGCGTCGCGCACTTCGTCGGAGTCGGGCAGGCGGCCGCCCAGCACCGCAAGGGTGAGCCACATCCGCGCCGGGTCCACCGGTTCCAGCAGCGGCGGCAGGCGGCTGAGCAGACCGGCCGCGTGGCCGTCGGCGCTGCCGCCCAGCGCTTGGACGAGGACCGAGAGCCGCTGCCGGACGCCGCCTTTGACGCCGCGTCGGGCTATCGCGGCGAGTCTGCCGGTCGGGTCGGTCGCCGATCGGGAGCGGAGCGCGCGCAGCGGGTCAGGCATCGGCACCGGCGGGATCCTTCGGTGTGCGGGTGGTCAGCAGGGCGAGTTCCGGTTCGACGAGCAGGCGCCACAACCGCTCGGCGTAGTCCGGCCAGGTGGTCTCCTGACGCGCGGCGATCTGCCGCCGGAGCTCGGCGGCAGCTCCCGGGTCGGTGAGCAGGGTGCGCATCGCGGCCGTCAGC
This sequence comes from uncultured Actinomycetota bacterium, assembly GCA_963797145.1. Lineage (GTDB taxonomy): Bacteria > Actinomycetota > Actinomycetes > Mycobacteriales > Nakamurellaceae > Nakamurella. Next base: position 335,615 of record CAWCOJ010000003.1, on the reverse strand, counting down.
TGCCCGTCATTGCGGGGGTCAACGGTCAGAGTGCCGCCGCCGAGGGCGATCTCGGCCGTCGACCCGTAGTCGGAGGTGATCACCGGGGTGCCGTGGGCCAGTGACTCCGCGACCGGTAGTCCGTAACCCTCGTGGAGCGAGGGAAAGACCGAGAACGACGCGCCGGCATACGCGCGATCGAGGGTCGCGTCGTCCACCCGCTTGCGGATCGTGATCGGCCGGCCGGCACTGATCAGCTCCGCGGACCGACGTGGGAACTCCTCGCCCCAGCCGCTGCCGCCGATGAACGTCACGGTGAACGACACGCCTTCCCGCCACAGGGTTTCCGCAGCGTGCAGGACAGCGAGGTGATTCTTCCGAGGCTCATGAGATCCGACGACCAGGACCATCGGCGGGTCCTGGCGCGGCCCGGTGACCGGCCGCGGCGGCGTGGCGGGTGCCGGCAGTGACACCTCGGCCACCACCGGTCCGGTCAGGCCCTGGGTGGGCAGCATCTGCACGTAGCCGGCCAGCTCGGCGGTGGCCGTGGCCGAGATGCCGGCCACCCTGGTCGCCGCTTTCACTGCGGTCAGATACCGGGTGAATTTCATGGCCTCGGCCGGGGGGACCATGTCGGCGGAAACCACCGGGATCGCGTCGTACCCGACGGCCACCAGCCGGTTGCCCGAGCACGCGCCGATCGCGGCGATCCGGTCGGCAGCGCCGGTGGCCGGCACCTCGACCATCACCACGACGCTCCGCCACGGCACCACCAGCCGCGGCAACAGCTCCGACGGGCCGGGTGCTCGGCGGATCCGCGGGCTCACCGGCATCGCCCCGGCGGGACCAGTCGAGAATCCGTTCGGTCTCGCGCGCGTCCAGTCGGCGGAGCGCGCCGTGCGCCCACGTCCATGCGACCGGGATCACCTGCTCGTGGCCGGCCGTCCAGTGCGGGAGCAGATTCCGCGCCACCCGTTGGATGCCGGTGTGCAGGTTGAACCGCGCGCTGTGGTCGACATCGGCGATCACCGCGCCGACCACCACGTCCATCTCGGCCAGCGGCTCGCCGACCAGCTGGGTCCTGGGCAGGGCGGCGTCCATCAGGAACAGCGCCACGTCGTCGGGAGAGTCCAACTCGATGCGCCGCCGGGCGGCGTCGACTTCTCCCCGGGCGGGAAAGGCCCCGGCGAGGGCGGTGAGCAGCAACCACACGCGATCGTCGGTGAGGTCGCGGGCGAGCGCGGCGACCAGCAACTCCAGCAGCGTCCCGGCGTCAGCGGCCGGATCACGGTCGGGATCCGGTGCCTCCCCGGGCAGCAGTACCCCGGCGGCGGCCCGCAGTCGATGCGCGAGCGCAGTTCGGGCAGCCTGCTGATCGGGTGCGGGTGCGGTCGTCGGTGAGCTTCCGGTTTCGAGGCGGACCGTCACGATCCCGAGGTCCTCGTCCGGGTGCGGACGGCGCGCAGCGGGCGGGTGATCCGCCACGAGAGGGTGGCGCGCATGGCGGCCAGTTCGTCGCCGGCCATCCGGCTGTAGTCGCGCAGTTGGTCCAGCTCCGCACCCACGGCGGCGTGTCCACCGGCGGCCCGGTCGGCCCACGCGCCGACCGCCCGGGTCCGCCACCCGATGGCCGCTTCCAGTGCGGAAGCTGCCTGCTCCCTGGTCCTGGACAGCTCGTCGGTGGTACGCGACAGGCTCTCCCGCGCGGCGGCCAGCTCGTCCCTGGCCGCGGCCAACTCGCCTTTGGCCGCCTCGAGCTCGGCCGAAAGCGCATTGTTCTGCTCGGTCAGCGTTTCGCGATCCACGGTCAACGCGGCGATCTCCTCTGTCACTTCGATGGTCCGGTAGTGGACGAAGTCGTCCTGCGGGCTCGCCGGCCGTTCCAGTGCCTCGTGGAGCTCGTCCCACTTCTCGGCGGCGACATAGAACCGGGAAAGGCCGTCGAACTGCGCGAACCGGTAGTCGGCGGCGGTCAGCAGCGGCTCCCACCGGTCGTGCGTGGGTGTGGACGACTGCGGCTCGGTCGCCTCGGCGACGATGATCCACGGGCGCCGGCGCCGCAGGTCGATGCTGCGGAGCACCGACTCCTCCGCCCCCTCCACGTCGATGATCATGAAGTGGATGTCCTGGTCGGTCCACCCGGCCTCGTCGAGCAGATCGTCGAGCGTCCTGGTGCGCACCGGTACCTCGCGCACCTCCCGACCGTCGGCGGAGTGCCGCGCGGAGAACTCGTCGACCAGGGTGGACAGGCCGGTGTCGGCGAACTCGTGCAGGACCACCTCACCCGGTTCGCCGTCGGTCACCGCCACCTCGAACACCAGGTCCCCGGGCCGCTCCGCGCGGTGCGCCTCGGCGTAGGCGTGCACCGGCTCGACGGTCACCCCACGCCACCCGGCGTCGTAGAACGCCTTCGTCACGGAGTCGAGGGTCGGATCGTTCGCGCCGACGTCGATGTACCGGCCGTCGCGCACCGCCGCCAGCGCCCGGTGCAGGACGACGTCCTCCCGGTTCTGCGCGAAGGACACGAACGGGCTGGGGGTCACGCGGGTGATCGTAGCCAACCGATGTGCTCGGGTGATCCTGGCTGCTCACCCTGTGCGGTCACAGCCGCGGCTGCGCAGGGGTCACCAGCAGGCCGAATCGGATGAGAGAGTGGTTGCCTCGGGACCGACCCGAGCGGTGGCGAGACCCGGCAGCGGAGGATCGATGGCAGAGGCCGGCGGCGACGACCGGCGCACCGACGTGCTGCCTGCGGTGCCTTTCGATGGCGTAGTGCACTCCGGTGGTGCGGTGCCCCCCGATGGTGCGGTGCGGTCGGACGGTGCGGTGTCGTCCGACGGCGCGGTGTCGTCGGATGGTGCGGTGTCGTCGGATGGTGCGGTGTCGTCGGATGGTGCGGTGTCGTCCGATGGTGCGGTGTCGTCCGATGGTGCGGTGCCGTCCGGCGACCCGATGCGGTCCGATTCGGCCGGGCGATCCGGGCCGGTGGCCTCCTCCGACGCCCCGACCGAGATCCTGCCGGCACTCTCGCGTTCGACCGGTGCCGTCGGCCGGCGGGCGGCCGGATCGCCGATGGCCTGGGCCCGGGAGTTCGCAGCCGCGTCGCCGCGCCGGCGGGCGGTCCTGCTCGGCGGTGCCGCGGCGGTCGGCGCGGCTTTCATCGCCGGCCTGTTCGTCTACGGGATTCTGCCTGGTTTCCTGCCCAACCACGCCGACATCTACATCAGCGGCGGCATTGCCGCCTGCGGTGCCCGCGACTTCCCGGCGCACCTGCTCACCTGTCCGAACGTGGGGTATCCGACCGGCTACCGGGCCGCATTCGGACAACCGGCGAACTGGGTCTCGGCCACCCTGCAGTGGCTCGGAATGGATGTGGTCAACGCCACCAGGGTGATCTGGCTGGTCACTCTGGCGCTGGCATTCTGGGGTACCCGGCGGTTGTTCGCGCGGGTCACCTCGGTGTCGTGGATCGCCTGGGCGGGAGTGCTCACGTACCTGTTCGCGCCGATCGTGGCGCGCCAGGGGAGCTACGGGGGCCTCGCGCTCGGATTCATGCTCGTGCCCTCGTACCTGCTGATCGATGTACGGCTGGTCGAGGCATTCGACAGACGGATGCCCAGGAACGCCATCGCCGGGCGGGCTGCGGCGCTGGTCGTGGTACGCACCGTCGCCCTGATGCTCGATCCCTATTCCCTGGTGATCACGTCGGTCGGGGTCGGGCTCATCTGGCTGGTGTGGGGGATCCGGGTGCTGCGCCGGTCCCGGTTCCGGAGCTGGCCATCCGTGCTGTCCGCCGCAGGGATCGTCGCGGCGTCCTATGTCATCGCCTACGTGATCTACGCGTTGTCGGTCGACACCAGCACGTTCAAAGTGTCGGCGCTCGACTACTTCCGTGGAGCCGGAGTCGACCTCTACGGCATCTTCGTGCCGCCCGACACCGTCTGGATCGCCGACCTCCTCGGCCTGCACCACAACATCGGACCACTGCAGGCCTACAACGACGGGCACAACCTGTGGGAGGTCTACCTCGGCGGCCTGGTCATCGTGTTGGCGATCATCGGTCTGATCGCCGGGCGCCGACCCGGCGTGCGGGTGGTCGCCGCGATCGGTGGTGCCCTGACCTTCATGCTGGCGCTCGGCCCGTCCATCCGGTTCGAGGACTTCCGGACCGTTGCGCCCGGAGCGACGATCACGTACACGATGCCCGCCGCGGAAGCGACCGCGACCAGCCCATGGGCCTGGGTCTACCAGCACGTGCCCGGCATCTCGATGATGCGCGCGCTCTACCGGTGGGAACTGGGGGTGCGGCTCGCGGCCGTCGCGCTGGCGCTGCTCGGCCTGAGCTACCTGGTGCGTCGATTCCACGGGGTCACCGGGATCGTCGTCGGTGCGGTCCTTGCGACCCTGATGGTGGTGGAGTCCGTGGACAACGTGCCGCAGACGTTGAGCTTCCAGCGGGCCGACCTGGTGTCCGTCCGGGCGTTCCAGGCGGGCGTCACCGAGCCGCTGGGGGCCCTCATCCGCCCCGGCGAGCGCGCCATGCTCTACGGGCCCGGCGGCGTCAGCCCGGGCTCGAACGACTACACGGCCAACTTCATCTGTGGGACAACCGGACTGCGCTGCTACAACGCGGGCGGGGACAAGGCCATGGCGAACGCAACGGTCGGCATGCCGAAGGCTGCCCAGGACGTGATCCTGCGGCACGGCAAGCTGGGCGACAAGGGCGTCCAGGCCCGGCTGGCGAAGATGTTCGACGATGATCAACTCGATGTGGTCGTCCTGGTCAACTTCGACCTGGCCCAGGTGTCCGGATGGCCGCCTCCGGAAGCAGTCCGGGCCAAAGCAGCAGCCGCAGGCAGCAGAATGTTCAGCGGCGCGCAGTACGTCCGCACCGACACTCCGTGGTTCACGATCGTGCGAACTGCAGGCGGAGCCGGATGACGGAATGGCCGAACGGAAGGAGATCCTGTGGGCAGCTTCGTCTTCGACCCGACCGGGCATCCTCGCAAGCTCAACCTCGGGTGCGGATTCGACCTTCGCGAGGGATACCTGAACGTCGATCTCCAGGACTTCCACCGTCCCGATCTGGTCGCCGATGTCCGCGACCTCTCGATGCTCCCGTCGGACTCCTTCGACGAGGTGGTCGCGATGGACGTCCTGGAACATCTGCCGAGGAGTGACACGGCTCGCGCCCTCGCGGAGTGGAACCGGGTGCTCAGGGTCGGCGGCCTGCTCAGGCTGGAGACCTCGGACATCACCGCGTGCGGTCGCTATCTGATCGAACACGACACGGCGACCGAGCACGACGGACTGCTGGCCAGGCTGTTCGGAACGCAGGGCTACACCGGGGACTTCCACCTCGCCGGTTTCACGGACCTGAGTCTGGCCCAGGTGCTGCACGATGCGGGTTTCCATCGGACCGTTGTCGGGACCAAGGACGGCTGGCTGCTGACCTCGGTCAGCGAGAAGACCGACGGCGTCCCGGACCCGATCTCCCTGGGGTGGCTCTCGGGCTTCTGGGGATCCGAATCGAACGATGACGCGGATTGGCGCTGGTCGGATCTGGAGGGCGAATTGCTGATCGTCAACCACGCCGACCGGGCCGATCACGCCGACCTGCGCTGGGGGCTCTCGCGGTCGCCGGGCACCGCAGCCGTTGTCCGGATCCGGGGTGGTGCGGGCGCGGCGGCCTTCGACGACGTGGTCCCGGTCCCCGCATCCGGAGAGGTCGGATGGGGACGTCGGGTCCGGCTACCTCCCGGACCGACCCGGGTGCTGCTGTCGACCGACGGTCCGAGGCTCGAGGTGCCCGACGTCCGGCCGCTCGGGTTCCGGATCATCAATCCCCGGATGCGTTTTGCGCGAGGCGGTCCACGACTGACGGTAATGTCCGGCGGCGGCGCGGTTCGCGCCGGCTGAGGGTGCACATTCATGATCGGCGGGCGGGAGCACACATGCGCAAGAGGATTGCCAGAACGGCCAGGTACTGGGATCGGGCTCTGCGGCCGACCGCTGCCGCGGTCAGGGTCCTGGCCGTGGAGGCCGCAGCCACCAACGACCTGATCCGCGGGCTCGTCGACGAGCTGCGGGCGGACCGGCTCGCCGCTGCGGCACCGGCAGCACCCGCCGGCGCGGCGGCAGCACCGACCGACCCGGCACCGGTCGCCGCGGTGGCGGAGCGGACCGGGCCACCGGACAACGCGGAGTACGACGCGTGGACCGCGCAGGTCATCGCCAGGGTGCTCACGAATGACCCGGGCAGCGCCATCGACGTCGGGGCGCATCACGGCGACATCCTGCGGTCCATGGTCGACGCGGCCCCGGACCGCCACCACTACGCGTTCGAGCCGTTGCCGGCGATGGCCGGTGACCTCCGCGAGCGATTCCCTGCGGTGACCGTTCACCAGGTCGCGCTCGCCGCCGAGACGGGCTCGACGACCTTCCGGCACGTGGTGAGCAACCCCGGCTACAGCGGCCTGCGCGAGCGCCGGTACGACCGTCCGGACGAGGAGATCGACGTCATCGATGTCGAACTCCGCCGCCTGGACGACATGGTCGCCGCCGACGACCAGGTCAGCCTGATCAAGATCGATGTCGAGGGTGCGGAACTCGGGGTGCTCCAGGGAGCGTCGCGCACCCTCAGTACCTGGCATCCGGTGGTGGTCTTCGAGTGCGGTCTGGGCGCGAGCGACTTCTACGGGACCACTCCGGCGATGATCCACGAGGCTTTCGCCGAGCACGACATGTCCGTCACGCTGCTGGATCGCTGGCTGCGCGGCGAGCCGCCGCTCACCCTGGACGAGTTCGACCGGGAGTACTCGACGGGTCGGTCGTACTACTTCCTGGCCTACCGGCCGTAGTACGGCAGTCGGCCGGTGAGGCCGCCGGCGAGCACCTCGCCGCCGTTGCGCCAGCGACTGGGGAGCCGCCGCCCTGGCCAGAGGCCGGTGACGTCGTCGCTGGGTGAGGAAGCCCGGCGCGGCAGATCGAGCACCTGGAGCATGCTGTCCGCCAGGGCGCTGCCGAGCGCCGTCCACCCGTAGGTCTCCTCGACGGCCAGTCGGCCGCCGACGGTGCGTCGGGAGACCTCGTCCGGATCGTCATCGGCCCGCGCCAGCTCCTCGGCGATCGCCGTCGGATACTCGTCGAGGGTCGCACTCCGGATCAGGGAGCTGTCCATCTGCAGTCCGCGGAGCCCGACGGGGGTGCTCACGATCGGCGCGCCGGCGGCGAGATATTCGACGACCTTCAGGTTGGTACCTGAGCCGCTCGACAACGGGGCGAGCGCGACGTCGACGCTGGCCAGCACCGCCTGTTTGGCGGTGTTGGAGACCATGCCGAGCAGGAAGACATTCGGCGGCAACTCGTGCCGTACCAACGTCTCGGTGTGGCGCCCGATGAGGAGGAACCCGACGTCCGGCAGTGCGGGCGCCATCGCGACGATCCGGGCTCCGGCCTGGTTGTTGGGCACATGCCAGGATCCGATGAAGGTGGCCAGCCGTTCGATGTTCCGACTGCCGCCCCGCGCGTGCACGCCGGCCAGCCATCGCGATCTGTTCTGCATCCGCTGCGGCAGCGGGGTGAACGGCACTGCGGTCAGATCGACACCGTTGGGGATGGTCCGGAACTTGTGTTCGGCGGTGCCGTACAGGCGCTGCATGTGGGCGCGGTCCTCGACGGACACCGTGACGATCAGCCGTGCGGCCTCGCACGCCTCCCCCTCGATGGTGCGCACGAGGTCGAGCAGCGAGCTCCCGACATCGATCGGCGGGAGCATCTGCGACTTGAGGACGTACTCGCAGTTGTAGGCGTCGTAGATGATCGGCGCGGAGGCACCGATCTGCCGGACGGCCGGGAGCAGGTACGGATCGGCCAGCACGATCGCGACCGCGCCGTCGCTCGCTGCGCCGAGCGCGGCCAGGTAATCCGGCGTGAACCCGATCAGCTGCCCGGCCACGATGTCGGTCACCGGGAACCCGACCTGCTCGTTCAGCTCGTGCTCGGCCTGCTGGTGCTCGGCCGAGCGGGGGACCACCCGCTCGACCAGACCGGGCGCGAGCCGCCGGACCGACGGAGGGATGTGCGGCGCCGCAAGGCAGATGATCTCGACGTCGAACTGCTCGGCGAGGGCTCCGTAGAGGTGGTACGCGCGCAGCTGTCCGCCGCCGCGCGGCGGCCAGATCGGGAAGGTGGACGTGATCGCCAGTCGCGGGCGGCCGGCCCGCCCGGTGATCGCCAGTGGTGCGGCCCTCGGGGTGGTCAGTTCGTCCGCCACGCGTTTCCAGGTGATCTTCTCGACGGTCGCCGCGGCCCTGGCCGCGACCTCCGGGTCAGCTGCCAGCAGTTCAAGGCGGGTCAGCCCGGATCCCACCGCAGCCGCCGACGGCGCAACCACGATGCCATTGGCGCCGGGCACCACGAACTCCATCGGACCGCCGGAGTCCCTGGTCGTGAGCACCGGCTTCCCGGAGCCCAACGCCTCGAGGGTGATCAGCCCGAGATCCTCGTCGATCGGCAGGAACGGCACCCCGATGGCCCGGGCGTAGTGGTCCACCAGTTCTGGCTGGGAGAGCCGACCGGTGAACACGATCCGTGGGTCGTCGGCCGCGAGTTCCTCCAGCCGGGCCGACTCCGGCCCGCGACCGCCGATGAGCAACCGGGACGTTCCCTCGTAGTGGGCCATCCCCGCGATCAGCAGGTCGAGCCGCTTGGGCTGGTCGTGCCGGCTCGAGGTGAAGAAGAACTCGCCGGGCTGCCAGTGCAGCCCCCGGAGGTCCGACGGCGGGTGCAGGACGTGCACCACGGCATCGGGCGGGAAGTACTCCGCCCGACGGGCAACCGTGCGCGAAATCGCCAGATGCCGCACCACCGCGTCGGTCCGCAGCGCGACCCGGTCCATGGCCTTGACCAGGGTCCGGGCCAGCGGTCCCGGGAACCGGAGTGCGGCATGGTCCGGGCCGACGTCGGCCAGCGCCTGGTCCCACAGTTCGAACAGGACCGGAAGTTGGCCGGGAGTCACCAGCCGAGCGGCCTGGGCCAACAGGCGACGGATCACGGGTTCGGTCGAGGTCTCGACGGCCGGCAGCCCGAAGTAGTCGTAGCTGTCGTAGAGCCCGCGTAGCGGATGCAGCATGTAGACGATGTGACGCGGGTGGTCCACCATCCACGCCGGGTACTTACCGCTGATCACCAGGTCGAAATGGGTCAGGTCCAAGCGGCTGAAGTCCCGGTAGCCGGTCATCACTTCGGGCAGGGTGCGCTCGGCCACCGGAATCTTGATCAGCTCGACGTCGTGCGGTGAGTTCCCGGCCAGTTCCAGGAACAGGCCCGACCAGACCGCCTCCGCACCACCGGGCGTGTAGGGCACCGGACTGGGTGCCACGATCGCGATCTTCATCTCAGCGCCCCCTCGAACCGACCAGTTCCACCGCGGCCAACAGTTGATCCCGTGCCCGGCCGGGGGTCCGTTCCAACGCGGTCTCCCGACCGGCCGCGCCCATCTGCCGGGCCAGTTCCCGATCGTCGGCGAGGGCGGCGACGGCCTCGGCGATGGCGGCCCCGGTGGGCTCGACGACGAACCCGTTGACCCCATCCTGGACCGACGAGGTCAGACCGCCACCGTCACGGCACACGATGACCGGTTTTCCATGGGCGAAGGCCTCCCGGACGGTGAGACCGTCGTCCTCGTCGTAGGCCGGGGCGACGACGCACAGGGCCGACCGGTACTCCCGGTCGAGCCGGACGTCGTCGACCCGGCCGGGCAGCCGGATGCGCGGGTGACCCTCGCCGAGTCCGGTGACCCCGAGCCCGAGGTTGAGCCACAGGTCCTCGTCGGTCAGGGCCCCCGGATCCACCGTTCCCGCTGCCATGGCCGACGCCAGCGCGGCGACGAACGGGAGCCGGCCGCCCCCGCCGACCAGCACGCCCTTCGCGGAGCCGAGAGCCAGCGCCTGCACCACCAGTTCGGTGCGCTTGGTGAATTCGTGTCTGCTCACGCACAGCACCTGGTCGAAGCTCTCACCGCCGAGGTCGATCTGGGGTGCTGCCGCGTCGTACAGCGAGACCGGCACCTCCGGCCCCTGATAGTGGCGGAGCCGCTCGGCCACCCGGGGCGATCCGGCCAGGAAGTGGCTGACGCCGGCCAGGTCGGGCGCCTCGGCGGCCCGCAGCATCCGGACCGCTCGGTCGTGCAGGGCGGCCGGCGCGAGGCCGGACGCCACCCACACCTCTGCGAGGTCGTAGAAGGCGCGTTGGTGGTGGTAGAACAGCGCCAACTGCCGTGGGTGCCGCACCGCGTAGGACGGTGGCTGGGTGGAGATGACCAGATCGGCATCGGACAGGTCGAGGTCGCGGAACTTCTCCAGCATGGCGAAGTGGTTGAACCACTCCGGCGCCCTCGCCCAGGCCTCGTCCGGCACCGGCACGCCGAACGGCTGCCGCGCGATCGAGGGAACATCGACGTCGATCCGACCGACGTCGTGGCCGGCGTCGACCAGATCGGCGGCGACCTGGTCGACGACCTTCTCGAAGCCCCCGGAGATGCGCCAGTCGGGCTTGACGATGGCTACCTTCACTCGACCGCCTCGGGCCGGCGGGCCACCAGGACGTAGTCCTGCGGTCCGAACAGGGCCCATTCGGCGCCGCGTACGACGCGGGCCAGCCGCGCATCGTCGTATCCGTTGGCCGGACCTCCGGACCGCAGGGTGTCCTCGTCGATCACCGGGTGCACGAAGTGCACGGTGACATCGGTGAATCCCCGCGACTCCACGAGGAATCTGAGGAAGTCCGGGTGCAGCGGCCGCAGGTGCGTCGGGTCCAGGTAGAACGCCGCCGCGCCGACCACCAGGTTGGTGGGGTTGGGGGTCTCGAACAGCAGCGTGCCACCCGGGCGCAGCGCCAGCAGGCAGCTGTCCAGCAGGGAGACCAGGGCGTCCAGTGGGATGTGCTCGACGAAGTGGAATGCCGAGACCCCCTGGAGCGAGGACTCGTCGAGGTGCGCCAGGTGATCGAGCGCGTCGTCCACCCGTGCGTCCAGCCCGGCCCCGACCGCGTCGGCGACCATCGCCGCGTTGCTGTCGACGCCGTAGGCGGCGATGCCCTCGCCGCCGAGGATCTCGAGCCACTCGCCGCGGCCGCACCCCAGGTCGAGCACCGGCGCGGTGGAGCCCTGGACGTGCGCGATCAGCGGGAGAGCGTCGACCTGACGGCTCTTGATCTCGTCGCGGCTACCTCGGAAGCCCTGCTCGAAGTCGAGGTAGGTGTCCTCGTCCAGCGCCACCGGCGACGGATCAAGCGGGCGCGTCGACCCGGCGACTGCGGTGTCCGGGCGCTGCTCATCCGAACCTGCCCGGTCGACCGCGGTGCCGGCGAGCCTGGCCACCAGCGCCCGAATGCGGTAGAGCTCGCTCTTGTCGTACTCGGCGATCCTGCTGACCCGGTCGAACCGGCTGTCCAGTTCGCGGATCGCGGCCTCGAGCGCGGCCAGCGTCTGGGTGGTGCGGTAGAGCTCCTGCGAGACGCCGTCCACCGCGTCGGCGGTGCCCAGCTCGATGCTGGTCAGCTGGGCGTTCAGGGACTGTCCGGCGTTGGTCACCTGGGCCTGGAGCAGGTCGGCGTCCCGGTGGATCTGCATCTGCAGGTTCTGCGTGTCGATATCCCGTCTGGCCGTTTCGGCGGCCCGGGACGCCTCCGCCCGGTCCGCGCGCCGGACCAGCTCCGCGATGGCCGCGCCGTGGGTGGTCTCGAGCACCTGCACCGCGTCGGCGACCGTCTGGCCGGACTCGACAAGCTTGTGGGTGAACAGCCGCGACCCGCGGAGCGCGACCCGCTTGAGGAACCGCAGCCGGGTGCCGCCGACTGCGTTCTGCGACGCGTAACCCGAGCGGGCCCGGCCCAGGAGATCGTCGATCGGCCCTGGTGGAGCGGCCGGCACCGCGACCGTGGGTGCCGGTGCCGGACCCGTGGTCGGTGCCGCAACCGCTGCGCCGGCGGCGCGGTCGGCCACGGCCGTCATCACGGCCAGGGTGTCGACGTCCCGCGGGTCCGTCGGGGCGCCGTTCGGGTCCTGCATCGGGAGCCTCCTGTTGGTCGCGTGCGCGTGCACGGATCGGGAGGCGGACGGGCCGGGGGTGCGGCGCACCACGTCGTCGGGGTGCCTCCTGCGCCGGTGCGACCGGCCACGGCGTCGGATCGTACCGCGCAGCGGTCGGCGATCGGGTGCAGCGGCCCGCCGGGTGCGGCGCCCGTCGCCGGCGACTCCCGGGCGGATGGCGAGGCGGTTCGCGGGCGGATGGCCACCCGGCCACGCCCGGCTAGGATGTCCCGGACCGTTCCCCGATCCGCTTTCAAGGAGCCCCATGCCCCGCGCCCTCATCACCGGGATCACCGGACAGGACGGCTTGTACCTCGCCGAACTGCTGCTCGGAAAGGGATACGAGGTGTTCGGCCTGATCCGCGGCCAGAACAACCCGAAGCGGGCCCTGGTGGAGCATGAAGTCCCTGGTGTCACCCTCGTCACCGGCGACATCACCGACCTGTCCAGCCTGATCCGGGCGTTCAACACGGCGCAGCCCGACGAGGTCTACAACCTCGGCGCGATCTCGTTCGTCGCCTACTCCTGGGAGAACGCCAACCTGACCAGCGAGGTCACCGGCCTTGGCGTGCTCAACGTGCTGGAGGCGACCCGGCTCTACGCCGGCAGCGACATCGGCAAGGTGCGGTTCTACCAGGCGTCCTCGTCGGAGATGTTCGGCAAGGTGCAGGATGTGCCGCAGCGCGAGACCACGTTGCTCTGGCCGCGGTCGCCCTACGGCGTGGCCAAGGTGTTCGGCCACTACATGACGATCAACTACCGCGAGTCCTACGGCCTGCACGCCAGCTCGGGCATCCTGTTCAACCACGAGTCGCCCCGCCGAGGACCCGAGTTCGTCACCCGCAAGGTGACCAGGGCGGTCGCCAGGATCTCCCTCGGTCTGCAGGACCGGGTCTCGCTGGGCAACCTGGACGCCAAGCGCGACTGGGGTTTCGCCGGCGACTACGTCGACGCCATGTGGCGGATGCTGCAGGCCGACGAGGCCGACGACTATGTCGTCGCCACCGGCGAGACGCACTCCATCCGCGAACTGCTCGACCTGTCGTTCGCCCGGGTGGGTATCTCGGACTGGGAACCGCATGTCTACGTCGACCCCCAGTTCTTCCGCCCGGCCGAGGTCGACCTGCTGATCGGCGACCCGGCCAAGGCCAAGGCGAAGCTCAACTGGGAACCCACTGTCGGATTCCCGGAGCTGGTCGCCATGATGATCGACAACGATGTGGCCGAGCAGCAGGCGCTGGCCGGCAAGTAGACGGACGTGCCGACCGCATTCATCACCGGGATCAGCGGCCAGGACGGCGGATACCTCGCCGAGTTGCTGCTCGCCCAGGGTCTCACTGTGCACGGCCTGGCCCGCGATTCCGATGGTCCGGTCGGTGGGCTGGAGGCCGGCACCCCGGCGTTGACCGTGCATCGCGGCGATCTGACCGATGTGGCCGGCACGGCTGCGCTGCTCGCCGAGATCGCGCCCGACGAGATCTACAACCTCGCCGGCATCTCCTCGGTGGCCCGGTCCTGGGCGGAGCCGGTGGCCACCGGCCAGGTGTCCGGTCTCGCGGTGGCAGGGGTGCTCCAGGCCGCCTTCGACCTGGCGGAGCGGTCCGGCCGCCCGGTCAGGTTCGTCCAGGCCTCCAGCGCCGAGATGTTCGGCAGTCCGCCGTACAGCCCGCAGGACGAGGCAACGCCGATCGCGCCGGTCAGCCCGTACGGCGCGGCCAAGGCGTACGCCCACCATCTGGTCGGGGTGTACCGCGGTCGTGGACTGCATGCGGTGTCGGCCATTCTGTACAACCACGAGTCGCCACGGCGCCCGGACGCGTTCGTCACCCGGAAGATCACCCAGGGCGCAGCCAGGATCGCTCGTGGTGAGGCCACCGAACTGGTGCTGGGCAACCTGGACGCGGTCCGCGACTGGGGGTGGGCGCCGGACTACATGCACGCGCTGGTACTCGCCGCCCGGCACCCGGAGGCCGACGACTACGTGGTGGCCACCGGGCAGGCGCGCACCGTCCGGGAGTTCGTTGCGGCGGCCTTCCATCGGGCCGGCATCGCCGATTGGGAACGGTACGTGCGCACCGATCCGGCTTTCTTCCGCCCGGTCGAGGCGAGTGCCCTGGTGGGGGATCCCACCAGGGCGCGCACCCGGCTCGGCTGGCGGTCCACCCTGGAGTTCGACGACGTGGTGGCCGCGATGGTCGACGTGGACCTGCGCTGAGTGTGACGCTCCGCGCCGGATTCACCGATCCCCGGCGTGCTGTGAGACCGTGGAAGCCGGCCTTGACAGGCTGTCGGCGGTCGCCTGCGGCGACGGCCGGAGCCACCACGTTACGCCGAGGATGCGCCGATGACCGCCGAGCAGCGAGACGCCGAGGGACCGGCCGCCGTGCCGGGACCCGCGGAGCTCGAGGCTCCGGCCGGCATGCGTGGTACCGCGGGTCCACTGCTGCGGTTGATCCACGATCAGCGGGTGGCATTCCTGCTCGTGGGGGGGACCAACACGCTGGTCGGGGCGCTCTGGTTCATCTTCTTCCAGGTGCTGCTGGAGGCCAGGTTCGGCTACATGGTGGTGCTCCTGTGTGCCCACGTCGCCGCCGTGCTGTGCGCGTTCGTGCTGTACCGCAGGTTCGTGTTCCGGGTGCGCGGGCACGTCTGGCGCGACCTGGGCCGGTTCGAAGTGGTGAACCTCACGGCGCTGGCCGTCAATGCGGCCCTGTTGCCGGTCCTGGTCGAACTCGTCGGTCTTCGGGTGCTGCCCGCGCAGCTCCTGATCGCGGCGGGCACCGTGGTGGTGACGTTCTTCGGTCACCGCGATTTCTCCTTCCGCCGGTCGCCGGCCGAACAGGCCGCGGTGGGCGGCACCGGGGAGGGAGCGACGTGACACCCCGGGTCTCGGTAGTGGTACCGGCGTACAACAATGCCCGGTTCATCGAGCAGACGGTGGAGTCGATCCTCGAGCAGACCTTCGGCGACTTCGAATTGATCCTCTCCGACCATTCCTCGACCGACGGCACCTGGGATCTGCTCCGGCGGTTCAGCGACGATCCGCGGGTGCGGCTGATGCGGGTGCCGACCGGCGGCGGGGCGCAGGCCAACTGGACCGCCGTCACCGACCGGGCGGCCGGCGAGCTGTTGAAGCTGGTCTGCGGCGACGACCTGCTGTATCCGACCGCGCTGGCCGAGCAGGTCGCGGCGTTCGACGCGCACCCCGGAGCCGTGCTGGTGGCCTGTCGGCGGGACATCGTCGACGAGGCCGGAGTGCCGGTGATCCGCGGCCGGGGACTCCAGGGCCTGTCCGGGCTGGTCCCCGGCGACCGCAGCGGTGCGGCGCACGGTGAGCGCCGGCACCAACGTCTTCGGTGAACCGATGTGCATCCTGGTCCGCCGATCGGCGCTCGCTGCCTCCGGTGGCTGGGACGCCCGGTCGCCGTACCTCATCGATCAGGCGACCTTCGCCCGGGTGCTCCGACGCGGTCCGATGGTGGCGCTGCGCCGGACGTTGGCCGCGTTCCGGGTCAGCGACCAGCAGTGGAGCGTCGAGCTGGCCCGGGAGCAGGGCGCCCACGCCCGCGAGTTCCACCGGGCCGTCAACAGGGACAATCCCGGGCTGTTGACCCGGTGGGACCGCTGGTCCGGCGACGTCAGGGCGACCGGGATGGCACTGGCCCGCCGCGCCGTCTACGCCCACCTGCGGCGCCGCCGGTTGCGGACCCACGACGGAAAGCAACCGGAACGTCACCCGGAGTTGGATAGAATCGCCGAATGACGGAACCGATCGCGGCACTGCCGCACGCGGTTTCCGTCGTCATCCCGGTGTACCAGGGGGCCACGACGCTGCCCGGGCTGATCGCCGAGATCGCTCCGCTCGCGGACGGCTTCCAGACTCCGGACGGCTACCCGGCCAAGGTCACCGAGGTGCTCCTGGTCCACGACAACGGCCCAGATCGATCCGCGGCGGTGATCCGCGAGCTGGCCGGCCGGTATCCCTTCGTGCGGCCGGTCTGGCTCAGCCGCAACTTCGGCCAGCACCCGGCGACGCTGGCCGGCATGGCCTCCACCGGCGGGGACTGGATCGTCACCATGGACGAGGACGGCCAGCACGACCCGGCCGCGATCGGGCCGATGCTCGACGTCGCGATGGACACCCAGGCCGACCTGGTCTACGCGCGGCCGCTCAACCGGCCGCCGCACGGCGCCGTGCGCAACGCGGCCTCCCGGGTCGCCAAACGGATCATCACCGCGTCCGCGGGGACGAAGTCGGCACGCGACTTCCACAGCTACCGGCTGGTGCTCGGCGAGGTGGGCCGCAGCGTTGCCGCCTATGCCGGTGCCGGGGCCTACCTGGACGTCGCGATGAGCTGGGTGGCCCGCCGGATCGAGACCTGCCCGGTCCAGTTGCGGGACGAGGGCGGCCGCCCGTCCGGCTACTCCTACCGCTCGCTCTCGTCGCACTTCTGGCGGATGGTCCTGTCCAGTGGCACCAAGGGCCTGCGCGTGGTCAGCCTGCTCGGGGTTCTCTCGGCGCTCGGGGGAGTCTGCCTGGCGTTGTACCTGCTGGTCGCGCGCCTCGTCTTCGACGCCCAGACGCCCCCCGGCTGGCCGTCACTGATGGTGGTGCTGCTGCTGTGCAGCGGCGCGATCCTGTTCTCGCTCGGAGTGATCGCCGAGTACATCGGGGTCAACGTCAACATGGCCATGGGGCGGCCGCTGTACCTGATCGTCAGCGACCCGGCCGCCGGGCCGCTGGGTCGGCCGAGGCGGACCGTGGTCGATCCGGCGCCGGATCCGGCGCCGCCGACCGGTCCGGTGCAACCCGCCGATCCGGTGGCTCCGTCTGCTCAGGTGCCCACCCCCGGT
The DNA here is from genome assembly GCA_963797145.1 of uncultured Actinomycetota bacterium. Lineage (GTDB taxonomy): Bacteria > Actinomycetota > Actinomycetes > Mycobacteriales > Nakamurellaceae > Nakamurella. The sequence continues at coordinate 318,691 of CAWCOJ010000003.1, read as the reverse complement.
CGGATCCCTCGCCCAGGCCCGCCGACCGGCTCCGCACCGCCGAGCAGGTTCGCCGATGACCACCCTCACCTGGGTGGTGGGCGCCGGTGGGTTGCTGGGCAGCGCGTTGCGCCGGTCGATCACCGCGCACGGCGGCGACCTGATGGTCACCGACCCCGTCCCTTGGGACCGTCCCGACGACGCGCTCCCGGCCCTGCGCCGTGGGATCACCCGGCTGCTGGACCGCGCCGAGCGGACCGGCGCCGGCTGGCAGCTGGCCTGGTGCGCCGGCGCCGGGGTCACCGGCACGTCGGACGAGGCGCTGGCCGCTGAGGTGGACGCGCTCGCGACCCTGCTCGCGGCGGTCCGGGCCCGGGTCGGACCGCGGGGACTCGATCCGGCCGCCGGCGCCGTGTTCGTCGCCTCATCGGTCGGCGGCGTCTACGCAGGCGCCCACGACGCGCCGTACACCGAACTGCACGAGCCGGCGCCGACGTCGGCCTACGGGCGGGCGAAGCTGGCCGGGGAGCAGGTCGCCCACGACTTCGCGGCAGCGACCGGAGTGCCGGTGGTGATCGGGCGGATCACCAACCTCTACGGCCCAGGCCAGGACCTGCGCAAACCGCAGGGCCTGATCTCGCATCTGTGCCGGGCGCATCTCACCCGCACCCCGATCTCGATCTACGTCTCGCTGGACACCATCCGGGACTACCTCTACGTCGACGATTGCGCCGACCTGATCGTGGACGCCCTGGCCGGCGCCGCAGCCTTCGCGGCGGCGGACGGCCGGGCCGTCGTCAAGATTCTCGGCGCGCACCAGGGCGTCACCATCGGCACGCTGCTCGGCGAGTTCCGCCGGGTCTTCAAGCGCACCCCGTGGGTCCTCCTCGGCACCTCGCCGAACGCGCGGTACCAGGCCGGCGACCTGCGTATCCGGTCGGTGGTCTGGCCCGAGTTGGACCGCCGCCCGATGACCTCGCTGCCGGCCGGCATGGCCGCAACGGCTGAGGACCTGTTCAGGATGGTCAAGGGTGCCGGCTGAGCCCACCGTGGTCGCCGGACCGGTGACGCCGGTCGCTGTCCGGGTCGAGGCGGGCGACCCGCTGCCCCCACCCGCTGCCGGCGCGCCGGAGGTGCCGGGTCCACACGGCCCCGGGCGCCTCGCCCGATGGTGGGCGGCGTCCCCGCTCCGGTGGTACCTGGCGGCGATCGGACTGACCGCGGTGGCCGTCACGGTCATGATGCGGCTCTGGCGGGCGGACCTGCGCTCCCCGTTCTTCTACGACAGCGACGCTCTCGGGCACGCCGCTCACTTCAAGACCACCCTGGAGACCGGCTGGTACGAGACCCAACCCCGCCTCGGGGCGCCGTTCGGGCAGCACTATCACGACTTCCCGTTCTCCGACGACCTGCACCCGGCGATGGCCAAACTGCTGGGGCTGTTCACCTCCGACTGGGTGGTCGCCTTCAACACCTATTACCTGCTGACCTTCCTGTTGTGCGCCGGCACCGCCGTCTGGTTCTTCCGGCAGTGCCGGCTGACCCCGTGGATGGCCGTTGCGCTGTCCGTGCTGTACGCGGTGGCGCCCTACCACTTCATCCGCAACGAGGGCCACCTGTTCCTCTCGGCCTACTACCTGATCGCGCCCGCGATGGTGATCGTGCTGCGGGTGTCCCGGGGCGAGCGGGTGTGGGGGCTGCGGCCGGGCGTCGGGCGGATCCGCGGGGTGCTCACCGGTCGTGGTGCCGGCACCGTCGTGATCCTGGCCCTGCTGGTCTGGGACGGGGTCTACTACGCGGTGTTCGTCGGCCTGCTGTTGATCGCGGCGGCCCTGCTGGCGTTCGCCCGCACCCGCGACCGGTGGCGGCTCGGCGGCGCCGTGATGGGCGGCGCGGTACTGGCCGGCTGGTACCTGGTCGCGCTGGTTCCGGACATGGCGTACGGGCTGGCGCACGGGTTCAACGGCGCATCCTTCGTCCGGGAGCCCAACGACGCCCAGTTCTACGGCCTGCGGTTCGCCCAGCTGGTGCTGCCGCCGCTGGGCCATCCGTTCCCACCGTTCGCTGAGCTGCGGGTCTGGTTCGACGACCGGTACCCGCCGACCGCCGAGTTCCCCGCGCTCGGCCTGCTCGCCGCGGTGGGCTTCGTCCTGCTGCTGTTCGCCGGGCTCGGCGCGATCGCCGGGGCCCGCCGGCGGCGGCGGGCGGTCGCGGCACTGCGCTCCGGCCCGCAGACCTTCGCCCAGCTGTCCGCGCTGACCTGGGTGGCCTTCCTGCTGGCGACCACCGGCGGGCTCGGGCTGTTCCTCTCGATGGCCATCACCGGAATCCGCGACTGGAACCGGATGTCGATCGTCATCGGATTGCTGGGCTTGGCCGGGCTGGGTCTGGTGGTGGAGGCCGGGATGGCCCGGCTGCTCCGCCGCTGGCCCACCCGCCCCAGGCTCCGCCGGTGGCTGCGGTCGCCGCTGATCGCAGCGGTGGTGCTGGTGGTCGGGCTCGCCGACCAATCGCTGGACAGTGCCGTCCCGCCGTATGCCGAGAGCGCCGCCCTGTTCCACTCCGACCAGGCGTTCTTCGGGGCGCTGCAGGATCGGCTGCCGGCCGACTCGATGGTCTTCCAACTGCCCTTCCGTCGCTTCCCGGAGTCCCCGAAGATCGGCGACACCACCGAGAGCGACCAGCTGCGGCCGTTCCTGAACACCACGACGCTGCGGTGGTCGGCCGCCGGCATCAAGGGTCGGCCGGAAACCGACTGGCCGGAGGAGGTCGTCGACGGCTCCACCGAGGACATGGTCCGCGACCTGGCCGTGATCGGATTCGTCGGCATCGTGATCGACCGGGCGGCGTCCCCGGGGGACGGCAGCTACCTCGAGCAACGTCTCGAGCCCTATGTCGGGCCGGTACAGGCGGTCAGTCAGGACGGTCGCTGGTCCTACGTGTCCCTGGACCGGGTACGCAACGAGCTCCGACTGAGCATGTCACCCGCCCAGATCGCCGCGCAGGCGAGTGCGATCACCCACGTTCCAGGCTGAGCCGGTCCGGTGTACCCCCGCGGAACTGGCAGGATCGTGGCCATGCCCGAAGCTCCCGACGACCCTGGCCTGCACGTGGGCGCCCCTCCAGGTGCGGCCACCGCGGACGCGGACTACGCCGAGCGACTCAACCGGCTGCAGAACAAGTGGTGGAAGAGGCTCCTCGATGTCCAGGCGCCGTACCGGGCGAACATCCGCCGGATGCACCTGGGCCGGACGCTCGACGTCGGCTGCGGCAACGGACGCAACCTGAGCTATCTGCCCCCCGGATCGGTCGGCGTCGACCACAACCCGCACCTGGTCGCCGCCGCCAGGGACCGGGGCTGCGAGGCGTATACGGTCGACGAGTTCTTCGCCGACCCGGCGGTGTCGGCGGCGGCGTCGTTCGACGCATTGCTGGCCGCGCACCTCATCGAGCACCTCACCGCCGACGAGGCGGAGCAGGTGATCCGCAGCTATCTGCCGCTGATCCGGCCCGGCGGGCGGGTGGTGTTCATCACCCCTCAGGAGCGCGGGTATGCCTCCGACCCGACCCACGTGGTGTTCACCGACCAGGAAGCGCTGGGTGCACTGGGCCGCTCGCTCGGGCTGCTGCCCACCCGGCAGTACTCCTTTCCGTTTCCACGCCGGGCCGGCAAGCTCTTCGTCTACAACGAGTTCAACCACATCGCCCGGGTGCCCGCATGAGCGCGGCCGGACCCGAGTTCGATGCCGAGATCGACGACGCCGGCACGCCAGGAACAGCCCCCACCGGGCGCAAGAAGGCGCTGGCCCTCGGTCTGCGGGTGTTCGGCATCGCGATCGCCCTGGTCGCCGTCGGGTTGTGCGCCAAGGCGCTGATCGACGCATGGCCGACCGTGTCGCTGGCGCTCAAGACCGCGAACATCTGGTGGCTGGTGGTCGCGGTGGTGGCCAGCGCGGTGTCGATGGTGGGGCTCGCGCTGCTGTGGCACCGGGTACTGGCCGCGTTCGACCGCAGCTGGCCGTTCCGCAAGGTGGCTGCCTGGTACTTCGCCGGTGAGCTGGGAAAGTACATTCCCGGCGGCATCTGGCCGGTGGTCGGGCGGGGTGAGCTGGCCCGACGGGACGGCGTCAAGCGTTCCACCGCCTACGCGACCACGCTGCTCTCGCTGGCCCTGATGTGCGTCGGAGCGGCCTTCGCCTGCGGTCTGCTGGCGCCGTTCCTGGCGCTGGACGGTGGTGGGGTCGGGCCGGAGATGGCGCTGCTGATCCTCATCCCGATCGGGTTGATCTGCGCCAACCCCAGGGTGTCCCGACCCATGTTCGCCCTGTTGGCGAAGGGCACCAAGGGCCGGGTGACGCTGACCCCGCCCGGCTGGGGCCGGATGGTCGGACTGATGCTGGCAGCCACCCCGACGTGGCTGTTGGTCGGCGGCGCGAGCGTGGCGATCACCGCGGCACTGGGCTACGAGCAGCATCCGGCGCGGGTGGCGTTCGCCGCCATCCTCGCGTGGATCGTCGGCTTTCTCATCGTTCCGGTGCCGGCCGGGGCCGGGGTCAGGGAACTGCTCTTCGTCGCCGTCTGCGGATTGGCGGCCGGCCCAGCGGTCGCCGTCGCCGCGATCGCCAGGCTGACGTTCATCGTCCTCGACGGGATCGGCGGCGTGGCTGGGCTGCTCTCGCTACGCCGCAACCGATCCGGAGCCGTCACACCCGATCCGACACCCGCAGATTCCGGCTCGTGACCAGCTGTCGTCACGGGTACGGTCGGGGCACTCGGCGATCCGGTGCGCCGAACCGGGAGTGCATGAGATGACCACCGAACCCCGGGTGTTGATCGACGCCACGGCGATACCGGCCGAGCGTGGCGGGGTCGGCCGCTACGTGGACAACATCGTCGCGGCTCTCGATGAGGCCGGTGCAGCGCTGTCGGTGGTCTGCCAGCACACCGACGCCGAGGTGTTCTCCGGGCTGGCGCCGAACAGCCGGATCGTCCCGGTGGCGGAGGAGCTGGGCGGCCGGCCGGCCCGGCTCGCCTGGGAACAGACCACCCTGCCGCGGCTGGCCCGCCGGTTGCCGGTGGACGTCATCCATTCCCCGCACTACACGATGCCGTTGGCCTCCCCGGTGCCGGTGGTCGTCACGCTCCACGACGCCACCTTCTTCTCCGACCGGGGTCTGCATCTCGGTGTCAAGGGCCGGTTCTTCCGGGCCTGGACCCGCACCTCGCTACGCCGGGCGGCAGCGTGCGTCGTGCCGTCGGCCGCCACCGCCGACGAACTGGTGCGGTTCGCCCGCGCCCGCCGGTCGATCCTGACAGTCGCGCACCACGGCGTCGATCCCGAGCGGTTCCACCTGCCCAGCTCCTCGGAGATCCGCGCGGCCGCCGACCACCTCGGCCTCGGGGACGATCCGTGGATCGCGTTCCTGGGCACCCTGGAACCCCGGAAGAATGTTCCGGCGCTGATCCGGGGCTTCACCCGGTTCGCTGTCGACCGGGAGCAGGTTCCGGCCCTCGTCCTGGCCGGTTCGCCCGGCTGGGACACTGCCATCGAGCCCGCGCTGGCCGCCGTGCCGGCTCGGCTGCGGGTCATCCGGGCGGGCCACCTGCCGGCCGACATCCTCGCCGGGTTCCTCGGCGGATCGCAGTTCATGGCCTACCCCAGCCTCGGCGAGGGCTTCGGACTGCCGGTGCTGGAGGCGATGGCCAGCGGGGCTGCTGTGCTCACCACCCGACGGCTGTCACTTCCCGAGGTCGGCGGCGACGCGGTCGCCTACACCGGTGTCGGCGCCGGCGAGATCGCCGAAGGACTGGCGACCCTGGCCGACGATCCGGAGCGGCGGGCCTCGCTGTCGGCGGCCGCGTTGGTGCGTGCCGGGGAGTTCACCTGGGCGGCGAGCGCTCGCCGACACCACGAGGCCTACGAGGCCGCGGCCGAGCAAGCGGTCGCAAGCTGACCGCCGGGTCAGCGCGATGCGTCGCCGGCTCTCAGCCGGCCACCGCTCGGACGGACAAGCCCGACCCGCGGGCGGCTCGGCCCATTTCGTCATCGACCAATGGTGCGGCAGCGGCCTGCTCGCAGGCATCGACAACGGCCCGGCGAATGGTCAGGGTGCTGCGGTCGTCCATCGGAGAACTCACGAAACCAGGCATCGCGGCGCTGGGATGCCGAAGGTGGACGCTTTCGAACAGGGCGGTGTAGAAGTTCGCGTCGTACCGGCTCTGGTACTCCATGTCCACCCCAGGGTCCTCGTGGTAGCCAGCACAGTACCCGGGCTCGACGTCCGAACGGGTCAGGACGGGCCCGGGGTGTCGTCGCTGCGACAGGGCGCGGCTGGCCCGATCGGGGACCGGTCAGGATCCACTGAGCAGGCCTTTTCCTGCGCGGCAGGCCCGGGCTGGCATACTGCTCCGGCCACGTCAAGGGTGGCGTACGGCTGCCCCGATCCGAAAGAGAACGATGCTGCAGAACCTGCCCTACCGAGCGAAGACCGCCTACGCCGCGGTCGCCCACGGCACCGGGCGGGTGCTGACCAAGGTCCACATCATGTCCAAGGACGTGCCCGACCGCTCGCACCGCTGGCGGCACTGGGCCCACAGCCTCACTGTCGTGCACGACTCGGCGGCGATCGCCGAGCTGGACGTGCCGTGGTGGACCTACTCGGCGATCGACGCGGTCGACAGCTGGCTCACCGCTCGTCCGCGGCCGATCCGGGTGTTCGAATACGGTTCCGGTGCGAGCACGCTGTGGCTGTCCCGCCGGGTCGACGAGATCCACTCGGTCGAGCACCACGCCGGATTCGCGGCGACCATGGCGCCGCTGTTCGCGCAGCACGCCAACATCAATTTCCTGGTCCGCGAGCCGGAGCGTCTCGGACCACCCGGCGGTGCCTTCGCACAAGCCCGGCCATGCCGGTCAGGACTTCTCCGCCTACGTCGGTGCCATCGACGAGGTCGGCGGCGAGTTCGACCTGATCGTCATCGACGGCCGGGCCCGGGAGGCCTGCCTGGTTGCGGCGCTCCCGCATGTCGCTGCGGGCGGTCTGATCGTGTTCGACAACACCCACCGCAAGCGCTACCAGGAGGCCATCGAGACCTCCGGCGTCCCGGAGCAGGTGCTCCGCGGCCTCACCCCGACGCTGCCGTACCCGGACCGCACCTCGCTGCTGCGCAAGTAGTCGCGTCAGCCCGCGTAGCGCGGCGGTCAGTTCCGCGTCGAGGTCCGCCGGCCGCGAGGCGATCGGTGAACGCCGACCGTTTGATGCTGCAGCCCGGATATGCGCAGTTACCAGGCCTGATCGATCCGGGCTGTGCTCGCCGGGCCGGGCGGAACCCACGGTGTTAGCGTGTTGCGCTGGGTGGGTTCTTCGTAGCGACGCGGCCCCGAGTCGTGTCCTATGGCGCCTCTGACGAGAGGAATCGACTATGCGATTTCGCCGACTTTCCGCATTTGTTACCGCGCTCGCGGTGGCCACCGCCTGGACGGGTGTCCTCAGCCCGGGCACGGCGAATGCGCAGACGTCCGACGTCGTGGTGCGGCCGGGGGCGTTGCATGGCTGGTCGGTGAAATTCACCACGAACGCGGTGCGACCGGGATTCGTGACCGGGCCGGCCGGCGGGCTCGGGGAGGGCGCGTTCCGCTTCGACACCGGCGCTCCGGGGGCCGCGCGGGCCGGTGCCAAGGTGGAGCTCAGCAACGGCGGGCTCAACGACCAGCCGTTGGCCGACCTGACCGCACTGCACTTCGACGTGTATCTGGAGGAGAACGATCCCGGGCGGTCCAGCCGTACCTGAACCTCAAGATCGACGCCGACAACAACGGCAGCATCGACACCACGCTGTCCTATGTGCACACCGCGATCCCGCTGAACAGTTGGACCACCGTCGACACCATGGACGGCAGCGCCACTGGGGCGACCGGCTGGTTCTGCCAGTCCAGCACTGTGGTGACCTGTGGGCCGGGTGGCATGACCTGGGCCCAGGTGTTGGAACTGCTCCCGCCTGGCGCAGTTTTCCAGAACAGCGTCGGGTTCCCGAGGTCGCTCATCTTCAGCGCGGGCCAGAGCGCTGCGGCCAGGGGCGTCACGGTGCGCGGCGCGGTGGACAAGTTGACCTGGGGGCTCGGCGACGAGGTCGTGCAAAACGACTTCGAGCCGCCGCTGATCAGTGCCGCAGACACCACCGCCACTGAGCCGGGCACGGGCAGCGCGTTCGGCGGAGGTGCCGGTCAGCCTCAGCGGCCCCAACGGGTTCCGCTCCGTCGACGCCCCGCTGGCCGGGCGCCACGGCCAGCCGGTCACCGTGCATTACGCCACCGCCGATGGCACAGCCACCGCCGGCGGAGGACTACACACCCGCCTCCGGCACCCTGACCTTCGATCCGGCTCGACCGCGCGACCACCCTGCCCGTGCTGGTCCCGATCCTGGCCGACGCGGTCGCCGACGACGGCGAGACCGTTCTGATCCACCTGTCCGCCGCGGTCAACGGCGTCATCCAGCGCGCCACCGCCACCCTCACCATCACTGACACGCCCCCGGCGCACCGGTTGACGTGGTGGTGCGGCCGGGGGCGTTGCACGGCTGGGCCGTGAAGTTCACCGACCAGTTCGGTGCGACCCGGGATTCGTGACCGGGCCGGCCGGCGCGCCGCTCGGGGAGGGCTCGTTCCGGTTCGACACCGGCGCTCCCGGTGCCGCGGCCGCCGGCGCCAAGGTGGAGTTCAGCAACGGCGGGCTCAACGACCAGCCGGTGGCCGATCTGACCGCACTGCAGCTTCGACGTGTACCTGGAGGAGAACGATCCCGGCGGGTCGCAGCCGTCCCTGAACCTCAAGATCGACGCCGACAACAACGGCAGCATCGACACCACGCTGTCCTACGTGCACACCGCCGATCCCGCTGAACACCTGGACGACGGTCGACACCATGGACGGCAGCGCCACCGGCGCGACCGGCTGGTTCTGCCTGTCCAGCACTGTGGTGACCTGCCGCGGTCGGACGGCATGACCTGGGCCCAGGTGCTGGATCTGCTGCCCGCCGGGGCGGTGTTCCAGAACAGCACCGGCTTCCCCAGGTCGCTCATCTTCACCGCAGGCCAGAGCGCATCGGCCGCGGGCGTCACAGTGCGCGGCGCGGTGGACAAGCTGACCTGGAGCCTCGGCGACGCGGTCGTGCAAAACGACTTCGAGCCCGCCGCTGATCAGCGCCGCGGACGCCACCACAACCGAGCCAGCCACCGGCACCGCGGTCGCCGCGGTGCCGGTCAGCCTCAGCGGCCCCAACGGGTTCCTCTCCCTCGACGCCCCGCTGGCCGGGCGCCACGGCCAACCGGTGACCGTGCATTACGCCACCGCCAACGGCACAGCCATCGCCGGCGAGGATTACACATCCACCTCCGGCACTCTGACCTTCAATCCCTCGACCGGGCAGACCACCCTGCCCGTGTCGATCCCGATCCTTTCCGACGCGGTCGCCGACGACGGCGAAACCGTCCTGCTCCACCTCTCCGCCCCCGTCAACGGCGTCCTGGAGCGCACCACCGTCACCCTCACCATCTCCGACTCGACGCCGCCCCCGGGGTACGTCCCTCTCACCCCTGAGCGCCTGCTGGACACCCGCAGACGGAACGGGTGTCACCCAGGCTGGATTCGCGCCGGCCGACAGCATCACCGAGCTTCAGGTTTCCGGCGAGGCCGGCATCCCGGCAACGGCCAAAGCAGTCGTTCTCAACGTGACCGCGACCGAGCCGAAGGCTCCCGGGAATGTGGCCGTGTACCCCTGCGGAGAGCCGCGTCCGACCGCCAGCAATCTGAACTACACCGCGAAGCAGACGATCGCGAACATGGTGGTCGTGGCGTTGCCGGCGAGTGGCAAGATCTGCTTCTACACGGTCGCGGAATCCCACTTGATCGCAGATGTGAATGGATACTTCTCGAGGAATTCTGACTTCGTGCCGATGTCTCCGCGCCGGCTGGTCGATACGCGTTCAGCGGTCACACCACCGGTCAAGCTGCCGGCCGGCAGCATCTTCAGTCTGCCGGTGACCGCCAGGTTCGGAATTCCGGAGGATGCGGCTGCGGCCTCTTTGAACGTGACCGTGGTCCAGCCGAGTTCGGTTGGCTATATCACCGTGTTCCCTTGCGGATCACCGAGGCCGACCGCGAGCACCCTCAACTACGTGGCCGGACAGACCATCCCGAACGCTGCCATCACCAAGACCGGCGATGAAGGGCGGGTGTGCATCTACACGCAGGCCAGCATCCACCTCCTGGTGGACGTGGCGGGTTGGTTCCCAGCCGACACGGACTTCCGTTCTCTCACTCCCAAGCGCCTCTTGGACACCCGGTCCGGCCTCGGCCATCCCCCCGCTGGCATCGTCGGGGCGGGCACGGTCGTCGAGCTCCAGGTGACGGGGGCGAGCACCAACATCCCGGCTGACGCGGGCGCGGTCGTGCTCAACGTGACGTCCACCGGAGCGCTGCAGGCCGGCTACGTCACCGTCTTCCCGTGTGGTGAACCGCGCCCGACAGCCAGCACCCTCAACTACACCAAGGGATCGACGATCGCCAATGCGACCATCACGAAGGTGGGCGCCGGCGGAAAGGTGTGTTTGTACACCATCCAGCCGACGCATCTGATCGCCGATGTAACCGGATGGTTCCCCGGCACCTGAGCCAGGCGAGGGCGGCGCGAGTATTCATTGTGGTGCCGCGCCGCCCTTGGATCGCGACCCGGCGGATCGTGCGCCGACTCCGCACCGGGCCGGGACTGAGGCGACCTACGGGCCGCACCGGCGGCTTGGTGCGCGCAACTGAGGTCCTTGTAGAGACGGCTGTGGTGATCTCGGTCGATGGTGTTGAACGGCACCAAGCTGGTCGCGGCCGGAGCGTCGCAGTCCTGAAACTCTCGGCGTGACTTCGATTTTCACCTCGCGCGACCCAGGATCGGCCGCAGCCCGCTATCGAGGTCTACGGGGCAGCGCAGTCCAGCGGCCACCACCGCAGGTCGTCGGACTCGTCGGAGATCACCGGCTGAGCCCCCGCCGGCGCGGTGACCCGGAACCGCACGTCGAAGTGCCTGGTCGGGACGCCGAGCGAGCAGGTGATCGGGTGTACGTCCAGGTGCGTCGGCTGCGGGTCGATGATCAGGCCCTGGATGCCGGACTCCTCGGTCGCCTCCCGGAGCGCAGCGGCCACCAGGGAGCCGTCGCCCGGTTCGCAGTGCCCGCCGAGCTGCACCCACCGGCCCACCCGCGGGTGCAGGGTGAGCAGGGTCCGGGTGCCGTCCGCCGACATGACGAAGGCGCTGGCGGTCAGGTGTCCCGGCGCGCACGCCCTGGCGGTCGCATCCGCCCGGGCGGCCAGCAGACCGAGGAAGGCGTGCCGCAGCGCGTCCTGACCGTGGTCGGGAGCCCTCCAGTCGGTGAGCACGGCGACCGCGTCCGCGTGCAGAGCGGCATGACCGCTGCTCACCGCAGTACCAGCTCGCCGTCGACCGGCCCGTCGACCTCCAGCGGCGCCTCGGGATGACCGACGCCGATGGCGGCCAGCGGTTCCCACCCGTCGGGCAGGTCCAGCACGGTGCGCACCACCACCGGGCAGCGGGTCGGAGCGTCGTCGAGATGCACGGCCAGTCCTTCCGCGGCCAACGCGACGACCACTGCCTGCACGGCTGCGCCGCCGGCGCTGAGTGCCGACAGGTCGTCGGAGGTGGCGAACGCCACCAGGAGTTCGGTGCCGGGCAGCGGGTCCCCGTCGAGTTGCAGCGTGCCGGACACCGCCTGGCGCAACGTGTCCGCGTGCTCGCGCACCCAGACGAAGTGGGTGGCGCGGCTCGCTGCGCCGACCGCGCGGGACAGCACGGCCGGGTCCACCTGCTCTCCGGTCATCGCGACCCGGGTACGCAGTCGGACCGCCTCCCGGCGTCCCTGCGCCAGGGCCAGGTCGGTGCCGAGGCGGAACAGGTCCTCGTCGTACGGCCGGATCAGCGTCCGGCCGCCGCCCCGCGGACCGGAACCGTCGGCCGGCAGGCCGGGCGCGTCCATTCCGCGCACCACCGCGACCGGAACCCCGGACAGCTTGCCCTTCACCAGGTCTGCCGCCGCGGCGATCTCGTCGCCGACGCCGACCATGGTGACCACCAGTTCGTTGCCGTGGCCGTCGATGCCGCCGCGGTGGTCGTCGAGGACCTGCACCCCGGCGGCGCCGATCCCCACATCGGTGACACCGTTGCGCCAGGCGCGGCCCTGGGTGTCGGTGATCACCACACCGATCCGGATCCCGCGGTCGGCGAACGCCAGCACCATGGTCGCTGCCGAGGCGTCGGGATCCTCGGGCAGCAGGGCGATCTCGTCGGCGAACACATTGGAGGCATCGATGCCTGCGGCCGCGGCGACGATGCCCAGCCGGTTCTCGACGATCTTCGTCCGCGCCACCTGGGCCACCAGTCGCACGGTCTGCTCGTCGATCAGCCTGCGGCGCAGCTCATCCCGCTGCTCGGGGTCGGTGGGCGCCGGGACCAGTCGGCCCTCGGACTTCGACACCACCTTGGAGGTGACCACCAGTACGTCACCGTCGGTGATCCAGGGCGCGGCGTCGGCGATCGCGGTGACCAGGTCGTCACCGGGCCGGAACTCGGGTAGCCCGCGCACCGGCAGGATCTGCAGGCCGTCAGGGGCCGGCGCGGCGCCGACGCTCGGGTGCGGACCGGCGGGGGCGGGTCCGGTGACACCGGCCTGCTCAGACACCGGCCAACCCCCGGCAGGCCTCGACCATGGCGGCCGTGGCCGCGGGATCGGTCATCAGCAGCGGTGCCGCAGCCACCGCAACGCCCGGCACGTCGGCGTGCTCGCCCTCGGCGATCAGCCAGCCGTCGAGCAGTCCGTCGGAGGTGCGCGCGCCGTAGTGCCGGCCGACCGCTTCCGCGGTCTGGTCAACCCCGATCGCGGCCAGGCAGACGTCCGCGTGGCCGCGGACCGGCGCCCCGCCGATCAGCGGCGAGACCCCGACCACCGGCGCCGCAGCTGCCGCCAGCGCCTCCCGGATGCCGGGCACGGCGAGCACGGTGCCGATCGAGACGACCGGGTTCGACGGCGCCAGCAGGATCAGATCGGCCTCGGCGATCGCCGCCAGCACCCCGGGGGCAGGCGTCGCGTCCTCGGCGCCGATCGGGGTGATGGAGTGCGGGAGCAGCGCGGCGCGGTGCCGGATCCACCATTCCTGGAAGTGCAGGGCGACCAGTTCGGGCTCGGACCCTGCCGTGGCGCCGGGGTTGTCGACCACCACGTGCGTCTCGACCCTGCCGTCCGACATCGGGAGCAGCGTCACGCCGGTTCGCCACCTGGTGCAGAGGGCGGCCGTCACCGCGGACAACGGATAGCCGGCGTCCAGCATCCGGGTGCGCATCAGGTGGGTGGCGATGTCCTTGTCGCCGAGGGAGAACCACGGCGCCTCGGCGCCGTACCCGGCCAGCTCGGTGGACACCGTCCAGGTCTCGCCCTCGCGGCCCCAGCCCCGCTCGAGGTCGGCCGCCCCCGACAGCGTGTACATGCAGGAGTCCAGGTCGGGGCAGATCTGCAGGCCGTGCAGCTGGATGTCGTCTGCGGTGTTCACCACCGCGGTCACCACGTCGTCGGTGCCCTCGGGTGCGTCGCCGAACGGTTCCCAGCCCAGGTGGGCCTTCACCCCGAGCAGGAACTTGGCGCCTCCGACGCCGCCGGCGAGTACAGCGATCTTCACGGTGTCCGATCCTGCCAGAGGGACCCGGGCGGGTTCGCCGGGCGGGCTGCGCTCAGAAGTTCCAGAACCGGAACAGCGAGTTGCCGACGTCGGCCAGATACTGGCTGCCGCCGAGGGCATCCACCATGGCCCTGGCCGGCTCGAACAGCGCGTTGGAGGCTCCCGGAATCCCGACCAGCACGAGGAACACCAGCAGCGGGGCCCACGGCTGGATCGGCCGGATCCGCTGCACGAACCGTGGTGACAGGTACGGGCCGATGATGCCCCAGCCGTCGAAACCGGGCACCGGCAGCAGGTTCAGGATGCCGGCGACGAATTGCAGCAGGCCGAGAAAGGCCAGCGCTGCGCCGAGGGCGCCGGTCGTGGCGAACTCGACCGAGGCAAGGGTGAGCACGACGCCGGCCAGCAGGTTGGTCGCCGGACCGGCCGCCGAGATCAGCGATGCCCACCACCGGTGGCGCAGCCGGTGCGGCTCCACCAGTACGGCGCCGCCGGGCAGCGGGATGCCGCCGATCGCGAGCAGGATCAGCGGGATGATCAGGCTGTTCGCGATGTCGGTGTATACCAGCGGATTCAGCGTGAGGTAGCCCCGGGCCCGCACCGAGGTGTCGCCGCCGGCCAGCGCCACCGCAGCATGCGCAAACTCGTGCAGGCACAGGGTGATGACCCAGCCGCCGAGCACGATGACGAACACCCAGACCCCGACCGGCGCCGTTCCCTCGGCGGCCAGGAACCCGGCGATCGCGACCACCACCAGCACCGCCGGGAAGACCCAGGTACCGCGGGCGCGCGCCGTCATGCGGTCCAGTCTGCCGGGCGCCGGTGCCGGCTCAGGCCCGTTCCGCCTCTCGAGCGGGCGCCGCTCGGTGATCTTGCCCGCACAAGTCCGGCCCTATTACCACCTCAGACCGCTTGACGCGACGAGGGACACACGGGTGTAATCACATCATTGTCATTCGCCAGTGCCTGGATCCGTCACACGCCGCGGACCGGATCCTGTTTCAGGGGCCGGCACAGGAAAGGACAACCGATGAACGAATGGGAGCCGTACCAGCCGGATCCCTCGATGCTCCTGCCGCCGGGGGCGGAAGACCAGGATTGGCACGAGCGTGCACTGTGCGCCCAGACCGATCCCGAGGCCTTCTTCCCGGAAAAAGGGGGATCGACCCGTGAGGCGAAGAAGATCTGCACCGGCTGCGAGGTCCGCGCCGAGTGCCTGGGGTACGCCCTGGCACACGACGAGCGCTTCGGTATCTGGGGCGGGCTGAGCGAACGGGAGCGCCGCCGACTGAAGCGCCGCGCCGGCTGACCGTTCCCCGGCCGGGGATTCCGTCGGCGACCGTCCGGGCGACCGCGCGAACAGCGGGGCCTCGCCGTCCGCACAGTGAGACCAGCGGGTGGTGCCAGTGCCCTGGTTTCAGTCGGCGGGCCGGTCCTCCGGCTCCCCGAGCACCGCGGCGACCTGCTCGCCGAGCACCTCGGCGACCAGATCGCTCAGATCGCCGACGTCGACCGAGCGCACCTCGAGCGGCCGTCGGTACACCACGATGCGGGCCTTCGTCGGCCGGCCGCGATTGTCGACGCCGGGTGGCACGAACCGGGTCAACGGAACTCCACCGTCCAACACGACGTCGCTGGAGGGCAGCACTGGTCCGGCGGGCAGCGGCGGAACCTCGTCGACGGCGAATTCGATGGCATCCAGACCGCCCTCCCAGCGCGCCTCGAGCTCGGCGACGGCTTCGAGGACCGCCAGGTCGAACTGCTGCGCCCGGGAACGGGATCCGGGCAGCTCCGACGGGATCAGCGGGGTTCGAAGCCCCCGGCCGCGCCGGTCGCGGCGGGCGGTGCCGTCGGTCGATCGACGCGGACGCGGTCCGGATCGGGACGCGGCGCGGTGTTCGGGACGGGGTTCGTCGGCCATGGTCTCGGTCAGTCTAGGAGGGCACGAGGGAGGTCGGGATCGCGCCGACAGCGCGAGTTGCGTGCCACCCGCGCGTCGCGACGCGCTGTCGGTGCGCAACCCGCGCTGTCGGGGGAGGCACCGCCCCGGTGCGAGCCGAACGAGAGCTGCCGGCGGTCGACCATCATCACGGAAAGGATCGCGGCCGCCTCGTCGAACCGCGCGTCCGGCGCGCCGTCGCGGCGGCGCCGATCCGCTCGGATAGCGTCCCCGGAGTGTCCAGAATGCGGCGGCGTTGCTCGCGGAGCGGATGCGCCAACCCGGCGGTCGCCACGTTGACGTACGCCTATGCCGACTCGACGGCCGTCGTCGGCCCGCTGGCCACCGCGGCCGAACCGCACTCCTACGACCTGTGCTCCGAGCACGCCGTGCGCCTCACCGCGCCGAAGGGTTGGGAAGTGGTGCGGCCCGACGGCGATTTCGTCTCGGATCTGCACAATTTCGACGACCTGGAGGCGCTGGCGAACGCGGTCCGGGAGGCCGGTCGCGCCGAGCGGCAATCCGCCGAGCCCGCTCCGGTGGTCACCGGTCGGCGTGGTCACCTTCGCGTGCTGCGATTCCCCGAAAACTGATGCGGGCCGTCGCCCCGGTCGCGTCCGGGTGCGGGCCGGCGGTGTCAGGACCGGAGTCCTGACCCAGCCCGACTGCCGGCCATCGCCAGGCGCCGGCCGGTACGCTGACCCGGGCCGGATCCCGAGGTGGGTCGGCCGCACCGATGAGGAGCCACATGACCGGGCCGTCCACGGCATCGCTGTCCCAGATCGTCAAGGCCTATGACGTGCGGGGGATCGTCGGCGAGCAGTTCACCGCCGCCATCGCCCGGGCGTTGGGCCAGGCTTTCGGCAGGTTCACCGGCGAGCGCGGAGCGACGTCGGTGGTGATCGCCCACGACATGCGGGACTCCTCGCCGGAGCTCTCCGGCGCCTTCGCCGAGGGCGTGACCGCGGCCGGTCTGAACGCGGAGCTGGCCGGGCTGGGATCCACCGATCTGTTGTACTTCGCCTCCGGACATCTCGGCCTGCCCGGTGCGATGTTCACCGCATCGCACAACCCGGCCGCCTACAACGGCATCAAGTTCTGCCTCGCCGGTGCGGTGCCGCTGAGTCTGGAGTCCGGGCTGGCCGAGGTGCGTGACGAGGCGCAGGCGATCCTGGACGGCGCCGGACCGGCGCCGGCCGCCACGCCGGGCAGCACCACCAGCCGCGAACTGCTCGGCGAGTACGCGGAGTTCCTGCGGTCCCTGGTCGACCTGTCGGGCATCCGACCGCTCACCGTCGCGGTGGACGCCGGCAACGGCATGGCCGGCTACACCGTCCCGGCGGTCTTCGACGACCTGCCGCTCAAGGTCGAGCCGCTGTACTTCGAACTGGACGGCAGCTTTCCCAACCACGAGGCCAATCCGCTCGACCCGGCCAACCTGGTGGACCTGCAGGCCGAGGTGCGGCGGACCGGGGCGGACATCGGGCTGGCATTCGACGGCGACGCGGACCGCTGCTTCGTGGTCGACGAGCGCGGTGAGCCGGTCTCGCCCAGCACCGTCACGGCCCTGGTGGCCGCCCGCGAGTTGGCGAAGCATCCAGGAGCGACCATCCTGCACAACCTGATCACCTCCAGAGCGGTGCCGGAGATCGTCCTGGAGCGCGGCGGAGTACCGGTCCGGACGAGGGTCGGCCACTCCTTCATCAAGGCGGAGATGGCCCGCACCGGTGCGATCTTCGGCGGTGAACACTCCGCGCACTACTACTTCGCCGACTTCTACCGCGCCGACACCGGCATGCTGGCCGCGATGCACGTCCTGGCCGCCCTGGGTGAGCAGGACCGGCCGCTGTCGGAACTGGTGGCGGAATACTCGCGCTACGCGGCGTCCGGTGAGATCAACTCGACCGTCACCGATGTCGAGGCGGTCCGCGCCAAGATCCGGGCCTGGGCGGACGAACGCGGGGCGGCCGTCGATGAGCTCGACGGCCTGACGATCAGCCTGCCGGACGGCAGCTGGTTCAACGTCCGCGCGTCCAACACCGAACCGCTGCTCCGGCTCAACGTCGAGGCGGCGGACGCGGCGGCGATGGCCGCGCTGCGGGACGAGCTGCTCGGCGTCATTCGCGGCTGACCGTCCGCTGCACCAGCGACACGCACCGGCCGCGCGCCGGTGGCGAGACAAGGAGGCGGCAGTGCCCATCGAACTCGACCCGGTGCTGTTGGAGGTCCTGGCCTGCCCGGACGAGCACCACAGTCCGCTGACGCTCGGCGAGCCGGGAGATCCGGACGCATCCGCGCTCACCTGCACCACCTGCGGCCGGATCTACCCGGTGGCCGACGGCATCCCGATCCTGCTGCTCGACGAGGCCCGCTCCGGGCCGTCCTCCGATGAGTCGCAGCCGATGAACCGCAGCCGATGACCGCAGCCGATGAACCGCAGCCGATGACGCCGGCCGGGATGAGGGTGACCCACTGATGCGCGAGGCCGACCTGCTGCACGATCCGGCGGCGCTGGCCGAGGCGGACCGCGGTTTCCTGCTACCCGCCGCCGCCTCGGCCGGGGGACAGGTCAGGGCGGTCGCCGACCAGCTCGCCGGGCTCCCGACCATCGACCGCCCGCGGGCCATGGTGGTGGTCGGGGCCAGGGCCGCGGTCGCGGTCGAGGTGGTGACCGCCCTGGCCGGTACGAGGGCCCCGGCGCCGATCATCGCCGCTACCCGCCTGCCGGGCTGGATCGGCGCGCTCGATGTCGTCGTGGTGCTGGCTGCCGCGCCGGACGACGAGGAGGCCGTTCGCGCCGCCGAAACTGCCCGGCACCGCGGGGCCACCGTCGTGGTGCGGGGAGCGGCGATCGGCCCGGTGGCGACGGCGGCCGGCGGCAACCTGCTGATCCCGGGCATCGCGGTGCCGGAGGCGATGGCCGGCTGCGGTCGGTGTGCGCTGGTCACCGGGGTCGCCGCTGCCTGCGGGCTGCTCCCCGCTCCGGACTGGGCCGCCGCCGCGGACCTCCTCGATGCAGTAGCCCTGGCCTGCCATCCCGCTGGGGAGTCGTTCGTCAATCCGGCGATCGGCCTCGCCGAGCACCTGGCCGGCGGCATCCCGCTGCTGGTCGGTGCCGACCCCGCTGCCGACGCCGTCGCCGCGCACGGGGTCGCGGTGCTGGGCGAGGTCGCCGGGCTGCCGGCGGCCCGGATCGACAGTGCCGCAGCGGCCACCAGCCCGGCGCTGCTCCGTCGGGCGGCCCGCGCCAGGGACATCTTCGCCGACCCCGACGACGGTCCCGCCGACCTGCGCACCGTGCTGATCACGGCACCGGCCCTCGCCGACTCCGGGGACGACCACCCGGCCGGCCGGTCGTTGCGGTCCGCCCTGCCTGGCGCCTATCCGGTGACCACCGACGATCTGGGTCTCGACACCCAACGCGCGGCTGCCGGCGGCCAGGCGCCGGGCGGCCGTCCGGACCCGCTGGCCGGCGCGCTCGCGCTGGTCTCCCGGTTCGACTTCGCCGCGGTGTACCTCGGCCTGCTGACCGGGTCGCCGCCGCCGCTGGACGGGCCGGACGGGCTGGGTCGGCGGGGCACCGCGCGGACCGGGCTGCGCCCGGCCGTGATCGATCCGACACCGGTACGGGATTCCGATGACTGGCTCTGACCTGCGCCGATGTCCGAGAGCCAGGCCACGGCCGGCGGCGATGATGAAACTGCCGGACCGCGGGCACCAGTAGGCTGGCGTGACGCGCCCGGTACCGCGGGTGACGGCATCAGCAGGTCGTCGGTGGGCGGCGTAGCAGCGGCAGACGCTGCCGAGACCTGAGACCGTGATCGAGCTGAACTGCGCAGGATCCGGCACCGGGCATGAAACGAAGGGGCTCGCGCACGTGGAATTGATGGACAACCGGATCCGGCCCTATGCCTGGGGCTCCCGGACGGCGATCGCCGAGCTCACCGGTCAGCACTCGCCCGCTCCACATCCGCAGGCCGAGCTCTGGATGGGCGCGCATCCCGGCGACTCCTCGACCCTGCATCGGGCCGACGGCTCGACCGCTGCCCTGTCCGACCTCATCGACGACGACCCCGAGGGGATGCTCGGGCGGCGCGTCACCGCCACCTTCGGCCCGCGGCTGCCGTTCCTGCTCAAGGTGCTGGCCGCGGCCGAACCGCTGTCGCTGCAGGCCCATCCCTCGGCCGAGCAGGCCCGGCACGGCTTCGCGGCCGAGGACCGCGAGCGGGTCCCGCTCACCGCGGCCAGCCGCAATTACAAGGACACCTCGCACAAGCCCGAGCTGATCTGCGCCCTGACCGAACTCCACGCGCTCTGCGGGTTCCGGGACCCCGCGGTGACCGTCCGGGTGCTGGGCGAGCTCCGGGTGCCGGGCCTGGACCACTACCTGTCCTTGCTGTCCGGGCAACCGGATGCCGACGGCATCCGGGCGCTGTTCTCGTCGATCATCACGGTGCCCTCGTCCCTGCTCGCGCCGCTGCTGGACGCGGTTCTGGCGTCGAGCGTCGAGCGGGTACGGGAGGGCTCGGAGTTCGCCCCCGAGTACCGGACCGCCCTCGAACTCGGCGAGCGCTACCCGGGTGACGCCGGGGTGCTCGCCTCGCTGCTGTTGAACCGGATCACGCTGCAGCCCGGCCAGGCGCTGTTCCTGCCGGCCGGCAACCTGCACGCGTACCTGTCCGGTGTCGGCGTCGAGGTGATGGCCAACTCGGACAACGTGCTGCGCGGCGGTCTGACGCCCAAGCACGTCGACGTTCCGGAGCTGATGCGGGTGCTCGACTTCAGCGCCGGCCCCGTGCCGGTGCTCGACGGTGGTGGCGGCGCGAACGGCGTCCACGCGTACCCCACCCCCGCCGCCGAGTTCCGGTTGGCCCGGCTGGACCTCGACGGCCGCACCACCGACCTGACCCATGACGGTCCCCAGGTGCTGCTGGTCACCGAGGGCGAGGCGGTGCTGGCCGACGCCGCCGGGGGCACCCTGACGGTGCCCCGTGGCCGCTCCGCCTGGATCGGGCCGGCCGACCGCGACGTGCGGCTGACCGGACACGGCGTCGCGTTCCGCGCCACCGACGGGCTCGACCCGGCCTGATCCGGCTCGTACCGGCCCGGTCGTCGGCGTCGGGTGATCGTCGCGTCACCGAGCGTGCCCGGCGGCCCGGGGTTACCGTCTGCATCCAAGCCGTGACGGACCCAGCGGGAAGGAACCGGCGTGAGCCAACTCTTGCGCACCAAGTCGGTCGAGCAGTCGCTGGCCGACGCCGACGAGCCCGGGCACAAACTCAAGCGCAGCCTCTCGTCCTGGGATCTCACCGTCTTCGGGGTCGCGGTCGTCATCGGCGCCGGCATCTTCACCCTCGGTGCCAAGGTGGCGGCCACCACCGCCGGCCCTTCCGTCTCCATCGGTTTCCTGCTGGCCGCGATCGCCTGCGGGCTGGCGGCCATGTGCTACGCGGAGTTCGCGTCAACGGTGCCGGTCGCCGGCTCGGCGTACACGTTCTCCTACGCCACCCTCGGCGAATTCGTCGCCTGGATCATCGGCTGGGACCTGATCCTCGAGCTCGCGCTGGGTGCAGCGGTGGTGTCGAAGGGCTGGTCCGCGTATCTGGGCGACCTGTTCGCGCAGTTCGGCGGCAGCCTCACGGCGACCGTCAAGATCGGGTCGCTGACCGTCGACTGGGGCTCGATGCTGATCATCGCCGTCCTCACCGCCCTGCTGGTGGCGGGCACCAAACTCTCCGCCAGGACCAACATGGTGATCACCGGCATCAAGGTCGCGGTGGTACTGCTGGTGATCGTCGTCGGGTTCTTCTACTTCAAGGCGTCGAACCTCAATCCGTTCATCCCGCCGGCGGTGCCGGTGCCGGGCGGTGGCCGGGCCCTCGACCAGCCGTTGCTGCAGCTGATCATCGGCGGCGCACCGAGCAACTTCGGGGTGTTCGGCATCCTGTCGGCCGCGTCGATCGTGTTCTTCGCCTTCATCGGGTTCGACGTGGTCGCCACCGCGGCCGAGGAGACGCGGAACCCGCAGAGGGACCTGCCGCGCGGCATCTTCGGCTCACTGGCCATCGTCACGGTGCTGTACCTGCTGGTCACGATCGTGGTCACCGCGATGGTGCCCTACAACGAGCTCGGGCCGTTGCTGCCGGACGGCACCCACGACGGTGAGCACGCCACCCTGGCCAGCGCCTTCACCCAGCTCGGCGTCGACTGGGCCGCCAAGGTCATCGCCATCGGCGCGCTGGCCGGCCTCACGACGGTGGTCATGGTGCTGCTGCTCGGTCAGAGCCGGGTGATCTTCGCGATGAGCCGGGACGGACTGCTGCCCCGCGGACTCGCACAGGTCAACGAGCGGACCGGCACGCCGGCCAGGATCACCATCGGTGTCGGCGTCATCGTCGCCCTGGTCGCCGGCCTGGTGCCGACCTCCGATCTGGAGGAGATGGTCAACGTCGGGACGCTGTTCGCGTTCGTCCTGGTGTCCATCGGGGTCGTCATCCTGCGGCGGAAGCGGCCCGACCTGCCGCGCTCCTACAAGGTGCCGTTCATGCCGTACGTGCCGATCCTGTCGGTGATCGCCTGCGTCTGGCTGATGCTCAACCTGGTCGCCTTCACCTGGATCCGGTTCGCGGTCTGGATGGTCGTCGGGGTACTCATCTACCTCTTCTACGGCAAGTCGCACGCCATGCTGAACCAGCGGGACGGCGACGCATTCGGGCTGACCCGGGAGGAGATGAGCGCCACCAGGGAAGGGGTCGAAGGGAGACCGCTGCACCGCGGCGCGCCGCTGGCCCCCGGGTCTGCCGACCCCGGCGGCGGCGGCTCGTCCGGCGGCCCATCTGCCGGCTCACCCGGCGGGGCATCCGGCGCGGACTGAGCAGGTCCGTTAGCGTGGCGCCTCGGTCGGGACGCCGTCGTCCGCCGACCGGGAAGGGACTCCGACATGTTCGACTCACTGCTGGTGGCCAACCGCGGAGAGATCGCCCGACGGGTGATCCGCACCGCCCACCGGATGGGTCTGCGGACCATCGCGGTGTACTCGGAGGCTGACGCCGGGATGCCGTTCGTCACCGAGGCGGACCTGGCGATGCCGATCGGTCCGGCGAGCCCCGCCGAGTCTTACCGCAACGTCGACGCGGTGCTGGCCGCAGCTGCCGCGAGCGGCGCCGCCGCGATCCACCCCGGCTACGGATTTCTTTCCGAGAACACCGGTTTCGCCCGCGCCGTGGTGGATGCCGGGCTGATCTGGGTCGGGCCGAGCCCGGAGGCGATCACCGCGATGGGCGACAAGATCGCGGCCCGGAACCTGATGGCGGCCGCCGGAGTGCCGGTGGCACCGGGTACCGAGGACCCGGTGGCCACCGCCGACGAGGCCGCGGCGGCGGCCGCGTCGATCGGCTACCCGGTGATGATCAAGGCCTCGGCCGGCGGCGGTGGCATGGGGATGGCGGTGGTCACCGATCCGGCGTCGATGGCGGCAGAGTTCGACAAGGTCACCGCGTTCGCTCAGCGGCTGTTCGGCGACGGTTCGGTCTTCGTCGAGCGGTACTTCCCCCGGGTGAGGCACGTCGAGGTGCAGATCCTCGGCCTGGCCGACGGCACCGTGCTGGCGCTGGGGGAGCGGGACTGCTCGGTGCAGCGGCGCAACCAGAAGGTCGCGGAGGAGACCCCGTCACCCGCGTTGGACGAAGCGACCAGAGCCCTGATGCTCGAGGCCGCCAGGACCGCCGGCCGGGCCGTGCACTACCAGGGCGCCGGTACCGTCGAGTTCCTGTTCGCGCCGGCGACGCCGGGCCGGACATCGAGTTCTGCTGAGTTCTTCTTCCTCGAGATGAACACCCGGCTGCAGGTCGAGCACCCGATCACCGAGGCGGTGCTGGGTATCGACCTGGTCGAGGCGCAGCTCCGGGTGGCCGCCGGCGAGGACCCGGGTTTCGACGAGTCCACCCTCACCCGCACCGGCCACGCCATCGAACTGCGGATCAATGCCGAGGACTCCAAGCGCTTCCTGCCCGGTCCGGGCGCGATCACCGAGTGGGTCGAACCGGCCGGCGAGGGGATCCGGGTGGACGCCGGGTACGCAGCGGGCACCACCGTCACACCGCACTACGACTCGCTGATGGCCAAGCTGATCGTTCATGCTCCCGACCGGGCCACCGCCATGGAGCGGGCGGCGGCGGCGGTGAGCGGCTTCACGATCGTCGGTCCGAAGTCCAACCTTGCCTTCCACGCCGAGCTGCTGGCCAACCCGGAGTTCCGCTCCGGCGATTACGACACCGGGATTGTCGGGCGCATGCGGGCGTGAACCCCGTCCGCCCTGCCCCCGACAGCGCACGTTGTCCGCCGACCGGCACCGGTGGCGTGGCGAGGGACACGGGCCCGGTGTTTGCCCAGGCATCGGGGCGTGAGTAGGTTCGCAGGGGTTCCCAGGGGGGACCATCCAACGATCACCATCGAGAAGTGAGGCCGAAGTGGCTCTGCCCCAGTTGACCGACGAGCAGCGCAAGGCTGCGCTGGAGAAGGCGGCTGCAGCCCGCCGGACCCGCGCCGAGCTCAAGGAGCGTTTGAAGCGGGGCGGGACGACCCTCCAGCAGGTGCTCAAGGACGCCGAGACCGACGAGGCGCTGGCCAAGCTCAAGGTGTCCGCGCTGCTCGAGGCTCTCCCCGGAGTCGGCAAGGTGCGCGCCGCGGCGCTCATGGAGCAGTTCGAGATCGCCGACAGCCGCCGGATCCGCGGTCTGGGTGAGCGGCAGCGTCAGGCGCTGCTCACCGAGTTCAGGGTCTGATTCACCCGCTGACATCCCGTGACCTCCGCCGCCGGGCCGCGCGGCCGGCTGTTCGTCCTGTCCGGTCCGTCGGGCGTGGGCAAGAGCACCGTGCTGGCCCGGCTGCGGGACACGATCCCGCATGTCTGGTATTCGGTGTCGGCCACCACCAGGGGTCCGCGGCCGGGTGAGCGGCACGGCGAGAACTACTTCTTCGTTGCCGGTGACGAATTCGACCGGCTGATCGGCGCCGACGAGATGCTCGAATGGGCCGCCTTCGCCGGAAACCGCTACGGCACCCCCCGGGCCGCCGTCGAGGAGCGCCTCGCCGCCGGCCGGGACGTGCTCCTGGAGATCGAGGTGCAGGGCGCCCGGCAGGTGAGGGCCGCGCTGGGCACCGACGCCGTTCTGATCTTCCTGGCGCCGCCGTCCTACGAGGAACTCGCTCGCCGACTGGTCGGCCGGGGCACCGAGGACGAGGCCACCAGGGCCGCCCGGTTGGCGGCGGCCCGCGCCGAACTGGCCGCCGAGCCCGAGTTCGACCACACGGTGGTGAACACGAGCGTCGAGGATGCGGTCGCCGCCTTGGTAGAATTGTTGGCTGAGCCGCGTTCCGGCTCCGCTGCGTAACCGGAGGCCCGCACTGGGCTCGTCCCAAGCGCGGCCCGACAATCAGGAGTTGAGTGCGTGAGCACTGCTGAGACCGGCGCCCCGGTGCCGAGCACCGCCCAGCCGACCACCGCCCAGATGACAGCCGCCGGCGTCACCTATCCGCCGATCGAGGAGCTGCTCACCCGCACCAGCTCCAAGTACGCGTTGTCCATCTACGCCGCCAAGCGCGCGCGGCAGATCAACGACTACTACGCCCAGCTGGGCGAGGGTCTCCTCGAGTACGTCGGCCCCTTGGTCGAGCCGCTGCCCAAGGAGAAGCCGCTCTCGATCGCGCTCCGCGAGATCAACGCCGGACTGCTCGAGCACACCGAAGGCGAGTGAGCCAGGACGCGGGAGCGCCGCGACCCCGGGTCGTCCTCGGGGTCAGCGGCGGTATCGCCGCGTACAAGGCGTGTGACGTCGTGCGCCGGCTTCGGGCCGGCGGCGCCGATGTGACCGTGGTGCCGACCGCTTCGGCGTTGAAGTTCATCGGTGCGGCGACCTTCGAGGCGCTCTCCGGCCACCCGGTGGCCACCGATGTGTTCTCCGACGTACCCGAGGTCGCGCATGTGGCGATCGGGCAGCAGGCCGAGCTGGTGGTGGTCGCCCCGGCCACCGCCGACCTGCTGGCCAGGGCTGCGACCGGGCGCGCGGACGACCTGCTCACCGCGACCCTGCTGGTCACCAGGGCGCCGGTGCTGATGGCCCCGGCCATGCACACCGAGATGTGGCAGCACCCGGCAACGGCGGCCAACGTCGCCACCCTGCGGCAGCGTGGCGTCACCGTGCTGAACCCGGCCGTCGGCCGGCTGACCGGCGCCGATTCCGGGCCGGGGCGGCTGCCGGACCCCGAACACATCACCGCGCTGGCCGAGTTGCTGGCTCTCCGCGCCGACGCGCTGCCCTACGACCTGGCCGGCCGCAGATTCGTGGTCTCGGCCGGCGGCACCAGGGAGGCGCTCGATCCGGTGCGGTTCCTCGGCAACCGGTCCTCCGGCCGGCAGGGCTACGCCATCGCGCTGGTCGCCGCCGCGCGCGGCGCCGACGTCACGCTGGTCGCCGCGAACACCGCGCTGGCCGACCCGCCAGGCGTCACCGTCATCCGGGTGACCGATGCCCGCAGCCTGCAGTCGGCCGTCGTCGAACAGGGCTCCGGGTGCCGATGTGGTGGTGATGACCGCGGCCGTTGCCGACTTCCGGCCGGTGGACGAGCAGCAGACCAAGATCAAGAAGCAGGACGGGGCAGGCGCTCCGACCCTGGAGCTGACGCTGAACCCGGACATCCTGGCCGGCCTGGTCGCGGATCGGTCGGGCACGATCCCGGTGATCGTCGGGTTCGCCGCCGAGACCGGGGACGAGGCGGGTTCGGTGATGGACTACGCCCGGGCCAAGCTCGCCCGCAAGGGCTGCGACCTGCTGGTGGTCAACCGGGTCGACGGTGGTCGCGCCTTCGAGGTCGAGCAGAACGCCGCGGTGATCCTGTCCGCGGACGGCGCCGCGGTCGAGGTCGGGTTCGGGCCGAAGAGCGTGGTGGCCGCAGCCGTGTGCGACGCGGTCGCCGCCCGGCTGGCGCTGGTTTCGCCGCGCTCGGCCGATTTCGGCTTCGTCGATCCCGACCCGGACCATCCCTCCGGCGTGCACGGCGCCGGTACCCGCCAGATCATCGGCGCGGTGACGGTCCCCACATCGGCCGCCCCGACCGACGCTGCCGGTGCGTCCGGGGGATGACGGGTTGGTAACGAACACCTGATTTGCTGAGTACCCTCATCACGGCCCTTTTTTCCAGATGTGACCCCGACCTGCACTGCTAGGAGACCAAGCGTGACCTCCCGCCTCTTCACTTCCGAGTCCGTCACCGAGGGCCACCCGGACAAGATCTGCGACGCGATCAGCGACTCGATCCTGGACGAGATGCTCCGGACGGACCCGAACAGCCGGGTGGCGGTGGAGACCATGGTCACCACCGGCCAGGTGCACGTCGCCGGTGAGGTGACCACCTCCGGCTATGTCGACATCCCGAAGATCGTCCGCGACACCGTCCTGGAGATCGGCTACGACTCGTCCGCCAAGGGCTTCGACGGCGCTTCCTGCGGCGTCAACGTGGCCATCGGCGCGCAGTCGCCGGACATCGCCCAGGGCGTCGACGTCGCCTACGAGTCGCGGGTCGAGGACGAGGACGACGAGATCGCCCAGCAGGGCGCCGGCGACCAGGGCCTGATGTTCGGCTACGCGTGCTCGGACACCCCCGAGCTGATGCCGCTGCCGATCGCGCTGGCCCACCGGCTGGCCCGGCAGCTCACCGCGGTGCGCAAGTCCGGCGCGGTGCCCTACCTGCGCCCCGACGGCAAGACCCAGGTCACCATCGAGTACGTCGGCGACAAGGCCCTGCGGCTGGACACGGTCGTGGTCTCCAGCCAGCACGCCGAGGACATCGACCTGGAGAAGCTGCTCACCCCCGACGTGCGGGACCAGGTGATCCTGCCGGAGATCGAGGGCCTCGACATCGACATCCGTAACTACACCCTGCTGGTCAACCCGACCGGTCGGTTCGTCATCGGCGGGCCGATGGGCGACGCCGGCCTGACCGGCCGCAAGATCATCGTCGACACGTACGGCGGGATGGCCCGGCACGGTGGCGGCGCGTTCTCGGGCAAGGACCCGTCGAAGGTGGACCGGTCCGCGGCCTATGCCATGCGTTGGGTGGCCAAGAACGCGGTGGCCGCGGGGCTGGCCGACCGGATCGAGGTGCAGGTCGCCTATGCCATCGGCAAGGCCGCCCCGGTCGGGCTCTTCGTGGAAACCTTCGGCACCGAGCAGATCGACCCGGACAAGATCTCCGACGCGATCAAGCAGGTGTTCGATCTGCGTCCGGCCGCGATCATCCGCGATCTC
The DNA here is from genome assembly GCA_963797145.1 of uncultured Actinomycetota bacterium. Lineage (GTDB taxonomy): Bacteria > Actinomycetota > Actinomycetes > Mycobacteriales > Nakamurellaceae > Nakamurella. Next base: position 290,736 of record CAWCOJ010000003.1, on the reverse strand, counting down.
GACCTCAAGCGCCCGATCTACAAGCAGACCGCTGCGTACGGCCACTTCGGCCGCACCGACGTCGAGCTGCCGTGGGAGAACACCGACCGCGCAGACGCGTTGAAGTCGGTGCTCGGGCTCTAGTCGCACCCGGGGACGGAGCGCCGCCCATCGGCCCGGCTCGGGTCGCATCCGCTCCTCCGGCCACCGGCCGGGCGCCTGCAAGGGCGCCCGGCCGGTGCTGTGTGCGGGTCGGCTCCGGCAGCTCGCGCCCGGTCCCGCGGTCACCCGTCGATGGCCGCCCGGGCGAACGAGATCAACTCGCCGACCACCTCTGCCGGAGCCGGCATGGCGGCGATCTCGGCCGAGATCGACTGCGCCACCCTACGTTCGGCGGCCCCGCCGACCCCGTCGAGAACGCCGAGCACCGCGGCTCCGACCGATCCGTCCGGGGCCTCGTTGGGCACCACCCGCCCGGCACCGACCTCGATCAGCCGCTGCGCGTTGAGGAACTGGTCGGCGCCCTGCGGCATGATCACCTGCGGGATGCCGGCCTCGAACGCGCCCAGCGCCGTGCCGGATCCACCGTGATGCACGACCAGGTCCACCAGGGGGAGTACCCGGTCCTGTGCCACGAACCTCTCGAGGTGAACCGACGCAGGCAGTGGACCGAGCAGCTCAGGGTCGCCATTGGGCCCGATGGCGACCAATACGTCGACATCCGCCGCCGCGGTCTCCAGCACCGCCCGCCGCAGCGCGTCCACCGCGCCGAAGGCCACCGTGCCCAGGGTGACGTAGGCCCGCGGCCGGTCGCCCGGCACGAGGAGCCACTCCGGCGGATCGCCGGCGCCGTCGCTCCACGCCTGGGTGCGGAGCGGGATCTGCGGGAGCGGGCCGGGACCTTCCGGTGTGATCCAGGTCGGCGGTAGCGGATCGATGAGGGCGCCGGCGAGCATGGTGCCGATCGGCGCCGGCCGGCCGCGGTCGGTCCAGAACCGGGCGCCGCTGTCCACCGCACGCTGGTGCACGGTCGAGCTGAACGGATGCCAGTGGCCGAGCGCGAACGCGAGTGCAGGGGTGCCGAGCACGCTCGCGGCGATGCCGGCCCCGATGCAGCTCCCTTCGTACACCAGCAGATCCGGCGGGTCCGGCTCGAACGCACGCAACAGGCCGGCCGCGACCACCTCGGCCACCACCTCGGCGAACATGGTGAGCCCGAATTCCATACCGCTGATCCCGGGGTGTCGCCGGGCGGTCTCGGTCTCCGCCCACGACAGGTTCGCCTCGGCCGGCAGCATCTCGAACGTCGGCACCGGCAGCGCCCCGACGAACGGCGCGCCGGTGGTGACGGTGACGTCATGGCCGGCGCGGGCGCAGGCGAGCGCCAGCGGCATCATCGGGTACAGGTGGCCGTAGGCCGGCAGCGCGGCGAACGCGATCTTCATGTCGGTACTCCTCGGATCTGCGGGAGCGCCGGCTTGCCCCGCCGGCCCCGTCGGCCGGAGCGGCGGCGCGAGCGTGACGAAACGGCGGCCTCCCGCCAGGAGCGTCCGGCATGGTCCGGCGATACCTGCGTGTCGCGAAGCTGCGGACCGGCGCCACCTGGGTGCCGGCCATGCCGCGGCCATGCTGCGGACCGGCCATGCTGCGGACCGGCGATGCAGCGTGCCGGCGGTGCTGCGGACGCACGGCCGGCCTGGCCCGGCCGACGGACCGGCGTGATATCCACAGAGCATGACTCCGGCACCGGCGACCGCGCGCCCGCGGCGCTCGACTGCCGGCGCCCGCACCCCGGCCGCGCTGCTCCCGGTCGCCCGGGTCGCGGTCGACGTCTCGCTGAGCCACCTGGACCGGCCGTTCGACTATCTGGTGCCGCGGGAACTTGCCGAGGACGCTCAGCCAGGCGTCCGCGTCCGGGTGCGGTTCGCGGGCCGACTCGTCGACGGGTACGTCCTCGACCGGGTCGATGCCTCCGACCACCCTGGCCGCCTCGGGTTCCTGGAGAAGGTGGTCTCCGCCGAACCGGTGCTCTCCGGTGAGATCGCCGACCTGGCCCGCGCGGTCGCCGACCGGTACGCCGGGTCGATGGCCGACGTCCTGCGGTTGGCGGTGCCTCCCCGGCACGCGCGGGTGGAGCGTGCGGAGCCGCCGGAACCGGCCGCCACCGGTCCCGCTCCCGCACCGGATCTCGGCTGGCGCCGGTACCGCGCCGGCCCGGCCTTCCTGGACGCGGTCGCGGACGCACGGCCGGCCAGAGCGGTATGGCAGGCGTTGCCGGGGGAGGACTGGGCGGCCCGGCTGGCCGCTGCCGCCGCGGTTGCGGTGCGCGCCGGTCGCGGCGCCCTGCTGATCGTTCCGGACGCCCGCGACCTGAGCCGGCTCAGCTCCGCGCTCGATGCGGTGCTCGGTCCCGACGGCTCCGTCACGCTGTCCGCGGATCTGGGTCCGGCCGAGCGGTACCGGCGATTCCTCGCCGTGCGCCGCGGCCGGGTCCGGGTGGTGGCCGGTACCCGGGCGGCCGCCTTCGCCCCGGTGTCCGACCTCGGCCTGCTGGCGGTCTGGGACGATGGCGACGACCTGCTCGCCGAGCAACGGGCGCCCTACCCGCACGCCCGCGAGGTGCTGTTGCTCCGGTCAGCGGCCGCCGGGTGCCCGTTGCTGATCGGCGGCTATGCCCGTACCGCGGAGTCGCAGCTGCTGGTGGAGACCGGCTGGGCGCACGAAGTGGTGGCCGCCCGCGCCGAGGTGCGCCGCGCCGCCCCGCGCATCGAGGCCGCCGGCGACGAATACGCCACCGGGGCCGAGTCCGCCGCGGCCGGCGCCCGACTGTCCCCGGCGGCGTTCGCGGCGGCCCGCGCCGCGCTGCAGGTCGGAGCACCGGTGCTGGTGCAGGTGCCGCGCCGGGGATACCAGCCGTCGCTGTCCTGCGCCCGGTGCCGCCGCCCGTCCCGCTGCCGGCACTGCCACGGTCCGATGGGGCTCAACGGAGCCGAGCGGCAGCCGTCCTGCCGCTGGTGCGGCATCGCCGAACCGCGGATGCAGTGCCAGGCGTGCGGGTCGGACCAGCTGCGGTCCACGGTTGCCGGCGCCCGACGCACCGCCGAAGAACTGGGCCGAGCGTTCCCGGGGACGCCGCTGATCACCTCGGCCGGCGACACCGTCAAGGACGTGGTCGGCGCCGGCCCGGCGATCGTCGTCGCCACTCCGGGCGCCGAACCCGCGGCCGCGGGCGGATACGGCGCCGCGCTGCTCCTGGACGGCTATGCCCTGCTGTCCCGGGCCGACCTGCGGGCGGCCGAGGAAACTCTGCGACGCTGGATGGCCGCCGCCGCCCTGGTCCGCCCGGCCGGCGACGGTGGCCGGGTGGTGGTCGGCGCCGACCGTTCACTGGTGGCGGTGCAGGCCCTGATCCGGTGGGATCCGGCCGGACACGCGGCCGCCGAGTTGGCCGCCCGCCGGGAGCTCGGCTTCCCGCCGGCGGTGGCGCTCGCCGCGGTGGAAGGTGGGGAGGCCGCGGTGCTCGCCGCTCTCGAAGATCTGCGTCTGCCGCCGACCGGCGAGGTGCTCGGACCGGTGCCATTGGATGCCGCCCGCGGGGGCCCGGAGTCGCAGGTCCGCGCCTTGGTCCGGGCACCGCAGGCCGAACGGCGGGCGCTCGCCGCGGCGTTGCGCGCGGTGGCGGCGGCCCGCTCGGCCCGCAAGGACGGCAGCTCGGTGCGGATCCAGGTGGATCCGCCGACCACCTTCTGAGCCCCGCACACCAGGAGCCTGAGCAGTACTGCCGAGCCCAGCCGCACCGCCGAGCCTGAGTTGATCATGGGCGACGGTAGGCAGTTGCGCCCGACTTGTCCCCTTTGTGCGTACGGCGGCCCATGATCAACTCGGGGAGGAGGCCCGCCGGTCAGCCGCCGAGTCGCTCCAGCAGCCGATCCCGCACCTGCGGCCACTCATCGACGATCACCGAGAACACCACGGTGTCGCGCCAGGTCCCGTCACCGCGGAGCTTGTGCCGGCGCAGCACTCCCTCGCGGACGGCGCCAAGCTTCGCGATGGCGCCCTGGGAGCGCGCGTTGATCAGGTCGGTCTGGATCTTGACCCGACCGAACCCGCAGTCCTCGAAGGCATGCGTGAAGAGCAGCAGCTTGCACTCCGGGTTCACCGCCGTGCCCCATACGGCCGGGGTGTAGCCGGTCCACCCGATGTGGGTGCGCTCGTCGACCAGCACGAAATCTCCCAGGCTGGTGGTACCCACCACGGTCCCGGCCTCGCCGAGGTCCGAGTCCGCCACCAGTCGGACCGTGTACTGCACCCGCTCGCCCGCGGCGGTCTTGCGGTCGATGTCGCCGACCACGTCCCCCACCGATCGCGGCCGGGAGCCGGGACCGCCGTTGTAGCCGGACGCCCAGACCACCTCGAAGTCCAGGGCGGCGAAGATTCCCTCCGCGTCATCCGGCACCGTCGGATCGAGGCGCACGGTCCGGCCGACCAGCGGGCGGCCGTCGGGTAGGCGGGCGGGCATCGGAGACCTCCGGGTGCTGACCGGCGGCGCGGCCGGGAACTCGAGCGGGGACGCGCTGCGGCCACCTGTACGGGTGGCGCGCTCGCGAACTGTCATCTTGCCCGCTCCGTACACTCGACCCCGCACCGGCCCGCCCTACCTCGGAGGCTCCTCCTGCGCATCGTTTTCGCCGGTACCCCGGCCGCCGCGGTTCCGTCGCTGCAGGCGCTGCTGGCCTCCGACCACCAGGTCGCGGCCGTCGTCACCCGACCCGACGCGCCGTCGGGGCGAGGCCGCACCCTGACCCCGTCCCCGGTGGCCGAGGTGGCGCGGGACGCGGGGCTGCCGGTGCTGACCCCGACGTCGGTGCGCACCCCGGAATTCCTGGCCGCCCTCGGCTCCCTCGAGCCGCAGGCCGCCGCGGTCGTCGCGTACGGCAAGCTCCTGCCGCAGCCGGTGCTGGACGTTCCCACCCACGGCTGGGTCAACCTGCACTTCTCGCTGCTGCCGGCCTGGCGGGGTGCCGCTCCGGTGCAGGCGGCCCTGCGGGCGGGCGACGAGATCACCGGCGTCAGCGCCTTCCGGCTCGAGGCGGGCATGGACACCGGGCCGGTGTACGGGCTGGTCACCGAGGCGATCCGACCGCGGGACACCGCCGGGGAGCTGCTCGAGCGGCTGTCCCGCAGCGGCGCGGCGCTGCTGGTGGCCACCTTGGACGGGATTGCCGACGGGTCCCTGGTCGCCCGGCCGCAGCCGGCGGAAGGGATCAGCCATGCCGCCAAGATCACGGTCGACGACGCCCGGATCGACTGGACCCTGCCGGCCATCGCGGTGGACCGGATGATCCGCTCGGTCACCCCGGACCCCGGTGGCTGGACGGAATCGCCGTGGGGAAGGCTCGCGGTCGGACCGGTCGAGCCGACCGCGGAGGGCGGCCTGGCGCCGGGCGAGCTGCTCGTGGCGAAGCGCCGGGTCCTGGTCGGTACCGGGAGCTCAGCGGTGGCGCTCGGCACCCTCACCCCGCCCGGTCGGGCGGCCATGCAGGCGCCGGACTGGGCCAGGGGTGCCCGGCCGGCGGCCGGGGCGGTGCTGGGATGACGGGTGCCGGGATGACGGCGGGGCTGTCGTGGTGAATCGCCCGCCGCAGCGCGGCCGGCGCGGACCGGCCGGCCCGCCGCGCCGGCCGCAGACCCGGCGGCCGCCGGAGGTGGACCCGTCCCGGCAGGCCGCGCTCGACCTGCTGACCGCGGTCCGCGAGCGCGGCGCGTACGCAAACCTGACCCTGCCCGGCCTGATCACCGCGGCCGGACTGCACGGTCGGGACGCCGCGCTCGCCACCGAACTCGGCTACGGCACCTGTCGGGCGCTGGGCCAGTTGGACGCCATCATCGCGGCGTGCGGCGACCGCGCCCCCGGCGATCTCGACGGCCCCGTGCTGGACGCGTTGCGGCTCGGCGCCTACCAGATCCTGCGCACCCGGATCCCCCCGCATGCCGCGGTGTCCGCAACGGTCGATCTGGTCCGGGCCGGCCCCACCCCTGCCGCCGGCGGCTACGTCAACGCGGTTCTCCGGCGCATCACCGAGGCCGACCTGGCGACCTGGGTGGACCGGCTGGCCCCGCCCGCCGACCCGATCGGCCATCTGTCGCTGGCCACCGCCCATCCCCGGTGGATCACTGTTGCCCTGGCCGACGCGCTCGGGCCGGCCGGCGCCCCGGACGCCGAACTGCCCGCCGCGTTGGCGGCCGATGACATCCCCCCGTCGGTGCACCTGGTCGCCCGCCCCGGCCGGATCGAGCGGGACGCCCTGCTCGAGATGGCCGGTGGCACGATCGCGCGCTACTCGCCGTACGGGGTGTACCTGCCGCACGGCGACCCCGGCGCGATCCGCGCGGTCGCCGACGGCCGGGCAGCGGTGCAGGACGAGGGATCCCAGCTGGTGGCCATCGCGCTGGCGACCGCTCCCGTTGAGGGCCTGGACACCCGGTGGCTGGATCTTGCCGCCGGACCGGGCGGCAAGGCCGGCCTGTTGGGTGCGATCGCGGCCGGACGTGGCGCTGCGCTGGACGCGGTCGAGGTCTCCCCGCACCGGGCGGAGCTGATCCGGCGCACCGTTGCCGGGCTTCCGGTCACCGTGCACGTCGCCGACGGGCGCGACCCCGGGTTGCCGGACGCGTCGTTCGACAGGGTGCTGCTCGACGCACCGTGTACCGGGCTGGGCGCGCTCCGGCGACGGCCGGAGGCCCGCTGGCGGCGGGATCCCGGTGACGTCGCGAACCTGGTCCGCCTGCAGCGGGAGCTGCTCGATTCCGCGGCGCGGTTGGTCCGGCCCGGCGGTCTGCTCGGGTACGTGACGTGCAGCCCGCACCTGTCCGAAACGACGGGCGTGATCAACCGTCGACCCGATGGCCTCGAATTGATCGACGCCCGCCCGTACCTGCCCGGGGTCCCAGACCTCGGCGACGGCCCGACCGTGCAGCTCTGGCCGCACCGGCAGGGCACCGACGGGATGTTCCTCGCGCTGCTACGTCGGCGCTGACCACCGGCACCTCCGGCAGGCGCTCTAGAGTGTCGCCGTGGCCCCGTTGATCGCCCCCAGCATCCTGTCCGCCGACTTCGCCCGGCTCGCCCAGGAAGCCGAGCGGGTCGCCGGCGCCGACTGGCTGCACGTCGATGTCATGGACGGGCACTTCGTGCCGAACCTGACCATCGGCCTGCCGGTCGTGCAGGCATTGCTCAAGGCCACCGACATCCCGCTGGACTGCCACCTGATGATCGACGACCCGGATCGCTGGGCGATCGGGTACGCGGAGGCGGGTGCCTACAACGTGACGGTGCACGCCGAGGCGGTCCGCGACCCGGTCAGCGTGGCGCTGGACCTCAAGGCCGCCGGGGCGAAGGCCGGCCTCTCGCTCAAGCCCGGCACCGACCTCGACGACTGGATCGACGCACTCCGGGAATACGACACGCTGCTGGTGATGACGGTCGAACCCGGGTTCGGCGGCCAGGAGTTCATGGTGGAGATGCTGGACAAGGTCCGCCGGGCCAGGACGATGGTCGAGACCGGACACCTCACGGTGGTGGTCCAGGTCGATGGCGGCATCAACGCCGACACCATCGAACAGGCCGCCGAGGCCGGTGCGGACTGCTTCGTCGCGGGCAACGCGGTCTATGGTGCCGACGATCCGGCCGCCGCTGTCGTCGCGCTCCGGGCGCAGGCCGCCCTGGCCGGCTGATCGCGACGTCATCGGTCCGACCCTGGCCGGCCGTGGCCTGCGTCACCACCGGCCGGCGACCCCCCGGTGCCGACGTGGGGGAGGATGGACCTGGAGACCGGCGGAGTTGCCAGGTCCGCCGAAGGGAAGGCTCATGTTCACCGGCATCGTGGAGGAGCGCGGCGAAATCGTCGCGCTGGAGCTCGGCCCGGGCGGTGCGGATGCCCGCCTGGTCGTCCGCGGGCCCAAGGTCACGCAGGACGCGCGGCACGGCGACTCGATCGCGGTGTCCGGGGTATGTCTGACGGTGGTCGATTCCGGGGACGGCACGTTCACCGCAGACGTGATGGCCGAGACCCTGGAACGCACCAGTGCAAAGTCCTGGAAGCCCGGAGCGACCGTCAACCTGGAGCGTTCGGTGACACCCAGCACTCGGCTCGGCGGCCATCTGGTGCAGGGTCACGTGGACGGTGTCGGCACCATCGTCGCCAGGATCGAGCACAGCGGCTATGACGAGGTCCGGGTCGGCGTGCCCGGCGAACTCGCGCGCTACATCGCCGGCAAGGGCGCGGTCGCGGTGGACGGGATCTCGCTGACGGTCATCGACGTGGTGGACTCCCCGACCGGTGCCGAGTTCGGAGTGGGCATCATCCCCGAAACCAGGGCGGCAACCACCATGGGCGTGCGCAGGGTCGGCGACGCGGTGAACATCGAGGTCGACGTGATGGCCAAGTACGCGGAACGGCTGCTCGCCTTCCAGTCCGGGGGTGCGGCATGAGCGCCGCCACCGACCGCCTCGGTGCGGACGCCGGCACCGCCGCCGACGCCGAGCGGGTGATCAGTCCCGCCGGGTTCGACACCGTCGAGTACGCCATCGCCGAGATCGCCGCCGGCCGGGCCGTCGTCGTCGTCGACGACGAGGACCGGGAGAACGAGGGCGACCTGATCTTCGCCGCCGAGCTGGCCACCCCCGAGCTCGTCGGGTTCACCATCCGGTGGTCCTCAGGGATCATCTGCGTTCCGCTGCCCGGCGAGGACTGCGACCGGCTGGCGCTGCCGCCGATGTACCACGTCAACCAGGACCGCAAGGGCACCGCGTACACGGTCTCGGTGGACGCCCGCGACGGCGTCGAGACCGGGATCTCGGCTGCCGAACGGGCCAACACCATCCGGGTGCTGGCGCACCCGGCCACCGGACCCGACGACCTCACCAGGCCGGGGCACGTGTTCCCGCTGCGGGCCCGCGAGGGCGGTGTGCTGGTTCGGCCCGGACACACCGAGGCGGCCGTAGACCTCGTCCGGCTGGCCGGCCTGCGGCCGGCCGCCGGTATCTGCGAGGTGGTCAACGACGACGGCTCGATGGCCCGGCTGCCGCAGCTGCGTGCGTTCGTCGCCACCCACGGACTCGCGCTGATCAGCATTGCCGACCTGATCGCCTATCGGCGCCGGCGCGAAGTGCAGATCGAGCGGGTCGCCGATGCCCGACTTCCGCTGCCGGAGGGCCTGTTCCGCGCGATCGGGTACCGCAGCCTGGTGACCAACCGCGACCTGATCGCACTGGTGCACGGCGAGCTCGGGGACGGCCAGGACGTGCTGGTGCGGGTGCACTCCGAGTGCCTCACCGGAGATGTGCTGGGCTCGCTGCGCTGCGACTGCGGCCCCCAGCTGCACGCCGCCATCGCTGCCGTGGCGGCCGAGGGCCGCGGCGTTGTGCTCTACATCCGCGGCCACGAGGGCCGCGGCATCGGCCTGTTGGAGAAGCTGCGCGCGTACGAACTGCAGGATGCCGGCGCCGACACCGTCGATGCCAACCTGGCGCTCGGCCTGCCCGCGGACGCCCGGGAGTACGGCACCGGCGCTCAGGTGCTCGCCGACCTGGGCATCCGATCCATGCGGCTGCTCAGTAACAACCCGGCCAAGCGGGCCGGTCTCGAGGGCTACGGTCTGCGCATCACCGGCCGGGTACCACTGCCGGTCTCGGTGAACCCGGAGAACCTGCGGTACCTGACCACCAAGAGAGACCGGATGGGCCACGATCTCGAGGAGCTGGGCCATGCCTGAGACCTGGGGAGCTCCCCGATGAGCGGCGAGGGCCGGCCGCCGGTCGATCTGCCGGACGCGGCGGGTCTCCGGGTCGGGGTGGTCGCCGGGCGCTGGCACAGCGAGATCTCCGACCTGCTGCTGGAACGGGCGCTGGCGACAGCGACCGCGGCCGGCGCCCGGTCCCCGACCGTCGCGCGGGTCCCCGGGGTGATCGAGATCGCTGTGGTGGCACAGCAACTCGCCGCCAACCACGATGCGGTGGTCGCCCTGGGGGTGGTGATCCGCGGTGGTACACCGCATTTCGACTACGTGTGTGACGCGGTGACGGCCGGGCTGACGAGAGTCGCGTTGGACTCCGGGGTTCCGGTCGGCAACGGCGTGCTGACCTGCGACACCCTGGAGCAGGCCCAGGCCCGCAGCGGGGCACCCGGAGCCGCCGAGGACAAGGGTGCCGAGGCCATGGTCGCGGCGTTGGAAACCGCCCTGGTGCTGCAGCAGCTCCGCCGCCCGGACAACCGGATGGGTTTCGGCACATGAGTGAGGTGCTGCTGCAGGTCCGCCCGCGCCGGATCGCGATCTACGCCGGGATCGCCGCCGGCACGGTGGTGCTGGTGATGGTGATCGTCGGGCTGCTGCTGCGGGGCACCTCGGCCGGTGTGCAGTTCCGCACCTCCGACCAGGTCGGCCTGATCGGCATCGGTCTGGTGATGGGCGCGGTGATCATGACGGCGGCCCGGCCGCGGCTCCGCGCCGACGCCGCCGGGATGTCCGTCCGCAACGTCATCGGTGAGCAGTACTTCCCGTGGAGCCGGGTGGTGCGGATCGCCTTTCCCGATGGATCGCCCTGGGCGCAGTTGATCCTGGCCGACGACGAGACGCACATGGTGATGGCCATCCAGGCGATGGACAGGCAGCGTGCCGTCGACGCCCTGCGGGCCGTCCGGGAGCTGCACGACCGGTACGGGCCGCCGACCCCCCCGGCCCCGTCTCCGGAGGCGCTCGCCGCCCGCGAGGCGAGCGCCCGCGAGGAGTACCGCCGCCCGCTGGGCCGGTTGGAGATCATCGACCAGCAGCGGGCGCCGCGTCGGCGCAAGCGCGGGTCCGGGACCTAGCCGGTCGGAGTAGCGGACAGGAACTGACCGCTACGCGCGGCAGGATCGGTGTCATCGAGGCTCCCGGACGGCCGGGAGTCGATGCCGGAAGGGTCACCGTCATGGACTGGAAGATCGAACTGCTGCAGGTGCCGGTGTCCGACCTGGACCGCTCGATCGCGTTCTACGTCGACACCATCGGCTTCACCCTCGACCACGACCACACGGTGAGTGAGGCGATCCGGTTCGTCCAGGTCACTCCGCCCGGCTCTGCGTGCTCGGTGATGTTGGACAACGGGCTCGGCGACATGCCGGTGGGTGGCCAGCACGGCATCCAGGTGGTGGTTCCGGACGCCGACGAGGCGCTGGAGTACCTGCGCGGCCGCGGGGTCGAGGCGTCCGGGGTGGACGAATATCCCTGGGGTCGGTTCGTGGGCTTCGCCGACCCGGACGGCAACACCTGGGCACTGCAGCAGCTCGTCCGGCCGACCGCAGACTGATCGGGTCGGCCCGGCTGACACACCCGCACACTGCCGGCGCACCCGTGTCAGCGCCGTGTGCGCGCGCCGCCAGCGGAGGAACGCATCCTGGTCAGGACATCAAGACTAGGAGTGCAGCATGAACTACGCATTCGAGGCCGAGGGGCTGCGCAAGCGCTTCGGCATCACCCAGGCCTTGGACGGAGTCGACCTGGCCGCCCGTGAGGGCACCGTGCTCGGGGTCCTCGGACCCAACGGTGCCGGGAAGACGACCGCCGTCCGCATCCTCGCCACCCTGCTGCAGGCCGACTCCGGCCGCGCAACGGTCGGCGGGTTCGACGTGGCCACCCAGCCGCACAAGGTGCGTCAGACCGTCGGCCTGACGGGGCAGTATGCCTCGGTCGACGAAGACCTCACCGGCGTGCAGAACCTGACGCTGATCGGCACCCTGCTCAACCTCTCCGCCCGGGACGCCAAGGCGCGGGCCGCCGAGCTGCTGGAGTGGTTCGACCTCGCCGATGCCGGTCGGCGGGTCGCCAAGACCTACTCCGGCGGCATGCGGCGTCGCCTCGACCTGGCCGCCAGCCTGGTCGGCCGGCCGTCGGTGATCTTCCTCGACGAGCCGACCACCGGGCTCGACCCCGCGAAACGGGAGGACATGTGGGGGGTGGTCCGCAACCTGGTCACCGAGGGTTCGACCGTGCTGCTCACCACCCAGTACCTGGACGAGGCCGACGCGCTGGCCGATGAGATCAGCGTGATCGACCACGGCAAGGTGATCGCCCATGACACCCCTGACGGGCTCAAGCGGGTGATCGGCGGCCAGCGCATCGAGGTGCGGCCGTCCGATCCGGCGCGGCTTGACGATGTCCGGGCCATTCTCGCCGGAATCTCCGGAGGCACTCCGGAGCTGGCGAGCCGCGGCACCCTCTCGGTGGCTGTCGACGACGAGGCCGCCCTGGCGCCGACCGTCGCCCGGTTGAGCGACGCGGGCATCTCGGTGCTGGAACTCTCCCTGCACCTGCCGAGCCTGGACGAGGTCTTCCTGACCCTCACCGGCCGGCCCACCATCGAAGCCACTCGTGAAGGGGAGGTCGCGGCATGAGCACGATCACCACCACCCGGCCCGCTCCGCGGCAGCCGGTATCGGCACCGGCCGCTCCGGTCGAGCGCGGCGCCGGCCTCCGGCACGTCTTCGCGCTGGCCAAGCGCAGTCTGATCAAGACCTGGCGCACGCCAGAGGCGCTCATCGACGTCACCCTGCAGCCGATCATCTTCCTGCTGCTGTTCACCTTCATCTTCGGCGGCGCGCTGGCCGGCGGCTCGCAGCAGGACTACCTGGAGTTCCTGCTCCCCGGCGTCCTCGGCCAGACCATCGCGATGGCCGGGGTCGCGGTCGGTCAGAACCTGAACGCCGACATCGAGAAGGGCGTCTTCGACAGATTCAGGTCGCTGCCGATCGCCAGGTCCGCCCCGCTGGTCGGCACCGTCGCCGCTGACGTGGTGCGCTACCTCATCCTCTGTGTCGTCACCCTCGGCTTCGGGATGCTCATCGGCTTCCGGATCGAGACCAGCGCCATGGCCACCCTCGCCGCGGTGGGGATCTCGATCGCGTTCGCGTTGTGCTTCTGCTGGATCTCGGTCTGGGTCGGCATGCTGGTCCGGACCTCGGGCGCGGTGCAGGGCGTGATGTTCCTGATCGTGCTGCCACTGTCGTTCGGCTCCAACACCTTCGTCAATCCGGCGACCATGCCCGGCTGGCTGCAGGCCTTCGTCAAGGTCAACCCCATCTCCCAGCTGGTGTCGACGGTGCGCGGCCTGATGGTCGGCGGCCCGGTCGCCAGCCATCTGATGTGGACGCTGGTCTGGATGGCCGGTCTGCTGGTGGTGTTCGTGCCGCTGGCACTGCGCGCCTACCGCCGCCGGGCCTGAGCACCGACGTTCCACCGGTCGACCCCGCTCGGCTCGTCGTCAGCGCATGCCGGCGATGAGCGGAGCGGGGTCGATCCGCGTGGTGGCCTGCTCGGCGGGCAACGCTCGGCCCACCGCGTAGGCGCTCCGGTAGTCCTCAACGCCCAGAGCTGCCTGCAACGACGCCCGCAGCCTGGCGATGTTCAGGTCGTCCGGGTCGTCGCTCCCGCGGAGCCGGGCGGCCGCTCCGAGCATTTCCGCAGCGTCGCGGGGCCGTCCGGTCGCCTCGGCAAAGGCGGCGATCGAGACGCCCACTCCCGCCAGGATCGGCCGGTCGTGGGTCGTCACGGCGGCGACGTAGGCACGCAGCAGGTCGTCGGCAGCGGTCGGCAGGTCGCCGGTCCGCACCGCGACCATCGCGCAGGCCCCGCCCACCAGCGCGAGCACGTGGCCGAACAGCGGGTTCTGCCGTGAACCCTGGTAGGTACGGACCCGCAGATCCGCCGCGACGGTCCGCGCCTCGTCCAGCGCGCCCTGCGCCAACGCGATCGCCGCCGTGGCGATGTCCGCCAGCAGCGACCGCTCCGTCGTCGGCGGTTGCCCGGCAGCCCCGGTACGCACCAGGACAACCTCGGCCCTGGCTGCGGGAAAGTTGCCCTGTCGGAGCCGGAGCGTGGCCAGCCGGAGGTGCACCTGCATGTCGTCCTCGGTGGTGCCGAGCTCGGTCAGATACTGCAGCGCCTGCAGGTAGTCGCAGACGGCGCCGTCGAGATCGCCGTCCTGGCTGAGGATGTTGGCCCTGGCGGTGAGCACCTGCGCCAATCCCCAACGGTCGCCGATCTCGGTGAACGCGTCGTAGGCGTCCTCGACCTCGCGCCGCATCCCGGCCACGTCACCGAGATTCTCCAGCAGCATCACGTGGGTGGAGCCGGTCACCGCCCTGATCCAGGGATCGGCCGACGCCCGGCCGGTGGCCAGCAGCGTCTCGATCTCCTCATCGTCCTCACCGAAGAACGCGACCACCAACCGCACCACCAGGGTCATCGGATCCGTGCCGTCGTCGATCAGCCGCAGCCGGCGTCCGGTCTCCCGCATGGCCTCCTCGACGCCGGTCCATTCCTCGTCCGGCCGTCCGGCCGAGGTGGCCATCGCGGCGAGCATCCGGCCGGCCTCGGCCTTGGTCCGGGACGGACTCTCGATGCCTTCGGAGGCCTGCAGGGCGAACTCGGTCCAGATCAACGTCTCGGTGTGACTGCCGGTGATGTTCCAGAACCAGCCGAGGTCCAGTACCAGCTCCAGGACCCGCTCCGGGTAGCCGGAGTCACCGAGATAGCGCAGCGCGGCGAGGATGTTGTCGCGCTCGTCGGTGAGCTCGGCCAGCGCGTCGAGCTGCTCGGCGGTGCGCAGTACCGGGCTCAACCTGTGTGTCAGCGCCTCGAAATAGTCCGAATGTGCCGTCCGGGCGGCCGCGAGTTCGCCGCGCTCGTCCAACCTCTCGACGCCGTATTCGCGAATGGTCTCCAACATCCGGTACCGCACCGTGCGGTCGTGGACGATCTGCAGCAGCGACTTGTCGACCAGGGCCAACAGCAGGTCAGCCACCTCGGCCGCCGGAATCGCCGCGTCGGAGCAGATCTCGGTGGCCGCGTCGACGGTCGCTCCGGCTGGGAACACCGAGAGCCTCTCGGCGAGGAGCTTCTCGCGGTCGGTGAGCAGATCCCAGCTCCACTCCACCACCGCCCGCAGGGTGCGGTGTCTGGCCACCGAGGTCCGCAGGCCGCCGGCCAGCAGCCGGAACCGGTCGCCGAGCCGGGCGGAGATCTCACTCACCGGCAGCACCCGCAACCGCGCCGCGGCCAGTTCGATGGCCAACGGAAGGCCGTCCAGTCGGCGGACGATGTCGATCACCGGACCGACCGTCTGCGCATCCAGCGTGAACTCGGCGCTGGCCGCCGAACCTCGGGCCACCAGGAGCGCTACGGCGGGATAGCCGGCGGCCTGCTCCGGGGTGGCGTTCTCCGGCGGCAGACCCAGCGGCGGGATGCTGCACAACGCTTCGCCGGCGATGCCCAGGGGCTCCCTGCTGGTGGCCAGCACCCGTACCTGCGGGCACCGCGCCAGGATCTCCGCCACCAACTCGGCGACACCGGCGATCAGGTGTTCGCAGTTGTCGATCACCAGCAGCGCATCGGAGTCCGCCAGGGTCTCGAACACCCGCTCGGTGGCTCCGATGCCGCTGCTCCAGTCGGAACGGCGCTCCAGGATGCGGGCGTCACGCAGGCCCAGCGCGGAGAGCACCGCCCCGGCGATGGTGGCCTCGTCGGTGACCGGGGCCAGCTCGACCAGCCAGACGCCGCCGCGGCAGCGGTCCACCCACGGCGCCGCCGCCTGCACCGCCAGCCGGGTCTTGCCGGCGCCGCCCGGCCCGACGATGGTGGTCAATCGTCCCGCCTGCACCAGCATCGCCACTCGGGCCAGCTCGGCCTCCCGGCCGACGAAGCTGGACACCGCCGTGCGCAGGTTGGTCCGGCGTACCGGGGTCCCCTGGTGCGCGTCAGGTTCGCCGTCGCCGCGGAGCAGGGCCAGGTGGACCGCCTGCACCTCCGGGCCGGGGTCGGCGCCGAGCAGGTCGGCCAACCGGTCGCGCAACGCCTGGTAGGCGGTGAGCGCGTCGGCGGTGCGCCCGGACGCGGCGAGTGCCTTCATCAGCTGCCCGACGAACTGTTCCCGCAGGGGATGGTCCTCGACCAGCATCTCGAGGTTGACGACCATCGCGGCGCCGTTGCCCAGCTGCAGCTCGGCGTCGATCATGTCGCCGAGCGCGGTCAGTCGGAGTTCGTCCCAGCGGGCGGCCGGCGCGATCGTGTAGGCGGCATCGTCGGCATCGACCAGCGGGGCACCCCGCCAGAGCCGCAGACCCGTCATCAGGGTGTCCCGGGCGGCTCTCGGGTTGCCCGACCGGAGTGCGGCGCGCCCGGTCGTGGCGAGCTCGGTGAAGACGCCGGCGTCGATCGCTCCCGGTGCCAGGTCGAGCCGGTAACCGGTAGGCAGCTGCTGGATCAGCCGGGGGTCGCCCAGGGCCCGGCGCAACCGGGACACCAGCGACTGCAGCGAGTTCGCGACATCCTGCGGCGGGTCGTCTGGCCAGACCGCCTCCACCAGCTCGGCCGAGGGCACCGTGCGGTCGGCGTCGACGGCGAACCGGGTGAGCAGCCGCCGGAGCCGGGAGCCGGACACCGGCAGGTCTCGGCCGCCGTCGCTGACCACGAGCGGGCCGAGAATGCCGATCTGCACACCGCCACTGTCCCAGACCGCGCCGACACCCGACCGACCCCGGCCCGTCGGCAGTCGGTCAGGCGTCGTGGTGCGGACCGCGGGCCGGTGACTCGCCCGGGCCGGCCCCCGGTTCGTCGGGCGAGACGGAGTACTCGCGGAAGGCGGCCTGCAGGGCCTGCAGCCCATCCCGGAACGCTGCCGCATGCGGCCCGAGGTCCGGTGCCGAGGCCGTGACCAGGCCGGCGAGGGCGGAGATCAGCGTGCGTGCCTGGTCCAGATCCCGATGCGCCGGACGGTCCGGATCCGGCTCCGCCAGGCCGAGATGCTCGGCGGCGGCAGACATCAGCATCACGGCCGCCCGGCTGATCACCTCGACGGCCGGGATGTCCACGAGATCTCGGACCTCCGGGCCGTCCGTCGAAGGGCTGACCTGCTCGGATCCGGATCGCCGGGGTGGATCGGGGGTGCTCACGCCGTGTAGACTGGCAGGTGCGACCAGCCTTCGCGTCACCGACTCCCGACCTCGGGAACGGCGACCGGAGGGAACAAGCGGAGCCCGACTCCCACCCGAGCAGCCTACGGTTGCCGGGTCCCGGTCACCGACGTGATGTCGGTGCAGCGCGCCTGCGTGCAGGCGCGCCGACCGGTCGTTGGGGTCCCGCGTGTTCGCGCCGCGGGACCTTTCGCATGCAGTCTGCAGGCTTCATGCGCCCGGTCCGGCAGCGCCGTGTCGCACCCGTCATCCGTCTTTCCAGGAGGTCTCAATCAGCGTCGAGCCACGCATCAACGACAGGATCCGCGTTCCCGAGGTCCGTCTGGTCGGAGCAGAAGGTGAGCAGATCGGCATCATCGCGGTGACCGAGGCCCTGCGCATGGCGCAGGACCAGGATCTCGATCTGGTCGAGGTCGCGCCGGATGCCCGTCCGCCGGTGGCCAAGCTCATGGACTACGGCAAGTTCAAGTACGAGAGCGCCCAGAAGGCCCGCGAGGCCCGCCGTAACCAGGTCCTGACGGTCATCAAAGAGATGAAGCTCCGCCCGAAGATCGACGACCACGATTACGAGACCAAGAAGGGCCACGTCGTCCGGTTCCTCAAGGCCGGCGACAAGGTCAAGGTCACGATCATGTTCCGCGGTCGTGAGCAGTCCCGGCCCGAACTCGGCTACCGGTTGTTGCAGCGGCTCGCCTCGGATGTTGCCGAGCTCGGCATCATCGAGAGCGCGCCCAAGCAGGACGGCCGGAACATGATCATGGTCCTGGCCCCGCACAAGCAGGTCAGGAGCAGGCCGGCACCGACCTCGGCACCGGCCCCGGCTCCGGCCCAGTAGTACCGCAGCCCGTCACGGGCAGCACCTGATCGTGCGGCCCGGCCTTTGCCGTGCCGTGCACATCTACGCCCGAAGCGGTCCCACCCGGGACCGCCAGCACGTGCGCACCCCACCTGGGGTCGCAGGAATCAGTGAGGAAGACGATGCCGAAGAACAAGACCCATTCCGGGATCAAGAAGAAGGTCCGGCTCACCGGCACCGGCAAGATCGTGCACGCCGGCTCCGGCAAGCGTCACCACCTGGAGCACAAGCCGACCAAGCACACCCGTCGCGTGGACGGCATGCACCAGCTGGCCGCCGCCGACGTTCCGCGCGTCAAGCGCATGTTGGGTATCTGACCCCCGCTACCACCCGAGCTCCACCCCCGTAATCCGAACCAGCAGTTCCGGCCCGATCACCGGGCCGGCCGCAAGTAGAAAGACAGGTGTCCCGTGGCACGCGTCAAGAGAGCGGTCAACGCTCAGAAGAAGCGCCGCACGATCCTCGAGCACGCCAGCGGTTACCGCGGCCAGCGCTCGCGGCTGTACCGCAAGGCCAAAGAGCAGGTCATCCACTCGCTCAACTACGCCTACAACGACCGCCGCAAGCGCAAGAACGACTTCCGGAAGCTGTGGATCACCCGTATCAACGCTGCCGCCCGCGCGCACGGCATGACCTACAACCGCTTCGTGCAGGGCCTTCGCCTCGCCGGCGTCGAGGTCGACCGCAAGGTGCTGGCCGAGCTGGCCGTCCACGACGCCGCCGCCTTCGCCGCGCTGGTGAAGATCGCCAGCGATGCCCTCCCGTCGGCCGACGACGCCACTGCGGCCGGGGACGCCGCCTGAGCACGCCGGATCGCCGCAGACGGCCGGCCGGTGATGCACCGGTCGGTCGTTCGGCGTCGGGCGGAAGCCGCAAGGCAACCCAGTCCGCTGCCGATCGGGCCAGGGCTGCCGGCGACACCGCCGAACCGGAGATCGCCGACGGCGTCCTCACCGAGCGTTCGGGACGGATCGTGGCCGCGCACCGGCTGCTGCGCAGGCCGCGCCGGGTCGAGGCCGGGGAGTTCCTCGCCGAGGGTGCCCAGGCCGTCGCCGAGGCGGTCGCCGCCGAGCGGGACCAGCCGGGCACCGTTCTGGAGCTCTACCTCACCGAAGCGGCCGGCAGGCGGCACGTCGAGATCGTCAGGGCCGCCTACGCGGTGGGCATCGAGGTCACCCAGGTCACCGAGAAGGCCGCCGCGCAGCTGTCCGACACCGTCGCGCCGCAGGGCCTGGTGGCGCGCTGCCGACTGCTCGACGCCGACCTGACGTCGCTCCTCGCGGCCTCGCCGAAGCTGGTCGCGGTTCTGGTGCAGACCAACGATCCCGGTAACGCCGGGACCATCATCCGGCTCGCGGATGCGGCGGGCGCCGACGCGGTGGTGTTCGCCGGTGAGGCTGTCGACCCGTTCAACCCCAAGGCGGTCCGGGCCACCGCCGGCAGCCTGTTCCACCTGCCCGTTGTGCGTGCCGCCGACCCGGTGGCGTTGGTCGCCGAGCTGTCCGCCGCCGGCCTGTCGGTACTCGCCACCACTGCCGCCGCCGAGCTCGATCTGGACGGCGCTCGCGCCGGCGGGATCCTGGACCTGCCGACCGCGTGGCTGTTCGGCTCCGAGGCGCACGGCCTGCCCGACGACGTCATCGCCGCGGCCGACGAGGCCGTCCGGGTGCCGATCCACGGCCGCGCCGAGTCGCTCAACCTGGCCACCGCCGCGGCGATCGTGCTGTACGCCAGCGCAACGGCGCAGCGCGGCTGACCCCTCCAGCCTGACGGATCGGCCCGACGGAGCGCCCGCTCGTCCCGCGGACCGCCGTTCGGCCGCACGTCGCCGGCCTTCAGGCCGGACTTGGCGATCTTGTGCGAGACCTGCGGCAGCGTCACCGTTGTCAGCGACGACGACGAGTGCCGGGCCGTCGACACCAACCCCGAGCACTCGGTGCTGCTGAGCCGGTCAGGACCAGCCGTACCTGGCACGCAGAGCGGCGGCGACGGTGTCGTAGCGGGGCCGGTCCAGCGCAGCGGCCTCCCGGCGCATGCCCTGGGCGTGCACCCGCAGCACCCGGTCGATCCGGACCCAGGATGGGCGGTGCTCGCCGTCCCAGGCGCCGCTGCCGACCGGGACGAACTCCGCATCCCGGTTGTGCGGTTTGCTGGTCAACTGCACAGCAAGCACCGTTCCGCCGGACTCCGCGGCGACCACCAGCACCGGGCGATCCTTGCCGCGGCCGTCGTTCTCCTCGAAAGGCACCCAGGTCCAGACGATCTCACCGGGATCCGGGTCGCCATCGGTGGACGGTGAATAGCTCATCCGGACCCGGCCGACCGATCGCGGGGCGATCTCGACGGTCGCCGAGGCCCCGGACTGACCGGGGGAGAGCACAGCGGTGCCGCCGGGACGCGGAGCCGGCCCCTGGCCGGCCGGGACCTTTCGGGCGCCGAACAGGTTCCGCAGGAAGTCGGTGAATCTGGCCACCGGCGGACCCTACCGCGCGTCACCCGACCCGTCGTGGAACGCCGGTCCCGAGCATCACGTCAGGTGACGCCGAAAAGCCGGGAACAGCTGTGGCATCATCGAGGGATGTCTCGCCGTCAGCTCCGATTTACCGGGCCCGTTCCGGGCCTCCGGTTGCTGCCGTCCTGATCGCCGCCGGCTGATCGCGACGCCGGTGAGGGCACGGGTTCGGAACGGGCCGCCGCCATCTTTCGCACCCGAAGGCTGAGGGGGCGCGATCCCGCGCTCTAGACTCCAGCCTGATCTCCCGCCCGGAAGGCTTGCATGTCCGACACCTCAGCAGTCCTCGATCCGACCGACCCCACCGCTGTCGAGTCGGCGGCCGAGGCCGCGCTCGCCGCGATTGCGGCGGCCGGCGACCTCGACGCACTCAAGGCCGTCCGGCTCGCCCACGCCGGCGAGCGGTCGCCGCTGGCCCTGGCCAATCGGGCGATCGGCAGCCTGCCCGGCCCGGACAAGGGCGCGGCCGGACGCGCTGTCGGGAGTGCCCGCGGCCGGGTCGCCGCAGCAGTCGCGGCCCGGCTGGTGGAGCTGGAGGCGGACCGGGACGCCCGGGTCCTGGTCGAGGAAGCGGTCGACGTCACGTTGCCGTACGACCGGACGCCCAGCGGCGCGCGGCATCCGGTCTCGGTGATCATGGAGGAGATCGCGGACATCTTCGTCGCCATGGGCTGGCAGGTGGCCGACGGTCCGGAGCTGGAGACGGAGTGGTTCAACTTCGACGCGCTCAACTTCGCGCCGGACCACCCGGCCCGGGCCATGCAGGACACCTTCTACATCGCCGACCCGGCCGGTGCCGCGCATTCGGGAATGGTGCTGCGGACGCACACCTCGCCGCTGCAGATCCGTACCATGCTGAGCCAGCAGCCACCCGTCTACGTCGCCTGCCCGGGGCGGGTCTACCGGACGGATGAGTTGGATGCCACCCACACTCCGGTGTTCCACCAGGTCGAGGGCCTGGCCATCGACCGGCACCTGACGATGGCGCACCTCAAGGGCACCCTCGACCACTTCGCCAGGGCCATCTTCGGACCGGAGTCGAAGACGCGGCTGCGCCCGTCGTTCTTCCCGTTCACCGAGCCGTCGGCCGAAATGGACGTCTGGTTCCCGGAGAAGAAGGGCGGTGCCGGCTGGGTCGAGTGGGGCGGATGCGGCATGGTCGACCCGAACGTCCTGCAGGCCAGTGGGTTGGACCCGACCCAGTGGTCCGGCTTCGCGTTCGGCATGGGCGTCGATCGCACCCTGCAGTTCCGCAACGGCATCCCGGACATGCGCGATCTGGTCGAGGGCGACGTCCGCTTCACCGCTGCGTTCGCCGCCCCGCCGCTGCCTGCTCGGGAGGTCTGAGATGCGCGCCAGTCTCGACTGGATCCGGCAATGGATCGAGCTGCCCGCCGGCATCTCGGTCGACGACATCTCCGACGCGTTCATCCGCACAGGTTTCGAGGTCGAGGAGATCCACACCGCACCGGTGATCGACGGGCAACTGGTGGTGGGCAGGGTGCTCACGATCGAGGAGCTCACCGAATTCAAGAAGCCCATCCGGTTCTGCACGGTCGATGTCGGAGCCGGCAATGGCCCGGACGGTTCCGCCGAACCGCGCGGGATCATTTGCGGGGCCAGGAATTTCGTCGAGGGCGATGTGGTCGCCGTTGCGCTGCCGGGAACGGTGCTACCCGGCGGGTTCGCCATCGGCTCCAGGTCGACCTACGGACGGATCTCCGACGGGATGATCTGCTCGGCACAGGAACTCGGCATCGGCACCGACCACGATGGCATCCTCGTTCTCGACGCTGACGCCGAGATCGGTTCGGACGCAAGGAGTGTCGTCGGGGCCGACGACACGGTGTTCGAACTGGCGGTGAATCCGGATCGCGGCTACGCACTGTCCATCCGCGGTCTGGCCCGCGAGCTCTCGGCGGCCTTCGACCTGCCGTTCACCGATCGGGCCGGCGCGCCGGTCCGGGCCGTCGCCGGCGGCGGGTATCCGGTGCGGATCGACGACCCGGTCGGCTGCGGCCGCTTCGTCACCGTCACTGTGGTCGGAATCGATCCGAACGCGCCGGCGCCGTACTGGATGCGCCGTCGGGTGGCCGCCGCGGGTATCAGGTCGATTTCGCTGGCGGTGGACATCACGAACTACGTGATGCTCGAGTACGGACAACCCCTGCACGCCTTCGACGCGGGGGCGATCTCCGGCGAGATCGTCGTCCGCCGGGCCGAGCCGGGCGAACGGTTGCGCACCCTCGATGGGGTCGACCGCACCCTCGACCCGGACGATCTGGTGGTCTCCGATGCCACCGGTGCCATTTCGCTGGCCGGGGTGATGGGCGGCGAATCGACCGAGATCACCTCCGGCACCACCGATGTGGTGATCGAGGCGGCCTATTGGGACCCACCGGTGATCTCCCGGACCGCGCGTCGGCACAAACTGCCCAGCGAGGCGTCGCGACGCTTCGAGCGCGGGGTCGACCCGCAGGTCGCACCGGCTGCGGCGGAATACGCCGCTGCGCTGCTCGCCCGGCACGGCGGCGGCAGCGTGGACGCCGGTCGGACCGACGTCGGAGCCCCGCCGCAGCCCGGCACCATCACGCTGCCGATCAGCGAGCCCGAGCGGCTGGCCGGCCGCCCCTACGGGCCAGGGGTGGCCGCCCGCCGGCTCACCCAGGTCGGCTGTGCCGTCGAGGCGCTGGCCGACGACTCGGGGAGCTCGGTCCTGGTGGTCACCCCGCCCAGCTGGCGCCCTGATCTCACCCGCCCCGCCGACCTGGTCGAGGAGGTGGCGCGGCTGGAGGGGTACGACACCATCCCGTCGGTACTTCCGGTCGCCCCGGCCGGCGGCGGGCTCAGCCCCCGGCAGCGGCGGGCCAGGGCGGTCGCGGCGGACCTGGCCTCGGCCGGCCTGCTCGAGTCATGGTCCTTCCCGTTCCTGGGCGTAGCCGACCTGGACGGGCTCGGGCTGCCGGTCGGCGATGTGCGTCGACGCGCGGCCAGGGTGAGCAACCCGCTGGATGCCGACCGCCCGCTGCTGCGCACCACCTTGCTGCCGGGACTGCTGGACACGGTGCTGCGCAACCTGTCCCGGGGAGCCCGGGACCTGGCCCTGTACGAGATCGGGCAGGTCTTCCTGCCGCGGACCGACCCGCCGCGACCGCCGGCGGTCGGGGTCGACCGACGCCCGACCGATGCCGAGCTGGCCGCGCTCGATGCCGCGCTGCCCAACCAACCTCGGCATGTCGCTGTGGTGCTCACCGGTGAGGTCGACCGGTCCGGCTGGTGGGGGGCCGGTCGCACCGGAGGCTGGGCGGACACCGTCGAGCTGGCCCGGCGCATCGGCCTGCGCTGCGGCGCCCGGATCCGGGTGGTTCCGGACGACCGGATGCCCTGGCATCCCGGCCGGTGCGCGTCCCTGCGGATCGGCGACTGGCCGATCGGCACCGCCGGTGAGCTGCATCCGGCGGTGGTCGAACGGCTCGGACTACCGAAGCGGACGGCGGCCCTCGAGCTGAATCTCGACGGCATCCCCGAAGCCGGGCGGCATACCGCTGCCACCGTCTCACCGTTCCCCCCGGTGCTCCTGGACGTGGCGCTCGTGGTCGACGCGGCGGTCCGAGCGGCGGACGTCACCCAGGCGCTCGAGGACGGCGGTGGTGAGCTGCTCGAATCGGTGCGGCTCTTCGACGTCTACACCGGAGATCAGGTCGGCGACGGTCGGCGCTCGCTGGCGTTCGCGCTGGTGGTCCGGGCGCCGGACCGGACCCTGACCGCCGGCGAGGCGACCGCCGTGCGCGATGCGGCCGTCGCGGCGGCCACCGAGCGGGTCGGCGCGGCGCTGCGCGGGTGAGACTTTTGTGCACAGCCGTCTGCGCCCGGCCGGGTGGGATGCCACGATAGGTGGATGTCCGCGCAACTACCGGTTGACCTGACCCGCCGCATCGAAGCCGCCGGGTACTACCCGGCCCTGGTTGCCGACGTGCTGGAGATCGCCGTTGCCGGGGAGGACGTGCGCGCCCAGCTGGTGCACGGCGAGACGACGTTCGACGCGGACACCGTGCGCAGGCACCTGTCGGTCATCGTGCTGACCGGTTCGCGGCTGATCTTCGTGCACGCCGACGACCATGGTGGGGACTCCGAACACAGCCCGCAGTCGCACGGCATCGTCACCAGCGAGTCGGTGCCGATCGGCGCCGTCCGCACCGTGATGATCACCCACGTGGTGCCGACGCCGGAGCGCTACCGGTCGGGCCGGCTCGGCAAGGAGTTGACCTTGACCATCGGCTGGGGTGCGGTGGCCAGGATCGATCTGGAGCCGGCTACGTGCGGCGATCCGGAGTGCGACGCCGATCATGGGTTCACCGGAACGCTCACCGGTGACGACCTCGCCCTGCGGATCAGCGAGGACGCCGAGGGCCGGGATGCGCTCGCCGAAGCCCTGAGCTTTGCCCGCGCACTGTCGTCGGCCACCGCGGCCACCGCTCCGACCAGCCGCTGATGGCAGTGCGGGATCCGGGCCCCTGCGCTCCGGCCACGGCCGCACTCGAGCTCGCGCCGGACAGCGTCGAGCTGCCGGATCTGCTCGCCCCCGATGTTCCCCACTACGGCCGGGCGACCCTCGGCGCCCTGATGCCAGGAGCGGCCGCGGCCCTGGGGGTGCCGACCGGCCTGCCGGCCATCGACCTGCCCCGGTCCCGGGCGATCTGCCTGGTGCTGATCGACGGCCTCGGGCTCGAATTGCTGGCGGACGCCGCCGCCGACGCCCCGTTCCTCGCCGGCCTGCTGGACGGCACCGGCCTGCAGGCCGGCTGTCCGACGACCACGGCCACCTCCATGGGATCGCTGGGTACCGGGCTCAGCCCCGGCACCCACGGCCTGCTCGGGTACGAGGTACTCGATCCCGACCGGGGGGTGCTCCTCAACGAACTGAAATGGGACCCGGGCACCGATCCGCAGCGTTGGCAGCCGCACCCGACGTTGTTCGGCGTCCTCGAGGCGGCCGGCGTCGGCGTCACCCGGATCGGCAATCCCGAGTTCCGGGACTCGGGGCTCACCGTTGCCGCGCACCGTGGCGGCGACTTCATCGGTGCGAAACGGTTGCACACCAGGGCCGAAGCGGCGATCGAGGTGCTCGCCCGACCCGGGCCCGGTCTGGCCTACCTGTACTGGGGCGAGGTGGACGCAGCCGGCCACGCACATGGCTGGCGCAGCGCCGAGTGGCGCCGGGCGCTGCGTCACGTCGACCACGAACTGTCCAGGCTGGCCCGTCGGCTCCCGGGGGGAACCTGCCTGGTGGTCACCGCCGACCACGGCATGGTCGACGTCCCGCACCGCGACCGGGTCGACCTCGCCGATCATCCGGAACTGACCGGCGGGATGCGGGTACTCGGAGGCGAACCGCGGTTCGCCCAGGTCTACTGCGATCCGGGGGCCGCAGGCGCCATCGCGGACCGGATGGCCGACGCCTTCGGCGAGCGGGCCTGGGTGCTGACCAGGAAGGCAGCCATCGACGCCGGCTGGTTCGGCCCGGTGGCGGACCGCAACCGGGCGCGGATCGGCGACGTCCTGGTGGCCGCCGCCCGGTCCTTCGCGCTGATCGACTCCCGGACGGCCTCTCCGCAGGTACTCAAGCTGATCGGCCAGCACGGCTCGCTGACCACGGCCGAGCAGCGGATACCGCTGCTGGTCGCCGCGCGCTGACGCACCCGCGACTGAATCAGTATGCATGGCACTGTATAGTTCTGGTTGACCCCGTGGCCGACAGAACGGACCGATCGCCATGACGTACCGCGCCGCCGTTGCGGGTGCCAGCGGCTATGCCGGCGGCGAGCTGCTTCGGATCCTGCTCGGCCATCCGGACATCGAGATCGGCGCGCTGACCGCGCATGCCAACGCCGGCAGCGCACTCGGCGTCCACCAACCGCATCTGCTCCCGCTGGCCGATCGGATCCTCGACGAGACCACCGTGGCCGCCCTGTCCGGCCACGACGTGGTCTTCCTGGCGCTGCCCCACGGCCAGTCGCACGAGCTCGCCGCCCAGCTGCCGGCCGATACCGTGGTGATCGATTGCGGGGCCGACCACCGGCTCACCGATCCGGCCGCCTGGCAGCAGTTCTACGGCGGTGCCCACCCGGGAAGCTGGCCCTACGGCTTGCCCGAGCTTCCTGGCGGCCGTGAACAGCTGATCGGCGCCCGGCGGATCGCCGTCCCCGGCTGCTACCCGACCGCGGCGTCCCTGGCGCTGGCGCCGGCGCTGGCCGCCGGTCTGGTGGAACCGGACGTGGTCGTGGTGGCCGCCTCCGGCACGTCGGGCGCCGGACGGTCGCTCAAGACCCACCTGCTCGGCGCCGAAGTGATGGGGTCGGCCAGCGCCTACGGCGTCGGCGGCGGTCACCGGCACACCCCGGAGATGGTCCAGAACCTGAGCGCGGCCGCCGGGGCAGCGGTGCGGGTGTCCTTCACACCCGTGCTGGTGCCGATGTCACGGGGGATCCTGGCCACGGTGAGCGCGCCGGCCGTCGGTGAGCTCGACCTCGACCAGGTCCGCGCGGCCTACGAGAAGGCATACGGTACCGAACCGTTCGTGCGTCTGCTGCCGGCCGGCCAGTGGCCGACCACATCGGCGACCCTGGGCGCGAATACCGTGCTGCTGCAGGTCGCCCTCGACCCGGCGGCCGGGAGGGTGGTGGTGGTCGCGGCGATCGACAACCTGACCAAGGGCACCGCCGGCGGCGCGGTGCAGTGCCTCAACCTGGCGCTGGGATTGCCCGAGACCGCCGGCCTGACGACCGTGGGGGTGGCGCCATGAGTGTCACCGCAGCCAGGGGGTTCCGGGCGGCCGCGGCCACGGCCGGTCTGAAGGCTTCCGGGCGCCCTGATGTCGCGCTGGTGGTCAACGACGGGCCGAGCCCCTCGGCCGCTGCGGTGTTCACCGCCAACCGGGTGCAGGCTGCGCCGGTGCGTTGGTGCCGGGAGATCTTCGCGGCGCCGGTGGGCGCCGGGCCGATCGCCGTTGCGCTCAACTCGGGCGGCGCCAACGCCTGCACCGGGCCGGCCGGCTACGCCGACACCGTAGCCACCGCAGAGCATCTCGCCGAGCGGCTCGGGATCGACCCGCAGCAGGTCGCCATCTGCTCGACCGGGCTGATCGGCGAGCGGCTGCCGATGGACCTGCTGCTCCCGGGGATCAGTGCAGCCGCGGAGGCATTGTCGGTCACCGGGGGTGAGGACGCCGCCGTGGCGATCATGACCACCGACACCGTGCCGAAGACGGTTCTGGTCACCGTGGAGGGCATCACGGTCGGCGGGATGGCGAAGGGCGCCGGCATGTTGGCGCCCGGACTCGCCACCATGCTGGTGGTGCTGACCACCGATGCGGTTGCGGATTCCGCCGACCTCGACGCGGCGCTGCGGGCGGCGACGGCGGTCAGCTTCGACCGGCTGGACTCCGACGGCGCGATGTCCACCAACGACACGGTGCTGCTGCTGGCGTCGGGCGCGTCCGGGGTGGCGCCGGGTCCGGAGCTGCTGCGGGCCGCGGTCACCCGGGCCTGCACCCAGCTCGCCGCCGCACTGCTCGCCGATGCCGAGGGAGCCACCAGGGAGATCGCCATCGAGGTGGTGCACGCGGTGTCGGAGGACGACGCCGTCGAGGTGGGTCGGGCGGTCGCCCGCAACAACCTCGTGAAGACGGCCTTCTTCGGCGGTGACCCGAACTGGGGCCGGATCCTGGCCGCGGTCGGCACCACCGCGGCGGCCTTCGATCCGGACCTGATCGACGTCGCCATCAACGGGGTGTGGATCTGCCGGGCCGGCGCCACCGGCGACGACCGGTCCGGCGTCGACCTGTCCGGCCGCGCGGTGCACGTCGTCATCGACCTGCATGCCGGGGCGGAGACCGCGACCATCCTCACCAACGACCTCTCGCACGCCTACGTGCACGAGAACTCGGCGTACTCGACATGACGGCCGCGCCGGCGAACGGGCCGGAGTCGGCCGCCGCGCGCGCCGAGCCGCGCGGCACTCTCGACCTGACCGACGCGGCCGCCAGGGCCGAGGTGCTCGCCGACGCATTGCCGTGGCTGCAACGGTTCGCCGGCGCCGTTGTCGTCGTCAAGTACGGCGGCAACGCGATGACCGACGACGCCCTCAAGGCCGCCTTCGCTGCCGACATGGTGTTCCTGCGCACCGTCGGGCTGCGGCCCGTCGTCGTCCACGGCGGCGGCCCGCAGATCAGCGCCATGCTGGCCCGGCTGGGCATTCCGGGAGAATTCAAGGGCGGCTTCCGGGTCACCACCCCCGAGACCATGGACGTGGTGCGGATGGTGCTGGTCGGCCAGGTCGGCCGGGAGCTGGTCGGGCTGATCAATGCGCACGGTCCGCTCGCCGTCGGCATGTCGGGCGAGGACGCCGGCCTGTTCACCGCTGCCCGTAGAACCGTTGACGTCGAGGGGGTTCCGCAGGACATCGGCCTGGTCGGCGACGTCGTCGACGTCAATCCCACCGCGGTGCTGGATCTGATCGCCGCGGGCCGGATACCGGTCGTCTCGACGGTTGCTCCCGATCCCGACGGCGTGGTGCACAACGTCAATGCCGACACCGCGGCCGCAGCACTGGCGATCGCGCTGGGAGCGGCGAAGTTGGTGATGCTCACCGACGTCGAGGGACTCTATGCGGACTGGCCGGACCGGTCGTCGCTGCTCTCCCGCATCTCGGTCGACGCCTTGGCCGAGATGTTGCCGCGCCTGGAATCGGGCATGGTGCCCAAGATGGAGGGTGCCCTGCGGGCGGTCCGCGGCGGCGTCGCCGCCGCCCACGTGATCGACGGCCGGACGCCGCACGCCGTGCTGCTGGAGATCGTCACCACCGAGGGGATCGGCACCATGGTGGTCCCCAACCTGGAGGAGAAGTCGTGACGTCGCAAGTCCTCCCGACCTCATCGCCGTCGGGGAACACCCGGGCCGCCGACCGGTGGTCCGCCGCGCTGATGGCGAACTTCGGGGTACCGCCGGTCGAGTTGGTCTCCGGTGCCGGCGCGGTGGTGACCGACGCCGACGGGCGTGAGTACCTCGACCTGCTCGGCGGCATCGCGGTCAACGCGCTCGGGCACGCCCATCCCGCTGTGGTGCAGGCGGTCTCGGCTCAGGTCGGCACTCTCGGCCATGTCTCCAACTTCTTCACCCACCCCACCGTGCTCGACCTGGCCGAGCGACTGCTGGCGTTGACCGGGGCCGACGGTGACGGCCGGGTGCTCTTCTGCAATTCCGGCGCCGAGGCCAACGAGGCCGCCTTCAAGATCGCCCGCCGGACCGGCCGGCCGCGGATGATCGCCGCCGACGGGGCCTTCCACGGTCGGACCATGGGTGCCCTGGCGCTCACCGGCCAACCGGCGAAGCAGCTGCCCTTCGCGCCGATGACGCCCGGCGTCGAGTTCGTGCCCTACGGCGACCCGGCGGCGCTCGCCGCGGCCGTCGACGACACCGTCGCGGCGGTCTTCCTCGAGCCGATCATGGGGGAGGCCGGCGTGATCCCGGCCCCGGACGGCTACCTCGCGGAGGCCCGCCGGATCACCTCCGCGCGCGGAGCGCTGCTGGTACTGGACGAGGTGCAGACCGGTATCGGTCGGACGGGCAGCTGGTTCGCCTACCAGGCTGCCGGCATCCGGCCGGATGTCGTCACCCTGGCCAAGGGGCTCGGCGGCGGGCTGCCGATCGGCGCGGCGATCGGCTTCGGCCCGGCCGCCCACCTGCTCCAGGCGGGTCAGCACGGTTCGACCTTCGCCGGCAACCCGGTGTGCGCCGCGGCCGCCCTCGCGGTGCTGCGCACCATCGACGAGGAGCGATTGCTCGACCACGTCGCTGCGCTGGGCAAACATCTGGCCGGTGCGATCGCCGATCTCGAACACCCGTTGGTCGACCGGGTCCGCGGTGCCGGTCTGCTCCTGGGCATCGTTCTGACCGAGAGTGTCGCCCCGACAGCCGTTCTCGCCGCCCGTGAGCGCGGCTTCATCGTCAACGCGCCGGCGGCCGATGTCATCCGACTGGCGCCGCCGCTGATCCTGACCACCGCCCAGGCCGATTCGTTCGTCGCGGCGCTGCCCGCGATCCTGGCCGCAGCCTCCGAGGAGACCGTGTGATGCCCGAGCACTACCTGCGTGATGACGACCTGACCCCGGACCAGCTGACCCTGGTACTCGACCGCGCCGACCGCTACAAGGCCGACCGATACACCGAGAAGCCCCTGGCCGGCAAGGCCGTCGCGGTGCTGTTCGAGAAGAATTCCACCAGGACCCGACTCTCGTTCGAGGTCGGCATCGCCCAGCTCGGCGGCCAACCGGTGATCGTCGACGGACGCACGTCGCAACTCGGCCGTGAGGAGACCATCGAGGACACCTCCCGGGTGCTGTCCCGGTATGTCGACGCCGTGGCCATCCGCACCTTCGCGCAGCGTCGGATCAACGCATTGGCCAGCGTGTCCTCGGTGCCGGTGATCAACGCCCTCACCGACGAGTTCCATCCGTGCCAGGTGATCTCGGACCTGCAGACCATCCGGGAACGCAAAGGCCGGCTGGCCGGGCTCACCCTGACCTTCCTGGGCGACGGGGCCAACAACATGTCGCACTCGTTGATGCTCGGCGGAGCCAACGCCGGGATGCACGTGCGGGTCTCGTCCCCGATCGGGTTCGACCCGGACCCGGACATCCTGCTGGACGCCAAGCGTCGCGCGGTCGACACCGGTGGGTCGATCGAGACCGTCACCGACCCCCGAGCGGCCGTCGACGGAGTCGACGTTGTGGTCACCGACACCTGGACCTCGATGGGCCAGGAGAACGACGGGCTGGACCGGATCGGCCCGTTCCGGCCGTATCAGGTGAACGCCGACCTGCTCGCTCGCGCCGATTCCGCCGCGATCGTCCTGCACTGCCTGCCCGCGCATCGCGGGTGGGAGATCACCGACGACATCATCGACGGGCCGCAGTCGGCCGTCTGGGACGAGGCGGAGAACCGGCTGCATGCGCAGAAGGCCCTGCTCGCCTACCTTGTCGAGCAGTCGGGTCGATGACCGCCGCCGCCGGCATCCCGGCGACCAGGGCTGCCCGGCTCGGGCGGATCACCGAACTGGTACGGGACCGCCCGATCCGTTCGCAGGTCGACCTCTTGGCCCTGTTGGCTTCGGAGGGCATCGACGCCACCCAGGCCACCGTCTCCCGCGACCTCGACGAACTGGGCGCGATCAAGGTTCGGGGGGTGGACGGCGGTGCTGCCGTCTACCTCATCCCGGAGGACGGCTCGCCGCGACCGATGACCGGCGGCACCTCCCGACTCGGCCGACTGCTGGGCGAACTGTTGCTGTCACACAGCGCTTCCGGGAACCTGGCGGTGCTCAGGACACCGCCGGGGGCGGCACAGTTCCTGGCGTCGGCGATCGATCGGGCGGCATTGGAGGACGTGGCCGGAACCATCGGCGGCGACGACACCATCCTGGTCGTCGCCAGGGAAGGACTCACCGGTGCCGAGGTCGGGTCGAGGCTGGCCCTGCTCTCCGCCCGGCACGCCGACTGACGCCACGTCCTGACCCGACCTGCCCCGCACCACGGACGACCGAGGAGAGTTCCCACCCATGCCCGAGGATCCGACGCCGCCCGGCGACCCTGTCGTCCAATTGTGGGGCGGCCGGTTCTCCGGCGGCCCGTCGCCGGAACTGGTCGCGCTGTCGGCGTCGACGCACTTCGACTGGCGGCTCGCGCCGTACGACATCGCCGGGTCGCTCGCACACGCCAGGGTGCTGCACCGGGCGGGCCTGCTGACCGACGACGAGCTCGCCGCCATGACCGGCGCCCTGGACCGGTTGGCCGCCGACGTGGCGTCAGGGGCGTTCGCCCCTCGGCCCGAGGACGAGGACGTGCACACTGCGCTGGAGCGCGGTCTGCTCGACCGGGCGGGCGCGGATCTGGGCGGCAAGCTGCGCGCCGGGAGGAGCCGCAACGATCAGATCGCCACCCTCTACCGGGCCTACCTGCGGGACGCCGCCCGGCGGATCGCGGTGCTGGTCACCGGGTTGCAGGAGGCCCTGCTCGACCAGGCGGAGGCCCATCCGGGTGCGGCGATGCCCGGCCGCACGCACTTCCAGCACGCCCAGCCGGTGTTGGTGGCGCACCACCTCGCGGCGCACGTGCAGGCATTGACCCGCGACGTCGACCGGTTGCGGGACTGGGACCGGCGGGCGGCGGTGTCGCCGTACGGCTCCGGGGCGCTGGCCGGCTCGTCGTTGGACCTCGATCCGGCCGCCATCGCCGCCGAACTCGGCTTCCGCGAGCCGGCCGCCAACTCGATCGACGGCACCTCATCCCGCGACTTCGCCGCTGAACTGGCTTTCGTCCTGGCCATGCTGGGCGTGGACCTCTCCCGGTGGGCGGAGGAGGTCGTCATCTTCACCACCGCCGAATTCGGCTACCTGCGGCTGCACGACGCGTTCGCGACCGGGTCGTCGATCATGCCGCAGAAGAAGAACCCGGACATCGCCGAGCTGACCCGCGGCAAGGCCGGCCGGCTGATCGGCAACCTCACCGGGCTGCTCGCGACCCTCAAGGGCCTGCCGCTGGCCTACAACCGCGACCTGCAGGAGGACAAGGAGCCGCTGATCGATTCGGTCGAACAGCTGGAGCTGCTGCTGCCGGCCGTCACCGGGATGACGGCGACGCTCACCTTCAACACCGATCGGATGGCCGCGATGGCCTCGGCCGGCTACTCGCTGGCCACCGACATCGCCGAGTGGCTGGTGCGCCAGGGGGTGGCATTCCGGATCGCCCACGAGGCGGCCGGCCGCTGCGTGACGCTGGCCGAGTCCACCGGACGCGAGCTGGACGAACTCAGCGACGATGAATTCGCGACCATCGACCCCGCGCTCACCCCTGAGGTACGGGAGGTGCTGACCGTCGCCGGCTCGCTGGCGTCCCGGGACGCGGTCGGAGGCACCGCGCCGGTCCGGGTCGCCGAGCAGCTGGCGGCATTGCGCGCGCTGCTGGTCGCGGACCGGGCCTGGCTCGCAGGCTAGCGCCGGCTGCACACCGCGTCGGGCGCCGCCCTGCGAGGATCGGCCCATGCCGCGTCACGGTCGACTGCTCCCGAGGTCGTTCTTCGCCCGCGACGTGCTCACGGTGGCGCCCGACCTGATCGGCCGGGTGCTGGTCGACCGGGCCGGGTCGGAGCCGGTGGCGGTCCGGTTGACCGAGGTGGAGGCCTACGCCGGACCGCTCGACCCGGCGTCGCACGCGTTCCGGCGCACCGCTCGATCCGAGGTGATGTACGGCCCGCCGGGCCATCTGTACGTGTACTTCGTCTACGGGATGCACTGGTGCGCCAACGTCATCACCGGTCCGGCCGGTACGGCATCGGCCGTGCTGCTCAGGGCCGGGGAGGTGGTCGCCGGCGTGGCGACCGCGGCTCTCAGGCGGCCGGGTGCCCGGCGCCGGCCCGACCTGGCCCGCGGACCGGCGGGGCTGGCGGCGGTGTTCGGGCTGACCGGCAGCGATACCGGCGCCGACCTCTGCGGGCCGGGTCGACTGCTCGAGATCCGGGCCGGGACGGGCGGTACGCCCGCTGTCGTGGCCGGCCCTCGGGTCGGCGTCTCGGTGGCGGTGGACGAACCGTGGCGGTTCCACGAGTCCGGCGCGGCGTCCGTGTCGGCGTACCGACGCGGCACCAGGGCCACCCGGCCCCCGGCCGGCTAGGCCGAACAGGATCGGCCGGTGCGGCAGGATGTTGATCGTGTCCGACTCCGTCACCCCAGATCTCCCGACCGGCCTCCGGCCCCCCTCGGTCCTCGACGAGCTCGCCTGGCGGGGGCTGGTGTCGCAGACCACGGACGAGGGCGCGTTGGCCGAGGCCCTCGCCGGCGGCCCGATCACCGCGTACTGCGGGTTCGACCCGACGGCGCCCAGCCTGCACTTCGGGAACCTGGTCCAGCTCCGGGTCCTGCGCAAGCTGCAGCAGGCCGGGCATCGGGTGATCTGCCTGGTCGGCGGATCGACGGGGCTGATCGGTGACCCGAGACCGACAGCTGAGCGGGTGCTGAAGTCCAGAGAGGTGACGGCCGACTGGGTCGCCAGGATCGGCGAGCAGGTGCGGCCGTTCCTGGAGTTCGACGGACCGAACCCGGCGCTGCTGGTGAACAACCTGGACTGGACGGCCCCGCTCAGCGCGCTGGACTTTCTCCGGGACATCGGCAAGTACTTCCGGGTCAACACGATGCTCCGCAAGGACGCGGTCGCCACCAGGCTCAGCAGCGACGAAGGCATCAGCTACACGGAGTTCAGCTACCAGATCCTGCAGGGGCTGGATTTCCTGCACCTGTTCCGCGAGTACGGCTGCACCTTGCAGACCGGTGGCCAGGACCAGTGGGGCAACCTCACCGCCGGCGTTGACCTGATCCGCAAGGCCGATGGGGCCGCCGTGCATCTGCTGGCCACCCCCCTGATCACCGACGCGGCGGGGCAGAAGTTCGGGAAGTCGGAGGGCAACGCGATCTGGCTGTCGGCGGAGATGACCAGTCCGTACGCCTTCTACCAGTACTGGTTCAACGTCGAGGACGCCTCGGTGGGTCAGTTGCTGCGGGTGTTCACCGACCGGTCGGCCGGAGAGATCGCCGAGCTCGAACGGGCGGTCGCCGAGCGTCCGCAGGCCCGCGAGGCCCAGCGGGCCCTGGCCGCGGACGTGACCACCCTGGTGCACGGGGCGGCCGCCACCGCCGCAGCACTCGACGCCAGCGCAGCCCTGTTCGGCCGGGGAGATCTCGCCGAGGTGGGTGAACCGACGCTGCGGGCAGCGCTCACCGAGGCGGGTCTGCACGAGATCGCCGCTCCGCTGCCGACCGTCGCCGGCCTGTTCGTCGCCACCGGCCTGGCCCGCTCCGCGTCGGACGCCAGGCGCACGGTCGCCGAGGGGGGAGCGAACGTCAACAACATCCGGATCTCCGACCCCGATCACGTGCCCGAGCCGGCCGACCTGCTGCACGGCCGGTATCTGGTGCTCCGACGTGGAAAGCGTGCCGTTGCCGGTGTCGAGCTGGTCGGCTGACAGCGCGCTGAACGCTGCCGCCAACCGTGTGGTCGGCGTCACCCGATCGTGTTTCCCGCAGCCCGGCGACAGGGTCGCGGTGACGGGTGGGCTGACCTGCATCGATCCGCCGCCGCACCGGACTGACCAGCGGATTTGCACCGCACGTCATCCCCCCGTAACTTGGTCCTTGCCCACGGGGAACCGGACAGGGAGCGGATCGCAAGATCGGCTCTAGGTCGGCCCGGGGGCCAACCCCCAGCAGGTCGCACACTCTGCGAACGCGGAGTGCGCTTCTGATCGCCTGACGGCGGCCGGGACCGAGGAATCGGGACC
>CAWCOJ010000003.1:0-252500 GCA_963797145.1 uncultured Actinomycetota bacterium | reverse complement strand
TCGTTCTGCCGAACGGTCGAGGAGTAAAAAATTCATGTGTTAGTCGAATGGCATTGGAAAAACCAGACGCAGAGGGTGACATCCCCGTAGACGAAAACATGTGAACTCCTTCAGTGACATCCCAAGTAGCAGCGAGCCCGTGAAATTCGCTGTGAATCCGGCGGGACCACCCGCTAAGCCTAAATACTCCTTGGTGACCGATAGCGGACTAGTACCGTGAGGGAAAGGTGAAAAGTACCCCGGGAGGGGAGTGAAATAGTACCTGAAACCGTGTGCTTACAATCCGTCGGAGCTGACCCTTCGGGGAAGGTGACGGCGTGCCTTTTGAAGAATGAGCCTGCGAGTTAGTGGTACGTGGCAAGGTTAACCCGTGTGGGGAAGCCGTAGCGAAAGCGAGTCCGAATAGGGCGATTGAGTCGCGTGCTCTAGACCCGAAGCGAAGTGATCTACCCATGGCCAGGATGAAGCGACGGTAAGACGTCGTGGAGGTCCGAACCCACTTAGGTTGAAAACTGAGGGGATGAGCTGTGGGTAGGGGTGAAAGGCCAATCAAACTTCGTGATAGCTGGTTCTCCCCGAAATGCATTTAGGTGCAGCGTCGCGTGTTTCTTACCGGAGGTAGAGCACTGGATGGTCTAGGGGGCCTACAAGCTTACCAAAATCAACCAAACTCCGAATGCCGGTAAGTGAGAGCGCGGCAGTGAGACTGTGGGGGCTAAGCTTCATAGTCGAAAGGGAAACAGCCCAGA
This sequence comes from uncultured Actinomycetota bacterium, assembly GCA_963797145.1. Taxonomy (GTDB): domain Bacteria; phylum Actinomycetota; class Actinomycetes; order Mycobacteriales; family Nakamurellaceae; genus Nakamurella. The sequence continues at coordinate 251,751 of CAWCOJ010000003.1, read as the reverse complement.
TCGCCGGTTAAGGTCCCTAAGCGTGTGCTAAGTGGGAAAGGATGTGGAGTCGCCCAGACAACCAGGAGGTTGGCTTAGAAGCAGCCACCCTTTAAAGAGTGCGTAATAGCTCACTGGTCAAGTGGTTCCGCGCCGACAATGTAGCGGGGCTCAAGCACACCACCGAAACCGCGGCATTCATACTTGTGATCGGCTCACCCTTGTGGTGGGTCCAGTCGTATGGATGGGTAGGGGAGCGTCGTGTGGCGAGTGAAGCGGCGGTGTAAACCAGCCGTGGACGCCACACGAGTGAGAATGCAGGCATGAGTAGCGAATGGGGAGTGAGAAACTCCCCCACCGAATGACCAAGGGTTCCTGGGCCAGGTTAATCCGCCCAGGGTGAGTCGGGACCTAAGGCGAGGCCGACAGGCGTAGTCGATGGACAACGGGTTGATATTCCCGTACCCGCGAAAGAGCGCCCATGACGAGCCCGGTAATGCTAAGCGCCCGAGCCGGCGGCCTCCTTCGGGAGGCCAATGGGGAGCGCGCGAACCGAACCGGTAGTAGTCAAGCGATGGGGTGACACAGGAAGGTAGCTCCGCCAGTCAGTGGTAATACTGGTGTAAGGGTGTAGGTAGTTCCGGTAGGCAAATCCGCCGGAATGATGATCTGAGACCTGACGCATAGCCGATTGAGGCGAAGTAGAGTGATCCTATGCTGTCGAGAAAAGCCTCTAGCGAGCTCTGAGCGGCCCGTACCCCAAACCGACACAGGTGGTCAGGTAGAGAATACCAAGGTGATCGAGCGAACTATGGTTAAGGAACTCGGCAAAATACCCCCGTAACTTCGGGAGAAGGGGGGCCGAGGTGTGTGAAGCCCCTTGCGGGCTAGCATGTTTCGGCCGCAGAGACCAGGGAGAAGCGACTGTTTACTAAAAACACAGGTCCATGCTAAGTCGCAAGACGACGTATATGGACTGACGCCTGCCCGGTGCTGGAAGGTTAAGAGGACCGGTTAGTTCTTCGGAGCGAAGCTGAGAATTTAAGCCCCAGTAAACGGCGGTGGTAACTATAACCATCCTAAGGTAGCGAAATTCCTTGTCGGGTAAGTTCCGACCTGCACGAATGGCGTAACGACTTCTCTACTGTCTCAACCATAGGCTCGGCGAAATTGCACTACGAGTAAAGATGCTCGTTACGCGCGGCAGGACGGAAAGACCCCGGGACCTTTACTATAGCTTGGTATTGGTGTTCGGTTCGACTTGTGTAGGATAGGTGGGAGACTTTGAAGCGGTCACGCCAGTGGCGGTGGAGTCAACCTTGAAATACCACTCTGGTCGTACTGGACATCTAACCTAGGTCCATGATCTGGATCAGGGACAGTGCCTGGTGGGTAGTTTAACTGGGGCGGTTGCCTCCCAAAGAGTAACGGAGGCGCCCAAAGGTTCCCTCAGCCTGGTTGGCAATCAGGTTTCGAGTGTAAGTGCACAAGGGAGCTTGACTGCGAGACAGACATGTCGAGCAGGGACGAAAGTCGGGACTAGTGATCCGGCACCACCTTGTGGAAGGGGTGTCGCTCAACGGATAAAAGGTACCCCGGGGATAACAGGCTGATCTTGCCCAAGAGTCCATATCGACGGCATGGTTTGGCACCTCGATGTCGGCTCGTCGCATCCTGGGGCTGGAGTAGGTCCCAAGGGTTGGGCTGTTCGCCCATTAAAGCGGCACGCGAGCTGGGTTTAGAACGTCGTGAGACAGTTCGGTCCCTATCCGCCGCGCGCGCAGGAGTCTTGAGGAAGGCTGTCCCTAGTACGAGAGGACCGGGACGGACGAACCTCTGGTGTGCCAGTTGTTCCACCAGGAGCATGGCTGGTTGGCTACGTTCGGAAGGGATAACCGCTGAAAGCATCTAAGCGGGAAGCCTGTTCCAAGATGAGGACTCCCACCCTTTGTGGGGTAAGGCCCCCGGCTAGACCACCGGGTTGATAGGCCGGAAGTGGAAGCACGGTAACGTGTGCAGCTGACCGGTACTAATAGGCCGAGGACTTACCACAAAAATGCTACGCGTCCACTGTGCAGCTCTGGAGATACGGGTGAACCCGGTCGCCGGTGCTGAAATTGCCGGCTCCGATCGGGAGCCCATAATTCCATAGAGTTACGGCGGTCATAGCGAAGGGGAAACGCCCGGTCCCATTCCGAACCCGGAAGCTAAGCCCTTCAGCGCCGATGGTACTGCACCGGCCACGGTGTGGGAGAGTAGGACGCCGCCGGACATACATTCCAGAAAAGGGGATCACTTCGGTGATCCCCTTTTCTGCGTTCTCCTTTCAATGTCAATTCGCAATTGTCGATATGGACGGAAGCCGGCGTTCCGGCAATTCATTGTGGTGCTCGTTCCAAGGAATTGCCCGCCTGGAAGGGAGTTGGCTGTCAACATCGCTGACCGGCCGTTTGTGGAAGAGTAGGACTCAGCGCGTACCGCTCCGGACGTCACCAACGGGTAGGTCCGCGGAGCGTGGCAGTGACGAGATCCAGGAGACAGATGTGACAAGGCCCGAAGACGGTTCGGAGTCTCGGCCGGAGCGATCCGGATCAAGCCCGCGGCGCTCCGACAAGCCGCGGACCGGCGCCGACAGCCGGGGACGAACAACTGGTTCATCGGACCGGCGCACGGACCGCGGTGGAAGTGCCACCGGTTCCGGGCGGAGCGACAATCGGGACCGGGCCCGGGGCGCATCCGACCGTGCCGGGCGCGCGAGTCAGGCCGGCAGCTCCTACGATCGACCCCGCGACGACAGGGCCGCCGGTCGCCCGCAGCGTGACGACAGGGGATTCGCGGATCGTCCGCGCCGCGACGACCGTGGCGTCAGCGGTCGGCCGCAGCGCGACGCCGGTAGTTCGACCGACCGGCCGCGTCGTGACGATCGAGGATTTGCCGAACGACCGCGTCGCGACGAACGGACGACGAGCGACCGTCCACCCCGCGACGACCGGGGCTTCGCGGAGCGGCCCCGCCGCGACGATCGCAGTGTGAGCGGCCGACCGCCGCGCGACGACCGCGGCTACACCCCTCGCCCGCAGCGCGACGACCGTCCACCCCGCGACGACCGGGGCTTCGCGGAGCGGCCCCGCCGCGACGATCGCAGTGTGAGCGGCCGACCGCCACGCGACGACCGCGGCTACACCCCTCGCCCGCAGCGCGACGACCGTCCGCCCCGCGACGACCGCGGCTTCGCCGAGCGGCCCCGCCGCGACGATCGCAGCGTGAGCGGCCGACCGCCTCGCGACGACCGCGGCTACACCCCTCGCCCGCAGCGCGACGACCGTCCGCCCCGCGACGACCGCGGCTTCGCCGATCGGCCCCGCCGCGACGACCGCAGCGTGAGCGGCCGACCACCTCGCGACGACCGCGGCTACGCCGATCGGCCCCGCCGCGACGACCGCAGCGTGAGCGGCCGACCGCCGCGCGAGGACCCCGCGGCGGGCAATCGGCCGCGCCGTGACGACCGCCCTTCCTCCGACCGGCCCCGTCGAGACGACCGGGATGTCTCCGGCCCACCGCGCCGGCGACTGGGTGGTGACCTCAGCGGGAGCTTCACCGACGACCGGACCTCGCCCCGCTGGCCGCGCGACGACGGCCGCCCCGCCCGATCCGACCGACCCTCCGGCGACCGCCCGTATCGCCCACGCGAAGACCGGCCGCAGAGCGATCGGCCGCGCACCGATCGGCCGCGCACGGACCGGCCGCGCAGTGAGCCACCCCGGGCCGACCGCACCGGCACTGACCAGGCGCCCGGCGACCGGCCATGGCGCGACCATCGGCCCGACAGCTGGGAGGACCGGCCGAAGCGTGAGCCGGACCGCGGGTCCCGGGTCCGCGAGGAGGACATCGGCGAGGCCTGGCCGGCCCCCCCGGAGTGGGCGCTCGCGTCCGACCTGGACACCGACGTCCGGCGCGACCTGCGCGGACTGAGCAAGGAGAATTCCGAGTTCGTCGCCCAGCATCTCGTGGCCGCCGGCACCCTGGCGGATGACGAGCCCGACCTTGCCTGGCTCCACGCCAGGGCAGCCCGCTCCAAAGGCGGTCGGATCGCGGTGGTGCGGGAGACCGTCGGCCTGGTCGCCTACCGGGCCGGACAGTGGTCCGAGGCGATCGCCGAGCTCCGCGCAGCGCGCCGGATGGGCGGCGGCCCTGGACATCTGGCGGTGCTCGCCGACTGCGAGCGGGCGCTGGAACATCCCGAGCGGGCCATCGAGATCGGCCGATCGGCCGAGGCCGACGGACTCGACGCCGCGGCCGCTATCGAGTTGAAGATCGTGGTCGCCGGAGCGCGGGCCGACCTCGGCCAGCTCGACGCCGCTCTCGTCATGCTCGAGGCGGCCGGTGCGACGTCCGACGCGGTCGAACCGTGGACGCCCCGACTCCAGTACGCCTACGCCGACCTGCTCGCTACCGCCGGACGTCAGGACGAGGCGCTGAACTGGTTCATGCGGGCCTACGACTCCGACACCGACGAAGAGACCGACGCCGCCGACCGGATCGCGGAGCTCGCCGGCGGCGAGATCGGCGCCGTCGAGTCCGACGAGTCCGACGAGCCCGACCTGTCGGGCGGCGACCCACCCGATGCGGGCGACCTCGCTCTCACCACGGACGACGTCGACGAGACCCAGGAAGCCATCGACCCGGGCGAACAGCTCGAGCCGGACGCCGACGAACCAGCAGTTGGGGCGTCCGGCGATCGCGGCGACGTGGTCGTGGCAGCCGCTGAACCGGGCCCGGACGGCCCGAATGCCGATGGCGTGAACGACGATGGCTTGAACGCCGACGAACCGAACGCCGACGGCCCGAACGGCGACGGTCCGGCGACGTCAGGCCTCGACGACGCGCCTGACGACTGGTCGACCCCGATTCCTGACCCCTCGTCGCTGTTCTCGCACCCGGACCAGCCGGTGCAGACCTCCCGCCCTGCCGGCGACACCGGCAGTGCCTTCGACGGTGCCGGGTCGGCCGACGAGGGCGGACAGTGACGGGACCAGCTCCGCTGCCGCCCGTTCCTGGTCCGACGTTGGCCGATCGGCACGACGCCCTGCTACTCGACCTCGACGGGACGGTGTATCTCGGCGGCACCGTCATCGATCACGTTGCCGCCGCGTTGGCCGCCGCGGCGGAGCGCGGCGCACAGTCCGTCTTCGTCACGAACAACGCATCGCGACCGCCGGCCGAGGTGGCGGAAACCCTGCAGGCCATGGGCATTCCGGCAACCGAACACGACGTCCTGACCTCTCCGGAGGCTGCATCCGAGATGTTGGCCGAGGCGCATCCGGCCGGCTCGAAGGTGCTGGTGGTGGGCGCGCCGTGGCTGGCCGAGGCGGTGTCGCAGGTGGGTCTACTGCCGATCCGGCTGGCCGGCGACTCCCCGGTGGCGGTGGTGCAGGGCCACTCGCCGGACACCGGCTGGCGCGAGCTGGCCGAGGCTTGCATCGCCCTGCGGTCCGGTGCCGACTGGGTGGCGTGCAACACCGACAGCACGTTGCCGACCGACCGCGGTCTGCTTCCCGGCAACGGCGCGATGGTCGCTGCGCTGGTCGCCGCCACCGGGCTCGCTCCGCGGGTGGCCGGCAAACCCGCCCGGCCGCTGCTGGATTCGGCGATCCATCGCGCGCACGCACGTACTCCGCTGGTGGTCGGCGACCGTCTCGACACCGACATCGAGGCCGCTGTCGCGGCCGGGCTGCCCAGCCTGCTGGTGCTCACCGGAGTCGCAACGGCCGCCGACCTGGTGGCCGCGCCCGCGGCGCGCCGGCCCACCCACGTCAGCCTCGACCTGCGCGGGCTCGTCGATGAGACTCGGGTGGTGGACCTGTGCTCCCCGGAAGCCGCAGGCGACTGGACTGTCGAGGACGGCACGCTGGCCGGCGGGCGGGCCGGGGACGACGGAGGCCTGCTGGCGGCGTTGGCCGCACTGACCTCCGCCGCCTGGTCCGGTGCCGGCACGACCGCCACCTTCCGCGCCGGCGATCAGCAGGCCGAACACGCCTTGGCCGCGTTGTCGCTGACCGGGTGACCAACGACGGCCGCGGAGCCACCGACTAGCCTGGAGCCGACCGAAATCCGCACCGTCCGAGGAGCTCCGATGACGTCCGGCACCGATCCGCAGGACCCGTTGGCCGGAATTGCCGACGACCTGGATGCGCTGGAGGCCCTGCCGATTGCCGAGCATGCCCCGGTGTACGGACGCATCCACGGAGCGCTCGGAGCCGCGCTGGCCTCCACCGCTGCGGATCAGGCCGTTCCCGCCGACGACCTGCGGTCGCCCGTGGAGCGGTGAGGTGCGTCGGGCCCGGCTCGACGCCGAACTGGTCCGTCGTGGCCTCGCGCGGTCCCGTGAGCATGCCGCCGAACTCATCGGCAACGCCAGGGTGACGGTCGCGGGGCAGGTTGCGACCAAGCCGGCCACCGCGGTCGACCCCGGCGCGCCACTGGTGGTGCGGCCCGACGCCGCTGACGAGAACTGGGCGTCCCGAGGGGCGCGCAAGTTGGTCGGTGCGCTCGACGCCTTCACGACGGTCGCCGTCGCCGGTCGCCGCTGCCTGGATGCCGGCGCCTCCACCGGGGGGTTCACCGATGTGCTGCTGCGCCGCGGGGCCCGGCAGGTGGTAGCGGTGGACGTCGGCTACGGGCAACTCGTCTGGCGGCTGCAGTCCGACGATCGGGTGCAGATCCACGACCGCACCAACGTGCGGACCCTGCGACCGGAGGACATCGGCGGGCCGGTGGAGCTGGTGGTCGCCGACCTGTCCTTCATCTCACTCACCGTGGTGCTTCCGGCCCTGGTCGGGTGCACCGAGTCCACCGGCGACCTGGTCCTGATGGTCAAGCCCCAGTTCGAGGTGGGCCGGGATCGACTCGGCGCCGGCGGGGTGGTGCGCGACCCCGCCCTGCGAGCAGACGCGGTGCAGACGGTGGCGGCCGCGGCGGCCGGTCTGGGCCGCGGAGTGGCCGGGGTCGTCGCCTCGCCGCTGCCCGGCCCGAGCGGAAATGTCGAGTACTTCATCCATCTGCGGGCCGATGCGCCACTCGGCGTCGGCGCGGCGGAGCGGACCGGCAGACTGGTGGCGACCGCCGTCCAGGAGGGACCCCAGTGACCGCATCGACTTCCGAGCCGGACTTCGCGAGCGAGGCCGGGCAGGATCTCCGGGTGCCCCGGCGGGTGCTGCTGGTCGCGCACACCGGGCGGACCGATATCGTCGCAATCGCCCGGCACGCCGAGAACACCCTGGCGGCGGGCGGGATCCAGCTGGTCGCGCTGCCGGGGGAGGGACCGGAGCTCGGCCTGCCGGTGGACGGCGACCGCCCAGGGCTGGAACTCGTGCTGGCCCTCGGTGGCGACGGCACCCTGCTGCGGGCCGCCGAGAAGGCGCGCACCGGCAACGTCCCGGTGCTCGGCGTGAACCTCGGCCGGGTCGGCTTCCTGGCCGAGGCCGACGCGGAGGACCTCGACGACGTACTGGCCGCGGTCGTCGCGCGCCGCTACGACACCCGCAGCCGGATGACGGTGGACGTACTCGTCGAGCACGACGGGTCAGAGGTGTTCCGGGGCTGGGCGCTCAACGAGATCAGTGTCGAGAAGTCCACCCGCGAAAGGATTCTCGACGTCGTCGTGGAAGTGGACGGGCGCGGCGTGTCGGCCTACGGCTGCGACGGCGTGCTCTGCGCTACCCCGACCGGGTCGACGGCCTACGCGTTCTCGGCCGGCGGCCCGGTGCTGTGGCCGGGAGTCGAGGCGCTGCTGGTGGTGCCGTCGAATGCGCACGCACTGTTCGCCAGATCCCTGGTGGTGGGCCCGACCTCCAAGGTCACCGTGCACATCGATCCCGGTGGCCACCATGCGGTGCTGGCCTGCGACGGCCGCCGGATCTGTGCGGTACCGCCCGGTTCCCGGGTGCACATGCAACGCGGGGAGATCCCGGTGACCCTGGTCAGGCTCGCGGACCAGCCGTTCACCGACCGGCTGGTCCGCAAGTTCTCGCTGCCGGTGCACGGCTGGCGCGACGCCCGGCACTAGCGCCGGACGCAGCGCACTAGCCTGCAACATGTGCTGACCGAGTTGAGCATCTCCGGGCTCGGCGTCATCGACGCCGCGGTACTGGAGCCGCACCCCGGCTTCACCGTGGTGACCGGCGAGACCGGCGCCGGCAAGACGATGATCGTCACCGCGCTGGGGCTGGTCACCGGAGGTCGCGGCGACGCCGGCCGGGTCCGGGTCGGTGCCGATCGGGCGGTGGTGGAAGCCAGGCTCCGGATCGCCCCCGATGGGGTGGCGGCGGCCGCCGTTCAGGCGGCCGGCGGCACCCTCGATGACGGCGACACGGTGATCGCGGTGCGCGCGGTCGGCGCCGACGGCCGGTCACGGGCCCACATCGGTGGCCGGTCGGCGCCGGTGGCCACCCTCGGCGAACTGACCGAGACCCTGATCGCGGTGCACGGCCAATCCGAGGCCATCACCCTGCTGCGACCCGCCGAGCAGCGGGCCGTACTGGATCGCTACGCCGGGTCGGCCCCGCTGGTCGCCACTTACCGGACCGGCCGGACGGCCTGGCAGGAGGCGGTGGCGGATTTCGCCGAGCGCACCGGCCGGGCCCGGGAGCGGGCCCAGCGCGAACAGGTCCTGCGCCTGGGCCTGGCCGAGATCGAGGCGGTCGCCCCGCGGCCGGGTGAGGACGATGAGCTGCTCGCAGCGGTCCGTCGGCTGGAGAACACGGATGCCCTGCGGGCGGCCGCGGCCGGTGCGTCGGTTGCCATCTCGGGATCCGAGACGCTCTCCGATGCACCGACGGCGATCGGCCTGGTCGAGCAGGCCCGGCGGCTGCTCGGCAGCTCCGGCGATCCGGCGCTGGCCGGCTGGGACGCTTCGCTGCACCAGGCGGCCTCGATCCTCAACGAGGCCGCCGCCGATCTGGCCGTCTACCTGGATGCGCTCGACGCCGACCCGGCCCGGCTCGAGGAACTACTGTCCCGGCAGTCGGTGCTGCGGGCACTGACCCGCAGGTACGGCGCGGATACCGATGCGGTCCTGGCCTGGGCCCTGGACGCGCGGCTCGAGCTGGAGAAACTGGACTCCTCGGACGAGGCGCTCGCCGCGTTGCGGGCTCGCTGTGACGAGCTCGGCGCCGCGGTGGCAAAGACAGCCTCCGAACTGTCGAAACGTCGGACCGCGGCCGCCCGGGCGCTCGGGGTCGCGGCGACCGGCGAGCTGGAGCACTTGGCGATGGGCCGTGCGGTGCTGCGGATCGCCGTCACCCGGCGGCCGGGCACGCCGGGAGCCGGTGATGCGCTCCGCCTCGACGGGGACTGGGTGACGGCCGGACCGGACGGTGTCGACCAGGTCGAGATCGTCATGACGGCGCATCCGGGGGCCCCGGAGCTGCCGATCGCCAAGGGCGCGTCCGGTGGTGAGCTCTCCCGGGTGATGCTCGCTCTCGAGGTGGTGCTCGCCGGTGCCGACCCGGTGGCCACCCTGGTCTTCGACGAAGTGGACGCCGGTGTCGGCGGGCGGGCCGCGACCGAGATCGGCCGCCGACTGGCCACGCTGGCCCGGAGTCATCAGGTGATCGTGGTCACCCATCTGGCGCAGGTCGCCGCCTTTGCCGACCGGCAGTTCGTGGTCGACGCGGGCCCGGACGGCTCGGTCGGCGCCTCGTCGGTGCGGCGGGTCGCGGACGAGGAACGGCGGGTCGAGCTCGCCCGGATGTTGGGCGGCACCGACACTGCGAGCGCCCTGGCGCACGCGGAGGATCTGCTGCAGGCGGCCCAGGCCGTCCGGTGAGTGCGGCACGCAGCTCGCGGGCCGCGGGCCCCGCGGCGTCGATGTCCCAGCGTGACCGCTGATCAGCGCCGGTGCGGAGATCGTGACGCGCCGTGTTCGCGTCCCGGCGGAGGGTCCTGGGCATGAGACGATCCCCGCATGAAACTTCTGTCACGCCAGTCACGCGCGTTGCCAGGAGTCACAGGCGTCGCCCGGGTCTCGCGGCGCAGTGACACCCTGCTCGGCCGGGTGGGACCGGGCGACATCGTCATCTTCGACCAGACCGACATCGACCGGGCCACTGCGGACGCCCTGGTCAGGGCGGACGTCACCGCGGTGGTGAACGTCGCGCAGTCGGTCTCCGGGCGCTATCCCAACCTGGGCCCGGAGATCCTGCTCGCCTCGGGCATTCCGCTGATCGACCAGGTCGAGGACAAGATCTTCGTCCGGATCAAGGACGGCACCAGGGTCCGCATCGACGAGGGCACCGTGTTCGTCGGCGAGGAGCAGATCGCCAGCGGCATCGCGCAGTCACCGGAGTCCATCGCCGATCTGATGATCGAGGCGAAGTCGGGGATGTCCGCCCAGCTCGAGGCGTTCGCCGCGAACGCCATCGAGTACATGAAGCGCGAGCGGACGCTGCTGCTGGACGGGGTCGGCATCCCGGAGATCCGCACCGAACTGGCCGACCGGCAGGTGCTGGTCGTCGCCGATTCCGCCGACACCAAGGCCGAACTGAAGGCATTGCGCAAGTACATCTCCGACTTCAAGCCGGTGCTGATCGGCGTCGACGCCGGCGCGGACGCGCTGCGGGCGGCCGGCCACAAGCCCCACATCATCGTCGGCAACCCCGAGGGCATCGACGATGCCACCCTCAAGACCGGGGCCGAGGTGGTGATCCCGGCGCACTCCGACGGGCACGCACCCGGCCTGGAGCGGCTGCAGGATCTCGGCATCGGCGCGGTCACCTTCCCCGCCTCCGGCACCAGCGAGGACCTGGCGCTGTTGCTGGCGGACGCCTCGGAAGCCGCGCTCATCGTCACCGTCGGTATGCAGGTCACGCTCACCGACCTGCTGGACCGGGGCCGGGGATCGACGGCCGCGTCGACGTTCCTGGTCCGGATGCGGGTGGCGGACAAGGTGGTCGAGGCGACCGCGGTCGCCCGGCTCTACAAGGCCAGGATCTCCTGGTGGACCGTGCTCTTCCTGGTCTTCGCCGCGCTCGCTGCCATCGTGGTGGCGCTGCTCATCTCCGATGTCTCCGGCACGTACCTCGATCTCGCCAAGCAGTGGTGGGCCGACGTCATCACCTGGTTCAAGGGGTTCTTCTGATGATCTCCATGCGGTATCACATCGTCTCCATCGCGGCGGTCTTCCTGGCCCTGGCACTGGGTATCGTGCTGGGCGCCACGAAGATCAACTCCCCGCTGCTGGTCGGGTTGCAGAGCGACCGTGAGTCGCTGACCGCCGAGCGCGATCAGCTGTCGACGGACAACAAGACGCTCGCCGCGCGGGTGGCCTCCGACTCGACGTTCGCCGGTTCGGTCGGAAACCTGGCCGTTCGCGGAACGCTGCCAGGTGCCTCGGTGGTGGTCATCACCACGGCCGACGCCGCACCGGCGGATCGGGACGCCGTTGTCGCACTGCTCGGCAAGGCGGGTGCCAAGGTGACCGCACAACTGCAGGTCACCCAGGACTTCACCGACCCGTCCCGCGCTGAGGACCTGCGCAGCCTCGCCGCCCAGAACCTGCCGGCCGGTGCCAAGCTGCCCGAGGTCGCCGACGTCGGCACCATCGCCGGCACGTTCCTCAGTTCCGTCCTCATCACCGACAAGGCCGGTAAGGCACTCGCGAAGCCGGTCGAGGCGACCGCCGCGCTCTCCGCGCTCTCCGGTGGCGGATTCGTCAGCGCCGGTGGTCCGGTCGCTCCCGGGCGGCTGGTGGTGATCGTCACCGGATCTCAGGTCACCGGAACCTCGGAGGCCGATCGGGCCGCGGTGGTCGCCGATCTCGCGGCAGCGCTGCGCAAGTCCGCCGGCGGCGTGGTGGTGGCCGGGCGCACCGGCTCCGAACTCGAGACCGGACCGGTCGGGGCCGTCCGTGGCGACACCGCCGCCAGCGCGACGGTGAGCACCGTCGACGATGTCGACACCGCGACCGGCCGGGTCGCCACCGTGCTCGGCCTCGTCGAGCAGAACGGCGGGGGAGTGGGCCGCTACGGATTGGGCGACAGCGCCCAGGCCCAGATCCCCGCGCTGGCGGTCGGGTAGGTCCCGGAGTCCCGCCTCGCGCGCCGCACCGGCCCCGAACGGCAGCGCCGCCACGAGTTGATCATGGGAATGCGGACGCCCATATCACCCGAAACGGACGGCAGTGCGTATCCGGGCCCATGATCAACGGGTCGAAGGCGGCACCCTCCGACACGCCCCGCTGAACGGCTGCCGGACGCCGGGGGTCCGGGCGATGTTAGAGTGAAATCCCGTGGAGCGTTGGCCTGCCGGCCCCCCGGCCGGGCCTTCGCGATCCGCACCGGCTCGGACACGGGAGAAGTCTTGGCGCAGTCGCCGCGCACGACAAAGCACATCTTCGTCACCGGCGGGGTCGCCTCGTCGCTGGGCAAGGGTCTGACGGCCTCCAGCCTGGGTCGCCTGCTCAGCTCCCGCGGTCTGCGGGTGACCATGCAGAAACTCGACCCCTACATCAACGTCGACCCGGGCACCATGAACCCGTTCCAGCACGGCGAGGTCTTCGTCACCGAGGACGGCGCCGAGACCGACCTGGACATCGGGCACTACGAGCGGTTCCTCGACCGCTTCCTGTCCGAGGACGCGAACGTGACCACCGGCAAGGTGTACTCGCGGGTGATCGCCAGGGAGCGCCGCGGGGAGTACCTGGGCGACACCGTGCAGGTGATCCCGCACATCACCAACGAGATCAAGGACCAGATCCGGGCGATGTCGCGGCCGTCCGGCGGTCCGGCGCCGGACGTGGTCATCACCGAGATCGGCGGTACCGTCGGTGATATCGAGTCGCTCCCGTTCCTGGAGGCGGCTCGGCAGGTACGCCACGACCTGGGACGCGATCATGTGTTCTTCCTGCACGTCTCGCTGGTCCCGTACCTGGCCCCGTCGGGGGAGTTGAAGACCAAACCGACCCAGCACTCGGTGGCGGCGCTGCGCAACATCGGCATCCAGCCGGACGCCGTTGTGTGCCGGGCCGACCGGGAGATCCCGGATGCGTTGAAGCGCAAGATCTCCCTGATGTGCGACGTGGACGCCGAAGCCGTGGTAGCGCTGCCGGACGCGCCCTCCATCTACGACATCCCCAAGGTGATGCACGCCGAGGGGCTGGATGCCTACGTGGTCCGCCGACTCGGGCTCTCCTTCCATGACGTCGACTGGACCACCTGGGGCGACCTGCTGGACCGGGTGCACAACCCGGCGGAGACCGTCCGGATCGCGTTGGTGGGCAAGTACATCGACCTGCCAGATGCCTACCTGTCGGTCACCGAGGCGCTACGCGCCGGCGGCTTCGGCAATCGGGCCAAGGTGGAGATCGTCTGGGTCGCCTCCGACCGGTGCGAGACGCCGGCCGGCGCCGCGGCTGCGCTCGCCGATGTCCAGGGGGTGCTGATCCCCGGTGGTTTCGGCGTCCGCGGCATCGAGGGCAAGATCGGCGCCATCACCTACGCGCGGATCAACCGGATCCCCACCCTCGGTCTGTGCCTCGGCCTGCAGTGCATGGTGATCGAGTCCGCTCGCAATCTCGCCGGGATCGGCGATGCGAACTCCGCCGAGTTCGAGCCGGACACCCCTGATCCGGTGGTCGCCACCATGGCCGACCAGACCAGGATCGTCGCCGGCGAAGCGGACATGGGCGGCACCATGCGGTTGGGCGCCTACCCGGCCTGGCTGACCGAGGGTTCGTTGGTGGCCGAGATCTACGGCAGCACCGAGGTTTCCGAGCGGCACCGGCACCGGTACGAGGTGAACAACGCCTACCGCGACCAACTGGAACACTCCGGACTGCGGATCTCCGGCGTGTCGCCGGACTCGTCGCTGGTGGAGTTCGTCGAGTTGGACCGTTCGCTGCACCCTTTCTTCGTAGCCACCCAGGCCCATCCGGAGTTCAAGTCCCGTCCGACCCGCCCGCACCCGCTGTTCTCCGCGTTCGCCAGGGCCGCCCTTGACTACCTGGAGTCGGAGCGGCTGCCGATCGGCTCCGACGATGTCCCCGCCGCGGCGTTCGCCGAGACCGCCGCCGAGCCGGTCGCCCGATGACGGCCCCCGGTGTCTGACGCTCCGCAGGTCCGTTCCGACACCGGAACCGCGGCCCCGATCGGCCCCGATGCGCCCGAGGTGTTCTCGGTCGTCGGGACCCGGCGGGTGTTCGACGGGCGGGTCGCGTCGGTGCGCATCGACCGGGTGGTGATGCCCGGGGGGACCCTCGCGGACCGCGAGGTGGTGGAGCACGACCGGGCGGTCGCCGTGGTCGCGCTCGACGACGACGACCGGGTCGTGCTGATCGAGCAGTACCGTCATCCGCTGCGCCGTCGCCTCTGGGAGCTGCCGGCCGGGCTGATGGACATCGCGGCCGAACCGGCGGTGCAGACCGCGGCCCGCGAGCTCGCCGAGGAGACCGGCTTCGCGGCGTCGTCCTGGCAGCTGCTCGCCGACATCGCGGCGTCGCCGGGGTTCACCGACGAGGCGGTACGGATCTTCCTGGCCAGGGGGCTGACCGAGGTCGGCCGCCCCGCCGGGGCGGACGACGAGGAAGCCGACCTCCGGGTGGTGCTGGTGCCGCTGGCCGATGCGGTGGCCGCGGTCTTCGACGGCCGGATCGTCAATGCGGCGGCGGTGGCCGGGCTGCTGGCCGCGTCCGCCGTGGCGGCCGACGGGGTGTCGCTGCGCCCGGCGGATGACCCGTGGCTCTCCGGAGCTGCCGTGATCCGGGCGGACGGCGAGTCCGCATGGGCGCCGACATTGGACGGCGCCGCCCCGGAGAAGACCTCATGACGGCAGCGCCGGTCGCCGACCCGCATGCCGCCGGTCCGGAGCCGGGTCCGGCAGCTCCGGAACCGTCGGCGGAGCTGGAACGTGCGCTGCGGGGGTATCTCGACCACCTCGCGGTCGAGCGCGGACTGGCCCGGAACACGATGCTGTCCTACCGCCGTGATCTGCGGCGATATCTGCAGCACCTGGCCGCATCCGGGGTCGGCACGGTCGACGAGATCGGCGAGCTGCACGTGGCCGGGCATCTGGCCGCGCTGCGCCTCGGCGACCCCGATCACCCGCCGCTGGCCGCGGCGTCCGCGGCCCGGGCCGTGGTGGCGGTGCGCGGCTGGCACCAGTTCCTGCTGGCCGAGGGCGTCACGGCGGTCGATCCGTCCCGCGACGTGCGCCCGCCCACTCCGGCCCGTCGGCTGCCCAAGGCCCTCCCGGTGCACACGGTGACCCGGCTGCTCGAGGGGGTCACCGCGGACGACCCGCGTGGCCTGCGGGACCGGGCGCTGCTGGAGTTCCTGTACGCCACCGGCGCCCGGATCAGCGAGGCGGTCGGCCTGGACGTCGACGATCTTGACCCCACCGCCGGTGTGGTCCGGCTGTTCGGCAAGGGATCCAAGGAGCGGATCGTGCCGCTCGGTTCCTACGCGGCCGCAGCCATCGACGCCTATCTGGTGCGAGGGCGGTCCTCGTTGGCCGGCGCCGGGCGGGGTTCCGCCGCGGTGTTCCTCAATGTGCGTGGCGGTCGGTTGTCCCGGCAGTCGGCGTGGCAGGTGCTCCGGGACGCCGCCGGGCGGATCGGCCTGGCCGAGGGCGTCTCCCCGCACACCCTGCGGCATTCCTTCGCCACCCACCTGCTCGAGGGCGGAGCCGACGTGCGCACCGTGCAGGAGCTGCTCGGTCACGCCTCGGTGACGACCACTCAGATCTACACCCTGGTGACGGTCGACACGCTGCGCGAGGTCTACGCCACCGCGCATCCCAGGGCCCGGTGACCTGCGGCACCCGCCAGGCGTGGGCCGGGCGGGTCGCGTTGGCCCGGGCCGACCCGCCCGCATAGGCTGGGCGCGTCGTCGGGATGACGACGGACCAGGACGCGGGGAGCTTCGAGAAGATGACCGAACCGGATGACGCAGCGTGGATCGCCGCGGCCGGTGCACCCCGCGCTGCGCCGCAGCTGGTCGACGACCCCGCACCTGAGCCCGAGCCGTCCGCTGGTCCGGTACCGATCGCCGCAGCTGTCGGCGGCGTTGCCGTCGGTACCGCGGAACGCCTGACCGACGGCGAGCTCGGCCCCACCGGGCGCGCCCGCCGGGTGATCCCGGAGCCGGCTCCGCTGACCACACACGGACCGGCCAGGGTGCTGGCCCTGTGCAACCAGAAGGGCGGGGTCGGCAAGACCACCTCGACCATCAACCTGGGCGCGGCGCTGGCCGGATACGGTCGGAAGGTGCTGCTGGTCGACCTGGACCCGCAGGGGGCGCTGTCCGCCGGTCTCGGGGTGGCCTCGCACGAGCTGGACCGCACCATCTACAACCTGATGCTCGAGCGGTCGACCCAGATCACCGACGTGCTGGTGCCGACCAGGGTGCCCGGCATGGATCTGATTCCGGCGAACATCGATCTGTCCGCCGCCGAGGTGCAGTTGATCAACGAGGTGGGTCGCGAGCACACCCTGGCCCGCGCCCTGCGGCCGGTGCTGCACGCCTACGACTACGTGCTGATCGACTGCCAGCCGTCGCTCGGTCTGCTCACGGTGAATGCCCTGGCCTGCGCTCACGGCGTGGTGATTCCGCTCGCCGCCGAGTTCTTCTCGCTGCGCGGGGTGGCCCTGCTGGTGGACACCATCGAGAAGGTGCAGGAGCGGATCAACCCGGAACTCGGCATCGACGGGGTACTGGTGACCATGTTCGACGGGCGTACGGTGCACGCCCGCGACGTGGTGTCCATGCTGATCCAGCGGTTCGGCGACGATGTCTACGACACCGTGATCGCCCGGACCGTGAAGTTCCCGGAGACCACGGTGGCCGGTGAGCCGATCACCTCCTACGCGCCGACGTCACCGGCGGCCGAGGCCTACCGGGCACTGGCTCGGGAAGTGATCGCGCGATGACCCTCGCGCCGACGGGGGCAACGCCACCCGGTCCGGCGCCGGATGTGCAGGCAGCAACCGGGGTCGCCGTTGTGCCCACCGACGGCATCTTCCGGGTGCGGCTGGCCAACTTCGACGGTCCGTTCGACCTGCTGCTGCAGCTGATCAGCCAGCACCGGATGGACGTCACCGAGGTCGCTCTGCACCAGGTGACCGACGACTTCATCGCCCACATCCGGGCGATGGGAGCGGACTGGGACCTCGGCCAGGTCACCGAGTTCCTGGTGGTCGCTGCGACCCTGCTCGACCTCAAGGCTGCCCGGCTGCTGCCGGATGCCTCGGTGGAGGACGTCGAAGACCTCGCCCTGCTCGAGGCCAGGGATCTGCTGTTCGCCCGGTTGCTGGCCTACCGGGCGTACCAGCAGGTCTCCGCACTGTTCCGTGAATTGGAAGCGTCCGCGCTGCGTCGGTACCCGCGGGCGGTGACGCTGGAAGACCGCTATCTCGGACTGCTGCCCGAGGTGAATCTGGGTATGGACGCCGAGACGTTCGCCGCAGTGGCCACGTCGGTGTTCCGGCCCCGGCCGGTGCCGACCGTCGGCCTCGACCACATGCACTCGTCGCCGGTCTCGGTGGCCGAGCACACCGCGGCGGTGCGGGAGATCCTGGCCGACCGCGGGCGGGCCACCTTCGGCGAACTGGTGGCCGGTTGCACGCTGACCGTTGAGGTGGTGGCACGCTTTCTGGCCCTGCTGAACCTCTACCGGGAGGCGTTGGTCGTCTTCGACCAGCCGGAACCGCTCGGTCTGCTGGCGGTGCGGTGGACCGGCGGCGGCGACACCTCGGCCGGCGTCGCCACCGATGAGGAGTACGAATGATCGACAACGTTGACGAGGTAACGGATCTCGACGCTCTCGAGGATCTTGCCGAGCTACCGGTGACGACCGATCTGCCGGAGGTCGAGGACGCCGACCTGACCGGCGCGTTGGAGGCGGTGTTGCTGGTGGTGGACAGTCCGGTCGCCGAGACCGCGCTCGCCACCGCCGTCGGCCGCGGCGCCGACCGGGTCCGGCAGGAACTCCTGGTGCTCGCGGAGCGGCTGTCCGCCAACGGGTCCGGCATCGAGCTGCGCGAGATCGGCGGTGGCTGGCGGTTCTACACCCGCGACCGGTTCGCCCCGATCGTTGAGCGGTTCGTCCTCGACGGCGCCCCGACCCGGCTGTCGCGGGCGGCGCTGGAGACCGTCGCGGTGATCGCCTACCGGCAGCCGGTGACCCGGGCCCGGATCGCCGCGGTGCGCGGCGTCAACGTCGACGGCGTGATCCGCACCCTCACTGCGCGCGGCCTGATCGAAGAGGTCGGCACCGACCCCGAGACCGGCGGACTGCAGTACCGCACCACCGAAATGTTCCTCGAGCGGCTGGGGCTTTCCAGCCTGGACGACCTGCCACCGCTCGGCCCCCTACTCCCCGAAATCGATGCGATAGACGATGTCTGACAAAACTTCCCGTCCGCGTAAGCCTGCCCCCGACGACGATCCGGCCGATGGGACGGCGGGTGTCCGGCTGCAGAAGGTGCTGTCCGCGGCCGGTGTCGCCTCCCGGCGCAAGGCCGAGGAGCTGATCCGGCTCGGCCGGGTCAAGGTCGACGGCGTCGTGGTCCGCGAGATGGGCCTGCGGATCGACCCCGACAATGCCGTTGTGCACGTCGACGGCAACCGGGTGGTGCTCCGCGACGACCAGATCTACCTGGCGCTGAACAAGATGCCGGGCATGCTGTCCACGATGTCCGACGAGCTCGGCCGGCCGCACATCGGACAGTTGCTCGACGAGTGGCAGGCCGACGGCACCCGGCTGTTCCACGTCGGCCGGCTGGACATGGACTCCGAGGGGCTGCTGCTGCTGACCAACGACGGGGATCTGGCGCATCGGCTCACCCACCCCTCGTACGGGGTCACCAAGACCTACATGGCCGAGATCCCCGGCCCGGTGCCGCGGGACCTGGGGCGGAAGCTGAAGAAGGGCATCGAGCTCGACGACGGACCGGTCAAGGTCGACTCCTTCGAGGTGGTCGACGTGCACAACAATCGGGCGGTCGTCGAGGTGGTGCTGCACGAGGGCCGCAAGCACATCGTGCGCCGGATGCTCGCAGCGGTGGACCACCCGGTGTCCCGGCTGGTCCGCACCAAGATCGGCGACGTGCAGCTCGGCCACCAGCGCCCCGGCACCCTGCGCAAGCTGAACCCGGTGGAGATCTCCCTGCTCTACAAGGCGGTCGGCCTGTGAGCACGAGACGGGGCGTGCCCGAGGGTCTCCGGTGACCGGCGCCAGGCCATCGGGCGACCGGTTCGTCATCGCCGTCGACGGACCGTCCGGCACCGGCAAGTCCACCGTGTCCAGGGCCGTGGCGACCCGGTTGGACGCCGGGTATCTCGATACCGGAGCCATGTACCGGATCGTCACCCTGGCGGTGCTGCGCTCCGGCGTCGCCCCCGACGACGCCCCGGCGGTGACCGCGCTGCTGCCGCGGATCACCTTCGACACCCCGCTCGCTCCCGCGCTGCAGGTCCACCGGCTGGGCGACCTCGACGTGACCCACGAGATCCGTGGTCCGGCAGTCACTCTCGCGGTAACCCCGGTGTCGGCCAATCCTGCGGTGCGGGCCTGGCTGCTGGACCGACAGCAGGCGCTGGCGCACTCCGGCCGGATGGTCGTCGAGGGTCGCGACATCGGCACCGTGATCGCCCCGGATGCCGACCTGAAGGTGTTCCTGACCGCCGACGCCGGCGAGCGTGCGCGTCGACGCCACCGGCAGAACGTCCAGGCCACATCGGTTCTCGACCACGGCGACGTGGCGGCGGTCGCCGCCGATCTGGATCGACGCGACTCCCACGACACCGCGCGGACGCACGCGCCGCTGCTGGCCGCTCGCGGACGCGGTGATCGTGGACTCGTCCGGACTCGCGGTGGAACAGACAGTGTCCAGGATCCTGGAACTGGCGGCGGACAGGGGGATCCGGTGAGCTGGTTCCATCTCGGTGGCGAGAACGATCCGGTGCCACCGCATGCCGGGCCCAAGGGCACCGACCGCGGTCGGCGCATCGGCATCGTGGTGCGGTACACGTTGTACCGCAACCGAATCCGTGGGCTGGAGAGGATTCCGTCGACGGGTCCGGTGCTGGTGGTGAGCAACCACACCAACTTCATGGACGGCGCGGTGTTGTTCGGCTCGCTGCCCCGACGGGTGTCGTTCCTGATCAAGGCCGAGGCGGTGAAGGGCCCACTGGGCTGGCTGCTGACCAACGTCGGCCAGTACTCGCTGCACCGCGACGTCCCGGACCGCGAACCGTTGATGCAGGCACTCGCGCAGCTCAAGGCCGGCGGCGCCATCGGCATCTTTCCCGAGGGCACCCGCGGCGCCGGCACCGTGCAGAACGTGTTCAACGGCGCCGGGTGGCTGGCCGCCAGAGCCGGTGCCACCGTGGTGCCGGTGGCGATCCGGGGCACCTCGCGGCCGGAGGGCCGTCGGCGGCGGCGGTTCCGACCGGTGGTCGACATGCTCGTCGGTGAGCCGTTCGAGGTCCCGGTCGGCGCCGGAAAGACCGCGGTGAACGCGGCCACCGAGCTGATCCGGGAGAATCTGGCTGCGCTGGTGGCGGTGCTCGATGCGGAATTGCGCGACGCCGCCGGCCACCAGGGGGCTCCGTCGTCATCGGCACCCTCGAAACCGGAGCAGTCCTCGACCGCGGTGCCCGCAACAGCTGAGCCCACGCGGACCCAGCTTTCGACAACACCGGCCGATGCACCGCTGCCCGATGCGGTGCCGGCCGACGGAAAGGAACAGCAGTGAGTGAGTTCGACGGTGGCGACGTCGGCCAGGTCGCCGACGACGGCGTCTGGTCGGACGAGTCCGAGTTCAAGGGCTGGGAGGACGCCGAAGGCGGCCCCGCCGGGGACGAGGACAACCTCCCGGTACCGACGGTCGCCGTGGTGGGCCGGCCCAATGTCGGCAAGTCGACCCTGGTGAACCGCATCATCGGGCGCCGCGAGGCGGTGGTCCAGGACATCCCGGGGGTCACCAGGGACCGGGTCTCCTACGACGCGCTCTGGCGCGGCCGCCGGTTCACCGTGGTGGACACCGGCGGCTGGGAGCCGGACGCCGAAGGGCTGCAGGGTGCGGTCGCGGCGCAGGCCCAACGGGCGATGGAGACCACCGACGTGGTGATGGTGGTGGTCGACGCTTCGGTCGGCGCGACCACCACCGACGAGGCGATGGCCAGGGTGCTGCGCCGCTCCCACCGCCCGGTGCTGCTGGTGGCCAACAAGGTCGACGACGAGCGGGCCCTGTCCGACGCCTCGGAGCTGTGGAACCTGGGCCTCGGTGAACCGTTCCCGGTCTCCGCACTGCACGGCCGCGGCTCCGGCGATCTCCTGGACGCGGTGCTCGACGCGCTGCCCACTGCCCCCGGCGAGTTCGCCGGCCTCGGCGGCCAGGGTCCCCGCCGCGTCGCGTTGCTCGGCAAGCCCAACGTCGGCAAGTCCTCACTGCTGAACAAGCTCAGCGGAGAATCCCGCTCGGTGGTCGACGCAGTCGCGGGCACGACGGTCGATCCGGTCGACTCGCTGGTCGAACTGGACGGGGAAATCTGGCGGTTCGTCGACACCGCCGGCCTGCGGCGCCGGGTGAATCAGGCCAAGGGCATGGAGTTCTACGCCTCGCTGCGCACCCAGTCCGCGCTGGAGACCGCCGAGGTCGCGATCGTGCTGGTGGATTCCTCCGAACCGCTCACCGAGCAGGACCAGCGGGTGATCTCCATGGTGGTCGACTCCGGCCGGGCCCTGGTGGTCGCGATGAACAAGGCCGACCTGGTCGACGCCGACCGGCGCAGCGAGATCGAACGCGAGCTGGATCGGGACCTGAACCGGGTCACCTGGGCGGAGCGGATCAACATCTCGGCGCGGACCGGCCGGGCCGTCCATCGGTTGGCGCCGGCGCTGCGGACCGCGCTGGAGTCCTGGGACCGGCGGATCCCGACCGGTCGGCTGAACTCGTGGCTCGGCGAGCTGATCTCAGCGACTCCACCGCCGGTGCGGAGTGGCAAGCAGCCGCGGGTGCTGTTCGCCACTCAGGCGGCGAACCGGCCGCCGACCTTCGTGCTGTTCACCACCGGCTTCCTGGAGGCCGGGTACCGGCGGTTCATCGAGCGTCGATTGCGCGAGGACTTCGGCTTCACCGGGTCGCCGGTACGGGTCAACGTCCGGGTCCGCGAGAAGCGGACCGGACGGAAGTAGACGTTCCCGCGGGAACGTCGGCGCGGCCGATCTCTCGACGCCCGGCGTCACAGACGCTCCCGCGGGAACGTCTGTGGGACCTCGTCGTGGCAGGCGTAGTGCCACCGGATCGCCCGTAACGCGTCCGGGCGCATTACCGGGCGGCCCCCGGCAGTACGGACCGGGCCGAGGCGCGAGGATCGGGCTCAGGCACTACGGACCGGGCGGAGGCGCTACCGACCGGTCAGCCGGCCCGTTCGCTGCGGTCCCGGCCGACCACCTTCGCCCGGTACAGCGCTCGATCGGCGCGCTCGATCAGCGACCGGTCGTCCTCCTCGCCGTCCCAGATCGCGTAGCCGATGCTGCAGGTCTGGTCGGCCGGTACCGCCCGGCGCATCCGCTCGAGCGTGGGTCCGGGGTCGGTCTCCGGCTCCAGCAACAGCGCCATCGCGAATTCCTCGCCCCCCCACCGCGCGAGCAGCCCGTCGGCAGGCACCATCCGGCGGGCGACTCGGGCGAAGTCCCGGATCAGGGCGTCGCCGACCAGATGGCCGTGCGCGTCGTTGAACAGCTTGAAATGGTCCAGGTCGGCGAGCGCAACGGTGAGCGAGCGGTCGGAACGCTCGGCCAGCGTCATCAGCTCGGGTAGCCGGGCGACCCAGGCCCGCCGGTTCGGCAGCCCGCTGAGCTCGTCGGTGTTGGCCAGGATCTCCAACTCCTGGAGCAGCCCTGACTGGTGCATGGCGACCGCGGTCTGGTCGGCGAGCAGCGAGATCACCCCGGTCGGATCCAGGTCCTGGGGACGGTGCGCCGCCTCCCAACCCACCACCAGCACCGCGACCACCCGCCCGCGGAGCGCGACCGGTACGAACAGCGCCGACTGCAGTTCCTGGGTGGGAGGGCCGGCCGGGAGCGGGGCGCCGACCAGCTCGGCGGGGCCCAACGCCCGGGCCGAGCCCTCGCTCCACGCCTGGGCCAGCGGCGAGCCCTCGGTCATCGGGATCGGGCGGGAGAACAGCCCGCCGGCGGTCGACGCCGTCACCGACAGGGTGCCGGGCAGCCCGCTCTCCAGCAGCAGGGCGATGTCGGCGCCGGCCAATCGGGCGGCCGCTCTGACGATCTCGGGACGGATGTCGTCACCGGCCGTCATGCCGCGAACCACGTCGGCAACGGCCCGCAGCCGGGCCTCGGAATCGCGGAGCGCCTGCTCAGTTGTCATCCGTTCGGTGACGTCCTGGACGTGGGCGAGGGTCCACACCTGCCCCTGCGGCCCGGCTGTATGCCGGAAAGTCAACCAACCCCAGCGGATCTCGCCGTTCGGGCGGACATAGCGCTTCTCCACCCTGGCAATACCGTCGCGGGCCGCCTCGACCAGCGAACCGGCCTGATCATGCGCGGCCTGGTCGTCGGGATGGGTGAACGCGAAGCTGCTGTGCCCGATCAGCTCCGCAGCCGACCGGCCGAACAACCGGCACAGGGAAGGATTGACGGCGACGAAGTGGCCGTACTCATCGGCAAGGCCGACGCCCACCGGCGAGGCGTCGAAGATCAGCCGGAAGACCTCGTCGGACAGCACATGCTGCGGTCCGTCGACGTGATCCACCTGGCCTCCCTCCGGTGCGCGACTGCGCCGGACGGCAGCCCCACACATCACGGTAGGCCCACCGGCGCACCTCGGCAGCAGGCGGACCGAACCGGCTTGACGAAGATAGTCATGCGTGACTAGTCTGCTGTGACTATACGAAGGGACATCCATGCGGACACGGGCGGTGGGAAATCTGCTGGGGCTGGCTGTCCTGAGCTACTTGACGCAGGGGCCGATGCATGCGTACGCCATGCAGCGGCACCTGCGCGACAACGACGCTGCTGCGACCTTCAAGCTCAGCTACGGCGCGCTCTACAGCGTGTTCGGGCAGCTCGTCCGGGCCGGATTCGTGGTCGAGCAGGGGACCGGCCGCGACGGCAACCGCCCCGAGCGCACCGTCTACGCCCTGACCGACGCCGGCCGCGCCGAGATGCACGACTGGCTCGCCGAACTCGTCGCCGAGCCGCAGCCGGACTTTCCACGGTTCGGCGCCGCCCTCTCGCTGATCGCCGTGTTGCGTCCGGCGCAGGTTGTCGGCCTGCTGGGCGGCCGGCTGGAGAGGATCCGCGAGCAGCAGGAGCAGATCCGCGGCACCGTGTCCGGCGCGTTGGAACAGGGCGTGCACCCGCTGTTCCTGGTCGAGGATGACTACCGACTCGACCTGCTGAATGCGGAGATCGCCTTCATCGAGCGCTTCATCACCGCCATCGACGATCCCGACCGCGGCTGGGCGGCCGCCTGGGACGCCTTCCATCTCGGCGCCACCGCGCGGCCGGCGGAAACCGCCGCGAGGGCAGACGCCGACGGACACCGCACCCGAAGGAGCATCATGACCAGGACAGCAGTGATCATCGGGGGCGGCGTGGCCGGACCGGCAACTGCCATGGCCCTGCAGCGGGTGGGCATCGAGGCCACTGTGCACGAAACGCGTCCCGAAGGCGCGGACGGCGGCGGCGTGATGCTCACCGTTGCGACCAACGGGATCGACGCGCTGCAGACCCTCGATCTCGCGGAACAGGTTCTCGCGCAGGGCTTCCCGACACCGGCCATCACCCTGCGCAGCTACACCGGAAAGGTGCTCGGGCAGACCAGGACCGGCGGCACGAGCGGGATCGTGAGCCACACGATCAAGCGCGCCGACCTGTACCGGGTGCTCGCTGATGAGGCCGGCCGACGCGGGATCGGTACATGTCACGGCCATCGGCTGGTCGATGTCGAAGACACCGGCACCGGCGTGCGGGCGACCTTCCAGGACGGTTCGGAAGCCGTCGGCGACGTGCTGATCGGCTGCGACGGAGTGCGCTCGACGGTTCGAGGCCTGATCGATCCGGCTGCGCCGGCGCCGGTGTACTCGGGCCTGGTGACCACCGGCGGCTACGCCCGCGGGATCGCCGTCGACGGTCTGCCCGGGGACTATCAGATGATCTTCGGGCGGCGGGCGTTCTTCGGCTACGCGATCGCCCGCGACGGCGAGGTCTGGTGGTTCGTCAACGTCCCCCGGTCTGCCGAGCCCGGTCGCGGTGAGCTCGGCGCGATCGGCGAGCAGGAGTGGCGTCGAGAGTTCGTCGAGTTGTACGCCGGTGACGCCGGACCGGCGTTGGATCTGATCTCCGCGACTCCCGAGTTCCCGGCGCCGACCGCGATCCATGCGATCCCGCACCTACCTCGCTGGCACCGGGGCCGGATGGTCGTCATCGGGGATGCGGCGCATGCGCCGTCGCCGACGTCGGGCCAGGGTGCCTCGCTGGCTGTCGAGGACGCGGTCGCACTGGCCGGCGCGCTGTCCGGGGAGGCCGACCCGTCGGCGGCCTTCGCCCGTTTCGAGACGGACCGTCGTGGGCGCGTCGAGAAGATCATCAAGGCTGCGGCTCGCATCAACAACAGCAAGGCGCCCGGTCCGGTCGGCCGGGCGATCCGGGACGCCACGCTGCCGACGATCCTGCGGATGACGGCCAGGAGCACCGCCATGGACGAGGTCTTCGACCACCACATCGCGCTGGATCCGGTAGGACCGCTCGCGGGATGACCAAGGCCGCCGGCGGTTCGGCGAGCGTGCGGATCGCCGGGTGTCGTGCGGTAGTCTTGGGCCGCCCGGTCCGCCGGGTGCCGGGATGTGGCGCAGCTTGGTAGCGCACTTGACTGGGGGTCAAGGGGTCGCAGGTTCAAATCCTGTCATCCCGACGGGCAGAAGGCCTGGGCGGTGTGCCGGAGACGGCCGTCGACCCGGGCCTTCGGCCATTCGGCGATCCAGGTTCCCGATCCTGGGCTCGCGGGTGCTCCGCTGCGGGGCGGCCCCGCGGAAGACGATGGCGGCTATGCCTCGCCGACTTCATGCAGGTTTCCGTTGCGTACGACGTACTCGCGGCACCGAGGAGCGGGGTCCTTGTGCCATTCCAGAACGTTGACCATCCACTCCTCGTCGTCGATGACGCGGAGTACCAGATCGAGTTGCTCCCGGGAGCCCCAGCCGCCGTTGCAGAGTTTCGCGAGAACTGCCGGGAGATCCGCGGACTTTCCCACGGCCCGCAGGTCGGAGGCGGTTCGGATGCCGGCCCCCCGCAGCGCGTCCCGGCTGATGCTGTTGCCCTTCTCGTCGACCGTGTGCAGGTAGAGGATCGCCTGGTCGACCCAGTCGATCAGGCGGGCCACCGGCACCCTGGTGGCCAGCATCAACTCGACCAGGTCGTGATGCGCCAGGGCCTCGACGTTGTTGACGCCCTCGTCCTCCAACCGCGAGCGGTCGTAGAGGTCGATGCCCTCGAGGTTGGTCAACGGATGCGGCTCCCGCAGGGACTCCGAGATCGCCTTGGACAGGCTGCGGCGGAGTTCCGAGACCAGGGTGAAGAACGTCTCGGGCACGATGCCGATCAGGAAGGCCGTGACCAGCAGCCAGGCGTCCGGAGTGGCGAAGGTGTCGAGCACCCAGCACAGGATGAGCACAACGATGACGCGCACCGTGACGGTGGCGTAGGCCTTGGGACGCAGGTCGCCTCGGACGAACCGCCGGGCCAGGAGGTTCAGGGCGAAGAAGTAGGCACCGAGGAAACCGAAGGCCAGACTGGTCGGAGCCGGCGTCAGGTATGCCTGCAACGGCAGGGGCCCCGTGTCCACCACGGGCATCACCAAGGTCCAGCCCAGGGTGATGACCGCAGACGCCACGAAGATCGGGTACGGGTTCGTCCGCCGCATCCGGGCGTCCTGGGAGGTGCTCCCGCCGACCGACTCGTGCAGCAGATCGCCGTACCTGGCTTCGAGGTCGTAGACGTTGGTCACCCGGCGGTCGAAACGCATGATCTGCTTCTGGAAGTTCCGCCGCACGGTGAGCGCGCGCTGCCGGTCGAAGATGAAGTACAGCAGCGGAGGTAGCAGTGCGGCGATGCTGATCAGCGCAGTCTGGGCGAGCCGGCCGAGCAGCTGCGCCGACCATCCGGCCGCCCAGAGATCCGGAAGTGCGCCGAAGGTGAAGGCGACCATGATCGGCAGGCCGGCGCACAGCCCGAACACGACGATCAGGCTCATCCCCTGGAGGACGTAGCCGAACCGGTGACTCTCGACGGCCAGCACGATCAGCCCGACGACCACCGCGGCGGCGGGTACTCCCCAGGCGATTCTGCTGCGCACCACCGGGTCGTGCACGCTGAGCAACGCGATCAGATACCCGGTGAAGGTCAGGACCGTGGCGACGTTCAGCAGTTTTCCGCGGGATGCCTTCGTGGCCTCCTCCGGACCGGGAACCCGGACGATCTGCCGCTCGGCCAATTGCTCGAGGGCGAACAGCCGGACGTCTGCGGCGGTCAGACCGGCGCTGCCGAGCGGGCTCAGCCGCAGTTGCCGGGTGCCGGCGGAGACGATCACATGATCGTCGGTGCAATTGGCAACATCGAACCGGGTCGGCCGCTTCCGGCGCCCGGACGGAAGACTTCCGGCGCTCTTCGGCTGCCTTTCGGCGACCGGAACCTGGCGGCTGACCTGTTCGGCAGGGGCACGCTCGTCCGACGAGCCGTCACCAGTGGTGATCACTGGCTGCTGAGCAGTCTCGGTCGATACGGTCATGGCGTGTCCTTCGAGGTGACATCGGTTGCCCGATCGGAGGACGGCGGTCGTGCTGTGATACCGATCACAGCCGCCCGGCCCGAACCCAGGTGGCACCGGCGAAGGCCGGTCAGTCCCCGCGGCCCTCGCGCAGACGGATCCAGCGGAAGCCGTACCCACCGAGCGCGAGTCCCTTGAGGGTGGCGGTCGGCCGTGGGTAGGGCCGGTCGGCGAGGAGTTCCCATGGCCGGCCCTCGGTGCCGTCGAGCCTGCCGACGTCGACGGACACCGCCCGGTCGGCGAGGTTGTGCAGCAGCAGCACCGACCCCTCGGGGGCATCGAAGCGGTGCACCAGAACCGAAGCAGGGGCCTGGATGTCGAGGACCGAACAGGTGCCGACGCCGATCTCGGGGCATTGCCGCAGGGCTCCGATGAGCTGTTCGAACCAGCGCAGCAGCGACTCCGGATCGCGTTGCTGGGCGCGGACATTGACCTTCCGGTAGCCGAACCTCCCGACCTGCACCGGCGCGACCAGCCGGTCGGCCGACGCCCGGGAGAATCCGCCGTTGGGACCGTCGTCCCACTGCATCGGAGTACGGATGGCTTCGCGACCGGCCAACGCCAGGTCCTCGCCCATCCCGATCTCCTCGCCGTAGCGCAGCACCGGACTCCCCGGCATCGAGAACTGCAGCGAGTACGCCATTTCGATGCGTCGCCGGTCGCCACGCAGCATCGGCGCGAGCCGTCGGCGGATGCCGCGGTGGTAGAGCCGCATGCCCTCGTCGGGGGCGAATGCCCGGAACACGTCGGCACGTTGGTCCTCGGTGAGGCGGCTCAGGTCGAGCTCGTCATGGTTGCGCAGAAAGGTTGCCCACTGGGCCATCGGTTGCAGCCGCGGCAGACCCTTGAGCGAGTCGATCAGCGGCTCGGCCTGCTGCCGGGCCAGCGCCAGCCAGATCCGGGCGTTGAGCAGGAACGCGAACATCATGTGCGCGCGGTCGTTGGGTCCGTCGGCGGTGGTACCGGTGTAGCGGTGCAGATCGGTGGCATCGACGTTGGCCTCGCACAGCAGCACGGCGTCGCTGGTGCGCCACTGCACGTCCTCGCGCCATTGATCGAGGATCCGGAAGTCAGGCGGCCCGATCTGGTCGTCCGGCAGGATCGTCTCGAGCACGAAGGGCGCGGCGTCGATCCGAAACCCGTCGACCCCCAGCTGCAGCCAGAAGCCCATGACTTTGCGGATCTCCGCCCGGACCGCGGGGTGCTGCCAGTTCAGATCCGGTTGGAA
Source organism: uncultured Actinomycetota bacterium (assembly GCA_963797145.1). Classification (GTDB taxonomy): domain Bacteria; phylum Actinomycetota; class Actinomycetes; order Mycobacteriales; family Nakamurellaceae; genus Nakamurella. The sequence continues at coordinate 222,697 of CAWCOJ010000003.1, read as the reverse complement.
GTCGTAGAACCGGTGGTAGTACCAGGCCTCGGCGGCGCTGTCCCAGGACCAGGTTTCGCTCTGTTCGCCTGGAAACACCATGCCCTGCCTGCGGTTCGGCGGCTCCTCAGTACTCCAGACGTACCAGTCGCGGTAGGGCGAGCCCGGGTCGCTGCGCGCCGCGCGGAACCACGGGTGCTGGTCCGAGGTGTGGTTGACCACCAGATCGATGATCACCCTGATGCCGCGCTGGCGGGCCTCCAGGGTGAACTCGGCGAAGTCGCCGAGGGTCCCGATCCGCGGATCGATGCCGTAGTAGTCACTGACGTCGTAACCGGCGTCCAGCCGCGGCGACGGGTGGATCGGATTGAGCCACAGGCAGGTGACGCCGAGCCGGGACAGGTAGTCGAGCCGGCTGATCAGGCCCCGCAGATCGCCGCAACCGTCGTCGTTCCCGTCGGCGAACAGATCCACCTGGACGCAGTAGATCACCGCCTCCTTGTACCAGCGCTCGGCCATGCCACTCCCTGCTGTCGGAGTTCGGGCTGCCTCCCGGCCGGGTCCGGAGTCTCCCCGGCCGGCCCGCCCAGCATCGCAGACAGGGCCCCGTGGGAGCACCGTGCGCGCAGGGCGCAGGATGGGTAGGGCGTGCACCGTCACGCCCAGCTCTCAGATACCCGGGCCAGCCCGGGACGACTCGCAAGGAGCGTCATGCCGATTCGCACCGCCCGCACCGAATGGACCGGAGGCCTGCAGGACGGGTCGGGGACCGTCAGCCTGGTCAGTTCCGGGGTGGGCTCCTACGACGTCTCGTTCCCGAAACGTGCCGCCGAAGAGGCCGGCGGCACGACCAGCCCGGAGGAGCTGATCGCCGCAGCCCACTCGTCGTGCTACAGCATGCAGCTGTCCGCGGTGATCGGTGAGGCCGGCGGCACGGTGAAGTCGTTGGTCACCGACGCCGACGTGCGGCTCGCGCCCGACCCGGCTGGCGGGTTCCGGATCGCCGGCATCAAGCTCACCGTCCGCGGTCAGGTCGAGGGCCTGGACGCCGACGGTTTCGCCGCCGCCGCGCAGAAGGCCAAGGAGACCTGCCCGGTGTCCAAGGCCCTCACCGGCGCCCCGATCACCTTGGACGCGGCGCTCGCCTGAGCGCAGTCGAAGTCAGGCCCGGTCAGACCAGCAGTGCGGCCGGCCCGGTGACGGCGATGCCGTGGGCCTCGCCGACCGGCTCGTTGGCCAGGATGCCGGCGTGCGTGTGCAGGCCGGCCGCGAGCGCGGCATCGGCGGTGAGCGCACCTCGCCAGCCGTGGTTGGCCAGGGCGGTGATGTAGGGCAGGGTCGCGTTGGTCAGCGCGAAGGTCGATGAGCGGGGCACCGCGCCGGGCATGTTGGCGACGCAGTAGAAGACCGAGCCGTGCACCATGAACGTCGGCTCGGCGTGCGTCGTCGGCCGGGAGTCGGCGAAGCAGCCGCCCTGGTCGACGGCGATGTCGACCAGTACCGAGCCGGGCTTCATCTGCGCCACGAGGTCGTTGGTGACCAGTTTCGGGGCCTTGGCCCCGGGGATCAGCACCGAACCGATCACCAGGTCGGCGGCCCTGACCTCCTCGGCGATGGTGAACGCGGTGGACGCGAGCGTGCGCACCCCGCCGTGGAACGAGACGTCGAGGCGGCGCAGGGTCGGCAGCGACACGTCCAGGATGCTGACCTCGGCGCGCATGCCGAGCGCGATCTCAGCGGCGTGCATGCCGGCCACCCCGCCGCCGAGCACCACCACCTTCGCGTTGGTGACGCCGGGAACGCCGCCGAGCAGCACCCCGCGGCCGCCCTCGTTGCGCATCAGGTGGTAGGCGCCGACCTGCGGCGCGAGCCGCCCGGCGATCTCACTCATCGGTGCCAGCAGCGGCAGTGACCGGTCGGGCAGCTGGACGGTCTCGTAGGCGATCGAGGTCGTGCCGGCGGCCAGCAGCCGGTCGGTGAGGGGGCGATCCGCGGCGAGATGGAGGTAGGTGAACAGGGTCAGATCGTCCCGCAGCCGGTGGTACTCGGAGGCGATCGGCTCCTTGACCTTGATCACCAGCTCGGCGCCGCCCCACACGTCGTCCGCTGAATCGACGATGGTCGCGCCGGCGGCCGCGTACTCCTCGTCGGGGATCCGGGAGCCCTCCCCGGCACCTGCCTGGACCGTGACGTCGTGCCCCGCCAGTACCAGATGGTGCGCGCCGGCCGGCGTCAGCGCCACCCGGTACTCGTGGTTCTTGACCTCGGACGGAACGCCGATGCGCATGGGAGAGATGCCTTCCGGATAGGGCGGTCGGAGCGACCGTAGGATGCCCGCAAGTATGAACTTTACAGAGTGGTTTCGCCAGTCGAGTGATGAATATTCGGTATGATGGCGTGATGCCAGAATTCAATGCGATCAGGCATCCTGGAGTCGGCGGGCCGGCACCGGATGTTCAGCCGGCGCCCGGAGTCGTCACCGACACCACCGACCGGCGCATCCTGGACGCGCTGGCCCGGGACGGGCGGATGCCGAACAACGCGCTGGCTGCTGCGGTCGGCATCGCCCCGTCCACCTGCCTGGGTCGGGTCAGGGCGCTGCGGGAATCGGGGGCCATCCGAGGGTTCCACGCGGACGTCGACCCGGCCGCACTCGGGCTGCCGCTCGAGGCGATGATCGCGGTCCGGCTGCAGGCCGGCGCCCGTGGACAACTGGTGGCGTTCACCGAGCGGCTGCGGATCCGTCCGGAGGTCCGGGACATCTACTTCCTGGCCGGCGCCGACGACTTCCTGCTGCACGTGGCGGCCGCGGACGCGGCCATGTTGCGTACCTTCGTGGTCGACCAGCTCTCGGCCCACCCGGAGATCGCGCTCACCGAAACGAACCTGATCTTCGAGCATGTCCGCGGGTCGGGGCCACCGGTCTGATCAATGCTCGGCGGTGAACTCCTTGAGCCAGGCCAACAACGGGCCGGACAGGTCGTCGCGCTCGACGGCCAGGGTGACCACGGTCTTCAGGTAGTCCAGCCGGTCGCCGGTGTCGTAACGGCGTCCGCGGAACACCACGCCCAGCACCCCGCCCCCGGCAGCCGGGTCGGTCACCATCAGCTCGGCAAGGGCGTCGGTCAGCTGGATCTCGCCGCCGCGGCCCGGCGCGGTGTGCTCCAGGATGTCGAAGACCTCGGGCGTCAGGACATACCGGCCGATGATCGCCAGATTGCTCGGTGCCTCCGCGGGATCCGGCTTCTCGACCAGACCGGTGACCTTGACCACCTCGGACACCGAGTCGGCGGCGGATTCCGGCACCACCAGTCCCGCCGGGAGCGGCTCGACCGCCGCGCAGCCGTACAGGCCGATCTGCTGGCGCGGCACCTCGAGCAGCGCGATCACCGACTGCCCGGTGGCCTGGTGCACGTCGATCATCCTGCGCAGCAACGGATCCCGAGCGTCGATCAGATCGTCGCCGAGGAGTACCGCGAACGGATTGCGACCCACGTGATCCTGCGCGCAGAGCACAGCGTGGCCGAGGCCCTTCGGGTCGCCCTGCCGCACGTAGTGCAGGTTGGCCAGATCGGTGGAGTACTCGACGGCCTCCAGTCGGCCGGCGTCACCCTTGCTGCGCAGGACATCCTCGAGCTCGTAGTTGCGGTCGAAATGGTCCTCCAGCGGCCGCTTGTTCCGCCCGGTGATCATCAGGACGTCCGCCAGTCCGGCGTCCGCCGCTTCCTCGACCACGTACTGGATGGCCGGCTTGTCGACCACCGGCAGCATCTCCTTGGGCATCGCCTTGGTCGCCGGCAGGAAGCGGGTGCCCAGGCCGGCCGCAGGGATGACGGCCTTGCGTACGTCGGTGGGTCGGGTCACTCCGGCACCCCTCTCGGTCCATGGTGCGGGCCTGATCCTGCCATCAGGGCCCAGCCAGGCCAATCAGTCGGGTCGCCTTGAGCTCCGTCTCATCCCACTCGTCGGCGGGGTCGGACGCCCAGGTGATGCCGGCACCGGTGCCGAAATGCAGCAGCCGTCCACCCGCAGGGTCAACGGACGTGTGGAAGGTCCTGATGCCGACCGCCAGCCGGGCCCGCCGGCGATCGGCGTCCACATAGCCGACAGTGCCGCAGTACGGGCCACGTGCCACCGGCTCGAGCTCCGAGATCACCTGCAGCGCGCGGATCTTGGGTGCGCCGCTGACCGAGCCGGGCGGAAAGGTGGCGGCCAGGATGTCGCCCCAGCCGTGACCAGGGGCGATCTCAGCCCGCACGGTGGACACCAGGTGCGCCAGCCCCGGGTGCTGCTGCCGGGCGAGCAGTTCGACCACTGCGACCGTGCCGGGCCGCGCGATCCGACCGAGGTCGTTGCGGACCAGGTCGGTGATCATGATGTTCTCCGGGAAGTCCTTGTCCGCGAAGGTGTCCGTTGACACCGCGGTGCCCTTGATCGGTGCGGAGTGCAGGAGGTCGGCGTCCCGGGACAGGAACAGCTCGGGGGACGCGGTGACGATCCACTCGCGGCCGAGATCGAGGACCCCCTGGTACGGGGCCGGGTTGCCGGCCGCCAGCCGAACGGCCAGGCCGTACGGTTCGGCGTCCGGATCGAGCGCCGCGGTCAGGATCCGGCAGAGGTTCACCTGGTACACGTCGCCGGCGGCGATGTACTCGCGGATCGCGCGGACGCCGGCCCGGTAGGCCCGTTCGTCCAAGGAACTGGTCCACCCCGTCGGCGCCGGTCCGTGCCAGACCTGCGCCGTATCGGCTGCCGGCTGGGCGGGCCCGACGGTGGCGAAGCGGTAGCCGGTGAGGGTGCCCTCGAAGGTGCCGAGGACGGCCCACCAGCCGGTCCCGTCGAGGACCTCGGGGTGTGCAGTGAGGTCGACGACGTCGATCAGGTCCCGCGCCCGTAGCCCGTCGAACTGGGCGGAGGCGGCGCCGTCGCGGGGGGCCGACATGGGTGCTCATCCTAGGGACGGCCGGTGCCGCGGCGCGCCGCGATGGGCGCGGGAAAGTTTCGACCGGTCGCCCAACCGGATCGCCGCCGGGCCGATAGATCCAGGTGTGACGATGACCGTGATGTCGTGGCACCGCCGGGTCGATCCGACCGCCCATGAGCGGTCGGCCGAGCGCGCCCCCGATCTCCCCGCCGGATTTGCCTCCTGGGTCGGCCCGCATGTCGGGCGGATGGGCCTGCTCGCGGTCAGGTTGGCGCCCTGGGCGGACCGGGACGACCTGGTCCAGGAGGCGCTGTTGCGGGCCTGGCGGAGCAGATCGTCCTTCGACCCGCAGCGCGGTGAGCCCGGGGCCTGGCTGCTGGCGATCCTGGCCAACGTGGTCCGCCGGGAGGGCGGCCGCCGAGGTAGGACGCCGGCCATGGTCGCCGTGCCTGACGAGCTGCCGGCCGCGCACCCGGGGGGTGTCGGCCTCGAAGCGGCGATCGACCTGGAACGGGCCGTCGCCGCGCTGCCGGCCCGGCAGCGCACCGCGGTCGACTGCTTCTACTTCGCGGGCCTGAACGTTGCCGAGACCGCCGCCGTCATGGGGTGCTCCGACGGCACGGTCAAATCCACCCTGTCGCTGGCCAGGGCCCGACTCCGACTGCTGATGGAGGCCTCCGATGAGCACTTCTGATCACGACGACCGCTCGGCCGCCGACGACGGCGGCGACGAGCAGCTGGCGGCTGCCGGAGCGCGGTGGCGGGCCGGGCAGCCACCCGCATACGTGGTGAGGCCCGAGCTGTTCCACCCTCGGACCCGGCGCTCCGGGTGGACGGCGGTGGCCGCCGCGGCCGCTGTCGTGATGATCGCCGGTGGTGTGTACCTGGGCAGTTCCGGATCTGCGCCCGCGCAGCGGAGCGCGTCCGCGCCCCCGTCTTCGAGCTCGCCGACACCGCAGGCGACCTCCTTGGAGGCCCCGGCGACAGCGTCGATCATCTGCGCCTACACGATCACCGAGGAATCCGTCATGGCGAAGCCGGCGCCGGACACGTCCGCTCGGTCCGCCGAGCCGAGCCGACCGCCGAGGACGGTCACGGCGACGCCGGTCCCGGAACCATCGGGGACCTCGGACGTCCCGCTCGACCCCAAGGCGATCGAAACCTGCGCGATCGCCGGCGGGGCCGGCGTACCGCCCTGTGGGACTGCCTTTTCGCCGCCGACCGCCGGCAGCCCGGTGCCGGTCAGCAGCGCGACGGCCCCCGCGGTGCCCCCGGTGAGCGTGGAATCGCAGGTCACCGCCGCACCGACGCCCTTCAGCGCCACCGCGACCGCTGCGCCGACCCCCAGCGCGGCATCGTCATCCGTGGCTGCCCCGACCCTGCGCCAGGTGGGCCCCGGCGCGGTGGCGACCGGTGACGGTGACGTGACGAGGGCAGCACCTCGGACCGCCCTCGACGCAGGGCCGTCGACGGTGACCGAGGTCTGGTGCGGGTCCGGGGACTACAGCAGCGGGGGCGGGTCCGATCCCGGCGATGGCGGGGCCGGTGTGTGCACGTTCTCGACCGACCTGTCCGGCCCGGTCCCGGTGCCTCCGCTCGCGGTTCCGTCCCGGTCGGCCGGTGCCTCCGCATCGGCACCCGAGACCGGGAAAGGCGACGAGACGGCTCCCACCTGGCAGGAGCCCACCGAACTGACCGCCGTGTGCGGCTCGGACGTGCCGCTGCCCACCGGAGCGCAGCCGGTCCCGGAGTCCGGCTCAACGGCGGAGGTGGTTCCCGAATCTGCGATTCCGACGCCGCTGACCAGCGCAGCATCGCCCGCCCCGAAGGCAACGGCTGCTCCGACCGCCACCGGGACCCGCTGATCGGGCGGTGTCGGAGGTTCATGGCACCGTGGTCGGATGGCTATCGACGAGGTGCTGTCCGCCGTCACCCGCAGCCTGTCGGGCGCACCGGCCGCCGCCGACGAGCTCCGCGCTCTCTGGGACGACACCGCGCCGCCATGGGAACGCTGCCTGATTGCGCATTACCTGGCCGACACGGTCACCGACCCGGCGGGGGCGCTGGTCTGGGACCGGCGCGCGTTGCAGGCCGCGGAGCAGATCGACCCGGCGCTGCCGGGGCCGGCCGGCCTGTCCGCCGAGTCGATGCTGCCGTCGCTGCACCTCAACATCGCCGAGAACCACCGGCTGTTGGGCGACAACGCGGCGGCCGCAGCGCATCTCGAGTCCGGTCGGGCGCAGGTCTGGCGGCTTGCGGACACCGGCTACGGCGGCATGATCAGGGCCGGACTCGACCGGCTCGCGGACCGGCTGGCGAACTCAGCTGACCAGTCCTGACCTGCAGGACCCCTCCGCCGCTCCCGGCGCGGGCGGATTCGGCGGGGTGCTCCGGGGCCTAGACTCGTGCGCGAGGACATGGTCGGTACGGGCCGTGTGAACGGTGCGCCGCCAGGCCCCGAAAGGTGACCAGGGGAGGTCCGGTGTCCGAACCAGTGACCGCGCCTGCCGACCGGATCTGGACCATTCCGAACCTCTTGTCGTTCCTCCGACTCCTCGGTGTACCGCTGTTCCTGTGGCTGCTGCTCGGTCCGCATGCCGACGGCTGGGCGCTGGTCGTCCTCGCCCTCTCCGCCCTGACCGACTGGGCCGATGGGAAGCTCGCCCGGCTGCTGAACCAGTACTCCAAGCTCGGCGAGATCCTGGACCCGGCCGCCGACCGGCTCTACATCCTGGCCACCCTGGTCGCGTTCGTCATCCGCGGTTTCATCCCGTGGTGGGTGGCCGCCCTGCTGATCGGCCGGGACCTGCTGCTGGCCGCCTGCCTGCCGATCCTGCGGCGGCACGGCTATGGCCCGTTGCCGGTGCACTACCTCGGAAAGGCCGCGACCTTCTGTCTGCTGTACGCCTTCCCGCTGGTGCTGCTGGCCCAGGGCGATTCGACGCTGGCGCAGCATCGTGCTGCCGATCGGCTACGCGTTCACCGCCTGGGGCATGCTGCTCTACCTGTGGTCCGGAGCGTTGTACCTGTCCCAGGTGCGGTGGGTGATCCGCAGCACGCCGGTGGTGAACCGCGCCGCCGCTGGAGCCGCTCATGCCTGACGGTCCGGCCGCGCCCGGCGAACCCGACAGGCGATCGGGACCCGGTCCGGTGCCCCCGCCGGTGCGGCGCAACCCGGTGCCGTCGCTGCTGCAGGCCCTGATGGGCGACACCCAGGATCCCGGCTACGCGGAGGCGGCGCAGCGTCGTCGCTCCGGCCACGAGCGGCCGGTCCGGCGGCGGGCCCTCCTCGCATGGATGGTCGTCGGGGTGCTGGTGATCGGGACGTTGTTCGGTGTCGCGGCCCGGGTCACCGAGGCCAGCGCCGCCGGTGCCAACACCGCCAGGGTCGGGCTGCTCGCCGACATCGACCGGGCCCAGGCACGAGCCGGCGATCTGCAGGCCGCCGCCGCGTCACTCGCCGACCAGGTGCGCGCCAGTCAGGCAGCGTTGGGTGCGGCCGGTCCCCTGCAGGAGATGTCCCGGTTGGAGGTTGCCGGAGCGCTCACCCCGGTCGCCGGCCCAGGACTGCGGATCGTGATCGACTCCTCGCCCGACGACCCCGGCGGTGGCGTCATCCTGGACCGCGACATCCAGCTGCTGGTGAACGGGCTGTGGTCGGCGGGCGCCGAGGCGATCGCGATCGGTGGGGTGCGCCTGCAACCGACCAGCGCGATCCGCAAGGCCGGGGGAGCGATCCTCGTCGACAACAAGCCGGTGTTCTGGCCGCTGACCATCGAGGCGATCGGCGACCCGGCAGTCGCTGCACGTCAACTTCGCCGGCACCACCGGGTTCGGCCGGTTCAACTCGTTCGTCTCGCTGTACTCGATCCGGTTCGACATCGCGGCCCTGGCCGATCTCCACCTGCCCGCCGGCTCCGTCCCGGACGTGCGGTACGCCTCGGCGCCGCCGACCGCCACCACCGGGCCGACCCGATGATCGCCCGACCAAGGAGGAGATGAATCCGTGTACGCAGCTCTGGCCCTGGTGGTCGGCGTCGTGGCCGGCCTGATCCTGTCGCCGACCATCCCCGACTGGTTGGCGCCGTACCTGCCGATCGCCGTGGTAGCTGCGCTGGACGCGGTGTTCGGCGGGTTGCGAGCGAAACTCGACGGAATCTTCGACGCGAAGGTGTTCGTCATCTCGTTCGTCGCCAACGTCCTGGTCGCGGCCTTCATCGTCTTCCTCGGCGACCAGCTGGGAGTCGGCTCGCAACTGTCAACGGCAGTGGTCGTGGTGCTCGGGATCCGGATCTTCGGCAACGCGGCCGCCATCCGCCGGCACATCTTCAAGGCATGACACATCCAGGAACCCCCGACGCCGAGCCCGAGCAGGCGCGGCCGGGCAGAGCCACCTGGACGAAGGTGGTGGTGGCCGTGCTGTGCGCGCTGCTCGGCTTCGGCGTCGTGCTGCAGGTGCGGCGTACCGCGGCCGGCGACACGCTGGCGACCGCTCGACCGGACGATCTGGTGCAGATTCTGGACGGCCTGCAGCGTCGGGAGGACGACCTCAACGCCGAGGTCGGCGACCTCCAGGACACCCTGGCCCGGTTGGGTCGGAGCGGCGCGTCCTCGGCGGAAGCGCTGGCCGAGGCCCAACGGCAGGCCGAGGCCCTCGGCATCCTGACCGGAACCCTGCCTGCGGTCGGACCTGGTGTGCGGCTGGTGATCGCCGACCCCAAGAACGGCATTCCGCCCGAGGTGCTCCTGGACGCGGTCCAGGAGCTGCGCAACGCCGGTGCCGAGGCCTTCGCGATCAACGACGTGCGGATCGGCATGGAATCCGCATTCACCGGGGCCGCGGGAGCCGTGACCGTGGACGGCACCCGACTGACGGCGCCGTACACGGTCCTCGCGATCGGTGACGGGCCAACGCTTTCTGCCGCGCTCGCCATCCCCGGCGGGGTTCTGGACACCGTGCGGAGGGCGGGTGGGTCGATGGACGACGTCCAGTCCGACAGCATTCACATCGATGTATTGCGACCGTCCCGTACGCCGCTCTACGCTCGCCCCGCCGGTTGACCGGCGGGGAACTCCTCCCCGACACCGACGAAAGGGCCCGACCGTGATTCCTGAGGACCTGCGCTACAGCTCCGACCACGAGTGGGTGCGCACCACGGGCGAGGGGACCGTCCGCATCGGCATCACCGACTACGCCCAGAACTCGTTGGGGGACATCGTCTTCGTTCAGATGCCCGAGCCGGGGACCACCATCGCGCCGGGCGACTCGATCGGTGAGGTCGAGTCCACCAAATCGGTCTCCGACATCTTCGCGCCGGTCACCGGCACCGTGGTCAGCCGCAACGACGCCCTGGACTCGACCCCGGAGTTGGTCAACAGCGACCCCTACGGCGATGGTTGGATGCTCGAGATCGAGCTGAGCGACCCGGCCGAACTCAGCGATCTGCTCGACGCTGCCGGCTACGCCGAAGCGGTCGGCGAAGGCTGACCCGCCGGGACCGGCGACCGAGTGCCGCCCGGCAGGTCATGGCCTCCGGTCACTGCGCGCGGCACCGTCCGCACGGTACGGTCGAGTCGGGCTTAGTTCGTTGATGCGAAGGAGCGTCGGGTGACAGGTAGCGACCACGAACCATCGGTGGACTCCACCTCGGTCTTCTCCAGCGGGCTGATCGGCAACACCGAGGAGCCGACCGAGCAGACGCTCACCGGACTCGAGGGTCTGGCCGTCGGCCAGGCGCTGCTGGTGGTCAAGCGCGGCCCCAATGCCGGATCGCGGTTCCAACTGGACAAGGCCCTGGTGAACGCCGGGCGGCACCCGGAGAGTGACATCTTCCTCGATGACGTCACCGTGTCCCGGCGGCACGCCGAGTTCCGCCGGGTGGGCGACGGCTACGAAGTCTCCGACGTCGGCTCGCTCAACGGCACCTACGTCAACCGTGAACCGATCGAGCAGTCCGCGCTGTCCAATGGCGACGAGGTGCAGATCGGCAAGTTCCGGCTGGTGTTCCTGACCGGGGGACAGCCGGAAGACTCCGCCGGGTCATGACCGCAGCCGGCCTACCGACCGGCTCAGCGCTGAGCATCGGGGCGGTTCTCGCCCACCTGAAACCGGAGTTCCCGGACGTCTCGATCTCCAAGCTCCGATTCCTGGAGTCCGAAGGCCTGGTGACGCCCGAGCGCACCCCCGCCGGCTACCGGCAGTTCAGCCAGACGGACGTGCATCGGCTCCGCTACGTGCTGGCAGCGCAGCGGGACCACTATCTGCCGCTGAAGGTGATCAAGGAGCAGCTCGACGCGATCGACCGGGGGCTGGAGCCGGCGACGCCGTCGGCCCGGCTACCGCGTTCGCTCGTGGTCGCCTCCGGGCCCCGTCCCGAGGACTTCGCGGACACCACCATCGGGGTCCGGATGACCAGGGTGGAGCTGCTCGCGGACGCCGAGCTGACCAGCGCTCAGCTCCGCGAACTGGAAGGCTTCGGACTGGTGAGCCCGGGGCCGGGCGGCTACTACGACGCCGACGCCGCGCTACTCGCTCGAACCGTCGCCGAGCTGGTCGGCGAAGGGCTGGAGCCCCGGCATCTGCGCCAGTTCAGGACCGCGGCGGATCGGGAGGCGTCGCTCGTCGCGCAGCTGGTGGCGGCGCAGGCCCGGCAGAAGGACCCGGATGCCCGCGAACGTGCCGAAGCGACCGCGGCGCAACTCGCCGCGGTGGTACTCCGGTTGCACGCCTTGCTGGTCAAGTCGAGCCTGCGTCGAGAGCTCGGGCGCTGAACACGGCCGACGAAACAGCACGGGTCGGCAACGGCTCGCGCCGAGCGCGGCCCGGCCAACCCTGGACGTGTAGCGTTCGAAGTGGAGCAGAAAGGCACACCGAGATGATCGAGATGCGCATCGTCGGCGTCCGGGTCGAGATGCCGTCGCAGCAACCCATCCTGATGCTCGCGGAGGCCTCAGGTCCGCGTAGCCTGCCCATCCTGATCGGCTCGGTGGAGGCCACCGCGATCGCCATGCACCTGCAGGGGGTGCGGCCGGCCCGCCCGCTCACCCACGATCTGCTCGGGGCGGTGATCACCGCCCTCGGCAGGTCGGTGTCCCAGGTGCGGGTGGTCGATTTCCGTGAGGGCACCTTCTACGGCGAACTGGCCTTCGACAACGGCACAACGGTGTCGGCTCGGCCGTCGGACGCCATTGCTCTGGCCGTCCGCATCGAGGTGCCGGTGTTCGTCGCCGACGAAGTCCTCGACGAGGCGGGCATCGTCGTTCCGGACGACGAGGAGGGCGCGGCCGAGGACGGCGAGGTCGAGGAGATCGCCGACGAAGAGGTCGAGCGGTTCAGGGAGTTCCTCGACTCGGTGTCACCCGAGGACTTCGGCGGCGACAAGGGGTGACCGAGGTGCGCCGCGTGGGTCAAGGTTCACCCTGAAGCTCAGGTTGAGACACGCCGCGCCGGACGTTGACCGGGCTGGGGTCGCGGCCTACCGTCGGAGGCAAGTCACGCGCCTGTGATTTCCCCGGTGGGACGCCGGGGGAGCCGGGCCGTGCGGGCAGCGATCGATGCCGGACATGCGGTACCCGAAAGGCAGGCGCCATGCGTGACGGCGACCAGGGGGCGCTCTTCCCCCATTCCGCTGTGCCCGACGAGCACATCGGCTACCGCGGTCCGACCGCCTGCCAGGCGGCCGGGATCACCTATCGCCAGCTCGACTACTGGGCGCGTACCGACCTGGTGGCGCCGACGGTCCGGGGGGCCAGCGGATCCGGCTCGCAGCGGCTCTACTCGTTCACCGACATCCTGGTGCTCAAGGTGGTCAAGCGGTTGCTCGACACCGGGGTCTCGCTGCAGAACATCCGGGTGGCGGTGGATCATCTGCGGGCCCGCGGCGGCGACGATCTGGCGGGAGTCACGTTGTTCTCCGACGGCACAACGGTCTACGAGTGCACCTCGCCGGAGGAGATCGTCGATCTGCTGCAGGGCGGTCAGGGCGTGTTCGGGATCGCCGTCGGCGGCGCGATGAAGGAGATCACCGGAACGCTCGCCGAGTTCCCGGCCGAGCGGGTGGACGGCGACCGGCTGGTCGAGGTGGCCCAGGACGAGCTGGCCCAGCGACGTCGGGCCCGCACCGCCGGCTGACGCGCGTGGCACGGCCCCGACGCTGCGGCGTCGGGGCTTCTGTGTGCCGTGCTGCCGGGGCTCTGGCGGCCCGAAGTCGGTCCGGAGGGTTCGGTCCCGGCGTCGCTCGTGGCGATCTCGGGCTCCGGAGACCGGCCCGCATGCGTTTACTTCAGCTAATGAGGTAAACTAACTATATGTCCATCAGTCCGGAGCCTGCCGTCCCGTTCCCGGACGGCGAATCCATCGCCGTGCTACGCGCGGCCGTGCTGGTGCTGGCTCGCCGGCTGCGGCGCCAGATGGCGGACAGCGAGCTGTCCTCCACCGAGGTGTCCGTGCTGGGCCGGGTGTTCCGGGACGGACCGCTGACCCCAGGCACGCTGGCTCGCTTCGAGCACGTGCAACCGCCGTCGATGACCAGGGTGATCGAGAGGCTGGAGGAGAAGGGCTACCTCCGCCGCGATCCGGATCCGTCGGACGGCCGGCAGGTGCTGGTGTCGCACACCGAGCACGGTGAGGAGTTCATCGAGGAGTCGCGGGCGCTGCGCACCGCGTGGCTGGCCGCGCAGCTCGACAAGCTGGATGACGCCGACCGTGCCGCGCATCGCCGCCGCGACGGCAGCGCTGACCAGGTTGGCCGAGATGCCGTGACGGCATCCACCAGGAACTCCACATCCGCCACGGACCGGCCCGTCGGGGGACGAGATTTCGCGTGCAGACCCGAGCGGGGGGACGGCCGAGGCGTCGACCAGGGTCTCGACCTTCGCAGCCCTCGGGATCCGCAACTACCGGCTGTTCTTCTCCGGCCAGGTGGTGTCCAACACCGGTACCTGGATGCAGCGGATCGCCCAGGACTGGCTGGTTCTGCAGATCACCAACTCGCCGTTGGCGGTGGGCATCACGACCGCGCTGCAGTTCCTGCCGATGTTGATGTTCGGCCTGTTCGGTGGGCTGATCGCGGACCGGTACCCGCGGCGCACCCTGCTGGTCGTCACCCAGTCGGTCATGGGGCTACTGGCCGCGACCCTGGCGGCGCTCACCTTCAGCGGTGTCGTCCAGGTCTGGCAGATCTACCTGATCGCTTTCACCCTCGGCCTCGCCACCGTCGTGGACAACCCCGTGCGGCAGACCTTCGTCAACGAGATGGTGCCGCCCTCGCTGATCCGCAACGCGGTCTCGCTGAACTCGGGGAACTTCCAGCTCGCCCGGATGCTCGGTCCGGCCCTCGCCGGTGCGCTGATCACCCTGGTCGGTACCGGCTGGGCGTTCGCGCTGAACTCGGCGTCGTACCTGGCCGTGATCGCGGGCCTGCTGGCGATGCGGACCGCCGAGCTGATGCCCTCGCCGCGGGCGCCGCGCCGCAAGGGGCAGGTCCGGGAGGGGCTGCGGTATGTGCGCGGTCGGCCCGACCTGATGTGGACGATCGTGCTGGTGTTCTTCATCGGCACCTTCGGGTACAACTTCGCGATCATCCTGTCGGCCTACGCGAAGAATGTGTTCCAGTCCGGCGCGGATGTCTTCGGGCTGCTCAACACGGCGATGGCGCTCGGATCGGTGGTCGGTGCCCTGCTCGCGGCCCGCCGCCAGACCAGCAGGCTGGCGATGCTGTTCGTCTCGTCGGCGGGATTCGGGCTGCTGCTGGTGCTGCTCGGCGCGACGCCGTGGATCGTCCCGTTTGTCGCCTTGCTGGTGGTGACCGGTCTGGTCGGAGTCACCTTCAACACGCTCGGCAACACCTCGATCCAGCTGGGTACCGATGCGGAGTTGCGGGGGCGGGTGATGAGCCTGTACATGCTGGTGTTCATGGGCGGCACCCCCGTCGGTTCGGTGATCGTCGGTGCGATCACCGAGCACTCGGGCCCGCAGATCGCGTTGGTGATCTCCGGCGGGATCTGCGTCGTGGCGACTGTGGCGGCCGGGCTGATGGCCGCCCGGCAGAGTGGGCGGTCGATCACCGTTGATGTGCGGTCGCGGGTGTACCGGCTGGTGCACCGCAGCGCGGTCTGAGCCCGGGCGGGGCCTCGGTGGTCGCCGGCGGCTCAGCCTGCCGACGCCAGGTGACCCCCGATCTCGGACCTCAGCGCTGCCTTGTCCGGCGGATCGAGGAACGAAGCGTCGACCGCATTGACCGCCAGCGCGGAGATCCCCGCCCGGTCGAGTCCGAGCAGATCGGCGGCGATCCCGTATTCGCGGTTGAGCGTGGTCCCGAACATCGGCGGATCGTCGGAGTTGATCGTGACGAGCACCCCGGCCTGCACCATCTGGGTGATCGGGTGGACGTCGTAGCTGTCGACGACCCTGGTCGCGATGTTGGAGGTCGGGCACACCTCCAGCGGGATCCGCTGCTCCGCCAGGTGCGCCAGCAGCATCGGATCTTCCGTTGCGGAGGTGCCGTGGCCGATCCGCTCCGCACCCAGGAGCTCCAGCGCATCCCAGATGGTCTGCGGGCCGGTCGATTCGCCGGCGTGCGGTACCGAATGCAGTCCGGCGGCGCGCGCGCGATCGAAAGCCGGCTTGAACCTCCCCCGCGAGGTGCCGAGCTCCGGGCCGCCCAGGCCGAAGGCGATCAGCGCCGGTGGTCCATGGTCGATGGCGATCGTCGCCGTCGCTTCGGCGGCGTTCGGACCGATCTCGCCCGGCACGTCGAAGATCCACCGGAGCCGGATCCCCAGGTCGCGTTCGGCGGCGACCCTGGCGTCCTCGATGGCCTCGACATAGCCCTCGATCGGGACTCCGGTGAGCACGCTGGTGTACGGCGTGCAGGTGAGCTCGGCGTACCGGACGTTCTGCGCGGCCATGTCCGCCGCCACCTCGTAGGTGAGCAGCCGCACGTCCTCGGGCGTCCGGATCAGGGCGACGGTGCTCAGGTACAGCTCGATGAAATGCGCGAAGTCGCGGAAGGTGAAGTAGCGCGCCAGCTCCTCCGGGTCGGCCGGCACGCCGGCGTCCGGGTGCCTGGCGGCCAACTCCGCGACGATCCGCGGTGACGCAGATCCGACGTGATGGACGTGCAGCTCCACCTTCGGCATGCCTGCGATGAACTCGGCATGCCTGGAGGTCGCGGTCGGGTCGAAGGGCGATGACGGAGCGGTCATGACGCGATCCTGCCGGTTCAGCCGGCCGGGCGCTGCCATCGGTCCGCCGCGACCACCTTCGCGCCGTGGTCGAGAGCCTCGTCGAGGGTGGGGATGCGGTCGGAGGAGCAAGGGGGATGCCCGCGACGGCTGGTACCGTTGGACCGTCGATGACCCCTCGCGGGAGAGTCCCGGTCCGACCGGGACGCCGAAGGAGCAACTCCCTCCCCATCAATCTCTCAGGCACCAGAACCGCAAGGGACAGACACCTCTGGAAAGTAGGAGTTCCCTCCGGGGACCTCCTCGCCGAAGGGGCAAGCCGTCAGCCGGTGAAGCTCTCAGGTTCCGATGACAGAGGGGGAGGACGTGCAGCGCACCGCGGTGTGCCGCACTTCTGTCCACACGGAATCCCGGCACTGCCGGGCGGAGGCGAGACGACCGATGACCCGTATTCCTCATGGCGCGGCGGCCGAAGCGAAGTCCCTGACCGCCCACTACCCTGCTGGGTCGAATCTGCCCATCGATCCGACGTTGTTCGCCGACCGCCACATCGGCCCGGATCACGTCGCCATGGCAACCCTGCTGCATGCCCTGGACCAGGTCGACCTCGACGCGCTCGAGTCCGCCGCCGTTCCGCAGGGAATCCGCAGCGACGCACCGCTCGACCTGCCGCCGGCCGCCACCGAGGCGCAGGCGCTGGCGGAACTGCGAGCCTTCGCCGCGAAGAACCGCCGCATGGTCCAGATGATCGGGATGGGCTACCACGACACGCTGACGCCAGGCGTCATCAAGCGCAATGTGCTGGAGAACCCGGCCTGGTACACGGCCTACACGCCGTATCAGCCCGAGATCTCCCAGGGCCGGCTCGAAGCGCTGCTGAACTTCCAGACCGCGGTCGCGGACCTGACCGGTCTGGACATCGCCAACGCATCGATGCTCGACGAGGCCACCGCCGCCGCCGAGGCGATGACGCTGATCCGCCGCACCGCCCGCTCGAAGTCCGACCGGTTCGTCGTCGACGTCGACACGCTGCCCCAGACTCTCGCCGTCATCGCGACGCGGGCCGAACCGCTCGGCATCCACGTCGAGGTCGCCGATCTGAGCCAGGGTCTGCCGATCGGTGATCTCTTCGGAGTGCTGCTCTCCTACCCTGGGGCCTCCGGGGCGGTCCGCGACCACGAGACCGTGATCGCGGAGGCGCACCAGCGCGAGGCCAAGGTCGTCGTCGCGACCGACCTGTTGGCGCTGACCCTGCTGCGCGCGCCCGGCGAGATCGGGGCGGACGTCGCGGTGGGTTCGTCGCAGCGGTTCGGGGTACCGCTCGGGTTCGGCGGCCCGCACGCCGGTTTCCTGGCCGTCCGCCAGGACGTACAGCGTCAGCTTCCGGGCCGGCTCGTCGGGGTGTCCTTCGACGTGCACGGCGATCCCGCCTACCGGTTGGCCCTGCAGACCCGCGAGCAGCACATCCGCCGGGAGAAGGCGACCTCCAACATCTGCACCGCCCAGGTGCTGTTGGCCGTGATGGCGTCGATGTACGCGGTGTACCACGGTCCGGAGGGCCTCAGGCAGATCGCCAGGACCGTGCACACCAAGGCCTCGGGGCTGGCCGCGGCACTGCGCGCCGGCGGCGTCACCATCGAGCACGAGGGCTTCTTCGACACGGTCCGCGCGCTGCTGCCCGGTCGTGCAGAGGAGATCGTCACAGCGGCTCGCGACGCCGGGATCAACCTCTGGGCGGACGGCCCGGATGCGGTGCAGATCTCGGTCTCCGAGGCGACGACGCAGGCCGACCTGACCGCCGTGCTCGGCGCCTTCTCGGTCGCCGGAGACCTCGGCGCCGTCGATACCGTGATCCCCGTTGCGCTGCAGCGGTCCTCGCCGTTCCTCACCCACCCGGTGTTCCACGCGCACCGTTCCGAGACCGCGATGCTGCGCTACCTGCGTCGGCTCTCGGACTCCGACCTCGCGCTGGATCGCACCATGATCCCGCTGGGCTCCTGCACGATGAAGCTCAACGCCACCACGGAGATGGAACCTGTCACCTGGCCGGAGTTCGCCGGGCTGCACCCCTTCGCGCCCGTCGAGCAGGCCGCAGGACTGCTCGAGCTGATCGGACAGCTGGAGGAGTGGCTGGTCGAGATCACCGGTTATGCAGCAGTTTCACTGCAGCCCAACGCCGGATCCCAGGGTGAGTTCGCGGGTCTGATGGCGATTCGCAGCTACCACCGGTCCCGCGGAGACGCACACCGCAACATCTGTCTGATCCCGGCGTCCGCCCACGGCACCAACGCCGCGAGCGCCGTGATGGCCGGGATGAAGGTCGTCGTCGTCGGTACCTCCACCGACGGCAACGTGGACATGTCCGATCTGCAGGCGAAAGTCGACGCGCACCGCGACAATCTGGCCGCGATCATGGTCACCTACCCGTCCACTCACGGCGTGTACGAGGACACCATCAGTGCGCTCGCCGAGGTCGTGCACTCCGCCGGCGGCCAGGTCTACGTCGACGGCGCCAACCTGAACGCGCTGGTCGGCATCGCCCGGCCGGGAACGTTCGGTGGCGACGTGTCGCATCTGAACCTGCACAAGACGTTCTGCATCCCGCACGGCGGTGGCGGTCCGGGCGTCGGTCCGGTCGCGGTGGCGGCGCACCTGGCACCGTTCCTGCCCAGCCACCCGCTGGCCGATCTGGGTGTCACCCGCCCGGAAGACGGTGGAGTAGGGGCGATCTCGGCCGCCCCATGGGGTTCGGCCTCGATCCTGCCCATCTCCTGGGCGTACGTCAGGATGATGGGCGCCGACGGTCTGCGCCGCGCCACCCTCACCGCGGTCGCGTCGGCCAACTACATCGCCCGCCGGTTGGACGAGCACTTCCCGGTGCTCTACACCGGCGCGAACGGATTCGTCGCCCACGAATGCATCCTGGACCTGCGGCCGATCACCACGGCCACCGGGGTGACCGTTGACGACGTGGCGAAGCGGTTGGCGGACTACGGTTTCCACGCGCCGACGATGTCGTTCCCGGTCGCCGGGACGTTGATGGTGGAACCGACCGAGAGCGAGGACCTCGCCGAGATCGACCGGTTCTGCGACGCCATGGTCGCGATCAAGGCGGAGATCGACAGGGTCGGGGCGGGGGACTGGCCGGTCGACGACAACCCACTGCGCAACGCTCCGCACACCGCGTCGGTGCTGGTCGGCGACTGGGATCACCCGTACACCAGGGCCGAGGCGGTGTTCCCGGCCGGGGTGAGCCCGGCCCGCAAGTACTTCCCGCCGGTGGGGCGGATCGACGGGGCGTACGGGGACCGGAACCTGGTGTGCTCCTGCCCGTCTCCGGAGGCGTACGCGGAGTGAGGCCGCCCGCGGCCGAGCGGAGCGGGAGCCGACCAGAGGGCACAGCGGCGTACTCGGATGGGCCGCCCGCGGCCGAGCGGAGCGGGAGCCGACCAGAGGGCACAGCGGCGTACTCGGATGGGCCGCCCGCGGCCGAGCGGAGCGGGAGCCGACCAGAGGGCACAGCGGCGTACTCGGATGGGCCGCCCGCGGCCGAGCGGAGCGGGAGCCGACCGGAGGAGTAGCCCGCCGCGAGCGTCGGTAAGTACCGTGGATCCATGGACCGGCGGCTCGCGGGGGTAGCACTGGTGGTCGCCGTGCTTCTGGCCGCGATCACCATGGCGAGCCCCAACGGCCGCCGGGTCGCCGGGACGGCGGACCGCGTCGCGCTACCCCCGGTCCCGGTGGTCGGCTCCTGCCTCAGCGGACTGCCCCAGCACACCCAGACCGGTTGGCGTTTCCAACAGAGCGGATATGTCAGCGCACAGACGGTGCCCTGCATCGACCTCATCGACGGCGAGATCGTGTCCGTCGACAACTCGTCGTTGCCGCCGGACGATCTCGGGTCCGAGGGTTACCGCCGCGACGGGCCGCTGAGCCGGTGCTACAACGCGATCGGTCAGTACGCCGGCCTGAGCCGCGAGACCGGTCGTGCGACCCTGCCCGGCGACCGCTCCGATCCGCAGTTCTACCCGATCATGCCGGTGCTGCCGTTGATCATCGGCCCGGACGAGCGGGACCGCGAGGCCGGTGCCAGGTGGTCGGCGTGCGTGGTGGCTCCACGCGACGGCTCTGCCTACCCGGGGACCATGCGTGACGCGCTGGCCGGCGGATCATTGCCGCCGCAGTTCTCGTTGTGCCTGCCGACAGCCGACGTCTATACGGAAGGCAGTTCGTGCACGGCACCACACCGGGTCGAGGTCCTCGGCTACACCAATCTGGTCGACGGACCGCAGGCTCAGGGTTCCGGTGCGGTCGATCGGGCGTGCGACGAGTTCGTCGCCCGGATCACCGGCAGCACGGCCCTCGCCGACGACCCGGACATCTCGATCGACGGCGTGACCAACGATTTCTCGGCGTTGCGCGGCGCGTGCGTGGTCAACGTCGTCGGCGACCGCCGACTGCAGGGCACGGTGGTCGGCCTCGGTGACCGCCCGCTGCCCTGGGTGGACTGACCGACGCCGCCGTCTGCGGCTTACGGTTGTCGGATGGACCGGCGGGTGACGGGTGTGCTGGTCGAGCCCGTCCGGACTCACCCGTCCACCGAATCACCGCCATGACCGATCGTCGGATCGGCGGGCTGGTGCTGCTCGTCCTGGTCGCTCTGGCTGCGGTGACTCTGCCGAACCTGTCCGGGCGCCGTGTCGCGGGTCAACCGCTCGCGTTGATCGTGCCGGGACCCCCGGTGCCGGGAACCTGCCTGTCCAACCGGGCCCGACCCGCCGCCTCGACGGACCGGGTCGGGGCCACCGCCGTGGCCTGCGACGGCCCGCACCGGACCGAGGTGGTGGCCGTGTACCCGGTGCCGCCCGATCCGATCCGGGTGGACGTCGGTCACGGGCAGGTGGCCGTCGTCGATCGATGCAGCTGGGACCTGGCCGCCTACCTGGGCGGTTTCGACGTCCTACTGGCCTCCGATCCGTCATTGCAGCAGCAGTTCGGGCCCTGGCTGGCGCGGCAGGTCGTGCTGCCCAGCCGGTTGGAACCGGACCGGACGCAGCGCCTGCTCGGACAGCGGTGGACAGCGTGCGTGGCCAACGCAGGGGTCAAGGTCTTCACCGGATCGGTCCGCTCCTCCTACAGCGGGTCCCGGATGCCGCCGCAGCTCGCCCGATGTCGGGCCGCGGCGAAGGACGCCGGCTACGTCCCGTGCAGCGAACCGCACAGCACCGAGCTGATCGCGACCACCCAGTACCACTACCCTGCGCCCGACCAGGCTGGGCTGGTGGTCACCTGCCGAGCGTTGGTGACCCGGCTGACCGGCCTCGACGACCCGACCGCCGGCAACGCGCTGGCCGTGGTGGTCGCCAGGGATCAGGTTCCGGTGGACGGGGTGGGCGTGTTCGACGAGTCCAGGACCTACGAAGCCGGATGTGCTGTCTCGGCCGTTGGCGGACGGAAACTGGTCGGCAGCGTCATCGGTCTGGGCGGCGCGCCGCTGCCCTGGGCCGGCTGACCACGGCGCCGATCACGAAACGGCCGCGACGATGGCCGCGGGGAGTTCGGGCGTCTGCGGAACCGCGGTGTAGGTGCCGCCGCCCGCGGTGGCGAGGGCGGCCAGCGCACCCGCGGGTGCGGCCTCGCCGACACCCAGGATGAACAGCTCGACGCCCTTGCCCTGATCGTGGATCGCGGTCAGCTGCGCGACCACCTGCGCCCGCGACACTCCCGGGGTCTGATCCACCCCGTCGGTGATCAGCACCACCCGGTTGGACCGGCCGGCAACCGCGCCGTCGGAGGCCGACTGGTACGCAGCTACCACAGCGGCGTACGTGGTGCGGGAGCCGCCGGGGGCCAGCCCCTGGATGCCGGCAGCCAACCTGTCCGTCCGCGGGCTGCCGTCGATCTGGCCGGACACCGGTCCGGTGCTGACCAGCTGGAGCCACCCTTGGTCGGCGACCGTTGACGAGAACGACCACAGGCCGGCATTCCCGTCCGCGAGCGTGGTGACGGCGTTGCGCAGGCCCTCCTGCGCATAGTCGAGCCGAGACCGTCCGTCGACGACAGTGCTCATGGTCGACGACGTGTCCACGACGAGACCCACCACCGGTCCGGTGGACTTCGGGGTGGTGTTCGTGGTGCTGGACTTCGGCGTGCCGGTGCTGGACTTGCTGGTGCTGGACTTGCTGGTGCCGGACCTGCTGGTGCCGGACTTGCCGGTGGACGAGGTCGACGGGGAGGTCGGCGCCGAGGTGCTCGGCCCGGTGGTCCGTGACGGGGGGGTGGACGAGGCCGTCGGGGTGGCGGCGGTGCCGCCCGGATCCGGCTTCCCGGCGAATCCGAGGGCAGCGGCCAGCACGGCGCGCAGCCCGGCCGGCGCCGCCGGTAGCGCGGTGACCGGCTGGGTGAAGTCGACTCCACCGACCGCCGGGCTGGTGGTCCCCGCCACCCGGAGATGCGACGCGGCCAGGACGTCCTGGCCCGCTGGGTCCCGGAGGAAGCCGGTGAAGGCCGCGCCCGCTTCGCTCTGTGTCGGGTCGACCCACGCGGCGGTGAGTGTGCTGGCGAGGATCTGGTCCCCGGCCGCCGCCCCTGCGGGATACACCGCGGTCAGCGGGCCGGTCGCCGTCGAGTTGTACTCGGCGAGCTCGGACTCGACCACCGGCACCGCGCTGAACGCGGCGGTGCCGGAATGCAGCTCCTGCAGCGCCGCCAAGGTGGTGGTCGGGGTGAGGTCCGAGTTGCCCGCCAGCTTCGTCAGGGTCGCCCTCGCGGCGGTGACGACAGCGGGAGTGAGCGCCCCACCCCCTGTGGCGAGCATCGACTCGAGGGCGTAGGCGGTGGCCCGGTTGGTCATCGGGTCGGGCAGGGCCAGCGTGAGCGGCTCGCCGCTCGGCAGCTGCACGCTGCCACCGGGGCCGACCGCCCGCGCCAGCTTGCTCCAGCTGAGCCCTTCCACGGCCAGCGCGTCCGGGGCCTGCACCGCGAGCACCACCGGTGAGGTTGCCAACGGCTGGTCGTCCCGGCCGGAGGTCAGGTCCGACCTGGTCCGCTCGAGCGCAGTGACGTCGGTCTCGCTGTCCGAGGCCCACACAGCAGGTGGCGGCAGCGCCTCGCCCGTCCAGTCGCCCTCCAGGTTCGCAGCGACCCCGGCGCCCGGCGCAGCGCTCACGCTGGTCGTCACGCAGGTCGACCTGGCGACCGGTGCAGTGCCATCGAACGCGGTGCCTGCCGCCGTCATCGACGGGGCGGCGCCGGTGGACGCGACCACCTGCAGTACCACGGTTCCGGTGCAGGCCCCGGCAGCGGTGGCGGGGTTGTCCCGGTTGACGATCAGCAGGTAGGCAGTGGTGCCACCGGCCAGGACCAGCACGAACACGATGACGGCGATCACCCACCGGGCAAGTCCCCGGCGGCGCGCCGCATCAGCGTGGCGGCCCATTGAACCTCCCTGCAGTGAAGGTCCACTGTATCCGGCGCTCCAGGAGCGAACGGTTCACCCGTACCACCGGTCCCAGGCGGCCGGCGCCGGTCGATACCAGGGTCTTCCCCGGTCCGGGTGGGTTACGTCCCGGACACCCGGGCGGGGGTCGGCCCGGATTTGTGCCGTCCTGAGCCGATCCGAGGCGATGTTGGGTGGAAGCAGTTCGGATCACCTGACACCATGGGAACAGACGCCGCCTTCGGGGGTGGCCGAGAGTGCGCTCTGACGCGAGAGGACCAGCTGAGATGGCTAACCCGTTCACCAAGGCCTGGAAGTACCTGATGGCGTTGTTCTCGTCCAAGGTCGACGAGTACGCGGACCCCAAGGTGCAGATCCAGCAGGCCATCGAGGATGCGCAGCGGCAGCACGCTGCCCTCTCGCAGCAGGCAGCGGCGGTGATCGGCAATCAGCGTCAGCTGGAGATGAAGCTGACTCGTCAGATGGGTGACGTCGAGCGGCTGCAGTCGTCCGCGCGGCAGGCGCTGGTGCTCTCCGACGAATCGCGGGCGAAGGGCGATGCGGCCAACGCCGAGAAGTACGAACAGACCGCCCAGGCGTTCGCGACCCAGCTGGTCGCCGCCGAGCAGCAGATGGAAGACCTCAAGGCGATGCACGATTCTGCCCTGCAGGCCGCCGAGCAGGCGAAGAAGGCGGTGGAGAACAACGCCATGAACCTGCAGACCAAGTTGGCCGAGCGCACCAAGCTGCTCTCCCAGCTCGAGCAGGCCAAGATGCAGGAGCAGGTCTCGGCGTCGCTGCAGTCCATGTCGCAGCTCTCCGCCCCGGGCAGCACGCCGTCGCTGGACGAGGTTCGGGACAAGATCGAGCGCCGGTACGCCAATGCACTGGGTGCGGCCGAGTTGCATTCGAGCTCGGTCGAGGGCCGGATGCTCGAGGTCCAGAAGTCGACCCTCGACATGGCCGGGTCGTCCCGGCTCGAGCAGCTGCGTGCGCAGCTGCACCCGGAGCTCGCCGGTCAGCAGGCCAGGGCGATCGACGCGGCGGCCGGAAGCACGGCCACGCCGGCGGCGCCAACGGCAGCGCCGGTGCAGCAGCCCAACCAGCAGAGCTGATGCGCAAGGCCGCCGTCAGAGCGATGATGACCCGGGCCGCCGGCGGCGCCCGGGCCTTCGACCGCAGCTCCGACCTGGTCAACCAGGTGAGCATGACGGCGGCTGAATATCTCCGGACCCGTCGGGACGCGTCCGTTGTTGCCCAGCGGAAGGCGAGAGCGGCGCGGCGCCGGGTGTCCGCCTGGTCCGCGGTCAGCGTGGCGGCGTTGGCGGTCGGCGTGGTGGGCATCAGCGAGATCGTCCAGGACGGGGCCAGCGGGGGAAGTGTTGCGGCGGCGATCGTCGTCATCGCTCTGCTGGTCTGGGGAGTGGTCGGGCTGGCCAGGGCGGTCGCCGATCTGCGGGTCCGCAACCGGACGGTGCGCGCCCTGCCACCCCCACAGCCGGCGCGGCCCGCGGTCGCGTCGGCGGTGCGGCCCGAGATGGACCGGCTGGACGGCTACTCCGACGGGCTGCGGCACCTGGTCGCGATGATCGGCGTCGCGCGCGACGAACCGTCGGTGCTGGCCATGCGCGGCGATATCCTGACCGCGGCCGACGCTGCCGAGGACCGGCTCCGGCAGCAGGCGGCAGAATTCAGCGGGCTGGTCCGGGCGCGGTCCGCCGCGCCGCCCGAGGCCCGACCGCGGCTCTCGGCCACCGCCGCGGCGATGCACGGCCAGATCTCCGCCGGCGTCGCCGCTTACGGCGATCTGGTCACCGCCGCCAGCGAAACCGTTGCCGCGTCCAGGGAACTCGCCGCCGGGGCGCCCGCGCCGTCCTCTGCGCTGCAGGATCACACCGATCAGCTCAAGGCGTTGGCCGTGGGCATGCGGGAACTGACCGGCGGCTGAGCCGGGTGACGTCGCTGACGCGCAGGGTGTCCGTTCCAGCACCGTGTCGACTCCTGCATGGCAGACTGCCGTGATCGGCAGTCCGGTCGACGGTGCCGCCGGTTCGGGCCTCGAGAGTTGAAGGGGAGTCACCTCGGTGGATGCAGCTGGACCCGAGGTGCTGGGGATCGACTTCGGAACATCCAACACCGTCGCCGTGCTCGCCTCCCCCGGCCGGCCGCCCCGACCGCTGTCCATCGACGGCACCGGGTGGATCCCGTCGGCGATCTATGTCGACGACGACGGCACCCTTTCGGTCGGCCGGGATGCCGAGCGCAACGCCCGGTTGTCACCGGAGCGGTTCGAAGCAAACCCGAAGCGGCGCATCGACGACGGTGAGATCCTGCTCGGGGTCCGGGTGGTCCCGGTGGTGGACGCGATCGCGGCCGTGCTGCGCCGGGTCGGAGAAGAAGCCCGCCGGCAGCTCAACGGACGGTCGCCCGACCAGGTGCATCTGACCCACCCGGCGCAGTGGGGCGCGTCACGGCAGAACATCCTGCTGGCCGCTGCCCGTTCCGCCGGTCTCGGCACCTCGCAGATCACGCTCATCCCGGAACCTGTTGCGGCCGCAGCCCACTTCGCGTCGTTGGCGGGCAAGACGCTGCCGGTCGGGTCCAGCCTGGCGGTCTACGACCTCGGTGGTGGCACCTTCGACTGCGCCGTCGTCGGGGCCACCCCACAGGGCTTCACCGTGCTGGCCGAGTCCGGACTGGCCGACGTCGGCGGGGTGGACTTCGACCAGGCGGTGGTCGATCACCTCGGCCGCACTGTGTCGTCGGCGGATCCGGCCCGGTGGCAGGCATTGTCCCGGCCACGCACCGCCGGCGACCGACGCGCAGCCAGGGCGTTGCGCGAGGACGTCCGGGCGGCCAAGGAGACCCTGTCCCGCTACGCCCAGACCGACCTTCCACTGCCGGACCCGTTCGAGGACACCCTGTTGACCCGGCGCGAGTTCGAGGGGCTGGTCCGGCCGGTGCTGACCCGGACCGTCGAACTGCTCGCCGATACCGTGCGCCGGGCCGGGCTGACCCCGGACCGCCTGGTCGGGGTGTATCTGGTCGGCGGGTCCAGCCGGATCCCGCTGATCGCCTCGTTGATCTCCGACAAGCTGGGTGTCGTCGCCACCACGCTCGATCAGCCCGAGACGTCGGTGGCGATGGGAGCCGCGCTGGCGCCCGGTGGCGCCCGCCCGTCCAACCAGACGGTCGTGGTGGCCGGCGGTCCGCCGCCCGGCGGCCAGGGTCAGGGTCAGCTCCCACCCCTGCCGCCCGCACCGGGCGGCGGCCCGACCGGTCAGCCGGCTCAGCCGATGTCCGGCCCCGCTCGGTTGGGGCAGGGCGGCCCGATGCCGCAGAGCGGGCCCATGCCGCAGAGCGGCCCCATGCAGCAGGGCGGTCAGATGGCGGTAATCCGCCGGGCGGCCCGATGGGACCGACCCAGGGCTTCCGCCCGCAGCCTTCGGGGTTTCCGCCTGCGGGCGGGCCGCCGCCGCCGGCCCGGTCCAAGGGGCGCCGGAACCTCGTCGTCGCTCTGGTGGCCGCAGCTGTGGTGGCGATCTCCGCCGTCGTGGTGGTGATCGTGGCGAGCTCGGGGGGCGGCACAGCGGACCCCGGCAGCACGACGCCGCGCAGCACACCGGGGACCTCGTCGGCCACCCCGGCCTCGTCGGCCGCGCAGTCGTCGGCTGCGCCGGTGGCCTGCGAGGTCGCCCCCAAGGACGACACCGGCATGAGCCCCTGCCTGCTCGCCTTCAGCGGCACCGCAACGACGGACGCGATCAAGTGCACCGACGACGTCAGCACCTATGAAGACATCAAGGACCTGATCGCGCAGATCAAGCCGGCGGCGTTCAGCGTGTGCGTCTTCACCGCCAACGGCAAGCTCCTGGTCGCCGTGCTGATCCATGCCACGTCCACGGAGTCCCGGGACTCGATCTACGACCAGGAGCGGCGCAGCATCGGCGGCACCACCGCCAGCTGGTCGCAGGGCGGCCAGACCGGATCCTGGGCACCCGGGACGCTGATCGCCAGCGGCGAGCCCGAAGTGGTGTGGAAGTTCGACGACCTGCCGCTGGTCGCGGTGCTGACGGCAACCACTCAGGACGAGACGAAGTCGGGGGCCACCGCGGCCGATCTCGAGTCCTACTGGCGGACGCACCTGCTGCCGTCCGCACAGTGACACAGCTGCCTGCGCGGCCGGCGGCCGTCGCTCACTTGCGGCGGCGCCACTGCAGGATCAGGACGACCAGGGTCGCGACCAGCGCGGCCGCGATCACCAGCTGCCCGAGGGTGCCGCCCAGACCGGTCCGATCCATCGGCCCAGTCTGCCCGACGGGGCGCCGCCGACGTCTGACGTAGGATCGGATCCCATGCGCCGCACTCTGTTCCGGGCTCTCATGGAGGCCCAGTTCGGCGTGCGTGCGCCGTCGGTGGCCAAGGATCACGTCTTCTCGGCGCTGGGTGGCCGGACCGCGGACGAGGCGCTGGCCGCCGGGATCAACCCCCGGACGGTCTGGGCGTCGGTGTGCGAGGACTTCGATGTGCCCGCGACGCTGCGGCACGGGCTGCCGGACTGAGTGCGTCGGTCGCCGGTTTCTCACCCGGTCGGGTGACGCACTTTCTGCAGGCGACACGCCCGTCATCTACCTTGCGTCGAACAGCTGTACGCCTACTGTTGTCCACAGGCCCCGGATTCATCCACAGCCGCGGGTCGCTCGGGACGACTGTCGGTACCTGGTCATAGCGTCGGCCACGACATCGCAACACGCTCACAGCCCTGGCGGGCAGACCCGCCGGAACTGACGAAAGGCACGGGTGGGTCATGACGGCACCGGACCGCGAGAAGGCACTCAACATCGCCCTCGCGCAGATCGAGAAGCAGTTCGGCAAGGGTTCGGTGATGCGTCTGGGCGATGAGGGCCGGGCGCCGATCGAGGTGATCCCGACGGGGTCCATCGCCCTGGACGTGGCGCTGGGGATCGGTGGTCTGCCGCGTGGCCGGATCGTCGAGATCTACGGCCCGGAATCTTCGGGCAAGACGACGGTCACCCTGCATGCGGTGGCCAGCGTCCAGGCCGCCGGGGGCATCGCGGCCTTCATCGACGCCGAGCACGCGCTCGACCCCGAGTACGCGAAGGCGCTGGGGGTGGACACGGACTCGCTGCTGGTCTCCCAGCCGGACACCGGCGAGCAGGCCCTGGAGATCGCCGACATGCTGATCCGCTCCGGCGCGATCGATCTGGTGGTGATCGACTCGGTGGCCGCACTGGTACCGCGCGCCGAGATCGAGGGCGAGATGGGGGACAGTCACGTCGGGCTGCAGGCCAGGCTGATGTCGCAGGCGCTGCGCAAGATCGCCGGCGCGCTGTCGAACACCAACACCACGATGATCTTCATCAACCAGCTGCGGGAGAAGATCGGCGTCATGTTCGGCTCGCCCGAGACCACCACCGGTGGCAAGGCGCTGAAGTTCTACGCGTCGGTGCGGCTGGACATCCGGCGGATCGAGGCGCTCAAGGACGGTACCGACGTGATCGGCAACCGGACCAGGGTGAAGGTGGTCAAGAACAAGGTCGCGCCGCCGTTCAAGCAGGCCGAGTTCGACATCATCTACGGCCTGGGTATCTCCCGGGAGGGCTCGCTGATCGACGTCGGGGTGGAGCAGGGCATCGTCCGCAAGGCGGGTGCCTGGTACACCTACGACGGCGAGCAGCTGGGTCAGGGCAAGGAGAACGTCCGTAC
Organism: uncultured Actinomycetota bacterium; assembly: GCA_963797145.1. Classification (GTDB taxonomy): domain Bacteria; phylum Actinomycetota; class Actinomycetes; order Mycobacteriales; family Nakamurellaceae; genus Nakamurella. Next base: position 193,445 of record CAWCOJ010000003.1, on the reverse strand, counting down.
CTTCCTGAAGGAGAACCCGGACATCGCCGACGAGCTGGACAAGCGCATCAAGGAGAAGCTGGGCGTCGGCGCCCGTATCGATGTCGACCAGCCGGCGCCGGCCCCAGTCGACTTCTGATGCCCGACGGGGACCAGCCGCCGAGTGACGACGACCGGGCCGCCCGGCTGGCCATGCTCACCGCGCGACTGGCGGAGCTCACCGCGCCGCCCGCTGGGCCGCCGGTCGCCGGGCCGTCGGGCTCTTCCGGATCCGGCTCCCCGGCGAACGGGCGCCCCACGCGCGGTCCGACCGCAGGCAGCCGATCGGTGATCGGCGGCGCGGCCGACCGCCGCCCACCGGCGGCCGGCGGCCACCCGGAGGACACCCCCGGCGATCCGGCAGCGGTGGCGCGGCAGATCTGCCTGCGGCTGCTCACCGGAGCGCCCAGGTCGCGGGCATCGCTGGCGGAGGCACTGCGCCGTAAGGAGATCCCGGACGAGGTGGCCGTCGAGGTACTCGACCGGCTCACCGATGTGGGCCTTATCGACGACGCTGCCTATGCCGACGCCTTCGTCGCCACCCGGCACCGTGACCGTGGGCTCGGTCGCACGGCGCTGCAGGCCGAGTTGCGCCGCAAGGGTGTCGAGTCCGCGGTCATCGCCCAGGCCGTCACCGCTGTCGACGGAGACGCCGAGCGCGACCGGGCGCGGTCGCTGATCGCCAGGCGGGTCGACGCTTCGATGGCGGCTGGGCCCGTCGCGGCCCGCCGCCGGTTGATCGCATTGCTGGCCCGCCGCGGCTACGGGCCGTCGGTCGCGGTCGCCGTTGTCGATGAGGCGCTCCAGGACTACGGCGTGCCGTCGATGGCGGACGACGACGGCGGCTCGGCCACCGGCTAAGGGTCGACGCAGCGCGGACCGTTGACTGGTCCGACTGAGTTACACAGCCCGCCGGTGGCGGGTCCCGGTGGGTCGGCTTGACCGCTAGATGAGCCATCCTTACTCTCAAGGTCACAGGAGAATCACGACTCGCGCGCTGGAACCTCGGGCGCGACCGATAGCGGTGCAGTTCCGCCGCCTTTTCCCGGGTCCGTCCCGGGCACTACGGCGGGTGGACCGAAATGTCCGCCCGACGAGAGTGGTCGTACCCGTCGAACGGCGTGCGTCCGCGATCCTCCTTCCGGGCACCGCGCCCGGCGCCTTGACGACGAGGAGGTCCGGATGTCCGACGCCGTCATCATTGCGCTGGGTGTGGCCGTGTTGGTGGTGCTGGTGTTGCTCATCCTCCAGCTCCGCCGGAAGCCACCGGCCGCCCCCGGAATCGACCAGGCCGCATTGGGCCGATTGGTGTCAGCCACCGTCACCGAGTCGCTCAGCGCGCAGACCCGCACCGCCGAACACCCGTCGTCACTCGATCGGTCCACCGAGCGGGATCTCGAAACCCTGAAGGCCTCCGCCCTTGCGGAGGCCGCCGAAACCCGCAAGGCGGCCACCGCTGCCGCGGAGGACGTCAGGGCCCGGTCCAGGGCAGAGGCAGACCAGGCCAGGGCGGACGCGCGCGCGGCAGCAGACCGCACCCTCTCCGCCGCCCGCGCCGAAGTTGCTGAATATCGGGAGAACCTGGCCGCCGAGCGGCGGCGGCTGCTCAGCGAGGCCGCCGATTCGGTAGCAGCCGAGCGCTCCGAGCTTCAGGCGGCGCAGCTGCGGCTGGCCGGCGCGCAGGAGAGCTACGCCGCGGACCGGCGCACCCTGGCGGTCGAACTCGACCGGCTTCGGTCCGAACAGGGCGAGCTGTCCCGAGCGCGCGCCGGGATGGAAGGCCGAGAGGAGACCTTGCGTGCTGAGCGCGAACGCCAGCAGGCCAGGGACGCCGAGCTTGCCACAAGGGCGGCGGAACTGGATGCGGCCCAGCTGGGCCACGATGCCGAACTGGTGCGGATCGGCGGGCTCACCCAGGAGGCGGCCAGGGCCGAGCTGCTGGCCCGCCAGGAGGAGGGGGTGCGCCGTGACGCCGCCTACATGATCCGCCGCGTCGTCTCCGAGGCTGAGGCGACCGCCAAGGAGAAGGCCAGGGCCATCGTCGCCGAGGCCATCCAGCGGGTCGCCTCCGACCAGACCGCGCAGACGGTTGTCTCCGTGGTGCACCTGCCCGCCGAGGAGATCAAGGGCCGCATCATCGGGCGGGAGGGCCGCAATATCCGCGCCTTCGAGACCGTGACCGGGGTCAACGTCATCATCGACGACACTCCGGAAGCGGTACTGCTGTCCTGTTTCGACCCGGTGCGTCGCGAGGTCGGCCGGGTCACCCTGCAGATGCTGATCGAGGACGGTCGGATCCATCCGCACCGTATCGAGGAGGCGTACGAGCGGGCGACCGACGAGGTGGACGCGCTGTGCCGGCGGGCGGCCGAGGACGCGCTGCTCGAGGTCGGGATCTCCGATCTGCACCCCGAACTGGTCCGGCTGGTCGGTCGACTGAAGTACCGGACGTCCTACGGCCAGAACGTGCTCGGACATCTGGTGGAGACCGCGCACATCGCCAAGGTGATGGCCGCCGAACTCGGGGTCGACCCGGTCCCGCTGGTCCGCGGCGCATTCCTGCACGACATCGGCAAGGCGCTCACGCACGAGGTGTCCGGGTCCCATGCGCTGATCGGTGCCGAGTTGGCCCGCAAGTACGGAGAGTCGGAAGCGGTGGTGCACTGCATCGAGGCCCACCACGACGAGGTTCCGCCCACCACCGTCGAGGCCGTCCTGACCCAGGCTGCGGACGCCTGCTCCGGCGGTCGGCCGGGCGCCCGCCGGGAGTCCCTGGAGTCCTACGTGCAGCGGCTGGAGCGGATCGAGGCCATCGCCAGCGCCAAGAAGGGCGTCGAGAAGGTGTTCGCCATGCAGGCGGGCCGCGAGCTGCGGGTGATGGTGAAGCCGGAGATCGTCGACGATCTGGAGGCCCATGTGCTGGCCCGCGAGGTGGCCAAGCAGATCGAGGAGGAGCTGACCTACCCCGGTCAGGTGCGGGTCACGGTGATCCGGGAGTCCCGGGCGACCGAGGTCGCCCGCTGAGGCATGCGGCGGGACCTAACGCTCGCGCGCGATGTCCGGTCCCGGCGGCCCTGCGAACGCCTGGGCGATCACCAGCCACTGCTGCGCCTGCGCGCCCTCGCCCTGCACGGCGAGCTCGTCCGGGTGCCGGCGGCGCACCACCAGCAGGCAGAAGTCCAGCGCCGGACCGGTGACCCGCTGCTCGGCGTCGACCGGTCCCCAGGTCCATGCTTCCCCGGACGGACCCGTCAACTCGACCCGGAACGGTGCCGGCGGCGGTTCGAGGCCGCGCTGCAGAAAGGCGAAGTCGCGCGTCCGCACCCCCAGATCGGCGACGTGCCGGAGCCGATCCGTCGGTTCCCGCTGGACACCGAGCGCCGCGGCGACGTCGCCGCCGTGGGCCCAGGTTTCCATGATCCGGGCCGAGGCCATGGTGCCGGCGCCCATCGCCGGGCCGAGCCAGGCGATCCTGACGCCGGACGGCACGCCCCGCAGCGCCGTCTGCAGCGCCTCGCGGCCACCTCGCCACAGCCGGAGCAGCTCCTCGGGCTGCAGGGCAGCCAGCTCGGCAGCCATGTCGTCGACCAGCCCGGACCGCTCGGCGAACGCCTTCGCGTATCCGGTGAACAGGTCCGGCTCCAGGATCGCGGTAGCCCCGATCTTGTCCGTCCAGGCCAGATGGCCGATCTGGTGTGCGATGGTCCAGCCCGGTGCCGGCGTCGGGGTCGACCAGTCAACCGTTGGCTCGGCGATCAGCGCGTCCAGTGACGCGCTCTCCGCGCTGAGATCCGCCAGCACGCCGTCGAGTCCCCCTCGGGTCATCAGGTGGGCTCGTCCTTTCCCTCGACGGTGGTCGCACCGCCGGGAAGCGTGGCCAGCGGTAACCCGGCATCCACCGTGGTGATCGTGCCCCGGCCGGCCCGGCCACCCCGTTGCCGTATCTTGCGCTCCAACCAGCCGGCCAGCGAGGTGAGCGAGAAATTGAACGCAATGAAGATGGCCGCGATCACCGTGTAGGTGGCCACCACGTTGCCGAAGTTGCCGGTGATGGTGCGGGCGCTGGCCAGCAGCTCGGGGTAGAGAATGGTCAGTTGGCTGCCCAGAGCGGTGTCCTTGACGATCACCACGAGCTGGCTGACGATGGCCGGCAACATGGCGGTGAACGCCTGCGGGAGCAGGATCATCCGCATCATCTGGCCCTTGCGCAGGCCGATCGCCAGCGAGGCCTCGGTCTGGCCGCGGGGGAGCGAGAGGATGCCGGACCGGAAGATCTCGGCGAGCACCGAGGAGTTGTAGAGCACCAGCCCGGTGACCACTGCCAGCAGCGGCCGGTTGTCGACGGTGCCGATGTCGGCGAGCACGTAGATGGCCTTGGCGAAGACCATCAGCAGCAGCACCGGGATGGCCCGGAAGAACTCAACGACGACGGCGCACGGCCAGCGTAGCCATCCGTGGTCGGACAGCCGGCCCAACGCCAGCAGCGCGCCGATCGGGAGCGCGATGACCAGGCTGATCGCCGCCGCCTTGATCGTGGCCCACAGCCCCGGGAGCAGGATGTTCGTCCAGACGTCGCCCTGCACGAACGGCTCCCACTGGGACCAGGCGAGTTCGCCAGCAGCCGACAGCGTCGCCAGGATCCACCAGAGGGCACCGGCCAGCACCAGCGCGAACGCCACGGTCCAGATCCGGTAGGTGCGCCGCGCGCGCGGACCAGGCGCGTCATACAGGACGGTCGCGCCCATGCTCATCGCCGGACCGCCAACTTCTTGGCCACGTGACCGAGGATCAGGCCGACCGGCAGCGTCAGGATGACGAAGCCGAGGGCGAAAACACTGAACACGGCCATCGGCTGGTCGGACTCGTTCTCGATCATCTCGCTCATCAGCAGGGCAGCCTCGGCGACCCCGATGCTCGCGGCCACCGTGGTGTTCTTGGTCAGCGCGATCAGCACGGACGCCAACGGCGCTATCACGGCGCGCAGTGCCTGTGGCAGCACAATGATCCGCAGGTTCTGGGAGAAGGTCAGCCCGATCGCCCTTGCCGCCTCGGCCTGGCCCGCCGGCACCGTGTTGATCCCCGAGCGGATCGCCTCACAGACGAAGGTCGAGGTGTAGACGATGAAACCGAACACCGCCAGGCGGAAGCCGTTGTCCACCAGGAACGTCGGCGAGCTGCGCGGCGCCAGGTTGATCTTGAGGGTGTCCGCGAGCACCACCGACGTCGACACGATCAACACGGTCAGCGGGGTGTTGCGGAAGATGTTGATGTAGGCGGTGCTGAAGCCACGCATCAGCGGCACCGGCGAGACCCGCATGGCAGCCAGGACGGTTCCCCAGATCATCGACCCGATCGCGGAGAAGAAGGTCAGCTGGATGGTCACCCAGAAGGCGCCGAGAACGTTGTAGTCGGAGAGAAAGCTGAAGTCCATCTGGCTCCCCGCGGTACGTGGGCGGTGGTGTGGACGGTCCGGGCGGGGCAGCTGCCCCGCCCGGACCGGTGGATCACTTCTGGGTGATCGCCGGCGGTGCCGGGATCGTGTAGCCGGACGGCCCGACCGTGGACTCCAGGGCCTTCTTCCAATCGCCGTCGGCCTGCATCTTGGTGATCGCTGCGTTCACCGCAGCCTGTGCCTTGGTGTCGTCCTTCCACAGGCCGACGCCGTAGTTCTCGTCGGAGAAGCCCTTGCCGACGACCTTGAACGCGCCCGGGGTCTGCGCGGCGAAGCCGGCCAGGATCACGTCATCGGTGGTCACCGCGTCCACCGCGCCGGTCTTGAGCGCCTGGATGCAGTCCGAATACCCGCCGTACTCCTTGAGCTGCACATTCTTCGACATCGTGTCCTTGACCTTCTGTGCCGACGTGGACCCCTTGACGGAGCACAGCAGCTTGCCGTCCAACGTGTCCGGCCCGGTGATGTCGGTGTTGTCGGCCTTCACCAGCAGGTCCTGGTGGGCCAGGAAGTAGGGCCCGGCGAAGGAGACGTCAGCCTTGCGCTTGTCGGTGATGGAGTAGGTGGCGAAGATCAGGTCCACCTCCTTGTTCTTCAACGCGGTCTCCCGCGAGGCCGACGGCGTCTCCTTCCAGGTGATCCCGGCCTCGTCGACACCAAGTTGCTTGGCGACGTACTTGGCCATTTCGACGTCGAAGCCGCTCATCTTGCCGTCGGCGCCCTTGAGTCCCAGGCCCGGCTGGTCGAACTTGACGCCGATGGTCAGCTTCTTGTCGGCCGTCGCCTTGTCCACGATCGACGAGGCACCTGCGGCGGCGGACGACGAAGGAGTGGCAGCGTCCTTGCTGCCGCAGCCGGCCACCACCAGGGCCATCGCGGCGATGCCGGCGGCCAGCGCACCCATCTTGGAGAACTTCATACGCGTCATCCTCTTTCTCTTCCGGTGCGGGAGGGTCCCGCACCCCTGCTGCAGTCGGTGAAACGGTCGGCCGCGACCTGTGCCGGCGGCCGCCGGAGTGCTCAATGCGTGAGAATCTTGGACAGAAAGTCCTTGGCGCGGTTGGATTTCGGGGCCGTGAAGAACTCGTCCGGGGTGGCGTCCTCGACGATCTCGCCGTCGGACATGAAGACCACCCGGTGCGCGGCCTTGCGCGCGAAGCCCATCTCGTGGGTGACCACCAGCATCGTCATGCCCTCGCGGGCGAGCGAGGTCATCACGTCCAGTACCTCGTTGACCATCTCGGGGTCGAGCGCGCTGGTGGGTTCGTCGAACAGCATCACCTTCGGCTGCATCGCCAGCGCCCGCGCGATGGCGACCCGCTGCTGCTGCCCTCCGGAGAGTTGCGCCGGCAGTTTGTCCTTCTGCTCGGCGATACCGACCCGCTCCAGTAGCGTGATGGCCGACTTCTCGGCGTCGCGCTTGTTCATCTTGCGGACCTTGATCGGACCCAGCATCACATTGGCCAGAATGGTCTTGTGCGCAAACAGGTTGAACGACTGGAACACCATTCCGACCTCGGACCGCAACTGCGCCAAACCTTTTCCTTCGGCAGGCAGCGGAACACCGTCGATCTCGATGATGCCGGAATCGATCGGCTCGAGACGGTTGATGGTCCGGCACAAGGTGGATTTGCCCGATCCGGACGGGCCGAGGACGACCAGCACCTGGCCGGCCGGAACCTCGAGGTTGATGCTTCTGAGTACGTGCAGTTCACCGAAGTGCTTCTCGACGGCCTGCATCCGGAGCATCGGCGGTACGGTTCCCACGGATCCGCCGACACCGCCTGACGTTTCGCTCACAAACCCCTCCAGAATCGCGCTGTGCACGGCCTTGCGATCCCGCGGAGCGGGTCCGTCGAGCCTTCCATACAACCTGCCGCCAACCGGGCTCCGAGATCAACGCTTTACAGAAACTTTATGTCGAGACGCTGGGATTGCGACTCGGCGCTGCCGATCGCGGCCGATCCGGCTGCTCCGGTGGCGCCCGCGCCGACGCCCCCGACCTGCGACGGGTCGGATCCGGTGCCCTCGCCGACGTACCCTGATCGACGTGAGTAGCGCCCCGCAGACCTCCGCCGAGCCGGCCGCCGTGCCGCGCACCTACCAGGTGCGCACTTACGGCTGCCAGATGAATGTGCACGACTCGGAACGGCTGTCCGGTCTGCTCGAGGACGCGGGCTATCGCCCGGCGGGCGAAGGAGAGCCGGCCGACGTGGTGGTGTTCAACACCTGTGCGGTACGGGAGAACGCTGATAACAAGCTGTACGGCAACCTGAGCCATCTGGTTCCGGCCAAGACGGCGCGGCCGGGCATGCAGATCGCTGTCGGCGGGTGCCTCGCCCAGAAGGACCGCAGCGAGATCCTGCGGCGGGCGCCGTACGTCGACGTGGTGTTCGGCACCCACAACATCGGTTCGCTGCCGACGCTGCTGGAACGGGCCAGACACAACGACGAGGCCCAGCTCGAGATCCTCGAATCGCTGGAGATGTTCCCGTCGGCGCTGCCGGCCAAGCGGGATTCCGCCTACGCCGGGTGGGTCTCCATCTCGGTGGGCTGCAACAACTCCTGCACCTTCTGCATCGTGCCGTCGCTGCGCGGCAAGGAGGCCGATCGGCGACCGGGCGACATCCTCGCCGAGGTCGGCATGCTGGCCGCTGACGGTGTGCTCGAGGTGACCCTGCTCGGCCAGAACGTCAATTCCTACGGCGTGGAGTTCGGCGACCGGCAGGCGTTCGCGAAGCTGCTGCGCGCCTGCGGGGAGATCGGCGGACTGGAGCGGGTCCGGTTCACCTCACCGCACCCGCGCGACTTCACCTCGGACGTGATCACCGCGATGGCCGAGACTGCCAACGTCTGCCCGCAACTGCACATGCCGATGCAGTCCGGCTCGGACCGGGTGCTCAAGGCGATGCGCCGGTCGTATCGCTCGGGCCGGTACCTCGACATCCTCGCGGAGGTGCGGGCCGCGATGCCGGATGCCGCCATCACCACCGACATCATCGTCGGCTTTCCCGGCGAGACCGACGACGACTTCGATCGCACCCTCGAGGTGGTAGCGGCGTCCGGGTTCGCCGGGGCGTACACGTTCCAGTACTCGGCGCGGCCGGGCACGCCGGCCGCCGACCTACCCGACCAGGTCCCGGCCGAGGTGGTCCGGGATCGCTATCAGCGGCTGCAGGCGCTCGTCGAGGCATCGGCGCTGGCCGGCAACCGGGCGCAGATCGGCCGCGAGGTCGAGGTGCTGGTCGCCGCCGGCGAGGGCCGCAAGGACGGCGAGACGCACCGGATGAGCGGCCGGGCCCGCGACGGTCGGCTGGTGCACTTCAGCCCGACCGGTGCTGCCGTTGACGGAGCGGTCCGGCCGGGCGACGTGGTGACCACCGTCGTCGGCCTCGCCGCTCCGCACCACCTGGTCGCCGACGGCGACCTCCGTTCGCATCGCCGCACCGTGGCCGGCGACCGGCACGCCACCGGAGCACGCCCGGTGACGCCGGGGGTGGGTCTGGGCATGCCGGGCATCGGCCGACGGTCGGCCGCCGAGCCGATCGCGGCGGCCTGCCCGGTCTGAGGACCGGACCACGCCGGCCGGCTCAGCTGTCGACAGCGCTCTCGGCCGCCGCCAGCCATTCCGCCCATTGCTGGGCCTGCGCCTCGGCTGCCTCGGCCTTGCGGGTGTCGCCGGCCGCGTTGGCCTTGGCGGCCTGGGCGCGGAACTGCTCGACCCTGGAACGGAACTGCTCCAGCCGCGCCGTCGTCTCCGGGTCGGTGCGCTTCCAGTGCGACTGCTCGGCCGAGCGCACCCGGTCCTCGACGGCACGCAGCCGGGTGTCCAGCTCGCGGATCCGTTCCCGCGGCACCTTGCCGGCCGACTCCCAGCGTTCCTGTACCGAGCGGAGGGCGCTCTTGGCGGCGTCGAGGTCAATGGTCGGGTCGATGGCCTCGGCCTCGGCGAGCAGGCTCTCCTTGGTCGATGCGTTAGCGTCGAACTCGGCGTCGCGTTCCGAGAAGGTCTGGTTGCGCCGGGAGAAGAAGGTCTCCTGTGCAGCCCGGAACCGCTCCCAGAGCGAGTCCTCGACATCCCGCGGTGCACGACCCGCTGACTTCCACTCGGTCATCAGGGACCGGTAGGCGCCGGCCGTCTCGCCCCAGTCGGTCGACGTCGAAAGCTCCTCGGCCCGGGCGATCAGCGCTTCTTTGGCCTCCTTGGCCGCTACCCGCTGCTTGTCCAGCTCGGCGAAGTGCGAGCCGCGGTGCCGGGTGAAGGTGTCCCTGGCCTTGGCGAACCGCTTCCAGAGGGCGTCGTCGGTTTTCCGGTCGATCCCGCGGATGGCCCGCCACTCTTCGACAATCGCCTTCAGCCGGTCGCCGGTGGTTTTCCACTGGGTGCTCTCGGCCAGCGCCTCGGCCTCCGCGCACAGCGCCTCCTTCGCGGCCACGGCCTGCACCCGGGCAACGGTCCGGGCCTGGGCCGCGCCGGCCACCGCCTGCTCGGCCGCGGCGATCACCAGCTCCAGACGAGCAGCAGCGGAGTCAAGGTCGCCGACCGCGGACAGCCCGTCGACCGAGTCGCGCAGCACGACCGCCTGATGCCGGGTCGCCTTCGGGTCCCCCGAGCCGGAGGCGAGTCGGGATTCCAGCAGCGCGATCTCGGTGGAGAAGTCGTCGAACCGGCGTCCGAAGTGTGCAAGTCCGGCCTCGGCGTCCCCGGCCTGCCAGCTCCCCACCGGACGCTCGCCCGCGGCCGTCCGCACGTAGACGACGCCCTCGGCGTCGATTCGGCCCCACTGGTGGGGATCCACCGGCTCGACGATGGGCTCGATCACGGCCACCGGAACGGCCCCGGCGGGCGGCGCCGCATGGGGGCGGGCGCCAGGGCGGGCACCGGGACGAGCGGCCGGCCGCGGGTGTGGCGCGGGGGAGGCCGGTGCCGCTGTCGCGGTGGGCGCTGTGTCGGTGGGCGCTGTGTCGGTGGGCGCTGTGTCGGTGGGCGCTGTGCGGTGGGCGCTTGCGGTGGGCGCTGTGTCGGTGGGCGCTGTGTCGGTGGGCGCTGTGTCGGTGGGCGCCGTGGCAATCGTCTCTGTCACCGCCGGCGGGGTCGGAGCAGGCGGAACGGTCGGCGCAGGAGCGGGGGCGGGGACCGGGTCGGGTTCGGCGGGTTCGGGGCCAGGGTCGGTGTCGGTGTCGGTGTCGGTGACCGGGCTGACCGTGGCAGTCGCTTCGGCAGCCGGTGCAGGAGGGCCGGGAACCGGCGGCGGCGCCGGTGCAGGAACCTCGACCGGTGCAGGAACCTCGACCGGTGCGGGTGGCTCGACCGGTGCGGGTGGCTCGACCGGTACGGGGGGTCCGACCGGTGCGGGGGGTCCGACGGGTGCGGGGGGTCCGACGGGTGCGGGGGGTCCGACCGGTGCGGGGGGTCCGACGGGTGCGGGGGGTCCGACGGGTGCGGGGGGTCCGACCGGAACCGGAGGGGCCGCGGGCGCGGTCGGTTCCTGCGGAACCGGGGAGCCGCCTGGCGATGGGTCCCCCGGCGGCGACAGCGGGCTCGGCGGCGGCGGCAGTGGAACCGGCGACGTCGGGCGCGCCGGGAGCGGGACGGGCACGTCCGGGGTCGGCGCCGGCACGGCCGGTTCCGGCGCCGGAACCGGCGGACCGGGCTGGGGCGCAGGGACCGTGGCCAGCGGCTCGACCGGGGCGGAGCCGCCGCCGGCCTGCAGGGTGGTCTGGTCGTCTGCCGACGTGGCCAGGGGGGCGGGAGCGGTGTCCTCGGTCATGGATACGGGCCTTCCTGCAGCGACAGGGGAGCCATGGCTCCCGGGTGCCCTGAGGCACCCCCATCTCGGTACGGCCGGCCCTGGATCTCCGGCGCACCTCATAGTGTGCCCCGTCACCTTCGTCGAGGCGACTGCCGTCGGTGCCGGTCCGGGCCCGGTTCGACGCTCGGATAGCCTGCCCGGGTGATCCACGGCGTCGCGATCTGCCCGCCGGCGCCCTTCCTGGTCCCTGGTCTGGCGCCGGCACTCCTCGCCAGGTCCGGCGATCTTGTGGCGGCCTGCGTCGGAGCAGTGGGCTCGCTCGCCGGGGCGGACACCCTGGTGGTGCTCGGCGTCGGCCCGACCGGGGTGCGGACGTTGCCACCCGGATCCCTGGTGCGTCCGTCGGTGCTCGGCCGCTCCGATCTGCCGGTGGCGGCAGATCTGCGGCTCCCCGGCGGCGGACCATCCGATCCGGCACCACCGGCCGCGGTCGGAACGGTGGTCGGCGCGCAGCTGCTGCAGGCGATCGACCGGCCGACGTACGCGATCGAGGTCGGCCCGAACGACGCAGCCGCGGCGGCCGCCGCGCTCGATGCGATCAGTGGCGCCGTCGGCCTGCTGGTGATGGCCGACGGCGCGAGTTGCCACGGCCCCGGGGCGCCGGGAGCGCGTGACGACCGGTCGGCCGGGCTCGACGATTCACTTGCTGATGCCCTGGGTTCCGGTGACGCTGCAGTGCTCGGCGCGTGGTTGGCAGCGCGGGCCGAGGTGGCGATGGAGGTGGGAGTCCGCAGCCTCCCGGTGCTGGCGGCCCTGGCCGCGACCGGATTCAGTGCCTCACGGTCGACCGTGACCTACCGCGGCCAGCCGTTCGGCGTCGGCTACTTTGCCGCGACCTGGTCATCGTGACGGGCCGGCTGGTGGTGCTGGCCGGGCCGACCGGCACCGGCAAGTCCGATCTCGCGCTGCACCTGGCCGAGGAACTCGACGGCGAGGTGGTCAACGCCGATGCCATGCAGCTCTATCGGGGGATGGACATCGGAACCGCCAAGCTTCCGGTGGCCGACCGCCGTGGCATCCCCCATCACCTTCTCGACCAGCTCGCGGTCACCGAGACGGCCAGCGTCGCGGTCTACCAGGACCGGGCCCGGCAGGCGATCGCCGACATTCTCCGACGCGGCCGGACCCCCGTGCTGGTCGGTGGCTCCGGTCTCTACGTCCAGGCTGTGGTGGACGACATCGCCTTCCCCGGAACCGATCCGGCCGTTCGGGCCAGGATGGAAGGCGAGGTCGACGAGCTCGGTCCGGCCGCGGCACACGCGCGGCTGGCCGCCGCCGACCCGGTCGCCGCTGACATGATCCTGCCGTCCAACAGCCGGCGGATCGCGCGGGCGCTCGAGGTCATCGAACTGACCGGCCGCCCGTTCTCGGCGAGCATGCCCGTTCCGGGCGCTCCCCGGTTCGATGCGGCGATGATCGCGCTGGACCGCGACACCGGCGCGCTGGACGCGCGGCTGGCGACCCGGGTGGACGCCATGATCGCGGCGGGCTTTCTCGCCGAGGTCCGCGGGCTGCTGCGCGACGGTCTCCGGGACGGCCGGACCGCCCGGCGGGCACTGGGATATCCGCAGCTGATCGAGGTCCTCGACGGCCGATCCGAGCTGCCGGAGGCGATCACCACGACGGTGGCGGCGACCAGGCGCTTCGTCCGTAGGCAGCGGTCCTGGTTCCGCCGGGACCGCCGGCTGCGGTGGTTGGACGCGGCGGATCCCGAGCTCGGGCGGCACGCGCTGGAGATCGCCCGGTCCCCGTAGGCTGGTCGGGTGAGCGACGGGATCGCCTTCGTCAAGGGCCACGGCACCGAGAACGACTTCGTGCTGCTGCCCGATGTCGACGGCATGCTCGCCATCACGGCAGGTCAGGTCCGCGCCCTCTGCGACCGGAGGGCCGGACTGGGAGCGGACGGCGTCATCCGCGTTGCCCCCGGCGCGGCGGGCCGATGGTTCATGGACTACCGCAATGCCGACGGCTCCGTGGCCGAGATGTGCGGCAACGGCGCGCGGTTGTTCGCCAGGTATCTGTTGGAGTCCGGTCTGTCCGCTCCGGGGTCGATCGAGTTCGACACCCGCGGCGGGATCCGCACCGCCGAGTTGAGCCGGACCGGAGACGTCCGCGTCGGGATGGGCCGGGTGCGCGTCGGGGCGCCCAGTTCCGCCCGGATCGGCGCCGTGACGCACCGCGGCCGGCAGGTGGACGTCGGCAATCCGCACCTGGTCTGCGTCGTCACCGACGACCTGGCGGCGCTCGATCTCGCGGCTCCGCCGGGAATCGACCCGGTGCTCTTTCCGACGGGCGCGAACGTCGAGTTCATCACCGTCGACGGTCCCGACGCGCTCACCATGAGGGTGCACGAGCGCGGGGTGGGGGAGACCCGATCCTGCGGCACCGGCACGGTTGCGGCCGCGGCGGCCCGGTTGGAACTGGCCGGCCGGACCTCCGGAACGGTTCGGGTGACCGTGCCCGGGGGCCAGGTGGTGGTCGAGATCGATGACGGAGAAGCGCATCTCACCGGACCCGCAGTGATCGTCGCCTCCGGCGAGATCGACCGGTCGTTCTTCGACGGCGCCGGCTGAGTCCTCGGGGCGCCGGGACTCGTCGCCGGGCCGGCGACCATCAGGCCTGCGGCACCGTCGGCCGGTCCTCGTCGAGTTCCGAAGGCGGCAGCGCCGGGCCGTCGTCGTGGCTGGGCAGGGTGCGCATCCGCCACAGCGGCCGGTACAGCACCGGGATCAACGCCAGGCAGCCGACACCGCAGGCGATCCACATCGTCGGAACGATTCCGATGTGCGTGGCGACGACGCCACCGATGAAGGCTCCGATCGGCATCGTCCCCCACACAAGGAACCGGGCGGAGGCGTTCATCCGGCCCAGCAGCTCCGGCGGGCAGAGTCGTTGCCGGAAGCTCACCGTCGAGATGTTGTACGCCACGACAGCCGCTGTCAGCAACATCTGTCCGACGATCAACGTCGGCACCGCCGGCAGCACGCTGGCCAACGGGGTGGCGAACGCAAACACCTCGAAGGCGATCGCGGTGACGATGATCGTCGGACCCTCGCCGATCGCTCGCGCCAACCTGGTGGTCACCAGCGCCCCGGCCAGACCGCCGACGGCAGCGATGGACTCGAGAATGCCGATGGTCAACGCGGACAGGCCGAGGTGGTCGACCATGTAGAGCACGACCAGCGCGGCGACGGCGCTGTTGGCCAGATTGCTGATCCCGGTACAGGCGATCAACCTGCGCAGCAACGGATGCTTCACGACGAACTTCAGGCCCTCGGAGATCTCGGTGACCAGCGGGCGCCGATCCGCCGCCGGCGGCGGAGTCTCCCGATGGCGGATCCGCAGCAGCGCGAACGCCGAGGCGAGGTAACCCGCCGCGTTGATCACGATCACCTGTGCCGGACCGATCAGTTTGATCAGCAGACCGCCGAGTCCGGGTCCGGCTGCCTGCGACACGGACTGGCTCGCCTGCAGTTTCGAGTTTCCCTCGACCACCTGGTCGCGCGGCACCAGGAACGGCAGATACGACTGGTAGGACACATCGAAGAACACCGTCAGCATGCCGGCGACGGTGGCGACGACCAGGACTTGCGCGAAGGTGAGTATCCCGAACCACCAGGCGGCGGGCAGGCTGAGCAGCAGCAGGGCCCGGCCCAGATCGGCGAGGATCATCACGGTGCGCTTGCGCCGGCGGTCGATGAGCGCGCCGGCCGGCAACCCGATGATGAGGAACCCCAGGCCGGTCAGGGTGCCGAGCAGACCCATCTGGAATTCGGTGGCGCTCAGAACGGTGACGGCCAGGTACGGGACGGCCAGGCCGCCCAGGGCAACCCCGAGCTGGCTCGCCGTGTCGCCGATCCAGAGTCGTCGGAAGTCGGGATGATGTACCAGGCTCGGCGGCCGCGGGCTCGGCTCGGAACTGCTCACAGTCACATCCTGCACTACCGATTGAGCTATTCCAATCGGTTACCGGACCGTAGTCTGAGCCGGTGACCGAGCCGTCCCAGTACCCGAGCGGGGCGGATGGCGCCGAACCGGAGGTGCGCCGCCCGGCCACCGACGGCGAACGACGCGCGCTGGCGAGTGTGCTGCGGCTGCGGATCCTACGGATGTGTCGGTACGACCCGCTCACGAACAAGGAGATCGCTGTCCGACTCGGCCGCAATCCGGCGAGCGTGCTGCACCACGTGCGCACCCTGGTGGCGCAGGGCTTCCTGGTCGCCGGCGAGGAGCGGCGGGGACCACGCGGCTCGCGAGAGCGGCCCTACTCTGCGACCCGGAAGTCCTGGAGCCTCGATCTCGGCCCCCGCGACGACGACAACGCCATCCTGCAGACATTCTTCGAAGAGGTCGCGCAGGTACCGGAGGGCGATGTGATGACGATCCGGCTCGGTCTGCAGCTCTCACCCGAGCACTACGACGAGTTGGTGAACCGGATGCAGGGGCTGCTGGACGAGTTCGCCAGGCGGCCGTTCGATCGCGATGGCCTGCGTAAGTCGCTGTTCGTGGCGATCCATCCGGAGCCCTGAAGGGCCCGGGGAGGGCGGCCGGTCGGCCATCGACAACGGCCCCCGTCAGGCCGCAGCATGAAATCGCTGGTCCCGGCATGGCACCCTGGAGGTATATGAGCACTCACGACGACGTCATCGGTGACCGGTCCGAGACCGAAACCCGCCGTATCGAGCTGGTGGAAGCCGACCCAGGCACCCGCGGCGAGCAGGATCTGGCCGATCGGGCCGCCCTGCGGCGGGTCGCGGGGCTGTCGACCGAACTCACCGACATCACCGAGGTCGAGTATCGCCGGCTGCTGCTGGAGCGGGTCGTCCTGGTCGGCGTCTGGACCGAGGGCACCGCGGCCGACGCCGAGGCGTCCATGGCGGAATTGTCCCGGTTGGCCGAGACGGCGGGCTCGGTCGTCCTCGATGCGCTGATGCAGCGTCGCCGGCACCCCGACGCGGCGACCTACATCGGGTCCGGCAAGGTTCTCGAGCTCAAGGACATCGTCGAGACCACCGGCGCGGACACTGTGATCTGCGACGGGGAGCTGTCGCCCGGTCAGCTGCGCAATCTCGAGGAACACCTGAAGGTCAAGGTGGTCGACCGGACCGCGCTGATCCTCGACATCTTCGCCCAGCATGCCCGGTCCAGGGAGGGCAAGGCGCAGGTCGAACTGGCGCAGCTGAACTACCTCGTGCCGAGACTCCGCGGTTGGGGTGCGGCACTGTCGCGGCAGCGCGGTGGTCGGGTCGCCGCCGGTGCCGGGATCGGCTCACGCGGTCCCGGTGAGACCAAGCTGGAGATCGATCGTCGCCGGATCCACAAGCGGATCTCCCAGCTCAAGTCCGAGTTGGCCGGGATGCGCACCGTCCGGGACACGAAGCGGTCGCAGCGCCGGGCGAACGCGGTCCCGGCGGTGGCCATCGCCGGCTACACGAACGCGGGCAAGTCCTCGCTGCTCAATCGGCTCACCCAGGCCGGGGTGCTGGTCGAGGACGCGCTCTTCGCCACCCTGGATCCGACGACCCGGCGGACCCGCACCAGCGACGGCCGGCAGTACACCCTGACCGACACCGTCGGGTTCGTCCGGCACCTCCCGCACCAACTCGTCGAGTCGTTCCGGTCGACCCTGGAGGAGATCGCGGACGCCGATCTCGTGCTGCACATCATCGACGGGGCGGACGCCGCCCCCGAGGACCAGGTCACCGCTGTGCGCGAGGTGCTCAACGAGATCGACGCGTCCCGGGTGCCGGAGATCCTGGTCGTCAACAAGGTGGATGCCGCCGACGAGGTGAGCCTGACCCGGTTGCGACACCTGCTGCCCACCGCGCTGTTCGTCTCGGCCAGGACCGGCGAAGGGATCGATGCGCTGCGTGCCGCGGTCGCCGCAGCATTGCCGGATCCGTCGGTGACGATCGACGCCCTGGTCCCGTTCACCCGCGGCGATCTGGTCTCCCGGGTGCACAAGGAAGGCACCGTGCTCGGCGAGGAGCACGTCGGTGAGGGCACCCGACTGCAGGCCCGGGTCTATCCCGAACTCGCCGCCGCGCTCACCGGTTTCGCGGTGCCGGTGGCGACCGGCTGATCCGCCCGTCCGGCCGCCGGTCGGCACCGAATCACTCCTGCGAGCGGGGTATCGTGACTCACAACGCTCGGTTCTGATCTATTCGGAACCGGCCGCGCGACCCCGAGACATACCGTGCACCGGCGACGGTGCCCGAGGAGGAACATCATGGGCAGTCTTTCCTGGTGGCACTGGCTTATCATCCTGGCCGTCTTCATCCTGTTGTTCGGCGCCAAGAAGCTGCCGGACGCCGCCCGTGGTCTGGGCCGCTCGCTGCGCATCCTCAAGTCCGAGGTGTCGGCCATGCACGACGACGACAAGGAGCAGGTGCCCGGCGAGACCGACGCCACCGCGGCCACTCCCACGCCGGCACCACAGATCAGTGCCACGCCGCTCGAGAAGCTGCCGCAGCAGACCGTCATCAACGGCATTCCGGTATCGCAGCCCAAGAACTCCTGAACTCCGCGGCATCGTGTCCGCGGCCTCGGGCGCGCCCGCGGCCTGATCGTGACCCGGTTCGAGCCTGACCCGGTGCGAGCCTGACACCGTTCGACCGTCACCCGGCACAAGGCCCCGATCCCACAGTGGGATCGGGGCCTTGTGCGTGACCGGGGCCGGGGGAGATCCGCGCTGAGCGGCCGGCCCGGATGGGAGGGGCGGCCCGGTACCAGCTCCGGTACCGCCCCTCCCGGTCTGGTGGACCCGGGTGCGGGTCAGACCTTGCGCAGCACCGCCGTGACCCGGCCGAGGATGACGGCCAGGTCACCGTCGATGGGCTCGAACGCAGGGTTGTGCGGCATCAGCAACACATGACCGTCCCTGCGCCGGAAGGTCTTGACGGTCGCCTCGCCGTCGATCATCGCGGCGACGATGTCGCCGTTCTCGGCGACCGGCTGTTGCCGGACCACCACCCAGTCGCCGTCGGTGATGGCGGCGTCGATCATCGAGTCGCCGACCACCCGCAACAGGAACAGGGTGCCTTCGCCGACCAGGTCGCGGGGGAGCGGAAAGACGTCCTCCACGGCCTGTTCGGCCAGGATCGGACCACCGGCCGCGATCCGCCCGACCACCGGGACGTACGCCGGAGTCGGATGCTGGGCGGCCTCCATGTCGTCGGAGACCTCCTCGAGGGGCCGGATGTCGACCGCGCGGGGCCGGTTGGGGTCTTTGCGGAGGAGACCCTTGCGCTGCAGCGCCGCCAACTGGTGGGCGACCGACGAGGGGGACTTGAGTCCGACCATCTCGCCGATCTCCCGGACGCTCGGGGGATACCCGCGACGGGCGACGGACTCCCGGATGACGGCGAGCACCTTCTGCTGGCGCATGGTCAACGGACGACCGCTGTCCCGGTCCGGAAAGGCGCTGACGGTGCCGTCCTCGGAGCCGACCCTCTCCTCGCTGCCGGCGTCGCGGATCTCGTCCGGACCGTCTGCGTTCGCGTCGCCGCTGGTCGGCCTGCGTCCTGTCGCCACTATGAGCCCTCCCTGGGTTCTCGCCGGCCGGCGGTGCCGGCCTGCCACCGGGTTCCACCGGCGCTGTCCACGATAGGCGTCGCCACATCACAATTCAAACATGCGTTCGACCGACACGCCGGTTTCCCTTCCGGCTGTCGGAGGGACGGTGTACAACTCGGTCAGGCGTTCGATAGAACGTCCGTACGACCCGGAGGTTCGGGTCGGACGCCCAGTGGCCGGTGGATCGGCCCAGCACCGGAGGTGGTTGTGATGGCAGTTCAGAGCGTGAAGTCGTTGGAGCGGCGTCCCGAGCAAGGCCGTCAGCGTGCCGCTTCGGGACGCGTGGCGACAGCCAGGACTGCTGTCCGTCGGCGGCCCCGCGAGGCGGCCCGACGGCGGCCGCCGTCCGGAATGGTCGCCGCCGCCGGGCCGCAGCTGCCGCAGCCCTGTGCGCAGGTGCGTCCCGACCGTGGCTACCGGATGGGTCAGCACGCCAGGCTGGCGATGACCGTCACGGTGCTCGCCGCAGTTGTCGTCGCCGCGGTGTCCCTGCTCGCCGCGCCGGGATCGGCCACCGAGGTCCGCCCGGTCACCGTGGAGGCCGGCGACACGCTGTGGTCGATCGCCAGGGAGAACCTGCCCGGCGCCGACCCCCGTGCGGTCGTCTACCAGATCCAGCAGTTGAACGGCCTCGGCGAACAGCCACTGACGGTGGGGCTGCGGCTGCAGGTTCCAGTGGGCTGACGACCACCCCGGCGCGACACGCCGGGTAGGGCTTGCGGGACCGATTTCCCTAGATATAGTAGTTACATAGATGTAAGTCATCCACAGGTTGTGCCACCTCGACGTCGAGTTGTCCACACCAGAGCCTGGATGATCCACCGTCGATCCACCGGCGGTGCACATGTCGGGGTCTTGCAAAGCCCTCGGACGAGCAGCGGTTCGTTACCCGGCCGCTCGTCCTGGGGCGTCGGTCGGAGAGGTGGTACGGCAATGCGTTGTCCGTTCTGCCGACACGCCGATTCCCGGGTGATCGATTCCCGCGAGGTGGAGGACGGCCAGGTGATCCGCCGCCGGCGGTCGTGTTCCGCCTGCGCCCGGCGGTTCACCACCGTCGAGGAGGCCGTGCTGTCCGTGGTCAAGCGCAACGGCGTCACCGAGCCGTTCAGCAGGGCCAAGGTGGTGGCCGGCGTCCGGCGGGCCTGCCAGGGTCGGCCGGTCGACGAGGATGCGCTGGCTCTGCTGGCCCAGCAGGTGGAGGACACCGTGCGGGCAGCGGGTCTGGCCGAGGTGCCCAGCCAGGAGATCGGGCTGGCAATCCTCGGGCCGCTGCGCGACCTCGACGAGGTGGCCTACCTGCGATTCGCCTCTGTCTACCGGGCGTTCACCTCCGCCGACGACTTCACCGAGGAGATCCGGGCGCTGCGCTCCGCGGTCGCCGACCCTGAAACCGGCGACACCGGGCCACCCGCTGCGTTGAGCGCCGAGCCGGCGCGGCCGCCGGTCGGCGTCGGCTGAGCCGGCTCGGTTCCGCAGCACCTTCGCGTCAGAACAGACTTCCGCCCGCCACAGCGCCGGGCACAGACCGCCGTTCACCCAGGGGAAGGACCCACACCATGACCGACACCGTCGGGGCACCGTCGAGCACGAAGGCCGCCGCCAAGGGCAGAGCGGCCCGCGATGCAGCCGGACTGACGCTCGAGCGGCTCTACACCACCGAGGGCGTGCACCCCTACGACGAAGTCACCTGGGAGCGCAGAGACGTCGTCATGACGAACTGGCGGGACGGCTCGATCAACTTCGAGCAGCGGGGGGTCGAGTTTCCCGATTCCTGGTCGATCAACGCCACGAACATCGTCACCAGCAAGTACTTCCGCGGTGCTGTCGGCACCGATGTCCGCGAGTCCAGCCTGCGGCAGATCATCGACCGGGTGGTGACGTCCTACACCGACGCCGGCCGGGCCAACGGCTACTTCGCCACCGACTCCGACGAGCAGATCTTCAACCACGAGCTCACCTGGATGCTGCTGCACCAGGTGTTCGCGTTCAACTCCCCGGTCTGGTTCAACGTCGGAACCGCTTCCCCGCAGCAGGTCTCGGCCTGCTTCATTCTCGCGGTCGACGACACCATGGACTCCATCCTGAACTGGTACCGCGAGGAGGGCCTGATCTTCAAGGGCGGCTCCGGCGCGGGGCTGAACCTGTCCAGGATCCGCTCGTCCAAGGAGCTGCTCTCCTCGGGCGGCACCGCGTCCGGGCCGGTCTCGTTCATGCGCGGCGCCGATGCCTCGGCCGGCACCATCAAGTCCGGCGGGGCCACCCGCCGGGCCGCCAAGATGGTCGTGCTGGACGTCGACCACCCCGACATCATGGAGTTCGTCGAGACCAAGGCCAAGGAGGAGAACAAGATCCGGGTACTCCGCGACGCCGGTTTCGACATGGATCTCGGCGGCGACGACATCGTCTCGGTGCAGTACCAGAATGCCAACAACTCGGTGCGGGTCTCCGACGAGTTCATGCGGGCCGTCGAGTCCGGTGCACCGTTCGGGCTGCGGGCCAGGCAGACCGGCGAGGTCCTGGAGACGATCGACGCCGGCGAGCTGTTCGGCAAGATCAACCAGGCCGCGTGGGACTGCGCCGACCCCGGCATCCAGTACGACGACACCATCAACGACTGGCACACCTGCCCGGAGTCCGGGCGGATCAATGCGTCCAACCCGTGCAGCGAGTACATGCACCTGGACAATTCCTCGTGCAACCTGGCGTCGCTGAACCTGATGAAGTTCCTGTCCGACGACGGTGTCTTCGACGGCCAGCAGTTCTCCAGGGCGGTCGAGTTCGTCATCACCGCGATGGACATCTCGATCTGCTTCGCGGACTTCCCCACCCAGCCGATCGCCGAGATCACCAGGGCCTACCGGCAGCTCGGCATCGGTTACGCGAACCTCGGCGCGCTGCTGATGGCCACCGGGCACGCGTACGACTCCGAGGGCGGCCGCTCGCTGGCCGCCGCCATCACCTCCCTGATGCAGGCCACCGCGTACCGCCGGTCGGCGGAGCTGGCCGGTCGGATCGGCGCCTACGACGGCTACGCCCGCAACGCCGACGCGCACAAGCGGGTCATCCGCAAGCACGCGGCCGCCAACGACCAGGTGCGCACGTTGGGCCGCAACGACGCCGACATCCTCAAGTTGGCCACCCGGGTCTGGGCCGACACGCTGGCCGGCGGGGAGAAGAACGGCTACCGCAACGCCCAGGCCTCGGTGTTGGCTCCGACCGGCACCATCGGTCTGATGATGGATTGCGACACCACCGGCGTCGAACCGGATCTGGCGCTGGTCAAGTTCAAGAAGTTGGTCGGCGGCGGGTCCATGCAGATCGTCAACCAGACGGTGCCGCGGGCGCTGGCGTCCCTGGGCTACCAGGTCGAGCAGGTCGAGGCGATCGTCGAGCACATCGCCGAGCACGGTCACGTGGTGGACGCGCCCGGCCTGCGGCGCGAGCACTACGAGGTCTTCGACTGCGCCATGGGAGCGCGGTCGATCGCGCCGATGGGGCACGTCCGGATGATGGCCGCTGTCCAGCCGTTCATCTCCGGGGCCATCTCCAAGACGGTGAACATGCCGGAGGAGTCGACGGTCGCCGACGTCGCGGAGATCTACCTGCAGGGTTGGAAGATGGGCCTCAAGGCGCTCGCCATCTACCGCGACAACTGCAAGGTCGGCCAGCCGCTGTCGGCCGGCGGCAAGAACAAGCAGAACGGAACGGCGCCGGTCGCCGCGCCGGCCGTGGCGGCCGAGCCGGGCCGCCCGGTCCGCCGGCGGCTGCCGAAGAAGCGCCCGTCGCAGACCGTGTCGTTCACCGTCGGCGGTGCCGAGGGTTACCTGACCACCGGCTCCTACCCGGACGACGGCCTCGGCGAGGTGTTCATCAAGCTCGGCAAGCAGGGCTCGACCCTGGCCGGGGTGATGGACGCGTTCTCGATCGCCGTGTCGGTCGGCCTCCAGTACGGCATCCCGCTGGAGTCCTACGTCGCCAAGTTCACCAATCTGCGGTTCGAGCCGGCGGGGATGACCGACGACCCGGACATCCGGATCGCCACCTCGGTGATGGACTACCTGTTCCGGCGGATCGCGCTGGATTACCTGCCGGTGGACAAGCGCGCGGAGCTGGGCATCTTCTCGGCGGAAGAACGGTCCGCCCAGGTGTCCGCCAGCTACGGCAGTGGCGACCTGGCCTCCGAGGATGTGGTGGCGGAGCTCCGCACGTCGGTCGACGCCACCCCGCAGCCGGTGCCGGCCGTCGAGGCCGCCGTTGCCGAGGTCAAGGCACCCGGGGTGCGGTCCGCCGGGTCGTCGACCGAGTTGCTCGAGCTGGTCATCGGCAAGGCCTCCGACGCGCCGCTGTGCTTCACCTGCGGCACCAAGATGCGACCCTCCGGGGCCTGCTACGTCTGCGAGGGCTGCGGGTCCACCTCCGGTTGCAGCTGAGACGCTGGACAGCGGGCCCGGTCGCGTCCCAGAGGACGTGGCCGGGCCCGACGTAGTACCGGATGGGAGAGGCTCAGCCGGCGGTCCGTCGGGCACCCGGGGTGACGAACCGCGCCCGCCGAGGGTGGCAGTTGGTCCGGACGAGATCCGGCCGCGACTTTCCGTTGGTATCTTCCGAATCAGCCGGTCCGTGCGGATCGGCAGGGAGGATCCACCCGCATGGCAGGCAAACGCAATCCGGTACCGCTGATCGCTGCGGCGGTGGTCGGAGTGCTGTTGATCATCGTCATCAGGGTGGTGACCTCGAAAT
The DNA here is from genome assembly GCA_963797145.1 of uncultured Actinomycetota bacterium. Classification (GTDB taxonomy): domain Bacteria; phylum Actinomycetota; class Actinomycetes; order Mycobacteriales; family Nakamurellaceae; genus Nakamurella. The sequence continues at coordinate 169,847 of CAWCOJ010000003.1, read as the reverse complement.
CCGACAGCAACACCGCGTCCACCCCCGCGCCGGGCGCGCCGACCTCGTCGGCCGCGCAGGGCGTGCCGACGCCCACCGCCCGGCCCGGATGTGTCCCGGTCTCGATCGCGGCCTCCAGCGAGAAGGCTGCGCTGATGGGCAAGATCGCCCAGAGCTACTCGACCTCCGGCCGGACCACGCCCGACGGCGCCTGCTACGACGTCACGGTCCGCTCGGTGGCCTCCGGCACGGCCGAGACCGCACTCGCCAACGACTGGGACCCGGACGTCTACGGCCCGCAGCCGGATGTCTGGACGCCGGCCGCATCGACCTGGATCGGACTGCTGCGCAACGACCTGACCAAGAAGGACAAGCCGATCGACCTGGTCCCGGACACGTCGGAGTCGGTGACCTCGACGCCGCTGGTGCTGGCGATGCCGAAGCCGATGGCCGAGGCCATGGGCTGGCCCAAGACCCCGCTCGGTTGGGCGGACGTGCTGAACATGGTCAACGCCAAGGACGGCTGGGCTTCCAAGGGCCACAAGGAGTGGGGCAAGTTCACCCTCGGCAAGACCAACCCGAACTCCTCGACGTCGGGACTCGCGGCGACCATCGGCACCCTGGTCGCGGCGACCGGGAAATCCTCCGACCTGACCGAGGCCGACCTCGAGGATCCCGACGTGCGCAAGTACGCGGAGGCGGTCGAGCACTCGGTGATCCACTACGGAGACACGACCCTCACCTACCTGAGCAACCTGCAGCGGGCCGATGACGCCGGTGCGGCGATGAACTACGTCTCGGCGGTGGCGGTCGAGGAGAAGTCGGTCCTGGACTACAACGCCGGCAACCCCAGCGGCGACCCGGCCACCCTCGGCCAGCACAAGCCCCCGCGGGTGCCGTTGGTGGCGATCTACCCGAAGGAGGGCACGCTCTACAGCGACAGCCCCTACGTGGTGCTGAACGCCACCTGGTCCACTCCGGCGAAGCAGGCCGGTGCCAAGGACTTCCTCGCGTATCTGACCGCGCCGGAACAGCAGAAGATCTTCACCGACGCCAATTTCCGGACCTTCGACCACCAGGCCGGCGACCCGATCAAGAACAGCGATGCCGTCGACGCCGACGGGGTCAAGGTCACGCTCACCGCCCCCGGAACCAAGGTGCTCGCCGGCGTCCGCGACCTCTGGTCCGAGCTGCGCAAGCGGGCCAGGGTGCTGCTGGTGCTCGACGAGTCCGGATCGATGGGCAATGACGCCGGGACCAGCGGACAGACCCGGCTCGACTTGGCCAAGACCGCAGCGGTCAGCGGCCTGAGCCAGCTTTCGGAGACCGACCAGTTGGGTGTCTGGGCGTTCACCTCCGACCTGGAGACGCCGCAGGGCTTCTACGAGGAACTGGAACCGATCTCCAAACTGACCAAGCCGTTCCAGGCAACCGTGAAGAGTTCGATCGAGCTGCTGACCCCGAAGAACGCCACCCCGCTCTATGCCGTCACCCGGGCCGCCGTCGAGTACATGAACAGCACCGCCGACCCGAACGTGATCAACGCCGTGGTGGTGATGACGGACGGCAAGAACGAGTACCCGGCCGACTCCGACCTGAACAGCCTGCTGGATCAGCTGAAGAACAGCGGTGTCGAGAACGGGGTCAGGGTGTTCACCATCGCCTACGGCGAGGACGCCGATCTGGGCACGCTCAAGCAGATCAGCGAAGCGACCAGGGCCGCGGCATACGATGCGCGGAAGCCGGAGAGCATTCTCAAGGTGTTCTCCGACGTGCTGTCCAACTTCTGATCCACGGACCGGCTGCGCCGGGTCGGCCCCGCCGGGTCGACCCCGGGCGCCGGTCGAGCCGAGACCCTCGTCGAGGAGCAACAAGCGATGGCGGAGTCCCGTATGCGCCGCGCCGCGCAGATGTTGCGCGACCCGTGGGGGCTACTGGTCGCCGCGGTCGGCGGCGGCGCTGCCTGGGCCGTCGGCCTGCCGGTGCTCGGTGCCGGGGCGGTCGGCGTCGGCATGCTCGCCGCCGCAGCAGCGGTCGGGGCGCTTTCCGGTCGCGGAGCCGAGGACGACGAACCTGACCTGCGGTCGGGAACACAGCAGCACCGGCTGGTCACCACCCTCGACGGCTACCTCGACAACATCCGCAACCTCCAGCGGGACAAGTCCTCGACTCTGGTCGCGGACCGGGCGGCGGAGGCAGTCACCGCAGGCACCAGTGCCAGGGCGGTGTCGCTGCGGGTGGCAGCCGCGGTCGACGACCTCGACGACGCCCTGAATCGGGCCGGTCAGGTCGCCAGGCAGATGTCGTCGGAGAGTCGCGTCACCGGTCCGCTGGCGCGGATGTCCGAGCGCCGCTCCCGGCTGCTGGCCAACCTGTCCGGCGCCGTCGACGGGGTGGGGGAGCTCTACACCAAGCTGCTCGAACTGTCCGCCACCGCCGATGACGCTGCCGCCGCTGCCGGCATCGACCCGGTGGCCGAACTGAGTTCGTCGCTGGACTCCATCCGCGAGGCGTTCGCCGAACTCGACACCGACGCCGGTAAAGCCCGCGAGTCGCTCTGATGGCCATCGGTACCCGGTGGGAGGACTACTTCGCCCACCACGACAGCCGGCTGCCCCGCCCGTTCGCGGTCGAGGCGTTCGACGGCATCGAGCCGGGCGGACTGGCGATCGACCTCGGCTGCGGTCAGGGCACCGAGACCGTCGAGCTGCTCCGCAGGGGCTGGTCCGTGCTCGCCATCGATGCTGAACCCGCCGCAGTCGCGCTGGTCTCCCGGCTGGTCGAACCGTCCGGCGGCCGGTTGACGGTGCGGCTGGCCTCCTTCGCCGACCTCACCGAGCTGCCCCCCGCCCGGCTGGTGCACGCCGGCTTCAGCCTGCCGTTCTGTCCACCCGAGAAGTTCGACATGCTGTGGTCGGCCATCACCGACTCGCTCCTCCCGGGCGGCCTGTTCGCCGGCCAACTGTTCGGCGACCGGGACACCTGGGCCGGCAGCGAGGCCGATGCGATGACGTTCCACAGCCGCGCACAGCTGGACCACCGGTTCGCCGGCTGGGAGCTGCTCAGGGTCGACGAGCAGGACGAGGACGGCAACTCGCTGGCCGGACCGAAGCACTGGCACGTCTTCCATGTGATCGCCCGGCGACCGGCCTGATACCTCCTCGCAGACGGGGCGTCGGTGCCGGTAGCGTCGGCTGCCATGACCGACTCCACCGACGGTGCCATCGGCGCCGGGCCGTCCCCCGCCACCCCGTCCCCCGCCACCTCGTTCGCAGCGTCACCGTCCACCCGCAGACCGTCGACCATTGACGCGCTGTCCGACCAGGTGGTCGCCGATCTGTGCGCCGACAGCCCGTTGATAGCGACCTACCTCGGCCTGCCCGGCGCGGACGACCGGCTCGACGACTACTCGCCGGAGGGGCTCGCCCGACGCGAGCGGCTGGCGGTCGAGGCGCTTGCCGGGCTCGCCGCCGCGCCGTCGACCGGGCCGGGTGACGACATCGCCCGGGAGGTCATCGTCGAGCGGCTGCAGTTGGAGATCGACAAGTACGCGTCGGGGTGGGCGCACGCCGCGCTCAACGTGATCGCCTCGCCGGTGCAGGAGATCCGGATGATCTTCGACCTGATGCCGACCGGGACCGACGAGGAACTCGCCACCCTGGCCGGCCGGATGCGGGCCGTCCCGGCCGCGCTCGCCGGCTACCGGGCGTCCCTGGATCAGGCGGCAGCCGCAGGCAGAGTTGTTGCGGCGCGGCAGGTGTCCAAGTGCGCCGAGCAGGCCCGCACCTTCGCCGGCACCGCCGAGACGCCCGGCTTCTTCTCCCGGCTCGCGGCAGCGGCCGACCGTGACGGCGCTCTGGGCACCGCGCTGGTCTCCGGCGCGATCGCCGCCGAGGCAGGCTACGCCGACCTCGCCCACTACCTGGAGTCGGTGCTGGCGCCGCAGGCACCGGCCAAGGACGGGGTCGGGCGGGAGCGTTACACGTTGGCCAGTCGTGAGTTCCTGGGCGCCACCATCGATCTCGACGAGACCTACACCTGGGGCTGGCAGGACTTCCTGTCCATCGAGGCGGAGCTCCACGAGGTTGCCGGCCGCATCGCCCCGGGCCGGACACCCAGCGGAGGCCGCCGAGCAGCTCGACAACGATCCCGACTATCAGGTGCAGGGCACGGACGGCCTGCAGGCGTGGATGCAGGATCTCTCCGACCGGGCCGTTGCCGAACTCGGCGACACGCATTTCGAGATCCCGGACGCCATGCGCACCCTGGAGTGTCTGATCGCCCCGCCGGGCGGCGGGGTCGGCGCCTACTACACCGGTCCGAGCTCGGACTTCGCCCGGCCCGGTCGGATGTGGTGGTCGGTGGAGGCCGGCCGGGAGGCGTTCTCGACCTGGCGCGAGGCGACCGTCGTCTACCACGAGGGCGTTCCCGGGCACCACCTGCAGATCGCAACGGCGACCTACCAGAAGGACAGTCTCAACGACTTCCAGCGGCTGCTGGCCGGCACGTCAGGGCACGCCGAGGGCTGGGCGCTCTACGCCGAGCGACTGGTCCGCGAGCTGGGCTATCTCGAGGACGACGGAGTGCTGCTGGGCATGCTGGACTCGCAACTGTTCCGGGCCGCCAGGGTGATCGTCGACATCGGCATGCATCTGGAGCTGGAGATTCCGAGCGGTACCGGCTTCCACGAGGGTGAGCGGTGGACCCCCGAGCTGGGGCTGGAGTTCCTGCTCACCAGGACGATCGCCGACCCAGCGCACAGCCGGGACGAGATCGACCGCTACCTCGGCTGGCCCGGACAGGCGCCCGCCTACAAGGTCGGCGAGCGGATCTGGCTGCAGGGCCGGGAAGCGGCCCGTGCCAACCACCCGGACGGCTTCGACCTGAAGGCCTTCCACACTGCTGCGCTGAACATGGGCGGCATGGGCCTCGACCCGCTCAGGGCGCGGTTGGCGACCCTGTAACGGCACCGACGCCGACCGGCGGGTCCAGCGGGAGCCGCCGGCCGAGCACTCCGAACGGGCGCGGATCTCCGGTGAACCGGAAGTCACGCAACACATCCGCGAATGCCAGCCGGCGGTACAAGCCGCCATGCCCGGTTGCTGCCTTCGGGTGTCGAGAGCAGCACGCTCGATTCGGCTCGGCCGGCCGCCAACGCCCTGAGCAGGGACTCGCCCAGACCGCCGCCCTGGCTGTCCGGCCGGACGTGCAGCTCGGTCAGCTCGAAATAGTCGGCCAGCCAGCCGGTATCGGCCGTCCCGAGACCCCTGCGGACCTCGTTGTGCCACCATTGACCCGGAAGTCCGCGGTAGCCGTACGCGAGCCCGCGGATCGACCCGCCGGTATCCAGCGCCACCACGCAGTCGAAGCCGGGCCGCGCACTGTGCTCGGCCCAGAGCATGGCCCTGGCCTGCGCGGTGCCCGCCGGGTACCGCATGGCCGCGACGTAGACCTCCAGCAGCTCGCGGTTGCGGTCCCGGAACTGCGCGGGATCCAGATGGCCCAGAGTGATCTCGATCTCACCGGGTTCAGCCATCGTCACCGACCGCCGACGGGGTGCCACCGGTGATCCGGACCAGCTCGTCGAACGAGGTGGGGAACACCGTGTGCGGGTGCCCGGCCGCCGCCCACACCACCGGATGGGCGGCCAGCGCCGTGTCCACCAGGGTGCGCAACGGCTCGGGGTGGCCGACCGGTGCGACCCCGCCGATGCTCTGGCCGGTGTGCAGGCGGACGAAGTCCGGTTCGGCCCTGGTGATCCGGCCCGCACCGAGCTGCCGCGCGACCGCCGCGGTGTCCACCCGATGGGCGCCGGAGGTGAGCACGAGCAACGGCGCCGGTTCCGGCCCGCCCTCGATCCGGAACACCAGGCTGTTCGCGATCGCACCGACGTCAACGCCCAGCTGGGCCGCGGCCGTCGCCGCGGTGCGGGCCGCAGTGTCCAGGTGCCGGACCTCGCCGGCGCGCCCAGCGCCCGCAACCGGCGGACCACCTCGTCGGTCGCGGCGTGCATGCGTTCCATCAGACCACGCCGTGGCGTTCGCGCGGCGTCGGACTGTCGGTACCCCGCGGTAGACATCGGGGTGGCGCATCGGCGCTGAGGGCGATAGCATCGAACAGGCGTTCGATTGGAGTTCGAGAGGTGATCGGCGATGACGGCAATGGCACACCCGGTGCGCGCTCCGGCCGAGGCGGGGGCTGCGGGAGATCGGCGGTACCACCGGCCGGGAGCGGCAGCCGACCCTGCCGGTGCCGCCATCCCGGCGGCCGGTACCGCAGGCGGCCAGGGATCTGCTCGCCGACGCGGGCCGTGGGCTGGGCCGGGCGATCCGGGCGGTCGAGCCGACCGACCGCTACGCCACCGCCCATCTGGCGGCGCTGCGTGGTGCCGCGGCCCTGCTGGCCGCCAGGGCGCGGCCGGGCGGCCGGGGCAATCAGGGCAACGCCTGGACACTGCTCGCGCGGGTGGCACCGGATCTCGGTGAGTGGGCGGCATTCTTCGCCGCAGGATCGGGCAAGCGGCAGGCCGCCGAGGCCGGCATCACCCGGCTGGTCTCGGCCCGCGAGGCCGACGACATGGTCCGGCAGGCCTCGGCGTTCCTCGACCTGATCGAGGCGGCCATCACCGCATGAGTCACCGCAGGGACGGCACCCGGGCCGGCCCAGCGGGTCAACGCGCCGCGTCCTGATCGGAGCAGCCGGTCCAGGAGCTGATCGAAGATCGTCGCCACCTCGCGTCCCCCGCTGGTCGGCCACCGATGGATCGGCACTCCGGCTCCCTCGGCCTGCTGCATCAGCGGCGCGGTCCGGCAACGCCGGACTGAGGACCAGCGGCCCGAACAGCTCGCGTAGTTCGACCAACCGGTAGTCGTGCTCGACCGAGCGCGGCCGCACCCGGTTCACCACCACGCCCAGCGGTTGCAGGGTGGGATGGTGGGCGGCCCGCTCGACCTGCACGGCCTCCAGAGCCCGCTGCACACCGGCCACCGCGTACAGCGACGGTTCGGTCACCAGCACCGCCCGGCGACTTGCGACCAGCGCACTGCGAGTCAGCTGCCCGAGCGATGGCGGGCAGTCGATCAGCACCAGTTCCGGTTCCGGGTCGATCTTCTCCAGCGCTGTGGCGAGCCTGGACAGCTTCTTGTTCCCGGGATCCGGGTGGTTGTGCGCCTCGGCAGCCTCGCTGCCCGGCAGCACCCGAAGGCTGCCACCCCAACTGGTCGCCCGGACCGCCTTGGCCACTACGGAGCGGCGCGGATCGGCCAGCACGTCGGCGACGGTCAGACCGTCGCCGACGGGTTCGACGGTCGTGGTTGCATTGGCCTGCGGGTCGAGATCCACCAGCACGGTGTCCAGACCGCGGATCAGGGCGGCCGAAGCCAGCCCGAGCGTGACGGTGGTCTTGCCGACGCCGCCCTTCAGACTGCATATGGAGGCGACCAGCACGCGCCACACGGTACAGGCGACCCGCTCGACCGACGGCGCGCGGATACGCTTCCGGCGAGTCGCGGACCGCCGAAAGATCACCCGGCTGCCGACCGGACGAGGAGAACGATGACGGATCTGCACCCGCGCACCGCCGACGGACTGGACCTGGCACTGGCCGATCTGGTTGCCGGTCGCCCGGATGCCGCAGGTGCTCGACGTCGGTGGCGGGAGTGGCACCAGGGCGGTTCCGCTGGCCCGCACGGCTGCCGGGTGACCGTGGTCGACTCGTCCATCGACGCGCTCGCCATCCTCCGTCGCCGGGCGGAAGATGCCGGCGTCGGCGACCGGGTGCGCGCCGTCCAGGCGGACGCCGACGCGCTCGATGCGGCCGTCCCGGCGGGCAGCGCCGACATCGTCCTCTGCCACCACGTGCTGGAATCCGTGGACGATCCGGCCGCTGCAGTCCGCGGACTGGTGACTGCGTTGCGGCCCGGCGGCACCGTATCGGTGCTCGTCGCCGGCCGGCACGCCGCGCTGCTCGGTCAGGCGGTGGCCGGCCGGTTCGGTGCCGCCGTCCACGCTGCTGACGGACCCGGACGGCCGGTTCGGTACGGCCGATCCGCTGCTGCACCGGTTCGACGTCGCCTCGATCACCGCCCTGCTCACCGATGCCGGTCTCGAGGTCCGATCGGTGACCGGGCTGGGGGTCGTGTCCGGTCTGGTCGGCGGGGCGCTGCTGCAGTCGGTCCCGCAGGGCACCGAGCAGCTCGATGCGCTCGAGACTGCGCTCTCCGACCATCCGGTTCTCCGGGAGATCGCGGCGGACCTGCATGTGCTGGCCGGCCGGCCACCGGCCTGATCCGATCGGACACCTGCGGCGATGGGTACCAGTGCGGACGGACGGCGCAGGGTCACCGACGACCCCGACGGCATCGACGACGGCGCGTGCACCATCCTGCACGTCGACATGGACGCGTTCTTCGCGTCGGTCGAGCTGCGGCGGCACCCGGAGCTACGCGGCCGGCCGATGATGGTGGCGGGACTGGGCGGTCGCAGCGTTGTGCTGTCGGCGACCTACGAGGCGCGTCGGTCCGGGGTCCGCTCGGCGATGCCGGTGGGTCAGGCCCGGGCGTTGTGCCCCGGAATCGCGGTGGTCGCCCCTGATCCGCCCGCCTATCGGGCCGCCTCCGAGGCGGTGATGGCGATCTTCGCCGACGTCACCCCGCTGGTGGAGCAGTTGTCCGTCGACGAGGCGTTCCTGGACGTGGCCGGTGCCCGCCGACTGGCCGGCCGGCCGGGCGTCATCGCCCGGATGCTGCGGGACCGGTTGCGCACCGAGCTTGGCCTGCCGGCGACGGTGGGCGCGGCTGCGACCAAGTTCGTCGCCAAACTGGCCTCGGGCCTGGCCAAGCCCGACGGACTGCTGATCGTGCCGCCGGCCGACGTGCTGGCGTTGCTGCATCCGTTGCCGGTGCGCGCGCTGTGGGGGGTCGGGCCGAAGACCGCGGTGCAGTTGGAGGCGCTGGGGCTGTCGACCATCGGAGATCTCGCGGCGACCGGGCGGGAGAACCTGGTGCGGGCGCTGGGAGCGGCCGCCGGCAGCAAGCTGTTCGAGCTGGCCTGGGGGCGGGACCCGCGACCGGTCGATCCGGATACCTCGGAATCCTCGGTGGGCGCCGAGACCACGTTCGCGGTCGACTCCGACGACCGCACCCTGATCCACCGCGAGTTCCTCGGCCTGGCCGACCGCACCGCCAGGCGGGCCAGGGCCGGCGGGGTGCGTGGCCGCACGGTGTCGATCAAGGTGCGGTTCGCCGACTTCACCACCGTGACCCGGAGCGCGACCCTGGCCACCCCGACCGACCTGGTGCGCGCGGTGCACGCCACCGCTGTCGACCTGTTCGACCGGCTGGCCACCGGGGGTCGCAGCATCCGGTTGGTGGGCGTCCGGTTGGAGGGCCTCGTGCCGGCGAGTTCGGTCACCGAGCAACTCGAACTCGGCGCTGTGCCGACCGGGCCGGGCTGGCGCGAAGCCGAGTCCGCGGTCGACCGGGTGGCGGCCAGATTCGGCCCGTCGACGGTCCGTCCGGCGGCTCTGGTCGACCGGCCCGAGCGGCCGGGGCGAGAACCTGATACAGGAGATTTGACGCCTGGCTAGTAGTCCGGCGATCCTGCTCGTATCCTGATAGCAGACCGTCGTTCGACGGTTGTCCACACGGGCCATGGCCAGCAGTTGGCACGGTGCCGGAGGAGGGAACAATGCCGCTCTCCGAGCACGAGCAGCGAATGCTCGACGAGATCGAACGGGCGCTCTACGAGGACGACCCGAAGTTCGCGACGAGTGTCGATGTCTCGCGGATTCGACGACGCCGCCCCATCGTGGCTGCCGCAGCGTTCATCGTCGGTCTGGTCTGTCTGGTGGTCGGCGTCATAGCCACCCAGAGCGTGCTCGCTCTCGGCGTGATCGTCAGCGTGTTCGGGTTCCTGGTGATGGTTGCCGCTGTCGGTCTGTTCATGTTCGGCCTTCCCGGGGCGCCGCGGTATCGCGGTGTCGGAGCCGACTCCCCGCAAAGCCGCTTCGTCCGCTCTCCGAGCGGATGGAAGAACGCTTCCGTCGTCGCTTCGAGGACGACCACGGCGCCAACTGACGGCAACGGCCCGCTCACGCACACAGCTGTCGGGCCGCAACCGAGTTCGGCCTGCGGTGGGCTAGTCCCGAGCTGACGGCCGGATCGACCGCGGCAGCATCCGATCCGGCACGGACAACGGCGTAGCCCGGTTGAGCCCCTCCTGCACCGCCTTGACGGCCGCCACCAGATCCGGCGCGGTCACCTTCGCATCCGGCCCCTTCGCATCAGGCTCGGCCCCGTCGGTCGCCGACCCGGCGCTCGCGCTGCCGTACCACTCCTGTTCGGCGGCCACCACCAGGCCGCGCAGCTTGGCCCTGGCCTCGTCGCCGAGGTAGGCCACCCTGGCCAGTCGGTTCGCCGTGGCCCGGGCCGATTCGCTCGGGCGCAGGCTGATGCCGTGGTCGAGGCACAGGTCCTCGAGCTCCGCCCAGGCCGCAGCGGCGGCCCCCGGGCCGCCCCTGGCCACGACGGCAAGGCGTCGGCGCCGCCGGGCGCCGCGGATCACCGACGGGGCCGCGGTGATCAGCGCGATGACGGCAAGGATGCCGAGCAGCCACCACAGGGTGGCCGGCACCTTCGACCCGGTGTCGGTGACCGCCGCCGCCGCCGAATTGGTGCGGGTCAGTCGATCGTCGCCGTCAGGAGCGACCTGGCCCTGGCCGAATGTGGGATCGAGGGGGGCGGTGGTGACGGTCTCGGTGCTCGGCGCCGTCGACGTGGCGTCGGTGGTGCTCTCCGCGAAGCCCTGCACGCCACCGGTGCTGCCCGCGAGCGGAGTCGGGTCGAAGCGCACCCAGCCGTTGCGGTCGAACAGCACCTCGACCCAGGCGTGCGCGTCGTGGCTGGTGATGATCGATGATCCGTTGTCCTGCGCGGTGCCCTGGGTGTATCCGACCGCCACTCTGGCCGGAATACCGATGGCGCGCAGCATGATCGCCATGGCGGAGGCGTACTGCTCGCAGTAGCCCTGCTTGTTCTCCAGGAAATCGGTCAGCGCGTCACCCGTGTTGCCGGTCGGCACGTTCAGCGAGTACCGGAACCCGTTCTCCGGATCGGTGAACCATTTGCGGAGCGCGTCGGCCTTGTCGAAGGGGTTGCCTTTGCCCTGGGTGACGTCCTTGGCGAGCTGGGTGACCCGGCGGGGGAGTGAGCCGGTATCGGTGAGGCTGCCCCCCGGGGTCACCGTGTCCTTCCGCAGGTCGTCCTCGGACAGCTTCGCGAACGAGGCCGTCATCGTGTAGGTCTGCGGGTTCTGCGGATCGGCTCGGAACACCGTGCCGAGTGACCGGTCGTAGTTCCACCCCGGGCGGAGCCCGGTGACCGCGCTGGTGCCCGTGTAGACCGGGAGGAACCTGTCCTTGAGTTGGAGCGAGCGGATCGTCACCTGGACCGGGTCCGGACCGGGGGTACCGCTGCTGAACTGTCCGGAGACATCGGTGACGTCTGCGGTCAGCTCGCCGGCCGACCAACCCTGACCCGGTGTCCACACCTCGAGGGTGACCTCCCGGAGGTAGTCAGGTTGGGTGGTGCCGCTGACCTCCAGCAGGTTGACCGGTTCGGACCGCTGCAGGTTGCCGTGCAGCGAGGTGAACGGCGAAAGGCCGACCTCTCCCTGGCCGGTGCCGGTGCGCGGCAGCCGGCCGGAGGTGCCGACCGCGGTCACCGAGTCGGCCACCAGCACCGCGAGCAGGGTGGCGACGGCGGTGATGGCGATCCCGGAGGCCGCGAGCCCGACCCCGACCTTGGCCCCGCGCCGCCGGCCCGGGTGCCCGGACACGGCCAGTAGTAAGGCGTACAGCGCAGCGGGAGCCACGAAGGTGGGCCACGGCAGCATCGTGGTGGCGATGGAGGCGGGCACCGAGTACAGGCACAGCAGCGGCAGCGCGACCAGCGCCGGCGCGTGCGCCTCGGCGATCAGGAAGTCGACGATGATCGCCGCCGCGCCGACCGCGAGGGCGATCAGGAAGCTGAGTTCGGGCGTCGACGGTGCCGGCGGTGCCGAGACCAGGATCTGCTGCCATGCCCCGGACAGCAGGGTGCCGAACTCCCTGACCACCTCGGCGTTCGGCAGGACCCCGCCGATCCCGCCGGTGGTGAACAGCGACGTCAGTGCGATGGCCATGCCGACCAGTTGGAGCAGCACGGTGACGGTCGTCGGCACCCGGATCAGCCGGCCCCCGATGCCCACCAGCCACACCACGCCGATGACCTCGACCAGCGGCAGCACCCACGACGAACCACTGACCGCCGCGGTGAGCGCGGAGGAGCCGCTGAGTACCGCTGCGGCGCCGATCAGGGTGGGCACCAGGTAGATCGCGCCGTCGGGCGCAGGGGTCGCCGGCGGGCCGCGACCGGTGCCATCGGCGGCGGAGCGGCCGCGACCGGCGGGCGAGGGGAGCGCTGAGGGTCATGAGGCCCGCCGGATCGCGGCCGAGTAGCTGTCGGCCGAGTTGCAGGCGCGGCGCCAGGCTCCGGCCAGGTCCTCCCCGGCCCGCACGACGACGACCCGCCAGCCGGCCGAGGCGAACAACTGCAGCGATGGCATGGTGTTGGCCGGCCGGCCCTGCGGGTCCCACTCCTCGGTGGCGAGCAGCAATGCCACCCCGTGGATCCCCGGGCGTTTCGAGGCGATCAGCAGCCGGGCGGACTCGGTGCTCAGGTCGCCGAGGACGGCAATGAGCAGTCCGGCGGAACCGATCACGGTCGGCGAGAGCGTCCGGGCGTCGTCGGGCTCCAGGACGGCGAGCCCGGCCAGCACGTCGTCGGCGATGTCGTGGCCCTGCGCGATCACGGCGCCGGTGTGCGAGAGCAGCCGCACCTCGTGGTCGCTGGCCAGCAGGTGGTGGCTGATCGAGGCGGCCAGGGTGATCGCGGTCTCCAGGCTCGATGCCGATCCGGCGCCCCGGTGCGCAACCGCCCGGTGATCGAGTAGGACGGCCGCGCCTCCGTGCGAGACCGGCTCGTCGAGCCGGACCATCAGCTCGTCGTGCCGGGCCGAGGCCCGCCAGTGGATGGTCCGGATGTCGTCGCCGTTGCGGTAGGCGCGGATGCCGACGTCGGGGTCGCCGCCGATGCTGCTGGCCGGTGCCCGGCCGGAGGCGGCGGATCGGGCGCCGGCGCTGGCCGGCATCCCGGTCAGCGTCACCACGGCGGGTACCACCAGGACCTCGGTCCGCACCGGGATCACCCGGGAGTCCTCCCACATGCCGAAGGGGTCGGACACCCGCACCCGGACCGGGCCGATGACGAACCGTCCGCGTCGGGTGGCGTACAGCCGGTAGACGGCCTGCGACGACCGGGCGCGGCGCAAACCGGGCAACATGCAGCGCAGTCCCGCCGTCAGATCAGGCGTCGGCTGCTCGCTGACGTCCAGGGGGCGGGTGCGGGTGGTGCCGGAGTTGGTGACCGTCAGCATCACCTGGCCGACGGTGCCCGGCCGCAGGCGCTCCGGGAGCACCTGATGTGTCGCGTCCAGGCGCAGCCGACGGGTGGCCGTGACCAGGAACGCGATCACCGGCAGCACCGCCGCCAGCAGACCGACCCGGAGCAGGTCGCGCTCGTCGAGCAGAACGGCGCAGACGATGGCGGCGAGCCCGCCGGCGAGCAGGCACCGCCCGCGGGTGGTCAGGCCCCGACTGACCTGCGTAGGACGCTCAGGCACTGACGCCCCGGGGCACCCGGACCCTGTTGAGCAGCACGGCCACGATCTCCTCCGCGGACCGGTGCGCGGCGTGCGCCTCGACGGTCAGCAGCAGCCGGTGGGACAGCACCGAGACCGCGAGCCGCTGGATGTCGTCCGGCACCACGAACCCGCGGCCGTCCAGCGCCGCGGCCGCCTTGGACGCCTTGGCCAGGTGCAGCACGGCCCGGGGGGACGCCCCGAGCCGCACCTCCGGCATGCTGCGGGTGGCCCCGACCAGCTCGACGATGTACTGCTTGAGCTCCTGTGCGAGATGGATCGCCTGGGTCGCGGTGATCATCGCGGACACCGTGGCGGCATCGGCGACCGGTACCACCTCGTCCAGCGGATCGGAGCGGTCCCGTCCGGCCAGCATGGCCACCTCCGACGCCGGATCCGGGTAGCCGATGGCTGTCCTGGCCAGGAACCTGTCGCGCTGCGCCTCGGGCAGCGGGTAGGTGCCCTCCATCTCCACCGGGTTCTGGGTGGCCAGCACCAGGAACGGCCGACCCAGCTGGTAGCTGGTGCCGTCCACGGTGACCTGGTGTTCCTCCATCGACTCCAGCAGTGCCGACTGGGTCTTCGGCGAGGCCCGGTTGATCTCGTCGGCCACCACGATATTGGCGAAGATCGGTCCGGGACGGAACTCGAACCGGCCGGTCTGGCGGTCGTAGACACTGACCCCGGTGACATCGCTCGGCATCAGGTCGGGAGTGAACTGAACGCGGCTGACGCTGGCGTCGACGGACCGGGCCAGCGCCTTCGCCAGGCTGGTCTTGCCGGTGCCCGGCACGTCCTCGATCAGCAGGTGCCCCTCGGTGAGCAGGGCGACAACGGCCAGCCGCACGACTTCCGGTTTGCCGAGGACGACCCGGGAGATCGACGCGGCGACCTGGGCGCCGACCCTGGCGATGACCTCGGGTGGCGCAGGCGGTCCGGGTGGGGTCGGTGCGGCCTGCACCGCTGTCGCCGGTGGCGCGGTCTCCACGTGCTGTACCACTGGTGCTCCTCCCGAGGGCCGGCGTGGCCGACCCGATGACGCTCGTACTTGCGGCAACGCCCCCGCCAGTCTGCCAGGACCGACAACCTGCCAGGTCGTTCTCGCTCGGACGGTACTGACCAGGCATACGGACGGCGGTCGTGTCCGGGTCACGACGATCGTGACGCGGGCCGGAGCCGACCCGGGTTCGAAGATCACGCCCCACTTCGCCCCACCGTCGTCAACTGCGGAAAGGCCGTAGCAGTCGGCGATTCCCGGCAGAATCTTGGGTCGAGGTGGCAGAAAGTGGGGTAGTGTGGCGCGCATCGGGGCCACGGGGTGGTCGCGGGACGGCAGTGGCGGGAGGTGTGTCGATGAGCAGGGGCTTCGTCGGCACCTTCACTCCCCGGATGGACGACAAGGGGCGGGTGACATTGCCGGCGAAATACCGCGAGGTGTTCGCCCCGGGCGTGATGCTCGCCCGCGGTCAGGACCACTGCCTGTACCTGTTCACTCCGGCCGGTTTCGACGACTTCGCCGCCGACGTCATCAATGCGCCGATCACCGACGCGAGGGCCAGGGGGTACCAGCGGGTGCTGCTGGCCAACACGGACGAGCAGCGCCCGGACGCGCAGGGTCGGATCTCGGTGCCGACCCGGATGCGCGAGTACGCGGGCCTGGCCAAAGACGTGGTGATCACCGGGGTCGGCGGCCGGATGGAGCTCTGGGACGCCCAGGAGTGGGAGCGCTACGAGGCGCTGCACGAGGAGACCTACGCGGTACCGGAACGGGGGCTGCTGGACAGACGCGAGTGAGCGTGGTGCCGGCGGGACCTGCCGCCCGGCCTGCACCCGCTCGCGGCCCTGACACGACTTCCCCCGTGCCAGGTCCGCGAGCGGGTGGGGACCAGGAAGCAGGACCGTCATCCGGGAGAGACCAGCAGCCACAGCTGCGGAAAAGGGAGACGATGACCGACCGGCACGCCGAGATCCACATCCCGGTGCTTGCCGACCGTGTCACGGCGCTCCTGGCCCCGGCGATCTCCGAACCCGGGGCCGTTCTGGTGGATGCCACCCTGGGAATGGCCGGGCACACCCTGCACCTGCTGCGCAGCCACCCGGCGCTGACGGTGATCGGGATCGACCGGGATCCGGCGGCGCTGGCCCTGGCGGGGGAGCGGCTCACCGCAGCCGGGGTCGCCGACCGTGCCGTTCTGGTGCACGCGGTCTACGACCAGATCGGCGACGTGGCCAGGCAGCACACCCCGGATGGACTGGTCCAGGGTGCCTTCTTCGACCTCGGCGTCTCCTCCTTCCAACTCGACGAGAGCGCGCGCGGGTTCGCCTACGCCGTTGACGCACCCCTGGACATGCGGATGGATCAGACGACCGGCGCCTCGGCCGCCGACGTGCTCAACACCTACCCGGCCGCCGCGCTCACCAAGGTGCTGCGGGAGTACGGCGAGGAGCGGTTCGCCTCCCGGATCGCCGCCGCCATCGTCCGGGAGCGGGACCGGGAGCCGTTCTCCTCCAGTGCCCGGCTGGTCGAGCTCCTGTATGCGGCCATTCCCGCGGCCACCCGGCGCACCGGCGGGCACCCCGCCAAGCGGACCTTCCAGGCTCTGCGGATCGAGGTCAACGACGAACTCGGGGTGCTCACCCGAGCGATTCCGGAGGCTCTCGACCATCTCTCGGTCGGCGGCCGACTGGTGGTGCTGTCCTTCCAGTCGCTCGAGGACCGGATCGTCAAGCGGGCGGTGACACCGAGGACGGTGTCCACCGCGCCGCTGGACCTGCCGGTGGACCTGCCCGGCCACGAGCCCACCTTCCGCAATCTGGTCCGGGGGCGCAGCGAGGCGCCCACCGAGGACGAGATCACCGCCAATCCGCGGGCGGCCTCGGCCCGGCTGCGGGCCGTCGAACGGATCAGGGAGGCCGCGTGACGACGACCGAGAGGCCGGGCGCCGAATCGCCGGCCGGCCGGCCGGGCAGCGCGGCGCCGACCACCGCTGATCCGACCAGCGCTGACCCGACCAGCGCTGACCCGACCAGCACTGACCTGACCACCTCGAACCAGACCAGCGCTGACCAGAGGACGACGTCGGCGCAGCGCGCCTACGAACGGCGCCGCCGGCGTCAGCAGCGGATCGCCGATCCGCGGCTGACCAGGGTCGGCCTGCCGATCCGCTCGGCGATGACCAAGGTGCCGGTGGTGTCGCGGCCATCCTGATCCTCGGCGCAGGCATCGCCGGCGTGCTCGCCATCAACACCGTCACCGACGAGATGGGCCTGCAGATCAGCCGCACCCAGAGCGCCAACGTCGACCTCCGGCTCACCGTCGAGGCGCTGGAGCAACAGGTGGCCGACGGAAACTCCACCCCACGGATCGCCGAGCAGGCCAGGCGGATGGGCATGGTCCCGGCCGACGACCCGGTGATCATCTCGGTCGGACGCGGGGCCGCGGCCACCGTCATCGGCACGCCGCAGCCGCAGCCCGGCCCGGTGGCCGTGGTGCCGCCGGCCCCCACCGCCCCGGCAGCGGCGACCACTCCGGCAGCGGCGACCACTCCGACAGTGACCACTCCGGCAGTGACGACTCCGGCAGCGGCCACGCAGCGAACGCACCCGGCGGTTCCGCCGCCCACCGCCGCGGCCACCAGGCCGGCGACAGCGCCGAAGACCACAGCGCCCAAGCCAGCGCAAACCAAGCGCCAAGACCACAGCGCCCAAGACCACAGCGCCCAAGACCACAGCACCCACGAAGGCAGGGCTCGCGGTCACCGGGCCGAAGTCAGCACCCGGGACCGCCCCGAGTGCAACCGCAACGCACCAGCAGGGAGCCAACCGGTGAGTCGTCGGGACCGCGATCAGCCAACGCCACGACGGCGACGGACCGACAACCCGGCCCAGCCCCGCAGTTCCCAGCCGTACCCCTCATCCCGCAGCCCCCAGGCGCGCAGCCGTCAGCCCCGGGGAGCCGCGCCGCGACCTCCCGAGCAGCGCACCGCCCAGCCGCGAACGGCGCGTACCGAGCAGGTCGGCCCGCGGCCGACCCGTGGCCGTCCGGCCGGGTCCGCCCGGGTGGTCGCCCGGCGGACGGCGAAACCGGCCTCCGTCCGGGGCCGCCGGCAGCGCCGGCACAAGGGCAGTGGCGCCAACCACCCGCTGCGTGGGCGCACCGCGCTGGTGCTGATGATCGCCCTGCTCGCGGTGGCCGGCGTCAAACTGGTCATGGTGCAGACGGTCGACGCCTCCGCCTATGCGGCCAAAGGTGAGGAGCAGCGGACCCGGGAGGTCACCCTCTACGCCGAACGCGGCGCGATCACCGACCGCAACGGCACCCTGCTGGCCTTCAGCGTCGAGGGTCGCGCGCTCGCCGCCCGGCCCGCGCTGTTCCGGTCCGACGCGCAACGCCAGCAGGTCGCGGCGATCGTGTTGGCGGCGATCAGGGGGACCGACGCGGCGGCCGGCGTCACCCAGCAGACCCTGCTCACCAAGCTGGCCTCGACGAAGAAGTACGTCTACCTGGTCCGCGGGATGTCCCCGGCGCAGGGCGACGCGGTGCTGAAACAGGTGCGGCCGGTGCTCATCCCGGAAAGTCTGAAGCTGACCCCGCAGCAGCAGACCGACGCGCTGAACGCAGTGGTCACCGAGCGCCAGGATCTCCGCCGCTATCCCAACGCCGGGGTGGCCGAGAACGTCATCGGGCACACCGGCTGGGACACCCACGGACTGTCCGGCATCGAGAACCGGTTCGACGCGACCCTGGCCGGCCAGGACGGCTCCCGCACGGTCGAGGTGGACTCGCTCGGCCGCGCGGTGCCGGGGTCCGATCGCGACGAGACCCCGGCGCAGAACGGCACCGGCGTCACCCTGACCCTCGACGCCGACCTGCAGTACACCACCCAGCAGCTGCTGACCGATGCCGTGACCAGACAGTGCGCGAAGGGTGGCGACGTCGTCATCGAGGGCGCCAAGGACGGCCAGATCTACGCCATGACGTCGTACGCGGTCGGCAAGACGGCGCAGGAGGTGGGCAACCGGGCGCTCAACGGGCCGTTCGAGCCCGGCTCGGTGAACAAGGTGGTGACCATGGCGGCCGCGCTGGAGAAGGGCATCATCACCCCGACGAAGGTGTTCACCGTCGACGGCGAGATCGGCATGGGCGGCGTCACCGTGCACGACGCCTGGGGCCACGGCCCGATCGACATGACGGCGACCGGCATCCTGGCCAAGTCCTCCAACGTCGGCACCCTGATGATCGCCCAGCGGTTGGGCGAGAAGACCTTCTACAACGAGCTGGTCAAGTTCGGACTCGGCAAGCGCACCGGTATCCAGCTCGCCGAGGACCGCGGCCAGCTGCCGGTCTGGGATCCGGACAAGGCCAAGTCGCAATGGACCTCGAGCACGTTCGCGAATCTGCCGATCGGCCAGGGCGTCTCGATGACGATGATGCAACTGGCCGGGATGTACCAGTCGATCGCGAACGGCGGGGTCCGGCTGCCACCCTCCATCATCGCGTCGACCACCACCGACGGTGCCTCGACGCCGACCATCCCGAAGCCGGGCAGCCGGGTGATGTCCGCGAAGACCGCGACCACCCTGCTCTCCATGCTCGGCGCGACCGTCCAGGACGGCCACGGCGACTACACCCGCAACGGCACCGCCCCGCTCGCGGCGATCAACGGCTACCTGGTGGCCGGCAAGACCGGTACCGCCCAGCAGGTCGACCCGAAGACCAACGACTACTCCGACACGCTGTTCAACTCCACGTTCGTCGGGGTGGTACCGGCCGACAACCCCAAGTACGTGGTGGCCATCCGGTTGGACGCGCCGTGCAACTCCGCCGAGGGCGGGACCAGCGCGGCCCCGTTGTTCCACAAGATCGCCGCCTACGCGATGGACGAGGCGAACATCCCGCCGTCGACCAAGACCGCCCCGACGTACGACCTGTATGTGAACCAGGGCGGGTAGCGTTGCCCGCCGTGCCCCTCACTCCTGCGACGGCGCCGCCCAGACCCGCCGCCGCACCGGGTGTCCGGTTGGCGAGCCTGGCGGTGACCGTCGGTGCAGCGGTCCCGGACCGGGATCCGCAGGTCACCGGGCTGACCCTGCGGGCCCACGAGGTGCGACCCGGCGACCTGTTCGCGGCGCTGCGCGGATCCCGCGCCCACGGGGCCAGGTACGCCGGCGAAGCCATCGCGGCGGGAGCGGTCGCGCTGCTCACCGACCCGGCCGGCGCGGCGTTGGCCGGATCCGATACCGGGGTGCCGACGCTGGTGGTCGACGATCCGCGGGCGGTTCTGGGACCGCTGGCCGCCCAGGTGTACGGACGGCCCAGCGAGTCGCTGGCCATCATCGGGGTCACCGGAACCTCGGGCAAGACCACCACCTGCTACCTGATCGAGGCGGCACTGGCCGCGGCCGGCCGCACCACCGGGCTGATCGGCACCGTCCAGACCCGGATCGCCGGCGAGGCGCTGCCCAGCTCGTTCACCACCCCGGAGGCCCCGGACCTGCAGGCGCTGTTCGCGATCATGCTCGAGCGTGGGGTGCAGGCGGTCGCCATGGAGGTGTCCTCGCACGCACTGGCGCTCGGCCGGGTCGGCGGCACCCGGTTCGCGGTGGGTTCCTTCACGAATCTCTCCCAGGACCATCTGGACTTCCACGCCGACATGGAGGAGTACTTCGCGGCGAAGTCGCTGCTGTTCGACGGCCGCGCGGACGCCGCGGTCATCGACATCGACGACAGCTACGGGGCCCGGTTGGCGGCGGCCCACCCGGACGCCGCGACGGTGTCCGCAGCGGGCAACCCGGCGGCGTCCTGGGCGCTCACCGAGGTCTCGGCCGGCCCGTTGGGCGCGCAGCACCTGCGGTTCAGGGGCCCGGGTGGCCTCGACCTGACCGCGGAGCTGGCGCTGCCCGGCCGGTTCAACGTCGCCAACGCACTCACCGCGGTGGCCTGCGTGCAGGCCGCGGGTCTCGATCCGCTCGCGGCCGCCGCGTCGCTGGCAGGAGTGGTGGTGCCCGGCCGGATGCAACGGGTGGATGCCGGCCAGGACTACCTCGCGGTCGTCGACTACGCGCACAAACCCGCTGCGCTGGCTGCGGTGCTGGCTGCGGTGCGGGGCGGGACCACCGGCCGGATCATCCTGGTCGTCGGTGCCGGTGGCGATCGGGACACCGGCAAGCGACCCGTGATGGGCGCGGAGGGCGCCGGCGGCGCCGACATGCTGATCGTCACCGATGACAACCCGCGTTCGGAGGACCCGGCGGCGATCCGGTCCGCCATCCTCACCGGCGCCCGCGCCGTGGCCGGAGCAGAGATCGTGGAGATCGGCGACCGGCGGGACGCGATCCGGGCCGCGGTCGCCGCCGCCCGGCCCGGCGACGCGGTGGTGATCGCCGGCAAGGGCCACGAGCAGGGCCAGGACGTCGGCGGCGTGGTGCACCCGTTCTCCGACGCCGACGAGCTCGCCGCCGCGATCGCGGATGCCCGCCGGTGATCGCCCTGACGCTGGCCGAGATCGCCGACGCCGCAGGCCTGGTGGCACCGGCCGGCGCCGCCGAGGTACCGGTGACGTCGGTGGAATTCGACTCCCGGCGGATCACCCCGGGGGCGCTGTTCGTGGCCCTGCGCGGGGAGCGGGTCGACGGCCACGACTTCGCCGCCGCGGCCGCCGCCGCCGGAGCGGTAGCGGTGCTCGGTTCCCGGCCGGTGGCGGAGCTGCCGACCATTGTCGGGGCGGATGACGCCGCGGTGCTGCGCGCACTGGCGGCGATCGCACGGCGGTCGGTGGGGGCGCTGGTGACCGCCGGCCTGACCGTCATCGGGGTGACCGGGTCGGCGGGCAAGACCTCCACCAAGGACCTGATCGCCGCGGTGGTGCGGACCGCGGGGGAGACGGTGGCGCCACCGGAGTCGTTCAACAACGAACTCGGCCATCCGCACACGGTGCTGCGGGCCGGTCCGTCGACGAGGTTCCTGGTGCTGGAACTCTCCGCCCGCGGGCCCGGACACATCGCCGACCTGGCGGCCATCGCGCCGCCCCGGATCGGCGCGGTGCTCAACGTCGGGACCGCGCATCTCGGCGAGTTCGGCTCGGTGGACGCCATCGCCGCCGCCAAGGGCGAGCTGGTGGCGGCGCTGCCGTCGGCCCAGGACGGTGGTGTCGCGATCCTCAACGCCGACGACCAGCGGGTCGCCGGTATGACCGCCCGGACCGCTGCTGCGGTCGTCACCTTCGGCACCGGCCCGGACGCCCAGGTGCGCGCCGTCGATGTGAGCTCGGACAGCCGGACCCGCGCGTCGTTCACCCTCGTCACCCCCGAGGGTTCGGCGCCGGTCAGCCTGCAGGTGGTCGGCGAGCACCAGGTGGGCAACGCGTTGGCTGCGGCCGCCGTCGGTCGGGCGGTCGGTCTCGGTGCGGACCAGGTCGCGGCGGCGCTGTCCGGGGCGACAGCGGCCAGCAAGTGGCGGATGCAGATCACCGAGTTGCCGGACGGGATCACCGTCATCAACGACGCATACAACGCGAATCCCGACTCCATGCGGGCGGCGTTGCGGTCGCTGGCGATCATCGGCCGCGGACGCGGCACCTGGGCCGTCCTCGGTCCGATGGCCGAGCTCGGCGACACGTCCGGGGCCGCCCACGACGACATCGGCCGGCTGGCCGTCCGCCTGGGCATCGACCATCTGATCGCGGTCGGCGAGCAGGCCCGCGGTCTGCATCTGGGCGCTCATCTGGAAGGCTCCTGGGGAGGCGAGTCGGTCCTGGTGCCCGACGTCGCCGCAGCCCTGGCGGTGCTCCGGGACGGCCTCCGGCCGGGCGACGCCGTGCTGGTGAAGGCATCGCGGTCGGCCGCCCTGGAACGGGTCGCACTGGCCCTGATCGACGAGAGGTCCGCCGGATGAAGTCGATCCTGATCGCGGCGATCGTCGGACTCGCGGTGGCGATCATGCTGACCCCGTGGTTGATCAAGGTGTTCTCCCGGCCGGGCTTCGGCCAGGAGATCCGGGAGGACGGTCCGCAGACCCACCAGAAGAAGCGCGGCACCCCGACCATGGGTGGCAGCGCGATCCTGATCGCGATGTGGGCCGGGTACCTCACGGCGGTGCTGGTCCAGTGGTGGACCGACGGTGGCGGTCCGACCGCGTCGGCCTGGCTGCTGCTCTACCTCACCACCGGGCTCGGCCTGGTCGGCTTCCTCGACGACTTCATCAAGATCCGCAAGCAGCGGAACCTGGGGTTGAACAAGCGGGCGAAGCTGGCCGGCCAGACCTTCATCGCCGTCACCTTCGGGATCGGCGCCCTGCTGTTCCGCAACGTCAACGGCCTCACCCCGGCCTCGACCCACCTGTCCTACACCCGAGACCTGGCCTGGATCTCGTTCGGCGCGGTCGGCTTCGTCATCTTCGCGGTGCTGGTGATCGCCGCCTGGTCGAACGCGGTGAACTTCACCGACGGCCTGGACGGCCTGGCCGCCGGCTCGTCGGTGATGGTGCTCGGCACCTATGTCGCCATCGGCTTCGTGCAGTTCCGCAACTCGTGCTTCAACACCGGCCTGACCCAGGATGCGCTGCAGGGCTGCTACCAGGTCCGGGATCCGCTGGATCTCGCGGTGGTGGCGGCCGCCGCGGTCGGCGGCTGCGTCGGCTTCCTCTGGTGGAATGCGCACCCCGCGCGGATCTTCATGGGCGACACCGGCTCGCTCGCCCTCGGCGGCCTGGTCGCCGGGCTGTCCATTCTGACCAGCACCGAGATGCTGCTGATCGTGATCGCGGGCCTGTTCGTCGTCGAGATGGCGTCGGTGGTGATCCAGATCCTGGTGTTCAAGACCCGCCACATCCGGGTGTTCAAGATGGCCCCGTTCCATCACCACTTCGAACTCTCCGGCTGGGCCGAGACCACGGTGCTGGTGCGATTCTGGCTGCTGGCGGCGATGTCGGCGGCGCTCGGGCTGGGGTTGTTCTATGCCGACTGGCTGTCGTTGACCGGCAGTGGCTGAGCCCGCCCGGCCCACCGGCCTGGCCGGCATGGTCGGCGGGCGCACCGTGCTGGTGGTCGGCGCCGGGGTGTCGGGTCTGGCGGTGATCGGGCTGCTGGCCGGGGCCGGTGCCACCGTACTGGTCGCCGCCGACCGGCCGGTGACGGCCGAGCTGCCGGCCGGCGTCCAGGTGCTCGGCGACCTCCCTGCGGTGCCCACCGGGGTGGACCTGCTGATCACCTCGCCCGGGGTGAGACCGAGCAGCCCGCTGCTGGCATCGGCGGCCACGGCCGGCATCGAGGTGATCGGCGAGGTGGAGCTGGCCTGGCGGATGGACCAGGTGCGCCCCGACGGTCCGCGACCGTGGCTGGTCGTCACCGGGACCAACGGCAAGACCACCACTACCGGGATGCTGGAGTCGATGCTGCGGGCCGCCGGCCTGCGGGTGACGGCCTGCGGGAACATCGGCTGGTCCGCCGCCGAGGCGGTGGCCGCCGAGCCCGCTCAGCAGGTGATCGCGGCCGAACTCTCCAGCTTCCAGCTCCATTCCGCGCCCTCGGTGCGGCCGCGGGCCGGGGTGGTGCTGAACCTGGCCGAGGACCATCTGGACTGGCACGGCTCGATGGCGGCGTATGCCGCCGACAAGGCGCGGGCGCTGACCGGGGAGGTGGCGGTCGCGGTCATCGACGACCCGGCCGCGGCCGCCCTGCTGGCCGCTGCGCCGGCGCCGGTGAAGGTCGGGGTCACCGCGCGGATCCCGGTGGACGGCCGGCTCGGGGTGATGACCGGCATGCTGGTCGACCGGGCGTTCGGGCACGGCGAGCTGGCCATGGAGGCGACCGTCCGGCCGCCCGGGCGGCACAACGTCACCAATGCGCTGGCCGCGGCCGCACTGGCGTTGGCGGCCGGTGCCGACGGTGACGCGGTGGCGGCCGGACTGCGGTCGTTCCGCCCGGGCGGGCACCGCAACGTGCAGGTCGCCGAGGTCGATGGGGTGCGTTACGTCGACGATTCCAAGGCCACCAACCCGCACGCCGCGGCCGCCTCGCTGACCGCATACGACCGGGTGGTCTGGATCGCCGGCGGCCAGCTCAAGGGTGCCTCCGTCGACGAGCTGGTGACGCTGGTCCGCAGCCGGTTGCGGGGCGTGGTGCTGCTCGGCGTCGATGCCCCGGTGATCGCCGCCGCACTTTCCCGACACGCGCCGGATGTACCGGTCCGGCTGGTCCCGGCAACGGACGATGGGGCGATGGACGGCAGTGGGGTGGCAGGCGCAGCCGTGACGGGCGGCGCGGCGGTGATGGAGGCGGTGGTGCAGGCGGCTGCCGGGCTGGCCGAGCCCGGCGACGTCGTGCTGCTCGCCCCGGCCGCGGCCTCCCTGGACATGTACGCCTCGTATGCCGCACGCGGGGACGCGTTCGCGCGCGCCGCCGCGGCCCGCTCCGACCGGTGACGGCCAGGTGACGACGACAGACAGCAGCGCACGCGTCGGCCGGCAGCCGGCAGCGGACGCGTCGGCCCGACCTGCGACCGAGCCGACGGCTGGGGCGCGACCCGTTCGGGGACCGTCCCGGGTGCAACGGGCGGTGCTCAGCTCCCGCCGCACCCTGCACGACTGGCTGGACCGGCCGATGACCTCGGTGCACCTGGTGCTGGCGATCTTCGTGCTGCTGCTCGCCATCGGCCTGATGATGGTGCTGTCGTCGTCGGCGATCACCTCCTACCGCCGCGACGGCTCCTCGTTCACGGTCTTCCAGAGCCAGATCGTCTTCGCCGGCCTGGGTCTGGTGGCGTTCTTCTTCGTACTGCGGATGCCGCTGCGGGTGATCCGCGGGCTGTCCACCACCGCCATGCTGGTCGCGCTGGCCCTGCTGGTCGCGGTGCTGGTGCCCGGGATCAGTCGACAGTTGAACGGGTCGCGCAGCTGGATCGGGATCACCCCGACGATCGGCTTCCAGCCATCGGAACTTGCCAAGCTCGCGCTGCTGCTGTGGGCGGCCCACGTGCTGGCCGCCCGACGCTCCAACCTGGGGTCGATGCGGGCGCTGCTGATCCCGCTGCTGCCGGTTGCCGGGCTGATGGCCGGCCTGATCATGCTGCAGCCGGACTTCGGCACCACGGTGACCCTGGCCATCGTGCTGATGGCGGTGCTGTACTTCGCCGGGGCCCCGCTCTGGATCTTCGCGGTGGTCGGCGGCCTCGGCGCCGCGGGACTGGCCGCACTCCTGATCAAGACGCCGTACCGGCTGGTCCGGCTGCAGGCCCTGCTCGACCCCGAGAAGTTCCCGCAGTCGAGCTACCAGTTGCGCCAGGCGTTGTACGGGATGGGCAACGGCGGCTGGTTCGGTGTCGGGCTCGGTGGCTCGCGGGCGAAGTGGTCGTGGCTGCCCAACGCCGACTCGGACTTCATCTTCGCCATCATCGGCGAGGAGCTCGGCCTGATCGGCGCGTTCCTGGTGCTGTTCCTGTTCGGTCTGCTCGCCTACACCGGGATGCGGATCGCCCGCCGCAATGTCGACCCGTTCGTCAAGATCGTCGCCGGCTCCTGCACGGTCTGGTTGGTGGGCCAGGCGGCGATCAACATCGGCTACGTCGTCGGCCTGCTACCGACCACCGGGTTGACCCTGCCGATGATCTCCGCGGGCGGCACCTCGCTGGTCGTCACGATGATCGTGTTCGGGCTCCTCGCCAACTTCGCCCGCCGAGAACCTCAGGCCGCGGCCGCACTCCATGCCAAGGGCCCCGGCCCGCTGCTGCGATTCCTCGGGATCGGCGCGGTGCGCCCCGACCAGGAAGCCGAACCGGCCAAGAAGATCGCCCGTCGCGAACGCCGGGCCGCGAAGAAGAAGGCGAAGGGCCGGCAGCGCGCCAAGGCCCGCGCGCAGCGGCTGGCGGCCGGGCCGCCCCCGCGGAAGCCACAGCCGCGCAAGCCTGGGCCCCAGCCCCAACAGCGCCGCGCCGGCCCAGCAGGATCGGACCCCGCAGGAACGGACCCGGCAGGATCGGGGCCGGCCGCAGCAGACCCGACGGGACCCGCGCGGCGGGGGGAGGGGCGGCCGGTGACGGCGTCGTCCGCCGGCGTCTCGGTGCTGCTCGCCGGCGGTGGAACGGCCGGCCACATCGAGCCGGCGCTGGCGGTGGCGGATGCGTTGCGCGACGCCGACCCGGGGGTGACGATCACCGCGCTGGGCACCGAGCGGGGCCTGGAGACCACCCTGGTGCCCGCCCGCGGATACGAGCTGCGGCTGATCCCGGCGGTCCCGCTGCCCCGCAAGCCGTCGCTGGACCTGGTGAAACTGCCCACCCGGATGCGGTCGGCCGTCCGGGCCACCCGGGCGGTGATGGTCGATCGTGCGGTCGATGTTGTGGTGGGGTTCGGCGGCTATGTGGCCCTGCCCGCGTACCTTGCCGCGCGCAGGCGGGTGCCGATCGTCGTCCACGAGGCCAATGCCAGGGCCGGGCTCGCCAACAAGATCGGTGCCCGGTTCGCGACCGTGGTGGCCGCGGCGGTGGACGGCTCGGGTCTGCCCGGCGCCCGGGTGCTCGGCATCCCGGTGCGCCGGGAACTGGCCCGGCTGGACCGGGCGGCCCTGCGCGACGAGGCCCGCCGGTTCTTCGGTCTCGACCCGCTGGCGCCGACGCTGCTGGTGTTCGGTGGCTCCCAGGGCGCGCAGCGGATCAACGAAGCGGTCTCCGGCGCGGCGGACACCTTGGCGGCGGCCGACATCGGGGTGCTGCACGCCCACGGACGCAAGAACACGCTGACGCTGCCCGACGATCCGGATCCCGGCAGTCCGCCGTACGTCGCGGTGCCGTACCTGGACCGGATGGATCTCGCCTACGCGGCCGCCGATCTGGTGCTCGCCCGGTCAGGGGCGATGACGGTCGCCGAGGTCGGAGCGGTCGGTCTGCCTGCGGTCTATGTGCCGCTGCCGCACGGCAACGGTGAGCAGCGGCTGAACGCCTCCGCCCAGGTGGCCGCCGGCGCCGCGATCATCATCGACGACGCCGACCTCACTCCGGAAGCGATCCGGCACACGGTGATCCCGCTGCTGTCCAGAACCGGTCCGGGCGCCGACATGGCAGCAGCGGCGCGGGTGGCCGACGCGCCGGACGCCGGCGCCACCCTGGCCGGGTTGATCCTGCGGCTGGCCGCCGGGCGGGTCCGGCCATGACGTCCTTCGAGCCGGGGGCACCCGCCGCCGCCCCGGTGACCGCCGACGGAAGCTCGCTGGCCCGCACCCACCTGGTCGGCGCCGGTGGCGCCGGCATGAGTGCGATCGCCCGGATCCTCGCCGACCGCGGCCTGGCCGTCTCCGGGTCGGATGCCAAGGGCTCGCACACCCTGACCGGTCTGAGCCTGCGCGGCGTCCGGACCGGCATCGGCCATGCCGCCGGCAACCTCGACCTGCTCGACGGCGGACCGACCGCGGTGGTGGTGTCCAGCGCGATCCGCCCGGACAACGTCGAGGTGACGGCCGCCCGGGAGCGCGGCATCCCGGTGGTACGGCGGGCCGACGCGCTGGCCGCGCTGATGGCCGGCCGGCGCAGCGTGTGCGTGGCCGGCACCCACGGGAAGACGTCCACCACCTCGATGCTGACCGTCGCGTTGCAGCAGGCCGGGCTCGACCCGTCCTTCGCCATCGGCGGTGAGCTCAACGAGTCCGGCACCGGCGCGCACCATGGCAGCGGCGACATCTTCGTCGCCGAGGCGGACGAATCCGACGGGTCGTTCCTGTCCTTCGCGCCGCACGGCGCGATCATCACCAACCTCGAGCCCGACCATCTGGACCATCACGGCAGTGCCGAGGCCTATGCCGCTGTGTTCGACCAGTTCGTCGAACGGATCACGCCGGGCGGCTTCCTGGTCGCCTGCGTCGACGATCCCGGCGTCCGGAGCCTGCTCGAGCGGCTCCGGGCCGCGGCAGCGGGGGTGCCGCGGATCGTCGGCTACGGCGGGGGACCGGACGCGGACGTCGTCATCGAGTACTCCGCCGCCGTCGGCCACGGCAGCACCGCGGGCATCCGGCTCCCCGACGGCAGCACGATCGCGCTCACGCTCGCGGTGCCCGGCGCCCACATGGTGGCCAACGCGACGGCCGCGTTGGCGGCCGGCATCGAGCTCGGTGTCGACGCCGAGCTGATGGCCCGCGGCCTGGCCGCCTACACCGGCGTCCGGCGCCGCTTCGAGTACAAGGGCCGGGCGGCCGGGGTCACCGTGTACGACGACTACGCCCATCACCCCACCGAAGTACGCGCCCAGCTGCTCGCCGCCCGGGATGTGCTCGGCGGCCGCGGTCGGCTGGTGGTGGTGTTCCAGCCGCACCTGTACTCGCGCACCGCCAGCTTCGCCCCCGAGTTCGCCACCGCGCTGGCCGCCGCCGATGTGGTCGTGGTGTTGGAGGTCTACGGGGCCCGCGAGGATCCGCAGCCGGGCGTCACCGGCCGGCTGATCAGCGATGCGATCCCGGCCGGTACACCGGGATCACCCGAGCAGGTGCTGTTCGAGCCGTCGCTGGCCGGTGCTCCGCACACCCTGGCCGCTCTGCTCCGGCCGGGCGACGTCGTGGTCACCATGGGCGCCGGCGACGTCACCATGCTCGGTCCTGAACTGCTGGCCACGCTGGAGGAACGATGACCGGCACCATGGCACCGACCCGGCCGCAGCTGTCCTACCGACCCCGCCGGCGACGACGGCGCTGGCCCTGGGTGTTCGCGTTGGTGCTCGTGCTCGCCATGGCCGGCGGCGCGTTCTACCTGGTGCGGTTCACCCCGGTGCTGGGGGTCAGGTCCGTCGCGGTGAGCGGGGTGCCCACCCCGCTGGCGCAGCGGGTCCGCGACGCCATCGACGTTCCGGTCGGCACCCCGCTGATCACGCTGGACGCGGCGGCGTTGGCCGCCAGGGCGGAAGCCGCCGTCCCCGAGGTGGAGTCCGTCCGGGTGTCCCGGCACTGGCCGAACTCGCTGGTGGTGGTGGCCGTCGCGCGCACCCCGGTCGCGGTGACCAGCGCGAATGCCGCCTGGTGGCTGCTGGACCGGCACGGCGTGCCGTACCTGAAGGTGGCCTCCCCGCCCGCGAAGCTGTTGGCGATCGAACTGGCCACCCCCGGCTCGCACGACCCGGCGACCCTGGCCGCGGTCGAGGTGGTGCACAGCCTGCCGGCCGGTGTGACCCGGCTGGTGGCCTCGGTGGTGGCCAGATCTCCGTACCGGATCACCCTGACCCTGCACGACGGCCGGGTGGTGGTGTGGGGCGACGCGACCCAGGTCCAGGCGAAGGCCGCTGTCCTGCCGGTGCTGCTCAAGCAGCCGGGGCACACGTACGACATCTCGGATCCGACGCTGGCCACCGTCCGCTGAGCTCGGCGGTCACTGCAGCACCGGAAATTCCTCGACAACACCGCGACATTCCGGCGCGCCTCGCCCGGCCGCGTCGGACGCACGGTTAGCGTCTGCGACCAGAACCACTTGACATAACTATAAGGGTCTGGTTGAGGTCGAGGGTTCGACACACCAATCCGTTCCACACCCAGGAGGGCCCCAGATGACGCCACCGCACAACTATCTCGCCGTGATCAAGGTCGTCGGCATCGGCGGCGGCGGGGTCAACGCGGTCAATCGGATGATCGAGGTCGGCCTGCGCGGCGTCGAGTTCATCGCGATCAACACCGACGCCCAGGCACTGCTGATGTCCGACGCGGACGTCAAGCTCGACGTCGGTCGCGACCTCACCAGGGGGCTCGGCGCCGGCGCGAATCCGGACGTGGGCCGTAAGGCCGCCGAGGATCACCGCGAGGACATCGAGGAGGCCCTCAAGGGCGCCGACATGGTGTTCGTCACGGCCGGTGAAGGCGGCGGAACCGGCACCGGCGGAGCCCCGGTGGTCGCTTCGATCGCCCGCAAGCTCGGTGCGCTGACCATCGGCGTTGTCACCCGGCCGTTCAAGTTCGAGGGCCGGCGCCGCGGCGGCCAGGCCGAGGACGGCATCCGGGAGCTGCGCAACGAGTGCGACACCCTGATCGTCATCCCGAACGACCGGCTGCTGCAGCTCGGCGACCTGGGCGTGTCCCTGATGGACGCGTTCCGCTCCGCCGACGAGGTGCTGCTGAACGGCGTTCAGGGCATCACCGACCTGATCACCACTCCCGGCCTGATCAATGTCGACTTCGCCGACGTCAAGTCGGTGATGGCCGGTGCCGGCACTGCGCTGATGGGCATCGGCTCGTCCCGCGGTGAGGGACGCGCGGTCAAGGCCGCCGAGAAGGCCATCAACTCGCCGCTGCTGGAAGCCTCCATGGACGGTGCGCACGGTGTGCTGCTCTCCATCGCCGGCGGCAGTGATCTCGGGCTGTTCGAGATCAACGAGGCGGCCTCGCTGGTCCAGGAGGCGGCCCACGAAGAGGCCAACATCATTTTCGGGACCGTCATCGACGACTCCCTCGGCGACGAGGTCCGGGTCACCGTGATCGCCGCCGGTTTCGACTCGACGCCGTCCACGCTGCCGCCGCTGACCCGCGGCACGGAGTCCAAGGCCGCACTGGCCGGCGCCGCGGCCGGGCAGGTGCGCCCGCAGTCACCGCCGGACGGACGGGCTTCCTCGGACGTGCGGTACGACCAGGGTCAGTCGTCAGCCCAGCCCCAGCAGCAGGGGCAGCCCGCCGAGTACGCCGACTACGCCGCCCAGGCGCCGCACGGCGCGCCCTACAACCCACCCGTGCCGCCGGCCTACGCCGCAGCGCCGGCCGGGTACCAGACGGCGAACGGCCACGGGGGCGCCGGGGCCAACGGTTACGGCGCCAACGGGCACGGCGAACCGGCTGCGGCCGGGCAGCGTCCGGAGCCGGAGCCGGTGGACTTCGACGACGACGTGGACGTGCCGCCCTTCATGAAGCGGTGACGGTGCCCAGGTGACGGTGCCCTGGTGACGGTGCACCGGCCCGCGCCCGGCCGGCGGATCCGCCGGGTCGTCACCACCAGGGCCGGTGGCGCTTCGACCGGACCGTTCGCGTCGTTCAACCTCGGCGGTGCCGTCGGCGACGACCCGAACGCGGTGCGCGCCAACCGGGATCGCCTGGCAGCCGCCGCCGGACTCGTAGC
Source organism: uncultured Actinomycetota bacterium (assembly GCA_963797145.1). GTDB lineage: Bacteria > Actinomycetota > Actinomycetes > Mycobacteriales > Nakamurellaceae > Nakamurella. Next base: position 138,068 of record CAWCOJ010000003.1, on the reverse strand, counting down.
CGGGCAACTGGTCTGGATGCACCAGGTTCACGGTGTCCGGGTTCGGACGGTGCTCTCGGCCGCCGACGACACCGCCGCAACGGACGGGATCGTCACCGCCGCAACCGGTCTGGGCCTTGCGGTGCTGGCCGCCGACTGTGTGCCGCTGCTCGCCGGGGATCCGCGCGCCGGGGTGATCGGAGCCGCGCACGCCGGCCGGCTGGGTGCTGCGGCCGGCATCGATGGTGCGCTGTTGACCGCCATGGAGCGGGCCGGGGCGTCCGTCACGGACGTGGAAGTGCTTGTCGGGCCTGCGATCTGCGGCCGCTGCTACGAGGTTCCGGCGGCGATGCGGGACGAGGTCGAGGCGGCCCTGCCCGGTTCGGCGACCCTCACCCACGCCGGTACGCCGGGGCTCGACCTCCGGGCCGGACTGGTGCGCCGGCTGCGCTCGGCCGGGGTGGCGGGCATTGCGGTCGATCCGCGATGCACCTTCGAGGACCGGGATCTGTTCAGCCACCGGCGATCCGGGCCGACCGGGCGGCTCGCCGGGCTGATCTGGATGGAATCCGGCCGGCCCGGAGAATTGCGCTGATCCGACGGGCGTGTCGGAGCCATCGCGGCTGATTGCGGGCGGCTAGCCTCGGAAATCGACAAGCATGGGTCGCCAGGGAGGATCAACATGGGATCGTGGCGCAAGGTGGGTGCCTTCCTCGGGTTGGTCCCCGACGACGGCAGGGCCTACGACGGCGACGACTACGACCACCACTCGGAGTACGACGACCGGCCCGAGTATCAGCGCGAGGAGTACCCGCCGCGCCGCTACGACCGGGACCACGCCGCGGCCGAGGACACCGCCCGCCCCGCCTCGAAGGGACGCCGGACCTTCGCCGACGAGCCGGTCACCCAGGGTGCGTTGGCCATGCAGGCCCGACCAGAGGTGCGTCGCGATCTCGAGTCCGGGTCAGCGGTCCGGCCGGTCACGGTCAAGCTGACCGGCTTCGGCGAGGCCCGTATCGTCGGCGAGAAGTTCCGCGACGGCCAGTCCGTCATCCTGGACATGACCGACATGGACGACTCCGACGCCCGCCGGCTGGTCGACTTCGCGGCCGGTCTGGCCTTCGCGCTGCGCGGCTCGATCGACAAGGTGACCACCAAGGTGTTCATGCTGCTCCCGCCGGCCGAGATCGCGGCGGAGCTCGACGAGTACTCCCGGGACGCTGCGCTGGCGGATGCCCGCCGGATGGCCACCGCTGCACGCTGAGAGCACTGCTCCAGCCGTCCATCCGGTACAAGTGAATTGTGAACATTCTCTGGCAGGTGCTCTACCTGCTGCTCTGGATCGGGCGCTGGCTGCTGCTCGGCCGTCTGGTGATCGAGGTCGTCCGGATGTTCGCCCGCACCTGGCGGCCGGTGGGCACCTCTGCGGTGGCGATGGAGGTCCTCTACAGCACCACCGACCCGCCGGTGAAGCTGTTCCGGAGGCTGATCCCGACCATCCGGCTGGGCGGGGTAGGGTTCGACCTCAGCATTATGGTTCTGCTGATCGTCGTACAGATCCTGATGTCGGTGGTGTCGCGGCTCGCTCTGACGAGCTTGTGAACGCGCTACCGTTGTCCGGCCGTCCCAGCACCACAAAGGAGTAGCTATGCGGCTCACGCCGGCCGACGTGCACAACGTCGCGTTCAAGAAGCCCTCGATCGGCAAGCGGGGGTACGACGAGGACGAGGTCGACGCCTTCCTCGATCTGGTCGAGGCCGAGCTCTCCAACCTGATCGAAGAGAACAACGAGCTCACCCAGCGGGTCGGCACGTACGAGTCAGGTGGTACCCCGCCGACGCCGGACACCCAGCCGCTGCACGACGAGATCCAGCGGCTCAGCCAGGAGAACCAGTCGCTGGCGCAGCGTGCTGAGGCCGCCGAATCCGCGGTGTCGCAGGCCCAGTCCGAGGCGCAGCAGGCCGCCGCCGCAGCCCAGCAGGCGCAGTCCGAGGCCGAGCAGGCCCGCCAGGCGCACGCCGACGCCGAGCAGCGGGCCGCTGCAGCGGCCAGTTCTCAGTCGGACGCCGCACCGGTCCAGGAGGTCGCGGCCGTCGCGCCGGTCCCGGTCGCCGCGCCGCCTGCCGACAACCATGTGCAGGCTGCCCGGCTGCTCGGTCTGGCCCAGGAGACGGCCGACCGGCTCACTGCCGAGGCCGCCGCCGAGGCCGAGAGCACCCGCTCCGCCGCCCGCGCCGAGTCCGAGTCACTGCTGGCCAACGCGCGCACCGAGTCGGAGCGGCTGGTCAGCGAGTCCACCAACCAGTCCGAGACCATGGTCGCCGAGGCCACAGCCGCCGCCGAGGCCGCCGAGCGGGACAGCCGGATCAAGGCCGAGGCCATGGACCGCGAGGCCCAGCGCAAGTACACCGAGACCATGACCCAGCTCACCGAGCAGCGCACCACCCTCGAGAAGAAGATCGACGATCTGCGCACCTACGAGCGGGAGTACCGATCCCGGCTCAAGGGCTGGATCACCGACCAGCTCTCCCAGCTGGACTCCTCCGACGGCAACGAGGGCAACGGCGGCGGGGGCAACGGGGCGAGCGAACAGGCCGCCCAGCAGGAACCGGCCCAGCAGTCCGGCTGAACCGACGCAAGATCCGGCCGGGGTGCACTCGACCCCTCGGGTAACCTTGCCTGTGTAGGACCAATCAGCGGCACCGGGTCCCGACCCCGGTGCCCAGGGTGTTGACCCGGCCATCACCGGCGAGCCCATTCGGAAGAACGGGGCCGTGCCGCGACGCAGCGGTGGCCCTCAGTAGAACCGAACGGGCCCGGCCCGTCACAGCCGGAACGGAGTGGCACCGCTTTCGGCGTCGGGACCGGGGTGGTGCAAGCGGGGTGGTACCGCGGGGCCTGTCCGGCCTCGTCCCTGCAGGATGTGCACCGTCGACCGGCGGGGCACCCGGCAGGACGGGAGTACCACCGATGACCGAAGCGCAGCATCCGCACCGCGGGTCCCGTTACCCACGAGCCGGCGCCCCCGCCGTGGCCGCGCACCCGGATTTCCCGACCCTCGAGCGGTCCGTGCTGGCCTACTGGCAGGCCGATGGCACGTTCCAGGCGAGCATCGACGCCCGGCCGGCCGGCGACGGCGGCTCCAACGAGTTCGTCTTCTACGACGGACCGCCGTTCGCCAACGGGCTCCCGCACTACGGACATCTGCTCACCGGCTACGTCAAGGACGTGGTGCCGCGGTTCCAGACCATGCGCGGACGCCGGGTCGAGCGCCGGTTCGGCTGGGACACCCACGGCCTGCCGGCGGAGGTCGAGGCGGAACGCCAGCTGGGGATCAAGCACAAGTCCGAGATCGAGGCGATGGGCGTCGCCGAGTTCAACGACGCCTGCCGCACCTCGGTGCTGCGCTACACCCACGAATGGCAGGAGTACGTCACCCGCCAGGCCCGTTGGGTGGACTTCGGCAACGACTACAAGACCCTCGACATGGACTACATGGAGTCCGTCATGTGGGCCTTCAAGACGTTGTGGGACAAGGGATTGATCTACGAGGGCTACAAGGTCCTGTGGTACTGCTGGCGGTGCGAGACGCCGCTGAGCACCACCGAGACCCGGATGGACGACACCTACCGGCCACGGCAGGATCCGGCCGTCACGGTCGCCTTCCGGCTGGAGACCGGCGAGCGGGCGCTGGCCTGGACCACCACGCCCTGGACCGTGCCGTCGAACCTGGCCCTCGCGGTGCACCCGGACCTGGATTACGTGGTCGTCGAGTCGGCGCCGGGCTCGGTCGGGGCCGGCGAGCGGTATCTGCTGGCTGCGGGCCGGGCGGCGGCCTACGCCGGCGAACTGGGCTGGGACCCGGCCGACGTCGACGACCATGTGCTGGAGCGGCTCCGCGGGTCCGACCTGCTCGGCCGCAAGTACCTGCCGCCGTTCGACTTCTTCGTCGGTACCGAGTCCGGTGCCAACGCCTTCCAGATCCTCGCCGCCGACTACGTCTCGGCCGAGGATGGCACCGGCATCGTGCACATCGCCCCCGCCTTCGGTGAGGACGACAAGGTGGTCACGGACGCGGCCGGGATCGCCGTGGTCAACCCCGTCAACGCCCAGGGCGTGTTCACCTCGCTGGTCCCGCCGTACGAGGGCATGCAGGTGTTCGACGCGAACCCGTTCATCACCGCCGACCTGAAGGCCGCCGGCCTGCTGCTGCGGCGCGAGACCTACGAGCACTCGTACCCGCACTGCTGGCGCTGCGAGACCCCGCTGATCCAGCGGGCGGTGTCGTCGTGGTTCGTCGAGGTGACCCGGATCCGGGACCGGATGGTCGAGCTGAACCAGCAGATCAACTGGGTGCCGGCGCACATCAAGGACGGGCAGTTCGGCAAGTGGCTGGAGGGCGCCCGGGACTGGTCCATCTCCCGGAACCGGTTCTGGGGTTCGCCGATCCCGGTGTGGATGTCCGACGATCCGTCGTACCCGCGCACCGACGTCTACGGCTCACTGGACGAACTGGAACGCGACTTCGGCCTCCGGCCGGACGACCTGCACCGGCCGTACATCGACGAGTTGACCCGTCCCAACCCGGACGACCCGACCGGCCGGTCCACCATGCGCCGGGTGCCGGAGGTGCTCGACTGCTGGTTCGAGTCCGGCTCGATGCCCTACGCCCAGGTGCACTATCCGTTCGAGAACGCGGAGTGGTTCGAGGACCACTACCCGGGCGACTTCATCGTCGAGTACAACGGCCAGACCCGCGGTTGGTTCTACACGCTGCACGTGCTCGCGACCGCGATCTTCGATCGTCCGGCGTTCACCAACGTGGTGGCGCACGGCATCGTGCTGGGTGACGACGGGGCGAAGATGTCGAAGTCCCGTCGCAACTATCCCGATGTCGGCGAGGTGTTCGAGCGCGACGGTTCGGACGCGATGCGCTGGTTCCTGATGGGCTCGCCGATCCTGCGCGGCGCCGACCTCGTCGTCACCGAGGCCGGCATCCGCGAAGGGGTGCGCCAGGCGGTGCTCCCGCTGTGGAACGCCTGGTACTTCCTCGCGCTGTACGCCGGGGCGTCGGACCGGGTGGGCGAGTGGCGGACCGACTCCACCGATGTGCTCGACCGGTACGTGCTGGCCAAGACCGGGAATCTGGTCCGCGACGTCACCGGGCAGCTCGAGGTGTTCGACATCGCCGGCGCCTGCGCGTCGGTGCGGTCGTACCTGGAGGTGTTGACCAACTGGTACGTTCGCCGCTCGCGGCAGCGGTTCTGGGACGGCGACGCGGACGCGATCGACACCCTCCACACCGTGCTCGAGGTGGTATCCCGGCTGACGGCGCCGCTGCTCCCGCTCACCGCCGAGGCGATCTGGCGAGGGCTGACCGGGGAGCGGTCGGTGCATCTGGCCGACTGGCCGGCCGGCCATCTGCTACCCGCCGACGAGGCGCTGGTGGCGGCGATGGACCAGGTCCGCGACATCGCCTCGGTGTCCCTCTCGCTGCGGAAGGCGGCGAAACTGCGGGTCCGGCAGCCACTGTCGTCGATGACGGTCTCGGTGGCGGACGCTGCTGCACTGCAGCCGTTCTCGGGTCTGCTGGCCGACGAGGTCAACGTCCGGTCGGTGCTGCTGACCGAGCTGGTGGACGGCGACGAGCGGGTGTCCCGACGGTTGACCGTGAACGCCAGGGCGGCCGGGCCGCGGCTGGGCCGCGACGTGCAGCAGGTGATCAAGGCGGCGAAATCCGGTGACTGGACTCTCGACGACGACGGCGTGGTGACCTGCGGCGGGTTCCGGTTGCAGGACGGTGAGTACGCCCTGGAACTGGTCGCGACCGGCAACTCCGACGATGCGGTCGGGTTGCTGCGCTCGGGCGGGTTCGTCTCGCTCGACACCCACCTGTCGGACGAGCTGCGTGCCGACGGTGCGGTGAAGGACCTGGTCCGGCTGGTGCAGCAGGCGCGCAAGGAGGCCGGGCTGCAGGTCTCGGACCGGATCTCCGTGGTGCTGGACGTGTCGGTGGCGCTCTGGGCGCAGGTCGAGGCCCGGATGGCCGGTGTGGTCGCCGAGACGTTGGCCACCTCGGTGGATCGGGGGACCGTGGCCGAGTCGGGAACGCCCGCCGACGACCCCGAAGACGTCGAGGACGTCGGCTACCCCGGCGGCGAGCCGGGTGACCTGGACGGCGAAACCGAAGGGGGCTACGCCGTCGGAGGCGGAGGCGGAGGCGGAGGCGGAGGCGGAGGCGGAACGGCGGCGGCGATCCGGTCGTGTCCGGTGACCCGGCGGTCGGTCCGCAGACCGCGGTGGTGACAGGGTCGGTCGGTGACGGCGAGCCGGTGCGGATCGCGGTGTCGCTGGCGGGCTGAGCCGGACGTTCCCGCGGGAACGTCCGGCGGACGCCGTCAGTCGCAGCCGAGGTCGGCCGCGAGGGCGGCAAGCGTTTCCGAGCAGCCGAGATCCAGCCGGACGGCCGCGAAAGCGTCGCCGCGGGTGGCGCCGCGATTCACGATCGCTACCGGGATATCACGTTGGTGGGCGCGCCGTACGAAGCGGAGTCCGGACTGGACCGTCAGCGAGGATCCGGTGACCAGCAGCAGATCGGCGGCCTCGACCTCGGCGTAGCAGCGGGCGACCTTGTCCTTGGGGACGTTCTCGCCGAAGAACACCACGTGCGGCTTGAGGATTCCGCCGCACCGCACGCAGTCCGCTATCCGGAACGCCGAGGTGTCCTCGAAGTCGACGTCACCGTCGGGTGCCGGCCGTACCGGACCGGCCGCACCGAAGCCGGGGTTGAGCGCATCGAGCCGTGCGTGCAGGGCCGCTCGAGCGGTGACCTCGCCGCAGTCCAGGCACACCACTTCGTCGATGCGACCATGCAGGTCGGTGACTGCCCGGCTGCCCGCCTGCTGGTGCAGGCCGTCGACGTTCTGGGTGATCACCGCGTCCACCACGCCGTGTCGCTCGAGAGCGGCGAGAGCCCGATGGCCGGCGTTCGGTGCGGCGTGGAACATCCGACCCCAGCCGAGGTGGCTGCGGGCCCAGTACCGCTGCCGGGCAACGGGTCCGGAGACGAACTCCTGGTACGTCATCGGAGAGCGGGCGGGGGAGTTCGGCCCGCGGTAGTCGGGGATGCCGGAGTCGGTGCTCATCCCGGCGCCGGTGAGCGCCACGGTCCGCGTCGCGCCTGCGACGAGGGCGAGCAATGCGCTGGGGTCGCCGGCGGCAGCAGAATCCACGGCGGGAGCGGAGACGGTGGACATGGACACCTTGTCCACGGTACCGGCGGCCGATGAACGCCCGGGAGACCCGCGCTCAGCGCCCCTCACGCTGCGGCGGCCGGCGGGTCTGCCCAGGTCTCATCCCAGCGATCGTCATCGAGGTCGGTGTCCTGACCGGCGCCAGTGTCGGGTGACCATGGCGCCGGGTTGTGCGGGTAGGTGAACAGGGTGGCGACCAGGTCGGCCATGCTCACCTTCTCGCCGGCCCAGAGCGGGCGGATGGCCTGCGCCACCGGGTCGTCCCAGTCAGTGGCCTGCAGATGTGACCAGATCTGGTCGTGCTCGGCTTCACCGGGCGCGGACAGCGTCAACAGATCGCCCGTCAGCGGTGCCCCGTCCGGTCGGCGGAAGGTGAACCGCGGGCAGCCCGGCAAGCTGCCGGGGTCGACGGTGATCATCGCTACCCGTTCGTGGACTGCCAGATGGTGGAATCGGCACAACAGCACCAGGTTGTCCAGATCGGTACGGCCCTGGGCGGCCCAGTGACGGACGTGGTGGGCATCCAGCCCGGACGTCCTGGCGCACGAGGGATAGCGACAGCCGCCATCCCGGATCTGCAGCGCCCGGCGTTGGGCGGGACTGACCATCCGCCGCCGGCGACCGTGGTGCAGCACCGCGCCCCCGACACCCCGGATGATGCCGAGTACCACCGCATCGCACGCCAGCATGGCGGCGGTCTCGGCGCTGATGCCACCGACACCGGCGACCATGCAGGCGTCCGCTGCCGGTACAGCCGTGCGGTCCGGCTGCGGGTCGGCCGGCGGGTCGGGCGGCGATCCCGGCCCGCCGTTCGCCGCTGCACCGGCGCCGCCCTCCGCACGGGCGACATCTGCCGCACCGGCGGCACCCGCCGCCAGTCCGGATGCGTCGACGTGCACCACCACCAGATTCCGATCCGCACCGGATTCGTCGTGGGGTGTGCCGGCCAGAAAGTTCCGCGCCAGCGCCATCAACGCGTCGGCCGGAGTGACCTGGGGCGGGGCAGGTTCGCGGTCGCCGAGCCGGCGTCCGGCACGGACGTCTGCTCCGGAAGCCGGATCAGAACGGTCCGTACCCGGCGCCGACGCTCCAGGGCTCGGGTCGGCCAGGAAGTCGGCGACGCGTGCGGCCGGGTCGTCGGCAGGTTCGGCGTCACGGCTCCCTCCGTCGCGACGAGGGTCGTCGGGCGGGTCGCCGGGTGGCTGTTCGCCGGCGTCAGGGTCGGTCGGCCGGGATTCGCGCCGCAACCGATCCGTGGCCATGTCCAGGGCGGCCAGCAGCGCAGCGCCCTCCTCGGCGGGAAGCGTGGCGGAGATCGTGACGCTGCCGTCGTCGTCCACCCGCCACCGCGCGCGGCGCCGCAGCTCCTGGTGCAATCGGTCCGGGTGGTACCGACGGAAGCCGCGGACGGCCCGCTGAAGCTGGGATGCCGTGCAGGTTCTGGCGAGGTCGACAAGGTGATCTTCCGCGACCTTCCCGGCCACCCGGGTCACCTCACGGACCTTGGAGTACGACAACTCTCCGGCCGCGAAGGCGGCGTGGACCAGGGGCAGGCTCTGCAGCGTCCGCGCCACCCGGACATGTTCGCGTGCGGCGCCCGGCGACATCGAGCAGGCCCAGGCGAGCCAATGCGCGCAGGACAGGATGCCGGCCCCGGACCAGCCGTGCCGCCGATCGAATTCGGCGATCAGGTCCAGCCACCGACTCGTGGTGGCGGCAAGGCGACCGGCAAGTGCGCAGATCCTCGCGCCCAGGACGTCCACCGGAAGCTCGTCCACCTGCGCCGACTCCTGATCGGCGCCCGCAGCCGCAGGTCCCGCCGATTCGTCCGCGTCGTCGTCCATGCGTCCCCCCGAGAACGTTGCCGCGCCGCGGGACCTCGCCGCGACGAACCTGTGTTCGAACCTAGCGGCCCTCCCCGACAGTCTGGTTTGTCCGGATGGCGCATCGGTGCGTCCCTCCGGGTGGACTGCTCTCAACGTTCCCGCGGGAACGTTCTCCTTCCCGATGCCCGGGCCCGTCCAGGCCGCAGTCCCGCGTACCGTCGGAGCCATCAGAGGGGAGGAGTGGTCGTGACCGAGCAGCCGCAGATCCTCGTCCTGACCGGGGTCACCGGATCCGGGAAGTCGGCAATCGCCGGGATCCTGTCCCTGTCGCTGCGGTGGGACGTGGTCGACGCGGAGGAGCTTCACCCCCAGGAGAGTCTGGCCAAGATGGCGGCCGGTCACTCTCTCGACGACGGCGATCGATCCGCCTGGCTGCTGGCCGTCGCCGACTGGGTGCACGCGCGGCAAGCCGGGGAGCGGCCGGTCATTCTCACCGGTGCGGTGCTGACCCGGGCCCACCGCGCCATGCTGGCGACGCCGACCACCAGATTCGTGCTGCTCGAGGGCACCCGCGACGAGATCGCCCGCCGCATCGCCGACCGTCACGGCCAGTACATCGCCAGCACGCTGCTCGATGCCCAACTCGCCCGGCTCGAACCGCTCGGCGCGGACGAAGAGGGCATCACCATCGATGCCGGCAACGGCGCCGCCCATTGCGCAGCCGAGATCATCCGCCGAATGGGTTTACCGACCACCGGCCGCGACCACAGCGGAGGAGGCGTCAGGCAGCCGGCTTGACGTGGATGCCGTGTGCGACGTCCCTGCTCAGCTCGGTGGTGATGGCGCCGTCCACGGCCACCAGTGCGTCGCCCCTGGTGCCGAACTCCAGAACGGCGCCCGGGATGATGCCACCCCGCTTCAACCGGTCCATCACCTCGGGCCGGTTCTGCACGATCTCGATGATCCGGCGGACCTCGAACCGTCCGCCGCGACCGGCTGCAGCGTCCGCGCCGATCAGGTCGAGATGCGTTTCGGCAACCGGCGGGGCATCGACGCCCAGGTGGTCCAGCCCTGGAATCGGGTTGCCGTAGGGCGAGAGCTGCGGGTGGCCGAGAAGCTCGATCAGCTTCTGCTCGACCTGATCGCTCATCACGTGCTCCCACCGGCACGCCTCGACATGCACGTCGCGCCAGTCGAGGCCGATGACGTCGAGAAGCAGCCGCTCGGCCAGCCGGTGCTTGCGCATGACGGACACCGCGTGATCGCGGCCGGCGTCGGTGAGCTCGAGATGCCGGTCGTCGGAGACCACCAGCAGGCCGTCGCGCTGCATCCGCGCAACTGTCTGGCTCACGGTCGGCCCGCTCTGGCTCAGTCGCTCGGCGATCCGCGCGCGAAGGGGCACAATGCCCTCTTCTTCCAGCTCGAAGATGGTACGGAGGTACATCTCCGTCGTGTCGATGAGGTCGTTCACGTGTATGCGTCCCCTTCTTGGGCCAGGTTGATCCTACCCAGCTCAGCCGACACCGCCGGTGAGGCAGTCCGGTCGAGCCGTCCCCGCGATGCCCGCCCCGCCACGACACCATGATCCACAGCCGGGACCGAGCCTGCCACGGCGTCGCATCCGCACTGTCTGATCCACAATGGGCGTCATGGCTGCACCGCTGATCACCGCTGCCGAACTCGTAGCCGAGATGGCCGGGAACTCCGCCGCACAGCCCCTTGTCCTGGACGTTAGGTGGACCCTAGCCGGTTCTGATGAGAACGCTTATCGCCAGGGACACATTCCCGGCGCGCTGTTCGTCGACCTGGATGCCGAGCTCGCCGGTCCACCCGGAGCCGGTGGACGGCACCCGCTACCCGATCCGGAAGCGCTGCAGCGGCTCTGGCAGGAGCTCGGTATCGACGAGGAGCGGGACGTGATCGTCTACGACGCCCGGGACGCTTCGGTCGCCGCCCGGGCCTGGTGGTTGTTGCGCTGGTCGGGACTGCCGGCCGCGCGCGTGCTCGACGGCGGATACGCGGCCTGGCTGGGTGCCGGCGGAGCGTCCGAGTCCGGCCCGGTCCAGCGCCCGGGCGGCGGCCGGGTGCAGGTGCGACCGGGTGGGATGCCGATCGTGGACATCGACGGCGCAGCCGGCGCTGCCGGGCAGGCGGACCGGATCCTGTTGGACGCCAGGGCCGCGCCCCGGTACCGCGGTGAGGTCGAGCCGATCGATCCGGTGGCCGGCCACATACCGGGAGCTGTGAACCTCCCGCTCACCGAGCTCCTCGACCCTGACGGCACATTTCAGCCCCCGGAGCGGATCCGGGCCAGGTTCGCCGAGGCCGGCGTCCGGGCCGGGGACACCCCGGTGGCGTCGTGCGGCTCCGGGGTGACGGCCTGTCACCTGATCCTCGCGGCCGAACTCGTCGGCATTGCTGCGGCGCTGTACCCGGGCTCGTTCTCCGGATGGTGCGCGGCCGGACGCCCGGTGGCGGTCGGCTGAGCAGGGTCCGCCTTGCCCGGTCCCGGTAGCCTTCCCCCATGCCGCCACCGCTGGTGATCTGGGACGACCGGATGCTGCAGTACGACCTGGGCGGCCACCATCCGCTGCACCCGCTGCGGCTCGAGCTGACCTGGGAACTGGCGAACGGGCTCGGCGTGCTGGACGACGTGCAGCTGCGGGCGCCCGAGCCGGCCGACGACGCGACGTTGTGCACCGTCCACACTCCCGGCTATCTCGCCGCGGTCAAAGCCGCGTCGGAACCTGGCGGGCCGGACCGGCCGGTCGGCCACGGACTGGACACCACCGACAATCCGATCTTCCCGCACATGCACGATCTCTCGGCGTTGATCGCCGGCGGATCGGTGACGGCCGCCCGCGCGATCGCCTCCGGGGAGGTCGACCGGGCGGTGAACATCGCCGGCGGCCTGCACCATGCGATGGCCGATCACGCCTCCGGCTTCTGCATCTACAACGATGCCGCGCTGGCGATCCGGGCTCTGCTCGACTCCGGGGTGCAGCGGGTCGCCTACGTCGACATCGATGTCCACCACGGCGACGGTGTGCAGGCGGCCTTCTACGGCGATCCACGGGTGCTCACGGTGTCGATCCACGAGTCACCGCTGACGCTGTGGCCGGGTACCGGCTGGCCCGCCGAGTACGGACGGGGTCCGGCGGCCGGCACCGCGGTGAATGTCCCGTTGCCGGCGGGCACCGGCGACGAAGGCTGGTTGCGGGCCTTCCATGCGGTGGTTCCCGGTGTGGTGCAGGCGTTCCGGCCGGAGGTGCTGGTGACCCAGCACGGCGCCGACTCGCATCGGGAGGATCCGCTGGCCGACCTGAACCTGTCGGTGGACGGTCACCGCGCGTCGTATCGGGCCCTGCGCGACCTTGCCGAAACGGCGGCCGGCGGTCGTTGGCTCGCTCTCGGCGGGGGCGGCTACTCCCTGGTTCGGGTGGTGCCGAGATCCTGGACTCATCTGCTGGCAACGGTTCTCGATCGTGACCTTGACCCGCGGCAGCCGGTTCCGGCCGCCTGGACGGCCCGCGCGGTGGCGGCCCGGCCGTACACCGCGCCCCCGATCGACATGTCCGACGGCAACCCGGACGGCCCGGTGTTCTCCCGTTGGGACGGCTCGGCGGACAGCCCGGTCGATCGGGCGATCACCGACGTGCGCACCCGGGTCTACCCCTTGCACGCGCTCGACCCCCACGATCCCAGGGACTGAGATGTCAGCCGCGGAGGCCGCGTCCTATCCGCATCATTGGGAGGCCGACGTCCTGCTCGCCGACGGTGGCGTCGCGCACCTGCGGCCGACCGGGCCCCAGGACACCGAGGCGTTGCGGGCCATGCATTCCCGGATGAGCGAGCGCACCAAGTACCTCCGCTACTTCTCGCTGGTACCCGAGGTCACCCCGAAGCTGCTCGCGGTGTTCACCGATGTCGACTACGTGAGCCGGGTCGGCCTGGTGGCCGAACTGTCCGGCGAGATCATCGCGGCCGGCACCTACCACGCCGATGCCGGCCGTACGAAGGCCGAGGTGGCGTTCCTGGTCGAGGACGCCCACCAACGCCGGGGTCTCGGCTCGATCCTGCTCGAACACCTGGCGGCGGCGGCCCAGGAGCGCGGGATCCGCCGTTTCACCGCCGAGGTGCTCACCGAGAACACCCAGATGATGCGGATCTTCATCGATGCCGGTTATGCGGTCCGCCGCGAGTACGACTCGGGCGTCGTCGATCTCGAATTCGAGATCGCGCCGACCCAGGCGTCCAGGGCGGTCACCGCATCCCGGGAGCAGCGGGCCGAGGCGCGGTCGATCGCCCGGCTGCTGTCGCCGACGTCGGTCGCGGTGATCGGCGCCTCGGCCGAGCGCACCAAGCTGGGCCATGCAGTGCTGCTCAACCTGCTGCGCACCGGTTTTGCCGGGCCGGTCTACCCGGTCAATCCGGAAACCCTTTCGGTGCAGGGAGTCCGCGCCTACAGATCGGTGACCGACATCCCGGATCCGGTCGATCTCGCGGTCGTGACGGTGCCGGCGGCTTCGGTGGCCGAGGTCGTCGAGTCCTGCCGGGCCAAGGGCGTGCACGGGCTGGTGGTGGTCAGCGCCGGGTTCGCCGACGCTGACGAGAGCGGCGCGGATGCCCAGCGGCACATGGTTTCCCTGGCCCGGGCCAACGGGATGCGGGTCCTCGGGCCCAACTGCCTCGGACTGGTCAACACGGATCCGGCGGTGCGGCTCAACGCCAGCCTGGCGCCGGTGGTCCCGCCGCCCGGGCGGGTCGGATTCTTCTGCCAGTCCGGTGCGCTCGGCATCGCGATCCTTGCCGACGCGGCCAGTCGAGGGCTGGGACTGTCCTCGTTCGTCTCGGCCGGCAACCGCGCCGACGTGTCGGGCAACGACCTGCTGCAGTACTGGCAGTCCGACGATCGCACCGAGGTGGTGCTGTTGTACCTCGAGTCGTTCGGGAACCCCCGCAAGTTCGCCCGGCTGGCCAGGACCCTGGCTCGGAGCAAGCCGGTGATCGCCGTCAAGTCCGGGCGGCACGCGCTGGTGGCGCCGGGGCTGGCGGCGACCTCCGCGACCGTGTCCGAGACGGCGGTGGCGGCGTTGTTCGCGCAGTCCGGAGTCATCCGGACCAGCACTCTCGCCGAGGCCTTCGATGCTGCGCAGTTGCTGGCCAGCCAACCGGTACCGGCGGGCGACCGGGTGGCGATCGTGGGCAACTCGACCGCCCTCGGGCTCCTCGCTCTGGATGCCTGCCTGGACGCCGGCCTGGTGGTCGCCGACGCCGCGCCGGTCGATCTGGGGGTCGCGGTGAGCCCGGAGGACCTCGCCGCCGCGGTCCGGGCGGCGGTCGCGCAGGACGGATGTGGACGCGGTGGTGGTGGTGTACGTCCCGCCGGTGGCCACCGCAGGGCTGGCCCACGCGGCGGCGCTGCGCGCTGCGGCGGCCGGGTCGGAAACCCCGGTGGTGACGACCTTCCTGGCGGTCGACGGCCTGCCGGAGCACCTCGCCGTGCCGGGTCCGGACGGTGCCGCGGCCCGCGGGTCGGTGCCGTCCTTCCGCACTCCGGAACGCGCGGTGGCCGCGCTGGCGCACGCGGCCCGGTACGGCGCCTGGCGGGCCCGGCCGCCCGGAACCGTGCCAACGCTGCCGGATGTCGACCGCAAGGGGGCCCGGGCGGCGGTCGACGCGATGCGCGGCGCCGATCCGACGAGTCGGGACCTCAGCGACGACGAAGTCACCGACCTGCTCGGCCGCTACGGCATCCGGATCGCCGAGTTCCGCTCCGCCGAGAATTCGTCGGAAGCGGTCGCCGCGGCATCGGACCTCGGATACCCGGTGGCGCTCAAGGCATCCGACGAGGCCCAGCGGCACCGGCCGGACCAGGCCGGGGTGCGGGTGGCGCTGAACACCGCGGCCCAGGTGGCGGCGGCCTACGACGTATTGCGTGCGCTGGCCGGTCCGCGGGTGTACGTCCAGCGGATGGCCGCACCGGGGAGCAACGGGGTCTCGACCGAGTTCGGGATCAGCGCGGACCCGTCCTTCGGGGCCCTGGTGTCGTTCGGGATCGGCGGACTGGCCATTGAACTGCTCGACGACCGGGCGTACCGGGCGGTGCCGCTGACCGACGTTGACGCCCTGGAGCTGATCGGCTCGCCGCGGGCCGCGCCCATCCTCGACGGGTACCGGGGATCGTCGGCGGTGGCGCGGGAACCGTTGGCGGACATTGCAATCCGACTGTCGGCCCTGGCCGACGATCTGCCTGAGGTCACCGCGCTGCGGCTGCGGCCGGTGCTGGCCGGGCCGCAGGGCGTGACCGTAGCGGGTGCGGTGGGCCGGATCGGCGCACCACCGGAGCGTCCCGACCTCCGCCGCCGGCTGAGCTGAGGACGCGAGACGGAGACAGCGAAGGACCGGGTTCGCCCCGACGGCGAACCCGGTCCCTCCGGGATGCGACATGGCCGGCGTGCACGGCCGGCCGCCGCTCACGTGTGTCCGGTCCGGTCAGCTCGCGTAGGCCCGGAGCGCCTCGGAACGCTCGCCGGTGCGCAGCTTGGCCATCGAGTCGCGCTCGATCTGGCGCACCCGCTCGCGCGAGATCCCGAAAACCCGACCGATCTCGTCCAACGTGTGCGGCCGTCCGTCGTCAAGGCCGTAACGCATCCGGACCACCTTCTGCTCGCGCTCGTCGAGAGTGCCCAGCACTCGGACGATGTCGTCGTGCATGAAGCCGGCGACGACAACCGTCTCGGCGGAGGTCGACTCGGCGTCCTCGATGAAGTCGCCCAGCGGCGCCTCCTCGTCGGAGCCGACCGGCATGTCCAGGGACACCGGGTCGCGGGCGTGGTCCAGCAGGTCGCTGATCTTCTCCTCCGGGATTCCGGACTCCTCGGCGAGCTCGGCCATGGTCGCGTCGCGGCCGAGCTGCTGGTGCAGTTCGCGCTTGAGCCGGGACAGCTTGTTGACCTGCTCGACCAGGTGCACGGGCAGCCTGATGGTGCGGCTCTGGTCGGCCATCCCCCGGGAGATCGCCTGCCGGATCCACCAGGTGGCGTAGGTGGAGAACTTGAAGCCCTTGGTGTAATCGAACTTCTCGACCGCTCGGATCAGACCGAGGTTGCCCTCCTGGATCAGGTCCAGCAAGGGCATGCCGCGGCCGGTGTAGCGCTTGGCCAGTGATACCACCAGGCGCAGGTTCGCCACCAGGAGGTGGCTGCGGGCCCGGTTGCCGTCGCGCACCACCGAGCGCAGGTCGGCGCGCTTCTGCGGGGTCAGCCGCTTGGCGGTCTCGAGCTTGTGGGCGGCGAAGACGCCGGCCTCGATCCTCTTGGCAAGGTCGACTTCCTGCTCGGCGGAGAGCAGCGCCGTCTTGCCGATGCCGTTCAAGTAGACGCGGACCAGGTCGGCCGACGGCCCCTGGGCGTCCATGTCCTCCGTGTCGCGCACGGGTACGTTGATGATCTTCTTCTCACTCACGGTCGGCTGGCTCGGTACGTCCATCACCTGCGGGGAGTTGGTCATGTAGTGCTCCCTTCGTGTCGCCTGCCGGACCGCCCGCTCTCGGCGGCTCCGACATCTGTTCAAACGTCCCGGCGAGGGGATTCGTTCCCCAGGACGTTGCAGCTGGGCCGGCGGTTGCGTGGTGACGACTGACTGGCTGAAGATCCGTGAGGCTTACTCAACATCCGGAGTACCGAGCGTCCGCTGTGCCGCCCATGGGAACGGCATGGGAAAGGCCTTCCCCGTGATCCGCCCGCCGGGCCGTTCCCGGCATCCGACCGGCAGGCGGATCCCACTCGCATGGTTCCCGGATGTCGCGGTGGGCCAACGCTCTCGGGACGGCTCGGCGGCGCCGCGGTCAGAGCTCCAGCAGCACGGTGAAGGGTCCGTCGTTGACGCTCGTCACGGCCATGGTCGCGGCGAACACGCCGGTGCTGACCTCGGCGCCGCGGCGACGCAGCTCGGCGATCACCTCGTCGACCAGCGGAGCGGCCAGCGGACCTGGCGCCGCGGCCGTCCAGGACGGCCTGCGCCCCTTGGCCGTGCTGCCGTACAACGTGAACTGGCTCACAACGAGGAGCGGTGCGCCGGTTGCCGCGCAGGAGGTCTCGTTCCGGAGGATGCGGAGCTCGTGCAACTTGCCGGCCAGACTGCGCGCGATGTCCACCGTGTCGCCGTGGGTGACGCCGACCAGGGCGAGCAGGCCGGGTCGGGTCAGTGCACCGACCAGTTCACCGTCGACGGTGACCGACGCGGACAGCACCCTGGAGACCACAGCTCTCATCGGGCGGACCACCACGCATCGTGCTCGGTCGGATGCAGTAGCCCGCGGGTCACCGCCACCCGGATCGACGGCAGCACCGCCGCCGCGAGCGCGTCGGAGTCAAGGCCGTGCGCGGCCGCGAGCAGGTCGACGAGCATGCTCAGCGGGACGGCGCCGGTGCATCCCGCGAGCAGCGCCCGGCCCCACTCGTCGACCTGCACCGTCGCACCAGGCCCGCCCGGTCGGCGCAGCATCCTCAACACGGTGCTCCACCCCTCGTGCCCGGCCAACGCCCGTTCCTCGAGGATCACCGCCGCCGACAAGGCCAACCGGCTGGCCAGCAGATCGGCGTCGGACTGCTGGTCGACCCACCGGCGGCGGGCCAGGAACGCGTCGGCTTCGAAGCCGGTGACCTCCTCGCCGGCGCCGGTGATCTCGTCCAGGGCAACAGCGGGGTCATCGGTGTCGGTACGGCGCAAGGTCACCACGCCCATCCCGATGCCCTCGACCCGCTCGGCGGCGAACCAGTCGAGCCAGGCCGCCCCGCGGGCCGCGGCCTGCTCAGGCTCCTCGCCGGCGTCCTTGAGCCAGAGCGCCACGTACTCGGCGGGGTCGGCGATCTCGCGTTGGACCACCCACGCGTCACAACCGGTGGCCGCCACCCAGGCGCCGATCCGTTCGCGCCAGTCGGAGTCGGTCCTGACCATCCAGTTGGCCAGCAGCTGGGCGGTGCCGCCCGGCGCCAGGTGGGTCGGAACGGAGCGGATCAGCTGTTCGCAGACCCGGTCGCCGGCGAACCCCGAGTCGCGGTACTCGTACTGCTGGTCGCCCGGTCCGATCACGAACGGCGGGTTCGAGACGATCAGGTCGAAGCGCTCGGCGGCCACCGGGTCGAAGAGCGAGCCGTGGCGCAGGTCCCAGTGCACGCCGTTCAGCCTGGCGGTGGCCCCGGCCAGGGCCAGCGCCCGCCGGCTGGTGTCGGTCGCGGTGATCGATGTCGCGTGGGAGCCCAGATGCAGCGCCTGGATGCCGCAGCCGGTACCGAGATCGAGCGCCCGCCCGACCGGTCGGCGGATCACCGCGCGGGCCAGTGACACCGATGCCGCGCCGACCCCGAGCACATGATCGGGTCGCACCGGTCCGGGTCGGGTATCCGAGTCGAGGTCCGAGACCACCAGGTACTCGGCGTCGTCGTCCGCGTGCGGGCGGATGTCCAGGCCGGCCCGGAGCTGGTTCCCGTCGACCCGCTCGAGGACCGTCTCGGCCAGCGCCCGGTCGATTCCGGTGGCCGGCAGCGCCGCGGCCACCGCGGCGGCCGGCTCCGTGGTGCCGAGCAGGAACAGCCGGACGAGCGTGGCCAGTACCCCGCCGTCGCGGGTGGCACGCAATGCCGGCCAGAACTCGCCCCGGCCGAGCGCCCGATGCGCGCCGGCGCCGAGCAGTTCGGGCACCAGCGTCGCGTCGTACCCGGCGGTCCGCAGGTCCAGTCCCAGGTCGTCGACAACACCGAGGTCGGTGAGCGGGCGGGTCCGGGGGAGGGGCACCACGGGAGGCTATCGGGCGGGACTACACGTTCGGCGCGATCACCCGGTCCACCATGCCGATCAGCAGGCGGGTGTCGACGGAGGGAACGCTGCCGGGTGGGTCGGCCGTTCCTCACACCCGGTCGGTGGCCGGGAAGCGCGAGCGAAACCCTGATGTGCCAGGCTTGGCTTCATGACAGCGTCACAGTTGTGGATCACCGGCGACGACCGCGCCGACGCGCTGCTCGCCGCCGACGGCAATGCCCTGCTCATCGGCATGGTGCTGGACCAGCAGATCCCGATGGAGAAGGCGTTCTCCGGTCCGGCGGTGATCGCCGAACGGATGGGCGGTGCCTTCGACGTGCGGGCGATCGCCGAGGCCGATCCGGAGGAGTTCGCTGCGCTGTTCTCTCGGCCGCCCGCCGTGCACCGGTTTCCCGGATCCATGGCCGGCCGGGTGCAGAGCGTCTGCCGCACCCTGGTCGAGGAGTACGACGGTGACGCGGCGAACCTGTGGGACGGCGCGGCGTCCGGAGCGGAGTTGAAGAAGCGCATCGCCGCGTTGCCCGGGTTCGGCGCCCAGAAGGCCGCGATCTTCGTCGCGCTGCTCGGCAAGCAGTACCGGGTGACGCCGACCGGCTGGCGGGAGGCGGCCGGCGCGTACGGGGACGACGGCAGCCGGACCTCGGTCGCCGACGTCGTGGACGCAGAGTCGCTGGCCCAGGTCAGGGCGTCGAAAAAGGCCGCCAAGGCAGCAGCGAGGTCGGCAACGACGAGCTCCTGACCTTCACCCGGGACCTCCGTCCCGGCCCGCTTCCACGACCGGTCCGCGGGAGTAGCGTTGGCGGGGAAGTCGGGATGCGGGATGCGCAGCAGCGCTCGCGATCTCCGGACGGGGAGCGGGCGCCATGACGTCGCAGGAGACCGGGAGGACCCGGCGTGATCCGGTCACCGTCATCACGGCAGCTGAGCCGTCGTACGACGAACAATTCCGGGCCCGCCGCAAGCGTTACGTGATCATGATGGGGCTGCGGGTCCCGTTCCTGATCGCGGCCGCACTGCTCTACCACACCCCGTGGCTGGCGATCAGTCTGATCGTCGTCTCGATCCCATTGCCGTGGTGTGCTGTGCTGATCGCCAACGACCGGCCCGCCCGCAAGCGGATTCCGGCACAGCCGACACCGGTGAACCACGAGCGCGCGCTGCCGCCTGGCGGCCGTGAGATCATCGACGGGTCCGCCGACCACGCGGGCTAGCGAGGTCGGCGCCGCCACCAGTGGCGGCGCTCCGGCCCGGACGACGGCTCCGCAAGGGGCGCCTTCCGACGTTCACGTTCGACCTGCCACGCTGCGACCACAGCGTCAGCGTCCAGCTGCCGCATGGCCAGCGGAGGGCCGCCGGTGGGCATCCGGATCTCGTCGGCGATCCGCCGATTGAGATCGTCGACCGCCTCGCGGACCGCGGCCTCAGAACCTTTCCGGGCGACCAGCTCCGGGAGGTCGTCAACCTCGCGGCGTAGCAGCAGCGACGTGGGCAGGAAGGCCGAACCTGCCTCCTCGCGGAGCGCGTACTGCTCCAACCACCACTTCTCGTCGTGGGCGCCGGTGTCCCGCAGTGGCCGGCCGGCGCCGGACAGGTTGTCGAACTCGCCGCGCTCCGAGGCCTCCCGGATGGCCCGGTCGATCGGTGACTCGAACGTCATGACTCGACCTTCATGGAGCCGGCCGGGCGCCGATGGCGGCCGCTGCGGCGGTGCCGGCGGCAACCCCGGCCTGCAGCGCCGCCACCGGATCGCCGATCCTGAGAAAACTGGCCAGCAGTCCGGCATTGAACGCGTCACCGGCACCGGTCGAGTCGGTGTCGTGCGAGTTGGGCGCCGCAACGTTCGCCCGGACGGTCGGCGCATACCAGGAAGCACCGTGCCGTCCGTGCGTGACGACCACCGCTCCGACCGCCTCGAGCACCTGCTCGGTGCCGCCGAGCACGGCCAGTTCGGCGTCGTTGGGCAGCAGCAGGTCGGCGCCGCGCACCCAGTCCAGGAAGGTGCCGGCGCCGACCGTGCGGATGTGCAAGGCGGCCTGCGGGTCGACCGAGGTGGTCCAACCACGCTCCCGGGCGGCCGCCAGCGCGGCCAGGCCGGCTGCCCGGGAACCCTCATCGAGCAGCACGTAGCCGGACAGATGCAGGTGCCCACCGCCGTCGAGGTCCGGCAGGTCGACGTCGGCGGGGCAGAACGCGGCGTTGGCGCCGCGGTCGGCGAGCATGGTGCGGTCGCCGTCGTCGCCGACCAGCACGACGACGCAGCAGGTGGGCAGAGTGGCGTCGACGGCGAACCGGCAGTCGATACCGACCGCGCCGAGCTCGGCCGCCGCCGTCCGGCCGGCCTCGTCGGCGCCGACCCTGGCGACCAGTGACACATCGACCGGGTGCCGGGCGAGCCAGGCCGCGGTATTGCCGCCGGCCCCGCCGGGGGCAACGGTGATGCCGGCCCTGGTGTCGTGCCCGAACACGATCGGACCGGCCAGCTTGGCCACCACATCCAGCCCGACGTCACCGACGACGGTGACATGCGGGCGGGTTCCGGTCACGCCCGGCTGTCCGCGTCGTCGATCTCAGCGGCTTCCTCGGCCGCCTCCGCGGCGTCCAGGCCGGCCAACGCGACCGCCACTTCGCCGGCCAGCGAGGCGTTCGCCAGCACCAGCTCGACGTTGACCCGCAGGCTCTCGCCGTGGGTGGCGGTGTGGAAATGCTCCAGCAGGCGCGGGGTGATGTCCTTCCCGGCTACCCCGTCCCGCTCCAGCATCGCCAGGCCGTCGGTCAGGGTGCGGTCGTGCAGCTCCGGATCGAGCTGCCGGTCGGCGGCCAGCGGGTTGGCCAGCACCACGCCGGCACTGTCGGTGCCGAGCTCCCGACGCGCCCGCACGATCGCCGCCGCCTCGACCGGGGTCTCCACCCGCCACGGAACCACCTGGCCGGACTCCGCCAGGTAGAAGCCGGGGAACTGGTCGGTGCGGTACCCGACCACGGGCACCGAGAGCGTCTCCAGGTATTCCAGGGTGGCCGGCACGTCGAGGATCGACTTCACCCCGGCGCACACCACGAGTACCGGGGTGTTGCCCAACACGCCCAGATCAGCGGACACGTCGAAGGTCTGCGCAGCGCCGCGGTGCACCCCACCCAACCCGCCGGTCGCGAACACCGGGATACCGGCGCGGTGGGCGAGGGCCGAGGTGGATGCCACGGTGGTGGCGCCGCTGCGGCCCAGTGCGACGGCAACCCCGAGGTCGCGGACCGAGAGCTTGGCGAATTCGTCGGACGAGCACAGCCGGTCGAGTTGGCCGCCGTCCAGCCCGACGTGCACCACCCCGGCGAACACGGCGATGGTGGCCGGCACCGCGCCGGCCGCCCGGACCCGGCCCTCGATGTCATCGGCGATCCGCCGGTTGTCGCCGCGGGGCAGCCCGTGCGCCAGGATGGTCGACTCCAGTGCCACCACCGCCCGCCCCTCGGTCAACGCCTGGGCCACCTCGGGGTGCACGAACACGCCTGTGGGCACGATGGCTCCTCTCTCCGGTGGCATCATGACGGTGGAGCGCGTACCACCACCACCCGGGGAGCAACTGTGACCACGTCGACCGAGGTACTCGAGCAGCCGACCGACGTCGGCACCGACGACACCCCCAAGATGTTCCACTACGTCCGCAAGGCGAAGATCGCCGAGTCGGCGGTGATGGGAAACCACGTGGTGGCCCTGTGCGGGGAGACGTTCCCGGTCACCCGCTCGGCCAAGCCGGGTTCGCCGGTGTGTCCGGACTGCGAACGGATCTTCAAGGCGCTGCCGCCCGGCCGGAAGGACTGACCTCAGGCGGACTTCTGCCCGTCCGCGGTCGGCACGTAGACCCGCCACTTGCGCATCTCCCGCCGTGAGCGCTTCGGCGGGTAGTACTCAAGGGTTGCGTTGTTGAACTGCGCCCCGATCACGATCGCCATCGCCACGAAGTAGTAGAAGAGCAGGAACGTGATCGGAGTGGCCAGCGCGCCGTAGGTCAGGCCGTGCGAGTACACGTAGGACAGGTACAGCCGGAGCCCGAAGCTGGCGACCAGGAACACCAGGGCGGCCAGCAGTGCGCCGGGTAGGCCGCGCTTCCAGCGGTGCTTGTGTTTGGGCGCCACCTTGTAGAGCGTGGCCAGGAGCAGGATCAGGCCGCCGGCGACCACCGGGTAGTACGAGATGTTGACGATGGTCGAAACGGTCTCCTGCCAGTCCGGCGAGAACAGTTTGACCAGGTAGTCGGGCCCGATGGCCAGCAACGGCAGCAGCAGAATTCCGGCGAACAGCGCGATGAGATAGAGGAACAGCGAGAAGAACCGCTCCGCCACCGGATTTCGGACCTCGTGCTGGCAGTACGCGATGGTGATCGACTCGACGAAGGCCGACATGGCCGACGAGCCGGCCCAGAAGCTGATGATCAGGCCGACGGACACGACGTCGCTGCGGCCGTTGTTCAGAATGACGTCGACCGTGTTCCCGACCAGATTGTCGGCGACCTCGGAGTTGAAGATGAAGTGCAGAAAGTTGAAGACCTGGGTGCGGACGTCGTCGGTGGTGCCCGGCGGGAACCAGTGCGTGACGTAGCCGACCAGGCCGAGCAGAGCCAGCAGCAGCGGCGCGGTGGACAGCGCCGACCAGAACGCCGCCTGCGAGCTCAGGCCGAACAGCGAGTCGTTCCAGGCCTTGGACAGGGTGCGGCCGGCGACCTTGCGCCAGCGCTGCCGGACCGGCCCGTTGGCGGTGGGGATCGGCCCGGTACCGGCCCGGTGCCAGGCGAGGTGCGCTGCAGCAGCGGCGAGGTGTGGCCGGACGGGGTGGTCTCCGGCGGCGGCCGCTGCAACGCGACGGTCTCGCTGGAATCGGCGGGGCTGCCACTGCCGTAGGGCGCGGCACCCAGCGGATGCCGCTGGAACGGCGGGGCGGGGAGCGCGCCGTTGCGGCGGGCCTGCTCGCGCACCCAGGCTTCGTCGGCGAGCAGCTCGGGAGCCCGGGGGAGCGGGTACGCCGGTGGGACCGGGCGCTCCGCGGTGGGGAGCGCCCTGGCGGGGTCGCTCGGGCCGGTCGGGCTGCTCACCCTACGAATATGCCCCGTTCGCGGGAGATCTACAGCCGCAGACACCGCGCCGCGACGGATTTGTGACCCGGTAGGCTCTGGGCTCGGCCCTCGAGCCGCCGCCGGGCGATCGTCCTCCGCGGTGACCGGGGGCCTTTCGGTGGGCGGACGGTACCGGGGAGGCGGGGTGAGCGTGTCGATCGAGCCGGCCGGTCGTCCTCTGCGGCCCTGGCAGACCGAGGCGCTGGACGCCTATGACGCGGCCGGTGCGCGGGATTTCCTGGTCACCGCAACGCCCGGTGCGGGCAAGACCGCCTTCGCGCTCGCCCTGGCTTCCCGGTTGATCGCCCGGCGGGTGGTGGACCGGATCGTCGTGGTCTGCCCGACCGATCATCTGCGCACCCAGTGGGCGGACGCGGCCGCGGGCGTCGGGCTGGTGCTCGACCCGACCATGCGCAACGCCCAGGGTCCGGTCCGGGACGGCGCACACGGGTATGTCACCACCTACGCGCAGGTCGCCGGGCGGCCGGCCATCCACGCGGCCAGGTCCCGTACCCGGCGGTCGTTGGTGATCCTCGACGAGATCCACCACGCCGGCGACGGGCTGTCCTGGGGGGCGGCGGTCGCCGACGCGTTCGACGAGGCGCACCGGAGGGTGGCGCTGACCGGTACCCCGTTCCGGACCAAGGGTGACGAACGGATCCCGTTCGTCGGCTACGAGACCGACGGCGACCTGCTGCGGTCGGTGGCCGACCACACCTACGGCTACCGGCAGGCGCTCGCCGACCGGGTGGTCCGGCCGGTGGTGTTCGCCGCGTACACCGGGGTGTCCCGCTGGCGCAACAGCGCCGGCGAGGTGATCGCGGCGTCGCTCACCGACGCCGGCACCGCCGCCGTGGAAGCGGCCGCCTGGAAGACCGCCCTCGACCCGTCCGGCGGCTGGGTGCCGCACGTGCTGGCAGCGATGGACGAGCGCATCACCCACCTCCGGGAGTCCGGCATGCCGGACGCGGCCGGCCTGGTCCTGGCCAGCGATCAGGACGACGCCAGGGCCTACGCCGCGATCGTGCACAAGCTGACCGGGGAGAAGCCCGCGCTGATCCTCTCCGACGACCCGAGGGCGTCCCGGCGGATCGAGCAGTTCCGCCATTCCGACCAGCGGATCGCGGTCTGCGTCCGGATGATCTCCGAGGGCGTCGACGTGCCACGGGCCGCCTGTCTGGCCTGGATGACCAGCTACCGGACACCGCTGTTCTTCGCCCAGGCCGTCGGCCGGGTGGTCCGGGCGAGGGCGGCGCACGAGTCGGCGACGGTGTTCCTGCCCGCGGTCCGGCCGCTGCTCGCGCTGGCCGCGGAGATGGAGATCGACCGGAACTTCGTGCTGGCACCGCCGCCGCCCTCCGAGGAGACCGACGACACCGACGCGCTCGACCTCCCCCCGGAGCGGACCGAGCCCGACGCGGTACCGGCGATGGAGGTGCTGGACTCGCAGGCCGAATTCGCGCACCTGCTGCACTCCGGCCGGGCGGTCACGGCCGGTGCCGCTCCGCAGCCGCTCTCCGACGACGACGAGGCGTTCCTCGGCCTGCCAGGGCTGCTCACTCCGGAGCAGACCGCAGCGTTGCTGGCCACCAGGGACTCGGCGTTGCGCCGACGGGTGGACGCGGCCGGCCGGCACGTGGTCGACCACCCCGCAGGCGGAGCAGACGGCTGGCGGGCCGCCGCGGGACTGCGTCGCGAGGTCAATCAACTGGTCGGGCGGGTGGCCGCCCGGACCGGCGCGCCGCACGCGACGGTGCACGGTCAGCTCCGGCGGGCGGTGCCCGGGCCGGCCTCCGCGTCGGCTAGTGCTGAACTGCTGGAACAGCGGCGGGATCACCTGCTCGGGCTGCTCTGACCGGGCGGCGCAGGAAGGCCGGGGCCCACCAGTTCGCATCGCCGAGCAGGGCCATCACCGCCGGCAGGATGACGATCCGGACCAGCACGGCATCCAGCAGCACCGCGACCGCCAGCCCGATGCCGAGTTCCTTGAACTCGATCAGGCTGAGCCCGGCGAAGATCGCGAACACGCCGATCATCACCGCCGCGGCGGAGGTCACCACCCCGGCCGACCGGGTGATGCCGTCCCGCAGCGCCTCCCGTAGCGGCAGGCCGCGCTCGACCGCCTCCCGGATCCGGGAGAGCACCAGCACGTGGTAGTCCATGGACAGGCCGAACAGGATGACGAACAGGAAGACCGGGATCCAGGAGATGACCGCCCCCGAGGAGCTGAAGCCCAGCAGACCCTCCGCCCAGTGATGTTGGAAGACCAGCACCAGAACGCCGAAAGCCGCTGCGGCGGAGAGCATGTTGACGGCGATGGTGACCAGCCCGACCACCACCGAGCGGAACGCCAACGTCATCAGCAGCATGGTGAGCAGTAGCACGAACGCGATCACCCACGGAGCCCGACTGCTGAGCCGGTCGACGTAGTCGACGTCATGGGCGGTCTGACCGGTCACCGCGTACTCGACACCCGTTACCTGGCCGAGGGTTTCGGGCAACAGGTCGACCCGCAGGTGCTGCAGCGAGCTCTTCGCCTGATCGGTACCGGGTCGGAACGGGGCCGACACGTCGACCAGCACCAGGTCCGCACTCTGCGCCTCGATGGTGCCGCCGCCCAGCAGCGGGTCGGAAGCGCTGCGCCGCAACAGGTCAGCCACGGCGGCCGCGGTCCCCGCCGTCGCCTCGGCGGGTGGTGGGGTGAACCACCACCAGATGACTCGTGCGGGTCTGCGGGTACGCGGCCTGCAGCCGGTCGTAGGCCTGCATGGTGGGCATGGTCCGGGGCAGGTCCGAATCGTCGGACCCCTTGAGCCGCAGATCGAGGGCCGGCAGCGCCAGCGCGAGCATGGCGGCCGTGGCGATCACCAGGGTCACCGCCGGATGGCGCAGAGCCGGTCGCAACAGTGCCGGCCATACCCGCGGCGGCCGGTCGGAGTTGGTCAACCGCCAGAGCACCGGTATCCGCGGCCGGTCAACCCGGTCGCCGAGCAGCGAGAGCACGGCCGGCAACACGGTCAACGAGCCGAGCACTGCGACCGCCACCACCAGAATCGCGCCGGTGGCCATGGCGGCGAAGTTGGCGTCGCCGATCAGGTACAGGCCGGCCATGCAGACCATCACGGCGAACCCGGAGGTGACGACCGCGTGCCCGGCGGTGGCCGCGGCCCGATCCAGCGCCTCGGCACCGGAGCGTCCGCTGCTCCGCTCCTCCCGCTCCCGTTTCAGGTAGAACAGCGAGTAGTCGACACCGACCGCCATGCCGATCAGCAGGATCAGTTCGGCGGTACTTCCGCCGTCCGGGAACAGCCGCGACGCTGCCGTGTACAGACCCACCGCGGAGAGCACCGAGGTCACGCCGAGCAGTACCGGCACCCCGGCGGCGGTCAGCGCGCCGAACGCGACCAGCAGGATCAGCAGGGTCACCGGTAGCGAGATCACCAGGGCGGTCATGAAGTCGTGCGACAGCGTGTCGTCCACCGCGGCGTGGATGGACGCCCCGCCGGTCTGCTCCACCCGCACCCCCGGGTGGTCGGCGGCGATCGCCGCAGTGGCCGCCCGTACCGGCTCCAGGGCGGCGTCTCCGTCGAGGTGGACCGGGATCATCAGCGCGGTGCCGTCCGCGGACCGCAGGCCGGCCCCGACCTCGAGCACACCGGGGAGCTGCCCGAGGTGGCTCCGGACATCCGCGGCGGCCGCCTGTGCAGCGGTGAGGTCTACCGGGCCGCCGGCCACGGCGGTGATCAGCACCTGATCGGTCTCGCTGTGGTCGTCACCCAGGGTCGACCCGGCGATCATTGCGGCCGCCCGACCGGACTCACCGTTCTGCAGCTGGGCGTCGGTGGCCCTGGTCATGCCGGCGGCGGTACCGCCGAGGTAGCACGCCACCACCAGCAGCACCCAGCCGCCGATGGCCCACCACGGATGGTGGGCGCTCCAGGTGGCGAATCGGACGGTCAGCCGGCGGTGGGTCGGCGCGTCCGATGCGGTCGGTGCCGTGGTGGCGGTACTGGTGGTCATCGCGGGCTCCCGGGGGACCGGCCGGCACGGTGCCGGCCTGTTCTCCCCAGGGTGGCGGCCGCGGTCCCGGGCAGGAACCGGCTCAGACCGCCGACCGGGGGTGGGGGTGGGCCTACCGCCGACCGGGTCGGGTCAGCCGGTGGCCAGGGCCTTGATCGAGCCGATCAGGCCGATCAGCCCGGCGACCAGGAACAGGTACCAGCCGACCTGGGCGAGGTCGACGATCGCGCCGATGCCGCCGCGG
The DNA here is from genome assembly GCA_963797145.1 of uncultured Actinomycetota bacterium. Taxonomy (GTDB): domain Bacteria; phylum Actinomycetota; class Actinomycetes; order Mycobacteriales; family Nakamurellaceae; genus Nakamurella. The sequence goes on along the minus strand of CAWCOJ010000003.1, from coordinate 109,822 downwards.
GCGGTCCTGGTCTCGAGCACCCACGAGGCGGCGCCGACGACGGCGACCACCGAGAAGGCCAGGGCGGCCGCGCCGAGCGGCCGGTGGTTGATCGGGGCGAACATCGCCAGCCCGAGCAGGACCAGGGCGCCACCGGCGACGGCGACGGCGGGAAGAGCGTAGGTGGCCACCGTCCCGGAGAGGTCCAGGGACTGGTCGCGGCCGACCTTGAACAGGTCCCAGCCGGTGTACGAACCGTCCAGCCCGTTGCCGATGCCGATCCACGGCAGCATCAGCTGGACAACCCCGAAGATGCCGGCCACCACCAGCAGGAGGGCCGCCACCGGGTCGGCCTGGGGGGCCCGTTGGGCACCGGCCGTGGCCGTCATCAGGTTCTGGTACGGCGCGCTGCCGCCCGTCCCTGGATGGCTCATCTGCGTCCCTTCACTGCGCCCGTCCGGTTGTGTGCCCGCTGGCATCATTGCCCACCGGGCGACCGGGCGACAGCGGTTTGACGGATCTGCGACGGGTCCGGACACGGAACAGGGGCGGACCGCAACTGCGGTCCGCCCCTGTGCGGAGGTGCTCCCGGGAGGTGTCAGTTGGCGATGCGCGAGTCGTACAGCACCGCTGCCAACTCCTCGAGCCGGGCGGAGTGCTCGTGGGCGTGGTGCCCGCAGAACAGCAGCTCGCCGCCCTTCGGAAGGACTGCTCGTACGACAGCGGCCGCGCTGCACCGGTCGCATCGGTCTTCAGCGGTCAGGGCTGCCGGGCTGGCCAGCGTTGTGGTCATGGCGTCCTCCCATCGTTCGCCGCCTCTCGGCGGCTGATTCGTTCCTACCTGTGACGACGCAGAGGACGGGGGATGTGTTCCCCTGCGGTGCCGACTTGTGACTCGACTGTGACCGGATCCACTCCTGTGGAGGCATTCGTAGCCCGATCGGTATCGGCTCGGAGGTTCCGGCGACGCGGTTGATACGAACCGCAGCCGCACCGGGGCGCGCCGGTGAGACCGGTTCCTCCGGATGGCGGCGAGGTGCCGAGGGTGGCGCGAAACAGCGACCGATCAGGCGTGCGAGTGCGCGTGCGGGTGGTCGTGGGTATGGGTGTGATCGCCGTGGTCGTGATCGTGATCGTCGTCGAGCGGGGTGCCGTAGCGCAGCGCGGCCCGCTTGCGTGCCTTGGCCGCCTCGACCTCACGGTCCTTCGGATCCGCCGAGGTGACGAGTGAATCGAGCAGCTGCTGGGTGATGTCGGCGACGGCGTCCACCGCGGCGTCGAACGCCTCCCGGTTCGCTGCCGAAGGGTTGGTCGACCCGCTGACCTTGCGCACGTACTGCAGCGCGGCGGCTCGCACTTCGCCGGAGGTGGCGGCGGGCTCGAAGTTGTACAAGGTCCTGATGTTGCGGCACATGGGCACAAGTCTGCCACCGCCCCCCGACGGTCGGCGGCGGCGCGTCGGCCGGTCGCCATCAGCCGACGATCAGCCCGGGAGATCCAGCGGCCCAGGTGACGGCTCCACCGGTGACCCGGCGGACGGTGACGTACACGGCTGCCTGTGCCCTGCGTTGCAGGCCGAGCTTGGCCAGCACCACGGTGACGATGTTCTTCACGGTCTTCTCCGCGATTCCGAGGTGATCACCGATCTCGCGGTTGGTCAGCCCGCGGCCGATCAGCTCCAGCACCTGGTCCTCGCGCGGTGTCAGACCGTCCGACTGAGTCGCGCTGCGAGTGGTCATGACCTCACAGTATTCGACGATTCGTAGAACTTCTACAGAAAGTAGAAAGTCCGTCGTAGACTGGTGTCCCAGGGGCGAGGAAAGGGGTGTCGATGGCGGCCCGCGGTGAACTGGAACGCGCTGTTGTCGAGATCCTGTGGGACTCGTCGTCGCCGATGACGGCACGGGCGGTGGCCGATGCACTGCCCGGCCGCGAGCTCGCGGTCACCACGGTGTTGACCGTGCTCGCCCGGTTGGAGACCAAGGGCCTGGTGCGTCGGTCGAGGGACGGCCGGGCGCACTCCTACGAGGCCACCGCGAGCCGGGAGGAGCGCACCGCCGAGCTGATGCGTCAGGTGCTCGACACCGCGGGCGACCGTGACGACGCGCTGGCCCGGTTCGTCGGGTCGGTCTCCCCGGAGGACGTCGAGGCGCTGCGCCGCGCCCTGGGCGAAAGGTAGGCCGGTGTCCGCCGGTCTGCCAGCACCGGTGCTCGCTGCCGGGTTGGCCGCGGCGGGTGTGCTGCTGGCCGGACCGGTGAGTGTCGCCTATGCCGGCGCCGGCTGGTCCCAACGTTCCCCGAGGGCGGCCCTGGTGCTCTGGCAGGCGATCTGCCTCGGCGCCGGGCTCTCGATGCTCGGCTCTCTCGTCACGCTCGCCGTCGCGCCGCTGGGCGACAACCTGTTCAGCTGCGCTCATCGCGTTCGCCGAGCAGCTGTGGCATGGCCGGCCGTTCGACGGACTGACGCCGTGGCGGGTGGCCTGCGGGCTGCTGGCCGTCGCCATTGCGACCGCACTGCTCGTCGTGCTGATCCGATGCCTCTACCTGGCGATGCGGCGACGCCGGACCCATCGATCGCTGATCGACCTGCTGTCCAGGAGGGACCCGGAGGCGGCCAACTCGGCATTGCTCTCCGACGTCCGGGTGCTGGATCACGCCTCCGCGGTCGCCTACTCGGTGCCGGGTTGGCACTCGAGGGTTGTGCTCTCGGCCGGCCTGCTGGATCTGCTCACCCTGCCCGAGCTGGCGGCCGTGCTGGAGCATGAACGGGCCCACCTGCGGTCCCGGCACGACCTGCTGATCCTGCCTTTCCAGGCCTGGGCGGCGTCGTTGGGACCGGTACCCGGGGTGCAGATGGCCCGCACCGCGGTCGCCGGTCTCGCCGAGATGCTGGCCGACGATCTGGCTGTGCGCCGGGCGCGGCCCGCAGTTCTGGCCTCCGCACTGGCCAAGGTCACGCTGGCCAGTACACCTGCCCGCGGCGCCGCGAGCCCGGGGCCGGACCCGGGCGCCGACCTCTCGGGGGCGACGGCGACCGGGTCGGGAGCGGTCGCAGTGGCCACCATGACCGGGCGGGTACGCCGGCTCCTGGACCCGGAGCCGCTGCCGCAGGCCGCCACCATCGGCGTCTACCTGCTGGCAGCGCTGCTGGTGATCGTGCCGGATGTGCTACTGCTGATCGGCTGGCGCTGACACCGGATCCGAGGTGAGCCCCTACTCCAGGTAGTCGCGCAGGACCTGGGACCGCGACGGGTGGCGCAGCTTGGACATGGTCTTGGATTCGATCTGCCGGATCCGCTCACGGGTGACCCCGTAGACCTGGCCGATCTCGTCCAGGGTGCGCGGCTGACCGTCGGTGAGCCCGAACCGGAGCCGGACCACGCCGGCCTCCCGCTCGGAGAGCGTCTGCAGCACGGACTGCAGCTGGTCCTGCAGCAGGGTGAAGGAGACCGCGTCGACCGCGACGACGGCCTCGGAGTCCTCGATGAAATCGCCGAGCTGCGAGTCGCCCTCGTCGCCGATCGTCTGGTCGAGTGAGATCGGTTCCCGGGCGTACTGCTGGATCTCCAGCACCTTGTCCGGGGTGATGTCCATTTCCTTGGCCAGTTCCTCGGGGGTCGGCTCCCGCCCGAGGTCCTGGAGCAGTTCGCGCTGGATCCGGCCGAGCTTGTTGATCACCTCGACCATGTGCACCGGGATCCGGATGGTGCGGGCCTGGTCGGCCATCGCACGGGTGATGGCCTGCCGGATCCACCAGGTGGCGTAGGTGGAGAACTTGTAGCCCTTGGTGTAGTCGAACTTCTCGACCGCCCGGATCAGGCCGAGGTTGCCCTCCTGGATCAGGTCGAGGAACGCCATGCCGCGCCCGGTGTAGCGCTTGGCCAGGGAGACCACCAGCCGGAGGTTGGCCTCCAGCAGGTGGTTCTTGGCGCGCTCGCCGTCGCGCTTGATCCAGTTCAGGTCCCGACGCATCTGGCTGGCCAGCTTGTCGCCGCCTTCGACGATCTGCCGCATCCGCTCGGAGGAGTAGAGGCCGGCCTCGATGCGCTTGGCCAGGTCCACCTCTTCCTCGGCGTTGAGCAGCGCGACCTTGCCGATCTGCTTGAGGTAGGCGCGGACCGAGTCGGCGGAGGCGGTGAGCTCGGCGTCCTTGCGAGCCTGCTTGAGCGCCTCGGACTCCTCCTCGTCGTCCCAGGAGAACTCCTCCCCCTCGGGCTTGGCCTCTTCCTCGGTCTCCTCGTCGGTGGTCTCGGTGGTCTCCACCACGACGGCCTCGATCACGACGTCCTCGATCACGACGTCCTCGACCACGAGACCCTCGACGACCACGCCGTCGGCGGTGAGCTCGACGCCCGGCAGGTCGCCCGCCAGGTCGGCCGGGTCCAGCTCGTCGACCTCGAGGTCGGACGGGGCGGCGTCGCCACCGTCGGCGACCCCGGGGGCCGTCTTGGCGGCAGGCTTGCGCTTGGCGGCAGCCGTCGCGACCGCCCCTTCGGCGACCTCGAGCGGCTTCTTCGCCCGGGACGGGCGGGTGCGGGCCTTCGGTGCGGCGGGTGCCGCCTCGACCTCTACCGCGGGTGCCGCGCCGGCAGCGGGGTCCGCTGCGGCGATGGCGGTACTGGTGGAATGGGAAGCTGCTGCGCCTGCCACTGATGACCTTTCGCGTCAGATCGCCGCCTGGAGTGCCGGCGGGCGGGCCCCGAAGCTCGGGGAGGTGGGCCGGGGATCCCGGGCCCTCTGGCCTGCCCGGGGAGGCGACCGTTCCAGTGTAACGGCGGCACGGGGCGGCCCACGACCGGAAAGCAGTGGTCGGAACGGATCCGAGGGTCAGGAAGCCGCTTCCGACGCGGCCAGTGCGGCCCCGACGATGCCCGCGTTGTTGGCCATCTCGGCCACTTTGAGCGGAGTGCGGGTCTTCAGCAGCGGGACCCACTTGTCCGGCTTCTTGGAGATGCCGCCGCCGAGGATGAACAACTCCGGCCAGAGCAGGTTCTCCAGGCGCTGCAGGTACTTGGTTGCGCGCTTGGCCCACTGCTCCCAGGACAGGTCTTCACGTTCTCTGGCGGATGCCGAGGCCTTCGTCTCGGCGTCATGGCCGTCGATCTCCAGGTGCCCGAGCTCGGCGTTGGGCACCAGCTGGCCGTCGTACATGATCGCGGTCCCGATCCCGGTGCCGAAGGTGACCATGATGACGATTCCCTTGACGCCCTGGCCGACCCCGTACCGGACCTCCGCCAGCCCGGCGGCGTCCGCGTCGTTCAACGCCGTCACCGGGCCCGGCATCAGCGGGGTCGCGATGTCGACGATGGGTGCGCCGATCCAGGACTTGTCGACGTTGGCCGCGGTGTGGACAACTCCGTGCTGCACCACCCCGGGAAAGGTCAACCCGACCGGACCCTGGTAGTCGAAATGCCCGGCGACCTTGGCGGCGGTCTCGGCGACCGCCTGGGTGGTCGAGGGTTGCGGCGTGTCGAGCCGGAACCGCTCGCTCGCCATCTCGCCCTTGTCCAGGTCGACGATGCCGCCCTTGATCCCGGTTCCGCCGATGTCGATGCCGAATGCCGTCCGAGCCTTGGTCGCCACGTAGCACGCTCCTTCGCGAAGTCTGCGCCGATCGTAGGGGACCGGCGTGGATCCGGTCAGGCGGGGCAGACCGCCGTCGGCAGCGGCGGGATCGGCGGCATCGGACGGGCGGAGGCGGTCTGTCCCTCGATCACCGCGGGCGGTCTGGAGGCGTCATGGATGGCGGCCAGGTCCGCTTTGGTCTGATCGGAGAGCTCGCCGTAGGTGTACAGGGCTCCGAGGGCCAGATCGACGGAGTCGTCGAACCGGTCGTCGACGATGAGCTGCGAGCACGGCGCGACCAGGAGGACGGTGCGGGCGGCCGCCGCACCGGCCCGCCCGTAGCGGATCTCGCCGACGCAGCGCAGGTCGGACGCCGGATATAGCGGGTCGTTGGTCGGCGGCAGGATCGATTCGAAGCCGGCCGTGCGGAGCTGTTCGGTCACGGTCTTGGCCAGACCCCTGGACTGCGACGCGTTGAACACCCGCAGCTGCACAACGCTCGGGTCGGCCGGCCGGGTCGAGGCCAGCGTGTTCTTGTCGGTGAACTCGCCCATCGATGTCGACACCGTTGTGGTACTGGTCGCGGATCTGCTGGTGGATGCCGCACTGCTGCTGCTCGTCGTCTTGCTGGGGGTCGTCTTGCCGGTGGTCTTCTTCGGCGTGGACGGCTTGGTCGCGGTGCTGCTCCTGGCCGGGCTGCTCGTGGTGGCGCCGGCACTGGTGGTCGCCCCACGCGAGCTGCGGCTGGTCGCGGACGCGGTGGTCGGCGCCGGGCCGGGCTGGTTGCACCCGTTGCTCTGCGCCGCGGCCGGCCGCAGTGCCTGGAACCAGATCAGCCCCGCCCCCACCAGCAGCACCAGGATCACCGTCAGCACCGGCCAGCGGCGCCGCCGGCGGTACCGCTCGGGCGAAGTGGTGGCAGTCACCGGGTGGATCCTCCAGACGTCGCGTCCCGACGATCGGGCGGCTGAGGTTCCAGAGTAGAGGGCGCGGCGTGGTGCCCAGGTCACTTCGGCCGCTGCCGTCGGCGAGCCCCGCTGCGCGGAGGTCCGGTTTGTCGGCTACCCTGCTGCCGCTCCGGTAGGCGGGCACAAATCGATCGACCGCGGCGTTACGTCCGGCGGAGAATCCCCGCTCTCCGCTTTCACGACAAGAATGATCACGAAGGTTGAGGTACCGCCATGGCCACCGATTACGACGCTCCGCGTCGGAACGAATCCGACGAAGTCAGCGAGGACTCGCTGGAGGAGCTGAAGGCACGGCGCAACGAAGCCCAGTCGGCCGTGGTGGATGTGGACGAGTCCGACATCGCCGAGTCCTTCGAGCTGCCCGGCGCAGACCTGTCCGGCGAGGAACTGACCGTCAAGGTGGTGCCCAAGCAGGCTGACGAGTTCACCTGTTCGGTGTGCTTCCTGGTCCAGCACCGAAGCCGGCTGGCATCGGACAAGAACGGGCGCACCGGTCTGCGTCGACTGTGCCTGAGTCGGACTCGACGATCAGTCGGGCAGCCCAGCAGGTCGCCGAGTTCCACCGCGCCTACCAATTGCCGTTGCACCACGCACCCACCACCGAGCTGGAACCCGGCTCAGGTGACGCTGCGGCAGGCGCTGATCGAGGAGGAGGTCGACGAGCTGCAGCGGGCCGCGACGGCAGGCGACCTGGTGGGAGTCGCCGACGCGCTCGCGGACATCGTCTATGTCGCCTACGGGACCGCCCATGTCTATGGCATCGACCTGGACGCCGTGCTGGACGAGGTGCACGCCTCGAACATGACCAAACTCGGCGCGGACGGCCGACCGGTGCGCCGCTCCGACGGCAAGATCCTCAAAGGCCCGGGGTACCGGCCGCCGGATATCGCCGCCGTGCTGGATCGGACCCGGGCGCGCTGAAACGGGCCTATCCTGGAACCGGTACGAGCGGGTTCCGAGGTGGAGCCCGCCGTGAGACCTATGAGTGGACGGAAGTCATGTCGACCAGCCTCGGACGTTGGTTCAAGCGTCTGACCAGCGATGACGCCGAACTCGAGGCGGACAAGCTGAGCTCTGAAGTGGCCGCGACCGCGGGCGCCCGGCACGTCGGCAGCTGCGGGCAGGGCGAGCGGGTGTGCATCATGGGCCGGCTGCGGTTCGTCGACCTCCGGCCCACCGACTCGCTGGCCACCCTGGTGGCCGAGCTCTATGACGGCACCGACGCGGTCCAGCTGGTCTGGCTGGGCCGCCGCTCGATCCCCGGCGTCGAGCCGGGACGCACGTTGAAGGCGCGCGGGCCGGATCGCCGTCCGGGACGGCCAGAAGACCATGTACAACCCGGACTACGAATTGCTGCCGGTCCACGCGTGACGGCTCCGTACTCCGGCGACCCCGAGTCGGGACCGCCAGCGGTAGATGCCGGTCCGGACCCGGTCGAGGCCCTCGACCCTGCCGCGGCTCCGGCCGCGCCCACCATGTGGGAGCAGATGGGCGGCCCGATGGGGCTGTTCGATTCGGCACTGCCGGTCGTGGTCTTCGTCATCGTGAACGCGGTGAGTTCGCTCGGCTGGGCGATCGGCGCGGCGCTGGCCGCCGGCCTCGTCATCGCGATCCTGCGGCTGGTCCGGCACCGCCCGGTGACCCAGGCCATCGCCGGCCTGTTCGGCGTCGGCATCGCGGCATTCATCGCCTACCGCACCGGCTCCGCCAAGGGCTACTTCCTGCTCGGCATCTGGTCGTACCTGGTCTACGGCGGCGCGCTGCTGCTCTCGATCCTGGTGCGCTGGCCGCTGATCGGCGTGCTGTGGGAGAGCCTCAACGGGCGCGGCACCAGGTGGCGGGCCGACCGCTCACTGGTGCGTCGCTACGACCTCGCCACCGGAGTCTGGGTGCTCGTGTTCGGCGCCCGGTTCGCCGTGCAGAACCAGTTGTACGACAACAACTCCGTCGGTTGGCTGGCCACCGCCCGGCTGGTGATGGGCTATCCGCTGTTCCTGGCCGCGCTGGTCGCCACCGTGCTGATCGTCGGCAGCGCGGCCGGCATGAGCCTGCCCGGCTGGATGCGCGGCAAGGGCTCTAGTTCAACGCGTCCCTGACCTGATCCTCCACCTCGGTGGAGGCCACCAACAGCAGCTCGTCACCGGGCTCGACAGGCTCGTCGGGAGACGGCACGATCACCCGACCGCCGCGCAGGATCGTCACCAGGGCGGAGTCCCGCGGCAGATTGAGGTCGCGAACCGGCCGACCCGCCCACCGGGTGTTCGGCGGCAGGGTGACCTCGACCAGGTTCGCCTGACCCTGGCGCAGGGTGAACAGCCGCACCAGATCGCCCACCGAGACCGCCTCCTCGACCAGCGCGGCCAGGATGCGCGGCGTGGACACCGCGACATCGACACCCCAGGCGTCGGTGAACAGCCACTCGTTGCGCGGGTCGTTGACCCGGCCCACCACCCGACCGACCGCGAACTCGGTCTTGGCCAGCAGCGAGACCACCAGGTTCACCTTGTCGTCACCGGTGCACGAGATCACCACGTCGCAGGTCTGCAGTCCGGCGTCCTCCAGCGAGGCGACCTCGCAGGCGTCCGCCTGGACCCACTCGGCGGCTTCGATCCGATCCGGCTTGATCGCCTCGGGATCCCGATCGATGAGCATCACGTGGTGCCCGTTCTCGATGAGCTCCGAGGCGATCGACCTGCCGACCGATCCGGCACCGGCGATGGCAATACGCATCAGGGGCCTTCCAAGGGGGACACCGAGGCCTGCTCGGCGACATCGTGGATGCTGCCGGACAGAGCGGCGACGTAGATCACGTCGCCCTCCTGGACCACCGTCTCCGGGGTGGGCAGCACGCCGTTGCCGAAGCGGACCACGAAGGCGGTGTGCACGCCCACCGCGCCCTCCAGGTCACTCAGCGGCAGGCCGATCCAATCCCGGTGGTACGGCAGGTTGACGATGGTCACGGTGCCCGACGGATCGCGCCATTCACTGATCAGGCCCTCCGGGATGATCGCCCGCAGCAGCCGGTCGGTGGTCCACGGCACGGTGGCGACGGTGGGAATGCCGAGTCGCTCATACACCTGCGCCCGCTTCGGGTCGTAGATCCGGGCCACCACGGTGGCGACGCCGAACTGCTCGCGCGCCACCCGGGCGGCGATGATGTTCGAATTGTCGCCGGAGGACACCGCGGCGAACGCATGCGCCTCGCGGATCCGCGCCTCCAGCAGGGTGTCCCGGTCGAAACCGACCCCGCGGACCTGCTGGCCGGTGAACTCCGGTCCCAACCTGCGGAACGCGGTCGGGTCCCGGTCGATCACCGCCACCGAGTGCCCGGCCCGGCCGAGTTGCCTGGCCAGCGACGAGCCGACTCGGCCGCAACCCATGATCACGATGTGCACGCCAGGTGCCCCTTCGTTCCCGCGCCGCCTGCGGGGCGGTGCCGCCGGTCGGCGGTTCGTAACGTACCGCCCGACCCCGCCCGCGCACACCGGCCGGCCCGATTGCCACGGCGGTAGCCGTGTGCTGCCCCGGATGGCCGTAGGCTCCCGGCGTGTCCAAGTTGACCACCGCCACGAAGCGGGTGCTGGTGGGGCGGCCGTTCCGGAGCGACCGGCTCGCCCACACCCTGCTGCCCAAGCGCATCGCGCTGCCGGTGTTCGCGTCCGACGCGATGTCCAGCGTCGCGTACGCGCCGCAGGAGATCTTCGCGACGCTGTCCGTTGCGGGCCTGGCCGCGTACGCCTTCGCACCGTGGATCGCCGTGCTGGTCTGCGTCGTGATGCTCGTGGTGGTCGCCTCGTACCGGCAGAACGTGCACGCCTATCCCAGCGGCGGCGGCGACTACGAGGTGGCCACCAAGAACCTCGGCCCGAACTTCGGCCTGCTGGTGGCGAGTGCCCTGTTGGTCGACTACATCCTGACGGTGGCGGTCTCGACCGCATCGGGCGTGGCCAACATCGGCTCGGCGATACCTGTGGTCGGCGACCACCCTGTCGAGTTCTCGATTCTCATCATCGTGCTGGTGACGGCGGCCAATCTGCGCGGTGTCCGGGAGTCCGGCGTTGCGTTCGCGGTGCCCGTCTACCTGTTCATCGCGGCGATGCTGTCGATGATCCTGACCGGGATCATCCGGTTCGCCTTCGATTCGGAAATGCAGGCGGAGAGCGCGCAGTACGGGGTGGTCGCCGAGCATTCGTTGTCCGGATTCGCGCTGATCTTCCTGTTGCTGCGGTCGTTCTCGTCAGGGTCGGCGGCGCTCACCGGCGTCGAGGCGATCTCCAACGGGGTGCCGGCGTTCCGGAAGCCGAAGTCCCGCAACGCCGCGACCACGCTGGCCCTGATGGGCGGTCTGTCGGTGACGATGATGCTCGGGATGGTCTTCCTGGCTCGGGTCACCTCGGCGCACATCGTCGACGATCCGGCGACGCAGCTGGTCGGCGCACCGCCCGACTACTTCCAGAAGACGCTGATCGCCCAGGTTGCCCAGGCGGTGTTCTCCGGGTTCAGTCCCGCCTTCTATCTGGTGTCCTTCACCACCGGGCTGATCCTGATCCTGGCCTGCAACACCGCCTTCAACGGTTTCCCGGTGCTGGGCTCGATCCTCGCGCAGGACCGCTTCCTGCCCCGTCAACTGCACACCCGAGGCGACCGGCTGGCGTTCTCCAACGGCATCGTGTTCCTGGCCGTGGTCGCCTTGATCCTCATCGTGGCGTTCCAGGCCCAGGTCAATGCGCTGATCCAGCTCTACATCGTCGGTGTGTTCGTGTCGTTCACCTGCTCGCAGGCGGGCATGATCCGGCACTGGAACCGGCTGCTGCGCACCGAGAAGGACGCGGCCGCGCGCCACCGGATGCGCCGGTCCCAGACCATCAACGCGGTCGGGTTCTGTTTCACCGCTGTTGTCCTGGTGATCGTGCTCATCACCAAGTTCCTGGCCGGCGCCTGGATCGCCATCCTGGCCATGGCGGTGATCTTCATGACGATGAAGGCGATCCGCAGGCACTACGACCGGGTGGCGCGGGAGATCGCCGCCGACGAGGACGACATGGTCCTTCCGTCGCGGATCCACGCCATCGTGCTGGTGTCCAAGCTGCACATGCCGACCATGCGGGCGCTCGCCTTCGCCAGAGCCACCCGTCCCGACCGGCTCGAAGCGGTCACGGTCAACGTCGACCCGGACGACACCGCGGCGCTCGCCCGCGAGTGGGAGGACCGGCAGATCCCGGTGGCGCTCAAGGTGATCGACTCCCCGTTCCGGGAGATCACCCGGCCGATCCTGGACTACGTGAAGCGGGTCCGCCGGGACTCGCCGCGCGACGTGGTGACCGTGTTCATTCCCGAGTACGTGGTCGGCCACTGGTGGGAACAGCTGCTGCACAACCAGTCCGCCCTACGGCTCAAGGGCCGGCTGCTGTTCACCCCAGGCGTGATGGTGACGTCGGTACCGTGGCAGCTGTCGTCGTCGGAGGCTGCGGTGGAACGGATCCGGGCCCGCGGCGACCTCGACGTCCCGATCCGCGGGCGGACCTCGCGCGGACGCGACGACAGCGAGGACGACTGACATGGTGGTGCGCTGCGCATGACGGTGTCCACCGACGCGTCCGAGCTCGAGGTCGGCGACCTCGTCGACCTCGACATCGGGCCGGTCGCCCACGGCGGGCATTGCGTGGCTCGGCACCACGGTCGGGTGGTGTTCGTCCGATTGGTGTTGCCGGGGGAGCGGGCGACGGTGCGGATCACCGAAGCGCGCCCGGGTTCGTTCTGTCGGGGGGACGCCGTCGAGATATCCGCGCGCGGACCCCGGCCGGGTGGTCGCGCCGTGTGCGCATTTCGGCCCGGGCGGCTGCGGCGGTTGCGATTTCCAGCACGCCACCGGCGCCCGGCAGCGGGAGCTGAAGGCCGCGGTGGTCGCGGAGCAACTGCAGCGGCTTGCCGGGGTGACGTTCCCGGTGCAGGTGGAGGAACTGCCCGGGGACGGCTTCGGCTGGCGGACCAGGGTGCGCTGGGCGTTGGACGATGCCGGACGGATCGGTCCCCGGGCGACCCGGTCTCACCAGGTGGTCGGGGTCTCACCGGCGCAGCCCTGTCTGATCGCCGCCGACGGCCTGACCGAGCTGGCCGCCGGGATCGAGATCCCGGACGGCATCCGCCGACGGGTGGCCCGGCACGAACTCCGCGGGCGTCCCGCCGACCGTCGGAGGGGTGGCCGCGACCGTCGGTCCGGTGGTCGCGATGCCGGTCTGCCGGAGGTCGCCCTGGTCCGCTCCGGCGATGGTGCGCTGACCGCTACCTGGGATGGAGAACCGGCCCCGACGGTCACCGAACACGCGGTCGGACGTGACTTCTCGGTGGCCGGCGACGGATTCTGGCAGGTACATCCGGCGTCCGCGGACACCCTGGCCGCCGCGGTCGACGACGCTGTTGCCGGCATCCTGGCCGAAGCCGGCACCGCGTGGGACCTCTACGGCGGTGTCGGACTGTTCGCAGCGGTGCTGGCCGACCGGGTCGGCACCGACGGCCGGGTCCTGATGGTGGAATCCGACAGTGCCGCTACCGCGCTGGCGACCGCCGAGCTCGCCGATCTTCCGCAGATCGAGGTGCTGACCGCCCGGGTGGACGCCGCGTTGATCGGCCCGGGTGGGCCAGGTCCCGGGCTGGTGGGGCCGGTCGACGCGATCGTGCTGGACCCGCCGCGGTCGGGCGCCGGACGTGAGCTGTGCGCCGTGCTGGCAGCGCGGGGGCCCTCGGTGATCGTGTACGTGGCGTGCGATCCGGCGGCGCTGGGTCGGGACACTGCGGCGCTGATCGACGCCGGGTACCGCCTGGAGTCGCTGCGAGCGTTCGATGCGTTTCCGCAGACCCATCACGTCGAGTGCGTGGCGGTATTTGTCCCTATTGTCGGTGAATCCTGAGAGTTTTGGAAGAAATCTGTTTGCATCTGTTGAGAGTTAGCTGCATGTAACGGTACGGTCACCGAACGTCATCCGTTTCGGTGGAGGTTCGTCTTGATCAGAGTTGATCGCCCAGCCCGTCCCGCCCGTCGTCGCCTCGCCCCGACGTCCGTCCTCCTCGTGGCGACCGGACTGTTGATTCCGCTCGGCGCCCTGCCGTCGGCCGCTGCGCCGCCGACACCGACGCCGCAGGCGTCCCCGCACGTCGCGGTCGCCGCGCCGACCGCTGCTGTCGTCGCGCCGGCTCCCGCCAGCGAGGCGATCCAGGGGACCCTCGACGACGGTAGCCGCACCGTCAGCTTCAACGACGGGTGGCGGTTCGCCCTGGTCAATTCCGAAGACATCACCGATCCGACCGGGTGCCTACGCGAATGCGGCCGACCCCACCTATGACGACGCAACCTGGGACGCCGTGAAGCTTCCGCACGACTGGAGCATCGGACTCGACCCGGTGGCCGGTGCCGGCACCGACAGCGGGACCGGCTTCCTGCAAGGCGGCCTCGGTTGGTACCGCAAGACCTTCACTCTTCCGAAAGCCGATGCCGGCAAGCAGCTCTCGCTCGAGTTCGACGGTGTGTACATGGACTCGTCGGTCTACGTCAACGGCACTCTGGCCGCGCTGCATCCGTACGGCTACACCGGCTTCAGCGTCGACCTGACCACCCTGGCGCACACCGGCGCGACCCCGAACGTGATCGCGGTCAAGGTGCAGAACAAGCTGCCGAGCAGCCGCTGGTACTCCGGGAGCGGCATCTACCGCAACACCCACCTCACCGTCACCGACCCGGTGCACGTCGCCCGGTGGGGCACGTACGTCACCACACCGAACCTGCAGACCGACCTGGCCCAGCACCGCGGCACCGCCCACGTCGCCACCACCGTGACCAATGACGGGACCCGCGAGGCCGCGACGACCGTGGTCACCACCGTTCTGGACGCGGCGGGGAAGTCGGTGGGCAAGGCCTCCTCGAAGTTCACCCTGCCGGTCGGGCAGCAGACGGTCCAGGCCGCCATCCCGGTCAGCAAGCCGCGGCTGTGGTCGACCGACGACCCGTACCTCTACCGGATCCGGACCGATGTCAAGGTCGGCGGCGCGACCGCCGACAGCACCACCACCACCTTCGGCTTCCGCTACTACGCGCATCGACCCCAACGACGGGATGACCCTCAACGGCAATCACATCAAGCTGCAGGGCGTCGACCTGCACCACGATCAGGGCGCGCTCGGTGCGGCCATCAACATCGATGCGCTGCGTCGCGAGCTGACGATCATGAAGAGCATGGGCGTCAACGCGTTCCGCACCTCGCACAACCCGCCGTCGCCGGAGATCATGCAGCTCTGCGACGAGCTGGGCATCGTAGTGATGGTGGAGGCGTTCGACACCTGGCACACCCCGAAGCGCACCTACGATTACGGACGGTTCTTCGACGCGAACAGCGACTCCGACATCAAGGAGATGGTCTACGCCCACCGCAACTCGCCGTCGGTGATCCTGTGGTCGATCGGCAACGAGATCCCGGACTCCACCAGCGCTGCCGGTCTGACGATCTCCAAGAGATTGATCGCCGACGTCAAGGCGGTCGACGACACCCGCCCGGTGGTGATCGGTTCGGACAAGTACCGCTCGGTACCCTCGCCCACCTCGGCGACCGCGCAGATCCTGGACAACCTGGACGGTCTCGGGCTGAACTACAACACGGCGAAGTCGGTGGACGCGCCTGCACGCCGCATTCCCGACCAAGTTCCTGTTCGAGTCCGAGTCGTCGTCGGAGACTTCCACCAGGGGTGCGTACCAGGACCCGGCTACCTGAACACCGGGAGAACTACACCCCGGGCAAGCGCGAACGCATCGTCCTACGACAACAACCTCGCGTCCTGGACGATGAGCGGCGAGTACGGCCTGAAGAAGGACCGGGATCGCAGGTACTTCCTCGGCGAGTTCCTGTGGTCGGGCTTCGACTACATCGGCGAACCGACCCCCTTCGACGTCTTCCCGGTGAAGTCGTCGTACTTCGGCGCTGTCGACACCGCCGGTTTTCCGAAGGACATGTACTACCTGTTCCAGAGCCAGTGGTCGACAACCCCGATGGTGCACCTCCTCCCGATGAACTGGACGGATTACCAGCCAGGGCAGCAGGTCTCGGTATGGGCGTACTCGAACGCCGATACAGTCGAGCTGTTCCTCAACGGAAAGTCGCTCGGCGTCAGGAATTTCGACCACAAGACCACCACAGACGGCCGCGACTACCTGGAGACAACCGAAGCCACCGGTGACGACAAGACCTTCACCGGCCGCGCGGCAGCTACACCAGTCCGAACGGCAGCACCGGCAAGCTGCACCTGAGCTGGGACGTGCCGTTCGAGGCCGGCACGCTCAAGGCCGTCGCCACCCGCGACGGCACGGTGGTCGCCACCGACAGCCTGACCACCGCCGGCGCGGCCGGCCACCACCACGCTCACCCCGGACCGTGCGGCGATCCCGGCCGGACGGCAGGTCGCTGTCCTACATCACCGTCGACGTGGTCGACAAGGACGGCACCACCGTCGCCGGATGCCGATGATCCGCTGCACTTCTCGGTCACCGGCGGTGGCACCCTGGTCGGGTTGGACAACGGCAGGCAGGAGAGTGCCGAGAACTACCGTCCTCGGATCGCGCGGCGTTACATCGGCGAACCGAACCCCCGTCGACGCCTTCCCGGTGAAGTCGTCGTACTTCGGCGCTGTTGACACCGCCGGTTTTCCGAAGGACATGTACTACCTGTTCCAGAGCCAGTGGTCGACAACCCCGATGGTGCACCTCCGCCCGATGAACTGGACGGATTACCAGCCAGGGCAGCAGGTCGAAGCTCGCCGCCACTGCGGTGGTGACGGTCTACGACGTCCAGCAGATCGGCTGGTACGCCGGAACGACGGTGGCGGGCGTCGCCCCGATGCTGCCCGGAACCATCCGGGTCGGATACACCGACGGGTACCAGGCTGACACCGACGTCGACTGGACCCGGCCGGCGGCAGGCGATCTCATCGCGGGGAGGTCCGTCACCGTGACCGGGAAGCTGGTCGGCACGCACTACAACGCCACGGCCCGGATCGAGGTGGTGGCCGCGGGTGACCCGACCGACATCGCCCGCACCGGCTCCGCCTTCGGTCCCAGCGCGGACGCCGGCTACTCCGGTGCCGTCGCCACCATTCCGGCTGCCCTGCTCGACGATTCGGCCACCATCGCGTGGTCGAACGACTACACCAAGTCGGCGACCGCGTTGCTGCCGGCGGTGAGCAAGGCCAACGCCGCTGACTGGGTCTCGGTCAGTTGGCCGGAGGCGCACACCGTGTCAGCAGTGCACTCGGCGTTCACCGTGACGGCGGGTCGGTACGGCCTTCCGGCGTCGACGGAGGTGCAGTTCTGGGACGGCGGGGCCTGGTCGTCCGTGACCGGGCTGACCACCACCCCGGGGGCGGCCAGCGACGACCCGACGGTGTTCTCCTTCGATCCGGTGAACACCACCCAGGTACGACTGGTGCTGACCAGTGCAGCGCCGGGTGCCTCGGACGGCTTCGTCCGGATCAGCCGGGTGGAGGTGCTGGCGGACCCGCAGGGCTGAGCTGGGTAGCAGCAGCGCACGGTCGGAGCAGCGCGGTCGGCGGGAGCAGTCCCGACGGCCGCGCTGTGACGTCTCCGCGGCAGGTGCGGTGACCGGACGAGTGGCGTATGGGGGATTCCGGCGGGCGGGGTATCACGACGGAATGCGAAGCCCTCTTCGCCTCTCGTCAACCGGTTCGCCCGCCTTTCGGGCGACTCACCTTCTGAATCAGGAGCCCACGCACGTGACCGCCACGTTCTCCACCCGGCCCGCCCACCCCGCCCGCACCGTCCCGCCCGCTGACACCGACCTCGCCGACCTCGCGACCCGGCTGTCCGGTCGCCTCGCCACCGCAACCGACGCCGATTGGGACCAGGTCCGCTCCGCGTGGAATCTGGCCGTCGACCAGCGTCCGGATGCCGTTGCCCTGGTCGAGAGCCCTGCGGACGTGCAGGCTGTCATCGCCGCCGCCGCGGCCACCGGCCGCCGGGTCGCCCCGCAGGGCACCGGGCACGCCGCGGCCGCACTGGGCGACCTGACCGGCACCATCCTGCTGCGCACCGACCGGCTCCGTGAGGTGACGGTCGATCCCACAGCGAAGTCCGTCCGGGTCGGTGCCGGCGTGCTCTGGGGCGAGGTCACCGCCGCGGCCGCAGCACACGGCCTGATGGCGCTTGCCGGCTCCTCCGCCGATGTCGGCGTGGTCGGCTACACCCTCGGCGGCGGCTACAGCTGGTTCGCCCGGTCCCGCGGACTGGCCGTGAACCACGTCACCGCCGTCGAGATGGTGACCGGCGACGGAGTCTTCCGCCGGGTGACCGCGGACAGCGACCCGGACCTGTTCTGGGCGGTCCGCGGCGGCGGCGGCAACCTGGGCGTGGTGTGCGCCCTCGAGTTCGACCTGTTCGACGTGCCGCTGGTGTACGGCGGCGCGCTGCTCTTCCCGATCGACCGTGCCCGCGAGGTGCTCGAGGCGTACGCCGCCTGGACCACCGACCTGGACGATACGGCCACCACCTGCGTCCGGCTGGTGCGGGTGCCCCCGCTGCCGGATGTGCCGGAGCCGTTGCGGGGCAAGGCCTTCGCCATCGTCGACGGGGCGATCGACCTGCCGGCCGATGAGGCGGCGGCGCTGCTTGCGCCACTGCGCGCGCTCGGCCCGGTGATGGACAACTTCGGCCCGATGCCCAGCGCCATGCTGGGCCTGATCCACATGGACCCGCCGCAGCCGGTGCCGGCGGTGGGCGACGGGATGAACCTGACGGACCTGTCCGCCGGGGTCATCGACGCCCTGCTCGCCGCGGCCGGTCCCGACGTCGAGCAGTGCGCCCTGCTCGCGCTCGACGTACGCCACCTCGGCGGTGCGGTCGGCAGGCCCGTCGCGGGTGGTGGTGTGGTGCAACAGCTCGCCGGTGGATATCTCGTCTACGGGGTAGGCATCGCGCCGACCCCGGAGATCGGCGCGATCGTCGGCGGTGCGGTCGCCGGCCTGATCGGCTCGCTGCAGCCGTTCGCCGCGGCGTCCGACTACCTGAACTTCCGCGAGCGTGCGGTCGAGCCGTCGACCGTCTACGGCTTCGAACTCGCCCGGCTCCGCCGGGTTCGCGCCGCCTACGACCCGAGCGGCGTGGTGCGCGGCAACCAGGAGATCTGAGCAACGCGGCAGCGCCGGTTCCGGGTGTCCGGGACCGGCCCTGCCGCGTGCTGCTCAGCCGCTCCTGGCCGCCTGCCAGGCCAGCAGCTCGGCGGGCGTGTTGGTGATGATCGCGTCCACGCCCAGGTCCGTGAATGCCGCCCACTCCGACGGGTCGTCCGACGTCCAGACCATGACGGCGATCCCGGCCTCGTGCAGGTCCTCGACGATCTGCGGTCGGGACAGCAGGTCGCCAACGGCCGGGTTGTAGGCCGAGGCACCGAGCTCGCGGGCCACCTCCACCGGGTCCTCGTCGAGGATCGCGGCCAGCAGCCCGAACGGCACACCGGGAGCCAGCCGGTGCAGCGTGCGAAGCGCCGGGACCTCGAACGACTCCAGGTACACCCGGTCGTCGGCGCCGGCCGCGCGGACCGCCTCCAGCACGGCCAGCAGCTGACCCGGGGTGTGGTCGCCCTTGATCTCCAGGAGCACGGTCCGGTCGTCGGTGAGCGCTTCCAGCAGCTCCGCGAGCTCCGGGATCCCGGTGCCGGCGAACTCGGGCCCGAACCAGGCACCGGCGTCGAGCAGCGCGAGGTCGAGCGCGCGGATCTCCCGCACCGGTCCGGTGCCTGAGGTGGTGCGGTCCAGGTCGTCGTCGTGCAGCAGCACCGGCACGCCGTCGACGGTGGGCTGGGTGTCCGCCTCCACCCAGCGCGCGCCGGCATCCCAGGCGGCGGTGAACGCCACCATGGTGTTCTCCGGCGCGTGCGCGCTGGCACCGCGATGCCCGATCACCGTCGGGTGTGCGGCAGAGCCGCGCAGCAGCTGGATCACAGCTGCAGAACCTACGCCGTACCCGTGCGTCCCTCAGGAGGATCACCCGGCGCGGGTGTCCCGCGCAATCACCGCGACCGGTACCGTCGTCGGGTGGGACGGCGACCGGTCCGCGGACCACGGAGATCGCCCGGGCGTGGCGGCGAAGGAGGACCAGTGGGACGGCTGGAGGCGATCCGCGGCCCAGCGGACGTGCGGGCGATGTCGCCCGAGGAGCTGACCGAGCTGGCGTCGGAGATCCGCACCTTCCTGGTCGGCCATGTCGCCCGCGGCGGCGGTCACCTCGGTCCCAACCTCGGCGTCGTCGAGCTCACCCTCGCGGTTCACCGTGTCTTCGACTCGCCCGCCGACCCGGTGATCTTCGATGTCGGACACCAGGCCTACGTGCACAAGATCGTCACCGGCCGGGCGGAGGGCTTCGACACCCTCCGCACCCGCAAGGGTCTCTCGGGCTACCCCAGCCGCGACGAGTCGCCGCACGACTGGGTGGAGAACTCGCACGCCTCGGCGTCATTGTCCTACGCCGACGGCCTGGCCAAGGCGTTCGCGCTGCGCGGCGAGTCCGGCCGGACGGTTGTCGCGGTGGTCGGCGACGGTGCCATGACCGGTGGCATGGCCTGGGAGGCGCTGAACAACATCGCCGCCAACCGGAACAACCCGGTGGTGGTCGTGCTCAACGACAACGGACGCTCCTACGCCCCCACCATCGGCGGGATGGCCGAACGGCTCGCCGCACTGCGCCTGCGACCCGGCTACGAACGGGTGCTCGACCAGGTCAAGACCACCCTGCCGCGCACCCCGTTGGTGGGTCGCCCGCTGTACTCGGCGCTGCACGCCATGAAGTCAGCGGTCAAGGACTGGTTCCTGCCGCAGACCCTGTTCGCCGATCTGAGCCTGAAGTACGTCGGCCCGATCGACGGCCACGACATCGACGCCCTGGAGAAGGCGCTGCGTCGGGCCAAGGGTTTCCGCGGGCCGGTGCTGGTGCACTGCCTGACCCAGAAGGGCCGGGGCTATCCGCCCGCCGAGCGCGACGACGCCGAGCAGATGCACTCGCCCCCGGCGTTCGATCCCCGCACCGGCCGCCCCGTCGAGTCGGGCGCAGGGGAGTCGTTCGGGGCGGTGTTCGGTCGGGAGATCGTCCGGATCGCGGCCGACCGGCCCGACATCGTGGCGATCACCGCGGCGATGTGCGGACCGACCGGTCTCGATCCGTTCGCCAAGGCATACCCGGCCCGGTTGTTCGACGTCGGCATTGCCGAGCAGCACGCGGTCACGTCGGCCGCCGGGCTGGCGATGGGCGGGATGCACCCGGTCGTGGCGCTCTACGCGACGTTTCTCAACCGGGCGGTGGACCAGCTGCTGATGGACTGCGCTCTGCATCGGCTCGGCGTCACCCTGGTACTCGACCGGGCCGGAGTCACCGGGCCGGACGGCCCCAGCCACCACGGGATGTGGGACATGACCCTGGCGGCGATGGTGCCCGGCCTGCGGATGGCCGCTCCCCGCGATGCCGCGACCCTGGCCGAGGAGCTGGCCGAGGCGTTGGCTGTCACCGACGGACCCACCGTCCTGCGCTATCCCAAGGGCGCGGCTCCGGCTCCGGTGCCGGCGCTCCGGCGGATCGGCGGGGTGGACGTTCTCACCGAGCCGGCGCCGGGGCATGGTCGGGACGTGCTGCTGGTCGCCGTCGGCACCTTCGGTACGGCCGCCGTCGAGGTCGCGGCCAAGCTGGCCGATCAGGGGATCGGGGTGACGGCCGTGGACCCGCGCTGGGCGCTGCCGGTGCCGGACGCGCTCACCGAGCTGGCGCTGGAGCATCGCCTGGTGGTGACCGTCGAGGACGGTGGCCGCTCGGGTGGGGTCGGTGCGGCGGTCACCGACCGGCTGGCCGGGACCGGTGTCGCGGTCAGGGTTCTCGCCCTCCCGCAGGAATTCCTGCCGGCCGGCTCCCGCGCCGAACTGCTGGTGGAACTCGGACTGACCACCCAGGCGATCGCGCGCGGCATCACCGAGTACATCGCCGGTCTCGACCCGGCCGACAACGATCCACTGCACCCGTCCTCGCCGGTCTCGGACCACTGATCATGAGGGTGCTGGTGGCGCGGCCATGAGGGTGCTGGTGGTGGAGGACGAGCAGCGGCTGGCCGACGCGATCGTCCGCGGGTTGCGCGCCGAGGGTATGGCGGTGGATGTCGCCTACGACGGGGATGCCGGGCACGAGAAGGTGTCCGTCACCCGGTACGACGTGCTGGTGCTGGATCGGGACCTGCCGGGGATGTCGGGCGACGATCTGCTGGCCGACCTCACCGCGAGCGGCGGGCTGACCCGGGTGCTGATCCTGACCGCGTCCGCGGGCGTCGACGACCGGGTGGCCGGGCTGTCGCTCGGTGCCGACGACTACCTCTCCAAGCCGTTCTCGTTCGCCGAACTGGTGGCCCGGGTGCGCGCGCTCGGGCGTCGGGCCACCCCGGCCACCCCGCCGGTGCTGCGTCACGGCGACCTGGAACTCGACCCCGCCCGGCGCACCGTCACCCGCCGCGGCGAGTCGATCGAGCTGACCCGCAAGGAGTTCGGCGTGCTCGAGGTGCTGCTGGCGTCGGCCGGTTCGGTGGTGTCGAGCGAACAGCTGCTGGAGCGGGTGTGGGACGAGAACGCCGACCCGTTCACCACGACGGTGCGGGTGACGGTGATGACGCTGCGGCGCAAGCTGGGCGAGCCCGCCATCGTCGACACCGTTGTCGGCTCGGGTTACCGGATCCAGGTCGATGCCCCGGCCTGACGCCGGTCGGTACCGGGGCGGTCTCCGGCTGAGGCTGACGCTCGTCTCCACCGCCCTGCTGGCGTTGTTCGGGGTGCTGCTGCTGGCGCTGGCCTATCTCCTGGTCGACCGGGTGGTGGCGGCCCTGCCGCAGCTGCCCCCCGGCACCCAGGTACAGATCGGCGACCGGATCGCGGACGCGGGCCAGGTGGCTGCCGAGGTGGTCGCCGAGGGGCGACGCACGGTACTGCTGGTCGGCCTCATTGCGTTCCCGCTGCAATTGGCCGCCGGTGCGCTGCTGTCCTGGGTGTTGATCGGCCGGGCCCTGCGGCCGTTGAACGCACTGACCATGCAGGCCAGGCAGGTCTCGGAGTCGACGCTGGACCGGCGGATCCAGATCGACGGTCCGCGGGACGAGGTGGCCGATCTCGCGGACTCCTTCGACGACATGGTCGGCCGGCTGCGGAGCGCGTTCGACGCCGAACGACGCTTCAATGCCAATGCATCGCACGAACTTCGTACCCCGCTGGCGGTGATCCGCACCGAGGTCGACGTCACGTTGGCCGACCCCGACGCCGACATCACCGAGTTGCGCCGGATGGCGGACGTGGTGCGCGAGGCGACCGACCGCGCCGACGCGCTTCTGTCGTCGCTGCTACTGCTGGCCAGGACCCAGGCCCGGGGGGTCGCCGTCCACACTCGGGTGGATCTCGCTGCGCTGATCGAGCCTGCGCTGCAGGCGGTGTCGGCGGAGGGGATCGAACGCGAACTGTCGGTCACGGTGCGGGCCGAACCTGCGGTGCTGGAGGGCGATCCGGCCCTCCTGGAGCGGCTGGTCGGAAATCTGGTCGAGAACGCGGTGCGGCACAACGTCTCCGGCGGATGGATCTCGATCGCGTCCGGGGTGACGGGAGCATCTGTGCGCCTGGAGGTCTCGTCGTCCGGGCGACAGGTGGAGCCGGCAACGGTCGCCCAGCTGTTCGAGCCGTTCCGCCAGGGCGGCCGCGCCCGGACGGCTCGCGGCGGGACCGGACTGGGTCTGTCGATCGTGCAGGCGGTCGTGGACGCGCATGGGGGCACCGTCGAGGCGGAACCGGAACCGGCTGGGGGACTGCGGGTTCGGGTCAGTCTGCCCGCTGCCGGCTGAGACCGGCGGGGGGTTGGGCGTAGCCCGTTTCCGGCCGGCGTCGCCCGATCCGGCCGGCGTGGCGCGCCAACATCGGGCTACCCAGGCGGGGCGGCGAGTCCGGTCGAGCCGGACCGGCTCAGCTGTCGCGGGGCGGCGCGGTGCTGCCGCGGACCACGAGTTCGGTCGGCAGCACCACGTGCCGGGCCCGGACGGTCACGCCGTTGCGGGCGTCGTCCACCGCCCTGGTCAGGGCGGCCGCGGTGACCCGACCCTTCTCCTCGACGTCCTGGCGGACGGTGGTCAGTGCTGGGCGCAACCGGGTGGCCAGTGGGCTGTCGTCGAACCCGACGACGGACAGATCCCTCGGCACCTCCAGACCGCGGTCCCGGGCGGCCAGCATGACGCCGCGGGCGATCACGTCGGAGAAGCACAACACCGCGGTGATGGCCGGATCCGCTTCGAGCAGGGTGGCCAGGCTCAGGTACGCCTCGTCGTCGGTGGCGTGTCGCATCCGGAGGACGGTCGGGACGATGCCGGCGGCATCCAGAGCGTCGTGCCAGCCGAGCATCCGCTGGCTGGGCGCGAACGCCTCCGTGGTGAAGTCGCCCTCCCTCAACACTCCGTGCGGGCCCAACACACCCGACGTCGCGATACCGATCGCGCGGTGGCCCAGATCGACGAGGTGCGCCGCGGCGGCCCTGGCTCCGGCCCGGTCGTCGACGTTGACGCTCGCGATACCTGCCGCCGGATGCTGATCGACGAAGACCAGCGGCAGTTTGCGGCGGACCAGCCACTGCAGCGCCGGGGAACTCGGATCGCAGTGGTAGACCACCGCACCGTCCATCGGCACGTCACGGGCGGGAATCACCCCGCCGCTCCCGACGGCGGGCAGCAGCGTCATGGCCAGCCCGCTGGGGCTGAGCTCGCCGGCGATGGCCCCCAGGAACCGGGTGGCGACCTCGTCGGTGAAGGCGTACTGGTCCACGTCGGTGAGCAGGATGCCGACCGCCCCGGTGGCGCCTTTGGCCAGGGCCCGGGCGGACGGGTCCGGACCGACGTAGCCGAGTTCCTCGGCAGCGGTCAGGATCCGTTCTCGCAAGGACGCAGAGAGCTGATCAGGACGCGAGAACGCGTTGGACACCGTCATCCGGCTCACGCCGACCTTGTCGGCCACCGTCTGCAACGTCACCCGGCCCACCGGCCACCCCGCTTCCGTCCTGGTGTCCGACGGTAGCGCGGTAGCCGGGGGAGCGGGTGCCGCCCGCGCCGACGTCCGCGGTCCGCTCACACCGCGGGCCTCGGGGTGGACGGCGCGATGGCCTTGGCGGCGCGACCGAGCGAACCGGCGAGTGCCTTGCGTACCCGGTGCGTACGCATCCGCGGCGGGCGGAAGACCTCGACCGGTCCATCCAGTCGGACGCTGTCGAACAGGCGCTGCTGGGCGAGGCCGGAGAGGATCAGGGACTGCGGGAAGAACTGCATGGTGAGCTCCTTGGAGCCGGGGACTCTGTACCGCTACAGAATCGCTGTACCGCTACAGTAGATCCGCCCGCTATACCGGTCAAGAGCCTTGGTCGGGTGACCTGCGCCACACTCGAACGCCAGATTCCGCGCGCCGTCCTGGCGGGCCTCTCAGCCGGGCAGGGTGGACACGCCGGCCGGGTTGAACCGGGCGCCGGTGACCCGCTCGGAGATGCCTTCGCGGTCCAGGTACGGGGTGATGCCGCCGAGCCAGAATGGCCAGCCACCCCCGGTGATCATCGCGAGGTCGACGTCGGCCGCCTCGGCGACCACACCCTCGTCGAGCATCAGCCGGATCTCGGTGGCCAGCGCGGCCAGCGCCCGCTCCCGGACCTGTTCGACGGTGGACGGCGCATCGCCGCGCTGCCAGAGCTTCTCGATCTCCGGATCCAGGGTCTGCCGGCCGGTCTCGTCCCAGCTGAGCAGGGTGCGATGGCCGGCGTCCACGACCCGGCGGAGGTTCTCCGACACCTGGAATCGCTCGGGGAACGCGTCCCGCATCACCTCGGAGACGTGCAGCGCCACCGCCGGACCGACGAGTTGGAGCAGCATCAGCGGAGACATGGGCAGTCCCAACGGTTCCAGCGCGGAATCCGCGACAGCGGGCTCGGTGCCCTCGTCAATCGTCGCCAACACCTCGCCCATGAACCGCATCAGCACCCGGTTGAAGATGAAGCCGGCCGCGTCCGCACTCCGTATCGCAGTCTTCTTCAACGTCTTGGCCAGCGCGAACGCGGTGGCCAGGGTGGCGTCGTCGGTCCGCTCGGCCTTGATCACCTCGAGCAGCGGCATCACCGCCACCGGATTGAAGAAGTGGAAGCCGACCAACCGCTCCGGGTGCGCGAGATCCGCGGCCATGTCGGAGACCGACAGGGATGAGGTGTTGGTGGCCAACACCGCATCGTCGGCCACGTACTTCTCCAGTTCGGCGAACACCTGCTTCTTCACCGAGATCTCCTCGAAGACCGCCTCCACCACGAATTCGGCGTCGGAGAAAGCCTGGTAGTCCAGCGATCCGGTGATCAGCGCGGTGAGGCGGTTGGACTCGTCCCCGGTGATCCGGCCCTTCTTCGCCAGCCCGGCGATCTCCCGGTGCACTGCGGCGAGTCCCTTGTCCAGCCGGGTCTGGTCCACGTCGGTGAGCACCACCGGGACGTGCAGGCGGCGCGCGAACAGCAGTGCCAGCTGGCCGGCCATCAGACCGGCGCCGATCACGCCGACCTTGGTCACGCTGCGGGCCAACCGCGGATCGGGGGCACCCGCGGGCTTACGTGCCCGCTTCTGGGTGAGGTTGAAAGCGTAGGTCCCGGCCCGGAACTGCTCGGACCAGATCAGGTCGGCCAGCGCCACGCCCTCGGCCGCGAGCCCGGCGTCCAGGTCTGCCGTGCGGGACAACGCGATCAGGTCCAGAGCCCGGTACGGCGCCGGCGCCGCCCCATGCGTCCGCAGATCGGCGATGGTCCGGCCGCGCTCGATGGCGGCGTCCCACTCCGCCTCGTCGAACTCCTTGCGCGGCACGGTGACCGAGCCATCCAGCACCCGGGCCAGCCAGGCCAACGACTGCTCGAGGTAGTCGGCGGCGTCGAACACCTCGTCGACGACGCCGAGGCTCTTGGCCTGTGCCGGCTTGAGCATCCGGTTCTGGTTCAGGGCGTTCTCGACGATCACGGTGACCGCGTTCTCCGGCCCGGCGATCTTCGGCAGCAACTGGGTACCGCCCCACCCGGGCAGGATGCCGAGGAAGCACTCGGGGAGCGCCATCATCGCAGCGTTGGACGCCAGCGTCCGGTAGTGGCAGTGCAGCGCGACCTCGACGCCGCCGCCCAGCGCCGCTCCGTTGACGAACGCGAACGTCGGGATCTCCGACTCCCGGAACCTGCGGAACACCCGGTGCCCCAAGGCCGCGAAGGCCTCTCCGGTCTGCTTGTCGGCCAACGATCCGACCCCGGACAGGTCGGCGCCGACGGCGAACACGAACGGCTTGCCGGTGACGGCGATGGCCGCCGGTGCGGCGGCGATCGCGGCGTCCATGGCCGCATCCAGGTTGACCAGACCCTGTGGCCCGAAAGTGGTCGGCCGGGTGTGGTCCTTGCCGTTGTCCAGGGTGATCAGCGCGACCTGCCCGACGACGCCGGGGACGGTGATCAACCTGGTGCTGGCAGTGGTGACGATCTCGCCCGGCAGGGTCGGCAGAGCCGTTGCGGTGGTCTGGTTGTCGATCGTGGTCACGTCAGACTCCGTTCTCGGCAGCGGTATCGGTGCCGGCAGGCCCGTCATCGGTCCGGTAATGCGGGTTCTCCCAGATCACCGTGCCGCCCATGCCCAGCCCGACACACATGGTGGTCAGCCCGTAGCGAACCTCGGGGTGCTCGGCGAACTGGCGGGCCAGCTGCGTCATCAGCCGGACGCCGGACGAGGCCAGCGGGTGGCCGGTGGCGATCGCGCCGCCGTACAGGTTGACCCGCGGATCGTCGTCGGCGAGGCCGAAGTGGTCGGTGAAGGCCAACACCTGCACGGCGAACGCCTCGTTGATCTCGATCAGGCCGATGTCGTCGATGGTCAGACCCGACTTGTCGAGTGCCTTTTCGGTGGCCGGTATCGGTCCGGTGCCCATGGTCTCGGGTTCGACGCCGGCGAAGGCGAAGCCCACCATCGTCATCCGGACCGGCAGGCCCAGCTCCTCGGCCAGGTCGGCGGCGACCAGCAGGCAGCCGGTGGCGCCATCGGTGAGTCCGGACGAGTTGCCGGCGGTGACGCGGCCGTGCGGGCGGAACGGGGTACGCAGGGCGGCGAGCGCCTCCACGGTGGTACCCGGCCGGGCCAGTTCGTCGGCGCCGGCCAGTCCCCAGCCCTGCTCGGCCGACCGGGTGGCCACCGGGACCAGATCCGGGTCGATGTTGCCCTCGGCGAGGGCGCGGGCGTACTTGGCCTGGCTGGCGGCGGCGAACGCGTCCGCGCGCTCCTTGGTGAGGTGCGGGTAGCGGTCATGCAGGTTCTCCGCGGTCGAGCCCATGGCCAGCGCCGACGGGTCCACCAGCCGGTCGGCGACGAATCGCGGGTTCACGTCGGCGCCCTCGGCCATCGGGTGGTGGCCCATGTGCTCGACGCCGCCGGCGATCACGGCGTCGTAGGCACCGACGGCGATCCCGGAGGCGACCGTGGTCACCGCCGTCATCGCTCCGGCGCACATCCGGTCGATGGCAAAGCCAGGTACCGATCGAGGAAGACCGGCCAGGATCGACGCGGTTCGACCGATGGTCAGGCCCTGATCACCGATCTGGGTGGCCGCAGCGATCGCGACCTCGTCGATCCGCTCCGGCGGCAGCTCGGGCCGACGGCGCAACAGTTCCCGGATCACCTTGACGACGAGGTCGTCGGCACGGGTCTGCGCATACTGGCCCTTGTCGCCTGCCTTGCCGAACGGGGTCCGCACCCCCTCGACGAACACCACGTCGGACAACGTGCGAGCCGGACCAGCAGTGCGGGCGGTGACGGACATCAGCGCGAGCTCTCCTTGCGATTGCGGTGGACCTGGCCGCTCCGGATCTCGCCGGAGGGCGGCCGGGGTGTCGGCTGCCGCGCTGCGGCGACGGTGCCGGCGTGGTGATCCTAACCCTAATGCTACTCGCCGGTAACTTGTCGAGGGGGCCAGAGCCGGGCTCAGCCGGTGGCGTCCAGAGCCGCCCGCAGCAGTGGCCCGGTCAGGTCGACCTGCCAGTTGCGGGCGCCGCCGGCCCTGAGCACGGCGTCCAGTTCGTCCCCGGCCGGCGGCCGCCACAGAGTGCGGCGCACCAGGTCCGGGCTGATCAGGTTCTCCACCGGCATGCCGATCTGCTCCGCCAACGCCGCCAGGGCGGGACGCGCGGCGCCGAGCCGGGCCGCGGCGACCGGATCCTTGAGTGCCCACTTGGCCGGTGCGGGCGGCCCGTCACTCGGCAGGTGGGTCGGGGGCAGCTCACTGCCGGGCAGCGCCAGGGCCCTGCTGATCGCGGCCAGCCAGGTGCCGGCCTGCCGGCGCTGGGCGCGGCCCCCGAACACCGGGAGCGCAACGAGTTCGGCGATGGTGGTCGGTCTGGCCGTCGCCGCCGCGATGATCGCGGAGTCCGGCAGCACCCGGTGTGGGGCGATGTCGCGCCGCCGGGACGTGCTGTCCCGCTCGGTCCACAGCTCGCGGATCACCGCCAACGCGCGTCGGTCGTGGATCCGGTGCATGCCTGACGTGCGCCGCCACGGGTCCACCCGTGGCGCCGGTGGAGCGGCCGTGACCAGAGCGGCGAACTCTTCCCGGGCCCACTCGAGCTTGCCCTGCGCGCGGAGCAGGTCCTCCATCGCGTCCCGCAGCTCGATGAGCACCTCGACGTCGAGGGCGGCGTAGACGAGCCAGTCGTGCGGCAGCGGGCGGACCGACCAGTCGGCCGCGCCGTGCCCCTTCTGCAGGCCGAGGCCGAGTATCTGCTCGACCAGCGGCGCCAGGCCGACCCGCGGCAGTCCGGCCAGCCGACCGGCGAGCTCGGTGTCGAACAGCCGGGTCGGGTGCAGACCGGCTTCGGCCAGACACGCCAGATCCTGGTTCGCGGCGTGCAGCACCCACTCGGCCGCAGCCATCGCGGGTTGCAGCACGGCGAGGTCACCGAGGGCGATCGGGTCCAGCAGGTGTGTGCCGACATCGGCGCGCCTGAGCTGCACCAGATACGCCCGGGAGCTGTACCGGTAACCGGAGGCCCGTTCCGCGTCCAGCGCGACCGGTCCGGACCCGGCGGCCAGGTCGACTGCCAGCCGCTGCATCCGCAGCGGATCGGTGGTGACACCGACATCCCCGTCGCGAGGTGCCAGTAGCGGCGTGGCGGCGTGGGCGGCGGTGCTTCGGCTTCGGCCGGGCCGGCGTCGTCCTCGGGGTCGCCAGCAGATTCGTCCGCGAAGTCGTCCGCCGACACCGTGTCGGTCAGGAGATGACTCCCGCCCGCATCGCGAGGGCGACCATGTGCGCGCGGTCGCCGGTGCCGAGTTTGCGGCCGATCCGGGCCAGGTGGCTCTTGACGGTGAGCGCCGAGAGCGAGAGCTGCTCTCCGATCCACTTGTTCGAGCGACCGTCTGCGACCAGCCGGACGACCTCGATCTCGCGGGACGACAGATCGTGGATGGAGCTGGGTAGCGACGCAGCGGCCGGGTTCGCCCGCCTGCCGATCAGGACACCCGTGACGCCGGCGCCGACCGCGTCGATCACCGGACCGATGTCGGCGGTCGGTGCCAGGGCGACCACCCGGGCCCAGCCGGCCGCGCGGAGGGCGGCGATCAGCCGGGACGCGTCCGCGCCGAAGGCGAGGCTGACCAGTGCGAGGTCGCCCGGTTCAGCGCTCGCGACGATCTCCTCGACCGCGTCGACCGATCCGGCGTAGCTGACGTCCCCGACGCCGGCGGCGGCCAGGCCGCCGGCCAGTGGCTCACGGGTGCCGCGATCCGGGTCGGCGATCAGCAGCGTGACGCCGCGGAGGGGGTTTTCAGAACCTTCCAGCACCGGGCCCCGGGGAGCCGGTAGCGCGGTACCACTGACGAACTCGACACCGCGGACACTCTGGTCCGCGAGGCCGAAGGCAGGCGCGTCCACGCTTCCCTCCCTTCTCCGATTCGCAAGAAGTGTGCTGCCCGGCGTCCGCGTGGGTCAAGCACTCGAAACGGTCAATGCTGACGAACAGTAACCGAGACCGGCGTACATTCGGGCGAAATTACCCTCCGGAGGGGGCGTGAGTCGTCCTGAGCGGTCCAGAAAGCTCCCGTCCGGCACGGCGCAACCCGAGTCGAGGTCCTCTCCCGCAGTCGTCCTCTGGTCTCGGGATCTGCGATCACCGCAGGTCGAAGGGGTGCACGGGGAGCTGCGGCGGTGACATCCGGGAATGCATTGACGGCCCCCGATGGCCGGTGTTCGTGATCAGGTCGTGACATTACGCTCACGTGGATCTGCACAGCACGTGACTGGAAAGTTCTGAAAGTGCTGTTCGGCGTTCTGCGGTGATCGACAGCCGAGCTGTCGCTGCGGTCATAGCGACCGGCGAAAATGCTAGGCCGAATGGGTAAATGTAGGCAAATGGTCGCACTGTGTGCTCGGCGCTACAAGCGGGCGGCAGGTAGTCCGCGGATCGCCGATACGCCCTCGGGCGGCAGACCGGCAGCGACTGCGAGCAGGTCGACGAACGCCTGGAGGTGCCGCGAGGTGTCCGGAACGGTCGCGGTCCAGGAGGCCCGGATCTCCAGATCGTCGGTGCGTCCTGGTCCTGAGATGTCGCCGAAGCGGATCGACGCCGTCGCCGTGACGGTTCCGCCCAGCGCCGTGTACCGAGCGCCGGAGCCTCCGAGTGACTCCGTCAACCAGCTCCACGCGACCTCGGGCAGCAGGGGATCGCCGGCGATCTCGTTCTCCACCTCGCAGGTGGCGAAGATGACGATGCGCAGGGTGCCGTCCCAGGCGGCGACGCCGTCCGGGTCGTGCAGCAGGATCAGCCGGCCAGAGGCGAGTTCGGCCTGTCCGTCCGGTGAAGGCACGGTCGCCGAGACCGCATGGGTGAACGGCGCCAACCGTCCAGGTGCCGGTAGCGGCCCGAGCTCGATGCCGGGACGGATCCTGGCCTCCTGCAGACCCGCGATGGCCCGCCGGAACTCCGGCGGGACCGACGTGGCTGCCGTTGCGGTCATCCCCGGAGGTTACGGCCGGGCACCGACAAGGCGGTGGATCCCACGCCGACCGGTCCGGATCGGTCGGCCGTGCCGCCGCGCGTTCATTGCTGCGCCGGCTCCAGCGTCAACGAGACCGAGTTGATGCAGTAGCGCTGATCGGTCGGCGTCGGGTAGCCCTCGCCGGCGAACACATGCCCGAGGTGGGAATCGCAGGTGGCGCATCGCACCTCGGTGCGGACCGAGCCGAACGAGCGGTCCTCCAGCAGGATCACGTTGTCGCCCTCGGCGGGCTGGTAGAAGCTCGGCCAGCCGCAGTGCGAGGCGAACTTCGCCTCCGAACGGAAGAGTTCAGCACCGCAGGCCCGGCACTTGTACACGCCGATGTCGGTGGTGTCGGTGTACTCGCCGGTGAACGCGCGCTCGGTGCCGGCCTGCCGCAACACCTGGTACTCGGCCGGGCTCAATTCGGCTCGCCACTGCTCGTCGGTCTTGGTCACCTTCGCTCGGGTCGTCATGCCTTCCAAGGTACCCGCGCCGCAGGCCCGGCCCCGGTCCTCACGGCGGGCACAGGGTCCCCTGGCCGGGCACGGCGCCGGTCTTGAGGTAGCCGGCCACCACGTCGTCCATGCAGCGGCCGCCCGGATAGGCGCCGTGCTGGCCGGATTGCCAGCTGACCAGCACCGCCGAGGACAGTTGCCCGGACAGCGACCTGACGCCGTCGTAGGGCGTCACCGGATCGTCGACGGCGCCGAGCACCAGGATCGGACCGGCGCCGGTGGCGGCCACCCGACCGAGCGGCTGCTCCGGGGTCGGCCAGGCCGAACACAACGTCACCAACCCGATGAGGTAGCGGCCGAAGACGTCGGTCTTCGCCATCGCGCCGGCTTTGCTCGCCGCCTCCCGGGGCTGCAGTCGCTGCGCGGAGTCGTTGCAGCCGAACAGGATCGAGCCCTCGAACAGGTTGTCCCGGCTGCTCAGCCGGAACCTGTCGACCAGCAGTCGCTCCAACGGCAGCACGGTGCCGTCGGCAGCGGCCGCCAGCGCCGTCGCGAGCTGGGGCCAGCTGTCGAGGTCACCGAGTTCGCTGACGAGCGCGAGCAGCACGCTGCCGTCGGACAGGATCATCTGGTCCGCGGAGACCTCCGGGCTGTCGGCCAGCCGGGACATCGCCTGAGCGATGCGGGCCTTGGGGTCGTCACCCAGCGGGCAGCCGCCGTCGAAGTCGGCGCAGGCCCCCGAGAAGGCGTCCAGGGCCGCTGCGTAGGCGGCCGCCTGCTCCTTCGCCCGTTCCTCGGCGGTGGCCAGCGGATCGGACGGGCTGTCCAGCACCATCCGACCGACCCGACCGGGATAGCGGTCCGCATAGACCGCACCAAGGGTGGCGCCGAAGCCTCGGCCCAGAAAATTCATCGTCGGCGTGCCCAGCGCAGCCCGCAGGGTGTCGAGGTCGTCCGCGGACTCGACACTGTTGAAGCGGGTCAGGTTGGGGCCGACGGTGTCGCTGCAGTCGAAGGTGATCTGCCGGGCGACCTTGGCGAGCAGATCAGCGGCCCCTGGTGCGGCCGGGTCGGCGTCCAGGGAGATCACCTTGGTGACCGTGGTGAAGCTCACGCAGGTCACCGGCACGGAGGCGCCGGTGCCGCGGAGGTCGAGTGTGATCACGGCGAACCTGTTACGGATGTCCGCGGGCAGCGCCTCGGCGACCGCGGCCACGTCCGCCCTGCCGTTCTCGCCGGGTTCCCCGGAGACGACGACCAGGGCCGGCGCGTCCGGGGCGACGCCCGCCGCCCTGGCCCGGGCCAGCTGCAGCGAGAATGTGGTGCTGCCGGGGCTCCGGTAGGTGGTCGGCACCCGGACATGGCCGCAGTCGACGTCGAAAGCGGTGCCGGCCGGTCCGGTCTCCGCGACGTCGCCGCGGCACGGCGACCAGGCGATCGGGTCGACATCACGCCCCGGACCGCCGGCGCCGACCGGGGCGGACGGGCTGGTCGGGGCGCTGCTGGAGGGGGTGACCGGGGATCCGCCATAGGTCGCCAGTGGCGGGCGGGTGGACGGTCCGACGGTGCAGGACGTCGCCGCGGTCAGGGCGACGAGCAGCGGCAGGAGCAGCCGCCGGACGTTCCTTCGCACCCGCGCTCCTCCCTGGCTTCGCACCGGCCGCCGGCGGTCGGTTCGCCCCGGTGGCTCCCGGCGCCCGATTTCCGACAGTAGGTCATCCCGGCGGCGGCCACGGCTGCTCGGCGAAGCCGGTCACCGTTGGCCCCCGCCCGTGCACCTCCAGGTGGGCGGGGGCGGCCGGGTCCGTCAGGATGCTGCGGACCGCACCGATGATCTGTGCGTCGTCGATCTCGGTGCTGGGTTCGAGGTTGCGGTCGTCGCCGGCCACCGCCGCCATCAGCGACAACTCGTGGAACCGAACCCGTCGGCCGAGGCGCCCGACCCGCATGACGTCCAGCAGCATCCGCTGGGCGGCTCCGGTGACACAGATCGGACCGGCGGCCGGGAACGGCTGCACCGCGGCCGCGCCGTTGAGCGTCAGGTACACGGGGTCGGGCCGCTCGGCGATCAGCGGCGCGTACGCCTGCATGCAGGTCAGGTGCGCCGTGAGGTGGTCGGCGAGCGCCTGCCGCCACTCGTCCTCGCCGAGGTCGAGCAGGTCCGGACCGGTGCGCCAGCCCCCGAGCGCGGCGACCACCGCCCGAGGAGCCGCGCCGCTGCGACGGATCAGGTCGGCCCGCCGGCTCGGCGTGGCGTCGTTCGCGACCAGCACTCCCAGCAGGCGACCTGTCCGGTCGTGCTCGGCAAGACGAGCCAACTTGTCCGGCGATCGGGACGGCACCACCACGGTGGAGCCGTCGGTGAGCAGCCCGCGCACGATGATGCCGCCCACCAGACCGGTCCCGCCGACCACCAGCACGCTCACCGGCGCGATCGTACGGCCGCGCCGGACGCCGTGGCCGTACCCTCCGTTGGTGCCCGTCGTGCGTCTGGTCGACCTGGAGCCGGTCGTCGGTCCGGACGAACTGGTGGCCAACCTCGTGCCGCCGCCCCGGTTCGGCGGTGTGCGGTTCGCCAGTTACCGGCCCGCTCCGGCGGAGCCGAGCCAGGCCGCTGCCGTCGGGGTGCTGGGGCAAGCCGCGGCCAGAATCTCCGCTCCGGCGGCGAGGGCGGGGCTGTTCCGCAAGCGGCGCGTCGATCCGGCCGGCGGCATCTATCTCGATGGAGGCTTCGGTGTCGGCAAGACGCACCTGCTGGCCTCGCTGTGGCACGCGGTGCCCGGGCCGAAGGCCTACGGCACCTTCGTCGAGTACACCCACCTCGTCGGGGCACTCGGCTTCAGCGAGACCGTCCGTCGGTTGTCGGGCTACCGGTTGTTCGCCGTCGACGAGTTCGAACTGGACGACCCGGGCGACACCATGCTGATGACCCGGCTGTTGATGCAGCTGTCCGACACCGGGGTGTTCCTGGCCGCGACCTCGAACACGTTGCCGGACCGGCTCGGCGAGGGCAGGTTCGCGGCGGAGGACTTCCGGCGCGAGATCCATGCGCTGGCAACGAGGTTCCACACGGTCCGGGTGGACGGACCTGACTACCGGCAC
This sequence comes from uncultured Actinomycetota bacterium, assembly GCA_963797145.1. GTDB lineage: Bacteria > Actinomycetota > Actinomycetes > Mycobacteriales > Nakamurellaceae > Nakamurella. The sequence continues at coordinate 74,638 of CAWCOJ010000003.1, read as the reverse complement.
ACCGGACTCGCCGACGCGCCGGCGCCGTTCGACGACTCGACCCTGGGCGCCGCCGCCCAGGAGAACGGAAGGTCCGCCACCGTGAGTCTGGACGGGTTCGCCGACCTGACCGCACGGCTGGCCCAGCTGCACCCGTCGCGTTACGGCAAGCTCGTCGACGGCACAGCACTGGTGCACCTGCGTGGTGTCACCGCGGTGCCCGACCAGGCTGCGGCGCTGCGGTGGGTGGTGCTCATCGACCGGCTCTATGACCGCTCGATCCCGGTTCGCTACTCCGGAGTGCCGTTGGACGGTCTGTTCACCGCCGACATGCTTCGCGGCGGGTACCGCAAGAAGTACCTGCGCGCACTCTCCCGGATCCTCGCGCTGAGCCGGGAGGCCGACCGCGGGTGATCAGCCGGCGGCCAGTACTTCGGCGAGACTGTCCACTGCCCAATCGATCTCCTCGCGGGTGATGACGATCGGCGGGGCGAACCGGAGCGTGGTCACCTGGGTCTCCTTGACCAGGATGCCGCGCTCGGCCAGGGCAACAGAAGCGTCCCGGCCGGTGATCTCGCCCGGCGCCAGCTGCACGCCGGCCCAGAGGCCCCGGCCGCGCACCTCGGCGACCCCGTCACCGACGAGTTCGCCGAGCCTGGAGTGCAGGTGCGCACCGAGATCAGTTGCTCGCTCCAGCATGTCGCCGCGGGCCAGCAGCGCGACGACAGCCCGGCCGACCGCACAGGCCAGTGGATTGCCGCCGAACGTCGAACCGTGGGTGCCCGGCTGGAGAACTCCCAGAACCGCCCGGCTGCCGACCACGGCGGACACCGGCAGAATGCCGCCGCCGAGCGCCTTGCCCAGGGTGTAGAGGTCGGCCCGCACACCTTCGTGATCGAGGGCGAGCAGCTTTCCGGTGCGCCCGAGCCCGGACTGGATCTCGTCCGCGATGAACAGCACATTGTTCTCGTCGCACACCCGTCGCACCTGCGCCAGGTATCCGGCCGGAGGGACGAGAACCCCTGCCTCGCCCTGGATCGGCTCGATCAGCACGGCGGCAGTGTGCGGTGTGATGGCTCCCTCCAGCGCCTCCAGGTCGCCGTACTTCACTCCGACGAAGCCGGGGGTGAACGGCCCGTAGTCCGCGGTGGCCACCAGATCGTCGGAGAAGCTGACGATGGAGATGGTGCGGCCGTGGAAGTTGCCGCCCGCCGTGATGACCTGCGCCTGGTTCTCCGGCACCCCCTTGACCTGATAGGCCCACTTGCGCGCGACCTTGATCGCGGATTCGACCGCTTCGGCCCCGGAGTTCATCGGCAGCACCATCTCGGTCCCGGTGATCTCCGCGAGTTCCCGGCAGAACAGTCCGAGCTGATCATGGTGGAATGCTCTGGAGGTCAGAGTCACCCGCTCGAGCTGCGCCATGGTGGCCGCGATCAGTTCGGGGTGCCGGTGCCCGAAGTTGAGCGCCGAGTACCCCGACAGCATGTCGAGGTAGCGCTTACCGGCCACGTCGGTGACCCAGGCGCCCTGCGCTTCGGCGATCACCACCGGTAGCGGGTGGTAGTTGTGCGCGCACCACTCGTTGTCCAGATCGAGGTAGGTCTGCGGGCTCGTCGGGTCGGCGAGCGGCTGGTTGCTGGTCACGTCGTGCTCCGGGTTTCGGCGGAAACGGTGTCGGGCGGACGGCCCAGCCTACGGCCCCGGATCCCATCCGCCCGGCGGTGACGTGCAAGGGTGGTCCATGGCCAAGAAGAAGGATCACCGGCCCGACGCCACTGCGTCGGGCAAGAAGTCGGGCAAGAAGTCCGGCGGGAAGTCCGGAGCGAAGCCGGCGGGCGCAGCGGAGCCCGGCGCCTCGGTGGCGGAAGCGCTGCAGGTGCCCGCGGGCGACATTCGGCTGGCCGACATCTCCACCGAGCGCGCCGGTGTCGGCCCTACCTCGAAGAAGCGGGCCGCAGCCGCAATGGCGGATCTGGGCCCGCGGCTGATGGAACTGCAGGAGCGGCTGTTCGCGGAGAGCACGGCGGGCGGCCGGCGCTCGGCCCTGCTGATCCTGCAGGGCATGGACACCGCGGGCAAGGACGGGGTGATCGACCACGTGGTCGGCGAGCTGAACCCGGGAGGGCTGCAGCTGGCCTCGTTCAAGAGGCCGACCGCCGAAGAACTCGAGCATGACTTCCTCTGGCGGATCGAGAAGCAGGTCCCCGGTGCCGGCCGGATCGGGGTGTTCAACCGCTCGCAGTACGAGGACGTGCTGGTGGTCCGGGTGCACGACATCGTCCCGCGGGCGGTGTGGTCCCGGCGGTACGCGGCGATCAACGCATTCGAGCGTCGACTGACCCGGCAGGGTGTTGCCGTGGTCAAGTGCTTCCTGCACGTCTCCAGAGACGTGCAGGCCGAGCGGCTGCTGGCCCGGCTGGACGACCCGACGAAGTACTGGAAGTACCAGCCGGGCGACGTCGACGAGCGCGGCCTCTGGAGCAGCTACCAGCAGGCCTACACAGATGCCCTGCGTCGCTGCAGCACGGTGGGCGCGCCGTGGTACGTGATCCCGTCGGATCACAAGTGGTACCGGAACTGGGCGGTGGCTGCGCTGCTGGCGGAGAAGCTCGCCGAGCTGGACCCGCAATACCCCCCTGCAGATTTCGACATCGATGCCGAGCGCCGCCGGATCATGGAGAGCTGAGCTGCCCCGAATCGGGGGCCCGGTGCCCGGCGAGCCGAACAATCGGGACAATGGTCCGATGGACCCCCGACCCTGGGCGGTCGTCATCCCGGTGAAGGCGACGACCCGCGGCAAGAGCCGGATCGCGGTCGACCCGCGGAGCCGCCGGCAGCTGGCGTTGGCCATGGCCCTGGACACCGCGGCGGCCGCGGCCGCCACGCCCGGCGTCGGCCGGGTGGTCGCGGTGGTCGAGGACGCCGCCGACGGGGTCGCACTCGCGAGCCTGGCCGGGGTGCAGGTGCGGCGCACGGACACGCGCGACCTCAACGACGCCATCGCCGACGGGATCGGGGCGTTGGCCGGCCACCCGGGGCCGGTGGCCGTGCTGCCCGGGGATCTCCCGGGGGTGACCGCCGACGATCTGCTGGAGGCGCTGACGCGTTGTGCGCCGCTGCCCCGCGCGGTGGTGCCGGACCGGCAGGGCACCGGAACCACCCTGCTCACCGCCGGCCGCCTCGAGGACCTTCGTCCCGCCTACGGTGTCGGATCGTTCGCCCGCCATGTCGCGGCGGGTGCGGTGCCGATCGACCTGCCGGGGACGTCGCCGCTGCGCAGGGACATCGACACCGTTGACGATCTCGCCGGTGCCGGCGGGCCCCGGACGCTCGCGGTCCTGGACGGCATCCCGGGCCTCACGAAGATCCGCATCAGCGAGTGCGCACCCGGGGCGCGCTGATTTCCCGGTGTTACCGTCGAGAGGTGGACCGCCGCTTCCTCCGACCGGGTTGGCTGGTCGGGCACCTGATGGTGGTGCTGGCCGTGCTGATCTGTCTGCGGCTCGGCTGGTGGCAGTGGGAACGTACGCACGAGGCGAGTGGCACGGCGCAGAACCTGGGCTACGCGCTGCTCTGGCCGTGCTTCGGCGCAGCATTCATCTACATGTGGGTGCGGTTCCTCCAGTTGGAGAGGATCCGCGATCTGGACGACGCCCAGGCGTTGGACGACGGACTGGCCGAGATCCTGGGCGGCGTGGCCCCGGATGCGCCGCCGCCCGGCGTGTCCGAACCGGCCGAACCGGACCCGTCGGAGGCCGGCGCGCTGGACGGGTCAACCCCAGCCCCGGCCGGGCGCGACGATCGGCCGGTGACCCCGTCCCGCGCGGTGCCGCTGTCGGTCGCCAGGGTCGGCGACGATGACGAGGACGACCCCGAACTCGCCGCGTACAACCGTGCGTTGGCCGCTCTTGCCGAAAAGGATCACCGCCGTGCCCCGTGAGCCGCTCGACGCCGTGCCCGCGAACACCGTGCCCGCGAACACCGTGCCCGCGAACACCGTGCCCGCCGAGAGCCGGCCGACCGCTGCGGCAGTCGCGCCCGCAGCTGCCTCGCCGGTGGTGCCGCCCAAGGTACTGGCTGCGCTGGGTCGCTACCGGATCGCCGCCTTCGTGGTCGGAGTCGGCCTGCTGATCCTCTGCCTGGCAATGATTCTCAAGTACGTGTTCGACCAGACCTGGGCGGTCGCCACCTGGGGGCCGATCCACGGGATCCTCTACATCGCCTACGTGCTGCTCGCCTTCGATCTCGCCTACAAGGACCGCTGGAGCGCCAAGGGCACGGTGCTGGTACTCCTCGCCGGCGTCGTCCCGGTGCTGTCGTTCTACGCCGAGCACGTCGTCCGTCGGAAGGTGCTGGCGCGCGAGAAGGTCTGACCGGCGCTACTCGTCGACCACCGTGATGGCCACGTCGATGTTGCCCCGGGTGGCGTTGGAATAGGGACACACCTGATGGGCGGCAGCTGAAAGCTCCTCGGCCACCTCGTGATCGACTCCCGGGAGCGTCACCTCGAGGGTCACTGCCAGGCCGTACCCGCCCGGCACACGCCCGAGCTGGACCCGGCCGCCCACCGCGGAATCGGTGATGTCGATCTTCCGGGTCCGGGCTGCGCTCTGCAGGGCAGAGTGGAAGCACGCTGCATAACCGGCGGCGAACAACAGCTCCGGATTGGCGCCGTGACCGGATCCGCCCATTTCCTTCGGTACCGCCATGTCCAGGTCCAACCGGCCGTCGGGACTGCTGACGTGACCGTTGCGACCCGCTCCGGTGGAGAGAGCTTCTGCTGTGTACAGGGAATCCATGCCGCCACCCTACGGACGGCTCGGATCAGGACAGGTGGTGCGGCTCGGGGTCGCTCTTGTGCGACCAGTCGGCACCGGTGCGGTTCTGGGATGCGCCGTCGGGTTCGGTGCCCGAGCCTCGATGGGTGTCCGAGCGGATCAACTCGACGACGATCGACTTCGAGGTCGGGCAATTGCTGGACAGTGCGGTCGAATCCAGCGGTACCAACGGGTTCGTCTCCGGATAGTAGGCGGCGGCGCATCCGCGCGGCGTGTCGTAGCCGACAATGCGGAACCGGGTGACCCGCCGTTCGATGTCGTCGTCCGGCCACCAGGTCCGCAGATCGACCAGATCACCGTCGTCGAACCCGAGGGCGGCGATGTCGTCGTGGTGCACGAACACCACCCGGCGGCCGCCCTCGATGCCGCGATAGCGGTCGCTCAGCCCGTAGATGGTGGTGTTGAACTGATCGTGGCTGCGGATGGTCTGCAGCAGGAGGTGTCGCTCGGGGACGTGCAGCACGTCGATCGGACTCACCGCGAATTCCGCCCTACCGGAGGCGGTCTCGAAGGTTCGAGAGTCGCGCGGTGGGTGCGGCAGGATGAACCCGCCGGGCTTGCGGGCGTTGACCTCGTAGCTCGCGCAGCCGGGGACCACCCTGGCGATGTGGTGGCGGATCACGCTGTAGTTGTCGCGCATCGCCGGCCAGTCGATGCCGTACCTGGTGCCGAGGGTGGCCTCGGCGATCCTGGTCACGATCTCCACCTCCGACATCAGCTCCGGACTCGCCGGATCCAGCGGCCCTCGGGAGGAATGCACCGAACACAGCGAGTCCTCGACCGATATCCACTGCGGGCCGCTGCGTTGGATGTCCTGCTCCGTCCGGCCTTTCGTGGGAAGGATCAGCGCGACGTCGCCGCAGACCAGGTGCGAGCGGTTCACCTTGGTCGAGACCTGTACGGTCAGTCGGGCATTGCGCATCGCTTTCATCACGGTCTCGGTATCCGGCGCCGCCTGCACGAAGTTGCCGCCGAGACCCAGGAAGAAGTGGGCCTCGCCGTCGCGCAGTGCTCGGATGGAATCCACGGTGTCGTGGCCGTTCTCGCGCGGTGGGTCGAATCCGAACTCCTTGCCGAGCGCATCGAGGAAGCGTGCGGGCGGCCGCTCCCAGATGCCCATGGTCCGGTCGCCCTGGACGTTGGAGTGTCCGCGGACGGGGAACAGCCCGGCTCCGGGCTTGCCGATGTTGCCCTGGGCGAGGGCGAGGTTGGTGATCTCCTTGATGGTGGCCACCGCGTTGCGGTGCTGGGTCAGTCCCATCGCCCAGCAGAACACCGTGGCGGTGGAGTCGCGCAACATCTGGGCGGCAGCAGTGATCTGGTCGCGGCTCAGCCCGGTGATCTCGGTGACCCGCGCCCAGTCGATGACGCCGACCTGCTCCCGCCAGGCCTCGAAGCCGTTGGTGTGCCGCTCGATGAAGTCGTGATCGAGGGCGTCCCACTCGAGCAGCAGGGCCCCGATCGCCTGGAACAGCGCGAGATCGCCGTTGATCCGGATCGGCAGGTGCAGGTCGGCCAGTTCGGTGCCCCGACCGGCCAGCCCGCGCGCAGTCTGGGGATTCTTGAACCGGACCAGACCGGCTTCCCGCAGCGGGTTGATGGCGAGGATCTTCGCGCCGTTGCGCTTCGCGATCTCCAACGCCGTCAACATCCGCGGATGGTTGGTTCCCGGATTCTGACCGGCGAGAATGATCAGCTCCGCGGTGTAGACGTCGTCCATCGTCACGCTGGCCTTGCCGATACCGATGGATTCGGCGAGCGCAATGCTCGTCGACTCGTGGCACATGTTGGAGCAGTCCGGCAGATTGTTGGTGCCGAAGGCGCGCACGAACAGTTGGTAGGCGAATGCGGCCTCGTTCGACGTGCGGCCGGAGGTGTAGAAGATCGCCTCGTCGGGGGTGTCCAGTCCGTGCAGCTCCGTGGCGATCAGGTCGAACGCGTCGTCCCAGGCGATCGGCTGGTAGTGGCTCGCCCCGGCCCGCTTGACCATGGGATGAGTGATCCGTCCCTGCTGGCCGAGCCAGTACTCGGAGTGCCCGTCGAGCTCCTCGAGGCTGTACCTGGCGAAGAACTCCGGGTCGGCGCGGTCGGTAGTGGCTTCTTCGCCGACAGCCTTGGCACCGTTCTCGCAGAACTCGGCAACATGACGGTGGTCGGGATCCGGCCAGGCGCAGCTGGTGCAGTCGAAGCCGTCCAGCTGATTCAGTGAGAGCAGGGTCCGGGCCGCCCTGGCGGGTCCCATCTGTTCGACAGCCCGTTTCATGGAAACAGCGACCGCGGTCGGGCCGGCCGCGTGCTCCTTCTGGTGGCGAACGTCGAGGTCACCCTCGGAGTACTCCCGGGTACGTCGCTTCCACTTCATGGCTGCCTCCCTGGGAACACTATGCCGCGTGTCGGCGGTGCCCTCGCGGCGGAGTCGGGAAACCTCGGCGTGGACCGCACCGAAGAATCCGCGCCGAGGAATCCGGGTACCCGGTACTGGGACGGATTGTCGATCGAGGACGTCGCAGCCGCGTTGGGCGTGAATCCGTCTTCGCCCACCGATGGCCCATCGAGCCAGGCGAAGGTCCCGAATCTGACCGGGAGCACCGAACCAGCCGCGCGGCCGCTGCTTGCGACCGCCGGGCTCACGCTGAGGGCGGCGACCGCGGAGTCGGCGGATGCGGACAAGGGCCGGGCAGTCGCCCAGGGTCCTGCTGCCTGCGTTTCTGTCGAGCGGGGGTCGTCCACCGTCACCGTGCCGTTCGGACCGGTCGGACGATGGTCTGCCGGCGACCCCGGGCGCCGTCGTCCCCAAGGGCCTCACGTCATCTGACCTGGTCGAACCAGTCCCAATTCGTGGTGCCGGCGATCACCCGACTACGGCCGGACGAGGCAGCACCGGTCCTGGTCGCCGCCGGCTGGGACGGAGATCGGAGTGCGCTGAAAGCAGGGGAGACGCCGAAGAAGACGCTGGATCCCGCGCAGGACGGGGTCACTCTGAGCCAGAGTCCGCCGGCCGGGGCGACGGTCGGTCGCAGCACGAAGATCCGCACCGAGGTCGGACGCTCAGGCCGCTGACCAGCCCCGACCATGGGGGACTGACCCGGGCGCCCGGCTCTCGGGCGGCCGAGCAGAGGCGATCGTCACCCATGCTCGACGAGCGGCGCGATCCACGACTGGGCAAGATGGCCAGATTGGTGATTCAGCGTCGTCTCACCGAGGCGACGACTCCGGTTCGGCTCTTTGGGGGTTGCTCCATGTGTCTCGACTGCAGCATCACACCGACTCCGGCGCAGGCGACGGCACTCAGCCGACGTCGCATGCTCGGCGTCACGGCCGCCGGCGTGGCCGGGGCGGCGGCCCTGACCACCATGGGAGCGCTCGGTGGGACCGCGAACGCCGCGGGTCCCGGCGCCGCCCCGGCGGGACGACCGAAACCACAAGGCGGGCATCGGGTTCCGGTGGAGAACATCAGCATCCAGCTGTACACCCTGCGCACCCTGATGGCTGCCGACCTCGACGGAACCCTGGAGGGTCTCGCAGAGATCGGCTTTCAGAAGGTCGAGCACGCGGGGATACCGACCGGCCTGACCGCCCGGCAGTTCCGTGACACCTTGCGCCGGCACGGACTGAGGTCGACATCCGGTCACAATCCTTCGCCCACCGACCCTTTCGACCCGACCGCGTGGGCGAAGGTACTGGCCGATGCGAACACGATCGGCCAGAAGACCGTCAACATGTCCGTTGTCGGGCTCAAGGGTTTCGACCCGGTCACCGGTATCACCGGCCTCGACACGGCGACCGACTGGCTGCACCTGTGCCAGATCCTGAACCGGGCCGGCCGGATGGCCCACGACGCCGGTCTGGGTTTCGGACTGCACAACCACTTCTGGGAGTTCCTGCCGTTGAAGGACTCTCCGCTGGTCGGCTCGGACATCCTGATTGCGGAGACCGACCCGCGCTACGTCCATTTCGAGGTGGACCTGTTCTGGGCCTGGTTCGGTCATCACGACCCCGCGCAGCTGGTGACCTTCGTCCAGGACCGGATCAGCCAGTTCCATGTCAAGGACATGATCCTGCTGCCCGACGGCGCGACCCCTCCGGTGCCCGGAGCGCCCTACACCTTCGCCGATCCCGGCACGGGAATCATCGACTTCAACCGGATCTTCGCCGCCAAGACGGCCAGCCCGGCCAGGACCGAGTACATCATCGAGCGGGACGACGCGGGCGCGGCGGCCCTCAACACCGCCGAGGTGGGCTTCCGGTTCCTGAAGCACATCCGCTTCTGAGTCGCGCCCGGCCAGGCGTTCCGGGGCGCCTGGCCGGGCGCTACCTCGGGTCAGACCCGCGCTGCGAGCCGTCCCCCGAGGTGGACTCCGCTGATCCGTCCCTCGTCGTCCCTGGCGAAGTAGCCCTTCATGCCCTTTCCGGGGCCGTCCGCGATGACGAACGAGTCGCCTTCGTCGCCCACCATGCCCAGCGGCATCGGAGGTTGGACGAAATCCTCGGCCGAAACTCCGAGCTCGGCGAGAAATGATGGCTTGGCGGCGGTCTCGGCCACCAGGCCGCCGTCGGTCGGCGTCAGCCGCAGCGTCATCGCGATCGTCTCGTACTCGCCGGCGAATTCGGCAAGAGCATCGTTGCTGCGGGAGGTCGGCTCGGGGTCGGTCTCGACGACGCCGGCGTAGTGCTCGAGCGCCGCCCGGGTGACCGCGTGGTTGAGTTCGCCACCAGCCCTGTCGGCGTTGGTGAGGACGGCGATCCCGAAGGAGCGTTCCGGAACCATCTGGAAGGCGGACTCCTGGCCGATGGTCGAGCCACCGTGCCCGACCAACCGGACTCCGTCGACGTCCTGCAGCAACCAGCTGATCCCCACGTAGTCGCCGAGCGCGCTGCCCTTCATATCGGCGGTCGGCTGCTTCATCAGGTCCAGTGACTCCTGCGAGAGCAGCCGGGTACCGTCCGCTGCGGTGCCGTCGCCGAGGTGGAACCGGATCCACGCGACCTGGTCGGCGGCGTTCGCGGTGATGCCACCCGCGGGTGCCCCGCTGCGGGGGAGCGCCCAGGGCCGGGTCACGGTGAAGGCGCCGTCGGCGTCCTGGGTGTGCCCGACGGCGAACCGGCGGGTCATCACGTCGGTGGTGAAGAACCAGCTGTTGTCCATGCCGAGGGGTCGCAGCAGGAGTTCGGAGATGGCATCCTCGAACCGCTTGCCGGTCACCCGCTCGATCACCCTGCCGGCCAGGGACAACGACGCGTTGTTGTACGAGACGCCGGTGCCGAGCGGCCGTTCCTGAGCCAGGTTCGCCATCGTCCCGACATAGCGCTCCAGCGCATCGTCACCCTGGTCGTGCACATTGCCGAGGGCGTCACCGGCCCAACCGGCGGTGTGGTTGAGCAGCTGCAGGACGGTCACCGCGGCGGCGGTCGCCTCGTCGGCGAGGACCAGCTCCGGCAGGTACTGCCGGACCGGAGCGGCCAGGTCGATCTGGCCGGCCTCGACCAGCCGCATGATCGCCGTGGCGGTGAACGTCTTGCCGGTCGATCCGAACTGGAACAGGGTGTTCTCGTCGACCGGCAGCGGGTTCTCCACGCTGGTGACGCCGTGGAAGGCGTACTCCTCGCGGCCGTCGATGAACACCCCGGCCGCCACCCCTGGGACGCCGAGGCGCTCGGCATGCTCGGACACGATTTCCTGGAGACGGTTCGTCATGCGAGCCATCCTCAGCCGTCACGATGGCCGACGCATCATCCGATCGGACAAAACGTCCCGCTCTTCATGGTGGATCGGCGCATGACAACAGCCAGAAGATCTCGGTCCGGAGCTGCGACGGATCGTCGTGGTGCGGGCCGTAGATCTCCCACCGCGGGCCCGCGGGCGGTAGCCCGCGTGCCGCGCACCAGTCGAGCACCGCCCGGTGTGCGCTGGCCCAGACCCTCGTACGGTCCCGTATGTACCGTTACCGCGACCTGTCCTGCGGGCAGCGTCCGAGGACACCACCCGTCCGGTGGGCGGGAACGGTCTGGACAGTGCGACGCCGACCTCGACCTCGGGCACATCGTTGCGGTACAGCATCACGTTGGGGCAGCGCCGGTCCACCCCGCCGGCTCGCAGGCAGGTCCACACCTCGCCGAGCAGCTCCCCCCACAGGGTCGGGAACTGCTGCCAGGTCGTTGTCGCCGCGATCACCAGGGTCGGCCGGGCGGCCACATCGACGACTCTGACGGCATAGGTCACGGTCCCTCGCTCACGTCCGAACTCAGCCCTTGGCACCTGGCGTCAGGTTACGTCCGACGCGGTCTCCCACGCCCCGTCTCCGAGGCCGGGCGTGCCGGTCGGTCAGTCGCCGGGCGGCGGGCCGCCCGGCGACTGACTCGAGTCGGATTCCTACTGGAAGCGCGCCTTCACCTGCGTCGCGGTCGCGTAGACCAGGCTGCCGCGTCCGGCGCCCGCGGTGATGGCCGCATCATCGGCCCCGGACCCGGTGACAGTGGTTCTGCTCCAGGCCGACCCGGTGCGTTCGCCGACGATGACCGCCAGCGTGGTGCTGTCGATCCAGTCCACGAACACGTTGCCGTCGGAGACGGCGATCGACGCACCGGCACCGTGCCCGGTGAACTCGTGGACGGTCCACGGTCCCTTGGCATTGTCCTTCTCCCAGACCCGGTCTCCGCGCTGCCAGACGACGAAGGTGTGTCCGGCCGATACGGCGACGTCGGGACCATAATTGTCCTGGGTCGAGGCGAACGACGAGCCGGCGAACCGGCCGCCGTGGCTGGTACCCAGGAGCAGAGTCCGGCGACCCGAGCCGAACTGACGTTCCCAGACCAGGGTCGCGGTGCCGCCGCTGAACGCGAGCGAAGGGTTGCCGTCGGAGGAGCCGGCCTGCACCAGGCCCAGCACGCTGGTGCGCTCCCCGGAACCGAGCAGTGTGTGACGTTGGAACAACGTCATCCGATTTCCGTCCTGCTCCGACCACACCACCCACCAGTGCCCGGCCGAGGCAACGACCGCCGCCCCGCCGCCGTAGTGCGCGGTCAGTTCCGTCGGCGCGGAGAAGGTCGCGGTGGAGTCGCGATGGGCACCCAACTCCAAACGCTGGCCGACGTTGTACAGCACGTAGGTGACATCGCTGCCGTCCCAGGCTGCGTCGATCAGGTCACCGGTGTAGGGCGAGGTGCGCGACGCCGACGTTGAGCGGGTGGTGCGGAAGTAGACCAGCGGGTGATAGCGGTCGGTCTTCAGAACGTTGGCATAGCCGTGGATGTGGCCGACTGCGTCAACGGTGGTCGCCAGGTGCGCGTCGCCCACGGTCGTCGAGACGGTTACCGGTGGCCCGAAAACCGGTCCGGAGGCGCTGGCCGCCATCGCACCCCAGGCCATGGTCGTACCGATCAGAGTCGCCGTTGCTGCCAGGCGTTTCCACCACATGATGAAGCCCTTCGCCGTTGGACGGTTGTCGACGGTGAGGAGGAAGACGGCCGGCATGGTGAGACACACACGGATTTCACACGGCCCGGCGCACTGAGAGTGAAAACCATTGTCCGCGAGCTGGTATCGGCTCCGGCCGCTAGCGAAGGCCCGACGGAGGGTTGTCGAGGTGCTGGCGACCCCAGAAGTCGACGACGAGGGCCGCGAACTCGGCGGGACATTCCAGCGAGGGCAGGGCGCGCGCGCCCTGGAGCACCGCTGAGCGCGCATCCTTCATCGCGGCCGTCGTGGCTGAGCACTCTGCAGGGCTCCACTCACCCCGGTCGTCGGTGGCGATCATCAGGGTGGGGCATCCGATGCGGGCGGCGGTCCAGGTCAGGTCGGTCCTGGCCAGGACGCCGGATCGGACGGCGTATGCGACGGCCCCCCGGTTGGACCGCGACATCGGGGCGACGAGCGCGTCGACGGCCTCCGGGTCGGTCCGCCGGGTGAGGTCGGTGAGCATCCCGTCGAGCACCCCCTGGTAGACCGGGCCGCGCATCCCGATGGTGCGGTAGACCGGGAGCAGCACCTTGACCTGCCTCCGCATCGACGCACTCGCTGCCCGGACCGGAGTGCTGACCGTGATGAGGCTGCGCACCAGCTCCGGTCGGGTTGCAGCCAGCTGCAACCCCACGTGGCCACCCCACGCGCTACCCAACCAGTCGACGGGACCGGCGTGCAGCGTGTTCTGGACCTGCGAGATGACCGCAACGGCTCCGTCGACGCAGCGGTCGTTGAACTTGTCGACCGCGCCCCGGAGATCCGCGCTCGCCCCGAAGGACCACCCGTCGACCAGTACCAGGGTGCGATGCTCGCGCAACTGGTCGACAACGCGGGCCCAGCTCCGCGAGTCGGTGAACATGCTGTGCCACAGAACGGCCACCTGTGGCGGCCCGGGAACCACCTCGGCGGCAAGCCGACCGAGTTCCGTTTCGATGTTCATCAGTTCACTGTACTCACAGTACATCGAAGTTGGTAGACTGGATCGTGTGCCCCGCCGCTACCAGTCATCAGTCCGCGCCGGACGAGCCGGTGAGAACCGGGAACGGCTTGTCGCCGCGGCTCACGGACTGTTCCTCCGGCAAGGCTGGACCGCGACGACGATGACGCAGGTCGCGGTCGAGGCAGGACTCGCCCGCCCCACTGTCTACCTGCATTTCGCCACCAAGGTGGAGCTGTTGATCGCGTGCATCGACGCGTCCCTGTCCGACATCCCGGTTCGGGAACGCTCGGACTACCAGGCGATGGGCGAGGGAACGCCTGCCCAACGAGCGGCGACCGCCGCGCGCTGGTTGCGCGGCGCCTACGAGCGGTCCGCCGCCATCCAACGGGTCATGGACGACGCTGCGGTCAGTACCCCTGAGGCCGCCGAGGCACACGCCCGGATGGAGCAGCGTCGACACGATGAATTCGCCAACGCCTCCCGGCTCGTGGTCGGGGACCCGGTGCCACCCGTCGCACTGATAGACGAAGTCTGGGCCCTCGGCTCGCGCGCGGTGTGGTTCAAGCTCGCCGATCGCGGCTGGTCCCCGGACGAGTGGGAGGCATGGTTCGTCCGGGTGGTGCTGGGCGCTCTCGAGGCACATCGCGCCGATGCCTGACGCGCGGTTCTGCGTGTGGGCGGGCCGACTCGGTCCTTCGTGAGTATTGTCCGGTTTGGGCACCTGCGGACTTCGGTCCTCACCCCCCCAGTGAGGGTGCCAAGAGCCGCCCGGCGACCCCCCGACCGGGCGGCTCGCCCGCTCTCGATCCCTACCTCGGCGCGGCCGTCAGCCCTTCACCGCTCCGGACAGACCGGCGCCGCGCAGGAACAACCGTTGGAAGATCAGGAACATGATCACCGGAATCACCGTGGAGATCGCCAGCGCCGCCATCAGGGTGCCCTTGTCGACGTTGGCCATCGACTGCAGGTAGACCGACAACGGTTTGACGTCGGCCGACTTGAGTACCAGGAACGGCCAGAGGAAGTCCTTCCAGGACGCGATGACTGCGAACACCGAGACCACGCCGATGATGGGTTTGCTCATCGGCAGCACGATCGAGAAGAACAGCCGGAACGGGCCGGCCCCGTCCACTCTGGCCGCTTCGAACACCTCCCGGGGCAGCGAGTCGAAGAACCGCGCCACCAGAACGACATTGAAGGCGCTCGCACCCGCCGGCAGCCACACCGCCAGATAGTTGTTGATCAGCGTCGGGCCGACGGGCGGATCAACGATGATCTTGTACAGCGGGATCAGCAGCACAACGGCCGGCACGAACAGGGTGATCAGTACGGCCCAGTTCAGGGCCTTGGCCCAGGGCGGCCGCAGCACCGAGATGACGAAACCGCCGGTGGTCGCCACCAGCACCTGCACGAACCATGAGCCGACAGCGACCCATACGGTGTTCAGGAAGTAGCTGCCGATGTGGTATCGGCCGAATGCCTGCTCGACGTTGCGCATGGTCGGGCCGTTCGGGAACACCGCCATCGGCTTGGTGAGGATGTCCTGGGTCGGCGTGAAGGCGAACTTGGCCAGCAACAGCAGCGGTCCCAGGCATGCGATCACCAGCAGGATCAGCAGCAGCCCGTGCATCGCCCGCCAGGTCCAGGTGATCGATGGTCGCCGCCAGTCCGCCGTCGACAGGGCACCGCGGTCCTGCTCTGCCGCTCGCGCGCGGCCCCGGCGGGTCGTCACGACGTGCTCCAGGACCGGGTGACGCGGAAGTAGATGATCGACAGGACGCCGAGGAAGACGGCCAACAACAAGCTGAGCGCGGTGGCCTCGCCATAGTTGTTGCCCAGATTGGCGAAGGCGAGGTTGTAGACCCGCAGCATGATCGTTTCGGTCGCGTGGTTCGGTCCACCGTTGGTGAACAGGAACGGTTCCAGGAAGACCTGCGCGGTACCGATGATCTGCAGGATGAGCGTGATGAACAGCACCCCGCGGAGCTGCGGAAGGGTCACATGCCAGATCTTGTTCCACACGGACGCGCCGTCCACTTCTGCGGCGTCGTACAACTCGGCGGGCACCGCAACCAACGCCGCCAGGTAGATGATGACGGTGCCGCCGGCGGCGGCCCAGGTGGCCTCCAGGACCAAGGACGGCATGGCCATGTTCTTGTCGGCGAGCCACGGATAGGGGCCGAGCCCGATCCAGCCGAGCACGGTGTTGAAGACGCCCTGGGGGCGCGGGTCGTAGAAGACCTTCCACAGCAGGACGGCGACCACCGGCGGTACCACCACCGGTAGGTAGGCCAGTACCGAGTACAGACCCTTGCGCCGACGCAGTTCGCTCATCAGCACCGCAGCGACCAAAGGAATCGGGTAGCCGAGGACCAGCGCGAGCAACGCGAACCAGGCGGTGTTACGGACCACCGTCGGCAGCAACGGATCCGACAACACCTCGGCGAAGTTCTGCAGGCCGACCCATTTCGGTGGGTCGACGAGATTGGTCTTCTGCAGGCTCATCTGGACGGCGGACACGATCGGCCACCAGGAAAACAGCCCGAACACCGCCAACAGCGGCAGCGCGAAGACCACGGCGCTCAATCCGCCGCTACGCGCCCAGGTCGCGGGCGAACGGCGGTTCTGCGGGGCCGTCACGGGTGTGGTGGTGGGCGCCGCCGCGGTCTGCTGGTCGATGGTCATGTCATCCTCTCCGACACGCGAGACCGGCCGGGGACGTGGCGTTGCCACGCCCCCGGCCGGAGCAGTGCGTCAGCTCGCGGCGTCGATCGCCTTCTGACCGGCCTTGTTCGCAGCGGCCAGCAATGCGTCGACGTCGGCGTTCTTGTCGCTGATCACGGCCTGCACCACCGGGAACAGCTGGTTGTACAGGTCCTGGGTGGCCACCGCGGCCTCAGGCACGAGGTTCTGGGTGAACATGACATCGGTGTAGCCGGTCATGTCCTTCAGCGGCACGTTGATGTACTGCTTGATCCAGCTCAGGTTCTCGGCGTAGAGCTCCTTCGAGAAGATCGGCAGGACCGGCGTTCCGACGGCCTGCGCCGGATCGGCCTCGGCACGCGTCTTCGCGTCGTCGATAGCCTGATCCTTGTCCTGCAGCTTGGACAGGTACCACCAGTCGATCCACTTCACGGCGGCGGCCCGCTCCGCATCTGTCGAGTCCTTGCGGACCGCGGCCAGGGTGCCGCCGGTCAACGCCCCGCCGTCGGCCGCCGTCGGGATGGCGGTGAGTCCGTAGCCCCAATCGGCGGTGACACCGTTGCCTTCGACCAGCGCGTTGTAGACGTCCGAGCCCGAGGTGTACATGGCCAGCTCACCACCGCCGAAGGCGGCGTTGATCTCGCCCCACCCGAGATCGGCCTGGGGGAGCAGCGAATCGTCGTCCCACCGCAACGCCTTGAGCCAGTCGAGATGCGCCTTCACCGCCGGGTCGTCCAATGTGGCGGTGTATTTGCCGTCACTGTCGGCCTTCTCGATCACGCCGCCGCGGGAGTTGGCGCCGGCGGCCAGCTGCCAGCCACCTGAGGCATCCAGCGCCATCGTCGCATACCCTGCGACACCGGTCTTGTCGTGGATGGTCTTGGCGTCCGTCCGGACCTCGTCCCAGGTCGTCGGCGGCTTGTCGGGGTCGAGCCCGGCCTGCTCGAACAGTTTCCGGTTGTAGTGCAGGGCGACCGCGTAGATCGACTTGGCCGGCACGGCGTAGATCTTGCCGCTCGCGTCCTGGCCGTTGGCCATCAGCTTCTCGTTGAAGTCCTTGCCGTAGGGGAGTGCCCGGACTTCGGCGTCGATATCGGCGAGCTGACCGTTGGCGATGAGCGTCTTACCGTCGGTGAGCGGGATCTCGAACACATTCGGCAGGGTCCCGCCCGCGAGCTGGGTGGTGAACGTCGAGTTCAGCCACTGATAGTCCTCGGTCTCGACGGTGATGTTCGGGTACTTCTTCTGGAAGGAACTGACCCGCTCGGCCAACTGCTTCTTGGCGGCCTCGTCGGCGGTGGGCAGCAGGCCGGCCACGGTGATCTTGACCGGCTCATCCGACGCCGACGACGGCGGCGGCGAGCTCGATACCGCCGACGACGACTCCGCCGGGGACGAGGATGATGGTGCTGCGCTGGAGCTGTCGGCGGCCGAGGAGGCTGACGACGGAGCAGCCGAACTGCTCGGGGCCGAGGAACTGGTCGGGGCCGGTGAGCTGGATCCGGCGTTGTCCGTGTTCGAACTGCAGGCGCCGAGTAGGAGCGCCGAGGCTCCTACCGCCGCCATGAGTGCGGTACTGCGCTTGGTCATGGGCGTTGTCGCTCCTTCGTTGGGCGGTGCGGGCTGACGATGGTGCAGGGGTTCAGTGGTGCGGATGGATGGGGACTGCGGGGTGACTGCGGCACATCAGCCGGGCTCCGGAAGTCGGATCCAGGCGGCGGCATCGGCGGGGAGTAGCCCGTCGACGAGGGTGGTGCTGGAGAGCACCAGTTCGGCATCGGCCGGCAACGGCGCCGGGTCGTCGCCGAAGTTGACCAGGCATGCCGCCGACCCGCGGCGGAAGCCGAGTACGGCCGGTAGCTGCTCGTCCATCCAGACCAACGGACTGTCGGCGGCGAATACCTCCCGACGCCGGTGGACGGCGTTGCGGTAGAGCCACAGGGTGCTCGCCGGGTCGTCGACCTGGGCGCCAACGGTGAGATCGGCCCACCCCGATGGCTGCGGCAGCCAGGGTTCGGCCGAGCTGTCCGGGGGCGAGAATCCATACGGTGGAGCCGTTCCGGTCCACGGGATCGGGACCCGGCAGCCGTCCCGGCCGGGGTCGGCGCCGCCGGACCGGACATACATGGGGTCCTGGCGCCGGGCCGGTGGAATGTCTTCGACCTCGGGAAGCCCGAGTTCGTCACCCTGATAGATGTAGGCCGATCCGGGCAGCGCCAACGCCAGCAGTGCCGCCGCCCTGGCTCGGCGCTGCCCGAGCGCCAGATCCGAGGGCGTCCCGGATACTGCCCCCTTGGTGGCGAAGGCGAACGACGAGTCGGCCCGGCCGTAGCGGGTGGCCGGGCGGGTGACGTCATGATTGGAGAGCACCCAGGTGGCGGTGGCGCCGACCCGGGCGTGCACCGCGAGAGTGTTCGCAATCGATGCCCGGAGTTGGTCGACATCCCAGGGTCGCGACATGAAATCGAAGTTGAACGCGGTGTGCAATTCGTCCGGCCGCAGGTACTGCCCGAACCGCTCGGGATCGGGCAGCCACACCTCGCCGACCAGGATCCGCGGATCCGGGTACGAATCGGCGATCCGCCGCCAGCCCCGGTAGATCTCGTGCAACCGGTCGCGGTCGTGGTGCGGGTGCCCGCCGGGCTCGGGAACATCCGGCACCTCGGGCAGTGCTGGGTCCTTCACCAGCAGCGCCGCCGAATCGATGCGCACCCCGGCGACCCCGCGGTCGAACCAGAACCGCAGGATGTCCTCGTGTTCCGCGGCGACATCCGGGTGTTCCCAGTTCAGGTCGGGCTGCTGCGGGGTGAACAGATGCAGGTACCACTGGCCGGGTGTGCCGTCCGGTTCGTCGACTCGGCTCCAGGCGGAACCCGATCCGGCGAACTCGGACACCCAGCCGTTCGGCGGGCCGCCGTCCGGCGCCCCGTCGTGGAACCAGAAGCGCTGTCGGGCAGGCGATCCGGCGGGTGCGGCCAGCGCCTCCTGGAACCATACGTGCGCCGAACTGATGTGGTTGGGAACCACGTCGATGATCGTCCGGATGCCCAGGGCGGCCGCCGCTCTGATGAGCTCCTCGGCGTCGCCGAGAGTGCCGAAGCGGGGGTCGATGGCCCGGTAGTCGGCGATGTCGTAGCCACCGTCGGCCAATGGCGACGGATACCACGGCGTGAACCACAGCGCGTCGACGCCGAGGGCCGCCAGGTACGGCAGTCGATCGGCGACCCCGACGAGATCCCCGGTGCCGTCGCCGTTCCCGTCCGCAAAGCTCCGCACGTAGATCTGGTAGATGACCGCGGAACTCCACCAAGGCGATGCCGTGCCGGCGTCCGGCTGCGGATCGAACTGCTCCGGCGCCGACCCGGAGCGGGCGGAGTCGACGGAGTCCGCAGCGCGCTCGTCGAGTGCGGTCTGATCCACGGGCCCTCGTCTTCCACTCCGGTGGGGAAATCCGATCGGCGACCGCCTGGTCGCCGTCGCGTGATCCAGGACCCTAGGCGAACTGAACAGATCCACGCAAGAACCTGACATTCAAAAGTTATGAAAGCGATTGTTCGGTGGATCGATCCAGATGTCACGAGGGCAGAACGCGTACTCAGAGCGTGCGAGGTGCCCCCGGCGACGAGGCAACGGCGCGCGGAGGAGTTCGGTGATCTCGGGCGTGGCCGCTGCGTCCATCGGCCGACGGCGGAGGTACTCGGCGGATCGGGCGACGGCCACCCGCCGAGTCGCTTCAACCACTCGTGGGGGAGCGCATCCGGGCGTGGAGCATCGGTGGTGTGGTGATCGCATGTCCCACCGAGGTGCCCTCGAGCGCCCAGCTCCTCGTGGGTGACGCCGCCCCTGACGTATTCAGCATCCGCGTCGAATGGACCGCTCGCGCAGCCACCAGCTCGTACACGACTGCAAGCGAATTGCGTGATTACGCAAACGTTTGCGGGCGCCGCTCGGGATCCGTTCCGGGCTTGTCAGTCCGGAAGTGCGCCCGCGGCCTCAAGAGCCTCGTGTACCGCAAGGAACGACTGCCGTCCGCTCGGAGTGCCGCAGTACACCGTGATGTGGATCAGCACCTCCTCGATCTCGGCCACGGTCGCGCCGGAGGCGAGCGCACCCTTCGTGTAGATGGCCAGCTCCTGGAAGCGACCCAGCGCCGCAAGGATGCCCAGGCTGAGCAGACTCTTCGTTCGGCGGTCGAGCGCCGACCCGCCCCAGGCACGTGCCCACGCGAGTTCGGTCACGAGGTGTTGGAACGTCATCATGAACTCGTCGGACCCCGCCAGATTTGCATCGACGAATTCATCGCCCAAGACCTCACGCCGGATGCGAAGGCCCTCCTCGAAGGCGCTCTTGTCGATCATCGGTCCTCCTACGCAGACGGTCGTCGCTTGCGGGCAATTGTGATCCTGCGGAGGCGAGACCACCAGGGGGAATCGGGGCAGTCACGGTTGCGGCTCAGCTAGCTCTCCGGGTCGTACCCGAACTCGCGAAGCTCTTGCGAGCAGCGGCACGCCACCGCGATTCTCCTCGCCCACTCGACCGCGTCCTCGCGGGTCGGCAGTTCCAGCACGGTGAACCCGCCCGTGAGTTCGGAGCCCGGATAGATCTCGGCGCTCACCGATCCGTCGGCGGAGACCAGCACGGGATCGACGTCTTCCTGGATCCCACCGCCGAACACGTAGACGCCTGCGGCCTTCGCCTCCCGTATGACAGCGTGCGAGTCGGCGGAGACGATCGGGAACTCCTCATCGGTCAGCTTCATGGATTCACTCGGAAAGGAGATGAGGTATTTGGTCATGTGTTGATGGTGCGCCGCGGGCGGGCAGCCATCGATGGCGGGGGAACCGACAGGCTTGACACGGATGTGTCGAGACGAAATAGTAAACCGCATGGTTCACTATCAGTTCGCGGCTCTGGGTGATCCGACCCGCCTGGCCATCGTCGAACGACTCGTCCGCGGGCCGACGTCCGCCGGTGACCTCGCGGCGCCGACGACGCTGTCGCTGCCGGCCGTACTCAAGCACATCCGCGTGCTCGAAGCGGCGGGCCTGGTGACGACCGTCAAGCAAGGCCGCGTCCGCGAGTGCCGGCTGCGCGACGACGCGCTCGTCGCGGTGGCCACGTGGACCGCACAGCAGCAGGCGCTCTGGTCGACCCGGCTGGACGCTCTCGGCACCCTCCTGGAGGACATGTGACCACCGCACCGCTCCTGTCGTTCGACCTGGACCGCACCTACCCCGCGCCGCCCGAGCGGGTGTGGGCCGCCTGGACCAGCGCCGACCTGCTCGAGCGCTGGGCCTGCCCCGATCCGGCCTGGCGTGTGTCGACCTGTGAGGTCGACGCCCGCGCGGGCGGGGGCTACCGGCTGCGGTTCGGGCCCCGCCCGGCCGGCGACGCGTACAGCGAGACGGCGACCTTCGCTGTCTTCGAGCCTGTGGAGCGACTCGTGCTCGACGTGCTCACCTCGGGTGTGGAGATGGCCGAGAAATCCCGCTGCACCGTCCTGCTCCTGCCGGTCGACGGCGGGACCCGGCTGGAGCTCACGGTCGAGGGTCTGTCGGGCCAGCTGGCGGCCGAAGGCATGCGGACCGGCTGGCAATGGTGCCTGGAAGGCATCGCCGCCCAGCTCGGCACCGCGGAATGATCACTGCGCACGGCGGGACCGGCCCTACCCACACACCCCGCCCACTTGCCGGCACCGGACTCATCGCCACGCGAGCAACGATGGCGGGCACCACCCGTCGGAGGGGGTTTCCGTGCTGAGGCAGGTGGCGGAGGGTGTGCTGATCCACCAGAGCGAGTTCATGCAGAGCAATGCCGTTGTCGTGCAAGGCAGCGCCGGCGTGTTGCTCATCGACCCAGGGGTGACGGACCGGGAACTCGGCTGCCTGGCGGACGACCTGCGCGAGTGGGGCCTGCCCGTTGTGGTGGGCTTCTCGACCCACCCGCACTGGGATCACCTGCTCTGGCATGCCCGGCTCGGCGCGCCCCCCCGGTACGGCACGGCCCGGTGCGCGGCCACGGTCCGAGATCGGCTGTCGGACGCGGGTGCGAAGGCCCGCGTCGCCGGGTTGCTACCACCGGAGTTCGCCGAGCAGATACCGCTGGACCTGCTCGGCGACATCACCGGCCTGCCCAGCGATACGGCGCAGATTCCCTGGGATGGCCCCCATGTCCGGATCTTCGAGCATCAAGCGCATGCCCCGGGCCATGCGGCACTGGTGATCTCCGAACGCGGGGTTCTCGTCGCCGGCGACATGCTGTCCGATGTGCTGATGCCGATGCTCGATCTGAACGGCACCGCAGACCCCATCGAGGACTACCTGGCCGGGCTGCGCCTGCTCGAGGGCGTGGCGCACGACGTCGATGTCGTTGTCCCCGGCCACGGATCGATCGGCGGAGCTGATCAGGTACAGGCACGGATCGATCAGGATCGCGCGTACGTGCACGCCCTGCGTGACGCCGACGTCGTCAGCGACCCGCGGGTCGGCCCCTCGGCCGCATTCGGCCGGGATTGGTTGGCCGGCCTACATGAACGGCAACTCCAGCACCTCGCCGGGAGCGAGCGTCACTGAGGTTCCGTGGCCGGCCTCCATGCCTGGCGCGTGGTCGGACCGCGCCTCCCCGAAGAAAAAGACGTGCGGAACGGATGTCGAAACAGGTCCAGTTCGTTCGACGCCGTGGTGGATCGGGGTTGGAACCGGGCGGACGGCTCGGGCTCCGGACGACCTGGAGGCGAACAGCGATGCGGTTCATGGTGATGGGCAAGGCCACGGCCGATTCCGAGGCCGGTGTGATGCCTGGTGATGAGGCGTTCGAGGAGATGAGCAGGTACAACGAGCAGCTGGTCAAGGCCGGGGTGCTGGTGGCCGGCGACGGTCTGCACCCGAGTTCGAAGGGCGTGAAGGTCCGGATGGAAGGTGCTGACCGCACGGTCATCGACGGGCCGTTCGCCGAGGCCAAGGAAGTGATCGCCGGTTTCCTGATCCTGGAGGTGGCCTCCAAGGAGGAGGCCATCGAGTGGGTCAAGCGCGGCCCCAACCCGCCGCCCGGCCAGGTCAGCGAGGTCGAGATCCGACAGATCTTCGAGCCGGCGGACTTCGGCGGCATCGGTACTCCCGAGGCGCGCGCCATCCAGGACGGCGTGGGCGAACTCAGGGTGTGAGCGCACCCTGGTTGCGACGGTCGGTCCGGTGCGGTTGATTCGAGTCCGTGCCCACCGCCGATCCGCCGCCCGCCGCCCACCGGGCGGTCGAGGCGGTGTGGCGGATCGAGGCGCCCCGGCTCATCGGTGGCCTGGCCCGCATGGTGCGCGACGTCGGCCGGGCCGAGGACCTGGCCCAGGACGCCCTGGTCGCCGCGCTCGAGCAGTGGCCGGTGTCGGGCATCCCGGACAACCCCGGAGCCTGGCTCATGACGATCGCCCGGCGCCGGGCGGTCGACGGTATCCGGCGCGAGATCCGGCTGGAGAAGAACGTCGCCGAGCTCGGCCGCACGCTCGAGACCGCCGAAGAGATCGGCATCGACATCGAGGAGCACGTCGAGGACGACGTGTTGCGACTGATGTTCACCGCGTGCCACCCGGTGCTCACGCCGCCGGCTCGCGCAGCGCTGACGCTGAAGATGCTGGCGGGACTGCGCACCGAGGAGATCGCGCGGGCGTTCCTGGTTCCGACACCGACGATGGCTCAGCGCATCGTCCGGGCCAAGAAGGCGCTCGCCGATGCCCGGGTGCCGTTCGAGGTACCGACCGGCGCCGAGCTCGCGCCCCGGCTGGCGTCCGTCCTCGGCGTGCTCTACCTGCTGTTCAATGAAGGCTACTCGGCGACCGCGGGACCCGACCTCGTCCGGCCTGCATTGTGCAACGAGGCGATGCGGCTCGGTCGGATCCTGACCGCCCTCGCGCCGGACGAGCCCGAGGCGCACGGGCTGATCGCGCTGATGGAGCTGCAGGCGTCCCGGCTACGAGCCCGCACCGACGCGTCCGGCCAGATCATCACCCTGCTGGACCAGGACCGGGCACGCTGGGACCAGCTGCTGATCCGACGCGGGCTGGCGGCGCTCGACCGGACGGTCGCGCTGGGTGGGGCGAACGGCTCGTACGCCCTGCAGGCCGCGATCGCCGCCTGCCACGCCCGGGCGCGGGCGGCCGAGGCCACCGACTGGGCCCGGATCGCCGCGCTGTACGCGGAGCTGGCCCGGGTTGCGCCGTCCCCGGTGGTCGAGCTCAACCGGGCGGTGGCGGTGTCGATGGCCGACGGTCCGGCCGCCGCGCTCGAACTGGTCGACGCGCTGGTCGCCGACAACGAGCTGGCCCGGTATCACCTGCTGCCGGCCGTTCGGGCCGATCTGCTGGTCAAGCTGTCCAGGCCGGTGGAGGCCCGGGCAGAGTTCGAACGGGCCGCCGTGTTGACCGGCAACGAGCGCGAACGCGACCTCCTGCGCAGCCGGGCCGCGCAGTGTGTCCAGTGACCCCCTGCGCTCGACGCGCGAGCCACAGGAGTCACACGTCAGGCCGCGTAACCGCAGGCCCAGGGAGAGAGCCCACGGCTCGCGTGGACCCGCTCGGCGATGGCGATCTGCTCGTACTTGGTGGCCAGGTCGGCACGCTGCGCGTACGTCCCGCCGCCGGCACCGAGCCAGGTGCCGTAGTCGAACTGCAGCCCACCGTAGTAGCCGTTGCCGGTGTTGATGCTCCAGTTCTGGGTGGACTCGCACTGTGCGATGGCGTCCCAGTTGACACTCCAGTTGGCCCGGTTCTGGTAGTAGGCGGGCGAGCCCTTGGCTGCCTTGGACACCCCCTTCACCGTCACCTTCGGCTTGGGCTTGGTGACGTCGAAGATCTTGCCCTTCGAGTTGCCCGAGTTGCGCTGGGCGCTGCCGGAGGCGATGAACTTGACGGTGACCCGGTGCCGACCGACCGAGGACGAGATCTTCGAGACGGCCGCGCCCTTGGAGTTAAGGCCGACCCGGCGGTAGGCCTTGCCGTCGATGTAGAAGACGACCGTGCCCTTGCCGGCGTGCTTGGCGCTGTCCCGCACGATGGCCCGGGCAATGACCTTCTGGCCCTTCCGGAACACCGTGTCGCTCATGCCGAGCCCCACCCTGGTGGACTTCGGCGCGGCGGCGGCAGCCGAGAGCTCGGCAGCCTGCGACGCACCGGTTCCGACGATCATGCCGGCGAATACCGCAGCAGCAACGACCAACCCAGCAAGCCCGCGACGCGCGATCGGTCGCTTGGTAACAATGTCCGACAAAAGAAACTCCTCCGAATTACCGCGTTCGACCCAGCGAATTACGCGGGTGGTATTTTCCAGCCGATGGTGAGCCACTGCGAGCATTTCAACCGTCATCACGGACGTGTCACGGAACGATAACGAGGATCTGCCGCTGGAACAAACTCGCAGAGCTGGTTCGATCTCTCTTGATCTATGGGCACTGCGCGAAAGCCACATTCTGCAAAGGTTTGACCCATTCGAAATTCAGATGCCGTGCTCTACTGCCCGATACCGAACATGCCACCGCTGACCTGCGCCGATGTCGGGTCTGCAGATCGAACCATCAGATGCGGGCGCATGAAAAGTTCATCGGTCGGCAGGCGCCACCGATCGGTGCAATGAGATGTTGGCCACACTGGACCGCCGGCACCCGCGGCCGCGGTCGGCGGGCACCGGACCTGGTGGACCGCCATCGGACCGGCCGGGGCCCGTCACTGCAGGTCGGCGGGGTACACCGACCAGTTCCAGGTGCCAATGGTGAGCACCGGTCAGCCTGCAGCCCGGACGACCTCCAGCCGGCACACGACCGGGTTGGCCTGCAGGCCGTTGACGTTGCTCACGCCGGCGGTGAGGTCGTCGCTGACCCAGAGCCCGGCCTCGCCCGAGCCGCCGTCCGGATCGAGGCCGGTCAGCGACTCCGGCCAGGTCGGCCGGATGGCCGTGGCGAACGCCGTCACCGCGAACGTCGCCGCCAGGATCAGTTCAGTGCGGGCCGACATGGCGTCCATGCAGGACGGGGCGAAACGACACGCGAGCGCCTATCAGTCCGTTGGGATTCGTGGCACCGACGGTCGGCCCGGGAGTGTTTCATCCGCGACAGCTGCTGCGAATTCCTTGTGGTCTTGATCGGTCTGGTCGGCATAGCGGACCGCGAAGTCTCCGAGAGCTTCGTCGAACCGCCGGCCTTTGCCGATGTAGGCGTCGATCGCCACCGGATCGCCGGTCCGGGCGTGGGCTCTCGCGAGGACACCACCGCAGGCGGTGGCGAATTCGACCAGGCGCGGGGCGAGTACAAGACCGTTCGCGATGATCTTCATGTCCCGGAATTGACGTACGTAGTAATCGAATCCGTTCTTGGCAGTCCAGCCGACGAAGATGTCGGTCGCGCTCTGGATCAGCCGTTTACCGGCGACCACACGCTGCCCGTGGTTGCTGTGGACGCTGGACCCGCAGAACGGTTCGTAGACGGACGGGCCGGCCTGCTTGATCTGGAGGAACAGCGGGTCGTGCCGGTTCGGACCGTTGAGCAGGACGAGGAACACCCGCATCCCGACACTGCCCACGCCGACCACCTGTTGCACGGCGTCGACCAGTGAGAATCGATCCAGGAGGTGGCGGCGGTCTTCCTGCAGGGTCTCCCGGTAGGCCGCGAACACCGACTCGGCGAGTCCGTCGGTCAGATGCACCCGGATAGGCGGCGCTTCGGTGATCCGCAGTTGGCCGTCAACCGATTCGGTCAGCTTGCGGGCTGCGCCGGAACTGGTCCGCTTCCTGGCCCGCTTCGCGATGCCGGCCGCACCCGCTTCCTGATCGTCGCGCGAGAAGAACTGCAAGAACCTGTCGATTGTCACGAGGTCATACCAGATGTCGAGCTGGCCGGCGCCTGCGTAGCCGGCCATTCTGTCCCGGTAAGCCGCCAGACACGCGGCGACGGCTCGATCAGCGATGTTCGGCCGCACATCGTTGTCCCTGGCCAACACCACGATGCTGGCGACCAGCCTCGAGACATCCCACTCGAACGGGCCGGGCAGCGTCTCGTCGAAATCGCGCAGGTCGAAGGCGAGATTGCGTTCCGGGGTCGCCCAGAGCCCGAAGTTCAAGATGTGGGCGTCGCCGCACAGTTGCACGCTCAGACCGGTATGGGGCCGCGAGGCCAGATCAGCCGCCGCGACGGCCGCCGCTCCCCGGTAGTACGACCACGCGGATTGGGCCATCCGTTCGTGCCGGATGGGCAGCAGATTCTCCTGCCTGATCCCGCCCTGCGCCGATATCGTCATCAAAGGATCGTGACCTCGGATGCTCGGATCCCACCCGCCCAGATCGCCGCGCGGTACCCGTTCCCGGGCGGACCGACCAACGGCTCGGCGGGAGCGCATCGTCTCGTTCAACCGAACCGCCTGCCGTCATACGGGTTGGAAACCGAACCATAACAACCCAGAGGGGTGAGGAGTTCAGCGGCGACCCTGGCCGCTCGTCACTCGGACGCTGCCGTGGATGTGCCGGCGTTGTCACCATCCGGTCGGCGAGGACCGAGCGGGCGACCGCATATCGGTCGGGGCACCGATCCGGCATGGTGCGCCAGTAGTACGGGAACGTCGCGAGAGCCAACGAGGGTGCCCGCGCCCGTCCCCGCAGCCAGGACTGCTCGTCGGCACCTGCCACGCTCTCGGGCGGGTAGGTTGGCGTCGTGTCCGGGCCGCTGCTCACGGTGACATCGGTGACGATCGCTGCGCCCGATCCGCGCGCCCTTGCCGAGTTCTACGGCCGACTGCTCGGCTGGTCGGTCGCGGTCGCCGAACCCGCGCGAGCAGGTTTTCCTCCCGAGGACGGTTGGGCGCAGATGTCCCCGCCGGAGGGACACGTCGGGCCGACGCTGAACTTCGAATACGAGCAGGGCTTCGTGCCGCCGGTATGGCCGTCGAAGCCGGGCGAACAGCAGCTGCAGACCCATCTGGACATCGCGGTCACCGACCTCTCCGAGGCCGTGAGCTGGGCCGAGGGCGCCGGCGCCCGGCAGGCCGAGTTCCAACCGCAGGAGCAGGTCAGGGTGATGCTGGACCCGGCCGGGCACCCGTTCTGTCTCTTCGTATCCGACTGATGCCCACCGGGCCGACCCGGATCACGCCTCGGCTCACCGGCGCGTTGCGAGGTGGTCGAGGACGGCCGCGGTCTTCGTCTGCTGCACGTCGGGCACCGCCAGCCCGAGACCACGCGGTGCAGCGAGCGCCGATCGTCGGCCCGGCCGCAGTTTGACATGCTGTCGCCGTTCTGCCCACCGATCCGCAGGCGGAATACGACGCCCGCGGCGAGCATGGGATGCGGACCGACGCCCGGCGTGGTGTCTTCCAAGAACCACAATGTGCGCGCTTTGCCGCCGTCGAGGGCGAGTGAGATGCATGGCGTCGGCGACGTCGGATTCTGCACGTGCCAGTCGTTCCGTGTTGTGGCGTCGCGCCGGGGCCCGCGCGGCGATGGTCACGACCTGGTCCGAGGTCATGGCCCGGCCGCGGGCCCACTGGTCGGCGAAGGTCGTGCCGTCCATGGTGGCTCTCAGAATCTCCGCGTTGATGCTGACGACACCGTCGACGTCCGATGCCCTCAGTTCGCCCTTGTCGCCTGACACCACGCCGGCAGCTCCGAGCAGAGGTGCGGCGGGGCGCTTCGACGGACGGTAGAGCGTCGGTGCAACGGCTCCCCACGACCGTGGCGTCGCCCGGTCCGGGCTCCCTCCTTGCTTGCGATACGCCCGGGTTCGGACGACGATGCTGGGGTGAAAGGCGAGGACCTGGCAGCGTAGGGACTCTGAGGTTGTGGTTGGTGACAGTGATCGTGATGGGACGAGACCGGATCCGTCGGAATTTCGCACGGTGGCGTCCCTGCCGCTGTGGCTGGGGCGACGGCCGCTGCCTCTGACGGCGCTGGTGGGCCGGGACCGGGAGCTTGCGGCGATCCGGGATCTGGTGCTGGACCGCGAGACACGATTGGTAACGCTCACCGG
Organism: uncultured Actinomycetota bacterium; assembly: GCA_963797145.1. GTDB lineage: Bacteria > Actinomycetota > Actinomycetes > Mycobacteriales > Nakamurellaceae > Nakamurella. The sequence goes on along the minus strand of CAWCOJ010000003.1, from coordinate 45,723 downwards.
GCCGGGCGGTGTCGGTAAGACCAGGCTCGCCGTCGCGGTTGCGTCGAGCCTGTCTGAACAGTTCGACGCCGTAGCCTTTGTACCGCTCGCACCCGTTCGCGATCCCGCGCTCGTCATGGCCGCCATTGCCCAGACCGTCGGTGTGCAGTGGTCCGATCCCACGAATGTCGAGGCCCTGCGCGCCTTCTTGAACTCGGGTCGCATGATGTTGATCCTTGACAATCTCGAGCACTTGCTGGCCGCCGGTCCGGAACTTGCCGACACGCTCGCAGCCGCATCGGATCTGACCCTCCTGGTGACGAGCCGGGCACTGCTGAGGGTGTCCGGCGAACACGTCCTGAGAGTCGTGCCGCTGGCGTTGCCGGAGCCCGGTCCGGCGCAACCGGCGAAGGACCTGGCTGGTTTCGGGGCGGTGCGGTTGTTCATCGAGCGCGGCGCTGCCGTCCAACTCGACTTCACCATCGATGACGACAACGCCGATGACATTGTCGAGATCTGCAGGAGGCTGGACGGATTGCCGCTCGCGATCGAGCTCGCCGCGGCTCGGCTGACGGTCTTGACGCCACGCGCGCTGCTGGTCCGACTGGGGAGCCGACTTCCGCTGCTGACGGGAGGCGCACGTGATCAGCCCGAGCGTCTGCGCACGATGCGGGCGGCGATCGCCTGGAGCCATGACCTCCTTCCCCCCGACGAACAGCGTCTGTTCCGGCGGCTCGCGGTGTTCGACGGAACCTGCAGCCTGTCTGCGGTCGCAGCGGTGGTCCCGGAGAGCAGCTCGGGTGTACTCGACGTCGTGGGTGGGCTCGTGGACAAGAGCCTCCTGCAGTATGTCTCGACCGGCGACGAGCCACGCTTTGCCATGTTGGACACCGTGCGCGAGTACGCGATGGAATTGCTGGTGGCGCATGGCGAGGAGATCCGTGCCCGGCGATCCCATCTCGCGCACTTCGTCGACCTGACGCAACGGTCCAGCTCCGCTCTTCGCGGCCGCGATCAGCAGGAGTGGCGTGACGCCTTGGAGACCGACCTCGACAATGTCCGGGGGGCGCTGGCGTGGGCGCTGGGCGAGTCGGCCGATCCGCGGGACGCCGAACAGGGGCTACTTCTCGTCGGCGCATTGTGGTACTTCTGGTTCCAGCGAGGGTTCACCGGGGAGGCGCGGCGGTGGCTCGCTCAGGCCCTGGGGAGGACCGACAGCAGTGGTCACCCGCGGGCCCAGGCCCTACTGGGCGCGGGAACCCTGGCGTGGCGTCAGGGCGAGTGCGCCGTTGCACGTGAGTATCTCGAGCAGAGCGCCACGATGTGGCGGGAGGATGAGGATCAGGTCGGGCTCGCGGAGACCATGCACGTCCTCGGGCACGTACAGTTCGACCAGGGTGACTTCGTTGGAGCCCGTCGTCTGTTCGAGGAGAGCCTGCAGCGGTTTCGCCGAGCCAACGACGAGATCGGCAGCCTTCCGCTGATCGGCGATCTCGGAATGGTCGCCTACCACGAGAGCGATTTCGTCACTGCTGATCGAGTATTCCGCGAGTGCCTCGAGCTGTACCGGGCGCGCGGGCTCAAGGATCGCGTGGCCGGCACCCTCAACAGCCTGGGCGATCTGGCCCGCGTCGCGGGCGACATCACCGGGGCCGCCTCACGCTACGAGGAGAGCCTCGCGTTGTGGCGTGACCTCCGTGGCACCCCCGGCATCGCCTCAGCCTTGCACAAGTTGGGCCAGATCAGCAGAGCGAACGGGGACAACCTGCGGGCGCGGGAGCGTTACGTCGAGAGCCTCACGCTCCAGCAGGAATTGGGCAACAGACAAGGAATCGGCGAGTGCCTGGCCGGACTGGCCGCCACCACCGCATCGTCCGGCGAGCTGGAGCACGCAGCCCAGCTGTACGGCGCGAGTGCGACACTCCTGGAGTCCATCGGTGTTCCCCTCGCACCCGTCGACCAGATGACCCTGATCCGAGACATGGAATCCGCGCGGCGTCGGCTCGGCGAAGATGCCTGGTCGGCGGCGTGGGCGGCCGGGTCGGCGCTGCCGCCGGAGCAGGCTGTGAATCTGGCTCGGCTGGGCGCCAACGGGGATGAGGCCCCGCCGAGACGCGAGTCGATCACGCTGGACCTGCAACATGGATGGGATCGCCTGTCCCGCCGGGAACGCGAGGTGATCCACCTGCTCGCGGAGGGCCTCACCAATCGCGAGATCGCCGGCACCCTCATGATCACCGAGCGCACTGTCGGCAGCCACATCGAGCACATCATGACGAAGCTGGGCACTCATTCCCGTACGCGCGTCGCCGTCTGGGCAGCGCAGCAGGCCAACCACTTTCGCGCAGCGGAGTAGCAGATCGGATATCGGGAGGATTCCCGATATCCGCATCGTGGACGGGGCCACAGATCGGGAGGATTCCCGATGTTGCGGGCGTCCCCGGCCACTACTGTCCCCCATACATCGCATCGAGAGAGGAAACGCGAATGGACAACGTCAGCCAGTTCAGCGCCACCGAAACTCGGAGCCGCACCGTCTCGGGCGGGGGAGGTGTGCAGCTGTATGTCGAAGAAACCGGCGACCGCGATGGTCGGCCAGTTCTGTTCATCCACGGGTTGTCCCAATGCGGGCTCGCCTGGCGACATCAGATGCACTCCGAGCTCGCCGGGCAGCTGCGCCTGGTAACGGTGGATCTTCGAGGCCATGGCCTGTCGGACCGGCCGCCGGCAAGCGACGGATACAACGACGCGACCCGCTGGGCCGACGATCTCAATGCAGTCATCACGGCGCTGGACCTGGACCGCCCGATTCTGTGCGGCTGGTCCTACGGTGGTGTCGTGATCGGGGACTACCTGCGGCGGTACGGAGAAACCGACCTGGGTGGAATATGCCTGGTGGGAGCGGTGACTCGGCTCGGTGAGGCGGCCATGCCGTTCCTGGGACCAGAGTTCGTGGCGACGTTGCCGGGTCTGTTCGCGGAGGACACCGACGCCAGTTCAACGGCGCTGCAGCAGTTCCTCAGGCTCACGACCAACTCTGAGCTCTCGCCGACAGACTTCTGGCTCACGATGGGCTACAACAGCATGGTTTCGCCGCGCGTCAGGCAGGCAATGCTGAGTCGGACGCTCGATCACGACGACGTACTCGCGCGGTCGACTCTGCCGGTTCTGATTGCCCATGGGTTGGATGACAGGATCATTCTGCCGGCGATGAGCGAACACCTCGGTCGGCTGATTCCGCTGGCGACCACGTCGTTTTATCCGGCCGTCGGCCATTCGCCCTTCTGGGAGGACGCAGGCCGGTTCAACACCGAACTCCTTGCCCTGGTGGCCACTTCGTGAGCCGACGACCCCTGCTCGAAGGCCTGGCCCTACAGCGCCGGCCAGATTCCGGTGCCGACGTGTACGCAACTGATCCCGGCCCCCGCCGCCGGGCAGGCTTCGGTTCGTCCTGCCCGGCGGCAGCGCATGTCAGGTGGCGGTCTGCCAGTAATACCAACCCTCTTCGGTGGCCGGGAAATTTATCGACCCCGACGCGAGCAGTTTCGACGTGCATTGTGGAGTGTCTTGGTATTTCTTCCAGTTGACCTTCTGGCCCCAACTGACGTACTGAAGATGCCCGTACTTGCCGGCGGTGATGGTGTGGCTGTACGTGATCGTCGTCCCGGTGGTGTTCGACTTGGTCAAGGACGCACTGATGCTGACCTTTGCTTTGGCGAAGATCGCGCCGACCTCGGACTCGGCGCCGGCCGTGACCTGGTAGGTCGCCGTGCCGGAGTAGCTACGGGTCGCTGAGACGTGGCCCCCTGGGCCGTTCTTGAAGACGGGGACTCCGGAGAAGGGAACCCGGACGGCGGAAGAAGTCAGACTGTAGTAGGTATCTGTCGGGCAGGCGGCGAGTGCGGTCGCAGAGCCGAACACCATGAGTGACAGCAGCGTCGATGTCGCGGCAAGGACGGACAGAACTCGTCGTGCGTTGCGGTGATGCATGGGTCTCCTTCGGTGGCAGGCAGCTGGTGAAACAGTCGAGGAGAGAACGATCTGTCGCTCTGCGGCGGGAACGGGACAGAGCGAGATTCGAACCGACGACCGCGGGATCGCCGGTCCGGTCGAACTGGGGCGGACCTCGGGCTCGGGCTCCTCCGATGGTTCCACCGCTACCCGCGCGCGCGACATCGCAGAACGTGTTGGGCCCTCGCGATCGTCGCACCGAGGCGCACCGTACCTCAGCCCGGTGGGACCGGCCACCGGAGCCGGCCGGCGTTGTTGCGACCTGTCCCGGCGGGCCGGAAACTGTTGTGGGTCGGTCAGTCTCGCCGAGGGCGCAGGACGTCGGATCGGCGGGATCCCATGGGCTTTCGCGGCCCGCTCGGCTGCCTGGTCAGTCGGTGTAGGACAGCGTACGGAACTGGGTGAGCACGTCGGCGGCGACGGCCGCGGTGTTCAGTGCCACTCGGTCGTACAACCACAGGAGAAGGTCTTCGGCGGTGGCAGCGATCTGCGGGACTCCCGAGGCTCCGGTGCCGGCGCCGACGATCTCGACATCGACGGTCGCCGGCAGCCGCCCGGGGGTGAGCTGCCAGACGGTGCCGGTGTCGGTGGCCCGGAGCCGAAAGCTGCCGGGGAGCGAACCACGCTCTGGTGGGGCGGCATCAGCCTCGCTGGACACCGAGAACTCGAGGAACTCGGTCACCGCGTCGTCCGCGAGATCGGGTTCGATAGCCATGGCGGCGCCGCCCGCCGCGGCAATCGCGTCCCAGTGGTGCACCGCGATCTCCTGCACCTGGTGCCTGGTGATGAATCCGACCGTGTGCTGACCGGGTGCCCAGGTCCAGCACTGGGCTTCCTGATCCGCTGCGCGCAGCGCCTGAACCAGTCGCTCGGCTCCGAGCTGGAAACTGTTCACTGCATCGCGCGGATCGGACAGCTTCGACGGCCGGCGGGGGTCGTCCTCGGATGGTGGCTGTTCAGGCCGCTCGGTGGCGATGGTGGTCCAGAACCAGTGCACCTCGGTGACGTGCTTGACCAGGTCGGCGACTGTCCAGCCCGGGCAGTTCGGGACCAGGGCGTCGAAGTGGCCCTGGACGACGCCGGCGAATCCCGTGCTGTGCGCTGCGATGCCGGCCAGCATGCGTTCGGTGGAAAGGGTCGTGTTCGTCCTCATCGGCCAACCGTAGGCACCCACTCCGACACCGGCCACGGCGCGCGCACAGCAACGGCCGATACCGCGGCTGCTTCGACAGCTGTCGCCGACGGTGGGGCAGCGGCGGCTGAAAGCTCGGTTCCGGCGCCACCGACGGCGATCAGGATCAGGGCTGCGAGTGGAAGTGCGTCGTGCACGTCGACGAAGCCGCTGTCGACGAAGCGACATCACCTGCGGCGGCTACGACTCGAACTTCACCCATCTGCCTTCGGAGACCACCTCGACGGAGCCGTCGACGACGGTGATGGCCGTCTGTTCGTCGACGGCGTAGGCGGGGGCGCCGATGTCGGCGGCCCATCGCTGCGCGTCGGCCAGGCTGTTCCCCGGGAAAGCGTCCAGGTGCGGGAAGATGGAGAAGTCGACGACTCCCAGGGTCCGGTCGTCCGGTGCGGATGCCCACTCCGTGAAGTACGCCCCGATCCGGGGCGTCATCACCATGCTTCCGGCGCTCACTCCCACCCACACCAGGTCGGGCAGGGAAGGTAGCAGGTCGGCGAGTCCGGACTCCCGCATCCAGTGGCACAGGTACGTCGCGTCGCCGCCGTCGACCAGGAGCACGTCGGTCTCCCGGACCCAGGGGACCCATCGCTCCGCGCCGATGGTGGGCAGCGCGGTGAGCTCGAGGACACCGAGCGACGCCCAACCCAGGCCGGAGAAGTGTCGGAAGTCGGGCTCGGCGGCCACCAGGCCCCGCACCGACGCCGGTCCGCACAATGGATGGCCCCACTGGGCGGTCGGGACGACCAGCGCGTGGCACTCGGCGATCGGCTTGCCGAGAAGCTCGACGAGGGCAGATCGGATGGTCGGGTTCGTGACGCCGCCTGACGTGAGCAAGAGCTTCAAGGTGCCTCCCATGCGTGCGGGCGGGGTAGATGTGATGAAGACCGACGGCCCTGCTGAGATTCATCGCAGTTCGGGCTACGTCGTCAGCGTTCGGGTCGCCCGGCGCGATCGCACACCCATCCTCCACCCAGACCTGCACGTACAACCGTGCATCCGACCTCCGCACGCAGGATATCGACGTCGCGGCGACCGCCGATCGGCAGCTGAGTGCACGTCCGCCGAAAAATGGGGCAGACCTGAGGTTGACCCGTCGGGAAGGGGTCGGATCGGCGCCGAGCCAGCGGTTCGGTCACGGATGCCGGTCGCTTCGTGCCTCGAGGCAGCATGATCAGAGATGTGGCCCGCCGGATTCCTTTCCGTTTACGGTGTGAAATGCATCCGTCGCCCGATGGGAATATTCTTTACGCGTTCTGGTCAGCGGCCGCCTTGGTGGAGGGAAGAATCCTGCAGGGGGACGCGCTGATCCTCGAGACCTATGGTCCAAGGGAGGTCAGCAGATGTCAGGACCCGATCAAGGAGCTCAAGACCGCCCGCCTGATCGGACAGGAATGACGTCGACCGGCCGGACGGCCGCCGGCCGCTCGGCTCACTGGGGTGTGCTGACGGTGGCCTGTGTCTCGGCACTTGTGGTCAACGCCAACACCTCCGCCGTGACCATTTTGCTGCCGGCGATCAGTGAAGACTTGAATGCGCCCATTTCGCAGCTGCAATGGGCGGTCACCGGCTACATGCTTGTCGGCGCTGCGGTGATCGTCACCGCCGGCGCCCTCGGCGACGTCTTCGGCCGGCGGCGCATTTTCATGGGCGGCCTGATTCTCTTCGTCGCGTCCTGCGTGCTGATCGCTCTCTCCCAGCAGGGTGCCGGTGTGGTCATCGGTCGGATGATCCAGGGCGCGGCCGGCTCGACCATTCTCGCCTGTGGCATGAGCCTGCTCTCGGTGGCCGCATCGGGTGCAGCGCAGATGAAGGCAATCACGCTGTGGGGTGCGGCATCTGCGGCGGGCGCGGCGATCGGCCCGCTGGTCGGTGGGCTACTCGTCGATTCGACCGGCTGGCAAGGGCTGTTCTGGATCGACGCGGCGATCGCCGCTGCGTGCATTCCGCTGACGATGTTCACGGTGAAGGAGTCACGCGATCCGGATCGCCCGCATTCCATCGATGTCTACGGCACGATCCTGATCGCGGTCATCCTGGTCCCCGTGGTGCTGGCGCTGAGCGAAGGCAGTGAGTGGGGCTGGACTTCCTTGCCCACCATCGGATGCCTGATCCTTTCCGCGGCCGCCATTGTCGGCTTCATCGTGGTCGAGCAGAGGGTGGCCGCGCCGCTGGTCGACCTGCAACTGTTCGCCAACCGCGCCCTCGTCGGTGCCACGCTGGCCATCCTGATCGTCGCCGGCGTCCTCAACGGACTGATGTACGTCCTGAGTCTGTACTTTCAAGATCCCGCAGCGTTCGGAATGAGCGCATTCGAAGCGGGATTGGCCACCCTGCCTGCGGCGGGCGCGCTGATCGCCATCACGCCGTTGATCACACCGGTGGCAGTGAAGATCGGGACCAGAGCGGCCATCGGTCTCGGCTTTGTCGCCGCGACCCTCGGTCTCGTGGTCCTCTCGTTCCTCCAGGCCTCTTGGACATACGCGATCCTGGTGGCGCCGCTGGTGATTGCGGCTGCCGGGCTCGGCCTTTCCAACGGGCCGGCTTCCGCTGCCTCCACAGCGGTGGTGTCTTCCGACGAGGTCGGCCAAGCTTCGGGGATCTCGAACATGGCCCGCTATGTCGGCGGTTCCCTCGCGGTCGCCGCGGTCGGATCCGTCTACGTGAGCGTGACGGACAACCACCGCACCGGTGGCGCCGCTGCGGCGGATGCGCTCGCCTCCGGCCTAGCTCGTGCCTGTCTGCTGATGGCGATCATGTGCGCCTGCGGGGTCGCGCTGGCTGTCGTGGCTGCGGTGCGGCACCGTCCCGACCCCATGCGCTCGGTCGACCGAGCGGCCGCCGCCGCTGCCGCGACGCACACGATCCCGACGCCGCGAAGCGTCCCGTCGAGCGCTGCCCCCCCGGCCACCTGAAGGATGGCGACCCGACAGGGGCGCTCCGGAGCCAGCGCTTCTCCCGCATCCGGACGGCGGATGCGGCCCTATCGTCCAGCTCAGGTCGTCTTCACGCGCTCACTGAGCGGTGGCGGAGAGCTCTTGGAGGAGCAGGACCTGGGCTACGGTCATCGCTTCGATTTCTGCGGGGTCGACGCTTTCGTCGGAAGCGTGGATGCGTGCCGCGGCGACGTCCTCGGGCCCCCACAGTACGAACTCCGCGTTAGGCGCTGCTTGTTGCAGCGTCTTGAGCAGCGGTATCGAGCCGCCCGACCCGGCTTCCGCGACGGGTTTGCCGTATGCGGCTGCGAGCGCAGCGGATGCGGCGGCGTATCCCGGGCCGTCGGTCGGGCAGCGGAAGGGTGGCGCTTGTTTGGTGCGTTCAACTGTGACGCGGGCGCCCCAGGGTGCGTGGCTTTCCAAGTGGCGAACGAGTGCGTCGAGCTCGGTAACGGGATCGGATCCCGGTACGATTCGCATCGAGATCTTTGCCTTGACCGCAGGGATGAGCACGTTCGACGAGCCGGCGATGGACGTCATGTCCAGGCCGATCACCGATATCGACGGCTGCGACCACAGTGTCGTCCCGACGGACGGTTCTCCGACGAGCTGGACACCGTGCAGAAGGTCGGCGCTCGCGGTGAAGTCAGCGGCCGAGAGATCCCCGCCGGTCCACTCGAAGCGGGAAACACCGTCGACAGCTACATTGCCTGCGTCGTCCTGCAGCGTTGTCAACAGGCGTGACATGGCCATCATCGCGTCCGGCGCCGCTCCACCGAAGACGCCTGAGTGCAGGGGGTGCTCGAGGGTGGCCACGGTCACCACGCATGCCACGTCGCCACGAAGGGTGGTGGTGAGCGCGGGCTCCCCGACTTTCAGGTTGCCCATGTCGCAGATCACGAACAGGTCGCAGGCGAACAACTCCGGGTTGGCTTCGACGAAGGCTTCGAGGTTGCTGTTGGTCTCCTCCATGCCTTCGACGATCAGTTTGACGGTGCACGGTGGTTGCCCTTCGAAGGCCCGCAGAGTACCGAGATGAATAGCGAGGCCGCCCTTGTCGTCGGAGGCGCCGCGGCCGTAGATTCGACCGTCGTCCTTGATGGTCGGCGTCCACGGATCCGATGTCCATCCCTGCTCAGGCGGCGCCGGTTGGACGTCGTAGTGCGCATAGAGCACCACAACGGGTGAGCCGGCGGGACCGGGGATCTCTCCGAAGATCGGCTGATATCCGGTCGGCACCTCCATGGGGCGCGCGTTCGTGACGCCGGCGTCGCGGAACAGTTCCACCGTGCGCTTCGCCATCGCCTCGACCGGCTCGGACGGATAGCCCGGGAACGCTATGGATGGTAACGCCACGATCTCGTTGAGATCGTCGAGAATCCCTGGCATCAGCGCGGAAACGCGGGAGCGCACCTCCTGCAGGTCCATCGGGGGATCCTTTCGTGTGACCTAGTGGAGGACGGCGCCGATGAGCAGACCGGACGCGACGACTGACACCCATGAGACGAGCATGGGTACGGTGAACGAGTGCCAGACCGGAATCTGGCTCAGCTTGGTGGACCCGGACTTGTCGATCGACACCGCCGCGATCTGTGAGCCGTTGGCGGGGAACAGCCACACGCCGACCAGTGATGGCCACATCGCGGTGATCAGCCAGGGGGCCATCCCCGCTGCGAGCGCAATCGGCACCAACGTGCGCGTGGTGGCGGACTGGCTGGTGGTCAGGCCCGCGACCAGGAAGATCGCGACGGCGAGGAACAACGGATTGCTGGTCACGATTTTGCCCAGCGACTCGATGATCGCCGGGTTTCCCGCGATGAATGTGTCTGCCATCCAGGCGATGCCGAACAACGCGATCGCCGCGACGATGCCCGCCGAGAGCAGCGGTTGCTTGAGCACCGCGCCGGGATCGATGCGACCGACGACCAGGATGATCAATGCAACGGTGAACATCACCAGCTCGATGACGATCGTCATGCTCAGCGGTGCGGCGTCTTCCCCCGTTCCCACGGTCGGGCGCAGGCTCTCGAACAGGCCCATGACCACGATGACGGCCACCCCGGCCAGGAAGATGAGCGCCGACCGCCGTCCGCCCGCAGGTACAGAGTGTGTCGCAGGGCCGTCGCCGGGCTTCGGCGCGCCCGGCCCATCCGCGGTGGAGACCGCGGTCCCGGCGGCCGCCGATGCCGCCGTCCGAGATGTCGCTGCTGCGACCGCGGCCGCGCGGGTGGCCGCCGGTAGCTTGACCATGATCGTTTCGGGAACCTCGACCTCACCCGCCTCGACACGCCGGAGATATTCCGGGTCCTCCCACAGCTCCCGGCCGATCCGTTGCTGCACGAGCGCGGTCACGATGCATGACACGATCGCAGCTGGAATGGTGATCTTGAGAATGTCCGGGAGAGTGAAGTCCTTGGGCAGCAGGGTCAGATAGGCAGCCATCGCCGCAGAAACCGGGCTGGCCGTGATCCCCAGCGCGGAAGTGACAGTCGATGAGGCCAAAGGCTTCTCGGGACGTATCCCGTTGCGATAGGCGGTTTCGTGGATCACCGGGATGAGCGCGAAGTAGATGTTCGAGGTTCCCGCGCCGACCGTGAAGACGAATGAGACCAGCGGCGCCACCAGCGTGATGCGTTTGGGGTTGGCTTGGATGATGCGCGAAGCGATCATCACCAGCCAGTCGATGCCTCCCGCGGCCTGCATCGCGGCCGATGCGGTGATGACGGCGATGATGATGAAGAAGGCATCGACCGGTGGGGATCCCGGGTCCAGCTGGAAACCGAAAACCAGAACCGCGGTACCCGCCGCCCCCCACAGCCCGAGACCGATGCCCCCCATGCGGACGCCGAGGAAAATGGCTCCGAGGACGACGATTCCCTCGAGAACAACCACCAGAGGGTTCATGTGAACTCCTGCTCGCCACGCCGCGGTCATCAGTCAGACGGAGGTCCACATACTACTTCCGGGCCATATCGCCAGCCAACCGAACATTGGGTGAACACGGAAAGGCGGGCATCGAGATCTCGAGAGCTTCGATTCCCGCTCGACCGTTCTTTGTGATCTCGCAGTGGGGTCCTTCTTCTCGGTATTGCGCCGGTCCGCAGGCGCGAGAATTTCAGCATCGGGTTTTCAGTGAACCAGCCAACGAGCTGAGGGACGGCCCGAGCGGGCTCGCGCGTGCGGACCCGTCGCCTCCCGGTCAGGCGTTGGTGTACGCCTGCAGACCCATCGGCACCGCCAGCGAGTCCGCGTGCTCGAGCACGTCCTTGGCCCGATTCACCGACTCGACGGTGCCGTGGACCACGACGATGTACCGGTCGGCCCTGAGATGGTCCTCGTAGATGGGGATGTCGTCCTTGTCCACGCCGAGTCCGATGAGCGCGCCGAGACCCGCGCCGAGGCCTGCACCCACCAGAGTGCTGGCGAGGAAACCTCCCGCGGCCACCCAGCCGACACCGGGCAGGAAGAGGAACCCCAGGGCCATCCAACCGGTCAAGGCCCCCCAGAATGCCCCCCAACCGCCCCAGTGGGCCGCCTCGGTCCCTTGGTGCACCCAGCCGGCAACTTCCTTGTCGTTCTTGACGCCCTTCCCGACGATGGAGACGTGGTCGGCGTCGAATCCGGCCGTCTGCAGCGCGGTCAGCGCCTCCAGCGCCACGTCGTGGTTCTCGTACACGGCAACTGTCGAGTTCTGTTCGTCGTGTGCCACAGGGTCGTTCGCCATGCCCAGGTCTCCTTGCCGTGCGAAGCAGCGTGTCGGTAGAAATCCTCCCACCGGCCGGACCGGCCCGCCCGACCGCTGTCGGCCCGCCGGTGTAGCGACCGGTCAGGGTAGGCGTCGCGAGAGGGCGGTCCGGATCCGGCCGTGTCCGTATCGACCGTCTTGGGTGCTCCTGTCACTGCAGCCCGGTGCCCTACCGGGCCCGAGCATGCGTCAGGGGAGGCATCGAGATGAAGGTACTCAACGCACTGGTCAGCGTCGGGCTGACTGTCTTGGCCGCAGTCGGCGGAATTGCCGGAGCGCAACCAGCGGCGGCAGCGGCCGCGACTGCCCCGGGACCGTTCGATCCGTCCGTGGTGGTGCTGAACTGCATTCCCGGCGGCAGCGACGCGTCGATAGGCGCGGACGGCGCCGTTCGGGGATTCACGACCTGCAACGGTGGGATCGGCGAGGGACCGATCAGCTTCTTCGGTTATCGTTCCGGCACTGGGGTGTACCGACAGTCAACACCCTGGGAGGGGCAGGTTTTGGCATCAGCGTGGGACGGCGTGGGAGCCACCTATGTCGTCTTCTCCGACAACGGCGTTCTCCAGATCGGCAAGCGTCTGGAGAACGCGACATTCTCGGCCACCACCGTGCTCGCAGTCGACGTCGACGACGACACCACCGCGGACCTCGTGGCGTCGAATGGGAAGTGGTGGACCGTCTGGAGCCGCCACTCGGGCAGTGACCCGACCGGCCCGCTGAGCCTTTTCCAGGCGCACACTCTCCTCGGCACCCAACTCGGCGCGAAGATCACTAATCCGCCCGCGCAGGGGGCGGACACTCAGCCGTCCCTCACCTGGAATGGCTCTGTGCTCTACCTGTTCTGGACCAGGAGCGCCAACACGGCAGGCGCAGTGTCGGACCTCTGGTGGGCCTCGTCGACGGGCGGCGCGTGGGCGTCGGCTCCATTCGCCACAGTCGGGACGCGCAACTCCGCCCCGTCGGCGATCGATGCGGCCGGCTCGGTGCGGGTTACCTGGGTGAGGGATGGCCGCATCACCTATGCAAGCCGCGGCACCACCTATCTCAACCACTCGTTCGCCGGCACCGGTGCCGCCCCGAAGGTCGGGTACTCCGCCGGAAAGATCTTTCTGGCCTGGCGGCACAACGACAGCCTGCTGTTTGTGCAGAGTTCAGGATCTGGCTGGACCAGCGCGATCCTGGCGGGCTTCCCCGGCAGTCCCCGTGCCGTGCTGGGGCAGGGCGGCAAGGCCCGGGTGCTGTACCTCGAAGATGAGCGTCTGACCATCGACAAGCAGAGGTGACGCCTTCCCGACGATCAGGTGCTGCTTGTCGGCCCCGGGCCCTCCCGGTCAGGGCGGATAGTACGGAGCGGCCGTCGCAAAAGCCCTCAGTTCGTGCTGACGATGTGGTGGCCGGCGACGAAAACGGCGAGTACCCGCTGGATGCTGGTGATGTCGTCGAGAGGATTCCCGGGACGGCGATGAGGTCGGCGTCCTTGCCGGTGGCGATCGTGCCCTTCCGGTCATCGATGCCGCAGACCTCGGCGGCGACCGAGGTATTGGCCCGGAGGGCCTCGGCGTTGCTGATGCCGATGGCGGGCAGGAAGGCGCTCACCGCATACCCCAGTACATCGTGCGGTTTGTTGGCCCCGACACCGGCGTCGGTCCCGCACACGATTCGCGCTCCCGCCCGGTACAGCGCCGCGTGATTGGCCGCGATGGCGGCCATCCTCTTGGCGATCGCCGGAAAGGGTGGCCCCGCACCCGGAATGCTGCCGGCGGTGACAGACACGACCGCCCGCTGGCGCCCCAGCGCATGTCGTTCCTCCTCGCAGGCCGCCGGGAGGTGTTCACCCTCGACGACTGAGGCGGTTCGTCGAACCAGGTGGCCGGCAGCGGCCTGCACACGAATCGCGGAACTCCGGATTTTAGCGCCGCCGGGTCGTCAGTTGAACCCTTGGCGAGTCAGATCACCGGCGACTGCAGCCATCAATTGCCGTACTCCGGCGACGGCTACTGAGACAGCCGGTCGTCATCGGTCACGGTGAGCACGATCAGTGGGCTGTGCCGCACCATCTCATCTACGTCTGAACGGCCCCACCGCTGCGCAGCGGCTTCGATCAGCGGTCGGCGTTCGGCCTGGTCGGTCACCACACGGGCGGTCGCGGGGATGTCGGCCGTTGTCGATTGCTTGAGGTGCAGGATCACGTGAGGGTCAGCGGTGATGTTGTGGATCCAGTCGCGTGTCCGGTCCGCCCGTGGTGTGCCGCTGATGAACAGCAGCCCGTCCTTGTCATGGAGGAAGATCTCGATCTTCCTCGGCTGGCCGGTCCGACGACCGGTCGTCGTCAGATCGATGACCTGGCTGTGATGGAGCGCGTCCAGGGTGTGCTCGTCCACGTGTCCTCCGGCCGTACGGGTTCATCGCCGCGGCGATGGCTGTTCGCGTCGCCAATGCCAAGTCGATTCTGCTGCGAGTTGTTCCCGGGACGTGCGCCGGGCCTGCTCCTGATGCATCTGTACCCGCACCGCGGACGAAGATCCCGAGTCAGGGACGGTCGACGCGCTCGGCCAGCAGTGCCGGAGCCTGCAGACAGTACGAATCGGTGAGCAGTTCGGACAGCTCGGTCCAGTCGGTACGCCGGTCCAGCAGCAGCCCTACGACATTGCCGCCCCAGCTGGCCCGGAAGTACGGGGAACCGAGATGCTCGAAGGCCAGCACCTCCGCAGCGTCGGCGCGAAAGGTGATCCGAAACAGCTGGTCCTCGCCGCCGAAAACGTGCGCGATCGTCGCCCGCCTGACCCGCCAGCACACCCCGACCCACGCTGGTTCCTGCGTCACCTCCGGAAACCGGGTGATGATCTCGTCGAGCCGACGTACCAAGGCCTCGGGGACGTCAGGTCTTTCCACTCGGGCAGCCACGGGTCCAGCTTTGCACCGTCCACCGACGGTCGCTGCACACCAAGTGCGGCGGCGGACCTCGTCGGTCGCCGACTCGACGAGCCCTACCAGGTGACAGCTCCTCCAGTGACGTTGATCGACTGTCCGGTCATGTACCTGGACCGATCGGAGAGCAGGAATGCGATGACGTCGGCCACCTCATCGGGCCGGCCCGCTCGGGCCATGGGTATCTGAGCGATTCGACGTTCGGCGAACTCGCCACGCCGGTAGCCGAGGATGGACCCGACCTGACGTCCACGGCTGCCCACATGTCGGTGTCGATCACGCCGGGGACGACGGCATTCACCCGGACACCGGAACCGGCGTATGCCGTCCCGAGATTGCGGGTGACCGAGATGACGGCTGCCTTACTGGCGTTGTAGGCGATCATCGCAGGGTTGCCGATCTTCGCTCCTATGGACGAGACGTTGACCACGTTGCCGCCTCCTCGTTCCACCATGGTTCTCAGCACCGCCTGAGTCAGGAAGAACATCGCCTCCACATTGACGTTGAAGACCTCCCGCCAACGATCGATGTCGAAGTCGAGAGGGTCGCCGATGTGGACAATTCCAGCGGTGTTCACGAGGGCGTCTATCGCTCCGCGCCGGGTGAGCGTGTGGTCCACAATGGCCGCTCGGTCTCGGTCGAGGGCGACGTCGGCTACCAGAATCGTCAAGGAGTCGGGTGGAAACCGGTCCCGCAGAACGTCGATCTCGGGGCCTCACGTCCACGCCGACGACGTGGAAACCATCGTCGATCAGTCTCGACGCGGTCGCCAGGCCGATACCTCGGGCTGCGCCGGTCACGATCGCGGTCGGTCGACGGGCCACCGACATGCCGGGGACTCCTTCGTTCTGGTCGGGGGTTTCGGATCTGTTGATCAAGCGTTCGTCACCGGTGATCATTCGTGCGTTGGGTGACATGCCAGCGAATCACCAGTCGCTCGATGAGCACGACGACGAAATACAACGCGAGGCCGAGCATGACCAGGACGATGATGGCGGCGAACATCAGCGCGGTGTTCAGTCGGCCGTAGGCGGGGACAAGGACATAGCCCAGGCCGTTGCCCGCGCCGACGAATTCTCCGACGACGGCTCCGCATCGTGGACGGCCAGCAACATGGCGGGGTGGCCCATGGCATCGGGAACGCGCTCCTCGAGGAGGCGGTGTACGGCGACGACGGCCAATTCGAGTCCGGTAGCTTTGTCACCTACCTGCTGGCGTCCGCCATGGAAGTGCCGGAGATCCACGTCCTGCACGACAACTACCCGTCACCGTTGAATCAACTCGACGTCAAGGGAACAGGGGAGGGCGGAACCACATCTCCGCCGGCAGCGGTCATCAACGCAGTGGCCGACCCCTCCGGCCCCTCCGACTCAACCTCTGCGAAATGCCGCTGAGCCCGAGTCGCCTGCTGGCCAGCATCCGAGCAGCCGAACTGACGCACAGACGCCCTTGGAGAACCGCCGACCGGCCGGAAAACCCGACCTGACCGGCCAGGACCCTCGCGCCCGATGCGCGGTGGACAGTTCGTTTCATCAGCGATGCCTCCTCCCACCACGCCCGGCTGCGTTCGCCCGCCTCCCGAACCCGATGCGATGATGCCGGTCCGCTCACCGTCGCTCCGCGGTCTCCTGGAAGAGGGCCGGGAGCCGATGTCGAATCGGGGCGAAGGTGTTCGTAGTAAGGATGAGCGGCCGCGATGCGGGGCGGCCCGGACCACAGGAGATGATCGTCCGATGCAGTACCTGATTTCCGTGCTTCACGACACGGACGACCTGGCCACCGATGCCGAGATGGCAGCCATCGACGTGTTCAACGACCGCCTCGTCGCGCAGGGCCACTGGGTTTTCGCCGCCGGCCTCTCCTCGCCCATTTCGGCCACCGTCATCGACAACCGCGGTGACGAGCCGATGTTCACCGATGGCCCGTTCCTCGAGTCCAAGGAGCACCTCATCGGGTTCTGGATCCTCGAGGCCGCCGATCTAGACGTGGCGCTGGCACTCGCCGCCGAAGGGTCGAAGGCCTGCAACCGGAGGATCGAGGTCCGGCCGATCCTGTGAGCGCCGCTGACGTCCGGACGGCGATCATCCGGGCCCACCACCAGGAGTGGGCCCGGGTGGTCGCATCCCTGGCCAAGCGTTTCGGCGACCTTGACATCGCCGAGGAATCGGCCGCGGAGGCGTTTGCGACCGCCGTCGGGCGGTGGCCGGTCGACGGCGTCCCGCCGAACCCGGGCGCGTGGCTGACCACCACCGCCAACCGCAAGGCCATCGACCGGATCCGGCGCGAGCACAAACGCGACGACAAGCAGCAGGAGGCTCAGATGGTCTACCACGACGACCCGTCCGGGCCCGAGGATGCCGTCGAGGACGAGCGGTTGCGGCTGATCTTCACCTGCTGTCACCCGGCCCTCGCGATGGAGGCCCGCGTCGCGCTGACTCTGCGGATGGTCGGCGGACTGACCGTGCCCGAGATCGCCCGCGCCTTCCTGGTGCAGGAAACCACGGTGGGGCAGCGGATCACCCGCGCGAAGGCCAAGATCAAGGCGACTCGCCTGCCCTACCGGGTGCCGTCCGCCGACGACCTCCCGGTGCGCGTCTCCGGCGTACTCGCCGTCCTGTTCCTCGTCTTCAACGAGGGCTACCTGGCGTCGGGGCCCCACACCGATCCCGTGCGTTCGGACCTGACCGGCGAGGCGATCCGGCTCACTCGCCTGATCAGAGCCCTCCTGCCGGACGACGGTGAGGTCGCCGGGCTGCTGGCCCTGATGCTCCTCACCGAGGCGCGCCGTACCGCCCGGGTGTCGACGAGCGGGCAGCTGGTCACCCTCGACGACCAGGACCGTGGGACCTGGGACCGGACCTTGATCGCCGAGGGCCATCGGCTGGTGCGCGAGCGCCTGGCCTCCGGCATGCCTCCGGGTCGCTACCAGATCCTCGCCGCGATCAACGCCGTGCACACCTCCGCCCGCGATCTACGCGACACCGACTGGTCACAGGTCGTCGCCCTCTACGACCAGCTCGTCCGGCTCGACCCCTCGCCGATCGTCGCCCTCAACAGGGCCATCGCGGTCGCCGAACTCGACGGTCCTGAGGTGGCACTGGCGGCCGTCGGCCGTCTCGAGGATCAGCTGGACGGCTACCACGCCTACCACGCGACCCGAGCCGACCTGCTCCGCCGGTTGGGTCGCCCGGAAGCGCGCGCGGCGTATGACAGGGCCATCGAGCTGGCCGGCAACACCGCCGAGGTTGCCCACCTGGCCCGCCGCCGCGACCAGCTGCCGTGAGCGCCCGTTCGAAACCTCAGGCACAAGGCTCATCTCGGCCGCCGGCCGCCGGCCGCCGGCCATTGGGCGCGCCCTCGCCCCGAGCCGACCGAGAAACGGCTACCCCTGGCCGATCGTGGGTTGGGCGGCGAAGATGGTCGGGTGCGTCTGGCTCCGCTGTACCGTGTGCGATTCTCCTACCAGGACGAGTGGGGGGTCGCCGTCGACGGGCCGACCGGCGCACAGCAGTTCCTGTTCTTCGCCGAGGGACGGTGCGAGGGTCAGCTGACCGGCCGATTCCGGGGCGCCAACCATCCTCACCGTCGCGCAGATGGCACCTTCCTGCCGGATTTCCAGGGTGTCATCGAGACCGATGACGGGGCCACCGTCCTGCTCGATCTCCGAGGCTTCGGTCGCGCATACCCGGTGGGCGCCCGGCAGATCGTGGTGGCTGTCACGCATGTCTCCGACGACGACCGGTATCGACGCCTGAACGACATGCTTGCTGTTGGCGTCGGAGAGGTACGCAGCCGGGGGGACCGGCCGTCCGAGTTGGTCGTCGATGTTGCCGAGGTTGTGTGGGAGGCGTTGGGCCCCTAGACGTCCTGGGCGTGCGTCCACCGACCGCCCGCCGAGCCTCTCGGCCCGGGGGACGGTCTACCCGGTCGGATGTGGCGCCTTCAAGGTCTCTCGACACTCGCGCAGCATCAAGTTGGGGAGGAACGCCGAGATCGTGGCACCGGTGAACCGATCGTTGGTGGAGTGAACGGTCTCGGCGATCTCGCGGTGTGTGAGGTGTGGAAATTCTGCACTCAGCGTTTCGCACAACCAGTTTTCGGCGAACTCCAACTGTTCCGCGGGAGGGCTCTCGGGCTCCGGCATCGCTCGGACGGTTCAGTCCGAGTCGAGTTCCGCATCGAGTTCGGCCTCGGCGACCGCGATCGCGAAGCCGAGAGCGCTGGTGATGTTCGCTGCGGCCGTCACCACCTGAGGCGTGCCGACCACGGGGCTGATCGCCACCAGCACCCCCTGGACGTCCTCCAAGGTCACCCCGACGTCGGCGACCGGACCCATGTTCATCAGATAGGACGCGGCCGGGGCGCCGACCGCGGCCAGCGCGGCGAGTCGGGCAATCATGTGTTCACGCGGCGGCAGCGTCGCGTGCTCGATCGAAGCCGCGGTGATGTCCGCCAGAACGGCGAGAACGGGCGTGTCGTCGGGCATGGGAGATTCCTGTCTGTTCGAGCTCCGGACCAGGAGCGTGACGGGCGCCGGCAGTCACCGGCGGTCTCATGTTCGACCTGCGGGGCGGGCCGCGCTTCACCCTGATCAGGTGAAGTGGCCGCTCGCGGGCAGCCTCGTCGTCACCTGCTTCATAGCCTCCGGCACAGCGGTGGCGGGTGGTCGTGCTTTCCCGCCGTGGCGACCGGGTGCGCCGCAGATTCCTCTTCGCCGGCCGGCACCACGGAGATGCCTGCCGGGTTCGCTGTTGTCGCTGTCGTCAGCGGTGTACCGGGCCGGCCAGCACCCGGGCCAGATCGGCGTCGAGGACCCCGATGTCGATGTGGTCGAGTACCCGGTCCAGGCTCCGGCCCGGGATCACCATCCACCGGACCGTCCCGCCACCCTCGAAGCGGAGCAGCGCCTTCCACCAGGTGGCCCGTGCCACCTCGATGACGATCCCGCCTCGGTGGCGCGGCCCGTAGTCCCGTCGACGCAATCCGGTGGACGGCATTCGATCGTCATCCTGCGGTTCCTCGAGCGGCAGCGCTCGACGTCCGTCGATCGCATGGTCGACCAGACCGCGCTCGTTGTCGGAGAGCAACCCCTGGGTCAGCCCTCGGGCCCGGGCCCACAAGGTCGCCAGGATGTCCTGGGCCGACGCGGTCCCGATCTGCGTGCTGCGACCGGCTCGGTAGAGATCGGGACCGTAAGCGGTGCGGTCGACGTACCAGCCGAATCGCTGGACGGCCGGCGCGGGTCTGATGTCGGGAACGTGTGGAAGGAGTGATCTGCGGACGCCGAGCGACCGCTCGGCGAGCAGCACCATGCCCACGGTCAGAGCGACCGCCGCACGCAGCTGGTCGCCCGCGGCGAACTCACCGCCGACCTCGAGCCGGCCCGGGCGGGGACGCACGAGTAGGCCAGGAGATCCGGTCCGATCGAGGCCGAGCATGATCGGCAGGGCCAGTCGACGGGCGACCAGCCGGGCCACCGCGACGACGTTGCGGTCGGCGACCTGGACGCTCACGTGCGTCGAATAACCGACCAGCCGATGGGCCGGAAGCTGTTGGGCCAGGTGCTCGCGCCCGGCCGCGGCGAGGGCGAGAACTTCGATGGTGGAGCCGGGTCGCAGCACGACCGGGGGCGTTGCCTGCTCGGCGTGCCGACCGTCCGCGGTGATGACCCCGCCAGTTCGCTCGCGCCGGGCCAGCGGGTCCCCAGGGTCGAGGTGCACGCCCGGATCCGGCAACCCCGGCCACAGCGACCTGGCGTCGACGGGCCCGTCAGGTCCGACCACCTCGTATTCGCGCTCGACGCCGATCAGCCGTCCGCGGCCGGCGTCCGCGATGACTGCCCACAGTCCGGGCGGGGCGCGTCGACTCACGAGAGCGTGGGCTGCAGCTCGAGGGTCAGGCTCAGGGTCCGGGTCCACGGCAGGCATGCGCGCCTGGGGATGAGGCCGGCATCGGCGGGCGGCAGGTCGTTGGTGGGGTGGTCGGGGTGGGACATGGTCGGTCCTGGACGGGTGCCCGTGTTGCCGAGTCAGGCGGGGTCGGCGTCGTCGGGCCGATCGGCAGCCGCTGCGGACGCGGATCGTCCGTCGTCCTGATCGGGCTTGCGATGGACCCTGTCACGGGCAGCGGCCAGCGTGGTGTCGGCGACCGCGCCGATGGACTTGTCCTTGACCGTTTCCAGGAAGTCCTGACCGACGCCGGTGACTGTTTCGGTCGCTGTGGTCGTGGCCCGCTCGATCAGGGTGCCGGTGGCGACTGCGCCGGCACTGACGGCGGTCATCGCATTACCCTTTTCGCCCATCACGGCCTCCAGGTGGGTGGGTATGGCGCGAGCGCGAGCTTAGAAGCGTTCGTCCAGAAGGGCAATACATTCACCACAAGGGTGCTTCGGTACTACCCACAGCGATCGCGCGGTGCACATTGGCGAGGTCACGGTGGTCCGCCTTCAGCACGTCGTCGGTGGTGACCGGCGTCTTGCGACTGATCGGTGGCCGGGTTGACTTGTTCCGGGGCCGGTGGCCTCGGTCCGTCCGAGGCCCGCGAAGCGGGAGCTTGGATGGCAACTCTCGAGGCGTTGCTCAGGTCGTTCGAGGACATGGACCGCGCCGCTGATCGGGCCGGCGATCGGCAGTACTGCGAGTTGCGGCGTAGCCGGCAGCGGCCAGCGAGACGGTGAAGACCAGGTAGGCGGTGCCCAGCCCGATCGCGTCGGCGTGGGAGCCGATCGCGCCGCCGGCGGCGCTACCGAGCAGTGCTCCGAATGCCTCGGCGGTGATCACCGCGGCGGCCAGACCGGCCGCGTCGAGTCCGCTCGTTCCCGCCGTAGTTGCCAGGACGTACAGGATCGGGTACGCGAGGCCTACTCCAGCGCCGGTGAGCGTCCAGCCGAGCAGGGCTACGGCGAACACCGGAGCGACAAAGGTTCCGATAGCGACAGACGCAACGCCGAGGGTGCTCAGGGCGAGGCCAACCGCGGGGAACCAGCGCTTCGTCGTGTCGCTCAGGAACCGCGACGTAGCAAGGCTTGTCAGCGCCCAGGCCAGCGGAGCGGCGCCGAGGACGATCGCGGCCCGGGCCAGGCCGGTGTGGTAACCGGCGGTGAGCAGCACGGTGATCAGGCTGTCGGCGCCGAAGTAGCCGATCGCGAAGAGCGTCATCGCGGCCAGCGCCGCCGGGGTGCCGCGGGCCAGGCGCGCAGTACCCGACGGCAGCATCGCGGTCACCCCGATCACGGCCAGCACGGCTCCGACGGCGGCAACCGGCCAGCAGGTTGTGCCGAACACGATTCCGGCTGCGCCGAGTGGTACCAGCATCGTCCGCCCGAGTGGTGGTGACGGACCGGCTTCCGGCGGCTCGTCGCGAAGCGAGCGGGCCACCAGCAGCCGACCGATCAGCACGACCGGGATCGGCGTCAGCAGGGTCCACCGCCAGCCGATCAGGTGCTCCACACCGAGCGTGGCGGCCGGGCCGATCAGCGCGGGAGCGATCCACATCGCCGAGGACGCCGCGACCACGCGCACTCTCAGACCCTCGTCCAGGTGTCGAATGGCCGCGCTCACCCCGAAGATCGCGAGCAGGCCACTGGCCAGGCCGCCGGCGAATTGGCCGAGCGCGAACACCCACGCCCGGGTCGCAGTCGCAGCCAGGACGAGCCCACCGACGTAGGCGAGCACGCCCACCCCGAGCACGCCGCTCCGGCCCAGCAGCCGGACCGACCGGCCGGCCACCGGCAAGGCGACGAACAGGCCCAATGTCGACCCGGCGACGAGCAGGGCAAGCTGCTCGCGCGCGTCGAGATCCACGACGACCACCGGCAGCAACGTCGAGGCGAGGAGCCGCGACACCGCAGACGCGAACTCCAATGCCACAATCCCTGCTGCCAGCAGCATGGCGCCGGGAGCACGCGCCGTCGCCGCGCCCGTCATCGGGCGCGCGCCGGACAGGCCGGACGGGAGATCGCGAGCAGACCGGGCCGAAAGAGTTCAGGCATGCAGCTCACGTGTAGAGCTCACGGTCGAACTCGTTGATCTGCACCCACACCCCGTCCGGGTCGGCGACTCGAACCGAACGGCCGAAATTCTCATCGAGGATCGGTTCGGTGGCGAAACCAGCAGCCACCAGCCGGCCGGCGACCTCCTCCAAGGGCTCCTGCGCCTCGAAGGCCAACTCGCAGAAGCCGGCTCTGGAAGCGTCCTCATGGATGGCCAACATCGTTGCGGTCGCGGTCAACTCGACCCAGTTGCCCGGGCGTGACGCCGATGACGGGTCCAGGCCCAGCGCGGTGTAGAAGCGCACCGACGCGGCGACGTCGACGGCATAGCGGATCGGGACCAGCCTCATCAGGCCTCCTCCTGTTCGAGTTTCGCCACGTAGTGCTCCAACGCACGCTCGACGAACCTGGACAACGACTCGTTGCGGTCCACCGACGCATGCTTCACCCGACGGACCAGAGCCGCGGGCAGGTAGACGTTGAACTGCTGTTTCCCAGGCTCTGCCACGACTCGATGCTAGCAAACTAGATAACTAGCTTGCATGTAGAGGTGCCGGCGCCCACCGCTCCTACCTGTAAACCCGCTCATTGACGCGGCGGTGTAGCCGGCAGGATGATGCAGGAACCAGATGCACCCCGCATCAAAAGACTCCTGCCCGTGCGCTTCTGGATCAAGGTGCGCTCCCGACCTGGCCGCGAGCGGCACCGAATGTGGTGCAACCCGGCGCACGCCGGTTCCGGAGGCAGCAATGGCCACCCGCAAGGCAGCAGAAACCGGCGGCACACCCGCCCCGCTGGTCTTCATCGGTCACGTCACCAAGGCCAAGGCGGCGACGATGCCGGACATCGCCGGCGGCGATACCGCCGTCGTCGCCGTCGACCATGTGGTCGCGGCGCCGGCAATGTTCGCTGCGCTCGCGGGCACCGAGGTCACCGTGCGCTTCCTGCGGAGCAGGATCCCGCCCACCGGAAGCAGCAGAACCTTCCACGCCACCGGCTGGATGTACGGCGCGGGCATCGCCGTCGATGCGGTCAGGGTCGAGGCCGCCGACACCGCTGCCGTGGCGGCCGCTGCGCGCCGCGGCGAGCAATCCTCGGCCAAGGATGGCGCGTTGGTCCAGCGGTTGGACGCCGCGCACCTCGGCGTGGTCGGCGAGGTGACATCGGTGCGACCCGTTGAGGTGCCGACGACCCGGATCAGCGAGCACGACCCGCTCTGGCACGAGGCGACCATCAAGGTGGACGAGGTCGTCAAGGGCCGGAAGGGTACCCGGGAGGTGAACGTGGTCTTTCCGCAGAGCGACGATGTGCGATGGCGGATGGCGCCGAAGTACACCCCGGGCCAACAAGGAATCTGGCTGCTGCACAAGGGGTCTGGACCCGCCGCCCTCGGAGCGGAGGCGCAGGCAGTCGGGGCGCCGCCCGCAGCCGACGTCCTGACCGCTCTGGACACCACGGACTTCCTCCCGCTCGAGGAACTCGGCCGGGTCAAGGCGCTGCTCAGCCAGTAGGGGAAGCACCGAAAGGAGTTGGTCGAAGCCAGGATCGAGGAGGCCATCATGATCAATGTCGTCAACATCGTGCCGCAGTCGCTGAGCGGCGAGACCAATCAGGACAGCGAACCGCAGGTCGCCGTCAATCCGGCGAACCCGGCGCAGATCGTCGCGTCGGCGTTCACCCCGGATCCGCTCGGAGGGCCGAACGCGCCGATCTACGTGTCCGTCGACGGCGGTACGACCTGGTCGCTGAACACCATCGTCCCGAGCGCCGGGTCGATCGGCACCGGGGACATCACACTGCGGTTCGCCGGCACCTCCAACCGCCTGTTCAGCTCGATCCTCGACGGGGCTACCGGTGCCTTCGAGGTGCACCGGACCGCGGACGCGACCAGTTCGACGACGATGACGACCCTGGAGACGCGCGCCGACGAGGACCAGCCGTTCGTACAGGCGGCCACGGTGATGGGTGGCGCCGGCGTGGGCACGGACCGCGTCTACATCGGAGTGAACGACTTCAACGCCGCGGGCGGACAGACAGCCACCGTCGAGCAGACGCTCGACGGTGCGGCGGCGACACCGGCTTTTGCCTCGGTGCGTCTGGAGCACAGGACCACGCTCGGCCAGAACGGCCCGCAGATCCGACCGGCGGTCCACGGGGACGGCACCATCTACGCGGCGTTCTACCGCTGGATCGCTTCCACCGGCTCGTTTCCCGCCAATACCCTGGTGATCTCCAACGCCGAAGCGATCGTGGTGCGCGACGACGCCTGGGGCAGCGGCGCGACACCGTTCTCGGCGCTCGTCGACACGTCGGACTCGCTCTCCGGCCGACGTGTCGCCACCGGATTGTCCTTTCCCTTCAATCAGACCGGCGTCGCCGCCAACGGCCAGGAGCGTTGGGGCGGCGACCTTTCCATCGCCGTGGACCCGAGGAACAGCTCGACGGCCTACCTCGCCCACGCGAACCTGGTCGGCGGCGTGTACACATTGCGGATCCTGCGCACCCTCGACCGCGGCGTCTCCTGGTCCGGCACGCTGCTGTCGGTCGGCAACGCCAAGAATCCGGCGCTGGCCATCAACAGTCTGGGCACGGTGGGGCTGGTCTACCAGCAGTTCACCGGCGCCGGCACGACTCAGCGCTGGGAGACCCACTACCGGGACAGCACGAATGGAACGTCGTGGACCGACACCGTGCTGTGCACGACTCTCTCGCAGGCTCCCACCCGGACATTCTCGCCGTATCTCGGCGACTACGTCCATCTGATGGCCCTGGGAAAAGACTTCTACGGCATCTTCAGCGCCAGCAATGTCCCCGACCTGGCCAACTTTCCCCAGGGCGTCACGTACCAGCGCAACCACGACTTCGGCGCGAAGAAGTTGTTCGCGCTGGACGGGGTGACTGTCGTCGCCCCGTCCATCGACCCGTTCTTCTTCAAGGTGACCGCGATCGAGGGGCCGGGCACGTCGGACTTCTTCGTCCGCGACTGGACCGACAGTTCGGCGATCCACGACACCGGGCTGGAACCGTCGACGAACCCGGTGTTCTATGCCACCAGCGATGTCTGGAACCAGCGCAGCAACGTTGCGCCGACATTCGTGTCAGACGTGCCTCAGAACGAGGATCCGCAGAGCGGGGCGGGCAACTTCGCCTTCGCCCGGATATCGCGCAGCGCCACCGGGACCACCGCGACCGTGGACGTTGAGTTCCTCGTTGCCGAATTCGGCACCGGAAGCCCGTATGGGTCCGTCGCGACGACCTCGGTGTCCTTCGCCGCCGGCGATCTGACAAAGATCGCGACCGCACCGTGGACTCTCGCCCCGACCACGTCGACGCACCTGTGTCTCGGCGTGCAGATCTCCACCCCGGCGGACCCGTTCGTGGCGCCCGGCCTCAACGGGAACACCCCGGGGTGGCCGACGACCGACCTCATGGTCATCAACGACAACAACAAGGGCCAGCGCAACATGTCCGTGCACTACGGGCTCTCCGGGCAGGGGTCGATCCACTACCTGATCGTGCGGAATGCCTCCAAGAAGGCGCGTGATTTCACCCTCCGCATTCGGGCCGATGCGCGGGTGCTCCGCGGCTTCACCAACCCGACCGTGCGGGTTCAGGGCGGCGACCAGGCTGCCGGGTTCGACTCCGAGACCACCATCGTGCTGCCGGGCCTGCGGGCCGGCGAGTACCGCTGGGTCGCTTTCGGTTTCGAGTCGTTCACGGGAAAGCTGCGGAGCCTGCTGCCGGTCGACTTCCTGGAGGTGGTCGACGACAAGGTCGTCAACGGCTGCCGCATCGCCATCACCGCGGCCCCGCGAGCCCAGGCGTTGAAGGAGCACCTGCGATTCGCCGGGTCAGTGCTGCAGCGGATCTCCCTGCAGTTCACCCTCGACAGTGCCGCAGAGGTCGCCGCCGCCGCGAACAAGCTCGCGACGGAGAAGACCGTGACCTCGGCCGCGTACCTGAAACTCCTTGCCACGAATCGAGAATCGACCGGAACGGCCATCGCCGGTTTCCTCGCCGCCAAGGGAACCGATGTCGGCCTGGAGATCGCCGACTCCTGGCAGGCGGCGCAGCAGGCCGCTGACGGCCGGGACGCAGGGAGGGCGTTCGCCGCCATGACCACGGTGCTCAATCAGCTCGATGTCGCCACCACACTGGCGCAGAAGTCGAGAAGGAAATAGGAAGGGAAGCAAGGACACATGCCTTCGGTGCGCAAGAGGTTCTGGGTAGAGGCAGTACTGGCCGTCCTGTTCATCGTCATGACGATCGTCACGTTGATCAGCGGGGAATGGATCGAGGCCGTCTTCGGGGTGGACCCCGACGGGGGCAACGGCACCCTCGAGTGGGCCATCGTCGCCGGACTCGGCGTGGCCGCGGTGGTCGCCGCACTGGTGGCCCGCCGCGAATACCGACTCGCGCCCGGCTGACCCAGTTCAAAGTCGCCGCGGGATCCGGACGGACATCGTCCGCAATCCGCACTACTCTCTGGCGATGACCGAGACCAACACGTCGGCCACCGACGACCGTGAATCTCCCAGCCGTACAGATCGACTCACTGCAACGGACTTCCAGCGGGCAGACGGCACGGCAGACTGGCGGGTTCTCGACGAGATCGCGAGCGCGTGGTTCCACGCACCGTCGCACGCGGCAGGTGCGGCTCTGATCGGCCGCATCGTCGGGCAGGCCGACCCTGCCGGGGTGCCGGACGTGGACGTCCGCGCCACCGGGGTGCGCGTGCGGATCGGCGCAGCCGGCCCTCCGGGCCTGACTCGCGACGATCTCAGGGTTGCCCGCGCGGTCTCGGCCTCGGCGCGCGACCTCGGCCTGCGCGCCGATCCGGCCGCGCTGCAGACCGTGCAGCTGACGATCGATGACGCTGACCGTTCTGCGATGTTGTCCTTCTGGCGGACCGCACTCGGTTATCAGGCGGTCGGCGCCGAGAGCCTCGGAGATCCGTTGCGACGGTACCCAACGGTGTCGTTCCGTCACCGGGATCAGGCCCGGCCGCTACGCAATCGAATCCATGTCGACGTCGTCCGGTCGCCCACGGCAGTGCAGGAGATCAAGACGGTCCTGGGTCAGGAGGCGTACGGCGTGTACGGCCTGACGCTCGCCGACGCCGACGGGAACGAGGTCGACCTCGTTCCGGGCGACAAGCTGCCGGACGGCCCGGCGACCGCGGACTGGGAGGTGCTCTTCGGCGCAATGACCTTCTACCGCACGCATTCACCGCGGCAGGCAGCTGAATTGGTCGCGGCCGTTGCGGGCCTTGCTGATGAAGCGGATCTGCCCTTGCTGGTGGATCTCCGACCGGAGGGTGTCACGATCGACAGTGGGAAGGATCAATGGGAGGGCCCATTCGGGGAGCTGGCCGGCCGGATCCAGGCGTCGGCGCATCAGATGGGGCTCACCGCGGACGCCGAGCCCTTGCGATTCGTCCAGTTCGGCGTCGACGCGGTCGACGTCGGTCGGGTGCGAGACTTCTGGACGAGTGTGCTGGGCTACCAACGTGATCCGCGAGGCGGCGTGACCGACATCTACGATCCGCGTCGACTCGACCCGGTGATCATTTTCCAGGACATGGATGCATCGGACGAGGACCGCCGCCGGCAGCGGAACCGTACCCACTTCGAGCTTGTCGTCCCGTTCGACCAGGTCCGAGCCCGCATCGACGCGGCGGTCGCCGCCGGCGGCCGGATCCTCGCCGCCGACACCGCGAATCGCTGCACCCTCGCCGACCCGGAAGGCAACGAGGTCGACGTCGTCTCCCAGCCTTAGTGTCTCGCCGCCCGTCTCGGGCCGGCCGGGCGGGCGGGTGTCACACCCGGGAGCGACGTCGTCATCAGGTCCGACCCCACCGGCCCGGCGGTTGTGGCAGGCTACTTTTTCGTGATCGACGACTTCGTGAAGACGTATCTGCACAGTGAATTGAACGAGGTTCGTGCGGTGATGCTGTGGAAGCTCGACGGGCTCGGCGAATACGACATCCGGCGTCCACTCACCCCCACCGGGACGAGCCTTCTCGGGCTGGTCAAGCACCTTTCGATCTGGGAATCGAGGTACTTCGGCGAGGTCTTCGACCGGCCGTTCCCCGAACCTCTGAGCCGCTGGGATGATGCCGACGCGCGGGGCACCGACCTCTGGGCGACAGAGCACGAAACCCGCGAGGACATCGTCGGACGCTTCCAGCGCGTGTGGGAACACTCGGACGCAACGATCACGGCGCTTTCCCTCGATGCCCCCGGCCGTGTCCCCTGGTGGCCGCACCCCGACGTGACGCTGTTCACTGTCCTCGTCCATACCCTGACCGAGGAAAACCGGCACGCCGGCCACGCCGACATCCTCCGCGAGCAGCTCGACGGAGCAACCGGATTCGCGGCCGCACCCGCCACCCCGGATCACGACGACGACTTCTGGACATCTCGTCGTCTGGCCATCGAACGGGCCGCCGTAGTGGCCGCCACCGGTCGCCCGATGGAGCCGACTGATCGGAACCCGCTGGACGTCCAGGTCAGCCCCCGGGACTGAATATGACGACTCACCTGCCGGACAGCAGGTCAGTTCGCGCGCGATTAGTCTCAGGTCGGTTGCGCGCGTGGTCGGCCGAGTGGCGGTGAGGAGTGCGACGATGCCAGTACTGGGAGTTGGCGGAATCTTCTTTCGGGCGCGGGATCCCGAGGCGCTCGCTGCCTGGTATCGCGATCATCTCGGCGTCGGCGCCGGCTGTGCCGCCGAGGGCACCGGTCCGCCCGACGAGTGGTCGTGGACGGTGCGGGGCGGCCCGCTGGTTTTCGCGCCGTTCGAGTCGGGGACGGACTACTGGGCCGCGGACAAGCAGTTCATGCTCAACCTGCGGGTCAGCGATCTGGACGGTCTGCTCGAGAAGTTGAACACCGCAGGCATAGCGGTGATCGTCAAGCCCGAGTGGGACTCGCCCGAGGTCGGCCGGTTCGCGCGCATCCATGATCCTGAAGGCAATGCCGTCGAATTGTGGGAGCCGCAGTCGGCGCCGGAAAGGTGACGATCTGAGAGCGCAACTCTGGGCACGCACACCTTTCGGGTGTGGCGTGCCCAGAGGAGCGGGTCGCGGAACAGCAGCGGTCGGGTGTGCTCAGTCGGTCGAGGCGGTGACCAACTCGTTGCCCGGGCTGCCGGCCGCAGTGTCCGCGGCCGACCGGGTCGGCGGGCGGGTGCTGCGCAGGCCGATGAAGGCCGCCACGCCACCGAGCATCACCAGTGCGGCCGCCACCAACAGTCCGGCCCGGTAACCGCCGAGGAAGGCGTTCAACGCATCCGATCCGTCTCCGATCAGGGCCGCCTGCCGGCCGGTCAGCACTGCGCCGATCACCGTGATGCCGAGCAGGCCCGCTACCTCGCGTGAGGCATTGAAGATGCCGGATGCGACACCGGCCTCGGTCGAGGGCATGGCGTCCAGCACGCTCGCGGTCAGCGGAACGGTGAAGCCTCCACTGATCCCGATGAGGGCAAAGGACGGCATCAGCGACACGAAGGACGCTTCGGCGCCGAGCAGGCTCACCGACGCGATCCCGAGACCCATCAGCACCAGCGCCACGGATACCACCCGGTGCGCACCGAGCCGATGCGACACCCGCTCGGAGATGATCGCGCCGACGGCCATCAACAGCGCCATCGGGACAAAGGCGGCGCCGGCCTTGGTCGACGAGAAGCCGAGGACTCCCTGCAGGTAGAGCGAAGTGAAGAAGTAGATGCCGAAGAGTCCGAACGCCCACAGCGACAGCGCGATCAGACCACCGGTGAACACCCTTTCCCGGAACAGCCGCAGGGCGACCATCGGGGTGGCGGAACGGTTTTCGATCCGCACGAAGAGCAGGCCGAGTACCGCGGCACCGGCGAACACGCCCAGGATCAGCGGTGACGTCCACCCCTTGTCGTGCCCCTCGATCAGGCCGTAGGTCAAGGCGAACAGGGCGAGGGCCGACGTGATCACCCCGGGCAGGTCCATCCGGCGCGGAGCATCGACATCTCGGGACTCGTCGATCACCCGAGCGCCGAGCACCATGGTCACCAGGCCCACCGGCACGTTGATGAAGAAGATCCACTCCCAGCTCAGGTACTGGGTCAGGACGCCGCCGATCAACGGGCCCACGGCCAGTGCGAGCGCCCCGACGGCACTCCAGATGCCGATCGCCGCAGCACGTTTGCGTCCGGCTTCGAAGGTGGCCGAGATGATGGCCAGCGTCGTCGGGGTCAGCAGGGCAGCGCCCAGGCCCTGGACGGCGCGGGCCGCGATGAGCTCACCTGCCGTGGTGGCCAGACCGGCCGCCAGCGAGGCCCCGGTGAAGATCGCCAGTCCGGTCAGGAACACCCGCTTGCGGCCCCACACATCGGCCAGCCGGCCACCCGCGAGCAACAGGCTCGCGAACACCAGGATGTAGCTGCTGACCACCCACTCCAGTCCTGAGGTGGTCAGATGCAGATCACGTTGCACCGCGGGGATGGCAACGTTGATGACGTTGTTGTCGAGATAGGTCATGAAGGTCGCCAGCCCCACGGCCAGCAGTGTCCAGGTCGCTCGCATCGTTCCGTGCCTCCTATACGGGGTACTTGTACGGCGTACATGTACGATGTATAGCAGAGCCCATACGGTGTATAGTTGTCAACATGGTTCCCGCATCTTCCACCAAACGGCGCAGTGCGGCTCCCGAGCTGAGTAGGGACGCGGTCATCGATGCGGCCCTCGACCTCGCCGACCGGGAAGGCTTGGACGCGGTGGCGATCCGCCGGATCGCCACCGAGTTCGACGTCACCCCGATGGCGCTCTACTGGCACGTCAAGAACAAGGACGAACTCCTGGAGGCCATGGGAGACAGAATCTTCGAAGGTCTGGAGATCCCGCCCGCCGACGGCAACTGGCTCGAACAGGTGCGCGGGGCCGTGGTCTCTCTGGTGGACGCTCTGCGCCGGCACCCCGGATCCGTCGACCTGGCCGCGCCGCGGGTACTGGTGTCCCCGCGCGGCCGACTGCTCGCCGAGCGAGCGCTCGGGGCGTTGCGCGGCGCCGGCTTCTCCGTGCGGGAGGCCGCCGACCTGGCCCGGCAGGCGCTGCTCACTGCGATGATCCTGGTGACCGGACGACCCGGCGCAGAATGGGACACCCCCGAACCCGAGCGTGCGGCGATGACGCAGGCCAAGAAGGCGTCGCTGTCCGGCCTGTCCACCCAGGAGTTCCCCAATCTGGTCGCGTGCGCAGACGCGCTGACAGACTGCGACGACGAGGAGCAGTACTACGGGGCCGGCATCGACCTCTACGTGGCGGGCGTCAAGGAGCTGAACGCGCGCAAGTCATCTGCTTCCTGACGTGGCCCGGTGCGAAGGGATCGGGCGAGCGCGGTGACCACTGCAAGTGCGGATGTCTTGGTCGGTCGCGACGACGCACTGTCGGTGGTGCTCTCCCGGGCCGCCGACGCCGGACGGGGTCGCCCTTGGGTGATCGTGGTCGACGGCCCAGCGGGGGCGGGCAAGAGCGATTTCGTCCGGCGTGCGACCGCCACACTGTCCGGGTTCGTGGTGCTCAGGGCTGTCGCCGACGTTGGCCCGGCTCGATACCCGACACCTCGGCGGCCACTTCAAACGGCACAAACCCACCGGATCGGTAAGGGGGCGAGATCGTGGGCTCTCTGGCGGTCGCGGGAGTCGTCGCGCACCTTGCGTGCTCCGATCAGGCGGCCAGGTGGAACGTGCTCGCGAAGCGGTCGAGGAGGTCGCCGCGTCCGCGCAGCACCTCGACCACGCCGGTCGCGATCGCGCGATCCGGGGCGAGCTCCCCGGAGATGAGTCGACGGATGTCCGGACCCGCGGCGAACGCCAGGTCGACCGGTCCGTCCCCGCGCGTCACGTCGAGAGTGGGGCCGTCCACCCGGATGAGCAGCTCGGCCGGACCGAGGCGCGCCGCGTAGGCGGTCGCGGGCAGGGTCGCCGCCACCTGAGGCCGGAAGGCGGTGCGGAGGTCGATGGTCATCGAATCAGGAGTGATGATCTGCTCGTCCCGCGGATCGCCCATCGCCTTGAAGCCCCACGCGCCGAGTGCGAGCACGACCGGCTCGAGCTCGCGGCCGTAGGGCGTCAGCTCGTAGACAATGACGCGCGACCGCGGCACCCGGCGGATCACCCCGGCCGCCTGCAGCTCCTTGAGCCGCGCCGCCAGGATGTTGCTCGGGATACGAGGGAGTCCCTCGGCGAGTTCTCCGTACCGGCGCGGCCCGACGAGCAGGTCGCGGACGATCAGCAGGGCCCAACGCTCTCCCACGGATTCCAAGGCCTGCGTGACGCCGCCGTACTGCCCGTAGTCGCGGGCGGCCATCGGCCTCAGGCCTGCTGGCTCATGAACGCTTCGGGGCCGTGCGCGGCGGCGACCGGATCCATGTAGCCGAATTCGAGGACGTGACCATCGGGGTCGGTGAGCTGCCGCTGGTACATGAAGCCGTAGTCCGAGGCGGCCTGGTCCTCCGAGCCGCCGGCGGCGATGCCGTCGGCAACGGCGGTGTCGACCGCTTCCCGGCTGTCGAGGAAGATGGCGGTCGCCACCGACACGGTCGCCGCCGGGTCGCCGATCGGCCGGTCGCTGAAGGTCTGGAAGTATTGCCGCGTCAGGAGCATGAAGGCGCTGTGGTCCTCCTCGACGATGACGCAGGCCGCGTTGTGATCGGTGAAGAGCGGGTTGATGGTGAATCCGATCGCTGTGTAGAACTCCTTTGCGCGGTCCAGGTCGGTCACCGGCAGGTTGACGAACATCGCGGTCATCGTGATCTCGCTCTCGTGGGGCGCAGCAGGTGGACGGTACCTACACTTGCAAAAAGCAAGTGTCGCGTCAAGACCCGGACCGCGATGCCACGCGTGGGGCGAGGGAGGCACGCACCTCGCCCGTTCTCGGCGATCAGCAGGTATCAGGCCCCGGCCGGTCGCATCGGTTGGTCACCGGTCCGCCATCGCGGCCGGGACATCACCGGCGGAGGAGTCGTTCTCACTGCCCGCCGGCGGAACGACACACACGAAGGGACATCATGCCTGAGATTGGAACCACCTCAGCGTCGTTGCCGTTCGGCCGAAGAAGCCGCATTCTCCGTCGGCTCGGCCTCGCAGCGATCGGAGCTTCGATCTTGACCGTGCCGGTAGCGACTCCCGCTACCGGCCTGGTACCGCGTTCATCTTTCGACATCTGGGCGAGCCAACCCGGGGTCCGGGTGGTGGCCGGTGATTTCAATGGTGATGGGCGGGCGGATATCGCGCTGGTCGGTGGGGCGGGTTGGTACACGGTGCCGATGGCGTTCTCCCGCGGGAATGGCACGTTCACCGTCACCAATTCTGCGGTGCCCAACATTCCTGGTTGGGCGATGAGTTCGACGGTCCGGCCGGTGGCCGGTGATTTCAATGGTGATGGGCGGGCGGATATCGCGCTGGTCGGTGGGGCGGGTTGGTACACGGTGCCGATGGCGTTCTCCCGCGGGAATGGCACGTTCACCGTCACCAATTCTGCGGTGCCCAACATTCCTGGTTGGGCGATGAGTTCGACGGTCCGGCCGGTGGCCGGTGATTTCAATGGTGATGGGCGGGCGGATATCGCGCTGGTCGGTGGGGCGGGTTGGTACACGGTGCCGATGGCGTTCTCCCGCGGGAATGGCACGTTCACCGTCACCAATTCTGCGGTGCCCAACATTCCTGGTTGGGCGATGAGTTCGACGGTCCGGCCGGTGGCCGGTGACTTCAATGGTGATGGGCGGGCGGATATCGCGCTGGTCGGTGGGGCGGGTTGGTACACGGTGCCGATGGCGTTCTCCCGCGGGAATGGCACGTTCACCGTCACCAATTCTGCGGTGCCCAACATTCCTGGTTGGGCGATGAGTTCGACGGTCCGGCCGGTGGCCGGTGACTTCAATGGTGATGGGCGGGCGGATATCGCGCTGGTCGGTGGGGCGGGTTGGTACACGGTGCCGATGGCGTTCTCCCGCGGGAATGGCACGTTCACCGTCACCAATTCTGCGGTGCCCAACATTCCTGGTTGGGCGATGAGTTCGACGGTCCGGCCGGTGGCCGGTGACTTCAATGGTGATGGGCGGGCGGATATCGCGCTGGTCGGTGGGGCGGGTTGGTACACGGTGCCGATGGCGTTCTCCCGCGGGAACGGCACGTTCACCGTCACCAACGCGCCGATAGCCTGAGGCCCCTCCGGCGGTCGGTCGCGATGTCAAGAGGAAGGCGCCTGATCTGGCGCCTTCCTCTTGATGTCAACTGGTGGTCATCTTCATTGGTGGCGAGCCGCTCCAAGAGCGTTGGACGAAATGCATGACCAGTTCACAGGAACCGGTTGATTCAGACGCGGTGCTGTGTGCGACCCGTCGACTGACGAGATCACCGCATGTCGTCGTTGAACAGCGCGTCGTTGGTCACCTCCCCGAGCCCGCACCCAGATGACTAATCTTGGCTCTATGGCTTCGGTGCTGCTCGTGGAGGATGACGAGACGATCGGGCGGGCATTACAGAGCAGCCTGGTCCTGCACGGCTATGACGTGCAATGGGAGGCCACCGGGCGCGGAGCGCTGGCCGCGGCGGAGGATCGGGACCGTGACTTGGTGCTGCTCGATCTCGGCCTGCCAGATCTCGACGGTGTGGAGGTGTGCCGGCGGCTCCGAAGACTGAGCCCGAACAGTGTGCTGGTAATTCTCACGGCTCGTCAGGACGAAATGGATGTGGTGCTCGGACTCGAGGCCGGCGCCGACGACTACTTGGCGAAGCCGGTGAGGTTGGCCGAGTTGCAGGCTCGGTTGCGAGCGCACCTCAGGCGGGGGAGCGCGCAATCCGACTCCGTGATCACGGTCGGTGACCTGGTCGTCGACTCGGCGCGTAGGCAGGTCGCGGTGGCCGGGCGGGAAGTGGTGTTGCGTGCCAAAGAGTTCGACCTGTTGGAGCGGCTGGCCAGAGACGCCGGAACGGCAGTCACCCGGGAGGCGTTGATGGCCGATGTGTGGGACGAGCATTGGTTCGGGTCGACAAAGACGTTGGATGTGCACGTCGCCTCTCTGCGCCGCAAGCTCGTCGCCGACGTCTCGGACGGGCATTGGGTTCCCGTGATCGCGACTCTGCGTGGTCACGGGTATCGCCTGGAGCTGCCGGACCACTGAATCGAGACATGTTCGCGACGAATGGATGTCGCGGAACACGCTGACGTGTCCCTGAAGACCGGTCCGCGCGGTGTCGGGCGGGCTGGGGCGACCCCGATGGCGTCGACGAGAGCAGGCACCGAGCCGCAGGTATCCGGTCGCCGGCCGGAGAGCACATCCTCATCCGCGTCAGGCACACTCAGCGGGTGCGACGGCGAATGGTGATGCTGACCGTGGCTGCCGCGACCCTTGCCATCGCGCTGTTCGGAATCCCGCTCGCCGCCGGAGTGTTCGGGTACTTCCTGCAGGACGAGCAATCCGAGCTGGAACGCACCGCCGCGGCCCTAGCACTCAGCGTTGCTGTGTCCGAGGATTCCGGCGCGGTGGCAGCATTCGACGCGGCGGCAGTGCACGAGGGGAGAGCTGCGCTGTATTCCTCCGACGGGGCCCTGGTGGCCGGTACCGGTCCGCCGACGTTGCCGCGAAGGGAACGGCGGAGCGGCAACGTCGGTGAGGAAATCGTCGTCGTCCAGCCGATCGACAGGCCCGGGTCACCAGCCGCCTATGTGCGGGTGGCGACGTCGCATCGGGCTGTCTACTGGCGGATCATCGTCGTGTGGTCGGGGATGGTCGCGCTCGCGGTGATCGCGGTCGGCGTCGCCGCGCTGCTCGCCCGAAGGATGGCGGCGCGGCTCGCCCGCCCGATGGAGGAGCTCTCCGCGGCGGCCGGGCAGCTCGGCGCCGGCGATTTCGCCGTGCGGACTTCCCGGTCAGGAATCCGTGAGATAGACGCGGTGGCCGAGACCCTGGACCAGGCTGCCGCCGACATCGCGACCACAGTGACTCGCGAGCGGGAATTCGCCGCTCAGGCCTCCCACCAGTTGCGAACCCCGGTGACCGGTCTGCGTCTGGAACTGGAAGCAGCATTGGAAGATCCGGATGCGGATCTGCGGACGGCCATTGCCGGGGCGGTGCGCACCGCCGACCGCCTGGAGGAAACCATCGCTGATCTGTTGGAGTTGACCGGGCGGCGGCCTGGTCGAGGCCCGAAGGCAGATGTTCCGGCGCTGGTGGAGGAAACCCGCCAGAACTGGCACGGCCCGCTCGCCGCCCAGGGTCGCGCGCTGCGGGTGGTTTCCGGGACGGCACCGC
This sequence comes from uncultured Actinomycetota bacterium, assembly GCA_963797145.1. Classification (GTDB taxonomy): domain Bacteria; phylum Actinomycetota; class Actinomycetes; order Mycobacteriales; family Nakamurellaceae; genus Nakamurella. The sequence continues at coordinate 8,654 of CAWCOJ010000003.1, read as the reverse complement.
GGCCTGGCGCGTCGGCCGCGGCCGTGAGGCAGATTCTCGCCGTCCTGGTGGAGAACGCCGTCGAACATGGTTCCGGCACTGTCACTATCACCACGCGCGATGCCGCCGGTGCCTGCGCCGTCGATGTCGAGGACGAAGGAAGCGGTGTTGTGGGGGAGGGCGACCCGTTCCACCCGGCAGAACCCTCTGGTCACGGCATCGGGTTGCCGATGGCCCGTCGACTTGCCGAGGCCGAGGGCGGACGGCTGCTGGTGTCCAGGAAGGTGCCGCCCGTTTTCACCGTGCTGCTTCCGCCGATGTCAGCCGACAGCCCCGATGGTCAACAGGAAAGGCAAACTCGGAGTTAACCTTCCTCGCACCAGCCGTTGGCCTACGGTTCCCTACCGTCGATACAGTGATCGACCCCGTCCCGCACCCGGCGCCCGACTCGGCCGGCTATCACGGTGCCATCGCCGCCGTGAAGGCCTCTGCCCAGCTGATGGCGCCCTTGCGGGTACCCGTACGGCCGCCGACCGAACGGGCGGCCGGCGATGACGGGTAGTCCGATGTTCAGCGTCGTGGTACCCGCCTACAACGAAGAGCTCTACCTGGGCAGGTGTTTGCAGTCCCTGGCGCAGCAGGACTTCTGCGGTCGGGTCGAGGTGATCGTGGTCGACAACAACAGCACCGATCGCACTGCTGCGGTGGCCACGGCGTCAGGTGCGATGGTGGTGGTCGAGTCTCGTCCGGGGTGTGTTGGGCCAGGCAGGCGGGTACCGCGGCGGCGTCCGGGGACATCGTGGTGTCCGCCGACGCGGACACCAGCTACGGCCCGGGTTGGCTGAGGCGATCGCCGCAACATTCGATGCCCGCGCCGAACTGGTGGCGGTTGCCGGGCCGTGCATCTTCGTCGATGCACCCTGGTGGGGTCGGTGGTATCCGAGCCTGCTGTTCGGGGCTGTGTACCAGTGGCACCGGCTGACCGGTCGGGTGTTCTACGTCAGCGCCACCAACATCGCGTTCCGCCGGTCGGTCTGGACCGGGTACGACACCCGACTGACCCAGGGCGGGGACGAGGTGGACCCGTTGCGTAGGTTGCAGGCCTGCGGGCCGGTGGCGTTCGATCGGAGCAACCCGAGCATGACGTCGTCGCGGCGACTGAAGCAAGGGCTGGCGTACAACATCGTCGTCACCTTCGTCTGGTACTACCTGATCGGCTACTGGCTCAGCCGGATGCTGCACCGCCAGGTGCTGGGCATGGCGCCTGCCTTCGGACGTACCAGCCTCTCCGCCCGACGACGACCGTCGATCCGCACCGCCGTGGTGACAGCCGCCGTCCTGGCGTCGTTGCTGGCCTTCGGGTGGGTCGAGTTTCGGGTGGACCGCACATGAGTACTGGCCGACCCGCAACGATCACCGCTGTGCTGCTGGCTGCATCAGGTGCGCTGGCTGCCGCCTACTGGCTGTTGATGTCGTCGTACTCCCAAGCGCTTGGCCCCTTCCCTCATCGGTCCAGCAACCCGGAAAAGGTGGTGGCGCTCACCTTCGATGACGGTCCCACCCTCCTTATACCGAGCAGATTGCCCAGATTCTTTCTTGCCGGTGTGTTTCCGCCACCTTCTTTCAGGTCGGACGGTGCGTGCAACGGCACCCGGGTACGACTGCGGCCCTGGCCGCCGCCGGTCATGTGATCGGCAACCACAGCTTCTCCCATCGGTTCAGCCGCTGCCTCCTGGGACCCTCCCAACGCTACCGAACTTGTCCGCACGCAGGAGATCCTTCACGGATGATGCGGCAGAACACCTACCCTGTACCGGCCACCGTGGCTGCTCCGGGTCCCGCCGCTGCTCCGAACTCTCGAGCAACAGGGAATGCACCCGGTGTCGGGGGGTTCTGCCACCCGCTGGAACTAACGCAATGGTCCGCGGGCGCGGATCGCGGCGGCCGCGATCCGGCGGACCCGACCGGGTCGGGTGTTGATCTTCCACGACGGCGTTGACGGGCGCGGTGGTAATCGCGCCGCTACGGTCGCCGCCGTCAAGATCGTCGTCGACACTCTGCGCGCCCGTGGATACCGCTTCGTCACCGTCGATCAACTCCTCACCGTCCCCGCCTACACCGATCGGGGCGGCGAACACCGAAAGCGAGAACTCCGATGAGCGCCCCGACGATGATCGGCGACGCCGCCGTCGTCACGATGGCAGCAGGATTCAATCCACTCGACGCCACCAGCGTCATCGCCGCGACCGGCGTGATCGGGATCCTCTGCGTGCTGATCGCCGAAACCGGCCTGCTGGTCGGCTTCTTCCTGCCCGGGGATTCGCTGTTGTTCACAGCCGGAATCCGCGCTGCGAGCCACGGCGCGCTGCATCTGCCGTTGGGTTGGGTACTTCTCGCCGCGGCGGCAGGAGCGCTCATCGGCGCCCAGATCGGCTACTGGATCGGCCGAACGCCGGGTACCAGGCTGCGGAGCGCACCAAGCGCCCGGCGCTGCGCCATGGGTCGACCGGGTCACCGACGTGGTGCAGCGATACGGTCCGGCCAAGGCGATCGTGCTGGCCCGATTCATCCCGGTAGTGCGGACCGTGATGAACCCGATGGCCGGGATGATGCGGATACCGGTCGGCCTGTTCACCCTGTGGCAGATCGTCGGTGGCCGATCTGGTCGCTCGGCGTGACCCTGGCCGGCTACTGGCTCGGGTCCAAGATCACCGGGATCGACCGGTATCTGCTGCCGATCATCGCCGTTGTGGTGGCCGTCTCGCTCCTCCCGGTGGTACTGGAGTACCGCCGGATGCGCACGGCGGGCCGCGGCGGACCCCCGGGCTGGGCCTACCGATGCATCGGTTGTCAACGCGGAGAGTTCTGCCGGATGAGCACCATCAGCTATCTCGAGGCGATCGTCATCGGCGGCCTGCAGGGCGTCACCGAACTGTTCCCGGTGTCCAGCCTGGGCCATTCGATCATCATCCCGGCGCTGATCGGCGGCCGTTGGTGGCCGATCTCAACGTCTCGACGGGCGAATCGCCCTACCTCGCATTTGTTGTCGGGCTTCATGTGGCGACCGCCGCCGCGCTGCTGTTGTTCTTCTGGCGAGACTGGGTCCGCGTCATCGGGGGGTTCGCCAGTTCGATCCGCTACCGCCGGATCGGCACGGACGCGGAACGGCTCGCCTGGTTGATCGCCCCGCCACCATCCCGGTCGGTCTGCCGGCCTGCTCTTCGAGCACCTGTTCCGTACCGTGCTCGGACTACCGACGCCTGCGGCGGCGTTCCTGTTCGCGAACGGCCTGATCCTGCTCCTCGGCGAACGACTCCGTCGGCGGCCCGCACCGGAACGGGTTGCGGTCCGGCAGCTTTCCGCGGCCACCACGGGCCCGGTGACCGAGCCGGAAGCCGGGCCGCACGAGCAACCGCACCTCGAGCACGCCGATGACGACCGGCGCTCGGACGCCCGGTTGGCCCGCCTGCGCCTCGGCCGCGGTATCGTCATCGGCAGCGCCCAGATACTCGCCCTGCTCCCCGGCATCAGCAGATCCGGCGTCACGATGGTCGCCGGGCTCACCCAGGGCCTGTCCCACCGTGATGCTGCCAGATTCTCGTTCCTCCTGGCCACCCCGGCCACCTCGCCGCCGGCGTTCTGAAGATCCCGGACCTGTTCGGTCCGCTGGGCGCCGGCATCGGCGGCCAGATCGCGGCCGGCAGCGCCGCATCGTTCATCTGCGCCTACCTGTCCGTCCGATTCCTGGACGAGTATTCCGTACCCGAACGTTGATCCCTTCGCGATCTACAGCCTCGCCGCCGGAGCCACCGCTTTCCTCATCCTCGCCATGCGCTGATCACCGTGGCACGACTATTGTTGTCTCCGAACCGGTTTGGGCTCAGATGCACAGCATCAGCACAGCAAGACCTGGTAGAACTGGAGCAGCAGATGCAATCTCGACCAAGGAGAGACCGATGATCGCCAGAATGCGCTCATGGATCACCCAACTCTCGGCCGTCGCCAAGCGCACCGCCGTGACCGTCGCCCGTCGGCGACGCGCTCAACTGTTCGCCATGCTGGCCGCCGGAGTCGTCATCGGAGCTTCGCTGGTCAGCGTGCTCGGCGTCAGCACCGACCATCGCGACGCCACCGACGCCCACCGCGACCACGGCGGCTACGGGCGACCGGTCGATGGAGACGGCCGATGACCTCACCCGGCGATGTCGAGCCGATTCGGTCCCGCCGCTCAGCGTGTATGCCTATCCAGATCCGATTCCCGCTGCCGTCCAACGTCGTTGGTCACGCCTCGACGCCGATCGGGCTGTGTTCTGGGACCTGCTGGTGTTCTTGCTGAAATCCTTCGCCGTGATCGCCGCCGCCGCCGGCGTCGGTGCGCTGGCCTTCGGTGATGGGCCCGGATGGACCGCGGTCACCTTGATTCTCATCGCGTTCGTGGTCGCAGTGGTTGCGACCATGCTGCAGCGCAGACTGCTCCGCACCCAGCGGTTGCTGCGTCCCCGTGAGATGGACCTCCTCCTGGATCATCGGATCGAGATAGCGGCTGCCGACTGGGGATTGGGTTCCGATCCGGCGACCTGGCCGGAAGAAGCTGTGCTCGCTGCCAGGTCCCAGAGCCTGGCGCGGCAGATTGTCGGCTCGACCGCCTGGCGCGACGACGTGCTCGAGCATCACCGCGCCCAGCTCGATCCCGCCGAAGATGCCCGGGAGATTGCCGTCGCGGCCTGGCATCTCCAGCAGCTCCGCGCGGAGCTCGGACCCCCACCGACCGGGCAGTACGACTCGCCGAACAGGTCGCGAGTGAGTGGACGGCAGTTCACGACGAACTGGAGCGAGATCTGCACACCACCAGACTCAAGGTGGCGGCCTTGCGGCAGTATGCCGAAGCCGTCGACGGGCTGGCGGAGCCGGTTGCCAACAGGGCCGCCCTCGAGCGTCTCCGGTGGCTCCCGGAGACCCGACTGCCGGCCGTGATGCACGACGATGCCCGGCAACAACTCGCGACCGATCGGCTCATCGAGCTCTCCGAGCAGGTGAGCCGGATCGGTAGCGAACTCCTCGGTGAACCACCATCCGGGCAAGCGCATCGGCACCGATCCGATCGGACCGCGCCTGGCCCACCGCCGCCCATCGGCTGGCGGTGTGCCGGCATGATCCGAACCCATCCGTGCAGCGGAAACCGTTGCAGTACAAGAATTCCGACCACGCATCACCGCCGCATCTCGGCCTCCCACGGGCCCTCCAGGTTCGGTCTACTCTATGCCCCACGTCAGAGCGGCACTCTCGGTCCATGACCGAGACATCTTCACAGCCCGAATCGCCTTCCGGCCAGGACTCCCACCAGCCTCCTTCCGCCGCCGGGGGCCCGGGGTACGGTCGTCGCCATCGGCACGCCGCTCGGCCTGTCCGCGACCGTGACCTCCGGCATCGTTTCAGCGATCAACCGACCGGTCAGAACCTCGGCCAGCCAGCAGGAGCAGCACGACCCGTTTGGGCCGCGGCCACCAGCGCAGGCCCGGTGATCGATGCGATCCAAACCGACGCCGCGATCAACCCGGGCAATTCCGGTGTCGCGCTTCTCGACATGCAGCGGCGCAGGTGGTCGGTATCAACTCCGCGATCGCGTCGCTGTCGACCAACTCGTCCGGGCAGGTCCAGGCGGCATCGGCGTCGGCTTCGCCATCCCGATCGACCAGGCCAAGCCCATCGCCAAGGAGATCATCGACACCGGAACCGCAGCCCACTCCGTTTTCGGCGCCGCCGTCTCCGACAACGCCACGAGTGCCACGGCGATCCCTGACGGCGCCCTGCTTGGGGAGATCACGACCGGTGGCCCCGCGAACAGCTGGCCGGGATCCGGACCGGCGACGTGATCTCCAAGGTCGGAGCACTCCCCGTCGACTCCGCCGACGCACTCATTGCCGCTATCCGATCCCTGCCGCCCGGCACGACAGTGACCATCAGCTATCTGCGGGGCACGGCTACCGCGACCGCTGCCGTCACGCTCGGCCGAGCGACCTGACACACTGCGCGTTCAACGCACTCGGTATCTCGTTCGGGTGTGCCGGTCGGCTTGGAACGTCTCACCGCGGTGTGTTCTCCACGATGACCTCGAGCCCGGGGGACAGGGCGGATCTCGATGTGGGCGATGATGGCGCGGAATGGGCCCCATGCCGGCCGCCGAGAACCACTGAAGTGACCAACGCCATGACACCCTTGACGAGGTAGACCCGGAGGAGCGAGATGGGCGACGAACAGGTGGCGCCTCAGACGAAAGGTGTTGCGGTGGAGTTGCTCGCAACGGTTGACCTTGGGCCTGAGATCGACGGGATGGCAGGGCGGCAACTCGGATGCGGATGGTGACCATGGAGCCGGGGGCCGTGTTCGGCCCTGTCCACGACCATCGAGACAGACCCGGGGTGGTCTACGTCCTGCAAGGACCATCACCGACCACCGGGACGGACTCACCACGGACTACGGGCCGGGAGTGGGTTGGCGCGAGGATGCCGACACGCGACACTGGCTCGAGAACCGGGAATCGATTCCGGCGGTGGAGATCTCGGTCGACATTGTCAGGCGAGGGTGAGCAGACTTCGGGCGACGGAACCAGTCCTTGCGTGCGGGCGGGCGGTCCGGCCGGTCGGCCGGCATGATCGCCGCAACGCTGGCCCCGGTAGCCGCATCGGCTGTCAACCAGCCGGGGGCCGTCCTGGCCGGGCACGCCGCAACCGCGGCCAGTTTCCTCATCGGTGGGTACAGATTGCAGTTGCCGACACCGGCAGACTTGAACTCGTGGACAGCATGACCGTGGTGGCGACGCGGATTGCCGAAGTCGCCCGAAGCGCGCCGGTTTCCGGAATCCGGATCGTCGGTATCGATGGCCCCTCCGGTGCCGGCAAATCCACCCTCGCGCGGGTGGTCGCTGCGGAACTCGACGCGCGAGTGGTCGAGATTGATGATTTCGTGTCCTGGACGAACTTCGCCGGGTGGTGGCCTCGGTTCGCCGCGGAAGTGGTGCGACCGCTCCTCGAGGGCGCTGACGCCACGTTCCAGGTCCGTGATTGGGCCGGCGACGAATTCGGCGACGGTCTGGCCGGGTACAAGACGGTGGCCTGGCATCCCTACGTCCTGTTCGAGGGCGTGACCTGCACGCGGGCGGAGATCGCCGGTTCGCTGGCCTGCCGGGTCTGGGTGGACGCGCCCGCAGCCGAGCGACTGCGGCGGGGCATCGCCCGCGACGGCGAGACCCGTCGGAGGCTCTGGGAACTCTGGATGGCTGAGGAACAGTCGTTCTTCACCGCCGACGACACCCGGTCACGGGCGGATGTCGTCGTCGACGGAACGGCCTGATGATCGGCGGGCGCACCCCGGCATTCTCGTGACGACGCGAACCTCAGTGGACCTCGGCGCCCAGGGCGAGGTCGAAGCCGGCGCCGTTGCGCGCCAGCCCCATCAGCAGGATGCCGGCCCATTCAAGGGCGTAGGCCATCTGGAGCCCTCCTGCGTCGAGGGGCCGCATGCCCATGCTCTGCAGAAACGCGGCGACTCGTGTCTTCGCCTCGGCGCTGTCGCCGGCGAAGAACACGTCCAGCGGTTTGTCTTCAGCGAGGACGCCGCCGAAGATCGTGTTGAATGCTTTCACGACGGGTGCGCCCTCGGGGGCGGCGGCGGCGATCTGCTGGGACACCGAGTTGCCCGCGGTGGTCACGAGTCCACTGGCGTCGGCGTTGAACGGGTTGGTGATGTCGACGAGGATCTTGCCGGCCAGTGCATCGCCGTAGTGCGCGACCGCGTCAACCGCGTCGGCGTACAGGACGGCCACGATGACGATGTCACCTGCCGGCGTTGCGCCGTACGTGCCGACGGTGGCTCCGTTGCCGATCTGGTCGGCGAGTGCCTGAGCCTTGGCGGTGTCGCGGCTCATGACCTCGATGGTGTGGCCGTGCTGGGCCGCCCGGGTGCCGATGGCGGTGGCCATGTTGCCCGAGCCGATGATGCTGATGGTGGTCATGATGAGTGTTCCTCCGTGGTGTCCGGGTGAGATGGCGTGCGAGGCGGCACTTCGAGTTGGTTGTAACCGGAGGAGACCCTCATCCTATTCCGGAGGCGTACCTCACGTTTTGACGAAGGTGCTCGATTCAGTTTGATGCTCTGGACCTCTGGGTCCTGGGCGGCCGTGGAAACGGAGGCTGCCCTCACCCTCGTCGGTAGAGTGATGGCAGTGAGCCAGGGCGACGTCGTGCAGATGCGTAGGCCGCTGCGCCGCGATGCCCGGGAGCGCCGCGACAAGCTCATCGCCGCGGCACAGACCGAGTTCGCCGCTCACGGCGTGAATGCCTCCTTGGAGGGGATCGCACGCGACGCCGGAGTAGCGATCGGCACTTTGTATCGTCACTTCCCGACACGTCTCGACCTGCTCATGGCCGCCTTCGAACCTCGGCTCCAAGAGTTCCTCGATGGGGCCGCCAAGGCGCTGGAGATGGACGATCCGTGGGAAGGATTCGTCTGCTACTTGGAGAACCTGTTCGGCATGCAGGCAGGAGATCGAGGTTTCAACGACTTCCTCTCCCGCCGCTTCCCCGGCAGCGCCGACACCGAACGCATCCACGACGAGATGTGCCGACAAATCGAGGAGGTGCTCACCCGAGCCCAAGAAGCCGGCGAGGCTCGCCCCG
>CAWCOJ010000002.1:0-986863 GCA_963797145.1 uncultured Actinomycetota bacterium | reverse complement strand
TCGACGTGGACGAGGAAGCCCGGGCGGCGATCGCCGGGGTCTAGGCACCTTGTCTTGGTGACACAGCTCTGGGTGACACAGCTCTGGGTGACACAGCTCTGGGTGACACAGCTCTGGGTGAAAGGTAGCACCCGGGCGGGACGGGCGGAGCACGCGCCCGTTCTGAATCAGGATTTTGGTTTTATCCCGGAGTCATCATCAGAACGGGCGCGCGTTTCACCGCTTACTCCCCTTACTCGACGGTGACGCTCTTGGCCAGGTTGCGGGGCTTGTCGATGTCCCGGCCGAGCTTGGCGGCGGCGTGGTAGGCGAGCAGCTGCAGCGGGATGTTGAACAGGATCGGCTCGAGCTCGGGCTCGGCGCGCGGCACCCGGATCGTCGCGTCGGCCAGCCCGTCGGGGATGTCCGCGCTCGTCAGCGCGATGACCGGGCCGCCGCGGGCCTTGATCTGCTCGATGGTGGAGATGTTCTTGGCGACCAGGTCGTCGGCCGGGATGATCACCACGCTCGGCATGTCGGGCTCGATCAGCGCGAGCGGGCCGTGCTTGAGCTCGCCCGCCTGGTAGGCCTCGGCGTGGACGTAGGAGATCTCCTTGAGCTTCTGCGCGCCCTCGCGGGCGACCGGCCAGCCGCGGACCCGGCCGATGAAGAACATGTGGCTCGGCCTCGGCGTAGCGGTGCGCGATCGTCGGCGATCTCCTCCTCGTCGCGCCAGGATCGTCGTCACCTGGGCGGGCAGGTTGCGCAGGCCGTCGACGACGCGCGCGCCGCTGGCCGAGGACAGGTCGCGGACCCGGCCGAGGAGCAGCGCGAGCAGGGCGAAGTTGACCGCCATGTTGGTCAGCGCCTTGGTGGAGGCGACCGAGACCTCGGGCCCGGCGTGCAGGAAGATGCCGTGGCCGCACTCGCGGCCGATGGCGCTGCCGACGACGTTGACCGCCCCGATGACCTGGCCGCCCTTGCGCTTCAGCTCCTGGACGGCCATCAGCGTGTCGCTGGTCTCGCCGGACTGGCGAGACGGCGACGTAGAGCGTGTCCGGGTCGACGACCGGGTTGCGGTAGCGGAACTCGCTGGCGGGCTCGGCGTCGGCCGGGATGCGGGCCAGCTCCTCGATCAGCGCGGCGCCCATCTGGCCGGCGTAGTAGGCGGAGCCGCAGCCGAGGAACTTGACGCGCTTGATGTTGCGCAGCTCGCGGGCGTCGAGGTTGATGCCGCCGAGCTTGGCGGTGGCGAACCGCTCGTCCAGGCGGCCCATGAGCGCGCGGCGGATGGCGTCCGGCTGCTCGTGGATCTCCTTGCGCATGTAGTCGCTGAACTGGCCGAGCTCGTAGTCGTCGGCGTCGGCGTCGACCGTGGTCGGCGCCTTGCTGGCTGTTGCCGCGGTCCGCGCCGCTCAGCGTGGTGGTGCGGTAGTCGGTCGCCTTGATCGTCGCGACCTCGCCGTCCTCCAGGTAGATGACCTGGCGGGTGTAGCGGACGAGCGCGGCGACGTCGGAGGCGACGAACATCTCGCTCTCGCCCAGGCCGAGCACGATCGGCGAGCCGTTGCGGGCGACGACGAGCTGGTCGGGGTGCTTGGTGTCGAGGACGACGAGGCCGTAGGCGCCCTCGACGCTGCGCAGCGTCGCTGATCACCGCGTCCTCGAGCGTGCGTCCTCGTCTCGGCTGGCCAGCTCGGCCGCGACCATGTGCGCGAGGGCCTCGGTGTCGGTGTCGGTGACGAACTTGACGCCGTCCGCGTCGAGCTGGGCGCGCAGCGCCTCGGCGTTCTCGATGATGCCGTTGTGCACCACGGCGACGCGGTGCGCGGCGTCGGTGTGCGGGTGGGCGTTGGTGTCGTTCGGCTCGCCGTGGGTGGCCCAGCGCGTGTGGCCGATGCCGATCGTCGCCTTGGTCTGCCTGGCGTCGAGCCGGTCGCTCAGGTCCTGGACGCGGCCGGCCGTCTTGGTGACCTGCAGCCTGCCGCGGTGCACGACGGCGACGCCCGCCGAGTCGTAGCCGCGGTACTCAAGCCGGTGCAGCCCCTCGACAAGCACCGGGGTCGCGTCCCGCTTGCCGATGTACCCCACGATCCCGCACATCGGTTGTCTGTCCTCCCTGTTGGCGCGCGGCTAGCCGTAGACCATGCGGCGGAGCTGGCGCTCCGACAGCTCGTCGGCCCGGAACCGGCGGGCCCGGAGCTCGCCGGAGATCAGCGGCCAGATGTCGTCGTTCTTGCGGTTCCTGCTCTTGAGGTTCTCGTGGCGGCTGACGACGTACTCGGCGACCGTCTGGCCGAAGTACGCCATGACATCCGCCACGACCCGCGACGCGGTCGCCTCGTCCAGCCCCGTGCTCCTCGCTACGTGGCGGACCAGCTCCTGCGGGTACGAATCATCCATTGGCGTCCGTAATTGTGCCAGGCGTCGAGCTCTTCCGGCAACTTCCTGCCCGCTTTCGGGCAGAAAACACGCGAACCGGACTCGATGCGCGAACGGGCTCAGCGTGGAGATACAGGTGGGGCCGGTCGTCGCAATGAGTGGGCGGGGGAGCATGCGACGACCGGCCCATAGAGCAGATCGTCAGCGAGGCCGAAAACGTTACTCGGCCGCTTCGGAGAGATCCGCGGGACTCGCGTAGCGGCGCTCGAAGCCGAACGCGCGCCAGACGCCGACGGCGACCGCCCAGGTGACCACGAACAGCCCGACGATGAAGAAGCCGAGCGTGTTGATGTTCAGCCCCTCGACCCAGTCCCAGAAGCCGCCGCCCAGGTTGAACTCCTGGCCGAGCAGCCCGGCCAGCTCCACCGTCCCGATCAGCAGGGCGACGGTGATGCTACAGGCCGGTGATCGTGATGTTGTAGTAGACCTTGCGGACCGGGTTGGCGAACGCCCAGCCGTAGGCGAAGTTCATGAAGCTGCCGTCGATCGTGTCGAGCAGGCTCATCCCCGCCGCGAACAGGACCGGCAGCGTCAGAGATGGCGTACCAGGGCAGGCCGCTCGCCGCGCCGGTGCCCGCCAGGACGAGGAAGGCGACCTCGGTGGCGGTGTCGAAGCCGAGGCCGAACAGCAGCCCCACCCCGTACATCTGCCGCGGGCGTGCGGATCGAGCCGGTCAGCTTCTTGAAGAACCGCATGACGAAGCCGCGCTCGTTCAGGTGGCTCTCCAGCTCGCTCTCGTCGAAGCGGCCCTGCTTGAGCTCCCGGAAGACCTTGAGTATGCCGAGGAGGACGGCGATGTTGATGGCGGCGATGACGTACAGGAAGAAGCCGGAGACGCTGGTGCCGATCGAGGTTGGTGACCTGGTGCAGGCCCGAGCCGTCGTTCTTGACCGGGCCGACGACCGCCTTGACGCCGATGGCCAGCAGCAGGCTCAGCGCGAAGACGACGCTGCTGTGCCCGAGGGAGAACCAGAAGCCGACGCTGAGCGGGCGCTTGCCGTCGGCCATCAGCTTGCGCGTGGTGTTGTCGATGGCGCTGATGTGGTCGGCGTCGAAGGCGTGCCGCGCGCCCAGCGTGTAGGCGGTGAGCCCGATGCCGACGCCGAACGTCTGGGTGCCGATGCTGTAGTGGTGCGGGACCACGATGGCGAGCAGCGCGCCCCAGCCGATCACGTGCAGCCCGATGACCGCGGCGGTCATGGCGGCGGCGCGGGCCCACTCCCCCGGCGTGAGCGCTCCCCTGATCCTGCTGATCCTGCTGATGCCCGCGCCGCTCATGGAGGTAACGCTACTTTGACGGCTGTTGCTATTGCAAGTTCCTTGCAATAGCAACAATGTGCAGCGGCAGGCGCGCTGCGCCCGCGCTCGAGTACGCGCTACGGCACGCGAACGGCGAGCTCATCGCGGCGAGCCGGGCGAAGCCGGGCTTGAGCACCGAGTTGATGAGCGCGAGGCGCTCGTCGAACGGGGCGAAGGCGCTCTTCATCGCGTTGACGGTGAGCCACTGCAGGTCGGGCCAGTCGTAGCCGAACTCGCCTGACCAGCAGGGCGAACTCGTCGGTCAGGGTGACCTGGGACATCAGCCGGTTGTCGGTGTTGACGGTGACCCGGAACTGGAGTTCCCGCAGCAGCCGGAGCGGGTGGGTCTCGATGGACTCGGCGGCACCGGTCTGCACGTTGGAGGTGGGGCACATCTCCAACGGGATGCGGCGGTCCCTGATGTAGCTGGCCAGCCGGCCGAGGGTGACCGGGCCGTCCTTGCCACCTGATGTCCTCGGCGAGGCGGACGCCGTGGCCGAGCCGCTCGGCGCCGCAGTACTGGACGGCCTCCCAGATGGAGGGCAGGCCGTAGCCCTCGCCGGCGTGGATCGTGACGTGGAAGTTCTCCCGGTGGACGTACTGGAACGCGTCCAGGTGACGGCTCGGCGGCCAGCCCGCCTCCGCCCCGGCGATGTCGAAGCCGACGACGCCCTCGTCCCGGTGGCGGACCGCGAGCTCGGCGATCTCCTGGGAGCGGGCCGCGGTGCGCATGGCGGTGAGCAGCGCGCGGACCGTGATCCGCCCGTCCGCGCTGCCGTCCCGAAGCCCTCGAGGACGGCGTCGACCACCTCGTCGAGGGACAGGCCGAGCTCGGTGTGCAGCTCGGGGGCGAACCGGACCTCGGCGTAGACGATGCCGTCGGCGGCGAGGTCCTCGGCCGCCTCCCGGCCACCCGGTACAGGGCGGCCTGGTCTGCATGACGCCGACCGTGTGCCGGAACGCGTCCAGGTACAGGTTGAGGTGGCCGCGGTGGGCGCCGGCGGTGAGCACCTCGGTAGCTCGGCGGGATCGTGGGTCGGCAGGTCGGCGTAGCCGATGTCGTCCGCGAGGTCGATGACGGTCCCGGCCCGCAGCCCGCCGTCCAGGTGGTCGTGCAGCAGGACCTTGGGCATGGCCCGGATCTGCTCAATGGTGGGGCTCATCCGGCTCCTTGGCCAGCTCATTCGCCGGTGACGGCGACGACTCGCGCCTGAGCCGACCCTATCTTCCCCGCGAGCCCGCCCCGGCCAGCACCCGCACATCCTCGTGCGCGTCGCCGCCGTACGTGTCGTCGTCCGCCGTGGCGGGGCGCCGCTGGACGGTCGCGTACGCGTAACCGGCCGCGCGGGCATGTCCGCCACCGTCACGTCACGCGCTTCGCGGCTCGGCGCCTGCGGCTCGGAGCCTGCGGCTCGGGGTGCGGCGCGGAGCGGGCCAGGCGGGCGAGCGCGAGGCTGGTGACGAGCGACGGCGAAGCCGGCCACGACCGCGCCCGCCACGCCGGTCCGCGGCGTTTCGCCGAGCAGCCCGATGCCGACGGCGACGCTGGCCACCGGGGTGACCGCGGCGATGATGGGCAGCGTGACCATGGGCTGGCCGGTCTGGTACGCGGTCTGCGTCAGCAGCACGTTGCCCGCGCCGCAGACGATCAGGGCGTAGACGGTCCACGAGGTGAAGATCGCGGCCGGGCCGTGGCTCGCCACGTGGGAGAACGCCAGCGTCACCACGGCCGAGCAGGCAGTCCGCGAGCCCCGCCGCCACCGCCAGCAGGACCGCGCGGGCGCGCCCGGCGGCGCGCAGCCCGGCGACGGCGGCCACCAGCGCGGCGCCGCCGAGGACGGCGGCGCCCAGCGCCCGCCGCCAGGACGTAGTTCGGGTGGCTGACCGCCTGGTGGTGGCCGGACGAGGTCACCGCGAGGAACAGCGCGATGCCGCCGACGACCGTCAGCGCCGCGGCCCACGAGCCCCGGCTGAGCGGACGGCGCGACCACAGGCGCACGATCAGCACCGCGACGACGAGCTCCATGGCCACCAGCATCTGCACGGTCGCCAGTTGCCCGGACCGCAGCGCGGCCGCGTGCGCCGCGAAACCGCCGATCTGCGCCAGCCATGCCGAGCAGCCACAAGGGCTGGCAGACGAGCAGAAGAGCAGCCGGGGCCGTCCCGCCGAGGATTCCGGTGCCGCGGCCGCCTGTCGCTGCTCGACCGCCGCTCCGGCCCCGTACAGGACGGCGGCGACCAGCGCGGTCGCGATCATCATCATCACGTACACCACGCTAGGAGCTAAGGTGCATCCCGGACCATCCGGCAGATCCCCCATTCCGCCGTGGGGTTACCCCCACCTCTCTAGGGGTTTTAGCTCACGACACCGCTAGAGGCTACGACTCAGCCGAAGGGGCCGCGGACCGATTAACTCCTGACGTTCGCATCGTCTGCCCTGATGAGAGCCGGGCCTGTTCTCATGAAAGCCGGGCCCAGCATGACCGCGTTCACCCTGAGTACCGGTACCCGCACTACCAAAGGCAGGGAAGGCACGATGAAGCTTCTCCTCACGTCCGCTGGCATCAAGAACACGAGCATCCACGACGCACTCGTCGGCCTGCTCGGCAAGCCGATCGCCGAGTCCAGCGCCCTCTGCATTCCCACCGCGTCGTACGGGCATCCCATGGCGGCCCTGGTGCCGCATGGCGGTTTATCGCCGGGCGAGCCAGCACCCCCTTGTGCGAGCTGGGCTGGAAGTCCCTGGGAGTGCTGGAGCTCACCGCACTGCCCAGCATCGACAAAGACCGCTGGGTTCCCCTGGTCC
The DNA here is from genome assembly GCA_963797145.1 of uncultured Actinomycetota bacterium. Lineage (GTDB taxonomy): Bacteria > Actinomycetota > Actinomycetes > Mycobacteriales > Nakamurellaceae > Nakamurella. Next base: position 980,336 of record CAWCOJ010000002.1, on the reverse strand, counting down.
GGGAGACTGACGCCCTGCTGGTGGATGGCGGCGACGCCCTGTACCTGGCCCACTGGATGCGGCAGTCCGGGCTGGCGGACCTCTTGCCGTCGCTGAGCGAGACGGTCTGGGTGGGGGTGAGCGCCGGGAGCATGGTGATGACCCCCAGCGTCGGCGAGGACTTCGTCCAGTGGAACCCGCCCGGCGGCGGCGACAAGGCGCTTGGCGTCGTCGACTTCTCGATCTTCCCGCACCTGGACCACCCGGACCTGCCGGACAACTCCATGGCCGGCGCGGAACGCTGGGCCGCCACCCTGCCGGTGCCGGCGTACGCGATCGACGACCAGACCGCCATCAAGGTGACGGACGGCGACGTCGAAGTGATCTCCGAGGGGCAGTGGAGGCTGTTTAGCTAAACCCAGACCTTGGTTAGGGCGCGGTAGATGTTGCCGCCGAGGACCGCCTGGATCTCGGCGTCGGAGAAGCCGCGGGCGACTAGCCAGTCGCAGATGTTGGCGAAGTTCTCGGTGGGGTTCTCCAGGCCGTCCACGTACTCGACCGGGTCGTAGGCCGGGCCGCCCATCCGGGCCAGGCTGAGCAGGTGCGCGAACGTGCGGTGCAGGGCCACGTGGTCGCCGTAGAGGGTGTCGGGGCCGAAGGCGACGTGCTCCAGGCCGACCAGGTCCGCGCAGTACATGAAGTGGTCCATGACCGACTCGATGGTGTGCCGCGGGTGCGGGTGCGACAGCGTGGTGTGCGGGGCCGCCGACATGCCGATCACCCCGCCCGTCTCGGCCACCGCGCGCAGCACCGAGTCCGGCTTCATCCGGGCGGTGTCCCACACGCCGCGGGCCCCCGCGTGCGTGATGAAGACCGGCTTGGCCGACTGCGCGCACGTGTCGAGCGCCGTCCGGTCCGAGGAATGCGACAGGTCGATGGCCAGGCCCAGCTGGTTCATCCTGGTCACCGCCCGGTGGCCGAACGCGGTCAGCCCGCCGTCCACCGGCTCGCTCAGCCCGCTGCCGAGGGTGTTGGCGTCGGAGTAGGCGATCCCGATCTGCCGGATGCCCAGGCCGTACAGGACGTCGAGCCGGTCGAGCTCGTTCTCGATCGGCGTCGCCGCCTCCAGGCCGAACACCAGGCCGACGCGTGCCCGCGGCCACGGCCGCGTCGATGTCGGCGACGGTCTTGACCAGCTCGAAGCCCGGCGCGTGGGCGAGGTCGGCCAGCCGCATGCCGAGGTCGGTGATGATGTCGTTCCACCGCCACGGCGCGCTGCCGGTGACGCACGCGGTGCCGTCCATCAGGTTGTCGAACATGACGTTCACCCCGGAGGCGCGCATGCCCGCGTAGGCGGCGTGCTGCCGGCCGGTCCGGTTGTAGGCCGGCGTCTCGCCCATGTCGGCCGGGAACCGGACCGGGTGGTCGTGCAGGCTGATCACCAGGCTGTCGCGCAGCAGCGCGGCCGACCGCTGCCCCTGCTCGCCGGTCAGCCGCGCGCCCTGGTACGCCGGCACCCGGCCGAATTCCGGGGTCAGCTCGAACTCGGGCAGCGTCCCGGCCGGCAGGTAGGAGTAAGCCGTGGTACCCGCTCCTCGGCGTGGTCAGCGGTACTCATCACATGGTCCCTTCCGCGGCCAGTTGCCGCCACAGCACTTCCCACGCCCGCATGCCCTCGCGCAGCCGGGCGATCCGCAGGAACTCGTTCGGCGCGTGCAGGTTCTCGTCGGAGGTGGAGAACGAGAAGAACAGCGTCTTGGCGCCGAGCGCCGTCTCGAACAGGGCGGCGGCCGGCAGCGTGCCGCCGATGCAGCGCGAGCAGCACCTCCTGGCCCGGGTAGACGGCGGCCAGGGCGGCGCTCGCCGCCCGGATCGCCGGGTGGCCCGGCGGCGATCGTGTAGGCCGGGACCCGGGCCTCGTCGAGGTCCGCGCGCACCTCGCACGCCCGGCGGCTGGCTGCGCGCCGACGTGCTCCGCGACCCGCGCGAGGACCGCGTCCGGGTCCTGGCCGGGAACCAGGCGGCAGGACACGTGAGCGACCGCCTCGTGCGGGATCACCGTGTACTTGCCGCCGCCGCGCACCCCGTTGACCTCCAGCGTCGGCCGCTCCCACAGCCGCTCGAGGGTGGAGTAGCCGGGCTCGCCGTGCGGCTCGCGCAGGCCCAGGTCGCGCAGGTAGGCCTGCTCGTCGAACGGCACGGCGGCGATCTCGGCGCGGCGCCCGGCCGACAGCGGCGGGATGCCGTCGTAGAAGCCCGCCGACCGCGACCCGCCCGTCGCTGTCGTGCAGGCTGGCGAGGATCTCGGCGAGCGCGTGCAGCGGGTTGGCGACGGTGCCGCCGTAGCGGCCCGAGTGCAGGTCGCGACCGGGCCCCGGTGACCACGATGTCGAGGGAGACCAGGCCCTTGGACGCCACCGACAGCGACGGCTCGCCCGGCCGCCACATCGCGCCGTCGGCCGAGATGACCAGGTCGGCGGCCAGCTCGGCGGCCCGCTCGGTGACGTAGCCGGCCAGGTGCGGGCTGCCGATCTCCTCCTCGCCCTCGAGCAGGAACTTGACGTTCAGCGGCAGGCCGCCCTCCTGGGCGATGAACGCGAGCGCGGTCTGCAGCGCGATGTAGACCGGGCCCTTGTCGTCGGTGACCCCGCGGCCGCGGGCCACGTCGCCCTCGACGACCAGCTCGAACGGCGGCGCGGTCCACTCGCTCAGCGTCGCCGGTCGGCTGCACGTCGTAGTGGCCGTAGACCAGCACGGTGGGCGCGCCGGGCGCGCCGAGCCACTCCCCGCGCACGACCGGGTGGCCCGCGGTCGGCTCGACCCGGCCGTTCGCGAACGCCAGCCGCTCGGCCAGCCAGCCGGCCGCGGCCAGCATCGTGGCGGCGTCCGCGTCCCGGCTGACGGTGGGGATGGCGACCAGCTCGCCGAGCTCGGCGCAGGTACCGGTCGTCGGCCGGGTCGAACCGCAGCCCCGCGCGGCTCACCGGGCCGTTCGCCGGGGAGGCGCTCACTGGAAGGCGCTCCCGCCGTCGATGGCGATCACCTGGCCGGTCACCCAGCCGGACCGCTCCGAGGCGAAGAACTGCACGCCGTTGGCGATGTCGGCGGGCTCGCCGAGCCTGCGGGTCGCGATCCCGGCGACCAGGGCCTGCTGGCCGTCCGGGCCGTAGCTGTCCCACTGCACCTGGGTGGTCGGGTTGGACAGGATGAAGCCGGGCGCGATGCAGTTGACGGTGATGCCGAACGGGCCCGAGCTCGTGCGCCATCTGCCGGGTGAAGCCGAGCTGGCCCGCCTTGGCGCTGGTGTAGGCCTGGATGCCGGTCTTGCTGACGGTGAGCGCCGGCCGCCGAGGAGATGATGACGATCCGGCCCCAGCCGCGCTGCTTCATCGCGGGCACGACCGCCCGGGTGCACAGGAACGCGGTCGTCAGGTTCGCCGCCGAGCACCGCCTGCCAGTCCTCCGCCGGCACCTCCTCAAGCGGGCGGCCGACCTGGCCGACGACCCCGCCGGCCGTGTTGACCAGGATGTCGACCGGGCCGACGGCGCTGAAGTAGTCCCCGACGGCGGCCGGGTCGGTAAGGTCAGCGGCCGTCACCGCTGACCCGTCGAGGGCGACGGGCTCCTTGTCGACCCGGTGCACCTTCGCTCCGTCCGTCGCCAGGGCGTCCGCGATCGCGGTGCCGATCCCGTGGGCGGCACCGGTGACGACCGCGACCCTGCCTTCCAGTGACATGCCTGGGCGCTCCGTTTCTCTCGTGTTGTCTCGGGCTATCGTCTGGCCTACGGCACGGCGCCGGAGTTCCCGGCGGTCGCCGCTAGGAGGCCGGCGCGGGGGGCGGGCCGACCGAACCGCGGCTGACCAGCGACATCGGCCCGCGGATGAGGACATCGGACCCGCCGGTGCCGTCGATCCGGGCGATCAGCGCGTCGACCGCCGCCGCGCCCGAGCTCGGCCAGCGGCATGCAGACGCTGGTGACCGGGCACGTCCAGGTAGCCGAGGGACTCGTCCTCGTCGAAGCTGACTAGCGAGACCTCGCCGGGCACGGCGACGCGCGCCTCGCGCAGCGCCGCGAGCACGCCGAACACCTGCTCGACGCTGCCTACCCCGATGGCGGTGGGCAGCGGCCCGGCCGCCAGCAGCTGCCTGATGGCGGTGAAGCCGCCCTCCTCGGTCGCGGGCGCGTGCCTGACGCGCGGCCTGCACGCCGAGGGCGCTGCCCTGCCGCCGGGCCGCGACCGCCCGGCGGTGCACGGTGTCGACGTCGCCCGGGCCGTCGATGAGCAGCACGCTGCGGTGCCCGAGCCCGGTTACGTGCTCAAGGAACAGCCGGACCGCGCCCGCCTCGTCCATCACCACGTCGTTGCCCTGGTCGGGGCCGCGCCGGTTGACGTAGACGTGCGGCACCGCATGAAGCGCCTCGTCCGGCCGGGCGTGCGGCGCTCCGCTTGTCGCCGGCTGCCCCGGTCGTCGTTGCCCCGGTTGTCGTTGCGGAGCGCGGTGGCCAGCAGCAGCCCGTCGGTGCGGCTCTCGGCGACCAGGTAGCTGTAGGCGCCGGGCGGCCGGGGTCCTCGGTCGGTTCCTCCATGATCATCACGACGTAGCCGCGCTCGGCCGCGCGCAGCAGGGCGCCGCGCTGCAGCCGGACCCAGATCGGGTTGCGCAGCATCGGGACGACGAACGTCAGCGCGCCGGTGCGGTGCTGCCGCAGCGCCCGGGCCAGCGCGTTCGGCCGGTAGCCGCGGGAGCGGGCCTCGGCCAGGATGCGCTCGACCGTCTCGGGCCTGACCGAGTGGCCGACGCCCCCGTTGAGCACGCGCGACACGGTGGACGGGTGCACGCCGACGGCGCTGGCGATGTCGACGAGCCGGGCCACCTTGCGCCTGACCGCGGGCTTCTCCTCCGGGACAGGGGCCGTCTCGGTCACACCGCTTCCGTCGCGTTCGCGGTTTGCGGCGTCCAGGCGAAGTGACAGGCCGCGCTGTGCCCGGGGTCCTCCGGGGACACGGTCAGGGCCGGGTCCTGCTCGGCGCAGACCGGCTGCGCCAGCGGGCAGCGGGTGCGGAACCGGCAGCCGGACGGCAGCCGCAGCGGGCTCGGCGGGTCGCCCTTGACCGCGGGCGGCTCCTCCTCGTCCCCTGGCGTCATCCGCGGGATCGCGGCCAGCAGGCCGGCCGTGTACGGGTGCCGCGGGTTGACGAACAGCGCCTCGGTCGGCGCCACCTCGATGATGCGGCCCAGGTACATGACCGCCACCCGGTCGCACAGGTGCCGGACGACGGCCAGGTTGTGCGAGATGAACAGCAGGGTCAGGCCGAGGTCGGCGCGCAGTTCCTGGAGCAGGTTCAAGATCGTGGCCTGCACGCTGACGTCGAGGGCGGAGACCGGCTCGTCGGCCACCAGCACCTCCGGCCGCAGGGCGATGGCGCGCGCGATGGCCACGCGCTGGCGCTGGCCGCCGGAGAACTGCCGCGGGTAGGCGTGCGCGGCCCCCTCGTCCAGTCCGACCAGGCGCAGCAGTTCCCTGGTGCGGGCCTCGACCTCGCCCCGGGGCACGACGTGGTGCACCCGCAGCAGCTCGCCGAGGGTGCCGCCGACGGTCAGCCGCGGGTTGAGCGACGAGTACGGGTCCTGGAAGACCATCTGGATCCGGCGCTGGTCGGCGCTTGACCGGCGGGCGGGCAGCACCTTGCCGTCCAGCTTGATCTGGCCGCCGCTTCGAGCCGCTCGATGCCGACGAGCGCGCGGGCGAACGTCGACTTGCCCGAGCCCGACTCGCCGACCAGGGCGACCGCCTCGCCCGGCTGCACGGTCAGGTCGACGCCGTCCACGGCGTGCAGCACGTGCTCCTGGCCGCGCACCCGCGCGGCCAGCGCCGAGCCGACGGAAAACTCACCTCGACCCCGGTGGCCTCAAGCAGTGGCTGCGCGGTCATGCCTCGGCTCCCATCTCGTCCAGGATGCGCTCGTAGTGCAGGCACGCGGTGGCCCGGTCGCCGTCCAGGACCCGCAGCGACGGGTCGATGACCTTGCAGTCCTCCTCGGCGAAAACGCACCGGGGATGGAACCGGCAGCCGGACGGCGGGCCGCTCACCTTCTCCATCTCACACCTATACACTCTCCTCATACCACGCGATCCGTTACCTCCTCGCGAATCACCGGGGATGGAACCGGCAGCCGCCGGCCGGATCAGGCTCGGCGGCGAGCCGGGAATCGGCACCAGGGAGGCCCGGGTGATCGACGTCGGGCGCCGACCGGAGCAGGCCGAGGGTGTAGGGGTGCCGCGGCGAGCGGAACACCTCCGGCACCGTGCCGCGCTCCACGATCCGGCCCGCGTACATGACCGCGACCTTGTGGCAGACCTGCGCGACCACCGGCAGGTCGTGGGTGACGAAGACCAGGCTGGTGCCCGACTCGCCGCACAGCTGCGCGAGCAGCCGCAGGATCTGGTCCTGGATCGTCACGTCGAGCGCGGTGGTGGGCTCGTCGCAGAGGATCAGCTCGGGGTCGCACGACAGCGCGATCGCGATCATCACCCGCTGCCGCATGCCGCCGGAGAACTCGTGGGGGTACGCGCGGAACCGGCGCTCGGGGTCGGGGATGCCCACCCGGCGCATGAGGTCGAGGGCGCGCTCCACCGACTGCGCGCGGCTCATTCCCAGGTGCACGCGCGGGCCCTCGGCGATCTGGTTGCCGACCCGCATGACCGGGTTGAGCGCGCTCATCGGCTCCTGGAAGATCATCGCGATCCGCCGGCCGCGGACCTTGTTGAGCCGGGACTGCGACAGCTCGGCCAGGTCGGTGCCGTCGAGCACGACCTGCCCCGCGGTGATCTTCGCCTCGGGCGGCAGCACGCCGAGGATCGCCTTGAGCGTCATGCTCTTGCCCGAGCCGGACTCGCCGACCAGGCCGACGGCCTCGCCCGCGGCCACCTCGAGCGACACGCCGTCGACCGCGTGGACGACGCCGCGGCTGCTGTGCGATCTCCACCCGCAGGTCGCTGACCGCCAGCTGCGGCCCGCCGGCTCGCACGGCTCGCGCGCCCGGGCCGCTGCGCATGCCGGGCCGCTCATGACGCCCCCGGCCGCAGCAGGTCGGCGAGGCCGTCGCCGATGAGCGACAGCGCCAGGCCGGTGACCACGACCGCGAGGCCGGGGATCGTGGTCAGCTGCCACTGGGTGGTGAGGAAGTTCTGCCCGTCGGCGATCATGGTGCCCCAGTCCGGTGTGGGCGGCTGGATGCCCAGCCCTAGGTAGCTCAGGGTGACGATGGCCAGCATGTTCTGCACGATGTCGGACATCGCGTAGACGATCGCCTGGGTGATCACGTTGGGCAGCAGGTGCCGTCCCATGATCCGCAGGCTGGACAGGCCGCCCGACTGCGCGGCGAGCACGTACTCCTGGCGCTTGGCGACCAGGATCTCGCCGCGGATGATCCGGGCGTAGGAGACCCAGCCGACCGCCGTGATGGCGATGTAGATGCTCTTCTCGCCCGCGCCGAGCACGAACACCAGCGCGATGACGAGCACGAAGAACGGGAAGGCGACGACGATGTCGACGATGCGCATGATCATGAGGTCGACCCAGCCGCCGAAGTAGCCGGCCAGGCTGCCGAGGATCGTGCCGAGGATGAACGGGAACAGCACCGCGAGGAACGCGACCCGCAGGTCGACCCGGCCGCCGTACAGCAGCCGGGCCCAGGTGTCGCGGCCTTCCTGGTCGGTGCCGAGCAGGTGGCCGAACTGCCCCATGCCGGACAGGGCCTGCTCCAGGTTCTGCAGGTCGGGGTCGAACGACGTGAACAGCGGCGCGCCGATGCACATGATCAAGATGGCGGCCAGCAGCACCGCGCCGACGATGAGCGTCGGGTGGCGGTACCAGCGCGCGCGCTTGGCGCGCGTCGCCCCTCGGCGGCGCGCGGCCGGGGCGGGGGCGGCGGAGACTATGTCGGCGGCGCTCACCGGCCGAACCTCACTCTCGGGTCGAGGGCCGCGTAGGCCACGTCGGTGAGCAGGTTGACCAGCACGACCAGCACGCCGAAGACCAGGGCGACCCCCTGGACGACCGGGAAGTCGCGCTGCAGGATCGCGCCGATCATCAGGCTGCCGATGCCGGGGACGGCGAACACCTGCTCCACGATGAGCGTGCCGCCGATGAGGTAGCCGACGTTGATGCCGAGCACGGTGACCGCGGGGATGACCGCGTTGCGCAGCACGTGCCGGACCAGCAGCCGGCGCGTGGGCACGCCCTTGGCCCGCGCGGTGGTGATGAAGTCGGCGCCGAGCACGTTCAGCATGCTGGCCCGCAGGCTGCGGATGAGCACCGGGCACAGCGCGACCGCCACGGTCAGGCTGGGCAGGAACATCGTGTGCAGGTGGCCGACGAATCCCTGCGCCGTAGCCGGTGACCGGGAACAGCCGGAGCTTGGTGCCCAGCCAGGTCTGCAGGATCAGGCCGAACCAGAAGGCCGGCATGCCCAGGCCGAGCAGCGGCACGACCCGCACGACGTGGTCGCGGATGCGCGTCCTTGCGGCTGGCGGCGAGCACGGAGAGCGGCACGCTGATGACGATGGCGATGACCGCGGCGTAGCACAGCAGCCACAGCGTGGCGGGCAGGCGGCCGGTGATCAGGCCCCAGACGGGCACCGTGTAGTAGAGGCTCTCGCCCAGGTTGCCGTGCAGCAGGCGGTCGATGAACAGCCAGTACTGCTCGGCGAGGGGCTTGTCTAGGCCCCACTCGTGGTGCAGGAGCGCGACGGCCTGGGGGGTGGCGTGCTCGCCGAGGACGGTGACCGCGGGGTCACCGGGGATCAGGTGGACCATGAAGAAGGTGATGATCGTGACGCCTATGGCGGTCGGCACGAGCAGCGCCAGCCGCTGGAAGACGAAGGTCATCCGGCCCATGAAGACCTCGCTTGGGGGTTCGGGGTCGGCGCAGGCCGGGGCCGGGCGCTGGTCGGCGCCCGGCCCGGCCGTTTCTACGGGACTTGCGGCTGGGAGCCTGGTCAGCTTGAGCTGAGCCAGACGTCCTCCATGTGGTAGTTGCCGAGCGGCGTGACGTTGAATCCGTGCACGTTCGACGTCTCGACGTACTGGTACGGCGAGTAGTACAGGAACGCGAGGAAGGCGTCCTGCGCCGACTCGCGTCTGGGCGGTGTTGTAGTCGGTCTGGCGGGCCGCGGGGGCGGTGGTCAGCTCGGCGGCGTGCACCGCCTTCACCACGGCCGGGTTGTTGTAGTTGGTGAAGAACGACTTCGAGCCGGCGTTCGGGTCGAGCGCGAAGGTGGCGAGCTCGTCCGGGTCGGGGATGTCCATCGTCCATAGCGAGAAGGCCATCTCGTACTTCTCGGCCTGCACGTTGTTGTGCGCGGTGTTGGCGTCGATCTGCTGGATCTGCACGTTGATGCCGAGCGGCTTGAGCTCGGACTGGATGATCGTGGCGTTCGTGGACGAGTCGGAGTTGCCCGAGGGCACCTGCAGCGTAGTGGTGAACCCGTGCGGCACGCTCGACTTGGCCAGCTCGGCCTTGGCCTGCGCGGTGTCGAACTGCAGGCCCCCGCTGCTGGCGTCGTAGTACGGCACCTGCGGCGGGAAGATCGAGTTGGCCGCCTGCCCGTTGCCGAACAGCACGGCCTTGACCAGCGCGCTGCGGTCGATCGCGTAGGAGATCGCCCGGCGCACGTGCACGTCCTGGAACGGCTTGACGTTCTCGTTGAAGCCCAGGTAGGTCGTCTCGGTCGAGGGGAACAGGCTCAGCGTCACCCCGGGGGTGCTCTTCAGCGCGGACACCGTGGACCACGCCGGGTACTGGTCGATCTGCGCCTGGCCGCCCTTGACCTGCAGTTCCCGGGTGTTGTCGTCGGGCACGTAGGTCCAGGTCACGCTGTCCAGGTAGGGCTTGCCGGGCTCCCAGTAGTTGGTGTTCTTGACCAGCTTGAGGGCCGAGCCCTTGTGCCAGTAGTCCCACTTGAACGGGCCGGTGCCGATCGGCGCCTGGTAGAACGCCGTCGTCGGACTTGCCGCCGTAGTTGTTCGGCACGATCCCGTTGGCGAACAGCGCCAGGTCGGCCAGCATCGGCGCCCACGCGTACTTCAGGCTGAGCACCACGGTGTCCGGGGCGGGGCGGCCACGGACTTGATGGCGGTGTCGATGAAGCCCCAGCCCTGCCTTGGCGGCCATCGTCTGCTCCAGCGTGAACTTCACGTCCGCGGAGGTCATCGGGGTGCCGTTGGAGAACTTGACCCCCTGCCGCAGCTTGATCGTGTAGGTCTTGCCGTCCTTGGAGATCGTGTAGCTGGTCGCGAGCAGCGGCTGACGCCCTTGCCGTTGGCGGTGACGATGAACAGCGGCTGGGTGATCTGCTCGATGATCCAGATCGAGTTGTTGTCGAAGACGTTCGACTCGTCCAGCGACTTCGCGTCCTGCGGGTTGGCGAAGACGAGGTTGCCGCCCTGAACCGGCGTGCCGGCGGTGGCGGTGGAACTGCTGCTGCTGCCGCGGCTGCCTCCGCTGGAGGAGGATCCGCCGCCTGACCCGCAGGCGGCGAGCGCCAAGGCGGCGCACCCGACACTCAGGGCCATGGCCAACGCTGATCGGTGCCTCACAAGCACCTCCCGTGGTAGTCACCGCGACGGGGTCGCCGCGGCGAGATGACGTGAAATTAGGACACGACCCTGTGTCAGGTAAAGGCGTGGGCAAAGGTTTGCGCAAACCTTTGCCCGACACTGTACGGGTCGGGCCGGGTTAGGGCTAGGGTGTAGCTCCACTCAAATGCTCGGTTTAACCATGTTGTAACGTCAATGTGCGACATATGAGGTACCTGGTGATCGGCTGCGGGGCGATCGGCGGGACCGTCGCCGCCGGGCTGGCCCGTGACGGCCACGACGTACTGGCCTGCGACGCCGACCCCGCCGTGGTCAAGGCGATCAACGCGGACGGGCTGCGCATCGAGGGACCGGTCGAGCAGTTCACCGCCCGGCCGGCGGCGATCGGCCCGGACGACCTGCCCGCGCGGATCGACTTCCCGGTGCTGGTCGCGTGCAAGCAGCTGCCACACGGAGGCGGTCGCGGCGCTGCTGGCCGGCCGGCTGGCCGGCGACGCGTTCGTCGCCTCGCTGCAGAACGGGCTGCCGTCGGCCGCGCTGGCCGCCGCGGCGGGGCCGGGCCGGGTGGTGCAGGCGTGCGTCAACTTCGGCGCCGACGTGACCGCGCCGGGCGTGGTGCTGCGCGGCAACCGGGGCACGTTCAAGATCGGCGAGATCGACGGCACGCCGTCGCGCCCGGGTCGACGCGCTGGCCGCCGACATCGCCGACGCTGAAGCGACGACGCAGGTCATGGGGTACGTCTGGGGCAAGGAGGCCTACGGCGCGATGCTGTTCGCCACCGCCGTCAGCGACCTGGCGATCCACGAGGCGTTCGACGACCCCGCCTACCACCCGCTGCTGCTGGCGGTCGCCGCGCGAGGTGCTCGCCCAGGCGCCGGTGCGGCCGCTGCCGCTCGACGGCTTTGACCCCGATGACCTGCAGGGATCGCTGGCCCGGCTGGCCGACTTCAACCGGCGGTCGGCCAAGTCGCACTCCGGTATCTACCGCGACCTGATGGTCAGGCGGCGCAAGACCGAGACCGAGGCGATCCTCGGCCCGCTGCAGGGCTTCCTGATCAGGCGGACCGCCGAGCTGATCGCCGCGATCGAAGCCGGGACGAGGACCTGCTGCCGGGAGAACCTGGACCTGCTCGCCGCCTACGAGCGCCTGGACCGCCTCGGCCGGCCGCTCAACGCCGTGGTGTCGGTGGCCGGCGCGCCGGCGCCGGTCGCCCGGCGGCCCGCTGTCCGGGCGGCCGGTCGCGGTCAAGGACATCATCGCGGTCCGCGGCCTGCCGACCCGGTTCGGCAGCCCGCGCCACCGAGCCGACGCGCCCGCCGCGGCGGACGCGCCGCTCGTCGCCCGGCTGCGCGCGGCGGGCGCGGAAGTGTTCGCCACCGCGCAGTGCCTGGAGTTCGCGGCCGGCTTCGCCAACCCCCGCGTCGGCGACACCCGCAACCCGCGCGACCCGTCGCGGACGTCGGGCGGCTCCTCGGGCGGGTCGGCCGCGCTGGTCGCGGCGGGCGTGTGCGACCTGGCCATCGGCACCGACACCGGCGGCTCGATCCGCATCCCGGCCGCCTACTGCGGCGTCGTCGGGCTCAAGCCGACCTACGGCCTGGTGCCGGCCGACGGGGTGTTCCCGCTGTCGCCGAGCCTGGACCACGCCGGGACGCTGACCGCGACCGCCGCCGACGGCATCGCCCTGCTGCAGGCCATCGCGGGCGGCTGCCGCCCGCTCCCGTGGTCAGACGAACGGCGACCAGTGCGTCGGGCAACGGGACACCGGTCATCGGCGTGCTGTCCGCGCAGCTCGCCGACCCGTCGGTGACGCCGGAGGTGGGCCTGGCCGCTGCGGTCGGCGCTTGACCGGCTCGCCGCCGCGGGCTGGGAACTGCGCGAGATCGGCGACCCGTGGCTGGCCGAGCTGCCGCGCTGGGAGGAGGCGCTGGCCGTCATCGTCGCCCGGGAGGCGGCCGCGTCCCACGCGGGCCGGGACACGAGCCGGTACGCCGAGGGAACGCGCGCCCTGCTGGCGTTCGGCGCCGCGGTCACCGCCGAGGAGTACGCGCGGGCGCAGGCGGCCCGCGCGGAGCTGACCGCCGCGGTCACCGCGTCCCTGGCCGGGGTGGACGCCCTGGCCGGGCCGACGGTCGGCTACTGCGCGCCCGAGCAGGACCCGCCGTTCGGGGTCGGCGACGACAACGCCGAGGGGCGCTTCACCGGCCCGTACAACCTGACCGGCCACCCGGCCGTGTCTTTCCCGTGCCCGCCGCCGGGCTCCCCGTCGGACTGCAATTCGCCGGGCCGCACGGCGGCGACCTTGTCCGTCCTCGAGCTGGCCGGCGCCGCGCAGCGGCTGCTGTTCCAGGCGTGAACCGCACGCCGATCCGATTCAACACTCCCGACCGAGGAGCCCACTCATGCCCACGTTGCCCACCGTCGAGCGCCGGACCATCGAGCTGGCCGGCCTGGCCGTGCCCTTTGTCGAGGTAACCGGCGCGGCCGGCGGACCGACCCTGACGGTCATCGCCGGCGTCCACGGGTGCGAGTACGCGTCGATGGACGGCGTCCGGCGCTGGCTGCGCACGCTCGAGGGCCGCGAGCTGCGCGGCCGGGTCCGCGCGTCGGCGGAGGGCTCGAGCCGTCGCATCCGAGCGCGCTCAGCGCGACGAGAGCGGTCAGGGCGACAGACCAGCTCCTTCGGGTTCTGCGTGCGAGCTTCGACGTCGCCGGCATTTGCGGTGACTCGAATTGTGCCACGTCGATTCAGGCGGGGCACGTGAGGGTGGCCACGCATTCGACGTGGCGAGTCTGGGGAAACATGTCGAACGGCTGCAGGCCGAGGCAGCGATAGCCGGCCGCGCGCAGCACCGCCAGATCGGTGGCCTGCGTCTCGGGGTTGCACGAGACGTAGACGATTGTGCGCGGCGCGAAGGCGGCGAGCTGGCGCAGGAAATCGGCGCCGCACCCTTTGCGCGGCGGATTGACGATGACGGCGGCGCCCGCGGCAGGGAAGGGGACGGCGGCGAACACGGCGCCGGCGTCGGCGGCCAGGAACTCGCAGTTGGTGCGGCCGTTGCGGGCGGCGTTGGCGCGCGCCCACCCGACGGCGCTCGAGCTCACCTCCACGCCGAGCACCCGCTCGAACGCCGGCGAGGCGCAGAGGCCCAGGAGGCCGCTGCCGCAATAGGCGTCGACCAGAAACCACGCCCGCCTTCGCCTGGGCGGCCACGTGGGCGGCCAGCTCCGGCAGCAGGAAGGGGTTGTTCTGGAAGAAGTCGCCGGCCAAGAACTGCAACGACAGCTCGCCGACCTCTTCCGTGATCACCGCCCGCGGATTGACGGTCACGCCCGAGGCGGCCTCGCGCACGAGCAGGGTCGCTCCTCGCCGGTAGGTCTCCCAGCGGGCGTGCGCCGATCCGCTCCGCGACACCCGAGGCGAGCGCCTGCTCGCTGTCCACGTCGATCAGTCGGAACTTCATCGACGAGGATCCGGAGTTGAGGACCAGCACGGTCCTCACGAGATGCTCCCGGCGGCCTGGATCGCGGTGATGGCAACCGTGTTCACGATGTCGGCGACCAGCGCACCCCGGGAGAGGTCGTTGACCGGCTTGTTCAGCCCCTGCAGAACCGGGCCGATGGCGATGGCGCCGGCGCTGCGCTGCACCGCCTTGTACGTGTTGTTGCCGGTGTTGAGGTCCGGGAAGATCAGCACCGTCGCCCGTCCGGCCACCGGTGAGTCGGGTAGCTTGGTCGCCGCCACCCCCGGATCGACCGCGGCGTCGTACTGGATCGGGCCGTCGACCAGCAGATCAGGCCGTCGCGTACGGACCAGAGCCGTTGCCTCCCTCACCTTGTCGACGTCCTCGCCGGAGCCGGAGGCCCCGGTGGAGTACGACAGCATCGCCATCCGCGGATGGATCCCGAACTGCGCCGCGGTGTCCGCCGACGAGATGGCGATGTCGGCCAACTGCTCGGCGGTCGGGTCCGGGTTGACCGCGCAGTCGCCGTACACCAGCACCCGGTCGGCCAAGCACATCAGGAACACGCTGGACACGATCGCAGTTCCGGGAACGGTTCTGATGATCTCGAAGGAGGGCTTGATGGTGTGAGCGGTGGTGTGCGCTGCGCCGGACACCATCCCGTCCGCCAGTCCGAGGTGCACCATCATGGTGCCGAAATACGATACGTCGGAGACGATCTCGCGGGCCCGCGGGACGGTCATGCCCTTGTGCGCGCGTAGCCGGGTGTATTCGGCGGCGAACCGCTCCACCAGCTCGGGGTCGTGCGGCGACAGGACCTGGGCAGCAGTGATGTCCACGCCGACACCGGATGCCTTGGCGCGCACCTCGGTTTCGTCTCCGAGCAGCGTCAGGTCGGCCACCCCGAGCCGGAGCAGCGAGGCCGAGGCCCGCAGGATCCGCTCGTCACCCCCTTCCGGGAGGACGATCCGTCGGCGGTCGGTCCTGGCCCGTTCGATCAGCCGGAACTGGAACATCAGCGGGGTGGTCACCGGGGCCTCGGCGACGTCCATCGCCGCCAGCAGGCCGGGGCCGTCCACCGACTCGGCGAAGACCCGCAACGCCGTCTCCACCTTCACCCTTGACCCGGCCGAGAGCCGACCGCGCACGGTGGACAGCAGCGCAGCGGTCTCGTAGGTGTCGAGCTCCGTGACGATGATCGGCAACTCCTGGAGCACCCCGCCGATCAACTTCCGGATGGGGTCCGGCGGCTGGTATCCGCCGGTCAGCACGATGGCCGAGAGGTGCGGAAAAGTGCCCGACTGGTGCGCGAGCAGCAGCCCGGGCAGTAGGTCGGCGCGGTCGCCCGGCGCGATCACCGTGACGTCCTCGTGCAGCCGGGTCAGCACGTTCGGCAGCGACATCGCGGCGACCACGAAACCCAGCGACTCACGGTCCAGCCACTCGGTGTTGCCGCGGATCAACTCACCGCCGCAGGCCTCGAGCAGGGACCGGACTGTCGGCGCGACCAGCAGCGGTACCTCCGGAATGGCGCCGACAGGCAGGTCGCAGGCCACGGCGAGCACGGCGCGGGTGGCCTCCAGATCGGCCGGATCCACCCGGTTGGCGACCACCGCGATGGCCTGCGCATGCTCGGTGGTGAGCTCGAACCTGGCCTGGTCGGCGGCGGTCCGGATCTGTACCGGAGTGCGACCGGATCCGGAGATCACCAGCACCACCGGCGATCCGAGGTTCGCGGCGATCTGCGCGTTGAACTGCAACTCGCTCTGGGTCGACACGTCGGTGTAGTCGCTGCCCAGCACCACCAGCGCGTCGTAGGAGCGGCTGAGCTCGTGGAACCGGCTGACGATCTCGGAGTGCGCCGCCGCCCGGTCGGCGTGCAGGTCGTCGTAGGTGACGCCCATCGCCGAGGCGACGCTCTGGTCGACGCCGGGATGCGAGAGCAGCAATGCGACGACGGTGTCGTCCCCGCCCGCGGCGCTCACCGGCCGGAACACGCCGACCCGGCCCACCCGACGGGTGAGCAGATCGAGGAGCCCGAGGGCGACCGTCGACTTGCCGGTCTCCCCCTCCGCGGACGCGATGTACACGCTGCGCGACATGTTCGGCAGGCTATCGGTACCGGTCGGCCCGTGCCCGGCCCAGCCTAATTCATTACCTGTTGACTTCTTCGCCGGGTGCGCGCTACCGTTCTGCCCATCGAACTCATCATCCGTTGAGTTCCCTGTTCGGAGGTAGCCATGGATACCGCCATCGTCATCGACGGGCTCACCGTCCGCCGAGGTCGGCGCACCGTGCTCGACGGCTTCGACTGCCGCATCGAGGCCGGCCGGATCACCGGGTTGCTCGGCCCGTCCGGGGCCGGCAAGACGACGCTGATCCGCGCCATCGTCGGCGTGCAGAAGGTCGCCGGCGGCACCGTCACCGTGCTCGGCCAGCCCGCCGGCTCGGCCGGCCTGCGCCGTCGGATCGGCTACGTCACCCAGGCGCCCAGCGTCTACGCCGACCTCACCGTCGAGGAGAACGTCCGCTACTTCGCCGCCCTGGTCGGGGCCGACCGGGCAGCCGCCGACCGGGCCATCGAAGAGGTCGGGCTGGACGA
Source organism: uncultured Actinomycetota bacterium (assembly GCA_963797145.1). Lineage (GTDB taxonomy): Bacteria > Actinomycetota > Actinomycetes > Mycobacteriales > Nakamurellaceae > Nakamurella. Next base: position 963,684 of record CAWCOJ010000002.1, on the reverse strand, counting down.
CGCCCGCCGTCAGCTGGTCGACACCCTCTCCGGCGGACAGCACAGCCGCGCGTCGTTGGCCTGTGCCCTGGTCGGTGATCCCGACGTGCTGGTGCTGGACGAGCCGACGGTCGGACTGGATCCGGTACTCCGGGAGGAGCTCTGGGACGCATTCCGGCGTCGCGCGGACGCCGGCACCACCGTGCTGGTCTCCAGCCATGTGATGGACGAGGCCAACCGCTGCGACCGGCTGCTGCTGCTGCGGGGCGGAACGCTGATCGCCGACGACAGCCCGGCCGCGGTCAAGGCTGATGCCGGCACCGACGATCTCGACCTGGCCTTTCTCACCCTGATTCGCCGCACCGGCGCCCCGACGCCGGACGCGGTCACCCCTGCTCCGGAGGTAACCCGATGACCGTCAGCATCCTGGGTGCGACCATCAGGCGCATCCTGCTCCAGCTGCACCACGACCGCCGCACCATCGCGATGATGATCGCCGTCCCGGTGCTGCTGATGACCTTGATCTACTTCATGTTCGACGGCCGGCAGCCGCAGGTCTCGCAACTCATCCTGATCATGCTCGGCATCTTCCCGTTCATCATCATGTTCCTGGTGACCAGCATCGCGATGCTCCGAGAACGCACCTCCGGCACCCTCGAGCGGCTGATGACCACCCCGACCGGGAAGCTGGACCTGCTGTTCGGGTACGGGATCTCGTTCGGGATCGCGGCTGCGGTGCAGGCGGTCGTCGCCGCCGGTTGCGCCTACCTGCTGTTCGGTCTGGACACCGCCGGCCCAGCGCTGCTGGTCGGTCTGATCGCCGTGCTCAATGCGGCGTTGGGGGTGGGCATGGGCCTGTTCTGCTCGGCCTTCGCCCGCACCGAGTTCCAGGCGGTCCAGCTGCTGCCGATCGTGGTGATCCCGCAGATCCTGCTCTGCGGGCTGTTCGTCGCCCGCGCCGACATGGTGGACTGGCTGCGCTACGTCTCCAACGTGCTGCCGCTCTCCTACGCGGTCGAGGCGCTCCAGCAGGTCGGCGCGTACGCGGACCCGACGGCCGCACTCTGGCGGGATCTCGCGGTGGTCGCCGGATGTGTGATCCTGGCTCTGACCCTCGCGGCGGCCACCCTGCGACGCAGGACCGACTGACGCACGGACATCACCACTGCAACGGCAGCGAGGACCGATCGATGAGCACCCGGGAACGAAGGGCGCCGGCCGGACGTACCGGCCGGCGCCCGGGCAACCCCGACACCAGGGACTCGATCCTGGCCGCGGCGCGGGAGACCTTCGCCGAGGTCGGTTTCGCGGGTGCGTCGGTACGCCGGATCGCCACCAGAGCGGGCGTCGACCCGGCGCTGATCCACCACTACTTCGGCACCAAGGACGCGTTGTTCCTGGCCACCGTGCAGGTTCCGCTGAATCCGGGCGAGATGGTCGACCGGATTGCCGCCGGCGGTCTGGACGGCATGGGACACCGGCTGATCAGCACCCTGCTGACGGTGTGGGAGTCGCCGATGGGATCATCGTTGATCGCCATGCTCCGGACCATTCTGGCCGACCCCGCATCCACCCGGGCACTGCAGGAGTTCCTCTCGCTGCAGGTTGTCGGCCGGGTGATCGCATCCCTGCACGACCGGCCCGACGAGGCGGAGATCCGATCGTCGCTGGTCGTGTCGCAGATCCTCGGCGTCATCGTCGGTAGGTACGTGGTCGGGTTGGAACCGCTGGCGTCGGTGCCAACGGATCAGCTCGTCGCCTCCATCGGTCCGGTTCTGCAGTCCTACATCGACGATGACCTTCCGGAGCCGGTCGCGGCCGATCCCGTCGAGGTGCCGGCCGGCCTCGGCAACGGGGAGCGGGCGTGACCGCCGAACCCGATCCCGCGGCGCACCCGGACGACCGGATGCGACCTCGAGAGCTTCCGACCGGCGCCGAACCGGCCGTCACCCCTACTGCCGGACCGGCCGTCACCGCTTGCCGCTGGAGCGGCCGTCCCCCCTACTGCCGCGCCGTCCGGGCACGCCGTCCCGAAGGATGACCTGGCCGGCGAGACCGACGCCGAGATGGACGCCGAGGTCGCGGAGGAGATCGCCGAAGTCGTCGCGATCACCCAGCGACCGTGGTGGCACACGGCGTTGCGGGTGCTGGGTCTGGTGATCATCGCGGCGGTCGTGGTGGCGCTGGTGCAGGGCAACCTGCCGTCGCCCGCGGAGATCTGGGCCGCGCTGAAGAACGCCAACGGGTGGTGGGTCGCCGCCTCTGCCCTGCTGCAGATCTTCTCCATCGGGATGTTCGCCCGCCAGCAGCGCAGGCTGCTCGGTGCGTTCGGCGTCCCGATGTCCTACGCCAGGGCCGGGGCGATCACCTACTCCTCGAGCGCCATCACCAACTCCGTACCGGCCGGCGCGGCCGTCTCGGCCGGCTGGTCGTACAAGCAGTACCGGGCGCGCGGGGCCAGCTCGGCGACCGCGGCGACGGTGATGCTGCTGTCCGGCCTGTTGTCCATCGTCGCGCTGGTGCTGCTGTACCTGGTCGGGCTGCTGGCGGCGGCCTGGACGCAGCTGAGCCATCTCGCCGAGGACCACCCGGCGGGCGCCGTCGCCGTCGGGTTGGCACTGCTGGGCACGGTGGTGGTGGCCATCCGGTTCGTCGCGGACCGGAAGCGTCAGCTCAGCGATGTGGATGCGCCGACCCCGAAGCTCGACCACTACGAGGTGAAGCACGCGAAGCTCGGGGCGGCCGCCCGCCAGGTGCTCACCACCCTGCGGCAGGCCAAGCAGGTCCGGTGGCGGGACTGGAATCTCGCCATGTCGACGTCCACCGCCAAGTGGCTGCTGGACGCTGCCTCGCTGTACGCGGCGTGCCGTGCTGTCGACATCGACATCAACCTGTTGAAGGTCGGTGCGCTGTATCTCGGCATCCAACTGGTCCGGCAGGTCCCGCTGACCCCCGGCGGGATCGGGGTGATCGAGGCAGCGCTGATGGCCGGCCTGATCTCGGCCGGCGCCCCGCAGGCCTCGGCCGCCGCCGCCGTGGTGATCTACCGGCTGTTCTCGGCGTGGCTGATCATCCCGATCGGCTACGCGACCATGGCGGTGCTGGTGCGCTGGGACAAGACCCATCCCAGGGTGAAGCCGGCCACCGAGAGTGCCGAACCGGACCGGCCGGCGGACCCGGCCCCTTCCAGCCCGCACTCGTCGACCAACCCCGGCTGATCCACGGGATGTGCGCCCGGACGGCAGCCGGGCTAGCCGGACAGGTGGCACGCCGCCAGGCCACCGAACACGCCGGTGCGGAATGCGTCCAGGCGATCCCAGGCCGAGACCGCCCCGGTGTCGATCAGTCGGTTGCCGGGGCCGGCCACCAGGAGCAGCCGGACCGCCTCGTCGAGGTCGCCAGGTGAGAGCACCGGCGGTGACTCGTTGAACATCGCGGCCGCGAACGCACCGGTCGCGCAGATCCGCGGCGGCACCGAGCGGTCGGTGCCGAACTGCCGCTGGGCGTAGTCGGCGTAGGCAAGGCCCAACGTGGTGACGGTCGCGAAATCGCCGATCTGGTCGTGATAGGCGGCCATCGCGGTCAGCGGATCGACGTCGATGGTGCGGCCGTCCGGGCAGAGCGCGACCACATGATCGCCGGAGCAGGCCGGATCGTCGGTGACGACGATCGGCGGGACGTAGGTCCGCCCGGCGGCCGTGCCGGCGGCGGTCCAGAAGTCCTGCAGCAGGGCGGTTCCCTGGGTCAGCGCCACCGACAGCGCCACGTTGCCCTGGCCGTCCGCCGACGAGTTGTCGGCGGTGAACTTCTGCGCGACGAACGCCCGCTTGTCGGAGAAGTCGGTGACGCAGGCGTGCGGGCCGTCGAGGTAGCCCTCCTGCATGGCGGTGACCCGGTCGAACACCGAACCGTGCGCCGAGAGGTGGTCGGGGTCGGTGCCGGCGGGATCACCCATCTCCCAGACATAGTCGCCGAGCACCCGATCCAGGCTCACCGGATCGAAGGCGAAGTGTGCAGCGTGTCCCCGGGTGACCCAATCCGCCCAGGCGCCGGCGTAGCAGTCGGCCTGGGTCTCGAGCGCGATCGAACGTTGCGCTCCGGACGGGAACCGTTGCTGCAGCGCATGCCCGAACTCGTGGGCGAACGTCAGGGCGACGTCGAGATCGCTGTAGTCGGAGGCGATCCGCTTCAGATAGGTCCGGTCGTAGACGATCGCATCCGCCTGTGGGCAGTAGAAGGCGTTGTTGGCCACCGCCTTGGCGTTCTTCAGGCACGGCGCAGTGGTCGAACCGGCCGGATCGACCGAGTAGTAGCCGCCACGCAGCGGTGTCAGTGCAGCGCCGAAGACATCCGGAGCCTGCCCTGCCCAGTAGGTGGTGATGTCCACGATCGAGTCCCTGGCCACCTGGTCGACGCCGGTGGGCAGCGCGCCGGTGATGTGCACCTCTCCGGTCCCCGCCCGGTCCGGGCGCACCGGGGTCGGCCCGACGGCGAGAGTTCCCGGCGGCCGGGCGGTCGCACCGGTCGCAGCCGTGGTGAGGTCCACCGGCCCGCTCGCCGGTGGTGAGCCGGTGGGCGGCGCCGCCGGAGTGGCCGTGCGTGCCGTCGTCGCTGCCGAGGACGGCGTCGGCAGCGGGGTTGCGACCGGCGGGGTCGTCACGGGCGGGGTCGCGGACGGAGCCGGCGCAGGCACCGACGACAGCGGTTCGGCGGTCGTCGCGGCGGCACCGGTCGCGACCGCAGCCGCCCGGGCGGCGGCCGCCGGTGAGCCCCCCACCGCCGCCGAACACCCGGCGACCCCGGCCAGCAGCACCACCGCGAGCACCAGGGCGCGGCACCCGCGGACGGACCGGCCGGGTGGCAGCGTCATGGTGGACTCCCGGCGCATCGGGGCAGGTGAGAGCCGGCAACGGACCGAGCGTACCCGCGACCGGCACCTGCAGGAGGCGGCCGGGCGGGCGGCTGATGCTGCTGGACGTCAGGTCCCGTTCGCGGCGTCGTCGCCGGGAGGCGGCCTGCTGGCCCTACAGTCCCGCTCATGAAACAGTCCCGCAGATGAAGGAGAGCCGACGATGAGCAGCGCCGCTGTCGATCCGAGCTCGGTCATTGCCCCGGCAGGGCGGGGCCAGATCGTCGCCTGGGGTCTGTGGGACTGGGGCTCTGCGGCCTTCAACGCCGTCATCCTGACCTTCGTCTTCTCGGTCTACCTCACCGACTCGGTGGGCGACGACCTGCCGGGGTCGACGTCGGCGAGTACCTGGTTCGCCTGGTCGCTCGGTATCGCCGGGTTCCTGGTGGCGGTGCTGGCTCCGGTCACCGGGCAGCGGGCGGACGCCGGTGGGCACCGCAAGCGGTCGCTCGGGATCTGGACGCTGCTGTGCGTGATCGCCACCGCGTTGCTGTTCTTCGTCCGCAACGAGTACCAGTACCTCTGGTTGGGCCTGCTGCTGATCGGACTCGCGTCGGTGTTCGCGGAGTTCGCGACCGTCTCCTATTACGCGATGCTGCGCCAGGTCTCGACGCCGCAGAACATCGGCCGGGTCTCCGGGTTCGGGTGGTCGATGGGCTACTTCGGCGGCATCGTGTTGCTGCTGGTCTGCTATGCGGGGTTCATTTCGGGCGACGGCGACACCCGAGGCTTCCTGGGCGTCACCACCGACGGGGGGCTGAACATCCGCATCATCGCGCTGTTCGCCGCGGTCTGGTTCGCGATCTTCGCCATCCCGGTGCTGTTCAAGGTCCCCGAGGTTCCGGCGATCCCCGGCCGGGAACGGGTCGGCTTCTTCGCGTCCTACCGACTGCTGTTCCGCGACCTGGGTGAGCTGTACCGGGTCGACCGGAACGCGGTGTTCTTCCTCGGCGCGAGCGCGCTGTTCCGGGACGGGCTGGCCGCGATCTTCTCCTTCGGGGCCATCCTGGCGCACACCGTGTACGGCATCTCGACCGCCGATGTCCTGCTGTTCGGCGTCGCGGCCAACGTGGTGTCGGCGCTCGGCGCGATCGTCGCCGGCCGGTTCGACGACCGGGTCGGCCCGAAGCGGGTGATCATGACGTCGCTGATCGGCATGCTGATCGCCGGCACGATCCTGCTGTTCGTGTCCGGGCCGATGATGTTCTGGATCTTCGGGTTGCTGTTGTGCCTGTTCGTCGGTCCCGCGCAATCGTCCTCGCGGACCTACCTGGCGCGGATGTCCCCGGTGGGCCGCGAGGGCCAGATGTTCGGCCTGTACGCGACCACCGGTCGCGCGGTGTCCTTTCTGGCGCCGACGCTGTTCGGGATCTTCGCCGCCGTGTTCGGCGCGGACCGCGCCGGGATCGTCGGCATCCTGCTGGTGCTGCTGGCCGGGCTGATCGCGATGCTGCAGGTCAAGCCGCCGGTGGACACCGCCACCGGCCTCGTGGTCGGCAGCTGACCCTGACGGCGCTACCCGACGCCGAGCACGAACGGGTACACCGCGGTGGCGCCCGCCTGCCGCAGCAGCCGCGCCGCCACCGCGAGGGTCCACCCGCTGTCGGTGCGGTCGTCGATCAACAGCACGGTGCGGCCGGCCACGGCGGCCGGATCGTCCAGGCTGAGCCGTCCGATGACGGCGGCCAGCCGCCGGGCCGAGTTCACCTCGTGGTCGCCGGCACTGCCGGACACCGATATCCGGGTCAGTTCGACGATCTTGAGGTATCGGGCGAGCCCGGATGCGAGGTGTTCGACGAGTTCCGGCCGGGTGGACGATCCGATTCCGACGACGCCGTCGAACGGGCCGGCGTCCCAGGCGTCCAGCACCTGCGCCGCGGCGTGCCGCAACGGCACCGGCACCGGTCCGTCCGGGTGTTCGGCCTGGAAGAGGTCGCGCAGCGCCGCCCCCCAGCCCAGGCTGTCCAGCCGGCCGACCGCCCGGCCGGGCTCCGGCCGCTGGTCCATGGCGATCCGCCCGGACAGCGGGATACCCAGCGACGTCATCGCGGTCGGCCACTGCGCGCGGGGGGCAACCGGCTCGCCGGGCACCTCGAGCCGGGACCGGGCCGCCTGCACCTCGCTGTCGTCGACCCCGACGTCGATCGGTAGCCCGCCGCACACGTCGCAGCGGCCGCACGGCTGGGCACCCTCGTCATCCAGTGCGTCGCGGAGGAACTGCATGCGGCAGCGGTCGCCACGGATGTAGTCGAGCATCGCCTGCTGCTCGTCCTTGCGGGTGTCGTTGACCCTGCGGTACCGGTCCTCGTCGTAGGTCCACGGCACTCCGGTCGAGGTCCACCCCCTGGCGACCCGGCGCACCGCGCCGTCGACGTCGAGAACCTTGAGCATCATCTCCAATCGGGTGCGGCGCAGCGATACCCGCGGCTCCAGGGCCGGCACGGACATCGGCGCACCTTCCCGTTCCAGCTCGGCCAGGGTGATCCGGACGTCCCGCTCATCGGGAAAGGCCAGCGATCCGAAATAGTTCCAGACGTCCCGATCCTCCCGACCCGGCAGCAGCAGGACCGTGGCCCGTTCGACCGCTCGGCCGGCGCGGCCGACCTGCTGGTAGTAGGCGATCGGCGACGGTGGAGCGCCCAGGTGGATGACGAAGCCGAGATCCGGCTTGTCGAAACCCATCCCGAGCGCGGACGTGGCCACCAGCGCCTTGACCCGGTTGCCGAGAAGATCCTGCTCCGCCTGCAGCCGTTCCGCCTGATCGGTCTGTCCGGAGTAGGAGGCTACGTCGAAGCCGTTGGCCCGCAGGTGATCCGCCACCTGAACGGTGGCCGCGACGGTCAGGCAGTAGATGATCCCCGATCCCGGAAGCTCCGGCAGATGCCGGACCAGCCAGGCGAGCCGGGCGGCGTGATTCGGGAGCTCGACCACCCCCAGGTGCAACGACGACCGGTCCAGCGACCCGCGAAGCACCAGCACGTCCTCGCCGGTGCCGGCCAACTGCTCCGCGACGTCGGCGGTGACCCTGGCGTTGGCGGTGGCTGTGGTCGCCAGTACCGGAATTCCGGCCGGCAGTTCTTCGAGAAGGGTGCGGATCCGGCGGTAGTCGGGCCGGAAGTCGTGCCCCCAGTCGGAGATGCAGTGCGCCTCGTCCACCACCACCAGACCCGCCGACGCGGCCAGTTTCGGCAGCACATCGTCGCGGAACCCGGGGTTGTTCAGCCGCTCCGGCGAGACCAGCAGGACGTCCACCTCACCGGCGTGGATCTGCGCATGCACCTCCGCCCAGTCCTCGGAGTTCGCCGAATTGATCGTCGTTGCGTGGATACCGGCCCGACCGGCCGCCTCGATCTGGTTGCGCATCAACGCGAGCAGTGGCGAGATGATCACCGTCGGGCCGGCGCCGAGCTCTCGGAGCAGGGCGGTCGCCACGAAGTACACCGCCGACTTCCCCCACCCGGTGCGCTGCACCACCAGCGCCCGGCGATGACCGGCCACGAGTGCCTCGATCGCGGTCCACTGGTCGTCGCGGAGGGTGGCCGTGTCGGTGCCGACCAGAGCCCGAAGGTGCGCCTCGGCCCGCTGCCGCAGGTCGGACCGTTCGGGCGCCCGCAGCTCGTCCTGCACCGGCATGCCGTCCCCACTCCAGGTTCCGGGGCCGCACCCCGCTGCCGCCAGCATAGGGACGGTCTCCGACAGCGGGCCTCGCGCTCCGTCGGACCCCGCGCTGCGGACAGCACGGCGGACAACGCACCGGTAGGGGCAGCCCGCCACACTTGCAGGGGCCGCCCGCCCATGTTCGGACGGGCGGCCCGGGCAGCCTGGTCCGGGTGTCGGGGGTCGGGACCAGGCGGGTCGATCAGCCGGGCGTCGTTGCGCGCACCGGGCCGTTCAGTGCGTCATCCGGTCGGGGACGGCTCCCCGTCGGGCGGATCCGCCGGTTCCGGAGGGTCGGGCTCTGGTTGGACGGGCGCTGGTTGGACGGGCGCCGGTCGACGGGCGCCGGTTCGACGGGCGCCGGATCGGGGTCGTCGCACGGACCGGACACCCCGACGCTCGCCCGGGGGCCGTCCAGGGCGACCTGCATCCGATCGACCTGTCCCTGGGTGAACAGGAACATCGCGGCGTCGTCGACGTAGTCCATGTAGTTCATGAAGAGGTCGCCGTTCGGACCGTTGGAGCACGACACCTTGGGAAAGGTCGGTCTCCCGAAGTTGGGGCCACCCTGATTCGGGGTGTCGCCGACGAAATCGTCGCCGGAGCAACCGGTCCCGTCGTCGCCCCAGATGTGCCGCAGGTTCAGCCAATGCCCGATCTCGTGGGTGGCCGTACGGCCGAGATTGAACGGACTGGTGGCCGTCCCGGTGGTGCCGAACCCGGTGTGCACGATCACCACACCGTCGGTCTCGGTCGGCCCGCCCGGGAACTGGGCGTACCCGAGCAGCGCATTTCCCTGGGCGTCCACCAGGTTTCCGCACACCCAGAGGTTCAGGTACTTCTCGGACGGCCATGGATCGGCGCCGCCGGTGGCCGACGACTTCACGTTGTCGGTGTCGGCCACGAAGGATGCCTCGGTGGAGGAGGTCCTGGTGATCCCGTCGGTCGCATTGCCGTCCGGGTCGGTGGTGGCGAGCGCGAAGGTGACCCGCGCGTCGGCGATCAACGGCTGGAAGACCGGCGGCGTCGAAGCGGTGTCGGGGTTCGCGGCCCGGTAGTCAGCATTGAGAGCGGTGATCTGGCTGGTGATCTGCTCGGCGGACAGGTTCTCGGTGTCGTTGCGGTACACCACGTGTACCACCACCGGAATCTGGGTGCATCCGGTCCGGACGACGGCATCGCCCAGCAGAGCAGCCTGCCAGGTCAGGGTTTCGATCGCCGCCCGGGCTGCCGCGTAGCCGGGCACGGTGCGGAGCAGCCGTTCGTGCACCTGGCTGGTGCCGCAGGAGCGGGTGGTGGGCGGCGGTATTTCGGTGATCGGTGGGTTCGCGGTCATCGCGGTCCTCCAGGTGTCAGGCCGGACGCAGGGTGAGCTGGTCGCGGTCCACGGCCAGTACATCGAAACGCGCGGTGTGTCCCGCGCTCCGGACGGTCAGCAGCGAGTCGGCCAGCTGCCAGGTGCCGTCGGCCGCCACCCCCCGGTCGTCCGGACCGGGTGAGCCGCTGCGGGCAGAGCCGTCCGGCTTGAGAGTCAGCGAGGTTCGGCCCCGGGCGGGCGGAAACGGGTAACCGGCGGGGCGATACACCTCGATGCCGTCGTGATCCTCCTCGTGGGAGTGCACCCAGCTGCCGGCGAGATCGGGCGGGTTCGTCATCGCCGGGCCTCCTTCCGCCGCCGGTGCACAGGAGCGCCCCGGCGGCCGACGCGATACTGCTCCGAATCAGAATGCTCCGGGGGTCGGACAACGGCATGCCGGACCGACGCGCAGGGGTGGCGTACGGTTGACACGTCAGCTACTTGGAGGACCAGATGCCGGACTACGGCCACCAGCTCCGGTTCGGCACGTTCATCACGCCGACCGTCCAGCAGCCCGAACTGCCGGTCGCCCTCGCGCAGCTCACCGAACGGGCCGGACTCGACCTGGCGACATTCCAGGACCATCCCTACCAGCCGGCGTTCCAGGACACCTGGACCCTGCTCGCCTTCGTCGCCGCTCGCACCGAGCGCATCCAGCTGGCCCCGAACGTCCTGAACCTCCCGTTGCGGCTGCCCTCGGTCACCGCCCGGGCTGCGGCCGGACTCGACCTGCTCACCGGCGGCCGGATCGAACTCGGACTCGGAGCGGGCGGATTCTGGGATCCGATCGTTGCCATGGGCGGGCCGCGCCGCACCCCGGCCGAGGCGGTGCAGGCGGTCGAGGAGGCGATCGAGATCCTTCGGGGAATCTGGTCACCGGAGACGCCCGGCGTGCTCAAGGTCCAGGGCAGGCACTACACGGTGTCCGGTGCCAAACGCGGCCCGGCGCCGGCCCACCCGATCGAGATCTGGCTCGGGGTCTACAAACCCAGGATGCTGCGGCTGGTCGGGCGGACCGCCGACGGCTGGCTGCCGTCCTTCGGGTACCTCGAGGCGGGAGATCTCGCGCGCGGCAACACGATCATCGACGAGGCGGCCGACGAGGCGGGCCGGGCGCCCGGCGACATCCGCCGACTGCTCAACGTGGCCGGCGCGTTCCGGCAGAACAGCGCCGGCTTCCTGCAGGGACCGGTGGCGCAGTGGGTCGAGCAGCTGGCCGAGCTGGCGGTCACCGACGGCATCGGCACCTTCATCCTGTCCGCCGACGAACCGGATCTGATCGAACGATTCGGCGCGGAGGTCGCCCCCGCCGTCCTCGAACTCGTTGCGGCGGAGCGCCTCTCCGCGGCGATCCCGGGTGACCAGCCAGCATCCGGGCGCGTCGGCACAGTGGCTGCGCAGCCGGTTGCGAAGGGGCTGGAACCGGGTGGGACCGGGCTGGAGCGGATTGCGACGGGTCCGGAGCCGGAGGCGATCAGTCCCGCCGGTCAGTACGCCCGCCTGGGAGTCACACCGACCGCCGACGACGGTATCCGGCTCTCCCGGACTCTGCCGTGGGACGAGACCACCCGCCCACGCAGGCCGGAGTCGACGCCGGATATCCGGTACACCCGTCAGGGCAAGCTGGTGGGCGCGCACCTGATCGAGGTGCACGACATGCTGCGCTCCGAGCTGAACCAGGTCCGGGACCTGATCGAGCAGGTCAGGGACGGCCAACTCGGAATCGGCAGCGCCAGGTCCGCGATCAACCAGATGACCATGCGACAGAACAACTGGACGCTCGGTGCCTATTGCGAGAGCTATTGCCGGGTGGTCACCCAGCACCACTCCGGGGAGGACCAGGCGGTCTTCCCGTACCTGCGCAGCCGGGAGACCGCGCTGGAGCCGGTGATCGACCGCCTGGCCGCCGAGCATGTGGTGATCCACGACGTGCTGGACGGTGTCGACCGCGCGCTGGTCGCGCTCGCGGCGGATCCGGACGCCGTCGACGGCGTGCAGGCCGCCGTCGACCTCCTCACCGACACCCTGCTCTCACATCTGTCGTACGAGGAGCACGAATTGGTGGAACCGTTGGCCCGGTACGGGTTCTACGCCGGACAGGTCTGAAACACCCAGCAACGCCGCCAGTTTGGGCGGGCCGGCCCCGCAGCGGCGCGGCCGTCCGGCCCACCCCGCGTAGCCCGATGTTGGTGCGCCACGCCGGCCGGATCGGGCTACCGCGGGCGAGATCGGGCTACCCCCCACCCAGGCCGGGCCTACCCCACCGCGGCCCACCCCGCGTAGCCCGATGTTGGCGCGCCACGCCGGCCGGATCGGGCTACCCCGGGCGACATCGGGCTACCCCCCACCCCGGCCGGGGCCACCCCCACCGGCCCACCCTGCGTAGCCCGAAGTTGGCGCGCCACGCCGGCCGGATCGGGCTACCCCGGGCGACATCGGGCTACCCCCACCCCGGCCGGGGCCACCCCTACCGGCCCGGGCTACCTCAACCGGCCCGTGACGCTGGTGACGTGCTCGGATGGAACGGGCCGGTCCAACACCGCATCACTCCAGACCAGACCGTCCGGCCGCACCAGAATCCCTTCGTCACCGGTGAGGCCCAGCGCGGCAGCGATTGCCGGACGGACTCGCCGCCGGATGACGGGAGCGGACACGCCGGGGAATTCGACGGGCCGGGCGCCTCGACCGGATGAGATCTCGGTGAGGCCGGGGCCGACCAGGTCCAGGGTCGACACGGGTCGGCGGCCTGCTCGAGCGATCCAGTGATGACCGATCCGGCCGCCGAGATCGACCTGCACCTCGTCGGCGGCACTGCGACGGGTGCCGTTGGGATCTGCGGACCGGGACACGTTGTGCTCGGCGACCGGGCCGCGTTCGGCCTGATAGGACTCGAGAAGACGCTGCGGCGCCCAGCCTTTGAGCACCCAGGCGAGCTTCCAGGCCAGATTGATCGCATCGCCGACCGCAGTGTTCAGTCCCATACCGCCCCGCGGAGTGAGGCGATGGGCGGCGTCGCCGATCAGGAAGACGTCAGCTACCCGTATCCGGTCTGCCATCCGCGCTTCGAAGGCGTAGCGGCGCACGTCGAGGATCTGCACCGCCAGGTCGGGAGTGCCTGCGGCGGTGCGGATCCGCTCGCGCAGCCGCTCCGGACTCATCGTGGCCCCGTCGCCGGGCACGCGCTGCGCTTCGAGGAAGCTGTAGATCCAGCGATCACCCTGGCCCGGCGGGCAGGAAGCTCCCGTCGGCGGCTCCGTCGACGTGATAGATCACGAACCTCCGATCCCCGACCAGCTCCCACAACGGTGCGCGGATGGTCGCCGACATCGCCACGAAGGACGCCCCCACCGCCGATGTCCCGATGCCGAGCATGTCCCGGATCGGACTGTTGGCCCCGTCGGCTGCGACGACATAGCGGGCCTGAACGTGCCGGAGCTCGCCGGTGGCGACATCCCTGAGGAGTACACGACTTCCCGAGCCAGCGGCGCCGATGCCCAGGACCTCGGTGCCGGTGGCCACCGTAGCGGCGGGCAGTTGACGGAGGTGAGCCAACAGCACGGACTCGACATGGTCCTGGGGAACGCAGGCCGGCCGGGTCGGACTGAGCCGGGCGCTGGCGGCAGAGCTGGGAAATCCTACCTCGACAACCTCGCCCTCGGCGGCCAGCGACAGTGATCGCGCCAGGAGCAACTGCAGCTCGACATCATCTCCACCAGCACGGATCTCGCCCTCGATGCCCCAGACGCGGAGCTGTTCCATGGTCCGCAGGGTGAGCGCGGTCGCCCGCGGCAGTGGCGAGACCGATGTCCGCCGGTTCACGACAAGGCATCGGATTCCATACCGGGCCAGGCTGATCGCGGCCACCAGCCCGGCCGGCCCGGCGCCGACCACCAGCACCGGCCACTGCTCGGTGAGGAGGCCGGGATCTGGCCGTCCGGCCGTTTCGGCTTCAGACACGGGTCCATCCTTCGATTGCGATTTCAGACGACGCACTGTAGTTCTGAATACATACTGACTTCTGAACATCACCCTGTCCAGTGAATATGGAACACTCGTGGTCGTGACCACCCGGAAGTACGAGCAACGGCTCCGCGCCGATTCCGCCGAGGAGACGCGCCGCCGAATCCTGCACGCCCTGGCTGCGCAACTGCGGGAAGCGCCCGCGGAACCGGTCGCCCTGGATGCGGTCGCCGGCCGGGCGAAGGTCGCCCGCTCGACGATCTACACCGTCTTCGGGTCCCGGGCCGGGCTGTTCGACGAGTTCGTGGCCGATCTCTGGGAGCGCACCGGGTTGTCCGCCCTGACCGCCGCGGTGGCCATCACGGATGCCCGCACGCATCTGCGCGAGGGCATCGCCGCCGCCAACCGTATGTACGCCGCGGACCGCGGCATCTACCGGGTGCTCTTCTCGCTGGCGTCGATCGATCCGGCCGGGGTCGGCGGCGCGACCCGGAAGAAGGAGCAGAACCGCGCAGGGGGCATGGTCTACCTGGCACAGCGACTCCGGGAGGGCCGGGCGCTACGGAGCGACGTCACCGACGAGCAGGCCGTCGACACGCTCTGGGTGCTGTGCAGCTTCGAGACGTTCGACGCCCTGTACAGCGGGCGCGGCCTCACCGTGGCCCAGGCCACCGAGCTGACCGTCACCATGGCGGAGCGGATGCTGTGCACCCCCGATCTGGGGGCCGACGGCCGGACGCCGCCCGGGGCGCGGAAGACCCGATCGGGCTGAGCGGCCGCGGCCGCACGGCGGATCCGAGGTCAGTCCCGGTACTCCTCGGGCACCTCGATGCCGAAGGTGGTGCAGAGCAGCAGCACGTCGTGGACATCGTCGGCGTCGTGGGCGTAGCCGGTGTGGAACCGCACCACGGTGCCCGGGTCGATGCAGCGCACCGGCCGGCCGAGCACGGAACCCCTGCCGCTCAACGCCTTCGGGGTGAAGATCGGTCCGGCCTCGCCGTACTCACCGTCGCCGTCCGCGTTCCGGTCGAACTGGTGGAAGTCGACCTTGCGTCCGTCGGCGTGGCCGTAGACGAAGTTGAACGGCCGCCTCGACTCCCGCTCGATCTCGACGAAACCCTGCACCCCGAGCTCGGCAACCAACAGCGCGCCGTCCGGGGTGGACAGGATGATGTCCAGATCGCCGTGCGGCCGGGTCTGGTTGCCCACCAGCGCGTCAACGCCCCAGCCGCCGTCGAGCCACACCTCGATGCCGAGCCGGTCGACCGTGCCGAGGAACCGGATGACGTCGTCGGCGCTGAACACGACGCCATTCTCCCTGGAACGCGCAACGACCCCCGACCGGAGTCCGATCGGGGGCCTGCGGGTGGCGGTAGCGGTGGGATTTGAACCCACGGAGGACTTTCACCCTCACACGCTTTCGAGGCGTGCTCCTTAGGCCGCTCGGACACGCTACCTTCGCCGCGAAACTCTACCGGAACCCGCCGGGTGCTCCGGCCACCCCGAGTGAGCAGCGCACACGGCGGCTCAGGTGCGATGCCCGGCGAAGAACTCCAGCAGCGGCGCGGCGCACTCGTCGGCCAGCACGCCGCCACGCACCTGGACCCGGTGGCTCAACCGGCGATCCCGCAGCACATCCCACAGCGACCCGGCGGCGCCGGTCTTGGGCTCCCAGCACCCGAAGACCACCCGGGCCACCCTGGCGTTCACGATCGCCCCGGCGCACATCGTGCACGGCTCGACGGTGACCGCGAGGGTGCAACCGGTCAGGTTCCAGCTGCCGACCAGTGCGGCCGCGGTGCGCAACGCCATCACTTCGGCATGCGCGGTGGGATCGCCGGTGGCCTCCCGCCGGTTCCAGCCGGTGCCGAGCAGCTCACCATCCGATCCCACCACCACCGCACCGATCGGCACGTCGGCGGTGAGTGGAGCGCGGGCGGACTCCGTCAGCGCCGCACGGATGAGGGACTCATCGGCGGCCGGCGAACCGAGGTCGGTGAACCGGTCCACGCGACCGTCAGGACTTGTCGATCGCCGCGGCGAACTCGTCACCGAAGCCGCACCGTTGGGCGATCAGCGCCAGCTGCTCGTCGGGGTACAGGTCGACCTCGTCGACGATCAGCTGCATCTCCTGCTCCGGCACGCCGAGATCGGCGAGCAGCGCCAGATCACCCTCCGGCCAGGGGTCGTCGTCGACGTCGTCCTCGTCGGGGACCGGTACCTGCAGCAGGTCCAGCACGTCGGCGGCTACGTCGTAGTCGAGACCCGCGGTGGCGTCGGACAGCAGCAGCGAAGCGCCGCCGGGGATCGGTCGGACGATCACGAAGAACTCGTCGTCGACGGCCAGCAGTCCGAACACCGCACCGGTGGACGCGACCCGGCGCAGCGCGGTGAGCACCCCGTCGAGATCGTCGAGGAGTTCTTCGGCGAGCAGCGAGCACCGCCACTTGCCGTCCTCACGGACGACCGCGGTGGCGAAACCTTCGGTGCTCACCCGTCAAACGTTACGGGGTCCGCCGCCGGGCGGCCACGCATCAACCGTCGCCGCAGTTCAGCGCCATCGCAGCGAACACAGCGCCGGTCGGCCCCCGGGGCCGAACCCGGCCCTGTCGCCGGGCCACCGGAGTCCGGCAGCATGATGATCGGGTGACCGACACCCCGCCGTTGTTGCCGCCCGCCGTCTGCGTGCTCGGCCTGGGACTGATCGGGGGCTCGCTCATGCGGGCGTCCCGGGCGCTGCTGCCGGTCAGCGGGTGGTCGCCCTCCGCGGAGACCAGGACCGCGGCCGGCGACGACGGATTCTCGGTGTACGACGACCTCGAGTCAGCCCTGGTCGCCGCGGAGGCCGCGCACGCCCTGGTGGTGCTCGCGACGCCGGTCACGGCCTTCGACGGACTCCTGCGCGCCGTCGCGGAATCGGCGCCGAGGGTCCGGCTCACCGACGTCGCCGGGGTCAAGGGTCCGGTCGCCGATCAGGTTGCCGAGCTGGCACCGCGAGCGCGGTACATCGGTTCCCATCCGATGGCCGGCACCCAGCACTCCGGCTGGGCGGCCGGCAACGCCGCCCTCTTCGATGACGCGGCCTGGGTCACCTGTCTGACCGAGGAGAGCGCGCAGGACGACTGGGCGGCGGTGGCCGCGTTGGCGCTCGCGGTCGGCAGCCGGGTGGTGCCGGCCGAGCCGGCCGTGCACGACGCGGCGGTGGCCCGCATCTCGCACCTGCCGCACCTGCTGGCGTTGACCCTGGCGCAGGCGGGCGCGGCGGGGGGCGACCTCGCGCTGGCGCTGGCAGCCGGCTCTTTCCGGGACGGCACCCGGGTGGCGGCCACCCGCCCCGAACTGGTCCGGGCGATGTGCGAGTCGAATCGGTGGGCGCTGCTGGAGGCGGTCGACGACGCTCTGGGAATCCTCGGCGTGGCGCGCGGATCGCTCGCTTCCACCGGGTCGTTGGCGAAGCTCACCGAGAACGGGCACCGGGGCCGCCTGCAGTTCGACAACCGCGGCAGCAGTTTGCGGGCGTTGACGATCAGCGGGTCGGATGTCGTCGAAGAACTGCTGGCGGTCGGCTCGGCCGGTGGCCACGTCAGCGGAATTGACGGCAGCGCCACCGATCTGCGCGTCGAGGCCTGGTATCCGGCCGAGGACTGAGCCGTACTGAGCTCCGGCCGGACCCCGCCGGGTTCAGCTAGCCGGCGGGTCCGCGCCCGGCCCAGGACCAGGCGTACTTCCCGTCGTCCACCTCGCGGCCACCTTCACCCAGCTCCAGTGGGCGGAAGGTGTCGACCATGACGGCCAACTCGTCGAAGTACTCCTTGCCCAGGGCAGCCTCCACAGCTCCGGTCTGCGGTCCGTGCGAGTGGCCGCCAGGATGCACGCTGACCGAGCCGCGACCGATGCCGGAACCCCTGCGTGCCTCGTAGTCTCCGGCGACGTAGAACATGATCTCGTCGGAGTCGACATTCGAGTGGTAGTAGGGCACCGGGATGGCCAGCGGGTGGTAGTCCACCTTGCGCGGCACGAAATTGCACACCACGAAGTTGTAACCCTCGAACACCTGATGCACCGGCGGCGGCTGGTGCACGCGTCCGGTGATCGGCTCGAAATCGCTGACGTTGAAGGTGTACGGATACAGACAGCCGTCCCAGCCGACAACATCGAACGGGTGGTGCGGCGAGACGATGACCGACCCGACGATGCCGCTCGGGCCGTTGCCGCGGTGCTTGGTGTAGATCTCGACATCGGTGCCGTCCACGAGCAACGGCTGCTGTGGTGGGTGCAGATCCCTTTCACAGTAGGGCGAGTGCTCGAGCAACTGGCCGAACCGCGACAGGTAGCGCTTCGGCGGTCCGATGTGCGAGTTGCCCTCGATGCAGTAGAGCCTGCTGGGCTCGGCCGGCACCCACCGGTGCACCGTCGCCCGCGGCACGATCACGTAGTCGCCCTCCCGGTATGGCAGCATGCCGAAAAGCGTCTCCACGACGCCGGCGCCGGCCTCGACATAGACGCACTCGTCGCCGATGGCGTTGCGGTACAACGGACTCGACGCGCCGGCGAGGACGTAGGAAATTCGCACATCGCCGTTGCCCAGCACCAGCCGGCGACCGCGGACAGCATCGGTGCCGGCCGCGTCGGCGCCGTCGAACAGGTCGTGCAGCTTGAGGTGTCGTGGTGCCAGGGGGTGATTCGGCACGGTGGCCAGGTCGGGCAGGTCCCACACCCGCGCGTCGACCATGGCGGACGGGATGTGCCGGTGGTAGAGCAGACTCGAGTCGGACGAGAAGCCTTCCTCTCCCATCAGTTCTTCCGAGTACAGGGCCCCGTCCGGCGTCCGGAACTGGGTGTGGCGCTTCGGTGGCACCGCTCCCAGGCTGCGGTAGTAGGCCATGGCGGGCTCCTGATCTGCGGTCGGCGGTGTCCGGCGGGCGACACGAAAACGTCCGCTCAGCGGACATCAACGCATCGCTACAGTGACGGTGCGCTAGGGTCCATCTGGTGTCAAGCCTGTTCGCCGGCCTGGTTGACGACGCTGCCGTGTTCCCCCCGGGATCGTCGCCGCTGGACGCGGCCGTGCTCAGCCACCAGGTCTGGCGCTCCGGGCCGATCAGCAGCTATCTCGGCCCCCTGTTGGTGCCGGTCGACCGGGCCACCGAACTCGTGCCCCTGCTCACCACCGACGAGCTGCCCGTTGTCCTGATCGGCGGGGCCGGCGGCGTCCACGACCTGGTCGCAGCGGTGCGGTTGCTCTCGGATCCGGGCATTCGGGTGGTCGGCGTCGAGCTGCCGCTGCGGGTCGACGAGGTCGATGCCGGCCCGACGGTGACGGCCTTGTCCCCCTTGATGTCCGGCGGCATGACCGTCGCGATCGAGGTCGGGCGGACGCACCCGCTCGACGTGCTCCGGTCACTGGCCACGCTGCCCGAGGTCGACACCGGACTGCTCCGCGGGAAGTTCCGCGCAGGCGGCATCGGACCGGGCGCGGTGCCGAGCGTCGCCGAGTTGGCGGCGGTGATCCACGCGGCGGTGGATGCCGGCGTAGCCCTCAAGTTCACCGCCGGACTGCATCACGCGGTCGTCGCTTCCGGACTGGACGGCACGGTCCGGCACGGCGTGCTGAACCTGATCGCGGCCGTCGATGTTGCCGACCGCGGCGCGGGCCGCGGTCGGATCTCCGCCGCGCTCGCCCTGCCGGACCCGGTCCCGACGGTGTCCCGCCTGGACGAGGCCCGGATCGCTGCCGTGCGCAGCACCTTCCTGTCCTTCGGCTGCTGCGGGGTGACCGAGCCGCTGGCCGAGATCGCCCGCACCGGGCTGATTCCCGCGCTGACCGCGGGCGTGCCCGGGTGAGCAGTTGGGTTCACGGCAGCGACGGATCCGGGTTCGACGCCGACCACCTGCCGTACGGCGTGTTCGACACCGGCGGCGCGCGCACCATCGGCGTCCGGATCGGTGGATCTGTCCTGGACACCGCCGCCGTGCTCCCCGGGCAGGCCGACGTGCTGCGCCGGCCGACGCTGAACGGGTTTCTGGCCGGCGGACCGGCACTCTGGGACTCCGTGCGGGCGAGGATCACCGAACTGCTCGTCGACCCGGCCGCTCGTGCGCGGGTCGAGCCGCACCTCGTCCCGCTGGCATCGGTCGCCCTGCACCTGCCGATCGCCGTCGGGGACTATGTCGACTTCTATGCCAGTGAGCACCACGCCGCGACGCTCGGCCGGATGTTCCGGCCAGGGTCGGAACCGTTGCTGCCCAACTGGAAACATCTTCCGGTGGGCTACCACGGCAGGTCCGGGACGGTAGTCGCATCCGGTACCCCGATCCGGCGACCGCACGGTCAGTCCAAGGCGGCGGCCGCCGCTGTCCCCGAGTTCGGCGTCAGCAGCCGCCTGGACATCGAGGCCGAGGTCGGCTTCGTGGTGGGTGTCGGCTCCGAGCTCGGTCGCCCGATTCCGGTGTCGGCGTTCGCCGATCACGTCTTCGGTATCTGCCTGGTGAACGACTGGAGCGCCAGGGACATCCAGCCGTGGGAGTACGTGCCGCTGGGCCCGTTCGTCGCGAAGTCGTTCGCCACCAGCATCTCCCACTGGATCACCCCGTTGGCCGCCCTGCAGGAGGCCAGGGTGGCGCCCCCGCAGCGCACCGCACCCCTTCTCCCTTATCTCGCAGATGGGCAGCCGTGGGGACTCGACCTGGCGCTGACGGTGCGATGGAACGACACCGAGGTCTCCCGCCCGCCGTTCCGCAACATGTACTGGACCGGTGCGCAGATGCTGGCCCACCAGACGGTCGGCGGGGCCAGTACGCGTCCGGGTGATCTCTACGCCTCGGGCACCGTGTCCGGTCCCGATCCAGGTACGGCCGGCTCGTTCATCGAGCTCGCCGAGAACGGTTCCGCACCAGTCACTCTGGCCGACGGCAGGACCCGGACGTTCCTGGAGGACGGCGACAGCGTCACCATCACAGCGACCGCGCCGACCGCAGCCGGCTTCCTGGAGCTGGGCGAGGTGTCCGGGACGGTGCTGCCGGCGCTCGAGGGCTGAGTACCGAGATCTCGCTAGAGGTTTCCGCGCTTCTCCTGCTCGCGCTCGATGGACTCGAACAATGCCTTGAAGTTGCCCTTGCCGAATCCCAGCGAGCCGTGCCGCTCGATCAGCTCGAAGAACACCGTCGGCCGGTCGCCCAGCGGCTTGGTGAAGATCTGCAGCAGGTAGCCGTCCTCGTCGCGGTCGACCAGGATCTTGCGCTGCTTGAGCTCCTCCACCGGCACCCGGACGTGCCCGATCCTGGCCCGCAGCTCCGGGTCGTCGTAGTAGCTGTCCGGGGTGTCGAGGAATTCGACGCCCTCCGCGCGCAGCGCATCGACCGTGCGGAGGATGTCGTTGGTGGCCAGGGCCAGGTGCTGGCAGCCGGGCTCTCCGTAGAACTCCAGGTACTCGTCGATCTGCGACTTCCGCTTGCCGGCTGCCGGCTCGTTCAGCGGGAACTTGACCCGGTGGTTGCCATTCGCCACCACCTTGCTCATCAATGCCGAATAGTCGGTCGCGATGTCGTCACCGACGAATTCGGCCATGTTCACGAAACCCATGACCTTGTTGTAGAACTCGACCCAGTAGTTCATCCGACCGAGCTCGACGTTGCCGACGGCGTGGTCCAGCGCCTGGAACAGCCGCTTCGGGGCGCCGCCGCGCTTGACGAAGTCGGTCGACTTCGCGACGTAACCGGGCAGGTAGGGCCCGGAGTAACGGCTGCGGTCGACCAGCGAGTGGCGGGTCGCGCCGTAGGTCGCGATGGCCGCGCGCCGGACGGTGCCGTACTCGTCGGAGATGTCGTGCGGCTCTTCGAGAATGGTCGCGCCCTGGGCCCTGGCGTGCTCGATGCACCGGTCGACGTCCTTGACGTCCATGGCCAGGTCGACCACCCCGTCGCCGTGCCGGCGGTGCACGTCCAACAGCGGGGACTGCGGATCCACCCCGCCCATCAGCACGAACCGGCAGGAGCCGGACTTCAGCACGAACGACTTGTGATCGCGGTTGCCGGTCTCCGGGCCCGAGTAGGCGACCAGCTCCATCCCCCAGGCCGAGATGTAGTAGTGAGCGGCCTGGGTGGCGTTCCCGCAGACGAACACCACAGCGTCCATCGCGTTCACCGGGAACGGGTCCTGGGATTCGTCGTAGTCGACCAGCCCGACCAGCTGCTTGAGCTGCTCGAGGTCCAGGTCGGCGGCCAGTTCGTCCTCGGTCAGGGCGATGTGGGTTTCGGTGGTGCTCATCGTCGAGTACTCCGATCAGGTTCGGGTGCGGTGGCCGTACTGTCCCCCGCCGCTCCCGACTTGAGCAAGAGTTCGACTCTGTGCTGCTCACCCTGTACAAAGTGATCTCTGTTTGGCACTCTGGGCTGTGCAGATTGCATAAGGAGGGCGGGATGGCGATCGACGGCCTGGATGCGGCTCTGCTGGACCTGCTGGCCCGCGATCCGCGGATCGGGATCCTCGAGGCCTCCCGGCGGCTGGGCGTCGCGAGGGGCACCGCGCAGGCCCGGCTCGACCGGTTGATCCGGACCGGCGTCGTCGCCGACCTGGCGCCGACGGTCGATCCGGGACCGTTGGGTTATCCGGTGACGGCCTTCCTGTCCCTCGAGATCGCCCAGGGCGCCGGTCGGGACGCGGTGGTGGCGCATCTGACGTCCATCCCGGAGGTGATCGAGGTGCACACCATCACCGGCTCGGCCGATCTGCTGGTGCGGATGGTCGCCAGGTCCAACGCGGACCTGCAGCGGGTGATCGATGCCGTGGTCGCCGACTCCGCCGTGCTGCGCACCTCGACCGTCATCGCCCTGGACACGCTGCTGGCCCACCGGACCGGCCCCCTGGTCCGCGCCGCCGCCTCGCCCGGCTGATCCGCACCGCGGAGCCTGGGGAGCTGCCTCGGGTACCGGGCTCTCGCGGACCCGCATCAACCGCGGCTCCCCACACCGCTCATGTTGATCATGAGAACCTGCCCGCGAATTACGGCGTGTCGTGCAGATCCGTCGGCGTGTCGCGTGCAGGTTCTCATGATCAACGGGCTACTTGGGCCGCGGGTTACTTGGGCAGGGGGTACTTGGGCCGCGGAGCGCCACATCAGTCCAACACAGCGGCGAGCCGGTCGGCGGCGACCCGCAGCGCGGCGCCGGCCGCCCGACGGTCGAACTCGCCGAGCGCGACCAGCCCGACCGAGGCTTCCACAGTGCTGTTGGGCACGGCGATCGCCACGCCGGACGCGCCGGGTTGCAGCTCTCCCGCCGACTCGATCAGTTCCCGCCGGCCGGCCCGGGCGGCCAGGATCGCCCGGCCCGCTGCGCCGCGCTCCAACGGATGCCGGGAGCCGACCCGGTAGGCGACGTGGAAGTCGGTCCAGCTGGGCTCGACGACGGCGACCGCCATCGCCTCGGCCCCGTCGGCGATCGAGAGATGAGCGGTGGCGCCCACCTGCTCCGCGAGCTCGCGCAGCACCGGCAGCGCTGAGCGGCGGAGCTGCGGCTGGGCGCGCTGCGCCAGCGCGATGACGCCGACCCCGAGCCGCACCCGGCCGTCCGCGCTGCGCCGGGCGAACCGGCGCTCGGTCAGCACGGCCAGCAGCCGGTAGACCACCGGCCGGCTCACCCCCATGTCGGCCGCCAGCTCGGTGACCGTCAGCCCCTCGGGGTGGTCGGCGAGCACGCCGAGCAGCACCAGCCCCCGGTCCAGGGCGGTGGAGGTCTCCGGCGTCGGTCCGGTCATCACCGGCGATCATCCCGCGCGACCACGCCGACCGGCACCCCCGCGTCTCCGGCCGGCGCTGCCGGGACCGCGGCTGAGCAGGCCGTACCCTTCTCGCATCGGCCGTCGCGGTCGGTCGAGAGACGAAGGTGAGGACGATGCAGCGGCTGGCCGGCTTCATGCGGACCTATTGGACGCGTGGCGAACCCGGACGCGAGACCCCCCGATCGCTGTCGGTGTTCATGCAGCGCATGTGGCTCCTGGCCCTGGCATTCAAGCTGCTCGGCTCGTCCTGGGACGTGTCATGGCACTTCAAATGGCTCCGGGACGACCTCGCCCCACCGCATCTGGTCAACACCATCGGCACCGGGATCGCGATCGGCCTGGTGCTGGCGCACACCTTCACCGGCTACGGCGTGGAGAAGCGGTCGCTGCGGCTGATGCAGCTGGGCACCGGCATCTTCGTGATCGCCGGACCGATCGACGTGATCAACCACCGGATCAACGGCCTGGACCTGACCAGCTGGTCGCCGTCGCACCTGCTGCTCTACATCGGCACCGCGATCATGATCGCCGGAGTGATCCGCAACTGGTACCGCACCTATCCCCGCGACGGGTCGTTCCGCCGGCAGTGGACGGCCGGGCTGATCGCGTTGTGGGCGTTCATGTTCGAGGACGTCTTCTTCCCGCAGCTGCAGCAGGAGTACGGCATCCTCGAGGTCGCCTCCTGGTTCCGCGGCGCCCCCTACGCCGAGCCCTCGCTGCTCAGTTTCGCCGCAACGCAGATCCACCGGCCGGTCGACGACGCCGCCGTGCAGCACTTCGCGATGCCCATCCCGGCCTGGGTGTACCCGGTCTGGGGGATCGCGATCTGCGTGGCCCTGCTGGTGTTCGCCCGGATGATGACCGGCTTCCGGTGGACGGCGACTTGCGTGGTCGGCGGCTATCTGGTCTACCGGATGGTCACCTGGCCGCTGCTCACCGTCGGTACCTTCCCCCCGTCGTCGCCGCCGTTCTGGCTGCTGCTGGTGGGCCTCGCGGTCGACCTGCTGTTCCTGATCCGGATCAACGCCTACGCCCGGGCGGTGCTCGGCGCCGTCGTGGTGACGGCGGTCGGCTACGGCGCACTGGCACTGCACGCGGTGATCCTCGGGTCGCCGCTGGACCTGGCGTCGCAGACCATCGAGCAGCTGCGCGCCACGTTCGACGCCGGCGGCCACCTCAACACCCCGCCGGTCGCCTGGACCTCGTGGTGGGTGGCCGGCCTCGGCCTGCTGGTCACCTGGACGGCGGCGGTCGTGCTGGCCCAGCGGTCGATCGGGCTGGACACGCCGCGCCCGCCGGCGATCTCCGTACAGTTCGGGCCCGAGCCGCCTCGATCGGATCGCGGGATCCTGCTCGGCCGGCCCGACCCGGGCGCCGAGTCGGAAGCACCCACCCCCGCTCGCGGCCGCCGGACCCGCACCGGCAGCTGACCGCTACCTCCGACCCGCCGGTGCCCGCCGGTGACCTACACTGGTGACCCACCGTGGCGATCGGTGAACCTTCGGTGACTCCCGTTCGTCGTTCCTTCTGAGGGGGTGCACCGAGGCACTCCCGCCGAGCGGAGGAGCAGCCGTGAGAAGAAGCGCCGTTGCAGTCCTGGTAGTGACCACGTCGATCGCGCTGGCCCCGGCCGCCGCGGCCGCCGGTGACCATGGCCACCATGGCCGACCCGACAGCGGCCGACTGCCGGCGGTGTACGAGCTGCCCGGTGACCCGGTCTCCGAGGGCGGCTCGAAGTTCGAGGGCAT
The DNA here is from genome assembly GCA_963797145.1 of uncultured Actinomycetota bacterium. Lineage (GTDB taxonomy): Bacteria > Actinomycetota > Actinomycetes > Mycobacteriales > Nakamurellaceae > Nakamurella. Next base: position 938,296 of record CAWCOJ010000002.1, on the reverse strand, counting down.
CGGGTACGACGGCCGGACCGGGGCCTTCTACGTCAGCGAGACCACCGGCGGCGAGATCAGCAGAGGGAATGTCCGGAAGCCCTCGGCCGACGACTGGCTCGCCGGTGACGGCACCGACGGCCGCTGGACGGCCCGCGGCATCACCGTCGACCGGGCCGGCCGGGTCTACATCGCGGGCGGACCGAACGGCATCGATCATCCGGGAGCCCCGGATCTGTGGGTGTACTCCCGCTCCGGGCGACTGCTCGCGGCCCTGGACACCGGTGTCGAGAACGCCCTGATGAACGACGTCGCGATCGGCCCGGACGGCGCCGCCTACTTCACCAACAGCAATGCCCCGCAGGTCTTCCGGGTGGCGCAGGGCCGCCGCGGCTGGCACGTCTCGACCTGGGTGGACGCGACCGGGACGATCACCCAGGCGCCCGGGTTCAACCTCAACGGCATCGTCGCGACGCCGGACGGCAGGGCCCTGGTCTCGGTGCAGAGCAACGCCGGCCTGCTGTGGCGGTTCGACCTGCGGACCCGCGCCGTCACCCGCATCGCGGTGCCGGGAGCCGACCTCACCAGCGGCGACGGTCTGGTGCTCGACGGCCGCCGGCTCTGGGTGGTGCGCAACTTCCCGCGGGTACTGACCACGGTCACGCTGGCCCGCGACGCGCGGTCGGGAACGCTCGTCAGCGAGCGGGCGACCGACCCGACGCGGGTGCTCACCACGGCCAAGCTGGCCGGCGGTCGGCTGCTCGCCGTCGACTCGAAGTTCGACGAGAACCCGGTCGGGCAGCCGCCGTACGAGGTGATCACCATCCCGGTGCGCTGACCCGGGTACCCCCTGCTCAGCGGCTCACCGGTCGGGGAGGGTGGGGAAGAACTGCGGCAACCGGCGGATCTTCGTGGCCTGCTCCCAGGCATAGGCCAGACCGATCAATGTCGGCTCGTCCCACCGCCCGCCGATGAACGACACCCCGACCGGGAGACCCGACGCGTAGCCGGCCGGGACGGTGACGTTGGCGTAGCCGGCGATGGCGGCCGGGCTCGACGAGCCGAGCAGGAAGTTGTCGCCGTTGACCAGGTCGGTCGTCCAGGCCGGCGAGTTGGTCGGCGCGATGATCGCATCGAGGTCGTAGGTCGACAGGGTGTCGTCGATGGCCGCCCGCGCCGTGCTGCGGGCGTTGGCCCTGGCGGCGATGTACGCGGGCTCGGTGAGCGGTCCGCGGGCCTGGGCGGCCTCGAAGATCTCCTGCCCGAAGTACTTCAGTTCCTTGGCGGGGTGCGCGTTGTTGAAGTCGATCAGGTCCTGCAGCGACTTCGGGTACCGCGGCGAGGTGTTCTTCGTCAGGTACGTGGCGATGTCGTGCTTGAACTCGTACTGCAGCGCGGTGTTCTCGTCGTCGTACGCCGCCTCGATCGGGATGTTCGCCGGGTCGACGATCACCGCACCCAGCGCCTTCAACCGCGTGATCGTCCGGTCCATCACGGCGTCGGTTTCCGGACTGACACCGAACGTGCCCTCGCGCCAGACCCCGACCCGGGCGCCCTTGAGGGAGTTGGCCTTCAGATACCTGGTGTAGTCGCGGGTGACGTTGCCGCGCTGCGCTGCTGTCGCCGGGTCGGCCGGGTCGATGCCGGTGAGGGCGCCGAGCACGACGGCGGCGTCGGTGACGTTGCGGGTGATCGGGCCGGCGGTGTCCTGCTCCGCGGAGATCGGCACGATGCCGGCGCGACTGGCCAGCCCAAGGGTCGGCTTGATCCCGACGACACCGTTCGCCCCGGACGGGCAGACGATGGAACCGTCGGTTTCGGTGCCGACCGCGACCGTGGCCAGGTCGGCAGCGGCGGACACCGCTGAGCCGGAGCTGGAGCCACAGGGGTTGCGGTCCAGCACGTACGGGTTGTTGGTCTGGCCACCTACGGCGCTCCACCCGCTGGAGGACTGGAAGCCGCGGTAGTTCGCCCACTCGGACAGGTTCGCCTTGCCGATGACGATCGCGCCGGCCGCCTCGAGCCGCTTGACGATGAAGGCGTCCGGCGGCGTGCTCCCGGCCAGGGCCAGCGACCCGGCGGTGGTCGGCATACCGGTGGTGTCGATGTTGTCCTTGACGATCACCGGGATGCCCAGCAGCGGTCGGCTGTCGCCGTGCCGACGGGCCCGGTCGGCCGCCCTGGCGTCGGCCACGGCGGTCCGGCTGGTGGTGATGACGGCGTGCAGCTTCGGATTCAGCGCTTCGATGCGACGGAGGTAGAACCGCACCAGCTGCTCCGCGGACAGGCGGTCGCGGTCCATCAGTCGTTGCAGCTGCGGGATCGTGCTGGCGTCGACGTTGATCCCGGCGACGACCGGCGGGCCGACCCGGACGTCGGCCGGGTGGACGGCGGGCGCCGCGGGTTCGCCGGACACTGCGGGTGCCGCCGCGGCAGTCGGAACGGCTGCACCCGCCGGGGTCACCGCAGTGCCGAGCCAGACGGCGGCCACGGCGAGGAGGACGATCCAACGCGGACGGGGACGGGATGGTCGCGACATGGCGCATACCATGGCCCACTGCGACGCAGATGACAATGGGTAGCGGACGGATTACGCACAGTTGTCGCATTCGCCCGGCTCGCGCGTGGCCCGTCCGGTCGGACGGGCCGCTGCCCATCGCGTCAGAAGGGAGTGACGGAGGCCCGGGTCAACACCACGGCGACGCCGAAGGCGAGGGCCAGTACCACGAGCTCCCACCCGCACCACACCGCAACGGCGGTGCGTCGGCCCGCGGCGATCTGCGGCAGCAGCCGGAACCGCACCACCGTCGCGGTCACCGCGATGATCGCCATGAACAGCGTCTTGGCCAGCAACAGCACGCCGTAGCGGGTGCTGAACAGATTGCCGGGCAGATCGGTGATCGGCGACAGGGACAGCTCCACCAGCCCGTTGAACACCCCGGTGAGTCCGACCACGAACACACACCAGGTGGCCAGCCGGGAGAACCTGGGTAGCGCGATCGCCAGCAGGGCCGGCCTGCGGGACAGGAAGATCACCACCGCCCCGAGGCCGCCGGCCCAGGCCGACGCGGCCACCACGTGCAGTTCCATCGAGATCATCGCGATGTCGTGCCAGTACCAGTTGGACGCGTGCCCGGTGAGCGGAAGCGGTAGCAACCCGAACAGGGCCACCCCGATCCGCAGTTCGGCGGGCACCCGCTCGCCGTGCCGCACCGACAGCCGGGCCAGCCACAGCGAGACCAGCGCGCAGACCCCGGAGAGCAGCAGTCCCTTGCCGGCCGGAATGTTGGTGAGATACGCCCAGAGCTGCGCGGGGCCGGGGAAACCGGGCCCGATCTCCCAGGCCAGCAGCACGATCGAGGCGAACGCTCCGAAAGCCCAGATGCCGGAGGCCCAGACCGCCACCGGCCGGGCCCTGCGCATCACCGGTTCGGTCTGCTCGGGCCGGTCGAAACCGAGCATCCGGGACAGCAGCCCGATTCCGGCGGCCGCCACCGCACCGATGTCCAGCAGGGTCCGGGCGACCGGTATGCCGAAACGGACCGCCGCGGGCGGCGAGCCGATGCCGACGACCGCAGCGGTCTGAGTGAGCCCGGTGCCGATCACGGTCGCCACCAGGGCGGCCGCGCCGAGCAGCCCGGCGAACAGCAGACCCGATCCGGTGAGGCCGGCGAACCGCTCCGCCGCGTCGGACCCACCGGACGTCCGACGACCTGCCGGTCGAACGGTCGCCGGACGGCCGTGGCCGCGGGCCGGCGGCACCGGTCGGCGCGGGGAGGTCGTCACCTGCCCATGGTCCCACGCCTGCAGGCGCTCCTCCGGCGGTCGGTTCTCGCGCAGTCAGCGCACCCGGCGGACCCGGCCCGCGTCCCAGACCGGCTCGTCGTATTCGCGGACCGACCCGTCCTCGGTGAACACCAGGTAGCGGTCGAAGGTGCGGGCGAAGGCCCGGTCGTGGGTGACCGCGACAACGGTGCCGTCGAAGCCCTCGAGGGCATCCTCCAACGCCTCCGCCGAATGCAGGTCGAGGTTGTCGGTCGGTTCGTCGAGCAGCAGCAGGGTGGCGCCGGAGAGCTCCAGCAGCAGGATCTGCAGCCGGGCCTGCTGGCCGCCGGAGAGGGTCTCGAAGGTCTGCTCGCCGGCCCGGGCCAGGCCGTACCGGTCGAGCACCCTGGCCGCCTGCTCCCGGCCCATGCCGGCGCGGTGGTCGTCGCCCCGGTGCAGGATCTCCAGCAGCGTGCGCCCGGCCAGTTCCGGATGGGAGTGGGTCTGCCGGAAGTAGCCGGGACGCACCCGGGAGCCGAGCACAGCGGTGCCACTGTGCTGCACCGGGGCCAGCACCTCGTCACCCACCGGCTGGTGCTCGATGTCCGGATCCGAGCCGCCGGCGGCGAGCAGCCGAAGGAAATGCGACTTGCCGGAGCCGTTGGAGCCCAGCACTGCGAGCCGCTCGCCGTAGAAGATCTCCAGGTCGAAGGCCTGCATGAGACCGGTCAGTTCCAGGCCGGCGCAGACGATCGCGCGTTTGGCGGTCCGGCCACCCTTGAGCCGCATCGACACTTTCTGGGACAGCGGTACCGCTTCCGGTGGTCCGGCGTTCTCGAACCGGGCCAGCCTGGTCAGCGCCGCCTGGTAGCGCGAGGCCAGGCCGTCGTTGTAGGCGGCCTTGGTACGCAACATCAGTACCAGCGCCTTGAGCTTGGCGTGCTCCTCGTCCCAGCGCCGGCGCAGCTCCTCCAGCCGGGAGTTCCGGTCGTCGCGGGCCTGGTGGTAGGTCGCGAAGGAGCCGCCGTGCACCCAGGACACGGCGCCGGCCACCCCCGGCTCCAGGGTGACGATCCGGGTGGCGGCGCGGGCCAGCAGTTCCCGGTCGTGGCTGACGAACAGCACCGACTTGCCGGTCTCGGCCAGCCGCTCTTCGAGCCAGATCTTGGCCGGCACGTCCAGGTAGTTGTCCGGTTCGTCGAGGAGCAGTACTTCGTCCGGCCCGGCCAGCAGCAGTTCCAGGACCAGTCGCTTCTGCTCGCCTCCGGACAGGCTGGTGACGGCGCGGTACTTCGCCCGGTCGTAGGGCACCCCGAGGGCCGCGACGGTGGCGACGTCGAAGAACGTCTCCTGCTCGTAGCCGTGCACGTCGCCCCAGTCGGCAAGGGCGTGCGCGTAGGCCATCGCCGGGCCTTCGGAGTCGTCCTCCATCATCGTCAGCTCGGCCGCGTCCAGTCTGGCCGCGGCAGCGCGGATGTCGGCCCGGCACACGGCCAGCAGCAGGTCGCGGACGGTGGAGTCGTCGCGGACCGAGCCGATGAACTGCGGCATCACGCCCAGGCCGCCGGACCGGATGACCGCGCCGTCCTCGGGCTCCAGCTCGCCGGTGATGATCCGCAGCAGGGTGGTCTTGCCGGTCCCGTTGGGTCCGATCAGCGCGGTGATGGCGCCCTGGCCGACCCGGAAGGTGACGTCGGCGAGCAGCGGCCGCCCGTCGGGGAGCAGGTAGGAGATGCCGGAGACGTCGAGGTGGCCCACGTCGGACCAGGGTCCGGGACCCTGCGTCGGGCGTCAAGCGAGATGGGCCGCACGCACCGGGGCGGGCTCGCCCGGTGCGCTGACCCCCGGCGGGCTACCGTTGCCGGGTGACTGCTCCCTCGACCACCGCTGTCCTGCTCACCTGGGGATCGGCCGACGGCCGGCTACTGGAGACCGTCCGGGTGTCCTCGACCGGACAAGGACTGCGGGCCACCGGGCACCTCGTCCGGGCCGGGATCTACGGTGCCGCCTATTCGATGCTGGTCGATCCGGACGGGGTGGTCCGGCGGATGTCGGTGCAGACCGACTCGTTGGACGGCGGCCGGTCGCTGACGCTGACCCGCAACCCCGACGGGAACTGGGTGTCCGAGTCGCCGACCGGCTCTGCCCCGATGCCGGCGCTCGCCGACGCCCAGGACGTCTACCTGCGGGGCTCGGCGTTCGCGGTCTCGCTGCCGATCCGCCGGACCGGGGCCCACCGACAGGTCGGTGTGGTGTCCGGCACCGCCGCCGACGTGCACCTGCCGTCGCTGAGCGTCGAGGCGACCGTGCACCAGGGCACCACCACCGAGGTGACCGACGCCGGCGCGAAGATCCAGTACGCGGGTGTGTTCGGCAATCGGGAACTCACGGTGGACACCGATGGTTATCTGATCAGCGTCGAGGGACTGATCCAGCGGCTCACCTGAGCCGGTTCCGGATCGGCTCGGCGCCTGGCGAATGTGTTCCAGGGACGGATGTCGTCCCGCGCATCGGCGGACGAGGGGAGAACGCGATGGTGGATTTCGCAGAGCTGGCCGACAAGGCGAAGAGCCTGGTGTCGGACAACTCGGACAAGATCAAGGACGGCATCACCAAGGCCGGCGACTACGTCGGCGGCAAGATCGGCCACGACAAGGTCGACCCGATCGAGGAGAAGTTGAGCGGCCTGGTGGACAAGGTCGGCGGCGATCGGTCCGCCGCCACTCCGGAGGAGGCGCCGCCGGTTCCGCCGGCGACGCCGCCGGCCACCCCGCCGACCCAGCAGTAGCAGCCGCCGACAGCACGGTAGCGACCGCAGGGCCGGTCCGGACCTCGTCCGGGCCGGCCCTGCTGCATGCTGACGTCGGGCCGACCCAACCCGTGACGCCGGTCGCGACGTAGACAGGGTGTGGGCGGCCCAGTACGAGCAGCAGCGGGAGGTGCCGTGGCATCCGCCCGGCTCGATGGACGCCGCCTTCGCCGACTGGGCCACACCGTCGCTGCCCGCGATGACGAAGCTGTGCGCCAGGCTCGCTCCGGCCGCGGACCCGGACGATCTGGTCCAGGAGTCGTTGGTCCGGGCCTGGTTGAACTGGCACCGATTCGACCCCGCCCGCGGCAGTGCCTCGGCCTGGCTGCTGGCGATCGCCGCCGATCGGGCCAGAGACGCCAGGCGGACCCGGGTTCGCCGGTCGCGGGTGGTCGACGACGCGGCCGCGTTGCCGGAACGGTCGGTGGAGCCCACCGGTGCCGACATCGACCTCGAGCGCGCGGTCGGCGAGTTGGCCGAGCGGCAACGACTCGCGGTCGACTGCTTCTACTTCGTCGGACTGAGCGTCACCGAGACGGCTGCGGTGATGCGGTGCTCCACCGGCACGGTGAAGTCCACTCTGTCCGATGCCCGCGAACGCCTGCGGATGCTGTTGGGAGACGACCATGGCTGACCTGGAAGACCGACTCGCTGCGGCGGGTGAGCACTGGCGATCCGCACACGACCATGTCGCGGCGCCGAACTTCGCTGCGGTGACGGCCGTTGCGGCGTCGACGGTCTCGACCGACCCCGGACCCGCCACCGTGACGCCGATCGCTCCGGCCGCTCCGCGGCGGCGTTGGCGCTGGGCCGGACCGGTGCTGGCGGCCGCGGTGGTCGCGGGGGTGGTGGTGACGGCGGTGGCTCTGCGCGGCAGCCACACCAGCGGACCGAGCACCTCGCCGACCACGGTGGCAGCGCCATCGCCGACCTCGCCGGCGTCGACGGCCTCGACCGCGGCCGGCTCGGTGACCGACCCGGCGAAGCTCTATGGCGTCGAGTGGCAGCTGATCGAGTCGACGTACGGGAGCAAGCATCTCACCGGCCCGGAAGCGGAGGCGGCGACGGTGCGGTTCGACGGCAAGGGCGGGATGACGGCGCACGCCTGCAACTACCTCGACGGGGCCGCAACGATCGGCACCGGCACGATGACCGTGCAGCCCGGCATGACGACCGACATGGCCTGCGCCACCGAGACCGAGGCCGCGATCCAGCCGATCTTCTCCCCCGCCGACTGGGAGATCACCGACGGAGACCTGCACATCCACTCCGGGACCGGCGATCTGACGTTCCGGGTGCGGCCGTCCATCTACCCGTCCGATCCGCTGGCCGCCGGCAGCCACGTCCTCGAGGAAGGCCCGCACGGCGCCGGCGACTATCGGCTGATCTACCTCGACGGCAGCAAGAACAACGGTGACGTCGGACTCGAGGCCGAGATGCGCGGCGCACCCGGTGCATCCTGGGGCTCCGGCGGCATGATGCTGGGGAAGGACGAATGGCCGCCCAGCACGCTCGGCTGCATGGGCATGAGTCTCGGCAAGGACCGGTATGTGTTCGGGTTCACCCCGGCGGGCACCGCCCGGGTCGAGGCCACCACCAAGGACGGCACCGAACTCGGCATGCTGAAGCTCCGGCACCCGGAGTGGTCCCAGGACACCCTCGCCTACACCGGTTGGCTGGCCGGTGCCCCGAAGAACGTCACGGTCACCGCTTACGACGCCGACGGCAAGGTCATCACGCCGGTCTGCGACCCGCACTTCTGAGTCCCGTTGACGCCTGCGGTCCGGCCGGCGAATTCAATCGCGCAGCGATCCGATCGCGGCCCGGATCCGCTTGGCCGACACCGGCATCGCGGTCCGCATCGGCTGCGCGAACAATGCCACCCGATACTCGGCCAGCATCCGGCGGAGCGCGGCGACATCCGCGTCGGCCTGCCGCTCGGGGCGCAGTCGCCGGACGGCGTCGTCGATCTCGTTGGCCAGCATCAGGATCTCGGCCATCCGTTCCCGGTCCCGCGCCGCGTTCTCCCGGAGCCGCTCGGCTCGCACCGCCAACGCCTGGAGGTACCGGTCCAGGTCCGGCAGGTGGGCCGCCGTGGTCGCCGTGAGGAATCCAGGGCTCGATCATCGACGCCAGTTCCATCTTCATGTCCGCAATCTGGGCGGCGACCGTCGTCCCGCTGAGCCGGTCGATGGCCGCCTGCGCCCGGTGCGCGGACCGCATCGCGGTCTCACCGGCGGCCACGACGTCGAGCACCGACGTGTCGAGGTGCGGCGCGATTTTCGCCGACAACGCAGCGAAAGCCGGTGCGTCCCAAGCCGGACCGCCCGCCCAGTCGAGCAGGGCGTCGATCGCGGCCTCGGTCGCATCGTCGACGAAGGCGCCGAGCGAGCCGTGCGGCGCGGTGGACAGGGTCAGCAGCTGGGTGCGGGAGAGCTGGTAGCGCAGAAACCCCAGCGGCGACCTCGCGCCCAGCACCAGCAACCGGCGGGTCCCGGCTCGCATCGCCCGGGTCTGGTCGGCCGCGGAGGTGAACACCGAGAGTCCGACGGTCCGGCCCTCGTCGAGCAGCGCCGGGAAGGCCCGCACCTCCAGCCCGTCGACCGCGCGGACCACCTCCCGCGGCACTCCGTCGGGCGGGAACGCGGTCAGGCCGGTCTGCTCGATGCCGCCGGCCAGCCGGGCCACCGCGTCGCGGGTGTCGCCGCGTAATTCGTCCTGGAGCACCGTCAGGTCCTTGCCGGACGCGACCGCGGTGCCGGCGTCGTCCACCACCTTGTAGTTCATCCGCAGATGGTCGGGGAGCTTGTCGGTGTCGAAATCCGATGCGGCCAGCCGGACTCCGGTCATCGCGGTCAGCTCAGCCGCCAGTTCGACCGGCAGCGACCCGGTGGCCCGGTCCCCCAACCGCGCCATCGCCGCGCGGGCGAAGTCGGGGGCCGGGACGAAGTTGCGCCGCAGGGTCTTGGGCAGGGTGCGGATCAACGCAACGGCGAGATCGCTGCGCAGGCCTGGAATCTGCGCCTGAAACGCCCCCGGATCCACCCTGGCCAGCACGGCGAGCGGAATCGTCACCGTCACCCCGTCGTCGGATCGGCCCGGCTCGAACACGTAGTCCAGATCCAGGGCGACCCCTCCCGAGGTGAACCGGTCCGGGTACGCCTCGGCGGAGATCTCCTCGGCGCCGGCGGCCACCAGCATGTCGGGCGTGAACGTGAGGAGGTCGGGCGTGCTGCGCGACTGCTTCTTCCACCACGCGTCGAACGACCGGCCGGAGGTGACCTCGGCCGGGATCCGCTGGTCGTACAGGGCGAACAGGGCGTCGTCGTCGATGGCGATGTCGCGGCGTCGCACTCGGTCCTCGCGCTCGGCCACGTACTCCAACGCTTCCTGGTTGGCGGCGAAGAACGGATGCCGGGTCTCCCAGTCGGCCTCGACCAGGGCGTGCCGGATGAACAGTTCCCGGGACAGTTCCGGATCGATCCGGTCGTAGCCGACCGTGCGGCCCGCGACCAGCGTGACGCCCAACAGCATCACCCGCTCGGTTGCCTCCACCGCCCCCCGCCGGGCACTCCACCGCGGCTCGGAGTGGTTGCGCTTGAGCAGGTGCCCGCCGACCTTCTCGACCCAGAGCGGATCGACCCTGGCCACCAGCCGGCCCCACAGTCGGGAGGTCTCGACCAGCTCCGCCGCGACCACGAACTTGGGCCCGGACCTGGCCAGCGCCGACCCGGGCCAGATCACGAACTTCCCCCCGCGGGTGCCCTGGTACTCACGAGAGGGCTCGAGCCTGAGCCCGATGTGCGACAGCAGCCCGGACAACAGCGCGGTGTGCAGCCGTTCGGAGTCGACGCCGACCGCCAGCGAGCCCTTGCCCTGCTGGGTGGCGGGGCCCTGGGTGGCGGCGCCCTGCTGGGTGGCGACACCGGCCGGACCGGCCGACCCGGCGGTGGCCTCGGAACGGGCCCGGTGCGCCGCTGCGGAGAAGGCGGAACGGCCGATGCCCTGCTGCTCGCGACCGCGCTGCTTCCGCGGCGCGTCGGCGGACCCGCGTGCGGTATCCATGCCCAGCCCCCTGGCCACCTGGGTCAGCTGCGCGTGCAGGTCCTGCCACTCCCGGATCCGCAGATAGTGCAGGTACTCCTGGCGACACATCCGGCGGAATGCGTTGCCCGACCGGGCCTTCGCCTGATCGGCGAGGTACTGCCACAGGTTGATCAGGGCGACGAAGTCGGAGTGCGGGTCGACGAACCGGGAGTGCGCGGCGGTGGCCTTGTCCCGCTCCTCCAACGGGTATTCCCGGACGTCCTGGATGGCCAGCGCCGCGGTGATCACCAGCACCTCGCGCAGGCAGCCCAGCCGGTCGGCCTCGACGATCATCCGGGCGTACCTGGGATCGACCGGCAGTGCGGCCAACGACCGGCCGATGTCGGTCAACCGGACCCGACCGCCGGCGGCGGCCTGGTCCAGCGCGCCGAGCTCGTCGAGAACCGTGATGCCGTCTGAGATCTGCCGGGGGTCCGGCGGCTCGATGAAGGGGAAGGACGCGATGTCGCCCAGGTCCAGCGAGGCCATCCGGAGGATCACCGAGGCCAGCGAGGTGCGGGCGATCTCCGGGTCGGTGAACTCCGGGCGGCCCAGGAAATCGTCCTCGTCGTACAGCCGGATGCAGATCCCGTCGGCGACCCGACCACAGCGGCCGGCGCGCTGCCCGGCCGAGGCCCGGGAGATCTTCTCGATCGGGAGGCGCTGCACCTTGGTCCGGGACGAGTACCGGGAGATCCGGGCTGTGCCGGGGTCGATCACATAGCGAACTCCCGGCACCGTCAGCGAGGTCTCCGCCACGTTGGTGGCCAGCACGATCCGCCGTCCGGAATGCCCGCTGAACACCCGGTGCTGGTCGGCGGCCGAGAGCCGACCGTAGAGCGGCAGCACCTCGGTCGGGATCCGGGCTCCCGCCAGGTGGCCGCGGAGCACCTCGGCCGTGTCGGTGATCTCCCGCTCGCCGGACAGGAACACCAGGACATCGCCGTCCTGCTCGCGGCCGAGCTCGTCCACCGCCTGGCAGATCGCCGTCGCCTGATCGGTGGCGTCGGCGCCGGTAGGGCGGGACTTCCGGCGCGGCGGGCTGTCCGGGTCGTCGTCGTCGGACTCCGCTTCCGGCAGACCGTAAGGGCGGTAACGCACCTCGACCGGATAGGTACGGCCGGACACCTCCACAACGGGCGCGTTCCCGAAGTGGCGGGAGAACCGCAACGGATCGATGGTGGCCGAGGTGATGATCACCTTGAGGTCGGGACGGCGGGGCAGCAGCTCCACCAGGTAACCGAGCAGGAAGTCGATGTTCAGGCTGCGTTCGTGGGCCTCGTCGATGATGAGCGTGTCGTAGGCGGACAGCAGCCGGTCGCGGCCGATCTCGGCGAGCAGGATGCCGTCGGTCATCAGCTTGACCATGGTCTGCGGACCGGTGTGGTCGCCGAACCTGATGGTGTACCCGATGGCGCCGCCGAGTTCGGTGCCGGTCTCCTCGGCGATCCGCTCGGCCAACGCCCGCGCGGCGATCCGGCGGGGCTGGGTGTGCCCGATCATGCCGCGCACCCCCCGTCCGAGCTTCAGACAGATCTTCGGGAGCTGGGTGGACTTGCCGGAGCCGGTCTCGCCCGCGACGATCACCACTTGATGCGCCTCGATCGCCGCGGCCAGGTCGTCGACCCGTTCGGAAACCGGAAGTCCGGGTGGAAAGGCTATCGGCGGCAGGGCATTCCGCCGCACCAGCAGCTTCTGCTCGGCCCGGGCGATCTGGGCGTCCAGGTCGGCGAGGGCGCTGTCGCGCTTGGCCCGGTCCTTGATTCTCCCGGCCCCCTCGAGCCGGCGGCCGAGCCGTCGCTCGTCGGCCAGCGTCACCGCACCGAGCCGGGTGCTCAACGCGGCAGCCGTGGTCGAGGGTGGTCCGGTCATCGCCGGTCCAGGGTATCCGCTGCGGCCGGAGGCCTCGTCGGAGATTCCTGGGTCGGCCGACCCCGGCCGCCGGCGGGTATGAGGTCGACAACACGCGCATCGCCGCTACCTGCAGATGCCCCGGCCGTCCGGCACACTAAAAGGCGCGGGCCCCTTCCGAGTATGAGTCGGAAGGGGCCCGCTAGTGCGATGGTCGAGGCCCTACCTCGCGGTCGCCCGCTCCGTACGGCCGTCGGCGTGATGTCCGCGCCTGCCGACTGCGTCTCCCGGCCGAAGCCTTCGTCCGCGGCGACAGTGTTCCACCGCCCCGGATGCTCCGCTCCGGACGTCCCTCGGCATCACCCGAAGCTGCTGCAGGTTGCCCCGCCGCTGACAGTCCGATCGATCTTCATCCGGTACCCCACGAATCCCGGTCGGCCGGTTGAGGTTTCCCTCTCGTTTCCATCCGTTCACCGTGGCGTAGGCATATTTCTAGTCGGCGTTTGCCTGCCGCACAATAGGTTTGGGAAAAGATCTTGAACTTCTTTCGGAGCCGGCCGGGTCGGCTGTGGACAACCACGAGGCTTGCTGTGGACAACCCGCGGCCGGGTTGTGGACAGCCGGGGAGGTGTTGTGGACACCTGGAGATCCACCGGTGTCTTTCTGCTGCTCAGCGGTCCGACGGGGTCGATCAGGCCGTCGATGTGGTCTCGAGGTCGTCGACCCGGGGGTGATCGGCCTCCCGGAGGCACGACGGATCGGTTCTGCGCAGGCCGCCCGGTCAGATGCCGTACTCGGCGGGCAGCAGTCCGCGCTGCACTGCCGTGATCAACTTCGCGTGGTCGGCCTCGGCCTGGTCCGCGTAGCGCCGGGCGAAGCCGGCCATCGCGACGTCCAGCCGGTCCGAGGCGCCGGCGTAGCCGGCGATCATCGAGGCGCCGCTGGTCCGGGCGTGACCCTTGGCCAGCAGGTGTCCGAGGATCCCGGCGTAGTCGGCCAGCGCGGCGGCGTCGATGCTGTCCAGCTCGACCGCGCCCTTCATGTCCCGGAACTGCCGGACGTAGTACGCGCGGTCGTCGACGGTGGTCCAGCCCAGTAGTGGGTCGCTGACTGTCTGCAGGGCCTGCTGGTACTCCACCACCCGCTGCCCCTGGTGGGCGTGCCAGGCGGCGTCGCCGTGCACGAACCGGGCGAGCACCGAGCGGCGGGCCTCTTTGAGTTGCAGGAAGAGCACGTCGTCCGGGCTGGAGCCCTCGAGCAGCGCGACATACGCCCGGAGACCGACACTGCCGACCCCGACCACCTTGTGGGCGATGTCGATCAGCGTGTAGCCGCCGACCACCCGGCGCCAGTGCGGCGCGAGCGTCCCGAGGTACTCGTCCAGCCCTTCGGCGAGCCGGTCGGCGTCGCCGGCCGGAACCCGGCTGATCAGCGGAGGCTGCTCGACGATCCGGCGCTTGCCGTGATGGGTGGTGGTGAGTTTGGGCAGCGCCCGGTCGCTGGTCCTGGTCCGGGCGCGGGCGGCGGCCCTGGCGATCTCGGCCCGGAGCGCGTCGTGCGAGGTGTTGCCCTCCAGCGCGGTGACGTCGACCCGGGTGAACGACCGGTAGAGCAGCGGCTGCTGCGAGAGCAGCCGTACCTCGTCCCGGTAGGCCCGTGAGCAGGAGGCGACCGCCGCGGAGCACTCCTCCTCGGTCGCGTTGTTCTGACGCCCGGCCAGATGCACGCTGGCCACCAGCCGCCGCAGATCCCACTCCCAGGCGCCGGGGTGCGCCTCGTCGAAGTCGTTGCAGTCGATGACGAGTTCGCGTTCCGGAGAGGCGTAGAACCCGAAATTGCCCAGATGCGCGTCGCCGCAGACCACCGGCATGATGCCGGTGGACGGCAGGTGCGCGACGTCCTCGGCCATCACATTCGCGCTGCCCCGGAAGAAGCCGTACGGGGTCGCCGTCATCCGGCCGATCCGGATCGGGATGAGCCACTGCTGGCGGCCCTCCTGCGACTCCATCACCTGCAGCACCGGGTCCGGTCGACCGATCGGCGGCTCCCAGGCTGCCAGGGACGACCTCGGTACCCGGTGCCGCAGGTCGCGGCCCAGGCGGGTCCGCTCGGCGCGGGAGGTCGGTCGGCGGCGTACCGAGGCGAACCCGCCGCCGTCGGCTCCGTCTACGACGCGATGGCCGCCCGGAGGATCGATCGCGGTGCCCGTCATCGGGCTCCTTTCCGGTGTCGTCGCTGCCTCCATCGTGCTACTCCGACGCCCGCCGCGCTGGACGCGGTCGGGCCGGCAGGGCCGTGTAGCGTCCGGCCGATGGTCTCCGAGGGGGCGGACAACTCGCTGCGGTCGGTGTTCGCCGGCCGCCGTGGCAGGCTCCTGATCGGCCTGCTGTTGGCCGAGTTCGCCGCGGCAACCCAGGGCATCGCGTACTCGACGGTGCTGCCCCTGGCCGCCAAGGAGCTGAACGGCACCAGCCTGTACGGCGCCACTCTGGCATCCGGAACCCTCTCCACCATCCTGGTTCTCGCGGTCGGTTCGGGAGTGAGCGGCCGGCTGGGTGCCCGCGCCTCGCTGCTGTTGGCGACCGGGGTGTTCCTCGCCGGGGTGGTGCTGTCCGCGGTCGCCCCGACGATGGTGTGGGTGCTGATGGGCAGCGTGCTGCGCGGCCTGGCGGCCGGCCTGCTGGCCGCCTTCGGGCTGACGGCCATCGGCGGCCTGTACTCCGATGCCGTCCGGCCCCGGGTGTTGGCCCTGTTCGCGTTGATCTGGCTGCTGCCCTCGTTCGTGGGACCGGCGCTCAACGCGGTGATCGCGCTGTCCTGGGGGTGGCGGTGGACGATGGCCTGGCCGGCGGTACTGATCCTGGCCGCCCGCCTGGTGGTGGCCCGCGACGCCGCGATCATCCCGTGGCGGTCGTCGGGTGCGCGGATCGACGTGGTGGGCGGAGGGCTCGTGGTGGCCGGCCTGGTGGCGGCCACGATCGCGTCCGGCACGCCCGCGTCATGGTGGTCGGTGTCGGTGCTGATCATCGGCAGCGGCGTGGCCGGCCTGGCCGCGGTACGCACCCTGCGGGTACTGGGGCACGGTCGGCGGATGCGTCTGCTGGTGGTGTTCACCGGCGTCAATCTGGCGTTCTTCGGCGGAGCCGGGCTGATCACCGTTGCGGTGATCGAGGGGATGGGGCACGGGGTGGTGGCGGGCAGCATCGCCTTCGGCGCCGGCCTGGTGGCCTGGTCGCTGACCGGGCTGCGGCACACCACGGTCGCCGGGGCGGTCGGCCTCGGCCTCGGACTCGTCACCGTCGGGCTCGCCGCCGAGGCGGTGCTGCTCACCGGGGCGTTCGGGCGATGGCCGACCCTGGTATCGACCGTGGTGGCGTTCGGCGTGGTGGGGCTGGGCATGGGCCTGGCCTACCCCCGGCTGTCCTCGGGCGCCTTCGACGAGGCGCCGCCGGAGCTGGTCGGGTCGCTGGCGACGGCGGTCGCATTTGCCGAGATCGCCGGAACCGCACTGGGATCGGTGCTCGGCGGCGGGCTGTATTCGATGGCCGACAGTGCCGGTGCCGGCCCCGCGGCCGCGATCGGCATCGGCTTCGGGGTGGCGGCGGCGGTCGGCGCAGCGACCTGGGCGGTCTGGTCGGCCCGGACCCGGGAGTCGTCGCGAACCCGCTGATCGGCGCAACCCTCGGGCTCAGTCGGGAATACCTCCGCAGGAGATGTTGATCTCGGTCGAGGTGATCGAAGCGGCATGGTCGGAGGCCAGGAAGGCGGCCACCCGACCGACATCGGCCAGCGTCGCGGTCCGCCTGAGCATGGTGAGTCGGGCGATGCTGTCGATGATCTCGTCGCGGTCCGGCATGTCCTCGTCGAGGGTCTCGACGATGCCGCCGGTGCGCAGGGTCACCACCCTGATGTTGTGCGGGCCGAGCTCGATCGCCCACTGCCGCCGGATTCCCTCCTGCGCATCCAGGGCGACCTTGAGGCCGCCCAGCCCCGGCTGGGTCTGCGGGCCGGATCCCCCGAATGCCAGGATCACGCCGCCGCCTTGTGAGATCATCTGCGGCGCAGCAGCTCTGGTGGTGAGGAAGTGCGATCTGGCGGTGATCGCGATGGGCTGGACGAACTCGTCGACGGTGATCTCCAGCAATGGCTTCTGGACGTCGGAAACGCCGATGACATTGGCCGAGATGTCCAGCCGCCCGGTGCTTTCCACCACCGACTCGACACAGGCCCGGACACTCGCTTCGTCCAGGGCGTCGACGAGAACCGGTTGCGCGGTGCCCCCGTTGGCGCGGATCTCCTCCGCCAGCCGTTCGGCACGTCCCCTGGTCCGGCCGCCGATGAAGACGGCGGCACCCTCCAGCGCGAACGCGGCGGCCATCGCTCCGCCGATCGCGCCGGCGCCGTAGATGAGGGCGGTCCTGCCGTCGAGCATCATGGTTCCTCCTCGGTGATCAGGTGCCGGTGCAGACCCGCCCGGCCCCGCGGACTCATCGGTACCGGTCGCCGGGCGGTGCGGGCTCGGCGGACCGCCGCTGGTTCAGCCGGCCCGGCGGATGGCCCCCGGACCCGGCCGTGGGACCACGTCCCGCGGCGAGGTCAACAGGTGCCCGGCTTCGCACCGGAGAACCGCGTGCACGACCTCACCGCATTCCCGGTGCTCGGTGGTCAACGGTGGGCCGACCGGGTCGGCGAGATACCGGTCGCCCCAGTCCTTGACCGCTACCAGCACCGGATACAGGTCCAGACCCATGTCGGTGAGCCGGTATTCGTGGCGGGTCCGGGAGCCGGGCGCCTGATAGGCCGTCCGGCGCAGGATCCCACGCTCGACCAACATCGCCAGCCGGTTGGTCAACACCTGGCGGGGAATTGCCGTGCGTACCCGCATGTCGTCGAACCGGCGGACGCCGTTGAACACCTCGCGCAACACCACAACGGTCCAGCGTTCGCCGAGGATTTCCATGCTGCGGCCGATGGTGCAGTTCTGCACGGACCAGTCCAACGCGTCGTAACCCATGGATGAAGGCTAGGTCTTGTTGACAGACTCAGCAATCCCTGCCAGCCTGCCCTCATGACGCAGCTCCAGGACCCGACCCGCACCCGCACCTTCTCGTGGTCCGATCCCGGATTGACCGCAGCGTCACTGGGCCGGCGCAGCGGGCTCGAAACCCTGCAGGCGATGATCGACGGCGAGCTCCCGCCGCCGCCGGTGATGAGCCTGCTCGGGATGGAGCAGCTCGAGGTCGCCGACGGCCGGGTCTCGGTACTGCTGCAGCCGCAGGAGTTCCACTACAACCCGCTGGGCTCGATGCACGGCGGCATGATGGCGACGATGCTCGACACCGCCACCGGATGTGCTGTGCATTCCACGCTGCCGGCGGGCGTCGGCTACACCTCGTTGGACCTGAGCACCCGGTTCATCCGACCGGTCACCGTCGCCTCCGGGATGCTGCGCTGCGAGGGCACCGTCATCTCCAGGGGCCGCCGCACGGCCGTGGCGCAGGCCGAGCTGACCGACGCCCGCGGCGCCCTGGTCGCGCACGCGACATCGAGCTGCCTGCTGTTCGACATGCCGACGTCCTGAGCGGGGCCGGGCCGGCGCTCCGCGCACCGGGTCAGTAGCTGATCAGCAGCCCGTCATCGCTGACCTGGATGTGCAGCGCGCTCAGGTCGGGCAGGGTGTCGGCATCGAGGGTCGGGTAGGTGTTCAACACTCCCAGCACCCGACATCCCGCCGCCCGGGCGGACGAGATGCCGGCCGGCGCGTCCTCGACGGCCAGGCACCGGCCGGCCGGTCGGCCGACCGCAGCCGCGCCGAGCAGGAACGGCTCAGGGTCGGGCTTACCGGTGACGACATCGTCGGCGGTGATCAGGCCGCGCGGAAACGGCAGCCCGGCCGCGGTGATCCTCGCGGTGGCGAGCCGCAACGGCCCGCTGGTGACGACCGCCCACCGGTCCGGCGGGAGCAGACTCAGCAGTTCCGCGGCCCCCCGGGTGGGTACCACGTCGGCGGTGTCGGACACCTCGCCGTCGATCAGCATCCGGTTGAGTTCGGCGACCCGGTCCTCGGACAGCTCCGGCTCCCGGATGCGCAGTACCTGGTGACCGGGAATCCCGTGCAGGTCCCCGACCAGATCCTCGCCGGCCCGGCCGAGCACCTCGGCGATCCGTTTCCAGTTCCGGTGCACGCTGGCGGTGGAATCGACCAAGGTGCCGTCCAGGTCGAACAGGACCGCGTCGACCGAGAATTCAGGCATGGGATTCCGTTCCACTCGATGAAGCCGTGGACGGCGCCGAGGAGGCGATCGCTGTCGGGGTGGTCTCGCGGATCCGGAGCTGTACCGGCAGCACCAGCTGCCGCCGGCGCTTGACCAACGGCTGCTCGATCCGGGTGAACAGGCGGTCGGCGGCGGTGCGTCCCAGCAGCGCCGGGTCCTGGTCCACAACGGTGACGGCCGGTCGGAGCGCCGCGGCCATCGGGAAGTCGCCGAAGCTCACGAAGCCGACACCGGTGCGGCCGAGGTCGTGCAGGGCCGCCACCAGCGTCACCGAGGCCTGCGAGTTGGACGAAAAGATGGCGGTGGGCGGGTCGCTGCGCGCGAGCATCCGCCGCATCGCATCGGCGACCTCATCGATATCGGCATAGTTGAACTCCAGCAACGGGTCCGGCTGGATGCCGGCGTCGCCGAACGCGGCTCGGTAACCGTCCAGCCGCCGCCGGGTGGTGATGACAGCGGTCGCGTTGCCGAAGAAGGCGATGCGCCGGTGCCCCCTCGCCAGCAACAGCTCGACCGCGCACCGCGCTCCCCCCACGTCGTCCTCGATGACGCTGTCCGCATTGACCCGGCGGGGTGGTCGGTCGATGAAGACCAACTGTGGACCCGGCTGCCAGCGCCGCAGATACGACTGGTCGGTGGAGTTCGGCGCGATCACCAGACCCGAGATGCTGCGCCGCAGCAACGATTCCACTGCAGCCTGCTCGTCGGCCGGGTCGGTACCGAGACCCGTCACCAGGACCGCCGTTGCGCGGGATCTGGCCTGCTCGGCGATCGCCTGGACGATGGCGCCGAAGAACGGATCCGCGAGGTCCGGAACCGCGACGCCGATGGCGCTGTCCCGCCCGGTGCGGAAGGTCTGGGACATCATGTTGGGTACGTAGCCGAGCTCCTCGACAGCCCGTTGCACCCGCTCCCGCACCTCGGCGGACACGTAGCGGTCGCCGTTGATGACCCGCGAGACGGTCTTACCGCTGACCCCGGCCAGCGCGGCGACCTCACGCATGGTGCTCATCGGGATCCCTTCGGCCGGGACGGTCGATGCCACCGGCGGACGATGTTGTCAACCGCGACGATAACGCACCGGGACCACGTTTCTGTCACCGGTGTCAGAAACTTCTCTGTCACCGGTGACAGAACGGGGCGCCGTACTCTACTGTTGCGTGGGAACCGTCCCGCCAGCAGGAAGATCCCGCGATGAGAGCCGTTCTGTACGACGCCCCGGCCAGCTACCAGATCACCGAGATCGACACCCCGACGCCGGCCGCCGGCGAGGTGCTGATCAAGGTCATCCAGGTCGGCGTCTGCGGCACCGATCTGCACATCCACCACGGCGACTTCAACGCCGTCTTCCCGCTGATCCCGGGCCACGAAGTGGTGGGGACCGTTGCGGCGTTGGGCGACGGGGTCACCCGGTTCGCGATCGGTGAGCAGGTCACGGTCAATCCCAACGTGTACTGCGGCCACTGCTCGTACTGTCTGTCCGGCCGGCTGATCCTGTGCGAGAACGCCAAAGGTCTGGGGAGCAACTTTCCCGGCTTCTTCGCCGAATACGCCTGCGTCTCCGAGCTGCTGGTGTTCTCGGTCGAGGGGCTGCCGCTGGACACCGCCGTGTTCACCGAACCTGCGGCGTGCGCCATGCACGGTCTTGAGACGCTCCAGGTCCGCCCGGGGTCGAGCGCGTTGGTGATCGGCGCGGGACCGACCGGCCTCCTGCTGGCCCAGCTCATCGCTTCCGGCGGTGCCTCGTCGGTCACCGTGGCCGGCCCGACCCGGTTCAAGTTGGACGCCGCGGCCGCGCTGGGCATCGAGAACACCGTGCTGATCGACCGGACCGACGGCGATGCCAACATCGCCGCGTTGCGCGCGGCATCGCCCGGCGGCGACGGCTACGACATCGTCGTGGAAGCCACCGGCGCCACCACCATCGGCGACATCTGCGTACCGCTGACCCGCAACGGCGGAACGGTGATGATCTACGGCGTCACCCGTGGCGAGGAGATCGTGAGATTCCACCCGTTCGACGTGTTCCGCCGGGAGATCACCATCAAGGGTTCCTTCGCCGAGATGACGTCGTTCGGCGCCGCGATCGCGGCGCTACGCACCGGCCGGGCGAAGACCGACGGGATCATCACCCACCGGTTCTCGCTCGACGAGTACGCCGAGGCACTGGAGACCCTGACTTCCGACAAGACCGCCCACAAGGTCGTCATCGTTCCCTGACCGAGGCCCGACGGTGGCCGGCATCGACGACGAAATGGCGCTGACATGACAGTCCAGATCCGGCCGGGCCGCGGATGAGCACCGCGACGGCCGCGCTGCTGGGCATCGACCTGGGAACCAGTTCGGTGAAGGTGGTGCTGATCGATCTCGCCGGCCGCGTGCTGGCCCAGGCGACCAGGGCCTACCCGGTCTCGCAACCGCGACCGGGGTGGTCCGAGACCGATCCCGAGCTGTGGTGGTCGGCCATCCGCGACGCCACCGCGCAGGTCCGCGCCGGCTGCCCGCATCCGCCGGTCGCGGTCGGCCTGTCCGGGCAGATGCACGGGCTGGTGGTCTGCGACGAGCGGGGGCGACCGCTGCGGCCGGCGCTGCTGTGGTCGGATTCCCGAGCGGAGGATCAACTCGACCGCTACCGTGCGCTACCGCGATCCAGTCGGATCCGGCTGGGCAACCCGCTCAGCCCCGGCATGGCCGGGCCGCTGCTCGCCTGGCTGGCCGTCAACGAGCCGGACACCTACCGCGCCACCGCCTGGGCGCTCCAACCCAAGGATTGGATCAGGGCCCGGCTGACGGGCCGGTTCGCCGGCGAGCCCAGTGACGCCTCGGCGACGTTGCTCTACGACCTGGTGGCCCGGGACTGGTCCGGTGAGGTCGCCGATGCCCTGGATCTCGACGGCTCCCTGCTGCCACCGCTGTTGGCGTCCGCCGGCGCGCCGGCCGGCGAGCTGCAGGTCACTGCTGCGGCGGAACTCGGTGTGCCCGCGGGCATCCCGGTCGCCGCCGGCGCCGCCGACACGGCTGCGGCGGCACTGGGATCAGGACTCATCGAGCCCGGGGCGGTCCAACTCACCATCGGCACCGGCGCTCAACTCGTCACCCCGGTGCCGGCGCCGACCTATGAGCTGCTGGCGGCCGCCGGGGCTCCGGTCACCCACACCTACCGGTCAGCGACGGCCACCGGCTGGTACGCGATGGGTGCCATCCTCAACGGCGGCCTGACCCTCGACTGGGTCCGCGGGACGCTCGGCGTCAGCTGGGCCGAGCTCTACGCGGCCGCAGAGTCACCGCCGCCACCCGAGGGCGACCCGATCTTCGTTCCGCATCTCAACGGCGAGCGCACGCCGCACATGGACACCCGGCTCACCGCGTCCTGGACCGGGCTCACCGGGCGCCACGACCGGACCAGCCTGCTCCGGTCCGCCCTCGATGGCGTCGGATTCGCGCTCGCTGATGCGCTGGACGCGCTGCCCGCCAACGACTCCCGGACCAACGGGGTTCGCCTCGCCGGTGGCGGGAGCACCGCGCCGGGATGGCGGCAGCTGCTCGCCGACATCCTCGACGTCCGGCTGTACGCCTTGGACGTCCCCGGCGCCTCCGCCCTGGGCGGCGCCTACACCGGTGCCCTGGCCGCCGGTCTGGTCACCGAGCCGGACCTGATCGCCGCCACCCGTCCAGATCTGACTCTGGTGGCCGAGCCGAATGCGGACCGGACCGCTCGATATGCCGAGCGCCGCGCGCGGTTCCGGCAGGTGCTCGCCGCGCTCCGCCCGGGAGACGCCTCGCCCTGAACCGCGCTCGTGCAATAGTCGGTGAATGGCCCACCTGCGCTGCGACTTCTACTCCGAGGCTCTCGGCCTCAGCACCTCGATGACCGTCATCCTCCCGCAGCAGACGTCGAACCAGATCGGGGTCACCGGCGCCGCCACCAGCGGTCCGGCACCGGTGCTGTACCTGCTGCACGGGCTGTCCGACGATGACACCATCTGGTTGCGCCACACCTCCATCGAGCGCTACGTCGGGCCCCTCGGTCTGGCCGTCGTGATGCCGCAGGTGCACCGCAGTTTCTACACCGACGAGGTCTACGGCGGCCGCTACTGGACGTTTCTCAGTGAGGAACTGCCGGACATCGTCGGTTCGTTCTTCCGGGTGTCCGACCGCCGCGAGGACACCTTCGTCGCCGGCCTGTCGATGGGTGGATACGGCGCGATGAAGTGGGCGTTGCGTCAGCCGGAGCGGTTCGCGGCCGCTGCCAGCCTGTCCGGGGCCATGGACGTGGCAGCCAGGGGTCGCGGTCTGGAGCCGCCCGTCGATACCCGCATGTTCGACCGGATCTTCGGTGGGATCAACCGCGCGGGGACCGAGGACGACCTGCTGGCTCTGCTCAGGACGGCCGATACCGCGGGCCTTCCGCGGCTCAGTGTGCACTGCGGGACGGAGGACTTTCTCCTCGACGAGAACCGCGCCTTCGTCGCGGCCTGCGCGGCCGCCGGGGTCCCGCTGGACAGCGCGTTCCCGCCCGGCGCGCACGAGTGGGGTTTCTGGGACACCCACATCCAGGAAGTGCTGGCCTGGATGTGGCGCGGACGGGTGACGACCTGATCCGATCAGAGCGTCGCCGTGAACGGATCCCAGTCCTCGGGCAGCGGATCCTGGACGCCGACCGTGCTGGCCAGGTCGACGAACTGGCCCGAGCTGATCGAGTCGGTGGCCGACACCATGATGTCCAGGACGTGGTAGGCCAGCTCACCGGTGATCCGGTGCGGGACCCCGGCCCGGATCGCCCTGGCCATGTCCAACACGCCCATGCCGCGACCGGCACTCGCGCCGGTGAGCGGGATCGGTTCCCAGTCGGTGCCCCCGGACCGCCGGATCCGCAGGTCGCCGTCGAAGGTGTTCGGATCGGGCAGGCTCAGAGTGGCTTCGGTGCCGGTGATCTCGACGAACCCGGTTCGCGGGAGCGGCGATTCGAAGCTGAAGATGCTCTGTCCGCTCGCGCCGGAGGCGAACTGGGTCAGCAGGCCGACGTGGGTCGGCACCTCGATGTCGAACACCTCCCCCGCCCGCGGGCCGGAGCCGACCACCTGGGTCGGTGAGGCGGTCGAGCCGAGCGCGGCGACCCGGCCGACCGGGCCGAACGCCTGGACCAGAGTGGTCAGGTAGTACGGGCCCATGTCGAACAGCGGACCCGCCCCGATCTGGAACAGGAACGCCGGATTCGGGTGCCAGGATTGCGGCCCCGGGCCCTGGAACAGCGTCAGCGCGGTGAGCGGGCGCCCGATGTCGCCCCGTTCGATCACCCGGCGGGCGGTCTGGATACCGGCCCCCAGCACGGTGTCCGGCGCGCACCCGAGTCGCAGCCCGGCTGCGGCCGCCTCGTCGAGCAGCGCCCGACCGCTGGGACGGTCGAGGGCGAAGGGCTTCTCGCTCCAGACATGCTTGCCGGCCCGGACCGCGCGGGTGGCGACCTCGGCGTGCGCGGCTGGGATCGTCAGGTTGACGACAATCTCGACCTCGGGGTGCGCCAGCACCTCGTCCGGGGTTCCGCCGACCGGGACGCCGTATTCCTCGGCGCGCGCCGCGGCGACCTCGGGCACCAGATCGCCGACGATGTGTACCGCGACGTCGGGAAAGCTGGTCAGGTTCTTCAGGTACGCGCCGCTGATCACGCCGGCGCCGATGAATCCGACGCCGACCGGTCCGCTACCGGTCATGCCGCCCCGCCGTCCGGCCCGCGGTCGAGGTAGGCGAGCGATCGGGCGACGCCGTCGAACATGTCGCCGGCGTAGGCGTCGAACTCGACCACCCCGACCTCGAGTCCGGTTGCCGCGCCGATGATGTCCCAGATCGCCATGGCACCCTCGCCGGCCGGGAGCTGCTGGGTGACGTCGTCGGAGATCGGCCCGTCCTTGATGTGGATGAACTTCACCCGGTCGCCCAGCCGGCGTAGCAGCTCGGCCGGATCCTGACCGCCGACGGCCGCCCAGTAGGTGTCGAGTTCGAGCACGACGCCCGGTTCGAGGTACCCGGCGAAATGCTCCAGCGCCGTGGTGCCGTCGATCACCGAGGACAGCTCGAACTGGTGATTGTGGTAGCCCACCCGGAGACCATGCTCGGCAGCGGCCGACGCCGCCTCGTTGAGCAGATCGGCCGTCCGCCGGATCGAGTCGAGGTCCTGCCAATGCTCCGGCGGCCGGAACGGGTCGATGACGGTGCCGATGCCGAGCCGCTCCGCGGCGTCGAAGATCTGCCTTCGGTCACCCGCGAGCAGCCCGACATGGCCCGACGGCGCGAGCAGGCCTGCAGAGGCCAGGGCCGGTTCGAGGTCGTCGGCGCGGGCGACGAAGTCGAAAGGCTCGACCTGGCCGAAGCCGATGGCGGCGAGCCGGTCGAGGGTGGCCGAGGTGTCCGCGGTCAGGGCCTCGCGGACGGAGTACAGCTGGACGGAGTAGGTCACGACGGTCCTTCCGAACGGGTGAGCCCGGCGAGTTTATGCCCCTGTCCCATCCGTCGATGCGGCGGCCTTCGACCTGGGATTCAGCGTTGGAGGAAGGACGCGGAGGTCGCCAGTTGTACGGCGACGGTGAAGATGCCCCGACCCGGCATGGACGGCCCCCAGCGCCGCACAGCCGCCGCGTCGGCAGCCCGGCCGAGCATGGCGTCGAACAGCAGACCGAGGGAGCGCGACGACGCCGTCCGGGTCGCAGCCAGGAAGGTGGCCGTGCTCACCAGTCCCTGCGACCGCGACCGGGCGGCGTAGGTGCGCCGCTCCGTCGCTGTGGCAGCACGCCCCAGTTCCGCGCGGAAGACCATGTCAACCCAGGGTTCCCGGTCGCTTCCGGCCCGCCGGTATGCCTCGGCCGAGCCGCACAGCACCCCGATCAGGGTGTCCCACCGCCCGGTGTCGACCCGCAGCGCTCTGGCCCGCTGCTCCCGGAGTGCGCCGTTGGGGGCGCGGCCGAGGCACTCCCGGTAGGCCCGCTCGACCAGCCGGCCGGCGCGGGCCTGCGAGGTCGCCACCGAGGTGGCGGCATCCGCCCTGGTCTTGCGCCCCGCTACCAGGTCAGCGACGAGGGGATTCCCCGGTGCGGCCGGCCGGCCGAGCAGGCTGCGGGCGAGCTGGTCGACGTAGTGCCGGGCGGCAGCGGCCGTCAGCCGCGGCGGCGGCTTCGTCGCATGCCCGACCATGATGGCCGCCAGCACACCCCGGGCGGCCTGCCCGGAGAGGTAACCGGCGGTCGGTGCTGCGGAGAACTCGACGGTGATCCCCGCGCCGGCCTGATGGTTGGTCATCCACCCGGTCAGCGATCCGTGGCAGGCGCTGTTGCAGGTGAGGGGCTTCTCGGGCAGGCCGAGCCCGGTGGCCAGCGCGCGCCGGAACGCCGGGTCCCTTGCCCCGCCGTCGGTCGTGTCCACCCCGACCAGCGGCTGGTGCATGGATACCAACCGAGCGGGACGCAGCTGCAGCAGAAACGTGTAGAGCGCACGGGTCTCGGGCTCGGAAACGGCCCGGGGGCCGGAATACTTCGAATTTCCGTCCGCGGTGGGCGGTATCGGGATCCAGGCGTTCGGCCAGTTCCGGTTCAGGTCGACGCCATGGGCGTTGCCCCGGGTGTGTCCGGCCACCCCATCGGGATTCATCGTCGGGACGACCCACAGATCCACCCCGTGGATCGGTGCGTGGGTGAGCAAGGACGCGGTCACCGTCAGGCCCGCCGTCTCGGTTCCGTGCATGTTGCCCAGTACGACCGCCTTGAACGTGCTGGACGGGTCGCCCAGCTCGTAGGCGAGGATCGGCCGACGGGCAACGCTGTAGCCGAGGATCTTGGTCCGCACGACACCGGATCCGACTACGGCAGCCGCGGAGGTGGTGGCAACGGCCCGAGCCGTCGATGCGGGGACGGCACCGGCCGCGGGCGCGGTTCCGAGCACCAGGACGACGACCAGCGCGGCGATCATCGACAGTCGCGGCCGGCGCTGTGTCATTGCTCAGAGCACCTTGCCCGGATTGAAGATGCCCAACGGATCCAGGACGCGCTTGATCGAGCGTTGCATGATCAACGCCGCCGGATCGAGTTCGCGGACCATGCCGGGCATTTTGAGCAGTCCGACGCCGTGTTCACCGGTCACGGTGCCGCCGAACCCGATGGCGGCGTCGAGCAGCTCCTCGAATGCGGCCTGCGCGGCGATCCGCTGGGCATCGTCGCCCGGCGGCGCGATGATCAACGGATGCAGGTTGCCGTCGCCGGCGTGCGCGATGGCCGCGATGTGCACCCCGTTCCGGGTGCCGATCGCCGCGATCTCGGCCAGCATGTCCGGCACTTTCGAGCGCGGCACGACGATGTCCTCGGTCAGCACCGGCCCCAACCGCTCGAGCGCCGGGTAGGCGAGCCGCCGAGCTTCGAACAACGCCTCGGCCTCGGCCTCGTCGGTGGAACGAGTGGCCCAGAGGGCGCCGGCGGCCTCGCAGCAGGCCACGATCCCCTCGGCCTCGGTCTCCCCCGCGCTGCCCGGCGAGTCCACCCTGGCCAGCAGCAGTGCGGCCGCGTCGGGCTCCAGGCCCAGGTGCTTCCAGTCCTCGACCGCCTGTAGGCAGAACCGGTCCATCAACTCCAGCGCCGACGGGGTCAGCCCGGTCCGGGTGATCAGTGCGACCGCCCGACCGGCGTCCACCACGCTGCCGAAGGCACCGACGACGGTTCGCGGCGGCTCGGCAGGCGCCGGCCGGAGTCGCAGGGTGACCTCGGTGATCACGCCCAGGGTGCCCTCTGAGCCGACCATGAGCGCCGTGACGTCAAGCCCGGCAACACCTTTGGTGGTCGCCCGGCCGAGCCGGACGGCGGTCCCGTAGCCGGCGTCGCCGCCGACGACCGCTCGGAGCCCGAGCACGTAGTCCCTGGTCACCCCGTACTTCAGACAGCACAGACCGCCGGCGTTGGTCGCGACGTTGCCGCCGATCGTCGACCATGGCGCGCTCGCCGGGTCCGGCGGGTACCACATCCCGTGCTCGGCGACCGCGGCCTTCAGCGCGTTGTTGACGATGCCCGGCTGCACGACGCAGGTCATGTTCTCGCGGTCGATGTCCACGATTGCGTCCATTTTCGACAGGTCCAGCAGCACGCAGCCTTCGACCGCGTTCGCACCACCGGACAGACCCGTCCCGGCCCCCCTGGGTACCACCGGGACCCTGAGCTCCGCACACACGGCGACGGCGTGCTGCACCTCGGCTTCGGTGCGCGCGCGCAGGCCGACGGCGGCGCGACCCACCGCCGCCCATTCCGCCTCGTCACGCGAGATGCTGCTCAGCACATCGGCATCGACCACCAGCCGGTCTGCCGGGATACCGCGACCGAGCGCATCCAGCAGCGATGCGGTCCCCAGCGCTGCGCTCACCCCAGCGCCTCGCGGATCAGGTCGGCGGCGGCCCGGGCGCCGGACGGCGTCATGATCGAACCGATGTGATCGAGGTCAGGCAGAAACCGTGTCGAGACCAGGCGGTCGCGCCACCCCGCGATGGTGTCCGCCGGGTAGGCGGGCGGGGTGTTCCGGCCGCTGCTCCACTGTGCGTAGCTGAGCCGCACCGGCACATCGAGCTGCTGCCAGGGGTTCTCACCGAAGAAGATGTCCTCCGCGTCGCTCAGCAGGGCATCGGAGGAGAGCCGGACCTGGCCGTTGTCGAGATCGTGGGCGAGATAGCGACGGAGCAACGGGTCGGCCGGGTCCAGCAGCGGTCCGGTATGGGCCAGGAAGAACCGGAGATACTCCTCGACATCCTCCCAGCGCTGGCGCAACCGATCGAGCCGATCCGCGAACACCGCCGGCAGGGCGGCCGGCGTCAACGCTGTCGGCAACGACATCGGGAAGCCGCCGTCCACCAGGATCAGGCTCTGCACCCGGTCCGGATACCGGACGGCGAGGTCGACCGCGACGTAGCCGCCCATCGACATTCCGCACACGTGCACCGCCTCGAGATCGAAGGCGTCGAGCACCGCGATCATGTCCTCGGCATGCCGACGCACCGACGATCTGCCCGCGACATCCACGCTGTCCGCGCGTCCGCGCAGGTCCGGTGCCACCAGCTGCAGCTCCGGATCCTGCGCGTGCAGCCACATCCACAATTTGCGCTGGCTGCTGATGCCGTGGATCGCGAGAATCGGCTCGGAGCCACCCGGATAGGTCTCGACAGCCAGCGCACCGCCGTCTACGTCGACCAGCATGCTCATCCGCGCACTGTATGCCGCGATCGCGGTGAAGGCCGCTGCGTGCCGCGGCGGCGGAGGCGACATCGGCCGCGCACCTCCGGGGTCCGCCGGGTGCGGCTCGGGGAGCCGCAGCTATAGTTAGTTTGGCTAACGTAGAGACGCCTCGAGGACGAGATGACGGACCCATCGAACACCCGGCGCAGGTTCGCCGTGCACTCCGAGCACCCGCGCTACAAGTGGGTGGCGCTGTCCAACACCACGCTCGGGGTGCTGATGGCCACCCTCAACGCCTCGATCGTGATCATCTCGCTACCGGCGATCTTCCGCGGTATCGAGCTCGACCCACTCGCCCCCGGCAACGTCGGCTACCTGCTCTGGACCCTCATGGGATACCTGGTCGTCACGGCGGTCCTGGTCGTCACCCTGGGCCGGCTCGGCGACATGTACGGCCGGGTCAAGATCTACAACGCCGGCTTCGTGGTGTTCACCCTCGCCTCGATCGCGCTCGCCCTCGACCCGTTCAAGGGCGGCGCCGGCGCCATGTGGCTCATCATCTGGCGATTGGTGCAGGGCGTCGGCGCAGCCATGCTGTTCGCCAACTCGACCGCCATCCTCACCGATGCCTTTCCGGTGGAGCGGCGCGGAATGGCGCTGGGGTTCAACCAGGTCGCCGCGATCGCGGGCTCCTTCATCGGTCTGGTTGTCGGTGGGTTGCTCGCCGAGGTGGACTGGCGGCTGGTGTTCTTCGTCTCGGTGCCGTTCGGCCTGATCGGTACCGTCTGGTCGTACCTGAGTCTGCACGAGCTGAGCGCACGGCAGCCCGCCGGCATCGACTGGTGGGGCAACATCCTGTTCGCGGTCGGGCTCACCGCGCTGCTCGCCGGCATCACCTACGGCATCCAGCCCTACGGCGGCCACACCATGGGCTGGACCAGTCCCATGGTGCTCGGCGGCATCATCGGCGGTATCGCGCTCCTGGTGGTGTTCTGCGTGGTCGAATCGAGGATCGCGGAACCGATGTTCTCCATGTCGCTGTTCAAGGTCCGGGCCTTCTGGACCGGCAACCTGGCCGGGTTGCTCGCCTCGGTGGCCCGCGGCGGGTTGCAGTTCATGCTGATCATCTGGCTGCAGGGAATCTGGCTGCCGCTGCACGGGTACGCCTTCGAGGACACTCCGCTCTGGGCAGGCATCTACCTGCTGCCGTTGACCATCGCCTTCCTGGTGGCGGGTCCGCTCTCCGGGGCCTTGTCCGACCGGTTCGGGGCCCGCTGGTTCGCCAGCGCCGGGTTGCTGCTGGTGGCGCTGAGCTTCCTCGGCCTGCTGCTGTTGCCGGTCGATTTCAGCTACGGGGAGTTCGCCGCGTTGTTGGCACTCAACGGAATCGGGTCCGGCATGTTCAGCGCGCCGAACACCACCGCCATCATGAACAGCGTCCCGGCAACCAAGCGCGGCGCGGCGGCCGGGATGAGCGGCACGTTCTTCAATGCGGGGTCGTCGTTGTCGATCGGGATCTTCTTCTCGCTGATGATCGCCGGCCTGGCCGCCAGTCTTCCGGCCACCCTGTACAGCGGGTTGACCGCGCACGGAGTGCCCTCCGCGATCGCCACCCGGGTGGCCGCCGAACCGCCGGTCGGCAGCCTGTTCGCGGCCTTCCTCGGATACAACCCGGTGCAGACCCTGCTCGGGCCGAACGCACTTGCCCAACTGTCCGCCGCCGACAGCGCGACCCTGACCGGGCAGCAGTTCTTCCCCAGGCTCCTTACGGAGCCCTTCCACGACGGGCTGGTCGTGGTGTTCCTGGCAGCGATCGCGATGTCGCTGATCGGCGCGGCTGCCTCGATCATGCGCGGCGGGCGCTACATCCACACCGAGCTGCCGGCCGGGCAGCCGGCCGCCGCCACCGCGGGCTGAATCTCGCTCGTTGCCCGGAACTGCCGGTACCCGGCGCACTGTCGCGCCGGGTACCGGGTGCTGAACTACAGATGTGACGTGGCGCAACGGGTCAGGGTCTGATCGTCTCGACCGCGGTGTTGGACTCGCAGCCCAACGACTGGTCGTTGCCCGACCCACCGTTGGCGGAGTCGGCGGCACCGGCGCCGCAGTTGAGGCCGTCGGTGCCCTCCTCACCGCGCAGCGTGTCGTTCCCACCGAAGCCGATCAGGACGTCGTTGCCCTGGCCGCGGCGCAGCCGCCGGGCCCGCCGCGCCGGGCGCTGCGGACCTCTCCTTGCTGAGTGATCGTGAGCGGGAGGTCGCCGCGCTGGTTGCCGCAGGTGGCACCGATCAGCAGATCGCCCGGCGGCTGGGACTGCGCCCGGCCACCGTGTCCAGCCACCTCCGGCGGATCTACGCGCGGTTGGGGCTGGCGAACCGCGCGGGCCTTGCCGCTGCATGGGCGCTGCGGGCGGCGGATGGACCTGTCGACCTGTCAGCCGGTTGATCGCACGGGATCGGCGAGCTCGAAGTCGTCCAGTGGAACGCTGGACATCGCCCCGGCACGGATCCGGGTGATCCGTCCGCCGGCGTCGCGCTGGTAGGTGATGGTCTCGCCGGGAGACCCGTAGCCGGATCCGCCGACCACCCGCAGAGTGCTGTCGTCGACCACCTCGAGTTCAGCCGCCTCCGTCGTGGGGTCGGCCGCAGTGGGCCACAGCAGGTGCAGTCGCCCACCCAGGAGCGCCACGTCGAACACTCCCCAGAGGTTCGCGAACCGTCCGGTGAACGAGGTGAGGTCCGCGCCGGCCGGCTCCGGCCGCGCCGGCCCGGCCCGATCGAGCAGGGTGAACAGAGCCGTCGCCATCGACTCGGCAGCCCCGTCGATGGCGTTGGTGAATACCGAGACGGCGATCCCCTGGGTGCTGTCCACCAGGGATCTCGTGACGTGGCCGGGATATCCACCACCGTGCCCGATCAGCTGCCGGTCCCCGCACGCGACGATCGACAATCCGAGTCCGTAGCGCTTCTCCGGGCCGGATGCCTCCCAGATCGGATGCTGCATCACCCGTTTCGCCGAGTCCGGGAGCAGCCGCTGGTCCCCGAGGTAATGCGCGGAGAAATACGTGACCAGATCGGCTGCGGTCGCGTAGAACCCGGCCGCCGCCGCCAGCGCTCCGGTGTCGACATGCTCGATGAGCACCCGCGTATCGGCGTACGACAGCGCGCTGTAGCCGGCGGCGTACCGGTCCGCGATCGCCGGATCGAACTCCGGCCCGGTGTCGGCAAGTCCCAGTCTGTCGACGATGGTGGCGCGGACATGATCGTGGTAGCTGGACCCGGTGACCGCTTCGATCACCGTGCCCAGCAGCGCGTATCCGATGTTGGAGTACTTGAACTGTTCGTTGGCGGCCAGCACGGTGACGGCGTCGCCGGAAAGCACAGCCGCGAGACCGGCGGCATCCGGAAAAGGCCGCTCCAGCTGCCAGAAGTCGCCGTCGGTACTGTCCCTGCTCACCCCGCCCGCGTGCGCCAGCAGCTCGCGCAGGGTCAACGCCCCGATCGGCTTCGACGCCAGCGCCGGCACCCAGGAGTCCGCTCTGTCGTCCAGCCGCAGCCGCCCTTCCTCGGCCAGTTGCAGCACCGCGGTCGCGGTGAAGGTCTTGGAGTGCGACGCGATCCGGAACAGATGCGTGGTACCGAGCGGGATGTCCCGCGCCACGTCCGCCAGCCCGTAGGCCTGCGAGAACGCGAGCTCGCCGCCGATGTGCACGGCGGCCTGCACCCCGGGCACCCGGGTGAACCGCCGCCGGAAGGCGAGGTAGGTACCGAAGTACTCGAGCACCTCGCGCACGGTCTGCGGATCCGGAGGACTGCTGTGCTCGAAGTTCGTCATGCTCCGTCATTCTGCCCGGAGGCCGGCGCGGGTCAGCAGCCGAGCTGCCGGCGCAGTTCGAGGGCGTTGCGGACGGCATTGCCGTCGCCGTCGTTGTTGAAGTACGCGAACACATCCCGTCCGGACGACGACCACTCCCGGATGCGGTCGGCCCACCAGGACAGCTCCTCATCCGAGTACGAGCCGCCGTAGAGATGCTGATGGTCGGGCCCGTGCAGGCGGACGTAGACGAGCGGGGCCGTGGCCCGCAGCACGCACGGCAGCCGCGCGCCGCTCATCACGCAGTAGGCGACTCCGCGCGCTTCCAGCAGAGCGAACACCTGCTCGTCGAGCCAGGACGGATGCCGGAATTCGACCGCGGTGCGGATCCACGCTGGGAGCAGGTCGAGGAAGTAGCGGAGCCGGTCGTCGTCGCGGACCTGTTGCGGCGCCAGTTGTACCAGCAGGACGGCCCGCCGGTCGCCCAGTTCGTGCCAGCCGGCCGCTATCCGCTGCACCCAGGCCTCCGGCGCGTACAACTTCTTGGCGTGGGTGAGTCCGCGTGGAGCTTTGACCGAGAGAGCAAAGCCCGTGGGCAGCCGCCGACGCCAGCCCGCGAACGTCTGCGGATGCGGCCACCGATAGAAGCTGCTGTTCAGTTCCGCGGTGCCGAACCGTCGGACATACTGTGCCAGCCGGTCGGCCGGCGAGGTACCGGGCGGATAGAGCACACCGTTCCAATGGGCATAGCTCCACCCGGAAGTCCCTACCTGCACGGCCATACCGGGTCAGAGCCCGGAACGGGCCGGATCAGACGGGGTTCTCGTTCGCGGCGGCCGATGTGCCGTAGTCGCGCGCGATCTGCTCGGCACCGTCCTGGCGGTCCGACCCCTCGTCATCGTCGTGCCCGGCATCGCGCGCAACCTGCTCGGTGCTGTCGGTGGCGTCCAGAACCTCGTCGACCTCGCCGCCGGCGTCGCGCGCGACCTGCTCGGCGCTGTCGCTGCGGTCCGATCCCTGATCGTCGTCAGCACCGGCGTCACGCTCCACTTGACGTTCCGGCTGCTCCGCCGGGGAGACGTGATCTTCGGGGTACGTCATGTGCAGTCCTCCACCTCGTCGGGGTTAGCGCAACCGTACGCCCGGCTGCGCCGGGCGGCCCGGCCACGATCGCTGCCGAGCGGGCCGAGCCGCCCTGACCGACTGAGCCACGAAAAGTCGGACGAAACACACCGTCCCGGTCGTCGTGGAAGCGCAGCGACGGCGCTACCATTCCCTCGGTTGCTCCAGATGGGGTACCGCAGGTTCGTTTCCCGTCCGAGAGTGGGGATCGCCGTGGTAGAGGTCAGGCCGGACCAACCGAAGAAGCGGGTGAGCGCCAAGCTCATCCTCGCGCTGGTGCTTCTCGCCCTGGCCTTGGTCTTCGCCTTCCAGAACACCGGGACCGGCGAAGTCAACTTCCTGTGGTGGACGCTGAGCATGCCGGCCTGGGTCTGGTTCGTGATCATCCTGGTGATCGGCGTGATCGTCGGGTCGCTGTTCCCGTGGTTCCGGCCCAAGCGCAAGGCCGCCCGGTAGGACGGACCGGCCGGTTCGCGGCCCTGGTCAGGTGATCGGTAGGTCGGCCAGTCGGGCGGCGGCGAAGGCGACGGTGGCGACCGCGATGGCGATCAGGAGGACCCGGGCCGGGAAGTACTTGAACGACGATGTGACGCCCGCGAAGAACAGCGCGACCGCGAGCAGGATCGTGGTGATCACGTAGGCATCGGAGTTGGCCGCTGCCGCCTGGCTCTCTGCGGTGAGCTCCTCCGCCTTGACCACCGTCGCTCGGTAGTCCGCGAACTCGGCATCGAGGTACGCCGGGTCCTGGAAGATGTTCGCCGGGGTGCCACCGGCCCGCACCTGCGCTTCCCACTTCTCCAGGGTGGGCAGGAAGTCCGGCCGGACCAGGGCCTTCTTGTAGAAGTCCAACAGCTTCTGGTTGCCCGCCTGGGCGGCCTCGGCGTACTGGGCGATCAACGTGCTGTCGTAGGCGACCTTCTGGGTGGCCAGCCCGAACAGCCGCGATCCCTCGACCCGCTCGTCCGAGGACGCCCGGGCCAGGTCGCCCTGCGCCCCGTTCCACTGCGAGGCCTGGTACCCGCACCAGGCGGTGCCGATCGTGGTGATGCCGAGCAGCAGCACCGCGATGATCTCCAGTAGCCGTTCCCGGCGCGGCAGCTGCGTGGTGTCGGGTGGGGTGGCGACGGAACCGGCCATGGCCCTGGTCACGACCGCTTCTCCGCACGCGCCGCTTCGTCGGCTGCCGGGTCGTCGTGCGCGGTGAGGCCCACCGCGGTCCCGCCGGGCCCGGCCCGCAGCGCGACCTGCAGGGCCTCCGTGCGCTGCACCAGGTCTCGCCACAGATCGGTCTCGCGATACCGCCAGGCAGCGTCGCTGGAGGACGTGAGGTGCTGCTGGAGGTCGGCGTCGTTGAGGGCCCGGACCATCCGGGTGGCCGCCTCGGCCTGCTCCCGCTCGAGTTCGTAGCGGGCGCGGACGGTCGCCTGGATCACCTCGCCGGTCCGTCCGAGATCGACGGCACCCAGCAGCAAGGCCGTCACCCTGATCCCGTCAGCCTCGAGGACCTCGCCGACGGCGGCGGCCAGCCGCTGCTGGCACGCGTCCCGCTCGGCACCCAGCAGGTTCGCAATGCCGATCTCCGGATCGCCCAGGGTCGTGGTGACCGCGCGGCTGCTCTCATCCCGGACGATCCCGAAGATGCCCTCGGGGCCGAACCGCTCGTGGATCAGCCGGAGCCGCTCGGGGATCAGCTGGAAGCGGATGGTCAGCGAGACACCGGCCGTCACCCGGTCTCCGAGGGTGACCAGCAGTGGCGGCCCGGACCGGTCCAGCCGGGTGTCCTGGACATCGTCGGATCCGCCTGCCCGATAGGCGAACTCGACCGACGGATATTCCTCGACCATCCGCCGCCGCAGCGCAGGCACGAAGTGCCGCCCGGGTAGCAGTGCCGTGTCAGTGGCCCGCCCCCTGACCATCAGCAGGCCAAGACTGCCCGACGGCACCCGCACCGTCGACTCGGCGACGATCAGCCAGACCAGAATCCCGATCATGGGCACGACCAGGACCAGCAGGATGATCCATCCGATGGTGCTCATTGCGGCGCTTCCATCGATGGAGTATGGCCCACCGGGCGCGCGGCGTCGCGGGCAACCGGTGCTGCGTTCGTCGGAATCGCACCCGAGTCGCCGCTGCGTAGCGCACCGAGTCGCCGTTCAGTAACGGCGCACTCATCGAGCACCTGATCGATCTGTCCTCGTCCGGCCCGGCGCTTGCCCTCGCTGGTAATCTATTTGCCTCCGACGAGAGGGGCTTCCCATGCAGGACGTCCAGGTTGAGCCGACCGACCGGCTGACCATCCCGAGCGAGCGCCCGACCCGTTGGCTGCCGAAGTTGGTGCTCGATCACGAAACCATCCGCGTGCTCACGCCGCGCGGCCGCGACGTCGTGGCCATCGGGAAGAAGAAGTCCAAGAGCAAGTCCTGGCCCGAGTGCGGCGACACCACCACCGCCAAGCCGACGTGCCCGATCATCGAGCCCCCGGGGACGCCCGACACACCTACGTGACGGCACCCCGCTGGGCACCGTTGCTCAGCGGTGACGACGCCCGTCGGGCAGCGGACGCGCTCGCGGCGCTCACTGCAGATCTGGTTTCGGCCGCGGCGCCGGTCGGTACCGGGCGCGGAATCGACTCATGGTCCGGCCCCGGGTTGAGTTGCGGCCGGACCGGCACCGCCGTCTTCCTGGCGACGAACGGCCACGCTCGGCAGCGCGCGGACGAGATCGACCTTGCGGTGACTCTGCTCGACGCGTCGATCCGCTCGTCGGTGGCCGATGGATTCCGGCTTGTCGTTCTCGGATGGAATCACCGGAATCGCCTGGGCGGTAGCGCATCTCGGCCGCTGGATCGATGGCGCCCTGGTGGACGACGACCCGATGGCTGACGTCGACCGCGCCCTGGCGACGATCCTTGACGACCCGGAGGGGGTGTTCAGCCCGGAGTTGCTCTACGGGGTCGCGGGGTATGCCCTCTGTGCGTTGCAACGGCCGCCGGGGCCGGCCGGTCCCCTCCTGCTGACCAGGATCGCGGCCCTCCTGGCGGAGCTGTCCCACCCGATGGACGCCGG
Source organism: uncultured Actinomycetota bacterium (assembly GCA_963797145.1). Classification (GTDB taxonomy): domain Bacteria; phylum Actinomycetota; class Actinomycetes; order Mycobacteriales; family Nakamurellaceae; genus Nakamurella. The sequence goes on along the minus strand of CAWCOJ010000002.1, from coordinate 901,338 downwards.
CATCACCTGGCGTACCCCACCGGCGCACCTCGACCCGGACACCCGGAGGCTGCATCCTTCCGGTCGGACCGACCTGGGCGTCGCCCACGGCGCCGCCGGCATCATCAGCGTGCTGGCCCGCATGGCGACGGCCGGTATCGCCCTGGCCGACTCGCTGCTGGCGCCGGCGATCGACGCGCTGCTGGACACCGTCACCGATGGTCATGGCCGCACCACGATTCCGCCCTTCGCCGGCTACGACCTGTCCGCCGGACTTGCTAGAACCGCCTGGTGCTACGGCGATCTCGGGGCAGCGGCGGCACTGTTGGCGGCGGCGAGACTCCGAGGTCGTGAAGACTGGGAGGCTCGGGCGCTATCGCTCGCACACGCGGCTGCAACACGGTCGGACGCCGACATGCATCTGGTGAGCACGGGCCTGTGCCACGGCACCGCGGGCGCCGCCCACCTGTTCAACCGGATGTACCAGGCCACCGGCGATGAGGTGCTACGCCACGCGGCCGTGCACTGGTTCCGGATCCTGCTCGACCAGCGACGAGTCGGTCGGGGCATCGGCGGCTACGGGTCCCTGCGCGGCAGGGGTGCGGGCGTCGACGGGTGGTGGGGCGACCCGGGTCTGCTGGACGGAGCGGCAGGTGTTGGCCTGGCCCTGCTCTCCGCAACGCACGTCGCCGAGCCGCACTGGGACGAGCTGCTGGCGGTGTCGATTCCGTGAGCCCGTCATCACCACCGGTCGCGGTCCCGGAGACGCCCGCCGGGCCCACCCCAGGCAAGCGGACCCCGGCGTCCGCGGAGCTGGTCCCTTCGGGCTGGTTCGTCGCGCGGGTGCCGCTGTTGCCGTTCGACGAGGTGCTCGCCTGGGGTCGTGATGTCGCCGTTCGGCCGGGCGGCGGGCTGCCGGCGTGCATGAATCGTCCACAGGTCCGGGACGCCGTATTGCTGGCATCTCCTGGCCTGGCCGGCTCGTTCGGGTCTGCTGTCGGGCGTGACGCGCGCGCCCGGGACCGCGCGGATCGCGCGCTCATCCGGTACTTCCTGCGGATGACCGGGCGACCGACGCCGTTCGGATTGCTCGCGACATCGTCCCTGGGCCGCGTCGCTCCGACCACCCGGCTCACCGTCGCGCCTGGTGATCGCATCCTCAGCCGTACCCGCCTGGACTCCGGCTACGTCGCCGGGTTGGGCGACGTACTCGCTGCCGATGTCGCGTCCCACCGTCGACGGCCACTCCGTGCCAATCCCACGGCCTACCGCTCCGGCGACCGGGTCCGCTACATCGAGCCGGTCGCCGGAGTCGATGCCCCGGAGGGTGGATTCTCGTTGAGCTCCGCCGCCGGGGGACGACCACTGCTCGACGCGCTCGAACTGGCCGCCTCGGGCGGAGTGACCCGTGATGATCTCGTCCAACAGCTCCGCAGGTCCGGTCACGACGCACGTTCGGCGGAGCAGTTTGTCGCGGAGTTGGTTGCGGCTCGCCTGCTGCTCGACGATGCCTGCGAGTCGGATCGGTTCGCGGTTGTCGTCCGGGACCGCGGCGATCGCAGCCCGTATCGCGGCATGCTGGCCGGCGTGGCCGACCTGTTGCGGTCCGACGATCCTCGCGGAGCGCCCGACCGTCCGGAGATCCGCCATCAGGTCGCCACCGCGCTCGGCGGCCTCCCGGGTCCGACCTTTCCGGGATCGCCGTTCCAGGTCGACGCGCTCCGCCCGGCCATGGCGTCATCGATCAGCCCACGAGTCATCGCCGCCGTACGCCAGGGCATCGACGCCTTGCACACGGCGGGCCGCCCGTGGCGCGATCCGGGACTCGACCGGTTCCGTACAGACTTCATCGATCGATTCGGCCAACGGGCGGTACCGCTGCTGGACGCTCTCGACGACGAGTCCGGAGTCGGATACCGGCCGGTGGGCGGCATGGGCCGGTCTCCGAGCCCGCCGGATGCTGCCCGGCCCGGACGGGGCGGGCAGGACCACGACTGGGGACCTCGGGAAGACCGCCTGCTGACCCTGCTGCACCGAGCGTGGACCGAGCGGTCCGTCGAGGTCGCTCTCACCGCCGAAGATCTCGGCGCCCTGGCGACGGACGACCGGCCATCGCTTCCCGACGCCTGCGCAGCCCTGTGCAGCGTTCTCCCGGAGCCGGAACCGGGCTCCCCGGACGGTGCCGCAGCGCTGTACCTCGACAGCGTGGCCGGACCGTCCGGGGTACGGCTGATCGGCCGGATCTGCGATCTCGATGCCGACCTGGAACAGGCTGTGCGGTCCCACATCGCGGCCGAGGAACGGGTTCGACTCGAGCGCCGTGTACGCCGAAGTGGTGCACTGTCCCGACCCTCGCCTGGGCAACGTCGTGGATCGACCATCGTTGCGGCACTGGGAGATACCGGTGTTCGGCGGCGCGACTGTTCCGCCCGATCGGCAGATTCGACTGGACGATCTCCGAGTCAGCGTGTCCGGCGACCGGATCAGGCTCTTCTCGGTCGCCCTCGGACGCGACGTACTGCCGAGAATGAGCAACGCCCATGACTTCTACGCCGCCGGCAATCTCAGCCTGTACACGTTCCTCTGTGCGCTGCAGAACGAAGGCTCGGCGGGGGTACTCCAGTGGTCGTGGGAACCAGTGCAGACCGCGCCGTTCCTGCCACGGGTCCGTACCGGCCCGGTGGTGCTGTCCCGGGCGCAATGGAACCTGCAGCCGAACGACCTTGCGCCCCTGGTCGCTGCGGCAGCGGCCTCGGACCTCGGCAGACTGCGGGCGGTCCGAGTGACGCTCGGCCTTCCGCAATTCGTCTACGTGATGGACGGAGACGCCGGGTTGCTCTGCGACCTGGAGAATCCGCGCGCCGTCGACGCAGTCGGGCCGTTGCTGCGCGCGGGTCCGGGTGCGTCGATGGTCGAGATGTATCCCGATCCGACTCAGCTGGCCGCGACCGGGCGGGACGGCCGCTTCGTCCACGAGTTGATCGTGCCGTTCGAACGCCGGACCAACGGGGCATCCGCCCACCTTGTGCCGCCGATGCCGCAGCCCCAACGGCAGCGGCTCGGGCACGGCACCGAACCCTCGGATTCCCCCCTCCGACGCGAATTCCCACCGGGCTCGGAGTGGCTCTACGCAAAGGTCTACCTGCGTCCCTCGGATGCCGATCGATTCCTCCGCGGCCCGGTCGCCGAACTTCTGGATGACCCGGCAACGTCCGGCGGGGCAGCGCAGTGGTTCTTCGTCCGGTACTTCGATCCGGAGCCGCACCTGCGCTTGCGGTTCAGGATTGATCCTCCCCATCGGTCGACCGCTTTCCGGGGGGTCCTGGAGAATCTCCTGCTCCGCGAGTTCGACACCGGGCGGCTGCGTTCGCTGAGCTACGACACCTACCGGCGCGAGGTCGAGCGCTACGGCGGGCCCGATGGCATGGAACTCGCGGAGCAGATCTTCCACGGGGACAGCGAAGCCGTGCTGGAGTTGCTGAGCCACATCGCTGGTGACGATGCGGTTCGCCGGCGTTGGGCGACCGCCCTGGTAGGTGTCGATCGGATCTTCACCGCGTTCGCTCCGCGAGCCGAACTCCGGAGCACGATCGCTGCGGGCTGGCGCGAGTCGGCGGAACAGCAGTTCTCGGCCGATCGATCCGTTCGCGCGGAGATCCTCGGCCTCCTCCGGAAGAGCCGCCGACCTCTTCTTCACGTGCTCGAAGGCGGTGCGGACCCCAGTCTCCTACCGGCTGAGGTCGTCGCGATCCTGCATTCTCGGACTGCTCGCCTGCGAGCCCCCATCGAGTCGCTGCGGTCGATGGCGGCGACAGATCGCCTGAGCCAGCCACTCGAGTCGTTGGCGGTGAGTCACGCCCACATGTTCCTCAACCGCTTGCTCGGGGCCGGCCAACAGCGCCAAGAACTCCTACTGGCAACGTTTCTCGATCGCCTCTACGCCTCGATCACGGCGCGCCGTTGACCGGATGCGGCGTCGGCCCATATGCCGTCAGCAGCCCGGGGGTCGCGAGAAAGTGCACCGCACCTTCCGGCCCGAGCAGGGCGACGGTCCGTCTCAGTAGCCGGCCCGCGAGTTCACGCCCGGCGCTCACCGACTGCCGATCGACCAGATACTCGACGAGCACCGACGAACCCGAGGGATCGAACTCGTCAGCATGGGTGCGACGCCGACCAATGGCAATGCCCGACCTACGACACATCGCGAGGATCTGCGCGTTGTACTCCTTCGCGGCGAAGCACACCGTGGACACGGCCAGACGCTCGAAGGCGAACAGGACAGCAGCCAGGAAGGCGCTCGGACCGATGCCGACTCCGCGCCGGCGCAGCAGCAGGGTGCATTCGAGGCACGAAAAGTGCGCCGAACAAGTGTCCAGCCAGATCATGCCGGCCGGCCCGGCCGCGTCCTCGATGCGCCAGACGAAGGCGAACGGCGAGATCAGCTCGCGCAGCAGCGGTTCCTTCTCGGCCAGACCGGTGCGGGCCACCCCGGAGTCGCGCACCAGCTGCCGGAACAGCAGATCGTCGTCATCGACCGTGGCCATCCGCAGCAGCCGCAGCGCACCCGCAGGCACGGATCCCATCGACCGCCTCCGCGGGCCCCTCAGAAGCCCTGAGCCAGCCGGAAGTAGGCCTGGTTCCAGCGGAGCTCGTTGACGAAGCCACGCATCCTGGTGTCCGCATCGATCACCAGCGCGCCGACGCCGGTGAGCGTTGCCGGATGGGTGACGTGCCCGGCCACGGTCTTGCGGCTGACGCCGAGTCGGGTCTGGATGAAGCCGAACTCGCGATCGCCGTGCGCCGCCTGGTTGAGATTCATGAAGTCCATGTCGATCTCCGCCCAGGGGAGGGCCTCGCCGACCTGAGTGTGCAGATGCAGCAGCGGCTTCTGCAGCGCGTCCAGGCCGTTGATCCACATCTTGGCCGGCGAGAAGGTGTGCATCCAGGCGATCAGGCCCAGGCAGCTGTCGTCCGCGTTCGCCTCCAGGATCAGCCGGCGGATGGCGTCCGAGCTGGTGAGCACGGGCTTCCAGACGACCGGGATGCCCACCTCCTTCGAGCCGCCGAGCGCGTCGGCGATGGCCCGCGATCCGCTGCTGACCTGCTCGACGATCTCGGGGCCGTACGGCCCCTGGCTGCAGGTGAGGAACCAGACCTTCCCGGTCCTCGACGGGGTACCGGCTCGGCCGGGCGAATCGCTCATGAGGTGGACCGCCCTTCAGCGGAAAGTGTCTGCCCGTAACTGTTCTGGTAGCGCTGGTAGAGCGCATCGATGTCGGCCGCAGCCAGCGGATGCGGCGTGCCCTGCTGCCGGGCCAGGTGCACGGTGTGGGCGACCTCCTCGCACATCGCGGCGGTCTTCACCGCGGACCGGGCGGTGCGCCCGATGGCGAAGGGCCCATGGTTGGCCATCAACACCGCGTTCGACCGATGGTGCGCCAACGTGTCCACGATGCCCCGGCCGATCGAGTCGTCGCCGATCATCGCGAACGGGCCGACCGGAATGTCGCCACCGAACTCGTCGGCCATCATGGTCAGCACACAGGGGATGGGCTCGCGGCGGACCGCGAAGGCCGTTGCGTGCGTCGAATGCGTATGGACGATGCCGCCCACCCGATCCAGGTGGGCGTAGACGTATCCGGCGGCGTACGTGTCCGACGACGGCGCGGCGTCGCCTTCGACCACGACACCGTCGAAATCGGTGACCACCATGCTCTGCGGCGTCAGTTCGCGGTAGTCGACGCCCGACGGCTTGGTGACCAGCAGATCTGCGCCGGCCACCCTGGCGGAGACGTTGCCTGCCGTCCACACCACCAGGTTCCAGCGGATCAGTTCGGCGTGCAGCGCGCTCACCTCGTCGCGGAGTCGCGCGATCGACTGCCTGGTCTCACTGGTGAGCTTCATCCCTGCGTCCCGCGCTGCACAGCAGACCGCTTGCGGCGCTTGAGGCTCCGCATCACGGTGTTCTCGCCGCGGCCGAAATAGTCGTGCAGGCGCTGGTACTCGGCGTACATCTCGTCGTAGGCGGCGACGTTCTCCGGGATCGGCAGGTACACATTGTCGATGCGGCTGCCCATCACGGCGGCAGCCGCGGCCACGTCGGGGTAGGCCCCGGCGGCAACCGCGGCGTGGATCGCCGAGCCGAGCGCAGCGCCCTGCGATGAGGCGGCCAGGGACAGCGGCAGCCCGGTGACATCGGCGTAGATCTGCATCAGCAGTGCGTTCTTCATCAGCCCCCCGACCACGACCAGCTCGGTGACCGCGATCCCGGAGTCGACGAACGCCGCGATGATCGTTCTGGTGCCGAAGGCAGTGGCCTCCAGCAGCGCCCGGTAGGTGTCTTCCGGCCTCGTCGAGAGCGTCTGCCCGATGACGACCCCGGAGAGCTCGTGGTCGACCAGCACGGACCGGTTGCCGCTGTGCCAGTCCAACGCGAGCAGTCCGTGCTCGCCGATCCGCTGGCGGGCGGCCAGCTCGGTGAGGTACTCGTGGACGGTGACCCCCTGGGCCGCAGCTCGCTGCTCGTACTCTCCGGGAACGCCGGTACGGACGAACCAACCGAAGATGTCTCCGACCCCGCTCTGGCCCGCCTCATAACCCCAGAGACCCTCGGTGATCCCGCCCTGGACCACGCCGCACATGCCGGGCACCTCGCGCAGCTCGCTGCCGTTCATGACGTGGCAGGTGGAGGTGCCCATGATCGCGACCAGCTGTCCGGGGGCGATCGACGCCGCGGCCGGAGCTGACACGTGCGCGTCAACGTTGCCGACCGCCACTGCGATACCGACCGGCAGCCCGGTCCACCCGGCCGCCTGCTCGGTGAGATGACCGGCAACCCGGCCCAGCTGTCCGATCTCGTGCTCGAGCTTGTCGATGACGAATCCGGCGAAGTCCGGATTCAGCGCCGCCAGGAAGTCTTCGGAGGGGTAGTGCCCGTCCTGCAGAATGCCCTTGTATCCGGCCGTGCAGGCGTTGCGCACGTACTGCCCGCCCAGCTGCCAGACGATCCAATCCGCGGCCTCCACCCAGTGCGACATCCGTTGATAGATCTCCGGATCGCCCTCCAGCAGCTCGAGCCCCTTGGCGAACTCCCACTCCGAGGAGATGAAACCGCCGTAACGCGGTAGCCAGGCCTCGCCGCGGCGTGCGGCCAGCTCATTGATCCGGTCGGCCTGCGCCTGGGCCGCGTGATGGCGCCACAGTTTGACGTAGGCATGCGGCCGGGTGGCGAACTCCGGCAACTCGCACAACGGGGTCCCGTCGGCCGTGGTGGGCACCATGGTGCACGCCGTGAAATCGGTCGCGATGCCGATCACCCTCGCGGGGTCGACGCCGGCGGCGGCGATCGCACCGGGGACGGCGTTGCTGAGCACCTCGATGTAGTCGGCCGGCACCTGCAGCGCCCATTCCGGCGGCAAGCGTCTCGGTGCCGCCCGGGACCCGTTCGGTGATCACCGCGTGGCGGTAGTCGTGGACCGCCGATCCCAGTTCCGCCCCGTCGCGCACCCGGACCACAACGGCGCGGCCGGACAGGGTTCCGAAGTCCACCCCTACGACGAGCGCGTCGCCGTCAGTCATCTGTTCGCTCATGGCTGTCGTGCGCGTTCGCCGCGCAGCTTCCTTTCCGGCCGGGATGGACACGGCCCCAGGGAGCTCGTGGTCCAACGAATGTTAGCGCTCACATGGGAGCGTCGGAAGCCTCCAGTAGCAGCGCCCCGCTGCTGCAAGGGCGGGATTTCGCTCCGAAATCATCTGTAAATATACATATTTGGTTGGGACTGTCGGTCGCCGGCCGTCAGCGGGCCGCGGCGGCGCTGCTGCCGAAACGGTTACGAAACTGTGACCCGCCCCACTTGACGGGGATTGTGAGTGTTAACACTGCCCGCGGTGATCATCGCCCTGGCGCTGGTCGCCGTTTCCTTCGTCGTCCTGCACTACACCCGGTTCGGTCGCACCGTCTACGCCGTCGGCGGCAGCGAACCGTCGGCGATGCTGATGGGTCTGCGGGTGAACCAGACCAAGGTGTCGGTGTACGTGACCGGAGGCGTGGTTCGACGCGACCGCCCGGCTGCTCGACTGGCGTCCGGAGCTCGCCGCAGCAGGTCTACGCCGCGGGCCGTTGGTCACCGGGGACTGGACCTCACGGAGCGGCTACCAGGCCGGCCGACGACTGCTCGACCGCGCGGAACTGCCGACCGCGGTGTTCATCGCGAACGACCTGATGGCCCTGGGGTTCGTGCGGGCCCTGCGCGACGCCGCGGTACGGGTGCCCGAGGACATCTCGATCGTCGGTTTCGACGACATGCCAGGTGCTGCCTACTTCATCCCTGGTCTGACCACCCATCCGGCAGGATCTGGAGACCCTCGGGCAGCGGTGCATCGACATGCTGCTCGCAGCCCTGGCCGGGACTCCCGGCGACTTCCCGCTGGTGGAGCCGACCCTGATGGCACGGGAGAGCGCCGTCGCCCGCTAGTCCGTCCCGGCTGGTACCCCGTCGACCGGGATCCAGACCCGCATGGTCGACGGCCCGCGATTCGCCCACAGGTGGTACGGCAGCATCGGGATGGCAACGTCGTGGCGGTCAGCGGGGACAGCAGCCGGCCGGTACGGCCAGTCGTTCTCGATCGCAGCAGCCGACGCTCCGCCGGCCAGCACCCACGGCTGTGCCGTCGGGCCTGCCGGCGCGACGATGTCCACCGGCAGCCGCGTCGGATCCAGTCGAAGATCGGCCAAGGAGAGGTGTCCTGGCAGGTCCACCGACTCGACACAGAGCACCAGGGGGCCGCGTTCGACGGCGACCGTGCCCCGCACCGCGTCGACCCGCGGGTCCGGAAAGCTGATTCGGGGCGACACCGGCAATTCGAGCCGCACGGTGTCGCCGGGCCCGAACGTCCGGCCCAGGGCGATGGTGCCCGGCGCAGCGGGTCGGGTGCCTTCGGGGTCGGTGACGGTCGCGCCCTCCGCCCACGGCGGTACCCGAAGGGACAGGGTCCAGGTACCGATCTCGGGTCCGGTCGAGGTGATCGTCACCGATCCCCCACCGGGGTAGTCGGTGTCGACCCGCAGCTGGACGCGACGGCCGTCGGCGAGCCAGGTGTCGATCTCGCAGTCCGCGTACTGATGGAGTTGGACCCCGTCGGAGGTGCGGGTGGCCAGGTAACCGGGAAGGCTGGCCAGGGTTCTCGCGACATTGGGTGGGCAGCAGGACACCTCGAACCAGGGCGCCCGCAGCGAGCTGGAAGCGCGCGGCAGCATCGCATCCGCGTCGGGCACCGAACCCGGCACCCGCTGGTGCAACGTGTTGGTGTAGAAGAACGCCCGACCGTCGAGCGCCGGTGAGGCGGCCACCACGTTGTACAGGGTCCGCTCGGCCAGGTCGGCGTACTCGCTCCGACCGGTGGCCAGCAACAGCCTCCAGGACAGCATCACCGACGCGACCCCGGCACAGGTCTCCGCGTAGGCACGATCCGCCGGCAGGGCGAAGTCCTCACCGAAGGCCTCGTCCTGGTGTTGCGACCCCATTCCTCCGGTGAGGTAGGTGCGACGGGCCACGGCGTGCCGCCATTGCCGGACCACGGCGTCGAACAGGCCGGCATCGTCGTGCTCGATGGCGACGTCGGCGGCGCCGGCGGCGAGGTAGAGCGCCCGGACGGCATGCCCGCGCAGCGACTCCGCCTCCCGGATCGGGATGTCGTCCTGGTAGTACTCCCGACCGAACTCGATGTCGCCCAGCACCTGGTGGCCACGCCGGTCGACGAACAGAGCCGCCTGGTCGATGTAGCGTCGCTCGCCGGTGGCCCGCCCGAATTCGACGAGCGCCATCTCGATCTCGGGATGTCCACACACCGAACGGATTCCGTCCGGACCGAAGGTCTCGCACACGTGGTCGGCGACGGCACGTCCGACCCGGACGAGCAGGTCGTCGTGGCCGGTGCGCAGTCGCGCCGTCGCGGCCTGCAGCAGGTGGCCGTAGCAGTACAGCTCGTGGCCCCACTCCAGATCGCTGTACCGCGGCCGCCCCGCGCGGCCGTGGTACGTGTTGAGGTAGCCATCCGGTTCCTGGGCCGCAGCCACGATCCCCACCAGGGCATGGAACTGCTGTTCCCGCTCCGGATCCGGCGTCGTGGACAGATCCCAGGCCATCGCCTCCAGGAGCTTGTAGATCTCCGAGTCGGCGAACATCCGACCGTGGTGCGGGCGCGGGTGATCGTCCTGAGCGGCGGCGGCCTCGAAGTTCCCCACCCATCCGGCCCTTTCCAGCCACCGGCGGATGTGCGGAATCGTGTTGTCGTGGTTGCGCGCCCGCAACGACGCCCAGAAACCGCCGGTTATCCGCACCTCGTCGAGACCCAGCGGCTCGAGCAGCCCGGCGCGAGGTGCAACGGGGACGATCCCGTGGTGCGGAACCGCTGGAGAGAGGGTCACTGTATCTCCGAATCTCGAGACGCCTTGAGTCGAAACCTGCTGATGACGGGCAGTGGTCAGCCCTTGAGCGCGCCGGACATGAAGCCTCGGACGTAATGCCGCTGCAGAATCAGGAACAGCACGATGCAGGGCAGCGCCAACACGACCACGCCCGCTTCGGTCGCTCCGTAATCGACGATGCCCATCACCTGGCCGCGGAGGTTCGCGACGGCGAGCGGCAGCGGCAGCTTGTCGGAGGAACTGATCAGGATCAACGGTGCGATGAAGTCGTTCCACGCCGCGAGGAAGGCGAACAGGCCCACCGTCACCAGCGCCGGAACGACGGCGGGCAGCAATACCCGGAACAGCGCCGAGAAGCTGCTCGCACCGTCCACTTTGGCAGCCTCCTCGATCTCGCGCGGCACGCTCTCGAAGGAGATGCGCATCATGAACGTGGCGAACGGCAACTGGAAGAGGGTGAGAACCAGAGCCAGCCCGATCAGCGAGTCGTGCAGGCCGACCGCGTTCAGGATCACGTACAGCGGGATGAGCAGGGTGGCGTACGGAACCATCAGGATCGCCAGCACGAGCAGGAACAGCAGGTTCTTGCCGGGGAACTTGAACCTGGCGAAGGCGTAGCCGCCGAAGAACGAGCACGTCAGGGTCAGCACCACGGTGAGCAGCGACACGAAGGTGGAGTTGAGCAGATACTGCCAGATGCCCGCCTGGTAGTGCACGAGGGTCCGGTAGTTGCCGAAGCCGAAACCATCGGTCTGGTTGCTGCCTGCCTGCGGAGAGACCGAGGCGGCGCCGGCCCAGATCAGCGGCAGCAGGAAGATGATCGCGAGCGCCGTGGTCACGACGTAGTACGGGGTTCGGCTGAAACTGAAGGCGCGTCGGGAGTCGAGACCGGGACGGCGGTTTCGTGCCCCGCTGCGTCCCTCGGAGGTTCCGGCGCCGGACGTTGAGATCACCACTCGTCCTCCGACTTCAGGCCTTTGAACTGGATCAGGTTGATGACGATCAGTGCGGCCAGCACGATCACCGACAACGCCGCCGCCCGCCCCAGGTTGTTCTGCCCCTGGAACGCCTGGTTGTAGATCAGCTGCACCACGGTGATGGTGCTGTTGTCCGGACCGCCCTTGGTGAGGATGTAGAACTGGTCGAAGGCGAGCAGCGAGCCGGTGACGCACAGGATCATCGCCAGCGCCAGCGACGGCCGCAGCAGCGGGAGGGTCACCCTGGTGAAGATCTGCCAGCGGCCGGCGCCATCGATCCTGGCCGCCTCGAACACATCTGCCGGGATCCGCTGGAGCCCGACCATCAGTACCAGCATGTAGAAGCCGGCGTACCGCCAGACCACCAGCACCACGGTCGACCACAGCGCGGCGGTCGGGGTGCCCAGGAACGACACCGATCCGTCGATCAGACCGAGCGAGCGGAGAATCGGATTGATCGGACTGACCTGCGGCGAGTACAGCGCATAGAACAGCAGGGATGCCGACGCCAGTCCGAGCGCACTGGGCACCAGGAAGGAGGTGCGCAGCACGCTGTTCCATCGACTGCTCTCCTGCACCAGCAGGGCGAGACCCAGACCGAGCACGATCAGCAGGGCGGTCGTGATCACCGTGTACTTCAGGGTGAACAGGATCGAGCTGACGAAAAACCTGTTGTGGACGACCTTGTCGTAGTTGACCGGGAAGTTCCACCCGTGGTTGCCGGTGAACAGCTGCCAGTCGGAGGCCGACATCCGCAGTACCAGAACGATCGGCGCGAGGAACAGGAGCGCGACGAGCAGCGCGGTGGGCAGCGCGTAGAGCCAACCGACCAGCCCGGCCCTGACCTGCCTGGCCCGCCCCGACGCCACCCGGCGGGATCCGCCGGCACGGGCCGGTCCGGTTCCGGTGTCGTGGGACGTGTTCGCCACCACTGCGCACTCCTTTCCAGGGCGATCTCGGCCCCTCGCGGGTGTCACCGTGACCGGGGAGGCGCCAAGCCCTTCGGCGCCTCCCCCGTCACGTCGGTCGGCTACTGGCCCAGCACTGCGGTGATCTCGTCGTTGTCCGCGTCCACGCCGGCCCCGTCGCCGTACACAGCATTGCGGACCAGGGTGAGCCACGGGCTGTCCGGGGCGTTGAACGCCGACTGGAAGTTCTGCGCGATCGGAGTCTGTCCCTTACCGGCGATCTCGTTGATCATCACCACCCGCGGGTCCTTGGCGGAATACTCGTTGTTCGCCAGGTCGGATCGCGACACCACGTCACCGCCCTTGGCCAGCACATCGACCTGAGCGTCCTCCGCGGTGAGCCAGGCCAAGAAGTTCCACGCCTGATCGGGCGACTTGGAGTCCTTGGAGACCCCGATGCCGTCGCCGCCGACGAAGGTCGAACCACCGCCGTTGACTCCTGGCAGCGGCACGACGCCCACATCGACGGTCTTGTCCGCCGTCGCGAGCAGCGTCGCCGGATAGGGCATCACACCGATCTTGCCCTGCTGGAAGCCGGCCACCCAGGTCGCTCCGGTCTCGTCCTTGGCCCCGTCGGCGATGACGCCGGACGCGTTGAGATCGTGGTACGCCGCATACACCTGCTTGGCCTCGGCACCGTTCAACAGGGACTGGGTGCCCTCAGGGTTCATCACCTGGGCACCCGAGGCCCAGATCATCGGGAACCAGGTGAACACCAGGCAACCGCCGCAGTTGCCACCGAAGTAGGTGCCGGAGACACCCGGCTTCTTCATGGCCTGGACCTTCTTCGCCTGGTCGACGAACTCGCCGAGCGTGGCCGGGCCGACATCCGGCAGGCCGGCCTCCTTGTACAGGGTCTTGTTGTACATCATCACCGAAAGGTCCAGCACGAACGGCAATACGTACTTCTTGCCGTCGTAGGTGCCCGCGTCGATGTGGCCCTTGTTCAGCTTGTCCGCATAGGGCAGCGAGTCGATCTTGTCGGTCAGGTCGGCGAACAGGCCCTGGGAGGTCCAGTTCGGCACGTACACGATGTCGGCCGCGAACAGGTCCGGCAGCTGGCCGGCGCCCGCCGCAGCACCGACCTTGGCGACGTAGTCGTCGTTCGGCACGATGGTGGCTTCGACCTGGTTCTTGTGCGAGGCGTTGTACGCGTCCACCAGTTCCTTCGCCTGCTTCTCCAACGGCGCCCTGGTCCACAGGGTCAGCTTGGTGCCGTCATCGACTCCCTGGGCTGCCTCGGAACCGCCCGACGAGCCGGCGACCGAGGACGCCGCTGCCGGCGAAGAGGGCTCTGCCGCAGACGACGTCGACTCGGCCGCCGGCGATGAGGATGCCGGGGCCGATGACGCCGCCGGCGCCGACGCGGGCGCTGACGATGCCGCCGCCGGCGTGCTCGACGCCGCGGGCGTCGACGTGCTTCCGCACGCCGCCACGACCAAGGTCATGGTGATCAGCCCGGCCACCGTGCTCAGGGCGCGCCGGCGGACCCGTTGATTGCTCATTGCTGCTCCTCTGCTCTGCGTCGAGCGGTGTGCACATCGCACCCGCGGGCGGTTCTCGTTGCTCGTTGCGCCATCGCCTCGGATCGGTCGACCGTGCCGCCGATACCGACCTGTGTCCGGTCCCGGGTCGGGCTCAGCTGACCGTTGACTCCCGCACTACCAACTTGCAGCCGATCCGTTGCAGCCCACCTTCCGGACGGTGTTCCATCGCTGTAAAAAGACGTTGCGCTGCCAGCCTTCCGATCTGCTCCAACTGCATGTCGATGCTGGTCAGCTGCGGCCTGGCATTGCAGGCCAGCACCTGCCAGTTGTCGAAACCCATCACCGCGACGTCGCCGGGCACCGATTTTCCGCGTTCGCGAAGTCCGTCGAGGACTCCCCTCGCGAGTTGATCGCTACCGCAGAAGATCGCGTCGAGGTCGGGGTGCTGATCGATCAGGGTGGCGACCGCGGTCCGTCCCCACGATTCACTCCAGGACCCGTGGCAGACCCGCCCGCCGACCAACGGCAGCCCGGCATCACGGAGCGCGGCGAGTGCGCCCTTGGCCCGGTCCTGGGTCGCCGCGTAGGTCGGATCGCCGGTGATGTGAGCGATTCGGGTGCATCCCAGCGACACCAGGTGGTCGATCGCCATCCGGCCCGCTGCGACATTGTCGGAGATGACGGACATGTCGTCGGGAGAGGTCGACGGCGCATACGCGTAGACGACCGGAACGGCCAGCCGACCTCGGAGCGGCGGCCGCGGATCCGTGCTCGATCCGACCACGATCAGACCGTCCACCCTGCGACCCAGCAGTGCCTTGACATGGTGCTGTTCGCGGATGCTGTCGCCTCGGGCGTCGCAGAGGAACACCGAGATCGAGCCCTCGCCCGCCGCATCCTCGGCGCCCATCAGGACCGGGATCGAGAACCGACCCTCGAGGTCGCTGGTCAGCAGCCCGACCGTGCCGGTCTTGCCGGCGAGCAGGCCCCTGGCCAGGGCGTTCGGCGCGAACGACAACTGCTCGGCGGCGACGATCACCCGCTCGCGGGTGACCGGGCTGACCTGGTCGCGTCCGTTGAGTGCCTTCGACGCGGTGGCGATCGACACGCCAGCCAGCCGCGCGACATCGGTCAGGGTCGGCGGCTTGCGGCCGTTCACCGGAGCGACGGACATCGGCGGCCACCTCCCCGGCACCGGCACCGGGTCGCACGGGTGTCCACGGTCGAGCCGGAGCACCCGGTCCGGATGTGCGGTGTGGCCACCGGTCCGCCCTTCCGACGTTGGTGGGTGATGTGCCGGTGACGGTAGCCAGCCGTCCTCACCACTCGCAATGGTTTTCGGACTTTTCGGTCGGTTGCCAGAGAGTGCCCTGCCACCTGCAGCTTTGAGTTCGGAAGCGGCTGTCGCGGCTTTCGTCGGCGGTCCGGCGCCGGTGAGCCCGGAGGCGCTTGCGAAACGGCCCGGCAGGCCCATCGGCGTCGGCCGACCGGGGCGGGCGCTGCGCGGTCGAGGACGTACGGTTGCGGCGTGGAGAGCATCTACCGCTATTCGTTCATCAGCCGCAACGTCAAGTCCGGCACCGGCGACGTTGACGATCATCTCAACGCCGTCGCCGCGGAGGGCTGGAGTCTGGTGTCCGCGACGACAAACGTGCTCTGGCAGAAGGGCTCGGCGCCCGATGCCGTGGTGTTCCACGCCTTCTACTGGGAGCGGAGCTTCCGCCACTAGCCCTGGCAGGATGGGGAGCCGACGGCCATGCAGCCGTCCGACGATGGGAAGGGTGACCGTGCCGGCTGAACCCGAGGCGATCGAGGACCTCCTGTACGTGCTGCCGGTGCTCCCGGTGCTCCGATCGGCGAGCCCGGATCGCGCGGTCGAGGACGTGGCCGGGCTCCGGACCGCCGGGCTGCAGGTCATCGAGCTGACGACCAGCACCCCGGACTGGGCCACGGCGCTGGTCGACGCCGGCACTCGATGGCCCGACCTGTGCGTCGGCGTCGGCACCGTCACCACCACGACCCAGGCGGAGGCCGCGGTGGCCGCCGGCGCGCGCTTCCTGGTGAGCCCGTGGCCGGCACCCGCGGTCCGTCCGATCGCCGCCGAGGCCGGAATCCCCTTTCTGGAAGGTGGTTTCAGTCCGGGCGAGATCGCCGACGCCGCGAGCCGCGGACCCGCCAAGCTGTTCCCCGCGCACGTCGGTGGCCCCACCTACGTCCGTTCGCTGCTCGCTGTCCTGCCGCTGGCCCGGATCATCCCGACCGGCGGGGTCCGGCTGTCCCAGGTCGCGGACTACCTGGCGGCCGGGGCCATCGCCGTCGGCGTCGGATCTGCCCTACTCGACGAACCCGACCTGGCGGGCTCACTCGCTGCCCTCACCCGGGGACCGGGCGGCACCGCGTGACCGACCTGGTGGTCGTCGGCGAGCCACTCGCCGAACTCTCGGCCGACGCACCGATGGGCGAGGGCATCCGGCTGACCCTGGGCTTCTCGGGCGATGCCCTCAATGCCGCCGCCGCCGCCGCGGCGGCCGGTGCCCACACCGCGCTGCTGGCCAGGGTGGCCGATGATGAGCTGGGCGAGGCGCTGCTGGCCTACGCGGCCCTCCTGGGGATCGACATCTCCGCGGTACGCAGGGTGGCAGCGCCGCAGGGCACCTACCTGATGACGCCGGACGCCACCGGCGACCGGCAGTTCACCTACCTACGTCGGGGCAGCGCCGGTTCGACCCTGGAGCCGGCGGACGTGGCGGCCTTGCAGACGCTGCGACCGAGGGCCGTGCTGAGCAGCGGGATCACCTGCGCGCTGTCCGGGACCGCACGCGCCGCAGTGCTCAGGGCGGCGGACGAGATCACCGATCAGGGAGGGTTCTTCGTCTACGACCCGAATTTCCGTCCGCGGCTGACGACCGCCGGCGAGGCGGCCGAGGTGCTGCGCACGCTGGCCCCGCGCTGCCGGCTGGTGGCGCCGTCGTGCCCGGGTGACACCGCCGCCCTACTCGGTACCGCCGACCCGGTCGCCGCCGGCCGGGCCCTGCTGGCGATGGGGGCGCAGACGGCGGTCGTCACCCGAGGGGCGGACGGGGTACTGATCTGCGACGGGACCGAAAGGTCGGTCCCCGCTGCCATTGTCGCCCGAGTGGTGGACCAGACCGGCGCCGGCGACTCGTTTCTCGGCACCATGACGGCCCGGCTCACCCTCGGTGACACCCTCGACGCGGCCGTGCAGGCCGGCGTCGAGGCCGCGGCCGAGGCGGTCGGCGCGGCGGGGGGCACCGGGCACCTTCGTGCGCGCACACCGCGGGTCGACCGGGGCGACACCCGAACCGCTCAGCCCTGACCGTCGCCGGCCTGTCCGCTCTGCTCGAACACCTCGTTCTCGAACTCCTCGAGCATCCGACCGCACTCGGCGACCTTCTCCTCCGCCTCGGCCCGCCCGGGCGCCGCCATCCAGTCCCGCGCAATGATCTTTCCGAGCCAACGATGCAGCTTCTCGAGATCCTGGCCGATCTCCTCGGTCTCCTCGTAGGTGAAGTTCTTCCGGAACCGCTCGAACTCGATCTCCTTGAAGAACTTGGTCTCGCACTCCTCGATGATCTCGGCGTACTCGCGCGCCGATGCGGCCCGGAATCCGTCGACCAGCTGGATGCGGTCGGCCTCCGAGAGATCGTTCAGGGTGGCCGAGAAGCTCGTGCCCTCGAGATCGGAGATGCGGCGACGAACAGCTGCCAGTGCCGCCACCACATCCGGCAGGTCGGGGAGCACGCAGACCGCCTGCTGCAGGTACAGCGCACCGAGGCGTTTGAGGTCACGCCACACGGCCACCCTGGCGCGCGAGGACTGGCTGGGCACCTTGTAGGTCAGCAGCAGCCAGGTGGCCGCCGTTGGATCGACGAAGACCGGGAGCGTCCGATCGGCCGGCATCATCGGCCCAGCGTAGCCCGACCAGCGGATCAACCGTTGCGATGTAACGCCCGCTATCTGAAACAGCTGCTACATTCTCCTACAGGCGCGGATGCGGAGCTGAGGGAGAGCGGATGAACAACGCAGCGGTGTGGGGCCTGATCATCGCGGTCTTCGTCGCCTGCTTCGTCGAGATGGTCGAGGCCACCACCATCGTGATGGCGATGGGCTTCACCAGGAGCTGGCGTTCAGCCGTGTTCG
The DNA here is from genome assembly GCA_963797145.1 of uncultured Actinomycetota bacterium. Lineage (GTDB taxonomy): Bacteria > Actinomycetota > Actinomycetes > Mycobacteriales > Nakamurellaceae > Nakamurella. The sequence continues at coordinate 883,340 of CAWCOJ010000002.1, read as the reverse complement.
GGACCCTGGCCGCCCTGGCGGCACTGGCGGTGTTCACCATCGCCGCCGGATATGCCCTGGCCAACTGGCTCGAACCGGCCGTGCTCAAGCTGGTGATCGGGACCCTGCTGCTGATCTTCGGGTTGCAGTGGATGCGCAAGGCCATCTACCGCTATTCCGGGCGCAAGGCTGTCCACGACGAGGACCAGATCTACCGTGACGAGGTCGAGGCCGCGAAGGCGGCCGGTCAGGCGAAGCCCGGACTGGACATGTTCGCCTTCATGGTGTCGTTCAAGGGCGTGTTCCTCGAGGGTCTCGAAGTGGTGTTCATCGTGTTGACCTTCGGTCTCTCGGCCCGGGCGACCAGCACCGGCGGTGGCGTCGATCCGTTGTGGTACGCCACGTTCGGCGCGCTCGCGGCGGTCGTCATCGTGCTGGCCATCGCGGTGGCGGCGCGCAGGCCGCTCTCGATGATCCCGGAGAACACCCTCAAGTACGGTGTCGGGCTGCTGCTGGTGTCGTTCGGAATCTACTGGTCCGTCGGTGGTCTCGGCGCGTTCTTCGGTGAGCCCGAGGGAATTGAATGGCCGGGAACGGATCTCGCAATCCTGGTGATCCTGGCAGTCACCTTCGGGCTGAGCCGGGTGCTCATCTCGGCCCTGCGCCGGCCGGCACCGACCACCGGCACGGCCACGGCGCGTCAGACGTCCGAGGGAGTGACCCGATGAAGTTCCTCAAGGCCTTCGGCATGTTCTGGTACGACTTCATCATCGGCGATGACTGGAAGATCGCCGTCGCCGTGGTGGCCGCCCTGGGCGTCACCGGTGCGGTGATGGCGGTGGTGCACTCCGGCGGAGGCTCGTTGACCCCCTGGACCATCCTGGGCGCTGCCCTGGTCCTGACCTTCTTCGTCATCAGCCTGTTCATCGACGCACGTCCCCGAACAGCCCGGAAATAGCACTGTTGCCCGGGCGTCACCCGGCGTCGACCGCATCCCGGAGCCGGGCCAGCCCTTCCGGAATGCGATCGAGATCGATGCCGCCGAAACCGATCACGAACCCGGGCAGCGCCGGCGTGCCGAGATAGTGCGACCGAAGCGTCATCACCTGCACGCCGCGGGCGGCGGCGGCCCGCATGATGTCCCGGTAGTCGTCGGCGGTGCGATCACGGGCGACAACGGTGCCGCTCGGGCTGGCCTCGTTCGCCAGCGACTTCCGCTCGATCCGGCGATTCGCCGAGCGCGATCACGCGAACATCGTGCAGTGGAACGAGTACGGGTCGGCGGCCACTTCGGCGCCCACCAGGAGCCGGAGATCATGGTCGAGGATCTGCGCGGGTTCTACCGGTCGCTGCGGCCATCGCCGTGATCCCGACGACTCCGTCCGACACCCTGCGACGCACCTGAGGCGGTCCGGCCGGTGCCGCTGCCGCAGCTGAGCGTTCCGCGCCCATGCGGCTGTTCCCGATGCCCTGACCTGCGACTTTCCGGTCAGAAACGCGGGTAGAGTCGCCCGGTCCCACTCATCTTCGGAGGTAAATCGTGCGTTTGTCCACCCGCAACCAGCTCGCCGGTGTCGTCACCGAGATCACCCTGGGCGCCGTCATGGCGACCGTGAAGGTCAAGCTCGACGGCGGCGAGCAGATCATCACAGCGTCGATCACCAAGGAAGCCGTCGAGGAACTCGGCCTGGCGGTCGGCTCGCCGGCCGTTGCACTGGTGAAGTCGACCGAGGTCATGATCGGCGTCGAGTAGCCCATACTCCGCGATGAAGGGGTCGGCCCGAGTGGGCCGGCCCCTTCATCGTCATGGTCGTTGAGAGCTGTTCGAAGTCAACGGCTCTCGAGTTTCTGCAGACTGCTCGGGACGACCAGCGCGGCGCCGAGCGCCTTCGCGGCGACCACCAGACCCGCGGCGGCCAGCACGATGTCCTTCATCACGTACTGCGCCGTGAGGGTCGGGGCACCGGTCGGGAAAAGTTCGCCCGGGAACAGCACGAGCGGGGACATGATGCCCACCAGGCAGAGGGCGAGAACAGCGAGACCGAGCTTCAACAGCCGGCCGCTGATCAGGCTGAGCCCGATGAAGCACTCGGCGACTGCGGTGATCAGCACAGCCGGGTGGCCGTTGACGATTCCGAACGTCAGGGCGTCGAAGGTCTTGGATACCAGCTCCTCGACCGGGCTGGCCCCGGGAAAGAACTTCAGCACACCGAAGCCGAGGAATACCAGCCCCAGGCTGATGCGCAACAGCGAGATGCTATGCCGGGCCAGCCATCCCGCAAGGCGGTGAGTGGCAGAGGTGGCGCCGGGGATCGGCGGAGCGACAACGGCGGTCATGACATGTGGACCCTTCTGGAGTGTCAACGCGGACCGCAATGAGAGCGAGCACCCCGCCGCGAGATACATCCAGTTTCAGAACCGACCGAGTGGCGGCCGACATGCGTTGCCGCACAGGTGGGTCACCAACCGGTCGGTGATCGGCCGAGCACCTGGGGCAGCTCCGGCTCCGGTGCGGAGCGGACCATTTCATCAGCGATGTCGGGTCGCTGATCAACTGGTCCGTTCGGGCGGACAATTCGGACCGAAATGGACCAGATGATCAGCGATCTCGCCAGGCCGCCCCGAGCGCCGTTGGCCCGGTCGTTGATGCTGCCGGTGCAATCGCAGCAGCCGCGGGTGTCACCAGGCGTGTGCAACGCAGCCGCGAGTCGTGATTCCACGCCGACGCCCCTCGGCCTCTGAAGGTGCCGACGGCGCTCTCTACGTCGTTTCCCTCGGGACAGGCTCGGGCCCGGCCGTCACCGTGGGATCACGACTTCGGCACCCGGCCGGAGTCAACGATCCAAGGAGAATGTGATGACCGCAGTAACCAGCACCGTCAACATCAAGGACGACTCGGTGTGGCTGACCAACAAGGCCGGCGGCGACCCCGACTACGAATTTCCCAGGTTCAACCTTCCCGGTGCCGATCTGACCTACAGCCCGACCGTGTGGTTCCGGATCGACCGTGACTGGGGCCTCAGCACGCTGGAGCTGTTCCTGAACGACGTGAGCGTCTACAAGGAGTCCGGCAACTACGGCGACGCAGCCAGCAACCACGAACAGGTCGATCCCGCCCGGTTCAAGGCGACGAACAACAAGCTCGTCGCCGTGGTGACCGATGCCCCGATCGGCACCATCCGGATCTCCGACGTGATGGTCACCTTCCGGGTGAACGTCTGATCTTCGGAAACCCGATCAAGGTCGGACCGCACCGCCGGCCCGCAGCCATCCGACGATGACGCCCGGGAACTCACCGGGCGTCATCGTCGTCGGTGCATGTCGGCCGGGGATTCACCCGGTGTGGGATCCTGGCCCGGTGCCCGCGCCAGGCATTCCCCTGGTCGGCCGGGATGCCGAGTTCGCGATCCTGGTCGAGGCCCTGCGTGCTGCCGGCGCAGGTACGCCCCAGACGGTGATCGTGAGCGGCGAAGCCGGCATCGGAAAGACTCGTCTGGTGGAGGAGGCCGTCGCCTGGGCCACCGACGCGGGCTTCCTGGTGGCCACCGGTCAGTGCTCTCCGGTCAGCGCCACCCGGCTGCCGTACGGCCCCCTGGCCGACCTCGTCGGCGACCTCCGTCGTCAGCGCCCCGAGATCGCTGACGCCGTCTCGCCGGAAGTCTGGCGCGGGGTCGCGCCGCTCACCGGATCAGACGCGCCGGCCGCGGCCTCCGACCTGAGCTTCGGCGCGACCAGGCTCTTCGCCGGGTTCGTCGAGTTGATCGGAGTGCTCGCCCCGCAGCCGATGGTGCTGATCATCGAGGATGTGCACTGGGCCGATCCGGCGAGCATGGACCTGATCGGCTTCGCGTGCCGCAAGTTGCGCGGGGAGTGCATCCTCGCCGTGCTGACCAGCCGATCCGCCGGTACCAGGAGCCGGTCGGCCAGCCGGTCGGTGCTCGCCGAGTTGAGACGGCTGCCCAACACCGCCGAGATCTCGCTCCCGCCGCTTTCCGAGGCGTCGACGCGAGAGTTGGTCGGTCGGCTGCCGGACACTACGACCCCGTCCCGACTGGACGCCATCAGCGCGCTGTCGGAGGGCAATCCGTTCTTTGTCCTCCATCTGGCCAGGCACGCCGACGGCAACGGCGTGCCGCCGCAACTCCGGGATGTGCTGTTGAGCACGTTGGACGACCTCAGCGACGACCAGCGGTCGGTGCTGCTGGTGTTGACCATCCTCGGCGACCGGCCACAACTCTCACTGATGATGAGTGCAGTCGGGCAGGCACCCGACCGGTTCAGTACCTCCGTGCGGGAACTGGTGAACCGCGGACTGGTGGTGGTGCAGGAAGCCACGCTCGGATTTCGGCACGCGCTGCTCCGAGAAGTGATGATCGACGACACGCTGCCCAGCGAGCGCATTGTGGCGCACGCCCGGGCCGCCGACACGCTGCTCGCCTCACCGGCCGCCGAGCAGCCGGCCCGCGCCGCGCAGCTCGCTCACCACTTGCTCGAGTGCGGCCGCCATCCGGACGCGATCCGGTACGCGATCGTTGCCGCTCGGCACGCGACAGGCGTCTGGGCGTTCGAGGACGCCCGGCGGATGTACGCCGCGGTGCGCCGGCTCTGGCCGCTGGTGCGAGATCCCGACATTGCCACGGGCACCAGCCACGCAACGGTCCTCCGCGAATCGGCGCTCGCCTGCCGATGGTGCGGGGCGTTGTCCGAGTCGCTGCAGCTGCTGCAGGAGGCGTTGGCCGTTGAGCACCTGGGCGAGATCGACATCGCCGAGATCGAGCAGGCGCGCGGGCAGGTGCTGTGGGCGTCGGGCGAGATGGGCGAGGCGCTCGCTGCCTACCGACGCGCTGCCGCGCTGCTACCGGCTACTGCTGACGGCACGGTGCGAGCAGGTGTGCTGGCCGCGCTGGCTCATGGCCTGATGGCCACCGGGCAGGCCCGCGACGCCCTCGAGACCGCCGAGTCCGCCGCTCGGCTCGCCGCCGAAGCCGGGGCCGGCCGGATCCGCATCCATGCCACGATCACGGCGGCCGCCGCCCGGGCCCAGCTCGGCGAGGGCGACGTGGCCGTGGACGCGCTCCGGGGCTGCCTGCCCGAGGTTCACCGCCTCGACGATCTCGAACTGGTTCTGCGGTGCTACGGGAATCTCACGTTCGCGCTTGGCATCGAATGCCGGTACGGAGAGGTCGCAGACGCCGCCGCGGCCGCGATGCAGATCTGTGGACGTTACGGGCCGGTTGTGTCGCTGGCCTCGACCTTGGTGAACAACCGGGTCGGCGCGCTCATCGCGCTGGGCCGCTGGGACGAGGCCGACGAGACGGCCAGGGCAGCCCTGGCCGAGGTGCCGGAGGGCGGGGTGGCGTTGCACCTCCGGATGCTGTTGGCCGGGGTGGCTGTTGCCAGGGGCGACTCCGTGGCGGCCGGCGAGCAGCTCGCTCTGGTGCACGAGCAGGGCCAGGACAACCCCTACGTACTGTCGAAGTCGATGGTCGTGACTGCGGAGCAGGCTTTGTGGAGTCACGACCCCGAGGGTGCCGCCACCATCATCGCGGGCGCCCTCCCGGGATTGCAGGCCAAGGATGACGAGCTGTTGGTACTCGATTCGTGCTGGCTGGGCCTCCGCGCGGCGGCGGACATCGCCGAAGCGACGGTCCCTCTACGTCGCGCCGGCGCGACAGCCGGGCCGGACAAGCTCCTGCAGGACGCGCGCGACGCGGCCACCCGGACGACCTTGCCGGTGGCCGCCGCGCTGCTCCTTGCCTGTGAGGCGGAAGCAGCCCGGATCACCGCGTCGGACCGGACCGCGGACTGGGCCGCTGCGGCGGACGCGCACAACCGGCTCGACCGGCCCTACCCGCGGGCCTACTGCCTGATGCGGCTCGGAACGGTCAGTCTTCGTACTCAGGCGAGGTCCGCGGCCGCCGGCGCGTTGTCTTCTGCGCTGCGCACTGCGCAGGAACTCGGTGCGCGGCCGCTTGCCGACCAGATCGGCACTCTGGTGACGATCAGCGGGCTGCGGCTGCCCGAAGCGCCCGTGCAGGCTGCTCCGACGACATCGACCCCGTTCGGCCTCACCCCTCGGGAACGCCAGATCGTCAGCATGCTCACCACCGGGTCGACCAACCGGGTGATTGCCCGCAAGCTGTTCATCAGCGAGCGCACGGCCGGGGTTCACGTGAGCAACATCCTCGCCAAGCTCGGCGTCGCCAACCGCACCGAGGCCGCCAGGATGGCCCTGCGGCACCACCTCGACACTGCGTACGGCCCGGAGGATAGTGGCCGGGGTGAGTGACTTCATGCCGTGCCGCATCGGCGAGGACCAGCAGGCCCACCTGTACCCGGCCGGCGAGCCGGACCACGCCCTGTGCGGCAGGTCGGTGACGGATACCAGCCCGAGTCACGGAGACCGGCCGGCGTGCCCGGAGTGCGGTAAGAAACTGCTGACCCGGATCTTCCGGCAGGCCGGACCAGGGGGTTTCAGCTCGGTCCAGGTGATCGTCAGCTAGCCGCATCGTCTGGCGGCACGGACGACAAGGCCGGAACGGCCGGTTGTCAGTCGCTGACGATGTCCCGACCGTGGAAGATCAGGGCCCAGATGACGATGACGTCGAAGGCGATGATCAGCCCGGACCACCACGGGTAGTACGGCAGCCACATGAAACTCGCCACCATGCTGAGGACGGCGATGATGACGGCGACCGTGCGGGCCAGCACCGAGCCGGTGAACAGTCCGATGCCGGCCAGCAGGGCGACGATGCCGCCGAGCAGGTGGATCCAGCCCCACGCCGTGGCGTTGAAGCGGAACGCCCAGTTCGCGGTGACGGCGTAGAAGTCGCCGTCGATCAGGTCGACGAAGCCCTGGACGATGTGGAAGAAGCCGACCACCGCCAGGAAGACTCCGGCTGCGGCGGTGGTGCCCACCGCGAGGCCACTGGGTGACCGAGTCGTCATGGTGTTGACCTCCTGATGGCGGGGATCCACCGGGGCCGGCGCCGGCGAACCTGGGAAACGCCCGCACAACGGTCGTGGGCGTTGTCGCGTGGTACGCAATGACACTACCGTGAATCATCCGAGTTGCCCGGTTCGGCGCGGAGACCCCGGTGAGTGTCTTCCGGCGCCGCTCCTCGCCGACCCCGTCAGAAAGCTGGGTCGATGTCCGAACCGAGGACCGCATCGAGTGCCCAGCGGCCGGCGACGGCGGTCGGCGACCGGGATTCGTTGCTCGGAGAGCTGCGCGCCATCGCCTTGTTCGACGGGCTCACCGACGTCCAGCTGGTCGCGCTCCTGGACGCCGGCGAGGAGCTGGCCTTCGACCGGGAACAGGAGCTGTTCCACGAAGCGCAGCCGGCCGACCACTGGTGGGTGCTGCTGGACGGGAGTGTCGAGCTGCTCCGCCACGTCGGTCGGGAGGACACGGTCCTCGGCATGATGAAGAACCCCGGTCAATGGGCCGGGGGGTTCCAGGCCTGGGACGCCCATGGCGTCTACATGGCAACCGGCCGCGGCGCGTCCCCGGGCCGGGTGCTCCGGGTGCCGGCCGACGGCCTGCGCACGCTGGGCCACCAGTGGTTCCCGTTCGGCGTCCATCTGATCACCGGTCTGGTCAGCACCGTGCGGAACATCGAGTCGATGGCCCGGCAGCGGGAGGCCCTGGTGGCGCTCGGCACGTTGGCCGCCGGACTCGCACACGAGATCAACAACCCGGCCTCGGCGGCCACCCGCGCCGTCGATGCGCTGCAGGACACCTACGCGTCGCTCCTCTCGTCACTCGGGCGGTTGGCCGAGGGCTCCATCTCGGCGGAGCAGTTCGTCGCTCTCGACGGGCTGCGCAAGCAGATCCCGCCGCGGCCCGGGGTGCTGTCGCCGCTGGACCTTGCCGACCGTGAGGACGCCCTGTCGGACTGGCTGCAGAGCCACGGCGTCGAACGGGAGTGGACGATCGCCGCGCCGCTGGCCGCCGCCGGATTGGACACCGAGTGGACCGAACGGGCGGCCGCCGTGCTCGGCGGTCCTGCCCTCGAGCCAGGCCTGGAATGGGTGGCCAGTTCACTGGCGACCGCTGCGCTGCTCGCCGAGGTCAAGGAATCGGCCCGGCGGATCTCGGATCTGGTGTCGGCGGTGAAGTCGTATTCGCAGCTGGACCGCGCCTCGATGCAGCGGATGAACGTTGCCGAAGGCATCGAGAGCACCCTCGTGATGCTGTCCCACAAGCTCTCCGCCGGGGTGCTCGTGGTGCGGGAGTACGGCGCGGACGTGCCACAGATCGATGGCATCGCGGCCGAACTCAACCAGGTGTGGACGAACCTGATCGACAACGCCGTCGATGCGATGAACGGCCACGGCACGCTCCGGGTCGCCACCCGGTCCGTCGAGAACGGCGTGGTCGTCGAGATCGGCGATTCCGGCCCGGGGATGCCTCCGGAGGTGCGTTCGCACGCCTTCGAGCCCTTCTACACGACCAAGGGTGTCGGCAAGGGCACAGGTCTGGGCCTGGACATCTCCCGCCGAATCGTCGTGGAGCGGCACAACGGCGAGATCACCATCGAGTCGGACCCCGGCGAGACGGTGTTCCGGGTCCGTCTGCCGCTGCGGCCGCCGCCGAAGCGTTGACACGGGTTCGATCTCGAACTCTGATCACCGTTCGGACACCCCGATCCTCCCGGTAATCCGGGAATGTCCGTTAGATTCATGTCAAGCGACGCGACGTCGCTCCTGACCCGACGGCCGAAAGTGACGTGTTCCTGATGGCACTGGACAATCCCGCATTCAGCCGCAACGCGGCCTTCAGCGAGAAGGGCGCGGCGTCCACCGCCACGGTCTCCGCGGCCGAGCTGCAGGCCATGTACAACCAGCCGTCGGCCGTGCGCGGCGGCCCCGACCGGATGACGATCGACGACTCCATCATGAAGTCGGCGATCTCGTTCGTCTTCCTGCTGGCCGGCGCGGTCGTGGGCTGGGCCACCGCGGAGAAGATGCCCTACATCTGGATCGGTGCCGCGTTCGTCGGCTTCATCCTGGCCCTGGTCAACATCTTCAAGCGGGAGCCGTCACCGCCGCTGATCCTTGCCTACGCGGTCGTCCAGGGGGTGTTCCTGGGCGGTGTGTCGTACTACTACGAAGCGCAGTACCCGGGCATCATCATCCAGGCCGTTGTCGCGACCCTGGTGGTCGTCGCGGTCACCCTCGCGCTGTTCGCCAGCGGCAAGATCCGGGCGTCGAAGCGGGCCACCAAGGTCTTCCTCGTCGCGATGGTCGGTTACCTGGTGTTCTCGCTGGTGAACCTCGGAATCATGATCTTCGGCGGGGCCGGCGGCAACCCGTGGGGCCTGCGCGGCAGCTTCGAGATCTTCGGCCTGCCGCTGGGTCTGGTGCTCGGCGTGCTCGTGGTGATCATGGCCGCGTATTCGCTGGTGCTGGACTTCGACTTCATCCAGCGCGGCGTCAACAACGGTGCCCCGCGCAAGTACGGCTGGTCCGGCGCCTTCGGCATCATGGTCACCGTCATCTGGCTGTACCTGGAGATCCTGCGCATCTTCGCCATCTCCCGGAACTAGTAACCGGCTCCGGCTTCAGGTCGAACCGGCTCTGCCACTCCGGATCTCGGTGACCAGCACCGCAGCCTGGGTACGACGTTCCATCCCCAGCTTGCCGAGCATCCGGGATACGTAGTTCTTGACGGTCTTCTCGGACAGGAACATCCGTTCGGCGATCTGCCTGTTGGTCAGGCCCTCGCCGATCAGATCCAGGACGATGTGCTCCTGATCGGTCAGGGCGGCCAACGGGCCCGGTTTCTCCAGGCTGACCCGGAGTTGAGCCAACAGCGTCGCGGCCGCCCTGGTGCCCAGCAACGATTTCCCGGCGCCGACGGTGCGGACCGCGGAGACCAGGTCCATGCCTTTGATGTCCTTGATGACGTATCCGCCCGCCCCGGCGAGGATCGCGTCCGTCATGGCGCGCTCGTCGGGAAACGACGTGAGCATCAGGCAGTTCAGCTCCGGCAGCCTCGACCGGAGCTCTCGGCACAGCTCCACGCCGTTGCCGTCCGGCAACCGGATGTCCAGCACGGCGACGTCCGGGCGCACGGCCGGGATCCGCGCCAACGCCTCGGACACCGACGAGGCCTGACCGACAACGGTCAGGTCGTCCTCCTCGTCCAGGAGATCGGCGACGCCGCGCCGCACCACTTCGTGGTCGTCGACCAGGAATACGGTCAGCACCGGGATCGCCTTTCGCTGGATGGGAGGGCACACGTCAGGGCTGCACGGGCTCCGAAGTCAGGCTACGGGCCCGTGCAGCGCGGCGGTCGGGTCGTCCACTGCGGTTACCGCAGTACCGGGTACTTCTGCACCAGATCGCGCGACGCCCACCACTTGCCGAGTCCCCAGGAGGAGGCGGTGCCCACGGCGGCGATCACGAACAGCGCCGCGGCGAAGATCAGGTGGTCGTCGAGCAGCGGGTTGGTGGAACCAGTGGGGTCGCCGACCGAGGTGAACCGGGCCATCGGCCATTCGGCCGCCCACATGAGCACCAGCAGCAGCGAACCTGCCACCGCGGTGATGCGCAGCATCACGCCGGCCAGCAGTGCAACACCCACGCCCAGCAACGCGAGCATGAACAACCAGTTGGCCCAGGACGCCCCCGCGAAGGAGCGGAAGATCGACTGGAACGGACCGACCTGGACGTGGCCCAGGAAGCCGTTCGTCGGAGATCCGCCGTTGATCCAGGCCTTGGCCCCAGCAGTGGAGTAGCCGAGGCCGAACAGCTTGTCCAGGAACGGCCACAGGAAGATGAACCCGAGCCCGATCCGCAGCACGTCGACACTGCGGTGCGGCGCCGGGGAGACTCGACTCGTACCAACTGCAACTGCTGGAGAGTGCATGGTCTCGGACTTGGTGGTGGTCATGGCGGACTCCGTCATCTCGAACAGAAATGGTGGGCCGGTTCCCGGCGCTCCGGTGCGGAGGCTGTCCCCGGTTGCGATCCGCGAAGGTGCGGAACGCATTTCTAGATTCCGCCCGCGGCCGGCACCGCAATAGGGCCGAAGGTCACCGGGTGGGCGGACCGGCCGACAGCGGTTCCTCGGAGTGCGGATCGCCGGCGACTGGGGCACTTCGGCCCTACCTCGCTGACCGCCTGAGTCCTACCGTCGGTCGTACGCACACACCGTGCTGGTGGCAGCTATTTCGAAGGAAGACCATGATGAGCACCGATCGCGAGCAGCGCGTGGTAGTCGGAATCGACGGCAGCGCAGAGAGTTTGGCAGCGTTGCGCTGGGCATTGAAAGAGGCGACCCGCATCGGGGCGACGGCGGAGGTGGTGCACTGCTACCTTCCGCAAACGCTGACCGACCTCGGCTTCAGCACGCCCCACGAGTTGCATACCTCATCGGTCATCATGGTCGACAACGAGGTGGCCGCGGCGCTGCGAGAGATGCCCGAGCCCCCGCACGTGCGACGGACCAGCTCGCTCGGCGCGCCATCGAAGGTGTTGCTGGAGCGGGCCAAGGGCGCCTCGCTACTGGTCCTCGGCGTCCACGGACGCACTGCGCTCAGGGATCTCATCCTCGGCCGGGTCGGCAGTGCGTGCCTCCGGCACGCTGACTGTCCGGTGGCAATCGTGGGTCTGGACCAGAACGTCGACCGCCACGAGGCACCGAATCCCGCGCAGGTCGGTTGAGGCCCCGGCAGGCGGACCCGACGATACGGAGAGGACAGTCATGACAGGCAGCACCCACACCAGCGATCGTCAAGAGCTGCATAATGTCTCGATCAACGAGGACGCAGCCGATGCCGGCGCCTGCGGCCAGGTGCATCTGCCGACCGGCCGTACCTGCTCGTTGCCTGACCACCACCCGGGATCCTGCAACATCGGCGACCAGCACATCGACCATTTCCTCCTCGAGCACCGCCGCCCGGTCGCCGGAGCAACGGTGGATCCGCCCCGACCCCCTCGACCCCTGGGAAGACCCTGATGACCCGCCTTCAGTCCGAGATGGACAGCCTGGCCGTCCCCGAGTGCTATCAACTGCTGGCCGGACGATCACTCGGCCGGCTGGGTGTTGTCCTCGAGGGCGCGCCCCTGATCATCCCGGTCAACTACGCCGTTGACCGCGGGACGATCGTGATCCGCACCGCTCCCGGCTCTGTCGTCGCCCGCTCGGACGGCACGGACGTAGCCTTCCAGGTCGATGATCTGCACCTCGACAGCCATTCCGGCTGGAGTGTTCTCGCCCGCGGGCCGGCCGCGGCGCTCACCCCGGCGGAGACCCGGGAGCTGGCGGCCCGGGTCCCTCCGAACACCGTGCAGCCGTGGGCCCCTGGCGATCGCCCACTCTGGCTACGCATCATTCCGCAGGACATCGCGGGACGCCGGATCGTCTCGGGCGACGACCTCGGTTGGCGCCTGGGGACCGCCGCCTACATGTGACGCCGGCCGCGGGTCGGGAGCCGGGCGGAACCCGCCGCGGGACATCCCTGGGCTTCACTGCCCGGGAAGAGGTGCGCTCCAGAACACGTGGGTTCCGCGACCGTCGGCACCCGGTTCGACCGTGCACTCCCCGCCGCAGTCGAGGGCGCGTCGGAGCATGTTGCGCAGACCGCTGCGGGTGACCACTTCGGGAATACCGACACCGTTGTCGGTGACCTCGACCACCAGGTTGTCGTCGACCGAGATCGCCACGGCCAGTTCGGTTCCGTGCGAGTGCCGCACCGCATTGCTGACCGCTTCACCGACGACCGCCTCGGCATGCTGAGCCAGACCCGGCGGCACGACGTCGAGCGGGCCGGCCATCCGGACGGTGGTCCGCAGCGGCCCGTCCGCGGTGAGATCGCTGATCAGCGCATGCAGGGTGGCGCGCAGCGCCGGAGTGTGGTGCGGGCCGGCCTGCAGGTCGAAGATGGCGGCGCGGATGTCCTGGATGACTTCGTGCAGCTGGTCGACGTGCTCGGTGAGCCGGTCCGCCACCAACGGCGCCTTGACCCGACGCTGGGTGCTCTGCAGGGCGAGCCCGATCCCGAAAAGTCGCTGGATGACGTGGTCGTGCAGGTCCCGGGCGATCCGGTCCCGATCGGCGAGAACCTCGAGCTCCCTTCGCGCGTTCTGACTCTCGGCGCGCCGTAGGGCCAGTGCTGCCTGGTCGGCGAACGTCGCCACGACCTGCATCTGGGTCTCGTCGAAGGGGGCAGCGCCCGGACTCCGCACCATGAGGAGGACGCCGGACAGGACCTCCCCGGCGCCCAGCGGAAGCACCAGCGCCGGCCCGAACTCCTCGGCGAGGTCGAAGGCCAACTCGTGGACATTGCGTGGCAGATGGTCGTTGAACACCGCACCCGTGGTGGACCCGTCCATCGGAATCGTGCTGCCGGTGAGCGTGTCGGCCCGCATCCCGACACAGGCCGCCACCCGGAGTTCGGTGATCTCCGACGGCGGCAGGTCAGTGTCGTCGGCGAGCGCGATCAACGCGTAGTCGGCGCCGGTGAGCTCCTGAGCCCGCCGGGCCACCAGATGCAGGGCCTCGTCGGTGTCGCTCCCGGCCAGGAGTTCAGCGGTGATCTCACTCGTCGCTTCCAGCCACCTCTGCCGTTGGCGCGCCTCCTCATACAGTCGCGCGTTGTCGATCGCGATCCCGGCGGCGCCGGCCAGTGCCTCCAGGATGGTCTCGTCGTCGTGGGTGAAGTCCACTCCGGTGTGCTTCTCGGTCAGGTAGAGGCGACCGTAGATCGCGCCGCGGACGAGCACCGGGACGCCCAGAAAGGTGCGCATCGGCGGGTGGTTGGGCGGGAATCCTGCCGACGCGGGGTGCTCGGACAGATCATGCAGGCGCAACGGTTCCGCACGGTCGATCACGACGCCGAGCACCCCGTGCCCGGTCGGCAACGGCCCGATGCGCCCTCGGGTGGCGTCATCGATGCCTTCGTAGATGAAATGGCTGAGCATTCCGTCGCCGGACAACACGCCCAACGCCCCGTAGCGCGCCCCCACCAGGTCGATCGCCGCATGCACTATCCGCTGGAGGGTGGTGTTCAACTCCAGGCCGGACGACACCGCGACCACCGCGTCGAGCAGGGAACCCATCCGCTCGCGGGTGCCGGCGACGATCTCCCCGACGTTGTCCTCGAGCTCGGACATGAGAAGCCGCAGCCGCGCCTGGGCGGCGGCCGCGCCGACCATCCGACGCTCGTCGGGAGAAGACGGCCGGCTGCCGACCCCAGCCGGGTCGCTGTCGCTCATAGGTGTCCCGTCGTGGGTGTCCGGCCATGTCCCGCCATGGGTGTCACTGTGGCACAGCCCGTTCGGGGGAGGGGCCGTTCGGCCCTGCCGGCCGGCCCCGCCGGCCAGGAGAGTGGAGGGTGCCGCTCGACTTCGAACGGCACCGGCGGTCGTGAGGCCACAACGGAGGGCGTCCACCATGACGGAGCATTTCACCGCGGTGGGTTCGCTCAGCGCGGAACAGCTGCGATCGGTTCTCACCGCGGCAACCGCAGCGCCATCGCTGCACAACAGCCAGCCGTGGCGGTTCGACTGCCTGCCCTCGGCCATCGAGCTGCACATCGACCACAGCCGGGACCTGCCTGCCACCGACCCCGATCACCGCGAGATGATGCTTGCCTGCGGCGCCGCCCTGCTGAACCTCCGGCTGGCCATCCGATCCCTCGGGATTGCCACCGACGTGCGGATTCTCCCCGACCCGGATCGGCCCGGCCTGCTCGCCGTGATCCGGCCGGAGGGAACCGTCCGGGCCTCGCTCGTCGACCGGCAGTTGGCGGCCGCGATCGCCCGGCGCCACACCAATCGCCGGCCCTACCTCGATGAGGCCGTGCCGGACGTCGTGTGCCATCAACTACGCCAGGCGGCCAGGGTCGAGCAATCCTGGATGGCGATCGTCTCGGCGGCCCAGCGTTCGACGCTCCGCCGGCTAGCTCGCCGAGGCCCATCACACGCAGCGAGATGATCCGGCGTTCGCCGCCGAGTGGGCCCGGTGGACCGGGCGGGACGACGAAACGGACGACGGTGTCCCCGCCGAGGCGGCCGGCCCGCCGACCGAGCAGCACGACATGTGGGTCCTGCGGGACTTCAGCGCCGGCGAGGCGCGGCCGAGGGTGGTCGGCAAGGACTTCGAGTCCGATCCGCTGATCGCGGTGATCGGCTCGCTCGACGATCGGCCGCTCGCCCAGCTGCGCGCCGGTCAGGCCATGCAGCGTGTGCTGCTCACGGCGACGGCCGAGGGCCTGTCGGCGTCGTTCCTGTCCCAGGTGATCGAGGTGCCCGCCACCCGCGGTCTGCTACGGGAATTGATCGGCGGCGGCGTCTGGCCGCAGACCGTACTGCGGATCGGGTACGGGACCCCGGTCCGCGGGACCCCGCGCCGGGATGTCGCCGGCTTCCTCGGACGGGCGAACGGCAAGGTCGGATCCACGAACTAGTCGGTTCGAGCAGCAGCGGGCCCGGACGCTGGATCCGGTCAGGCGCAGTCCACGCACACCGGCCGGCTGCCGCCGCCGGTGGCGAGCCTGCTGCGGTGGTGCACCAGGAAACACGAGGTGCAGGTGAATTCGTCGGCCTGCTTCGGGACAACCGGCATCGTCAGCTCTTCGCCGGACAGGTCGGCGCCCGGCAGCTCAACGCTCTCTGTGGTGTCGGTCTCGTCAAGGTCGACCTGTGGAGATTGAGCGTCCGTTCGGGTGGTGGCCAGAGCCTCCAGCGAGTCTGTCTCAGCGTCTTCAAGGGTGCTCCGGCGCGGAGCGTCGTAGTCGGTGGTGGCAGCCATGGTAAGTCCCCCAATCGGCATGCCCGGCGTGCACTTCCTACCGGGTCCCCTGAGTAACGCCGAAGCCGCTCGTTTTGTGCCCGAAAGCCGGCACCGATCTTCCAGCGGCGATCGGAACAATTCCACCAACTCGGCGGTTACACCATCCGACGGCCTCCTGGACATGCCCCGGGCCCCACCCCATACGTCGCCACGAGCGACCACTCGCCGAGAGGCGCACTGGCAGGAGACCGTCGCCCGGCCGGTGGAACCTCGGTTCCACCGGCCTTTGCCATGCTCCCGGCGGGAGCGGATGGCAGCATCGGTGGCAGCATCCTCCGATTCGTCAGGAGCGCCCCATGGCCGAAGCAGTGATCGTGTCCGCCGTCCGTTCCCCCATCGGCCGCGCCGTCAAGGGCTCGCTGGCGACCATCCGCCCGGACGACCTGGCCGCCCAGCTGGTGCAGGCCGCGCTGGACAAGGTGCCGGGCCTGGATCCGCGCGAGATCGACGATCTGATGCTCGGGTGCGGCCTGCCGGGCGGGGAGTCCGGTTTCAACATGGCCAGGGCGGTGGCGGTGCTGTTGGGCTACGACACCCTGCCCGGGACCACGGTGACCCGGTACTGCTCCTCGTCCCTGCAGACCAGCCGGATGGCGTTGCACGCCATCAAGGCGGGTGAGGGCGACGCGTTCATCTCCGCGGGTGTCGAGACCGTCTCGCGGTTCGTTCATGGCAGCTCGGACAGCTGGCCGGACACCCGCAATCCACGGTTCGCCGAGGCCGAGGCCCGGTCCGCGGAGACTGCGCAGGCCGGCGGAGCGGAGTGGCACGACCCGCGGGTGGACGGTCTGCTGCCCGACGTATACATCGCGATGGGGCAGACCGCCGAGAACCTCGCGCGCTCCGCCGGCGTCAGCCGCGAGGACATGGACCATTTCGGGGTGCGCTCGCAGAACCTTGCCGAGCAGGCGATATCGACCGGCTTCTTCGCCCGCGAGATCACCCCCGTGACGCTGCCCGACGGCACTGTGGTGAGCACCGACGACGGGCCGCGGGCCGGAGTCACCTATCAGGCGGTCTCGCAGCTCAAGCCGGTGTTCCGGCCCGACGGCAGGGTGACCGCCGGCAACTGCTGCCCGCTCAACGACGGCGCCGCCGCACTGGTGATCCTCAGCGACGCGAAGGCCGCGGCGCTGGGGCTGACGCCGCTGGCCCGGATCGTCGCCACCGGGGTGTCCGCGCTGTCGCCGGAGATCATGGGTCTGGGACCGGTGGAGGCGAGCCGAAAGGCGTTGGCGCTGGCTGGGTTGGCCATCGGCGACATCGACCTGGTGGAGATCAACGAGGCGTTCGCGGCGCAGGTGCTGCCGTCCCAGCGGGCCCTGGGCATCGACGAGAACCGCCTCAACGTGAACGGTGGTGCCATCGCCCTCGGCCACCCGTTCGGGATGACCGGCGCCCGGATCACCGCAACGCTGATCAACTCGTTGCAGACCCACGACAAGCAGTTCGGCCTCGAGACCATGTGCGTCGGCGGCGGTCAGGGCATGGCGATGATCATCGAGCGACTCTCCTGAATCGGAGCTCCGCACAGACAGGAAGGGCACCGTGGTAGCGAAAACCTCATACGGCTCCGCACCCGGCGGCGGCCGGGTCGGCGCGGACGGAGACTGCTGATGCAGATGCGGGCGTGGCGGGTAGCCGAGCTCGGTGAGCCGACCGACGTGATGCGCCTCGAGCACCTCGAGGTGCCGACGCCCGGACCGGGCCAGGTGCTGGCCCGGGTCGCGGGCAGTGGCGCTGAACTTCCCGGACGTGCTGCTCGTACAGGGCCGCTACCAGGACCGCCCGCCGCTGCCCTTCACCCCGGGCATCGAGTTCTGCGGTGACGTGGTCGAGGTCGGACCCGACGCGGGTGACTTCGAGCCGGGCGATCGGGTGATCGGGGGGTCGTTGCTGCCCGCCGGCGCGCTCGCCGAGTTCGCGCTCGCCGAGGCCCGCAACCTTCGGCCGGCCCCCGACGCGCTCGACGACGCCAAGGCAGCGTCGTTCACGGTCGCCTACCAGACGGCCTGGATGGCGCTGATCCACCGCGCCCGACTGCAGCCCGGCGAGACGGTCCTGGTGCACGCGGCGGCCGGCGGGGTCGGCACTGCTGCGACTGCGGTGGCCGCAGCCGTCGGCGCCCGGGTGGTGGCGGTGGTGGGCGGTGCGGAGAAGGTCTCAGTGGCCTACGACATGGGTGCCGACGCGGTGGTGGACCGGCATCTCCACAGCTCACCGGATGAGTTGATCCCCGCGCTGAAGGCGGCCCTCGGACCGGGCGGCGCCGACGTGGTGTTCGATCCCGTCGGCGGCGACAGCTTTCTGGCCTCGACCAAGGTGATGGCGTTCGAGGGCAGGCTGCTGGTGATCGGTTTCGCGGGCGGCACCATCCCTGCGCTGCAGGTGAACCACCTGCTGGTGAAGAACTACTCGGTCATCGGGGTGCTCTGGGGGGCCTACCGGGTCCGGGCTCCCCGGCTGATCGACGAAGCCTGGCGGGCGTTGGACGAGCTTGTCGCGGGCGGCCTCCGACCACCCTTGGTCTCCCGGATCCTGCCGCTCGAGCGGGCGGTCGACGGGCTGACCGAGCTGGCTGCCGGGCGCACGGTCGGCCGGGTCGTCATCGAAGTGGGCCGATGACGGCCGCGGGAGAGTCGACACCCGCTGCGGGGCTGGACATTCCGGGCGCCCGGGTGGTGATCACGGGCGCGGGCTCGGGCATCGGTGCCGCACTCGCCACCGCGTTGGCCGGGCTCGGGGCCAGGGTGCTGGTGAACGATCTGCATCCGGACGCCGCCGAGACGGTCGCGGACGCCATCGGTGCCGAGCATCTCGCCTGCGACGTCGGAGACCCGGAATCGGTGCAGCGACTGGTGGATACCGCCGTGTCGTCGATGGGCGGGATCGACCTGTTCTGCGCCAACGCCGGGGTCGCCCTGCCGAGCTCGCTCGATCCGGCCGCCTGGGACCTGCCGTGGCGGGTGAACGTCATGGCTCATGTGCACGCGGCGCGATCGCTGCTGCCCGGATGGCTGGCCGCCGGCCGCGGCCGGCTGGTGACCACGGTCTCGGCCGCCGGGCTGTTGACCATGCTCGGCAATGCCCCGTACTCGGTGACCAAGCATGCCGCCCTTGCCTTTTCGGAGTGGTTGCGGGTGACCTACGCGCATCGCGGCATCACCGTCCAGGCGCTGTGTCCACTCGGCGTCACGACGCCGATGTTCGCCGACACGGACCCGCGCAGCGCGGCGGTACTGGCGCCCGGTGCGATCGCCCCGGAAGCTGTTGCGGCGGCGGTGGTGCAGGCCCTTGCCGGCGACCGGTTCCTGATCCTGCCGCACCCTGAGGTGGCCGGCTATGTGCGGAACCGGGCCGGCGACGTCGACCGCTGGTTGGGCACCATGAACCGCACCCAGCAGCGGCTGGAGATCGCCCATCCGATGGACGTTGACCCGTGAGCCCACCCGAGGACCTCGCCGCCCGGGATGCCGACGGCGGCGCGAACGACCCGACCGCCCAGGTCCTCGATCTGGTCCGGCTGCAGGCGTACCTGGCGACCCGGCTGCCGGACTACGCCGGGTGGAGCGCTGTCCGCCCGACTGCTCACCGGCGGCAAGAGCAATCTCAGCTACGCCGTCACCGACGGCGAGCACCGCTGGGTGGTGCGTCGTCCACCGCCGGGAACGGTGCTGGCCACCGCGCACGACATGGCCCGCGAGTACCGGGTGCAGACCGCACTGGCCGGGTCGGCCGTGCCGGTGCCTCGGACCCTGCTGTTGTGCAGCGACCCGGTGATACTCGGCGCGCCGTTCTATGTCATGGAGCAGGTCGCGGGAGTGGCGGTGCGGGACCTGCAGGAGTTGCCAGTGGCACCCGAGAGGGTGTCGGGCCTCATTCTCCGGCTGGTGGACATCCTCGCCGACCTGCACGCGATCCCGCCGGACACGGTGGGGCTGGCCGACTTCGGCCGCCCGGAGGGCTACAACGCGCGCCAGCTGGACCGCTGGAGCCGACAGATGGCGGCGTCGATCGACGCGCCGGATCGCCGGTCTGGCCGACCTGGCCGCTGCCCTCGGTGCGCAGGTCCCCGGATCGCCGCCACCGACCATCGTGCACGGCGACTACCGGTTGGACAACGTGCTGGTGCTGCTGGGCCCCGCCGAGCTGCCCGCGGATCACCGCGGTCCTCGACTGGGAGATGTCCACTCTCGGTGATCCGTTGGGCGATCTGGCCCTGATGCTGCTGTACGCCTCGCGGACCCTGCCGGGCGTCACCGGGGCTCAGGGCACCGGCCCAGCGGTCACCGTTCCCGGCCACCCGAGCACCGCTGAGATGATCGCCCGGTACGCCGACCGGTCGGGTCGGGACGTCAGGGATCTGCGCTGGTACGAGGCGTTCGCCCGCTACAAGCTGGCGGCGATCGCGCAGGGCGTGTACCACCGGTACCGACAGGGTGCCTACGGCCGGCAATCGGGTTTCGCCGACATGGGGGACATAGTGGCCCCGCTGATCGCCGACGGCATCGGCATTCTCAGGGAGCGATGATGGATTTCGACTGGGACGCGACGACCGTCGAGTACCGCGAGCGGCTGTTGGTGTTCATGGCCGACCACGTCTATCCGGCCGAGCCGGTGTTCCGCGAGCAGACCGCCGCGACCGATCGGTGGGGGCCGCCGCCGGTGCTGGCCGAGCTGCGCGCCGCCGCCAGGGCCGCCGGCCTGTGGAACCTGTTCCTGCCCGGCGACCGCGGCGCCGGGCTGACCAACCTGCAGTACGCGCCGCTCGCCGAGATCACCGGCCG
Organism: uncultured Actinomycetota bacterium; assembly: GCA_963797145.1. GTDB lineage: Bacteria > Actinomycetota > Actinomycetes > Mycobacteriales > Nakamurellaceae > Nakamurella. Next base: position 862,769 of record CAWCOJ010000002.1, on the reverse strand, counting down.
CAGCCCGATGATCGCCCCGGTGGCGCTGAACTGCGCGGCCCCGGACACGGGCAACATGGAACTGCTGGCCGAGTTCGGCAACCCCGAGCAGCAGCGGCGGTGGCTGGAACCGCTGTTGGACGGCCGGATCCGGTCCGCGTTCGCGATGACCGAGCCCGCCGTCGCCTCCTCCGACGCCACGAACGTGACCACCAGCATCACCCGCGACGGCGACGACTACATCGTCAACGGGCACAAGTGGTACATCACCGGCGCAATGGATCCGGACTGCGCGATCTTCATCGTGATGGGCAAGACCGACCCGGCCGCCGCCCGGCACCTCCAACAGAGCCAGATCCTGGTGCCACGGGACACCCCTGGCGTGCGGATCGTTCGTGGCATGCAGGCTTTCGGCTACTCCGACACCGACCATGGTGGGCACGCCGAGGTGGAATTCGTCGACGTCCGGGTACCGGCGGCACACCTGATCGGCGGCGAGGGCGACGGGTTCGCGATCGCGCAGGCCCGGCTCGGACCGGGTCGGATCCACCACTGCATGCGGCTGATCGGGATGGCCGAACGGGCCTTGGAGCTGCTGTGCCGGCGGGTGCTGGGCCGGACCGCCTTCGGCACACCGCTGGCCGCCCAGGGCGTGATCACCGACTGGATCGCCGAATCCCGGGTGCGCATCGAACAGCTCCGGCTGCTCGTGCTCAAGGCGGCCTGGTTGATGGACACCGTGGGAAACCGCGGCGCGCACACCGAGATCCAGGCCATCAAGATCGCCGTGCCGGTCGGCGTCGAATGGATCCTGGACAAGGCCATCCAGGCGCACGGGGCCGCAGGCGTCAGCCAGGACACCCCGCTCGCACAGTGGTGGGCAGGGGCAAGGACCCTGCGGCTGGCCGACGGGCCGGATGAAGTGCACCGGCGCTCACTGGCGCGCCGGGAACTGGCCAGATACACCACTGACGGCCGAGAGCCAATGAGCAGAGGAGAGGCATGAGCAGATTCGACGGACGGGTGGCCATCGTGACGGGCGCCGCGCAGGGCATCGGCGCGGCGACCGCGCGGTTGCTCGCCGCGCAGGGCGCCGCAGTGGCCGTGGTGGATCTGACCACCGAGCGCGCCGAACCGGTGGCGTCACAGATCCGTGAGGCCGGCGGCCGCGCCCTGGCACTCGGCGCCGACGTCTCGGACGAACCGTCCGTGCGGGCCATGGTCGACGCTGCCCGGGACGGGCTGGGCGGCCTGGACATCCTGATCAACAACGCCGGCATCACCCGCGACGACCTGCTGTTCAAGATGCCGACCGCGAACTGGGACGCCGTGATCGCCACCAACCTCACCAGCATGTTCCTGTGCTGCTCGGCGGCCAGCCCGCACATGGTCGAGGCGAGGTACGGCCGGATCGTCAACCTGTCCAGCCGGTCGGCACTGGGCAACCGAGGGCAGGTCAACTACGCGGCGGCCAAGGCCGGGGTGATCGGCCTGACGGCGACCCTGGCGATCGAGCTGGGGCCCTTCAACATCAACGTCAACGCGGTGGCGCCCGGTTTCATCGCCACCCCGATGACCGCGGCGACCGCCGAGCGGGTCGGAGCCAGCGCCGAGGACTACCAGAAACTCGCGAGTGCGCAGATCCCGCTACGCCGGGTCGGCCAACCGGAAGAGGTCGCCGCGGTGATCGCCTTCCTGGCCAGCGACGAGGCGTCCTACGTGTCCGGCCAGACCCTGCACATCGACGGCGGCGCCCGCTGACCCCGGCCCCCGGCCACCACCCGCAGCAGCACCAGCACCAGCACCAGCACCGACGACATCGGAGATCACCGTGGACTTCTCGCTCACCGACGAAGAACTCGCCGTCCGCAACACCGTCCGGGATTTCATCCGCAAGGAGGTGATGCCGCTCGAACCCGAGGTGCTGCGCCGGATGCGGCACCACCAGCCCCGGCTCGAGCAGTCCGAGCTGCGCGAATTGCGGGAGAAGGCCAGATCCTTCGGCTTCTGGGGGCTTTCCACCCCGGAGGAGTACGGCGGGATGAACCTGTCGGCGGTGCTGCAGTCGCTGATCTGGACCGAGGGCGCGCGCACCTACGTCCCGTTCACCTTCGGCGGCGAGGCGGACAACATCCTCTATTACGCCAACGACTCCCAGCGGGCCGAGTACCTGCTGCCGACCATTGCCGGCGATCGGATCTCCTGCTTCGCGATCACCGAACCGGGCGCCGGCTCGGACGCGGCCAACATCAGCTTCGCTGCCCGACGCGACGGCGACGACTGGATCCTCAACGGCGAGAAGACGTTCATCACCAACGGCAATGACGCCGACTTCACCATCGTGGTGGCCGTCACCGACAAGGACAAGGGCGCCCGCGGCGGCGGCACCACCGCGTTCCTGGTCGATCGGGAGATGGGGTGGAAGTCGCAGCCGATCGACACCATGGGCGAGGGCGGCCCGGCGTCGCTGTCCTTCTCCGACGTCCGAGTGCCGTCGGCCAACATCCTCGGCGAGGTCGGGCAGGGCTTCGAGCTCGGCATGGCGTGGATCGGCAAGGGCCGGTACCTCATCCCGTCGGCCGCGCTGGGCATTGCCGAACGGGCGCTGGCCATGGGTATCGAGCACGCCAACACCCGGGTCACCTTCGGCCGGCCGATCGCCGAGAACCAGGCGATCGCCTGGATGATCGCCGATTCGGAGGTCGAGTTGGAGGCGGCCAGAGCCCTGGTGCTCAAGGCCGCCTGGACCATCGACCAGGGACTGGATCCGCGGCACACCTCCTCGATGTGCAAGCTGTACGCCGCAGGCATGGTGAACCGGGTGGTGGACCGGATGCTGCAGGTGCACGGCGGCATGGGCTACACCAAGGAGCTGCCGTTGGAGTACTGGTACCGATTGGTCCGGCTGTACCGGATCTTCGAGGGTACCGACGAGATGCAGCGGCTGATCCTCTCCCGGGACCTGCTGCGCGGCTACACGAAAATCGGTGGCAACCTCGCATGAGAGTGTTCGCGAACCCCGCCGAGTTGGCCGCCGCGGTCGGCGAGACGTTCGGCCCCGGGCCAGGTCTGCTCGTCGACCAGGCCCGGATCACCGCCTTCGCGGACGCCACCGATGATCACCAGTGGATCCACCTGGACGCGGAGCGTGCGGCGGCCGGGCCGTTCGGCGGCACTGTCGCGCACGGCTACCTGACCCTGTCGCTGCTGCCGGCGCTGATCCGCGACCTGTACCGGTGCGACGGTGTTGTGATGGTGGTGAACTACGGGTTGGACCGGGTGCGGTTCCCCGCACCGCTGCGGTCCGGCAGCGTGGTGCACGCGAGTGCCGAGCTGACCTCGGTCGCACCGGTCGCCGGTGCGCTGCAGGTGGTCACCACCGTCACCGTCCAGGCCGCGGGCGCACCGAAGCCGTGCTGTGTCGCCGCTTCCGTGTCCCGGCTCTACCCCGCAGAGCCCACTGGCTGACGTCTGCGGCTAGTCCGTTCGCGGGACCCGCGTCGCCCAGGTGGTCGGTACGTCGCCGCCGCCCTCCTTGGTGAGCCTGGCGCCCACCTGGGCGAGCAGTGGGACGGGTGCGATCGGCCCGGCGAACAGCGCCTCGCCGAGGCCGAACGCCGTCGAACGCCGCAACAGCGACGCCGGCACAGCGGAGAAGAGCTGCTCGAGGTCTTCGATGTCGCCGACGCCGTTCATCCGCATCAGGATCAGGTTGTCGCACTGCGACACCACATTCGGATGCACCTTGCTCGGCCGCTGGGTGGCGACGAACAGATGCAGCCCGAACTTGCGGCCCTCGCCGGCGATCACGGCGCCGAGCTCCGCGGTCGCCCGCAGCAGGGGATCGTCGGTGGACGCCGGGAAGACGTTGTGCGCCTCGTCAACGGCGATCAGCATCGGCACCCGCTCCCGCCGGCGCGCCCAACGGTTTCCCAGCAACACCAGGGACACCGTGCTCCGCTCGTCGGGTCGCGACAGGCTGCCGACGTCGAGCACCAGGCACCGCGGGAGTCCCCCCGGGAAATCACGGAGCAGCGACTGCTCGCCGTCCCGGCACCAGAGGTCCCAGTGCTCCAGTCCGAGATTCTGGATCCGCACCGCCAGGTGCTCGCTCTCCGGGCGGGCGGCTGCGGCGACGGCCACATCGCTGACGCGGTAAGGCGCAGGCAGACTCTCGGTCACCTGCCGGAGCACCGCGTAATCGTCCATGTCGCGGATCGGGTCCAGCCGCAGCAGGGCGGCCTGGACCCCGAGGTTGACGTCGCTGAAATCTGCGCACAGCGTCAGGTCGGCCCCCCGGCCGCGAACCGCGGCCACCAGCACCGAGCCGGCGAGCTCGCGGTACCGGACACCCTCCGGCGAGGTGTCGTCGGGATCGGCCACCGAGCCGATGTGCACGTGGTCGGAATTCGGATCGATCACGATCAGCGGCAGGTCGGTATTGGCGAGCAGCCGCTCGAACAGCACCCCGGTGGTGTAGGTCTTGCCGGAGCCGGACTGCCCGCACATGAAGGTGTGCCGACTGAAGCCCTTGGCCCGCAGCCGCGCCGGGACCGCTGCGGACTGACGATGTGATCCGACCGTGAAGGTCGGCTGGGAGCCGTCCAGGGCGGCGGCCAACTCGGCCAGTTCCGTGTCGCGTGCGGGCCGCACCGGGATCTCCACGAAGGGCCGCGCAGCGCCGGCCGCGCCGACGAACTGGCCGTCCCGTAGGTAACCGAGCACCACGGCCGATCCCGACACCGCTCGCAGCATGGGCCTGATCCGCGCCGAGCCGACACCGGAACCCATGGCGGTCTCACCGAGGGCCATGGTCAGTTCGGGACCTTCGCGTTCGACGATGCGTGCGTCGCGGATCTGCAGCACCACCTTGGTCCCGTCGTCCTGTTCGGCGACGGCGATCGTGCCGACCTCGATTCCCAGGTCCAGCGGACCCGCCCATCCGACCGTCTGGCCGTCAGCGGAGTAGGCCACCGGCGCCACCGGGAACCGTCGGTACAGCTCCCGTCGGGCATCGAGCCAGCTGGTGTCGTCAGGCATGTGCGTCCCTTTTCGGCGATCGATCCCGATTGAAGCACTCCGGTGACCGTACTGCCCGGGCCGCGGCGGGTCGTGGTCAGTCCGCTCGAAATCGGGGCGACAGCGCATACCGCAGCAGCACGACGTCCTCGATCTGGCGTACGTCCGCGAGGCGGGCCCGGCGGTTCGGATTCCACGGAAACCGACCGGCGCCGACGAACCGACGGGCCCGGGTATCGCCCACGAAGAACGGCGCGACCACCAGGTGCAGTTCGTCGACGAGGTCGGCGGTGAGGAACTGGGTGTGCACGGCGCCGCCGCCTTCCACCATCAGGCGAAGGACGCCCCGGCTGAACAGGTCTTCGGCGAGCCGGTTCATCTCCACCGATGGCCCGCCGTCGACGACGGTGGCGACCCGCCCGAACCGCTCCCGGGCCTTGTCCACCGCCGGGGTCGCGCAATAGACCAGCTTCTCGGTGGCGCCGGTGGCGAAGAACTGCGCGCAGGGGTCGAGCTCGGCGCTCCCGGTCACGGTGACCTTCGCCGGCGACGGTCCGAGCCCCCGCCCGACCCGCTCCTGCTGGCGGGCCTGGGACCGGACCAGCAGCCGGGGGTTGTCGTTCCGCACGGTGGCCGCCCCGACCAGAATCGCGTCGGACGCGGCCCGGACGGCGTCGACGCGATCGAAGTCGGCGGCGTTGGACAGCAGCAGCCGCTGCTCGGTACCGCTGGTCAGATACCCGTCGATCGACATGCCGCAGCTCAGCACGGTGTACGGACGATCAGCCATGCAGGACGCCCCGTCCGGCCCAACGCGGCCGGCGCCGGGAGCGGCGGCGTTGCCGCTCGAGCGGACAGAGTGGTGCGGCGCCGGAGACCGTCGGCGATCAGTACGGCAGCCCCGGGCAGGCTGGCCACCAGCACCAGGACGCCGTAGACCACGGCGGTCGTCACGCCGAGGGCTGCGCCCATCCCGGCGCCCCCGAACGCCCAGGCGGCAACGCCCTCGCGCGGGCCCCAGCCGCCGACGTTCGCCGGGACCGCCATCGCGAGCAGTACCAGCAGGGCCAGCGGCAGCAGGGCGGCGGTGCCGAGCGTCACGCCTGCGGTCCTGGCCGCGATCAGGAAGGTCGCGGTGTGACCGGCCACCACCACGACGGAGGCGAGGGTGACACCGGGCCAGGCCCGGCGGGCGAGCAGCCCGTCCCGGATGTCGGTGGCGGCTGCCCGCCGCGCCCGGGCCCAGCGGGACGGTCCGGTGCGAGGGACGAGCCGACCGAGGAGGACGATCCCGATCACGACTGCCAGCACCACCGCCGCGGCGACCGGTACCGCCGAGCGCACCGGCGACGGCGCCACCGACAGCACCAGCAGGGCCAGCACCACCTGCACGGCCTGTCCAGCGGTCCGTTCCCAGCCGACCGCACGGAGCCCCCGGCCCAGATCGCCGGCGTCCCGGCCGTGTCGCACCCCACGGTGCACGTCACCGAGCACGCCGCCCGGCAGGGTCAGGTTCAGGAACTGTGAGCGGTAGTAGGCGGAGATCGCCGTCCGCAGCGGCACCGCGAGGCCCAGGCCGGCCGCCACCAGGCTCCAGCGCCAGGCACAGCAGACCGTCGTCACCACTGCGATGCCGGCCGCGGCGAGCAGCGACCAGCCGTCGATCATCCGGACTCCGTCAAGGAACGGCCCGGCGCCGAGCCGCCAGACCAGCGCGGCCAGGATCGCTGCTCCACCGAGTGGACGCGCCCAGCGCCACCAGGTCCGGCGCTCTCGCGCGGCCGGTGCCCGGCCGGTCATCGGGGCCGGGCCAGAAGGTCATGGTGATGCACGGTCACCCGCAGCCGGCCGGCATCAGCCTCGGCCAGGCGCCGCCCGAGATAGCCGGCCGCCGGATCGGTCAACTCCGGGTGCTGCTCGCAGGCCGCCGCCACCCAACCGGTGATCCACTCCGCGGTCAGGTCGGCGTGCACGACGTCCAGGCGCCAGGGACTTGGGCGGACGACCACCTCGGAGCCGAGCCTGGTGAAGGCATCGACGGCCGCGCCGACGGCGTCGGGTCCGAGCAGGTGCCGGCCGTCCGTCACGCGCCGCTGGTGGGCGTTGAATGCGTCGGCGAGCAGCTCATCCAGCGGGTCGGCCGGCTCGAGATCCACCCGCCCGATCACGGACAAGGTCAGCAGCGCCGGGCAACCGGCGGCCACGCACACCGTCACGATCCGGTCCAGCTCGTCCGCGGTGAGCATGTCGAGCAACGCCGATGCGGTGATCACGGACGCGCCGACCAGGTCGCCCGGACCCAGCCGGGTGATGTCGCGGCGCCGGGTCTCGACGGAAACCGCCGACCCGCCGACCGGCCGGGGCGGGTCGGCCGCAGCGCGGGCGAGCAGCGCGATGTCCCGGTCGTACAGGATCCAGTGCTGTTGACCGGGGAGCCGGGGGGCGAGCCACCGACCCATGGAACCGGAGCCGCTGCCGAGGTCGTGAACCACAACGGGACCGCCGGGAGGCAGCAGCGGGAGCAGCATGCCGGCCAGGTCAGGTGCCCGGGCCGCCGCGTCGGCCGGTTCCCGCAGGGCCAGCCACTCCGGGGTCACCCTGGCCGGCGGCGCAGTGACCGGCGGGGGGGTCATGCCGCCACTCCGGCCAGCACGGTCCCGATCCTCGCCGAGGTCTCCGACCATGCCGGCAAGGGTGCCGCGGCGCTCTCCGGCGACCGACCGCAACCGCCGGCGCAGGCCGGCATCGACGAGCCAACTGCGTAGCGCGGCGGCGAGCGCGACCGGGTCGTCGGGCGGTACCAGCAGGCCGGGCCGGGTGCCGTCGGCTCCGCAGCCCAGCGCCTCCGGCAACCCACCGACGGCGGTGGCGATCACCGGGAGCCCGCGGGCCAGCGCCTCCGTGACGACCATGCCATAGGTCTCGGCACGCGACGCCAATACCAGTGCATCTGCTGCAGCGTAGGCGGTGTCGAGGTTGGTGCCGACCTGTGGACCGACCAGCCGGAGCCGGTCGCCGAGGCCGTCCGCACGCGCCCGGCGGCGGACCAGATCGACGAAGCCCGGATCGCGGTCCAGGCTGCCGACGCACCGGCAGCGCCATGGCAGGTCGTCGATCGTCGCCAGCGCGGCGACCAGGGTGTCGTGACCCTTGGCCGGCAGCACGGCCGCGACGCAGAGGAGTTCACCGCCGGCCGCTGTTCCCGGCGCGAGCCCGGCGGTCTCCACTCCGGGTGACGCGACGTGAATCCGCGCCGAGCGCAACGGGTATCGCGCGAGCAGCCAGGTCCTGGTCCACGCACTGGTGGTGATCACTGCGGTAGCCGCCGCCAGCACCTCGGCCTCCCGACGTCGGGTGCCGGCCGTCTCGTCGGGATCCGGCCCGCCCTGGACCGCGCCGTCGAATCGGTGGCCCTGGCCTTCACCCAACGGCATGTGCACCAGGACGATCAGCCGCAGCCGATCCGCCTCGGGCACCAGCACCTCCGGCGCCGTCGAGGCGATCAGCCCGTCCACCAGCACCACGGCGCCGTCCGGGACCTCGCCGATCACCCGGCGCAGCGCGGCGTGTGCGACGGCGTCGGCGCGTGGCCACGCACCCGGCATCGGATGCTCGGCCACCGACCAGCCCAGTTCGGTCAACCCGCGACAGATCCTGCGGTCGTAGACGTTCCCCCCGCTCGGGAGAGCCGGATCGTCGATGCCGGCCGGAATGACGACATGGACCGCGCTCATGGCGATCCCAGCTCGCGTTCGTAGCTCGCCCACGCGATGTGCGACTCGTGCAGGGTGACGACGATCCCGGCGAGTCCCCGCGCCCCGTCGCCGAGAGCACCGGCCTGCACCCGCTCGGCGAGCCGATCGGCGATCACCTCGGCCAGCGCCTCGGTCGAGGTGTTGACACCGGCGAAGGCGGCCTCGTCGTCGAGGTTGCGGTAGCTGAGCTCCCCGACCACCACGTGCAGTTGCTCGGCTGCGCGCCCGATGTCGACCACGATGTTGTCGGCGTCCAACGCTGTCCGGCGGAAGGTCGCGTCGACGACGTAGGTGGCACCGTGCAGCCGCTGGGCCGGTCCGAAGACCTCGCCGTGGAAGCTGTGGGCGATCATCATGTGATCGCGGACGGTCACGCTGAACACAGGATCACCCTTCGCCGTAGCTGATGGTGTGGCACAGCGCCGGCAGGCTCCCAGCGGCCAGCGCCGCCATCACCTCCGGCAGGTCGTCGAACGGTGAGGTGCCGGTGATCAACGCGTCGAAAGCGCTGTCGCACAGCAGGTCCATGGCGATCCGGAGGCGACCTGCAGTGCTGCGCCTGCCTCGACGGGCCGGCGACACCATGCCGACCTGGCTGGCCCGGATGGACAGCCGCCGGGAATGGAAGGCCCCGCCGAGCGAGAGTCGGATGTCGGCGTCGCCGTACCAGCTGAGATCGATGACCGTCCCCTCCGGCGCGAGCAGCTCGAGGCTACGCTGGAGACCGGCGCCGGTTGCACTGGTGTGCATGACGAGATCACTTCCTCCAACGGCGTTCTCGGGCACTGCGAAGTCGACTGCCAGAGCGGCCGCGATCTCGGCGCGGGCAGGGTCGATGTCGACCAGGGTGACCTCGACAGCCGGGAACCCGGACAACAGCCGCGCGACGCAGCAGCCGATCATGCCTGCGCCGACCACGGTGACCCGGTCGCCCAGAAGGGGCCCGGCATCCCAGAGGGCGTTGACGGCGGTCTCGACGGCGCCGGCCAGCACGGCCCGGACGGGAGGGACCCCATCCGGCACCACCACCACTGCCGAAGCGGGTACCACGTAGGCGGTCTGATGCGGATAGAGGCAGAAGACCGTGCGACCGACGAGCCCCGACGGTCCCTGCTCGACGAGCCCGACGTTGAGATACCCGTACTTGACCGGGCCGGGAAACTCGCCCTCCTGGAACGGGGCTCGCATGTTCCGGTACTCACTCTCCGGCACGCCTCCGTTGAACACCAACGTCTCCGTCCCGCGGCTGATCCCGGACCGGAGGGTGCGTACCAGCACCTCGTCAGGGCCCGGCTCGGCCAGCGGGACCGTCCGGATCTCGGCGACGCCGGGTTCGCGCAGCCAGAGCGCACGCGCCTCTGTCTCCACCGGCCCTCACCCTCGCCAGGCCCCGACGTGAACCGGACCGTCGCCATTCTCGTAGTAGCGGGTGTCCGAGAAATCGTCGGACCCTCGCTGGTTGCTGCTGCAACCTTAGATACGGAGGCCTGGTGCGTACGGTTCGAACCGGCCCGGTCGATCGGACTGATCGGCCAACTGGCGGTGCTCGCCGCGCTGGCCGCGTCGGTCGGAATCGGGGCGCGGGGCTGGATCGTCGGGATCTCCTACGCGGTGGTCACCGCCGTCGCACTGACCTGGGGCATGAACCGCAGCGGCACTGCGTCGTTGGGTCCGGCCGACCGGGTGACGCTGTTCCGGGCGACCCTGGTCGGAGGAGTCGCCGCGTTGGTCGCGGACTCCTTCGCGCGGACAGCGCCGATGAGCACGCTGGTCGTGCTCAGTGCCGTGGCCCTGATCCTGGACGCGGTCGACGGGCAGGTTGCCCGGCGCACTGGCACCGTGTCGGCGCTCGGCGCGCGATTCGACATGGAGGTGGATGCGTTCCTGATCCTCGTGCTGTCGGTGTATGTCGCCCGCGACCTCGGTGGGTGGGTACTCGCCATCGGTGTGGCGCGCTACGCCTTCGTCGCCGCCGGCCGGTTGCTGCCCTGGCTGCGCGCGCCGCTGCCACCCCGCCGCTGGGCCAAGGTGGTGGCTGCGATCCAGGGCATCGTGTTGACCGTGGCGATGACGGACGTCCTGCCCGGCCCGGTGACCGTAGGTGCGGTCGTCGGGTCGTTGGTGCTGCTCGCCCAGTCGTTCGCCCACGACATCTGGTGGCTCTCCCCGCGGTCCGCCACCGCGAGAGTGGCCGGCCAGGTCCCGTCCGCGCAGGTCCCGTCCGAGGCGCGTCCCGTCCGACGCGGTCCCGTCCGCGCAGGTCAGCGACGTCGAGGCGGCCGAAGCCGGGGGCGGTGGACGCAGCCGGATCCGGCGGATCGCCGCCTGGGCAACCACCCTCCTGGCCGTTCTGCTCGTCTGGTTCGCCCTGATCGCCCCCGACGACCTCAACCGGCTGGTGCCCGGCGCGTTCGTCCGGATCCCGATCGAAGGCCTGGTCGTGATGGCCCTGGTGCTGGTCCTCCCGCCGAGGGCCCGTCGGGTGCCTGCGGTGCTGGCCGGGGTGGTCCTCGGACTGCTGACCCTGGTCAAGATCCTCGACATGGGCTTCCTGGCGGCGCTCGACCGACCGTTCAACCCGGTGTCCGACTGGAGCTACGTCGGGCCCGCCGTCGGTGTGCTCAGCGACTCCATCGGCCGGACCGGCGCCGTCGTCGCGGTGATCGCCGCCGCGCTACTCGTTCTCGCGGTCGTCATCCTGGTGCCCCTCGCGGTGCTACGCCTGACCCGACTGGTCTCCCGACGCCGGGTCACCTCGATCCGGTGGGTCACCGCCTTCGCCGGCATCTGGATCCTGGCGGCCGTGCTCGGCCTGCAGATCACTCCGAACGAGCCGATCGCGTCCGCGAGCGCGGCCGGCCTGGTCTCCGACCAGGTGCGACAGGTGGTGGCCGGAATCCGAGACCAGAAGACGTTCGCCGTCGAGGCCGCCCACGATCCACTGGCCATCACGCCCGCCGCTGACCTGCTGACCGGCCTGCGCGGGAAGAACGTCATCATCGCGTTCGTGGAGAGCTACGGGCGGGTCGCGATCCAGGATTCCGCCATCGCGCCGGCCGTCTCCGCCACGCTCGATGCGGGCACCGCGCGGCTCGAGGCCGCCGGCTTCTCCAGTGCCAGCGCGTTCCTGACGTCGCCGACGTTCGGCGGGATCAGCTGGCTGGCGCACTCCACCCTGCAGTCCGGGCTGTGGATCGACAGCCAGCAGCGATACGACCAACTGGTCGGCGGCAGTCACTTCACGCTCACCTCGGCCTTCAAGAAGGCCGGCTGGCGCACCGTCGCCGACGTGACGTCGAACTTCAAGGATTGGCCGGAGGGCTCGTCCTTCTACCACTACGACACCATCTACGACGGGCGGAACGTCGGCTACCGGGGGCCGAATTTCAGCTATGCCAACATGCCCGATCAGTACATCCTGTCTGCGTTCCAGCGCATGGAACTCGCCCCGGCCGGACATCCGCCGGTGATGGCCGAGATCGACCTGGTGTCCAGCCACACACCATGGGCTCCACTGCCCCGGATGATCGACTGGAGTGCTGTCGGCGACGGATCCGCGTTCGACGGCATGCCTGCGCAGGGACAGTCACCGAGCGTGGTGTGGCGCGATCCGGCGCAGGTGCGCGCGGCGTACGGCCAGTCCATCGAGTACACGATGAACACCCTGATCTCATTCGTACAGACCTACGGCGACGACAACCTGGTGCTCGTGGTGCTCGGCGACCACCAGCCGGCCACCGTCGTCACCGGCGCGGGCGCCACCCACGACGTCCCGATTTCGATCATCGCGCACGACCCTGCCGTGCTGAGCCGTATCGCCGGGTGGGGCTGGCAGACCGGGCTGCGACCCGGACCGCAGGCGCCGGTCTGGCCGATGGACGCCTTCCGCGACCGGTTCCTCACCGCCTACGGCAACTGACCCGGCGTCAGCCATCGGCGAAAGCGGTCAGAACAGGCCGACGGCCGGCGCGGTGCGGCTTCCTTCCAACTCGAGCAGGAACTGTTTGCGGGCCAGCCCACCGGCGTAGCCGGTGAGCCCGCCGTCCCGACCTACCACGCGATGGCAGGGGACGACGATCGACAACGGGTTGGCGCCGACCGCCCGGCCGACCAGCCGGGCCCGATCCCGCCCGCCGAGCCGCTCCGCGAGGGCGCCGTAGGTCGTCGTCCCCCCGAACGGGATCTCCTCGAGCAGGTCCCAGACCTGCCGCTGGAAGTCGTTACCCGTCATCGAGGTCTGCAGCTCGAACGTCGTCCGGCGGCCCGCGAGGTACTCCTGGATCTGGGTGCGCGCGGTAGCCAGGACCTGGTCGTCGTCGGCGCTGACCATGCCTCCGAAACCGGCGCGGGACGGCCGGGTCCAGTGGTGCGGGTAGTAGATCCCGATCAGGGAGTCGTCCTCGGCGACCAGCGTCAGCCGGCCGAGCTCCGTATCAACGATCGCGTGCCGGGTGTCCATGGTTGCTGCCTTCCGAGAGAGCTCACGTCTGCGTCACTTGTACAACGCCCGGGGCCGCCGCGGCGTGAGGTCCGCCCGTGTGGCCCCCCCGTGTGGTCCCCCCGTGTGGTCCCCCCGTGTGGTCCGCCCGTGTGGTCCGCCCGTCTGGGCGCCGCGGTCGGCGGGTCGGACACCGGCCGCGGTTGCCGGCTGGTCGAGCGGCAGGGGCGGTGGCGGCCGAGCCGCGGGTGGCGGGCCGGGTCGGGGTAGCCCGTTTCCGGCCGCCGTAGCCCGATCCGACCGGCGCGGCGCGCCAACTTCGGGCTACGCACGCGAGCCGGGTTGGGGGGTAGCCCGTTTCCGACCGCCGTAGCCCGATCCGGCCGGCGCGGCGCGCCAACTTCGGGCTACGCACGGACCCCCGACACGGATCGTCGTCATCGACGCAGAGACCAGTCCCTACATCGACGTCACCGCGGCCGAGATGCTCACCCAACTCGTCACCACCCTGGGTCGCGACGGCGTCGAGCTGCGGATCTCGCGCGACGTCGGCCAGTTCCGCGATGTGCTGCGCAGCGCCGCACCGGACGCCGAGCCGACCCTGATCTACCCGACCATCAGCGCCGCTCTCGAGGAACCTCCGATGAAACTCCCGGCGGTCCCGCCCGATCCCGAGTAGCCGCATCGTTCCCGGGCGCGGAACTCCCCTACAGGTTGGTCATCGCTTCCGCCGCTTCGGTGTACCGGCCGCCCTGCACGTCGATCGCCGAGGTCGCCGTCTCGATCTCGGCCAGTTCGGCGGCCGACAGCTCGACGTCGGCGGCGGCGAGGTTCTCCGCCAGCCGGTGCAGCCTGCGGGTGCCGGGAATCGGGACGATCCAGGGCCACTGGGCCAGCAGCCAGGCCAGGGCGATCTGGCCGGTGGATGCGCCCTTGGCTGCGGCGATTCCGCCGAGCACGTCCACAACTGCCTGATTGTGCTGCAACGCGTCCGGGGCGAACCGCGGAATGGTGCTGCGGATGTCGTTCCCCGCATCGAAACTGGTCGACGCGTTGACGGTGCCCGTGAGGAAGCCCTTGCCGAGCGGACTGAACGGAACGAAGCCGATGCCCAGGTCCTCGCACGTTGCGCAGCACCTCTTCCTCGGGACGCCGCCACCAGAGCGAGTACTCGCTCTGGATTGCCGTCACCGGGTGCACCGCGTGCGCCCGGCGGATGGTAGCGGCGGAGGCCTCGGACAAACCGAAATGCTTCACCTTTCCCGCATCGATGAGATCCTTGACCGCGCCTGTGACCTCCTCGATGGGCACCTGCGGGTCCACCCGGTGCTGGTAGTAGAGATCGATGGCGTCGACTCCCAGTCGGCGAAGGGAACCATCGACCACCAGCCGGATGACGTCGGGGTTGCTGGTCACCCGTCCGCGGGGCTTGCGTTCGATGGGATCGATGTCCCACCCGAACTTGGTGGCGATCACCACCTGGCCCTTGAACGGGGCGAGGGCCTCGCCGACGAGTTCCTCGTTGGCATAGGGGCCGTAGATCTCGGCCGTGTCGAAGAAGGTGACGCCGCGCTCGACTGCGGTGCGCACCAGCGCGATCATCTCGTCCCGGTCGGGTGTCTCGCTGTAGCCGCCGGTCATGCTCATACAGCCCAACCCGATGGCGGAGACCTCCAGGCCGTTGGTGCCGAGGGTGCGCGTTTCCATGGCTCAAAGCTACGTCGCCTCGGCTGCGCGAGGGAGGTACTGCTGTGACCCCCATGCCGGGCGTTGGCATGCCTGCGGGTCAGATGTGGCCCGAGATCAACGGCGAACGAACGTCGGGGGCGAGCAGGTCGGCGAAACCGGTTGACGCAGCAACCGTTCCGCTGCGGTCGGCGAGCAGCACCTCGTAGCCGGGTGGCCAGCCGGTCCGGTCGAGCCGCTCGGGCCCGGCCACCACCGCTGCGGTGGCCAGCACGTCCGCCCACATCAGCTCCGGTCCGACAACCGTTGCCTGCCAGCTTCCGTCGATGGGCCGACCCACGGTCGGATCCCACAGGTGGGCGCCGCGGTGGCTGGTGCCGGAGGTGGCGACCGCTCCTCCGACCAGCGTGACGACGGCGAGCAGACCAGAGCTGTCGGCCGGATGCTCGATCCCGATCCGCCAGGCCGGGCTATCGCCGGCGCGGTTGTGCACGAGCAGGTCGCCGCCGGCGTTGAGGTAATAGTCGACGTCGAGGTCGGCGAGGTGTGCGGCGGCCCGCTGCGTCGCCCAGCCCTTGACGATCCCCGACGGATCCAACCGGCCCGTTGCCCGGACGTCGAACACGCCGCCGGTCATCCGGCGGGCCAGGTCGGCCAGCCGGAGCACGTTGTCCAGGTCAGGGTCGACGGCCCCGCACCAGGGCCGCCGCTCGAGCCTTCGCAGGTCGCTGTCCGGCCGGTAGGGCGAGAACACCCGGTCGACATCTCGCAGTTCGGACCACACCGCATTCGCGGCATCGTCGGTCGCGGCCTCGGTCGAGCTGTCCGCGCAGGTGCAGCGAGAACGGCAGGCCCATGATCATCGCGGTGCGTACCTGCCCGGTCGACATGGTCGCCGTCATGACGCGAAACCGGCTGCGTCCAGAGCGGACTGCAGTGATGCCAGGTAGCCCTCGGTGGTGTAGGTCGCGCCGGACACTCCGTCGACCTTCGTCGACTGGGCGTTGATCACCTGGTCGTGCAGTTGCGGGATCGCGACGCTGTTGATCTCCACGTCCCGCCGTTCGCGCTGCGGATACTGCACGGCGACCACGTCGGTGATCCGGCCACCCTGGATCGTCACCTGCACCTGCACGACCCCGAACCGGGTCATCTCCTGTGCCCCGTCCACCGTGATCGGCTGGGCCGCGGTCGGGGTCGGCACGGTCGGCACGGTCGGCACGGTCGTGGTCGGCACGGTCGTCGTCGGCGCGGCGCTCGAGGTGGCGGACGGCGCGTGCGTCGGCGACGCATCGGAAGTGGCGCTCGACGGGTCTGCTGCAGTACTCGGCTGGGTCACCTGCGCCGGATCGGTGGCCGGGTCCGGCCCCTGCCCGGTCGTGGTCGCCGCAGTGTTGCCGGCGACCACCTTCGCCACCGACACCGCCTGCGCCGCAGTTGAACCGCTGTCGCCGAGGCTGGTCCGGTAACTGAACAGCAACACCAGTACGGCCAGCGTGCTGACCGCCGCCAGGGTGATCCTTCTCATCGCCCTCGTCCCTTCGTGGCTGCCGGCGCGTTCACCATGCGAATTCCTCCGCATGGATCGCGGCCGCGGGTACCCGGAGATCCCGCAGCGTCCGCTGCACCTGGCTCATCCAGTCCGCCGGGCCGCACAGGTAGATCTCGCGGTTCGTCAGGTCGGGCACCCACTTTCGAAGCTCCCAGGCCGGATCCACGCTCTTCTCGCCGCCCCACCACCCGGATACCGCGCTCCGGCTGCCGACGAGTGCGCGGATGCGCAGATCGGCACGGGCGGCCAGGGCGACGAACTCGGGCGCGAACAGCGCGTCGGCGGGCCGTCGGATCCGGTGCAGCAGGACAACCGATGGCGCCCGCAGGTGTCCCGACTCTGCCGAGGCAGCCTCCACCGCCAGGTCCTCGGCCAGCCCCCGCATGGTCGTCACCCCCACGCCGGCCGCAATCAGCAGCACATCCCGTCGGGTCCGCCGGGCGGTCGTCATCCCACCGAACGGGCCCTCGATCAGCACCGCGGTGCCGGGTCGTAGACCGGCGATCCGGCGGGTACCGTCCCCGGTCACCCGCAGGGTGATCCGCAGCCGGTGGTCGCCCGGCATCGCGGACACCGTGAATGGATTCGCCCGGGTCCAGCCCGGCCCGAGGAACCGCCACTGACAGAACTGACCGGCCTGCATGCCGAGCCGGTCCAGGCGCCGACCGGTCATCCAGACCGACACCACCTCAGGGGCCTCGCGGACCACCGCCTCCACCACCAGCCGGTGGCGCAGGTTGCGAGCCACCGGCACGCCCACCCGGTACCACAGCAGTGCCGTGGCCGCCGCTGCCCACAGCGTCCACCAGAACACTGTCGCCGCACCGGATGCGGTGAAGTCGGCACCTGTCCACAGCTGGTGCGGCAACGCGAGGGCGACTCCGAGGTAGGCGTAGAGGTGGATGAGATGCCACGACTCGTAGCGCAGGCGCCGCCGGGCCGCCCGGACCGAGGTGACGACCACCGCGACAAGGCAAGCGGTACCTGCCGTGGCGAGCAGCATGCCCGGGTACACCGTCACCAGGATCCAGAGCTCACGCCAGACGCCGGTCCGGGCGGACGCGGCGTAGCCGAGGGTGATCGCGACGACATGCACCAGCATCAGATGGAAGGAGCCGAATCCGACCCAGCGGTGCTTACGGGCGAGGCCGTCCTGCCCCCAGATCCGTTCCAGCCATGGAATCCTCGCCATCATCAGTACCTGAACCAGCAGTAGGTAGGACGCGATCAGGCCGCTGAGCCGCCCGACGCCGGTCCACCAGCCGGCCGCCCCGACGAGGCTCTGGATCCCGCCGCCGGAGACCCAGAGCGCCACCACCGCCACGCCCCCGGCGATGGCCGCGGTGCCGACCAGGTCACCGATCAGCAAGCGCCGTCGCCGGGCGGAAGGGTCGGCGTACCCGGCCGTGGGTGGTGGCACCGGCGCAGCGACCGCCACCGGCGCAGCGCCGGCCGCCGGCACCGCGGCAGGACGCGTCGGTGGTGAGATCATCGGAAGGCCCTCCTCACGCCCGCTGCCCGAGATACGGGCCTTCCCCGATCATCGGTGGGGATTGTCAGAGCGGTCTCAGAATGGGCGGCAGCCGGCGAAGTTCACAGCAACGTCTCAGCTTCTCAGCAGGTTCTCAGCGCGCCTCGTGCCACCATCGGGCCATGGCATCCGAAGCACCGGTAGCGCCCGACCGGCCGGCGCTGCTGCTGGTCGAGGACGATCGGGCGCTCGCACCGCTGCTCGTCGAGGTGCTGGCGGACCACTACGAGGTCGTCCACGCCGCGGACGGGCAGGCCGGATTGCACGCGGCACTCACCCGCGCCTTCGACGTCATGGTCATCGACCGCGGGCTGCCGGCCATCGACGGCGTCGACCTGGTGGGCAGGCTGCGCGCGCGGGGACTCGCCACCCCCATCCTGCTTCTCACCGCTCGCGGCACCGTGGCCGATCGGGTCGAGGGACTCGACGCCGGCGCCGAGGACTACGTCGTCAAGCCGTTCGAGATCGACGAACTCCTCGCTCGCCTGCGGGCTCTCGGGCGCCGCCATCTCGACAGCTCGGTCCTGCTCGATCTGGGCACCCGACGGTTCGACACCGCCGGTCGCCGGGTTCTGGGTGGGGGCAGCGACCCGGTCGATCTGTCCGGACGGGAGTCCGCGCTCCTGGAGCTGATGGCCCGCCGGCCGGCCAGGGTGTTCACCCGGCCCGAGTTGCTCGCCGCGGTCTTCGACACCGAAGACACTCCGGGCACGGTGGACACCTACGTCTACTACCTGCGTCGCAAGCTGGGGCGGACCGTTGTCCGCACCGTGCACGGTCTGGGTTACCGGATGGGCGCGCTGTGAGGACGACCGGCCTACCGGACCGCGACGCGGAGCTGCTGCGGGCCACCGCCCGGCGGATCGGATGGCAGCTGGCCGCCGCCTGCGCGGTGGCCGTCGCGCTCGTCGCCCTGACCACGCTGGTCCTGGGAACGGCACTGCACCACGGTCGCGGCCGTCCCGGCGAGCCCCGGGACTTCGACGACATTCTGCGGATCACGCTGCTGGTCGGAGGGGTTATCGGGATCGGGGTGGCCGGCCTGGTCGGGTTCGTGGTGGCCAGACGCGCGGTCGAACCGCTCGGTGACGCCCTCGCCCGGCAACGCAGGTTCGTCGCCGATGCCGGCCACGAACTGCGCACGCCGCTGACGGCCCTGCACACCCGGGCCCAGCTGGTCGCGAGACGGATGGCCGTCGACGACCCGTACCGTCCGGTCATGGACCAGCTCCTCGACGACTCGAGGGTGCTCGGCGAGATCGTCGACGAACTGCTGGCCAGCGCTCAGCTCGCCTCCGATCCCGCCTTCGGTGAACCGGTGGAGGTCGCCGAACTGGTGGCCGAGGTGATCGCCGAGATGGCTGTACTGGCCGACGGGCGTGGCGTCGACCTGCGTGCTGCACCGATCGCGCCGGCGTTCGTCAACGGGTCGAGAACAGCTCTGCGCCGAGCGCTCACGGCGCTGGTCGACAACGCTCTCGGGCACACCCGTTCCGGCGGTCACATCGTAGTGGCGGTCACGCCGGGGTCGGCGATCATCGGGCTCACCGTCACCGACGACGGCGAGGGGATAGCGGGTGGCGACCCGGACCGGCTCACCGAGCGCTTCGCCCGCGGAGCCTCACCATCAGGGACGTCGGCGGGTCGTCGCTTCGGCCTGGGGCTCTCGTTGGTGAGCGAGGTGGCCCGGTCGCACGGCGGCGAGTTCCGGCTGGTCCCTGCGCCGTCCGGGCAGGGCGCTCAGGCCGTCCTGACCCTGCCGATCCAGGTCGAGGCCGACCCCGCGGCGCAGGACTAGCTGCCGAGAACGACCGCTGCGCTGTGGGTTTCCCCGTGACGGACGAACACGATGTCCACCTTGTCGCCCGGCTTCGACTGCACGGCAACGTGAGTCAACGCGTCCTCATTGGCCGCCGGGCTGCCCGCGACCTGGGTGATGATGTCACCTTCGGCCATGCCGGCCGTGGCGGCCGGACCGCCGGGCACCACGCTCTGCACGAACAGACCCGACGACTGGCCGAACTGCGCCGCCACCGCTGGGGTGATCGGAGCGACGGACAGGCCGAACGTCGGCATCGCGAACCTGCCCGTCGCGATCAACTGGTCGGCGACCGGGATGGCCTGGTCGACGGGGATGGCGAACCCGATACCGATGCTGCCGGTGGTTCCATCGCCCAGGCTGGCGCCCGCGGTGTTGACCCCGACCATCCGGTTCTGGCAGTCGACCAGCGGTCCCCCCGAGTTGCCCGGGTTGATCGTCGCGTCGGTCTGGATCGCACCGGAGATCAGCGCGGTGCCGCCGCCGTCGGCGGGTACCCGGACCGGACGGCCGAGGGCGCTGACGATGCCGCGGGTGACCGATCCGTCCAGGCCGAGCGGGGAACCGAGTGCGACCACCGGCTGCCCGACCGACACCGCATCCGGGGCAACGGCTATCACCGGAAGCGGCTTCGGCGGATCGACCTTGATCACCGCGAGATCGAGCACCGTCACCCGACCGACCAGGCTGGCGGGCAACGTCTCGCCATTGCTGAACAGCACGCTCAGGGTGCCCCCATTGGCGCCGGAGGCGACCACGTGGTCGTTGGTCAGGATGTACCCCGTGTCACGGACGACTTCTCCGGTGCCGTTGCTGCCCCCCGATGCGCCGGTCACATGCACCGTGACCACGGACGGCAGCACCGCGTCCGCGACCGCCACCGCGTCACACTCGACGACCGTCGCAACTGCCGGCTTCTCGGCGGTCCATTTCACCACCAGCCCGCCGGCGACCCCGGCGACCAGCGCGATCGCCACTCCCAGCAGCGCCAGGACCCCGCCGGACGGTCCGCGGGACCGGGTCGGGGTGGGTTCTGCGCTCGCCGGCGGAGGCGGTGCAGCGCTGGGGCCGTCGCTCATCCTGACTCTCCCGGTGTCGTCGTCTCACCGGAAAGGCTAGTCCCGGGAAGCCGCAGTCATCCGCCGAGTGGATCTGCGAGCAATGCCGCGAACGCGACCTCGGCGGCGCCGATCATCAGGCGGGCCTCGCCGAGTTCCGCGACCCGGATCTCGGTTCCCTCGTAGGCCGCCGGAATCGTCTGCAGCGCAACAGCGCGCCCGAACTCGTCATGGTCGCTGTCGGCGATCGTCGCGAGAAAGCCGCCCAGGATCACCAGCGACGGATTCAGCACATTGATCGCGTTGCCGAGGGCGGTCGCCAGAATCCGCCGCTGCCGGTGGATCTCCTGCGCCATCCGCGGGTCGTCGGACGCGGCCAGGGCGGCGGCCAGGGTCGGCTCGTCGGCATTGGTCAGGCCCACCACCTCCAGCAGTCGGGTCCTGGTGACCTCGTCCTCGAGCACCCCGGCGTCCGCCCGCCGGTCTCGGGCGTCGGGTATCCCGGGACGGTTTCGGCCGAACTCGCCGGCGTAGCCGCCGGCTCCGCGGACCGGCTGGCCGTTGACGATCAGCCCACCGCCGCCCCACCGCCGAGTGCGAGGGTAGCGATGGTGACGAAATGGACCTCGGGATTGGCGGCGATCACCATGACCTCGGGGGCCGGGGCGGCGACCGGCGACGGCCGCCCCACCCGATTGGTCGGATCCGGCGCTCGTTCGACCACGAGGCCGTTGGCAGCGAGTTCGGTGAGCAGATCGGCGACGGTCGAGCGGTTGAGCCCGGTCAGCGACGTCAGCCGGGCGCGCGACACCGCTCCGGAGTGGTGGACCAACCCGAGCACCTGGGCGAGATTGCGGCGGCGCACGCCGTCGAGTCCACTCGCTCCGGCCGTCGCCACGGGTCAACTCTGACACGCCCGCAGCCCACCCGCACCAGCCATTTGTTGCCCTTGACGACATATGGGAAGGCCACCTAACCATTCGCCTCGGCCATGCCAATTTCGACTGGGATGTCGAAACTTTCGAGAGGTTCAACGATGAACAGACGGAGCATCTCCCGGCTCGTCGCGGCCACCGCGGCGGCAGGGTTGGCGGTCGTCCTGGGCGCCTGCAGCTCGTCCGGCAACTCGGCCGGCAGCTCCCCCGGTTCGAGCCCGGCCGCGGCGCCCAGTTCGAGTGCCGCCGCGGCCCCCAGCAGCGAGACCAGCGCGGCGGCCGACTCGACGGAGCCGGCCGCGAGCAGCGCGGCCAGTAGCGCAGCCGCCTCGGCACCGAGCTCGTCGGCCTCCGCGGCGCCGGTGACCCTGACCTGGTGGCACAACGGCACCGGCGAGCCGCTGAAGGGCTTCTGGGCGAGCGTCGCCAAGGAGTTCGAGGCGGCCCACCCGAATGTCACGATCAAGGTCTCCGCAGTCCAGAACGAGGAGCTGCAACGGACCAAGATCCCCAACGCACTCCGGTCGGACGACCCGCCGGATCTCTTCCAGCAGTGGGGCGGCGGTGAACTGGCCGCGCAGGTCGACGCCGGGAAGGTCCTCGACATCTCCGACCAGGTCAAGGACGAGCTGGGCCTGATCGGTGGATCGGCGGCCGGCTGGCAGGTCGACGGCAAGACCTACGGACTGCCGTTCAGCCTCGGTGTCGAGGGATTCTGGTACAACAAGGCGCTCTTCACCCAGGCCGGAATCACCGCTCCGCCGACCACCATGGCCGAGCTCAACGACGCGGTGGCCAAGCTCAAGGCCGCCAACATCGTCCCGATCGTGGTCGGTGCCAAGGACAAGTGGCCGGCCGCCCACTACTGGTACAACTTCGCGCTCCGCGACTGCCCCGCCGCCGTGCTGCAGCAGGCCAGCATCGACCTGAAGTTCGATGATGCCTGCTTCACCAAGGCCGGCGAGGATCTCCAGGCATTCCTGGCGACGAAGCCGTTCAACGAGGGCTTCCTCGGTACCCCGGCGCAGCAGGGCGCGACCAGCTCGGCCGGACTGCTGGCCAACGGCAAGGCCGCGATCGAGCTGCAGGGGCACTGGAATCCGGGCGTGATGAGCGGACTCACCGAGAACGGCAAGGGCCTGGGCGACAAGCTCGGCTGGTTCCCCTTCCCGGCGGTGGACGGCGGCAAGGGCGACCCGAACTCGGCCCTCGGCGGCGGCGACGGGTTCTCCTGCTCCTGGAAGGCACCGCCGGAGTGTGTCGAGCTGCTCAAGTACATCTCGAGCGTCGACGTGCAGACCCGATTCGCCCAGACCGGTGCCGGCCTGCCGGTGACCAAGGGCGCCGAGACCGGTGTCACCGACCCCAACATGAAGGCCCTGCTCGCTGCCCGGAACTCCGCCAACTACGTGCAGCTCTGGCTCGACGTGGCGTACGGGCCCAACGTTGGCGGCGCCTTGAACGATGCGGTGGCGAACATGTTCGCCGATCAGGGTTCTCCGGCCGACATCGTCCAGGCGATGAAGGACGCCGCCGCCCAGCAGTAGGTGATCGATTCCGTGAGCACGTCGGAAGGACCTGTGAACATCTCGGAGTGAGTGGCACCCCGACC
Source organism: uncultured Actinomycetota bacterium (assembly GCA_963797145.1). GTDB lineage: Bacteria > Actinomycetota > Actinomycetes > Mycobacteriales > Nakamurellaceae > Nakamurella. Next base: position 839,385 of record CAWCOJ010000002.1, on the reverse strand, counting down.
ACCGCCGGCCGCGCAGCAGCGCGGCCGGCGGTCCGGCCCGGGGTCCGGCGATGCCGCAGTCCGGTCGTCGAACGGTTGGCCGGCGGCGCCGGGTCAGCTGGCGCACCCGCCTCGAGATCGGCTTCTTCGCCGGGCCGGCGCTCATCGTCTACATCGGCTTCGTGCTGCTGCCGGTCGGCCTGGCCGCGTACTACAGCCTCTACAAGTGGAACGGTATCCAGGAGCTGACGAACTTCGTCGGCCTCGCCAACTACAAGCGGGCGCTGACCGACCCGGTGTTCCTCCGGTCGATCGGACACAACTTCTTCTTCGTCATCGCCTCCCTGGTGATCCAGGGACCGATCGCCATCGGGGTCGCCCTGCTGCTCAATCGGCCGATGCGCGGCCGCGCCGCGCTGCGGGTGCTGATCTTCGTGCCGTACGTGCTCTCCGAGGTGATCGCCGGCGTCGCGTGGCTGCTCATCCTGCAGCCCGACGGGCCGTTCGACGCGATGCTCAGGAGCGTCGGCCTTGGCGGTGCCGTGCACCTGTGGCTGGCGGATCCGGACGTCGTGCTGTGGACCATGCTGGGCGTGATCAGTTGGAAGTACATCGGTTTCGCGATCATCCTGTTCCTCGCCGGGCTCCAGGGCATCCCGGCTGAGCTCACCGAGGCGGCCCAGATCGACGGCGCCAGCTGGTGGCAGACCCAGCGGCGGATCACCATCCCGCTGCTCGGACCCACCATCCGGATCTGGGCGTTCCTGTCGATCATCGGGTCGCTGCAACTGTTCGACGTCGTCTGGATCATGACCGGCGGCGGCCCGGCCAACGCCACCTCCACCATGGCCACCTACATGATCAACTTCGGCTTCCAACGCTCCCAGTTCGGGTTCGGCAGCGCCGTCGCCGTCATCTTGTTCGTCATCTCGTTCGTCATCGCGCTGGTGTACCAGCGGTTCGTGCTGCGCCGGGACACCGCCGGCGCACTCACCGGAAGGGCAGGCTGAGATGACGACGGTGACCAGGACGCCACCGAGCGCGCGCAGCGACCGTCGGAGCCGGGTGAGAAGCATTTCGACTGGAACCAGCCGTTCGTCTACCTGGTCGCCCTGATCGCCATCGCCGTCACCGCGGTGCCGGTCCTGTACGTCGTCCTCGGCGGCTTCCGCAGCACGGGCCAGATCACCAACCGCCCGACCGCGCTGCCCGATCCGTGGATCTTCACCAACTACACCTCGGTGCTGACCTCCGGCAGCTTCTGGTCCCAGGTGGTCAACAGCACCATCGCAGCCCTGGTGACGACCGGCGGGGTGGTACTGCTCGGTGTGATGGCCGCTTTCGTGCTGGCCCGCTACGAGTTCCGCGGGCGAGACGCGCTGAACACCCTGTTCACGGTCGGACTGCTGTTCCCGGTGACGGTGGCGATCCTGCCGCTGTACCTGCTGCTGCAGGACCTCGGCCTGCTCAACTCACTGCTCGGCGTGATCATCCCGCAGGTCGCGTTCGCGCTGCCGATGACGATCCTCATCCTGGTCCCGTTCCTGCGGGCGATCCCCGTCGAACTCGAGGACGCCGCCGCGATCGACGGCACCTCGCGGATCGGCTTCTTCTGGCGCATCGTGCTGCCGCTGTCCGGGCCCGGGTCTGGTCACCGTCGGAGTGCTGGCCTTCGTGGGGAGCTGGAACGCGTATCTGCTCCCGCTGCTCGTCCTCAACGATCCAGGCATCGTTCACCCTGCCGCTCGGGCGTCCAGGACTTCTCGACCCAGTACTCGCAGGACACCGCGATGGTGCTCGCCTTCACCTCGCTGGCGATGCTCCCGGCCCTGCTGTTCTTCACCCTTGCCCAGCGCCGCATCGTCGGCGGGCTCACCGGTGCGGTGAAGGGATGACCCTGGAATCCACCGGATGGCAACTCGCCACCGAGCCGGCCCCCTGGCGGGACCCGAACCGGTCGGTCGACGACCGGGTCGAGATCCTGGTACAGGCCATGCATCTCGAGGAGAAGGTGGCCCAGCTCTACGGGTCTGGGTCGGGGCGTCCGAGGAGGGCGGCGACGTCGCGCCGCACCAGCACGACCTCAGCGACGACATCGACCTCGACCTGCTGCTTCCCGCGCGGCCTCGGCCAGCTCACCCGTCCGTTCGGCACCGCCCCGGTCGACCCGGTACTGGGCGCGGTGTCGCTGATGCGCACCCAGGCCAAGATCGTCGCGGCCGGCCGCTTCGGGATCCCGGCGCTCGCTCACGAGGAGTGCCTCGCCGGATTCGCCGCCTGGGGCGCCACCGCCTATCCGGTGCCGCTGTCCTGGGGCGCGACCTTCGACCCCGAACTGGTCGGCCGGATGGCCGCCGCGATCGGTCGGGATCTGCGCTCGGTCGGCATCCATCAGGGGCTCGCACCGGTGCTCGACGTGGTGCGGGACGCGCGCTGGGGTCGGGTCGAGGAGACCATAGGCGAGGATCCGTACCTGGTCGGCGACGATCGCCACCGAGTTACGTCAGCGGGCTGCAGTCGGCCGGCATCGTGGCCACCCTCAAGCACTTCGTCGGCTATTCGGCGTCCAGGGCCGGACGCAACCTGGCGCCCGTCTCCATCGGGCCGCGGGAGCTCGCCGATGTGCTGCTCCCGCCGTTCGAGATGGCCGTGCAACGAGGGCCGGGCGCGCAGCGTGATGAACGCCTACACCGATCTCGACGGGGTGCCGTCGGCCGCCGATCGGGAGCTGCTGACCGGGTTGCTCCGGGAGATCTGGGGCTTCGAGGGCACCCTCGTCGCCGACTACTTCTCGGTGGCTTTCCTCCGGCTGCTGCACGGGGTGGCCGGGTCGTGGGAGGAGGCCGCGGCGGCCGCGCTGGTTGCCGGGATCGACGTCGAGCTGCCCTACGGTCAAGGCGTTCGGCGCTCCGCTGCTCGCGGCGGTCGGCCGACGGCCTGCTCGACGAGTCGGTCGTCGACACTGCGCTGCGCAGGGTGCTGCGACAGAAGGCCGAACTCGGCCTGCTCGACGAGGACTGGTCGCCGGTGCCGCCGGCCCTGCGCGACGCCGACCTGTCCGATCCGCCGAGCCCTGCGGGGCACCGTCGATCTGGACAGCGCCGACAACCGGGAGCTCGCCGCGGCGTTGGCCGAGCGCGCGGTGATCCTGCTCCGCAACGACGGCGCTGCTGCCGCTGCGATCACCGCGCTCGCATCGCGGTGATCGGCCCGAACGCTGACGACCCGTACGCCTTCCTCGGCTGCTATTCCTTCCCGGCTCACATCGGCGTGCAGCACCCGGAGACGCCGATCGGCATCGCGCTTCCCACGCTCCTCGACGCGCTGCGGGCCGAATTCCCGGGCAGCGCGGTGCACCGGGTACGTGCGGGCACGACGATCGACGGCGGCGACACCGGCGGCTTTGCCGAGGCCGTTGCCGCTGCCGCGGATGCCGAGGTGGTCGTCCTGGCCCTCGGCGACCGGGCCGGCCTGTTCGGCCGCGGGACCAGCGGCGAAGGCTGCGACGCGGCCTCGTTGCGGCTCCCGGGCGCTCAGCAGGATCTGCTGGATGCGGTGCTCGCGCCGGGCACGCCGACCGTGCGTCACGCTGCTCGCCGGCCGCCCTTACGCGCTCGATCGGGCGGCGACCGGAGGCGGCAGCGATCGTGCAGACCTTCTTCCCGGGCGAAGAGGGTGCGCCGGCGCATCGCCGGTGGCTCAGCGGGCGGGTCAACCCGAGCGGTCGGCTACCGGTCAGCATCCCGGCGACGCCGGATGTGCAACCGTCGACCTACCTGGCTGCGCGGTTGGCCCAGTCACGACGTGTCCACCATCGATCCCACGGCAGCGTTCCCGTTCGGCACGGCCTCGGCTACGCGCTGTTCGACTGGTCCGACGTGTTGAGCCCGGATGCGCAGGTCGCCATCGATGGAGCGATCTCCCTGTCGATGACGGTGCGGAACACCGGGGAGCGCAGCGGCGCGGACGTGGTACAGCTCTATCTGCACGACCCGGTCGCGTCGGTGGTGCAGCCGGTGCAGCGGCTGTCGGCTACGTCAGGGTGCAGCTCGAGCCGGGTCAGCAGACCCGCATCGAGTTCACCGTGCCGACCGATCTGGCCTCGTTCACCGGGCGCTCCGGTCGCCGGATCGTCGAGCCCGGGGAGCTGGTACTCGGGGTGGGTCGATCGAGTGCCGACATCGTCTCCCGACACCACGTCCAGGTGACGGGCCCGGTGCGCGAGGTCGACCACCGGCGGCGGCTGCGGCCGATCATCACGCTGCACTGACCGGTGGTGCCGACGTGCTCTCGCGGACGATCAGGCTGGTGGCCAGATCCATCCGCGGGACCGTCGGCAGCCCCTCCTCGCTCATCCGGATCGCCAGCCGGGCGGCCTCGGCACCCATCCGCCGCAGCGGCTGGTGCACGGTGGTGAGTGCCGGGCTGGTCCACCGGGCGAGCGGGATGTCGTCGTAGCCGACGATCGAGATGTCGTCAGGTACCCGGAGGCCGCGGGCCCGGACGGCGTCCAGAGCGCCGAGCGCCTGCAGGTCGCTTCCGGCGAAGATCGCGGTCGGAATGTCGGGTAGCGCCAGCAGCTCCACCGTGTGATCCCGGCCGCCGGAAACGTGGAAGTCGCCGAACCGCACCCATCGCGGGTCGATCACAGCACCGGCGGAGTTCATCGCCGATCGGTACCCGTCCAGCCGGGCGAGCGAGCACATCATGTCCTCGGGCCCGGTGATCGCGGCGATCCGGGTGTGGCCGAGCTCCAGCAGGTGCCGGGTGGCCATCAGGCCGCCGGCCCAGTTCGCCGAACCGACCGAGGGCGCCTCGGGTGACGGATCGCCGGACGGGTCGATGATGACGAACGGGATCGCCCGGGACCGCAGCCGCTCGCGGTAGCGCGGAGCCAGGTCGGAGAACACCAGCACCACGCCGACCGGCCGGCGGCGCATCACGCCCTCGATCCAGTCCGGGGCGGGCGAATGCTGGTCGCCGCTCACCGTGAGCACCACGCTCAGTCCGTGCTCCTTCGCCACCGACTCAACGCCGGCGATCAGTTCCATCGACCAGATGCTGTCCAGCTCGTGGAAGACCAGTTCGATGAGGTCCGCCTTCGTCGAGGCGCGGCCCCCGCGCCGGGCGTAGCCCTGCCGGCTGAGCAGCTCCTCGACCCGGGAGCGGGTGGACGGCGCGACGTCGCTGCGTCCGTTGAGCACCTTCGAGATGGTGGACAACGAGACGCCGGCCTCTTCGGCAACGGCAGCCAGGGTGACCCGATCCGTGGCGGACTCCGACTCCATATTGCGAGCATAACGGCGAAACTATCGGTTGCCGTCGGCGCCCCGCCGATATAGGTTGTTCCCGACAACAAATCCCGTTCCGAGCAGGAGCCGACATGACCACACCCAGCCGTGACGACCGGTTCTCCTTCGGTCTGTGGACCATCGGCTACACCGGCACGGACCCGTTCGGCGGTCCGACCCGCGACCACCTCGACGTGGTGCACGCGGTCGAGAAGCTCGCCGAGCTCGGAGCGTACGGCCTGACGTTTCACGACGACGACCTGTTCGCCTTCGGCTCGACCGAGGCCGAACGCAGCACCCAGATCGACCGGCTGAAGCAGGTTCTCTCCGACACCGGGCTGGTGGTGCCGATGGTCACCACGAACCTGTTCAGCGCTCCGGTGTTCAAGGACGGCGGCTTCACCTCCAACGACCGCGCCGTGCGCCGCTTCGCACTGCGCAAGGTGCTGCGCAACATCGATCTGGCCGCCGAACTCGGGGCGCAGACCTTCGTGATGTGGGGTGGTCGCGAGGGCGCGGAGTACGACGCGGCCAAGGACATCCGGCAGGCCCTCGAGCGCTACCGCGAAGCGGTGAACCTGCTCGGCGACTACGTCACGGACAAGGGCTACGAACTTCGGTTCGCCATCGAACCCAAGCCCAACGAGCCGCGCGGGGACATCCTGCTGCCCACCGTCGGTCATGCGCTCGCGTTCATCTCGTCGCTGGAGCGACCCGAGTTGGTCGGAGTCAACCCGGAAGTGGGCCACGAGCAGATGGCCGGACTCAACTTCGCGGCCGGCATCGCGCAGGCCCTTTACCACGGCAAGCTCTTCCACATCGACCTCAACGGCCAGCGCAGCATCAAGTACGACCAGGATCTGGTGTTCGGGCACGGCGATCTGCACAATGCCTTCGCCCTGGTCGATCTGCTCGAGAACGGCGGCCCGGAGGGTGGTCCCACCTACGACGGCCCCCGGCACTTCGACTACAAGCCGAGCCGCACCGAAGACGAGACCGGCGTCTGGGAATCGGTATCTGCCAATATGCGGAACTACCTGCTGCTCAAGGAACGGGCGGCCGCCTTCCGCGCCGACCCCGAGGTGCAGGCGGCGCTCGAGGCGGCCAAGGTCTTCGAGTTGGCGCAGCCGACCCTGAACGACGGCGAGTCATACGACGACCTGCTGGCCGACCGCTCAGCCTTCGAGGACTTCGACGCCGCGGCCTATTTCGCCGCGAAGGGCTTCGGATTCGTCCGGGTCCAGCAACTCGCTACCGAGCACCTGCTCGGCGCTCGGTAGCACTCCGGCAGGTGCGGATCACCGCTACGCCGGTGACGATCGCGCCGGGCATCGGCAACGTTGCCGCCCTGACGTTCGATGCGTGCAGCGATGACTACCGCGGGCTGGGCGAGTCTGATCACCGACCGCCCGCGACCCGCAGGCAGCCAGGCCCAGCCAGATTCGGGAGATACCAGTGCCCGCACCGTTCAGCACTGTCGACGACTACATCGAGTCCTTCGCACCGGAGGTCCGGTCGATCCTGCAGCAGGTGCGCCGGGCCATCCATGACGGACTTCCGGGAGCGGGCGAGAAGATCCGCTACGGCATACCGGCCGTGATGATCGCCGATCGCTACGGGCTCCACTTCGCCGGCTGGAAGAAGCACATCGGACTCTACCCCGTTCCGGTCTTCGACGATGAACTCGAGTCCGAGGTCGGCCCCTACCGGACGACCAAGGACTCGGTGTCATTTCCCTACACCAAGCCGGTTCCGTATGAGCTGATCACCCGGGTCGCCATGGCGATCGCCGCGCGCCGCAGTGAGGGAGGGCCTGGGTAACCCGGGTCATCTGTCCGGGGCACCGGAGAGCAGTTCGTCGATGAGAGTCTCGACCCGGATCCGGATGTCGTCACGCACCCGCCGGACCGTGTCGATGTCCTTCCCGGCCGGATCCTCCAGTTCCCAGTCCTCGTACCGTTTGCCGGGGAAGACCGGGCAGGCGTCACCGCAGCCCATGGTGATCACTACGTCCGAGGCCAGGACCGATGCCGTGGTCAGGACCTTCGGACTCTGCTCTGAGATGTCGATACCGTCCTCGGCCATCGCCCGGACCGCCACGGGGTTGACCTGATCGCCAGGAAGGGAGCCGGCAGATCGGACCTCGATCCGGCCCCCGGCGAGGGCCGCCAGGTACCCAGCGGCCATCTGCGAGCGGCCGGCGTTGTGCACGCAGACGAACAGCACCGCGGGCCCGGCCTTCATGCCGTGACTCCGGTCGCAACGACGCCGGCCGGCTTGACCGCCCGCACGATCGCCCCGTGCAGTCCCGTGGCGGCCTCGTGGGTGAACACCACCTCCGGGTGCGCGAATCCGGCCGCGGTCAGCCCGTCCAGGTACTCGGACCGGGAGAGAGCGCCGGCGATGCACCCGACGTAGGAGCCACGCTCGGCGCGGTCCGCCGGCGACAGACCGTCCTGCGCCACGATGTCGGAGATCCCCAGGCGGCCGCCCGGTGTCAACACCCGGAACGTCTCGGCCAACACCGCCGATTTGTCGGTGGACAGGTTGATCACGCAATTGGAGATCACCACATCGACCGAGGCGTCCGGCAGCGGGATGTCTTCGATCTGTCCCTTCACGAACTCGACATTGGCCGCTCCGGCCCTGACCGCATTGGCCCGGGCCAGGTCGAGCATCTCGTCGGTCATGTCCAGGCCGTAGGCGAACCCGGTCGGCCCGACCCGGCGGGCCGACAGCAGCACATCGATACCACCCCCGGAACCGAGGTCCAGCACCCGTTCTCCCTCGCGCAACTCGGCGACCGCCAGCGGATTGCCGCAGCCCAGCGATGCGAGCAGGGCCTCCTCGGGAAGCCCATCGGTCTCACCCGGGGCGTACAGGGCGGCGCCGAAGACGTCGCCCCGGTCGCCGTCACCGATCGCCGACAACGCATCCGACGGTCCGCAACAACCTGTCTGCGGCCCGTCCGACTGTCCGCAGCAACTCGCCCCCGGACCGGACACCGCCGAGCCGGACGTCACCGACAGCGCCGCCGCTGCGTACCGATCCCGAACCTGTTCGCGGATCTCCTGCTCCGAACCGGTCATGGCCGATTTCCTCTCGCATAGACGAACGTCAATATCCTGCCATCGTCGCCCAGACATCGACGACTGTCAATGTCTAGGGCATACTCGTTCCATGAACCGTTCCGCCGCGCTGCCGCTCGCCGATGTCGGATGCTGCGCCCCGCTCGTTCGCGAGCCACTGTCCGCCGCGGGTGCTACCGACCTGGCCCGAACGTTGCGGGCGATCGCCGACCCGGCCCGGCTGCGACTGCTGTCCTTGATCGCCGCCCACGACGGCGGCGAAGCCTGCGTCTGCGACCTGACCGAACCGCTGGGTCTGTCCCAGCCGACCGTCTCCCACCATCTCAAGGTTCTCGTCGACGCCGGGCTGTTGACGCGCGACAAACGCGGCGTCTGGGCCTACTTCACGCTAGTCCCGGGTGCGCTGGACTCCCTTGCCGACATCCTCAGCACCCGGGCCGCGGCGACCACGGCGTGACCGAAGGAATGCTGCGACTGTTCAGCTCTCGTCGGACCCGGGCGGAGTCCTCCACTGCGTTCCGGTGTCGCGTTGGTACGCCTCGACTGCTTCGTCGATCGTATGGAAGAAGTGTGCGGGATCGATGACTCGAGTCAGATCGTACTGATCGACCTTGCGGCGCACGGGAGTCTTCATCTCGGCGAACACCAGGTGGACGCCGGCGGCATTCAGGTGGAGATCCAGGTCAGCCAGCATGTCCGCCGCCGTGGTGTCGATGTCGATCATCGGCTCGGCCGCCACCACGATCCACTCAGGTCGAGGCACACCGGCAGCCAACTGCTGGACCCGGTCCCGGAACGTGTTGGCATTGGCGAAGAACAACGGACCGTCGAAGCGGTACATCACCAGACCCGGCAACAGTTCTGCCTCCGGATGGGTCTGCGTGTCGTGGTAGCCCTCGAGTCCCTCGACGCGACCCATGATGGCCTGGTACGGCCGCCACGCCCGCCGGAACACATCCAGGATCGAGAGCCCTACCGCCAACCCGATGCCGGGCAGTACCCCGAACAGCGCGACTCCGAGGAAGGCCGCCATGGCCAGCCAGAAGTCGGATCTGCGTTGGCGCCAGAGCCGGCGCAGGCCCGCCACGTCGACGAGCGAGAAGGACGCCGCGATCACCACCGCCGCCAGGGTCGGCTGAGGAAGGTTTCTCAACAGGCCCGGGGCGACGAGCAGCAGCAGCACGATCGCTGCCGCACCGACCAGACCGGTGACCTGCGTCCTGGCGCCGTTCTGAGCCGCGACCGCGGTGCGGGATCCGCTGGTGCTGACCGGGAATCCCTGGAAGAACCCGGCGGCGATGTTGGCCGCACCGATGCCGATCATCTCCTGGTCGCCGTCCACCTGGTCGCCGCGGCGCGCGGCGAACACGGAGGCGGTGGAGATGGTGTCCGTGAGCGACACCAGTGCAATGCCCAGGGCGCCGGCGAACAGCAGCGGCAGATCGGACAGGTCGACCGTGGGCACGGTGAAGGGCGGGAACCCGTCGGGCAGTGGTCCCACCACCTTCACACCGTGATCGACCAGATCGAACAGCTGCACCGCGACAATGGCCAGCACGACGGCGACCAGCACGCCGGGGACCTTCGGCAGCAGTCGCTGGAAGACCAGGATCAGCGCGAGCGAGCCGAGTCCGACCAGGAGCGCGGCCGTGACGGTGCGTCCGTCGGCCACGCCGCGGACGAACTGCTCGGCCTCCTGGATCAGCCCCTTGCCGTCGACCGAGAAGCCGAACAGCTTCGGCAACTGGCCGATAACGATCGTCAGGGCCAGGCCGTTCATGTAGCCGATCTGGGTCGGCTTGGACAACAGGTCCGCGACGAATCCGAGCTGGAAGATGCCGGTGAGCACGGTGATCACGCCCACCATCAGGGCCAGGATGGAGGCATAGGCGACGGCCTTGGCGGGGTCGCCGTTCGCGGCGACCAGCGGCACGATCACTGCGGCGATCATCGGCCCCAACGCCGAGTCGGGACCGAGGACAAGGACTTTCGACGGCCCGAACACCGCGTAACCGATCAGGCACAGGATCGACGTGTACAGACCGGTGATCGGCGGCAGGCCCGCGAGTTCGGCGTAGGCCATGCCCTGCGGCACCAGTAGCGCGGTCAGGATCAACCCCGCGGTCAGATCTTTGCCCAACCAAGCCTTCCGGTAGGAGCGGGCGACAGCCACTCCTGGGATCGCGCTCGCGATGGTGTCGCGTGTCACCACGCCCGACTCCCTGGTTCGGTTCCGATACCCTTCCGGAAAACCGACCGGATGAGCGGCTTGACCGGTAGATGCTCGAAAAGTTGAATGGGCGTTGACCACACTAGTGGCAACGGAGGCGAAGATGGCCGACGTGATCGACCGGCTTGTTGCGGCCATGAATGCCCACGATCTCGCCGCAGTGGCCGGTCTCATCCACCCCGACTACCGCAGCGAGCAACCCGCGCACCCGGGCCGGGCATTCGTGGGACGGGATCAGATGCTGGCCAATTGGACGGCCATGTTCGCGGGGATCCCCGACTACCACGCGGAGGTCTGCCGGTCGGTCCAGGACGGCGACACCACCTGGACCGAGTGGCGCTGGTCGGGCAACCGGGTCGACGGGCAACCCTTCGAGATGCGCGGGGTCACGCTTTTCGAGATCGGCGACGGTCAGGTCGTTGCGGGGCGGCTCTACATCGAGGACGTCGAGCGGGACGCCATCGGAATCGACGCGACCGTTGAGAACCTCTCCGGACGCCGACCGGCACCACGGTAGCGACCGACGCCGGGTCAGCCGGCCGGGTATTCGTCGACAGCGTCGTCGCCCCAAGTAGTCTCGGGCTTCGAGCTGTCCGCATTGCCCTCCCAGATGGCGAGGTGGGCCATGAAATGCCCGGGCGCCGCGCCGTGCCAGTGCCACTCACCCGGTGGGGTGAAGATGGTGTCGCCGGGCCGGATTTCGATGAGGTCACCACCGCGGGCCTGGACCAGTCCCCGCCCCTCGGTGACGTGCAGGGTCTGCCCGTTCGCGTGGCTGTGCCACGCGGTGTGCGCACCCGGCGCGAAACGGACGATGTTGACCCGGAGACGCGACGGCTCATCACCCCTGGCGATCACGTCGAACCAGACGTCGCCGGTGAACATGGCCGCCGGCCCCTTCGTGCTCGGCGCCTTGGGCTGGATCTCCATGGTCGATTCCCTTCGTCGCGGCGGCCGGGTGACGGTCCGGTCAGCGGTCAGCGGGTGGTGCGGGAGTCCTGTCGACCTGCTCGACCCCGCCCGCCGGGACGGCCGACCAGCTGGCGAGCAGACTGAGTCCGTCGGCGGACGCGGTGCCGGGCTCAGCGGTGTAGGTGGTGATCCGCAGACCCGGATCGGCAGGCATATCCAGGGACTCGAAGGTGAGTTCCAGATCGCCGACGACCGGGTGACGGATACGCTTGATACCGGTCCGGTGGAACCGCACATTGTGCGCGGCCCACCGGGTACGGAAGTCCTCGCTGCGGGTGGACAGCTCCCCGATGAGGTCGGACAACGCCTTGTCGTACGGGTTGCTTCCGGCTGACGCGCGCAGGATCGCGACTGCGTCGCCCGCGACCCTCTCCCAGTCCGGATAGAACTCCGGCGACCGTGGGTTGAAGAACGTGAACCTGGCGGTGTTCGGTGGCCGGCCCGGGCTCTCGAAGACCGGCGCGTAGAGCGCGCGGCCGAGTTGGTTCGCCGCCAGGATGTCCAGCCGTCCGTTGCGGACGTACGCCGGGGCCCCGGTCATGGCGTCGAGCAGCCGCTGCACACTCGGCCGGATCCGTTCAGGAGCCGGCTTCCGCCCGGGCCGCGAGCCCGGGTTCGCCGAGCGCGCGAGATCGAACAGGTGCGCACGTTCGGCATCGTCGAGATGCAGCGCCCGGGCGAGCCCCTCCAGCACCGATTCCGAGACTCCGGACAGACTGCCCCGCTCCATGCGCGTGTAGTAATCGATGCTCACCCCGGCCAGCAGGGCTACTTCCTCTCTCCGGAGGCCGGCCACCCGCCGGTGGCCGCCGAAGACGGGCAGACCGGCCTGATCGGGAGTGATCCTGGCCCGGCGGGAAACCAGGAAGTCCCGGATGTCGTTGCGGTTGTCCACGCTGTCGAACCTACGACCGGATCGGCGCCGCTGGGAGGTTCTGGCAGTACCTGGCTCGCTGGACGCACGCACCGCACTGACGCCGATCCCGGCCGGGTGGTCGACCGCGCGGTCGGTGTCCCGGAGCTCGGGTGTTTCCGAAGCTAGGGTGAATCCGTGACCATGGACATCCGATTCGTCGACGCCGGCGGCGTGCGCGACGCGGACGTCGCCGAACTTCCCGCGTTGCTGAAGGACGCGGCCGGAGTGGTGTGGGCGGACGTCATCGAATTCGATGACGAGGCCGCCCTCGTGCTCGACGAGATCTTCCACGTCCACCCGATGGCCGTCACCGACGTCCGGGAACGCAACCAGGTCCCGAAGGTGCACGTCTACGCGGATCAGTTGTTCCTGGTGCTGCACGCGCCGCAGGCCGGCGCGGGTGGGCACGTGCACTATGTCGAGATCGATCAGTTCGTCGGTGAACGATTCATCGTCACCGCTCACGGGCCGCTCAACCCGAATGTCGATCCGAAGGCCGCCCGCATCGAGGTGGACAGCGTGCTGAGCCGGCTGCAGACCGGAAAGCTCCGTCCCACAGCCGGTTTCGACGTCTCGCACGCACTGCTCAGCGCCCTGACCGCGCGACTCCGGTTGTTCACCGCCGAGCTGACCAGGGAGGTCTGGAAGCTCGAACAGCGGGTCACCGGCGACCATCTCGCCGATCCCGAGGAATTCCTCGACGAGATGTTCCGTGCCCGACACGGGCTGCTCACCGTGCGCACCATGGCGGCACTGAGCCGCGAGGTCTACGGCCGCATGGTCACCATCGAGGCGTTCGGTCAGGGCCGGGGCCACCAGTTGCTGGTCGACGCGGTCGACCAGTTCGAGCATCTGAAGGTGATGGCGGACGGCCAGAAGGACTACCTGCAGGGCACCATCGAGTTCTACCAGGCCCGGACCAACACCAAGATGACGATCGCCGCGGAACGGCTGGCGGTCATCGCCGCCGTCACGCTCCCCGTCACGGCACTCTCCTCCGTCCTCGGGATGAACGTCATCGTCAACCAGACCACCCACTGGGGGGCCCTGAGTGTCCTCCTGGCGATCATGCTGGTGATGTCGTTGGCGCTGCTGGTCTGGGCCAAACGCAAGGGCTGGTTCTAGATCCGACTGCTACTCGCGGGCGATCATCGCGGCGGCCTCACGCTCGAGATCGACGTAGGGTTCGCCGCTGACGTCAATAGCCAACCGGCGCAGGGTGCCACCGGTGAACGTCCAGGGCGCGACACCGGGGTAGTCGTCGGTGACCGGGGCGCCGCCGTCCTTGCCGACGTTGAGACCTTCGCCGCCGATGGCGAACTTGCCGGGCTGGGTCATGATGTGGCCCTCGCCGACCTTGTGGTCGCCGTGGTAGAGGGAGAGAGTCCCCTGGGCGACTCCCTTGGGCTGCTCGCCCTCCTTGTCGAAACTGGCCGACAGCAACAGGTTCGTGCCGGTCGGCACGTCCACGGTTGCGACGATCTTCTGCTCGACCCGGCCGACGAAGCTGTACACGTACGTCAGCTTGTTGTCCTTGATGTACAGAGCGTGGCCACCGAACCGGCTGCCGTGGGCGAACAGGACGCCCTGGGCTCCGGGGCCCGGGATGTCCACGAGCGCTGCGATGGAGTAGGAGCGGTTCCTGATGTTCACCGCCACCGACTCCGGGACCTCAGCGCCACCCGGACGGTAGATGTAGCGGTTGCGAGCCGGAACGAGCTGCGGCCGGGGGTTGAGGAAGATCTCCAGCGCATTGCGGTCGTCGAGCGGGAAGGCGTGGTTGACACCTGCTTCGTAGAACCACATTCCGATCAGCTCGGTGAGCTTCTCCGGGTTCTCGGCGGCCAGGTCGTGCAACTCCGAGCGGTCTTCCGCCGCGTGGTAGAGCTCCCAGGTGTCCTTCTCGAAGTTGCCCCAGCTGCTGATCGCCGGGTGGGTGGTGACGGCCTTCCAGCCGTCGTGGTAGATGGCCCTGGTGCCGAGCATCGAGTAGAACTGAGTGGTCCGGGTCGACGGCAGGGCGGCCGCGTCGAAGCTGGATCGCATGCTCACGCCCTGGATCGGGATCTGGGTGACGCCGCGGACCACCTCCGGCTGGTCGACGCCCGCGCAGTCGAGCACGGTGGGGACGATGTCGATGGCGTGGTGATACTGCTCGCGGATCTCGCCCTTTGCCGCGATACCGGCGGGCCAGGAGATGATGCACGGATCCGCGGTGCCACCCTCGAACGAGGCGTACCGCTTCCACATCTTGAACGGCGTGTTGAACGCCATCGCCCAGCCGGTCGGGTAGTGGTTGTAGGTCTTCACCCCACCGAGATCGTCGAGCGCGGCAATGTTGTCGTCCATGTCGTCGGGGATGCCGTTCATGAAGAGCATCTCGTTGACCGAGCCGTTCGGGCCGCCCTCGCCACTGGCCCCGTTGTCCGAGACAATGATGATGATGGTGTTGTCCAGCTGGTCGATCGCCTCGAGATGGTCGACCAGCCGGCCGATCTCGGAGTCTCCATGGGAGAGGAAGCCGGCGTAGACCTCGGCCATCCGGGCGAACAGGGCCTTTTCCTGGTCGGTCAGGGTGTCCCACGGCTTGGTGAAGTCGAGCGCCGGGAACGGCTGACCGTCCGGTCCGACCCGATCCGTCGGGGTGCCGATCGGATTGATCGCCGGCAGCTCCGTGGCCTGGGGAACGATGCCCAGTTCCTTCTGCTTGGCCAGGGTGGTCTCACGGGCCAGTTCGTAGCCGCCGTCGAACGTGCCCTTGTACTTCTCGATCCACTCCTTGGGCGCGTGGTGGGGCGCGTGCGCGCAGCCGGGTGCGTAGTAGAGGAAGACCGGGCGGTCCGGCGCGATCGACTTCACGTCGTCGATGAACGTGATCGCCCTGTCGGTCAGATCCACCGTCAGGTGGTAGCCCTCCTCCGGCGAGTACGGCTGGTCGACCGGGTGATTGTCGTGGATCAGGTCCGGGTACCACTGGTTGGTCTCGGCGCCGAGGAAGCCGTAGAAACGCTCGAAGCCGCGACCCAACGGCCAGTTGGACTTGGTGGACGCCATGTTCATCTCGTCCTCGGCGGTGAGGTGCCACTTGCCCACGGCAGCAGTGCTGTAGCCGCGCTCGACCAGTACCTCGGCAAGAGTGGCGCATTCCGGCGGGATGTGCCCGTTCGCGTTGGCGAAACCCGAGGCGCCCTCGGTGATGCAGGCCATCCCGTTGGTCGTGTGGTTGCGGCCGGTGAGCAGGCATGCCCGGGTCGGCGAACACAGGGCTGTGGTGTGCCACTCGGTGTAGCGCACGCCGCGGGCCGCGATCTTGTCGATGTTCGGGGTCTCGATCATCCCGCCATAACAACCGAGCGCGGCGAATCCCACGTCGTCCAGCACGATGTACACCACGTTCGGCGAGCCGTCGGCCGCCTTCGCCTGCTCGAACGGTCCCCAATCCTGGACGGAGTCCCGCACGTCCAGGTTCACCACTCCGCGAAACGGCACTGTCATGGCCATGCTTCCTTCCGATCGACTGGCCCGAGCGTATGGCTGCGCTCGATCGGCGGGCATCACCCGACTCGGATGGTCACCGCGCAGCTCCTGCTCGGCCGGACTGCTCAGAAAACCGTGGTCCAGTCGTTCTTCATGCTGACTACGGTCCATCCGTCGCGATCGGCCTGTTCGAGGGCCCGTTCGGCGCCCGCCGTGTAGGCGAACTCCCGGTCGGGGTCGTCGTGCAGCAGCAGAAGTCGCAGCGACGGGCCGTCGGCGCTCCCGGCGAATTCGAGCATCTGGCTGTCCCCGTTGCTGTTTCCGCCCGCGGCCATGGGCCGCCGACCGACCCGGCTCCAGATCCGGATGGGCTTCTCGGGACCGTCATTGAGGTAGTCGGGAGCGGGCAGGTGGGTGATCGATCCGCCCGGCACGTCGCCGTTGTAGCCCAGGGTGGTGGAGCTGCCGATCACCCGTTCCCGCGGTACGCCGTACATTTCCTGCGTCACCGGCCGCATGAAGTCGCGCCCTCCGCCGGACGCGATGTAGTTCGCGAAGCCGTTCGCGGCCAGGAAGCCGAGCAACTCGATCATGGGGCGGTAGCCGCACTCGAGGTAGCGACGGCCGAAGGTCGGGTGGTTGGCCGTGCGCAGGAACGTCGACGAGCGTTCCTCGAAGTCCTCGACGGAGACCCCGGCGTACGCCGCGAGAATCCCGCCCAGCAGTACCTTCACGGTGCTGTCGTCGCCGGCGTAGTGCGCCGTCATCACCTCGCTGAACCATTGATGGTCGCGCTCCACCGTGGCCTTCCACGGCTGCCGGTCGCGCAGACCCGGGTCCGCCTGGGCCATCTCGGCGAACCGCCTGAGGATGAAGTCGAGCTGGATCGGCATCGGCTTCTCGCACCACAGGGTGCCATCGTTGTCGAACACCGCGACCCGCTGCTCGATGGGGACCGGGGTCGAGCCGCCGGCGCCGGTCGTCTCGGCGACGAACGTCAGGATGGCGTCCCGCGCGGCTCCGTCACGCCAGCTGGTCAAGGCACCCGTGGTGGGGAGATTCCCGCTCGTGCTCTCGCTCATGCACGTGACGCTAGGAGAGGGCGTGCCACCAGGACATCACCCGGATCGGGTAGAGCGTGTGACCGAACTTCACCCGGATCTCACCTGACGTCCATCCGCGGCGCCGCGGGCCGGTGGTCCGCGGCGCCTTGAGTACGGACACACCAGCCAGATCGTCGAAGCCGGCACCACCACGACCGGCGTCACCGCGACGCTGATCACCGCGGACAAGGCGAACGGACAAGGCGAACATGACGATCAGCTACGCCACGGACGAAACGAGCCCCGGAGTGGTGCGCCACCAACGCCACCAGACGCTCGTCCCAGTGCTGCGCTCGGAGGTAGGGGCCACCGTCCAGCGGGTGGAACCCGGTCTTGCGGAGGGCCGCGGTCGATCAGATCCATCGGCGTCGCCATCGTCACCACCTCTGGGTGGACGGCGCTCGCACGGTCTGTGCTCGCACAGGCGCCGGAGCTCGCATAGGTCCGAATACGCGACGTTCAGCATCCCCTGCTCAGGTGAACAGCAGGCAAATCCGCTCCACGCCCGCGGGGACCACTGCCCCCCGGGCCGAAATGTCTGCCTGTGGTTCACCGTGCGTTCACCCGATCGGGCTACGTTTTCGCACGGCGACGAGGTCGCCTGGCGTCCGGTACTTCACGGATCCTTCCGTGCACCGACCGGACCTGCTGAAGGGAAGCGACGCACCCGATGTCGACGACACTGTTCCTGGTCACGCTGGTGATCATCACTGCGTTGTTCTTCGATTTCACGAACGGCTTCCACGACAGTGCGAACGCGATGGCCACGTCGGTTGCCACCGGGGCGTTGAAGCCCAAGGTGGCGGTGCTCATCGCTGCCATCCTGAACGTCGCCGGCGCTTTTCTGTCCACCGAGGTCGCCAAGACCATCTCCGGCGGGATCGTCAATGATGCGGTCGTCACCCCGACGATGATCTTCGCCGGGCTGGTCGGCGCCATCCTGTGGAACCTGGTGACCTGGCTGCTCGGGCTGCCGTCCAGTTCGTCGCACGCGCTTTTCGGCGGACTGATCGGTTCCGTCCTGATCGGGGCTGGCGCCTCCGGGGTCAACTTCTCGGTGGTCATGTCCAAGATCGTGCTGCCCGCTGTTGTCGCTCCGGTGGTCGCCGGTCTCGCCGCCGGGCTGGCCACCTTCCTGCTCTACAAACTGATCAGGCGGGCCGACCGGGAACCGGCGGCCGGTTGGTTCCGGCACGGGCAGTCGATCTCGGCCTCGATGGTCGCGCTCGCCCACGGCACCTCCGACGGGCAGAAGACCATGGGGGTGATCACCCTGGTGCTGATCACCGCCGGCTATCAGGAGGCCGGCACCGGCCCGCAGACCTGGGTGATCGCCGACCGCCGGCCTCGCGATCGGCCTCGGAACCTACTCGGGCGGCTGGCGGATCATGCGGACCATGGGCAAGGGCATCGTCGACGTCCAGTCCCCGCAGGGTTTCGCCGCCGAGACCACCTCGGCCGCTGCGATCCTCGCGTCCTCGCACATGGGCTTCGGCTTGTCCACCACCCAGGTCTGCTCGGGTTCGATCCTGGGCTCGGGGGTCGGCAAGAAGCTGGCCGAGGTGCGCTGGACCACCGCGCGCAAGATCCTCTACGGCTGGCTGCTGACGCTCCCGGCTGCAGCGCTGGTCGGCGGCGCCGCCGCCGCCATCGCGCTCACCGGCACCATCGGCCTGATCATCGTGTTCGCCGCCCTGATCGCCGGGGCCGGTGTCATCTTCGCCATCTCCAAGCGCGCCCCGGTCTCCAGCAGCAACGTCAACGATTCCCCGGACGTCACCATCAACCCGGAGCCGGCGAAGGTGTCGGTGTGACCCCGATGACGGGTCGCCGCGCCGCAGCCGGCACCGGAGCCAGAGGAGTTGGACTCTCGTGAAGATCGACTGGAGCGCCCTCGGCCTGGTCGCGATCACCACCGTTGTCGCGGCCGTCGCCGTGGTCGGGATCTTCTCCCTCGGGGTCTTCGCGCTGACCTCCGGACACCGCGGTGCCGACGACCCTGGTTCCGACACCGGTGCGATCCGCACCCGGACGGGCGGGGCGGCCACCCTCGCCGGTTACGCGTGCCTGGCCGTCGCCGGACTGCTGGTCCTGTACGGGCTCTACCTGATCATCCCGCAGTTCCACTGACGGAGGCGATGACAGCGGTTCCTGCCGGCACGGATCGCGCGGACGGTCCGGAGAGCGGAGAATTCACCGATGACGACGATCGACCCGGCGAACACGCTCAGCGGATGGAGCCTGATCGACGACACCGACGGGTACGAAGTCGACAACGACATGCACGACGACCCGATCCTGGTCGGGCCCAACGGGCAGCCGGTCACCACCTGGAAAGAGGACTATCCCTACCAGGAACGGATGGCCCGCCGCGACTACGAGATCACCAAGCGAGCGGTGCAGATCGAGCTGCTCAAGCTGCAGGCCTGGGTGAAGGACACCGGCCAGAAGGTCGTGCTCGTCTTCGAAGGTCGTGATGCCGCCGGTAAGGGTGGCACCATCAAGCGGTTCACCGAACACCTCAATCCACGGGGCGCCCGAGTGGTCGCCCTGGAGAAACCGTCCGAACGCGAGGCCGGACAGTGGTACCTGCAGCGCTACGTCACCCAGCTGCCCACCGCCGGCGAGATCGTGCTGTTCGACCGGTCCTGGTACAACCGGGCGGTCGTCGAGCGGGTCATGGGATTCTGCACCGACGCCGAGTACACCGAGTTCATGCGGCAGGCACCCGAGTTCGAGAAGATGCTCACCCGCAGCGGAATCCTGCTGATCAAGCTGTGGTTCTCGGTGAGCAGGTCCGAACAGCGCACCCGGTTCATGATCCGGCAGATCGACCCGGTGCGGCGGTGGAAGCTGAGTCCCACCGATCTCGCCTCGCTCGACAAGTGGGATGCCTACACGGATGCGAAAGAGGCGATGTTCGCCTACACCGACACCACGCACGCTCCATGGACGGTGGTGAAGAGCAACGACAAGAAGCGGGCCAGGGTCAACGCTCTGCGACATGTCTTGCACACCTTGGACTACGCCGAGAAGGACACCACCCGGATCGGCGAGACCGATCCGCTGATCGTCGGGCCCGCAGCCACTGTGCACGAGACCGGTGAACACACCGGCCGGCAGTTCCCGACGCTGTAGTCGCCCGCACCGTGAACCGCCGCACCCTCATCGGACTGCTGATCCTGGTGATCGCAGTCGCCGGCGCGCTGGCCGGGAACGCGCGCACCAAGACGGTTGCCGGTGCGGCCCGGCCCGCTCCAATCCCGGGACCACCGGCCGTCGGCGACTGCGTCGTCGACGAGCCCGACAACGGCGGCGTCTACGCCGAGGCCCAGGACGGAACCCGCAGCTACCAGGTGCTGACGTTCGGTCCCTGTGCGGCCAAGATCGCCGAGGTCACTGCGGTCGTGCCGGGCGGAATGCGCTTCAAGGTCCGCTACGGGGCGGACGGCGTACCCGTCACCAGCCCGGGCTCACCCGATCCGTTCGACCAATGCTGGGATTCGGCCGTCAGCTATCTGGGACTGCCGGCCGACTACTTCTCGGCGAACGGGTCCGGTTGGCAGAAGAACTGGAGCATCGACATCCTCGCCGGCCAGCCCGACCCGCTCCAGCAGACCGACGGTCAGGACTGGGTGGTCTGCGCGGCCCGCCCGGCGTACCGGTCGGGCGACGAGCCCTACGCCGACAGCCTCCGCGGTTCGTTCAACAACCATCGGTACCCGGCGCAGCTGGCCACCTGTACCCACCGCCCCACCGACCCGGTCGAGAGTCAGGGCACCTGGCCGACCGCCTGCGACCACCCGCACCTCAGCGAGCAGTTCGCCACCCGTCTCGATGAGCACCCCGACCGCCGCAGCAGCGCGGGATACCGGGCCGAGTGCGAGCAGTTGATCCGGTCGATGACCGGGATGGTCGACCCCACCGCCGGGGGCCTGCTCCGGATCGGCATCGACGCGGAGCCGGTCACCGTCGCCGACGGCGAGGGCGACGCCGCGCTGCGCGACGTGACCGCTGTCCAGTACACCTGCCAGCTCGAAGCCGGCCCCGGGCGGCAGCTGACCGGACCTCTGATGGGCCTCGGCGGCGGTCCGGTACCCGTGCGGTGAGGTGCTGTTCGCGACGTGGCCGTCCCGAGCCTCAGCACTGGGAAGTCAGCATTCGCTACTTGCTCTCGGTGGCCGTCTTTCCGCTGGTGGCCACCCGACTTCAACGGTCCACCGGCGCGAGAGGGGCGCTACGTTCTTGATCTTGCCTGCCGGGGTGGCGCCTCTAGACTCTGCTGACAGTCCGGGGTGGATGTCCGGTTCCCCGGGCATCCAGAAGGTGGGGCCGAGATGACGAACACCGACCAGCGTCCGTCAGCGGACGAGCCGTCGGGATCCGGCAGCACGGCCGCCGCGCCGGCTGCGGGGGCGGCCGTAGAGGTAGCCGAGCCCAAGTCCCCACCGAAGATCATCACCGTTGCCAAGCGGATTCCGTTCACCACCGCTTATGTGGTGATCACCTTGGTGCTCGCCGTCGTTCTCGGCACCCTGTGGTCGGGGATAGAGCAGAAGTCCTGGTACAACGACGTCGCCTACGGCCTCCCGGCGTTTCAGGACGGCCGCTGGTTCACCCTGGGGTTCGGAGTCTTCTTCGCGTTGTACCCGGTGTACTACCTGTTCGTGGCCGGCGCCTTCGCGCTGCTCACCGGCTTCGGCGAATGGCGGCTGGGCACCGCGCGCACCGTGGTGATCTGCGTCGTCTACCAGATCGCCGCCGTGCTGGTGGTGGCGGCGATCTTCTGGATCTTCCGCGACACGAACTGGGCGTGGGTGCAGCAGCGGTCGACCGAGACCGACGTCGGATTCTCGGCCGGGATGATGGCCGTGTTCAGCGTCGCCACCGCGACCGTGAAGCCGCCGTGGCGGTTGCGGCTTCGACTGCTGGTCTGGGTCTATGTGCTGTTCTCGATCATGTTCATCGGTCAGATGGCCGACGCCGAACATCTGGTCGCGGTGGCCCTGAGCATGCCGTTCTCCACCCGGCTGGCCGGTCCGCACGGGTTGAAGGCGAGGGCGCTGCCGACCCGGCACGAGGTACGGCTGCTGGCCTTCATCGCTGTCCTGTTCGTTGCGGCGTCGCAGGTGATCGCCGTGTTCCTGCCGGACCGGCTCACCCCTTTCGGTCCGGCGGCCGGCAGCGACGACGCCTGGTATCTCCTGGTGATCAACCTGGTGATCACCCTGCTGATCGCCAATGGTCTCCGGCACGGCTACCGGTGGGCCTGGTGGGTGGAGATCGTGCTGCTGGCAATCCCGTTGCTGCTCAGCCTGCTGGTGGCCGTGGTGTTCACCGTGGCACAGTTCGTCGACTCGGCGGAGGCGACGCTCGACGACGTACCCCAGTTCACCGCCAGCGCGCTGCTGTCACTCGGCATTCTTCGTGCTGCTGATCGCCGCCCGACGATCCTTCCGAGTGCCACGGCGCAGCAAACGCAAGCTCGCCACCGGCACCGCGCACCCGGAGACGGCCAAGGAACTGCTCCGCAAGTGGGGTGGCGACACGATCTCCTGGATGACGACCTGGCCGGACAACCGGCACATGATCACCGAGGACGGCCAGAGCTACGTCGCGTTCGTCCGGCACGCCGGAGTCGCTGTGGCGCTCGGCGATCCGGTTGGTCCACCTGAGGAACTCGCCGAAGACCGTCAGCGACTTCGCGTCCCTCTGCGACCGGGCGGGGATGATCCCGTACATCTTCTCCTGCACCGCACCGACCGTCGCGGTGACCGACGCGCTGGGCTGGAAGAGCGCCCAGGTCGCCGAGGACAACCTGATCGACCTGCCCCAACTGGCGTTCAAGGGAAAGAAGTGGCAGGACATTCGGACCGCGTTGAACAAGGGGCCCAAGGAGGGCATCGAGTTCCGGATGGTCACCCTGGCCGACGAGTCCTGGTCGCTCGTGCGGCAGGTGGAGGAACTGTCCCAGGAATGGCTCGGCGACAAGAAGCTTGCCCGAGATGGGCTTCACCCTCGGCGGACTCGACCGAAGCACTGGATCCGGACGTCAAGGTCGGACTGGCGCTGGATGCCAGGACGGGGTGTCAGGGCGTCACCTCCTGGATGCCGGTGTACGGCGGCGACGGCGTGATCGCGGGCTGGACGCTGGACCTGATGCGTCGCGCCGACGGCGGATTCCGGGCCACCATGGAATTCCTGATCGCCTCGTCGGCGCTGTACTTCAAAGAACAAGGGGCTCAGTTCATCTCCCTGTCCGGTGCTCCGTTGGCCAAGTCGGACGACGAGTCCGGCGATGAGTCCGCGGTCGACAAGCTGCCTGGACACCCTCGGGGCGACTCTCGAGCCGGTCTACGGATTCCGCTCCCTGCACGCGTTCAAGGCAAGTTCCAGCCACGGCTCAGCCCGATGTACATGGTCTTCCGCGACGAGGCGCGACCTCCCCCGCATCGGCATCGCGATCACCCGCGCCTACCTGCCCACCGCCGGACTCGGCGACATGCTCACGGTGGTCAAGGGTTGAGCAGCGGCATGTCGGCTTGCAGTCCTCAGACGTGCATGGCGCTGGACTGCTGCGACCTGGCCCGCTGCTCGGCCATCTGCGCGTCGAATTCCGCCCGCCAGTCGTCGCTGACCGCGATGTCGGCCCGGTGCGCTTCTTCGGTACTCAGCTCGACCGGGAAACCGAACGTGTCGTACAGCGTGAACAGCTCCGCCCCGGTGACGCCCGGTCGACCGGTAGCCGGCCAGCTGCTTGATGCCCTTGCGCAGCGACTTGCGGAACGCCACCTCCTCCTTCACCAGGACGGCGATCGACTTCGGGCCCACGTTCGGCGACCTCCGGGTAGTGGAGTTCGTAGATCCCGGCGATGGTCGGGATGATCTTCGGGAAGAAGTTCTCGTCCAGGCCCAGGTCGAAGGCGTACCGGACCGCGCGGCGGATCAGCCGCCGCATCACGTAGCCCTGCGCCTTGTTGCTGGGCCGGACCCCATCAACGGCCAGGAACGCCGCGCCGCGCAGATGGTCGGCGATCACCCGCATCGCGACGGTCTCGTCCTCGTACGCCTTGCCCGACAGCTCCTGCAGCTTCGCCGACGATCGGCCACAGCAGATCGATCCGGAAGATGTCCGGGGTGTCCATCGACGCGGCGGCGATCCTGGCCAGACCACCGCCATAGTCGACGTTCTTACGCGGCAGCTGTTCGAATCCGGTTGCCGTCCGGCGATACTGCATGAACACCGAGTTGCCGAGCTCGATAAACCTTCCACAGTCGCAATTCTGGTGGCAGTGCGCACCGTAGGCGGGATCGTGTTCGATGTCCGGGTACAGGTAGAAGACCTCGGAATCGGGGCCGCCGGGCTCCCCGACGGGCATCTCCTCGGCCTTGCCGCCGCGGCACCACCAGTTCTTCTTGCCGTAGAAGGCGATCCGCGCCCCGTCGGTGCCGACCGCGGCCGCGTTCTCCTCGGTATCGACCTCGGCCCGGTCGGTCGAGACCCCGGCGGACGCGAACAGCTCCGTCCAGATGTCTGCCGCCTCGGTGTCTTTCGGGATCCCGTTCGCGGGATCGCCGATGAAGCAGGACACATAGATCCGGTTCGGGTCCAGACCGACCCGTTCGGTGATGAAGGTCCAGAACTGGCGCAGCTGGTGGTCCTTGAAATAGTCGCCCAGGCTCCAGTTCCCGAGCATCTCGAAGAACGTGGTGTGCCGGTTGTCCCCGACATCCTCGATGTCCTGCACCCGCAGGCAGGTCTGGCTGTCGGTGAGTCGGGTGCCCTGCGGGTGGGGCGCGCCGAGCAGATACGGCAGCAGCGGCTGCATGCCACTGCCGGTGAAGAGTGTCGTCGGATCGTCCTTCGGCACCAGCGGCGCTCGCGGGATCACCACATGGCCCTGCTCGACCATGAAGTCGAGATACACGCTGCGGATCTCGTCGGCGTTCATGATCCGATTGCACACCAGATCCCATCCGGTGTCGAGAGATGCGCCGCCGGTTCGATCCGCCGACCGAAGCCGGCCGTACCTTCCTGATGATTCTTCTTGCCCGTCGGACGCCGGTGCATTAGCGTCCACATCGTTGTCAAGGGGGATGCGCACTCGGGGCGCCTCGCCAGGTTCAATTCCTGGGTCCTCCACCATCAGCGGCGGGTCGGCCGAAGCCGGCCCGCCGCTGCTGTCTTCGGTCTCGCCACCCTCTCCCACTGCAGCTGTTGATGGCAGAAGATGACCGGGCGTGTGACGATCACTCTGATGGGAGTTCGAACGACCCGTGGCCGCCGGTGAACGGATGATCGCCGCCGATCCGACCGTGCGCGCCGAGGCCGTCATCGACCTGGCCGCAGTCGGCGCCAACATCGACGCCCTGCGACGCAGGCTCACCGGCGGTGCTGATCTGTTGGCCGTGGTCAAGGCGGAGGGCTACGGGCACGGCGCGGTAGCGGTGGCCGGGACCGCGGTCGCCCATGGCGCTGCCGCGCTCGGGGTGGCGACCCTGGACGAAGGCGTCGCGCTCGCCGCTCACGGCTTCGCGGTGCCGGTGGTGGCCTGGCTCTGGCCCCCCGGCCAGGATCCCGGTCCGGCGCTGCGGGCCGGGGTGCAGGTGGGCGTGTCCTCGCTCGCCCACCTGGACGCGGTGCTGGCCGCCGCGGACGACCGTGCGGCGGTGCACCTGAAGATCGACACCGGGCTGGGCCGCAATGGCGTCACCATGGCAGCCTTCGCGCCGCTGCTGGACGCGGTGGCGGCGGCGCAGGCGGCAGGCCGCATCGAACTCGTCGGTCTGATGAGCCATCTGGCGTCCGCGGATGTGCCGGCGGACCCTTCGGTGGCGGAGCAGACTTCGGCGTTCGCCCAGGCCTGCGACGCGGCGGCGGCGCTGGGGCTCCGACCCCGCTGGCGGCATCTGGCCAACACCCCCGCCACGCTCGAGCATCCGGCCACCCACTTCGACCTGGCCCGATGCGGGATCGGCATCTACGGCATCACGCCGGTCGCCGACCAGGCGGGGCTTCGCCCGGCCATGACGCTGCGGGCCACCATCGCATTGGCCAAGCGGGTGCCCACGGGGCAGGGGGTCTCCTACGGGCTGACCTATCACACGACCCGGGAGACCACCTTGGCGCTGGTGCCGCTCGGCTACGCGGACGGCATCCCGCGCAACGCATCCTCGATCGGCGAGGTGCTGGTGGGCGGAAAACGTCGGCGGATCGCGGGCCGGGTCGCGATGGACCAGTTCGTCGTCGACTGCGGTGACGACCCGGTGGCTGCCGGGGACGAGGTGATCGTGTTCGGGCCCGGCGACCGGGGCGAGCCGACCGCCCAGGAATGGGCGGATGCCACCGGGACCATCGGCTACGAGATCGTCACCCGGATCGGTCCCCGGGTGCCCCGGCGGTACCTCGACAGTGGTCAGCCGCCGACGTAGTCCGC
The DNA here is from genome assembly GCA_963797145.1 of uncultured Actinomycetota bacterium. Classification (GTDB taxonomy): domain Bacteria; phylum Actinomycetota; class Actinomycetes; order Mycobacteriales; family Nakamurellaceae; genus Nakamurella. Next base: position 812,891 of record CAWCOJ010000002.1, on the reverse strand, counting down.
CAGATACTCGCCGGTCAGGGACGAGCGGGTGGCCACCAGGTCGGCAGGTCGGCCCTCGAAGACGATCCGACCGCCGTCGTGGCCCGCGCCGGGTCCCAGGTCGATGATCCAGTCGGCGTGCGCCATCACCGCCTGGTGGTGCTCGATGACGATGACCGACTTGCCGGAGTCGACGAGCCGGTCCAGCAGGGCGAGCAGCCGCTCGACGTCGGCCAGGTGCAGACCGGTGGTGGGCTCGTCGAGGATGTACACACCACCCTTCTCGCCGAGGTGGGTGGCCAGCTTGAGCCGTTGCCGCTCGCCGCCGGACAGCGTAGGGAGCGGCTGGCCGAGACTGACGTAGCCGAGCCCGACATCGGCCAGATAGGTCAGGATCCGATGCGCCGCAGGGATTTTAGCTGAACCGTCGGCGAAGAACTCCTCGGCCTCGGCCACCGGCATGGCCAGCACTTGGCTGATGTCCCTGCCACCCAGGGTGTACTCGAGCACCTCGGCCTGGAATCGCTTCCCGTCGCACACCTCGCACACGGTGGCCACCCCGGCCATCATCGCCAGGTCGGTGTAGATCACGCCGGCGCCGTTGCAATTGGGGCAGGCGCCCTCGGAGTTCGCGCTGAACAGGGCCGGCTTCACCCCGTTGGCCTTGGCGAACGCTTTGCGGATCGGGTCGAGCAGTCCGGTATAGGTCGCCGGGTTGCTGCGCCGCGATCCCTTGATCGCTCCCTGGTCGACCGACACCACCCCGTCCCGACCCGAGACCGAGCCGCGGATCAGGGAGCTCTTGCCCGACCCGGCGACGCCGGTCAGCACCACCAGCACACCGAGCGGGATGTCGACATCGACGTTGCGCAGGTTGTTCGTCGTCGCGCCCCGGACCTCGAGCCTTCCGCTCGGCGTCCGCACCTTCTGCTTGAGGGCGGCCCGGTCGTCGAGATGGCGACCGGTGATGGTCTCGCTGGCCCGCAGGCCCTCGACGGTGCCCTCGAAGCACACGGTGCCGCCGGCGGTACCGGCGCCGGGGCCGAGATCGACGACGTGGTCGCCGATCGCGATCGCCTCCGGCTTGTGCTCGACGACCAGTACGGTGTTGCCCTTGTCGCGCAACTGCAGCAACAGGTTGTTCATCCGCTGGATGTCGTGCGGGTGCAGGCCGATGGTGGGCTCGTCGAAGACGTAGGTGACGTCGGTGAGCGAGGAGCCGAGGTGGCGGATCATCTTGATCCGCTGGGCCTCGCCGCCCGACAGGGTGCCCGAGGGACGGTCGAGCGAAAGGTAACCGAGCCCGATCTCGACGAACGAATCGAGAGTCTGCTGCAACGCGTCGATCAACGGTGCCACCGACGACTCGCTGATGCCGCCCACCCACGCGGCGAGATCGCTGATCTGCATCGCGCAGGTGTCGGCGATGCTGATCTCCCTGATCTTCGACGACCGGGCGGCAGCGGACAGCCGGGTGCCGCCGCATTCGGGGCACGTCGTGAACGTCACCGCCCGCTCCACGAAGGCCCGGATGTGCGGCTGCAACGAGTCGACGTCCTTGGAGAGCATCGACTTCTGGATCTTCGGGATCAGCCCCTCGTAGGTCAGGTTGATGCCTTCGACCTTGATCTTGGTCGGTTCCTTGTGGAGCAGGTCGTGGAGCTGCCGCTTGGTGAACGTACGGATCGGCTTGTCCGGGTCGAAGAACCCGCAACCGCTGAAGATCCGACCGAACCAGCCGTCCATGCTGTAGCCGGGAATGGTGAGCGCACCCTCGTTGAGGGATTTGCTGTCGTCGTACAGTGCGGACAGGTCGATGTCGGTGACGGAGCCCCGACCCTCGCAGCGCAGGCACATCCCCCCGGTGATGCTGAAGCTCCGACGTTCCTTGACGGTCTGACCGCCGCGTTCCATCGAGACTGCGCCCGCACCGCTGATCGAGGCGACATTGAACGAATACGCCTGCGGCGAGCCGATGTGCGGAGTCCCGAGTCGGCTGAACAGGATACGCAGCATGGCGTTGGCGTCGGTGGCAGTGCCGACCGTCGAGCGGACGTTTGCCCCCATCCGCTCCTGGTCGATGGTGATCGCCGTGGTGAGCCCCTGGAGCACGTCGACGTCCGGCCGCGCCAGGGTCGGCATGAATCCCTGCACGAAGGCGCTGTAGGTCTCGTTGATCATCCGCTGCGACTCGGCGGCGATGGTGCCGAACACCAGGGAACTCTTGCCCGAGCCGGAGACGCCGGTGAACACGGTCAGCCGACGCTTCGGGATCTCGACGCTGATGTCCTTGAGGTTGTTCACCCGCGCACCGTGCACCCGGATCAGGTCGTGGCTGTCGGCGACGTCCGACCCAGGCGGCTGCGGGCTGGGCTTCGTGGCCTTGCTCATCGGTTCTCCCTCTGTCGGGCGGGCAGTGCTCGCTGCCCAGTCGTCGCCTGGCTCGATCCGACCCTAAGCGCGGCTACGTCGGCGGCGCTTCTCGATTCGTGATCCTCGCGGCGCCTCCGTTCCGCCGCCGGCCGTTCCGGGGTTCGCACCGATCGCAGCAGGTCGAATCAGGCCGACAGCCCGCTGATCCCGTCGGCGATCAAGGTCGCACCGACGATCACACAGAGCACCGTGACGATGGAGGAGTTGTGCCTGACCATCCACACCTTGAGCTTCCGCAGGATGGCCTCAGATCGGACACCGAGGGCAAAGTAGATGATCACCGGGGTGGCCACACCGATGCTGCCGATGAGGACGAACACCGCCCAGGTCACCACCAGGACGCTCGCGGAGGTGCCGGTCCGGGCCGCGGCCGCGGCACCGCCGATGATCAGCAGCAGGGTTTTCGGGTTGACGCAGGTGAGCAGGAACCCGATGGCTGCTGCCCGGACGGGCGTGACGGAGTCGACCGCCTTCATCCACGCCGGCATCGGGTTGAAGCACCTGACCGTCTTCCTCGCCCGTCGAGACCGTCCTCCGGCACCGTCCGCGACGACACCGGCCGGCAAGGTTGCGCGCGCCGAGGCTATCGAATCGGACAGCGGGACTTCAAGGCGACGTCGGATACGGTCCGTCCGGCCCGCCGCCTCCAGCGGGCCTCAGGAGGCGAGCGCCTTGGCCTTCAGGGACTCGAACTCGGTCTGGGTGATCGTGCCGTCGTCCAACAGAGCCTTCGCGGACGCGATGTGGTCAGCGGGTGAGGATCCGGCGACCTGGTGGATGTACCGGTCGGTCTGGGCCTGCGCGTGCTGCGCCGCTGCCAGCTGCCTTCGGCCCATGCCGGCGCCCCGCGCGATCAGGTAGATCAGGGCGCCGAGGAAGGGGAAGACGATGAGGATGATCACCCAGACCGCTTTCCACCATCCGGAGAGCTCGTGGTCGCGGAACAGGTCCGCGAAGATCTGGAACAGGATCATCAGGTAGGCGACGAAGAAGAAACTCCATACGAGGAGCCAGAAGAACTGCCAGAAGCTGTGCATGGTCGGGCCTTCCGATGTGGGATCGGCTGTGCCGACCAAGGGCTGTCGTTCGGGTCCCAAGGTCTCAGGGTGACCCGGTCCAGCGCCTCACCCGACATGGATGAAGCCCAGGTCGGCTAGGGACGGACGGTGATCCTGATCTCCAGGGCGGGCGTTCCGGATGCGTCGAGCAGATCCAGGAGGCCGCGGAGCTCCGCTGGGCCCCGGACGGAGCCGGTCAACACCGTCGTCCGGGTTTCGGCCACCGTGCTGAGCTCGGGCAGGCAGGACCGGATGACCGGCCCGAGGGTGCCGGTGATCCCGAACTCGTAGAGGTCAGGCATGTCGCAGCCGGACTTCCGGTCGGCGGTCACTGCGGCTGGTGACGACTCGGTGGCGCACCGGGCGTGGCCAGCCGGCGGACTTCGACCAACTCGAGACCCAGGCCGAGGAGCCGGTTGATGAGTCCGTGCAGTGCAGCCTGGTCGACGACTGTTCCGCGCAGCACCGTCCCTACCGGCTGGATCGCCACCTGCACGTCGTCGATCTCTTCGACCACCTCGGCGGGGACCTGCCCGGATACCCGGATCTCGTAGTCAAGATGTGCCATGGGTACTCCGCCCATCTGGTGTTGTCCTGGTGCCACCACGGTTCCACCCCCGGCGTCTCTCGGCCTCACCCGACCTGGGTGGGACGCGGATGATGGCAGATGGTCCTGAGCGTGATTTGTCGGCTTTCAGTGGGTCAGCTAATTTGCTGGGGGATGTCAGCGTCCGGACGGGGCGGTCGATGGTCGAGCAGTTCATCAGCCAGTTGCGGCTGCGGGCGACACCGCCCGCGGTCCCCGCCGGGCTGGTCCGCCGGCTGCGGGTGGGGTCTTTGCTGGCCGGGGCGGATCCGCGGCCGGTGACGCTGTTGTGCGCAGGCCCCGGCTCCGGCAAGACGCTCGCGGTCGCCTCGTGGTTGGCCGGTGACGCGTACCGGGATGCCGTGGCCTGGCTGACCGTCGACGAATCCGACAACGATCTGCCGACGTTCTGGTCCGACGTACTGGGCGCGCTGGCGCTCAGTACGGCGTTGCCCGAGAACAGCCCCCTGCGCGAACTCGTCCCGGCAGCAGCGTTCGGAGGCCCTGAAGCTGTGCGGGTTCGCGCCGGGCTCGCCGACCTGCCGCAGCGGGCGATCCTCGTTCTGGACGACTTCCAGGAGATCACGGCTCCGGCGGTGCTGGAGTCCCTGAACCACCTGATCGACCATCAGCCGCCCAACCTCCGCCTGGTGCTGGTCACCCGGTCGGATCCGACACTGCATCTCCACCCGGTGCGGGTGGGCGGCGGACTGACCGAGATCAGGTCGGAGGACCTGGCGTTCACCGAGGCAGAGGCCGCGGAGCTGTTCCGACGCAGCAATCTGCAGCTGACCGGCGATCAGGTGCGCGTCCTGCTCGATCGGACGCAGGGATGGCCGGCCGGGCTGCGGCTGGCCGCGATGTCACTCGCCACTACCGATGCCACGGAAGGGATCGCCCGGTTCACCGGCACGGACAAGACAGTGGCCGAGTACCTGATCGGCGAGGTTCTGGATCGGCTGCCACCGCAGGATCGGGAATTCCTGCTCAGGACCAGTATCGCCGACCGGCTCAGCCCGGCGCTGGCCACCGTGTTGACCGGTCGGCAGGACAGTCAACTGGTCCTGGACTCCCTGGCCACGGCGCACGCCTTCGTGATCGGCACGGGTGGACCGCATCCCTGGTTCCGCTACCACCCGCTGATGCAGCAACTTCTGCAGCACCGGCTCGCCCTGGAGCACCCGGGAGCAGTTGACGAGCTGCACCTGCGGGCCTCACAGTGGTTCACCGACCAGGGCGAACCCATTGCGTCTGTGCGACACGCGACGCTGGCCCGGAACTGGGTCGAGGTCGGTCGAATACTGACCGGCACCGCGATGCCGTTGATCCTCACCTCCGCCGGCCCGGCCCTGGCCGCGGCGTTGGAACCGGCCGCGATCCGGGCGACCCGGAATCCCGAGCTGAGCACGCTGCTCGCAGCTGCCACCTTCCATTTTCAGAGACACGATTTCGCCACCATGCAGCGGGACGCCCGAGCGGCCGCCGAGTTCCTCTCCGACGCCGACGACGACCTCCGCATTCCGGCTGAGATCCTGCTGGCGGCCATGGCGCTGGCGGTCGACCGGGCCAGGGCCGCGCCCACCCTCGTCGATTCGTCCGCCCGGTTGCTCTCGCTGCTCGACCGCGCGCCGCCGCGACTGATCCCGACCGCACCGCATTACCGGGCAATCGGACTGAACAATCTGGGCGTCGGCCAGCTCTGGGCAGGCGCCATGGTCGACGCCAAGGCGAACCTCTCCTCGGCGGCGATCCAGGCACGGGAACTCGGCGTCGGTATGACGGAGCTGAATGCGGTCGCCCACCTGGCCATGCTGCAGGTGATCCGTGGAGATCTACAGTCCGCGTACCGGGAGGCCGACGCCGCTCAGGAGGCCGTCGATCGCCGTGGCTGGGCGGCCGAGCCCCAGGCGCTGGGCCTCTATGTTGCCCTGGGCATGACGCTGCTGGCGTGGAATCGGCTCGCAGAGGCGTCCGACGTCATCGCCGCCGGCCTCGCAGCGAGCAGCACCGGATCCGACGCCCATTGCCGGCTCGCACTCGGCATCGCCGCGGTCGGTGTCGCCGTGGCCCGCGGCGATGTGGCCGCCGCGCGCTCGACGGCGTCGTTGCTCGGCGTGGAACTCGCCCGGATCGCCGACGGACCTCGGCTGCTCGCCCGGTGGTGTGCGGTGGCCCAGGCGGAGGCGCGGTTGACCGGCGGCGACCCGATCGGAGCGATCGCCTCGATCGAGGTCACTACCGACGACTCCGGCTACCCCGCGGCGCTGGAACGGATCGTGCTGGCCAAGGCTGAACTGGCGCTCGGCAGGCCCCACCTGGTGAACGGCATTCTCGACCCGCTGCTGGATCCGGACCTGCCGTTCCTGGCACCGGCCGTCGGGGCCAGGGTGCTGATCTCGGTCGCCGCCGCCCGTCAGAACCGCGACACTGCAGCGCTTGCCGCCATGACCGAGGCGATCGATCTGGCCCAGCCCGAGGGCCTGCTCCGGCCGTTCGTGGACGCGGGGCCGGCAGCTGCGCGGCTGATCGCCCGGTACCGGCAGGTGGTCTCCGGCCATCCCGACTTCACCCGGGACCTGCTCCCTGCGCCACCGCCGGCGGGGCACCCTCGTGCGTCGATCGCTCCCGAGCGCCTGACCGAGCGGGAGCTGATAGTCCTCCGCTACCTGCCGACGATGTTGAAATCCGCGGAAATCGCCGAGGACCTGTACCTGTCGGTGAACACCGTGAAATCCCATCAACGCGCCATCTACCGCAAGCTCGATGTCACCACCAGGCGCGCCGCGGTCGTCCGGGCCGGGTTGCTGAACCTGCTGTGAGCTGGGTAGATGGGGAGACCCCTACCGCATGGAGACTGCTGGGCAGCGGAAGGCGTCCTTCGAGGCGAGGCCGACCCGGTTGAGGTGTCCGACCACGGTCGCCCAGGCCCGCAGGATCGTCAGCTGGTGGTACGGCACGTTCTTCTCGGCGCAGTAGCCGCGGATCATCGGAACGCTCAAGCGAAGATTGGGCCTCGGCATGTTCGGGAACAGGTGGTGCTCGATCTGCCAGTTCAACCCGCCCATCGCCCAACCCGCGATCCGGCCACCCGCCACATTCCGCGAGGTGAGCACCTGACGGCGGAAGAAGTCGATCCGACTGTCATACGGCAACACCGGCATCCCGATGTGACTGGCCGCGAAGGCACCCCCGAGATACAGCCCGGTGAGCGCGGCCTGGATCCCCAGGAACGCGGCCGCCTTGCCCGCGGGCAAGAACACGAACAGCAGCGCCGGATAACCCAGCAACCGCACCGCCATCAGCGAGATCTCCAGCTTGCGGCGCTTCATCCCGGGCCGGGTCAACACCGCGATGACGCTCTGCACCTGCAGGTTGACCTCCTCCACCATCAGCAGCGGGAAGAACCACCAACCCTGACGCTCCTGCATCAGGCGACCCAACGGTGATCGCGGAGACGCGTCAGTGGGATAGAAGTGCACCACCGAGGGTGCGATGTCGGAGTCCCTGCCGATCGTGTTCGGCGTCGCGTGGTGCTTGTTGTGCTTGTTGTTCCACCACGCCAGGCTGATCCCGCCGACCAGGGCACCCATCACCAGTGCCGCGGTCTCGTTCGCCCGGTTGGACTTGAAGATCTGCCGGTGCGCCGCGTCGTGGCTCAGGAACACCACCTGGGTCACCACGATCGCCAACGCCACCGCGAGCGCGACCTGGGCCCAGCTGTCCCCGAGGAACACGACGCCGACGATCACCCCGGCCAGCGCCAGCGCCAGCACGGCGGCCCGCACCGCGTAATAGGTGTAGCGGCGATCCAGCAGCCCATCGGCCTTGATCTGCTTCAACAGCAGCGAATAGTCGGTGGCATGGGCAACCCGGGCGCTCGCCCTGCGGTCGGCGGCCGCCACCGCGGCCGCTCTCCGATCAGCTGCGCCCTCATCGGAGTCGGGCATCAGGCGGTATGTTGCGGTCACGGCCCAGGCATCCCGTCACGCGACAAGACCCTTGCAAGACCTGGGCGGCGGACGCTCCCGAAACCACGACCCACTCAATGGGGTAAATGGTTTCGCCCCAGACCGGCTGGCGATATCAGCAAGCCCGACTATACCCCGTCGACCTGCGACGGCCCGGTTGTCGTGTCGAGCACGTCCTGGGCCGCTCGGGGCAGGGTGTGCCCGGCGCGCTGTGCGCGGTCGACCAGTTCGGCGCGGGCCTGCTCGGGCGGATGGCCGCGGGCGATGAGGACTCCGATGGCCCGATGGATGACGGAGGCCTCCTCGACGCCGGTGAACGACCGCGCCCTGCCATCAGGGCCGAAGTCGTCGAGGTGGCCGTCGAGGACGACCTGGCCGTCCAGATCGAAAGCGCGGCGGGTGTCGGCGGCGAGATCGACGAAGGCGCCCGGGTTGTAGGCGTAGAACACGACCATTCCGGCCGGAACCCCGACCAGCTGGCTCAGCGGGACCGACATGGACGCTCCGGCCGCGTCGGTCAGATCCGGGTCAACAGCCGTCAGCGTGATCGGCTGTCCGTCCACGTCGACGGTCATGGTCAGTCCGAGGAACGACGGCACAGCGGCGGTGAGGTCGTCAACGAGCACGGCGAGCACGGCGTGCAGATCGGTGCCCGGCTCATCAAGGGCGGCGGTGAGCGCAGCCAGCCGACCGGGTAGGGATGAGGGCAACTGCATCAGGGAGATGCTCCGAGGCGTCCCGATCGCTGCTGGGTGCTGCCCGGCGCCGGGCGCGCGTCGCGCGCCGCCCGATACGTACACCCGGTGTTCCGGTCGGGACCGGAGGCCACCCGTGATGCGCGTGACCTCAGGTTACGCCGCCACCAGTGGTCCGGATATCACGCCGCGTCCGTCCTCGCGGCGCAGCCGGCCGACGACGATCGGACGCAATCAGCCTCGAGGAGGCTCGCCCGGCGTGGGGTGGTGGCTGCGCGCCCGGCGGACCGCGGCATCGACGATGCCATCAGCCACTGCGGAAAGCTTGATGTGTTCGTGCTGGGACAGGGTGCGGAGCCGATCGAACGCCTCGTCGGCGCTGATCCCGCTGCGGGCCATCAGGATCCCGATCGCCCGATCGATGCCCGCGCGATTGGTCAGCGCGCTGTGGAACTTCGCGGCCAGACGCTGGGTCTGGGCGAGGATCTGCGCGTTCTGCACCGCGATCGCCGCCGGGACCGCGAACAACTGGCCCAGCCGTTCGGACCGGTCGTCGAAGGCGTCCTTGGCGTGGGCGTAGACGTTCATCGCGCCCACCACCCCGTCCGGCGTCGACAGCGGCAGCGACAGCACGCTGTGCACACCGAGCCTGCCCACCCGCGCCCCGAACCGCGGCCACCGCGGGTCGCCGCCCAACGACCCGGACCGCATCACCGCGCCGGTCTCGGCGGCGCTGATGCACGGGCCTTCGCCCAAGCTGTACTGGATCCGGTCGACCTCCTCCACAAACGGAACACTCTTCACGATCGTGTCGGCCCGGTCCGCCTCCAACAAGGTCAAGCCGGCGCCTTCCGCGCCGGGGATCGCCTCCACCGCGAACAGGGCCACCCTGGTCAGCAGGTCCTCCAGACTCAACCGCGACGACGACAACCTCGACAGGGCCGACAGGCTGCTCACCAGATCGTCGTCATCCTGGTCGCGCGCACCATGATCGACGTCGGAGCCAGGCTGATCGTCGAAGGGTCGGGGGACCGCAGGCTCGCCCGCGGGAGTGTCAGGGTTCATGGTCCGGACTCTTTCCACTTGTCCGATACGACCGTTCCAGGCTAGCTCTCCTCGCCTGGTCACCGCGGCACGAGCCCGTCCCCGGGCCTGGCATGTAGGACAGGGTCCCTACCGTGCGAGTGAGCCCGCCAGGAACGTGGTGAATGGCTCGACGAAGCGGACACCGGCGATGTTGGCGGCGTTGTGCGACGCCCGGGGTATGACGATGGACCTGCCGTGCGGTATGGCTTCCGCCAAGGCCTCACAGTTCTGGGCGAAGTACCGCGGACTGCGGGAACCGGCAGCCAGCAGAACGTCTGCGGTGATGCCGGCATAGTCGGTGGCCGGCCCGTCGTGGTCGTGGATGCGCTTGATCTCCGGCGGGGCTGTCGGCAGCAGTTCGGCCAGGCGATGCCCGACGGGTGTGTGCAGGAATCCCCTCGTGATCAGCTGCGCCATGCCGAACGGCATCTTCGCGGTCAGCTCGTCCGGGTAGACGCCTCGGCCCATGACCGTCAGCGCACGGGAGTAGTCACCCGCCCGGACCGCCGTGTCGAAATCGGCGAAGAACGCGAACGACGGACGCCCGAGGATGGACAAGGCAGGGTCATAGACCGCGATCCGGTCCAGCGGCAGCGTCAGACCCGCGCGCAGCGCGACGAAAGCGCCACCGCTGTGCCCGAAGATGCTGCGGGCGCCGGTGTGCTCCAGGACTGCGGCAAGGTCGCCGATGTCGGTCGCCACGGTCTCCGTTCCGTCCAGTGGTCGAGAGTCGACCCGCCCGCGCCGGTTGTACAGATGCACGGTGAAGCGGTCCGAGAATGCCCGCGCCAGCCGGTGATATTCGCGTTCGGCTACGCCTCCGCCGTGCAGGATCACGACGCCGGGACCGGCACCGATCGTGCGCACCAGAACCTTCGCGCCGTCAGCGCCTGTGACCGTGACCGTTCGCACGGGACCTCCTAAACTGAAAACGTTGTTCGCAGTTTAGACTGAGCGGCGTGTCCGACACAACCCGATCCCGCACCGAACCCGGCGCTGCGCGCGCATCGGTCTGGACCAGACCGGACCGGGGTGCCCGCGGACCGTCTCCCGAACACAGCCGGGCCGAGATCGCCGCAGCAGCGATCACTCTGGCGGATTTCGGTGGGTTGCGCGCCGTTTCGATGCGCGCGGTGGCCGGCACGTTGGGCACCACCGCGGGCTCGCTCTATCGGTATCTCTCGTCCCGGGACGAATTGCTGGATCTGATGGGCGATGCGGTACTCGAAGAGATGCACCTGAACCGGGAACCGGTCGGGAGCTGGCTGGATGACCTCGTCGCGCTCGCCGAGGATCAATCGGGCCTCTACCGGCGCCATCCCTGGCTGCTGGAGACGAGCCTGCGTGGGGGCACTCTCGGGCCGAACGCCGTCGCCTACTTCGAGGACTGCCTGCGGATCATGGCCCCGGTGAACCGCGGCACGCAAGCCAAGATGGAGGCCGTCGCGATGATCACCGGCATCGTCTCGCTGTTTGCCCGGGGCACGTCGTTACCGACTCCGAACGTCGCTCCCTCGAACATCTTCGCCACTGCCACACCCGAGCGGCACCCGCATCTGATCGCCGCACTCGCACGGTCCGCTCAGGCATCCCCACCCCGGCAGGACATGTTCGAGCGAACCATCCGCAGCGTGCTGGGTGGGCTGCTGGCCGACGATCTGTGAGCTGCACCGAAGCCGGCGGGTTGTGCTCATCATCGGGGTCGGGATCGTCGTCGTTTCGCGACGTCCCCGCCGCTCGTCGCACCGGTAGGTCGCAACGCGGCGTCGGACCTGGTGGCAAGGCCGTCGAGTACGACCGTGAGCCCGTACTCGAACTCCGCGCCGAAGTCGTAGCCGGGGCGCATGACGTGCTCAACGGTGAACTCCAGAAGGTCCGGGTAGGCCTCGGCATCGAAGAATTGCTCCATCATCGACGCCGCGGTGTCGGCGACGCTGTCCGGCCCGTGGATGGGCAGCGCGTTCTCCGAGAGGGCGAACCCGAAGATGTAGCTGTCGACGAGAGCGAAGGCGTGCGCGGTCAGGGTCACCGAGAAGCCCGCTGCGCGCAGGGTGGCGATGAAGGCGTTGTGGTGGCGCAGAGTGGCCGGGCCGGGGCTGAGCCTCGACTGCAGCAGCGCCGTGGCCCAGGGGTGGGCGGCGAGCACCCCGCGGGCGGAATTCGCCCGGCGCCGCATCTCCTTCTGCCAGTCGCCCCCCGGGACCGGCAGCTCGATCTCACTGTAGACGAGATCGACTATGCCATCAATAATGTCGTCCTTGTTGGCGACATAGTGGTACACCGACATCGGTCGGACACCGAGCTCGTCCGCGAGCGACCGGATGGTCAGTGCCCCGATACCCCCGGCGTCGGCGACCGTGATCGCGGCGGCCAGGACCCGCTCCCGGCTGAGCGGAACGCGCGCCCTGGCATCGCTGTCGAGCTGTGGCAACGCCGATCTCCCGAGTCCTGGTTGGCTTCGTTGTGAGCACTACGCACTGCGTACCACGCACTGAGTTGCCGCGCGCCGAGTGGTCACGCACCGAGTGGCCACGCACCGAGTGAGCACGCACCTGGTAGCACAGCGGCCGGAGCGGTCTCAGATGGTGATCGCGGTCTTTCCCCTGACCTGTCCCGCTGCGAGGCGGCGAACGGCGTCCGGCACCTGGGCCAAGGGGTAGGTCCGGTCGATGCTCGGCGTCACGGTGCCGGCGGCGAGGTGCTCGGCAAGTACCTCCAGGTCGCTGGCACGTTCCTTCGAGCCCAGCCCGGTCAGCCGTTGGCCGATGAACGGGGTCAGGATCAGGGCGCGCAACTGCCGACCGATGCCGCCGGTCAGGTTGCCCTTGCTCTCGCCGCCGACGATGACGGCCGTTCCGGTCGGGGTGAGCGCCCGGCGCAGCCTGGAGAGCGAGGCATTGCCGGCGATGTCGATGATCAGGTCGTAGCGGTGTGCACCGTCGGCGAAGTCCTCCCGAGTGTGATCAACGACCTGGTCGGCGCCCAAAGAGCTGACCAGTTCAAGCTTCTCGGTGCTGCACACGCCTGTCACGTTGGCGCCGGCGGCCTTGGCCAGTTGCACGGCGAAGCTGCCGACGCCACCCGACGCCCCGACGATCAGGACCCGCTGGCCGACCGCTACGCCTCCGGCCGCCAACGCCTGCAACGCTGTGCCCCCGGATATTCCGACCACCGCGACCTGCGGGAATGTGCAACCCGCCGGTTTGCGGGCAAGTTTGTCCTCGCGGGCCGCTGCGTACTCGGCGAACGAGCCCCGACTCATGCCGAACACCTCGTCACCGACGACGAACTGTGTCACCTTCGCGCCGATCGCGACGACGGTGCCTGCGACATCCACGCCCGCCACCCGGTTCTTCGGCCGCCGGAACCCGAACCCGATGACCCTCATCAGGTAGGGCGTCCCCGTCGTGAGATGCAGGGTGCCCCGATCGACACCGGCTGCATGCACCCGCACGAGCACCTCCGTCTCGGCGATCTCGGGCCGCTCGATCCGTTCCAGCTGCAGCACATCGGCTGTGCCGTAGGTGTTCTGGACGATCGCCAGCATGGTCTGTTCCGAGGTCGTGACACCCCGCGGAACGGCCGCGGCTGCCTGGTCGCCAAGAGACTTCATGATCATTTCCTTTCCCCGGGTGGGGGTCGATGGTTTTCGTACTTAGTACGGCGTATCTGGTGCGAAACTGTACCGTACTTAGTACGGCGGCGCTAGGACTGACTTCTTGGCTCTGTCCGCCGGCGGACCCGGCGAGTGGACGCGATGGTGTGGTCGGCGGGGTCAGACGACGCGCGACAGGCTCAGCAGATGCTGCCCGGCATTCCGTTGATGACGGTCAACTCGGTGTCGACCTGGGTCAGGCCCACCTCAGGGCCCTGTCGCCCCACGACGGCCCGCTCGCTCTCCGTCCCGCCGCTCGCACCGGCCAGCCCGGCGGCAGCCTGTAGATAGGTGGCCAGGGTGCCGAACTCCTCGTGGAAGTTCAGCCCGTCGTGGCTGCGGGTCGGGGCCTCCGCGTCCAGTGCAGCGACCATCGTCGATGTCGAGCTCAGCAGTTCCTTGTCGGATGCCCAATCGGTCACCGGTGCGCCGGTGAGAACGATCGCGTCGGCCGCCTGCCAGGCGCGTCGGATGCGGATCCAATCGGCCGACACGTCCGTGCAGAAGTCGCCACTCGTAGCGGAATCGCCGCCGGAGGGTGCAGCAGCCGACGGCGCCTTCGACCCGCCGAGCGTCACCACCAGCACGACGGCGACGACGACCGCCGCAACCACCCCGGCGATGATCCACCCTCGCGTTGTCGAGCGGGCCGGTGACCCAACCGGCGCCGGGTTACCCGCCGCCGGTGCCGATGCCGCTACCGGACCTGCGGGCGCCGGGTGGCCGGCGGCCGGTGCCACAACCGGACCGGCGGGGACCACAGGCTCCAGCGGGTCGGTCCTGGCGCCGTCGGCCGCATAGACGTTGTCGGTCCACCGTTGCCCGTCGAAGAATCGAAACGGGAAGCGGCCGGTCGGGTCAGCATGCCAACCGGCTCCGTGATCGCTCGTCATGATGACCGCCCCATTTCACTCGGATACCCGGATCGATAAGAGTTCAGACATACCGGTCAGTGAGTGTAAAAGGCTATCAATCAGGCAACAACACCCATATGGCCGCAGCGCTACCGCGGGTAGCACGACGGGATCTCGTGTTACGGCGCGGCCGGCCGACACACGGCTGGAGAGGGGAAGTTATAGTCCCCTGGGGACGACTGCTGCGACGAGCGGAGGGCGATGTCGACCACCGGTGCCCTTACTCCGACCTCGTACGCCCTGCTCGGTCTGCTCGCCATCAAGCCGTGGTCCACCTACGAGCTGGCCTGGCAGATGGACCGGACGTTGGGCCGATTCTGGCCGAGGGCGCGGAGCAAGTTGTACGAGGAACCGAAGAAGTTGGTGGCCGCCGGGCTCGCGGCCGCCGAGCGCGGATCCCGGGGTCGGCGGCCCCGCACGGTCTACACGATCACGCCGCAGGGCCGGGCGGCCCTGGCCGGATGGCTCTCAGCCGAAAGTGCGGCCCCGGTCTTCGAGTCCGAGCACGTGCTCAAGGTCTTCTACGCCGAGCACGGGAGCACAGCCGACCTGCGGGCCACGCTCGCGCAGTTGCGCTCCTGGGTGCACGAGCAGACCCTGCTCAACGTGGAGGTCGGATCGACCTACCTGTCCGGAGCGGGGCCGTTCCCTGACCGGCTCCCGATCCTGGTGCTCACCGGCAGGTTCCTCGACGACTATCTCGACCTGTTGGACCGGTGGTCGGGCTGGGCGGGACGGGCGACCGCGGACTGGCCCGACCGGCCGGCCGACGCCCGGCCGGACCTCGACGCACTCGCGCAGACGGTCCGGCAGGCGCAGGCCAGGGCCGACCGGTTCGTCGCCGACCGGCTGACGGCAGACCCGCTCACGCCGGACGGGGGATAGCGCCGCCCGCGCGGAACTCCGTCGAGTGCTCGGCGGCGTACGCGCCGAGTGTGCGCGGCTGTCGGCCGGTGAGCTCGAGCACCGTGTCGGTGGCGGTGGCCTGGCCGCCCCGGCGCAGCACTTCGAACACCGCGAGCACCTGATCGGCGGCATCAGGTGGCAGGCCGGCCTGCAACAGACCCTCGCGCGCCGCGGCCGCTGGGACGTCCAGGTACCGGACAGTGCTGCCGGTGACGGCGGACAGCTCCGCGGCCACCTCGTCGTACCCGATCGCCGCCGGCCCGGTGAGCACCAGCCGGTGCCCAGCGCGCAGCGGTCCGGTCAGCACAGCCACCACGGCGGCGGCGACATCGCCCGGATGGACCATCGCAACCCGAGCGGCGGCGGCCGGAGCGAAAAGCATTCCGGTGGTGCGGATCTGCTCGGCGCCGGCCAGCAGGTTGCTCATCAGAAAGCTGGGCTGCAGGAGAACGCCCGGCATCGCCGATGCCAGTAGCCGATCCTCGATCCTGGCGTGCCGGTCCCAATACGCGACCGACGAGCCCTTCGCAGCACCCCGGGCGGAGAGCTTGACGACGCGCCCGACGCCGGCCGCCTCGGCCGCGTCGATCACCGCGCATTCATGCGCAACCTGGTCCGGCACATTGCCGCACGAAAGGTAGACCGAGTCGATGCCGGACATGGCCGTCCGAAGGGACGCAGGGTCGGCGAAATCGCCCACCGAGTAGGCAACGTCGGCGGGCAGGCCGGCGTCCCGGGCGCGGGCCGGGTCGCGGACGAAGACGCGGACGGAGTGCCCGGCGACGTGCAGGAGCCGGGTGACGGAACGGCCGACGGTGCCGGTCGCACCGGTGACGAGGATGGAGCTCATCGCAGGTTCTCGCCTTCTGTGTGTGTTGTCGATGGGGTGGAGACGGCTGGTGCGGCATCGGGGAGGTTGCGGTTGAAACGGAAGGTGTTGCGCGGATCGATCCGGCGTTTCAACCGGGTGAGCCGTTCGCGGTCGGCCGCCGAGTAGGCAGCCGCTATCCGGTCCGGATCGGCCGCATCCAGATCCAGCCAGTTGAGGTAGGTGTCGCCGGTGGCGAACGGCGCCAACCGGTGCGCCACGGCGTCCAGATGGGCTCGGACCGCGTTCCTGGCGGGCGCATCCGGCGTGATCCCGATCGCGTTGACGCTGTACCGGGCCGCGGTGTGGGCCATCGGGCTCAGCATGTCCGGGTCACCGTTCAACGCGCCGCCGAGCTGGCGGATCTCCAGCATCACCAGTGGCGACCTGGCTTCCGGACCACCGAGATCGACGAGAGCAGCAATGGTGTCGGCAGTGAGATCGGCCAGGAGTTCGGTGTGGTTCATCGCCGGCACCGGATCGATCGGATCCATGCTCAGTGATGCCAGCGCCGACGGCGGGATGGCCGAGAAGCTGTCCAGGACGGCGGGACCGAGCGCGGCCCTGGCCCGGTCGACCAGTGCCTTGCCGGCGGCGGGATCGCCGCAGAAGCAGCCGCGCAGCGCGATCAGTGACCGCCCGCGCACCGGATCCGGGACGGCTGGAACATGTGGAAAACGCCGGAACGTCGCGGCAGCGGTCAGCTCGTCGGGTGCTGCGCGGGTCCAGTCCGCGAAGAACTCCAACAGCTCCGCGGCCCGTTCCAAGGGGTAGTAGAGATTGCCCGCGTACACCTGCCGCACGGGATGCAGCCTGAACTCCAGGGCCGTGACGATGCCGAAGTTGCCCGTCCCCCCGCGCAGACCCCACCACAGCTCGGAGTTCTCGCCCGCGGAGGCGGTGACCAGGTCACCGTTGGCGGTGATGAGCTCAGCCCGCACCGCGGAGTGCGCAGCCAGGCCGAAGCGGCGGCCCAGCCAGCCGAAGCCGCCGCCGAGCGTGTAGCCGACCACGCCGGTTCCCGGGCTGGAACCGGCCAGCCCGGCCAGGCCGTGCGGTGCTGCCGCCTCGATCACCTCGGACCAGCGGGTGCCGGCAGCAACCCGGGCGTGGCCGGTGTCCGGGTCGACCCGGACACCCCGCATCCGCGAGGTGTTGACCAGTACTCCACCGATGCACGGCGTCCCGGTGCCGTGGCCGGTGGCCATCACGCCCACGCCGAGTCCGCGGCTCGCGGCGTATCGCACGGCGTGCTGGACATCCTCGCTGTCCTCGGCCATCACCACCAGCTCGGGCTGATGGTGGGAGTTGAGATTCCAGGCGCCGCAGCACTCTTCGTAGCCTTCGTCCGCTCGGCCGAAGGCCGATCCGCGGAGCCTGCTCCGGAGCCGGTTCAGCGCCAGGTCGGCGTTATGGCGGTGAATGTCGTGGCCGTCACTGCTCGTCGCCATCGTGGCGACCTCCTTGTTCGGTGGTGACCGTCGGCCGGTCGATGTGGCGGAGATGGAGGCCCAACATGAAGGCGCTCGCGACCAGGTAGAACGCGTGCAGGAACCAGATCGGCCCCACCGGCAGGCTGTATACGTAGATCGCCTGGATCAGGTTGCCGACGTTGGCCAGCACCAGGCTCGGCCGGCTGTACGAGTCGAGATCTCTGGTGCGCCAGGCCCGATGCAGCATCGGGAGGTAGCTGACGACGAACAGCGTCGTGGCGACCAGGCCGGCCAGGACGGCGGACGTGTTCGATGCCATGCAGGTGCCTTCTTCCGAGCGACGCGACGGCGTGTAGTCCCTTGTGGACTATCCAATTACTCCCTAAGGGAGTATTACGCGGGTCGCCTGATACCGGTCCGGAAGAACTGGAGGGAGAGAATTCGGGATCAGGTCCGCGCTCACTCGCGATGGTGCGCGATGTTGATGACGTTCCCGTCCGGTGCTCGCACGAAGAACCTGCGCACGCCCCAAGGCTCGGTGGTCAACGGATGCACGATCTCGTAACCGAGTCTCTGAGCCTCCTCGAACGCGCTGTCGACGTCATCCGTCTGGACAGAAATGACTGAGTCTTCGGGTGCAGTTGCGTCGCTGGTGACCAGCTGGACGTTCGCTCCGGTGTCGGGAGAGGTGTAACGGGCCACCCATCCCATGTTGAACTCCTCGGTGCTGAGGCCGAGGAAATCGGTGTAAAAGCCCTTGGCTGCCTCGACGTCAGCCACCGGGAGGTTGGCAATGATGCGGTAGGCGCGCATGCGGTCCTCCTGCGGGCAACGGATGTGCACGATGATCGGCCACACTCGGCGGCGCGTCCATTCGGGCGGCATGAGGGAAGGCGCTTCGGTCGGTCGTGGTTCCGATGCGCGCATCCGGGCGCGGGGTGTCATTGTCACGGTGGTGTCGGCGATCCGCAGTCGCGCAGGGTGAGACGAGGGACCCCATGCTCTTCGCACAGGTATATGTGCCGGCCGATCAGATCGACCGTGCGACGGCCTCGCTCGAGGCGTGCGGGCCGGTCCGGCGGATCGTCCGAGTGGGCGCCACCCAGGACTCGCGATTCGAGCTCGTCACCGCAGAACTGGACGCCTCCGGCGCCGACGCCATGATCATCGCCCTGGAACGGGCGGGCGTGGCCGCCGCCGACATCGTCGTCCAACAGGTGACGCCGATCCTGCCGGTCGAGGCGGGCGTGGGACATCGCTGGTTCGGTGCCGCACAGGACGACTTCATCTGGATGCAACTCGTCGGTCGGGCGCGCCGGAGCGCGAGGCTCTTCGCCCGCTACATCGCGCTGATGGTCGTGGCCGGCGTGATCGCTGCCTACGGAGTCATCGACCGAAATGGCATCCTCATCGTCGGCGCCATGGCGGTGAGTCCGGACCTGCTGCCGGCCTGCGCCGCTTGCGTCGGCATCGTCGCGCCGGCGCGCCGGGTTGATCGTGCGGGCACTGGGCACGCTGGCCATCGGCATGGTGTGCGCGGCGATCGCCGCCTTGTTGTTGACCCTGCTGGTGCGCACTCTGGGAGAGCTGCCCGACCACAACTTGGGCGACGGTGGACTCGGTCTCCTGACGACGGTCAATTACTCGACGATCGGTATCGCGTTGGCGGCCGGTGTCGCGGCGATACTCGCCTTCGAAACCAACGCCAGTGCGGCTGTCGGGGTGGCGATCTCGGTGACGACGATCCCGGCAGCGGCATACATGGGCGTCGCCGTCGCCATCGGCAGCGGTTCCAATGCTCTGGGAGCCGTCGACGTGCTGCTGGTGAATGTCGGCCTGCTCGTGTTGGCCGGGACGCTGACCCTCACGGTCCAGCGTCGCCTGCGATCGCGGCAGGCCGCGCCCGGGGGTACGACCGAGGGCTGACACGCCTGCGGCAGCCGGTCACCCTGGACGGTGCAGGGACGCCGCCTACCGCCGCACAGCCTCGTCGGCGGGGCTTCAACCGATCTTGGTGAAATCAAACCCCTCATCTGCCTGGGAACGTAGCGCGCGTCTGCCGGAATCGTGGACGGTCCATCAGGCAGCTGATCGCTGTTCCGGGCGCTAAGGTGCATCGCCGCCGGAGTCCGGTTCGCGTGCGGACGGTTCGGAGGCGAAGAGGTTGAGCCCGAGCCGCTCGGCCAGGTACTTCGTGACCAGCTGGCCCCGCACGCTGTTGCCGGCGGGGTCCAGCGGCGGTGAGAAGGTGGCCAGCCCACCCTTGCCCGGCGAAGAGGTGACGATGCCGCCACTGACGCCGCTCTTGCCCGGCACGCCGATCTCGAACAGCCACTCACCCGACAGCTCGTACAGGCCGGCGGTGGCCATCACCGCCAGCACCCTCCGGCAAACTCCCGGCCTGATGACCCGTTGCCCGGTCTGGGGATTGACCCCGCCGTTCGCGAGAGTGGCTGCCATCACGGCAAGGTCGTGGACCGTTACGTCGAGCGAGCACTGGCGGGTGTACACATCGGTGGCATCATCGGGATCGAAGTACAGCCGACCGTAGCTGTACAAGAGATGCGCAATGCCCTGGTTGCGCATGTTGGAGGCGGCCTCCGAGGCGTACACCTCGTGGTTGATGTTCAGCTCTCGGCCGGCGAACCGCGAGAGCCCGTCCCGGATGCGGGCGAACTTCTGCTCCGCCGTGCTCCCCGGCACGAGGCTCGTCGACGCGATCGCACCGGCGTTGACCAGCGGGTTCATCGTGCGGTCGGCGTTCAGCTCGACCGCCATCAGCGAGTTGAACGGAAAGCCGGTGCTGTTGACACCGAGTCGCCGGCGGGCGGAATCGTAGCCGATCTCGTCGCACACCAGGGCAAAGACGAACGGCTTGGAGACGCTCTGGATCGAGAAGAGGGTATCCACGTCGCCGATCTCGAAGGAGCCACCCCGGACGCCCACCACGGAAATGCCGAACTGGTCAGGTGAGGCACTGGCGAGGGCCGGGATGTAGTCGGCGACGACACCGTCGGCGTTCGGCAGGTAGCGGTCGTAGGCCTCGGTCACCACGCGTCGGACCGCTTCGGGCGTTGGCAGCTCGCCGGTCGATACCCGCGGCCGCGTCGTCGCCTCGTCGAACGGGAGCGGCTGATGCATCGAAAGGTCGGTCATGTGCTCCGCCTGGTCATGGGGTGCGGAAAGCCTATGCCACAGGCGGTACGCCGACCTGTCGCCGCCGTTGGAGGCGCCTCCGGGGGTTCCTGCCAGCTCCTCGTCGGCGACCACCACGACCACTACGGCAGTCGTCTCCGCGGCGACGATCGAGCGGGTCAAGCAGGCCGAGGACGACCTGGCCCGCACCGTCCGGGGGATCAATGCCGACACCCCGCTCGTCGAGGCCGGGGCGGCCTACCATCGGCGGCGCTCGCACTCGAGATCGCCTGGCTGAACCTTCTCAACGACGCCAAGTACTAAGGTTGCGCAACGGGGTCAGAAAGGTGAAACGGTGACGCGGAGCAGCAATCTGGACACTCCCGCTGGGCAGGCGAAGCCGGGTGGGCCCCCGCCGTATGTGCGTGCGGCGGCCGACGTCTCGGCCGATCTGGGCTCCGATCCGTCGAACGGGTTGACCAGCGCCGATGCCGCGGGACGTCTGGCTCAGTTCGGTCGGAACCAGATCACCGGAGAGAAGCCGCCGTCGATCCTCGTGGTGGCGTTGAGCCAGTTGCGGGATCCGATGAACATCATGCTCATCATCGTCACCGTAGTGAGTTTCGTGATCGGCCAGGTGTCCACCGGAGTCATCGTCGGCCTGCTGATCCTGCTGAACGTGGTGCTCGCCTCGCGCCAGGAACTCAAGGCCCGGGCCAGCGTGGATGCTCTGTCGAATCTGCAGGTCCCGCAGGCGAAGGTGGTCCGCGGTGGAGTCCTGGTCCTGGTCCCGGCGGTCGAGCTGGTGCCCGGCGACCTGATCCAGGTGGAGGCCGGTGACATCGTTCCGGCGGACGGGCGGATCGTCCGGTCGGCGACCTTGGAGGCCCAGGAGGCGGCGCTCACCGGCGAGAGTGCACCGGTGCCCAAGGACAGCGCTGCGCTGCCGGCTGGCGATGTTCCCCTCGGCGACCGGTCGAACATGTTGTACCAGAACACCTCGGTGACCCGGGGCACCGCATCGATGGTGGTCACCGGCACCGGCATGAACACCCAGATGGGGCAGATCGCCACCATGCTGACCTCGGTCACCCGGACCCGGTCGCCGCTGCAGAAGGAACTGGACACACTGACCCGGGTGCTGGGCATCATCGCGTGGGCCGCGGTGGCATTCATCGTTGTTGTCGGGCTGATCAGGGGTGTGCCGGCGAAGCAACTGTTGCTGTTGGGCACGGCAATGGCGATCTCGGCGATCCCGACCGGCCTGCCGGCGTTCGTTTCCGGGATGCTCTCCTACGGCGCCAAGCAGCTGGCCGCGGCCAAGGCCGTGGTGAAGAACCTCACCGATGTCGAGACCCTGGGTGCAACCAGCGCTATCAACACGGACAAGACCGGCACGCTGACAATGAATCAGATGATGGTCTCGACCATCTACGCCAACGAGGCCTGGTACACCGTGGAGGGCGCCGGCTACGGCAAGTCCGGCGCGATCCTGTCGGTGGCTGGGGTCCCGGTGCCGGACTTCAGCCGGTTGGCGTTGGGGATGGTCCTGGCCAGTGACGCGACGGTCGCGGACGACGGGGCGGTGGTCGGTGACCCGACCGAGGCGGCGCTGGTGGTGCTGTCCGCCAAACTCGGAGTCGATGCCGAGGAGACGCGGCGTGCCTACCCGCGGGTCGCCGAGGTGCCGTTCGATTCCGACTACAAGTTCATGGCCACCTATCACCATGTGCCGGACGACCCATCCGGTCGGATCATCGAACTCGTCAAAGGCGGCCCTGATGTCGTGCTGGCGCGCTGCACCCACTCCGGTGGAGCGCTGAGCGGGTCGCAGGTGCCGATCGACCAGGTTCGCGCGGATATCGAGTCGGCCAACGCCCGGATGGGCGAGAAGGGGCTGCGGGTGCTGGCATTCGCGACCCGCCTGGTCGGTGACGACGAGACCCAGGCGATGACCGACGATCCGATGTCGTTGACCCACGACCTGGCGTTCGTGGGGATGGTTGGCATCATCGATCCGCTGCGAACGGAAGCCAAGGCGGCCGTGGCCATCGCGCTGAATGCCGGCATCGACGTGCGGATGATCACCGGCGACCACGCGGTCACCGCCAGGGCGATCGGCGAAACCCTCGGCCTCGGGCCGGGAGCGATCAGCGGCGGTGAGCTGCAGGCGATGTCCGACGAAGAGCTCAAACGGCGACTGCCGCAGCTGCATGTGTTCGGGCGTGTCTCGCCGGAGGACAAGCTTCGGCTCGCGCGGGTCATGCAGAGCCAGGGGCTGATCGTCGCGATGACCGGGGACGCGGTGAACGACGCCGCCGCCCTCAAGCAGGCCGACATCGGCGTGGCGATGGGTAGCGGCAGCGAGGTCACCAAACAGGCCGCCCGGATGATTCTCACCGACGACAACTTCGGCACCCTGGTGCATGCCGTCGAGCTGGGCCGCCGGGTCTACGCGAAGATCGTGTCCTACGTCCGGTTCCAGATGACCCAACTGCTGGCCCTGGTCATGCTGTTCATCGCGGCAACGGCCTTCAACATCAACCAGGGCGTGGCGCTCACCCCCACCATGGTGCTGTATCTGCTGTTCTTCGCCACGGTCGCCGGGGTCGTCGTGATCACTGTCGACCCGGGCGACCCCGACGTGATGAACCGCCCGCCGCGGGACCCCAAGATCCCGATCACCAACCGGTCGGCGATCCTGTTCTGGATCCTGTACGGCCTTGTGCTGTTCGTGGCCGCCCTGGTCCCGCTCGTCGCCGGCCCGGACGCCCCGAGTACCACCCAGCCGAGTGCATCCTTGACGATGACGTTCGTCGTCATGGGCCTGGGCACCGTCTTCAACGCGCTGACCAACCGCCGCGATCCGACCAGCGGGCTGACCGCGCCGATCCTGCAGGCGCTGGCCATCTCACTGGTTCCCGTCGCGATGATCGTCCTTGCCACCCAAATTCCCGGTCTGCAAGCCGGGTTGCTGACCACCCCGCTCACCGGCCCGCAGTGGCTCGAATGTGCCGGTCTCGCACTGCTGCTACCGCTGGTGGTCGAAATCGGCAAGTGGATCCGCCGGCGCCGGGCACCGGCCGTTCCCGCGGTCGATGCGCAGCACGCGGTCGCACCCGATCGGGCCGTCGTCGGAGCTACTCCGTGAGCGCCGCCACGCACCTGCGCACCCTGGAGCTGCCGACATGACCAAGAAGACCAAGAAGACCGATCAGAAGGAGCACCAGGCAGCGGAAGCGCGGCTGAGCGGCAAGAAATACAAGGCCGAACTGGCCAGGCTGCAAGGCGAACTGGTGGCCATGCAGGAGTGGGTGAAGGCGACCGGCGCGAAGGTCTGCATCGTGTTCGAGGGTCGGGACACCGCGGGCAAGGGCGGCACGATCAAGCGGATCGTCGAACGGGTGAGCCCACGGGTGTTCCGGGTGGTGGCGCTGCCTGCGCCGACCGAGCGCGAGAAGTCGCAGCTCTACGTCCAGCGCTACCTCCCGCACCTGCCGGCCGCGGGCGAGGTGATCATCTTCGATCGGAGCTGGTACAACCGTGCCGGGGTCGAAAGGGTGATGGGTTTCTGCACCCCCGAGATGGTCGACCGGTTCCTCGAGATGGCTCCGGGCGTCGAGAAGGCGATGGTCGACTCCGGCATCATCCTGATCAAGTACTGGCTCGAGGTGAGCGCCGACGAGCAGACCCGCCGCCTGGAAAGCCGGATCGACGACCCCCGCAAGACCTGGAAACTCTCTGACATGGACCTGAAGTCATACGCCCGCTGGAACGACTACTCCCGCGCCCGGGACGACATGTTGGCCGCGACCGACACCGCCTGGGCGCCATGGTTCATCGCATACACCGACGACAAGAAGCGAGGGCGGCTGAACATCATCAGCCACCTGCTCGGCCAGGTCCCGTATGAGCGGCTACCGGGAAGGGCCGTCAAGCTCCCGAACCGGCAGAAGCCGTCCGGCCACCGCGACCCGAACCAGCGGTTGAACCGCATCCCGACACCGTTCTGAGCCGAGCACGCGTCCACCTCCAGGCGAGTCGAGCGCGCCGGCTCGGAGCCTCGATGCTGAGTTCTGCGCGCCGCGGACGGCGCACAAGCGTCCTGGACCGGAGTCAGTCGCTCAGTCGAACGAGCAGGAAGCCGCCCATGAGCAGCATCACCATCCCCGCGAGGTACACCAGCAGCAGCCACATGATGTCGGTGTCGGTGAACACGTTGACCAATACTCCGCAGATGATGACCAACAGCCCGACGCCCAGCAGGATCCGGACTGCGAGCCGCCGCCGCCGGTGCGTGTCAGCAGCGGCGTTCGGTTCTCCGGCAGCGGCCATCAGAGACATCCCTCCGTGTCGATTCGACTGTTGGTCACAGTATGCGTAGTTCCGGCTGGAAAGCGCATGCCGACGGTGGCCAAGGTGAGCGATCCCTCGATCCTGCCCCAACCTACTGGGCGAGGCAGGTGCGACGCACGGTCGACCCGGCCTCCGAATTCTGACCTGGTCCCCACCCAGCTGCTCAGCTCAGTCGTCTCGATCACCCACCGGCCTCCCGTCCTGTCCTGCGATCTGCGATCGCACCGCCTGATCGACATTCGGGTGGATCTTGTCCGCGCCGATTCGCTCCAGCACGCCATCGCGCGCCAGCAACGTCCGGACGGCCGGCTTCACCCGGGCCAGCCGCAGGCTGACCCCGGCATGGCCGGTGAGCTCGACGATTTCACCCAACTTCGCCGATCCCTGCGAGTCGATGAAGTCGACTCCCCCGCAATCCAGCACGATCCCGGAGGTTCCTGAGGACGACAGGGCGACCTCGCGAATCCGATCCTCCAGGGCGTCGGAGGTGGCGAAGAACAGGCCGCCTTCCAGCCGCAGGACCACGACCCCCGGAAACTGTTCGTCGTCCGGGTGTTCAGCCAGCTCCCGGAAGGCCTGGGTGCCCGGCTCCCGCCCCAGCACCGGCATCGCCGGGCGGGTTGCCACCGAGACGAGCCAGATGAGCGAGAGGCCGATGCCGATCACGACGCCGGCCAGAACGCCGGCCAGCAAGGTCGCGGCGATGGCGGCGATGGCGATCCAGAAGTCGAACCGCTGGACCCTGGCCAGCCGCCGCATCTCGGGCAGATCCATCATGCCCATGACCACCGCCTCGATGATCACCGCGGCGAGTACCGGCTTGGGCAGGGCCGAGAAGAGCGGGGCCAGCACCACGAGGGTGAGCAGCACGGTTGCGCCCGAGGTGAGCGAAGCAAGCCCGGTGCGTGCGCCGGTGTGGTCGTTGAGCGAACTCGCGGACAGGCTCGTCGAGACCGGCATGCCCTGGAACAGACCGGCGCCGACGTTCGCCACGCCCTGGGCGACCGATTCCTGGTTGATGTCGATGCGGTAGCGGTGCTTGGCAGCGAACGTCCGGGCGTCGCCGGCGGTCTGCGAGAAGCCGATCAGCACCAGGGCCACCGCCGCAAGAGCGACGGTGACCGGGTGATCCCGCACCAACTGAAAGGGGGGGACCTGCACGCTGGGCAGCCCTCGGGGTACCTCACCGACCAGGGCAACGCCGTGGGCGCCGAGATCGAACAGCCACGACGCGATCAGTCCGCCGACCACCAGTACCAGGGCCCCGGGCACGCGGGGGGCGATCACCCGCAGTCCGAAGACCACCGCGAGCGCGCCGCCACCGACGGCCACGGTGACCAGATCTGCCTCGCCGAGCGTCCCGAACCAGGACCACAGTTCCTGGATCGGATTCTGGCCGCTGACCTCCGTCCCGGTGAGCTTCGGCAGCTCGCCGATGACGACATCGATCGCCGCGCCGAAGAGGAAGCCGGTGACCACGGCGCGAGAGAGGAATTGCGCGATCCACCCCATCCGGAGCACGGCCAGAGCGAGGAACAACGCGCCGGAGGCCAGGGTGATCATCGCGACGAACGACGCCACGTTCTGGTCCCCGGAAATTCCCGCCGCGGCGACGGCGCTCGCGGCCACGGCGGCCAATCCTGAACTCGGACCGGTCGAGATCTGCCTGCTCGTGCCGAATACCGCGTACAGAATGGCACCAGCGGCCGCCGCGTACAGGCCGTTCTGCACAGGAATTCCGGCGATCCCGGCGTAGCCGAGATTCTTCGGCACGATCAGGGCCGCGACGGCGACCCCGGCGATCAGATCGCCCCGGAGCCACCGCCGCTGGTACGACCGGATCCATCCCGTCATCGGGATGAACCGTCGAAACGCCGAAGCGGCGCCGGTCTCGCTCATGTCGGTTCCTGCGCGATGATCGACCGCAGTGCGTCGGCGCGCTCGGCGGTCCAACCCGGCGGTTGGATCACCGCGGCCCAACCGTCGACGAACTCGAGGGTGTACGAGTGGCCGTGGCCCGGCGCCACGTCGACCGGTTCCAGCATGTCCATGGTGACCTGCCAGAACGTCACGAACGGTATCCAGACCATTGCACCCGTGGCGTCCGGTCCGGGTGGCTCGGCCAACCAGTCGGGCCGGTGGAGGATCAGGTCCGGGCTCAACCACACGATCGGATCAGAAGCGTGCTGCAGGTACAACACTCGAGACCCGTTCCACGTGCCTCCGGGCGGAATCGGCTTGGACGGATCGTTGGAGAATCGTACGGTCCTACCGCCGCGATAGACCGGCTCCACCTCCGGGCTGCCGGCATCGCGGCCCACGGTGAATTCCCGGTGCAGCAGGTTGAAGCTCGGGGACCCCGCCAGCAAGGCACCGTTCGTGCGGTTGGCCAGGTCGCCCTCGCCGCTGAACGGACTTTCAGCTGCGAACGATCCGAGGCTCAACCCGAACACCAGTAATTCCGGCCGACTGCTCTCGGGAAGCTCCGACCACTTCTGGTACACCGCGTCGAACAATGCCCGGCCGGCCTCCCGGGCACGGGACTGGTCCACCAGGAACGACGCCCAGGACGGTAGGTAGGAGTACTGGATGGCGACCGCTGCGGAGTCACCACCGGCCTCGTACTCGAAGGCATTGATGGCGCCGGGGTCGACCCATCCGGTGCCTGTCGTGCCGCACACCAGCAGGTACTTGCGGCTGAACCCGCCTGCCCGTTCCAGGTCGGACACGGCCAGACGGGCACGATCCTCGACGTTGCCGGCGGAGGCGATGCCGGCATACGCCCGGACTGGTTCGGGTGCCTTGACGCCCGAGAATGCTGCAATGTCTGCCGCGGTCGGGCCCTGCCCGGCGAAGTTCCGACCTTGGTAACCGAGGGAGTCCCAGGCCACCAGCGAACCCGGACCACCGGAGCGAAGGGGCGTGGTCGGTTGGACTGCCGTGTCGCTGGTGGTGGTGTCTCGGATCGCAAAGATCCGGTCGGTCAGGCCGATGATGCCGTCCACCAGCACACCACTGACCAGACCGACCACCACGGCTGCCGCCAGAACCCAGCCCAATGCGCGCGCGGCGCGCCGACCCATCCAACGAGCCAAGGTGCGTGCCACCCATCGGAAAAGCCGGCGGACCCCACGCGCGGCCCCCACCAACCCGACGAAGACCAGCATGGCAACGATCGGAAGGAGCACCTTCGGGAGAAGGTCCTCCGGCGCGGCATTCATCGATGCACGGAGCGAACGCTGCCAATGCTCTCCGAGGAAGTACGAGACGGTCAACGCCACGAGCGCCACGATCAGGAACACCCGCCACGACAATGCCCGCGGTTTCCGCGCCGGGCGGTCGGCGAACTCCCGCCACACGAATGCGCCCGTCACTCCGAGGCCGTATCCGATTGCCGCGGTGATAGCGCAGACGACACCCTGGAAAGGACCCGGGCGTGGCACCAGCGACGGCGTGAAGGCCAGGCAGGCGAAGATCAAGGCCACCCAGGCACCGGGCAGGCTGTAGTGAAACCACGCGGCGGTCCGTCGCTTCGGCCCGGGCTCTTCGGGGTCCGAGGCGCCGGGCGACGCGGGTGCATCGTGCGGGAGCGCCGGCCCCTCCGCCGCCGGAGGTTCCGGCCCGGGTTGCGTCGTTTCAGCTGCCGTTGCGGGTGTCGTCATGTGGTGCTCCCTTGGTCAATTGTGCGCCCATGCCGGACCACCGCGGCCATGCCCTACCCGGCGAGTTGCACGAAGATCGTGCCGACAGCGTTGACCGACCAATGCGCCAGCATGGGTGCCAGCAGACTGTCACTGCGAGCGCGCATCTCGCAGAACAACACGCCCGCGGCGGCGGTGAAAAGAATGGTGCCCAGCGCTCTGAGCACCAAGCCGCCGGCGCCGGTGCCCACGATCTGGTCGGCCGCGCGATTGGCCGGGCCACCGGCCAGCGACGGAAGCGTGTGCCACAGGCCGAACAGGGCGGATGACACCGCTGTCGCCACGTTCCGCGTCCACCGGCGGCGCAGCAGTGCCCAGAGCACCCCGCGGAACGCGAACTCCTCGGGGATCACGGTCGCCAGCGGAATCACCAGCAGAACGGTGACCAGGGTGTGCTGCCAGGACCCGGGGGCTGAACCGGCCACCAGGGACCGGATCTGCGGTACCAGGAGAGCGAGGCCGTATCCCACCACAGCGATCCCGGCGCATGCACCTCCCCAGCGCAGGCCGCGGAACCAGGTCGATCGGGCAAGTCCGAGATCCTTGGCGTACAGCCCTGAGGCGCGGGCGATCGCCGCAAGCGCCACGGTGAACGTCACGCCGATCGCCACGTTGGCCGCCGACAGGCGATTGGTGGCGACATTGGCGCCGCCCATGACGAGCAGGCAGAGGGTCAGTGACAACCAGAACGGAGCAACTCTCCCCGTGCCCGGTGCGCGGGCCACTCCGCCGGGGGGGTCCTGCGGACCCGGAAGCGAGGTCATACAGGCTCGAGATTCCGGGATGTCGCGGGTGTGCGCGAACGCCTGGTCAACCCAGGACCATTCCTTCTGCGGAGCCCGACGGTTTCGGATCCGGCAGGCGCATCATCAAGAACGAGTTGAACAACCCGATCAGTCCGGCCAGGATCGGAATGAGCAGGGCCACTTGAAGTGCCAAGGGCCTGGCCTCGGTGTTGATCCGGAGGACCTCGGCCTGGACCTGTGGGGGTTGACCGGCGAGTTGCTGCTCGAGCTGGGTGTTGCTCATCACCTCGGCATCCTCCTCCAGCGCGACCGCGACCTGTTGTTGCTGGGCCGGGCTGAGCACGGTGCTGGACTCGGCCATGCTCGTGAAGGTGATCGACAGCGCGGCCAGCATGATGGCCCCGGCGAACGCCAATCCGAACGACAACCCGAACGACCCCGCGGCGGAGTTCACGCCCGCCGCCTCGCTGACCTTTTCCTCGGAGATCGGAGCCAACGTGTAGTTGTTGAGTTGGGAGACCAACAACCCCAATCCGCCGCCCGCGATCACCAACGGACCCAGCAGCCACCACCCGGAATCGGCCCGCGGCACGATCGGGATCAGCACCCCCAGCCCGATCGTCAACAGCAGGAAACCCCACCGGACGATGCCCGCCGGGCGACGCTTTCCCGCCCTCTTACCGGCGAGGATCGCGACCGCGAACATCGTCAACGAGAGCGGAGCAAGGCTCAGTCCGGCCTGCATCGCGTTGTACTCCAACACCATCTGCAAATAGATCGGCAGGGCGATCATGGTGCCGCCCAAGGCGATCTGTTGCAGCATCTGCTCCGTGATCCCGAACCGGAACATCCCGGACTTGAACAGATCTGGGTCGATCAGCGTCGGTTTGCCGCGGCGGTGACGCCGCACGAGCCAGGAACCGAATGCAATCATCGCGATGGCACCGATCGCGAGCAGGATGGCCACCGACTCACCGCCCTCCTGCCAGACCAGGATGCCCAGCACCAGGCCGCCCATGCCCAGTACGGACAGCACCGCCCCGACCACGTCGATGTTCCGCGGTCCGGTGTAGGGAACGTCGTGGACGAGTTTGATGCCGGACAGCACCACAGCGATGATGACCACTTCGAGCAGGAACCCGATGCGCCAGGAAAGGAAGGTCGTGATGAAGCCGCCCAGCAGCGGACCGACCGCAGCAGCGATCGCGGCGGCGGCGCCGACCAGGGCGTAGACCCGCTTCTGCGCCGCTCCCTGGAAATTGCCGTGGATCAGCGACTGCATCGCCGGCAGCAAGAGCGAGGCGCCGAGCCCACCGATCACGGCCCAGAAGATGATGATGGCGGTGAGGCCCTGCGCCAGGGTCATCGCCAGCGCGCCGACGGCATACCCGAGCAGACCCAGCACGTAGGCCCGCTTGCGTCCGATGAGATCACCGACCCTGCTGCCGATGAGGATGAACGCGGCGGACACCAGCGCCTCCAGCGCAATCGCCGACTGGACCCCGCTCACGGTGGTGTCCAGGTCGCGCACCACCGCCGAAATCGAGACGTTCATCAGGGACGTATCGACGACGAGCACGAACATCGCCATGGCCAGCAGGATCGCCAACCGGCGGTTCAACGGGCCCTCGGCGGGGACGCTGTTGCCCGTTCCTTCCGCGGTCATCGGGTGCCGCAGATGAGACCGGTGACCCCGCGGCCGTCGGCGGCCGTTTCATGACCGACCATGGCGGCCCCGCGTGCGGCAGCGCCGCAGCGGAACGGACCGGACGGCAGGGGGAATCTGGAAACAGTCATGATCGTCCTGGCTCCTCCGCTTGTCCTGCTCCGACATCGACGCGAGTTGGACTGTTCGGGCCGAGGATCCCAGTGCGGACCGGTCCGAACAATCCAGCGCGAGCCTCTCACCTCAGCCGCGGCCGCGCGTCATCCGACACGTGGGAGAAGAACGCCGGGAGGGTCGTGGTGCCTGACATGGCCGACGGCCCCGGCGCGTACCAGAATGGACTCCTGCCGCGCTCTCCGCTGAAAGGGTCATCATCATGGCTGCACAGCCAACCACCGGGCCGGCGACCTCGGGCGAGATGGCGCTGGGGATCACCGCGACGGCGGGTCTGATCCTCATGCTGGTCGGGGCCTTCGGGTTGATCCAAGGACTCGTCGGCCTGGTCGACAACGACATCTACTCGCTCACGAACAAGTGGCTGTTCGACCTCAACCCGACAGCATGGGGCCTCCTGCACGTCGCCCTCGGGCTGGTGGCATTCAGCGCCGGAATCGGGTTGTTCCTGGGGAAGGTGTGGGCGCAGGTCACTGCCGTCGTCGTCGCGGCGTTCAGCGCCGTCGCCAACTTCGCCTGGCTGCCTTACTACCCGATCTGGGCCGTGCTGGTCATCACCTTCGACGTGTTCGTGATCTGGGCCGTGACCGTCCACGGCAGCGACTTCCGCACCACCTGAGGCCTCCGTCAGACGTCCTTGCGCCAGCGACGTCGTAGCGCGAAGGCCGCGGATTTCGGCTGCCGGTCCCGGGTGAACACACCCTTCTTGTTACCGCCTACCCGCATGATCCCGGAGGTGGTCTGGAAGTCGGCGAAGTTCCAGACCTGTTCACCGACGACGGCGTCGATCCGGTCGAAGACCCGGTGGTTCATGTCCAGGTAGTCCACCTGGTACTCCTCGGTCCACGGCGTCGGGGTGAGCGAGTGCATACCGGGGTAGGTGTCGGCGCCGTATTCGGTGATGATGATCGGCTTGCCCTCGGTGGCCCAACCGGTGAGCTCCGCCGTCCAGGCGATCTCCGCGGCACCGAGCTCGCCGGTGTTGACGTACCAGCCGTAGTAGCGGTTCAACATCAGGACGTCGGCGAACTGCGATACCCGGCACTTTCCGTGCGGAGCCAGCATGACGTTCACGAAACCGACCGGTCGGCTGGGATCGAGCTCCCTGGTCAGGTCGAACAGTGGCCGGAAGTAGTTCTCGGCGGCCTCGGTGTCGGACTCCGGTTCGTTGGCGATCGACCAGATCACCACGCTGGGGTGGTTCTTGTCCCGCGCGACGAGCTCGCGGATGGCCTGGGAGTGCACCTCACGGCTCGCGTCGTTGATGGTCTCCGGCGAGAACGTCGTGTATCCCTGGGTTCCGAAGATGCCGCCGCCGAGACCCATGTTCATTCCGACAGCAGCGGTCTCGTCGATGATCACGATTCCCTCCCGGTCGGCGTAGTCCAGCACATCCTCCGAGTAGGGGTAGTGCGAGGTCCGGAAGGAGTTGGCACCGATCCACTTCAGCAGCTCGAAATCGTGGACCATGAAGGCATCGTTGTGGCCCTTGCCGATCACCGCGATGTCCTCGTGTTTGCCGAACCCGGTGAAATAGAACGGCTCTCCGTTGATCAGGAACCTGGTGCCGTCGATCTTGACGGTGCGTATTCCGACGTTCTGGTGGAAGCTGTCGACCAGGCTTCCGGCTTCGTCCACCACCTGCACCTCCAGGTCGTAGAGATAGCCGTGCCCGGGCGACCAGGGATGCACGTCCTCGACGGTCAATGTGCCGGCCGGCCCTGCGCCGGTGGCCACCTCGGCTCCTGTGGCGTCCCGCAGGATGGCGCGCACGTGGGTGCCGTCGGCGTTCTCGGTCTCGGCACGGTAGTCGACGGCGCCGTTCGCACCGGCGAGGGTGGTGACCACGGTCAGATCGGTGAGGTGGGCGATACCGGTGGTGGACAGCCACACCGAACGATGGAGGCCGGCGTAGTTGAAGAAGTCGTGGAAATACCGCTGCTTCCTACCGTCCGCGGTGTCCTCGATGACGCCTGGCGGGACGGACTGGAAGCTCAGCGTGTTGTTGATGACCACGGTGATCCTGGCCGGCTCGCCGGGCCGCACGTGCTCCGAGACGTCGAATTCGAAGGGCGTGTATCCGCCCTCGTGGGCACCGAGGTGGATGTCGTTCACCCAGACCGTCGCCCGGTGGGTGGCGGATTCGAAGTTCAGCACGATCCGGCGGCCGGCCCACCCCCGCGGCACCTGCACGACGGTCTGGTACCAGACGTCTCCGAAGTAGTCCCGGATCGCTGCGTCGGCGGCGACATCGTTGAAACTGGCCGGCACGGCCATGGGCCGGGCGTCGGCCAGCGGGCCGGCGAACCAGCGCTCGCTGCGGCCCGCACCGGAACCGTCGAGAGCGAACTGCCAGATGCCGTTCAGGTTCTTGCGTTCCCTGACGGCATTGTCCTGTGGGCGGAGCATGATGGTTCTCCTTCGTGGGCTTCGGTGGTGTTGGTCCATTCCAAGCGCCAGGCGTGGTCTCTGGCAAGCGGTTGCCATCATTTGTCGTCAGCTGCGATCAGGGCAAGGGCGGCACGGCCGTGCTCAGACGCCGGTGGCCGCCTCGGACAACTCCCGGCACAATTCGGCGACTCGCCGGACAATCGCGTCATCCCGACCGAGCGCCGGGTGCAGGTGGTCCAACAGCGCCGGTACCGCCGCCGTCAGATCCTGGGACGCCAGCGGTGCGAGCCCTTCTGCCGCAGTATCTTTCACCGGCGCGCCGAATCCGCGCAGGTGGTTGATCCAGGCCGACAGAACGCGCAGCGCACCGGTGGGCAGCCGTCCGGCCGCCCTCTCGGCGGCGAGCACCGGCAGGATCCGGACGGGTAACTTCTGCGACCCGTCTGCAGCGACCTGGGCGAGCAGATGCCGGATGCGGGAGTTGCCGAAGCGGGCCAGGAGTGCCTCCCGGTAGGCGACAACCTCCGAGCCGGGCAAGGCCAGGTGCGCCGACGCCTCGGTCCACCACTGGGTCAGCCAGTCAGCGCAGTGCGGATCGGCGACTGCCTCGGCGATGGTCGCGTGACCTCGCGCGCTGCCGGCATAGGCGAGCAGCGAGTGCCCGCCATTGAGCAGCCACAGCTTGCGGCGCTCGAACGGCGTGATGTCGCTGACGAACCGCGCACCCGCGACCTCCCAGCCGGGGCGGCCGGCGGGGAAGTCACCGGCCAGCACCCACTCGCTGTAGGGCTCGGTGACCACCGGCGCCCGGTCTCCGAACCCCGTGAGAGCCATGGCCGCAGTGACATCCTCCGATGCCGTCGCCGGTGTGATCCGGTCCACCATGGTCGTCACGAAACTGACCTGGTCAACGATCCAGTGGGCCAGCGCCGGATCGACGAGGTTCGCCAGGTCGGCGACCACTCGGGCCACGACGGCGCCGTTGTCCGGCAGGTTGTCGCAGGACACGATGGCCAGGCCGGCGGAGACCGACGCCGCTCGGCGGGCGGCCAGGCCCGCCACCAGCCGGCCCGGCACCGTCCGCACCGGCGCCCCGAGACCGGACCTCAGCACGGCGATGTCGGCGTTGACATCCGGATGGTCGAGGTCCAGCCCGCCGTCCTGGCCGCGCAGATACCCGGCTTCGGTGACGGTCAGGGTCACGATCGCCACGCCGGGATCGGCGAGATAGCTGCGCAGCGAAGCGATGTCGGACCCGGGATGGGCGCGGCTGAGGCTGTCGATGATCTCGGCGGTGTCACCATCGGCGCCCCTGGTGATCAGCGTGTAGAGCCCGTCCTGAGCACTGAGCGCGACGGCCGGTCCGGTGGATCGGCCGGTGAACGCGGCGATCCCCCACCGTTCCCGGTCCGGCGCCCGATCGGTATAGGAGGCCTGGTGGGCGCGGAAGAAGTTGCCCAGCCCGAGGTGCACGATGCGGACCGGCGCCGCCGGGCGCCGGCTACCGGATGTCCGGGTCAGTGGAGGTCCAGCCGTCGGGGTGCTCACAGCTTGAAGACGTTCCGGGGCTGTTGCGCGACCAGATCGGTCAGGGTGTCCAGGGCCTCGTCCTGCTCGAGTCGGTGCTCGGCGACCAGACGGGCCAGGAATCCCGCGTCCAACCGGCGGGACATGTCGTGGCGGGCCGGTATCGAGCAGAACGCCCGGGTGTCGTCGATGAAACCGGAGAGCTTGGTGAAGCCGGCGATCTCTGTGACCGATTCCTGGAAAGACCTGATCGCGGCAGGGTTGTCGAGGAACCACCAGGGTGCCCCGGCGAACACCGCCGGGTAGAAGCCGGCCAGCGGTGCGACTTCCCGGCTGAACACGTCGGCGTCGACCGTGAACAGCACCAGGTGCAGGTTGGGATGGGTTCCGTACCGTTCCAGGAGCGGCTGCAGCGCGTTGGTGAACTCGACCGCGACCGGGATGTCGTGGCCGGTATCCGCGCCGAAACCGGCCAGCGTGCCGGGGTGGTGATTGCGGCGCACTCCCGGGTGCAGCGTCATCACCAGGCCGTCCTCGCAGGACATCCGGGCCATGTCGAGGACCATGTGCCGGCGAAATGCCGTGGCCTCGTCGGCGGTGGCGCTGCCGTCCATCGCCCGCCGGTAGATCCGCACCGCTTCCACCTGCTCGAGCGGCTCGGCCCCGGCGTCGAGGTGGCTGTGGTCGGCGGAGACCGCGCCGTGCTGCACGAAGTAGCGGCGGCGCTCCTCCAGCGCGTGAACGTATCCGGCGTAGTCGCCCACATCGACACCGGCAGCGGCACCCAACTGCTTGACCGCGTCGGACCATCCGACCCGGCCGGGCTCGAGATACCGATCCGGGCGGAAGGTCGGCACCACCCTGGTGGTCAGCTCAGGGTCGGCGGCCAGCACAGCGTGCGGAGCAAGATCATCGACCGGGTCGTCGGTGGTGGCCAGGACACTGATGCCGAACCGCTCCAGCAGCGCGCGAGGCCGGAACTCCGGCTCTGCCAACCGGGCGGCGATCTGGTCGTACAGGACGTCCGCGTTGTCGGCGGTGGGCCGCTCCGTGATGCCGAAGATGCCGCCCAACTCGCTGTCGAACCAGTACCGCACCGGGGTGCCGCGGAACGCCTGCCAGTGGGTGCACAGCAGTCGCCAGGCCTGCCGCGCCCGCGGCTCGGGCAGCGGGCCCTCGCCGACCCCGAGCTGGTCGAGGCCGACGCCCGATGCGTGCAGCAACCTGGTGACGTAGTGGTCGGGCTGCACCAACAGGCTGGTGGGGTCGGCGAACGGCTGGTCGTCGACCAGGATCTGCGGATCCACGTGGCCATGGGGTGAGACGATCGGCAGGCCGGCGACAGCGTCGTACAGCTGGACAGCGATGTCCCGCACCCGCGGCTCGGTCGGCAGCAGGCGGTGCGGGTGGTTGGTCAACTTCGCTGGGCGTGACGACATGGACCTGATGATCACGCGCGGACGGCCCGGGCGGCAATCGGTTGCCAACAGTTGCCGTCCACTCTTGCCTCATGGCGCCGGCGCGGGCATGGTGCAGACATGACTTCGACGGTCGCCGACGCGACGGAGCTCAGCTCCGACGCCGCTCGCATCGGTGGTGCCGACCAGGTGCTGACCGAGCCCGAGATCCGCGAGTTCATCGCTGGATCCCTTGCCGCAGAGGACTTCGACGGACACAGCGTCTGCGTCATCGTGCCGGATGCCACCCGTAGCTGCCCTCTCCCGCTGCTGCTCAGCGCCGTCCATGCCGCCCTGCACGAGCGCGTGTCAGCGCTGACCGTACTGATCGCGCTGGGCACGCATGCCGCCATGGACGAGTCGCAGTTGGCCCGGCACCTCGGCTATGCGCAGGGCAATGCGGCATTGACCTATCCGGGGATGACCGTGCTCAACCACGAGTGGTGGAACCCGGACACCTTCGTCTCGGTGGGCTCGATCAGTGCCCAGCGGGTCGGTGAGCTGTCCGAGGGACGGCTGCACGAACCGGTGGACGTGGTGCTCAATCGGGCGGTCGTCGAGCACGACATCGCCCTGGTGGTCGGCCCGGTCTTCCCGCACGAGGTGGTGGGATTCTCCGGCGGGAACAAGTACTTCTTCCCCGGGGTCGCCGGGCCGGAGGTGATCGACTTCTCGCACTGGTTGGGGGCGTTGATCAGCAGCGTCCAGATCATCGGTACCCGCGGCATCACGCCGGTGCGGGCGCTGATCAACGAGGCGGCCGCGCTCATCCCCAGCCGTCGGCTGGCTCTGTGTCTGGTCGCCCAGTCCGGCACCACCTCGCTCCACGCCGCATCGTTCGGCACGCCGGAGGCGGCCTGGGCCGCGTGCGCCGACATCTCGGCGCAGACCCACGTCCGCTACCTGGACGCGCCGGTCGGCCGGGTGCTCTCGATCATTCCGACGAAGTACCAGGACATGTGGACCGGGGCAAAGGGCTTCTACAAGGTGGAGCCCGTCGTCGCCGACGGCGGCCAGGTCATCATCTACGCGCCGCACATCAGCGAGATCTCCGTGATGCACCCGGTGATCGGCGAGATCGGCTATCACTGTCGCGACTATTTCCTCGGCCAGTGGGACACCTTCAAGGGCTACCACTGGGGCGACCTGGCCCACTCGACGCATCTGCGGGGGGCGGGTACCTGGGACCCGGTGCACGGCGAGCGGGGCCGGGTCACCGTGACGCTGGCCACCGGTATCCCCGAGAGTGTCGTCAGGGCAGCAAATCTCGACTACCTGGACCCGGCGCTGGTCGACCGCGCAGCCTTGGAGGCCGATCCGGACACCCTCGTGCTGCCGCAAGCAGGTGAGGTGCTCTACCGCTTGCGGCCGCCGGTCGGCTGAACCATCCCCGAGCTCTTCGCCGTCGAGCCGCGCACCACCAGCTTGACCGGCAGCACCACCGGAGCACCGGCCTTCGCCTTCGCCCCGCCGATGATCGCCAGGAGGTTGCGCGCCGCGGTGAAACCCTGGGTCCGCAGCGGGGCGGCAACTGTTGTCAGGCCCGGAGTGATCAGATCGGCCGCGAGGATGTTGTCGAAACCGATGACGCTGACGTCGGCGGGCACCCGCACGCCCAGCGCCACGAGGCCGCGGATGAGTCCGATTCCCAGCAGATCGTTGTAGGCCAGCACCGCGGAGGTCGGGTTCTTCGCCAGCACCGCCGCGGCCTGACTGCCGCCGGCCACGGTCGGTGGGAACGGCCCGATCCGGCGTGCGTGCAGATCGAGTTCGAGGACCGCCTCGCGCAGCGACCGCCAGCGCACTCCGTCGGCCCAGGACGCTTCGGGCCCGGCGACGTAGGTGATACTCCGGTGGCCCAATTCGGCCAGGTGCTCAACGGCCCGGCGCACCCCGCGCGGGTTGTCGGTCACCACGCTGGGTACATCGGACACCGCGCGGTTCAACACGATCATCGGCTTCTGCTTGGCCGTCATCCGGATTGCCGAATCGGACATCCGCGAGGTTGCCAGCACCACCCCCTCGACCATCGGCAGCGCGCGGTGCAGCGCCTCCTGCTCCCGGCGGTCCGACTCCTGCGCGTCGGCCAACAGCATGGTGTAACCGGCCTCCGCAGCGGCCGACTGCGCGCCACGGATGATCTCGTTGTAGAAGGGATTGGTGACATCGGAGATGACGACCGCGATCATCGAGGTCCGGCCGGTGGGCAGGGCACGCGCGAGCGGGTTGGTGCGGTATCCGAGTTCGGCGGCGACCTTGCGGACGTGTTCGGCGGTCTCGAAGTTGACCCGGCCCGGCCGGGAGAAGGTCCGGGACACCGTCGATGCCGCCACCCCGGCCGCCGCGGCGACGTCGTAGATGGTCGGTGGCCGGCCGATGCCGGAGCCGGGCGGGGGCGAAGTCACCGGCGGTCCTCTCGGCCGGCGCCTCGAGAAACGCCGGGATCGACGCAGACCCTAGTGCGCCCCGCAATACCTGGCAACCGCTTGCCGGGGCCGCCCTCCGGGGCGATATTGGGCGGATGACTACCACGGTCCCAGCGACAACGCCGGGTGTTGAGTCGGAGATGCTCGACCGGATCGCCGACCATCTCGCAGGGGTGGATCGGCTCGGGGTGGCGTTCTCCGGCGGTGTCGATTCGGCGGTGCTGCTCGCCGCCGCGGTCCGGGTTCTCGGCGCGGACCGGGTCGTCGCGATCCTCGGGGTGTCCCCCAGCCTGGCGGCCGATGAGCGGAGAGCGGCGCATCTGGTCGCCGCCTTCATCGGGGTCGAGGTGGTGGAGGTCGTCACTCACGAGGGGGACCGGATCGAGTACCGGACAAACGGTCCGGACCGGTGTTTTCACTGCAAGGACGAACTGTTCACCCGGATCGATGACGAGGTGGTCGCCGCCCATCGGTTGGATGCGATCGGTTACGGCGAGAACGCCGATGACGCGGTACGGCCCGACCGGCCCGGCGCCCGGGCGGCGACCGAACACCGGGTGCTGCGGCCGCTGGCCGACGCCGGCCTGGACAAGGCCGCCGTCCGCAGACTCGCGACCGCGTGGGGGCTGCCCTGCGCAGACAAGCCGGCCGCGCCGTGTCTGGCCTCCCGCATCCCGCATTTCCAGGCGGTGAGTCCGGAGAAGCTCCGGCAGATCGAGGACGCCGAATCGGCTCTGCGGGTCCTGGGTTTCGGTGACCTGCGGGTACGCCACCACGGCGACATCGCCCGGGTCGAGCTGCCCGCCGGCGATCTGGTCCAGGCGGTCACCGATCCGCTGCGCAGCGCCGTGCTGGCGG
This sequence comes from uncultured Actinomycetota bacterium, assembly GCA_963797145.1. Taxonomy (GTDB): domain Bacteria; phylum Actinomycetota; class Actinomycetes; order Mycobacteriales; family Nakamurellaceae; genus Nakamurella. The sequence goes on along the minus strand of CAWCOJ010000002.1, from coordinate 772,873 downwards.
CTGTGCACGCGGCGGGTTTCCGCTTCGTCACCCTGGACCTCGCAGGGGTGCAGTCCGGCGCATTCACCCTGCCGTTGGTCGCCGTCCGTCATGGCTGAACCCACGACGCCGCAGGAACTCTCGGACTTCGCAACCCTGGACCTGGCGCGCGCGGACCGGCGCGGATATCCCGAAGCCATCTACTGCGAGGGCAAGACAGCCGCGCAGGTCGGCCAGATCGCCGCCGCTCTGGGCCGGCGCAGCGCTCAGGTCGCGTTGTTCACCCGGGCCGGTCCCGAGCATGCGGCGGCCGTGCTGCGCGAGCTCCCGGACGCGCTTCACGACCGGGACGCCCGATTCCTGGCCTGGCCACCGCAGACCCCCTCCGTCGCAGGTGGTCTCGTCGTCGTCGTCGCCGCCGGCACCTCCGACCTGCCGGTCGCCCGCGAAGCCGAGCTGACCGCCCAGTACCTGGGCCGGCGCACCGAACTCGTGGTGGACGTCGGCGTAGCCGGGCTGCATCGGGTCCTGGCCCGGCTCGATCTGCTCCGCCAGGCCCGGGTGGTGGTCGTCGTCGCAGGCATGGACGGTGCGCTCCCCAGCGTTGTCGCCGGCCTCATCGCCGCGCCGGTGGTCGCGCTACCCACCTCGATCGGATACGGCGCGTCCTTCGGCGGCATCGCTGCACTGCTCGCGATGCTCAACTCGTGTTCGCCAGGAGTGGCTGTGGTGAACATCGACAACGGTTACGGGGCGGGCTACCTGGCCGCGCAGATCGCTGCGCCAGGGCCCGCTGAACCGGAGTGAGCCCGCCGGCTGCGCCGTCCGGACGCCATGCCTGGGTCGACGCGACCGCGGGCGTTGCCGGCGACATGCTGCTCGGCGCGCTGGTCGACGCGGGTGCCGACCTGGGTGCCGTGCAGGCGGCAGTGGACTCGGTCGTCCCCGGCGCGGTCCGGATCGAGCGCGCCACCGTCACCCGGGCCGGGCAACGCGCCACCAAGGTGGACGTCGCGGTCCTGGTGGAGGACCCGCCACACCGGCGCTGGGCGAGCATCCGCGATCTCCTGGCCGCCAGTGCTCTCGATCGGCCCACCCTCGACCGCGCTCTGGCGGTGTTCGGCAGCCTGGCGGAGGCGGAGGCGCACGTCCACGGCGTTGCCGCCGCCGACATCCACTTCCACGAAGTCGGGGCACTCGACGCGATCGCCGACGTCGTCGGGGTGTGTGCCGCACTCACCGACCTGAGGATCACCGGGATCAGTGGCAGCGAGGTGGCAGTCGGCTCCGGCCGGATCCCGGGCGCCCACGGAGATCTTCCGGTACCGGCTCCGGCGGTTGTCCAGTTGGCGCACGGCTGGCAGATCTTCGCCGGCGGATCCGGCGAGCTGGCCACTCCCACCGGCATGGCGCTGCTGACCACCCTCGCCGCGGCCTGCGAACCGCTGCCGCCGCTGCGCGTCATCGTCACCGGCGTCGGAGCCGGCGGCCGCGACACCCCGGGCCGACCGAATGTCACCCGGGTCGTCATCGGTTCGCCCGACGCGGCATCGCCCACCCGCGTCGGTGAGTCGATGCTGGTGCTGGAGGCCAACGTCGACGATCTCGATCCGCGGCTGTGGCCGGGCGTTCTCGCCCGGCTGCTCGATGCCGGGGCTGCCGACGCCTGGCTCACCCCGATCCTGATGAAGAAGGGTCGACCGGCACACACCGTGAGTGTGCTGTGCCGCCCGCACCAGGCCGCCTCCCTGCACGCCCTGCTCCTCGCCCACACCAGCACTCTCGGAATCCGAGAGTTGTCGGTGCGCCGGCACGCGCTGGCCAGGGCCTGGTGCGATGTCGAGATCGACGGTGGCACCGTCGGAATCAAACTCGGACACCAGGGCGGCGTGATCGTTGCGGCCACCCCCGAGTTCGAGACCGTCACAGCGGTGGCCCGACGCAGAGGGCTGCCGGCCCGCACCGTGCTGGATGCCGCGATCGCCGCGGCCGCAGCCGCGGGCCTCGTCGTCGGAGCCCCGCTGCCGTCGGGAGCACGGTCGACCGCATCGCCGTGACGCCCGGGGCACGACAATACATGGCAACCGATTGCCAGCACCGGACCTGCGGCTTCATTCTTCGATGACCAGCGCACTCTGCGCATCCCCATACCGACGAGGTGTCCAGCATGAGCATCACCACACCCGCGCCGACCACGAAAGCCGTCACGATGCGTGCGACCTCCGCGGCTGCCGAGGCGCCACTCGGAGCGGCCACGCTGAAACTCAGGGCCAGATCGATTCTCGGTTACGGCGCCGGCGACGCCGCGAACAACTTGGCGTTCAGCCTGTCCACCACCTTCCTGCTGCTCTACTACACCGACGTTGTCGGACTACCGGCCGCCGCCATCGGCACCATGTTCCTGATCGTCCGGCTGTGGGATGCGGTCGCCGACCTGCTCGCCGGCCGGATCGTTGACCGCACGATGACCCGTTGGGGCAAGTTCCGGCCGTTCATCCTGTTCGGTTCGATCCCGCTGCTGGTGATGAGCATGCTCACCTTCGCGGTGCCGGCCGGCTGGAGCGGGGGCGCCCAACTGATGTACGCCTACCTCAGCTATGCGGTTCTCGGCCTGGTCTACTCATTGGTCAACATCCCCTACGGCTCCCTGGCCACGGTGATGACCCAGGCATCCCGGGAGCGTGCCAAGCTGGCCATCGCCCGGAGTATCGGGGCCGGGCTCGCCGGGCTGTTGCTGACCTTCATCATCGCGCCGCAGATCCAGGGCATCACCAAGAACGCGGCGCTGTCCGCCGACCAGCGGGCCGCCCAGCTGCAGTCGGTGTTCTTCCAGACCACTCTGCTGTTCGTGTTCCTCGGCTTCGCCCTGTACTTCCTGACCTTCCGCTTCTGCCGTGAGGCCGTTGTCCGACTCGAGCCTCGGATCGGCCTGCGTGACACCTTCAAGACCCTCAGGACGAACAAGCCGCTCGGCGTGCTGTGCGCCTCCAGCTTCTTCTATCTGATCGGCGCGTTCGCGGTCGGCGGGTCGACGGCGTTCTATGCGATCTACGTCCTGGGCAACGCCGCCTTCATCATCTGGATCACCTTGGCCACCTTCATCGTGCAACTGCTGCTGGCCCCGGTGCTGCCGGCCCTGGTCGTGCGGTTCGGCAAGCGCAACCTGTACCAGTACTGCGGGTTGTTCACCGTCGTCGGAGGCGTGGCGCTGTTCTTCGTTCCCGGCGACCTGCCCGCGCTGGCCCTGCTGTGCATCGCCGTCAAGGGGCTCGGGGTCTCGCTGATCAACACGCTGATGTTCGCGATCGAAGCCGACACCGTCGACTACGCCGAGTGGAAGACCGGACACCGTTCCGAGGGGGCCAGCTACGCGATCTTCTCCTTCACCCGCAAGATCACCCAGTCGATCGGCGGCGCCCTCGGCGCATTCGCCCTCGCGCTGGGCGCCTACGTCACGCACCTGGCCGCCGGTCAGGTCCAGCCGCACAGCGCGATCGTGGCCATCAAGGCATCCATCGGGCTGGTCCCCGCGGCGGCCGCCATCCTCGGCATGCTGTGCTTCATCGCCTATCCGTTGACCGAGAAGCGGTTCGCCGCCATCGTGACGGAGACCGAGGCCCGCAAGGCCGCTGTTCTGCTGCGGGAGGGAAATATCGCCAGGGTCCCGATCCCCCCGGTCATCTGATCGCGCCGCACGGGGGTGGACCCGGGCACCGTCCCTCCGGTCCACTCCCGTTCCTCCCACCGAGAGTCGCAGCCAGGAAAGGAACCACCGCAATGCCGTCGAGGCCCACTCCCGACGCAGCACCCGTCCTGGTCATCATGGGCGTGTCCGGGACCGGCAAATCCACCGTTGCCGGCCTCCTCGCCGGGCGGCTCGGCTGGGATCTGGCCGAGGGCGACGACTTCCATCCCGCCACCAACGTCCGGAAGATGGCCTCCGGTCATCCGCTCACCGACGAGGATCGCCGGCCGTGGCTCGACGCCGTCGCATCCTGGATCACCGCCCACACGGCCGTCGGCAAGCCCGGGGTCATCACCTGCTCGGCGCTGAAACGCAGCTACCGCGATCGGCTCCGCGGCGAGCACGTCATCTTCGTCCACCTGACGGGAACCAAGGCCCAGATCGCGCAGCGGCTCACCACGAGGCTCGACCATTACATGCCCGCCTCGCTTCTCGACTCCCAGCTCGAGGCCCTGGAGGCACCGGGGGCGGACGAGAACGTCCTCGCCGTCGACGTCGGCCGCAGCCCGGACGAGGAAGTGGCGGAGATTCTGCGCCGCCTCGGGCTCTCCCGAGGACCGACGAAGGATGCGGGCGCTCGGTGATCGCGCGGCGGATCGACGCGATGACGCTGTTCCGGTCGGCGTTCGGGCGGCGAAATGCACCCGTTCGGCCGCTCGTCCGCCGCCCATCTGCGACCGTGTCGTGATCCGAACCTAGAGTGTTCGCACGCCGCCGTCCGGAGATGAGGCCTTGATGAGCACGTCCGCTCCACCGTCGAGTGTTCCGACCTCAGCGGGCGTCAGAGGGTTCCGGAGGTCGCTGACCCGCCACGACTGGAGGGTCCTGGGCGGGATGTACGGATTCATCGTCCTGCTCCACGTCATCGGCTTCGGGGTGCTGCTTGTGTTCGTCGTCCCCAAGGCGTACGACCTCGGCGGCACCACCGGCGTCTACGGCGTCGGGCTCGGCGTGCTGGCCTACACCTTCGGGCTCCGCCACGCTTTCGACGCCGACCACATCGCGGCCGTCGACAACACGACCCGCAAGCTGCTCGCCGACGGAGGCCGGAAGCCTCTCTCGGTCGGATTCTGGTTCTCCCTCGGCCATTCCACCATCGTGTTCGCCCTGGCGTTTCTGCTGTCGGCCGGGGTGAAGGCGCTGGCCGGCCAGGTCGCCGACGACGGTTCGGAACTGCACTCGGTCACCGGCATCGTCGGAGCGTCCGTGTCGGGGGTGTTCCTGTGGGTCCTCGGGATCCTGAATCTGGTGGTCCTGGTCGGCATCGTCCGGGTGTTCCGAAACATGCGCCGCGGCAACTACAACGAGCAGGAACTCGAGGACCGGCTCAACAAGCGCGGATTCATGAACCGGTTCCTCGGCGGCGTGACCAAATCGGTGACCAAGCCGTGGCACATCTACCCGGTCGGAGTACTTTTCGGTCTCGGGTTCGACACCGCAACGGAGGTCGGACTTCTCGTCCTGGCCGGTGGTGCCGCGGCGTTCAACCTGCCCTTCTATGCGATCCTGGTACTGCCGATCCTGTTCGCGGCAGGGATGTGCCTGATGGACACCACCGACGGTGTGTTCATGAACGCTGCCTACGGGTGGGCCTTCGCCAGACCGGTCCGAAAGGTCTACTACAACATCACCATCACGTCGCTCAGCGTGGCCGTGGCGCTGATCATCGGCACCATCGAGCTGGTCGGCGTGATCGTCGATCAGTCCGGCATCCAGAGCGGTCCGCTGGTCAGCATCGCCAACATTCCACTGGACTACGCCGGCTACGCCATCGTCGCCCTGTTCGTCCTCACCTGGCTCGTCGCCCTCGGGGTGTGGAGATTCGGCCGGGTCGAACAACGCTGGACCGCCCGACTCGACAACGCGCGGCCCGCCGACACTGCATAGCCGCGCGGCGATCACCGACGGATCAGGTTCGCCGACCTGAACGCGCGACTCCCCCGATCGGTGCGGGTTTCCCTGGGCTCGATCCTGACGGCCCGCATTCCCCGGCGGCCGACCGCGCCGTGGTCCGGCCGAACTTCGACACGCTGTACTCCTCGGCGTGGCTCGACCTGACCAACGGGCCGGTGAGGCGATCCGAAAGGCCTGACCTCGCCGGCCGCGGTCGACGCCCTGGCTAGATGAGGTCGAGCACGCTCGGCGGGTCCCGCCAGATTTCTCGGGACACCCGCTCGGGATAGGCGCAGATCGTCGGCTCTACGTCGAACAGCCGCGTCATACCGGCGTCGTGAGCGGGCCAGCCGGGATCGCCGGTCGTCGCGAAGGCGGTCCACGCGGTGCGCAGCTGTGCGGACACCGCTGCGGCCTCCGGGGTGGGCTCGCCGATCAACATCGCCGGCTGACCGACGGTGAGGTTGCCGAAGACCAGCGGCACGTCCAGGCCGTGGCAGGCGCCGAACATGCCGCCCATGCCGGGAGCGGGCCAGGTCAGCTCGTACAGGTACGCCGGGCCGCCCGCCCCCAGTTGTGCTTGGGCGAGGTGCAGCGACGGCATGCGGAACAGCCAGTCGGAACGGACCACCTCGTACAGTTCTTCGGCGTCGGGAAAGCTGTCCCGATACCGGCGCGGATCCGGCCCGAAGATCTCAGCGGCATCGGCGGCCTGCTCCTGGGTGATCGTGCCGAGCATCCCGCTGATCGCCGTGAGCAGCCGCTGCTCATCACGCGTGTGGCCGACCATCAGCTCGACCTGGCCGGTCAGCCCCTCCCACGGTGTGGTCGGCAGCACGTCACCGTCCACGACCGGGGCGAACGGGATCAGCCCGTGCGCTGCCCGACCCCAGCGATCCGCGAACTGGCTCATCTTCGCCATGACGGCATCACCGGCGGCAGGTAGTAGCCGAGGATCCAGCGAGGGCAGCTCGGACGGTTCGGCACCGAGCTCTGCGGCGCACGCCCGGGTGATGTCGGCGGCAAGTTCGGGGGTGAAGTAGGCACCGGGCACGCTCTGCGCGATCGCCCGGTGGAACAGCCCGGCCGCCCGGGGCATCGCCATCAGCGCAGCCACCGATCCGCCACCCGCGGACTGGCCGAAGATGGTGACCCGGTCCGGGTCGCCGCCGAAGGTGCTGATGTTGTCCTGCACCCACTCCAGCGCCGCGACCTGGTCCAGCAGACCGCGATTGACCGCCGTTCCCGGCACGTACCCGAAACCCTCGAGCCCGACCCGGTAGTTGAAGGTCACCACGACGACGCCATCACGTGCGAGGTTGCTGCCGTCGTACTCGGGCAGGCCGGACATGCCGAACGCGTAGGCGCCGCCCTGAATCCACACCATGACCGGCAATCCGGCGCCGACGTCGGGCGACCAGACGTTGACCGTCAGCCAGTCGTCGCCTTCCTGGGCCAGCGCGTCCGTGCCGAAGAAACCCGACTGCGGAGGCGGTGGCCCGAAGCTCGTCGCCTCCCGCACGCCGTCCCAGGCCTGAACCGGTTGCGGCGCACCGAAGCGCGCCGGCGGTGCCGCAAAAGGAATGCCGCGGAAGACGACCAGATCTGCCTCGGTACCGCCCCGGACAACGCCACCGGCAACCTTGATGTCGATGTACACGGGAGGATTGTCGCCACCACGGCGATCGACGCGCCATCGAGTTTCACTCGTCACCCGCCGGCTGATCGGAGCGGCCGGCCCGGATCGCCCACGGCGGCGCCAGGGTGAACCAGGTACTGACAGGTCCTGCCTCAGGACGCCCGGGGGCGTTAGCGTCATCACTGTGGATCAACGCCAAGACGTCTCGACCCTGACGCTGAACAACGGCGTCCAGCTCCCCGCGCTCGGTCTCGGGGTCTTCCAGACGCCGCCGGATGAGACCCGGGACGCGGTCGCTGCGGCGCTGCGGGCCGGGTACCGGCACATCGACACCGCCGCCGCCTACGGCAATGAGCGGCAGGTCGGCGAAGCCGTCGCCGCCTCCGGGCTGGACCGCTCCGACGTGTTCCTGGAGACGAAGATCTGGATCAGCGACTACGGCTACGACCAGACCCTGCACGGCTTCGAGAAGAGCGCCCGCAAGCTCGGCGTCGACCAGATCGACCTGCTGATCCTGCACCAGGCGCTGCCGTCGGCATTCGACGCCACCATCGAGGCCTACCGGGCCCTGGAGACCCTCCTCGCCGACGGGAAGGTCCGCGCCATCGGGGTCAGCAACTTCATGGTCGCGCACCTCGCCGCCCTGCTCGATCGGGCCACCGTCGTCCCGGCGGTGAACCAGATCGAGGTCCACCCCTACTTCACGCAACCACGGGTGCAGGCAGCGAACGCCGATCACGGCATCCTCACCCAGGCCTGGTCGCCCATCGGCGGCATCACGTTCTACCGCGACGGACAGCACTCCAGCACCCTGTCCGACCCGGTGATCGTCGGCATCGCCGAAGTCCACAGCAAGACACCGGCGCAGGTGATGCTGCGCTGGCACCTGCAGCAAGGCCGCTCCGTCATCCCGAAATCGACCAAGCCGCACCGGATCGCGGAGAACATCGACGTCTTCGACTTCGACCTCGCCGCCACCGAGATCGCCGCGATCGACGCCCTCGACACCGGCCGACGCGCCGGACCCGAACCCGAGACCATCACCCTGGAAGCCTTCGGACGCCCCATTCCCGAGGACTGAACCTCCACCGACACTGGCGCGACGGTCGGCCGCCATGGGCTTGGTGCAGCGGCATTCGGTCCGGTCCGCTCAATGCAAGCCGGGAATGATCAGGTACAGCCCGTAGAGCACGAACAGCGCAGACACGCCCAGGCAGGCGTACCCGGCGAGCTTCATGGGTCTGCCGGCCGAGCGGCCCTGATCGTGGCTGCCGGTGGTGAGGGCCAGGACGCCGAGCGAGAACACGCCGATGACGGCGATCGCTGCGACCACGCTGATCGCGGCCACGATGCCCAGCGAAGCCCAGTCGATGCTCATTGCCGGTCCGCCGACGGCAGTGTCATGGTGGTGGTCGGTACCAGGGGCGCTCCGGCCGGCCCTTTCGGAGTGATGACGACGTCGCGCGAGTCGTTGACGTTCTCGGCCGAGACCGGGGCACGGCGGGATATCCCGAAGACGACGCCGGCGCCGGCGATCAAGGCCGCCAGCACCAGGATCACGCCGACGGGTCCGGTGAGAGCGATCGCGGCTGCGGCCGCACCGACGATGGCGGCCGCAGGTAGCGTCAACAGCCAGCCGTAGAGGATCCGCCGGGCCGTCGTCCACCGGACCTGGGCCAGCTTCTTGCCCAGACCGGAGCCGATGATCGAGCCCGAGCACACCTGCGTCGTCGACAGCCCGAAGCCGAGGTGCGAGGACGCCAGAATGGTTACCGCGGAGGTGGTCTCGGCGGCCAGTCCCTGCGGCGACTTCACATCGACGAGGCCCTTGCCCATCGTCCGCATGATCCGCCAGCCGCCCGAATAGGTGCCCAGCCCGATCGCCAGTCCCGCCGTGGCGATCACCCAGGTCTGCGGGCCGGTGCCCGACTCCTGGTACCCGGCCGTGATCAACACCAGGGTGATCACCCCCATCGTCTTCTGCCCGTCCGAGGTGCCGTGCGCCAACGCGATGAGCGACGCGGAGAACTTCTGGCCGTTGCGGAACCATCGTGCGGCCGGTTCGGCATCGGCCTTCTTGATCAAGGTGTAGAGGAAGAAGGTGGCCAGGCCGGCGGCCGTCGCGGCGACGAGGGGCGCCATCACCGCGGGCAACAGCACTTTCGACATCACCACCGAGAAGTTCACCCCGGACACCCCGGCGCCGATCAGCACCGCCCCGAGCAGGCCGCCGAACAGCGCGTGCGAAGAACTGGACGGCAGGCCGAAAAGCCAGGTCACCAGGTTCCACAGGATCGCCCCGACCAGCCCGGCGAAGATCATCGTCGGGGTGACGACCGCATCGTTGACGATGCCGCCCGAGATCGTCTTCGCCACCTCGGTGGACAGGAACGCGCCGGCCACGTTGAGCACCGCAGCGACCAGCACGGCCACTCTGGGCTTCAGCGCACCGGTGGCGACCGAGGTCGCCATCGCGTTGGCACTGTCGTGAAAGCCGTTGGTGAAATCGAAACACAGGGCCGTGACGATCACGATCGTCACCAGGAACAGCGTCGTCGACATGCTATGTCGCCTCCCCATATGTCAGCTGCGTCGACGAACGGTAGAAGTTGCTCGGGTCGAGACGTGTCCGGTGTCCGCTCTCCGTCCGCAGCATGGCACTCATCGACGGGCCAACAATCTCGGGGGGACTCTGATCGCAGCCGCTGCGACCATGGCGGCAAACCCGGCGACGCTGAGAACGACTCCCACAGTGAACACCGCCTGGGTGGCCACCGCACCCCCGATCAATGCCGTCAGGCCCACCACGAACGCGGAGAGCGCGAGCAGCTTTCGCCGGCGGGACTGTGCGTCGAATCCCACTCTGGCCGCGAACGCAGAGTCTTCGGTGAGCGACCTTTCGATCTCGGCGAACAGTCGCCGCTCCTGCTCCGACAGTGCCATGGCAGAACTCTCTCCGGTCGAATCCGGGCGGCAACCGCGGTAGCCCGAGCGTCGGGCTGACGACAGCTGCCGATGGCCGCGTCCCGGCGCACAACCACACAACAGCTGCGGTCGGTGGACTGGACCCAGCAATGGTGGGCCCGCGCTGGTAGGTGGGCATCACTCGAATCGGGTGAGAGCGGGTGACCCTGCGGCGCCGGCGCTGAGCGGCCTGCTGACGCCGTCGGTACGACAGGGCGCTACAGCAGGTTCAGGTCATGGGCGCGGTCGACCGCGGCGCGGCGGGTGGTGACGTCGAGCTTGCGATAGATGGCCCGCTGGTGCGATTTCACGGTGTTCACCGACACGTAGAGGTCTTTGGCGATCTCACCCGATTTCAAGACCGTCGGCAGGTAGCGAAGCACGATCAGTTCGCGCTCGGTCAGGTGCTCGGGGGCGAGAAGAATCACCGGGTCGGGGACCACCGGCCCGGCAGGGAGTAGGTGCCTGGTGAAGTCGAGGTGGGTAGCCACCGCATGGCGGTGACGCATGATCAGGACGGCTGCGGCGGGTCCCGCATCGAGGAACGGTCTGCGCAGGTCCTGTGGCTGCGCGAGTTCGATGGCATCGGCCATGGTTGCCAGGGCGCTGTTGTCACGGTGTTGCCGGTCAGCAGCCAGCGCCAGAAGCACCCGGGCTTCTACCGCCGGTCCCAGGTAGGGAGTGGCCGACTCGATCAGCGGGCACAGCAACTCGGCCACGAGTTGTGGCCGGCCGAGCCCGAGGTGGGCCCTGGCGAGCACCAGGCGTTCCAATGCAGCGGCGTACCCGCAGTCGCCGGTCGGAACCTCGATACGGCCCACCACGCCGACGAAATCGCCGGAGACCAGCCGCGCCTGCGCATCGGCCACGACGCACCATCTGGCGAGGAGGTCTGCGACCTGCGTCTGCTCTTTGCCGAGGAGGGCCGCGGCGGTCTCGGCCGCCCCGGGGTCCCGGCGACCACCTGCGATGCCGACCATGGCTATTCCGAGAGCGAGCCGGCAGCTGGTGTCCGAAGCTGCGCTGCTCGCAGAGAGGCCGTGGGCAATGGCGTCGGACGCCTCGTCGAGCCGGTCCCAGGCCGACAACGTCATGCCGAGCGCCACATACAGACCCTGAGCCTGCGGTTGGGCCGCCCAGCCGCGGCGGTCGACGACGTCCAAGGCGGTGCGTACGCGACGGTAGGCGGCACGGAGATCCCCATTGATCACCTCCAGAATCGCCAAGTGGCTCTGAGAGGTCAGCTCGGACAGGTCCATGCCCAGTTCCCGGCCCTGCTCCTCCCCTGCGGTGAGGTGACGGCGGGCTTCGACCAGCGCGCCCGACCACAGGTGTCCGACGCCCAGGTTGGTCCAACCCGATCACCCGGTAGTGCGGAGCGGCGGGAACCAGCCGCCGCGGAGCCTGGTCGAGCAGCGAGAGCTGACGGGTCGACGACTCGACAAGGGTCGCCGCTGCGCTGGCGCGGTCGAACACCATCACCATCGTGGCGATCAGAATCTCGGCTGGAACGCGCAGCTCCTCGGCGGCGCCGGCCAAGAACTCCGCGGCTGCGTTCCCATCGCGACGCATACCGGCGTAGTCCTGCCGGTGGAAGTGCCGGACAGCTGACGCCAGGAGCGTGCTCAGGCTGGGTTCCTGCGCGGCCCGCAGGGCCGCAGGTTCCACGGCGGCGACCAGTGCCGGCCCGGCAGAGCTGACGATCAACGGCAGCGCGGTGCTGGTCAGCAGCCGCCCTACCTCGTCCCAATCCCGGGCCAGCGTCGCGTGCCGCAGCGCCTGGATCGGCTCGCCCTGGTCGGTGAACCACTGCGCGGCCCGCCGATGCAGAGCGTCGGCAGCACCCGGCAGTTCCACGGACAACCGGTGATGCAGCAGGTCTTGCAGCAGGGGGTGGTAGCGGAACCAGTCGCTCGTGCCCGCCCAGCGCGGTCACAAAGGCATTCGCCCTGACCAGTCGCTCCAGGATCAGTTGGCTGTCGGATCGACCGGACAGTGCGGTGGCCAGGGAAGCGCTGAGCCGCTCGGCGACACTGGTCCTGAGCAGAAAGTCCCGGTTCTCCGCCGGCACCCGGTCCAGCACCTCATCCAGCAGATACTCCGCCACCGATCCCTGGGCGCCGTCGAACCGGGCGATCCCTTCGACCAGATCGGCGGATCCCAGCGACAGGGTGGCCAGCCGCAGACCAGCGGCCCATCCCTGGGTGCGAGCCAGCAGGACTTGCACCTGGTCACCGGTCAGACTCAGCTGGCTGCGTTCGAACAGTTCGCCGGCCTCGGTTTCGGTGAACGCCAACTCCTGCGATCTGATGTCGACGACGCCACCGCTCAACCGCGCCCGATGCAGGCGAAGCGGTGGGTCCGACCGGCTGACCAGTACAAGCCGAACATTCGGCGGCTGGTGGGCGATCAGATAGCTGAGCGAGTCCAGGACCGCGGCGTTGGTCAACTCCTGAACATCGTCCAGGACGAGCACCACCGGGACCGGCAACTCCGCCAGCCCGGCCCTGACCCGGAGGGCTTCCGAGGCCCCGAACGCCGCGGCCGGGACCAGCTCGCGCAGATTGCTGTCCGCCGGCAGCACGGCGCTGAGCGCGAGTGCACCCAACACGTCCGACCAGAACGTCGGGACGTCGTTGTCGGTGCTGTCCACCGTCAGCCATGCGACAGCATCCCGGGAGAGGTCACCAGCCAGCCAGGACGCCACCGCGAGCGTCTTGCCCGAACCGGCGCCGGCGCACACCAAAGTCACCGGACTAGTGCTCGCCTGGTTCAGGCGGGCCTCCAGCCGCGGCCGGCGAACTACGCGCGACGGGACAGCGGGGGGCGCAGCCCGCAGCTGGAACTGGCTCGTGAACAGACCCACCACCGAATTCGGTCGACGCAATACCCCAATCCGCACCAAAGCTAGCGAACGTCACACCGATCGGCGAGCCAGGGTCGGGACTACACGGGTCGTGTGAGGCCCACGGCAGCGCGCGATGGGATCGTGATGGAGCAGCATTCACCCCCGCGACAGCTGGAGTACTCCGCCGATGGCAAGGCTTTCCTACGAGATCCGGGTATCCGGGGAGGTACCCGTCGACGTCCTGGAGGAGCTCGACGACGTCCTGGTCACCGTCCAACCCGTGAGCACAATCCTGCGCGGCACCGTGGTGGATCAGTCAGCGTTGCACGGACTGATCAACAGGCTCTACGTGGCCGGCCTGGAGCTGGTCGAAGTGAGCCGGCCGGCGGCACCTCCCACGCACTAGGCGTGCCGGCGAGCAGGGTACTTCGAGATGCCCGACGGCTGGTCCGGGCGACCGGGTGCCCCGGCCGCCCGGACGGGCCGGCTAGCGTCGACGGCTGACTCTTCGGCTCGTGCGGCGCGCAACGCGGCGGCAGCGGAACATCCGGCTCACCTCCCTGTCAGGTCGAGCAACGAGTGGCGCCTGGCCGCTCCGGTCATGCGGAGGGGCCGCTGGTCTCCAGAGCGTGCAGTGCTGCGGCTTCCTCTGCGTCGTGCAGCCCGAATTCCACCAGGTCGAGCGGGCTGATGAAACCGTCGCTGATCCGGTAACCGCCGCTCCGGATCACCGCATCGCGCAGCGGGACCGCCCACTGATGTTCCAGCAGGATCAACGCGGCTGCCGAGCCGTTCGGGACGTCCTCCAGGATGTCCCAGTCCTCTTCGTTGCCCAGCGGGCGGAAGGCGTCAGCAGCGGCCAGCTCACCGCCGACCGCGACACCGGCCTCGAAACCTTCTTCGCCGTCCTCGCCGAGTCCGATGAGGCCTCCGATGATGGAGCCGACTTCGACTGCTTCGTCCCGGGTCAGGTTGCTCAGGTGCACGACCTCCACGTCTCCGGCGTCGTCCTTGTAGACGGCCAGGGCGTCGATGACCCGGACCGTGTCGCTCTCCCGCAGCCGCTCGAGCTCGGCGATGACCTCGCCGTGGAAGTCGGGGTTCGGAAATCCCAGGGTGATGAGTTGGACTGGTCCTACAGCCATGTCGGTTTCCTCTTCTGGTCGGTGGGCGTCCCCGCAAAGCGGTGGACAAGCCAGTGATGGCGGCGCTGGCGCAACCCGCCCTGGTCGGCACGCATTGCGCGGTCCACCCACGGTCGACCCATTGGCGGCCCCGCGCCTCACACAAGACGGGTGACAACGGTGATCGACGCGATCGCCGATCTGGTCGGCCGGACCGCGGACCCGGTCGGCGGTCGACCGCGGGGAGAAAACGCCGCGGGCTGTGTGGGCGGAGCGGCGTTTTCTCCCCGCGGTCGGGGTTGACAGGCCACGCCACCGTGGACGATGTCCTGACCAGGCTCGAGCACGGTCCGACCGTCGGGGAGGTCCGGATCCTCTCCGGTGTGGGACTCGGTGTGCTACGGGAATAGGGCCCTGACCCGTTCGGGATCGGGACCCCCGGGTTCGATCAGGACGACGGCGTCGTCGAATCCGGCCTCCGCGTAGCGCTGGAGCATGTCACCGGTGGGTGCGAGGTCGTCGTTACCGGCCACCGGGATGGCGCACACGATCGCCCGGCGGCCACCGGCCGCTCGGAACCGCTGGTGGGCAGCGATGATCTCATCCGGCGTACGGCGGTAGCCGGACGCCAACCACCCGTCGAACTCTCGAGCGGCCCGCTCGACGTTGGCGCCCCACGAGCCGAGCAGCAGCGGCGGCCGCCGGACGATAATCGGCGGGCGCGAGGTCGGCGCGCTCGTCCCGCCCGTCGGCGAGCAGCACCCGCAACCGCGCCACGTTCCGCGTCGAAGGTCGGAATCGCGAGGCGTAGTCCCGGTCGAAGGTGTCGTAGTCGGTTTCGGTCGACCCGGGGCTGACGCCGAGGGTCAGGCGGTCGCCGCAGACCAGTTGCAGCGAGAGCATCCGGTGGGCGAGATCGGCGGGATGGTGCAGCGGGACCTGCACGGTGGCCGTCCCCAGCTCCACGCCGCTCGGTGGCCGTAGCCGCCACCGCCAAGGTGACGAACGGATCCGGCACCATGTACCCGCGCCCGATCACCTGCGGCACCCAGAGGCTCTCGAAGCCTGCGCCCACCAGGCGTTCCGCCCACCGGGCGATCGACGTCGGCGGCGCCGGGGACAGGTGGGCGAGCGTCGCACCCAGCCGCATTGCCGCTCCTTCAGCCCGACGGTGCGCAGCCGGTCCGCGGCGAACTGCGCGTACCAGCGCAGTGCGTCGGGGTTGTCGACCGAGGCGACGTTCGCGGCCTTCTCCAACGGCCAGCCGGCCAGCAACTTCTTGATCGGGACCTCGAGTCGTTTGCCGGTCAACGTGTGCGGAACCGCCGGTGCCTCGACGATCTCGTCCGGCACGTGGCGCGGCGTCAGGCGGGAGCGCAGCGTGTGCCATGATCTTCTCCTTCAGTTCGTCGTCCAGCGCGCGTCCGGGGGCCGGAACCACGAACAGCCCGAGCCAGTAGCCGTCATCAGGCAGGTCGAGACCGATCACCAGCGTCTCGGCGATCTCCGGCATGGTCTCCAGCACGTCGTAGAAGTCCGCGCTGCCCAGCCGCACACCCTGCCGGTTCAGCGTCGAGTCCGACCGGCCGTGCACGGAGATGCTGCCGTCGGAGTGCATCGTCACCCAGTCACCGTGTCGCCACACGCCCGGCCAGGTGTCGAAGTAGGACTCGGTGTAGCGCACCGCGTCCGGGTCGTTCCACAGGTACACCGGCATCGACGGCATCGGTTGGGTGACGACCAGGTCGCCGACCGAGTCGACCACCGGCTTGCCGTCGTCGTCCCAGGCCGCGCAGTCCACACCGGCGAGAATGCCGCCGATCCGGCCGACCTGCACGGGCGCGTACTCGTTGGCGCCGACGAATGAGCCGGAGATGTCGGTGCCGCCGCTGGTGGAGTCGATCCGCAGGTCCGGCGCTGACCTGCTCCATCACCCAGTGGTAGCCGGCAGAGGGCAGGGCCGAACCGCTGACCATCAGGTGGCGCAGCCGGCTCAGGTCGTGCCCCTGCTCCCGCGGGGAGACGCCGGCGTTGGCGGTTGCGGTGATGACGGCGGCACCGAGCAACATGGCCTGGGCCCCGGTGCGCGCGGCGACCTCCCACACCGCGCCGGGCAGGATGGCCCGGACTGCCCTCGTAGAGCACCAGGCTCGCACCCTGCATGAGCGCGTTGATCTGGATGTTCCACAGCGCCCAGCCGGTGGAGGTGTAGGTGAAGATCCGCTCGCCCGGGCGGAGCCCGGCATAGAGCCCGCACCACTTGAGCCCCTCCAGGGTGATCCCGCCGTGCCCGTGCACCAGGCCCTTGGGCAGCCCGGTGGTGCCCGAGGTGAACAGCACCCACAGCGGGTGGGAGAACTCGACCTGCTCGAACACCAGCGGCTCGTCGCCGGCCACCAGCTCGTCCCACGGCGTCGAGCCGGCCGGGTGCCGGCCGGTCGAACACATAGCGGAACGTGGACGAAGTGACGCACGCGTCGGCAGGTTCTCCCGCAGCTGCGCGACGACATCGCCGCGGTCGACATCCTTGCCGTTCCAGTGGTATCCGTCCGCCGCGATGAGCACAGTTGGTCCGAGCTGGGCGAGGCGACCGATGGTGCCCTCGGCCCCGAAGTCCGGGGAGCAGCACGCCCACACCGCGCCGACCGCCGCGGCGGCCAGGCAGGCGATCACCGCGTGCTCGGTGTTCGGCAGGTAGGCGGCGACCCGGTCGCCCGGACGCACGCCCGCCCGGCGCAGCCAGGCGGCCGCCGACGCCACCGATCGGCGCAGCGTCCCCGAAGGTGATCTCCCGCGCCGGCCGTCCGCCCTCCTGGATGCACACCAGCGCGGTGGCGTCGTCGGTTCCGTTGCGCAGCAGGTGCTGGGCCCAGTTCAGCCGGGCACCGGTGAACCAGCGGGTGTGCGGCATCGGATCGGCGGTGCGCACCTGCGTCCACAGTGCGGAGAAGTCGACGCCGTAGTAGTCGACCACGGAAAGCCAGAACCGGTCCAGATCCTCGACCGACCAGGCCCAGAGCGCTCGTGGTCGTCGAACGGGCGGCCCATCGCGGTCTGCAGCCAGTCCAGGTACTCGCGCAGCGCCGAGTGCTCGATGCGGGCGGCCGACGGGCTCCAGAGCGTTCGACCATGCCACCGTCAGTGCCGTCGGGAAGTCGTCGGACGCGTTCATGCCTCGAACATAGGGAAGTCCTCGGGCAGCGGCTCAGGAGGCGTTGACCTTGGGCATGATCTCCTCGGCCAGCCGCTTGAGGTCGTCGAGCGTCTTGGCCGTCGGCACGTCGCGGAACGGCGGCCACAGCAGCGGCATCGTCATGCCGGCCTCTTTGTAGCGCTTGAGGATGTCCTCGATCTGCCGCGCCGAACCCACCAGCAGGTTGGAGGCCTTGCCGGCCGGAGTCTGATCCACGTCCTCATCGGTGATGACGAACCAGATCATGCTGCACATGTCGAAGTTGGCCGGCAGCGTGCCGCCCATCTCGTTGAGCTCCCGCTCGATCTCGGTGCGCCAGCGCTTGATGTCGTCCGGCGAGTCCTGGATGCCGATCCAGCCCGAGAGCCCGTACTTGGCGATGCGCCTCGCCGAGCGCTTCGGATCCTTGAGCCCGCTGAAGAAGATCGGCGGGTGCGGCTTCTGCATGCGGCTTGTGGCCGAACCCGCACCGCTCGAAGTCGGCGAACTCGCCGTGGTATTCGAACAGGTCGTTGGTCCAGATGCCCTGCATGATCTCGATCGTCTCGCGCACGTGCGCGTGGCGGCGCGGGAAGATTCCGTGGCGCTCGCGGCGGCGAACTCCTCGGGCATCCACCCGGAGCCGACGCCGACGTTGAGCCGGCCGCCCGGCGAGGTGGTCCTGGGTGGCGAGTTCGGCGGCGAGCACACCGGGCGACCGGTACGGCGTGTCGATGATGCTCATGCCGATCCGCACCTTGGTGGTCTTCGCGGCCAGCCACGGGATCAGCGTCATGCCCTGGAACCACTCGCCCCGCGAGATGACCGGCATGCCCGTCGGGAACTCCATCATCATCCCGAACGGATACTGCAGCTCCGCCGGTCGGAGGCCTCGGGCACGACGATCCGGTCCAGCGTCCAGACCGAGTCGAAGTCGAGGTCCTCGGCCAGCGCGGTGAGGTCTTCGAGTTCCTTGAGGGTCACCTTGTCGCGGAAGTTGGGAAGGTACAGCGCGAGCTTCATTGCTACGGCCTCCTCGGGTGTCGACGGTCAGAAGGTGATCAGCGGCTTGATGATGCCGTCCTCCTTGTTCTGCATCATCCGGAACCCGACACCGACCTCCTCCAGCGGGAACGTGTGGGTGGTCATCCGAGTCGGGTCGAACTTGCCGGTCCTGATCAGGGCAAAGATCCGCTGCATCCGATCGTTGCCACCGGGGCACAGACCGCTGTGAATCGACTTGTCCGCCATCCCGAGTCCGAAGGCGTCCAACGGCACGAGCAACGGGTTCGGGTTCTCCCCGTGGTAACCGATGTTCGAAACGCGGCCGCCGGCCTTGGTCACCCGCAGGCACCCTTCCCACGTCTGCGGGAACCCGAGCGCCTCCACCGCGGCATCGACACCCTCGCCGCCGGTTGCCTCGAGGATCTGCTCGACGGCGTCTCCCTTGCTGAAGTCGATGACGTCGGTGGCACCGAACGCCCTGGACAGTTCCTGGCGCTCGGGAACGGACTCGACGGCGAAGATGCGGGAGGCTCCGAGGAGCGACAGACCGATCGTCGCGGAGAGCCCGACAGCGCCCTGGGCGAACACCGCGGCCGTGTCGCCGAGCCGCAGGTAGCAGTGTTCGGCACCCATGAACCCGGTGGACAGCATGTCGCAGGCGTACACCGCCGCCTCATCGGACACGTCGTCCGGAATCGGCGCGAGGTTGGCCCTGGCGTGGGGAACGATGAAGTACTCCGCCATGTTGCCGTCGCGCTGAGCGGTGTACTGGTACCCGCCCAACGGGCCGCCGCACTGGCTGGTGTAACCGGTCTGGCAGTAGCGGCACTCGAAGCAGGGCGTGACCGCGTTGACGGCCACCCGCTGGCCCTCGGTGAATCCGGTGACCGCCGAGCCGATGGCGTGGACAGTACCGATCGCTTCGTGGCCGAGGGTGACCCCGTTCGCGACGGGCAGTGCACCCTTGACCGTGTGGACGTCGGAGGTACAGATGAGTGCGTGCGAGGTCTTGACGATCACATCGTTGGGACCCGGTTCGGGGATCGGCTTGTCGACGATGTCGGTCCGGCCGACCTCAGGCATGACGAACGCCTTCATGGTGCCCATGTGAGTACTCCTTTGTACGGATGGCCGGGTCGGGGCTCACGCTAGGAGCGCGGGACGGCGGCCAGAAGCGCCGAGGTGATCAGGTGCCACTAGTGCATCTGAACCATCCGGCCACCGCCGACAACGACTACGGTCGGTTGACCGATCGGGGCTCTGGCGAGGGTGCGCAGATGGACGTAGTCGCGGTGGACGACGATCACGTCGGTCTGGAGTTGCTCCGGATGGTCCTCGAGGCGGACGGGCACAAGGTGCGCACGAGCGGGACCGCGGCCGGGGCGTTGGACCTGGTGAATGCCGTCACGCCGGGCGTTCTCGTGACGGACCTGATGATGGGTACCGATCGCCAGGACGGCTTTCGGCTGATCGATCAGGTGCGCAGGCGCCCTGAGCTGACCGGGTTGCCCATCGTGGCGCTGACCGGGGTGACCAGTGCACAGGACCTCGGGCGCGCCCGCGCAGCCGGGGCGGATGTGTGCATGGCGAAACCGATCGACGTTGCGGAGTTTCTCCGCGTGCTCCGAGAGGTCACCCGGTCGCCGCGGGCGAGCGGAGCCGACTGCTGATCGGGGGAGGTGATGCCGAGGGCAGCACCAGGCGGAAGATGGTGCCGTCGGCAGACGAGGTGACCAGGGTGAGATCGCCGTCCATGAGCCGCATCAGCCGCTGCGACAGCGCGAGCCCCAGTCCGGTTCCCTCGGCGCTGCTGTTGCCCGCCCGGTGGAACGGCGTGAACAGGAACGGCAACTGGTCGGCCGGGATGCCGTTGCCGGTGTCCTGCACCATGACCTCGTCCAGCCCCACGACGACCTCGATCACACCGCCCACCGGCGTGAACTTGATCGCGTTGCCCAGCAGGTTCAGCAGGACCTGCCGGAGGCGTTGGCGGTCGGCCCACACGAGCACGCCACTCGCCGCCGCGGGCGGCCGGAGGGTCACGCGGCGCTCGGCAGCGAGACCGGCCACGATCTGGATCGCCTCGGTCACCACCTCCTCGGCCGCCACGGACTCGGAAACCAGTTGCAGCCGGCCGGTCTCGGCCCCGGTGAGGTCGAGCAGGTCGTTGATCAGCTGCAGCAGATGCCGGCCGGCACCGAGGATGTGCTCGACGGCCTCGCGTTGTCGATCGGGGGGCAGCTGCATGCGCTGCAGCACCTGGGCGAAGCCGATCACCGCGTTGAGCGGTGTCCGCACCTCGTGGCTGACCAGGGCCAACAGCTCACTCTTCGCGCGATCGGCGGCTTCGGCCACCTCCCGTTCGCGGCGGGCCTGCGCCACCCGGCGCCGCTCGGTGAGGTCGAACAGCTCGATGCAGAAATGGCGAGGTTCCCCGGCGGGTCCGCGGATCAACGAGCCACTCATCGCGGCCCAGACCGGCTCCTGGCCGGTTCGGCACACCCGGACTTCGGAGTTGGCCAGGCTCCCGTCAGCACCGGGCCGAACCAGGACCGACCTCAGCGCGTCATGGGTGGCGGCGGCGTCCTCGTCGACCAGAAGGCCGGCCAGGGACTCGCCGACCAGCGGCCGGCCGGCCATGGTGATGAGCGCGGCGTTCGCGTCGTTGATCGTCCCCGATGGGCTGACCAGCGCTATCCCCAGCCCCGCAGCCTCGAAGGTGCTGCGGAACCGGGCCTCGCTCTCCACGAGTTGGCCGTGCAGGGCGGCGGTTCCGATCGCGACCGCCGCGACGTGGGTGAGGCGCTGGACCAGCTCGGTGGCCGACGGGCCGGGTACCCACGGCTCGCTGTGGTACACCGCGAAGGTCCCGAGTACCACACCACGGTCGACATCGAGGATGGGCCGCGACCAGCACGAGCGCAGGCCGTGCGGGAGCGCGTGGTCGCGGTAGTCGGCCCAGCGCTCGTCGGTGGCGACGTCGGCGACGACGACCTCCAGCCGGGTGAATGCCGCCGTCCCGCACGACCCGGCGAGTGGGCCGATGCGCAGCCCGTCGATCGCTTCGCGATACGGGGCGGGAAGCCGGGAGCCGGCACCATGGCGCAACGTGCTGGTGTCCTGGTCGAGCAGCAGGATCGAGCAGATGCTGTCCGGGAGATACCGCTCCATCGTCGCGACCAGTGCCTCCAGACTCTTGCCGACCGGGTCCCGCCGGGCGATGCCCTCCAGGATCGACGCCAGGGTCCAGTCCGGGTCGGTGGAGGCGCCGGCCCGCGGGCCTTCGTCGGCACCACCGGGCGCTTCCGGTTCGTCGACAGCGGGAAACCGCAGGACCGCGTTGACGCCCGCATCGCCGCGCGGCTCGACGTGTAGGGAGCCGCTGTGATCCGCCGCGAATTCGGCGACCTCAGCGAGCCCGAGTCCGTCGCCGGGTGGGGACCAGCCACTGACGAAGGGAGCCAACGCGTTGCCGGACGTCCAGCCACGCGGCAGTCCGTGCCCGTCGTCGACGACGGTCACGGTCGCCGAGCCCGGGGCGCCGAAGGCGGGCTCCGCCCGGACCTCGATGGTCACCACCTTCGCGCCGGCCCTGCGGCAGTTGTCGATCAGCTGACGCAATGCCCTGGTCAGACGCAGCCGGTCGATGAGAACAAGAACCTCGGCATCCGCGTCGACCCGCAGTTCGAGCTGTCCATACGGGCGTTCGCCCCCACAGATGGCGCGGACCACGGCAGCGAGATCGAGGACCTCGACCGACGTGCCGCTCGACCGGGCAACCCGGCCCGCCCCCCAGGCCAGTTCCGCCCCCCGGGATGCGAGCCGGCGCAGCTGGCCGGCCCGCGCCGCGTCGTGGGACCCGAGCAGCTGGGCCGCCAGAGCGACTGCAGACGCGTTGCCTGCGAATTCGTGCGCGGCCACCCGGGTCTGGTCCCGCGCCACCCGGGCCCGCTCGGCCAACGTTCGGGCGGCGGTCCGGGCGGATGCGAGGGCCGCCTGGTCGGGCCAGGTATCGCCGGCACAGGGCAACACCACGTCGGCTCCGGCCAGTTGCGCGGCGATCGCCTCTCGAGCGGAGGTCGACCGGACGAGCGCGACGATGGCAATATCAGGCGAGGATCGGCGCAACGCTGCGACCTCGCCTGCTCGGACCACTCGGACGGTGTCCGTCCGGGGTCCCGCGTCGGCGCCTTCTCGGAGGAGCTCGTGCATGGTGTTCCACCCCGCTGAGACAGGCGTGACGTCCCGGCATGCGTGGATGCGTCGTCGCCGATGACGATTGGCCGAACGGTAGCACCGCGCGACAACGCCACCGTGGTGATCATCGACGACCATCAGATCTTCGCCGAACTGCTCGGCGAGGTCCTCGTCTCGCGCGGCCTCGACCTCGTCGGCATCTACGGCAACCTCGCTGACGGAATTGCCGCTGTTGAGCTTCGGGCGCCGGACCTCGTCGTTCTCGACCACCGGCTCCCGGGCGACACCGGAGCGAGCAGCGTCAGAGCGCTGAAGCGACGCTCACCCTCGACACGGGTCCTGATGCTCACCGCATCCGACGAACGCTCGGTCCTGCTCGAGGCGATGAACGCCGGGTGCGACGGTTTCGTGACCAAGCGCCAGGACATCGGGGAGGTGATGGCGGCCGTGGCAGCGGTGCTGCGCGGTGATACCCCGATCTCGCCGGACATGGTCGGCGCGCTGATCGGCAGCAGGCCGGTTCGGCTCGGCGGCGACCTCACCCCTCGGGAGTCCGACGTGCTGCAGCTCATCGGCGCCGGTCGATCGAACCAGCAGGTGGCCCGTGAGCTGGGCATCAGCGTTCACACCGTCCGCAACCACGTCCAGCACGTCCTCGCCAAGCTCGGGGCGCACTCCCAACTCGAGGCTGTCGCGATCGCGTCCCGCCTCGGCCTGCTGCGTTCCAGCCGCGACGGCGTCATCCGGCCGCCCTGATCGCCGTTCCACCGCAGCTGATCTGAGCAGAACGCTGGATCAGTCGCGGGCCATCGCCGCCGCGAGATGAGCTTCGACGTCGACGTGGGCGTCGTCGGCGAAGCACCACCGCCGGCGGTATCGAAGCGCCCTGGATCGCGGCCATGACCTCGCGGCGGAAGTGCTGGGCATTGGCAAAGTAGATGTCCCTGCGCTTACTGCCCGGTCACCAGCTTCAGGTCGATGACGCCGAACACTCGCCGCCGGTACGACAACGGCGGTACCGAGATCCGGGCGACGCGCCTGGGCTGCCGGGGCCCGCAGCTGCGGCAACTCCGACGTCACCATCGAAATGCGGCTCGCCCTGCGTCTATCGCGCTGGCGTCGGCCGGAACGGGTGGAGCTCGTCGACCCCGGCCCGAACGACACCCCAACTGGCCTCTGGCACCTCGTTCCAGGCTCCCGGGAGATCGCCCAGTGGTTCCGACACCACCAGCCGGGCCTCGTCGCTCAACGTCCTGAGGACCGGAACCTCCGGGTGGAGTCGGCGAAGTGCCACCACGTCGGTCGAGTAGAACAGCGACCGAGACTCACCAAGACTGGAATAGCGGAATGCCCAGATCGACGACCCATCACTGATGGCGAGCGTCATCTGAATCGGATACTCGATGCCATGACGGTGACCGACGTCTTCGACCAGGCCGACCGCGCGCTCGACGGCCTTCGGTGGGTCGTCCATCAGCCCGAACGTCAGCGCGAGAAAGAACAGGGTCTCCGAGTCCGTCGAGCCCTCGACGTCCGGATACAGCGACGGGTCGATGGCCAGCACCAGGTCTCTCTTGACCTCGTGGAAGTCTGCGATCGCACCGTTGTGCATGAACAACCAGCGGCCGTGCCGGAACGGATGACAGTTGCTTCGCTGGACCGGTGTCCCCGTCGATGCGCGGATGTGCGCGAACAGCAGGCGGGTGCGGATGTGGCCGGAGACTTCGTGCAGATTTCGGTCGTTCCACGCCGGCTCGATCGCCTTGAATACAGCGGGTGTCGGACCTTCTCCGTACCAGCCGATCCCGAAGCCGTCGCCATTCGTCGTTGTCGCTCCCATCCGCGAGTGCAGGCTTTGATCGATCAGCGAATGAACCGGCCGAAACAGCAGGTCCTCGACGAGAATCGGTTCACCCGAATACGCCAGCCACCGACACATCGCTCCTCCCTTCCAACGCGGTGTCAACACCCGATCAGGCTCGGCGGACATGGGGACGCCGTGCATGAAGGTTAACCGTCCTGTAGTCGCCGAGGCAGCTCGAGTGCGCCGACCTGCCGCCTCCAGGGCGCTCGCGGTGGTGTGGAACGCCTGGATTTTTGACCAAACGAATCCACATCCGGCCGGCTGTCGATTTCCGCGTCGGTCGTCCGTCTGCTGGGTGTCCCAACCGAGAGCCGGCGACCCGCCGGCCCAGACAGAGGAGTAGCGATGGCGAAGTTCGTGTACCTCTACAGCGGCGGCAGCATGGCCGAGACGCCCGAGGAACAAGCAACCGTGATGCAGCAGTGGACCGCCTGGTTCACCGAGCTGGGAGCGATCGTGGCCGACCCCGGCGCGCCGTTCGGCGCCTCGGCCGGTGTGACCGGAACGGGCACGACCGGCCCCGGCAGCCTGGGCGCGACCGGGTATTCGGTGGTCACCGCTGACTCGCTCGACGACGCCCTGGCCGAGGCCAAGGGATGTCCCGTGTTGGCCTCAGGCGGAGCGGTCGACGTCTACGAACTGATCGAGATGTAGCGGCCGCCCCGCTGCCTCCGGGGGCGACCGTGAGGCGCATCGAGCCCCCGGGGCCGGCGGGGGGTCGAGCGCGCCGTCACCCTCACCGACGTGGCGGATCGAGCGTCTCGACAGCGGCGACGGTCAGGCTTCCTGCTCCTCGAGGAGGTCGATCCGGACGGTCAACGGTGTCGTCGCGATCGCCCGCCCGATCGCCGCGTCCCATGGGTGGGGCAGGCTGCGGGAGCGCCGCTCGGTGTCATCGTCCGGCATCAGCGCTGCGGTGCCGCGATACCAGCCGCGGTCGACGAGAACCCTTACTCTGGGATCTTTCTCGATGTTCCGCACCCAGTCGGATTGCCGACCGTGCGCCGCCACCACCCAGAAGGTGTCGCCGACTCGGCCGTTGCCCACCGGGACTTGTCGCGGGAGGCCCGAACGACGGCCGGTCGTCTGGAGCAAGGCGAACGCGCGGGGCGCCAACCCGTGGCGTAGTTGCCAGGACAGCACCGTGTTCCCGCCTCGGAGCAGGACCTTGAGCAGGCGGTACTTCCTGGTCCGAAAGTATCCGGGCCGGATCACGGCCTCATGGTGCACCTTCAGCGCCCGCACCGCATCCCCCGCAGTCGACCGTGCGAGCCGCGGTCGAGATCAGGTGGGAGGGCATCGCCCTGCGCACAACACAGGCAAGGAGACTCTCGCTCTGCCATTTTCAGGATATCGCCCACCAGGGGGCTTGCCGCAAGACCCCCACTCGGCGGCAGGATGTGAGCCGTGGCCTGACCCAGGAGGCTCCAGAATGCTGCTCCCGCGCGATCCGGGTTGCTCGCCGAAATATGCCTGCGGATGGGGGTTTTCATGCCTGAGGTGATCATCAGCGGCGGCGGTCCGACCGGGATGATGCTGGCGAGCGAGCTCCGGCTCCACGAGGTGGACGTGCTGGTGCTCGAGCGGGATGCGGAGCCGACCGGGTTGATCCGCTCGCTGGGCCTGCATCCGCGCAGCATCGAGATCCTGGACCAGCGCGGACTCCTGGACCGGTTCCTGACCCACGGACGGCAGTATCCCGGTGGCGCCCGTGGATTCGCCGGGATCGACACGGCCTCGCCGGCGACACTGGACACGGCGCACGCTTACATTCTCGGCATCCCGCAGCCGGTCACCGACCGCCTGTTGGCCGAGCGTGCCATCGAGCTCGGCGCACAGGTCTGCCGCGGCCGGGAGGTGACAGGCGTCGAGCAGGACGAGGACGGAGTCACGGTCGAACTGGCCGACGGCGAGCGCCTGCGCTCGCGCTGGCTCGTCGGCTGCGACGGCGGCCGGAGCCTGATCCGCCGGCGGCTCGGCGTCGGATTTCCCGGCGAGCAGGCTCGGACCGAATGGCTTCTGGGCGAGTTGGAGGTGACGACGCCGCCCGACGAATTGGCTGCGATCGCGGACGAGGTCCGCAAGACCCACAAGGGTTTCGGGATCGGCCCCGCCGGTAACGGGCTGCACCGGGCCGTTGTGCCCGCCGCGACCGTCGCCGAGGACCGCACCACGCCACCCACCCTCGAGGAGTTCCGCACGCAGCTGCGGGCCTACGCGGGCACGGACTTCGGCGTCCACTCTCCGCGCTGGCTGTCCCGGTTCACCGACGCGACCCGGCTGGCCGAGCGGTACCGCACCGGTCGGGTGTTGCTCGCGGGCGACGCGGCGCACGTCCACCCGCCACTGGGGGGACAGGGTCTCAACCTCGGCATCCAGGACGCGTTCAACCTCGGCTGGAAGCTCGCCGCCGAGGTGGACGGCTGGGCGCCGGAGCGGCTGCTGGACAGCTATCACACCGAACGGCACCCGGTCGCCGCCGACGTGCTGAACACCACCCGCGCCCAGTCGGAACTGATCTCCCCCGAACCCGGGCCCCGGGCCGTGCGCCGGCTGCTGGCCGAACTGATGGAATTCCAGGACGTGAGCCGGTTCCTGAGCGAGAAAGTCAGCGGGATCGGGATCCGCTACGACTTCGGTGACGACCGCCAGCTGATCGGCAAGCGGCTGCGCGACATCCGCCTGTCCAGGGGGCGGCTGTACGAGCTGATGCATCGAGGGAGCGGTCTCCTGCTCGATCAGACCGGCCGACTCTCGGTGGCTGGCTGGACCGACCGCGTCGATCACGTCATCGACAGCAGCGACGAACTGGACGTGCCCGCCGTGCTGCTGCGACCGGACGGCCACGTGGCCTGGACCGGCGACGACCAGCGGGACCTGCTCACACACCTGCCGACCTGGTTCGGCGCGACCGCGTCCAGGACGTGATCGATGCTGATCAGCCGACCGTCGTTGAGCGGCAGGAGAGTCCGGTCCAGCAAAGGGCGCGCAGACGGCTGTGATCAGGTCGCGGAGATGTCGCCCAGCTTCCAGCTGCGGTCGAAATACGCTTCCAGCGGGCCGTAGAACCTGAAGTAGGAGAACCAGTGTCGGCCGGGAGTGGTCTGCACCCAGTTCGTCTCGTAGCCGTCGGGGGCGGTCGGTCCGAAGAACAGGTCGACCTGGTCGACACCGGTGCTCAGATGTTCGCGCTCAAGCAACTGATCGAGGATGCCGAAGGGACCTGGCTGGGAGCCTCAGTACTCATCGACAATCTCCAGAACCATTCCGCTCGCCGCGAACTCACCCTGCGCGCAGTCTTCCACCTGCGTGATTTGTAGCTGCCCCGGCGGCCCGATGACCTGTTGGAGGTCCACAGGGTCCGTCCGGCGCGAACGCCAGGCGGCCGGGTCGACGCTCTGGGCGGGGTCAGCGCGGGGAGGTGAAGCGGTAGCCGGCGCCGCGCACCGTTTGCAGGCTTCCGGCACTGCCACCGAGTTTGCGGCGGAGGGCGCTGATCACGACCTCGACGACGTTGCTGCCGCCGCTCCAGTCGTAGCCCCACACGTCGCGCAGCAGCGCCGCCCGGCCGACGACCCGGCCGTCGCGTTCGTACAAGTACTGCAGGACATCGAATTCCAGCTTGGTGAGATCGGCGCGGGTGCCGTCGAGGACGAGCTGGCGGCGGTCGGGATCGAGCAGGGCGTCGTCGTCGATGAGCATTTCCCGGGCGGCGAGGTCGGTCAGCCAGCCGTCGATGGAGGAAGGTCCGAAGTCGTTGTAGAGGGCATGAAACGTGGTCCCCCCGATCTCGGCGACGCCGTCCGGGACACGGGCGAAGCCGAGGGGTGCGAACTGCGCCAGCGCCGCGGCGGGATCCGCGGCCAGCGAGTAGATCCGCCGGAGCCTGGGCCGCATTTCCAGGTAGCGCCGTTTGAGGTCGAGGATCAGGGCGGCGTTGGCCGCGGTCGTGGCTTCGCCGCCGTCGGCCGCCAGCATGTGGCGGAGAAACAACACCTGCTGGCCACGCGGCACCGGGTTGGTGCGCAGGTGGTCACGCCATGTCAAGGCCACCGGATCCGCGGCGAGAAGCCAGGCCGGCACGGACGTCGACTCGCAGAGGCACTGGAACGCGGCGGCGGACCCGTCGGAGTTCCGCGCGACGCGGAACGCGGACGGCAGCGTGTCCCACCACGACCGCATCACGGTCACTGCCGCGGCCGGCTGGTGTGCGCCGGCGATGTCGGTGATCCGCGCTTCATCGGCCGGCCGCGCCGGCTCGACCGCGTACCGCTGGCCGGCAGTGGGGAAGAACGCCTCCCGTACGGCCGGGTTCTCGATCAGGTAGAGCAGGTCGGCAGTGTAGCGCCAGAGGTCCGCAGGCGGGGCGGTACGCAGCTCGCGCCGCAGTTGCCGCCAGGCCGCGATCCGGTGTGCGCGGTAGGCGGAAGGATCGTTGACCCGCAGCAGCGCAGCGACGACTTCTCGCACGGTCGCGTGCAGGACGAGCCCGTCCGGTCCGAACTCCACGAACGGCAGCGGGACCAGCAGGTCGTAGGCGTCGTGCGGGGGTACGTCCGGCAGCAGGGCACCGAGGAGCGACAGGGTCGGCCGGCGCAGCGTGCACACGGCGGCCAGCACCGCCCGGGTCCGCTGGTCGAGGCCGTCGAGGTAGACCCGGGCGAGTTCGGTGACCACGGTGGCGATCGCGGCGTCGGGGACCGTGAGGTCCGGGCGGGCGCCTCGCGCCGAAACCGCGAGCCTCAATGCCAGCGGGTGGCCGTGGGTGAAGCGGGTGACACTGGCGGCGTCGGTGCCGGTGAGCCCTTCGCGGCGCAGCAGCGCCTCGGCGTCGGCGGCGGCCAGGTTCGCCAACGGCACTGTGCGCAGCAGGTCCCCGAAGTCACTGATCCAGGCCGCGCCCGGCGGCTCGCGTCCGGCCAGCGCCAGCCTGGTGTTGTCGCGCAGGCCCGGCACGAGTTCCTGCCGCAGCCAGGTGTCCAGCAACCGGAGCTGTTCGTAGGAATCGAGGACCAGCACGACCCGGTCACCGCAGGCGTGGAGCGCCTCCGCGGCCTCGGCGACCGAGGTCGGCGGCCGGATCCCGATTGACGGTTCAGACCGCACTGCCCCGATCGCGCGGTCGATCGCAGCGAGGAAACCGCGCTCGGTCGGCTCGAAGCTGCCGCAGTCCAGGCTGACGACGGCGGTGCCATGCGCTCCCGCGTCCTCGGCGAAGGCGGCGAGCAAGGCGGTCTTCCCGATCCCGGCGATGCCGTGCACAGCCACCACCAGCGGGCGGTCACGCCCGGCCAGTTCGAGCAGCACCGCCCGCTCAGCCTGCCGGCCGACCACAGCAGCCGCCCGGGCTCCCAGCACTGTGCGCAGGGTTCCGCTCAACGATCGTCCGGTCGGACTTCAGTCATCCGTCAGTACCCACCTCGGGTCACCTCGGTGGGCCCGGCCAGGACCGAGAAGTCCCTGACGGCCACGTCGCTCAGGTGCGGGTTCGCCAGCAATCCCTGGAAGATCTTCCCGCCCTGGTAGGCCCTCATCGAGGCGACGTCGTCCCACGTGTAGATACCACCGTAGGAGTTGGCCTGCTGGTTGGCGAGCCAAATCTTCGCGCGCAGACCCGGCAGCACGGCGAACGCGGGTGCGTTCTCCTCGGCGTGCGCCTGATAGGCCGCATCGTCGATGCCGTCCAGCTTGAACGTGATGACCTGCATGAGCATGTCGTGCTCCTTTCGGTAGGTGCTGACGGGCGCTCTGCGCTCCCGTCAGTAGCGAGAGGTCCACGGTAGGAACGGCGAGGGCCCGTCGGTGAGCCCTGGCTGAGGCGAAGCTGAGCCCCGCAGCTCAGCTTCGCCTCATGTTCGGCTCAGCCGGGCCGGCCGGCCTCGACCTAGCGTCAGCGGCAGGTCCAATCCATCCACTTGCGGAGGTTTCGATGAACACCGAACTGATCGAGCAGAACGTGCACCGGCTGCTCGGCGCGATGACCGGCGCCGCCACCACGGCCATGGTGGCGGTCGGCGACCAGCTCGGGCTGTACCGAGCACTTGCCGACGGCGGGCCGGCAACCCCGGACGAGCTGGCCGCCCGCACCGGCACGGCGGCCCGCTACCTGCGGGAGTGGCTGTCCCAGCAGGCCGCCGCCGGATTCCTCACCTACCGGACCGCCGACGGGCGGTACGCGCTCTCGGCCGAGGCCGCAGCGGTGCTCGCCCACGAGGCGTCGCCGGCCTTTCTGGCCGGCGGCGCGACCATCACCCGCGGCTGGTTCGCGGGTATCGACCGCCTCGCCGAGGCGTTCCGCACCGGCGCCGGCATCCCCTGGGAAGAGCAGGACCCTGCTGTCTTCGACGGTACCGAGCGGTTCTTCCGCCCCGGCTACACCGCCAGTCTCACCACCGAGTGGATCCCGGCCCTGCCCGGGGTCGTCGACAGGCTGGCCGCCGGGGGCACGGTTGCCGACATCGGCTGCGGGCACGGCGTGGCCGCCATCCTGCTGGCACTCGCCTACCCGCGGGCGAGCGTCCACGGCTATGACTTCCACGACCGCTCCATCCAGGTCGCCCGGCAGCAGGCCGCCGAGGCCGGCGTGGGGGGGCGCATCCGGTTCGAGGCGCTCGACGCGACGAGTTACCCGGCCAACGGCTTCGACCTGATCTGCCTGCTGGACACCCTTCACGACCTCGGCGATCCGGCCGCCGCGCTCGCGCACGCCCGCCAGGCGCTCGCCCCGGACGGCGCCGTCCTGGTCGTGGAACCGAACGCGGCCGACGACTACGCAGAGAACCTGACCAATCCACTGGCCGCGCTCAACTACGCGGCGTCGACGTTCCAGTGCACGCCGGCCGCCCTCGCTCAGCCCGGTGGGGTCGCGCTCGGCGCACAGGCCGGCCCCGCAGCGGTACGGCAACTGGCCGAGGACGCCGGGTTCAGCCGGTTCCGACAGATCACCCGGACCCCGGTCAACGTCGTCATCGAGCTCCGGCCGTAACCTCACGGCAGGGTCGCCGGGCTGGCCGCTGCCGGCCGCGGTCAGCAGTTGACCGAGACGGAGGCGTACGCCCGGGCAGGATTGCCGGCGTTGTCGCGGACCTCGACGAGGAGAGTGTCGTCCGAAGACTGCACCGCGGTCGCGTGATAGCCGGAACTCTCGGCGGTCGCCTGGATGTCGCAGTACTGGATGCTCCGGCGGATGGTGACCGTCATGTCACCCGGCCTCACTGTCGAACTCGTGGCCCCCGAGATCATGTCGGTGGAGGAGTACACCTCGCCGAGGGCAATGATCGACGGCGGCAGGATGTCGACGTAGATCGCCGGCGAGTAGTACCCAGCCACGTCGATCACCAAATTGGTCGGACCGCCGAAGGAGTGCACCCGAAGCCCGCTCGACGACATTGCCACCGTGGCGCCGGTGGTGGTCGAGAAGGTGGACCATTGCAGCACGGTCTGCGCCGGCTCCGTGGCCCCGTTGGCCCACACCCGCATGAAGCCGGAGACGGACGGAGCCACGGCCGAGAGGGAGACGTTCAACGAGGTCGCATACGTCGGGATCGCTGAGCACGCCGTCAACGGGATGGTCCGGGAGCTGCCGGCGGCCAGCGGGCTGGAGCTACGCGAGTCATACAGTCGGCACGGCGCCGTGAGTTGGGTGTACTCCCGCTTGGTCACGACATTCCTGTTGCCGACGTTGGCGGGAACAGGCGTGTACCGGGCGCCGGCCTGCGGGCCCAGATCGAGGGATTTCGGCGGTGGCGGAGCCGGAGGCGTCGGATTCGTGGTGCCGGACGCGATGCCGGCACCTCCCAGCAGGAGCGCCCCGACGACCACGGTCAGGCCGAGTTTCTTGATGTTCATGAAGTGACTCCTTTTGCGGCGGCTGGCGTTCAGCCGGATCGATGGCGAGTTTCGAAACGGCCGGAACCCGACCATCTGATGCCGACGACCGGCACCTGATGCATTGCGGGCATGACATTTCGTCTCCGACCGAAAGTGCGGCCGTCACCCTCCACTTCCTGTTCCCCGGGTTCTCGGCACTGTGCGTGGCGGAGAACGCCACGCACACCCTGCACAACCTGCTGACCCTGCGCGGCGCGGTGGTCCGCGACCCGCACGTCTGGTCGCGGTACCTCAACGAGGCGTTGACCCAGTTCGGAGACCCGGCCGAGGTGGTCTTCGCGTCGCACCACTGGCCTACCCAACTGCTGGACAGCATCGCCGTCCGGATCAACGGGCCACAGGCGTGGGACTCTCGTCGACCATCGACCGGGTCCTCACCGACGAAGGCGTCCCCCGCCGGACGATGCTGAGCAACGGCGTGCTGATCCACCACGAGGTGACCGCCGACAGCACCGAGGTCGACGCCACCTACACCTTGACCCGAATGGACATGATCACCGCCGTCGGCCGCGAGAGATACTTCAACCGCTGACCAACTGGCGACGATGATTCTCCCCAACGGCGGATCGGAGGCAGCCCTGAGCGGACAGTTCCACCCCCGCGACCGTAGGCCGCACGCCGCGGGGTTGCTGATGGTCGTGCCGACGATGGTGTCCGTAATTCTGATGGCATCGTGCGCGGGCCCAGCCAACGAACGGCCGGACACCGGCTCGATGCGTGCACCGGCGTCGTCATCGCGCGCCGGCAGCGCGGGCGGCGACCCTTCGGCCGTGGCCCCCCCTCCCGGATCGGGGATGGCGCAATCGGTTTCGCCCGGGTCGGTGGGCGGTCCCGAACTCGCGACCCGAACTGCGAACGACGTGCAGTCGCCGCAGTCGCTGGCGAGCACGCTTCCTCCGGCGCCATCCCCGACCGGTGACGGGGTGACCGCCATCGGCGACTCGGTGATGGTCGGCGCCCAGCCGGACCTGGAATCGGCCCTACCCGGCATCGCGATCGATGCGGTCGTCGGCCGCGATGTCGCAGCCGGGCTGGCGGTTCTGCAGACCTATGAAGCGCGGGGCGAACTTCGGGACTCGGTCATCTTCGAGCTGGGGACCAACGGGCCGTTCTCCACCGAGCAGTTCGACCACCTGGTCACCATCGTCGATGCCCGGCGGCTGGTGGTCGTCACGAACCATTGCGACCACTGTGAGTGGACCGACGACAACAACGCCATGCTCCGCAAGCACTGCGACGCCTCGGTGAACTGCAGGGTGGCCGACTGGGAAAAGGTCGCCGAGCGTAACCCGCAGTTCTTCGGGCCCGGATCGGAGGGCGTGCACATCACCAGCGGGAGCAAAGGCGCGCAAGCACTGGTGAAGATCATCGCGGGCGCCCTGCAGTGATGCCAGACTCTCTGCAGCTATCGAGCCGTCGGCGGTGCCGTGCCGGCGCGGACCACCAGTTCAGTCGGCAGGGTGAGGGCGGTGTAGACCTCTAGCGGGCAGTCCTCTGCCCCCGTTTCAGCCACAACGGCGCACACGGTTCACTTGACCGTAGCGGTGGCGGCGCTGGTCCTGGCCAGCGAGGTGAAGCCCGTCTTGCTGCCGGTCACCGTGACAGTGATCCTCTTGCCCTTCGCCGACGCGGTGATCACGTAGGTCGATCTGGAGGCGCCACTGATGCCGGCCCCATTGATCTTCCATTGATACTTGATGGTCACCGGCGCTGGGCCCCAGGTGCCGACGGATGCCGAGAGCCTGGCACCGACCTTGGCCGTGCCTGTGATCTTCGGGGTCGCGGCGGTGAGGGTGCCGGCGGCGACGGGCACCGACGCCGCGCTGGTCTTGGGCGCGGAGGCGTAACCCGCCTTGCTCCCGGTCACCGTCACGGTGATCCGCTTGCCTTTCAGCGTTCCGGGCAGCGCGTAGGTGGAAGCGGTAGCGCCGGAGATGTTGACGTTGTTGGCCTTCCACTGATATCTCATCGTCACCGGCGACGGGCCCCAGGACCCCGCAACCGCAGTCAATCGGTGGCCGACCTTCATCGTGCCAATGACTTTCGGGGTCGGCGCAACCAATGTTCCCGCAGCCACCCCAGCTGTCTGTGCGCTCGTCACCGACGCCGACGCATAGTCCTCTTTGGTGCCGGACACCGTCACACCGATCCGCTTGCCGTACATCGTCGCGGGCACCGTGTACGTGGTCGCGGTCGCGCCGGAAATGTTGACGTTGTTGGCCCTCCACTGATACTTCAACGTCACCGGCGACGGACCCCAGGAACCGGCCGTCGCGGTCAGCTTGGAGCCGACCTTCGCCGTGCCGATGATCTTCGGGATGGGTGCGGTCAGCGTTCCCACCGCCACCGCAGCTGTCGGGGCGCTCGTCCTCGTCAGCGACAGGTAGCCCGGCTTGCTGCCGGTCACCGTCACGCTGATCTTCTCGCCCAGTGTCCAATCCGGGAGAGTGAACGTTGCATCCGTTTCGTCCCCGATGTCGTCGTCTCCGACCGTCCACTGATATTTCAGGCCCACCGGCTGCGGACCCCATTGACCAGGATTCGCGGTGAGGGTGGAGCCGACCTTGGCGGCGCCCGAAATCGTCGGGGTCGGCGGCGCGTTCAGCGGCCGCAGCAGGACCTCGCTGAGGTCATCCACATGGAAGCCGGGTCCGTTCCCTATCTGCCACGCCTGCGACGCGTTGGTCGTCTGTGGGTACCACTGGACCGCGTAGGTGGGGCCGGCGTTGAACTGCACCCGGTAGCTGCCCCTCGCCAGACCTTCGAAGCGATACGTGCCGTCGACGCCGGTCGTGCGGGTGGCGGCCGGCGTGACCAGGTCGTCGCCCAGAAAGACGTCGACGGTCACACCCGCCAACGGGTCGCCGCCCGAGTCGAGGACGACGCCGGCCAGCGAGCTCGTCGCGTCGTGGAGGATGGCGATCACCTCGGTGGGCCGGTCTCCGCGCCCGAGGGTCAGTGTCTCGCCGCTGCGCCACCATTCGGGCACGTAGCGCAGCGGATCGGCCTGGAAGTGGACCTGGTACTCGCCCGGTGGGATTCCGGTGACGGTGTACCCGCCGTCCGCACCGGTCGTCGCCGCTGCCACCGGTACTGCGGTGTCGCTGCTCGCCGGCACCAGTTCCACCGTCACGCCGGGCAACCGGTTGACGTCGTACCCGCCCACCCAGCCGGAGACGGAGATGGTCGCGTCCCTCAGGTAGACGTTGATGTTGGAGTTGTCGACCCCGGCTCTGATCGTGAAGGTGTAGGCGTTGACGAACGATCCATCCAGTGGCCCGTACCACTGCGAGAAGTAGCGGGTCGGGTCGCCCGCCATGAGCAGCTTGTACCTACCCGGCGGAATGGCCCGGATCACGTAGGTCCCGTCCGGGGCCGTGATCCCGGTCGCCACCGGGTCGGCGTTCTCGTCGTCCGCCGGGACGACCGCCACCGTTCCACCTGAGACGACCGTCCCCGAATTGAAGGGCCCGTTCACTGTGCCCGAGATGGAGGCGCTGGTGGCGTCGAAGAAGACGTAGACCCAGAGGAGGTGCGTCCCTGGGGTGATCGTCACGATCGCCGCCTCGGCGAAGGTCGCACCGCCGTACCACCGGGGCGCCCCCAGCAGGGGGTCGTTGGCGGCGGCGCGCACCTTGTACTGGCCAGGCGGCACGGCGGTCATCGAGTAGGACCCGTCCGCGGTGGTCGTCGCCACCTTCACCGGATTCGCGTTCTCGTCGGTCGCCGGGATCAGGTTCACCGTCGCGCCCACGACGGGTGTGGTGGTCTGGATCTGCGCGTCGTACGGCCCGCTCACCCACCCGGCGATGGAGGTGGTGGCATCCTGCAGATACGTGCCGACACCGTCCCGGAGCACTCCGGCATAGATCGTCACCGGCGTGGCTGTCGCGAAACTGTCATCTCCCCCGAACCAACCCGGCCGGTACAGGTCCGGGTTGCCGGCAAAGTGCACCTTGTAGTCTCCCGGCGGGATACCGTCGATCCTGTACCGGCCGGTCGCGTCCGTGGTCGCCGTTCCCACCGGCGGCGCGTTCTCGTCGTTCGCCGGCAGCACCGTGACCACAACGCCGGACAACTTCGGAAAGGTGTCGGTCTGCGGATCAAGGTGTCCGTAGACCGGGCCCGTCATCGAACCGGTCGCGGCATCGGCGGCGGCGCTCGCCGGAACCGTGATCAGTCCAAGGACGAGCAACGACGCGGACAGCACGACGAGAATGCGGCCGAGGTGGTGGTGGCGCATGGCGGCTCCAGGATTACCGGACCTGGGGTGATCCGGACGCAGATGGGTCTAAAGGGACAAACGCCGTGATCTTCGCACACCGGCCTAAGCGAGTCGATCGCTTCCCGAGACGCAGTCAGGGCGGCGCCATGGATCATGGACGCCGCGCCTCGTGCCAGTACCTGGCCTCTCTTCCACCGCGAACAGCGCGACCACCTTGCGGTGGTTGTTCACCCCGGTAACGACGAACGGGTCGGGATGAGGTCATAGCTACTGCTACTGGTTGCTCGACGAGGGCAGGGCTTCGACTACGGTGCCGCGCAAAAGGTGTCGATGGCGAATGAAGTCGAGGCACGGTAACCGCCGTGTCTGGCCGGGCTGGTCCCTTGGGTCGGATGTCGACACCGCCGAGCAGAAACCTGCCGGCTACCAGGCGAGGGCGATGCCCAAGGGGCAGACCATGAACGCCCGGTCCGGGCGGCGCTCCCTCCGCCATCGCGCCGGGCAGTCGTCCCGCGCGGTGTCTGGGACGCTTGTCGGGATGCGATCTTGAAACGACATCGACCAGAATCGGCGGACCTATTGCCCAGCAACAGGTCTGGATGGTGCGTCCGGAGGGATTCGAACCCCCCAACCTTCGGATCCAGAGGTTGATCCTTGTGAAATACTTCCGTTCCCGTTGCACCGCTTGGCATACCCACCTGACCTGGGTCAGCGTGCAGAAGGTTGACAGCTGCGACGTCGTTTGACCTGCGGTCCGCACGATGACCGCCGCTGAATCGCTCCCAGGGCGGGAAAGCACTGCTGATCTGATCGAGAACTGGGTGCTGTGGCAACGCGCCCGCGGCCTATCGGTCCGGACGATCACCGAGCGGGCCGCGGTCATCACCCGACTCCCCGGCCCCGTCCACATCACCGCCGCCGGTGTCGACCGGTACCTGTTCCGCGGCGACTGGACCACATCGACCCGCGCCACCTACCACCAGGCCATCCGCGCCTGGTGCCGCTGGCTGATCGTCCCGGAAGGCCTGAGGCACCACCACTACCTGCCCGTGTGCGCGGGCCGCAACACCCATCGCGACCGACCCGGCCAGCAGCTCGCGAATCCGGCGGAGCCGCGGCGTCCGACCACCGTCATCCACACGTTGCTGGACGCGTGTTCAAGTGTGTCCAGAGCCGGACGGCGACTCGACTCCCGGCTCACCTCTACGCCCATCCGCCACCTCGCGCACCAGCACCTCCGCCCGGTCCAGGGCGACCTCGCCGGCTCGTTGAGCCAGGGCATCGATCTCCGGGTCACGTGCTCCGATGTAGCCGAACGGCCTGACCCAGACCGACACGACCAACCGCAGCGGCCGGCCGTTGCGCTGTGCTTCCCGGGGCGGCACAGCGGACCGCGGACAGAGCCGCATCCGACCCGTCGACGCCCGCCACAACGGCTAGTTCGTAGGTATTCACTTCACCTTCACCAACCTATCCGGGACTTCGCGCGACCCAGGAGCTGCTGTCCGGTCGACGGTGGCCTCGAGCTGGAGGAGTTCGACCGCAAGGACGGCATCCGCGGCGGCGTTGAAGGTCTACCACCCGCACCGTCCAGCCGCGTGACTTCGACAGCGGCACCGACCGCACGCTGGCCGCGGTCACTGTGCTCGACCCGGACGACCCGTTCGCCCGACCGCTGTATGAGGGGCCGGCCAGGCCGTGCAGCGCAGGCCGGACGATCGGCGTTCCAAACCGCGGCCGGGCATGATCAGCAGGTGCTACCCGGCCTGATGCAGTTTCGCCAGTACCAGCGCAGCTGGTTGCGCGCCGACATCCTCGCCGGCGTCACCGTTGCCGCTTACCTGGTGCCGCAGGTCATGGCGTACGCCGAGATCGCCGGCCTGCCGCCGGTGGTCGGGCTCTGGGCCACCATCGGCCCACTCGCCGTGTACTCGGTGCTCGGCTCGTCCAGACAACTTTCGATCGGGCCGGAGTCGACAACGGCATTGATGACGGCGGTCGTGCTGATGCCGATCGCGGCCGGTGACCCGGCCCGGTACGGACAACTAGCGGTCACCTTGGCCCTGCTGGTCGGTGCAATCTGCCTGCTTGGCCGGCTGGCTCGACTGGGATTCCTGGCGGATCTGCTGTCCAAGCCTGTCCTGGTCGGCTACATGGCGGGCGTTTCGGTGATCATGATATCCGGGCAGTTGAGCAAGCTCACGGGCGTGCCGGTGGAGGGCGATGAATTTGTCCAGCAACTCAGCTCCTTTGTCCGTGGGCTGGATCAGGTGCATTGGCCGACGGCAATCCTGGGCCTAGTCCTGGTGGTGCTGTTGTTCACGGTGACCCGCTTAGCCCCCCGGTTGCCGGGCCCGCTTCTCGTGGTGTCGGCCGCGGCCGTGGTGGTCGCATTGTTCTCCCTGCAGGACGTGGGGATCAAGGTCGTCGGCGAGATCCCCGGCGGCCTCCCGGTGCCGGCGATCCCCAGAGCGAGCCTCGCCGACCTCGCCATGTTGATCCTGCCCGCATTCGGCATCGCTATCGTTGGGTACACCGACAACGTCCTCACAGCGAGAGCCTTCGCCGCCAAGCAGGGACTAGCGGTGGACGCAAACCAGGAATGGACTGCCCTCGGCGCCGGGAACGTCGCATCCTCACTGTTCCACGGCTTCCCGATCAGTTGCAGTGCAAGTAGAACTGCGTTGGGGGCTGCCGTCGGTAGCCGGACCCAGTTGTATTCCCTTGTCGTCCTGGCAT
The DNA here is from genome assembly GCA_963797145.1 of uncultured Actinomycetota bacterium. Classification (GTDB taxonomy): domain Bacteria; phylum Actinomycetota; class Actinomycetes; order Mycobacteriales; family Nakamurellaceae; genus Nakamurella. The sequence continues at coordinate 733,589 of CAWCOJ010000002.1, read as the reverse complement.
TGGTCCTCCTGACCCTCGTCGTAGCCGGCCCTTTGCTGGCAAGCTTCCCGAAGGCCGCACTCGGAGCGCTGGTGATCTTTGCGGCGGTCCGGCTGATCGACGTCGCGGAGATTCGCCGGATCGCCAGGTTCCGGCCCAGCGAACTGTTATTGACGGCGCTGACCACGGTCGCAGTCCTCGGCCTTGGCGTGCTCAACGGCGTATTGGCGGCCGTGGGACTGTCGGTTGTCGATCTATTGCGCAGGGTGGCCCGCCCCCATGATTCGATCCTCGGGTACGTGCCGGGCCTCTCGGGTATGCACGACGTCGACGACTACCCGACGGCCAGGCAGGTCCCAGGCCTGGTCGTGTACCGCTACGACGCGCCGTTATGTTTCGCCAATGCTGAGGACTTCCGCCGCCGGGCCCTGGCTGCGGTCGATACCGCCGGCGCCGCGCCGGCCGATACCAGCGCCAAGGTCGACGACCCCGGTGACACAGTTGACGGCCCTGGCGCCGCGGTCGAATGGTTCGTGCTCAACGCCGAGGCGAATGTGGAGATCGACATCACTGCAGCGGACGCGCTGGAGCAACTGCGGCAGGAGGTGCATTCGCGCGGGATCGTCTTCGCCATGGCCCGGGTGAAGCAGGACCTGCGTGCCGATCTGGTCAGGGCCGGACTGGTCGAGACGGTCGGCGACGAACTGATTTTCCCCACCCTGCCGACAGCGGTCGCGGCGTACCTCGACGCGTATGTGGAACGTCACGGCAGCCTGCCGCCCGGCGCACGACCGCTCAGCCCGCCAACAGATCCGATGGGACCTGCTGAGCATTGACGTTCGGCGGATACAGGTCGATTCTTCCCACACCCAACTGGTTCCGGCAGCTACCAGGCGGTCACCCTGACCGACGAGGCCGCACAGGTACAGCTGACTACCATCCACGGCCAGCCCCTCTGAGACCGCACCGTCGGCCCCGACCCTGACTCCAGCGGCGCGGTCCACCGGATGGCCCCAGCACCGACCGACCCGATCGATCGCGCACGTCACTTGGCGCAGGGCCTCGGTACTCATCCCCAACCGGGCAGAAGCGGCTCGAATCGCCGCGAACTCAGAGTCGTGGTCCCCAACATGATCACGAACCAGCCGAACCGCCCTGACCCCGGTCTCCTCGTCGTACTTGCTCACCGTGACGCCATCCTTCCCAATGTGGAAGGTGGTGTGCATCAAACCCGGGACGGTTCACCACTGTCGGACGCGGGCATCGCCGTCCGCTACCCGCCCTCCACTGCAAGGCAGCTGGGCGTGCTGGAAGGGCCGATCTCCAGGTTCGGTAGGTCAGGTCACGTCGATCGCTTCGTACATCCCATTGGCGTAGTGGTTTGGCAGGTTACAGACCAACTCATAGTGGCCCCTGGTCAAGGTGACTGTGGCCCACCCGACCGCGCCGGCAGTGATGCCGTCACCGGCCCCGGCGGCGCAGCTTTGTGAAACCTCCCCCAGGCTTCCGTTCTCGTCGACTTTGCCGTCGGAACCTGCGACGCGCTCACCGGCCGCGGCGCCGGCGGTCAGGGGGAGAATCACCAGTTCGTGGGTGCGCCAGCCCATGTTCGACACCACCAGGCTGATCTGGCCCGCGGGAACGGAGGCGGGTGCGGCCCGCAGCATCATGTGCGTGCCGAGCGGTGCGGTGCCGCTCATCATCTGCGTCATGTTCATGTCGCCCACCATCACGTTCATGGTCGAGCCGGGCAGCGAGGTCGGTGCTGAGCAGGACAACCGCGAGTAGGTGTAACCCGGTGCGGCGCCCATCATTGCCGCCTGCCCGCCGCCCATCATCGGTACACCCGTGACACTCGGGTTCCCGGCCGCGGCCGTCGGGACTGCGCCCATCATCGGGGAACCCGGCGGAGCCCAGGACGCAGCGCAGCCCGCGAGCACCACGCTCGACGCCGCCACGCCAAGCATTACCCGCAGACGAGTCACCACATGACCGAACACGGGTCCAGTGCACCAGCCCGAGAAACGACCGTGCAGAGGCGAAGGTCACTACCAGCCAAAGGTGATCGGAACCGGGCGCTCCCCGGCATCGCCGTTCGCAGCATCACCGAAACATGGGAAGCAGGTCGGACGCGGCTGGTCCTGATCGACTCGGCATGGACCAAGACGTTCACCGACCAACGGCCCAGCGCCAACGTCGACCGCCTCACATTCGGCGGCAACATCGTCGAGTCCGGCACCGGATGGTTCCGGCTCTCCCACGCCGAAGCGCACCTGGCCGGCCGCTGACCTGCTCCTAGACTGGGCCGGATGAACAGATCCCTGGAATGAACAGGTTCGGTGCGCTCCGCAGCGTCGGACTGCAGGCCTGCCTGGTGTCGGCGTTGCTGTTCGGCGCCGGCGCCCCAGCGAAGTTGCTGTTGGGCACCACCAGTCCCTGGCTACTTGCCGGTCTGCTCTAGCCGCTACCGCCGCCGGCCGGTCACCATGGACCGTGAACGAGCGGACCCGTGACCGGCCGCTGACCGGGTCCGGACCTAACGCGACCCGGACCTCCCACACACCCGGTCGCCGCTGCCGCATCGACCCGCACCCTCGGAGTTCTCCCATACCAAAACGGTAAGGACGCCGATCACCGAAGGGCAACTCCAGATTTAGGGTCTGACCTGGGCAAACACACCGATCGACAGGCCTGGAATGCGCGAGCGCCGCCAACCGGCGAGAGGGCGTGTTGCCGAGTCTCTGACCTGCGTTGTTGGGATGCGATCTTGAACCAAGATCATTCAGAATCGCTGAACCTATTGCCTGGCAACGGATGTGGGTGGTGCGCCCGGAGGGATTCGAACCCCCAACCTTCTGATCCGTAGTCAGATGCTCTATCCGTTGAGCTACGGGCGCCGGTGTTCATTCAGTTGTCCTGCTGCGGTACGGGTACTACAGCAGAGCGCGGAAGCGGAGGGATTTGAACCCTCGGTGCCCTTGCGAGCACAACACATTAGCAGTGTGTCCCATTCGGCCGCTCTGGCACGCTTCCCAGGGCCATCCGAGGAGGCCGCCGAGGGATCACAGTACCTTTTGCGGGTTCGGCGGTGCAAAGCGGCTGGTCAGAGCTACCCGAGGGCAACGGCGTCGGCAGCATGACTCATCCCTCACAGGCGGCGGCGGTCAGCGCCGCTGCGGCCGGCGGATCCACACCTGGCCCACAGCCGAGCACCGTGAAGGCCGATCCGGACCACCGGTTCACCAGCCACAGCGGACCGGTCGGGCCGTCGATCTGGGTGGCGATCTCGAACCGGCCGTCGGCATCGAGGTCCACCGCACGGGCATCCGCGGTGTCGGACGGGAAGCCGTCCTCGCCGGAGACATCCTGCCAGGACCCGCTGGGCAGCATGCGAAAGGCCGAGGCGATCGCCTTTCCTTGCGGCGTCGCGGCGATCACGATGCAGAACCCGTCGTCGTCGCACGGCAGCACCCCGCCGAAGGGCGCCTTGAACGTCGCGCCGTACGGGATATTGACGCCGGACCGGGTGCTGCCGTCCGGCGCGACGGTGAGCAGCAGCCCGCGGCCGTTCGCGGACCGGGCCAGCACCGCGCCGTAACCGCCGGTGACGGCCGGTTCATAGGCCAGCACCGTGCAACCGGGACAACTGCTCAGCCGGATGGTCGGGGTCGTCGCAGTAGTCGAACTGGCGGCCGTGGTAGCCGGCCTGGTGGGGGTCGCCACGGGCGCACTGGTCGCCGGCACCCTGTCGGCCGGGGTACTGGCAGCAGGCGTGCTCGTCGGGCGGATCGACGTGGCCGGTTGGCGTGGGCTCACGGCCGAGCCGGATGGCTTCGCGGTTCGCGACGACGACCGGGGGCCGGGGGTCGACGTCACCGCGCCGCCGGTCGAGCCCGGCAGCGCAGGCACCGTGACGACCGGACCCGACGACTCAATCGACATCGGAGACGCCGTCGCCGAGCTGGCCGAGGTGGTGCCGGGCGGCTCGGGCGTGGACTTCTCCGCCGACGATCCGCATCCCGCAGTCACCACCAGCGCGACGATCAGGCCGGCACCGACAGCGACCCATCGCCGGGACAACCGCATCAGTCGTCCTCGGCGCGAGGGACGCCGCCCTCGGTCTCGGGCGCGAACTCCTCGGGATCGGCATCCCCGCCCGCAACGGCCTCGGCATCGGCTTCCGCGCTGTCGTCCACAGCATCGGCATCCGCCGCCGCACCGTCGGTACCAGCATCGACATCGACATCGACATCGACGGCGCCCACCGGCACGTCAGCCACAGCGATCCCCAGCGCCTCCCGGGCGATCACCAGGAAGGCGTCGAAGCCGGCCGGATCTGCCAGGGCATCCCGGGACACCGCCACGTCGACCGCCATGCCCGCGAGGATCCGCTTGACCGGTACCTCGCACTTCTTCCCGTTCAACGTCCGCGGCACCGACGGCACAACGACCACCTGGTTCGGCACGTGCCGCGGCGAAAGTTCGGTCCGGATCGACGACCGCAGCCGGCTGGCCACCCTCGCCTCGTCGTCGGTGCCGTCGAGCACCACGAACAACAGCAGCTCCCCCAGTTCCGACGCGGACGACGAGGTGTCCACCACCAGGGAGTCCGCGACGCCCGCCTCGGCCTCGACCACCCGGTAGAACTCGGCGGTGCCCATCCGCACGCCGCCGCGGTTCAGGGTGGCGTCCGAACGACCCTCGATCACGCAGGACCCACGTGCGGTGATCCGGATCCAGTCGCCGTGCCGCCAGATTCCCGGGTAGTCGTCGAAATAGGCTGCCCGCAAACGGGTCCCGTCGTCGTCGCCCCAGAAATACACCGGCATCGACGGCATCGGGGCGGTGATCACCAGCTCGCCCACCTCGTCGACCACCGCGTTCCCGTCCGGATCGAAGGACTCCACCTTGGCCCCCAGAGCGCGGCAGGAGATCTCGCCCATCCAGACCGGGAGGGTCGGCACCGCACCGACCACCGCGGTGCACAGATCGGTGCCACCGGAGACCGACGCAACCTGTACATCCCGGCCGATGTGCTCGGTGATCCACCGGAAACCCTCAGGGGCCAAGGGGGAACCGGTGGACCCGACGGTCGCGATCGACGTCACGTCGATCTCGTCCGACGGAGTGAGCCCGGCCTTGCGGCAGGCAGCGATGAACGGTGCGGAGGTGCCGAAGTAGGTGACCCGGTGGCCTTCGGCCAGCCGCCACAATGTCATCAGGTCCGGGTGCCCGGGATGCCCGTCGTACAGCAGGATGGTCGAGCCGACGAGAAGGCCGCCCACCAGGTAGTTCCACATCATCCAGCCGGTGGTGGTGAACCAGAAGAACCGGTCCCCCGGGCCGAGATCGGCGTGCAGCCGCAGGGTTTTCAGGTGTTCCACCAGCACCCCGCCGACCGACTGGACGATCGGCTTGGGCAACCCGGTGGTGCCCGATGAGTACAGCACCCAGAGCGGGGAATTGAACTCCACCGGTACGAAAGAGATCTCGGAGTCCTCGGCGGTGAACTCGTCCCAGCTCACCGCTCCGTCCGGGGCCGGGCTGCCCAGCACCGGGATGTGCACGGTGCCGGCCAGATCGGGCAGCGCCGCCCGCACCGCCGCCACCGTGGCGGCGGTGCTGAACTCCTTGCCGCCGTAGGTGTAGCCGTCGACCGCGAGGAAGACGGTCGGTGAGATCTGGGTGAACCGGTCGATCACCGACGCCGGCCCGAAGTCGGGGGAGCAGGACGACCAGACCGCGCCGAGCCCGGCGGTGGCCAGGAAGCCGACCAGGGCGTGGACCGCGTTCGGCACCAGCGCGACCACCCGGTCGCCGACTCCCACCCCCAGCGCGCGCAGCCCGGCCTGCGCCGCGCCGACCTGCTCCCGCAGATCGGCCAGTGAGAGCAGCTGCTCGGCGCCCGACTCGTCGGCGGCGATGACCGCGAGATCGTCACCCAGCCGGCCGTCGCCGGTGGCCAGCGCGTGCTCGGCGTAGTTCAGGGTGCCGCCGGTGAACCATCGGGCCCCCGGCATCGCCGGATCGCCGAGCACGTCGGTGGGCTCGTCCTGCCAGCGCAGCGCGAAGTAGTCGGCAATCCCCTGCCAGAAGCCCTCGAGCTCGGTGACGGAGTACTCCCAGAGCGCCTGGTAGTCGGGAAACGTCTGCCCGGTCCGGCCGCCGATGAACTCGGCGAAGTCGGTGACCGCGGCCCGTGCCATCCGCGTCGGGCTCGGCTGCCAGAGCACCTCGGGTACGACGTCGGTCCTCGTCATAGGGATGTTCCTACACGACCCGGCCGAACCCGGGGGCAGCGCACCGCTCAGCGCAGGTGCGCGTCGAACCATCCGAAGGTGCGGGTCCAGGCCTCGGCCGCGGCCCGCGGTACGTGATCGGCCGACCCCGGATGGGTGGCGAATCCGTGGCCGGCGTCGGCGTAGCGCACGATCGTGGCGGCCACACCTGCCGAGCCGAGGGCCGACCGCAGCTGCTCCACCTGCTCCACCGGGATGGACGGATCCAGGTCGCCGTAGATGCCCAACCAGGGGGCGCGGATCCGGCCGGCCGACTCGATCCCGGCCGGGACGCCCTCCCAGCGCGGCTCGGTGATGCCGCTGCCGTAGAACGTCACCGCGGCGGCCACCGGCAGGGTCGCGGCCGCCCACAGCGTGATACTGCCGCCCATACAGAATCCGACGGTGCCGATCCGGTCGGTCGGCACCCCGGCCTGGTCCAGGTAGGCAAGCCCGTCGGTGAGGTCGTCGCGGATCTGGCCACCGATCAGCCCCTGCAACAGTGGCTTCGCCTCCGCGAAGTCCTGGCTGTCGAAGACCGGATCACCGGCGCGGTGGTAGAGGTGCGGGGCCACCGCCAGGTACCCCTCGGCGGCGAACTTCTCGGTGACCGCGGCCAGCTGCCGACCGGCCCCCCAGGCGTCCTGGACCACCAGCACCCCGCCGCGGACCGGGCCGTCCGGCCGGGCGACCGTCAACGGCGTTCCACCGGGACCCCAGGCCGGCACCGCACCGCCGGCCTCCGCGCGCGGGGCCGGGATCACCACAGCCGCCGGGGCGGTCGTCGTAGACGTCTCCATCTCGTCATCCGACCACACTCGGGTGAACGGAAGCCACCAGAGCCGATGAACATCACTCCGGCTGCCGGCCGCGACCGGGGCGGACAGTAGGGTCGGATCCGATCGACGAGGAGGTCCTCCGATGACGGTCCGGATCCGCCCGGCCCTGGACGCGCTGCCCGCCTACGCCCCTGGACGGACGGTGCCGGGCGCCGTCAAGCTGGCCTCCAACGAGCTCTCGTTCCCCACCCTGCCCGCAGTCGCCGAGGCGATTGCCGCGGCCGTCGGCACCGACGCCGCGGGCATCAACCGGTATCCGGACAACGGAGCAGCCGCGCTGGTCACGGCGCTCGCCGAGCAGTCGGGCCAACCGGCCGACCGGATCGTCACCGGGTGCGGTTCCGTGGCGCTGTGCCAGCAGCTCGTCCAGGCGGTGGCCTCGGCCGGCGATGAGGTGATCTTCGGCTGGCGGTCCTTCGAGGCCTACCCGATCGTCACCCAGATCGCCGACGCGATGCCGGTCCGGGTGCCGGTGACGGCCGACCACCGGCTGGACCTGCCGGCGATGGCCGCCGCGATCACCCCGGCCACCCGGCTGATCTTCGTCTGCACGCCGAACAACCCGACCGGCACCACGGTGCACGCCGGCGAGCTCGAGACGTTCCTGGACTCCGTGCCCGAGCAGGTGCTGGTGGTCATCGACGAGGCCTACCGGGACTTCGACAACGACCCGGACGCGCCGGACGGCATCGAGGTGGCCTCGCGCCGCCCCAATGTGCTGGCGCTGCGCACGCTGTCCAAGGCCTACGGCCTGGCCGGGCTGCGGGTCGGCTATGCGGTCGGCGACCCTGAGGTGGTCGGCGCGCTGCGCAAGGTCGCGATCCCGTTCGCGGTGAACTCGCTGGCCCAGTCCGCCGCGATCGCCGCGCTCGGCCAGCGGGACACCCTCGCCCCGCGCTGGCAGCAGGTGGTCGACGAACGGGCCAGGGTCACCGACGCGTTGCGCGGCTTCGGGTTCGAGGTGCCGACGTCGCAGGCCAACTTCGTCTGGCTGCCGCTGGAGGATCGCGCCGCGGACTTCGCCCGGCACTGCGAGGAGCACCGGGTGATCATCCGGCCGTTCTCGCACACCCAGGGAGGTGGCGCCAGGGTGACGATCGGGTCGCCGGCGGAGAACGACCAGTTCCTTGCGGCTGCCGGCCGCTACCCGCAGGGCTGAGGCCGCACGTTTCAGGTGAGCGTCAGGATCCGCCAGATCGCCAGCACGCCGAGGACCACGATCGCGGTCTTGAGCGCCAGCGGGGGTAGCCGTCGCCCGACGGTGGCGCCGATGAACCCGCCGATCAGCGAGCCGACCGCGATCAGCCCGGCCGCGGCCCAGCTGATCCGGTCGGGTGCGACGATCGCATACGCCGAGGCCGCGACCACGTTGACCATCAAGGTGAGCAGGTTCTTGGCGGCGTTGATCCGCTGCAGCGACTCGGTGAGCAGCGCCCCCATGATGCCGACCAGCAGGATCCCCTGGGCGGCAGCGAAGTAGCCGCCGTAGATGCCTGCCGCGAAGGTGGCCAGTACCAGCGCCGTCATCCGGCCCCTGGTCAATTCCCCGTGCTCGCGGCCGGCCGCCGCGGCCCGGCGACGGGCGAACGTCTGGATGCGGCTCTGGAAGATGACCAGCAGCAGCGCCAGCACCAGCAGCACGGGCACCACCGCGACGAAGGTGTCCTCCGGCAGGTGCAGCAGCAGCCAGGCGCCGGTGACCGCGCCGAGCAGCGACCCTGGCACCTGCCAGCGCAGCCGGGGCCACTGGCCCTTGAGCTCGCGCCGGTACCCCCAGGTCCCGGAGACGCCACCCGGCACCAGCCCGATCGCATTCGACATGGTGGCCGTCACCGGTGGGAAGCCGAACGCGATCAGCACCGGGAAGGTGATCAGGGTGCCCGAACCGACAATGGTGTTGATCGTCCCGGCGCCGATCCCGGCAAGCAGGATCACGACGATCTCGGTGGGACTCACCCTGGCACCCTACGTTCGGCGCCGACCCCACCCGACCCGGCACCGGGGCAGCCCGAGAGCTAGTGCGGGTCGGCCAGCACCAGGTAGGCGATCGCCGCGGCCAGGATCGTCAGCAGCACCGCGACCACGATCACGGTCGGCCGGCGCTCCATGAACCGCAGCACTCCTGGATGCCGCCGGTCGAACTCGGCCGGCGTGGTGGGTTCCGTCAGCACGTCGAAGAAGCGGATGCCGATCTGCTCGGCCAGCCCGGTCAGGTCGCCGCGCTCGAAGTACTGCCCGGACAACTGCAGCAGCCGCCTGCGCCCGCGGTCGACGAGCACCAGCATCGGCGCCTCGGCGTTACCGAGCCGGCGGTACCGCTGCACCAGCACGCCATAACCGATCTGCTCCCGTGGAATGGTCCGCGGCGGCCCGACCGCGCGGCCGACCACGACGAAGTGCCAGGTCAGCCGGATCCGGGAGGTCGAGAGCACAACAGAGGTGACGAGGATGACGATCGCCGCCCCGATGGTCCAGCCGTAGACCGCGAACGGCAGTCCGCCGAACCGGGACGAGCTCAGCGCGAGCGTCCCGATCAGCGGGACCACCAGCAACGCCCTGGTGCCCAGGCCGCGGAGGTAGGTCGCCCGGTCCGGGCGCAGCTCCAGCAGCACCGGGTCGGGGTCATCCGGCGCCGGGTGCATTCGGGCGACTGTAGTTCGCCCGACCGGAACCTCGGACCCGGTCCACACTGGTATTTCCCGCCGGCTGTCCGACTCATTACCCGGTGGGGGGTTTCTCCTCGTGGAGGTGGCAGATGCGCATCCGGGCGAAGGACGGCAGGCTGGCCGTGCAGGCCGTCGCGGGGACCGACGTGGTGATGCTGGGCATGGATCTGGATGCCGACCTCACCAGCGACCTGCTGGGGTTCGCGATCCGGCGGACCGACCACACCGAGGGTCAACGCTATTGGCTGCGCAACCAGTTGGGCTTCCGGATCAACGGGACCAGCTCGTCGTACTCGAGCTGGGACAATCCGATCCAGACCTTCCGTTGGGGCGACTACACCGCCAAGCCCGGGCACGACTACACCTACGAGGTGCGGGCCTTGGGCGGCACTCCGGCTCGGCTGGCTCCCGTTGCGGTGCAACAGGTCCGGGTACAGACGATGACGGTGGACGCCGGCGTGCACGGGGTCGTGTTCAACCGTGGGGTGATCGCCAGCCAGTACTACGCCGAACGGTTCGGCAACAAGCAGCCCGACCAGATCGCCAACGGCGCGGCCTACACCTGGCTCTCCGCCGGTCTGGTCGAGGCCCTCACCGCGTTCATCGGGCAGGCCGCCGGCGCTGGATACTCGTTGCGGGCCGCGGTGTATGAGTTCTCCTGGCAGCCGGTGCTGCAAGCTTTCGGGGTGGCCGCCGCGTCCGGCGCCGATGTCCGGATCGTCGCCGACTGGACCGGTTCCAGCACCGGCCCACGGGACACCACCGACGCGGCGGTCACCACCGCGGGCATCGCCGGGCTGGTCATCCACCGCACCCATATCGCCATCGCGCACAACAAGTTCATCGTGCTGCTCAAGGACGGCGCGCCGGTCTCGGTGTGGACGGGATCGACGAACGTCACCGAGGGCGGTCTGTACGGCCAGTCCAACGTAGGGCACATCGTCCGCGACCCGGCGATCGCCGCCCGCTACCTGGACTACTGGAACCGGTTGGTGGACAACCCGTTGCAACGCGATTTCAAGCCCTGGAACGACACCAGGCCCGCCATGCCGATCCAACGACTGCGCACCGGCACCACCACGGTGTTCAGCCCGCGGACGACCGTGGCGGCGCTGGACTGGTACGGGACGCTGGCCGACCGCGCGGACAGCGGGCTGTTCCTGACCGCGGCGTTCGGCGTCAGCGCCCCACTGATGGCCGCGCTCACCAAGGACCGGGACTTCCTGAAGTACGTCCTGCTGGACACCGATTCCGGCGGTGCGGAGCTGATGATCCGGGACGCCGACCCCGACAACCAGGTGACGGTCGGCGCGGTGATCGGCAAGGGCGGCTGGGGTCAGTGGATCAAAGAGGTGACGCTGGCCGCGAACAAGCACGTCCGCTACATCCACACCAAGTTCCTGCTCATCGACCCGTTGTCCGACGACCCGATCGTGGTCACCGGCTCGGCGAACTTCTCCAAGGCCTCGACGATCTCCAACGACGAGAACATGTTGGTCATCCGCGGCGACACCGACGTCGCCGACGTCTATCTCACCGAGTTCATGCGGCTGTTCACCCACTACGAGTTCCGGGCCAGGGTGGCCGCCCGGCCGGGATCGCCGGGCACCGCCGCGCCGACGGTCACCCTGGGCCGGCGCTATCTGGACCCGACGTCGCACTGGGTGCAGCGCTGGTACGCACCAGGGTCGGCCCGGGCCAAGGAGCGGCAGATGTTCGCCGGCTCGCCCGTCACCGGGTGACGCCCGGACCGGCCGTCCGGTACGTCGCAGAGCGGAGGCGGAGGGATTCGAACCCCCGAGGCTGTTACACCTGGCCGCTTTCAAGGCGGCATCCTTCGGCCACTCGGACACGCCTCCAGTGCCCTGAAGGTTAGTCGACGGGCGACGTCCCGGCGTACCCGGCGATCCGGTTCGCCACGCCGTCGAGGATCAGGGTCAGCCCGAACATCAGATCGTCCGGGTTCCCCGCCGAGCCGTCGTCGTCGAAGATCCCGTTCTGCAGGGCCGCCGCCAATGTCGGGTACTTCTCGCCGAAATCGGGGGCGGTGAACAGCGTGCCGAAGGTCCCCGCCTGCTCGGTGCGCTGGTAGTCGCTGACGGTCCGGGCGTGGCTGAACACGTGGCCGCTGACCACCAGCAGGACGGCCGCCTTCTCGCCATCCGGCAGGCCGGTCCCGGCCAGCGCCTGAAGCCCGAGATCGAGCAGCGCGACCTGCATCGGGGTGTTCAGGCCGGTCGGGTTGATCTCGACCACCCAGGGCGCGCGCAACACGCCCACGCTGAGGTGCGCGGCCCAGACCTCCAACGACTCCCGCCAGCCGGCACCGGCCGGCAGCTCCGGCAGGCTGCCGATCGCGCTGTTGAACATCAGCAGCAGCAGCTCGTCCTTGCTGGCCACGTGCCGGTACAGCGCCATGGTGGTGAAGCCCAGACGCTGGGCGACCCTGGCCATCGACACCGCGGCCAACCCGTCGGCGTTGGCGAGCTCGACCGCAGCCCGGGTGATGCGCTCGAGGGTCAATCCCTCTTTCGCCTGCCGGCCACGGTCGTCCCAACGGCCCCACAGGTCGACCGGACCGACCGGCTGCGGCTCGGGAGGGTCGGTGTCGGCTGCCACGTGCACCACTTTCCCTTATCCTCTGGCGCACGGCGATGTGTACGTCATACACTGAGTATATGACATACACATTGGAGGCAACGAGCCTCACCAAGTCGTACGGCGGCACCACGGTCCTGGACGGCCTGGACCTGCGGGTCGAGGCCGGCACCGTCTGCGCACTGCTCGGTCCGAACGGGGCCGGCAAGACGACAACGGTGCGCATCCTCGCCACCCTGCTGCGCGCCGACGCAGGGCGGGCGACAGTTGCCGGCTTCGACGTGGCGACCCAGCCGCAGCAGGTCCGCGCGGCGATCAGCCTGACCGGCCAGTACGCGGCCGTGGACGAGATGCTCAGCGGTCGGGAGAACCTGGTGATGATGGCCAGACTGCGGCACCTGCCCAGAATGCAGGTCCGGTCCCGGGTCGATGCGCTGCTGGCCCAGTTCGATCTCGGGGACGCGGCGGACCGTCGGGTGAACACCTACTCCGGCGGCATGCGCCGCCGGATCGACCTGGCGATGAGCCTGATCTCGGTGCCGGCGGTGCTGTTCCTGGATGAGCCGACCACCGGCCTCGATCCCCGCAGCCGCCACGAGGTCTGGGACGCCGTCGAAGAACTGGCCGGCTCCGGGGTGACGGTGCTGCTGACCACCCAGTACCTGGATGAGGCGGACCGGCTCGCCGACCGGATCGCGGTGATCGACGGCGGCCGGCTGGTCGCTGAGGGCACCCCGGCCGAGCTGAAGGCCGGGGTCGGGAGCGAGACCGTCGAGCTGTTCTTCGCGACGCCGACCGATCTCTGGCGGGCCGAATCGCTGCTCGCCGAGCCGGGCTCGCCGGACCCGCTGCGTGACGAGGCAGTGCTGAGCCTGCGAGTCGGCTCCGATGGCTCCGCCGACGCGGTGCGCCGGCTGCTGGACCGGCTGAGCACCACCGGCACTCCGGCAGTCCGGCTCACCCTGCACGCCCCCACCCTCGACGACGTCTTCCTGCACCTGACCGAGCATCGCGACGACGCCGCCCGCCCCGCACTGGAGAGGACCGCATGATGGCCACCCTGACCGCACCCACGATCACCGCGCCGCCGCGCAGCCCCGCATCGACCCTGCTCTCGGACGGCGCGGTGTTCGTCGGCCGCAGCGTGCGGCACAACATCCGCAGCCTCGACGCGCTGATGATGGCGCTGGTGCTGCCGCTGGTGATCCTGCTGATGTTCGTCTACGTGTTCGGCGGGGCGATCGACACCACCGGCGGCTACATCAACTACGTGGTACCCGGGATCATCCTGCTGTGCGCGGGTTTCGGCTCTGCCGGGGCATCGGTCAGTGTCGCCCAGGACATGACGACCGGGGTGATCGACCGCTTCCGGTCGCTGCCGATAGCTGGGGCCTGCGTGCTGATCGGGCACGTGGTGGCCACCGTGCTGCAGAACCTGGTCGCCACCCTGGTGGTGTTGGGGGTGGCGCTGGCCATCGGGTTCCGCCCGCACGCCGGCGTTCTCGACTGGCTGGGCGTTGCCGGGCTGCTCATCCTCTTCATGTCGGCGATCTCCTGGCTCGCCGCCTGTTTCGGCCTGGTCGCGAAGAGTGTCGAGGGCGCGAACGCGTTCGCCTTCATCGTGATGTTCCTGCCGTACCTGTCCAGCGCCTTCGTCCCGACCGACACCATGCCCAGATTCCTGCGCGGTGTCGCATCGCACCAGCCGGTGACGCCCGTCATCGAGACCCTGCGCGGCCTGATGATGGGCACCCCGATCGGGACCACCTGGATCGTCGCGCTGGCCTGGTGCGTCGGCGGGATCGTGGTGGGTTGTCTTGGCGCCGCCGCTGCTCTTCGGCCGCCGCACGGCGCGCTGACGTCGCAGGGTCGCTCGGCCCTAGCCGTGCGTGGCGAAGAACGGCCGGTGCAGGTCCAGGTAGGCCTCGACCTGCATCGGCCCGTTCTCCATCTGCTCGCGGATCTCCGGCGGCAACTCGGCCGTCTCGGCCTTGCGGGCGCTGGCTTCGTCGGTGAAGGCGATGGTCTCGGTGAACGAGCCGTCGTCGAACATCGCGAACGTGCCGCCGATGACGTCCGGTCGGGCCTCGTGCAGCATTTCCATGCCCTCGGACATCATCTTCCGGGCCGCTTCGGCGTCGGTGACGTGACCGTGCATCACCTGGACGAACCCGGCGTCGTCGGAGCCGCCGTTCAGCAGCACCGTCACGTCGTCGCTGTCGTGGAACTGCACCGGTCCGCTGAACAGTTTCTCGGTCTCCGCCCACCAGGCACCCTGTTCCGGCCGCTCGGAGTTCCGCCTGGCGGCGTCCGCGCTCTCGAAGCGCACCACGGCGATGAACTGGCCATCGTCGGTGAAGCCGTAGGTCCCGCCGAGGAAGCCGACGGCACCGGCCTCGCAGCTGTTGCGCCAGCTCTCCAGGGCGCCTCGCAGGTCCTCTTCACGGCTGCACGGTCCTTGCATGATCTGGATGAACATCGCTCCTCCTCACGGCGGGTGGGCCGCTCGCGTCCGGGCGGTCTGGCAGAAAACGCTAGGCCGGTTCGTCCGCCCGGTCGATCCGCCGTCCGCGCGACCCTGAGACCCGGCCGGCCCACATCGCCGGGCCCAGGCGGCACCGAATTCCCAGCTCAGGCCGTTGGTGCGGGCCGGGTGGGTTCGGTCCGGGTGGGTTCGGCGGGTGTGGGCCCGGCGCCGAGCACCGAGTCGATGCCGGCCAGCCCGGCGCGGAGTTCAGCCTCGTCGGGCCATCCCCAGCCGAGCCGGAAGTGCCGCCACGGCTGGTCGAACCAGTGACCGGGGCCGACGAACACGGCGTGTTCGGCGAGTAGCGTCCGGTGCCAGTCGGGTGCGGCCGGGTGATCTGCGCGGATCCGTGGGAACCCGGTGACGCCTCCGGTCGGAGTCACCCACTCGAGCGCCGGGTGCCTGTCGATCCAGTCGGCGACGATCGCGCCGCGGGCGGCGACGGCGGCCCTGATTGCCGGCAGCAGCGCCTCCCGCCGATCGAGCACTGCGGCCGCGATCGCCTCGTCGAGCACCGAGCCGGTCAGCACCACCTGCTCCTTGACGGCCAGCAGCGTCGTCATGAGATCCGGGTCCGCACAGGTGATCCAGCCCTGCCGAATACCGGGGACGCCGTAGGTCTTCGAGACCCCGGACACCGAAATCGCCCTCGGCGACAGCGATGCCACGTCGGGCAGGGGGTCGGGACCGGAGAGCTCGGCGTAGGTCTGGTCGACCAGCAGGTAGCTGTCTGCCGTGGCTTCGACGATCGCCAGCAGGCGATCGAGGGTGGCCCGGTCGATCTCGGTGCCGGTCGGGTTGTGCGGGCTGGTCACCGATACCAGCCGGGTGTGCGGGGTGAGCGAGCGCCGCACGGCCTCCGGATCGACCCCCCACCGGTCGTCATAGGTCAGCTCCAGCAGATCCACCGCGCCGCCCAACGCCCGGGGGGTCTCGACGTTGGCGACGTAGTTGGGAGCGGTGACCAGCGTCCGGGTCCCGGGGCCGCCGAGCGCGGTGGCGACCAGGAAGAGCGCGAGCGCCCCGCCGGCGGTGGCCAGCACGTCGTCGGGTCGGACCCCGGACCGGGCGGCGACCAGCTCACGCAGCCGGGGATCGCCGCGATGGTCGCCGTAGAGCAGGACCAGGTGGTCCAGGTCGATGCCCAGGTCGGCGAACCGCCGGTCGGACAGCGAAGACTCCCCCAGGTTCGCCCGGATCGAGTCGTAGCCGACCTCTTCCGGCGACTCCGCCTCCATCGCCGTGCGCCGGAAGTCGAAGCCTGCCATCGGGTCTCCTCCCGCCCTTGCTTGGGTACCTGGACCGGCTCCAGCACCCGGACTCGCCCGTTGATCATGGGAAGCTGCACCGGATTTACGGCGTGTCGCACGATTTTGTCGGCGTGTCGCGTGCAGTTTCTCATGATCAACGCCGGGCTGGGGGCAACGCTGGTGGGGAACGGGGGCGGGGCTCGGCGGATGGCGTCTCGCGGGCTGGGGAACGCGGGGCATGACCAGGATTCAGGCGCCGTACTCCTTGCGGAGGAACTCCCGGGCGCCGGTGGCCAGGTCCATGTTGTCGGTCCACAGGTTGCGCCAGATCGACAGGGCGGACGACAACGTCGGGTGCACCACCTCGGAGGAGAACGACTCGAAGGTGATGGTGCCCTGGTAGTCCACCCGGTGCAGCGCCGCAAAGAATTCGGCCCACGGGATCGAGCCGGTTCCCAGCTGCCCGCGGTGCGACTCCCCGACATGCACGTAGCCGAGCTTGCCGGCCACCGCCGCGGCCAGAACCGGCTCGGTGAAGGAGTTCTCCTCGATGTTCATGTGATAGGTGTCGAGGTGCGCGACGACGTTGTCGCGGCCGAGCTCGTCGATGAACTGCAGGGTCTGCGCGGTGGTGTTCAGCACGTTGGTCTCGTACCGGTTGCAGAACTCCAAGCCCAGCGTGACGCCGTACTCCTTGGCCCGGTCGGCGAGCCGGGCGATCGATGCCATGGAGTTCGCCCGGCCGCGCTCGGTGACCGGCCGGGTGTAGCGGCCCAGCTTGGAGAAGATGACGCCACCGAGATAGTCACCGCCGATGTCGTGCACCAGATCCAGCGCCAGATCCAGCCGGGCCCGGCCGGCGGCCACCACCGCATCGTCGTCGCTGGACACGTCGGTGTCGTCGTCGAGGCCCAGCGACACTCCGGCGGCCAGGTTGTACTCGGCGAGCAACCGGGCCGTCATCGCGGAATCGAAGCTCTCCGGGTCGATGGCGGCCAGTTCGATCAGGTCGTACCCGGCCTCGGCCGAGGAGGAGATGGCCTTCTCGGCCTCGGCCGGGGTCCAGCCGCCGACCCAGACCAGGGCGTGGATACCGATGCGGTTCGTCATGGGAATGCCTTTCGTTTCTCGGGCGTCCTCAGCGGACGAAGGCCTGCGGCACACCGGAATCGACCGGTACCAACAGCCCGGTGGTGATCGGCAGGGTGCCGTTGGTCAGCGCGAATACCGCGGAGGCGATGTGCTCGGGGAGCACCTCTTCCTTGAGCACCGTGCGCTGCGCGTAGTACTTGCCGAGCTCGTCCTCCGACACCCCGTAGGTGGCGGCCCGGGACGCGCCCCAGCCACCGGAGAAGATCCCGGATCCACGCACCACCCCGTCGGGGTTGATCCCGTTGACCCGGACGCCGATGTCGCCGAGTTCGGCAGCCAGCAGCCGGACCATGTGGGCCTGCGCGGCTTTCGCCGAGGAGTAGGCCACATTGTTGGGTCCGGCGAACACCGCGTTCTTGGAGCAGATGTTGATGATGTCGCCGCCGAGCCCCTGCGCCCGGAGCACCGGCTCCGCCGCCTTGGCCACCACGAAGGATCCGCGCGGCATGATCTGGTACTGCAGATCCCAGTCCTCCAGGGACGTGTCGGCCAGCGAACCGGCCCGGGTGATCCCGGCGTTGTTCACGATGATGTCGACCCCGCCGAACGCCACCACCGCCTCCGCGATCCCCGCGACCACCGCGTCGTAGTCGGTGACGTCCATCGCCACGCCGACCGCGGCGTCGCTGCCGCCGAGTTCGTCGGCCACTGCTGCGCAGCCGGCAGCGGACAGGTCGGCAACCACCACGTACGCGCCATGTCTGGCGAGCTCCCGGACCGTGGCCAGCCCGATCCCACTGGCGCCACCGGTGACCACGGCCACCTTGCCCGCCAACGGTTTCGGCGCCGGACGCCGCTTGAGCTTGTCCTCCTCGAGCTGCCAGTACTCGACCTTGAACTTCTCCGCCTCGTCGACCGGCTGGTACGTCGAGACGCCCTCGGCGCCGCGCATCACGTTGATGGCGTTGACATAGAACTCGCCGGCCACCCTGGCGGTCTGCTTGTCGGCGCCGAACGAGAACATCCCGACACCCGGCACCAGCACGATCGCCGGGTCAGCGCCGCGCATCGCCGGCGACTCCGGCGTCGCGTGCCGGTCGTAGTAGCCGCGGTACTCCTCGCGGTACTCGGCGTGCAGCGCATCGAGCCGGCTGATCACCTCGTCCAGTGGCGCGTCCACCGCTGTGTCCAGCAGCAGCGGGCGGACCTTGGTGCGCAGGAAATGATCCGGGCACGAGGTGCCGAGCGACACCAGGTGCGCCAGCTTGTCCCGGGACAGGAAGTCCAGCACCACCTCCGAATCGGTGAAGTGGCCGACCTGCCGACGGTCGGCGGAGGCGATCCGTCGCAGGTGCGGGAACAGTTCCGCGGCCCGGGCCCGGCGGGCGGCCGGGTCGAGCGGCTCGTTGCCGGCAACGGCCGGGCCGAACGGCTCCGGGACCGACTGCTCGTCGAGATAGCGCTGGGCGTCGGCGATGATCTGCAGCGACCGGGCTTCCACCTCGTCGCTGGTCGCTCCCCAGGCGGTGAGGCCGTGGCCGCCGAGCACCGCGCCGATGACGGTCGGGTCCTTGGCCAGGTCGGCCATCGCCCGGCCGAGCTCCCAGCCGGGCCGCTTCCAGGGTACCCAGCCCACCGCTCCGCCCCAGATCCTTTGCACCAGTGCGGGTCCGTCGGCGGCGCAGGCCAGCGCGATCACCGCGTCCGGGTGCAGGTGGTCGACGTGGGCGTGGTCCACCAGGCCGTGCATCGGAGTGTCGATCGACGGCGTCGCACCACCGGTGCCGAAAGCGCAATACGGGAACAGGCCGACCATCTCGTCCTCGTGGTCGACGCCCTGGTACACCGAGTCCAGGGCCACCAGACGATCCCGCTCCAGGACGGCGAGGCCGCCCGGCTTGAGAGTACCGAGGTCGCCACCGGATCCCTTGACGTAGAGGAGCTCCACCTCGGCTCCGGTGGCGGGGCTCACCTGGCGGACCTTCGCGGAGGTGTTGCCGCCGCCGTAGTTGGTCACCGCAGGGTCGGAGCCCAGCCGATTGGAGCGGGCGATGAGCTCGGCCACTCCTGCAGGCACCTGGTTGGCGTCGTTCGCGGATGTCACGTGATCACTCCTGGATATCGTCGACCCGGTCGGGTCGTCAGGCGGGGGTCAGGGTGTCGTGGCGGTGCAGCAGTTCGGTCCGCCACTGGTGGTACTGCTCGTCGAGCCGGTTGCCGGACAACGGATCAGGATCGACCGCCGGTCCGGCCGACACCAGTTCCGCTGCCACCTCGGCGAGCGGGCGGCCGGAGAGGCCGGCGGCGGCCAGCACCGCGGCGCCGACGCCGCTGGTCGCCGCGGCGGGCACGGTGACGGTGGCGCCGATCACGGTGGCCCTGATGCGGTTCCACACCGCGCTGCGGCTCGCGCCGCCGGCCAGCCGGTGGCGGCCGCTCTGCACACCCAGATCGGCGAGGGCCTCCAGCCCGAACCGTTCGGTGAAGGCCACTCCGTCCAGTACGGCCCGGTACGCCTCGACCTCGTCGGCGGGGGTGCCGGTGCGAAAGCCGGTCGCCCCGGGGTCGGCCAGCGGGAACCGCTCACCGGTGCCGGAGAGTGGATAGCGGAGCACATCCGCCGGACCGCGGGCGTCCGCCGCCGCATCCAGGTCGCCCCAGGTCCCGGCCGGGGAACTCCCGGGCGAGCACGCCGGCACCGACGTTGGACGCGCCGCCGGGCCAGAATCGGCCGTCCGGCGCCAGGTGCGAGTACACCGCACCGGAGACGTCCGAGACTGCCTGCAGTGCAACACCCTTGAGGACAAGCGTGGTGCCGAGCACCCCGACCGTGTCCCCCGGGACAACCGCTCCGGCGGCGAGCTGGGCGGTGCAGCCGTCCGTCATGCCGGCGACGATCCGAACTCCACGCGGCAGACCGACCAGGTCCGCGACCGGGTCCGCGACAGTGCCGACGACGGTGCCGGGATGCACCAACGCGGGCAGTGTGCCGGGGTCGATGTCGAGCAGGTCCAGCAGCGTCGCCGGCCAGGTTCCGTCCACCGGGTCGATGCCGGACTTCAGGGCGTGCGAGGTGTCCGTCGGCAGCACGGTGCCCGCGAGCGCGGTGATCAGCACGTCGGGGGTGTGCAGGTACAGCACGGCCTGCGAGTGAGCTGCCAGCCAACCGATCCGGGCCAGGGCGCTGGTGATCGCGGATTGCGCACCCGCGGCGCGCAGCAGGTCCTGCTGCACCCGCGCCCGCTGGTCGTCGTAGAGCACCGCAGGGCCGGACGGCCGACCGGCCGCATCGCACGGCACGACGGTGCCGGAGGTACCGGTGACGCTCAGGGCCGCGACCTGCGGCGCCCGGTCGCCGAGATCGGCTGCCACTGCGGCGATCAGTGGCACCACCACCTGCGGGTAGCGGGCGTCCTGCTCGGAGATCCCGGGCCCCGGCCGGTGCGGAGCAGGCAACTCGGCGGATCGCTGGGCGAGCACCGATCCGTCGGCACCGTCGAGGGCGACCACCCGGGCGCCGGCCGTGGCCAGGTCGATGCCGAGCAGCACGGGGCTCATGACGCCACTCCGACCCGCTCGAGGAGGATCTCGGCCAGTCCGTCGAGAGTGGTGACGGTCAGGTCCGGTTCGGCCAGCTGCTCCTCGGTGGGCTCGTCGGGGGCCTCGCCACGCAGTACCCAGACGGTGCCGATGCCGAGCGCGCCGGCCGGGCGCACATCGGTGTCGAGCCGGTTGCCGATGTGCACTGCGTGCGCGGCGTCGGTGCCGGCCCGGTCCAACGCCCAGCCGAAGAACTCCGGGCTGGGCTTCTCATATCCGACCAGGGCGGAGACTCCCCAGATGTCGATGAACGGGGCGAGTCCGTCGCGAGTGAGGGCGTCGACGACCGCTGCCTCCTGGTTGGCCAGGACGCCGGTGCGGACCCGGCCGTGCAGACCGCGCAGGAAGGGCAGCGCGTCGGGGTAGAGCGTGCCGGCCGGATGCACCCAATGCGCTCGCGTTCGCTCGTGCAGCTCGCCGCGCAGCGTTGCGTCCCCGAGGATCTCGGTGGCGAGCGCGGTGCGCAGCGACCCGGCCTGGCGGGCCCGGACGGCGTCGTAGATGCGGTGGAACGCGGTCCGGTCGGCCGGCAGCCGGCCCTGCGCGGCGAGCAGCTCGTCGAGGGCGGTCAGCACGGCGGCGACGAAATTGGCGTCGTCGTAGAGCGGCCCGCCGACATCGCAGAACACCGCTTCGATGCGGGCCGGAAGCACCATCAGAACTGCCCCTTGGCGAGGTTGTCCCGACGCTCGGCGATGTCGGCCCTGGCGAAGAACTTGTCCACCGACTCGGCGCTCAGCGGTGCCACCCCACCGACCGCGTAGGCGGTCGTCCGCACCTGGGCGCCCTTCACCGCCATCGCCGAGATCCCCTCAACACCTTCCGGTGTCGGGGCGATGGCGACGATGCCGTGGTTCCCCAGCAGCACCAGCGCCGGAAGCTCACCGGTGTCGGCGAACCTCGCGGCCAGGGCCCGGTGGAACACCTGCCCGAGTTCGATGCCCGGCGAGGCGTACGGCACGTAGAGCGGCCGGCCCACCACCACCGCCTCATCGGAGTAGACGTGCCGGCCCCAGGCGGTCGGCCCGACGACCGAGGCCAGCAGGCCGACCACCGCCGTCGGATGGGTGTGCCCGACGAAGGCGGCCGGGGCGACCGCCTGGACGGCGACGTGCACGAGGGTCTCGATGGAGCCGCGCCGGCGCCGCCCGGCCACCTCGCCGACATCCAGCGCTGCGGTGAGATCGGCCTGGGTGGCGCCGCTGTCGGACAGCAGCGCCGCCAGCGGACCGACCTCGACCACCACGAAGTCCTCGGCCGTCACCGAGGCCATGTTCGACCCGGACGCCTTGACCGCGAGCCGTCCGTCCGCGAGCAGCTGGGAGGTGTTGCCCTCGGCCAGGATCACCAGATCGCGTTCCGGGCGACCGAGCGAACGGGTGAGTGCGACCAGTTCATCGCTGATCAGGTCGGGCGCGAAAGCCGGGGTCAACGCGCCCCTCCGTACTTCCGGGTGGCCAACCCGTTGAGCAGAGCGGCGAACACCAGCACCACACCGAGCGCCAACAACTGATACTGCGAGCCTTCGTTGCCCTCGAAGGCCAGCAGGATGCCGGCGTTGAGCCAGACGATCAGCAGGGTCGCCAGCACCACGCCGGCCACCCGCCCGATACCGCCGGTGATGGCCACTCCGCCGAGCACCGCGATGGTGATGGCGGGCAGCGCCAGCCCATTGCCGGAGACGCCGGCGTCCGGACGGGCGGAGGCGAACTGCCCGACGATGACGACGGCCACCAGGCCGGAGATCATCCCGCTGATCACATAGGCCTTGAACCGGGCGTTGCGCACGTCGATGGCCGACCATCTGGCCGCGATGTCGTTGGTGCCGACTGCGTAGACCCGGCGGCCGAAGGTGGTGCGGGCCAACAACAGCCACATCACGATGGTGGTCGGGATCAGGAACAGGAAGACGCCGATCGGGATGTCCGGGAAGTAGTCGCCGATCAGCGGCAGGCTGACCGACTTGGCGGTCGAGTCGTACATGTTCTGGATCTCGGTGGTGCTGATCGGGCGCTGGTTGTTGATCACCACGGCCAGCGACTTGTACGAGTAGTACGTGGCCAGGGTGGCGATCAGGGCGGGGAATCCGATGTAGGCGACCAGCACCCCGTTGATCGCGCCGAGCGCACCACCGCAGATCACCGCCAGGATGATGGACATCCACAGCGGCCAGCCCCACTGGCCGTAGGCGAAGCCGAACACCATGCCGCTGAGCGAGACGTTGGCGCCGACCGACAGGTCGATGCCGCCGCGCCCGGACAGGATGACGATCAGCTCGGCGAAGCCCAGCATGGCCAGCGGGACGGCGTTGATCAGGGTGGCCGCCAGGGCGTCCGAGTCGTAGTCCGCGGTCAGGTAGCCGCCGCTGCCCATGATCATGAACACCACGACGACGATCACGATCAGAACGGCCAGCAGCACGATCCGCTGGGTCAGCAGCGCCCGCAGGAGCTTGCCGAACAGCGGCTCGCCGGCCTTCTGCTCCGGTGCGTCCGCCGGCGGCGGGGACGGCTCCGGAATGCCCCCGGTCGGAGGCAGATCCAGCGTGGGAGTGCTCACTTCTTCCTCCTCGCTCGTTCGCGGATCAGGTCCGCGCCGACCGCGATGATGATCGCGATGCCGACGAACAGGTCCGAAAGCTGGGACGGCCAGCTCAGCTGGGTGACGCCGGAGGTCACGGTCTGCACCAGGATCGCGCCGAGCAGCGTGCCGAGCACCGAACCGCGGCCGCCCATGATGGACGTGCCGCCGATCACCACGGCCGCGATCACCGCGAGTTCCTTGCCGGTGCCGACGTTCTGTCCGAGGTTGGACCCCTGCGCCACGATGAAGCAGGCGCCCAGGCCGGCGAGCAGCCCGGTGATCACGTACGCGAGAAGCACCCGGCGTTGCACCCGGACACCGGCCAGCCGGGCCGCCTGCGGATCCCCGCCGATGGCGTAGAAATGCCGTCCGCCTGCGGTGTGCCGCAGGTACCACCAGGCGATCGCCAGCAGCACCACGGTGATGGCAAAGGAGTGCGGGACGCCGAACGAGCGCCCGGCGGCTCCGTTGCCCAGGGTGGACAGGGTGTCCGGGATCCCGTTGACGGTGCTGGAATTGAAGACTCGCAGCCCGATCCACTGGAAGATGTTCGCCGTGCCGAAGGTGATGATGATGGCGTGCACCCGCCCGTAGGCGATCAGCAGACCGTTCATCGCCCCGAGCACGCCGCCCACCAGCACCGACACCAGCACCGCGACCGGCAGGCTCCAGCCGCTGTTCACCAGCGATTTCGCGGTGATCACCGCGGACACCATGATGATGGCGCCGACCGACACGTCGATGCCGCCGGTGATGATCACGATCGTCATGCCGATGCCGATCACCGCGATCGGCGACACCGCACCGAGCAGCGGCTGGATCGAACCGGCGGTGACGAACGCCGGGGTGGCGAAGCCCAGGATCACCCAGAGCACCGCGATGACGCCGACCAGCACCAGCTCCTGACCGGTGATCGGGGACGGCAGGATCCGGTTCTTCGAGGTGACTTCGTGAGCCTCGCCGGCGCCGAGTGATCCCGGCGGCGGCGCGGTTGCGGTACTCATGCGACCTGCCCTTCGGTGTCGACCGCGCCGGCCGCGGCGGCCAGGACGTCGACCTGGGTGGCGTCCCGGCCGAACTCGACGGTGGTGGTACCGGCCCTGACCACCTGCAGCCGGTCCGAGATGCGCAGCGCCTCCGGCAGATCCGAGGTCACCACCAGCACCGCGGTGCCCTCGTCGGCGAGTTCGGTGATGATCCGGTGGATCTCCTCCTTGGCCCCGACGTCGACGCCCTGGGTGGGCTCGGCCAGCACCAGCAGTTTGGGCCGCTCCACGAGCTGCCGGGCCAGCACGACCTTCTGTGCGTTGCCGCCGGACATGGCGCCGATGGCCTGCCGCTCGCTCGGCGTCTTCACCGCCAGCCGCTTGATCATGTCCTTGGCCACCCGGCGCTCTCGGCCGCGGTCCATCCAGGTGTTGAACGAGCTGAGCAGGCCGAGGTGTCCGGCCGAGATGTTGAACGCGATCGACTGGAACGCGAACATGCCCTGCTGCTTGCGGTTGGCCGGTAGCAGCCCGATCCCGAGCTTCTGGGCGTGCCGGGGCGATCGCGGCGAGATCGGCGCGCCGTCCAAGAGGATCCGGCCGCTGTCGGCCCGCTCGATCCCGTAGATGGTGGCGGCGATCTCGCTGACCCCTGAGCCGACCAGGCCGTAGAGCCCGACGATCTCGCCTGGTCGGACGGTGATGTTGACATCGTGGAAGTCGCCGGTGAGCCCGAGTCCCTCGAGGGCGAGCGTCGGCACTGTCGACGGGTCGATGTTGCGCTCGTGCTTGGTCTCGGTGAGGATGCCGCCGACCATCAGCTCGACCACCTTGCGGACCGAGAGTTCTTCGATCGGATAGGTACCGACGGTCTGGCCGTCCCGCATCACGCTGACCTCGTGCGCGATCTTGAACAGTTCGTCGAGCCGGTGCGAGATGTAGATGACCGACACCCCGGATTCGGTCAGCCGGCGGATCACCCCGAACAGCACGTCTATCTCGGCGTCGGTGAGGATGGCGGACGGCTCGTCCAGGATCAGGATCTTGGCGTTGCCGGCCAGCGCCTTGGCGATGGACACCTGCTGCTGCTCGGCGATGGACAGGTTGCCGACCACCGCGGTGGCGTACCGGGCCGGCAGCCCGAGCAGGCTGAGCAGCTCGACGACCTTCGCGTTCTGCGCACTCCAGTCGATCCGGCCGCCCTTGCGGATCTCCCGACCGGTGAAGATGTTCTCCGAGACGGTGAGCTCCGAGAACAGTTGGGGCTCCTGATACACGGTCTGGATGCCCAGGGCCATCGCCTCGTTGGTGGAGGCGATGGTGACCGGGGCACCCTCGAAGGTGACGGTACCGGTGTCCGCCGTCTCGGCTCCCGAGATGATCTTGATCAGGGTGGACTTGCCGGCCCCGTTCTCACCCACGAGCGCCAATACCCGGCCGGTCTTCACGGTCAGCTCGGCGTTCCGGATCGCCCGGACCGCACCGAAGCGCTTGCTGATGCCGGTCATCTGCAACCGGGCACCGGTGTCCGGTAGATCGGGTCCGGCGGACCGAGGTTCCACCGGCTCCGACGCGACGGGGCCGGGGTCGTGCTCTGCAGTGGTCACCGCGTGCCTCCTCCAAGCATTCCGGGATGTCCGGCGGCGCCGTGCATCGGCGCCGCCGGACAATCGGTGGACGGATCAGAAGTTGTAGTCGCCGGCCGTTTCCTTGGTGAAGGTCAGCGGCTTGCCCATCAGCAGCACCTTCGTGGACGGGTCGTACGTCACGTTCTCCAGGGCGCCGTCAGCCACCTTCTGGCTGGCCTGGAAGTCCTTACCCTCGGCCATCTGCACACCGGCCCACGCGGTCAGGTAACCCAAAGCCTTGGCGTCCCACAGGACTCCGGCCGAAGCAGCGCCGCTGTCCAGGTACTTCTTCATGTCGTTGGGCGTGCCCATGCCGACGGTGAAGATCTTGCCGATCTTGCCGGCGTTCTCGACCGCCTGCGCGACACCCGGTCCGGCCGTCGAGCAGACGCCGACCAGTCCGGTGAGGTCGGGGTGCGCGTTCATCAGGTCGGTGGCCATCTGGGTGGCCTTGGCGACATCCTCACCGGCGTACACGGTGTCGACGATCTCGGCGTCCGGGTACTTCTCCTTGGTGTAGGACTTGATCACGTCGATCCACTGGTTGAGCTGCGCCGCGGTCTCACCGCAGGACACGATGGCGAACTTGCCCTTGCCGCCCATGGCCTTCATCAGCGCCTCGGTGTTGGCTTCGCCGATGCCCTGGGAGCTGGCCATCAGCACCATCACCTCGCGCGCCGAGTTGGGCGCGTCGGTGTCCGAGGTGCCGACCTTGATCCCGGCGTCGACCCCCTGCTTGATCAGCGGCGCCATCGAGTCGGGGTCGTTGGGGGCGATGAACAGCGCGTCAACCTTCTGCGAGATGTAGGACCGGACGATGTCGGCCTGGGCAGCGGCATCGGCCTGGGTCGGACCCTGGTAGAGCCATTCGACGTTGCCGAGGTCGGCCATCGCCTCCTTGCCGCCGGCGTTCATCGCCTCGAAGTACGGAATCCCCTGCAGCTTGGGTACGAACGCGACCTTGACCTTCGCGCCCGTGCCGCCGCCGGCGCTGCCGGCTGCGCTGCTGGCACCGGCCGCCGCGGTGGTGGCCGGCGCCGTGGTGTCGGTCGACGCTGCGTTCTTCTTGGTACAGCCGGCCAGCACCAGTACGGCGCTCAGACCTACCGCGACGATCGCGGTGATTCTGCGGGTGGGACGCATGCAACTCTCCTGTGAGTCGTGCGGCGGGGCCGCGGTGTCCGGTTCCGGTCGCCGGGCGGCGATCGGGGAGGGTGCGTGGAGCGGGTGGCTCCCTTCAGGCGCGGGTTCGGTCCGTCCGGGCCAGGTCGGCCCGGTCGGTGGTGGTGAGTCGACGCAGACGCGCCGCGGCCTCTTCCCAGCGGTCGTCCGGGCGGGGCCGGTAGGAGGTGAGCGGATGTCCGGCCGCCACCACCTCGCGGATCTGGGCCAGCCCGTCGAGCTCGCCGAGGGCGGCCAGCTGCACCGCCCCGTTGCCGAGCGCGGTGGCCTCCACCGGGCCGCAGTACACCGGCAGACCGGTGGCGTCCGCGGTCAGCTGGGAGAGCAGCGTGTGGTTGGCCCCGCCACCGACGATCGAGATGGACGGAGGCCGGTTGCCGGTGACCGCGGTGATGTCCTCGGCCACCGCCCGGTAGCTCAACGCCAGCGAGTCGACGACGCACCGGGCGACCGCGCCGATCGTGGGCGGCACCGGCGATCCGGTGCGTGAACAGAACGCGCGGATCCGCGACGGCATGTCGCCGGGGGCCAGGAACTCCTCGGCGTCCGGATACACGAGCGAGACGAAACCTTCTTCGGCGGCAGCCATCTCGGCGATCTCGGCGTAGCTCAACTCGGTGCCCTCAGCGGCCCACTGCCGGCGGCACTGCTGCAGGATCCACAGGCCCATCACATTGCGCAGCAACCGGATGGTTCCGGCGTAGCCGCCCTCGTTCGTCAGATTCGCCAGCCTGGAAGCGTCGGTGACGACCGCCGCCGAGGTCTCGACGCCGGCCAGCGACCAGGTACCGGAGGAGATGAACATCGCGCCGGGATCGACGAACGGGACCGCCACCACCGCGCTGGCGGTGTCGTGGCCGGGCGGCAGGATCACCCGCGCGCCGTCCAGCGCGCCATCGGCCGGCACCCCGGTCAGTGGACCGACGTCGGTTCCCGGGGGCACCACCTCCGGCAGGATCCGCTGCGGAATGCCGAGCCGGTCCAGCAGTTCCGTTGCCCAGCGGTTTCCGGCCATGTCGTAGGCGGCCGAGGTGGAGACCGCCGTGTACTCGGAGACCACCGAACCGGACAGCAGGTGGTGGAAGACGTCGGGCATCATCAGCATGCGGTCTGCGGCGGCAAGTCTGGCCGGCTGGGTCTGCACGTCCGAGAGCAGACTGAACAGTGAATTGATCGGCAGGATCTGGACTCCGGTCGCGTCGTAGATCGCGGCCGCGCCGACCTCGGCCAGGGCATGGGCCAACGCGGCGGTGTTCCGGCCGTCCCGGTAGGACACCGGGTCGTCGACCAGCGAACCGTCGGCGGCGATCAGCCCGTAGTCGACTCCCCAGGTGTCCACGCCGACCGCGGAGATCGCCCGCTCGCCCACGGCGAGCTCGGCCAAACCGTCGGTGATGTGACCCCACAACCGGGTGAGGTCCCAGCGCAGCAGCCCGGTTTTTCGCGAGGTCTCGTTGGCGAAACGATTTACCAGCTCGAGATGCAGGCCGGAGCCGTCGAACGAGACCGCGGTGACCCGGCCGCTCTCCGCACCCAGATCGACCGCCGCGACCGTGCGGGCGCTCATCGTCCGGCACCGATCTGCCGGCGCGCGGCCGCGAGGTCCATGTCGTTGGCGGTGATCGGCACCGTCCGCACCGGGACCCCGGCCGCCGCCCAGGCGGCGACCGTCTGCGGACTGACCGCGTCGTCGGTGTACAGGGTGTGGATCGTCGACGTCGGTGCGAAGGTGTGCAGGCCGAAGCGGTCCACCTTGGAGGAGTCGAACAGGCCGATCACCTGCGAGCAGGCCCGGGCCATGTACTGCTTCGCGTGCGCCTCCTCGACGGAGATGTCCATCAGTCCGTGCGCCACCGACAGGCCGATCATGCCGAAGAATCCCTTGTCGATCCGACCACGACCGGCCAGCACGTCGCCGATCGGACCGACCATCGATCCGGCCGAGCGTCGCAGTACCCCGCCGGGCATCAGCACCATGGCGCCGGACTGCTCCATGAACAGGGTCGCCGTGCGCAGTCCGTTGGTGACCACCACCAGGTTCCGTCGTTCGAGCAATTCCAGCGCCAGGTAGTAGCAGGTCGTCGAGGAGTCCATGGCGATCACGTCGCCGTTGCGGACGGTCTGAGCGGCCGCCCGGGCAATGGCCTGCTTGGCGTGCGCAGCGTGCCGCACCCTGGTTTCGAACGCACCCTCGTCCGTGACCCCTGAGCTCACCGCGCCGCCGCGTACCCGTCGCAGGACGCTCCGCCGTTCCAGCGCGTCCAGGTCTTTGCGGACCGTCACGGTGGATACCCCGAAACGCTCGGCCAGGTCGTTGACCACCACCCGCCCGGACGTGTCGAGCTCGAGCAGAATGGCCTGCTCCCGCTCGAATTCGTCCAGGGATGGCACCAGGGGTCCCCTTCTACGTCGAATGTCGGTTTCGTACTGACGGACCGTTTGGCGTCACTTTCCGATGTCCGGCGGATGACCCCTGCGTGAACGTAAACAAGCGAAGGTGAGCCGTCAATGAAACCAAAGGAAGCGGAACTCGATCGGTTTCGAATGTGAACGCGGTCACTTTCTCTCCGTGACCAACCTGTGACGGAGAGTCCTCGATGACCACCCATCTACGTCCCCACCCGATCCGAATCACCGCCTGAGACGATGCGATGCATCGCCGCGACGAACGACCCCGAGGAACAGGAGTGCCCAGGATGAGCCTCAACGCTGCAGGCGGCGAGCGCAGCACGGTGGCGGTGGTCGGCAGCGGGGTGGCCGGGCTGACCGCGGCGTACCTGCTGCAACGGCGCTACGACGTGCGACTGTTCGAGGCCGACGGCCGGCTGGGCGGGCATGCCCACACCCACGACGTGGTCGGGCCGCACGGCGCGGTTCGCGGTCTGGACTCCGGTTTCCTGGTGCACAACACCAAGACGTATCCGTCGCTGATCCGGCTGTTCGGCGAACTCGGGGTGGCCACCCAGGACTCCGAGATGTCGATGAGCGTGCGCTGCGACGGGTGCGGTCTCGAGTACGCGGGGGCCCGCGGCCTCGGCGGGCTGTTCGCCCAACCGCGCTCGATCGCCCGACCCCGATTCCTGGCCATGCTGGCTCAGGTCACGCGCTTCCACCGGCAGGCCCGGCAGGTGCTCGCGGCCGCCGGTCCCGACGAGCTGACCCTCGAGGAGTTCATCTCGCAGGGCCGGTTCTCCCGGTACTTCGCCCACCACTTCCTGCTGCCGCTGGTGTCAGCGGTCTGGTCCTGCGGCTTCGACGGAGCCCGCAACTACCCCGCCCGGTACCTGTTCGCGTTCCTGGACCATCACGGGATGCTCAGCGTCACGGGCTCGCCGCAGTGGCGCACCGTCGTCGGCGGCTCCCGCACCTACGTGGAACGCGCGGTCAAGGAACTCTCCGCGGTGCACACGGCGACGCCGGTCCGCAGCGTGGCCCGGCACGTGGACGGGGTGGAGTTGCGGGACGACGGCGACCAGGTCCATCGGGTCGACCACGTCGTGCTCGCAGCACATCCGGACCAGGCCCTCACCCTGCTCGCCGATCCCACCGAGGAGGAGTCGAGGCTGCTCGGCGCATTCGAGTACCTGACGTCGGAGACGGTGCTGCACACCGACGCCTCGGTGCTGCCGCGCACCCCGGCGGCGCGGGCTTCGTGGAACTACCTGATGGACAGCTGCGAGTCGGACGACCGCCAGGTCAACGTCACGTACCACCTGAACCGGTTGCAGCGCATCGACTCGGAGATCGAGTACCTGGTGACGCTGAACTCCGACGGCCGCGTCGACCCGGCGACGGTGTTGGCGGAGATGACCTACGCCCACCCGACCTACACCCCGGCCTCGGTCGCCGCTCAACGCGAGATCGGCGCACTCAACACCGGTCGCACGGCGTTCGCCGGCGCCTGGCAGGGCTGGGGCTTTCACGAGGACGGGTGCGCCTCAGGCGTCAGGGCCGCTGCGGCCCTCGGGGTCGACTGGTGATGACGTTCACCCCGGCCAGAACACGACGCACGGTCACCCCGGGTCCGGCCACCCTGTACCACTCCGAGGTGATGCACCGACGGAACGCAGTGCTGCCCAGGGTCTTCCATTACTCCACCTGCTACTGGCTGATCGATGTCGACCGGCCCCCACAGATGCCGGCCATGCTGCGACCGTTGGTGAGGTTCCGACCCGGCGACCATCTCGGTGATCCGACCAGGTCGTTGGCCGCGAATGCGCGGGAACTGCTGTCGCGCAACGGTATCGACGCCGACCGGATCCGGCTGCTGACCTGCCCGCGGGTGGCCGGACACGTCTTCAATCCGCTGTCGGTCTGGTACTGCGAGGCCGACGGCCGGCTGGCCGCGGTGATCGCCGAGGTACACAACACCTACGGCGGTCGGCACGTGTACCTGCTGCGCCCCGACGAGGCCGGCCGGGACATGGTGGGCAAGGAGTTCTACGTATCCCCGTTCCTGCCGATGGGCGGCACCTACCTGATGCGCACCCCGCCGCCCGCCGAGAAGCTCTCGGTGTCGATCGCATTGCGGCAGGACGGCGCAACACCGTTCGTCGCCACTCTGACCGGCAACGGCCGGCCCGCCACCACCGGCGCGGTGCTGCGCTCCCTGATCCGTTGGCCGATGCTCACCCTGCGCACCAGCGCGCTGATCCGCTGGCAGGGTGTCCGGCTCTGGTTCCGCAGGGTGCCGGTGCAGCCCCGCGCCCCGGCTACCGCCGGCAATCAGACCCCGGCCGGCCAGGGCTCCGGCGCCCCCGAAGGCTCCGGCTGCCCGATCTGACGGAACGGATCGAGCGAAGCCTCTACAGTGGGCGGTCACTGCAGATAGCCAGGGGAGCCCTCTGATGAAGTTCAACGAGCAGGCGAGGCTGGACACCAGCCAGGTCCAGGACCGGCGTGGCTCCTCGGGGGGTGGCGGCGGCGGCGGTCTCGGCGGGATGCTCGGCGGCGCCAAGGGCGTCGGCGGAGGTCTCGGCCTCATCGTGGTGGTGGTCTTCACCCTGATCCAGGTGTTCTCCTCGGGCGGGGGCGGCGGGGGTGCGGGCGCGACCACCGGCGGTTTGCTCAACCAGCTCTCCGGTGGTGGGTCGGGGACGGCCGACAACAGCCAGCTCGACGCCAACTGTCGCACCGGCGCGGACGCCAACAACCGCGACGACTGCCGGGCGGTCGCCGTCGTCAACTCGGTGCAGTCGTTCTGGAACGACGAGCTGGCCAAGAGCGGGACCACCTACGAGGGTGCCGACACGGTCTTCTACACCGGCCAGACCCAGACCGGCTGCGGCACCGGGTCGGCAGGCATGGGCCCGTTCTACTGCCCGGCGGACAAGACCGTCTACATCGACCTGTCGTTCTGGAACGAGTTGCAGACCACCTTCCAGGCCAACGACGCCCCGTTCACCCAGGCCTATGTGCTCGCCCACGAATACGGTCACCACATCCAGGACCTGCTGGGAACCTCCGACAAGGTCAGCACCGCGACCGGGCCCAGCTCGGGATCGGTACGGCTCGAACTGCAGGCGGACTGCTACGCCGGGGTGTGGGCCAAGCACGCCAGCACGGTGCCGGGCGCGGACGGCCAGGTGCTGATCTCCGACATCACCCAGGCGGATCTGGCGAACGCCATCGACACGGCCGGCAAGATCGGCGACGACTGGATCCAGGCGCACCTCGGCGGCGGCACGGTCGACTCCTCCAAGTTCTCCCACGGTACGGCGGCACAACGGCAGAAGTGGTTCACCACCGGCTATCAGACCGGCGACCCGGCGCAATGCGACACCTTCGCCGCCAAGACCCTGGGCTGACCCCTCAGCCCGGCCGGCCGGCCCATTCGCCGCGCACGTGCCCGATGTGCCGGGCCATCAGCTCGCCGGCGGCCACCGCGTTGCCGGCCACCACCAGATCGAGCAGCTCCTCGTGCTCCAGCGAGGACGGGCCGAGTCGGCCGCTGTCGACCAGCTCCTGCAGTCCGTAGAGCCTGCTGCGGGACCGCAGATCCGCGATCACCGCGACCAGCTGGGCGTTGCCGGCCATGGCCAGCAGGTCGAGGTGGAACAGCCGGTCGGCCCGGACGTAGGCGATCAGGTCGCCCGTCCCGGCGTGCCGGACGATCTCCTGCGCCTCTTCGCGCAGGGTTTCCATCCGACCGCCGGGGCCGCCGGTGTACTCAGCGGCGATCTTCGCGACGGTGGGCACCTCGATCAGCATCCGCAGTTCGGTGATGTCGTCGAGCTCGGCGTCGGTGAGCTCGGTGACCCGGAAGCCCTTGTTGCGCACCGCCTCCACCAGCCCCTCCTTGGCCAGGTCGAGCATCGCCTCGCGGACCGGGGTCGCCGACACTCCGAGCATGGTGGCCAGGGTCGGCGCCGAGTACAGCGCGCCGGGCAGCATCGCTCCGGTGATCAGGGCACCACGGAGCGCCTCGGTGACCTGCTGCCGCAGGCTGGTCCTGGAGCCGAAGTCGGGCAGTTGCAGCGGCGACGTCATCCGCGTTCCCCTCCCACGGGTGCCGAGCCGACGCGAACGTGGCGGAATACCCGGGCGGCGACCGCCCGGTCCTCCCAGGCCATTCCGACACACTTGAACACCCGCGGGCGGGTGCGGTCCACCGTCGCCCGACCGCAGACCAGATCGGCGAGGCCGACCAGAGAGTCCGCCGCCAACACCCCGGCGGCGGCGGCGGCCACCACCTCGCCCGCCTCGCGCAGCGCGGTGGTCCGGTCCTCGACCACCACCTGACTTCGGCCCATCAGCGCGACATCCACCTCGGTGACCCCGGGTTCGTGCGAGCCGACCGCGATCACCAGCACATCGTCACCCATCTCGGCCCCGTCGAACAGCGGGGTGCTGCTGGTGGTCGCGCAGACCACGATGTCGGCGCCGGCGACGTCGGCCGGGCGCCCGGCCCTGGCCGACACCGCGGTCGTCGAACAGCGCGCCGCCAGCACCTCCGCGCGCCCTGGAGTGCGACCCACCACGACGATCTCACCGATCGGCAGCACCGCGGTGAGCGCGGCGATGTGCCCCTCGGCCTGCGGCCCGGTGCCGAAGACGACCAGCCGACGCGGTTCGATCGGGGTCAGCAGGCGGGCCGCGGCCGCCGAGACCGCCGCAGTCCGCAGCGTGGTCAGCGCGACACCGTCCATCACCGCGAGCGGCCGCAGGGTGGCCGCGTCCAGCAGCACGTAGACGCCCTGGATCCGGGGCAGACCGAGAGCGGGATTGGCCGGCGCCACCGAGGCGACCTTCACGCCGGCGAAGGCAGTACCTGCAGACGGCATCAGCAGTAGTTGCCCGGCCGGCACTCCGACGACGCTTCGCGCCGGGTCCGAAGCCGGATCCAGGCCGCCCTCGAGTTCGGCGACCACTGCGTCGATCGCTGCGCGGACCGGCATGCCGGCAACGGCAGCCGCATCGAGCATCGGGAGTCCGGTCATCGCAGCAGGAATCCGGTGCCCAGCGGATCTCCGGGCTCGAGGATGAACCGGTGTTCGCCGGTGCGATAGGCCTGTCCGACGATGTCGGTGACGACCGCGGGACGGCCGTGCGCGGTGCCGGTATCGGCCACCGATGCGCTGAACCGGGTGCCGATGATCGAGTCGTGGGTGAACAACCGCCCGGGACCGAGCCGGCCGTCGGCGGCCAGCAGCGCCATCCGGGCTGAGGTCCCCGACCCGCAGGGCGACCGGTCCACCTCTCCGTCGGCGAAAACCGTGACACTTCGCTGGTGCGGGCCGGCCGGACCGTCGCCGAGGTCGTCGTAGAGCATCGTGCCGTAGCAGCCGGACAGCCTCGGGTCGTCGGGATGCTCGGCCAGGCCGGCCTTCTCGACCGCCCACTTGATCTCCCGGCCGAGGGCGGTGAGGGCGGCCAGGTAGCCCGGCGCCACCGCCAGGCCGACCGCTGACGCAGCCAGCGACGCGTAGGTGGCGCCGCCGAAGCTGACGTCGACGGCAAGGTCGCCCATCGAGGTGCGCACGACCGCGCGGCGGTGCAGGACGAAGGCGGGGACGTTGCGGAACACCACGTCCTGCACCCGCCCGTCGACGGACCGCACGGTGGCGGCCACCCGCCCCGATGGAACGTCGATCAGCAGGGTGGTCCCGCCGTCCGGATCTGCCTGCACCACACCGGATTCCACCGCCCAGGCGGCCAGCGCGATGGTGCCGTGGCCGCACGCGGTGGAGAAGCCGTCCTTGTGCCAGAACAGCACCCCGAGCGCCGCGCCGGCGTCGTCGGGCGGAACCGTGAAGCAGCCGTACATGTCGGCGTGTCCGCGGGGTTCCTGGCACAGCAGCTGCCGGACGAACTGCGCCCGCTCGGAGCCAATGGCGTTGACCCGCCGATCCGCGACAGAGGTGCCCGGAAGGTCCGGACCGCCCAGCGTGACGATCCGGAACGGTTCACCGGCGGTGTGGTAGTCGGTGGTCCGAATCTCGAGAGCCGCGGTGGTTGCGGTCACGGCGCTCCGAACGCGACCGTGTGCGTCGAGGTGTAGAAGTCCTGCGCGGCCTTGCCCTGTTCGCGGCCGCCGATGCTCGAACCCTTCTCACCACCGAACGGAAGGTAGAAGTCGACCCCGGTGGTCGGGGTGTTGACCTTGATCAGCCCGGCCGCCAGTCGCGATGAGATGTCAAGGGCAGCAGCAAGATCCGCCGTATAGACAGCGGCGGCCAGGCCGAACTCCACCGAGTTGGCGAGCTCGACCGCCGCCTCGGCGTGCTCGACGATCTGCAGCAGCGCGATCGGTCCGAACACCTCTTCCCGGGCCAGCTGGTGATCGGCCGGAACACCCTCGACGAGCGTCGGCGGAACGAACCATCCGGGTCCGGCGGACGCCGCACCACCGGTGAGGATCCGGCCACCTGCCGCCGCAGCGGATTCGGCAGCGGCGACGACCGCAGCCCTGGCAGCCTTGTCGATCACCGGGCCGACTGCGACCGCCGGGTCGGCCGGATCGCCGATCACCAGGGCCTCGAACGCATCGACCAGCGCCGCCCGGAACGCGTTCGGATCTCCGACGACGATCACCCGCTTGGTCGCGGTGCATTTCTGCCCCGCAAACCCGGCGGCCGCGGCGGCGATCTGAGCCGCGGTCCGGGCGATGTCGGCGTCGGGCAGCACGATCGCCGGATTCTGGCCACCCATTTCGGCCTGCACCGGGATACCGCGGGCGGTCGCAGCGGCGGCCACCGACCGGCCGGCGCCCACGGATCCGGTGAAGGACACCACGTCGGCCGCATCCACCAGGGCGCGGCCGGTGTCCACATCGCCGGGTAGCACCTGGAACAGACCGTCGGGGAGTTGGCCGCCGATCAGCTCCGCCAACCGGAGCGCACAGCCGGTCGCTTCGGGGGCCGGTTTGAGTAGCACGGCATTCCCGAATGCCAGGGCGGGTGCGGCCTTCCAGATCGGGATGGCCAGCGGGAAGTTCCACGGAGTGATCAGCCCCGCCACCCCGCGCGGTCGCCGGGTGGAGAACAGCAGCCCGGAACCGGAGGGCTGGTGCATCGCGCCGATCGGGTCGAACACCTGCTGGGCGTAGTAGCGCAGGATCGACACGGTCCGCGCGACCTCGCCGCGCGCCTCGGTGAGCGGCTTGCCGACCTCACGCACGGTGAGAACGGTGAGCTCGTCGGCGGCACCGGCCACGGCGTCGGCGGCGGCGGACAGCGCCGCGGCGCGAGCGGCCGCGCCACCGGAGATCCAGTCCTGCTGGGCTTTCCGGGCCGGCAACACCGCCGCCACCACCTCGGCGGCGGTGGTGTCAGCGACGCTGACGACCACGTTGCCCGGCTGCTGCGGGGAACGGCTCTGGACCATGCGGCTCCTTTTCGAGTACGTCGGCCGACCTACAGCAGGAATCCGGCAGGGAACGGGTCGGTGGGGTCGAGCATGTACTGGGCGGTTCCGGTGACCCATGCCCGGCCGGTGATGGTCGGGATGACGGCCGGCGTCCCGGCGACCGCCGTGGTACCGACCAATCGGCCGATGAACCGGGTACCGATGAAGGATTCGTTGATGAACTCGGTGTCCAACCCCAGCAGTCCTCGGGCATGCAGCTGCGCCATCCGGGCGCTGGTGCCGGTTCCGCAGGGCGACCGGTCGAACCAGCCGGGATGGATCGCCATGGCGTGCCGCGAGTGTCGGGCGTCGGAGCCGGGGGCGAGCAGCGCGACGTGGTGGCAGCCCCGGATCGCCGGGTCCAGCGGGTGGACCGGCTCCTCCTTGTCGTTGATGGCCGCCATGATGGCGAGCCCGGCTTCCAACAGCCTCCCCTGCTCGGCGCGGTCGAACGGCAGCCCGAGGTCGGCGAGCTCGACCATGGCGTAGAAGTTGCCGCCGTAGGCAAGGTCGTACCGCACCTCGCCGAACCCCGGCACCCGGACGGTCGCGTCCAGGGCGACCGAGTAGGAGGGCACGTTACGGATGGTCGCCGCGGTGGCATGACCGTCGGTGACGGCCACCTCGACCACCACCAGACCCGCCGGAGTGTCCAGCCGGATGGTGGTGACCGGCTCGGCCACCGGCACCATGCCGGTCTCCACCAGCACCGTTGCCACCCCGATGGTGCCGTGTCCGCACATCGGCAGGCACCCGGAGACCTCGATGTAGAGGACCCCGAAGTCGGCGTCCGGGCGGGTCGGAGGCTGCAGGATCGCCCCGGACATCGAAGCGTGTCCGCGCGGCTCGTACATCAGCAGGGTGCGTAGGTCGTCGGAGTTCTCCAAGAACCAGCTGCGCCGCTGCGCCATGGTGTCGCCGGGGAACACCCCGACGCCGCCGGTGATCACCCGGGTCGGCATTCCCTCGGTATGCGAGTCCACGGCGTGTAGCACCCTGGTGGTTCGCATGCCGATCAGGCCCAGCCGGCGGCCACGGCCCGCTCGGTGGCCTCCCGCACCGCCGACTCCTGCTCGGGGAGCAGCGACTGCCGCGGCGGACGGCAGCGACCGCCGGTGCGCCCGACCAGATCCATGCTCAACTTGATGGCCTGGATGAACTCGGTCTTGGAGTCCCAGCGCAGCAGCGGGTGCATTGCCCGGTACAGCGGCAGCGCGGTGTCGAGGTCGCGGTCGATGCAGGCCCGGTACAGCTCGACGCAGGTCCGGGGGAAGGCGTTGGGGTAGCCGGCGACCCACCCGGTGGCACCGGCCAGCGCCACCTCCAGCACGGTGTCGTCGGTGCCGATCACCGGCTCCAGTCCCGGGGCCAGCTCGGCGATCTCGTAGATCCGGCGGACGTCGCCACTGAACTCCTTCACCGCGCCGATCAGGCCCTCGTGGTAGAGGGTGGCCAGCAGCTGCGGCGTCAGATCGGTCTTGGTGTCGATCGGGTTGTTGTACGCCGAGATCGGCAGGCCGGCCTTGGCGATCTCCCGGTAGTGTTCGACCACCGCGCGCTCGTCGGCCCGGTAAGCGTTGGGCGGCAACGCCATCACCGCCTGCGCACCCGCCTCGGCGGCCTGCTCGGCGAATCTGCGGGATTCCAGCGCGCCGTACGCGCCGACCCCCGGCATCACCGTGAAGCCGGCCGGCGCGGCCTCGACCGCTACCTCGACCACCCTGCGGCGCTCTTCGGCGGTCAGCGTCTGGTACTCGCCGAGCGACCCGTTGGGCGCGACACCGTCACAGCCGTTCTCCGCCAGCCACCGGACGTGCTCGCCGTAGGCGTCGAAGTCCACCGACAGGTCGTCGCGGATCGGCAGCGCGGTCGCGACGATGACACCGTGCCAAGGTTTGCGTTCGGTCATGGATCCGCCTTCTCGTCAGCAGGTCGAGGGTGCCGGACCACATCCCGGCAACAGTGCAATTGTACACCTTACCGATTCCGAGCGGAAGTCGGCGAGGCACCGTCGCTTTCCGTACCCCGAGGCGGAAATAAGCGTGACGGACCCCGCATCTACGTCGTTGTACTGAGGCTCGCCGGCCGGCGCCCGCTCCTGTTGGTCAGCGTTCCGGAACCGCCGGAGCCACCACCAGCAAGGAGCATGCAATGTCAGTACGCCGCACCACCACCACTCTTGACAGCGACACCCCGTCACGATCGGCGGGGAGAACGTCGCGACGGTCAGGTCTCGCCAAGAAGGCCTCCGCGGGCTTTCTGCTCGCGGCCGCGACCGGCCTGTTCACCGCTGGCCTGTCCGCACCCGCCCAGGCCGCGGCCGGGCAGGCCGCCGCTGCCGCGGTGGTCTGCAACTTCGACGTCAACAGCCTGACCGTGTGGGATCGGCAGGAGGAGAACAGCGACGGCGACGAGATCAAGTTCACGCTCGCCGGCTCCTGGTTCGGGCCGTGGGACTACCCGGTCGACAACTGGGAGCGCAACGCCTCACTCAACAACCCGAACAAGAACTTCACCGGCACCCTGGAGATGCGGCTGTACGAAATCGACGCGGTCACCCGAACCGAGATCGACCGTTTCACCACGGATTGCACGGTCGGCACCCGCGACCAGTTGCTGGAGAACAACGACACGATCTATGAGGTGAACTACACCGTCAGGGTCGTGTAGCCGCCGCACCGTCTGTCGGCTCCGGAACAAGCCCTGGCGCGCGTCGGCCGCGCGCCAGGGTTTGTTCGTGCCTGTCGACCAGCAGGCCCAGCTGCACCGGCACCGCGATCGGACGCTCGGCGGGCTGCCACACCGGTTCGCGGCCCGCCCAGGCTGCGGTCAGACAGGTCGTGGCGTAGCCGCACATCCGTCCCTGGCACCAGCCCATACCGGGTCGCACCAGCAGTTTCGCCGTGCGGGCGTCACCGACCCCGTCGCGGTCCACCACGGCGCGGAGAGCACCGGCGGACACCTCCTCGCACCGGCAGACCACCGTGTCCGCGTCTACCGCGTCGATCCACGAGGCGGGCACCGGATGGGCCCGCTGCAGTGCGGAGGCGAAGTCCCGCAGTCGCTTCCGGCGACGCCGCAACGGTGCCGGAACTCCCGTGCCCCCCGCGGCGGCAGCACCGGCGACCTCGCCCTCCAGCACCGCCAGTTCGGCCCCGCCGATCCCGCATGCCTCGCCGGCGACGAGCACACCGGGCACGTCCGTGCGCTGCTCGTCGTCGACCAGCACCGACACCGCACCGTCCAGGGCGATCGTGGTGGCGCAGCCCAGGGCCAGCGGGAGTTCCAACTGGGCGACGAACCCCCAACCCACGGCGAGGGTATCGACCTCGATCCGGGCGGCGCGGGCCCGGTCGGGACGGCCGTCACGATCCACCGGCGCAACCGTCACCGCTTCGAGTGTCGTGCTGCCATGCGCCCGCAGGACCATCGACCGGGTGCGGTACGCCACCCGGTGCCGGGCCAACCTGGCTGCGTAGCCGGCACCCTCGGCCAGCTTGCCGGGGTTGCGCGCGATCGCGGCCCCGCTACGCGCCCAGCCGCGCGGTGAGCCGGCCTCGTGGACGCCGAGCACGGTCGCACCGCTGTCGGCCAGGCCAAGCGCCACCGGCAGCAGGAACGGTCCGGTGCCGGCCACCAACACCCTCGTACCGGCGACAACGCCGTGGCCCTTGAGCAACGATTGCGCGCCGCCGGCCGTGAGTACCCCTGGGAGGTCCCAGCCCGGGAACGGCACCTGCAGGTCGTACGCACCGGGTGCCAGCACCAGCCGGTCCGCGTGCAACTCCCGGGCGACCGGGGCGCGCCCGCGGCGGTCGACCGCGTAGAGGACGACCCCGGCGTCGTTGCGCTCC
The DNA here is from genome assembly GCA_963797145.1 of uncultured Actinomycetota bacterium. Lineage (GTDB taxonomy): Bacteria > Actinomycetota > Actinomycetes > Mycobacteriales > Nakamurellaceae > Nakamurella. Next base: position 692,681 of record CAWCOJ010000002.1, on the reverse strand, counting down.
AGGGACCAGACGTGGTGGCCCGGAAGGTACGTCACTCGCCCGTCGACCCGGTGAGCCTGCATCCGGCGCATCAGCTCCCGGTATTTCCGGAGGTGGTGGTACAGGTGCGGGACGCTCGGCAGGTCGCCGGCTGCGGGGTGGCGCCAGTACTGGCCGCCCGGTCCGGTCTCGGCATCGATCAGCACCACGGTCGCGCCCCCGTCGGCGGCGGCCACGGCTGCGGCCAGTCCGGCCGGGCCGGCACCCACGACGGCGACCCTGAGCTCAGATCGCGAGGTCGTCATGCCCGGTGCCCTTCTGGGTGTCGACCGACATCTCCTCGGCGGCCGCCACCCGGCAGGCCCGCTCGTTGGGGCGGCCGTCCACCACCACCAGGCAGTCGAAGCAGACCCCGATGCCGCAGAACAGGCCGCGCGGCCGACCCTCGATCCGGGTGCTGCGCCAGGATCGGACTCCCGCGGCGATCAGCGCCGCTCCCACGCTCTGGCCGGCCCGGAACGGGATCTGCCGCCCGTCGAACTCGAAGGTGCTCACGTCGTCGCCGCCAGCTGGGCGAACCGGTCGGGTGCGAACGGAGTCGCATCCACCTCGGGAGCCCGGCCGGCCATCAGGTCGGCGATCAGGGCTCCCGTCGCCGGCGCCAGCCCGACGCCGGCGCCCTCGTGGCCGCAGGCGTGCCACAGCCCTGGAACCCGCGGATCCGGGCCGATCACCGGGAGGTGGTCGGGGCAGTACGGCCGGAAGCCGCGATACACCCGCATCAGCGACAGGTCGGCCAGCACCGGGAACAGCGCAACGGCCTGCGCGGCGAGCCTTCTCACGACCTCAACCGAGAGGGCGGGATCGAATCCGACCCGTTCGCGGCTGGCCCCGATCAGCACCGTGCCGCCTCGGGTTCCCTCGATCACCACGGAGGTCTCCAGTCCCGAATCGCTGGACGCCACGTTGGCCACGTAGTCCGCGGAGTACACCTTGTGCCGCACCACCGGCGGTAGCGGCTCGGTGACGAGCACGAAGCCGCGCCGGGGAAGCACCGGAACCGGGCCACCGAGCAGCTCCGAGAGCGGGCCGCCCCAGGTCCCCGCTGCGTTGATCACGGCATCGACCGGTACCTCGCCGGCGGTGGTGATCACCGCGCGGAGCCCGTCGTCGGCAGCGCGGCGGGCACCGATCACCTCGACGCCGGTGCGGACCGTCGCGCCCAGCGCCCTGGCCGCCCGCAGCAGCGCCGCCGCCGCGACCACCGGCTGGACCTGCTGATCCTGCGGGTAGTGGATGCCGCCGGGCAGACCCTGGGCCAGATGGGGTTCCAGGTCGTGCAGGCCCTCGGCCGGCACCCGGATCGCCCGAACCCCGGCTGACTCCTGGGCGTCGGCGAACCGGTGCAGGTCGGCAAGCGCCCGGTCGGTGGTGGCCACCACCACGCCACCCTTGAGTTCGTGCTCGAACGCGTCGGAGCCCAGTTCGTCGGAAAGGATGCGCCACAGCCGTTCCGACAGCAGCGCCAGCTCGAGTTCGGCGCCGGGGCCCTTGTCCGACACCAGGATGTTGCCCTCTCCCCGGCTGGTGGTCCCGCCGGCGATCTGACCCCGGTCCAGCACGGTGACGGCGTGGCCGTCACGGGAGAGGAAGTAGGCGCAGGCGGACCCGACGATGCCCGCACCGACCACCGCTATCCGCTTCACCGCCGCCTCCGTCCCTCGCCCGCGGTGCAATAGTACATGGCACCGGCGGTCCGAGCGCGCTGGGCGAGGAACGACGGCAGGGCACGAGCAGGCAGCTCGCGCCCCGCGTCTCGGTAGCGTGTCGTGCGGCCGGAGGTCAACCCTCCCGGACACGACGCGCTGTGTCGCGATACCACAGTGCGCTCCGCTTGGGCGTGCGCGCCTGCGTCACGTAGTCGACATGCACGATGCCGAAGCGCTTCTCGTAGCCGTAGGACCACTCGAAGTTGTCCATCAGGGACCACGCGAGATACCCCCGGACATCGGCGCCCCGCTCGCGGGCCGCGGCGACGGCGGCCAGGTGACCGGACAGGTACTGCACCCGGTCGAGGTCCTCGATGGTGCCAGGACCACCGGCATCGTCGAAGGCGGCGCCGTTCTCGGTGATCACCAGGGGCACCCCCGGATAGTCCTCGGACAGCCGGACCAGCAGTTCGGTGAAGCACTCGGGGACGATCTCCCAACCCATCGCGGTCACCGGGCGTCCGCGGGGCACCGGGCGGGTCACCGGAAGGCCGTGCTCATCGACGGTGGCGCCGCTCGCGGACCGTCCCGAGAACAGCCAGCCGGTGTAGTAGTTGACGCCGAGCACGTCGATCGGCGTCTTGATGATCTCCAGGTCGCCGTCCTGCACCGGCAAGGTCGCGCCGACCGCCCGTAGGTCGTCGACCACATCGATCGGATAGTTCCCGCGCAGCAACGGATCCAGGTAGATCCGGGAGCCGAGTCCGTCCGCACGCCTGGCCGCTTCACGGTCGGCGATATCGTCGGTCTCAGGATCGGCGGTACCCAGGTTGAGGGTGATGCCGAACGAGGTGTCCGGCGGAGCCGCCGCGCGCATCCGCTCCGTCGCGAGGCCGTGACCGAGCAGCAGATGGTGCACGGCGCGGATCGCCGCCGGGAAGTCCTGACGGCCGGGCGCCTGATTCCCGAAGGCGTAGCCGAGCATCGCGGAGCACCACGGCTCGTTCAGCGTGGTCCAGGTGCGCACCCGGTCGGACAGCCGGTCGAAGACGATGTCGGCGTAATCGGCGAACCGGAAGGCGGTGTCGCGCTCGGGCCAGCCGCCGGCGTCCTCGAGTTCCTGCGGCAGGTCCCAGTGGTAGAGGGTCAGCCACGGTGCGACCCCATTGGCGAGCAACTCGTCGACCAGGCGGTCGTAGAACGCCAGCCCGGCCTGATTCGCCGGACCGCGGCCGCCGGGCTGGACCCGGGGCCAGGAGACCGAGAACCGATAAGTGTCCAGACCGAGGGAGGCGATCATCGCGACGTCCTCGGGCATCCGGTGGTAGTGGTCGCAGGCCACATCGCCGGTGTCGCCGCCGTGCACCATTCCCGGTGTCCGGCAGTAGGTGTCCCAGATCGACGCGGTGCGGCCGCCCTCGGCGACCGCGCCCTCGATCTGGTAGGCCGAGGTGGCGACGCCCCACGAGAAGTCCGCAGGCAGCCGGTCGATCAACGCCCGGTCGGCCGTGCTCTCGAGTGCGGCGGTCGTGGTCATGGTTCTCCCCTGGGAGGCACGGCAGTGGAAGAGAAATCCGGGGCGGCCGCCCGGCCGGTGCACACCGGCCGGGCGAACCACTCCTTCACTGCTGGAACAGCTCTCAGCCCTTGGGCTTGAGGTGCAGGATCACATAGGCGACGTTCGCCGGGTTGGGCGACGGGTCCATGTACTGGTTGTCCTTGTCGACCCAACCGTCGTAGTTCGTGGTGTTGTACTCGTACCAGCCGGCCGCGTACATGATCGGCGCGACCGGGACCTGCTCGGACATCACCTTGGACAGCGTCTCGATGGCCGCGGAACTCTCCGCCTCGGTGCCCGCCTTCGCGTAGTCCGCGAGGGCCTTGGTGGCGTCGGGGTCGTTGAACCGGCCGTAGTTGCCGCTGGCGTTGTCGCCCTTGGCAATCGCCGGGTCGAGCCAGCCGGCGTACTGCGCATACGGCGACGGGCTGGTGGTGCCCCAGTGGATGGCCGAGTCGAAGGTGCCGGCGGCCAGGTCTGCATACCACTTGTTGGCGTCGACGCCGTTGGGCTTGACGTCGAAACCGACGGCCTTCAGGTCCTGCGACATGATCTGCGAGGCCTGGTAGTAGTCGGTGTAGGCGGTCGGGTCCTCGATGTTGAAGGACACGGTCTTGCCGTCCTTGGCCCAGATGCCGTCACCGTTCTTGGCGTAGCCGGCCGCGGTCATGATCTTGGTGACCGCCTCGGCGTCCTGACCGGGCTTCAGGTCGTCCTTGTAGGCGGCCGGGAGCAGGCTGTCGAAGTTCGGCAGCAGCAGGCCGCTGGAGGAGGTGGCCGGGTTCTGGTAGCCCTGCTCCGCCTGCTGGGCGACCTTGGTCCGATCCAGTCCGGCGCTGATCGCCTGACGGACGGCAGGGTCCTTCAGGGCCTCCGGCCCGGTGGAGACGTTGAAGACCAGGTTCACGGTGTTGATGGACGGGAACCAGTACTTGTGGTTGGCCGGGTCCTTGGCGACGAAGCTCTGCTCGATGTTGCTGACGAAGTTGCCGGCGTAGTCGATCTTTCCGGCAGCCAGCTGCTGCAGCGCGACATCATTGCTCGAGTAGGACGGGACGTCCACCTCGGGCACCGAGACGGTGCCGGCCCAGTAGTCCGAGCGAGCCTTGAACTGGAGGCCCTGCGGGGTGAACTTGGTCAGCGTGTACGGGCCGGTGCCGATCGGCGTCGGGTCGGCGAACTTGACCGGGTCGCCGGAGGCCTCGTAGGCGCTCTTCTTCACGATGAAGGTCTGGCCGGCGATGTTGTAGATGTTCTGGAACTGCGGATCGGTGAACGTGACGGTGACCTTGTTGGGGGCGTCGACCTTGGCGCCGGCGATCGGCAGGCCGGACCGGTTGGTCGCCGGGACGTCCTTCATCACCTGGTAGGTGTAGGCGACGTCATCCGCGGTCAGCGGCGAGCCGTCGCTGAACTTGACCCCGTCGCGCAGGGTGAAGGTGATCGCGGTGCCGTCGGTGTTCCACGCGAAGTCGGTGGCCAGCCAAGGGTAGGCCGTGTTCGCCTTCAGGGAATTGAACATCAGCATGGGCTCGTAGAACAGGCCCTCGATGTTCAGCTTGTAGCCGAAGCCGTTGGAGTTGAACGCGTTGAAGTTGTCCTCCAACGACGGGATCGGGTTGTTCTCCACCACCAGGGGCTTGGTGCCCTGGGTGGTGCCCATCGCGGGACCTTCGGCGAGCGTGACGCCACCGTGGGCGGCCGCGTTCGCGTCCGTCGCCGGGGCGCTGGAACTCGCGGACGGTGGTGCGCTGGAGGAGCTGGCCGACGACGGCTCAGCACTCGAGCTGGCGGACGACTCGGTGCTCGACGGGGCCGCCGACGACGTGGGGGCGGCGGCCGCGCTCGTCGGCGCAGGCGTGCTGGACGTGGCCGACGGACTGGAACTGCCACAGGCGGACGTGACGAGGGCGATGATGCCCACCGCCGCGACGCCGGTAATGGATTTGCGTAGCATGGAGACCTCTCCGGACGGGTCGGCTCGAAGTGCCGACGGTGATCGACGTGATCAGTTCTTTCCTTGCCACCACAGGCCTTGTACCGGTCCTGCGGCCTCACTGCGGTAGTGCTCGACCCACCGACGTCCGAAGTCGGACGGGTCGTCAGGATCGTGATCGCAGGTCGCACCCCCTCTGCGGAGGCGGCCGCTTCGCCGCGATCTGCGCGGCGGCGATCGGCTCCGGTCGGCGTGCCGTCATGCGGTCTCCCCGGCCGCGGGCTCGGCGGCCGTAACCGCCTGCTTGCCCGACTGCTCCGGGGTGAGCGGTTCGGTGGTGTGCAACCAGCACGCCGCTGAATGGGTGTCGGTGACCGGGAAGGTCGGCGGCGCGTCGGTGGAGCAGATCGGCATGGCGAACGGGCACCGCGGGTGGAACCGGCAGCCCGACGGCGGCGCCACCAACGACGGCGGGGCTCCCGACGCGCCGAGCCACGTCTTCTCGTCGACCTCGGGATCCGGTGCGGCACTGAGCAGCAGCTGGGTGTAGGGGTGGGCCGGTGAGTTGGTGATCGTGTCCGCGGGCGCGACCTCGACCACCTTGCCGGCATACATCACCATGATCGTGTCGGCCAGGTAGCGGGCCGAGGCGATGTCGTGCGTGACGTAAAGAATCGCGAGCCGCTCGCGATCGCGCAGGTCGGCCAGCAGGTTGAGCACGCCGAGCCGGATCGACACGTCGAGCATCGACACCGGCTCGTCGGCGATCAGCACCCGCGGCTCGACGGCGAGCCCCCTGGCGATCGAGACCCGCTGGCGCTGTCCGCCGGAGAGCTCGTGCGGGAACTTGTTGATGAACTGCTCCGCGGGTTCCAGCGCCACCCGGCGGAGCAGGTTGAGGATGCTCTCCTCGAGGTTGTCGCCACCCTTGCCGTGGATCAGCAGTGGGCGACTGAGGATGTAGCGCACGTCGTGGGTGGGGTTGAGCGACGCGAAGGGATCCTGCAGCACCAGCTGCACCGAGGCGCGATAGTCCTTCGACGCTGCGGCGTGCAGGTCGATCTCTTCGCCCTCGAAGAACAGCTGGCCGGAGGTGAGTTTGTGGGTGCGGGCCAGCATCCGGGTCAGGGTGGACTTGCCCGAGCCGCTCTCACCCACGACGGCGGTCACCGACCCCGGGTACAGGGTCAGCGAGATGTTCTCCGCCGCATGCACAATGCCGCGGCCCAGCCGCCCGACCCGGACCTTGAAGTGCTTGGTGATGTCGACTGCCTCGAGCAGCGGACGGCGTTCTTCACCCGGAGCCGCGTCCGCCAACGGGGGATCGGATCGCGTCGGTACGGTGTGATCGGCGCTCACGGGCGGCCCTCCTTCACGGTCGTGGCGAGCTGTCGCCGCTGCACCAACTCGCCGCGCATGCTCGGCAGTGCGGACTCGGTGCCGGCGGCCGGGGGAGTCGCATCGAGTTCGGTCGGGACGTCGTGCCGGCCGTCCTGCAGCCAGCACAGCGCCTCTCGGGTGCCCGAGACGTCGTGCAGCTCCAGAGTCGGTGGTTCCGTCGTGGTGCACTCGTCCATCGCCCAGGCGCAACGCGGGTGGAACGGGCACCCGGACGGCACCTGCCGTAGGTCAGGCGGTGACCCGGAAATGCCCGTCATCACCCTCTTGTCGCCGCGCAGAGACGGGAACGACCGGGTCAGGCCGTAGGTGTAGGGGTGACGAGGGGCCCGGAACAGTGCCTTGGCCGGTGCCTTTTCGACCAGTCGGCCGGCGTACATCACCGCGATGGTGTCGGCGATCTCGATCAGCAGGGACAGGTCGTGGGTGATGAACAGGACACTGAATCCGAGCCGCTCGCGCAGTTCCATCAGCTCTTCGAGGATCTCCCGCTGGATCACCACATCCAAGGCGGTGGTCGGCTCGTCCATGATCAGTAGTCGGGGCCGCAGCGCCAATGCCAACGCGATCATCACCCGCTGCCGCATGCCGCCCGAGAGCTGGTGCGGGTAGCTGCTCAAGCGGTCCGAGGAGATGCCGACCATGCGCAGCAGTTCCGCGGCACGCGCCCGCCGTTCCTTCCTGGACATCGACGACTCGTGGGCCTTGAGTACGTCGTCGATCAGCTTGCCGATCCGCAGCACCGGGTTCAGCGCCTGCAGGGCACTCTGGAACACCACGGCGATCTGCGACCACCGCACGTCCCGGATCAGCCGCCGATCGTCGGTCAGCAGGTCGACGATGCGCGGCTCGGCCGGGGCCAGCACGTCCGTGGTCGTCGCCGCCGATTCGGACTTGTCGTGGTACGTGCCCTCGGGCCAGTCGTAGTAGTACGCCTCCCCGGCGGTGATGACGCCCGGGTCGCGCAGCAGCCGGGTGACGGCGTAGGCGAGCGTGGACTTGCCGCTCCCGCTCTCGCCGGCGAGTCCGACCACCTCACCGCGGCGGATGGTGAGATCGACGCCATCCACGGCGTGCACCGCGTCCGCGCCAACGCCGTAATCGACACTGAGCCCTCGGATCTGCAGCAGCAGATCGTCGCTGGGGCCCTGCGACGCCGGCTCGAAAACCGGCGAGGCATCTCTGGCGACGGTCACGATGACTCCTTCGAGCGGACGGGTCCGGGGCGCAACGCGGCGCGGCCCCTCGGTCGACGGACGACCGGGGTGAAGCCCAGCTGCGGACGCGGGTCGATGCCCGCCGCCTTCCGGGCCTTGCGGGCGCCGGGAACGATCCGCAGCCGCGGATTGATGAACTCGTCGATCCCGAAGTTGATCAGCGCCAGGCTGGTGCCGAGGAAGGCGATGGCCAGGCCCGGTGGGATGTACCACCACCACGCGCCCGATTCCACCGCTGAGCTCGAGGTGGCGTCGAACAGCATGGTGCCCCAGTTGTAGTTCGGACCCGCGGCGACGACGGTGAGGAAGCCGAGACCGACATAGGTCCCGATGGCATAGATCGTGGTGAACAGGAACGACGACGCGATCACTGCGCCCAGGTTGGGCAGGATCTCGGATCGGATGATCCGCCAGGTGCTCTCGCCGCTCACCCTGGCCGCCTCAACGAAATCACGGCTGTGTATCGATAATGCTTGGGCTCGGATCACTCTCGCACCCCAGGCCCAGCCGGTCAGGGCGATGATCAGGCTGACGACCAGCGGGTTGCCGGTGGTCTCAGGTCCGAGGAAGGCACCGATCGCGATCAGCAGCGGGAGCGCCGGGATCACCAGGAAGACATTGGCGATCAGCGACAGCACCTCGTCGACCCATCCGCCGATGTGCCCGGCGGCGATGCCCGACGATGATGGCCAACAGGGTCGCGATCAGGCCCGCAACGAATGCGACGATCACCGTCGGGCGGGTGCCGGCGAGCAGCTGCGAGAAGATGTCGCCGCCGATGGTGGTCTGCCCCAACCAGTGCAGGCTTCCCGGTTGCTGCGAGGGCACGGTCGAACCGGGCAGCGGCGGACCCTCCAGCGGGCCGAGCGCGGTGGGATCGTAGGGCGCGATGATCGGCCCGATGACGGCCAGCAGCAGGAAGATCCCGAGCATCACCAGCCCGATGATCATCTTCTTCGAGCGGGCCACCCGGAACCGGCGTTTGGGCCGCTTGGCCGGCGGCGCGGCCTGGGCCAGCTCCGGCGCCTCTTCGAGGGGGATGTCGATGAATGCCATGGCGGATCAGGCCTCCTGTCGCGCGCGCGGATCGAGGAAGACGTACGCGATGTCGGCGAGGAAGTTCGCCGCCAGCACCACCAGGGTGATCACCAGGAAGATGCCCTGGACCAGCGTGTAGTCCAGGCTCTTCACCGCGGAGAGCAAGGTGTAGCCGATGCCCGGGTACGAAAAGATGATCTCGGTGAGCACCGAACCGGCCACCACGAAGCTCAGCGCCATCGCGAAGCTGGATATCTGCGGCAGGATGGCGTTGCGGGCCGCGTACCACATCACCCGCCGGTGGGGCAGCCCGGCAGCCTCCGCGAGTAGAACGAAGTCCTCGTCCCGCACCGTGACCATCATGTTGCGCATGCCGATGATCCAGCCGGCCAGGGATGCGAGCACGATCGTCATCGCCGGCAGGACGCCGTGGTAGGCGGCATCCTTGATGAACGGCCAGTTCCAGCCGATCGTGCTGTTGAGGTAGTCGTAGCCGTTGATCGCGGGAAACCAGCCCAGGTGCACCGAGAACACCAGCACCAGCAGGGTGGCGAGGAAGAAGTACGGCATTGCCTGCAGGAAAGTGGTGGCGGGCAGAAAGGACTCGAGCCAGGACCCGCGCCGCCACGCCGCCAGGGTGCCGATCACGGTGCCGAGGATGAAGCTGATCACCGTCGCTATGCCGACCAGAATGACGGTCCACCAGATGTGCTGGGAGATGATCTGAGTGACCGGGACGTTGCCCATGCTGAGCGAGTAGCCCAGATCGCCGTGCAGCAGCATGTTCCAGAAGTGCAGGTATTGCGACCACAGGCTCGCACCGGACTCGCCGTACTGCAGCCGCAGGGCCTCGATCGCCTGCGGTGGGGCGCTCTTCATCTGGGCGAGAGCGGTGAGCACGGGGTCGCCCGGCACCATCCGGGGAATGAAGAAGTCCAACGTGACGGCGGCTATCGCGGCTATCAGATAGAAGCCGATTCGTCGGAAGAAGATGCGCACGGATCAAGCCCTTCTGCGACCTCTGACGGAAACGCGGACAGCTGGGACAACTTCGGGTACTGCGGCGGGCGCGCCTGGCAGAACGCGGCCACCCCTGGTTCAGGTACGTCGGGTCGATCCGCGGACGACCAGAGAGGTCGGGATGATCTCTGCGGTCGGTGCCATGGCGGAGCCGTCGAAGTGGCCGAGCAACCGGCCGGCCGCGGCCGCTCCCATCTCGTGCATCGGCTGGTGCACCGTGGTCAGCGGCGGATCGGTGTGCCACGAGACCGGCACGTCGTCGAACCCGATCACCGACAGATCGCGGGGCACCGACCGGCCCACCTCGCGGGCGGCCTGGACGGCGCCGGCCGCGCTCAGATCGTTCTCCGCGAACACCGAGTCGAACTGCAGACCCCGCGCGACGGCACCCTGGACGGCGTACCGGCCGGAATCCAGCGTGAAGTCCCCGGTGAGCATCCGGTCCGGTCCGATCTCGATATTCGCCTCGGCATACCGCTCGAGAAAACCGGCGGTGCGCTCCTGAACGCAGCCGAACTCGGCAGGTCCGGTGATCACCACCGGCGCCTCGCACCCGATCGACAGCAGATGCTCCGCGGCACTGCGACCACCCAGCCGGTTGGTGGTGCCGACCGAGGGGAACCGCGGCGCCATGGCACGGTCGTCGATCAGGACGGTGGCCAGCCCGGCGTCGTGCAGCTCCGTGATGTAGCCGAGGGTGCCCTCGGGCACGATCACCAGCAGTCCGTCGAAGGCATGGGCGGCAACCTGCGCGGCGAACTGCCGCAGCGACTCCTTCCCGCGGTTACAGGTGAACAGGAGCATCCCGAAACCCTGCGCCTCCAGGGTGTCTGCGACCCCCTGGAGTACTTCGCTCATCCACGGCCAGGTGAGCGACGGGATCAGCATCCCGACCGTGCCGGTCCGGCCGCGGGCGAGCCCGACGGCCCGCGCGCTCGGCACGTAGCCGAGGGCGTCGATCACCCGGTTGACCCTGGCGGCGGTCTCGCGGTCGACCTCACCCTTGGCATTCAGCACCCGCGAGACCGTCGTCTTGGACACTCCGGCGTGCGCCGCAACGTCCGCGATGGTGGTCCGCATCGATGCCTCTCCGTTGAGCAGGTACTTCAGCCGGAACCGGTTCCGGAACCGGTTCCGGCAGCATCTGATCAGAGTGGCGGCGGTCACGTCAAGAGGCGCGGCGGACCGCGTCCGAAATGTGACCGAAATAAGACGGGGTGACAACAAATTGGCGGTTTCTGTCGAAACATGCACCGATATCTCAGCTGTCGCCTCCTGCCGCGGCCGCAGACTCGGTCGCTGGGCGGATCAGAGACCCAGCAGCGGCCGGCAGGGTTCCAGGCCGGCCACCTGCACCCGCCACTCCGGCCGACGGAACGTCTCGGGCGTCACCAGCAGCCGCTGGGACACCGCGGCATCGCCGGGCCGACGAAGGATCACTTCCGTGCCGTTCGGCTGGTAGCCGAGCTTCCCCGACACCCGCAACGACGACGGGTTGTCCGATGAAAGCGCCGCTCTCCGCCCGCACCGCCTTCAGATGGTCGAAGGCAAAATCCAATACGCCACAGCGCATCTCGGTGCCGATCCCCTGACCCTGATGCGCGCGACCCAACCACGATCCGGTGTGCACGACGCGGGCGGCCGCGAAGTCCCGGGCGCTGAGGTCCTGCAGGCCGACCAGCAGACCCTGCTTCCGGACGCTGAACGACAGCGTCCAGGACGTCGGCGCCGTCTGGCTGCGCACCTGCCAGAAGTGCCGGATCGAGTTCAGGATCAGCTCCTCCCGGGGCGCCTGCGTCCACGGCATCGCGAACGGCATCTCCGCCGGGTCGTGAATCCCGGCCAGGATCAGGTCCACCAGCTCCACGATGTCGGCGTCGCCGAGCGGCGTAAGCGCCAGGCGCGGGGTGGCCAGCCGCAGCCCGAACAGCGGCCAGTATTCAGCCAGGTGGCGGGCGTCCGGCGGCGTCATGGCCGCCAGCGTGCCGCGCGACCCCGGCCCGCACAACCCGATACCGCGCACGCCGCCCGGCCACCGGCGGTGCCCGCCCCGGCGCCCGGGAGGCCGCCGCCGCTCGCGGATAAGGTGGCCGCATGTGGGCCATCGCGGTGCGGGAACCCGAGGTGCTGGAATGGGCGGAGGCGCCCGACCCGGTCGTCAGGCCCGGAGAAGTGCTCATCGAGGTGGCAGCGACCGCCGTCAACCGGGCCGACCTGCTGCAGGCGCAGGGTAACTACCCGCCGCCACCCGGAGCATCGGAGATCCTGGGCATGGAGTGCTCGGGCACCGTTGTCGCACTCGGATCCGGCGTCGCCGATTGGTCGATCGGCGACGAGGTCTGCGCTCTGCTGTCCGGGGGCGGGTACGCGGAGCGGGTCGCTGCGCCGAGCGGGCAGCTGCTCCCCGTCCCCCCGGGCGTCGACCTGATCCATGCAGCCGGGCTCCCGGAGGTCGCCTGCACGGTCTGGTCGAACCTGGCGATGGCGGCCGGCCTGGCCGTCGGCGATGTGCTGCTGGTGCACGGCGGTGCGTCCGGGATCGGCACCATGGCCATCCAGGTGGGCAAGGCTCTCGGCGCGACAGTCGCCGTCACCGCCTCCCGCGACGAAGCCCTGCGCGCCTGCGCACAGCTGGGTGCCGATGTCGGCATCAACTACGCCCGCGACGATTTCGTGCAGCGGTTGCGGGACGCGACGGACGGGCACGGTGCGGACGTGATCCTCGATGTGGTCGGCGCGAAGTACCTGCAGCGCAACATCGATGCGCTCGCCGAGCACGGTCGCCTGATGATCATCGGCATGCAGGGCGGACGGCGGGCTGAACTCGACATCGGGGCCCTGATGGGCAAGCGGGCATCGGTCGCCGGCACCACCCTGCGGTCCAGGGCCGTCACCGGCCCGGGATCGAAGGCGGAAGTGGTGGCGGCGGTCCGGGACCATCTGTGGCCGTTGATCGCAGCCGGCCGGGTGCGGCCGGTGGTGGAATCGGTGCTGGACATCCGGGACGCAGGCGAGGCCCACCGGCGGCTGGCGGCTGGCGGGCACGTCGGCAAGATCGTGCTGGCGATCGGTGAATCGGCGGTCTGGCCGGACGGTGACGACACCCACCGGGTGGTCGTCGACGAGGAGGAACGATGACGGACGAGGATCGGGAGCAGCCGCGCGACGGCAGCCATCGGATCATGGTGATCGGCCCTGATGGCCAGCCCATGGGAATGGCCGAGGTTCCGGGCGGCCCGGCAGACGACGACGCAGGCGACAGCGCGTCCAACGGCATCGGCGAGCCGGCCAAGGTGATGCGGATCGGCACCATGATCAAGCAGCTGCTCGAGGAGGTACGTGCCGCCCCGCTCGACGACGCCAGCCGGGCGCGGCTCAAGGAGATCCACACCCGGTCCATCCGGGAGCTCGAGGCCGGTCTCTCCCCCGACCTCAGGGACGAGCTGGAGCGACTCTCGCTGCCGTTCACCGACGACCAGATCCCGTCGGATGCCGAGCTGCGGATCGCCCAGGCGCAGCTGGTCGGCTGGCTCGAGGGGGTCTTCCACGGACTCCAGACCGCCCTGGTCGCCCAGCAGATGGCCGCCCGGATGCAGCTCGAGCAGATGCGTCGAGGCCTGCCGCCCGGGCGTACCGGCGACGGTGAGCCGGACGGCCTCGGCGGTCCCGGCAGCGGCCAGTACCTCTAGCTCGCCGCGCACGGCACACTCGCACGCCAGGATCTCGCGCGCACCCGGGCTCCGGGCGGCGACCCCAGGACCGCGCAACCCCAGGCTTCGCGCTGCCCCGGGCTCCGGGCGGCGACCCCAGGACCGCGCAACCCCAGGCTTCGCGCTGCACCCGGGCTCCGGGCGGCGACCTCAGGACCGCGCAACGATCATGAGAACCTGCACCGACTTCGCGGCGTGTCGCGGGATTCCGTCGGCGTGTCGTGGGCAATTGCTCATGATCGACTTGGGTCTGGGTCAGGTCTCACTGCGGTCGCGAGCGGCGGCGTGCAGGTGATGCTTCCGGCTCGGCACCCGCCCGGCCCTGCACATCCGTCGGGCGGGTGGCCTCAAACCCGCGGTGATCATGGTGGCCGGCACCGGTTTTACGGCGTGTCGTGCGATTCTGTCGGCGTGTCGCGTGCTGGCCACCATGATCACCGCGAGGGGGACCGAATGATCCGGCGGGGCGAACGGGCGGTCGGAGCGTGTACTCGGCAGGATCTGGTGCATGAACGCCGTCGACCGGGTCCGGATGGCCGCCCTCTACGACCGGGAGCGGGCGGAATTCTCCGCAGCCCGGCCGCGGTCGGCGGCGCTGGCCGAGCGTGCCCGGCAGCACCTGCAGGGTGGGGTGCCGATGAGTTGGATGGCCAAGTGGCCCGGCGACTTCCCGGTGTTCGTCGAGCGGGCGTTCGGCGCGCACTTCACCGATGTCGACGGCCACGACTACATCGACCTGTGCCTGGGCGACACCGGAGCGATGGCCGGCCACAGCCCCGCGGCGACTGTCTCGGCGGTGATCGAGCAGCTTGGTCGCGGCCTGACCACTATGCTCCCGAGCGCGGACGCCATCACGGTCGCCGACGAGTTGGCTGCCCGATTCGGGCTGCCGTTCTGGCAGTTCACCCTGACGGCGACGGACGCCAACCGGCACGTGATCCGATACGCCCGGCAGCTCACCGGCCGACCCAAGGTGGTGGTGCACAACTACTGCTACCACGGCTCCGTCGACGAGGCCTTCGCCACCCTCGGACCCGACGGCGTCACGGTCGACCGGCGGTCCAACATCGGCCCGCCCGTCGACACCTCCACGACCACCACCGTTGTCGAGTTCAACGACCTCGCGTCATTGGAGAAGGCCTTGGCGGCGGGTGATGTCGCTGCGGTTCTCGTCGAGCCGGCGCTGACCAACATCGGCATCGTGTTGCCCGAGCCCGGGTACAACGAGGGCGTTCGCGAGCTCACCCGGGCCTACGGGGCGCTGCTGATCAACGACGAGACCCACACCATCTGCGCCGGCCCCGGCGGCTACACGCGCGCGCACGGGCTGGACCCGGATATCCTGGTGATCGGGAAGTCCATCGGCGGCGGAATCCCTTGCGGCACCTTCGGTACCACCTCGGAGGTCGCCGATCGGATCGAGAAATGTTCCGTGGCAGAAGACATCGACGTCGGCGGCATCGGCGGCACGCTGGCGGGCAACGGGCTGTCGATGGCAGCGATGGCGGCCACCCTGACGCAGGTGTTGACGCCGGCCGCCTTCGCCGCGATGGAGCCGTTGGCCACCGCGTGGGCGGACGGGGTGCAGGCGGGGATCGACGAGGTGGGCGCCGACTGGCACGTCACCAGGCTCGGCGCCCGGGCGGAGTACGGGTTTTCGGCGACATTGCCGCGCAACGGATCCGAGGCGGCCGCAGCAGACGACTTCGAGCTGCAGCAGTTCCTGCACCTGTACGCACTCAACCGCGGGATCCTGCTCACTCCGTTCCACAACATGGCGCTGATGTCGCCGGCCACCACCGCCGACGACATCCGCGCGCACACCGCGATGTTCCAGGCCGTCTGCGGCGAGCTGTTCGGTTGACGACGGGGTCGCTCTCGTCCGCCGTCGACGCGGCGCGCCCGCTGCCCCCGACAGCGCAGGTTGTGCGCCGGCAGCGCGTCGCGACGCGCTGTTGGCAGGCAAGTCGCGCTGTCGGGAGGTCGGTCGCGCCGGCTGCCCCCGACAGCGCAGGTTGTGCGCCGGCAGCACGTCGCGACGCGCTGTCGGCAGGCAAATCGCGCTGTCGGGAGGTCGGTCGCGCCGGCTGCCCCCGACAGCGCAGGTTGTGCGCCGACAGCACGTCGCGACGCGCTGTTGGCAGGCAAGTCGCGCTGTCGGCAGGCAAGTCGCGCTGTCGGGAGGCAAGTCGCGCCGGAGGCAGGCCGGTTCAGCCCGACCGTCGGATGCCCGGCATCGCGACCGTCACCGGGGAGCGCCCAGCAGGGCGGGACAGCACGTCATGCAACCCGGCGAGGATGCGACGGTTCTCGTCACCGGTCCGGGACGCGACCCGGATGAACCGGCCACCGTAGAGGCCGCGCTTGTCGTCGCAGTCCCGCACGTAGATGCCGTGCCGCGCCAGCAGTGCGCCGACCACCTGCTGGGCTGGTCGGTCGAGTTCGAGCAGCGCGAAGTTGGCAGCGCTGGAATAGGTCTTCAGGTGCGGGACCGAACGGAGCCCACTGAAGAAGGTGGCGGTGTCGCGCACGTATCGGCGACGAGCGCGGTCGTAGTCGTGCTGGAAACTGCGATCGCCGAGCAGGGTGCAGAACCACTCGGCGAAGGCGTTGATGTTCCACAGCGCGAATTCTCGCAACGCACGCGCCCGGTGAGCGGACATCACCGCGTAGCCGAGCCGGAGTCCGGCGATGCCGTGGCTCTTGCTCAGACTGTTGATCACCACGAGCCGAGGGAGCAGGGGGACCAACGATGCGAGCGAGGTTGGTCGGTCCACACCGGAGAAGTGGCTGAAGCTCTCGTCGACGATGATCTGGCCGACCCGGGAGTGCACCCGTTCCACGAAGCCGACCAGGGCCTCGTGCGGTATCAGCCCCCCGTCGGGGTTGTTCGGGTTGATGATCACCACGGTACGCGGCGAATGCAGCCGCACCATCTCCTCGAGCCGGCCCAGGTCGAGCCGGAAGTCGTCGGCGGGATCGAGCTGGAGGGCCAGCACCGGACCTCGCGCGAACTCGTGATACGCCGAGAAGGTCGGCTGGCTCAGCAGAACCGGACCCGGATTGCTCGCCAGCAGCGCCGCGATCACTTCGGTGGCGCCGTTCGCCAGGTGCAGGCACTGCGCCGGCACTCCGAGATGGGGAGCGAGCATCGCCGCGATCGAGTGCGCCTGGGTCGGGTAGTGCGACACCATCCGCTCCAGCTGGGGTGTCGGGATGGCTCGGAACCGGCTGAGTACCTCGGCGGTGGCGTACGGATTCGCCAGGAAACAGGCGTCCAGCTGCACGAGACCGGGGAGGGCGTGGTCCAGTTGTCCGACGCTCGGTGCGTGTGAACCGGACTCCGCGCGCAGCTCGGCCAGCGCCCCGATCACCTCCGGCTCGGAGTACGAAGGCGGCACCGGCGCGGCGGGCCGGGTGCGCGGCGCTCCGCAGAGCGGATGCGCGGTGCAGTGCAGCGCGCCGGGCGTGCGGCACATCTTGCACCGGCACTGACAGAACTGGCTGGGCATGGCCGGGTTTCCTTCCATCGGGGGCTGACAGCAGTCAGGGGCCCCAACAGCTCCGGAAATACCTCCGGGAGCAGAGGAAGTCGCCCGAGGGTGACGTCGACCGGGAAGGGCACGGCGTTCGACGAGGTCGGGACGGGCCGCAGTGCCGACCCGACGAGCATGTCCGGGCCGGCGCTACAGCTCCCGCTGGTAGCCGTGGTGAGTCGGGCCGTGCGTCACCGAGGCGTCCACCGGGGAACGGGTTCCGCTGCGCCCCGAGGGGCCCGGCGCCTCGATGCCGGGCAGCTCGTTCGCGGCGAGCGTGCGGTGACTGCCGTCCGCGTACTCCCGCATCCCCCACGGCGAGTCGAACTCCAGCAGCAGCTGCAGGAACGGCAGGGAGTCGAACGCCTCCGGGCCGAGAACACCTGCCCCCGACCAGCTGCCGTTCGCGATCAGCTCCATGGCGATCACCGGGCAGACCGCGGTCTGCCACACCACCGCCTGCGAGTCGTACTCGCGCATCGACCAGCTGTTGTCGACAACGTGGTACAGATACACCTCCCGGGGAGCACCGTCCTTCCCCGTGCCGCGGATCCAGGTGCCGGCGCAGGTCTTGCCGTGCATCTTGTTTCCCAGGGTCGCCGGATCCGGCAGCAGCGCCGCCAGCACGTCGCGCGGCGACACGGTCACCGAGCCGACCTGGATGTGGGTGGTGGAGTCGATGCCGAGACGGTGCTGCAGCTTGAGCATCTCGATGAACTGCGCACCGAGCCCGTACTTGAAGGTCACCCTGCCGGTGTCCACCCAGCGGGGGATCAGCAGCACCTCTTCGTGCTCGACATTGACGCACTCGACCTCGCCGATGCCTTCGGGGAAGTCGAAGGTCTCGGGCTCGGAGAACGGCGCGGTGGTGAACCAGCCGCGGCTCTTCTCGTAGATGATCGGCGGGTTCAGGCACTCCTCGATGGTGGTCCAGATCGAGAAGGTCGGCGCGAAGTCGTAGCCCTCCACCTCGAGGTTGCCACCGTCACGCACGCCGACCTCGTCCATTCGGGAGAACAGGTGATCCGAGGCGTAGCGGGCGAACACGTCGGCCAGCCCGGGCTCGACGCCCATCCCGACCACCGCCATCCGCTTCGACGCCTTCCACTGGTCGTCCTTGGCGAACTGGAGGTCGCCGAGCTTGACGCCCGGGGTGGTGTAGGGGTCGGTGGGATGCGGTGCCGACAACGACATCGCCATGTCCAGGTAGTGCACGCCGGCCGCCAGGGCCGCGTCGAACAGCGGCATGACGAACCGCGGGTCGGTCGCGTTGAGCAGCAGGTCGCACCGGTACCGCTGCAGCAGTCCGACCACGTCGGCGACCTCGGTGGCGTCCACCTGGGCGGCCAGGAACCGGCCGTCCGCGGTGAGATCGACAGCACGGCGGGCCTTTTCGAGATCATAGTCGGCCACGACGAACGCCTCGATGAAGTCCCGTCGGGTCGCGGTCGCGACCACCGCTGAGCCCACCCCGCCGGCACCGACCATCAGTACCCGCAGCTTGCCGTCACCGGAGGAGACCGGCGCCTCCAGCCGGCCGTCCAACATCGGGGTGGTCTCGTCCCAGACCGCCCCCTCGGCGGCGTCCTTGTCCCGACGGGCGATCCCGGACAAGGTCTCCAGCACGACCCGGTTGGCCAGGATCGCGGTGACGTCGGCATGGTCGTACGGCGGCGCCACCTCGACGATCTCCATGCCGACCAACGGCACCTCCCGACCCACCCGGCGCACCGCGTCCAGCAGCTCGCGACCGGTGAAGCCGCCCGGTTCGGGTGTCCCGGTGCCCGGGGCCATCCCCGGGTCGACGACGTCGATGTCCACCGACAGGAACACCCCGTCGGTGTCGTCGGTGGCGATCGCGAAGGCCTCATCGAGCACGGCGTCCAGTCCGCGCTTGCGGATCTCCGCCATCTCGTACCCGCGCATCCCCTGCTGGGCCATCCAGGCCAGCTCCGGCGGTTCCGGCCAGTAGCCCCGCAACCCGATCTGCAGGAACTTGTCTCCGCGGACCGCGCCGGACTCGATCAGCCGGCGCATCGGAAGGCCGTGGCCGTAGAGCGAGCCGAACTGGATGTCGCCGGTGTCGGCGTGCGCGTCGAAGTGGATCACCGACAGCCGTCCGTAGCCGTAGTGCTCGGCGAGCCCGGTGACGTCGGCCTGGGCGATCGTGTGGTCCCCGCCCAGGATGATCGGGATCTTGCCGTTGCGGGCCAGCCCGGTGATCGCGGTGGTCAGGTTGTGCAGTGCCCGCAGCGTCTCGGTGGGCGCCATCTCGACGTCGCCGGCGTCCATCAGACCCATGTCCAGAAGCGGGTCGACCCGCAGTGACAGGTGCGGCCTGGACCCGGTGTGGATCGAGTAGTCGCAGGTCCGGATGGCCATCGGGCCCATCCGGGCGCCCGAGCGGTAGGAGGTGCCGGAGTCGTACGGCGCCCCGACGATCACCGCCTTCGCGTCGGCGTAGCTCGCCGGATCACTCAGATCACAGCGGGGCACACCGGTGAAGGTGACATCCGGTCCGAACATCACGCCGTAGCGCGTCATGACAGATCAACTTCCGTCTCTGGAGGTGGTGGTGCTGGGTCCAGCTTGGGCTTCGGGGCGGCCCGCGGCAAACCGCCGGCCGGGCATCGGGTCAGGAATCGAAGCCGAGCCCGAATCGGTCGAGGGTCCGCAGCCACAGGTTTCGGTGGCCCTCCTGCGCATCCGCCCTGGCCACCGACCAGCGGGTCAGGTTGACCACGGCGGAACGCAGCGGCTCGGGCGGAAACGGCACCGGCTTGCCACGGACGGTGTGCAGGCTGGTCAGTTCGGTGCGCCGGCCGGACAGCAGGTCGAGCATCACCTCCGCCCCGAACCTGGTGGCACCGACGCCGAGGCCGGTGTACCCGGTGGCGTGCGCGACCCGCCCCGCGTAGCCGGTGCCGAAGAACGGGAAGAACCGCGAGCAGGTGTCGATCACCCCGCCCCAGGTGTGGGTGAACCGCACCCCCTCCAGTTGCGGGAACGTCTCGAAGAAGTGGCCGGCCAGGGTCCGGAAGGTCTCCGGTCGTTGGTCGAGCGCCGGGTCGATGCGGTTGCCGTAGTGGTAGATCGCGTCGTACCCGCCCCAGAGGATGCAGTTGTCCTCGGTGAGCCGGTAGTAGTGGAACTGGTTCCCGGAGTCGCCGACGCCCTGCCGGTTCGACCAGCCGATCGCGTCCAGCTGCCCGGCGGTCAACGGTTCGGTGGCCATCGCGTAGTCGTACACCGGGATCACATACGGCCGGACCCGCTTGAGCGGAGACGGAAAGGCGTTGGTGCCCAACGCGACCCGGTCAGCGGTCAGCACCCCGTTGGCGGTGCGGAGCTCGATCCCACCACCGACCTGCTCCAACGAGGAAACGTAAGAGTGCTCATGGATCCGGACTCCGAGCGCCTCGCAGGCATCCGCGAGCCCCCAGACCAGCCGGGCCGGGTCGACCAGCACGGTCTTGTCCTTACCCCACACCGCGCCGCGGTAGGTCGGCGAGTTCACCTGCTGCCGGGTCTGCACCTCATCGAGCAGGACGGCGTCGTCACCGAAGTCGAGCATCCGTTCGAAGTCCACCGCGAGATCCTCGAGCTGGTAGTCGTGGGTGGCCACCCGCAGCTCGCCGGTCTGCTCCAGCTTGCAATCGATCCCGAAATCGTTGATGGTGCTGACGATTCCGGCGAGGTTGCGGCGGCCGAGCCGCTCCAGTCGCGGCATGTCCTCCGGATACCACTCCATGCCGTTGGCCTGACCGTGGGTCAACGAGGCCGAGCAGAACCCGCCGTTGCGCCCGGAGGCCGCCCAGCCGATGGTGCGTCCCTCCAGCAGCACCACCTCCCGGCCCGGATCCCGCTGCTTGGCCAGCAGCGCCGTCCAGAGCCCGGAGTAGCCGCCGCCGACCACCGCCAACGCTGTCCGGACGGTGCCGGCGAGGTGCTCCCGGGGCGGCGGCGCATCGACGTCGTCGAGCCACCAGCAGACCGGCTCGGCCTCGGCGAGCGCGGCGTCGATCGCGCGGGACGGAGTGGGCTGTCCGTCGGCGGTTCTCGCCGGGACGGGGCGGCGCATGGGAACTCCTCGGGCAGGCCGGGCAGGGATGGACAGGACGCTCGGGATGGCCTCAGTCCGGGCCCGACGGAGCTGCAGGCGTGGCGGCCGGGCCGGTGAAGACGGTGCGGTGCCACGGTTTGGCCACCGCGGCGGTGCGGTCGAACGCGACATGTTTGATCGCCGTGTACTCGAGCAGCGAGTAGACCGACATGTCCTTACCGGCACCGGATGCACCGTAACCGCCGTGCGGCATCTCGGACACGATCGGGATGTGGTCGTTGATCCAGACCGTGCCGGCCCGCAGCTCCGCGGCCGCACGGAGGGACCGGTGCACGTTGCTCGTCCAGGCGGACGCGGCCAGCCCGTAGGGGGAGTCGTTGGCCAGCCGGAACGCTTCGTCGTCGGAGTCGAACGGCAGCACGGTCAGCACCGGTCCGAACACCTCGTGCTGCACGATCTCGGAATCCTGGGGTGCACCGACCACCAGGGTCGGCGGATACCAGAAACCATTGCCGCCCGGGACGGCAGTTCGGGAGATGATCCGCGCGCCATCGGCTCTCGCCGCCTCGACCATGCCGGCCACCTTGTCGCGGTGCCGGGCGCTGGACAGCGGTCCGAGATCGGTGGCCGGGTCGGTCGGCTCGCCGAGGCGGATGCCGGCGAACAGGTCGGCGACCCCCTCGACGAACTCGTCGAACAGGGAGCGGTGCACGTAGGCCCGGGTGGCCGCGGTGCAGTCCTGCCCGGTGTTGATCAGCGATCCGGCCACGGCGCCCTGCACCGCTGCGGCCAGGTCCGCATCGTCGAACACCACGAACGGTGCCTTGCCGCCGAGCTCGAGATGCACCCGGGCGGCACGACCGGCGGCGGCCGCCATCACCTGGCGACCGACCGTAGTCGAGCCGGTGAACGACACCATGTCCACGTCCGGGTGCGATACCAGCGCGGCCCCGGCCTCCGCGCCGGTACCGGCGAGCACGCTGATCACCCCGGTCGGAATCCCGGCCTCGTCGGCGGCCGCGCTCAGCAGTACCGCCGTCAGCGGGGTGATCTCGGCCGGCTTGAGGACGATCGTGTTGCCCGCGGCCACCGCCGGCAGGATCTTCCAGCCGGCCATCTGCAGCGGGTAGTTCCACGGCGCGATCGACCCGACAACGCCGATGGCCTCGCGGCGGACGAGGGAGGTGTGGTCCGGCGAGTACTCGGCCGCCGCCGAGCCCTCCAGCACCCGTGCGGCACCGGCGAAGAACGCTGTGTTGTCGACGGTTCCCGGCACGTCGAAACCCGACGACAGCCGGATCGGCTTACCCGTCTGTGCGGTCTCGACCGACGCCAGGTCGTCGGCCATCCCGGCGAGCACCGCAGCCAGCCGGTGCAACGCATCGGAGCGCTCGCCCGGCGTCGCCCGCGACCAGCCCGGGAACGCCGCACGCGCTGCGGCGACCGCCTTCTCAACGTCACCGGCTGTGGCCAGTGGATACCCTGCGACGGTGCCACCGGTGGCCGGGTCCAGCACCGAGAAGTCTTCGCCGGAGCCGCCCGTCGGCACCGAGCGGGCCAACGCGCCGGTATCAGCCGATCTGCGTCCCATCGCCGGTCACCTGTTGCGTCTGGCCGAGATCAGCCGACCGGTGATCACGAAGATCAGCGCGATCACCAGCATCGCGGTGCCGACCACGTTGATCTGCGGGGGCAGCGCCTTCTTCGCCGCGCCCCAGACGAACATCGGGAACGTCACCTCTGAGCCGGAGTTGAAGTTCGTGATGATGAAGTCGTCGAAGGACAGCGAGAACGACAGCATGGCCGCGCCGACCACGCCGGGCGCGATCAACGGGGCGGTGATCCGCAGGAAGGTCTGGGTGCGGTTGGCATAGAGATCCTGCGCGGCCTGTTCCAAGCGCGGATCGAGGCCCACCAACCGGGCCTTCACCGTCACCACCACGAAACTGAAGCAGAACATCGTGTGCGCGATCCAGATGGTGAGCTGCCCCAACGGGATACCCATGTTGACGAACAACACCAGCAGCGAGGAGCCCGCCACCACTTCCGGGGTCGCCATCGGCACGAAGATCAGGATGTTGGCGACACCCTTGCCCCTGAAGTTGTGCCGGACCAGGCCGAAAGCGGCCATCGTGCCGAGGATGGTGGCGGCGATCGTCGACAACGCTGCGATCTTCAGGCTCAGCAGCAACGAGTCGCACATGCCTTCGACGCCGCACGGGTTCTTCCAGGCGTCCAGCGAGAACTGGGTCCAGGTGTAGTTGAACGACCCGGCCGGCTTGTTGAACGAGAACACGATCACCACGACGATCGGCACGAACATGAAGATCAGCGCCAGCGCCGCGAAGAAGGTCACCAGATGCTCGCGGACCCAGCGGCCGAAGCCCGGGCGGAGCTCGGGAGCCGGCGGCGCCGGCGGCGCCTTCACCGGGCGGTTCGTCGTGGTCGTCATACCAGGTCCTCCGTCCCGGCTCGGCGTACGTAGAAGATGACGAGCACCACGATCGCCGCCATCAGCGATATGGACAGAGCGGCCGCGTGGTTGTAATCCCGGACCCGAAGGAACAGCGCGTCGATGACGTTGCCCGTCATGGATTCCCGGGTGCTGCCGAGGAAGGTCGCGTTGACGTAGTCACCGGCTGCCGGGAATGAAGGTGAGCAGGGTCCCGGAAACCACCCCGGGCAGCGACAGCGGCCAGGTGATCTTCCAGAACGAGGTCCAGGAGTTGGCGTAGAGGTCGCCGGCGGCCGGCACCAACGAGCGGTCCTGCTTTTCCAGCGACGCATACAACGGCAGCGTCATGAACGGCAGGAAGTTGTAGGTGAGGCCCAGGATCACCGCGAGCGGGGTGGCCAGCACCCGGTTGTCACTGGTGAGCCCGACCAGGTCGGTGACCCAGAGGAAGCCGATGTTGTGCAGGAACGACACCACGATGCCGTCGTCGGCCAGCACGGTGGTCCACGCCAGGGTGCGGATCAGGAAGCTGGTGAAGAAGGGCGCGATGATCAGCACCAGCAGGATCGGCCGCGTCGAGGGCCGGACCTTGAACGCGATGGTGTACGCCAGCGGGTAGGAGATCAGGATGGCGAAGATCGTCGCGGTCCCGGCATAGACGAACGAACGCAGGAACTGCGGCCAGTAGGTGGTCCAGACGTCCCAGTAGTTGGAGAACGACCAGGTGAACTGGTAGCCCTCCTCCAGTCCGCCGGAGGTCAGCGAGCTGTTGAACAGGGTGAGGATCGGCAGCACGAAGAACACGATCAGCGCGAGACCGCCGGGCAGCAGCAGGAAGTACGGCGTCAACTTCCCCTTGCCGGACTCGTCGCCGGGATCAGGTGGTGGGGCGGCGACAGCGGTGTCCTTCTGCCCGAAGGCGGCGACGGCCATCAGCTCGCCACCTCGGCGGCTTCCGCTTCCTTCCAGGCGCCCTCGTGCAGCCCGAAGGTGTGCTCGGGGTGCCAGTACAGCGAGACCTGGTCGCCGACCCGGTGCAGTTCCTTGGCGCTGTTCTGACTGAACACCGTCAGTTCCTCCTCGGCGTCGGCCAGCGAGCGCACCAGGTACTGGGTCGACACTCCGATGAACGAGGCGTCGATGATGGTGCCGTCGATCGTGTTCATCCCGTCGGGAGCGTCGCCCTGGTCGGCGATCTGGAGCTTCTCCGGCCGCACACCGGCTTCGACGGCGGTGCCGGTGGCAGCCAGTCTGGCGGCCGGCATCGCCAACTGGACGCCGTGGAAGTCGACCTTGACGACGTCGTCGTCACGGCTGATGACGTTGACCGACAACAGGTTCGTCTGTCCGAGGAAGCCGGCGACGAAGGCGGTCCGCGGGTTCTCGTAAAGCTCGATGGGCGCGCCCATCTGCTCGACCTTGCCCTTGTTCAGCACGGCGATGGTGTCGGCCATGGTCATGGCCTCCTCCTGGTCGTGCGTCACGTGGATGAAGGTGATGCCGACCTCGGTCTGGATCCGCTTGAGCTCCAACTGCATCTGGCGGCGCAATTTGAGGTCCAGCGCGCCGAGCGGCTCGTCCAGCAGCAACACCTTGGGCCGGTTCACCAGCGCCCGGACCAGTGCGATCCGCTGCTGCTGGCCGCCGGAGAGCTGGGTCGGCTTCCGGTGCGCGAGGTGGCCCATCTCGACCAGCTCGAGCGACTCCTTGACCCGCTTGTCGATGTCGGCTTCCTTGCGGCGGCGCAACCCGAAGGCGATGTTCTCGTAGATCGTCATGTGCGGGAACAGCGCATAGCTCTGGAAGACGGTGTTCACCGGCCGCTGGTAGGGCCGCCGCTGGGCGATGTCCTCGCCGCCGATCAGGATCTGGCCGCTGCTCGGCTGTTCCAGGCCGGCCACCATCCGCAGCGTGGTGGTCTTGCCGCAGCCGGACGGTCCGAGCAGCGCGAAGAACCGGCCCTCGGGCACATCGAGGTCGATCCCGTCCACCGCCGCGAAACTCCCGTAGTGCTTGTGCAGGCCCCGGATCTCCAGTCCCGCAACGGATTCGGTCTGGCCGACCTCGGCCTTGCTCGCAGCCACCGTCACGACCTCACGCTCCTGTCAGCTTGGCGAACGCACGATTGCATCGGTTTTCCTGTTCCTCGGTGAGGCCCATGAAAACCTGGGCCTTGCTCAGGGTCTCTTCGGTGGGAAAGACCAGAGGGTTGTCGAGCAGGTCGGGATCGAGATCCTTCATCACCTCGGCGACGCCGTCCACCGGGGAGATGTAGTTGATGTAATCGGCGGCCTGCGCCGCGATCTCCGGCTCGTAGTAGAAGTTCATCAGGGTCTCGGCGTTCTTCTTGTGCGGGCTGCGGATCGGCATCACGAAGTTGTCGCTCCACAGCGTGCAGCCGGCGTCGGGCACGTTGAACTGGAGATCGGGGGTGTCCGCCTGCAGGCTGACGATGTCACCGGTCCAGCCGACGCAGGCGGCCACGTTGCCCTGCACCAGGTCCGCACCGTAGTCGTTACCGGTGAACCGGCGGATCTGCCCTGAGCTCACCGCGGTCTGCAGTTTGTCGATGGCCTTGGAGAACTGCTGCGTCGGTGAAATCCTCGATGTTGTAACCCATGTCCATCATCGTCAGACCGACGGTGTCGCGCATCTCGGTCAGCAGCGTCACCTTCCCGCGCAGTGAGCTGTCGGTGAGCAGCTGGTCCATGGAGTTGATCTCCCGGCCGCCGGTGGCCGCCGGGTTGACGGCGATGCCGGCCAGACCGGACTGCCAGGTGAGCGAGAACTTGCGGCCCGGGTCGTAGGTGACCTTGTTCAGATCGGGCCGCAGGTTCTTGATGTTCGGCATGTTCGCGTGGTCGATCTCGGTGAGGAAGCCGAGGCGGATCAGCTTTCCGACCATCCAGTCGGTGACCACGAAGACGTCCGCGGCGATCGCCTGGCCCCCGGAGAGCTGGGGCTGGATCTTGGCGAAGTATTCGTCGTTGTCGTTGACGTCCTCGGTGTAGGTGACCTCGATGCCGGTCGTCTCCTGGAACTTCTCCAGGGTGGTCGGGTCGGTCGAGCCTTCCTCGGCGACGTCGATGTAGAAGGGCCAGTTGGCCCAGTTCACCGTCTTGTCCGCCGCGGAGGTGTCCTCGACCGGCTCGTAGCCGACCACCTTGATGCCCGGGATGCTGCAGGCGGCCGCGAATGCTGCCACCCCGGCCAGCCCGGTGCCGCGCAGGAAGCTGCGCCGCGACAGGCCGCCGAACACCGGTCGATGCGCGCGGATCAACGGGTTCCGGGCGCCGGCCCCTGGTCGGCCGCGCCCACCCGCATACGGACCTGTCACCGGCTGGCCTCCTCGAGTGGCTGTAACCCGAACGGGTACGACGGCCGATCCTGACACCTGCCATCGCGGCAGGGCAACACACTGAGCCAGGTTGACCGCTGCCGGCTCCGTTCGCGCCGCGATCTGAGAGGCGTCAGGATCGACATGCTTCGGGTATCGCAGCTCAAACGCAGGATTGCAAGGGTTTCCGTGTTTCGATTGTGCTTCGGCTACGGATTGGCTTGCAGGAGTGCCCTGCGTGTTGGCATCATGCTGGAGTGCCTCGTCGCTCCGACAACCCGAGCTCCGTGCCGGCTCGACCGACCGAGCGATGGGGTCGGGACGATCGCGGGGGCAGCGGCGGCCGGGTTGTCCTCGATGCGGTCTCGAAGGCGATCATCGAGCAGTTGCAGCAGGATGGCCGTCGGCCCTACGCCAGCATCGCCGCTGCCGTCGGGCTCTCCGAAGCCGCTGTACGGCAACGGGTGCAGCGGCTGGTGCGGTCCGGAGTGCTGCAGATCGTCGCCGTCACCGACCCGCTGCAGATCGGCTTCTCCCGGCAGGCGATGATCGGCATCAAGGCGGAGGGAAACCTCGAACCGGTGGTATCCGCATTGACCGCGATGGACGAGGTCGACTACGTCGTCGTCACCGCCGGGTCGTTCGACATCCTCGCCGAGGTGGTCTGCGAGGACGACGACCATCTGCTGCACCTGCTCAACGAGCGGATCCGCACCATCGCGGGCGTCCGTTCGACGGAATCGTTCGTCTATCTGAAGCTGTCCAAGCAGACCTACACCTGGGGCACCCGCTGAGTGGGGCTTCGCCCCCGCACCGGACCATCGAACCGAGTACAGATCAGAGAGTGAGAGCATGAGCGGCGCTGCCGACCACCTGTGGATGCACTTCACCAGGATGTCGTCGTACAAAGACCACCCGGTACCCACGATCGAGCGGGGCGAAGGTGCCTACATCTTCGACACCCACGGCAAGAAGTACCTCGACGGTCTTTCCGGTCTGTTCGTCGTGCAGGCCGGGCACGGCCGCGAGGAGCTGGCCGCGGCCGGCGCCGAGCAGGCCCGCAAGCTCGCCTTCTTCCCGATCTGGTCCTACGCGCATCCGACTGCGATCGAGCTCGCGGACCGGTTGGCCGCGGAGGCTCCCGGCGATCTGAACAAGGTGTTCTTCTCCTCCGGCGGCGGGGAATCGGTGGAGACCGCCTGGAAGGTCGCCAAGCAGTACTTCAAGCTGATCGGCAAGCCCACGAAGTACAAGGTGATCAGCCGGACCATCGCCTACCACGGCACCACCCAGGGCGCGCTGTCGATCACCGGTGTGCCGCCGTTCAAGCAGGCCTTCGAGCCGTTGGTGCCCGGCACCTCGCGGGTGCCCAACACCAACTTCTACCGGGCACCCTCGTTCGTCGCCGACGACGAGAAGGCGTTCGGCCGGTGGGCGGCCGACCGGTTCGAGGAGGCCATCCTGATGGAGGGGCCGGACACCGTCGCGGCGATCTTCGTCGAGCCGGTGCAGAACGCCGGCGGCTGCTTCCCTCCGCCACCCGGTTACTTCGACCGGCTCCGTGAGATCTGCGACACCTACGACGTGCTGTTGGTCTCCGACGAGGTGATCTGCGCATACGGGCGGCTGGGCACCATGTTCGGTGCTCAGAAGTTCGGCTACCAGCCCGACATCATCACCACAGCAAAGGGCTTGACCTCCGGGTACTCCCCGCTCGGGGCTGCGATCATCTCCGATCGGATCTTCGAGCCGTTCAACTCCGGCGACGTCACCTTCGCCCACGGCTACACCTTCGGCGGCCACCCGGTCTCCTGCGCTGTCGCGTTGGCCAACCTGGATCTCTTCGAGAAGGAGGACCTGCTCGGCAACGTGCTGCGGAACGAGAACGCCTTCCGGGCCACCCTCGAGCGGCTGTACGACCTGCCGATCGTCGGTGACGTACGCGGTGACGGCTACTTCTACGGCATCGAACTGGTCAAGGACCAGACGACGAAGGAGACCTTCTCGGCCGACGAATCCGAGCGGGTGCTGCGCGGTTTCCTGTCCCACGCCCTGTTCGACGCCGGGCTCTACTGCCGGGCCGACGACCGAGGCGATCCGGTGGTACAGGTGGCGCCGCCGCTGATCTGCGGCCAGCCGGAATTCGATGAGATGGAATCAATTCTGAGATCCGTTTTGACGGAGGCGTGGACGAAGATCTGATTGGGCGCTAGGTTCCTCGAGTGCCCTTGAAACCGGCGAGTAACCAGGTCTTCGCAACGAAATCTGTTGCGAGCGAACGGTTGACGCCTCCGATCCCTGCTCAGCGGCACAGTTCGGACATTCCGGACTATCGGGAATTGAGTCTCTGGCTCGACCGGGTGCCCAGTTCGCTCGCCCCCCGGCCGGCGCTGCCGGGAGATCGGGACGTCGACGTCGCCGTCGTCGGTGGCGGTTTCACCGGCCTGTGGGCCGCGTACTACCTGAGCAAGGCCGACCCCAGTCTGCGGATCACCGTGCTGGAGAAGGACATCGCCGGTTTCGGCGCCTCCGGCCGCAACGGCGGGTGGTGCTCGGATCTGTTCCCTGCGTCCTGGGCGGCGATCGCTCGGACCCACGGCCGCGACGCCGCGCTGGCCATGAAGGACGCGATGCGGGGTTCCATCGACGCGGTCGCCGCCGTGGTGACGGAGGAGAAGATCGCCTGCGATCTCACCCGCGGCGGAACCCTGGGGTTCGCGCGATCACTGGTGCAGCTCGACCGGGCGCGGGCCGCAGTTGCGGCTGCCGCCGACTGGGGCGACACCGAGGACGACCTACGGCTGCTCGATCCGGACGAAGTGGCCGAGCTCGCCGGAGTGTCCGGCGCGCTGGGAGCCACGTTCACACCGCACTGCGCCGCGATCGACCCGGCGGCGCTGGTCCGCGGACTCGCCGAACGGGTGGTGGCACGCGGCGTCGAGTTGTTCGAGTCGACCGAGGTGTTGGAGATCCGGCCGCACCGGGTGGTCACCGAACACGGCACCGTCCGGGCGAACGTGGTGGTGCGGGCGATGGAGGCCTACACCGCAGCGCTGCCGGGCGCCCGCCGCGATCTGGCTCCGGTGTACTCGCTGATCGTGGCCACCGAACCGCTGCCCGCCGACGTGCTGGACCGGATCGGACTGGAGCAGCGGCCGACCTTCGCCGATCACCGGCACCTGATCTGCTACGGCCAGCGCACCGCCGACGGGCGGATCGTGTTCGGCGGCCGCGGCGCGCCCTACCACTACGGATCCCGCACCAGCCCGGCCTTCGATCTCGACCCGCGGGTGTTCGACTCGCTGGAGCGCACTGTTGTCGACATGTTCCCGGCGTTGCGCGGAGCCCGGTTCACCCACCGCTGGGGCGGCGCGCTGGGCGTACCGAGGGACTGGCACGCGGGCGTCGGTCTGGACACCGGGACCGGCTTCGCCTGGGCGGGCGGCTACGTCGGGGACGGTGTGTCGACCGCGAACCTGGCCGGCCGGACGCTGGCGGACCTGATCACCGGCACCGCCTCCGAACTGGTCGACCTGCCCTGGGTCGGCCACCGCTCGCGCCGCTGGGAGCCCGAACCGCTGCGCTACCTCGGGATCAACACCAGCCTCAAGGTGATGAGCTCTGCCGACGCCCGTGAGGCCCGCACGGGCCGGCCGTCCCACGCGGCGAAGGTGATGGGGCGCCTTCTCGGCGGCTGACGCCGGTCGGCGCCCCCGGGGGCTTGCGCCCGTTCGCCTGGGCCCTCGCCCGCATCCCGGTGCGCGCTCCCCATTCGGTCGATCATGAGAAGCTGCACGGGAAATACGGCGTGTCGCGGGATTTTGTCGGCGTGTCGCGGGCAATTTCTCATGATCGAACTGATTGGTCGGCCGCGCGATCCCGGCGATGCCGGACGAGCCGTATGACCCAGTCTTCTCAGAACCAGCGCTCCAGGATCTGGGCGACCCCGTCCTCGTCGTGGTGCGGTGCCAACTCGGCGGCCACCGCGGCGACCTCGGGATGCCCGTTGGCCATCGCGATCGGAAGACCGGCCCAGGCCAGCATCTCCAGGTCGTTGGGCATGTCGCCGAAGGCGACCACCTCAGCACGGTCGATTCCCCACCGGTCCGCGAGCCAGGCGAGCGCGGAACCCTTGTTGACGCCGGCCGCGGCGACCTCGATCAGCCCGTCGTCGGTGGAGTAGGTGACGTGCACGTCCTCCGGCGAGGTCGCCCTGGCGGCCGCGGCCAGGTCGCTCGATTCGCCCCAGCCGCGGACCAGCAGCTTCGCCGCCGGCTCGGCCAGCAACTCCTCGCGCAGCGCGATCCGGTACTCGCCCACCGACCACGGGTGCTTGTAGGTCTCTTCCGACCAGCATCCCGTCTGATCGGTGCCCAGGCGTTCAACGGCGAGTGCGAAGTCGTCGGTGTGCAGGGTCAGCCCGCCGACGAATTCCTGCATCACGACCGACGTCATCGGTGATCCGGAGATGATCTCGCCGGCCCCGATGTCGTAGATGACGGCGCCGTTCATGCACACCGCGATGCCGGTGAAGCCGGCCTCCAGTATTGGAGTGAGCCACCAGATCGGGCGGCCGGTGGCGATCACCACCTTGGCGCCGGCGTCCTCGGCCCGCTGCAGGGCGCGCACGTTGCGCGGGCTGACCCGGGACCCGGACGCGTCCAGCAGGGTCCCGTCCATGTCGGTCACGACCATCCGCGGGGCACTCACGCCTCCCAGTCTCCCAGGTGGGTGGTGCGGCCGGTGCGATGCCTGGTCGGCCGAGAGCAGACCGCTTCCGCACCTGAGCAACGGGCAGGGCGGGTGAGTACGGGACGGGTGACGTCCTCGCTACCCGGTGGACCACCGCTGCCAGATCCCCGGGATCGGGCTCGCGGCAAGCTCGGCGCCGGTCCAGCGGGCCAGCGTTCCCGGACCGTCCAGGTCGAACCGCAGGCCGGTCAGCGCCTCCGCCGGCGCCCGCCCTCCGAGCAGCAGCACGCTGTCCAGCACCCGGTGTGGTGGGCCTTGCGGCACCCCGAGAACGCCCACCCGCCCGCGGGACACGGGATCGGCCAGGTCAAGATCCTCGGCGAGCAGCGGCCGGCCGGCCAGCTCGACCCGGGTCCGGGTGGTCAGGCTGCCGCCGATCTCTCCCGACCGACCGAGCACCACGGTCTCCCGGAGCATGGCCCTGGCGCCCTCGGCGAGCCGGATACTGCTGCGCCGCAGCACGTTGGCGCCGGCGGACACCACGAACGGCTCCCCGTGCCAGCGCAGCGACCCGCCCTCGGCGACCTCGGCACGGACCGACCACGATGAGCCCTCGCCCCGCGCGTTGTAGGCGACGGTGCCGGCCATCTCGACGATGTCCAGCGTCGCGCCGGCACCCACCCGGACCTCGATCTCCACGGCGTCCCCACCGAGCAGTAACGCGGTGACTGCGACCAACCCGATCCGGGCGTTCGACGGACCTACCGACAACACCTTCGGGGCGAGCTGCGAGGTTGCGAGACGAAGACCCGCCCTGGCCGGCCGGGCATCGATCTCGACAACGGTCACGAAGCGTGCTGGTGCGGCGCACCCGCCTCAGCGTGGGTGTGCACGTATCCGCCGTCCTCGTCGGCGTGGAAGTGCGGCGCCATCGGCCCCGGATCGACGGCGACGTGGCTGCCGGACCGGAAGCCGGCCAAGGTCGTCCGCACCCACTCGGCGAGGGCGGCCACGGACGGCGGATCGGTGCGCGAGAGTGCCAGCACCGGCCGGCCGTCGCGAGCCGCTCGGCCGTCGGCGACCATCTGATCGACGTCGACCCCGACATAGGGTGCGAGGTCGGTCTTGTTCACCACCAACAGATCTGCCCGGGCGATACCGGGTCCGCCCTTGCGGGCGACGTCGCCGCCGCCGGCCACGTCGAGCACGAACAGCTGCGCGTCCACCAACGCCGGGGAAAAGGTTGCGGTGAGGTTGTCGCCGCCGGATTCGACGAGTACCACGTCCAGCGGCGCGAAGTCGGCCTCGAGATCCTCGACGGCCAGGAGATTCACCGTGACGTCATCCCGGATCGCCGTGTGCGGGCAGGCGCCGGTCTCGACCGCGCGGATCCGCTCGGGGTCGAGTACTCCGGCCGAGCGGAGGAACCGGGCGTCCTCGTCGGTGTAGATGTCGTTGGTGATCACGCCGATGGACAGCTCGTCGGCCAGCGCGCGGCAGATGAGCGCGATGATCGACGATTTGCCGGTGCCCACCGGACCGGCGACACCGAGTCGGAGCGAGCGGGTGGTCAGGGCAGCGGTGTCCGGCGACGACGTTTCAGGCGACGAGGGTTCAGGCGACGAGGCCTCAGGCGGCGAGGCAGGCGACGGGGATTCAGGCACTGAACAACCTTTGCGGGGTGACGGCATGGGCCTGGGCCCACGCCTCGATGTGGGGCGCCCCGGAAGCGGGAACGCCGCCGGGGGAGGTGATTCCGGCCACGCTCACGGCCACCAGTTCGATGTCCTGGGCGGCTAGGACCACCCATCCGGTGGCGTCGGCCGGGTCCATCGGGTGCAGCTTCAGGGCGGCTGCTGCGACGGTCTGGACGTCGTCATAGGCCACCAGCCGGGCGGTCGCGAGGGCGTCCAGTCCGGCGAGCCGGGCGGCGACGCCGGTGACGACGGCCCGACCGACCGGACCGCACGCCAACAGCGCGTCCGCGAGATCCGACGGCCACAGTCGCTTGACCAGTCGCGCATAGCCACGACCCAGCTGGATCGACGCGGCCCGCAGGGCGGGGCTCGGCACCCTGGCCCGCCAGGCGGCGTCCACAGCCAGCAGCGCCGGCCCCGGATCGAGCTCGGCGCAGGCGGCGCGCGCCGCCACCGCCGTCCCGGCCTCCACCCGGACCACCGTGGCCAGTCGGGCACGCAGGTAGTCGGGCACCTGCTCGACCGTCAGTCCGGCCAACATTGCGGCCTCCAGCCCGGCGGACTGGGTGTGCCCGCCGCCGGGCAGCCGGGCGTCGGCGAGCAGCAGTGCCAGCACTGCCGAGGTAGCGCGATCCGCTCGGGACACGCCGGCCGGAACCGGCGTGTCCTGAGCACTTCCTGCTACCTGCGGGCGGTGGGCGGTGGGCATCACGGCTCAGAACATCGAATACAGCTGCGCCAGCGGGAGTTCCGTGGCGGGTGCGGGCTCGACCCGTTCGCCGTCGATGTCGATGGCGAAGGTTTCCGGATCGATGTCGATCCGGGGAAGGGCATCGTTGTTGACCATCTCCGCCTTGCCGACCCCGCGGGTGGGGCGGACCCCCACCAACTGCCGCCGCAGCTCGAGGCGGCCGGCCAGACCGTCCTCCAACGCCCGCGGCGCGACGAACGACATCGACAGATCGGCGCCCTGGCCGGCGGCCAGGGTGGGACGCATCAGGACCGGCTGCGGAGTAGGGATGGACGCGTTCGGGTCGCCGACCGCGGCCCAGGCGATGGCCCCTCCCTTGATCACCAGCGACGGCCGGTACCCGAAGAACTTCGGCTCCCAGAGCACCAGGTCGGCAAGCTTGCCGGGCTCTACGGAGCCGATCTCGTGGTCGACACCGTGCGAGATCGCCGGATTGATCGTGTATTTCGCGACATAGCGCCGGGCCCGGAAGTTGTCCGCCGGCAGGCCGCCGCCGATATCGCCACGGCGCGCCTTCATCACATGGGCGACCTGCCACGTCCGGGTGATCACCTCGCCGATCCGGCCCATCGCCTGCGCGTCCGACGACGTCATGGAGATCGCCCCCATGTCGTGCAGGATGTCCTCGGCGGCAATGGTGGTTGCCCGGATCCGGGACTCGGCGAACGCGAGATCCTCGGGAACCGCCGGGTTCAGGTGGTGGCAGACCATCAGCATGTCGAGGTGTTCGGCGACCGTGTTGACCGTGTGCGGCAGCGTCGGATTGGTGGACCCGGGCAACACATACGGAAGGCCGGCCAGGGTCAGGATGTCCGGCGCGTGGCCCCCGCCCGCACCCTCCACATGGAAGGCGCTGATCGAGCGGCCGCCGATCGCCCGGACCGTGGAGTCGACGTAGCCCGATTCGTTGAGGGAGTCGGAATGCAGGGCGGCCTGCAAACCCCACTCATCGCAGGCCCGCAGCGCGGCATCGATGGCGGCCGGCGTCGACCCCCAGTCCTCGTGGAGCTTGTAGCCACCGGCACCGGCCAGCGCCTGCTCCGCGAGCGCCTCGACCGACACCGTGTTGCCCTTGCCCAGCAGCAGCAGGTTGATCGGGTAGGAATCCAGGCTCCGGTGGATCGAGGAGAGGTGCCAGGCCCCGGGGGTGACGGTGGTGGCCTTGGAACCCTCGCTGGGGCCGGTACCGCCGCCACCGAGCGTGGTGAGCCCGGCGGACAACGCCTCGACCACCTGCGACGGCGAGAGCAGATGCACATGCGAGTCGAAACCCCCTGCGGTGAGGATCTTGCCCTCGCCCGAGATGATGTCGGTCGACGCACCGATCTGCAGGTCCGGGTGCACGCCGTCGGCGATGTCGGGATTGCCGGCCCGGCCGAGCGCGACGATCCGGCCGTCGCGGATCCCTACGTCGGCCCGGACGATGCCCCAGTGGTCGAGCACGATCGCGTTGGTGATGACGGTGTCCGGAGCGCCTTCGGCCCTGGTCGTGGTGCCCTGGGCCATGGACTCCCGGATGGACTTGCCGCCGCCGAAGACCGCCTCCTCGCCGCCGGCGGTGTAGTCGTCCTCGATCTCGATCCACAGGTCGGTGTCGGCCAACCGCACCTGGTCGCCGACGGTGGGACCGTAGAGCGCCGCATAGTCGGCGCGGGAGATCTCGGCCATCAGAGGCCACCCGCCCCGGTGCGGATCCGGATGCCGGGAACGGCACGACGACCGCGCAGGGCGACCGCCTGCACCGTCCGGGAGGCGCCCGGTTCGAAACGCCGCGAGGTGCCGGACGGAATGTCCAGCCGGAAGCCCTGCGCCGCAACCCGATCGAAGTCCAGAGCCGGGTTGACGTCCGGAAGATGGATGTGCGAGCCGATCTGCACCGGGCGGTCGCCGGTGTTGACGATCACCAGATCGATACGCTCCTCCGGCGTGCGGTCGGCGTTGAGCGTGATGGTGCCGTCCGCGGTGCGGATCGCACCGGGTCCGGTCGATGAGGTGCCGGCCATGACGGGTCCTTCCTCAGCCGATCGGGTGGTGCAGGGTGACGAGCTTGCGCCCGTCCGGAAAGGTGGCCTCGATCTGCACGTCGGTGATCATCTCCGCAACTCCGTCCATCACCTGCTCGCGGCGCAGGACGTCCCGGCCGGCCTCCATCAGGTCGGCGACGCCGCGGCCGTCCCGGGCCCGTTCGATCACCCAGGTGGACAGCAGCGCAACGGCTTCCGGATAGTTCAGCAGAACGCCGCGGTCCAGCCGGTCGCGGGCGACCATGCCGGCGACGGCCAGCAGCAGCTTTTCCTGATCGGCGGGGCTCAGGTGCACGGCGACCTCACTTTTCGTACGGCGATCGGTCAGGCGGATGGGGCTACGGGCCCGGGTGGGGCCCCGCGGTGCAGGTAGCGCCGGATGACGACGTCCTGCAGCGGGGAGATCTCGTCGGCGGTCACCGCGCCACAGCTGCGGGCGGCGGCCAGATGCCGGGCGAGCGCGAACGCGGTCGCCGGTTCGTCCAGCACGCCGCCGGGTTCCTGCCGGTGGTATCGCAACAGTCGGTCGGCGGCGTCGCGGAAGCCGTTGCGGTAGAAGGCGAAGGTGGCGGCGAACCTGGTGGGCAACTGCGCCGGGTGTAGGTCCCAGCCCTGGTAGATCCCGGACCGCAGGGCCCGCAGCACCCCGTCGGCGTGCCGCGCCCAGCGTTGGCCGACCACCTCGGCATCACCGATCGGGACGCGGTTGTCGGACCCGTCGGACACCCGGACGCCGGTCTCGGCCGCGGCCAGCACCATCAGCGATTTGGCGGTGTCCGCCACCGGATGCCGCAGGTCCTGGTACGGGCCGAGAATGCCAAGGCTTGCGGTGTAGTCGTAGGTGCCGAAATGCAGCCCGCTGACCCGGCCACCGGAGACCCGGATCATCTCGGCGAGCGGGATCCGGCCGTCGGTTCCCAGCAGCGTCTGCGGCGTCTCCACCTGGATCTCGAAGCGCAGTGGCCCGTAACGGTTCTCCAGCAGGGCAAGGACCTCGACGAAGACCACCACCTGGGCGACGGAGGTGACCTTGGGCAGGGTGATGACGAATCCGTCCGGCAGCTCGCCGTCGATGTTCGCCAGGAAGAGATCCAGGGTGCGCAGGGCGCGATGCCGGGTGGGTGCGCCCAGGCTGCGGATCCGCAGCCCCCACGAACGTGGACGCTGTTCGAGCGCGACGAGTACCGCTGCGGCCCGGATGGCCTGCGCGTCCTCGTCGGGATCGTCGTCGGCTCCGCGATGTCCGCGGAAGCCGTCCTCGAGGTCGATGCGGAGATCCTCGATCGGTTCGTCCGCGAGCTTGTCGAGGGTCAGCCGATGCAGCCGTTCCGGATCCTGTCCGCCGGTGGCCGCGGCGACACCGGCGAGCACCTCCGACCACTGCGTCGGGTGCGCTTCGATCGAGCGGAGGGCCCCGGACCGCCAGCGATCGACGACATCAGGGTCGAATCGCGGCACCGGGACGTACACCGTGTGCACCGGACCCGGATCGGGTTGGCCGGGATACCCGGCGGTGTAAGCGGTGTCGTCGTCGGCGAGTGCCGAGTCCCAGCGGTGCACCAGGTCCGGGGTCAGAGCGAGGTCACGCGAGGAGCTCATAGGCCCTCGTGGTGAGGAAATCCTCATAGTGTCTCGTCGGTCATCAGCTCGACCATCAGGGTCCGCGCCCTGGCCAGCAGATCGGACCCGCCATCCACCGTCGACCAGGCCGGCTCGAGTTGCTCGGCGGCGCTGTCCGCGATCTCGACGATCAGCTCTGCGGTCACTGTCGCGCCGGTGTCGAGCACGGTCTCCGCCTGCCGCCACTGCCACACCTGGGACCGCGAGATCTCAGCTGTGGCTGCATCTTCCATCAGGTTGCGGATGGCGACGGCGCCCCGACCGGAGAGCCAGGTCACCAGGTACTCCAGGCCGACCTCGATGTTCGCCCGCAGTCCCGCCTCGGTGGCCTGCGCGTCGATCCCGGTCAGGTCGATCAGCTGTTCACCCGTCACCGACGTGCCGTCGAGCCCGATCTGCTGCTGATTCTCGGCGTCGCCCAGTGCGGCATCGAAGATCTCCTGGCAGATCGGGACAAGTCCGGGGTGCGCCACCCAGGAGCCCTCGTAGCCGGCGGCGGCCTCCCTGGTCTTGTCCGCGCGCACCTTGTCGAAGGCGATCTCGTTGGCAGCCGGGTCCTTCGACGGGATGAACGCGGCCATCCCACCGATCGCGTAGGCGCCCGCGCCGATGGCAGGTGGCGACCAGCAGATCGGAGTAGGCCTTCATGAACGGCGCCGTCATGGTGATCGAATTGCGGTCCGGCAGCACGAACTCCGGTCCGGAATCCCGGAACGTCTTGATGATCGAGAACAGGTAGTCCCATCGGCCCGCGTTCAGTCCGGCGATGTACTCCCGAAGCTCGTAGAGGATCTCGTTCATCTCGAAGGCGGCCCAGATCGTCTCGATCAGCACCGTCGCCCGGATACTGCCGTGCGGAACACCCAGATAGTCCTCGGAGAATGCGAACACCTCTGCCCACAGCCGGGCCTCCAGATGCGACTCCATCTTCGGCAGGTAGAACGCCGGCGTCGCCCCGCGAGCTACCAGCTCGGCGGCGTTGTGGAAGGCGTACAGGCCGAAGTCGACGAGCGATCCCGAGACGGGTTGACCGTCGCACAGGATGTGCCGCTCGTCGAGGTGCCACCCGCGGGGCCGGGCGACGATCACCGCGCGGGGACCGTCGGTGAGCGCGTAGCTCTTGCCGCCGGACTCCAAGGTGATGGTGCCGCGCACGGCGTCGGCCAGGTTCGCCTGGCCGCTGATCACGTTCTCCCAATGCGGGGTGTTGGCGTCCTCGAGATCGGCGAGCCACACCTGGGCGCCGGAGTTCAGCGCGTTGATCGTCATCTTCCGGTCCGTCGGCCCGGTGATCTCCACGCGCCGGTTGCGCAGGTCCGCCGGGATCGGCGCCACGGTCCAGTCGTCGTCGCGGATGTCCACGGTGTCGATGAGGAAATGCGGCGGGGTACCGGCCGCGACCGCGGCCCGCCGGTCCGCGCGGTGGCTGAGCAGGCTGAGCCGGGTGGGATCGAACTCGCGGTGCAGCGCGGCGAGGAACTCCAACGCCGGCTCGGTGAGCACCCGGTCCTGGTCCTCGGCGGTGCTGGCGATGACGACGATCGGCTCGGTCACAGTTCTCCTCTCCGGCCGATCGTCCGCGCTGGCCGGCGTGGCCCCGCTGCTCCCGGCGCCATCATGAGCCAGGTTTGTGACGGCCGTGTGTCCTGGGCAATCCTGCCGCGGCTGGGCCAGGGTGGCGACAGCAGGGTGTTCAGGTGTCGAGTTTCAGCTTTCGCCAGCCACCGGCCCGGTTGTTCGCGATGATCTGCCGGAACATCGCCGCGAGCGCCGGCGCATTGATCGCCGCACCGTCCTCGAACGCCACCGTGCGGGCGGTCTTGTTGTCGTGGCCGGCGGTGATGATCCCGTGGGGATCCGGCACGATCCCGCCGTCGTAGAGAAATACGTTGACGTGATCCTTGGCCGCCAACAGCGCACAGATGTTGCCCTGCAGGACAAAGTACGGCTGAACCGTGCGCTTGATCGTTTCCACCACCTCCGGGTCCACGGCATGGACCAGCTCCCGCACCTCGCGGCAGATGTTCTGCTGCCATGTCGGAAGTGCGTCGATGTAGGTGTCCACCCGCGGGTCGACCTGGTAGCTCATGGGCGTCAACGCTAGCGATCGACGGGTCGCCCGGCACGGTGGAGCGGCTACCGTCGAGGGGTCGGCGGCCGTCCGAGCCGCCCAGCAGAGTGAGGACTCGCTCCCGCGATGGCCACCAAGATCACGATCATCTACGACAATCCCGTCGACCCTGCTGCTTTCGAGTCGGCCTATGCGTCCGGGCAGGTCGAGCTCGCGAAGAAGCTGCCGGGTCTGGAGAGCATCGAAACCTCCAAGGTCTGGCCGAAGGAGGACGGCTCACCGACGCCGGCCTACCGGATGGTCGATCTGTACTTTCCCGACTACGACACCGCGTGCACAGCGGTGACGACGGCGGAGGCCGGGGATCTGTTCGCGAGCGTGATGGGCTCGGCCACCGGCGGGCTCCGGGTGCTGTTCTCCGACGTTGAGGTCTCCTGAGCTGATCGCCGGCCCCGTTCGTGTGGCCCGGTCGTGTCGGGCCGGGTCGGTCGGGGGTAGCCCGTTCCTGCCGCGCGTAGCCCGATCCGCCCGGCGTGGCGCGCCAATAACGGGCTACGCACACGGGCCGCCGGCACCGGCCGGGTCGGGGGTAGCCCGTTCCTGTCACGCGTAGCCCGATCCGTCCGGCGTGGCGCGCCAACAACGGGCTACGCACACGGGCTACGCACACGGGCCGCCGGCACCGGCCGGGTCGGGGGTAGCCCGTTCCTGTCACGCGTAGCCCGATCCGTCCGGCGTGGCGCGCCAACAAGGGGCTACCCAGGGCGGTCCGGGTGACGGTCCGGGCGTGCACGTACACACGGACACTGACATAGAGCGGAGCACCCAGCGCGCCCCGAGTCACCGCCGCCGCTCGCGGGTTGATCCAGCCGGGCCCAGCGACCCCGCGCTGTGCGGCGACGAGCACGAGCCAATAATCTTGGCCGAACGTCGGTGAGGAGCCCGCATGACCCTTGTTCTCAGCGACGACCTCTTCGATGCACAGTTCGTCCGCGCCCTGGCGTACACCGCGCAGGAGGGCGCCGAGCTCGGTGAATGTGTGGGCGTCGCCAAGCGGATCACCAGGACGAGCGGCGACCTGTGGTTCGAGCAATGGGCCGCCCTCGCGGACCGGCTCGAGGCCTACGCCGACCGGAGCGCCGCGGAGAACCACCTGATCAGCGCCCGGGGCGCCTACCTGCGAGCCTCCAACTACTACCGCACCGCAGGCCTCTTCCTGATGGGCACGCCGGTCGACGAGCGGCTGCGGATGGCGGGTCGCACGCAGACCGAGCTGTTCCGCAAAGGCGCCGCGCTCTTGGACAGTCCGCCGGACATCCTCGAGATCCCCTACGAGGGAACCACTCTGCCCGGCTACTTGTTCCACGCCAACGGCGACCGGGGACCGCGACCCACCGTCATCCTGACCAACGGTTACGACGGCACCGTCGAGGAGCTCTACTTCGCCAATGCGGTCGCCGCCCTCGACCGCGGGTATCACGTGCTCGCCTTCGACGGGCCGGGTCAGGGTTCCGTCATTCTGGAACAGGGCCTCCCGTTCCGACCGGACTGGGAGGCCGTCGTCACCCCGGTGGTGGACTTCGCGCTGACCCTGCCCGAGGTCGACCCGACGAAGCTGGTGCTGCACGGCTGGAGTTTCGGCGGCTACCTGGCGCCGCGGGCCGCGACCGCGGAGCACCGACTGGCGGCGTGCGTCTCCGACAGCGGACCGTACGACCTCTTCGACGCGAGCATCGCCAGAATCCCGGGACCGCTGGCCAAGCAGGTACCTGACGGCAATCCGACCGTGCTCAAGATCCTGAGCAGGGTGCTCGATTCCGTGATGAAGAAGCCCTCGTCCGGCTGGGCGCTGCGGCGCAATCTCTGGGTGCACGGACTCACCGAACCGCTGGACTACTTCCGGATGGCACCCGAATACACCCTCAAAGGTCGCGAGCACCTGATCCGGTGCCCCACCTTCGTCTGCGCCACCGAGGGCGACGACCTGAGCGTCAACGCCAGGACGTTGGCGGACCAGCTGGTCTGCCCCACCGAGTACGTGCTGTTCGGTGCCGCCGACGATGTCAGCGGCCACTGCGAGATGACCGGCCGGTCGGTGTTCCACCGACGGGTCTACGACTGGCTCGACGGGGTTCTCGGCCTCGCCGATCCGCCCGCACACCCGTGACCGCCGAGATCGCCGAGCGTTGGGGCGACTTCTTCGTCGCCAGCGCGGGAGCGGCGGCGGCGCTGGCCGGTCTGATCATCGTGGCGATGACTGTCAACATCCGGACCATCCTGAACATCCCGAGCATGACGGCGCGGGCCGCGGCGACGATCGGATCGCTGGTGCTGATCGTGGTGAGCACGGTCGCCGCGCTCATTCCCGGTCAGAGCACCACGGTGTTCGGCGGGGAGCTGCTCTTGTTCGCACTCGTGGCGCTGGGCCTGACGGTCGACGCCGCCGGCCGGATGGTGCGTTCGGCCACGCCGCCCTACGTGGCGGCCACCTGGTTCAAAATCGTGGTGGCGGTGCTGCAGATCGTGCCGTTCGCCGTCGGCGCCACCATGCTGCTGACCGGACGCACCGACGGCCTCTACTGGATGGCCGTCGGCGTGCTGCTGGTCTTCATCGGTTCGGTCGCCAACGCGTGGGTGCTGCTCGTCGAGATCCTGCGCTGAGCGCAGCACTCAAGAGGTGACGGCCTTGGCCAGGCGGAGCGCGGCGATCTTGCGGAGCTCACCGATCACCACCGGCTGCTCGGTG
Organism: uncultured Actinomycetota bacterium; assembly: GCA_963797145.1. Lineage (GTDB taxonomy): Bacteria > Actinomycetota > Actinomycetes > Mycobacteriales > Nakamurellaceae > Nakamurella. The sequence continues at coordinate 650,124 of CAWCOJ010000002.1, read as the reverse complement.
GCCGGGTCGTGGGTGAGCCGGCGCCGCAGTTCCGCCAGCATCTGCTCACCGCTGAGCCCGGTCGCGCAGATCAGAAAGATGTACCCGAACCGGGCTTCATAGGCGGCATTTCCGGCCGCAAGGTCGCCGATGTCATCCGGCCGGACCCCGGACTGTTCGGAGCCCGACCAGCGGGCGTCCGTTCCGGCGCCCCGCGGCTTCTCGCCGATCCGGGGGTGCCGGGCGAGTGCCCCGGCGACCTGCGGCCAGGTGATCCGCTCCGTCGCGCCGGCAGCGCATGCCCGCAGCGCGCCGAGATCCGCGAACGGCCTGCCCGCGTCGACCTCATCGACCCACTCCCGGATGTCGAGGCAGGCTCCCAACAACGCCCGGCTTGCTGCGGTGTTCGCGGCGTTGAACTCGGCGAGATCCATCACCACACCAGTCCGGTCAGATCGGCGGGGGGAGTGTCCGTCGACGATCCGATCCACCGGGACACCAACCGCGCCAAACTCTCCGGCAGCAACTCGCCGTACACGTGCAGCCGGGCCAGGCCGCCATCGGGAAACACGTCCAGCCGGACCGCGTCCGTGACGACATCGCCGCCCAGCGGGAACCGGTTGTGTGCATCCGTGGCGACCGGCGTTCTGGGCAGCACCGCACGCCACGATCCGTCCGTCTCCCGGGCCTGGACCGAGATCGCACCTGGCGCGTTGCCGACGAAATAGGAGGTATCCACGTCGAGGTGTGTCAGCCGGGCCCGGCCGGCCAGCCCGACCACGAGATAGTCGTTGCCGGCTCCGCGTCGCCTGCGGTTCTCCCAGCCCTCGCCCATGGTGCGGGCGACGCCGGGCATCAGTGCGTTGCGAGCGTCGGAGTAGAACATGTCGGAGCAGTCCAGGATGTCGCCGCCGTGCTCCAACGCGGCGAGATCGATCCGGCCGCCCAGCAGTCGCGGATCCGGGACCGCGGTACCGAGCACCCGGAGCCGGGCCACCCCACCATCCGGGTGGATCACCAGGCGGACATGGGTATAGATCGCCGAATCGGCTACCGGGTAGACGTTCTCGGTGCTGCCCCGAGCGGGAGATCGCGGCACCACGACGGTCCAGGCGACATCGTCCAGGGCGGCGCCCTGTTCCAGCCTGGCCGCCTGGACGGTGACCTCAGGCGGGTAGTTGCCGGTGAAGAACGCCGTGTCCACCACGATCTCGTGCAGCACTCCCGGGATTCCCAGCGCGACAACGGCCCAATCCTCGCCCGGACCACGCCGGCGTCGGGACTCCCACCCGTCGTAGATCTTGCCCCGCGGGCCGAAGGTGGTCGGGTCGTGGACGGGCTTGGTCGCCAACAGCAGCGACTCGACCGGGGCGAACAGGTCGTCGCTCACCGCCCTGACCGAACCACCGAGCGCGCGGCCCGCCAGGTCGAGATCGGTCCGCGTCATCGGGTCCCTCTCTCCGTCGCCGCCAGCAGCCGGCCTGCCGGCACATCCGGATCACAGTCTCGTCCACGCAGCCAGGCCCGCCGCACCACGCCGGTCAGTTCCTGACCCGCGTACGCGGTGACCGGGTGCCGGTGCCGGACGATGCCCGGCGTCACGGTGAACACCTCGCGATCCGCCAGCGCCACGAGATCCGCGTCCGCGCCGATCTCGATCCGGCCCTTGTGGGCCAGGCCGACCAGATCGGCCGGGCCCTGGGACATCCAGCCGAGCACGGTCGCCAGGTCGACACCCCGCGCTACGGCGTGGGTCCACACTGCCGGCAGGCCGAACTGGATGGAGGCGATCCCGCCCCAGGCCCGGGCGACATCGCCGGAGTCGAGCAGCTTGACCTCGGGCGGTGCCGGCGAATGGTCGCTGACCACGATGTCGATGGTCCCGGCGGACAGCGCGGCCCACAACGCATCCCGGTCGTCGTCCCCACGGATCGGTGGGCAGCACTTGAACTGCGGCGCCCCGTCCGGGATGCCGGACGCGCTCAATGTCAGGTAGTGCGGGCAGGTTTCCGCAGTGATCCGGACACCCGGACGCCTTCGCCTGCCGGACCACGTCGGCACCCGCAGCCGACGACAGATGCACGATGTGCACCCGGCAGCCGGTCGACGCGGAGGCGTCGGCCACCCTGCTGACGGCGTCCGCCTCGGCGGCCGGCGGACGCGACGCAACGAACGCCGCGTAGTCCCGGCCGTGCGGCGCGGGTGCTGCGGCCAGCACCGCGGGATCCTCAGCGTGCACGGCGAGCAGTCCACCCAGATCGGCCACCTCCGCGGCGGCAGCGGACAACTCGGCCCGGCCCAACGGCGGGAACTCCGGAACGCCGGAGTCCTGCAGGAAGCACTTCACCCCGAACACCCCGGCGGCGAACAAGCCGGCCAGGTCAGCGAGATTGCCGGGGACGGCGCCACCCCAGAATCCGACGTCGACCCGGCACTGTTCCTGTGCCGCACGCCTCTTCACAGCCAGCGCCTCGGCGGACAAGGTCGGCGGCAGCGAGTTGAGGGGCATGTCGAGCAGCGTCGTCACCCCGCCGGCAGCGGCCGCGGTGGTGGCGGTGACAAATCCCTCCCAGTGCGTACGGCCGGGCTCGTTGACGTGCACGTGGGTGTCCACCAGACCGGGGATCAGTACCACATCTGCAGCCAGCAGCACCTCGTCGCGACCGGAAAGCGCACCGACAGCGGCAATCTCAGCGATCCGGCCGTCCGTCACCCCGATCGCGGCTGGGCCCTCGGTGCCGGAGATCACCGCCCGCTGCGCGCGGATCACCACGTCGTGCACGCGAGATCCCCTGCTCAGTAGGGAGTCCGGTCGGATTTGGCCAACCAGGCGGTGAACGGATCGGTCGCGCCGGCGACCGGCACGTGACGGAAAACCAGTGACCGGGCACCGGGGTCCAGGGGCAACTCGTCGTAGATGAACGAGTCGTCGAAGTCGGCCGCGGCCGCGTCGTCCCGGGTGGCGGCGTAGTACACGGCGTCCGGCCGGGCCCAGTAGATGGCGCCGAGGCACATCGGACACGGCTCGCACGAGGCGTACACGACCGCGCCGGGCAGCTGGAACGAGCCGACCGCAGCGCAGGCCGCCCGGATGGCCGTGACCTCCGCGTGTGCTGTCGGATCGTTGCCGGAGATCACCCGGTTCCAGCCCTCGCCGAGAACCTCGCCGTCCCGCACCACCACGGCGCCGAACGGGCCGCCGTCACCGGCGTTGACACCGACACCGGCGAGCTCGATCGCGCGGTGCAGGAAGCGCTCGTCGAAGGGGGAGGGCTGTTGGAGGTCATGGCCGCACCCTAGGCGGAGCAGCCGCACTCTGTCACCGGCGACGGCGGTGGCCGCTACTGTCTCGGGCATGAGTGACGACAACGCGCCGGTGGTCCGGGAGGTGCTCAACTGGGACCGGTTCGGGGTTGCGACGCGCGAGCTCGCCCAGTCGGTCGCCGACAGCGGGTTCGTCCCGGAGATCGTGGTGGCAGTGGCCCGCGGCGGGCTGCTGCCGGCCGGCGCTCTGGCCTACGCGCTGGGCACCAAGGCCGCCGGAACCCTGAACGTCGAGTTCTACACCGACATCGAGGAAACCCTGCCCGACCCGGTGGTGCTCGCGCCGTTGCTGGACACCGACGCAGTCGCCGGACGACGGATCCTGGTGGTCGACGATGTGGCCGACTCCGGCCGCACGCTGGCCCTGGTGATGGAACTCCTGGCCGCTCACACGCCGCACGCCCGGTCGGCGGTGCTCTACACGAAGCCGCGGACCATCCTGCAGCCCGACTACTCCTGGCGCCGCACCCACCTGTGGATCACCTTCCCCTGGTCGTCGAAGCCGCCGGTGGAAGCGACCACGGTCCTCGGCGCGGCCCGGCCCGCCTGACCTCAGCCGACCGGTTCCAACACCTCGAGCCCACCGAGCCCGGGTCGTAGCGCCTCCGGCACCCGCACGCTGCCGTCCGGCTGCTGATGGTTCTCCAGGATCGCGACCAGCCATCTGGTGGTAGCCAGGGTGCCGTTGAGGGTGGCGGCGACCTGCGGTTTCCCGTCCTCGTCCCGGTAGCGGATGCCGAGCCGGCGGGCCTGGAAAGTGGTGCAGTTCGAGGTGGACGTCAGCTCGCGATAGGCATTCTGGGTCGGCACCCAGGCCTCGCAGTCGTACTTGCGGGCGGCCGAGCTGCCCAGGTCGCCTGCTGCGACGTCGATAACCCGGTAGGGGATCTCCATCGCGGCGAGCATCTCCTCCTCGAAGCCGAGCAGGGTGGCGTGTTCGGCGGCGGCGTCCTCCGGCCGGCAGTAGGAGAACATCTCGATCTTCTCGAACTGGTGCACGCGGATGATGCCGCGGGTGTCCCGGCCGTAGGAGCCGGCCTCCCGACGAAAGCACGAGGACCAACCGGCGTAGCGGACAGGGCCTCCGGAGAGGTCAAGGATCTCGTCCGCGTGATAGGCCGCCAGCGGCACCTCGGAGGTGCCGACCAGGTACAGGTCGTCATCCTCGAGGTGGTAGACCTCGGCGGCGTGCGCGCCGAGGAACCCGGTGCCTTCCATCGATTCGGGCTTCACCAGTACCGGCGGAATGATCGGGATCAGGCCGTTGGCCAGCGCCTTGCCGATCGCCAGGTTGAGCATCGCGAACTGCAGTCGGGCGCCAATACCGCGCAGGAAGTAGAACCGGGCACCCGAGACCTTGGCGCCCCGCTCCATGTCGATGGCTCGCAGTCCCTCCCCCAGTTCCAGATGGTCCCGCGGGGAAAAGTCGAAGCTGGGCGGCTCGCCGACGTGCTTGAGCACCACGAAGTCGGCCTCGCCGCCGGACGGCACACCCGGTTCGATGACGTTGGCGATCGCCTTGTGCGCGGCCGTGAGGGCCTCGTTCGCCGCAGCCTCAGCGGCCTCGGCGGCTCTGACCCCCGCGGCCAGGTCCTTGCCCCGGGCCAACAGGGTGGGCCGGTCGGTCGGCGAGGCCGCGCCGATGGTGCGTCCGAACGCCTTCTGCTCGCCGCGCAGGGTGTCGCCGTTCGATACCGCCGCCCGGCGCTGAGCATCGGCGGTCAGCAGCGCGTCCACCGCCGCCGGATCGTCACCACGGGCGCGCTGGGACGCGCGGACCAGGTCGGGCTGTTCGCGGAGCAGGCGCAGGTCGATCACAGCGGGCAGCCTATCGCCGCGGGTACGGGCTCCCCGCCGATCGCCCGCCGCCCGGGCCGAGCCCGGGCGAACGACCGGACGACCCGCAGCCCGGGCTCCGGCATCATGGACGGCATGGCAGTGCAGATGTCCCTGCGGGACTTCGAGGATCTGGTGGGCGAGGCCCTCGACCTGATCCCGGCCGAGTTCACCCGGGCGATGGACAACGTGGTGGTCCTGGTCGAGAACCGACACCCGACCCGCAACCTGTACGGCCTCTACCACGGGGTGGCGCTGACCCAGCGCACCTCCCAGTACAGCGGGCACCTCCCGGACACCATCACCATCTACCGCGATCCGATCCTGGCGCACGCGGTCGATGAGGACGCCGCGCGGGCGCAGGTCGTCACCACCGTGATCCACGAGGTCGCCCACCACTTCGGCATCGACGACGACCGGCTCGACGAGCTCGGCTGGGGCTGACCGGGCGGGCGGTCCGCGGACCCGGTCACTAGGCTCGACGCACGCCCGGTCCCGGCCCGTCTAGGAGAGCCATGCCCACCATCGCCATCGTCGGCGAGGTTGTCGCCGACGCCGTCCTGCCGGTCGACGGGATAGCGGACGGCGCGGCGCATCTCACTGTGCATCCGGGAGGCGGCCCGGCCAACACCGCGCTGGCCCTGGCCCGACTGGGCGACACCGCACGGTTCGCCGGGCGGCTGTCCACCGGTTCGCTCGGCCGCCTGTGCCGGACCCGGCTGGAGGAGTCCGGCGTGGATCTGACCGCGTCCGAGGACGCCCCCGAACCGGCCACCCTCGCCATCGCCAAGCTGGACGCATTCGGCGCGGCCAGTTACGAGTTCTACACCGCCGGCACCGCGGACTGGGCCTGGACCGACGAGACCCTGGCGCCGCTGATCGACGGACCGTTCGCCACCGCTGACGCTGCACCGGTGGCCGTGCACACCGGCACCTTGGCCCTGGCCCTGCAGCCCTCGGGGCAGGTGATCGAGAATCTGCTGGCCCGGGCGCGGGAGCGGATGACGGTGTCGATCGACCCGAACCTGCGCACCCTGCTGGTGCCGATCGAGAGCTACCGCGACCGGATCGACCGGTGGGCGGGCCTCGCAGACATCGTCCGGCTCTCGCTGGACGATCTGGAGCAGCTCTGGCCCGGCACCACCCCGCAGCAGGCCGCCGAGCACCTGCACGGCTACGGAGTCCGACTCGCGGTGATCTCGCTCGGGGCGGCCGGTGCCTACGGCTCGGTCGGGGGCGACGGGGTCTACGTGCCGACCGCACCCACCACCCTGGTGGACACCGTCGGTGCCGGCGACAGCTTCCACGGCGGCCTCCTGCACCATCTGGCGGGCGCCGGCGTATTGGGCGGCCGGCTGGAGTCGCTGGACACCGCCGGGTTGACCCGGGCGCTCGAGTTCGCCGCGAAGGTCGCGGCGATCACCTGCTCGCGACCCGGCGCAGACCCGCCCTGGGCCGCGGAACTGGTGGCCTGAGTGACGAGCAATCCGACCACCACCTACGACGTCGCGACGATCCGGTCGCACTTCCCGGCGCTGGCCGAGGGCGCGGCCCACTTCGACGGTCCCGGCGGCAGCCAGGTGCCGGACGTGGTGGGCGACGCCGTCCGCGACACCCTGCTGGCCGCGATGGCCAATCGGAACGTGGTCACGCCGGCCGAGCGACGCGCCGAGGCGATCGTCGTCGAGGCCCGCCGTGCGATGGCCGACCTGCTCGGTGCCGATCCGCGCGGGATCGTCTTCGGCCGCAGCATGACGGCGCTGACCTTCGAGTTCTCCCGGACTCTGGCCAAGACCTGGTCGCCGGGTGACGAGGTGCTGGTCAGCCGTCTCGAGCATGACGCGAACATCCGGCCGTGGGTCTACGCGGCACAGGCGGCCGGTGCGAGCCTGCGCTGGATCGACTTCGACCCCGAAACCACTGAACTCACCGTCGACCACGTCGCCGCGCAGCTCACCGAGCGGACCCGGCTGGTCGCGGTCACCGGCGCGTCCAACCTGCTCGGCACCCGGCCCGATGTGGCCGCCATCTCCGCGCTGGCGCATCAGGCGGGTTCGCTGGTGTTCGTGGACGGAGTGCACCTGGTGCCGCACGCGCCGGTGGACGTGGCCGCGCTCGGGGCCGACCTGTTCGCCTGCTCGCCGTACAAGTTCGGCGGCCCCCATTGCGGCGTGCTGGCCGGCCGACCCGAGCTCCTCGAACAGTTCAACCCCGACAAGCTCCTGCCGTCGGCCGACTCGGTACCGGAGCGGTTCGAACTCGGCACGCTGCCGTACGAGCTGATGGCCGGCACCACCGCCGCCGTCGACTTCCTGGCCGGTCTGGTCCGGCAGGACGATGATGCCGGCCGCGCCCGGCGGCTGACGGTGTCGATCGCGGCCTTGGAGGAGCACGAGGACCGGCTGCGCCGGCGGATCGAGGACGGCCTGGCCGATTTCCGGGGCGTCACCAGCTGGTCGCGGGCGGCAGTGCGTACTCCCACCCTGCTTCTCACCTTCGCCGACCACGACCCGGCCGACGCCTATCGCTACCTCGCCACCCGCAATGTCAATGCGCCCGCCGGGTCGTTCTACGCCGTCGAGCCGGCGGCCCGGCTGGGTCTCGGGACGGCAGGGGGCCTGCGGGTCGGCCTCGCGCCGTACACCGACGATGACGACGTGGAACGGCTGTTGGACGGACTGCGCGGGTTCCTCGGCCGCTGACCTCGGGTTCGGTCGAGGGGATCAGCGACCGAACAAGCCCTGGCGCGGGTTCCGCACGGTCACCGATCCGTACCGCTTCATGCCGGTGAGCACCAGATGCAGACCCCCGGTGCCCGGCCTGGGCATCACCTTGTTGTTCAACTGGCCGCCGCGCATCTGCAGGCCGTCCAGCTGCACCGAAGTGCCGGGTGGCACGACGAAATCCGCGGATCCGCCATAGTTGTTCTGGAACTCGATGGTGACCGTGCGCGAGGTCAACTGAGCTGCGGTGAAGTCCAGCTTGGTCGAGGCTCCCGTCCCGGAGATCAGAATGCGTGACGGCACCACCCAGTTGCCCTTGAAGGTCCGGGAGCCCCAACCAGCCAGGTCCAGCACGTCGGAGGCGCTGCGCGCTGCGGCGGGCGCGCCGGAGAACCCCGGGCCCGGTCGCGGTGGCATGGTCGCGGCTCCGGCCTCATCGACCGTGCGACCGGCGATCTGCAGGCCGGGGAGGTCCAGGAGTACAGCGTTGAGGTCGGCCCTGGTGCGGGCGACGATCACCGCGGCGCTCCGCTCGTTGTATTCGTTCAGGTCGATCAACCCACGGCCGGTTGCGCGCTCCAGCAGCACCAGCACGTGGCTGCGCTCGGCATCCGAGACCCGCAGGTGCTTCGGATCGATCGGCTCGGTCATGGGCTCAGATTAGTCATCCGGCTCGCCGGACGTCGTGCTACTCGTCGCCGTCGGAATCGCTGATGGCCGACCGCACCCGGATCGGGTCCCCGGCCGGGCCGTCCGTAGCCGCGTCGTCCAGGTCGTTGCCGCCGACCGCCGCACCGGTCCAGGACAGGGTCCGCCAGCCGGTCGTCGGATCACCGTCCACCTCGACGATACCGGTGTTGTGCAGCACGTTCTCGGCGCCGAACGACCGCGGCAGGTTGACCGAGCGGACGGTCGCCCAGAGCCGGATGACGGCTCCATGGCTGACCAGCGCGGCACTCTGCGCCCCGGAGGCGACCACCTCGTCGATCACCGCGTCATAGCGCGCGAGCACCTCACGTCCGCTCTCGCCCGCACCGGGCGTCCGCACCTCGAGGTCGCCGGCGAGCCAGGCACCCACCACATCGAGGTACGCCTGCACCGCGGGCCGGTCACCGCGCATCTCGAGGTCGCCGGCGGTGATCTCCCGCAGGCCGGAGCGCACCCGCACCGCGATCCCGCGAGCGGCCGCCAACGGGGCGGCAGTCAGCTGGGCCCGGGTCTGCGTGGACGCATAGACAGCTTCGATCGCCGCGGTCGCCAGCGCGGCCGGGACCGCGGCCGCCTGCTCGAGACCCAGATCGGTGAGACCTGGCCCGGGGACTGCAGTATCGAGCAGGCCGAGGACGTTGGACGGAGTCTGGCCGTGCCGGATCAACCACAGCCGCATCTCAGGCTCCCTCGGCCTGGAGCCGGCGCACCGCTGCGGCCGCCTGGTCGTACACGTCGTCGCCCGCGAAAAGTGGTGCAACCACTACCTTCCCGGCAGCGCGAGGGTAGGAACCCAGGAACCGCTGTAGTTCTCCACGACGCACCAGCGCGGCCACCGTGTCGCCCATCGCTCGATCGGTGATGTGTCCGTCGGCGTCCACCAGGAACACGTACTCGCCCAGCAACTCCCGTGTCGGGCGTGACTCCAACCGAGTCAGATTGATGCCACGGACGGCGAACTCGGTCAACACCGCGAGCAGTGAACCCGGTGTGTTCGCCACCGACAGGATGAGCGACGTCCGGTCGTTGCCGGTACGCGGTGGCGCCGCGGTCGGTCGGGCCAGCCGGACGAACCGGGTCACCGCGTCGCGACGGGCCCCGATGTCGGTCGCGATCGCCTGCAGGCCGTACCGGGGTCCGGCCACCGGCGCCGACGCCGCGGCGTCCAGTTCGCCGGCGGCAACGGCGGCGGCGGCGGCCGCCGTCGATCCGGTCTCGACCCGCCGCGCGGTAGGCAGGTGCTCGGCGAGCCAGTCCCGGACCTGGGCATGCCCGTGCGGATGGGAGCCGACACTGCGCACGTCGGCCAACCCGGTGCCCGGCCGGGTGAGGAGATCGAAGCTGACCGGCACGAAGGCCTCCGCGGTGATCACCACCGGCTCGCCGTGGGTCAATTCGTCCTGGGTGAGGGCGACCGAACCCTCGATGGAGTTCTCCAGCGGGACCACCGCTGCTACTGCGGCACCGGACCGGACGGCAGCAATCGCGTCCGTCACGCCAGGTGCGGCGACGAGATCGATGTCGGCGTCGCCGGCGGCCAGATCTCGGGCGGCCTGTTCGGAGAAGGTGCCCTCCGGGCCGAGATACGCCCACCGTGTCGTCACCCGGGCAGCCTATCCGGGCGCCCCGAGTCGGCCGCGGCCGTCCGGCCCGGGTGGCGGGCCTACCATCGACAAGCCGGGCGAGGAGGGGTCGTGCTGATCATCAGTCCGAACGTCGGGTTCGACCACACCGTCCGGTTGACGGAACTGCGCCCCGGGCAGGTGATCCGGACCGGCCCTGCCGCGACGGTGGCCGGTGGCAAGGGGGCGAACGTCGCACGGGCCGCCTCTGCACTCGGCGCGGACGTGCGGGTCATCGGGTTTCTGGCGGACACCGGACGGGCGCGGTTGCGCGAACTCTTCGCCGCCGAGGGCATGCCCCTGGACGGCGTCGACGTTCCCGGCACGGTCCGCACCTGCACGGCGCTGATCGAGGACGGGCCGGACGGCGGCGGCGGCCGGGTGACCCTGCTCAACGAACCCGGCCCGACAGTCGGCGAAGGTGAATGGGACCGGCTGCGCGCGGTGGTCCGCGATGGGATCCCCTCGGGCGGACGGCTGGTCTGTTCGGGCTCGCTGCCGCCGGGCTCACCGGACGGCGCCTACGCAGCGATCGTCGGGCTGGCACACCGGGCGGGTGCGGAGGTGGCGGTCGATGTCGGCGGCCCGGCCCTAGCGCTCGCCGTGCGGGCCGGTGCCGACCTGGTGTCGCCGAACCTCGCCGAGGCCGAGGGCCTGCTCAGCGGCGTCTCGACGGAGGAGATCGACGAGCGGGGTGACGACATTCCGGAACGGTCGACCCGGGCAGCCGCCGCCCTGCTGGCAGCCGGCGCCCGACAGGCGGTGGTGACCGCCGGCGCCTGCGGGACGGCACTCGCCGACCGGACAGGTGTCCATTGGCTACCCACGATTGCCGTGCAGGTACGGAACCCGATCGGTGCCGGTGACTCGTTCCTCGCCGGAACGATCGTCGGACGGGAGTCCGGCCTGGACTGGGCCGCCGCGGTGCTCCGCGGCGCGGCCACCGCCTCCGCATCCGTTGAGCAGGCGGGTGCCGGCGTGGTGGATCCGCACCGGGTCGACGAACTCGCCGCCCTGCTGCGGTACGACGACCCACGATGACCCGCCCGACGATGACCTGAGATGCCGGACAACCCTCACCACCCCGTCCTCGGCCGGCGCTCCCCCAGCGGCCGGGCCACCATCTACGACGTCGCGGAGCGGGCCGGCGTCTCCATCAAGACGGTGTCCCGGGTGGTCACCGGCCTCGGAGCGGTGGCACCGGCAACCCGCGCCCGGGTGCTCGAAGCCGTGGCGGAACTCTCCTATCTACCCAATGCCGCCGCTCGCAGCCTCAAGGCCGGCTTCGGCGACGCCATCGGCGTGATCGTCGACTCCATCGCCGACCCGTTCTTCGCTGCGCTCACGTCAGCCATCGAGGATCACGCCCTCTCGCAGGGCCTCAGCGTGGTGGTCGGGTCGACCGGCCGGGACCCGGACCGCGTCCGCGGGCAGGTGGAACGGCTTGCCCAGCAACGGGTCCGCGGTATCATCCTGGCTCCCATCGGCGGCGAGAAGGCGTATCTGGCCGGGGTGGTGCGCGACCACCCGGTGGTCTGCGTCGACCGGAAATCCGAGGCAGCGGGGTTGGACACGGTGCGGGTGGCGGACCGCGCGGCCGCACGTCGTGGCGTGGAACACCTGATCGCCCACGGGCACCGCAGGATCGCCTTCATCGGCGACACCGCCGAGGTCTCGACGATCGCCCTGCGCCGGCTGGGCTACCGAGAAGCACTGCGCGCGGCCGGCTTGGACATCGATCCGGCTCTCACGCTCACCGGCTGCGGCGAGACCGACACCGCAGCGGCCGCCACCGAGGAGTTGCTGGCGCGGCCGCGCGCGGGGGTCACCGCGATCTTCGCGTCGAACCCTCGCGCGGCGGTCGGTGTGGTCGGCGCGTTGCACAGCAAGGGGCGCACCGACATCGCCCTGGTCTCGTTCGGCGACTTCCCACTCGCCGCGGCGGTGTTCCCGTCCGTGACCGTGATCGATCAGGACCCGTTCCACGTCGGCCGGGCAGCAGCGGACCGACTGCTGGCCCGACTCTCCGGCGACACCGGCCCGGCCGTTGATCTCAAACTGCCGACCCCGCTGATCGCCCGCGGATCCGGAGAGCTCCGGCCGGCCCGACGGTAGCCGGTCAGCCCAGCAGCGCGCCGACCCTGCGCGCCTCGGCCGCCGGATCGGCGGCGCCGTCCGCGCCCACGTAGGGCACCGCCGGGACCACCTCGACGCTCGGACCGGTGGCGGCCCGGTCGCGCGGCAGGTTGCGCCTGCGGCGCCGCTCCCAGGCCACCGCCGGGTCGACTGCGGTCCACACCAGGAACACCCGCACCGGACGGAAGAGTCGGGTCACGCCTGCCCATGCCTCAACGGTCGACACCTCCGCGGTGAACGGCGCGATCATCACCACCGGCCGGCCGATCCGGGCGTTGTCGACACCGAGATCCAGCAGACACTCGTACCGGGCCCGGCGGACCGCGCCGCGCAGTGCGGGATGATCCAGATCGTCCCCGGCGCCGGCCAGTTCGGCGATCCGGGCCATCAGCGGGTTCGTCGCCACGTCCTGATCCAGAACAGCAGCTCCGAGACGGGCGGCCAGGGCCCGGCCCAGTGTCGACTTCCCGCTGCCGGGCAGGCCCGCGACGCAGCAGACCATCGGGCTGTCGGTGCTCACGGCCACCTCCGCGGGGAGCTGCGCCGGACGGTTGACGGTCGGTTGACGCGGCGGGTCCGCTCGGATTCGGGAGATGCTACACATCGCGGGGCGGCTGCTGCCGCGACAGCTTCAGTCGCCGGCCCCCGAGATGCACTACCGATCAAAGACAGTCACCGTCCCGGATCCATGACGGTGCATCCGGCCCGCTCCGGCCGCGGGCTCCGGGCGCCCGTTGTGTTGCAATTGGAACTCGATGGCCGCAAGGTATTGACAACGCTGTCACCGGGCGGCAATGTTTCGTTTCACCAACCCTGCTCCTCCTGACCGAGATGCAGACCGAAGTCGCATGACAGCGCTGTCATCCCAGCGCTGCGTAGCCCTGCCCGAAGGGAGCGTCGTGCTGATCATCACCATCCACCCGGAACTCGACGCCACCGTCGAGGGGCCCGTGCGCTCGGCCCCGACCCGGAACCCGCTGCGGGACATCACGTCCGTCACCGGCGACCCGGCGCGCCCGTGGTGAGCGGGCGAGCCACCGTCTACGACGTGGCCCGGGTGGCCGGTGTATCGATCAAGACGGTATCCCGGGTGGTCAATGGATCCGAACGAGTCTCGGCGGACACCCGAGCCCGGGTGCTCACCGCGGTCGCCGATCTCGATTACGTCCGCAACGCGGCCGCCCGCTCACTACGCACCGGGACCACCGACGCCATCGGCATCGTCGTCGACTCCCTGGCCGATCCGTTCTTCGCCACTCTGGTCTCGGTTGTCGAGGACCGCGCGCTCGCCGCCGGGATCAGCGTGCTGGTGGCGTCCACCGGCCGGTCCGCAACTCGCGAGCGCGGCCAGGTGCTCCGACTGACCAGGCAGAACGTCTGCGCGCTGCTGCTGGCTCCGGTCGAGACCGACCACAGCTATCTGGCCGAGGCCGCCGGCGACATCCCGGTCGTGCTCGTCGACCGCGGCTGGCCGGACTCCGGATACGACACGGTCCGGGTGCACGACCGCACCGGCGCCCGGATCGCCACCGAGCACCTGCTCGCCCACGGCCACCGGCGGATCGCTTTCGTCGGCGACGTCTCCGAGCTGCCGACCATCGAGTCCCGCCGCGGCGGCTACACCGACGCGCTGATCGCCGCCGGCGTCACGCCGGATCCGGCACTCCTGCGCACCCGCTGCGGCGAGACCGACACGGCCGCCGCCGCGGTTGCCGACCTGCTGACCCTGGCCGAACCGCCGACGGCAATCTTCTCGTCGAACCCGCGGGCCAGCCTGGGAGTTGTCCGGGCGCTGCACCGCCTGGGCCGTACCGACATCGCGCTGGTCGGGTTCGGCGACTTCGCGCTCGCCGATTCGCTCACCCCCGCCGTCACCGTCATCGACCAGGATCCGACACCGATCGCGACAGCCGCCGCCGACCGGCTGCTGGCCAGGATCGACGGACAGAATCCGGTCGCGGCGGAGATCGTGCTGCCCGTCTCGCTGATCGTTCGCGGCTCCGGCGAGGTGCGGCCGTGAAGCCGATCCTGCTGCCGCCCAACATCATCGACCACTTCTACCGCGGCGGGACTCGGCTCGCGGAACTCCGGGGTGTCGACCTCCCGTCGCCGCGCCGACCGGAGGAGTGGCTCGCGGCCACGGTGCACCGGGCGGGCGAGCCGACGGTAGGTCCGAGCCACACCGCGGACGGTGCGGTCTTCGCCGACCTGGTCGCCAACGACCCGGTCGGCTGGATCGGACCGGCCGCCGCCCCTACCCCGACCGACACCGGAATCCTGGTCAAACTGCTGGATGCCGCCCAGCGGCTGCCGGTGCACGTGCACCCGACCCGTCCCTTCGCGGCCGGCCACCTACACAGCTGTTACGGCAAGACCGAGGCCTGGTACGTGCTCGACGCCGAGGGCGACGACGCGGCCGTCTGGGTGGGCTTCGCGGAACCGGTCGAGCCCGCCGAGCTGGCCCGCCGGGTGGAGGCCCAGGACTCGGCGTGGATGCTCGGGCACCTCAACCGCATCGACGTCCGGCCGGGCGACGGCATCCTGGTGCCGGGTGGCACCGCACACGCGATCGGCGCGGGTGTGTTCGTCGTCGAGATCCAGGAACCCACGGACTTCTCGATCCTGCTCGAGTGGTCGGTGACCACCGTCGGACGCGAGGACTCGCACCTGGAACTCGGTCTCGACGTTGCCCTCGGAGCACTCGATCACGGTGCTCTGGACCCCGGAGCGTTGACCACCCTGCTGCACCACACCGCACCCACCGCCACTTCCGACGCACCGATCCCGCTGCTGTCGCCCACCGCGGACCCCTATTTCCGTCTCGACCTGCTCGCACCGGCCGACGGCGCCCGGGTCCCGGTGCCGGGGGGGTTCGCGGTCGCGGTAGTGCTCGATGGTGTCGGCCAACTTGTCGGCGACGGCGGCGACGACCCGGTGCCGGTCGAGCGGGGTCAGGTGTGGGCGGTGCCGGCCGGTTTCGGCGACTGGACCGCCTCGGGCGCCCTGCGGATCGTCCTGTGCCGTCCCTCGGGCAGCTGGCCCGCGAATCTGGACGGGGCACCATGACGACCCCGGTCCTGCTCGGCGTCGACGTAGGTACTTCGGACTCGAAGGTGTTGGTCACCACCCGGTCCGGAGAGGAGATCGTCGCCGTCTCGCAGCGGACGCACTGGGACGTCCGACCCAGATCTCACACCGAGACCGATCCGGAAGTACTGGCCCGCGAGGTGTTCGCCCTGATGGACCGGGCGACCATCGCCGCGGCCGAGCGGGTCGGCCCGGTACGGGTGGCCGCGGTGGCCTTCACCGGCATGGCCGAGGCCGGTGTGCTGCTGGACCCTGCGGGCCGGCCGACCCACCCGATCATCGCCTGGTTCGACCCGCGGGGTACCGCCGAGGTCGCTGGGCTACCTGCCCACTTCCGCCGCGAGTTCCCCGGGCGCACCGGGCTTCCGCTGACGCCGATGGCCACCCTGTTCAAGCTGCTGTGGATGAGATCCCAGGGCACTCCGATGACCGGACCATGGCTGCATGTCCCGGAGTTCCTGGCGCACCGGCTCGGTGCGGCCCGGGGATCGGAGATGTCGCTGCGGAGCCGCACCGGCCTGACCGACCAGGACACCAGCGATCTGTGGCCGGACGCTCTCGAACTGCTCGGGGCCGGGCGAGACCTGTTGCCGCCACCGGTACAGGCCGGTACCCCACTCGGCCGGGCCGGCGGGCCTGGCTGTGCCGGAGTCGTTGCACGGGGCGGTGATCACCGTCGCCGGCCATGATCACCCGGTCGCCGCAGTCGGCTGCGGATCGATCGGTGCCACCCAGCTGTTCGACTCCTTCGGCACCGCCGAGGCTCTCGTCCTCTCGGTCGAGGCCGAGCTGGACACCGCCGCCCGCGCCCGGCTGGCCACCGCCGGGATCAACGCCGTGCACCACGTTCTGCCCGGACGGCGGCTGCTGCTCGGTGGCACCAAAGCGGGCCTGGTACTGCGCCGCACCCTGGAGCTGTTGGGCGCCACCGACCCGGCCGCGCGCCAGGCTCTGGACGACGCCGCCGGTGCGCTCGCCGATGGCGGCGGCCGGCCCGGTGGCGCAACCGTCAGCGGGTCGGACAACAGTGACGGCGCCCTCCGGATCGTGGTCGACAGCGACGGTGTCGACCCGGCGGGACTCTGGCTCGCCTCCGTCGACCACGTGACCGCCGAGGCCGATCGGGTGCTGGCCGTGATGGCCGCCGAGGTGGGGCCGGCCGGCTCGGCCGTCGTCGCCGGCGGCTGGACCAGGATGCGCTCGGTACGTCGGGCCAAGGCCGCCTCGATGCCAGGGGCCAGATTCTCCGATCGCAGCCAAGCCGGCTCTTTCGGCGCAACGATCTTCGCCGCGTATGCGCTCTCGGTCGCCGAGACCATGCATGCCGCAGGGGATACCACCGCGAACGCGGTCGGTTCGCCGAGCGGCCCCACCCACGAGTTTGTCGCCGCGTTCGCCGTGCCTGCCACGGCCACGCCGGCATCCTCGCCCGATTTCCGGACCGTCCCGGTACCTACCGATGCGGTCGAAACCCGCGAACCACAGGAGACCCGTTCATGACCCAGAGCACCGAACAGCGCGGACTGGCCCGCATCGCCACGGACGCCGGGACTTTCGCGATCGTCGCGATGGACCAGCGCAACACCCTCAAGCGCATGTACCACGCGGCCGGCGTCGCCGACCCGTCCGACCTGGAACTGACGGAGATCAAGGCCGACACCGTCCAGGCGTTGCGCGGCACCGCCTCGGCGTTCCTGCTGGATCCCACCTTCGGCGTGCCGGCCATCGATCTGCTGCCCACCGACGGCCCGCGGATCGGCGTCCTGGTCGCGGCCGAGCCGTCGGAACGCGGCACCGTGAACGGCGAGCCACGGACCCACCGCGACCCGGAGCTGTCCGCCGAGTGGGTCGCCCGCCAGGGCGGCGACGCGGTCAAGTTCCTGGTGCAGCTGCGCGCCGACCGGCCGGCCGCGGCCGGCGAGCCGGACACCACCGCCGAGGTGCTGCAGGTGGTCCGCGAGGTGGTGGCCGACTGCCGCGCCGTCGGGATCCCCTCGGTGATCGAGAATCTGATCTTCCCGCTGGCCGGCGAGGATCCGGCGACCCCGGAGCAGAAGGCGGACCGGATCATCGAGGCCGCGATCATGCTCGACGATCTCGCCCCCGACCTGATCAAGCTCGAGTACCCCGGGAGCCCGGAGGCCTGCCGGCGGCTGGCCGATGCCCTCACCGTGCCGTGGGCGGTGCTCTCGGCCGGCGTCGCCTTCGACGAGTTCGCCTCCGCCGTCCGCATTTCCTGCGACGAGGGTGGGACGAGTGGATTCATTGCAGGACGGTCGATCTGGAAGGAAGCGGTCGGGATGGAACGCCCGGCGCGGCAGGAGTTCCTCGGCAACGAGGGCCGCCGGCGGCTGGACGCACTTGTGCAGGTTATCGACGGGCGGGCACGCCCCTACTCGGAGGTGGTGACGATGCGGTGACACCGATCCTGAAAGCAGAAGGTCTGTCCAGGTCGTTCGGACATGTACGGGCGCTGGACAACGCGGACTTCGACATCGAGCCGGGCGAGGTGGTCGCCCTGATCGGCGACAACGGCGCCGGCAAGTCGACCATGGTGAAGGCGCTGTCGGGCAACCTGGCGTTGGACTCCGGGGTGATCGAGTTCGACGGCGTGCCGGCGGAGATCCATACTCCCTCCCAGGCGACCGCGCTCGGTATCGAGGTGGTGTACCAGGATCTCGCGTTGGCGCCGCACCTCGACCCGACGCAGAACATGTTCCTGGGCCGGGAGATTCCGGCCAAAGGCGTGCTGGGCTGGTTCGGCTTCATGGACAACAAGGAGATGCGCAAGCAGGCCAAGGCCGGCTTCGACGCCATCGGGCGGTACCGTCCGGTCGCTGATCGCCCCGGTCGGAGCCGATGTCCGGTGGGCAGCGGCAGCAGATCGCCATCGCCAGGGCCATCGCCTGGGCGAACAAGGTGGTGTTCCTCGACGAGCCCACCGCGGCCCTGGGGGTGGTGCAGACCAAGAACGTGCTCGACACGATCAAACGGGTCCGCGACCGCGGCATCGCCGTGGTGCTGATCAGCCACTCGATGCCGGAGGTGCTCGAGGTGGCCGACCGCGTCCAGGTGATGCGACTCGGTCGCCGGGTCGCCACCATCAAGGGCTCCGAGGCCAGCGTCGAACAGCTCGTCGGCGCCATGACCGGTGCACTGGACTTCGGCAAGGAGAGTGCGGCATGACGACGCTCGACGAAACGGCCCTATCCGAGGCGCCCGCCCCCGAGCGGCCGGATTCGGTGCTCAAGCGGATCGCCGGAACCCAATCGGTGTGGATCCTCGGCGTCCTGGTGGTGATCGTCGCGTTCTTCGCCATCAAGGGTGGCGACCGGTTCTTCTCCGCCTCGAACTTCTCGCTGATCAGCCAGAACCTCTCGGTCCTCGCGGTTCTCGGGGTCGGCATGACCTTCGTGATCATCACCTCCGGCATCGACCTGTCGATCGGCTCGGTGCTGGTGTTCTCCTCGGTGATCTCGGCCAAGGTGATGGCCGGTATCGGCGGCGACGGCTTCGGCGTGATCGTCGCCGGCCTCCTCGCCGCTCTGGTGTCCGGCGTCGCCTGGGGCTTCCTGAACGGGTTCCTGATCGCCAAGGCCAAGATCCCGCCGCTGATCGTCACCCTGGGCTCGCTCTCGGCCGCGCTAGGCCTGGCCCAGGTGATCAGCCATGGGATCAACACCAGCATTGATGCCACGTCGTTGACCGACTTCGGGATCTACACCCGGTTCCTCGGCATCCCGGCGCTGCCGTTCGTCGCCCTGATCATCGTGGTCATCGGCGGCATCGCCCTGCACCGCACCAAGTTCGGCCGCTACACCTATGCGATCGGCTCCAACGAGGAGGCCGCGAAGCGGGTCGGCATCAAGGTCGACCGGCACCTCATCCTGATCTACTCGATGACCGGTTTCCTCTCCGGTATCGGCGCCATCCTCTACCTCGCGCAGTTCGGCACCACCACCATCGCCGGCCAGTCACTGACCAACCTCAACGTCATCGCCGCGGTCGTCATCGGTGGCACCTCCATCTTCGGCGGCTACGGCTCCATGTTCGGCACCGTCGTCGGCCTCTTCATTCCCGCTGTCCTGCAGTCCGGCTTCGTCATCATCGGTGTCGATCCGTTCTGGCAGGGCGTCGCCGTCGGCGCCGTGCTGGTGGCCGCGGTCTATGTAGACCAGACCCGCCGCGCCGCAGCCCTGCGCGGGGCGAAATCGTCAGGACGGTTCAGCAAAATGCTGGGCCGGAAGAGTTGAAAGGAAAAGCAATGAAGCGTTCCAGAATCCTGCGAGTGACGGCAGGTGCCACCGTGGCTCTGCTGGCTCTCGCCGCCTGCTCGTCCACCAAGGCGGACTCCTCCACCTCGGCGGCCGCGGCCACCACCTCCTCGGCGGCGGCGTCGTCCGCCGAGAGCTCGGCCGTCGGGGTCGTCCGGCCGCCGGGTCGTCCGGCGGCGAGTCGTCGGCCGCCGCCAGCATTCCGGCGCCCACCAAGGCGTCCAAGGACTACAAGGTCACCTTCATCCAGGGTGTCACCGGCGACAACTTCTACATCACCATGCAGTGCGGCATCGAGGCGCAGGCCAAGGCGCTCGGCGTCACGGTCAACACCCAGGGCCCGACCAAGTTCGACCCGACCCTGCAGAAGCCGATCCTCGACTCGGCGGTCGCGGCCAAGCCGGACGCGATCCTCATCGCGCCGACGGACGTCAAGGCCATGCAGGCACCGCTCGCCGCCGCGGCCGCTTCCGGCATCAAGGTCGTGCTGGTCGACACCACCGTCAACGACCCGTCCTACGCGGTCTCCCAGGTGGCCTCGGACAACCTGGGCGGCGGCAAGGCGGCCTTCGACGCCATCAAGCAGCTGGCCCCGGCCGGCGGCAAGGTGCTCACCGTGTCGGTCGACCCCGGCATCTCCACCACCGACGCCCGGGTCAAGGGCTTCCAGGACGCGGTGGCGGCTGACTCGACCTTCAACTACCTCGGCGTGCAGTACTCGCACAACGACCCGGCGACGGCCGCCTCGATCGTGACCGCGGCGCTGCAGAAGGACCCCGACATCGTCGGAATCTTCGCCACCAACCTGTTCGCCGCCGAGGGCTCCGCCACCGGCATCCAGCAGGCCGGCAAGAAGGACGCCGTCAAGATCGTCGGCTTCGACGCCGGGCCCGACCAGGTCAAGGATCTCAAGGACGGCACCGTCCAGGCTCTGGTGGCCCAGCAGCCCGGCACCATCGGTACCGACGGCCTGAACCAGGCCGTGCTTGCCCTCGACGGCGGGACGGTGACCCCGAAGATCCAGACCGGGTTCTCCATCATCACCAAGGACAATGTGGACGGCGACCAGAAGGACGCGGTCTACAAAGCCAACTGCTGACGGCAGTTGAACGAACTTCGGCGCCGGCGGTCCCAGACCGCCGGCGCCGAGGCCTATCCGGGCGCTACCACCCTCAGATCCAGGGCGTAGAAACGAGTCTCGCCCGGACGCAACATCTGGAGCAGGCCCTGCCGGCGGGCATCGGCGCGGCCCTCCATGGTGGCGGTGTTGCCCGGCTCGATGCCCAGCGCGTAGGTGCCGGCCCGAGCGCTGACCCATTGGAACACCACCGGCAGCGCTCGCGGATCAACCGTCAGCCTGGCCGCGATGCCGAGAGCGTCGTTGGTCACCACGATCTCGCCCGCTCCGGCCGGGTCGAGCCGATGCCGGAAGACCCGTTCGGGAAGTCCCGCCCGCGGCGCAGGAAACGCGGCCCAGCCGTCCAGACCTTGCGCCGCCCAGTCGTCACGCGGCTCGGCGGCCGCGGTGCCGGGCGGCATCGAGATCCGGGTCCCGCCGTCCACCAGCGGATACCCGAAGTTCATGTGGTACAGGATCATGTGCGGCCACGCCTCGGTGCCGGCATTGGTCACGCTGTCCCTGATGGACAGGGTGTCGCCACCCAGGTCGATACCGATCGTCCGGTCCCAGACCAGGTCCTCGCCGAACATCCGCCACTGGCGCATCCGCCCGGATACCTCGAGCCGATAACGGTCGTTGATCCACGCCGCAGAGGTGGACACCGCGGTCGCCGGAACCTCGGTCGCCCGGCCGTGCTGCGGTAGCTGTTGACCGCCGTCAACGCCGGCCAGTCCGTACTGGTCCAGGCCACAGGTGGTCAGCAGTCCCGCGCCGAACCGGCGCGCGAACGACTCCGGCTCGCCGGAGCTCCCTGGGGCCGCGGCCACCGCAGGCGTGACGAAACCCAGTGGGGTGCCGCGGAAACTGACCGATCCCAGATCGAGACCGCGGTCCGGCAGCACCTCGACGTCGAATCCGCCGGCCGCGGTCAGCCGGACCCGGCGGCCGCCGGGCACGACCGAGTACTCGTCCACCCGCGCGAACTGCCGCGGATCCAGTGACCGCCGCTCCAGGCGGGACCGGTCGTGCCAGTAGGGGCTCGGTTCTCGGCTCTCGGATTCCGGCACGTCGCGAGCCTACGTCCGGCGCCCGGCGTCAGCCGCCCGTGGTGGTGCCCATCTCGGGTTCCTGGGCCTGCAGTTGGGCCAGCCGCTGAGGGTCCTGGACCTGCATCCAGGCCAGCAGGTCCTGGAACGGCACGCACTGGGTGTCGCGCTTCGCGCAGGTGGCCAGCACGAAGTTCGCGATCGCGTCGGAGTAGGCGTTGTTGTTCCACTGGTTGAAGTGGTTGCCAAGGATCAGCGGCGCCCGGTTGCCGTTGAACGCAGCGTTGTACATGTCGGTGTAGGTCTCCTGCACCTGCTGGGAGTCCAACTTCGACTGCTCCGGGGACACGTCGTTGGAAGCATTGCGCTGGCTGTACCAGAAGTTGTAGTCCATGGTGATCTGCACGTGCTGGTTCCGCGCCCCGGCGTCCACCGGCGACGCATCCGGCAACGTTCCGTGCATCGGGAACTCGGCCATCCCGATCTGCCAGACCTTGTACTTCGGCGACTGCTTCGGCCAGGAGATGCCGCGCTTGGTGAACGACGAGTCGTAGACGATCCCGTGGGCCTGCAGCGCCGGGAACAGATCGTCCTGAGTTCCCTCCAGGCACGGCGTGCGCTCACCCCGGACCTCCGGCCCCTTCAGGTTGAGCACCGCAGCCGGGTCCAGGCCCGGGTTGTTGGTCCGGTAGTTCTTCACCAACGAGAAGAACTGGTCCAGCTCGGTGTTCCAGTCCGCCGTCGACCAGTTGTTGCCGCCCGACGGCAGTCCGGCGCCCTGGCAGAAGTGCCCGTTGAAGTGCGTGCCGATCTCATTGCCCTCGGCCAACGCCTGATTGATGTCGCTGATCTCCACCGGCAGATCGGCGGCGGTGTTCCAGTTGATCTCCGAAGTGCCGGGATCGTAGAACGGCGGGTGGTAGGCGTCCTTGGTCTGGTCGCTCAGCATGTAGGTCCCGGACAGGAACCCGGTGAACCTGAAGGGCACCTGCTTGGAGATGTTGAACCAGTACTGCCACTTCTCGTTCCACCCGACGCCGTCGAAACTGACGACGATGAACTGCGGCGGATGCTCACCCTTCTTCAGCTTCTTCGGCACGAACCCGTCGGGCAGGGCAACGCCATCCTGCGGGTTGTCGAACGAGCCGACGCTCGGCGGCGCGGAACTCGCGGTGGTACCGGTCGAACTCCTGGTCGTCGGGCTCGGCTTCGTCGACGAACCGGCCGGGGCCGACGACGTGCCGGCCGGTGCGCTCGAGCCGGCGGTGCCGGACCTCGACACTCCGCTACCACTGCCGCCCGCGGTCGACGACGAGGAGGACGAACCCACCGTCACCACCTGGGTGACCGTGTCGTCAGCTGTGTTTGCCGTGTTGCTGCAGGCGCTCACCGTGAGGGCAGCGATCAGCACCAGCCCGGTTCCGGCCAGCCGGCGTCGTCGTCGTCGTCCCATCAACAAGCTCCCATCGTCCGGGTGATCCCGCTGTCGGTGGACGCGCGGGCGGCCCGGTCGTTGCCCTTGCTCACCATCTTGCACTGCCGGCGGGGCAGGCTGCCACGCGCCCATTGCCCCGATCGTCAGTTTTCCCGTTGGTCGCGCAGCCTCGTCCCACCCGCTCCACACCATCGCCCGTCTAGCCTGGACCAGCCATGACGACTGCCGAAACCGACTTCCTGCCCGGACGACCGCCCGCCGAAACGGCCAGGTCGATCCGCTTCGAGATCGTCCTGGTTTTCCTCATCACCCTGGGAATGTCCGGGCTGCGGTCGCTCATCGACCTGATCGATGCACTGCTGGCGCCGATACCGCTGGCCTCGCAGACGGTGACCATCGTGGTTCCCCAGGCCAAGGCGAGCCTGCTCGATCTGGTCAAGCAACTGCTGTCGATCGGGACCGGCCTGGCCTGGGGCGGTCTGGGCCTGTACCTGCTCTGGCGGGCCGGGATCAACCTGCGCGACAAGCTCGGCCTCGACCTGCGCCGCCCCTTCAGAGACCTCGGTGCCGGCTTGATCCTGGCCGCGGTGATCGGTATTCCCGGGCTCGGCTTCTACCTCTTCGCGCACGCCGTCGGGATGAACCTGACCGTCGCACCGTCGATCCTCAACGACACCTGGTGGCGGATACCGGTTCTGCTGTTCGCAGCAATCGAGAACGGCTTTCTCGAGGAAGTGCTGGTGGTCGGCTATCTGCTGACCCGCCTCGAACAGCTGAAGGTGAAGCCGTGGCCGGCGCTGCTGATCAGTGCGGTGCTCCGCGGCAGCTACCACCTCTACCAGGGGTTCGGCGGTTTCATCGGCAATGCCGTGATGGGCCTGGTCTTCGGCTATTACTGGCAGCGCACCGGGCGGCTGTGGCCATTGGTGGTCGCACACTCGTTGATCGACATCGTCGCGTTCGTCGGCTACGGGCTGCTCAAGGGCCACGTGGGCTGGCTGCCCTGACCCTTCGGCTGCTCAGCGCGCCGGGATGCCCGCCAGGTGGGCGGCGACCGCCTCGGTGATGCAGGCGGCGGTCGCCGTCATCGCCCGGTCGCGCCCGTAGGCGGACATCAGCGCCGCAACCGTGACGTTGGGTGGCACCACCACGTTCGGGTCGACGTCACCGGCGATCACCAACACCGGAACCCCGGCGGCCGCGGCGCGCCCGATCACACCCCCGACCACCTTGCCGTCGAAGGATCCACTGTCCAGCCGCCCCTCGCCGGTGACCACCAGGTCGGCCCCGGCCAGAGCTGTGTCCAGCCCGGCCTGCTCGGCCAAGGTGCTGAAGCCGTCGACCAGTTCGGCACCCAGCGCGGCCAGCCCGCCGGCGAGACCACCGGCGGCTCCGCCGCCGACCAGGTCCTGCACGTCGATGGCGAACCGGTCCCGGTAGTACCCGCGGACCTGCTGCAATCGCCGGGAGAGCCTTGCGACGCCGTCCGGATCGGCGCCCTTCTGCGGCCCGAAGACCCTCGCCGCGTCCAGGAACCGGGTGGTGACATCGGCACAGACCCTGACCCGGACATCGACCAGCGGGTCGTGGGATCCGAGGAGCAGCGCCTGCACGGCGCCGAGGCCGCCGTCGGTCGTGGCCGAGCCGCCCACGCCAACCACGAGATCTCTGGCACCGGCCTTCATCGCGGCGACCAGCAACTCACCGGTGCCCTTGGTGGTCGCCTGGAACGGATCGTTGCCGGCCGCGCCGCCCGCCTCGACAAGACCGGAGGCGGTGGACATCTCGATCACCGCGCGGGTGCCGTCCAGCCGCCACCCGGCACTGACCCTGGTTCCCAGCGGTCCGGTGACGTCTGTCCACCGGTTGGCCCCACCGAAGACATCCAGGGTGCCCTCGCCACCGTCGGCCAGCGGACAGCGGCGCACCTGCGCTCCGGACGCCGCGCCGGCGGCGTCGATGGCGTCAGTGACCTCCAACGCCGTGGCGGTGCCGCGGAACTTGTCGGGTGCGGCCACGATCACCATGTCAGCGGAGGGTGAACTGGCGGCCGAGCAGGCCGTCCCTCGCCCGGCGCTCGGCGGAGGTCAGCGGTTCGGTCGCGGCCAGGGCCGCCTCGAACCGCTCGTTGAACTCCTCCGCCGGCGTGGCCCATTCGGTCGGGTGCGCGTCGTGGTCCAGATCCCAGACGGGGACCAGCCGGCCGTGCGCCCGGAAACTGCCGACATAGCGCGAGCCCTCGCCGAGGTCAAGGGTGCCGGCGACGGAGAGCCGGGCCAGGGCGTCCATCACCTCGGCTTCGTCCTCCTTCCGCACCCAGCGCAGGTGCGCCTTCTCGCCGGCGTCGACCCAGTAGGCACCCGGCAGCGTGCCGAGCCGTGCGGTCGGCATGATCGCCGTGTTCGCCCGCTCCAGCGACACTGCGACCTCGCTACCCGGCTCGGCCTCGGACTCCAGCCACCAGGCGAAATCGTCGTGGACGGTGACGTCCAACGGGCCGTCGACGACCAGATCGCCGAAGCGGGGGCCCACGCTGGCCCGGCCGACCGCCGGCAGCACACTGGACACCTCTGCATCGAGGGCCCATTCCAGCGCCGCGGCGAGATCCCTGGACAGGTCTCCGGAGTGGGTCTGCACCTGCAGCCCGAGCAGGATGGAACCATCCGATCGGGTCAACGCGGCGGCGGCACCGGGGAGAACGGTACCCAAGGTGATCGAAGGAGCGTCGTCAGGCGGCGCAACCAGGGTGAGCGACGCGGTTGCGGACGGGACGAACTCACGCAGCGCGATCAGCTCGGTCTCGGCAGCGAGGCCCTCGAACGGCCTCGCGATGATCATGTCCGCGGCATCCGGCGCGCCATGGCAGGCCTTGAACCGGCGGCCGGAACCGCACGGACAGGGGCGGCGCGGGTTGTCCACCTCGGCGGTCGCCACGGAGCCGGAGAGTTGTTTCGTCTTCTTTGCCACCAGATCACGGTAGCCGACGTTGACCGGGCTGCCCGCCGCTGCTCGGTCTGAGCAAACCCGGCTGAATTGCCGGGTTTGTCGTCGGAACGAAAAGTCTTGGTGACAGAGCGAATTCCGGTCGAATCAATTCGGCGGGGAGGATGGTTCAGCGGACCGGGGATCGCCTAGGGTGACCCCTACGGAGGTGCTCGACCGGCAGCGGACGGCCCCCCGGTTCCCGTTCCCGTCTGCGGCGGTACGTCCTCGGGCGCACCCGTTCTACGGCTGATCAAGAATCAGGACGATGTCAACAGTGGCGTTCGACGAGCGGCCGCCGTCCGGCTCCCCGAGCCCGGACCCGGCACCCGGCACCGGTGTGCGAGATGCGATGCCGGTCCTTCGGAGCGAGGTCTCCGATTCCACCGACGAGTTCGAGCTCCCGCCGCTGCCGGTGCTCAGGCCGTTCCCGGACTTCGCTCGGAGGCCGAACGGTCGACCGCTGGCACCGGCATGGCCGGCCCGGTCGGGCGAACCCTCGGCCGCGACAACCCCTGCGCCGCCTGTGATCCCGGCGGAGGACGGTCGGCATGCCGCCGCACCAGCCTCGCCGGAGCCGACCGGTCGGTCGGTGCTGCTGCTCGGCGCGACCGGGAGCATCGGGTCGGCGATCGCCCGCGCGCTGGCCGCCGCCGGCGACCGAGTCGTGCTGCAACACGGTGCGGCAACCGCACATGCGGCCGAGCTCCTGGCGTCGCTCCCGGGAACCGATCATCTCCTCCGGTCGACCGATCTGGCCGACCCGGCCGAGATCGCCGAGCTGATCGCCTCGGTCGACGACGTCGTCGGCGGCCTGGACGTGGTGATCAACGCGGCGGCGGACCGGTCGCCGACCGCGACCCTGGACAGCGGCCGGAACGCCTGGGCGGACAGCTGGGCGTCGGTGCTCAGTGTCGACGTGCTCGGCGCAGCGGCGGTGGCGCACGCCGCGGCGGCGGTGTTCCGGGCCCGCCGTCGCGGCGGCCGGATCATCCTGGTGCCGGCGAGGGGTCGGCCGGTAGAAGGTCCGGCGGACCTGGCCAGGGAGTCGGCGGTAGCCGCAGTGTCGGCGCTCGGCCGCGGTCTGGCCCGCGAGTTGGCACCGCACGGTATCGGCGTGACGACCGTGACCTCGGGACCGGCCGCCGCGTCCGGCTGGTCGCCGGACGATCTGGCCGCGACGGTGGTCTGGCTGATGGCCGGGCCGGCGATCTCGCTGCCCGGCGCGGTACTCACGATCGAGGGCTGACCGGCACCTCGGAGGCCGTCGCGAGCAGCCGGGTCGGTTCCGGTGGCGCCACCACCCACCCGGCGTACGGGTCACGCACCTTCCCGCCCAGCCGCCGGGCGAACCGCGCCAGCAGCACCGCGGCCAGGCCGGCCACCAGCGCGCCGGCGAGATCGACGGCGATGTGCAGCTCCACGGTGTCGGCGATCGATTGCAGGCTGCCGCCGAACGCCCTGGCCAGGGTGATCAGCACGAGCACGCCGTTGATCACCCAGGCGCACCACCAGGCCAGCACCAGTCGCCCGGTCCTGGGGCGGTCGAGCCCGTCGGCGGACCCGGCCAGTCGGCTGTCGATCTCGGTGAGCACCTGTCCGGCGCCGTAGAGGTTCCAGCCGGGCACGATCAACCGGGCCAGCACCCCTGCCGGCCGCCGCGATTCGGTGACGCCCGCCCTGCGGTCAGCGGTTTCGTGGGCGCGGATGAGCGCGGGTACCGCGACCGATGCGGCGATCACAGCCAGCACCGCAGCGGCCAGTGCGGCGTACCGGACGAGCTGGTCCGAGATCCCGACCGTCCAGGCCGGCAGCACCTGCGTGCGGCCGCGCAACATCAGGATCCATCGCCAGATCTCGCCACCGGCCGCCACCAGGCAGGCCGCCGCGGTGCCCCCGGCCAGCCAGGCGGCGATCCGCAGCACCCGCGGGGAGGCGGCCGGGGTGGCCCGCGGGTCGGCGACCGTCCCGGTCCGCCAGATAACGGGTGGGAATCCCCAGGCCGGTGGTCGACCGCGGTAGCTCGGCGGTCCGGTGTAGGGCCGCGGCCGGGTCGGTGCGGGCGGCCGTGGCACCCCGGCCGGCGGATGCGCCACCCACCGCTGCACCCGCAACGGGTAGCCGCAGTACACACAGGTGTGCACCCCGCGCGGCAGCGGCGGCTGGGTGCGGGCGCAGCGTTCGCAGCGCAGCCCGGTTCCGGTCGTCGCGCCCCAGCCCTGGTTGGTCATGGTCATGCCCGGCTCAGATGACCTCGGGCTCGCTGCCGGTCTCGGACGCCATCGGACGGCCAGCGGCCCGCCAGGCGCCCATTCCGCCCGCGACGTTCACCGCATCCCAGCCGTTGGCGTTCAGATAGCCGGTCGACCCGGGCCGACCGACCGCCGGAGCGGCAGATCACGTACAGCGGGCTCGCCTCCGGCAGTTCGTCAAGGCGCTCGGCGAGCTGCGTCATCGGGATGTGCACGGCGTCGGGCGCGTGCCCGGCGTCCCACTCGTCGTCCTCACGGACGTCGAGCAGCACCGGGTCGGCGGGCAGCTCGGTGGCTGGAATCTCGGGAAGCTGGGCTGAGGTCACCCCGCCATACTCGCACCCGACGACGGGCGGCGTTGCCGGTCCGGCTCCGGACCGCCCGGCGACCGCGCTACTTGAGGAGCCGGGACCTGCGCCGGTCGGCGAGCAGTCGGCCGCCGGTCTGACACGTCGGGCAGTACTGGAACGATCTGTCGGCGAACGACACCTCGGCGACGGTGTCCCCGCAGACCGGGCACGGTAGGCCCGTGCGGGCGTGTACCCGTAGGCCGGTGCGCTTCTCACCCTTGAGTCGGGCGGCCTCGCCGCCCACCGAGCGTTCCACCGCGTCCGTCAGTACCCGCTGCAGTGCCGCGGCGAGCCGGTCCAGGTCGTCGTCCCGCAGCGTTCCGGCAGTGGCGAACGGTGACAGTTTCGCCGTGTGCAGAATCTCGTCGGAGTAGGCGTTGCCGATGCCGGCGATCACGGTCTGGTCGGTGATCACGTTCTTCAGCCGGCCGGTCCGGCCGCGCAGCACGTCGGCCAGACCGTCCCGGTCCAGGGTCAGGGCGTCCGGGCCGAGCCGGGCGACCCCGGGGACCTCGAGCGGATCGCGGACCACCGCCGCGGTGACGGACTTCTTGGTGCCGGCCTCGGTGAGATCGAAGCCGCCGGAGGCGAACCGCACCCGCATCGCGATCGGTCCACCCATCTTGGGCGGGGTCGACGAGATGTTGTCCGACCAGCGCAGCCAGCCGGCCCTGGCCAGGTGCAGCACCAGATGAAGCCGGTTGCCGTCCGGGGGAGCGTCGGCCGGGATGGTGACCAGGTCCAGGAACTTGCCGTGCCGGGTGGCGCCCTCGAGGATGCGGCCGACCAGCGCTGAAGCCGGCGGGTCGTAGGTGGTCAACACGTTCAGCGAGGTCACCGCCACTCCGACCACGGGCTGCCAGGCCGCGTGGTCGGTGAGGAACGAGGCCAGGGCGGTGACCTCCGGTAGTTCCGGCATGACGCCAGTCTGCCCGGTCCGCAGCGGGGTCGCGCCTCGTGTTCCGTCCTGGCGACTCAGCCGGCGGTGCCGGCCGCAGCGGCGGAGGCGGCCAGTACCGCGGGGGTGAGCGCCGCCGCGATCAGCGCGTAACCGGCGCTGGACGGGTGGAACCCGTCGCCGCTGAACAGCCCGGAATCGCTCGCGAACCTCGCCGAGGTGCTGCCGTTGAGATCGGCGACCCTGGCCCCTTCGGCGAGTGCCTGTCGGGTCTGCGCTTCCCGGAGCACCGCGCTGCCCGACTTCACCAGCTCCCTCAGCTGGGGTGGCACCCACGGCACCACACTGAGATCCGGTGCCGGCGCCACCACCACTTCGATGCGCGCCGCGCGCAACGCCCGCACCGCGGCGCCCAACTGTCGGGCAGCCTGCTGGGTCGGGACGAAGTGGGTGAGGTCGTTCGCGCCGATCACGATCACGGCCACCGTCGCTCCCCAGGCGGTGGCTGCGCGCACCTGCCCGGCCAGCGCATCGCTGCGGGCCCGCGGGACGGCGAACACCCGGAGCACGGTGGGGGTGCCGGCGGCAGCCAGCGCCCGGGTCAACAGCACGCCGAGGGTGTCGGCGGGACGGTCGGCGCCCTGCCCGAACGCGATCGAGTCGCCGAGCACGGCCAGGTTCAACGTCATACCGCCATGATGCGTTGGCCGGCCCGGCCGCCGTCGGCACCGGCACATCCTGAGCCCAGCACCGTCACCCCAGCGCGATCGTCCGTGGCAGGCCGGACGCTGCCGAGGACACCACGACACCGATCCCCTGCGCCGTGACGGTCCCGGAGTCGGCCGTCACCCGCCGGTCCGTGCGCAGCACCAGCCGGTGCCCGTCGGCGGCGAGCGACGGGCCGACGGTCAGCCCGTTCGCGCCGACGGCGGTGATCTCGCTGGTGGCGCTGTCCAGCCGGCCCCACGGCGTGGTGAGTCCGCGTGCCAGGAGGTGCCCGGTGTGGGCGGGCACCGTGAGCTCGGCCCGCTCCGCCCCGGCCAGACCGACGGCGACCGCAGCCTGATAGCCGGTGGGGTTGAGCAGGTGCAGCATCCGATCGCCGGCCGGTGACCGAGAGGTGGTCGCGACAACACCAGGTATGTCCGACACCAGGAGTAGGCCGGGATCCACCCCGAGGTCGCCGGCCAGCGCGGTGAACAGCCGCGGGTGGGACGGCAGCTCCGCCGCGAGCTGCACGGCCCGACCATCGCCCACCTCGACCTCCAGGCCGCACACCCGGCCATCCACATCCACCAGCACCGGCGCCGCCGTCGCGGAGAAGAGCTGTTGCAGCCAGCCGACTCTGGTCTCGGAGATGAGGTCGAAGCGGCCGACCCCGCGGATCGACGGGTAGCTGTGCGGCCCGTCCCGCACCACCGGTCCGGGCTCGACGCGCAGTGCTTCGGCGAGTACGGAACAGTTGCGGCCCTGAACACCTGCCCGATGGAGCTGACAGACACGGCCGAGGTATTGCCTGCAGGCTCGAACTGCGCCATCGCAGCTCCCTCGTTCGGGCACCGTTTCTCGTGCCTGCCACGGCCGTCTCGCCGTGGCGACCCGTTGCCCTGCAAGGGGATCAGTATTCGCAACGCATCCAGGCCAAGTCCAGACCCGGTGCAGCGCGTCGAAAGCTATGCTGTGGTACGCATTTGCGACAGCAGTTCCGTCACAGCGCGAGGAGACCCGGATGCGGACCATCGGATTGATCGGTGGCATGAGCTGGGAGTCGTCGGCTGAGTACTACCGACAGCTCAACACCGAGGTCCGTAGCCGACTGGGTGGCCATCACGCGCCTCCGCTCGTGCTGGCGAGCCTGGACTTCGCCCGGGTGCGGGAGATGCAGCAGCGCGAGGCCTGGAACGAGGCCGGTGATCTACTCGCCGACACCGCCAGGGGACTGGTCGCGGCCGGAGCCGAGCTGATCGTGTTGTGCACCAACCTGATGCACAAGGTCGCGCCGGCCATCGAGGCAGCCATCGAGGTGCCCTTCCTGCACATCGCGGACGCGGTCGGTGCGGCGGCCCGGTCGGCGGGCGTCACATCCGTCGGACTACTGGCTACGCGATGGGTGATGGAGGAGGACTTCTACCGCGCCCGGCTCGCGGGCCGTTTCGGGGTCTCCACCCTGGTTCCCGGCGCCGACGATCGGCTGCTCGTCGATCGAGTCATCTTCGACGAGCTCACCCAGAATCGGGTGGTCGACGCCAGCCGGGATGCTTACCGGGCCGTCATCGATCGGCTCGCCGATCGGGGTGCCGAGGCGATCGTATTGGCCTGCACCGAGATCGACCTGCTGATCGGCCAGCAGGACAGCCCGCTCCCGTTGATCGACTCCACCCGCGAACATGTGCTGGCCGCGCTCGACGTCGCGATGGCCGGCTCCGGCTGACGGTGGCCGCTCAGCTCGCCTCGTCCAGCGCCTCGAGCAGCCACTCAGGGACGTCACGCTGGTGGTAGATCCGCTCGTCGGCCTCGATGGCGTCGAGGAACTGCCGGTAGACCACCGCCGCGCGCATCATCGCAATCGGTCCGATCAACGCGGCCGCGCGCGCCGGGTCGCTGCCAGGGACCGCCTGCCGCCAGGCCTCGATCCAGGCCAGCCGGACACGCTGTTGAACGGGTGGCAGGGCGAACCGGATGCGCCTCGTGAGGTGGGGCCGACCAACCCACGGATGGGATCAGCCCCTGGAGGCGGGAGGTCTCCAGGGGCTGATCGACGTGCCGTCGGGGGGAATCGAACCTCCCGCATCGCCCGTGCTCGACTGCCGCGCTCGAAAGCGCCGTCTGCCGGCGGGTAAACCCGCCTTCGCATCCATGGCCGGCAGCTTGTTCAACACTGCGTTACCGATGGGTAGTCCCACGGCGGCTTCGTCGGAGTGTGATCTCGGCCGTACCCGCGCAGGTGGCCGTGGCACGATGACCGGGTGTTCCGCATCGCGTTCCTCGAGCCCCGCATTCCGCAGAACACCGGCAACGCGATCCGTACCGCTGCGGCCACCGGCTGTGAGCTGCACCTGATCGGGCCACTCGGGTTCGAGATGTCGGACGCCAAGCTGCGGCGGGCCGGGTTGGACTACCACGACCTGGCTTCGGTCACCGTGCACGAGAGCCTGGCCGCGGCCTGGCCGGTCCTGCTGCCCGCCAGGGTGTACGCGTTCACCGCCGGCGCATCCACCTCGCACGCCGACATCGGCTATCTGCCGGGTGATGTGCTGCTGTTCGGCGCCGAGCCGACCGGTCTTCCCGCGGAGGTGCTCTCCGACCACCGCATCTCCGGTACCGTTCGGATCCCGATGCTCGCCGGTCGCCGATCGCTCAACCTCGGCAACGCCACCGCGATCGTCGTGTACGAAGCGTGGCGGCAGCACGGGTTCGCCGGAGCCGCCGCCATCAGCGCGCCGATCGCCGAGGGTTGACGGCTCGTCGGCCGAGAGGCGGTCAGCTGGAAGGCTTCTCACCCAGCTGCGCGCCGAGCAGCTGTTCGAAGGACAGCGGCGCGGCGAACGGATCGGACCGCCGGCGGGACCGGCCGCCGTCCAGTGCATCCGCGAGTTCCGTTGCCGCCCGGTCGATACGGTCGGCGAGGGTGGCGGCGGAGTCCTCATCACCGAAGTCGGCCGTAGCGGCGAACACCGCGGTCGGCACCACCGATGCCCGTAGGTATGCCATCAGCGGCCGCACGGCGTACTCCAG
The DNA here is from genome assembly GCA_963797145.1 of uncultured Actinomycetota bacterium. Taxonomy (GTDB): domain Bacteria; phylum Actinomycetota; class Actinomycetes; order Mycobacteriales; family Nakamurellaceae; genus Nakamurella. The sequence continues at coordinate 616,617 of CAWCOJ010000002.1, read as the reverse complement.
AGCGAGCGAGTGGCGTGCCGACCCGCCGGTGGCCGCGATCACCACCGGGGTGCCGTCCAGCGAATCGGTCTCGAGAATGTCGAAGAACGCTTTGAACAGGCCGCTGTAGGAGGCGCTGAAGACCGGGGTCACCGCGATCACCGCGTCGGCTCCGCGGACGGCCGCGAGAGCGTCGGCCAGCGGCGGCGCGGGAAACCCGGTGAGCAGATGGTTCGTCACGTCGTGCGCGAGCTCCCGCAGCTCGACGGTGACGAACTCGCAGGCCTCATCGCGCAGCGCCAGTTCGCGGCGCACAGCCTCGGCCAGCCGGTCGGCCAGCAGTCTGGTCGACGACGGCTGGCCGAGGCCGCCCGAGATCACCGCGATCACACTCACTGCGAGACAACCTCCAGAGCCGGGCCGGAAACGCTCATGGCCTTGGCCAGTAGCGAGGCATGCGTCGGCGCGTCCGGCACCTGCGCCGGCCGCAGCGCGTCCATCTCCCTACGCAGCACCGGCACCACCTCGCCGCCGAGGATATCCAGTTGCTCGAGCACGGTCTTCGTCGGTAGCCCCGCGTGATCCATCAGGAACAGTTGGCGCTGGTAGTCACCGAAGTTCTCCCTGAAGGTCAGGGTCCGGTCGATCACCTGCTGCGGGCTTCCGACGGTGAGCGGCGTCATCTCGGTGAAATCCTCGAGCGACGGACCGTGACCGTAGACCGGAGCGTTGTCGAAGTACGGCCGGAACTGCTCGACCGCCTGCTGGGAGTTCTTGTGCATGAACACCTGGCCGCCGAGGCCGACGATCGCCTGGTCCCTGGTGCCGTGGCCGTAGTGCTCGAACCGCTCGCGGTACAGGTTGATCAGCCGCTGGTAGTGGTTGGTCGGCCAGAAGATGTGGTTGGCGAAGAACCCGTCGCCGTAGTACGCGGCCTGCTCGGCGATCTCGGGGCTGCGGATCGAACCGTGCCAGACGAACGGCTTGACGCCGTCCAGGGGTCGGGGCGTCGAGGTGAACGACTGCAGCGGGGTACGGAACTGGCCCTTCCAGTTGACGACGTCCTCAGTCCACAGCCGGTGCAGCAGGTGGTAGTTCTCCACCGCGAGCTCGATGCCCTTGGTGATGTCCTGGCCGAACCAGGGATACACCGGACCGGTGTTGCCGCGGCCCATCATCAGGTCGACCCGGCCGTCGGCCAGATGCTGCAGCATCGCGAAGTCCTCGGCGATCTTCACCGGGTCGTTCGTGGTGATCAACGTGGTCGACGTCGACAGGATCAGCTTCTCGGTGCGGGCCGCGATGTAGCCGAGCATGGTGGTCGGTGACGACGGCACGAACGGTGGGTTGTGATGCTCACCGGTGGCGAACACGTCCAGCCCGACCTCCTCGGCCTTGAGCGCGATGGCCACCATGGACTTGATGCGCTCGGCCTCGGTCGGGGTCCGGCCCGTTGTGGGGTCGGTCGTGACGTCGCCGACGGTGAAGATCCCGAACTGCATGTCAGTGCCTCCGTCGATCGTTTGGTTGACTCATCAACCAGCTCGTCCGACATAACGGTCGAGGCTACTGCGGTATTCCGGCTGTCCTCGAGATGAGAGCGGCCGGAGCGCTCGGATGGCAGGCTCGGGCCATGGCGATGTTCACCGTCGACGAGGCGCGCGCGGCCCTGACCGAATTGCGGCCCACCATCGAGCAGTTCCTGTCGCTGCGAGCGGACACTGCTGAGTTGGCGATGGCGACCACCCAGGGCGGGCCGCCCAGCAGTCTCGGCGGACTGCCCGAGTTCAAGGCCGCGCAGGCCCGGCTGGACGAGCTGATGACAGCGATCCAGCAGTCCGGCTGCGACGTCAAGGGCTTCGCCCCGCTGCTGCTGGACTTTCCCGGCGAGCTGGACGGGGTGCCGGTGCTGCTCTGCTGGCTGGAAGGCGACCGGCAACTCGCCTGGTACCACCGCGCCGACCTGGGCTTTCCCGGGCGCCGGCCGCTGCCGTGAACGCACTTACCCCGAAACGTCCGGCCGGGTCCCGGTTCGTCGCCGCCGACGACTGCGAGGCCGACAGCGGCCGGTGGCTGGCCCAGCCGGTGAACGCCCTGTCCAGTCTGGCTTCGGCAGTGGCCGGGGCGCTCATCTGGCGGCGCTCCTCAGGTGACCCCGCGTTGCGGTCGTTCGCGGTGACGGTCACGGCCAACGCCGTCGGCGGCCTGGCCTACCACGGGCCCGGCGGACGGGTCGGCGTCTGGCTGCACGATGCCGCCCTGCTCTGGACGCTCGGGTCGGTTGCCGCGATCGATGGGGCAGCGCTGACCGGACGTCGACCAGCCTGGCTGTCGGCTGCCATTGCCGGCGCCGCCGGTGCCGCGGTGCTCGCGGTCCGGCCCGCGTCATCGGGACCGCTACAGGCCGGGGTGGGCGTTGCGGTGGCGGCCGGCGAGGCTGCGGTCGGACTGCGCCGGCTCCGGCCGGTCCTGGGTCCGGCGGCGTTGCTCGGTCTGGGCGCCGCCATGCACGCCCGCAGCCGCACCGGGTGCCCGTGGTGCCGACCGGACTCGCTGCTGCAGGGGCACGCCGCATGGCACCTGCTCTCGTCCGCCGCGCTGGCCTGGTGGGGGATCAACCGGACTGCCGGACCCCGCCACTGAGCAACCTGGCGCCGGCCCGGTTGCACCCCGGCGGCATCCCGGCGATGCTCGGCGCGGACGAGGAGGCAACCAGATGCCCCGTACACCGCAGGTCACCGTGCTCGGCGGTGGGTCCTGGGGCACCACGGTCGCCTCGCTCGCCGCGCGCAACACTCCGACCGTGCTGTGGGCCCGGGACCCGGAAGTCGTCGCCGACATCAACGACCGCCATCGCAATTCCCGCTATCTCGGCGACGTCGAGGTTCATGCCGGGCTGACCGCGACCACCGACATCGCAGCGGCCGTCCACGATGCCGATGTGCTGGTCATGGGCGTTCCGTCCCAGGGCTTCCGCGGCGTCTGCGAGGTGATCGGCGAGCACCTGCGCCCGTGGGTTCCGGTGGTGAGCTTGGTGAAGGGGCTCGAGCAGGGCACCCGGCGACGGATGACCCAGATCGTCGAGGAACTGCTCCCCCGGCATCCGGCCGGGGTCTTGTCCGGGCCGAACATCGCCCGAGAGGTCGCCGCCGGCTACGCCGCAGCCGCCACCCTGGCCATGCCGGACCATCGATCGGCCGTCATGCTGCAGCCGCTGCTACGCACCACCTTGTTCCGGGTCTACACCAGCACCGACGTCACCGGAGTGGAGATCGCCGGCGCTCTGAAGAATGTCTTCGCGATCGCCGTCGGCTTCGGCGACGGCCTGAACGCCGGCGACAACACCAGGGCGATGGTGATCACCCGCTCGTTGCGCGAACTCAGCCGGCTGGGCACCGCGATGGGTGGTGACCCGGCGACGTTCTCCGGGCTGGCCGGGATGGGCGACCTGATCGCGACCTGCACGAGCCCGCTGTCGCGGAATCGGCACGTCGGCACCGAGCTGGCGAAAGGGCAGACGGTGGAACAGGTCCTGGCCGGAATGCGCCAGGTGGCCGAGGGCGTCAAGAGCGCCTCGGTGGTGATGGAACTGGCTGCCGAGTACGGCATCGACATGCCGATCGCCGCCGAGGTCGACGCGGTGATCAACCGCGGCCAGCCCGCCGAACAGGCCTACCGCGGGCTGCTCCGGCAGGCGCCTGGCCACGAACTCCACGGGGACGAGTGGTGAGGGCACCGTCGGATCAGCCGGCAGCGAACATGCCGTTGCCACCCGCACGGCGGCCCGCAACGGCTTCTACAGTCGTGAGGATGAGCCGTGACGACGCCCAGGTCCTGGAGTTCCGCCGGACTGGGGGCGGCCCCGCCGGGACGGACCGAGCCGATCCGCTCTGGCGCGAACTGGCCGGCCAGGTGCTCCGTTCCGAGCGAGTCGAGCAGCGCCGGACTCTGCGGCAGGTGGCCGAGCGGGCCGGCGTCTCCCCGCAGTACCTGTCCGAGGTCGAACGCGGGCGCAAGGAGCCGTCGTCGGAGATGCTCGAATCCATCTGCGGCGCACTGGGTCTGCGGTTGGCCGACCTGCTCGCCGCTTCCGGGCAGCGGCTGGTCGCTACCTCGGTCAGCCTGTCGCCACCGACGGGTCGACCCTCCGGCGTCACCATGATGGCGGCCTAGGCTGCGGACTCGGCGCCTTTCGCGTCCACCGGACCGGCCTTGCGCGCCGGGATGATCCGGTCGGCAAGTCCATAGGCGACCGCCTGCTCGGCGCTGAACACCTTGTCCCGCTCGGTGTCTGCCAGCAGTGTGGCAACGCTCTGCCCGGTGTGCAGGCTCAGCACCTCGTTCATCTGCGACCGGATCCGGAGCACCTCCTGGGTGTGCAGGGCCAGGTCGGAGATGGTGCCCCGACCCCCGATCGACGGCTGGTGCAGGAGCACCCGGGTGTGCGGCAGCAGCGAACGCCGCCCGGCAGAGCCGGCCGCCAGCAGCAGGGCGGCGGTCGACCCGGCCTGGCCGACGCAGGTGGTGGCCACCGGCGCCTGGACGAACTGCATGGTGTCGTAGATCGCCATGGTGGCCGACATCGAGCCGCCCGGGGAGTTGACGTAGATGCCGATCTCCTGGCTGCTGGTCTCCGAGTCGAGGTAGAGCAGTTGCGCCACAATGACATTGGCGACGTCGTCGTCGATCTCGGTGCCCAGGTAGATCACCCGTTCGGAGAGCAGCCGGGAGTAGACGTCGACCACCCGCTCGCCGGACGGGGTCTTCTCGACAACGGTCGGCACCGTGTAGTGGCCCATCTCAGTACCCCAGTCCGCTGGTGCGTCCGGTCGGTCGGATCTCGTCGAGCGAGGAGACCACCCGATCGACAAATCCGTAGTCCCGGGCCTCTTCGGCGGTGAACCAGTGGTCCCGGTCGCTGTCGGCGGTCACCTTCTCGACGCTCTGGCCGGTGAATTGCGCGTTCAACCGGTTCATCAGCGCCTTGGTGTACTCCAGGTTGGCCGCCTGGATCTCCACATCGATGGCGGTCCCCTGCACGCCTGCCGAGCCCTGGTGCATCAGGATCCGGCTGTGCGGCAGTGCATACCGCTTACCCGGCGTGCCGGCGGAGAGCAGAAACTGGCCCATGCTCGCCGACAGCCCCATCGACAGGGTGGCGACATCGGGTCCGATGGCCCGCATGGTGTCGTAGATGGCCAACCCGGCGGACACCGAGCCACCCGGCGAGTTGATCAATAGCAGGATCTCCCGCTTCGGATCTTCGGCCGCGAGCAGCACCAGCTGCGCGCACAACCTGTTGGCCACCGGGTCGTCGACCTCCTCGCCCAGTTGGAGGATGCGGCGGTGGTGGAGCTGGGTGGAGAGCTGATCGCCCCAGGTGTCGGTGGGTGTCTGTGCAGTCGTCATGGGACCACTGTTCGCCTCCGGTCGGCCGCACCGGGGGGATCGCTGCCCGCAGCGGATCCGCCCACAGCAGCGGAGCAGCCTCCCGACTGCTCTTCCATCATCACTGTCGGACCGGGCTGCCAGGATCGTCGGCATGACGACGCCGATCCAGCTGACCATCGACTGCGCTGCCCCGTCCTCCCAGGCCCGGTTCTGGGCCACGGCGCTGCGCTGGGACCTGGAACCACCGCCGGACGGCGCGGACAGCTGGCTCGAGTACTGGCGCAGCATCGGCGTCGCCGAGGACGAGCTGGATCCCGAGGACACCGACAGCAACTCGATCGTCGACCCGGCCGGCCACGGTCCGCGGATCTGGTTCCAGCAGGTGCCGGAGGGGAAGACGGTGAAGAACCGGCTGCACCTGGATCTCAAGGTCGGCGGCGGCCGCACGGTGCCGATCGCGGAGCGTCGGTTGCTCGTCGATGCCGAGGTTGCCCGGCTCACTGAGGCCGGCGCATCCACGCTCTACGTGACGGATCCGACCGAGATGGAGCACTATGCGGTGACGATGACGGATCCGGAGGGCAATGAGTTCTGTGTCGTCTGAGGTACCACGGGTGCGGTGGACAACGGCCTTCCTGGACCTGCCTGCGGAGCAGGCCGCGGACGCCGCCGCGTTCTGGCAGGCCGTCACCGGTTCCGGGCTCTCGGCCCGGCGCGGGGAGCGGGGCCAGTTCGCCACCCTGCTGCCGCCCACCGGCGACGCCTACCTGCGCGTGCAGACCGTGGCCGCCGGCCCTGCGCACTGCCACCTCGATCTGCACTCCGACGATCGGGAGGGATTGGCGGCCGCTGCCGAGCAGCTCGGGGCGACGATCGTCGCGACCGTGGACGACGTCGAGGTGCTGCACTCGCCGGGCGGCCTGCCGTTCTGCGCGGTGAACTGGGACGGAGAGACCGTGCGGCCGCCCCCGGTCACCTGGCCCGGCGGAGCCAGCACGGTCGACCAGCTGTGCCTGGACATCCCTGCGGACACCTACCGGTCCGAGGTCGCATTCTGGGCCGCCCTCACGGGCTCGCAGCAGCAGGTCGGCGGCCTGCCGGAATTCCGATACCTGCAGCGACCGGACGGAATCCCGCTGCGGCTGCTGTTGCAGCGGCTGGACGATCCGGCACCGGCCGTCACCGCCCACCTGGACCTGGCGGCCGACAATGTCGCGCACGAGGTCGAACGCCACCAGGCATTCGGTGCGACCGTGCTCCGCCGGATGCCGCACTGGACAACGCTGGCCGATCCCGCAGGTCTGGCCTACTGCGTCACCCGACGCCCGGCGACCACCGGGGCGCCCCGATGAGCTCCGATCGGGCCACCCCGACGGTAGCGGTCCAGCGATCCGGCGGGCTGACCGTCGGCCAGGGTGCCGCCCTCACCATCGGAGCGGTGCTGGGCACCGGGGTCATCTCCCTGCCCGCATTGGCCGCCGGAGTCGCCGGGCCGGCGTCGCTGCTCGCCTGGCTCGCCCTGGTGCTGCTCTCGATTCCGCTCGCCGGGACCTTCGCCGCGTTGGGCGCTCGGCATCCGGACGCCGGCGGCGTGTCCACCTACGTCCGGCGGGCCTTCGGCGGTAAAGCCGCCGCCATGGTCGGCTGGTGCTTCTACTTCGCCGTTCCGGTCGGAGCCCCACCCGCGGCGATGTTCGCCGGCAACTACGTCGCGGACACCGTCGGCGGGGGCCGCAGCACCTCGATCGCCACCGCTGCGGTCCTGATCGTGTTGGTCGGCGTGATGAACGCCTTCGGCGTGCGGATCTCCGGTCGGGTCCAACTGGCGATGGCAGCGTTGCTGGCCGCCCTGCTGCTCACCACCACGATCGCGGCGCTGCCGCACGCGCGGTGGTCGAACATGACGCCGTTCGCCCCGCACGGGTGGACGTCGGTCGGTGCCGCGGCTGCTTTGCTGGTCTGGGGCTTCGCCGGGTGGGAGGCGGTGACGTCGCTGTCCGCGGATTACCGGCACCCCCGCCGGGACATCCCCAGGGCCACCCGGATCGCGGTCGTGGTGGTCGGTCTGCTCTATCTGGGTGTCGCCACTGCAGGCATCCTGGTGCTCGGCCCGGCCGCCGGCACCAGCCAGGCCCCGCTCGCCGACCTGCTGGCCACCGCCTTCGGGGCGCCGGCCAGGGCCGCGACCGCCGTGATAGCGGTGCTGCTCACGGCGGGCGCGATGAACGCCTACTTCGCCGGCGGAGCCAAGCTCGGCGCAGCGCTCGGCCGGGACGGCGCGCTGCCGACGTGGTTCGCCCGCGGCAGCCGGTCCGGCGATGTGCCCCGGAGGTCGCTGGCGGTGATAGCCGCGCTGTGCCTGGTAGCGCTCGCCGTCACCGCGGTGGCCGCATTCGACCTGCACACATCGGTGCTGGTGACGACCGGATCGTTCACCCTGGTGTACCTGGCGGGCACGGCGGCGGCGGTGCGACTGCTGCCGCGCCCCGGATGGGCCTGGATCGGCGCGGTGATCTCCCTCGCGGCGGTGCTGATGCTGCTGGTGTTGACCGGGTGGCACCTGCTCTGGGGCGTCGGCGTGGCCCTGGCCGCGTTGCTGTACCAACTGATCCTCGGGCGTCCGACCGCGGAACTCGGACCGGATCGGGAAGTCGTCGGCGGCCACGGCGCAAAACCGCGAGGGTGAGTTCGTAGAGACGGTGAACCGGGTTGCAGCGGCAACCAGGGCCACATCCCGAGAGGAATCGTCATGAGGTACATCGTTCTGCTGGACGGCACACAGCCCTCCACTCCCCCCTCACCCGAGCTGATGGGCGGCATCATGCAGCTCGGCGAGGAAGCCGGCCGGGCCGGCGCCCTGCTCGACCAGGGCGGACTGACGTCCAGCGGCGCCAGGGTGCGGGTCACCGGCGGCGAGCTCAGCGTGGTGGACGGGCCGTTCGCCGAGAGCAAGGAGCTGATCAGCTACGCGATCTATGAGGTCCGCAGCCTCGAGGAGGCCGTCGAGTGGACCAGCAGGTTCATGCGGCTGCACGCCGAGCTGTGGCCCGGCTGGGAGGGTGAGTCCCGGATCATCAAGGTGATGGGTCCCGAGGACTTCGCACCACAGGACTGACCTGGGCCGCGCAGCGGCCGCATCGGCGCCGGGCTCCCGTGGGCCCGGCGCCGCCGGGACAGATGGTTGGATCGGCCCCGTGACGACCAGCGAAACCCGGGCGGTGGAAGCGGTCTGGCGGATCGAGTCCGCCCGGTTGGTCGCCGGGCTGGCCCGGATCACCGGGGATGTCGGCCTCGCGGAGGAACTCGCGCAGGACGCGTTGGTGGCTGCGCTGGAGCGCTGGCCGCGCTCGGGCATTCCGCCGAACCCCGCCGGCTGGTTGATGACGACCGCGAAGAACCGGGCCATCGACACGTTCCGGCGCGACGCGGTGCACCGCAGGACCGTCGAGAGGATCGGTCGGGAGACCCCACACGTCGCGGACGACGGCGCAGCGATCGACGACGCTGTCGACGACCACATCGGTGACGACATGCTGCGGCTGCTGTTCACTGCCTGCCACCCGGTGCTGCCCGTCGAGTCCCGCGTGGCGCTGACCCTGCGCTGCCTGGCCGGCCTGCGTACCGACGAGATCGCCCGAGCGTTCCTGATCAGCGAAACACTTGCCGGGCAGCGCATCTCCCGGGCCAAGAAACTGCTACGGGACAATGCCGTCCGGTTCGAGCTGCCGACTCCGGAGGAGCTTCCGGCCCGGTTGAGCAGCGTGCTCGGGGTGATCTACCTGGTTTTCAACGAGGGCTACTCGGCCACCGCCGGGGACGACTGGATGCGCCCTGGGCTTACCCAGGAGGCACTCCGGCTGGGCCGGTTGCTCGCCGATCTGGCACCCCACCGATCAGAGGTCAACGGGCTGCTGGCCCTGATGGAATTGACTGCATCCCGCGAAGCCGCTCGCACCGACCGCGACGGCGTCCCGGTGCTCCTGCCCGACCAGGACCGGCGGCGCTGGGACCGATTGCTGATCCGGCGCGGCCTGGCGGCGCTCGAGCGGGCCGACACCAGCGCCGAGCCGGTCGGCCCGTACACGCTGCAGGCAGCGATCGCCGCCTGCCATGCCCGCGCGGCGTCCTTCGCCGACACCGACTGGGCGGAGATCGCCGGGCTCTACGACCTGCTCGCCGAGGTCTGGTCGACGCCGGTGGTCGAATTGAACCGGGCGATGGCGGTCGGTTTCGCTCGCGGACCGCAGCTGGGCCTTGACGCACTGGAGAGTCGGGTTCCGGCGGGCGCCCTCGACGGCTATCCGCAGCTCCCGGCGGTGCGCGGGGAACTTCTGACCCGGCTGGGCCGCACCGGCGAGGCCGCCGCCGAGTTCGACGCCGCCGCCCGGCTCACCCGCAACGAGCGGGAGCGGACGGTCTTCGAGGGTCGGGCGGCGGCGCTGCGGAGGTCGCAGCCCAGCGCGGCGCCACCGCCCGGGTCTGTCAGCGAGGCGGGATCACGTCCTGCTGCGCCGGTAGCCGGTCCTGACTGACGAGGCCCTCAGGGCGGGTCAGCGCGGTTCCGGGCGCAGCCAGCTCGGCCCGGCGACGCTGGAAGAAGCTCATGGCTCCAGCGTACGAGCGTTTCGCGGCTGCCCCACCTGGGCAGATGTGACGGCATTGTGACGTCCGCGGCAATCCATGGCGAGGAGCCAACCCCGGGCGTGCTGGGACCGAACCACCGGGGCACATACCTACGAAACGGCATGCTGCCGGCCCGTCAGGTAGTGGCCGGAGAAGGGGAAACACCTGATGGCACTGCTCACACCGACCCGGGCCCGGGTCATTCCGCAACCGTCGGCCGGCGTCTGGCCCGGCCTGTTCAGCCCGCCCCGCGCCCCGGTCCACGCTGCGGTCGCTCGCCGGCTGGTCCAGGCCGCCGTGCGAAGGCTGCCCGTCACCCTGGCCTTTCCCGACGGCACCCGCTGGGGGGCCGGCGGTCCGACGCTGGAGATCGTGCGTCCGGACGCCTTCTTCACCCGGCTCGGTGCCGATGGCCTGATCGGCTTCGGCGAGGCCTGGATGACCGGCGACATCACCACCGGCGGATGGCGCGGCGCCGAACCCACCCGGGCCAACCAGGCCACCGATGAGCTCGCCGAGGTGCTGACCGTGATGGCCAAGCGGATGTCGGTGCTGATCCCGGGTCCGTTGCAGAAACTGCGGCGCACCTGGCAGCACCGACAGCCGGCTGCCGAGGACAACACCCCCAGCGGCGCCCAGGAGAACATCCACCGGCACTACGACCTGTCCAACGACCTGTTCCAGGTCTTCCTGGACGACACCATGACCTACTCCGCGGCCTGGTACGAACCCGGCGACGATCTCGCCACCGCGCAACTGCGCAAGATCGACGGCATCCTCGACCTGGCCAGAGTCCAACCCGGCCAGCGGGTGCTCGAGATCGGATCGGGCTGGGGCGCGCTGGCGATGCGTGCGGCCGCCGAGCGAGGCGCGCAGGTGACAACCCTGACGCTGTCCACCGAGCAGAAGGCGCTGGCCGAGAAGCGGATCGCGCGGGCCGGGCTGACCGACCGGATCGAGGTACGCCTGGAGGACTACCGGGTTCACGCGGCGAGCAATCCTGACGCCTACGACGCCGTCGTCAGCGTCGAGATGATCGAAGCGGTCGGCGAGCGGTACTGGCCGGACTACTTCGCCGCCGTCGACCGGATGCTGGCCCCCGGCGGCCGGATGGGACTGCAGTCCATCACCATGGGCCACGACCGGCTGCTGGAGACCCGCAACGGCTACACCTGGGTGCACAAGTACGTGTTCCCGGGCGGGATGCTGCCGTCGCTGACGGCCATCAACCAGGTGCTCGCCGGCCACACCTCGCTGCGGCTGGCCGAGTCGCGGCGGTTGGGGCTGTCGTACGTGCCTACGCTGCGGGAGTGGCGGCACCGGTTCAACTCCGACCTCGACCGGGTGGCCGAGCTCGGCTTCGACGCGACCTTCGTCCGGATGTGGAACTTCTACCTGGCGTACTCCGAGGCCGGGTTCGCCTCGGAGTATCTGGACGATTGGCAGCTGGGTCTGTCCAGGGCGTGACCTCCCGATGGCGCTGACCGCGGGCAGCGGTCCGGCCGTTGCCGCCGGTTTCGGCCTGCCGGGGAGTGCTCCCGAGCTGGCCGGACCGGTGGCTCGCGGCTATCAGGGTCTGGTCTGGCGGCTGACGACGAGCGCCGGATCGTGGGCCGTCAAGGAGGCGTTGGCGGCACTGGACGCCGTGCACGTGCTGGCGGTGGCCAGGTACGAGGAGGCGGTCGCCGACGCCGGGGTGTTCGTCCCGAAGCCGGTGCGCACCCCGGCGGCGGGGGTGGTCGCCGAGGTCGACGGTGCCGAGCTCCGGTGCTACGAGTGGGTGGATCTGGCCGATCTCGATACCGGTCTCGATCCCACCGAGGTCGGTCGGACCCTCGCGGCGATCCATCGGGTGCCGTTCGACTATCCGGGATCGTCGGACCCGTGGTTCTCCGAGCCGGTCGGGGCGGCCGGGTGGGACGCCCTGATCGAGCGGGCGGCCGGCCGGGCGCCGTTCGCCGAGCGTCTCGCAGCCGCCCGCGACGACCTGTTGGCCGTCGAGCGGGTTCTCGAGCCGCCGGCCCGGCTGCAGACCTGTCATCGCGACCTCTTCGCCGACAACGTACGGAAGTCCGGCGACCGGCTGTGCGTGTTCGACTGGGAGAACTGCGGTGAGGCCGATCCTTCGATGGAACTGGCCATGGTGCTCTTCGAGTACACCCGGGGCGACCCGCAACGGTCCCGGGAGCTGTACGGCGCCTACCGGGATGCCGGCGGGTCCGGCCGGATCTCCGGGGCCGGCAGCTTTTCGATGGTGATCGCCGTCGTCAACCACATCGGTTGGCTCGGTTGCCGCGGTTGGCTGGCCGCCGATGACGCGGATGACGACGCCGGCCGCGCCCTGAACCTGGGTCGGGTCGACGAGTTCCTCGGCGAACTGCTCACCGTCACGAAGGTCGACGACCTGGTCGGCGCCGTCACCCCCGGTCCCTGACCATCCGGCCGGCGACGTCGATCGGTCGCTGATCACATGGTCAGGTTCTGTCCGTTTCGGTCGCGGAATCGAGCCTGATGATCAGCGATGTCCGGGGACGGCGACCGACGGCCGGTGCAGCATGCGGGGACGCCGGCCGACGGCGGCCGAGGCCGACCGCCGGTGCAGCAGGCAGGCGGGGAGGTCAGGGCCGACGGCCGAGCGGTATCAGGCTGAACCCGGCGGCGGCGGCAGCTGCGGGATCGAGAACGTTCCGGCCGTCCACGATCACCCGCCCGACCGCGGCTTCGGCCACCTTCACCAGGTCGACCTCCCGGAACTCGGGCCATTCCGTGAGCAGCACGATCACCGCGGCGCCCTGGGCGGCGGTGTACGGGTCCGGCGCCGCCGTGATCGGCGGGTAGTCGTACCGGCTGGGCAGGTCCGCAGTCACCGTCGGGTCGTACCCGCGCAGCACCGCCCCCTCCAGCGCCAACCTCTTGGCCACCTCGAGGGCCGGCGAGTCCCGCATGTCGTCGGTACCGGCCTTGAACGTCAGACCCCAGAGCGCGATCGTGACGCCCCAGAGCGAGCCGCCGGCCGCGTCCCTGATCTTGTCGGCGACCCGGTCCTGGGTCTCCTCGTTCGAGTCGGTGGTGGCCTTGAGCAGCGGGAACGACACGCCGTGGTCGAGCGCGATGGTGGCCAGCGCCTTGGTGTCCTTCGGGAAGCAGGAGCCGCCCCAGCCGGGCCCGGCCTTGAGGAACTTCTTGCCGATGCGATCGTCGAAGCCCATCCCGTGGGCGATCTCGGTGACGTCGGCACCGACCACCTCGGACAACGCGGCGATCGAGTTGATGAACGACAGCTTCATGGCCAGGAACGCGTTCGATGCGTACTTGATCAGCTCCGAGGACTCCGCGGAGGTGATGACCGCCGGCGCGCCCAGCTTCTCGTAGAGGGTGGCGACCGCCTCGGCGGCCGCGCGGTCGGTGGAGCCGACCACCACCCGGTCCGGGTTCATGAAGTTCTTGACCGCGGTGCCCTCCTGGAGGAACTCCGGGTTCGAGACCACCGCGACGTCGGCCCGGCCGAGGGTCTTGGTGATCTCCATCGCGGTGCCGACCGGCACCGTCGACTTCGTGATGACGATGGCTCCGGGGTCCAGCAAGGGGCCGACCTGCGCGACGACCTGGTGCACGATCCGGAGGTCTGCGCGACCGTCACCGCCGTCGGGGGTCGGCAGGCACAGGAACACGTACTTCGCGCCGCGGACGGCGCGCTCGGCGCCGTGCACGAAGGTCAGGTTGCCGGCCGTGAGCCCCTCCGCGACCAGCTGGTCCAGACCGTCCTCCAGGATCGGCACCCGCCCCTGCGAGAGAGATTCCACCTTTGCCGGATCGACGTCGGCGCACACCACCTCGTGCCCGAGACTGGCCAGGCACGCACCCGACGTGAGACCGACATAGCCGGTCCCGATCACAGCCACACGGCCGTCGGCCATCCACCCTCCCAGGTCTGCCGCGCGCAGCGCGCACGCCGTGGCATCGTACGCTGACGGCGTGGCAGACCCGACGTACCGCAGACTCGGCAACTCCGGCCTCGCGGTCAGTACGGCGGGCCTCGGGTGCAACAACCTGGGTCGGGCCGGGACGGTCACCGCAGACCCTCGAGGGCAGTCGGGCGGTCGTCGAAGCCGCGCTGGACGCCGGGATCACGCTGTTCGACGTCGCCGACATCTACGGCGCCACCCCCGGCCGCAGCGAGGAGATCCTCGGCGCGTGCCTGGGCGGCCGTCGCGACCAGGTGATCCTCGCCACCAAGTTCGGGATGGACGCCGGCGGCACCAACGGGCCCGATTTCGATGCCCGCGGTTCCCGCCGTTACATCCGGACCGCGCTGGAGGCGTCGCTGCGCCGGCTGGACACCGACTGGATCGACCTCTACCAGCTCCACCAGCCGGACCCGGCCACCCCGATCGACGAGACCCTGGCCGCCCTGGACGAGCTGGTGACGGCGGGCAAGGTGCGCTACGTGGGCCATTCCAACTTCGCCGGCTGGCAGCTCGCGGACGCGGCCTGGACGGCGCGGTCGACCTCGCGGGTGCCGTTCATCTCCGCGCAGAACGAGTACTCGCTCCTGGAGCGAAGCATCGAGGCCGAGCTGATCCCGGCCGCCGAGGCCTTCGGCGTCGGCGTGCTGCCGTTCTTCCCGCTGGCCAACGGCATGCTGACGGGCAAGTACACCCGCGGCTCGGCGCCCAAGGGCAGCCGGATCACCGACCTCAAACCGCATCTGTTGAAGTCCGCGCCCTGGGACGCCATCGAGGGCCTGCAGGCCTTCGCCGACCACCGCGGGTTGACCATGCTCGACGTCGCGTTCGGCTGGTTGCTGGCCCGGCCGCAGGTGGCGTCGGTGATCGCCGGCGCGACCAGCCCGGAGCAGGTGGTGGCCAATGCCGCGGCCGCGGTGGCCTGGGTGCCGACCGCCGAGGACCTCGCCGCCATCGACGCGATCGTGCCCGGCCCCGACCTCGGGTGACCATCGGATGAGGACGAACATCGCAGGCTGTCCGCAGCCGGGTTCCCGGAAGCTGATCACCCGACCTGGCGTCGGTCCGCAGGTGGGCCTGGAACCGCAGGCGGCCGCAGATTGCCGGCCAGCATCGCCGCGACCGCCAACAGCACGGCGACCACGATGAGCGCCTTGACCACGGTGATGTGGTTACCCAGGAATCCGATCAGCGGCGGACCGCCGAGGAAGGCGCAGTAGCCGATCGAGGCCACCACGCTGACCCGCCCGGCCGCGGCCGCCGGGTCGTCGGAGGCGGCGCTCATCCCGACCGGGAAGCCGAGCGACGCCCCGAGGCCCCAGAACACCATGCCGACGAAGGCCAGCGGGATGGACGGGCTGAATACGAAGATCAACAGCCCGATGACGGCAACCAGGGCCAGCCACCGGACCACTACGACCCGGCCGTAGCGGTCGAGCAGGGCGGGACCGAACCACCGGCCCAGCGTCATCGCCGCCAGGAACACGGCGAATCCGAGCGTGCCGACCACCACCGGTGCGCCGTAGTCGTCGATCACCGCGATGCTGATCCAGTCGTTGCCGGTGCCCTCGGCGAACGCGAAGGCCAGCACGAACACGCCGATCAGCAGCGTCCGCTTCTCCTTCCAACGAGCCAGCACGCTGGGCGGCCGGCCGACGGCAGCCGGTTCAGCGCGCGGGTCGGCACCGACGGCCTCGGCGTCGGCGTTGGTTGCGTCGACGTTGGGTCGTGCGTCGGCGTCGGTTGCGTCGGCGTTGGGTGCGTCGGCCGGGGTCGGGTCGTCGTTGTCCGGGACGAAGGTCCGCACGGCCAGCGGCACCCCGACACCCAGCAGCACGGCGATGCCGAGCAGGTGTGCGGTGACCGGCACCTTGAGCAGCACCATCGCGGCTCCGACCAGCGCGCCCGCGACGGTGCCGACGCTGAACCCGGCATGGAAGCGCGGCATGATCGCCTTGCCCAGGTGCCGTTCGACGGTGGCACCCTGGACGTTCATCGCTACATCCCAGGCGCCGTTCGCGAAGCCGATCAACAGGAATCCGATCAGCACCGGCAGCACCCCGTACAGGTACCCGATGGACAGGATCACCAGCCCGAGCGTGAGCAGCAGCGCCATGCCGGCAACGGTGCGTCGCGAGTTGAACCGGTGCACGATGATCCCGGCCAGCGGCAGCGCGATCAGCGAACCGGCCGCCACGGCCAGCAGCACCAGTCCGAGACCCGCGGGGGTGAGCTCCAGCTGGTCCCGGATCTGCGGAAGGCGGGACGCCCAGCTCGCGGTGGCGACACCGGCGCCGATGAACGCCAGGTACGTCGCCCTGGTCGCCGCGGCCACCTGCGGCGCGGTCGGTGCAGTCGGTGCGGTGAGGCTCATCGCCGTCCTGGTTCGTGGTCGCTGAAGATGACGTCGATGGGTCGGACGCCGTCCCCGGGACCCGGTCGATGCTGCGGACCGCTGTCACTCGAGGGGCGTGATTGCACCCAGAATGTACGTCTGTACCGACCGTGGGAACTCGAGGGGCTCTGATTCAGATAGCTGCCAACCGCAGTGCGACCGCGCGCACCGTGACCGGGCTGGGCTCCCCGGTCGCGATCGGCATCGTGTTCGCCGTCGCCGGCGGGGTGATGGCGGCCGGGCTCTCCCGGATGCCGCAGATCCGCGATCAGGTCGGCGCCGCTCCGTCGGCACTCGCGTTCGCCCTGGTCTGCGTCGGCGTCGGGTCCATCACGTCGATGCCGTTCACCGCCAGGCTGGTCGACCGGTTCTCGTCCGCAACGGTCAGCCGGGTGGCGGCGCCGATCGCGCTGGCTGCCTGGGCCAGCGTGCCGCTGGCGCACTCGGTCCCGGTCCTGGCCGTCCAGATGTACTTCATCGGGCTCGGCGTCGGGGTCTGGGAGACCTCGATGAACGTCCAGGGCCACCTGGTGGAGGAACGCCGGGCCGCGGTGCTGATGCCCGCCTGGCACGGGCTGTTCTCCGTCGGGGCGGTGCTCGGGGCGCTCGCCGGAGCGGCGGCCGCGGCGATCGGGTTGCCGATCTCGATCCAGTTCCCGGTCGTGTCCGCGGTCGCGCTGGTCGTCGTGCTGATCTGCACCGCCCGCTACCTGCCCGACGCCGGCCTGCATCCGGCGGCCCCGCGGCCGCCGGCCGACCCGGCCGAGGCGGCGGCGGCCCCCCTCGGCCCCGGCATCGACACACCGGCCCCCGGCGCCCGGCGCCGAGGCGGCGTCACCCGGCTGGAGATCCTGCTGGGCATCATCACCCTGGCGACTGCGCTGGGCGAGGGCGCCGCCAACGACTGGCTGGCCCTGGCCCTGGTCGACAACCGCGGGGCGCCGGCTGCGGTCGGCGCGCTGACCTACGCCGGGTTCAACGCCACCATGGCGGTCGGCCGGTTCACCGGCGGCCCGGTGATCGCGCGCTACGGGCGGGAGCCGGTTCTCCGGGCGGCCGGGCTGGTCGCCTCGGGTGGCATCCTGCTGCTGTGCCTGGTGCCGTCGCCGGTGACGGCGCTGATCGGCGCGGCAGCATGGGGGCTCGGGCTCTCCGTGGTGTTCCCGTCGACCATGTCGGCGGCCGGTGAGATCCCCGGCCGCGGCGGTCGCGCGATCGCCGCGGTGTCCACTCTCGGGTACGGCGGTTTCCTGCTGGGCGCCCCGATGATCGGACTCCTCGCCCACGCCTTCCCGTTGGACAAGGCGCTGCTGTCGGTCGCCGCGATCGTCCTGCTGATCACCCTGCTGGCGCCCGCCGCCCGGGAGCGGCACCGGCGCTGAGGGGTCGTCACGGTACGCCGAGCTGACCGCCGCGCGCTCGCGCCACTTTCCCGCGCGCCGCGGCGCACGGACGGTGTCGACCTCACCCGGCAGTTGTGTCCGATATGCGCGGGTCAAGTCGACACGGTGCGCGGATCACGTCGGCGCAGCGCGGGTCACGTGTGCGCGTGCGCGCCATGGGTGGGCGGGTGCGCCCGTGGGGGCGCCGGATCAGCCCTGGTGCGGGTACCGCACCGAGGTGGGTGCCCCGAAGGTCTCCTTGATCGACCGGGGTGACGTCCAGCGCATCAGGTTGGCCGCCGAGCCCGCCTTGTCGTTGGTGCCGGAAGCCCGGGCCCCGCCGAACGGCTGCTGCCCGACGACCGCGCCGGTCGGCTTGTCGTTGATGTAGAAGTTGCCGGCGGTGAACCGCAGGGCGTCCGACGCCGCTGCGACGGCCACCCGGTCGCGAGCGATGATCGAGCCGGTCAACGCATACGGGGAGGCGGTGTCCACCTGTCCCAACACCGAATCGAACTGGGCGTCGTCGTAGACGTGGATCGACAGGATCGGCCCGAAGTACTCGTTGCAGAAGATCTCGTCGGTCGGGTCGGTGCCGACCAGCAGGGTGGGCTGGACGAAGTACCCGACCGAATCGTCGTAGGTCCCACCGGCGAGCACCTGGATCGAGTCGCTCGCCTGCGCCCGGTCGATCGCCGCCCTGAGCCGGCCGAAGGAGTTCGCGTCGATCACCGCACTGGTGAAGTTCGTGAAGTCCTCGACGTCACCCAGGGTCAGCGCCTCGGTCTCGGCGACCAGTCGGTCGCGCAACGGCGTCCACAGCGACGACGGGATGTAGGCCCGGGAGGCCGCCGAGCACTTCTGCCCGGAGTACTCGAAGGCCCCGCGCACCATCGCGGTACGCAGCACGTCGATGTCGGCCGACGGGTGGGCGACGATGAAGTCCTTGCCGCCGGTCTCGCCGACCAGCCGCGGGTACGACCGGTAGTTCGCGATGTTGGCGCCCACCGAACTCCACAGCGACTGGAAGACCCGGGTGGAGCCGGTGAAGTGGATGCCGGCCAGGTCCGGGTCGGCGAGCACCACCTCGGAGATCTCGGGCCCGTGGCCCGGCAGCATGTTGATCACACCCGGCGGCATCCCCGCCTCGATCAGCAGGTCCATCACCACCGAAGCGGCCAGCTGCTGGGTGATCGACGGCTTCCACACCACCACGTTGCCCATCAGCGCGGGCGCGGTGGGCAGGTTGCCGGCGATCGCGGTGAAGTTGAACGGCGTCACCGCGTAGACGAACCCCTCGAGGGGCCGGTGGTCGGTGCGGTTCCAGATGCCCTTGGCGTTGGCGATCGGCTGTTCGGCCAGCACCTGCCGGGCGAAGTGCACGTTGAACCGCCAGAAGTCGGCCAGCTCGCAGGCCGAGTCGATCTCGGCCTGGTAGGCGGTCTTCGCCTGGCCGAGCATGGTCGCGGCATTCACCCTCCCTCGCCACGGCCCGGCCAGCAGGTCGGCGGCGCGCAGCAGGATCGCGGCGCGGGAGTCGAAGTCCAGCGCCCGCCAATCCGCGGCCGCGGCCAGCGCGGCGTCGATCGCGGCCCTGGCGTCGGCCTGGGTCGAGTTCGCGGAGGTGCCGAGCACCCGCTCGTGGTGGTGCGGGCTGACCACCGCGAACGCCTCACCGGATGGGCGCCGGTGCTCGCCACCGATCACTGCGTCCAGCTCGAGGGTGTCGGTGAAGGTGCCGAGCGCGGCGACCAGCTTCTCGCGCTCGGGGCTGCCGGGCGCGTAGTCGAGCACCGGCTCGTTGACCGGCAGCGGTGGGTGGGTGATGGCGTCCACGATGTGCTCCTCGGATCGAGATCGAGCTGTACGGCGTCCTGCGAACCGTGCTCCACCTCACCACGCGCAGGACGTCGCGGGAGAGGGGAACGGGCGTCAGCCCTTGGAGACCATCGAGCGCAGGAAGAACAGCAGGTTGGCCGGGCGCTCGGCCAACCTGCGGGTGAAGTAGCCGTACCAGTCGTGTCCGTAGGCCACGTAGATGCGCACGGGGTGACCGGCGGCGACCAATCGTCGCTGCTCGTCGGGGCGGATGCCGTACAGCAACTGGAACTCCCAGCTGTCGTCCGTCCGGCCGGCGTCGGCCGCGAGCTTCGCAGCGATCTCGATGAGCCGCGGGTCGTGCGTGGCGACCATCGGTCGCCCGGAGCCGAACATCAGCTTGCGCAACGCCCGGACGTAGGCCAGGTCGACGTTCTCGGCGCCCACATGGGCGACCGTCTCCGGCTCGTTGTAGGCGCCCTTGACCAGCCGGACCCGCGACCCGGGGCCGACCAGCGAGTCCAGGTCGGACTCCGTACGCAGCAGCATCGCCTGGATGGCCACCCCCACGTCGGGGTGCTGCTCGCGCAGCGCCCGGAGGATGGTCAGGGTCGAATCGACGGTGGTGTTGTCCTCCATGTCCAGGGTGAGCCGGGCGCCGGCCGCGTACGCGGCGTCGGCGATCTTCCTGGCACCGGCGAGGGCGTAGGCGTGTCCGCCCTCGGGTACCTCGGCCGAGACGGGGAGCGCCTGTCCGACAGCGGAGAGCTTCACCGACATCTCGGCGTCGGCGACCATGCCCTTGTCGACCAGGGTCTCGATCAGCTCGAGGTAGGCCGCGACCGTCGCGTCCGCCTGGGCCTTGTCGGTGGTGTCCTCACCCAGGTGGTCCAACGTCACCTGCAGGCCGTCCGCTCGTAGCGCGGCCACTGCGGCGGTGACGTCGGCCGACGTCTCGCCGGCGACGAACCGGGCCACCACGTCGCGGGTGACCGGCGCCTTGGAGACCAGGTCGCGGACGGTGGTGTTGGCGGACAGGGCCAGGATCGGCCGGCGGAGGAGGTACATCAGCTCTTCCAAACAGTGGGAGGGTCGCGGGGAGGTCTTTATCGGGCAACTGTACGATTAGAACAGAGACTAGCAGACCGAGCCGCCCGTGCGGGGTGGCGGTGGTCACCCCGGCCGATGGAGGACAAAGGTATGACGGACGACGGCAGGGCGCGCGCCGGCGCCCGGACCGGCCCGACCCGACGACTCCCCACCGAGGTCAGGCGCCGGATGCTGCTCGATGCGGCCCGGTCCGTGATCGCCACCCGCGGCCTGCACGCCACCACCGTGCGCGACGTCGCCGCGGCCGGCAACGTGGCGGTCGGCACGGTGACCTACCACTTCTCGGGGATGGCCGAGGTACTGGCGGGGGTCCTCGAAACCGAGATGGAGGCGTACTCCGACCCGCTGATGGCGGCTGCGGTGCGAGCCGGCACCGGGTACGAGGGCCTGCTGCTGCTCCTCGACGGCCTGTTGGCCGACGGCGACCGTGCGGTCGAGCACTGGAAGCTGTGGCTGGACTTCTGGGCCCTGGCCGCGCACTACC
The DNA here is from genome assembly GCA_963797145.1 of uncultured Actinomycetota bacterium. Taxonomy (GTDB): domain Bacteria; phylum Actinomycetota; class Actinomycetes; order Mycobacteriales; family Nakamurellaceae; genus Nakamurella. The sequence goes on along the minus strand of CAWCOJ010000002.1, from coordinate 595,470 downwards.
CGCACTACTCGGCCTGGCAGTCCAGGGTCTACGTCGACCTCCACGGACTGACCGCCCGGCTGCTCGATCGTGGCGTCGCCGACGGCAGCCTGCGGGTCGACGACCCGGCGGGCGCCGCCGTCGAGGTGATCGCGCTACTCGATGGACTCGTGGTGCAGAGCTACCTGCCCGGCGCCCGGCTGACCCCGGAGCGGGGGCGGGCCATCCTGCGTGCGTACCTACAGAGCTGGGTCCGGACAGCGCTCTAGGGATGCATGATCCGTCGGTGCGCAGGTTCGAAGAACTCATCGACGAAGGCAAGGAGGAGCCGGTCGACGGCTGGGACTTCTCCTGGTTCGAGGGCCGGGCCACCGAAGAACGGCCGTCCTGGGGTTACGCCGGGGTGCTCGCCGAGCGGATGGGCGCCGCCCGCGCGGCGCTCGACATCCAGACCGGCGGCGGCGAGGTGCTGGCCGGTATCCCGCAGGCGCCGCCGGTACTGGCCGCGACGGAGGCCTGGCCGCCCAATGTCGCACTAGCCCGCCGGGCGCTCGCGCCCCTGGGCGTGACGGTTGTCGAGGTCGCCGACACCGATCCGCTGCCCTTCCCGTCCCGGAGTTTCGACCTGGTGACCAGCCGGCACCCGACCGTCACCCTGTGGGACGAGATAGGCCGGGTCCTGCAGCCCGGTGGCCGCTACCTCTCGCAGCAGATCGGTGCCGGAACCATGCGCCAACTCACCGACGCGATCATGGGGCCGCAACCCGTCAGCCAGGCCCGCAGCACGGCCCGAGCGGTCGCCGCCGCCGATGCCGCGGGCCTGGACGTCGTCGATCTGCGCAGCGAGGCACTCCGGGTGCAGTTCGACGACATTGCCGCGGTCGTCGTGTTCCTGCGCAAGGTGGTGTGGACGGTGCCGGACTTCACCGTCGAGGAGTACCTCGAACCGCTCAGGAACCTGCACCGGCGGATCGCCAGGGAAGGCCCGTTCGTCGCCTACTCACAGCGATTCCTGATCGAAGCCCGCAAGCGCGGCTGACCCGGCGTGTGTGACCCGGCGGCCGGCGCTTCGTCACCGTCCGGCAGGTCCGGCAGCGAGCGCCTCGGCCTCGGTCGCGTACAGGGTGGCCCAGCCATCCGGGGCGGGCTTGTCCGGCCGGAACTGGCCGGTCCACGTCGTCACCGCGGCCGGGCCGACCCAGATCGCGATCACCACCGGCCGACCGGGAAGCGGCGAGAGCCAGTCCTTGTTGTCCCGGCCGGCGGCCACCAGCGGAGTCGTCGCGGGCGCACCGGCGGCCAGCAGTACGAATTCGAACGCGTGGCGTCGCTCACCGGGTGCAGCGACCACCACCGGGAGCGGGCCGGCCAGCTCGGGATGGGTGTCGCTGACCAGCCACAGGTCGGTCGGCGGCACGGTGATCTGGACCGGGGCGGGCAGCTTCCTGCGCCGCATGCCGCGTCGCGGGCGGATCACGGTCGCCACATCACTCCACTCACTCCGGACGGACGTCGGCGCCCGACCGCACTGCGGTCCGGCGCCGGCCCTGACTTCTGCACGCTGTCAGCTGGTCTGCAGTGCCCCGCGGACCTGACCACGCATGTCCTTCACCGACGACGTCGTCGACCCCAACGCCTCACGCACCGAATTCAAGATCTCCTGCACCGTCGACGCCGCCGTGTCCCACTGCGACTGGATCTGCCCGTACGTCTCCATCTCATCGCCGTCCCACGACGACTTCACACTCGACACGAACCCGCCGAGATCCGCGATCGACGCCTCGACACCCGAGATCACCGACCCCAGATCACCATGCGCCGAATCCGCCGTCGCCTCGTTGTACGAGAACACACCACCCATTGCCGAACACCCCTTCTGTACCCGGAAGTGAATACGCCCAAACCGCCCTGCCCGTCACCGCGGACCGCAGCCGCGGGACGCCACGATCACCCGCGGAACTTGGTCCCGTCCCAGTTCGCCGACCCCAGCGTCGAGGTGAGCTGCTCGGTCTGCTGCTGGTGATAGGTGTCGTAGAGCCCACCCGCATTGCCCACCCGACCCTTGATGTCGGCCAACGCCTTGTTCAGATCCGCCATCGCGTCGTTCCAGGCGGTGGTCAACTGCTGCCACGACCCGAACGCCGTCCCCTGCCACTGCCCCTGCAACGGCTCGATCGACGACGTGAACGCCGACGCCTGCGCATTCAACCCCGCCACCGACGTGTCCAGATTCGACGCATGCTTGTTGACCGAATCCTCACGCACCGCAAACTTCGGACCCATCACAACCACCCTTCCCGCTCCTGCCCCCGGATGGACCCTCCATCGGCGGTTCGTTTTCCGACGCTAGCGCGACGCCGACCGCCGTCCCGCCGATGTGGAGAACTTTCTGCCCCTCGGTCATGGGTAGAACTCCCCATGACCGTTCTGACCTGCACCGATAGCTCAACGACGGGGTGGGCGGTCAGGTCAGCAGGACGGCCTCGGGGAGCCGCTCGGCGAGGGCCAGCAACAGTTCCGGGGCGGCCATCACCACATCGGCCACCCGACCGGCGTCGACGAGCTTCGGCAGCTCGGCAATCAGCGCATGCGCGACGTCCGCGCGATCGACAACGATCGTCGGCACCACCCCGCGCGGGGTCAGCCGGGCCGTGGCGACCACCGCCGCTCCGACCGGCAGCGCGCCGGGAGGCAACCGGCCGACGAGCCGGTCCCGCAGCGCCGGATCGGCCTCCAGGTTGCCGGGCCCGGTGAGCCGCAGACCACCTGACCCGTCGTCGACGATCGCGTCGGTGAGCGCCTCCAAGCCCTCGACGGTGAGTTCGACCGGAGCCGGACCGGCGGGGTCCAGCAGCACCGCGGCGACGCCGAGCTCACGGGCCCGGGCGGCGAGGTCCGAACCGTGCACGGTCCCGACCGCCTGCGCGACGTCGAAGAGTTCGAGGGCGGCGGGATGGGTGAACGCCAGCAGCACCCTGCGGTCGCGTCGGTCGCGCTTGACGTCGATCCCGCCGGCGCCGTCGGACGGCACCGCGAGGTCGGCGTGCTCCAGCGCGGCGGCGAAGGCCCGCTGGTCGCCGGCGGCCAGGGCAGCGGCGAGCGGCCAGCCCGGGTCGGTCATGCGCGCCATCCTGCCCGATCGTGGGCGGCCCGGGTGTCGGTGGCGACTGCGGTCGCCTCGTCCTCGCCGGCGCACAACGTGCACCAGGCGTCGGGGTCCGGACGGTCGGGAGCGAACACCGCGGCGTCCGGGGCCGGAACGGCCTCCGGACGACTCCACACCGCGACCTCGAGGGGCGCTCCCGGCCGCGGCAGGGCCAACGACCGGTGGTGCCGGTCGGCCGCGACCAGCCGTAGGTCGCCGGCCCGCAGCACGCCGTACTGCCGGTCGGGGACCGGGCCGGGTAACAGGCCGAGGACCTCGACCGGCCACGGCCCGGCCCATCGCAGCTGCTCGCGACTGGTCAGCCAGGCGTCCGGAACATCGACCGTCATGGCGCACCCGGCGTCGGCGGCGGCGTCCACTCACCCGGGCCGTGCGTCCACGGCTCGTTGACGCCGCCGACGCCCACCACCTCGACCGCCTTGTCCGCGTCCCCGATCAGGTATTCGGCCCAGCCTCCGGGATTGCCGTCGAGTTCCAGTGCGTCCCGCTTGGTGTGTACCGCGGACGGGTCGGTGAGCCGACCTTCGATGATGAACCGTCCGGGATTCTCATCGGGTAGCCCGGCATCCGACCGGAAATCGGGACTGGCGGTCGGGTCGCGCGGAGTCCACGATTCGCCGAACGGCAGTGACCCGGTGCTGGTGCCGTTCCCGGCGACGTCCTGATTCTCGCCGTACACCCGCCACACCGGCTGGCCCTCGTAGGGGTCCTCGATGTGGGGGGCACCGTCGAGGGGAACCCGCTCCGGGCCGTTGGCGCCCTCGGCGGGCGGATGAGGGGATTCAGCGCCGTGCCGGCCCTCGCCACCTCCGTGGGCACCGGCCGTGTGCAGGCTGATCGCGCCGAGTCCGACGACCATCGCCAGGTCGGCCAGTGATGCCTGGCCAGTGGCGACGTTGTAGGTGGTGAGCGCGGTATTGGCGGCGAACGCGACCTTGGCGGCGCGCAGCCCCGGGATCATCGCCAGCGTTTCGACGCCGATCTGGAGCCAGGAGCCCTCGCCGGTGGCGAGTTTCAGACCGACGTCGATGACCAGGGCGGCACCCCCGGTGATCAGCGCGATCGGTCCCATGATCGGCGTCAGGCACGGGATCAGCGCGAGCATCCCGGCGATGCCCGAGATGGTCTTGAGCACCGACGAGATGGACTTCAGGATGTCGGCGTGGTCGGAGATCCAGTCGCCTACCGATTCCGCCAGCCTGCCGAAGAAGCCCGGGGGCTTTTCGAACCGCAGGTGCTTGGCCTCGTCGATCCGGTCACCGCAGGCGTTGACCGCCGTGGTGTGCTGCGACCGGATCGTCGCCGCCGCGTCGATGGTGTCCTGCAGCGCCTGCTGGGCGTTGGACAGCGATGACGAGGCTCCGGCGGTCTGACCGTGGTAGCTGTCGGGCGGCAGGGTCTCGCCGGGCTTGAGCGTGGCCTCCGCTGCCTGCTGCGCGCTGGTGTGCGCCTTGTCCGCCGACTTCGCCGTTGACAGCGACTGCCGGGCCGACGACACCGCCGCCGTCTGGTCGGCCGCCCTCGCCTTCAGGGTGGCCATCCGGGTCTGCAGGTCCTCCAACGTCGAGGCATACGTGGTCAATGCGGTCGCGACCATGGACCAGGCCTTCGCCGTGATGTCCAGGTGCGGCGGCAGGTCGTCATTCACCTTGCCGCGATAGGTGTCGGCCTCGTCCCCCTGGAACTCCGAGGTGTCCATGCCTCTGATGTCCGCCGAGGCCTCCGAAGCGTCGTCGGCGAACGACGACCACACGGTGGCCGACGCCCGGATGGAACCCGGCTCACCACCCAGCACGAACGACTCGCTCACTGCCCTCACCTCTCGGCGGCACCACCACGACCTGCCCGGTCCTTCCGTTGCCCGAACCTATCCGGGTGAGTGACGTCAGCTCGTCCGATCCGGGCACACCGGCATGGGGAGAACTCCCCACCCGGCTCGCCGGGGACGCGGTCAGCGGGACTGCTGCCGGTCGACGGCGATATCGGAGTGCGAAGCGGCGGTAGCGAGGCGGAGCCCGGCGATGGCGGTCCGCCGCGAGATCCGGTCGATCCGGCGACGGCGCAGCCCCTCGTCGCGGCGCAACACCACCACCGGCAGGTCGGTCTCGGGGATCCGCGGCATCGTGAGTCCGCGGACGATCACCACCAACGTGGCGTCCCGGCGGCGGCGGCGGCCCGGAGCCGCGGCGAGCCACTCCCGGATCGCCGCGATCCGCCGCGGCAGATCGCCGTCTCCGCGGGCCACCAGGACGAAGTGGTCCGCGTGTTCCACCACGGCGTGCAGCACCGGTGCCCGCGGGCCGGCGGGCGTGTCGATCACCACCAGGTCGGCCCGGTGCCGCAGCCGGTCCAACGACTGCTCGAGGAACTGCGGTGCGAAGCCCGCCGGACCCGGCGGCAGCGACAACACCGGCACCGCGGCGCCCGGGGTGAACGACCCGCGCAGCCGGCGGCGCGCGATGCCGCCCTGCAGCGGGACGTCCAACAGCGAGTTCAACCTGCCCTGGCCGACGTCGCCGCCGAGAAGTGCTGTGACGGTCCGGCCGGCCGGGTCGGACAGCGACGGGAGACCGGACACCGGGGGCCGCGGTCCGGTGGCAGGGGTGACCGAGTCGACGACGACGACCCGCCGCGCGGAATAGCCGGCCGCGCAGACCGCCAGCAGCCCGGCGACGGTGGTCCGGCCCTCCCTGGGTGTCAGTCCGACCACCGCGACCGTGCGCGGCACCCGCCGGACAGCAGCGAAGTCGTCCCTGGCCGTCCGGAACGCGGTCAGCCGAGTGCCCAGCAGCGGACTCGCCGCACTGAGCAGTTCCGCCGTGCCGGCCCGCACGCTCATGGCTACCCCTCCGACCGTCGCCCTCGCACCGGACCCGCAACTCGGCGGGCCGCACCAGTGTCGCGGCTCATCCTGCCCGCCCGGACCGGCCGGCATGGGGAGTTGTCCCCATCGGGCGCCGGATCGCCCCATCGGCCCCGGGAACCCGGTTAGGCTCATTCGCGTCGCACCGGTTCAGGTATCCGGGCCGGTCGGCTGGGGATGGAGACGAGGGAGGGCGACCATGACGCCGTATGCGAAGTACCCGTACGCGACGCTGCAGCAGGTCGGCGGCAAGCTGACGACGATCTCGGACACCCTGAGCCAGTCCAACAAGGGCGCGGCCACCGTTGACGGACTGTCCGACGACCAGCACCGCATCCACCAGGCGATCGACGGTTTCCGCAACGAATGGGAGGCCAGCGTCAAGAAGCTCGGCGAGAACATCGGCAGCCTGGGGCAGCTTTCCCAGCAGATCGGGCAGATGGTCGGGCAGTTCGACGAAGAGGTGGGCAAGGCACTCAAGCCGGGCGGATCGTGACCCAGCTGCGGGAACTCCCCGCGGAGCGGATCGAGCTCAACCCCGATGTCCCGCAGCCGCCGTTTCCGGTCTGGATGGGGCTGCCGGCCGACTGGTCCCTGCTCGACACCAATCCGGCGACCTGGCGGCGGTCGGCCGAGACCTTGGTCGATACGACGTTCCGGGCGTCGCGGCTGCGCGGGCCGGAGCGCCGCGAGGTACTCGAATTCTTCGAGCAGCTGGTCGCCGACTGCCAGCGGTCCGGCGCGGCCCTCAGCCTGATCCAGGTCGGCCGGCGGGAAGCCGGCGGCGCGGCGAGTGTCGGCATCCATCTCGCGTTCGGCGACGAGGGCCGGCCCTCGTCGTTGGCCCGGGTGCACGACTCGCTGCCGCGGACCGGCACCACCACCGAGGTGGAGAGCGGTGTCGGTCCTGCGGTGCTGCAGCGCGACCGGATGACGATGATCCCGCCCGGCGCCACCGACGTGGTCGCGCTCACCAGCATGCAGGTGTTCATCCCGATCCCGGAGACCACCTGGACCGCGATCTTCGCCACCGCGACGGCGTTTCCGGAGCTCACCGAGCCGATGGACCAGCTGATGCGGCAGATAGCCGCGCAATTCCGGCTCACCGAGGAGCTGGTTCCCGGCGGCTCGGGTGACGGGGACGTCGATCCGGAGCCGGCAGCCCCGGCCGAGTTCGAGGAGATTCCGGCCACCCGCGGACCCGGTATCGAGCGCGGTTTCCGCACCATGATCTCCAAGCGGGTGGAGCCGGCCGGTGGTGCCACCTCCGCACCGCCGACCGCGCCGCCCCCGACCGGCGCCGGTCCCGCGGACCAGGCATGAACGACCCGCGGCCGAAGATCATCCTGCAGGCGCACGCGACCCGCTCGGCGGTGGCGATGGCGCTGCTGCTGCATGCCCACGACCGAGGCGCCCGGGACGTCCGCAAGCCGTTCGGCACGCTGCTCGCCGGGCTGGTGTTGGCCGTCGTCATCCTGGTCGCGGTCTACGTCGCCACCCGGATCGGCTCGCTGCCCAAGCACTGACCCGCCCTGCGTTCTTGCGCCGGGCATTCCCTCCCGACCTACACCTGGCGGAGAGCGACCACGACGCAGGCCAGTAGGAACACGGTCACGACAGCCCACAGAATCAGGGCCTTGACCTGCGGGGATGGCGGTGGGCGGCGCCGCCGGGAGTAGTCCCGGGGCGGCTTCTCCTCACTCATCGGTCAGCCCTTCCGTGTCCGCCCGATTCTAGGGTCGTCCCCACCCGGCGCAGTTCCCGCGGCAGCCGACTGCCCCGGCGAGCCTCACATCGAGGGGCCCGGCCGCAGCGGGGCGCCGTAGCCGAGAATCTCAGCGCGGGCCGGCCGGGTCACCGCCCGACCTCGGCGCGACCGTGGTGGTCACCACCCAGCGGTGCTTGCCGATCTTGCGGTCCCGGGTGAAACCCAACTGCTCGTAGGTGGACAGCGCGCCGTGGTACAGGAAACCGGCCGGCACCGACTCGGCGGGCTCCGGGTAGCCCTCGACCACCCCGCCGCCGAGATCGCTGATGAGCTCCAACGCCCCGGCAAGTCCGGCGGATGCCACGCCCCGACGGCGGTGTCCCTTACCGACGAACCAACAGGCGATCCGCCAGTCCGGGAGCGACGTCCGCCCCTTCTCGTAGGCGGCCCGGTTCTTGATCCGGGGCAGTTCCGCGGTGGGGCCGAACTGGACCCAGCCGACGCAGTCGTCCCCCTCGAAGACCAGCGCGGCGTGCGTCGTTCCGGCATTGACCAGCTCGAGCTTCTTGTCGCGGCGCGCGGCCGCCGTGCGGGTCGAGGCGATCTCGTCGGTATGGAATCCGATGCACCAGCACCCCCCGAAGACGCCGTTGTTCTGCTCCACCAACGTCGCGAACGCAGTCCAGGTCGCTGGGCTCAGCGGTTTGATCACATACCCCGACTCCACCATGCGGCCACGATAGTCGGGGGTACCGACGCTCCGACCCGGTCGCGGACTCAGCCCGACACCGTGTCGGAGGGCGGGACTACCCTCGCGGCGAGGAGGCTGACGATGACCGAAAGCCGCAGCTATGTGCCGGCCGGGGGGGCGGTATTGACGCCGTACCTGTGCTGCCGGAGCGCCGCCGAAGCGATCCAGTGGTATGTCGCCGTGCTGGGCGCGATCGAGACCGGCCCCAGATTCGTCGATGCCGACGGCCGAGTGGGGCATGCCGGCCTGGAGATCGACGGCACTCCACTGATGCTGTCCGACGCGTATCCCGACCTGGACGTGGTCGCACCGACCGCGGACAGCTTCACCTATGCATTGCAGCTCTACGTGCCCGACGCGGCGGCCACCGTCCGGGCAGCAGAGGCGGCCGGTGCCACCGTCGAGCGGCCGGTCGCCGACCAGTTCCACGGCGCGGTCGGTGGCGTCATCCGGGACCCGTTCGGCGTCCGCTGGTTCGTCTCCACCCAGCAGCGCGACGTTCCCGAGGCCGAGCTGGCGGCCGCGGCCGCCGAGTTCCAGCAGGCCCCGACTCCCGAAGGCTGAGCCCACGACCCGGGTCGATCAGGGCAGGTCAGGGCGAGACCGCAAGGAACAGGAACGCCGCCGCGACCACCAGGTGTACGACGCCCTGCAGGCGGGTGGCCCGGCCCGGCACCACGGTCAGCACCGACACCACCACCGTCAGGGCCAGCAGCACCATCTGATTCGGTCCGAGCCCGAGCAGCAGCGGACCGTCCAACCAGATCGAGGCGATGGCGATGGCCGGGATGGTCAACCCGATGCTGGCCATCGCGGAGCCGTAGGCGAGGTTCATGCTGATCTGCACCCGGTTCAGCGCGGCTGCCCTGGCGGCCGCGATCGTCTCCGGGAGCAGCACCAGCAGCGCGATCACCACCCCGACGAACGACTGCGGGAAGCCGACGAAGGCGACCGCGTCTTCGATCGACGGCGATTCCACCTTCGCCAGCCCGACCACCGCGACGAGCGCGACGACCAGCATCCCGAGGCTCAGCGCCGCCTGGCGGTTGGTCGGGGTCTCTGCGTGGTCGTCATCCGGATCGACCGGCCCGGACCCGGCGTCGCCGGCGGTGTCCACCGACGGCCCGGGCACCGACGCGGGCCGGCCGGACGTCGACACCGGCAGGAAGAAGTCCCGGTGTCGCACCGTCTGGGTGACCACGAACGCGCTGTAGAGCAGCAGCGACACCACTGCGGCGAAGGCGAGCTGCGGCGGAGTGAACTGCGGCCCCGGCGCGCTGGTGGTGAACGTCGGCACCACCATGCTCAGCACCGCGAGGGTCGCCACGGTGGCCAGACCCGCCCCGGCGCCTTCGGCGTTGAACAGGGCAACACCGTGTTTGCGGGCCGCCACCAGCAGCGACAGCCCGACGATGCCGTTGGTCGTGATCATCACCGCGGCGAAGACGGTGTCCCTGGCCAGCGAAGCTGCCCCGTCCTCGGCCGAGATCATCAGCGTGACGATCAACGCGACCTCGATCACGGTCACCGCGACCGCCAGCACCAGCGACCCGAGCGGCTCGCCCACCCGGTGGGCGACCACCTCTGCGTGATGCACGGCCGCGATCACCGCGGCGCCCAGCGCGATCGCGACCAGGACCACCAGCACGGGGCCGATGTCGCGGCCGTAGGTGAGGACCAGCAGCACGATCGAGACCACCGGGACGATGACGGTCCAGGACAGGTAGGCCGGGCGGCTGCGGGCGGCTTCCACCCCTCCACCCTTTCATCCCGCCGACGGTGCCGGGCCCGGCGAGCTGGCTAGCATCGGTGTAATGCCCCCCACGAGCACTCTGGCCAGGACCGCCGCTGCCGCCGCCGACAAGGTGCTGGACGTGCTGGTGGTCCCCGGCTACAGCCGGATCGGACCGCGGCTGCGCCGGCGGTGGTGGCCGGCGGACGCCGCCCCGTTCGACCGTCCGCGCCACGTCCTGGTCACCGGAGCGGGCTCCGGCCTGGGTGAGGCGACCGCGCTCGGGTTGGCCCGGCTCGGCGCCACGGTGCACATGGTCGGACGCAAGGCCGACCGGCTGGCCGCGGCCGCCGAACGGATCCGGACGCAGCTGCCGTCCGCGACCTTGGTCGAGCACCCCGGCGATCTGTCCGACCTGGACGCGGTCCGCGCCCTGGTGGGTGCCCTGCAGGCGGCGCTTCCGTCGGCCGGCCTGCATGCCGTGGTGCATTCCGCAGGTGTGCTGCCGCCCGGACGGAGTGTCACTGCGCAGGGGCATGAACTCACCCTGGCCACCCATCTGCTCGGCCCCCTGCTGCTCACCGCCGGACTTCTTCCGCAACTGCGTGCCGACGGCGACGGCCGGGTCATCTGGGTGTCCTCCGGCGGGATGTACACCGCGCCGCTGGTTGCCGATCTCGAGTACGTCGACGGGACATACTCGGGAACCACCGCCTACGCGCGGACCAAGCGGATGCAGGTGGTGCTGGCCGAGCAGCTGGCGGCCGCGCTGGAGGGGCCCGACGATCCCGTCGTGCACAGCATGCATCCGGGCTGGGCCGCGACGCCGGGGATCACCGACTCGTTGCCGGGCTTCTCGAAGCTGGTGCGGCCGATCCTGCGCAGCGCCGACGAGGGCGCGGACACCATCGTCTGGCTGGCCGCATCGGACCTGGCCGGCCGCGGAACCGAGGGCTTCTGGCACGACCGCAAGGTCCGCCCGACCCACTACCTGCCCTGGCAGCGCGACGATCCCGACCGGGTGCAGCGCCTCTGGGACTACTGCCTGGACGCGACCGACCTGCAGCGCGCCGACCTCTAGGCTGACCCGATGGTCCAGCTCGGCCGGTACCCGGCTCCCGGGCATGTCATCGCCCACCTCTCCGACACCCATCTGCTCGAGGGCAGCCGACCGCTCTACGGTGCCGTCGACACCGACCGCACCCTGATCCGCGCAGTGGAGCAGTTGGAACGCTCCGGCGCCGCTCCCGAGGCCATCGTCATCACCGGCGACCTCACCGACCTCGGCGAGCCGGACGCGTACCAGCGGCTCAAGGATCTGGTCGAACCGGCGGCAGAGCGGATCGGCGCGCAGATCATCTGGGTGATGGGCAACCATGACGAGCGCTCGCCGTTCGCCTCGATCCTGCTCGGCGAGGACACCGACGGCCGGCCGCAGGATCGCGTGTACGACGTCAACGGACTGCGCATCATCGCGCTCGACAGCAGCGTTCCCGGCTACCACCACGGCGACCTCGCCGCCGGCCAGCTGGCCTGGCTCGCCGACGTGCTGCGCACCCCCGCAGCAGACGGCACGCTGGTCGCGCTGCACCATCCACCGCTACCCACCCCGGTCGAGCTGATGGCCATTCTGGAGCTGCAGCACCAGGACCGGTTCGCCGAGGTGCTCCGCGGCACCGACGTGCGGGCGATCCTGGCCGGCCATCTGCACTACTCGATGTTCGGGACCTTCACCGGGATCCCGGTCTCGGTGGCCGCGGCGACCTGCTACACCCTCGACGCCAGCGCCGGACCGCAGGAGCTGGCCGGAGTCGACGGCGGGCAGGCGTTCAACCTGGTCAACCTCTACGCCGACACGGTGGTGCACTCGGTGGTCCCGATCGGCCGGCCGCCGCGGATCAGCGGGTTCTCGGGAGTCATCCTGGAGCAGCTCGCCAGGATGACTCCCGAGCAGCGCATCGAAGCCTTCTCGAACAAGCGGTCGACCTTCGACGTGGCGGCCTTCGAGGTCTGAGTGACCTAAGGGTCACTGGCAACGCTCAGACCGGTACCCGGGTGCTCGAGCGCCCGAGAACGCTGCGAACTACCGATGCACTCGAACCCACCTCAGAACGAACCTTGAGTCATCGGCCGCGAGGGTCGGTGACATCGAGGAGGAACATCATGTGGGGAGACGCACTTACCCAGTCCATCCAGGCCGAGGCCGAGTACCGCCGCCGGCAGATCGTGCTGGACCGCGGCAACGGCGGCCGCCGCCGCCCGATCCGCGGACATCGCGGGCTACGCAACGGGCACCGGTCGACCTGAGTATGACGGCGACGCTGTCGGTAGCCCGTGACAGCATGGAAGATGTGTCACGGCAGCTATCGCCCCTGGTGGGTCGCGGTGAGGAGCTGGATCAACTCCTCGAGGTGTTGAACCGCGCGACCCACTGGGGGCCGGGCGCCGTGTTGCTCGGCGGCGATGCCGGCGTCGGCAAGAGCAGGCTGGTGTCCGAACTCGCCGAGCGCGGGGCCGAAGCCGGTATGACGGTATTGATCGGGCACTGTGTCAACCTGCCCGACGGCATGCTCCCGTACGTCCCGTTCGTCGACGCGTTCCGGCGGCTGGACTCCGAGACCTGGCACAAGCTGGAACCGCATCTACGCGGCGACGGGCGATCCGGGGAGCAGTTCGGCCAGCTCCAGATGTACGAGGCGGTTGTCGAGCTGCTGGCCGACCTGGCCACCGAGAATCCGGTCTGCCTGATCCTGGAAGACCTGCACTGGGCCGACCGTCCGAGCCGCGACCTGATCCTCTATCTGGTCAACCGGCTGCGCGACGAGCGGGTGGCGTTGATGCTCACCTATCGCAGCGACGACGTGCACCGCCGGCACCCGCTGCAGCCGTTCCTCGCCGAGATCACCCGCAACCCCCTCGTCCACCGGCTGTCGCTGGCCCCGCTCACGCCGGCCGAGATCGGGCAGCTGCTGAGTTCCGGCACCGGCGCACCGCTGTCCACCGCGGAGCTGCGGGACATCGTCGAGCGCGCCGAGGGTAACGCCTTCTTCGCCGAAGAGCTGCTCGACGCCAAGCTGACCGTTGCCCAGCGCGACCGGCTGCCCTCCGGACTGGCCGACGTGCTGATCGCCCGCCTCGACCTCCTCGACACCGATGCCCAGCGGGTGGTCGGCGTCGCAGCGGTGGCCGGCCGCCGGGTCGACCACGAGTTGTTGGCCGCCGTCACCGGCCTCCCGGATCACCAACTCGACGAGGCCCTGCGGGACGCGGTGGCCCGGCACATCCTTGTTCCCACCGACGTCGGCGGCTATCAGTTCCGGCACGCTCTGCTCCAGGAGGCCGCCTACGCCGACCTGCTTCCCGGCGAACGGGTCCGGATCCACGCCGGCTACGCCGAACTGTTCGACCGGCTTCGCGCCACCGAGCCGGCGAAGGCCGCCGAGGCCGCCTACCACGCCGAACACAGCCACAATCTGCCGCTCGCGTTGACCTCGTCGGTGCATGCGGCGTCCTACGCCCGGTCCGTCTACGCTCCCACCGAGACCCTCCGCCACGTCGAGCGCGCCCTGCAGTGGTGGGCCGCGGTGCCGGATGCCGTCGATCTCACCGGCACCACCGAGGTGGAGCTGCAGATGCGCGCGGCCGAGGCGGCCAGCGCGTCGGGCGACTCGCCGCGCGCGGTCGCGCTGCTGTCCGCCGCGGTGAAGTGCCTCGACCCGGCCGCCGACGCCAGCCAGTACGCCCTGGCCCAGTCGCGACTGGCGGGCGAGTTGATGTACGTCGGCGAGGACGAGCGGGCATTGATCGCCAGCACCAGGGCCAGTGAGGTCGCCGAACAGCTGCCGACCTCGGCCGTACGCGCCGAGGTGCTGGCGATGCGGGGCGCCGTCCTGTTCATGACCTACAACTCCGATGACGGTCAAGCCGCGGCCGAGCTGGCCAGGGCCGATGCGGTGGCCGCCGGAGCGGTGGCCGCGGAGGCCAGCGCGCTCAACACGCTGTCCCGGGTGGCCGAACGCAGTGGCGACTCCGACACCGCGGCCGCCTACCTGACCCGCGCACTGGAGCTGGCCCGGTCCGCGCAGGACGTCGCCGCCGAGATCCGCACCCTGTTCAATCTCTCGATGTCCCGCTACGACGCCGGCGATCTGCGGGGAACACTGCGCTGGACCGCGGTCAGCATGGAGCGGGCGATGGCCTCGGGGACCACCTGGAGCAGCTACGCCCGGGAGGCCCGCGGCATCGACATCCTGGCCCGGTACTCGGTGGGCGACTGGGACCGCACCATTCACATGGTCCAGGTGTCCACCGACCGGGCCCCCACCACCGCCAAGCTGATCTTCCAGGCGATGGGTCTGTATCCCGCGGTCGGCCGCGGTCTGCCGGCTGTCGAGGCGCAGATGGCCGAGCTGCAGGCGGCTCGGCACCCCGACCGGTTCGAGGACGCGCAGATCCACATGCTGCTGACCGGTTGCCGGATCGACCACCAGGCCTGGCTGGCCGACCCGGCGGCCGCAGTGCAGACCTATCTGGAAGGCGTCGACTACCCGGTGCCGTCCTGGGGCGAGCACTACATGGGTCGGATCTGGCTGGCGGCGCTGGCGTTGTCCGCCGAGGCGGATCTGGCCGGCCGGGCAGCGCAGCGCGGCGACGACGACGCAGTGTCCGCGGCTCAGGGCCGCCGGCGAGGCGATGATCGACGACGCCCGCGAGACCGCGAAGTTGGGTATCCCGCGAGGGGGTCGGATGGGTCTGGAGGGTGCTGCCTGGCTGGCCAGGGCGGAGGCCGAATGGTCCCGGCTGCTCGGCGAGCAGGACGTCGGCATCTGGGAGGCTTCGGTCGCCGCTTTCGACTACGGCTACGACTACGAGGTGGCCAGGAGCCGCTGGCGGCTGGCCGAGGTACTCATCACGCTGGGCCGGACCGAGGAGGCCGCCGAACACCTGCGGTCCGCCCGCCAGGTCGCCGAGCGGCTGGCCGCCGCGCCGCTGCTCACGGCGTTGGACGGGCTGGCCCGCCGGTCACGCATCGGCGGTGTGGCCGAGGAGCAGCCGGTGACCCTGCTGACCCCGCGCGAACAGGAGGTGCTGGCGCTGTTGGCGCAGGGCAACAGCAACCGACAATTGGGCGCAGCCTTGTTCATCAGTGAGAAGACCGCGAGCGTGCACGTCTCCAACATCATCGGCAAGCTCGGCGCGGGCTCCCGTGGCGAGGCGGTCGCAGTGGCCCGGCGGCGCGGCCTGGTGTGAGATCCCGTCGGAGTCACCGGATCTAGAGCGTCTGGATACCTTTGGTCAGCCAGGAACGACAGCCCGTTGACCTTGCCGTTGGCCGAGGTGATCACCGCAACGGCCGCGACCACTGCGAGCGGGCTAGAACGACGCCCAGCGCCACCGGTAACAGGGACAGGAGCAGGCAACCCACCCGTTCTCCCCTCGCCGGGCCGCACCGTTCCGCCAGGCCGACCGCCGGACCGGCTTGGCATGACCATGCCGTCAGACCGGCCCTGCCGCACTCTGTCGCAACCACCCTGCTGCCACACTCATCACGACAAAGCGGCCGACCGGCCGGGATCGCGAGGAGCGTAGGTCATGACAACGGGAGTTCCTGCGGGGGGTGATCGCCGATGGGCCCCGTGATCGGCGATCTGCTGCCCTACGCGATCGGGGTCGCCATCTCGCCGATCCCGATCATCGCCGTGATCCTGATGTTGTTGTCGCACAAGGCCGGCCCCAACTCGGTGGCGTTCGGCATCGGCTGGATCCTGGGCATCGTTGTCGGCACCGTCGTGTTCCTGGTGCTCTCCGGCGCCGCGGACCTCGATTCGGGCTCGGGCCCGTCGACGACGACCTCGTGGGTGCAGTTGGTGCTCGGCCTCCTGCTGCTGGTGCTCGCCGTCGGACAGTGGCGCAAGCGGCCGAAACCCGGCGCGACCCCGACACTTCCGAAGTGGATGTCGTCCATCGAGCAGTTCACCGCCATCAAGTCGGCGGGCCTCGGCTTCCTGCTGTCCGCGCTGAATCCGAAGAACCTGCTGATGTTCGTCTCGGCGGGGGTGGCGATCGGAGCGGCCGGGTTGTCCGTCGGCGGCGACGTGGTGGCGGTGATCGTGTACACCGTGCTGGCGGCCAGTTCGGTGCTGGTCCCGGTCGTCGGCTTCCTGGCCGCCCGGCAGAAGGTCACCCCGTGGCTCGACAGCCTGAAGACCTGGCTGGAGGCGAACAATGCGCTGGTGATGAGCCTGCTGCTGCTCCTGCTTGGCGTGGTGCAGTTCGGTAAGGGTCTCGGCGGTCTGCTCTGATCGCACAACCGGCCCGCGCTCGCCGCCTGATCATCCGTCCTGGATGATGATCCACCGAACAGTCAGGCACTATCGTTGACCACGTTCCGCCGGCCGCACCACATCGTGCTCGGCACTACGAAAGGACGACCATGAGTTCTCGGACAATGTCCGATGGCAAATCGGCCTGGGCCGTCGGGATCGCGGCCACCGCCGCGATGTTCCTGATGCTGGCCGGCCTGTTCCAGTTCCTGCAGGGACTTGCGGCGCTGATCAAGGGCGACTTCTTCGTCGTCGGCGCGAACTACACCTACCGCCTCGACACCACCGCCTGGGGCTGGATCCACCTGATCCTCGGCATCGTCGGAGTGGCGGTCGGATTCGGCCTGCTCGCTGGTGCGACCTGGGCCCGGGTGCTGGGCATCCTGATCGCCATCCTCGGCATGGTCGCGAACTTCCTGTGGCTGCCGTACCAGCCCGTGTGGGCCATCATCGTCATCATCTTCTACGGCGCCGTGATCTGGGCGCTCACCACCTGGGACAGGGCGGTCGGCTGATGGCAACCGGACCGGTCAACGTCATGATCGTCGGCTTCGCCAACGGCGACTTCCACGGCCAGATGGCAACGGCGTTAGCCGATCTCATCGATCGCGGCCTGGTGCGGGTCATCGACCTGGTGTTCGTCAGCAAGGACGCGGACGGCGACGTCGTCGCGGTGGAACTGGACGCGTTGGGCAACACCGCAGACGAGTACGCCGCGCTCGACGGCGAGATCGGCGGCCTGCTCAGCGATGAGGACCTCGCGCAGGCCGGTGCCGATCTTGCGCCGGGCACCGCGGCGCTGCTTCTGGTGTGGGAGAACCTGTGGGCCAGGGATTTCCAGGCGGCCCTGACCAGCGCAGGCGGCACCGTCCTGGCCTTCCACCAGATCCCGGCCGACGACGTGGACGCCGCTTTCGCGGCGCTCACCTCAGGTTGAGCTCATGCCGATCACGCCGGCTCCGACAGCACCTGAAACGAAGGAGTAGTCATGTTTGGACGACGGGGAATGGGGCGCGGCGGCCGGCCCGGGCTGCTGGGCACGGTGGCCCGGACCGCGGTGGTCGCCGGCACCGCGACGGTGGTGTCCGGTGGCATCAGCCGGCACCAGCAGGCCAAGGCGCAGCAGAAGCAGGACGCGCAGGCCTACGAGCAGGAGCAGGCCGCACCGGAGCAGGCACCGCCGGAGGCAGCACCGCAGCAGTACGCCCCCGCACCGCAGCAGTACGCCCCCGCACCGCAGCAGTACGCCCCCGCGCCACCGCAGTACGCCCCCGCGCCACCGCAGTACGCGCCCGCGCCACCGCAGGCGGAGAGCACAGACGATCTGATCGAACAGCTGGAGAAGCTCGGGAAGCTCCGTGATGGCGGAGTGCTGACCGAGGAGGAATTCACCGCCCAGAAGACCAAGCTGCTCAACGCCTGACGGCTGTCCGACCGCCGGCCGTCACGGCCGGCGGTCGGCCTCGGGGTCCTCCGGCAAGCCGTTGTCCGGATCCAGATCTGCCATGTCGTCCGGGTCCTCCGCCACTCCGTCGTCCGGCTCCGGACCTTCCAGATCCTGTGGGTCGCCGGGCAGCTGCTTCTCCCGTGGCGCAGCGGGTGCCGTCGATTCCTTCCGCGCATCGTCCGGTGCCGTGTCGTCCGACCCGCGGTGGTGGTGCCGCTGCGCCGACTGGTCGTCAGGGCCCTCCAGCCCGGGCGCCAACTCGACCCAGAGCTCGGCCGCCTCGAGGGCCGCGTTGGTGGATGCACCGATCAGCTCGGTCGCTTCGAAGACTTCGACCAGATCGCGCTCGTGCGCACGGTGGTTGCGGCGGTGCTGGGCGCGCAGCACGGGATCGACGCCGCTGATGAACAGCCGGCTGTCGGTGGCGTCCAACGCGTGCGCGTACTCGTCGACCACCAGGAAGAACGTCGCCCCCAGCTGGGTTCGACCGCGCAACCGAATCACGACAGCCGATCCGCGCGCGTGCGATGGCTCCGGTAGCACGGTCTGCAGGGTCCGCGGTCCGGCGTAGAGCAGGCTGCCATATACGTCCAGCGCCACCACTTCGTGCGCGCTGAGGCTCTTAGGCGGCTTCGTCTCGCGCCAGGTGGTTCCGGTCGGCACCAGCCGGACCACCTTGAGGTCCAGGGCCTCCCGGTTCAGCTGCATCACCAGGGAGAGCGCCACACCGACCCCGACCGCTGCCGCGACCGGGAGGAACAGGGTCGCCAGGAACGTGGCGACCAATGCGACCTGGGACACCGCGCCGGTGCGCATGATCATCATGATCTGGTGTGGGCGGATCGATGCGACGGCGGCGACGATCAGCAGCGCGGCCAGCGTCGGCTGGGCGACCACACCTATCACCCCGGAGAACGCCAACAGGATCAACAACAGCCACAGGCCGGAGAAGATCGCCGCCCAGCGGGTGTGCGCGCCGCTGGAGATGTTGAGCGCGGTCTGACCCACCGAGCCGCCCACCGGTTGGCCCCTCACCAGGCTGGCCGCGACATTCGCGATGCCCTGGCTGGTGAAGTCCTGGCTCGCCGAACTCGGCGGCCCGCCGGGGTTGGGCGCGGATTCTGCGACTCCCGCGCCTTGAACCAGCACGATCGCGGCGACCGCAAAGGCGCTGCCCAGGAGGCCGAACGAGAACTCGCTGAAGTCCGGGAGCGCCGGCAGCGGGAACCCCGCGGGTATCTCGCCGTCGTCGCGCACCCGGGCAACGCTGTCCGCGTGCAGCACGATCACCGCGAGGGTCGGTATCACCAGCGCCAGCAGCGCGCTGTAGGCCGAGAGTGCGGTGCGACCGAGCAGCACGATGATGGCGCCCGCGGCCACCCCGGTAAGCAATGACGGCAGGTTGATCGCCGCAGGATCGGTGAGCACCGACGTCGCCTTGGCCAGGTTGTTGCTCCCGTGCGCCGGAGCGCCGGTGAGATCCGGGATCTGGCCGAAGATGATGTTGGCCGAGATCCCGGTGAGGAAACCGATCATCACCGAGTGCGAGACGAACCGGGTGTAGCGGCCGAGCCGGAGCATTCCGGCTCCGATCATCACCAGTCCGGCCAGCAGCGACAACAAGGCCACCGCACCCGCCCGGTTGTCGGGCCGCACGCCCTGCAGCGCCGACGCCGCGGCCAGCGCACCTGCGCTGGTGGTGGTCACCACCATCAGCCGGGTGCTGGAGGTCAACCCGCCGAACAACGGTCCGGCGACGCTCGCATACAGCCCGTTGACCGGGCTGACTCCGGCGAGCAGACCGGAGGCCATCCCGTCCGGAACGCTCCCGATCGCCCTCGGCAGCCCGGCCAGCAGGTCCTTCAGCAGGACCGGTCGGGGCGGGAACCATCCGCGCCAGGCGGGCAGGCGCACCGAGGCTCAGGTACCTGGACGCGAGCGCGGCCGGCGGCGGCGGTTCCGCGGCGGAACGTGCCGCCTCCGTCGTGGCCGGCTTGCTCGGCGGGGATCAAGGAGCAGCACCGCAGCGATGACGATGACGAACAGCAGGATCGCCGCGACGTCGGAGTTCACGTCGACGAAGATCAGCACGCCGCCGCAGATCGCCGCGACGACACCGGCGATCGCCCGGTTGCGGCTGCTGTACCGCGAGTCGCCCCACTTGTCCTTCATCCGGAACAGCCAGTCCCGCATGGACCGCGCGGCGGTGTCCGAGCCGGCCAGCAGGCTGATCAGCGATCACCACCACGCAGATGATCGCGGTCACCTGGATCGCTGCCCGCAGCCCGTTGACGACCGCGTCCACGATCCCCGACGAGCGCGTCCGGATGCCGGGCCCCGGCCGCCGCTCCGGCGTCCACCGCCTTGTTCTCGGCGATCCGCAGTACGCCGCCCAGAAGCAGCACCCCGAAGGCCACCGCGATTGCCGCCCGTCGGACGGCGCGCCACCGGTCGACCGCCAGCAGAATGGCTCCGACGATCACCAGCAGGGTGAGGATCAGCGTCGCCCAGACGGCGATGGTGGACAGCTTGTACAGCCTCTGCAACTGCCGGGTGTCGCTCGCCGAGAGCAGCACGAAGGTCTTGTCGCTGTCCGGAATCTTGGCGGCCCAGTCCATCCCGCGGTCGACGAGATTCTGCCGGACCGCAGCCACCAGGGGCTGCAACTGCAGGGAGACGGCGCCGGTCTGATCGATCAGCTTGCTGTCGCCCTTCATGATCTCCACCAGCGCATGGTGGGCGGCACGGTTGATCCGGTCCCAGATCTCGGGAAACTTCGGCGAGGTGAGGATCGCCTCCGAGGCACGCATCACCAGGCCCTCGACAGCGCCGTTGAGCGACGAGAGCGCGGTGGCCGCCGTCGCTGCGACCCTGGCCGGAACGCCCTTCTCGACCAGGAAGTCGGTCACCTGATCGCTGATGTTGAGATTGTCGATCTGCGTCATGACGGCGTCGGTCAGCCGGTCCTCCAACGCGTCGACCACCCTCGGGTCGGTGGCGAGCGGCGACACCGCGTTGACGTACTGGTTGTCGCTGACCACCACGAACCGCATCCAGGTCGCCGTCATCGCGATCGGCGTCAGGAGGAAGGTCAGCACCAGCAGCACCGTCGACGCGATCCGACGGCCGCGCTTCGGCGTGCGCACCTTGGTCGCGGGGGAGATGCCCCCCCGTCTCCGGCTTGGGGTCCGGCCGGCTGAACAGCGTTCGGTGGTGCGCCGGACAGCTGCAGCGCCTCGGTGGGTGCGTCGGCCGGGTCGACGCCGGGGTCGCCGTCCGGGTCGACGCCGTCCGGATCGACCGGTTCGTCGCCGGGAACCGCGGTGGTCATCGCCACTTCACAGACGTACGACGCATGAGCAGTCCTTCATGGTCAGCTGTTCCACAGGGCACAAGCGTCCCAGAATCTTCGGGCACCCGCCGGATGCCAGGCTCACACGTGAGGGATGAAATCGTTCGACCTAGGCTGACGGGAGGAGCGGTCCGGTCGGCTACGGTCGGCCCGCCCGGGACCGGAGGTGCGCGCGGTGACGTCGACGAAAGGGATGGTGCTGGTCGGCGGTGGCCCGTTCCTGATGGGAAGCCTCGACTTCTATCCCGAGGAGCAGCCCCTGCGCACCGCCGAGGTGCGCGACCTCTGGGTGGATGAGCACCCGGTGACCAACGCCCAGTTCCGCCGCTTCGTCCGGGACACGGGCTACGCGACGGTTGCGGAGCAGACGCCGGAGGCTGCGGACTTCCCCGGCGCCGACCCCGCCGACCTGGTCGCCGGTTCGCAGGTGTTCACCGGGACGCCGGGACCTGTTCCGCTGGACGACTGGACCCGTTGGTGGAGCTGGGTGCACGGCGCGGACTGGCGGCACCCTGAGGGTCCGGCGAGCACCCTGAACGGTCGCGACCTGCACCCCGTCGTGCACGTCGGCTACGAGGACGCCCTGGCCTACGCGGCGTGGGCCGGCAAGACGCTGCTCACCGAGGCCGAGTGGGAGCATGCCGCCCGCGGCGGCCTCGACCAGGCCACGTATGCCTGGGGAAACGAGTTCATGCCGTCGAACCGGATCATGGCCAACACCTGGCACGGCAACTTCCCCTACGAGAATTTCGCGCTGCACGGCTTCACCCGCACATCGCCGGTCCGGAAGTTCCCGGCCAACGGCTACGGGCTCTACGACGTGGCGGGCAACGTCTGGGAGTGGACCGACTCCGCGTGGACCGACGACCACGTCGACCCTGTCCCCGCGGTGCTGCACGCGTGCTGTGGACCGACCGGGGAGGTGAGTGGCCGTCCGGAGCTGACCGAGCAGGACCGCCGGGTGACGAAGGGCGGCTCACATCTGTGCGCGCCGTCCTACTGCCACCGCTACCGGCCCGCCGCGCGGCAGGGACACACGGTGCGCAGCACCACCAGTCACCTCGGGTTCCGCTGCGGGCTGGCCGCCTGACACCAGCGGGTCGCCGGGTGCCCGCCGGGTAGGCGTAGCCCGATTCTTCCCGGGGTAGCCCGGTTCGGCCGGCGTGGCGTGCCGACAACGGGCTACCCATGCGAGCGCTCGGCGGTTGATTGGGGGTAGCCCGATCCTTCCCGGGGTAGCCCGGTTCGACCGGCGTGGCGTGCCGACAACGGGCTACGCACCCGGGTGGATCACCCGATCGGGTGTGCCGTCGGTCGACGAGGGCGCGGGCTTCTGCCACGGCCATCGACCGGTGATCTCGAGCTCGAGGGTGAAGCTGAGGAACGTCCGGATCAGCACGATGCCGCCCAGCACCGCGATACCGCCCAGAGTCGGTACCAACGCGACGGTACGGATGATGTCAGCAGCCACCAGGAGTTCGAGGCCGAGCAGGATCGACCGGCCGAGCTGCTGCCGGTACCTGCTGTACACCCGCGGCTCATGCAGGCGGACCCGGTTGACCGCCACTCCGGTCGCGGCGACCACGCCGGCCACGATGATCGCCACGCCGGCGACGTCGACCGCCTTGCCGACCGTTTCGACGACCTCGTAGAACGTCACTGCGACATCGTGGCAGAGCACTCACCCGGATCCGGCGCATGACCCGCCACGAGCACGTTCGGCGCCGCCGGAACGTGCTACCTGCTCGGCTGGTTGAAGCGCAACAGGTTGCCGGAGGGATCGCGGAAGGCGCAGTCGCGGACGCCGTAGAACTGGTCGATCGGCTCCTGCAGTACCTCGGCACCAGCGTCCCGGATCCGCTCGAAGGTGGCGTCGCAGTCGTCGGTCCGGAAGATGACCCCGCGCAGCAGGCCCTTCGCCAGCAGTTCCGCTGCGGCTCCCTTGTCGGCGTCCGAGGCGTTCGGGTCCGCGACGGCCGGTTCCAGGACGATGTCGACGTCGGGTTGCGACGGGGACCCGACAGTCACCCAGCGCATCCCCTCGAACCCGACGTCGTTGCGCACCTCGAAGCCGAGAACGTCCCGGTAGAACGCTAGCGCCTTGTCGTGGTCGTCGACGGCGATGAAGCACTGTGAGAGCTGGATGTCCATGCAATTCACGCTACGACCGGGGGGCGGGTTTCGCTTCTCGATTCCTGACCGGCCGGGTATAGACCTTGGCGACGCAGGCCGGGATGGTGGCGCTCTCGTC
The DNA here is from genome assembly GCA_963797145.1 of uncultured Actinomycetota bacterium. Lineage (GTDB taxonomy): Bacteria > Actinomycetota > Actinomycetes > Mycobacteriales > Nakamurellaceae > Nakamurella. The sequence goes on along the minus strand of CAWCOJ010000002.1, from coordinate 571,898 downwards.
GTGACTGCGGGCCCGGTACGAGCTCGGGCTCTCACCGACCAGCTCGGTGAACCGCGAGCTGAATGATCCCAGCGACGAACACCCGACCGCGAAGCAGACGTCCGTCACCGTCAGATCGCCCTGCCGCAGCAGGGCCTTGGCCCGCTCGATCCGGCGCGTCATCAGGTAGCTGTAGGGGGTCTCCCCGTACGCAGCGCGGAAGCTGCGGGAGAAATGCCCCGGCGACATGAGCGAGAACCGCGCCAACGCCGGAACGTCGAGCGGCTCGGCATAGTCCCGGTCCATCAGGTCACGGGCCCGACGCAACCGGACGAGATCCTCCAACATCACCCGACCACCATCCCACAGAGCTACGACTGCCGGTGGCGTCGGCGGCAGGACATGTGCGGCTGTCGGTCGGGGCGGCAACGCCCGCCGTCAGGCGGCCGCGGGCACCCCGACGATGAGCCGCCGACCTCGGCGGAACGACGCGACGGCGACCAGGTAGAACACCGTGTCCGCGATCAGCTCGCCGAGCAGCCAACCCAGCCACGGGCTCCCCACCCACTGCGGCAGCAGGTACAACAGACTCGGGCGCACCAGTGCGGTGTCGACCAGCTCGGCCGGGCCGAACTCGGCGAGCAGGCTGCGCGCGGTGAATCCCAGCACCAGCAGGGTGTTTCGCGTCGAACCCGGCGATCCGGCCGGTCCGCGGAACAACCGGAAGGCCCTGACCGCCGGCAGCGCGTAGAAGCCGATACTTCCCCCGGCGGTGCCCGCCCACGCCGCGGCGCCGAGCGAGCCGGTGATCGTCCAAGCCAGCCACAGGCACCCGAAAGCGCCGACCGTGCCGAGGATTTCGCAGGGGGCGTACCGGCGGACCCAGGGCGCCAGCGTCCGCCGGATTCGGGACAGCCGACGGGATCGGCGGCCGACGGCGAGAACAACAGGCTCGTCCTCGACGTCCTGCTCCATCGGCTGCGCCCTCCGCCAGGGTTGCCCGGTGTGGGCTCACCGTCAGACAGAGTGGCGACGGCACCAGCTGATACAGCACCCGGCGTACGGCGGCCGCCTCAGCCGATCCAGCGCTTCATGGCGCCGATGGTGTCGAACAGCACCACCAGGCCGGGGATCAGGGCGAGCACTGCGACTGCCTCCAGCCGCTCCCAGATCCGGCGCATCCGCGCCTTCGGGACCTCCGACAGCTCACCGAAACCGGCCGCCGCGAGCACCGCGGCCACCAGGGCGAGCAGCGCCAGCGAGGTGCCGGCGACCGCGCCGGGGTCCACCTGCAGCCACCGCGGTGCGTTCAGCGCCGCCGCGACGGCCGCGACCACTCCCGACGCCGAGCATCGGTACCACCTGCCGGGCCCGGGTGAACATCCGGCTACGCAGCAGGAACAGCAGGCCGCCGAGGCCACCCATCGCAGGTGCGATCCAGTTGCCGGTACCCGGTCCTCCGGCCGACAGCAGCGCCCAGCAGGCCACCGCCGCCCCGCCCGCCGCTGCCCAGACCACCCCGGTGGCGATCGACTGACCGCGCAGCACGGAGCTCACCACCGCGGTCCTGGGCACCTTTTGTCCGCGCTCGTCGGCCACCAGCAGGTTCACCAGGCCGGCCCCGCCCAACGCGAACTGGCCGGCCAGACCCGCCGCAATCACGGTCACCAGCAGCACCAGACCGGCCGCGCGGTCGGCCGGCAGACCGGCCGTCAGGCAGACCCAGCCGACCAACGCGATCACGGCGGCGACCGCGCCGCCGGTGACCAGCCCCGGAGCGCGGCGCACCAGGCCGACGACCAGCAGCGCGAACGCCGCGGCCGCGACGGCCAGCAGCAGGTCGGCGGCGGTCAGCCCGTCGGAGACCGCGGTCACCACCACGATGGCCGCCGCCGGCACCGCCGTCAGCGCAACCCACAGACCGCCCCGTTCGGCGACCAGTGCGCCGATCACCAGAGCCAGCAGCCCGGAGAGGGCGGCGCCGATCCAGGTCACTGGGGACGACGCGCCCAGCGCGACCCACTGGGCGGCGAGCAGCACCAGCGCGAGCAACCCCGCCACCCCGGACCGGCGCGGCGCGGCGTCCCAGGCGGGGGCCACCTCGGCGACGGTGTCCGCCGCGGCGGACTCGACGTCGTCGACGAACGGCGGCGGAGCGGCCGCAGCACCCTCCGTCAGATAGAGCACCATGCCGTCGAGGATTCCGACCTCGTCGAGTGATCGGTCCCGCGCGAGCGGGCCGAGCTCCGGGGTGGACAACACCCAGCGGACCGGCACCGGCGACGAAGGCACCGACAACAACCGCAGCACCATCGGCAGCTGTTCGGCCAGCGGGGCGTCGGCGGGCAGCGAGACGTCGATCTGGCGCTGGTCACCGACCACGGTCACCCGGGTGAACCGCGTCCCCATCCCCTCACCCGCTCCCCTGTGACGGCCTGCTCGCCCGCCGTAGTCTAGGGCGCTCGGTCGGGCGGTCGGGCCGGGTTCGCCAGCACACCGGGGACGCCGTTCGAGCCCGGCGATCCGCGGGTCCGTCGTAGGGTTGGCCCCGCGACGTGCGGGTCCACGCACGCCGCGCGGGTTGCCGGCGGGAGGGGGCTCATGGCGCAGCGGCTGATCCACCGCCCGGCCAGGTCCCGGCCGGCCGAGGCGGATCTGAAGTCCATCGACCTGATCCCGCCGCCGTCCCTGCCCGGACGCCGGGGCCGGGCTGCAGGGCGTGATGCAGATCCTGATGCCGATCATGGGCGGGGCCGGGTCGGTGGTGATGATCGTCGCCAACAAGAACCCGGTGATGCTGATCGCCGGCGGCATCATGATCGGCGCCACGGTGATCGGCGCCATCGTCATGTTCATCGCCCAGCGCACCGGCACCACCAAGCGGGCCGCCGACCTGCGTCGCCGTTATCTCGACTACCTCGACCGGGTGCGCTCCGACCTGGCCGGCGCCGGAGACGTCCAACGGCAGATCGCCGTCCATCACCACCCGGATCCGGCGACCCTGACCGAGGTGGCCCGCGATCCGCTGCGGCTGTGGGAGCGCCGTCCGCGCGACCCGGACTTCCTCACGGTGCGGGTCGGTACCGGTTCGGCCCCGCTGTGGCAGCGGGTCAGCGCGGCCGCTGCCCGGGACCCGTTGGCCGAGCCGGACATCGTCACCGCGGCCGCGGTGGTGCGGATCACCGAGCGCGACCGGCATGGTCGGCGGCATGCCGGTGGGCCTGCCGATCTCCGGGCGGGTGTCGGTGGTCGGCCCGTCCGCGCTGGTCCGGGACACCGTCACGGTCGCCCTCGCCCAGCTGGTGACGCTGCACGGTGCCGAGGAGGTCGAAGGTGATCACCTGCGCTGCCGCGGCGGGCGGCCGGCTGGGTGGACTGGCTCAAGTGGATGCCGCACGCGCTGTCCGACGAGGAGGTCGACGGCACCGCCCCGCGCCGGCTGATCGCCGAGACCCCGGAGCAGCTCGGCGACCTGCTGCACGCGGACCTGTCCCGCCGGGTCGGCGAGGCCACCAGGACCGGGCGGATCAGCGAAGCTCGACCCGGCCGCGTTCGGTCCGGCGCTGGTGATCGTGCTGGACGGGCTGTCCGGCAACCCCGCCCGACCCCCTCCGCGGAATGCCGAGCGAGCTCAACCCGGCCGACATCGGCGTGCACACCATCACCCTGGTCGACGCACCAGCTGCAGGAGCCGGAGCGCGTCGACGTGCGGCTGACCTGCGGCGACGGTCAGGTTTTCGTCGAGGACTTCCGGACCCCGGGCGACGATGACGACGGCACCGGCCCGCAAGCGGGCGCTCGGCGCGGCGCTCGGCGTACCGCCGACCGCGATCGACCGCGCCGCGCTGCGCGGCCTGACCCGCGAGCTGACCGCCGTGCGGCTGGTCGAGGAGACCGCGGCGGCCGCCCCGCTGGAGGCGACGCTCGACCCTCGGCGACCTGGTCGGAGTGCCGGATCCGGCCTCCTTCGACCCGGGTCTGACCTGGGTCGAAGCGGGCCACGCCGGACTTCCTGCGGGTGCCGTTCGGGCTGGGGCCGGCCGGCGAGAAGGTCTATCTGGACATCAAGGAGAACGCCCTCGGCGGGATGGGCCCGCACGGCCTGTGTGTCGGCGCGACCGGGTCCGGCAAGTCGGAGGTGCTGCGGACCATCGTGCTGTGCCTGGCGATGAGCCACCCGCCGGAGCGGCTGGCCATGGTGCTGGTCGACTACAAGGGCGGCGCCACCTTCGCCGGGCTGGAGAACATGCCGCACTGCGCCGCGATGATCTCCAACCTCTCCGACGACGACGGCCTGGTCGACCGGCTGCACGACGCTCTGTTCGGTGAGATGAAGCGCCGACAGCAGATGCTGGCCGACGCCGGGAACCTGCCGAACATCACCGAGTACAACCGGCGACGGGACGCCTACCTCGGCGAAGCCGAGAAGTCGGAAACTCTGCGGCTGGCTCCGATGCCGAACCTGTTCGTGGTGATCGACGAGTTCGGCGAGTTGCTGACCGCCAAGCCGGACTTCATCGAGCTGTTCCTGGCCATCGGCCGGATCGGCCGGTCCATCGGGGTGCACCTGCTGTTGGCCTCGCAGCGGCTGGAGGAGGGCCGGCTGCGCGGGCTCGAATCGTTCCTGAGTTACCGGCTGGGGCTGCGCACCTTCAACGCGCAGGAGTCCCGCTCGGTGCTCGGCCTGCCGGATGCCTACGAGCTGCCACCGATTCCTGGCTCCGGCTACCTCAAGGTGGATACCAGCGTCTTCCAGCGGTTCAAGGCCGGCTACGTCTCGGGCACCTACCGGCCACCGGTGACGGGTGAGACGGTGATCGACACCGACCCGGTGGTCGCCCCGTTCCCGCTGTTCAACGACACCGCGGCCTTCCTCGCCGCACTCGACGACCGGCCCGCGGTGGACCGCAGCCAGGCCGAGGAGGACGCGGACGCGCTGGCACCGACGGTGCTGGACGTCGCGGTGCGCCGGCTCGCGGAGGCCGGTGAGCGGACAGCGCAGATCTGGCTCCCACCGCTGCCGTCGGAGTTGGACCTCGATGCGGTCGCCGGACCGGCCCGGACCGACGACGTCCGCGGCCTGATCACCGACGGCCCCGGCGGGCGGCTCCGGGTGCCGATCGGCCTGCTGGACAAGCCGGCCGAGCAGAAGCAGGTGCCGTTCCTGCTCGATCTGGCAACGTCCGGCGGGCACCTCGTGGTGCTCGGCGCGCCGCAGTCGGGCAAGTCGGTGGCACTCCGGACGTTGATCATCTCCGCGGCGTTGAACCACCTGCCGGGTGAGGTGAGCTTCTACTGTCTGGACCTGGGCGGGGGTTCCCTGCGGGTGCTCGACGACCTGCCGCACGTCGCCGGGGTGGCCCCCCGGCTGGACGCCGACCGGGTCCGCCGTACGGTCGCCGAGGTCGCGTCGGCCCTGGCCGAGCGCGAGGAGATGTTCGGGCGGCTCGGGATCGACTCGGTCGAATCGATGCGCGAGCGGTGGCGCACCGGCCGGCTGCCGCAGCTCGCGGTGGCGGACATCTTCCTGGTGATCGACAACTACCCGGTGCTGCGCGCCGATTTCGAGGACCTCGCCGATCTGGTGCAGGACCTCGGCACCCGCGGGCCCGGGTACGGGATCCACCTGATCCTCGCCACCGGGCGGTGGGCGGACATCCGCATGCAGCTGCAGGCCGCCATCGGCACCAAGCTCGAGCTGCGGCTCAACGACCCGGTGGACTCGACCATCGCCCGGAAGGCGGCGGCCAACCTGCGGGCCGACACCCCCGGCCGAGCGATCGTCGAACCCGGGCTGCAGGTGCACATCTGCCTGCCCGCGCTGGCCGCCGACCGGGCGGGGGCGATGCCGGCGACGCCGCGACCGGCTGCGGGCGGCCGGCGTCCGGCCGAGGTCGATGCGGGGGCGTCCGTGGTCCCCGAGGAGACGCTGGTGCCGCCCCTGGACGACTTCTCCGCGCTGGCCGACGAGCTCGCCGCCCTGGAACTGGCCCGGCTGCGCGATCCCGCTGACTTATCGGCGGACGACGCGCCGTCCGCCGTCGGGCCCGGTGCGGAGCCTGCTGCCGGCGGGTCGAGGGCGGCGGCGACCGATGCCGGCGGCCCGACCGAGGCCTTGGTGGCCCGGATCGCCGCCGCCTGGCCGGGCGCACCGGTGCCGCCGATCCGGATGCTTCCGACCCTGGTCGACCACGCCGCACTGCAGGCATCGGCCGGACCGCGCCGGGGAATCGTCATCGGCATCGACGAGACCGACCTGCGTCCGGTCGAGCTGGACTTCTTCGGCACCGAGCCGCATCTGCTGGTGATCGGCGACTCGGAGACCGGCAAGACCTCCCTGCTCCGGCTGGTGGTCGCCGATCTGACCGCGCGGATGACCGACGACGAGGTCGTCTTCGCAGTCTTCGACATCCGCCGCACGCTTCTCGACGTGGTGCCCGAGGACTATCTCGGCGCCTATGCCGGCACTGCGGCGATGGCCGGCGGCATGGCCGGCGCGATCGCCGGGGAGCTGCAGAACCGGCTGCCGCCGGATGACGTGACCGCCGCCCAGCTGCGGGCCCGGTCGTGGTGGAAGGGTCCGGAGATCGTGGTGATCGCCGACGACTACGACCTGCTCTCACCCGGCGGCGCCGGGCCGCTGGCACCGTTCGTCGAGTACCTGCCGCAGGCCCGCGACCTGGGCTTCCACATGATCGTCAGCCGGCGCAGCGGTGGTGCCGGGCGCGCGATGTACGAACCGGTGCCGCAGCGGATGCGCGAGGTCGGGGCCAGCGGGCTGCTGCTCTCCGGCGACCGCCAGGAGGGAGCGCTCTACCCCGGTGCGCATCTGTCGGTGCAGCCGCCGGGCCGCGGAAACCTGGTCCGGCGCGGCCGCAAGCCGATCCTGGTGCAGCTCGCCTACCGCCCTGAGGATCCCGCTGACCTGCGCTGATCGCGCCGACGGGCAGGCCTGTGCGCTGCTATGGCGCTGCCCCACATCTGGGGCAAGGCCAACGCTGCCCCACATCTGGGGCAGGGCCAACGCTGCCCCACATCTGGGGCAGGGCCAACACTGCCCCACATCTGGGGCAGGGCCAACGCTGCCCCACATCTGGGGCAGAGTCATAGTGACGCGACGGCACCCCCGGGCCAGGGCTCGCGTAGCCCCGGCGAGGGGTGACCGATCGGGAACCTCAGGAGGCGACGCGCGGGACCGCGCCGCGCGATCCGGCCGTCACCGTGCGGCGCTCCAGCAGGAAGGTTGCGACCGACGCGACCATCCCGACGAACTCGGCGACCAGGCAGGTGATCTGCGACGCGCCGAGCACGGTGTCCTGGACCCCGAACAGCCCCCACCACCGGGAGATCAGCAGTGCGGCGAACGTCACCCCGCTGAAGCCGAAGGCCAGGAACAGGCTGAACCAGTGCCGCCAGACGAGCACCAGCACCGCGATGATCACTCCGGAGATCGCGTTCACCATGAACAGCGGCCCGATGATGTGCACGTCGCGCCAGCCGTCGTAGAAGTAGAGCCAGCCGTGGGCGAGCGCGGACACCAGTACCGCCAGCGAGGTGACCACCCTGGCGATCAGCGCGGAGCTGTTACTCGGCGATGTGGACCGATCAGACATCTGGACCTCCGGGATGCGGCCGGAATCAACCGGCGACGACGGTGCCGTCCTTGATCGAAACCGGGACGGCGGCGAGCGGGGCGGCCGCCGGGCCCTGGGTGACGGCCCCGGTGAGGGCGTCGAACATGGAGCCGTGGCACGGGCACTTGAGCGATGCGCCGGCCGGCGCAACCGTGCACTGCTGGTGGGTGCAGACCGCGGTGAATGCGGCCACCGTGGAGTCGGTGGGTCGGCTGATCACCACCGGCTTGCCGTCGATGGTGGCCGAGACAGCCTGACCGACCGGGATGTCGGCCACCTTGGGCAGCGCTCCCGCAGCTCCGGCAGATCCGGCCGACGGCGTCGCTTGGTCGTCCGAGGAGCAGGCTGCGAGCAGCGGAATCGCCACGGCGGCGCCCAATCCGGTGCGGACTACGGTGCGACGGGAAAGGCCAGGTGCTTCCGACATCTGCGGATCCCTTCGTCGGTGGTGCATGGGTGCGGCTCACTGTCCACAACGCATGCGCCCGGCGATTGGTTCGATGCCGTAGCTGTGAATGCGCTGTCAGACGAGCGCGCCGCCGGACACGGGCATTGTCGGGTCGTGCGGGCCGGCATGCACCGAGCGACGACGCGCGGCGAGCGTCAGCAGTTGGATCACCACCACGGTGCCGACCGCGCCGGCGGCAACTCCGACAATTCCCCACAGCCACCCGCCGTTCGCGCCGCCTGGCCCGGTCGGCGCGGCGGCAGCAGCCGGTACCACTGGAGCCGCGGCCGTGACCGTGGTGGTGGCCACCCTGGTGGTGACGGCCGTCCGAACGGCCGGCTCGAACACGATCCGATCGAGCATCGCCCGCAACTGCACCGCGCTGGCCGGCCGGTGCCAGAACCCGGTGACGGCGAACGGGTCTCGGCCGTCGATCGCGGTCTGGGTGAGTACCCAGGTACCTCCGGGTGCCGTGTAGAAGATCCGGTCGACCCGCCAGACGCTCACGTCGTGGATCAGCCAGGTCACCGTCACCGCCTCGCCCTGCCCGCGGTCGCCCAGTGATTCGTCGACCTTCTGCGGTTCGCCCTGCGGCTCCGCCGCGACCTGCTGCTCCAGCAGCGCGTAGTCCGGGTCCGTGATGTACAGCGCAGCCGTGCGGCCGGTCGTCGGGTCCACCAGGAGCACGCTGGTCGGACCACCGGCGGCGGCGGTCGGGGCCAGCGCGACCGGCGCGGCCAGGGCGGACAGCGCAGCGAGCAGGATGACGAACCGACGCATCACGGACCTCCGGGAATCGGCGGGAAGGTACTGCCCATACACCGCCGGACCGGCCCGGGTTCCCTGCAGCGCCCGGCGCGGGGGCGACGCCGCTACTCCACCGACTCAGCGATCTGCACGGCGCGGTCGAGCCCGCCGGCCCCTTCCAGTCGCAGTGTCAGCGGCCCGTCGGTCCACAGCAGCGTCTGAGCTGCGGTCCGGGAGAATTGACTTCGGCTGCGACCGTCGGCGTCGATGTAGAGCAGCTCGTGCGGTTCGGAGAACCACAAAGCCTCGGTGCCGTGCACCGAGGTGAACTCGATCTGTGGCGCGTACTTCTTCACGAAGATGGGCGCCGGGCTGCCCACGAACTCGTCCAGCCGGATGCCGTCCGGCCAGGTCAGGGAGAGCACGCTCGGTTCGGACGAGACCTCGATGCCGGTCGGCGGCCCGAGCGCGGCTGGGAGCTGCGGGGTGAACCCGACCAGCGCGGCGGCGGCGGCCAGCGTTGGCCCGGTCGAGGGCGCCGTCGACCCGGCGGTCGGTGGCGCAGTCGGGGCGCGGCCGACGGCGCAGTCGGGGGCGCGGTCGACCGCCCGGGTGGCAGCGGCCCTTGGATCACCTCGACGCCGCCGAAGGTGAACCAGCGCGCGACGGTGGCTCCTACGGGGGTGGCCACCCCCACCACCACCAAGCCCCCCAGCAGCACGGCCACCAACGCCCGCCACCGGGCCCGACCCCAGCGGCCGAGTCGTCCGGTGCTCCGTGACCACCACCCGACGGCCGCGGGTGTCGGGGCGCCCGCCAGCCGCGCGACCACTGCCGTGGCCAGGTCGGTCGTGGGTACCTCGAGGTCGCGGCCGAGTGCGCGTAGTTCGTCCTCGAGGTCGATCAGCTCACCGGCCATGTCCGACCTCCTGTGCTCCGACGTCGGCCGTCAACCCGGTACGCAACCGGCGTAGCCCGCGCGATGTCCGGGACTTCACGGTGCCCGGGGAAAGCCCCAGCACGGTCGCGGTCTCCCGTTCGTCCAGCTCCAGCAGGTACCGGCAGACCAGCACCTCGCGCTGGTCCGCGGGCAGCGCGTCCAGTGCGCGCCGGACCAGCTGCTGCCGCTCGCGGATCTCGAGTGCTTCGGCGGGGCCGTCGGTCGGCACGTCGGCCAGCGGTCGCAGCTCCCGATCCGATCGGCGACGGACCGTCCGGTGCAGGTTGCGGGCCTCGTTCGCCACGATGGCGAGCAGCCACGGCCGGAACGGCGCCCCCGGCCGGAACCGCCCCAACGCCCGGTACGCCTTGACGAACGCCTCCTGGGCCACGTCCTCGGCGTCCGTCCCCGCACCCAACATCGCCGCGGTGCGGATCGCCATCGCGCTGTGCCGGCGCACCACAGCGGCGTACGCGTCGTGGTCACCGTCGCGCACCCGGGCGAGCAGCGTCGCCTCGTCGATCTGCGGACCTTCGTCCACACCGCTCCCGTGGCTCATTCCTGCCGCCGACATCGCTGCGATGTCTACACCGCGGACGGGCTCGTGGTTCCGCCGCCGGCCTGGTCACAGACGCTAGCGGGAGCGAGCTGCGGTCGTCCGGCGGACCGTCAGGTCGGTGACCCCCGGGGCGGGATTAGCCTCGGGGTACGTCATCGCCGCCGTCGTCCGGGAGCTCACGCATGCAGATCACTGGAATCTCCGCCATCGTCACCGGCGCCGCCTCCGGGCTCGGCGCCGCCACCACCGGACTGCTGGCCGAGCAGGGTGTCCGGGTGGTCGGCCTGGATCTGGCTACCGGGTGGGAGCGCGGCAGCGATCCCGTTCAGGGTGTGACCGCAGTCGCCGGCGACGTGACCAGCGCCGACGACGTGGCCCGCGCCGTCGACGCGGCCACCAGCTCGGGAGCGCCGCTGCGGCTGGCGGTGAACTGCGCCGGGGTCGCCTGGGCGAGCCGGATCCTGGGGAAGAAGGGCGTCCACGACTACGACCTGTTCCGCAACGTCATCGGGATCAACCTGATCGGAACGTTCAACGTGCTCCGGCTGGCGGCCGAGGCGATCGCTGCCACCGAACCGGTTGACGACGCCGGTCAGCGGGGCCTGATCGTCAACACCGCCTCGGTGGCCGCGTTCGACGGTCAGATCGGGCAGATCGCTTACGCAGCCTCCAAGGGTGGCGTGGCCGCGATGACGCTGCCGGCCGCGCGCGACCTGGCGCAGTACGGGATCCGGGTGATGACGATCGCCCCCGGCATCCTCGACACCCCGATGATGGCAACGGTGACCGAGGAGTACCGGGTCAACCTGGCCGCCGGAGTGCCGTTCCCGCAACGGTTCGGCCGCCCGGACGAGTACGCCGCGCTGGTCGCGTCGATCGCCGCGCAGGACTACCTCAACGGTGAGGTCATCCGGTTGGACGGGGCGCTGCGGATGGCGCCCCGGTAGTCCGGCGCCGGGGGCGCGGCGCTCAGATGGTGACGTCGCCGGACGGCGTCCGGAAGGTCGCAGACAGCAGCCCGGGCTGACCGTTCGGCGCGGTCCAGTCCACCTCGACGTCGTCGAGCGGGTGGTCCTCGGGCTCCCCCAGCCACTCGGTGACGCGGTGCGGATCGCCCGCGATCGTCAGACTGGCCAGGCCGACGTCATGGCCGCCCTTCGACGGATGCTCCTGCGGGTCCGACTCCCAGTGCACGAAGAACGGCAACTGCGGGTCGTTCATCAAACCGCGGACGCCGATCTGCTTCCAGGACAGCTCGACGCCGTCGGGCCGCGTGCGGTGGCCCTGCACCGCCTCCCGGCCCAGGCGCTGCTCGATCGGCGACAGGTCGTCGACCGCCACCACCCAGCCGAGCCAACCTCCGCCGGCCTCGGTGCGCGCCTTGACGGCCTGGCCGAATGCGACCTCGTCGACCGCGGGGTGGTCGAGCACGCCGACCACCTCCAGGTAGTGGCCGTCGGTCAGCGGCAGGATGCGGTTGCGCGTGGCGAACCGCGGATGAATGCCCCCGTCGACCAGCTCGACTCCGAGTTGGCCCGCCAACCGCCGCGCGGTGGCATCCAGTCCTTCGGGCCCCGCGGCGTACGAGACATGGTCCAGGCGCATGAACCGATGGTGTCAGCACGTCCCACGGACTGGACAACCGGGTGGCCGACCCGCGGAAGTAGCGCGATGTGCTGGGGACACGCCGGCACCGGGCGGCGTGTCCCCAGCACAACCTGCTACTTCCCCGGGAGGGCGCCGGGCCGGCGCTCCTGGTCCGAGATGCTTGAGCGCCTCGCGGCGGGACAGCCCGGACAACCGGTCGTCCCAGCCGGCGACCACCGCGCGCACCCAGTCGGGCTGCTCCCGGGCGTACTGCCGCAATGCCCAGCCGATCGCCTTGCGGATGAAGAAGTCGCGGTCGGCGAGATTCGGCTGGATGGTGTCGACCAGCAGCGTCCGGTCGGTGCGGGCGCCGAAGGTGAGCTGGCACAGGATCGCCGACCTGCGGACCCAGAGGTGCTGGTCCACCGCCCAGGCGCGCATCCGCGACTGCTCGGACTCGCGGTGGGCCAGCAGCACCGTTCCGACGAGGTTCGCCGCGATCTCATCGACGAAATCCCACCAGGCGCCGGTCTCGATGAAGTAGCGGTACAGCTGTACCGATTCAGCTTCGGCGGCCCAGGCGGCATACGGACGGTGTCTCAGCAGCGCGATCGCGGCGTAGCGATCCTCCCGGAACGTCGCCTCGTCCCACAGCGCACGGGCGGTCGCCTCCCATCCCGCCCGGTCGTCGAGCACCCGGGCGGCCAGCACCGGGCCGATCGCGGTGCGCAGCACCGGCGCGGTGAGCCCCCGATAGGGCATGGCGGACTTCATGTAGGCCCGCTGGGCCGGAGCTTTGGCCGGGTCGGCGTGCCCGGCCAAGGCAGTGCGCAGGTCGTGGATGAGGCTGTAGTCCGGCGCCGCAGTCACGTCGACGATGATCGCACCGCGGTCCGACGGCCGGCCTGGTGCTCGCCCTGGCGGCTGCGGAACGCCTGCACCTTCGCCCGATTGCCGCACTCGGCCATCCCGCACCAGCGGCGCGACCGCCCGCGCGACTCGTCGACGAACAGCCGGGTGCAGTCGGGATTGGCGCAGCCACGGATCAACGCCACCCGATCGCTGCCGAGCAGGTCAAGGACATCGGATGCCAGCGTCGCGAGCAGCTGATCCGCGGTACCGGTACGCCGCACCGCGCCGCCCTCGGCAGCCTCCAGCCGGACCGGCCGACCGCGCGCGGCCTCGTTCACCGTTCGAAGGTCGGCCTGGTCCGGCCGCCGCACAGCCATCCGGTCCGTGACCACCCGGAACAGGGCCTCCCGGAGCTCTACCGCACGGGCGTGCTGTCGGGCGCTCACGGTAGGCCGGTCGGTGACCACGCCGGAGACCACTGCCCACTCCGCGAGATCGGACGCCGCGGCCAGCTGCTCCTCGGGCGCCGGGCCGGCCCGCCACTTGCGGGTGCCGAGGAAGTCCAGTCCCGGCCTCCCGCTGACGAACACGAAATTCATGTAACCATCTTGACCGGTTACCGGTCGGCATGCAAGCTGTAACCGTCCCAGCTGGTTACGTCAGGAGTCACCATGGCCGCATCCCCCGCACTCGTCGTGTCGACCGAGGTCTATCTCTATTTCGTCGACCGGGCGGTCCGCGGCATGGCCGGCATCGTCGCCGAGCTCGGCGACGACCGCTGCCTGGTGCGCGCCGGGATCCCGGGAGCCAACTCCGCGTTCGGCCTGCTCACGCACTGCCTCGGCGTCGTCCGGTACTGGGGTGGTGAGCTGGTCGCCGGCCGCGAGATCGTCAGGGACCGGGAAGCCGAGTTCGACGCCACCGGGACGGTCGCCGAGCTGCTGGCCGACGTCGATCGGGCACTCGCCGAGCTGCGGACGGATGTGGCCGCGCTGCAACCGAACTCGCCGCTGCACCATGAGCCCGCGGCGTGGGCGGAAGGCCCGGACCGCACTCTCGACCGGTCCGGCGCTCTCCTGCACCTCTACGAGGAAGTCAGCCAACACCACGGCCAGCTGCAGGTCCTCCGCGACGCGGTGCTCGCCGCCGGCGACGACGGGTTCACCCCACCGATCGAGTGGCTGCGCACCAAGCAGGGCGTCAAGTGGCACCGTCCGGGCCCGGATCTGCTGCCCGCGTGGGTCGCGGACATGGACTTCCCGATCGCCGCCCCCATCCGGGCCGCGCTGCGCAGCACCATCGATCGCGGCGACCTCGGCTACCCGGACTGGTCGGTTCATCCGTTGGCCGAGCCATTCGCCGCCAGGATGCGCGAGCGGTATCAATGGTCGCCGAACCCGGATCACGTCCGCGGTATCACCGACCTGATCCAGGCGCTCCAGATCGTGACGGATCTCGAGACCCGTTCCGGCGATGGCGTTCTCGTGCAGGTGCCGAACTACCCGCCGTTCCTCGAAGCGATTCCGGGGATGGGCCGGAGAACACTGGCGGTGCCGATGATTCCGGACGGCGCCCGCTGGGTCTGGGATCTCGAGGCGCTGTCAGCGCAAGCAGCCGGAGCCAGGATCCTGCTACTGGTCAATCCGCACAATCCGACCGGCCGGGTGTTCCATCGCACCGAACTCGAGGCCATTGCCGAGATCGCCGAGCTGCACGACCTGATAGTCATCAGCGACGAGATCCACGCGGAACTGGCGCACAGCCCGCACCGGCACATCCCGTTCGCCTCCCTGGGCCCGGATTCCGCCGCCCGCACGGTCACGATCACCTCGGCCACCAAGGCGTTCAACATCGCCGGGCTGCGTACCGCCGTGGCGCACGTCGGTCCGGACCGGCTGCGCCGGCTCTGGGACGCCCAACCGCCCGACCTGTACGGAGCGACCAACGTTCTCGGGGTCGCGGCCACCCTGGCCGCCTGGCAGGACGGCGCCGGCTGGCAGCACCGACTCTCAGAACAGCTGCGCAGCAATCGGGATCTGGTGCTCGACCGGGTAGCCGAGCTGCCGGGCATCACCATGCGGGCACCCGACGCCGGCTATCTGGCCTGGTTGGACTGCACGGATGCGGAGCTGCCCGGCGATCCGGCCGCATGGTTCCGTCGCTCGGCCGGGGTGGAGCTCAGCGGCGGCGCAGAGTTCGGTGGACCCGCTGCGGCGCAGCATCTCCGGCTCAACTTCGCCACCAGCACCGCGGTCCTCGACGAGATCCTCCAGCGGATGCACACTGCGCGGCTGCGGGGATGAACCGGACGGTGAGGTTGCCCCGCCGCGCCGTCAGTCGGCATCCAGGTCGGCGACCGTGGGAACCTCGCCGGACCGCTCGGTGATCCAGCGCCGCAATGCCCGGGTGGCCAGTACGTCGTCCTCGTTGTAGCGCAGCACCCGGTCGGCCATCATCGCGTCGGGCAAACCGGTGTCGGCACCCACCGCCGCCCGGTACCAGGCCATCGAATTCTCGCCACCGGGCTGCGGATCCCGCCAGCCGAAACCGGCCACCGGCGCCAGTGCCTTCAGCCGCATCGACCCGGGAACCACGAACAGGGCGCGGATCTCGGCGTAGAGGTCCACCCATTCCGCTGACGCGCAGAATTCCGCCACCTCGGCGACCGTCGGCATCCCGGGCTGGTCCGGGTAGCGCCGCGGAGTGGACCGCAGCCACCGTTCCTCCGCCGACCGCGAGTAGCAGTAGGCGGCGAACGTTCGACCGTGGTCGCGGGCAGCGATCCGCAGCGACGTCAGGTAGGCCCAGAACTCCGCGAACGCGCGACCTTCGTCGGCGTCCGGAACCAGCTCCCAGCTGACGAACGCCCGGTACCCGGGCGGGGCGCCGACATCCGCGCCGCTGAGGTAGGTCCCCCACAGGTAGGCGCCGTCGTCGAGATAGGACTCCATGTCGACGTCGAGTTCGACGTCGGCGCGGGGCACCGCGGTGCCCGTTGTTCGCCGCACCAGCGGCAGCCCGCGCAACCAGGCCCTCGCGCGGACCCTGGCCTCGATCGGCGGCATCGTGGACAGCAGCAGTCCCGCTGCCTCCTCGGCCGGCAACGCGGCGAGCTCGCCGATGGTGCCGATGCCGGCCGCGCGCAAGATCTCCGCATCCGCTCCGGCCGCGAGCAGTGAGATGTCCCCGACTGCTTCCAGTTCGCCCGAACAGCGCGGCCACCAGGGGCACCGCCGACATTCGGCCACCCGGAACGGTTGAGCCAGCGCCGGCCGGCGGGCCGCGGCGGCGGTCGCGACCGCCAGCCGGTCGGCGAACCTGCGGTCGTAGTCGGCCAGAATCGGTTCGGTGAGCTCGTGCCAGAGAACCAGCGCGCCGTCGTCCCACTCGGGTTGCCCGCTCGGACCACCGCGCCCGATGACGCCGCCGCTGGCCGGGCCGGATGCGGCCAGGCCGAGGTCGACCAGCATCCGGTGATGGTGCGCGAGTTGCAGGACGTCCGCCGGGTGCCGCCGGGCCTTCCGATCCGGGGCCGCCCGGCGACTCCCGGTAGCCAGGTCGGTCAGCGAGGTGCAGACCGCTCCGGCGCCGGGATCCAGCGTCCGATGGCCGCGGACGATCACCGCGCGGTAGCCGTCGGTGTCCCACACCAGCAGATCGGGACTGCCGATCCTGGGACCCGCGCGCAGCACCGGCGCCCAGACCAGTTCCGGACGCTCGCCGGAACCCGGCGACCAGTCGGCGACGGGTCGGGCAGCGGTCGTCTGCAACGCGGACCAGGTGCGCTCGCGGTGCTCGCTCAGATCAGCCAGGCGGAGTTGCAGACCCGGATCGGGCGGCGGGCGCTCGCCCGGCTCGGCATCCGGATCGAAGTCGAGGTGCACCCGGCGACGGCAGCGGCCCGCAGTGGCCGGGCCCAACCGCAGGGTGCGCGCCGCGGGCCCGGACACCTGATCCGGGCCCGGCGCACGCGGATGGTCCGGACTGCTCATCAGCCGCCAGCGTAAACGCGCAGTGCGAACCGGGCCGGTCGCAGGTTGGCGGTGCGAACCTGTGGGCACCAAGGCTCGGTGAGGCGGCCCTGTCCGGGTGCGCCGGTCTCGACCGGCCCTCTAGGCTGGGCGGACCGATCCGGCACCGCCGGCGCGAGGAGGGAGAGCACCCCGTGTTCGGCACCAAGAAGAAGACCAAGGCCGTGAAGAAGGCCGAGGACGACGTCGAGACATCGAAGAAGAAGCTGTCCCGAGCGGAGAAGAAGGCTGCCAAGAAGGCCGCGGTGCCCCCGAGGACCCTGTTCGACAAGCTCACCGACCCGCGTACCGCCCGCCGAGCCATCTCCGCCGCCAAGGTCGCCGGCCCGGCGCTCGCCCCGTTCGCCCTGAAGGCCGCCACCAGCACCCGGGGTTGGCTCGACGAGCACCGGGCCCGCCAGCTCGGCGTCACGGCCCTCGAGGTGGCCGCCTACCGCGGACCCACCGGCGCCACCGGGGCGCGGGTGGCCGGGCTGACCCGGTCGATCGAGGATCTCCGCGGCCGTCGCGGCGGGGACCTTCAGGTGGACCGGTTCGTCGACGTCACCCAGGGTCGGCTCGCCGACCTGACCACCGCGGTCCGGGCAGCCGCCTCGATGCCGGCCAACCGCCGGCGCGCCACCCTCGCGGCGGTGCAGCGCGACCTCGACCGGATCGACGCCGACCTGATGACCTACCTGATCCCGACCGCGGGCCTGGCCTGAGCAGGTCGCGCCGGCTCGTCCATCGCGTTGATCATGGGCGAGCGCACACCCATATCGGACACAGCGATCAGGAACGCATACGCACGCCCATGATCACCGCCGCGCTGCCGGTAGCCTGACCCGGTGACCGGTCCGACCTCGCCCCGCTGGCGGGCTCTGCGATCGGCGGTGTTCGCGCTGATCACGGCCTACCTCGCGGCGATCGGGCATGTGATCGGCGGCGGCGGCCTCCCGGACTTCGCGCCGCTGCTGCTCGCGGCGGTGCTCATCGGCGGCACGGTCAGCGGCCTCGCCCGCAGCCGGTGCACCACCGGGCAGATCCTCGGCCTGATGCTCGCCTCGCAGCTGGCGTTCCATCTGCTTTTCGCCGTCACTGCGCACGCCGGCCACGAGCACCTCGACCTGGTCCGGATGACCGTGTTCCACCTGTGTGCCGCCGTGGTCGCCACCGCGGTGCTGGCCCGTGGCGAGGACACCCTGTTCCGGCTGTTCGCTGCGCTCACCAGGGCAGTGCTGCAGATCCTGCCTCCGGCACCGGTCGAGATCGGGCCCGGCTGGACCGTCGTCAACGCCGCCGATGAGCACGCACCCGCGACGGCCTCGTGCCCGGCGCCGGTCAGCCGGCGGGGCCCTCCGCGGACGGACTGAGTCCGGCAGTTCGTCCAGCACCGGCCCGTGCCCCATCTCGGCGCGAGGCCGGACATTTCTTGTCATGAAGGGCTTTCCGTGTCTTCTCACCGCTTCAAACGATGGGCCACCATCACGGCGGTCACCGTCGCCGGGTTGGCGATGGGCGCCGGCATCGCGTCCGCGCACGTCACCGTCAACCCCTCCGAGGCCGCCCAGGGCGGCTACACCACCCTCACCTTCCGGGTCCCCAACGAGTCGCCGACCGCCGGAACCGTCAAGGTGCAGATCAACATCCCGGCAACCACACCGATCGCTTCCGTCCGGTACCGGGCCGTTCCCGGCTGGACGGCGAAGGCCGTCACCGAGAAACTCCCGGCGCCGGTCAAGTCCGCCGACACCGAACTCACCGAGGCGGTGACGTCGGTGACCTTCACCGCCGACAGTGGCACCCGCATCGGACCCGGCGAGTTCGCCGAGTTCGATCTGTCGGTCGGACCGCTCCCGGACATCGCCGCGATCAGCTTTCCGACCGACCAGACCTACGACGACGGCTCGGTGGTCACCTGGGACCAGCCGACGCCGGCCGACGGCACCGAGCCGGAACATCCGGCGCCGACCTTGACCCTGACCACGGGCGGCACCGACGACCACGGTGCCGGATCGTCCGCGGCCGCCACCAGCGGTCCAGCGGTGACGGCCGATCCGCAGTCTGCGGAGTCGGTGGCCAAGAGCGACTCAGCGGCCCGCACGCTCGCCGTTGTCGGGATCGTCGTCGGCGCCCTCGGGCTGCTGGTCGGAGCGCTCGGCCTGCGACGGAGTCGGGAGCGGAAGCAGTCGTGACGCTCGTGTCCCGGACAGCCAGGCTGGCCGCCGTCGGCGCCATCGTGGTGGCGGTGACGGTCGGCCTGGCCGGCTCTGCGTCCGCGCACAACGTGCTGACCGGGTCGGATCCGGCCGACGGCGCCAGCGTCGGGAAGGCGCCGAGCACCATCACCCTGACGTTCGACCAGCCGGTGCAGAACTTCGAACCGGTGATGACGGTGACCGGCCCGAACGGCAACCGCTTCGAGACGGGTCCGCCGGTGATCCTGGGTAACCAGGTGTCGGTGACCGTGGACGGCGCCGGACCGGCCGGCGGCTACACCGCCTCCTATCGGGTGATCTCCGCGGACGGCCATCCGGTCAGCGGAGAGATCCGCTACACCCTGGAGGCCGCGGCGGCAGGCACGGCGACCGGACAACCCGCGGCCACTCCGGGCGGTGCCGCCGAGCCGGGCTCGACCGGACTGTCGGGATGGCTGTGGGCCGGGATCGGAGTGGCCGCCGTGCTGGTGATCGCGGCACTCCTGGTGATCCTGCGCCGGCCGCGCGAGGACTGAGCGGTCCGGCACTCTGCGGACGGGCTCACCGGGGACGGGCTCACCGGGCCGGGCTCAGCCGAAGTCCGCGCCGGTGAGCTCGACCGAGGTGTCCCAGAGCCACCCGGCCGACACCGCGTCCTCGGCCGCCTTGGACCGCCCGCCCGCCCGCGGCGGCCCCCACAGCCAGAATCGGGGTCCGATGAACTCGTTGCCGATCAGGCCCCGTGCGGTCGCCGCGAAGAGCTGTGGCCGCGCACCGGTCTGGGCCGAGGTGCCCAGCATGGCGGTGGCCTTGCGGGAGAACCGGACCGACCAGGCCGCATCGTCGGACTTGGGGAACAGCTCGGTCGCCGACCAGCCCGGATGGGCGGCCGCGGCCACCAGCCCGGTCGCGGCGTACCGGCGGTGCAGCTCGGCGACGAAGAGCAGGTTGGCCAGTTTGGACTGCCCGTACGCACCCATCGGGGTGTACTTCCCGTCCTGACCGAGCGAGCGGTCGAGCCGGCCGGCAAACCGGTGCGCGATCGACGACACCGCGACGATCCGCGGCCGGTCGGCCGCCAGCAGAGCCGGCAGCAACCCTGCGGTGAGCGCCACGTGTCCCAGGTGGTTGGTGCCCATGTGCTGCTCGAAGCCGTCGACCGTGTACTGCCGGCTCGGCACCAGCATCACCCCGGCGTTGTTCACCAGCAGGTGCAGCGGGCCGCGGGCGGCCTCGTCGGCGGCGAACTTGCGTACCGATACCAGGTCGGCCAGGTCGAGTTCACTCACCCGAAGGTCCGCGTCGGGCACGTCGGCCCGGATCTTTGCGGCCGCTGCGTCACCCCGCTCCACCGACCGGACCGCCAAGATCACCGACGCACCGGCGCCGGCCAACGCACCGGCCGTCTGGAACCCGAGGCCGGTGTTCGCGCCGGTGACGACAGCGCGCCGACCGCTGAGGTCGATCGGGAGTTGCTGCACGGGCGATCTCCGTTCCTGTCCCCTCCGTCATACCGCATGTCCGGGCGCACCCAGGTATTGGTGGGGCTGGTATTCGCGACGCCGGAATACAGTGCGCCAGTGGCGGGGATGTTCGGACAACTGGACCGGCTGCGGGCGGCGGTGGGCGGCCCCGGCCGGCTGCGGGTGATCGCGCTGCTCGCCGCTGCGCTCGCGCTGGCGGCCGGCGACCAGACCGTGGCCGGCGCGGTGGCTCCCGATCTCAAAGCAGCACTGCACATCAACAACACCCAGATCGGCCTGCTGGTGACCGCGGCCAGCCTGATGGGGGCCGCGACCACGCTGCCCTTCGGACTGCTGGCCGACCGGATCGTCCGGGTGCGGTTGCTCGCCGGCTGCGTACTCGCCTGGTCCGCGGCGGTGATCGTCGCCGGTGCCGCACCCAACTACCTGACCCTGCTGCTGGCGCAGATCGCGCTCGGAGCCGGCATCGGCGCCGCGACGCCGGTGGTCGCCTCGCTCACCGGGGACCTGTTCCCGGCCGCCGACCGCGGGCGGGTCTACGGGTTCATCCTGGCCGGGGAGTTCGCCGGCGCCGCCTCGGGCCTGCTGATCGCGGGACTGATGTCGGCGTGGTGGTCGTGGCGCGGGGCGTTCTGGGTACTCGCCGTCCCTGGTCCGATCCTGGCGGTCGCGCTGCTGCGGATGCTGCCGGAACCGGCCCGGGGCGGAATGGACGTCGCCGGCGCAGATCCGCCACCCGATGGGGTTGCCGGCCGCGCCGGGCTGGCCCAGCTGATCACCGCCCAGGGCATCACCCCGCATCCCGACCTGGTGCTCACCGACGATCCCACCCAGCGCTCGCTCCGCTGGGCGATCCGCTACGTGCTCCGGATCCGCACCAACGTGCTGCTGATCATCGCCTCGGCCCTGGCCTACTACTACGTCGCCGGGTTGCAGACCTTCGTGGTGGTCTACCTCCGCGGCCGGTTCGACGTCGGGCAGGGCATCGCCACCGTGCTGATGGTGATGGTCGGCCTCGGCGTGATCGCCGGCACGCTGATCACCGGGCCGCTCTCGGACCGGGTGATCGCCCGCGGACGGATCGCCGGCCGGCCGATCGTCGGGGGCGTGGCCTGCCTGTTCGCGGCGGCGTTCTTCCTACCCGGGTACCTGACGACCGCGGTGTTCGTCGCGGCGCCGTTGTTGTTCCTCGGCTCAATGGGCATCGGCGGCGCCAATCCGCCACTGGACGCTGCCCGGCTGGACATCATGCACTCGCGGCTCTGGGGGCGGGCGGAAAGTGTCCGGACCTTCCTGCAGACCCTGCTGAAGTCCTCGGCCCCGCTGCTCTTCGGGTACCTGTCGATCCTGCTCGGGCCGGCGGGCGCCGACCCCGACCAGGTTCAGGGCGGCGGCGCGATCGGGCTTACCCGGGCGGTCATCGTCATGCTCGGGGTGATGGTGGTCGCAGGGGTGATCCTGCTGACGGCCGCCCGGGCCAGGTACCCGCGCGACGTCGCGACCGCGATCGCATCGGAGGCCGCCACCCGGACCGCCTGACCGACGCCGGCTGCTCGACTCGCCGCTCTTCGGGGTCCCGCACGCGGGGACCGGGTGCGCCGGAGGCCCAGGCCGGCAGGTAGCAGGTTGTGCTCGCGACACGCCGGGCGGCGACGGCGTGTCCCGGCCACATCCTGCTACCCGTGGATGTCGGCGACCGCAACAGGGCTGGCCGGTAGCAGGTTGTGCTGGCGACACGCCGGGCGGCGACGGCGTGTCACGGGCAGATCCTGCTACCTCTGGCGCACCCGGCTCTCGGCGAGCCGGTCTACGAGCCTCAACCGAACAGTGCTCAGATCTGGCCGATCGGCTCCCGCTTCTCGGCCTGGAACTTGTCCTCGGCACGCCCGAACGCCCAGTAGCCCGACAGCGACACCTGGCTGCGATCGACACCTCTGACCTTGTAGAAGATGTCGCGCAGCGCCTTCATCGATTCGCGCTCGCCGTGGGCGAACACGTGCACCCGACCGTCGCGCCAGGGCAACGCCGTGACCGCGTCTGCGAGGACGGAGGAGGTGCCCGCGGGCGCATCGCCACGATGCAGCCAGTTGATCCGGACCCCGGCCGGCGCCCCGAGGTCGATCTCGTCGTCCGCGCCGTATACCTCGAGAAGTGCTACGCCGACGGCGTTCTCGGGCAACGCCTGCAGGGCTGCGGTGATCGCGGGCTGGGCCGACTCGTCACCGGCGAACAAATGCCAGTCGGCGGTGGGATCCGGGGCGTAGGCGCCGCTGGGTCCGGAGAACACCAGGGTGTCGCCGGGGACGGCGTCGCGGGCCCACGGTCCGGCGACTCCCTCGTCCCCGTGCACCACGAAGTCGATGGCCACCCAGCCCGCCTGCTCGTCGACCGCCCGCACCGTGTAGGTGCGGCGCACCGGCTGATCCTCCGGGGCCAGATGCTCCCGCAGCGCGTCCAGGTCGTACGGCGGCACCAGTCCGAGCTCGGGCTTGGCGAAGATGATCTTCACGTACTTGTCGGTGAACCCGTTGGTGGTGAACGCGACCATGCCGGGTCCGCCCAGTCGCACCCGGACCAGATGCGGGCTCAACCGGATGGTCTCCACCACCTCGAGCACCACCTGCGGGCGCGGGGGTCGGCCGGTCGCGGACGTCACATGTACTCCTCGGGTGTCGATCTGGGCCGGCGGCTCACCGCCGCCGGTGGGCGAAGGTCGGAGTTGATCATGGTGGGCAGCACCACTTTTGCGGCGTGTCGCGGGATTTCCCCGGCGTGTCGCGTGCTGCGCACCATGATCAACTCCGAGGGTCCAGGGTATGTCACCCACCCGCCGGCACCGACGCGAGGGCCTCGGCAGGTCAGGCCACCCGGCGGCGCGAGGGCAGCGGCGGTCAGGCGACCCGGCGGGCCCGCTCGGGCGTCGGCGGCAGCACGTCGGGGTGCAGGATCGCCGCGAGCGCCTCGACGCCGTCCACCAGCCGGGGACCGGGACGTACCACCAGACCGTCGGCGTCGATCGCCCAGACCTCGGTGCCGGGCAGCTGCTCGACCACCCTGCCGGCCTGTGCGATCGCACCCTCCAGGTGAAATCCGCAGGGAGACACCACCACGAGATCGGGTGCCGCGTCGCGGATCCGGTCCCAGTCGGTCTGTACGGACGGCAGGCCCGGGCCGCACACGACCGGGATCCCGCCGCCCGCGACCACCAGGTCCGGCACCCAGTGTCCGGCAGTGAACGGCGGGTCGACCCACTCGATCACCGCCACCGTGCGCCGGGGCCGGCCCGCAACTGCCGCACGCACACTGTCGAGCCGCCTGCGCAATCCGCCGACCAGCAGCGTGGCGACCCCGGAAGTCCCGGTCCGGGCGCCGACCTCGCCGATGGAGTCCAGGACGTCGTCCAGCGTGTGCGGGTCCAGCGAGATGACGTCGGCCCGGCAACCCAGGTGGTCCAGGGCCAGGTCGACCTGGCCCGACGGCACCGCGCAGACCCGGCACAGGTCCTGGGTGATGATCAGATCGGGGTCCAGCGCAGCCAGCGCGCCGGCGTGCAGGGTGTACAGGTCGGCTCCGGCCGCCAGCTGGGTACGGACGTAGGCGTCGATCTCTCCGGGCGCCATCCCGCTGGTGTCCCGGCCACCGACCACGATCACCTTCTCGGCCCGGGCCGCGGCGGGCTCGTCACACTCGAAGGTGACGCCGACCAGCTCGTCCCCGAGCCCGAGGGCATAGATGATCTCGGTGGCCGATGGCAACATCGAGACAACCCGCATCCGACGAGCGTATCGACGGCACGGCCAACGCCGGCCCGGGCACCCGACCCCGCGCGGCGATTCCCCGGTGGACCGCGCCCCACCGACCCGGAGAGCAACGAACTCGACATCCCCTTTCCTGAGTTCCGATCGCGCCGGCACGCTCTACCCTCCACGGGTGGCCCGGTCCGAGCATCGCAACGAGGCATGGGACGCCGCCGCCGCGACGTTCGACGACGAACCCGACCACGGCCTGCGCGATCCGGGCGTCCGGGCCTCCTGGACGGCGCTCTTACTACGGCTGCTCCCGGAACCGCCGGCTGATGTGCTCGATGTAGGTTGCGGCACCGGCACTCTCGCGGTGCTGCTGGCGCAGGCCGGGCAGCGCGTCCGAGGCTTCGACCTCTCGGAGGCGATGGTCGCGGCGGCCCGGGCCAAGGCGTCAGCGGCCGGCATGGAGGTGGAGCTCCGGACGGGCGACGCCGCCGACCCGGACTACCCACCCGGATCGTGCGACGTGGTCCTGCTGCGGCACGTGCTGTGGGCGCTCCCGGACCCTGGCAGGGCCATCGGGCGCTACGTCGAGCTGCTCCGGCCCGGCGGTCGCCTGGTGCTGATCGAGGGGCGCTGGTCGACCGGCGCCGGGATCGACGCCGACGCCTGCCGAGCCCTGGTCGCACCGCACGCCCGACGGATCCGGCTGATCACCCTTGACGACCCGGGGCTCTGGGGCGGCCCCATCACCGACCAGCGGTACGTGCTGATCGCCGAGCCCGATTGAGGGGTCTGCTACTGCGCCGGACAGGTCAGCGGCTGCGCCTGCGACCGCACCCGCGACCGCAGAGTGGCGACCAGGGCCAGCGCCGCCAGCACCCCGACCGCGGCTGCGTACTCCCGGGCGGTGGACAGCACTCCGCCCGCGTGGACAACGAGAAACCCGCCGACGATCGCCGGGACACCCATGGCCAGGTAGGACACCACGAACACCACCGACAGGAGGCCGGCCCGCTGGTGCGGTTCGGCCAACGGCACCACACTCCGGATCGCGCCCTGGAAGCCGGCACCGAAGCCGACCCCGGCGATCACCGTCCCGATGACGAACAGTGCGAACGACGAGGCATCCAGCGCGACCGTCACCACGACCATCCCCGAGAGCAACGCCACGGCACTGATCTGCATCACCTGACGCGGCTTCCGGTTGCGCAGCGCGACCACCCCGGCTGCTGCCGATCCGGCGAGCACGAACAGTCCAAGACCACCCAACAGCAGGGCGTCCGACCCGGACAGCCTGCGGATCACCGCCGGGGCGATCGCGCCGTAGAAGCCGGCCAGTGCCCAGGCGGCGACCAGGGCCGGGACCACGGCCAGCAATGGACCTCGCAGCGCCGGCGGAACGCCGATCTCGATCTTGAGCGAGGCCACCGCGCCCGGCCGCGGAGTCACCGTTTCCCGCATCAACACGGCACCCAGAGCCTGCAGCAGGTAGACGGCAAGCAGCACCAGGTAGACCAGATGCGTCGGGGCCGGCAGGAACTGGACCAGCAGGCCGGCGCCGATGGCGCCGCTCGCGGTGCCGATGGGGGTCGCCACCGCGTTCGCCAATGCGCCTCGGCTGCGGTCCAGATCCAGCAGCCCGGCGCCGACAGCGCCGAGCGCGGCGCCGGTGGCCAGCCCTTGGAGCACCCTGGCCAGCAACAACTCGGTGACGCCGTCGGCGGTCGCGAAGACGACCATGGTGGCGGCCAGTACCAGGGTCGCGGTGATCAGCACCGGACGCCGTCCGACGTGGTCGGAGAGTGACCCGGCCACCAGCAACGCCACCAGCACCGCCAGCGCGTAGACGCCGAACACCACTGTGGTCGTCATCGGCGAGAAGCCCCAGGCGGCCTGGTATCTGGAGTACAGCGGGGTCGGGGCGCTCGACCCGGCGAGATAGGAGACCCCCATCGAGATCAGCAGCGCGAACGCTCCCCGGTCTGAGAGCCGGCCGGCCGACGGCCGGGTGGCGCGGACGTCCTGCGGTGCGGTGAGAGTCATCAGGGGCCTTCCGATGGAGTGCTCGCAGTGCATTGAGTGAGCCGGCATTGAGTAGACCGGTCTGTCTGATCTCCTTGAGAGTAGACAGATCTGTCTGGTACTGTCAAGGCATGCCGAGCACGACAGCTGCGCCCCCCGGAACCGGAGACCTGGTCACCGCCGGCCCCCAGGGGTCCGCCCGCGATCGACTACTGGCCGCCGCCTACGAGCTCTTCTACGCGGAGGGCGTGCTCAGCGTCGGGATCGACCGGGTGATCGCGAGGGCAGGCGTCGCGAAGGCGTCGCTGTACAACACCTTCGGTAGCAAGGACGGGCTGATCCGCGAGTACCTGGCCCAACGGCACGCCGCCACCAGAGCGCGGATTCTGGCTGCTCTGGAGAAGTACGACACACCGAGGGACAAGTTGCTCGGCGTGTTCGATGCCCAGGCGGCCTTCGCGCAGACACCCGGCTACCGGGGGTGCGCGTTCGTCAACGCCAGTGCGGAGACCCAGCACGGCAGCGTCATCGAGGAGGCCTCGGATTCCTACCGGGCCTGGGTGCGCGGGCTGTTCACCGACCTGGCGTCGCAGGTCGGCGTCACCGAGCCCGAGACCCTGGCCCGGCAGCTGGTGATGCTCTACGACGGAGCGGCGGTGTCCGCCCGGATGGACCGCAACCCGACTGCGGGGCTGGCCGCCCGCAATGTCGCCGAAGCCCTGGTGGACGCGGCCACCCCGCGCTGACCCGGGATCAGGGGAAGGCGCGCCGGTCCACCGCCCCGTCAGCCCGAGAGCGGCATTCCCAGATCGGCGGCCAGCACCATCGCCCGATCCCCGAGTGCGCCCGCCGCATCATGGTCGCCGGGATTGCCGCGACGTTCCAGCACCCCGGCGAGTGCCCTTCGGGCGGTCACCACGAACGGCAGGAGGCCGGTCTCCTCGTTGCGACGCACCGCTCCGTCGAGCAGCGACACGGCCCGGTCGAGATCTCCGGCACCGGCGACGGCCAGTCCGAGCGGTGCGTCGACGAACCCGTGGATCGCCACCCCACTACCGGCCAACGCGATCCGGCCGACGAACGGGGAGAGCAGCCCTGCGAGGTCGGCGCAGGCCCGCCGGTCGCCCAGGGCCGCCCACAGTTCGGCCCGGATCGCCAGGTGGTTGAGCGCCAGGTAGTCCCATGGCACCGGTGGTTGGGCGGCCCAGGGTCCGAGCAGGGCCCTGGCGTCCGCGAGGCGGCCCGCCCGGACCATGGCGAGCGCATGCCAGTCGCCGACCACGCCGAGCCCGGTGGCGGCGAAACCGGCGCGCAGCAAGGGCTCCGCTTCCGGCAGCGTCCCCCGGATGTGGTGCATGGATGCGGCGACCGCCACCGGGACCGACTGCCGCCCCGGCAGCGTGCTGGTGCTGTGCAGATCCTCGACCGCGCCCACCTGCGCCGCTGCCTCACTGAACCGTCCGCGGGCGAGCAGCATCACGATCTGCGCCCAGGTCAGCGCCACCCGGACGGGGATCGGCGCGGCGGTTCCCGACACCGCCTCCGCTCTCGCATGATCGCGAAGGCCCGCCTCGACCTCACCCAACTCGATCCGGTCGGCCGCCCGGTAGATCAGCGCCCGGGCGATCGCCACCGGATCGGCGACCTGCTCGGCGGCCCGCACCAGCCGGTCGGCCAGCGCGAACCGCTGTCGGGTGGCCCGCGGGTCGAGCAGCAGGGTGTGCCGCATCTCGCCGACCCGGCTGCGGTCCCGAGGGTCGCTGATCTCCGCCTCGAGCGCGCCGGCGTGCGCGGTCAGGTCCCGGACCGTGTCCGACTCGGCGGGGTCGTAGTACAGC
This sequence comes from uncultured Actinomycetota bacterium, assembly GCA_963797145.1. Taxonomy (GTDB): domain Bacteria; phylum Actinomycetota; class Actinomycetes; order Mycobacteriales; family Nakamurellaceae; genus Nakamurella. Next base: position 543,854 of record CAWCOJ010000002.1, on the reverse strand, counting down.
TCACCGCCGACCACGCAGAGCAGCCGCGCCCGGATCGCCGGGTGCCCCGGCGGAAGCTCGTCGATCACGGCCCGGACCGCCTGCGCCGACTCCCGCTCGACCCGCCCGTACTCCCGCCAGGACCAGAGCGCATCGGTCGGCACGGCCAGCACCGCGGCCGCCGCTGCGACCGGATCGCCGACCGATCGGGCAAGCTCGACGGCCTCCCAGGCAACGGCCAGGCCCCGGTCGACCTGCCCGACGCGATGCAGCAGCCGGGCGGCGGTCGTCCTGGACCGGTAGCGGTCCATCACGGTCGCCGTTCGGTCGGCATCCTGGGAGGCGACCGCCGCAACGGCCCAGCGGGTCGCTTCCATCGGCGCGCCGCTGCCCTCGGCGTCGGCGGCCGCGGCGGCAGCCGCGGTCCAGGCCTGCCGGGCATAGGCCGGCCCCGCCTGCGACCAGTGGAAGGCCCTTTCAGCCGGCGAACCGGCGGGCAGCACGCGAGCCAGCCGGGCGTGCAGGTCGGCCCGGGCGTCGGGATCGACGCTGTCGCTCACCGCGTCCCGGACCAGCGCATGCGAGAACCGGAAGCTGCCCGGCGAAGTCGACACGATCATCCCGGTGGCGATCACCTCGGCGGCGGCACCCGGGGCCGCCGGTGGCTCGGTGGCGGCGGCGACGTGGATGAGGGCGAAGTCAGGGCGGGCCACCGACGCGGTGCCGATCAGCCGTCGAGCTCCGTCGGACAGTCCGGCGAGCCGGCGCCGGACCAGATCTCGGATCCCCGGCGGCACCCGGTCGCCCGGCCCGTGAGCGCCGGGTTCGGCCCGGAGCACGTCGGCCGGGTTGCCGCCGGCGGCCCGGAACCGGGCCAATTCGCCGATGAAGAAAGGGTTCCCCGCGGTGCGATCCCGGACGCGTTGCGCCACCTCGGTGTCGATCGGCGCGCCGGTGAGCCGGGTGACGAGGATGCGGACGTCCTCGACCGCGAGACCGGCCAGCCCGATCCGCATCGGATCGGTGCGGGCGAGGTCGCCGAGGGCGAGCGCGACGGCGTCCGACTGGTCGGCCGGCTGGTCGCGCAGGGTCGCGACGATCACCAGCGGCAGGCCGCCGACCCGCCGGGCGACCCGTTGCAACAGCCGGACGGTGTCGTCATCGGCCCAGTGCAGGTCGTCCAGCACCAACAGGGTCGGACCGAGATGCCGGGCGACCAGGCGGCTGACCCCCTCGGCGAGTTCGAAGGCAGCCGTGTCGGGGTCGACCCGGGTCGGCCCCGACCCCTTCCTCCGGAAGCCGACGCGATGACGCCGGCCCGGTGGGTCCGACCGTCGTCGCTGCCCCCCGGAGCGCGGGCACCAGTTCCACCAGGGCCGCCCAACCCCGTCCTCCGTTCTCCCCCGCCGAGCCCGATCCGCGCTCGCGCTGGGCCTGATCCAATGCCTGCGCCCACGGCCACAGGGCCGGCGCGCCGGGCGACTCCTCGGCGGTTCCGCAGCCGACAGCCAGGCCCATGGTCCTGGCGGTGGACACGGCCGCCCGGGCCAGGCTGGATTTGCCGATGCCCGGTTCGCCGGTGATCAGGACCAGTCGGCCGCGGCCCGCGGCGCCGTCCACCAGCGCCCCGGCGATCTCGGTGAGCACCTCGTCGCGGCCGACCAGAGCGACGTCGCGGGTGGGGGCGCCCGGAACGGATGCAGCCGGCAGCGGCCCGGTCCCCGAAGTCGGGGGCCGGACCGGTGTCGGCGGCGGGCGATCGAGGCCGGGATCCTGCCGGAGGATCGCGGCCTCCAGCGCGCGGAGCGCCGGACCCGGATCGACACCCAGCTCGTCGGCGAGCTTGCGGCGCGCCCTGCGCAACGCGTCCAGCGCCTCCGCCTGCCTGCTCGAGCGGTAGAGGGCCACCGCGAGGATCTCCCACCCGGCCTCGCGGAGCGGATGATCGACGACCTGCACCCACGTCTCGGCCGCGACCCGCTCGGCGTGGCCGAGGTCAAGGAGCAGCCGCCAGCGTGCTTCGCGGGCGGCCAGCCGCAGTTCGTCGAGCCGGGCACCCTCGGCGCGCAGCGCCGACGACACCGCGGTGACGTCGGCGTACGCGTCACCGCGCCAGAGGGCCTCAGCGGCGTCGAGGAGTCCGACGGCGCTGCCGCCTTCACCGGGCCGCACGGTACCGGCCCGGTCGGTCAGTGCGACGAATTCGGCGGCGTCCAACCCGAAGCCGGCCGGATCGAGCAGGTAGCCGGGCGGGCGGGTGACGAGCACCCCGGGCGCACCGCGGGCCGGCCGATCGGGATCGAGGGTGCGGCGCAGGTTCGCGACGTAGGACTGCACGGAGACCACCGCCCTGGCCGGCGGGTCGTCCTCCCACAGCTGACCGATGAGCCGCTCGGTGGAGACCACCTCGCCGCCGGCCGCGGCGAGCACCGCGAGCAGCGCCCGCTGCTTCGGGCCTCCAAGGTCGAGGGGACGGTCCGCCGCATCGAGGACGTCGACGGGTCCCAGGACGCGCATCCGCACCTGTGCACCGTAGAGGCGAGGACGCCCTGATCGGGAGGGCTTGTCCGATTCCGACCCGAGTTCGATTCCAAGTCGGCGGGAACTGGAATCCAAGACCCGTCGGCGACCGTAGTGATCACCGAGTTGTCCCACCGAGCAGAAGGAGCCAGCCATGGCCGGCCAGCCCGTCACCCCCGCGTCCGCGGTCGACCGCACAGCGATCCACGGACCCGGTCTGACCGACGTCCGGATGATGATCGTCGTCCACAAGTGCTTCCGTCGCGAGATCGGCCTGGGCCCCCGGGAGATCAGAGCGACCCGGGACGGAGACCTGCGGCGCGCGGCAGAGGTCGCCGACCATGTCGAGTTGTTCCTCGGCTTCCTGCACCACCACCACACCAATGAGGACGACCTGCTCTGGGACAAGCTGCTGGAGCGGGTGCCCGACGAACTCGCACCGCTGGTCCATCTCATGGAGTCGCAGCACGAGCGGGTCCACGACCTGCTGGATCAGCTCGCTCCGATGCTGGCCGGCTGGCGACGGACGGCGTCCACCGCCGACGGGGAGCGGGTCGCCGCCGTGCTCGACGAGCTCTGCGCCGGTGCTGTTCGAGCACCTGCACGCCGAGGAGACCCATCTACTGCCGATCATGGCGCGGAACATCACCGAGGCAGGAGTGGAACGAGTTCGACGACCGCGGGATGGCCTCCATTCCGAAGAACATCCAGCTGTTGGCGATCGGGCACATGTTCTACGAGGGCGACCCGGAGGTGATGAAGATCCAACTGAAGAAGGCACCCGCTCCGGCTGCGATGCGACCGCTGCTGGTCTTCATGGCCCGCAGGGCCTTCCGGAAGTACTCCGTGCGAGTGCACGGCACCGCCACTCCGCCGAAGAACTTCGGCGTAGCGGCGTGAGCCCGTTCGTGGTCGACCTGGATCGGCGGGCGGCCCGAGGTGGAACCGGGCGGTCGGGGAGCCTGGCGGGTGTCCGGCCAGGCGTTCCAGGTCGCCGTCGCGGCCGATCAGCGAGCGGCACGGGTGGGCCCAACGCGATGCCGGTGTCACCCTCCGAGCGACCGATCGCGGCTCGCAGTAGAACGACCGTGGGAGGGCATGACTCCGCGCGTGCCCTCCCATGGTTCCTGCCCTGGTTCAGGCCACTGGTTCCTGCCCACTTCTGCACTGCCTCCGTCAGTCCGAGCGACGTCGGTGGCCGTCGGCGGGGCTACGGCGCGGCACGATCGTCACCACGATGACGAGGGCACATACGGCGGCGATCCCGGCGATGACGGTTGCGGCGCTGATGATCTCGCCCGCCAATGGCAGCACAAGGATGAGCGCGGTTGCGCCAAGGGTGGCCGCGGGACGGATCACCGGCCGCGCCACGATCGGGGCGTGGACGGCCCACAGAAGCATCAGGAACACCGCGACCGGCACGGCGACGCCGTAGCCGAGAGCGACCGGGGAGACGTTCTCGAGGTGATGCCCCGTCGCCTCGACCGCGACCTCGAGCCCGGCGCCGAGCGCGGCCAGTGCGGCGAAGATGAAGTAGTGGCCGTACCCCCAGAGGTAGGACCGGTCCCGATGCGCCGCAAGCCCTTCGCCTGCCGGCTCCAGGAAGTAGAGCCACCACAACGCGAACAGCAGAATCAGGCCGGCCACCGCGATCGTCACCAGGGCGCCGCTGACGCCACCCGCGCCCAGCGCGGCGGCCAGCCCGGTGGACGCGGCGAGCACGCTCTCACCGAGCAGGATGATCGCGAAAAGCCCGTACCGTTCAGCGATGTGGTGCGGATGCCAACTCGTCCGGTGCCGGCGCTCGGCCCACGGCGGCACTGCCAGTTCCAGCACCACCAGGAGGAGGAACACCGGCAGCTGCCACCCGGCGGGCAGCAGGCCGGCCTGCGCGAGGGCCAGCCGGATCAGCCATCCCACCTGGACGATCGAGATCCCGGCCGCATAGCGCAGTCCGGTCGCGCGGCTCTCCGGATCTTCGACGCCCGCCCGGATCCACTGGGCGACCAGACCGATCCGCATGATCAGGTAGCCGAGGGTGACGGCACCGAACTCCGCATCGTTGAACGCGCTCGGAACCCCGGCGGCCAGCACCAGCACACCGGCCATCTGCACCATCGTCAGCAGCCGATACGGCACATCGTCGGTGTCGTAGGACGACGCGAACCAGGTGAAGTTCATCCAGGCCCACCAGATCGCGAAGAACACCTGGAGGAACGGCGCCAAGGCATCCAGCAGGTGCCCTTCCGCCATCGCATGCGCCAGCTGCGCCGTGACGCCGGCGACCGCGACCACGAAGGTCAGGTCGAACAGCAGCTCCAGCGGACTCGAGACCCGGTGCTGCTCGTCGGTGGCTCTGGCTCGCATCCGGGTACGGATCGGGTGGGGGGCGCCGGCTTCGTGCGTCATCAGCAGACCATCTGACAGTCGACGCGAATGCGCCAGACACGAGTCGCCGACCCTCGGCCGCGGCGCTACCGGGTGGCGCCGAGCTTCGTCACGACGGTGCTGGTGACAGCGGTGTAGCCGAGCAGGGTTCCGGCCTTCAGGTGGCTCGTCGGATCGTCCTTGACCAGAGTCTCCCGGGTCCCGATGTACTCGCCGGTCTGCGGGTCGATGATCGTCTCCCCGCGGATCCAGGGGCTGGACACGGTGAACCCGGTGCCAACGCTGCCGTCCAACGTTACGGCGTTGTCGCTGATCGCGACGCCGTTGATCTTGGCCATGGCCCGGTACAGCGTCGCCCGTACGCCGGCCGGGAGCAGGCCGGTGCGCAGCGCATCCGTTGCCTGGACCAGCATCTCGGACTCCTGCGACTGACCATGACCCTCGGAGTCACCGGACAGCCGGGTGTACATGCCGGTCGGGTCCTTCGGTAGGCCCGCGATCCACTCCTGCGTTGGCGCCTGCCAGGACCCGGCACCCGTGCAGACGTTGGTGAAGTAGCCGGCGCAGGATCCCCGGTAGTCGGGCTCGACGCTCGGTGTGTCGTCCTTGGCCAGGCCGGCGGCGACGGCCGCGGGCTCCGAGCCGTGAATCCACTCTCGGGCGCCGGTGCTGCTGCGCCGTTCCAGCCAGGTGTCGTGCCAATCGGCCGGCATCCAGACCTGCTGGCGTGACTGCTGGCGATAGCTGTAGTCCGGGCTCGTCGTCAGGTACCAGGCATCGGTGACGGTGTAGCGGTAGTGGCCGGCCGGGATCACGTCCGTACCCGATGCTGCGGCCCGGTCCGCGGCGTCGGCAGCCTGGTCGAGTGCGGCGGCGGCGGCCGCATCGAGGCCCGGGCCCCGCAGCAACGGGATGGTCAGACCGCCGGCAACCAGAGCGACAACGGCGGCGGCGATCAGCAGCGGGCGGCGCCACTGCGGGCGGCTGCGTCGCACCGGCCGCACCGGCCGCACCGACGCGACAGCCGGGCCGGCTGCGCTGAGCCGCTGTGCTTCCCGCAGGATCGCCGCGCGGACGTTGGTGAGTTCCGGCTCGTCGGGCACGGCCGCCCCCTGCAGCCGGTCGAGGACCGCGTCGAGGTGACGATCGGTCCAGTCGGTGGCGGTGCTGTGGTCGAGGGTCATGGCGCACTCCCGTGAGAAACGGCCGTTGCGGTTGTCGGCACCGGGGGCTGTGCTGCGGTAGCGCACAGGTGGCGGCGCAGGCGGTGAAGGCGGGACCGCACGGTGCCGGCCGGTAGGGACAGCGCGACGGCGATCTCCGACGGCCCGAGCGAGGCCCAGGCGCTCAACAACAGGATGTCCCGGTCGACGGGCGGCAGTGCGAGCAGCGCCGGTACCAGGCGCCGGAGCTCGGCGGCAGCGTCGACCCGTTCCTCCGCGCGATCACCGGTGACGAGGATCGCCCGGTCCTGACCCGCACTGCGCGCCACTCCGGCCAGATGACGAAGCTCGCCACGACGGTGGTTGCGGAGCAGATTGGTAGCGATCCCGAACAACCAGGCCTGCGCCGAACCTCGGGCGGGGTCGAACGTGGCCCGGGCGTGCAGCGCTCGCAGGAAGGTCTCGCTCACCAGGTCTTCGGCCGCGGCGGTGCCGGCCCGAGCTGCGCAGTACCGGTACAACCTTCCGGCGTACAGATCGAACAACGCGCTGAAGGCGCCCCCGACGTCCTCGCCCAGTGGGCTGGGTTCGGGCAGGTCGAGCCGGACAGGCTCCGGCACGGTTGGACGCACGCTCATACCCTGTCTTACCCGCACGACTCCCTGGCGTTGCACCTGTGCCGGGGACGTATCGGCCGACTCCGGCCGGAACCGGCGTCCGAGCAGGTCGCCAGGAGCGGGCTGAACGGCTACCCATACGCTGGGCGGAGATCACCGACGCACCGCGAACCGCACAGGAGACAGACATGCCGAAGCCCACCATCGTCCTCGTCCACGGAGCATGGGCCGACGCGTCCAGCTGGAACGCCGTCGCGGGCGAGCTGCAGGGCCAGGGCTTCACCGTGTTGGCACCACCGAACCTGCTGCGCGGAGTCGCCGCCGACGCCGCGTACGTGGCCTCGTTTCTCGCCCAGCGGACCAGCGGTCCGGTCGTCCTGGTCGGCCACTCCTACGGCGGCTTCGTGATCACCAACGCCGGCACCGGCGGCGGCGACGTCCGCGCCCTGGTCTACGTCGACGCGTTCGTCCCCGACGAGGGCGAGACCGTGTTCCAGATCCTGGGCGGATCCGGCTCGGCGCTGGACGTTCCGGACCCGACGGCCGTCCTCGACATCGCCGGCTACCCCGGTGGCCCGGAAGGCGACGCCGAGGCGTTCCTCAAGCCCGACACGGTGCACACCTCGTTCGCGCAGGATCTTTCCGAGGCGGATCGTCGGTTGATCGTTGCGACCCAACGGCCGATCACCCTCAGCGCCAACACCACTCCGTCCGGTCCGGCAGCCTGGAAGTCCCTCCCGAGCTGGGCGGTCGTCGGCACCGAGGACAAGGTCATCCCGCCGAACACCCAGCGCAGCATGGCCGAGCGGGCCGGTGCCACCATCACCGACGTCGCCGGGTCGCACGTCTCGATGGTGTCGCACCCGCAGGTCACGATCGACGCCATCCTGGCCGCTGTCGCCGCCGTCGGAGACTGACCCCGAGGGGGCGCCACCACCGCCGGGGAACGGCGGCGCTGCCGCAGGGCTCAGTCCGCCAGCCGGAACGTCAGATCGGTCTGCCAGGTGTCGAGGTCCGGCTGCTCCACGGGATCCGACAGGTACTCCTCGAGCCGGCAGCCCCAGTGCTCGCCGTCGTCGAGCAGCTGCACGTCCCAGGTGTACCCGTGCCGGGCCGCCCAGGCGAGCAACTCGCCGGTGGCCTGCTCGAGGGACTGCGGATGACCGGTGTGCCGTGTCGTCAGGTACCTGCCCGACGGCAGCACGCCGACCACCAGATCACCGTCACCCTGACCGAGCGGCACCGCGACCGGAACCCCGACCTCCATCTCGAGGAGGCCGGCCATGTCGATCACCGTGTAGCGGAAGAACACCGGCCCGGCGGGATCGACGCCCTGTGTGCCGAGCCAGTCGAACACCTCCGGCACCCGGTCGGCGAGTGCCGCGATGCCGGACATCGGGATCCGGTCCCGGATGGCCGCGAACGGCTGCTCCTCCCGTTCGATCACATGCGGAACCGGGTCGGGGTCGTCGCTGGTGGTCACGCTGCTCCTCGGTTGATGCGGCTGACACCAGTGCGCATCAGCCTGGTCGGATGTCGACATCTGATGGACCTCCCGGCGACGGGAAACTCATCACGGCGACAATGCCACCACGCCCTCGGTCGGAAATGGAGACTCGCATGACGGTCCAGGAACGGGTGGACGCCCTCGTGGCGCAGATGACACCGGCAGAGAAGGCCGGCCAGCTGACCCAGTATTTCTACTTCGCCGTCCCGCAGGGCGCCGAACCGGAGCTCGACGACGATGCGGGTCGGCAGCCGCACCCGGTGGAGTCGCACTTGGAACAGGGTGTCGTCGGTTCGCTGTTGTTCGTCACCGACCCGGCCGAGACCAACCGCCTCCAGCGGCTCGCGGTCGAGGGCAACCGGTTCGGCATCCCGGTACTGTTCGGCTTCGACGTCATCCACGGGCTCCGCACCATCTTCCCGGTACCGATCGGCATGGCGGCCTCCTGGGATCCGCCGACCATCGAACGCGGCCAGGCCGTTGCCGCCCGTGAGGCGCGGGCAGTCGGTATCCACTGGACCTTCGCGCCGATGGTCGACATCGCCCGCGACCCGCGCTGGGGCCGGATCATCGAGGGCGCCGGCGAGGATCCCTTTCTCGGCGCGGCCGTCGCCGCCGCCCAGGTACGCGGCTTCCAGGGCCCGGACCTGGGCACTCCCGAGCGGATCATCGCCGGCCCAAAGCACCTGGCCGGATACGGCGCCTCGCTCGGGGGCCGCGACTACGACGAGGTCGACCTCTCCGACTCCGAACTGTTGAACGTCTACCTCCCGCCGTTCCGGGCAGCGATCGATGCCGGCGCCGGCAATGTGATGACCGCCTACATGGATCTCAACGGGATCCCGGCCACTGGCAACCGCTGGCTGCTGACCGAGATCCTCCGCGAGACCTGGGGATTCGACGGTTTCGTGGTGAGCGACGCCAATGCCGTGCGCAGCCTGCTCACCCACGGCCTCGCGGCCGACCTGACGGATGCGGCGGCCCGCGGCGTCAACGCCGGGGTGGACATGGAGATGGCGGTCGCCGATGCGGCCTACACCGAGCTGCCCGGGGCATTGGCGACCGGGGCGACGGATCTGCCCGTCATCGACAGGAGCGTGCGGCGGATTCTGGAGGCGAAGATCCGCCTCGGTCTGTTCGACGACCCCTATGTCGACGAGGACGAGGCCCGTGCGGTGCTGGGCGACCCGGCGCACCGCGGTCTGGCCAGGGTTGCTGCCGAGCGGTCCGCGGTGCTGCTGCGCAACGAGGGCGACCTGCTGCCCTTGGACGCCACCACGATCACTTCGATCGCGGTGATCGGACCGCTCGCCGATTCCCGCCGAGACATCCTGGGGCCGTGGGTCTTCGACTTCGATCTGGACGAGACGGTCACCATTGTCGACGGAATCCGGTCGAGGGTCGGTGACGCCGTGCAGGTCGAGCACGCCCATGGGATCTCGGTCGTGCAGCGCGAGTTCCCCTCGCTGTTCGACATGTTCGGCGGCAACACGCCGACCGACCCCGAGGGGTTCGACGAGAATGCCGCATTCGACACAGCTGTCGACCTGGCTCTGGGTGCCGACGTGGCGGTCGTTGTGGTCGGCGAGTGGCAGAACATGATCGGCGAGATGGCCTCCCGGTCCTCGCTCGAGCTGCCAGGGCGCCAGCTCGAAATGCTCAAGGCCGTGGTCGCCACCGGTACGCCGGTGGTGCTGCTGGTGATGAATGGGCGGCCGCTTGACCTGCGCTGGGCGACCGGGAACGTCTCGGCCATCCTCGAAATCTGGTACCCAGGCACCCAGGGCGGCACCGCGGTGGCGAACCTGCTCTTCGGCGATGTCTCACCCGGCGGAAAGCTTCCGTTCAGCTGGCCGCGGACCGTCGGCCAGCTGCCGATGTTCTACGCCCATACCCGCTCTCACGATCCGGACGCCCAGGGTCGCCGCTACTGGGACGAGGCCAGTACGCCGCTGTTCCCCTTCGGGTTCGGGCTGAGTTACGGGCGCTTCGACTACCGCGCCCTGCGCGTCGACCCGCCTGTCGGAGCGGTGGAGGGGACCGTCACGGTGTCGGTGGACGTCACCAACACCGGGATCCGTCCGGCCGACGAGGTCGTCCAGCTGTACGTGCACCAGCGCTCCGGCACGGCGTCCCGTCCGGTCCGCGAGCTGAAGGGATTCCAGCGGGTCGCCCTGGCACCCGGGCAGTCGCGCACGATCTCGTTTCCGGTCGGCCCCGCCGAGCGCCGCTACTGGAACGCGGCCGTCCGGGACTGGGTGACCGACGTATCTACCTTCGACGTCTGGGTCGGGGGCGACTCGACCGCCCAGTTGACCACCACCTTCGAGATCACCCGGGGCTACTGATGCACGCACCCGCAAGGGTTCTCAGACGACCAGGGGTGCTGCGACGTCCAGCCGGTCATGCTCGATGAGCCAGCGGACGCCCGCCAGGACGGCGGCCTCCGGCTCGAACGCCGGGGCGTAGCCGAGCAGGGTCCGCGCCTTCTCGATCGACGCGTACTGGCTGCGGCACAGGTGCTCCCAGCTCGCTTCGGCGAACTCGGCGCTGGTACCGGCCCGGAATTCGGGCCAGCTCACCGATCGGGTTCGGGCGGTCTGCCCGAACCAGGCCGCCGCGATCGCCAGGAATCCGCGGACGGTCAATGCGGAGGGCGCCACCACGTTGAACGACTGGCCGGACGCTTCCTCCCGATGCTCGATCGCGAGCCGGAACGCCTGCGCGACGTCAGCGGCGTGGACGTGGTGCATGAGCTCAGCACCCAGGCCCGGCACGGCGATCTCCCGACCGGCCGAGAGCGCATGCCAGACACCGGGATCGAGGTTCCCCAACGGCCCGATCGGCGACCAGCCGGGTCCGCTGATGTGTCCTGGCTGCAGCACCGTTGTGGTGATGCCCCCGGCCCGGGTCTCGGCGGCCAGCAGCTCGGCAATCGCAGCCTTGCCGACGCCGTACTCACCGAAGGCCGGCGACCTGTCGTCCTCCCGCATCGGCAGCGTGCGACTCATCCCGTAACGCCAGATCGACCCGCAGTGGACCAGGTGCCCGACCCGGCCCCGCAGCGCGTCCACCAACGCGCCGGCCGATTCCGGGGTGAAGCAGATCAGGTCCACCACCACGTCGGCGCCGCACGCGGCGACCCGCGTCCCGAATGTTCCGTCCGCGTCCTCCGCGCCCCGGTCGACCGAGATTCGCTCGACCTCGGACCACTCGCCGGCGTCGAGGTAGGGAGCGCTCGTCCCGCGGGTCATGCTGATCACGCTGTGACCGTCCCGGACCAGCTGCGGAACCAGGAAGCTGCCGATGTGCCCGCTGCCGCCGATCACCACGATGCGCATGCTCCCCGACCCTAGTGACCAGGGAGTGCCGGTCAGCAACCGGGCGACAGGCGGGGGAGATGACTCGCCGATCACCGGCCGATTCGTCAGTCCAGCTGCACCCGGCCGCGCCGGGTCTGCACGATCGCGATGAGTCCCGCCCGGCCGGCCTCCACCCGGAGCTCCACCCCCAGGCTGCCCAGCACCCTGTGCACCGCCGGCGGGTCGGGATGGGTGGCGAACAGCGCTACCAGGGTGACGGCCGGCAGGTCCGGATCGGCCGCTGGGTGGGGGGTCGCGCCCCAGTCGATGAGGAACGGGACGATGCCGTCGAGCGGCGCCGGCCAGGTGGTGGCGAGCCGCCATTCCAGGAGCCGGCCGGACGGCGTGCGCCTGCTCATCCGCAGTGCCGGGCCGAGATCGGCCCCGGCGGCGGCCGCCGCCACGACCGCGGCGTCGAGATCGCCGGGATGCACCGCCCAGGTGATCAGCCGGGGGCGGCGCAGATCGGCGATGCCGAACGGCGGCACCGCACCGGGCTCGGGCGGGTTCTGCGGGTCCGGCCCGATGATCTCCAGGTAGCCGGTCGCGCTGCCACCGCCCGGACCCACCAGGCCGACCAGGTAGTTCCTCGTGCCGCGGCCCAGATGCCGGCCACCTTCGACCGGCCGTACTCCGGTGACCTCACCGAACTCGGCCACCGAGCGCTCGAGATCCGGTGTCGCATATACGAGATGGTCCAGCGTCGGCGCGATCACTGTGTCGGACAGCCCGTCCGGAGCGGGACGGATCGTCACGGTGCCCGCCGGCGGCGGGTCAATTCCGTTCCTGCATCGGCATGACGACCTCGCGCACGATCAGCTGGATGGCGGCGGCCACCGGCACCGCGAGCAGTGCCCCGGTGACGCCCAGCAGTGCACCACCGATGACGATGGCCACCACCACCGCCCCGGCCGAGATGTCGACCGTCCGGCGCATCACCCGTGGGTACAGCCAGTAGGCCTCGAAGAGATGCTGGCAGATGTAGAAGCCGGCCGCGATGATGCCGATGGTGACCGACTGGGTGAAGCCCAGCAGCATCATCGACACCCCGACGGTGATCGGTCCGATCACCGGGATGTAGTCCAGCACCGCCGCGCCCAGCGCGATGGCCCAGGGGTAGGGCAACCCGACGATCCACGAGAACACCCCCGCGACCAGGCCGGCCTGCACCGCGATGATGGTGGCGCCGGAGAGGTACCCGCCGAGCTGCCCGATGATCTTGTTGCCCAGATCGGTGACCCTGGCCCGCCGGGTGGCCGGGGCCAGCCGGTAGGCGGTGGCCTTGATCCTGGGTAGGCCGCCGAGGAAGTAGAGCGTCAGGATCAGCGCGATCAGCAGGTCGACCGCGATCCCGGCGACGGTGAACGTCACGCTGACTGCGCCGGATCCGATGTTCTGGATCAGTGAGGAGTTCTGCAGTTTCTGGATCAGGCCGAACTTCTCGTCCAGGTTCTTGATCGTCGGGTTGGCCTGCAGGTTGCTGATCAGGTTCGGTGCGGACTCGACCAGCTTCGACACCTGGGTAACCACGGGCGGCACGATCGCGTAGATGATTCCGCCCAGTGCGGCAACCAGGGTCAGGAACACGATGGTGACCGACCAGCCGCGTGTGAGCCCGCGGCGTTGGAAGAACATCACCGCCGGATCCAGTCCGATGGCCAGCAGGGCCGCCACCGCGATCAGGATCAGCGTGCCGCGGATGGTGTCGAGGGACAGGTACAAGGTGTACGCGATCAGCACCCCGAGGGCGCCGAAGAACCCGACCCGGAACGGCTGCAGCGGCGGCCGGTGCCGCTCACCCGATGCGTCGGTGGCTCGCTCGGCCGCCGCCTCCGCGGCGCGACGGCTGGCCTCGGCCGCCGACTCGGCGGCGCGCACCGCTCGTTCCGCCGTCACCCTGGTCGCCATCGTGGTCAGCACCTGACGGATCCGATGCTGCTCGGCCGCGGTAGGAGCGGGTCCCGGCGATTCGTCCATCGCCTCGAAGACCTGCTCGGCAGCCTCGGTCAGGGCGGCTTCGTCCGGATCGCCGGGTGGGGTCGAGCGGCTGGGCGGCGTCGTCACGCCCGGTGCCTGGTGAGATCGGCATAGGCCGGGTGGCCGTCGAGCCAGTCGACGACGTAGGAACAGGTGGCCACCACCCGGACGTCGGCGTCCCTGGCTGCGTCCATGGCCACGGTCACCACCAGATCGGCGAGTCCGTGGCCGCGCCGGGTCGGGTCGGTCCAGGTGTGGTGCATGTTCCACACCCCGGGAGACTCCTCGTATTCGAGCACGGCGATGTCGTGCCCGTCAGGGCCTCCGGAGATGCGGAATCGGCCGTCGTCGGGCAGATGCTCGACCTGGTGGGTCCCCGGCTCGGCAGCGGTCGTCGGTCGCACCGGATCCATGGCGTTCTCCTACCGTCGATGTCACCCACCCGACCTGCCCCGATCGTGGCACACCAGGGGTCAGACGCACCGCAGACGGGCCAGTGCCGCCGCTCACGCTCGGCCGAAATAGCCCGGATCGGTGAAATCGCCGCCCTGCAGCGCCGGTGGTTGCGCCTCCGGCCAGCGGTCGGCGAACCGCTCGGCGTCGTCGACCGGCCGGTAGCCGAGCTCGGCCCAGCCGTCGTCGGTGTAGAACCGGCGGGTGTTCCGCGACACCCCGTAGCAGGTCAGATAGCCGATGCCCGGTGCGGTGAGGGCCGCGGTGACCAGCCGCACCGCGTCGTCGGCGCTCAGCCAGCCCCACAGGAAGTACGGGGTGAGCGGCTCCCGGCCGAAGCCGACGATCCGGAGGTTCACCACCTCGATCCCGAAGCGGTCCGCGTACAACCGACCGAGGCCCTCGCCGTACAGCTTGCTCAGGCCGTAGTAGGTGTCCGGCCGCGGAGGATCGGCGGGCGAGGTGATCCGACCCCATTCACGGAAGCCGCTGACGTGCACGGTGCTGGCGAACACCACCCGACGGATCCCGTGCTGCCGGGCGGCGTCGTACACGTGGTGCGTCATCACGATGTTGCTGTCCAGGATGTCGCCGAACGGCGCCTCGTGCGGGATCGCAGCCAGGTGCACCACTGCCTCGGCGCCGGCCAGGGCTGTTGCCGCTGCGGTGGCGTCGCGCAGGTCGGCGGCCACCGTCCGGTCGGCCGGGTCCCCGGGTTCCGGCGCGACCAGATCGATGAGCGTGACCTCGAACGCGGACCGGTCCAACTGCCGGTTCAGGACCGAGCCGATGCCGCCGCCGGCCCCGGTGATGGCGATCTTCACGCCAGAACGGTAGCCGGGGCGTGGCACCCCGGTGGAACTCAGTCCCGGTGGCCGGCGCTGTCGGTGGCCGGCGCTGACGGTGGCCGGGGTTACGGTGCGACGGTGGCCGCAGCCTTCGACGCCCTGACGATCGCCCACCGACGCGCCGCCACCGTCGGACTGACCGGCGGCCCGTTGGGGAGCCCGGACGACGTGGTCCGGTACCTGGTCGCTGTGCAGTCGCAGGACTTCGGGCCCGCCTGCTGGAGCGTCGCGCACCGGAGTGCGGGCACGGTCCGCCGCACCGAGATCACCGAGTTGGTGAACGACGGCGGGCTGCTGCGCACCCACGTGCTGCGCCCGACCTGGCACTTCGTGCTGCCCGAGGACATCGGCTGGCTGTTGGACCTCACCGGTCCCCGGGTGCAGGCGTTCAACGCGTCCTACTACCGGCGCGAGGGGCTCGACGGCGCGACGTTGGACCGGGCCACCGCGGTCATCGCCGAGGCGCTCGGCGGCAGACCGCTGACCCGCAAGGAGATCGCCGTCGCCCTCGGGGACGCGGGCATCGCCGAGGCCGGGTTGCGCGGCACCCTGATCCTGATGAACGCGGAGCTCGACGGGGTGATCTGCAGCGGCGCACGACCGGGTAAGCAGCACACCTACACCCGGTTGGCCGATCGGGCTCCTGACACGAAGCGACTGTCCCGGGACGAGGCAGTTGCCGAACTGGTGGTGCGGTACTTCTCGTCGCACGGCCCGGCCACCGTCCATGACATGAGCTGGTGGGCCTCGCTCACACTGGCCGACATCCGCGCGGGCATCGAGGCCGCCGGCGACGCGCTGCAGGCCATGGAATTCGACGGGATGACGTTCTACGCCGCTCCGGAGGTCCGGAACGGAGCCGGACCGCGGACCCGGCTGCTGCAGAGCTACGACGAGTACGTGGTCGGGTACAGCAGGAGCAAGTGGCTGCTCGACCCGACCGGGAGCGCCAAGGTGGGCTTCGAGGACCGCGCGGTCCCCAACCTGGTGATCGTCCGGGATGCCGCGGTGATCGGCGGCTGGCGGGTCACCGAGAAGGCCGCATCGCTGCTGATCGACGCGGCGCTGCACGCGGAGCCCTCGGCCGCGGTGATCGCGGAGTTGCAGGACGCCGCGGACAGCTACGGCGCGTACGTCGGCAAGCCGGCCGAGCTGGTGCCGCGGGTGCTCTGACCGTTCTGCGTCCGGCCGGGCCGGTTCGCCGCCCACGGAGGTCTGCGAGACTCGCCGCGTGCTGCTCGGACTGTCCTGTGCGCTGGCGGCCGCGCTGGCCTACGGCGCGGCGTCGGTCCTGCAGTCGGTCGGCGTGCACCGGATCGAGCCGGGGACCGGTCTGTTCACCGGCCTGCGCACCCAGCCGTTGTACTTTCTCGGTCTGGCGCTGGACGGTCTCGGATTCGTCGCAGCGGTGGTCGCGCTGCAGTTCCTGCCGCTGTTTCTGGTGCAGTCGGTTGTCGCCTCGAGCGTGGTGGTGACCGCAGTCATTGCCGCCGCGCTGGGGGCCAGAATCGGCGCGTCGGGGTGGTGGGGTGTCGCCGTGGTGATGTGCGGGCTGGTACTGCTCGGGCTCTCCGCAGGCTCCGAGGGCAGCCGATCGCTGCCAGATGCCTGGCGCTGGGTGCTGGTGGGCTGCGTGCTGCCGGTGGTCGGGTTGGGGTGGTGGGGGCGACGCCGGCGCCACCCCGCACTCCTCGCCGTGGCCGCCGGGCTGGCCTTCAGCGTGGTCGCCGTGGCCGCGCGGGCGCTGCACCTACCGGTGCCGTGGTGGCACGTCCTGGCCGACCCATCGGTATGGGCCCTCGCGCTCAGCGGCGTGGCCGGCGCCGTGCTGTTCGCGATGGCCGTCGAGATCGGCGTCGTGACCCGGGTTTCCGCGGTCACGTTCGCGACGGAGACAGTGCTCCCGTCGATCGTCGGAGTGCTCGCCCTTGGCGATGCGGTCCGGCCGGGCCATTGGCCGATGGCGGTGCTGGGCTTCGTGATGGCGGTGGGCGGCGCGATCAGCCTGTCCCGGTTCGGTGAATACCAGCCGACCGGATCGACAACGGGTGCAGCAGTTCCACCGACGGCCTGAGCTGCCATGGCTCCTGTTCAGGTCGCAGTCAGTTCGATCAGCAGCGCCTGCTCCGGCTGCAGCACCGGGACGGCGACGCCGACCTGCTCCAGCGCCCGGCCGGAGAGCGTGACGCCGCCGTCGGTGATCCACGCCGGCAGCACCCGATCGATCCGGCCGGCCGGTCCGGCGGGTTCGAGAACGACAACCCGGTAGTGCTTCTCGGGATCGAGCCCGACCGGACGGATCGGACGAGGTCTCTCGGTGGCGCTGCTGGTCAGCTGGACGTAACTGAACAGTGCGGTGGTGCGGTCGGCGGCGACGATCCCGGAGACGGTGGCCGCGGGGTCGGGATGGTCGGCGTGCACGACGGTCCCGGTGTGCAGGAGCGGCCGGAGTCGCCGGTAGGCGGCGATCACCGCGGCCAGCGCCTCGCGTTCGGCCGAGGTGGCCGCGGCGATGTCCCACTCGACCCCGAGGTGGCCGAACATGGCCGTGGCCGCCCGGAAGGCCAACGACTGGGTCCGGCCGGTGGTGTGTGCCCTGGGCGGCCCGATGTGGGCGCCCACCAACTCCGGCGGCAGCAGCAGCCCGGTCCAGCGCTGGATGTGCTGACGCTCCAGCGCGTCGTTGCTGTCGCTGGCCCACACCCGGTCGGTCCGGGCCAGGATGCCGAGGTCCACCCGGGCGCCGCCACTGGCGCAGCTCTCGATCTCCAGCCCGGGGTTGGCTGTCTTGAGCGCGTCGATCAGCCGGTACACCGCCAGGGTCTGGGCGTGCACGCCGGCCCGGCCATCGTGGGTCGCGCTGACCAGATCCCGGTTGTGGTCCCACTTCAGATACCCGATGCGGTATTCCTTGATCAACGCATCCAGCGCGTCGAACAGGTAACGCGCCACCGCCGGGTTGGCGAGGTCGAGGACCTGCTGCTGCCGGGCCGGCGGCGGCAGTTCGCCGGCCGGGCCGAGCACCCAGTCGGGGTGGGCCCGATAGATGTCCGAGTCCGGGTTCACCATCTCCGGTTCCACCCACAGCCCGAACTGCATACCCAGCGCGGTGACGTGCGTGACGAGCGGTCCGAGACCGTTCGGCCAGACGGCTGTGGAAACCTGCCAGTCGCCGAGTGAGCTGGTGTCGTCGCGGCGGCCGCCGAACCAGCCGTCGTCGAGGACGAACCGCTCGATGCCGACGGCGGCGGCCAGGTCCGCGAGCTCGGTCAGTCGATCGAGATCGTGGTCGAAATAGACTGCCTCCCAGGTGTTCAGCACCGCCGGGCGGGGCGATGCCGGGTGGCTCGGGCGGCTCCGGAGATAGCGGTGGAAGCGTGCTGAGATGCCGTCGAGTCCGGCGTCGGAGTAGGCGGCGAAAACGTCCGGGGTGGTGTACGTTTCGCCGGGCTGGAGCTCGATCTCGCCGGGTGCCAACAGCTCTGCCGCACCGAGTACTCTGGTGCCGTCCGGGTGCGCCTCGGCCCAGCGTCACCTGGTCGCCGCTCCAGGCCAGGTGTACGGCCCACACCGCACCGTGCCGGTTCGCGAAGCCGGCCGAGCCGGCCAGCATCGCAAATGCGCTGTCCGCACCGGTCCGCCCGTGCCGGTTCTCCCGGGTCCACGCGCCGAATGCGAACGGCAGACGTTGCGGGGCCCGTTCCCGGCACCAGCGTCCGGTGAAGTCCATCAGCTCGGTGGCGACCGCCGGCACCGGCAGCACCACGGCCAGCTCGGTGAGCTGGTAAGGGGTCCCGCCGGTGTTCGTCACCGCATGCCGCACCTGCAGCAGTCCGGACGGATCGAGACGCCAGTCGGACCGGACGGACAGCCCGGCATCCGCGTCGACCAGAACGAACGTCACCGCATCGGCGGTCGCGTCCGCTGACGGGTCGCTACCGGTGGTCGCCGGGCCCGGGCGCTCGACGGCGATGCGGATCAACCGGGGCGCGAAATCCCCGCCGTCGCGGTGCCCGGAGAGACCCGGCCGGCCCTGGTATCCCCAGGCCCGCTCCGGCAGCAGTCCACGGGGCAGCGGCGCGTCGGCGACGGCGTGGGGCACCGCCGGAACGTTCGCCCGGATGACGGCGTTCCGGTCCGGCTCGTCGAGATCTCCGAGGTCGGCCCCCCAGTGCACCAGCACCGGCTGGCCCGGCCCGCGGGTGTCGATCAGAACGCTGACCCCGGCCCGACGCAGGAGCACCGACTCCGGTACCTCGGTCACCCCGCAGCCTCCTCGCCCCGGCCGCCACCGACGCGAGCGGCGCCCTCGTGGACGGCCACCACGATCAGCTCGCCGACCCGGTCCTCGAGCTCGCGGCGGGCCTCTGGGGTGATGCCGT
Organism: uncultured Actinomycetota bacterium; assembly: GCA_963797145.1. Taxonomy (GTDB): domain Bacteria; phylum Actinomycetota; class Actinomycetes; order Mycobacteriales; family Nakamurellaceae; genus Nakamurella. Next base: position 524,658 of record CAWCOJ010000002.1, on the reverse strand, counting down.
CATCGGTGATGAGTACGTCGGCGACGGACAGCGCCCCGAAGTCGGCCAGGCCGACGGTGCCCCACTTCGTCGAGTCCGCCAGGATCACCACCTGCCGGGCACTGGCGATCAACGCCTGGTTGGTCTGCGCCTCCGCCAGATTCGGCGTGGTGTAACCGGCTTCGGAGTCCATCCCGTGCACCCCGAGGAACAGCCGGTCGACATGCAGGGACGCGATCGCCCGATCTGCGATCGGCCCCACCAACGCCGCGCTGGGCGTCCTGGCGCCGCCGGTCAGGATGACGTTGATGCCGGTGGCGCCGGCGCCGCCGCCGGCGGACAGGATGTCGGCCACGGTGGTCGAGTTGGTCACCACCGACAGGTTCGCGGTGGTGCCCTGGAGGCTGCGCGCCAACATCCAGGTGGTGGTACCGGCGGACAACGCGATCGCGGTGTTCGGCTCCACCAGAGTCGCGGCACGCGCTGCGATGGCCCGCTTCGCAGGTTGCTGCAGTGCGCTCTTGACCTCGAAGCCCGGCTCCTCGGTACTGCTGGTGGCCAGCACGGCGCCGCCATGGACCTTGCGCAGCCATCCGTGCATCTCCAGCTGTTCCAGATCGCGGCGCACCGTCATGTCCGAGACCCCGAACAGCTCCGCGAGTTCTGTGACCCGGACTCCGCCGACCCGCTCCACCTCGGCCAGAATCAACTCACGCCGTTGGGTAGCCAGCACGTCCCGTTCCTTCCCCGTGTCGGAGGCCTGCATCAACCCTGGACCACGACGGCGTCATCAGACCCGGCGTCATCGGACGCATCGTCACGGCCGCGACACCGCCGCCGCCAGCACCGCCACCTGGCCGGGGGCCAGGGAGGCGCCGTCCGCCCACGGCAGGCCGGTCAACAGATCGATTCCCTCCCACGGGATCGACGCGGCGTCCGGCCCCGAGTTGATCGCGAACAGATATCTGGTGTGATCGTCCTGCCGGATCGCGGCATCCAGGCCCTCCGGCCAGCCGGCGAACTCCAGGGCCGGCCGGACACCCGCAGTGGCAGCGGCGTGGGTGAGCAGGCGCCGGAGCAGCTCGTCGTCGGGGTCGGTACCGAGGTAGTAGGCCGACCCGGCCCGCCCAGATGCATGGGTGGACGGCAGATCTCGGCGGGTGATCGCCGGCCGCTCCGGAAAGGTCCCGGTTGCGAACGTGGCGAGCACCTCGACATCGGCCCCGAGGGTGCCGATCAGCTCGGTCCAGACCGTTCCGACCGACGTCGTAGGCCCACCCGGCGGGAGTCCGCTGCCGGCCGGAACCCGGAGCTCGACCCGCTCGCCGTCGAGCAGCGGGGAGAACTCCTCCACCCGCAGGCCCAGCAGGTCGGTGAAGGCTCCGGGGTACCCGCCGAGTCTCACATGGTCGTCGACATCGACGATCCCGGAGAAGTACCCGATCACCACAGTGCCGCCCCGCTCCGGGACCGCAGCCAGATTCGCGGCGGCGTCGTCGGTGCACAGGTAGAGCGTGGGCGCCAGGACCAGGTCGTAGCCGGCCAGGTCCCGGTCCGGGTGCACGAAGTCGCAGGTGTACCCCTGTTCCCAGAGGAGCCGATGCCAGCGGCGGACTCGCGACATCTGGTCGACGTCGACCTGGGATGCGAGTCGAGCTCGACGCCCCACCAGGCGTGCCAGTCGAAGGCGATGGCGATGTTCGCGATGGTCCGGCTACCCGCCACCGGGCCGAGCGCCGCCAGAGTCGTCCCCAGGTCGCACACTTCGCGCCAACGATCGGTGTCCGTTCCGGCATGCGGGAGCATCCCGGAGTGGAACTTCTCCGCGCCGGCACGCGAAGCCCGCCACTGGAAGAACAGCGCACCGTCCGATCCGCGCGCGATGTGGGTCAGGCTGTCCCGGCGCATCTGCCCGGTCGGCTTTGCCGGGTTCCGCGGCTGCCAGTTGACGGCCGACGTCGAGTGCTCCATCAGCAACCATGGCGCATCGTCGGCCAGCGAGCGCACCAGATCCGCCGCCATTGCCAGGTCGTGCGTCGCTGCGGCCGGGCCGCGGGCGGCCATCCGGTAGTGGTCGTTGCTGATCAGCTCCACATTCTGGGACCAGCGCCAGTAGTCGATCGGCTTCCAGAACTGCATGAAATTCGTTGTCACCGGCAGGTCGGAACGGGCCCGGATGAGATCCGCCTCGGCCCGGTAGCAATCCAACAGTTCGTCCGAGGAGAACCGCGAGAAGTCCAGCTGCTGCGTCGGATTGGCGAACGTCTTGTAGGCCGGAGTCCGCGGCGGCAAGATCTCGTCCCACTTGTGGTACCGCTGGCTCCAGAAGGTGGTGCCCCACGCGTCGTTGAGCTCGTCGAGACTGCCGTAGCGCCGCAGCAGCCACTCCCGGAAGGCGGTCGCGGACACGTCGCAGTAGCAGCTCCAGTTGTGGTTGCCGTACTCGTTGTGCACGTGCCACATCGCCACCGCCGGGTGCCCGGCGTACCGGTCGGCGATCGCAGTGGTGAGGCCGGCCGCGGCCGAGCGGTACGCCGCCGATGACGGACAGAATCCCTGCCGCGCACCGTAACTGCGGGTCACCCCGTCGGCGTCGGTCAGGAGGGATTCCGGATGCCGATGGGAGAACCACGGCGGCGGGGTCGCGGATGCGTTGGAGAGATCGACGGCGATGCCGCCGGCATGCAGCAGGTCCAGAATCCGGTCGAGCCAGCCGAACTCGTAGCGGCCGGGCTCCGGCTCCAGCAGGGCCCAGGAGAAGATGCCTACCGAGACCAGGTTCACCCCGGCCTGCCGCATCAACGCCACATCGTCGGGCCAGACGCTCTCCGGCCACTGCTCCGGGTTGTAGTCGCCGCCGAAAGCCATCCGGCCACCGAGCCTCTCGGTGAGCCGGGCCATGGCGGCGGCATGCTGCGCCCCGCGGGCGGGCAGCGTCGGGCCGAGAACATGCCTGCCGGTCATCCCTTGTTGGCCCCTAGTGTGAGGCCGGCGACGAACTGGCGTTGCAGCACCAGGTAGACGATCAGCACCGGCACCGCTGACAGCAGCGCCCCGGCTGAGAGCAGGTTGTAGTTCTGCGCGAACTGCCCGTTCAGGTTGTTCAGGCCAGAGGTGATCGGCAGCCGGTCGCCCTTCTGGATCAGCAGCAGCGCCCAGAAGAAGTCGTTGTAGATCCAGATGAACTCCAGCGTCGCGAGCGCCGCGAGGGGCGGCCGGCAGAGCGGGAGGATGATCCGCCAGTACTGCTTCCACACGCTGGCGCCGTCGACCTGCGCCGCCTCGGTGAGCTCTATCGGCAGGGCCTTCATGTAGTTGCTCATCACAAAGGTGCAGAAGCCGAGTTGGAATGCGATGTTGACGGCGATGACGATGTAGTAGGTGTTGATGAACGAGCCGGAGTCCGACACCGACAGCGGCAACGGCGTGTGCTTGGCCATCTGGAACAGCGGCGTGGCCAGCACCTGCTGCGGCAGCAGGTTTCCGGCGGTGAACAGGATGAGCAGCGGGATGTTGTAGCGCCACGGCACCCGGGACAGCTTGAACGCGGCGAACGACGCCAACAGCAAGGTCAGCACGACCGCGGGCAGCGTGATGATCATCGAGTTCAGGAAGAACTTGGGCAGCTCCGCCTGCTCCCACGCGTCGGCGTAGTTCTGGAAGTTGTACGGACCGCCGATGGAGAAGTACGAGTGGTCCTTGAAGTAGTCCAGGGGACGGAGCGAGGTGTAGAACGCCCACAGCAGCGGCACCATCCACAATGCGGCCGCCACCACCAGGAACGAGATGATCGCAATGCGGGCGCCCCGGCTGCCCTTGCGCATGGGCGAGGACTCCGCGCGCCGGCGCGCCCGCCGGCTCCGTGGAGCAGCGGCACCCGGTTCCGGCGGCAGCACGCCGATCGCTGCGCTCATCGTGCGTCCTCCCGGAAGGCCATGCTCAGGTAGCTGACGATCGGTACCAGGGCCACCACCAGCAGGATCACCGCGAGCGCGGAGGCGTAGCCGATCCTGGCCGCGGCGCCGCTGTTCGTGTAGATCATCGTCGACAGCAACTGCAGGCCGTTGGTGCCCTTGTTGATGATGAAGACGATGTCGAACGCCCGGAGCGCCTCGATGATGGTGATCACCACGACGACGATGTTGATCGGCTTCATGGCCGGGAACACCACTCGGAAGAACGTCTGGCTACTGGTCGCGCCGTCGATCGCCGCCGCCTCCTTGAGCGACGGATCGACACCCTTCAGCCCGGCCAGGTACAGAATCATGATGTAGCCGACGTGCTTCCAACTGGCCGCCACCAAAGCCGCCCACAGGTTGATGTTCGAGTTGCCGAACCAGTCGATGTTGGTGCCCAGGATCCCGTTGACCAGGCCCTGTTCGGGCGAGAACACCAGTTGCCAGATCACGCCGATCAGGGCCAACGAGAACATCACGGGCAGGAAGAAGATGCTCTGCAGCACCCGGCTGCCGGCGAACTCCCGATCCAGCAGCACCGCCAGCAGGATGCCCAACGGGGTGGCGATGAATGCCAGGAAGGCCAACCAGATGAAGTTGTGGGAGATGGCCGGCCAGAAGTTGGGGTCGACCGTGAAGATGTTGTGATAGTTCTGCAGGCCGATCCACTGGATCCTGCCGAGCGACCCGACACCGTTCCAGAGCCCGAACGACAGGAAGATCGACGCGACCGCCGGGAACCAGACGAGGACGAATTCGATCAGCGTGGGAATGCCGATCATCAGCCCGAGGACGACCTTGTCCGTGGTGCTCAGCCGGCGCACCCGCCGTGCCCGCGACACCGGCGCGGGAGCCGGTGCCGCGGGCACGGGAATCTGCCGGGATGTGGTCACCTGTCGCAGATCTCCACTGTGTCCGGGCCGGTCACGAGGTGAAGATCGTCTTTGCCTGTGCCTCCAGGCTCGAGGTCACCGCGTCGGTGTCGGTGTCCTTGATGAACTGCTGCAGGGCCGGGATGACGACCGGGCTGGCGAAGTCGGGGCGGGTGTCCCGGTCCAGGAACTGGGAGATGCTCTTCGCCGATCCGATCAACTCGACGGCCTTCTTCTGCAGGCCGGTGTACTTGCTGGTATCCGCGGTCTTGTTGGCGGCGACGTTGTTCGGGTCGCTGCCGAGATAGATTCCCTGCGCCTCCGGGGACGCCAGGTAGGTGAGCAGGGCCTTGCCCTGATCCGTCAGGCCCTTGCTGCTCACCAGGAACCCGTCGATCGGAGCTTCGACCGCGTCCATGCCCGACGGCGGAGTCGATCTCGGGGAAGGCGAAGAAGTCCAGGTCGTCCGCATCGGCGGCCGGGAACTGCTGCCCTACGAACATACCGAGAAGGTAGAGTCCCGCCTCCTTCTTGACCAGCGACTGGGCCGCCTCCTGCCACGTCCGGCCCAGCGATCCCTCCTGGTGCAGGGGGAGCAGTTCCTTCCAGGTGTCGAAGACCTTCTTCACCTTGGGATCGGTCCAGGACTCCTTGTGTGCCATCAGGTCCATGTGGAACTGGTAGCCGTTGATCCGCATGTCCAGGTAGTCGAAGGTACCCATCGCCGGCCAGCCGTCCTTGTCGGCGAAGGCGATCGGAACGAGGCCGTCGGCCTTCATCTTGGTGGCCAGGGTCTTCAACTCGTCGAGGGTCTTGGGAACGGTGTAGCCCTTGTCGGCGAAGACGCTCTTCCGGTAGAAGAACGCCCACGGGTAGTTGTAGAACGGTACGAAGTACTTCTTCCCGTCGGCCGCGGTCGACGCCTGGATGAAGCCGTCCGAGTACTGGTCCTGGAAGCCGGACCAGACGTCGTCGATCGGGGTCAGCAGGCCCTGGGCAGCGAAGAACTGCATGCGGTTGCCGGCGAACCAGGTGAAGACCTCGTCCGGGCTGCCCTGGAGGTAGTTGTTGATGTTCTCCTGGAACGAGTTGTGGTCGACGGTGTTGACCTTGACCTCGGTACCGGACAGCTTGTTGAACGCGTCGAAGACCGCCTGGTACGCCTTCTTCGGTGTTTCGTCGGAGGCGTTCGAGCCGAACGCGACGGTGCCTCCCAGCTGAGCGATGCTGCCGGCCGCGCTCGAAGCGGTGGAGCCGGCCGCGCTGCTCGCGCTGGACGCCGCCGCGCTGGTGGCGGCACTGGTGGCAGCCGCGCTGGTGGTGCCCGCGCTGGTGGTCGCCGCCGCGGTGGTGGAACTCGCCGCGGAACCAGAGGTCCCCGTGCAACTGGACAGCAGTGGCACCGCGACCGCGCTGGCGATGCCAGCACCCATCACCCGCAGTAGCGTCCGGCGATTCATGCCCGTCTTACTGACCAGCGCCTCGAAGTCCGAGTCCGACACCGTTGACCTCCGATTTTGCAGCAGCCGACCATCGGCCGCCGAATGCCAACAGAATGTTGCACCAGAGTGTGGTGAAGTCAACACCTTCTGATCACAGGATCGTAACGGTTGTGATCTGACACACATCGAGTGTGTTCACTGCCGGGCCACCCATCGTTTTCCCAGGTCACACTGCCATGAGTGCGACCCGGGCAGCTCGCGCCGGCCGCGCCCGACTGGCGCGTCGCGCGACGCCTGGACGCCCGCGGTCAGCATCCACTCAGCGTCACGCAGGTCGCCGATGATCGCACCGACACAGTCGCTGTTTGATTGTGTTGACACGATCGATGCCGGGAGATACCCGATCCGTCCGGATCGGGTACTCCGTATGCTCGTGCGGTGCGCTGGTGCACGCCCAGGCCTGGTGTACGCGCCATGCCCTGGCCACCGGAGCTGTGGAACGCCCACTCGCCCACCCCACCGCCGCGTCCGCGGCCCAGGAGTTGAACATGGCACAGCACCGCACCACCACACTCTTGGCAGCGATGGCCGCGGCCGCCCTGCTGGGCATCGCCGCCTGCGGCTCGGACAGCGCAACACCAGCGTCATCTGCCCCGGCCACCTCGGCCGCAGCCTCCTCGGAGTCGGCCCCGCCCCCGCCGCAGTCGTCGTCCGCGGCCGGGTCCTCGACGGCCGGGTCCTCATCGGCCGGGTCCTCATCGACGGCTGAGTCCTCGGCCGTTCAGTCGTCAGCCGGGTCGACCGCAGCGGCCAGCTCAGCGGGCGCGGACTGCACCGCTGCGAGCCTGCCGACCGCAAAGCCCGGAACGCTGACGATCGCCACCTCCGAGCCGGCCTTCGAACCGTGGATGGTCGACGACGACCCGACCAACGGCAAGGGCTACGAGTCGGCGGTCGCCTACGCGGTGGCCGACCAGCTCGGGTACCCGAAGGACAAGGTCACCTGGGCCAGGGCGAACTTCGACGAGGCACTGAACAACCAGAGCGGCTGGGACTTCGACATCAACCAGTTCACCATCACCGAGGAGCGGAAGAAGGCGGTCGACTTCTCGAGCGGCTACTACGACCTCGCCCAGACCGTGATCACCGTCAAGGGCTCGCCGATCGAGAAGGCAACCACCGTAGCCGAACTCAAGAACGCGAAGCTGGGCGCGATGAGCGGAACCACCAGCCTGGACGCCATCGACACGGTCATCGCCCCGACGAACAAGCCGGGGGTCTACAAGGACAACGTCGCAGCCGCCGCGGCCCTGCAGGGCGGCCAGATCGACGGCCTGGTCGTCGACCTGCCGACGGCGTTCTACATGACCGGTGCGCAACTCGACGACGGTGTGGTGGTCGGGCAGCTGCCGGGCACATCGAGCGCCAAAGAGCAGCTGGGACTGTTGCTGGCCAAGGACTCTCCGCTGACAGCGTGCGTTTCCGGTGCGGTGGACACCCTCCGCACCGACGGCACACTGGACAAGCTCGCGACCCAGTGGCTGGCCGGCAAGGACACCGCACCCGTCCTGAAGTGAGTGGCGCCGACGTGAACGATGCCGGGCAGTCGCCCAGCTGGACTCCGTCGCCGATGCAGCTGGAACGGCTGGCCTTTCGCCGACGACGGACCCGGCGCTCGGTGCTGATCGCCGGCATCTCGACGGTGGTGCTGATCGCCGCTGTGGTGGCGGTGGTCGTCAACACCCCGGGCTGGCCGAAGTTCCAGGCGAAGTTCTTCGACCTCTCCTACGGCTGGCAGGTGCTCCCGGACATCGCCGAGGGGCTCTGGCTCAACATCCGGCTGATGGTGGTCTGCGAGATCGTCATCCTGATCCTGGCCATGGCGGTTGCCGTCGTGCGCACGTTGCGCGGGCCGGTGTTCTTCCCGCTCAGGGCCGCCGCAGTGGTCTACACGGATCTGTTCCGCGGCCTGCCGCTGATCCTGGTGCTGTTGCTGCTCGGGTTCGGAATGCCCTCGCTGCGACTGTCCTGGCTGCCGAACTCGGCACTGTTCTGGGGCTGCGTCGCGCTGATCCTGACCTATGGCGCGTACGTCTCCGAGGTGTTCCGGGCCGGGATCGAGTCGGTGCACCCATCGCAGCGCGCGGCGGCCCGCTCACTGGGGTTGAGCCACGCCAAGACCATGCGATTCGTGGTGGTCCCGCAGGCGGTGCGACGGGTGCTCCCGCCACTGCTGAACGACCTGGTGTCGCTGACCAAGGACACCGGGCTGATCTCGATCCTCGGCGTCATCTACGACGCGGTGCTCAACGCCGGCATCGCGACGGCGAAGACGTTCAATTACACGCCGTATGTGGTCGCCGGCGTGCTCTTCGTGCTGATCACCGTGCCGATGACGCGACTCACCGACTGGGTGGCCCGGCGGCAGGGCTGGACCGGCGTCGGCGGCCCGATATGAGCACCGGACCGATCCCGGCAGCGCGGCCGCCGCTGCTGCAGATCGACCGGTTGCGCAAGACCTACGGCGACGCCGTGGTGCTGCACGACCTGACACTGTCGGTGCCCGAGCATCAGTGCCTGGTCCTGATCGGCGCGTCCGGCTCCGGCAAGTCGACGCTGCTGCGCTGTGTGAACCTGTTGGAGGTCGTCGACGACGGCACCATCACCCTCGATGGGGTGGACATCACCGATCCGCGCATCGATCCGGACGAGATCCGGGCCAGGGTCGGCATCGTCTTCCAGTCGTTCAACCTGTTCCCGCACATGTCGGTGCTGGACAACATCACCCTCGCCCCGCGCCGGGTGCACGGCGTCGAGCGGGCCCGCGCGGAGTCCGATGCGATGGCCATGCTGGATCGGGTCGGGCTGGCGGCCAGAGCGAAGGCCCGGCCGGACCAGCTGTCCGGAGGCCAGCAGCAACGGGTGGCCATCGCCAGAGCGCTGGTGAACAGGCCGGTGCTGATGCTCTTCGACGAAGTCACCAGCGCGCTCGATCCCGAGCTGGTCGGAGAGGTGTTGAGTCTGCTCGCCGAGCTGAAGTCCGAGGGCATGACGATGCTGGTGGCCACCCACGAGATGGGCTTCGCTCGGCAGGTGGCCGACCAGGTGGTGTTTCTCGCCGACGGAGCGGTTGCCGAGGCCGGGCCGCCGGAGCAGGTGCTCGGCGACCCGGTCGACCCGCGCACCCAGCGCTTTCTCCGGCGCATCATCGACGCCGGCCGGCTGTAGGAAGCCGGCCGTGGACCGGCGCTGGGGCGGCCTGGTGATCCTGGTGATCGCCCTGGTCGCCGCATTCGCGGGCGCCGCCCGCAGCAAGCCGATCGCCGGCACGGCGAGCCTCGCCCCGATCCCAGGTCCACCTGCGGTCGGCGACTGCCTGCTCGAGCCGGCACCGAACGGCGCCGGCTCGTCGCGGCGGGAGGACGACGTGGTACCCGCGCTGCGCATCGAGGCGTGCACGGGTCCGCGGTACGGCGAGGTGATGGCCGTGATCGAACGTCAGGACCGGAGTCGATCCGGCACGCTGCGGGACCCGCCGATGGACCCGTGCCGGCGGGTGTTCGACGACTACCTCGGCGCCATCGAGCGCACCGAGCTGGACCGATGGAGCGGACGGTCGTTCGCCGACCAACTGGCGGTGCCCACCGCCCTGCAGCGCTCGCAGGGCCAGGACTGGGTGGCCTGCCTGGTGGTGCCGATGGGACGACCGGAGACCGCCCGGTATACCGGAACCCTGCGCGACGTGCTGCGGACCCGCAGCTACCCGAGCGAGTTCGCCGACTGCCTGCCGTCACTGCGGCTCGGCGACCTTCCGATGCACCTGGCCGCCGACTGCCGGACGCCCCACCCCGGCGAGCTCCTCGGCTGGCTGACGCTGGACCGCACAGAGGTGCGGAGCTCCGCCCTCAGGTCGTCCTGTACCGCCCTGGCCGTCGACCTGACCGGGCTGGCGGATCCGACCGCCGGCGGCCGGCTTCAGCTCGACGTCCGCACGTCGACGACGTCGCTGATGATGTGGACCGTCGACGACGGCCGGGGCTCGATCAGGGTTGACGGGCCCGAGGCCGCCGAGGGGCCCGTATTCGAGGTGTACTGCCTGCTGGTCCCGACCGCCGGCAAGATGTTGACCGGCCCGCTGCTCGGCCTGGCCGACGGCCCGCTACCGGTCGGCTGAGCCGGGCCGGGTCGCCTCGATGGATCCAGGGCGCGAACCGGGATCGCTGGTCAGACAGCAGCTGTCGGCGACGCGAGCGGTCGTCGGACCACCTGGTCCCCGCTGACCACCGTGCGACCACCGAGCCTGGCGAACAGCGCCGGCCGCTGGACGAAGGCCTCGGCCTCCATGGCGGCGTAGGCGACCCGGGCGAGTGCGGCCACGCCCGGGTAGCACAGATAGCGGGGCACCCAGGTGGGATCGAATTTCGCGTTGAAGCGGTACAGCGACTCCAACTGGAACCATCGGGAGAGTTGCCGCAGCAGAGCCGCCCAACCGCGCGCCGCCCACCCGGCGCCCAGACGCTCCCCCTGGGCGAAGGCCTGGCGGAGCATCGCGAAGTTGAGCGAGACCCGCCGGATGCCGAACTGCTCGGCTTGCTGCAGCGCCGCGACGATCATGAAATCGTTCATACCCGGATCGGCCGCGGGGTCGCGGCGCATCAGGTCCAGCGACCACCCGTCCGTGCCCCACGGCACGAACTGGAGCATCGCGCGGACGGTGGAGCTGCCCAGCTCGTCGATCGTCGAGGCCACCACGATCACGCAACCGGGCCCGCCGAGCCGGCCGAGCGCCATGGAGTAGCCGCGTTCGACGGCACCCACCCGCCAGGCGTCGGCACAGGACTCCAGCTCGGCCAGTTCGCTGCCGGCGAGCTGGTCGATCGGCCGCACCACCGCCTGATACCCGTTGCGGCGCACCCGGTTGACCATCTGCCGCACGTTGCGCATGGTCCGGCCCTGCAGCGCGAAGGTGGGGACGTCGACCACAGCCTCGTCGCCGATCTCCAGAACCGAGAGGCCCTGGCGCTCGAACGCCAGAGCGGCTTCCGCGGAACAACCGAGGACGGCAGGCACCCAGGAGTTGCGCCGGCACAGAGCCAGGTACTCGCCGATCGCTCCTGGCCACGCGTCCGGTTCTCCGAGCGGATCGGCCGAGACGACGGCCGCCCCGGCGATCACCCGGTAGGTGAGGGCGGCCTTGCCACTCGCCGAGACCACGACGCTCTTGTCCTGGCGCAGCGCGAAGTAACCCAGCGAGTCCCGGCTGCCGTACCGCGCCAGCAGATCCGTGACCACTGCTTCGTCGCGCCCGGTCCGATGCGGAGCGGGTTCGGCGGCGCGCAGCAGGAGGTAGCCCGAGACCGACACCGCGAGCACCGTGAACGCCACCATGGTCAGCGAGAACTGCGCCTGGTGGATCGGTGATCCGAACCTGACCGGACCGCTCAGTCCGACGAAGCCGCGGAGCACCGTGAGGAGTCGGGCGCCTGGGCCGGCCTCGCCGACCAGATGCCTTGCTCCCAGCGCCATCTCGACCATGCCGGCCAGCAGCCCCAGCATCCCGATGAGGATCGCGGCCCGTCCCGCACTGCCGCGCATGGTCGCGTCGACCCGCCCGGTGAACTGTCGGCGGCACAGCCCCAGGGCCACCAGCAACGCCACCGAGACCAGCAGTCCATCGAGGTCCCGCAACCGCAGCGCGTCGAGCAACGCGAGCAGGAACAGCGCCACCAGCCCGGCCCACCAGGCCCGGCGCTTCCGTCTCGCCAGACCGTGGGCGACCAGGACCACCACCACCCCGAGGCCGACCGTGAGTGCCGACCCGATCGGACCCGACACAACAGACACCTGGGCGCCCAACAGTCCCTCGTCGCGCCGGTGTACCGGCCACAGGCCACGGAAGATCGTCAACAGGCCGTAGACGCCGGCGAACAGGGCGAACAGCCACGACACCCGCGACGAGGCGACCGACCACACGGCGGACGTGCGTGCGGCCCGGGTGCCGGCCACTCGGTCCGGTGGCCTGCTCGCACCCCTTCGTACCGTCATGGCCGCATCCTCGTGGTCTCCGGTGCCCGACTCTGCGCGCACCCCCGGATCCGCGCCACCTTCATGTGGTGGAGACATTCGATCCACATGATCTGTCCAGATAGTCGCGCTGTTCGATGTCAACCGAATGTGAATCTGCTGGGTGAGGCGAGGGACGCGTGGGCGCCTTCCTGCAACCGACCAGCGTCGGCCTCATGGTCCTTGCCGTCGTTCTCGCCGTGGCCGCGACGGCGACGACGGCCCTGTTCTGGGACCGTGGCGGCCGGTGGATCACGCTGCGCTTTCTCGGCCCGCTCGCTTCCTTCGGGTCACTCGCCCTGGCCACCCTTGATCGCGGTGAATCTGGTGGCCACCCTGTTCTCCAGTTGGCCGGACGTCTGGAGCTACCTCCGGTGAGTCCCGACTCCCTGGCTTTCCAGATCGTCGTGCTGCTCGCACTTCTCGGCGTGCTCGCCGTCGCGATACTCCGCTGGAAGCGATTCCGGCACCCGGTGGCGGCCCGCTTCGCCGCGCTGATGCTGGTGCAGATTTTCGCCATCGGCGCGGTGCTGGTGGCGGCCAACAGGTCGGGCCACTACCTCACCACCTGGGCGACCGTTGCCGGATCCGAGGCCGGCATCGATCCGCAGACAATCCTGGATACGCCGGGTTCGGGCGACCGCCCCTCCGGCCCGCATACCTGGCAGGTGACACCCGCAGAGCGGGCCCAGGATCGGGCCGATGCTCGGTCCTCGCGACTGGAGACGATCACCGTCACCGGAGCGGCGACCGGATACGACCTCCCGGCCACCGTGTACCTGCCCGGAAGCTATTCGGCGGCCGGCACCGCCGGCACGGCCGGCGCCGGCGTACGTTGACCCCGTGGACCGGCGTCGGGGCGGCCTGGTGATCCTGGTGATCGCTCTGGTTGCTGCATTCGCCGGTGCCGCCCGCACCAAGACGGTCCCGGGTGTCGCTGCGTTGGCTCCCATCCCCGGCCCGCCGGCGGTCGGCGACTGCCTCGTGGCGTCCGATTCGACCGACGGGTCGCTCGATTCCTACGCCGGTGCGGAGCCCGACACCGCCTACCCGACCCTGAGGATGGCGCCCTGCGATGGCCCGCGGTTCGGCGAGGTCAGCGCAGTCTTCGATCCGACGAACCTGGGTCGGCGCCGCACCACCGGCGAGCTCGACGAACCCGCCCCGCAACGCTGCCAGACGTTCGCGTCGACGTTCCTGGGCATCGCGCCGGTCGAGGTGGGCCACTGGCAGGCCGAGCTCGGCATCTCGACGATCGTGGTGCGGCCCACCGCCCTGCAGGAGGCGGCGGGTCAGACCTGGCTGGCCTGCGTCGTTCGGCCCGACGGACCGACCGGTGTCGACGGCTACACCGGGACCTTGCGCGACGCGGACCGCAAGCGGAGCTACCCCGCCGCGCTGGCGATCTGTCTGGAATCGGTGACGGCGCGCAACTTTCCCGGCAGTGTCGGCACCGACTGCGACACCTCACATGCCGCTGAGCTGGTCGGCAGCCGCACCATTCCACGGGGCGCCGGGCCGGACGATCAGCCCCCCACGTCGTGCCGGGACCTGATCGCCCACGTCACCGGGTTGACCGATCCCACTGCGGGCGGACGGCTGGAGCCGCTGGTGGTGACCGTGCGAACCCGCGATCTGGTGTGGAGCGCGACCGGCGAGCAGACGGTCGCGCCCGGGTCCGTCGACGAGGGGGCGGTCCCGGTGACGAAGGCCTACTGCCTGGTCGCCCCGACCGGCGCACACCGACTCACCGGCCCGCTGCTCGGCCTCGGCGCGAAGCCCCTGCCGGTCCACTGACGGCGCTACCGTTGGCGGGTGGACCGGCGCAGGAGCGGCCTGATGATCCTGGTGGTCGCGGTGCTGATCGCGATCGCCGGCAGCGCGCGGACCAAGAACATCGGCGGAAAACCGGTTCCCGGACCGGTTCCCGACCCTCCTCGGGTCGGCGACTGCTTGCTGGAGCCGGGCGCGCCGAATCCCTTCGCGGATTCCGCCGACTTCGCCTCACTCCGCACCGGCCCGTGCGACGGCGCCAGATTCGGCGAGGTGGCAGCGGTGCTCACGGACGGGCTCCGGGCGGCCGCCCGCCGGCCGGGCACCGGGGACGGCACGCCGGTCGCCAGGTGCGCCGGGGCGAGCGACGACTACCTCGGCGTTGCCGCCGGGACCGGTGATCCCGACTGGCATCCGGAGTTCTGGATCGGCACCCAGGTGATCGAGCCGACGCTCCGGCAACAGGCGGCCGGTCAGACCTGGCTCGCCTGCCTGGTGACGGCGCCGCCCGGCCCCGGCCCCGGCACCTACCGGGTCAGTCTGCGAGGTGCGGTCCGGGACAACAGCTACCCGTCGGAGTTCGCTACCTGCGTGCCGTCGATGCCGAACGACCCGGGCCGGCGGACTTACCAGCGGTGCGACCTGCCACACCGGGCCGAGGTGCTCGGGTCGACAGTTGTGCCCCTGTCGGTGGTGGACACCGCGCGCGTGCGCGACTCCTGCCACACCCTCGCCGCTACCCTGATCGGCCGGTCCGATCCGACCGCGGGCGGACGACTCGTCCTCGACATCGCCATCGCGCACACAGCGGACATGATCTGGATCGCCGACGGTGACGCCACCCTCACCGACGCCCAACCCGCCGTCGAAGCCCTCTGCGTGGCCGAGCCGGCCGGCACCGGCCGGCTCACCGGGCCGTTGCTGGGCCTCGGTAACACCCAGCTGCCCCTGGGTTGACCTGCGGAACAGGCTCCGCGACCCGCGTCGGCCGGCGGTACCGTGATCCGATGGACCGGCGCCGGAGCGGGTCCGCAATCCTGGTGATCGCGCTGTTCGCCGCGATCGTCGGCAGTGCGCGGACGAAGCAGATCTCCGGCACTCCGATGTCCGCGCCGGTGCCGGCTCCACCGACGGTGGGCGACTGCCTGCTGCAACCCGCACCGGCGACCGTGGACGAACTGCACGCACCGTCCGGTCCGCCCACCGATCTCGGACCATGTTCCGGTCCGCGGTACGGCGAGGTGATGGCGGTGCTCACCGATCCGGATCCCGCCGTCCGGGACCACCCGGCCGGCTTGGAGCGGGTGGGCACGGACCTGTGCGCGGGCACGTTCCAGGAATTTCTGGGCGCCAGAAACCGGAGGGCGGACGGGTGGCAGACCGGTCTGATGATCGGCGCCACCGTGGTCGAGCCCTCGGCACTGCAACGAGCGGCCGGCCAGAACTGGCTGGCGTGCCTGGTGCAGCCGTTCGGTGCCGCCGCGATCCGATACACCGGCAGTCTCCGCCGGGTGCTGACCACCGAGCAGTACCCTCCCGAGTTGGCCAGGTGTCTGAGGTCCCTGCCGCAGGACAGCACCTTCCGGGCGGTGGTGCCCTGCACCGCCCCGCACCCGGCCGAGATCCTCGGTTGGCGGCTGGTCGACCCCGGCACCACTGCGGCCGCGATCCGTGCGTCCTGCCGCAGCTACGCTGCCCGGCTCACCGGGATGGCCGACCCGACCGCCGGCGGCCGGCTCATCGTGGTGGCCCAGATCGACATGGCGATGCCGGCAGCGGCCGAGTCCAACGGCCGGCACCGGGCGGTCGGCTCGGTGTGCGCGATCACCGCGACCGGGGGGCGTCAGCTCACCGGACCCTTGCTCGGACTCGGTGACCGGCCGGTTCCGGTCGGCTGAATCGCCCAGGGCCGCCGATCAGGGCTTGCTGGGGCCCGCGTACAGGGTCGCTCTGGCGTACTCGTCGAGGGTTGCGTCGTACTCAGCAGCCGCCTCCGACGTCATCGCGCCGACGTCGACCTGCAGATCGCCGGCCGTGGGCAGACTGGAGCGGTCCACGCGGGACTCCGGATCCCACAGCCCGGACCTGACCACCGCCCGCTGGCATTGGAAATACACCCGGGACACCGAGACGACCAGCACGGTGGTGGGCCTGATCCCACGAAAAGCACTGCGGTCCAGCAGGTCCGGGTCGGTGGAGATCACCGCCGTTCCGCGCACCCTGATGGTCTCGCCGACTCCCGGGATCAGGAAGATCAGGGCGATCGCCGGGTCGTGCAGCAGGTTGTGCAGGGTGTCGAGCCGGTTGTTGCCCCGCCGGTCCGGCAGCAGCAGGGTGCGCTCGTCGAGTACCTGGACGAAGCCCGGCCCATCGCCCCGCGGCGAACAGTCCAACCCGGCCGGGCCGTGGGTCGCCACCACCGCGAACGGGGCTGCCCGGATCAACGCGGCGTAGTTGGCGGTCACCACCGCGCTCTCCTTGGCCACCGACCGCGGGTTGGCCGGTGGGTAGAGCGCCTCCAGCGCGTCGGCCGAACCGACCAGATTCGCGGATTCCATGGTCGGAACGGTATCGGAGGCGGCAACGGTAGCCCTGAGCGCACTGTCCGTGACACACTGTGCCGCGCGCGATCAGCGCACTACAGCACACGGCTGGGAGAAAAGGGTTCATGGCACAAGGCACTGTGAAGTGGTTCAACGCCGAGAAGGGCTTCGGCTTCATCACCCCGGATGACAACGGGCCGGACGTCTTCGTCCACTACTCGGAGATCCAGGCGACCGGGTACCGGTCACTCGAGGAGAACCAGCGGGTCGAGTACACGGTCACCCAGGGCAACAAGGGCCCGCAGGCGACCGCCGTCACCCCGGTCTGACTCACGGTGCTGCCGGCGGGGTGACCCGCCGGCAGCACGTTCAGCTGCGCTCGGCGCGCAGCCCCTCACCCGCAATCCCTCCAGGGTCGAGCCATCGGCTCGCTTCCCTGGATCGCCGACGGTCAGTCCCTTGACCGTCTGGCGAACGCCCGGAGCGCCAACGGCGCGAAGGCCGCAGTGAGGATCAGCGACCAGATGACGGTCGCCACCACCGGATGCTGCAGCGGCCAGGCCGCGCTCGGAAGCGGCGGCGGTGCATTCCCCCAGAGCTGGCGCAACCCTGCCGCCAACGCGGACACCGGGTTCCACTCCGCGATCACCCGCAGGAACGGCGGCATCGTCGCGGTCGGGGCGAACGTGTTGGCGACGAAGGTCAGCGGGAACATCACCGTGAACATCACGCCCTGAATGGCCTCCACCGAGCGCATCGCGGATCCGACCCAGATTCCGAGCCAGATCATCGCGAAGCCGAAGAGCAGCAGGAGCAGGAACCCGAGCACCCCGTCCGGAACACCGTTCCGGATGCGCCAGCCGATCAGCAGACCGGTGACCGCCATCACGACGATGCCGATGGACGAGTGGATCAAGGCCGCGAGACTCCGGCCGATCAGGATCGATGCCTTGCTCATCGGCAACGACCGGAATCGGTCGATGATGCCTTTGGACAGGTCCGCGTTGAGGCCCAGCGCGACGATCATCGCCGAGAACACCATGGTCTGCGCCATGATGCCCGGCAGCAGGAACTCGCGATAGTTCGATCCCTCGACGGCGATGGCACCACCGAAGACGAAGGCGAACAGCAGCACGAACATCACCGGCTGGATGGTGACGTCCATCAGCATCTCGGGCATCCGCCGGATGTGCAGCATGTTGCGCCAGACCAGGGTGCCGGCCTGGGCCAGCGTCGAACGCGGCTTGATCGGCAGCGAGCGGATGGCCTTGGTGGTTTCCGCCGAGATGGTGGTCATCGGAGTGCTCCCTCGTTGTCGGCCGGCTGATCGCTGCCGTCCTCGCTGCGATGCCCGGTGAGGTGCAGGAACACGTCGTCCAGGCTGGGCCGCTGCAGGCCGAGGTCGTCAACGGCGATGTCGCTCGCCGCGAACACGCCGGCGATCCGGGTCATGTCCGCCAGTCCGCCGGCCGGGGCGGTGAGCCGTCGGGCGTCCCGCTCCACGTGCACCTCTGTCGTACAGGTCCGTAGCAACGCTTCGGCGCTGTCCAGGTCAGCCGGATCGGTGACGGTCAGAACCACGCTCGCCCGACCCGCCTGGTCCTTGAGCTGGGTCGCGGTGCCGGCGGCGATCACCCGGCCGTGGTCGATCACCACGATCTCGTCGGCCAGCTGGTCGGCCTCCTCCAGATACTGGGTGGTGAGCAGCAGGGTCGACCCGTCGCGCACCAACCCCCGAAGCACCTCCCACAGCTCCATCCGGCTGCGCGGATCGAGGCCGGTGGTCGGTTCGTCGAGGAACAGGATCCTCGGCGCGGTGACCAGGCTGACCGCCAGATCGAGCCGCCGCCGCATCCCGCCGGAGTAGGTCTTCGCGATCCGGTTGGCCGCGTCGGTCAAGGAGAACTGCTCGAGCAGGGTGTCGGCCAGCCCTGGCAGGCTCTTCTTCGGCAGCCCGTAGAGGCGGCCGATCAGGATGATGTTCTCCCGCCCGGTCAGCAGCTCGTCGACGGTCGCGGCCTGCCCGGTGAGACCCATGCTCATCCGGACCGCAGCAGGCTCGACCCGAATGTCGTGCCCGGCCACCCGACCGGTGCCCGAGGTCGGGATGCTGAGCGTCGTCAGCATCCGGACGATGGTGGTCTTGCCCGCCCCGTTCGGGCCGAGCAGGCCCAGCACCGAACCCTCCGGGACGGCAAAGCTGACCCCGTCCACAGCAATGTTGTCGTCGAATTTCTTCACCAGGTCGATCGCCTCGATGGCGATCGATGGTCCGGACGTCACGGGTGGCCTTCTCTCATCCAGGGGCGCGCATGGTATTCGGCTCTCGCCGGACACTGGTGGCGACAGTAGCGCCGGCCACCGACAGTGCCCGGTGAAGCAGTGCTACCAGGAAAGACCGGCGCCGGGCACCGGATTAAGCGCGCCCGAACAAGCGGCACCGGTCGACGGAGTCTGGCTACCCCTCCCGCATCGCCGGACTGTGGAGCCCGCCGGCGCGGCTCAGGCCTCCCGGTCGCCCTCCACCCGCTCACCGATCTCGTGCGCCATGGCGTACCACTGCTGTCCGGTCCAGCTCGAGGTGCCCTGGCTGCTGATGGTCCAGTTGACCTGGCCGGACGTGGGCCGCCGTGGATCCTTGCTGCGATACATCGCACCGTCTGCGAGGGCGATCAGCTCCACCGGGTCCAGCTCGCTGTCCGCTGTTTGTGCGGCACCGACAGAGCCGCCGACCGACAGCTCCAGACCGGCTATTCGATACGGAGTCGACAGCGTCGCGGTGATCGCCGCCGCCAGGGTCTTCGACGCCGACTCCGACGTGTTCGGCGCCTGCACGATGGCGAACTCGTCACCGCCGTAGCGGGCCACCAGATCTCCCGGCCTGGCGATCTCGCGCAACCGGTCGGCCACCGCCACCAGCACCGCGTCACCCAGGGCATGACCATGGTTGTCGTTGACCACTTTGAACCGGTCGAGGTCGACCAGCAGCAGGCTGACGCTGCCCGAACGACGCCGCAGCACGGCCAGCTGGGAGGCGAGGGTCTCCAGCAGGACCACCCGGTTGGCCAGCCCGGTGAGCGAATCGGTGCGGGCCTGGTCGGTGCGGGCGGAGAGCATCTTCACGCCGGAATGGACCGCGATGAGCACCGGGACCAGCACCGGCAACACCACCGGGGCGTTCGTGGCGACCACCGCGACCAGCGGCGCGACGATCGTCGACGCCCCCCAGGGGAAGCCGGTGCGCACCCAGTCCATCAGCTCGGAGCGCATCGAGCTGCCGCGGAGCAGGGCCAGCCCGGCGGACGTCAGGAGTGCGTTGACCACCTCGACCAGCACCACGGTGACGATGCCGATCACCAGCACGGCCAGCGGAGTGGCCGGCACCTCACCGTGATCGCCGGGCACCAGGATGATCTGCACCGCGGCGGCGACCAGGCCCTGCAGGCCCCAGAGGGACATGTTGAAGACCCGGCGCCACAACCGCGTGACGGACTGGAAGCCGACAACGCAGAGCCCGCTGACCAGGAACAGGTAGCAGGCCTGCGGGCCGTAGGCGAGTACCGCCGCGATGGTCAGCGGCGCGGACCAGATGATCGACGTCGGAGTCCCGCGCATCCACGGGACCAGCGGATACAGGTCCGACAGCAGCACGAGGCCGACCAGGATCAGAAACCCCGGCTCGGTCAGCAGATCCGAGAAGTGCTCGCCGGAATGCGTGATGGCCAGCGCTGTGTAGCCGACTACGGTCGCGGCCAGCGCGACGAAGAAGGCGATCTGGAACCTTGTGGGCAGGGCCCGCAGCGGGCGGGACAGCGGGTTGACGCGGTCCGTCACCGTATGCGCCCTCCCTCACTGACCGTGACTGACAGTGATGATGATGGTACGCCGAGTGGTGCACTCTGACCACCGTCCACCTACGCCGCCGCGGCCCGCGTGGGGACGGCGTATGTGGCAGGGTCGGAGCAACCCGGCACCGGCACCCGGCCGGCCCGGCGAGGAGGCAGCTGCGATGACAACTCCCTCGGCGATATCGGACCGGGCCCAGGGTGACGAACGGGCGGACCTGGTGGTGGTCGGTGCGGGCCTGGCCGGCCTGGTCGGTGCCGCCGAGGCCGCCGACGCCGGTCGTTCGGTGATCGTGCTCGACCAGGAGCCGGGCGCGTCACTCGGCGGCCAGGCGTACTGGTCGCTGGGCGGTCTGTTCCTCGTCAACTCACCGGAGCAGCGCCGGCTGGGCGTCAAGGACTCGGAGGAGCTTGCGCTCGACGACTGGTTCGGCTCGGCGGCCTTCGATCGCCCGGAGGACCACTGGCCGCGGCAGTGGGCACGGGCGTACGTCCACTGGGCGGCCGGCGAGAAGCGGTCCTGGCTGCGGGACCAGGGCATCGGCCTGTTCCCGGTGGTGCAGTGGGCCGAACGCGGCGGATACCAGGCCGGCGGCCACGGCAACTCGGTGCCCCGGTTCCACGTCACCTGGGGCAGCGGTCCGGGCGTGGTGACACCGTTCGTCCGCCGGGTCACCGAGCACGTCCGGGCAGGTCGGATCCGGATCCGCTACCGGCACCGGGTCACGGCGTTGACCGTCTCCGACGGCCGGGTGACAGGCGCGACCGGTGAGGTGCTCGAACCCTCCGGGGCCGCCAGGGGCGAGCCGTCGTCCCGCGGCGTGACCGGTGAGTTCGCGGTGAGCGGTGCGGTGATCGTCACCTCGGGGGGCATCGGCGCCAACCACGACCTGGTCCGGGCCACCTGGCCGGCCGGTTTCGGCGACCCGCCCCGCACGATGGTCTCCGGTGTGCCGGACTCGACCGACGGGCTGATGCTCGGGGTGGCCCAGGCGGCCGGCGCCCGGCTCATCAACCCGGACCGGTTCTGGCACTACCCCGAGGGCGTCCTGAACCACTCGCCGGTGTGGACCCGGCACGGCATCCGGGTCCTCTCCGGCCCCACTCCGCTGTGGCTCGATGCGACCGGGCGTCGGTTGCCCAGCCCGCTGTTTCCCGGTTTCGACGCGCTCGGCGCATTGCGGCACATCACCTCTTCCGGGCACGACCACTCCTGGTTCCTGCTCAACCGGCGGACCATCGGACCGGAGTTCAGCCTCTCGGGCTCGGAGCAGAACCCGGACTTCGCGGGCCGGTCGGTGCGGTTGCTGGCCAAGTCCAGGGCCGGTGGCCGGCCGACCCCGCCGGTGCAGGCGTTCCTCGACAAGGGCGAGGACTTCGTCAGCGCTGCAACGCTTCCCGAGCTGGTCGCGAAGATGAACGCGCTGACGCCTGAACCGCTGATCGACGCCGGCGAGCTCGAGCGCACGGTGCGGCTGCGGGACGGTCAGATCGGCACCGGCCTGGGCAAGGACCCGCAGCTGATCGCCACCTGGGCGGCCCGCCGGTATTTCGGCGACCGGAAGATGCGCACCGTCGAGCCGCACGAGCTGCTCGATCCGGAGGCCGGCCCGCTGATCGCCGTGCGGCTGCACATCCTGACCCGCAAGACCCTCGGCGGGTTGGAGACCGACCTGTCCGCAAGGGTTCTCGGAGCCGACGGTCAGGTCGTGCCGGGGCTCTACGCGGCCGGCGAGGCGTCCGGTTTCGGCGGCGGGGGCATGCACGGCTACCGGGCGCTGGAGGGAACCTTCCTGGGTGGCTGCCTGTTCTCCGGTCGCGCCGCCGGCCGGGCCGCGGCGGCCGAGGTCTGAACCGCCCGGACGGGCTCCGGAGCCGCGTTCTAGATTGACCATCATGAGCCGTCCGATCCGCATCGCCGTTCAACTCCAGCCGCAGTGGTCGCCGACCTACGGTCCGCTACGCGACGCGGTGAACAGATGCGAGGAGATGGGTGTCGACGTCGTCATGACGTGGGACCATTTCTTCCCGCTGAGCGGAGACAACACCGGGGCGCACTTCGAGTGCTGGAGCCTGCTCGCCGCCTGGGCGGAGCAGACCGAGCGGGTGGAACTCGGCGCCCTGGTCACCGGCGGCGGGTACCGCAACCCGGACCTGCTGGCCGACATCGCCCGCACCGTCGACCACATCTCGCAGGGCCGGCTGTTCCTGGGCATCGGCGCGGGATGGTTCGAGAAGGACTACCAGGAGTACGGCTACGAGTTCGGGACCCCGGGAAGCCGGCTCCGGCTGCTGGGCGAGTACCTGCCGCGGATCACCGAGCGGTTCGGCAAGCTGGACCCGCCGCCGACCCGCGACATCCCGATCATGATCGGAGGCGGCGGGGAGAGGAAGACGCTGCGCCTGGTCGCCGAGTACGGCCACATCTGGCACGCGTTCGGCAGCCACGACACCCTCGTCCACAAGGTGGGGGTGCTCCGCGGCCACTGCGCCGACGTCGGCCGGGATCCGGCCGAGATCGAGTACTCCACCCAGGTCAGCAGGTACTCCGAAGTAGAGGCCGACGCGATCGTGGAGGAAGGTTTCACCCTGCTCACGCTCAGTGCCGGCGGACCGGACTACGACCTGTCATCGGTGCCCCGCTGGCTCGCCTGGCGGGACAGTCGCAACGCTGCGACCGGCTGACGCAACCCGCCCGAGCCATCGGCTCCGTCGCACAGCGTCACCGAAGAAAGCCCGCCGACCGGCCCTCCGCCCGTCCGTGGCCAAATGTTCACATAACGAGTCCGTATCGAAGCGCAACGCGACACCCTCTTGCGGTCGTATAACCCATTGAGTGCGGTTGTCGCTTGCCGCTGTGTCGCTGCGAACCGTTCGGCGACCACCGGGGCGATGCGCACGGACGATGACCGCTGAAGCAAGGAACCGCGATGCCGGACTGGTCCCACCCCCGCAGTGCCGTCGACCTGTTCGGCGACGAGGACCCGTTCGTCCTGGCCGCCCCGGCACCGTTCTCCGGGCTTCGGCTGCCGGACGGGCGCACTCTGGCCTGGGGCGAGTACGGCAACCCCCGCGGCCTGCCCTGCCTGCTGATCCCGGACCTCGGCTCGTCCAGGCTGTCGCCGGGCTGGTTGCTGCACGACACTGCCGTCCCCGCCAGCATCCGGCTGCTGGCGGTCGACCGTCCCGGTGTCGGCGCGTCCGACCCGGTGGGGATCGGCGGACGGGAGAACCTGGCCGACGACCTGATGCGGATGGTGCAGACGCTGGCCGTCGGCAGGATCGCCGTCATCGGCATCGGTAGTGGCGCCGACGACGCGCTGGCGTTCGCGAACCGCCATCCGGACGCCGTCACCGCCGTGATCGGGGTGTCCGCGCGGATCTCGTCGGAGATGCCCGACCTCGGCGGATTCCGACACCGACTCGGACACCGGCACCACCCCTGGTACGGCCCGCTGCTGGCCTGGGAGCGATCAGCCGGACGGGCGGACCTCACGTACGAGCCGACCTGGCGACGGGCGCTGGGCCGGATGGAGTCGAACGCCGCCGAGACCGTCGGCGAACGCTGGCGCGAGCCGGACTTCCGGTCGGCGGTGGCCACCGACCTCGCCCTGGGCGCCATCGCGCGCCGACTGCCGGCGCCGCGCCAGCCCGCCTGGGTCGAGAACTGGTCGAGTGGCGTGCCGGTGCGCTTCTGGCACGGTCGTCACGAGGCCGCCACCCACTACTCGGCCGTACGCGCGGTCGCCAACCGGCGGCCGGACTGGCAGGTCACCACCGTGGCCGGTTGCTCCGCCCTGCTCGGCTCGTGGCCGGACATGCTGCAGCATGCCGAGGAGTCGTTCGGCATCACCCGGCAGATGGACGAGCCGGCGGCGTTCGCCCCGGTCTGAGCCCGATCGGGCCCCCGCCCGGCCCGATCAGACGGTTGCCGCCTTGACCGACAGCACGTCCGGCAGGTTCGTCGCGATCGTGGTGAAGCTGTCGCCGCCGTCGTTGCTGGCATAGACGGTTCCCGAGCGCGTCCCGAAGTAGATGCCGGTCGGGTCGGCGGCGTCGACGCACGCTGCGTCCCGCATCACCGCCGAGTACATGCCGTGCTGCGGTAATCCCTGGGTGAGCGGGGCCCACGTCTCGCCGCCGTCCCGCGACCGCCACACCGCCATCGCCCCTTCGGGTGGGAACCGCTCCACATCCGCGACCAGCGGGAACACCAGGATGGTGCCGGGCCGCCGCGGGTCGGCGAGGATCGGGAACCCGAACGTGGCCGGCAGTCCTGGCTCGATCGAGTCCCAGTGCGCGCCGCCGTCCTTGGTCCGGAACACCCCGCCGTGGTTCTGCGCGTACAGCTGATCCGGGTTTGCCGGGTCGCGGGCCACCTTGTGCACGCACTGCCCGAATTCGGGGTACTGGCGGCCTTCGGGCATGAAGTCGGCCCGGATGCCGCTCGAGTATGGATTCCAGGACGACCCGCCGTCGGTCGTGCGGTAGCAGCCGCCGGTGGACATCGCCACCAGCACGTCTCCGCCATTGTCCGGGTGCGGCAGGATGGTGTGCACGGCCTGACCGCCGCCACCCGGCGCCCAGCCCTCCCGGTGCGGGTGGTCCCACAGGCCCTCGTTGAGGCTGAAGGTGACCCCACCGTCGGTCGATCGGAACACTGCCGATGGTTCGGTGCCCGCCCACACCTCCCCGGGTTCCACGCCCGGCGCGATCTGCCAGACCTTGGCCAGAGTCGCCCCGGTGCGCTCCGGAAACCGGATGGCGTCCTGCGGCACCGCGGCCCAGGTGGCGCCCAGGTCGTCGGAGTGCAGCACCCGGGTGCCGTAGACGAAACTGGTGCTGCCGGCGAACAGCCGGGGCTGTTCCGAAGGCCTCGGGTCAACGCCGACCGAGGTGACCTCCTCCATCAGCAACTGCGGGCCGTCGAGGGCCCAGGAGGTCCGGCCCTGCGACGAGCGGCCGATCCACAATCCTTTGCGGGTACCGATCAACAGCACTGTCTCGGACATGGCACAAAGCGTGCCACCGACCTCCGACACCGCCAAGCCCGGCCGATCGGCAGCGGCCCCGGCACGCTGACATCGCCCCGCTCGCCTACCGTGCAGGGGTGGCGACAGACAAGGCAGTCCAGGCGGTTCCGGTGCTCACGGGTGAGCGGGTGGTGCTCAGGCCGGTCACGCCTGCTGATCGGGCCCGACTGCTGGAGATTCGTAGCACCCCTGCGGTCAGGCGCTGGTGGGGCACTCCCACCGATGACGACGAGGACATCGAGACGCACCGGTTCGTCGTCGAGTTCGACGGCCGGGCGGTAGGACTCGTCCAGTACGGCGAAGAGCTCGACCCGATGTACCGGCACGCCAACATCGACATCTACCTGGACCCGGCCGACCACGGGCGCGGGCTGGGCCGGGATGCCGTACGCACGCTGGCCAGGTACATGTTCGAGGTGCTCGGCCACCACCGGCTGGTGATCGACCCGGCGGCGGCGAACCACCGGGCGATCAGCACCTACGCAGCTGTCGGGTTCCGGTCGGTCGGCGTGCTGCGGGCCTACGAGCGGGACGCCGAGGGCACCGACTGGCATGACGGCCTCCTGATGGACATGCTCTCCAGCGAGCTGACCTGATCGAATCCGGGCGCCCGGCATCCGCACCAGCCGCACCATTGCCCGGAAATCTCGTGCTTCGCACCAGACGGTTGAGCTGAACCGCCGTTCAGGTTGCACAGTGGTGCAATGACTGACGATGTCCTGCTCGGCGGGCTCGATCGACTGAGCGGGTCCGGTCCGGAGTACCAGGGCCCTCGACGCACTCGTCGGCGCGGCTGCTCGGGTGCTGGCCGCTCGGCCGGACGCCCCGATCGCGTTCTGCCACACCGTGACGGCTCCGGCCGCGATCCGGCTGGTCCTCCCGGAACTGCCGGTCGGACTGCACGCTCCGACCATCGCGGCGGCCTGGCAGGTCGTCGGGGCGATCATCGCTGCCTTCGCCGCCCCCCGTGATCCGGGCGAGTCGGCCGCGGTCGCCGACGTCGATGTCGCGCCGCTGCTCACCGCCCTTTCCCACCGCGCCGTCGAGCACGGGGACGAGCACGTCATCAAACTGACCGAGGCGTCGTTGCGGGAGTACCACCGATCCGGTGATGCCACCCTGCTGGTCGCGGCCGATCGCTTCCGCGGCCGCATTCCGAGTTCGGCCTGAGTCGGACCCGACGAAGTCGGGGCCGCAGTTCAGCACCGGTCGGACCCGACGAAGTCGGGGCCGCAGTTCAGCACCGGTCGGACCCGACGAAGTCGGGGCCGCAGTTCAGCACCGGTCGGACCCGACGAAGTCGGGGCCGCAGTTCAGCACCGGTCGGACCCGACGAAGTCGGGGCCGCGTCCTGCGGTACCGGTCGTAGCGGCGGACCGGGAACTCCGACCACGGTCGGATACGGGTCCGTGGCGCCCGGACCTACGGTGGACCGCGTGGACACGTCGACGAGCAGGTGGTTCCAGGAGAACCGGTGGCTCGTCGACGCCGCGCTCGCTGCCGGCCTGCTTGTCGTAGCGGTGCTCGGCGCCGCCGCGACCCAACGGCTGGGCCCGTTGACCCTCCTGTTCAACGTGCTGCTGATCGTGCCGCTCGCCTGGCGACGGACGGAGCCCGAAGCGGTCCTCGTCATCACGGTGTTCGTCTGCCTGGGTCAGCTGCTGCTGGTGCCGTCGCCGCAGGTCGGCGACCTGGCGGTACCGGTGGTGGTGCACGCGGTGAGCGCCTACTCGACGCACTACTGGCGGCTCGCCGGTCTGCTGGCCGGCATCGCCGGAGCCGGGTTGGCCGCCCTGGTGTGGGTCACCCAGCTGGGCTATCGGGTCACCGTGGTCGCCGCAGCCGCCGGCGCCGTGTCGGTGATCGCCGCCTTTCTGCTCGGCCAGCGGCAGCGGGACAGCCGGGACCGGCTGCACGAACAGGCCGCAGCGCAGGCCGAACGCACCCGGCTGATCACCATCGAGCGGGACCAGCGGGCCGAGATGTCGGCCGCCTCCGAACGCGCCAGGATCGCCCGCGAGCTGCACGACATCGTGGCGCACTCCCTGTCGGTGATCGTGGTGCAGGCCGACGGTGGGATCGCGGCGTCGCGAACGACACCCGAGGTCGCACCGCAGGTGCTCGCGACGATTGCGGACACCAGCCGGGACGCACTCGGCGAGATGCGGCGGCTGGTCGGGGTGTTACGGGCCGGTGGCCCGGCTGATTCCGACCATCCCGACTACGCCCCGGCGCCCGGCGCCGCGGACGTGGCGGACCTGGTGGAACAGGTCCGTCGGGCCGGCGTGTCGGTAGACCTGGTGATCGGCGGCACCGAACGGCCGCTGGGCCCCGCCGTCGGGCTGACCCTGTTCCGGGTGGTGCAAGAGTCCCTGACCAACGTCATCAAGCACGCCGGTCCGGCGGCCCGCGCCGAGGTGTCGATCCACTACGGCATCGGCGAAGTGATGGTCACCGTCCTCGACGACGGCCGCGGTGCCGCGGCCATCGGCGACGACCAGGGCAACGGCCTGCTCGGCATGCGGGAACGGGTCGAACTCCAGGGCGGCACGGTGGCCGCCCAACCGCGGCCCGGCGGCGGCTTCCTCGTCACCGCCTCCATCCCGGCTCCTCCGGAACGGGGTTGACCGCCGTGACCGGCGACGCAGCCACCGCCGGAGTCGACCCTTCGATCGGGGTGTTCCTGGTCGACGACCAGATGCTGGTGCGCACCGGATTCGGCATGCTGATCAACGCCCAGCGCGACATGCGGGTGGTCGGGGAAGCCTCCGACGGTGCCGCCGCGGTCTCCGCGTTGGCTCCCGGGAAGACGGTTCGGGCAGCGGCCCAGGTGGTGCTGATGGACGTCCGGATGCCGGTGATGGACGGTGTGGAGGCGACCAGGAGGATCACCGCCGACCCGGACGGCCCGCGGGTGCTGGTACTGACCACGTTCGACCTCGACGAATACGTGTTCTCCGCGCTGCGGGCCGGAGCCAGCGGATTCCTGCTCAAGGACGCCCGACCCGAGGAGCTGCTCGGCGCCATCCGCGCGGTCGCCGCGGGCGATGCCGTGGTGGCACCGAGCGCCACCCGGCGGCTGCTGGACCACGTCACCCACGCGCTGCCGGCCGGCCCGGTGGTGCCGGACGGTCGGCTGGACACGCTCACCGCCCGTGAGCGCGAGGTGCTGCTCGAGGTAGCCGGGGGTGCCACCAACGCCGAGATCGCCGCGACGCTGTTCATGGCGGAGGCGACGGTCAAGACCCATCTCGGGCACCTACTGGCGAAACTCGGCTGCCGGGACCGCGTCGGTCTGGTGGTGCTCGCCTACGAGACCGGCATGGTCCGGGGCGGATGACGGACCACCGGTCGGCCTACTCGGCCGGCGTCGCCAGCCGACGGGTCCGGATCAGTTCGGCGTACCAGTTGGCGGAGTCCTTCAGGGTCCTGACCTGCGTGTCGTAGTCGACCCTGATGATGCCGAAGCGCAGGTCGTACCCGCGCGCCCACTCGAAGTTGTCCAGGAGCGACCAGACGAAGTACCCGCGGACATCGGCTCCGGCGTCCAACGCCACTCCGACGGCGTCGATGTGGTCGTGCAGGATAGCCGACCCGGTCGGCATCGTGCACCAGGCCGTCGTCGGACACCTGGTCCGGGAACGCGGCCCCGTTCTCGGTGATCATCAGGGGTAGCTCGGGGTATCGCCCGGCCAGCGAGAGCAGCAGCTCGGTCAGTCCGCTCGCATCCATGTTCCATCCCATGGACGTGTACGGGCCGTCCTGCTGCACGAACTCGACATCGTCGGAGCCGACCCACGGACTGGCGGACCCGTCGCCGTGGCCGTCGGCCATCGCCTTGTCGCCGGTGCCGTCGTGACGCCGGACCAGGTCGGGCTTGTAGTAGTTCACGCCCAGCACGGACAGCGGCACCTGAGCGATGGCGGTGTCTCCGTCCCGGACGAACGACCAGTCCGTCACCGACGCGGTGTCGGCGATCAGGTCGTCGGGGTAGGCGCCGTCCAGCATGGGTCCGAGGAAGGCCCGGTTCCCGACCGCGTCAATGCGCCGCACCGCGTCCCGGTCGGCCTCGGAATCCGGGTTCGCGGGCCGCACCACGTGCAGGTTGTGGGTCACGGACACCTGGGCATCCTCGCCGAGCACGGATCGCACGGCCCGGGCCGCCAGCCCGTGCCCGAGGTTCAGGTGGTGGACGGCGGCCAGTGCGGCCGCGGGCTCGGTACGCCCCGGCGCGTGCACACCAGCCGCGTAGCCGAGGTAGGCGGAACACCACGGCTCATTGAGGGTTGTCCAGACGGCGATCCGGTCACCGAGGGTCCGGGCCATCTGCGCGGCATAGTCGGCGAAGCGCTCGGCGGTGTCCCGAGCCGGCCAGCCACCTGCTTGCTCGAGCTCGTCGGGCAGATCCCAGTGGTAGAGGGTGGCCACCGGTGAGATGCCGGCCTCCCGGAGAGAGTCGGTGATCCGTGCGTAGAAGTCGAGGCCCTCCGAGTTGAACGCGCCGGAGCCGCCCGGCTGAACCCGGGGCCAGGAGATCGAGAACCGGTAGGCCTGCAGGCCCAGGTCCTTCATCAACGCGATGTCCGCGCGCCACCGGTGGTAGTGGTCGACCGCGACGTCGCCGGTGTCGCCGTTGGTGGTCTTACCCGGCGTGTGGCTGAAGGTGTCCCAGATCGACGGCCCACGGCCACCCTCCCGCGCGGCGCCCTCGATCTGGTACGCGGCGGTGGCCGACCCCCAGAGGAACTCCGGGGGGAAGGTACGGGGGCTTGTCATCCGGTGACTCCTCGATTCGCCGCGGTCGCTGGAGCGCCACGAGAACGTACCGAACCGACCGGAAGGTCCGTTCACAGGGTCTGATCCGGCGCCCTGCGGACCCCGGTGATCCGCATTCTCCCCCCACGGTCGTACCCGGCCTCCCCCGCCGGGTGCAGGTGGGCGCACCCGTCTCGCGACCGCGCTCCGATCCGTCGGCGCCCCCGCCCGGGGCAGCGTGGGGTGGACCGGATCGACGACCGTCGGCCGGGGAAGGACGACGATGCACCAGGCCCTGACACCACCCGGCACGACCACCATCGGCACCGGCATCCCTGCGGCCCGCGCCGAGCGGCTGGTGAAGATCTACGGCAGCGGGGACGCCGCGGTGCGGGCCGTCGACGATGTCACCGTCGACTTTCATCCTGCCTCGTTCACGGCGATCATGGGGCCGTCCGGGTCGGGCAAATCGACCCTGATGCACTGTCTGGCCGGCCTGGACAGCGCCACCGCCGGGCGGGTGCTGCTGGGCGGCACCGACCTCACAGCGCTGGCCGACCGCGAGCTCACTGCGGTCCGCCGGGACCGGGTCGGATTCGTCTTCCAGGCGTTCAACCTGCTGCCGACGCTGACGGCTGAGCAGAACATCGTGCTGCCCCTCGACCTTGCCGGTCGCCGGCCGGACCGGGCGCACTTCGACGCCCTGGTCGGCTCGCTGAAGATCACCGACCGGCTCTCGCACCGGCCGGCCGAGCTCTCCGGTGGACAGCAACAACGGGTGGCCATCGCCCGGGCACTGATCAGCCGGCCGGAGGTGGTGTTCGCCGACGAACCGACCGGCGCACTGGACTCCCGCACCGGGGCGAGTCTGCTGGCGTACCTGCGAGCCAGTAGCCGCGAACTGGGCCAGACCATCGTGATGGTGACCCACGACCCGATCGCCGCGGCCTACGCCGACCGGGTGGTGCTGCTCGCCGACGGCCGGTTGGCCGGCGAGCTGACGGCACCGTCCGCCGACGACGTGCTGTCCGCCATGCGCACCCTGGGGACCTGACGATGCTGGCCACTGCCTGGTCCCAGATCCGCACCCACCCGGCCCGGATCGTCGCGGTGTGTCTGGCCATCGTGCTCGGCATCGGTTTCGCCGCTGCCACCGTGGTGTTCACGGCGACCTTCGACAAGCACCTGGCGCACACCGTGTCCGCTGCGTCGTCCCGGGCCGACGTCGTCGTGCTGCCCGGTGACGGCGGCGAACAGACCGGCCCAGCCCTGGCCGCGATCCGGGCAGTGTCCGGGGTGGAATCCGCTGAGCTGCTGCCGGCCGGCACCTTCGAGTTCACCGCGGCCAGGTCGCACGGATCTCTCTGGGTGGACAGCATCCCGTCCGCCGACCGGCTGCGCTGGTTCGCCCTCGCGCAGGGGCGCTGGCCGGCCGCACCCGGCGAGATCCTCGTCGACCGGTCCACCGCAACCGGGGCCAACCTGCCGGTCGGCAGCACGGTAACGCTGGCCAGTTGGGACGAGGGCAGTGACCTCACTGCCACCGTTGTCGGCATCGCCGACACCTCGTCGTCGGCACTGTCCGGTGCCCGCGAACAAGCGTTTGCCGCGCCCACCGCGGTCGCCGGTCTGGGCGCCGGCGACTACGCACGGGTCGCGGTGCTGGCCGTTCCCGGCACCGATCCCGACCGCCTCGCGGCCGCCATCTCCCGGGTGACGGAGGGCCTGACGGTGCGCACCGGCATGCAGCAGGCCGCGACGGAGGTCGCCGAGTTGGCCGGCGACACCACGGTGCTGGCCACCGTGCTGCTGGCGTTCGCGGTGATCGCGCTGCTGGTGGCCGGCATCGTCATCGCCAACACCTTCACCATCCTGCTCACCCAGCGCCGCCGGCAGATCGCCCTGCTCCGGTGCATCGGCGCGGGAAGCGCCCAGGTGCGGCGACAGGTGCTGGCCGAAGCCGCCCTGATCGGTGTGCTCGGCTCGGCGGTCGGTGTCGGGGTGGGCATCGGCGTCGGTCTGCTCGCGGCCCGGCTGGCCGACCTGGATTCGGCAGGCGGGGCCTTCCATCCGCTCGAGTTGGCCACGATCTTCGGGCTCGGCATCGCGCTGACGGTGCTGGCGGCGTGGCTGCCGGCCACCCGCGCCATGCGGATAGCACCCCTGGCGGCCTTGCGGCCGACCGCGGAAGCGCCGGTCGAGCAGCGGGCCGGTCGGATCCGGACCGCGCTCGGCGCAGTGCTCGTGCTGGTCGGCGGCGCCGGGCTGGCCTATGGCATGCGGGCCGGACTGCTGCCGGCCGCCCTCGGCGGTGGTGCCGTCTCGGCGATCGGAGTGCTCACCTTGACCCGGACCTTCCTGCCGTCGCTGCTCCGCTGGTTCGGCCGGGTCGCCCCGGTCGCCGGGGTGCCCGGTCGACTGGCCGCAGCCAACGCGGTCCGCAATCCGGGAAGGTCCGCCGCGACGAGTGCCGCGCTGCTCGTCGGGGTCGGGTTGCTCGTCACCCTGCAGGTCGGTGCGGCCTCGGCGAGCGCCACCATCACTGCCGCCACCGCCGAGCGGTATCCGGTGGACGTGTCGGTCAGCGCGGACCGCGGGACGGTGACGGCAGCGGTGGCCGGCCGGATCGCAGCGGTCGCCGGGGTCGACGGCGCGACGGCCATCCCGGGCACGATCGCGACGGGGCCGGGCCTCGGGTCCGATGGCGAGGGGTTTTCGCTCCTCGGCGTCCCGGCCGCGGCGCTGCCGATCCTCCGCGGCGGAGCCGCGCAGCTGGCCGACGATGTCCTGCTGGTGCCGGGCTGGTGGCTCGGGTTCGGCGTGGATGACGGCGACCGGGTGACGGTGACGGTCGGCGGTCGCCACGCCACCTTCACCGTCAGGGCCGGGCATCTGGGCGAGGCCGGGGTCGCCGGGAACTCCGCGGTGACGACGGCCACCGCGCTGCGCGGCCTCGACCCGGGTGCCGGCACCGCTGCCGTCTGGGCGGGTCTGACGGCCGGCGCGGACACGGTAGCGGTCACCTCGGCGCTCAATGAGGTGATCGCCCCGGAGCGGGAGCTCCGGCTCACCGGGGCGGCCGCCGAGAGAGCCACCACCGACTCGGTTCTGGGGACGCTGGTCACCCTGGCCATCGGACTGGTGGCGGTCGCGGTGCTGATCGCGATCGTCGGCGTCGGGAACACCGTCGGCCTCTCGGTGATCGAGCGCACCCGGGAGTCGGCACTGCTCCGGGCTCTGGGTCTGCGCCGTGGTCAACTCCGCGCGATGCTCGCCGTCGAGGCGGGGCTGCTCGCGCTCGTGGGTGCGGTCGCCGGGATCGCGGCCGGAGTGTTCTACGGCTGGGCCGGCGCCACCGCCACGCTGGCCGAGGCCGGCCGTCCGCTGGTGTTCACCGTGCCGTGGGGGCAGATCGGGGCGGTGCTCGGCATCGCGCTCCTGGCCGGTCTTCTCGCGTCTGTGCTGCCCGGACGGCAAGCGGCTCTGGCCACCCCGGTGGCGGCGCTGGCGGATACCTGAGCCGGCTCCCACCGGCGCCTCAGGTCGCGTCGCCGGCCCCGACGAACCCTCGCCGCTGCTCGAGACGGATCACGTGCTGGACCGCGTTGATCAACGCCAGGTGGGTGAAGGCCTGCGGAAAGTTGCCCAGGTGCTGGCCGGTGTGGGTGTCGATCTCCTCGCCGTAGAGCTCGAGCGGGCCGGCGAACGACAGCAGCTTGGCGCACAGGGATCTCGCCAGATCGAACTCGCCGATCTCGGCCAGCGCGGAGACCAGCCAGAACGAGCAGATGGTGAAACTGCCCTCCTCGCCGGAGAATCCGTCATCGGTCTCCTCCACCTTGTAACGCAACACCAGACCGTCGATGGTCAGCTCCTCGGCGATGGCCATGACGGTGGCCCGGATCCGCGGGTCGTCCGCCGGTAGGAACCGGACCAGCGGGGCGAGCAGCAATGAGGCGTCGAGCGCCTTGGTGTTGTAGTGCTGCACCAGCACCCCACGTTCGTCGACGCCGTTGGCCAGGATGTCGTCCTTGATCTCCTGTGCGGCCAGCTCCCATTCGGCCGCCTTGTCGTCCTCGCCGCTCATCCGGGCCAGCCGGGATCCGCGATCGACAGCCACCCAGCACATGATCTTGGAGGAGGTGAAGTGCTGGAGATCGCCGCGCACCTCCCAGATCCCGGCGTCGGGCTCCCGCCAGTGTTTGAGGGCCTGGGTCACCTGCTGGTCCAGGATGGGCCAGATCCGGTTGTCCAGATGCTCCGCGGACTTGGCGTGCAGGTACACCGAATCGAGCAGGGCTCCCCAGACGTCGTGCTGCTTCTGGGCATACGCGGCGTTGCCGATCCTGACCGGACGGGATTCCGCGTAGCCGGGCAGATGATCGAGGGTGTACTCCTGCAGCTCGCGCTCCCCGCCGATGCCGTACATGATCTGCAGATCCTGCTCGCCGTAGGCGACATCGGCGATGAACGCGAAGAAGTCCAGCGCCTCCCAGTCGAACCCGAGCGAGTACATGCCCCACAGTGCAAAGGTGGCGTCCCGGATCCAGGTGTAGCGGTAGTCGTAGTTCCGTTCGCCGCCCAGAGTCTCGGGCAGCGAGGTGGTGCCGGCGGCGGCGATCGCGCCGGTAGGGGCATACGTGAGCCCCTTGAGGGTGAGCGCGCTGCGTTGCAGGTAGCTGCGCCAGGGATGGTCGGGAAAGGAACCGCGGGCCAGCCAGTGCTGCCAGTGATGGGCCGTCCACACCTGCTTCTTGTAGGCGGCCGCGTAGTCCATCGGTGGCGGGGCGCCACCCCAGGACAGCGCGATGTACCGGACGTCGCCCTCCCGCAGCAGAGTGCGGGCGCTGGCCTGACCGCCCTCGAAACCGATGCGCATGTCCGTGGTCAGCAGCATTTCCAGGTCGGTGCGATCGGCGAGGCACTTGGCCTGTGCATAGCCGTGCTCGGTGTACTCCCACTGCACGTGCTGCCGGCCGTAGTCGAGCACCGGCTCACATTCCATGATCGTCTGCACCTCGCCGGAGACGCACCGGATGGTCCGCAACAGGATGTGTTCGGCGGTGTAGTCGTTCGGCGTCCGCCGGTAGTTCCGGGACCGATCCTGCTCGTGGTGCCAGGGGCCGACCAGCAGCGCGTCCCGGACGATGATCCAGCCGGTGGTGGTCCCCCAACTGGTCTCGACGATCATCGTGCCCGGCAGGTAGCGCCGGGCCGCCGGCACGTCGACGTCTGCCGGTGCGATCCGGAACGAGCCGGCCCGGCGGCCGAGCATCCGGCCGAAGATGCTCGCCGAATCGAAGCGCGGCAGGCACATCCAGTCCACCGATCCGCCCGGGGCGACCAGCGCGCTGACCTCGCCGTCGGACAGAAAGCCGTAGTCGCCGATCGGGACGTCGCGGAAGCGGGTCGGATGGGCGGCGCTTCCCACTGCTGGCATGGTGGAAGCATCGCCGGATTCGGCGCACCGCACCACTCGAACGCTGCGTCCCTGCAGTCGGCCGAGCGCCGGCCCGGGCCCGCCCGGGTGCCGCGGTCGGTGGGCACCGATACGGTCGCCGGATGATCGACGTCCGTGCACGCCCCTGGCCCGACGACGACCTCGACCTGGCCGCGGCGGTGATCGACTACTTCCGGTTCCTGCACGACACCGCGGTGAACAAGGTGGCCGGGCTGACCGAGGACCAGGCAAGGCTCACGCCGATCCCGTCGTCTCCGGTGGTCAGCCCGCTGGGCCTGATCCAGCACCTCACGGCGGTCTACCGACAGCACCTCAGGATCCACCTGGCCGGCAGCGATCTACCGACGCTGTGGCCGACCCGCGACACCACCGCCGACTTCCGGGTGGCGGACGGCGACACGGTGGAGAGCGTCGTTGCCGCGTTCGATTCCGAGTTCGCCGGGGCGATGGTGGCGGTGCGGGCGGCCGATCCTGAGGCGATGGTCGCCGCGTACGGACGGCCGGTCCGAGTGGGCCGGCTGCTGGCCGATGTGCAGCAGGAGGTGGCCAGACACGTCGGGCACCTGGACATCGTGCGCGAGCTCATCGACGGCGCGACCGGGGAGTAGATGCCCGCCGACCGAGGGGCCGCCGACGGAGGGCCGGCGCCCAGCCTGAACCGGCAGATCGCCCGCCTCGCCGTACCTGCACTCGGCGCCCTGCTCGCCGAGCCGGCGTTCCTACTGGTCGACGCGGCGATCGTCGGCCACCTGGGTACGCCGCAGCTGGCCGGGGTCGGAGTGGCCTCGGTCATCCTCACCACCGCGGTCGGACTCTCGGTGTTCCTGGCGTACGGCACCACCTCCCAGGTGGCCCGCAACCTGGGCGCCGGCGATCTGCGCACGGCGCTGAGCACCGGGATGGACGGCGTCTATCTGGCGGTGCTGATCGGGGTGACGCTCGGTGTGCTGGGGCTGCCGACCGCGACCTGGATGATCAGCGCGCTCGGTGCCGGCCCGGAGGCCGTCGGCTACGGCACCACCTATCTGCACATCTCCCTCCTCGGCATCCCGGCCATGCTGGTGGTGCTGGCGTCCACCGGGGTGCTGCGCGGGCTGCAGGACACCCGCACGCCGCTGGCCGTCGCGGTGCTCGGCGCGGTGCTCAACACGGTGTTGAACCTGCTGTTCGTCAACGGTTTCGGGTGGGGCGTCGCCGGGTCGGCGATCGGCACCGTGATCACCCAGAACCTGATGGCGCTGGCACTCGTCGGGGTCGTGGTCCGGGCTGCCCGTCGGGAACGGGCGAGCCTGCGACCGCAACCCGGGCGGATCCGCGGCGCGGGTCGGGCCGGGTTTCCGCTGCTTATCAGGACCCTCGCGCTGCGGGTCGCGATCCTGATGACGACCGTGGTGGCCGCCCGGCAGGGCCTGGCCGCCCTGGCCGCCCACCAGGTCGTCACCGCGATCTGGGGGTTTCTGGCCCTGGGGCTCGATGCGATCGCGATCGCCGCGCAGGCGCTCACCGGCCGCGCCCTTGGCGCCGACGATGCGGTGGCCGCCCGGGCACTGACCCGGGCGATGCTGCGCTGGGGAGTTGGCGCCGGCGTGGTGATCGGAGCGGTGCTGCTGGCCGGGCATGCGGTCGTCGGGCCCGGCTTCTCCCCGGACCCGGCCGTGCGGGCCGCGATCGCGGCGGCGCTGATCGTCACCGCCGCCGCCCAGCCGATCGCCGGGTTTGTGTTCGTCCTCGACGGGGTGCTGATCGGCGCCGGCGACGGCTGGTACCTGGCCTGGACCGGCGTGCTGAATCTGGTGGTCTATCTGCCGGCGCTGGCAGCAGTCTGGATCGCTGCGCCCGGCGGCACGGCCGGGCTGGTCTGGCTGTGGGCAGCGTTCGGCGGGGTCTACATGGGGGCCAGGGCGGTCACCCTCGGGCTGCGGTATCGCGGCGACCGGTGGCTGGTGACCGGCGCGCCCTGAGGCCGGGTCCGCTCAGGACCGCGACGACCTCGGCCTTCAGTCGAGTCGGTTGAGTCCGCCGTCGGTGGAATCGGCGGTCGGTCGAACCGGCGATCGATGTGAACCCGTGCCCGCGTCCGACGGCGATTTCCGCGGGTGTGGGTTCACCCGGCAGTTCCGGGGGTTAGCTGCGGCTGCTCCACGCGGCTGCGGCGATCGCGTCGACATCCACCCCGGCCTGCCGGGTCTGCTCGAGGCGCGTGCCAAGCTCGCCGCGAAAGTCCTCGTCGGCATGGGCGCGGGCGTCCACCGCATTGGCCAACTTGCGGAGCGCCGTCGCGCTGTCCGGTAGCTGCTCCGCCATGTCGACCTGGGTCGCGGCGGGCTCGTCACCGTCGGCGTTGAAGTGCCCGCGCAGCCAGTCGGCCACGTGCGCGATGCCGGCCGTTCCCTCGTTCTCCGACTCGGCAGCGCGGGCGACCAGCGCCGCCACGATTGCCCCCGGTGTCAATGATTCAGCCATCGTCACCACCCCCTGGTTGCAGTGTGACCCGGCTGAGTCGCTGGCGCAGGACCGAGCCGCCCCCGTCCTGGTCCGTTGCACCGCGTCAGACGCACCCGACCCGGCGGTTCCGAACTCGAAAGACAGTGACACATCCACGAAAACCGTTGCGCTCTACTAGCTACCGCACTGCTTCGGGGTCTATGGGGCTGACATAACAGCGTGTGTCGGCCTCGTCACAGGTTCGTAACCGATTCAGCACCCGATCGGAGCGATCCGGCTTTCGGCATTTCGGGGCACACTGGTCGGGAAGGCTTCTCCGCCGGTCCAACAACGCGCCGGTGGACCCGCACCACCCATCGTGGTTCAGCACAGGAGCTGGCATGACGACGAGCACGTCGAACGCCCCCACCAAGGGCGGAAGATCCCGTAATCGCCCGCAGGGCCTCCCCGCCCCGCGGAACAGCAGAATGGCCGAGGTGTACCGAGGCGACGATCTGGAAGTGCCCTGGGAGGGATTCCAGAACGCCGGGCCGGACTGCTTCTGGCCGGTCGACCGGGAGCACCCGGTCAACTGACCCGACTCCGACCGGGTAGCCCGGTGTGTACACGACACGCCGGTCGGAATGGGCTACCCAGGTAAATGTCGGGCTACCTATCCTGACCCGTGCCGCGAGCTACCCGTTCTGACCCGAGGCACGGGCTACCGATCCTGACCCCTGCCACGGCCTACCCGCCCTGACCCGGGCACCGGCCGATCCTGACCCGGGCAAGCTCCACGCCCGCCAGTCATCCACCCAGTGCCGTCACCCCTCTCGGTGCACCTCATCGGGACGCTTGTCCGGCCGGAGGCCGCGCCAGACCGGGTGGCGGAGGCGGCCGTCGTGGGTCCACTCGCCGTACCGGACCTCCCCGACCAACTCGGGCCGCACCCAGACCGCGTCTCTGGCGTCCGCGGCGGGCACCGGACCGTCGACCGACTTGGCCTTCTGCCGCAACGGTTCCAGCCGGCCCAACAGGTCGTCGAGAATCGCATCGGTGAAGCCGGTGCCGACCCGACCGATGTAGGCCAGGCCGCCGGGGTCCTGCACCGCCAACAGAAGCGAGCCGATGGTGCCTTCCCGGCGGCCGCTCCCTGGCCGCCAACCGACGATGATGCCCTCCTGCATCGCCGAGTTCTTGATCTTGATCCAGGTGCGGGCCCGCTGGCCCGAGCGATACGGGCCGTCGGGCTTCTTGGCGAGGATGCCCTCCCACTTCAGCTCGGCGCTCCGGGCCAGCGCCTCCTCGGCGGGCCCGCCCAGCTGACCGGGCACGCTGCAGTACTCGCCGTCCGGGCCCAGCGCCTCCAGTAGCCGGCGGCGGTCGTCATACGCCTTGCTCAGCAACGAGATCCCGTCGAGCCACAGCATGTCGAACACGTAGTAGCGGACCGGCACCTCCGGGGCAACCCGCCGGACGTCACCGGGTTTTGACAGCCCCATCCGCTGCTGAAGCCTGCCGAAATCGGTGCGGCCGGCGGCGTCCAGTGCGACGATCTCGCCGTCCAGCACCACGCTGTGTCCCTCGGTCAGCCCGATCAGCTCGGCGAGCTCCGGATAGCCGGTGGTGATGTCGCGACCGGTGCGGCTGGTGAGCCGAAGACCGCCGCCGCCGACCGCGGCCAGCGCCCGGATGCCGTCCCACTTCCCCTCGAACCGCCAGTCGCCGACCGAGACGTCGGCCAGCGTGCCCGCCGTGGCGAGCATCGGTTGCAGGTCGCTCGGCGGGGCCGGAGTCTTGCCCGACGAGGAGGGAGCGCTGACCGCGGGAGTGGCCCTGACGTCTGCTGCCCGCGACATCCCGGCCCGGGACCCGCGGGCCGGTGGCTCGGGATGCTCGGCCCAGCGGCCGGTCTGGTCCTTCATCCGGTGCAACAGCCAATTCTTGCCGTCGGTGCGCACCAGCACGTAGCGGCCCTGAGCGCGGCGCCCGTTGAGCCTGATGATGACCTCATCGCTCCACCACTTCTCGGTCTCGTAGGTGCCGGCATCCCAGATGGTCATGTCGCCGCCGCCGTACTCCCCGGCCGGGATGGTCCCGGAGAACGACGCGTACTCCAACGGGTGGTCCTCGGTCTGCACGGCCAGCCGGTTCGACGCGGTGGTGTCCGGGATGCCGCGCGGGACCGCCCACGACACCAGCACCCCGTTGCGCTCCAGCCGCAGGTCCCAGTGCAGCCGGCGGGCGTGATGCTCCTGGATGACGAATGTGTCGTCGTCGCCGTGCGGCTGCGGGCCCGGCCCCGGCACCGGCTCCGGGGTGCGGTCCGCTGATCGCTTGGCCCGGTAGGTGCCCAGCCGGTCCTGCCCGTCACCGGGCGCCGTCCCGGCCGAACTGCCCGTCTCGCCGCGAGACTCGCCGCGAGACTGCTGTTGATCATGGTGGCCAGCACCACTTTCACGGCGTGTCGCAGGGATCTGTCGGCGTGTCGCGTGCTGGCCACCATGATCACCGCCGGAGTCGCGGGCTCCGGCGGGATCGGAGCCGGCCAGCGGCACGCCGAGCGCTGCCATCGGGTCCGGCCGGTCGGCGAGCCGCTGCAGCACCTCGGTGTACTCCAGATGCTCCAGCTCCGGATCCGCCAGTTCGTCCCAGGTGCGCGGCGCGGCGACGGTCGGACGGGCCCGGCCCCGTAGCGAGTACGGCGCGATGGTGGTCTTGTTCCCGTTGTTCTGCGACCAGTCGATGAACACCTTCCCCGGCCGAAGGGCCTTGCTCATCTTCGACGTCACCAGCTCCGGGTGGTCGGCCTCGATCAGCTGGGCGATCTGCAGCGCGACCGCCGACACCGCACCCGAGTCGCGGGTGCGGTCGAGCCCGACGTAGAGGTGGATGCCCTTGGATCCGGAGGTCACCGGCACCGCGTCGAGACCGACATCGGCGAGGATCTCGCGAACCCAGAACGCGACCTTCGCGCAGTCGGCGAGCGAGGCCCCCGGTCCGGGATCGAGATCGAAGACCATCCGGTCGGGGTGGCCCGGCTCACCCGCGTCATCGAAGCGCCACTGCGGCACATGCAGTTCCAGCGCGCCGTTCTGACCGAACCAGGCCAGCGCAGCCGGCGACTCCGCGAGCGGATAGCGGATGGCGCCGGAGCGGTGGTCGATCCGCTGCACCGGCATCCAGTCGGGGGTGGCCGCATCGACGTTCTTCTGGAAGAACGGCTCGGACTCCACCCCGTTCGGCCAGCGTTTGCGGGTGACCGGCCGACCCACCACATGCGGCAGCATCGCGGGTGCCACCTCGGCGTAATAGCCGATCACCGCGGCCTTGGCGGTGCCGGTCGCCGGGTAGAGCACCTTGTCCAGATTGGTCAGCGTCATCCGCCGGCCATCCACCTCGACCAGCGTCTTTCCGGTCGCCTTCGGGCCCGGCATGATCACCTCCCGCCAGATTTCGATGCGCCCGTTGTCGGCACCCTGGTCCATCATGGACGGATGCGATCGATCTGGAAGGGCTCACTCGCCTTCGGCCTCGTCAACGTGCCGGTCAAGGTGTACAGCGCCACCGAGGACAAGGACATCAGTTTCCGCCAGGTGCACGCCGCCGATGGTGGCCGGATCCGGTACCAGCGGGTGTGCGAGCTCGACGGCGAACCGGTCGAGTACTCCGACATCTCCAAGGCCTACGAGAGCGACGACGGCCGGACGGTGATCCTCACCAAGGAGGACTTCGACTCGCTGCCGGTCGAGGAGTCGCACGAGATCGAGGTGCTCAGCTTCGTCCCTGTCGACCAGGTCGATTCGATGATGTACGACAAGTCCTACTACCTGGAGCCGGCATCCTCATCGGTCAAGGCGTACGAGCTGCTCCGGCGAACCCTGTTGGACACCGACCGGTTGGCCATCGTGCACTTCGCGCTCCGGCAGAAGACCCGACTGGCGGCGCTTCGGGTGCGCGGGGACGTGCTCACCGTGCAAACACTGCTGTGGCCCGACGAGATCCGCGAGGCGTCGTTCTCCAGCCTGGACACCTCGGTGAAGATCTC
The DNA here is from genome assembly GCA_963797145.1 of uncultured Actinomycetota bacterium. Lineage (GTDB taxonomy): Bacteria > Actinomycetota > Actinomycetes > Mycobacteriales > Nakamurellaceae > Nakamurella. The sequence continues at coordinate 482,464 of CAWCOJ010000002.1, read as the reverse complement.
CGCGCAGGAGAAGCAGATGGCCTCGATGCTGGTCGACTCGTTCGCCGCCGATTTCGAACCCGACCAGTACACCGACACCTACCGCGAGGAACTCGAGCAGCTCATCGAGGCGAAACTCGACGGCGGCGAGGCGTTCCCGACCCAGGAAGCGGAGCAGGGCGAGGACGCCGAGGTGGTCGACCTGCTGGCCGCTCTCCAGCGGAGCATGGAAAAGCGCGGCGAGAAGCCGCCGGCGACGAAGGCCGCATCGCGGGGCAAGGCCAAGGACGCCGATGACGACGAGGCGGCCACCGGCACCGATGCGGCCAAGCCCGCGCCGCGCAAGCGCGCGGCGTCGACGAGGAGCTCCACCACCCGGAAAAAGACCGGCTGACCGCCCGGTCGGCCCGCCGGGCTCGCGTTCTGACGCCCGGCCCGGGCCGGTGATCGCCGCTCGTTCAGGGTGTCCAGTGGGGGTCTCGGCCGATGAAGGCCATCAGGCGATCCTGAACGGGGGCGCTCGGAGCGACGTCGAATCGCGGCCCGTAGTGGCCCGAGGAGCGCAGGAGCGCCTCGATCGGCTCCATGCCGGCCAGCAGCGTCGCGCAATGATCCGGGTCCAGATCGGGGGCGATGCCCGCAGCCATGGCGAGATCCCAGGAGTGCAGGAAGATGTCGGTGGTGTAGAACATGTCGATCATGTCGGCGACCGAGTGGGTCCCGGTCTTCGGGTGGCTCACCACGCGGTCGCCGTCGTCGAACAGGCCCTGCACCGCGCTTGCGTGCTCGAACCACGCAGCGACGGGATCGGTCGAGGTCATGGTCGTGGCCGGCGGTAATGCGGCGCCACTGCCGTCGAGGAAGCCGGTGGACCAGTCGATCAGGTGGGCGACCACATCTCGAGCCCGCCACCCGGGCACCGGGCTCGGGGCGGCCCAGTCGGTCACCCCCAAGGCGATATCACCGAACCGGGCAGCAATCGCGCGATGCCTCCCGGCCGGGTCCTCAGGCATTGCCATCGGTGTCGATCCCCTCGAGAGTCGGTGGCACCCGCGAGGTGAAGTCGCAGGCTCGGTCGGCGAACACGGCTGCTCCTTCGCGAGGTGAGGTGCGGGCCCATCCCGAAGGCAGACTCCCCACCGGCAGGAGTTTCATCGCCGGTGCCCCAGCGGAGCAGGCAGCACTCAGCCCCGACGCGACGACACCAACGACGCGAACACGATGATGCTCGACTCGTAGGAACCCCTGGCAGCATCGAAGGTGCCGCCGCAGGTGATCAATCGCAGGCCGGCGTGGTCGATGTTGCGGTACACCTCCTGGGTCGGGAAGGCGTCCTTGGTGTACCTGCGGACCGCATCGACCCGGAACCGTGCGGTGCTGCGGTCCGCCCGAGCGACGTCGACCGTGTCGCCAGGCGTCAGCGCGCCGAGTGAGTAGAAGACCCCCGGGCCGTACCTCGCAGAGTCGACATGCCCGAGGATCACCGCCGGTCCCTCCGCCCCCGGGGTCGGCGAGCCGGTGTACCAGCCGGCCTTCGAGTTCGGATCGTCGAGCGGCGGTACCTGCACCGTGCCGTCGCCGTTGAGACCCAGGTGCAGCAGCGACGAGTCGACGTTGATCCGCGGGATGCTGATCGAGACCGGCCTCGACGCCGGGAGCACCGGCCCGTTCTCCCGCAGCGGGGCGAACGACGGCACCGGCACGGTCCGCGGAGGTAGACCGAGGCCGGCGGGGGTCGCCGATCGGCGCGACGGCGCGGGATTCGAGTGTGTCGACGTCGACGTCGATGTCGATTGTCTCGATCTCGATGTCACAGCCGGCCGGGCGGTGGTCGGGTGGCCGGCCGGCGGCAATGCCGCCGCGCGAGTCGCGCTGGAGGACACCGACGCTGACACCGACACCGACACCGCAAGCGGTGGAGCAGCTTCCGGCGACTCCGCTGAGCCCGCCGAACCCGCAACTGGCAGTTCCACCGCGACGGCTGCGGCATTCCGGGTGGTGGGCGGCGGACGGTTCGAACGGCCGGTGAGCGACCCGACGACCATCAACAGGGCGCCGACGGCAACCAGCAGAACCGCGGCCAGGGCCAGCGGGCGGGCGCGATGCGCAGGCTTCGCGGTGTGGCGTCCCACGTTCAGTCGGCCGTCGACGGTGGGCGCTGACGGTCCCGATGGGCGACGAACGCGGCGAGACCTGCCGCTCCGAGAGCGGCCGCTCCGCCCATCATCAGGCCGGAGGTGTCACGCGCGGCGGCGGCGCCGCCACCTGCCCCGGGCGCGCCGACCGGTGTCCGGTCGAGCTGGCTGAAGAAGGGAGCCAGTTGCGCCAGGACCGTTGACGGGTCCACCGGCGTCTCGAACGCCCCGAGATACACCCCTCCCTCCGGCGGCAGACCGAGCAGGTGACCGACCAGGGCGGCATGGCGGGCCTCGACACCGTAGATGGCGGCGGCCGCCTGCAGGATTTGCTTGTCCTCGATGAAACCGGCTGCGCCGAGATAGGCACCAGCACCGACGTTCTCGAACGTGTGGCTGGTGGTCAGGTACGACTTCCGGTTGGCGAACGAGTCCCAGAAGTCGACGTCAGGAGCTTCGACGGGAACGCCGCCGCGATCGCGGATGATGCCGGTCAAAGCGGCGACGTGCGCCTCCTCGTCGGCCTGGATCCTGACCAGGTAGGCCTGCTCCGCGCCCTCCAGCAACCCAGCAGCGTTGCCCTGCCGGTAGTACGCCGACTCCAGGTGTTCCAGGGTCAGCGCGTAGTTCAGCACCTCGATGTCGGAGCTGAACTCCTTCGGCGCGGCCATCGACCACCGGCCGGTCAGGGCCCGCAGGGCCAACGGCGCGGGCACCGTCGTCAGCCGGCCATGGACGAGATCGCTGTGCGACATCGGTATCCCCTCAGCCGATCATCGGTTCGACCTGGGCCAGCACGCTTCTCGCGGATGCGTGCGACTCCAGGTGCGCAGGAAGCGGATCGGCGCCGGAGAGAACGGCCAGAATCGTGGCGTGCCGCGACTCCACACCGGCCATGGCTGCGGCCCAGGCCAGCACCACCGGGTCGCGGACCAGCGGCACCTGCCCGTGGTACGCCTGCACAGCGAGCTCGGCGAGCTGAGCGCCGGTGGTCAGGAAGGCTTGTCGGGACTCGAAAGTCCCAGCGGCATAGCGAATCTTCGGTTTCCTGACCGGGTTGCCGCCCAGGGCGGTCACAGCGCGGGTCAGCGCCGCAACGTGCTCCCTCTCGTGCGCCGCGATGGGGCCGATCGCCGCCAGTTGAGCGGCATCCAGCAGACCCGGTCGGGGCCCCCTGGCGTGGAAGTCGGCCTGCACATGTTCGAGGGTGAGGGCGAAGTTGAGGATCGCGATGTCCCCGTCGTGCTCGCCGGCCGGGGCGTCCGCCGGCGTCGTTGACGCCGTCGCCGCGGAGGCGGTCGTCGGAGCCGCCAGGCTGGTCACCACGAACACACCGCTCGCCCCGAGCACGCCCGCCCAGGTGAGGAAGCGTCGACGGTCCGTCTCGGTCGGCAGGCTCGGAACCGGCCGGTCGCCGGAAGTCGTCATCATCGATCGTCCTTTCGCCGGTCAGGTGCTGATTCGGGATGCGCACGGCGTCAGATGGGCACAGTCGACGAGATTCACCCGTTCGCCCGGCATGGATGGAGCCGGGCGACGGAGCGCGAACCGTCAGACGATGCCGATCGTCCCGGCGATCAGCAAGAGGTTGAGGCTCGTGATGGCGGCGGTCACCGTCCAGGCGGCGATCGTGGTCGAGCGCGGGCTGGTGTCGGCGCCCATCAGCGCCCGATCGGAGGTCAACCGGACGAGTGGGACCAGCACGAACGGCAGACCGAAGGAGAGTACGACCTGCGAGATGATCAGCACCGCAGTCGGTTCCGCGCCCGCGGCCAGGATTATCAGGGCGGGAATGAGCGTGACGATGCGTCGGGTCAGCAGCGGGACCTGACGCTTGAGGAGTCCTGCCATGATCACCGATCCGGCGTAGCAGCCCACCGAGGTCGATGCCAGGCCCGAGGCGAGCAGCCCGATCGCGAACAGCATCGCGATCACCGGGCCCAGTTCAGCGCTGACCGCGGCGTGCGCCCCGTCGATGGTGTCGACCTCCGGTCCGCCGCGAAGCGCGGAGGCGGCCAACAGCAGCATCGCGATGTTGACTCCGCCGGCCAGCACCATCGCGGCGGTCACGTCGAGCCGGGTGGCCCGGAGCAGCCGAACCCGGGGCGGTCCGGGCGGCACGACGCCGAACCGGTCCCGGCTCAGCGCCGAATGCAGGTAGACCACGTGCGGCATCACGGTGGCGCCGAACATCGCGGTCGCGAGCAGGACGGAGCCGGTGCCCTCGAACCGCGGGATCAGGCCGGCGGCAACCGCGGCCGGGTCGGGCGGGGCGACGAACAGCCCGGCGACGAAGCCGACGGCGATGACCACCAGCAGCCCGGTGATCACGCGTTCGAACGGCCGTTGCCCGCGGCGGTCCTGCACCAGCAGCAGCCCCAACGAAACAGCTCCGGCGATCAGCCCGCCGAGCAGCAGGGGCAGGTCGAAGAGCAGGCGCAACGCGATGGCCCCGCCGATCACTTCGGCGAGATCGGTGGCCATCGCGACGGCCTCGGCCTGCAACCAGTACCCGATCCGCGCCGGGGTCGACAGGCGGCCGGCAACCAGCTCGGGCAGCGCCTGGCCGGTCACCACCCCGAGCTTGGCGGAAAGGAACTGGACCAGCCCGGCCGCGACCGTTGCCAGCACCAGCACCCAGACCAGCAGGTAGCCGTACCGGACTCCGGCAGCGAGATTTGCGGCGACATTGCCCGGATCGACATAGGCGACCGCGGCCACGAACGCCGGGCCCAACAGCCCGACTCCGATCCTGCCGCCCCGGCGCGCGGGGGGCAGGTCGGCGGCGTCCTGCTCGGCGTCCGGTCCCTGCATGCCGACATTCTGTCCGGAACACCCGAGCCCGGACGGCGGCGGGCGCGACACCGCGCCGGGTTGCAGTCGTCGACGGCGGCCACCCGGTCCGGCAGCTCACGCGAGAACGACGCTGAAGCTACGGAGCGTAATCGTCACGTCGATATGCGCAGCATACGGGTGAGAAACCGGACAGACCGGACTGATTGGTTGCAGCCGCGCGGGTGAGGTGGTGATGTGGAGGTCTGGTCCAACCAAGCGCCAGACCGCCTCCGTATCACGGAAGGCACCTCCCATGTCCCCTGTCACCCTGGCTCCACCTACCCGTGCCCATCGCGTCGACGAGACCGACGCCTCCCGCGCAGTTCTCGAGGAACTGACCCGGGCCAGGGCGTCCAAGGACCCGCAGCAGCTCAAGCGGGCCGAAGCCGCCGTCTGCACTCACTACCTGGACTTCGCCACCACGATCGCGCACCGGTTCCGCGGTCGCGGGATCGACCACGACGACGTGCTCCAGGTCGCGCGGGTCGGCCTGGTCAAGGCCGTTCGCGGCTGGAAACCGCAGCCCGGCGGCGGTTTTCTCCAGTACGCCACGCCGATGATCACCGGCGAGGTCAAGCGGTACTTCCGCGATCACGGCACGCTGATCCGGATGCCGCGCACCGTCCAGCAGGCCGGTCCCGCCATCGTGATGGCCCGCGAGGACCTGAGCACGCTGGGCCGCACTCCCACCGACAGCGAGATCGCCGCTGTGGCAGGGCTTCCCGAGGAACTCGTCCGTGCCGACCGGGCTGCCAGGGAGCGCTGCGCAGTGTCGTCGCTCGACGCCCTCGAGGTCGGCGAGGAACCCACTCTGCGCAGTACTGCTGATCCGGCCGGCTGCTCGGTCGAGGATCGAATGATGTTGCGGCAGAGCCTGTCCGCCCTCTCGGCCCGCGAACGCACGATGATCGGGATGCGGTTCTTCCGCGATCGGACGCAGGATCAGATCGGGCACTCGCTGGGTATCAGCCAGATGCAGGTCTCCCGGCTACTACGGGACACCCTCGCGAAGATGCGGTCCTCGCTGGCTGCAGACCAGTCCGGCTCGGTGAACGCAGCGACCAGCGCGGCCTGACCGCCTACCGCAGCACCGGCCGTCCGATCGGGGATCACCCGATCGGACGGTCGGTGCGGTGTCACAAGGACGGTCGTAGCGAGCGCAGGTGCCGGCGGCGCGCGAGGTCCGCGGACGGCCTGGCCGTGGGAAGTCCCAGCGCGCCGTGCGAGTCCACCCAGACTTCGGCAATGGCCAGGTACGCCGATGAGGTGGGCCGCTCCGGGGTGCCGCCCACCGCAGGTGCACCGTCGAGCGCCTCACCGTCCAGGGTGATGGTGCCCTGGGCGCACGGCAGGTAGACGTTGCTCAGCGACACTGTTGCGGTGCCGAGGGTGAACGACGGCTCGACGATATGACGGCGGTCCAGCACGTCGGTGATGTCGACCGTGATGCCGGGAGCGGATGCGCGCATGCCCTTGGCCGCGTCGATGTGCACCTTCGGTCTCCCCGGAACGTGCTGCACCCGACCGTCCCACTCGAAGCCCTCGGACTCCGGAAAATGCCGGGTGAACCGGTCGAGCAGGATCCTCGCGAAGTGCTCGTCCGCGCCCGCGGTGAGCCAGCCGTCCTCGGTGGCGACGACCATGGCGGTGCCCGTGCCCCAGCGCGACCACTCCACCGACCACACCGACGCGAAGGCGACCGGGTGGTCGTCACGGTGCAGCAACAACCCTGGATTGCTGCCGATCAGGACGACGCTCATAGGATTTTCAGTGTCGCTCAGACCGGTCCGTCCGGCGACTCGTGGCCGGCCGGATGCGGACGACAGGAAGAATTGCGGCTGTCTCGAAGCTGCCGCGACGGATCGATGGCTGTCGTAGCGCCGTCTCGTTTCTCCGTGCGGTCAGCCGGCTTGTCCGGAAAGTCCAGATTGCTGCGTCCGGGGCGCGATTTCCCGCAGTGACCGTGTTTGGGGCGATGTCCGATCGGGCATGATCGCCGATGGAGACACGCCGTCTCCCGGCGTCCGCACGGTCGCTGCAACGCGAATGTTCGCCTAGGAGGCAGAACACATGCACTGGCTCGGACTGATCATCAGTCTCATCGTCATCGGCCTGATCGCCGGCGCCATCGCCCGGCTCGTGATCCCCGGCAAGCAGAACATCTCGATCCCGATGACCATCCTCATCGGCATCATCGGGTCGTTCATCGGCGGATTCCTCGGCTACCTGCTGTTCCACAAGGACAGCCAGGACGGCTTCTTCCAGCCCGCCGGCATCATCGGCTCCATCATCGGCGCGATCATCGTGCTGTTCATCTGGATCCGGGTCGGCGGCCGCAAGAGCGTCACCTGACCAGCGCGGCGCCCGAGAGTGCGAAGAGCACCAGGTCGACCACCGCCACCGCGATCGCGGCGGCGAACAGCACCCGAGGGTGCCGGCCGGCCAGCCCTACCTGCACTCCGGTAGCCGCCACCACAGCGAGCCCGACGGCCGCCGCCCATGCCCAGGGCGGCGGCCGTCCTGGTGGTCCGGTGAGAATCACCGCGGAAGCGACGAGCAGCAGCACCGGCCCGAGGATCGCGGTGGCCCTGGCCCCGATCCGCTGCGGGAAACCGCGGATCCCGGCGGCGCGATCGTCGGCGATGTCCGGGAGCACATTGAGCAGATGCGCGGCGACGCCCAGCAGCGCACCGGCGATCATCGCCCAGGCGGCCGGCCAGGGCGATCCTGGCAGTGCCAGCGTCGCGGCCGCCGGCAGCGTTCCGAACGCGATGGCATAGGGCACCGGCGAGAGGACCGTGGATTTCAGGCCCAGGTTGTAAGCCCAGCCGCAGGTGACCACGGTCAGGGCAGCGGCTCCGGGGCGCAATCCGAGGAGCACCGACAGCACCACCGTGACGATCAGCGCGATACCGGCGGCCGTCGCCACCGTCCGGACCGCGATCCCGTCACGGGCGATCGGTTTGTCCGCTCTGCCGGTCATCCGGTCCCTGGAGGCATCGATGACGTCGTTGGACCAGCCGATGGACAGCTGCCCGGTGAACACGGCGGCGACCAGCAAGAGTCCGGTGCCCAACGGCAGGCCCGCGAGCGCGGCCAGGCCGGCCGTCAGACCGGTGACGGCCAGCGACGGCAACGGGTGGCAGGACAACGCGAGTTGCGCCGCGGTGCCACCGAAACCGCCCGCCCGTTCCGTCGGCGACGTCATGGCGGCGACTGTAGGCGGCCACCTGCCGCCCACCCGCGCGGAGCGCCCTTCCACCTGCGCACCGACGCCCTGCCTCCCGCGCACCGCCTCCACCCGCGCACCGCCTCCACTCCCGCACCCCCTCCACCCGCGCGCCGCGAGCACTCAGGTCGTTCGTCACGCCCGATTTGTCCGAACCGACGGGCCGTGTGCGAGGGCGCCTGCCCAAAATTCGCGCAGCGAACGTACGGTGAGGCGATGACGACCCTGGCCGCCGTGCAGGCCGTGGTCCCGCCGCACCGCTACTCCCAGGACGTCCTCACCGAAGCGTTCGCCGAGGTGTGCCTCGGCCCCGGCGCCGATCGGGCGGTGCTGCGGCGGCTGCACACCAATGCCAGGGTCGACTTCCGTCACCTGGTGCTGCCGGTCGAGGACTACCCACACATCGCCGACTTCACCGCCGCCAACGACATCTTCCTGGAGCACGCGGTCGAGCTGGGTGTCCGGGCCGTCACCGGCGCGCTGGACCGGGCCGGAATCACCCCCGGTGAGGTCGACGTCATCGTCTCGACGACCGTCACCGGCATCGCGGTCCCGTCGCTGGAAGCCCGGATCGCCGCCAGGGTGGGATTGCGCCCGGACGTCATCCGGGTTCCGCTGTTCGGCCTGGGATGCGTCGCCGGCGCCGCCGGCATCGCCCGGCTGCACGATCTCCTGGCCGGCAGGCCCGGCAGCGTCGGTGTGCTGCTGTCCGTCGAGCTGTGCTCCCTGACGGTCCAGCGCAACGATCGCTCGATGGCCAACCTGGTGGCCAGCGGACTGTTCGGGGACGGCGCCGCAGCCGTGGTGGCGGTCGGTCCGGACCGTGCCGCTGACGGTCCCCGGGTACTCGCGACCCGGTCGCATCTCTATCCGGACACCCAGCGCACGATGGGCTGGGACGTCGGCGCCGACGGGCTCCGGATCGTCCTCGACGCCTCGGTCCCTGCGCTGGTCGAGCAGTACCTCGGTGACGACATCCGCAAGTTCCTCGCCGACCACGGACTCGTCAAGGAGGACGTCGCGGCCTGGGTGTCGCACCCCGGCGGCCCGAAGGTGATCGAGGCCATCGAGACCGAACTCGACCTTCCGCCCGATGCGCTCGCGCTGACCTGGCGCTCGCTGGCCGAGGTCGGCAACCTGTCGTCGAGCTCGGTGCTGCACGTCCTGGCCGACACGCTCGAGCAGCGTCGACCTACGCCCGGCGAGCACGGCGTCCTGATGGCGATGGGCCCGGGGTTCTGCTCCGAACTGGTGCTGCTGCAGTGGTGACGTGGTATCTCGTCCTGCTCGCGCTGGTCGGGCTGGAGCGGATCGCCGAACTCGTGGTGTCCACCCGGAACATCGCATGGGCCCGCGCCAACGGCGCTGTCGAGACCGGCCTTGACCACTACCCGGTGATGGTGGTGCTACACCTCGGTCTGCTGCTGGGCTGCGCCGTCGAGGCGTTCTACCGGCCTTTCCTGCCCTGGCTCGGCTGGCCCATGCTGGCCGTCACGCTGGCTGCGCAGGCGCTGCGCTGGTGGTGCATCACGACGTTGGGTCGGCGCTGGAACACCCGGGTCGTCGTGGTGCCCGGCCTACCACTGGTCACCACCGGCCCGTACCGCTGGTGGCGGCACCCGAACTACGTCGCCGTGGTGGCCGAGGGAATCGCGCTGCCGCTGGTACACACCGGGTGGATCACCGCAACGGTCTTCACCTTCGCCAACGCCGCGCTGCTGCGGGTCCGACTGCGCACCGAGAACGCCGCGCTGGCAACGGTATGACCGACCTGCTGATCGTCGGTGCCGGGCCGGCCGGCCTGGCCACAGCGCTCTACGCGCACCGGGCCGGGATGACGGTGACCGTGCTGGACAAGCGGATCTCACCGATCGACAAGGCCTGCGGCGAGGGCCTGATGCCGGGCGCGGTGCGGGAGCTTGCCCAGCTCGGCGTCCACCCGCAGGGTGTCGAGTTCCGCGGGATCCGCTACCGGTCCGGAACGGCCGTTGCCGAGGCCGTCTTCCGGGACGGGCCCGGGCTCGGGGTGCGGCGCACCGAACTGCATCGCGCGCTGTCCGAACGCGTCGCGGAGCAGGGGATCCCGGTCGTCCAACGGGCCGTGCACGACTTCTGGCACGGGTCCGACGGCGTCTCCGTCGGCACGTTGACGGCCGACTGGCTGGTCGCCGCGGATGGCCTGCACTCACCGATCCGGGCCGCCGCCGGCCTGCGCCCGCAGCATCGTTTCGGCAACCAACAGTGGTTGACGCCCAAGCGGTTCGGCCAGCGACGGCACTACGCCCTCGCGCCGTGGACGGACCTCGTCGAGGTCTACTGGTCGGCGCACGGCGAGGCCTACGTGACGCCGGTCGGTCCCGATCTGGTCGGAGTGGCGGTGCTCGGGGCCTCCGGCACGTCCTACGACGACCAGTTGCGCCACTTTCCCGAGCTGGCCGCCCGGCTGGACGGCGTCGAGGCCGGTCCGGTCCGCGGCGCCGGGCCCCTGCTGCAGCGGGTTCGCCGCCGGGTGGCCGGACGCGTGCTGCTGGTCGGTGACGCCGCCGGGTACGTGGATGCGCTGACCGGAGAGGGGATCTGGGTGGCGATGCGGTCGGCGCGCGAGCTCATCCGATGTCTGGTCGCCGGGCGCCCGCAGGACTACGAGCGGGCCTGGCGTCGGGCGTCCCGCAGCTACCGCGGGCTGACCTCGGTGATGCTCGCCGCCACCCGGGTGCCCCCGATGCGGCGGCGGCTGGTGCCGGCGGCGGCCCGGGTGCCGGCGGTGTTCTCCGCAGCGGTGAACCTGTTGGCTCGGTGATCTCTCGGAGCAGCGAAGTCTGCTGATCGCTCACCGAATGGTCAGATTCTGTCCGATTCGGCCGCGAAACCGAGCCAGAGGATCAGCGACGTCGACGCAGGGGCCCGCTGGGGACTACCGGCTCAGAAGACCACGGTCGCGGTGCGCCCGGCCAGCGCCGCGGTCGGCACGATGATCTTGCCGAGCGGGACCAGCGACACCGGGATCAGCTTGAAGTTGGCCAGACCCAGCGGGATACCGATGATCGTGACGCACAACAGCAGACCGGTGACCAGATGGCCGATGGAGAGCCACAGACCGGCGAAGACGAACCAGATGACGTTCCCGATCAGCGACGGGGCACCGGCCGCTGGGTCCGGCACGATCGTGCGGCCGAACGGCCATAGAGCGAACGCCGCGATCCGAAACGACGCGATCCCGAACGGGATGGTGACGATCAGGATGCAGCACACGATGCCGGCCACCACGTACGCCAGCGCCATCCAGATCCCGCACAGCACCAACCAGATGACGTTCAGCAGTGTCCGCATGACGCCATTGTCCGACGCGAATGTGTGGTCCGGATGAGCGCCGCCTGACGTCCGGCACACCGGACCATCCGACCAGCGACGTCGGGTGGTCGCTGATCATCTGGTCCGATTCTGTCCGATTCGGCCCTCGGATCGAGCCATTCGATCAGCGATGACGGGGTAAACCGGCCCGGATCAGCCGCGTGGCCGCAGCCGCCCACCGGGCAGCACCGGGGCGGGCAGCGGCGGGCCGTCGAAACCCGGGACGGTTCCGAACCGCGTCGCACCGTGGCCGGCGATCTCGTCCTGCCAGGCCTGCCGGCTCGCCACTATCTCGTCATGGTCGCGGCCGATGAAGTTCCACCACATCACGATCTGCTCCCCCAAGGGTTCCCCGCCCAGCAGTAGCAACCGGGCCGGGCCGTCCGTCGCAGTCAGTCGGATCGTCCGGGCGCCGGGCGGCAGGTAGGCCAGGGACGCCCCGGGCACCGGGGCCTCCTCGACCAGGACGGCGCCCGCATCGACGAGCACGCCGTGCTCGAACGACGGATCCACCGCGACATCGACGACGGATCCGGCAGCCAGCGACAGTTCGGCGCCCAGCAGCGGCGAATACACCGCTACCGGTGACGACATTCCGGCGACCGAGCCGAGGAACACCCGCCAGCTGAGTCCGCCGTCGACCGCGGTCTCCGGCACGAACCGCTCGAACGCGGGCGGCATGTGACGGGCGGCATCCGGCAGCGCCACCCACAGCTGCGCGCCACGGAGCACCGCGGTCGTCGGAGTGGACACCTCGGAGTGAGCGATGCCGTACCCGGCCGTCATCAGGTTGACTTCGCCGGGGCGCACGATCGCGTGACTGCCCACGCTGTCCCGGTGCTCGATCTCGCCGTCGAAGAGCCAACTCACCGTCTGCAGCCCGGTGTGCGGGTGCGGCGGCACCGCCATCCCGCCGCTGACCGCAACGTCGTCCGGTCCGTAGTGGTCCGCGAAACACCAGCCGCCGATCAGCGACCGAGAGCGATCCGGCAGGGTGCGCCGGACGGTCATCGCCCTCGGCCCGCCGAGCGGCACCAGTCGAGGGGCGAGCACCTGCAGCTCGACGCCCGGCTGCCCGGAACAGCTGACCTCCCGCGGCGCCACGTCCAGGTTGGTCATGAGCTCCAGGGTAGAGCGGAACATCGGCGGGGCGCGCAAGGTTGGCAGGGCAGCACCCGAGGAGAGGCCAGCGATGACGACGACCGTGACCGACAACCCAACAGACCGCCGCTACGAGATCCACGACGACGGTGAACTGGCCGGGGTGATCATGTACCGGGTCACCGGGGACGTGGTTGCCTTCCTGCACACCGAGACTCTCGAGGGTTTCGAGGGCCGTGGGCTGGCTGGAAGACTGGTACAGGAAGCCCTCGACGACCTGCGCACCCGAGGGCTGAAGCTGCAGCCGCTGTGCCCGTACGTCGCCTCCTGGCTCACGAAGCACCCCGAGTACCAGGATCTGGTGGCCTGACCCGAAACGGACCCGCGGTGACCGTCACGACGCCTCGGCCACGCCGGCGGCTGCGCCGGCTGCTGTGGGTGCCGGTGCTCGCGGTGCTGGCGGTGGTGGGTGTGCTGCTGGCGGTGCTGGGCCCGTCCACCGATCGGCGGTTGGTCGACGGCGGGGTCGACCGGATCGAGGACGGGACCTTCTACCAGGTGCAGACGCCGGTGCCGCCCGGCAGGCCGGGCACGATCGTCCGGACCGAGCGCATCTACAGCGCGCCGGACGGGGCCATTGCCTGGCGGGTGCTGTACCACTCCACCGACGCGCTGGGCGCCGACATCGTGGTCTCCGGGCTGGTCGTTGCTCCGGAAGTGCCGGCACCGACCGGCGGCCGGGTGGTGGTCGGCTGGGGTCACCCGACAACCGGAGCGGTGGCCAGGTGCGCACCGTCGAACGGCCTCGACCCGTTCATCCTGATCGAGGGCATGACGGACCTGCTCGACGCCGGTTACGTGATCGCCGCCGCGGACTACCCAGGGCTGGGCGTACCGGGGCAGAGTTCCTACCTGATCGGGGCGAGTGAAGGCACCAGCGTGCTCGACGCGGTCCGGGCGGCGGCCCAGCTACCGGGAACCGGAGCCGGCAGCGACGTGCTGCTGTGGGGGCATTCGCAGGGCGGGCAGGCGGTGCTGTTCGCCGGCCAGCAGGCCCGGCGGTATGCGCCCGAGCTGCGGGTCAGGGGGGTCGCGGTGGCCGCGCCCGCCGCTGATCTCGGCACCCTGCTCGAGGACCACGTCGACGACATCTCGGGCGTCACGCTCGGGTCGTACGCGTTCGCCGCGTACCAGTCCGTCTACAGCGCGCGGATCCCCCGGCTCGACCTCACGTCCATCCTGACCGATGCCGGCGCTGCGGCAACCCCGGCTCTGGCCGCGTTGTGCCTGATCGGAGAGCACGACGAGTTGCATGCCGAGGCCGCCCCGCTGGTCGGCAGATACCTGCACGGCAACCCGGCGACCACCGAGCCGTGGGCCACGCTGCTGCGGGAGAACACCCCGGGGGCGCAGCCTCTGGCGGTTCCGCTGTTCGTGGCCCAGGGCGACGCGGACACCCTGGTGCTGCCCGGCGCCACCCGGGCCTGGGTGGCGACGGAGTGCGCCGACGGCGAGCACGTGACGCTGCGGACCTATCCGGACACCGGCCACGGCATGATCGCGTTGAAAGCCATGCCAGCGGTCCTGTCGTTCCTGCGGGCGGTGCTGGCGGGTGCCCCGCCCGCCTCCACCTGCTGACTGCCGTCAGTGACGGCGGTACCTGATTGCCGTCAGTGACGGCGGTACCTGATTGCCGTCAGTGACGGCGGTACCTGATTGCCGTCAGTGACGGCGGCAGGTGACCTCGACGGCGGCCAGCGAATGGCACAGCCCGTTGGCCAACTCCAGCACCGCTTCCAGGCTTCGGTTGTCCGGGACCTCCAGCACCGCCAGCGGCAGGTCGCGGTGCCTGCGGGCGGCAATGCCGACCGCGCCGAGGTGCAGCACGATCGGGGTCAGCTCCTCGCGGGATCCGCCGATGATCCGCACCGTGCTCACCGAGCCGGCCCGGCGCAGGGCACCGACGGTCATGCCGTGCTCCGACGGAGTCACCGTCACCAGGTCACCGCGGCTGATGCCGGCCGCCAGGAACGGCGACTCCAGCAGCTCGGCGACCCCGGGCTCCACGATCCGTGCGCTGACCCGCTCGGTCGGGCGCGGACGCCAACTCGCCCAGGCGGCCAGCTCGAACACCACCGGCGCAGCGGGCGCTTCGACGACTGTGGTCATGAGGTGATCCGGTGCTGGGCACAGGCGACGGTGTAGGCGCAGGTCATCGACTCGGCCGCGTTGAGGAACTCGATCACGGGCGGCAGCGGGACGCCCTCGGGGACATCCACCGAGATCATCGCCGGTGTACCGATCCGACGGACGACGGCGCCGAAGTCGCGCAGCGTCCCGACGATCGGGGTCAGCTCGGCCTCGGTGGCGGCGATCATCTGGATGGTGCTGTGTCCACCCCGGCACACCACCCGGCCACCGACCCAACCGGTGCCGTCGTGGCGGACCTCGAGCACGTCGCCGGCGCTGACGCCGGTGGCGAACCACGGCGAGACCGCGATCTCGGCGAGGCCCGGGCCGATCAGCACAGCGCTGACCGTCTCGGCCGGGTAAGGCGGCCAGTCAGCGCCCTCTTCGCTGTCCAGGCAGAGCATGACTTCGGTGGAGACACGCACCGGCAGGTCCGCAACGACCCCGACGCCCATCCACGATCCGGTACCGGCGTCAACAGACATCTCGGGTCCCTCTCAGGTTCGGTCTCCGGTGTCCGGCCGCGTCGGCCGGAGTGTCCCGGTGCCTGAAGGAGCGCGGGCCGGGCCGTCTGAGACATCTCCCGGGCGCATTCCGGAGAGTACGACAAATCGGACACGCTGGGCAGGTTGTCGGGCCACCTGTCGGCTCCAGTGAGATTTCCGGCCAGGTGTGTTCCCCAGAACGCCGGAATGGCACAGGATGAGCGCGGGTCTCCGCTCCGGCGGCCCGCACGGAAGGAACGGAAGGAGCTGCCGTCGTGGCCGTGTTCTCGCCCGGATTCCTCGGTCGTAAGCGCGCCGACGCCGAGGGATTGCCGCCCGGTCAGTACCTGACCCGGGACTTCCCGGTTCTCTCGGCCGGGCCGACACCACGGATCGCGCTGGACCGCTGGGAGTTCTTCATCCGCACCGAGGCCGGCGAACAGCACACCTGGACCTGGGAGCAGCTCAAGGCCCTGCCGAGCCAGACCCCGACCGTCGACCTGCACTGCGTCACCAAGTGGTCCAAGCTCGGCACGAGTTGGCAGGGCGTGCCGCTGGAGGCGTTCTTCGCCGACATCCACAGCGACGCCGAGTACGCGATGGTGCATTCCTACGGCGGCTACACCACCAACCTGCCGGTGGCGGACCTGTTGGACGGCAAGGCCTGGGTGGTCTACTCCTACGACGGCAAGGATCTGCACCCGGAACACGGCGGACCGGCCCGCCTGCTGGTGCCGCATCTGTACCTGTGGAAGTCGGCGAAGTGGGTACGCGGCATCGAACTGATGGTCCGCGACGAGCCCGGCTTCTGGGAAGGCGTCGGCTACCACAACTACGGAGATCCATGGCGGGAACAGCGGTATCAGGGCGATTGAGCGGCCGGCTGGTCTGGCGCAGCGCGACCCTGGTCGAGGTCACCGAGGAAACCCCGAAAGCGAAGACGTTGGTGTTCGAGATTCCTGGCTGGCCAGGGCATCTCGCTGGGCAGCATGTTGACGTCCGGCTGACCGCCGAGGACGGGTACACCGCCCAACGGTCGTATTCGCTCTCCGCCCCGGCGGACGGCGACCGCGTACGGATGACGGTCCAGTTGGTCGAGGACGGCGAGGTGTCGCCGTACCTGCTGCAGGGCCTCGGCACCGGCGAATCCATCGAGCTACGCGGCCCGGTCGGCGGATGGTTCGTCTGGCGTCCCACCGACCCGGACCCGGTTCTGCTCGTCGGCGGGGGATCGGGGGTGGCGCCGCTGATGGCAATGGTGCGGGCCAGACGACTCGCCGGCTCCCGGGTGCCGTTCCGGCTGATCTACTCCGTTCGCAGCGCCGACGACGCGTTCTACGCCCGCGAACTGCGGTTGCCGCCGGCCGCCGACGGCGGCTTGGACACCGCCTGGGTGTACACCCGGCAGCTCCCCGACGGTGCCCCTGGTGTCGCACACCGGATCTCGGTGGACGACCTGGTCGCGCACGGCTGGCCCGCCGAGCTGACGCCGACCTGCTACGTCTGCGGACCAACGGGTTTCGTCGAGACCGTCGCCTCCGCCCTGGTCGACCTCGGGCACGACCCCGACCGCATCAGAACCGAACGCTTCGGACCCAGTGGAGGATGACATGACGGTCGACGGAAACACTCTGGCCGGCCCGCTCGCGGAGCTGTTCGCGGTGGACCTGACGGTTGCCACCAGCAGGTGCGCAGGCTGCGGACAGGTGGACACCATCGCGCAACTGGTGGTCTACGGGCCGGAACCGGGCTGGGTCGCCCGATGCCCCGGCTGCGACTCGGTGGTGCTGCGGCTGGTCCGCACCGCCGACGCCGCGTGGCTCGACCTGCACGGTTCTGCCGCGCTGCGCATCCCGATGGGCGTCTGAAGCGACGCCGGTGAGCACCTCGGTGGCCGGGCGTCCGAAGCAGAACCGGGTGACACCGTTGGGCGACATCGTCGCGATCGAGCAGCGCGGCGCTTGGTTGGGCAACCGGGGCATTCTGCACCGGGACGACGAGGTGGTCCGGTTCCACGCGTCGCCGCTGTGGATCACCTGCGCGCTGCGGTTCAAGGATTGGAGGCTGCCGCAGTGGGAGCCGCATCACTTCACCGTGCTGTTCTTCCTGGACGAGGCCGTCTCGCTCGCTGCCGGGCACCGGCCGTGCGCGCTGTGCCGACGGGACGCCTACGACGCCTACCGGGCGGCCGCGGGCACGCCGGAGATCCGGGCCGTGATGCTGGACAAGACCCTGCACGGCGAGCGGCTGCACCCGGGCACGCACCGTCGCCGGCTCCACTCCCGCCCGTGGAAGAAGCTGCCGGACGGCGCGTTCGTGCTCGTCGACGACGTCCCGATGGTGGTGGTCGAGGATCGGCTGGTGGCGTGGACCCATGGGGGCTACGCGTCCTCCCCGGTGGCCCGACCTGCCGCCGGAGAGGCGGCCGTGATCACCCCGCCGACGTCGTTGACCGTCCTGGCCAACGGATATCCGGTGCAGGTCGGTATCCCCGAACCCAGCTGACCCAGGCTGCCGAGGATGCTCGCTGCTGACCCGGTTGCGCATCGTCGCGGCCCGGGGACCATCCTGATTCCCGGGGAACCACTCCGGTCCCGAGCTGACGATCGTCCTCAGGAGGCCCGCAGTGCCTGCGGTCGAGACGTCCGACGTGGTCGCCAGGCTGCGGACCGCCGGGTGCGTGTTCGCCGAGGACGAGGCGGAGCTACTGATCTCGGCAGCGGGATCGCCGACCGAACTGGACGCCATGGTCGCCCGGCGCGTTGATGGCACGCCGCTGGAGCAGATCCTGGGCTGGGCCGAGTTCCACGGTCTGCGGATCGTGGTGTCGCCCGGGGTCTTCGTCCCACGTCGGCGTTCCGAGATCCTGGTGGACGAGGCCCTGGAGCTGGTCTGGGCCTCCGGGTCCGAGCGCCCCGTTGTGGTCGATCTGTGTTGCGGTACCGGCGCGGTGGGCGCGGCTGTGGGGATGGCGCTCGGCGCGATCGAGCTGCACGCCGCCGACCTTGATCCGGTCGAGGTCGCCTGTGCGGCGACCAACATCGCGATGGTCGGCGGCCGGGCGTACACCGGCGACCTGTTCGCGCCGCTGCCGCCCGCGCTGCGGGGTCGGGTCGACATAGTGGTGGCGAACGCGCCGTACGTGCCGACGGACGAGATCGGGCTGATGCCACCCGAAGCGCGGCTCTACGAACCCGACGTGGCCCTCAACGGCGGTCCGGACGGGCTGGACCTGCACCGGCGGATCGCCGCCGACGCCGCTGACTGGCTCGTCCCCGGCGGGCACCTGCTGATCGAGACCAGCGTCCGACAGGCGCCGGCGTCCGCGGAGATTCTTCTCCGCAACAGATTCCGGGTGCGGGTCGCGCACTCCGACGACCTCGACGGCAGTTGCGTGATCGGCACCGCGCCGGCCACCGCCACCCCCAGGTCGCGGTGATCATGGTCGCCAGCACCAGTTTTACGGCGTGTCGCGCACTTTCGTCGGCGTGTCGCGTGCTGACCACCATGATCACCGTGGAGACCCGCCCGGTGGAGACCCCGCAACACCATTGAGGGCCCGCAGATGCGCGGCGCCGCCGGCGCGATGGTGGAGGCGACGTTGGAGGAGCGATGAGTGCGGTCGAGGACCTCACCGAGGTGGCGACCCGCGCTGCCCGCGCGGAGGCGGCCGGCCGGTCGGCGAAGTGGAACGACCGCGAGGCGCTGGCGAAGTCGGCGAGCAGGCTGACCGAGGGCCTCCGCGAGGACCGTGAACTGCTGCGCCGACCGCCGGCGATCGCCGTCGGCACCTCAGCCGTGTGGGCGCGCCGCACCGAGGCGCTGGTGGCCGATGCCGAGCCCCCGGATCTGGCCGCGCCGGTCACCGACGCCGCAACCCTCGACCGGATCGCCGCCGACCGGGAGGCGGATGCGGTGGCGGCGGTCAACGCGGCCCGGATCGCCCTGACGCAGGCGCATCTCGCGGTCCTGCAGGCGCGGTTGGCTGCCATCGACGCGGGCGACTCCGAGGCGACCGCGGCAACGATCCGCGGCTACCAGCGGCTGGCCAAGGAGAACCCGATCGCCGGACACGGTCACGCGCTCGCCGCCGGTACCCGCGACGAACTGGTGCACATCGTCCGGGACAAGCCGCGGGACATCGCGTTCCGGCTCACCGTCAGCCTGGGCTTCGGACTCGGCTACCTGCTGTTCCTCCGGGTTTTCCTGTGGGACACCACCCAGCACGAGCTGCCCTTCCTGGCCCTGTTCGCGTTCTCCGGCCTCGCCGGCAGCGCGGTGTGCACGAACGCGCTGAGCGTGGACGCCGCCCGGGTACGCAGCCTGCTGGCCGGCGGCGGGCGACTGTGGCACATCATCGTCACGAAGAATCTGGCGCTCGGATGCATCGTGTTCGTGCTCGGCACGACGTTGAACCTGCTGCTGTTCGGCCGCACCGAGACGTCCACGACATTCATCAAGGCGACCGGCTTCCTGATCACCATGATGCTGCTGTGGTTCGGGGTGGGCAACGTCCTGGCCGTCATCTCGCCGCTGCGTGCGGTACCGCTGCCGGACCGCCGACACGACGGAACGCTGATCCCGTTCCTGTTCTCGTTCGTGGTCTCCTACGGCATCGGCTACCTGGTCAACCTGATGCTCTACTGGCGAGTCTGGGCCAAGGAGACCCTGCTCGAGCGGTTCGGCAGTCCATGGATCCCGACCTTGCTGATCGTCGTGAGCGCCCTGCTGACCTACGCGCTGCTGACGGTGCTGGCGGTGATGCTCGCGGACCAGCCGCGGTCCCGCCGGTTGCTCACCCGGGAGATGATCGACTACCGGGCGGCCAAAGCCACGGCCGCCGAAACCCCCACTGCTGACCGGTAGTCCGCTCAATCGGCCGAATAGCTGCGCGCCGCGGTGGCCGCGGGACAGGTCCCCGCCGGCCGCCCGCACGCTCCGGCATCGCAGAGCCGGCACAGCCAACCGCCCCCGGGCTCGATGCCGTCCGCCCGACCGGCGAGCCGGTCGGCGACGAGGCCGCCGATCATCTTCTCGACCAGGCCGCCGAGCTGGCGCCGCTCCTCCGCCGACAACGCCCCGAGCACCGCTTGCAAGGTGTCGGCCCTGGCCGTGCGCACCTGGGCCGCGAGGGCCTGCCCGTCGGGGGTCAACGCGAGGGACAGCGACCGCCCGTCGGCACCGGGTCGGCGCACCACGAGCCCGTCGGCGACGAGCCGGTCGACCAGCCGCACGCCGCCGGAGGCGGTGAGCGCGACGGAGCGGCGCAGCCGGTCGACGGTGCTGTCGGCGAGCAGGTCGTCCAACACCACCACCGCGGCCGGGCCGGCGCCGGTCTGGCCGGCCGCCGCCTCGGTGGCGTCACGCAGCGCGTCGCCGATCCCCAACGCCAGAGCGCCGAGGATGTTGACGAGCCGATCATCAGCTGGGCCGCCCACAGGGCCGACGGTACCGAGGTTTGACGGCGCCGGAACCGGGTACCGGCAATATGTGACTCACTCACCTATCGAGAAGGAGACATCCATGACCGAACTCACCGCCACCTTCGAGGTCGACTCCTGGGACGAGGCCCCGATCGCCGAGGTCGACGACACCTCCAAGCTCACCAGGGCCTCCGTGACCAAGACCTACTCCGGCGACGTGCAGGGCACGTCGAGCACCGAGTGGCTGATGTCCTACGCCGAGGACGGCACCGCGACCTTTGTCGGAATGGAGCGGATCACCGGCACCTTCGGCGACCGCGAGGGCAGCGTGGTGCTCCAGCACGTCGGTCGGTTCGCTGACGGCGCAGCAACGGCAGCACTGACGATCGTCGCCGGCGGCTCGTCCGGCGCGCTCGCCGGTGCGACCGGAGACGGCGACTTCCGGGCGGACCCGTCCGGGTCCGTCACATTGCGGGTGGACTTCTCGGCCTGACGACGGCTCCTCGTCGTCGAGCAGGACGAGCCAGGGCCGCGCGCCCGGTTGACGCGGCTCCGCCACGGCGCTCCACACCATGTGCGGCAGGGCGGCTGGGTCCGCAGCCGCGACCCAGCTCGATCATGGACGGAATCGTAGAGTCCGCTGCTCCGGTGTCGGGATGATCGGGCAGGCTGGATCCATGGCAGCACCGACGCCGGATCCCGGATGGTGGTTGCTGCACGTCGACCTGGACCAGTACGTGGCCGCGGTGGAGATCCGCCGGCGCCCCGAGCTGCGTGGGCTGCCGGTGGTGGTCGGCGGCTCCGGGGACCCGACCCAGGGCCGGCAGGTGGTCGCTACGGCCTCCTACGAGGCCAGGGCGTTCGGGGTGCACTCGGGAATGCCCCTCCGAGCCGCGGTCCGAAAATGCCCGGATGCAGTGTTCCTGCCGGCCGACAACCCCGCGTATGACGCCGCGTCCCGGGAGGTGATGGAGGTGCTGCGCGGCTTCGGTCACCCGGTCGAGGTGTGGGGCTGGGACGAGGCCTTCGTCGGCGCCCGGATCGACGACCCCGCTCGCCTGGCCGACCAGCTCCGTGCCGCTGTGCTCGCCGACACCGCGCTGACCTGCGCCGTCGGCGTCGGCGACACCAAGGAACGGGCGAAGATGGCCACCGGATTCGCCAAGAAGCTGACCATCGCCAGATCGGAACCAGGACGTGTGTACCAGTTGGATGCATCGAACTGGATGACGGTGATGGGTCACCGGCCCTGCCTCGACCTGTGGGGGATCGGCGCCCGGACGGCCGCCAAGCTCACCGCCCACGGCCTGCACACGGTCGCGGATCTGGCCGCCGTCGACCACCGCCTGATGGCCGGTTGGTTCGGGCCGGCCATCGGCCCGGGGCTCAAGCTGCTCGCCATGGGTGGCGCCGACATCCGGATCACCACGGAGCCGTGGGTGGCGAAATCCAGGAGCAAGCAGACCACCTTTCCCCGGGACCTGACCTCGGCGGACGACATTGCGACCAAGGTCGCGGAGCTCGCCGATGACGTGTCCGCCGAAGTGTTCGGCGAGGGCCGGACCGCCTTCCGCGTCGGGGTGACGGTCCGGACGTCCACCTTCTTCACCCGGATCAAGACCGGCAAGCTCGCCGCTCCTACCACAGACCCCGAGGCGGTCCGGGCCGGAGCGCTGGCGGTGCTGGCGAAGTTCGACATCGACCGGCCGGTGCGGCTGCTCGGCGTCCGGGTCGAACTCCTCGACCCGGACGAGCCGACCGATGCCGACGGGTCGGCGGGCCCGATCGGAGGGCCGACGGCCTGATCACCAGCGGTCGAAGTGCAGCACCTCGTCCAGCGGCTGGCGCCTCGCGGGCTTGAACGTGGTGCCGGTGTAGTAGGCGGTGGGGATCAGCGCCGCCTGCCGCACCGACTCCGGCAGGCCCAGCAACTCGGCCACCTCCTGCTCGTAGTCCAGATGCAGCGTCGTCCAACAGGTGCCGAGCCCGCGCGCCCGCGCGGCCAGCATGTAGTTCCAGGCCGCCGGAAGGATCGAACCCCACAGCGGCGACTGGTTGCCCTCCGGCAGGGTCTTCGCGCGGATGCACGGCACCAGCAGCACCGGCACCTCGCCCATGTGATCGCCGAGCCAGGCTGTGCTGGAGCTGATCCGATGCTGGACGGCTGCCCGCCCGGTGTCCTGTCCGTACAGCTTGTCGATGGCCTCCGGCGTCGGTAGATACGCCTCGACCGCCCGCCGGTAGTACTCGCCGATCGTCGCCCGCTGTTCCCGGTCGGTCACCACGATCCAGTCCCAGCCCTGCCGATTTCCGCCGGTGGGCGCCTGGACGGCGATCTCGAGGCACTCCCTGACCAGCTCGAGCGGCACCGGACGGTCGAGATCGAGCCGCTTGCGGACGGAGCGGGTGGTGGTGAGTACGTCGTCGATGGTCAGCGTCATGACCCCGATCCTGCCAGCGTGACGCCCCGGCATCCGAGGGCGCGGTGTGCATGCGGTGGGCCACCGTGCGTCATCGTGGCGTTAGGGTGCCTACGGAAAGTGACTCTGGGAGGGGAGAGTTCTCGTGACCGCTGCGCATACATCCGGACCCGAATTCCTTCCGGCGGGCGCCAGGCGCCTACCGGTCATCGGCTACCTCGCGCTGGTCGCGGTGTACCTGGTCGTCCTGCAGGGCCTGCCGTTCCTGTTGCCGCACAGCGGCAGTGCCGCGTACGGCAGCTTCCCCGACGTGGCGTCGGCGGCGAGACTGGTGCTCACGGTGGGAATCTCCGTCGTGCTCGGTGTCGTTGCGGTGTCGCTACTGCGGTGGTGGCGACCGGTGATGCGGGACGACCGGCCGGTCCGCAGGTGGGTGTGGACGATCCCGATCGTGATGCTGGTGACGATCCTGGCCGGTACCAACTACGGACTGATCTCCCAGAAGGGCGCCGGGCTGTTCTTCACGCTGCTCCTCGGCTGCCTGCTCGTCGGCGTCGGCGAGGAGCTGATGTACCGCGGCATCGGCGTTGTCACCTTCCGCTCCCTCGGCTTCTCCGAGGGCAGGGTCGCGTTGTGGGTCGCCGTCATCTTCGGCCTCTCGCACGCCACCAACATCATCTCGGAGGGCGCGAAGTCGATCATCCAGGTGTTGGTGACCATGGTCGCCGGCTACTTCTTCTACCTGATCCGCCGGGTGGCCGGCACCCTCCTGGTGGGCATGGTGCTCCACGGCCTGTGGGATTTCGGCCTGCTCTCGACCGCGGCGACCGGCAAGGCCTACGCCGGGACGTTCCTGTTCATCCTGGCCGACATCGTGCTGGCGATCATCATTCTCGTCCGTCGGCACCACATCGAACCGGAACGCGCGCCTCATAGCACACGCCGATCGCTGCCGGTCCCGCCGGTCAGGGGCCCTCGTCGTACACCTTGACCGAGGTGATCAGGCCTTCCGAAACCAGGTAGAAGGCCGCCCGGTGCAGGCGCTGTCGTGCACCGTCGACGGTCACCGACTCGACAAACTGACAGGCGACCTGCCCGCCATCGGCGACCAGGCTGACGATCCGTATCGCCGGCGCGATCTCCCGCATGGCCCACCCGAAGAACTCGGGAAAGTCACTCGGATCAACGACGGTGGTTCCGGTCATGAACGAAGCCGCGGGCGCCAAGGTCGCGAGCAGACGATCGAGATCCCCGGCGGTGAAAGCGTCGAGATGAGCGCGGACCACAGCTGCCGGTTCCGCCATCGCCGCACGCTAGCAGTGCGCCGCCCACGCGGGCCGTAGGGTGCATCCCATGCCGGACGCACCCTCCCGTCCCGAGCCGTTCAGCCCGCACGCCGCCGTCGCGGCTCTCGACGACCTCCGTCGCCGGCTGCACGCGACCCGGTGGCCGGACGCGCCGGAAGATGCCGGGTGGTCGCTCGGCGCCGACCTCCAGTACCTCCGCGAGCTGGTCGCCTACTGGGCCGACGAGTTCGACTGGCCGGCCCAGGAAGCGACCCTCGCCCGGTTGCCGCGCTTCCGGGTCCTGCTCGGCGGCCTGGGCATCCACTTCGTGCACATCCGGGCCGCGGCACAG
Organism: uncultured Actinomycetota bacterium; assembly: GCA_963797145.1. Lineage (GTDB taxonomy): Bacteria > Actinomycetota > Actinomycetes > Mycobacteriales > Nakamurellaceae > Nakamurella. The sequence continues at coordinate 457,678 of CAWCOJ010000002.1, read as the reverse complement.
CGCGGCGCCGACCTCGCCCGCGCTGCCGTTGGTGCTCTGCCACGGCTGGCCGGATTCGTTCTGGCGCTACTCGAAGGTGATCCCACTCCTCACCGACCCCGGTGCGCACGGCGCCGATCCCGCCGACGCGTTCGACGTTGTCGTACCGGACATGCCGGGCTACGGGTACTCGGACCGCCCCACCGGGCCCGCCCTCGACACCATCGCCGTCGCCGACCTCTGGGCCGAGCTGATGGACGTCCTCGGCTACCCGCACTTCGGTACGGCGGGCGGCGACATCGGCAGCGGGGTGAGTCGCTATCTCGCACTCAACCACCCGGACCGGGTGGTGGCCGTCCACCGGACCGACGCCGGCCTGCCGGTGTTCGTCGGCGACCCGGCCGAGTTGACGGCCGAGGAGCGGACCTGGCTGCAGGGCGCAGCCGCCTGGGGCGCGTCCGAGGGCGGCTACGCCGCGATGCACCGGACGAAACCGCAGACCGCCGCCTTCGGACTCACCGACTCGCCGGTGGGTTTGGCCGCGTGGATCGTGGAGAAGCTCCGCGCGTGGAGCGACTGCGGCGGTGACATCGAGCGGAGCTTCACCAAGGACGAGATCCTCACCAACGTCACGCTCTACTGGCTCACCGGCACGATCGGCTCGTCGATGCGGATGTATCAGGCCAACGCAGCCATCCCGGCCGCCCAACACGCCCGCCGGGTCGAGGTGCCGTCCGGCTTCTCCCTCTTCCCCGGCGACATCATCCGCCCGCCGCGGGCGTGGCTCGACCGCATGGCGAACGTCGCCCGGGTGACGGAGCCCGAACACGGCGGTCACTTCGCGGCATTCGAGGAGCCCGAGCTGTACGCGGCGGAGCTGCGGGCATTCTTCCGCCCCTACCGGTCGGCGGCGACGGGCTGACCGCGCGGGGCCTCCCACTGTCACAGCGCTGTGCTATCCAGATCGCATGCCCGCGACCAGATCCGTCTCCGTCGCGGAACGCCGCGCCCGGCTGGGCATCCGGCACCACCTGGCCGGATCGGCCAGGGCGGCCGACCCGGTTGCGGTCGCGAACGGACTGGTCGCCTATCACGCCACGGCGCCGGCGTCGGTCTACCTGGCTGCGCGAGCCAGGATCGACGGCCTGATCCAGGAGTCGGTGTCTGCCGCGCTGTACGACGACCGCAGCCTCGTCCGGATGCTCGGCATGCGCCGCACCATGTTCGTGGTGGCTACCCCGTTCGTACCGGTGGTCCAACACAGCTCGAGCGACGCGGTCGCCACCCGGCTGCGCGCCCGGCTGGTCAAGGAGCTCGCGGCGGTGGTGGCCGATCCGGCACCGTGGCTCGACGACGTCGGCGACGCCGTCGTCGAGATCCTCCGCGAATCGGGCCCGGCGATGGCCGCGGACATCGCCAAGGCCGAACCGCGGCTGCGGACCCAGCTGATGATCGCCCCGGAGAAGTCCTACGGCGGCCCGGCGGCGATCACCAGCCAGGTGCTCAACCTGCTCTCCGCCCAGAGCCGGATCATCCGCGGCCGACCCGGCAACGGCTGGTCCGGCAGCCGCTACCGGTGGGAGACCGTCGAAGGGTGGCTCCCGGACGGGATGGCTCGGATCCCGACCCTGGTCGCCCGGGCGCAGCTGGTCGAGCGGTGGCTGGCCCGCTTCGGTCCCGGCACCCTGGCCGACCTGGTCTGGTGGACCGGCTGGAACCAGCGCGATACCAGGGCGGCGCTGGCCGATCTGGACGTGGTCGAGGTCGATCTGGACGGGCAACCAGGCCTGCTGCTGGCCGCCGACGCCGACCCGGTGACCGCCCCGGAGCCGTGGCTGGCCTTCCTGCCCGAGCTGGATCCGACGCCGATGGGCTGGTTCGGCCGGGAGTGGTACCTGCCCGCCGCCCACCGATCGGTGCTGTTCGACACCAACGGCAACATCGGCCCGAGCATCTGGTGCGACGGGCGGATCGTCGGCGGCTGGGCGCAGGGTCCGAGTGGTGACGTCCGCTGGCGGTTGCTGGAGGACGTCGGCACCGCCCACGCCGCCGGGATCGCGGCCGAGGCTGCAGCGCTGACCGACTGGCACGCCGGGGTCAGGGTGATCCCGCGGTTCCGGACGCCGCTGGAAAAGGAACTGGCGAACGCCTGACTGTGCGCTGCGTTACCGGTAGACGCGCAGGTCGGCGATGCTCCACCAGCTGCCGGAGGTGCCGATGCCCATCACCCGGACGAACCGGGCCCGGGTCGGGTGCAGATCGACGTTGGTGAGCTGACCGGTGCCGGCATCCGCCGCCACCGTCCGCCAGTGGGTGCCGTCGCGGCTGACGTCCAGCCGCCACGACCGGGCGTAGTCGCCGACGTTGCCGCCGCTGTCGATGGCCACCCTGCGCACCGGATAGGTGCGGCCCAGATCGACCGCCAGGTACTGGCCCGGCTGCTGCGCCTGGCCGCTGGACCAGCGGGTGGAAGCGTCGTCGTCGATCGCCAACGCCGCATCCGGGCCCGCCGAGCTCGCGGTCGCGGTCGCCCCTTCGAGCGGAATCTGCCGCAGATCCGTACCGAGCGCCTTGGCCGCCGGCCAGGTGAAGGTGGCCAACGCGCCGCCGGGCAGCGTGTACTCGAACGACCGGCCGCCGACGGCCACCGCGAAGGTGCGCGGGTCGTCGTTCTCGTTGTGCACCACCAGCGCGGTCGACCCGTCCGGATTGCGGAAGGCCACGTCCATGATCTGGCCGTTCCAGCCGGTGGTGCCGAACGAGGTGCTGGCGATCCGCCGGGCACCGGGCTTCACGAACTTCGACAGGTGGCCGATCGTGTAGTACTCGGCGTCGGTACGCACCGAGCCGTCGCCGAGAACGGTGAGCAGGCCGGTGCAGGTCCCGCAGCCGCCGTTGTGCGGGTTGCCGTTCTCGTCGAGCGCGATGTTCCAGTTGACCACCGACTTCGCCCAGTTGCGGGTGGTACCGATGGTCAGCGTGCGGGCGTGCCAGGTCAGCGTGCCGCGGAAGATCTGTTCCGGGGTGTCGGTCGGACCGTGCGAGCCGGAGCACTCGGTGAACCAGATGCCCTTGTCCGGGTGCGCGTCGTGCATCGCGGTCTGCGCGCTCGGGTCGCCGTAGTAGCAGTGGTAGGCGGTACCCGCGACCCAGCGGGCCGCCGGGCTGTCGAGGATCTGGTACGGATAGTCGGTGGCCGGGTCCTCGCCGGGCGGAGTCTGGGCCGCATCGTTGGGATGGGTCTGCCAGTTGTGGTCGTAGGCAAGGATCTTGGTGCGCGGGCTGGTCGCGCGCAGCATCGGCCCGAGCTGCTCGATGATCTTGATCTCCTGGGCCACCGGCAGGTCGGTGCCCGGGTAGGCGTCCGGGTGCCGGTTCTGCGGCTCGTTCTGCACCGAGAGGTAGTCGATCGGCACGCCCGCCGCACGGTAGGCCTGGACGAACTTCGTCAGATACCGGGCGTACGCGCGGTAGATCGCCGGGTCGTCCTTGAGCCGGCCGCCGACCAGCGAGTCGCCGGTCTTCATCCACGCCGGCGGGCTCCACGGGGTGGCCATCACCGTGAGCTGCGGGTTGAGCCGCTTCGCCTGCCGCAGCAGCGGCAGGATCTGCTGCTCGTCGTGCGCGATGCTGAAGTGCCGCAACGGGAAGTCGGTCTGGCCGGCCGGCACGTCGTCGTAGGTGTAGTGCTGCGCGCGACGCGGTGAAGTCCGACGAACCGACCGGCTGCCGCAGGAAGCTCACGCCGATCCCGGTCGTCGGGTCGAACAGCGACCGCATCGCCTCGTTACGGGCATCGCGAGGCAGCCCGGCCAGCAGGCTCGCCGACGAGTCCGTGATCGAAGCACCGAACCCGTCCATCGACTGGAACGTGCGGTGAGGATCCACCGTGATGGTGACCTGGTCCGACCCGCCGGGCTCGAAGGTCACCGGCGCGCGGTGGTGCAACAGCTCGGCCCGATCGACGGTGGTGACCCAGACCTGCGCCTGTGGTTGCGGTTTCGCTGCGGACGGCGACCTGTCGGCGGCCGCGGCCGGCGTCGCGACGAGCCCGGCCGCCAGAACGGCGGACGCCCCGAGGATGATCAGTCGCTTCATCGCACACTCCTCGTCGAGTGGTGCCGGGGTGTCGCACGGTGGTGCCGCGCGACGCTCCATCGGCCCGCACCGCGTGCGCGCCGTTGCCGACCCAAGCACTCATAGTGGTTGCGCGTCAACCATTCCGGTCCGTTTTGCGAGGCACGACGCTCGGTGTCCGAGTTGCCCCTCGAGCAGCGGTCACCATCGCCCCGGCACCGACACCCGGGGCGGAACCGGCTGCGCTGCAACAGGTCGACTGCCGATGGTCGCTCCGTAGCCGATGGCAGCGATGGTGACCGCGAAACCCAGCACCTGCACCGCGGACAGACTCTGGTGCAGCGCCAGCCACCCGATGACCGCACCCGTCACCGGTGCCGCCAGCCCGAGCAGCGGCGGCGCCTGGCTCGGCAATTGCCGGATCCCGTTGAACCACAGGACGAACGCCAGCGCTGTACCGATCAGGCTGAGGTAGCCGAACCCGGCCAGCGCACCCCAGGTGAGCTCCGGTGGCGCACCCTCCACCAACAGCGCAACCGGAATCAGCACCACGGCGCTCATCGCCAGCTGCCAGCCGGTCGCGCCCAGCGGACTGCCGGGCCGGGGGAACCGACGGGTCAGCACCACGCCGGTGGCGAAGGTGAGCTGGCCGCCGAGCGCGGCGAGCAGACCGACGCCGTCGTACCCGGCGCCCGGCCGGACCACCACCAGCGCCACCCCCAGGGCGGCCGCGGCGCCGACCACCAGATCCAGCGTGCGGGGGGCCCGCCGGGTCACGGCGGCGGTGAGCAGCGCGACCAGCACCGGCTGCAGTCCGCCGGCGGCCGCGGCCACACCGCCCGGGAGCCGCCCCGCGGACAGGATCAGCAGCGGGAAGAAGAGGCCGAAGTTGAACAGCGCCAGTACCGCTGTCCGCCCCCATTCGCCGCCCCTGGGCCGCCAGCGGGAAACGAGCAACCCGATGACGATCAGCACCAGCCCGGCGGGTGCGACCCGCCAGGCCGCGGCGAGCAGTGGTCGCCCGTGCGGCAGCACCTGGCTGATGAGGACGTAGGTGGTGCCCCAGAGGATCGGCGCCACGATCGTCCGGACCGCGACGAGGGGGGAGACGGGTGATCGGTCCATGGCAGTATCTTAACGTTAAGAGACTGAATGTCGAGAGTCTTTCCGGTATCCTTCTCCGAATGACGCCCTCGGACGCGGTCGACCGGATTCTTGAGCAGTGGCACGCCGTGCGACCGGACCTCGACTCGTCGCCGATCGGGGTGATCGGCCGGGTGTCGCGGCTCTCCCGGCTGATCGACCGGCGGCTCGCCGACAATTTCGGGACGTTCGGTCTCGAGAACTGGATGTACGACGTGCTCGCGACCCTGCGCCGGCACGGCGGGCCGTACGAATTGACCGCGGGCGAACTGATGGCCCGGTCGATGGTGACAACGGGCGCGATGACCAATCGCATCGACCGGCTCGAGCAGCGCGGCCTGGTTGCCCGGACCCGGACCGAGGACCGGCGCAAGGTGGTGGTGCGGCTCACCGCCGAGGGCCTTGCTCTGGTCGACGAGGTCGCCGGCGCACACCTGGCGGCGGAGCGGACGATCCTGGCCGGGCTGTCGTCGGCCGAGCAGCGCACGCTCGCGACCCTGCTGCGCGCGGTCCTGCTGGAGCTGGACGACCGGGCCTGAGCCGCGGTTCGCTCGGCCCGACAGTCGCCGCGCATGCCCCAACCGCGCACCCGACGACGACTCGGCCCCCCAGCAGCGCGACTTGTGCACCGACCGCGCGAAGCGACGCGCTGGCGGCACGCAACTCGCGCTGTCGGTGAGCAGGGAGGCCCACCCGACGGCGACTCGGCCCCCCCAGCAGCGCGACTTGTGCACCGACCGCGCGAAGCGACGCGCTGGCGGCACGCAACTCGCGCTGTCGGTGAGCAGGGAGGCCCACCCGACGGCGACTCGGCCCCCCCAGCAGCGCGACTTGTGCACCGACCGCGCGAAGCGACGCGCTGGCGGCACGCAACTCGCGCTGTCGGTGAGCAGCAGCCGCACCCGAGCGCGGGACAGAGGCGGAACAAACAAGGAAACCCCGCCGGTATCCCGACGGGGTTCATGTGGTGGGCGAGGGGGGAGTTGAACCCCCACGTCCTTTCGGACACACGGACCTGAACCGTGCGCGTCTGCCATTTCGCCACTCGCCCGAGCGACGGCACAAGGCTAACACGGTGCTCAGAGCGGCCCGGACCACCGAATCGGCGCCCGGGTGATCATCCGTCGGGGCCGCCATCGGCCCGGTAGCACCGCCGGTATCACGGAGGGTGCTCACCCGGTCAGATGAGGTACCAGCGCCCGCACCTGCTGCACCGTCCGGCTGGCGCAACCCGGAAGTCTCCGGAACGTCCGAACGAACGAACGGATCCGCAGACCGGGGCCGGTCGTCACCGTTACGATCGGCTGTTGAGATGGAGGGGAGGTGACGATGGGCGTCATCCAGAGTTTCGAGCGCCGGCTGCAGGGCGCGGTGGCCGGAACCTTCGCCCGCATCTTCGGCGGATCGGTGCATCCCGACGAGGTGGCCGGGGCGATCCAGGACGAGGCGAAGAGCCACCTGCAGCACCAGGGCAGCCGCACCATCGCCCCCAACCACTTCACGGTGCGCCTGGGTTCGTCGGACCGCGAGGGCCTCGGGCGGGACCAGGACAGCGTCGCGCAGGCGCTGTCCGACATGATCAGGGAGTATCTGGACGAACAGGGCTGGCAAACCTTCGGTGACGTCGCCGTCACGCTGGAGGAATCCTCGGCCCTGCACACCGGACAGTTCCGCGTCAGCTCGTTGATCGATCCCGACGTCGATCGACGCGCCAGGCGTTCCAGCCAACGAAGCGCAGGAGTGGGACAGATGAGCCAGCAGCCCGGAGAGCCCGGCCAGCCCTACCAGCCTCCGACCGGAGAGCAGCAGTACGACCAGTACGGCCAGCCCATCTACCCGCCGCAACAGGGCCAGCCGCCGCAGTACGGGCAGCAGGGCTACGAGCAGTACCCGCCGTCGGGCCAGCAGCAGCAGTACGACCCGTCCCAGTACCAGCAGCCCCAGTACGGGCAGCCGCAGTACGGGCAGCAGGGCTACCCCCAGCAGGGCGGCTACCCGCCGCAGCCGCAGTACGACCCCAACGCCTACCAGCAGGGCTACCCGCAGCAGCCGGGTTACCCGCCGCCGGGCCAGGGCTACCCGCAGCAGCCGCCGTCCGGGCAGCAGCCGGCCTACGGCCAGCCGCCGCAGCAGTACGACCCGAACGCCTACCCCCAGTACGCGCCGCAGCAGCCGCAGTACGGCTACCCGCCGCAGCAGCCCGCGCCGGAGCCGCAGGCCGCGCCGCAGCAGCAGGCCGGCTACGGCCAGCCCGCGTACTCGCCGCTGCCGGACGTCACGGCCACGCTCTCCGTCGACGACGGCTCCCACCGCACCTACCAGCTGATCCGCGGCTCGAACATCGTCGGCCGCGGCCAGGACGCCAGCTTCCGGCTGCCGGACACGTCGGTGTCCCGTCGGCACATCGACATCTACTTCGACGGCCAGGTCGCGGTGATGCACGACCTCGGCTCGACCAACGGCACCACCGTCAACGGCTCGTCGGTGCAGACCTGGCAGCTCGCCGAGGGTGACGTGATCCGGATCGGCCACTCCACGGTCGTCTTCAGCCTGCGCGGGTAACGGGCAGGTCGATCAGAAGTGCCTGCGCTGATCCTCCAACTGACCAGAGTGGGATTTCTGATCCTGCTCTGGCTGTTCGTGCTGGCGGCGATCAGGGTGATCCGGGCCGATCTGCGGATGGCCTCCACCTCCCGGGGTGCCCTCGCGGCGAGCCCCTCGCGGCGCGAGGCCCGTCGGGCGGCGCGGGAGCAGCGGCCGACCGCCGGCGTCGCGCCGGCATTGCTGGTCGTCACCGCAGGCTCGATGGCCGGCACCCGGATCCGGCTCGGGGACGCTCCGGTGCTGATCGGGCGGGCCGACGATTCCACGCTGGTACTGGACGACGACTACGCGTCCACCCGGCACGCCCGGCTCACCCGCGACGGCGACACCGTCTACCTCGAAGACCTCGGCTCCACCAACGGCACCTATCTGGACCGCACCAGGATCGTGCAGCCGACCGCGGTGCCGGTGGGCGCACCGATCCGGATCGGCCGCACCGTGATCGAGCTGCGGCCATGACGACCCTGCCGACCGCACCGCCACCGGCGAGGCTTCGTCGATGACCCACCAGTTGCGCTTCGCGGCGCGCAGCGACCGGGGCCTGTTGCGGTCGAACAATCAGGACTCCGTGTACGCCGGCGAACGGCTGCTGATCGTCGCCGACGGGATGGGTGGGCACGCAGCGGGCGATCTGGCCTCCCGGGTGGTGGTCGCGGCGTTCGCGCCGCTCGACGAGCAGCCCCCGGGTCAGGACCTGATCGCACCGCTGCGCCGGGCCATGGACGCCGGTAACGACGCCATCGCCGATCTGGTCGCCGACGACCCGGATCTCGACGGGATGGGCACCACCGCGACCGCGATGCTGTTCGACGGCGCGCGGATGGCCCTGGCGCACATCGGCGACTCCCGGGCGTACCTGTACCGCAACGGAGTGCTGCACCAGCTCTCGCACGACGACACCTTCGTCCAGTCCCTGGTGGACGACGGCCGGATCACCGAGGACGAGGCGGCCCACCATCCGCAGCGCAACCTGTTGCTGCGCGCCCTCAACGGCTCGGATCCGGAGCCGATGCTGGCGGTCCGGGAGATCTCCGAGGGGGACCGGTTCCTGATCTGCAGCGACGGGTTGTCGTCGGTGGTGGCCGCCGAGGCGATCGCCGACACGCTCGCCGGTCCGGACCCGGACAAGGTCGCCGACACCCTCATCGAGCTCGCGCTGATCGGCGGCGGTCCGGACAACGTCACCGTGATCGTCGCCGACGTGATCGACGTCGGGCCGGTGCCTGCCACCATCCCCGCTGCGCACGACCACGACGACCCGGAAGCCACCGGCCCGATCCTGCCGATCCACATGACCCAGGAGATGCCGCGGATCCCGCTGCCGGTGCTCTCCGACGAGGAGGCAGCGGCCCGGTCGGTGGCGCAACCGGGCTACGACGAGGAACCGGACGACGACGAGCCCGACTCGTCGTCACCGCCGGACGCGCCCCGACGCTGGCGGCGGCGCGGTGCGTTCGCGCTGGCCCTGCTGGTCCTGCTGGGCGTGGCCGCGACCGGATCGTTGCTGTGGGTACGCACCCAGTACTACGTCGGAGCCGACAACGGTCAGGTGGTGATCTTCCGAGGGGTCGACGGGTCGATCCTCGGGATCCCGTTGGCCTCGGTCGCCGAGAACAGCTGCCAGGTCGGCACCGAGGCCGCCTCGGGGTGCACACCGCTGGCCGTCAACGACCTGGTGCAGGCCGCACGCGACCAGGTCACCGCTGGGATCACCGCGTCCAGCCTGGAGGACGCCCGGGTCGTCATGCTGCGGCTCTCCGGCCGGCTGCTGCCGATCTGCAACACCACCCCACCGGCGACGACACCGCCCAGCAGCCCGGCCGGGGTGTCACCGATCACCACACCGAGCCCCACCCCGTCGTCGTCGGTCGCCTCGGCGACCCCACCGACCAGCCCTGCTCCCAGCCCCGCGACCGCACCGTCCCGGACCGCCACCACCTCGGCAGCGCCCAGCCGCACGCCGACCTCCAGCTCGGTGCGGGCCGGCGCCAGCACCCAGGGGCTGCGCGGTGAGCAGGGTCGGGCGCGGGCCACCGCCCCGGCGCTCAGTACCGCGGCCCGGGCGTCGACTCCGGTGGTCCACAGTTCGGTGGTCACTCCCCGTGGGTCGTCGACCCCACGGCCGACGGCGGCCCCGGCGACCGGCGGCTCCACGCCGAGCGCGTCCGCCGGCGTCCAGATCCCGCCGCCGCCCAGCGCCGGTCCGTCCGGCGCCACCGGCGCCTCGCCGACTGCCCCCACGTCGCCGCTGTCGTCACTGTCGCCGCTGTCGTCACCGTCGTCACTCTCGTCGGCGCCGACCAGCGACCCGACGGCAACGCCCCAGGTTCCCGGGGTGGATTGCCGGTGAGCCGCGACCGCGACCTGATCAGGCCGGCGGCGCGGACCGGCCGTGCCTCCGAACTGGGCCTGCTGATCTTCGCCGCCGTGATCGTCACGGCCGCTCTGGTGATCGTCGAGCTGAACCAGAACCGGGCGCTGAGCTGGACGCTGCTCTGGTACGGCGGCGGCTACCTGGTCGCGCTGGCGGTCGCGCACCTGATCGTCCGCAAGTTCGCCCCCTACGCCGACCCGCTGCTGCTCCCGGTGGTGGCGCTGCTGAACGGCATCGGCCTGGTGATGATCTACCGGCTGGATCTGGCCGACGCGATCAGGGCGGCCGGCCGCGGCGACCCGGCGCCCACCCCGCAGGCACCCGCCCAACTGCTGTGGACCGGGCTGGCGCTGGTGTTCTTCCTGGTCGTCCTGATGGTGATCCGGGACCACACCCGGCTGCAGTCCTACGCCTACACGCTGGCGCTGCTCGGAGTCGTCTTCCTGGCTGTTCCCGCGGTGCTCCCGGCGAAGTACTCGGCGGTCAACGGCGCCCAGATCTGGATCAAGATCCCCGGGGCGTTCTCCATCCAGCCGGCCGAGTTCGCCAAGATCGCGCTGATCGTCTTCGCCGCCGCCTTCCTGGTGCAGAAGCGTGCGCTGCTCTCCATCGCGGGCAAGAAGTTCCTCGGACTGACCCTGCCCCGGGCCCGGGACCTGGGACCGCTGCTGGTGGCGCTGATCATCGCGCTGGCGGTGCTGGTCCGCGGCAACGACCTGGGCACCGCGTTGCTGTTGTTCGGCACCCTGCTGGTGATGATCTACATGGCCACCTCGCGGGTGTCCTGGCTGATCATCGGACTGATCGGGTTCGCCGCCGGGGCCACGCTGATGTACCGGCTGTTCCCGCACGTCCGGGTCCGGGTGGACATCTGGCTGCACCCGTTCGCCGACCCGCTGAACAAGGGCTACCAGCTCGTCCAGTCGTTGTTCGGCCTGGGCACCGGCGGCATCTTCGGCAGCGGGCTGGGCGCCGGACGCCCGGACATGGTGCCGTTCGCCTCGACCGACTTCATCACCGCGGCGCTGGGCGAGGAGCTCGGCCTGGTCGGGCTGTCCGCGATCATCATGTGCTACCTGATCCTGACCACTCGCGGGTTGCGCACCGCCATCGCCGCCAAGGACAACTTCGGGTCGCTGCTGGCCGGCGGGCTGGCGTTCTCGCTGGCCCTGCAGGTGTTCATCATCGTCGGCGGCGTCACCCGGCTGATCCCGCTGACCGGTCTCACCACCCCGTTCCTGTCCTACGGCGGGTCGTCCCTGCTGGCGAACTACATCATCCTGGCGCTCCTGGTCCGGATCTCCGACTCCTCCCGGCGACCGGTGGCGACCGCTCGACCCAAGCCGACGCCTCTGCTGGAGGCGCGCACCGAGATGGTGCCGGTCGTGAGCAAGTCGGGTGACGCATGAAGAAGCCCCTGCGCCGCGTCGGCACCGCCGTCGTCGTCCTGATGACGATCCTGCTGGCCAACATCACCTACATCCAGGTGGTGAAGTCCGACGCCTACCGCCAGGACCCGCACAACACCCGCACGCTGCTCGAGGAGTACAACCGGCAGCGCGGCCAGATCGTCGCGGCCGGCGGCGTGGTACTGGCCAGGTCCGACCCCAGCAACGACCAGTTCCGCTACCAGCGGGTCTACCCCGGCGGTGCCACCTACGCGAATCTGACCGGCTTCTATTCGTCGCGGTACGGTCCGACCGGACTCGAGCGCACCTACAACGACGTACTCTCCGGCGACGCCCCCGACCTCATCGTCGACCGGCTCTCCGACCTGATCACCGGGCGCGACCCGCGCGGCGGCAACATCGAACTGACCATCGTGCCGGCCGTGCAGAAGGCCGCCTACCAGGGCCTGACCAGCCGCGGGTTCGTCGGCGCCGTCGTCGCACTCCGGCCGAAGACCGGCGAGATCCTGGCCATGGCCACCTCGCCGTCGTTCAACCCGAACCCGTTGGCCAGCCACTCCGAGGCGACCCAGGGCAAGGCGTACAACGCGCTGGTCGCGCCGGCCGACCCGGACGCCCCGTCACCGCTGCTGGACCGCACCCGGGAGGCGGTCTACCCGCCGGGCTCCACCTTCAAGCTGGTGGTGGCGTCCGCGGCGCTGCAGGACGGCTACACGCCCACCACCCAGGTCACCGGCAAGTCGACGATCACGCTCCCGGCGACCGGCGGGGCGACCCTGTCCAACTTCGACGGCGAGACCTGCGCGGATGCCGGCGGCGCCGACGTGACGTTGACCCAGGCCCTCGCGCACTCCTGCAACACCGCGTTCGCCGAAGTGGGGATGGACATCGGCGCTGACGCGATCAAGCAGCAGTCGGTCGCCTACGGGATCGACGGCAAGCCGTCGAACGTCGGAGTCCCTGTGGTCGGATCCAGGGTCGGCGAGATGCCCGACCAGGCTGCCGTCGCCCAGTCGTCGATCGGCCAACGGGACGTCGCGCTCACCCCGTTGGCCAACGCGGTGGTCGCCGCCAGCATCGCCAACGGCGGGCAGCGGATGAACCCGTACCTGGTCAACCGCGTGACCAAACCGGACCTGTCGGTGCTGAGCCAGGCGGTGCCATCGTCGGCCGGTCAGGCCGTCCCGCAGAAGATCGCCGACCAGGTCCGCGACATGATGATCGAGTCCGAGAAGGCGATGACCGGCGGCGGCATGCCCGGCGTCGTGGTGGCGTCCAAGACCGGCACCGCTGAACACGGCACCGATCCCAAGAACACCCCGCCGCACGCCTGGTACGTCGCGTTCGCACCCGCCGAGAATCCACAGGTCGCGGTCGCGGTGATGGTGGAGGACGGCGGCGACAAGGGACTGCAGGCCACCGGGGCCACGGTTGCCGCACCGATCGGGCACGAGGTCATCGCCGCGGCGCTGCGAGGCGGTTCCTGATGGCGCTGACCCCCGGGCTGCTGCTCTCCGACCGCTACCGGCTGACCCACCGGATCGCGGTCGGCGGGATGGGCGAGGTGTGGGCGGCCGACGACACCCGGCTGGCCAGGCAGGTGGCCGTCAAGATCCTCAAGTCCGAGCTCACCAGCGACCCGGAGTTCGTCGACCGGTTCCGCGCCGAGGCCCGGATCACCGCGTCGCTCAACCATCCGGGGATCGCCGCGGTCTATGACTACGGCGAGGTCGCCTCGATCGCCGGCGGCCCACGGGACACCGCCTACCTGGTGATGGAGCTGGTCACCGGTGAACCGCTGTCGGCGGTGCTCGCGCGCACCCCTCGGTTGTCGCTGCCGCGCACGCTGGACGTGCTGGAGCAGTCCGGTCGGGCGCTGCAGGTCGCCCACGCCAGGGCCCTGGTGCACCGGGACATCAAACCGGGCAACATCCTGATCACCCCGGCCGGGCAGGTGAAGATCACCGACTTCGGGATCGCCAAGGTCGCCTACCAGGTCCCGGTGACCAGGGGCGGCATGGTCATGGGCACCGCCCAATACCTCTCGCCCGAGCAGGCCGCCGGCAACGAGGCGTTGCCCGCCTCCGACATCTACGCGCTCGGCGTCGTCGCCTACGAGTGCCTGGCCGGAGTGCGCCCGTTCAACGGTGACAACCCGGTGATGGTGGCGATGGCGCAGGTCAGCAGCCCGCCGCCGCCGTTGCCGCCGGACGTGCCGCCGCCGGTCGCCGGCCTGGTGCTGCGGATGCTGGCCAAGGACCCGGCCCGCCGGTTCCCGGATGGCGCGACGCTGGCCCGCGCGGTCGCCCAGGTGCGGGCCGGCGGGGTGGTGTCGGCGACCGGCGCCTTCCCGGTGGTTCCCGTGGCACCGATCAGCGCCCGACAGCCGCTGCCGCCTCGACCGGTCGGCGCCGCCTCCCGCGCCGCCACCCGCCCGCCGCACCGGCATCGCGCTGCTGATCGCACTGCTGGTGATCGTCATCGCCGGCGCTGCCGGGATCTACCTGATCACCCGCGCGGCCGAGAGCACCGACCAGCCGTCGGGCGTGCCGACCTCGCAGCACAGCGGCGCGCCCACGACCACCGCGCCTGGCCGCGGCTCCGGCCGTGGCACCGGCACCGGCACGGGGCCAGGCGGCACCCGGAGCCCGCGGGTACCGACGTCGCTGCCGACCGCCCCGAACTCCACCGGACCCGCCGCCGACGACCCGTCGAGCACCGGCCAGGGATTCGTCAACGGCGTCGTCTTCGACGTGATGCCGGTCGCTGCCGATGCGGACGAGTTGCCGGGACGTGACCTCGCTGTGCCACCCTCGATCAGGCCGGTGGTCCGATGATCACCCGATCCGCCCCGCTACCGAGCTCGGGTGCGGAGATCCGCGGCCCCGGCCTGGGACACTGGGCTGTCGGGGGCACGGGGACGACGACGGCGCGCGCGCGGACGCGGCGCACACAGGCACGGACGCACCAGCGTCCGGGCGCGATTGACAACGAAGGACGGCGATGACGGGACACCTGTTCGGCGACCGGTACCAGGTCGGCGACACCCTCGGCTTCGGCGGCATGTCGGAGGTGCACCGGGGGCGCGACCTGCGACTGGGACGCGACGTCGCGATCAAGGTGCTGCGCGCCGACCTGGCCAGGGATCCGTCGTTCCAGGCCAGGTTCCGCCGCGAGGCGCAGAACGCCGCGTCGTTGAACCACCCGGCCATCGTCGCGGTCTACGACACCGGCGAGACCCAGGGCGAGTCCGGGCCGGTGCCCTACATCGTCATGGAGTACGTCGACGGCGAGACCTTGCGCGACCTCCTCCGCCGGGAGGGCCCGCTGGTCCCGAAGCGGGCCATGGAGATCGTCGCCGACATCTGCGCCGCCCTCGACTTCTCGCACCGGCACGGCATCGTGCATCGCGACATCAAGCCGGCCAACGTGATGCTCACCCGGGCCGGCGCAGTCAAGGTGATGGACTTCGGCATCGCCAGGGCGATCGCCGACGGGCAGGCGACCATGACGGCCACCGCGGCCGTGATCGGCACCGCCCAGTACCTGTCCCCCGAGCAGGCCCGCGGCGAGGCGGTGGACGCCCGTTCCGACGTCTACGCCACCGGCTGCGTGCTCTACGAACTGCTCTCCGGCCAGCCGCCGTTCACCGGCGACTCCCCGGTCGCGGTCGCCTACCAGCACGTCCGTGAGGAGCCGAAGCCACCGTCGACGGTCAAGCCCGGGCTCCCCCACGAGCTGGACGCGATCGTCCTGAAGGCCCTGAACAAGAACCCGCTGAACCGCTACCAGACGGCCGCCGAGATGCGCGCCGATCTGGTGCGGGCGCTGTCCGGACAGATTGTCCAGGCGCCGCGGGTGATGACCGACGCCGAGCGCACCGAGATCATCGGCGGAGCGCCCTCACGGGTCGGTCCCGCCGTCGTGCCGCCGCCGCCACCCCGGCTGCTGGCCCCGCCGAACCGGGCGATGCCGCAGGAGGACTGGGAGGACGACCCCGAGACCAGCAGGGCGAAGCGGATCTGGGGCTTCGTGGGGATCGGCGTGCTCTGCGCGGCGCTGCTGGCCGGTGCGATCTGGCTCACCCTGAAGGTGACCACCGCGCAGCCCAAGCCCGCACAGGTGTCCGTCCCGAAGATCACCGCGATGACGGTCGACCAGGCCACCGAGACGCTGCGCGCCGCGAAGTTGGCCCTCGGCACTCAGGAGCCGATCGAGTCCAGCGACGCGGACAAGGGCAAGGTGATCGAGCAGAACCCGTCCGAGGGCACCTCCGTCGACCAGGGCCGTCCGGTGAACATCAAGGTCGGTCAGGGCGTGACGGCGGTGCAGGTGCCGAACCTGAGCGGCAGCACCGAACCGGACGCGCAGGTGCAGTTGACCAAGGCCGGGCTCAAGATGAAGAAGGTCACCGCGACCTCCGAGCCGGCCTACCTCGACCGCGTCACGCTGCAGAAGCCGGAGGCCGGCACGTCGGTGAAACCGGGCTCGACGGTGACCATCACGATCGGCACCGGGCCGGAGATGGTGGTCATCCCGGACGGTCTGGTCGGGGCGCCGCTGGCCGACGCGGAACAGACGGCGAAGGACGCGGGGCTGCTCACGACGGACGAGTCGACGAAGTCGGACAAGCCGAAGGAGGAGGTCCTGACCGTCACCCGGTTCGACAACGGGCAGCCGGCCAACCCGGGCGACAAGGTGCTCAAGGGCTTCACGATCCACCTCACCTGGTCCGACCAGTCGCAGTTCACCATGCCCAACATCACCCAGCAGAAGCCCGGGGACGCGGCGAAGTCGCTCAAGCAGGCAACCTGGGACGGCGATCTGGCCTCGCTCGCCGACGGCATCACCGAGAAGGAGACTCTCGACGAATCCCAGGTCGGCGTGATCATGGGCCAGAATCCGGCCGCCGGTTCGGTGGTGGACCGGACGGTCAAGATCACCACCGAGGTCGGAAAGCTCAAGGTCATCACCATGCCCGACCTGTCCGGCCAGACGCTCGACCAGGCCTACGGCACGCTGCAGGCCCTGGACTGGCGTGGCGAGATCCAGACGCCGAACCCGCCGGTCACCCCGGCGCCGAAGGGCAAGGGCAATACCATCCTGCCCAGCTCCCAGTTCGCGAACTCGCAGGCGCCGACCGCCGGTAGCCAGCTCAAGATCACCGATCCGGTCGCGGTCAACATCTACGGTGCCGAGCCACCGCCGAGCTCCAGCTCCAAAGCGCCGACCTCGCCCTCGGCGACACCCGGCCAGACCGCCGGAAATACACCGCCGACGCGGAGCCGCCGGCGTGGCGGCGGCGGTGGCGGTGGCGGCGGAGGCTGATTCCGGGCGCGGCGGAGGCTGATCCCTGGCGCGTGGCGGCGGCGCCTTCGGTCGACCGCGCACCGAGAGCAGTTGGTTCCGACACGTCGAGCGGGATCGCCGCGCCCACCGATCTCGGTGCGCGGCGCGGGCCAGTCGGCGGTCGATCCGACACGAACTTCACAGCGGCCGCTCTCCGGTTTCATCCGAGCGGCCAAGGCTGCACTCATCCGATCCCCATGCGGCGGGGACAAGGTGAATCCATGACCAGCCAGGACCCAACGCCCGCCGTTCCGTCGCCCGACGCCGACCGGCCGTTCACCGAGAACTCCGCCGGATCCGCCGCCGACGCGGCCGCCACCGACGCCTCCCCCGACGCCTTCGCGGCGCGCACCGACGAGCCGACCGAGGTCCGCTCCGACATCTCCGCCGAGCAGCCCACCGCTGCTCCGGTTGCCGACAACGGTCCGGTCACCGGTCCGCTGCACACCGTCCCCGGCGGACCCGACTGGCGCTCCCGCCCGAGCGGCGCCCTGAGCGCGGCCCCGACCAGCGCGTGGAGCGCCCCGCAGGCCGGCCCGACCGCCGATCCCCGCGCCCCCTACTGGTACGGACAGCAGGCGCAGCCCACCGGCGCCTTCCAGGGCCCGCAGACCGGTCAGTGGCACCACACCATGAACGACCTCCGCCCGATCGAGCAGGCCCCGGCCGCCGTCGCGGTCGCCGAGAAGCCGAAGCGCAGCCGCCGCACCCTGGTCGGTGCCGCTGTCGTCGTGCTGGCGCTGGGCGCCGGCTTCGGCGGTGGCGCACTCGCCACCCAGGTCGCGTCGTCCAACACCCCGGTGAACGACAGCTCGCTCACCCAGCAGACCACCGCGGCCCCGGTGTCAGCTCAGGCGCCGGCCGCCACCGGTTCCGTCGAGCAGGTCGCCTCGGCCGTGCTGCCGTCGGTCGTATCGGTGCTCGCGACCTCCGACAGCTCGGGCGGGGAGGGCTCCGGCGTCATCCTCACCAAGGACGGCCTGATCCTGACGAACAACCATGTGGTCGAGGGCGCCACCGCGCTCACCGTCCGGTTCAACGACGGCACCACTGCGAAGGCGACCGTGGTCGGCGCTGACGCCACCGACGACCTCGCCGTGATCAAGGCGACGGGTGTTTCAGGACTCACCCCGGCGACCCTGGGCACCTCGGCCGACGTCAAGGTGGGCCAGCCGGTCGTCGCCATCGGTTCGCCGCTGGGCCTGTCGGCCACCGTCACCTCGGGCATCGTCTCGGCGCTGAACCGCCCGGTGCGCACGGCGTCGGAGCAGCAGCAGCAGCAGACCGACCCGCAGCAGCAGCAGGACCCGTTCGGTCAGCTGGACCCCAACGGCCAGGGCCAGGCCCAGGACCAGCAGTCCACCACGACCGCCAGCGACACCGTGCTGAACGCGATCCAGACCGACGCCGCGATCAACCCCGGTAACTCGGGTGGCCCGCTGGTCGACATGCAGGGCCGGATCATCGGCATCAACTCGGCGATCGCCTCGTTGTCCACCGACTCCACCAGCCAGCCCGGCAGCATCGGCGTCGGCTTCTCGATCCCGATCGACCAGGCTCACCGGGTCGCCCAGGAGATCATCAACACCGGCAAGGCGGCGCACGCCGTCCTCGGCGCCAGTGTCCGGGACAACGCGGCGAGCAACGCCGAGATGCCGAACGGTGCGCTGATCGCCCAGGTCACCGCGGGCAGCGGGGCCGAGAAGGCCGGGCTCAAGGACGGCGACGTCGTCACCAAGGTCGGCACCCTCCAGGTCGAGTCGGCCGACGCGCTGATCGCGGCGATCCGCTCGCAGGTTCCGGGTGGGACCGTGCCGATCACCTACCTCCGCGGCTCCGACACGGCAACGGTGAACGTCACCCTCGGCCAGACCGAGTAGTCACGTCGCCGGCAACAACGGCACCACAGCACCACCCGAATACAGCACCACCGCAGCGCCCCGGTGTCACGGACCGGGGCGCTGTGCTGTGTTCAGTGAGCGGAACACGTCGACACCGTCCGCGGCCGCCTACCCCGGCGCCTGCGCCCGACATGCGCGGCACAAGTCGACGCGGTGCGCGGGGGTTCGCCGACGCCTCCGGCGTCAGGGCAGGTAGAAGGGCAGCAGGTCGCTGGTGACCGGCGGGAACAGGGCCGCCGAGAGCTCAGCGTTCGGGCCGGCGTAGACGTCGGCGTTCCGCCGGGACATCCCGGCGATCCCGTGCGGCCCGAAGAGCAGGGCTGCGAGCCGGTCCGGGGCCACCCCGATCCCGCCGGCGGAGTAGGGACTCTGCATCTGCCCGCCCGCAACCGCCGGCCCGACCAGGCCATCGCGCACCGGCAGCCGGTAGTGCCGGTGGAACGTCGAGATCAGGATCTCCTCGGTGGTCAGGCCGGCCGCGGCGAGCCGGCCGGCGAAGACCGGCGCAAGTGCCGTCAACAGCACCGCAGGGTCCGGTATCCGGACGTAGTACTGGTCGAGGCCGTCGTCGTCGAGTCGCTCCCACTCACCGACCAGGTCGTCCAACACCGTTCCGGGCCGGTCGGCCACCCGCCCCGGCTCCTCGTCGGGCTCGGTCGCGGCCAGTGCGGCTGCATGGGAGATCAGCGCCTCGATCGCGTCGCGGTCGCCGGCCACCTCGGCCAGCAGCACTCCGTCCTCGGGCGGTGTCGTCCGGGCGGTACCGACGACGACCTCACCTCGGGTCACCGCCCAGGTTGTCGATCCGTCACGGTGCAGCAGCCAGCGCGACACTCCGGCCGACTGGGGCATCCGCAATGCCGACGACGACTGCGCCGCGGCCTGCAGCGCAGCCAGCGAGGGCAGGTCGTCGTCGACGGCCTTCCGCACCGCCAGGCCGGACGGCGCGGCCGGAAGGTCATCCGGGATGGCCAGTCGCACCGGGATGTCGATCGCGTACTCGTAGCCGAACAGCCGGTAGAAGTACGGGATCCCGAGCATCACCCCGACCACCTGGCCGCGGTCGGCCGATCGGCGGTGGGCCCACTCCATGAGGGCCCGGACCAGCCCTCGGCCCTCGTACTCGCGATGCGTGGCGACCTGATCGACCTGACCGGCGGGCAGTACCACCGGATCTCCCCCGGGCACGGCGAACTCCAGGGATTCATCGAGCAGGATCGCGGTCGACACCACCCGATCGCCGTCGACGACCACTGCGCAGCAGTCCCACCCTGCGTCCGGATCGGCCATGGTGAGCGCGTGGTCCACCGCATCGGCCGGCTCACCCCGGTCGGTCAGCAGGGCGCCGATCTGATCCTGATCGCCCGGGACCGCGGTGCGCAGCATCAGGCCGCCAGGCAGCAATTCGGACATTTCTTGATGGTGACCTGCCTCGCGGCACTACGCGACCCGGTTTATCCCGTCGAGCTACGAGAATGACTGCCGGCCGAGCTCGGAAATGGGTCCTGAGCAGCAGAAATGCCTGCCGATGCGGCAATCCCGGGCAGAACTGCGACGGCGGTCCGCGACCGGCGCTCACCCGGGGCCCCGGGACCAGCTGCCGCTACCAGCCCTCGCGCCCGAACACCGGCATCGCGGCCAGTTCCGGGTTCGCCAGGTCGGCGGCCAGCACCGCGACGCCCACCTCGCCCTTGAACAGGCTGCCGCGGATCAGGTCCCGCCCGCCCAGCGCCTCGGCGGCGGCGGTGCCCTGCTCGCGGGCGGCGTCCAGCCAGCCCCGCTCGCCGGTGTGCCGGTGCAGCTCCAGCAGCGCGTAGGCCTGGCCTGCCGAGCCGCAGCACAGTTGCGCGACACCGCCGTGCGCGGCGGCTGTCTCCGCACCGGCCCGCTCGGCGAGGGTGAGCCACCGGTCGTCACCCAGGCTGCGATGCGCCTGCACCCACAGCAGGGTGTGTCCGGCAGTCCCGTTGCACCAGCCGGGCACCGAGAGCCGGGACCCGGCACCGGTCGGGTTGGTCCACGGCCAGCGCACGCCGGCGGCCGTCGGTTCAGCCACCGCGGCCAGTTGCTCGAGACGGTCGACCAGGCGCTCGGGTGGCGCAGCATGCAGCACATCGCACCAGCGCAGGGTGGCGAGCAGCACCCCCGCCCAGCCGTGCGCCACGCCGAGGTGGGCCAGCTGCGGCGAGCTCGCCACGTCGCCGACACCATCGAGGACGGACCAGATCTCCGCCAAGGTTGCGCTCCCGAGCGCCTGCAGACCGTCGGTGGTGACGTACGGCGCCCCCTGACAGGCCTCCAGCAGCAGCGCCGCACCGAGCAGCGTCCCGGAACGGCCGACGGTGACGTCGAGGTTGTCGCAGGCGGCCGCCGATGCGGCGACGAACCCGTCGATGCCTGACTGGCGGGCGATCACATTGCCGGCGGCGTGACCCACCAGCGCGCGGACCAGGTGCACGCCGCTCACCCGGTGATAGGGCGTGACGGCGCCGATGGTCTCCGCATCGATGCCGATGGCCGGCTCGGTGAAGGCATCGGGATCGTCAGCAGCCCGCAGCGCCCGCTCGGCCCAGTCGTCGGCGGCCACGAGCAGGTCGGGGTCGCCCCGCAGCGCCGCGATCCGCAGCAGCGCGGCGGCGATCCCGGCTGCGCCGTAGGTGACGGACGACCGGGGGGCCGCCGGACCGGTCCGGTGCAGGTCCCCGCCGGGAATCAGGTCGCTCAGGATCTGCGCGGCGGCGGCGTCCAGGAGGGTGGCGGTGCCGTGCCCGGCCGCGGCATCCTCGTCGACCGCGGTCGCCACCAGCTCGGCGAACCGACGCACCGAGCCCGGACGACGCAGCGGGTCCTTGTCCAGAGCGGCCCGCAGCACTGCCTCCAGGGCCGGCCGGGCCTGCGCTCCCTGGCGGCTGAACGGCAGCGGCGGGGAGGTGGCCAGCCGACGCAACGCCTCGGTCGAGTCCAGGCCCAGCTCCAGGTAGGGCTTCCCGGTGATCAGCAGGTGCCCGAGGGCGGCCAGCGCGTGCACCTCGCCGGCCGCGGTGACCGGCGGCGGGGGGCGGTGCCCCAGCACCGCGACGGCGAACTCGGGTTCGAAGAAGGCGGGCAGCCCGCCGCGGGGCGCGATGCTCGGCAGGTCCGCGCCCGCGCACAGCCCGTAGTCGATGATCCGGACCCGGCCGGACGCGTCGACCAGCACGTTGCCCGGATGCACGTCGCCGTGCAGCACGCCACGCGCGTGCACTGCGGCGTAGGCCGCCAGGATCGCCCGGAACACCGCCACCCGGTCGGCACGGGCGGCAGCGGTCGCCGGGGCCCCTTCGCACCACTCCAGCAGCAGCCACGGTCGGTCCTCGTCCGAGCCGTCGTGCAGCAGCTCCGGCGCCGACGTATCGGTCAGCAGCCGGAGCGCTGCGGCTTCACGAGCGAACGTCTCGCGGACCTTCGGTGGTACGTCGGCGCCGGTCCCACGGGCGATCTTCGCCGCAGCGATCACGCCGTCCGGGGACCGGACCTGGTGCAGCTCGGTGTCGTCGAGCAGGTGCAGCAGCCGCACGACGGTGTGGCCGCCGAACTCGTCGCCCGGGCGCAGCGAGGCCTCGACCCGTTGGGACGCCGCGCTGCCGGACGGCACCAGGTAGCCCTCGCCGACGCACTGGCGCAGCGCCGGGTAGGCCTCGTCCAGGGTCTGCTCCGGGTCCAGGCTGTTCCGTCTGCTGTACCGGATCACGGCGGCGGCCACCGTCGAGGGCGACCGGAACTCACCGAGTAGCTCGGCGACCTCCGGCCCGACCACGCTGGAGGTGGACCGGCCCAGCGGGCGGGTGATGGCGAAGCCGTCGCTGTTGCCGATCTCGGCGCGGACCGCGGCGGCCAGCTGCGCCACCGGGATCACCCGGACGTCCTCGGGCAGCACCAGTTCGTCGGTCAGGCTCATGCCGCTCTCCTTGCGTCGCGTTCGGGTGCAGCCAGGCTCGCCGGCGCGAAGGCCGGCACGAGCACGCCCTCGTCGGCGAGCACGGCCATGGCGCCGGCCGGGTCGGAATCCAGCGCCAGCAGCCGGCCCAGCCGACGGCAGACGAACATCCGCCAGCTCTCCCGATCCTGAGTTCCGACGCCGGGCGGGTCGCCGGCCCAGGAGAGCAGGCCGTCGTCGGTCAGCGGCGCGGTGAAAGGCACGCCGTGCGCTGGGATCCCGGCCAGCGCAACGGCGAGTGCGTCGGCCAGGGCCCCGAGTTCCGCAGCCGAAACGGTGTAGAAGACGATCTTGTCCGGGCGCAGCAGTCCGCTCGCGTCGGCACCGATCTTGAAACGCGACACCCCCACCCGCGCCGCCGCAGCCGCGGCCACCGGAACGACCGTCGCGACCGCGTCGGGCATCGGCGACAGGTACAGCTTGTGGCCGAACAACTCCGACGACCACTCTGTTCGCTCGTCGTCCCGGTGCAGCAGCAGCCAGCCGGCCGCCTGTTGCACCGACATCCGTTGCTGCCAACCGCTCACCGCCGCGGCGGCGACCAGGCCGCCGCCGTCCGGCAACCGCCGCGCGGACGCCGCGGACAACGGGATCCGGTGGTAGCAGTACAACCTCGCGCACAGCTGGTCCGGGTCGGTCAGGCCCAGCCGGGCCACCGCCTCGACGGCGCGGATCGACAGGCCGGGGAGCCGGCCGATGCCGGCCCCCGACCCGCGTGCCGATCCGGCCTCAGGCATCCGCGCCCTCGCCGGCGATCTCGGCCCGCTGCGCGTCCAGCTCCTCGACCGCGCTGAGCAGCCGCGCCTTCAGATCGTCGATTTCCTCGATGGTGGAGGGCTTTCCGGCCGCCGCCAGGTTGGCCTCGTGCTCCTCGACCGCCTTGAGGCTCTCCCGTAGCTGGTTCTTGATCACGTCGATCTCGGGCTGCTGCCAGGGACCGGTCGGGTCGATGCTGCCGCCGGGGCACAGGATGCTGCCACCCGGGCAGACCACGCTCACGTTCGTGCACAGCAGGCTCACGTTGGGGCACAGGACGCTGGCACCGGGGCAGAGCACGCTCGCGTTCGGGCAGACGACGCTGTGACCCGGGCAGACGCTGGCGTTCCAGCAGGTGTTCGAGATCAGCTGCGAGCAGCCGTGGCAGAACGTGATCTGCTGGGAGCAGGCACAGATGGACGGCTGCTGCGAGCACGGCCCGCAGAACGACGGGGTCAGGCTGCACGGCCCGCAGTTCACCGAGATCCCGCCGAGCGAACACTGCACGCTGCAGGGCCCGCAGATCGACAGGATCTGACTACACGGCCCGCAGGCGGCGGAGACCTCGTCATCGACTTTGACCGTGAGGTTCTTGAAGCTGAATTCAGGCATGGACGACCTCCCTGACCGGGCCGGCACGGTGCCGACCGTCAGGACCAAGGTCGGGCCAGTGCGTCATCCGACCGTCACGCTCACGTCACGGCCACCTGCGGGATGCAGCAGCCGCCGGGTCTCTGCGGTCGGGGCGACGCCCATCTCGCGTTCCAGCAGGTCGGCGCATCGCCGATACGACCGCCAGGCCTCGCCGAGGTTGCCCTCGGCCAGATGGATCCGGATGACGGTGCGGTGCGCGCTCTCCCGGAACGGGTCGATCCGCAGCGCGCCAAGGGCCGCCTCCAGCGCCAGGCCGAACCGGTGCTGGGAGGTCAGCCGCTCGGCCTGGGCCTCCAGCATGTGCAGGTGCAGCTGCCGCAACCGCTCCCGGTCGGCGTCCAGCCAGTCGTCACCCCACTCCGGCAGCAGGTCGTCAAGGCCGCCGGACGGCAGGTCGTCGGTGCCCTCGATCACCGCGCGGGCGTCGGCGATCTGACCGCGTACGTCCACTCCGACGTCGGCGGCCAGATCCAGGATGCCGACCCGGCTGCGGACCAGCTCGCCGGCGGCCTGGTTGGCGCGCCAGATCGCGGTGCGCAGGCAGGCCAGCGCCCGTTGCTCGGTGCTGTCCGGCCACAGCGTGCCGGCCACCCGGCTCCGCGAGCAGCGTCCGCGCAGGGCGAGCAGTGCGACCAGGCGCTGGGACCCGGCAGGCAGGTCGACATCCACGCCGTCCACCGCCAGCCGGAAGGCGCCCAACAGCTCGACCTGCACCCGTCCGCAGCGTGATGCGGGCTCGATCATGACCGGCCTCCTGCCTGGCGTCACGCGAATCCGTCACGCAGGAGATTCAGGCGCGGGGGCAGATACCGGGCTCACCGGCAATCACCCGGATGCGGTAGAACGTCAGCAGAACGGGTGTCAGCCGGCCGAGACCCGCAGCCGCTCGACGTCGTCCTCGAGCGGCGCGACCAGACCGGCGGCCGCAGCGTCGCCGCACTGGGCGAGCCAGTTGGCGAGCATCCGGTGGCCGCCCTGGGTGAGCACCGACTCCGGGTGGAACTGCACCCCTTCGACGCCGAACTCCTTGTGCCGCAACCCCATGATCACCCCTCCGTCGGTACGCGCGGTCACCTCGAGGATCTCCGGCACGGTGCCCTCCACCACGGCGAGCGAGTGGTAGCGGGTGGCGGTGAACGGGTCCGGCAGGCCCGCGAAGACGCCGGTGCCTCCGTGGTGCACCTGCGAGGTGCGGCCGTGCAGCAGCTCCTCGGCGCGGTCGACGACGCCGCCGTAGACCTCGGCGATCGCCTGGTGCCCCAGGCACACACCGAACACCGGTAGCCGGCCCGCGGCCCAACGGATCATGTCCTCGGTGATCCCGGCCCCCGCCGGTGTCCCTGGCCCCGGCGACAGCAGGATGCCGTCGACGTCCAGCGCGTCGACCTCAGCGGTGCTGATCTCGTCGTTGCGCCGCACGATGCACTCGGCGCCGAGCTGCTCCAGGTACTGCACCAGGTTGAAGACGAACGAGTCGTAGTTGTCGACGACGAGGATGCGGGTCACGCCCTCGATCGTCCCACGGGACCGGCGGGGCAGGTCAGGTCGGTGCGTGTCCCGCGGCCGGAGCGACCACCCTGAAGTTCGGCACGTCCAGCCGACCCGGTGGGTCGAACCAGACCACGTTCTCCTGGACCAGCCTGAGGCGCAGGGTGTACCGACCCGGAGTTTCGGGCGCCCGCACCCGGGCGGGCAGACCGACGGTCTGCCCGGGTCGAGCACTCCACTGCCGCAGGCCGATCCGGTGCGGCTGCCCCGCCTCGGTCGGCTGTCCGTCTTCGTCGAGCCACTGCCAGGTCAGATTGACCGGCCGCGCCAGATCCACACCGACCCGCGTCGGCGATCGATTGGTCACCGCCGCGGCCAGCCAGATGATCTGCGCCGCAACGGGCTCGGTGGTCTCGCACCAGCACACGGCCAACTCGAGGGCGGCCGGGTCGGCCACCGGGGCCAGGTCGAGCCGGTGGAAGCGCCAGGGATGGCCGCCCGGTAGGGCGTAACGCGCCGGGCTGAACCCCGACCGGGTGGCCGGGCTCGGGAGATCACCGCGGACATCGGAACGCACGAAGAACGCGTTGACGCCCAACGAATCACAGCCCACCAGTCGGTAGCCGCGGCGGCCGAGCAGAGCCGCGAACGCGCCCAGTGAGGCACCGTGTCGATTGTCGTGATCCCAGGTGTGGGCGGCGTTGTGGCGCATCGTCCAGCGGATCACCGGCCCGAGGGCGGCGTTGTACTCGACCACGACCACCCGCGGACGATGGTTCAGCACCAGGACATCGACGATCCAGTAGTCGTTGCCGTCGACATCGACGACGAGCAGGTCCATGCGCAGGTCGGGGTCGGACAACGTGGTCAGGGCGTCGGCGACCACACCTCCGACGTTCGTCGCGTCCACGAAGCTCTGGGCGACCGCGACGGGCCGGTCACCGACGACGCCGCGGGCCGACGCCGCGAGGCCGGGGTCGCCCTCGACCCAGACGCCGGACCAGCCGTCCTCGAGGAGCGCCCTCGTGCAGTTCTCGGCTCCGTCGGCCGCGCCGATCTCCACGAACCGCCGCTCGCCAACACCGATCCGCTCGAACAGCGTCTGCAGGATCCCGTCCTGGCCGTTCTGCGAGTAACGCGAACGCTCCCACCCCTGCAACGGATTGGCGCGCCGCCGATCCCGGCGGGCCGCCCACCGCACCCGGGCCGTCGCCACCCCGGGTCCCGGCGTGCGCAGTCCGAACGACGAGACGACCGCCCGGGTCCCGGCGACCGCCGCGGCCGTCACCGGCCACGGCGTACCCACTCGATGACGCACGCTACCGAACACACGCATCCCTAGGACGGACCGACGAATCTGCCCACCCTACGAGCCCGGGCCGGCGGGGTTTGCGACGCCCGGTCAGGTCACCGAGACCCGGTCGAACGGCAGGTAGGGCTCCAACCAGGGAAAAACGACGAAGAACAGCAGGGCGACGACGGCGAGGAACAGCACCAGCGCCTCGAGCAGCTTGACGGCCACCGGTCCGGGCAGATGCCGCCACAGCCAGGTGTACATCAGGACTCCTTCAGCTCGGGCGGTAGGAAGCCGGCGGCCTTGGCGTAGCTGCGTACCAGGACACCGTGCACGATCATCCGTTCGGCGTCGGAGAACTGCGGGTGGCAGGTGGTGAGGGTGATCAGCCGTTCGGCATCCTTGGGCACCGCCGTCGACGGGTCACCGGGGACCGGCCGGACGACGGCATAGTTCGACGGGTCGGTGATCAGACGGCCGGTGACGTCCGCGTACTGCCCGGTCTGCACCTTCACCCCGTCACAGTGTGCCCGCGGGGTGCTGGTCCAGGTGGCCTGCTCGCCGTCCATCGGGAGCACCCGGTAGACGAACCAGTCGTCCTGGGTCTCCACCACCATGGCGTCACAGGACGCGAGCAGCCCCAGATCGTTGAACGGCGAGCCCTTGGACACCCGGTGCCCGGCCACCGAGAAATTGCCCTGCTGACCCGGGTACTGGGTGTCGGTGTAGTGGCCCGGCCCGACATAGAGGTCGTCCGGGTCGGTGCCCTCGATGATCGTGAAGACGTAGTCCGCACCGAATGCCGGGATGTAGATCTTGGCGAACCCGTCGCCGATGGAGGTGTCGTAGTTCTTCTTTCGCTTGCCCGGGTCGGTGACGAGTTTCTGGTCGTCGACCACGGCCGTTGCGTTGGTGGTCTGCACGACGGTGGCCACCGCGGTGCCCCCGCCGGACGCCTTCGCCCACTCCTCGTCGAGCTGGCTGGTGGCGGCGGCCTGCTTCTGGTGACCGAACAGGTCGGTGACGTAGACCTCGTACACCACGAACAGCAGGACCACGACGCCCAGGGTGATCAGCGTCTGGCCGATGCCGCGTACCACTGTGCGCACCGGGCTGCCCTTGACGGACTCCGACCTGGTGCCGGGGGCCGAGCTGGTGCCGGGGTCAGCAGCGGCCGAGCCGGCGGAGTGCCGTCCGGACGGCGGTGACGACCGGGGTCGGGTGTCGTCGAAGGGCAGCAGGTCGTCGCGCCCGTCGGGCGGCCCGGCCTCTTCGGGCCCCACGGCCCCGCCGGCCTCGGGCGGATCGGTGTCGCTACTCATCGAGGCTCCTGGTGGGCGACGGCCATCCGGACCAGACCGTCGTAGGCGGGCAGGGTGATGTCGTCGATCGATTCGGTCTGGAAGACCAGACCGAACTTCTCGACGTAGAGCAGGAACAACCGGACCCCCGGCGCCTGCTCGACGGCGGCGTTGAGTTTCACCGGATCGCCGATGGCGCTGATCACGAACGGCGGGGAGTAGGTACGTCCCTGCAGCAACAGGGTATTGCCGATGCAGCGCACCGCCGAGGTGCTGACCACCCGCTGGTCCATGATCATCATCGCTTCGGCCCCCCCGGCCCACAGCGCGTTGACCACCGATTGGACGTCCTGCTGATGCACCACCAGGTCGTCCGGATCGACTCCGTCCGGGTAGTTGCCGTCGGAATCCCGCGGGGCATCGGACAGCGTCACGGTGAGCGCGGGCCCGGTGACCTTCGTCAGCCCGGCGGCCGGTTCCAGCGCCTTGGCGGCCGCCCGCTCCTTGGCGACCTGCGGTGAGACGTCCTGGCCGGCCGCGGCGTCGATCTGCGCCTGCAGACTCGCCGCCTTGTCGGCGGCTGCCTGGACCCTGGTCTCGGCGTCACCGATCAGCGCGGCGAGGTCGACGGAGCGGTCGCGGATGTCCTCGCCCTGGGAGAACGCCCGCGCGGTACCCAGCAGCAGGCCGGCGGCCAGGCAGGCCACCACGACCAGGATCCGCCACGGACCGATCCGCCGGACCCGGCGCTGGGCCGGACGACCGTCCATCAACCGCTTCCTCCCCGACTGAATACGGCCGGATCTGATCGCCCAGGCCCCCTGGCCTGGCCTGATCGCCGTCACC
Source organism: uncultured Actinomycetota bacterium (assembly GCA_963797145.1). GTDB lineage: Bacteria > Actinomycetota > Actinomycetes > Mycobacteriales > Nakamurellaceae > Nakamurella. Next base: position 428,527 of record CAWCOJ010000002.1, on the reverse strand, counting down.
TGATTCACTCGAGATGGACGTTCCGACTGCTACTTACACCGTAGGCTAGGGGAGACGATGTACGGCCCCGGTCAAGTGTGCGTCCGCGCACGCGTCCGGGCTGGCCCGCAGCGATGATGCCCGGGCCGGTGATCTGGAGGAAGACAGTGCCCAAGTCCAAGGTCCGCAAGAAGACGGCGGAAGCCAGCCGCGAGCGGGTGGCCGCCACGTCGATGGCGTCGACGTCCGCGACCCGGATCAAGGTCGCCGGACCGTCCTCGCCGATCTACATCGGGATCATGCTGGGCCTGATGGTGCTGGGCCTGGTCTGGCTGGTCGTCTACTACCTCTGGGGTCCGAGCATCCCGTTCATGTCGTCCCTGGGGAACTGGAACTTCGCCATCGGGTTCGCCCTGATGATCGCCGGCCTGCTGATGACCATGCGGTGGCGCTGACTTCCTTGGTTCGTCGTTCGCCTGTCGTTCATCGGCAGGACCGCTGCCGGACACGGAACAACACGGTTGTGATTCATCCCCATTGTGGACAGCTCGTGTGGACAACATGACCGAGACCTGGGGCGTGCGTCCTCCGGTGTTCGTCGGATGCGCCGCGGCCGCCCTGCTGGGCATCGGGTGGGCGGTGCTGGCCGGGCTGCCCACCGACCGGTTCGTTGCGTGCACCCTGGTGTTGTTCGCGCTGGTCGCGGCGTTGGCGTTCCTGCCGATGCGGCGGCGGCTCACGGTCGACCGGAACGGTCTGGTGGTCCGCGGTCCAGGCGGTACCCGACGTGTCGGGTGGGCCATGGTGACCGGCATCGAGGTGGTGCGCAGGTCCCGGCTGGGCGTCGGATCGTCCACCGTCGAGGTGGACCTGGCCGACGACGGCCTGATCGTGCTCGGTCGATTCGACCTCGGTGCCGATCCGGAGGATGTTGCCCGGGTACTCAAGGAGCACTGGCGCAACCGGCTCTGAGTGTCCGAAGCTGTGGGGTCTTGCTCCGCGGCGGAGCTTGTACTAAGGATAGCGAAAGAATCCTCCGATTCCGACAACCGGAACGGAACACGGGTCTTGTCAGGGCGCAGCGGCCTTCGTCATCCGGCCGACGCCCGGTGCGGAACCGATCCGCCAGGGTCGTCGTAATACCTGCTGTGTCGAGCAACCCCGCTCACCATCGCACTCTTGATCAGGAGATCCCCGTGCCCGCCTTCCCGTCCTTCGCCCATGTCGCCGTCACCGTCACCGATCTGGAACGGAGCACCAGCTGGTACAGCGAGTTGTTCGGCAGCGCGCCCGTTCTCGACGAGGACGAGACGGTCGGCAACTTCCACCACACCGTCTACGTGATCGGCGGCGGCCAGCTGTTCGGCCTGCACACCCACCCGCAGCCGGCCGACGGCACGTTCGACGAGCACCGCGCAGGGCTCGACCACATCTCGTTCGGCTGCGCCGACCGCGCCGAGCTGCAGGAGTGGGCGTCCCGGCTGGACGAACTCGGCATCACCCATGGCGGGATCGTCGACGCGGCCTACGGTTCCGGCGTCTCGTTCCGCGACCCCGACGGGATCGCGCTGGAGTTCTTCGCGCCGCCGTCGGCCTGAGCCCCGGCAGCCAGGTGCTCACCGGCTGCGGTGGATGGTCGTTGCCCGGCAGCGATCATCCACCGCACGCGGTGATCATCCGGGGATCTCGGCCAGTTCACCGGTCTGCTCGTCGAACGCCCACCAGGTGGTGATGCCGATCGACTCCAGGAACGGCAGGTCGTGGGCGGCCACGATCAGAGCGCCGCGATAACCGGACAGGGCACCGGCCAGCGCGTCGACACTGGCCAGGTCCAGATTGTTGGTCGGCTCGTCGAGCATCAGCAGCTGCGGCGGCGGGTCGGCGAGCAGCAGCCGGGCCAAGGTCACCCGGAACCGTTCGCCGCCGGAGAGCGATGCGGCGGCCCGGTCGACCTGATGCTTGCCGATCAGGAATCGGGCCAGCCGGGCCCGCACCTGCTGCGGGTTGGCGTCCGGGTTCACCGCCCGGACGTTCTCCAGCACCGAGGCCCGCTCGTCCAGGATGTCGAGGCGCTGCGGCAGATAGCCGACCTGGTCGATCCGGTGCTCGACGACCAGGCCGGGTGCCGTTCCGAGGCCGACGATCGCCCGCAACAGCGTGGTCTTGCCGGAGCCGTTGCGACCGAGCAGCGCCACCCGCTCCGGGCCGCGAATCACCAGCGGCCGGGCCGGCCCGGTGATCTCGAGCACGGTCCGCCCGGCGGGCACCTCGGTGCCCGGCAGGTCGACCCGGATCCGGTCGTCATCCCGCACCGCGTCCTCGGCCTGCGTCAATGTCGCCTTGGCGGTCGCGACCTTGCCGCTGTGCTCGATGCGCAGCCGGCCGGCGGATTCCTGGGCCGAGCGCTTGCGGGCATTCGCGACGATCTTGGGCACCCTCTTCTCGATCTCCGCCTTGTGGCCGGTGCGCTGCCGGCGGTCGAGCTTGATCCGGGTCTCGATGAGCTGACGCTGCTCGCGCCGGAGCTCCCCCACGGCCGTCCGCACGGTCCGCTCGGCCACCTCCTGCTCCGCCGCCAGGGTGGCCAGGTAACCGGAGAAGGTGCCGGGGAACACCCGGACAACGCCGTCCCGCAGCTCCGCGATCCGGTCCACCCGTTCCAGCAGCTCACGATCGTGGCTGACCACCAGCAGCACCCCCGGCCACCGGTCGACAGCGTCATAGAGGAGTCCACGGGCCGTCCGGTCCAAGTTGTTCGTCGGTTCGTCGAGCAGCGTGACTGCCGGCGGTCGGACGAGCAGCCTCGCCAGCCCGGCCAGCACCGCCTCGCCGCCGGACAGCGTGGCCAGCCGGCGATCCAGGATCGCCGGGTCGTCGAAGCCCAACCGATGGAGCTCCGCGACCGCCCGCTCGTCGATGTCCCAGTCGTCACCGATGGCGGCCAGGCGTTCCGCGGTGACGTCGCCGGCCCCGACCGCGGCAATAGCGTCCCGGACGCCGGCGATGCCGAGCAGGTCGGCAACGCTGCGGTGGGTCTGCAAGGTCAGGGTCTGCGGCAGCCGCCCGACATCGCCGGCCACGCTCACCGACCCGGAGGACGGGATCAGCTCACCGGCGATCAGCCTGAGCAGGGTGGACTTGCCCGAGCCGTTCAGGCCGATCAGACCCGTACGCCCGGCGGACAGCGCGAGGTCGAGGTGCGAGAGCGCCGGAGTGCCGTCAGGCCAGGCGAACGAGAGGTCGGTACAGACGATGGCGTTGGTCATGAGGTCCCCTACGGGGTCGACGGGAGTGGTCACCGTGCCGACCTGTGCGCCGCCCTGCTCGGGCGGTGGGTCGGACCTCAGATACGCACTTGGGGGCACTCCTCGCGCCTGGGACAGGACCGGGCCAGGCTAGCGGGCCGGGAGGGTCAGGGCAACGCAGAATCAGCTGGTTCGCAGGCAGTACAGGTCGCTGCCCTGGAAGAGGCACTCGTTGATCTGACCGAGCTTGAGCGCATAGATCGCCCCCAGCACCGCGAGGATGGCGACCGTCCCGCCGACCTGCCAGGCCATTCGGGTACGGGCCGGCGGGTAGACCATCACGGCACCGATGAGCGCGCCGGTGATCAGACCCCCGACGTGCGCCTGCCAGGAAATGCCCGCGAACTGGAACGAGAACCACAGGTTCAGCACCAGCACGATGATCAGCTGGCGCATGTCCAGCCGGTGCCGGCGGAACGCGACGGCGAGTGCGCCGAGGATCCCGAAGATGGCGCCGGACGCTCCGGCCGCTGAGGCGGCGTACGACGTGAGGGCGAGCACGGCCACGGATCCGCCGAGCATGCTGACCAGGTAGATCACCAGGAACCGGACCCGGCCGACGAACCGCTCCAGCGCCGGCCCGATCAACCAGAGCGACACCATGTTCATGATCAGGTGAATGACCCCGATGTGGATGAAACCGGAGGTGACCACCCGCCACCATTCGCCGTGGGCGACCACACCCGGGATCAGCAGGCCGCCGTTGAACCAGGCTGACCCGTCCATGGTCAGCAGGGACTTGGCCTGGATCGCCGTGACGGCGAAGACCAGCACGTTGATCGCGATCAGGAGATAGCTGACGATCGGCGTCTCGTCGACGCGCGAGCCGGCCACGGTCCGCGCCACCCGTTGGGTGGCCCGGCCGTCGGCGACGCACTGCCGGCACTGGAAGCCGACCGATGCCGGCGTCAGGCACTCGGGGCAGGCCGGCCGGCCGCACCGGCTGCACTGCAGCGCGGTGACCCGGTCCGGGTGCCAGGTACAGGTCGCCGCCGTCTGGGCCGGCACCGGTTGCCCGGGGTACTGCGCGCCGGTTCCTGGAGTTCCGGGCGCGGGACCGGCCGGCGCGTAATAGCCGGGCAGGGGGTTGGGCGCACCGGGAGCCGGGCTGTACGGCCCGGGCGGCCAGGAACCCGGCGGCTGGCCTTCGCCGAAACCACCGCCCGGCTGCGGTGCTCCGGGTGGCGGCGGGGCGGTCATGTCGGCCTCAGGCGTCCGGGGTGCTGCCCGGCATGCCGCTGCCGTCCTCGATGGTGATCGAGTTGATCACCACGTCCTCGGCCGGGCGGTCGAAGCGGTCGGTGGCGGTGGTGGCGATCGCGTCGACCACCGCCCGCGAGTCGTCGTCGGCCACCTCGCCGAAGATGGTGTGCCGGTAGTTCAGGTGCGCCTGCGCGTTCACGGTGACGAAGAACTGCGAGCCATTGGTGCCCGGCCCGGCGTTCGCCATCGCGAGCAGGTACCCCTTGTTGAACGACAGCTCCGGGTGGAACTCATCGGCGAACTCGTAGCCGGGACCGCCGCGGCCGGTGCCTGTCGGGTCGCCGCCCTGCACCATGAATCCGTCGATCACCCGGTGGAAGATCGACCCGTCATAGAACGGCCCTGAGCTGCCGCCCGAAGCGTTCTTCGTGGTGTACTGCGCCGATCCGGTTGCCAGCCCGACGAAGTTCCGGACGGTCTTGGGGGCGTGGTTGGGCAGCAGCTCGATCCGGATGTCGCCACGGTTCGTGTGCAGGGTCGCGTAGAGGGTGCTCACCCCACAATCCTGCCACGACCGTGGGTGGCGCCGGTGCAGCCCATGGCCGCTCCGGCTACAGGCCGAGGTTGGCGACGACGTCCATCACCATCTGGCGTCCCTTGATGGTCTGGGCCTGGTTCGATTCGGCGACGATGGCGGTGCGCCCCTTGGAGACCGCGTACACCGAGGCCACCGCCGGGTTCCCCTCGATGCCGTCGGGCGTGCTCATCGACCCACCGGTCCAGCCGGGCGGCTGGTCGGCCGGGGCCGAGCCGGCGACCGGAACGTGCTGGTCGACGGCCGCCCGCGCGGCCTGCGGGGTGGCCGCACGAATGACTCTGACCCGAGCCATCCAGCCCCCGTCGGAGCGGTAGAAGTCGCAGATGGGATAGGGCTTGACCGCGATGACCATGGTCGGGCCGGGCCGCTGGCCGTTGATGAGGCTGACGTCGTCGGTGGACAGGTACGGGCACTCCGCCTGGCACGGCTGCCGGCTCCCGGGTCGCCGACGGCGGGGCGTAGGAGGTGGTTTTCGTTCCGGTGCTGGTGACCGTCGAGTTGGTGACGGTGGTCCGGATGGTCGAGGTCACCGTCACCGGCGGGGCCGTCGACGCCGGATGCGTGGTGGTGCGGGTGCTCACCGGAGTGGTCGGGTCGGCTGTCTGCTCAGGGGTGCAGCCGGCCAGCGCGAGGATGACGACGGCCGCGGCCGCCACCCGGATCGTCCGCATCTCGCCCCCTTGTGGTCGTCCCCCACGGTATCGGCATTCGACGGGTGGGCCGGGCCTCGCGGGTGCAGACGCCGGATGTGCGGCGCGGGCACGGCGGTCGCCTCCCTGTTCGGTCCGGCGGCCACCGGGAGCAGCGGTGAAGCGGTCACAGAGGACCACACGGCGGAATCGTCGTCCGCGCAGTCACGGCGTCGTCGCCATGTGCACCCGGCTGTGGACCAGATGTCCGACCGGGCCGGAAGAATGAGCCGATGACCTCTGGACCACCGTCTCCCGTCTCGCTCTCTCCCGGCTCGTTGAACCCCGCGCCAGGAACGCCCGCCGGCGATCTGTTCGCCCGGCTGCGGGAAGCCGAACTCGGGCTGCTGGAGCTGATGTCGGTGGCGCACGGCCACCGGCTGGGCCTCTACGCCTCACTCGCCGCCGACGGACCGGCGTCGGCCCCGGAGCTGGCGGCCCGGCTCGGCCTGAACCCGCGGATGGCCAGGGAATGGCTGGAGCAGCAGGCGGTCGCCGGTTTCCTGGAGGTGCTCTCCGGCGACGCCGCCGACCTACGGCTCTTCGGTCTGACCCCGGCGGCGGCCGAGGTGCTGGTGGATGCCGACAGCCTCAGCTACGGCACGCCGACCGTGCTGGAGGCACTGCACGCCGTGAAGTACCTCGACCTGCTGGCCGAGTCGATCCGGACCGGCGCCGGGGTGGAGCGCCTCTACGAATGGGAGGACGGCCGCCCGGACGGGAACCGGCCCACCTTCCTCCGGCTGATCGGGCCGGACTGGTTGGCAGCGCTGCCCGACGTGCAGGCCCGGCTGTCGGCCGGTGGCCGGGTGGCCGACATCGGCGTCGGCTCGGGCTGGTCGTCGATCGCGCTGGCGCTGGCCTATCCGCGGATCCGGGTCGACGGCTTCGACCTGGACGCGGACGCGATCGGGCACGGGGTGGCACACGCCGCGGAGTACGGCGTGTCCGATCGGGTCACCCTGCTGGCCCAGGACGCCGGTGCCATCGAGTTCGCCGGCCGGTACGACCTGGTGACGGTGTTCGAGGCAGTGCACGACATGTCCCGGCCGGTGGAGGTGCTCGGGACGCTGCGCGCACTGCTGGCCGACGGCGGGTCGGTGGTGATCGCTGACGAGAAGGTGCGCGAGACCTTCGTCGCGCCCGGGACACCGTTCGACCGCCTGGTCTACGGGTGGAGTCTGGCCAGCTGCCTGCCGGCCGCGATGCGGGATCCGGAGGCGGTCGGCACCGGAGCGGTGATGCGGCCGGCGACCCTGGAGCGGTACGCGTTGGCCGCCGGCTACGCGCGGATGGAGATCCTGCCCATCGAGCACTTCGAGTGGCGCTTCTACCGGCTGTTCCCCTGACGCCGGGCGACCGCCCGGTACCCTCGGGACTGAGTGGTCCGACGTCCCGGGAGGCACGCAGGTGGTTGCGTCGCACGGCAGTGCCACCGCGCACAGCACGGCCACCGCGCAGGGCACGGCCCCCGCGAGCGGCGATGCCGCCGCTCAGGGCGCTGCAGCGCACGGCACTGCAGCGAACACCGCCGGTCCGCACGGCATGGCGGCGCCGCTCGGCGGGCTGTCGACGGGCAGCACCCAGCGCCGCAACACGACGCAGCGCGCGGCCATCACCCAGGTGCTCGGTGAGACCGGTGAGTTCATCTCCGCGCAGGATCTGCACATCGCGTTGCGTGGCGCCGGCTCGTCCATCGGACTTGCCACCGTGTACCGGGCGCTGCAGGAGATGGCTGCCGGCGGCGACCTGGACACCGTCCGCAACGCCGGCGGCGAGGTGCTGTACCGGCAGTGCGCCGAGCGGGTGCATCACCATCATCTGGTCTGCCGCTCGTGCGGGCGGACCGAGGAAGTCGAGGCGCCGGGTGTCGAGCGCTGGGCGCGGACGGTCGCTGAGCAGCACGGCTATGTCGAGATCGACCACCAGGTAGAGCTTTTCGGGCTCTGCGGAGATTGCGCCGCCGCCAGGTAGCAGCTCGGCCGCTGCACTCGCGCGCCCTGCTCACCGGCCGGGTCAGACCGGTGCCACCTCGGCGTCCGCGGCCGGTTCGGGCACCGGTCGCGGGCGTAGGAACCACAGCCGCAGGGCGGCGAACCGGCAGCAGCCGACCGCGAACGTCACCCCCCAGACGATCAGGCCGCCGCGCAACCCGCCGTCCGGACCGAACATGGCCAGCGCAGCCGCCGTCAGACCCAGGGCCGCCAACGAGGTGGCGAACCCGATCCACTGGTCGGCGCGGGAGGCCGGCCGGTGGAAGGTGAACCATCGGTGCGCCAACGTCGACAGCGCGGTGCAGACGATCCAGCTGAGCACGTTCGCCGGCTGCACCCCGGTCCAGCCCTCGAGCAGCCAGAACAGCCCGAGCTGCACCACCGTGGTGCCGGTCCCGACCACCAGATACCGCACCCCCTGGGCGGGGATGCGGTCGCTGATCGGGGGCACCTCGACAGCGTAGGTGGGCTTCCGGCGCGGCCGGTGTCGTCGCAGCTCAGCCGACTGCTCAGCCGGCATCGCGAGCCACCAGCGCGGCGTAGGCGCCGCCGGCCGCGAGCAGGTCGTCGTGCCGTCCTCGCTCGACGATCCGGCCGTGATCCATCACCACGATGAGATCGGCGTCCCGCACGGTGGACAGCCGGTGCGCGATGGTGAGCGTGGTCCTTCCCTCGGCGAGCCGCGCGAGGGCGGTGGTGACCGCAGCCTCCGTCCGGGTGTCCAGCGCGCTGGTCGCCTCGTCCAGGATGAGCACCGGCGGGTTGCGCAGGATCATCCTGGCGATCGCCAGCCGCTGCTTTTCGCCACCGGAGAACCGGTAGCCGCGCTCGCCGACCACAGTGTCGTAGCCGTTCGGCAGACCCTCGATCAGCTCGTGGATCTGCGCGGCCCTGGCCGCGGCGACGATGTCGTCATCGGTGGCGTCGGGCCGGGCGAACCGCAGGTTGCCGGCGATCGACGCGTGCAGCAGGTAGGTCTCCTGGTTGACGATGCCGACGGTGTCCGTGAGGTCCTCGAAGGTCAGGTCCCGGACGTCGACGCCGTCCAGCCGGACCGTCCCGGCGTCCGGGTCGTAGAGCCTGGCCGCCAGGTAGCCCAGAGTGGTCTTGCCGGAGCCGGTGGCGCCGACCACGGCGACCGAGCCGCCGGCCGGAACAAGCAGGTCGATGTCGTGCAGGGTGTCGTGCTCGGCGCCGGGATAGCGGAACGAGATCCCGTCGAAGGCGAGCTCGCCACGAGGGTTCGTCAGCTGCGTTGGCTGCTCGGGTTCGGTGATCTCGACCGGTAGGTCGAGGTACTCGAACACCCTGCGGAACATCGCCATCGAGGTCTGCACGTCGACACCGGTGCGGAGCAGGCCGACCAGCGGTCGGAACAGCGCGGCCTGCAAAGTGGTGAACGCGACCAGAGTGCCGATCGAGACCGGCCCGGTGGTCCCGCTCACGGCGAACGCGGCGGCCAGGTAGATGGCGGCCGGCAGGATCGAGACCACGATGCTGATGGTGGACTGCCGCCAACGGCCGGTCATCGCGGACCGGACCTCGAGATCGGCGAGATCCTCCGAGGTGCCGGCGAACTGGGTGGTGAGGTGGGCGCTGCGGCCCATGCTCTTGGACAGCAGGATCCCGGACACCGACAGCGATTCGGCAACCTGGGAGGACATGTCGGCCATCCGCTCCTGTCGGGTGACCGCGATGTCCCGGCGCATGCCGCCGACCTTGCGGGAGATCCAGACGAACAGCGGGACCAGGACCAACGAGACCAGGGTCAGCCGCCAGTCCAGCACCAGCATCGCGATCAGGGTGGCGATCACGGTGGTGCCGGAGGAGACCACCGAGGTGGCGGTGCTGGTGACCACGGCCTGCATGGACCCGATGTCGTTGGCGATCCGGGACTGCACCTCGCCGGTACGGGTGCGGGTGTAGAAGCCCAGGCTCAACCGCTGCAGGTGCGCGTACACCCTGGTGCGCAGGCGGTGCATCACGCTCTGCCCGACCAGGGTGGACTGCCGCGACTGGATGACGTCGAGCACCGTGGTGATCACCGCGACGGCGACCATGCCGCCGGCCAGCACGACGGTGAGCAGGGTGTTCCGCTCCGGCAGGCTGACGTCGAGAATGTCGCGCAACAGGAACGGGCTGACCAGGGTGACCAGCGCGGAGGCCACGATGAGAATGCCGACGATGCTGAGCCGGGCCTTGTGCTCGGCGAAGAGCTGGAGCACCCTGCGGACCTCGCCGGGGCGCCGCTGCGGGGCCGGCCGGGGGTCCCGCTCGGGGCGGGTGGTGCGGGAACTGCGAGAGGGTGGACCGGAGCGTTCTCCGGTGTGGATGCGGGGCGCGGTCGTTGTCACAGGCGCCCTCCTTTCGACTCAGTGCATATTGCGATCATACCTCATAATGAGTTAGACTCATAATCTATTCCCGCGGCTGCCGAGGAGGAGCGATGACGGTCCCCACGTCCGAGGTGGTGGAGGCGTTGGTGCGGGCGAGCCGTCGGCTGCGTCACGCGTCCGTGCGCGACCTGGCTCCGCTGGGCCTCACCCCGGCGCAAGAACGCGCGCTGCGGGTGGTCGCCAGGGCCGGATCCGACGGCATCCGGATGGGCGAACTGGCCGGTCGGATGTCGGTGGTGCCGAGATCGGCCACCGGGGTGGTGGACGGACTCGAGGAGGCGGGCCTGGTGGAGCGGGTGCCGGACCCGGCCAGCCGCCGGTCGGTGCTGGTACGACTCACCCCCGGCGGGCGCCGGGTGCAGGACGACATGGCCGCGGCCCGATTGTCGGCCGCCGAGGACCTTCTCGGTGCCCTCGACGACGAGGAACGCGCCCAGCTCGCGTCGCTACTGGGCAAGATCGCCGGTGACGGCTGCCCGCCCGGGCACCATCGCGAGCACGAACCGCCCCGCACCGGGCAGTAACGGGACCGGCAGCGCACAGGTAGCAGGAAGTGCTCACAACACGCCGTCCGCCACCCGCGTGTCCCCAGCGGAACCTGCTACCCCCGCCGCCGCCCCGGGGTCAGCAGGGCAGAGGTAGCAGGAAGTGCTCACAACACGCCGTCCGCCACCCGCGTGTCCCCAGCGGAACCTGCTACCCCCGCCGCCGCCGGCCCGGGGTCAGCAGGGCAGAGGTAGCAGGAAGTGCTGACGACACGCCGTTCGCCACCGGCGTGTCCCCAGCGGAACCTGCTACCCCCGCCGCGGGCCCGGGACGAGTGGCTCGGATATCGCCCGGAGCGGATCAGAAGGAGAGAGCGAGAACCACGCCGGCGAGCACCGCGGCGAAGATGACGACCAGGTCGAGGACGTCCAACGGCTCCTCGTTGCGCCGGTCGCGGAGCAGGCCGTAGCCGCAGACCAGGATCGTGAGGCCGACCAGCACGTACGCGGCGATCGCGAGAACCCAGTCGCCCGAGGCACTTCCGGCCGACGGTCCGGCGACCAGCAGCAGGATCGGCACCGCCAGCAGCAGCACCACGCCGATCACCGACGCACCGGAACCGAACACGGTCCCCCGGCTCACCGGCGCCGACGCCGGGGCAGGCGGTAGATCCTCGTCGACGAACCGCCGGAAATGCGCCGTGTCGGCGATCGGCGGTCGGTCGTCGCGCGACGTGCTGTCCATCCGGCTATGGTCGCACCCGGCCGGTGGCGTGGGAAATTATTCCGGGCTCCGGACCCTGGAACATTCCGCCCAGCCGACGCAAGAACTGGACATCAGCTCGGCACGCCGCACCGAACCCCGGCGTCACGGCATCGGAGACGTCACCGGATCCCGGCGCTGCGGCGTCCGCGGCGTCAGCGACGTCACCGGCGGCAGGGCGTGCACGGGCGTCGGGGCGTCAGGGCGTCAGCCGACGGTGATGTACGTGCGGCTGGTGACGCCGCCGGCCGTCAGGTCGGCGAAGCCCAGGTAGCGCTTGGTCGGATCCAGACCGGTCCAGGTGACCGGCAGGATGACCGGCACCCCCTGCTCTCCCGCGGTCGTGCTGGTCGGCATCGACGCGTTGGTCGACGCCGCGGTCTGATTGACGAACCACCAGGCCGCGGTGAACGGCGCTGTCGTCCGCCCGTCGGCAGCGGCAAATCCGATCACCGTGCAGGTGAAGGCAAAGTTGCCGGGCACCCCGCGCACCGTCAGGGTTTCGTCGGCGGTCGGTCCGGTGGACGAGCCGACGGCGGTGCCGCAGTTGACGTCGATGTCGTCACCGGCCCTGCCCTGCGTCTGGAACCGGAAGGTGTACCGGTCGGTGCTCACCCCGGGGCCCGCAGCGAGTACTGGACCCGGGTGGCGCCGCCTACCGGGGGCACCGCGACCTCGTCGGCCACCGGAGTGGCGCCGACCAGGCCCCGCAGCGCGGCGGTGACGGCCAGATTGGGCGTCCCCGGCGTCACCGGAATGCCGACCGAGCCGTCGGCCGAGGCCGGCGCAGCGACCGTGGTCGGTGCCGCGTAGGCGATGGCCCGCAGCGCGATCGGGCTGCGGGCGGTGTGCAGGGCGCTCTTCCAGGTCAACGAGCCGGTGGCGAAGGTGTTCAGCGGTGCGTCCGTCCGGCTGAACGTCACCGTGAAGCTGACCTTCCGGCCCGGCTTCACCACGATGGTCGAGGGGGTGACGGTGGCGGTGAAGCCCGGGATCCCGGTGACCGTCGCCTTGTAGATCTCCGGGAACAACCCGACCCCGGTGACGGTGCGGGTGACGGTCCTGGCGCCGGCGAGCGCACCGACGGCGATCGAGGCCTGGTTCAGGTCACTGGCCGGCAGCGACGGGCCGGCCGGACAACCGAACGTGCAGTTCTGGCCGCGGAGGAACGCCCACCAGTCGTCCGCGCCCGCGTTGTAGACGAGGCCCGGGTTGGCCGCCCGATTCGGCTGCAGGTAGCCGGCGCCCTGGTCGAACGGGCTGGTGGTGCCGCCCTCGGTATCGACAGCGCTGGTCATGATCGCCGACTTGACCATCATCGGGGTCCAGCGCGGATGCAGATCGAGCAGCAGGGCGGCGAGGCCGGCGACGTGCGGAGACGCCTGCGAGGTGCCGGACAGATAGTCGTAGTCGCGACCGAAGTTCGCGGCCGGCGCCGACGCCGCCAGGATGTCGACGCCCGGCGCGGCGATGTCCGGCTTGAGGATGTCTCCGCTGCCCTGCTTGGACGGGCCGCGTGAGGAGAACTCGATGATCCGCGGCGTCACCGTTGTGCTGCCGTCGTGCTTCCCGGCGAGGATCGACGCGGTGGCGCCGGCGCTGCGGGCGTAGGCGTGGATGGCGTCGTACTTGGCCTGGTTCTCGAACTCCAGGTGGACGGTCGGCACGAAGTGGTAGTCGCCGTTGGTACCCGCGTTCGAGGTGTTCAGGAGCACCATGCCGACGCCACCGGCCTGCGCGACGACGTTGCTCTTCTCGGTCCTGGCGTTGTCCCCGCGGTCGCAGAGCACTATCGCGCCGGCCACCTTCGCCGGGTCAAGGCTGCCCGGCCGGCAGAGCCGGGCGTCCTCGTCGGTGGCGGTCGCGGCCTTCGAGGCGGTCGACTCGACGAACGGGGCGGACGCCAGTCCGAGCGTGGTGGACGCTCCGATGTAGGAGGTGCCGTCGCCGAATGCCACCGTCGACTCGTTGACCGTGTAGGTGCTGGCCGCGGTGGTGGTCAGCCACGGGCTCGGGTGGTCGAGGGTGGACAGTCCCGGACCGTTGTTGCCGGCCGAGGTGGTGACGAACACGCCGGCCTGCGCCGCGTACATCAGGGCGATCTCGTTGGCGCCGAAGTAGGTCGCCTCTGCGGTGGCGCCGAGGGAGTAGTTGATGACGTCAACTCCGTCCGCGACAGCTGCCTCGATGGCCGCGACCGTGTCGATCGCCGAGCAGCCGTCCGTGGCCGCCGCCGAGGTCTTGCCGTTCCAGCAGGCCTTGTAGGCGGCGATGCTGGCGCCGGGCGCGATGCCGGAGACCACCCCGAGATCGTTGCCATCCGGCATCACCGCGTCCGGGCCGAAGTCGCCGGCAGCGATCGAGGCCGTGTTCGAGCCGTGCCCGTCCCCGTCGCGCGGCGACAGGTAGTCCTCGCCGACGTTCGCCCGGCCGAAGCCGTCGACGAAGTACTTGGCGCCGACGATCTTGTCGCTGCAGCGGGCGACCGGGAAGGAGTTGTCTTCGCCGGTGACGCAGGAGCCCTTCCAGCCGTACGGCTGGCCGCGCTTCCATTTCCGGACGTTGATCGGGTCGAACGACTCACTCTCCGGCCAGATTCCGGTGTCGATGACCCCGATGATGACGCCGGCACCGGCCCGCTTGGATCCGCCCAGCAGATCCCAGAGGCCGCCGCGGTTCTCCAGCCCCAGTGACTTGCTGGTGCGGAGAACCCCTGAGGTCGGCCAGTTGCCGTGGCCACCCGGGTGGGCCGCGGCCGAGTCCGGGTGCAACAGGACGTCCTTGGTCACCGCGGTCACGCCGGGCTGCTCGCTCAGCTGCTGCGCCTGCTCGCCGGTCAGTTCCGCAGCGAAACCCGGGAACACCGTGCTGAACTCGTAGATTGCGTCAGGGCTTCCGACCTCTTCCCGGGCCTGCTCGCCCTTTGCCTGCAGGTACTCGGCATAGCGCTCGGAGTCGACGGAGTCGGCCTCGACCTTGGTGCCCTCCTCGGTCGGCTCCGTGGCCGGGTAGCCGTCGACATGGCCGTCGTACCCGGCGACCGGCTGCTCGGCCAGCTGGACGATATAGGTGCCGTCGGTGTACGCGTCCGGCGTCGAGAGGGACTCCGGCGATGACGGTCCGGCTGCCGGTTGGGCGGCGGCGGGGGTGGCGAGGAGAACGGTGGCGCTGACGACCGCTGCTGCGGTGAACACGGCGATCGCGCGTCGCGCGCGCCCGCCGATCAGGTCACGGTGGTTCACACAGGGCTCCTCGGGTGGCCGGACGCGCCATGGGTACGGCCGGGCTGTACAGGTGCGGGCGAAGCTGGGGGTGCTGCAATCGGACTACGACATCCACTCCTGCACGAGCGGAGTAGCATCGCAATTACTCAGTGTCGTATTTGCTGAGCCGCCTGGGTCCAGTTGGCCCAATACTCCCATACCCGCGGCCCTGCGCAATCACCCAATTGATCGTTAAAACGGGCAATACGACATCCCTGTCTACACAGCGAGTCACCCGTTCGAGCCTTCCCGGTGTCGGCGCTCGTCGCCCGGGCATTCGTCCGCTTCACGCGTACTTGCGTTAGTTGCTAATTAGCGAATAGGGTAAGCAGGTGGGACAAGGCGGGACGCGTCTGGTCCCACCGCGAGCCAGCACACCGAGGGGACATCATGAACGGCGACATCGTGCGCACGGGCGTTCCGACCGAGCGGAGCTTCACCATCGTCCGGCGGCTCGCCGCCCCGAAGGAACTCGTCTACTCGGCCTGGACGCAACCCGACCAACTGTCGGCGTGGTACGCGAACCTTCCACCGCGCGAGCCCGTCACCGTCGACCTGCAGGTCGGCGGTGCCTGGCGATTGGAGATGCGGGAGAACGAGGACAAGTCGTACGTCACCGGCGGTGTCTATCGCCGCATCGAGGCGCCGGACCTGCTGGAGTTCAGTCTGGGCGCCGTCGGCGGCTGGCCCGACCTCGACCTCGACCGGCTGGACGACGTGCCGCTGGTCACCATCACCCTGGCCGAGATGGACGGTGGGACCGAGATGGTCGTCCGGGTAAGCTTGTCCGACCAGCTGTCCGATGAGCAGGTGCAACGCTGGTTCGCGATCGGCATCAGGCAGGGTATGACCGAGACCGTCGACCGGATCACCCAGGCGCCGGCGATCCGCCGGCCCTGAGACCGGGTCACCCCCGCGCCTTCGATCCGCCGGCGCCGAGCACGCGGCCGGGAGCCGACCAGGGCCGGTCGGCCGGCACCGGCGCGGGGGGACACGGCGGCCCCGCCGCCCGCGGGACCGGGGCCTGGGATACTCGCGGACACCGCTGACGGGAGGTCGCCCATGCCGATCCGGCTGACCGAGCTGGAGCGCTCCGCGCTCACATCGCTCACTACGTTCCCGCTGCTCGCGGCCATCTACGGTCGGCGCTCGCGGCGGTTCCCGGTCGGCGGGTCGGTACCCGCGGGTCCACTGGCCTTTACCAGCGCCCGGCCGGTGCAGCCGTTGTCCGAGGTCGAGCGGGCCATCGTGCTGGCGACCGTCACGGGCGTCACCGGCTGGCATTTCGGGATCACCCACCACCCGTCGTACGCTCCGGCGCTGCCCAACTACAGCGGCGCGGCCGCCGGTCGCACGTTCCCCTCCGCGGCCGGGTTCCACACCGCCCAGTTCTTCTTCACCGACGACTCGGGCACCTACTTCCTGCCCACCCGCGACGCCACCCCGGGGGTCGAGGTGGTCGACGGCTCCGTCGACATCGACGACTGGCTCAACGCCACCGTCGACCGGTATCAGCGGCTCTCCGACCGGCGCATCAACATCCCGCGCGAGGAGCCGTTCCTCGAGGGCCACAACACGTGGATCGCCAACCACCCAGGGTCGCTGCTGGTGATCCCGGTCGCCGATCTGGCGCAGCACCTGTTGGCGAATCTCGCGTTCTTCGCTCAGAACGGGTACGTCGTGTACGACGACATCAACGGCCGGGCGATCCCCGGTATCGAGGCGTTCGCGCGCCTGCGGCACTTCGACGAGCCGTTCCCGCTCTCGTTCGTCGAGCAGTACACGCTGACCGAAGCCACCGCGGAGCTGATGACCAGCGTCTACAACGGGCACCTGCTGCTCGGCGCGATGGGCCTCGGCGGTTGGACCTTCGACGGGATCGACCGGTCGACCATCCTGGGTGCCTCCGGCGTGCCCGAGGTGCCGGGGCTGGGTTTCAGCGTGCAGACCGACGACCGCTGGGCGCTACCGAACCCGACCGGCCTGCCCGGCGTCTTCGAATCGCTGTGCCGTCCGCACTATCCGGACATGGCGGCCGCGGTCCGGGCCTACGTCGAGCGGAAGTTCGGCGCAGGCGGCCCGTTCCATCCGGACACTCCCGGGCCCTGGCAGGACTCCACGACGGTGCGTGCGGCCGCAGCCCCGCACGACGAGCAGTTCGTCGACCTGCTGACCCTGCAGGCGACCTACGTCGACGAGACCTTCGGCAAGTTCCCCGGCACCGTTCCGACGGTCCAGATCATGAACTACCTGCAGGCGCAGCATCTGGACACCGACTACTACGACGCGCTGTTCGCGCCCGGCGCCTACCTGAGCACGCACGCCGAGCACCAGGAGATCTGGCACTGACCCGCGTGTTCGGGCCGCCGACGGGCCGACCGATGAGTTTTCTCCGGAGCTGTCGTCATAGCAGACACCACTCACCGCTATCGAAAGGTTCGTCATGGCTCTCACCACCTGCCTCTGGTTCGACTCCCAGGCCGAAGAGGCTGCCCAGTTCTACACAACGGTGTTCCCGGACTCCAGCGTCGGCGCCGTCGCCCGCTACGGCCCGGAGAACCCCGACCGGGAAGGCACCGCGCTCACCGTGGAGTTCACCGTCAACGGGCAGCAGTTCACCGGTCTCAACGGCGGTCCCGCATTCAGCTTCAGTCCGGCGATCTCGTTCCAGGTCCCCTGTGAGACGCAGGACGAGGTCGACGCCTACTGGGACGCCCTCGGTGCGGATGGCGGCGTACCCAACCAGTGCGGCTGGATCCAGGACAAGTTCGGCGTGTCCTGGCAGATCATCCCCAACCGGCTGCCGGAGCTGATGGCCGATCCGGACCGGGACCGGGCCAATCGCGCTGTCGCCGCGATGATGCAGATGGGCAAGCTGGACATCGCCGAACTCGAGCGGGCGGCCGACGGCGTCTCCGTCTGAGCCTTCTGCTCGGACCGCGCGCGATCTGCGCGCCCTCCCAGCGCCCGTTGATCATGAGATCCTGCACAGTTTCTACGGCGTGTCGGCCGGTTCGGTCGGCGTGCCGCGTGCAGGTTCTCATGATCAACGGGGCGTTTCGGCCGCGGCACGTCGGCGGGACCGCTGGGGACGATCCGATCCCGCGCACGCCATACTGATCGCGACGAGCTGTCCGAATCGAGCGGAACGAGAAATATGGCCGACGACGTGATTCCGGTGGTCTTCATCCATGGCCTGTGGCTACACGCCACCAGCTGGACGCCCTGGGTGGAGTTGTTCGCGGAGAAGGGTTATGCCCCCATCGCCCCCGGCTGGCCGGGCGACGCCGAGACCGTGGCGGAGACCAGGGCGAATCCGGACGCCGTGGCGAACAAGGGCATCGGGGATATCACCGCCCACTACGCCAAGCTGATCGCCGACCTGCCGGCCAAGCCGATCGTCATCGGCCATTCGTTCGGCGGCCTGATCGCCGAGAAGCTGCTCGCCCAGGGCGACGCGCGGGCCTGCGTTGCGCTGTCCCCGGCCCAGTTCAAGGGCATCCTGGTGCTGCCGGTGGCCCAGCTGGCCAGCGCCGGGCCGATCCTGTCCAAGCCGTGGCTGAAGAGCAAGACCTGGTCACACACCCCCGAGTCGTTCCACAAGAGCTTCGCCAGTGCGGTGCCCAAGGAAGAGTCGGACGAGATCTTCGAGAAGTTCACCATTCCATCCCCGGCCAAACCGCTGTTCCAGGCCGGGCTCGCCAACTTCAGCCCGAAGAGCGAGGCGGCCGTCGATACCAAGGCAGCCCGTGGGCCGCTGCTGCTGATCGCCGGCGGCAAGGATCGCACCGTGCCGCAGGCGACCGTGGAGTCCGCCGACAAGATCCAGCGGAAGAACAACAAGGGCGTCACCGAGTTCAAGGCGTTCGCAGATCGCGGCCACAGCCTCGGTGCCGACCACGGGTGGCACGAGATCGCGGACACCGCCCTGGAGTTCCTGCGACGGCAGGGGTTTGCGCCACCGTCCTGACCGGCCGGTGCAGACTGGACCGGATGACACCCGGACCCTGCTACATCGGGATCGACCTGGCCTGGGGCTTCCGGGCCAGGTCCGGCCTGGCTGCGGTCGGGGCCGACGGCGCACTGATCGCCTCGGCGAGCGTCGTCAGCGATGACGAGATCGACGGCTGGCTGGCCGCGCTCTCCGGCGCTGTCTCGGTCGTCGCCATCGACGCCCCGCTGGTCGTGACGAACCCGTCCGGTCAACGCGAATGCGAGCGGCTGATCGGGGCCGCGTTCGGGCGGTACGCGGCGTCCTGCCACTCCAGCAACACCGGGCGCCCGCTGTTCGCCCCGCCGCGCGGCAGCGGCCTCGCCCGGCGGCACCGGTGGTCGGTGGACCCGGCCGGACCGCGACCGGTGGCCCTGGAGGTGCACCCGCACGCGGCCATGGTCGGGATGTTCGCGTTGCCGACCGTGCTGCCGTACAAGGCCAGGTCAGGGCGGCCGTTCGAGGTCCGGCTCGCCGCGTTCGAGGCGCTGTTCGCGGTGCTCGAGAGCGTGGCCGTGCTACGGCTGCCCTGGCACCAGCGATGGCGGGAACTCCGGACGGCGATGACGACCGCCGAACGGCACGTCGATCTCGAGCGGATCGAGGACGAGGTCGACGGGATCTACTGCGCGCACCTGGCCTGGCTGTGGGCAGTCGGACCGGACGCGTTGCGCGCCTACGGATCTGTCGCCGACGGGTGCATCGTGGCGCCGCCGCCGCCGAGCCATCGCGCAGCGCCCCGTACCCGGTCAGCGTGGCGGGCACCGATCAGCCGCTAGAACCATCACAGAGGACGGAGGTGGACCGCCGTGGAGCAGTACGACGTGGTGGTGGTCGGAGCGGGCCTGGCCGGTCTGGCTGCGGCGCGGGTGCTCGTCGCCGCGGGCGTCTCGGTGCGGCTGTTGGAGGCCGGCGACGCGGTCGGCGGCCGGGTCCGCACGGATCGGCAGTACGGGTTCCAGTTCGACCGCGGCTTCCAACTGCTCAACCCGTCGTATCCGGAGGCCCGCCGGGCGCTCGACCTGGATGCGTTGCAGCTCAACGCCTTCCGAGCGGGCGTGGCGGTGCGCCAGGGTGACCGGCACTGGTCGGTCGGGGATCCGACCCGGAGCCCGCTGCTGGTCGGGGCCACGGTGACGGCACCCTTGGGCAGGCTCGGCGATCGGCTCGCGCTGGCCCGCTGGCTGTTGCAGACCGGGTACGGACCGGTCGCCCGGATCCGCCGCCGGCCCGACGAGCCCGCCGGTCAGGCCTTGCGCAGGGCCGGCGTCACCGGGTCGGGGGCCGCGCTGATCGAGGCGTTCCTGTCGGGTGTCCGCGCCGAAGTTCACCTGGACTCCTCGCGACGCCTGACCGAGCTGTTCATCCGGTCGTTCGTCCGGGGCACTCCGTCGCTGCCGACGGACGGCATGCAGGCCATCCCCGAGCAGCTCGCGGCCGGCCTGCCCGATGACGTCCTCGCGGTACACACGCCGGTCCGGACGGTCCGCACCGGCGCGGTGGACACCCCCGACGGACTGGTGACCGGGCGGGCAGTGGTGGTCGCCGCCGATCCGGTGACCGCCGCCGGGCTGCTGTCGCGTCCAGCCCCCGAGATGCGGGCGCTGACCACGTACTACTTCAGCGCGGACGGGCCACCGGCCGCCGACCGGCTCCTGCACGTCGACCTGGGCCGGGCCGGCCCCGTCGTCAACACCGCGGTGATTTCGACCGTCGCACCCAGCTACGCACCCGCCGGGCGCTCATTGATCGCGGCCACGGTGCTCGGCGCGGACGAGCCTGCGCCGTCGATTGTCCGAGCCCACGCGTCGGCGATCTACGGGGTCGACGGTGAGCGCTGGGAGCAGGTCGCCACCTACCCGCTGCCCCAGGCTCTTCCGGCCTTTCCCCCTGGCACCCCGCTGCGCCGTCGGGTGTCGCTGGGCGACGGGCTCTACGTCGCCGGCGACCATCGGGACACCCCCTCGATCCAGGGCGCCCTGGTATCCGGCCGGCGGGCCGCTGAGGCCGTCCTGAACGACCTGGCCGCTGGATGACGGTCACCGTGTCCGCCGCCGGAGCGGCCGACCTCGAGACGGCATGGGACCGGTACCGCACACCAGCGCTGTGGTCGAGCTGGGCGCCGCAGATCAGCCGGGTCGAGTGCCCGGACGACGTCATCAGGCCGGGAACCCGCGGTCGGGTGGTCGGGCCGCTCGGCCTCGCTGTCGGCTTCGTCATCGAGCAGGTCGATGCCGAGCGGCGTTCCTGGTCCTGGATCGTCACCGGGCCGTTCGGCGTGCGACTCCGGCTGCATCACAGCCTGTCCGCGATCGCGACGGGCACCTCGACGTCGCTGATGATCGACGGGCCGCTGCCGATCGTGCTCGGCTACGCGCCGGTCGCGCGGATCGCCCTGGGACGGCTGGTCGCCAAATGAATCGGTCGATCCCTAGTGGTCGTGCCGGTGGTGACTGTCCGGAAAGTGCTCGTGGGAGTGGGTCATCGCGGGGTGCACGTGCTCGTGGCGATGGCCGCCGGAGCCGATCACCGGTCCGGCCGGGTGGTCGTGCCGGTGGTGCTCGTCGTGGGTGTGCCAGTGATCGTGCACGGCCGCCGGATGCCGGTGCGCGTGCAGGTGCTGCTCGGTGAGGTGCAGCCACACCCCGACGCCCATCAATGCGGATGCGACCAGCAACTGCCAGGTGACCGGGTCGCCCAGCAGCACGGCCAGCAGCGCACCGAAGAACGGGGCCACCGAGAAATAGGCTCCGGCCCGGGCGGTCCCGACGTGCCGCATGCCGACGATGAACAACACCAGACTGACGCCGTAGGCGAGGAAACCGACGAGCATCGCGGCGCCGACCGCCGCCGGGGCCGGCAACCGGCTGCCGATCGCGAAGGCCAGCACCAGGTTGATCGGGCCCGCGGTCAAGCCCTTCACGGCGGCCAGCCACGATGCGTCGGTGAGCGCGACCTTGCGGGTCAGGTTGTTGTCGACGGCCCACGCCAGACAGGCGCCGAGGACCGCAGCGGTCGGCCAGATCGACCCGAGTTCGACTCCGGTGGGCACGGCCAGCACCACCGCACCGGCGACGATGGCCGCCATGCCGAGGGCGACCCGGCGGTCGAAGTTCTCCTTGAACACGAACCAGGCGAGCAGCGCGGTGAACACGCCCTCGGCATTGAGCAGCAGCGAGGCGCCCGAAGCCGGGAGGTAGGTCAGGCCGGCCAGCAGCAGCACCGGGCCGATCACGCCGCCCGCGAGGACGGCACAGGCGAGCGGCAGCAGGTCGGCCCGCGCCGGGCGGACCCGTTGTGCCCGACGTACCAGCCGATAGAGCCCCAGCCCGATACCGGATCCCAGGTAGAGCAGCCCGGCGAGCAACCAGGCGTTGACGTCACCGAGCAGCAGCTTGGCGGCCGGCGCGCCGGCTCCGAACAGCAGCGCCGCGACCAGCGACGCCCGCACCCCGACGTTGCGCAGCGCGAAGCTGTTCATCGCCGCCGACCGCCTGTACCCACACCGACCACGATAGTTTCGAGACCACGCGCGGGACCACGCCTGCGCCCGGGACCACACGCCCGGGACCACGCCCACTCCCCGATCACGCCTGCGCCCGGGACCACACGCCCGGGACCACGCCCACTCCCGGGACCCCCTCACGCCGCGACCATCCGACCAGCGACGTCGGCAGGTCGCTGATCATCTGGTCAGATTCTGTCCGATTTCACCGCCGAACCGAGCCACATGATCAGCGAGGTGCAGCGGGGGCGCGGCGCCATGAACAGCGAGGGGCCGGGTGGCCGCAGCCGCCCGACAGGACCACCGACACGCGGTCCGTCCGAGGCGTCGGCGCACCCCCGGGGCTTCCGTACACTTTCCCGCATGCTCATCATTGGCCTCATCCTTTTCGGCATGATCATCGGGGCCGTCGCCCAGCTCATCCTCGGCGGCTCGACCCGCAAGCTCGACTGGCCGATGGCGTTCGCCGCCGGGCTCATCGGGTCGTTCGTCGGCGGGCTGCTCATCAGCCTCATCTCCGGCGACGGGCTGGCGTTCCGACCGAGCGGCATCATCGGGTCCATCGTCGGCGCGCTGCTGGTGACCCTGGTCTGGCAGTGGTGGCGCAAGCGTTCGGCCAAGCCGGTGTCGCGCTGACCCAGGCCCCTTCGGTTCAGGGCGCAGAGCGCAGGATCCCGGAGCGCACTGCGCTCACCGGATCGTGCCAGACGGCCATTGCCGTGTTCATCGGCAGGAACCCGAGCGAGAGGTAGAAGGGCTCGGTCCCGGGATTTGCGTACAGCAGGATCTTCTTGTGGCCCTGGGCGGCCGCGACCAGGCGGCGGATGATGGCGCGGCCGACGCCACCTCCCTGGAACTCGGGATGAACGGCGACGTCGGCGATGTAGGCGCAGTCCAGCCCGTCGGCGAGCGCCCGGCCGGCGCCGATGAGTGAGCCTCCGACATAGGCGAACGCGGCGAACCGGCTGTTGCCGAACACGGTTCGCAGGGCATCCGGCGGCTTGATACCGAGCGGCGCGATCCGGTACAGCTCGGACAGTTCGTCCCAGTCGACCCGCTCGGCGCCGTCCACCCAGATGATGTCCTGCATGGCTGCCCTCTCACGACGCGGCGGCGCTGCGCGCCGCCGGGAGTTCGAGGCTCTCACGAAGCCCGGACGGACGCCTGGCCATTCCAGCGCCGGAACGATGGGTGGTGTTGGATCAGTGGAACCGACCCCAGCGACGGAGCGCCCGTGACCGAACGCCACGCCCATCTGGTCGGCAGCCTGCCCGGAACCTCGGCACGCGAGGCGATGACCCAGGCCCTCGACCTGCTCGGGCCATACCTGCGGTCGCTGCCCGACGGCGAGACCGGCGAACGCCGCAACTGGATCATCTCGATCATCGAGGGGCTGGCCGAGCATCCGGATCTCGAGCTGGTGAAGGCCGGCGACTGGTCCGACTACGACAAGACCCCGCGGCTGCGGGTCCGCAAGGGTCGCCGGCTCTACGGCGCCAATCTCGACTTCGGCCACGTCGCCGCGGCCGAGCAGAGCTGGCCGGTGTTCCAGGAACTCAGAGCGTCCGCCGGTCGTCCCGATCTGACCTTCCAGGCCGGCGTGCCCGGCGATTTCGACCTGGCCATGTTCACCCTCGGTCCGGCCGGGGCGCTCCGGAACCGCGCCCCGTTCACCGAGGCGACGCTCGCCGAGATCCGCGGAGTCCGCGCGGTCACCGGCAGCGATGTGGTCTTCCAGATCGAAGTTCCGGTGGAACTCGTGTTGGTTGCCAGGGCGCCGGGACCGGCCCAGGTCGGCGCGGCCAAGCTGGCCGCCAGGGCCATCATCGGACTGGCCGCCGCCGCTCCGGTGGGCACCCGGTTCGGCGTCCATCTGTGTCTGGGCGACATGAACAATCGGGCCCTCGGATCGATGAAGGACGTCGGCCCGCTCGTCGCGCTGTCCAATGCGATCGTCTCCGGCTGGCCCGAGGGCCGCCCGCTGGTGTTCATGCACGCACCGTTTTCCGCGGCGGACCATCCCGCTCCCACCGATCCGGCGTTCTACGCGCCGCTGGCCGAGCTGACGGTGCCGCCCGGTGTGCAGTTCAGTGCCGGCTTCGCCCACGAGGCGCAGAGTCTCGCCGACCAGCACCGAGTCCGCGAGCTGATCGACACCCGGGTCGGGCGCGCGGTCGACATCGCCTCGGCCTGCGGGCTCGGGCGCCGCTCGGACGAAGCCGGTCGGGCGGTGCTGGAGCGCACCGCCGAGCTGTGCCGCGACTGATCCCCGGGACCACCGGCCCGCGTGCCGTTCAGTGGGTGAAGGTGGACACCAGGCCCTCAGTGGGCATCGGCGACTCCAACCGGTCGAGATACTCGACGGCTTCCTTGATGTCGAGCATCAGGCTCTCGGCCAGGTTGCGGCTCAGGCCGTTACGCACGACTATCCGCTGCACCACCAGGTCGGCGAGGTTGTCCGGCATCGGGTACGCCGGAATGAGCCAGCCCTTGAGCCGCAGCCGCTCCGAGAGGTGGAACAGGTTCCAGTTCTCGGTGTACCCCTTGCTCAACTGCCATGCGAACACCGGGATGTCGGTCCCGTCGTTCCACAGGTCGAAGGCCGGCAGTTTGCCGATCTCGCCGGCCAGATACACCGCAACGTCCTGAGACGCCTTCTGCACCTTGTAGTAGCCGTCCCAACCCAGCCGCAGGAAGAGGTAGTACTGCAGCAGCACCTGCGAACCCGGCCGGGAGAAGTTGAGCGCGAAGGTCGGCATGTGGCCGCCGAGGTAGGTGACGTCGAAGACGAGCTCCTTGGGCAGGTCGTCGACGGTGCGCCAGATCACCCAGCCCAGGCCCGGGTACACCAGGCCGTACTTGTGCGCCGACGTGCTGATCGAGGCCACCCGCTCGACGCGGAAGTCCCAGACCAGATCCGGTTGCAGGAACGGCGCGATCATCGCGCCGGAGGCGCCGTCGACGTGGATCGGAACATCGAGTCCGGTCGACTCCTGGATCCGGTCGAGCGCGGCGGCGATCTCGGCGACCGGCTCGTACATCCCGGTGTAGGTGACGCCCATGATCGCCACCACCCCGATGGTGTTCTCGTCGACATAGGTGTCGAGGTCGTGGCCGTCCAGCACCTTGTGCTCGTCGGAGATCGGGACGTAACGGGCTTCGACATCCCAGTAGTTGCAGAACTTCTCCCAGCACACCTGCACGGCGCTGGACAGGATGAGGTTCGGCCGTTCGGTGGACTTTCCCGCCGCCCGGCGGGCGAGCTGCCAGCGGCGTTTGAGCGCCAGGCCGCCGAGCATGCACGCCTCGGACGAACCGATGGTCGAGGTGCCGATCGCGGCGTCCGGGTCGGGCGCGTTCCACAGGCCGGCGAGCATCATCCAGCAGCGGGTCTCGATCGCCGCGGTCTGCGGGTACTCGTCCTTGTCGATCATGTTCTTGTCCGCGGACTCGGCATAGATCTTGTCCGCGTACGGATCCATCCAGGTGCCGACGAACGTCGCCAGGTTCAACCGGGCGTTGCCGTCCAGCATCGACTCGTCGTGCACCACCTGATAGGCGGTCTCCGGCAACGACTCTCCGGCCGGTAGCCGATTCAACGGGAAGTCCGTTGCCTCGCCCTCACGGGCGAAGAGCGGGTTCAGCTGGTTCTGTCCGGAGCTGCCGGTGAAGGCGCGGGTGGATTCACTCGGTCGGACCGGAGCACTGCCCGGTCCGGCGTCGGAGCTGCTGGGAGTGGCCCGGTCGACGGTGCCCGTCATCTGATGGTTCCTGCCCTTGGATGCTGCACGGAAGCGGCACCCGGCGCAAACGGAACGATCGCCGCGAGACCGGACGCCGCAGACTTCCACCCAGTCTGCGACCGTGCCCGGACCCCGGCAACCTCCGATCAGGATGAGAGGGCCCCAGCTATCGAGCCGGGCCGGTTGGTGCGTCGGATGATGGGGTACCAGTGTCGGGAGCCCAGGAGGTGCCCGATGCCCAAGACCACCAAGGCCGGCAAGGCGAAGAAGAGCGAGCTGCCCAGCACCCTGCAGCGGTCCGGACCGAAGGCGCAGCAGACCTTCGCCAAGACCTACGACTCCGCGATGGACCAGTACGACGACGAGCAGCGGGCGCATCGAACGGCGTTCGCGGCCCTCAAGCACTCGCACGAGAAGGTCGGCGACCACTGGGAGGAGAAGGAGGAGTACGGACCGTCCGATGCGCAGGCCGAGGGCGGCAAGGACACCGACCTGCCGACCGCGGGCGGAGTGGACGCGAACGCCACCAAGAAGCACCTCTACGAGCTGGCCACCCGGCTCGACGTCGCCGGCCGGTCGAGGATGACGAAATCCGAGCTGGTCGAGGCTTTGCAGAGGGCCAACGACCGCGCGTCCGCCCGCGCCCGCAGCGACTGACCCGCAAGGCCGATCCGCGCCGCCGCCCGGGTCAGGGACCGCCGCGCCAGTGCTCGATGCGGTTGTGGTCGGGGCTGAAGCCGTTGTCCACGCCCCACAGCACCGCCTGGGTGCGGCTGCCGACACCGATCTTGCGATAGATCGTGCGGATGTAGGACTTCACGGTGTTCGGGCTCAGGAAGGTGAGCGCGGCGACGTCGGCGTTGTTCTTGCCCTGGGTGATCAATGCCAGGATCTCCGACTCCCGGTCGGTGAGCCCCTCGCCGCGGCCCGGCCAGTTCAGCCCGCTGACGCTGCGGGCCTTCGGCGGCGGGTCGCTGACGACGATCTCGCCGGCGTGCACCGCCTCGAGCGCAGCCACCAGCTCACGGGCGGGCAGCGCCTTGGACAGGTAGCCGTGGGCGCCCTGCCGGCGGGCACTGCTCACCAGATCGGGATGGAAGTTCCAGGTGAACACCACGACGCGGCGGGCAGCAGGGTTACGTACCAGAACGCCGATCTCCTCGTGGTCGGACTCCGGCTGCGCGAACGAGTCGTACAGCACGATGTCCACCGCGTCGCTGACCGGCATGTTCGTGTCGATCTCTGCGATCACCACCCGGTCGCGGTACTGCTCGAGGATGTGCGCGACGCCCATCAGCACGACGTCGTAGTCGTCGACCAGGGCAACGGTGATCGGCGTGCGCCGGGGCTGGGGCATCGCTCCAAACTAACCTACCTAGGGGTGTGCCGCACCAGCCCTAGGGGTGTTTGAGTAGGTCCTGGCGCACACGTGCCAGATCGGCGCTTCAGCCGGTCCACCCGTACGTCCCGCACGTACTCGACAGGAAGGCACACCATGTCCTGGTTGGGACTCATCATCAGCCTCATCGTCATCGGCCTGATCGCCGGCGCCATCGCCCGGCTCGTGATCCCCGGCAAGCAGAACATCTCGATCCCGATGACCATCCTCATCGGCATCATCGGGTCGTTCATCGGCGGATTCCTCGGCTACCTGCTGTTCCACAAGGACAGCCAGGACGGCTTCTTCCAGCCCGCCGGCATCATCGGCTCCATCATCGGCGCGATCATCGTGCTGTTCATCTGGATCCGGGTCGGCGGCCGCAAGAGCGTCGCCTGACCGGTGGTCGTCAGCCGGAAGTGGTGAATTCCGCTGACGGCCGGGCATAGACGCTGATGTGGCGCTCGCTGGTCGCGGTGAACGGCTCCTGCCGCCATCCCGACCAGCGATCGACCAGCGTCAGCCCGGCGATCCTCGCCATCAGATCGAGCTCGCTCGGAGGGGCGATCCGGCACGCGATCGGGCCGAGCCGGATCCCGTCGTTCGTGAAGCGTGACGTGGTTCTCGTCCAGGATCTGGGTGACCGGGTCGTACCGGTTGACGTCCAGGATCACCTCGTCGCCGGTCACCCGCTCCACGTTGACGAACTGAGTTCCCCGCAACCAGGCATGCGGCACCCCCGCTTCGACGACGAACATGCCGCCGCCGGTGAGGTGCCGCGCGGCGTTCTCGAAACACCGGACCTGATCGTCCTGGGTCAGCAGGTTGTAGATGGTGTTGAAGACCAGATAGACGAGTTGATAGCTGGCCCGGCCGCCCACCCGCGACATGTCACCTTGGATCACGTCGAGCGCGTCGCCTCCGGGCTTTTCCCGCAGCCGCGCCACCATGTCCGGCGAGAGTTCGATGCCGTCCACCCGGATCCCGCGCTCGGACAGCGGCAGGGCGATCCGTCCGGTGCCGATGGCGAACTCGAGGGCGGGGCCGCCCCGCGCGAGATGTTCCAGGAAATCGACGGTCTCAGTCTCGTCGCCACGGAGCTCGCGGTCATAGCGCCGGGCGACGTCGGGACCGAAGCTCGTTGCCGGATCGAATCCTTGCACCCGGTCACCCTGGTGAACCCTCGCGGCCATCGCAAGTCAATTGCGTCCGGGCGACCCTGCGCCCGGTCGGCCCTACGGCTCGGTGGCGCGGCTGTCGAAAGCAATGACAGAGTGTCCCGATGAGCTCGGCTCCGGAATCCGGCGCACCCCGACCGGTGTCAGCCCCGGTCGGTCAGCCCGACACAGCCGACCGCCGACCGGACCCCGTGCCGACGGCGAAGGCCGTACGCCGCCGGGCCGAGATCCTGCACGCCGCCCACGAAGTGTTCACCGCCAACGGCTTCCGGAACGGATCGTTGTCCGACATCGCCGCCCGCGTCGGCATCACCCACCAGGGCATCCTGCACTACTTCGGCAGCAAGGAGCAGTTGCTGGTCGAGGTGCTGCGCGACCGGGACGCCTCTGCGGGTGACGAGTACGAACAGGCCGAGCGGCCGCACGGGGCCGCCCTGCTCCGTCACATCCTGTGGACGGTCGAGCAGAACGAGAAGCGGTCGGGAATTGTGCAGGTCTACACGGTGCTCTCAGCCGAATCGGTGACCGAGGGCCACCCGGCCCAGCTCTGGTTCCGGGACAGGTTCGAAGTCCTCCGCGCCGACATCGCCGGGGCCCTCAGCGAGATCTGCGGTCCCGAGGCCGGCGTCTCCCACCAGCAACTCCAGGACGGCGCCGCCGCCCTGGTCGCGGTGATGGACGGACTCCAGGTGCAATGGCTGTTGGACCCGCAGGCGGTGGCGATGCCCAGCGTCGTCCTCACCACCCTGAATGCGCTCCTCGCTTCCTGGGGTCGACCACCACTGGACTGAGCCCCGTCAGCGCTTGCTGACAGGTAAGTAAGTATGGTCTGCTGTGACCGGCCTCACACCCCGGCGGAAGGACCACGTCGTGCCGCACGCCCTCTTCGTCTCGCGATCGCGCTCCATCGGCACTGCTCTGCGACACCGGATGGTCGCGGCGGCAACGGCAGCACTCGTGGTCGCCGGACTGCTCACGGTCGGCGCTCCGGCCGCCGCGGCGGCCCCACCGACCGTGCCACCGACATCCCTGGGCAACGGGGTCTACATCTTCGACCCGAGCATGCCGCAGGCACAGATCCAGCAGACGGTCGACGCGATCGCGACGCTGCAGGTCGGAGCCGAGTTCGGCACCCACCGCTACGCGTTGCTGTTCGCACCCGGCACCTACGGCACGCCGGAGAACCCGCTGTCCTTTCAGGTCGGCTATTACACCGAGGTGGCCGGCCTGGGCGCGAAGCCCGGCGATGTGGTCATCAACGGCACCGTGAACGTCTACAACCAGTGCCTGACCGCGGACAACTGCCTTGCCCTGACCAACTTCTGGCGGTCGCTGTCCAACCTGACCATCGCCGTCGCGGGCGGATCGGGCTGCCGCACCACCACGGAGTTCTGGGCGGTGTCGCAGGCCTCGCCGATGAGGCGGGTGCAGGTAGTCGGAAACTCGTCGCTGATGGACTACTGCACCGCAGGGCCGCAATTTGCCAGCGGTGGCTTCATCGCCGACTCCGCGTTCACCGGGGGTGTCGTCAACGGGTCGCAGCAGCAGTTCATGGTGCGCAACAGCGCACTGAACGGCTGGAGCAACGGTGTGTGGAACCAGGTGTTCTCCGGCACAACAGGAGCGCCGGCAACGAGCTTCGGTATCCCCGGGAGCCCGCCGTACACCACTCTGCCGACCACCGCGGTCGCCGCCGAACGGCCCTACCTGACCGTCGACAACGCGGGAGAGTTCAGCGTTCGGGTGCCCAAGGTGCGGACGAACACGCAGGGCACCAGCTGGGCCGCCGGTACCACCGCGCCGGAGAGCGTCATTCCGCTCCGGAAATTCTTCATCGCCGCCCCGAGCACACCGGTGGCGGCCATCAACGCCGCCCTGGCGTCCGGCAAGAATCTGCTCCTGACGCCCGGTGTGTACGCGCTTCGCGGAGCGATCAAGGTGGGCCGGGCCAATACCGTCGTTCTCGGGCTCGGTTTTCCGACCCTCGTTCCGCAGAACGGCACCGCGGCGTTGTCGGTGCTCGCGTCGTCGGGCGTCCGCGTGGCCGGCCTGATCGTCGACGCCGGACCGCGAAACTCCCGGACGCTGATGGACATCGGTCGGTCCGGGGACGCCGGCCGACACGCCGCCAACCCCACCGTGCTCAACGACGTCTTCTTCCGCATCGGTGGTGCGGCGGCCGGCAAGGCCACCATCAGCCTGCAGGTGAACAGCTCTGACGTTGTCCTCGACCACATCTGGGCCTGGCGTGCCGACCACGGCGCCGGGGTCGGCTGGACGGTCAACACCGCCGACACCGGGGTGGTCGTCAACGGCGACAACGTCACCGCCTACGGCCTCTTCGTCGAGCACTACCAGAAGACCGAGGTGATCTGGAACGGACGCAACGGCACCACCGTGATGTTCCAGAACGAGATGCCGTACGACCCCCCGAGTCAGGCAGCGTGGCGGGAGACCCGTTCCAGCCCAGGCTATCCCGCCCTGTCGGTGACCCATCGTGGCACGAACTTCACCGGCTACGGGATGGGCAGCTACAGCTTCTTCAACCAGAACGTCGACATCCACGCTGCCACCGCGTTCCGGGTGCCGACCAGAGGCGGTACCGCACTGCACAGCCTGCTCACCGTGTTCCTCAACGGCTCCGGAGGTATCGACTCGGTGGTCAACGGCACCGGCGCACCGGTGAACGCCACCAGCGGCAGTGGCGTACCGAGCATGGTGATCAGCTACCCCTGATCGACGCTCCGGCCAGCACCCCGGGTCGGCGGTCGCGGCCGCCGACCGCGGCGGGATCCGGTTGCGGGACCGCCGGACAGGTTCGACAATCGGACACGCTGCGACGATCGCACCTGGGCGTCGCGTGCTGCGCGCGGCAAAACTGTCGCACGGGTGTCTCAGGGGCGGGGTCCCGCCCTCTGCACAGTGTCGGATCTTGCTTCGGGCCCCGGGGGCACCATGAACCAAGGGAGCGGTAGTACCGCGATAGTGCTCGCCGCCCTCGCGGTGCTCGGCACCCTGGTCACCGTGTCGCCGCAACTCATCAAGGCGCTGCTGAAGTGGCGGGAGAGCTCCCGTCAGGACGCGACCCGATCGCCCCGTTCCGGCGGCCCGCCGCCCGTGCCCGTGCTGGTCGCGCAGAACTGGCCGTCCGCCCTCGCCGGGCCACCGCCGCTGCCGGCGCCGCGAACCGCTCCCGACGCCTGGTACGTCACCCAGGGGGCCCGCCGGGGCAACAGCTGGCCCGACGATCCGCTCGCCGCACCCGCTCCACTGCCGCAACAGCGGGCGGTCGCGACCGAGTCCGCCTGGTACAACGCGCAGCCGGGAGCAGGTCCGTGACCACCCCCGGCGACCAGCCGGGATCGTTCGTTGCCAACGTCTGGCCGCCCGCGGAGTCGCCAGTAGGCGCACGTGCGGTCCCACCGGCCGACGCGCCACCTGCGCCGGCCGGGCCGCCGCTCCACCGGGTCGGCGCCGGCCGGGCGCCGGCACCGGCGCCGGCCCGCCGGGCGCCGGGCACCGGCGAGATCGTCTGGTGGGGGCTGATGATCGCCTCCCTGGTGGTGCTGCTGATCGTCCTGGCAGCCTGGGAACCGCCCGCCGTCGGCTGGCATCCGGCGGTCATCCCGGCCGGAACCCCATGAGCACCAAGGTGCTGCCGCTGATCGCAACGGCGACCACCACGGTGGTCGCGGTCGTGGTCCTCGGCGTCGTCGCGCCGGCCACCCCGGGGGTCACCGTGGTACCGACGGTGCGGCCCACACCCGCCGCGACCGACGTCTCGACCGGATCGGTCATCGCAACACCGACACCGACCGACCCGGCAACCGAGCAGGTCCCGCCGACAACGGCCACGGGCAGTTCCCGGCCCGCCGATACCGGGAGCACCCGATGACGGCCGCGCGCGGCTGGCCCGAGTTCCTGCGGCTGCTGCCGCAGCACCTGACGGTCGCCTGGTCCGCGACAGCGGTGCTGTACCTGAGCTTCTCCCGCCACCTCCCCGAACCGGCCACGGCGCTGATCGCAGCGACGCTGACCGCGATCGGCGGCGCCGCACTCTCGGTGCCGACCACCCCCACGGTGGCGACGGCCGACCCGTTGATCACAGCGCCGGTGCACTACCGGGTCGAATCGGCCGCGGCCGTCGTCCCCTCCGCGACGACGCCCGGCGCGTCGGACATCGCGGCGTACCCGCCGGCCGCCGACGACGAGGTGCAGTGTCCTGCCTGCGGCGGCTTCGCGGTGGACCGGCACGCCTCCGATGCCGACCTGTCCGTCACCTGCCGCACCTGCCGCACCACCTGGCCGGTCGGCCCCGACCACCCCCGGCCCGACGTCGTCATCCGTAGCTGGCTGCACCGTTGAAGGAGTCCTGATGCCCTACACCCAGCCGATCGACCGTGGTCACCCCGGCTGCATCGTCTTCCTGCTCGACCAGTCCGGCTCCATGCAGGACCGGTTCGGCGCCGGCCGGGAGACCAAGGCCCAGATCCTGGCGAAGGCCGTGAACCGGCTGCTGCGCAACCTCGTGCTGCAGTGCCAGCGCGGCGAGCAGGTGCGTGACTACTACGAGATCGCCGCGATCGGTTACGGGGGTGGAGTCGGGCCGGCCTTCGGCGGCAGTCTGAAGGGCCAGTACCTGGTCCCGATCAGCATCATCGCCTCGTACCCGCTGCGGATGGCCACCGACACCCTGCCGGGCAACCCGCAGCTGTCCGTCGAGCTTCCGGTCTGGATCGAGCCGCAGGCCGCCGCGGGCACGCCGATGACCGCGGCGATGAACATGGTCGGCGCGTTCGTGGTCGACTGGGCCAACGCGCACCCCGGGTCGTTCCCGCCGATCGTGGTCAACATCAGCGACGGGGAGGCCACCGACGGCGACCCGCGCTCCGTCGCCGCGCTGCTCCGCGGGATCCACACCGCCGATGGCAACCTGTTGCTGTTCAACATCAGCCTGTCGTCCGAACCCTTGACCCCGATCGAGTACCCGAGCTCGCCCAATCTGCTGCCCGATCAGTACGCCAAGGGTCTCTTCGAGATGTCCAGCGAACTCACCCCGTACATGCTGGCCGTGGCCCGCGGCATGGACCTGCCGGTCACCGAAGGGGCCCGCGGCTTCGTCTTCAACGCCGACGCCGCGAAGCTGAGCGAGTTTCTCGACGTCGGTACCCGGGTGTCACGGGTCGAAGACCGGTGACCCTGATGTGGCCGATGGTCGCGTACTGGGTCGCCAAGGACGGCACCCAGACGTCGGACTGGGAGGACGGGGCCGCGTACAGCCCCGAGTCGGGCTGGTTCGCGGTGGCCGACGGCGCGTCGACCGGGAGCGATTCGCGGTCGTGGGCCTACACCCTGGTGCGGTCGTTCGTCAGCGAGCGGGACCCGTCGGTGTTCGGGCCGACCGGGCTGGACCGCTGGCTGGACCGGGTGCGCGGAGGTTTCGACCCGCGATCCCCGGAATTCCCAGCCTCGCGTAGCCCGGCCTGGGTGCAGGCCGAGGCGCAGCGGCAGGGGGCATACGCCACGCTGCTCGGCGGGTGGTTCCACGACGGCCGGGTCAGCGCGATCGCGGTCGGCGACACCTGCCTGTTCCACCTCAGGGCCGGCGTTCCGATCGGGGTCTTCCCGTTGCAGGACGTCGGCGAGTTCGGCACCCAACCGGACCTGGTCACCAGCAACGGCGGCACCACCGCAGAACTGGCACGCAGCTACGACGCCGCGTTCGGCGCCGAGGACGTACTCGTGGTCGCCTCCGATGCGCTGTCCGAGTGGCTCGTGCGGGAGCGTCGGGCGGTGCCGGACATCTGGCGCAGCATGACGCGCATCGGGTACACCGGAGTCGCGCAGCTGTGCGCCGATCTGCGGACAGCCCGGCAGATGAAGAACGACGACGTCACGCTGTTCCGGGCCCGCGCGCCGGAGTCCCGGGGGCCCGCATGAACGGCACCTCGACCTGGCCGGACCGGTCCACATATGCGGCCCTGATGCAGCGTCCGGCCGAGCACCTCTCCGACGCGGAACTCGCGACCGCCACCTACGCGCGTGGCGCGATGGGCATGCTGACCTCCTGGAACGGCGCCCGGGCCATCGTGTTCCGGGCCCATCTGGCGGACGGCAGCAGCCGGGCGGTGCGGTTCCTGCTCACCAACGACCTGACGGCGAGCACCCGCTACGACGCGCTGGGCCGTCATCTCTCGGTCAACCCGGTAGCCACCCTGGTCCGCACCGAGTGGGTCCCGGGTGGGCTCCGGACCGGATCGGACCGGTACCCGCTGATCAAGATGGAGTGGGTGGACGGGCTCGCGCTCGACCCGTTCATCGACCGGACCCTGGCCCTCCCGGGCGGCCCGGCGACGATGCACCAGGTGTCGCAGGCGTGGTTGGCACATTGCAGAGCGCTGCAGGCAGCCCCCATGAGCCACGGCGATGTACACGCCGGCAACACTCTGGTGGTTGCGCGTCCGGGGGAGCCGGTCGAGATCAAGCTCGTCGACTACGACAACGTCTGGGTGCCGGGGCTGAACGCCGCCAGCCAGGAGGCCGGCCACCCGGCGTTCCAGCACCCGGTCGCGCCCGGCGACCGCACCGGGCCGGACATGGACGCGTTTCCGAATGCGCTGACCTACCTGTCGTTGACCGCGCTGGCCGCCGACCCCACGCTCTGGAGGTTCCACGAGGACTCCGACGACACCCTGCTGTTCACCCACACCGATCTCACCGACACCCACCGGGACGTCTGGCTGGCACTGCACTCCTCGCCGGATCCGACGGTGACCTCGCTCGCCGACGTCACCGAGGATTGGTTGCACGGCCGTCCCGAGCAGTTCCACACGCTGGAGCAGGTGCTGGTCGCGGTCCGGAGCCGGCCGGTGCCGACACCCGCACCGCTCCCACCGCCACGATCGGCCGCCGCCAACAGCTGGCCGTCAAGCATGGAACCTACCGATACCCGGTCGACGCAACCCATCCCGCGGGTTGCGGAGCCCACCGGGGAAGCGCCGCAGAGCTGGTCCGCTTTCGGTGCTGTGCCGCCCGCCCTGGTCGGGAACCTCGGCCGGAGCAGCGGCCGCCAGCGCCTGATCCTGCTGATCGCACTGCTGGTGATCGCGGTGATCGTTGCGGCCGCGATCGCGCTGTCGTAGAGCTGGAGCGACAGCGGTCATTCGCTCCTGGCGGCCTTGCCGTCGAGCCGCAGCACAGCCGACTCGTCACGGTGGGTGCCGGTGGTCCCGACGTGTTTCTCGCTGATGCCCGGGCCGTTCTTCAGGATGTGGAAGAACGCCATGGCGTGGCCACGACCGACTCCGTAGTCGTCCTTGAGCCAGTCGATCACCACTGCGGCCTTGGTTGTCGGGCTGTACCCACGTTCGTGGGCCACCGTCAACAGCTCTGCCGGCGTCATCCCCGTCTTGTCCTCGACGGCGTCCAGGTAGGCCTGAAACGACATGTCAACACCCCTCACTGAGGTAGAGGTACCGCTGCACCCGCTGGCGCGGGGATCTCACAGCCATAGACCAGCGGCGGCCATCGCACTCATCGATGGAGCGGAGGGCGAAGGCTGTATGAGGGCTCCGCCGGGCATCGGTGGCGCGGCTGGTCAGCCGCGGCGGCTGCAGCGCTCCAGAAACCGGTCACTGAGCAGGGGTGCGCGCCTCCGGCAGACGCCAGAGCGACTGAGTCCGGGAGGCCGGCGCCGGCCGGGCCGTCCGGCGTCGGTCCTGATCCACAGTGATGACGTGCCGCATCGCGCCGCTCCCGCGCGGCGGCGGGTCCTGGTAGTCCAGCAGGGCGATGAACGGCATCGGACGCGGTCCTTCCGGTGAGGTGTGCCTCCAGCCTCGTGCTGCGCACCCGCCCGGTCATCCGCTATCTGCGCCACCTTTCCCCGCGCCGGGATCGATCAGCCCGAGCCGCGCCGCCCTGATCACCGCCTCGGGGGTGGTCGCGGCGCCCAGCGTCCGGCGGGCGGCGGCAAGTCGTCGGTCGGCAGTCCTGCGGGACAAGTGCAATGCCGTGGCGGCCCGACCCAGCGAGCCTCCCGCAGCGATCGCCGCCAGCAACGCACGTTGGTCGTCGTCCAGGATGACCGAGTCGGGCTCGACGATCCGGTGGTCCAGGTCGCCCAACCTGCGCAGGTCGTCGCACATCAGGTCCGCGGACTCCCGGTCCACCCGGCAGTCCACCACCAGGTCGGCACCGGCCAGGGCGGCGAGCACCACCGCCCGAACATCGCCTTCGGCGGCTGCGATGCCGACACAGAGCACACCAGGTCCGCCGCGCCAGTCGGCGCGGGCCGGACGCCCGAACTCGGCGATGGCGAGACGCAGTGGCGCCTGCGATGTCGCGCCTTCGATGACGACGAACCGGGCCAATGCTCAGACCTGGATCAACGAAGCGGCGTGCACCCTGGAGGTGGCTCCGAGCTTGATCGACGCCGACTCGACGAGCGTGACGACGGTGCTCCGTCCGATGCCGAGCCTGCTGGCGATCTGCGCGTTGGTCAGACCCTGGCCGACCAGCCCCAACACCTCTCGTTCCCGACCCGTCAGCCCACTGGCATCCACGGTGCGCGCCGCCGTCCGCCGCACCCCGAGTCGCCGCAACGATCGATGGATCCGACCGAGGATCATCAGATGCCCGAGCGCCGCGGCACGCTCCTCGACGCGTTCGAGCGTGTCGACAGCCGTCACCGTGTCACCAGCCCGGCGCAGGGCCTCGCCTGCCGCCCATCGGGAACGCAGCTCGCCTCTGCGGTGATACGGCGCCCACCGTTCGGCGGCCGTGGCAAATGCTGCTGCCGCCTTCCTCGGGTCGGTGTCGAGCAGGCGGATGCCCTCGGTCTCGTGCGGTATCGCGTACAGGATGGGCTTGTCCTGCGGCGGGGCGGCGGGATCGGGTGGCAGGCCGGCCTCGATGGCAGCCCAGGCCCGGGTGACGAGGCCGAAGGCCTGGTTCCGGTCGCCGGAAGGACCGGCGAGATATCCCTCCAGCAACTGGAGGGCACGGCGCGGATGGCCACCCCACAGCGCGGCCTCCGCGCCGACCCAGGTGAGCTGACCGAAGCCCCGGTAGTCGTCGACCGCGGCGGCCTGCTGGTCGCGCGCGAGTCGGGCCGCCTCGTCGGTATGCCCGAGATCCACCAGGCTCATGGCGCGCATCTCGACCAGCAGATCGCGTGCTCGGCGGTCGGCGGGCACGGTGAGCAGCCGACCGGTGTTCTCCAGGCAGGCCGCAATGTCGCCGGCATGGAATTCCAACTGCGCGGCGGTGACGAGAAACGATGTCTGCCAACGGCCGAGTTCGAGATCAGTTGCCCGGACGTGCATGTCGCTCGCCAGCGTCTGGGCGTCGGTGATCGACCCGCAGGACTGGTGGTACGAGATCAGGTTGTGCGCGGCCGACAGCTCGGTCTCGGTGTCCCCGGACTCGCGGGCGGCTCCGATGGCAGCGAGCAGGTGTTCGGCCGCATGCGGCCGATCCGCGATCGAGAGCGCGGTACCCAGGAAGTACTCGGCCCGGTCGACAGCGACCCCGGCCCGCCGGGCGATGTCCCAGGCGGCAGCGGCGGATTCGACACCGCGCTGCAGATCGCAGTCGATGAAGATCGGGACCCGGGACTCCTCGACCCGCAACCGGACCTCCAGCTCCGACCCAGTGCCGCCGGTCAGGGCCAGGCCCTCGGCCAACGCCGTGCGCACCTGCTCCGGTCGGCCGGCAACCCAGGCCCCCCGGACCCGCAGCAGGGCCGCTCTGGCCCGGATCTGCGGGTCGTCGCCCTCGATGGTGTCGAGAACCTCGCCGGCGGCCTGCCAGTCGTGGATGTCCTCGAGGGCCTGAGCGGCCCGCAGTCGCAGAGCATCTGCGGTGCGGCCGCTGGACAGCCGGGCCGCGAGCTCGAGGTGGATG
Organism: uncultured Actinomycetota bacterium; assembly: GCA_963797145.1. GTDB lineage: Bacteria > Actinomycetota > Actinomycetes > Mycobacteriales > Nakamurellaceae > Nakamurella. The sequence continues at coordinate 390,151 of CAWCOJ010000002.1, read as the reverse complement.
GCCGCCTCGACCGGCCTCGTCGCCTCCGATGCCGCCCGCAGCGCCATCGCCAACGCCAGGTCCCGCTCGCCTGCCAGATCATGGTGCCGGGCCGCTTCACCGGGGTCGGAGATGATGCGGGCCAGCGTCGCGTGCGCCTGCCGGCGTCGCACCTGATCCATCAGGCCGACCGCGGTCTCGGCGAGCAGCGCATGCCGGGCCTGCACCGTCGCGTCGACCATTTCGATCAGGTCAGCGCGCTCCAGCCGATCGACCTCAGTGACACCCAGCAGCGATCGCGGCAGCGGCCGGGCGGCCAGCGCGATCAGCTCGAAGACGGCCCGGGTCAGCGGGTCCAGCACGCGCAGGCGTGCCCCGACGGACAACCGCAACGAGGCCGGTGGCTCCCGATGCCCCGCCAGTTCGAGCAGCAGCAGCGGATTGCCGCCGGCCCGACGCAGGATCGTCAGTTCATCGGCATCGTCGAGCTGCGGGCGGACAGCGTGGATCAGCTCCCTCGCGGCGGCCCGGTCCAGCGGCTCAACGTCGATCTCGATGAAACCCGCGGCGGTCAACGCGGCCAACGCGGCGTCGGTGTGTTGATCGCCGGTCCGCACGGTGCTCAGCACGGGAACTCTTCCCGCGACCAGGGCGACCACCTCGAGGGTCTGTGGGTCGGCCCACTGGAGGTCCTCCAGGGCCAGCACTCCGTCCCCGACGGTGGTGACGACGTCGAGCGCGAAGGCCTCGGGGTCGGCGCCGACCAGTTCGCGCCCGATCGCGCGCCGAAGACTCAGGTGTTCGATCCATGACAACGTCGCGAGCGCGCCGCCGTGGAACACCGGCCGTCCGCAGGCGTCCAGTGCCCCGCGCAGCAGCGTCGTCTTGCCGATCCCGGCCTCACCGACCAGCACCGCCGGACGGCCGGCCGCGACGTATCCGGCAAGCCTTCCGGCGAGTTCATCGCGGCGAACGGACGGCACCTCCGGATCATCCCACCGATCCCGCACCGAGGGGGGCTATTGCTCAGCCATTCGGCGCAGCCGGACACGACTGTGCCCTGCCGCGCGCGGTCGCGGCAGGGCACAGTCTTCCCAGGGGGTGGTACGCGGTTCAGCTCTCCTCGACGGGCACCACCATCCGGGCACCCAGCGCGGTCGCCGCGACCACCAGGCCGGCCGCGGCCAACACGATGTCCTTGATCACGTACTGGGCGGTGAGAGTGGGGGTTCCGTGCGGGAACAGGTCGCCGGTGAGCAGGACCAGCGGCGACATGATGCCGACCAGACAGACTGCGAGCATCGCCAGTCCGAGCCGGAGGAACTTGCCGGAGAGCAGGGTGAGTCCGATCAGGCATTCGGCGATCGCGGTCAGCAGCACGGCGGTATCGCCGTGCACCATGCCGAACGTGAGCACGTCGAAGGTCTTGCTGACGAGGTCCTCGACCGGGCTCACCCCGGGGAAGAACTTCAACACCCCGAAACCGAAGAACACCAGTCCGAGGCTGATCCGCAGCAGGGTGACGCTGTACTTGGCAAGCCATCGAACGACGGGCTGCGCGGCGGTCGACGACGTGGAAACGGGCGCGAAAACGGCTGTCATCTGGGGAAATCCTTCGTGGGGTGTGGTGTGGACTGGCTACCAGAGCCGCACCCCCCGGCCGAGATACGTCGAACGGCCCGGTCCTGGCGGATGTGGCGCAAATGTCGGATGGCGGGGGGCATTGCCGACTCGGACCGATCACTGTGCGCACAGCCACGACGCCGATCCGGGCACCGAGCACCTTCGGGGTGTACCTCACCCGATCGGATAGATCGGATGGAATTTCATCCTCGTTGGAGTGAACATCACTCCAATGGTCCATCGATCGGTAACCGCGCGGTTCATCCGGCCCTATGCTGCCTCCGGGCAGGTCCTTCGCGGACCGCCCGTCGCGGAGATCTACCTCCGCCGACCTGTCACACGCCACATAGAGGAGTACCGCCGTGCGCGGTGTATTCGGCCGTGCCACTGGCGCGCGTCTTTCTTTCCACGCAGTTCTCGTCACCTGCACCGCCCTGGTCGCCGGCGCGCTGCTGGCGCCGGCGGCATCGGCTGCGCCGACGGACAACGACTCCAAGTCATCCGCGCTCGCGCAGCTTCAGGAGAAGGCCGCTACGGCCGGCCAGGCGCCGCGCAATCCGGCGCCGCCCGAGTTGGCGTCTGTGAAACACGCGCTCGCCAAGGCGGCCTCGGCGAACCCGGTGTTGGTCATCAGCACCGAGACCGCAGCGTCTGTTACCTCCGTGGCGGCGCTGGCCAAGCGCCAGCGCATCACCGTGCGGCACAAGTTCACCGGCCTGCGGACCCTTTCGGTCCAGGTTCCGGCGGCCGATGTCAAGCAGACCATCGCCGATCTCAGCGCTGCACCTGGTGTCACGAGCGTGCGGATCGCGACTCGCTACGAGCTGGTCGGCCTTCCTGACGACCCCGATTTGCGGATCACCAGAGCAGCTACCTCAATGCGGTCGGTGCACCGGCGGCCTGGGCGTGCAGCACGGGTCCGCCGATGTGAAGATCGCGATCGTCGACTCCGGCGTAGACACGACGCATCCCGACCTCGCGGGCAAGATCGCCGGTCAGTACAACGCTGTTGATGGTTCGCCGGACGTCACAGACACGATGGGACACGGAACCTTCGTCGCCGGAGTCGCGGCTGCCGCGACCAACAACGGCACCGGCGTATCAGGTGCCGGGTTCGACAGCAGCGTGCTCGCGGTCAAGGTCGCCGACGCAAACGGCAATATCGACGATGACGCACTGGCGGCCGGAATCCTCTGGGCGGCCGACAACGGCGCGAACATCATCAATCTCAGCCTTGTTTCACCGGTGTTGACCGACCTTGTCCGGGACGCCCTCGACCACGCGGCAGCGAAGGGAGTACTGGTGGTCGCCGCGGCTGGAAACGACGGCGACTGACGGCAACCCGGCTCTCTACCCAGCCGCATATCCCGAGCGTGCTCGCCGTAGGCGCAACGGATGGCGCGGGCCGGGCCGGTTCTCGGAGTACGGCTCCTGGGTGGACGTTGCCGCGCCTGGTGTATCGATCTACTCGACGACGCCGCAGACTCACTCCGAGCTGTTCAACGCGTCCTACGACACCGGTGATGGCACCTCGTTCTCCGCACCGTTGGTCGCCGGAGAGGCAGCGCTCCTGCTGGCTGCCGATCCCACAACCCCGCTCGCCGACCTGCGGGCTGCCGTGATCAACTCCGCGCATGGCTTCGCCGGCCTGGGTCTTGGCACCGGTCGGGTCGACTTCAGAGCCGCCTTCGATCACCGTCGGCCCACGGGTGCGCCGCAGCTGACCGCTCCGACGAACGGCGGCATCGTCGCCGGCGTGATCGCTATCTCGGCCGCGTCCAGCGCGCCAACGGTTCGCTTCCAGGTGGACGGTACGTGGCTGGGCACCGCCGCCGCTCCGATCAATGGGATCGCCGGCGCGACCTGGGCGACCTGGGGTCTGACCAACGGCACGCACCGGATCTCCGCGCTGCAGTGCAGCGTGTCGGGAGTCGAGTGCGCGACCTCGGCCGCGACCATTTCGGTGTCCATCTCCAACAACGCGCCGACAGTGACCGGACCCGATCGGCGGGGTCAACGGTGTCCGGGGAGTTCACCGTGACCGCCCGTCCACGGGCGGCGGGTTGGCGTTCTACATCGACGGTGTCAAGCGCGGTTTTGACGGCGCCGCGCCGTACTCGCTGAGCTACTCCGGCAGTGCCCTGCGGATGGGACCCACCGGGTCCGGGTAGTTCAGTGCTCGACATCTGGGACTCTCTGTTCCGGACCATGTTCGCCCGACCTCGTCTTTCACGGCCAGGTCCCTGCACCCGTCGATCACCTCGATCATCCCCGGCACGTTCAGCCCCAACGGTGATGGCCGTAACGACGTCACCGGGGTGACCATGCGCCTGCCCGACACCGAGACCGTTTCAGTCCGGATGCTTGAACAACAGGGCGTCACGGTCCGTGGACCGGTCAGCCTCGGATCGCTGCTGGCCGGCAGCCATCTCTGGTCCTGGAACGGCAAGGACAACCAGAATCACCGAGCCGCCGACGGCATCTACACCGTGCTGATCTCCACCAGTAGACGGCCGGCGGGAAATTCTTCGCGGAAGCGCAACCCACGCACTTCGGCTGGACACCGCCGCTCCGACCCTTCACGGCCATCGCCGGCGCCAACGCCGGCTTCTACCCTATGGCCGACGGCTACCGGGACACCTTCACCCCCGCCGCACCCTCAACGAGGCCGGGCCCGCCTCACCATGATCGTTCAGAACTCTGCGGGCGTCGTGCGCACCATCGTCGCCAACAAGCCGGCCGGTCGGCAGATCGCTGACATGGAACGGCCGGACCGCGGCCAACAAGATGGCCACAGCGGGCACTTACATCTGGACCCTGACCGTGACCGACGCCGCAGGAAACACCCGCATCGTCCGCACAGATGCGGGTGACTGTCTCCTTGCGCAAGATCGCCGTCAAGACGGCCACGATCGTCAAGAACGGTACGGATGCCTACACCGCGGGGACCAGCGATCCCAATTGTGCCGCCGCGAGTGCTGAGGGCTCTCGACTTCACCCGAGGTATCTGGTTGCTGAGTGTCTGCGACCCAGCCAGTGGTGATCTGGCCGCGGCGTTCTACTGGTTCACCCTGCCGGCGTCTGTGCAGTACCGCTCCATGCGCCTCGACACGTACGGCAACACCTTCTATGGCCCCACCCGGGTCCGTGGCACATTCCTCAACACGATCACCAACCAAGCGGACATCACGGCGGGTGCAAGGGTCTCGAGCCACGCCAACGCCTGGTACAACGTCGGTTCGATCGATCCGGCCGGTCACGTCGACTCCCGTCGCACAGTCGACAGCGCTGTGTTCGTCACCACGGAGACCGGCTATATCAGCGACTTCGACATCGGCCAGGTGCGGCTGATCGTCAGCTACGCGGTGCTGGTGTAGGTCACCGAGCCCACCGAGCGTGTCCGCTCACGGCTCGGAGAGGTCGTCGCCGGCGACGTGCACGGTCACCGTGACCCCGTCGCCGGCACGCCGCACCCTGGTCGCAGCGCCGACGCCGTGCACGGCCACCGGTACGCCGTCGGCAAGATGCAGGGCGGTTGCCTCATCGATCGCCCAGCCTTGATCCGGATTCGTCGGTTCCAGCACCGCGTGGATCAGCCGGTTCAGGGTCCCCCACTGGGCGGCGTGCACGTCGACGAGGAACGGCACCAGGCCGAGACCGGGACGCACCGTGAGCAGGTCCAGGTCCTCGCCCGCATCTTCCTGACCCACCTCGAGGAGGTGGCCCCTGAGCTCCGTCCGGTAACCGCCGACCAACGCCGAGCGACCTGAGATGGCCGCGCCCGCCGAGAACCCGGCGTAAGGCACACCGGCACTCCGGATGCCGTCGAGCCACCCGGTCCCGTTGCCCGCGAGCACGTCCCGGTAGCCCGGCGTCCAGCCGCCGGCGACATAGACGCCGGACGCAGCGGAGACGTCGTCAGGGGTCGGCGGCCGGGTCGCGGACACGGTCACCATCTCGACCCGCTCGATGCCGACCGCCGCCAGGGTTGCGGCCCACCGGTCGGGCTCGGCGTCCGGCTCGTCGAACAGGAACACCACCACCGGTCCCGGGCCGGAGACCGCGTCGGCAAAGGGTGCGTGAGCCGCGGCGCTGTCCCGGCCGCCGCCGATCAGAAAGACCTGCATGCCCGGCCGTTTCCCGTCAGTCCCGCTCGGGCTGATCGGCGGGCCGGTCCGCAGCGCTACCGGCCACCGTGCCGAGCGCGGTCCACGCGGTTGCATCGATGGCGAACGCGCCGGTGGGCGCCAGCTGCGCACACCGGGCCCGGAGTGCGGCGCGCCGCTCCGGATCGAGCGCCGCCACGTAAGCGCCGGCGGGTCCGACGCCCAGCGTGTACGGCTCCCACCAGTCCTCGAAGTCAGCGAATTCCGTGTGCACGGTCAGCGTTCCCGCGACCACCCCTCGAAGGCCGGCCGCCTCGAAAAGCGCTGGGAGGTGACCCTCCCGGGCTCCCGACAGTGCCGATTCGTCGTGAGCGTCCGGGTCGAAGGCCCGGACCGCCCGCCAGAAGATCGACAGCGGACCGCGGTCGCCGGCGTGGTCCCACACCGACGCCGCCACCGACCCACCTGGCCGGGTGACCCGCGCCATCTCCGTCAGCCCCTGCACCGGGTCGGACATGAAGTGCACCACCAACTGGGCCAAGGCCACGTCGAAGCTGTTGTCCGGGAACGGAAGTACCTCCGCGGCGGCCTGCCGGATGTCCACATCGGGCAGCCGCGCCCTGGCCGCGGCAACGAACTGTTCCGAGGGGTCCACTGCGGCGACCGCCTCGGGGCCCAGTAGAGCGACCAGCTCCGCGGTGAGAGCTCCAGGACCGCAGCCGATGTCGACTGCCCGCTGGCCGCGGCTGACGTTCGCCAGCTCGACGAACTGGGCAGCGAGCGGCTCGGAGAAGCGGCCCATGAACCGGCCGTAGGCATCCCCGCCGACATCGAAGCTCACCGGAGCAACGGTAGCGTCGGCGTGCGGTAGGGGCCACCCCTGCGTTCAGGTGACCTCAACGATCCGCGCCTCGACCAGCCGTCCGTCGTTGATCACGAGCTCGCCCATGCTGCCGTGCGGCTGGCGGCGCCGGTCGGTCGGTGATCCGGGATTGAAGCAGCGCTGGCGGTCGACGGTCTGATCCCACGGGATGTGTGAGTGACCGAACACGACGAGATCGGCTGTGGGGAAACGCCTGCGCAGCCGTCCCGACCGGCCCCCGGCCGGGCCGCTGTCGTGGATCATCGCCACGGACAGCCCGTCGATCACGAGCTCCAGGGTGTCGGTCGCACCCCAGGCCGCGATGTCGGGACCATCGTTGTTGCCGATCACGGCACGCACCGGCGCCCAGTTCTCCAGCTCGACCAGGACGTCTGCTGTGCAGACATCGCCGGCGTGCAGGATGAGGTCGGCCCGGCTCAACCGCGCCGCGACCGCGGTGGGGCACCGCTTCCAGAACCGGGGAGCGTGGGTGTCGGACAGGACGGCGACCCGCATGCGGTCAGTGTGCACGGCCGCGCCGGGCCGGACGGGGCACGGCCTCAGGTCGGCCGGTAGCTGAGCATCAGGACCCCGGTCCCGGTGACCTGGTGGCCGGCGAGCTCCAAGGTGATCGGCGCGGGAAGTTCACGGAACAGCCGCTTACCGGTGCCGAGAAGGAGCGGATGCAGGAACACCTGGAACTCGTCGACGAGTCCGTTGAGCATCAGATCGTGCACCAGCACGCCGCTGCCGAGCACGACGATGGTGCCCTCGCCGGTCTCCTTGAGCGCACGCACCGCCGGGACCAGTTCGCCGTCCAGGATCTGGCTGTTGTGCCAGTCCGTGCTGGTCAGTGTCCGGGTCGCGACGTATTTCGGCGACGCGTTGAGAGCGGCGGCCATCGGGTTGCTGTCCGGTTGGCTGGGCCAGAACCCGATCATCTTCTCGTAGGTGACCCGTCCGAACAGATAGGCGGTCGTGCCCGTCAGGCCCTTGCCGGCCGCAGCGGTCATCACGTCGTCGACGTAGGGACCGCCCCAACCGCCGTAGGCGAAGCCGCCGTCGCGATCCTCGTCGGGTGAGCCGAGACCTTGCATGACGCCGTCCAGCGTCACGAACTCCACGATCGAGAGCGTGCGCACGCTCGACTCCTTCCCGTCGGGGACCGTATGTGCAGACTCGTGGAGCGTCGACGATTCATCGCTCCGGACCGCTCAGGGCTTCGACGACGACCCGGCGGGGTACCCGTCGACGTGCTCGAAGCGACGGCAGACCTGGTCCGGCTCCCAGCGCAGCCACTGCTGGTCGTTCTCGAAACCGGCTCGCCGGTACACCGGCACGGCCCGAGGGCTGGAGTGGACGGTCACATGCTCGAGCTCCAGCGTCCGGGCGTGCCTGAGCAGGGCCGCCAGCAACGATGCGCCGATGCCCCGGTTACGCCGCTCCGGCACCACATGCACCGACTGGACATCGCCGCAGCGTCGACGTCGCCGAGTCGGGCCGGGCACCCGCTCCGCGATCATCAGCCAGGCCACCCCAACCAGGTCGCCGTCCACCACGGCGACGAAGGCGAGGTGGGTCGATCGATGGTCGCGGAACCACTCCGTGAACGACTCGGTGAAGTCGTCGCGGTCCGGGCCACCATCGGTTGTCCCCTCGGCGTGCCACCGCCATCGGAGGATGGCCAACGCCGGAACGTCGTCCTCGGTCGCCATGCGCACAGTCACCTGCATCGCAACTCCTCCTCCAGGTCGTTCGGTGCCGCGCCGCTGCGGGGCTCAGATGCCGGTGACGGTCAGGCCCAACCACTGTGCCAGGGCGGCGATCTCGCGGTGGATCGCCGCCGTCATGGGTCTGGTGAGCCGAATGTCGGCGTGCAACGCACGAACGTCGAAGGTGCCACGCCTGCGGTCGGCCGCGGCGTCGAGCTTGCCGACCATCCGATCGTGGTGCAGCACCGGTAGCGCGAAGTACCCCCACCTTCGCGCGGCGGCCGGTTTGTACATCTCGAGCAGGTACTCGTACTCGAACAGTTCCAGTGCCCGGACCCGATCATGGATCAGCCGGTCGAACGGCGAGAGCAGCGCGGTGCGCCCGGCGAACGGTTGCCCGAGAGCACCGGGATCGACCCGCCACTCGAGCCTGCTGCCCTCGACCACGGCCGGCTCGCCGGCCTCGCCGACCAGCTGGGCCCGCGCGATGCCCTGCGCGCGAAGTCGCCGCTGGTCGCGGATCCGGTTGGCCTCCTCCAGCGGGATCACCGGCGTGTCCGCCGGGTACACCCGCTCCGGCAGATCCCAGGTGCGCTGCCGGCCGACCCGTCCTGCGATGGCCACCTGCCCTCGACCGACCAGCATCTCCAGCATCATGGTGATGTTGCGGCTGTGGGTCCAGCCGGTCGACTGCCAGGGCACGACGCAGGTGTCGGGGATGTCGCGGGACTGCAGCGGGCCGGAGTCGCGCAGCCGGGCCAGCACGTCCCGCCGGAACGAATCGTTGGCCTGCAGCCACTCCCGAGCGATCGGGTACCGGGCCGGACCGGCCATCTGGGCCAGGTACAGGCCGAGATCAGCCATCGGCCGGACCATGGCGACCGCCGGGCCCAGCGGATCGTCCTGCGAGCTGTGCTCGAAGAGCGTCCGGTCCTGTTCGACGGCCTGCTTCAGCTGCGCAGGCTGGTAGGACGAGCCCAGCCGACTCCAGGCGATCAGATCGGCGGCCGGGGCCACCGCAGCCGTGGGGTCGAGCTGCAGGAAGGTCAGCTGGTGCACCATCGGCAGCAGCTCGGTGGGCCGCTCGCGGCTCAGCAGCTGCGCTCGGACCGCGATCCGCCGAGCCTCGTCGCGGTCCACTCGCAGTCCTGGCACTCCGGCATGGTAGGTCGCGGCGCCGACATCGCCGGGCGCTGCGCCGACATCTCCAGGTGCTGCGCCGACATCGCCAGGTGCTACAGAGCCTGGCCGCCGGACGCCTCGATGCGCTGCCCGGTGATCCAGCCGGTGCCGTCCGTGAGCAGCGCGGCGACTGCCGCGCCGATGTCGTCCGGCTCACCGACCCGGCCCATCGCGCTCACCGCCGCGATCCCCGTCCGGTACTGGTCGTTGTCCCGGATCACGCCGCCGCCGAAATCGGTGGCAGTCGCCCCTGGGGCGATGGCGTTGACGGCGATCCGGCGGGGGCCGAGTTCCTTGGCCAGGTACCTGGTGTAGACCTCGACAGCGCCCTTCACCGACGCGTACACCGAGAACGCTGTGCTGCCGACGAACCGGGTCAGGCCGGTCGAGACGTTCAGGATGCGGCCACCGTCGGCGATCAGCGGCGCGAGTTCCTGGGTCAGCAGCACCACACCTTTGAAGTGCACATCGACCAGCGCGTCGATCACGCCGGCGCTGGTGCCGCCGAGCGGTGTCATCCCGGCGACCCCAGCGTTGTTCAGGAGGTAGTCGAGGGAGTCCCGATTCCAGGTGGCACCGAGCGTGCGGGCGAGTTGCTCGGCGAAGCCCGCGAACGTGTCGAATGCCGTGGTGTCCAACCGGAGGGCGACGGCGGTGCGGCCCAGTCTCTCCAGCTCGGCCACGACGTCGGCGGCCTCGGCGGGATCGGAGCGATAGGTGAACACCACATCGGTGCCGGCGGCGGCCACGGCGAGCGCCGCGGCGCGGCCCAACCCGCGGTTGCCACCGGTGATGAGCGCGATGTGCTGGGAAGTCATGATCGTTTCCTCTCGGTGCGGTCGGCCGGGCTCGATGCGGCCCGGCCCGGCGCCTGCCGGCGATGTATCCAGCTGACCCGCGCGGCCCGGGAACAACCAGGCCGCGGTTATCCACGGATCGCCGATCCCTTGTTCGCATCCCGCCCGCGCCGGACGATGGCGGAATGGACCGGGACCAGCTCGCCGACTTCCTCCGGACCCGGCGCGACGCACTGCAACCAGAGGACGTCGGCCTGCCGCGCGGACCCCGTCGGCGGGCCGGTGGCCTGCGCCGCGAGGAGGTCGCCGGCCTGGCCGGCATGTCCACCGACTACTACGGGCGTCTCGAGCAGCGCCGCGGCCCGCAGCCCTCGGAGGCAATCCTGGCCGCTGTCGCCCGGGCGCTGCACCTGACGGTCGACGAGCGGGACCACCTGTTCCGGATGGCCGGCCACGGCACGCCGGCCCGGATCCTGCGCTCCGAGCATGTCTCGCCCGGCACCATGCGCATCCTGGATCGGCTCACGGACACCCCGGCGCAGGTGCTCACCGACCTCGGCGAGACCCTGGTGCAGACGCCCTTGGCCCGCACGCTGCTCGGCGACCAGACCCGGTTCTCCGGACTCGCCCGCAGCACCGTCTACCGATGGTTCACCGATCCCTCGTCGCGCGACATCTACCCGGCCGACGACCACCCGGTCCACGCCCGGGTCTTCACCGCCGATCTCCGGGCGGCCTACTCCCGGCTGGGGCCGCGATCACGGGCCGCCGAGATCGTCGATGCGCTGCTGGCCCGCAGCTCTGACTTCGAGAAGCTCTGGCGCGCACACGAGGTCGGCGTGAAGCACGCCCGCACCAAACGGCTGCAGCATCCTGAGGTAGGGATCATGGAGCTGGACTGCCAGATCCTGGCCGACCCCGAGCAGTCGCAGGCGCTGCTGGTCTTCACCGCGACACCGGGCAGCGACAGCGCCCGTAAGCTCGAGCTGCTGGCGGTGATCGGGGCGCAGTGGCCGGTCGGCTGAACTACGACATTGGTGCGTAGTAGGGAGATTTCGCCCAATCTGCTGACACAGCAGTGGCCATCCGGCTTACCCGGAGGTACGGTCCCCGAGCCCGACGACGACGTCGAGCGGACGCACGTCCCACCGGGGGCCAGCATGACGATGAAGAGCCGGATCCGGGTAGCGGTCACCGTCGGATCCGTTGCGGTGCTGTTGATGTCGAGCGTCAGCGTGGCGTCGGCAGCCGGGGCCGGAACCGATCGCGGTGCCGATCGCCCCGGCGGTCTGTCGATCCGTTCGGTGTCCAATCCGCACGCCGACCTGGTGAGCGGCGAACAGGTCCTGCTGCAGATCTCGGTGCCTCGGCACCAGAACGGCCGGCTGCAGGTGACGACCAACGGCCGCCCCGTCACCGCGGACTTCCACGCTCAGCCCGACGGAAGCCTCCTCGGCCTGGTGTCCGGCCTGCAGACCGGCCGAAATCTGATCGAGGCCAGCACCGGCCGCGATCGAGCCCGGCTCGTTGTCACCGATCATCCGATCACCGGCCCGGTGTTCTCCGGCCCCGCGCAACTGCCGTTCTACTGCGAGACCACCGCCTACGGGCTCGCCCCCGCGGTGCAGCCGCTCTGCAGCGCGCCGACGCTGGTGAGCTATCTGTACCGGAACACTGCCGGTGTCTTCGCCCCGCTCGCGGATCCGCAGAGCCCGCCCGCCGACGCCGCGAGCGCGACGGTGGACGGCCGCTCGGTTCCCTATGTCGTCCGGCTGGAGACCGGCACGATCGACCGCGCGGTGTACCAGCTGGCGGCGCTGTACGACGGCCGGCCGCCGTCGCCGTACGAGCCGGGATCCAGTTGGAACCGCAAGCTCGTCTACACCTTCGGCGGCGGCTGCAACAGCGGGTACCACCAGGGCGCCGCCACCGGCGGAGTGGTCGACGACCTGTTCCTCTCGCAGGGCTACGCGGTCGCCTCGTCCAGCCTGAACGTCCTCGACAACAACTGCAGCCCGATCATTTCCGCCGAGGCGGCGATGATGGTGAAGGAACACTTCGTCGAGACCTACGGGCCGGTGCTGCACACCATCGGCTGGGGCGGCTCCGGCGGGGCGATCCAGCAGTACGACATCGCCGACGCCTACCCGGGAATCCTCGACGGCATCATTCCCGGCGTCTCGTTCCCGGACCCGTTCACCGTCCTCGGACCGGTCACCGACTGCCGACTGCTGAACCGCTTCTTCGCCGGCGCCGGCGCCGGGCTCTCGGCCGCCGCCCGGTTGGGCGTGGTGGGTTTCCCGACCACCAGCACCTGCGTCTCGTGGGACGCCACCTTTGCCAGCCGCTCAACGGCCACCGAGAGCTGCAACCCGGCCATCCCAGCGGCGGCGATCTGGAACCCGGTCAGCAACCCTGACGGCGTCAAGTGCAGCGCGTTCGAGCAGTTCGTCACCCAGCTCGGCCGCAATCAGCGCACCGGCTTCGTCCGCAGCGTGTTGGACAACACCGGGGTCCAGTACGGCCTCGCCGCGCTGCGGTCCGGCGCGCTCACCCCCGCCCAATTCGCCCTGCTCAATGCCGGCATCGGCGGCCAGGACGTTGCCGGGGCACCGTCACCTCATCGCACCGAGGCCGACCCGCGCGCGCTGCGGGCGGCCTACGCCGACGACCTGGTCAACAGCGCTGGACTGGGGCTGCGCACCACACCGATCATCGACCAGCGCACCGATCTGGACTTCGCCGGCTTCGGCAACGACATCCACACCACCGAGTGGTCGTTCGTGATGCGCGCCAGGCTCGAGGCGGCCAACGGCACGTCCGGGAACCAGGTGATCATCGCGAACCAGCCGACGCCCGATCAGATCGCGGCGGCCAACGTGTACGAACTGGCCGCGATGGACCAGTGGCTGACCGAGATCGCTGCGGACCGCTCGCACCGGAGCCAGCGGGCCAAGGTGCTGTCCAACAAGCCGGCCGGGCTCGGTGACGGCTGCTACCTGACCGCGAGCCAACGGATCGTCGAACCGTTGACCGACCCGGCAACCGGTCGGTGCGGGGCCATCTACCCGGTGGGGTCCAACACCCGGCTGGTCGCGGGCCAGCCGGCCACCCAGAACATCCTCAAGTGCGCCCTGAAGCCACTGCGATTCAACGACTATCTGCCGGCCACCTTCACCGCGGAGCAGAAGGCGCAGCTGAGATCCGCTTTCCCGCATGGCGTCTGCGACTACCACCGGCCAGGTGTCGGCCAGCAGCGGCCCACGGGCAGCTGGATCGACTACGGCACCGGGCGCCACGGCTGAGCCCGGGCGCCACCGATACGGCACCCGACAGGTAGCAGGTTCTGCCCGGGACACGCCGAGCGTCCACGGCGTGTCCCCAGCACATCGCGCTACCCCCCGCCGGCCGCCGACAGCCCGAGTCCCGGGCGCGCTCACAGGTAGCAGGTTCTGCCAGCGACACGCCGAGCGTCCACGGCGTGTCACCAGCACATCGCGCTACCCCCGGCCGGCCGCCGACCGCCGAGTCCCCGGCGCGCTCACCCGTAGCAGGTTCTCCCAGCGACACACCGCGCGTCCACGGCGTGTCCCCAGCACATCGCGCTACCCCCGGCCGGCCGCCGACCGCCGAGTCCCCGGCGCGCCCACAAGTAGCAGGTTGCTGCCAGGGACACGCCGAGCGCCAACGGCGTGTCACCACCAATGCCTGCTACCTCCGGTGCAGGCGGGTTCGGGTCCCGATCTACCTCCGGTGGCCGGCGAGTGTCGGTCCCGACCGGTGCAGCAGAGGTAGCTCTTCGAATCAGGTGGACTCCCCGTACTTACACGGATGCGTCGAGTGAGAGCCCGTTCCTAGCGTCGAGGCATGAGCATCTTTGCTGTTCAACGGACGGTGACCGGGGCCGAGGTGGCGGATCTCGGCGCGGTGATCGCGGCGATGCGCACGGCGGCGATGACGATGACCGCAGCGGATCAGCCGGTGGTGGTCCTGCACTCCACCTACATCCCGGCAGATCAGACCTGTCTATCCCTGGTCGAGGCTGACGATGCGGCGACCGTCATGGAGGCGCTGCGTCGCGCCGGGTCGCGCTCGGCCCGGGTCCTACCGGCGATCTCACTCTGAGCACTGACCCTCCGGGTGCCCGGCAGGCCGTGACAGGTCGCGGTGATAGCGGCACACTCGTGGCAGCGGGCTCTCCGGCAGCCCACGGAGTTTCCTACGCCGGCTCGATGGGCTGACGGGTCGTGGGCCGGTGGACCAGCAGGATCACCGACCTGTCGTCGGCCGTTCCCGCGAGGAAGCTGCCGTCTCCCGCTTCCTGGACGGTGCTACACCACCCCGCGCGATGGCCATCGAGGGTGACGCCGGCATCGGCAAGTCGACCCTGCTCGGCCACGGAGTGGCCACCGCCCTGCAACGTGGTCACCTGGTACTCCCGGTGCGCGCCGCCGAGGCCGAAGCCCGGATGTCCTTCGCCGGTCTGGGGGACATGCTCGAGGGCGTCGCCGACGACGTGCTGCAACGTGTCAACGAATCGGTCCGGACCGTGTTGGAGGTCGTCCTCCTCCGCCGCTCGCCGACCGGGGTGGCGGCCAGTGCGCGCGAGATCGGTGCAGGCGTGCTCAGCGTCCTGCGGCTGCTCAGCGCCACCGGTCCGGTGCTGATCACCGTGGATGACGTGCAGTGGCTCGACCGGGCCAGCACCGAAGTAGTGGGCTATGCCCTCCGGCGGTTGCACGACGAGCCCGTTCGGGCCCTGATGACCCGCCGCACCGGCAGTCTCGCGGAACCGGCGGCGGCGTCAACTGGTTCGCTCGAGCTGGCCCCCTGCCTGCCGGAGCTTCTTCCGGACGGTGATCTGGTGGTTCTGCCGCTCGGCAGGCTGGCCACCGAGTCGATCACGGGTCTCGTCCGCGGGGAGTTGGGCGCCGCAGCTTCGGGCGAGACCGAACGCGTCCTGGTCGGCGCGGCCGACGGGAATCCCTACTGGGCACTGGAACTCGCCCGGGCGTTCTCCGGCGACCGGGCCGATTCCGGTCGACTCGCGGTGCCGGCGACACTGTCGAAACTGCTCGGCCAACGGGTGGCCGCGCAACCTGAGGATGCCCGTCAAGCGCTCCTTGCGGTGTCGGCGCTGTCCCGTCCGACCTGGGCAGTCGTCCGGCGTGCGCTCCAGGGCCGAGTGGCCGATGCCGATGTGTCCATCGATCTCGCACTCGAGGCAGGCCTGATCACGGAAACGGCCGGTCGGCTGCGGCCCGCCCACCCGTTGCTGGGTGCCATTGCGATGCAGGAGCTGAGCCCGGCCGGGCAACATCAGCTGCATCGGCGGCTCGCCACCATCACCGCCGATCCGGAACAGCAGGCCCGGCACCTGGCCCTGGCCAACGACGGCGAACCGGACGCCGCGATCTCCCGATCGTTGGAGGCCGGCGCGCGGTCCGCGCAGAGCCGGGGCGCACCGCACGCGGCGGCGGAATTGGCCGATCTGGCGGCCACCCTGACCGTGCCGGAGGAGATCGACGTTCTCAACGCCAGGGGCCTGTTCGCAGCCGAGTTGCATTTCGCCGCGGGAAACATCGCCCGTGCTTGCGAACTCGCTGAGGAGATCGCCGGGCGAACGCCACCCGAAGGACCGTGGGCGTCACTGCTTCCGATGCTGATCGAGTCGACGTACTGGGTCCGGGGTCAGCCGGCCGCCCAGGCCGTAGTACGCCGGGTGCTCGCCGCGCCGGGGCTCGACCGGCGGAGCCGGGCGGTCGCCCTGGCCTGCGCAGCGGATGTCGGTGACGGGCTCACCACCAGCCGCTCCGAGCTCGCCCGCGAGTCGATCGCAGTTTTCGACCAGATCGGCGACACCGACCCCGGGGCCCTATCGATGGCGCTGGTCTACCTGGCGGAAGACCACCTCGATGCAGGCCTCGGCATGGCCGACGACCTGCTGATCCGGGCCGAGGCCGCCGAGACCAGACAACAGCTCCGGCAGCCACGATCCACCCAGGTTCTCAATCGGGTCCGCAGTATTCGGGCCTACCAGCTCAAGCTGATCGACGACCTCGACGGGGCGCGGACGGAACTCTTGGCGGCCTTGGTGCTGGCCCACTCCGAGGGTGACGACGGCTCGCTGCCCGCCCTGCTCGGACATCTCGCGCTGACCGAGTACTGGGCCGGCAACTACGCTGTCGGCCTCGCCGCGGTCGACGAGGGCCTGGCGCAGGCGGCCCGGACCGGCGGGGTCGCCCCGGCCAGCCTCTACGCGGCGGGCGGCCTCCTGGCCGTGACCACCGGTGACAGCGCTCGGGCCAGGGCGCTGATGGTCGGCCGGCTGCCGCCCGGGGCCGAAGCCGCCCCGACCAAGAAAACCATTGTCTATCAGCATGTTCTGGGTGTGGTGGCGTTCTTCGACCGCGATGCGGAGGCGGCCCTCCGGCATTTTCGGGCGGCCTGGTCCGCGGCGCAGACATTGGGTGTTCACGAACCGGGGAGACGGCAGCGCCTGGAGGCCGACCTCGGGCAGGCCCTGATCACTGCCGGCCTCCTGGACGAAGCCGCACGGTTGGCTGCCGAACAACGGTCGGCGGGCGAGCGGTTGCACCGGCCCACCCTGACGGGCGTCGGTTTCCGCCTCGACGGACTGGTTCTCGCGGCCTCCGGGGAACTGGACGCCGCGGTGTCCGCGCTGGAGGCGGCCGTCTCGGCCCACCGCCGCTCGTCACTGGCTCTGGAGCTCCCGCGCTCGCAACTGGCCCTTGGCCAGGTGCACCGGAGACGTCGTGCCAAGGCTGCCGCCCGGGCGAACCTGCAGGCCGCAGTGGACCAGTTCACCGCGCTGGGAGCCGTGGCCTGGGCCGACCTGGCCCGCGAGGATCTCGCCCGTCTGGACGGCGCCAGGACGGGTGCAACGCTGACCGCGACCGAATCTCGGGTGTCAGCGCTGGCGTCGACCGGGCACAACAATCGGGAAATCGCCGCCATCCTGTTCATCAGCACCCGAACGGTCGAGGGCCACCTGGCCGCGGTCTACCGGAAGCTCGGCGTGCGGGGACGCACCAACCTCCCACAGCCCTCCGAGGGCTGACACACCCAGCGGCCACGACCAGCGCGCGGCGTCGCGACCGCACAAACAGGTAGTGCCCCCGTGGTCGTACGGGTGTGACGGATACGCCCGTATTCCTACCGTCGTACCCATGAGTAGGTCGGATCACGAATCGGGCGACCGGACCGGGAAGCATCCGGTGGACAGCCCGACGATCAACGCCCGGCGCAGGCGCAGCTGGTGGACGAGCAGCGCCGTCGCTGTCGCCGTCGCCGTCTCGGCGATGACCGGCGGCTGCACCACGTCCGGATCGCCGGTGCCGCGGTCCGCCCCGGTGTCCGTCGTCTCACCCACAGCGGCGGCCCCGGCGCCGGTCAGCCCCACACCAGTCACCCCCACACCTGGTGCGGGGGCCACAGCAACACCGGTTCCGTTCTCGACGACCAGCCCGGCCGCGACCGGTTCGTCCTCCGGGGATCCCGCTCTCGACCGCTGCGATGACCTGGCAATCCTGCCGTGCATGCGGCAGGTTTCCGACGTGCATCTGCCGCTGGCCGGCACCACGATCACCCTCAACTACTCCTCCGATCGGGCCGCGGGTCGGCTCCAGGACAAGGCACCGTCCGCCGACCCCATCGGATTGGCCGGCTGGACCCTCTCCGTCCTGGACAGTTTCGATCGGACCAGTTCCACGTTCATTGCCGGAGACGGGACGGTCCGGCACGTCGCCGGAACCGACGTCAACGGTCAGGCGGCGATCGCCGACGTCACCGGCACCCGGGTGGACATGTTCGATTCCCGCGGGCGGCTGACGTCGACGGTCGACGCGATCACCGGTGCCGTGCAGGTCAGCTTCACCTGGACCGCGCACGGACTGGCGACCGTCTCGGACTCCGGCGGAGTGGCACTCTCCGTGATCCGCAGCCCCGACGGCACGCCACGGCGGCTCGAGGTGCCAGGAGGCGCGGGCACCGACCTCGGCTTCGACGACGGTCGGCTGGCCGCGGTGGGCTACCCGGACGGGTCTGCGGCGCAGATCCGGACCGACGCCAATGGTTTGCTCACCGGCTGGCAGGACGCGGCAGGCAACTACCTCGGATATACCTACGACGGGCAGGGTCGACTCACCTCCAGTACCGACGGAACCGGCGCGACCACCCGCTACCTCCGCTCCACGTCGGCTTCCGGGCTCACTGTCGAGACCGACTTCCCGAGCGGAGCGACCGCGGTCGACACGGTGTCGGTCAACGGTTCGACCACCCGCTGGAGCCATGCGGACACCTCCGGAGCGATCACCGCAGTTGCTGCCACCGCGGCGCATCGTGTCGTCACCCTTCCCGACGGCCGGTCGATCGATATCAGGCTCGCCCCAGACCCGCGGTGGGGCCTCAACGCGCCGGTCCTGGCCGCGGTGGCCGACGGCGACCGCCACACGACATCGACCGCGACGGCCGGTGCGATCGGCACCGGTGAGACGACATCGAGCCGGACGGTCACTGTGGACGGAAGGAGCTGGACGTTCGGATACGACCCAGCTACCCGCACCGCGATCAGCACCGATCCCACCGGAGCCAGAGCGACCGTCGGCTACGACGCGAAGGGCCGGGTCGTCAGTCGTCGCGCCGCCGGACCGGCCGTCAGCTACCGCTATGACGACCGCGGGCGGATCGACCGGATCACCCTGGGCACCGGGCCGGACGCCCGGGTCTGGACGTACGCGTACACGCCCGGGCTCACGACGGTGACCGACCCGGAACACGGAGTACAGCGGCGCACCAGCACGGTGACCGGCGCACTGCTCTCCGTCACGGGGCCAGGATCGGCCGGCGTGACCCTGCATCGCGACGCCGCCGATCGCATCACCGGCTTCGCGGCACCGGGTGCCGGCACCTACCAGATGACCTTGCGCGCCGACGGAGAGGTCGCCGCGATCAACTCGCCCGCCGGTCAGGGCGGACCGCAGTTCACCGGCTTCGACTACGACGCCGACGGCCGGCTGGTGAAGACGATCACCGGCGGCACCACGGTCGCAGTCGACCGCACCGCAGGCGGCCAGGTCGCCTCCTACGACGCGGGTGCCGACCGGCAGACCGCGCGGTACGACGACCGGTTCAGGCTCACCGGCTGGGCGAGCAAGGATGTCACGGTGTCGGATGCGTATACCGGCGCTGACATCACCGCCGAGACCACCACCGGCCGGGTCACCGGAACGGTCTCCCGAACGGTCGACCCGACGGGCCGAACCCTCAGCGAGACGGCCGGAAGCGCTCCGGTGGTGCAGTACGCCTACGACGCGGCCGGAAACCTCACCCGCGCCGGAGCCATGAGGATCGTCGACGCACCCGGCACCGGCCGGATCCGTACCGAGACCCTGGGATCGCTGCGCGCCACCTTCACCACCAACCAGTTCGGCGAGACCACCGAAGAGAAGATCACCGGCCCCGGCGGCGCGGCGGTCGCCGACCTGATCTACCAGCGGGACCACCTCGGCCGGGTGACCGAGTTCGACACCTCGGCCCCCGGTCACCAGGTGCGCACCGGCTTTCGCTACGACCCGGCGGGCCGGGTGACATCCGAGACGACCGACGGAGCCACGACCGCCTACACCTATGACACCGCCGGGAATCTCACCTCGACGACCACCCCCGACGGCGTCGTCACCACCAGGACGTTCGACGCCCGCAACACCCTCCTGGCCACGGGCGACACCAGGTTCGGCTACGACAGCGCCGGCCGGCTTGCGACCGCGACCTCACCGGCCGGCACCACGCGGTACCGGTACGACGGGGATGGTGCCCTGCTGTCCATTTCGTCCCCTGGCAAGCCTGAGATCGATTACACGACTGATGGTTTCGGTCGTCGGGTGGCCACTGAGGTCGGCGGTCGGCCCACCGGCGGCTTGTTGTACCGTGACCAGCTGCGGCCGGTTGCCGAGCTCGACGCGGCCGGTGCGATCACCAGACGCTTCGTCTACGACGGCAGCTCGCCGCTACCCGCATATGTGACGGCGCAGGGTCGGGACTACCTGGAGGTGCCCGATGCGACCGGCGGGCCGGGGCTCGTCATCGACGGGGCCACCGGCACGATCGTCGACCGGACCACCCGGACCGTGTTCGGCGTCGTCACCTCGGAACTGGTGCCTGGCTGGCAGCAGATCGGATTCGCCGGCGGGATCACCGATCCGGCCTCGCCGCTGGTGCGATTCGGGGCCCGCGACTACGACCCGGGTTCCGGCCGGTGGACCGCTCCTGACCCGCTCGGCGTCACCGGCGGTTCGGCCAACCTCTACGAATATGTCGGCAACGATCCCGTCGACCGGTCGGACGCGAGCGGCACCTCCTGCGACTACCTCTCGATCGGCGGCAGCTACGGCATCGGCATCGGCAGCTACAGCTCGACGTCTTTCGGCGTGGCCTTCTCCGGCGGCCAGATCGGCCTGTACAACACGAACAGCACCGGCGTCGGATACGGCGCGGGTGGCGGCGGCGTCGTCAACTGCATGGACAAGGACGACCACTCTGCCCCTGGCCTGGATGACTTCTCCGGCAAGGGACGCAGCGCGGACGGCTCGGTCGGGCCGGCCGGCGGCGGTTTCGACACCGGCTACAACTCGAGTGGACAGCAGTCCAGCCACGGAGCCCACGCCGGGCTCGGCAACGGCACCGGCCTCGGTGGCTCGTTGACCCAGGGTCAGACGTCGATCATCTGCTTCTATCACTGCCCACCCCCACCCTGCGCCACCACGGTGTGCGACCCCGACTCGTCCGCACCGAGCCCGGCCACGGATCCGTGCATCTCCGGATGTTCCGACGGCCTGCCGACCAATTCGAAACCCGGTGCGCGCAGCACCGCGGACCCCCACCTCCGGACAGCTGACGGCATCTTCTACGACATGCAGGGCGCCGGCGAGTTCACCGCCCTTCGGAGCCGCGAGCTCATCGTGCAGGTACGCCAGGAGCCGGTCAGGGGGAGCCGCTATCTGGCGATGACCACGGCGGTAGCGATGTCGGTGGGCGGTGACCGGTTGATGGCCACCGGCTCCCTCGGGTCCGGCCTGACGGTGGTCTGGCCGGGCGGTCGGCTCCCCGAGGTCGGCACCGTCGATCTGCCGCACGGCGCCCGAGTGGGCCGCACGGCGGATTCGGTCACCGTCAGCCTGACCGACGGGAGTGTCGTCACCGTGCGAACGAACTCCGATGGACTGGATCTCAACGTCGATCTCGCGGCGGCGCGGCGAGGAACCGTCCATGGCCTGCTCGGACCGTTCACCGGGCAACCGGGCGGCTCGCTGCAGAGTTCGAACGGGACCGACTACACCACGGACGATCTCGCAGACTACGACACCCTGTACGCCACCTATGCTGCCTCCTGGCGCATTTCGCAACGTCAATCGCTCTTCAGCTACCAACCGGGCGACAGCACAGCGACATTCACCCTTGACCACTTCCCCGATCGTCGACGGCCTGCGTTCGATGCCACCGTCGCGGCCCGAGCTGAGCAGATCTGCCGCCAACTGGAACTTCCCTCCACGGCAGTGCCCGGTTGCACCGAGGACGTTGCCGGCACCGGCGACGCCGGCTTCGCTTCGGCCATGGCGGCCGGGACGGGCACGGTGCCCGGCCGTGACGGAATCGAGGGCCCCACCGCGGAAACGGGCACGATCACCGGCGACATCACCCCCGGAGCCGTCGCGCAGGGCTCCATCACGGCCGGCGGTTCCAGGTCCTACTCATTCACGGTCCCGGCCGGCACGGTCGCCTACTTCGCCGCCGCTCCCGACTGCACACCCGGCCAGGACGGCTCGCTCAGCTCGTACGTGCTGGACGCGGACGGCGCCCACTTCACCGGCGAGACCGACATCTGCAGCGACCTGGGCCGAGTCCAGTTCACCAGGGCCGGAACCTATCGGCTGGTGATCGCCAGCGCCAACGGTGGCTCAGGGCCGTACACGCTCACCTGGACGACCTCCCGACCTGATGTCGCCCGGCCGCTCACCGCTGGGTCCACCGCGTCCGGAACCATCGACCGCCCCGGAGCCCGCGACACGTACTCGATGACCGTGGCGGCCGGCACCGTCGGATACTTCGCTGCCGACACGGCCTGTGCAGCAATAACATCCGGCAGACTGCATTGGTATCTACTCGAACCTGACGGCACCAGGGCCACCGGTGAGCTGGAGATCTGTGACAGCCAGGGGCGGGTGGAATTCGCCCGACCCGGCACTTACCAGCTGGTCGTCAGCAGCTACGACGGCGGGACCGGCAGCTACCGCATCGGATGGCTCCGCTCCCGGCCGGACCTTACCGCCATGTTGACGGCCGGCAACGCAGCGACCGGAACCATCGACACGCCCGGCGCCCGAGATCGCTACGCGATCACCGTGGCCGCAGGCGACGTCGGCTACTTCGCGGCCGACACGGTGTGTGCCGATTCCACGGCCACCGCTCTCCACTGGTACCTGATCCTCCCCACCGGTGGGGCGTTCACCGGGGAGCAGAACATCTGCCAGGACCAGGGGCGGGTCGAATTCGCCGTTGCCGGCACCTACCAGCTCGTCGTCGCCAGCAATGACGGCGGCGTCGGATCCTTCACCGTGACCTGGCTGGCCTCCAGGCCCGACCTGGCCCGCCCGCTACCCATCGGCGGCCCGGCCGCCGGCACCATCAACGCACCCGGAGCCGAGGACGAATGGACATTTGCCGCCTCGGCCAACTCCAGCTTGCAGATCACCCCGGCCGCGAGCTGCACGGCTTCCGACCTGTCCTGGACCGTGCTGAACAGCACCGGGACGCCGATCGCCGGGTTGTCGTCCATGTGCGACGGCGACGTCGTGCCGGTGTCGGACGCCGGGACCTACCAGGTGGTGATCTCCGCGCGCGGGGCCGCCACGGGCACGTACGCCTTCACGGCGGCAATGCGTTGAGCTTCTCCGACGGAGTTCGAGCCGCCGAAACCCCTTCACCACCAGCCAACCCGAGGAGACAACTGATGAGACGCATTCTTTCGACCCTGCTGTTCGCCACACTGGTGCTGTACGGGACGACGGCCTGCGGAGGTCCCTCGTTCGCGGCCTCGCTGCCCCGGCCGCCCGTCGCCGGCGCAGCCGGTCCGACACCGGCCGGACCACCGGTGGCGAATGCCGTTGCTACGACTACTGATTCGGGCTCAGTGTGTGCATTGGTGACTGTCGACGAGGTCTCGACCGCCGCGGGCAAGCCGATGAAGGTGCTCGCCGACGGAGGTCCGATCGGCGAGTGCCTGTACTCGGCCACTACCGACGAGAGCTACATCATGTACGTGGAGATCGACAGGTCCCAGGCCGACATCGACGCGCGGAAGCAGCAGTTGGAGAGCTCCAGCGAACACATCGCCGGGCTGGGAGACGACGCGTTCTGGAACGCCTCCATCGGAGAGGTATTCATCCAGCAGGGCGCCAGTGCCCTCATCGTCAACCTGCCATCGATGTCCAACCTCACCCATCAGCCGGACGCGAACAAGGATCGGATGATCACCCTGGCCACCGCTGCCTTCGCGCACCTCTGAGCCGGGCCGGCCCCCTTGACATCGGCGACGGCGGTGCCCGAATCCGATCGCAAGCCGTGCGTTGTCGCTCGTAAGCTGCGACCCTTACGCCAATGACGTTCCTCCCCTCACCTACCGGAGCGCCCAGTGAGGAGGGCCCCGCGTGACGACCTGGGAGACCCCGGTACGGCGGACCCCCGATCCCGACCCGATCGGCCGGCCGGGCGGGCAACGCGAACGGTCGGAATCGCAGCTGTCGGGCCTGGTCCCGGTGCCGAGCCCGGTCACCCACACGCCCGCCGGCTCGGATGGCGGCGTCCCCGGCAGTCCTCCCGGGGGCCGTCCCGAGTCGCCACTGGACAGGCTCCGCCGGTCGTACGTCCGCCGGGTCACCGAACCGGAACTCGTGGAGCGCGGAACCCGGATCCAGGGCATGGTCGCGGCCGCACCGAGGGCGGGAGCGAATCTCTGGATCGCGCAGAACTCCGAGCACGGCGTGACCGTGCATCTGCTCGGAACGCATCACGGCCTGCATCTCACCCAGGTCGCCGCGTGGCAGGGGGTGGTGAGATATCTGAAGAACCAAGCGTTCTCCCACGTCTACTCCGAAACCACCGGTGCCCACGACTACCGGTCCCTTGAGCTGCCGAACAGCGCGGATGCGCTCATCGACGACCTCGTCAACAAGACCCAGTACGAGGCGCAACAGGTGCAGCTCGCTCAGCAGCCGGCCGACGACCCGGCGACCTCCAGGCAGATCAAGGTGGTCGGGATGCGGCTGGCGAACATCCAGTCCCGGACCGGCAGGATCGACGACGTCAGCCTCGATGATGCCTACGTCGCTCTGGCGATGACCGGCGCTCAGAACAAGGCGGCGAAGCGCGGCGTCCTCGAGACGACCGCGAGCCGAGACGAGGCGACCGCCCAGAACATCCGGGACAAGGTGCGTACGGACAACCCCGCCGCCGCAGCGAACGTCGCCGCCAGCAAGCAGATGGTCGCCGCCGGCGATCAGCAGCAGATCTTCGCCGACGACGCGCAGGAGAAGCTCGCCGGGATCGACGCCGCGAATGCCGAGGAACGCAATCGGCAGTGGATGGCCGGTTTCGCGACGCCCGAGGTCCTGAAGAAGGGCGACACCCAGCTCTGGATCGTCGGGGCGGCCCACCTTCCGGGGCTGTTCCTGAGATTCAAGGATCTCGGCTGGCAGGTCGAGCACCAGGTGCCGGCCTAGCCGATCCGGTTCCAGCAGCCACCTTTCAGCGAATCGAAGCGAGGAACTCCAGCGCGCGCCGCGTGAGCAGCCCGGCAGCGTCCCGGTCGTAGGAGGACAGGGACGAGTCGGCGAACAACCCGGGGTGAGGCAGCGGAACAACGACGCTGACTGCCGATCAGCCGATGATCTTCGTGACGGAGCCGCCGGCGACCGTCCGGGTTCCCTCCAGGACGGCGAACGGCGCGCCGACCGCCAGTGCGACCGGCTGGGTGAGGTGGATGCGCACGCCCGTTGTCTCGCCGGGCATCACCATCTCGGTTCCGATCGGCAAGGTGATGGTTCCGGTGGTCTCGGCGCCGTCGAACAGCAGGGACGGTCGATAGTTGTCGAAGATCGGTGTGTGCCGGCCGCCCGCGGCCGTCGTCAGGAACGCCACGACCCCCTCGAACAAGGTGCACGACGAAGTCGGCGTACTCACGATGATCCGCTCATGGCCCACCCGTTCGTCGGTGTGCGGCACACGATAGCGCGGGGCCGGCGGGCGAGTTCGCCTCCCGACCGTCGCTGAGCTGTTCTCCGTAGGGTGGGTGCATGACGCACAAGTGGACTGCCGCCGACCTGTCCGACCAGTCGGGCCGCACCTTCGTGATCACCGGCGCGAACAGCGGCATCGGCCGGCAAGCGGCCGTCGCCCTGGCCGGCAGCGGCGCCCAGGTGGTGCTCGCCGTCCGCGATCTGCAGAAGGGGCGTCAGGCCGCCGCCCAGATCAACGGCAGGACCGAGGTCCGCGAGCTCGACCTGGCGTCGTTGGACTCGGTGCGGGCGTTCGCGACAGGCTGGGACGGTCCGCTCGATGTATTGATCAACAACGCCGGCGTGATGGCGATCCCGCAGGCCCGGACCGCCGACGGGTTCGAGATGCAGATCGGCACCAACCACCTCGGCCACTTCGCGCTGACCAACCTGCTGTTGCCCTCGATCACCGACCGGGTGGTGACGGTGTCGTCGGGCCTGCACCGCCGAGGGGTGATCGACTTCGACGATCTGAACTGGGAGCGCCGGCCGTACGACGCCTGGAAGGCCTACGGCCAGTCCAAGCTGGCCAATCTGCTGTTCACCCTCGAGTTGGCCCGGCGGCTGCAGGCCACCGGGTCGGCGGTCCGGGCCAACGCCGCCCACCCGGGTTACGCGAGCACGAACCTGCAAGGTCGGACGGGGAACCGGCTCACCGACCTGGCCACGGTGATCGGTAACAAGGTGCTCGCCCAGTCCGATACCGCCGGCGCGCTCCCGACGTTGTTCGCCGCCAGTCAGGATCTGCCGTCGGACAGCTATGTCGGCCCGGACCGGATGTCCGAACAGCGCGGGAACCCGACCCTGGTCGGGCGGTCGGCGGCGGCGAGCAACGTCGAGGACGCCAAGCGGCTGTGGCAGCTGTCCGAAAAGCTCACCGGCGTCGGATATCCCTCCGACCTGCCGGCCGGACACTGACCGGTCGGGGTATTCCGCTGGTCGATGGAGGTCTCCTACTGGCAGGGTGACCGCATGCCCCTCGAAGATCCCAAGGCCACGCTGAAGCGCTACCTGCAACGAGGCCGGGACGCCCTGCTGTGGAAGCTCGACGGCCTGTCCGAGTACGACGTCCGGCGACCGATGACACCGACCGGCACCAATCTGCTCGGCCTGGTGAAGCACGTGGCGATGGTCGAGGCCGGCTACCTCGGCGCGACCTTCGACCGGCCGATTCCGGAGCCGGACTGGCTCGCGGACGAGAACGCCGACGACGACGACAACTCCGACATGTGGGCAACCGCCGAGCAGTCCAGGGAGTTGATCGTCGGGCACTACCGCGAGGTGTGGGTCCGGGCCGACGCCACCATCGACGCCCTCGACCTGGACGCGCAGGGACATGTCCCGTGGTGGCCGGACGAGCGCAATCCCGTGACGCTGCACCAAATCCTGGTGCACATGATCTCCGAGACCGAACGGCACGCCGGCCAGGCCGACATCGTCCGGGAGACCCTCGACGGGGCCGTCGGGGTGCGCCAGGACGTCACGAACATTCCGGCGCAGGATCCCGACTGGTGGGCGACCTACCGCGAGACTCTGGAGCGGGTGGCCCGGGTGGTCGGCGGCGTCCCGGACTGACCGGTTCGCAAGCGCAGGAAACCGTGCTCCAGGCCGGGATCAGGTCCGTCGGACCGGTCCGTCAGGTGGCGAAGCGCCCCCAGCGATGCCAGCGTTCGACCGAGCACCACACGCTGACCCGTCGGCGATCACGGACCCGGTAGGCGTGCCCGGTGTAGTGCGTGGAGATCCGGTCGATGTCGGCCAGATCCTCGTCGTCGACGATCCGTTGGACCTTTCCCTGCACACTGATGTGGCTGTACCAGTCCGCGCCGTCGAGCACGGTCAGGCTCACCCGCGGCTCGGCTCGGAGATAGGCCAGCCTGGCTCGGCCGGCGTCGAGGTTCACCAACACATCGGCACCGTCCATCAGGTACCAGGTGGCCACGGTGACCGGTTGGCCGTCCTCACGGACCGAGGCCATCACCGCCGGGTTCGGCAGGCCGAGGAACGCCAGGATGTCGTCCGGCAGCGGGGTCGTCGGCACAGCGGGCCTCCTGGTTCGAGCGTGCTGGTCGCAGTCAGCCTCTCATCACCTCCGGAACCGGCGACGGGCCGTCGCATCCGAGCGTGTTTCCGGCCCGGTTCGCGGCGACCGGGGGATCATCCGGTGATGACCGGCGACCTTCTCGTGCGCATCCACAGCCCCGGGTTCCGGGCCATGTCCGACCGGGTGCGCAGGGTCACCGAGCTCACCTCGCGGCTCAACGTCCTGCCGTTCGAGGACGAGGCGGGCCGGGCGGAACTGCTCGACCTGATCCTGGGCCGGGCGTTGCCGCCGCGCGTGACGATCTATCCGCCGTTCTACACAGACCACGGCCTCAACCTGGACCTGGCGGAGCGGGTGTTCATCAACCAGGGGTGCACGTTCCTGGACTACGCCGGTATCCGGCTCGGTGAGGGCGTGATGGTCGCCCCGAAGGCCACCTTCATCACAGTCGGCCATCCGGTCGATACCGAGGAGCGGCGGGTGTGGCTGACCGGCGGGCCGATCGACATCGCGGAGAACGTGTGGATCGGCGCCGGCGCCACGATCCTGCCCGGAGTCAGCATCGGCCGCGACTCCGTGGTCGCTGCCGGAGCGGTGGTGGCCGACGACGTGCCGGCGCAGAGCCTGGTCACCGGGTCCAAGGCCACGGTGCGACGTACCTGGTGACTTCTCGTAGCGACTGACCGCAGGGTCTCCGATGCCGGGCGGACCGAAGGTTCACAGGGAACTGGACAGCTCGCTCTCAGGAAACTTCCGTAGCGTGCATGCATGGACCCCGAGTCCGACCTGAGCAGACCCACGCGCGACACCGGTGAGCGAGCCCGGATGTACCGGGATGCCCGGTACAACGCCGCGGACGACGATCTCGCCCGCGGAGGGTTCCGCCGCGATCCGGTCGTCGGAGCCGATCCGGCCGGCGGAGTCGGCGAGTCCGCGATGAGCGTGACGACCGGGGCGCCGACCACCAGGTTCGCCGGTTGGCGCTGGGCGGCCGCCGCCGGCGCGGTGCTGGTGGTGGCGATCCTCGTCATTGCCGTGCTGGCATTCCGCCTCGGCACCACCTCACCGACCGCCGCCGCCCCGGCCGCCGCCCCGACCAGCGCCAGCGCGACGACCGCCACCACCCTGCCGGCCACCGACATCTACCGGCGGGTCGTCCCTTCGGTCGTGGCGATCACCACGTCGAAGGGAGCGCTCGGGTCCGGCGTCGTCGTCACACCGTTGGGAACGGTCCTCACCGCGAACCACGTCATCTCCGGCGGTGGCACGATCTCGATCATCTTCTCGGACGGCACGAAGGCCGCAGCGACGGTCGCCTCGGCGGATCCGAAGATCGACATCGCGACGTTGACACCCGCCGGCCTGCCTGAGGTGGTGGTTCCGGCCGTCCTGGGCGGCGGCGTCGCGGTCGGAGCGGACGTCGTCGCGATCGGCAACCCGCTCGGGTTCGCGGACAGCACCACCAGCGGCATCGTCTCCGGCCTGGACCGCACCGCGAAGACCGACGCCGGAAAGTTCTCCGGACTGATCCAGTTCGACGCCGCGGTCAACCCGGGAAGCTCGGGCGGGCCGCTCCTCGACGCCCAGGGACTCGTCATCGGCGTCGTGGTCTCGATCGCCGATCCCGGCAACGACGACTCGTTCGCCGGCATCGGCTTCGCCGTCCCGATCGGCACCGCTCTCGGCGGCGGTCAGTCCGGCGACGGAGCCGGCGGCCCGCAACTATGAAGCGGCCTGACGCACTGCGGGCGGACAGCAGCGACCATCCCAGAAAGGGATCAGCGTGACCTACCTTCCGACACCCCCCGGCCCCCAGGCGAACGCCGTCAATCCGCTCGAGCCGGTGCTGTTCGAGGTCAAACGCACCATCGTCGGGCAGGACGTGCTGCTGGAGCGGATGGCCATCGCCCTGCTCTCCGGCGGTCACCTGCTGGTCGAGGGCGTGCCAGGACTGGCGAAGACCCTCGCGGTCAAGTCGTTGGCCGGTGCCATCGGCGGACAGTTCCAACGCATCCAGTTCACCCCCGACCTGGTGCCGGCTGATCTGGTCGGGACCCGGGTCTACCACCAGCCTTCCGGCGAGTTCCAGGTGTCCCTCGGGCCGGTGTTCACCAACCTGCTGCTCGCCGACGAGATCAACCGCGCCCCGGCCAAGGTGCAGAGCGCCCTGCTGGAGGTGATGCAGGAGCGCCAGGTGACGATCGGCCGGGAGACGTTCCGGGTGCCGGAGCCGTTCCTGGTGATGGCCACCCAGAATCCGATCGAGTCCGATGGCACCTATCCGCTTCCGGAGGCGCAGGTCGACCGCTTCATGATGAAGGTCGTGGTCGGGTATCCGTCCCGCCCCGAGGAGCATGCGATCGTCGAGCGGGCGCTGCAACCGCCGGAGCTCACCCAGGCGATGCTGACCCCGGAAACCTTGCTGCGGATGCAGACGAGCGTCGAGCAGGTCTACGTCGATCCTGCGATCGTGGACTACGCGGTCCGCCTGGTCACGGCGTCCCGGTCGCCCGGACGCGTCGGACTGGGCGAACTGGACCGGTACGTCACGTTCGGGGCGAGTCCGCGGGCGTCCATCGCCCTGGTGCTCGGGGCCCGGGCGCTGGCCTTCCTGCGGGGACGGGACTACGTGCTCCCGCACGACCTCGACGAGCTCGCCCTTGACGTCCTGCGGCATCGGCTGGTGCTCTCCTACGAAGCGCTCGCGGACGACGTCGATCCGGACACGATCATCACCCGGGTCCTGCGCGCCGTGCAGGCGCCCGACGTGGTTCTCCAGGACAGATAGCGGTGACCACCGCCCCCGACCGCCTGCTGCTCCGGCTGGAGTGGCGGGTGATCCGTCGCCTCGACGGGCGTCTGCAGGGCGGTTACCGGACCCCGCACCGCGGCTCCGGTTTCGATTTCGCGGGGTCGCGGCCGTACGTGGACGGCGACGACGCCCGGCACATCGACTGGAACGTCACGGCACGGCTCGACGAGTTGCAGGTGCGCGAATTCAACGAGGACCGGGAGTTGACCGCCTGGCTGGTTCTGGACCGGTCGGCGTCGATGTCGGTCGGCGCCGATGGCCGTGGCAAGCACGACGTGCTCGCCGATCTCGCGCTCACCCTGGCCCGGCTGCTGGGCCGCGGCGGCAACCGGGTCGGGGCGGTGCTCTACGACACCGGCGCGGTGCGCATCGTCCGGCCGGGGACGGGTCGCGGCCAGGCGCTGCGGATCGGCCAGGAGCTGGACCGCACCGCCGACCCTCGAGTCTCCGCCACCACCGATCTCGCCGGGATGCTGGACGCGGTCGGCTCCCTCGCGCGACGTCGCTGCCTGGTCGTGGTGATCTCGGACTTCATCGGCACCGGCGGATGGGAGCGCCCGCTGATGCGGCTGGCGCACCGCAACGAGGTGGTCGCCCTGCGGGTGGTCGACACCGCCGACGACGTACTACCCCAGGTCGGCCTGATCGTGGTCGAGGACGTCGAGACCGGGGAGCAGGTGCTCATCGACTCCAACGACCCGCTGTTCCGGGCCCGGTTCGCCGACGGCGTCGGCGAACGCGAGGCGGAGCTGGTGGCCGGGATGCGCCGGGCGCGGGTGCCCCTGCATCGCGTCGACACCGGCAGCGACCTGGTCGACGCGCTGCTCAGGGTCGTCTCCGAGACCCAGCGGAGGCGGGCATGAGCCTCTCCTCGCCCCTGCTGCTGGCGTTCGGGCTGCTGGTCGTCGCCGGGCTGACCACCGGCGCGGTGCTGCTCTCCCGGCGGCGCTCGACAGCGCTCGCGGCGGCGGGCATATCGATTCCTGGACAACGCGGACGGCAGCTCGGCCTCTGGTTGACCCTGGCGGGTGTCGTCGTGCTGGCGATCGCCGTCGCGGGCCCGCTGGCCCGGATTCCGGTGGCACGGGAGACCGGAACCGTCATCATCGCCATGGATGTGTCGAACAGCATGGCTGCCGACGACGTCGCGCCGACCAGGCTCGAGGCGGCACAGCAGGCAGCGATCGCCTTCGTCAACGCCCAGCCCGACAGCGTGGACATCGGTGTGGTCGGCTTCGACCAGGGCGCCATCACCACGTCGCTGCCGACCGCCGACCGTGGCGCGACGATCACGTCGATCCGGAGCCTGCGGGTGTCCGGCGGCACGTCACTCGGCGCGGCCATCCTGGCCTCGCTGACCGCGATCACCGGTAAGCCGGTCGCCATCGCGGAGGACGGCAGCGTCCCCGCCCTCGGGTACTGGGGCTCGGCCACGATCGTGCTGTTCTCCGATGGTGAGGACCGGGCCAGGGAGGGGAGTGCCGACACGGCGGCAACGGCGGCCCAGGGCGCCGGGGTGCATGTCGACACCGTCGGCGTCGGCACCGCGGCCGGAACGAGCGTCGAGGTCGACGGCTACCAGGTGCACACCGCGCTGGACGAGGCCGCGCTCACCGCGATCGCGCAGACCACCGGCGGTTCGTACCACCCCGCGTCGGACGCCGCCGAGCTCGAAACCGTCACCTCCACGATCGATCTCCGGCTGACGGTCTCCGATCAGGAGGTACCGCTCGCGGGCGCGTTCATCGCCCTCGCCCTCGCGCTGCTCGGAGCCGGAGCCGTGCTCACCGTGATGCGCACCGGAAGGCTCGTCTGATGTCCTTCAGCTGGCCGTGGGCGCTGCTGTCCCTCCTACTGATCCCGGTGGTCCTCGGGATCGCCTGGTGGTCGCGCCGGCGACGGCGAAAGGCGGCGGTGCGGGTCACCTCGGTCGCGATGGTGCGCGCAGCCCTGCCCGGCCGCACCCGCTGGACCCGCCGGATCCCGGCTGCCCTGCTGGTCCTCGGCATCGCAACACTGGGCGTAGGAGCGGCCCGGCCGCAGGCCACGGTGCCGGTCGCGTCGAACTCCACGACGATCATGCTCGCGTTCGACACCTCGGGATCCATGTGCTCCACGGACGTCTCACCGAATCGGATCACCGTCGCGCAGGAGGCGGCGATCCGGTTCATCCGGACCCAGGCCGGCGGGGCGCGCATCGGCCTGGTCGCGTTCGCCGGCGTCGCCGGCCTGCTGGTGCCGCCCACCACGGACACCGATGCGCTGATCACCGCGATCCAGAACCTGGCCACCGCTCGCGGGACCGCGATCGGCGCGGCCATCCTCACCGCGATCGACGGCATCGCCGCCGTCGATCCGTCGGTGGCGCCGACCGGGGCCGATCTGGGCCCGACCCCCAGGGTCGGTTACGCCGCGGACGTGATCGTGGTGCTGACCGACGGTGCGAACACCCAGGGCGTCGACCCCAAGACCGCGGCCGAGCAGGCCGCGGCCCGGGGCGTCCGGGTGTACACCATCGGGTTCGGCACCACCACCCCGACGCGGATGGCCTGCACCGGTCCGCAGGTCGAAGGGTGGTACGGCGGCGGCGGCGGCGCCGCCCGGCGGCGGCGGCCGGGGCGGGGGCCGGAGCGCCCTGGTCATCGATGAGGGCGCGCTGAAGGATGTCGCCGACACGACCGGCGGCGAGTACTACCGGGCGCAGAACGCGGACCAGCTCCAGGAGGTGATGGCCGACCTACCCAATCATGTGACGGTGGTCAACAAGGAGGAGGACCTCGCCGCCTGGTTCGCCGCCGCCGGCGGCCTGCTGGTGGCGATCGCGGTCGGACTCTCGCTGTGGTGGAGCCGGGTCCGGACGCCGCGGGCCGTCACCAACCGGTCGCAGCAAGCGCCTTGAGACGCTCCAGCGACTCCCGCATGACCTCGGACAGCGGCCGTTCGCCGGGCCCGGTGACCCAGCGATCGAAAGCCGCCCGCAGGACGGCGATGCCTGCCTCGCCGGCGAGGCCGGCATCCGGGTCGGCAACGCCGCGTCGGCGGAGTCCCGCGGCGAGCGCCGCGGACAACGACGCCATCTTGATCAGCTCCCGCTCCCGCAGTTCGGCGTTGGCCGCGATGACCGCCTGACGCTGGGCCGAGTAGTCCCGGTGGCCGCCGAGCAGCACCGCTGCCTCATCGAGGGCGACCCCGACCGCCGCCATCGGCGACAGGGAGTCCGGTGCGTTCTCCAGCGTGGTGACCAGCCGTTCCTGCAGCTCGGCGGAGCCGGAGAAGAGCACCTCCCGCTTGTCGGCGAAGTACCGGAAGAAGGTCCGGGCGGTGAGACCGGCGCGCTCGGCGATCTCGGCCACGGTCGTCTGTTCGTAGCCGCGCTGGACGTAGAGCTCCATCGCCGCTTCGCGCAGACGACTGCCGGCATTCGGTTCCCAACGACCCACGGGTTGAGTGTAGGTGATGACACGTCATGACATCAGGTGCTAGCGTGATGTCATCATGTGACATCGAGTCCGTCCAGGGACCGGTCGCACCAGCTGTGGAGGTTTGCCATGCGCATTTTCGTCACCGGGGCATCCGGATGGATCGGCTCGGCCGTCGTCGCCGAATTGCTCACCGCCGGACATCAGGTCCTCGGCCTGGCCCGTTCGGATGCATCCGCTGCGGCGATCGCCACCGCCGGCGCCGAGGTGCACCGCGGGAGCCTCGACGATCCGGACAGTCTGGCCGCCGGCGCGGCCGCCTCGGACGGGGTGGTCCACCTCGCCTACAACCACGACTTCTCCCGGATGGCGGACGCGGCGGAGACCGACCGGCAGGCGATCGAGGCGCTCGGCGGCGCTCTCGAAGGCACCGGCCGGCCGCTGGTCGTCGCGTCCGGCGCCCTCGGGCTGGCGATCGGGCGGGTCGGTACCGAGAGCGACACTCCTGACCCGAGCGGCCATCCGCGGATCGCCAACGCGCTCGCCGCACTGTCCTTCGCCGATCGGGGCGTCCGTTCCTCGATCGTGCGCTTCGCACCGACCGTCCACGGCGAGGGCGACCACGGCTTCATCGCCACGCTGGTCGGGATCGCCCGTGACAAGGGCATCTCCGGCTACGTCGACGACGGCACGAACCGCTGGCCGGCCGTGCACCGCATGGACGCCGCGAGCCTGGTGCGGCTGACCGTGGAGAGCGCACCGGCCGGCGGAGTGGTGCACGCGATCGGCGAGGAGGGCGTGCCGGCCCGGAGCATCGCGGAGACCATCGGCCGCCGGCTCGGCGTGCCGGTGGCGTCGATTCCGGCCGCGGAGGCTACCGACCACTTCGGCTGGATCGGCACGTTCTTCGCCGTTGACTGCCCCACCTCGAACGACGCGACCCGAGCCCGGCTCGGCTGGGAGCCGACGCACCCCGGACTGATCGCCGACCTGGAGCGCTACTACGTTGAGCAGCCGGTCGGCTGAGCGGCGACGGTCAGCTGCCGTCGAGCACCTCACGCAGCCGGGCTGCGAACTCCGCCGGCTGCCCGGGGTAGCCGAACTCGCCGCCGAGGAAGCCGCCGTGGTGGCTCGGGAAGACCACCAGATCCTGACCGAGCGCCGCGGCGGTGGATTCGGAGGTGCGCCAGGTGAGTGTGTTGCGCGACTCGATTCCGCCGGCGATCACCACCCGGGTGGGCGCCGCGATCAGCGCAGCGACGTCGGGCAGGTAGTCGGTGACGGCGCTGGCCACCCCGGACAACAGCGGGTCGGCGCGGGTGCCGTCATCGTCGGTCGGCATGCCGAACTGGGCCGGGTCGGGCGCGGGTTGCGCGGCGTACTCGTCGGTGAACTCGCCCTGCCAGGACGTCATCGCGATGAACGCGGCCATCCCGTGGTTCGAGCCCTTGGCGTGGTACGTCGCGGTGACGGCCCGGTTCGCCGCGTACGCCCGCTCGGCATCCGGTAGTACGCCCAGGATCGGTGGCTCGTGGGCCACCAGGGTGCTGACGTCGTCGGGATGGGCGCTGACCAGGGCCAGCCCCGTGATCGCGCCGCCGCTGCTGCCGAACAGGTCGACCGGGCCGCCGCCGATGGCCTCGATCACCGCATGCACGTCCTCGGCCTGCTCCGCGGGGACGGCTTCGGCCCGCCCGTCCTTGCGGGTACTGCCGCCCTGCCCAACCGGGTCGTAGGTGACCACCGTGCGGTCGCCGAAGTACCCGGCGAGCGTGACGAATCCGGAGGCGTCCATCGGCTGCCCGATCATCACCAGCGGCGGGCGACCGTCGGCCGTCGGTAGTGGGCCGCGCACGTAGTACGCCACGGTCGTGTCCGGGGTGTCGAGGCTGTGGGTGGTCGTGGTGATGTCGCTCGTCGCCATCGTGGGCCCTCCTGGGTGGGGTCTCACGGGGCGCTCACGCGACCCGCTCGCCGGTACTGACAGTGTCGGTCGGAAAGACTCATCGCCGCGGGCCGACAACGCTGCCCTGACAGTCGGGTCCTGATTGACGAACGCTCTGCTACGAGTGCCTCAGGCGCTCAGGTCCCGCCCGTCGGATGACATCAAGGCGCGGGTCAACTCCGTCCGGGACCGGACACCCAGCTTCCGATAGACGCGAGTGAGGTGCGCCTCGACGGCCTTGCGCGAGACGAACAGGGACGCCGCCACCTCCGGATTCGTCAAGCCCTCTCCTGCCGCCCTGGCCACCTGCAGTTCCTGCGGACTCGGCGTCGAGAGCGGATCCCGCTGATCGTCACTGCCTCGCGGGCGACGACCAGGGTCTGGGTGGTCGAGTCGAGCGGCCCCGTGGATCCGGACTCCTCCCAGATGCGCTCGACGTCGACGGCAATCCGACGAGTCAGGGTGATGTCGCCGGTCATCGCGGCCGGTGCGGTCGCTTCGGCCAGTGCCTGCGCGGCGAGCAGTGGATCTTCCGATCGGATCCGCTCGACGGCGCGGTAGGCAGCGTCGATGGCCGGGCGCGCGTTGCCCACCAATCCTCGAATCCGGCACACGGTGCGGGCGGCCGCTATCTCCAGCTGCGGGCTCAGCGCATCCCGGGCGGCTTCCTCCGACCAGAGCAGGCTCGATGCCGGATCGCCGGCGTGGAACGCGTCGAAGGCGGCGCTCAGCAAGCGTGTCGCGCGCAACTCGGTATCCGCGGTCAAGTCGGCGGCCCGTTTGAGACTCCGCGCCGACATCGCGAAGCCACCGCGCCGCCGCGCGTCGTCAGCACTGCTGACCAGAGCCGTGGCGACGGATTCATCCGGTCCGAGCGCGGCTTCAGCGAGGTACCAACACCGTTGCGAACCGTCGGCTGCCTCGGCGAGCGCCCGGTAGGCCGCAACCCGGCTGGCCACCGCGGTCCGGGACCGGATCACCGACCGCAAGAGTGGATGCCGCATCCGGAACCGACCGTGCTCGGTGTCGACAAGCCCCAGATCCTCGGCGGGACGCAGGGTGTCGAGGGTGAGCCCCAACCGGGTCAACGCGGCGACCACGTGCACACCGCCAACGCCTTCGTCGGCGACCACGAGGAACATCGCCGTCCTGGTCTCGTCCGACAGGCCGTTCCACATGTCGCCCCAGGTACGCTCCAGGGACGCCGGTAGGCCACCACCCGAGCCCGCCCGGCCCGTGGACCAGCCTGGTTCGACGCGGGCCGGACCGGCCCGCAGATGCTCGACCACCGCCAGTGGGTTCCCACCCGTCCATTCGGCGAGCCGGGACAGCTGATCGGGGTTGAGGCGTCGACCGAGGTTGGCAGCCAGCTGCGCGCAGCCGTCCCGGGACAGGCCGGTGAGCGGCACAACGGTGCTGGAGAGCTCCGGCAGCTTTCTGCCGGGCTCGTCGCGGATGGCGAGGACGACCACGATCCGTTCCTCGGCCAGGCGCCGCGCCATGAACGAGATCACCTGGGCCGATTCGGTATCGACCCACTGGAAGTCGTCGACCAGCACCAGAACCGGATGCCTCGCCGCTGCCGCTGCGACCAAGGCGAGCGCTCCGGCGCAGGTGGCCAGCGGGCCGGGTCCCGGGCCGAGCGCCTCGGCCAACACCACGTCCATGGCCACACGCTGGGTGGCCGGCAGCTGATTCCTGAAGTCCCGCAACGGATGTACCACGTCGGTGAGCGCAGCGAACGGCAACGAACTCTCGGAGTCGAAGCCCTGCGCCCGGAGCACGGTCAGTCCCCGGCGGGCGGCGTGTTCCGCAAGGTGGTTGAGCATCAAGGACTTGCCGGTTCCCGGCTCGCCGACGACCAGCACGGCGGTGCCGCCGAGCCCGGCCCCGTCGATGATCGTGGTCAACCCGCGGAGCTCGTTGTCGCGACCGACCATGGCCTCGTCGGACATCGACCAGCCACTGTTCGTGGCCTCGAGCAGGCTCACACTTCCCGCCTTCCGCAGAATGGAAGGACGGGGTCGTCGACCCCTTGCGGATCACCACAATCGGGTACTTGATTGCGATGTGGTCGGCGACCAACCGTCCAATTGCGGCACAATAGCCGAAATCGCCGACCGGTCCGCCGTGAACGTGTCGACCCGCGCGGGCGGACGGTGAGCTCCGGGGTCAGG
Source organism: uncultured Actinomycetota bacterium (assembly GCA_963797145.1). GTDB lineage: Bacteria > Actinomycetota > Actinomycetes > Mycobacteriales > Nakamurellaceae > Nakamurella. The sequence continues at coordinate 352,143 of CAWCOJ010000002.1, read as the reverse complement.
CAGGTCGGGCCGGCCGGGCCCGACCTGGGAGGTCAGGCGCCGGCTCTCGGCGAAGTCGGGTGGCCGCGGCGCAGCAGCCAGCGGAACGTCGGCGGTGGTGGCGGTGGCACCGATTCCGGTCGGCGGCCGAGACCCGGTGCCCGCCTTCGGCGAAGCTCCAGTCGCAGACTTTCCTCTCCGCGGGCCATCGCCCATCGGTGATTGGCCGAGAACAGCGGCTTCAGCAGCCAGCTCAACCGGCGCAGCAATGGCTTGGCCGCACTGACCCGCCAGTCGTACCTGATCACCGTCTCTGGTCCGTCGGTGGTGAAGGTCCACCGACCGGTTCCGTTCAGGTCGCCCGCGGCGGACAACGCGAACCCGGTGTCGGTCATCGGCTCGGTGATCGTCAGGGTCCAGCGCAGCGTGTACGGGAGCCAGCCCTTGGTGTACAGGTCGACGACGGTCCCGGTGCCGTCCGACGCGGCGTCCTGCACCGGAACGACCGTCAGATACACCGACGGCCACCACCTGGGGAGCGCCTCGGCGTCACCCAGAATCGCTCTCACCTCCGGCACCGTGCCGGCCACCCGCCACACCGTGACGAATCGGTAGTCACTACCCATGGCGCGCTCCTCGCCCTCGTCCGTTCAACCGTGCACGCCGCTGCTGGTTCCGACACCGGCCCCGATGACGCCGGTTTCAGGTGACCGCCCGGTTGGCCGCCGCCGCCACCGGGCGGTCCGGCGACGGGAGGATGCCCAGCCGTTGGGCGCTGAGCACCGCGGTGAGCCGGTCGGATACCTGGAGTTTGCCGTAGACGTTTCCCTGATGCTTTCGCGACGAACCGATCGTGCCTGCGCTGCCCGATCCCGCGCCACTCTTTCCGGTATTGTCGCAGATGGGAGGTATGTCCGTTCCGAAAGGGAAGGATATCGCCTCGGCAAGCGACGCGTCGTCAATGCGTACAGGTACGCACGCGGGTATACCGCAAACTCGATGTCAGGTCGAGGACGGAGCCTCTCCGAAGCCTGCTGATCGTGAACGACACGGAACTGAGCGCCTGACCGGTCGGGACGCCGCACCACCGGGTCGATCACCGAACGCGTGACGCCACTTCATACCCATCGGTCGCCGTACTCGAACCCCGCCCGCTCGAAGGTGGGCCCGGTGACGCTGTACAGGATGCTCGATCCCTATTTGTCAGGCAGTCCGGCTCGTTGCGACGAGGGGGGAACCAGCTTCGATCAGGTCGAGATCGCGTTGGGCGAAACGCAGGTGCTCGCACTCCTCGTTGAGGATCACCCACAGGCAACGGATCACGCTGAGGCGCTCGCCGCCCGCCCAGATCGGTCCCTCGACCTCCTGCGCCAGCTGCTCAGGGGTCACCGCGTCCAGGAACTCGCGCAGCCTGGCGACCCGGTCGGCACGCAGGTCGAGAATCTCGGCGTAGGAGGGCGCGGCGTCCGCGTCGATGCCGAGGTCGGCCGGCCGGTCGACGAATTCGGGGAGATCGCTGAACGGCATCCCCCAGGGGTGAAATGGCTGGTCGTCACCCAGGATCGCGCCGAGCCAGGCATCGGTGACGAACACCATGTGCCGCACGGTTTCCGCGAACGACCACTCCTCCGCCACCGAGATCTCGACGGTTCCGGCTGGCATCGCGGCCGCGCGGTCGTAGGTGGCCGCCCAGCTACGTTCGAGCGCGGCTGCGGCCGCGCGGAGACCGGTGGGGTCGGGCGCGCGGCGCAGGGCGCGCGCGGGTTCCCGGCGGCACAGTTCCGCCTCGATCAGAGGACCGACCTCGACGCCGTTGATCAGCAGACCGTCCATCTCGCACCCGTCGATCGCCGCTCCGGACAGGCTGCTGTCCCGCAGGATCAGCCCGGACAGGTCACTCATCCGGATCCGTGCGTCGTTCAGGTGCGTCTTGCGAAATCGCGCACCGGTCAGATCGGCTCCCACGAACTCGGGAGTCTGCGGGTCGCCGGCATTGTCGGCAATGGCGGGCGCTGGGCTGGTCATGGGTTGACCCTACGGCGGGATGCGGACGGTCTGCGTCCGCATCGCCTCGCCGAATCCTCGAACAGGCCCGACCGAACTGGCCCCATCGATGGGGCGATGCACCCGGATTGCCGGTCGCTCGCGGGCTCCTGACCCCGGCGGTGGTGCTGCGGTCGGGACGGTTACTGCTGCCGGACTGCGTAGGTCAGGTGGGTCACCCGCTGCGTCGGCTCCGCGCGGACCGGCTCCAGGACCACCCGCCCCGCGTCAACGCCCTCGAACAGGCGGATTCCGGAACCGAACAGCACGGGGGCGAGGGCGATCGAGAACTCTTCGACCAAGCCGGCGTTCAGGTATTCCAGGATCGTTGCACCGCCGCCCGCGATGCGGACGTCCCGGTCGCCGGCGGCGTCGCGGGCCCGGTCGAGAGCGGCCTCGATGCCGTCGTTGACGAAGTGGAACACGGTCCCGGCCGGCCGCTCCCAGGAGTCACGCTGCTCGTGCGTCACGACGAAGACGGGCGTGTGGAACGGCGCCTCCGCCGGCCACGCCTGCTCGCCGAGGTCGAACATGCGCTTTCCCATCACGCTCGCGCCGGTGCGCTCGAACGTCTCTCGCGCGATGTCGTTGTCACGGCCTTCCTCGCCGCCTTCGCCGAGCTTCAGATTCTCCCGGAAGAACCGCAGCGGGAAGATCCACTGCTGCAGCTCCATCCACTGCGCCATCCAGCGCTGCACATCCGGGTCGTCGCTGCGCTCCTCGGGCGCGATGAACCCGTCCAGCGACATCGACACGCTGAAGAACACCTTCCCGGCCATCAGCCCTCGACTCCCGCCCGAACGATCTCAGTGACGTAGGCATCCAGGTTGCTCAGCGTCTGCTGGCCGCCCTCGATCGCGTGGTACTTCTCGACCGCTTCGTCGCGCAGCTCCCTGGTGGGGAACACCGTGCGCATCTCGATCCGGGTCACTGCACCCTCGGGCTCGAACGTGAGAACCGACGCGAAGGCGTTCGGGTCGCCGCGGGACTCACCGTGCAGCAGCGCGATCCGCTTCGGCGGGGTGATCTCGGTCCAGCAGATCCACTCCTGGTAGTCGGTCCCATCCGGTCCGTGCAGCACGAAGTCCCACTCCCCGCCGACGCGGAACTCGAACGCCCGAGTGGTGGTGGTGAAACCCTCCGGTCCCCACCAGCGCGACAGGTGCCGGACTTCGGTGAACGCCTCGAACACCAACTCCCGTCGAGCACCGATGACCCGGGAGATCACGATCTCGCGGTCAACAGCCGCTGGCTGCGCCGGCGCGCCCCGTCCTGTCGCTGCCATCGGTCACTCCACCCGCCGTGCCTGCTCGAGGTCCTGCACGTACCGGTCCAGTCGGTCGAAGCTCTCGCTCCAGAACCGCTCGAACCCGCCGGTCCACTCGTGGACCGGTCGCAGCTCGCGGGCGTCGAGGCCGTACAGGCGCTGCTTGCCGGCCTTGCGGTCCTGTACCAGTCCGACCGAGCGGAGCACCCGCAGGTGTTTGGACGCCCCCGGGAGGGTTATCCCCAGCTCCTGGGCCATCTCGGTCACCGGCCACTCGCCCGCCCGCAGCAGGACCAGGATCTCCCGGCGCTGTGGCTCGGCGATCGCGTTGAACACGTCCGACGTCGTCGCTGCTCGTGCCATGGCGCCATCATATGCCCATATCGGCAAGCGTCAAGCCGTCCGCACCAAGCCCTCAGCCGTCACGCGAAACGACGTCCGTGCGCGAGCAGCGCTACTTGTTGGTGCCCGGTGTGACCGAACCTTGAAGCCGGCGCTGGAACAGCACGTAGACCACCAGGACGGGAATCACGGTGATGACGACCGCGGCGAACAGCGCCCCGAAGTCGACCGAATAGCCGGCCTGCGAGGCGAAGCTCGCCATGCCCTGGCTCAGCACGTAGTGAGCCGGGGTGGTGTTCAGGGCGACCGGCAACAGGAACTGATTCCACAGACCCAGGAAGTTGAAGATGGCCACCGCTGACATGCCGGGGCCGGCCATCGGCAACATCACCTGGAAGAAGGTCCGCCATTCGCTGGCGCCGTCGATCTGTGCGGCCTCGTAGATCTCCTGCGGCAACGCCAGGAAGAACGAGTACAGGAAGAACACCGTGAACGGCAGGGCGAACGCGACGTAGGTCAGGATCAGTCCGGGCAGAGTGTCCAGCAGCCCTAAGTTCTTCAGCACGAAGAACAACGGCACAATGGCCAGGAAGATCGGAAAGGTCAGGCCGGCCAGCATGAGGTAGTAGATGACTCGTGAGCCGAAGAAGGTGAAGCGCGCCAACACGTATGCGCACATCGCCCCGAGCAGCATGACCAGCACCAATGCGGAGCTGACCACGATCACCGTGTTCAGCATGTAGCGACCGACACCGGAATCCGACCAGGCATTCGAGTAGTTGGTGAAACTCCAGTGCTGGGGGAGCGTCAGCGGTGAGGACAGGATCTCGTCCGTGGTCTTGAACGAGGACATCAGCGTCCACAGCAGCGGCAGGACGACCAGGGCCGACCAGACGATCAACATGGTGTGGGAGATGCCCGCCACCACGCGGTCGCTCCCCGACTTGGGCGGGTGGGCCACCGGCCTGTTCGAGATTGCCTGTCTCGGCTCGTGCGTGGCAGGTTTCGTCATTGGTTCCCTCGACGATCGCGTCCGCCCGCCAACCGGCTGACCAGGAAGACCAGCGTTGCGAACAGGATCGTCACGACCGCCAAGGTCACACCCATGGCCGAGGCGTACCCGAACTGGCCCTTCCGGAACGCGGTGTTGAACAGATCCTGGCTCATGGTCAGGGTGGAATTGTTGGGTCCGCCCTGCGGGTTCAGCGCCACCATGTACACGAACGCGTCGAGCGCGATGATGCCGAGATAGATGTACGCCGTCTGAATGCTGTCCCGGATCAACGGAATGGTCACCGAGGTCGACGACCGGAACCGGCCGGCACCGTCGATTCGCGCCGCCTCGTAGATCTCCGACGGCACACCCTTGATCGCCGCAACGAACAGCACGGCATAGAACCCGACAAAGCCCCAGATGATCACGAACATCGACGCCCACATCGCCACACCCTCGACGCCCAGCCAGGCGAAGCCTTGGAACTTTTCCAGGCCGATGGCGGTGAGAATGCCGTTCAGGGCACCGGCATTCGGATCGTAGACCTGGGCCCAGATCAGTCCGATGACAATGGCCGGAATGCAGTACGGGAAGAAGGAAACGACGCGGTAGAAGTTGCTACCGCCGATCCCGCGCACGTTGCCCCGATTCGGGCCGCCCACGGTGACCAGGCTGGCCACCGTCAGCGCCAGCACGATGGTCACCAGCGGGACGACGATACCCAACTGGATGTTGTTGAAGACGGCGCGCCGGAAGGTGTCGTCGTGCCAGAGCTTGACGTAGTTGTGGAACCCGACGAAATTGAAGGTGCTGGTGAATCCGCCCCAATCGGTGAGCGAGTAGTACATCGCCTGGATGATCGGCCAGACCACGAAGATCAGGAAGATGGCCAGGGGCAGCCCGAGGAAGACTGTCATGAAGCTCACCCGGTCGAAGGTGAGCTTCCTACGTCTGCCCGGGGGGCGGCCCGAGACGGGCGCCAGCCCCCCGGACACGGCAGGAACGGCCATGACTACGGGAAGGTGACCTTGGTGACCGACGAGTCGGAGGCCACCTTGTCGGAGATCTCCTGCATCTTGCTGGTGAGACCCGCGACGTCGGTGCCGCCGGACAGGAAGGTGTTCCACACGACCAATTGATCCGTGTTCATGCCGTACAGGTTGATGAACTGGAAGTCGAAGACATCGCTGCCGGCCGCGTCGAGCATCTTGCTCTGGCTGACCAGCGCGGTGGAGCCGAACCCGTCGGCGGGCACCAGACCCTTGACGATCGTCGGGGTCAGCTTCGTCTTCGCGAAGTTCGTCGCGGCGTCCTTGCTCAGCATCGCGCGCATCAGCTCCCGACCACCGGCCGGATCCTTGCTGTTGGACGGCACGATGAACGGCTCACCGGCAGCGCTGTGCAGTGCCGCCTGGGGCAGCTTCGAGCCGGCGGTGACCGTCGGCTCCGGAATGCCGGTCATCTCGAAGCCGGCCTTGGTGGCCTTCTTCATCTCGTTCTCGATCCACGACCCGGAGGGGTAGATGATCGCCTTCTGATCGTTGGACCACTGCGCCTGGGCGGCCGTGAACTGGGTGCCCGCCCCACCGGGGACGAAATAGCCCGCCTTGACGATGTCGTACATCGCGGTGAACACGTCCTGGACCGGCTTCTGCGACCACGCGTTGGGCTTGAGGTTCTGCAGCTCCGAGAGCACCGGAAGGCCACCTTCCTTGACCGCCGAGCCGATGGCCAACGTCAGGTAGTAGGTGGCCGCCTCCTTACCCCAGACGAACAGGTACTTGCCCTTGGCCTTGGCCTTGGCGCCCAGGTCCTGCAGATCGGCCCAGGTCTTCGGTGGGGTCCAGCCGTTTTCCTGGAAGAGGCTGGCCGAGTACCACAGGCCGTACACCGTGAGCACGTAGTTCATTGCGACGAACTTGTCACCGAAGGTGCCCGGTGTCTTCACTCCGGGATACAGCGTGTCCGAGATCTTCTGGCCCTCATAGTTGTTCGCTTCGAAGACGTCGTCCAGCGTGGAGAGCTGGCTCAGGATGCTGGAGAAGCCGATCGCGTTGGCGCCGGAGTTGTCGATCAGGTCCGGCGGGTTGCCGCCGACGAATCGCGGCTGCAGCTGCTGCGCGATCTGAGTGCTCGGAGTGACATTGATCGTCACGCCGGGATTCTTCTTCTTCATCACGTCGGCGGCGAAGGTCACGTAGTCGTACCCGTAACCGCCGTTGAAGATCACCGCATCGACCGTGGCGTCGGGGCTCAGATTGAACGGATTCTCGCCGCCGCCGGCGCTCGAGCCGGCCGTCGTGGATGCGCTCGCGCCGCCGCTGGACGCGGGTGGCCCGGACGTCACCGCCGCGGACGAGCTCGACGACGTAGTAGTGGTACTGGTACTCGTCGCGGCACAGGCGGCCAGCGGGAACACCGCCGCGGAGGCCAGCGCGCCCCGCAGAAAGGTCCGACGTGACAAGCCCTGCTTGGGCTGAAGGAGCGGATTGGTCATTGTCTGCCTCTCGGGACGGGTGTCAGGGATGGTGGGACCGGCTATGCGTTGCGGGAGATCCGTTTGCCGTAGCGGGCTTCGAGCACGTCGTTGTGCGCGTCGCCGCCCGGGATGTTCGCGGACAGGTAGACCGGCGGTGGATAGTCCTGCGCCGCGAGCCGTTGGACCACGCCGATGGTGAGCACTTGAGCGATGTAGGCGGCAGTCAACGACGACACCGCACCGATCTTCAGTCCGGGCGCCACCTCCTGGGTGGCGTCACCATAGGGCGCCAGGTTGTCGATCACAACATCGGCGATCTCAGAGAGGCGCCGACCGCTCGGATGCTTGGGGGCCACGGCGGTGGTGTGCTGCATGCTGGTCACCGCGATGACGTGGTGCCCAGCATCTTTGGCCTTCAGTGCCATGCCGACGATCGAGCCGTTCACGCCGGAATTCGACGCAATGAGGAAGATGTCCGTCGGTTCGATCGGATACAGGCCAAGGAGCTCATCGACCAGCCAGGGCTCGCGCTCCAATTTAGGCCCGAGGACATCCGGGGTCCGGCCGCCACGCAGTACCAGATCGTTCAGGGCGATGCGATTGGTCGGGATCAGACCGCCTGCGCGACCGGCGATCTCCATGGCGAACGCCTGGGAGTGGCCGGTCCCGAACGCCTGGACGACGCCGCCCGCGGCGATCGCGTCGGCCAGCAAACGGATCGCCTCATCGAACCCACCCGCGGCGGCCTGCTCCGCCAACGCGGCGAGCCGACGCTCCACTTCGGCGTGGAATGCCGGAGCGACATCAGGTTTCGTGTCCCGGGCGGCTACCACGGCGGCAGAATCCGACCGGGCCGGTCGCGTGACGATTGGTCGGTCATGCGCGAAAGTCTCCCACTTACTGCAACAACGTGCAATAGTGGGCCGCAGACCGGCTGCGAGGATGAGGTCATGGCGCTGCATTCGCGAACTGGCACCGACCCCGCGGCAACGTGCCTCCCGGCGGTCACGCTCGCGGGCCCGGTGGCCGCGCTGCCGTCGGTGGTCGCGGTCGACGCCGGCGGTACCTCCACCCGCGCCGCGTGGCTCGCCGCGGACGGCAGTTGCCTCGGACTCGGTCGAAGCGGTGGCGGCAATCCGGTCGCGCGTGGAGTCGCTGTCACCGCCCGACAGATCCGGGAGGCGCTCGCCGCTGCCGCCGGTCCCGCTCGCCGGTTCCCTCCCGATCACGGGCCTGCGGTGGCGGTGATAGCCATGGCGGGCGGCGGCACCATGGACCAGCCGACACTCGCTACGGCCCTGGCCGACATCGGTTTCGACGGAACGCTACTCCTGTCTTCGGACATCCTGGCCGGGTACCTGTCCGGCGCGCAGGAGCCGGCAGGCTACGGGCTGGTCGCCGGAACCGGAGCCGCCGCCATCAGGGTGGTCGGCGGTGTGGAGACCGCGGTGGCCGACGGAGTCGGTTGGCTGCTCGGCGATCGCGGTTCGGGGTTCTGGATCGGGCTCCGGGCCGCCCAGGCGACCACGCGCGCGTTGGACCGATCCGGACCGCTCCCCGCGCTGGCCCAGGCCGTGCTTGCGGCATACGGCGTCCCGACGACGGCGAACGGAGGGGATGTCGAGCGCCGCCACGATGTCGTCGGTCCACTCGTTCGGGCGCTGTACGGCGCGGCGCCGGTCGACCTGGCCGCACTTGCGCCCGTCGCCATGCGCGTCGCCGCAGATGGAGATGGCGAGGCCGCCGAGATACTGCGCCTCGCGGTGTCCGAACTCGTCCGGACCGTCGGTTCGATCGTCGACCCTGACATGCCCGGACCTATCGTCATCAGCGGCGGCGTCGCGCTCGCACTGCCCGGGCTGGCGGCCGCCTTGGAAGATGTCCAACGGGCGCATGGGTGGAGCGCGGACATCAGGACCGCCCGCGACGGCCTGGTGGGAGCCGGGATCCTGGCCCTGAAGGCGGGCGGAATTACCTTGTCCGAGGCCATCGTCGACCGGCTCCGAGGCGGACTCACGCAGAGCGGAACGGCGGCGTGAGTACCGACCACCGTGAGCGCCACCTGGTGAGCGGTGCTGAGCGGAGGGTGGTGCGCAATGTTGCGGCATGAGCGCCTCACGGCGATGGTCGAGCTCATCGCCGATCGCCGACGGCTGAGCGTCGGTGACGTGGTCGGCGGGTTCGATGTGTCCGCGGCCACGGCCCGCCGAGATCTCAACGAGCTGGCCGAGCAGCAACTCGTCCAGCGGACGAGGGGCGGCGCGGTTGCCCACACCGTCAGCTACGACCTGCCCCTGCGATACAAGGGAGGGCGGCAACCCGAGCAGAAGCAGCGGATCGCGGCAGCGGCGTCCGAACTCGTGGCTGCCGGCTCAGTGATCGGCATCAATGGCGGGACCACCAACACGCTGGTCGCACGCACCATAGCGACCCGCGCCGACCTGATCCCGGCGGAGGGCGGCGCGCCACCGGCGCTGACGATCGTCACCAACGCGTTGAACATCGCGAACGAACTGGCCGTGCGCCCGCACTTGAAGATCGTCGTGGTCGGGGGCGTGGTCCGTCCCCAGAGTTTCGAGCTGATCGGTCCTTTCGCCGAGTCGGTGCTCACCGATCTCACCCTGGATGTGATGGTTCTCGGGGTGAACGCGATCTCGCCGAGCGGGGGCGCGGCTGCCTTCCACGAGGGCGAGGCGCAGATCAACAGGGTGATGGTCGGGCGGAGCGCCAAGGTGATCGTGGTGGCGGACAGTACGAAGGTCGGGCCACGAGCCTTCTGCGCGATCTGTTCGGCGTCACGGATCGACGTCCTCATCACGGATGTCGACGCCGACCGCGCCACGGTCCGAGCCCTCGAAAAGCTCGGGGTGGACGTCCGTCTGGTCTGACATCAGGCCGTTGCTCCGTGCTGCATCACACCCCTTGCGGCCGAGCCACCCTCACCGCAGGCGAGCGGCCGACCGGCGTGCAGATGCTCATCTACGGCTGGGCCTGGTGTGACAAGGCGAACGTCAGCTGCCGCTGAACATGGTTGTCGGGGGTTGGCCCGAGCCTGCCAGGTTGGCGCGGCCAACGAGTCAGTGCCCATCGGTTCTGTTACCTCGCTTTGGACTGCGGAGGGCGGATGCGCGACCTTACGCTGAGAACACCCCCCGATCGGGCGCCTGGGACCTGACTCAGGCAGGCTGATCCGGCCTGGGATCGGCGTGAGGTGGTTGCGATGGAGTACGGGCGCCTTGGGCGATCGGGTCTGCGGGTCAGTCATATCGGTCTGGGTTGTATGAGCTATGGGCAAGCGACGACCGGGTTGCATCAATGGACCCTGGATGAGGAAGCTGCTGCGCCCTTCTTTCAGCAGGCAGTCGAGTTGGGTGTGACCTTCTGGGACACCGCCAACGGCTACCAGAGCGGCACCTCGGAAGAGTTCGTGGGACGAGCCATCCGGAAGTACTCCCGCCGCGAGGACATCGTGGTGGCCACGAAGGTCTGGGGGAAGATGCACGATGGACCCGGCGGCAGTGGCCTTTCCCGCAAAGCCATCCTGGAACAACTCGATGCGTCCCTGCGACGCCTGGACACCGACTACATCGACGTGTACTACATCCACCGTTTCGATGACCAGGTGCCGGTCGAGGAGACCGTGCAGGTCCTCCACGACGTCGTCACGGCCGGGAAGGTCCGCTACTTGGGCGCTTCATCGATGTGGGCCTGGCAGTTCGCGAAGATGCAGCATGTCGCCGTGGTGAACGGTTGGACGACGTTCTCGGCGATGGAGGACCAGTACAACGTGCTGCGGCGTGAGGAGGAGCGGGACATGATCCCGATGTGCCTTGACCAGGGCGTGGGGTTGACTCCTTATTCGCCGTTGGCGAAGGGCCGGGCCGCGCGGCCCTGGGGCGAGCAAACGGCGAGGTCATCTGCTGACGCGGTGGCCAAGGCCTTCGACCGCGACGTGGACCGCCCGGTCGTTGACGTGATCCAGAGGATCGCTGAGGCCCGGGGCGTTCCGATGGCTCAGGTCGCCCTCGCCTGGGTGCTGTCCAAGCCGGTGGTGTCCTGTCCCATCGTGGGAGCTACCAAGCCGAAGCATCTGCAGGACGCGGTCGCCGCCCTCGAAGTCGAACTCACTCAGGACGAAATCACCGCGCTCGAGGAGCCCTATACCGCTCAGGACAACTATTGGTGGTGAAGGACCTCCACCATCCACGTTCCGGTAACGAAATGTCGGTTCGGGAGGGGTACCGGCCTGGTCCCGGCTTCCCTCAGCCGGCTGATGGGCGTTGGTGTGAGCGAGGTGGTAGGAGTCGGTGCCGGTCTCGATGATGTTGCCGCCGAAGGTGAGCCGCTCGAAGTCGCCCGACCTCCGCCCAGATCTCCCGGCGCCGCTCCGCGACATGGGCCCGCGGCGGTAATGGAGTGGGGACCTCCTGGCCGAACGGACTCAGTCCGGGCTCGCCGCAGCGCGGGCGCGCCCCGCCGTGGCCGCCCCGCGTATTCACCGGACGGACCTGTGGCACCGTTCCCTCCAAAGGAACGAGGGGAGGCGCGGGTTGCGACGCTGACCGGCGTGGCACGCCGCGTGTCCGGCCACCCCGTCGCCCTCGTGTCTCCGTTGTGTTGTGCCTTCGGCGTCCTTCGGGTCCATCGCGCCCCAGCCAGAGGCCGGTGAAACCTGCCAATTCCGGAAAGCGAGGCTTGGGGAATCCAAAGAGCGGCATCACGGCTTCACACGAGCGCGTGGTGGGATAGACGGAGGGCATGGTGGCCCTGGCCGGCTGCCCTGAAGTCGGCCCCGACGGGTCGCCTGAGGGTGGGCGGTGAGTGTGTCGAGGAAAGCCAGCACCGGACGCGCTGATGACGATTGAGTTTGTCTACACGGCGAACCCGATGCGCGTGGTGTTCGGCGTCGGCGCCGTCACCAGGATGCCAGCGGAGGTTGCGTCATTAGGCCTCGGCCGGGTCCTCGTCGTGTGCTCACCCGGGCGGGCGAGCATGGGGCGCCAGCTGTCCAGCTCCCTTGGTGACCGGTCGATCGGTGTCATCGCGGAAGCTCGCAAGCACGTTCCGATCGCGGTTGCCGATCAAGTGCGGGCGACGGCCGCCGAGTGCGGTGCGGACGGCGTGGTCGCCGTCGGCGGCGGTTCGGCCATCGGCCTCGCGAAGGCCATCGCGCTCGCGCACGGTGCGACGATCATCGCCGTCCCCACGACCTACGCGGGCTCGGAAATGACGCCGATCTGGGGCCTCACCGAAGGCGGCGCCAAGCGAACCGGACGTGACCCACGTGTCTTGCCCGCGAGCGTGATCTATGACCCAGAGCTCTCAGTCGGCCTCCCGATCTCGGTGTCCGTCACCAGTGGAATGAACGCTATGGCGCACGCCGTGGAAGCCCTGTACGCACCCGACGCATCGCCGATCATCTCCCTGATGGCAGAGGAAGGTATTCGCTCGCTCGTTCACGCGCTGCCGGCCATCGTGGCGCGCGCCGGCGACATCCAGGCACGCGGCACGGCGCTGTACGGCTCCTGGCTGTGCGGTGCGGTTCTCGGCAGCACGACAATGTCGTTGCATCACAAGCTGTGCCACGCACTCGGCGGCACGCTCGGTCTTCCGCATGCGCCGACGCACAGCGTGGTGCTTCCCCATGTCCTTGCGTTCAACGCGCCCGATGCGACGGCCGCCGTTGTTGCAGTCTCCCGGGCGCTCGGCGGTGTGCAGGACCCGGCTGTAGCGCTCTGGGCGATGGGTGGCGAACTCGGTGCGCCTCGCTCCCTGGGCGAGCTCGGAATGGCCGAGGCTGACATCGAGCGCGTCGCAGACGTCGCGGTCGCCAACCCCTACGCCAACCCGCGCCCGGTCACCCGAGAAGACGTCATCAGGCTGCTGACCGCAGCGTGGAACGGTGACCGGCCACAGTCTCAGCGGTAGGCGGTGGCGCGACGTCAGGTCAGAGAACCTTCGTGCCGTACATTTCACCGAGCGGATCGGCGAGAAGTTCGAGCCGCGCGCCGTCAGGGTCGCGGAAGTAGATCGACTTCTCCGACTCGACAATGTACTGAACGCGCGCGCCATCGAGCTTGCTGCGCAGGTGGTCCCACTTCTCCTGGCCGACCGAAATGGCGAGGTGGTGGAGCCCGCCCAGCACCTCTGCGTACGGGCCGAGATCGAGCCCCGGCAGGTCGAAGAACGCGATCAGGTTGCCATTGCCGATATCGAAGAAGAAATGGTTCGAGCCGGCGTAATCGCGGTTCTCGAAGATCTCGGTCAACGGGAACTCGAGCAAACCCTGATAGAAGTCGATCGTGGTACGGACGTCGGAGCAGATGAGCGCAAAGTGGTGCAGCCCCTGCGCACTACTCTCGGGCCGATCGGCCGCGTCTTGCAGGTAGTCGGCCTTGATCCGCTCACGCTCCGCGTTGACGGCGTCCAGGTCGATGGTCATTGTCGCCCTCTCATTCAGATGCGGAAGAAGCCGGCCAAGAACCGATGCGCCAGCTGCTGGTCGCCGTGAATGGTGCCGGCGTTCATTCGACCGTACGCAGTCAGCACGAAACTGGCCGGGTCGAAGTCGATGACGACCATCGCTTCCGGCGTGAACGTGAAGGTGGTTCAACAGATGCTCGGCCACAAGTCCGCGACCAAGGACGCTCGACCTGTACGGGCACCTGTTTCCGGACCAGGTCGACGAGGTTGGCGACGCCGCAGACGCGGCCGCTCGCGCCGCTGTTGTGTCCCCACTGTGTCCCAAGCCAATGGTGACGGGCAACGACGCTCACCACGGATCTGCCAAAATACGCATGATATTGCTGCAATTTCGAACGTGGAGACGAAGAGAATCGAACTCTCAACCCCCGCCTTGCAAAGGCGGTGCTCTGCCAATTGAGCTACGTCCCCGTGGCCGCGTGCAGCGGCCCGGTGCAGGCGGCCGGCCCGAAGGCCGGGCCGACTACTTGGCGCCGGTCGAGACGCCGGTGGTGCCGGTCGCCTCATCCCACAGCTTGGCCTCGGCAGCAGCGGCCTGCTTGCGCTTGTTCACCAGGGCGAACACTGCGCCGCCGATTGCCACCAGCACGATCAGCTTCTTCATATCCGTACGCCATCCTTCTCGGTTGGAGCCGGACCAGTCCGGCATCCGCGGTCAACGGTGGTGGGCCTAGGAGGACTTGAACCTCCGACCTCTTCCTTATCAGGGAAGCGCTCTAACCGTCTGAGCTATAGGCCCCGGATCCGGCCGGGCCGGACAGTGCTCACGGCGCCTGGAGATCCGGGCTGCTGCCCGTCCACCCGGCGCCGCGACACCCGAGATTACCGCACGTCGCGCGCTGGACCCAAACCGCTGAGTTGCACCACACCCGTCCCCGGAAGGTCACCATTTCGGGGCCTCAACTCCACGTCAGGGGAGGGTGACTCCCCGGCGCGCGACCATCAACTGCCGGGCAGGGCTGATCGATACTGCACTCACCCTAACGGGGACTCTGTTGCCCGATCGGTTACCGTTCGTCGCCAAGTCTGGCCACAGATCGCGTCCCGAAGGCATGATCGATCGCGTCAGTGGTTGCAATGAGTGCCGGGGGTCACGTTCCGATGCATCGAGGCAAGTCGAACGGCCACTCCACGACCGTGTTCGCCGTCGTGCTGCTCCTGGTGGCCGCGCTGCTGCAGCTCGCCGGTGCCCCGCTCGCCGCCGCCGACGTGACAACCAACAACAACGACAACCTCCGCACCGGCTGGTTCGACGACCAGGCACATCTGTCTCCCGGGCTCGTCGGCGGCAACACCTTCGGTCCGATGTTCACCGCGGACGTCGGCGGCCAGCTCAACGGCGTCCCACGGCAGGGCGCCCAACGAGGTCAGGTGTACGGCCAACCGCTGATCTCTAACAACAGATTGCTGGTCGCGACCGAGCAGAACGACGTCTACGGACTCGACCCGACCACCGGCGCCCAGCTCTGGACCCGCAACCTGGGCGTCGCCTGGAATCCGTCCGAGGTCGGCTGCGGGGACCTCACCCCGGCGATCGGCGTCACCAGCACTCCGGTGGTCGATCCGGCTACCCACACCATGTATGTGATGTCCAAGACCTACACCAACGGCACCGCGGCCTGGTACCTCTACGGCATCGACGTGCTGACCGGTGCCCAGGTCTCGAAGGTGTTGATCGCAGGCAACGCCGCGAACGACCCGACGCAGCAGTTCGTCGCCACCAAGCAGTTGCAGCGGACCGGCCTGTTGCTGATGAACGGCGTCGTCTATGCCGGCTTCGGCAGCCACTGCGACTCCACCCCGTACGGCGGCTGGGTGGTCGGCGTCTCGACCATCACCAACCAGATCTCGACCCTGTGGAGCGCGCGCAGCCGACCCGATGTGGACGGCGCGGGCATCTGGCAGGCGGGGGCGGGCCTGGTCTCCGACGGCCCCGGGCAGATCATCCTGTCGACCGGCAACGGCAGCGTCGCCCCGTACTCGACTCCCGGCAACAACCCTCCGGCCGGCCTCGGTCAGGCGGTGGTGCGTCTCGCGGTCCAGCCGAACGGCAGCCTGATGGCCACCGACTTCTTCGCCCCGTACAACGCCGAGGTGTCCAGCGGCTGGGATGCCGATCTCGGTGCCGGTGGCCCACTGGCACTACCGGACTCGATGGGCACCGCGACCTACCCGCATCTGCTGGTGGAGGTCGGCAAGGAGGGTTACGTCTACCTGCTCAACCGCGACAATCTGGGCGGCTACCAACAGGGGCCCAACGGCGGCGATCAGGTACTCGCCCGCGTGGGCTCCGACGGCGGGGTATGGGGCAAGCCGACACCATGGGGCGGCGACGGCGGCTACATCTACATTGCGACGTCCTCGGCCGGCACCTCACCCACCGCCACCTCCGGTGAGCTGCACGCGTACAAGATGGGCGAGGACAGCAACAACAACCCCACCATCAGCCTGGTCGGCACCGCCCCGGGCGCATTCCCGTTCGGGTCCGGCTCGCCGGTGGTCACCTCCGACGGCACGGCGTCCGGATCCGCTGTGGTGTGGATCGTCTGGTCGCAGAACGGCAACGGCGACAACGCCCAGCTCCGCGCCTACAAGCCGGTGCCGGAGAACGGCTCCCTGGTCCTGATCAAGGCCTGGCCGATCGGTCAGGCCAGCAAGTTCAGCACCCCGATCGTCGACAACGACAAGGTCTACGTCGGCACCCGCGACGGACACGTCCTGAAGTTCGGCTCGCCGATCACCGAGCCGATGTCCGGGAACGTCAGCACGTTTCCGACGACGACCATCGGTCAGTCCGCCCAGCAGACGGTCACCCTGACCGCGAATCTCCCGTTGACCGTCACCGCCGCGTCCAGCGGAACCGGCGAGTTCGCCGTCGGCGCTGCGACACCCACGGTGGGCAGTGCACTGACCGCGGGTCAGACCTTCACCATCCCGATCTCCTTCACTCCGGCCGGCTACGGCCCCCGATCCGGCACGTTGCACATTCAGACCTCCATCGGGGCGGTCGATCTCGCACTCAACGGGACGGGCCGACTGGTCCAGGGAAAGATCGACGCGTCCCCGCAGACCATCAGCTTCGGCGGATCTGCGGTCGGCACACCGACCACCCGGAGCATCACGCTGACCAACATCGGCGCCACCGACGTCACCGTCCAGTGCGTCGTCGGACCGTACGTGCTCGCCGATGACGACGACCCGGTCCCCGCCTGCGGCAGCGATCCCGACGTCACGCCGTTCACCCTCAGCGGGCTGCCGTCGGCCGGCCGGACCATCGGCCGAGACGAATCGATCACCGCCGGCGCCACCTTCCGGCCGACCACCACCGGCGTCTGGTCGGCGCAGGTCGCGGTCGTCACCAGCGGCGGTACGGTGCTGATCTCGCTGGCCGGCTCGGCCGGGGGGCCGCCGCAGATGGTGGTGCTGCCGCCGGCGATCGACTTCGGCACCGTGCCGATCGGGGCGACAGCGCGGGCTCAGTTCACCGTCGCCAACACCGGCGGGACGCCGCTGACGATCAACATCTCCAAGGTCCCGGTGGCCGGGAAGGGGTTCAGTTCCGTCACCTCGCTCGCCGAGGGCACCACGATCGCACCGGGTGCCTCGCTGACCGAGGAGGTCGAGTTCACCCCGACGCTGCACCAGCGGACCGCCGACGAGTGGCGGCTGGCCGGAGGTGGCGTCTCGACCACGGTGACGATGACCGGGTTGGGTGTCGATCCCGGCTCGGTGTCGGGGCCGGCGGCGGCTCCGGCACAGTGGTCGTTGAACGGCGGCGCGGCCCTGTCGGGCTCGTCCCTGGTGGTGACACCGGCCGCGAACGGCAGGACCGCCACCGCGTTCTACAAGACGCCGCTCGACACCGGGTATCTCGACGTCACCTTCACCGCGAAGTTCGCCAACACCGTCAACCCGGGCGCTGACGGTCTCGCGCTGCTCCTCGCAGATCCTGCCCAGGCGCAGCCCTCCTCCATCGGCCACGGCGGTGGCGGCCTGGGCTGGGCGGGCCTCGGCGGCACCGCGGTCGCCTTCGACACCTGGCAGAACGGCAGCGATCCGTCCAACAACTTCGTGGGCGTCGCAACGGGTTTCAACACGAACACGTTCGATCTGACCTGGAAGCTGACCACCAAGGACATTGCCGCGCTTCGCAACAAGACGCACCCGGTGCGGGTACTGGTGGCGGGCGGCCTGCTCCGGGTCTGGCTGGACGGCCGCGAGATCATCGAGACCGCAGCGGAACTCCCGGACCGGGTGCTGCTCGGTTTCGGTGCCTCCACCGGCGGCTTCAACGACGAGCACACCGTTTCCGACGTGCAGATCACCACCGCACCGACGCCGGTGAAGGCGACTGCACCGCGAAGTATCACGGCGGCACCGGGTGACACCACGGCCACCATCGGCTGGACGCCGCCGGCCGACGACGGCGGCTCGGACGTCACCGGGTACACCGTCACCGCGTCGCCGGGCGGGAAGACAGTGACCGTCGACGCCACGAAGCGGTCGGCGACCGTCACCGGGCTGTCCAACCTCCAGACCTACCGGTTCGCGGTGACCGCGACCACCGCTGCCGGCGTCGGCGCAGCCGCGGCCGCCCCGGCGGTCTTCCCGCGGGCGCGCTTGCTGTCGGTCTCCGATGTCGTGCTCGCCCGCCCGACCGCGGGGACCGGCACCGCGACGTTCACGGTGCGGCTCTCGGCGACGTCGACCTCCCCGGTGACCGTCGGCTACCGCACCGCCGACAGCACCCTGACCGCGGGCACCGACTACACCCCGGTCTCCGGGACGCTGACGTTCGCTCCCGGCCAGGTCGCCCGCACGGTCTCGGTCGCCGTGAAAGGCAGCGCCGCCCACGGTATCGACGTGAAATACCTGCACCTGTTGCTGTCGGCGCCGAGCGGGGCCACGGTTGCCGACGGCGACGGCGTGGCCAGGGTGGTCAACACCCGCGGGCCGATGGCGATCACCGTCGACGACGCGGTGGTCCGGCAGTCGACGAGCGCCGGCACCACGTTGAGCTTCCTGCTGAGCCTGAACCGGCCGGTGTCGACCGGCGAGAAGGTCAGCGTCGCCGTTGCGACCTCGGACCGGACCGCCACCGCGGCCGGCGGCGACTACACCCGGCTCGCCCCGCGCACCGTGACGTTCGCGACCGGCGCCGGCACGGCCCGGGTGACGGTGCCGATCGGCCGAGCCCGATCGGGGGAACGGTCCGAGTACTTCGCTCTCGACCTGAGCAGCCCGTCGACCGGTGCGGTCCTCGCCCGCACGGTGGCCAGGGGCACCATCCTGGCGGCCGAACCGGTTCCGGCGCCGGCCATCTCGGTGGCCGACCAGGCTGCGGCCCAGCCTTCCTCGGGCACCGTCAGCACCCCCGTCACGGTGACGCTGAACCGGGCCTCGACCACCCCGGTCACCGTCCGCTACGCCACCGAGAACGGCACCGCCCTCGCCGGTCTCGACTACACCGCGGCCGCGGGCACCCTGACCTTCAGCCCCGGCCAGACCAGCAGAACCATCCCGGTGACGGTGCGCGGCCGGGCCAATCACGCGCCGGCATCGTTCGTGGTGCGGCTGTCGACGCCGACCGGCGGCTACCTGGCCGACGCGGCCGCCCGCGTCTGGCTCACCAACGCCCGCGGACCGGTGCTGATCGGGGTCGACGACGTCGCGGTCGCCCGGTCCGCGTCCGCGGCGGCCATGGCGACCTTCACCGTCACGCTGTCGGCGCCCCCGGCGGCCGGCGAGACCATGGCGGTGTCGGTGGCCACCAGAAACGGTTCCGCCGTCGCCGGCACCGACTACATCGCGCGGCCGCTGACCACGCTCACCTTCACGGCGGGTCAGACCAGCCGGAGTGTGCAGGTCACCCTGCCGCCCGGAACACCGACAACAGCGAAGGCATTCTCGCTGGACCTCACCGCGCCCAGCGCCAACGCTGCCCTCACCCGACCGGGGGCGGTCGCCCGGATCCCGGCGAGCTAGCTGCTCGCCCTTCAGCGGATCAGCGAACGCACCGCCTTGCCGAGAACGGCTGCCCGCTCGGCCGGAGTCGCCAGCTGCTCGATGCCGAACCCGAGCAGCACCGTGTCCCGGGTGCTCACCCCCGCGGCCAGCAACGCCTGCGACCGGACGAACGATGATCCACCCTGATAGCTGCCCTGCGGGGGAGGCTGCGCCGACCAGACCCCGAGTCCGGTTTCGAAGCCGTCGGCATCCAGTGTCGCGCCTCCGGCCACCACTCTGGTGTCGTCCACGAACACCCCGACGGCGCCGAACGACGGGTCCGTGACGAAGGTGACCGACACCTCGACCTCCTTGCCCGCGTACCCGGACAGGTCGAAGGCGACGGGTTGCCATCCCCCGGAGTCACCGGTGAACGAGTTCCACGAGCCGGTGCTGCCGGTCGAGGAGCAGGGCGCGCCGAGGGTGAGATAGTGCGCCAGGAAGGGATGCTCGTCGAGCAGGAAGCCCTGGTCGCAGTCCGCGGGGGGATCGGTCGAGGTGCCACCGCCGACCTCGGGCAGGGTGGTCCAGTCGTCCGCGCCGACCGTGTGCGCCTCCAGGATCACGTGGTCGTAGCCGGGTTCGGTGCTGTAGGAGAGCTGCATCTGCAACGTGGGAGCGGCGGACTTCGGGACGCCGCTCAGATCGACGGTCCGGGCCAACCGGGCGTAGGAGTCGTCGATGTGAATCGCACCCGCGTACCAGTCGCCCTCGACCGGATCGTAGGCACCGCCGGAAATGCCCTGATACGCGGCGGCCGGGGCGCTGGCGAACTGCGGGTACTCGTCCGGGGGCAGGACCGCGCTGGTCGGGGTGAAGGTGCCGGCCTCGTCCAGCGGGTTGTCGGCGACGGCCGGACCGCCGAATGCGCCGGTCACGCCCGCCAGTCTGCCGCTGCCCAGTACCGAGGTGGGGCCGGCCACCGGTGCGCGCGAGTAGGCGCCGAGGTAGTACTGGCTGAAGTCGTCGGCCAGGAAGAGACACTCGTCGAACGAGGACACCACGACGCAGTCGGCCGACGGATCGCCGTTGAGTCCGTAGTAGATGCCGCCGATGTTCCCTTCGAGGAGGCCGTAGTACTGCGCGGTCTCACCGGTGTGCACGAGCTTGCCGCCCTCGTTGAGGTAGTCCCGGACCGACATCGTCAGGTCCTGCGCCCGCTTCGCGACCGCCGCGTCGGGATAGTTGTCGCCGAAGATCTCGGTCTCCTCGTCGCGTGGGTCCTGGGTGAGACGGTTGTCCCCGAGATACCAGACCACAGCCTTGAAGTGCCCCAGCACACCGAGATGGTCCGGGACGCCGTACTTGTCGACGTCATAGACGACCGAGTTGAGCCCCTGCGCACGCAGCGCCGCCGTGTAGGTGGCGGCGTACTTGGGCGCGGTCACACTCGCCGGGTACGTCGGGTTGACGCCCTTGTAGTCCTCGTTCGCCAGCACCAGTACCTTCGCGTGCGTAGTGCTGACCAGCCGGTAGCGGAAGGACTCGCTGGTCCGCTCGGTTGCCCGATGGCCGGGAGCGGCGCGCCTGCCGGTGAACCAGACCTTCACCGTGTCACCACGTTTCGCCCCGTGCACCTGCCCGCGGTACTCGGCGTAGTAGCGCTTCTGTTCGAAGCCGTACCGCTCGCCACCCTTCCACTCCCGGACGCCGACCGACCGGGTACGGCCACCGTTGATCGAGTAGTGCATCGTCAGATCGCGCAGGTCGCGCCGGGCCACCACGCCGACCGGTTGCGGGTCGCCGTAGGAGACTGCGAAGCTGTGCACCTGGAAGTCCGGCACCGTCAGGCCGAGCGACGAGACCGGGTTGCTCGGGTCCTGGGCCGATTTCGCCACCGACAGGGCGAACGGGATGTTCTTCTCGAACTCGGCCTGGACCAGGGCCTCCGAATCCGGGAAGTTGAAGCCGCTGTCGCAGTCGGCCGGCTCGAACGCGTCGTCCGGATCGACCGCGCTGGCGGTCTCGCACGTCGACATCTCCGGCGTGAAAGCCAGGGTCCCGTAGGTGTTGTGGGCGTGTTCGGTGGTCTCGCCGTTGGTGGTGTAGAGCTCGGCGGCGATGTCCGGGTCGTATCCCGGCACCGCGGGGTTGGCGTCATCGCCGGCCAGCGCCTCGTAGATGGCATCGTCCGGCGTCGGGGTGGCGACCTGCCAGCCAACGCCGTAGAGCAGCAGCTCGGCGGCGGAGTGGTAGTTGATCTGGAACTCGAAGCGGACCCGCTTCATCAGCCCGTCGAGCGCCCTGGTCTCGGGCTCGGATGCCGCCGCTGTTCCTCGGTAGGTGTCGGACGCGAACGACGATGACGAGCCTTCGTTGTCGTAGTCCCAGCGGTACGGGAAGTTGCGGTTCGGGTCGACGCCGTCGACCCCGGTGATCCTGCCGTCACCGTCGTTGTCGCGGAGATTCTTGCGCCACAGTCGGTTCCCCGGGGTGAAGGTGTAGTCGTAGCCGTCGGGGTTGGCCACCGGGACGAACCACAGCTCGGTGCGGTCGACGATCGTGCGGATGGATCGATCGGTGGCGTAGTGGTCGAGGTAGTAGTGCAGCAGCCGCCGGTCCATCTCCGGTGTGATCCACTCCCGGGCGTGCTGGGCGGCCGAATACAGCACCGATGGCCGGGAGCCGTCGCGCTCGCGGGTGGCGTCCCTGGTCAGCTTGATGGCGAGGATCTGCTGGCCCTGCACCGTCCGACCGATCGAGACCAGCTTGGTCAGCCGCGGGTACTGCCGGGCGATCGAGATCAGCTCATCCTTGATCCCGCCCGGCTCGCTGTACGAGCGGAATACCGTGTAGCCGGAGGCGGCCTCGGCGGTCATCCGCTGCGTGACCGTTGCGCCGTCCACCTTCTTCTCCGAGATCGGGATGCCCTGCGACTGCAGTTTCACGGCCTGCACCCGGCTCAGCACCACCTCGACCGTGATCTTGGTACCGGTCCGATGGGCGGTGAGGTCTTCGCGGTCCAACCCGAGCGACCCGAGCGATGTGACTTGGGCGGGCGTGAGCCGGCCGACGTAGACGGTCGGCCCCAGATCCGCCTCGGTCGCCGGAGCCGCGTCCGTCGCCGGAGCCAGGTCGG
This sequence comes from uncultured Actinomycetota bacterium, assembly GCA_963797145.1. Lineage (GTDB taxonomy): Bacteria > Actinomycetota > Actinomycetes > Mycobacteriales > Nakamurellaceae > Nakamurella. The sequence goes on along the minus strand of CAWCOJ010000002.1, from coordinate 329,471 downwards.
TCGCCGGAGCCGACCGGGCGGGAGCCCCGAGAGATTCGGGCGCAGCCCCGACGAGTCCGAGAACCAGGATCCCGACGACGAGCAGGACACGCGAGCGTTTCACCGCAGCCTCCTAGCGGCCCGGCACCCACGGCCGGGGCCGGGCAAGACATCCACCGCACTCGACCGGGGCTGCGGTGTCAACACCCAATAGGGTCAACGGGCCGCGCGGACCTCCGCGATACGCGCGGCGGGTGGCCCCTCGGTGCGGCCGTACCGGACGCAGGTTCACCACCGGCCCAGGACGCGGACCACAATACGACGCCGAGCGGGCGACCGGTCAGGCCTGCGGGACGACGGCGATCTCGACCCCGTCAGCGAGCCGATACGGATTCGTCGACACCAGGGCGCCGATCGAACGACGCAGCCGCGACACCTCGGCCCGCACGGTGACCGCGTGGTCGTCGTCCCCGAACAGCCGGCCGCTGAGCTGGGCTGCGGTCAACCCGGTCGGTCCGGCGCGGTGCAGCAACTCCAGGATCTCGGCATGCCGAGGAGACAGGGAGGTCCGCCAGGGCTCACCCGCTCCGCGCACCTCCAGCACCGGGCCGGCCGCCAGGTCCAGCTGGGCATGGATCGTCGTCACCCCGTTCGTCGGCCGCACGAGCCACCCGTCGGAGAGCCGCTCCGGCAGGCACAGACCCAACCCCGGAACCGCAAGGGCGGTGTGGGCCCGCGGCACAGCGATCCGGCCGCGGGTCGACACGCCGGAGTGGTGGGCGACCCAGCCGTGGTCGTCGACGAGCAGCATCGGTCCCTGGACCGTCGCGATCAGGTGCTCGGCCGACCGGCGCAACCGCTCCAGCCGATCCTCATGCCGACGCCAGAGCTGCGCCTCGGCGAGCCGGACCGCGGTGTCGACGAGGGCGCCGATCGCCGGGTGCAGGGTCAGCGCCGGACCGCTGACGTCGACGATGCCGAGCAGCTCACCGGTGCGCGGGTCGTGGATCGGCGACGCGGTGCAGTACCAGGGATGCTGAGTCTGCTCGAAGTGTTCGGCCGAGAACAGCTGCACGGGCGCCGCCTCGGCCAGCGCCGTTCCGATCGCGTTGGTGCCGACCCGCTGCTCGGTCCAGACGGCACCCTCGGTGAAGCCGAGCGTGTCGGCGCGCATCCGCACCGTCGCCGACCCCTCCCGCCAGAGGATGACCCCGTCGGCGTCGCAGACCACCATCAGGAAGCTCGAGGCGTCCGCCACGCTCCGGGTCACCCGCAGCAGGTCGTCGATCACCAGGGACAGCGGCGATTCGCGGCGCCGCAGCTCCAGCTCGTCGATCCGCCGCGAGTCCCGCTCGTTCGCGCCGTCCGGGTCAAGACCGAACTCGAGAACGCGGCCCCACGACCGGGCGACCAGCGCCCGGGGTTGGCTGGGCGGCCGCACCCCGCCGATCACCGCGTCGTGCACGCGCAGCAGCTGCCGGGCGAGCTGCGGCAGGTCCGTTCCCGGCGTGATCGCGCTGTAGCCGGACACCGACCGCCACCTCCTCGGGACACTTCGAGTGTAGGTGTGCGCCTGTGATCGCGACCACAGCCTGGCTCCGCCCCCATTGCAACATCGTGCAACCCTTCCGGCAGGCTCCGATCGGGGCTGTGATGGAGCCCTGACCCGCCACGCGCGGCCGGCCGCGCGACCCACCCCGAGGACTTCGATGACGCAGACCCTGGACCCCCGCCCCGATACGGCGACGACGGACACTCCCGACGACAAGGCCGGCGCCTGGTTGGTGGCGTTCGAATCGGCTTGCCGAGCCCGCGACATCGACGCGGCGTCCGCTCTTTTCGCGACCGAGTCGTACTGGCGGGACCTGGTCGCGTTCACCTGGAACATCAAGACCGTCGAGGGTCGCGGCGGCGTCGCGGACCTGCTGGCGGGCACCCTGGACAGCACCGATCCGTCCGGCTTCGCCCTCGACGAGCCGGCGAGCGAGGCGGACGGCGTCGTCACCGCCTGGTTCACCTTCGAGACCGCGATCGGTCGTGGCCGGGGCCTGCTCCGGCTGGTCGCCGGCGAGGACCCGGGCGACGGGCTCAAGGCGTTCACCTTCCTGACCACGCTGTACGAGTTGAAGGGCCACGAGGAACCCCGCAACGAGCAACGCCCGATGGGCGCCGAGCACGGCGCCACGAAGGACCGGCTGACCTGGCTGGAACAGCGGCAGCAGGAGGCCGAGAGCCTGGGCAGCACGACCCAGCCCTACGTGCTGGTGATCGGCGGTGGCCAGGGCGGGATCGCACTGGGCGCCAGGCTGCGTCAGCTCGGAGTGTCGAGTCTGGTGATCGACAAGCACGGCCGGCCCGGCGACCAGTGGCGCAACCGGTACAAGTCGCTGTGCCTGCACGACCCGGTCTGGTACGACCACCTGCCCTACCTCAAGTACCCGGACAACTGGCCGGTGTTCGCGCCCAAGGACAAGGTCGCCGACTGGCTGGAGTCCTACACGAAGATCATGGAGGTGCCGTACTGGTCGAACACGGTCGCGACCGGTGCATCGTTCTCCGAGGAAACCGGGGAGTGGACGGTTCAGGTCGAACGCGACGGGCGGCCGCTCACCCTGCGACCGCGGCAACTCGTGTTGGCCACCGGGATGTCGGGCAAGCCGAACCTGCCGTCGGTGCCGGGGATGGACGTGTTCCGCGGCGATCAACACCACTCCAGCGCGCATCCCGGCCCGGATGCCTACGCCGGCAAGAAGTGTGTGGTGATCGGCAGCAACAACTCCGCGTTCGACATCTGCGGTGCCCTGTGGGAGCACGGCGCCGACGTGACGATGGTGCAGCGAAGCTCCACGCACATCGTCAAGAGCGCTTCCCTGATGGAGTACGGCCTCGGCGACCTGTACTCGGAGCGGGCCCTGAAGTCCGGTGTGACGACGGAGAAGGCGGACCTGATCTTCGCCTCGCTCCCCTACCGAATCCTCCACCAGTTCCAGATCCCGGCGTACCAGAAGATGGCCGAGGTCGACAAGGACTTCTACGACCGGCTGGAGCGCGCCGGCTTCGACCACGACTGGGGTGACGACGGGTCCGGGCTCTTCATGAAGTACCTGCGCCGGGGATCCGGCTACTACATCGACGTCGGCTCGGCAGATCTCGTCGCCGACGGCGACGTGAAGTTGGCGCACGGCCAGGTCGATCACCTGACCGAGAACTCCGTCGTGCTCGCGGACGGCACCGAGCTGCCGGCGGATCTGGTGGTCTACGCGACCGGCTACGGCTCGATGAACGGGTGGGCCGCCGATCTGATCGACCAGGACACCGCCGACCGGGTCGGCAAGGTATGGGGTCTCGGTTCGGACACCACGAAGGACCCGGGTCCATGGGAGGGCGAACAGCGCAACATGTGGAAGCCGACCCAGCAGGCGAATCTCTGGTTCCACGGCGGCAACCTGCACCAGTCCCGGCACTACTCGCTGTACCTGGCGCTGCAGCTCAAGGCCCGGCAGGAGGACATCGACACCCCGGTCTACGGCCTGCAGGACGTGCACCACCTGAGCTGACCGCATCTCGCGCCCCCGCCCGAAGGAGAACCCATGAAGGCCGCCCGCTTCTACGGTCCCGGCGACGTCCGGATCGACGACATCGCCGAACCGGCAACCCGTCCCGGCACCGTCAAGGTGGAAGTGGAGTGGTGCGGCATCTGCGGCACCGATCTGCACGAGTACCTGGACGGTCCGATCTTCGCCCCGACCGTCGAGTCCCCACACCCGCTGACCGGCGAGTCAGTGCCGATCACCCTGGGCCATGAGTTCGCCGGGGTGGTGGCCGAGATCGGCGATGGCATCAGTACTGTCGCCGTCGGCGACCGGGTCGTGGTGGAGCCCTACATCATCTGCGGACGGTGCGACGCCTGCCGGACCGGGCGCTACAACGTCTGCCGGACACTGGGTTTCGTCGGCCTCTCCGGATTCGGCGGTGGCTTCTCCCAGTATGTGGTCGCTGAGGAGCGGTGGATCCATCCGCTCGGCGAGCTGGGCACCGACGTCGGGGCGTTGATCGAGCCGCTCGCAGTCGCCTACCACGCGGTGAAACTGTCCAAGGCACAACCGGACCACACCGCGCTGGTCTTCGGCGCGGGGCCGATCGGCCTGGTCACCACCGCGGCGCTCAAGGCGGCCGGGGTGGGGCAGATCATCGTCGTGGAGCCCGCGGACGTCCGCAAGGCCAAGGCCCCCGGGGCGGGCGCGGATCACGTTCTGGACCCCACCACCACCGACGTCACGGCCGAGGTCGCTGAGCTGACCGACGGCCGGGGCGCCGACGTCTCGTTCGAATGTGCCGGCATCGACCGGGTGCTCAAGACGGCCGTCCTGTCGACGCGGGCGGGTGGCACCGTGGTCAACGTCGCGATCTGGGGCCACGAGGCGTCGGTGGCGATGAACGACCTGGTGTTCCACGAGATCAATCTGGTCGGCAGTCTGGCGTACGCGAACGACCACCCGGCCACCATCGAGATGGTCGCCGGCGGCCGGGTCGACCCCTTCCAGTTCATCACCGGGCGGATCGAGCTCGACGACATCGTGGCCAAGGGCTTCGACGAGCTGATCAACAACAAGGAGGAGAACGTCAAGATCCTGGTCAGGCCCTAGGATCTGAGGGGTGCACGGTTTTCCCGACGAACAGTTGCGCCGGCTGGCGCTGAGCCCCGACCGGATCCTGTCCGTCGAAGAGATCGACATGGAACTCGAGCTCATCGCCGGCTACGACGTGGACAGCGATCCGCACCGCCGTCAGCAGATCGTCGGCAGCCTCGACCTGCTGGCCGAGCGGTTGATCGGCCAGCACAAACCCGCTGAGCAACTGCTGACGGTCCGCGTCCATCAGCTGCGCGCCCGCTTCAACGAGTATTCCGACGACGACTGACCGGGTCAGGTGGTCGCGACCGCCCTGGCCGCCTCGAACGGCACCCGATCGAAGATGATCCGCATCCAGGTGATCCGGCCATCGGTGACCCGGACGCACTCGGCGCCGGGCGCATCCGGGACGGGAACGGTGTCCGTGTCGTAGACGATCACCGCGGTGGCGTCGTCGCCGAACGCGGCCACCTGCCGGTAGCGGATGACCGTTGCCGAGAACGGGCCCATGAAGGCCCGGAAGGCATCCGCACCGTTCAACTGCCCGGCGGGGGTGAGCACGACGACATCGTCGGCGACGAAGCCCATGGCCGCGTCGAAGTCACCCCCGGACCAGGCCCGGTGGTAGTCCAGCAGCGCGGCCAGCGCAGCGGGTGGGCGGGACGTGGCATCGGCGGGCTGACGAGCCTGTGGGTCGGACACGATGTCGGGGCCTTTCTGCACGAGGGCGGGATTCACATGTGGTATTGACACCGCCCGATCCTGGATCGGAACGGTGTCCGGCCCCTCATCTCCTGAAACCTCACGCCGCCGGTGACCAGCGATGGGATCATCGGGTGGTGAAGCCCGTTCTCGACCATGCCCGCTCGGGCCGCGGCGATGCCTTCGCGGAACTCACGGAGCCGTACCGCCGTGAGTTGCACCTGCACTGCTATCGGATGCTCGGCTCGGTCAGCGACGCCGACGACCTGTTGCAGGAGACGCTGCTCGCCGCCTGGCGGGGTCTCGCCACGTTCGAGGCGCGATCGTCGGTACGTACCTGGCTCTACACGATCGCGACGACGCGGTGCCTGAACGCGATCCGTGACGGCCGGCGCCGGCCCCCGGTCGCACCGTCACCTCCGTTCGACGCACCCACACCGTCCCGGTACGCGGAGATCACCTGGCTGGAGCCGTATCCGCAGTCGGGCCTCGACGAGCTGGTCGATCCAGCGGCCGCCGGGCTGCGCCGGGAGACCGTCGAGCTGGCGTTCATCATTGCGCTGCAACGGATCCCACCACGGCAGACGGCAGCCCTGGTGCTCAAGGACGTCCTCGCCTTCGACACCGGTGAAGTCGCCGCCATGCTGGGAACATCACCGACCGCCGTCAAAGGCATGCTGCAGCGCGCCCGCGCCGCCCTCGGCCGGTCATCCCGGTCCGGGCCGAACCCACCGACGGCCGACGTGCCGCTGGTCGAACGGCAACGGGCGCAACGGTTCTCCGAGGCGCTGATCGCCGGCAATGTGCACGCCCTGATCGGCCTGCTCACCGACGACGCCTGGCTGGCCATGCCGCCGGCCCCCCACGAATACCACGGCCGCGCGGCCATCGCCGAATTCCTCCGAGCCCGGGCGCTGTGGGTCCGGCCACGGGAGATCCGTCTGGACTACACCGAGTCCAATGCCCAACCAGGGTTCCGGTCGTATCTGGTGTCGAGCGCCCGAGTCGAGTACACCGGCGTCATGGTGCTCACCATGTCCGGACCGAGGGTGCGCGCCATCACCCATTTCCTGGAGCCGCCGCCCCTGGCGCCGGCCGCCGTCACTGCAGCTCGGACGTCGCGGTCGGCACCACCCTGGTGACCTTGATCTGCTCCCGGAAGATCAGCTCGCCGACCCGTGGGCCGATGACGGTGCGCCATTCGTCAGTCTGGTAGACGGCGACATACTGCGCCTCACGCTGCTTTTCGTCGTCGAACCGGCGGAGCCAGACGAAGCCGTCGTCATCCTCCTCGTCGACGAACGACGCAGGGATCACCATGCCCTTCGACCGCTGGTACGGGATGACCACGCTCTCCATGTACTCGACCCAGGCGTCCCGCAGCCCTGGCCTGGTCGTATACCGGCGGATCTCGTAGAACATCGTTGTGCTCCTGTCGCAGACCGGTGCAGCGCCGGCGAGCGCCGTCGACCGTATTTTTCTGGACCGTACCTGCCGGCCTCGAGGACCAGTGCGGGGGCCGGGCACACTGACGACAGGATCAGCTCGGGGCATCCCACCCGTGACCGACCGCCGCCGAATCGAATCGGACGACCAGCGAGGACGGTCCGCTCCGGTGCGGCTGCCGAAATCCACCTGACCGACGGGCGGCCGAACCGTAGGGTTCCGGTCCGGAGAAGGGGAGGGACGAGATGAAGCTGGCGGAAGCGCTCGCGCTGCGGGCCGACGTACGGCGGAGGGTGGAGCAGTTGCGTTCGCGGATCGTCGCCAACGCGCGCTACCAGGATGGCGAGGAGCCGTCGGAGAATGCGGCCGCTCTGATGATCGAGGCGGACCAGGCGCTCGACGAACTGGAGACGCTGATCGGCCGGATCAACAGCACCAATTCCACCGTCCAGCTGGACGAGGATCTCACCATGACCGCGGCGCTGGCCAAGCGGGACGTCCTGCGGCTGCGGCACTCCGTGCTCGTCAACGCGGCCGACGCCGCAGCGGGTCAGACCGGCTTTCGTCAGCTGCGTTCGGAACTGAGGGTGCTCTCGGCCCTTCCGGTCGCTGAGGTGCGCTCCCGCATCGACGACGTCGCCAGGGAGCTCCGTGAACTGGACACCCGGATCCAGGAAGCCAACTGGAGGTTCGACCTGGCCGACTAGGGGCAGGAGCCACCCGACCTTTGTCGGGTTCGGCGAGGCATGGATCGCTCGGAGCAGGTAGCCGGGCGGGCGGAGCGGGCACACACCCGACGCGCCGGCGGGTCAATTCCGGCGCTCACTGGTGGGCGAAGGGCAGCTCAGGAGTTCGATTCTCCAGCAACAGCGCAGCCCAGCACCGCGTACCAGTGACAGTGCACGGGGTACCGCGCACCACCACGTGCCGACCGCTCGCACGGTGAGGGCGGGTCAGGGGATTCCGAGCGACCATGCAGCACCAGCTGCGGTGGAAAGGCATCGCCAGGCGGTGTCGATCCACCGTAACTGGTGATCATGACCCGGGCGGCCGGGCCGCCAACCGCTGTCACCGGCTGCCCTTACCCGCCGGCGTCCACGGTGCACGTCGCGTGGGGCGCCGGGCCTGACCAGCGTCCTCGGCACACGCCGCGTCGCGCGGGCCGAGTGCCCAGCTCCACGGTCACGCCGCGTCGTACGGGGCGCCTGCCCGCCCAGGGTCCACGGCGCACGCCGCGTCGCGTGGGGCGCCGTGAACCATCCGACCAGCGACGTCCCCAGGTCGCTGATCAACTGGTCAGATTCTGTCCGATTCCCCGGCCAAACCGAACCAAAAGATCAGCGAGGTGCCCGGCGCACTCGACCGGACCACCATTCCCACCACCCACGAACACCACGCCCGGCACCCCGGGACCACCGACACGTGAAGCGGAGGGCCGGTGGTGCTGTTGGCCGGCTCAAGCCCAACCAGACCACGTCAGAATCCGACGCCCGCAGCCGAAACCCGACCACCACGCCGGCCAACAGCACCACCGGCCGTCCGCGCGAGCACCACCAGGAAGAAACTCAGTCCCGCTCGCCGAGCGTGAGCTCCACCCCACCCGCCATGCCCGCCGCCGCGTTGTACACAAATGCGGCCACCGTCGCCAGGGCGGTGAACAGCACGATGTTGATCGCGCCGATCACGGCGGTGATGCCGAACACGCGCGCCGGGGTGATCAGGTCGGTGCCGGTGGTGCTGGAGTCCGAGGTGGCCAGGGTGTTGTAGGTCTGGTTGATCTTGGTCCAGACGTCCATCGAGCCCAGGGACAGGTAGAGGATCCCGACCGCGATCATCCAGACGAAGAACATCACGATCGCCACGATCAGGCTGATCTTCAGCACGGTCCACGGATCGATGCGCTTGAGCTGCAGCGACGCCAGCCGGGGCGGCCGTCGGGTGGTCTTGCCCTTGGCCTTCTTGCCGCTGTCGCGGGAGGGTGCCGGCGGCTTGCCCTTGTTCGCCGCCTTCGCAGCCGACCGCCCACCCGAGGGCGGGGCGGCCGGGGTCGGAGCCGACAGCGGTGGCGCCGGGGTCACGGTCCGGCTGGTGAGCGGCGAGGCGACCGGCGGTGCGGCGACCCTGGGCATGCCCGCCGAGGACGGGCCGGAGGCGGGGGTGCTCACGCGGTGCCCTCGGGGCCGGCGGGTGCGTCGTCGATCTCGTCGGCGGCATCGGCGTTACGGGCGATGGCCACGAGGCTGTCGGCGTCGGACAGATTCATCAGGCGCACTCCCATCGTCTGTCGCTTGGCCCTACGGACCTCCCGGGCGGATGTCCGGATGACCCCGCCACCGGAGGTGATGGCATACACCTCTGCGTCCAGGTCGACGATCAGTGCGCCCACCAGCTTGCCACGACGACGGTCGTATTGGATGGTCAGGACGCCCTTGCCGCCGCGGCCCTGCACCGGATACTCCTCGATCCCGGTCCTCTTCGCGTACCCACGCTGCGTCGCGACCAGCACGAATGCCCCGTCCCGCGGCACCTCCATGCTCAGCAGCTCGTCACCGGAGTTGAATCGCATGCCCAGCACACCGGACGTCGCCCGGCCCATCGGACGTAGCGCCTCGTCGGTCGCATGGAACCGGATGGACTGGCCTTCGGCGCTGATCAGCAGCAGGTCGTCGTCGGCGGAGCAGAGGGCGGCGCCGACCAGTTCGTCGTCGTCGCGCAGGTTGATCGCGACGATGCCGCCCGAACGGTTCGAGTCGAACGCGGTCAGATCGGACTTCTTGACCAGTCCGCCCTTGGTGGCGAGCACCAGGTACGGCGCCACCTCGTAGTTGCGGATCTGGATCACCTGGGCGATCTTCTCGTCCGGCTGGAAAGCGAGCAGGTTGGCCACATGCTGGCCGCGGGCGTTGCGGTTGGCCTCGGGCAGCTCGTAGGCCTTCGCCCGGTACACCCGGCCCTTGTTGGTGAAGAACAGGATCCAGTCGTGGGTGGAGCAGACGAAGAAGTGGGCCACGATGTCGTCCTGCTTGAGCGCGGCTCCCTGAACGCCCTTGCCACCGCGGCGCTGGGCCCGGTACAGGTCGGTCTTGGTGCGCTTGGCGTAGCCGGTACGGGTGATCGTGACCACCACGTCCTCGACCGCGATCAGGTCTTCGAGGGACACGTCGCCGTCGTAGGGGATCAGCCGGGTCCGCCGGTCGTCGCCGTACTTGTCGACCACCTCGGTGAGTTCGTCGGAGATGATCTGCCGCTTGCGCCCGTCATTGGCCAGGATGTCCTGCAGGTCGGCGATGGTCAGCTCGATCGCGGCCAACTCGTCGACGATCTGCTGCCGGTTCAGCGCGGTGAGCCGGCGCAGCTGCATCTCCAGGATGGCGTTGGCCTGGATCTCGTCGACGTCCAGCAGCTCCATCAGGCCGGTGCGGGCGATGTCGACCGTTTCCGACGCGCGGATCAGGGCGATCACCTCGTCCAGCGCGTCGAGGGCCTTGACCAGGCCGCGCAGGATGTGGGCCCGCTTCTCCGCCTCGTCCAGCCGGAACTGGGTGCGCCGGGTGATGACCTCGATCTGGTGCGCGACGTAGTAGCTGATCATCTGGTCCAGCCGCAGGGTGCGCGGCACCCCGTCGACGATGGCCAGCATGTTGGCGCCGAACGAGGTCTGCAGCTGGGTGTGCTTGAACAGGTTCGCCAGCACCACCTTGGCGACCGAGTCGCGCTTGAGGGTGATGACGATCCGCATGCCGATCCGGTCGGAGGACTCATCGGCGATGTCGGCGACCCCGGTGATCCGACCGTCCTTGTGCAGCTGGGCGATGCCCTCGACCAGGTTGTCCGGGTTGACCTGGTAGGGCAGCTCGGTGACCACCAGGATCGTGCGGCCCTTGGCGTCCTCTTCGATGTCGACGACGGCACGCATCCGGATCGAGCCACGGCCGGTGTGGTAGGCGTCGCTGATCCCGTCGCCACCGACAATCAAGGCCCCGGTGGGGAAGTCGGGTCCCTTGACCCGTTCCATGCTGGCCTCGAGCAACTCCTCGGCGGTGGCCTCCGGGTGTTCCAACGACCAGATGACGGCGGACGAGACCTCGCGCAGATTGTGCGGCGGGATGTTGGTCGCCATACCGACGGCGATTCCCGACGATCCGTTGACCAGGAGATTGGGAATACGGGCCGGCAGAATCGTCGGTTCGGTGGTCTTGCTGTCGTAGTTCGGCATCATGTCGACGGTGTTCTCGTCGATGCCGGTGAGCATGTGCATGGCCAGGTTGGACATCCGGCACTCGGTGTACCGCATGGCGGCGGCCGGGTCGTTTCCGGGAGAACCGAAATTGCCCTGGCCGTCGACCAGCGGATAGCGCAACGACCACCTCTGCGCCATCCGGACGACGGTGTCGTAGATGGACGAGTCGCCATGGGGGTGGTAATTGCCCATCACGTCACCGACCACCCGGGACGACTTCACCCGGCCGCGATCCGGCCGGAAACCACTGTCGTACATGCCGTACAGCACCCGGCGGTGGACCGGCTTGAGGCCGTCACGGACATCGGGCAGGGCGCGGGAGACGATCACGCTCATCGCGTAGTCGATGAAGGACCGCTGCATTTCCTGCTGGATGTCGACCGGTTCTGTCCGGTCGTGCTCGGGCGGTTCGGTGGGCGCTGTCACGATCTTCGATGACCTTCCGGTGTCACGTCCCGCAGAGCGGGAAATCTATCCACATGTGGATGGTTGGTGTGCGTAATTGGACCGTCGTAGTGCTCTGGTAAAGCGGCGGTAACACGACCGTCAGAAATCGAGGAATCTCACGTCGCGGGCGTTGCGGGTGATGAAGGAACGCCGCGCTTCGACGTCCTCACCCATCAACACGCTGAACAGTTCGTCGGCGGTCGCGGCATCGTCCAGGGTGACCTGCAGCATGAGCCGGTTGGCCGGATCCATGGTGGTCTCCCACAGTTCCTTGGCGTCCATCTCGCCCAGACCCTTGTACCGCTGCACCCCATCGTCCTTCGGGAGCCGACGACCCTGCCGGACGCCTTCGGCGATCAACGCGTCGCGCTCCCGGTCCGAGTAGCAGAACTCGTGCTCGCCGCGTGTCCACTTGAGCTTGTAGAGCGGTGGCTGGGCGATGAACACGTGGCCGGCCTCGACCAACGGACGCATGAACCGGAACAGCAGCGTCAGCAGCAGGGTGGTGATGTGCTGGCCGTCCACGTCGGCATCGGCCATCAGGACGATCTTGTGGTATCGCAGCTTGGTCAGATCGAACTCGTCATGGATCCCGGTGCCCAGCGCGGTGATCAGCGACTGCACCTCGGTGTTCTTGAGAACCCGGTCGATCCTTGCCTTCTCGACGTTGATGATCTTGCCGCGGATCGGCAGGATGGCCTGGTACATCGAGTCGCGACCGGACTTGGCGCTGCCACCGGCCGAATCTCCCTCCACGATGTACAGCTCGGAGCGGCTCGGGTCGGTCGACCGGCAATCGGCGAGTTTGCCGGGCAGGCCGCCGATCTCCAGCGCCCCCTTGCGGCGCACCAGGTCCCGGGCCTTGCGGGCGGCGGCCCGGGCCTGGGCCGAGGAGATCGCCTTGGAGATGATCTGCTTGGCCTCGGCCGGGTTGCGCTCGAACCAGTCGGTCAGCCACTCGTTGCAGGCCTTCTGCACGAACGACTTCGCCTCGGTGTTGCCCAACCGGCCCTTGGTCTGGCCCTCGAACTGCGGTTCCCGCAGCCGGATCGAGATGATCGCGGCCAGACCCTCGCGGACGTCGTCGCCGGAGAGCTTCTCGTCCTTGTCCTTCAGCAGTTTCTTGTCGGTGGCGTACTTGTTCACCACGGTGGTCAGCGAGGCTCGGAAGCCCTCCTCATGGGTGCCGCCCTCGTGGGTGTTGATGGTGTTCGCAAAGGTGTGCACGGACTCGTTGTAGGTGGAGTTCCACTGCATGGCGACCTCCACCTCCATCGTCTCGCCCTTGGACTCGAAACCGATGATCGAGGCGTGGATCGGGTCCTTGGTGGCGTTGAGGTGCTTGACGTAGTCCATCAGGCCGCCGGGGTAGTGGAAGGTCCGCTCGACGGGCACGACGGGCTCGTCGACGTGGGTCTCCTTGATCCGCTCGTCGCGGAGCACGATGGTCAGACCCTTGTTCAGGAAGGCCATCTCCTGCAGTCTGCGGGCGATCGTCTCGATGTTGTACGTGGTGGTCTCGAAGATCGTGTCGTCGGCCCAGTAGGTGACCGTCGTTCCGGTGCGCCGGCTCTCACCGAGCTTGTTCAGCGGGCCCGGCTTGGAGTGGGTGTAGGTCTGCTGATAGCTGTAGCCGCCGACGTCGATCTCGACGTCGAGCCGGGTCGACAGCGCGTTGACCACCGAGATGCCGACCCCGTGCAGGCCGCCGGACACCGCATAGGACTCGGAGTCGAACTTGCCGCCCGCGTGCAGCATCGTCATCACGACCTCGACGGTCGGACGCTTCTGCTGCGGGTGCATCTCGACCGGGATGCCGCGGCCGTTGTCCCGGACCATCACGCCGCCGTCGGCCCGTAGCGTCACCACCACCAGGTCGTTGAAGCCGGCCATCGCCTCGTCGACGGCATTGTCGACGACCTCCTGCACGAGGTGGTGCAGGCCGCGCTCGCCGGTGGAGCCGATGTACATGCCGGGCCGCTTGCGAACGGCCTCCAGACCTTCGAGGACGGTGATGGAACTGGCGCCGTATACGTTCTTCGTTGCCACAGGCGGTCGGTGCTCCCTGTCAGATCGCGGCCCGGCCGCGGCACCGGCGGAGCCACCGCAGCAGGAACCGGCCGCGCCGTCAGGGACGGGCGCGGTCGGCGCTACGGGGCCGTCGTCGGATACGGCCGGGGGTCGTCCCGCTGCGGTTCTGGCGGCTTCGCCGCACCGGTCGGGCTGCCGCACCCGATCCGTCAGCGGCGCCGTCAGGGCCCTCTACGGGAACTACCTTCCTGATTCTACCGTCAGAATCGGCCGCAGGTGCGCTTGTGCACCGTCTGGAATCGCCGTGGCGTCCGTGGCCCGTACCGGTGAGGGTCATCGGGCCCCGACGGCGGTCCCGGATGGGCCTCGGCGGTCTGCGGCCCGGACGCGAGACCGGCGTCTCAGGCGGTCACCACCCGGCCGCTCTGGATGACGACGCGGCCGGTAGCAGCCCACAACAGCGCCGGGTCGGCCAGCACGTCGCCCGGCAGCAGCACCAGGTCGGCCGGTGTTCCGGGCGCGACCACGCCGAGGTCCGGGCGGCCGATCAGCTCCGCATTGACCCTGGTCGCCGACTGCAGGGTGCGGACGACCCCCTCGACCTCGGTCTGCAGTCGGAGCCCGGCCAACTGCTCCTCCTCCAACTCGCCCATCAGGTCGGTGCCGAACCCGATCGTCACACCGGCGGATCGGGCCAGCTCGATGGCCCGCTTCCCCGAGTCCAGGACCTGGGCATTCTTGGCCAGCGAGATCGGCTTCATGCCGATCTCCACACCACGCCGGCCCATCGCGTCGTAGGTCGCCAGCGTCGGCACCAGCACCGCCCCGCGCTCGGCCATCAGCTCGGCGCCGGCCTTGTCCAGCAGGTTGCCGTGCTCGATGGAATGCACGCCGTTGCCGACCGCGTGGGCGATGGCCTCGGGCGAGTAGGCATGGGCGGCGACGTAGGAACCGCGGCGGGTCGCCTCGTCGGCCACCGCGCGGATCTCCTCGGCGGAGTACTGCGGCACCCGGATCGGATCGGTCAGGGACATCACCCCGCCGGACGCCATGATCTTGATGGCGTGTGCCCCACGCCGGAATCGGTCCCGGACCGCGGTCCGGAGCGCGTCCACCCCGTCGACCACCTCACTGCCGATGCCGCCGATCACCGTGCAACCGCAGTCCGCCTCGTCCACCGACCGCGGGTCGCCGTGCCCGCCGGTCTGGGACAGCGCCGGCCCGGTGTAGAGGTACCGCGGTGCCGGCAGCCGGCCCTCGGCGATGGCCGCCGCCAGGCCGGGGTCGCCACCGGCCACGTCACGGATCGTGGTGAACCCGCGGCGCAGCGCGGAGCCCAACCGCTGCGCCGCGACCAGCGCGACGTAGGACAGCTCCCGCGACTCGATCCAGGCGCCGTCCAGCGAAATGCCGTAGGCGTGGCAATGTGCGTCGATCAGCCCGGGGATGACGGTGCCTGGACCGCCGTCGGGTGCCGATCCGTCGAGCGACTCGCCGTCGGCCGCGGCGGACGGGCCGACCGCGACGATGGTGCCGTCCTCGATCCGGACCGGCCCGTCGACGAGCTCCCCTGAGCCGGTGTCGAAGACCCTGATATTGGTGATGACCAGGCTGCTCATCCGGCTCCCTCCGCGCGCCGCGCCACGGTGGCGGCCGCGTCCACCGAGAAGGATTCCGGATCCACTGTTGTCGCGGATCGCCGGGTGACCGGTTCTCGGAAAACGGAGATCGCCCGCCGGGACCGACCGGCCGGCGCGTGCCAGGCACGTGGGGGTCAGGTCCCCGGCGGGCGATCGGACCCCCGGAACGTACAGGTCGTGCTGGTCAGCCCCAGAGCAGCTGGGCGCGTCGCTGTTCGCGCGGGAAGTACCTCGCCCGGAGCACCCACTGGATCGGCTTGGGGATCGCCGACAGGAAGATCCGTTCGCGGCGCGGGTCGAGGGAGTCCAGTAGCCAGTACCCCATCCGGGCCTTGTCGGCCGCGGTTCCGGTCCCGCTGTGGATCTCCTTCTCGATCACCTTCCAGTCGTCCTTGGTCAGCACCGAGCAGATCAGCGGCATGGCCTCGGCTTCCTCGTGCTCGAGATGCCTTTCCAGGACCCGAGTCAGCTCCTCGAGGGCCGAGGACACCGCAGCCCGCCGGCAGTCGGTGCCGTCGTAGGACCATGCGGTCGCCATGTCCCGCAGGTTATGGCTGGCCGCAGCGAGGTCGCCGTGCTCGGACTCGAGCCGGTCGACCATCTCGGCGAGGTCAGGGCGGTGAGCGATGACGGCCGGCCAGATGAAGTCGTCCTCGACGGTGTGGTGGTGGTGCAGCTGCTGCAGCATCCAGAGCAGGTGGGCGGCCAGCGCCCGGCGGTGCCTCGGGTCCGGACCCGCAGCCAGCAGCTGCCCGGCGCGCGCGATGTCCCTGCGCAGGGCGCTGTGGATGATCGTGTTGTTCACCTCGTGTCGGCGAGTCGCGGTGCGTGCTGCATGCGACAGCGGCGGGAGGGCGGGCACGGCGACCGACATTTCGGAATCTCCAAGACTGAGCGGCGGGCGGAACAGGTGCCGGATCGGGCTGGTTCTTCGCTGCCTTCTCCGACGTGGTCCCGGCCGCCGTGGTTCCGTGAGATCCGGATCGGGCGAGTAGGACGACTGGCCTCAAGAGCGCTGAGCCCGGCCCCTGATACGGACCGCAACCGATCTTGGTAGTCGATCGTTGTCCCGAGTGGGTCGACCGACGGGTGTCGCTGCTGCCTGCTACCGGTCCTTACTGCTCACCCAGGTTCGGCGACGCCGTCCAATGGCCGGGCCTCACGAACGGCGGCGAGAGCCGGGTGGACGTACTGCCGGCTGCGGAGTTCAGCTGAGTCTGGAGCAGGTAGATGACGTCGGTCAGATCCGCCCCGGCCAGATCGGCACGACGCAGGTTCGCGTCCATCAGGTCGGCCCCGCGTAGATCCGCGTTGCGAAGGTCGTGTCCGCTCAGATCGACGCCGTGCAGATCCGCGCCGCGCAGATCAGCACCACGGTGACTGCTGTCCTGCGGGTAGGAACGCGCCCCGGCTCGGACCGCCTGGCTCACCGTGCCCAGCAGAATTCCGACGCCGCCGGCATGAAAGTCCACCTCGGACCAGGCCAACTCGTCCGGGTCGGAATTCGTCATCGTCTCGGTCTGCTCGAGTGCGTCCCGGAGTTGGTCGCGGTCCGGCCCGGCCGGGGTGCGGTCCAGCGCGTCGAGGAGGAACCACACGAGCCGGTGGAGATCGACCACCACCGGGAGAACCTGGAACATTCGCTCCGCCGTCTCCGGCGCGAGGCGCCAATCCCGCCCCTTGAACATCACCTGCGCAACCTTCTGACCGGCGCCGAGGCAGTCATAGGTCGTGCAGCCGCCGAAGCCGCGTTCTCGCAGCTGACTATGGATACTGCAGCCGAAGTCGGTCGACAGGTTCGGGCATGGCGTGCCGGCGCGCTTGTCGATGGCGAAGTCGGCCGATGCCTTGAAGGACGGGCCGACACAACACAGGCCGAAGCAGTTCGCACAATCGGCCCGAAGGTCGAGACGACGGCGCTGCAGGTCCGGATCTGACGAGACCATCCGCATCCACCACCTCGCTACCCGCCGATGACAGTGAGGATAGAGGCGCCCACTCAGCCGTAGGTGTCCCGCGGCCCACGCCCGGGCACGTGCCGCTGGCCGAACCGCCAGGACGGGCCGGACGGACCCTGGGCCCTGATCCGGCGCACAGAGCCCTGACCCACGTCGGAATTGATCCGCTTCACCACTGTCGGCGCCAACATCCGTAGTTGCGTGGCCCAGGCGGTGGACTCGGCCTGCAGGAGCAGTTCACCATCCACCAGGGACACCGGGACGCAGTGGTCGGCGATGTCGGCGCCGACGATGTCCGCCCACCGGCCGAAGATCTGCGCTTTGGTCAGGTCCGCGCCGACCCCCGCCTGATCCACCCATCGCCGCAGGGTCGCTGAGAGTGGCTGCGGGTCGCGACCGGCGTCCGGCCCGGCGCCGGACCAACGCCGTCGCGCCCCGGTCCGGGACCCACGGCGCACCGCGGGGGTCCGCCCGGCGGCCTTGCGCTTCTCGGCGTTGCGTCGGCGAGCCTCGGCCAGCGCATCCCGGGCCAGGTCGGAGCCGCGCACCCCAGCACCTGGTCGCTCCCTGGCACCGGCATCGGCAGCCGGGTCCGAATCCGCGTCCGACGCTGCATCGGACGCCTGACGAGCACCGCCGGCAAGCCTTCGGGACGCCGATCCCGAACCACTCGACTGATCCCCCGAAAGTGACTCACTTTCGAAGTTGTCCCCACTATCCACAGGTTCCTCCACAGCCCAGCGCCGATTCGGTCACCGGATCGGGCGAAGGAACTCCGTCGTCCTCGACGCTCCGAAGATCAACACAGTCGTACCGGGCCGAAGTCCACCACCCACTCATAGCGGCACCACCTGCCCGTCGCCGACCCGGAATCTGGCCCCGTCCAGCACGCCGGGCACGTCCCCGTCAACGGCGGCGGTGATCAGCACCTGATCGGCGTCGGCCACCAGGGCGGCCAACCGGTCGCGCCGGGTGGTGTCCAGCTCCGCGAACACATCGTCGAGCACCAGCACCGGATCCACCCCGTCGGAGCGCAACAGTTCGAACGATCCGAGGCGCAGGGCCAGCGCGAACGACCACGACTCGCCGTGCGAGGCGTACCCGCGGGCCGGCCCCGGGCCCAATACCAACTCGAGCTCGTCACGATGCGGGCCGACCAGCGAGATCCCCCGGTCCAGCTCGGCAGACCGGCGCACAGCGATCTCCGTCAGCAGGGCCGACCGCAGCGCCTCCTCGGTCCACGGGCCGAGCGTGCCTCCGATACCTGCGGAGTCCAAGCCTGCCGACGACCGGTACACCAGGTCCACCGGCTCCGACGTCGGCGCCAGATCGGCGTAGGCGGCCGAGACGTACGGTCGCAGGGCCTCCACCAGACCCAGTCGCGCGCCCAGCAGCACGGCGCCGACCCGGGCCAGGTGCTCGTCCCACACCTCGAGGGTCGACAGGTCGCCACCACGCCGGGCGGCGGCCGCCGATTTCAGCAATGCGTTGCGCTGCTTGAGGATCCGGTCGTAGTCGGCCCGCACGCCGGCCAGTCGGGGGGTGCGCATCACCAGCACCTCGTCGAGGAATCTGCGCCGCTCCGACGGGTCGCCCCGCACCAGCGTCAGGTCCTCGGGGGCGAACATCACCGTGCGCAGCACCCCGAGAACGTCACGGGCCCTGGTCACCGGGGCCCGGTTGATCCGCGCCCGGTTCGCCTTCCCGGTGGTGATCTCCACCTCCAGCAACAACTCCCGCCCATCGGAGACCACCGCGGCCCGGATCAACGCCGCGGTGGCCCCGCGGCGGATCAGCGGGGCGTCCCCGGCGACCCGGTGGGACGACAGGGTGGCCAGGTAGCCCACCGCTTCGACCAGGTTGGTCTTGCCCTCGCCATTGCGTCCGATCAGCACGTTGACGCCGGGGACCAGCGGCAGGTCGGCCGTCGCCCAGGACCGGAAATCGGTGACGGCCAGTTGTCGGACGTGCATCAGCGGGTACGACCGGACGGCTCGGCGAGTCTCAGGAGACCGGAACCGCACCCTCGGTGCCGGCCTTGCCGACCGCGTGCCCGCCGAACTGGTTGCGCAATGCGGCGACCACCTTCATCGCCGGCGACTCGTCCTGCCGGGAGGCGAACCGGGCGAACAGCGCCGCGGTGATCACCGGCAACGGCACCGCGTGCTGGATGGCCGCCTCGATGGTCCACCGGCCCTCGCCGGAATCCTGCGCGTAGCCACGGATCTCGGACAGCCCAGGGTCCTGCTGCAGAGCCAGCACCAGCAGGTCCAACAGCCAGGACCGGATCACCGTGCCCTGCTGCCAGGACGCGATGACGGCGTCCGGGTCGGGTACCAGCTCGGTGGCCCGCATCAGCTCGTAGCCCTCGGCGTAGGCCTGCATCATCCCGTACTCGATGCCGTTGTGGATCATCTTGGTGAAGTGCCCGGCACCGGCAGGTCCGGCGTGCACGAACCCACCCGCACCTTCCGGCTTCAGGGTGTCGAACACCGGTTGCACCACGGCGACCGCATCAGCTTCCCCACCGACCATCAGCGCATAGCCCTCGGTGAGCCCCCACACGCCGCCGGAGACCCCGGCGTCGATGTAGCGGATGCCTTTCTCGGCCAGCGCCTTCGCGTGCACCTGGTCGTCGGTGTAGCGGGAGTTGCCGCCGTCGATGATGACGTCGCCTGCGGCGAGCACCTCGCCCAGGGACGCGACGGTCGCCCGGGTCGGTTCGCCGGAGGGAACCATCACCCACACCGCCCGCGGCTGCTCGAGCGCCGCGACCAGGGCCTCCAGCGAGTCGACATCGCGGGGGGAAGCCTCGCTGCGGTCGTAGCCGATCACCTGATGGCCGCCGCGGCGCAGCCGCTCGGCCATGTTGCCACCCATCTTGCCCAGGCCGATGAGTCCGATCTGCATGGTGTGTCCCTTTCAGTCGGGCGGCGGTACAGCGGAAACTGCAGGTCAGCCTGGCAACCGCGCCGGCATCACGAGGTAACGGTAGGCCGACGGGTCGACCGATCCCTCGGCGTCCAGCGGGAGCAGCAGCGCCGGACGGGACGGGGTGGTGAGCGCCAGCCGGACCTTCTCCGACCGCAGCACGCCGAGACCGTCGGTCAGATACGACGGATTGAACGCGATGAGCAGCTCGGCGCCATCGGCCTCGACGGGCAGCTCCTCCTCGGCGCGGCCTTCGTCGTCACCTCCGGCCGTCAGGGTGAGCAGGCCGTCGGTGATCTGCATCCTCAGGTGGTGGCCGCGGTCGGTGACCAGCGCAACCCGGCGGATCGCCTCGCCCAACTCGCTGACCGGCACGTCGACGGTGGTCGTGTGTTCGCTGGGTAGCAGCGACCGGTACTTGACGAACTCGACGTCGAGCAACCGCACGGTGGTCCGGCGGCCGCCGGCCTGGAGGCCGAGCAGCCCTTCGCCCAGCGCGACGGTGACGGTGGTCGCGCCGCCGAGGGTCTTCGCGGCGTCGGCCAAGGTGCGGGCCGGCACCAGCACTGCGGTCGACATGTCGGGGGTGCCCGGCGTCCAGGCCAACTCGC
Source organism: uncultured Actinomycetota bacterium (assembly GCA_963797145.1). Classification (GTDB taxonomy): domain Bacteria; phylum Actinomycetota; class Actinomycetes; order Mycobacteriales; family Nakamurellaceae; genus Nakamurella. The sequence continues at coordinate 308,855 of CAWCOJ010000002.1, read as the reverse complement.
GGACGGCCAGCCGGAACCGGTCGGTCGCCGCGAGGGTCAGCGTGTCGCCCTCGATCTCGATCCGTATCCCGGTGAGCATCGGCAGGGTGTCGTCGCGACCGGCAGCGATCACGGTCTGGCTGACCGCCTCGGCCAACGCCGCGGAATCGACCGTCCCCGACGACCCGGGCATCTCCGGCAGCGGCGGGTAGTCGTCGACCGGCATGGTCGGCAGGGTGAATCGCGCCGAGCCGCCGATGATCGTCACCCTGGAGCCGTCAACAGCGATGTCCACCGGCTTGGCCGGCAGCGCCCTGGTGATCTCGGAGAGCAGCCGGCCGGAGACCAGTACCCGGCCGCCACTCTCGGCGTCCACGGATACCTCGGCCTTGGTCGAGACCTCGTAGTCGAAACCCGCCACGGTCAGGGTCGACCCGTCGACCTCGAGCAGAATGCCGCCGAGCACAGGTACCGGCGGTCGCGCCGGCAGCGACTTGGCCACCCAGGCCACGGCGTCGGCGAGATCTTCGCGGGCGACGCGGAACTTCATCGTCGGGCCTCCAGGCATGACATGCGCGCTATCCGGATGGCGTGCCGTTGCCTGCGATGGCGTGGCCTGCCCACCCCGCACCGGAGGAACCGGTGCCGGGGCGTCCCACCGTACGACCAATCCGGGTGTTCGTCATCACCGGGTTGGGCTGACTCTCCGGCGGGTCCGAGGCAGGTCCTTGAGCTGTCCCCAGGGTTACTTTTCTTGGGATCTCTCAAGAGATAACTACAGCAGTAGTAGTAGGCACTGTGGATTGTGTGGATGGAGCCGTCCCGACGCAGGCCGCACGGAGTGGCGCGCAGGTGGACAACCGGTGCACGGGGTGCGCGGTACTCCCCGGTGGTGGGGAGCGAGCCGACAGTGCTGCGGTTGTCCCGGAACGGACTGAAGTTGTCCACAGAGCTGTCCACAGCATGTGCATCGAGTCGGTGGCGTGCGTCACACAGACGGGTGACCCAGAACTGGCGCTGGGTGAGCAGCGGACGGGCCCCCGGTGTGGCGGCCGGAGGGAACACACCGGCAGTCCCGTTACCGACGTGACCGCTCCCGCACCCGGGCGGTGAGCTCCTGGACGTGGTCGTAGGTCTGCCGGCGCTCAGCCAGCTCGATGCGGATCTTCTTCTGGGCGTGCATGACGGTGGTGTGGTCGCGGCCGCCGAACGTCTTGCCGATGGCCGGCAGCGTGAGGTCGGTGAGTTCGCGGCAGAGGTACATCGCGATCTGCCGGGCGGAGGCGATCGCCTTGGTCTTCATCGGCCCGCAGAGGTCGTCGATGGACAACGTGAAGTAATCGGCGGTGACCGCCATGATCGTCGGCGCATCGATGTCGTTGGCGACCGGATCCCGGATCAGGTCGCGCAGCACCACCTGGGCCAGCGCCAGGTCGACCGGCTGCCGGTTGAGCGACGCGAAGGCCGTCACCCGGATCAGCGCCCCCTCGAGCTCGCGGATGTTGCGCTCGATCCGGCTGGCGATGAACTCCAGCACGTCGTCCGGCGCGTCCATGCCGTCCAGCGCGGCCTTCTTGCGCAAGATGGCGATCCGGGTCTCGAGTTCGGGCGGCTGGATGTCGGTGGTCAGTCCCCACTCGAACCGGGTGCGCATCCGGTCCTCCAGGGTCTCCAGCCGCTTGGGCGGCCGGTCCGAGGAGATGACGATCTGCTTGTTCGCGCTGTAGAGCGTGTTGAAGGTGTGGAAGAACTCCTCCTGGGTGCCTTCCTTGCCCTCCAGGAACTGGATGTCGTCCACCAGCAGCACGTCGACGTCGCGGTACCGGCGCTGGAAGGCGACCTTCCGGTCGTCGCGGAGCGAGTTGATGAAGTCGTTGGTGAACTCTTCGCTGGACACGTACCGGACCCGCATACCGGGGAACAGCCGCTGGGCGTAGTGCCCGATGCCGTGCAGCAGGTGCGTCTTGCCGAGGCCGGAGTCGCCCCAGATGAACAGCGGGTTGTAGGCCACCGCCGGTGCTTCCGACACGGCGACGGCGGCCGCGTGCGCGAACCGGTTCGACGCGCCGATCACGAACGTCTCGAAGCTGTACTTGTCGTTGAGCCGGGTGAGCGACGGGTTCTGCTGCGCGAGATCGCGGCGGCCGGCGGTGTAGGTCGGCCAGATCTCGGTGACCGTCGCCAAGGCATCCGCCTCCTCGTCGACATCGTCATCGTCGTCGACGTCGGCGGCGGTCGACGTGTCCAGACCGTGCTGCGCGTCGAGCTGGGAGCCCTCGGTGACGGTGACGGCCAGCGAGACCGGCATCTGCAGCAGGCTGGAGAGCGTGCCGGTGATCTGCTCGCGGAGCGATCGCTCGATCGCTTCCTTGGCGTAGTCCGTCGGCGCGGCGAGCAGGACCGTTGTGCCGAGCAGGCCCACCGGCTGCGCCATGGACAGCCAGGCGCCCTGCTGTTTGCTGAGCGTCGCAGCGAGGATGGTGACGGCTTGCGGCCAGACTGTGGACAATTGATCCGACGAGTCGTCCGCCACCGCGTGTCCTCCCAGCTCATCCCCGTCGAAAGCCATCCACAGGGGTTGTCCACAACGGTGGACAACTCAGACGGCGACTGGCCGATCCCGTCCGGGACGGGTTCGGCAGGGCCGCACTCAGAGGGTCCGCAATGTCAGGTCCGTGCGCCGGGGACGCTAACAAGCAATCCGCCTTTCCCACAAGACGACCGGGGAAAGCAAGCATGTCCGACGGCGTGTCGTCCACATACCGCTGGTCGCCGGTTTGACCCCGCCCGCCAGGTGTCCGTACCCTGGGAGGACGCCCGGGCTGCTCCGGGCTGCTGCGCGCTGTCTGCTGGTCGTCGCACCGGGAGATCTGCGCGTCGCTGCGAGCGGGTCGGCCGGCTGGGCGCGACCACCAAGCGCTCACGGGCGGGACCGCACTGCCTGAGCCGCGCGCCAGCAACGCGGTGTCGTACTGGGCGGTGTCGTAGTCGGCAGTGTCGCAGTACGGAAGTGTCGAAGTAGGGCAGTGCCGCATCATGGAGTGACCGCAGTACCGCACGACCCCAGCACGACCGATCAGACGTGGAGAGACCACCGTGAGCAAGCGCACCTTTCAGCCGAACAACCGCCGTCGGGCCAAGACGCACGGCTTCCGGCTGCGTATGCGGACCCGCGCCGGCCGCTCGATCCTCGCGGCCCGTCGCCGCAAGGGCCGCGTCGAGCTGTCGGCCTGACGACCCCGACGTCCGGTTCGAGACCCGTCGTGCTGCCTGCGGCAGCCCGCCTCCGGTCGGCTGACGACTTCACCGCTGTGGTGCGTTCCGGCCGCCGCGCCGGTACCCGGCACCTGGTGGTGCACCTGCTCCGCACGGAGCGGCAGACCCCACCACGTGCCGGTTTCGTCGTTTCCGCCAAGGTCGGCAACTCCGTGGTGCGGCACCGGGTGACCCGGCGGCTGCGGCCGCTGATGCGCTCCGCGCTGACCAGCATTCCGGCCGGCACCGACATCGTCATCCGGGCGCTTCCCGCGGCGGCCGGAGCCGCCGGTCGTGAGCTCTCCGCTGATCTGTCGCTGGGGTTGGCCGCGGCCGCCCGCAAGGCCGGCGTCCGATGACGGGCGCACCGGCCACTCGTCCGGGTTCGATCCTGGCGCGGGTTCTGATCGCGCCGATCCGGTTCTACCAGCGGTTCATTTCTCCCGGACTGCCGGCAACCTGCCGGTACTACCCGTCCTGCAGCGCGTACGCGGTCGAGGCCCTGCAGGTGCATGGCGCCGCCCGGGGTAGCTGGATGGCGGTCCGCAGAATCGGTCGGTGCCACCCGTGGCACGAGGGCGGCCTGGACCCGGTGCCGCCCCGACGGGAACGTCCGGCCCGGTCCGGGAGTTCAGGGAGCAGTTCCAGCACCACCCCCCATCAGCGGCCGGCGGCAGCCGAGACGCCCACCATCGGGAGCTCCGCGGCGTGACTTTCAACTTCTTCTCCCTCGACTACATCTACTACCCGGTCTCCGGGATCATGTGGGTCTGGCACAAGGTGTTCGGCTCCTTCATGGGCCCGAACAACGTGTGGGCCTGGGTGCTCTCCGTCGTCTTCCTGGTCTTCACCCTGCGCAGCCTGCTGTTCAAGCCGTTCATGAAGCAGATGGATTCGCAGCTGAAGATGCAGGCCGTCCAGCCGGAGATGAAGAAGCTCCGGGAGAAGTACAAGGACGACCGGCAGCGGCTCGCCGAAGAGATGATGAAGCTCAACAAGGAGGCGGGCGTCAGCCCGTTGGGCGGCTGCCTGCCGGCGCTGGTGCAGGCGCCGGTCTTCATCGGACTCTTCCACGTGCTGCGGATGTTCCAGCCGGTGCTCGTCGACGGCGAGTACCAGTTCCGGCAGAACGTCTACTTCTTCGGCTCCACCGACGTGCAATCGTTCGGCCTGGCCAAACTTCTCGGGCATGCTCCCCTCGGCTCGTTCATGACGATGCCGCAGGCGCAGCTGGACTTCATGCAGGGCGACCGCACCTGGATCATCTGGGTCGGCATCCCGCTCACCATCCTGGCCGGGATCGCCACCCACCTGACCAGCCGCCGCTCGGTGGCCCGTCAGGCGCAGCTGTCCACCACCGGGCTGCCCACCGGGCAGGCCGCGATCATGAACAAGCTGATGCTGTACGTGTTCCCGCTGTTCGTGATCCTCGGTGGCCCGTTCTTCCCGCTGGCCATCCTGTTCTACTGGCTCTCCAACAACAGCTGGACGTTCGGCCAGCTATGGGCTGCGCACCGGATCCAGGACCGGAAGCGGCAGCACGAGGTGGTGATCGTCGAAGAGGCCAAGGCCGAGATCCGGTACACCAAGCCGAAGCCCGGTGCCCGTCCGCAGGCCGTCAGCGGCAAGAGACCCGTTGTGCAGCCCTCCCCGGTGGATGCCGGGGCCGACAGCTCTGCCTCCGGTGGCGGTACGACGGTGACGAACGGGGTGGCCGGTAACGCCGCAGCCACGTCCGGGTCCACCAACGGCGTGTCCACCAACGGCGCGTCCACCAACGGCGCCACCGGCAACGGTTCCGCGACGAATGGCGGCGCGACCAAGCCCGCCGCCAAGCCCGGCGCCAAGCCGGCAGGTCAGCAGAACCGCCCCGGCGGCTCGGCCCCGCGCAAGAAGCGCCGACGCTGACCGTCCCAGATCCCCCGGCGTCACGCCCGGCAGCACGACAGAAGAGGTACTCCATGAGCCAGACATCCCTGCCCACCGAGATCGTGCCCGACGAGATCGAGGTCGACAGCAGCGAGACCACCCAGGACGACCCGCGCGCCCCCCGACTGGACAAGCACGAGCTTCTGGTCGCCGAGGGCGACGCCGCCGGCGACTATCTCGAGCGGTTGCTGGACATCCTCGACTACGACGGCGACATCGATCTGGACGTCGAGGGCGAGCGCGCCGTCGTCTCGATCGTCGGCGACGGCGAGCTGAACAACCTGGTCGGTGAACGCGGCGAGGTGCTGGACGCCCTGCAGGAGCTCACCCGGCTCGCCGCGACCGCGGACACCGGGCAACGGTCCCGCCTGATGCTCGACATCGCCGGTTACCGTGCCCAGCGCCGCATCGAGCTCGCCGAACTCGGCGCGGCGACGGCGCAGAGCGTTCTCGCCGATGGCGAGCCGGTCCGACTCGCGCCGATGAACCCGTTCGAGCGCAAGGTCGTGCACGACGCGGTCGCCGCCGTTGACGGTGTCTCGTCGTCGTCCGAGGGCGAGGAGCCCCGTCGTCGGGTCGTGATCAGTCCGTCGTCCTGAAGCTTCCCGATGACCCATCCTCCGGGCGCGAATCGCCCTGCGCCGCAGGGACATTCGTTAAATGATGGATCAGATGCCTTGATTACCAACACGTCTGACGGAGGACCGGTCGTCGCGGATCCGGAGCTTGCGGACACCGTCGAGGCTGAGCCGCCGGCCGCGGCGCAGCTCTTCGGTGACCGGCTGGTGCTTGCCCAGCGCTACGTCGAGGCGCTCGCCGACGCCGGTGTGGTGCGCGGGCTGATCGGCCCCCGGGAACGCTCCCGACTGTGGAGTCGCCACGTGCTGAACTCGGCGGTGCTGGCGCCGTTGGTTCCCGGCGGCGCCAGGGTGGTCGATGTGGGCACCGGTGCCGGGCTGCCCGGCATCCCCCTGGCGATCGCCCGACCCGACTGCACCGTCGACCTGGTGGAGCCGTTGGAGCGGCGCACCGTGTTCTTGTCGGAGGTTGTCGAGTCGCTCGGTTTGACCAACTGCCGGGTGGTCCGTGGCCGGGCCGATGAGGTTGTCGCGACGGTCGGCGGTGCCGACGTGGTGACGTCCAGGGCGGTGGCCCCCCTCGGCAAGCTCGCGGGATGGTCGGTCCCTCTGGCGCGTGCCGGCGGTCAGGTCCTGGCACTCAAGGGGGCCTCGGCCGCCGGGGAGATCCTGCGGGACGCCGCCGCCCTGCGACGGCTCGGGCTCACGGAGGTCGAGGTGGTCACGGTCGGCGCCGGGATCGTCGACCCGGTCACCTACGTGGTGCGTGGCCGGGTCGCGGACCCGGCGACGTCCCGGCCGACCCGGCGGCGGGCCGGCCGGGATGCTCGGCCGGCAAGCCGTCCGGGTACCTCGTCGCTCGAACGGTAGCTCGCAGCTTCGCCGTCTCGGGACCCGTCGGATCTCGACCGGCGTTGGCTCCGAGTTGTCATCGGCCTGCTGATCAGACTGATCGGTCGGCCGATGGTCGGCACGGTCACCGCTCCGCCGTATCGCTCTGGTTAGCTCACCGCATGGCCACCCCAGATTTCATCCTGGAACTCCGGGACAAGATCGGCAACGGGCTGCTGTGGCTGGCCGGGGTCACGGCGGTGGTGTTGCGTGACCAGGAGGTGCTGCTCGTCCGCCGGTCGGACAACGGATGGTGGACGCCGGTCACCGGGATCATCGATCCGGGCGAGGAACCGGCCGACGCGGCCGTACGTGAGGTGCTGGAAGAGGCCGACGTTGTCGCAGAAGTTGAACGCCTCAGCTGGCTCCACGTACTCCCGCCCATGACCTATGACAACGGCGACCGGGCCCAGTATCTGGATCTCGTCTTCCGGTGTCGGTGGATCAGCGGGACAGCACATCCGGCTGACGGCGAGAACACCGAGGCCCGGTGGTATCCCCTCGATGCGCTCCCGACCCTGCCCGGAACCCACGAAGAGCGAATCCGGATGGCGGCCGGCGGGTCAGTCGAGACGCGATTCGAGGGTGGATCTCGGAGCAGCTGACGTCGCCGCGCGGGTTCCCGCAGCGTCCGCCCCGGCCGCCGTACCGCGACGGATTGCGTGGCGAATCGCCGGGGTTTCACGTGAAACACGTCGGTGTGCGTGCCGTGCAGAACGTCGGTCGGCGTCCAAAGCCGCGTGTCGCCGTCGTTCAAACGTGAACACGTCGGTGCGGGGGTGCCATGGAGTGCGGAACATCGCCGCGTCTCAGCCGATGCCGCCGACGTTTCACGTGAAACGTGGCCCGAGGTTTGATGTGCATGGCCCATGGTGGCCGCCAGGTCGGGCAGCCAAGCGGCTGCGAGTGCCGTACGACCGACACGGGCGAGCTCGGTTTCACGTGAAACATCGGCGCCGCTGTGCACGGCACACCGGTCACGCCGCGGCGGTGTCGTACGCTCAGAGCGAGTCGAGCGGATCCGCTGGAGCTGCGGCCCGCCGCCCCGAGCAGGAGGTCGTGTGAACGTCGAAACGCTGATTCAGGCGGAGACCGACACCTCCGACAATGTGATCGATGGACGGACGCACGGCGTGCTGGACGAGGACCCATACGACCGCAGCAACTTCGAGGACACCCCGATTGCGCGGGCCGCGCGCCAGGCGATCGAGGTCAAGAACGGGGACCTCACGTTGCCGCGCCCCCGGCAACCGCGGGTCATCGGGGTCGCCAATCAGAAGGGCGGGGTGGGCAAGACGACCACCACGGTCAATCTCGGAGTCGCACTCGCGCTGGCCGGGTTGAATGTGCTCGTCGTCGACCTGGACCCACAGGGCAACGCCAGCACCGCGTTGGGAGTGGATCGCACCGCCGGAACGCCATCGATCTATGAGGTCCTCATCGAGGAGATCTCCGCAGCGGAGGCCGTGCAGGTCTGCCCGGATGCGCCGCGGCTGGGTTGCATCCCAGCCACCATCGACCTGGCCGGCGCCGAGATCGAGTTGGTGACCATGACCTCTCGCGAGACTCGGCTCCGCACTGCACTCGGGAACATCGGGGGCGAGTACGACTACGTGCTCATCGACTGCCCGCCGTCCCTCGGACTGCTCACCGTGAACGCCATGGTGGCCACCGAAGAGGTCCTGATTCCGATCCAGTGCGAGTACTACGCGCTGGAAGGTCTCGGACAGCTGATCAACAACATCGAGATGGTGAAGGCCCACCTCAATCCGAACCTGGACGTCAGCACGATCCTGCTGACGATGTACGACGGGCGGACCAAACTCGCCGACCAGGTTGCTGCCGAGGTGCGCAGGCACTTCGGTCCGAAGGTGCTCTCGACCGTCATCCCGCGGTCGGTCAAGGTCTCCGAGGCCCCCGGCTTCGGCCAATCGGTGATGACCTACGACCCGGGTTCACGTGGGGCGATGAGCTATCTGGATGCTGCCCGAGAAATCGCCGAGCGCGGCGCGAAGGAGTCCCGATGACCAGGCCCAAGGGCGGCCTCGGCCGCGGACTCGCCGCCCTCATTCCGACCGGGCCGAGCACCTCGACCGTGTCGGACGTATTCATGGGTGGCTCGACTCACCGCGGCGAAGCCAATGGCAACGGACACCACCAGGCACCCGCTGTGGCCCTGGATCCCGACGCCCCACGCTACGAAGAAGTACCCGTCGATGCGATCTCGCCGAACCCACGCAACCCCCGCACGGTGTTCGACGAGGACGCCATGATCGAACTCCAGCACTCGATCAAGGAGTTCGGTCTGCTGCAGCCGATCGTGGTCCGGAGGGCGGACCATGGCTACGAACTGATCATGGGCGAGCGTCGATGGCGGGCGGCCCAGCGGGCCGGCCTGGCCACCATTCCCGCGATTGTTCGGCGGATCGAGGATGCCGACCTCCTCCGGGACGCGCTCCTCGAGAACATCCACCGGGCCAACCTCAATCCGCTCGAAGAAGCAGCCGCGTACCAGCAGCTGTTGCAGGAGTTCGACGTCACCCATGACGAACTCGCCGCCCGGCTCGGTCGGAGCAGGCCGGTCATCTCGAACACCATCAGACTGCTGAAGCTGCCGGTCCCGGTGCAGCGTCGGGTGGCCGCCGGCATCCTGTCGGCGGGTCACGCCCGGGCGCTGCTGTCCCTGGAGGACCCTGAGGCTCAGGAGGAGCTAGCGACCCGCATCGTCGCCGAAGGGCTGTCGGTGCGCGGCACCGAGGAGGCGGTGACCCTGGCGGCCAGGGCCACGCCGACCGTCCGCCGGCAGTCGCCCCGGAAGTTGATCATGCCCGGACTCGACGAATTGGCCGGCAAGCTCTCCGACACCTTCGACACCCGGGTGCTGGTCGAACTCGGTCGTCGCAAGGGCAAGATCATGATCGAATTCGCCACCATCGACGACCTCGAACGCATTGTCGCGATCATGGACCCGCCCTCCGCGCGACGCGCGACGTCCGAATCCGAAGATCCCGATCGGAGCCTGACACATCCGGCAACCCGTCACCAGACCGACTTTTGTCACGGTGACACAACTCGCGATCGTGCTTCAGGTTTCATCGAAAGATGTTGTAGGACAACAGGTCCCGCGCTGTCCAGGCCGAGCTCGGCGTCCGCGTACCGCCGCCGACTGCTCAGCCGCGAACCCGGGCGATCGCCCGCTCGATCAACGTGCTGTACACCGCGCCAAGATCTTCACCGGCCGCCACCACCGACATCGGCAGCATCGACGTCTCGGTGAGTCCCGGCGACACGTTCACCTCCAGAAAGTGCACGACCCCGTCCGCGTCGACAATGGCGTCGGTCCGCGAGACGTCGCGCAGACCCAACGCCAGGTGCGCGCCGAGCGCCAGCTCGGCGGCGGCCGTCGCCACCTCCGGCGACAGCCGGGCCGGCGTGTGGTACGTCGTCATTCCGGCCGTGTACCGCGCCTCGTAGTCGAAGTACTCACCGGGGAATGCGATCTCCACCGCAGGGAGCGCGCGCGGGCCGTCGTCACCGTCGATCACGGTCAGCGCCAACTCGGTCCCGGCGACGAAGTGCTCGACCAGCACCACCGAGCCGTAGGCGAATGCACCGACCAGGGCGGCCGGCAACTCTGCGGCATCCCGCACCACGGCGGCGCCCAGCCCTGACCCACCCTGGTGCGGCTTGAGCATCAACGGCAGCCCGAGATTTCCTACCAGCAGATCGATCAACGCCGCTCGCGCCGAGGTCGCGGAACGTGTCGTGGGAGAGCGTGATCCATTGGGGCGTCGCGAAACCTGCTCGGTGCACGAGAGTCTTGGCGGTCGCTTTGTCCCAGGCCAGTCGGCAGTGGTGCGAGTCGGTACCCGGAAAGCCGATCCCGTTCAGCTCGAGGACGCCCTGAACCGCGCCGTTCTCGCCACGGCCGCCGTGCAGCGCGATGATCGCGGCGTCCGGGCGGTGGGCGGCGAGCCACGGAAGCAGATCACCGTCGGCATCGCGGATCGTCACCTCGAGACCCTGGTGGCGCAGCGCTTCGGTCAACCGCGAGCCCGAGCGCAGCGAGACCTCCCGCTCGTGGGTCAACCCGCCGGCCAGCACCACAACGTGCCGATCCGTCATGAGCACTCTCCCTGTCCATCGATCCGCAGTGCCGTCATGAACTTTCGTGCGATGAAGCTCTCCACTGCTGACATCTCCGAGCGCAGCGGTTCTCGTTGCGGCTCAGGCGGTGTCGGGGGACGGCGACGACGGGCCGCGCACCGCCCGGAAGGTTCCCGTCGAGCTCGCGCCGAACGTACGCATCACGTCGAGTTCGCTCTCGAGCACCGCGGCCAGCCGCCTGACCCCTTCGGCGATGCGTTCCGGAGTGGGGTAGCAGAAGCTCAGCCGCATCTGCCGCGAACCGAGACCGTCGCCGTAGAAGGCGGTTCCGGGAACGTAGGCAACTCGGGCGGTCACCGCGCGGGGCAGCATCGCGGCCGCGTCGAAGCCTTCGGGCAGCGTCACCCACACGTAGAAGCCGCCGTCCGGGTGGGTCCAGGTGGTGCCTGCCGGCATGTGCGCCTCGAGGGCAGCGAGCATCACGTCACGCCGCTCGGCATACAACTGCTGGTACGTCTTGATCTGGCCCTGCCAGTCGAAGTTCGCCAGGTATCGCGAGATCATCATCTGGTTGAAGACCGGAGGGTTGAGCACGGCGGACTCGTTGGCCAGCACCAACTTCTCGCGTACGGCGTGCGGTGCGAGCACCCAGCCCACCCGCAGGCCCGGGGCGAACGTCTTGGAGAACGACCCGAGGTAGATCACATTGTCGGCGTCGTCGGCCCGGATGGCCCGGTAGACCGTGTCGTCGAAACCGAGGAGCCCGTAAGGGTTGTCCTCGAGGATGGCGATTCCCGCCTCCCGGCAGATCCGGGCGATCTCCGGGCGGCGGCTCAGTGCCATCGTCACCCCGGCCGGATTGTGGAAGTTCGGGATCGTGTACAGGAACTTGACCCGCCGGCGGGCCTCTCGGCACGCGTCGATCGCTGCCTGCAGCGCCAGCGGCACCAACCCGTGCTCGTCCATCTCGACATGCACCACCTGGGCCTGGTACGCCGAGAAGGTGCCGAGCGCGCCGACGTAGGACGGAGCTTCGGCAAGGATGACGTCGCCGGGATCGCAGAAGATCCTGGTCACCAGGTCGAGCGCCATCTGGGATCCGACCGTCACCACCACATCGTCCGGATGCGCCTGGATTCCTTCCAGGGACATCACCTGGCAGATCTGCTCACGCAACTCGGCGATGCCCTGACCGGATCCGTACTGCAGCGCGACCCGGCCGTCTTCGGCGATCAGCGCGGCGGTCTCGGCGGCCAAGGTCTCCAGCGGCAGCGACTGCAGGTACGGCATCCCGCCGGCCAGCGAGACCACTTCCGGTCGGTTGGCGACGGCGAACAATGCCCGGATAGCCGATGCCCGCATGCCGTTGGTCCGCTGTGCGTACCGCTGTATGTGCTGGTCCAGGCTGTTTCCGGTCACGGGTGACACCTTCGACGTCGGCCGCCACCGGGCGGAGCCGACGCAGCGGTCCCGGGGCGGATCCCGGTTATTCTACGGCGAGCAGGGTGCCGGGTTCGCCCGTTGCGGCGCGGCAGTGCGTCCTCGGGCCGTCCGGTGCGGGCGGCCGGGCACCTATCCTGGTGCGGTACCGGCCGAGACTCGGGGAGTGTGACGGTGACGCGTGCGCTGCAGCCGCTGTCGATGTCCACCATCGCGCTGCTCCCGGAACCGTGCCGGTCGTGCGTCGCCTGGGAACTCTCCGGCGCGGCGGCGGCGGCCGCGCATCACGACGGCCACGCCGCCTTCGAGAAGGAAGTCTGGCTCTCCGGCGTCATGCTGACCTGGGGATCCGCCGGTCAGATCGTGACCGTCGACGGCGAGCCGGCGGGCTTCGCGTTGTTCGCGCCGCCGCCCGCCGTCCCCGGGGTGGCCGAATTTCCGACCGGGCCGGTCTCGCCCGACGCGGTGCTGCTGGTTGCGGCCCGGATCCTGGGCCGGTACCGGGGCCAGGGCCTTGGCCGGTTTCTGCTCACCGGTGTGTTCACCGAACTGAGCCGCCGCGGAGTACGCGCCGTCGAACTCTTCGCGACGGCTGATCAGGCCGGTCAGCCGGCTCTGCACGGCGACCGCGAGGGTGTCGATCCGGTGCGGGCTCCGGACACTCCGAGCGGATGTACCGTCCCGGAAGCGTTCGCCAAGGCGGTCGGCTTCGAGACTGTCGCACCACACCACCGGTTCCCGCGGATGCGTTACGAGCTGCGCGGCGGCATCGGATGGAAGGCCGATGTGGAGGCGGCGCTGGAGCGGTTGTTCGAGGTGATCTCGGTGCCGGCCGCACCGGTCCGGGCGCCCGCCGGCGTCCCGGGCTGACATCGGCCCGGCTCAGATCCCGCGGACCTTCTCCTCATGGGCGAGCAGCTCGGAGAAGGTGAACGTGCCGGTGTGCGGGTCGTCCCGGCCGTCCAGATAGAACCGCTTGACCGCCACCAGGATCCCGTCGGCCAGGGTATTGCGAAAGTCGTCGCGGAGCAGGCATTCCCGGTCCACCGGGCTGGACAGGTAGCCCAGTTCGATCTGCACCGCAGGCATCCTGGTCATCCGCAGCAGGTCCCAGGGCCGGTGGTGGACCCGGCAGTCGGTGAGCCGGGTCCGGGCGATCAGCTCCTTCTGCACCAACTCCGCGAGGTTCTCGCCCATCGTCGAGGTGTTGCCGGCGTCCGTGCCGAAGTGGAAGGTGGCGATGCCGTCGGCCAGCGGCGTCGGTGATCCGTCGATGTGCAGGCTGATCAGCAGATCGGCATCGAGCTCGTTGGCGGTGTGCGCGCGTTCCTCGGCCGACGGGTTCTGGTGCGCTCCCCGGGTCAGGAAGGTGGACATCCCGGTCGCCGTCATCCGGCCGTCCAGCCGCCGGGCGATGTCGTAGCAGAGGTCGGAGGCTCGGACGCCGCCGACCGTCCATCCGGGATCCTCGGCACCGTGGGCCGGGTCGATGACGATGCGCTTGCCACGCAGACGGGGTCCGGAGCGCCGGACCGCCTGGTACTCCCGCAGGTACACGGGCCGACCGCCGGTGACCATCCGGCCGATCCGAGCCAGGTCGCGGAAGGTCTCCGGACCGAACACCCCGTCCTCGGGCAGCCCGCGATTCCGCTGGTACTCCCGCACACACAGGTCCGTCTGGCTCCCGAACACCCCGTCGGGTCGGCCGGTGTTGTAACCCATCTCCAGCAGCCTGGTCTGCAAGGCGATGACGTCGTCACCGGTCATCGGCGCGGACAGGGTGTAGGTCAGCGTGCGGTCGCCCAGCGACCAGCGGGCGTCGTTCAGCGCGCGAACGGTCACCGGCCCGACCAGACCGTCCACCAGGAGGCCACGCTGCTGCTGAAAGGTGCGCACCGCCCGGTCGGTGGCGTCATCGAATTCGGAGACCTGCGGGTCCGCGTGCGGATCGGGCGGCAGCAGACCCAGCGAAGCGAGCGTCACTCGGACAGCGGCCACGAAGGGCCCACGGTCTCCGCGTCGCAGCACCATCAGCTCTCCGTTCGCACATCCGATCCGGGCGCTTCGGGTCCATGGCCATCAAGGTCGGCCCGACCCGCACCGGCCGGCGTTCACCGGCCGGTCACCATTGTGCAATGCGTCCGGGACCGCTTCGACCATGCCCGGCGCGCCGCGCGGGCCGATCACACCAACGGGGCGCCTCCCGACACGTGCCCACCTCGGCCGTTGATCATGGTGCACAGCACCCGACACGCCGACAATTCAGCGCGACACGCCGCAGCAGTGCTGCTGCCCACCATGATCAAGGCGGGCGGGCCGGCGCCGGAGCGATCGCGCGGCGGGTCGGTCGGGCCGGGGCCGGACCACCATATGGGCCGACCCGTCAGGCCAGAACCTCGGAGAACTCCGCGATCAGGGCAGCCTTCGGCTTGGCCCCGACGACCTGCTTGACCGGTTTGCCGCCCTGGAACACCAGCATCGTCGGGATCGACATGATCTGGTACGCCTGCGCCGTTTCCGGGTTGGCATCGATGTCCAGCTTGGCAACGGTCACCTTGTCGGCGTGGGTCTTCGAGATCTCCTCGAGCACCGGTGCGATCATCCGGCACGGGCCGCACCACTCTGCCCAGAAGTCGACGATCACCGGCTTGTCGGACTGCAGGACGGTTTCAGTGAAGGTGGCATCGGTCACCGTGATGGTCATGCGCGGTTCCTCTTTCTGCTGATGGAGCGGGGTGCGGATGAGAAGGTGTAACGGACGGATCAGACGGACGCGGCTTGTGGCACCGCGATGCGCGGATGCGCAGCAACATAGTGCTGGGCGTCCAGCGCGGCGGAGCAACCGGATCCGGCTGCGGTGATCGCCTGCCGGTAGGTGTGGTCGACGAGATCGCCGCACGCGAACACACCGGCCAGGTTGGTTCCGGTCGCCGCCGTTGCGCCGACCTCCCGGCCGGTCAGCACGTAGCCCTCGTCATCGGTGGTCACGACGTCGCGGAACAACTCGGAACGCGGGTCGTGGCCGATGGCCAGGAACAGGCCGGTCGCGGCCAGGTCTCGCTCGTCGCCGGTGACGGTGTCGGTGAGCGTCAGACCGGAAACGGTCTGGTCGCCGGACACCCCGGTGACCGCTGCGTTCGTCACCCAGTTGATCTTGGGGTTGCTCTTCGCCCGGTCCAGCATGATCGCGCTGGCCCGGAAGTCCTCCCGGCGGTGCACCACGGTGACGGAGTTCGCGAACCTGGTCAGGAAGGTGGCCTCCTCCATCGCCGAGTCGCCGCCACCGACCACCGCGATGTCCTGGTCGCGGAAGAACGCGCCGTCGCAGGTGGCGCAGGCCGACACGCCGCGGCCGATCAGCCGCTGCTCGTCGGGTAGTTGCAGGTAACGCGCGGCCGACCCGGTGGCCAGCACGATCGCCTTGGCCCGGTAGGTGACGCCGCTCGCGGTGACGCTCTTGATGTCACCGGTGAGGTCGACCGACTCGACGTCCTCCGGACGGAGTTCGGCGCCGAACCGTTCGGCCTGCGCGCGCATGTTGGCCATCAGTTCGGGGCCGTCGATGCCTTCCGGGAAGCCCGGGAAGTTCTCCACCTCGGTTGTGGTCATCAGCGCGCCGCCGTAGATGAAGCCCTCGAACACCAGCGGGTGCAGCTCGGCCCTGGCCAGGTACAGCGCGGCCGTGTAACCGGCCGGTCCGGAGCCGACGACGATGACGTCCCGGACCTCGTCCGGAGCGGTGGTGGTGGCCTGGTCGGTCACGATGATCCTCTCGAGCTGGCTGCATCTGCGCAGGTAGCGGCCCTGATGACGAAGGTAGGGAGACGCAGGACCCGCACGGATGGATAACGTCAGCCTACCGGCGGGCATTCCCCGCGGCGGCGCGCCGCGAGGCGCGGGACGCCGGTGACGCGTGGGGCGCAAGTGTGTTCCCGGGCCTGAACCACGATGAACGCGTCACCGGATCGGCCCGACCCGATCTCGCGGTGAACCATCGGATCCGCGGACTCGGATGGCCGCTGATCGAATGGCTCGAATCGCGGGACGAAACGGACCGAACCGAGCCTGACGATCAGCGATGTCGGGAGAGCTGACCTAGCGGACGACGGTCTCCTGGGCCAGCAGCTGGGCGCCGTCCGGGCCGCAGGTGAGCCCGACCACCAACAGTCGCGCCTTGGCGGCATCGGACGGATCGGCGACCGCGATCGCGTACGCGGCTTTCGTCTCGTAGGTGACATCGGAAACACCGAGGACGTCGGTGCCGGTGATGCCGTTGGCCTGGAAGCAGGACGCCGCCGTGATCGGGTTGCCCAGCGCGCCGGCCTTGGTGCCCTCGACCTTGGTGAACGCCTCCTGGAACTTGCCCTTCTCGACCGCGAATGCCGACAGCGAAGGTGCGGGCCCGCCACTCGAACCGGGACCGACCGTCGTCGACAGGGTGACGGTGGCGCCGGGTTCCGCGGCACTGTCGGCCGGCTTGTTCGAGTTCAGACCGATGATGCTGAAGGTGGCGATCGCGGCGGCGGCGGCGGCGACGGCGAGTCCGCCGACCCAGCGTCGTCGGCGGGACCGCTGGGCGTCCAACGATGAGACCCGGCCGGGGCCGGTAGCTCCGAGAGCGCGTCCGGCGGGCGCCTGACGCGGCGGACCGGCCGGTGACGGTCCACCGGCCGGTCCCGCGGCACCCGGTCCGGATGGGGCAGGAGCGTAAGGGGGTGGCGCGTCGGCGCGGGCGGCCACGGGTCGGCCCACCGGAGCTGAGGGCAGCACCCGAGGAATCATGGGTGCGTGTCGGGGCGGCGGACCACCCGGCCGGGCGGCGCCGGCCACTAGTGGCCGACCAGCGGCCGCAGTTCCGGGCGGGGCTGCCGGCGGCAGCGCGGAGGACGGAGTGCGCCCAGCAGGCGGCGCGATTCTCGGTAGACCCGGCTGCGCCGCTGTTCCGGCCCCTGGCGCGAGCAATGCCGAGAAGCTGCCGGTCACCAGTGGCGAGGTGCGGCCTTCGGAGCGGGCCAGGGATTCCGCCGCGATCGCCTGATCGAGTCGCCGGGCGTACTGCTCGGGAATGACGAGGGGCGGCAGCAGCGACAGCTCGTCGACCGTGCTGTCCAATGCGGCGAACACGGCGGCAGCGTCCGGGTCGGCGGCGATCCGGGTCCGCAGTTCCGCGGTGATCTCGGCCGGGTAGACGCCGGCATGGATGTCCGCGAGGTCGTCGACAGACCACGGCGGACCCACAGGTGTCCCCGCCACCGAGAACTCGGTGCTCATCCCGACCCACTTCCTCTGACCTGCTGCTGCGCCGCCTCCACCCCTCGTGCTCCGGAGCGTTGAGGTCCGGATGTCGGGGCGGCGTTCGCGGATACGACGCCGGCGGCACCGTCCGGGTTCCGTAGATGACCGAGAAGAACGGACAATTTCGCGCGCCCCCGGGCGCAGCGGCTCTTGATGGTGCCCTCCGCCACGCCCAGCGCCACGGCGGCGTCGGACACCGGATAACCCTGGACGTCGACCAGGATGATCGCCAACCGCTGCTCGTCGGGCAGCGTCGCGAGTGCCTCTTCGATGTCCATCGCCAGCTCGCGGTCCGCGATCGCGTCGCCGACCGCGGCCGGCTCGCCCGGACCCTCCTCGGGCAGCGGAACAGTCGGCCGGGACTGCCGGCGCCGGATCCGGTCGAGGCAGGCGTTCACCACGATCCGGTGCAGCCAGGTGGTGACGGCGGAATCGCCGCGGAACCGGTCCGCCGCCCGGAACGCCGAGATGAACGCGTCCTGGAGCGCGTCGGCGGCCTCCTCCGGATCACGCAGGGTCCGCAACGCGACCGCCCACAACCGGTCCCGGTGCCTGGCCACCAGCTCGCTGAACGCCCGCGGGTCGCCGGCCGCGTGGGCGGCCAGCAGCGCAGCGTCGGTGCGACCGGAGTCGAGGGCGGGCACGGAGCGAGCCTACTGGCCGCGGCGGTGCGACACCCGGAACGCCGGACCCGGGGTCGTACCTCTGAACGCCGGGACCCGCGGGGGCGACCGGCGGAGTCACGGAACGCACCCGGGCCGACGGGGGCGCCGGGAGGTAGCAGGTTGTGCGCGGGACACGCGGGGGCGGGCGGGCGTGTCCTCACCGGAACCTGCTACCTGTGCCTGTCCGCACCCCGGGGGCACCGGGAGGTAGCGGGATGTGCGCGGGACACGCGGGGGCGGGCCGGCGTGTCCTCACCGGAACCTGCTACCTGTGCCTGTCCGCACCCCGGGGGGCACCGGGAGGTAGCGGGATGTGCGCGGGACACGCGGGGGCGGGCCGGCGTGTCCTCACCGGAACCTGCTACCTGTGCCTGTCCGCACCCCGGGGGGCTACCTGTGCCCGTCCGGACCGGGGGCCCGCCCGAACCGGGTGCCCGGCCTCAGTGGGCGGGACCGGTCAGGAGCCGGTGATGGTGATCTCGGAGAGAGCACCCTGCCACTTGCCGTCCACCTGGACCGCCTGCGAGATGAACACGACGATGTACTTCGACTTGTCGGCGCCGCTGCACGGGATCGTCACCGGGTCGGTGCCACCGATCTTGGCCGAGCCGATCACCTGGGTCTGGTCGAGGCTGGTGTTGACATCCCCACTCGGGATCGACCGGATCTGCACGGTGATGCCGGGCATCGCGGTCGTCACCTGGACGGTGTTGACGGCGACCTCCTTGTCCAGTTCGAGGAGCAGGCCGACACCTTCTTTGAGGCCGTTCGGCGGCGGCTCGAACTGGTTGAAGTACTGCCAGGTGAGCCACTGGGTGCTCGGATCGCCGTCGTAGGCGCGGTCGACCAGCACCTCGTTGTCCTTCTTGCCCGAGCCCTGCGGGTCGTAGACGGCGCCGCCGACCACCTTCACCGGTGCGACCACCACGGCACTGCTGGTCGGCGACAGCGAGGCACTGCTGCGTCGGCGACTTCGCCGTGCTGCCACTGGTTCTCGGCTTGGTCTGCGGACCGGTGCTCAGCGGCGCGGTCGAGGTGGTCCGGGCGGTGGTGGTGATCAGGTCCTGGTTCGCGGACTGCGGATCGGCGACCGATGCCATGAACTGCTTGGCCAGACTGGCGACCACGATGATGATCAACGCGGTGAACGCGGCCAGCATCAGCGCCCCGATGCCGAGCTTGACCCGCCGCTCCTTGACCAGTCGCCGCTCACTGGGCGTCAGGCTGCGTACGGTCCGGGCCGGGGACGCCGCCGGCTGCTGGGCCGGGGCCGGCAGCGCCTCGGGCTGTCTGAGCAGCGCGGCGATCGCCCCGATGGCGTGGATGCCGTCCGGCTCGTCCGGATGCAGGGCCCGCTCGGCCAGCCGGGACAGCGCGGCCGGCACCTCCGGCCGGAGCTCGCCGACGGGAACCTCGCGGCCGCCATGGGTCGGCGCCGCTGGCAGAGCGCCGGCGGCGCCTTCCTCGACGGTCTCGGCCAGCGGCCAGGTGCCCGTGAGCATCAGGTAGAGCAGGGCGCCGACCGACCGGATGTCCTGATCCGGGGTCGCCGCACCGTGCGCGATGACGTGGGACAGCCGGACCTGCCCGTCGAAGTTGACCCGGATCAGGGCGGGGTGCAGGGCCCCGAGGGCGATGCCGTTGCGGTGCGCCTCGGCGACGGCGTCGGCGATCTTGGAGGTGATCGAGGTCGCGACGTTCGCCTCGAGCGGCCCCTGGGCGAGCAGGTCGGCCAGGGTGGCGCCGTCGACCCACTGGCCGACGACGTAGGACAGCCCGCGGTCGGTGCCGACATCGAGAGTCTGCGGGAGGCCGATGTGGTGCAGCCGGCCGGCCCGCAGCGTACGGGCCACGGTCGCCGAGGTGACGCTGCCGTCCGGCAACAGGGTGACGGCCATGTCGCGGGGCAGCACGGTGTCCTTGGCCCGCCAGAACCGGTTGCCGTGCGAATCGGTGAGGACCAGGCTGACCAGCCGGTAGCGGCCGCCGACGGTCGCGCCGGGGGCGAAAACGGTCGACGGGCTCAACTTCTGGGTGGCGTCGGGATTGACCGCCATGGTGGGCGAGTCGTCGCCCCCACGGGCCGACGCAGCGCCCTGGCCGACCGCCGGCGTGCGCCCGGTTCCGGGGTTGGGGCCGCTGTCGACGGTCACGGTGGCAGCTACCTGCGCTTTCGGGTTCAGGATGACGGGCGGCGGCGGGGCCGGAACGGTGGCCGCCGGAGCCGGTGCGGCCGCGGCAGATCCTCCCACTACAGCATCGAGGGTGCCACGATCTACGGCAGATGCGGAATCCGGTGCCGGGTCCGACCCCGTTCCCGGCTCCGGTGCGACCTCCCGGGTCGCACCGGACGGCCGTCCGAAACCGAGGAATCCCAGCACCCGCCGTCGCACCGGCTCCAGCTCCTCGACCCGGAGCAGGGTCGCCACCACGGCGATCACCAGTAGCGCGACGACACCGCCGACGGCGAACTGGAGCAGGGCGTCACCCAGGCTGTTCAACACCGGGTCGAACAGCCGGCGCACCACCCAGTATCCGGCCAGCCCGCCGAGCGCGGAGGCGAGCACCATCTTGGCGATCGTCACCAGCGTCCGGCCGGTGCCCATCGGTCCGTACCGGACGCGCAGCCAGGTCTCCCCGACCACCGCACCGACCAGGTACGAGACGGTGGTGGCGGCCGCAAGTCCGGGCACCAGCAGGTCCGGCCGCAGGTTGACGCAGGCCAGCAGCAGCGGCACCCGGACCGCCACCATCACCGCGTTGATCAGGGTCGGCGTGCGGCCGTCCTTCATCGCGTAGAACACCCGCATCTGCACGAGGGTCATCGCCAACGGCACCAGCCCGACGGCGAGTGCAGCCAGGGTTCCACCGATGATCATCGAGTCGGCCGGACTCACCGCGCCGTACCGGGAGGCCAGGTAGGCCAGCTCGCCGGACAACGCGATCATCGCCGCCGCCACCGGCATCAGCGCCACCGCTGACAGCCGGTTGGCGAGTGACATGTCCTTCTTGACCTCGTCGAGCTGGCCGGCGGCGGCGTGCCGGCTCATCCGCGGCATGATCGCGGTCAGGATCGAGACGCCGAGGATGCCGTAGGGCAGCTGGAACAGCAGCAAGGTGAAGGCGTAGACGGTGATGCCACCGGCCAGGCCGCCGGACGCCACCCGGGTGACGATGACGTACCCGACCTGCGAGATGAGGACGTAGGCCACCGCCCAGAGCATCAGCCGGCCGGCCTCGGCCAGCCGATGATCGCCGCCCCAGCGCCAGTGGAACCGGAACCCACTGCGATACAGCGAGGGCAGCATCACCGCCGCCTGCATCACGATCCCCACGGTGGTGCCGATCCCGAGCAGCAGCAACTGGCCGTTGCTGGGCACGGTCAACGTGCCATCCGCATCGAAGATCCCGCCGGGCAGCTGGGTGAAGGCGACCGCCATCGCGATCACCACGAGGTTGTTGACCAGTGGTGCCCAGGCGGCCGCCGCGAACCGCTCCTTGGCGTTCAGGATCGCGCCGAACAGCGCGGCCATGCCGTAGAAGAAGATCTGTGGCAGCAGCAGGTAGCTCAGGCGGGTGGCGAGTTCCGGATCCGAGGTGGTGTCGTGCCCGGACAGGTAGAGCCGGGTGAGCAGCGGAGCCGCCGCGATGGCGAGCGCCGTGGCCACCAGCAGACCGACGAAGGCCATCGTCATCAGCCGCTGGGTGTAGCCGTCGCCGCCATCCGGGTCGGTCCGTGCCCTGGACAGCAACGGGATGGCCACCGAGGTGAGCACCCCGCCGATGAGCAGCTCGAAGATGATGTTGGGCAGGGTGTTCGCGATCGTGTACGCGTCGTTGACGATCCCGACCCCGAGCACTCCGAGCAGGATCACCTTCGAGAGGAAGCCGGTCGCCCGGCTGGCCAGGGTGGCGACCGCCATCAGCGCGCCGGCCCGGACCACGCCACTGGTCCTGGCCGTCTTCATCTGACCGACCGGGTCCAGCGGACCGCGGCCCCCGTCGACCACGGGTAGGTGCGGCACCGTCACCTCGTTGAGGCCGGCGTCGCTGATCCGCTGGATCAGCATGGTGGCGTCCTCGCCGCCGCCGGGATACATCGCACCGGGCACCACGCCGCCCCGCCAGACAGACCCGGGAGCGGCCGCCGGACCACCCGACGGCCCCGGGGTCGGGGTCGGGGACGGGGACGGTGCTGCCGCCGGACCAGCCGACGGCACCGGGGACGGTGCGGCCGCCGCGTGCCGTGGAATCAGCCGGGTGCGGTCAGGGTCGTCACTCACGGGGCAGGCTCCCCTCGGTGGCGTCGTTGGCGGCGGCGGTGATCGAGTCGGGCGCCGGTCCGTCCGGCGGATCGTCCGGTCCCCGCCGCCGGTGCCGCCAGCGTTGGGCGATCCGGAAGATCACCATGAGCAGCAGGACGCCGCCGGCTACCGAGACCAGGATGACGGTGAGCGCGCCGTAGGCGGTCGAGGTGATCCGCAGCACCACCGGCGTCCCCCAGGTCCGACCGTCCGGCCCGATCAGCCGGGCACCGATCTGGAACGTGCCGGACCGTGCGACGGTGGTCGGGATGGGCACCTGTTTGGTGCGCTTGGCGGAAATCCGGATCAGACCCGGATCGCTGGCGGTGAGCCCGTTCCGGGCGCCGCCGGTGATCATCACCCGCAGGCTGACGTCGTACGGAAGATCGTTCTTCACTGTCAGCACCAGCGGAGACGATCCGCTGGCCAGCGTGTACGACCCCGCCGTCTCCCGGATGCTGACCTGGCTGCGGACCCCGACGACCGACGACTCGATGGTGGACAGCACCAGGTCGCCGGGCCGCTGGTCGCTGCGCATGGCGGCGGAGCCCAGCGGCGCGGTCGCCTCGGTCAACTGATCGGTGAGGTCGCTGGGATCGGGCGAGCCGGCGACCGCCGCCGGTGCGACCGCAGCGCGGACGGCCGTGACCTCCGAGTCGATGTCCTTCCACCGGTCGAGGTAGCCGGACGGCAGCTCGTCGGCCTGGGAGGAGGGGTATTCCAGGGTGCCGTGCTCGGTGGCGGCGGTCGCCAGCCCGGCCGGGTCGCCCCCGACAACGGCCCCGCCGCTCGCCAGGACCGCCAACAGGCTGGTGAGCCGGAGGTAGCCGGCGGTGCTCGGGGTGGCCCCGTCGGCCGGCAGGTACGCGACCGGCGCGGTGTCGCCGTCGAACGATCGCTGGGCGAGTTGGGCGGCGAGGGTGTTGACCCTGGATGCCGAGGAACTCCCCCTCGCACCGGCGGCCAGCTCGCCGATCAGCGGCAGCAGCGGGGAGTCGCCGACCAGGGCGGGCACCGTCCCGCCGCCGGCGGAGTCGGGGAGCTGCAGATCGAGAGCGCCGACCGGGGCGGCGTTCTGGCTCTGCACCGTCGACCCACGCAGGACCAGCGAGGTGTACCCGGCCTGGGTGAGCACGGCGGCGGTCGCGTCGTCCAGAACTCCGCCGGGGGGGACCGCGACGCTGGTGATCAGGTTCGCGGTGTCGAGCACCCGGCCGGCCACCTCGCGACCACGCCGGGCGGCGTTGCGCAGGTCGACATCCATGCCGGCGCGGACCAGCGCCACCGCGTCCGCGTCGCTGTACGGCAGGGACACCACCCGGTGTCGGGCGGCCTGCTCGGACAACGCGGTGAGGAACGCTGACGCCTCGGCCGCGCCGGTGCCGGCCACGGTTCCGGCCTGCTCGGCGGCGGGCGGGATGCCGGTTGTCACCGTGGTAGGCGACGACGACCGTGACGACCCGGCCGCGGTAGAGCCGGTGCTCCGCACCGGCACAGCCACGCTGCCGGAGCCTGCGCCGCCGGTGCCCGGAGCGGCGGAGGCCGTCGCCGAGGAGCGGCTGACCGGGGAGCGTGAGGGTGCCGGCGACGACGGGCGGGACGCGCCGGTGGTGGCGGGGATGAGGTCGGCGCCGCTCGGTGGGGTCAGGGCAGGCTGCGGCGTTCCGGGGGTCGCCGTCACCCGGTAGCCCCGGGTCATCCGATCCAATTCGTCGAGCAGCATGGGGTCGACCACCAGGGTCACCGCCTGCGGATACGGCATCTTCGAGAGCTGGGTGAGCAGGGTGTCCAGGCGACCACCCGGGCGCACCTCGGCGGCCAGCTCGTCGTCGAGGAACACCCCGCCGACGCCCAGGTGCGGACGGTCGGTGAACGGCCAGAACAGGGCGACCGGCACCGGCCTCGCGGTCGGGGCGGGAGCCACGGCCGGCGGTGTAGCGGGTGCTTCGCCGCTGCCGTCGGCCGGAGCCGGCAGTGGCGGCGGGCTCAGGACGGTCAACAGCAGGTGTACCTCGCCGACCCGGGCGCGGGTGGTGCCGGCGGGTTCGGGCAGGTCGCCGTTGACGTTCAGCATCAGCGGGTAGACCGCGGGCCGACGGACGTCGAGGCCGACCGGGGCGGTGCTGCCGATCGGCACGCTGGCCTGGAACGGAGTGCTGCCGCCGGCCGGCAGCTCGTCCATCAGGTCGACGAAGGTGCTGACGACCGTATCCTGTTCGGTCGGCTGGGCGAGCTCGTTATCCACCGCCGCGGCGTCGTGCAGGGGCGCCCCACGCTGGAACCGGTACTGCAGCCGGGACACCGGAACATCGCCGGTATTGGTGATGCGGCCGCGCAAGGTCAGCATGGTGGGGCCGGCGGACGTGACGGCCGCCGGCGAGATCTGCGCGAGGGTGAATCGCAGGGTTCCCGCGAACTCCGCGGCCGGCTCCTCCGGAGCCGCCGCCGTCGTCGTTGCCTCCACCCCCGTGTGGGCAGCCGCGATGGGTGGTCGGCGGTCTGCCGCCGGTGCCGCCGAGGCGTGCCCGGTCCCGGTCAGCAGAACTGCCGCGAGCATCGCGACGGCCGCGGCGAGGGCGTTGCGCCGCCCGCCGCTCAGGATCCGGATCACGCGCTGTCCGCCAGCAGTTCGGTGGCCCGCCTGGCCAGCCGCCGCTCCCCGGCGTAGGCGAGCCGGCCGTCCAGCTCCTCCAACGGCACCCAGGCGACCTCGGACACCTCGATGTCGGCGTCGGAGAGCTCGCCGCCGACCGCGACCATCAGGAAGTGGTGCACCCGCTTGTGGATCCGGCGGCCCTCAGCGGTGAAGGTGTAGTCGACGCTGCCCAGCCGCGCGGTGATGCGCCCGCTGATCCCGGTCTCCTCCTCGACCTCCCGGATGGCGGCCTGCTCGGTGGTCTCACCCAGCTCGACGTGACCCTTCGGCAGCGACCACCGGAGCCGGCCCCGTCGGTCGAGGCGGCCGATCAGCGCCCCGGCGGCGATGCCGTCCTGGGTCCGCACCACGAGCCCACCGGCGGAGGTTTCGTCGGCCCGACGACGCCGCGGACGGCGGGTGGGGGTCGGCGGCATGCTCCGATGGTAACGGCGGCACATGGGCGATCCCTGCAGTTCCGGCCGCCGTCGGAGGCCGGGCGAGGGAGCCGACGGCAGATAGACTGCCTCGTCGTGTCGACACCAGAGGACCAGCCACCGACGACCGCTGACGGCCGTGCCGGGGCGTCTTCCGGTAACCGCCCGGGAACTGCCGGCGGAGCCGTCACCGCGCCGGCGCTCACCCGGGCCCAGCAGGCCGCCCTGGCCGAGTTGTTGCGGGTCTCCCCGGTCGCCGACGACCTCGGGCGCCGGTTCCGGCGGGCGGGCCACCAGCTCCATCTGGTCGGCGGGTCCGTCCGGGACGCGCTGCTCGGGCGGCTGGGCACGGACTTCGACTTCACCACCGACGCCCGGCCCGAGCAGGTGCTGGAGATCGTCAAGGGCTGGGCCGACGGCATCTGGGAGCTGGGCCTGGCGTTCGGCACCGTGGGGGTCACCAAGGCGGGCCTGGTGTTGGAGATCACCACTTTCCGTTCCGACGTCTACGACGGCGAGTCACGCAACCCGCGGGTGTCCTTCGGGGACACCCTGCTCGGTGACCTCGAGCGCCGGGACTTCACCATCAACGCGATGGCGGTGTCACTGCCCGAGCACGCCTTCACCGATCCGTTCGGGGGACTGGCGCATCTGGCCGACAAGGTGCTGGACACCCCGGGAACGCCGGAGCGCTCGTTCCGCGACGACCCGCTGCGAATGTTGCGGGCGGCCCGGTTCGCCGCCCAGCTCGGGGTGGTGCCGACCCCCAGGGTCCGGGAGGCACTGTCCGAGTTGGCCGTCGAGATCGACCGGATCACCGTGGAGCGGATCACCGCCGAGCTGTCCAAACTGCTGGCCGGATCGTTCCCCCGGGCGGGGCTCGAGCTGCTGACGGACAGCGGGTTGGCCGCCCGGGTACTGCCCGAGCTGCCCGCCCTGCGCCTCGAGCGCGACGAGCACCACCAGCACAAGGATGTCTACGAGCACTCGCTGACCGTGCTGGAGCAGGCGATCGCGCAGGAGCAGGACGGCCCGGACCTCACGCTACGGCTGGCCGCACTGCTGCACGACATCGGCAAGCCGGCCACCCGGCGGTTCGAGCCCGGCGGCGGGGTGAGCTTCCATCACCACGAGGTGGTCGGGGCGAAGCTGGTCCGTAAGCGGCTCAAGTCGCTGAAGTTCCCGAAGGCGCTGGTCGAGGACGTCGGCCAGCTGACCTTCCTGCACCTGCGTTTCCACGGCTACGGCTCCGGTGAGTGGACCGATTCCGCCGTTCGGCGGTACGTCACCGACGCGGGCCCGCTGCTGGACCGGCTGCACAAGCTGGTCCGGGCCGACTGCACCACGCGCAACCGGCGCCGGCGGGTCGCGCTGCAGCGGTCGTACGACGAGTTGGAGGCCAGGATCGCGCGGCTGGAGGAGGAAGAGGACCTGGCCCGGGTACGCCCGGATCTGGACGGCAACGCGATCATGGAGCTGCTGGGGATCCCGGCCGGGCCGACGGTGGGCAAGGCCTGGGCCTATCTGAAGGAACTGCGGCTGGAACGCGGCCCGCTGGACCGAACGGATGCCGAACGGGAGTTGCTGCACTGGGCCGAACGGGAGGGTCTGACCCCGGGAACCTGAGGTATCACGGCCGATCCGGTGACTCTCTGGAGAACCTGGAACCGAGTTCGCCCTGGTGGGCGTCGGAGCCCGGACAAACCACCCAGGAACCACCGGAAGGACATACCAGGCATGAGCACCATCAGCATCACCGTGGCCGACACCACCTACGTCGCCGAGGCCACCCTCGACGTGGACGGTGACGGCGTCAGCGAAGCGGTTCTGGTCGATTTCGACGGCGACGGCACCGCGGACGACATCGCGTGGGATTCGGACGGGGACGGCGTGATCGACACCATCCTGGTCGCCTCGAACGACGACGGGAACTACGACACCGGCTACTACGACCCGAGCGGCACCGGCGCGTGGGACAGCTCCGGTCACGTCCCGGGCGGCGAGATCCTCGGCACCCCGGTCGATCCGACCGACGGCTCCGACCAGGTGGATGGTCCGGTGCTGACGTCGTCCGGCCCCGAGCTCACCTATTCGTTCGGTGACGCCAACACCGCCACCGAGACCTACCACTCCGAGGCGAACGTCGACGTGGACGGTGACGGGATCGCCGACGGTGTCGCGATCAACATGGACAACTCCGGCGGGCACGACGACATCGCCTGGGACGCCGACGGCAACGGCACGGTGGACGCGATCCTGGTCGACTCCGACCACGACGGCTACATCGACACCGCCTACACCGACCCGAACGGCACCGGCCACTGGGACTCCGCGCACTACGTCGGCTGACCCGGCTTTCCGCATCACCACCGTC
Source organism: uncultured Actinomycetota bacterium (assembly GCA_963797145.1). Taxonomy (GTDB): domain Bacteria; phylum Actinomycetota; class Actinomycetes; order Mycobacteriales; family Nakamurellaceae; genus Nakamurella. Next base: position 280,966 of record CAWCOJ010000002.1, on the reverse strand, counting down.
CTGCGGGGCGTGACGTACATGTCGCGCCCCGCAGGACGTTCGACTTTCACCGACCACCGCATGGCACGCTGGTCGGGCCTGCACCCAATGGTCGGGAACGCCGTTCGGGAACCGGTGCCGCGCCCGGGTCGTCCGAGCCGGCAGCAACGGGCAGCGAGTGACGAGAGGGGTCGGCCGATGGGGACCCTGAGTTACTCGTTCGGCGACGCCCGGACACCGACCCAGACCTACTCGGGAGAGGCCACGGTCGACGTCGGCGGCGACCACGATCCGTATGCGCATCTTGCCGACGTCGCCGACCTGCCCGGGCACTCCGACCGGCCGGAGTATCCCCATGACGAGTCGCACCAGATCGGTGCTGCGGACGACCCGTTTGCCCATCTGGTCGGCGCCGACGACGAACCCGATGGCTTCAGCCAGTGGAGCCAGGCCTGACCTGCCGGCGGTCGGTCAGGCGGGCTCGGCGCGGGTACCAGCCGCGGCGCGGTCGGCGCCGACCCGCAACGGTGCGGTGACCCGCCGGATCCCGACCCAGTAGCCGAACGCCGTCAACAGATACACCGCAGCCACCAGCAGCACGGCGAAGACCCCGTGGCCGTCCGCCGGCACCACTGCGATGCCCAGCACGAAGGCCGCCACGTAGAGCAGGTTGTTGGTGGTGTCGTAGAGCGCGAACACCCGGCCGACGTGGGCGTCGTCCGAGTCGGTCTGCACGATGGTGTCCACGCAGACCTTGGCCGATTGATAGGTGAAGGCCAGCACGAAGGCGGTCACCAGCGTCATCACGACGGTGAACCGGATGCCGCACACCAGCACCACCGCCGCCGACAGCACCAGTACCGACAGCAGGTAGGTGGTGCGCTGGACGTGCCGCAGGATCGCCGAGGTCAGCACGGCGCCGAGCAGCAGGCCGAATGCGGACACCCCGAGCACGGCGGCGATGCCGTCCATGCCCGCCGCCAGCTTCCCGTCGGCTCCGGAGAAGCTGTGCTGGAACAGCAGCAGCACCAGCAGGCTGGACATCCCGAAGCAGAACCTGACCAGTCCGATGAGGCCGATGGCCAGGCCGACCGTCGGTCGGGCGATCACGTGGTGCAGGCCGCCGGCGAAGCCCTGCAGCACGGCGAGCATGGTCTGCGGCGGCTCGTCCGTCTCGTCAGGGCCGAGTTGGTCGCGGCCGAACTGCATCGAGGCGAACGCTGCGGCCAGGTAGAACAGGATCACGGTCGAGGTGACGACGGCCATCGGACCGTCGGTGACGCCGAGTACGCTCCGGAGCCCGATTGCCAGGCCGCCGCCGACAACGGTCGCGACGGAGCCGACCGTGGTGGCGAGCGAGTTGGCGCCGGTCAGCGAGTCGACGGCGACGGTATGGGGCATCGCAGCGGACAGCCCGGACCCGACAAACCTGGAGGCGCCCATCACCAGCAGCGCCGTGACGAACATCAGCGGCTGCGGGGCGTCGATCGCGATCTCCACCGCCACCAGCGCCACCAGCACCGCCCGGACCAGATTGGCCCAGACCAGCACCTGGCGTCGGCTCCACCGGTCGAGCAGTGCGCCGGCGAACGGGCCGATGATCGAGTACGGCAGTAGCAGCACAGCGAAGGTCGCGGCAATGGCCGCCGGCCCGCTCTGCCGTTCCGGAGAGAACAGCACCACCCCGGCGAGGGCGCCCTGGAAGGCGCCGTCACCGACGGCGCCGAGCAGCCGCACCACCACCACCCGGCGCAGCGCCTGGAGCCGGAGCAGGTTGAGCAGACCCTTGACGGACGGCCGGTCGGACCGGCTGCGCGCCGGTGCCTGGGTCCGCTGGATCGTCACGATCCGACGGTACGCGCAGTCCGGCGAACGGGCTCCCGGTCGTTTTCCGGGGGATCCCATCCCCCGGGATGACCGCACGCCGGTGCACCGTTGCGCGTGCTCCAGGGTCCAGAATGCTGATGATGACCGACACCGACCGGCTGCGCGCGGGCATGCTGCTCGTCGCAACCCCTGAGCTGCTCGATCCGAGCTTCCGGCGCTCTGTGGTGTTCCTGATCGCTCACGGTGACGAAGGTTCCGTCGGCGTGGTACTGAACCGACCGAGCGAGACCGCTGTGCAGAACGTCCTGCCGGGGTGGGACGAACACGTGTCGTCGCCCCGCGGCCGTCTACGCGGGCGGGCCGGTGCAGACCAGCGGGGCGATGTGCCTCGGAGTCCGGCGCGCCGGCGTCGACCCGGTGGTCACGGGCGGCCTCGCCGCCGTCACCGGCCCGGTGGTGCTGGTCGACCTGGACGCCGATCCGGCCGAGCTCGGCCCGTTGCTCCGGGGTATGCGGATCTACGCGGGACACGCCGGCTGGGACGTCGAGCAACTCGACGCCGAGGTCGCCGAGGGGTCATGGCACGTCCTGGACTCGCTGCCGGACGACCTGATCGTCGGAGCGCGGGTCGACCTGTGGTTCCGGGTCCTACGTCGTCAACCGTTCCCCCGCGCCCTGGATGCCTACCATCCCGGCGACCTGGCCCGAAACTGACCTGTCGCACCGCTCCCCCAGAAGAGAACGGACCGATCATGACGGCGGACCCCACCAGTACCGGCGACAGCAGCCCGAGCGCTCCGCCGGACCCGGGCGCGATCGGTACGGCGCTGGACCCGGGCGCGATCGGTACGGCGCTGGACCCGGGCGCGATCGGCACGGCGCCCGGCCCTGCCGTGACGGCGACGATCTCCGGCAGGTTCCTGCCGCGCGGACTGACCATCGGCATGGGGCTGGCGGCCGGGGTGGTGGTCGCGGCCGGCATCCACGCGATCCCGGACATCATCGGGCCGATCTTCCTGGCCCTGGTGCTGATCATCACGGTGGACCCGTTGCGCGGGTGGATGATCCGGCACGGAGCGCCGCGGTGGGTGGCCACCCTGGTGGTGATCATCGGGGTGTTCTCGATCATCATCGGGTTGATCGTGGCGACCCTCATCGGGATCGCCCAGCTGGTCACGATCCTGCCGCAGTACGCGGACAAGTTTCAGGCCGGAGTGGCGAACCTGCAGTCCTGGCTGGCCGGCTTAGGCATCAACCAGGCGACGCTGGAGGCGATGTTCAAAGGCATCGACAAGTCCGGCATCCTGGACTTCGTCGGGGTCGTCCTCAAGGGCATCCTCGGCGTGCTGACCTCGCTGCTCTTCATCGTCGTCCTGCTGATCTTCCTGGCGGTCGACGGATCGCAGTTCGGCGACCGGAGGAACAAGGTGCGCGCCGGCCGGGAACCGGTGCTCGGCGCCCTGAACCGGTTCGCCGTCGGCACCAGGAGTTACTTCGGGGTGGCCACCGTCTTCGGTCTGATCGTCGCGGTGCTGGACGGGATCGCCCTGCTGATCATCGGCATTCCCGGCGCGGCCCTGTGGGCACTGCTCGCCTTCGTCACCAACTACGTCCCGAACATCGGCTTCATCATCGGTCTGATCCCGCCGGCCCTGATCGCGCTGCTGGACGGCGGGGTCCCGGACATGCTCATGGTGATCGGCGTGTACGCGGTGCTGAACTTCATCATCCAGTCCGTCCTGCAGCCCAAGTTCGTCGGCGATGCGGTCGGGCTCACGGCCACCATGAGCTTTCTCTCGTTGATCGTCTGGACGTACCTGCTCGGACCGGTCGGTGCGATCCTGGCGGTACCCGCCAGCCTGTTGTTCAAGGCGATCTTCGTCGACGTGGATCCCGATGCGAGATGGCTGCAACTCTTCCTGGGCGACGAACCGGTGTTCAAGCAGAAGAAGAAGCGCGGACACCACGCTGCGCCGGGCCCGGAACCGGCGGAGCTCGTGCCGGTCGGATCCCCGGCAGGCCCGCAGGATGGTCCTGCCCCGACCTCAGCGGTGACCCCCTCATGACCGACCTGCCGACACCTCGCGACGGTGTCCCGGTCGCCCCTGTGACGTCGACGGGTCCGCCCGGTGCCACTCGCCCCGCTGCCCCGGCGAGGCCACCCAGCCGCACCGAACGAGCCAAGGCGGCAACGGCCAGGGCAAAGGATGCCGCCGCCCGGATCTCCACCCAGTTGGAGACCACAGCGCTCGGCCGGCTCTGGTCGCGGCTGCTCGAGGTGGAGTTCGTCGACCGGTCCGTCGCGCTCGCCGCCAAGGCCTTCGTCTCGCTGTTCCCGGGCCTGATCCTGCTCGCCGCGATCGCCCCCGACTCGCGTGCGCCAGAGCATCCTGCAGAATCTGGCCACCCGATTCGGTATTCAGGGGGTGGCATTCGACACTGTCCGGTCGGCCTTCACCTCGCCGGACGCGACCCGGGCCGCGTCCGGGATCTTCGGGGCGTTCCTGACCTTCGCCTTCATGATTTCGTTCACCACCGCACTGCAGCGCACCTATCTGCGCGCCTGGCGCCGACCACCGGGCGGCGGTGCCCGCAACAAGTTCCGCGGGTTGATCTGGGTGGCCGGGCTGCTGGCGATGGTCTTCGTGCTGGGACTACTCAAGAGCATCTTCAAGGGCGCCTCCGGCGACTTCCTCAGCTGGGCGGTCGGTCTGGCGATCTCCATCTGCCTGTGGTGGTGGACCGCCCGGCTGATGTCGCGGGGAGAAGTGCGGTGGCGTCCGCTGCTGCCCACCGCCGTGGTCACCGGCGTGGGCAGTTGGCTCTACACGCTGGCAGCGTCGGTGTGGATGCCGCGGACGATGGGCAGCCAGTACTCCCAGTTCGGTGCGTTCGGAATCGCCCTGGCTTTTGTCACCTGGTTCACCGGCCTGGCATTCGTGATCGTCGTCGCCGCGACGTTGGGGCCAGCTCTGACGGACGGCGAGGACCCGGTCGGCAGGTGGCTTCGCGGCGGCCGTGCGGACGTTCTGGAGGACGGCGCGAAGCCGGCGCTGCCCGGACCCAGCCGCCCCATGCGGCTGTCCGACGCATTCGGGCGTGGATCCGCCGGGTCCGGCGTGACCGAAGGAGCCCGCCCCGACGAGATCGGGACTGCGGAGAGCACATGACCCCGAGGAGGAGGAGGCAGCGCTTCCTGCGCGGCGTCGGCAATCACGGGCTGCTCCTGGTGAGCGCGCTGGTGTTCTACTACTACGTGCCGGTGGACTTCGAGGCACCGCACCCGGTGCGCAACATCCTGTTCTTCGCTGCCGCCCTCGCCCTGCTGATCTGGCTGATAGCCCGCCAGCTGGTCAAGCAGATCGGCGCCGGTAGCGATCCCGGAGTGCGGATCCGCAGCCTCATCATCCTGATGTACCCGGTGATCGTGCTCTTCGCGCTTACCTACTACGTGATCGAGGTGCGCAACCCCGCCGCGTTCGTCGGCCTCACCACCCGGACCGACTCGCTCTATTACACGGTGGTCACCCTGGGGACGGTCGGATATGGCGACGTCCACCCGACCGACTCACTGGCCAAGGTCATCGCCATGGTGCAGATCCTGTTCGACCTGGTGGTGATCGGCGCGCTGGTTTCAGTGGCGAGCTCGCGGTTCCAGGTGGTACCGCGTCAGCTGCGACGGCTGCGGAAGGACGCCGGAACCTCCACCGCCGGCACCGAGCCGGAGCCCGGAGGGGACGAGCCCGGGGGCGAGGAGCCGCCGCGATAGCGCGGGCGGCTCGCCGCGCGACGGTTCGATGCAGCGGGGCAGTTCGACCCGCGCACGCAGGTGATCACTCCCCGGCGCCTCGATGCGTGGGTGTGATCAGCCGGTCCAGGGGCCGTCCGGGGCGGACTCGAAGTAGAGGCCGACAAGTTCGGGGCCGTGGGTGAAGGTGGCCGCGGCCATCAGCAGCAGCATGGCGGCGCCCATCATGCCCTCTTCCTCGGCCGGGGCGGACAGGCGTGACGAGTGCTCGTCCTGCTCGGCCGTAGCCCAACCCTCGCTGGTCACCGGAGGGAACGCCTCCACCACCGAGACCCACTCGCCGTCCTCGTCCAGCACCACGCTGGCCCGGGCGGCGGGCAGGTCGAACGCGGCGAGCCCGCCCGGTGCCACGATCACCGACTCGCCGCGTCGGGCGGCCGCCACGATGATCTGACGCAGCCGTTCCCGGAACTCCCGGTTGTCGGTCGGACCGCCTGGAGCATCCAGCAAGGTCGCGGGCCAGTTCTGCCCCTCGGCGCCGCGAAGTACGTGCTGGTCCTGGTCGACCACCAGCGCCTCGACGTACACACCCTCACCGGAGTCCGTGCGCGGGAGCATCCCGCGGCCGACCCGGTCCGCCAGATCCTGAGGGACATCCCAGATCAGCGCGGTGCCGGCGGCATCCCAGGTGGCCAACCGGGTGCCGTAGGGCAGCCCGATCCGGGTCAGCACCAGGACCGGGTCGAGGGATCCGGGGTCGGTGCCATCGGGGGTGCTGCTCTCCGCTGCGCTCACAGCCGCACACGGTACGTCGAGGCGGCTGCCGATCGACCGGAGCACCGGGGTCCGGTGTGTTCAGGTGATCTCGGCGACCCGGTCCCTGGTAAGCCCGGCGCAGCCGCCGCTGCCGCAGGCGCAGGACCCGCAACCGGGGCCGTCGCTGCCGGGTCGGCGGGCGGGCACCGGGACCGTCTGCGCGGCCCGCTCCCCCAGCGACCCGGCGACCAGCAGCAGGGCGACCGCGCCGACCAGGCCGATGGCGGCGACCACCATCGTCGCGGCGGTCGGGAGCCGGAGCGCGAGCACCAGCACGGCGGCGAGCACGGCGACGGCGGCGGCGCCGGCGACCACCGGGGCAGCGACCCGGTTGGCGACCCGGAAGGCGTCATCGCTGGTGGTGGCGGCCCGGGCGTGTACGCCCAGCCGGCCGTCCCGGCGCAGCGTGCCCGCCCAGCCGCCGCGGGCCGCCACCACCGCGGGCGCCGCGATCAGCAGGAGCACCAGGGCCAGCGGCACGCTGAGGGCGAACGGAGCCGGTGACATGCCTGGAATGATATCGGCCGGCCGCTCCGGTCGGCCCGCTGCCTACGATCGGGCGATGCCCACCGAGTTGCTCGTCGACACCCCGCACGGTCCGGCCAGGGTCCACCGGCATCCGGTGTCCGATCCACGCGGTCTGCTGGTGCTGGGCCACGGTGCCGGTGGCGGTGTCGGAGCGCCCGATCTCACGGCCGTGACCTCGGTGGCCCGAGAACTGGGCGTGGCGGTGGCCCTGGTGGAGCAGCCCTACCGGGTGGCCGGACGCCGCGCCCCCTCCCCCGCCCCCCAGCTCGACGCGGCCTGGCTCGCGGTGCTCGCGGCGCTGCGGTCCGACCTGCCGCTGATCACCGGCGGCCGCAGCTCGGGTGCCAGGGTCGCCTGCCGGACGGCCGCTGCCGCCGGCGCCGTCGGGGTCCTCTGCCTGGCCTTCCCGCTGTTCGCTCCGGCCCGGAAAGACGGCGAGCGGCCCTCCAGACAGGCGGAGCTGGACGGCGCGGGGGTGCCGGTGCTGGTCGTCCAGGGCGCCACCGACCCGTTCGGAATGCCGGTGTCCACCGCCGACCGCCGGGTGGTGAGCGTGGCCGGCGATCACGGTCTGAAGAAGGACCTCGCCGCGGTGCGAGCCGCGGTCGCGGGCTGGCTGCCGGGAATCCTGGGGTGACGGGTCGGTGGACCTCGGCCGGAGCGGCCGGTCCGCCGGAAATCCTGACGGGCGGCTGCCGGCTCGCCCCGACCAGTGACGGCGGCCGGAAAGCGGGTCTTCGGCGGGGGTAGACTCCCTGGTCATGGCAGTGGTTCAGCTTCTTCCCGGGCCGCACTGACACCCGGCACCGCCCCCGGCGCGTGCGACGAGGTGACAGTGCGGCGATCCCTCCTGGCCCAGGAGGGATTTTTTGTGCCCGCAGGAGCCCGAACGCCGACCACGATCGAAGGAGACACGATGACCACCGAGGACGCGGCCGGCGGGACGCCGGGCCGTACTGCCGAGCCCGACATCCCCCCGCACCGCTACACCGCCGCGCTGGCCAACCGGATCGAGGGGCGCTGGCAGGACTTCTGGGAGTCCACCGGCACCTTCCACTCGCCGAACCCGAGCGGTCCGCTGGCGCCGGCGGACCTGGCAGACGTGCCCGCGGACAAGTTCTACGTGCTGGACATGTTCCCGTACCCGTCGGGCAAGGGCCTGCACGTCGGGCATCCGCTGGGCTACATCGGCACCGATGTCCTGGGCCGCTACATGCGGATGACCGGCCGGAACGTGTTGCACACCATCGGGTACGACTCGTTCGGCCTGCCCGCCGAGCAGTATGCCATCCGGACCGGAACGCACCCGCGGGCCACCACCGAGGAGAACATCGCCCGCTACCGCGCCCAGTTGCGCCGGTTGGGGTTCGCGCACGATCAGCGGCGCAGCGTGGCCACCACCGATCCGGAGTTCTTCCGCTGGACCCAGTGGATCTTCCTGCAGTTGTTCGAGGCCTACTACGACGAGAAGGCCGGTGCGGCAAGGCCGATCAGCGTGCTGGCGAAGGAGTTCGAGGCCGGCGGCCGGCCCACCCCGGACGGCCGGCCGTGGGCGGCGCTGACCAGGGTCGAGCAGGCCGATGTGCTGGCCGGGTTCCGGCTGGCCTACGTCGCCGAGGCGGCGGTGAACTGGTGCCCAGGGCTGGGCACGGTGCTGTCGAACGAGGAGGTCACCGCGGACGGTCGCAGCGAGATCGGCAACTTCCCGGTGTTCCGACGCAACCTGCGGCAGTGGATGATGCGGATCACCGCCTACGCCGACCGGCTGATCGAGGATCTGGACCGGCTGGATTGGCCGGAGTCGGTGAAAGCCATGCAGCGCAACTGGATCGGTCGATCCAGCGGGGCTGTTGTCGGGTTCCCGGTGATCTCCGCCGAGACCGCCGCCAGGCCGCTGGACGAGCAGGGGTCGCCCGACGAGGTGATCGGGCGGATCGACGTCTACACCACCCGCCCGGACACCCTGTTCGGCGCCACCTACATGGTGCTGGCCCCGGAACACCCACTGGTGGAACGGATCACCGGGGAGAGCTGGCCCGACGACGTCAATCCGGCGTGGACCGGCGGTGCCGCGACACCGGCCGAGGCGGTCTCGGCCTACCGGCTGAGCGCGTCCCGCAAGACCGATCTGGACCGCCAGGAGAACAAGCAGAAGACGGGGGTCTTCACCGGCGCGTTCGCGGTCAATCTGGCGAACAACGCCAGGATCCCGGTGTTCATCGCCGACTACGTGCTGATGGGGTACGGCACCGGCGCGATCATGGCCGTTCCCGGAGGGGACGCCCGCGACATCGAATTCGCGCACGCCTTCGGCCTGCCGGTGGTGCACACGGTGCAGCGGCCGGACGGCTTCCCGGACGACGAGGCCTACGCCGGCGACGGGCCGGCGATCAACAGCGCCAACTGCGAGGTGTCGCTGGACGGCCTGCCGGTCGCCGAGGCCAAGCAGCAGATCACCCAGTGGTTGCAGGACAAGGGGTTCGGCGCGCCGCAGAAGCAGTACAAACTGCGTGACTGGCTGTTCTCCCGGCAGCGCTACTGGGGCGAGCCGTTCCCGATCGTCTACGACTCGGAGGGGGTGGCGCACGCGCTGCCCGACGACCAGTTGCCGCTGGAACTGCCGGAGATGGCCGACTACGCACCGCAGGCCAACGATCCGGAGGATGCGAACTCCGAGCCGGTGCCGCCACTGGCCAAGGCGACCGAATGGGCGACCGTCACGCTGGATCTGGGCGACGGCGAGCAGACCTACCGGCGCGAGCTGAACGTGATGCCGCAGTGGGCCGGATCGTGCTGGTACGAGCTGCGGTATCTGGACCCCACCAACGACAAGGCCTTCTGCGACCCGGGTGTCGAGCAGTACTGGATGGGCAAGGACCCCAGCCGACCGAACGACACCGGTGGCGTCGACCTGTATGTCGGCGGTGTCGAGCACGCCGTCCTGCATCTGCTGTATTCGCGCTTCTGGCACAAGGTGCTGTACGACCTGGGCCACGTCACCAGCGAGGAGCCGTTCCGCAGGCTGTACAACCAGGGCTACATCCAGGCGTTCGCCTACACCGACGAGCGCGGGGTGTACGTGCCGGCCGAGGAGGTCGTCGAGACCACCCCCGGCTCGTTCACCCACAACGGCCACCCGGTGAACCGGGAGTACGGGAAGATGGGCAAGTCGCTGAACAACGTCGTCACCCCGGACGACATGTGCGACTCCTACGGCGCCGACGTCTTCCGGATGTACGAGATGGGGATGGGCCCGCTGGACATCTCCCGCCCCTGGCAGACCCGCGACGTTGTCGGGTCCCAGCGGTACCTGCAACGGCTGTGGCGCGCGGTGATCGACGAGTACACCGGCGAGGTAACCGTCACCGACACCGAGCCGGACACCGAAACGCTGACCCTGCTGCACCGCACGATCGACGGGGTCCGGACCGACTACGCCGAGATGGCGTACAACACTGCCATCGCCAAGCTGATCGTGTTGACCAACCACCTGACCAAATCCGGGACCGCGGTGCCCCGCGCGGTGGCGGAGCCGCTGGTGCTGATGACCGCACCGCTGGCGCCGCACATCGCCGAGGAGCTGTGGTCGCGGCTGGGCCACGAGGTATCCCTGGCGCACGGACCGTTCCCGACGGCGGATCCCACGCTGCTGGTCGACGACACCGTCGAGTACCCGATCCAGGTGAAGGGCAAGGTACGGGCCAGGATCACCGTCGCCGTCGATGCGCCGGCCGCCGACATCGAGGCGGCAGCGCTGGCCGAGGAGAAGATCGTCGAGCTGCTGGCCGGGGTGCCGCCGCGGAAGGTGGTCGTGGTGCCGGGACGGATGGTCTCGATCGTTCCGTAGGTCGCCTCACCGGCTCGCGGGCGGGGACTCGCCATCGCTCCGTTGACCCACCAGGGGCGCCGGCAGGGCCCGCCCACCCTGGGCCCGGCACCCTGGGGCCCGGCATCTGAGTGACCGGGCCGCCAGGGTCAACCGCCGCCGAGTGCTCCGACCGCCCGGGCGATCACCAGGAGCGAGGTGATCAGCGCGGCCGTCGCCTGCACGCCCATGAGAATCTTCGCCCGGGAGGTCAACGGCATGGTGTCGGTGGGGCTGAACGCGCTCGAGTTCGTGGTCGACAGGTACAGGTAGTCCACGAAAGTCGGTATCCAGTCGGCTTTCTGGCTGGAGCCGGCCGCCACCTCGATCACGGTGTCCTGTGTTTCGTCGTGGGTGAAGCGGAAGTCGGCGAGCGGGAGCTTCTCGCGCGGGTGGGTCTGGGTGCGGGAGACCGGGCCGCCACGGTCGAGTTCCCAGAAGAGCAACGCGAAGGCGATCACGTTGGTCGTCCACACCTGCAAGGCGGCCAGCAACAGGCTGGAACCTGCGGTCTGCTGCGCCGACACCAGGTCCCTGACCAGCATGCCGAGGGCGAACAGGTTGGTCCCGACGATCAACCCGGTCAGCGCCAGCGACGCCAGCCGGGACCACCGGGACTGCCGGGTGAGTCGCAGCGGGTTGGTCGCGATCAAGGCGATCAGCAGCAGCAACTCCAACGCCGGGATCAGGAACCGCGGCCCCAGGATCAACGACTCCGGCAACACCGCGTACAACGCGATGGCGACGAGGACGGCGGCGGCGGGCGGTATTCGCGCCTCGCCCCGCTTCCCGCGGCGGGCGTCATGGGCCGAACGTGCCTGCGGTGGATCGGCCAGGCCCTCGTCATCGTGTCCACCCACCCGGCCAGCATCCCGTACCGAGGGCGGAGCGTCGGTACCCCACGCACATCCGGAGCGGGCCGCTTCGGGTGGCGGTCCGGAGTCAGCTGAGCAGCTCCTGGACCGCGGTTTTCAGGTTCGCCATGGCCGCGCGGTAGAACCGGGGTCCGTAGGACACCCGGGCCACGCCCAGCCGCCGCAGGGTGGCCAGGTCCAGGTGCTCACCGGTGTTGCCGTTCACCGGGCCGGGCAGTTCGGCGACCAGGGTGGCCAGGTCGCGCTCGGTGCGCACACCGATCGGGTAGATGCAGTCGGCACCGGCGTCGCGGTACAGCCGGCCCCGTCGGATCGCTTCCGCGAGCCGCTCCGGTTCGGGTATTCCGCCGGCGGGGAGGAAGGTGTCGACCCGGGCGTTGATGACGATCGGCACGCCGGAGTCGTCGGCGGCGGACCGGACGCCCGCCAGCCACTGGGCATGCGCACCGGCCTCGACGAGGCCGCCCGCCCGGTGGTCGGTGTCCTCCAGATTGCAGCCGACGGCGCCGATGTCCAGCAACCGGCCCACCAGTTCGTGCGGTTGCATGCCGTATCCGGCCTCGGCATCGACGGAGACCGGGACCGACACCGCGCCGACCACCCGCCCGGCCGCGGCGAACATCTCCTGCCAGGGCGCGCCCTGGCCGTCGGGATATCCGAGCATCGCCGAGATGGCGGCGCTCGCGGTCGCGACCACCGGAAATCCCGCCTCGGCCACCACCGCCGCGCTGGCTGCGTCCCAGGCGTTGGGCAGCACCAGCATCTCGCCGCTGTGCAGCTCGCGCAGTCTCTCGGCGCGAGCCCTCAGATCGGCCTGGTCACCGGCCATCGTGTCTCCTCCATCTCGCCAGGTCGCTGCGTCGAGGGCGGCGCCACCCGACCGAACGCCCTACGCGCTCGTCCAACGATATGGACACCGGCAGGGCCGCGAAATGTGCGGATGTCTGGGGTCCCGGTCGCTCGGCGACCGGAGCCCCTCGCCCCCACATCGCTGATCATCTGGCTCGGTTTCGGGGACGAACCGGGCAGGATCGAGCCATTGGATCAGCGACCACCGGAGAGCGCTGATCCAAAGGTTCGGCGGCGCCGGTCGCGACCGGGTGCGGCGGTCGTCCCGTCGGCGATCGCCCGGTCGCGCCGGGGCAGGCATCCGCCGGTCGCGCCGGGGCAGGCATCCACCGGTCGCACCGGGGCAGGCATCCGCCGGTCGTCCGGCGGGCACCAGGAGGGTGAACGGGCCGGGTGGCAAGATGGAGGCCTGCCTGACGTGGGAGAAGGTGCATCGATGAGGATCGCGCTCGCTCAGTTCGACCCGGTGGCGGATTCCGCCGCGAACGCCGACAAGCTGGTCGGGATGGCGCGCGAGGCCGCCGACGCCGGGGCCCGGCTGCTGCTCGGACCCGAGGGCGCCCTGGTCCGCTACCTCGACGAACCTTCCGCACCGGCCAGGGCCGCCCAGCCGCTGGACGGCGACTTCGTCTCGGCGCTCCGGAAGGCCTCCGCGGAGTTCGGGATCGCCATCGCCGCAGGCACCTTCACCCCCGACGAGGACACCGGCCGGGTGCACAACACCTTGGCCGTTGTGGAGGGCGGCGAGCTCATCGCCAGCTACCGCAAACTGCATCTCTACGACGCGTTCTCGTTCACCGAATCGGAGACCGTCAGCGCCGGTGTCGAACCGCCGCCGGTGATCGAGCTGGACGGCCTCCGGATCGGCCTGGCCACCTGCTACGACCTGCGATTCCCCGAACTGTTCCGGGTGCTGCGGACGCACGGCGCCGACGTCCTGGCGTTGGCGTCGGCCTGGGTCTCCGGGCCGGGCAAGGAGGAGCACTGGCTCACCCTGTTGCGGGCCAGGGCGATCGAGAACACCGCCTACGTGGTGGCGGCCGATCAGGTCGGTCCGCACGGCATCGGCCGCAGCGCCGCCTTCGACCCGTTCGGGCTGCCGCTGCTGGACCTGGGCACCGCCCGGGACGCCATCGGCCTGGTGGACGTCCGGCCGGAGCGGATCACCGAGGTCCGGTCCATCCTGCCCAGTTCCAGCCACACCCGGTTCCGGATCGACCCGACGCCGGTGATGTTCGCCCGGGAGTTCGTGTGACCGACCTGTGGGAGATCGTCCGCCTCCAGGTGCAGCGCGAGCCGCTCAAGCAGGGCAGGGCGCCGCTGCGTTGGTACGAGCCGTCGGCGCTGCTGGCCGTCCCGAGCATCGCGGTCGGTCCGTCCGGCGTGCACGGGATCACCGACGGCGGCGAGCGGATCATCGACGTGCACCACCGCGACCACCCGCGCACCCGGGACGCCAAGGGCAACGCCGGCGTGACGATCATGGGCACCGGCGACTACCGCGCGCTCCGGGAGCGCTACGGCGACCACCTGACGGACGGGATCGCGGGCGAGACCATCCTGGTCGACGTCCCGGCCGGATTGGCCGGCGACCACCTGCCACCTGCCCTGACCGTTCAGACAGCCACCGGAAATCTCGTGCTTGCACCAGGTCCGGGTGGCCGACCCGTGCGTGGAGTTCTCCCGGTTCTGCCTGCGTCGCCCGCACACCGACAAGGTCGATCAGCAACTGCGGGACACCCTGGTGGACCTGGACAACGGTGCCCGCGGCTACCGGTCGGTGGCCGGCGGCGAGGCCGTCATCCGGCTCGGCGACACCGTTCTTGCGGGCTGACCGGGATCCGCTGCACCAGCCGGACGACCTGCTCGGACGTGCCCCGGCGCGCCCGACTCCGGCTGATCAGTGGGCGCCGTCGGTGGCCGGGACCGGGGCCGGCGGATCCGACATCGGTGAGAGCCAGCCGACGCCGCCGCAGACGCACCGCCGCTCGAGCCCGCCGCGGACGATGGTGCCGAGCCCGCCGCAGACCGGGCAGGTCCTCCGATCGCGCGGCGGTGGCCCGAGCAGACCCGCCAACTCGTCGTAACGCTCGGTCGCCCGCAGCAGCACGGTCGCCCTCGACCACGGGTGTGTCACCCGCTCGCCGAGGAGCGGCGGTGCGGCGCTGAACCTGACGAGGTCCCCGTCCGGGCGCAGCCCGACCCAGTTCGCGCCGGCGGGCTCGAGCGGTAGCACCTCGAGGTGACGGGCCGCAGCCACCACCTCGCCCGACAGCGCCTGGTCGTCCAGCGAGCCGATCCGACGCAGGACACTCGCCCGGATCCGCTCCGACAGCGGCACCTCCTCCGGTTCGGGCGCCCCGCGAACGGGGACCGTGCCGTCCGTCCCGTCGGTCACAACCCTGCCCTCCAGACCGAGCGTCCGTACGTCGCCAGGTAGAGCCAGTGTTCCCCGCCGGCGGCGGGGGAGAACGAGAGATCAGCACAGTGCGGACGGCTGGGCAGCCCGCCCGAGGCGAGCTTCCAGGTATCGCCGAGCGCATCGCCCACGCCGCGGGCGATGTACACGGTCGAGTCGGTGGCGGCGAACAGGATGACGCCTCCCTCGCGCCCGTGGGCGAGTTCGAGTCCGTAGTAGCCCTCGTCGGGCAACGCCGCCAGCACCTGCGCATGCGGGGAGCGGATCCGCAGTACGTGCCCGCTCGACCGTCCGTAGAACAGACTGCTGGGCGAACGCCGTCTCCCCTTGTCGTAGGTGGCGAACGCGAGACCGTCAGGGGTGACGACGATCCGGTTCACCGCCGTGTCGTTGTCGCCCCACGGATCCTTCCGCGGCGGGACGGTGATCTCCTGCGCCGACCGGGTCGAGTGCTCGTAGCGGATGATCCGCCCGCCGACCGTTCCGATGAAGATGACGTCGCCGTCGTGGGTTCCGAGCGCCGAGACCGACCACGGTTCGTAGTTCGCGTTCTTGATCTGCGCCGGTGTGAGGTGGTCGTTGAGCGCGAACCTGGCGAGGTATTCCCAATGCGCACTCGCCCCGTCGGGATCGCAGTAGAACCCGTAGATGCCCGATCGCGTGCCACCCACCGCGTACATCGTCTGCCCGTCCGCATTGCGCTGCGTCGGGGCCGGGCAGCCCGCCACCACGGCGGGGTAGGGCAGCCCGAACGGGAGCGTCAGCTGCGGGTCGTTCGTCGTCACAGGGACGTTCTCGTGCTTGACCAGACGACGCGAGGCCGAGTCCCACAGGCTGTGCCGGACGACGCTGCCCGTGTTGGGCACGAGTTCGCTGTTGTCGTTCCAGAGAACGTTGCCGGTCCACAACCAGGTGGCCGAGTAACCGTCCCCGCCGCCGTCGTACTGGTTCCATCCGTCGGCCGGGAGCAGGCCCGCGGCGACACATCCGTTGTCCTGCAGGCCTCCGGCGAAGGCCGGCTGGCCGAGCAGCGCCGCCGACGAGCCGCCGTCGAACATGCGCGCCGGGCTGGATTGGAACTGCAGGTCGGCCAACTCCCGGTTCAGGATGCTCTCGAAACGTGTCACATCACGGCCGAGATCCGGACAGGACACGATCCCCCGTCGGTGGCGAGATAGAGCTGTTGCCCGGTCGGATCGGTCGGGTCGAAGTAGACGGCGTGGGTGTCACCGTGCGCGTGGGGTGACTCATCGGTCCGCCGCCAGGTGTCGCCCGCGTCGGTCGAGACCATGAACCCGCCGAATCGCCAGCTGACGACGACGATGTCCGGGTCGGTTCTCGACACGGCGATCGACTGGCACCACCGGCCCCAGTCGTTGCCCTGGTTGCCGCCGGCCGTCGCGAATGACATGCCGTGCGGGTGAACAAGGTTGGGGATCAGCGCCTCCCAGGATCGACCGGCATCGGTCGACCGGAAGAAGATTGCCGGGAACCCGCTCGCGTCCGAGGTGATCGCGTACATCCGCTCCTTGTGCGCGTCGCACGAGGCCATCGTCGTGGCCCGCGCGGTGTTGCCGACGATCCCGAGCAGGTCGTTCATGTCGGATCGGTGCATCACGAGATCGCCGCCGACCCATTCCCCCCAGTAGAGGCGCATGGGTTCGTCGATGCCGTTGGCCGGATCGATGGTCCCCCAGGACGCGACCGCGACGGTGCTGTCGCCCTCGCCCTGGCGCGGCGGTCCGACCGCAAGGCCGATGTAGCCGTTGGTCGTGTCGGGCAGGTCGACTGCCCGGTGCCATACATAGCCGCCGATGTACGGCTTCGGCTTCTTCCCCAGCAGCGCGCCGAGGCATCCTAGGGGTGGATCGGGCGCCGGTGGGACGTCGGACCAGAACACTCCCTGCGTGGATGTCACGACGATGCGGGCCGGGTAGCGGGCGATGGCGATCCGGTTGATCGCCCGTACCGGGACGGTGACCGTCGTCGTCACGCCGAACGTGTTGGTGACCTGCATCGGGTACGAGATCGGGATCTCCTGCCACGTCAGCAGCGGCAGCGACCGGGAGAGGTCGGTCTCGTACAGGCCGGCGCCACCGGCATAGATGTGCTCGTCGCCGTGGACGCCCGGCAGCACGCAAGAGAAGTCGGGATGCTCGAAGTCGCCCAGTGGGAGCGCGGTTCCGCCGCGGTTCGCCGACCACAGCCCACCGGTGTCGGAGGCGACGAGCACCGCCTGGGGCCCGAGCGCGATGACGTCACGGGCGGCGCCCGAATACCAGACCTCGTTCGCCTCGTCGATGGCGATCGCCAGCGGGTCGGCCAGGGACCAGGTGATGCCGGTGTCGTTGTCGATCTGGCACCCCCGACGGACGGGCACCGCACCGGGCCGGCACGCGGTGACCGGCCCACGGTAGGCCCGGCCACCGGGGCCCACAAGGTCGCCGCACGGACCGTCACCAGTCGTCCAGCTCGGGAACGATCACCGTGACGACGGTGTCGGCCGCCCCGTACGGATCGACGGTGTCTTTGCGCCGCATCCCTGACCCGGGAGATCGGACGATCCGGACAACCTGTCGGCGCGCGTTACGCTCGGATCGGGCGGAGGGAGGCGCGGACGGTGGGCAGCGTACGTGCCCCGGGCATGGTCGACGTGGCCAAACTGGCGGGCGTCTCGCACCAGACCGTGTCCCGGGTCCTGAACGACCATCCCCGGGTGGCCGCGGACACCCGGGAGAGGGTCCAACGCGCGATCGCCGAACTCGGCTACCGCCGCAACAGCGCGGCCCGCGCCCTGGTCAGCGGCCGCTCCGGCACGGTGGGCGTCGTCACGCCGTCATCGGCGCTGTTCGGACCGGTGAGCACGCTGCTCGCGATCGAGGAAGCGGCCCGCAGCGCCGGCCTGTTCATCAGCCTGGCCAGCCTGCGGGTCAGTGACGCCGCCTCGATGAAGCTGGCGCTCGACCACTTCATGGATCAGGCCGTCGAAGCCATCGTGGTGATCGCCCCGCAGACCGAGGTGGCCAGGGCCGCGGAGGCGATCGCCACCCGGGTCCCGGTGGTGATGGTCGCCGCGGACGCCGACCACGGGGATCCCGGCGGGCTGTTCCACGCCACCTCGGTCGACCAGGAGGCCGGCGCCCGGCTGGCGGTCCGGCACCTTCTCGACCTGGGTCACCCGTCGGTCGCCCACCTGGCCGGCCCGCTTGACTGGTTCGACGGAGCGGCCCGGGTGCGGGGCTGGAAGTCCGAACTGCGGGCTGCCGGGCGGCGGGTGGGCCGCCCGGCGATCGGCGACTGGAGCGCGGAGCGTGGACACCAGGTCGGTCTCGAGCTGATCCGGCAGGGACTTCCGTCGGCGATCTTCGTGGCCAACGATCTGATGTCGCTGGG
Source organism: uncultured Actinomycetota bacterium (assembly GCA_963797145.1). GTDB lineage: Bacteria > Actinomycetota > Actinomycetes > Mycobacteriales > Nakamurellaceae > Nakamurella. Next base: position 262,667 of record CAWCOJ010000002.1, on the reverse strand, counting down.
GCTGCTGCGCGCCCTGCACGATGGCGGAATCCGGGTACCGCAAGACATCTCGGTGGTCGGCTTCGACGACATCGACGGTGCCGACAACTTCCTGCCGCCGTTGACGACGGTCCGGCAGAACTTCGCGGCCCTCGGCCGGCAATGCGTCGACCTGCTGCTCGCGGCGCTCGGCGGTACCCCGCACGACGCGCCGCCGATCGCCCCGGAGCTGATCGTGCGTCAGAGCACCGCGCCCCCGCGCTGAGATCGGGCCGGGGCGAATTCGACGGAGCCGGGCGGGCACGTCAGTGCCCGCCCGACCGCCCTCCTGAACCGGATCGGCGCCGGTCGGGACGTTGGTCATGGTCGCGTCGGTGCGGGAGGCCCTCGGCGGGCACGACGAACCCATGCACACTGATACCGCTCATTCCGCTGGACCCCACGATCGGAGAGTGTCGTCATGGGCGATCGGGTAGTGGTGACCGGAGCCTCCGGCTTCATCGGTGGCCACCTGTGTGCTGCCCTGGTCGACGGCGGTTACGACGTGGTCGCGATGACCCGGCACCCGGAGAACTACCGCGGGGCCGGTGAACCGGTCGCGGGTGACGTCTCCGATCCGGACTCGCTCGCGGCACCGCTGGACGGCGCCCGGTACGCCTACTACCTGGTGCACTCCCTGGGGTCGGAGGACTTCGAGCAGGAGGACGCCAAGGCGGCGATCGCGTTCTCGCAGGCAGCTGCCGACGCCGGGGTCGAGCAGATCGTCTACCTCGGCGGGCTCGGCGCGGACACCGGGAAGCTGTCGCCGCATCTGCGGTCCCGTCGCGAGGTGGAGCAACTGCTCGGGGCCGCCGGGGTGCCGGTGACGACGCTGCGGGCGGCCGTGGTGATCGGGCACGGCGGCATCTCCTGGGAGATCACCCGGCAGCTGGTCGCGCATCTGCCGGCGATGGTGACGCCGAAGTGGGTACAGACCCGCACCCAGCCGATCGCGCTGCCCGACGTCATCCGGTACCTGGTCGGGGTGCTCGGCCGACCCGAGGCCAAGGACCGGGTCTTCGAGATCGGTGGGCCCGATGTGCTGCGCTACGTCGACATGCTTCAGCGGGCCGCCCGGATCATCAACGACCGCCCGTTGCCGGTGGTCGGGGTTCCGCTGCTGACGCCGCAACTGTCGTCGATGTGGCTGGCGTTCGTCACCGACGTCGATGTCCGGACCGGCCGTAACCTGGTCGATTCGATGTCGACCGAGGTGGTCGTCACCGACGATTCGATCCGGGACCTGGTACCGGGCGAGCCGATCGACTACGACGAGTCGGTGCGGTTGGCCCTCGTCGACCGGGCCGCGGCGCAGGCCCTGGACGGGCAGGACGATCTGGCCGGCGGTCGGTGACCGGGCAGTTCGCCCAGGCGTTGCAGGACGGCCTGCTCGCCACGGCACCGGATGTCCGGCCTGCGGGGCCGAAGGTGTTGCGCCGTCGCCGCATCGTGGTCGCGATCACCGTCGTCATCGGGGCCGTCCTGCTCGGCCTGTCGCTCGGGGTCCGACCGGGCGACGCCGCGTTCTATCCGCTCAGCGCGGCTACGGCCGTCGTCTGGCTGGTGGGCGGACTGCTGTCCGGCCCGCTGCGGCTCGGCCGCACCGGCGGCCGGCGGCCGATCTTGCTGCCGCTGGCTATCGGCGTGATCGCGGCCGGAGTGTTCGTCCTCGGCGCCCTGGTGGTGCGCGACATCGGCCCGCTGGCCCGGCTGACCCAGCAGATCCTGGACTTCGCCCGGCAGGGAAACCTGCCGGTGGTGCTCGCGGTGACGGCGGTGAGCGGCATCGGCGAGGAGGTGTTCTTCCGCGGCGCGGTCTACTCGGTGGCCGCCGGCTGGCACCCGGTCGCGGTCTCCGCGGCGGCGTACACGCTGACCACCTTCGCCACCGGCAATCTGATGCTGGTCTTCGCCGCAGCGGTGCTCGGCATCATCCTCGGCCTGCAGCGGCGGGCCAGCGGCGGCGTGCTGGCCCCGATCATCACCCACCTGACCTGGTCACTGACCATGGCCCTGGTACTGCCACCCCTCTTCGGCCCGTCCTGAGCTGCTTGTTCCCGGGTGTCGACCTCGGTCGGTGCGCGGTCGATGGGGTGCGGTCCGGGGGCCGGCCCGGGTAGGTGCGAGGGGTAGCAGGTTGTGCTGGGGACACGCGGGTGGGGGGCGGCGTGTCGCCACCAGATCCTGCTACCTCCCACGGGGCCGCCTGGGTAGGTGCGAGGGGTAGCAGGTTGTGCTGGGGACACGCCGGTGGGGGCGGCGTGTCGCCACCAGATCCTGCTACCTCCCACGGGGCCGGCCCGGGTAGGTGCGAGGGGTAGCAGGTTGTGCTGGGGACACGCGGGTGCGGGGCGGCGTGTCGCCACCAGATCCTGCTACCTCCCACGGGTGCCGGCCCGGGCGCTGCGCCGACGGAAGATGGGAAAGGCCCCGGGGCGGCATACCCCGGGGCCTTTCCTGTCTGTGGCTACGTCCGTGCGGGCGTAGTCGGTTCCGCGGTGGTCAGCGCGGGATCAGGAGTCGATCTCGCCGGCGATGAACTGCTCCACCGAGTCGCGGGCGACGTCGTCGGCGTACTGCACCGGCGGGGACTTCATGAAATACGACGACGCCGACAGGATCGGGCCGCCGATGCCGCGGTCCTTGGCGATCTTGGCGGCGCGCACCGCGTCGATGATGACGCCGGCCGAGTTCGGGGAGTCCCAGACCTCGAGCTTGTACTCGAGGTTCAGCGGGACGTCGCCGAAGGCGCGACCCTCGAGGCGGACATAGGCCCACTTGCGGTCGTCGAGCCAGGACACGTAGTCCGACGGCCCGATGTGCACGTTGGCCTTGCCCAGGTCGTGCTGCACCTGGGAGGTGACGGCCTGCGTCTTGGAGATCTTCTTGGACTCGAGCCGGTCGCGCTCGAGCATGTTCATGAAGTCCATGTTGCCGCCGACATTGAGCTGCATGGTCCGGTCGAGCACGACGCCGCGGTCTTCGAAGAGCTTGGCCAGCACGCGGTGCGTGATGGTCGCGCCGACCTGCGACTTGATGTCGTCACCGACGATCGGAACCCCTGCGGCGCGGAACTTCTCGGCCCACTCGGGGGTTCCGGCGATGAACACCGGCAGCGCGTTGACGAACGCGACGCCGGCGTCGATGGCGCACTGCGCGTAGAACTTCGCGGCGTCCTCGGAACCGACCGGCAGGTAGCACACCAGGACGTCGACCCGCGCATCGCGCAGGGCGGCGACCACGTCGACCGGGTCGGCGGGCGACTCGGTGATGGTCTCCAGGTAGTACTTGCCCAGGCCGTCCAACGTCGGGCCGCGCTGCACCATGACGCCCGTCGGGGGCACGTCGGCCAGCTTGATGGTGTTGTTCTCGCTGGCGGTGATCGCCTCGGCGAGGTCGAAGCCCACCTTCTTGGCGTCGACGTCGAACGCGGCGACGAACTGCAGGTCGGAGACGTGGTAGTCGCCGAAGTCGACGTGCATCAGACCGGGGACCCGGCTGCCGGGCTCCGCGTTGCGGTAGTACTCGACGCCCTGGACGAGTGACGACGCGCAGTTGCCCACGCCGACGATGGCGACGCGGATCGGGTGCGAACCCATGGTGGGTCCTCCTTGCTGTTCGGTGGAGCTGTGGTGTCTGGTGGATGGCTGGCTGGTGGAGGCGTGTGCGCTGGGACGTGTCATGGGGCCGATCCGGTGTCCGCGGCGGGTGGCGGTGGTTCGCCGGGGTAGGGCGGCGGTTGACCGGAGGCCTGCTCGTGCGCGATCAGCTCGTTGAGCCAGCGCACCTCGCGTTCGGTTGCCTCCAGGCCGAGTTGGTGCAGCTCCGTGGTGTACCGGTCGAGGCGGTCGGCGGCCTTGCTGACGGCAGTCCGCTGGCCCTCGCGGCGTTCCTCGACGCGACGGCGCCGACCCTCGAGGATCCGCATCCGGACGTCGGAGGTGGTCCGGGAGAAGAACGCGAGATGGACGCCGAAACCGTCGTCCGACCAGGACTGCGGACCGGCGTCGCCGAGCAGGGTGACCAGGCGCTCCTTGCCGTCCGCGGTGAGCCGGTAGACCACCCGGGACCGGCGTGACGTGAGCGGGACGGCGTCGATGTCGACGGGTGGGGCGTCCTCGGCGATGTAGCCCTCGCCCAGCAGTCGGCGCAGCGACGGGTACAACGAACCGAAGGAGAACGCCCGGAAGGTGCCGAGCGTGCTGTTGAGCTTCTTGCGGAGCTCGTAGCCGTGCATCGCGGACTCCGAGAGCAGACCGAGCACGGCGAGCTCGAGCACGGTGGAACTGTCCTTCGTCACCGCCCGCACCTCCCGCCCGGCTCCGGTCCGGCTATGGTTGTCGGACTACGCACTCGTCAATATATCGCCACGATACATCCACAGATGTATCGCGTGTACTGACTGATCGGTCACAACCGCGTTCGCGATCCGATGTGCGCCCACGACCATGGCCACGGCGCGTCCGCCTCAGAACTGGGCGACGAGAGCCCGAACGGATTTGTCGGATTCCGGGCTGCCCGCCTGCGAAGCCGCGCTCAGGCCCAGAGGCGGGTCGGCGTGATGATCAGCGCGGCGGAGAACAGTCCGGCGAACCTTTCCGCCGAGCCGAACATCGCGCCGATACGTTCGGTGTACTTGGCGACGTATGGCGGGTTCTCGTCGGCGGGCGGGACGGCGTCGGCCCGGTGCGCGGTGCCCTCGATGCGGATGATGTCCCGCCCGATGTCGGTGACATCGAGCCCGAGCGCCACCTGCGGATGGTCCCGGACGTTGCGCAGCTTCAGCTTGTTCGGCTCGCTGTAGACGAGGATCGTCTCGTCGTCCCGGAGCAGGAACCACACCGGCACGCTGACCGGCCGCCCATCTGGGTGCACGGTCGTCAACCAGGCCATCAGATTGCCGTGGAGACGGGCCTCGACATGGGTGCGCCTGCTGTCCGGCAGATGTGCGGTGAGGTTCATCCGGTGGCCCTCCGAGGATCCTGACGATGGGCAAAAGGCTATGCGCGGCATCCGACAGGGCGGGTCGCACGACGGCGCCCGGCCCGGCCGGGGATGTCCACACACCCCGGTCGCGCCCGCACCGCCGCGCGTACGATTTCCTGGTGCGGACCCAACGCGGACTGGTCGACTACGCGCTGCAGCGCCGTGCGTTGCTGGCCCAGGTCATGTCCGGCCGCACCGGCGTCACCGATGTCTGTGACGCGTCGCCCTACCTGATCCGGGCGGCCAAATTCCATGGCGTGCCCACCGACGTCCCGTGCCCGGTGTGCCGCAAGGAACCGTTGACGCACGTCTACTGGGTGTACGGCGACGAGATCAAGCACATGGCCGGCTCGGCCCGTCAGCCGGCCGAGCTGGAGAAGATGGCCGGAGTGTTCGGTGAGTTCAACGTCTACCAGACCGAGGTCTGCCGGACCTGCTCGTGGAACCACCTGGTCGCGTCCTTCGTGATGGGCAGCAACGGCGGCCAGGTCGAGAAGCGCCGGCGGCGGGCCGCGAAGTAGGTACCGGCGGCGGGCCGCGAAGTAGGCACCGGCGGCGGGCCGCCACATGGGCACCCGTGGCGGGCCGCCGGATAGGAACCGACGGCGCGACGGTCAGCTGGTGCGGCTCCGGAGCCACCAGAAACCGAATCCGATCAACGCTGCCGCCAGGGCCATGAAGATCCCGGCCTCGGTCCACTGCAGCGCCCAGTACCGGCCTGCCGACTGGTAGCTGACGCTCTCCTGCAACCCGAGCGTGCCGATCCAGTCCAGGCAGGCCTTGGGACCGGAGTTCTCGCCGCAGAACTGGGCGCTGGCCGGTCCGGTGAACAGCTCGCCCGAGGGTGTGACGGTCTGGTTGGACAGGATCCAGGCTCCGGGTAGGTCGGGAACTCCGATCACCGTGAGCTGCGACAGGTCGTGGCTGGTCGTGAACTGGTCGATGGAGTTCAGATCCAGGGGCAGCGTGGTGTGCTGCGCCGGAAGAATGTGCTGCCGGACGACCGTTGCCATCGCGAGCACCGCCGCGGTGTAGCCGAAGAGCGAGATGGCCATCGCCGGAATGGCCCGCCGAACGACGATGCCGGCGGTGACGCCGAGGGCGAACGCGAACGCGGCGTAGGCGATCGGTACCACTCCCTGCGCCCCGAACTGCAGGGCAGCGAGCCGGTCCATCGCCGCGTCCGAGAAGTGCCGACCGGACCAGGTGGCCGCGAGGTCCAGCACCGCGGTGACGGCCATCGCGGTCAGGCCGAGAACCCCGACCTTGATCGCGAGCCACCGGCTCCGGGTGACCGATTGGGTCCAGACCAGTCGGAAGGTGCCGGATTCGAGTTCGCGCGCGACGAGCGGGGCGCCCCAGAACACGCCGATGAGCGGCGGCACCAGGTACATGAAGGCGATGGCCAGGTTGTAGATCAGGCCGGCGCTGGCCGTCCGGGCCTGCTTCAGGAAGCTGTTGACCAGCGCGTCGCAGGCCTGACCGGTGCAGGACGCGAGGCCGGTCTCGGTGTACAGGTGCGCCAGGTCGGCCGCGTTGATCGCGAGCACGACCCCGACCACCAGCATGACGGCCGCGGCGGCGTAGGCCTGCGGGCGGAACTGTCGCCAGGTGAGCCAGAGCATCGTCGATTCCCCTCAGATCACTCGGACGGTGCTGCGTCGGCTGTCTCCGGCGGCGCCGGCCATGTAGGCCAGCACCACGTCCTCGAGGTCGAGATGCTCCACCGACCAGACCGGTCCCTCGATGTCCGCGAGACTGTGCACGATCACGGTGCTCTGCCGGTCGGTGTGGCTCGCCTGGATGACCCTGGCGGTGCCGGGCAGCCGTTCGACGGCGGCCCGCGGCCCGGTGAGCCGGTAGTGCGCGGCGAGCAGGTCGTCCACCTCGCCCGCGACCAGGACCCGGGAGCCGGCCAGCACGATCAGGTAGTCGCAGACGCGCTCCAGGTCGGCGACGAGGTGGGAGGAGAGGATGACGCCGGCGCCCGAGTCGGCGGTGAACTCCATCAGACCCTGCAGGAACTCGCGGCGGGCCAGCGGGTCGAGGCTGGCCACCGGCTCGTCGAGCACCAGCAACTGAGGTCGCTTCGCGATCGCGATGGTGAGGGCGAGTTGGGCGCGCTGACCACCGGAGAGTCGTCCGGCGCGTTGCGCCGGATCGAGGCCGAGGTCGTCGATCCTGGACCGGGCCAGTCCGTCGTCCCAGGTCGGGTTGAGGTGGGCGCCGAGCCGGAGGTGATCGGCGACGGTGAGGCTCGGATAGGACGGGGCGTCCTGCGCGACGAATCCGACCTTGGCCAGCTGGTCCGGGCCGGAGTTCGGGCTGCCACCGAGCACCTCGATGGTGCCGGCGGTCGGCGCCAGCAGCCCGACCGCCAGCTGCAGCAGGGTGGTCTTGCCGGCGCCGTTGGGCCCGACGAGGCCGACGACGCGGCCGGAGGGGATGTGCAGTGTGCAGTCGTTCAACGCGACGCGGCGGCCGTATCGCTTGGTCAGGCCGGCGGCCGCCAGTACCGCGGTCATGTCCGATCCAGGGTCAGGTCGCGGTCGCCGGTGGTTCGAAAGGTGGTGACGAACAACGCCTCGATGCTCTCGTCGTCGAGACCGGCCCGTCGAGCCCGGTCGAGCCAGTGTTGGAGATCCCTACGCAGCGGCTCGTGGGCGGCCGTGGACTCGTCGGTGAGCGTCTGTACGACGAAGGTGCCGAGTCCGGGCCGGAGCTCGACGAGCCCGTCGTGCTCCAGCTCGCGGTAGGCCTTCAACACGGTGTTGGGGTTGATGGCGATGCCGGCGACCACGTCCTTGACCGTTGGCAGCTGATCCCCTTCGACCAGGAGGCCCAGCAGCAGTGCCCGCCGCACCTGCTGGACCAGCTGGAGGTACGGGGCCACTCCGGACCGCGTCTGCAGGTGGAATTCGATCATAGCTAATATGCTAACACATTAGCACTATGGTCGAGCGAAGCCGACAGTCGCAGCAGCTAGCGCACCCCGGCCATCAGCCGCAGGATCGGCTTGGCGAACAAGCCCAGCACCACGCCCACCGCGATCGAGATCCCGCCCAGCACACCGAAGTAGAGCCCCTCGTGTCCGGCGGCGGCCGCCGCCGTGTACCGCGGCGAGAGCACACCCGTCATCGCCGTGCCCAGGGACACGGACAGGAAGAACAGCGCGACCATCTGCGTCTTGAAGACCTCGGGGGCGAGCTTGGTGGCCAGCGACAGCCCGACCGGAGAGATCAGCAGCTCGGCGACCGTGAACACCAGCAGGATGATGGCCATCCACCACAACGGGGTCGAGTTGGCCGCCCCGTTGGCGACCGGGATGAAGAGCAGGAACGCGATGCCCATGACGACGTTCGCCATGGCGAACTTGATGGGCGTCACCGGTTGTCGTTTGCCGAGCTTGGTCCACAGAGCCGCGAAGACGCCGGACAGCACGATGATGAAGATCGGGTTGATCGAGTTGACCGCGGACGGCGGCATGATCCAGCCGAACAGGTCCCGGTTGAGCTGTTTGTCGGCGTAGACCGGCACCACCGTGAACTGCTGCTGGTAGAGCGCCCAGAACGCCGCGCTGGCGATGAACATCGGGATGAACGACAGCACCCGGCTGCGCTCCACCTTGGTGATCTTGGACGAGCTGAGGATCACCGCGAAGTAGATGATGGCGGCGGCCAGCACCACCCAGACCAGGATGTCCGCGAAGTTGTCGGCGCGGACCACCTTCGTCACCAACAGGATGACGATGATGCAGACCAGCGCCACCCCGGCGATGACGGCGAAACCCTGCCGGTTCACCGGCAGCGGGTTGTGCACCACCCGGGACTCCGGCGGCAACCGCTTGCGGCCGAACGAGTACTGGATCAGGCCGATCGCCATCCCGATCGCGGCCAGCGCAAATCCGTAGTGGAAGCCGTAGCGCTGCTGGACGACTCCGGTCAGCAGCGGCCCGAGGAACGCGCCCAGGTTGATGCCCAGGTAGAACAGGGAGAAGCCGGCGTCCCGGCGGACGTCGTCGGGTGCATAGAGGGTGCCGACCACCGCGGTGGCGTTCGCCTTCAGGCCGCCGGAGCCGATGCCGACGCACAGCAGCCCGACGACGACACCGCTGAATCCCGGGAACACCGCCAACCCGATGTGCCCGAGCATGATCAGGATCGCGCTGTAGAACAGCACCCGTTCACTGCCCAGCAGCCGGTCGGCGATCCAGGATCCGAGGATCGTGGACAGATAGACCATGCCGCCGTACGCGCCCACCAGGCTGGTGGCGACTCCCTCGGCCATGCCGAGACCACCCTGGGCGGCGGCGTAGTACAGATAGAACACCAGGATGCCCTGCATCCCGTAGAACGAGAACCGCTCCCACATCTCGACGCCGAACAGGTTGGCCAGCGCAGCGGGCTGACCGAAGAAGGTGCGTTCGCGGGGCTTGGCCTCGGCCGTGGTCGCCATGAGATCCAGCGTCGCGCGGAGATGTCGCTCCGGCAACCGGAAGCGACATCCGGGGCAATGACGTCACCCGAGCAGGTGGCGGCCGAGGCACTGTCCTCGGTCGGGTCCGGGCTCACGGTCTCGACCAGTAGGCTCGCGCCCGTGACGGACGACCGCGACCTGGCGCGCGATGCGCCGGGACCGGACCCCGTGGCCCCGGTTCCCGGTGATCTGTTCCCGGACGAGTCGGTCTCCATCGATTACCCCGACCTCGAGCCGGTCGGTCGGCGCCGCCGCGGTGCCGCCGAACTCGGCCGGGCCGCGTCGCTGTCGCCGTCCGAGCGGGTCATCCCGACGTGGACCGACCCGACCGCCGCCCGCGCGGCCGATGCGATCGGTGGCCCGTTGGGCCGGCACGCACTGGTCGGCCGGGCCGCCATCCTGACCCCGCTACGGGTCTGTCTGATCTTCGCGATCTGCGCCCTGATCGGCGGCTGGCTGTTCAAAGCGGCCTGCATCCAGCAGGGACCCAACGGGAGCGGCGGCGTCAGCCTCGACCAGAGCGGCCAGCGACCGTGGATCGCGGCCTGCTACAACGACGTCGTCCCGCTCTACGGCAGCCGAGGTTTCGACCACCCGGAGCAGTTTCCGTACAGCCACTCCTGGGTCGACCTCACGGATGGCGGCGAGAAGGCGATCTGGGATCCGGCGGACGTCAAGACCGTCGACAACCAGCTGGTCGCCGTCACCGCCGGACGGACGGTCACCATCGGCGACGGCGACTTCGTCGGGACCCCAGATGCCGGGTACTCGGAGGTCACCGACGGCGCGCTGGTTCCGGTCGCGGACATCAGCGACCGCGGTCAGGTCCGGTACCTGGAGTACCCGGTGCTCACCGGGGTCTTCCAGTGGGGGGTGAGCTGGGCGAACCGCGCCTACCTGGACTTCGCCAGATCCAGCGGTCTGGTCCCGGTGCCGCTGGATGTGGCGGCGTACTTCACCATCGGCGCGATCTTCCTGGGTCTGTTGTATCTGTGGGCGGTGGCCAGCACGGCCAAGATCGCCCGTCGGCGGATCTGGGACACCGCGATCATGTGCCTGTCCCCGTTGCTGATCGTGCACGCCTTCACCAACTGGGACGCCATCGCGATCGCCTTCTGCGCGGCCGGCATGCTCGCCTGGGCCCGTCGACATCCGACCCTGGCCGGAGTGCTGCTCGGGCTGGGGATGGCGGCCAAGCTGTATCCGATTCTGCTGCTCGGTCCGCTGTTGGCGCTGTGCCTGCGCACCGGAAAGATGCCGGCCTGGTTCAAGGCCGCCCTCGGAGCCGCGGTCGCCTGGCTCGCGGTGAACCTGCCGGTGATCCTGCAGTACCCGCAGGCCTGGTACGAGTTCATCCGTCTCAACTCCGAGCGTGGGGCGGAGTGGGACACCTGGTACTTCATCTACAGCAACCTGTCCGGCTCGAAGGTGTTCGACAACCACGGCGCCCGTTCGCCGGAGTTCCTGAACAACCTGTCGCTGGCCCTGTTCGCGGTGTCCTGCCTGGCCATCGGATGGTTCGCGCTGTCCGCGCGGCGGCGTCCTCGGTTCGCCCAGCTGGCGTTCCTGGTGGTCGCGGCCTTCCTGCTGACCAACAAGGTCTGGTCCCCGCAGTACTCGCTGTGGCTGCTGCCGCTGGTGGTGCTGGCGCTGCCGCGCTGGCGCCCGGTGCTGCTCTGGCAGTGCACCGAGGTGGTGACCTGGGTGCTGCTGATGTTCCAGTTCGCCGGGGTGGAGAACAAGGGGCTGTCGGTCTACCCGTTCATCTGCGCCGCGCTGCTGCGGGACGTGTTCGTCATCGCGTTGATGCTGTTGGTGATCCGTGACGTGCTGCGGCCGGACCGCGACCTGGTGCGGATGGCCGGTGACGACGATCCGTCCGGCGGCGTTCTGGAGGACGCCCCCGACCGGTGGACCGTTCCGTCGCTGCCCACGCTGCTCGGACGACTCCGCGGGCGACCGCAGGGCGCCCACGCGGCGACCGCGGCTCGGCCGCAGCGGGTGCCGGCCGGTGCCGGGGTGGCCGCGGGCGGTGCGTTCGGCGCCACATCGGGTCACAGTGGGTTCGAACGGGCCGGTGGTTTCGAGGGTGACAGCGGGTTCGAGCGGGACAGCGGGTCGGCGGATGAGGACCAGTTGGCCCAGGGCGACCCGGTGGCCCAGGGCGCCGCTGCGCCCGATGCGGTGTTCGACTTCGGAGCGGCGTACGAGCCGGACCTCGAGTCGCGCCCGGACGATCCCCGGCCCCCGACGAGCTGACCTTCGGAGCGGTAGAGCTCAGCGGTCGGTAAGCCGGATGACGAACTTCAGCCCGGACCAGGTCGCGTCGATCGCGGCGACCTTCACGTCCACCCGGCCGTGCGCGAGTCCGTACTCCCGGACGACGTTCTCATCCAGATCGGTCGGCACGCCGGAACTCTTCTTGGGCCAGCAGACCCAGATCATGCCGGCGGTGCTGTGTCGGGCGGCGGCCCGGTCGAACCGCCCGGTCAGCGCCGCTCGGTCCGGGCAGAAGAGCAGCACCACGTCGTAGGGATCCCGGCCGGGCCGGCTGTGGAACGGGCCGCCCGGGTCGAATCCGTCCGGAGCGCCCAACACGAGCACCCGGGAGCCGTCCCGGATGCCGAGCTTGCGCGGCAGCGGAGTTCCGGAGTAGCCGGCCGTCATCGGATCAGTATCTCCTCGGGCGCGCCGGATCCGGCCGGTGGCAGGATGGCGCCGATGACGAACGCCTCGAACGTCCCGGTCCGGCACGCGCTGGTGGTCCGCGGAGGGTGGCCCGGTCATCAGCCGGAAGCGGCGACCGACGAATTCCTGCCGTTTCTCGAAGCCAACGGGTTCACCGTTCGGATCGAAGGCTCGCCGGAGATCTACGCGGACGCCGGGTATCTGGCCGGCGTCGACCTGATCGTGCAGTGCGTGACGATGTCGACCATCGGCCCGGTCGAGATCGCCGGTCTGGTCGCCGCGGTGGCGGCCGGCACCGGCCTGGCCGGCTGGCACGGCGGGATCGCCGACTCCTACCGCGACTCCACCGACTATCTCCAGCTGGTCGGCGGTCACTTCGCGGCTCATCCGGCCAAGCCGACGGGCGAGCGCGACGGTACTGATGACAACTTCGTCCGGCACCGCATCGAGATGCTGCCCGCCGCCGCCGACCACCCGATCACCGCCGGAGTCGGCGACTTCGACCTGGTCACCGAGCAGTACTGGGTGCTCGCCGACGACTACAACGACGTGCTCGCGACCACCACCCAGGCGGTCAGGAACGGCGATCCCTGGCACCGGCAGGTGACCTCGCCGGCCATCTGGACCCGCAGCTGGGGTGCCGGCCGGGTGTTCGTCGCCACCCCTGGCCATGACCTGGACGTGCTGCGCGAACCGCACGTCCGCGCCGTCATCGAACGTGGTCTGCTCTGGGCGGCCCGGCTGTCCACAGCGGTCGGAGCGCACCGTTCCCGCTGGTAGACTCGTCGGGTTGCCCTTCGTGCCCGCCGGATCGATGGCGGGCACTCCCATGAACACCGGGGCAACGCCTCCTGCCGCGGACCGACCGCGGCCGATGAGTCCATAGGAGGTGCACGTGAGCGTATCCGTCGCTCCACGTCACTATGAGCTGCTGCTCATCCTCGACCCCAACCTCGACGAGCGCACCGTCGCTCCGTCGATCGACACGTTCCTGAACGTGATCCGCCAGGGTGGCGGCACCGTCGAGAACGTCGACATCTGGGGCAAGCGCCGTCTGTCCTTCGAGATCAGGAAGAACCCAGAGGGCATCTACGCGGTCATCAACGTGACCTGCCAGTCCGCCGTCGTGGCCGAGCTCGACCGTCAGCTCAACCTGAACGAGTCGGTGCTCCGCACCAAGATCATCCGCCCCGACGCCAAGTAAGGAACGGACACATGGCAGGCGACACGATCATCACTGTGGTCGGCAACCTCACCGCCGATCCGGAGCTGCGGTTCACCGCCTCCGGCGCTGCCGTCGCGAACTTCACCGTCGCGTCGACGCCGCGGATGTTCGACCGGGCCTCGGGTGAGTGGAAGGACGGCGAAGCGCTGTTCCTCCGCTGCAACATCTGGCGCCAGGCCGCCGAGAACGTCGCCGAGTCCCTCACCAGGGGTTCGCGCGTGGTCGTCACCGGTCGGCTCAAGCAGCGTTCCTTCGAGACGAAGGAAGGCGAGAAGCGCACCGTCATCGAGCTGGAGGTCGACGAGATCGGCCCGTCGCTGCGCTACGCGACCGCCAAGGTCAACCGGGCCCAGCGCTCGGACGGCGGTTCCGGTGGATCCGGGGGCTACGGCTCCGGTGGGTCCGGCGGTGGCCAGCGCGGCGGTAACGCGCCGAGTGACGACCCGTGGAGTTCCGCACCGCCGGCCGGTGGTGGCGGGTACTCCGACGAGCCGCCGTTCTGATCGATTGACCGGCCCCACCGGGCCGCGTCATCTCCTCCAGATTCCTCATCCGCACCGGAACCCGGTGCACCAGAACTGATTTCGGAGAAACAACATGGCCAAGCCGCCAGTTCGCAAGCCGAAGAAGAAGGTCTGCGCCTTCTGCAAGGACACGGCTCCTGCGATCGACTACAAGGACACCAACCTGCTGCGCCGCTTCATCTCGGACCGTGGCAAGATCCGCGCCCGTCGGGTCACCGGCAACTGCACCCAGCACCAGCGTCACATCGCCACGGCCGTCAAGAATGCCCGTGAAGTTGCGCTGCTGCCCTACACCTCGACCGCTCGCTGACGTCAAGAAAGGGACATCGTCATGAAGCTCATCCTGACCACCGACGTGCCCGGCCTGGGCGGCCCCGGCGACATCGTCGAGGTGCGTGACGGCTACGGCCGGAACTTCCTGCTGCCGCAGGGCCACGCCATCACCGCGACCAAGGGCGCCGAGAAGCAGGTCGCCACGATCAAGCGGGCCCAGCTGGCCCGGGAGATCCGCGGCACCGACCACGCCAACGAGGTGAAGGTCGCCCTCGAGAAGCTCAAGGTGTCGATCACCGCCCGCACCACCGCCGACGGCAGCAAGCTGTTCGGCTCCATCACCAACGCCGACGTCGCGACCGCCATCAAGGCGGCCGGCGGCCCGGTGCTCGACAAGCGCGCGGTCGACGTCGGCGGTCACATCAAGACTGTTGGCTCGCACCCGGTGTCGGTCACCCTGCACCCCGGGGTGACGGCCCAGCTCGCCGTCACCGTGGTGTCCGGCAAGTAGTCGCCGCACCACCTCTGCACGAGCCGACAGGCCCCGCCCCGGATCCCGGTGCGGGGCCTGTCGGCGTCGCGGGTCTTGCCGGCACCCGGCGGGCCGGTCGCCCGGTCGCAGCTCGCACCCGGCGGCCCGGCCATCCGGTCGGCACCGGGCTCGGCCCGTCCGGGCCGCAGCTTGCGGGTCCCGAGGTCCCCGGCGGCCTCGGCGGCGACTGCGGCCGGGATCGCGACGACCGGGACCGGCGAGTGCCGGAGCATCTTCGCTGCGCCGGACCCGACGAACACCCGGGCCAGCGCGCCGACCGACGAGCTGCCGATCACCAGCACCTCGTCGTCGCGCCAGTCGATCTCGTCGAGTCTCGGGCCAGCCCCGCCCGGTGGCGACCACCGTTGTGGTCTCCTCCGGCAGGTCGCCGCGGCCGCCCAGTACGGCCAGGGCGTCGGCCTGCGCGCGCGTCGACTGATCGACCCACTCCGCCAGCACCTCGTCCTCTGCGTTGAGGCCGACCTCGGGGGGTACATGGTCCGGCCGCGGACCCCGAAGGTGGCGATCCGCAACCCGGCGCCGACCCGCCGGGTGATCGACGCGGTGAGGGCAAGGACGTCGACCGACTCCGGCGTTCCGGAGAATGCGCAGGTCACCCGCCCGACCCGGGCGTCAGCCGTGGTCCGATACCCGCGGGGCGCCACTGCGACGGCCACCGGAGATGAGTGCAGCAACCGCTCGGCAGTGGAGCCGACCACGATCTGACCGAGTCCGCCGCCGGCCGCCGAGCCGAGCACCAGCAGGTCCGCCCGATAGGTCTCGGCGGCCTGCACCAGCGCCGAGGACGCCGAACGGCCGCCCACCCAGACCGCCTCGGCCTCGATCCCCGGGGCGAGCTCGGCCAACACCCTGAGCGCCTCCCGGGCGGCGCCCTCTCCGTGCTGGGTCGCCCACTGGCCGTACTCGCCGTCGATCCGAGCCATGCTCGGCGTCGACCAGGTGTGCGGGACCACGGTGACCGCCACGATCGGCTCGCCGGCCGACCTGGCCAGCCGGGCCGCCAGGGACGCGGCGCTGCGCGCTCCACGGTCGGGCCGAAATGCCAGCAGAATCGTCACAGCAGGTGGCCCTTGCGGGCCTCGTCCGCTGGCAACTGGTCCGGATGCAGCAGGATCGAGTGCCGCCGGGCGTACACCAGGTAGTACGTCATCACGATGGCCAGCCAGATCCCGAAGTACATCCAGGTGACGCCGGGCAGGCTGTAGGCGACGTAGCCGCAGACCAGCACGGTCAGCACCGGGGTGACGGGATAGCCGGGCACCTTGAACGCCCTGGGCAGATCCGGGGCGATGGTCCGCAACACGATGACGCCGATGGCCACGACGGTGAAGGCCCCCAGGGTGCCGATGGACACCATGTCCCAGAGGTAGCCCGACGGCACGAAGCCGGCGATCAGCGAGACGACGACGGCCACCACGATGGTGTTGAAGGTGGGGGTCAGGGTGCGTGGGTTGACCGAGGCGAACCGCCGGGGCAGCATGCCGTCGCGACCCATGGCGAACAGGATTCGGGTCTGGCCGTAGAGCGTCACCAAGGTCACCGAGAAGATCGAGATGACCGCGCCCAGCGCGAGAATGGTGCCCGGAACGTTGGAGCCGGTGATGTTGAACAGGATCACCGACAGGCCGGCCGACTGCTGGTCCTCGTCGGAGAACCGTGCTACCGGTTGCGCTCCCACGCCGGCCAACGCGACCAGCACGTAGATCGACACCACGGTGATCAGCGCGAAGATGATGGCCCTGGGCATGGTGCGTTGCGGGTCCTTGACCTCCTCACCGGCGGTGGCGACCGCGTCCAATCCGATGAACGAGAAGAAGATCGTCCCGGCGGCCGCTCCGATCCCGGCAATTCCTGCACCCATGAAGTTCTCGAAGTGGCTGCCGTCGAAGGCGGTGAAGCCGATGACGACGAACATCAGCAGCACGGCGAGCTTGATCACTACCATGATCGCGTTGACCTTGGCCGACTCACTGGCCCCGCGGATCAACAGCATCGCGCAGAGCACGACCAGCACGATCGCCGGAAGGTTGATGATGCCGGTGGTGTCGCCCGGATCATGGGCGATCGGTGCGTAGGACAAGGCATCCGGGATCTGGAATCCGAACACGTTGTCCAGCAACTTGTTGAAGTACCCGCTCCAGCCGACCGCGACCGCGGCGGTCGAGACGCCGTACTCCAACAGCAGGCAGGCCGCGACCACCATCGCGACCAGCTCGCCGAGCGCAGCGTAGGCGTAGGAGTAGGTCGATCCGGAGATCGGGATGGCGGAGGCCATTTCGGCGTAGCAGAGCGCGGAGAGTCCCGCCGCGAAGCCGGCGATCAGGAACGAGATGATGACGGCAGGGCCGGCGTCCGGGACCGCTTCCTGCAGCACGAAGAAGATCCCGGTACCGACCGTGGCGCCGACCCCGAACATGGTCAGCTGGAACGTTCCGATGCTCCGTTTCAGCGCCGGACCGGCGTGCGCATCCTCGGAATCGATCATCCCGGCAATGGGTTTGCGGCGGGTCAGCTGCCACCACAGTGACGGGGATCCGGTGCTCCGCACGGCCATGACGCCTCCAGGGCTCGCCGCACGACCCGGAAGGTGTCCTGTACCTGTGGACGTCGCTCCTGGGTACTACGGATCAGCTCACCTTGGAGGCGGGCGGGTCCGACGCCAAGTCGGTGTGAAGAAGCGGGCCCTCAGTGCGCCGACGCGATCCGGCCGAGATAGCTGCGGCCCAGGCCGACGAGCACCACCAGTCCGGCCAGCACGCAGGTCGCGCCGAACCAGAACGGCGCGGCCAACGACACGTTCTCACCGAGCTTCCCGCAGACGTAGGGGGAGATCGCCCCGCCGAGGAATCGGACGAAGTTGTAGCCGGCGGAGGCGACCGGGCGGGGCACCGGGGAGATGTTCATCGCGGTCTCGGTGAACAGCGTGTTGAGCACGCCCAGTGGAATGCCGCAGAGCACCACGCATGTCGCGATGACGCTCTGGTTGTGCACACCGAGCGCCATCACCACGAGGATCACGGTGAACACCGCGAACGCGAGCGCGAATGCGTTGACCAGGCCGATCCTGTTCCGCAGCCACGGTGCGCCCCAGACAGCCGAGATGCCCACCAGCACACCCCATCCGAAGAACAGGAAGCCGATGCCGTAGGCGCCGAAGGAGACGGTGAACGGGGTGAAGGCGAGCACCGCGAAGAAGCCTGCGTTGTAGAGCAGTGCGGCGATGCCCAGGACGAGCAGGCCGCCGTGGCTCAGCGCACGGATCGGATCGGCCGGCCGGATGTTGTGCGAGATCCTGACCGGGTCCTTGAGGAAGAACGTGATCGCCAGCAGCGCAAGGGCCATCAGCACCGCGACGCCGAAGAACGGTGCCCGCCAATGGATCGATCCGAGCAGCGCACCTACCAGCGGTCCGACGGACAGGCCGATGCCGAGCGCCGCTTCGTAGAGCGTCACGGCCTTCTCGGCACCGCCGCGGGCCACCGCGATGATCGCGGCGAGCGCGGTCGCGATGAACAGCGCGTTGCCCAGGCCCCAGCCCGCCCGCCAGCCGACCAGTGCGGCGACCGTCGGCGAGGTGCCGGCAAGTGCGGAGAACACGATGATCACGGTGAGGCCGATCATCAGGGTGGTGCGACCGCCGAACCGGCTCGACGCGTACGAGGTGATGAGCATGGCGAATGCCGTCACCAGCAGGTAGCTGGTGAACAGCAGCGAGACCTGGCTCGGGGTGGCGTCCAGGTTGGCGGCGATGGACTTCAGGATCGGGTCGACCAGACCGATGCCCATGAACGAGACCATGGCGGCGAAGGTGAGCACCCAGACCGCCAGCGGCTGTCTGCGGCGGCCGGCGCTCTCGCGATCGGCGGGGGGCGGACCGGCACCGTCCGGGATTGCCGCGACGTCGGCCGGTCCGCGGTCGGCGGCCGGGTGGGACGCGGGAAGGGTGCGGGTGGTCTCGGGTGTCGTCACGGTGCCCTCGAAGGAGTCGGCAGCTGGGTTCCAGCCAAGTTGTTAGCAACGCTAAGGACACTACCTGCGGGCAACCGGTGCGTCCAGCCGAGTGGCGACCGCCACGATCGGTGGCAGCGCCCGGCCCGCTTCCGGACGGCCGCCCGGCCCGCTTCCGGGCAACCGTCCCAGCATCCGGAACGGGCCCGTTCCATCACCCGATCGGGGTACGGGCAGGCCCCGCGACACGCCGGTGCGCGCCACGCCGAGAACTGTCCAGCGATTTGTTGTCCACAGGGGATCACTCGGAGACAGCGTCCTGACCTGCGGCGATGGAGTTATCCCCCGAAGAAATCCCCACTGTTGTCCACATAGTCCCCCGGCGCCGTCCTGCGACGATGCGAAACGATCCCCACCCGGTCCACCGGTTGTTCACACGGGCGGCTTGTCGCTCCGCCGACCACGTCCTAACGTCCCGGGGTCCCGCCTTGCGGCTCCGCCCCGCGGATCCACTGTCGGTGCCGACAGGTAGACCTGTGAACATGCGTTCGACAGCGTTGCGAGACTCCGCCGAGCCGGCGGGACGGGGAGGCGGTGCCGGGATGGCAGTCGTGGACGATCGCTGGACGGGCTCGCCCGACCGCCGTCAGGCTGCCACCTACGACCGCCAGCCGCCGCAGGACATCCCCGCCGAGCAGTCCGTGCTGGGCGGCATGCTGATGTCCAAGGACGCGATCGCCGACGTCGTCGAGGCGCTCAAGTCGTCGGACTTCTACAAGCCGGCCCATGCGCTGATCTACGACGCGATCGTCGACCTGTACTCCCGTGGCGAACCCGCCGACCAGATCACCGTCGCCGCCGAGCTGGACCGCAACCAGTCGCTGGCCAGGGCCGGCGGCGGGGTGTACCTGCACACCCTGATCGCCACCGTGCCGACGGCAGCCAACGCCGGCTTCTACGCCCAGATCGTCGCCGAGAAGGCGATCCTGCGACGGCTGGTGGACGCGGGTACCCGGATCGTTCAGCTCGGTTACGGCGGCAGCGAGGGCGAGGTGGGCGGCGGCGAGGTCGACGAGATCGTCGACCGTGCCCAGGCCGAGATCTACGAGGTCACCGAGCGTCGGACCAGCGAGGACTACGTCATCCTCGAGGAACTCCTCCAGCCGACCATGGACGAGATCGATGCGATCGCATCCCGGGGCGGCATGTCGGCCGGGGTTCCCACCGGTTTCGCCGACCTGGACGCCGTCACCAACGGCCTGCACCCCGGCCAGATGGTGATCGTCGCGGCGAGACCTGGAATTGGGAAATCGACTTTGGCATTGGACATTTCGCGGCACGCGGCGGTGAAGCACAACCTGGCCGCGGTGATCTTCTCGCTGGAAATGTCCAAGACCGAGATCACCATGCGGCTGCTGTCCGCGGAGGCGAGCATCAAGCTCGGTCAGATGCGCAACGGCACCATGAGTGAGCAGGACTGGCAGAAGATCGTCCGGCGGATGAGCGAGATCTCGGCGGCGCCGCTGTTCATCGACGACTCTCCGAACATGACGATGATGGAGATCAGGGCCAAGGCCCGCCGGCTCAAGCAGCGCAACGATCTCAAGCTGATCGTCGTCGACTACCTGCAGCTGATGACGTCGGGCAAACGGGTCGAGTCCCGCCAACAGGAAGTGTCCGAGTTCTCCCGGCAGATGAAGCTGCTGGCCAAAGAGCTCGAGGTGCCGGTGATCGCCATCTCCCAGCTGAACCGTGGGCCCGAGCAGCGCACCGACAAGCGCCCGATGCTCTCGGATCTCCGGGAGTCCGGATCGTTGGAGCAGGATGCCGACATGGTGATCCTGGTCCACCGGCCGGACGCCTGGGAGGCCGACGACCCCCGGGCCGGCGAGGCGGACCTGATCCTGGCCAAGCATCGGAACGGCCCTACCACCACCATCGCTGTCGCCCACCAGCTGCACTACTCGCGGTTCGCCGACCTCGCCGGCTGAGAACCCCTACGGAGAAACGTGTCTGCACTCGCGCTCGTCACCGGCGCCTCCTCCGGCATCGGCAAGGCCTTCGCCGAGCGGCTCGCCGCCGACGGCCACGACCTGATCGTCGTCGGCCGCCGCCAAGGCCGGCTGGAGGAGCTCGCGGCAGCGCTTCCGCATTTCGCGGTCCAGGTGGTGGCCGCCGACCTGGCCACCGACGACGGCGTCGACCAGGTGGCGGAGCTGTGCGCAGACCTTCCGCTGACAATGCTCGTCAACAACGCCGGGGTCGCGCATTACATGCCGATCGCCGACCTGTCGGCCGCTCGGGCGCGCGAACTGGTGCACGTCAAAGTCGTCGCCCCCACGATGCTGACCCGAGCCGCAGTGCCGGGGATGCTGGCCCGCGGCGACGGAACCATCGTGAACGTCGCCGGGATGATCGCGTTCTCCGGCCCAGCGCCGGCCGCCCAGATGCCCCGCCGAGCGGTGTACGCCGGAACCCTTGCCCACACCGTTGCCATGTCCCAGACCCTCAGCGCCGAACTCGAGGGCACCGGGGTCCGGGTGCAGGTGGTCTGCCCCGGCGTCGTGGCCACCGAATTCCACACGGTCCAGGGGATGGACCTGTCCGCAGTGCCCCGGATGAGCGCCGACGACGTGGTCACCGCATCCCTGCGCGGCCTGGAACTCGGCGAGGTGGTGTGCGCACCCGGGATCGAGGACGACAGCTTGCTCCGGAGGGTCTTCGAGGCGGACCTGGCGGCATTCGGGGCCCAGAGCCCGCAGCTCGCCAGGCGCTACCGAGCCGACTGAACCTCCGTCAGCGGTCCGCCGGCGCGCGGTCCACCGGCGAGCGGTCGACCGGGAACACCAGGTGGGTGACCCGGTCACCCTGGATACAGACCGTGGGGTCGCCGAGCAGGGCGTCCCCAGCCGCGTGATCGCCGAAGAACGGGCGCCCCCTGCCCATGACCACCGGCACCAGGTCGACCGCGACCTCGTCGAGAAGGCCCTGCGCCAGGCACTGTCCGGCGATCGTCCCGGCCGCGACCGCGACCAGCCTGTCACCGGCGAGCTGCTGGGCCAGCGCCACAGCGGCCGCCACCCCCTCGGTGACGAAGCGGAACGGCGCCTCCGGGTGCGCCGCCACCCAGTCCGCCGGCACCTCGTGCGTGACGACCACCACCGGCACGTCCATGGGGTGCCGCCCACCCCAGCCGTCGGTGACGTCGAACAATGTCCGCCCGCACACCAGCGCGCCGAGCCCTGTCACCCACCGGCTCCAGTGCTCCGCGCTCCGTTGGCTCAGATGGAAGGTGATGTCCGCGGTGGCCGTCGGGACCTCCACGTCCCCGTTCTGATACCAGTCGAACAGCCGGCCGATCGTGTTGTCGTCCTTGGCGATGTAGCCGTCGAGCGACATAGACGCCGACGCGATGATCTTTCCCATGCGATGCTCCCCGATCTGCGAAAGGTTCGCTGGTGCCGACCCGCAACGCGGCGCACATTCATCGGCGCACGGGGATTGTCCACCAGCGGCCGCCACCGGCGAGGAGACAGCACGGGGTCCATGGACCAGGACGGTTCCGGTCGCGCACGGTGTCAGGCTGCCTTTCAGCCGCACGACTCCGGTACCAGCCGAAATTGCGCGTCGTGTTGGATCGACCGCTCGAACCATCGCATCGGCGCGGCGGCATGATCGGCCGCCGCCACCTCGCGGAGCTGCCGCAACAGCCGGTCCAGCCGTCGGTGGGCGCGGAAGCTGCGGCCGGCGACACTGCTGACCGGAGTGTCCAGCAGATCCGCGATCTCGGCATGCGAGAGCCCGGCCTCGTGTTGCAGCCGGATCAGCTCCCGGTCCATGCGCGGCAGTCGATCCAACGCCTCGCGCACGGCCCAGATCCGGGAGGCCCGCGCCGCGGATGGCGCCGCTGCAACCCGGGCCGCCACCGGCTTCGGGCCGACCAGACCACCGCCGTCGACGACCCCGTTGTCGGTGCCGCCGAGCTCGGCTGCCACCTGCCCGGCGAGCGTGCAGAGCCATCGTCCGAGCGAGGGGTCGTCGGAGCTGAGATCCGCAGCCGCCCAGGCCCGCACGAACGTCTCCCGGGTGGCTCGCTCGGCCAGGTCGGTGTCCCGCAGTACCGCGAACGTCACCGCATACACCGGCCGGAGATATCGCTGGTGAATGGCTCGGAGCAGTTCCGGGTCTCGCGGAGCCGATCCGGCCGAGCGCGCGGCGGAGTTCACGACGTGGGTCCTTATCGGAGTGCAGCGGAATGCGAACCTCTCCAGCAAAGCTCTGAGGCGGGGTCCGGGGCATCGGGAGTTCTACCTAAGTTGGCTGCGAGGTTCCGAACAGCCCCGCCGCTGCGGCCGCCGCCCGCGACCGCGACGGCACCGCGAGCTTGCGCAACACCGCGGACACGTGATGGCCGACCGTCCGTTCGGACACGGTGAGCCGAGCGGCGATCTCGGCATCGGACAGACCCTCCACCAGGTAGCCGAGCACATCGAGTTCGCGGGCGGTGAGCCCGGCGGGGTTGGCCCTGGCCGGCCCCCGCGGACCTCGAGGCACCGGCAGCCCACGCAGCGCGAGATCCCGGCGTACGGCCTGGGCGCTGGCCGTCGCGCCGAGCCGCAACAGGATCGCCACCGCCTCGGAGGTATCCGCCGGGTCTCCGCCGGCCAGAGCGAGTGCCGTCCAGAAGGGGCGACCGATCGCGGACCAGGCGTCGGCCGCCGCCCGCGGTCGACCGGCAGACATCAGGGCGAACGGTTCGGGGAGGTCGAACGGCACGTCGTCGAAAGCGCCACCGAGGCGCCGCCACCAGGCCAACTCGGCAACGATCCAGGGCTCCCACGCGGTCGCGCAGGCATCCCACACCTCGTCGGTGAGTCCGACGATCTCGCCGGTCCGCCCGGCGGTCCAGGCGGCCTCGGCGGTGAGCAGCGCCGAGGGCAGCGCCCGGAGCGGATCGGCGCCACCGCCGACGCTGGGGATGCGCACCAGGTCCGGATCCGTGCCGGCATCGCCACTGCGCACCGCCGCCAGGTTCAGCGGCAACGTGGCCATGGCCCGGCTGACCATGGCGAGCTGCGGATGCCGCAGGACCTCGTGCGCGAGCTCCGCGGCGGCGCCGGTCTGGCCCTGTTCCATCAGCACGCCGGCCAACCAGGCCCGCATGTACAGCTCGGGGGACTCGTGGTTGCGTTCCGCGCAGTAGTCGATCCCGGTGCGGAAGGTCCGAGCGGCGTCCGCGAGCCTGCGTTTGGCGGCCTGGAGTGCGCCGATGTTCGTGTACGCCCGGGCCGCGTATTCCTCCAGTCCGTCGGTCAGCGAGATTTCCAGGGACTGGTCCAACCGGGCGCGACCCTCGACCAGCTCGCCGCGACGGAGCAGCGCGGTCCCCATGTTGTTGAGCGCATCCGCCTCGACTTCGCGGTCCCCCACCGCCCGGGCCGCATCCACGGCCCGCCGGCCCCACTCGAGCGCCTGCTCCGCGCTGCCGCCGGTGACCCGCAGCCGGGAGACGTTGCTGTAGGCCATCGCGAGCTCGGCGCCGGGGCCGAGGGGTTCGAGCATGTCGACGGCGGCCATGGCGTACCGCTCGGCGTCGGCGTTCCGGCCGAGCATCCACGACAGCCGGGACAGCCAGCGGGTGCCGACACCGACCCGACGGGCGTCGCCGACCGACGCGCGCAGTGCGACGGCTTCGCGTCGAGCGTCCAGCGCCTCGGCGGGGCGGGAGGTGAGGTAGCACTCGTAGGACAGCCGCTCCAGCAGGTCGGCGCGCTCGACGGCCGGCAGGGCGTCGCCGTGACGCACCGCCGTCCGCAAATGCTCAGCGGCCTCGCGGTGCGATCCCAGCCGGGTGGCCAGCTCGGCCGCGCGCGGGGCGTGTACCACCACAGCGGCGTCGTCGGCGCAGCCGACCGCATGCAACGCGAGCCGGCGGTGGTCCAGGCTGCCCAGGGCGAGCAGACCGGCGAGCACGCTGCGATGCAGTTCGACGCGGGTGGCCGGCGGCAGGCTGTCGAGGATGGCCTGCCGGGCCAGACCGTGCCGGAATGCGATCGCAGTTCCGCGGTCGAGCAGCACGCCTCCCTCGACGCATTCATCGATGGCGTCAGCCTGCTGGGCCGAGGCACCGAGCACGAGGTCGATCTCGGCAATCGTCCCGACGACGGCGGCGGCGTCCAGGGCCCGCCGGGCAGCTGCCGAAAGCCGCGCGGCCCGGGCCAGGACGGCGTCGCGGACCGTGGGCGGCAGCTCACCGGTGCCGGCGGCGAGGACCTCGGTGACGAAGAACGGGTTGCCGTCGGTGCTGCGGTGCAGTGCGGCGACGTCCACCTCGCGGCGGGACTCCCTGGCCAGCTCACCGACCGCGTCCCGGGTCAGCAGCCGCAGCTGCATCCGGCTGACGCCGCCGGTGGTCGCGAGATCGCCCAGCACGGCCGTGAGTGGGTGGGCCCCGGTGACCTCGTCATCCCGGAAGGTGACCAGCACCACGACCGGTTCCCCGTCGATCCGCCGACCGAGATAGCGGACCAGGTCGAGGGTGGACTCGTCGGCCCAGTGCAGGTCCTCCAGGAGCAGCAGCGTCGGCGACCGACCCAGCGCGGCGAGGACCTGCGGAAACAGCGACGCGCGCCGCACCTCCGGCTGGTCGAGTTCGGCCCGCACTCCGAGTGCGTCCGCGACGTCGATCAGCGGACCCAACGCTCGCGGGGTCGCGCCGGCGTCACAGGCTCCGACCAGGAACCGGCCCCCGGCGCCGAGGTGTCGGGCGAACTCGTTGGCCACCGAGGTCTTGCCGGCGCCGCCCTCGCCGGCCAGAAACACCAGCCGACCGCGGCCCGCGAGCGCCTCGGTCCAGTACGCCCCGAGGGCGGTGAGCTCGGCCTCCCGTTCCAGCAGCCGCACCCTGCGAGGCTAGTCCCCGCCTCCCGGCCGGCCCTGGCGCTGCCGGCTCGCGGGGACTGCCTGCGCCCGTCGACCGCTGGGGGGTAGCAGGTTGTGCTGGCGACACGCGGGCCGGGATCGGCGTGTCGGCGGCGTATCGCGCTACCTGTGGCTCCTGCGCCCGTCGACCGCTGGTGGGGTAGCAGGTTGTGCTGGCGACACGCGGGCCGGGATCGGCGTGTCGGCGGCGTATCGCGCTACCTGTGGCTCCTGCGCCCGTCGACCGCTGGTGGGGTAGCAGGTTGTGCTGGCGACACGCGGGCCGGGATCGGCGTGTCGGCGGCGTATCGCGCTACCTGTGGCTCACTCCCCGACCGGTGGCACCATCTGTGGCTCCCGGCGCGCGGCACCATCCGGGCGCCGAACTCGGACGAGCGGCCCCTCCAGGGAAACTCACGGCACCCGGGCGGTCCAGTCCGGGGTCGAGAACTTCGACTCGGCAAGAGCTTCCGCCTCGGCCAGGGTCGCAGCGTCGAGGGTGGTGTCGGTGAGCCCGTAGCGCCCGCGGAAGTGCCCGATCATCGCGTCCACGATCGCCCGGCGGTCCAGGCCGGTCTGTGAGCGGAGCGGATCCACCCGCTTGTTGGCGCTCTTGGTGCCCTTGTCCGACATCTTCTCCCGGCCGATCCGGAGCACCTCGAGCATCTTGTCGGCGTCGATGTCGTAGGCCATCGTCACGTGGTGCAGCACCGCACCGTTCGCCATCCGCTTCTGCGCTGCACCGGCGATCTTGCCTGCGGGAGAAGCGATGTCGTTCAGCGGCACGTAGGTCGCCGAAATCCCGACATCGGCGAGCGCACCGAGCACCCAGTCGTCGAGAAAGGCGTACGACGCGGCGTAGGACAGCCCCTCGACGAGGGACGCCGGCACATAGAGCGAGTAGGTGATGGTGTTGCCGGGCTCGACGAACATTGCGCCGCCGCCCGAGATGCGCCGCACCACCGTCACGTCGTGTCGGGCGGCCCCGGCCAGGTCGACCTCGTTCGCCAGCGACTGGAACGAGCCGATGATCACGGCGTTGGACGCCCACTCCCAGATCCGCAGGCTCGGCGGCCGGACACCGGCGCCGACCTGACGGGCCACCACCTCGTCGACGGCCATCTGGACGGCCGGGTACAGCGGGCCGGTGGTGATCAGCTCGAAGGAATGGTCGTGCCAGCTGGTGGCGTGCCCGAGCGCGCGCCGAATGGTGATCGCGACCGACTCGGGACTGAACCCGATCATCGCCACGTCCTCGGCCAGGCCCGACCGGATCGCCGTCGCCAGCCGCTCCGCGTCGCTGTCGGCCGGCAGCCCGGTGACGGCGGCCGTGATGGAGTCCAGCGCCTCATCGGGCTCGAGGAAGAAGTCTCCGGAGATCCGGACAGCGGCCAGCCGGCCGTCGGACACCTCCACATCGGCCACCACCAGTTTGCCGCCGGGGACCTTGTACTCGCCATGCAATGTCGTCACGCACCCTGCAACGTCGACCCCTCGGGGATCCTTCCGATGCGGTCGGCACCAGCCAAGCCACAGTGACGGCGGCGACATCCGCCGCCATCCGCGCACCAGGCGGGCAGGATCAGACGGTTCCGCTCAGCGAGGGGAGTCCGATGGCCGACAGTGCCGGCATGCGCGTCACCGGCACCGCTCTGCACGATGCCTGGTGGGCGAAGGCCGATCCGCCGGTGGAGCAGGTCGCCGACGGCCTCTGGTCGATCCCGGTACCGGTCCCGGACCTGCCGATCCGCTGCACCCTGAGCTATCTGTTCCAGGGCACCGACGGTGCCGCGTTGGTGGTCGATCCCGGCTGGGACACCGACGCCGGCTGGGACGCGCTGGTCGCCGGCTGGTCGGCCTGGGAGACGACCGGCGGGCTCACAGGGTCGCGCGGGTGGGAGCAGGTCCGCGGGCTGCTCACCGGGCGGCCCTCGCCGAAACCTCCGCACACCCCGACAGATCCGGTCGACGGCGGGCGGCTTGCCGAGTCGCTCGACGGGGACGGCCTGCTCCGGTACGCCGTGCTCGGCTGACCAGGTCAGCGCTGGGAGGCGTCCACGCCGTGTGCAACCGGTCCGCACCGGGCAGGATAAGCGCATGGTCGAGACCTATACCGAGCGCGAGGACAAGTTCGACGTCGATCCGGGCTGGCCGCTGCCCGACATCGTCTCGGCGCTGCCGGCCGGCGCCGTCGTCTCCCTCGACACCCTCGACCTGACCAGCGCGTACTTCGACACCGACGACCGCGCCCTGCTGGCGTTCGGTGCGACCCTGCGTCGCCGCTCCGGCGACGCCGACAACGGCTGGCACCTCAAGCTCCCGGCCGGGGCCGCCCGCAGGGAGCTGAAGTTGCCGCTGTCCGCCGCCCGCACCCGGGTGCCGAAGCAGCTGGCCACCCTCGTCCTTGGCATTGCCCGCGGTCGGGAGCTGCAGCCGCTCGCCACTCTGCACACGATCCGCACCACGCACCGGTGGGTGGATGCCGATGGCGCCCTGTTGGTCGAGATCGCCGACGACAAGGTCCGCGCTGTGGCCCCCGGCCCGCACGCCGCGGACCTGTCCGAGTGGCGGGAGATCGAGGCGGAACTCGGACCCGCGGGCGACGAGAAGCTCCTGACCGCAGTCGGGGCGGTGCTGCTGCGGGCCGGTGCCCGACCCGCGACCAGCGCCAACAAGCTGTCCAGGGCGTTGGGGGCGGCGGCGGACCCGGAGAAGCAGCGCCGGAAGACAGCCGGCGACGTGCTGATCAGCTATCTGGCCGAGCAGGACGCGCAGCTGATCGCGGGCGACGTCGCCCTGCGGACCGGCGGCGACGCGGTCCACCCGACCAGGGTAGCGATCCGGCGGACCCGTTCCGTGCTCAGAGTGTTCGACGAGCTGGTCGATGACGACCGGGCGGCCGCGCTGAACGACGAGCTCGCCTGGTATGCCGGGCTGCTCGGCGAGATCCGGGACTGCCAGGTCCAGCGCGGCAGGTTCGCCGACGCGTTGTCTGAGCTTCCGGTCGAGGCGGTCCTCGGGCCGGTGGCGGCCCGGATCGAGCAGCACCTGCTCAGCCGCGAGGTGATCGGTCGCACCGCTCTCGACGCGGCGATGACCGGTCCGCGCTACCGCGCCCTGCTGCAGGACCTGCAGTCCTGGATCGCGGACCCGCCGCTGACCGCCGCGGCGGACCGGAAGATCGTCACCGTGCTGGTACCGGCGAAGAAGGCGCGACGGAAGGCGTTGCGGCGACTGTCCGCCGGCCTGGCCGGCCAGGACGAGGCGCTGCTGCACCGGGCCCGCAAGGCCGCCAAGCGGGCCAGATACGCGGCCGAGCTGGCCCGGGTCGGCGTCGGATCGACGAGATTGACCAGCGCGAAGGCGCAGAAGCGGGACAAGAAGATCCAGGACATCCTCGGGGCGCACCAGGACGCAGTGGTCGCCGCAGACCTGCTGCGCCGACTCGGGGCCGGCACCGCAGACCTGCCCGGCGAGAACGGGTTCACCTACGGCCTGCTCTATCAGCGCGAGCTGGACATCGCCGCGGACAGCCGCCGGCGGGCGGCTCGGTGGCTTCGGAAACACTGACCGGCGTCGGTGCGCATCGATGCGGCGGTTGTCACCGACCTGGCCCACCGGGACCTCACCGAGCTCGACGCCGCCGCTCTCGCCGACGGCACCGAGTACCTGTACCTCGGCTGGAACCGGCTGACATCGGTGCCGGTGGGACTGCCCGTCGGCGTCACGCATCTCTACCTGCACGACAACGCCCTGGTCGGCGGCCTCCCGTCAGCGCTGGGGGACCTGGCCGATCTGCGGGTGCTCGACCTGTCGCACAACCGGGGAGTGACGGAGCTGCCGGCCAACCTCGGCGACCTGTCGCACCTGGAGTTCCTCTATGCCGCCGAACTCGACCTCACCGCGCTCCCGACCTCGCTGGGCGGGCTCGCGTCACTGCAGTACCTCAACGTCGGCGACAACCGGCTCGTCGGGCTCCCGGCGGGACTCGGCAGCCTGCCGGCGCTGGTGGAACTGCGGCTGCAGCACAACCGGCTCACCGCGTTGCCGGACCTGACCGGGCTGGCGGCGCTGCGTGAGCTGCACCTGGACGGCAATCCGCTCCGGCAGCTGCCGACCGGGATCGGATCGTTGACCGAGCTCCGCACGGTGTCGCTGCGCGGCTGCGAGCTGGAGACGCTGCCGACCGGCCTGGGGAACCTCCCGCGCCTGCACAGCCTCGATCTACGCGCCAACCGGCTGTCGACGCTGCCGGCGGATCTGGCCGAGCTCCCGGCTCTGGAGCGGCTCGATCTACGCTGGAACGGCTGGCACGCGCCGCCGGCCGGGCTGCGACCGCTGCTGGACCGGGGCTGCCGGATCTACTGCTGAACCGAACGGGGACCGTGATGGCTGCACCGGATCCGCAGCGGGTGGTCCGGGCTGTCGGGGCGGTGCTGGCGACGGGTGCGGTGTTCACCGCCGGGTGCGGGTGGTTCGCCTCGCGTTACCCCGCTGACGAGGCGCTCTCGCTGATCTGCGCCGGGATGGCGTTGGTGGTGGTCTGGATCGGCATCCCGGCGGCCACCCGGGTCGGCTGGAGCGCGTTCGCTGTGCCGGTCCCGGCCGTCGTCGTGGTCGCCTCCAGCGGCGTCATCTTCACCCCGGACGGCGGTGCGGGTGGCCGCGCGATGATCCCGGTCGGGATCTTCTTCCTGCTCATCCTGCTGGCGGTAGTCGCCCTCGCCGTCCGCGAGGCTCGCCGCCGGGCCCAGCCGCCCGCTGCGGTGTACGAACCGCCCAGCTGGGCGGCCGGGATGGGTCCCGGACCCGGTCCGGGCCTCACCGCGCCGGCAGTCGGCCCGGCCGTCGATACAGACCAACCGGCTCCGCTGGACGCCTCATCGCCGGTCCGATTCGCCCCGCTCGACCCGTTCGGTGCGCACTTCTTCGTCGGCCCCGGCCGGCCACTGCCTGCTCGACCGGGGCACGCCGCGGCCCCTGCGCACCCCGGCGGGTCCGCGGATCCGGCGACCGACCGCCTGCTGCGGGACACCTTCGTCTCCGGCCTGCGGGCCCGCGGCGGGGACACCGCGGCACTGGCCGTCGGCGTCGGCCTGTTCTTCGCCGGCAACGGGGACCGCTCGTCGATCGGCCCCCGCAGCGGGCCGCACCCGGGGTTGGCGGCGATCCGCGACGCGCTGTTCGCCGTCGAGCGGGCCGGCGGGGTCGACGAGCTGGTCGTCGAGGTCGCGCCGCTGCCGTCCCGCAGCCTCGACGATCTCGGCTGGCCGCCGGTGACCAGGGTGCGGGTGCTGACATCGAGGCCGTTGGAGGACCTGCTCGGGATGCTCGCCGAGGTGCGGTGCGCCCTGCCGTGGACCGACGGCAGCGTCACCTTCGCCGACGGCCGGCCCGGCCCCGAAGGCAGCCGCGCGGTCAGCGTCGTCTGGGACTGAGCCGGCCGCCGGTCCGCAGCGTGCGCTCCGGACCGGCACACTGGACGGATGGATCCCCGTCGCACCTCAGGGCTCACCGTCACCGGCACCGGCGTCGCCTCCGCGCCGGTGGACCGGGTGACCATCCACCTGGCCGTCGAGATCATCCGACCGGATGCCGGCGAGGCGTTCCGGCTGGCCGCTAACTCGGTCACCCGGCTGCTGGCCGTGCTGGCCGACGACGGTGTCGACTCCAGGCAGGTCCGCACTCTGGACCTCAGCCTCGGCCCGCGCACCGAGTGGACGGACAACCGCGAGGTGCTCATCGGCTACCAGGCTCATCAGCGGATCGTGGTGCGGCTCGACGGTCTGGCGGGTGTGGAGCGGATCCTCACCGATGTGGCCAGGGGTGGCCAGGGGGTCCGGATCGAGAGCGTGACGCTCACCGCGGAGGCCGCCGAGGAAGCCGAGGCGCAGGCCCGCGAGCGGGCGTTCGCCGACGCCTGGAACAAGGCCGAGCACTACGCGCGGCTGGCCGCGAAGACCCTCGGTGACGTCGAATGGCTGCACGAGGGTCGCGAGCACGGCGGCCCGGGACCGATGGCCAAGGGATTTGCCCGCGCGACGGCGCTCGCCGGGTCTGCGGACATGGCCGTGGCGGGCGGCGACACCGACGTCACCGCCTGGGTGACGGTGCGCTGGAACTTCGCCGACTGAGGCCGTCGGCCGGTGCCGCCGACCGACGACCCGGTCATCCGTAGGTCGACCGGACCCAGGACGCCCAGGCCTTCTGCACACCGGCGGCGGGCAGGGTGCGCTTCGGGTGCTTCGGGTCGGGCACCAGACCGAACGGCGAGTGGCCCGCCTGGGCCTCGGCCGCGATGTCCAGCGACGTCCTGAGCCCGTAGGTCTGCGCGAGATAGTCATACGCCGACGCCGAGATCTGGTACCAGAAGGTCCGATCCGCCGGATCGCCGGCGTACACCTGGGCCGCGGTCGGCGGCCGACCTTGGAACTCCGCGTCCACCCGCTCCGGCGAGATCCCGTAACCGGCCGCCGGGCCGCCCACCACCCAGTCTCCGGCGGCAGCCGCGTCGTCCGGCGGTGTCGACGTAGATCTGCTGGATCAGCTGGGCGACGCCCTCCGCGATCCACGGGTTCTTCGTCGCGTAGCCGCTGTCCGCCCGCTCGGTGGCCAGCCGGTAGTGCACGAGTTCGTGCACCAGGGTCTCGGTGGCGCCGTCCACGGCTTCGGGGCCGAGCACGATCCGGGCGCCGCCGATGTAGGAGTCGTGGGCGACATGGGCCGCGCTGCCGGTGTCGCCGAGCAGGTAGTGCGTGTAGGCCGGCGGCGGATCCTCCCAGTAGGGATCGTGGCCGGTGCCACCCTCCGAGACCGGCAGTCGGAACCAGGCGGCCATCCGATCGGGGTGGTCGGTGGTGAAGGCCACTGCGGTGGTCAGGACCGGCCAGTCCGGCGCCACCGAGTGGTCGAATGTGGCACTCCACCTCAGGGCGGCGACCAGGTCGTCCACCTCGGAGTCGGCGAGGGCCGCCTCGGCGGGTTCAGCGGCGACCACCGCCGTGCCGTCCCTGGCGACGTACAAGGTGCAGCCGCAGTCCCAGGGCGCCGTGCTCAACGCGGTCCACCGGGTGACCTCGACCCGCCGCTGCCTCCGGTCGTAGGTCAGCTGCCAGCGGTACAGCGTGGTCGGAACATCCTGCGCCCCGGTCGATTCCACCTGATCGCCGGCATGGTGGGCGCCGGCCGTCACGTACTCGACGGTGCCGCGACCGGACTGATCGAGGGCGATGACGTCCTCCTGCCCGCGGTAGCTGCCGACCGCGCCGCCGTCGAAGCCGATGGCGTCCAGGTTCGTCCACCAGCGCGCGGCCGCGCCGGCGGCCTTCCCGCGGAATCGGCTCAGGAAGCCGGTTCGGTCGTGCTGCCGGAGGTCGACGGTCAGCGCGTCGAACAGCTCGGTGACGTCCACCTGGGTGGGCATCGGCGCCAGCCCGACCCGGGGCGGCGCCGACGGCGAGGTCGGCGTCGAGGCCACCGAGCGCTTCGACGGCCGGCCGGTCGCCGTACTGGGAGCGCCCGTGTCGGGTGCCGCGGTGTCGGGTGCCGCGGTGTCGGATGCCGGGGTGTCGGGTGCCGCGGTGCGAGCTGCGGGGGGGCCGGGTGCCGTGGTCCGGGGCGGGGGGATCGACGGGTGCGCCGACGCGACGGCCGGAGGGCGCTCGGCCACCCCGGCGACGGGGCTGGTGCACGCGGTCAGCACCAGCAGCACCGCCACCAGCTGTCCGCCGCGGCGGCTGGTGCCGCCCGCGGCCGACGGTCACGCCGCGCCGCGCATCTCGACCGCACCGGTCAGCCCGGGCGCGGCCCAGGCGAGCAGAGCGGAAGCCTCCGATTCGATGGCCCTGCGGTCGCGGGCGGTCAGCGGGAGTCGTTGCGTCACCGTCAGAGTCGCGACACGACGGGAACGGACGATCTTGTAGGTCGCCTTGACGAATCCGTCGACGAGGACGGTCCCCGGAAGCACACCGTTCACCGTATACACGGCGGGCCGGACCGCGTCCTCGATGATCCGGCCGCGGTCCGCGTGGCCGAGCAGCACGCTGTCCCATTCGGGCAGCAGCCGGACCGGCACCGGCAGATCTCCGGGTGGGCGCGGCGCGTCCGGCAGGTCGTAGAGCGTGCGACCGGCCTCGTCGGTGCCGACGACGAGCCGGTCACGCTGGGTCTCGAGCATCGGCCGGACCCCGGCCAGGCCCGACCAGGTGGCCAGGTCCGCGACCGACGCCGGACCGAAAGCGCCCAGGTAGCGCAGGGCCAGGGTTTCCGGGGCGACCGCCCGCGGGTCGCCAGGTGTCGGCTCGTCCCGACCGAACCAGTCCCGGGCCGGCACGTGCGCCGCCGGCCCTGACACGCCCCACAGACCACGTGGCGGGACGCCGATCAACGGCACGAAGGTACGCACCGCGCTCGCCAGGGCCTGCGGGTCGGAATTCGGGAACTGTTGTCCCAGAATCGCTTTCAGCTCGGCGTAGGTGCGCGGCCGCTCGCTGCACAGCGGCCCGCCCGGCGGCAGCCACCTCGATCGGGTCGGCGCCGCCCAGCATCCGATGGAAGGTGGTGGTGAACCCGCGTTCCTGCACCGGTTGCAGCAGGGCCCGCAGGGCGAGCGCGTCGTCGGCCGTGACCAGATGCAGCGTGGAGCGCATCAGCGCGATCCGGGCGACCTGCCGCTCCAGCACGAGCCGGCTCAGGTCGTCGGTGACGAATCCCGCGACCCGGTTCCAGAGCCCGACGTAGGGCGGCGAGGGCGCCTGGGCCTGCAGGCCGACCAGGTGGGCCACCATCGCCGGAACGGTCAGGTCGCTGCGTTCGATCAGGTGTTGACGGGCCAGTAGCGCCCGGTTGAGGGAGCGTCGGTCGAACCGGGCGACCCCCGTCATCGCGCACCGGTCAGCGGTGCGGGTCGTGCTCGTAACTCCCGGTGACCCGGAGGCCGGACCCGGACTGCGGCACTGGGGCGGGCCACTCGACAAGCCGGGGCGGGCGCACCTGGGGTTCGGCGGTGTCGGTGAGTGGGCCGACCTGCTGCGGCGTGACGACGATGTGGACCCGGTTGCGGACGGAGCCCAGAGCGGCGGCGGCCCCGGTGATCGGTCCCGGCCGTTGCCGAGGCGATGGCGTAGCGCTCACCTATGGCCCCCTTGCTGCCCCGTAGCGTGACGGGACTCTTGGTATCGGAGAGTGTGCTTTTCTCGAAGATCCACAGCAATAACCCCTCCAAGATGTCACCTGATCGAGTGAAGGCTGACGTCAATTATCCACCAAGTGGGTGAGCCAGAGTCGCTAGAAGGCCAGCACGACTACGGCAGCCGTGAAACATTGCATCGGAGGGGTGACCAGCCCAGCACCCACTTGCCCGGTACCGGCGACCCGCCCGGCCATGCCGGTGTTGATCTGCGGCAGGATGCCGGTTCGCAGCACCCTGGCGACGTCGATCCCGGTGGGAGCGCCGCGGAACTCCAGGATCGGCACCGCGAACGCCGGGTTCTCCGCGACGGTGATCTCGTACATCCGCTGCGTCACCGCGAGGGCATCCGGGACCGCCCCACCGACGAACCGCACGATCGCCGGAGCGGTGGCCATCACCATGCCGCCGATTCCCATCGTCTCCGTGATCGCCGAGTCGCCGATGTCCGGGTTCGCGTCTTCGGGCCCGAACCCGGCCAGGAACAACCCCTCCGGGTAGTTGGCCGGTCCGGTGAACCAGGCATCGCCGGTGCCCGACACCCTGATCCCGAAATCGGTGCCGTTGCGGCACATCGCGGTCACCACGGTCGAGCCGGGAATGCCGGCCGCGGCGTCGCCCATCAGCTTGCCGGCCGGCATCACCAGGTTCAGGAAGAAGTGGTCGTTCCCGCCGATGAACCTGGCCACCTCGGCGACATCCGAGGGTGGCAGCCCGGACGAGATCAGCGCCGGAAGGATCTCCCGCAGGAACATCAGCGTTCCGGCCCGGTTCCGGTTGTGCCCCTCGTCGCCCATCTGGACCATCTGGCCGACGATGGCGGTGATGTCGACCGGACCGGTGGCCCGCACCGCCGCGGCGAGTGCGGGACCCAGCACGTCGGCCATCCACCGCAGCCGCTCGATCACCTCGGGACCGTAGGCCCCGTACCGCAACACCTTTCCCAATCCTTCATTCAGCGAGCAGTACGCCACCCCGTCGCCGGCACTGTCGACCAGCTTGAACATCCACATGGAGGGCGAGATCACCCCGGCCATCGGTCCGACGGCATGGTGCTCGTGGCAAGGACTGAACGAGATGCCGTCGCCGGCCTCGAGTTTCGCCTCGGCCTCGGCGGCGTCGGTGGCCAGACCCTCGAACAGCATGGCGCCGATGAGGGCGCCGCGCAGCGGTCCGGAGGCCCGGTCCCAGCCGATCGGCGGTCCGGCGTGGAAGAACTCGCCCGGTTGCATCTGCAGCGCGTCGCGGGCGGGCACCACATCCACCAGAGCGGCGCGGACCGCCAGCATCCGGCCGGCCGCCAACGCGTTCGCCGGTTCCCGGCGCGGGTCGGCGAGCACGGTGGCCAGCGCCGCCGCCACCGCAGTCGGGTCGGCGGACGGCTCGGTGACCGGCGGCCGGAAGTCGACCGTTGTGACCTCGACCGCCTGGGCGCGGAGAGCGTCGGCGAGTAGGTCGATCCCGGCGGTGATCACCGAGGGCGGGCCGGCAAGGAGATCCATCAGGCCACCGATCCGAGAGCCAGTACTGCCGCGGCCCGCGCCGCCGCCGCGTTCGACGAGTACACGGCCGCGCCCGCCGCGGCCAGTGCCGCCGCCTGTGCCTCCCTGCCCTGCGGGTCACCCGCGGTCCCGCACAACGCGATCACCACGGACAACGGCCGGCCGGCCGCAGCGAGTGCAGCGCGGATCGCCGGAGCCAGCCGGGCGGCGGGATCCGCCTCGGCGCCGTGACCGAGGACCACATCCAGCAGCAGGACCCGCACGCCGGGATCGGCTGCGCCGGCAGCCAGCAGGTCGAGGCGGACGGTCGGGTCGATCATCGGGTGCGGCCGCCCACGGGTGAACGCGTCGTCGCCGAGGTCGACGACGACATGTCCAAGGCCGGTCAGGTCCGGCACGCCGGCGCCGTTGCCGGGCAGCGCCAGGTCGGGACGCAACGGGATGTTGGACCGGATGTCGCCCAGCGGTGCCGAGATCACCAGCATCGCCTCGTCGGCCAGGGTTCCGCCGGAGTACAGACCACGCAGCGCGCCGGCGGACGCCGGGGCCGGCGCCCGGTCGAGACCCCAGGTGGGCCAGGGTGGCCGGTCGACACCGAGGGCCAGCAGCACGGTCTCGACCGCGCCGGTGAGATCGGGTTGTCCGGGCCCGAGCAGCACCGTTGTGACCGGGGTGCTCGCGGAAGCGGCTGCGGTGAGGACCTTCTCGGCCGCGGTCGGGTGCGGTGGCTTGGAGATGATGACGATGTGGTCGGTCGCGGGGTCGTCGTCGAGCATGGCCAGGGCCCGCAGCGCACTCCGGCCGCCGACTGCCTCCGAGAGGTCACGGCCGCCGAGTCCGAGGACGTGGGAGACCGGCACCCCGGCCTCATCGAGCAGGCAGGTGAACTGCTGGGCGCCGGTGCCGGAGGCCGCGATCACCCCGACCGACCGGCCGGATCCATTGGTCTGCAGCACATTCGCGAATCCCAGCCCGACCCCGGCGACGATCGCGGTGCCGCAGTCCGGCCCCATCACCAGCACCCCGGCGGCGGCAGCAGCGTCCTTGAGGGCGATCTCGTGCGACACCGGGACATTGTCGGAGAAGATCATCACGTGCCGGCCGGCGGCGATCGCGTCCATGGCCTCGCCGATCACCGATGCTCCCGGCACGGACAACAGGACGACCGCGGCGTCCGGGGCCGCCGCGGCCGCGGTGCGGACCGTCCGGGGGGCCGGGGCGGCCCCGAAACCGCTCGCCGACGAAGCTGTTCCGGTGGCCGCGAGCGCCGTCTCGATCGCCGCCAGGCCGACCTGGATGGCGTCGTCGTCCGCGGCCCGGACCGCCACCACCAGGTCGTTGGGACCGGTGCCCGCGGGCACCGCGAAGCCCAGGCCGATGGTCAGCTCGATGTTCAGGTCGGTACCCATGGCGACCTGCGCCGCCGCGACCCCTGGGGTGCCGGTGGCGGCCTGGGTGATCCGCAGCAGGGTCACCGAGTCGTGGTAGGCCCCGTGTCGGATCTGGACGTGGTCGGTCATGCTGCCCTGCCTCCGATCCGTCGCGCCGCACCTGACGCCGGCGTGCGCAGCCCGAGCAGCAGCCCGGTGGCCAGGTCGGCCCCGCTGGTGTGCCCGATCGCCAGCAGCCGGTCCGTCGCCCGGTCGGTGTTCCCGGGGGCGCCGGCCCGGTGCATGGCGGCGAGCAGCGCGAGAACTTCGAGGCAGGCATGGCCGTCGCCGGCCAACCGGAGCAGGTCGGCGGAGAGCCGGCTGGTCGCCCTCAGGTCGATCGCGGCGGAGATCGCCGCTGCGGTGGGTGCCCGGCCGGTCGCGTGCAGCCCGACGAGCAACCCGCACAGCACGTCGTCGCCGGCAGGAGTGAGGCCGAGGCCGAGCCCGACCAGACCGGCAACGGCGTCCTGGAGGCGGTCGGCCGCGCCGACGTCCATCGCGCTGCGCAGTGCCGCCACCGGTCGGGCCGCCAGCCCGCGTTCCGCGGCATCCACCCGGGCGGCCAGGGCACGCACCGCGGGCGGCCACGCTTGACCCTGGGACGGCCGTGCGCCAGGTCCGGACGAGCGTCAACACGGTGCTCGGCCGGGCAGTGTTCGGCTGAGCGTTGTTCGGCCGGGAAGTGTTCGGGAGCTCGATCCGGCCGTCGCCGATCGTCACCCGGAGGCCGACCGCCATGGGCGGGAGGATGGCCTTCGACGGCAGCGCCACGCCGTTCGGGACCGCCGTTGCGCCCGGTCCGAGCAGGGTCAGCAGCCGGTCGCCGGCGTCCAGCACCACCGCCCGGGAGAGCACGCCGAGTACCGTCCCGACCCGCTCCGGCCCGCGGATCGCCGGGACCACCGGCGCGCCGGCGGCCACCGGCAACGCACCCGTCATGCCCGCCCTCTCCGACACTCCGATCCGGGGCCCTCGCACGGCAGGGCGCTGCACGGCGGCCTCCGTCCGGTGCTGCCGACGCTAGCCGGGGGCCAGGCACCCGGTGCATGACAAGATCTGACGACGGAACGGGTGCGCCCCCGTGGAATCCGCCAACGGATCGGGCGCCGGAGCGGAGCGTCGATGACCACGGACGGCGGCGGCGGCCGGGGCGAGCAGGCTGGGCGGCCGGGCGGCGGCGCCGGGCTCCGCGGGATCTCGGTGGCCGAGGTTCTCGCCAAGCCGGCGATGGCCGGTGCCGCCGTGCTCGCCGGTGCGGCCGGGCTGAACCGGATGGTGCGCTACGTCAACATCATGGAGGTCCCCGATGTGTTGCCGTGGACCAAGGCCGACGAGCTGCTGCTGACCACCGGGTACCCGCTCCGCTCCACCCCGGATGCCTTGGAGGACTTCGTCGCCCAGCTGGACGAGCGTGGGCTGGCGGGCATTGCGATCAAACTCGGCCGCTACATCGAGGAGTTGCCGGCGGCCATGCTCGAGTCGGCCGACCGGCTCGGATTCCCGGTCCTGCAGGTGCCGGACGGGGTCGGCTTCGACGAGATCCTCAACCAGATCCTGTCCGACGTGCTGGGCCGGCAGGCCGCTCTGCTGGTCCGCGGCGAGCAGGCGCACTCCGAGTTGCTGCAGGTGGTGTTGCACGGCGGCGGGCTGCTGGAGGTGGCGCAGGCGCTTCCCCGGCAGCTGGCCGGTGACGAGGCCGGAGTCACCGTCCTGCACATCGACCGCACCGGCCGCACCACGGCGGCGGCCGGGGCACCGGTGCCGGACCAGGCGACGGTGCTGTTCGACGCCGACGGGCTGCTCCGCACCACCGCCTACGGCCACGGCGTGCACACCGCCGGGTCGCTGTCGGTGCTGGTGGCCGCGGTGGCCGCCGAGGGCGACCACGGCTGGCTGGTCGCGCTGCGGCCGGAGCTGCCCTGGGACGGGCAGGATCTGATCGCCCTGGAGCGCGGCGCCACCGTCGCCGCGCTGGTGGTCACCCGGGAGCTGGCGGTCCAGGCGGTGGAACGGAAGTACCGCGGCGACTTCCTCCGGGACGTACTGGTCGGCCGGGTCACCGCCGCGGCGGCGGTGGCCGGCGCCCGCGGGTTCGACTGGGACATGACCGGTCCGATGGTGGTCGTGGTGGCCGCACCCCCCGAGCTGCCGCCTTCCGAGGGGCCGGCGCACCGGCGCCGGGCCGAACAGCTGGCGGCGTCCTGGGCGTCCTGGGTACGACGATGGGATCCGCTGGCGGCCGCGGCCGCGTTCGCCGCCGAGGCGGTCGCGGTGTTGCACACACCGGACGGCAAGGTACCCGACACCGCGCGGATCGCCGAGCTGATGGGCGGTCTCGCCTCCCCGAGTGCGCCGTTCGACGGTCTCGTCGGGGTGTCAAGGGTGGTGCCCGACGCCGCCGGCCTCGCGACCGCCTATGCCCAGGCGTGGGAGGCGGTGCGGGTCGGCCGCCGACTCTCCGGCGCGGGCTCGGTGTCCCGGTTCGACGATCTCGGCCTGTACCGGCTGCTCTCCCTGGTACCGGACTCGGCCGAACTCCGGTCGTTCCTCGCCGACACGCTCGGGCCGTTGGCGGACCCGGAGGGGGACGTCGAGTCCGACGAGCTGCGCCGGACGCTGACCGTGCTGCTGGACACCAACCTCAACGTGGCCCAGACCGCCCGCCGGCTGCACTTCCACTACAACACCCTGCGGTACCGGATCGGCAAGCTGGAGCGGCTTCTCGGGCCGTTCACCACCGATGCGCGGCTGCGCGCCGACCTCACCGTCGCCCTGCACGTCTGGCAGATGCGGGTCGCGCACCGCTGAGTCGGTCGGGGCCGCCGCGACACGCCGGCCGAAAGGCGCGCGCCGCCATCGGCAACCAGCACAACAGGTCCATCCTGACGCTGGCAGATCTGGCCGATGGGCCGGGTGTCCCGTCCGGCATACCGTGCCGGGCCAGGCGGTTCGACGAACTCG
Source organism: uncultured Actinomycetota bacterium (assembly GCA_963797145.1). Taxonomy (GTDB): domain Bacteria; phylum Actinomycetota; class Actinomycetes; order Mycobacteriales; family Nakamurellaceae; genus Nakamurella. The sequence continues at coordinate 221,972 of CAWCOJ010000002.1, read as the reverse complement.
AGAGGACAGTCATGGCGATCGGATGGAAACCGGTACCGAGCGATGCGCCACCCGGGTCGGTGGTCCGGCCGAACGAGCGGTTGAGCTGGCCGAAGACCATCGGCATCGGCGCCCAGCACGTGGTGGCGATGTTCGGCGCCACCTTCGTCTTCCCGTTGATCATGGGCCTGGACGCCAATCTGGCCATCATGATGTCGGGCATCTGCACCATCCTGTTCCTGCTGATCGTCGCCGGAAAGGTGCCGTCCTACCTGGGTACCTCGGCGTCCTTCGTCGGCGCGGTGGTCGCGATCCGGGCTGCCGGCGGCACCTCCGCGAACGTCACCGGCGCCATCCTGATCGCCGGTGTGGTGTTGGCCCTGGTCGGTGTGCTGGTGCACTTCGTCGGCGCCAAGGCGCTGCGCAAGGTGCTGCCGCCGGTGGTCAGCGGCGCGGTCGTGATGCTGATCGGGTTCAACCTGGCCCCGGTGGTGGCCGGCACCTACTGGCCGCAGGACCAGGGCGTCGCCATCGTCACCATGCTGTTCACCATCATCGCCGCGGTCGCCTTCCGCGGCTTCTGGTCCCGGATCGCGGTGTTCCTGGCGCTGATCTTCGGCTACCTGCTGTCCTGGATCCTGGACAACGTCCTCGGCCAGATCACCTCGGTGCTCCCCGGGCAGAACCTGCTCGACTCGGCCGGGCAGGCCTGCCAGGCGGCCGGCCCGTACTGCCACGCCACCGCATTCCCGCACGACCGGGTCAACCTCTCGGGGGTCGGCGCGGCGGACTGGTTCGGCTTCCCGACCCTGCACTCACCCGACTTCAAGGTCAGCTTCATCCTGCTGGCGCTGCCAGGCGTGATCGCGCTGATCGCCGAGAACACCGGCCACGTCAGGGCTGTCGCGGAGATGACCGGCGACAACCTGGATCCGTACATGGGTCGGGCGCTGTTCGCCGACGGCCTGGGCACCACCATCGCCTCCGCGGTCGGCGGTTCGCCGACCACCACCTACGCCGAGAACATCGGCGTGATGGCGGCCACCCGGGTGTATTCGACGGCTGCCTACTATGTGGCGGCCATCGTGGCCATCCTGCTGGGGCTGGTCCCGAAGTTCGGGGCGGTGGTGAATGCGACGCCGGGCGGCGTGCTGGGCGGGATCACGGTGGTGCTGTACGGCATGATCGGCCTGCTCGGCGCGAAGATCTGGATCGAGAACCGGGTGGACTTCGGCAATCCGGTGAACCTGGTGCCGATCGCCGCCGGCCTGATCTGCGGGATCGGCGGCGTCGTCTGGTTCATCGGCGACAGCTTCCAGCTGGGCGGCATCGCCCTCGGCTCCATCGTCGCCATCGTCGGATACCACCTGGCCAGAGTGCTGGCACCGGCCGAGCAGCGGGAACCGCTCGGCGACGGTCGCACCTATGTCGGCGGCGCCGGACCGTCCCTGGGCAACATCGACACCCCGGCAGGGCCTGGAATCGCCCTACCACGAAGGCGATCTGCCCTACCGGGACGACTCGGCCCGGGACGACTCGACCAGGGGCTGAGTCTGCCCGGACCGGCCCGACCGGTGACGCGCGGCGCATCTGCTTCACCAGGTAGCGGGCGTCCCGGTCCAGGCCCTGGATGGTGCCGGAGGCGAGCGCGAACTGGAAGTCCAGGCCCAGGTAGTACAGCCCCGGTTCGGCGGCGACTCCCCGGTTGTGCACCGGGTGGCCGTCCTCACCGGTCACCGGCAGGTCGAGGAAGGAGTGGTCGGGCTCGGAGCCGGTGCACCACACCACGGTCGACGACGGCGGGTGCATCCCCGTCGGCGGACACCGGGCGGCCGTCCCGTACCTCGGTGATCCGGCTGATCCGGACGATGCCGGCGGCATCGAGATCGGCCAGCTTGTTGCGTACCAGCTGGACCCCATGGCCCTGCGACTGCATCCGGGCCTTGCGACCCATCGGCGTGCGAAGGGTCAGCACGTGCCGGAACGCGAACATGATCAGCGGGACGGCGACCTTGGCCCGGCCGGAGTCGATGTCGACGGGGACCTGTCCCGGGTGCCGGCCGGCGATCCAGGTCGGGTGCCCGGCCGCCGCCGCCTCCAGGGCGATGTCGGTGCCGGAGTTGGCAGCCCCGACCACCAGCACCCCGCCGGGCGCGAGCTGGCCGGGATTGCGGTAGCCGATCGAGTGCAGCTGCCGGATCGACGGATCGAGATCGTCGGCCAGCGCGGGAATCCGGGGCCGCTGGTGAGCTCCGGTGGTGACCACCACCCGCTCGGCCAGGTAGTTCCCGGCCGTGCTGCTCACCAGGAACCCGGCGCCGTGGCGCCGCACCCGGAGCACCCGCTCGCCGGTGCGCACGGGCAGGTCGAAGTGCTGCGCGTACTGCTCCAGGTAGTCGGCCATGTCGTCGCGGGTGGCGAAGCCCCTCACCGGAATGCGCCAGCCCGGGCAGGCTGGCGTACCTGGGCAGACTGAACAGCCGCAGTGAATCCCAACGGGCGCGCCAGGAGTCGCCGACCCGTGGCGACCCTTCGAGGATGACGAAGTCGTCGCCCGTGCGCTGCAGGTGGTAGCCCATGGTCAGGCCGGCCTGGCCGCCGCCCACCACGACGGTCCGTACCGTCGTGGTGTCCGGCGGGATCGTCAGATCCGTTGCTGCAGAGTGGTTGTTCATCGCTGCCTCCTCGTAGCTCGATGAGGTGACGGTAGGCAGTCGGTGTCGCCGAGCGCGTCGGGCGGACGACCCATTATCTCGGTGGCGCCGGTTGGGTATTTCTACCCATCGCCCGCACAGGTCAGGCGAGACCGTGCTCGTAGGCGTACGCGGTCGCCGCCGACCGGCTCGCCACGTCCAGCTTGGCGAACATGTTGCTCAGGTGCCGGGCCACGGTCTTCTCGGACAGGAACAGCCGTTCGGCGATCACCCGGTTGGTGGCGCCGGTGGCCAGCAGCCGGAGCACCTCGAGCTCCCGCGGGCTGAGCGGGCCGGCGGTCCCCGGGTCCGCCGGCCGGTCCAGCTCGGCCAGGTCGACGACCGCCCCCAGTTGTTCGAGCACGGCGCGGGCGGCCGCGAGTTCCATCCCGGCGGCGTCCGTCGTCACCGAGCAGGTGGCACCCCCTGGCCACCAGCAACCGGGTGCGCGCCGCCTCGTAGGGCGCCTCGACCTCCTGCCAGAGCGACCACGCCCGGCGGAGCCGGGGGAGCGCGGCGCCGGCATCGCCGCGGGCCAGCAGCACCGCACCGGTGCAGTGTTCGGACAGTGCCTGCAGGAACGGTGGGCTGCCGGGCGTGACGTAACCGGCGAGCTCGGCGAGCCGGCTCGCGGCGCCGTCGACATCACCGCTGGCCAGGGCTATCTCGATGCCGGCGGCCAGCACCGGGGAGCGCGAGGCCTGCGCCGGGCTCTCGGCCAGCATCCGGTCCAGACCGGCGATTGCGGCGGCCGGTCGGCCCTGGGCCATCCGCAATCGGGCCAGCCCGGGCTGCACCTCCATGCCGCACTCCGCGGCCCGGCCGTAGGCCGACTCGGCGGCGTCGAACCGGCCGCGCAGCCGGGCGAGCTCGCCGATCCGGTAGTGGGCGGCCCCGATCGTCGACTCGCGGGACCGGAGCAGCCGGCGGCAGGCCTGCTCGGCCTCCAGATCCGCCTCGTCCCACTCGCCGCGCAGCTGCATGATCTCCGCCCGGCGCACCTGACAGGTGCCGCGGTAGGGCACCATGCCCTGCTGCGCCTGGGTCCACCCGGTCAGCGCCTGGGTCCATTCGCGGGCCCGACCCAGGTCGAACCAGCGCATGCACAGTTCGATCATCGAGCAGTACGCGAGCCCGATCACCTGCGGAGCCACCCGACCGGCGACCACGTGCACCATCACCTCGTCCAGCGCTTCGACGGACTCGGCCGACCGGCCCAGCATCTCCAGGCAGCGCCCACGGCCGAGCCCCGCGAGGGTGAACCAGTCGAGATCCGAGCCGTCGGCGAGCACGGCAACCGCCTGCTCGAAGATCGGCAGCGCCGGCACCGGTCGACCGCTCAGCATCAGCCCGACGGCGTCCTGAGCGGCGAACGCGGCCGCACCAATTGGCCGCTCGGGTCGGCGGGTTGCAGGCGCCGAAGTCGGGCGTCCCAGCCAGCCGCCTCGGCGGGCCGGCCCCAGTTCGTCAGGTGGAAGCCGGCCCAGAATCCGCAGGTGATGGCCTGTTCGACCAGGCCGCGGTCGAGGTACTGCCGGTGGGCCCGCTCCCGGAGCTCGAGCACCTCGTCGTCGCGGCCGACCAGGAACGCGGCCACCGCAAGGCGTTCGAGATCCTCGGCCGGGAGGCGCTGCTCCAGGTCGGCGGCGGCCAGAGCCGCGTACTCCGTGCGCCAGTCGGGCACCCGACGAGCCTACGGCTTGGCAACGATCGAGGGCATCGCCGGCCTCCGTCGGCAATTCGCGCCGTACGGCCCGCGCGGCGGTGCGGCAGTATCTAGGAGGTGAAGCCGGCCCCGTTCACCTGGCACGGCCCCGAGACGGTGGCCGAGGCGCTGGCTGCGCTCGCCGAGTTCGGCCACGACGGCAAGGTGCTCGCCGGTGGCCAGTCGCTGGTGCCGGTGCTGGCGATGCGGTTGGCCGAGCCCGCCCACCTGGTCGACATCAACCGGATCACCGCCCTGGACACCGTGCAGAGTTGCCCGGACGGGGTGCGGGTCGGCGCCCTGGCCCGGCACGCCAGGGTGGAGCGGGACCCCGGCGCCAGGGACGTGCAGCCGCTGCTGGCCCAGGCGTTACGGCTGGTGGCTCACCCGACCATCCGCAACCGCGGCACGACGGTCGGCTCGCTGGCGCACGCCGACCCATCCGGCGAGATGACGTCGGTGCTCGCCCTCACCGGTGGTTCGGTCACCGCGGCTTCGGTGCGGGGCGAGCGCACGATCGGCGCCGCCGAGTTCTTCCGCGGCCCGTTGGAGTCGGCGCTGGAAGCGGACGAGCTTGCGGTGTCGGCCTTCTTCCCGGCTCTGCCGCCGCGGTCCGGATCGGCGTTCCTGGAGATCGCCCGGCGGCACGGCGACTACGCGCTCTGCGGCGTCGGAGCGATCGCGACGCTGTCCGCGGCAGGGGAGTTGGCGTCGCTGCGCTGTTCGTACCTGTCGGTGTCGGAAACCCCGCTGGTGGTCGACCTGACCGAAGCGTGGCGGAGCTCTCCGGACGACGCCGTGCACGCGGGCCGGAACGCGATCGACCCGCTGCCGGACATCCACGCCAGCGCCGAGTATCGCCGTCAACTGGCCGGAGTGTTGACGAAACGGGCAGTGCTGCAGGCGATCGCCATGAGCACGCAGGCACCGGGGCGCGCGGCGTGACCACCATCGACGACGAACCGCTGCACGACGTCGGCATCCGGGTCAACGGCCGCCCGCGGGCCGCGACGGTCGCCGCGCGCCGGACGTTGTCCGACTACCTGCGGCACGATCTCGGCCTGACCGGTACCCACGTCGGCTGCGAGCACGGGGTGTGCGGGGCCTGCACGGTGCTGCTGGACGGGGTACCGGTCCGGTCCTGCCTGGTCTTCGCGGTGAGCGTGCAGGGCCACGAGGTCACCACCGTCGAGGGTCTCGGTCAACTTTCCGCCGACGGCGACCCGGCATCGTTGTCGCCGGTGCAGCGGGCGTTCCGGGAGTGCCATGCTCTGCAGTGCGGCTTCTGCACCCCGGGCTTCCTCACCACCATCACGGCGGGGCTGGCCGAGGTGCCCGACCCGACGGCTGAGCAGGCTGTGGCGATGATCTCCGGAAACCTGTGCCGCTGCACCGGATATCAGAACATCGTGTCCGCCGTGCTGCGGGCGGCCGAGCTCACCCGCGAGGCGGGCGGGAGTGCGGAACGCGGCCCTGAGCTGCCGGGCGCAGCGGCCTCCGGGCAGGACGCCTGATGGCCACCCGCTACTTCGGCACGTCGATGCGGCGCACCGAGGATCTCCGGCTGACCACCGGGAACGGCCGGTACACCGACGACATCGGCTCCGGAACGGGAACGCTCGAGGTCGCATACCTCCGCTCACCGCACGCGCACGCCCGGATCACCGACATCGACGTCACCGACGCGTTGGACGTGCCCGGCGTGGCCGCGATCTACACCTGGGACGACCTCGAAGGGCCGGCCGCCGAACCACTGCCGGTGCTGATCCCGCATCCCGCGCTGCACGCGGCCCGCACCGGGTACCCGCTGGTGCGCGACGTCGCGCACTACGCGGGCGAGCCGATCGTCATGGTGGTGGCCGAGAACCGCTACCTGGCCGAGGATGCCGTCGCCCGGATCCGCGTCGACTATCAGGTACTGACGCCGGTCGTCGGTATCCCGGCGGCCCGGGAAGCAGTTCATGCCGTCCACGACGATGTGAAGGACAACGTGGCGGCCCGGCTGCTGCAGTCCGTCGGCGACGTGGACGGGGCGCTGGCGGCCGCGCCGCACACCCTGTCCTTCGAGCTCACCATCGAGCGGTCCTGTTCGATGCCGCTGGAGGGCAAGGCGGTGCACGCCAGGTGGGATGCCGACGACAGCAGCCTGCGGGTGTACTCGTCGACCCAGGCGTCCACCTCGGTGCGGGCGGCGATCGCCGCGAAACTCGGCCTGCCGCTGGGCAAGGTGGAGGTGATCGCTCCGGACGTCGGTGGTGGGTTCGGCGCCAAGATCGTGCATCCGTGGCCGGAGGAGATCACGGTGCCGATGGCCGCCCGGCGACTGGGACGGCCGGTGAAGTGGACCGAGGACCGCCGCGAACACTTCGTCAGCTCCACCCACGAACGCGCGCAGGAGCACCGGATCACCGTCGGATTCGACGACGCGGGGCGCATTCTCGGGCTGGATGTGGTGTTCTGGCACGACAACGGCGCCTACACGCCCTACGGCATCATCTGCCCGATCGTCACCTCGACCCAGCTGCTCGGCCCGTACAAGCCGGGGGCGTACCGCGTCGAGTTCTCCTCGGTCTACACGAACACGGTGATCGTCACGCCCTACCGGGGAGCCGGCCGGCCGCAGGGCGTTTTCGCGATGGAGCGCACCATGGATCGGATCGCCGCGTTCCTCGGGCTGGACCGCACCGTGGTGCGAGCGGCCAACTTCATCCAGCCGGACGAGTTCCCGTTCGACCAGGGCCTGATCTTCCAGGACGGCCGCCCGCTGATCTACGACTCGGGCAACTATCCGGACCAGCTGGTGATGCTCAAGGAGTTGATCGGCTGGGATTCCTTTGCCGCACAGCAGGAACAGGCCCGGGCCGAGGGCAGGCTGCTCGGGATAGGACTCGGTTGCTACGTCGAGGGCACCGGTCCCGGACCGTACGAGGGCGCGCACGTGCACGTCCAGACCGACGGCACGGTCGAGGTGGCGATCGGCCTGACCTCGCAGGGCCAGGGGCACCAGACGGTGTTCGCCCAGATCGCTGCGGACGAGCTCGGAGTGCCGTTCGAGAAGGTCAGGGTGACCACCGGCGACACCCGACGGTTCGGCTATGCGGTCGGCACCTTCGCGTCCCGAGCGGCGGTGATGTCCGGGTCCGCGGTGGCGCTCGCCGCCAGGGCGGCCAAGGCCAAGGCACTGCGGGTGGCGGCGGAGGCTCTCGAGTGCGACCCGTCCGACCTGGAGATCGTCGACGGGGTGGTGTCGATGAAGGGCAATCCGTCGACGTCGATCCCACTGGCGCACGTTGCGGTGCTGTCCAACCCGTTGCGGTACGCATTCGACGAGGCGGCCAAGGCCGCCACCCAGTTCGCCAAGCCGGCGGATCCGAACAAGCCGCCGGTCGCCGACGACGACGAGCCCGGGCTCGAGGGCCGGGACTACTACTCGCCGCCGCGGTCCACCTTCGCCTCCGGCATGCACGCCGCGATCGTCGAGATCGATCCGGAGACCAGCGAGATCGCCATCCGCAAGTACTGCGTCGTCCACGACTGCGGCAACATGATCAACCCGATGATCGTCGAGGGCCAGGTGCACGGCGGGGTCGCCCAGGGCGTGGCCGGTGCGCTCTACGAGAAGATGGAGTACGCCGCGGACGGACAGCTGCTCAACGCCTCGTTCATGGACTTCCTGATGCCCTACGTCACCGAGGTGCCGCAGAAGGAACTCGGTGAGCTGGTGCTCGGCCATCAGGAGACGCCGTCGCCGCTCAACCCTTTGGGCATCAAGGGTGCCGGCGAGGCGGGGGTGATTCCGGTGTCCGCGGTGATCGCCTCCGCGGTGGAGGACGCGGTCGGGTTCACCATCACCGCGATGCCGCTCGATCCCAGCCGGTTGTTCGCCCTGCGCGCGGCCCACGACGCCGCCGACCGCGCGGCCCACGACGGCGCCGACGCGAAATCCGCACCAGCAGAAGGAGTGCCCCGGTGAAGGTTGCAGGTTCCTCGGTGCTGCACGCCCGGCCGGAGCAGGTGTGGGCGGCCATCAACGACCCGGTGGTGCTGGCCGGCGTCATCCCCGGGTGCGAGGCGCTCACCCCGATCGGCGACGGCCATTTCGGCATGACGGTGACTCTCGGCGTCGCGGCGATCAAGGGCAGTTACACCGGCGAGGTGCGTCTCACCGACCTGGTGGAGCCGTCATCGCTCACCATGCATGCCTCCGGCGCCGGGGGACCCGGCACCATCGACACCGCCGTGGCGGTGACCCTGACCGACCTTGCCGACGGCACCACCCGACTCGACTACGACGCGGACGCCACCGTCGGCGGCATGGTTGGCGGGGTGGGGCAGCGGGTGCTCACCAGCGTGGCGAAGAAGACCGCCGGCCTGTTCTTCACCGCGATCGACGACGTGCTCACCGGGCGTCGCGCCGTCGGCCCGGCCCCGGCGCGGGTGGCTGTGGCCGGTCCGGGCGCCGCCGAGCTGCTGCCGGTCGGATCGGGCACAGCGCTCAACAGGCCCCCCGGTGGACCCGGTGTGCTCATCGGAGCCGCGGTCTTCGGCGCGGTGTCCATGCTGGTCGGAGTACTCGTGGGGGCTCGGATCGGACGCCGGTCCAGTTCGTGACATCCGTCCGGTCGGGTCGCCGGAAAGGTCACCGGATGTCCGGATTTCCACCCGATCGCCGGGCTCACGAACTCGCCCGGGCCCAGAAACGGCACGTAGGGTGCCCCAGGAGCCCGGTACTCCGGCCGGGCCGACGACGGCGCGAGGAGGTGCTCCATGGACCGCAACGTTCCCGACGACGACATCACGCTCCCCAACATCTTCGCCGGTCCGGTGGATCAGCCGCCACCTGCGGCGCCGGCTGCGGCCCCGGCGCCACCTGCGGCCACGCCGTCGGGCGGCGCGGGCAGTTATCCGCCGCCGGCCGGATCCGGCTATCCCGGACCGCCGGCCTGGGGCGCAGCCCCTGAGGAGGAGACGGCCCGGCACACGCTGCTGCCCGGCTGGACCGAGGCGCCGCCCACCGAGGCGTCGACGTTGCCCCCGCAGAGCAGCCGCCGCCGGTCCGCGCTGATCGGCGTTCTGGGGGTGGTCGCCGCCACCGTCGTGGTGCTGGTCGCTGCGCTGTGGATCGCCCCGAACTGGGGAACCAGCGCCGACGAGAACCGCGACGCAACCCCGACCCAACCGATCCGCTCCACCCAGCCGCTGACCAGCGCGCCGTTGACGGCACAGTCGTCGGCTCCGCGCTCGACCGCGGCACCCACGGCCACCGCGCCGGCCAGTGCCGCGCCGCCGACCGCCGGCGCCGCACCGGTTCCGGTGCGGACCGTCACGGTCACCGAAAAGCCAACTGCTACCTCGAGCGCACCCGGCCCGGCGAAGACCACCCCGGCGCCCAAGCCACCGGTGAAAACCACCCCGAAGGCGATCCCGAAGCCCACCCCGAAACCGAAGCCAACCCCGAAACCGAAGCCCACGCCGAAGCCGAACCCCCTGGGCGTGCCGGCGCAGGAGATCGCCTGCAGCAACGGCTACGTCGTGCAGCTGGCCTCCGAGCTGGACGCAGCCACCTTCTCGGCCCGGGTCGCGCGGCTGCGGGCCGCCGGGCAGCTGCCGGCCGAGGCCAAGGTCGCCGACTCGAGGAAGTCCTGCGGGATCTTCAGCAACCAGACCAACACCCTGGTGCTGTGGGCGGGTCCCTTCCCCGGCCAGTACGGCGGCTGCGATGCCCGGCTGGGTGGCCCCTACGACGCGTTCATCAAGGGCGCGAACCCGGGCACTGCGTCGAAGTACATCTCCTGCCTCTGCCCCGCCAGAACCGGTGCGCTGCCTACCATCTCCCGGGTCGGCGAGACCGGGGTCTGGATCGGTGAGCTCCAGCGGGTGCTCGGCAACAAGCTCAACATCGATGTCGGACCGCTGGGGCCGACCGGCTGGGGCAATTACACCGCCGGCACCAAGGCGGCCGTTGCTGCGTTCCAGAAGGAGCAGAAGCTCCCGGCCAATGGAGTCGTCAACGGTCGGACCTGGAAGGCTCTGCAATCAGCCGAGTGCTGATACCCGTTGGGACGGACCTGTGGAGGTCGACATGGACGACGCTGCGTCGATGGACGACGACGCCTTTCTGGAATACGCGATAGCCCAGGCCAGGACCGGCCTGGCCGAGGGCGGTATCCCGATCGGCGCCGCGCTGGTGGTGGACGGTCGGGTGCTGGCCACCGGCCGGAACCGGCGGGTGCAGCAGGGCAGCGCGATCCGGCACGGCGAAACCGACTGCATCGAGAACGCCGGCCGGCAGTCGGCGAGCGTCTACGCGCGCTCGACCCTGTACACCACCCTGTCGCCCTGCTACATGTGTGCCGGAACGGCGCTGCTGTACAAGATCCCGCGCATCGTGATCGGTGAGAACCGCACGTTCACCGAGTCCGAGGAACTGTTGCGCGGCAAGGGCGTCGAGCTGATCGTCGTCGACAACGCCGAGTGTGTCGCGTTGATGGCGCAGTTCATCGCCGCCTCGCCCGCGCTGTGGAACGAGGACATCGGGGTGGCGGAATGATCGACCGGTTCACCGACCGGGTGGCGCTGATCACCGGGGCGAGCCGCGGCATCGGATTGGCCATCGCCGCCCGGCTGATCGCCGAGGGTGCCCGGGTGGTGCTGACCGCCCGCAAGGACGACGCCCTGCAGGACGCTGTCGCCGGTCTCGGCGATCGGCTCGTCGAGGGTCGAGCGTTGGGTATCGCGGGCCGGGCCGACGATCCGGAGCACCGGGCCGCCGTGCTGGATGCGATCCGCGAGAGATATGGCCGACTCGATCATCTGGTGAACAACGCCGGGATCAACCCGGCCTACGGACCGCTGGGCGAGGTGGATACCGGAGCCGCCCGCAAGATTCTGGACGTCAATGTCATCGCGGCGTTGGAGTGGACCAGGGAGGCGGTGGCCGCCGGCCTCGGCCGCCCGGACGGACCAGGGGCCTCGGTGGTCAACATCGCATCGATGGCAGGGCTGCGGGCCAGCCCGGGCATCGGTCTGTACGGGGTCTCCAAGGCCGCGTTGATCTCCCTGACCCAACAGCTCGCGCATGAGCTGGCCCCGTCGATCCGGGTCAACGCGGTGGCGCCCGCGGTCGTCAAGACCACCTTCGCCCGGGCGCTCTACGAGGGCCACGAAGAGCAGGCGGCCGCCCGGTACCCGCTGGCCCGGCTGGGTGAGCCGGACGACGTCGCCGGCCCGGTGGCGTTCCTGCTCTCCTCGGACGCGGCCTGGATCACCGGCCAGACACTGGTCATCGACGGCGGAGGCTCGCTGCAGGCAGTGCTCTGAGCCCGGTCCGGGCGGCTCGACCTGCAGCTGCCACGCTTCAGCCGGCAGGTGAGAAGTCCTGCACCAGTTGACGTTTGAGCACCTTGCCACTGCCGCCGAGCGGGAGTTCGTCGACAACATGGACCACCCGCGGATACTTGTAGGCGGCCATGTGCTCCTTGGCGAACGCGATCAGGTCCTCATCGGACACCGGATCGGCCAGCACCACCGCGACGTGCACCTCCTGGCCGTGCAGGTCGTCCGGCAGTCCGAACACCGCAGCATTGACCACGCCGGGATGACGCATCAGCACCGACTCGACCTCGCTCGGGTACACGTTGTACCCGTTGCGGACGATCATGTCCTTCTTGCGGTCGACAATGGTGATGATGTCGTCGTCGTCCATCGTGCCGAGATCGCCGGTCCGGAACCACCCGTCGACCACGGCGGCGGCGGTGGCCTCCGGATTGCCGAGGTAGCCCTTGAAGATGTTGTGACCGCGCGCGACGATCTCGCCGAGCTCGCCGCGTGGTAGCACCTCGATCCGGTCGTCGATCGCCGGGTCGGCGATCTCGACGTCGACGCCCCACAGCGGCCGGCCGACGGTGCCCGGCCGCGGCTCCTCCCCGACGAAGTTGAACGAGATCGTCGGCGAGGTCTCGGTGAGTCCGTACCCCTCGTGCACCGGGGCACCGAAGGTGTCGCGGAATGCCTCCAGCACGGTCAGCGGCAGCGCAGCACCGCCCGACACCGCGAACCGCAGCGGCGGCCGGTCGGTACTGGTCCTGGCCGCCTGGAGCAGAGCGACATACATCGTCGGCACCGCGGTGAAGATCGTCACGCCGTGGGCGACCATCAGCCGCAACGCCTCGACCGGGTCGAATCGGGGGAGCAGCACGATCGTCCCGCCCTTGCGGAATGCCACGTTCATCACCGAGGTCTGGCCGAAGGTGTGGAACAGCGGCAACCCGCCGAAGACCACGTCATCGTCACGGAAGTCGAACGAGTCGATCAGCGACACGTTGACCTGCTCGATGATGCCGAGATGCGAGCCGACGGCGCCCTTCGGTCGGCCGGTGGTGCCGCTGGTGTACAGCACGGTCGCGGCGTCGAGGGGCGACACGGCCGCCTGCCGGACGATGGGAGTTGCCGCGGCCGCCTCGTCGCCGAGACGCGGAAATGGCACCTGGGCGGTCATCTCGTCCGGCACCAGGACCGTCAACAACGGAATTCCGGCGGCCATGGCCGCCGGGACGGCCTCGCCCAGCAGCGGCGCGGCGGCTACCAGCAATGCGGCGCCGCTGTCGCGCAGGACGAACTCGATCTCCTCCGCCTTGAAGAGCAGATGCACCGGAACCGCCACCGCGCCGAGCGCCAGGATCGCGTAGTAGACCCGCGGGAAGTCCGGGACGTTGGGCACCAGCATCGCCACCCGGTCGCCGGGCCCGATCCCACGGTCCCGCAGCGCGCCCGCGTACGCTTTCGACTCCTCCCAGAGCCGGCCGTAGCTGACGCCGTTGCCGTTCCAGTAGACGGCGATGTGATCCGGCCTCCGGTGCGCTGTCTCCGCCAGAATCGTGGCGACGGACATGCTCGCGTAGCCGGCACCGAGGGCGGTCAGGGGGTTGTCGTGGGTCACGGACGCGGTCCTTCCTGATGGCGGGCGAGAGTGCAACGACCGCGCCATCAACGCCTCGCGCCTCGCCGCGCCCGCCGAGTGTGCCGGACTGTACCCGCGAGTAGCAAGAGCGACGTGCGGACTCCGTGCAGGGCATGATCGGGGGACGACCGCACCGTGACGAGGGGAGCCGGGCAATGACGCATACGGCGCTGGCGAGCGACTACTTCCACTTCCAGGACGCGCTGACCGACGACGAGAACGGGCATGTCACGGAGATCCGGGAGTTCCTGGAGCGTGAGGTTCGACCGATCGCCAACGGCTGCTGGGAGCGGGCGGAGTTCCCGGTCCAGCTGATTCCCGGCCTGGCTGGGCTCGGCATCTTCGGCCCGTCGTGGGAGGAGTCGCGGCGGTTCGACAACAGCGCGGTGTTCCGTGGCTGGTGCGCGCTGGAGATGTCCAGGGTGGACGCATCGGTGAGCACCTTCGTCGGCGTCCAGAGCGGTCTGGCGATGGGCGCGATCGGGGTCGGTGGTTCGCCGGAGCAGCGGGCCCAGTGGCTGCCGCCGATGTCGCGCGGCGAGCTGATCGGTGCGTTCGGGCTGACCGAGCCGCTGTCCGGGTCGGACTCGGCCCGAGGGCTGCGCACTGTCGCCCGACGCGACGGTGACAGCTGGACGCTCACCGGATCGAAGCGCTGGATCGGCAACGCGACGTTCGCCGACCTGGTGGTGATCTGGGCCAAGGACCTCGCCGACGACCAGGTGAAGGGCTTTCTGGTGCGCACCGATCTGCCCGGGTTCACCGCCACCAAGATCGAGGGCAAGCTGAGCCTGCGCACCGTGCAGAACGCCGACATCGTGTTGGACGACGTGGTGGTCGCCGAAGCCGATCGGCTGCAGCGGGTCTCGTCGTTCCGCGACGTGGCGACGGTGCTCAGACTGACCAGGGCGGAGGTGGCCTGGCAGGCGGTAGGGGTGTCGATGGCCGCGTTCGAGACGGCGGTCGCCTACGCCAAGGAGCGCAAGCAGTTCGGCAAGGTGATCGGCGCGCACCAGCTGGTGCAGGATCTGCTGGCCAGGAGTCTGGAGAACATCACCGCGAGCATCGGGGTCTGCCTGCAGACATCCACGCTGCTGGACCAGGGCCGGCAGCGGGACGAACACGCCTCGCTCGCGAAGTCGTTCGCCACCAGCCGGATGCGCGAGACCGTCGCCTGGTGTCGGGAAGTGATCGGCGGCAACGGCATCGTCCTCGAGAACGGCGCCGGCAAGCCCTTCGCCGACGCCGAGGGCATCTATTCCTACGAAGGCACCCGGCAGATGAACACGTTGATCGTCGGGCGGGCGATCACCGGGGAGGCGGCATTTGTGTGAGCGGTCCCTGGTTCGGGCGGAGTGTCGGGTGATCACCTCTGGCAGTGGATAGTCACCGCCAGGCAACGACTATCCACCGCAACTGGTGATCACCCCGGGTCGGGGCGTCGATCGACCGAGTGCGCGCAGGGCCAGACCGCCGGCGACCGCGGCAGCCCCGAGAGCGGCGGCGCCGTGCAGATCCCGGCCGAACACCAGCACGACGCACGCTGCCAGCGAGACGACAGCGGGCACCGTCGTGAGCAGGCTCCGCCGGAGCAGCACTTCGACGCCTAGCCCGCCGATCAGCCCCATGAAGGCGATCGAGTTGCCTCCGCCGGTCGGCTGCCAGGCGAGCCCGGCCAGACCGCCGACCAGCGCGCCGGTCAGGGCGTAGAGCGCCCAGTGCCACCGGCTGATGATCTGCTCGGCGATGGAGCCGACCAGCGCCAGTACCACCAGGTTGAAGATCAACCCGCCGGTCCAGCCGTCCTGCACCAGCAGCGCGGTGCCGAGTCGCCAGACCTGGCCATGGCCGACCAGCTCGTCGTTGCGCTGCCAGGCCGCCAGCAGCCCGGGCGCCACGGTGACCTGCACGATCCCGGGAACCGCGACGAGGACGCAGGCACCCAGGGTGAGCAGCGGGAACCGGCCGTGCGACGCGGCATCGAGGCGCCGCCGCAGCCCCACGGTCCATATCCCGGCGAGTAGGGCGGCGACGATCGCGATGAGCATCATGACGACCATGCTGGTTCCGCCCGTCGCGCCCTACCGATGTCCGATGTCACCAGCATCCACGACAGGTGTCATGGTCCGCGCGGGCTCAGCCCACCAGGGTCTTCACCGCGGCCGAGATCGCGCCCAGCCCGGTCTTGGCGTCCGCGAAGAACATCCCGGTCTTCTCGTTGGAGTACAGCTCGTTGTCCAGGCCGGCGTAGCCCTGCCCCATCGACCGTTTGATCACCACCACACTCCGGGCGTGGTCGACGTCGAGAATCGGCATCCCCGAGACCGGGTTGCCCGGGCGCCGGGCGGCCGGATTGGTGACGTCGTTCGCCCCGACCACCAGCGCCACATCCACCTGGGCGAACTGCGGGTTGATCTCGTCCATTTCCTTCAGGTCCGGATACGGCACATTGGCCTCGGCGAGCAGCACGTTCATGTGCCCCGGCATCCGCCCGGCCACCGGGTGGATCGCGTACAGCACGTCGACACCGCGGTCCTTGAGGAGTGCGGCCAGATCGGCGACCTCGTGCTGAGCCTGCGCGGCGGCCAGCCCGTAGCCCGGGACGATCACCACCCTGGAGGCGTAGGCCAGCTGGATCGCCACATCGTCGGCGCTCACCGAACGGACCGGCGCGTCCCCGGCGACCACGGCCGAACCGACCGCGTCCGCCGTGCCGAAGCCACCGACGATGATGCTGGCGATGGACCGGTTCATCGCATCGGCCATCAGCTTCGTCAGGATCGCCCCGGACGCCCCGACCAGCGCCCCGGCGATGATCAGCACCGTCGACTCGAGGACGAAACCGGCCATCGCCACGGCGGTCCCGGTGAACGCGTTGAGCAGTGAGATCACCACCGGCATGTCCGCGCCGCCGATCGGCAGCACCATCGTCACGCCGAAGACCAGGCCGGCCGCCGCGGTCAGCAGTAGTGCCGGCACGCTGGCCGGATCGGCGACGATCCAACCGATTCCGCCGACGAACACCACTGCCAGCACCGCGTTCAGCACCCGCGAGCCGGCGAACACGATCGGCCGACCCGACACCAGGCCCTGCAGCTTGCCGGCCGCGATCAGCGATCCGGTGAAGGTGACGCCACCGATGACGATGTCCAGCCCGGCGGTGAGTGAGGTCTGCACCGGCACCAGCGAGGTGTCGGTCACCGCGGTCAGCTCGTGTACCGCGAGCAGTGCGGCAGCGCCACCCCCGACCGCGTTGAACAACGACACCAGCTGCGGCATGGCGGTCATCTTGACCGTGCGGGCCGCATACAGTCCCGCGGCACCGCCGACCGCGAAACCCGCTGCCGCGACGGCCCATCCGGTTCCGGTCATCTGGCCGCGCACCGCGATCAGCACCACTGTCGACAGGATCGCCACCGCCATCGCGATCATCGACACCTGATTGCCCCGGCGGGCGGTGCGCGGCGAGTTCATCAGGTGCAGGCCGATGACGAAGCAGGCGGCCGCCCCGAGCTGGATGAGCCGTACCGCGGTCTCGGTGCCGCTCATCGGTCGTCCCGTTTCGTGGTGGGCACAACGGGTCTGGCCTTGAACATCTCCAGCATCCGGTCGGTGACGGCGTACCCGCCCACCACGTTGGCTGCAGCGAACGCCGTGGCGATGAAGGCGATCACATAGTCGAAGACCGTGTGTGCGCTCGAGGTGATCAGCAAGGCGCCGATCACCACCACGCCGTGGATCGAGTTGGCACCCGACATCAGCGGGGTGTGCAGGGTGGCCGGCACCTTCGAGATCACCTCGAAGCCGACCAGTACCGCCAGCACGAATGTGGTCAGATCGAACAGCAGTTCCTGGCTCAACACAGTCCTTTCGCCGCTACAGATCCGCACTCATCAGCGCCCGGACCGCATCGCTGACCACCGCACCGCCGTGGGTGACGACGATGCCCGCCTGCACCTCGTCGGCCAGGTCGATCCGCAGCGCGCCGTCGGCCACCACGAGGCCGAGCAGCGCGACCATGTTGCGGGCGTAGGCAGTGGAAGCTGCCGTGGCCATCTCCGCGGGCAGGTTGCCGGCACCGATCACCGTGACGCCGTCGACCACAACCGTCTGCTCGGGTTGCGAGACAGCGACATTGCCGCCGTAGGGCGACGAGGCGAGATCCACGATCACCGATCCCGGCCGCATCGCGGCCACCGCGGCGGCCGACACCAGTTGTGGGGGAGTACGTCCGGGCACCTGGGCGGTGGTGATCACCACGTCGGCCCGCGCGATGACGCCGTCCAGCGCTGTCCGTTGCGCCTGTTGTTCCTCGTCGGTCAGGGCCCGGGCGTAGCCACCGATCCCGGCGCCGTCGGCAACCCCCGGCAGTTCGACGAACCGGGCGCCGAGCGACGTCACCTCGTCCCTGCTCGACGGCCGGATGTCGTACGCCGACACCTTGGCGCCCAGCCGCCGCGCTGTCGCGATGGCCTGCAGTCCGGCGACTCCGGTACCCAGGACCAGGACCTCAGCGGGCTTGACCGTGCCCGCGGCCGTCATCAGCATCGGGAACCAGCCGGGAAAGGTGTCCGCAGCCCGGATCACCGCGCGGTAGCCGGCCGCGCTGGACTGTGAGGTCAAGGCGTCCATGGTCTGGGCCCGGGACAGGGTGCGGGGCAACAGGTCCAGGCACACCGTGGTGATGCCCCTGGCCGCCCACCCGGCCAACTCGTCCGGCCGTTCGAACGGCCGGAGCAGTCCGGCGTGCGCCCGGCAATCCCGCATCTTCTCCATCTGCTCGGCGCTCGGCGGGCCGATCCGCAACAGGATGTCGGCGCGTTCGTGCACGGTGTCGGCATCGGCGATGTCCGCGCCGCCCGCCCGGTAGGCGTCGTCGGAGAACCAGGCTTGTTCACCGGCACCGGACTCGACAACCACCGATCCGCCGAGCGCGGCGATCCGGCCGAGCACCTCGGGGACCAGCGCGACCCGTTTCTCACCGGGGGCGGACTCGCGGAGCACGCCGATGGTGAGGGCGCCCTCGGCCACGCGCGCCTCCTGTCCGTGATCGCCGTCGATCACTGACCAACGTAGCGCGATGTGCTGACTCTCGTGGTGGGCACATCGGCAGACCCCCGAGGCAGGCTCAGCGACGGGCCCAGCGACGGCCGAGTTCGGCTGCGGTGGGCGGACTGTGTGGCAGCGCAGCGGCTCGGGTGGCACGCAGCGCATCGAGCTGCAGCCTGAGATAGCGGTCGCGCAGATCTGCGGTCCGGCCCGGATCCGGCAGTCTGATGGCGGTGAGCTGCTCGAAGATCATCGGCAGATCGTTGACGTCGACATCGGACCTGATCACCCCGGCGGATCGGGCGCGCTCGAAGACCATGCGCACCACGTCGCTCGAGTGAGCGGCGAGTAGGTGCAGCTCGTCGGTCGGGGTGAAGGTGCCGGCCAGCCGAACGGTCAGGGCGTGTACGTCGGCGGCGATCACACCGCGGATGAACCCGGCGAACGACTCCCACGGATCGTGCTGATCCGCCAGCGCCGCCTCCGCGAGCTCGGTGAATCGGCGTAGCCCGTCGCCGCAGAGCTTCTGAAGCAGCGCGTCCTTGCTCGGGTACCGCCGGTAGAGCGCGCCGATCCCGACGCCTGCCTCGTGCGCGACCGCGGACATCGGAGCCCCGGGGTCGCGGAGGAACACAGCGCGCGCCGCCTCGAGGATCGTCCCGTCGTTGCGGGCGGCCTCGGCCTTCCGGCCGGGGAGTGGCTTCGGATCCATCGGACTCCTTCCCGGGTTGAAGATAGCACTTGAACGGACTGATCCGTTCCGTTAGAGTTCAGGATGAAACGGAATGAAGCGTTCCGTTCAAGCCGAAGGGTGACGACGATGACCACGACGACAACCTGGGATGTGCTGGACCGGGCGCACGCCGCACTGCGGCGTGCGGTGGCCGGCGTCGGTCCGGACGACTGGAACGCCCCGACGCCCTGCCAGCAGTGGACGGTCACCCAGGTGTTGCAGCACGCGGCCGGCGACCAGCGCGGCTACGCGGGCTTCCTTACTCAGGAGGGCTTTCCGACCTACGACCCGTTCGCACCGTCCGGGACCCTCGACGGCGCTGCGGTCGATCTGCTCGAACCCGCGCTGGCGGCGGCGTCGGCGGCGTTCGCCGAGGTCGCACCGGATGCCGTCGACGTGCCGGTGCCCCTTCCGCAGGGCCCGCTGCCGGCCTGGCTGGCCGTCGGCGCGTGCGCCCTGGACGCCGGCGTGCACTCCTGGGACATCGCGGTGGCGACCGGCCAGACCCCAGGACTCGATGACGCGCTGGCGGAAGAGCTGATGAAGGTGGCGGTGGAGATCGTTGAGCCGCTCCGCGGTTTCGCCTATTCGCCCGCGCTCGACGGACCCGATGACGCCGGTGCCCTGGACCAGCTGCTCCGGTACCTCGGCCGGGACCCCCACTGGGGACCGGGCGTTCGGGCCTGAGCGCGGCGCTGCGGGGTGGCGCGCGGGGTTCGGGAGCCGCGGGGCTTCCGGGGGTGGGGCGGGGCCCGGGCGCCGGCAGTCCCGACAGCGCAAGTTGCGTGCCGACCGCGCGTCGCTTCGTGCTGCCGGTGCACAACTCGCGCTGTCGGGAAGGTCGGTCAGCCAGGTAGGGGCGGTCGGCCGGGGGCGGCGGGCGCCGGCAGTCCCGACAGCGCAAGTTGCGTGCCGACCGCGCGTCGCTTCGTGCTGCCGGTACACAACTCGCGCTGTCGGGAAGGTCGGGTCAGCCAGGTAGGGGCGGTCGGCCGGGGGCGGCGGGCGCCGGCAGTCCCGACAGCGCAAGTTGCGTGCCGACGCGCGTCGCTTCGTGCTGCCGATGCACAACTCGCGCTGTCGGGAAGGCGTCAGCGGCACCGACAGCGCAAGTTGCAAGCTGCGCGACTTCGACCGAACTGGAGCCCGCTCCCGTCACTTTGTGGACAGGGGTATCCGTCCTGTCGAGTTCGGCTACCCTCGTCGGATCCGTCACGGTCCTGACGAGGGGGAACGATGGGGAACGGGGTCGTCGGCCGCAGCCGCCTGGTGCGCTTCGCTGCGGTGACGACGATCGCGGTCGCACTCGTCGCGGGCTGTACCTCGGACCCGCCGCAGCCTTCGACGCTCACTCCGACCCCGAGTACGACGACCGTCCAGACGACGGTCACCAGCGCGACTGTGTCGCCATCGAGCACGACGCTGTCGACAAGTCCCGCCCCGACGCCGACCCCGTCGTCGGTGACGACTCGACCCACGTCAAGACCGCCGACCAGCTCCAAGCCGCCGACGAAGACCTCGAAGTCGGACCCGCCACCCCCGCCCGCTGACGAGCGCTTCGTCGTGACGATCCCGGCCTCGATCAAGGGCGCTGACCGGAAGACCGCCGAGAACGCTGTCGACATCTACCGGCAGGTGCAGGACATCTACGACCTGAGTTTTCGCGCGTCCCGAGCGCGCAAGACTGGAACTCGAGATGAGCAGTACCTCTCTGGCGTCTGAACTTGACGCAGTGGCAGCAATACGCTGAAGACGCTTCACGAGAACAAGTTTCACCAGATTGGCTACACCTCGACTGAGGGGAGTGCGCAGTCAGTCCGACAGATGCGTCGTCGAGATCGTGTCCTGCCAGGACAACAGCGAGCTCGACGTCGTCGATCAACTGCCGGAAAGTCAATTGTCGACAGCACGACTCGTACGCGAGCTCAATGGACTGTCTACGTTGAGAATCTACCGAAGGTCGGGTGGCGAATCCGGCTTGATCGATCGCCCAAATCCGGTCAAGCAATGCTGAGGATGGGTTCGCATGCGCGATTGCTATCGCGCTGGTCAGCGGTGCTCGACATGCGTGTCGCGCTCGCCGTCCGAGACCAGTCCAGACCGAATGCTCGATCCTGGCTATCGAGTCGAGGACCGGACGATCGAGCGCTGTCGCGGGAGTCATTCGATTCGCGCACACAGCTTTCGGATTCCGAGAACCGCGGTCGCCGAACCAGCCAAGCCAGCAGGCGACCGAGCACGAGGATGCGAGCTACCAACGACCAAGTCGACTGCGCGGCCTGCACGACCTGCCGATGCCCAGTGGAGTCGTTTGCATCGATGAGCCGAGAGTCGTGCCGAATGCACCCGCCGCTCTACCAGCTTGGGATGGCCACACCGCCGCCGAAGGCGACATCTACGAGTGCTCGGACTTCAACGGAATGATCGTCACGGAGTTCATTCCGAACCCACCCCCGCCGCACCACCCCCCGACCCCGAGGCCCTGATCCGCACGGCGCGCGCGTCCATCAAGTTGCCCGATCTCAACGTCACCCTCGGCCCCGATGCCGACCACATCGCGGTCAACTCGTGGACCTGGCTGTATCTCGACGACGGCGGCAACGCCGCGGCGTTCCAGCCGCAGAAGGCGCACGCCGACGACCGCGGCCTGGCAGTCGATCTCGACGTGAGCCTGACTTCGGTGTCCTGGACCCTGGGCGAGCCCGCCGATCTCGATCATCCGACCGAGAAAACCGCGGCGGTTGTCTGCGACGGCGCCGGAACGCCGCCGCCGGCCGACGTCAACGTCCGAGAGAAACCCTCCTGCGGGTACCAGTACCGCTGGATGTCGAGCAAGGCCAGGACCGGCGGCTCCGGAACGTGGACCGTCACCGCCACCGCAACCTGGTCGTTCAACTGGCGATTCAGCACCGGCGCCACCGGCACCGACTCGGTGCAGACCAACGGAACAGCCCAGGCGACCGTGGGCGAATGGCGCAGCGTCCTGGTCTGCGGTTCCCAGGACTGTTGATCCCGGCTCCTGATCCCAGGAACGGCCCACCACGGCCCGCCAGGGCTACACCGACTGCAGCACCGACACCGCCCCGGTCCGAGCCACCCCGCCACGAAGCTGAGCGGCCACTGCCGCAGGCAGCACCAACTCGAACCGCGCCCCGACGGCAGACGGCAGGCACCGGAGCTCCCCGCCGTGCGCCCGGGCAATGGCGCGGGAGATCGGCAGGCCCAATCCGGCTCCCGGCCCGGACCGCTCGGGGGAGAGCCGGACGAACCGGTCGAAGATGCGCTCGCGCTCGGCGTCGGCCACCCCGGGACCGCCGTCCTCGACGAGCATCCGGACGCTGCCGTCAACCGAACGCACCGCCACCCGCACCGGACCTCCGGCCCTGACCGCATTGTCCAGCAGGTTGCCGACCGCCCGGGCCAGCTGATCCGGGTCGGCGAGCACCGCACCCGGCCCGGACTCGACGACCACGAGAGCGTCCGGGCATCGCAACCGGACAGCAGTGACCTCGGCATCGACCAGGGCGGACAGCTCCACCGGGAAGCGCGCCGGAGGAGCCGGGGGCGGCGGGCCGTCCAGCCGGGTCATCAGCAGCAGATCGTCCACCAGCCGGGCCGCCCGGCGAGCCTGACGGATCACCGCGACCAGCCGTTCCTCCCGCTCGGCCCGACCGGTCGGGGTTCGCAGGAGTTGTTCGGAACCCGCGATCACCCCGGCCAGGGGCGTGCGCAGGTCGTGTGACGCGTCGGCCAGGAACTGCCGCATCTGCAGCTCGGCCTGTTGGGCACCCGCCTCCGCGGCCTCCAGTGCATCGAGCATCTCGTCGAAGGTCGCCGCGGTCCGACCCAGGTCGGTATGGGGTCGGGTGGGCCGGAGCCGCCGCCCGCGCGCGCCGTCCCGGATCCGGGCGGCCAACGCCGTCATCCGGTGCAGCGGACGCAGCGCCCGGCCGACCACCAGGTACAGCAGCAAGGCCGTCACGGCCAGGGTGCCGGCGCCGGCGAGCAGCTCGATGCGGGTGAGCTCCACCAAGGTCCGGTTGATCTCCGCCTCGCTGGTGCGCATGGTGAGCGTGCCGGTGGGCAGCCTGACGGACGCCACCAGCTCCCCGTCCACCTCGGTGTAGGTGACCACCGGCGCGACCGCGGCGGCCGGGCGTCGACCGCCGGGCGGCGGCCCGGGCGGCCGCGGGTCGGAGTTGCGGCCGACGTACTGCCTGGATCCGGCGGTGAAGGTGGACAGCACGCCGCCGCCGGCGGTCTTGTCGGCGAGGGACTGCCCGCTCTCGCCCTGCTCCTGCAGCACCGCGGCGAATCCGGCGCGGTCCTCCAGCCGGGTCCGGAGGTCGTCGACCAGTGCCTGCCGGAGCAGCAGGTTCACCAGGGCGCCGAGCGCGAACAGCACCACCACCAGCAGCACCAGCACCCAGCTGGCCACCCGCAGCCGCAGCGACCCGGTCCGGACCGGCGGATTCTCGACCGAGGCGGCGGCGCCGGTCACGATGCCACCGGTTCGCTCAGCCGATACCCGACCCCGCGCACGGTGTGGATCACCCGAGGTCCGGCCACTTCGAGCTTGCGGCGCAGCGACGATACGTACGCCTCGACCAGATTCGGGTCGTAGGCGTCGTAGCCCCATACCTGGGTGAGGATCTGCGTCTTGGACAGCACCCGACCGCGGTTCCGGGCCAGGTACACCAGCAGCTTCAACTCGGTCGCGGTGACGGCGACCGGCCCGCCGTCACGCCGGACCTCACCCGCGTCCTCGTCCACCACCAGATCCGCCACCTCCACCGTCGAGGTGGTCAAGGCCCCGGTCCGGCGCAGCACGGCGCGGATCCGGGCCAGCAGTTCGGCCATCTCGAACGGTTTGACGAGGTAGTCGTCGGCGCCGGCCGCGAACCCGGCCAGCCGGTCGTCGATGGCGTCCCGGGAGGTCAGGAACAGCACCGCGATGTCGCCGGATCGGCGGAGTCGCTCGGCCAGCACCAGGCCGGACGGCCCGGGCAGCATGACGTCGAGCACCGCGGCGTCGGGCCGGAAAGCGTCGACCACCGCGTCGAGATCGCGACCATCGGCGGCGGCCCGCACCTGGAACCCGGCGTCCACCAGTTCCTCCGCGACGCAGCGCCGCAGCACCGCGTCGTCCTCGACCACCAGTACGCGCGCGGTTGTCTCCATACTCCGAGCATCCGGGGTGAACCTGAGAACCCGCTGAAGATGGTCCCGGATTCAGCCGCTCTTCAGGTCCGGCGCCCAGAGTGGGATCAGCGCCCGGAACAACCGGAGCGCCGATGGAGAGGAATCACCCGATGTCCAACGAGGATCCGAAACCCGCCCGCCGGCGGAGCCCGTGGTACGCGGCAAGTGCCGTCGCCGCGGTGGTCGTGGTCGGCGGCGGTGTCACCATGGCCGCTGCCGCAGCCCCGGACGCCACGGTCGGTGCGGCCCAGGCGGCCCCCACCAGCGGCAGCACAGCAGCGCCGACCACCGGCTCCAAGGGCGCTGTCCCGACCGACCCGGCCGAGCGGCCGGCGCACCAGCCGCACATCGGCGGCACCGTCACCAAGGTCTCCGGCTCCACGATCACCGTCAAGGACCACGACGGCTTCACCCGGGTGATCAACACCAGCTCCGGCGACACCACGTTCGAGGACGGTCTGAAGATGCCGATCGCGGTCGGCACGAACATCGAGGCCCGCGGCACCGTCAACGCCGACGGGGTGTCCCTGGATGCGACGACCGTCGGGACCCGCCCGGAGCCTGGCAAGGACGGCGGCCGCGGGCACGGACCGGGTGGTCCGGGCCGCGGCTTCGGACCGCGCGGTGGCGGTCCCGGTGAGGGTCATACCCCGCCCTCGGGTGCGCCGACCCCGCCGTCCGGTGCGCCGGCCCCGCCCTCGGCCGCGCCTTCGGCATCCCCGTCGACCAGCGCAGCGCCGACAACCTGAGTGGGCTGCCGGGCCCGGTGACCCGGGCACACCTGGCGGCGTCGCACCGGCCGGGCGGATGATGGGCGCAAGCCCAGCCAGCCGCGCGCTGACGAGATCGATGAGGATCGTCGCCGGATGAGTTCACCGCAGTCCCCGGGCGATGCCCGACGCCACCTCGACACCCTGTCGGCGATGGCGAACGACCTCGCCGGCCAGTTCGCCCTCGCCCCGCTGCTGGAGCGGATCCTGCGGCACAGCATGGATCTGCTCGGCTGCGACAGCGGATCGGTCTGCACGGTCGACGAGCTCGCCGGCACGTACCGCAAGGAGGTCGATCTCGGCGTCGGCTGCCACTCCGGCGAGACCTTCCCGCTGGACGAGGGCGTCACCGGCGAGGTGGTCCGGGCCCGCCGATCGGTGATCTTCGACGATTACGCCGACGTCCGCGGCGGCCACATCGCCGAGCGGGACCGGGCGGCGCTGCACGGTGTGATCGGGGTGCCGATCCGCTGGAACGGGACGATCATCGGCGCCTGCGTGGTGTTCAGCCGCGACCCGGACCGGCGGTTCACCGAAGCGGACGCCGAGCTGCTGGAGCTGTTCGCCACCCACGCCGCGATCGCGATCACCAATGCCCGGCTGCACGCGCTGGCCGCGGACCGGGCCGGCGAGGCGGCCACCATGGCCGAGCGCGAGCGGATGGTGCGCGACGTGCACGACACCGTCGCCCGCGGGCTGGCGGTGGTGCTGCTCAACCTCGACGACGCCGAACGGGAGGTCGCCGCGGCCCGCGACCCGCAGGTGGCGTTGGCCGGCGCCCGACGCGCGGCCAGATCCGCGCTCACCGAGATGCAGCGTGCCGTGCTCGGCCTGGGTCCGGCGCTGCTGGACGGCCGGTCGATCGGTGACGCGATCGCGCTCGAACTGGCCTGGATGGAGTCGACCGCGACGCTGGCCACTCGGCTGGTGGTGGTCGGCGAGCCGGAGCTGTTGGCGCCGGAGACCGGTCGGCAGCTGTTCCGGATCGTGCAGGAGTCACTGACCAACGTCCTGGAGCACGCCCGGGCCCGGCAGGTCCGGGTCGGCCTGGTCTACGGCAGCCAGAGCGTCACCGTGCTGATCGAGGACGACGGCTGCGGGTTCGACGTCGCGGGCCTGTCCGGTCCGAGTGCCACCCCGCGGCGCGGTCTGGGTCTGCAGGGTCTGGTCGCCAGGGCCCTGCACCTCGGCGGCTCGCTCCAGATCGAGTCGACCCCCCAGTGGGGGACCAGGGTGCGGGCCGAGCTGCCCGTACTCCCGGCCGGGTCCGACCGACGGTTCGCGGTCCCGCTGGCGGGTGCTGGTGGTGCACGAGAGTGCCGTCGTCCGAGCCGGTCTGGTGCGGATGCTGAGCATGGTCGAACCGGACATCCAGGTGGTCGGCGAGATCGGCGACGGCG
The DNA here is from genome assembly GCA_963797145.1 of uncultured Actinomycetota bacterium. GTDB lineage: Bacteria > Actinomycetota > Actinomycetes > Mycobacteriales > Nakamurellaceae > Nakamurella. The sequence goes on along the minus strand of CAWCOJ010000002.1, from coordinate 195,482 downwards.
CCGAGGTGGTGGAGGCCTACCAGTTGCTGCACCCGCACGTGGTGCTCGCCCATCTGGACCTTCCGCACCTCGACGGGGTGCAGCTCACCGCGCATCTGCGGGCAACCGACCCGGCGGCGGCGGTGGTGCTGCTGATCGACTCGGTCGCCGACGACCGGCTGCGCGGGGCCGCGCAGGTCGGCGCGGTCGGTTTCGTGGAACACGAGACCCACGCCGCCGGGCTGGCCCGGGCCATCGTCGCGGCCGCGCGCGGCGATTCGCTGGTGACCGCCGAGTTCTTCGGCCGGTTCACGTCGTCGGTGGTCGAGGCCAAGCCGGACGGACACCTCACCGCGCGCGAGCGGGAGGTCCGCGCGCTGGTGGAGCAGGGGCTGCCGGACAAGCAGATCGCCTCGGTGCTGGCCATCTCGGTGAAGACCGTGGAGAAGCACGTCGGCGCGGTGCTGCGGAAGACCGGCGCGGCCAACCGGACGGTGCTGGCCGGGCAGTCGGCCCAGGCCAGGTGAGGCGGCCGACTCTGGAGGGTTTCCCTACCGGTGGGTGGGGGAATCTCCCATGGCACCGTCGGTCGACCGCTTCGTAGGCTGACGTCCAGCCGAACGAGGAGGTTCGACGGTGGCTGTCGTGTCCCTGAAGGACATCGTTGACCGTGCGTTCGAAGGTCGCTACGGCGTGCCGGCGATCAACGTCGTCAACGACCTGACGTTGGAAGCCGTCCTGGCCGGTGCGGTCGAGGCGCACTCGCCGGTGATCGTGCAGACCTCGGTGAAGACCGTGCGGGCGATGACGTCGACCGTGCTGTATTCGCTCTGGACGTCGATGACGGCCGGCATCGAGGTTCCGGTGACGCTGCACCTGGATCACTGCCCGGAGCGCGCGGTGATCACCGAATGCCTGGATCAGGGATGGAATTCGGTGCTGTTCGACGCGTCGACGCTGCCCGTCGAAGAGAACCAGCGGCAGACCATCGAGGTGGTGGCCGAGGCCCGGCGACACGGCGCACACGTCGAGGGCGAGATCGAGTCGATCAAGGGCGTCGAGGACGGCATCGGGTCGGACACCGAATCGATCCGCCAGAGTCTCGACGTGGCAATCGGTTTCATCCGGGAGACCGGCGTCGACGTGTTCGCCCCGTCGATCGGAAACGCGCACGGCGTCTACTCGAGCACGCCGGATCTGGATTTCCAACGAGTCACCGACCTGGTCGAGGCGACCTCGGTACCGATCGCCCTGCACGGTGGGAGCGGGATGACCGACGCCCAGTTCGCCGATCTGATCGCCCGTGGCTGCGCCAAGGTGAACATCTCCACGGCTCTCAAGATCGAGTTCATGCGGTCGTCGCTGGCGTTCCTCAAGGGCGCCGAAGCGGCCGACAAGTGGGACCCGCCATCCCTGTTCGCCGACGTCCGCAACCACATCGTCGCGCTCACCACCGGTCTCGCGCACAACTTCGGCAGCGCCGGAAAGGCCTGGTGACCGTGCCCTTCCTGGTCTTCGACTGCGACGGCGTGCTCGCCGACACCGAGCGCAACGGCCACCTCCCGGCGTTCAACGAGACCTTCGTCGAGTTCGGGCTGCCGGTGCAGTGGAGCGAGGCCGACTACGCCGAGAAGGTGCTGATCGGCGGCGGCAAGGAACGGATGGCCAGCCTGTTGACGCCGGAGTTCGTCGCCGCGGCCGACCTGCCCGCCGACCAGGACGGCCAACGTGCCGAGGTGGCCAGATGGCACCGTCGGAAGACGGAGATCTACACCGGCCTGGTCGAGTCCGGTGCACTACCCGGCCGGCCCGGAATCGCCCGGATCGTCGGCGAGGCGGCTGCGGCCGGCTGGGGGCTGGCCGTGGCGTCGACCTCGGCGGAGCAGTCGGTACGCGCGGTGCTCGAACACGCGGTGGGACCCGAAGCAGCGTCGGCGTTCTCGGTGTTCGCCGGTGACGTCGTACCGCGGAAGAAGCCGGCGCCGGACATCTACCTGTTGGCGCTGGCCGAACTCGGAGCCGGGCCCGACGAGGTGGTGGTCGTCGAGGACAGCGAGAACGGTCTGCGGGCCGCCCTGGCCGCCGGCCTGCGCACGGTGGTGACCGTCAGCTCCTTCACCACCGGCGAGGACTTCACCGGCGCCTCGCTGGTGGTCAGCTCGCTCGGCGACGACGTCGAGCCCGCCCGGGTCCTCGCCGATCCGGTCGGCATCACGCCGGGTTCCGAGGTCCGCCTCGCCGACCTGATCGCGGTGCTGGACCGCCCCCGCCCGACCCGCCCGGACGCCGAGATCAAGGAGGACCGATGAGCACCGGAGATTTCGCCGACGTCGAGTTCGTCGTGCACACCATCGCCCAGACCGCCGTGGACAACGAGAAGTATTTCGGCGAGTTGGATTCGGTGGTCGGCGACGGCGATTTCGGGTTCTCACTGGCCCGCGGCTTCGAGATCGTCCTCGCCGACTGGGACGGGTACGACCGCACCGACATCGGCACCTTCCTGCAGAAGATCGCGATGGTGATCACCGGCCGGATCGGCGGCACCTCGGGCCCGATCTGGGGGACCGCGTTCCTGCGGGCGGCGACGAAGACCAAGGGCCGCACCGAGATCTCCGGCGCCGACGTGGTCGAGATGCTGCAGTCGGCGATGGAGGGGATCAAGGCCCGCGGCAAGGCCGAGCTGGGCGACAAGACCCTGCTGGACGCCCTCGACCCGATGACCACCACCATCGCCGAGGGCCTCGAGACAGGTTCCAACGCAGCCGAGATCGTTGCGGCAGCAGCTGTCTCGGCCAGAAGTGCGGCGGAGGCGACCACGGCCCTGCAGGCCCGCCGCGGCCGGGCGTCGTACACCGGCGAGCGCAGTATCGGCTCACCGGACCCCGGCGCCGTCGCCGTCGCCGTGATCGTCGAGAGGATCGCCGCCACCTGGGGCGATCGAAGCGAGTAGCGCACGGTCGGCAGTCCGACCACCGAGCAGTTCCAACCACCGAGCAGTTCCAACCACCGAGCAGTCCCAACCACAGAGCAGTCCCAACCACAGAGCAGTCCCAACCACAGAGCAGTCCCAACCACAGAGCAGTCCCAACCACAGAGCCGTGGAGGAAACATGAAGAAGTTCGTCAACGACCCGCTGCAGTTCGTCCCGGAGATGCTCAAGGGCATCGCGCTGGCCAACCCGGACACCCTGAAGTACGTGCCGGAGTACAACCTGATCATGCGCTCGGACGCACCGAACGACGACAAGGTCTCGATCATCCAGGGCTCCGGTTCCGGTCACGAGCCGGCCCATGTACTCACCGTCGGCAAGGGAATGCTCGACGCCGCCTGTCCGGGCGACGTCTTCGCCGCCCCGCCGATGGACTACGTCTACGAGACCACCAAACTGCTCGCTTCGCCGAAGGGCGTCCTGCTGCTGGTGAACAACTACACCGGCGACCGGATGGCGTTCGACATGGCGCAGGAGATGAGCGCCGCCGACGGGGTCAAGGTCACCACGCTGTTCATCGACGACGACGTGTCGGTGCAGGACTCGACCTGGACCGTCGGCCGGCGCGGTGTGGCGGGCAACTTCTTCGTGATGAAGGCGGTCGGCGCCGCGTCCGAGGCCGGTGCCGAGCTCGACGAGATCGTCCGGATCGGCGAGAAGGTCAACTCGGTGACCCGGACCATGGGTCTCGCCCTGACCGCGTGTACCCCACCGGCCAAGGGTTCACCGCTGTTCGAGCTGGGTGACGACGAGATCGAGGTCGGGGTGGGCATCCACGGCGAACCGGGCCGCCGCCGGGCGAAGATGGCCCCGGCCAACGCCCTGCTCGACGAGCTGCTGGAGCCGGTGGTCAGCGACCTGCCCTACGAGAGTGGTGACCGGGTGGCGCTGATGATCAACGGCCTCGGCGGCACGCCGATCAGCGAGCTGTACCTGCTGTACGGCTACGCGCACGAGCAGCTGGCCGCCCGCGGCATCACCGTCGGACGCAGCTACGTCGGCGAGTACTGCACCTCGCTCGACATGGCCGGAGCGTCGCTCACCCTGGTCAAGCTCGACGACGAGATCGAGGGCCTGCTGGCCGCTCCCGCCGAGATCGGCAACCGGATCTTCTAGAGCCAGTATCAGCGCATCTCGGCCGGCTGCGCCGTGGATTCCAGCACCGCGAGCCACAGGTCGCCGTCCGGGGCGACCTGATTGCGGGACGACACCACGTGTGCGATCGGCACGTGGATGAACCGGTTGTGCCGGCGGCCGACGACCATCTTGGTCCGCCCGGCCATGCCGGCGTGTGCGGCGGCCTGGGCCAGCCGGACGCAGTAGACCGAGTCGCCGGCCTGCGCCGGGACGGACCTGATCGTGTACCCGGGATCGATGTACTTGAGGTTCAGTTCCGTTCCGGCGTCGGCGAAGTGCGCCCCGATCGCCTGCTTCAGGTAGAGCCCGATGTCGGCCAGCGCTGCGTTGCCGCTGGCGTCGGCGCCGTCCGCCCGCACCAGGTGCTGGCCGGCACCCTCGGCGACCACCACCACGGCCGAGCCACGGTCGGCGACGGCCCGGTGCAGGCAGGCGAGAAACCCGGACGGGCCGTCCAGATCGAACGGCACCTCGGGCACCAGCACGAAGTCCGCATTGTGTCCGGCGAGCGCGGCATAGCAGGCGATGAAACCGGAGTGCCGGCCCATCACCCGGACCAGGCCGACACCGTGCACTGCCGACTGCGCCTCGACCCTGGCCGCCTGGATCGACTGCGCGGCGGTGGAATACGCCGTCTGGAACCCGAAACTCTGGCCGATGAAAGGAATGTCGTTGTCGATGGTCTTCGGGATGCCGATCACGCCGATCGGCAGGTCGCGGGCGGTGAGCACGTCGGCGAGTCCGGCCGCGCCGCGCATCGACCCGTCACCGCCGATGACGAACAGGATGTCGATGCCCAGCTCGACCAGCCGGTCCGCCATCACCTCCGGATCCTGCGCACCGCGGGAGCTGCCCAGGATGGTGCCACCCTGCTCGTTGATGGTGCCGATGGCGCCGGGGACGAGCGGGATCGGCGGATGACCGTTGGTCGGGATCAGACCGGCGAAGCCGTGCCGGAAGCCGAGGACCTCCTCGACGCCGTAGTGGTTGCGCAGCTCGAGGACCAGACCGCGGATCACGTCGTTGAGTCCTGGGCAGAGGCCGCCGCAGGTGACGATGCCGACCCGGGTCGCGCCGGGTTCGAAGAACACCCGGCGCCGCGGACCGCCCGGTTCGAAGGCGGGCAGGTGGTCGAGCGGCAGGTTGCGGTCGCGCAGCAGTTCGACGGTGTCGTCGTAGAGCACCCGGTCGTCCTCGTCGACGTAGTGCTCATTGGTGCGGCGATCCGCGACGTACTTGGCCAGCGGCGAGTCGAAGCGGCAGTCACCCAGCCGCGGGACCTGGAGCTCGGCGAGCGTGGTCATGGTCTCCAGGGTCCAACGGGCGTGTGTCGCCCGTGTGACGCGCGCGAGAACAGCCCGGTAGCGGGTCCAGGTTCACCGGGCCACGCTGGGCGTGGTGCACCCGGACGTGTCGGGGTACCGGCACAGGGACGGTGCACGAGGCGCCCGCCGCGGAACGGAGACCGATGACCGGCTCACAGGATTCCTCCGACGGCGTCATGCTCACCGCCGCCGGCGCCCTCGAACTCACCGACTGGCGCCGCGCGGTGGCCGCCCTGTACCAACGGGTCCGCGAGGCGCCCGCACCGGAGCTCGCGCACCGCCGGTGGATCGAGGGCCGGGACGAGCTGTTCCGCAACGCATCCGCAGAGCCCGCTGGCCGCCGACGACCGGCTCCGCGACACCGGCCTGCCCTACTGGCCCTACGACCCGGCGCTCCGGGTCGAGTCCGAGATCCGATCCGTGGAGAACGCCGGGCGGGTCAGCATCGACACCGGGCGGGACGGCGTCACCGTTCTGGAGCAGATCGGCACGGTCGCCCTTCCGGAGCAGCTGGGCGCCGAGATCGCGGTGTGGTGGTTGCCGCAGTACGCCGGTGGTCTCTTCGTGCCGCTGCGCGACGGATCGGCCGGTGACGGCAGCTACGGCGGGGGCCGGTACCTGCTGGACACCGCGAAGGGCGCCGACCTCGGGGGTCGTTCCGGACGCGTCGTCATCGACCTGAACTTCCTGTACCACCCGTCCTGCCGGTACGACCCGCGCTGGGTCTGCCCGCTGGCCCCGCCGGCCAACCGGATCACCGCGGCCGTGCATGCCGGCGAGCGGATGGCGTAGCCCCTCAGGTGGTACTGAGCTCGGCCGCGAGCTGCGCCCGGGAGGTGACTCCGAGCTTCGGAAAGATCCGGTACAGGTGCGAGCCGACCGTACGGGGCGAAAGGTAGAGCTGCTGGCCGATCTCGCGGTTGGACATGCCGTCGGCCGCCAGTCGGGCGATCTGCAACTCCTGGGCGGAGAGCAGCGATGCCGCGCCGGATTCCCGCCCCGTCCGCTCACCCGCCGCCCGCAGCTCCGCAGCGGCCTGCCGCGACCAGTGCGGTGCGACGATCAGGTCGAACGCCGCCAGCGCCGAGCGCAGGTGCATGCGGCTCTCGATCACCCGTCGCTGCCTGCGCAGCCATGAGCCGTAGGCGAGCTCGACCCGGGCCCGAATCCAGGGCCAGCGGGCCAGGTTGGTCCCGAGCGCCTCGGTATAGCACCGTTCGGCATCCTCGTCGGGAGCGAGCACCGCCCGGCAGTACGCCAGGTACACCCGCAGGTCCGGGGATGGACTGATCGCCGCGACCGCCTCGAGATCGGCCACCACCGCCCGCGCCCGATCGAACCGCCCGGTGTGTACTGCAGCGTCGGCGAGCATGGTGATCCCCGGGTAGCCCTCCCGCTGGTGGTAGGCGGAATCGGCCGGGTCGAAGAGCCGGACGAGCTCGCGGTACGCCTCGTCGTAATTGCCGGAGGTGGTCCACGCGGCGCCCCGGGCGAGCTGCACGCAGGCCAGAACGTCGTTGAGGCCCTTGCCGTTCGCCGCGAGTTCGGCCTCTGCGGCCAGGCGTAGCGCCCTGGCCCGCTCGCCCCGCAGGGCGAGCCCGCGGGCGGCGCACACCACGGCCCCGGCCGACCAGATCGGCTGCCCGGTCTCCTCGGAGAGTCGACGACCTTCCTCGGCCGCGGCCGCCGCCCGGTCCCAGTCGCCCAGCGCCAACCGCACCGGCAGCGTCCACACCAGCACGTGTGGAAGCAGCCCGAATCTGCCCTGGTCGCGCAGCCTCCACTCGGCGCGATCGAGAAAGTCGGCGGCCAGGGTCGAATGCCCGACCGCGTGCGCGGCCATACCCAGCAGTCGCAGTTCATCCGCATCGGTGATGGCTTCGATCACGAACCCGTCGAGGAGCGCGAGGACCTCTGCCGCGGCGAGGACCGGCTCGGCCACCGCCAGCGCGGCGATCCGGCCGGCGTTGCGGTCCAGTCCGGTGAGCTCTCGGGCCACCTCGGCGACCCGGGCCCTGGCGGCCGGACCCGTGTCGGCCCACCAACACCTCAGCGCCGCCCCGAGCAGCAGTTTCACCGCGAGATCGGGGTCGCCGGTGGCGGCGGCGCCGACGGCGATCTCGGCCAGGTCGAGAACGCGGGCCGGGTCGCCGGGTATGCCGTCGTGGAAGATTTCGGTGAGCCACTGCTGCCGGGCGCGGTCGAGGACCGACAGTGGGAGCCGGTCCGCCTCACCGACCAGGCGGGCGACCAGATCCGCCCGTCCGAGATCGAAGGCATGCTCGGCCGCGAGCAGCAGACGCCGCCCACGGAGTGCCGGATCGGACGTGAGCTGTGCGGCCCGCTCCAGGCTGCGGATCGCCACGGTGGCCGCGCCGCGGGAGATCGACGGCTGGGCGGTTGCCGCCAGCTCAGCGGCCACCTGGTCATCCGGCCCGACAATGGCCTGCGCGCGATGCCAGGCCCGCCGGTACGGATCAGCGACGAGCGCTCCGGCCAGCGCAGCGTGCGCCTGATGACGTCGGTTGATGCTCTCCGCCTGGACGACGGCCGACCGCACCAACGGATGACGAAGCTGCACGGTCGTCCCGTCGCCGACCAGCAGGCCGGCCCCGACCGCAGGTTGGAGGTCGTCGACCGTCGCCACCGGCCCGCCGAGCATCGTTGCGGCCCGCAGGATCTCGGCCAGACTGTCGCCGTCCGACGTAGCCGTGATCAGCAGGACGTCCCGGGTGGCCTGCGGCAACTCGGCCATCCGGCCGGTAAAGGAACGTTCCACCCGGGTGGTGACCGGCAGCACCGCGGGCAGGGCGTCGCGTTCGGACCGAGCCCGCCACGCGCGGGGGAGCTCGACCAGGGCAAGGGGATTCCCGTCCGCTGCGCTCGAGGATCTCCCGTCGCAGGCGCTCGTCCAGGCCGGGCTGTCGAGCGAGCAACTCGGCCGACTCCGCTCCGGACAGCCGGTGCACCGCGATCTCGTCGAGGCCGGCCGCCACGAACGGACCTGGCATGCCCGAGCGGGAGACGCCGATCACCACGACGGGATCGATGGAGACCCGCCGGGCGATGAAGGCCAGCGCTTCATGGCTAGGCAGGTCCAGCCACTGGAGATCGTCGGCGAGCACCACCAGCGGCCGCTCCTGCGCGGTGTCGACGAGCAGGGTCAGGGCGGCCAGCGCGATCAGAAACGGTTCGGGCTCGGCATGCTCCACGACACCGAAGGCGGACAGTAAGGCCAGCCGTTGCGGACCCGGCAGCCTGGTGATCCCGGGCAGGATCGGCCGCAGCAGGTGGTGCAGACCTGCGTAGGGCAAGGGACTCTCGGTCTCCACACCGACGGTGGCGAGCACCTGGGCGCCGCAACCACGGGCGTATCGCCTGGCCTCGTCGAGGAGCGAGGTCTTGCCGATGCCCGGGTCGCCGACGATCGCCACGGCGCCGCCGTGGTCCGGGGCGGCGTCGATCAGCGCGGTCAGTCGACCGAGCTGGTAGGCGCGTCCGATGAGGGCGGGTGGTGGCATGGTCGGGTCCCCGGGGAGCGAACAGATGGTCGGGTACTGAAAGCCGAGTATCGACCAGCACGGTGAACATCTCGCGACCGGGCGATCACGGAGCCGGGGCGCCGCGGGTAGCACCGCTTGCCGGCCCGCAGTCGACTGACAGAAGACAGGGCGCGAAGCCTACTCGGATGCTGTGCCGGACAGCGGGACGCGCTCGTCGCGCGGTTGCCCGTGGAATTCCGAGAGAGGATCGCAATGACCCAGAAACCGAATCCGGTGGTGTTCATCCACGGTCTGTGGCTGCACGCCTCGTCGTGGCAGCCGTGGGTGGACCTGTTCACCGAACATGGCTACGCCGCGTCGGCGCCCGGCTGGCCCGGAGATCAGGAGACGGTTGCGGCGGCCCGCGAGCACCCGGATTCGGTCGCCGGGTTCGGCATCGACGACGTCGCCTCGCACTACGCAAAGCTGTTCGAAGCGCTGGACACCAAGCCGATCGTCATCGGGCACTCGTTCGGCGGCATGCTCGCCGAGAAGCTGCTGGGCGACGATCAGGCGGCCGCGGCCGTCGCGATCGACGCTGCGCAGATCAAAGGCGTGCTGCCGCTGCCGCTGTCTTCGCTGCGGGCCACCTTGCCGGTGTTCAAGAATCCGGCCAACAAGGGTCGGGCGGTGGCGCTCACCGCCGACGAGTTCCGTTACAGCTTCGGCAATGCACTCGAGCCGGAGGAGTCCGACGCACTGTTCGAGACGTGGACCATCCCGTCGCCCGGCAGGCCGTTGTTCGAGGCGGCGGCCGCGAACTTCTCACCGCATTCGCCGGCGAAGGTGAACACCGACAACGAGTCACGCGGGCCGCTGCTCCTGGTGATGGGTGGCCAGGACCACACCGTCCCGGAGTCGATCACCAAGGCCACGCTCAAGCAGTACCGGCACTCTTCGGCCGAGACCGATCTGATCGAGTTCGAGGACCGTGGGCACTCGCTCACCATCGACGCCGGTTGGCGCGAGGTGGCGGACGCAGCGCTGGCCTGGCTGGCTGAGCGCGGACTCTGACGGCCAGGTTCACGGTCGGACCGACCCGGGCGCTGGTCGACGGCGCCCGGGCCGGTCTCACAGCTCCGGGCTCAGCGCCAGTAGTCGTTCGCCGCGGCGATCGTCTGGAACTCGATGGCGACCACCTGGCTCGCGGCAATGAGGCTGTCCGGGCTGGTGGAGTAGACCGGGCGGCCGCCCTTGAGCACGTCGAGATCCGGCTGGATGTTGTGGACGGCGTGCCGGGCCAGGATGAACGCGAGTTCGCGGCCCTCCTCCGGCGTTGCCGTGATCAGGGTGTTGCCTGGCACCTTCACGAGTTCCGAGTCAGGGACTCTGGTCATGGCGATTCCTTCGGATCAGCGGGCAGCGGAGTACTGATCATGAGCGGATGACGGACGCCTGGCTTCCGTCAGATGACTGCGAGACTGGCAACCCGAGCACCAGGCAGTTGCGCCGCCGCCCGAAGCTCTCCGGTGTGGCCGAAGGATCAGAACCTCGCCGCGCGCAGTGGAACGCGTGAAAGAGTGCACTTCATGGATGCGCCACGTCTCGAGCACGTGAGAGTGAATGTCAGCGACTTCGGTCGCGCCGTCGCCTGGTACGAGTCCGTTCTGGAACTGCCTGCACAAGGTCACTGGCCACCGGACGCGCCGAAGTACGCGCACTTCCAGACGGGTGCGGCACAGTTCGCGATCTCCGAGATGGAACCCGTGCCGGCCGCCGGCCGGTACAACTTCAGCGTCCGCGATGTCGATCACTGGTGGGCCAAGCTCCGCGACCGCGCAGAAGTCGTCGAGCCGCTCTTCGACACGCCCTACGGCACGCGCAAGTTCACGATCAAGGACGCGGACGGAAACGAACTGGGATTTGTCCGCGAGGACTGACCACCGGCGCGGCCGAAGCCGGCACGGGGAGGATGCGCTCGACCGCCGCTCTGGAACCCACCAGCTGCAGCCCCCGGGTCAGCGCGTCGTCCAGTCCGGCCGCACCGCTCAGGACTGCGAGCAGGAGCGGGGGATCCGCAGTCACTATCGCATCGGCGTCGGGGTCCGAACCCAACCGCATCGTCACCGTGCCGGCTCCCGCGACGAGGACAACGGCCTCATCGTCTGCGTGAACCTCGACCGAAACCACCGGCTCGTCCGGTGTGCGGTCGGCAAGGAACATGTCCACCGGCAGCCGTAGCCACTGGCCACGGAACACGTCGTCGGGGGAATGCTCTCGCATCAGCGGCACACCCCATCGCCCCAACTCCGAGATCACCGACTCGAGTGCAGCGCCGCGCTCAGTGAGCGAGAAGAGCGTCGTGGCGACAGGTGGCGGAGCGTTCTCCCGAGCGACGATGCCGGCGACCTCGAGATCACGGAGGCGATCGGCCAGGAGGTTGGTGGCTATGCCGGGCAGGCCCGCCCGTAGGTCGGTGTAGCGGCATGCTCCGCGGGCCAGCAGCTCACGGACGATGAGCAGCGTCCACCGCTCGCCGACGATGTCGAGAGCCTTCGCAACCGAGCAGTACTGGCCATAGGAGCGCACGATGTCAGTCTAACCCAGACTTGAGATTCTCCCATTATTACTTGAGAATAACGTCTAACTAGTTTACAACTAAGTCCATGACTCACCCATCGTCGGATGTCGTCCCACAGAACAGCCAGCGGCCGGACCCGGTCTCCTTCATTCCGCCACCCGGCGCCGGGTCCCCCGGAAAGGTGTTCGCGGTCCTTGCTCTCGCGGTATTCATCGCGACCTTGGACGTCTTCATCGTCACCACCAGCATCCCGTCGATCCAACGCAGCTTCCCCGAGTCCGGCGTGGCCGACCTGTCCTGGGTGCTGAACGCCTACGCGATCGTGTTCGCCGCGCTCCTCGTGCCGGCCGGCAAGCTCGGCGACGTCATCGGTCGGCGCCGGGTCTTCGCTGCCGGGCTGGTTGCCTTCGGAGTCGGCTCGGCGCTGTGCGCTGCCGCGCCGACCATGGGCTTCCTGATCGCCGCCCGGGCCCTGCAGGGCGCCGGGGCCGCGGCGGTAACGCCCACCTCGCTCGGACTGATGCTGCCCTCGATACCCCCGGAGCGCCGCGCTGCGGCGATCGGCGGATGGGCCGCTGTCGGCGCGGTCGGCGCGGCGTCCGGACCGCCATTGGGCGGCCTGTTGACGCAGCTCAGCTGGCACTGGATCTTCATCGTCAACGTCCCGCTCGCGGCGATCGCGCTGATCGGGGCCTATCGCGTCCTGCCCGAGATCCGGGATCCCGCCAGACCGCCGCTGCCGGACTGGCTCGGCACCGTTCTGTTGGTGGCCGCCGTGTCCGTCGCGACGCTGGGGCTGGTCCAAGGCTCGTCCTGGCACTGGGACGGCCGCGTCCTCGGCTGCTTCGGTGCGGCCCTCCTGTTCGCAGTTGCCTTCGTCCTCCGGTCCGCGCGGCACCGGGCACCCGTGCTCGAACTCGACATCCTGCGGGTGCCCGCCTTCGCTCTGTCCAGCGTGTCGGCCGCACTCTTCTACGCGGCATTCTCGGCGATGCTGCTCGGCAATGTGCTCTTCCTGACCGGGGTCTGGCACTTCTCCGTTCTCCGTGCCGGGCTCGCGCTGACCCCCGGACCGATCGCAGCGGCAGCCGTCGCACCGTTCGCCGGACGGCTCGCGCAACGGATAGGCCCCGGACCGGTGGGCGCGTTGGGCGCCCTGTTGTTCGGTGCCGGCTCGATCCTCTGGGTCGCGCTGATCGGCCTCGACCCGACCTACTGGACGTATTTCTTCCCGGCGATGCTCATCGGCGGCAGCGGTGTCGGACTCGCCCTCCCGGCGTTCACCATCGCCGCCACGTCGACCTTGCCGCCGCACCGGCTTGCCACCGGAATGGGCGCCCAGACCATGTTTCGTCAGATCGGTGCAACCTTGGGCGTGGCGGCGTTCGTCGCGATCCTGGGCAACCCCACCGCAGCAACGGTTGTCGGGGCGTACAACGACACTCGCTGGTTCATGATCGGCTGCGCGGCCACGGCCGCCCTGGCCCTCGCGGCCATCCGGCGACCTCGACCTGGTGCAGCTCCCTAGGGTCCGACCTTGGTGAACTGCCGGGACGCCACCCACCAGGCCCCCGGCGAGCAGCATGGTGGGCCGGAGCGGGTTCCGCTCCGGCCCAAGCACGCTCCGGGTGGATCAGGCAGGGGCGCCGTTGATGTGGAACGGCACAGTCACGATGTTGCTGGCGACACCGATCTTCTTCAGGTCCTTGGCGTTGATCTTGCCGTCGTGATTCACATCGGTGATGACATTCGGTGCATCGTCATAGATCCCGTTGTGGTTCAGATCCGCCATCACGGCGACTGTGAGCGTCGTGTTGACGTTCACGCCGGCGATCGGGGCGCCGACCAGCCAGGTGTCCCACAGCTCGGTCTCGGAGTGCGAGCGGTTGGTGACCCCGCTCAGGTTGAAGAGGTTGGCGAGATTGGTTCCAGGGCCGCTGAAACCGGGGAGGGTGGAATTCGTCGTAGAGGTCAGCACCACGAGGCCGGGAGTGCGGTCGTCGCGGCCGGTTCCGAACAGTCCGGGCGCTGGGGGGACGTTGGTGTGCACGCCGGGGCCGGTGAGCTGCAGGCCGGTGAAGCCCGTCTTGTGCAGGCTGTTCGGCCCGCCCGGGAACGAGAGCTCCATGTCGACGAACCAGCCCTTGCCCTCGATACCGGCGTTGTCGTGGCGCTCGGGGGCGAAGACCTCGATCTTCACGGGCTTGCGCGGGTGATGGACGGGCTTGGCCGGCTTCTTGTACGCCGGAGCCAGGGCCTGGGCGGCCTGCACCTGGGCGGCCTGGCCCGGTGCCGCTTGTCCCTGTGCGGCCTGCGCCTGTGCCGCTTGGGCGGCCTGCGGAACGGGGGCCTGCGCCGAGGCTGCGGTTGTCGACGCGACCACGAGGACCGCCGCTGCCGCTACGCCGAGTACGCCGGCGAACCGCTTGCGGCCCTGAGAGTTCTTGTTCATGTCATGCCTTCCTGTAGGGAGCACCATGAACCGGAGTACGGCGACACGGAGAAGACGGTTCCAACCTGTGGACCGGAACGGCGTGCGGTTGCAGGATTCACCCGTTCGCCGCTCCGCGATCACACGGAAGTGCTCAGCCCTCCCAGCGGATCTCGCCGTCCACCACCTGATCGGTCGGGTGCAGCCCAACCTTCCGCGCGACGGCGATCGAGGCGAGATGGTCGGGATGCACGTGCGCGACGATGGTGCCGACGCCTTGCGCGCGCAGCCAGTGCACCGCCAGCTGGGCCGCCTCGCCGGCGTACCCGCGACCCTGATGCCCGGTGCCGATCACCCAGGCCACCTCAGCCGTCGAGCGGCCCTCCTCCCGGGTGGCGCTGGCCTGCACGTACCCGACGGCCCGACCGTCATCGCGCCGCCGCACGATCCAGTTGAGCCAGCGCTCGGAGCCGTCCGCAGAATGTCCGACGACCTGCCGTGCGTAGGTCGCCCGGAGCGCGTCCAGTGTGGCCGGTTCGCCTCCGATGTAGGTGTGCAGTTCCGGATCGTCGAGCACGGCGACCATCTCGTCGGCGTGCTCGACGCGCAGCGGCTCCAGCACCAGCCGATCGCTGCTCAGTTCGGCCGGCTCCAGCGATGGCTCGGAAAGGTTCACAGCCACCAAAGGTAGGCGTGCTGCACAGTGCAGTCGATCGCCGACCCCGGAGACAACCCGAGCCGGCCGGTCCGTTCGGGGGACCGACCGGCTCGAGGCCTGTGGACGGAGCGGTCAGCGCTGGACGATCGAGAATCCGCCTGCCGCAACCATCACGCGCACGGATCCGTCGCAGTCGCGATAGTGCCGCTGGTCCCGACCGTTCCGGTCGTACACGCCGACCGACGCGCAGCCGCCGCCGGCGACCGCAACCTCCCGGTACTCGGTGGTCTTCGACTTCGACGACAGCACCGCCGTGCCGCGACCCTCGCCGGACGCGGACAAGGTGGCCACCTCCGGCATCACCAGCAGCGAGTCGATGCGGCCCGTGCCACCGGACGTCTGCGCCGTCACGGTGGCGGCGCGAGCGCCGACGATTCCGGACAGCCGGACCGGGGTCAGCTCGGTGGGAGACGGCGAGTTGCCCTGCCTGCCGACGTCACCGAAGTCGACGGTACCGAGCTTGGCACCGTTGGCCGAGAACTTCGTTCTGGCCGGCGATCCGGGGACCAGTTCGACCACCGGCTGCACCCAGCGCGGCTGGGTCGCGGCGGGCAGCGACCAGCTGACCGTCGACCGGGGCGCCGACCTGGACCGCCGTCGCCGCTCCACTGCGACTCGCCGGTCCACGCCGGATCGGCGTCACCACCGAGGCGTTGCCGGTCAGGGTGCCGGTCTCCGCCTCGACGACGGTGAGCCCGTCGCGGACCGAGATCGCCGCCGACGACCTGGCCAGCCGCTCCAGGTCCGGATGCGCGTCCAGCACCTGCATCGTCAGCAGGCCGTGGATGGTGGACTCGGCTCCGGAGCTCAGGTTCACCGGTCCCGTTCGGCTGCACGCCGTCGTTGGTGACGCCGGTGGCCGGGTGGTAGACCGGAACGCCGGCCGTGTTGGCCCCGAAGAACCAGCCGGCGGCGATACCGGCGAGGTCGCTGATGCCGCGGCGGCCGGTCGCCTCACCGACCGAGAGCAGGGCCTGCACCCGGGCATCGGCGCCGTAGGCGATCTGGGTCCGGTCGGTCGGCGACGGCAGCAGGCCGTTCACCGGGCCGGTGGAGGTGAGCAACTGCGCGGTGAAGCCGGCGGTGTCATCGATCGCCGGCTGCAGCAGCGACGACGTGTGCAGCGCCTGCGACGCCGCGGCCAGGCCGGACGCCATCTGCGAACCCCAGGCGTGCCAGTCGGATCGGGACAGCGCCCACGGCAGCAGGGCCCGGTAGGGCCACGAAGTGGTGCTACCGGCGGACATCTCGGCAACCCCACGGGCCAGCTTCGCGAGCGCGCTCCTCACCGCGGACGGTGCCAGGACCGCTGGCGGCGACGTAGGCGGACAGCCCGAGCATCGCCTCGGACGACGCGTCCGCGCCGTCCACGATCAGCCAGGCCGGCACCTTGACCCCGTGGATCACCTGGTACTTGCCGTAGTTGTCCAGGGTGTCGCGGTTCAGCGCCTGCACGGTCAGCTGCATCCGGTCGGCCAGGAACGCGGCGAACGCCGGGTCGCTGTGCCGGAAGGCGGCATAGCCCTCGCCGTAGGCCCAGAGCGTCCGGGCCAGCCAGTACGACTGGTCGGAGTCGGAGGGGTTGGGGGAGTCCGCCGGCGTCGGCGTGGTGTTCAGCGAACCGTCCGGCTGCATCCACAGCACCACCTCGCCGGCCTTGGGGCCGGTGAGCGTCTGGAAGTAGGCGGCGCCGCGGAGCATCTGGTAGGCCTGCTCCTTGGCGTGCTGGTCGCCGGTGGCCTGCCACTGGCGCAGGTAGACGACGGCGGCCCTGGTGATGTCGTCGGTGTCGTAGGAGCCCTGCCCCCAGGTGCCGGTGGTGGTGTCGAGCCCGCCGCCGCCCACCCGTTCGAAGGTGCCGCCCGGACGCGGAGTCGGCGTAGACCCAGATGACGCCGATCTTGTTCAGGGAGCTTGTAGGTGCTGTGCGCGGCGGTGTCCGCGACCGCCACCCGGTCGGTGAGGAAGTCGAGATGGGCGAGGTTGGTGAGGCCGGCCGGTGCCGCTGCCGGAGTGGCCGCGGGTGCTGCGGCGGCAGTCCCGGCCACGCCGGTGAGCAGGGAAGCGGTGAGCAGTGTTGCGGAGAGCAGCGCCGTTGCTGTTCGTCTCATGAAGACTCCAAGGTCCTGGTCAGTTCGGCGACGCCGATGGAGGAATCGGCCATGCCGTAGAACACGAAGGTGCGGTCGTCGATCTTTTCGATGGTGGTCGCGAACACCACGTTGGGGACGATCCCCGAGCGTTCGTTCTCCGTTTCCGGGACCAGCAGCGGGTGATCCGTTCTGGCAATCACCTGCGAGGGGTCGTCGGCGGAAAGGATCATCGCGCCCGCGGCGTAGTGCACCAGCTGCTGCTGGTCGAATCCCGAGATCAGCTGGCCGGACACGCCGTGGTGGATCAGCAGCCACCCCTCGGGGATGCGGATGGGCGGCGGTCCGGCGCCGATCTTCAGGGCCTCGAAGTCGAACTGCGGCAACGCGACCAGCTTGTGATCGGACAGGTGCGCGAAATTCGTGATGTTCTCGGCGACATCCTCGACCGACACGTAGGAGATCCAGATGGCCGGCCGGTCGTCCGTGATGTCCGCCGGTAGCACGGTGCCGGCGCCGGGCACGACCCAGTCCAGATCCCACATCGGCCGATGTAGCACCGCGTAACTGGGTCGGCCGTCCGGGCCCGGCACCAGCTCTGGGAAGACCACCATGTCCTTGTTCGGGTACAGGTTGAGGTCGATGTCCAGCTCGGCCTGGAACTCGAAGTGGAAGGGTCCCAGCCGTTTCCAGGTGTGCAGGTCCTCGGAGACGGCCAGCGCCGACCTCGGGCCCAGGGGTCCGTAGGCGACGTAGGTCATCAGATGCAGGCCGAGGTCGGCCATCCAGGTGACCCTCGGGTCCTCGACACCGCCGTGGTCGGCGCCGCGCTCCCAGGCCGCGTCCGGCTCGAGGACCACCGCCTCGCGGCGGACCCCGACCGGAACTCCGTCTTCGATCTCCAGCTCGGCCAACCCCACCCGGGAGACATTGCCGGCCGCCACCAGCCGTGGCAGCAGCCACAGCCGGCCGTCGAGGTCCCGGCCGCTGGCCGGGTTCAGTACCCCCTCCACCTCGTTCGGGTCGTCGAGATTCGGCTCCATCACGACGCCGCGCCTGGTCAGGGTGTACGGCACGTGCGTGGACACTGTTCCAGATTCGACCGTCTTCGTCATCCCTTCACTCCCGATCCGAGGTCCGTTGAGACGAACTGCTTCTGGAAGGCGATGAACAGTGCGATCACCGGAATCGCCAGCACCACCGCGCCGGCCAGGATCGAGCCGTACGGGTTGGCCACGCTGGCCTGGATCGTCGAGATGTAGTTGGCCAGCGACACGGCGAGGGGCTGTTTCGCTTGCTGTTTGGTGATCAGGAACGGCCACAGGAACTCGTTCCACGGACCGATGAAGGTCAGCAGGACGGCGGTCAGCAGGGCGGGGCGCACCAGTGGCAGGGCGATCGACCAGAGTGTCCGTAGTTCGCCGGCGCCGTCGATCCTAGCGGCGTCGAAGAGCTCTTTCGGCAGCTGCATGAAGTACTGCCGGAAGATGAACACCGCGGTGGAGTTGATGGCGAACGGCAGGATCATGCCGAGGTAACTGTCGCCCAGGCCGTAGGTCCTGGCGATCATCACGTAGAGCGGGATCATCAGCAGCTGGAACGGAATCACCTGCACCAGCAGCATGCCGCCGAAGATGGTGCCTCGACCGCGGAAGTTCAGCAGCGCCAACGCGTATCCGGCGATCACCCCGAAGACCAGGGTGAACAGCAGCACCCCGCCGGTGAAGATGCCGGAGTTGAGCAGCGATTGGCCGAGGTTGAGCCTGGACATTGATGGCGACATAGTTGGCGAAGGTCAGGTTCCCGGGACTCGGAAAGGCGCCGCCGACGGAGGTGTCGGGCTCCGTCTGCAGGGAGCCGGCCACCATGTAGTAGAACGGGAACAGGAACACCATGGCGCCGATGATCGAGCAGGATGTAGGTGACCACCCTGCTGCCCCTACCGGGCTTGCGTCCGACGGTAGCGGTGGCCAGGTCCGGGTCGTTCTCGGTGAGCGTCACTTGTTCCCCCTCTCGTTGAGCCAGATGTTGACCAGGCCGATGATCAGCACCACGATCACCAGGATCACGCCCAGCGCCGACGCGACGTCGGGATTGCCCTGCTGGATACCCTTTTGATAGATCAACAGCACCGGTGATGTCGAGGCGCCGTCCGGACCGCCGCCGCCGGTCAGCAGGTAGGGCTCGGTGAACAGGTTGGCGCCGGTGATGATGGCCAGCAAGGTGACCAGCCCGGTGGCCGGCCGGACACCGGGAACGGTGACGGACATGAAGGTCTGGAACCCGTTCGCCCCGTCGGTCGACGCAGATTCGTAGAGTTCCTTGGGGACGTTCTGCAGGGCGGCCAGGTACAGCAGGATGAAGAAGCCCAACTGTTTCCACGTGACGAACAGCGCGATCAGTGGCATCGCCCAGGTGCTGTTGACCAGCCAGGACGGGTCGGGCGCCAGCGGCCCGAGGATGTTGTTGACCAGGCCACCGGAGCTGAAAAGGAACAGCCAGACACCCACCACCGCAACGCTCGCGGTGACGTACGGAACGTAGTACGCGACCCGGAAGAACGTCTGGCCCCGGATGCCGCGGTTCAGGGCGGTCGCCAGGGTCAGCGACAGGATCACCGTCAGGGGCACGTTGATGACAGGAAGATGCCCGACGTGCGCCGAACGAGGCGAGCACAGCCGGGTCGGTGAGCACCGCCTTGTAGTTGTCGAGCCCGACGAAGGGCCGCGGGACGGTGACGCCGGGCGCGGTGAAGAAGTAGTCGTGGAAGCTCATCCAGATCGCGAAGATGAGCGGGTACGCGAAGATGACGGCGATGTAGACGACATACGGCAGCGACAGCAGCATGCCGATCGGTTGGCGGCCCAGAAGCTTGACGCGCCAGGAGGATCCGGGGTCGCCCGACCGGCTGCCGGCCGGTCGGGCGTCACGGGCTGCGGTTTCTGCGGTGCCGGTCACCCGGGTGGGTGGCGTCTGCGCGGTGGTCACGACCGTGGCCTCAGGAGCTTGCGGCCAGTTTGTCGATCGCGGCAGCGGCAGTCGGTGAAGGTCGCCGTCGGATCGGTCTTGCCGAAGATCACCGAGGAGGTCCAGGCATCCCGGAAGGTCTGCCAGATCTGCACCGAGTTGTTCACGTTCGGCACCTCGGTGGTGCGGGCCGCCTGGGCGGCGAACAGCTTGTAGTCGGGGTTCTTGGTGAAGTAGTCGGCGTAGGTGGTCGGCAGGTCGGTGCGCAGCGGCATCTGGCCGGTCAGGTTCAGCAGCATGGCCGTCCTGGTCCTTGGAGGTGGTGAACTTCAGGAACTCCCAGGCGGTGCCCTTGTTCTGGCAGGAGCTGTAGAGGCCGACATTCTTGGCGTCCGAGAAGGTGTGGATCTGGTCGGCGGGCATGCCGGCCGCGGTCGGCACCGGGACGACGCCCCAGTCGACCTTGTCCTTGTAGACCGAGATGGCCCACGGGCCGACCGAGGCCATGGCGGCCTTGCCATCGGCGAACGAGTCACCGGTGTAGGTCTCGGTGCCGGCCAGCTTGCCGGTGTAGATCTGCTTCCAGAAGTTGATCACGGCCATGCCCTCGGGCGAGGTGAACTGGCTCTTGCCGTCCATCACCAGCTGCTTGCCGCCGGTGGCCGCCGCGAAGCCCGGGTAGAAGTCGAACCACGGCTGGTAGAAGTCGCTCGATGGCGACGGGTAGATCGCGTACTGCGCGGCCTTCGAGTCGACGATCTTCTTGGCGGTGGCGAGGAACTCGTCGTAGGTCGCCAACGGCGGCTTCTCGGTGCTGATACCCGCCTTTTCGAAGATCTTCTTGTTGTAGAAGATCATCACCGGGTTCGACTTCCACGGCAGCTGGTAGTAGCTGCCGTCAGAGCTCTTGTACTGCTTGGCGACGTCTGCGCCGGTGCGGGTCTCGATGTAGCTGGCGCCGTCGGCGAAGCTCGACAGGTTGACCAGTCCGCCCTGCTTCTGGAAGCCGGAGACCGCGGCGGGTGACGTGTTGTAGATCAGACAGGGCGTGGTGCCGGCGGTGATCGCCGCGGTGATCACGTCCTCGGACGACTTGCCGGCGGGGATCTCCTCGCCGGTCACGATCTGGTCGGCGTGAGCCGTATTCCAGGCAGCCACGGCCTGCTTGGCCCACTTGACCTCCTGCTCGTTGTTCGAATACCAGATCTTGATCGGACCCGTGGTCTGGGTGGCACCGGTGCCGGTACCGCCACTGTCCGACCCGCAGGCGGACAGGGCGACGCTGCCGATGAGCAGCGCGGCGAGGGTGAGGGCAACTCGCTTCATCGTGAGTCTCCTTGTGGTGGGGGTGTTTTCTTCCTGCCCGGAATCGGGCCGGTGGATGCGCGCGCGATGAAGGTCGCGGGCGCGAGATGTACGTCGTCGGGGTGTTTGCCGTCGAGCAGGTCGATCAGCGTGGTGGCCGCGGCGCGGCCCCACTCATAGGCATTGGTGCGGATGGTGGACAGGGGTGGGTGCAGGTGGGCAGCGAGCTCCGCGTCGTCGTAGCCGACGATGGACAGATCGGCCGGGACGTTGAGCCCGCGGCGGTAGGCGACGGCCATGCCGGCCATCGCCATCAGATCGTTGGCGTAGAGGATCGCGGTGGGTGGCGTCGGGCGGTCGAGCAGTTCCTCGGTGGCGCCGGCGCCACCGGCGGCGGTGAAGTCGGCCTCCACCGGCTCGCTGATCGGGAGACCGGCTGCGGTGAGCACCCTGGCCCACTCGTCGCGGCGCTCGATGGCGTGGAGGTAGTCGCCGGGTCCGGCGACGTGCCCGATGTCGCGGTGGCCGAGACCGACCAGGTGCTCGACCGCATCCCTGACGCCCTGCCGGTCGTCGAGACAGACAGCCGGACCGGTCGACGGGACGATCGGTCGGTTGAGCGTGACGAAAGACAGGTTGAGGTCGGCCAACAGCCGCGGCCGTGGATCGTCGACCCGCAGGTCGGCGACGATGACGCCGTCCACCCGCTTGGCCCTGGCGACGTCGGCGTAGGCCTCCTCCTCCTGGTCCGGCTGCACGAATCTGAGCGTGAGCGCCCGACCGCCGGGCGCGATGACGGACTCGACGCCGGCGATGAAGGGCGGGAAGAAGGGGTCAGAACCGAGCATCTCCGGCTCACGGGTGAGGATCAGTCCGAGCGCGTCGCTGCGCCGGCTGGCCAGCGCCTTTGCCGTCGCGCTCGGGGTGAACCCGAGGTCCTTGGCCGCCTGGACGACCCGGTCGCGGGTCTCCGCGCTCACCCCCGGCTTGTCGTTGAGCGCAAAGCTGGCAGCCCCCTTGGATACCCCGGCGCGCGCTGCGACGTCGGAGATCGTTGGCTTCGCTGCCATGGCAGTTCTTCGCGCCCTTCGGGGTGGAAGTGCTGGTACCGCGTTCTAAACCGGTTTATGTCTAAACCGGTTTAGAAGGGCTAGTCAAGGGCTAACGCGGCTTCACCCGTGTGGTCCTGGCGCAACTACTCTCAGTGAGATTGCGCTCCGCTCGCCCCGCGCCACCTTTCGGTCGATGATTTGGTGGACTCGGGCGAAGAGCACGCAAGGGGGCCGTATGGACGATGGTCTGTATGAGTCGCTCATCAACGAGCAACTCGACGGCAAGCTCCAAGCGGCCTCTGATGTCGTGTCCGTCGTGGAGGGTGTCGACAACGCGGATCAGCCGATTGTTCTGGCGCGCTATGTCCGAGCCGCCCTTGAACGAAAGCTGACTGTGACCCGGGACCCGCTCGCACGGGTCGCACTGGTTAACGCATTGTTGGCCGACATCGCGGCGGCAGATGAGGCGATCGCCCACCTGCTAGACAACTACTCGAACTGACCCGGCCCGCTGCGCCGGGCCGAGCTGTGCGAGACGGAACCCGTCCCAAGACACCGCTCTCCGAGTCAGCCCTCTTGACAAACGCCCGTGGTGAGCCGTCGCTCGGTGGCGAACTACGCGCAGAGATCGGCTCGGCCGACGGCATCGATCTTCTCTGTGCATTCGTGAAATGGCACGGCTTGCGTGTGCTTGAGGCGCCCCTGCTCGGAGCGCGCCGCCGCTCGGTGCCGTTCAGGGTGATTACCACGACGTATATGGGAGCGACTGAGCGACGCGCGTTAGATCGACTGGTTCGAGAGTTTGGCGCCGTCGTCAAGATTCAGTACGACGCCCTCAACACCCGTCTGCACGCCAAGGCCTGGCTCTTTCGGCGTGACACACAGTTCGACACGGCATACGTTGGTTCGTCGAATCTCTCGCAGGCCGCACTGTTAGATGGCCTCGAGTGGAACGTCCGACTGTCTCGAGTCTCCACGGCCCATCTCCTTGAACAGTTCACTGTCACCTTTGATTCATACTGGAACGACGCGAGTTTCGAGAGCTACAATCCGGACACGACGCCGATCGCCTCGACGAAGCGCTGCGGCGAGGCGGTGGGCCGACCCCAAGAGATCCGATTGTCATCGGCCCGGAGATCGATCTTCGACCGCTCCCTCATCAGTCCGAGATGCTTGAGGAGCTCTTGTCTGAGCGTGCAGTCCATGACCGTCGCCGCAACCTGCTGGTAGCGGCCACCGGCACGGGCAAGACGGTCATTGCCGCACTCGACTATCTTTCAATGTGCGGTCAGTCGGCGGCCGACCGACCGACGCTGCTTTTCGTAGCTCACCGCCGCGAGATTCTCCAACAGTCGCTGCGCACGTATTAAGCGGCCCTGAAAGACCCCAACTTCGGCGAACAATTGCACGGAACGCACCGACCTACCAACTGGCGGCACGTGTTCGCATCCGTGCAGTCGCTTCATTCGTACGGCGTCGAGCGCATCCCCCCGGATGCATTCGACGTCGTTGTCATCGATGAGTTCCACCACGCTGAGGCCGCTACCTACTCGTCTCTCTTGGATCATCTGCAACCCAAGGAAATGCTGGGACTGACTGCTACCCCTGAACGGAGCGACGGGCGCGACGTGCGAGATCTGTTCGACGGTCGAATAGCTGCAGAACTCAGGCTCTGGGACGCTTTGAGTGCCGACTTGCTATGCCCATTCCACTACTTCGGCCTGGCGGACGGGACGGATCTAACCACCGTTGCATGGCGACGGGGAAACTACGATCAGGGGGACCTGTCGAATCTGTACACGGGCAACGATGCACGAGCGCGCATTGTGCTCGCGAGACTCAATGACAAGATTGCCGACGTGTCTTCGATCCGGGGACTCGGTTTCTGCGTGTCAGTCGCTCACGCCGAGTATATGGCACAGGTGTTCAATCGAGCGGGAATTTCCGCTAGGGCGGTGTCTGGTGAGACCCAACGGCACGATCGATCTCTGCGCAATCTCAGACCTTCGTGCGCGCCGCGTCAGTGTGCTCTTCACGGCGGATCTGTTCAACGAGGGGATCGACATTCCGGAGGTGGACACCATATTGTTCTTGCGTCCGACAGAGAGTGCGACCGTATTCCTGCAGCAGTTAGGCAGAGGGCTTCGCCGTTCACCCGACAAGGCGGTGCTGACGGTGCTCGACTTTGTGGGGCTCCAGCGAAAGGACTTCCGATTTGACGCGCGATACCGGGCGCTGACCGGGGTGCCGCGGAGCCACCTCGAGCGCAGCGTCCGGGAAAATTTCCCGATGCTTCCGTCCGGCTGCCAGGTGATCCTTGACGAGCAGACACAGGCATCGGTCTTGGAGAACATCCAAGCTCAGATCACTTACCGCTGGCAATCTTTGGTTGCCGAATTGCGCTCCCGCCCGACCGACAGTCTGTCAGAGTTTATCGCTAGCTCAGGGATCGAGTTGGCAGATATTGTTCGCAGCGATCGGAGCTGGACACGCTTGCGTCGCGCGGCGGGCTTGGTATCAAGCCCGGAAAGCCAGGTCGAGAAGAGGCTGCTCAAACGCGTTCGCGCGCTCGCACATGTAGACGATCCAATGCGCGCCCGCGGGTATCGCCAGCTACTCGCCGACGACTCCCCGCCGTTCAGTCAGTTGGATGGCAACCAGAAAGCGCTAGCGCGAATGTTGCTTTTCTCGATCTGGCCGACCGCAGGTTTCGGGACTTTTGACCAAGGGCTCCGGTCCCTTCATGCGCTGCAATCACTGCGCGACGACTTGAGTCAAGTCATCGATATTGCCTTCGAAAATGCGCGCACGACTCCTATCGAGCTTGGCGGGGACCCCTTGCACGGGCCCCTGACCGTACACAGTCACTACCAACGGGAGGAGATTCTCGCCGGGTTCGGGAAAGGTACGATTGCCAGCCCCCCCGGACAGTTTCGCGAAGGAGTGTTCTGGGCAGAGGACGTCCGAGCGGATGTATTCCTGGTAACACTCCGTAAGTCGGAAGCGGACTACTCCCCTACCACCATGTACAAGGACTTCGCGATCAGCCCCACATTGTTTCACTGGGAGTCGCAGTCCACGACTAGCGTCAACTCTCCAACCGGACAGCGCTATTTGAATCATCGGGCACGCGGCTCACGCATTCTGATCTTTTGCCGTGCCGCGGACAGGAATTTTTCAGGCACCGCTCCGTACTTGTTCGCCGGGCCTGCGACTTATGTGTCCCACACAGGCGATCGGCCCATTGCGATCACTTGGCGTCTTGAGCATGCGCTGCCAACCGAGGTGTACGAGGTAGCGAAGGCCGTCGCTTCATAGGTCAGCGCCCCGACCACGCGCCGGTGCGCCTTGGAAGGCCCCCCTGAGGGATTCGCTCGTGAATCCGCCATCCCAAAGCCATGGTCGTCGCAAGGGGACTCGCCTAGACTCGAGGGTCCAGCCACAAACCGGACATCTGCCGAACGAAGGCGGCGCTGACGGGGGGATCCCGTGACCGAGGCAGTTCGACCATCCGACTCCGGGCGACCGGCGCACGTCCAGGATGCAGCGGGCAGCCCGTCGACAGGTGACCAAGCAACTCGAGTCCGCCGCTTCACCGCAAGCGCCGACAGCCAATCGCCGGCCGGCGTTCGTCACCTTCCTCGCTCGCGTCCCGTTCACCACCACCGTCGTCGCGATCATGCTCGTGCTGGCGATCGCGCTCGGCACGCTGTGGAGCGCGGCGCAGAGCAAGCCCTGGTACCACGACGTCGCGTACGGGCTCCCGGCGTTCGAGGACGGGAAGTTCCAGACCCTTATCTTCGGTGCGTTCTTTGCGGTCAAACCTCTGTACTACATCAGCGTCATCGGACTGTTCGCCCTGATCGCCGGCTTTTCGGAGTGGCAGCTCGGCACCCGCCGGGCGATGGTCATCACCATCGGCTATCAACTCGCCGGGGTGCTGGCCGCTGCGCTCTTCCTGCTCATCTTCCGCAGTACCGGTTGGCCGTGGGCCGCTCAGGTGGCCACCGTCGTCGACGTCAACTTCAGCACCGGCGCGCTGGCCGCGCTCGCGGTCGCCTCGGCCACCGTGCGCTCGCCCTGGCGGCTCCGGCTGCGGCTGGGGATCTGGGTGTTCGTGCTGTTCGCTTTCCTGTTCATCGGCCGGCTCGCCGGCCTGCAGCACTTCCTCGTCGTCATCGCCAGCTTGCCGTTCTCCTCACGCCTGGCCGGCCCGCGGGCCATCCGGGCCCGGGCCATGCCCACCCGTCAGGAGGTTCGACTGCTCGCGGCGACCATGATGCTGGTGATCGCCGGCACCTCGCTGCTCTCCCGACTGCTGCCCGACCGGCTCACCCCGTTCGGGCCGGCCGACGACGTGGACGACACCACCTGGCCGTTCCTGATCCTCAACCTCGCCTTTGCGCTGCTGTTCGCGAACGGGCTGCGCAAGGGCTACCGGTGGGCCTGGTGGTGCACCGTCGTGCTGGCATCGGTGCCGGTGCTCGGCGCTGTGATCATCGCGGTGGTCTTCATCGTCACCATCTGGGTCCCGATCGACGACTTCACCACCGAGGGGGTCGCCCAGTTCGCCGCGGACTCGTTCATCTGGCTCGCCTACCTGGTGCTGTTGATCCGCGGCCGCCGGTCCTTCCGGGTCCCGCGCCGCGGCAAGCGGCGGCTGGCCACCAGCACCTCGCAGCCGGACACCGCTCAGGAGCTGCTCCGGCAGTGGGGCGGCAGCACCCTTTCGTGGATGACCACCTGGCCGGAGAACCGGCACATGGTCACCGCGGACGGCCAGAGCTACCTCGCCTTCCGCAAGCATGCCGGCGTCGCGATCGCGCTCGGAGATCCGGTCGGCCCTCCCGGTTCCACCGCTGCGACGCTCAACGACTTCGTCCAGCTGTGCGACCGCACCGCGATGGTCCCGTACCTGTTCTCCTCGACCGCACCCACCGCCGAGGTCACCGACGCCCTCGGTTGGCAGAGCGTCCAGGTCGCCGAGGACAACCTGATCGACCTCGGACCGCTGGAGTTCAAAGGCAAGTCCTGGCAGGACGTCCGGACCGCACTCAATCGGGCGACCAAGGAAGGCATCACCTTCCGGATGGTCACGCTCGCGGACGAGTCGTGGGCGCTGGTCCGGCAGGTCGAGAAGCTGTCGCAGGAATGGTTGGGGGACAAGGGACTTCCGGAGATGGGGTTCACCCTCGGCGGGGTTCCGGAGGCGCTGGATCCTGCGACCAGGGTCGGTCTGGCGCTGGACGCCGACGGACAGGTGCAGGGCGTTACGTCCTGGATGCCGGTCTACCGCGGTGACGGTGAGATCGCCGGCTGGACCCTTGACCTGATGCGCCGCAAGGACGGCGGCTTCAAGTCGGTGATGGAGTTCCTGATCGCCTCGTCCTGCCTGCACTTCAAGGCCGAGGGTGCCTCGTTCGTCTCGCTGTCCGGCGCGCCGTTGGCGCGCTCCGACGACGACGGGGACGAGACCGCGATCGTGAAGTTCCTCGACACCCTCGGCGCCAGCCTGGAGCCGGTCTACGGCTTCCGGTCCTTGCACGCGTTCAAGAGCAAGTTCAAGCCGCGCCGGGAACCGATGTACATGATCTTCCGTGACGAGGCGGACCTGCCACGGATCGGCATCGCGATCACCCGCGCCTACCTGCCGACGTCCGGGGTCCGGGACCTGCTCGCCGTCGTCCGCCACTGAGGTCGGACCGCGGCCGACTCCTCGAAGCGCAGCAGCAACCGAGCTTCACCGTGTTCCGTGGTCAGTGGTCACCTGCCGTGGTCACTGTGCGAGTCGAGCCTGATGGCGTCAGACCATCTCGGGCACCCGCAGGTGCGCCACCACCAGGTCGAACTCCGCCACCTCGAGGACCTCTAAGCCGGACGCCTCGGCAGCGCGCTGCCGTACGCCTGCTGCCATGTCCCGGCTCGATTCCATCGCGGCTCGATCAGCCCAGGAGGCCGAGCTGACGGCCAGACCTGCCGTGCGGTCGACGAACAGGCTCGCACCGCAGAACCCGGCCACCTGGTCCAGCTCGGTCAATGAGCTGTTGCGGTACATGTCGATCGCCGTGTCCATCTTGTCGGCGTCCACCCGAACCCAGGTCGACCGGATGCATGCTCCGGCCTCGGAGTGGTGCATCCGATGCATGAGGGCGATCTCCCACTCGGCGACCGTCATGTCGCCGCCGAGGATCTCGGCGCCACGGTCGCGCAGTGGCTGTACCGCGGCCGCGGTGGCGCGCATGGCGTCCTCGGAGCGCCACGACGTTGTGACGATGCACCGGCCGGATTCCCGATCGACCATCGCCGACAGGCCCAGGCAGCCGTCCATCGCTGTGACCGCGGGCATCACCTCGTCGCGGACCAGGGCGATGCCGGCGTCGAGAGCCTCCGGACGTGACAGGAAAGTGGTGGAACGTGCGTACACGATCCCACCCCCTTTGGGTGCGAGGCGGCGCCCCGGCGGCGCTGCCGGACCATCAACGATCCTCGCGCGTCGGTCGGTCGGGCAATGCGCCATCGGGGTTAGTTGGCACGGTCCGGGCGGCTGCGGGGCGGCGACCGCCGGTCCCGGAGACGTTCATCGGAGTACTGCCGGCCGACTCCACATCGCTCACAGCTGCAGTGCGACCGTCGCCGATCCGACGCAGGTGTAATCCTTCGCGCCTTTGGCCTTCTGCGCCTCCATGGTCGCGTGTAGGCACTGAGAGCCGCGGTCCTCCGCCGGGTGCCACTCGTACGGATCGGTGAGGGTCAGCTGAACGTTGGTCTTGCCGTCATCCCGCTGCTCGCCGACCTCGTAGTCGAACTGATCGATCCCGCCCAGGGAGAGCCGCCAGTCCTCGCTGTCGTAGTCGCGCTGCCGGATCACCGCGGTGTCGAAGGTGCGTCCGACCAGCGACCCGCTCCCGCTGCCGCCCTGTCCGCGGATCTGTTCCGCGACCCGGCCGGCCGCCCGCGGGTTCGCGCCGAACAGGGCTGTGATGTCCTCGGTGAAGTTCGCCCCTGAGCCGTCCAGATAGTGGACAAGGTGTCGGGACGCCAACGGATACCTGAGGGCGAAGTAGGCGCGGACCATTCTGACGATCACGTAGTCGGGCAGCAGGGTGCAGGCGGCGTCGCCCAGTCCGCTCTCCTCCGCGCCGCCCTCGGTCGGGGCGTTCCTCTCGTCCTGGTCGGCGCCGCTGCGTTGCACATGGGCGACAGCGCCGGTGTCGATGTCGTCGTCGACCTTCTTCTGCATACAGGGACAGCTCTTCCCTGCTCCGCACCGCTGGATCAGCGGGGTCTGCTGCGGTGCGGGCATGGCCGCAGCCACCGCCCGATTGCCGGCGGAGCGCTGCAGGGCGAGAAGGCCGTGCTCCGCCGCTCTGCGGTCCCCCGGCGGACGGAACGACCGCTCGCCGGGCGGGGACAGGCGACTGGCGTACTCGGCCATGGCGTGAGTATGTCGGGCTGGGACCGTCCTGGCCGTCGCATGGCACCAAGAGTGCCCCAAAGGGCACCCCGCGGCAGACCGGCGGATGCCGGGCCGCACCAGCCGGGTCAGCGCCGGGAACCCTGGACCCTACGACGCCGGTCACAGGCCACCACGCCGACACTCGTAACCCGCACAGCCCTGGTCCGTCGGCAACCGGACCTGCTCACCATGCTCACCGCTGCCGCCGTCGCCTCGTAGCGGCAATTCTCCGGACGCCCTGTGCCGCCGGAGTTTCGCCGCGCTCCGCGAATAGTAAGGACTATTGACATATAACCGAATGTGGCGCGAAGGTAACTCGACCCACCGTTGCACCCACCGCTGGAGAGGACCGCTCATGGTTGGAGTTCGTAGGCGTCTGGCGGGCATTGTCGCGCTGGCTCTGGTCGCCGGTGTCACTCTGGCGGCACCCGCAGCGGCACAGGCCACATCCGCGCAGCCAAGCCCCGCCCGGCAGCGACGCGCCGGCGAAGGTCGTCACCGCGTACTTCGCCGACTGGGACGTCTACGGACGTGGGTACTACGTCAAAGACATTCCGGTGACCAAGCTCAACGTGATCCAGTACGCCTTCGGGGTCCCGACGTTCGATCAGGCCACCGGCACCGCCGGTTGCAACGTGCTCGACCCGTGGGCCGACTACCAGCAGGTCTACTGGGGGCCGGAGAACACGGTCGACGGCGTCGCCGACGACCCGAACAATCCCGACCAGCACCTGTTCGGCAACTTCAACCAGCTGCAGAAGCTCAAGGCCGCCAACCCGAACCTGAAGATCGAGATCTCGCTGGGCGGCTGGACCAAGTCGACCTGGTTCTCCCAGCTCGCCGCGACCCCGGAACGGCGCCAGGCCTTCGTCGTCCGCGTGCATCGACACCTTCATCAAGGGCAACCTGCCCGGCGGCGGTTGGCCCGAGGGAGCCGGCGGCGTCGGCGCGGCGGCCGGCCTGTTCGACGGCATCGACCTCGACTGGGAGTACCCGACCCAGGTGGCCGGCGGCAACATCGGCGTCAGCCCGGCCGACCGGCACAACGCGACTCTGTTGGCCGCCGAGTTCCGCAAGCAGCTGGATGCCTACGGCGCCACCACCGGCAGGCACTACCTGCTCACCGCGGCGCTGCCGGCCGCGACCAGCTCGACGAAGTACTTCGAGCTCAAGGAGATCTCGAAGTACTTCGACTGGGACAACGTGATGACCTACGACTTCAACGTTCCCAGCGGCCCGAAGGCGGCGCCGAACACCCTGTTCACCCCGGACCCCCGCGACGAGAACGCCAGGAACCTCACCTGGAACACCACCGGTACCGTCGCGTACTACCTGCTGCAGGGCGTGCCGCCATCGAAAATCGTGGTCGGGGTGCCGTTCTACGGGCAGCAGTACCTGCGCACCGGAACCCAGAGTCACGGCCTCTACACGGCTTTCGACAACACCGGGCTCGACCCGGAGAGTCTGACGGCGGACATCGGCGCCGCAGCCGACCTATCACGAGCTGGTTGACCAGGCCGGCTATGTGTCCGAGGACGGGACCACTGGCGCCAACGGGTACACCGCGTACTGGGCGAACTGGGCGGGCGAGCCGTACCTGGCCAGCCCGGCGGCAACCCACCAGCTCACCACCGGCCCGGCAACGGTGCCGACGGTGATCACCTACTCCAGCCCGAAGTCGATCGGCGAGCGGACCAAGCTCGTCAGGGCGCTGCACCTGCGCGGCGCCATGGCCTGGGAGATCAGCCAGGACTCCGACTCGCACGCCCTGCTCAGCGCGTTGAGCCCGATCCTGGGCTGACCCGGACCGGACCGAGAATGATCACCGCCAGCGGTGGATCTACACCAGATATTGGTGTCGATCCACCGCGGCTGGTGTTCACCCGGTGCCGGCAGCGCAGCCTTCAAAGCCGGTGCTGCGAAAACCGACTACCGGACCCGCTCGGGAATGTGGTCGATCACCGAGAGAATCTCCACGGCAAGTGCGGTCGCTGCGGCGGTCTTGAGCTTGGTGCGCTCGGCCAATACCGCGCGGACGAGGTCTACGCGGCGCTCGTACCGGCTGAGCACCGGCGGGCTGATGACGACAACGGGAGCGTCGACGGCGCCAAGGGTGGGCGCGGCGAGCTGAGAACTGGTCATGATGTCTTCCTGCCTCCGGCTCCGCGCAGCGGTCCGGCGATGAACTGCAGCCGACTCGGCGGGGGCCTGCCTGGCACATGCTCGGCGTCGGTACCTCGATCGTACGTGCATTCGAACAAGTCCGGCCCGCTACGCCGGCTACCGGTGGTGTCCCGAGCGGCGCGTCAGCCGACGCCGAGTTTCTCCGCCGCCATCTTCGTGCCCTGCACTCGGTTGGTGATCTTCTGGAACGCGACCTCACGGGCGTAGTCAGGGGAGCCGTGGTTGGGCTTCTCGTCCATCGAGAACGGCGAGAACCCGCAGTCGTCGGTCGAGCCCAACTGCTCCTTGGGGATGAAGTTGGCCGCCCGGACGAGGGCGTCACGGACCTCCTCCGGCGATTCGATCCGCGGGTTCAGCGGGTTGATCACGCCGACGAACGCGACCTGGGGCACCCCGTTCGCGTCCCGCAGGTGTTTGCCGATCGACTCGTACACGGGGTCCTTGTCCCGCTCGCTGGCCAGTTGGATGAGGAAGTAGCCGGCGTTGATCTTGAACATCTCGGGGAGCAGGTTGTTGTAGGGGACATCGGCGCTGTGCACCGAGTCGCGGTCGCCGCCGGGGCAGGTGTGGATGCCGATGTTCTTCCGCTCCTCCGGGGTGAACCGGTTGAGCACCTCGTTGTTCAGCTCGATGAAGTGCGGCAGCATGCCGGCACCGGTCCACGGGTTCCGGGGGTCTTCGCGGGTGGCCAACCGACCTTCGGTGAAGTCCACCGAAACCCGGACCGCGCCGGCCGCGAACGCCTTGCGGATGTCCCGCTCGGTCTCGTCACACAGGTCCTTCTCGAATTCCTCGCGCGAGTAGCCGTCGATCTCGTCCTTCAGCGGATACAGCAGGTCGAGCATCGACGGTGCGATCACTGCCTGCTTCATCGGCTTGGTGGCGTAGGGCTGGGATTTCTTCATCGTGTCGGCGGCGTAGAAGTTGTACTTGAACGGCCCGCTGACCAGCTTCGGCAGCTGGCGCCCGTGGCCGTCGGCGAAGATCGCGAAGAACTGCCCGCCGGGCGCGAGCATCGGCGCCAACCCGCCACCGGCCAGCGTGTCGGCGATCGGATAGGTGGCGAACGACGACCAGCGCTGCTCTCCGTCGGTGACGCACGGCGAGCCGGTCGCCTCCAACTTTTCGACGGAGTCCTTGGCGGCTGCGTCCTGCAACGCCTCGAGTTCGGACTTCTCGACCTGGCCACTGTCGAAGGCCGCGTAGGCCTCCTGCAATTTCTGTGGACGTGGCAGCGAACCGACGTTTTCGGTGGGTAGTCCGGTCAGTCCGGCAGGGTCGTACTCGGTCATTCCACGCTCCACGGTGAGACGGGCTCCGAATGGTGCGACCGTGGCGCCGTCGCCACGTCCTTCCGCAACCTACGCCCGGGACGTCGACCGGGGCGTCGGGCGACAGGGTGAATCACGTGCGCGGGAACAGGTTCATCGACGTGGCTGCGGGCGAGACGTCGGTTCATCCCTGACCGGCCGCCGACGTGAGCCGCGCCGCCAGCTGCGCCGCCCGGTCGACGTAGGGCCGCCACCCGGCCGGGGTAGCGGTGATCCGATCGGCCGCCGCGGCGAACGTGCAACCGCGGATGGTCCAACCGTCGACCGCGCCGGCGGTCATGCGGAAGTCGACGGCGTATCCGTCGGCCCATCCGGTGAAGGTGTGGTCGCCGCCGTCGGCCACCATCACCCGTTGTGGGGCGACCAGCCAGCCGAGTGCCTCGAGTTCGGCTTGCAGCAGCGCCGCCCGTTCGAAGTCGAGTCGTTCGGAGGCGGCGTCCCGGAAGTCGGCCAGCTCCGCCAGGGCCGCGTCGACGGCGGACGGATCGCGTTGCAGCACAGCAATGATCCGGTCGGCCAGCAGGTCCCGGTCGTCCGAGCTCACCGCGCGCAGCCTGGCCATGTCGCGAACCGACCCGGACGGCGTTGAACCGGCAAGGGCCAGCGGGTGCAGCCGGTGCAGCGCCCGGAGCGCGACCCGGAGCTGGGTGCCGCCGAGGTACGGGCCGAAGTGCTCGATGTGTGGGGCGGCAATCGCCTCGTGCACCAGGGAGAGCCCAGGGGTGCGGGCCGACAGGTCGAGCCGCAGCCGGACCGGCACCTCCTGACCGCCGACCGAGCGGTTCCAGCGCGGCTTGGACCGCTGCATCAGCGACCGCTCCAGCCACGCCGCCTCGTGCGGAGAGTCGCACTCCACCGCCTCGACCCGGACGATCTGCCCGACCATCCGGGCCAGGTGCCTCCGGCCTCGCAGCGGACCCCAGTACGACGCGACCCGGCGGCGCAGCTGGGTCGCTCGACCGAGATAGAGGATGCGGCCCCTGCTGTCGCGGAACCGGTAGACGCCGGGAGCCATCGGCAGCTCCCGGACGGACGCGAGTGGCACCGGGCCAGCGTAGCCAGCGGTGCCCGCGCGCGGCCGCAGCCCGAGGGCGGGCCGGGCCCTGGCCCACACCTCCGATCCCCGACCCCGACCACAGACCCCGACCACAGACCCCACGACCACAGACCCCTACCCCGACCCCGACACCGACCCCGACCACAGACCCCGACCCCCGACCCCGACAGCGCGAGTTGCGCACCGACCGCGCGTCGCTACGCGCTGCTGGCACACAACTTGCGCTGTCGGTAACGCGGCGCCCGCCCGGGGCCCTCCCCCGCCCAGTGGGCGTAGCCCGTTGTTGTCGCGCCGCGCCGGAGAATCCGGGCTACCCCTGCCAGATTCGGGCTACGCCCCGGGGATCGCAACGGGCAGCGCGGTTCAGTAGGTGGCTCGACCGCCGCTGATGTCGTAGACCGCCCCGGTGGAAAAGCTGCACCGATCCGAGGCCAACCAGGCTGCCAACTCGGCAACCTCGCCCGGCCGCCCGACCCGGCCCATCGGGATCAGGCTCGTGATGTGGGCGAGCACGTCCGGTGCTGTCGCCGCGTTCATCGGGGTGTCGAACACGGCCGGCGCGATCGCGTTCACCAGCACGCCGGATCTGGCCAGTTCCTTGCCCAGCGATTTCGTCATTCCGATGACCGCGGCCTTGGACGCGGAGTAGGCCGAGAGGTTGGGGTTGCCCTCCTTACCGGCGATGCTGGCAAAGTTGACGATCCGCCCCCAACCGCGCTCCCGCATGCCGGGGATCAGCGCCCGGCACAGGCGGAAGGTGCCGGTGACGTTGACCGCGAAGGTGCGCTCCCACTCGTCGTCATCGATCTCCCATAGCGGCTTGCTCGGCCCGACGATGCCCGCCGAGTTGATCAGGATGTCCACCGGCCCGACCTCGGCAACGGCGGCAACCAGCGCCGCGGCATCGGTGACGTCAACGACCAGATCGGCGTCCGGGGAGCGATCGAGCGTGACGACGGTGACGCCGTCGGCCGCCAGCCGCTCGGCGGTGGCCAGCCCCAGGCCGCTGATCCCTCCGGTGACGACCGCCGTGCGAGCCATCTGGCCCTCCTCGCTCTATGTTCGGGCTCTATCTTCCAGCCATATGTTCTTCGAGGGCCGGGCAACAGGAAAGGCTGACCGCCATGGTGGAGCATCGCAGCTCGCAGTGGTACGCGGGCGACGACCGGAACGGCTACATCCACCGGGCCTGGATGCGCCGAGGCCTGCCGGCGCACGCCTTCGACGGCCGGCCGCACATCGCGATCGCGAACACCGCCTCCGACCTGACTCCGTGCAACGCCCATCTCAACGAGGTGGCCGAGTCGGTCCGGCAGGGCGTCTACGAGGCGGGCGGCATCCCGCTGAACCTCCCGGTCGTGTCGCTGGGGGAGACGCTGGTCCGGCCGACGGCCATGCTCTGGCGCAACATGGCTGCGATGGCCACCGAGGAGATGCTGCGGGCCAACCCGATCGACGGCGTCGTGCTGCTCGGCGGTTGCGACAAGACGATTCCCGCGCTGCTGATGGCCGCGGCCTCGGTCGACCTGCCGGCGGTGGTCGTCCCTGGCGGCCCGATGCTGACCGGGACGTTCCGCGGGGTGGCGCTGGGCTGCGGTACCGACGTCTGGCGGTTGTCGGAGGAGGTGCGCGCGGGAACCCTGTCGCAGCAGGACTTCCTCAAGTCGGAATCGTCGATGATCCGCAGCCGCGGCCACTGCAACACCATGGGCACCGCATCGACGATGGCGTTGGTGGCCGAGGCGTTGGGCACTGTCATCCCCGGTCTGGCCGGCACACCCGCTCCGGACAGCAGGTTGCTGGAGGCCTCCCACGAATCCGGCCGGCTGGCAGTCGAACTCGTCGCCCAGGGTCGCCGGCCGAGCACCTTCCTGACCCGCGGGTCGTTCCTCAACGCGATCGTGGCGCTGGCCGCGATCGGCGGCTCCACCAATGCGGTGGTGCATCTGTTGGCCATCGCCGGTCGGCTGGGGGTGGAGCTGACCCAGGACGACTTCGACCGCACCGGATCGGGGTGCCGCTGCTGGTGGACCTCCAGCCGGCCGGCCGGTTCCTGATGGAGGACCTGCATCGGGCCGGCGGGTTGCTTGCGGTGCTCCGCGAGGTCCGCGATCTGCTGGACCCGGAGGCGCTGACGGTCACCGGCAGACCGCTGGTCGACTACCTCGACGACGCACAGATCTGGGACCCCGAAGTGATCCGGACGCGGGCGGCCCCGCTGCAGGCCGACGCCGGGATCGCCGTGCTGTACGGGAATCTCGCTCCTGGCGGCGCGGTGGTCAAGCCGGCGGCTGCGTCGGCGCACCTGCTGCAGCACCGCGGCCGGGCGTTGGTCTTCGACTCGATCGAGGACCTGCACGCCCGGATCGACGATCCGGAGCTGGACGTCGACGCCGACTCGGTGCTGGTGCTGCGCGGCTGCGGTCCGCGCGGGTATCCGGGCATGCCGGAGGTGTCGAACCTGCCGATGCCGAAAAAGCTACTGGCCCAAGGGGTCCGGGACATGGTCCGGATCTGCGACGGCCGGATGAGCGGCACCGCCTACGGCACCGTTGTGCTGCACGTGACCCCGGAGGCGGCTGCCGGTGGCCCGCTGGGGGTGGTCCGCACCGGTGACTACATCATCCTGGATGTGCCGGCCCGACGGCTGGCTGTCGACGTGCCCGACGAGGAACTGGCCGCGCGGGAGCCGGCGCCGGAGGCCGTGCGGGCCTTCGCCGACCCCAAGCGGGGGTGGGAGCGGCTGTACGTCGACACCGTCCAACAGGCGGACACCGGCGCGGACCTCGACTTCCTGATGGGCTCCAGCGGGGACCGGGTCTCCCGTGAATCGCACTGAGCAGGTGGAGTTCCGGCGATGAGGACGTTCGTGGTCACCGGTCCACGGGAGACGGCCGTGCTGGAGGTCGAGCCTGCGGTGGCCGGGCCCGGCCAGGTGGTGGTGGACGTGGCCCGGGTCGGGGTGTGCGGCACGGACGTCGAGTTCTTCACCGGCGAGATGGCCTACCTGCACCAGGGTCACGCCGGCTATCCGATGCGGCTCGGCCATGAATGGTGCGGAACGGTTGCCTCGGTGGGCGACGGCGTGCACCCGGGTTGGCGCGGGCGTCGGGTCACCGGAGACACCATGCTCGGTTGCGGACACTGCCGCCGGTGCCTGGCCGGCCTGACCTGGGTGTGCGCCGATCGGTTCGAGATCGGCATCCGGGGTGGTTTCCCCGGCGCGCTCGCGGAGCAGCTGGCGGTGCCCGCCTCGGCCCTGCACGCGGTGCCCGATGCGGTGGACGACACCGTCGGAGCCATGGTGGAGCCGGGTGGGAATGCGCTCCGGGCGGTCCGGGGCGCCGCGCTCAGCTCCGGCGACCGGGTACTGGTGCTGGGGCCGGGCACCATCGGGCTGCTGGCCGCTCAGTTCGCCCGGGCCGCCGGCGCCGAGGTGCACGTCGCCGGTCGTACCGAGGCATCGCTGGCCTTCGCCGGTGGTCTCGGCTTCGTCGGCGTCTGGCCGATCGACGGCATTCCCGCGCTGCCCTGGGACGCGGTGATCGACGCCTCCAACGCGCAGGAATTACCGGCGCTGGCACTGGATCTCGTCGAACCCGGCCGCCGGGTGGTCTACATCGGACTGGCCGGCTCCCCGAGCACCATCGACACCCGCACCGTCGCGCTGAAGGACGTCACCGCGGTCGGGATCCTGGGTGCCTCAGCAGGTCTGGCCGGAGCGGTCGACGCCTTCGCGGCCGGAACCGTCGATCCTCGGCCGCTGGTGGCCGCCACCGTCGGGCTCGAGGAGGTCGGCGCCGTGCTGGCCGGGCGGCGGCCCGACGGCGCAGGTCCTGGACCGAAGATCCACGTGGACCCGCGCCGCTGAGCACTCAGCGCTGTACCTGCCGGCGTGGGCCGCTGCCGGGAACGCGGACGCCCATCACAGCCCCAGGGTCCGGACCAGGAACGCGTCCCGGTCGTGCTGGACCGCGGGCAACTCCATCGCGTGGTCGGTGTCGTACTTCTTCACCACGTGCGGAACCGCGGCGCCGTCGGCGATCTCGTCGGCCAGCTCGTTGGGGATGAAGAAGTCGTCGGTGGCGAACTGGAACAGCAGCCCGCCGCGAGGCAGGTGGTCCAGGTAGGCAGTCGGTTCCAGGCTGTCGAACAGGGCCACGTAGGGCACGACCTTCTCCTCCGGGAGGTCTAGGAAGAACTTGACGAACCAGTTGCCCCAGGTGGAATCGATGGCCACCAGCACGGTGGAGCGCAGCCGCGCCCGGTCGACGGCACCGACGATCGAGGCGTACATCCCGCCGTAGTCGTGACCGACGAGTGCGACCCGCCGGCTGTCGACGTCGTGGCGCTGATCGAGCAGGTCGAGTCCGCGCCGCAGTTGCACCACCTGCTTGATGATGCTGTCGCGGTCCCGCAGGTCGCCGATCGGTCCGTAGTCGAACGGGAACACCTCCTGCGGCAGCAGGGACACCAACCCCTCCGACGCGGCGAGACCGACGGCCTCGTCGAGGAAGTCGGTCCTGTCCGCGTGCTCCTCGCCCAGCCAGTGCAGCCACATGGTCGCCGCATGACGGCCACCCTTGACCGGCGTGACGAGGTAGGCGAGCACCGGGTCCTGTCCTGGTGCGCGGTAGCTGATGTCGTAGACCAGAACGTTTCCGCGACGCTCGACGCCGTTCCGGGTCACCTGGATCCGCTGGCGCGCATAGTCGAACTGATGCGCCAGCTCGGTCCATCCCGGAGCCGCGCCCTTCGCGGAGTCCGGTGAAACCGTCCCCCCCGCAGCCGGTGTCGCAGCGCCGGCCGCAATCGTGGGCTGCCCAATCGTCACCGCAACGACCACCATCATCGTCCCCACCATCCGCCACAGCCGTCGACGCCGCATCGCTCCTCCTAATGGGTATAACGCTTGACAGTAATGTGGAAGCTAGACCCGGTTCGGATAACGTGTCAACAGCGGTACAGTCATTAGACGAACAGTGTCGCGGACACCGGGAGGTGACATGCTGTCGATCGGACCGGATCAGACCGAGCACGAGTGGGGCGGCCGGCTGTGCCTCGCCCTGGTCAACTCGATCCTGTGGCGGCGTAGTGACGCGCCCATCGAGGTGCTCACGGCCTACCCGAAGCTGGTCGGCCTGGTCGCCCAGGCCGGCTGGATCCCGGACCCGGACGCGCTCCGGGCCGCCGCCGAGCTGCACCCGCGCCGGGCAGCGCACGCCCTGCAGGCGGCGATCGATCTGCGGGAAGCGCTCTTCGGGCTGTTCTCGGCGGTGGCCGCAGGCAGCTCGCCCGAGCCGGGCGACCTGGCGACGCTGAACGCCTCGCTGGCCGAGTCACTCGGCCATCTGCGCCTGACCGACGACCTGAGCGCGGCCTGGGACGATCCGGTCGGTCTGGAGCTGCCCCGGTGGCAGGCCGCAGCGTCGGCGGGCGACCTGCTGACCGCGGGCGAACTGAGCCGGGTCAAGCAGTGCCCAGGTGAACGCTGCGGCTGGGTGTTCGTCGACGACAGTCGCAACCGCTCCCGTCGCTGGTGCGAGCCGAACCAGTGCGGCAACCGGGAGCGGGTCCGCGCGCACTACCGTCGGTCGCGCGCCGCGGGGTGAATCGGGCCCGGCACGCGCGATCATCGCTGCATGGACCTGAGCACCTGGGAACGTAAGACCGAGTGGCCGCTGGCCGGATCCGCCGTGTTGTTCGCGGTCGTCTATGCCTGGGACGTGCTGGCCCAGCCGACCGGCGCCGGCGCGATCGCGGCCAGGGTGGTGACCGGCCTGGTCTGGTTGGTCTTCGTGGTGGACTACGTGATCCGGCTGCGGCTCGCTCCGGAACGCAAGCGGTGGTTCATCCAACACTGGTTCGATTTCGCGATGGTCGCGCTGCCGATGTTCCGCCCGCTGCGGCTGCTCCGGCTGGTCACCCTGTTCACCATCCTGCAGCGCGCGGCGGACACCGCCCTGCGCGGCCGGGTGATCGTCTATGCCGCACTGTCCACCGTGATCCTGGTCTTTCTCGCCGGTTTGGCCATGCTGGACGCCGAGCGGTCCGCGCCGGGCGCCAGCATCGTCACGTTCGGCAATGCACTCTGGTGGGCCGTGGTCACCATGACCACCGTCGGGTACGGCGACTACACGCCGGTGACCATTACCGGCCGGTTGATCGCCACCGGGATGATGATCGCCGGCATCGCGCTGCTCGGCACCGTCACCGCCACTCTCGCCTCCTGGCTGGTGCAGCGGATCGCCGACAACGAGGAGGTCGGCGAGGCCGCCAC
This sequence comes from uncultured Actinomycetota bacterium, assembly GCA_963797145.1. GTDB lineage: Bacteria > Actinomycetota > Actinomycetes > Mycobacteriales > Nakamurellaceae > Nakamurella. The sequence goes on along the minus strand of CAWCOJ010000002.1, from coordinate 155,118 downwards.
CCGCAAGCAGATGGACGAGCTGACCGACGAGGTGCGGGCGCTCCGGCTGCTGCTCAACCAGACGTCGGCGGTCCTGGCGGGTGATCGTCAGCTCGGGACGAAAACTGTTCCTGAAGAGCAATGACGCCCCACATCGGTGATCAACCCCGCTCGGCGCGGGCCACCTGCCGAACCCGAGGTCCGCCCCCGCGGGCACACTGATCCGCATGACGACCGTCGCCCTGCTCGGTACCGGAACGATGGGCGCGGGGATGGCCCGCTCGCTGCTGCGTGCGGGCCACGCCGTGCGGGTCTGGAACCGGACGGCGGCCCGGGCCGATCCGCTGCGGGCCGACGGTGCCGAGGTGCTGCCGACCGCCGCGGAGGCGGTCGACGCGGCGGACGTGGTCGTCCTGATGCTGTTCGACACCGCCGCGGTGCTCGAGGTACTCACCGAGATCGCGGGATCGGTCAGCGGTGCTGCCGTGGTGCTGCAGACCTCGACCATCGGCCCGGCCGGAACCGCCGAGGTCGCCCGGCTGGCCGCCGAGCACGGCCTCCGACTGCTCGACGCGCCGGTGCTGGGGACCAAGCAGCCGGCCGAGCAGGGCAGCCTGGTGGTGCTCGCCTCCGGCGATCCGGAACTGCTTCCGGCGGTCCGGCCGGTGCTGGCAGCGATCGGCTCCCGGACGGTCTGGGTCGGCGACCGGCTCGGGCAGGCCTCCACCCTGAAACTGGTGTGCAACTCCTGGATCGCGAGCCTGACCGCGGCCATCGGCCAGTCGATGGCGTTGGCCAGGGCCGCCGACCTCGACCCCCAGCTGTTCCTGGACGCCATCAAAGGGTCCGCGACCGACAACGCCTACCTGGCGCTGAAGGGCGCTGCGATCCTGGCGGACGAGTTCCCGACGTCGTTCGCCGTCGACGGGGTGGTCAAGGACGTCGGCCTGATGCAGGACCTGGCCACCGCCGTCGGGGTGCCGACAACGCTGCTGGACGCGGTGCACGCGGTCTTCGCCTCCAGCTCGGCGCGTGGGCACGGGAGCGAGGACATGGCGGCGGTCGTCCACGGATTCAGTACGGGTGGATTCGGCACGGGTGGATTCGGCACGGGTGGATTCGAGTACGGCCGAACAGGACAGTCGGACATGATCTTCCGCACCGGCGGCACCGGCCTCTAATCTGACCGGATGACCGAGCCGGCCGCGCACACCCACGCGGACTCCCCACGGCCGGCGGAGGTGCGGCTGCAGCGGGCAGTGATCCCGGCGCCGTTGCGAGTTGCGGCGATCTCGGCCCCCCGCGCCGGGGCCGCAGTCCCGGTTGCATCGGCCAGAGCGTCCATCCAGATGCTGCGCCGTCAGACCGCGAGCCGAGCGGCGGTCGACCCGCCGGCGCCGATCCGGTCGCCCATCGCGGTCATCCGGCGTGCCCCGCTCAACGTCACCAAGGTGCTGGCCGCGGTCGACAGCGTCGGATACTTCAAGGGTCAGCTCGACGAGCAGACAGCCGGGCAGAAGCGGGACACCCGGCCGGGTTTCGCGGACGAGGGAGTTCGGGAGCGGGTCGAGAAGATCCTGGACGAACACCAGGAGATGTTCGGCAAGGACGACGCGATGAGCATGGCGATCACCATCGACTGGGTCGCCAAGGTGGTCGCGGAGGCTCTGTACGACAGTTCGCTCAAGCCCGCCATCGCCCGGCACCTGCTCGAGCACCACAAGGACGCCCTGAAGGCTGCCATGCCGAACAAGGGCCGTCGCACCAAGGATCTGGAGAAGGCCGCCACCATCGTCTCCACCGATGCGCTGAGCCTCTACCTGCACGAGGAGCGCAAACTCGGCGACGCCGCCTGGGACATCCATGATGCGGCCGCCGGATCCCGGCTCACTCCGGAGCAGTTGTTCGAGGCACTGCACCAGAAGTTCCAGGCAGAGATGGCGTCGTTCAGCCTCGGCACGGTGCAGGCCCAGGTCAACGAGCGGGTGACGTACAACCAGAGCGAATCGACCGGAAACGTGTCGGCCAACTATGTCAAGGAACTCTTCGGTGCGGGGGTTGCCACCGAACCGGAGAACACCATGCCCAAGCAACCGGGCGGACGCGCCCTGGCGTTCACCCCGGCGACCCAGGCCAAGATCGACCTGCTGCGGCAGGCGGTGGTCGCCACCACCGTCGAGGGTGCGAAAGACCCGCGCCCGAAGAGCGCCGCCGAGCGCCGGGCCACGCTGTTCTCCGACCTCAACGCGCGGGATGCCATTGTCCGACCCAGTCGGGAACTGGCCGTGCGCACCGCTCTGATGGCCGATCCCTGGGGGCTCTCCCAGGGCAAGGCCGATCGGCTGATCGGCAGGCTGAAGTCCGGGATGACGTCGCTGCCGCTCACCATCACCCACAAGGCCAAGGATCGGATCCCGATCGACGTCGACGTCGACATCGACTCGGTTGACCGGTCGCGGGCCGGCCGGACCACCGACGTTGCCGTCGAAGGCCGCAACTTCCCGTCGCCCGGCAAGTACACCGGAGACCCCGAACGCGGCGAGGACTACATGCAGTTCCGCAGCTGGAAAGACCGCACGATGACCGGGAACACAGGGATGTCGGGTGCGGAGATGCCCGTGTTCGGTGCGGTGAACGTGAACTGGAAGAAGTACAAGGCGACCGAGATGACCGAACTCGGCGACAAGGGTCAGGACAAGGCCGCGCGGGTCGACAACCGCGCCAAGTACGTCGGCGAGAACTACTACGGCGGGCTCCACCTGCTGCTCGATCGGAAACGGCTGGCCGGTCGGGTGGTGTTCACCGCGACCGACCACGGTCAGCCGCACACCGATCCGTTCCTGGCCTTCGCCGACTTCCTCGTCGGATCCGGCGGCGACTATCAGGCCGACATCACCCGCCTCAAACGGGAGGGAGTGCCGAAGTACGAGGCCAAGTTCTCCGTGCAGCGGCCGGAGTTCGCCCAGATGGTGGTGGCCACCATCCTCGGCAGCGTGAAGGCCGCGGCGGTGAACCTGCCGTTCGAGATCATGGTGCACGGCGGCGTCGACTGGGAGACCGACGTGTCCGAGATCTGGGTGTCGCCGACCGTCAAGCCGCAGCACGTCGCGAAGCTCCAGGCCTGGAGCAGAGCCCAGGCCGGTCGCCCGAAGGTCAAGCTGATCGAGCCGCCGTCGGACGGCACGGTCAGCACCAGGGCGGGGCTGGCCGCCAGCGGCGTCAAACGCGCCAAGAAGCTGTGACCAGGCGGGGCGCCTCAGCCGCGCCGGCCCGGTGACCCCAGGCGACCTGGCGCTGCTCTTCGTCGCCGGAATCGGGGCCGGGGTCGTCGGCTCCACCGCCGGTCTGGCGTCGCTGATCTCCTACCCCGCGCTGCTCCTGGTCGGCCTCCCGCCCGTGGTGGCGAACATGACGAACACCATCGGGCTGATCGGCAGCAGCATCGGCTCGGTCGCCGGCAGCAGGCGCGAGCTCACCGGTCTGTCGCGGACCATCAGGGCGTGGCTGCCGCTGGCCGTGATCGGGGGCGGGATCGGCGCAGCTCTGCTGCTGCTCAGCCCGCCGGGGTCGTTCGCCGCGATCGTGCCGTTTCTGGTCGCCGGCGCCAGCATCCTGCTCCTGTTGAGCCCTCGACTCCGCGCCCTCACCGCGTCCCGGCAACGGCCGGCCACCGACCAGCGCGGTGGCCGGCCGCTGGTCGGCGCGCTGCTGGTGCCCTGCTTCATCTACGCCGGCTATTTCGGCGCGGCCGCCGGGGTGATGATCCTCGCCATCCAACTGGCACTCACGGACCGGAAGCTGCCGGTCGCCAACGCTCTGAAGAACCTGACCCTGGGTGCGGCGAACCTGACCGCGGCGGTCGCGTTCGCCTTCACCGGTGACGTGTACTGGCCGGCCGTGCCGCCGTTGCTGATCGGCTGTGTGATCGGCGGTCGGATCGGACCCGCCATCGTGCGGCGGGTGCCGCCGAACCTGCTGCGGTGGGTGATCGGGCTGGCCGGAATCGGCCTGGCGGTGCGGCTCTGGATGGGTTGACCGCGGCTCGACAGGTCCGGCAGCCCAGAGCCGGCCGCGATCAGGTTCCCGATTCGACGACCGTCTCGGTCTCGTCGGTGTGGGTGATGTTGGCGAACGACCGCCACATGATGACGGTGATCACGGCCGACCCCACGAAGGCGAACCAGAACGGGGCGATGACGCCCCAGTGCTGGGCGATCCACCCGCCGAGCAGCGTGCCGAGTGCCGTCGCGCCGATCGAGCCCAGGAAGTAGACGCTGGAGACGCGGCCCATCAACCGTTCCGGGACTGCCCGCTGCCGCACCGTCACCGAGGTGGTTCCCCAGACCGTGGCGTGGATGCCGAACACCAGCATGACGACACCCGCCACCCATGGCACGGTGGTGAGCGCCAGGGCCAGATGGCTGAGCGTCTCGATCACCAGCCCGATCCGCATCAGTCCGGCCAGTCCGATCCGCCGCTGCAGGTGACCGTAGGCGGCGGCTCCGAACAGACCGCCGAACGCGCTGGCGCTGATCAGCAGACCGAAGCCGACATCGCCCAGGCCGAGCCGCTGCTGCGCGTAGAGCACCCAGACCGAGAAAGCCGCCCCGAAGGTGACGTTGAAGGCGGTAATGGTGATCGCCAGGGTCCGCACCGGAGCGTGCGCCCACAACCAGCGCAGACCTTCGGCGACCTCGTGGCGCACCGACTTGCGTTCCTCGGGCCGCTCCGCCGGCACCAGCCGCATCCGCGACATCAACACCACGGACAGGAGAAAGCCGAGCGCATTCACGCCGAAGGGCAATGCCGCCCCGATCCCGAACAGGAGCGCGCCGAGCGGCGGACCGGCCAATTGATTGGTGACGATCATGCTCCCGAAGATCCGCGAGTTCGCCAGCCCCAGCTCGGCTTTCGGCACCACGCTCGGTACCAGCGCGTTGGACGCATTGTCCGAGAACGCCTCCGCCGTACCGAGCAGGAACATCGCGGTGAGCACCACCGCCAGGGAGGCCGTCCCGGACCACACGAAGGTCGCCACCGCGAGCAGGACCAGCGCGCGCAGCACGTCGACGATGATCACCAGGGTCCGGCGGTCCACCCGGTCGACCAGTGCCCCGGCGAACAGCCCGAAGAGCAGCCAGGGCAGCCGCTGCAGGAACACCGCCATCGACACCGCGAACGGCTCCTGGGTGATCGACGCGACCAGCAGTGGCCCGGCCGCCAGCACCACGCCGTCGCCGAGGTTCGACACGGTGAAGGCGGCCCACAGCCAGCGGAAGTTCGTCCCCAGGCGGTGCGGGGCGAGCGTCTCTCCGATCCTGGCCACCGTGGCTCCTCCCCTCGACCGACCTGACGCTAGTCGGACAGGGGATCATCGTCTTCGGAGTTGTCCGACCGGTGAGAGGTGGTACGACTCCGGACGACGATCGTAGGCCTCGATCCTGACGCCGGGTCGGGGTCGACAACGCTCCTTGTCGACGTCAGCATCGGAGGGTCGCCCGACACCCGGCGACTCGGAGAGGAGAACCGGATGGACGACCGGCAGCCCGGCGAGTACTACCGGACCCAGAGCGTGGTCAGCGATCCCGGTCGAACCGCCGAGTGGCTCGATGACGTGCCACCCGACCTGGCCGAGATCCGCGAGGCGGCCGGCCGGATGGTCTTCCACTACCGGGCGAACGGCGACCTGGCCGATCACGGGTTCGACCCTGGGCGACTGGCCGAGATCAACCTGCGCTACGCCGACGACATGTTCTCCCGGATCAGAGATCTCAACGGCGCATCGCCGTCGGCGCCACGTCCGCCGCTGGAGCGGATGGTCGGCTGCTGCCGGGACTTCTCGCTGCTGTTCGTGGCGATGGCTCGCCACCACGGCTTCGCCGCCCGATCCAGGGTCGGCTTCGCCTCGTACTTCGTCCCGGGCTGGAACATCGACCACGTGGTGCCGGAGGTCTGGGACCAGGGCCGGTGGCGGCTGATGGAGCCCGAGATCGAGCCCGGCTTCGTCGATCCCACCGACGGCACCGAGCTCGATCCGCTCGACCTGCCCCGGAACCGGTTCATCGTCGGGCCACAGGCCTGGCGGGACTGTCGCGCCGGTACGGCCGATCCGGAAACCTTCGTGGTGGCGCCGCATCTCGAACAGCCGTTCCTGCGGAGCTGGCCCTACCTGCAGCACAACCTGGTACTGGATCTGGTCGCGCTCACCAAGCAGGACATGGTGCTGTGGGACACCTGGGGGGTGATCGACAGCGTCGAACCGGTCGACGAACCGACCGCGCAACGGATGGACGGTCTCGCGGCCCGACTGCTCGACCCGGGCCTGACCGTCGACGAGATCCGGCTGCTCGCCGACCAGGACGGACTGCGGGTACCGGCCGAGGTGACGCTGCACGACCCCGTGGACGGAACCCACGTCGAGGTCGCGCTGCGTCGATGACCGCACCTGAATGAGAAACCCGCCCGGCGCTAGGCTCCGCCGGTGACGACCGGTCGGACCTGGCGGATCACCGCCGGCTCGGCGCTGGCCGCGGTCGGCGCCGCGGCTCTGCTGCTGACCACGGTCGGCACCGGCGACGGATGGATCATCGCCGCCCTGGTGATCTCGGTAGCCGCCATCCTCGGATCGGGCTGGGTGCTCGCCCAGGCAGACGTGCCGTCCCTGCTGGTGATGGCGATCAGCTGCGCCACCCTCGGCGTCGGGTTCCTGGCCTGGTCCTGGCTGTGGGGCGCGCTGTACCTCGGCGCCGCGGTCGTCTTAGCGGTGGTCTGGCAGCTGCGCCGCCGGACCCGGCAGCGGTGGGAAGGCACCGGGGTGCGGGGTTCCGGCACGGTGCTCCAGGGCCCGCCGCACCGGCACCGCTCGTCAACAATCCCAGTACTTCGTCAGCTAAGCTCCGGATCCCAGGTCGAACCGCGGGACGGGCAGGCACCGCGGTGCACGTCGATCGACGATGACGAGCTGCTCAAGCTGGCCTCGGTCCGGCACGCCGACCGGATGACCGACGCCGAGCTGAGGGCGGCCCTGCCGAAGGTGCCGGGCTGGGATGACGCCTTTGTGACGACCTTTCACGGCTACCTGCGGCGGGCGCCGAACCTGGCGCTGACCATCTGGAACCTCGCGGGCGCTGTGCACGACGAGGTGCTCACCCGCAAGCAGTTCGACGACACGGTGCGCACCGAGCTGACCTGGCGCGAACGGCACTGATCGCAGGGCCGGGAACAACCCGCGGCAGGGCAGGGTTCGTCCGGTGAGACCATGAACCAGCACCGTGCGCCCGTCTCATCGGAGGATCCATGACGCTCCCCGCCGACACCGACCCGGCCTTCGCCGATTACGCCCACCCGGACCGGCTGGTGAGCACCGCATGGCTGGCCGATCACCTGACTGCCGAGGATCTGGTGGTGGTCGAGAGCGACGAGGACGTGCTGCTCTACGACACCGGCCACATTCCGGGTGCGGTCAAGGTCGACTGGCATCTCGACCTGAACGATCCGGTGACCCGGGACTACATCGACGGCGCGGCCTTCGCCGCCCTGCTGTCGGCGAAGGGCATCGGTCGGGACAGCACCGTGGTGATCTACGGCGACCGGAACAACTGGTGGGCCGCCTACGCGATGTGGGTGTTCAGCCTGTTCGGGCACCCCGATGTGCGGCTGCTCGACGGCGGCCGGGCCAAGTGGCAGGCCGAGGGCCGCGAGCTGACCACCGAGGAGCCGTCGCCGGAAGCCGCCGATTACCCCGTGGTCGACCGGTCCGACGCGGAGATCCGGGCGTTCAAGGACGACGTGCTGGGCCATCTCGGCAAGCCGTTGATCGACGTCCGGTCGCCTGCCGAGTACACCGGCGAGCGCACCCACATGCCGGACTACCCCGAGGAAGGTGCTCTGCGCGGCGGGCACATCCCGGGGGCGAAGTCGGTGCCGTGGGCCAGGGCCGCGGCCGAGGACGGCACCTTCCGACGGCGGGGCGAACTGGAGGGGATCTACCTGCAGGAGCAGGGCCTGCAACCGGACGACGACGTGATCGCGTACTGCCGGATCGGCGAGCGGTCCAGCCACACCTGGTTCGTGCTCCATCATCTGCTCGGGTTCGAGAAGGTCCGCAACTACGACGGCTCGTGGACCGAGTGGGGCAACGCGGTGCGGGTGCCGATCGTCAAGGGCGCCGAGCCCGGCGGCAGTTGAGACCGGCCCGATGACGACGTCCGATCTGACGCCTGCGCTCGCCGAGATCGTCGACGACTTCAACGGTCTCGGCGTGCGGGACCGGCTGCAGCTGCTGCTGGACTTCTCCCGGGAGCTGCCGCCGTTGCCGGCCCGCTACGCCGAACATCCCGAACTGCTGGAGCCGGTCCCGGAGTGCCAGTCGCCGCTGTTCCTGGTCACCGAGGTGGGCCAGGACGGCCCGGATCCGGTGGTGCACCTGCATTTCTCGGCACCGCCGGAGGCACCGACGACCCGCGGATTCGCCGGCATCCTGCACGAGGGTCTCGACGGTCTGACCGCCTCCCAGGTGTTGGCGGTGCCGTCCGACCTGTCGCTGCGGCTCGGCCTGGCCGAAGCGGTGAGTCCCCTTCGGCTCAACGGCATGGGTGCCATGCTCGCCCGGATCAAGCGCCAGGTACGGGAGAAGACCGGCGCCTGAACGGATGCGGCCGCGGGCGCCGGCCGCTCAGGGTAGCCCGGCGTTGGCCCGCCAGAACTCGACGATCGCCCGGGTGGCGTCGTACTGGGTCGCCACCGGCGGGTTACCCCTGGTGGTCGGCATCGGCCAGTTGTGGCCGCCGTTGATCACCGTCGCCTGTAGGAAGGCGGCGGTGCCGGTGAACAGCTGCTCGACCACCTCGGTGACCCCGGTACTGCCTCCGATCAATCGGGTGGTGGCCGGCCCGACCGGAATCACGTTGCGGGTCATGGTCTCCCGCACCGTGAAGAACGGCAGGGTCTCCTCCAGCGGTGTCTCCTCGAGAGTGAACGGCGGCCGGTAGCCGCGGTCCGCGGTGCCCTGGATGTAGGCGACCGGAGCGGGTGCCGGCACCGCCCCGGCCGCGGCGAGCTGGTTGCGGTAGTGATCGGCCTTCTCCGGATCGAGCGCCTTGCCGACCGCGGCGAAACCCTGGAACGATGCGGCCAGATCGGAGTTGAGCAACTGCCAGACCATGCCGCCACCGTTGGAGAAACCGGCGGCGTAGGCCAGCGTCGGGTCGGCGCTGACGGTCGGCACGGTCACCGACCCGGTCGGATAGGCACGCGTGGTGAGTTCGTCGAGCAGTCGCCGGACGAACTCGAGATCGAGCGTGGGAAAAGCGCTGTCGCCGGCCTGGAAGTGCACCCATTCCTTACCCATGCGCGGATCCGATTCCGGGAACACCAGCAGGTAGTCGGCCAGCGGCGCCGGGATCGGGTTGGGCGGATCGACCCCCCAGCGGGCGGCAATCGTCTTCGCGTCCTGACCACCACCGTGGAACACGATGATCACCGGCAGGAGCGCCTGCACCGGATTCGCGGGAACCTGGATGTGGTACGTGCGTTGGATCGTCCCGTTGAGGGGCTGGCGGGTGAGCAGTGGCATCGGATTCTCTCTTCTCGGTTGCTGAGGTGGGTGGGACACGCCCAGAAGACCCGGTCGCCGTTAACCGCGCGTTAGCCGCCGGGCAGGTATCGCGAACCCTCCGGCGAGCCTCCTGTCACTTGTGATCGCTGGGCGTGCAGCTAGTCCCGGGGACCAGCGCTACGCCGGTCTGCCGTGGCCCATCGCCGACGAACTGGCCCGGCCCCAGCTGGTGGCCCGGCTCGCCGGCCGCTGGCGGGCGCCGCTGACCCTGGTGGTGGCCGGGGCCGGCTTCGGCAAATCGACCACCCTGGCCCAGGCCGTGCGGGCAGACGCGCTGGCGCCCTCGGGTATCGAGGGATGGGTGGGTATCGAGCCGGGCCTGGAACATGCGGACGCCCTCGCTGCAGCGGTGCTCAGCGCACTGGGAGCTTCGCCATCGACTGCGAACCCACTGGCCGAAGTGGTGACCGCGTTGCGGGCGATCTCTCCGCTGGACGTCTGCCTGATCGTCGACGACGTGCACCAGCTCCCCGCTTCGTCGTCGTCAACCCGGCTGCTCGGTGCGCTGCTCAGGGCGCTGCCCCGAAATGCCCACCTGGTGCTGGCCGGGCGCACGCTGGACGCCCTGCCGCTCGGCCGACTGCGAGCCGGCGGCACCGTCCTCGAGATCACCGAGCAGGACCTGAGCTTCAGTCCCGCCGAGAGCGCCCGACTCTCCGGCGACCGTGGCGGGCGCTCAGTGCCGCACGAGCGGTTCGGAGGGTGGCCGGCACTGCACCGACTGGCCCGGGCCGGGCCAGGTGTGGCCGCCGCCGACTACCTGCGCGAGGAGGTGTTGTCGGGCCTGTCGTCGGACGAACGGCGTGCCCTGTTCGCGTTGGCCGCGATCGGCTGGGCCGATGAGCCACTCGTGGAGCAGATCTGCTGCGTCCCGGTCGATCTCGCGCGGTTGGAACGACAGGTGCCGCTGGTGGGCCGGGTCGGTGACATCGGCTACCGGGCCCACGAGCTGTGGCTGGGTGCCCTGGATCAGGACCTCGACCCTGAGGTCGGACGGGACCTGCGGAGCCGCGCGGTCGCTGCCCTGGCCGAGCGTGGTGAGCTGACCCGAGCCGGGTCATTGGCCACTCGGCATCGCGACTGGGCTGCACTGCAACGTATCTCGCTCGACCTGGTCCGCACCACGATGATGGCGCTGCCCGTTGAGACGGCGGCCGGGTGGCTGTTGAGCGTCCCGGCGGAGGTGGCGAACACCGCCGAACTCCGACTGCTCGCCGCCGCCGTGCGGTGCGTCCGGGACTACACGACGACGTCAGCGGACGCGCTCATCGACAGGTCGGTGGCCGAGTTCTGCGCCGCCGGCGAGCACCGGGCCGAGGTGGTCGCGATCTCCCTCGGCATCCTGATAGCGCAGGCCCGGCACGACACCGAACGGGTCCGGGATCTCAGCGGCCGGGCGGCGGTGCTCGAGGAATCGGCGCTGCGCGGCGACGACACCGCGATCGGCCGATTCGCGCGCTTCAGCACCGCCGCCGCGCTCGCCGAGCTGCACGGTGAGCCGGAGGCGGCCCTCGAGCAGCTGGAGCGGGCGGACCTTCGCGGGCTGCCGCTCCCGGTGACCCGCTCGGCGCAGCGGCTGCTGATGCGGTGCCTCCTGCTCGCCGGGCGCGCCGACGAGGCCGCCGAGATCGCCGGAACCGCGCTGCAGTCGGCCGGCAACCACCACCTGCGGCATGTGCCGGCGTTCGCCCGGTGGCTCGGCGGCGATCCCGAAGGCTTCGAATCGGCGGAGCAGCTGGACGCCTACGAGCTCGGGATGGCGTCGGCGTCGTCCAGGGATGCCTTCATCGGCGGAATGGTCTACTCCGCGGTCGCGGCCGCCTGGGGCCGGTCGACCGCATTCGCCCAGGATCAGATCCGCGTCGCCGTGGCCACTCCCACGGTCCCCGGGGCCAATCCGCGAGACGCTGCGTTCCTGGTGAACGCCAGGGCCGCCGCGGCCATCGCCGATCACGACGAAGGGTCCGCCGCGCAGTTGCTCGCCCAGTTCCGGATCGAGCATCCGCCCTCCGACCGGCCCGCCGAGCGGCACCTGCGGCGGTTCCTGGCCTTGGGATACGTGCTGGATCCGGTGCTCCGGGACTGGTGGGACGCCGCCGTCCTCGGTCCGTGCCACCACCAGGCGCGCGCGGTCGCCCGGCGGCTGGTCGATGCCCGGAACGGCAGCCGGGCGGCGGCGACCGCCGGGGCCATGGCTCCCGGTGTGGTCTTCACCGTGCTGCCGCTGCCGTGGTCCATGGAACTGGCCTGCCGGTTGCGCGCGTTGGGCTCGCCGGACGGACTGATGCTCGTCGAGTGGATCGTCGAACGGGTGGGCGCGCCCGCGCGGGCCGAACTCCGCCGGATCGCCGAATCGGGATCGACGCTGGCCGGACCGGCCAGGGCCTTCCTCAGCCAGGTTCCCGTCGAGCCGACCACCACGACCCGGATCACCGTGATGGGCCCGCTCGACGTGCAGGTCGACGGCAGCCGGGCCGACGGCAGCCGGCGCGATCGGGTGGCTCTGCGCCGGGTCCGGGTCCGCGAACTGCTGGCCATGCTGGTCCTGGAGCACCAGGCGCCCAGGGACCTGTTGGTCGACACCCTCTGGCCCGATCTCGATCCGGAGTCCGGTGCGGCGAACCTCAGGGTGACCCTCGCTCACCTGCGTAAGGTGCTCGAGCCTGAGCGGGGACCCGGCGAGGCCGGATTCCATCTCCATGCCGATGCCACGACCGTCCGGCTGGTCCGCTCGCCGAAGCTCACCGCCGACCTGTGGGAGTGGCGCGCCCTGTGCGCCGAGGCCGATCGCGTGCGGGGCGATGGCGACATCGACGGGTGGTTGCGCCGCTGCCGCGCGGCCATCGAGCTGTGGCAGGACGTGCCATTGGCCGACCTGGCCGTGCTGCCGAGGTTCGAGACCGCACTGGCCGAGCTGGCCAGCCAGCACCTGAAGATGCTGTTGGCGACCGGCGAGGTGCTGCTGACCCAGGGAGCGGTGGACGACGCGCTGTCAGCGGCCGAGCGGGTGCTGGCGATGGATCCCTACCGGGAGCGTGGCCACCGGTTGGCGATCGCCGCGCAGCTGAACTCCGACGACCCCGGCCGGGCCGGACGCGCCGCGCGCCGGACGCTGAGCATGCTCGACGAGCTGGGGGTCGACCCCGAGCCGAGCACCGGCATCCTGATCCGCCGCGCGATGAGCGTGCCGGCCGCCGGGTCCGCGTCAGCTGCCGGGTGACCTGCGCGGCGGATGATGGGGTGCAGGATCGCTCATCGCAGCTCGGCAGCGCCACCACCGGCGCGAACGGCGAGCTCATCCGCAGCAGATGCGGCACCACCCGAGGGAGTTTCGATGCCCAGATTCGTCAGGACCCTGCTGGCCGTCGGAGTTGTCACCGTGGGTCTGGTGGTGGGCGGTTGCACCAGCGATCCGACCCGCGACCCGACCTCGATCCAGCTCGGCGGGCCCGGCACCGGGGCGCCGACCGATCCCGGCCGTTCCGGGCCGACCCCGGCGGCCTGTCCGTTGGTGAGCAACGACCAGGTGACTGCCATCCTGCAGGCGGCCCAACCGGATGAGGGGACCGTGACGGTGACCAGCGCGGGATCGTTCATCGGCGACTCCAGCACCTGCGAATACACCTGGAGCGGAGCGATGACCACCGGCAAGGACTTCCAGATCGACGTGATCCCGGCGGACACCCTGGACATGGTGGCGGACCCGTCGCAACGGCAGCCGATCGCCGGGATCGGGGACGATGCATTCCAGGCCGGGGAGGGCAACTTCTACGCTGTGGTCGGGAACTGGGCGGTGCATGTGGTGAACGTCCAGATCACCGACGACGTCTCGACGCAGCTGCTGGCGACCGCGGCGGGCCGACTCAACCAGTTCTGAACCAGTTCTGACCCGCCCCTACGGCCGGCGCGGCCAACAGGTCGGTCATCTGCCGGCCGGGGTGAACGGGGCGCCGCGGAGTTCCTCGACCAGCACCGTGATCGCCGCCATCACCGCATCGGTGGCCTCCCGCTGCGCCTGCTGGTCGGTGCGCGCTGTCCATGGAGACAGGTCGACCGGCTCGCCGACCAGCATCGTGGCCAGGTGCCGGTGCCAGATGTGCGCCGGACCCGGCCGGGGACCCCACATCCCGACCGGGACCACCGGCACGTCCGGGTGGCCCAGCGCCAGCCGGGCGACTCCGGTCTTCGCCGGGCCCGGTCGCAGATCGGAGTTGCGGGTGGTGCGGCCTTCGGGATACATCACCACCACATGACCCTTGGCCAGCTCGGCCGCGGCCGGCTCCAGCGCCGAGGCGGCGGCGGTGCTCTCCCGGCGGACCGGGATCTGCCGGCAAGCCCGGGCCAGGCTGCCGACCACCGGCCAGCCGAACACCTCCGCCTTCACCAGGAAGTGCGGGAACCTGCGGTGCCCGATGGTGAGCCGGGCCAGTGCGAATGCCTCGGTGGTGGACAGGTGGTTCGCCACGATCAGCACCGGACCGGATCGCGGGATGGTCGCCGAGTGGGTGAACCGGACACCGTGCAGGACTGCGGACAGCACCCAGATCAGCGCGAACCCGAGTGCGCTCCGGATCCGGGTCACTGTGCGCTGCAGCAGCGCAGGGCCTTTCCCCATGGTGGCGGTCATGCTGTCCATGTAACCGGACTCGGCCCCGGCCCGCGTCCCGCTCATGCTCGGGCGTGGGCACGGGCACCGCCGGCCCGAGACCCGCGTTGATCATGAGAAGCTGCACGCGACACGCCGACAGATCCGGGCGACACGCCGTAATTCAGGTGCAACTTCTCATGGTCAACGCGGGTGGCCCCTCGGCCGGTCGGTTCAGTCCGAGGTGACCGGGGAGAGGTCGGCGCGGGTGATCGGGGCGCCGTCCGGGCCGGTGAAGGTGTCCAGCTTGGAGTAGAACTGCTCGAAGACGGGCGGCAGGTCCTTGACGATGTCGGTGACCTGCAGCTCCACCTCGTGCACCAGGGTGGCCGAGCCCTCGCGGTGCGCGTACCACTGGAACTTCTCCAGAGTGCCTTCCTCGCGGACCTTCTCGACGACCAGACCGATGGACCCTTCCTCCGGCCGCTGCGGCGAGTGCGGGGTATCGCCCGGCAGCAGCCAGGTCTCGCCCTCACGGATGTGGATGGTGCGCGGGCCATCGGGCGTGATGATGTTGACGTGCATGTTGCCCTTGAGCTGGTAGAACCACTCCTCGTAGGGATCGACGTGGTAGTCCTGTCGCGAATTGGGGCCGCCGACGACCATCACGATCAGGTCGTTCGAGTCGCCGTACAGCGCCTTGTTGCCGACCGGCGGCTTGAGCAGGTGCTTGTGCTCGTCGATCCAGCCGCTGAAGTGGATCGGCTCGTTGATCTCGGTCATCCCAGGGTTCCCTTCGGTGGTAGGTCCGGTGTATCGGGTACGGCTCAGGGCTGAGCCGGCGGAAGGACTGCGGTGGCCTGGATTTCGATGAGCAGGTGCGGATGTGGAAGTTGGTGGACCGCCACCGTCGTCCTGGCCGGGCCGGACTCGTCGAAGTGTTCGGCGTAGACCTCGTTGTAGCCGTCGAAGTCGTCCATCGACACCAGGAACGTGGTCAGGGTGACGAGGTCCGACAGCCCGGCGCCGGCCGCCGCGAGGATCTCGGCGATGTTCGCGATCACCGCCCGGGTCTGGGCGCGGATGTCCAGGTGGACCGCTGCCATCCGCGTCGGTCACGGCACCGACGAAGGTGTCGTCGGGTCGACGGCTGCTGGTGCCGGAGACGAACACCAGGCCGCCGGCGATCCTGGCGTGCGGGAATCGGCCGCGGGGCTTCGCGCCGCCGGTGAGCAGAACGGCAGACGAATCCGTCATGACGACGCCGATCCCAGGCTCAGGGTGACCGAGCCGAGACCGGACACCGTCGCCCGGACCGCGCTGCCGGCGGTGAACGGGTGCGCAGCCGTCGCCGCACCGGCCAGGATGACTTGGCCGGCAGCCAACGGAACGCCGAGCGACCGGGTGAGGGTGACCGCGGCCCTGAAGGCCCGCCAAGGGTCGCCGAGAATGGCTGCGGTCGAACCGGTGTCGGCGACCCGGCCGTCGATCTCCAGCAGCACCCCGCGGTTCGACAGATCCTGGCCGGGCGGCTGCCAGGATCCGACCGCGTAGCCGGCGCCGGAGGCGTTGTCGGCGACCACATCGGTGAGGCTGAACCGGAAGTCGGCGTACCGGCTGTCGATCACCTCCAGGCCGGCGGCGACTCCGTCGACAGCGGACGCGGCGGACTCGACACTCTCGTCGGGGTCGACGTCCCGACCCAGCCGGAACACCACCTCCGGCTCGATCCGCGGATGGATCAGGGTGGCCGGGTCGACGATGTCGCCGTCCTGCCAGGCCATCTGCGAGGTCAGCAGGCCGCCGATCACCTCGTCGACGCCCATCTGCACCATCTTCGCGCGGCTGGTGAACCCGAGCTTGAAG
The DNA here is from genome assembly GCA_963797145.1 of uncultured Actinomycetota bacterium. Classification (GTDB taxonomy): domain Bacteria; phylum Actinomycetota; class Actinomycetes; order Mycobacteriales; family Nakamurellaceae; genus Nakamurella. Next base: position 139,072 of record CAWCOJ010000002.1, on the reverse strand, counting down.
CCGGTCGGGTGCTCGCCGGCGGCCAGTCGCCGGTCGGCGACCTCGCGCTGGATCCGGTAGGCGGCAGCGAGGTCGAAGGCACCGGCCAAGCTCAGCTGCGGCACGGCGGTCGCGTCACGCTGCGCCGCATACAGGGTCTCGACGTGCTCGGTCATCCGATACCCCCGTCGGCCGCGCGGGACTCCCGGTCGCGGACCATGTCCAGCGCCACGTCGACGATCATGTCCTCCTGGCCGCCGACCATCCCGCGGCGGCCGAGTTCCACCAGGATCGAGCGGACGTCGAGGTCGTACCGGCGGGCGGCCCGCTCGGCATGCAGCAGGAAGCTGCTGTAGACGCCGGCGTAGCCGAGGGTGAGGGTCTCCCGGTCCACCCGGACCGGTCGGGTCTGCAGCGGCCGGACCAGATCCTCGGCGGCGTCCATCAGTGCGAACGTGTCGCAGCCGTGCTTGAACTCCATCAGGTCGGCGAGCGCACTGAACACCTCGAGGGCCGCATTGCCGGCCCCGGCACCCTGACCGGCGAGAGAGGCGTCCACCCGGTACGCGCCGTGCTCGACGGCCACCACACTGTTCGCCACGCCGAGTGAAAGGTTGTGGTGCGCGTGGATACCGATCTCGGTGCCGGGGTCGAGGACGGCGCGGTAGGCATCCACCCGCTCGGCCACATCGGTCATGGTGAGCCGGCCGCCGGAGTCGGTGACGTAGACGCAGTACGCGCCGTAGCTCTCCATCAGCACGGCCTGCTGGGCGAGCCGGTCCGGGGAGTTCATGTGGCTCATCATCAGGAAGCCGGCCACGTCCATGCCGTTGTTGCGGGCCCAGGCGATGTGCTGAGCGGCGACGTCGGCCTCGGTGCAATGGGTGGCCACCCGGACGCTGGTGACGCCCAGGTCCCTCGCCCGCCGCAGATCGTCGATGGTGCCGATGCCCGGGAGGAGCAGCGTCGTCACCTTCGCGGTGCTCACCGACTCGACCACCGCGGTCACCCAGTCGTCGTCGGTGTGGGCACCGAAACCATAGGTGGCGCTGGAGCCGGAAAGTCCGTCGCCGTGGGCGATCTCGATGGCATCGACCCCGGCGGCATCCAGCGCCGCGGAGATCTGCCGCACCTGGTCGAGGGTGTAGGCGTGTCCGATGGCGTGCATGCCGTCCCGCAGCGTGACGTCCTGGATGTAGATGCCGCTGGGCGTCATCGGAGAGCCTCCTCGGTGGCGGCGCGCAGGGCCAGTAGTCGCTCCGCGGTGCGGAGCGCGGCCGACGTCATGATGTCCAGGTTGCCGGCGTAGGCGGGTAGGTAGTGGCCGGCGCCGGAGACCTCCAGGAAGATCGACACCTTCAGGCCGCGGAACGGCCGGTCGAGCGCCGGAACGTAGGCCAGATCGACATCGTCCACCTGGATGTCGTGCTTGAGTCGGTAGCCGGGCACGAACGCGGCCACCTCGGCGACCATGCTGCGTACCGAGTCGGCGAGGGCATCCCGGTCGGCGTCGTTCCATCAGCGCGATGATGGTGTCCCGCATCACCAGTGGCGGCTCCGCGGGATTCAGGACGATGATCGCCTTGCCGACGCCGGCCCCGCCGACCTGGGAGATGGCCCGGGCGGTGGTCTCGGTGAACTCGTCGATGTTGGCCCGGGTTCCCGGTCCGGCCGAGCGGGACGCGATCGAGGCGACGATCTCGGCGTAGGCGACCGGCGCGACCCGGCTCAGCGCGGCGACCATCGGGATCGTCGCCTGGCCGCCGCAGGTGACCATGTTGACGTTGTCCGCGGCCAGATGCTCATCGAGGTTCACCGTCGGCACGACGTAGGGACCGATGGCGGCCGGAGTCAGGTCGATCATCTGCGCGCCGAGCGAGCGGGCGACAGCGTAGTTGTGCGGATGGGCGCCGGCCGAGGTGGCATCGAAGACGATCTGCACGCCCGCGGCTTCCGGCATCGAGGCCAGGGCGTCGATACCGCCCGCGGTGGTGGCGATGCCGAGTCGGGCGGCCCGGGCCAGTCCGTCCGAGGCAGGATCGACCCCGACCATCGCGACCACCTGCAGCACGTCGGACAGCCGGATGATCTTGAACATCAGATCGGTGCCGATGTTGCCGGAGCCGACGATGGCCACCGGGATCTTGAGGGTGCTCGACGCTGTCATGCTGCCTTCCCTGTAGGTGTGACGAGGGCCCCGTCGAAGACCGCTCGGACGCTGCCGAGACCCTCGATGCGGGCCTCGTACACCCCGGCCCGGGACACCGGCACCACCGGGCCGAGCGCGCCGGACATCACCAGATCCCCGGCCAGCAGGGCATTTCCACGCCGGCCGAGCTCCCTGGCCAGCCAGGTGACGGCGTTCAGCGGGTTGCCGAGGCAGGCAGCTCCGGCGCCGACCGAGACAACGTCACCGCCGTGTTCGATTGCCATGCCGCACAGCCGCAGGTCGATGCCGGCGAGGGCGACCGGTGCGCCGAGCACGGTGGCGGCTCCGGAGGCGTTGTCGGCCACCGTATCCACCAGGGTGATGTCCCAGCCGGAGATGCGGGAATCGACGATCTCGATCGCCGGCAGCACGAAGTCGATGGCGCGCAGCACATCGAGCACGGTCGGGTCCGGCATTTCCAGGTCGGCGCGGAGCACGAAGGCGATCTCGGCCTCCACCCTGGGCAGCAGGAACTGGGCGAGGTCCACCGGCGCGGCATCGCCGTACACGTCGTCGGCCCAGAGCGCACCGAAGTCCGGTTGGTCCACCTTCAGCTGGCGCTGCACCGCCGGCGAGGTCAGGCCGATCTTGCGCCCGACGATGCGACCGCCGCCGCCCAGCCGTCGCTCGATGGTCAACTGCTGCACCGCATAGGCCGCGTCGACGTCGGCGATCAGATCGCGGACCGGTCGGCAGCCGACCTTCGTCCTGGCCGCCTCGGCGAGTCGGTCGGCGGCCACCGTCACCGGTGCCGGCGCCGTCGGGTCTCCGTTCACAGTGCTCCGTTCACAGCGCGATGCAGACATTCGTCGGGTCGGTGTAGAAGTGCAGCGAGTACTCGCCGCCCTCACGGCCGATGCCGGAGAACCCGCGGCCGCCGAACGGCGAGCGTAGATCGCGTAGGAACCAGGTGTTGACCCAGGAGATGCCCACCTGCATCCGGGCCGCGACCCGATGGCCGCGCTGCAGATCCGTGGTCCAGGTCGCCGCGGCGAGACCGTAGCGGGTGTCGTTCGCGAGCGCGATCGCCTCGTCCTCGGTGTCGAACGGGGCGATCGCGCAGATCGGTCCGAAGACCTCCTCCTGCATCAGCCGCGACCGTTGCCCGACGCCGGTGACGATCGTCGGCTCGATCCACGCTCCGTCGGCGTAGCGAGCACCGAGGTCGGGAACCCCGCCGCCGACGACGATCTGCCCATCGGCGCGGGCGATGTCGTAGTAGGACAACACCTTCGACCGGTGCTCGCGCGAGATCAACGGGCCGGTGGTGGTCGTCGGATCCGCCGGGTCGCCCAGCCGCAGCGCCCCGGCCGCTGCGGCCAGCCGGTCGACGAACTCGGGGTAGATGCTCCGCTCGACGTACACCCGTTCGGTGCACAGGCAGACCTGGCCGGTGTTCGCGAACGACGACCGAGCGACCCCGGCCACCGCCCGGTCGAGATCGGCATCGGCGAAGACCACTGCCGCGTTCTTGCCGCCGAGTTCGAACGACACCGGCTTCACCGTCGGTGCGACGGCGGCCATGATCGCCGCGCCGGTGCGGGATTCGCCGGTGAAGGTGACGCCGTCGACGCCGGCGTGGGTGGTGAGGAATTCGCCGGCCGAGCCCGGTCCGAAACCGTGCACCAGGTTGAACACCCCGTCGGGGAGCCCTGCTTCGGCGATGACCTCGGCCAGCACGGTCGCCGACGACGGGGTCTCCTCGCTGGGCTTGACGACCACGGTGTTGCCACAGGCCAGGGCGGGCGCGACCTTCCAGGTGAGCAGCAGCAGCGGCAGATTCCAGGGCACCACGATCGCCACCACACCGAGCGGTTTGCTGATGGCGTAGTTCAGTGCCTGGCCGCCGTCGGCGGTGTCGGTGAGGAACGAGGTGGTGCCCTGGGTGGCGATCACGTCGGCGAAGGTACGGAAGTTCGCGATCGCCCGGGACACGTCCAAGGCCCTGGCCTGCTCGTGCGGCTTACCGGTGTCACCGACCTCGGCGGCCAGCAGATCCTCGAACCGCGCCTCGATCCGGTCGGCGATCCGGCGCAGCGCGGCGACCCGCTCGGTGACGCTCGACCGTCCCCATGGTCCCTCGAGGGCGGCCCGGGCGGAGCGCACCGCCCGGTCGACCAGCTCGGCGCCGGCTTCGTGCACCTGGCTGACCAGGCTGCCGTCGACCGGGGAGATGTTGTCGAAGGTGCTGACGCCGTCGGCCCAGTCGCCGCCGACGAAGTTGCGGGTCTGGGTGGTGAGGGTTGTCGTCATCGCGCGCTCCCTTCGTCGTGGCTGTCCAGCACCGCGATGAGCGCGTGCGCGGCCCGCCAGGCGTCGTGGTGGGTGCAGTACAGCGGGACCGGCGCGAACCGGATGACGTCGGGCTGCCGGGCGTCGGCGATCACTCCGTGCTCGGAGCGCAGCCGCCGGGCCACCTCGCCGGCCTGCGGGCCGACGATCCGGATGGAGAGCTGGGTACCCCGCCGTTCCGGGTCCTCCGGAGTGATCACCTCGAGGGTCCGGTCGCCGATCAGCTCCTGCAGCAGGCTGTACAGGTAGCCGGTGAGCCGGCGACTCTTCGCGCGCAGCGCGTCCATGCCGACCCGGTCGAAGATCTCCAGGGACGCCAGCACCGGGGCCATCGCCAGGATCGGCGGATTGGACAGCTGCCAGGAGTCGGCGGTGTCCACCGGATCGACGACCGGGGCCATCTGGAAGCGGGTGTCGTACCGGGTGCTCCACCAGCCCTGCAGCTTGGGCAACGTCCGGTCGGCGAGGTGCCGGGAGTGCACGAAAGCGCCGGCGACCGCGCCGGGACCGGAGTTGACGTACTTGTAGTGGCACCAGGCCGCCCAGTCGACGTTCCAGTCGTGCAGCTGCAACGGGAGGTTGCCCGCGGCATGCGCCAGGTCCCACCCGACCACTGCGCCGGCGGCCTGCCCGGCAGCGGTGATCCGCGGGATGTCCAGGAACTCGCCGGTGTAGTAATTGACCCCACCGAGCATCAGCACCGCGACGCGATGACCCTCGTCACGCAGGAACTGCTCGACATCCTCGGTTCGCAGGCAGTTCTCGCCCGGACGCGGAGTGAGCCGGATGACGGCGACGTCGGGATCGAGGCCGTGCAGCTCGGCCTGGCTGCGGGCGGCGTAGCTGTCGCTGGGAAAGGCGGAATCCTCGATGACGATGCCGTACCGCTCGGTGGTCGGCCGGTAGAAGGTGATCAGCATCAGGTGCAGGTTGACCGTCAGCGAATTCATCGCCACGACCTCGTCCGGGTGGGCGCCGACCAGTCTGGCCAACGGGTCCCGGAGCAACTCGTGGTATGGGGCCCACGGCCGGCGGCTTTCCAGGTGGCCCTCGACGGCCAACGCCGCCCAGTCGTCGAGTTCCTCGTTCAGCCGCACCCGCGTCGAGACCGGTTGCAGGCCCAGCGAGTTCCCGGCGAGATAGGCGACCTCGGGATAGTCGCCGCCGGTCGCCGGAGGCACGCAGAACTCTCCACGCAGGGCCGGGAACGGGTCTGCGGCGTCCAGCTGCCGGGCGTGGGACTCCGCGGTGTCGACCGTGCTGATCTGCGTTGTCATCCGATGCTCCCCATGCTGGCTACGGCCACCGGCGTTTCGGCGGCCTTCTTCTCGCCCAGGAATCGCGCTGCGTTGCCGGACAGGATGAGCTCCTGCTGCGCCGCGGAGAGATCGCTGCCGCGTACCAGGTCGCCCGGCACGGTCTCGCCGAGCGGGTACGGATAGTCGCTGCCCAGCAGCACGTTCCGGTCGCCGAGAGTGTCGACGAGCAGACGTAGCGCCCGCCGGTCGAAGACCACCGCGTCGACCGAGAAGCGGTCCAGGTACTCCGACGGCGGGCGCTCCGAGGTGCCGACCACGTCGTGCCGACGATGCCAGGCGTTGTCCATCCGGCCGAGCCAGTAGGCGAACGATCCGCCACCGTGGGCGAAGCAGATCCGCAGGTCCGGGCTGATCCGGTCGAAGCCGCCGCCGAGGATCAGCGCCAGGATCGACAGGTGGGTCTCCGCCGGCATGCCGACCAGCCACTGCGCCATCCAGCGGTCGAGTCGCGGGCCGGTCGGCATGTCCCACGGGTGCACGAACACCGGCACGTCCAACCCCGCGCAGTGCTGGAGGAAGGTGACGACGCCACCGTCGTCGAGGTCGCGCTCGCCGACGTGGTTGCCGATCTCGACACCGCGATGGCCGGCGGCCACCGCGCGCTCGAGTTCGCGGCACGCCGCGTCGGTGTCCTGCAGCGGCACCTGGCAGAACGGGACCAGGCGATCCGGTGCCCCGGCGGCGATCTCCAGGGCGAGATCGTTGAAGACACGGGCGATCTGGACGGCGTCGGCCACCGGCTGCTGGTAGCCGAAGAACACCGGGGTCGGCGAGAGCACCTGGCGGTCCACCCGGGCGGCGTCCATGTCGGCGAGCCGCACGTCGGCGTTCCACGCACTGTCGGTGATCCGGCGGAACTCGCGGTCGCCCTGCATGATGGTCGCCGCCCGCGGCCCATCGAGCCGCAGCCGCGGCATGGCGTCGCCGCCGGGCAGTTGCGGCCAGCCGCGCGGCACATAGTGCGAGTGGACATCGGTGACGAGCATGATCTCCCACGGTTCGGCGTCTGCGGTGTGCCTACGATCGTCGTCGCAGTCGCCATTGCCCGCCAATGCTAGTTCGGGCTCGCGGTATGTGCTGCGGACATAGCTCCAGCTCAGTGCGAACGGTCAGTCGGGATCAGGCGGAAGCTGTTCGATCTCCCGGCCCACCGAGCGCAGTTCAGCGAGCAGCAGGTCCAACGCCGGGGTGGTCCACCGGTCCCGAACCAGTACCAGCCCGACCGGTTGGCGAAGCGGTTCCAACCGGGTCGGCAGTGCGGCCAGCCGATCGTCGTGCTCGGCGACCAGCCGGGGCAGCACGGCGATCGCATCGGTCTCGACCAGCAGGTACCCGGTGATCATCATCGAGGTGCACTCGACCCGGTCGACCGGTAGCCCGATGCCGTCGGCGGCGAGCAGCTCCTCCAGTTGACGGCGGAGATCGGTCTGTTGGACCGGGATCACCCACGGATAGTCGAGCAGGTCGGTGAGCAGCGGCTCGGCGAGTTGCTGAGCCGGATGGCCCGGCCGGGTCACCAACGCGACCGGCTCCCGGTACAGCGGCTCGCTGCGCAGCCGGGGATCGGCCGTCGACGGCTGCAGCCTGCTCACCGTCACATCCAGATCACCGGAGAGCAGCTCATGCGTGAGCACATCCGGGGTGGCCTCGCGGACCAGCACGGTGACCCCGGGGCTGCGGCGCTTGAGCTGGGCGATCGCCTTGGGCAGGAGCAGGCTCGCCCCGGCCAGATGGGTGCCGACCCGGACGGTGCCCGTCCTGGCATTGATCAGATCGTCGACATCTGTTCCGGCCTGGCGGATCTGGCCGAGAACTGCCCTGGCGTGGCCGACGAACGCCGCGCCGATCTCCGTCGCGGCCATTCCGCGCGGTCCGCGGTCGAAGAGCCGGGCTCCGAGCATCTCCTCGAGCTCGCGCAGGCTGCGGGTCAACACCGGCTGGGTGACGTGCAGATGCTCGGCGGCCCGGACCATCGTGCCGTGGTCGGCCAGTGCGCAGACCAGCGTCAGATGACGCAATTTGAGCCGGCCGTCGAGCAGCCGGTGCGCGGTGGCCGTCGGTGTGCGGTCTGTCTCGGTCACGCGGCTCCTCCGTCGTCGTCTCCACTATTGTCCCTCGATACCGACTCCGCCCTTCCGGATCCGAGGCCACACCGTGAGTTTCACCGACGATCAGCTCCCTGGATTCGGCGCTCCGGTCGGCACCGCCCGGATCGAGCGGGTGGTGCTCGAGGCCGACGACGGCGGCCGGTTTCGCGCGGCCCATGCCGTGCCTGACAGCGCCCCGGACGCGCTACCGGGAGTGGTGCTGCTTCCGGACGGACGGGGATTGCACCCGCACTACGAGCTGCTGGCGCAACGGCTGGCCATCGTCGGCGTGGAGACGTTGGGCATCGACCTGTACGGCCGCACCGCGGGCACCGGCGATCGGCCGGACGACTACGCCACCGGTACCCATTCCGCGCAGCTGCGCTGGGCCGCCGTCCAGCTGGACCTGGCGGCGGCGTTCGCACGGCTACGCGGCGCGGAACCGGACCGACCGGTCGTCACCGTCGGGTTCTGCCTCGGCGGCCGGGTCGCCCTGCTGGCGGCCACCCGGCGCCGGCTGCGGCCGGCGGGTGCGGTGGCGTTCTACCCGCAGACCACCGGCCCGGCGCGAAGCGACCTGCCGGCCCCGGACACCCTGGTCGATGCGTTGACCTGCCCGGTGCTCACGCTGTTCGGTGGGGACGATCAGCTGATCCCGGACGCCGCAGTCGCGACGTGGCGGGCGGACCTGGCCCGTGGTCCGGTGCAGCACGAGGTGGTGGTCTATCCCGGGCTGCCGCACAGCTTCTTCGACCGCCGCGCCGCGGAGTTTCCGGTGGAGTGCGGTGATGCGGCTCGGCGGGTCATGGTGCTGCTGCGGTCCGTGAGCGCGTCGGGGCCGTAGTCGGCCCCCGTGCCCCGCACACACCGCGTCGAGTTGATCCGCGCACATCGGACAGAACTCGCGGACTAAGTCGACGCGGTGCGTGATGGTTCGGCTGCCTGCCGGACGACGAGAGCCCTGAGCCGGGGCAGGATTTCGGCTCCGTACAGCTTCAGGAAGCGCTCCTGATCGGGTCCCGGCGCGTGGAAGACCAGGTGGGTGAAACCGAGATCGGCGTAGCGGCTGATGGCCGCGACGTGCTCGTCCGGATCGGTGGAGACGATGAACCGCGACGCGGCCTGCTCGATGGGCAGCGCATCGGCCAGCCGCTGCATCTCGACCGGATCCTCGACCCCGGCCTTCTGCTCGGCAGTCAGGGCCAGCGCCCCCCAGAACCGCGTGGCCTGCAGCGCAGCCGACCGGTCGGGGTCGAAGGAGACCTTGACCTCCATCATCATGTCGAGGTCGGACACCGCCCGACCGGCCTTCGCCGCGCCTTCCGCGACGGCCGGCAGCAGGGTCTCGGTGTAGAGCTCGGCGGGCTTGCCCGACGTGGTGATGTATCCATCGCCGACCCGGCCCGCATAGCGGGTCGCGGCCGGTCCGGATGCCGCCAGGTACAACGGGATCGGCACCTCCGGAACGTCGTAGATGGTGGCCCGCTCGGTCCGGTAGTACTGGCCCTCGAACGTGACTCGTTGTTCCGACCAGAGCTGCCGGATCAGGCTCACCGCTTCCCTGAAGCGGGCGAACCGCTCCTTGCCGTCGGGCCAGCCGATGCCCAGCGGCACCTCGTTCATCGACTCGCCGGTGCCCAGGCCGAGCACCACCCGGCCGGGGAACAGGCACCCGAGGGTGGCGAAGGACTGCGCGACGATCGCCGGGTGGTAGCGAAGGGTCGGCGTCAACACGCTGGTGCCCATGGTGATCCGCCCGGTGCTGGCGCCGAGCGCCCCCAGCCAGGCGATGGCGAACGGCGCGTGCCCGCCGTCGTGCCGCCAGGGCTGCAGGTGGTCGGAGACGAACACCGAGTCGAAGCCCGCCTCTTCGGCGAGTACCCCGTAGCGCAGCAGCTCCCTGGGCGAGAACTGTTCCGCGGACGCCTTGTACCCGAGTTTCAGCATGTCGTCCTCACCGCAGCTTCGGGAGGACCTCGGTGCCGAGCAGCTCGATCTGCTCGTACCACTGGTCGAACTTGAACCGGAAGTCGAACACCAGGTGCTCGACGCCGAGGGCTTCGAACTTCCGCACCTGCTCCACGACCTCGTCGGGGTTGCCGGCGATCAGCTGACCCTCGAGATCCTCGACCGTCTCGAAGCTGCCCGACGGTGGCTTGACGGTGAACTTGGCCTTGTTCGCCCAGGCCAGCAGGCCGGGGATGTTCACGTGGCTCAGCGCCTGCTCGCGGGTGGCCTCCACCGACGTCGGCGGGATCACCGCCACCGTCGGCATCGGCCTTCCGGATTCACCGGTGAGGCTGCGCAGGGTGTCGATGCGCTTGGCCAGGGTGGCCAACGAGATCCGGCCCGGCATCCAGCCGTCGCAGAACTCCGCGGCCAGCCGGGCAGAGCGCGGGGTGCCGCCGCAGTACCAGAACGGGATCCGGCCGCCGACCGGCTTGGGCTCGATGGTCACGTTCTCGAAGGTGAAATCGGCGTCAGAGTAGCTGACGTCGTTCTCGGTGAACACCCGGCGGAGGATCTCCGCGTTGGAGCGGACCAGTTCCACCCGGTCCTTGTCGCCCCAGCCGATGGCATCGAACTCGTGGTCGAAGGTGCCGGCGCCGAAGCCGAGGATCAACCGCGGGCCGACGAGTTGGGTGATGGTGCCGGCCATCAGCGCGGTGACGAGTGGGTGCCGGAACGGGATGAGCGATCCGGTGCCGAGTTCGATGCGTTCGGTGACGGCGCCGATCGCGGTGAGCGTGGTCAGGGCGTCGTAGAAGGTGCGGTTGGGCTTCTCCATCTCCCCGTGTGGCTCGAAGACCAGGTGGTCGCGCACCCAGACCGAATCGAAGCCCAGCTCCTCGGCCCGTTTCGATCCGCCGAGCAGCTTGTCCCGGTCGGCCTGCTCACCGAAGTGGGGTAGCAGCAATCCGAATTTCATGGTGGTGCCTTTCTGCGTCTGGGTTGCCGGGAGTCAGCGGGCGAGAGCGAGGCGGCCGGCGCCGGGTACGCCGACGACCTTGCCGTCGGTGAGCACGGCCCTGCCGCGGACCAGCGTGTGCTCGATGCGAGCGCGGCAGGTGATGCCGTCGTACGGGGTCCAGCCGCAGCGGGACAGCACATCGTCGTTGCTGATCAGCCAGGGCGAGTCGAGATCGGCGATCACCAAGTCGGCGTCCAGCCCGACCTCGAGGGCGCCCTTCGCCTGTGCCAGGCCGAATTTCGCGGCGGGCGCGCCGGCGACCAACGACACCACGCGGTCCAGGGTGAGCTCGCCCTGGGCCACCGCGTCGAGCAGCAGCGGGTAGTAGTACTGGATTCCCGGTGTGCCGGTGTGCGAACTCCACATCTGGGTCCAGCCGATCTCCTTCTCCTCCCGGGTGTGCGGCGCATGGTCGGACGACGCGATATCGATGGTGCCGTCACGCATCCCGGCCCAGATGGCCGCCCGCCCCTCGTCGGGGACCCAGTACGACAGGGCGTACGGGCCGAGCCGTTCCACGTGCTCCCACTTCGACAGGAACGGCCCCCAGTGGTTCACCTCGCAGGTGACGTCGAGTCCGCGGGCCTTGGCCCGGCGGACCGCGTCGATCGACCGGGCGGTCTGCATGTGCGCGATGTGCACCGGGCAGCCGGAGGCCTCGGCCAGCCGGAGAACCACGTCGACCGCGGTGTCCCAGATGACGCCGTCGCGGGCAGCGTAGGCACTGGCGTAGCCCTGCGGCGTGTTCTCGCCGCGGTCCCAGTACTCCCGCTCGATGTAGTCCATCAGCGCCTGGTCGTGCGGGTGGATGATGAAACGCAGTCCGGTGGTGGCGATCTGGTCCATCATCCGGAGCAGGTCACCGTGGTCGTGCATGCCGGTGCCCGCCGGGTGCGGGTAGGTGCGCCCGGTGTCGACCACCATGTAGACCTTGTACGCCCGGATGCCGCGCTCGGCCATCGCGGCGATCTCGTCCGGCTGGGTGGCGGCCGGGTTGTGGTTGTAGTCGACCAGCGAGTTCGCGGCGTACAGGTCGAGGGCCTCGTCCAGGAACCGGGCCGTCGTGGTCGGCGGGTCCAGGTTCGGCATGCCGAAGATGGTGGTGACGCCCCCGGCCGCGGCCTGCTCCGTCGTGGTGGTGATGTCCTCCTTGTGCGTGTATCCCGGCTCCCGGGTGTGCACGTGGACATCGATCATGCCGGGCAGCACGTACTTCCCGCTGGCATCGAGGGTCTCCATCGCGTCGACCGCCACCCGAGGGGAGACGATCCCGGCGATCCGGCCTCCGTCGACGAGCAGGTCGGCCGCGAGCGTTCCGGTGGGCGTGGCAAGGGTTCCGTTGGTGATGCGCAGGTCGACCGTCATGCGGTCACCTCCCTGATCTCGGCCGGCGCGCCGGCGGTGGCTGCGGTGGTGGTGATGATGTCGGCCGGGCGGACGTGCTCGATGAACCACCCGACCATGCGCGGAGTGACCTGTTCCCAGTACCGGTCGTAGGCGGCGTAGTGGGTGGTGTGCCGCTGCATGATCAGGGTTTTCGGGCCCCGGGCCGCCTCGTACAGCTGGACTGCGTGATCGGTCGGCGTGGTGGCGTCGCCCTCGACGCCGATCACCATCAGCGGGGTGCGCAGCCGGGCGGCGGCGTCGATCGGTCGGTAACCGAGGATTGCCTCGGCGGATGCCAGCGTCACCAGTGCCGGGATCCGGTCGTCGACGTCGGCCTTGACCGTGGTCTTCGTGCGTTCGGGGGTCGGGATCATGATCTCGGTGCGGGGCGCGACCAGCCGGCCGGCGCCGGTGCGCACCCGCAGCTTCCGGTCCTCGTCCAATGCGGCCAGAAACGCCAGCCACTCGTGCTCGGCCCGCATCCGGTGCAGCCAGTCGGCGCCGTCGGCGACCGGAACCTGGCTCACCGCAGCGCGGATCCGCGGGTCGGCGTCGGCCAGCAGAACCGCGTTGCCACCGCCGGTGCCGCCGGTACCGAAGACCCCGATGGCGTCGGCGTCGACGTCGTCGCGCGTCGTGAGGTAGGTGACGGCGTTGATCAGGTCGGCGAGTTGACCCTGCGGGGAGAGGACGTCCCGCGGTCCATCGGAGTCGCCGAAGCCCCGGTAGTCGATCACCAGGACGCCGAAACCTGCTGCGGTGAAGGCGGTGTGGTAGCGCTCGTAGAGCTTGGCGTCCTTCAGGCCGAGCCACCCGGGGCCCTGCACGATCACCGGCAGCGGGCCGCCGGCGTCGTCGGGCGTGCGCCAGAGCGCCTGCAACAGCTGGCCCTCGCTGTAGAACTGTGCGGGTGCGGACTTCATCGACCTACCTTCGACTGGATACTGGATACAGTGCTGGTCGTGCATGTGGCCAGCGGTGCGGAGCGGAACATCAGGTGGAGTCGGGACTTCTCGGCGACGACGTGCTCGACGCCGGCCCGGACCACGGCCAGGTGCCGGAGCAGCGTGTCGACGGCGGCGTCGGGGTCACCGGCGGCGACCGCGTCGAGCAGATGACGGTGGCTGTGCTCGACCTGACCGGCCAGTCGCTTGCGTAGCAGGTAGAGGCCCACCGAGGCGCGCAGTTCCTCGATCATTTTGACCAGCAGCGGGTTTCGTTCGCCGTCGTACAGATCGAGGTAGAACAGCCGGCGGGTCTCGAGGAACTCGGTGCCCTCGGCCACGGTGTCCAGCCGGTCGGCGAGCCGGGCCAGCCGGTCGAGCCGCTCGGTCGTCATCGTCGACATCGACTGGCGCAGGGCGTGTGACTCCAGCACGGCACGCAGCTCGTAGCACTCGCGGACCTGCTCGAGGGTGAGTCGGCGGACCTGGACCCCGCGGCGAGGCTGGAAGATCACCAGGCCCTCGGATTCCAACTGGATCAACGCAGACCGGACCGGAATCCTTGACACGCCCATCATCTCGGCGAGCGACTCCTGGCGCAGCCAGTCCCCGGGCGCAAAGGTGCCGGTGGTGATGGCCTCGCGCAGAATGGCATAGACCGTCTCGCCGACACTGCGGTAGGCGGTGGTCGCCCGGGCGATCAGTTGCTCGAGCCCCTGCCGGTCGGGCTCGGCGGTCACGGTTGCCATGGCCGGCGCCTCATGTCGTGCCTGCTGGTCCGTCACCGGTCGGTCGCGCGGGCACCAGACCGAAGAGCTCGCAGGCGTTGCGGAACAGGATCCGTTCCCGCGACTCCGGTTTGAGGTCCAGCTCGGCGAACTCCTGGAGCCAGCGCTCGGGTTCGAGCACCGGCCAGTCGGAGCCGAACAGCACCCTGGTCGTGACGATGCTGTTGGCGTGATGCACGACCTCCGGCGGGAGATACTTCGGCGACCAGCCGGACAGGTCGATGTAGTAGTTCTTCTTGTGCCAGCAGGCAGCGAGGTTCTCCAGGTGCCAGGGCCAGCCGGGGTGGGCCGCGATCAGCCGGAGCTCCGGGAAGTCGGCGGCGACGTCGTCGAGATACGGTACCGGGCGGGCATAGTCGAGCTTGAATCCCATGCCCCCTTGGGTGCCGGCGCCGGCGCCGAGGAAGCCGCAGTGGAACATCACGACCAGGCCGAGCTCGGCGCACAGCTCCCACAGCGGGTAGAACCGGCGGTCGTTCGGGTGGAATCGCTGCCGAGCCGGATTCAGCTCGCCCACTCCGAGCACCCCGTACTCACCGTGGCAGCGACGGACCTCCTCGAGTGCGGCCTTGCCCTTCCACGGATCGATGCCGCAGAAGGCCAGGAAAACGTCCGGGTGGGTCGACATCGCGTCGCCCAGCAACTGGTTCGGCGCGCCGGGCCGTCCGGACTGGGTTTCGTCGTCGGAGTTGACGATGACGGCCATCATGTTCCGGGCCCGGTAGCGGTCCGCCATCTCGGCGAACGACACCACCGTGCGTTCCTTGCCGAAGTGCGCGCCCATCTGCTGGCGCCGCGGGCCCATGGCGGCCAGGAACTCTTCGGTCTGGGGGTGGGTGTGCACATCGATCGAGGTGATCGATGCCGGGATGGTCAGCACGGGTTCACCCGGGCCCGGTCCGGACGGAGCAGCGCGTCATCGGCCCCGAGCAGCGGTGCCGGCCGCGGCGGCCCGGTCGGGGTCTCCGAGAAGCGCACCGGCGGACCGGCGAACGTCATCGGGGTGGCGCCTTCGCCCATGTCGACCGGGACCAGCAGGCCCATGGCCGCCACCTGTTCGTCGTCATCGAGGTCGAGAAAGGTGTTGAGCGGAGCGTGCGGGAGGTCGTGCGCCAGGAACGCCGCGAACCACTCTTCGCGGGTGCGGGTCCTGGCCTGCTCCCGGATCAGGCCCTCGAGCACGTCGTAATGGTCGTATCGGTCCTGCCGGGTGGCCAGCCGCGGGTCGTCGAGCCAGTCGGGGCGGCCCATCGCGTCGCACAGCGCGCGCCAGAACTTGTCGGGGACCGACAGGTGCACGACAAAGGCCCTGGCATCGCCGGCGACCGCGCCGTAGGCCTGCGCCCGCCGCTGCCGGGTATTGGGCTCGATCATTCGGCCGGTCTCGGCCGCGCTGGTCACCGCCTCGCCGAGGAAGCCGATGGCCGACCCGAGCATGGTGACGTCCAGCACCTGTCCGCGTCCGGTGTCGTGCTCGGGACTGCAGCGCGGCCAGGATCCCCTGCACCGCGAACATTCCGGCCAGCAGGTCGGACATGGCTGGGCCGATCGGCGCGGCCGAGTCGAGCGGCAGCAGGACGCTGTACAGACCACTCATCGCCGAGACGACGGTGTCGTAGGTGGGCCGGGTCGCGTAGGGGCCGCTGCTGCCGAAACCGGTGAGGGCGCAATAGATCAGCCGCGGGTTCCGGTCCAGCAGCTGGTCTGCGGCCAATCCGAGCCGATCCATCACGCCGGGTCGGAAGTTCTCCAGCAGGATGTCGGCCTCGGCCGCCAGGTCACGGAGGACCTGCCGGTCCGGGGACTCCCGGAGATCGAGGGTGATGGCGCTCTTGCTGTGGTTGTAGGCCGCGAACTGCGGGCTGTAGGGCCGAGATCCACTCTCCCAGGCGCGCATCGGATCGCCGCCGGCGGGATCCTCCACCTTGACCACCGTGGCGCCCAGGTCGGCCAGCAACCGGCCGGCGAACGGGGCGGCGATGTACCGGCCCAGTTCGAGGACCCGGACGCCGGCCAACGGCCCGGCGCCGGCGGCAGCATCGACGCATCCGCCACCAGGCGGCGGGGTCGGCGGTCGGCGGTCGGGTAGGCCCGCTGATGGACGCAGGGGAGGAGGGCACGACTGGGACCGTATCTTGCATCCAATCTGCGCACAAGGACCTGTTCGGCGCCCATATGCGCCGCGGGACGCGGGGATTCGGCGTTCCGCGCCAACTGCGGGATGCTCATGGAAGGGGTGCTTGCCAGCGATTCCGGTGTGTGGGTAGTCTTGCTCGAGCAATTCGTATCCAGAATCCGATGAGCAGCTGGGCCGACGGCCGGCTGCCGACCGCCTCCGAGGGAGACACCGCACCATGGACGACGTCGCAGCCCGCAACAAGGAGATCGCCCTGCTGATCTGGGGCAACGACCTGGACTCGCACCAGTCGCACCCGGACTCCGAGGAGTTCAAGGAGCACTTCGAGAAGTACTACACCGAGGACTACTGGAATCACGCGTCGGAGCCGGGCCGCGACCGCGGCTTCCGGAACGCGTACTTCGTCCGCAAGGCCTTCCTGCAGCTGTTCACCGATCCGAATTTCGAGATCGAGATGGTTGCTGCCGATGGTGATCTGGTCTTCCTGCACGGTCTGTTCACGGCCAAGCACACCGGTCTCACGCTCTACGGCATCGAGGCGACCGGCACGGCGGTGAGCCAGCCGCAGGTGCACATCCTGCGGTTCCGGGACTTCAAGGTGTCCGACCACTGGGTGGTGCGCGACGACTACGTGATGTACCGCCAGATGGTGCCGGTGGAGCAGGAGGGCGGGATCCTGCGCTCGGTGGACACCGACAAGTACGACGCCGAACTCGCCGCGAAGGCGACCGATTCCGCGACCGCGGAGTGACCTCCCAACAGAACGCCGCGCGCACCGTCGACGGCCGATCGGCCCCCCCGGTCGGCCGCTGGCTGTTCGAGGCCGGCAACAGCGAGATAACCTTCAGCGTCAGGCATCTGGTGATCTCCAAGGTCCGCGGAACGTTCCGGGAGTTCAGCGGTGAGATCGTGGTCGCCGAAGACTTCTGGGCCTCGACCGCGACCGCGAGCCTGCGCGCGGAGAGCATCGACACCGGACTCGGGCCGCGGGACCGTGATCTACGCGGTCCGGATTTCCTGGACGCCGAACATCACCCGACGCTCGAGTTCCGCTCCACCGGGCTGGCCCCCGGCAAGAGCGGGTGGGAGCTTGCCGGTGATCTCACCATCGCCGGTGCCAGCCGGCCGGTCCGGCTCCAGGTGGAGTTCGCCGGCATCGCCGCCGACCCCTGGGGCAATATCAAGGCAGTGTTCTCCGCGAGCACCAGGTTGGACCGCGAAGAGTTCGGACTGACCTACAACAAGGTGATCGAGGGCGGCGGCGTGCTGATCGGCTCGGACGTCGAGATCGAGATCGAGATCCAGGCGAAGCGGGCCTGACCCAGCGGTCCGAATACGGAGGAGCGAGTGGTGACGCAAGCGAACGAGTTCCATCTCGAGGACAAGGTCATCGAGCGCGACGGTGACGCGAGCTATTACGACTTCTCGATCGAGGACTGCCCGCGTCAGGTACGGGTGGTGCTCGGCGGCGTCACCGTTGCCCAGTCGCGCGGCGTCAAGCTGTTGCACGAGACGAAGCACATGCCGATCTACTACTTCCCGGCCGCCGACGTACGGATGGACCTGCTGACCCCCTCGGGGCGGGAGCGGGACTTCCCCCGCAAGGGGGTTGCCCGGTACTACGACGTGGCGGCCGGATCCGCCAGGGCCGCCAACGCCGCCTGGATCCACGAAGCGCCGACCAGTGCGGTGGCGCAGGGGCTCTCCGGCATGGTCGCGTTCTACTGGAAGAAGATGGACCGCTGGTTCGAAGAGGACGACGAGGTCTATGTCCACCCCCGCGACCCGTACCACCGGGTGGACGTTCTGAACAGCTCCCGGCACGTGCAGGTGATCGTCCAGGGTGAGGTCGTCGCGGAGTCCCACCGGCCGCGGCTGCTGTTCGAGACCCGGCTGCCGACCCGCTTCTACCTGCCTTGGCAGGACGTGCGGGCGGACCTGCTGGTGCCGTCGACCACCAGCTCGCAGTGCCCGTACAAGGGTGTTGCTTCCTATTACTCGGTGCGTGTCGGCGACAAGCTGGTCAGGGATCTTGCCTGGGTGTACCAGTACCCGATTCCCGAGTGCCCGAAGATCGAGAACCTGGTCTGCTTCTACAACGAGCAGGTCGACGCGATCCTGGTCGACGGTGTCGAGGAGCCGCGCCCGCTGACCGCCTGGTCGAAGGCGCCACAGATCATCACCATCAAGGACCCGGCAGGCTCCTAGCCTCGGCGTACCCCGAATCTGGGCGGGCGGTCGGCGCCGGACTACCACCGACACAACCACAGACACAACCACAGACAGCGCAAGTTGTGTGCCGCCAGCGCGTAGCGACGCGCGGTCGGTGCGCAACTTGCGCTGTTGGGTGCTGTTGGAGTGCTGTTGGGGTGCTGTTGGAGTGCGGGCCGCGGTCCTGCGAGCACCAGGACCGAGGGCGTAGCCCGAATCCGGCGGGGGTAGCCCGGTTTCTCCGGCGTGGCGTGACAGGAACGGGCTACGCCCCCGGGCTGCGGGCACCGGGCCCAGGGCGTAGCCCGAATCCGGCAGGGGTAGCCCGGTTTCTCCGGCGTGGCGTGACAGGAACGGGCTACGCCCCGGGCTGCGGGCGGCAGGGCGGCAGGGCTGCAGGGCTGGCAGGGCTGCACGGCGACTGGGCTGCGGGCGGCAGAGCTGCAGGGCGACTGGGCTGCGGCATGCGGGCTGCTGCCTGCGGGCGGCCGGGCTGCAGGCGACAGTGCCTCAGGCAGGTTCGTCCTGCAGCACCCGGCAGGTGTGCGGGGCGAACTCCAGGAACACCTCGGTTCCCTCCACCGGCACGGAGAGCGGGCTGGTCCGGACGCTGACCGTGTGCCGGTCGCCGTCCGCCCCGGCAACCTCGACGTCGTACTCGACGATCTCGCCGAGGAACTCCACCCGGCGCACGGTGCCGGCCAGTACGTTGGGCCGATCCGGCGCCGTCTCGTGGGTGCGGACGTTCTCCGGCCGCAGGCTGACGGTGATCCGGTCGCCGGCCGCTGCCGGGGCGACGCACGGCGTGCGCAGCTCGGTGCCGAGCGCCCGGACGATCACCTCATCCGCGGAGATTCTCCGGATCACCACGGCCGGGATCATGTTGGCCCGGCCGACGAAGTCCGCGACGAAACGCGCCGCCGGCCGCTCGTAGATCTCCCGCGGTGTGCCCTCCTGCAGGATCCGGCCGTCGTGCATCACCGCGACCCGATCGGACATGGACAGTGCCTCGGACTGGTCGTGGGTGACGTAGAGCGTCGTGATGCCCAGCCGCTTCTGCAGCGCACGGACCTCGGTGCGCATGATGTCCCTGAGTTTTGCATCCAAATTACTCAGCGGTTCGTCCAGCAGGAGCAGTTTCGGCCTCCGGACCAGGGCGCGGGCCAGCGCCAGCCGCTGCTGCTGGCCGCCGGAGAGCGCCACGGCCGGCCGCTCGGCCAGGTGGTCGAGCTGCACCAGCTCGAGGCCTTCCATCACCCGGGCCCTGGCGGCCGCCTTCGATAGCTTCTTCTCGCCCACCAACAGCGGGAACACCGCGTTCGCATAGACCGTCATGTGCGGCCAGATCGCGTAGTTCTGGAACACCATCCCGACGTTCCGCTTGTTCGGCGGCAGGTGTGTTTTGCCTTGTGAGAGCGTCTCTCCGGCCAGCGTGATGGCACCACCGTCGCTCAGCTCGAGGCCGGCGACGCAGCGCAGGGTCGTCGTCTTGCCGCAGCCGGACGGGCCGAGCAACGAGTAGAAGTTGCCCGGCTCGATCCGGAAGGTGACGCCCTTGACGACCGGCACCTCCTGCCCGTTGCTGACGTACGACTTCTGCAGGTCCGTCACCTCCAGCACGGCCCCGCCGGCCGCGAGATCCGCGACCAGACTGGATTCGTGCTGAGCTACCGCGGACTTCTCGTTCACGCTGACTCCGGTTCCCAGGGCGGCGGTGGATGCTTGACAGCAGTATGTATCCAGAATACGTTCTGCACCAGCCTTCCGGTCCGAGCTTCTCCGTCAGGCCTACGGCAGCCCCACGGCGGCCATGGCGCGCCCGGTCACCGGCTTCGTCGCACGTTCCCATCATCGTAGGAGAGTGACGCTCAGATGACCCGAAACCGTCTGCTCCCGGTGGCCATCGCGGTCACCGCGGTGCTACTTGCCGCGTGTGGATCCAACACCGACGCCGGAGGCGGTGGCACGACCACCAGCGCACCGGCCGCGTCGTCCTCGGCGCCGGCCACCAGCGTCGCGTCCAGTGCCGCGTCGTCGGAGGCGTCGTCGACCGGAGTCCTCGGCGTCCGAGTCCTCGGCCGCCGGGTCGAGCGCATCGTCGGCGGGCTCGACCGCAGCGTCCTCCGGCGGTGGGGCGCCGAAGTGCGACGCGAGCAAGATCGGCGTGTTCACCCGCTGTTCGAACTTCTACACCGACTACTGGCCCACCATCAACGCCCACCTCGACGAGCTGTACCAGCAGGCCAAAGCCGCCGACGGCGGTCGACTGGTGGTCTGGGACTGGTACGAGCTGGGTCCGGATGTCATCGCCCAGTTCAACAAGCGCTTCCCGGACATCAAGATCGAGACCCGCGGCCTGACGTACAACCTCTCATCGGCGATCATCTCGGCGAAGTCCACCGGCACCCGCAACACCGACGTCGTCTCCGGCTCCATCACCTCGATGGCGGCCATGTACGACGCGGGATTCTGGGACAAGGTCGATTGGACGACGCTGGGGGTGCCGGCCGAGTTCCTCACCATCGGAGCTCCCGAGCTGATGCCGGACAGTGTCAACGGCGCGCTGCTGCAGTACAACACCACCAAGGTGCCGACGGTGCCGGACAGCCTCGACGGGCTGCTCGACGCCAAGTACAAGGGTCAGATCTCGGTGGCCAACTACAACGCCGGTGTGTTCAGCGGCTACGGCAAGAAGTACGGCCAGGACAAGATGGTCGACCTGATCAAGAAGCTGAAGAGTTCCGGCAACATGTCGGTGGTGGACGACACCAGCACGCCGCTGTCCAGTGGTGACATCCCGATCGCGATCAACCAGACCCTGTTCAACCCGAACCCGGACCTGAAGGTCTCGGCCTTCGACGCCACCAACGTGTTCGGGCAGTTCTCCGGCGTCAACACCGAGGCGGCCAACAAGGCCGGTGCCGAGCTGTGGGTGCTGTGGAACGCATTCGACCCGGACTGGCTGCACGAGCGGATGACGAACGAGAAGTTCGCGACCAGTCAGGTGCCGTTCGCCGGCCTGCCGCAGTCGGTGTTCGACGAGGCCACCGGCCTGGCCAAGACCAACACCAGCGCGGTGCTGGGTGCGCTGTCCGACGGCAAGGCGCAGACCGAGACCCAGGCCACCCGTGACGAGTGGAACGGCCTGATCAAGGCGGCGGACGACGCGCTGAACAACTAGCCGACCCGGGGCGACCGCGGCCGAAGGGCCGCGGTCGCCACTGCGGCGTCGACCCGGCACCGCAGCTGACATGACGACAGGGAGTAGGAGACGTGCGCAGGCTGCACCGGCCGTCCGGCATGACGATTGCCATGGCGCTCGCCGGGATCGCGATCACCTACCTGCTCGCCGTGCCGCTGGTGGTCCAGGCGATCACCGCGTTCCGCGGTCCCTTCCTGCCGTTCGGGGTGCCGTCCGCGAAGTGGGGTCTGGTCAACTTCGGGACCCTGTGGGAGCTCCGCCGGGACTTCTGGTCGGTGATCGGCACCACGACGGTATTCGTCGGTGGATCATCGATCCTGGCCCTGCTGATCGCGTTCGGGCTGGCCTGGCTGGTGGTCCGGACCGACGTGCCGTTCCGCCGGCTGATCCCGGTGCTGGTGATCATCCCGTATGTGATCCCGCCGATCGTCAAGGCGCAGGCCTACTTTCTGATGCTGTCACCCGGCAGCGGCGTGCTGAACCAGATGATCCGTGCGCTGCCGTTCGTCTCCGTGGAGACCGGTCCGATCAACCCCTACTCGTTCGGCACGCTGACCGTCATTCAGGCACTGACCAACGTGACGTTCCCCTTCCTGATGTTCGTGCCGATCCTGACGAACATGGATGGCGGCCTGGAGGAGGCGGCCCGCTCCTCGGGCGCGTCCTGGTGGCAGACGCTGCGCCGGGTCACCCTGCCGATGCTGTGGCCCGGCATCCTCGGCGTCGCGGTGCTCACCTTCATCCTGTCGCTGGGCAGCCTCGAAGTGCCGTTGCTGTTCGGCCAGCAGTCGGGCCGGGACATCTTCGCGCTGAAGCTGTGGCATCTGATCAGCTCGTCGAGCGGTGAGCTTCCGCAGTACGGCCTGGCCGCGGCCTGGGGGTTGATCTTCCTGGTGTTCACCTCGGTCGCTTTCATCGTGTATCTGCGGGCCACCCGCAACGCAGAGAGCCATGCCTCGGTGTCGGGCAAGGGATTCCGGCCGCAGCGGATGAGCCTGGGCCGCGCCAGGGTGCCGGTGCTGATCGGGGTGACGGTCTTCGTGATCGTCACCGCGGTGTTGCCGCTGTTCGCGCTGCTGTGGTCGTCCATCACGCCGTATCCGGTGGCGTTCTCGATCGACGCGATGCTGCACAAGACCAGCTTCTCGGCGTTCCCCGCGGTGTTCTCGGATCCGGAGTTCTGGGCGTCGCTGTGGCGAACCGTGATCATCGCCGCCGGTAGCGCCACCCTCGCGGTGGTGGTCGCGACCGTGCTGGCATACGGGATCGCCAGGGGGAAGAAGACCTGGCGCAACCGGCTCGTCGACCTGTTGGCCTCGTCGTCGGTGGCCATTCCGGCCACCATCGCCGGCTTCTCCTCGTTCCTGCTCTACCTGGTGATCAACAAGTGGGTGCCCCTGTCGGGCACGGTGATGGCCATGGTGTTGGCCTACGCGTACCGGGTGTCCATCTCCTACCGGACCTCGTACAGCGCAACTCTGCAGATCCGCAAGGAACTGGAGGAGGCCGCGTCGTCCAGCGGCGCGTCCCGGATCCAGGTCTTCCGCCGGATCGTCGTGCCGCTGCTGCTGCCGGCGGTCGCGGCGGTCTGGATCCAGCTGTTCATCCTGGGCGCCAACGAGTTCACCCTGCCGGCGTTCCTGGCGACCCCGGAGTCACGACCACTGTCCACCTACGTCTACGCGATGATCAATCCGCGGTCCGCGCAGCTGTACGCGCCGGACCAGGGCGCAGCGATGGCGCTGATCTTCACCCTGATGGTGTTCGTCATCGGCTACGGACTGCAGTGGCTGCAGGGCCGGCGCGGCATTGCCAGGACCAGTGTCGGACGCCGCCGGGGCCGGCCGCCGATCCAGCCGGCGGTCCCGGTGCCCCTCGATGCGGACGGCACTCTCGAGATTCCGGAACTGGCCTCGCCCGGAGCCAGACCATGAAGGCGCTGCAGGCGGTACAGCTGGGCCGCGGCGTGGACGGCGCCCGCGTGGTGGAGGTCTCCGTGCCCGTTCCCGGCCCGGGGGAGCTGCTGATCCGGACCGCCGCCGTCTCCGCCAGCCACCTGGATCTGTCCGTACTCAAGGGCGCGATCCCCGGCGTGCGGGCGCCGCGCACCCTCGGCATCGACCCCGTCGGGACGGTAGTAGGTCTCGGTGACGGCGTTGACCAGGCCCGGCTCGGCACCACGGTCGTGGTGAAACCCAATGTGTTCTGCGGGATCTGCGCGTACTGCCGCGGGGGTCACGAGGCCGACTGCGTGCAGCAGCGGATCATCGGGGTGCACCTCGACGGCGGCGCCGCCGACTTCGTCGCGGTACCGGCACGATCCGCTTTCGACGTCCCGGACGGCGTGTCCGCGGTGGCGGCTGCCGCCAGCGTGCACACCGTGCCGGTCGCCCTGCACATGCTGCGCCAGGTGCTGCCGGAGAAGGGCGACCTCGGCGGGCGGACCGTGCTGGTCACCGGTGCCGCCGGGGCCGTCGGATCGGCAGCGGTACAGGTGGTGAAAGCGTTGGGCGGCAGCGTGATCGCCGTGGTCAGGGGCTCCGGGCGGGACGCGGCCCTGCGCGAGGTCGGCGCGGACCGGGTACTGGACGCCCAGGACCCGGCGCTGGCCGATGCGGTGCTGGCGGTCAGCGGCGGCGTCGACGTGGTGGTCGAGACCACCGGCAGTGGAACGCTGGCGGCCAAGGCGTGGCGGACGCTCGGCTGGACCGGCCGAATGGTGACCTGCACCGGGAGTGGCGCGCGGATCCAGGTGGACCTCGGTGAGCTGTACCGGAACCGCCGCGGCCTGGTCGGCACGGCCGGTTCGGACGCCGCGGACGTCACCGACGGGCTCTCCATGGTGGCCGCCGGCGCTGTCCGGCCGTTGATCGGCAGAGTGTCGCCGCTCGACGACTTCGCCGCAGGCTATGCAGCTTTCACCGATCGCCGGCGCAGCGGCCGGATCGTCTTCGAGCTACCGGGCTGAGTCGAGGGGCTCCGGGGTGGTCGAGACGTCCGGGTAGCCCAACGGGAGGAGCGCGGCGCGGTATGCCGCAACGAGATCGACGCGGCTCATACCGGGAACCAGGACGATCTCGCAGAACCCCCAGATCAGGTAGGGGTGGGCGCCCATGGCGTAGAGCGAGGCGTAGTCGGCGGCGGCCACCGCGGTGGCCTCGTCCCCGGTCAACGGCCGCCGCCGGTCCTGCTGCCACCCGCGCACATAGCCGACCCGGTCGGCCTGATAACGCACCAGTTCGGCGGCGTCGAAGTAGACGTCGCGCAGGATCCGGTTGACGGTGTAGCGGCTCACCTGGTGCTCCGATCGGCAGGGTCCTGGTACCACTCCAGGAAGGGTGAGGACGAGAACGGCGACGGATACACCTCGGCCCGGTCGGCGGGCCGACCGTCGACCACCCCGAACGCGACCATGAAGTTCAGGAACTGATGGGTGAGATTGCCAGCGGCGATGAGGTTGTCGTCGGTGCAGAGGTCGATCAACGCTGCCGGTTCACCAAGGTGGAAGTGCGCAAAGCTCTGCTCATCGAACTCGGGCGACGGCGAACCGCGGAACTGGCGCGGACCGCCCACCTCGGTCGCGGTGTGCCCGGACCCGATCACCAGCACCCGACGACCGTCGGGATACGACTCGATCGAGCGTCGTAGCGCCCGGCCCAGCTGGAAGAATCGGGCGGCCGGCGCGAACGGCGGCGCCATGGTGTTCGTGAACACCGGCACCACCGGCAGATCCAGGTCCGGCCGGAGGAACAGCAGCGGGATGACGACCGAGTGGTCGACCCGCAGGTCGTCGGACGCGGCCAGGTCGAAGCCCTGGGCGATCCCGTCCCGGTGCAGCCAACCCGCCAGGGCCGGGTCGCCGGCCATCTCGACCGCCGGAATACCGAAATCCCGCTGCTCGTCGGGGAACGTGCCGGGCAGCCACGGTGCCTTGCCGACCAGGAACGTGGGCATGTTGTCGTAGAACCATTGCCGAAGATGGTCGGTGGTGATGACGACGATGACGTCGGGGCGGGTGGCCGCGACCCGCTCGGCACACGCGGCGAACGCCGCGCGCAACGTCACCAGCTGCGGGTCGACCGGCTCCGCCAACGACCGCCACAGCAGCGGGTTGTGCTGGACGCCGACCACTCCGACCAGTTCGCTCACGCTGCCACTCCCAGAGATCGTCGGAGCCACATCGCCGGTTCGCGAGCTATGCAGGACCGGGGTGGCTCACTGAAGGATATTCTGTATCCAATATTGCTGGCAAGGCCCGAAACGTGGCCGGGTGACGGGGCGGCCAGGCGTTCGCCCCGTGGCAGGCCCTGCTATACGATGCTCGCGTGACTGTATCCCCGATTCCAGTTGCCGCCGAGGAGACCGCCGGGACGGCGCCGTTCGAGCAGATCGTTGCCGCCGCCTCCAACGAGTACGGCACGGTCGGCGAGATGGTCTATGCGGTGCTCAGGGAGGCCATCCTCAGCGGCGCGCTGCCCAATGGTCAGAAACTCCGGCAGGAGTCGCTGGCCGCGATGATCGGGGTGTCGCGGATTCCGGTGCGCAGCGCTCTGATGCAACTCGAGGCGGACGGGCTGGTGGTGTTCACCCCGCGGCGCGGCGCCCGGGTGCGATCGCTGTCCACCGACATGGTCGACCAGATCTTCTCGGCCAGGGTGCTTCTCGAGACGCATGCGCTGCGGCTGTCGATGGCGAACATGACGCCGGGGCGAGCGGGCCGGCTCGCCGAGTTGGCGACCAGGCTCGACGACCCCCAGCCGGACGGCGAGTTCCGTGAGGATCTCATCGACTTCTACCGCGAGCTCTACGACGCTGACCACCAGATCGTCCTGATCGACCTGATCGACCGGTTGCGGGACAACGTCGGTCGGCAGTTCGTCGGGCGACGGATGCACGGCCACGTGCACACCCACCGATCGTTGGTCTCGCCGGTGATCTCGGGGGAGTCCGACGCCGCGGTCGAGCGGTTGACCAAGCATCTCGACGAGGTGAAGGCCGGCATCCTCGCCCAGATCGGATGAGCACGGGCGCAGGATCGACCGCGGGCGCCGTTCGCGTCGGCGCTGCCGTGCAGGTCGGCCGTTCCGCCCCGTCGGATCCGGTCCGGGTGGGGGTGATCGGGTATGGGTTGGTCGGTCGCCGATTGACCGAGATGCTCGAGGAGGATGCACGTTTCGCGCTCGCCTTCGTCCATGCGCGTTCTGCTGCGGTCCTCGACCGGATCGCCCCCGACCTCCGGGCCGACACCCTGGACGCCGACACCTTCGATACCGCGGACATGGTGGTCGAGGCCGCCCATCCGGTGATCACCCAGCGGTACGGTGTCGAGATCCTGCGCTCCGCGGACTATCTGCCGATGTCGACATCGGCGCTGGTCGAAGACCCGCTGCGGGCAGAACTGCTCGACACCGCCCGCAACCACGGCACTCGACTGCTACTGCCGCACGGCGCATTGGTCGGCCTGGAGTCCCTGATCGCCGGCCGGCAGATGTGGCGCGAGGTGACCATCACCTTCGTGAAGAACCCCGCACACATCGAGCCCGCCGACGGGCAGCCGCTTCCCCTGGACCAGGAATCGGTGCTCTACGACGGTCCGGTCCGCGGGATCGCCGGACGCTTCCCGCGCAACGTGAACTCGATGGTCACCCTGGCGCTGGCCACGACCGGCCTGGATGCCTGCCGGGGGCGGTTGCTCGCCCGGCCCGGAGTGCAGCGGGCGGTGCTGGAGATCGAGGCGGTCGGTGTCGACGGATCCCGGATCTCGGTGCACAAGGAGCAACCGATGGCCGGAGTGTCGGGCTCGGAGATGGTCGACTCGCTCTGGGGGTCGGTGCTGCTGGCGGCCGGTGCCCGGGCCGCGGATGGCCTCACCTTCATCTGAGCCGCCCGAGGTCCGCGGCAGCACCCGGTGATCATGGTGGCCGGCACGCGACACGCCGACGGTTTTGCTCGACACGCCGTAGAACCGGTGCCGGCCACCATGATCACCGCGACAGTGGCGGGAAAGCCCGGCGACCGCCGGGAGAACAGAAGTCGGCGCCCGGGGGAGACTGCGGGCGGGTGGCCCGCGGGGCGTGGCACGATCGGCGGGTGGATGAGACCGTCAGCTTTCCCCGCCTGAATGCCCGCACGCTGCGTTTCACCCTCGGCGAGCCCCGCAACATCACCCCGACCAGCGACGGCGGCACCGTGCTGTTCGTCCGCACGGCGAGCGGCACCTCCCGCACCGGCATGCTCTGGGCGTTCGACGTCGAGACCGGCGCCGAGCGGCTGCTGGCCGATCCGTCGGAGCTGCTGGGCGCGGCCGGAGAGGAACTGTCCGCCGAGGAGCGGGCGCGTCGGGAGCGGGCCAGGGAGTCCGGCGGTGGCATCGTCGGCTACACCGTCGACGACGGCGCAACCACTGCGGCATTCGCCCTGTCCGGCAAGGTCTGGACCTGCGCCCTGGACGGCTCAGGGTGCCGGGAGCTGCCAACCGCCGGCGCCGCTGTCGATCCTCGGATCGATCCGACCGGTCGCCACATCGCCTACGCGGCGGCCGGCGCGCTGCGGGTGATCGACGTCGACGGCACCGGAGATCGGGCGCTCGCCGAGCCCGACGGCGACGAGATCGTCTGGGGACAGGCGGAATTCGTGGCTGCCGAGGAGATGGACCGATCCCGTGGGTTCTGGTGGGCGCCGGACGGTGCATCCTTGCTCGCGGAACGGTACGACCAGAGCCCGGTCCCGGTCTGGTACGTGGCCGATCCGGCCAACCCGGCCCTGCCACCGGTACCGCACCGCTACCCGGCAGCGGGCAGCGCCGACGCCATTGTCCAGCTCTGGCATCTCGGACTGGACGGCACTCGTCATCAGATCCACTGGGAGGCGCAGGATCTGCCGTATCTCACCAGAGTGAGCTGGACCTCGGCCGGCGCCCCGGTGCTCCAAGTGATGAGCCGCGATCAACGGCACGCGCTCGCCCTCGCCGTGGACCTCGAGGACGGCACCACCCGCACCGTTGCCAAGCAGGACGACCCGATCTGGGTGGAGCTGGTGGACGGGGTGCCGGCATGGGCGCCGGACGGGCGCTTGGTCAGCTGCATCGACGACGGCGACACCCGACGATTGGCCGTCGACGGCGAGCCGGTCAGCCCGGCGGGTCTCCAGGTGCGCGGGGTGGTCCAGATCGACCAGGACGGCGTGCTGGTGACCGCGTCCGCCGACGATCCGGTCGACAGCCTGCTGGTCCGGATCGGATACGACGGCTCCGTCACCCCGCTCTCGGTCGGAGCCGGCACCCACGGTGGCCGCGCCGCGGGCGGTACCACCGTCGTCACCAGTGCCGACCTGGACAGCGTCGGTGCCCGGACCGCCGTGTACCGGGACGACATCGAGGTCGGCCGGCTGGAGCGGCTGGCCGCGTCACCGGGTTTCACCCCGTCGGTGACGTTGCTCCGCACCGGTCAACGCGAGCTGGCCACCGCCGTGTTGTTCCCGGCCGATCATGAGCCCGGGTCGACGAGACTGCCGGTGCTGATGAGCCCGTACGGTGGCCCGCACGGACAGCTGGTACGCAGCAGCGCCCGGATGTTCCTGCAGCCACAGTGGTTGGCCGATCAGGGTTTCGCTGTCGTGGTGGCCGACGGTCGGGGGACGCCCGGGCGTGGACCGGCATGGGAGAAGGCGGTGCGCGACGAGTTCGCGACGGTGACCCTTGACGACCAGGTCGACGCGCTGGCCGGCGTCGCCCAGCGGTATCCGGACGACGTCGACACCACCCGGGTCGGGATCATCGGGTGGTCGTACGGCGGCTATCTGGCCGCGTTGGCGGTACTGCGTCGCCCGGATGTCTTCCATGCCGCGGTTGCCGGAGCACCGGTGACCGATTGGCGGCTCTACGACACGTTCTACACCGAAAGGTATCTCGGCCATCCCGAGGCCCAGCCCGACGTGTACGACCGCAACTCGCTGATCGGGTCCGCCCCGCAGTTGACCCGGCCGCTGCTGATCGTGCACGGCATGGTCGACGACAACGTGGTGGTCGCCCACACCCTCCGGCTCAGCTCGGCGCTGCTCGCAGCCGGTCGGCCGCACTCGGTGCTCCCGCTGACCGGGGTCACCCACATGACGCCGCAGGAAGTGGTCGCCGAGAACCTGCTGTTACTCCAGGTCGACTTCCTGAAGACCGCGTTGGGCTGACCGAGGTAACCAGGGCTCGTCAGAGTGATGTCTGGGCGGTACCCTCCCCCCATAGGGGGCCCGGTCCGGGTACTCGCACCTGCCCGGGAGGCCGACGATGGTCCGTCGCACCGCTGCTGTCCTCACCTTCTGCCTGCTCGCGCTCCTGGCGCCGGTCCTGTCGGCGCAGGCCGCGGCGCCGACGATCTCAGCGCCGGCGGCGGTGGCCAAGGGATCCACCGTCGCCATCCGTGGCACGGTCGGGCCCAACCAGCATGTCGACATCTACTTCCACAAGGCGGGCGAGCTCGGGTACACGGTGCGCCGCAGCCTGCAGGCCGGTGCCTCGGGTGCGTACGCCACCTCCTACGTCGCCAGCGAGGATCAACGCTTCTACGCGCGCTCGGAAGGGCTGAACTCGCCCATCCTGCTGGTCCAGATCACCTCGCTGACCATCTCGGCACCGTTGAACGCGAACCAGGGGACGACCGTCCGGATCACCGGCGTGGTGAAACCGGCCGGCGCGATCGTGAACATCTATTTCCACCGCAGCACGGATCCGGTGAACAAGTACACGTTGCGGCGCACCCTGCGGTCGACCAGTGCTGGGAGCTACACCACGACCTTCACCCTGGACACCGCCTACCGGTTCTACGCCACCAGCAACGGTCTGAAGTCCGCGAACATCCTCACCAGGCCCTCGCCCACCTGGCTGCGCGCGGTCAACGCCTACCGGGCCGCCTACGGAGTCCCGGCCGTCTACGAGAACGACACGCTGAGTGCGGCCGACGCGCTGCACGCCCGGTACATGGCCTACATGGGCACGGTTGGCCACTCCGAGAGCCCTTCGAGTCCCTACTACACGGCAAGGGGCAACACCGCGGCCGGCAGATCCAACGTGGCCGGCGTGTGGCCGCCGATCGACTCGCACGGTGGCAAGTACTGGATCGACACGTGGACCACCGCGGTCTTCCACGAGATCGGCGTGCTCCGGCCGACCCTCTACCGAACCGGATTCGGGGAGCGCTCCAGCCCGTCCGGCAGCGCCGCGGCACTCGACGTACTCAGCGAAGCCACCCGGCCGGACCCGGGCGGGTGGCCCAAGACCTTCCCGAGCGCCCGGTCACCGTTCCCGTTCACCACCTACCCCGGTTACGAGTTCCCGGATCCGATCATCGGCTGCCCGGGTGCGTTTCCGGACGCGCCGGTGTCTGCTCCCTTGATCGTGTCCCTCGGGCCGAACGCGGCACCGATCAAGTCGGCCACCGCGCGACTCGTCGATCGGTCGACCGGAACGGCGTTGTCCACCTGCGTGCTCACCGAGTCCACCTTCCGGGAGCCGAACCCCGGGAACCAGTACTCGGGTCGGGCGATCCTCGCCGAGAGCCACACGGTGGCCGTCTTCGCCTCGAAGCCCTTGAGCCACAAGCACGCCTACAGCTTCTCCGTGACCCCGAACGGGCGCGCGGCGATCACCGTGAATTTCTCCACGTCCTGATCGCTGCGCGAGCCGAGCTGCGGTTCGACGAACGTCGGGTGCCACCGCGGCTTCCCGATCGGGCAGACATGCTGGGCCGTCCGTCCCAACTCTGCCCGAACACCTGTCGCAGCGACGCGCGCCCTGCTTGGATCGTGGCGTGACCGGCCCCTGTGGTCACCCGTGGGAGGTCCCGCGATGGACGCGAACGACCGGGCAGCGCATCGACACACCCGCGCGCCGCTGCGTACCGGGGACCGCGACCACACCGACGACGCGTCCAACGGTGGGCAACGGGACCGCGGCGACCACGGTGTCCTGGATCTCCAGCGCTCGATGGGCAATCGGGCGGTGATCCAGTTGCTGGAGGGGCGGGGGCTGATCGGCCGGACGGACGACGAGTACGAGCAGCATGCCGACCATGTCGCCACCGGCAGTGGGTCAGGGGCGCACCAGCTGCCGGAGCTTCCGACTGGGCCGGCCGACGCCGACCGGTCGGCCATGGATCGAGAACTGGCCGGGCTCGGTACCGGTGCGCCGCTGCCCGACCCGGTCCGCTCGGCCCTCGAACCGCGGCTCGGCGCGGACTTCGCCGATGTTCGGGTCCACACCGGCGAGGCCTCGGGCCGGGTCAACGATGCGCTGAACGCAGACGCGTTCACCTACGGCACCGACATCTACTACGCGTCCGGGCGAGCACCGTCGGCCGATCCGCTGACCGCGCATGAGCTGAGCCACGTCACCCAACAGCGTGGCTCGACCCACGCGACGGCACCGACCGCAAAGCGGATCCAGCGCAGCACATCAGGCAGTTTCCCGGTGACCAACGGCATTTTCGAGATCGACTGGCAGACCCGACAGGGCAAGACCGACCCCGCCAACCCCCACATCGGGCTGGACGGGTACATGCGGTTCTTCCCGAATGTCGGCGCGCCGAACGCGAACAACATCGTGTTCACCCAGATCGCCAAACTCACCGACCTCAAGGGCACGGACGTCGACGCCGGTACCGACGCCGGCCCGCAGGCGCCCCGCGGCGCCCTCGGCACCCCGGGGATCCGGACGGCCGACGATGCCGGGCGCGGCATCGAGGGTGGGTGGTCGACGGACGCGACCCACGACACGGCCGCCGGCCCGGTCCCGGCGGGTTCGCCGCTCTCGCCGGACTACGACGTCAGCCCGGCCGCCCCGGGCACCGTCGGACCACAGGGCAAGACCGCGCAGCCGGACATCCGCGGCGGCGGGGTGGGTCTCCAGTTCCGCCAGGACACCGGTTTCAAGCGGTCGGACGACGCGGCGGACATGGACTCGGTCGCCATGTACGACATCCCGGGCACCACCGGCACCACGGCCAATCTCAAGTTCGACTTCGAGAGTGCTGTCCGTGGGGTGGATACCGAGTTCGTCTACGGAGTGGTGAAGTGGGGTTTCGAGATCGTCAACGGCGTTGTCGGGGCCGAGTACCTGACGACAGCGGACGGGGCGTCGGCGACCTTCGACGAGGCGCTCAACCGTCACATGGACTTCTACGTCCACGAGCCGATGACGTTCTACTTCGAGTTCGACAAGGACATCGTCACCGGCACCGAACAGGCGAAGATCGACCGCCTGCTGCCCTACCTGGCCCGGAATCCCAAGGCGACCATGGCCCTGACCGGAGAGGCGGACATTCGCGGCGGGGCGAGCAACCACAACCTGGATCTGTCGTTGCGTCGGGCGGAGGCGGTGAAGGCGGCGATGATCGCCAAGGGCGTCCCGGAGAAGGCCATCGACAGTCTGACTCTCGGCCTCGGCGCCTCCACCGGCGCGACCACCAACGCCGGAACCGGTGACATGGGCGGCGATCCGGCGGTCGGCGCCGACCAGGACCGCGAGGCCAACCGGTGGGCCAACCGACGGGTGACGGTGACGTTCACCAACCCCAAGGGGCCGTGACCATGTCGCCGACGCCGGACGTGCTCGCCGCCCAGATCGCGGCCCTGGGGTCGGCGGACGCCGACGAGCGCGCCGGGGCGCTGGCTGCGCTGGTGACCGCCGGGGAGTCGGCGACGAATGCTCTGATCGTCGCCCTGGCCGGCACCGACGAACAGGTGCGCGGGCTCAGCGCCCGGGCGCTGGCCGAGATCGGCGACCCGGCCGCCGAGCCGGCCTTTCGCGAGTTGCTGGACGATCCGGA
This sequence comes from uncultured Actinomycetota bacterium, assembly GCA_963797145.1. Taxonomy (GTDB): domain Bacteria; phylum Actinomycetota; class Actinomycetes; order Mycobacteriales; family Nakamurellaceae; genus Nakamurella. The sequence continues at coordinate 105,734 of CAWCOJ010000002.1, read as the reverse complement.
CGCGGCGGTACGGGCCCGCGGGGCGCAGGGACTGCACCGCATCGACGCACCCGGGGCCCTGGACGCCCTGGCCGGCACGATCGACGAACTGCCGAACTTGTTGCACTATCCGTTCACAGTCGCGGTCCGAGCTCTGGTGGCCCGTGGCATGCCGGCCGCCGCAGTTGTACTTCCACTGCTCGGGAGCACGAATCCGGCCACCCGCGAGCGGGCGGTGCTGGTGCTGCGGCTGCTGGCCGATCGGGACGACGCGCCCGGCGGACTGGGGCCGGCGGCAGCCGGCTACGACCCGGCCGCGGCCGAGTCCGAGAGGGACGCGGCAGCGGCCAGGGTGGCCGAGGTTCTGGCCGGCTGACCCCCGGCAGCCGGACGCCGGTGGGACCACCCGACGCCCGCCCCCGGGGCGCCGTGCAGGATGGACCCATGGTGCACAAGATCATTCTTGACTGCGATCCGGGGCACGACGACGCCATCGCGATCGTGCTGGCCCACGGCAACCCGGAGATCGAGCTCCTCGCCATCACCACCGTCGCCGGAAATCAGACGCTGGCGAAGGTGACCCACAATGCGCTGGTGATGGCGACGGTGTGCGGCATCACCGGCGTGCCGATCGCCGCCGGTGCCGACCGGCCGCTGGTCCGACCACCGCGGAACGCGCCGAGCATCCACGGCGAGACCGGGCTGGACGGACCGGATCTGCCCGAGCCCACGGTGGCGCTCGATCCGCGGCACGCGGTCGACCTGATCATCGGGACGGTGCTCGGCAACGAACCCGGGACGGTCACCCTGGTTCCCATCGGACCGTTGACGAACATCGCCACCGCCGCGCGCCGGTGCCCGGCGATCGTCGGCAGGGTGGCCGAGGTGGTGCTGATGGGCGGCGGATACACCAAGGGCAATACCACCGCGGCGGCCGAGTTCAACATCCTGTGCGACCCGGAGGCGGCGCAGATCGTCTTCACCGCGGGGTGGCCGGTCACCCAGATCGGCCTGGACCTCACCCACCAGGCGCTGGCCACGGACGAGGTGGTCGCGCGAATCGCGGCCGTTGGCACTCCGCTGGCTGGCTTCCTCCGCGACATATTGGTCACGTTCGGCGAGAACTACCGCACCGTGCAGGGTTTCGCGGCGCCGCCGGTACACGACCCGTGCGCGGTGGCCCGGGTGATCGATCCGGAGGTGCTGACCACCAGACCGGCCCACGTCGACGTCGAGTTGACCGGCACCCACACCACCGGGATGACCGTGACCGACTTCCAGGGCCGTGACGGCGCGACCCTGGACACCCAGGTCGCCATCGAACTGGACACCGAACGGTTCTGGGATCTGGTGGTGGGTGCGGTGGTGGCGATCGGCGACCCACGCTAGAGCCGCTGCACCGCGAACTCGCAGGCCGGGTGCGCGATCGTGTCCTGCGCCTGGACCAGTCGGATCTCCCGCGCGCCGGCCTCGGCGGTCGCGGTCAGGATCGCGTGGACCGAGGAGGCCACCCGGCCCAGCGCCACGTCCGCGCCGGCGGACAGGTGGGCGAGGAACAGTGCAGCGGTGACGTCGCCGGCGCCGTTGACGCTCAGCGGCAGTCGCGGGGTGGTCACCAACCAGGACCCCGCGTCGTCCACGGCGATCATCCCGATCTCGTCCGCCGGAAGGTCCGTGTGCTCGACCGAGGTGACCAGCACGGTCCGCGGGCCGAGATCCCGGACCCGTTGCACAGCAGCAAGGATCGCATCGACACTGCTCACGTCGGCCGGTTCGGAGGTTGCCGGGTCGCCGCCCGACCCGGCGAGGTAGGCGAGCTCGAAAGCGTTGGGCGTCACCACGTCCGCGGCCGGCACCACCGACTCCAGTATCAACTGGGGAATTCCCGGCAGCACGAACATGCCGCGGCCGACGTCGCCCATCACCGGGTCGCAGCAGTAGATGAGCGCCGGATTCAGCTCGCGCAGCCGGGCGACCGTGTCCAGCACCACCTGGGCCACTCCGGGCGACCCCTGGTAGCCGGTGAGCACCGCATCCGCGGAGCCCAGCACCCCCCGGTCGGCGATGCCCTCGATGACGTCCGCGACCACACCCGGGTCGAGCACGGTCCCACGCCACGCCCCGTAGCCGGTGTGGTTGGAGAAGTGCACGGTGTTCACCGGCCAGACCTCGTGCCCGAGCCGCTGCAGCGGGAACGTCGCGGCACTGTTGCCGACATACCCGTAGGCCACCGACGACTGGATGGAGAGAATGCGCATGTCACAGAGCCTACGAGCGGCGCGGCCGGTAGCGGGTGCCGGCGACCCGCCGCCGCTGCACCCGCGGCGCACTCGTGTAATGCTGACCACAGATGAGATGCGCACGCATCGGGTGCGCGGGGAAGGCAGCGGAGGCGGCCGATGAGCATCGACGCAGGCGTCGCGCGTCATCCTGCGCTGACCCTGCCTCCGGAGCAGCTGGCCGGCCGCATCCAACACACCCTGATCGGCCAGGCCATCACCGAGCGGATGGTGCGCCAGCATGTCGCAGAGACCGCCGCCTTCGGGTTCGATGCCGCCATCGTGCCGCCGTCGTGGGTGTGGGCGGCCCGCGACGAACTCAAGGGCACCAGCATCCGGGTCGGCTCGTTCGTCGACTTCCCCTACGGGATGATGACCACGGCGGGGCGGGTGGCCGAGGTGAAGGCGCTGGTCGATGCCGGGGTCGATGAGTTGGACTCCACCGTCAACATCGGGTTCCTGCTGTCGCACCGGGTTCCGGAATTCGTGGCGGACATCCGCGCGCTGGTCGAGGCGGCGTCACCGATCGGGGTGAAGGTGATGCTGGAGCTGCCGCTGCTCAACCCGGCGCAGCGGGAGCGGGTGGTGGAGGCCGCTGTCGATGCCGGCGTCGCCTTCGTCAAGAACGCGTCACGGGGCGCGGTCGGGATCGCGGACCCGGGGACCATCACCTTCCTCCGGAAGGCGGTCCCCGCATCGATCGGCGTCAAGGCATCTGGTGGGATCAAGACCCTGGAACAGGTGCGGGCCCTGCTGGCCGCCGGAGCGGACCTGATCGGCACCTCGTCCGGGGTGTCGATCGTCGGCGGTCATGCCGCCGCCAAGGGCTCGCTCTACTCGTACTAGCCCGGATCCGGGGTTCCGGACCGCTCGACCCGTTAGGCCGACTGAAGGAGTTGCGAGTGACGCTCGTTGCCGGGATCGATTCCTCGACCCAATCCACCAAGGTCCTGCTGGTCAGGGCCGAGGACGGGATCGTGGTCGACCAGGCGTCCGCGCCGCACCCGGACGGCACCGAGGCGGACCCTTCCGCGTGGTGGGATGCGCTGCAGCGGGCCGGGTCCGGACTGTTGGACCGGGCCGCCGTGATCGGCGTCGGCGGCCAGCAGCACGGCATGGTCGCGCTCGATGCGGGTGGGCAGGTGGTGCGGCCGGCAATCCTGTGGAACGACCTGCGGTCGGCGGCCGAGGCCGGGGAGGTGGTCGAGCATCTCGGCGGCCCGGCCGCGACGGCGAAGGCGATCGGTTCCGTTCCCACCGCTTCCATGACGATCACCAAGCTGCGCTGGATGTTTCGGCATGAGCCCGACAATGCGGCCCGCACCGCCACCGTGCTGCTGCCGCACGACTGGCTGACCTGGAAACTCGGCGGTGAGGGCGACCCGGTCACCGACCACGGTGACGCGTCCGGCACCGGCTACTACTCACCGGCCGATCGGGACTGGCTGCCGGAACTGGCCGCCTGGGCGGCCGGGCACCCGATCGCGCTGCCCAGGCTGGCCGGCCCCGGCGACGTCGTCGGGCACACGGCTGCCGGCACCCCGCTGTCCGCCGGCACCGGCGACAACATGGCCGCTGCACTGGGTCTCGATCTCGGACCGGGCGACGTGGTGGTCTCCATCGGCACCTCGGGGACGGCGTTCTGCGTCACCGACGAACCGGCCGCAGACCCGACCGGCGGCGTGTCCGGCTTCGCCGACGCATCGGGCCGGTACCTGCCGCTGTCCTGCACCATCAACGCCTCACGGATCCTGTCGATGGTCGGCGGGCTGCTCGGGGTCGACCACGACGAGTTCGCCCGGCTGGCCACCGCGGCCGCTCCCGGCGCGGACGGTCTGGTGCTGCTGCCCTACCTGGACGGCGAGCGCACCCCGAACCGACCGGCGGCGACCGGGGTGCTCCGCGGCCTCACCTCGGGGGCCCGCCGGGAGGACCTGGCCCGGGCCGCGATCGAGGGGCTGCTGTGCTCGCTGGCCGACGCCGTCGACGCCCTCGGGGTGACGCCGCGCCGACTGCTGATGATCGGTGGTGCGTCCCGCAACCCGGCCGTCCAGCAACTCGCCCCCGCTGTCTGGGGAATCCCGGTGGAGGTGCCCGAACCGCGGGAGTACGTCGCGCTCGGTGCGGCCCGCCAGGCGGCCTGGGCACTGTCCGGCCTTGCGGAACCGCCGAGCTGGCCGGCGGTGCCGACCGAGCGGTTCGAGGCGGACCCGACGCCGGTGGTGCGCGAGCAGTACGGAGCGCTGCGGGACGCCACGCCGACCTGGGGCTGACCGGCGAAGGCCGGCACCGCGGCAGCGACCGTCATCGACCTCACTCCAGGGTCGCCGCCTCGATCGCCAGGGCCAGTGCACCGAGTAGCCCGGCGCGCCCACCGAGGGTGCCGCCGACCACCGTGAGCTGCGACGACACATACGGCTGGGTGTACCGACGGACCGCAGCCGAGATGCCCTCCAGCAAAGGCCCCGGATCGTCGACCACCTGACCGCCGACCACGATCATCCGCGGGTCCAGGTTGGCCGAGACCGCAGCCACCACCCGGCCGATCGCCATCCCCATGTCGGTGAACAGCCGAACCGCGCCGGGATCACCGGCGCGCACGATGCGGACCGCGTCGTCGAGGGTGAGCCCCGGTCCGTGAGCCGCCCGCAGCAGGGTGAGGGCCGCCTCGGTGGACGACAGCGTCTCCAGACACCCGCGGCTGCCGCACCGGCACAGGGCTCCGTCCTCCCGGACCTGGACGTGCCCGATCTCGCCGGCGGTGCCGCGCGACCCGCGGTACAACCTGCCGTTGAGCACCACGCCGGCCCCGATGCCCGAGGAGACCTTGACGTACAGCAGGTCGTCGATCCCGCGTGCGACGCCGAAAGCATGCTCGCCGACCGCACCCAGGTTCGCGTCGTTCTCCAGCTGCACCGGTTGCCCGAGGCGGTCGGCGAACTCCGCTGCGGGCTGCAGACCGACCCAATCAGGCAGGATCATGCCGCTGCGGAGCTCACCGCTGCGCAGGTCGATCGGTCCCGGCACTCCGATCACCACCGCGGCCGGCCGACCGGCGATGCCCAGCCCCGCGACCATCTCGCGAAGTGCCGTCACCGCTGTGTCCATCGCCGTTGCCGCGGCCGAGTCGACATCCATCGCCACCCGGCGCTCCGCCAGCACGGTGCCGGACAGATCCGCCAGCGCGATCGCCATGTGTGAATGTCCGTAATCGATGCCCGCCACCACGCCGCTGCGTGGTGAGAGCCGGAGCAGCTGCGGTGGTCGGCCGCGGCCGCCGGTGACCGGGCCGTGCGCGGGCACCAGCCGACCCTCGTCGGACAACTCGGTCACCACCGACGCCACCGTCGCCCTGGACAACCCGGTGCTGCGGACCACGTCCGCCTGGCTGACCGGCTGAGACCGTGCCAGTTCCGCCAACACCAGCCGCCTGCTCATCTCCCGCAGCCGGGAGGAGCGGCCGGCGGTCGCGGCGTCGTGCACGGTCGCCTCCTGCCGAACCGGGGGTACGACGATCGGCTTCGTCGCTTGGTCGGTAAAAATGTCTGGTCGTTGCGCAGAAGTCAAGACCGGCCGGGTCGGAATGGCGGGTGACCAGCCGCGCACCCTCGGCTTCCAGAGGATATTGCGCATACGTAGAACAAAACGATCCGATAAAGCTGCTGAGTTCGGCCTAGAGGTAGGCATGACGCCCGTGCCAGGATCGCCAGGGTCCTCGGCAGGGCAGGACGAGCCCCCCGGTGGAACTATCTGTTTAGATTTGATCTAATCTGCAAATGCTTGGCGACTAGTGTTGAGATTTGATAACAACGCGGTCGCTGCTCTTGCAGGTGGACCGGATGCCGCGGTTAGAGTGCCGGGGTCATCCATCTACGGGGCGTGTCCGGACTTGTCCGTTCGCCCCAGCCCGCCGCAGCTGCCGGGCCCTCCAGGGCCGTGGTCGTCTGTCGGCTGGCAGGCAGTGCCGTCAGTACCCCAATCCCGTCCTTCGGAGGAAGCGAATGCGTCGAACCCCCCTTATCGCCGGACTCGCGGCAGCCAGCCTGCTGCTGGCCGCCTGTGGTTCCAGCGATAACGCCACCCCCAGCAGCAGTGCCGCCGCCGGTTCGACCGCGCCGGCGACGAGCGCAGCGGAGTCGAGCTCGGCTGCGGAGAGCAGCTCGCCGGCTGCCGAGAGCAGCAGCGCCCCGGCGGAGAGTTCCGCTGCCGGCAGTTCCGCGTCGGGTCCGGCCGGTGGCGCCGGTGGCGACGTCGGCGTGTTCACCTGGTGGGCCGCCGGTTCCGAGAAGCTCGGCCTTGACGCTCTGGTCAAGGTCTTCAACACCCAGAACCCGAACGACAAGTTCGTCAACCTGGCTGTCGCCGGTGGTGCCGGTTCCAACGCCAAGGCGAAGCTGGCCTCCGACCTGCAGGCCGGCAACCCGCCGGACTCGTTCCAGGGCCACGCCGGCGCGGAGCTCTCCGACTACATCGCCGCCGGCCAGATCGAGCCCGTCGACGACGTGATCGCCGGCCTCGGCGGGGAGAGCGTGTTCCCGAAGGACCTGCTCGGCCGGCTCACGGTCGACGGCCACATCTACTCGGTGCCGTCCAACATCCACCGCGCCAACGTGGTCTGGGTCAACAGCAAGGTGCTCAAGGACGCCGGCCTCGACCCGACCAAGGCCCCGGCCGACATCGCGTCCTGGATCAAGGACATGGACACCCTCAAGGCCAAGGGCATCGCGACCCCGCTGACCATCGGTGGCGACCTGGACCCAGGTCCAGCTGTTCGAGACCGTGCTGATCTCCGACCTCGGCCCGGACGCCTACAGCGGCCTGTTCGACGGCACCACCAAGTGGGACGACGCCAAGGTCACCACCGCGATCGGCGACTACAAGAAGCTGCTCACCTACGCCAACACCCCGGCCGACGGTGACGACTGGCCGCCGGCCACCGACCTGGTGATCGAGGGCAAGGCCGCCTACAACGTGATGGGTGACTGGGCCGTCGCCGAGTTCACCAGCAAGGGCAAGAAGGACGGCGTCGACTACAACTACTGGGCGGTCCCCGGCCAGGACGGTGTCTACGACTTCCTCGCGGACTCCTTCACCCTGCCGAAGGGCGCGCCGAACGCGGCGGGCACCAAGGACTGGCTGAACACGGTCGGCTCCGCCGACGGCCAGAAGGCCTTCAACCTGGCCAAGGGCTCGATCCCGGCCCGCACGGACGTCAAGCCGGACGACTTCCCGCCGTACCAGCAGTGGGCGATGGGCGAGTTCACCAAGGACAAGATCGTCTCCTCGATCGCCCACGGTGCCGCCGTGTCGCTGGCCTGGAACACTGCCATCCAGGCAGCGATCTCCGAAGTTCATGGCCACCAAGGACGACGCGGGTCTGCAGACCGACCTGGTCGCCGCGGCGACCGACAACCTCGGCGGCTGAGATCCTTCACCCGCCACACCACCAGCACTGACCTGCGGGGCCGGCTCGCTCTCGAGCCGGCCCCGCTGTTCGTGCAGTGATCGCACGCGTACTCTGCGTCGATCACGCCGCCGATCCCGGATCCGAGCAGCACGCTTCCGCCCAGCCCGATTGCCCGACGCCCGCCCGTGACCGGCGGCGCGCGGCCGAACCTCCGGAGGGACGATGCCCGAAGCATCCGTCGCCCAGCGCATCCCGCCGTCGACCGCCCCGAAGCCCGCGCGGCGCACGGGGATGCCGCCGTGGCTGCCGGGATTCCTGATGGTGCTGCCGTCGATGATCCTGGTCGGCGTCTTCATCTACTACCTGATCGTCCGCAACGTGCTGACGTCGCTGACCAACCGCAACTCGATCAGCCTGAAGTTGAAGGTCCGCTACGTCGGCTTCGACAACTACACCCGGCTGGCCAACGATTCCAGCTATCTCCACGCCTGGTGGAACCTGCTGGTGCTGACGGTGGCGTTCCTGGCCGGCACCCTGTTCTTCGGGGTGCTGTGGGCACTTCTGCTGGAAAAGGCGCCGAAGGGCGAGGGATTCTTCCGTTCGGTCTACCTGTTCCCGATGGCCATCTCGTTCATCGCAGCATCGGTCGCCTGGAAGTGGCTGCTGAACCCGCAGATGGGGCCGAACGCGACCGGTCTGAACCAGCTGTTCCAGATGATGGGCCTGGACGGGCTGCAGAGCGCATGGTTCTCGTCGAACTCGAAGTTCAACATGGTGTGGATGGCGCTGCCGGCGGTCTGGCAACTGGCCGGCTACATCATGGCGCTGTTCCTGGCCGGCTTCCGGGGCATCCCGGAGGATCAGCGGGAGGCCGCCCGGATGGACGGTGCCAGTGAGTACCGGATCTACCGGCACGTGCTGTTCCCGCAGCTGTCCCCGGTGGCGCTGTCCGCGCTGGTGATCATCGGCCACATGTCGATGAAGATGTTCGACCTGATCTACGCCCTGGCCGGAGCGAACAGTTACGTGGCGGGCGTCCCGGCCACCCTGCTGTGGTCGCAACTGTCCACCTACAAGTACGCCCTTGCCGCGGCCAACGCCACGATCATCCTGGTGATCGTCGGGATCTTCGTCGTGCCGTACCTGATCTACACCCGCCGCGTCGAGAAGAGGGAGGGACGATGACCACCGCGACCATCGACACGCTGACCCCGACACCGGCCGGCCGGCCGCCCGCCCAGGCCTCCGCCGGCCGCTCGGCCACCGCCAAGATCGTCAAGTACGTGTTGCTGGCGTTGTTCGCCGCGATCGTACTGATCCCGCTGTACGTGATGTTCGCAACGAGTTTCAAGCCTGCGTCGGAGATCTCGGCCAGCCGGTCGTGGCTGCTCCCGGCGGACTGGACCGTCACCGGGTGGCGGACCGCCTGGGACACCCTGGCGATGCCGATGCTGCGGTCGTTCGAGATCGCCACCACCGCAGCGATCATCTCGTCGCTGATCGGCTCCCTCAACGGCTACGTCTTCGCCAAGTGGCAGTTCCCGGGTTCGAATCTGGTCTTCACCCTGTTCCTGTTCGGCATGTTCCTGCCGTACCCGGCCATCATGATCCCGTTGCAGCAGATGCTGTTCAACGACTTCGGGCTGAGCCAGGGCGTCACGACGCTGATCATCGTGCACACCGTGTACGGCATCCCGATCTGTTCGCTGATCTTCCGCAACTACTACGCGACGGCCGTGCCGAACGAGATACTCGAGGCCGCGAAGGTCGACGGGCCGGCATGTGGCGCACCTACACGTCGATCGTCCTGCCGGTCTCCGTTCCGGGCTTCGTCGTCACGCTGATCTGGCAGTTCACCTCGGCCTGGAACGACTTCCTGTTCGCCCTGTTCCTGTCCAGTCCCACCAACGGCCCGGCCACCTATGCGCTGCAGCAACTTTCCGGTGCCCAGAATCCTGACTACGCCTCCAGCATGGCCGGTGCGCTGATCGCGTCCGCTCCGACCCTGATCATCTACATCGCGCTGGGCCGGTACCTCATCGCGGGGATGATGTCCGGCTCGGTGAAATAGCGGTCAGCCGGAAGCCTGCGCGGGCGGGCCGGGCCCGGCCTGGACCACCAACCAGTCCAGCGCCGCCTCGGCCGACCCGAGTACCGAGACATGGCCGGCACCCGGCACCAGCCACAGCTCCACCCGGGGGATTCGGGCCGCCAGCCACTCGCTGTGGGCGATCGGCACCACCCGATCGTTGCGACCGTGCAGCAGTAGCACGGGGGGACCGACCGCGGCCGGGTCGAAGCCCCAGGGCGCGACATCGGCCAGGCCGTCGTCCACCATTCCCGCCGAGCCCGGCGGCGACGGCGCGGCGGGCCACCTCCCCCAACCAGGACCAGTCGCCCTGCAGCGCGCCACGATCCTCGGCCGTGAACATGTCGGGGTCGAATCCGTGAGCCGCCAGATGCGCTTCCAACGGCAGGCGGCCGGCTACGGCGGCACGCAGTTCTGCTGCCCCACCGGCGTACATTCCGGCGAACCAGTCGAGCCCGTCGGCGTCCAGCGGCGCCAGACCGGAGCCGGACACCGCGGCCAGCACCCGGTCGCCCAGCAGGGCCGCGCAGGCCAGAGCGTGCGGCGCGCCGCCGGAGTGGCCCATCACAGCGAATCGCCCGATGCCCAGCGCGTCAACGAGCGACTCGACATCCGCTGCCGCCGATGCGATGTCGCGGCCGGGATGGGGAGTGGACCCACCGTAGCCCGGCCGGTCGTACGAGACCCAGCGGATCCCGAGCTCGGCCGCTGCCGGGAACAGCGGTGCCGGCGGCGCTCCGACGTTCGGCGTGCCGTGGTGCCACACCACTGCCAACCCGGCATCGTCGACGGAGCCGGCCGTCGCGGTGTCGTAGAGATGCAGCGTGCGACCGTCGTCCAACCGAAGATCGGATTCGACCACCATGGGCGGTCAGCCGTCCCGGCGGGCACCAGCGGCCGGGACCACCGGCCGCACCACCGGCGCACCGAAACCTGCTGCGGTGAAAGCCCCGTCGACGGCTGCGGTCAGATCCGGCGCAACCTCTTCCGGAACGAGGGCGATCGCCGACCCGCCGAACCCACCGCCGGTCATCCGGGCGCCCAACGCGCCGGCGCTCATCGCGGTCTCGACCGCCAGATCGAGCTCCACCGATGAGATCTCGTAGTCGTCGCGCATCGAGGCGTGCGAGGCACTGAGTTCCGGACCGATCTCGGCCACATACCCGCTGCGGAGGAGCTGGACGACCCGCAGCACCCTGGCGTTCTCGGTGACGATGTGTCGAACCCGGCGGCGCAGCACGTCGTCGGACAGTCTGGCCAGCGTGTCGACCAGGCCGCCGGCGTCGATGTCGACGTCGATCTCGCGGAGCGATCCGATCCCCAGTTCGGCGGCGGCCGCCTCGCAGGAGGCGCGGCGCTTGGCGTACTCGCCGTCGGCCAACGCGTGGTGCACCCGGGTATCGATCACCAGCACCTGCAGGCCGCGCGTGGACGGATCGAACGGGATGTGTTCGGTGGTGTCGTTGCCGACGTCGAAGAACAGCAGGTTGCCGGCCCTGGCGGCCGACGAGGCCATCTGATCCATCAGCCCGCAGGGCACCCCGACGAAGTCGTTCTCCGCCTTCTGGGCGATCCGGGCCAGCGCCGGAGGCGCCAGATCGACGCCGAACAACTGCGAGAGGGCCAGCACCGTAGCGCATTCCACCGCAGCCGATGACGACAGCCCGGCCCCCGAAGGCACCGTGGAGTCCAGAGCCAGATCGACGCCGGCAATCGGCAGGCCGGCCTCCCGCAGCGCCCAGACCACCCCGAACAGGTACGCCGACCACCCCTGCGCGGACGGGCTGCCCGGGACGATCTGGTCCACCGGGTAGGCGGCCGGTGTGCCGGGTCGCTGGCCGGACACCACCCGGACCACGGATCCGGCACTCCGGCGGGCGGCGACCTCGGCCCGTGCGTCGATCGCGAACGGCAGCACCAGGCCGTTGTTGTAATCGGTGTGCTCACCGATCAGGTTGACCCGGCCTGGCGCCGAGAAGATCCCGTCGGGGTCGGCGCCGAAGGCGCGGCGGAACAGGACGAAGGCGCTCACCGGGGGCCCTCCTGACGGAACTGCCAGGCATCGGCGACCATCCGGGAGAGGTCGAACTCCGGCCGCCAGCCGAGCTTCTCGGCGGCGCGGCCGGCCGAGGCGACCAGCCGCACCGGGTCGCCGGCCCGACGGGGCCCGGCCGTCACGGGTAGCGGCAGTCCGGTGATCTCCTCCACCGTGGCGATCACCTCGCGCACCGAGAAGCCGTTGCCATTGCCCAGATTGCAGATCAGGTGATGTCCCGGCTCGGCCGCCTCCAGAGCCAGGACGTGCGCCCTGGCCAGGTCCAGGACGTGCACGTAGTCCCGGATGGGGGTGCCGTCGGGGGTCGGCCAGTCGTCACCGTAGATGGTGAGCTTGTCCCGCCGGCCCAGCACCGCGTCGAGGGCGATGGGGATGAGGTGGGTCTCGGTGGCGTGTCGCTCGCCGGCGCCCAATGCGGCGCCCGCGACGTTGAAGTACCGCAGCGACACGGCCGCCAACGGCGTGGCCGCGCACTCGTTGGTGATCATCATGTCCACTGCCAACTTGGTGGCACCGTAGGTGTTGGTCGGCCGGGCCGGGGTGTCCTCGGTGATCGGCATGACGTCCGGCTCGCCGTAGACGGCCGCGGTGGAGGAGAACACCAGTTTCGGCACGCCGGCCTCGGTGATCGCGTCCAACAGGGCCCGGGAGCCGATGACGTTGGTGTGCCAGTAGCGCGACGGCTCGTGCACGGACTCGCCGACCAGTGACTTCGCGGCGAAGTGCAGCACCGCGTCGAATCCCCCGTCGTCGAGCACTTCTCGCGCGCCGGTGATGTTCGCCCTGATCAGCTGGACACCGTCGGGAACCGAGTCGGCATGGCCGGTGGAGCAGTCGTCGAGGATGACGACCTGGTGGCCGTCGGCCAGCAGGAGCCGGCTGACCACCGAGCCGATGTAGCCGGCGCCACCGGCGACCAGGCACTTCACGAGGTGCCCCGGCCGTGCAGGTCGACATCGCGTAGCCGGGCGGCCGCGATCTCGGGCGTGATGTCGTTGACGAAGGCTCCCATCCCGGACTCCGATCCGGCCAGGAACTTCAGCTTGCCGACGGCACGGCGGATCGAGAAGACCTCGAGGTGCAACCAGAAATCGTCCCGACCGACGTACACCGGCGCCTGGTGCCAGGCCGAGATCGCCGGCAGGGTGTCGTCGAAGACGCCTTCCATCCGGTGCAGCACCTCGAGATAGATCAGGCTCAGGGCGTCCCGCTCGCCCTCGGTCAGGCCGGGAAGATCCGGAACCTGACGGCGCGGGTAGAGGTGCACTTCGACCGGCCACCGGGCGGCGAAGGGCACGAAGGCCACCCAGTGTTCGTTCGCCGCGACGATCCTGGAACCGTCGGCGATCTCGCCGTCCAGCAGCTCGCCGAACAGGTTCCGCCCGGTCGCGGCCCGGTGCGCGGCCACCGACCGCAGCATCGAGGCGGTGCGCGGCGTGACGAACGGATAGCCGTAGATCTGGCCGTGCGGGTGCGCCAACGTCACGCCGATCTCCACACCGCGGTTCTCGAAGCAGAAGACCTGCTCGACTCCCGGAATCGCGGAGATGGCCAGGGTGCGGTCGATCCAGGCCTCGACAACGGTGCGGACCCGGCGCGGCGTCAACGACGAGAAGGTGGCCGTGTGCTCACTGGTGAAACACACCACTTCGCATCGGCCGTTCCCGGGAAGTTGGGTGAACGGGGTGCCGTCGACCGCGGGTGCGCCGCTCCCGGCGAACGACGGGAACCGGTTCTCGAATACCACCACATCGTATTCGGTGGAAGGGATCTCGCTGGCATTGCCCGGTGTCGACGGGCACAGCGGACACTGGTCGGCCGGGGGATGGTAGGTGCGGGTCTGCCGATGTCCGGCGATTCCGACCCACTCGTCGAGCAGCGCGTCGTAGCGCACCTGCGAGGTGGGCTCCACCACCGGTAGATCCCGGGGATCGCTGAGAATCCTTGGTGCATCTGGTGTCTCGTCGAAGTAGATGATCTCGCGACCATCGGCCAACTGCGTCGAGATGCGGTACAGGATGGGCTCGTCCACCGCTACTGGGCCCGATCCTGATCGAACGCATCGTGGTCCTGGCTGCCGGCACCGGTCGGGATCAGGATGACCTCGCCGACCTGCTCGCTGATCTCCGCGACCGCCTCGGGATCGAGCCGGTCGTCGACGAGCAGGGTGCTGACCGCGGACAGCGGCGCGATGCGGGACAGGCCGACGGTTCCCCACTTGGTGTGGTCGGCGACGACCACCAGGCGGCGCGCGGCTTCGACCATGGCGCGGTTCGTCTCGGCCTCCAACAGATTCGGGGTGGTCAGCCCGGCCCGGGCGTCGATCCCGTGCACTCCCATGATCACCATGTCGACATGGAGCGACCTGATCGCCTGCACCGCGACCGGACCGACCAGCCCGTCCGAGGGCGTCCGCAGACCGCCGGTGAGTACCACAGTGCGGTCGGCCCGGTGCTGCTCGTAGAGCACCTCGGCCACCTTCAGCGAATTCGTGACCACGGTGAGGTCGGCGATCGCGGCGAGGTGCCGGGCCAGCGTCCAGGTGGTGGTGCCGGCCGTCACCGCGATCGCCATACCGGGCCGCACCAGGGTGGCGGCCCGAGCCGCGATGGCCTCCTTCTCGGCCAGTTCGCGCATGCTCTTGGCCTCGAAGCCCGGCTCGACCGCGCTCGCGGTTTCCACTGCCGTCGCGCCGCCGTGCACCTTCGAGAGCAGACCCTTGCGGTCGAGGACCTCGAGGTCGCGGCGCACGGTCATGTCGGAAACGCCGAGCAGCTCGGTCAACTCGGAGACCCGCACCCCACCGGTGCGGCGCACCTCGTCCAGGATTCGGGCCTGGCGTAGGGCAGCGAGCATCGACGCACTCCTCGGATCGCGGATCTGGGCGACGGGCGGGTAGGGACGTCGTCATTGTGCCTGGCCCGGTGAGGGCGAGTCAACTAAATCGAACGTTGAATTGTTCGGGGATGTTCGATTTTTCGAGCGGTGGATCGGCTGACCCGGGGTCAGTCGGCGATCCGCGATGCGAGCTCGTTTACGGCGCCGCAGCGGGGTCAGGGGCGACGGCCTTCCTCGGTATCGATGCTGATCTTGTCAGGCGCGGCGGACGGCTCCTTACCCCGCGCCGCGAGCCGGTTCAGCAGTCCGGCGATGTCCACCCCGGTCAGGTCGGACCCGAGCTGCATGCCCTGCGCAACGTTGCCGGCCACCCCCTTGGACAGCGCGGTGGTGCCGTCCGCGGAGATGATCGTCATCTTGTCCACGTTCGACAGGCGTGTCGGCTGCAGATCGCGCTACGTGTGGGTGCCGCGGCCCCTTGGCCGCGGGTGTCCGTCGTCTGGCCGCGGGTGTCCGTCGCCCGGACCCGGGGGGTAGCGCGTTGTGGTGGGGACACGCCGGTGGGGCGCGGCGCGTCTGCTGCAGATCGCGCTACGTATGGGTGCCGCGGCCCCTTGGCCGCGGGTGTGCGTGTCTGGGCCGCGGGGGTCCGTCGCCCGGACCCTTGGGGTAGCGCGTTGTGGTGGGGACACGCCGGTGGGGCGCGGCGTGTCGGCTGCAGATCGCGCTACGTGTGGGTGCCGCGGCCCCTTGGCCGCGGGTGGGCGTGTCGCCTGGCGGGGTGTCCGTCGCCGGACCCGGGGGTAGCGCGTTGTGGTGGGGACACGCCGGTGGGGCGCGGCGTGTCGGCTGCAGATCGCGCTACGTGTGGGTGCCAGGCGCGCTGGACAGTGCCGAGGGAGGCGGGACGGAACGGTGCAGGCTGCCGGAGGTCTGTTGGTCCGCGGCTGGGAGGATCGTGGGGTGACCGCAGCCGACCCGCCTCCGCTGACCGCCGCGGACATCGATGCCGCCGCGGAGCGGATCGCCGGCGTGGTGGCCGCGACCCCGGTCGAGCGGTCCGCGCGGCTGTCCGCGGCCACCGGCGCCACCGTCCTGCTCAAGCGTGAGGACCTGCAGCCCGTCCGGTCGTACAAGCTGCGTGGGGCCTACAACCTGATGGCCCAACTCACCGACTCCGAGCGGGCCAGCGGCGTGGTCTGCGCCTCGGCGGGCAACCACGCCCAGGGGGTCGCGTTCGCCTGCCGCGAGCTGAACATCCGCGGGCGCATCTACCTCCCGCGGACGACTCCTCGGCAGAAGCGCGACCGGATCCGCGCACACGGGGCCGGCCGGGTCGAATTGATCATGGTCGGCGACACCTACGACGACGCTGCAGCGGCGGCCGGCGAGGATGCGGCGACGACCGGAGCGATACCGGTGCCTCCGTTCGACGATCCGCGCACCATCGCCGGTCAGGGCACCGTTGCGGCTGAGCTGCTCGGCTGGCTCCCGGACGTGGTGGTGGTCCCGGTCGGCGGCGGCGGCCTGCTCGCCGGCATGACGGTCTACCTGGCCGAACGGGCGCCGTCCGTGCGGGTGATCGGCGTCGAGCCCGCGGGGGCGGCCTCGATGTACGCGGCATTGACCGCCGGCGGTCCGGTGCCCCTCGGCCACCTGGATCCCTTCGTCGATGGCGCCGCCGTGCGCCGGGTCGGCGACCTGCCTTACCGGCTGGTCGCCGACACCGGAGTGGAGGTTCGTGCCGTCAACGAGGGCGCGGTGTGTACCGAGATGCTGGAGCTCTACCAGAGCGAGGGCATCATTGCCGAGCCCGCCGGGGCGCTGGCGTCGGCGGCCCTGGTGGACCTCGACCTGACGCCCGGATCGACCGTGGTCTGCGTCGTCTCGGGGGGCAACAACGACGTCTCCCGCTACGGCGAGATCCTCGAACGGTCGCTGGTGCACCTCGGCCTCAAGCACTACTTCCTGGTGGACTTCCCGCAGGAACCGGGGGCGCTCCGGCGCTTCCTGGACGAGGTCCTCGGTCCGGACGACGACATCACGCTCTTCGAGTACGTCAAACGGAACAATCGCGAGACCGGACCGGCGTTGGTCGGCCTGGAGTTGGGATCCGCCGCCGGCCTGGCCCCGCTGCTGGCCCGGATGGCGGCGTCACCGATGGACGTCGAGCGGATCGAGCCGGGATCGGCGGCGTACCGGTACCTCACCTGAACGCCTGCCGCGCACGCGCCGACGTTGCCCTCGACACCTGAGCCTGGTCGGCGCAGGTCTCGAGATCGCTGATCGATTGGTTCGATTCAGCCTCCGGATCGGACACAATCGAGCCAGATGATCAGCGACCATCCCACTGCGCTGATCATCTGGTCATTCGGAAAGTAGGCGGTCGCCGACGGAGTCAGCTGTGGTGCAGCGCAGTGTCCACCGTGTCCTTGACGGACTCCGTCGCCGACTGCACCTTCTCGCCCAGCGCCTTGGACGCCTTCCCCGCGCGCCAGACCAGGTCCGGCTTGCCGGCGGTGTCGACGGAGGCGATCACCAGGCCGCCGAGCATGCTGACGTTCTTGAAGAAGTGGATCTTCTGACCGGCCCGCTTGGTCGGGTCCTTCTCCTCCCAGAACCGGTGGCCGGCCAGGGTGGTCGGTACCAGACTGGCGGCCAGCGCCAGCGCCGACAGCCGGGGCAGCCGGCCGAGCGCGAGGAGGGACCCGGCCACCACCTTCACCGCGCCGTCGATGAGCACCAGTTGCTTGGTGTTCTGCACCACCGGGACCTGTTCGGGAAGCGCGCCGACCACCTGCTCGGCGGCGGGGACCTTCGAGTCGGGGTTGCGGAGCGCGTCGAGTCCGCCGATCACGAACATGGAAGCGAGCATGGGGCGAGCGAGCGCGCGGATGACAGCCATACCTGACAGGTTCCCTCCGTGCGCTCCGGATATGCGCTGACCCCCGTATGGGTGCGGCCGCCCCGACCTGGTGGTCGCCGCGACGATCGATACGGTGTCCGGATGAACGCACCGTCGCGGAACTTCGGGATGATGTTCGAGCGCAATCGGCCGCCGGAGGAGCTGGTCGACTTCGCTCACCTCTGCGAGGACGCCGGCGCCGAGGAACTGTGGCTGGTCGAGGACCTGGGGTGGGCCGGGGGCATCGCGGCCGCGGCCACCGCGCTCGCTGTGACGGAACGAATCACGGTGGGGATCGGGATCTGTCCGGCGCCGTTGCGCAATCCGGCGCTGCTCGCCATGGAGCTGGCGCTGCTCGCGCGGCTGCATCCGGGCCGGTTGATTCCGGGACTGGGGCACGGCGTGCGGTCGTGGATGCGGCGGGTCGGGGTCGCGCCGGCGTCACCGCTGGCCTTGCTGTCGGAGAGCGTGAGCGCCGTCCGGGACCTCCTCGCCGGCCGGACGGTCGTCGTCGAGGGACGCGAGGTCCACCTGGACGACATCACTCTGACGCACCCCCCGCACGTCCCGCCTCCGGTGGTCACCGGTGTGACCGGGCCGCGGTCGTTGGAACTCTCCGGTCGGTTCGCCGACGGCACCGTGCTGATCGAAGGGACCGGACCGGCCCTGCTCGACGAGGCCAGGGCGCACATCGATCGCGGGCGGGAGGCGGCCGGGCGTACCGACCACCACCGGATCGTGGTGTTCATGGGTGCCTATGTGAGCACCGATTCCGACGCCGCCGCGGCCGTGAGATCGCTGGCCGTGCGGGAGATGTCGGATTACCTCGGCAAGCCCGATGACGAGGTCTTCATCGCAGTGGGTCCTGCCGACCACGTCGCCGGGCAGGTGCACGCACTCTGGGAGGCGGGGGCGGACTCGGTGGTGCTGCGTCCGTTGGGTACCGACCTCGCGGAACAGACCCGACTCTGCCTCGCTGCCCTCGGCCGCACGCCGTAGCCTCTCGCGGCGTCGCCTTCCGGGGCCGGGGACGCGGCGGCCCGACAGCGCGATCTGTGTGCGGACCGCGCGTCGCGACGCGCGGTCGGCGCGCAAGTCGCGCTGTGGGGTGCGTGCGTGTGCGGGTGCGGCGGCGGCCGGTAGGAGCGGTGACCTAGGCGGGTCGGAGCTGCGGTCCGGATGGTGGCTGTGACCAGTTCCAGTCGTGCGCCGGCCGGCCGACGTCGGAGGCCAATCGGTGCAGCACCTCGAGCATGGCGTCGATCTCTTCGCAGGTGTTGTAGAACGCCAACGACGGCCGCACGGTGGCGGTGAGTCCGAACCGGTCGAGGATGGGCTGCGCGCAATGGTGCCCGGCACGTACAGCAATGCCGTCGGCGTTGAGTGCGCTCCCCACCTGCTCGGTCGAATATCCGTCGAGCACGAAGGACAGGACGCTCGCCTTGTCCGGCGCCGTGCCGATCAGGTGCAGCCCGGGCACCTGGCGCATCCGCGGCATCGCGTACTCCAGCAGAGAATGCTCGTAGGCACCCAGATTCTCGATGCCGAACCGCTCCAGGTACTTCAGCGCAGCACCGAGACCGACGGCGTCGGCGATGTTCCCGGTGCCGGCCTCGAAGCGCCCCGGCGGCTTCTGGAACTCGGAGTGCTGCAGCGTCACGTTGGTGATCATGTTCCCGCCGCCCTGCCAGGGCGGCATGGATTCGAGAACCTCCGAGGTGCCGTAGAGCACGCCGATCCCGGTCGGCCCGAAGATCTTGTGGCCGGAGAAGAGGTAGAAGTCCGGGCCGAGGTCGGCGACATCGACCTTGAGGTGCGGCACCGACTGCGCGCCGTCGATCAGCACCCGGGCACCGGCCCGGTGGGCTTCGTCGATGATCGCCTTGACCGGCGTCACCGTGCCCAGGGCGTTGGAGACATGGGTGACGGCAACCAGTTTGGTGCGCGGGCCGAGCAACCGGGAGAACTCGGACATGATCAGCCGGCCGTCGTCGTCGACCGGGATGACCCGGAGCACTGCGCCCTTCTCGGCGGTCAGCTGCTGCCAGGGCACGATGTTGGCGTGGTGCTCGAGGTGCGAGATGAGGATCTCGTCGCCCTCGGAGATGTTCTTGCGCCCCCAGGCCTGGGCCACCAGGTTGATGGCCTCGGTAGCGCCGCGGACGAACACGATCTCGTCGGCGGACGGAGCCCCGATGAACCGCGCGACGGTGTCGCGGGCATCCTCGTAGGCGTCGGTCGCACGGGCGGCCAGAGTGTGTGCCGCCCGGTGGATGTTGGAGTTCTCGTGCGCGTAGAAGTACGCGAGCCGGTCGATCACCGCCTGCGGTTTCTGGGTGGTGGCGGCGTTGTCGAGCCAGACCAGCTGCTTGCCGTCCACCCGTTCGGACAGGATCGGGAAGTCGGCGCGCACGGCGTTGATGTCGAAACCGGCAGCGCTGCCCGGCAGCACTGCTGCCGGCCGCGGGTTCTCGGCCCATCCTGGTGGTGCGTTGGTCTGCGGATCTGCGGGTCGATCCAGGAAATAGAAGGTCGGGCTGCCGGAGATCGGCGTGGCCGCACCGAGCCAGGGCAGCTCGGGCGCGGGCACCGACGAGCCGTGCGGAGCAGGAGCAGGGCCTGCTCCGTACGGAGTCGCAGCGCCGTGCGGGGTGGACGGACCCGGCCACGCGCGGGGGAAAGCGTCACCGACGGCGGACAGATCGGAATGCGGGGACAGGTCGGCCAGGGGTGCGGTGCTACTCACCGGCACCGCCTCGTCCGGCAGCGCCGCATAGAAGGCGCCGGCCCACCGGTTCAAGGTCGCTTCGTCCGGCAGCCAGCCCGGTGCCGGTAGCTCCGGCGCGCCGACCTGGCCGAACGGATCAGCGGTAGGTGGGGGAGTAGTCATGGAACTTCGTGATGTCGACGTCTTCCAGGACGGCCGCGGCGTCTTCGGTCAGGATCGCCAGCGAGCAGTACAGCGAGACCAGGTAGGACGCGATCGCGGAGCGGTCGATGCCCATGTACCGCACCGAGAGTCCAGGGCTCTGCTCGCCGGCCAGGCCCGGCTGGAACAGGCCGACCACGCCCTGGCGGGACGCACCGACCCGCAGCAGCAGCACCTTGGACTTCCCGTTCGCCACAGGAACCTTGTTGGACGGGATGAGCGGGATTCCGCGCCAGGTGATGAACTGCGACCCGAACAGGCTCACGGTTGCCGGCGGCACTCCGCGCCGGGTGCACTCGCGGCCGAAGGCGGCGATCACGTCCGGATGGGTGAGGAAGAAGGCCGGCTCCTTCCACACCTTGGTGAGCAGGTTGTCCAGGTCGTCGGGGGTGGGCGGCCCGGCAAGGGTCTGCAGCCGCTGGCCTTCGGCGATGTTCGCGATCAGCCCGTAGTTCGGGCTGTTGATCAGCTCGCCCTCCTGGTGTTCCTTGATCGCCTCGATGGTGAGCCGGAGCTGCTGGGAGATCTGGTCGTGCGGCTTGGAGTAGAGGTCGGAGACCCGGGTGTGCACGTCGAGAATCGTCGACACCGAGTTGAGCACGTACTCGCGCGGATTCGGGTCGTAGTCGACGAAGGTGGTGGGTAGCGGCGACTCGTCGTACTCACCGCAGACGACGTTGACCTCCTCCGGGTGCTGGACCCGGGTGACCCGGTAGATACCCGCCTGAACGGGCTCCCAGGCGAGCAGGCGCGGCAGCCACCTGGGGGTGATCGTCGACATCTGCGGGACGGTGATGGTGGCATTCGCCAGCGGTCTGGCAGCAGCATCGCCGAGTGCCTGCGGCGCAGGGGTGGCCTTGACCATCACGGGTGCTCCCTCGAAGGGTCGGGCCCGCGGCCGGCGTGCGGGCGTAGCCAGATGGTAGTCGGAGGCGGGACGAAAGAGAGATACCCACCGCCCGAGCCTGACGGTCGCCCGCCAAGGGTGGCCGGGCTGATCGGGGAGGGTGCGGCGGGCGACCGGATACCCCCACCGGGTACAACCGGCTACTTGCGATAGATACCGGGAGGGGGTATCGTTGGCGACGAATAGATACCCCTTGGGGGTACCCAAACCGTCGACGATGTGAGGAACACGGATGAGTGCCGGCCACGGATACACCCACGACAAGGAGCGGCACCTCAAGCGGCTGCGTCGGATCGAGGGCCAGGTCCGGGGGCTGCAGCGGATGGTGGACGAGGACAAGTACTGCATCGACATCCTGACGCAGGTGTCCGCCGCTACCAAGGCTCTGCAGTCGTTCTCTCTCGAGCTGCTGGACGAGCACCTGTCCCACTGCGTGGTGGAGGCCGCCCAGCAGGGCGGCGACATAGCTGACGAGAAGGTCCGCGAGGCCTCCGAGGCGATCGCCCGGCTCGTCCGGTCCTGATCCGTCTCAGGTCTTTGCTGCCGCAGCAGGAGCAGCACGAGCAACTCCAGCCCAGCACCACGAAGGGAACCAGTATGAGCTTCACCGAGACCTACGCCGTATCCGGAATGACCTGCGGGCACTGCGTCGCCGCCGTCACCGAGGAACTCAGCAGGCTCGACGGGGTGCGCGAGGTCACCGTCGAACTGGTGACCGGTGGCAACTCCGCGGTTCGGGTGACCAGCGCGAGCGTCCTGGACGAGGCAGCCGTGCGGGAGGCCGTCGACGAGGCCGGCTACGACCTCGTCACGGACGTCGCATGACACCTGACGTCGTGCACCCGACCAGCATCGGCGAGTCGGTCGAACTGACCATCGGTGGCATGACCTGCGCGGCCTGCGCCGCCCGGGTCGAGAAGAAGCTGAACCGGATGGACGGGGTGGTTGCGACCGTCAACTACGCCACCGAGAAGGCCAAGGTCAGCTACCCGCCGACCGTCACCCCGGACGACCTGGTGGCGACGGTGGCCGCCACCGGCTACACCGCCGCGCTGCCCGAACCGCCGGCCCCGCAGCGCGAATCCGCCGGCGACGCGGACGCGATCGACGTGGCAGCACTGCGCCGTAGACTGATCACCGTTGCGGCGCTGGCGATCCCGGTGATCGCGTTGGGGATGATCCCGGCGCTGCAGTTCACCTACTGGCAGTGGCTGTCACTCGCGTTGGCCACCCCCGTCGTCACCTGGGGCGCCTGGCCGTTCCACCGCGCGGCCTGGATGAATCTGCGGCACGGCGCGGCGACCATGGACACGTTGATCTCGCTGGGAGTGCTCGCGGCCTTCGGTTGGTCCCTGTATGCACTGTTCCTGGGTGATGCCGGCACCCCGGGTATGACGATGCCCTTCACCCTGGTGCCGTCCGCCGGCACCGGCGCGCAGGAGATCTACCTCGAGGTGGCAGCGGGGGTCACCCTGTTCCTGCTGGCCGGTCGCTACTTCGAGGCACGAGCCAAGCGCCGTTCGGGCGCGGCGCTGCACGCGCTGCTGGCGATGGGTGCGAAGGACGTCGCCGTGCTGCGCGGCGGCATCGAGACTCGGATTCCCATCGACCAGCTCGTGCTGGGCGACGTGTTCATGGTGCGGCCCGGCGAGAAGATCGCCACCGACGGAGAGGTCGTCGAGGGCAGGTCGGCGGTGGACCAGTCGATGCTCACCGGCGAGTCGGTGCCGGTCGAGGTGTCCGCCGGATCATCCGTCGTCGGAGCAACGGTGAACGTCGGCGGACTGCTGCAGGTCAGGGTCACCCGGATCGGTACCGACACCCAGCTGGCCCAGATGGCCCGGCTGGTCGAGGAGGCGCAGAACGGCAAGGCGCCGGTGCAACGGCTGGCCGACCGGGTGTCAGCAGTATTCGTCCCGATCGTCATCGCGCTGGCCGTCGCCACCCTGCTCGTCTGGCTGGTGGCCGGTGCCGGCGCCGAGACCGCTTTCACCGCGGCGGTCGCCGTCCTGATCATCGCCTGCCCGTGTGCGCTGGGCCTGGCCACCCCGACCGCGCTGCTGGTCGGCACCGGCCGGGGCGCGCAGCTGGGCATCCTGATCAGAGGTCCGCAGGTGTTGGAATCCACCCGTCGGGTGGACACCGTCGTGCTGGACAAGACCGGGACGGTGACCACCGGTCGGATGTCGGTGGTGGGAGTCCATCTCGCGGCCGGAACCGAGCGTGCCCAGGTGCTCCGGCTCGCCGGCGCCGTGGAACACGGCAGCGAGCATCCGATCGCCCGGGCCGTGGTCGATACCGCCAGGGCCGAGACGGGCAGCCTCCCCCCGGTGGAGAACTTCGGCAACGTCGAGGGTCTCGGCGTGCGGGGTCTCGTCGACGGCCGCGTGGTCCTGGTCGGCAGCACGCGCCTGATGAGCGAGGAGTCGCTGGCCGTACCGGACGCGTTGCAGGCAGCGGTGGCTGCCGGACAGACCGCCGGACGGACCGCCGTGCTGGTGGCCCGGGACGGCGCGGTCGTAGGGGTGCTCGAGATCGCCGACGCGGTGAAACCCACCTCCGCGCAGGCTATCTCCGAACTGCGGGCGCTGGGTCTGCGACCGATCCTGCTCACCGGCGATCATGCCGCGGTCGCCGCTTCGGTCGCTGCCGAGGTGGGGATCGACGCCGACGATGTCTTCGCCGGGGTGCTTCCGGCCGACAAGGTCGATGCCATCAAGCATCTGCAGTCGCGCGGCGCCGTGGTGGCCATGGTCGGCGACGGCGTCAACGACGCGCCGGCCCTGGCCCAGGCCGACCTGGGACTGTCCATGGGGACCGGCACCGACGTGGCCATCGAGGCCTCCGACCTCACCTTGGTGCGCGGCGACCTGCGTGCTGCCGGCGACGCCATCCGGCTGTCCCGACGAACCCTGCGCACCATCAAGGGGAACCTGTTCTGGGCCTTCGCCTACAACATCGCGGCCATCCCGCTGGCGGCGGCCGGACTGCTCAACCCGATGGTGGCCGGCGCGGCAATGGCGCTCAGTTCGGTGTTCGTCGTGTCCAATTCGTTGCGGCTCCGGCGATTTCGCTGACCCGCTGATCGGCAGGCGGTGCCGGTGACGTCCGGAGTCGCCCCGATGTCCGCGGCGGGGCAGTATCGGTGCATGCGGGCAACAGTGCTGAACGGACCACGCGACATCGTGGTCGACGACGTCCCGGACCCGACGCTGGTGATGCCAACGGACGCTGTGGTCCGGGTGGTTGCCGCCTGCGTCTGCGGCTCCGATCTGTGGTCCTACCGCGGCGTGAGCGACGGCGGTGGCCGGATGGGCCACGAGTTCGTGGGTGTCGTCGAGGAGATCGGCTCCGACGTGACGACGGTGGCAGCGGGCGACCTGGTCATCTCGCCGTTCGTCTGGTCGTGTGGGACCTGCGCTCCGTGCGTTGCGGGCTGGCCGACCTCCTGCCTGGTCGGGGGCGGCTTCGGCCGGGACGATCGGGACGGTCACCTCGTCGACGGAACCCAGGGCGAATACGTGCGGGTGCCGCAGGCGGACGGGACCCTGGTGGTCGCCCCTGTCGACGCCGGCGACCGGCGGATGCCCTCGCTGCTGAGCCTGTCCGACGTGATGGGCACCGGCCACCACGCCGCGGTGTCGGCGGGCGCGGGACCGGGCGCCACCGTCGCCGTTGTCGGCGACGGCGCCGTCGGGCTCTGCGCCGTGCTGGCCGCCGTCCGACTGGGCGCCGAGCGGGTGATCGCACTGTCCAGCCATCCCGATCGGGCCGCACTCGCGACCCGGTTCGGCGCCACCGACATCGTGGCCGCCCGCGGAACCGAGGCGGTAGCAGCCGTCGTGGAGTTGACCGGCGGCCTCGGGGCCGATGGCGTGTGCGAGTGCGTCGGCACCGAGCAGTCGTGGGAGACCGCGCTCCGAGCGGTCCGGCCCGGCGGCACGGTCGGCTGGGTCGGTGTGCCGCATCAGGCCGGGGACGGACTCTCCTTCTTCCGGCTGTTCCGCAACAACATCGGCATCCGCGGCGGCGTGGCGC
Source organism: uncultured Actinomycetota bacterium (assembly GCA_963797145.1). GTDB lineage: Bacteria > Actinomycetota > Actinomycetes > Mycobacteriales > Nakamurellaceae > Nakamurella. The sequence continues at coordinate 80,307 of CAWCOJ010000002.1, read as the reverse complement.
CGGCCCGCCGCTACCTCCCTGAGCTCCTGGACTCGGTGCTGGACGGGTCGTTGGACCCGAGTCCGGTGTTCGACCGGACCGTCTGGCTCGACGACATCGCCGCCGGCTACGCCGCCATGGACGAGCGCCGGGCGATCAAGGTGCTCGTCCTGCCATGACCCGGCCGTGAGAGCCGTACGGTACGACACGATCGGCGGCCCGCTGCTGCCGGTCGAGGTCGATCCACCGTTGTGTCCGCCGGACGGCGCGGTGATCAGGGTCGGCGCCACCGGCGTCTGCCGTTCCGACTGGCATGCCTGGCGGGGGCACGATCCCGTTGCACTGCCGCACATCCCGGGACACGAATTCGCCGGCACCGTCGAGGCGGTCGGTGCTCAGGTGGGCAACTGGGAGGTCGGCGCCCGGGTGACGGTGCCGTTCGTCTGCGGGTGCGGGCATTGCCGGTGGTGCCTGGCCGGTGACGCGCAGGTGTGTCCGGACCAGCGTCAGCCCGGCTTCACCGATCCGGGATCGTTCGCCGAGTTCGTGGCGATTCGAGGTGCCGACCTCAATCTCGTGCGGCTGCCCGACGATCTGGCGTTCCGCACCGCCGCGTCGCTCGGGTGCCGGTTCGCCACCGCCTTCCGGGCGTTGACCGTGCACGGCCGAGTCGTGGCCGGCCAGCAGGTGGCCGTCTACGGTTGCGGGGGCGTCGGGCTGTCCGCAGTGATGATCGCGGTGGCCCTCGGCGCCGCCGTGACCGCGGTCGACGTCTCCGGCGAAGCCCTCCGGCGGGCGCGGGATCTCGGCGCCGCCGAGCTGATCGATGCCTCCGGTGCGGCACCGGACCTGACCGCCGCCAGGGTGATCGGGGCCACCGGCGGCGGCGCGCATGTCTCCCTCGACTGCCTCGGCCGCGCCCGGACGGCGACCGCGTCGGTGCTCTCCTTGCGACGCCGCGGCCGACACGTGCAGGTCGGGCTGCTGCTCGGTGCGGCGGCTGCGCCGGGATTGCCGATGGACCGGGTCATCGCCTGGGAACTGGAGATCTACGGATCGCACGGCATGCCCGCCGCCGACTACCCCGTGATGCTCGAGTTGGTCCGATCGGGAGTGCTGCGTCCCGGTGAGCTGGTGGGCGCCGTGATCGGTCTCGACGGCGCCGGGGCCGCATTGGCGGCGATGGACGGTCCGGATCCGGCGGGCGGGATGACGGTCGTGGAGTTGTAGCGCTCCTGTCACGCGCGGATCCGAGCGCATTGCGCACGCTCGCGCGCTTGACGCACAGTCCCTCGGACCCGAAGACTGGGCAGGAGGCCGACGGGCAGCCTGCGGCAGAGACGAGGATGTGGTCCCATGACGCTGGCCATCGGCACCAAACTGCCGCACACCGGTGCTATCGACCCGGCCGGGATCGCCGATCGTGCCCGCGAACTGGAGCGGGCCGGCTTCGACTCGCTGTGGGTCAGTGACCATGTGGTCCTCCCCGACCACATCGGCTCCTACTATCCGTTCGCCGCCGACGGGGTCGCCACCTGGCCGAGCGACCAGCCGTGGATCGAGAGCGTGGTCGCCATGGCCACCGCGGCCGCCGCCACCGAGCGGGTCCGGATCGGCACTGCGGTTCTCGTTGCACCGCAGCGCAACCCGGTCTTGTTGGCCAAACAGATCGCCAGTCTGGATTCGGTCTCCGGGGGTCGCATCGAGCTGGGAGTCGGCGCCGGTTGGCTGCGCGAGGAGTTCGAAGCGTTGGGCACCGACTTCGATTCCCGTGGACCGCGTCTCGAGGAGTGGATCGAGCTCATCCGGAACTGTTGGACGGGTCGACCGACCGCGCACGCCGGCGAGCACTACCGGCTGGCCGCGGGCACCTTGATGCTGCCCCCACCGCCGCATACCGTTCCGATCCTGATCGGGGGCCACACCCGGGCAGCGCTGCGGCGGGCGGGCCAGCTCGGCGACGGCTGGTTGGGTCAGCAGGCAGTGCCGGAACTGTCCACCGCCGACCTGACCCGGGAGATCGGCACCATCCATGAGGCGGCCGAGCGGGCCGGCCGGGACCCGGCAGCGGTGCGGATCGTGTTGCGGCTGGTCGAGTCGACGGGGCGGCACGAGGAGATCGCCGCTGCCATCGAGGCATTGAGCGCCCTGGGCGTCGACGAGATCATCGTCGACATCGATCCTCGCAACGGTGACCCGGTGGTCGTGCACGATGTGCTGCGGGCCGCTGTCGAGCAGGTCGGATCGGCCTGATCGAGGTCGCGCTCACCCGGGGCCGGTCCCTCAGGCAGTTGCTGCCTTCAGGTGCCGCCACTCGATCCTGGCCAGCACCGCGAACACCACCGTCAGCACGGCGGCCCCGATGGCGATCTTCCACTCGGCCGAACCGTCGCCGTTGTCCGGGTCGATGCCGAACACGATCTCGATCCAGTCCTCCCACAGCACCGTCAGCAGGAAGAAGATGCCGCTGAGAGCGGCCAACGTCGCCTCGATCCAGACGCGTGTCCTACGGGTCATCGGAGTGGCCTTTCCTCGACGGATGTGACGGATGATCTCGGATGTGCCGGGGCGGCGATCGCCGCCACCGACGTCGGTGTGACCGGCGCCTGGGAGCGGAAGCCGGACAGCGCATCGACGGGGACGTCGGAGGCGGCACCGGCGAGTTCGGCGACCACCGGACCGCAGTACCGGCCCTGGCATTTGCCCATTCCGGCCCGGGTGACCCGCTTGATCGAACCGGCCGTGCCGGCATCGGCGGCCAGACCACCGGTCAGGTCGCCGAGGGTGACGTTCTCGCAGCGGCAGATGACGGTGCCCGGCTCGGCCAGCCGATGACCCGGCAGCGGCGCCCGGTACGCCGAGCTGAGCGCACGCTGAAACCGCACCTGACGCCGGCGTTGTCGGATCGCCCGGCGCTCCTCGGGTCCGGCCGGCTCACCAGCCCCCAGTTCTCGGACCACGGCCGCCCCGCAGATCGCGCCGGCCGCGAGTGCCACCCTCGCACCCTGCGGGGCGCCCCCGTCACCGATCACCCACACCCCAGGCACCGTGGTCCGGCCGGAGTCGTCCCGCACCACGTCGAGGGTGTCGCACTCAGCGTCGACCCGGTGCGCACAGCCGAGTTCTCTGGCGAGCTCGTTCGACGGCAGGAACCCGAAACCCAGGCACACCGCGTCGATCTCGACAACCCGCTCGGAGCCGGCGACGGGCCGACCGGACGTGTCGACCCGGGCCAGGGTCGCGGTGCGGACCCTGGTATCGCCGTCACAGCGGATCACCGTGGTCGCGCTGTGCCGCGGCACCCGATGCCGGGCCAGCGTCGTCAGATAGCCGAGACCGTCGCGCAGCAGCCCGGGTGCGGCGAGCGCCATCCGCAGCCCTGGGGCCGGGTGCCGGAACGGCCGGCCCAGCTCGGCGACTCCGACGACGGTGGCGCCGGCCCGGCTGAGCTCGGCGGCCACCTGCAGGTTCAACGGCCCGTTGCCGGACACCAGGACCCGGTCTCCGGGCGCCACCTGGTGGGTCCGCAGCAGCGTCTGGGCGGCACCGGTGGTCATCACCCCGGGCAGCGTCCAGCCCGGCAGCGGCACTCCGCGTTCGTAGGCCCCGGTGGCCAGCACCAGCTGTCGGGGCCGCAGCACCCAGCGGGCGTTCGGCCCGGCAGCGACCAGATGGTCGGGGGCGAAGGCGCCCCAGACCCGGACCCCGCCAAGATGAAGCGCCCCGGACGCCCGGAACCGCTCGATCAGCCGGCGACCCGCGCGGAACTGCCGGTCGAGGCGCTCGGCGTCGACGGTGAACGCGGCCGCGGGCTGCTTGAAGTACTGACCGCCCGGCTTGGCGCGCTCGTCGATCAGCACCACGTCCAGGCCGGCCTCGGCCGCGACGGCCGCCGCCACCAGCCCGGCAGGACCACCACCGACCACCAGAACGTCCGGCCGCAGCTCGGTCTCGTCGAGCCCGGTGTCGTCGAGCCCGTGTCGTCGAGCCCGTGTCGTCAGCGCTGTCGTCGCGCCCGGTGTCGTCCAGTCCGGTGTCGTCGAGCGCGCCGGCCGCCGGGGTGGCGGGCGCTCTCAGAACGGGCCGCGGCGGTTGGACGTCGATCGCCATCCCGTCCCGGACCGGGGTCAGGCACGCGAGCCGGCCGGGCACCCCGTCGACCACGACGGCGCACTCCGAGCAGAGCCCCATCCCGCAGAAGACCCCGCGCTGGTCGCCGTCGTCGGTCTCCCGGCACACCCTGAGGTCGGCATCGATCAGCGCAGAAGCAACGGAATCACCAGGGGCAACCGGAATCTCCCGTCCGCGGTACTGGATCGTCCACTGCTGCGTTGCGGCGTGTACGCCTGCGCTCAGTGCCCGCATCAGCCGCTGCCCGGTGCGCGCAGTGCCTCGATGCGCTGCAGATCGGAGTCGTCGTCGAGCAGTTCCCAGCGCTGCAGCGACAGTGGCACGTTTCCCTCGAGCCACAGCCGGTCGTGGAAGGCCTGTAGGTCGAACCCGGCGCGGTCGGCGCGCACGGCGTCCGCGAACAGCCGCAGGATCTGGGTCTTACCGATCTGATAGGTGATGGCCTGGCCGGGGAAGGCGGCGAAGAACGCCGCCTCCTCGTGCGCGGTACCGGCATCCATCGGCACCACATTCTCGAGATACGCTGCTGCTCCGGCGATGTCAAGGTCGCCGAGGGCGAGGCGGACATCGACCTCGACCCGCAACGCCCGCAGTCGCATGAAGTTGTACATGATCTCGCGGGACAGCGGTGCCTCGTCGAACAGCCCGGACGCCAGCATCAGCTCCTCGTTGTAGAACGCGATGCCCTCGTTCGACATCGAGTCGTAGTAGTGCCGGCGGACCGGCCTCGGGTGCCGCCAGGACAGCGCCAGCTGCTGGTAGTGCGCTCCTTCGTGGACGATTCCGGCTCGCGGATCCTGCAGGTTGGCGGCGTAGAAGTAGGGCACCTCTCCGGTGAAGGTCGGCACGTAGCTCAGGCCGTCCGAGTCGACCCGGTCCGGGCCGGTGAGGTCGTCGGTGACGCCCAGCCAGCGGATCGGCAGCAGATAGTCGGGCAGCGGGGCATTGAGATAGTGGTGCAACGTGTCCGGCTGGCTGAGCAGACCGTGCTCGCGCGTAGAACCGGCGCACCTGCAATTCGGCGGACGCCTCCAGGGCACTCTGTTCGGCCGCGCTGCGATGAGCCGGTGCCTGCGCGGCGAACCCGGAGCGTGCGGTCCGGTTGCGCTCCAGGGTTTCCAGGGTGATCGAACGATCCAGTTCGGCCCTCCCGGTGGCGAGGATCTCGTCGGGAGTCAACGGGACGAGCGCGACCTCGGTGAGGAACCATTGGTACAGCTCCCGCCCGATCGGCGTCATCGGCGTCATGGTCGCCACCGAGGACTCGAGCCAGCTGCGGAATTCGCCCAGGGCCTGCCCTGCTGCCCGACCGGCCGCCCGTAGCCGGTCCTGGATATCGGCCGCCGCCGGCAGGGCGGCCAGGGCCGCGGCCGTGGCGTCCACCTGCTGCTCGATCTCGGAGAGTTCGGCGATGGTGGTGCCGGCGAATTCGGCCACTGCGTGTCCGGCGAGGTGCCCCCGGCCCTGACCCAGGATCTCGGGGATCGCTTCCAGTGCCTCGGCGATCCTGGTCAGCCTGGTGCGGTCCGGATCCGGCTGGGTGAGCAGATCGAAGACGGTGCCGATGCTCTGGTCGACGTAGAAGCCCGGCTGGGTCTGCCACATCCGTAGCACGTCGAGCTCCCACCTGGCCCGGGCCAGTGCGGACCCGAGGAGCCGTCGGTCGACCGACTCGGCGCGGTCGTCGGTGCCGGGCAACGCTGCGAGATCTGCCTCGAAGGCGGCGAGATCATCGCGGTATCCGGCGATGTCGGCGGCGGACCAGCGCGATCGCCAGCCCTCCGGTCGGGCGATCCGTGGGATGTCGTCATGCGAGCGGGGTTGCTGCGCAGCACGCCACCTCCAGTACCGGAGGCCGAGATCGTCGGTCACGTTCATCTTCTCAGCAGGTCCTCTCGCGCAGGTGGTCCCGGACGATGTGTCGTCGGGCGTTCGGATCCGGTTCATCCGGCCGGGTCGACGACGGTGCGGCCGAACACGAACACCCCGGCCGGTCGGCGCAGCACGTCGAGGTCGGCGAGCGGATCGCCGTCGACGAGGATGAGGTCGGCGGCCGACCCCGGCGCGGGCCGGGTGTGCTCCCCGAGCCCGTTGAGGGCCCGACCACCGGTGGTCGCCGCGTGCACCACGGCGAGCCGGTCCAACCCGGCGGCCTCCAGCATCCGCAGCTCGTCGTGCAACCGCGGGCCGATCGGGTTCAGGTCGGCGCCGGTGGCGATCCGTACTCCGGCGGCGACGCAGGCCGCGAGGGCGACCGCGTGCCGTTCCGCCGACGCCCGTGCCCGGTCCCTGGCGTGGGCGGGCCAGCCGTCGGCCTCCATCATCGCGGTGTCGTGGGTGACGCCGATGGTCGGCACCAGCCAGGTGCCGTGCTCGGCCATCACGGCGGCGGCGGCCTCGTCGAGGGCGTAGCCGTGCTCCACCGACCGCCCGCCCGCCCGGGCGAACCGCTCGGCGACCCTGGCGCTGCCGCAGTGCGCGGCCACCGGCACCCCGCGGCTGGTGGCGGCGAGAAGCACGGCATCGAGTTCGGCCTCGGTGAACTGCGGATCGTCGACACGCTCGTGCTCGCTGTAGAGCCCGCCGGTGAGCATCACCTTGATCCAGTCGACGCCCCGCTCGATCAGCGACCGGGTGGCCCGGAGCATCGCGTCGGCGCCGTCGACCGCCCACTCCCACTCCACCTGCACGGACCGCCGCGGGTACGCGGTGCCGTGTCCGCCGGTGGTCCGCAGTCCGGCGCCTGCGCAGCGCAGTCGCGGTCCCGGGAAGGAGCCGCCTGCGAAGGCCCGCGACCAGGCGAGGTCAACGCCGTCGGCCTCGGCAACGGCCCGGACGCCGGTGACTCCCATCCGGGCCGCCTCCAGCAGGTTCGCGCCGGCCCGGACGGTCCAGTCCGCCGCGCCCTCGAAATAGCCCTGCGCCGACGGGTCGTACATCAGCCCGCCGGGGTGCGCGTGGCAGTCCCACAGGCCGAACATCAGCGTCAGGCCGCCGCCGTCCACCTGCAGCGGATCGCTCACCGCGTGCGGTTCGACCACCATCCCATCGGTGACCGCGATGTCTCGCACGACCGACTCGCCGGTCGCGACGTCGAGGACGGCGGCGCCGCGGATCAGCAGGTCGGGGTCGGAGGCTCGGGTCATCCGCCGATCACCATGGTCGTCGGGTGCTCGTTGAGCTTCCGGCCGCCGTCCGCCGTGCACACGATGATGTCCTCGACACGCACGCCGACCCGGCCCGGCCAGAACACCGACGGCTCGATGGTGAAGGTCATGCCCTCCTCGAGCGGGGTGTTGTCCTCCTCGGAGATGTAGGGCAGCTCGTGCACGTCGAGGCCGATGCAGTGTCCGGTCCGGTGTCGGAACCAGTCGCCGTAGCCGCCTTCGACGATCACCTCGCGGGTGGCGGAATGCACCTGCGCCGCCGTCACGCCCGGGCGGACCGCGTCGATGCCCGCCTGCTGTGCGGCCATCACCAGCCCGTGGACCCGGACGTATTCCTCGCCGGGCTCCTCGACGTGGACGGTCCGGCCGAAATCGGAGCAGTAGCCGTCGATCACGGAGCCGAAGTCGAACGACACGCCCATCCCGGCCCGCAGCGGCTGGGTGGAGACCCGCACGGTGGCGTCCCGGTTGTCCAGTGGGCCCATCGACCAGACGGCGGTGTCGAAGGAGTCGGTCTTCGACCCGCCGAGTTTCATCCGGTACGAGATCTCCGCCGCCAGCTCCAGTTCGGTGACACCGGGGACCACCTTCGGCTCGACGGCGGCCATCACCTCGTCGACCAGTGCACAGGCCCGCGTCATCAGCGCCAGCTCGGACGCCGACTTGATCCGGCGCATCGGGTTGAGCGCCGGTTCGGCACTGACCACCGCGGAGGGCGGCGGCGAGCGCCGAAACCTCGATGACGCTCTGCGCCCAGGCGCGGTTGCCCACCGCCAGGGTTCCGATGCGGCCGAATCGAGCGAGCACGCCACGCATGATCGACTCCGCGTCGTCGGTCTCGTTGACCGTGACCACCTCGCCGGCCGCCCCCTCCGGCAGGTCGAACTCGGTGATCATCCGGGGCAGCACGAAGATCGGTTCCCGGCCGGGGGCGAACAGGGCCCCGGCAACCCAGTGGTGGGCATAGCCGACGTTGCCGAACGTCGGCACCCGGCGCTGCATGCCGGTCAGATACTCCAGATCCGCCGACGGTGGCAGGAACATCAGGTCGATGCCCTCGGTGTCCATCCGGGCCGCCAGTCGCGCCCGCCGGTCGGCGAAATCGAGGGCCGGAGCCGCCGGGGTTTCGGTGGTGGGTCCGCTCACGTCGTCCTCCATATTTCGGGTGATCCGAGTTCCTGCAGTTCGGCGAGCAGCGGGTGCAGCTGTTCCTGGAGCTCGCGCCAGACGGCGCGGACGGCCGCGGTGGGCGCGGTGTCCGAGAGTTCCACGACGATCTCCGGCAGCAGCACGATCTTCGCCGCCAGCCCGGGCGCGTCCTTCAGGACGTCGTGCTGCCCGGCGGGTCGCCCGACCAGCGCCAGCTCCAACTCGGCCAGCCGCTCGGTGCCGGGTTGGGCGTGGATCCAGGCGACCGCCCGGCCGATCTCGTCCAGCCGGTCCCTGACCTCGACCAGCAGCGCGTACTGCGCCTCGAGGGCGGCGTCGTCGCTGAAGATCCGCGGGTCCCGCAGCACCACCGTTTCGGCACTGCGCGTCTCGGCACTGCGCTCGGCTTCTCGGCACTGGGCGTCTCGGTACTGGGCGTCTCGGTACTGGGCGTCTCTCGGCACTGGGCGTCCCGGCGCTGCGGGATTCGGAGCCGTGAGATTCGGAGCCCGTCCGCACCGTCACCGTGTACCGACCCGGCGGCACCCGCGGTCCCGGCACAACGGCCCGCACGGCACCGGAATCGTCGGGAGCCGTGACCGCGGCTTCGATCCGCAGGTCCCAGACCACCCGATGCACTCCGGTGGTGGTGCCAGGAACCGGAAGGTCCGGCTCCGGTCGACCGGGTACCGCCCGCCCGGTGATCGTCCGCAACACGCCGCCGCCCGCACTGGAGATCTCCACCTCGACGTCGTCGACATCGGCGCCCAGCCGGTACCAGACGGCCAACCCGTTGGGCGGGTTCTCACCGCCGTCGATGAACACCGTGCGCTTGGAGCCGTCCGGCCGCGCCTCGCGGACGAACGACGCGCCACCCAGCGGAACGCCGGGAAATCCGCCCACCCAGGTGCCTTCGCCGGGCATGTCGAAGCCGTTCGGGGTCGGGTAGCGGTAGACCGGCTGCGGCGTGTAGAGGGTGAGCGCGCCGTCGTCCCTGGCGCCCTCGCGGACCGGCGTCAGGTCGTCGATGAGCCAGAAGCCGCGGCCGTGGGTGGCTGCCACCAGCTCGTGATCCCGGAAGGCCAGGTCGTACACCGGGACCGGCGGCAGCCCGCTGCCCAGCGGGCCCCAGGTGGCGCCGCGGTCAGGTGACACCATGACACCGAGGTCGGTGGCCAGGTAGAGCACTTCCGGCCGGGTCCGGTCCTGGCGGATGCACCGAACGATGGACGACTCAGCGAGGTCAGCGGTCAGCGACGTCCAGGTCTCGCCCAGATCATCGCTGACGAACAGGTACGGAGCCCGGTCCTGGAGCCGGTAGTGGTGCGCGGCGACGTACACGGTGCGCGGGTCGGTCACGGAGGGCTCGATGCTGACGACGGTGGCCAGTGGCGGCAGCCCCGGCGGCGTCACCCGGCGCCAGCTGGCGCCGTCATCCTGGGACAGCTGTACCAGACCATCGTCCGTGCCCACCCACAGCTGACCCTGCTCGAGGGGCGACTCGGCGAAGGCGTGGATGGTGCAGTACACCTCGGCACCGGAGGTGTCCTTGTTGATCGGTCCGCCGCTGGCCAGCAGCTTCGTCGGATCCGCTGTGGTCAGGTCCGGGCTGGCGGCCTGCCAGGTCATTCCTGAGTCCCGGCTGCGGAACACCCGCTCGCCACAGACATAGAGCACGCCGGGATCGTGCGGCGAGAACCGGATCGGATAGGTCCAGCCGAACCGGTGCCGATGGGTGCTCGGATCGGTGCCCATGAAGTACTCGACCCAGACTGCGACGTCCTGCGGCTGCTGCGTCACCTGGTCGAAGCGCAGCAGCGGGCCGGGGTGGCCGAAACCGGCCCCCCCGAGGTAGACGTATCGCGGATCAGCGGGATCGCACGCGACATCACCGGCCTCGGCCTCGCCGAGCTCCAGGCAGTCCGGCCAGCGGATCGCCCCCTTCCACGACCGCGACGGCACCCGGATCCCCGAGTTGTCCTGCTGGGTGCCGTACAGGTCGAACGGGAACTCCGGGCCGATGTCGACCCGATAGATCTGCGCGGTGGACTGGTTGTAGACCGACGAGAAGGTGCGGCCCCCGTTGAAGGACACGCAGGCACCACCGTCGTTGGCCTGCACCATCCGGCGCGGGTCGGCCCGGTCGAGCCAGAGGTCGTGGTTGTCCCCGTGCGGCGTCTGCACCTGGGTGAAGGTCTCGCCGCCGTCGCGGGAGCGCCAGAACCACAGGTTGCAGGTCCAGACCGTGTCCGCGTCGAGGGGATCGGCGAAGATGTGGCTGTAGTACCAGGGCCGCCCGGTCTGCCCGGTCTCCTGGTTCACCCGGGTCCAGGTGTCGCCGCGGTTGTCGCTGCGATAGATCCCGCTCGCGTCGTCGGCGGCCTCGACCACCGCATAGATCCGGTCGGGGGCGACCGGGGAGATGGCGACCCCGATGCGGCCCTTGAGTCCGGTCGGGAAGCCCGGCGATGCGCTCATCGGCTGCCAGGTCCGGCCGCCGTCGAGGGTGCGGTGCAGGTCGCTGTCCTCGCCGCCGCTGACCATTTCCCACGGGCGGCGGACCGCCTGCCAGATGGCGGCGAAGGCGACGTCGGGATTGCCGGGATCGAGCGCCAGGTCGGCCGCGCCGGCCCGGTCGCTGACGAACAGCACGTGCTCCCAGCTCCGGCCCCCGTCCGTGGTGCGGAAGACTCCCCGCTGCGCACTCGGGCCGAAGATGTCGCCGAGTGCCGCCACCCACACGGTGTCCGGATCCTGGTCGGAGATCCGCACCCGGGAGATGTGCCGGGTGTCGTCGAGACCGCAGTGGGTCCAGCTGGTTCCGCCGTCGGTGCTGCGGTAGACCCCGTCACCGGCGACAACGTTGTTGCGGGTGCAGGCCTCGCCGGTGCCGACCCACACGGTGTCCGGTCGGCTGTGCGCCACCGCGATCGCGCCGATCGGCGAGCTGGTGAGGTAGCCGTCGGACACGTTGCGCCAGTAGGTGCCGCCATCGGTGGTCTTCCAGACCCCGCCGGCGCAGGCGCCGAAGTAGAAGACGCCGACGTCGCTCGGATGACCGGCGACCGCCACCGAGCGGCCGCCCCGCGACGGCCCGACGTTGCGCCAGGGTGGGGTGGCCGCCACCTCCGGAAATGTTGTCATGTCAGACCCTCGCGGTCAGTGGCCGGATGCGCAGGATCGCCCGCTCGCTCTCGATCTGGGCGCCGTCGTACGGACGGCCGAAGTACCGCTGGGAGAGCGAGTCGATGTGTCTCCTGGCCGGCGGCCCGTCGACGATCTCCTCGACGACGCCGCGGATCTCCAGGTAGGAGTACGGGTTCTGCAGGTCCCAGATCGTCACCGTGACCCGCGGGTCCCGGCACACGTTGGCGTACTTGCGACGGTGCTTCTCGGTGTTGATGAGGATGCAGCACTCGTCGGCGTCGACCCACATCACCTGGCTGGCCGGGTGCCCGTCCGGGCGCAGCGTGGTGAACATGGCGAAGTTCTGACCGGTCGCCATGGCGACGGTCTCGGGCTTCAACACGAGTTGGATTCTCCTTCTCACAGCCGGACGCGCGAGTCGAGCAGGACGTACACGAAGTCGATCAGGATGTTCGCCACCACCACGAAGAAGGTAGCCAGCAGGACGACCCCGATGATCGTCGGTTGGTCGCCCCTGGTCACCGCGTCCACGGCAAGGCTGCCGATGCCCTGGAGCCCGAAGATGCGTTCGGTCACCACCAGGCCGCCGAGCAACGCGGCCAGATCGACGCCGAACTGCGTGACCAGCGGCGTCAGCACGCTGCGCATGCCGTGCTTGTAGACCACCCGCCGTTCGCTCAACCCCTTCGCCCGCGCGGTCCGGATGTAGTCCTCGCCGAGCACATCCAGCATCATCGACCGGCTCAGCCGCGCATAGGTCGCCGCGCTCACGAACGCGACCGTCACCCACGGCAGGATCAGGTGTCGCGCCCACTCGAACGGCGACTCGGTGAACGGCACGTACGACGAGCCGGGGAAGATCGGCAGCCCCGCCACGGTCAACAGGTAGAAGGCGACGTAGAGCAGCAGCAGGCCGAAGACGAACGTGGGAAAGCTCAGGCCGACGAGGACGAACACGGTGCCGATCCGATCCCGCAGAGCACCGGGACGCCGGGCGGACATCACGCCGATGCCCACGCCGACGATGGTGAACAGGATGGCCGAGCCGATGGCGAGCGAGAACGTCACCGGCAGCCGCTGGCTGATCTCGCTGCTCACCGACTGCTGGCTGTAGTAGGAGAAGCCGAGATCGCCGTGCATCAGACCGGTCAGGAACAGCCAGAAGCGCACCGGGACCGGCTTGTCCAGACCGAGGTTGTGTCGGATCAGGTCGACGGTGGCGAAGGTGGCCTGCGGGCCGGCGATGGACCGCGCCGGATCATTGGGCGCCACGTAGAACAGACCGAAGATCACCATGCTGACCACCAGCAGGGTCAGCATCCCGAGCAGGATTCGTCGGGTGAGAAACCGGAGCGTCCCCATCACGCCCGCCCTTCCGGCACGGTGGCCGGGCCGGTCGAGGCAGGCCGAAGCCGGCGCCGCCGGCGTCGCGAGTGCGTGCGGGAAGCCAGTGGATCCAACGCATCCCGCAGGCTGTCGCCGAACAGGTTGAAGGCCAAGGTGGTGATCAGCAGCGCCGCCGACGGGAACACCACCATCCACCACGCCACCGTGTAGAGGGCGTCGTTGGTGACGTCGGCGAGCATGTTGCCCCAGGTGGCGGTCGGCGGGAGGACGCCGAGACCGAGGAACGACAGGGTCGCCTCGAAGACGATCGCGGAGGGGATCAGCAGCGTCGTGTACACGATGATCGGTCCCGACCAGATTCGGCAGGACGTCCCGGCGCAGGATCCGCCACTTGGTCGCCCCGAGCGATCTGGCGGCCTCGATGTATTCGCGCTCGCGGATGCTGAGTACCTGGCTGCGGATCACCCGTGCTATCGGACCCCAGGTGAAGAACGCGATGACGAGCACGCTGATCCGCAGGCTGGGCCCCACCAGGGACACCAGGGAAATCGCGAACAGCAGGAACGGCACGCTCAGGATCAGATCGATGAACCAGGTGAGACCCACGTCGGCCTTGCCGCGGAAGAACCCGGCGGTGGCCCCGATCACCACGCCGATGGCCACCGCGCACAGACTGGCGACCACCCCGACGATCAGCGAGATCCGGGTGCCGTAGGCCAGCCGGACCAGCACATCGCGACCGAGTTTGTCGGTGCCCAGCCAGAACTCGCTGTTGGGCGCGATCGGCAGGCCGTCCGGGGTCAACCCGGTGTCGCGATACTGGGTGTCCGGCGGGTGCCCGGTCAGGGCCGCGATCAACGGTGCGAACACCGCGACCAGGACGATCACGACGATCACTGCGAGCGAGATCAGCGCCACCCGGTCGCGGCGCAGCCGGGCGAACGCGAGGACCACCGGCCCCCGTGCGGCAATCGCCGGCCGGGCGTCGCCGCTCGGCGGATCGGCGTTGATGTCGACGCCGTCGAGGATGAAGGTCGGGTCGTCGGGGGATGGCCCGGTCATCTCAGACCTCCGTGCTCGCCGCGGCGACCCGCGGGAAGTAGCAGGCGACATCCACCGGTGCGGCATCCACCCTGGCCAGCGGCGGTGCGTGCCCACGGCAGATGTCCTGGGCGCGGTCGCAACGTGGGTTGAACCGGCAGCCGGCCGGCGGGTGCACCGGCGACGGGACCTCGCCGGGCAGCGGACTGCGGGTCCGGGCGTCGGTGAGATCCGGGTCGGCGACCGGAGCCGCGGCCAGCAGGGCCGCGGTGTAGGGGTGTCGCGGAGCGGTGAAGACGTCCTCGGTGTCACCGATCTCGACCACCCGACCCAGGTACATCACGGCCATCCGATCGCTGATGTGCCGCACCACCGAGAGGTCGTGCCCGATGAAGACGTAGGTCAGCGCCAGCTCCCGCTGCAGCCGCTTGAGCAGGTTGATGATCTGCGCCTGGATGGACACGTCGAGGGCGGACACCGGCTCGTCGCAGACCACCAGCTTGGGACGGGTGGTCAGCGCCCTGGCGACACCGATCCGCTGCCGCTGCCCACCGGAGAACTCGGCTGGAAACCGGTTGTAGTGCTCAGGGTTGAGGCCGACCAGCTCCATCAGCTCCTGGACCTTGCGGCGGATCTGCTTCGGGTCCTTCTCGATACCGTTGATCTCGAACGGCTCTCCGATGATCGACCCCACCCGGCGGCGCGGGTTCAGCGAGCCGTACGGGTCCTGGAAGATCATCTGCACGTCGCGCCGCACCGCCCGCAACTGTGACTCGGACCGTCGCGGTCAGCGCCCGGCCGTCGAAGTCGACCTGACCGGAGGTGGCCGGGATCAGCGCCGTCATCACCCGGGCCAGCGTTGACTTGCCGCAGCCGGATTCCCCGACGATGCCCAGGGTCTCGCCCTGCCGCACCTGCAGGCTGACTCCGTCCACCGCGTGCACGACATCCCGCACCGCGCCCGAACCAGCCGCTCCGCAGCGGGAAGTGTTTGACGACGTCGGTCAGGGTCAGCAAGGGTTCGGCGGGTGTCGCAGGATCGCTCACCGGCGCCCGCACTCCCGGCACGATCGCCGACCGGTGCGCGACATCTTCGGCGGGCAGCCAACATCGCGACTCATGGTCCGGTCCAATGGCACGCACCGGCGGCTCTTCGACGCACTGCGGCATCGCATGCGCGCAGCGCGCCCGGAATACGCAGCCCGGCCCGAGGGTCAGCAGGCTGGGCGGCTGACCGGTGATGGTGTGCAGCGGCTCGCCCGGGGTGTTGTTGCCCGGGATGCTGTCGAGCAGGCCGCGGGTGTACGGGTGGTGCGGTCGGTAGTAGACCTCCCGCCGAGGGGCCGTCTCGACCATCCGGCCCGCGTACATCGTCATCACCCGGTCGGCCATTCCGGCGATCACGCCGAGATCGTGCGTGATCATGATGATGGACGTTCCCGAGTCCGCCTGCAGAGTGCCGAGCAGCTCGACGATCTGGGCCTGGACGGTGACGTCGAGTGCGGTGGTGGGTTCGTCGGCGATGATCAGCGACGGGCGCAGGGCGACCGCCATGGCGATCATCGCGCGCTGCCGCATCCCACCGGAGAACTGGTGCGGGTACTCGTCGAAGCGGCGGTCGGGCTGGCCGAGCCCGACGGTGGCGAGCAGTTCGATGGCGCGTCTCCGGGCGGCGCTGTCGGGGATGCGCTCGTGGGCCTGGATGGCCTCGACGATCTGCTTGCCGACCCGGAAGTGCGGGTGGAGGCTGGACAGCGGATCCTGGAACACCAGGCCGATCCGCGCGCCGCGGATGCTCCGGAGTTCGCGTTCGGGCATGCCGATCAGGTTCCGACCGTCGAACATCGCCCGACCGCTCACCTTGGCTCCGGAGACCAGGCCGACCAGGGCCTGGGTGCTCACGCTCTTCCCGGATCCGGATTCACCGACGATGCCGAAGGTCTCGGCCTCATCCACCGAGAAGCTCACGTCGCGGACGGCGACCAGTTCGCCGTCCTCGGTGTCGAAGCTCACCCGCAGGTTCTCGACGTCGATCAGACTCATGGTTCCTCACATGGGGCGCGGACACGGCGGCCCGTCGCCGGCCGGGCACGCTGGCCCGGCCGGCGACGGTCGGCGGTCAGTTCAACGACACGTTGGTCATGTCGCCGTTGTGCCACATCGGAATGAACTGGAAGTCCTTGACCCGGGAGGAGTGCAGCGTTGCCACCTCGGTGAGCGAGATCGGCACCCACGCGGCGTCAGCACTGGCCAGTTTGTCCGCCTCCGCCCAGATGGTCGCGGCCTGGTCGGGATCGGTGGTGGCCAGGGCCTTGTCGATCAGCACGTTGAGCTGGTCGTTGTTGTAGTCGCCGTAGTTCGGTGAGCCCTTGGCGTACTTCCGACCGTCGAGCAGCGGCCCGAAGTAGCCGCGGGCGGCATTGCCCAGGTAGTCAGGGGTCCAGCCGACCGGGGCGATGTCCCAGGCACCTGACTTGGTGGCATCCGGGTTCTGCAGGTACTGCTGGTAGAAGGTGTTGCGCGACATCGCCTGCAGCTCCAGGGTGATGCCCGCCTTCGCCAGGTCCTGCTGGACCACCTCGGTGATGTTCGGGTACGCCGCGTCGTTGCGGTACGGCATCTTCAGGGTCAACCCGTTCGGGTAGCCGGCCTCGGCGAGCAGCTGCTTCGCCTTGGCGGTGTCGCCCTTGTCGCCCTCGGTCTTGTACGGGTCGATCTTCTGGTATCCGAGGATCACCGGCGGCAGGATCTGGCCGGTCACCTTCGCCACTTCGGGGCCACCGAGGGCCTGGACGACGGCCGACTTGTCGACGGCGTAGTTCAGCGCCTGGCGCACCTTCAGCTTGGTCAGCGCCTTGTCGTTGTTCGGGCTCAGGTAGTTGAACGTCAGGTACGGCAGGATGGTGCCGCCACCACCGACGACCAGCCGGTTGTCGTTGGTGTTCTTCAGTCCGGGCACCTCGGAGGACTGGGTGACCGCGTCACCCCACTGCATGTCGACGGTGCCGGCCTTGATCTGCTGCGAGATGGCGGTGTCGTCCTGTCCGGCCTGGATCTGGATCTCGTCGACGAAGGCCTTGCGCAGCGGGTCGGTCGTGGCGTCCCATGCCGGGTTGCGTCCGAGGGTGAACGACTGGCCCTGCACGTACTTGGTGATGGTGTAAGGCCCGTCGGACACGGTGTTCTGCCGCATGTCCGGGCTGTCCGGCAGGTAGTTGTTGTACTCGGCGGGCTGCGGTGAGGTGAACGAACCCAGCGCCAGGATGGCGAGGAAGTCGCTGGCCGGCTGGGTGAGGGTGAACACGACGGTGCTGTCGTCGGTGGCCTTGACCCCGGAGATCTCGTTGCTCGACATGTACGACTTCATCGCCTCGACGGTGGGTTCGACCTTGGCGAAGCCGTCGCAGTATTTCGTGAGACCGGCGATGGTGTCGGTGAAGTAGCCGAGCACCGGCGAACCCAGTTTGGGGTTGCAGATGCGCTTGACGCCGATCACCACGTCGCCGGCGACCACCGGGCGATCACCGCTGGGTGCGTGCCACTTCACTCCCGGCTTCAGCTTGATGGTGTAGGTCAACCCGTCCGCGCTGATGCCGCCGTTGGCGGTGGTCGGCACCACGGTCGCGATGTCGGGCGCGACGGTGATCGCCGCGGTGGCGTCCGCGGTCGACGGATAGCCGAACAGCCCGCGGTTGATCGCCCGCTGCATGTGCAGGTCAGCGGGACCGTAGGCGGTGGCCGGGTCGAGGTTGCCGATCTCCTCGGGGCCGGCCAGCTTGAGTGTGCCGCCGCTGGCCGCCGCTCCCGTGCTGCTGCCACCGGCCGTAGCGGGGCTGGACGAGGACGAGCAGGCAGCCGAGGCGAGCAGGCTGGCCGCCAGGCCAACTGCGAGCACCGATTTTCTTACAGACACTGGGTTTTCACCGTCTTCCGGTCGCGGAATGGTCTGTTCGCACCGCGCACGAGCGAACGTCAGTAGAACACTAGCGACTCTTTGTGCGCAGGCCAATAGGTTGTACGCTCCGCGAGCAATCGAAACGCAATCGCAACAGAGCTCGCCGGAACGGGAGAACTACCGATGCAGCCACGCTTGGCGGCCGTCTGCCGACCCTTCATGCCCTCGGTCCGGGAGGAGGGGGGTCGCCACGAGTTCGACGGCCAGGTCTCCGACCTCTCGCCGACCGGCGTTCGGTCGATGGTGACCGGGCTGGGCGGCGATGAGCTCGACGATGCTCAGCAGACCGCGCACGTCGTCGCGTTCGAGAACCTCGCGCGGGCCTGGTTCGGCGACCTCGAGGTACACCGGTGGAACCCCGACCTGCACATGCGCAACATGAACCTGGTGCAATACGAGCGGGCGTACGCGCCGGCACCGGAGCGGGACGCCGCCCGGTTGCGCCACCTCGCCCAGTGGCCCGACTGTGTCGAGATGGCGGTGACCGCGCTCGACCGGGTGTCGGTGCCGATGGCCGATGGCCTGCTGTCCAGCGCCCGCGGCATGCACGCCCAGGTGGACCGGGTCGGTGCGCCCGACGAGGTGTCCCGACGGGCCCACGCGGCCGCCGATCGGCTGGTTGCCCACCTGGAACTTGCTGCGCTGCATGGTGATCCCGATCCGGCGATCGGCGGCGACAACCTGGCCACCCTGATGACCGCCAGCGAGGCGCTCGTCTTCGACCTCGGAGCGATGACCGAGGTGGTGGAACGGGAGACCGCGCGGCTGACCGCGATGCTCGCCGCGGCCTGCGCCCGGATCGATGCCGCCGCCACGCCGCGCGAGGTGGTCCGGCGGCTGCTGGCCGACCGGCCCCGCTCCGACAGCGAGATCCTGGCCAACGCGCAGACCGTCACCGAGGACCTGCTCCGATTCACCGCGGAGCGGTCGCTGGTGCCCTACCTGGACGGCGAGATGGAGTTCGGGCTCGACCACGAGGCCCAGGGGCTGTTCTTCGCGAACATGCGGTTCTGCGCTCCCGAGGAGCCGGACAGCCCGGCGACCTACCATGTGACGCCGCCCGACTGGCACTGGTCCCAACCCGAGATCGACGAGTGGCTCGAGACTTTCAGCCCGACGCTGATCGGGTCGATGAGCGCGCACGAGGCGGCCCCCGGTCACTTCGCCCATGCCAGGGCGCTGCGCCGGGTGCGGGGTCTACCGCAGCGGATTCTGATGTCGTACACGTTCGCCGAGGGCTGGGCCCACTATGCGGAGGAGCTCTGCGTCGAGGAGGGCTTCCGGGCCGACGATCCACGGTACGAGATCGGAGTGTGCATCTGGGCGCTGGTGCGGGTGACCAGGCTCGCCTCGGCGATCGGTTTGCACAGCGGGACCATGACCGTCGAGGACAGCATCGCCCGGTTCACCGACATCGCGTTCTTCCCGCGCCCGGCGGCCGTGCAGGAGGCCAATCGCGGCCTGTTCGACCCGATGTACGCCAGATTCACCTGGGGCAAGCTGGTGATCCAGGACTGCCGCGAGCGGGCTCGCGCCGCCTGGGGTCCGCAGTTCTCGCTCGGCCGGTTCCACGCGGCGCTGTTCGAGCTCGGCTCGCCGCCGATCGGTCTGCTCGACTCGATCTTCGAGCCGGATCCCACCCCGCCGACGGGGCGCGACGTGCGCTGATCGGCTCCGGATCCACCACCACCAGGATGTGGCCGCTAGTGTTCGGTAGGCGAACACGCGCGGTCATCAGTGCGGAAGAGGTCACGCCATGGACACCCCGGTGCCCGAACCGGCCGACGACGAGCGGCCGGAGTTCGTCCAGTCGCTGGCTCGCGGGCTCTCCGTCATCCGCGCCTTCTCGGCCGAACACCCGGCGTTGACGCTCTCCGATGTCGCCCACTCGACCGGGCTGAGCCGCGCCGCCGCCCGCCGCTTCCTGCTGACACTCGAGTCGTTGGGGTACGTCGGCAGCGAGGGGCGGCTGTTCCATCTGCGTCCACCGATCCTCGAGCTCGGCTACGCGTACCTGTCCTCGCTGAGCCTGGCCGACGTTGCGCAGGACCATCTGCAAGCACTGTGCGTCGAGCTGCAGGAGTCGTGCTCGGCGAGCGTGCTCGACGACGGCGACATCGTGCACATCGCCCGGGCCACCAGCGGGCGGATCATGGCGGTCCGGATCGACCTCGGCCGGCGGATCCCCGCCTACGCGACCGCGATGGGCCGGGTGCTGCTGGCCGGACTGGCCGACAGCGAGCTCGACGTCTATTTCGCCAGCTATGACCGACCGCAACTGAACACGAAGACCTCCACCGATGAGAAGGCCCTGAGAAAGACGCTCGCCGACATCCGCACCCACGGCTACGCGATCGTCGACCAGGAGCTGGAGCACGGTATCCGCTCGGTCGCGGTCCCGGTGCGCGACGCACGCGGCACGGTGATCGCCGCGATCAACGCGAGCGCCCACACCTCCCGGGTCACCGTTGCCCAGCTCCGGCAAGGTTTTCTCCGCCGCCTCACGTCGACCGCCTCGGCGATCGAGAACGACCTGATCGCCGCCCGGCGCTAGTTGTCCGGCCAACTCCCGGCGCCGCCCTCGATCTCGAGCGTCTCCACCAGCTGATCCAGCCGCGCCATCAGCTCCGTGATGTGCGCGACCCGGCGCCGCCCTTCGTCGCCCAGCTGGTCGAACCTGGTCAGCGGCGGGCGCACATCACCGACCGGATGGCCGGCCACCGCGGCCAGTGCCTTCGAATAGCACTGGTGGCCGTAGGTGGGATGCCCGGCGGCGATCGTGTGGTCGATCTCGTCGATGATCCGCTGGATGGCGCGGGCGTCGTGGATCCGGCCGGCCAGCAACAGGTCGAAGATCCGCGACGAGGCGCGCGGAATGTAGTTCCCGTACGGGTTGACATACCCGATGGCGCCCAACAGGAACGAGTCGACGACCCGTTCGCCCGCGAACACCCGGAGCAGCCCGTCGCTCGCGTCGATGACGTCGCGGACCCGGCCCAGGTCCTGGCTGGATTCCTTGATGTAGCGGATGGTGTCGGAGTTCCGGGCCAACCGCGCCACCAGGCTCGCGGACATGTCGACGTTGGAGGTGACCGGGTTGTTGTACAGCATGATCGGCAGCCGGACGGCGTCGCAGATCGCGCCGTAGTACCGCTCGATCTCGTCATCGGTCGGGGTGTAGTAGTACGGAGGCAACACCATCAGCCCGTCGGCGCCGAGGTCCTCGGCCTGCCTGCTCTGCAGCACGGCAACCCGGGTGTCGGCGTTCATCGTGCCGACCAGTACCGGAATGCGACCGGCGATGTGCGACACGGCTGTCTCGACGATCGCGGTTCGCTCCTGCGGACTGATCGTCAGGAATTCGCCCGTGGTGCCGAGGACGATCACGCCCGGGACCCCGACGTCGAGCTGCCAGTCGAGGAAGGCGGCGAGGGCCGAGAGATCGACGGCGTCGCCGCCCTGGGTGAACGGGGTCACCGCGACCGTGTAGCTACCGCGAAAGTCATGCGTCACAGGATGATCCACTCTGGGTCAGGGCGGGCCCGCAGATCCCGCAGGTAGGACGATGCGCCACTATGCGCACGGTCGTTCGGCGTGAGAACACACCTAGCATAGGATGCCGAGCGTGAACCGGCAGCACCCCGGCGGCCCGATCCCGCCCTGTGATGTGGTGGTGATCGGCGGTGGGATCACCGGATGCGCCGCTGCGCACCACCTTGCGAGCGCCGGCGTCGATGTGGTCCTGGTGGAGCGCTTCGAGCTGAACACCCAGGCGTCGGGACGCAACGCCGGAAGCCTGCACGGTCAGATCCAGAACGACCCGTTCCTCGATCTGGGCGAGGAGTGGGCGCGGGAGTTCCTCCCGGCGCTCGGACTTCTGGTCGATTCGATCGGCCGCTGGCAAGGCCTCACCGAGCGGCTCGGCGTCGACCTCGAGGTGGTCACCCACGGCGGTCTGATCGTCGCCGAGAATCGCGAGCAGCTCGACCGGTTGCGGCGCAAGGCCGCCATCGAACAGGAGGCCGGTCTCGATGTCGAGGTGCTCGACCGGGCCGAGCTGCACGACCTGGCGCCCTACATCGCCGACCGGATGGTCGGCGCTGAGCTGTCCCGTCACGAGGGCAAGGCCAACCCGCTGCTGGCCGCGCCGGCCTTCGCGGCGGCCGCCCGGCGGGCCGGCGCCCGGATCCTGACCCGGACCGGGGTCTCCGACGTGCGTCCCGGTCGAACCGGCTTCATCGTGACGACCTCGTCGGGCGAGCTGCGCTGCGGCCGGGTGGTCGTCACCACCGGAGCCGAGCTGGCAACGCTGGTCGCCCCGTTCGGGGCGGCCCTGCCGATCACCGCCGAGCCGGTGCAGGTGAGCGTCACCGAACCGGTCGCTCCGCTGGTGCCCCACCTGGTCTACTTCGCCGGCGGCCGGCTGACGATGAAGCAGACCCGCGCCGGGTCGTTGCTGATCGGCGGTGGATGGCCGGCCGACGCGGACGCCCAGGGACTGCCGGTGGTGAGCCCGGCCTCGCTCCGGGCCAATCTTCGGCTGGCCACCGAGGTGGTGCCGGCCGTGCGCAGTGCCCTGGTACTGCGTTCGTGGACCGGGGTGGGCAACGGAACTCCCGATCACCGGCCGATCCTCGGCGAGCTCGAGGGAACACCCGGGCTGTTCGTCGGTATGTTCCCGTACATGGGGCTCACCGCAGGTCCGCTGATGGGCGAGCTGCTCGGCGAGCTGGTTCTGGGCAATCCGATCGACCGTGATCTGGCACCGTTCGCCCCGGAGCGCTTCTGATGGCCGGCCGGCATCCGGTACGCACCATCGAGGTGGTCGACTCGCACACCGAGGGCATGCCGACCCGGGTGGTGGTGGCCGGCGTCGGGGACCTCCCCGGCACCACGATCGTCGAGCGCCGTCAGTACTTTCTCGACGAGATGTCCGACCTGCGAACGTTTCTGATGTGCGAGCCCCGCGGACACGAAGCCATGACCGGCGCCCTTCTCCAGTCGAGCTCGCGCCCGGATGCCGACGTCGGCGTCATCTGGATGGAGGTCAAGGGCTGTATCCGGGCCTGCGGCCACGGCGCCATGGGCGTCGCCACCGTGCTGGTGGCCACCGGTCGGGTTCCGGTGGTGGAGCCGGTGACGACGGTGCGTCTGGACACCCCGTCCGGTCTCGTGGTGGCCAGGGTGCAGGTGGCCGACGGACGGGTCGGCAGCGTGACCATCTCCTCGCCGCCGTCCTACTGCGTCGACACCGACCTGCGGGTCGAGGTGCCCGGCCTCGGCACTGTCGGCTACGACCTTGCGTACGGCGGCAACTTCTGCGTGATCACCGATCTGGCCGGATTCGGGCTGCCCTTCGACCGCTCCAGGCGGGCGGAGATCATGGCGGCCGGACTGGCCGTCGTCGCTGCGGTCGCGCGGGACCGGCCGTTGCGCCATCCGGACGGCAGCCCGGCGGAGTTGCGGCATGCCCAGTTGCTCGCCCCGGACGCCACCGCAGCGCACTCCCGGCATGCGATGGTGATCAGCCCCGGCTGGTTCGACCGGTCGCCGTGTGGCACCGGAACAGCGGCCCGGATGGCGCAGCTGCATGCGACCGGGCTCCTGGCGGTCGGTGACCAGTTCGTCAACGAGTCGTTCATCGGAACCCACTTCACCGGCCGGCTGACCGGGGAAGCCGAGGTCGACGGCCGCCCAGGGGTGCTGCCCGAGCTGACCGGGCGGGCGTTCGTGACCGGGACCGGGCAGTTGGTGTTGGACCCGGCCGATCCGTTGCCGGCCGGCTTCCTGGTGTAGCGCTCGATCCGCGCGCACCGAACGGCACCGCGGCCCCGACTTCGTCGGGTCCGGCTAGTCCGCCCAGTTCACCGAATGCCGCAGCCCCAACTCGATGTCGGCGGCGGTCTGCTGGACCAGGGGCACCAGTGCACGCATGTCCTCGACCGACTTCCGACCGACATGGGTGGACAGGTTGATCGCGGCTCGGGTCCGCCCGCCACGGTCCCGCACCGGTGCCGCGATCGCCACCAGGCCGTCCTCGAGCTCCTGATTGACCAGGGCGTAGCCCGTGCGGCGCACGGTGTCCAGCTCCTTCCGCAGGGCCCCCGGATCGGTGATGGTGCGCGGCAGCAGCTGCTTGAGCGACGTGGTGGCAAGGTAATGATCGAGATCGGCCGGCGGCAGGTTGGCCAGCAGCACCCGTCCCATCGCCGTTGCGTGCGCCGGCCGCCGCGCGCCGATGTTCACCGAGATGGTCATCAGGGCAGGCCCGGGAACCCTGACCACGTAGACGATGTCGCCGCGATCGAGGATCGAACCCTCGCTCGCTTCAGCGGTCTGGGCGACCAGGGCCTCCAGATGGGGCAGCGCCACTTCGGGAAAGGACAGCGCGGACAGATAGGAGTAGCCGAGTTCGAGCACCTGCGGGGTCAACTCGAAGCGGTTGTTCTTGGCCGTGACATATCCGAGCTCGGACAGGGTGAGCAGGAACCGCCTGACCGCGGCCCGGGTCAGGCCGGAGATCTGGGCGATCTCGGACACCGTCAACGAGGTCCGCTCGGCGCTGAACACCCGGATGATCGCCAGCCCTCGCTCCAGCGACTGGACGAAGTCGCGGGATCGACCCGGCACCGCCGGGTCGTCGGGATCCCCGGTGTCGACCGGGTCGTTGACCGAGAGCTTGTTCACGTTGAGACCTCCGAGAGTGTCCGCCGACTGCGGGTTGTCCCGTTCATCGGATGTAGGAGGCGCCGTTGAGATCGACCGTGCCCCCGGTGAGGCTGGGGACCGCGCCGGTGGCCAGGAACGCGATCAGCTCGGCCACTTCTCCGACCCCGACGTGCCGACCCATGGCGAGACCGCCGGCGACCTTGCGGAGGGCGTCGTCGTCGAGGCCGGCGGTGCCCATGCCGGCGGCCACCACGCCCGGCGCGACGATGTGCACGGCGACGCCGGCGCCGGCGTACTGGCGGGCGACGGTCTGCGCCAGATTGCGGAAGGCGGCCTTGGAAGCCGCATATGCGCTGGCGTCGAGAATGCGTGAGCCCTGTTCCGCGGCCCAGCTGGACAGCGCGATCACCGTGCCTTCACCGCGCGCGGCGAACGATCGGACCGCCTCCCGCATCAGCGAACCCGCCCCGATCACGTTGACCTGCATGGCCAGTTCCCACCCGGCGTCCCAGGCCTCGTCGGACCCGTCCATCGGCGACTGCGGGTTCACCGCCGCGTTGGCGACCAGCACGTCCACCTCCCGCCACTCCGACGCCGCGCGCCACAGCCTGCGCGCACCCTGGGCCGAACCCAGATCGGCCGCGAGCAGATGGATCCGGTCGGTGGGAGCATCCGACAGGGCGGCCCGGGCGGCGTCCTCGTCGGTCCGGTACTGCGCGATGACGTGGGCGCCGGCCGCGGCCAGGATGGTGGCGGTAGCGGCGCCGATGCCTCCGGACGCGCCCGTCAGGAGCACGGTGCGACCCGCCAGTGCGTGAGTGTCCAGGACCATGCCGCTCCTCTCAGAGAACTCCGCCGTCGACGGCGATGAGTTGGCCGGTGATGCCGTTGGACAGGCTGCTGGTGAGGAACGCGATCGTCCGGGCCACATCTTCGGCCGTCGCCAACCGGCGCAACGCGGTGCCCGCGGCAGCCTGCGCCAGAGCATCGTCGACCGAGAGGCCGGTGGCCGCAGAACGCGACTGCATCCGCCCCACCAACGCAGCGGTGGCGATCGGACCGGGAGCCACGGCGTTGACCCGGATGCCGTCCGGACCGAGGGCGAGCGCCACCGACCGGACCACCCCCAGGACCGCGTGTTTGCTGGCCGCATACGCGGTGATGTTCGGGTCGCCGCGCCACGAGTTCAGCGACCCGACCACGGTGATCGTGCCGTCGGCACCGAGCCTCGGCGCCGCGTGCTTGATCGTCGCCAGCACACCGCGGACGTTCACGGCCAGGACCCGGTCCAGCTGGTGCAGATCCTCCTCCGCCGGCCGGCGCCATGGCGGGACGATGCCGGCGGCCGCCACCACCGCGTCCAGACCACCCAGCTGGGCGACCGCCGCGGCGATCGCTGTGGCGACCGAGTTCTCGTCGGTGACGTCCGCGGCGATCACCGGCCAGTCACCGGTCGCGCCGGTCGACGCTGCGGGCAGGTCCAGCACCACCCCGGTGGCGCCCATGGCTGCGAACGTGGACACCACCTGGGCGCCGATGCCGCTGGCTCCGCCGGTGACGAGAACCCGCCGTCCGGCGAGCAGACCGGAAAGGCCGGTCCCGGTAGTGGGCATGCGCGTCACCTCCACTGGATGCTGGGCGTTCGATGCGGGGGTATCGATATCGAACTGCGACCTGGAAGAAATCGGGAGGTCATCCGATCAGGCCATTGTCGGGAGCAACGGTGCGTGCGTCAAGCGTGCACCCGCACGCTCTGCGTTACGTTGTACGTATTGCGTTCACTACATCGGTGTGCGAGCATCGCGCCAGCGGATCGGCACCTGCCCCGTGTCGCCGCCCACGGCAGTCCCCGTACCTGTTCAGAGCAGTGCCAGATTCGGCAGTACCGATTCAGCAGCAAGACCCGATGCACGCAGTACCCGTCCGGCCGGAGGCAGCGACTGACATGACCGAGACTCGACGCCACTTCGGCACCCTGACCGGTCTCGATCACATCGGCATCGGTGTGTCCGACATGGCCGCGGCGCGGGACTTCTACGCGCAGCTCGGTTTCGACCAGCTCGCATTCGACTATCAGGGTCCGCTGCCCGGACTGCAGGACGTCACCGGGGCCGAGGCGACCGACGCCCACGTGGTGTTCCTGCGGCCGGCGCATCCGACCGTGCTCGGGCGGGCGGCCGTGAAGCTGGTCCACCTCACCGACCGGCCGCCGCCGCCCCAACCGTTCGGGCAGGCCTGGGGGGAACCCGGCATCTGCGAGGTCTGCGTCCACGTCAACGGGCAGGCGGACTTCTACCGGTCGCTGGTCGCCGCCGGCCACCCGGCTCTGATGGAACCGAACGAGGCGGATCTCGAGCCGTACCAGACCCACTGCGGGCTGTCCTATGTCGTCCGACCCGGACGGCGCCAAGATCGAGCTGATCGAATGGTCGACCCTGGAGGCGGGCTGGCCCCACGGGCCCGGCCCGCAGGGCGTCAACCACGTCGCGTTCGGGGTCTCCGACATCGAGCGGACCCGAGAGTTCTACGGCAGTCTCGGATTCACCGGGCAGCTGTTCGAGTCCGACGGCTACTTCGAGCCGATGCATCCGTGGTTCCACCCGCGCACCCCGCCGCGGCAGCGGATGATGCTGCTGACCAGCCCGTACGGCGGCGCCCTCGAACCCGTGCAGCACTACCCCCCGTCGCCGGACATGCGTGGGCGAATGGGGCCACCTCGGCACCTATGAATTCGCGATCGGATCACGCTGCCTGGAAAAGGCTCTCGACCACCTGGACGACCTGGGGATCAAGCTGGTCGGAGACCCCGTCGAGATCGACCTCGGCGGCGGTGCCAGCTGGCGGTACGCCTACTTCCGGGATCCGGACGACCTGTACGTGTGCGTCACCGAGGTCCGCGCGTGACGACCGCCGAGAAGGCCGCGCCCATCGAGCCGATCGTGGCGATACGCGGCCTGCGCAAGTCGTTCGGTCACCTGGAGGTGCTTCGCGGGATCGACCTGGACGTCCACGCCGGCGAGCACGTGGTGATCTTCGGGCCGTCCGGCTCCGGAAAATCGACGGTGCTGCGGAGCATCAACATGCTGGAGCCGCCGACCTCGGGATCGTTGAAGGTGCAGGGCGTCGAGTACGCGACCGGGCTCCCGGGCGAGCCGAAAGGTAAGCGCGGCAAGCGGCTCGAACTGCGACGCGCGGTCGGCATGGTGTTTCAGCAGTTCAACCTGTTCCCGCACCTGACCGCGCTGGACAACGTGGCGCTGGCGCTGCGGTCGGTCCGCGGGCTGAGCAGCGCTGCGGCGGCGCACAAGTCCGCGGAGGCACTGCGGGCGGTCGGACTGCTGCCGCGCGCGGCCCACTACCCGTCGGAGCTCTCGGGAGGCCAGCAGCAGCGGGTCGCGATCGCCCGTGCGCTGGCCCTCGATCCCGCGGTGATGCTGTTCGACGAGCCCACCTCAGCGCTGGATCCGGAATTGGTGGGCGAGGTGCTTGCGCACCATGCGGTTCGTCGCCGAGAGCGGGATGACGATGGTCGTGGTCACCCACGAACTCGGGCTTCGCCCGAGACATGGGTGATCTCAATGTGTTCATGGAGGACGGGTTGATCGTCGAACAGGGACCGCGCGGGTTCTTCGAGAACTGCACGAGCCCCCGCGCCCGAGAATTCATCCAGGCGGTGCGCTGATGGACATCAGCGACTACGACTGGAGTCTGATCTGGGACAACCGCAGGATCCTGCTCGACGGTCTGATGGTGGCGCTGCGGGTGTCATTGGTGGCGCTGGTGATCGCCACCGTCGGCGGGCTGCTGCTCGCCCTGCTGCGGATGTCCGGCCGGCCGTGGTCGTGGATCGCGTTGATCTACATCAACGTTTTCCGGGGCGTACCGGCGCTGGTCAGCGTGATCTGGGTGTACTTCGGCGTCGCGCTGCTGCTGGGCGTCAACTTCACCGTGTTCCAGGCCGGCGTGATCGCGCTGTCGTTGCTGTACAGCGCTTTCATGGCCGAGATCTTCCGGTCCGCGCTGAGCGCGGTACCCAACGGTCATCGGGAGGCGGGGCAGGCGCTCGGCATGCGCAGCAGCCGGATCTTCTTCTCGATCATCCTCCCGCAGGCGTTCAAGATCGCCCTGCCGAACATCGGCAGCATGTTCATCGGCATGGTCAAGGACACCTCGACGTTCACCGTGATCGGGCTGCTCGAGGTCGTCCGGGTGACCCAGAACCTGGTGTCGTCGACGTTCCAGCCGTTCGTCCTCTACACCGCGGCGGCCCTGATCTACGTGGTCGCCGCCTTCGTCATCGACCTGGTCTTCCGACTGGTCGAGAGTGCCTACGTCCGGCCGCCGAAGGGAGCGTTGGCCAAAGCCCTCCGATCCCGGCGGCACCGCCGCATCGAGCAACTCATCGCAGAAGTCGGTCCTGAACCTGCGTAGTCGAGCCGACGCAGTCGGACGCAACTCGACCGCAGGCACACTCCACGCACGTCGGCGCATCGGCCTCCGAAGCACCGAGCCCGTCGCTCCAGACCGGGTGGCGTCCACGCCGCCCGTCCTCCCCGCTCCAGGAAGGAAAGACCAGTGCCCAGTAGTTTCACGACGCGGTCCGCCCGCCGCCGGATGATCATGGCCGGCGTGGCCGCCTGCATGGTCGCGCTCACGGCCTGCGGCAGCTCCGACAACGCAACGCCCAGCAGTACCGCAACCAGCGCGGCCGCCACCACCAGCAGTGCGGCTGCCTCGTCCGAGTCCTCCAGCGCGGCCGGCAGCAGTGCGGCGTCCAGCGAGCAGAGCTCGTCGGCGGCGAGTTCGTCGGACGCCTCCTCGGCATCCTCGAGCTCCGCTGCTCCGGCCGATCTCGGCCTGATGACACCGGGAACCCTGGTGGTCGGGATGAACCTGCAGTTCAAGCCGCAGATGTACCTGGACGATGCCGGCAAGCCGGCCGGCTACGACGTCGACCTGCTCAACCTGCTGGCCAAGGACCTCGGCGTCAAGCTCGACATCCAGAACCTCGACTTCAACGGGCTGATCCCCGGGCTGCAGAGCAAGAAGTTCGACATGGTGTCGGTCGGCCTGACCGCCACCGACGAGCGCAAGAAGGTGATCGACTTCAGCCGCGAGTACGTGCCCTACACCAGCGTTCTCGCGGTGAAGCAGGACGACAACTCGGCCCCCGAGATCGCCACCTACAACAAGGCCGGGATGATCATCACCGCGCTGCAGGGTTCCAGCGGCGAACAGCTGGCCAAGGACACCTTCCCGAATGCGACCGTCAACGGGTTCCCCGATCAGAACGCCGCGCTGCTCGAGGTGGCCACCGGTAGGGCGAACGGATCGGTGCTCGAGGACTACATCCTGGCCCAGTTCCAGAAGGCCAACCCCAACAAGCTCAAGGTCGCGGCGCTGCCCGAGCCGCTGGCCCTCGGATACGGCAACTGGGCTGTGCAGAAGGGCAACGCCGGGCTGGTCGCGGCGCTGAACGCGTTCCTGTGCAAGGCCCAGAACGACGGCACGCTGGCCGAGCTCTACAAGAAGAACTTCGGCGTGTCCGACTTCCCGAAGATGCCCGAGGGCTGCTGACCCGTGGTCGTCGACGAGCACGAGTACGCGCTGCTGGTGGTGGGCGGTGGTCCGGCCGGGATGTCCGCCGCCCGGGCTGCTGCCGACGCCGGCCTGCGTACCGTGCTCGTCGACGAACGCCCCACCCTGGGCGGCCAGATCTTCAAGCAACCTGGCCCCGGCTTCCGGATCAGTGATCCGAGAGCGATGGGGCGACAGTGGCGGTTCGGCCGCAGCCTGATCGAGGAGACCCTCGGGTCCGCGGTCGAGATCCGACTCCGGACCAGCGTTGTCAGCCTCGAGCCGGACCCCGACGGTGGCTGGAGCGCCGCCCTGTACACCGACGGCGAACCGGTTCGCCTGCTGCGGGTGCCGCGGGTCGTGCTGGCCCCCGGGGCCCACGACCGTCCGATCGTCTTCCCGGGCTGGACCCTGCCCGGGGTGATCACCGCCGGCGGATTGCAGACGCTGGCCAAGACCCAGCGGATGCTCCCGGGCGAGCGCATGGTGTTCGCCGGCTCCGGCCCGGTCGCGCTGGCGTTCCCGGCACAGCTGGCCGGCTTCGGCGCCCGGCATCGTTGCGGCATTGGAGGCCGGTCCGGCGCCGCGACCGGCCGACGTCGCTCGGATCGCGAGAGCCGCCCGCGGCAACGCCGTCGCTGCTCCGGGACGCCGCGCAGTACCGCGCCCAGCTGCTCCGGCACCGGGTACCGCTGCGGTACGCCCGGATCGTGGTCCGCGCCGAAGGGCGCGGCCGGGTCGAGCGGGTGGTGCACGCCGCGGTGGACGCGCGACTGGCGGGTGATTCCCGGGACCGAGGAGGCGATCTCTGCCGACGTGCTCTGCCTCGGTTACGGTTTCGTGCCGTCACCGGAGCTGCTGCGGCTGGTCGGATGCGACTTCGACGACGACGAGTCGCTCGGCGGGCCGGTGGTCCGTCGCGACGAGTGGTGCCGCACCAGCGTCGACGGGATCTACGCCGCGGGTGACGGCACCGGCGTCGAGGGCTCCTACGTGGCGATCGACGAGGGCCGGACGGCCGGTCTGGCCGCGGCGATGGACGCCGGTTCGGTGAGCACGTCCTGGGCCGAGGCGGTGGTCGCACCGGCACGACGCCGGATCCGCCGCCGCCGGGCCCTGGTAGCCGCCACGTCGCGGATGTACCGGGTCGGCGACGGGATCTACCGACTCGCCGACGACGACACCGTTGTCTGCCGGTGCGAGGAGGTGAGGGCCGGGACGCTGGCTGCGGCGGTCACCGCCACCGCGGACGTCAGCGTGGTGAAGGCCATCACCCGGGCCGGGATGGGCCCCTGCCAGGGACGCAACTGCCAGCGGCACATCGCCTCGATGATCAGCCGTCGAACCGGCGAGGGGATCGGCGCGGTGACCGTTGCGACCCCGCGGATGCCGGTCCGGCCGGTGCCGATCGGCGCAGTCGCCGATCACTCGGTCACTGATCCGGGCCTGTTCCTGGCAGCCGGGAGAAGCCGGTGGTTGAGCCGACCGCGGTGATCCGGGAACTGGACCGCCGCACCCCCGACGTCGCGCTGCCCCGCAGTACCGACGTGTTGATCGTTGGCGGTGGTATCGCCGGTGCCGCGGTGGCTTTTCATCTCGCCACGCAACGGCATCGATGTGGTGCTGGTGGATCGTGGCGAGTTGAACCGCGAGGCCTCCGGTACCAATGCCGGCAGTTTCCATTTGCAACTGGCCATCCACCAGCTCTCCGGCGCCGGCACCGGAGCCGACCGCGACCGGTTGCTCGCCGACGCCCGGCTCAGCCTGGAGGCGTTCGACCTCTGGAACGCGCTCGGCCGCGAGCTCGACGGGGACCTCGGCGTGCACCAGACCGGCGGCTGGATGGTCGCCGAGACTCCTGAGGAGTTCGCGATCCTCGCCGAGAAACACGAGCTGGAGCAGCTCGCCGGTATCGAGACCGAGGTGGTCGGCCGGATCGCCCTCGCCGACCGGGCGCCCTATCTCTCGGATCGGCTGCTGGGGGCCAGCTTCTGCCCGGCGGAGGGCCACGCCAACCCGTTGGCGGTGGCCCCGCTGTACGCGTTGCGGGCGGTGCAGGCCGGCGCGACCATCCGGACCAACGCCGAGGTGAAGCGCATCGAGATGCGCGCCGGTGCGGCCGCCCGGCGATTCACGGTGCACACCAGCGCCGGCCGGATCGACGCACACCGGGTGGTCGACTGCGCGGGCGCCTGGGCCGGCGAGCTGGCCGCGATGGTCGGCCTGCGGCTGCCGGTGCGCAACGAAGGCCTGCACGTCAACGTCACCGAGCCGCGGCCACGGATGTTCCACCCGATGATCCAGCACATCGGTCGCCGGTTGACGCTCAAGCAGACCGAGGCGGGCACCTTCATCATCGGTGGCGGCTGGCCGACCGCGACCGCTGCCCGGCCGCACCGGTACCCGACCCAGTGGCGCAGCGCAGCCGGTAATCTCGCGGTGGCAGTGGACGTGGTTCCGGCGCTCGCCGACGTCCGGGTGCGTACGCACCTGGTCGGGAGTGATCGTCTTCACCGACGACTTCTCGCCGATCGTCGGGGAGTCCGAGCTGGTGCCGGGCTTTCACGCGTGCGTCGCGTCGACCGGCTTCACCTTCAGCCCGCTGTTCGCGCGGCAGCTGGCCGAGCGGATGCTCGCACCGGCCGCGGGGCCCGCGGCCGAGGCGTTCCCGAGCCGCTATGCCGTCGACCGGGCCACCAGCGTGACCAGGTCGTGACCGCCGTCAGTTCCATCCTGATTGATGCCGAGTACGCACGAGGGGACCACAGATGAATCGCGATGACGTCGACTGGCAGGGCTACTTCCCGGCGGTGGTGACGCCGTTCACCGAGACCGGCGAGCTCGACCTGGACACCCTCGAGGCGCTGGTCGAGCACTACGCCGGGCGCGGGCATGCACGGCATGGTCGTCAACGGCACCTGCGGAGAGTGGTTCTCGCAGAGCCACGACGAGCGCAGAGCCGTTGCCGAGACTGCGGTGTCGACGGCCGCCGGCCGGATGCGGGTACTGGTCGGCTGCACCGACTACACCGCGGACGAGGTGGTCGCGCTGGCCCGGCACGCGCTCGCGGCCGGCGCCGACGGCGTGCTGGCCTCCCCGCCGCCCTACGCCAAGCTGTTCCCGAACGAGATCGTCGAGTTCTACAGCGACATCAGCGCCGCCCTCGACGGGCCGCTGGTCGTCTACAACTGGCCGCACGGCGCCGGGGTCGACATCGGCTCCGACCTCGCCGACCGGCTGGCCGACATCGACACCATCGTCGGCGATCAAGGACAGCACGCCGGATGCCGACCAGTTCTTCGAGACCTCGCGCCGGGTCCGGGATCGGGTCAGGGTGTTCGGACCGTACATGTCGGCCCGCGGCGTCGAGGTGCTGCGCACCGAGGGCGGCGACGGCACCGTCGGCGGTGGATCGCTCTGGGGCCGACCGGATCCGCAATTCTGGGAGGACTACTGGACGGGCGACTTCGACGCCATGGCGGCGCACGCTGCGGTCGGCGACGCGCTGTTCCCGAAGCTGTGGCTGCCCGGTGGCTGGGCCGGTCATCTACGGCGCCTACCAGAGCCAGCTCAAGGAACTCATGCGGATGCTGGACCAGCCGGCCGGCCACGTCCGCCGGCCCCGCCTACCGGTCACCGACCTGGGCGACCTCGCGACCATGCGCGCGGTGCTGGTGGAGACCGGTCTGCTCGCGGGTGCCGATGCCGGGGCTGAGAGCGGCCGATGACGCTGCGGCGCCCCCGACTCGACGGCCACGGCCTGGACCGCGGTACCGCGGTCACCGTGCTGGTCGACGGCCGCCCGCGGACCGCCTATCTCGGCGAGAGTGTTGCCGCAGCGCTGATGTCGGATGACGACCTCGAGCTTCGCACCACCAGCGGCGGCGAGCCGCGCGGGCTGTTCTGCGGGATGGGCGTCTGCTTCGAGTGCCTGGTGATCGTCGACGGGGTACCCGGCTGCCGGGCCTGCGTCACCTGGGTGTCCGACGGCATGGTGGTGGATCGGCAGCGCGGACCCGGGGTCGCCTACCGGGAGGCTGCCGGAGTGGATCCGGAAGGTGACGGCGGTGGCTGACTCCGGCGGCTTCCCGACGGCTCAGCTGCCGAGTCCGTCGATGCACAGGTACTTGATCTCGGTGTACTCGTCGATGCCGTGCCGGGAGCCCTCGCGGCCGAGCCCGGACTCCTTGACGCCGCCGAACGGCGCACCCTCGTACGAGATCAGCCCGGTGTTGACGCCGACCACGCCGAACTCGAGGGCCTCGCCGACCCGCCACATCCGACCCAGGTCGCGAGCTGTAGAAGTAGGCGGCGAGTCCGAACGGGGTGTCGTTGGCGATCCGGACCGCCTCGTCCTCGGTCGTCGAAGCGCACCACCGGGGCCACCGGTCCGAAGGTCTCCTCGCGGCAGATCAGCATGTCCGGCCGCACGCCGGTGAGCAGTGTCGGGGTGAAGAAGGTGCCGCCCAACGGGTGCAGGTCGCCGCCGGTCACCAGGGTGGCCCCGCCGTCGACGGCGTCGGCGATGTGCCGCCGGACCTTGGCCACCGCGTCCTGGGTGATCAGCGGTCCCTGCTCGGACCCTTCGTCGAACCCGTTGCCCACCACCAGGTTGTCGATCGCCGACGCGGAACCGCGCGACGAACGCGTCATGGATGCCGGACTGCACGATGATCCGGTTCGCGCACACGCAGGTCTGGCCGGCGTTGCGGAACTTCGAGGCCATCGCCCCGGCGACGGCCGCGTCCAGATCGGCGTCGTCGAACACGATGAACGGCGCGTTGCCGCCCAGCTCGAGGGCCATCCGCTTGACCGTGCCGGCGCTCTTGGCCATCAGCAGCTTGCCGACCGCGGTGGAGCCGGTGAAGCTCAGCACCCGGACGGCCGGATGCGCGGTGAGCACGTCGCCGATCAGCTCCGGTCGGCCGCAGACGACGCTGAGCACGCCCGCGCGGCACACCGGCCCGGGCCGCCAGCTCGGCCAGCGCGGTCGCCGACAGCGGCGTCTCCTCGGCGGGTTTCACGATCATCGGGCAGCCGGCCGCCAGGGCCGGCGCCGCCTTGCGCAGGATCATCGCCGACGGGAAGTTCCAGGGCGTGATGGCCGCGGTGACGCCGACCGGCTGGCGGAGGGTCAGCAGCCGCCGGCCCGCGACGTTGGTCGGGATCACCTCGCCGTAGGTGCGCTTGGCCTCTTCCGCGTACCACTCGACAAAGCCTGCCCCGTAGAGGATCTCGCCGCGGGCCTCGGCCAGCGGCTTGCCCTGCTCGGCGGTCAGGATGCGTGGCCAGATCGTCGGCGTTGGCGACGATCAGGTCGTACCAGCGGCGCATGATCCTGGCCCTGGCCGGCGCGGGCTGCGCCGCCCAACCGGCGGCGGCGTCCTGCGCTGCCGACACCGCACGCAGCACGTCGGCCTCGTCGGCGCGCCGCCATCTCGCGCCACCATCTCTCCGGTGGCCGGATCCAGGACAGCGGTCGGGCGTGCCGCCGCCGGCGGTCCACTCGCCGTCGATGAACAGCTGGTCCCGGAACAGCGCGGAGTCGTCGAGCCGGGGACGGCCGAGGGTTGTCGTCACGCCTGGTACCTCCTGCAGCAGGGGCCGGCCGGGCGGGTCGCGCGGGCGGAGAACCTGAGCGCCGGTGGCCGGAATGCGGACAATCGTACGCTCAGCGGCCAAGGTTTGCTACAGTCGAGCCCACGCACGGACAGGTCGGCGTGGCGGTGGTTTCCACCGTGGCCGCTGCCGGTCGGCCTGTCGTCGTCCATCACCGCACCGTCACCCATGGGGAGGCGTCCATGACCATCGAGGATCTGGATCGCGAGTACTTCTTCCACCCGTTCACCAACATGCGCCAGCACGAGAAGAACGGCCCGCTGACCATCGTGGAGGCCTCCGGCTCGACCGTGGTGGACAACCAGGGCCGCAGCTACCTCGACGCCATGGGCGGGCTGTGGTGCGTGAACATCGGCTACGGCAACGCCGAGATGGCCGACTCGCTGCAGCGGCAGGCGAAAAAGCTTGCGTACTACCACACCTTCGCGTCGATGGGGAACGAGCCGGTCGCCCACCTGGCGCAGCGGCTGATCACCATGGCGCCGGGCGCCATGTCGAAGGTGTTCTTCGGCAACAGCGGCTCGGACGCCAACGACACCCAGGTGAAGCTGGTCTGGTACTACAACAACGTGCTGGGCCGCACCGGAGAAGAAGAAGATCATCTCCCGGAGTCGCGGCTACCACGGGGTGACCGTGATGTCGGCGAGCCTGTGCGGTCTGCCCGGCATGCACGCCGGCTTCGACCTGCCGCTGCCGATGGTCCGCCATGTCCGTGCGCCGCACCGGCTCTGGGAGAAGGCCGCGGGGCAGACCGACGAGCAGTTCTCCCAGACCCTGGCCGACGAGCTCGAGCAGCTGATCCTGGACGAGGGTCCGGAGACGGTGGCGGCCTTCATCGCCGAGCCGATCCAGGCGGCCGGCGGCGTGATCGTTCCGCCGGAATCGTACTTCCCGGCCATCCAGCGAGGTCCTGCGGCGCCACGACGTGCTGCTCATCGCCGACGAGGTGGTGTGCGGATTCGGTCGCACTCGGTGAGCAGTTCGGCTCGACGGTGTTCGGCATGGAGCCCGACCTGATGACGGTGGCCAAGGGCCTCACCTCGGCCTACATCCCGCTGTCCGCCTGCCTGGTGTCGGAGAAGGTGTGGGACGTGATCTCGGCCGGTTCGGAGCGCTTACGGCGTGTTCAGCCACGGCTACACCTACTCGGCACACCCGCTGGCCGCGGCGGCCGCGCTGACCAACCTCGACATCATCGAGCGGGACGGTCTGATGCTGCAGGCGAAGTCCCGGGGTGACCACCTCGCGGACCGCCTGCGCATCGAGTTCGCCGGGCACCCGCTGGTCGCCGAGGTGCGCGGCTACGGCCTGCTCGGGGCGGTCGAGTTCACCGCCGCGTCCGATCCGCTGACCCCGTTCGACCCGTTGGGCAGCGTGTCCGCTGCCGTCGTCACCCGCAGCCGGGAACTCGGTGTCATCACCCGGGCGCTGCCCTCCTCGGACACGGTCTCGTTCTCGCCGCCGTTCGTGGTGACCGAGGCCGAGATCGACCAGATGGCTGCGACCATCCGGCAGGCCCTCGACGACGTCGCAGAGCAGCAGAACCTCCTGCCGTGACCGGGCTCTGGTGACCGTGGCCGGCCCGGTGGGGATCGTGGTCAACCCGATCGCCGGCATGGGCGGTCGGGTCGGACTGCACGGTACCGACGGCGCGGCCCTGGCCGACGCGCTCGATGCCGGGGCCGAACCGGTGGCACCGGCCAGGGCGGCCCGCGCGCTCTCCCGCCTCCGGGAGCTGGTGCCGACCCTGTCCGTGCTGACCGCGGCCGGCCCGATGGGTGCGGACCTGCTCACCGATCGCCGATCGACGGACCGTTGGTCGGTGCAGCTCGTGTCCGATCCCGGTTCCGGGCCGACGACGGCCGCCGACACCCGGCGGGCGGTGGCCGCGATGGTCGGCAGCGGCGCCCGGTTGGTGCTGTTCGCGGGGGGCGACGGCACCGCCCGCGATATCGCCGCTGTCCTCGGCGGCTCCGCCGCCGAAGACCCTGGGGTACCCATCCTCGGAATCCCGTGCGGGGTGAAGATGCACTCCGGAGTGTTCGCCACCGGTCCCGAGGCCGCCGGCGAGGCGGCCGCCCGGTACCTCGCCCGACCGGGCGTCGCTCCGCCGGGCCGAGATCGTCGACGCGGATACCGGCGGAACCCGGCTCTTCGCGCTCGCGACCGTCCCGCACCTGACGGGGGCGCTGCAATCCAGCCAAGGTGTCCGCACCCAGCCACTCCGACGACGATCTGGTCGGCCTCGGTCGGGCGATCGCCGCGGAGATGCTCCCGGGCCGGCTGTATCTGCTCGGACCCGGCACAACGGTGGCCAGGGTCAGCGAGGCGCTCGGCCTGCCGGCATCGGTCGGCGGCGTGGACGCGGTGATGGACGGCGTGGCGGTGGCCATGGACGCCGGCGAGCGGGAGCTGCTGGACCTGCTGGCGGCAGCACCCGGCGGCGTCCCTGGTGCTCGGGGTGGTCGGCGGTCAGGGCTTCCTGTTCGGCCGGGGCAACCAGCAGCTGTCACCGGCCGTCCTGGACGCGGTCGGTGCGGACAACATCGAGATCATCGCGGCCGCAGGCAAGGTCGCGGCCCTGGACCCGCCGGTGCTGCGGATCGATCTGGACGACCGTAGGGTCCGCGAGCAGTTGACCGGATACCGCAGAGTGCGGACGTCGCGACGACGCAGCACGGTACTGCGGGTCGTCGCCTAGGTCTGTGATGACGGCCCCGATTCCATCGGGTTCGACAGGAAGGGTAGTCACGATGTCCCACCCGTACATGCCGAACTCCACCGAGCAGGCAAAAGCCACCATGCTCGCCGCCATCGGACTCCGCGATGTCGAGGAGCTCTTCGAGCAGATCCCGGCCGATCACTACGCGGCCCGGCCGATCGCGCTCGCGCCGGGGGTGCGCTCCGAGGCGACCCTGCGCCGTCATCTGACGAGCCTGCTCGAGCGCAACGACAGCTGCGCGGCCACCCTGAACTTCCTCGGGCGCCGGCTACTGGCAGCACTACGTACCGGCCGTGTGCGACGAGATCGCCTCCCGCAGCGAATTCCTCACCTCGGTCTGGGGCACGCCGTCGTCCGACCACGGCCGCAATCAGGCGTGGTTCGAGTTCGCCTCCCAGCTCGGCGAGTTGGTCGGCATGGACTTCGTCGGTCTGCCGGTCTACAGCTGGGGCGCCGCCGCCGGGTTCGCCGTGCGGATGGCGACCCGGATCACCGGCCGCCGGCAGGTGGTGCTGGTCGGCTCGCTGGACCCGGAACGCCTCGCGGTGATCCGGACCTACTGCGGCGACCAGCAGAGCGACGAGCCGATCGAGCTGCTGGTGGTGCCGTACCGGCCCGAAGATGGACGGGTCGACATCGCAGCGCTGGACGCGGCTGTCGGTGCGGGCACGGCGGCCGTCTACCTGGAGACCCCGAACTACCTCGGAGTGATCGAGACCGAGCTGGCGGCGATCGCCGCGCTGGCCAGGGGCCGGGGCGCCCAGACCGTGGTCGGGGTCGACCCGCTGTCGCTCGGAGTCCTGGCCCCGCCGTCCGAACTGGGTGCCGACATCGTGGTCGGCAGCACCCAGCCGCTGGGCATCCACCTCAACGCCGGGGGCGGCGTCGGCGGATTCATCGCCACCCGCGACGACCCTCGGTACGCCCGGGAGTACCCGACCCTGCAGGTGAGTCTGTGCGACACCATCGTGGCCGGGGAGCGCGCCTTCGGGATGACGCTGTTCCATCAGTCGTCCTACGGTTCCCGCGAGGACGGCAACGACTGGACCGGCAACTCGGTCTACCTGTGGACCGTCGTCAACTCCGTGTACATGGCGTTGCTGGGACCGGCCGGATTCGCCGAGATCGGTGAGACCATCGCGCGCAACAGTGCCTACGCGGCCGACCGGATCGGCGCCATCGACCGGGTTCGGATCCGCTGGCCCGCCGGGTTCTTCAAGGAGTTCGTGGTGGACTTCTCCGGGACCGGGCGCACGGTCGCCGAGATCAACACGGCGCTGCGGCACCGGGGAATCTTCGGCGGCAAGGACCTGTCGGCCGACTTCCCAGAGTTGGGCCAGTCGGCGCTGTACTGCGTCACCGAACTGCATACCGGCCAGGACATCTCC
Source organism: uncultured Actinomycetota bacterium (assembly GCA_963797145.1). Taxonomy (GTDB): domain Bacteria; phylum Actinomycetota; class Actinomycetes; order Mycobacteriales; family Nakamurellaceae; genus Nakamurella. Next base: position 40,416 of record CAWCOJ010000002.1, on the reverse strand, counting down.
GACCTGGTGGACGCCCTGAGCGAGGTGTTGGCATGAGCGCGATCCGTCGCTACCACGCAGCGGTGTGGGATGAGCCGCTGATCCTGGAACAGGGCGCCCCGGGGCGGCGCGGCTTCGTGCCGCCGGCACCGATCGACGGTTCCCCCGAGCTCGACACCCTGCTGCCGGAGTCGGTCCGCAGGCACACGTCGCCGGGGCTGGCCGAGGTGGCCGAGCCGGATGTGCTGCGGCACTACCTGCACCTGTCCCAGCAGGTGATGGGCATGGTCGGGATCAGCCTGTTCGGCACCTGCACGATGAAGTACAACCCGCGGGTGAACCAGTTGCTGGCGGCGCGCGACGAGCTCGCCGAGATCCATCCGCACCAGGACGATTCCACCGTCCAGGGGCTGCTGGAGATCGTCCACCGCTTCGACCTGATGCTCCGGGAGCTCTCGGGAATGAGCCGGTTCGTCTTCCAGGCGGGCGGCGGCGCCGCGGCCGCCTACACCCACGCCTGCATCACCCGGGCCTATTTCGCCGAGCGGGGTGAGCTCGACCGACGGCGGGATGTGATCACCTCGGCGCAGGCGCACCCGTGCAACCCGGCCACTGCAGCTGCCGCGGGGTTCAACGTCATCACGATCCCGCTGGAGTCCGACGGTCTGCCGTCGTTGGAGGCCCTGCGTTCGGTCGTCGGTCCGCACACGGCGGCGCTGATGATCAACAACCCGGACGACATGGGCCTGTACAACCCGCAGATCAAGGAGTGGGTCGATACCGTGCACCAGGTCGGTGGCCTGTGCTTCTACGACCACGCCAACTTCAACGGGGTGATGAGCCGGATCCGTGCGGCCGAGCTCGGTTTCGACGCCTGCATGTTCATGTTGCACAAGACCTTCGGAGTGCCCAAGGGCGGCGGCGGCCCGGCGGTGGGCGCGTACGGATGCTCGGCCGAGCTGGAGCGGTTCCTGCCCGGCCCGCTGGTCGAGCAGGTCGACGGGGCGTTCGTGCGGCGCGAGAATCCCGGCGGCATCGGCAGAGTCCGTGAGTACCTCGGCAACCTGCACGAGGTGGTCAAGGCATATTCGTGGCTGACCGCAATGGGCGGCGACGGAATCCGCGAGGCCGCTGACCTTTCGGTACTGGCCAACAACTACATGGAGACTCGGCTGCTGGCCGTCCGCGGCGTCACCAAGTCCTACCCGGAGATGAAGCTGCACCGGATGGAGATGACCCGCTACAGCCTCGGCGAGTACACCGAGGAGACCGGACTGACCGCCGTCGACGTGCAGAACCGGATGACCGACTTCGGGGTCGACGCGTTCTGGCTCAGCCATGAGCCCTGGATCGTTCCGGAGCCCTTCACCCCGGAGGCCGGCGAGAGCTGGCCGTTGGAGGACCTGGACTACTGGATCGACGTGCTGGCCCACGTGCTCGATGAAGGACGCAGCGATCCCTCGATGGTGCGCTCCGCTCCGCACAACCAGGTGGTCTCCCAGATCGACGGGTCCTCGCTCGACGATCCGGACCGCTGGGCGACGACCTGGCGGGCCTACCTGCGGAAGCGGCCATCGGCCTCATGACGCCGATCATCGCGGAGACCGCGGACCAGGCGGTCGCCGGAGTGGCGTCAGGTGCGACGGTGCTGATCGGCGGGTTCGGCACCGCCGGGCAGCCGTTCGCGCTCATCGATGCGTTGCGCCGGACCGGCGTCACCGACCTGACGGTGGTGAACAACAACGCGGGCAACGGGGATCACGGGCTGGCCGCCCTGCTGGCCGCCGGGCAGGTCCGCAAGGTGATCTGCTCGTTTCCCAGACAGAAGGACTCCTGGGTGTTCGACGGGCTGTACCGCAGCGGCCGGATCGAGCTGGAGGTGGTGCCCCAGGGCAATCTCGCCGAGCGGATCCGCGCGGCCGGCGCGGGCATCGGAGCCTTCTACACCCCGACCGGTGCCGGCACCGTGCTCGCCGAAGGCAAGGAGCACCGCGTCTTCGACGGCCGTCCGCACGTGCTGGAGTACCCACTGCGCGGCGATCTGGCGTTGGTCGGCGCATTCGTGGCCGACCGGATGGGGAATCTGGTGTACCACAAGACTTCCCGCAATTTCGGGCCGATCATGGCGACTGCGGCGACGGTGACCGCGGTCCAGGTGCGCCGGATCGTCGAGCCGGGAGAGCTCGACCCGGAGGCGGTCGTCACCCCGGGCATCTTCGTCGACCGGATCGTGGTCGCCGCTGCTGGTCCGGAGGATCTCGGATGAGTGCTCTCGAGCACCTGGACCGTGGCCCGCTCGGCCGGGAGGAGCTGGCCGCGCTGGTCGCCCGGGACATCCCTCCGGGCTCCTACGTCAACCTGGGCATCGGGCAGCCGACGGCGGTGGCGGACTTCCTGGATCCGGCGGCCGGCATCGTGCTGCACACCGAGAACGGCATGCTCGGGATGGGTCCCGAGGCCCACGGTGACGAGATCGATCCGGACCTGATCAACGCCGGCAAGGTCCCGGTGACGGAGTTGCCCGGGGCCGCCTACTTCCACCACGCCGACTCCTTCGCGATGATGCGCGGTGGCCACCTCGATGTGTGCGTGCTGGGGGCGTTCCAGGTCTCGACCGCCGGCGACCTGGCGAACTGGCACACCGGCGAGCCCGGGGCGATCCCGGCGGTCGGCGGCGCGATGGATCTGGCCACCGGTGCGAAGGACGTCTACGTGATGATGTCGCTGTTCGACCGGGACGGATCGCCGAAGCTGGTCCGGCAGTGCAGCTATCCGCTCACCGGCCTGGCCTGCGTCAGCCGGGTGTACACCGACCTGGCGATCGTGGACCTCGGCGGCGGCCGGGTCACCGTGCGGGAGACGTTCGGGATCTCGGTGGCCGAGCTGTCCGTCCGGGTCACAGCGCTGTCCGGCCATGCATGACCGCCGGCCCGGTGTGCGCCGATCAGTCGAGCCCGGCATCCCGCCGGGCCGCGAGCAGCACCATCAGGGCCCGGTCCCGGAGTTCGACGTTCTCCGCCCAGGCGGACAGCGGCTGGGTCTGATGCAGTTCGTTCGCGACCCCGGCGACCAGGGCTGCCGGCGGCCACACCGGCTGCTGTGCAGCGCGTTCGGCGCCCATCCGCGCGTACGCCGGACCCATCAGGGTGGCGTGCCGCTCCAGCCCGCCGCGGGTGTTCAGATCCGAGGTCGCGAATGGCCCGAGCACGCTCCACCGGCGGCCGAGTCCGAGCTGCACGATGCGATCGATGTCGGTGGCCGAGACGACGCCGTCGCGCACCAGCGCGTAGGCCTCCCGGAGCACGGCGCCCTGCAGCCGGTTGAACACGAAGCCCTCGACCTCACCATGGACGTCGATCGGGGTCATTCCGGCCGCGGTGAGCACCCGCCGGGCACGGTCGAGCGTGGCCGCCGAGGTGAACGGAGCCGGCACCAGCTCGGCCACCGGCAGCAGGTACGGCGGGTTGCCCGGGTGGACGACCAGACACCTGGCCCGTCCGGGCAGCTCGGCGGCGAACCGCGAGCAGGCGATCATCGACGACGAACTGGCCAGCACGGTGTCCGCCGGCGTCAGGTCATCCAGCCGAGCGAAGACTTCCCGCTTGACGTCGAGCGACTCCAGCACGCACTCCTGGACGTAGGTGGCATCGGAGACCGCACCCTCCAGATCGGTGCCGGCGCTGATCCGTGCCGGGATCTCGTCACCGCCCGGGGCGAGGCCGTGGTCGGCGAGAGCGTCCACCCGGGTGCGGATCTCATCGGGCACAGCGGCGATGCGAGCGGGGTCGACGTCGTACACCGCGACCCGGTGGCCGGCCCGGGCGAAGACGATGGCCCAGGCGGTGCCGATGCTGCCGCCGCCGATGATGGCAATGTGTTCATCGCGCTGCGTCACGGCGGCGAACTTCCTCTCGACCGGACAAGGGAGGCAACGGCTCTCACGAGTCGGCCGACCCCGGTGACCGCGGGTAGTGACTACTTGACGTTCGGTGGTGCGGTATCGTACTGTACCTCAGAGCGGCCATCTGTGCGCTCTGCGTGCAGTCGTCGTGGTGAAGGACCTGTGGGATGCAGGACCTGGAAGATTCGCCTGTCCACCGAACGGGAATGTACCGGGTGGACGGGGCCGGCGGGACCTCGGCGCAATTGCCGTGCCTTTTTCCGGTGCTTTACGTGTGGGAATGCACGGTGCTGGCTCTGCGGATGGGTCTTCGGATAGCGCACCCCCTCTGCACCACGGCCGCGAGTGCACCGAAGGTATTGCCGGTACGCAGGTTTCGTCCCATGGACAACGCGTGTGGGGTTTCTGTGGGGCGTCGGATAACCAGATAACAATTCGGACGTGAGCCATTCCGCTGGCCGATCGATATGCCACACTCACGGCGGCAATCCCCGCCGCCGTGTTTCCCGAGAGGACATTCACGAGTGAAACTTCGCAGCAACTACTTCAAGGTCGGCGCGCTGCTGATCGTTGGCGCGCTCGGCGTCAGCGCCTGCGGCAGCAGCAACGACTCGGGCTCCAGCTCAACCGCCGCCAGCGCGGACAAGACGGTCGTCATCGACCAGGTCTTCACGCTCAAGTCTGCCGACCCGGCGCACAGCTACGAGATGACCGGCAACATCATCGCCCGCGCGATGTACTCGACGCTCGTCTCGTACAAGGGCGACGATCTGACCAAGCTGGTGCCGGACCTCGCGGCATCGTGGACGGCGTCGCCGGACGGCAAGACGGTCACCTTCAAGTTGGATCCCAAGGCGGTCTTCTCCGACGGCACCAAGGTCACCTCGGCCGACGTGGTGTTCTCGCTCACCCGGGTGGCGAATGTCAAGGGCAATCCGTCGTTCCTGATGGACGGCCTGACCGCAACCGCTCCGGACCCGGAGACGGTGGTGGTGACCGCGGCGGCCTTCGACCCGGCGATCCTGCCGAAGCTGGCCAGCCCGTCCCTCGCGATCCTGAACTCGGCGCAGGTCAAGGCGGCCGGCGGAACGGATGCCGCGGACGCCGCGACCACGGACAAGGCCGAGACGGCCTTGAACTCGGCCTCGATGGGCAGCGGCCCGTACATGCTCAAGTCTCTCGGCATGTCGACCGAGGTCGACCTCGTGGTGAACCCGAAGTACTGGGCGACCAAGCCGTATTACGACAAGGTGGTGCTGCGCAACGTCGCCGCGGCGCAGCAGAAGAACAACGTGACCAGCGGGCAGAGCCAACTGTCCCTCGACCTCTCGCCCGATCAGGTCAAGAACGTCAGCGGTGATGCAGTTTCCGCCAGCGTGCCGTCCCAGTTCACCTTCTACATGTTCACCAACGCGAACCCGACGGTGAACAAGTGGACCGCGAACACCGACTTCCAGAACGCCGTCCGAACCGGGCTCGACTACCAGGGCCTGCTGGATCTGGCCGGATCCGGTGCCCAGCAGGCACCGGGCATGGTGCCCGTGCAGCTGGACGGGCATCTGCCGGCCTCCGACGCGGTGAAGACCGACGTCGAGGGCGCCAAGGCCCTGGTCACCAAGTCCGGGTACGACGGCTCGGCGATCGAGCTGTCCTACCCGACGGACCTGACCCAGAACGGTGTGTCGTTCACCGATCTGGCGACCCGGGTGCAGGCCGACATGAAGAAGATCGGCATCAACCTCGAGCTCAAGGGCGGCCCGGTCAGCACGCTGTTGGAGATGGCTCGGGCCGGCAAGCAGCAGATGGGTCTGTGGCTCTGGGGGCCCGACTTCCCGGACGCCAGCAACTACGTGGCCTTCGCCCCCGGCGGGATCGTGGCCGGCAACCGGGTCAACTGGAAGAAGGGGGCCGCGCCGGCCATCGAGGCGCTCGCCGCCAAGGCGCTCGCCGAGCCGGACGCCGCCAAGCGGATCACCTACTTCCAGGACTTCCAGCGTGGTCTGAACACCGCGAGCCCGATCATCTCGCTGATCCAGCCCGCTCAGGTGTTCCTGTCCTCCAAGAGCCTGAAAGGACTGGCCTACAACCTGGTGTGGACCGTGAACGTCGCTGAGCTGAGTCAGTGACCGATCTGGCCAATCGGGTCGAGGCACTCGAGCCGGTGCCGGCGGGGCGCAAGCCCCGCCGGCTTCGGCTGCCCCCGATGGTCTATTTCATCGGCAAGCGGCTCGTCATCGGCTTCTTCCTGGTCATCGGGATCACCGTCGTCACCTTCACCCTGACCCATCTCGTGCCGGGTGATCCCGCGGCGGCGGCGTTGGGCCAGCGGGCGATCGAGGACCCGGCCACCGTTGCCGCCTTCCGGGCCACCAACGGGCTGGACAAACCGGTGTGGCAGCAGTACTTCATCTACCTCGGCAACCTGCTGCACGGCGACTTCGGCAACTCGCAGCAGACCCGGAGGCCGGTGGCGACCGACCTCAAGGAGTACCTCCCGGCGACCATCGAACTCGCGCTGGTGGCCATCGTCATCTCCCTGGTGCTCGGGCTGACGATGGGCATGCTGGCCGCGATCTTCCGGGATCGCTTCCTGGACCAGGTCATCCGGGTGATCAGCCTCGCCGGTGTCTCGGTGCCGACCTTCTGGCTGGCCCTGGCCACTTCCGTGCTGGTCAGCGTGCGCCTCGGCTGGCTGCCCAGCACCGGCCAGCTCGACGCCGGTGCCGATCCGCCCACCGACATCACCGGTATGCAGCTGTTCGACAGCCTGATCACCGGCAACTGGTCGACGTTCTCGATGGCGCTGCAACACATCCTGGTGCCGGCGTTCGTCCTGGCCGCCTACACCATCGGCCTGATCACCCGGTTCACCCGCGCTTCGATGCTCGAAGTCTTCGGCAACGACTACGTCCGCGCCGCCAGGGCCAAGGGGCTCCCGGAGCGCACCATCATCTTCCGACACGTGCTGCGGCCGGCCCTGGTACCGATCATCACCATCACCGGTCTGGCGCTCGGCTCGCTGCTGTCCGGTGCGGTGCTCGTCGAGAACATCTTCTCCTGGCCGGGTATCGGGCAGTACGCCTACAAGAGCGCCCTGGCGCTGGACCTCCCGGCGGTGATGGGCGTCACGATCGTCATCGCGGTCATCTACGTGCTGATCAACCTGGTGGTCGACATCCTCTACGGCATCATCGACCCGCGGATCAGGCAATCGTGAAGCCGCAACGCTCGCCGTGGCGGCGCCCGCTCGCGATCATCGGGGTGGTGATCATCGTGGCGTGGGCGCTCGCGGCGATCCTGGCCCCCTGGCTCGCTCCGTTCGACCCGCTGGTGCAGAACTTTCCGAGGCTCGATCCGCCGAACGCCGAGCATCTGCTCGGCACCGACGGATCGGGGCGGGATGTGCTGAGCCGCCTGCTCTATGCCGCCCGGATCTCGATCCCGCTGGCGTTGTTGCTGGTGGTGCTGTCGACCATCGTCGGCTCGACCCTGGGGGCGATCGCCGGGTACTTCGGAGGCTTCTCGGACTCCACCGTGATGCGCCTGGCCGACCTGGTGCTGGCTTTCCCCGGGATCATCCTGGCGATGGCCGCGGCGGCGGCGTTCGGGCCCAGCCTGCGCAACGCGGTTCTGGCGCTGGTTCTGGTGACGTGGCCGTCCTACGCCAGGGTGGTGCGCAGTCTCATCCTGTCGCTCCGCGAATCCGACTTCGTCTCAGCGTCCCGGCTGATGGGATCGTCGGCCCGCCGGACCCTGGTGGTCGATCTCCGGCCGAATGCGGCGGGCCAGGTGCTGGTGCTGGCCACACTCGAGGTCGGCAATGCCATCCTGCTGCTGGCCGGCCTGTCGTTCCTGGGACTCGGAGCGCAGGCACCTCAACCCGAATGGGGAGCGATGGTCTCCGAGGGCGCGCAGAACTTCGACGCCTGGTGGCTCGGCGTCTTTCCCGGACTGGCCATCCTGAGCATCGTGATGGCCTTCAACTTCCTGGGTGACACCCTGCGCGACGTGCTGGACCCGCGGACGGCCCGAGCCATGCGAGGGACGGCGTGACCGATCCACTGCTGGAGGTGCGCGATCTCCGCGTTCTGTTGCCGGGCAAGGACGGCACGCCGCTGCCGGCGGTCGACGGCCTGTCGTTTCGAGTCGATCCCGGCGAGATCGTCGGCATCGCCGGCGAGAGCGGCAGCGGCAAGACCATGACGGCGCTGGCCCTGTTCGGGCTGCTGCCGTACGGCGCGACGACCGAGGGGTCGATCCTCTTCGACGGCAACGACGTCCTGCCCATGTCGGCGAAGCAGCTGCGCGATCTCCGCGGCAAGGACATGTCCATGGTCTTCCAGGACCCCATGACGGCCTTGCACCCGATGCTCACCGTCGAGCTGCAGATCACCGAGCACCTCCGGTACCACACCGGCATCAACCGGAAGGCGGCCAGGGCGAGGGCCCTCGAACTGCTCGAGCAGGTGCGCATTCCTGACCCCACCCGCACCCTGCACGCGCACCCGCACCAGTTCTCCGGCGGCATGCGGCAGCGGATCGCGATCGCAGTGGCGCTGGCCTGTTCGCCGAAGCTGATCATCGCCGACGAGCCGACGACAGCGCTGGACGTGACCGTGCAGGCGGGGATACTGCGGTTGTTGGACCGCCTGCGGCGTGAGGAGGGCGTGGGGATCGTGGTGATCACGCACGACCTGGGGGTGATGAGTGCGATCGCCGACCGGGTCGTCGTCATGTATGCGGGCCGGATGGCCGAGAGCGGGGCCACCAGCGCGGTGCTGGGGTCGGCCCGTCACCCCTACACGCAGGGGCTGCTCGATTCCCTGCCGCATCCCGAGGAGGGTGCCCCCCAGCTGAAGCCGATCGGCGGGGCGCCGCCGGTGCTCGGTGCCAAGCCTGCCGGTTGCGCCTTCCATCCGCGGTGCTGGGCGGCCGAACCTTCGTGCGCCACGGAGATTCCGCCGCTGCTGGCGGTGGGCGACGATCGGCTGCTCGCCTGCCCGGTGGACCCGTACGCGGCTGGTGTGATCGACCCGGTGGCATCATCCGGTGGAGAGCCGGTGGCACCGTGAGCCTGCTCGAGATGAGTGGTGTCGAGGTCGTCTATCAGCGCGGCGGCCGGGAGACCCGGGCCGTAGCGGGTGTCGACCTGCAGGTGGAACGGGGGCAGATCGTCGGCCTGGTGGGCGAGTCCGGTTGTGGCAAGTCCACTCTGGCCAAGGCGGCAGTCGGTCTGCTGCCGATATCCCGCGGTTCGATCGTGTTCGACGGCGTGCCGATGAAGGCCCTGGGTCGCAGATCGCGGCAGACGGCCCTGCGCCGGCTGCAGATGGTGTTCCAGGATCCGTACTCGTCGCTGAATCCCCGTCGCAAGATCGGCGATCAGATCTCCGACGGGTTGAACCTCGCCGCCCGGTTCAAGGGGAACCGGGACACCCGGATCGGCGAGCTGCTGGAGCGGGTGCAGTTGGCCTCCGACGCCGCGCGCCGCTTCCCGCATGAGTTCTCCGGTGGTCAGCGGCAGCGTATCGCGATTGCCAGGGCGCTGGCCGCGGAACCGTCGATGATCGTTGCCGACGAGGCGATCTCGGCCCTGGACGCCTCGGCCCAGGCGTCCATCGCCAACCTCTTGGTGAGTCTGACCCGCGAGCTGAACATGGGCCTCCTCTTCATCTCGCACGACCTCGCGATCGTCCGGCAGGTCGCGGACGTCACCGCGGTGATGTATCTGGGCAAGGTCGTCGAGTTCGGCGACACCCGACGGCTGTGGTCGCACCCGGCGCACCCGTACACCGGGGCGTTGATCCGGGCGGTGCCACCGCCGGACGGATCCGGCCGGCTGCCGGCGGATCTTCCGGGAGATGTCCCCGATCCTTCGGCGCCGCCGTCCGGGTGCCGATTCCACCCGCGCTGCCCGGCGGCCTTCGATCCGTGCGCCACCGAGGTGCCGCAGCCGGTGACGGTGGCCGACGGCCGACGGGTGTCGTGCTGGCTGCATGAAGAGGCCGCTGTCGTGCCCCCACCACCGATAGGAGTCCCGCAGTGACAACCGAGGCACCGCCGTTGACCGCCGAGCAGCAGGAGGTGTGGTCGGTCATCCTGGATCTGTATGCGGCGTACATGGAAGGAGACCGCGACCGGCTGGAGTCGCACCTCGCCGACGGCTGCACGATGTGGGACTCGGCGATCCCCGAACTGCGCACCAAGGCGGACATGATCGCTGCGCGGGCCGTCCCCACCACCGGGGTCGAGCGGGTCCAGCCGATCGCGCTCACTGCCACCGAGCCGGTGGTCCGGGTATGGGACGAGACCGCCTACGAGTGCCATCTTCTGCACGCAGCCTTCGCCGACCCGTCGCTCGACGAGCGGCTGCGCGCCACGTCGGTGATGCGCAAGATCGACGGCGCATGGAAGTACGTGCACCATCACGAGGAGAAGCTCAGCTGACGATGCTGGAGATCGATGCAGGTCGACCACGCCCGGTGAGCGCCGACGGAGTCGAGCGGCTCGCCGACTTGAGGCGACGCACCGGGATCATCGACCAGGCGGAGTTGGCGGAGCTCTGGTCAGCATTGGCTCCGGCGCGAACGGTGGAGATGCTCGGCGCCTGGCGCGGTGGCCTGTTCGACACCGGCCATCCGCACAATCGGCGCACCGGATCGAATCCGTGGCACGGCAAGCACTTCGTCAGCCTCGACACGGCGTGGCCGGATGTCTGCGAGGACCCGAGCGGAGTGCTGTACACCGCGGGGTCGCCCGGCAGCCTGTGGATGGTCGAGTTCCGCGGCGAGGTCACCGCGAGTCTGATCTACGACGACCAGCCGGTTCTCGACCATTTCAAGCGCGTCGACGACCGCACCGCCCTGGGCGTGATGAACCGGGAGGTGGACCGCTCCAGCGACACCTGGCTGTACTTCTGGCTGGAACGCGAGGAGGTGCCGCTGCTCGGTTAGCGCGGGAGCTCGTCAGTTGTCCGGGTCGACCTCGCACTGGCACGTGCACGCCTCGACGCAGTAGGTCTCGCACACCTCATCGCACCAACAGACGGCGGCCGGCGCACCCTGGGGCGATCCGGGAACGGGTGTCCGTCGCCGCGCGGCGCTGAGGTCGTCAGGGGTCGGGTGATCGTCTGCGATGAAATCGGTGTACCGCCGCCGCAGGTCGCGACGCTCGCGCCATCGGTACGAGAGTTGTGGAGCCGGTCGGTGTCGTTGCAGAGGGAGTACCGCGCGCTGCGCGAAAGTGGGTACTGCGGCGTCGAGATGCGCGGGGTAGTGGCGAGCGGCGTTGTCTCGTGCCGCGTCCGCGCGCATCGCGGTGACCTCCCGACCGGCGGCGTCGAGCGCCGCCAGCCGAAGCCCGGCCATCATCAGGATTCGCTCCAGGACACTGACTGTCACCGCACCGGTGTCGGTCTCGAGTCGTCCGACTGAGGCACGGCTGACCCCCAGTCTCGCCGCAAGCTCGCGTTGACTCAGGTCCGCCAGGCGACGGGCGCGCCGGATCAACCCACCCGCATCGAGGCCTTCGTCGCCGGCAGTTGCTTCGCTCATGAGGCTGAGTGTGGTGTCGAGCACCGACAGTCGGGGCCGCGAGCCTTTCGACCCGACACGGGAGAGGACCGGCGGGCACTGCTATGCCATTGCTCCGTCAGGCGGAGCAATGGCATAGGGGCGCAAACTGCCGGTGGGGCAAACTGCCGGTGGGGCGATCTGCCGGTGGGACTGCCGGTGGGGCGGTCTGCCGGTGGGGCGGTCTGCCGGTGGGGCGGTCTGCCGGGTGGGGCGGTCTGCCGGGTGGGGGGAGTCTGCCGGGCGGCTCGTCCTGGCGGTGGCGCAACCTGGTGGCGGCTTGTCCTGTCTATGCTCGGTACGACCTTCCAGGAGGGCAGCGGATGAGGCGGGTGCCGGACGAGGAGACCCCCGGCGGCGGGAGCGGCGACGGCACCGATCGCCGCGGACGGTCCGGGCACATCCGGATCGGCGTCGACACCGGAGGAACCTTCACCGACGTCGTGGCCGTCGACACCCGCACCGGTGACGTCCGCACCACCAAGACGCCGTCGACGCCGGCTGATCCGGCCGAGGGCTTTCTCATCGGCATCGACAAGATTCTCGACCTGATCGGCGGCACGCCCGCCGATATCGAGTCGATCTCGCACGGCACAACGGTGGCGACCAACCAACTGCTCGAAGGCAAGGTCGGCGACCTGGGCTTCATCACCACCGAGGGCTATGAATTCATGCTGGAGATCGCCAGGCAGTCGGTGCCCGACGGGTACGGCAACTCCTACTTCTGGATCAAGCCGGACCGGATCGTGCCGGCCCACCGGGTGAAGACCGTCGGCGGTCGGATGGACTTCCGGGGGACCGAGGTCCGCCCCTTCGACGAGCCCAGCGCCCGAGCGGCGGCGCGGTGGTTCAAGGCGGAGGGCATCAGCACGATGGGCGTCTGCCTCCTGCACTCCTATGCCAACGACGACCACGAGCAGCGGGTGCTGGCGGTGATCCGGGAGGAGTACCCGGAGGCGGTCGTCTCGCTCTCGTCGGAGGTACTGCGGGAGTATCGCGAGTACGAGCGATCCATGACCACTCTGGTCGACGCCGCGGTGAAACCCAGGGTGTCAGCGTATGTCTCGGGCATAGCGCGGCGACTCGCGGTCCTCGACGGCGGTCGCCGGATCCCGTTCTCCATCATGCGGTCCAACGGCGGCGTGCTCTCCGCCGAGGAGGTCGTCCACCAACCCATCACCACCGTGCTCTCCGGTCCGGCAGCCGGGGCGCTCGGCGCGGCGGTGATCGCGGCGAGGGCGGGCTATCCGTCGGTGGTCACCTGCGACGGCGGCGGCACCTCGACCGACGTCACGGTCATCCAGAAGTCCCGACCTACGCTGACCACCGAAGGCACCATCGGCGCCTATCCGTCCAAGATCCCGATGATCGACGTGGTGACGGTGGGGGCCGGCGGCGGATCCATCGCCTGGCTCTCACCGGAGGGAACACTCAAGGTCGGGCCGCGCTCAGCCGGCGCCGACCCCGGCCCGATGTGTTACGGCAAGGGTGGCATCGAGCCGACGATCACCGACGCACATCTGGTGCTCGGCCGGATCCCGCCGCACCTGCTCGGCGGCGAGATCCCCCTCGATCCGGACACCGCCCGCCGAGGCATCGAAGTACTCGCCGGAGAGCTGGGGCTCTCGCTCGAGGCGTGCGCGGCCGGGATCCTGGAGATCTCGGCCTGGAACCAGGCGAATGCGCTGCGGCAGGTCACGGTCAAACGCGGCCTGGACGTGAGGGACTTTCCGATGGTCACGTTCGGCGGGTCGGGCTCGCTACTGGCCTGCCGACTCATCGACATCCTCGGCCTGCCGGCTGTTCTGGTGCCCCCCAACCCCGGAAATGTCTCGGCCTACGGGCTCCTCACGGTCGATGTGCGCAACGACTACGTGCAGACGTCCATCTTCCGACACTCCGCGATCGACCTCGGCGCAACGGCGGCCGTCCTGGTCGATCTCACGGCGCGGGCGCGGGAGGCGTTGCAGCGCGAGGGATTCGCCGACGGTACGGCCGCCTTCGAGCGCACCGCGGACCTGCGGTACTTCGGGCAGGCCTTCGAGGTCCGCGTCAACTGCCCGGCCGGGGAGGTGACGAAGGTCTGGGCCGACACCGTTGCCGACGCTTTCCACGATGCACACCGGGCGTTGTACGGCTACGACTTCCGCGGCAATCCCGATCAGCAGGTGGAGTGGGTCAATCTGCGGGTGACCGGTGTCGGTCCGATTCCGCGTCCGGAGATCCGGGAGATCCCCGCCGGATCCGCAGACGTGCGCCCAGCGGAGATCGCCCGAAGACCGGTCCACTATGACGGCTGGTCGGACGCGGCGATCTACGACCGATCGGTGCTCGGCGCCGGCGACCGGATTGCCGGCCCCGCCGTGGTCGAGGAATTCGGGTCGACGGTGCCCATCCATCCGGGATTCGCCGGAAGCGTCGACCGTTTCGGCAATCTCGTCGTGACGAGGACGGACCCATCGTGACCGGCACTCCGCGGGACCCGGTCGACCCGGTGCTGGTGGAGATCGTCGCCGGCACCCTGGCGTCCATCGAGAAGGAGGTGGAGACCGCCATCGGTCGGACCTCCCGCTCGCCGATGATTCGCGACGCGCACGACTTCCGGGCCGGCATCCACGACGTCCGACTCCGCAAACTCACCGGCCGGTCGTACTCGGCGCTGGTGCAACCGGTGGTGCGGGACTACCCGGTGGCGACCATGTCGCCGGGGGACGTGTTCTTCCACAACGACGTCTACCTCTCCGAAGGCGGCATCGGGCACCTCCCCGACCTGTGCGTGACGGTCCCGGTTTTCCACGAGGCAGAGGTGGTCGCGTTCGTCCAGGCCTTCGGCCACCATGACGACATCGGTGGCGCCGTACCGGGATCCATGCCCTCGCACGCCACCAGCGTGTTCGAGGAGGGCCTGATGGTCCCGCCGATCAGGCTCTGGGACGCAGGGGTGCCCAACGAGGCGGCCCTGAAGATCATGACCAGGAATTCCCGGATGCCGGACTCCCTGGCCGCCGACCTCGACGCGGAGTGCTCGGCCTGCCTGATGGGCGCGCGCCGGCTCGGAGAATTGTTCACCCGCTACGGCCGGGCGGCGATCGAGGCGGTGTTCGACGCGATCCTGCAGGCCACCACCGACACCTACCGCACCGAGATCCTCGCCAAGATCCCGGACGGGGAGTACGTGTGGGAGGACTACGCCGAACACGACGGCGTCGAAGAGCCGAAATTGCACACGCAGCGGATCACGCTCACGAAGCTCTCCGCCGGAGATGGCGTGACCGACGCCCGGATCGTTCTCGACTTCACCGGTACCGGCCCGCAGGCGAAGGGTCCGATCAACCATGCCGCGAACTATGCCGACGGCGTGTTCCTCGCGAAATGGCTGGCGCCCATCCTGCGCAACCTCGCCGACACCCCCGAGCGGATGGCCGAGCTCGACGTCAACGAGGGCGTCGTGCCACTGATCGAGATGCGTTTTCCCGGACCCGGAACGCTGCTCACCCCGGTGTTCCCGGCGCCGACCAATGCGCGCACCTTCGTCATCCTGCGACTGCTCGGGGTGCTCGCCGGCGTCATCGCGAAGGCTGTGAACGGCAACATGCCTGCGGACCAGGAGACCATCCGGTATGTCGGCTTCCACGGCCGCGACCGTGACGGCAACCCGTACCTGATGCGGGAGATCCTCGGCGGTGGCAGCGGTGGCCGGTACTACGCGGACGGGGAGGACACCATCCACGTGGTGCCGGACTCCTCCAACGTGCCGACGGAGGTGACCGAATCCCGGTTTCCGTTCCGCATCGAAAGGCTCGGACTGGCAGTCGATTCGGGTGGTGCCGGCCGTTACCGGGGTGGCCTGGGTTACGAGAAGCACATTCGGATGCTGGTCGACGCCGACTTCATGTCGATCGCCGATCGCTCGATACTCGCCTGTTGGGGAGTCAGGGGCGGGCGGGCCGGGCAGCCGTTCGCGGTGACCATCGACCCTGGCGGCCCGCACGAGCGGAACGTCGAGGCACTGGTCGACGCCGAGCCGGTGCGCGCCGGCGAGGTGGTCAGGGTGCGCACCACCGGTGGCGGCGGCTGGGGCGATCCGCTGGACCGGCCCGCCGCCGAGGTCCTTCGGGATGTCGTGTGGGGCAAGGTGTCCGCCGCCGGAGCGCGGTCCGATTACGGCGTGGTACTGACCGGTGGCAGTCACCATCCGATCGTCGACGATGCCGCAACGGCGGACCTGCGCGACCGGATGCGGGCCGAGACACCCCCGGACGCACCGTTCTTCGACCGCGGACCCGGATACGCCACCCTTTCCGGGGGCCGCACCTACGCCGAGGTCGACCGGCTCTGAACCCGGCATCGGGCGGACGCGCCCGCACGGGTCGTGCCCCCGGCAACGGGCTCCGGCTGCTCTGTTGAACCGGACACCGGTACCGGGAGCTGCTCGGGGCGAGGAAACGGCACTCGCGCCGATCCTCGCGGTCGGGTGCGGCTAGGAGGCCTTTGCGGCCCGACGGGCCTTGGCCGCCGCCGGCTTCTCCGCGTCCTGGCCGGCGGTGGACAGCGCGCCGCCGGAGGACTCCAGATGCGCCCGGATGAACCAGTGGAACAGCTCGAGCTGGTGCAGGTGTCCCACCAGCAGGTCGTTGGTGACCGTGTCCGGCTCCTCGGTGTCCTCGGCCGCCTTCCGGTGGTCGCTGATCACTCCCTGGTAGACGATCTCGAGGGCGCCCAGGTGGGCGATCGCATCGGCGCGGCGAATCGAGTAGTCGTCCCAGGTGCGGTTGGCCACCATGGCGCCGGGGGTGCCCACCGGGCTGATCCCCAGAGTGGCGATCCGCTCAGCGATCTCATCGACCATCTCACGCACCGCCTCGACCTGCGGGTCGATCATCTCGTGCACAGCGATGAAGTGCGGCCCCACCACGTTCCAGTGCACGTGCTTGAGGGTGAGCGCGAGGTCATTGAGTGCATCGAGCCGCTGCTGAAGGATCTTGGCGACATCCCCGCCCTCCTGGCGCGTCAGCGACGGGACGGTGAATTTCGGAAGGGGCGTGCGGGCGGCCATCGTGGTGGCTCCTTTCGGGTTTGTGGTGTCGCCATGAGGGTGCCCGCGGTGGTGGATGGCAAACCGCGCGCGGCGTCGGCCCCATCGGCAGCCGCGCCCCCCGGCCTGCTCAGTGGGTGGTGGAACCCGGTGGATAACCTCATCGGGTGACCCAAGGACCGTTGGCCGACATCACCGTGCTCGACCTGACCAGGGCGCTCGCCGGGCCGCACGCCGCCATGATGCTCGGGGATCTGGGTGCCCGGGTGATCAAGATCGAGACTCCGGGCACCGGCGACGACACCAGGGGATGGGGGCCGCCGTTCGTCGACGCCGCCGACGGCAGCACGGTGTCGACGTACTTCCTGTCCTGCAACCGCAACAAGGAGTCCGTCACCCTCGACCTGAAGAGCGAGCAGGGCCGGGCCGCGCTGACCGAACTCGTGCGGCGCAGCGACGTGCTGCTGGAGAACTTCCGTCCGGGGGTACTGGACCGGCTGGGGTTCCCGCTGGACCGTCTCGTCGAGCTGAACCCGCGACTGGTGATCCTGTCCATCTCCGGCTTCGGACACGACGGACCCGAAGGTGGCCGGGCCGGCTACGACCAGATCGCCCAGGGCGAGGCCGGCCTGATGTCGATGACCGGCCCCGATCCGGGCACCCCGACGAAGGTCGGGGTGCCGATCTCGGATCTGCTCTCCGGGATGTACGGCGCCTTCGGGGTGGTCGCGGCGCTGCACGAGCGCGCCACGACCGGCAGGGGCGGGCTGGTCCGGACGTCGCTGCTGGCCGCGGTGGTCGGGGTGCACGCCTACCAGGGCACCAGGTGGACGGTGGCCGGCGAGGTGCCGCAGGCCGAAGGACCGCACCACCCGTCGATCTGCCCGTACGGGCTGTTCCACACTGCGGACGGGATCGTGCAGATCGCAGTCGGCTCCGAAGGCCTCTGGGCGAGGTTCGCGCCGGCCTTCGACCTGCCGGTGACGGCACCCGGGTTCGCCACCAATCCCGACCGGGTCCGCAATGGGGCGGCGGTGCGGGCCGCTGTCGACAAGGCCTTCGCCGGGTGGTCGACGGCCGGGCTGCTGGCCCGGCTGAGCGAGATCGGCGTGCCCAGTGGCGAGGTGAAGGACCTGCAGCAGGTCTACGAGTGGGACCAGACCCGCTCACAGGGACTGGTGCTCGGCATCGACCATCCTTCGTTGGGCCGGATCGAACTCCCGGGTCCGCCGTTGCGGTTCTTCGCCCAGGACGGCGCCGAACGGCACCTCGAGCACTCCGCGCCACCATTGCTCGGCCAGCACACCGATGCGGTCTTGCGCTGGCTGGGCGGACCTGCAGACTGATCGCACGGGAGAAGGAGTTGCGCCGTGGCTGCACTGTTTCCGTCTGTCGCTCCGACGGCCGCTGAGCGGGCTGTCGCGCTGCCCGGTGACGGCCTGATCGGATCGCCGGACGTGGTGATGGATCGCGCCTTCACCCTGCCGGGTGCACTCGCCGAGGTCTGGCCCTGGTTCGTCCAGCTGGGCAAGCGGCGGGCGGGTTGGTACCTGCCGAGAGCGGTCGAGGTCCTCGTTCCGCGTGATCGCCGGGGATTGCGGTGGCTCGATCCGGAACTGCAACGGCTCGCCGTCGGCGACGTGATCCCGGACTGGGGCGGGGCGGACGCCACCTTCGAAGTGTCGATCCTGCAGCCGCAACAGGTGCTGGTCTACCGATCGCGGCGGGGTCGCGCGGACGTGAGCTGGGCCATCGTGCTGCTCCCGGTGACCAATACCAGTACACGTGTGCAGCTCAGGCTGCGGATGGGTCCGGTACGGCGGCGCCGGCTGGCCTCGGGTCCGGGCGGGCTGGTCGATCTGATCACGGTCGCCGGGCTGGCCGCCGGATTGCGTCAGCGGCTCCGGGATGCCCACCGAGGCTCGGCGTAGCTTCCGACGGGTGCCACCCGTTCGCTGCGTCCCTACGCCGGATGGGCGGACCCAGCGGCTGACGCCAGGGCCGGAACGGACCGGCGGATCGGCAGCAGGAACATCGCCGCGAACAGCCAGAACACCTGCGTGCTGCTCTCCACCACCGCCGCCCAGCCGAGCTCGCCATAGTGCGTGTCGGGGAGGTCGAAGAACACCCGCGTGTCGACGATCCAGATGAACAACGCGGAGGCGAGGAGCAGCACCGGACCGGCCATCCGGCGGGCCTGATCCGGGGCGCCGGCCGGCCGCCGCGACTCCTCGATCAGCCACCGGCCGACCAGGATCAGCGCGATGATCACCCAGATCGCGTGGTGGATCCAACTGACCGGACTGACCAGCAGACCGACGATTCCGATCAGGGTCAGGGCCACCAGCTGGTCGCCGGCCCGCACCGCGCGGCGCGCTCGGACAACGCCGACCGTGATGACCGCTGCTGACAGGGCCAGCCAGAGCAGTTTCGACGGCTCATCGGGCGCCAGCGCCCGCGCCAGGAAGCCGTTGATCGACTGGTTGGTGGTGTTGTCCAGGAAACCCACCCGCTCGCTGTTCCAGAGCAGGTCGGTGAAGTACCGCCAGGTCTCGGTGGGAGCCACCAGCGCGGCCAGCGCGGTCGCCACCACGGTGGTGATCAGCGCGACCACCACTTCCCGCCACCGTTTGTTGACGATGAAATACAGCAGGAAGATCCCCGGCGTGAGTTTGATGGCCATCGCCAGTCCGACTCCGATACCGGCCCACCGGCTCCGCCGCGGCATCAGCACCAGCGCGTCGAGAAGCACCAGCAGCGTGAGGAACAGGTTGATCTGGCCGAACGCGACGGTCTGGCTCATCGGTTCGAAGGCAAACGCGGCCACGGTGAGCGCAGCGGCCAGGCTGAGCTGCCAGGCGTCCGGGCGGCTGCCGGGGTGTAGCGCGCGAACGACGAGATAGATGCAGAAGAAGCCGGCGAGCAGGATGCCGGCGACGGTGACGGTCACCACCACGCCGAGCGGCAACGTCGCCATAGGCGCCATGAACAGGGCGGCCGCCGGCGGGTAGGTGAACCCCAACGAGATGTTGACCGGGTCCGGCTGGGTGTAGTCGTAGATGTTGCCGCCGTTGAGCCAGAAGGACACGGCGCTGTAATAGATCTTCAGGTCGTATTGGAAATGCTCGGGTCCCCACAGCTTGACCACGGCGAAGGACAACGCTGCAGCCAGCACCGCTACGGCCAGCACCACCCGCCACGAAACGGTGCGAGCGCGCAGGGCGCTGACAACGGAGCGAAGCTGGTCGCGTGCCTGGGTCGGCTGGGGAGTCGGCGAGGTCACCTCGGTATGGTCTCACGCCGTCACCGGCTAGCACGGTGTATGTGCGGAGCGTGACGAGATCAGCGATCGCGACATTTCAGGCTGTGCCGCAGATTCCGGATCGGCAGCCGTCGACCCGGATGTGCTGGCCGCGGAGCAACGCCCGCGAGACCCGTTGGTACAGAACACCGGAGGTGCCGGGCGGACGGCCGCGCAGCGCACATCCCTTGCGGCACCCGGCTCTCTGCACGCTGCACAGCACAGTCGACCTGATCCGGCCCCGGTGAGTGATCTCACTGCATGCCATCACTCGTACGGGTGACGAGACTGACAGGCGAACCCGATGCGGCTCCGGTTCGCCCGAGCTCACGGCGATTCAGGCAATCTGGACGGGTGACAGCCGCGGGTGAGCCGACGACGATGGACTGGCGACCCGGCTTTCCGGTCGACGCGCCGCGGATCCTGTCCGCGCTCGGCCGCGGTCCTGGGGACCCCTGCCACCGGCTGCTTCCTGACGGTGCGATCTGGCGCACCAGCCTGATGGCCTCCGGACCGGTCAGCTATCGGATCACCCAGCCGGACCGCGGGCAGATCCGGGCCGAAGCCTGGGGAGCGGGGGGCCCCGAGTTCCTCGTCGGCCTGCCGGACCTGCTCGGGGCACGCGACACACCAGAGGCCTTCGAGCCGCTGCTGCCGGTGCTCGCCCACGCCGCCAAGGAGCTCGTCGGCTACCGGGTGCCTCGTACCGGCCGGGTGATCGAGGCGCTGGTCCCTGCGGTGCTCGAGCAGAAGGTGATCGGCCTCGACGCGATGGCCGCGTTCCGCCGTCTGGTGACGCGGTTCGGCCGTGCGGCACCCGGCCCTGCTCCTTCCGGCATGCGGGTCCCCCCGGACGCTGCCGGCTGGCGCGCGATTCCGTCCTGGGAGTGGCATCGGGCCGGTGTCGACCCGCGCCGGGCGCGGGTGGTGCGCTCGGCGCTCGCCGTGGCGGACAAGCTCGAGGCCGCTGCAGCGGCCGACGACCAGGTCCTCGTCTACCGGATCCTGCTCGCGCTGCCGGGCATCGGCCGCTGGACCGCCGCGGAGGTCGGGTCCCGCGCCCTCGGCGATGCCGACGCACTGCCGGTCGGCGACTACCACCTGCCGGCCCTGGCGAGCCACACCCTGGCCGGGCGGGTGCTCGCCGAGGACGAGGTCGAGGAGTTCTTCGAACCGTGGCGACCGCACCGGTACCGGGTGGTCCGGTTGCTCGAGCTGTCGTCGGCGGTCCGGGTGCCGCGCAGGGGACCGCGGCTGAGCCGGGTGGACTACCGGCGCTTCTGACGCGGCCGGGGTCAGCCTGACCGTCCCGCCATCACCGGAATGTCGTCGGCCTCGCTCAGGCCGATCCGATCGTGGAGCCGGCGGAGCGGCTTCGGTGCCCAGAAGTTGGCCCGGCCGAGCAGCGCCATCGCTGCCGGCACCAGGATTCCGCGGACCAGGGTGGCGTCGATCAGGATGGCCAGGCCCGCGCCGAGTCCGAACATCTGCAACATCGACACGGTGGAGGTGACGAACGCGAAGAACGACACCGCAAGCAGGACAGCAGCACTGGTGACGATCCGCCCGGTGCGGGCCAGGCCCTGCGTCACCGAGGTCTCGAGATCCGCGCCCGAGCGGTGCAATTCGGTGATCCGGCTGGACAGGAACACCTCATAGTCCATCGAGAGCCCGAAAGCGATGCACAGCAGCAGCACCGTCATCGAGGCGTCCATCGGTCTGGGCGTGGCGCCGAACAGGTTGAGCAGATGAGCGTCCTGGAAGATCCACGTCATCAGCCCCAGGGTGGCGCCGAGCGAGAGCGCGTTCAGCACGAGTGCCCGCACCGGTTGCACCACGCTCCCGGTGAACAGGAACAAGATGATGAACGTCGTCACCACGATGATCAGCAGGGCGAGCGGCAGCGGCTTTCCGATGGCGGCCAACGTGTCGGCGAGAGCGGCATCTGCGCCGCCGATGAGAAAACCGTCCGGATCGGGCACCGCTCGCAGCGACGTCACCAGGTCGGACGCGGCATCCGACCCGGTCGGCGCGTCGGTGTGGATCAGCAGCCGTTGGTATCCGTCGGCACTGAGCCGACCCGCGGTGGGATCGGGCGGGCCGGTGGTGCCGTGGGTGATGGTCGCGGTCTCGGTGGACACCGAGATCACGCCGTCCACCTGGGAGAGCGCGGTCGCGTACTCGGTGGCGGCGGCCGGGTCGACCGGCGACGCCGAGACCGCCGTCATGGTGGCCGTCGACCGGGTGGGAAACTCCGCGGCGATGGTGGTGGCGACCTGGCGGCTGGCCGACGACGTCGGGAGTACCTTCTCGTCCGGCAGCGCGAACGTGATGCCGAGTAGTGGCGAGGCGGCCAGCAGGAGCACGGCCACCACCGGGATGGCGGTGAGGAGCGGGCGGCGGAACACCGTGCGGGCGAGCCGTCCCCAGAACGCGGACTCCGAACCCCGGGCCGTGCCGGCGAACGGCAGCTTGCCCTTCTCGATGCGATGGCCGAGCAGCGCCAGGGCGGCCGGCGTCAGGATCAGCGCGGTGAGCGCCGCGATCACCACGACACCGATTCCGGCGTACCCGAAGGAGGACAGGAAGTACAGCGGGAACACCAGCAGGGTGGCCAACGCCGCGGCCACCGCCGCGGCCGAGAACAGGATGGTCCGGCCCGCCGTGGCAACGGTTCTCGCCACCGCGCTGGGCACGTCGTCACCGGCCGCGAGCTGCTCGCGGAACCGGGCCACGATCAGCAGTCCGTAGTCGATCCCGAGACCCAGCCCCAACGCGGTGGTCAGGTTGATGGCGAAAACCGAGACATCAGTGATGGAGCCGAGTATCGAGAGCACGGCGAAGGTGCCGATGATGGCGAAGGTACCGATCAACAGGGGAAGCAACGCGGCGACCACCGACCCGAAGACGATCAACAGCAGGATCATGGTCAGCGGGATCGCGATGGATTCCGCGATCACCAGCGAGTGCGCCACCTGGGTGTTGATGTCGCCGAACACCCCGGCGGCTCCGCCGACACTGACGGTGAGACCGTCGTGCTCACCGGCGTACTTGTCACCCAGCTCGCCGCCGCGGGTGACCATCTTCCCCTGATCGCCGCCCACCACCAGCAGGATCATCGCCGAGGAGCCGTCGGTCGAGGCGAGCCCGGGAATCGGTGTCTGCCAATAGGAGCCGGCCACCTTGACGCCCGGCTCGGCCGCGAGCGCTGCGGTGAGCGATTCCCCGGCCTGCCGACTGGCCGGGGATTCGATGCTCCCGTCGGTGGTCCTGGCGATCAGGATCAGGTTCGGGTCGGATCCGAAGTGCTGCCCGACGATCTCGGCCGCCTTCTTGGAGTCCGATCCCGGATCTTCGAATCCACCGGCCTGCAGCTTGCCGAAAGCGCCGGCGCCGAGGGCGGCGGCACCGATGAGCACCAGAGCGCCGAGGGCGAGCACGAGCTTCGCGCGGCGGCCGAGCAGCAGTCCGAACCGGTAGAGCATCGTGGATCTCCCAGGTCTGGAGGGGCACAGTGTTGAGGGGCACAGCGTGGTGGGGCACAGCGTTGAGGGGCAGAGCGTGGTGGGGCACAGTGTGGTCGGGCACAGATGTGAGGGGGCAGAGCTGGTCGGGGACAACGTGGTCGAACAGTGTTCGGTGGCGCTCAGGGCGGGGGCGTTCCAGGCGGGAATGCTATGTTGACGGTGTTAACCTAGGCGGGAATGCTAACAGCGTCAACATGTATTTTTCGAGGTGAGGTGCGACCAGGCCGATGACGTCCGAAGGAGTCTCCGAACCCGCCCGGCGATACCACCACGGGAATCTTTCCGAGGCGTTGGTCACCGAGGCCACCGCCATGGCCGCCCGGGGCGGACCCGACGCAGTGGTACTGCGCGAGGTGGCCCGTCGGGTCGGTGTCTCCGCAACGGCCGCCTATCGGCACTTCGCCGGGCAGCAGGCGCTCCAGCACGCGGTCAAGGAAGCGGCGTTGAGCCAACTCGCGGCACATATGCGGCAGGCTGCCGCGGCTCTCGCGGAGCAGCCGGATGCCGATCCGGCCGCCGCTGCGGCCCGCCGGTTGGTCGCGATCGGCGACGCCTACTTCGCGTTCGCGTTGGACCAGGAGGGCCTCTTCCGGTGTTTCTGCATGGGACTGCCGGTGGCGGCCGACGCACTCTGGGAGACCGACGAACCCGCCTTCGGGGTGCTCACCGGATCATTGGACGACCTGGTGGCGACGGGTGCGATGGCCCCGGACCGACGCCCGGGAGCCGACATCGCGGTCTGGTCGGCGGTGCACGGACTGGCGATGCTCTGCCTGGACGGACCGCTGGCCGCCCTGCCCCGGTCGGAGAAGGAAGGCATGCTGGCCGTCACCGCGGGGATGGTGCTGCACGGCATCCTGCGTCCGGTGGACCGCTGATCCGGTTCGTCGTCTGCGATCCCGGGTGGCGGCCGGTCCGTCAGTCTCCGGCCGGGGTGAGGTGCAGCGTGCCGGCGGCCGCGTTCGGTCCGGTGACTGTCCCGACGATCTGGGGCCCGTACCGGTCGTACTTGCCGTGGTACGCGGCGTCGACGTCGGTCACCGTGGAGTCGTCCGCTGCGGCAAAGGTGACGTCCCGCTCGACGCCCCCGGCCCGGATTCGGCCGGAACCGGCGGCGACTGCCCTTCGGTACCAGGGGTTGTCGAGTCCGTGTGCGGTTCGTACGTACAGGTCCACCCCGGATCGGACCACCCAGATGGTGACATAGGGGCGGAGCGTTCCGTCCGGTCGGTGCGAAGCGAGCTGCAGCACCTCCGCACCGCCGATCCGGTCGAGTTCGGTCGCGGTCCAGGTGTTCATGGGCCTCCTGCCCTTCTGGAAGTGATGGCTCCCGTCCATGGTGATGCCGACCGACCGATCGGTCCAACTCTCACGGAACACCGCCGGCGGTCCGGGTGGGAGGGTCTGTCAACCAGGTACTGACAGGGCGCGGTTCCAGCGCGACACCGGAACGGCTCGATCTAGGCTGACACGCATGACCCGGCCCCACGCTGCCGTGCCGGCGTCCAGCATCGGGACCGGCCGGGTGCTGGTCGCGCTGGGTGGCAACGCGATGAGCGCGCCGGACGGCTCCGCCACCGAGGTGCACCAGATCGAGGCGCTGACGATCGCCGCCGGGCACATCGCCGACCTGGTGGCCGCGGGTTTCCAGGTCGCTGTCACCCACGGCAACGGTCCGCAGGTCGGCAATCTGCTGGTGAAGAACGAACTGTCCGCACACGTGGTCCCGCCGGTATCGCTGGACTGGTGCGTCGCGCAGACCCAGGCCACCATCGGCTTCGTCCTGTGCGATGCGCTGGAGGCGGCGCTGGCCGAGCGCGGCCGACCGGCGCGGGTCGCGGCGCTGATCACCCGGACCCTGGTGGATCCCGACGATCCGGCGTTCGCCGCGCCCGCCAAGCCGGTCGGCCGGTACCTCCCGCAGGACCAGGCGGAGTTGCTGATCGCACTGGGACAACACTGGGTGGACCTGGGCAACCGCGGATGGCGGCGGGTGGTCGCCTCGCCGGCACCGCTCGAGGTACTCGACGCTGCTGTCGGTGCGGAACTGCTCGGGGCGGGAGTGACCGTGGTCCTGGCCGGCGGCGGGGGTGTCCCGGTGATCCGGCGGGCCGGCCGCCTGGAAGGGATCGAGGCGGTGATCGACAAGGATCTGGCCGCTGCCCTGCTGGGCAAATACCTGGCCTGCGACACCCTGGTGATCGCCACCGACATCGACAATGCGGTCCTTGACTTCGGCACCGCGGCCGCCCGGCCGCTCGGTCACGTCTCCGCGGAGGAGATGCGGACCCATATCGCTGCAGGGCATTTCGCGGCCGGATCGATGGGACCGAAGGTGGCCGCCGCAGTGACCTTCGGCTCGGTGCCCGGCCGGACCGCGATCATCACCCGCCTGGCCGAACTGGCTGACGCCGTTTCCGCACCGCCAGGCACGATCGGTACCGTGATCACCGCGGCCGGGCCGGGCTGATCCCCCGTCACAACCGCGACATCTGCCGACCCGACCACCCACTCCGAGGAGAGCGCTCATCATGCCCGACGCCATTGAGGTACGGAAGATCCCGCTGCACAGCGTGTCCGACGCGAGCGAGCTCGGAAAGCTCATCGACGAAGGCGTTCTCGACGCGGACCGGATCATCGCGGTGATCGGCAAGACCGAGGGCAACGGTGGCGTCAACGACTACACCAGGATCATCGCTGACCGGGCGTTCCGCGAGGTGATCGCCGCCAAGGGCACCAGGTCGGCGGACGACGTCAAGGGCATCCCGATCGTCTGGTCCGGCGGCACGGACGGGGTGATCTCGCCGCACGCAACGGTTTTCGCCACCATCCCGGCGGAGCAGGCCGTAGCGACCGACGAACCGAGGCTCACTGTCGGCTTCGCGATGAGCGAACCGTTGCTGCCCGAGGAGATCGGCTACACGCCGATGATCGAGAAGGTGGCGGCCGCGGTCGCGGTCGCGATGGAGCGGGCCGGCATCACCGACCCGGCGGACGTCCACTACGTGCAGACCAAGACCCCGTTGCTGACCATCCACACGATCCGGGACGCGAAGTCCCGCGGCCAGAGCGTGTGGACCGAGCACACCCACGAGTCGATGGACCTGTCGAACGGGTGCACAGCCCTCGGCATCGCGGTGGCGCTCGGCGAGATCGAGATGCCGACCGACGCGGATGTGATGCACGACCGGTCGCTGTATTCGTCGGTGGCGTCGTGCTCGTCGGGGGTGGAACTGGACCAGGCCCAGGTGGTGGTGGTCGGCAACACGCGCGGGATCGGCGGCAGGTATCGGATCGGCCACTCGGTGATGCGCGATGCCCTCGACACGGACGGCATCTGGGCGGCCATCGCCGACGCCGGGCTGGACCTGCCGGACCGGCCTCGGACGTCCGACCTCGGCGGCCGGCTGGTGAACGTGTTCCTCAAATGCGAGGTATCGCAGGACGGTCAGGTCCGCGGCCGGCGCAATGCCATGCTCGACGACTCCGACGTGCACTGGCACCGGCAGATCAAGTCCGCCGTGGGCGGGGTCACCGCGTCGGTGACCGGCGATCCGGCGGTGTTCGTCTCCGTCTCGGCCGCTCACCAGGGGCCCGACGGTGGCGGCCCGGTGGCGGCCATCATCGACCTGGGCGACGAGCCGACCGGCTACAGCTACCCCTAGACCTTCACGGGAGTCGGTTCCTCGACCGACGGTGCCGCGTGGCCGTCCGCGCCGCGCCGGGTCCGGACCATGCCCCAGCCGACCAGCGCGGCGGCCACGACGGTGAGCGTGAGGCCGGCGATGGTGACTGCCTGCTGGAACTGCGCGGTCTGCTGCGTGCTCCAGTCCGAAGCGGCGAAGGTGCCGGCGAACAGCGCCGCGAGGATGGTGCCGGTGACGGCGATGCCGACGCCGGAGCTGACCTCGGTGGCGGTGTCGACCAGAGCTGCTCCGATCGTGGTCCGGTCCTTCGGCAGACCACGGAGCACGTTGACCCCGGCGACGACGCCGACCACCCGCATCCCGGCCGCCACCAGCACAAGTGCGATCGCGACCCAGACGTAGCCGAAACTGCTCAGCAGGCTGTAGACCGCGAGCCCGCACACGACCGCCGCGGCACTGAGCCATGCGGCCCGGTCGAGACCGACCCGGTCCACGAACGGAGTGATGAACGGGCCGGCTGCGACCAGGACGACGACCTGCGGCAGCATGCCGATGGCCGCGAGGGCGGGCGTCCATCCCCAATCCAGCTGCAGCTGCAGCGTCACCAGATAGCCGAGTCCGGCGGTCGCCAGCCCGGCGGCGGCCTTGAACGCCAGGCCGCTCGAGACCAGCGGGCGGGCAACCAGGTCGAGGTCGAGAAGCGGGTGCCGCGCCGACCGCTCGCGGAGGACGAACAGAACCGCGCCGACCACGGCCCCCGCCGTTGTGGTCCACGGGACCCACGACCCGGCGCCCTCGTCGACGAACAGGGTCGGCGCGACGAGGGCCAGCACGATCGTCGCCGTGCCCAGTACCGCTCCGGGGACGTCCACCGGGTCGCGATGGAGATCCGCCGCCTCGTCCGCAGCGATCCCGAACCGCACACCGATGATCGCGAGTGCGGCAATCGGCACGTTCACCAGCAGCAGGACCTGCCACGGAGCGATCGCGAGCACGAGACCACCGACGGTCGGGCCGATCGCGAGACCGATCAGACCCACGGTGGTGATCAGGGTCATCGCCCGGACGCGCAGGCCGTCCTGATCGAACAGTCGGAAGGCCAGGGCCATCGAGCCGGGAGTCGTCATCGCGGCCGCGACCCCCATCGCCACCCGGACGGCGATGAGCTGCTCCGCAGTGGTGACGAACGCGGTCGCCAGGCTGGCAACACCCAGCAGCACCAGTCCGACGAGCATGATCCGTCGTCGACCGAACCGGTCGGCCAGCGCGCCGAACGCCAGCATGGACCCGCCGAACACCACCGCGTATGCGCCCGTCACCCACTGGAGCGCGGTCGTCGACGCGTGTAGTTCGCGCCCGATCGTCGGCAACGCGACGTTCAGAATCGAGTTGTCCAGCATCTCGAACAGGAACACCGCGGACAGGCCCGCCAGAGCGAGCCACCCCTCCCGCAACGATCGGGGGGAGCGGCTATCGATGACACTGTCGGTTGTCCGTTCGGATGACATGCCACTAGATTAACGGACTAAGTGTAGTTACACAAGAAAGTGAGCGCGATGCCCAGGACGGGGGAACGCGGTGGGCCGCAGACCCGGGCGCGGATCTCGGAGGTCGCGGGTCGGCTGTTCCTCGAGCGCGGGTACGACGCGGTGACGGTTGCCGAGGTCGCCCGGGAGGCCGGTGTCTCGAGCGTGACGGTCTTCAACCATTTCCCGCGCAAGGAGGACCTCTTCCTGGATCGCTCGGTCGACGCCGTCGAGCTCCTGCGGTCGGGGCCGCGTACGTCTTCCTGCCGGCCTCGTTCGCCGACCTGACCAACGCCAACGAGGAGGTGCTCAGGCTGCAGGGCGACCCGCGTCTGGTGGCCACCTTCGCCGTGGTCCTGGGCATCGTGCTGGCGGGCATCATCCTGTGGCTGACCGGCTACTTCACCGGTACGGAGGACCGCCCGACCAAGGACGTCGCCCGCACCTCGCTGACTGGTGCCGCCACCGTCGTGCTGTCCGGCTTCGGCGTCGGCCTGGAGTCCGCGGTCTACACGTCGGTGATCATCGCCGGCGCGGTCTACCTGGCCTTCGTGCTCGGTGGCAGCACGGTCATCCTGTCGCTGTTCCTGATCGCCCTGGCCGGTTGCGGCCTGCTCACCACGGTCGGCGTCATCGTCGCGATGGACACCTTCGGCCCGGTCAGCGACAACGCCCAGGGCATCGCGGAGATGTCCGGCGACGTGGACGGCGAGGGCGCCAAGATCCTCACCGAGCTGGACGCGGTGGGCAACACCACCAAGGCCATCACCAAGGGCATCGCCATCGCCACCGCGGTGCTGGCGGCGACCGCGCTGTTCGGCTCGTACACCGATGCGGTCAAGCAGGCCGTCACGACGGCCGGCTACCAGCTGGACCAGATCGGTCAGGCGACCGACCTGTCCCAGCAGATCCGCGCGTCGTTCATCTTCGAGATCGTCACGCCGTCCACGCTGGTCGGCCTGATCCTCGGCGCCTCCGTCGTGTTCATGTTCTCCGGTTTGGCGATCAACGCGGTCACCCGCGCCGCCGGTGCCATCGTCTTCGAGGTGCGTCGCCAGTTCCGCGAGCACCCCGGGATCATGGAGGGAACCGAGCGTCCGGAGTACGGCCGGGTCGTGGACATCTGCACCCGCGACTCCCTGCGCGAGCTGGCCACCCCCGGCCTGATGGCCGCCATGGCACCCATCGCCGTCGGCTTCGGCCTGGGCATCGGCCCGCTGGCCGGCTACCTGGCCGGCGCGATCGGTGCCGGCGTGCTGATGGCGGTCATGCTGGCCAACAGTGGCGGCGCCTGGGACAACGCCAAGAAGATCGTCGAGGACGGCAACTACGGCGGCAAGGGCTCCGAGCCGCACGCGGCCGTCGTCATCGGCGACACCGTCGGGGACCCGTTCAAGGACACCGCGGGACCGGCCATCAACCCGCTGATCAAGGTGATGAACCTGGTCGCCGTGCTGATCGCTCCGGCGATCGTCCAGCTGAGCATCGGCACGGACGCCAACCCCACGCTGCGCTACGGCATCGCCGGTGTGGCGGCCCTGATCATCATCACGATGGTCGCGATCAGCAAGCGTCGCGACATCGCGTTCGGTGACGACGCCACCGACTCCGACGAGGGTGTC
Organism: uncultured Actinomycetota bacterium; assembly: GCA_963797145.1. GTDB lineage: Bacteria > Actinomycetota > Actinomycetes > Mycobacteriales > Nakamurellaceae > Nakamurella. The sequence goes on along the minus strand of CAWCOJ010000002.1, from coordinate 10,307 downwards.
GCCGGGGTGGACGACGACGGCGCCGCGAACAGCGACGACGCTCAGGCCGGTTTGACCGCCGAGGGAGCCGATGGCGACCTCGATGCGGAGGCTGCGGCCGGCAAGGCAGGCAAGGCCGACGTGGCGGACGGCGTGGCGGACGAGGAGCCCGCAGTCAGCCGCTGAACGACCCGCCTGGCGCGCCCCTCGGATGCTCGACGTCCGGGGGGCGCGCTGCGTCCGCGCCGGCCCAGGTCCCGCTGCAGCTGCTGCATGTCGGCCAGCTGCTGCATGGCCACTGCTGCAATGAAGCTCGTCATGGTGATCTACCTCCTAGACACCTGCAAACAGCGTATGCCGGTGTCGGGCGACGTGCAACCCCCAAACGACTTATGATGGTGTCGTTATGACTGCCACTGCGCTGCCGCCGCACGTCGAGCTGCTGATCGCCTATGCGAACTCGATCGACCTCGAGCTGGCCACCGACGACCTGACCACGCCGGACGAGCTGACCACCTGGCTGGTCGAGCACGGGCTGCTGGCCCGGCCGGCACCCGCCACCGACGCCGACCTCGCCCTGGCCCGCCGGCCTGCGCGAGGGGCTGCAGGCCGCGTTCACCGCCAACCACGACGGGTCCGGCGACTTCACCGCGCTGGACGAGGTGGCCGCCCGGCTGCCGCTGCGGGTCGGCGGCACCGACGTCCCCGGCGAGGGACCGGGCCTGCAGCCGGTGCTGGACGGCGTTCCCGGCGCGGTCTCCGCGCTCCTCGTGGCGGTCAACAAGGCCGTGGTGGACGGGACGTGGCGGCGGGTCAAGGTCTGCGGCGCGGACGACTGCGGCTGGGCGTACTTCGACGCCAGCAAGAACCGGTCCCGGACCTGGTGCGAGTGGGGTTGCGGCAACAAGGCCAAGACCCGCAGCTACCGAGCCCGCCGCAAGGCGACCGCGGCGACCACCGGATGAGCGCGGTGCCGCGGCTCGAGGCCGCACTCGCGCCGCAGCTGGCCGCCGATCTCGCCCCGTTCACCGTCGCCGCCATCGAGGACGCCCTCGGCCCGCTGGCTGCCGCCGCACTGCACCGCGAGCAGCCGCTGCCGGCCAGGCGCGCGCTGGCCGGCCGAGCCGACCCGGTCAGCCTGCTGACCCGGTTGTTCGTGCTCGGCGACGACGTGCCGCTGACCGACCTGGACGCCGCACTGCCGCGCACCACGCACGAGGGCGCCGTCCGGGCCGGTCTGGTGTCGGTCAGCGGGTCTGGCCCGGACGCCCTGCCCGTCCCCTGGTCGACCTGCGCCCGTACGCCGCGGACGACGCACAGTGGTGGCTGGCCTGCGACCTCGGCGAAGCGGCCACCGGTGGTCCCTTGCGCGAGGACCACGTGCTCGGTGTCGGTGGCGCCTCGCTCACCCTGGCCCAGTGGACGGTGCGCACGCCCGGTGCGCACCGCGCTCGACCTGGGCACCGGCTGCGGCGTGCAGGCCTTCCACGCCGCCCGGCACGCGTCGTCCGTGGTGGCCACCGACGTGTCCCCACGCGCCCTGGCGTTCGCCGAGTTCAACTCGCGCCTCAACGCAGGCGCGACCGGACCCTTCGCCGGCCGCGAGCTGGAGCTGCGGCACGGCGAGCCTGCTCGAACCCGTCTCGGGCCGGCCGACCGGCACGCCTACGACCTGGTGGTCAGCAACCCGCCGTTCGTGATCACCCCGCGGGCCGCCGGGCTGCCGCACTACGAGTACCGGGACGGCGGCCTGGCTGGCGACGAGGTGGTGCGCCGGCTGGTCAGCGGGGTGGCTGACCTGCTGGCCGCCGGCGGCGTCGCGCAGCTGCTGGGCAACTGGGAGCACGTCGAGGGTGTCGACTGGCGCGAGCGGGTGGCCGCCTGGCTGCCACCCGACGTCCAGGCGTGGGTCGTCCAGCGCGAGGTGCAGGACCCCGCCGAGTACGCGCAGACCTGGGCCCGCGACGGTGGGCACCTGCCCGACACGCCCGGGCACGACGCACTGGTCACCGGCTGGCTGGACGACTTCGCCGGCCGAGGGGTCGAGGCGATCGGCTTCGGCGTCGTCACGCTGCGCCGAGCCGAACCGGCCTGGCAGCGGCTCGAGGAGCTGCGCGGGCCGGTGCAGGGGCCGATGGGCGACGTGGTGCGCGACGTCCTGGACGCCGAGACCTGGCTGCGCAGCACCAGCGACGAGGAGCTGCTCGCGGCACGCCTGGTCGTCGCCGCCGACGTGACCGAGGAGCGGCACGGCCTGCCCGGCGCGCCGGACCCCCAGGTGATCCTGCTCCGCCAGGGCGGCGGGCTGCGCCGGGTGGTGCGGGCGGACACCGCGCTGGCCGCGCTGGTCGGCGCCTGCGACGGCGAGCTCACCGTCGGCCAGGTGGTCGGCGCGCTCGCGCACCTGCTGGACGAGCCGGAGACCGAGTTGCGCGCCCGGCTGCTGCCCGACGTCCGGCACCTGGTCGCCGACCTCCTGCTGCACCGCCCGTCGGGCGGCGTGAGCCCGCGTGTGCCGCTTCAAGATCACCTTCGTCCCCGTTGTGGACACCGATTGCATACTCTCGGTGTCGCGGCGTTACCGTCGTGCCCGGTGGGTGGCGCATCCACCGGTCGTTTCGCCAGCAAGGGGAGAAGCGTGGCCACGTCGTCCAGCGCTCGCCGTCGGCTCGTCATCGTCGAGTCCCCCGCGAAGGCCAAGACCATCGCCGGCTACCTCGGCGAGGGCTACGACGTCGAGGCCAGCGTGGGTCACATCCGCGACCTGCCCCAGCCGTCCGAGCTGCCGGCGGACATGAAGAAGGGCCCGTTCGGCAAGTTCGCGGTCGACCTGGAGAACGGCTTCGAGCCCTACTACGTGGTCGACACCGACAAGCGCAAGAAGGTCGCCGAGCTGAAGCGGCTGCTCAAGGACGCCGACGAGCTCTACCTCGCCACGGATGAGGACCGCGAGGGCGAGGCCATCGCCTGGCACCTGCTCGAGGCGCTGCAGCCCAAGGTGCCGGTCAAGCGCATGGTGTTCCACGAGATCACCCGCGAGGCGCTGCAGCGGGCGCTCGAGTCCACCCGCGACATCGACGACCGCCTCGTCGACGCGCAGGAGACCCGCCGCATCCTGGACCGGCTGTACGGCTACGAGGTCTCGCCGGTGCTGTGGCGCAAGATCCGCCAGGGCCTGTCCGCCGGCCGCGTGCAGTCCGTGGCGACCCGCATGGTGGTGGAGCGCGAGCGCGAGCGGATGGCCTTCCGCTCGGCGTCCTACTGGGACCTGCTCGGCACCTTCGCCGCGGACGACGAGCACCGCCTTCACCGCGCGGCTGACCGCGGTGGACGGCGCCCGGGTGGCCACCGGCAAGGACTTCGACGACCTCGGCCGGCTGCAGACGACGCGGACCGTCGTCCACCTCGACGAGGCGGCCGCGACGGCGCTGGCGCACGGCCTGCGCGACGTCCCCGTCACCGTGCGCAGCGTCGAGGAGAAGCCGTACACCCGCCGTCCGGCCGCACCGTTCACCACCTCGACCCTGCAGCAGGAGGCGAGCCGCAAGCTGCGGTTCTCGTCCCGGCACGCGATGCGGGTCGCGCAGTCGTTGTACGAGAACGGCTTCATCACCTACATGCGTACCGACTCGACCGTGCTGTCCAGCGAGGCGCTGTCCGCCGCGCGCAGCCAGGCGGCCGAGCTGTACGGCCCGCAGTACGTGCCGGACAAGCCGCGGTTCTACGCGAACAAGTCGAAGAACGCGCAGGAGGCGCACGAGGCGATCCGCCCCGCGGGCGACCGCTTCCGCACTCCCGGCGCAGGTCTCCGGGCAGCTGCGCGGCGACGACTTCCGGCTGTACGAGCTGATCTGGAAGCGCACGGTCGCCAGCCAGATGGCCGACGCGCGCGGCTCGACCGCATCCGTGCGGCTGGCCGCCACGTCGACCGACGGCCGGGACGCCGAGTTCAGCGCGAGCGGCACCGTGATCACCTTCCGCGGCTTCCTGGCCGCCTACGAGGAGGGTCGCGACGAGGTCCGCGGCGACGGCGACGCGGCGGACGCCGAGCGCCGGCTGCCGCAGCTCGCCGAGGGCGACGGCGTCTCGACCCGCGAGCTCGAGGTCTCGGGTCACGAGACGAGCCCGCCGCCGCGCTACACCGAGGCCAGCCTGGTCAAGGCCCTCGAGGAGCGCGGCATCGGCCGCCCGTCGACGTACGCCTCGACGATCTCGACGATCCTGGACCGCGGCTACGTCTGGTCGCGCGGCTCGGCGCTGGTGCCGCACTGGGTGGCGTTCGCGGTGACCCGGCTGATGGAGGAGCACTTCGCCCGGCTGGTCGACTACGACTTCACCGCCGCGATGGAGGGCGACCTCGACAAGATCGCGGACGGCCACGAGGAGCGCTCGCGCTGGCTGCAGCGGTTCTACTTCGGCGACGCCGACACCGCGCTCGAGGGTCTGAAGGACCTGGCCGGCGACCTGGACGAGATCGACGCCCGCGAGATCAGCACCGTGCCGCTGGGCGACGGCGTCGTGCTGCGGGTCGGCCGGTACGGCCCGTACGTCGAGGTCGACCGGCCCGGACGGCCAGCCGCAGCGCGCCACCGTGCCGGACGACGTCGCGCCGGACGAGCTGAGCGTCGAGAAGGCCCGCGAGCTGCTCACCATGAGCGGGGACGACGGCCGGGTGCTCGGCGAGGACCCGGCCACCGGCCGCGACATCGTGGTCAAGGCCGGCCGCTACGGCCCGTACGTCACCGAGCTCGATCCCGGACGACGCGCCCGCCGCCGAGCAGGCCGGCGCCGAGGTGGTCGAGCGGCGAGGGCGACGGCGAGGAGCCCGCGGCCAAGCCGAAGAAGAAGGCCGCCAAGAAGACGGCGAAGAAGGCCGCCAGAAGGCCGCAAGGCCGGGCGCACGGCCAGCCTGTTCAAGGACATGTCGCCGGAGTCGGTGACCCTCGAGGACGCGCTGCGCCTGCTGTCGCTGCCCCGCATCGTCGGCACCGACCCGGAGACCGGCGACGAGATCACCGCGCAGAACGGCCGCTACGGCCCGTACCTGAAGAAGGGCACGGACTCGCGCTCGCTGACCAGCGAGGCGCAGCTGTTCGACATGACCCTCGACGAGGCGCTGGCGATCTACGCCCAGCCCAAGCGCGGCCGCGGCCAGTCGGCGACCGCGCCGCTGCGCGAGCTCGGCGACGACCCGGTCTCCGGCAAGCCGGTCGTGGTCAAGGACGGCCGGTTCGGCCCGTACGTGACCGACGGCGAGGTCAACGCCACGCTCCGCAAGGACGACGACCCGGCGACCATCACCCACGAGCGGGCCGCCGAGCTGCTGGCCGACAAGCGCGCGCGCGGGCCGGCCAAGAAGCGCGAGGCCAAGAAGACGGCCGCGAAGAAGACCACCGCCAAGAAGACGGCGGCGAAGAAGACCACGGCCAAGAAGACCGACCGCGAAGAAGAGCGGCGGCCAAGAAGGGCGGCTGAGCGTGCGCACGGCACTGTCGGCCGACTCACGTAGGCTTCCGCGCGTGGCTGACATGAGCGCGAGCCTGCCCGGGCCGCCCGAGGCGCCCGCCGGCAGTGCTCGCGCCGGTCTGCCGCCGCGCCGAGGCGCCGGACCACGACATCCGTGCCGTGCTGGCCATCACGCCGTTCCGCCGGCTCTGGCTGGCGCTGGGGCTGTCCAGCCTGGGCGACTGGCTGGGCCTGCTGGCCACCACCGCGCTCGCCGCGACCCTGGCCGAGACGTCGTCCGGCAAGCTGCTCGCGGTCTCCGGCGTGTTCATCCTGCGGCTGGCGCCGGCGGTGCTGTTCGGGCCGCTGGCCGGCGTGGTCGCCGACCGGCTGCCGCGCCGCTGGTGCTGGTCTACGGCGACGTGCTGCGCTTCGTGCTGTTCTGCACCATCCCGCTGATCGGCACGCTGTGGTGGCTGTACGTCGCCACCGTGCTGGTCGAGATCGTCGGCCTGTTCTGGATGCCGGCCAAGGACGCGACGGTGCCGAACCTGGTGCCACGCAAGCGGCTCGAGGCGGCCAACCAGCTCAGCCTGGTCGTCACCTACGGCTCGGCGCCCGTCGCGGCGCTGCTGTTCGCCGGCCTGACGCTGGCCAGCGGCGTGCTCGACGGCTTCTGGAAGCACCTCGAGGGCAACCCGACCTACCTGGCGCTGTACGTCGAACGCCCTCACCTTCCTGGTCTCCGCGCTGGTCATCTGGCGGCTGGACTTCCCGCAGAGCACGAACGCACGGCGAGCCAGGAGTCGTCCTGCGCACCGCGGTCGAGGGCTGGAAGTACATCGGCCGCACGCCGCTGGTGCGCGGCCTGGTGCTCGGCATGCTCGGCGCGTTCGCCGCCGGCGGCTTCGTCATCGGGCTCGCGCCGGCGTTCGTCAGCGCCCTCGGCGCCGGGTCGCCCGGCTACGGCACGCTGTTCGCCGCGGTGTTCCTCGGCATGGCCCTCGGCATGTGGCTCGCCCCGCGGCTGCTCGCCGGAGTTCTCCCGGCGCCGGCTGTTCGGCCTGTCCATCGCCGCGGCCGGGCTGCTGGCTGATCCTGCTCTCCGCCGATCCCGAACATCGCGCTCGCCGTCTTCTTCACGATCGGCCTGGGCGCCTGCGCGGGGGCGGCCTGGGTCACCGGCTACACGCTGCTCGGCCTCGAGGTCGGCGACGACGTCCGCGGCCGCACGTTCGCGTTCGTGCAGTCGATGGTCCGCGTCGTGCTGATCTCGGTGCTGGCCCTCGGGCCGATCGTCGCGGCGGGCCTGTCCAGGCTGCTGCACCTGCCCGGCACCGTGCACATCAACGACGACGTCAGCCTCACCTACACCGGCGTGATGGCCACGTTCCTGCTGGCCGGCCTCGGTGCGATCGCGATCGGCTACGTGTCCTACCGGCAGATGGACGACCGCGCGGGCATCTCGCTGGTCCCCGACCTGGCGCACGCGATCGGCCAGCGCCAGCTGCAGGACGCGCCGGCCCGCCGGGCGCCGTACCCGGGCCGCTTCGTGGCCTTCGAGGGCGGCGACGGCGCGGGCAAGTCCACCCAGGTCCGGCTGCTCGGCGACTGGCTCGCCGAGCACGGCTACACGCCCGCTGCTCACCCACGAGCCCGGTGCGACCGAGGCCGGCGCCAGGATGCGCGAGGTGCTGCTGCACGGCGGCGACCTGACCCCGCGCGCCGAGGCGCTGCTGTTCGCGGCGGACCGCGCGCACCACGTCGAGACGGTCGTCCGACCGGCGCTCGAGGCCGGGCGAGGTCGTCGTCACCGACCGGTTCAGCGACTCCTCGGTGGCCTACCAGGGCACCGGCCGCGACCTCGGCACGGCCGAGGTGGCGCAGCTGTCCCGCTGGGCCACCCAGGGCCTGGTGCCCGACCTGACCATCGTGCTGGACGTCGAGCCGGACATCGGCCGCCTGCGCCGCGACGACGAGCACGACCGGCTCGAGCAGGAGCCCGACGAGTTCCACGCCCGGGTGCGCGAGCGCTTCCTGGCGCTGGCCCGGCGGGCGCCGTCGCGGTACCTCGTGGTCGACGCCGCGCTCGGCCCGCAGCAGATCCACCGCCAGGTGCGTCGAGCGGCTGACGGCGCTGCTGCCCGAGTCGGCGATCGAGCGAGCGGCGCGCGAGGAGCGCGAGGCGGCCGAGCGCTGGCCGCGCGAGCAGGCCGAGCGCGAGCGCCAGCACCACGCCGAGGTCGAGGCCCAGGTGATCGCCGAGCGGCAGGCCCGGCGCCAGGCCGAGGAGCGCCGCTCGCGAGCAGGCCCGCGAGCAGGCCGAGCTCGAGGCCAGCGGCCGAGGCAGCGGCCGAGCAGGCGGCGGCGGCCAAGGCGCGGCGCGGAGCGTGCCGCCGCCGAGCGCGCCGAGCGGCGGCAGCGCGGCCGCGGCGAGGCGGCGCGCAGGCGCGCGCGAGCGCGAGGCAGCAGCGAGCAGGCGGCCGCGCGAGCGCCGCCCGCGACCGCCGCGTCCGCCGGGAGCCCGCCCGATGCGGTCCGTCGGCGGCGACCCGCGCGGGTCCGGCGACGACGCGACGGTCCAGCCGCCCGTCGACGCGACCCAGCCGCTGCCGCTGGAGGAAGAGATCTTCAACCTCGGCGAGCGCGAGCAGCGGTGAGCGTCTGGGACGAGGTGGTCGGGCAGCAGCCGACGGTCGACGTGCTGCGCCGCGCGGTGCGTTCCTCGCGCGGTGACGGCGCCGGGATGACCCACGCGTGGCTGTTCACCGGCCCGCCGGGCTCGGGCCGCTCGGTGGCCGCCCGCGCGTTCGCCGCCGCCCTGCTGTGCGAGGAGGACGAGGCCGGCTGCGGCACCTGCCACTCCTGCCACACCGTGCTCGGCCGGCAGCCACGCCGACGTGACCACGCTGCGCACCGAGGGCGTCGTCATCAGCCGCCAGCAGGCGCTCGAGCTGCTGCCGCTGGCCCAGCGCCGCCCCTCGACCGGCCGCTGGCGGGTCATCCTCGTCGAGGACGCCGACCGGCTCAACGACTCCTCCGGCAACGCGATGCTCAAGGCCATCGAGGAGCCGACCGCGCGCACGGTCTGGCTGCTCTGCGCGCCCAGCGCGGACGACGTCCTGGTGACCATCCGCAGCCGCTGCCGGCACGTCGGGCTGCGCACCCCGCCGCCGGACGCCGTCGCCGACCTGCTGGTGCGGCGCGACGGCGTCGACCCGCAGATGGCGGCGTTCGCCGCCCGCGCCGCGCAGAGCCACATCGGCATGGCCCGGCGGCTGGCGACCGACGAGCAGGCCCGCATCCGGCGGCGCGACGTCCTGCGCGTCCCGCTGCAGCTGCGCGGGGTCGGCGACGCGGTGCTGCACGCGGCCGCGCTGCTCGACACCGCCAAGGCCGAGGCCGAGGCCGGCACCACCCAGCGCGACGAGGCGGAGCGGGTCGACCTGCTGCGCGCGCTCGGCGCCGACCCGCAGGCCCGCACCCAGCCGCCGCACGTGCGCAGCCAGCTCAAGACGCTGGCGGACAACCAGAAGCGGCGGGCCACCCGGTTCGTCCGCGACATGGTCGACCGCTCGCTGCTCGACCTGCTCTCGCTCTACCGGGACGTGCTGGTGCTGCACGCCGACCCGACCGCCGAGCTGATCAACGCCGAGATGCGGCCGGACGTCGAGCGGCTGGCGGCCCGGCTCTCGCCGTCCCAGGCGCGTGCGCTGCATGGACGCCATCCGGGACGCCCGCGACCGGATCGGCGCCGAACGTCGCGCCGCTGCTCGCCCTCGAGGCGATGGCCCTGCAGCTGCGGACCGACGCGTGAGCGGCGCGCCCGGCCGCCGGCGGTCGCCGTGGCCGGCGCGCTGGCTGCCGCGCCTCGCGTGCTGCTGCTGCTCGTCGGCCTGCTCGGGCGGGGACGACGACCCGGAGCCGGCGGCGAGCGGGCCCGAACGCGCCGTCCGTGAGCGCGCCCGCCGGTGCCCGGACGCGCTCGGCCAGCTTCTACGACCAGAAGCTGGCCTGGACGGGCTGCGGCGACGGCTTCCAGTGCGCGAAGCTGACGGTCCCGGTCGACTACGCCGACCCGTCGGCGCGACGATCCCGCTGTCGGTGATCAAGCTGCCGGCCGGCAAGCCCAAGCAGCGGCTCGGCTCGCTGGTCGTCAACCCCGGTGGCCCCGGCGCGTCCGGCATCGACTACGCGCGGCGCGCGCAGACCGTCGATCAGCGCCGCGACCCGGCGCAGCTACGACGTCGTCGGGTTCGACCCCCGCGGCGTCGCGACCAGCGCCCCCTGGAGTGCCTGACCGACGCGCAGACCGACACGTTCCTCGGCCAGGACCCGACGCCGGACACCCCGGCCGAGGTGGCGCGACCATGCGGCCATGGGAAGGGGATGGGCCTCGGCTGCGCAGCAGGCCGACCCGGCGCTGGTCGGGCACGTCGACACGGTCGCGCGCGGCCCGGGACATCGACGTGCTGCGGGCCGCCGCTCGGCGACAAGCGGCTGTTCTACCTCGGCAAGTCCTACGGCACCTTCCTCGGCGCGACGTACGCCGACCTGTTCCCGAAGAACATCGGTCGGATGGTGCTGGACGGCGCGATCGACCCCTCGCTGTCGGCCGCGCAGATCGACCTCGGCCAGGCCAAGGGCTTCGAGCAGGCGACCGCGCGTTCGTGGCGGACTGCGTGTCGACGGTCGGGCTGCCCGCTCGGCTCGAACGTCGACCGCGGCATGAAGCGGCTCCAGGGCCTGCTGACCTCGCTGGACGCCAGCCGATCCCGTCCGGCGACCCGAGCCGGCCGCTCACCGAGGGCTGGGGCGCCGGGCATCGCGCTCGGGATGTACGACCAGGGCTTCTGGCCGACGCTGCGCCAGGCTCTCGACGA
>CAWCOJ010000001.1:0-85899 GCA_963797145.1 uncultured Actinomycetota bacterium | reverse complement strand
GGGTTGGTACACGGTGCCGATGGCGTTCTCCCGTGGAACGGCACGTTCACCGTCACCAATTCTGCGGTGCCCAACATTCCTGGTTGGGCGATGAGTTCGACGGTCCGGCCGGTCGCCGGTGACTTCAATGGTGATGGGCGGGCGGATATCGCGCTGGTGGGTGGGGCGGGTTGGTACACGGTGCCGATGGCGTTCTCCCGTGGGAACGGCACGTTCACCGTCACCAATTCTGCGGTGCCCAACATTCCTGGTTGGGCGATGAGTTCGACGGTCCGGCCGGTCGCCGGTGATTTCAATGGTGATGGGCGGGCGGATATCGCGCTGGTGGGTGGGGCGGGTTGGTACACGGTGCCGATGGCGTTCTCCCGCGGCAATGGCACGTTCACCGTCACCAACGCGCCGATAGCCTGAGGCCCCTCCGGCGGTCGGTCGCGATGTCAAGAGGAAGGCGCCTGATCTGGCGCCTTCCTCCTGATGTCAACTGGTGGTCATCTCATTGGTGGCGAGCTGCTCCAAGAGCGTTGGACGAAATGCATGACCAGTTGACAGGAATCGGCTGATTCAGACGCGGTGCTGTGCGCGACCCGTCGACTGACGAGATCATCGCATGTCGTCGTTGAACAGCGCGTCGTTGGTCACCCCCCGAGCCCGCACCCAGATGACTAATCTTGGCTCTATGGCTTCGGTGCTGCTCGTGGAGGATGACGAGACGATCGGGCGGGCATTACAGAGCAGCCTGGTCCTGCACGGCTATGACGTGCAATGGGAGGCCACCGGGCGCGGAGCGCTGGCCGCGGCGGAGGATCGGGACCGTGACTTGGTGCTGCTCGATCTCGGCCTGCCAGATCTCGACGGTGTGGAGGTGTGCCGGCGGCTCCGAAGACTGAGCCCGAACAGTGTGCTGGTAATTCTCACGGCTCGTCAGGACGAAATGGATGTGGTGCTCGGACTCGAGGCCGGCGCCGACGACTACTTGGCGAAGCCGGTGAGGTTGGCCGAGTTGCAGGCTCGGTTGCGAGCGCACCTCAGGCGGGGGAGCGCGCAATCCGACTCCGTGATCACGGTCGGTGACCTGGTCGTCGACTCGGCGCGTAGGCAGGTCGCGGTGGCCGGGCGGGAAGTGGTGTTGCGTGCCAAAGAGTTCGATCTGTTGGAGCGGCTGGCCAGAGACGCCGGAACGGCAGTCACCCGGGAGGCGTTGATGGCCGATGTGTGGGACGACCATTGCTTCGGGTCGACAAAGACGTTGGATGTGCACGTCGCCTCTCTGCGCCGCAAGCTCGTCGCCGACGTCTCGGACGGGCATCGGGTTCCCGTGATCGCGACTCTGCGTGGTCACGGGTATCGCCTGGAGCTGCCGGACCACTGAATCGAGACATGTTCGCGACGAATGGATGTCGCGGAACACGCTGACGTGTGCCTGAAGAGCGGTCCGCGCGGTGTCGGGCGCGCTGGGGCGACCCCGATGGCGTCGACGAGAGCAGGCACCGAGCCGCAGGTATCCGGTCGCCGGCCGGAGAGCACATCCTCATCCGCGTCAGGCACACTCAGCGGGTGCGACGGCGAATGGTGATGCTGACCGTGGCTGCCGCGACCCTTGCCATCGCGCTGTTCGGAATCCCGCTCGCCGCCGGAGTGTTCGGGTACTTCCTGCAGGACGAGCAATCCGAGCTGGAACGCACCGCCGCGGCCCTAGCACTCAGCGTTGCTGTGTCCGAGGATTCCGGCGCGGTGGCAGCATTCGACGCGGCGGCAGTGCACGAGGGAAGAGCTGCGCTGTATTCCTCCGACGGGGCCCTGGTGGCCGGTACCGGTCCGCCGACGTTGCCGCGAAGGGAACGGCGGAGCGGCAACCTCGGTGAGGAAATCGTCGTCGTCCAGCCGATCGACAGGCCCGGGTCACCAGCCGCCTATGTGCGGGTGGCGACGTCGCATCGGGCTGTCTACTGGCGGATCATCGTCGTGTGGTCGGGGATGGTCGCGCTCGCGGTGATCGCGGTCGGCGTCGCCGCGCTGCTCGCCCGAAGGATGGCGGCGCGGCTCGCCCGCCCGATGGAGGAGCTCTCCGCGGCGGCCGGGCAGCTCGGCGCCGGCGATTTCGCCGTGCGGACTTCCCGGTCAGGAATCCGTGAGATAGACGCGGTGGCCGAGACCCTGGACCAGGCTGCCGCCGACATCGCGACCACAGTGACTCACGAGCGGGAATTCGCCGCTCAGGCCTCCCACCAGTTGCGAACCCCGGTGACCGGTCTGCGTCTGGAACTGGAAGCAGCATTGGAAGATCCGGATGCGGATCTGCGGACGGCCATTGCCGGGGCGGTGCGCACCGCCGACCGCCTGGAGGAAACCATCGCTGATCTGTTGGAGTTGACCGGGCGGCGGCCTGGTCGAGGCCCGAAGGCAGATGTTCCGGCGCTGGTGGAGGAGACCCGCCAGAACTGGCACGGCCCGCTCGCCGCCCAGGGTCGCGCGCTGCGGGTGGTTTCCGGGACGGCACCGCGGCCTGGCGCGTCGGCCGCGGCCGTGAGGCAGATTCTCGCCGTCCTGGTGGAGAACGCCGTCGAACATGGTTCCGGCACTGTCACTATCACCACGCGCGATGCCGCCGGCGCCTGCGCCGTCGATGTCGAGGACGAAGGAAGCGGTGTTGTGGGGGAGGGCGACCCGTTCCACCCGGCAGAACCCTCTGGTCACGGCATCGGGTTGCCGATGGCCCGTCGACTTGCCGAGGCCGAGGGCGGACGGCTGCTGGTGTCCAGGAAGGTGCCGCCCGCTTTCACCGTGCTGCTTCCGCCGATGTCAGCCGACAGCCCCGATGGTCAACAGGAAAGGCAAACTCGGAGTTAACCTTCCTCGCACCAGCCGTTGGCCTACGGTTCCCTACCGTCGATACAGTGATCGACCCCGTCCCGCACCCGGCGCCCGACTCGGCCGGCTATCACGGTGCCATCGCCGCCGTGAAGGCCTCTGCCCAGCTGATGGCGCCCTTGCGGGTACCCGTACGGCCGCCGACCGAACGGGCGGCCGGCGATGACGGGTAGTCCGATGTTCAGCGTCGTGGTACCCGCCTACAACGAAGAGCTCTACCTGGGCAGGTGTTTGCAGTCCCTGGCGCAGCAGGACTTCTGCGGTCGGGTCGAGGTGATCGTGGTCGACAACAACAGCACCGATCGCACTGCTGCGGTGGCCACGGCGTCAGGTGCGATGGTGGTGGTCGAGTCTCGTCCGGGGGTGTGTTGGGCCAGGCAGGCGGGGACCGCGGCGGCGTCCGGGGACATCGTGGTGTCCGCCGACGCGGACACCAGCTACGGCCCGGGTTGGCTGAGTGCGATCGCCGCAACATTCGATGCGCGCGCCGAACTGGTGGCGGTTGCCGGGCCGTGCATCTTCGTCGATGCACCCTGGTGGGGTCGGTGGTATCCGAGCCTGCTGTTCGGGGCTGTGTACCAGTGGCACCGGCTGACCGGTCGGGTGTTCTACGTCAGCGCCACCAACATCGCGTTCCGCCGGTCGGTCTGGACCGGGTACGACACCCGACTGACCCAGGGCGGGGACGAGCTGGACCTGTTGCGTAGGTTGCAGGCCTGCGGGCCGGTGGCGTTCGATCGGAGCAACCCGAGCATGACGTCGTCGCGGCGACTGAAGCAAGGGCTGGCGTACAACATCGTCGTCACCTTCGTCTGGTACTACCTGATCGGCTACTGGCTCAGCCGGATGCTGCACCGCCAGGTGCTGGGCATGGCGCCTGCCTTCGGACGTACCAGCCTCTCCGCCCGACGACGACCGTCGATCCGCACCGCCGTGGTGACAGCCGCCGTCCTGGCGTCGTTGCTGGCCTTCGGGTGGGTCGAGTTTCGGGTGGACCGCACATGAGTACTGGCCGACCCGCAACGATCACCGCTGTGCTGCTGGCTGCATCAGGTGCGCTGGCTGCCGCCTACTGGCTGTTGATGTCGTCGTACTCGCAAGCGCTTGGCCCCTTCCCTCATCGGTCCAGGAACCCGGAAAAGGTGGTGGCGCTCACCTTCGATGACGGTCCCAACCCTCCTTATACCGAGCAGATTGCCCAGATTCTTTCTGCCCGCGGTGTTTCCGCCACCTTCTTTCAGGTCGGACGGTGCGTGCAACGGCACCCGGGGACCACTGCGGCCCTGGCCGCCGCCGGTCATGTGATCGGCAACCACAGCTTCTCCCATCGGTTCAGCCGCTGCCTCCTGGGACCCTCCCAACACTACGAACTTCTCCGCACGCAGGAGATCCTTCACGGACTACTGGGCAGAACACCTACCCTGTACCGGCCACCGTGGCTGCTCCGGGTCCCGCCGCTGCTCCGAACTCTCGAGCAACAGGGAATGCACCCGGTGTCGGGGGTGTTCTGCCACCCGCTGGAAGTAACGCAATGGTCCGCGGCGCGGATCGCGGCGGCCGCGATCCGGCGGACCCGGCCGGGTCGGGTGTTGATCTTCCACGACGGTGTTGACGGGCGCGGTGGTAATCGCGCCGCTACGGTCGCCGCCGTCGAGATCGTCGTCGACACTCTGCGCGCCCGTGGATACCGCTTCGTCACCGTCGATCAACTCCTCACCGTCCCCGCCTACACCGATCGGGGCGGCGAACACCGAAAGCGAGAACTCCGATGAGCGCCCCGACGATGATCGGCGACGCCGCCGTCGCCACGATGGCAGCAGGATTCAATCCACTCGACGCCACCAGCGTCATCGCTGCGACCGGCGTGATCGGCATCCTCTGCGTGCTGATCGCCGAAACCGGCCTGCTGGTCGGCTTCTTCCTGCCCGGGGATTCGCTGCTGTTCACAGCCGGAATCCTGGCTGCGAGCCACGGCGCGCTGCATCTGCCGTTGGGTTGGGTACTTCTCGCCGCCACGGCAGGAGCGCTCATCGGCGCCCAGATCGGCTACTGGATCGGCCGAACGCTGGGTACCAGGCTGCTGGAGCGCACCAAGCGCCCGGCGCTGCGCCATGGGGTCGACCGGGTCACCGACGTGGTGCAGCGATACGGTCCGGCCAAGGCGATCGTGCTGGCCCGATTCATCCCGGTAGTGCGGACCGTGATGAACCCGATGGCCGGGATGATGCGGATACCGGTCGGCCTGTTCACCCTGTGGCAGATCGTCGGTGGCCTGATCTGGTCGCTCGGCGTGACCCTGTCCGGCTACTGGCTCGGGTCCAAGATCACCGGGATCGACCGGTATCTGCTGCCGATCATCGCCGTTGTGGTGGCCGTCTCGCTCCTCCCGGTGGTACTGGAGTACCGCCGGATGCGCACGGCGGGCCGCGGCGGAACTCCGGCTGGGCCTACCGATGCATCGGTTGTCAACGCGGAGAGTTCTGCCGGATGAGCACCATCAGCTATCTCGAGGCGATCGTCATCGGCGGCCTGCAGGGCGTCACCGAACTGTTCCCGGTGTCCAGCCTGGGCCATTCGATCATCATCCCGGCGCTGATCGGCGGCCGTTGGGCGGCCGATCTCAACGTCTCGACGGGCGAATCGCCCTACCTCGCATTTGTTGTCGGGCTGCATGTGGCGACCGCCGCCGCGCTGCTGTTGTTCTTCTGGCGAGACTGGGTCCGCATCATCGGGGGGTTCGGCAGTTCGATCCGCTACCACCGGATCGGCACGGACGCGGAACGGCTCGCCTGGTTGATCGCCCTGGCCACCATCCCGGTCGGTCTGGCCGGCCTGCTCTTCGAGCACCTGTTCCGTACCGTGCTCGGACGACCGATGCCTGCTGCGGCGTTCCTGTTCGCGAACGGCCTGATCCTGCTCCTCGGCGAACGACTCCGTCGGCGGCCCGCCCCGGAACGGGTTGCGGTCCGGCAGCTTTCCGCGGCCACCACGGGCCCGGTGACCGAGCCGGAAGCCGGGCCGCACGAGCAACCGCACCTCGAGCACGCCGATGACGACCGGCGCTCGGACGCCCGGTTGGCCCGCCTGCGCCTCGGCCGCGGTATCGTCATCGGCAGCGCCCAGATACTCGCCCTGCTCCCTGGCATCAGCAGATCCGGCGTCACGATGGTCGCCGGGCTCACCCAGGGCCTGTCCCACCGCGATGCTGCCAGATTCTCGTTCCTCCTGGCCACCCCGGTCATCCTCGCTGCCGGAGTTCTGAAGATCCCGGACCTGTTCGGTCCGCTGGGCGCCGGCATCGGCGGCCAGATCGCGGCCGGCAGCGCCGCATCGTTCATCTGCGCCTACCTGTCCGTCCGATTCCTGGACAAGTACTTCCGTACCCGAACGTTGATCCCCTTCGCGATCTACAGCCTCGCCGCCGGAGCCACCGCTTTCCTCATCCTCGCCATGCGCTGATCAACGTGGCACGACTATTGTTGTCTCCGAACCGGTTTGGGCTCAGATGCACAGCATCAGCACAGCAAGACCTGGTAGAACTGCAGCAGCAGATGCACTCTCGACCAAGGAGATACCGATGATCGCCAGAATGCGCTCATGGATCACCCAACTCTGGGTCGTCGCCAAGCGCACCGCCGTGACCGTCGCCCGTCGGCGACGCGCTCAACTGTTCGCCATGCTGGCCGCCGGAGTCGTCATCGGAGCTTCGCTGGTCAGCGTGCTCGGCGTCAGCACCGACCATCGCGACGCCACCGACGCCCACCGCGACCACGGCGGCTACGGGCGACCGGTCGATGGAGACGGCCGATGACCTCACCCGGCGATGTCGAGCCCGATCCGGTCCCGCCGCTCAGCGTGTATGCCTATCCAGATCCGATTCCCGCTGCCGTCCAACGTCGTTGGTCACGCCTCGACGCCGATCGGGCTGTGCTGTGGGACCTGCTGGTGTTCTTGCTGAAATCCTTCGCCGTGATCGCCGCCGCCGCCGGCGTCGGTGCGCTGGCCTTCGGCGACGGGTCCGGATGGACCGCGGTCACCCTGATTCTCATCGCGTTCGTGGTCGCAGTGGTTGCGACCATGCTGCAGCGCAGACTGCTCCGCACCCAGCGGTTGCTGCGTCCCCGTGAGATGGACCTCATCCTGGATCATCGGATCGAGATAGCGGCTGCCGACTGGGGATTGGGTTCCGATCCGGCGACCTGGCCGGAAGAAGCTGTGCTCGCTGCCAGGTCCCAGAGCCTGGCGCGGCAGATTGTCGGCTCGACCGCCTGGCGCGACGACGTGCTCGAGCATCACCGCGCCCAGCTGGATCCCGCCGAAGATGCCCGGGAGATTGCCGCCGCGGCCTGGCATCTCCAGCAGCTCCGCGCGGAGCTCGGATCCCCACCGACCGGGCAGGGACCACTCGCCGAACAGGTCGCGAGTGAGTGGACGGCAGTTCACGACGAACTCGAGCGAGATCTGCACACCACCAGGCTCAGGGTGGCGGCCTTGCGGCAGTATGCCGAAGCCGTCGACGGGCTGGCGGAGCCGGTTGCCAACCGGGCCGCCCTCGAGCGTCTCCGGCGGCTCCCGGAGACCCGACTGCCGGCCGTGATGCAGGACGATGCCCGGCAACAACTCGCGACCGATCGGCTCATCGAGCTCTCCGAGCAGGTGAGCCAGATCGGCAGCGAACTCCTCGGTGAACCACCATCCGGGGAGCGCATCGGCAGCTGATCCGATCGGACCGCGCCCGGCCAACCGCCGCCCATCGGGCGGCGGTGTGCAGGCATGATCCGAACCCATCCTGCAGCGGAAACCGTTGCAGTACAGGAATTCCGACCACGCATTACGTCATCTGGTTCATGGGGCCCCCCACAGGTTCGGGCCACTCGATGCCCATGTCAGAGCGGCACTCTCGGTCCATGACCGAGACATCTTCACAGCCCGAGTCGCCTTCGCCATCCCGATCGACCAGGCCAAGCGGATCGCCCAGGAGATCATCGACACCGGAACCGCAACCCACGCCGTTTTCGGCGCCGCCCTCTCCGACAACGCCACGAGTGCCACGGCGATCCCTGACGGCGCCCTGGTCGGGGAGATCACGACCGGTGGCGCCGCGCAGCTGGCCGGGATCCGGACCGGTGACGTGATCACCAAGGTCGGAGCATTCCCCGTCGACTCCGCCGACGCACTCATTGCCGCTATCCGATCCCTGCCGCCCGGCACGACTGTGACCATCAGCTATCTTCGGGGCACTGCTACCGCGACCGCTGCCGTCACGCTCGGCCGAACGACCTGACACACTGCGCGTTCAACGCACTCGGTATCTCGTTCGGGTGTGCCGGTCGGTGGACGTCTCACCGCGGGGTGTGCTCCACGATGACCTCGAGCCCGGGGGACAGGGCGGATGTCGATGTCGGCGATGATGGCGCGGAATGGGGGCCATGCCGGCCGCCGAGAACCACTGAAGTGACCAACGCCATGACACCCTTGACGAGGTAGACCCGAAGGAGCGAGATGGGCGACGAACAGGTGGCGCCTCAGACGAAGGGTGTTGCGGTGGAGTTGCTCGCAACGGTTGACCTTGGGCCTGAGATCGACGGGATGGCAGGGTGGCAACTTCGGATGCGGATGGTGACCATGGAGCCGGGGGCTGTGTTCGGCCCTGTCCACGACCATCGAGACAGACCCGGGGTGGTCTACGTCCTGCAAGGAACGATCACCGACCACCGGGACGGACTCACCACGGACTACGGGCCGGGAGTGGGTTGGCGCGAGGATGCCAACACGCGACACTGGCTCGAGAACCGGGAATCGATTCCGGCGGTGGAGATCTCGGTCGACATTGTCAGGCGAGGGTGAGCAGACTTCGGGCGACGGAACCAGTCCTTGCGTGTGGGCGGGCGGTCCGGCCGGCATGATCGCCGCAACGCTGGTCCCGGTAGCCGCATCGGCTGTCAACCAGCCGGGGGCCGTCCTGGCCGGGCACGACCGCAACCGCGGCCAGTTCTCCTCATCGGTCGGTACAGATTGCAGTTGCCGACACCGGCAGACTTGAACTCGTGGACAGCATGACCGTGGTGGCGACGCGGATTGCCGAAGTCGCCCGAAGCGTGCCGGTTTCCGGAATCCGGATCGTCGGTATCGATGGCCCTTCCGGTGCCGGCAAATCCACCCTCGCGCGGGTGGTCGCTGCGGAACTCGACGCGCCAGTGGTCGAGATTGATGACTTCGTGTCCTGGACGAACTTCGCCGGGTGGTGGCCGCGGTTCGCCGCGGAAGTGGTGCGTCCGCTCCTCGAGGGCGCTGACGCCACGTTCCAGGTCCGTGATTGGGCCGGCGACGAATTCGGCGACAGTCTGGCCGGGTACAAGACGGTGGCCTGGCATCCCTACGTCCTGTTCGAGGGCGTGACCTGCACGCGGGCGGAGATAGCCGGTTCGCTGGCCTGCCGGGTCTGGGTGGACGCGCCCGCAGCCGAGCGACTGCGGCGGGGCATCGCCCGCGACGGCGAGACCCGTCGGAGGCTCTGGGAACTCTGGATGGCTGAGGAACAGTCGTTCTTCACCGCCGACGACACCCGGTCACGGGCGGATGTCGTCGTCGACGGAACGGCCTGATGATCGGCGGGCGCACGCCGGCATTCTCACGTGACGACGCGAACCTCAGAGGACCTCGGCGCCCAAGGCGAGGTCGAAGCCGGCGCCGTTGCGCGCCAGCCCCATGAGCAGGATGCCGGTCCATTCAAGGACGTAGGCCATGTCGAGCCCTCCTGCGTCGAGGGGCCGCATGTCCAGACTCTTCAGAAACGCCGCGAAACGCGTTTTCGCCTCGGCACTGTCGCCGGCGAAGAACACGTCCAGGGGTTTGTCCTCAGCAAGGACGCCCCGGAAGATCGAATTGAAAGCCTTCACGACGTGTGCGCCCTCGGGGGCGGCGGCGGCGATCTGTTGGGACACCGAATTGCCCTCGGTAGTCACGAGTCCACTTGCGTCGGCGTTGAACGGGTTGGTGATGTCGACGAGGATCTTGCCGGCCAGCGCATCACCGTAGTGCGCGACCACTTCAACCGCGCCGGTGGACAGGACGGCCAGGATGACGATGTCACCCGCCGGCGTTGCGCCGTACGTGCCGACGGTGGCTCCGTCGCCGATCTGGTCGGCGAGTGCCTGAGCTTTGGCAGTGTTGCGGCTCATGAGCTCGATGCTGTGGCCGTGCTTCGCTGCCCTGGTGCCGATGGCGGTGGCCATGTTGCCGGAGCCGATGATGGTGATGGTGGTCATGATGAGTGTTCCTCCGTGGTGTCCGGGTGAGCGGGCGATGTTGTTCAGGCGCAGCACTTGAGTTCGAGGTTGTAACCGGAGGGGTGCCTCATTTTATTCCGGAGGCCCGCCAGGTTCACGGGATTCTGATCCCCGTCGTTCGGCAGCGTCAGGAGCAGCAGATGATCGGAGGCTGCCCTCGGCATCCTTGGTAGATTGAGGGAAGTGAGCGCGAGCGACGTTGGGCAGATGCGGAGGTCCCCGCGCCGCGATGCCCGAGAGCGCCGCGGCAAGATCATCGCGGCGGCACAGCGCGAATTCGCCTTGCACGGCGTGGATGCGTCGTTGGAGAAGATCGCACGCGAAGCGGGCGTAGCCATCGGCACCCTGTATCGGCACTTTCCGACGCGCCTGGACCTGCTCACGGCCGCCTTCGAACCTCGGCTCCAAGAGTTCCTCGATGCGGCCGCCAAGGCGCTGGAGATGGACGATCCGTGGCAAGGATTCGTCTGCTACTTGGAGAACCTGTTCGGCATGCAGGCAGGAGATCGAGGTTTCAACGATTTCCTCTCCCGCCGCTTTCCCGGCAGCGCCGACACCGAACGCATCCACGACGAGATGTGCCGACAAATCGAGGAGGTACTGACCCGAGCCCAAGAAGCCGGCGAGGCTCGCCCCGATATCACCCAGGCCGACATCGTCAACCTCATCTGGTCCAACGGTCGAATCATCGACGCCACCAGCACCACGGCGCCCAACGCCTGGCGGCGGTACCTCTACCTCATGCTCGACGCCTACCGGGCTGAGCGGGCACATGCGATCCCCGAACCGCCGATGACGTACCAGCAGCTCTATGACGCCATGGTCCATCTCAGCGAGGCGGAGTAGGGGAGGCCGGTCTGCTGGAGGAACCGGCCGCGAGCCCGCGGCCGTCGATCAGCGAGCCAGCAGCTGCCCCCGGGTCCGGCAAGAAACGGGTCGTAGGATGCCCGGGTGGTGGACGACCTGGATCTGCGACGCCTTCGGTATTTCGTGGTGGTCGCGGACATGCTGAGTTTCGTGCGTGCTGCGCAGGGCATTGCACATGACCCAGCCGGCGCTGAGCAGGCAGATCGCTGCTCTCGAAGAGTCGGTCGGCGTGCGGCTGTTCGATCGCTCTCGGCAGGGCACTCGATTGACGGACCCGGGCGCCCTGCTGCTGGAGGGAGCCCGTGCCTTGCTGGAGAATGCGACACAGCTGCAACGTGAGGTCAGGGTCATCGGCCGGGCCCGATTGCCGTCTTGCAACACAAGGGCTACCAAGCGGTCGCCGTGGCCAATCCGTTGCGTGGAGTGGCGTCCGATACCGCCTACCTCCAGAGCGTTCTCGCGACCATCGATGGTCCGGTCGAACTCGTCGGGCACTCCTACGCCGGCTTTCTCATCAGCGCTGTGGGCGCCTCGGACGCCAACGTCAAGGCCTTGGTCTACGTCGCCGCCTACATCCCGGTGGCCGGCGAGAGTCCGGCCGACTTGACTTACCAGTACCCGGGTTCACTGCTCGCCGGCGACAACCTGATAGCCCGGCCCGAACCAACCGGCACTGACCTTTACGTCAATCCGGCGACCTTCGAGAAGGCGTATGCGGGCGGGTTGGACCATCGACAGGTCGCCACCGCCGCGGTTGTTCAGCGGCCGATCGCCGCGGCCGCGCTCGGTGAGGCAACGACCGTGAGCCCGCCGGCGGGCACCCCGAAATGGTCCATTGTGGCGCTCGACGACAACGCAATCCCTCCTGCAGCGCAGAAGTTCATGTCCCAGCGGGCAGGTGCGAGAGTAGTCACCGCCCATAGCGGGCACGACGTCCCTGTGGCCCGACCGCAGGTTGTCACCGACGTCATCTTGCAGGCCGCAGCCAGTACTCACTGACGCGCTCGCACCCAACATCCTCAGGTTGAGTAGCGACTGATGGAGGCCGGGGCCAGCTGTCGGTCGCAGGTCCGCGTCACGTCTCCGGTGGCAGAGGTCGAATTTCCTGCCGGCAGCCCTGGTCGCCTTTTGCGGAGTACACGGGTGGCAAGACCGCACTGTCGCAGGCGGTCACCGACGCTCTGGGCACGACCCTCCCTGCGGATCGACAGCGGTGTCAGCTCTTGGTCAGCTCCTCGGCGAGCATCACGATGATGCCGCTGGGGCCGCGGACATAGGTGAGTTTGTAGACGTCCCGGTACGTCGCCACGCCGCGCAGCGGGTGGCAGCCGTGCCTGGCCGCAATCTCGAGGGCCTCGTCGAGGTCGTCCACCGAGAACGCGACGCGATGCATCCCGATCTCGTTGGGCCGGGTCGGCTTCGTCTCAATCGCATTGGGGTGGATGTACTCGAACAGCTCGATGCGACCACTGCCGTCTGGCGTCTGGAGCATGGCGATCTTGGCGTGGTTGCCGTCCAGGTCGACCGCAGTGTCGGTCCACTCCCCGCTCACTGTGTCACGGCCGAGAACGGTCAATCCGAGGTCCGTGAAGAAGGCAATTGTCTTCTCGAGGTCGCGGACGGCGATGCCGACGTTCTCGAATTTGATGGGCATGAGCTCTACTCCTGCGTTTCGCCGTGTCAAGGTTGCCCTGCCAGAGTTGCTGGAAGCATTCTCGGACGGGCGGGGGCCGTCTGGCAGGATATGGGGTATGTACTCGAGCAAGAGCTCCACGGGCGGCAAAGTGCGACCTGACGGCGGCTCGATCCTGTCGATCGGGTCGTCGGGTTCGATCCTGTCGATCGCGTCCAGCGGATCCATTCTGAGCATCGGCTCGTCGGGTTCCGTCCTGTCCGTCGGCTCCGTCGGGTCGTTCGCGTCCGTCGGCTCCGCGTTCTCATTCGGGTCGGTCGTGTCGGTGTTCGCAGCATTCTCGTTCGTTTCAGCTCTCGCGTACCGGCGGAAGTTCACCGTTGCACGCCGGACCCGATCCTCTCAAGGACGGCGGATTCACAACCAGAAGCTGTGAACTCCCGGTCTTGGTCAACCTGGACTATTCGGCAGAACGGGCTTTCAGCGAAGTCGTGACCTCGATGGGCCACGCCACTGCGCACACCGAGCATCGTCGGCTCAGACCTGGCCAACACTGAACTCGTTGCCGTCCGGGTCCGAGAGCCTGATCAGCCCGTCTGTCTCGCGGATCCGGGTGGCGCCGAGCGCAACCAGTCGGTCGCCCTCGACGCCGAGATCTACGGCCGCCAGGTCGAATCGTTGCCCGCTCGACCCGGGCACCGACACCATGCCCTCCTCGTCCCAGGAGAGCTTGGTGCCGCCGAGCGGTGACTGGATCGCGGTCTGCCCGCCGTGGTCCCAGACCAGCGGCCACTCCAGCGCATCACGCCAGAACAGACCAACCGTCCTGCTGCCCTCGCAGGTGACCTCGCCGAGAAGTCCGGTGCCGGCGAGGAAGTCGTTCTGCGGCTCGATCACGCAGAACAGGTTGCCCCCCGGGTCGGCGAGCACCACATGACCGTCTTCCGGGAGCTGACCGACGTCGACGTGGCGAGCACCGAGGTTCACCGCCCTGTCCACGGTCCGCTGCTGGTCCGGAAGGCTGGTGCTGGTCACGTGAAGGTGCAATCTGTGTGTCCCCGATCGCTTGCCGGCGCCGGGCCTGAACCGCAGCCCCACCTGGTTGTCCTCGCCGGGGACCGCCACTCCGCCGGATTCGCCGACGGCTTCCCGGCCCAGCACGCCCGCCCAGAACTCCGCCACTTCGTGCGGGTGGTCCACGTCGAAGGTCACCGCGATGAGGCGCAGGGGCATCCGGGCAGGCTAGCCGGGCACTGGCCGGCGGGCATCGGGTTTTCCGGTGCGGTCACGTGCTCGTCGGGCCTGTCGAAAGATCGGCTCCCTCGAGCCGGCGGAGGGCCGGTCGGGGCCAGGGTGATGGGGCGGGCTCAGTCCTGTCGCCGCGGGTTGTCGTTGAGGTGCTGCTCCTCATAGACCTTCTCAAGGGTCATGTCGCCGTAGCGGAAGTTCTTGATGCTCCAGCTGAGCAGGCCGAGCGCAAGCAGGCCGGAGACGATGAGAAACGCACCGGTACCCCACCCGCCGAGCAGCCACCACTTCTCGGCCAGCGGCCACCACTCCGGTGCAGGCGGCCGGATGCCCCAGAAGACCCCTAGGGCGATGAGCCCGAGCCCGAGCAGTGTCGACATGACGATCCGCGGCCAGGTCCGCACGCCTTCGGATGCGCCCTTGTACGCGGCCCGCTTGACCGGGTCGAGCAGCCGGTCGGCCCACCGGTAGTTCTTCGCCAGCACCCACAGGCCTAGGGCGAGGAGCAGCAGTCCGGGACCGGGCAGCACCAGCGCCGCCACGCCGGCGGCGAGCAGGAGCCATCCCAGGATCTCAAGCCCGATCCTCTTCAACGACGAACTGTTTGTTCCGGTCATGGTCACAGCATGCCCAGTCCACGGCCCGAGTAGTGCGGGGGGCCTTGTCCAGGCTCCGAGTTGTGAGGGCGCCCGGCCGCTGAACCAGCGGCCGTTGCGACGACTTCGGCGACGGCCGAGCGGTCATCCGTCTGCTGCGACGGCGTCCACCTGACGGCTGAGGATCCAAGCGTGTTTGCCGATCTGCCGGACCCGTTCGAAGCCGAGGTCCTCGAAGAGCTCGGCGGTGGCAGTGAACAGGAACCTGTCTTGTGCCACGCGACCGTCGGTCACCTCGGAGATCGCCTCGACGAGCCCGCCTCCGGCGCGCCCGATGAGGTCGAGCGCGCCCTCGACCGCCGCCCGGGCGATGCCCTGCTTGCGGTGTCGCTTGTCGACGAACACGCACGCCAACCGGAAGTCCGGCGTGGGCGGCGGCCCCTGCTCGTACTTGACCCGGTTCTTGATGCCCGGCAACTCGTCGGGCGAGCCGAACTGGCACCAGCCCTGGACCGCACCGCTCTCGTCGCGCACCAGCGCTGCGTGCGCGCGCCCTGAGCGGACGCGGTCCTCCTTGGCCTTCCGGTACGACGGGCCGTAGTCGTTGCCGATCTCGTGAAAGGCGATGCACCAGCAACCACCGAAAATCCCGTTGTTGCGATCGACCAGCTCCGCGAAACCCTCCCAGCTCGACTCGTCCAGCGGTATCACGGTGTAGGTCACGACCAATCCTGCGTGACCATCTCGTCCAACGCGGCCGCAAGATCATGAGGCCTGGTCAGCATCGGCCAGTGTCCGGAGTCGATGTCGACGAAGGCGAGGTCCCGTACGCGTCCGAGCTCAGGAACATCACCGGCTGCGATCCACTCCCTTGCCTCCTCGGGTGAGAACTCCGGGCAGATCAGCGTCACGGGAACGGTGTAGCGACGCTCGTCGGTCAGTACGACCGTGCCCTGGACGACCCCGACCGGGACGGGAATCGATGCCTGCGCGAACCGCTCCCGCATCGCATCGTCAAGATCGGCGCTGTCCGGCCCCTCGAACGCCTCCCAACCGGAGTAGTCCTCACAAAGTGCTGGTTGGGCGAGTCGTTGGAATGCGAGGGGACACCAGCGCTCACAGGCGTTGGACGGTGTTGCTAGACGGTTGAGGCAGCCTCTCGTTGGTCGTGACTCGGCCCGCGATCGGTCTTGGAGGTCATGGTGGCTCGGGTGCCTGAGGTGTCGGCGCTGCCTGTCGTAGCGACGACAGGTTGGAGATGTTCACCGCGTTCCACGTTTCGGCCGCGGTCGTCGGTGGCGGAGTGATTGCAACGGTGACTGCTGGCACATCGGCTGTGTCGCAGCCGGAGAGGGCGAAGGAGGCAAATACCATCGCCGGGAAGATGAACATGGCCTGTGCCGGCAATATTCTCATCAGCGCACCCGACCCTTCTGAGTTCGTCCGGTCAGCTCGTTGTGCCTACAACGGTAGGAATGGTCGGGGAGAGATCAATCAGTGCTTCCACGGAACAATCTCGCGGGATTGAGCCGGGCGGTGCGTGCCAGCACTGAGGCGTCTTGCTGCTGATCACGGCAGGCTGAACCACCATGAGCTACCCAACGCCGAGGGTCACCGGTACGCTTTTTCCACACCTGGCGAGCGGTTCGGACGTTTCCGTACCGACGACCCCGGCCCTGCCATGGGAAGGGCGAATTTCGGTGGTCGACGTTGAGGACAACCCGGCGGAAACTTGGGCGCTGCCGCGTCGCGCGATCCTCTCGCCGGCCCGGGTGGGTCGCTCATGGGGAAGTCACGAGGCCACTCGAACTGTTCGCGGCCCGGCGCTGGCTTTGGTGCTGGTGCTGGCGGGGGCCGCTGGTGTGTTGCTGTTGATCCCGGCTGTCGTTCTCGAAGCGAAGAACGGCAATGGCGGGTACCCCATGCCAACCGGCCTGGTCGTCCTGCTATGCGTGAGGTTCGCCGGAATCGTGCTCGCGATGGCCGTGGGTCTGTGGTGGTGGCGGCGGGCCCCCGCCAACCCCACGGGTCGGTTGTTGTACCTGGCCGGCGTGTGTGACTGCATCTTCATGATCGGCGCAGCTTCGACCTATGCGCCCTGGGCCGTTGAGTTGAGATTTGCGGAGTACCTGGTACTGCCGTTGGTCGCAATGATCGTGCTGGGGTGGCCGACCGGTCGGCCCAGCCGGACCATCCGCCGGGTCGTCATCGCCGTCACGGCCTGCGCGGTGCTGATCAGCCTGGGCAGTGGAGTGTTCTCGAAGTCGCCCCAAGCCACCGCGGAATGGCCTAATTCGCCGCACGCGTTCTTTTGGCAACCGGTGGTCTTCCAACTGATCGACCCGATCCGGGAGCTGATGTTCATCGCGGTGCCGGCGATTGTCTGCATCATTGTGCTGGTCCGTCAGCGGCGGGCCGTGCCACCCGCGGTTCGGCCACTGATCACTCCCATCACCGTCGCCGGGATCCTGGTGGCGGGCTCACTCGTCGTCAGGCACGTCGGGTACCAAATGTTCCGCGAGCTGATCGCCCCTGACGGGGACAACGACCTCGGCATCATCCGGGTCCTGACCGTGTTGGGTGCGTTCCTGGCCCTGGCGTTCGTCGCGGTCGGTGTGTTGATCGGCGCGAGCCGCCGACTGCGTGCGGTCGGCGCGGGCACCCGGCGGATGGTCGTCGACCTGCGGTCGGCCACACCGGTTGTCAGCCCGTCCGCAGCCGCGGGAGCGGTGTTGGGAGACCCGACCGCGGTCGTGCGGTATCAACGGGCCGACGGTCCATGGATCGACAGTTCCGGTGGCATCCTTGATGGCATCACCGCCGATCGCCGACTGCTACCGGTGGTCGACGAGACGGGCAACGTGGTGGCGGGTCTGGAGGTCGACGCCGCGACCCCGGTACCCCCGCTGCTGGCGGATCTGGCGGTCAGCACCATCGCGGCGCAGTCCGCGAACGAACTGGCCGCCGCCCTGGCCGATGCCCGCCGCCTGGAGGTGCGGGGCCGGTCCCGGGAGCTGGTGGCCGCCGCCGATGCCGGTCGCATCGGTCTGGAACGCAACCTGCACGACGGCGCCCAACAACTCCTGGTGGGGCTCGCGTTGACAGCGGGACTGCAGGCACGCCAGGAAAGAAAGCTGCTGGAACACTCGACCGGCACGCCGTCACCGGCAGCGGCGGGATTGATCACTCACATCAACCAGGTCCGCACCGACATCCTGCAGCTCATCGATTCCGGCACCCCCGCCGCGCTGTCCGCGGGTCTGGCAGAGGCATTGCGCTCGCTGGCGGTGATCAGCCCGATCAGTGCGTCGTTCACCGGGGACGGCGATCTTCCGGCCGACGACCCCCTGGCCGCCGGTGTGTACCTCGCGGCGGGTGAGGCGCTCACCAATGCCGTCAAACATTCCGGCGCAACCGGCATCGCCATCGTCTCTTGCCGTCGACGCCGACACTGTGCGAATGGTATTGCGGGACAACGGCATCGGCGGTCTTCGGGAGGTACCGCGCAGCCTGTCCAGCAGAGTCGACAGCTTCCGGGGCAGCGTGCACGTCCACGGGCTCGTCGGCCAGGGAACCACCGTGACGATCACGGCGGGGCGCAGCATCGGCGGTGGGCGATGAACCCCCGCTTCCTCGCGATCGGCGTGGCATGGGTGGTCGCCGTCGCCGTGGTCGTTGCCGGTTGGGCAATATTCGTTGCTTCGGGTGGGTTGCCCGAGTACAAGGGTGGCCAGCCCACCTTCTTCACCTTCGCGATCCTGAGTGCGCCGGCGCTCGGGACTCTCGTGTTGCGCCGGCACCCGCGGGAGTGGACCGGGCCACTGTTGTGCGCCTGTGTGCTGGCCGCGATGTTGGCCGCGATAAGGACCTACGAACTGGGTGTCATGTCACAGGTCGCCGGGGTCATCGCGCTGGTCACCGTGCTGCTGCCGGCGGTGATTGCGATCACACATCCGGCGTTGCAAACGCCGCGGCACATGTTGCGGTTCATCATGTGGTGTTGGTGGCTCTCGGCCGCGGGCGGGTTGGCCATCGCCTCCGTGGTGTTCGCCACCGGGTCGGTGCCGACAGCCTGGTGGTACACGGCGAACCCGGGACCGGCCGGTCTGGTGGCCACCACACTCATGACAGTTCATGCGGTGATCGTGATGGCCGCGGTTGCCGGCACCGCAGTGTTCGCCGTTTCCCGCTACCGGGCTATGCCGGTGGGTGGCCGGGCCCCGTTGAGACCCCTTGTCGTGCCGCTGATCGGATGGTCCGCGGCAACCGCCGCAGCCGCCGGCTGGACTTTCGTCGCCGGCCTCGGTCGCCCCACCGCCGAGTCTTCCGAGCCGGGCAACACCATCTTCGTCGTTCTCCCGGCCGTCCTGGTGTACGTGTTCGCGATCGGTATCGGTTGGATCGAGGTGATGATCCGTCGGCCCGCCCGGTTGGTGTTCACCGCGGTGAAGGAATCCGGGGTTCACCAATCCGGTTCGACCAACGTCGAGCGGTACCTGTCGCGGGCACTCGCCGACCCGTCCATCCGGGTGCTCTATCCCGTCATACCGGCCGACGGTGGATGGGTCGAGGACTGGATCAACGGAGCTGGCGAGATGGTCAGGTCCGACGTCACCAGCCCTGAACGGGCCGTGACCCTCATCCGCAGGGGAAGCACGCTGATCGGCATGATCGACCAGGACGCGGCGGCCGCGGCCCGGCCCGATGCGGTCGAGCTGGTCGCGACCGGGGCCGGACTGACGATGGAGACCGAGCGCCTGATGGCCGCGGCGCGCCGGGACCTCGAACAGAGCCGACTGTTGGCCGCCCGGCTGCTGTCGGCGTCGGACGACCCGCGGGCCGAGCTGCGGACACAGTTGTTGACCGGCCCACTCGATGATCTTGCCTGCGCCGCAGCAGATCTCGCCGCTGGTGCCAGCATCACCGAGATAGCGCCCCGACTGGCCGCGATATCCGCGGAGGTGCGGGCCATTTCCCACGGGGTCTTCCCCTACTCTCTGACCACCG
Organism: uncultured Actinomycetota bacterium; assembly: GCA_963797145.1. Taxonomy (GTDB): domain Bacteria; phylum Actinomycetota; class Actinomycetes; order Mycobacteriales; family Nakamurellaceae; genus Nakamurella. The sequence continues at coordinate 66,391 of CAWCOJ010000001.1, read as the reverse complement.
GTGGGCTTCGGGTCGCGCTTCCCGCAGTCGGGGCACCCGACCGCCGGTATCCCGCCCCCGTCGAGATGACCGCCTACCTCATTGCACGGTTCGATCCGTCCGCCGTGATCGCTGACACGACACTGCTCGATCATGAAGCCTTGCGGATCACCACCGGGGTGGCTCCGATACCAACCGTTCGCGACCGCGCAGCGGCACTCGACGGGCGCCTAGAGCAAGCCGGTTCACGCTGGACGATCACCCTCCCGACCACCGGCTGACCCGATGGCGACACTGGCACTGATCACATGGACCGGCAGCAACCCCGCTATCGGCCCTGCGAAACGGTTGATCATCGAGCAACACCGCGGCCGGCTCGATTGGCAACCAGGCGTTGCGGTCTTTCCGGGCGCAGCGGAAGCGCTCGAAGCCGCCGTCGCCTGGCAGCAGCACGAGCAGCCGGGCACGGACACAGTGATCGCGGTGACCGTCGCTGAACTCCCACCCCAACCGGGACCCGATGATGCAGGCGCCGCGGCGGTAGAGGAGACCCGACTGCTGGTTGAAAACGGTGACCCGGGAACAATTCTGGCCACGGCGGTGGTCCGACTCCTGCTACCCGCACCGAAGTGCGGCAAATGGGCCGAAGAACCCGCGGCGGGAAACCGGCTCGGCGGATCACCGGTCCACCAACTGCTATGGGACAAGACCAACCGACCAGAAGACATCACGGTGGTCATCGCCGAGGACGTCGCGATCATCCGAGCCGGGATCGCCAGCCTGTTACGCGCCGACGGAATGACGATCGTGGGTGAAGCCGCCGACTACGATTCGGAACTCTCCGCGGTCCGAACGACGCGCCCGCGACTGTTGATCACCGACGTGCGGATGCCGCCGACCCAGGGTGACGAGGGACTCCGCGCAGCCGCCATCCTGCGCGCCGAGCAGCCGGGACTCGCGGTCCTGGTCCTGAGCCAATATGTCCAGGCCTCGGCTGCGGCCTCTCTACTCACAGGACAGACCGCAGGCATCGGCTACCTCCTCAAGGAGCGGGTCACCGCCCTCGACGAGTTCCTCGAAGCGGCACGGACTGTCGCCGCCGGCGGTACCGTCATCGATCCCATGATCACCCAGGAACTGCTATCCAGGAACCGCACCCGCGACCATCTCCAGAGCCTGGCCGACAGGGAACGAGCCGTGCTGGAGCTCATGGCGCAAGGCATGTCCAATGCCGCCATCGCCGAGCAGATGACCCTGTCCAGCCGAACCGTGGAATCCCACGTCAGATCCATCATGACAAAGCTGGACCTATGGGACGACCCCGCAGGCAACAGAAGGGTCCAGGCCGTGATCCGGTGGCTGGATCAGCATTAACCCCCAGTCGAACATCCCCGAGGCGTCGGGTCCAGCGGCGACCGCGATCCGCGCTTCGCGGCGCGGAGGTTGCCGGAACGGGAACGGGTTCCTTGCAGGCGACCCACGCCGAGGCACCGTGACGCTGCGCGACTGTCGTGACCCGCCCGGCAACTCGCACCGTCAAGAGCTGCAGGCCTGCCACTGGTGCCGGGCCGCGTCGTGCCCATGTCGCAGAGTTGCAGCTCCAGCCGGAGCCGCCCCGACCTACTCATCGACGCCGCGCACGCCCAGCTCGCTCCTCCGAAACAATGATCTACGGGATTTGGCGGCGCTCGGCCAAGTGGCCAGAATGTCGTGAGGGATCGATCACCTGCGGAACTGAGGCGACACCTTTCCTGGCGTCCCGTAGCGGGATCCTTGAACGGTGCTTTTTCGGGGCAACTGATCGGGATTCTGGCCGGCCAACCGGACCGTAATGCCGAACGTGCGACCCGGGGGCGGGGATTCACGCCGCGCGGCCAGTCGCCGGGCAGGTGGGCGATGGCGAGCCTCAGTTTTCCAGTGTTCCTCGTGGCAGCCGGCGGCGTCAGGGTGGGATCTTGAGGTAGTCGCGGAAGGGCTCGATCAGACCGTAGTGGGGCTATGACTGCACGGCAGTCTCAAACTTCGTGAGAACAGGAATCCTGTCCAGGACGTCGCGTAACTTTGTCGCCCCTTCGTCCTGTCGCCACGCACGGTAGGCGAGATCGTGCTCGTTCGACTCCCAGATTTCATAGGCAACGTAATGTGCAGGGTCGGCAATGTCTGCGAGTAAGTCGACACGCATGCAACCTGCGAAATTCCGAGTGTCCTTGAGGATCTCGGTGAACATGGCTGGCCCGTCGACCAAGTGGTCGGCAGCGAAGTGCACGTCGAGCATAGCGGTTATCGGCATGTAGTCTCCCGTTGTTGTCGGCTGGTCGGTGTGCAGCGACTCCGTGCGATGCACCTACGGCTGACGAATCAGGCTAGAGCAACTGTTGAGGCACCTGAAGGGCCTCTGTCGCCAGCAGGGCGGCTGCCGAGTGCCTGCTGGCCGGCCGATCGTCTGCGAGTGCCCGTCATGGATCCGTCTGCGGCGATCCTGCGATCTTTTTGGACGACATCGCAAAGGTGGCCGTCCGGGACCGGCTGTCCATCGGTAGCGAGCAACGGCTGGCGGTCCGAGGCGCCATTTCGAGCCGGCGACTACGACCCGACGGGCGCGGCGGCGCAGGGGGTGTCAATCCTTGCGAAGCCAAGATGGGCGTAGACGCGGGCAAAGTCGTCGGAGCCTGCGGCCAGGAAGCAGGTGGTGACGCCACGGCATAAGGCCTCCGCCACCGGTCTGCTCGTCACGGCCGTTCCGATGCCGCGCCGCTGGAACGCGGGCAGGGTCGAGACGCCGGAGGGCTTGCCGACAATTAACACGCTCAGGGTGGTGCGGGTGTCAAGGTGTAGGTCCAGTCCGGGTGCCAGTTGTGTCGGGTCAGGGCGCCGGATTCGGCGAGCGCCGTCATCGTTGAGTCGGGGATCTTGATTCCGGTGGGGTAGCTCCCGGTGTCGAGTTCGGCGTGGACCGTCAGTCCGGTTCGGGGTGGTGGTCCTGCAGGCCGTCCCGGGCCGTGTCGATGACCCCCCGAAGTCGGAGCAGCGAGTCCCGTACCGGGCCATCCCGGTCGCCGAGTGCCTGGATGATCCATTCCCGGACCGGGCCGAACAAGGTCTCGGCCGACCGGTGAGTCCGTTTCCCCGCCGCGGTCAACTGGATTCGGTAGGAGCGTCGGTCGTCGGGATGTGGCCGGCGGGTCAGGTGCCCGCGTGCCTCCAGTCGCTTGACGTAGCTGGACACGGAGGTGGGTGGCGCGGCCATCCACCGGCTCAGTTCACTCGGGGTGATGCCGGGTGATGCGTTGAGGATCGAATAGATCGCGAGCTCGTCACCGGTCAGCCCGATCGGCGCCAGCACCGTGCCCAGCAAATCCTCGGCCGACCGCGACACGATCCAGACGAGGAACAACGGGTCGACCTGCTGGTCGCGAACCTCGGCAGCGGACAAAGGCTTGACAGATGTACTACGAGATCGCATCATCGATCCATAGTACTACGACCTCGTACTAGTTGACCGGGACACCCGCGGAAGAGGAGCACACCATGCGGACCACCACTACCGAATTACTGCAGACGACCTCGACCGGTACCGCACCCGCCGGGACCGACAAAGCTGTCGCCACGGTCATGCGCACGGGGCACGTCCCGGGCCTGTCGGTCGCGGTGGTGGACCGCGACCGACTCCGCTTCGCGTCCGGTTACGGGCTGGCCGACCGAGCAGCACACACGCCGGCGACCGCCGCGACCGCCTACCTGTGGTTCTCCATGAGCAAGATCGTCACCGCGACCGCCGCGCTCCGGCTCGCCGACGAGGCGCGCCTGGATCTGGACGCCCCCGCCGGCGACTACCTGGGCGAGCTTCGGATCCGGGGCCACGAACAACCCACCGTGCGACAGCTGCTTACCCACACCGCGGGTCTGAGCAACCCGCTCCCCTTGCGCTGGGCCCGCCCGGTTGGCGCGGAGCCACCCGACCCGCGCGTCCTGCTCGACCGACTCATCAGTCGGCGGCACGCCTTCAATCAGCCGGTCGGAGAGATCGCGAAATACTCAAACGTCGGATACCTCGCCGCCGGCGAGATCATCAGCGCGGCAGCAGGAATGCCGTTCACCGGATACGTTCAGCAGTCCGTGCTGCAGCCACTCGGGATGGACGACACCGGATTCCGCTACCGGGTCGGCGGCGATCGAGCCACTGGCTACGTCCGAGCACCCAGGCTCGCCGATCCACTGCTGCGTCGCCTGCTGCCCGACGGGATCGCCGGCGACCGCAGCGGTCCATTCCTCGCGCTGAATCCCTTCTACGTCGACGGTCCCGCCTATGGCGGCCTGGTCGGCGACGCCCTGGACGCGAGCCGGTTCCTGCGCATGCACCTCAATGACGGCGAACTCGACGGGAACCGGGTGCTCGCTCCGGGGACAGCGCGCAACATGCGCCGACTCGACCACCCTGGGAAACCGTTCGACCACGGACTCGGCTGGTTCCGCACGCCCACCCACGCCACCGGCGACTGGGTCGAACACTTCGGCGCCGGCGCCGGGTTCTGGAACGTCATGCGGCTGTACCCGGACCGTGGTGTCGGTGTCGTCCTGATGGCCAACACCACGAGCAAGTACGACTTCGAACCCCTACTCGAGTTACTCGCAGATGCATCGTGATCGGGATCGGCCGAACCCTACCGAAACACGGACCGGTGCTCGGAACCCCACTACGCGTCAGCCACTGAGGGCACTTGCCGATAATCAACACGCTCAGGTTGGCGCGGGTGTCAAGGTGGAGTCCCAGCCCGGGTGCCAGTTGTGTCAGGTCAGGGCGCCGGATTCTGCGAGCGCCGTCATCGTTGAGTCGGGGATCTTGATTCCGATGGACGGCAGGTTCACCGCACGATCGGCGCCGAGGCCCTCGCCGGGTGCATCGTGCAGCCGGATCAAGTTGTCCACCACTGTGCGGTATCCACTAATCGGCACCGGGATGACGTAGCCCACCGGCACCAACGCCGTCGCTCCATTCAGCGGCTCCCGGAAGATGCCGCTCACCCACGATGACGCGGCGGCATTCGGCAGGCCGGGACGGATGACAACCGTCGGCAGGCGTGCCGAGCGTCCGTCCACGAATCCCTTGAGGGTGTAGTCGTTGACCAGCAGTTCACCGATCGCCTTGGTGACGCCGTAGGTGGTCCGCGGGGTGAGCTTGGTGAGTCCGTCACGGTGTCGGCGACAGCAGGACCGCTGAAGGCGGCGACAATGCTGGCGAATACCACCCACGTCCGAGATCGCGGCGCTCTGGTCGCCTCAAGCACCGCCCGCAGCGCACCGAGGTTCACCAACAGTGCGCCGTCGAAGTCAGCCTCGCACCGGCGCTCACCTCGACGCGAGGTGGAACCCCCCCACGTCGTCTCGATCGACGAGCCCGTGGACGAGGTCGGCGTCCGTGCCATCGCCGCTAACCCGCCCGGAGTCGGCTGTCCTCTGCAGGCTGCACCCCGGTCGGATGGGCAACGTCGAGCAGCGTGATCGTGTCGAGACGCCGCCTCCCACCGCCGGGTCCGACCAGCCAGCCGAATTCGAGAAGCCTCAGCGCGAGTCGACTGCCGATGAACCCACCACCATCGGCGATCAGAACCTGCATGCAGAACGACGCTCCTGCATCTGACAGCACCGGCCACTGACCTGATAGAAACCAGGCAGGCGCCCACCCGCCGGTACCCTCCCGCGGGCCGACGTCGGTTCGGCCCGGCCAGATCGTAGCGCTGCGACCAACATCGATCGGTTCTCAGGAAGTGCCCGGCTCGCCACTATGATCTCATGTCCGGTCAGGGATCGGCTTGCGGTACTGCGATGGGCTTCTCAGGCTGGCGCCGGCCTCACCCGGGCGTTGGTGGTCTGGGGCTGTTCAGGATTTGGGTGGGGCTGTGGCCGCGGCTGGTGACCGGGCGGCTGCCGCGGGCAGGCCACTTCGAGGAGGTGCGCGATGAGCGCGCTGCTGGCGGATCCGCCCGGTGTTCCACCGAGGAGCAGGACCTGACCGCCCAACGCGGCAGCCTGGCCAAGATGGGTGTCGAGCCTGACCGTGTCTACGTCGATCACGGGTTGACGGGCACCAACCGGGAACGTCCCGGGCTGCGGGAGGCGCTGGCGGCCTGCCGGGCCGGGGACACCCTGGTCGTGACCAACCTGGACCGGCTGGCCCGATCGTTGCCCGACGCCCGCGCGATCGCGGACGAGCTGACGGCCCGGCACATCAGCCTCAACCTCGGCGGCTCCGTCTACGACCCGACCGATGCCGTCGGCCGGTTGCTGTTCAACGTGCTGGCCATGGTCGCCGAGTTCGAATCCGACCTGATCCGGCTGCGCACCCGAGAGGGCATGCGGGTCGCCACGGCGAAGGGGCACCTGCGGGGCAAGCAGCCCAAGCTGAACCGCCGTCAGGAGGCGCACCTGGTGTCGCTGGTGCACGGCGGTGAGTACAGCACCGCCGAGGTCGCGGAACTGTTCGGTGTCGCCCGCTCAACGGTGTACCGGGCGATAGAGCGTCAACGCCGCGAGGCCCACGCCGACCTGGCCACCGCGCACCGCTGAACCGCCAACGGCCGGTGCCCCGCATGCCACACCCATGCGGGACACCGGCCGGAGGACGCGGTACATCGCCCCATGGCCACCGCTCAACGTTTGGCACACGGATCGGCCCGTTCCACACGTCATGTTGCGTTCGGTCAGGTAGCCCCGTAAGTCAGGTGAACCCCGGCCTCCAGCAGACCGTAGGTCTGCGCCTCGATTGTCGGCGGTAGGGCCATGAGGTCGGCGACCCCCTTCCGAGCGGATTTTCCGTCGTAGAGAACGCGACCAACTTCCTGCGCGATCGGCATCTGTACGCCGTGCGAGCGGGCGAGCTCGAGCAATCCGCGGCAGGACTTCACCCCTTCCGACACCATCGTCATATCGGCCAGGATGTCCTCAAGAGTCCTGCCGAGACCCAACAGCCGTCCGACGTGATGGTTGCGGCTGTGCGTGCTGGAACAGGTGGCCACCAGGTCACCATTGCCGGCCAGGCCAAGGAAGGTGGTCAGCCGACCACCCATCATCAACCCCAGGCGGGTCATCTCGGCCAGTCCCCGGGTGATCAGGGCAGCTTTGGTGCTGGCGCCGTAACCGAGACCGTCAGCCATGCCCGCGGCCAGCGCGAGCACATTCTTGACCGCGCCGGCGATCTCGCAGCCAACCACATCGTCACTCGCGTACACCTTGAACGATTCGGTATGGAATAGCCCGAGCAGGTTAGCGGCGACGTCGAGATCCGGAAACGCAATCACCGACAATGCCGGCTCGCGGGCCGCGACTTCATTGGCGATGTTCGGACCTGCAAGCACGCCGATGTTGCTTTTTGGGTGACCCTCCAAGACGTCGTTCAACACCTGGGTCATTGTTTGGAAGGTCCCCTGTTCGATGCCTTTTGACAGGTTCAGGACCGGAGTGTCTGGTGGGATGGCATCTCTGGGTGCCGAACTTAGCACCGTGCGATAGAACTGCGACGGCACGCCGATCACCACCAGGTCGGCGCCGTCGAGCACCTCAGCCAGATCATTGGACGCGCGAAGTTGTGTCTGCAAACGAATATCCGGCAGGAACAGCGGGTTCTCGTGGTCCTCATTCACCGCGCGAACGACGACATCCTCCCGCGCCCAGAGTGCCGTCGGCTGATTGTGTGCGGAGATGTTTGCCACGGTCGTACCCCACGACCCGGCGCCGATCACAGAAACCTTCTTCATCACTGTCCCTCGTTCACTTTTCCTGGTCGGCCGCCGGTGGCGATCTGGCCACTGCGATCGAGCCTGGCGCAGGCCCGCCCTGGATGCCGAAAGCTTGCCGAATCAGTAGATCACGCCAACCATATTGGGCCAGCATTGCGGGTATTACCGCCTGCAGGGTGTGCCGACGCGAGAATGACTTGCGGTGCGGTTCAGGCGCTCTGGGCCGCAGCGAAGATGAGGCAGGCGAGCAGGACGAGAAAGGTGACAAGCAGCGCAAAACGGGTGGTCAAATGATGTCGCACCGTTGGCCTCTCAGACGAAGTTGAAGCGTTCGGTGTGGACCCGATCGCCGGGCACGCCGAGGCGGGCGAGAGCATCTTCCATTGCGTCCTGCATCGGCCCGGGGCCGCAGATGAAGTATTGCCACCGTTGGAAGCGGGCCGGTAGGTGGCGCTGGAGGAGCGTGTCGTCGATCCGTCCACGTTCCCCGGTCCATCCCTCCGGCGGGTCCTCGATGACCTGAACGAGTTGGAAGCCGGAGAGCCGCTCTCCGAAGCCCTCCAGTTCTTCCCGGAAAGTCGCGTCCGCCAGAGCTTTGCTGGCATGGAACAGGATGCACGACCGACTCTCATCCCGGTCGGCGAAGGTCCGCAGCATGCCGGTGAGCGGGGCGATGCCGACTCCGCCACCCAGGAGCACGAACCCGGGCCCCTCGTAACGGTCGGGGGAGAACACGCCGTACGGGCCGTCGAGGTAAGCACGGGTTCCGGGTGCGATCGCGCCGACGGTACGGGTGAAATCGCCCAATGCTCTGATGCTCATCTGCACCCGGCCGGCGTCTTCTGCGCTGGAGGAGAAGGAGAACGGATGTTGGGTGAACGAGAACGGCGACCGGTTCACACTGAGCCACCCGAACTGGCCCGGCGCGAACCTGAACCCCGGGTGTCCGACGGGGCGCAGGGTCAGGGTCCAGGTGTCACCCCGCTGCTCGGTGACCTCCTCGATCTGCCATGGACGTCTGATCCGCATCATCGGTTTGATCAGCCTGACCCACGCGATGACGCCGACGAACGCCACGCTCATCAGGATCCATAGCGCTCGTTTCCACGGGCTCGATACGTAGTAGTGCACCAGTTCCACGTGCACCAGCGCCGCGATGACTGCGGCAGTGGCCAGAGCGGCGTGCATGATCTGCCATGTCTCGTAGCGGATCCGCAGCTTCGCGCGCCATATCGAGGTCACCATCAACAACACAAGGCAGATGATCGCAAGCAAGCCGAACCTGGCCCGCCACGGCGCGGTGAACGGGTTCAGCAGTCGCACGAAATCGCTGCTGACCAAGACCATGAGGACCAGTGGATGGGCGAGGATGAACAGTGTCCCAGCGTAGGAGATCTGCCGATGGAACTGCACCACGGCGTCTTCCCCAAACGGGGCGGCCACCGGCTGGAACCTGGCCAGCAGCACGAACTGCAAACCCATCATCGACAATCCGACGAAGCCCAGAGCCACCGAAAACTCGGTCCAGAAACCCCGGCTCGCCGGCGGGGTACCCAACACCGCGAAAAACAGCGGCACCACCACGACAGCGAAGTACATTCCCGCCCAGAACGCGCCCCGCGCAGCCTGCACCACCAGGCGTCCCCCAGTCAGCCGGTTCGACTTGACGTCGCGGTCCAGTGACCACGGCTTCGCAGCCTAGTACAGGCTGGCGCCACTGACCCGGGGCCAATCACCAGCATCGACCTGCTGCCTGACGTGCGTTCATAGGTCGGTGACGGCATGACCCCGTTGGGGACAACTCGCCGAAGTAGACGTCGACACCCGCGACGTGCTTACCAAGTCACCGCGACAGTCGCCAACAAAACCAAGAACTCGATAGACCTCACCTGTGGATGGCCCGTTGACACCCGACTGATCGATGACGACAACGCAAACTACGACCCAGTGGACGACCTGTACAGGATCTCAGGAAACCCAGGCTGCAACGACAATCTCCAACCCGGCTTCGCCCACTCCATGACCTGGATCTACGAGATTCCCAAGACCGCTAAGACCAACGCCTTCGGGTTCAGGGACACAGACCTTCAGGGCGGGAGGGACTACCCGTACGCCCTCGTGAACGCTCCGGCCAGCGCCCGGTGATCACGCTATCGAAGATGTGACTATGTGAGTCTGGCGACCAAGCCCGGATTTTCATGCGGTTTCGGCTGACACGGAGCGCAATACCGCACGGTTGGAATATGTGTCTACTGCCAGCAGCCTGCGGCCTGGTCCTGCAGGTCCGCCATGCCAGGCGAGGTGCCACCCCACCACCAGATCGCACCGGGATGGATGTGTGAGGGTTGAGCATCTGCAACCGGGATGGTCACGCTCATGGTCAGCAGATCGCGCAAACCGGTGTGATGCTCCGTTCCTGTGTCGGGGCGGATGGCTACCGACGGCGGCGTGACAAGGAGCCGGTGGGTGGTGGTGGCCGATGAGCGTCCGGAACGGCGGATCGCGTTCGGCACGGCCGAGCAGGCGCGCTCCTTCGCCGACCGCTCCCCGGGCTGGTCGGTAATCGGCGACATGGATCCTAGGTGGCGGCCGATCACGGGTGAATCCGACGGTTCCGACGAGGACCCCGGTCCGGCTGTTACCGCCGGCTGACCACCAGACAACGCGGACCGCGGCGGAGCCTGCCACGCTCATATTCGGGATTACCCGATCGACGAGCACGGCGTGCCATGGCCGCGAGATTCGAGATCTACGCGGACGCCAGTGGCGAGTGGCGCTTCCGGCTGAAGGCGGCCAACGGGGAGCAGGTCGCTCAAGGTCATCGAGTGTCGGTGTCGGTGTATGTCGCTACGCTGCCGTGACATGCCAGGTGTTGCCGGTGCGCCGACCGGTCCGGTCGAGGTGGTCAGTGCGGTCGGGCGGTACGACGGGTTCTTCGAGGTGGTCGGCGTCAAGAAGCCGGGCGGCCGGGGCTGCTGGTGCATGAGCTACCGGGACAGCCGGGTGCCGCCCGCGGAGGCCGCCGCATACATGCAGCGGGAATGCGAAACCGAGCCCGGTCCCGGGGTGCTCGCCTACGTGGGTGGGACCGCAGCCGGTTGGTGCTCGATCGCGCGGCGGTCGTCGTACCGCAGGCTTTTGCGGTCACGGACCATTCCGATCCTGGACGAACGGGACGCCTGGATTGCCGTGTGCTTCGTGATCGGTCCGCCGTTCCGCGGCCGTGGCCTGATGCACGATCTGCCGGGCGGTGCCGTGGAGCACGCCCGCGGGCACGGCGCCGAGGTGATCGAGGGGTACCCGGTGGAGTCGGGCACCGGCAAGGTCGACGTCATCTCCGGCTACGTGGGGACCGTGAAGCTGTTCGAACGGGCCGGGTTCGTCCGGGCGGCAGCTACGACGGCCCACTCCGGGGGCCGCTCGCGTTGGATCATGCGCAGGACCTTTCGATCTGAGCACCGGTGAAGCCGCGGCGCCGACGACGGCCACCAGGGGGCGGCGGTCTGCGACCGCTTCAGCGCCGTCGATCTCGCGGGACGCTCAGTCGCCGGCCGGCGGAGCTCCGCACAGGCCGAGCGCGTCGATCTGCTCGTCGGTCAAACGGCCCTCGGTCAGTGTGACCAGGTCCGCTCGCGGAAGCCGGCCCAACAGCGCCCGGAACAACAGGTATCCGTCGACCGGGGCACTCTCAGCCGGATCGTCCGGGACGGGGTCGGAGTCCAGCCGCACCGGCAGCCGGGACCAGCGCCCGCGCAGCGCCTCCACCACCGGGGACCATAGCGCCGGATCCTGCTGTGCGGCACCGAGGGCCTCGGTCAGGTCGTGGTGCACCACGGCGTTGAACACCGCAGCGGGTGCCTCCGGGGCCATGGCCTCGAAGGCCGGACGGGTGGCCTGCAACTCGCCGAGCAGATCGTCGATCGAGGCGGCGTCCCGCTCGGCCACGTGCCTGGCCGTCCATGCGCCGCCCGGTGCACCGTCCATCCGCCCGGTGTCATGTCCGACGCGGTCCCGGCCAGATGGGCGAGCACGTCGCGGACCGACCAGTCCGCAGTAGCGGGCACCACCCGGGCCGCCACCGACTCCGATCGGCCGGCGGTCGGGCCGGCGAGCGCGTCGAGGGTCGCGGCATACAGCGCGGCCCAGTCGGTGGGAGGCGTCGTCATTTCTTGATCAGATACCCTCCGGCAGCAGGCGCGCCAGCCGGTCCGGGTCCGCCAGGATGTCCATCTCGACGATCCGGTCGTCCCTGACGGCCACGGCCAGCAGGGCGAACGGGCGGCCGTGCGGCATGGCGACGAGGCCAGGCATCCCGTTGACCAGCACCGGACGGGCCGAGGCCGACAGCGCAGCGAACCGCATCGCCTGATCAGCGACGGCTCCAGCGCCCCGCACGGTCTGCGACAGCGGCGACCCGGGACCGGCATCGGCGCGCAAGACCACGTCGGGATCGAGAATCTCGACCAGGCCGGAAAAATTGCCGTCACCGGCGGCGGCCAGGAACGCGTCGAGGATCTGGCGCTGCCGCCCGGCAGTTGCGTTGGGCCCGGTCGATCCCTGCCGAACGCGGCGGCGGGCTCGGCTCGCCAACTGTTTCGCGGCGGAGCTGGATCGTCCGGTGAGCTCGCCGATCTGCTCGAACGGCACGCCGAACACGTCGTGCAGGACGAACGCGAGTCGTTCGGTGGGCGACAGCGTTTCCAGAACGACCTGGAGCGCCAGCCCGACAGCATCGGCCTGCAACGCCAGCTGTTCCGGGTCCGCGACCGCGGCGCTGGTGGAGTGGACGGGTTCGACGACCGGATCCGGCACCAGGCTCAATGCGGTCTCCCGCCGAGCCGCCCGCGAGCGCAGCATGTCCAACGCGACCCTGGCCACCACGGTGGTCAGCCACGCCCGGAGGTCGCGCACGGCGTCGGCGTCCGATCGCGCCAGCCGCAGCCACGCCTCCTGCACCGCGTCGTCGGCCTCCGCCAGGGAACCCAACATCCGATACGCGACGCCGTGCAGGTGCGTGCGGTGCTCCTCGAACGCCTCGGCTGTCCGCTGCGCATCGTCCACGTGAGACCTTTCCTCTCCGGCAATCGTCCTTCGAGTATCAGACGACATGCCGGACGTCGAGGTGACAGCCGGGCTACGGAGGACCACATGGATCAGCAGGCAGCAGCAGCAAGAACGGCGGGATCAACGACGCCGTCGACGACGCCGTCCCCACGTGCGCGCACCATGCGGTTCCAGGGCGCGGCGAACCGGGTCGTCCGTTTGCTGCTGCGCACTCCCCTGGTGTGCCGCATGCTGGGGCGGTTGCTGGTGACCGTCTACGTGGTTGGTCGCAAGTCGGGCACCCGGTACATAGTGCCGGTCGCCTACACCCGGGACGGCGACGAGCTCTTGATCGGCACCCCCTTCGGCTGGGCGCGCAATCTGCGCACCGGAACGCCGGTGTCGATCCGGCTCAAGGGCCGCCTGTGCCAGGCGGACGTGAAGGTCATCACGGACGAGGCCGGCGTCGTGGCCGCCTTCGGGGTAATGGCCGGCGACAACCGGAACTTCGCCTCGTTCAACAAGATCGGCTTGGACGCCGACGGCACTCCGAACACAAACGATCTCCATCTGGCCTGGGCCGCCGGGGCCAGGGCGATCAGGCTGACCCCGCACTGAATGTCGCCACCGGCCCACCCGGAAAGCCCACGCCCGGCCGAGCTTCCGGCGCTTCTGGGGCCGACCGCCGAACCGGTGCCTCAGTGGATCCCGGCGCAGACCTGACCGGTGATGATCTCCGTGAACGCGCCCGTGGTCAGGTCCTCGTTCCCGCGGAACACCATCCGGCCGGAAACCCCGGCCAGGGCCCCGGTTCCGGTGAGCGCCGTGGAGATCGCGGTGAAAGACCCGGTGCTCAGGTCCACGGAACCGTTCACCCGCGCGGTCAGCGTCGCCGATCCGACCGTCGGCGTGAAGACGATCGGCCCGCTGAAGGCCAGCGAACTGCCGACCGGTACACCCGGGGCGAAGCTGGCGTACGTGCTGGCAACCGGAACACGGGCGAGCGACACGGTCGCCTGGGTGTGCAGCACACCCTCGCTGTCGGGACCCAGGTCCTGCCCGACAGCACTGAGCAGGACCGGGACGCAAAGTCTCTCGACACCCGAGGCGCCGCTCCGTACGGGTGACGCGGACGCAACGCCGGCGACCGACAGAGCCAGGAGCGCGGGGACCAGACCGACCACCACCGCGCGACCCCACGTGCGTAGTGCTCCGTACATGCCCGCCTCCTCTGCTCGGATCGGCCAGGCGCTGAAGACGCTACTCCGGTTCGGGAACGTCCGCCCGACTCGCCACCCGACGCGCCGACCGGTGGTCCTGCGGACCACGGTTCCCGGCTCAGATCCCTGGGCGCACGGACAATCTCTACGGTCAGCCGGCTCCAGGTGCCGATCGTGATCGGCGACCATCACAGTCCCGCGCGACGGCCGACCCGGCATGTGCGCCGACCCGCTCGGGCCGATCCCCTGTAGGAGACCGAGCCGGCCGAACTGGGCGGCGCCTGCACGCTGCCGGAACTTCGCGAGCCCGGACAGCCCATCACGGAACGAAAGGGCACCGGATTCTGCCCGCGCGTAGGGCCCCCGGAGCCTGCACCGGGCCGCTCGATCGGTGGTCCAGTGAGTCAGAGCTGTTCGATCCGTGAGAGGGCGTCGATGGACCGCAGCGGCTGGACCCCGGCGTCGGGCGGCGGGTCCGTCTGTCCGCTCGAAAGTTATACAACGCGGGCCGGGGCGATCGGTGGGGTCGAGGCGGTGAAGCGCGCCGCCGCTGAGGCCGACGTGCCGTCCTGACCTGCAGGAACGATCAGCGGGAGGACTTCGGGGTTAGTCACATGTGAGGCGAGCTGTCGCCGGCCAAACGCGGCTGCCCGTTGATCGCCAGCAGGCTGATCACGCCGCAGGCGGTCTTGCCGGCGGACTGCTAGTTGAGCCAGGTGACCACCAGGTGCCGCCCGCCGACGTCTCGCAGCCGCTTCTGGTCCCCTGATCAGCTCAGCCAGACCCGTTGCTCGACAACCCTCGCCGGCACAGAAGCGGGAGCGGCCAGCCGTCAGGGTCGGCGCCGACCGTAAATCCGGGGTTGCGCTGACTTACTGGTCGGTTTGGACGGTGAGCGTCTGGGTAGCGAGGTAGGAGGTGTGGCTGGTGATTCCGGCGTATTCGATGACGGCGCGGGGTGGGGCGCCCTCGACCCGGGCGGAGGTGATCCGGCGCGGTGAGCCGTTATCGGGGATGACGATCTGGCCGATCCGCAGGGTGTGCGCGGCAACAGTTCTGGTGACCATTGGGATAGCTCCCTCGGGACTGCGGGGGCGGGCGGACCTCGGGGGGAGATCCGCCCGCTCAGGTTCGGTTCTACTCGCCGGGTGTGACAGGGCCGGTGGGTGATGGTGGTGAAGGTGAGGGCGGCGCCGAGGTGGTCGGCGATGATTTCCTGCCCGACCCCGGTGGTCCCATCGGACCGCTTAAACGAGGTGACGGCCAAGTCGCCGGCGGCGACGACGCGGACGCCTTTGCGCAGGCTGTTCAGCGCGTTCTCGGCGGTGCGGCCGAACACGGTGACTCGGTAGCAGGTGGTTGGGCCGTCGCTGTAGTCCCCGGTGTCGGCGGACCCGGTCGGTGACGGCGACGTCGAGGTGGGCGTAGTACTTCCCGGACTGGCCGGTGCCGCCGGTGGGTCCTTGGTCAGGTTGCCTTCGATGACGATGTGACGAGACATGCTGTGCTCCTTCATGTTGGGTACTACCCTGGTGGTGCTGGCTGGTGGTGGGCGGGGGACCGGCACTGAAGGGCCGGTCCGGCCGCGCTCATTCCGTGGTAGTGGTGGTGGTGGCGTCGTCGATGAGTTCGGCAAGCTGGTCGATTTCCTGCTCCGTCATCGGGCGCGGGTAGATCCGGCCTTGCTCGTCGCGTTCCGCAACCCACCAACCGATCGCGGTGTCGATGTCGTCGTCCTGCATGTGCGCATCGGGCCCGCAGCCCTGGTCCGTCGCTACACTCCGACCCCGGTGCGGTCCGGGTCTCGCGCCTGGATCTCGTGCGTGGGGAGTGGCGTGGTTTTCGGCTGCCGGCCCTTCAGGGCCGCGCATGTCACCCGGCCGTAGCGTCCGGCGCGGCGGTCCTGTGGCAGCGGTGCCGGCCGGTGATCCAGGACCATCAGGTGGGTGTGATCGCCGATGTCAGGGGTGGCACCGGCCGCGGTGTAAAGGTCGATCAGCTAAGCATTGGCGGGGTGGAACACGATGACCGCTTCTTCGGCCCGCCAGCCGGCGTCGGCGACCTCGATTAGCTGCTGGCCGTGGCCGTGGCCGTGACCAGGTGGCCAGGAAACGAGGCCGCCGCCGAGGTAGGCGGGGAAACCGGCGCCGGCGAGCGGACCACACCTCTGGCGTTGTCGCTGCGTCGTCGAGAGGCCCTTAGAGCCGTTGGGAAGGTGGTCGCTCAGGCGGAACCAGCTCGGGGTCGGTGGGCCAAGACCTCGGCGCACCCAACAGGACTCCAAAGCGCGGTCGATTCATGACCTGCGCAGTTAAGTCACCATCGGTCGCCGCCAATAGTAGATGAGGGTTGATTCCGTCAGACGGTTCGACCGACGCAGGATGGCTCGTGTGAGCCGCCGAGTCCGAGAGGAAGCGCCCGATGACGCAACGGCAGAGTTCGCACAAGCCAGACTCTCGACGCCTGGTCACGATCCCGGAGGCCGCCGATTTCCTGGGCTGTCACCCTCGCACAATTCGGCGGCGGATCGCCTCCGGCGAACTCCCGGCCTACCGGGTCGGCTCCAGGATGATCAGGGTCTCTGAGGACGACCTTCAGGTCCTGCTGCAGCGCATCCCAGTGGTCGGCGTCGACTTTTGAGTTGCGGCTCGCCGCGGCGTTCTGTCGCCATCGCCCCACCGGTCACCACGTTGACGGCGCCCAATCTCACAGGTCATTCGATCGGCTGACCCGATCCACCAGGCATCGCGGAGCGGTCCCCTTCGACCAGTTGAATCCGGCAAAACAGACACCTAGCGCGAATCCTTATTGCACGCTTATTGCACGTGATCTTGGAAATACCAAACCCCAGGCCTCTGACCTGGGGTTATGGTGGTGGGCGATACAGGGATTGAACCTGTGACCTCTTCCGTGTCAGGGAAGCGCTCTCCCGCTGAGCTAATCGCCCGTGCTCGTACTCGTGCCGAGGTGGGAACGGGATTCGAACCCGTGTACACGGCTTTGCAGGCCGTTGCCTCGCCTCTCGGCCATCCCACCGGAGTGAGGCAACCCGATCCAGCCAGGGCCTCGCCGAGCGGACGACGGGATTCGAACCCGCGACCCTCACCTTGGCAAGGTGATGCGCTACCAGCTGCGCCACGTCCGCATGCACCGCGCTCTCGTGCGGTGCTCGGCAACTGTATCCGACCTCCGCACCGCGTTCCAAACCGGTGCGCGGCGCGGCGACCGGGGCGGGTCAGTTGTCCAGAGCGCGCGGGGTCTGCAGGTCGTGGAGCATGGCCAACTCACGTTCGAGAATGAAGTACTCGGTCTCGGCGCCGTCCGGAACCGCCTCGTACATGTCGTCGACGAAGTCGGCGAGATCGTCGGCGTGGGCGAGCAGTCGGGCGCGGCCGTGCGGCGAGAGCAGGTCGATGACGACGCCCTGGGATACCGGGAAGACGTGGATGTCGCCAGATCCGGCGGGGGCGTGCAGACCGTCGCGGAGCAGGTCACGGGCAAACACCCACTCGACCGCGGGGGAGTCCTCGACCGAGAGCACCATGTGCACCGCGTACGAATCCCGGGTCGTGTACCGCAGCTCCGCGACGACGCCGGCCGGAACCGTGCCGGAGATCAGGGTCATCTGGGTGCTGATCGCAACGCTGAGGTGACGGGCCTGGGCGTTCTGGGTGGTCATGATGTCCTGCCGTTCTGGGTGTCCCGGGGCCGGAAGTCTCGTCTCCGGCCAGTGCTCTCGGGGCGCCCTCACAGGTGGGACGACCGACCACTCGGAGCGTCACGCAGAAGCTGCGGAATCACCCGGTCGGAGCAGTGGCGACTGGTTGTTCCCCCATTTGAGGAGGCCTGGCCGACGGGTGAGCACGCCGACCGTGGCGTTCACCGCGGCTCCGATGGGTCCGCTTCTCGGGTGTTCGGCCGGTCGTGGACGGCACCGGCCATCGGGTAAAGTGACCGCTGCGCCCGGGCGATTAGCTCAGCGGGAGAGCGCTTCGTTCACACCGAAGAGGTCGCAGGTTCGATCCCTGCATCGCCCACCCAGATCAAAGGCCCTGATCCGAACATTCGGATCAGGGCCTTGATCGTCGAGGGCATCATCAAGGCATCAGTCCACGTCATCTGACGCCAGCAGAATCCGGTCAGCGTTCTCGATGCGCCCGGTCTACAGGTCCAGGGTCGTAGAGGCCCGTTCGTGCCCCATCACCCGCTGACCATGTTCGGCGGGACGCAGTCGTCGACGAGCCGCCTGAATTACCAGGTGGTCGATGCTGGCCGGCGGCCAGGGCTCCCATTGCTTGGGTACATGGACTCGCATCACCGATGCGTCCCGGGGTCACACCACATATCCGGCGTCGGCCAGGACGTTGCGACCTACTTTCATGCGGCTGGCCCGGCGCTCCGGCATGGTCGTCCAGTAGTACCAGATCATCAGCGTGATCGACAGCGCCCACGCCCGGCCTCGCAGCCACGTGGCGTCATCGACGCCGAGCTGCCTTCGGAACAGTTCCCTCGCGGGGGGATCAAGTACTTCCCAAGCCACCACAAGGTCGACCGTCGGGTCCCCGACCGACAGGCCCCCGAAATCCAGCACCGCGGCCAGCTTTCCGTCCCGTAGTAACAGGTTCTCCGCCGCCAGATCTCCGTGGTACCACCGGGGCGACACACGGTCAGCCGCTCCGGGCAGCCTCATTGCTTCGTCCCATACGCGCTCCGCGGCGTCCAGGTTGAAATCGAAGTCCTCCAGCGATCGGCACCGCTCGATGTTCTCTCGGGTCGCCCGGTCCATCGTCGCGATCGGCTCGCCGCGATACGACTGCAGGTCCGGATTGTTGACCGCCTCTGCGGGTACGTCCGCCCGGCTCAGGGCTTCCAGGACCTCGGCAAGGTCCTTGGCCAGATTCTCTCGCCGCGGGAGGACGGAGGTCTCAGGCTCGATCACCTCAGGGTGTTCACCATCGATCCAGCGGACCACCGACCAGCGTTCGGAATAGTCGCGGTGGGGCTCGAACATGGCAACCACCTCGGGCACGGAAACCGGCAACATCGGCGCCAGGAACGGAAGCCATGTCGCCTCTTTCGTGATGGCCGCCGATCCTCCAGGTTGGCGCGGCAGTCGCACGAGGAATTCGTCCCCCAGGCGGAACAGCACGTTCGTCGAGCCGCTCGATGCCAAGCGGCGCACCGGCGCGTCAGCGTAATCCGGCATTACCCGGCCCACCAAGGTGCGGACCAACTCGATGTCGATCGGAATCTCGTTGCCATGGAGGGCGTGATCCACTCCTGGACTCAATCCCACCGTTCGGCATCCGGCAACCGACTTTCGCATTCCCGTCGTCCGCGAGCGGAGTGACCCCGGGAGCACCTCGCTCGGCCCGCGTGCGTAGCCCGATGTTGGCGCGCCACGCCGGCCGGATCGGGCTACGGCGGTCGGAACGGGCTACCCCGACCCAGTTCCGACCCAGTTCCGACCCAGTTCCGACCCAGTTCCGACCCCAGGTTCGACCGTGAGCCGAGCCGTGGTCGCTCCCTTGAATGCGCCCGGTGGGCTATGTAGACTTCGATAATGGTGGCGACCGGTCCTCGGATGACCATGACGACGCAGGCGGTGCTGCGGGCCATGCTCGAGGATCCCACCGCCGAGAAGTACGGGCTCGAGCTGTCCGCGACGACCGGCCTGCCCAGCGGCACCCTGTATCCGATCCTGGCGCGGCTGGAGAACGTCGACTGGGTCGACAGCCGCTGGGAAGACATCGACATCAAGGCGGAGGGACGCCCGCGCCGGCGCTACTACCGCCTCAATGCCAACGGGCTTGCCGCCGCGCGGTCCGCGCTGGCTGCCGTCGACGCGCAGCGCGCCAGGCTGGCCACCCGATGGCGACCGTTGGAAGGGACGTCATGAATGAGCCGCGTTCCCCCGGTTTCATGCCGACTCCCACGCCGGTGGCAGCGGCGCTCATCGGCGCCGCGGTCCGGATCCTGCCGGTGTGGGCCCGCAACGACTACAGCGCCGAGTTCCGTGCGCAGTCGTGGCCACTGCCGCGGGTCCGCCAGATCATTTTCGCGGCAAGCATTCTGCGCGGCGCGCCGGCTCTGCGACACGCCCTGGCCGGCCGGGAACACCCGGTCAGCTACCGGTCGGCGCGCAGGCGCCGATTGCTGATCCGCCGCGGCGGTTACGTAGCCGGACTGCTGTTGCCGGCCGTGTGGCTGCCGGCCGTTGCCGTCCTGCTGATGACCGGGTTGGTGATGGCCTGGGGGGTGCTGGCGGTTCCAACCTCGGTCAACATCGACCTCTTCGGGCCCGGGTACCAATACCGGCAGCCGAACCGTCCGGACTGATCAGGGGCGACTGGCGGGGCGTCCGGGGCGGGTCCACACTTCAACATGCACCGGGGGGACCAGACACTGGCTACGGCCAGGATCGGAGACTCGGGTGAACGGGTCCGAGGACGGCACGGCCGCTACCTCCGTGGCGGCCAATGATACCCAACTGCTCGAACGGCTCGCGGAGACGCAGGAACAGCTCGCAGCGACCGAGCGAGATCCTCGCGATACTCGGAGCGGCCACCGCGGGCGAGGACGAGGTCTTCGACGCCATCGTCGAGCGAGCCCGACGGTTGTGCCGGGCCGACGTCGCCCAGATCCACACCATGCACGGGGACGTCTACCGGCTGGCCCGTTCGGCCGGCATGACGCCGGAGTTCGCCGCCTTCTCCAGTACCAACCCGGTGCCACGGGATCGGACGTCGTTGATAGGTCGGGTCAGCCTCGACGGCAAGACCCAGCAGATCGCCGACGTGCTCGCGGACCCGGACTACGACCGACCGGACTTCCAGCAGCTGGGCGGATATCGCACCATCCTCGGCGCCCCGATGCTCGTCGATGACGAAGTGGTTGGCGTGCTCTCGGTCTGGCGGACCGCGGTCGACCCGTTCGACGAGCGGGTGTGCAGCCTGCTCAGCACCTTCGCGACCCAAGGAGCGCTGGCCCTGCGCAATGTGGCGCTCTTCCAAGCGTTGGAGAGCAGGTCGGCCGAGCTGGCCCGCAAGGTGGACCAGCTGGAGGCGCTCGCGGACGTCGGCGAGGCGCTCAACGCCACGCTCGACCCCGACGAGGTGCTGACCACCATCGTCACCCGTGCGGTGCAGATCTCCGGCACCGATGGCGGCTCGCTGATGGAATTCGACGAGGAATCGTCGCTCTTCCGGGTGCGCACCGCCTACGGCACGAGCCCGGAGGTCATCGAGCAGCTGCGCCAGTCGCGGATCGACCTGCACGAGACCTTCGTCGGCCGGGCCGCGGCCTCCGGCAGTCCCGCCCAGATCCGCGACCTCGGAAAGGCCGAGCTCGACCCGCATCTGCAGGTGCTCTACGACGCCGGGTGGCGTTCGCTGGTGGCAATCCCGTTGAACCGGCCGGACCGGATCGTCGGAGCGTTGGTGGTCCGGCGCAAGCAGCCCGGCGACTTCTCCGACGAGACCTGTGAACTGTTACTGGCTTTCGCCAGCCAGTCGGCGATCGCCCTCACCAACGCGCGGCTGCACCAGGAGTTGGGCCGCCAGAGTGAGGCGCTCGCCGAGGCGAGCCAGCACAAGTCGGAGTTCCTGGCGAGCATGTCGCACGAGCTCCGGACTCCGCTCAACGCCGTGATCGGTTTCTCCGAGGTGCTGCTGGAGCGGATGTTCGGCGAGCTCAACGACCGGCAGGCGGACTATCTCACCGACATTCTCGGCGCCGGGCGGCATCTGCTCGCGCTGCTGAACGACGTGCTCGACCTCTCGAAGGTCGAGGCCGGCCGGATGGAGCTCGAACTGACCTCCTTCGACATGTCGGCCGTGCTGGAATACACCCACTCGATGGTCCGGGCCCGCGCCGTCGCGCACCGGGTCGAGATCGCGCTCGACCTTCCCGACGAACCCCTGGGACTGGTCCGGGCCGACGAACTGCGGATCCGGCAGGTGCTGCTCAACCTGCTGACCAACGCGGTCAAGTTCACCCCTGACGGTGGCAGCGTCACCGTGGCAGCGAGGCGACGCGACGGTGACCTGGTGGTGACCGTCGCCGACACCGGGATCGGCATCGCGCCTGCCGATCAGGCGAGGGTCTTCGACTCCTTCCAGCAGGGCAGCAGATCGGCCGCGACCACCGAGGGAACCGGTCTCGGCCTGACTCTGACCAAGCGGATCATCGAGCTGCACGGCGGGACGATGTGGCTCGACAGTGCTCCGGGTCGGGGGAGCACGTTCGGTTTCAGTCTTCCGCAGAAGAGCGCCATGCAGCCGTCCGGGTCCTGGCAGGTCGGGCCACTGGACGGCCGGCCGGTGGTGGTGGTCATCGAGGACGACGAGAACTCCGCCGAGCTGGTCGCTTTGCACATGGACGCCGCGGGTCTGCAGGCCATCCAGGTACCGACCGGCGAGGACGGTGTCGCCGCGGTCCACCGGCTGCACCCGGTCGCCGTGATCCTCGACATCAAGTTGCCAGGCATGGACGGCTGGGAGGTGCTGGGCGCGTTGAAGGCGGCGCCTGACACCGCCGACACCCCGGTGATCGTGGTATCGGTGCTGCCCGAGCGTGGCCGCGGGTTCGCCCTCGGCGCGTCGGACTACCTGGTCAAGCCGGTCGGCAGGGAGGAACTGTTGGCGGCGCTGGGCCGGGTGGCCGCGACCACCGCTGCGGCCGATGCCGGTATCCGGAGAATCGTCGTGGTCGACCAGGACCCGGCGGCCCTCGAGCTGGTGAAGCACACCCTGGAGCCGCTGGGCTGGCAGGTGCATGCCTGCATCCAGGGGGCTCGGGCGCACGAGCTGGTGCGCTCGACGCGGCCGGCCGTGGTGCTGATCGACCTGCTGCTCCCGGACATCGACGGGTTCGCGCTCATCGAGGCGGTCCGATCCGATCCGGACACCGCCGCCATCCCACTGGTGGTGCTGACCGCGACCAGCCTCACCGGAGCGGACCGGCAACGCCTGAGCGGCCGCATCGACTTCGTCGCCGCCAAGGGTGATCTCGACCTGGACCAGCTGTCCAGACTGCTCGCGGAGCTGGCTCGACCTGCGGGCAGCGCCGCCGGGGCGGGGGCATCATGACCGGGCCGGTGGTGCTGCTGGTGGAGGACAACCCGCGGAACCTCAAGCTGGCGCGAGATGTGCTCACCCACGCGGGTTTCACCGTGCGGGTCGCCAGTACCGGAGAGGACGCCATCGCCGACACCGAGGTGGCACTGCCGGACGTGATCCTGATGGATCTGCAGCTGCCGGGTATCGACGGCCACACCGCACTGGCCCGGCTGCGGGCCGAGCCGCGCACCGCCGACATCCCGGTGGTGGCCCTGACCGCCTTCGCCATGGCCGCCGACCGCAGCCGCGCCTTCGCCGAAGGATTCGACGGGTACCTCGAGAAGCCGATCAGCGTCAAGGATTTCGCCGGCCAAGTGCGGGCGGCGCTGCGGCGGTCGCCGACATGATCGAGGCGACCGTCCTGGTGGTCGACGACCTGCCGCAGAACGTCAAGCTGATGGACGCCATTCTGAGCCCCAGGGGCGTCACGGTCCTGACCGCCGACTGCGGGGAGGCGGCGCTGGAGATCCTTGCCGACCGGTTACCCGACCTGGTGCTGCTCGACGTGATGATGCCGGGCATCGACGGGTACGAGACGTGCCGGCGGATCCGCTCGAACCCGGCCACCTCGTTCCTGCCCGTGGTGATGGTGACCGCGAGCGGCAGCCACGAGAAGGTGCGGGCCATCGAGGCGGGGGCCGATGACTTCATCACCAAGCCGTTCGATCAGGCCGAACTGCTCGCCAGGGTCCGGTCCCTGGTGCGGGTCAAGCGCTACCACGACCAGGTCGTCGCCCAGACCGCCGAACTACGCGACTGGAACGAGCAGCTCGAGAGCAGGGTGGCAGCGCAGGTGGCCGAGCTCCAGCGGCTCGGCCGGCTGCGGCGGTTCCTGTCGCCGCAGATCGCCCAACTGATCCTGGACAGCGGCGACGCCGGGTTCCTGGAGAGCCACCGTCGCGAGATCACCACGGTATTCACCGATCTCCGCGGCTTCACCTCCTTCGCCGAGACCTCCGAGCCCGAAGAGACGATGGCGGTGCTCGCCGATTACCACCGGGTGCTCGGGGAACTCGTCTTCAGCTACGACGGAACTCTTGAGCATTTCGCCGGCGACGGGGTGATGGTGTTCTTCAATGACCCGGTGCCCTGCCCGGACGCGCCGGACCGGGCGGTCCGGATGGCGGTCGACATGCGTGCCGGTGTCGCTCAGTTGACCAGCAGGTGGCGGGATCGCGGCCACAACCTGGGGTTCGGCGTCGGCATCGCCCAGGGTTTCGCCACCCTCGGACGGGTCGGTTTCGAGGGCCGCTACGACTACGCCGCGATCGGGACCGTGACCAACCTTGCGGCCCGGCTCTGCTCGGTGGCCACCGACGGGCAGGTGCTCGTCACCGCGCGGGTCCGCTCCGGGCTGGCGCCGGAAATCACCACGCGGCCGGTCGGGCCGCTCGAGCTGCGCGGGTTCGCGCGGCAGACGGAGGTGTTCGAGGTGCTCAGCGTTGACTCGGATCAGGTGTTGACGTGACCGGCACCGCGCCGGCCACCCTGGGGGAACTCGACGAGCTCGCCCGCTACCGCATGTTCGACCGGCTGCAGGAACAGATGGCACCGGTGTGGCGGGGCATGCAGGCCGGCGATCCGCTGGAGAGCGTCGTGGTGGTCCCGTCGATGACGTTGGACCGGGTGGTCGCCGCTCGACCATCGCTCACCCAGGCCATGGAGGAGCGGTTCCTGTTCATGCTGCTGCTGCTGCGGCAACCGCGGTTGCGGATGGTCTACGTGACGTCGATGCCGATCGACCCGGCGATCATCGAGTACTACCTGTCGCTGCTGCCGGGTGTCATCCCCAGCCATGCCCGCGCCCGACTCTCCCAGGTGGTGGTCGGCGATGCCGGGCCGGATCCGCTCACCCGCAAGATCCTCGATCGACCGCGGGTGCTGGCCCAGATCGCCGCCCTGGTGCCCGATCGGACCCACTGCCACCTGGTGCCCTACACGACCACGACGCTGGAACGCGACCTGGCCATCCAGCTGGGCATCCCGATGTTCGCCGCCGACCCCCGGCTGTTCCCGCTCGGCACCAAGACCGGCTGCCGGCAGGTCTTCCGGGAATCCGGCGTGCGGTTCCCGGAGGGCGCCGAGGACCTCGCCTCCGAGGACGACGTCGTCTCGGCCCTCGTCGCGCTGCGGGCTGCCCGGCCCGAGGCGGCCACCGCCATGGTGAAACTCAACGAGGGGGTGTCCGGTTCGGGCAACGCCGTGGTCGACCTTGCCGGTCTCCCGGAGCCGGGCACCGGATCCGAGCGGTCCGCTCTGCAGGAGCGGATCCGCGCGATGAGTCTGGAGGACGGCCGGATCACCGTCGACGCCTTCCTGGCCAAGCTGGCCGAGGGCCGGGGCATCGTCGAGGAGCGGGTGGTCGGCGACGACATCCGCAGTCCCAGCGTGCAGCTGCGGGTCACTCCGCTGGGTGAGCTGGAACTGCTCTCCACCCACGACCAGGTTCTGGGCGGCCCGAGCGGCCAGTCGTACCTCGGCGCCCGTTTCCCCGCAGATCCCGGTTACGCCACGCTGATCACCGCGGAGGCGCAACGCATCGGCACCGTGCTCGCCGCCAAGGGAGTGCTCGGTCGGTTCGCCATCGACTTCGTGGTGGTCCGGTCCGGGTCGGAGTGGCAGAGCCACGCGATCGAGATCAACCTGCGCAAGGGCGGAACCACCCACCCGTTCCTGACTTTGCAGTTCCTCACCGACGGCCGCTACCAGCCCGCCACCGCGCGATTCCTCACCCCGGCCGGGGACGAGCGGCATCTGGTCGCCACCGACCATTTCGAGGACGACCGGTTGCGTGGCATGCGGGTGGCCGACCTGTTCGACCTGGTGGCCCGCACCGGCATGCACTTCGACCAGGCCCGGCAGACCGGCGTGGTGTTCCACATGATCAGCGCCATCACCGAGAGCGGGCGGGTCGGGATGACGGCCATCGGGGCGACGGCCGATGCGGCGCAGGCCGCCTACGACGCTGCCGAGGTCGCGCTGCTCGCGGAGGCCGACGCGGCCCTGGTCGCGGTGCCGCTGCCGGGCTGAGCCGGGCAACCGGAACTGGTGGTCGGTCGCGGCCGCCGGAGCTCGGGCGTGTCGGGGAGGGCCCGGATGATTCTCCGCGACCCTGCGCAGGGGCTATCGTTCAGGACGCGTCCGCTTTGTACCCGTCCGGGCGATTTGAGTGAGGCCGGTATGGCTATCGACAACCCTCCGGTGCGTGACGACCGGGTCCTGCCGATCACCCGGCTGCTGTCCGCGGTGATCGCCCCGTTCCTGTTGGTGGCATTCGCGCTGCTCTATGTGTTTCCCACCGAGACGAAGCGGCTGTTCGCCTGGACGATCACCCCGACCATGACCCCGATGGTCCTGGCCTCCGCCTACCTGGGCGGCGCCTACTTCTTCATTCGGACGTTGGGCGAGAAGCGTTGGAACGTCGTCAAGAACGGGTTCCCGTCGGTCGCGCTGTTCGCCACTCTGCTGGGCATCGCCACGCTCATCCACTGGGACAAGTTCAACCATCGGCACGTCGCGTTCTGGTTGTGGGCGGGTCTGTACTTCACCACGCCGTTCCTGGTCGTCGCGTGCTGGCTGGTCAATCGCCGGTACGCCGCCGCGGCCCGCCCCGCCGAACCACGACTCGGACGGCCGGCGCAATGGGTGATCGGCCTGGTCGGGCTGCTTGCCCTGACCTTGGGCATCGTCATGTTCCTGGCGCCGACCGTGATCATTCCGCTCTGGCCGTGGGCGCTGACGCCGCTGACCTGCCGGGTCGTGGCCGCGATCTTCTGCCTCGGCAGCGCGGGCGCCTGGGTCCTCACAGATCCACGGTGGACGTCTGTCCGGCTGATGCTCGAGGTCGAAATGGTGATGCTGGTCCTCATGTCGATCGCGGCGATCCGGGCCCGCGGAGAATTCTTCACCGATCGCCCGCTCACCTGGGTGCTGCTGGTAGGCGTCATCGCGATGCTGATCGGTTCGTCCTCTCTCTGGTACTCCATGCAGCGCCGGGGGCGCACGGCCCTGGGCTGAACGGGCGGCGCCCGGTGCGCCGGAGGCCGCCGGCCCAGGGCTCCAGGCGATTCGGGCTGGACCCTCCCGGCTAGCATCGGAAGGTCACCCGATCGTCCGAACGGGTCAACTCCGAGGAGCCCGCAGTGTCCGTCCCAGCCGCCCTGTCCACGCCCCCGGCGCGCGTGAGGGTCCCGGCGGGCACTACCGCCTCGCAGGCGGTCGGCGATGCCGGATTGCCGCGCTCGGGCCCGCAGGCGGTGGTGGTGGTCCGGGACGCCGAAGGCCGACTGCGCGATCTGTCCTGGGCGCCGGCCGCCGACGTCGAGGTGGAGCCGGTCGCCGCCGATACCGACGACGGCCGCTCGGTGATCCGGCACTCGGCAGCGCACGTGCTCGCCCAGGCCGTACAGGCGCAGTTCCCGGACGCCAAGCTGGGGATCGGGCCGTTCATCAAGGACGGCTTCTACTACGACTTCGACGTCGCCGCCCCGTTCACCCCGGAGGATCTGGCCGCTCTGGAGAAGCGGATGAGGCAGATCATCAAGTCCGGCCAACGGTTCTCACGTCGGGTGCTCGAGTCAGCCGACCAGGCCAGGATCGAGCTCGCCGGCGAACCGTACAAGCTGGAGCTGGTCGATCTCAAGGGCTCCGACGACCCGACGGTGATGGAGATCGGCGGCGGCGAGCTGACCATCTACGACAACCTCCACGCCCACACCGGGGAACGGGTCTGGGGGGACCTGTGTCGCGGTCCGCACGTGCCCAACACCCGGTACATCGCAGCGTTCCGGCTCACCAGGTCGTCGGCCGCGTACTGGCGCGGCAATCAGGACAATGCTGCGCTGCAACGGATCTACGGCACCGCATGGGAATCCCAGGAGGCGCTCGACGCCCACCTCGCACTGCTGGCCGAAGCGGAGAAGCGCGACCACCGCAAGCTGGGCGCCGAGTTGGACCTGTTCTCCTTCCCCGACGAGATCGGCTCCGGGCTGGCGGTCTTCCACCCCCGCGGCGGCATCATCCGCCGGGAGATGGAGGACTACTCACGCCGTCGGCACGAGGAGGCCGGCTACGACTTCGTGTACTCGCCGCACATCACCAAGGGCGCATTGTTCGAGACCTCCGGACACCTGGACTGGTACCGGGACGGCATGTTCCCGGCCATGCACCTGGACGCCGAGTACAACGACGACGGCACCTTGCGCAAGCCCGGTCAGGACTACTACCTGAAACCGATGAACTGCCCGTTCCACGACCTGATCTTCGCCGCCCGCGGTCGCTCGTACCGCGAGCTGCCGCTGCGGATGTTCGAGTTCGGCACCGTGTACCGGTACGAGAAGTCCGGTGTGATCCACGGTCTCACCCGGGTGCGCGGGATGACGCAGGACGACGCACACATCTTCTGCACGCCCGAGCAGGTGCCCGACGAGCTGAAGTCGCTGCTGAGGTTCGTGCTCGACCTGCTCCGCGACTACGGCCTCGACGACTTCTACCTCGAGCTGTCCACCCGCAACGATGAGAAGTACGTCGGCTCCGACGAGGTCTGGGTGGAGGCCACCGAGGTGCTGCGGCAGGCCGCCGAGGACTCCGGCCTCGAGTTGGTCCCTGACCCGGGGGGCGCGGCCTTCTACGGTCCCAAGATCTCGGTGCAGGCCAGGGACGCCCTCGGCCGGAGCTGGCAGATGTCGACCATCCAGCTGGACTTCAACCTGCCCAACCGGTTCGAGCTCGAGTACACCGCCAACGACGGCACCCGGCAGCGCCCGGTGATGATCCATCGCGCGTTGTTCGGCTCCATCGAGCGGTTCTTCGGGGTGCTCACCGAGCACTACGCCGGTGCCTTCCCGGCCTGGCTGTCGCCGGTCCAGGTGGTGGGTATTCCGGTCGCCGATGCGTTCGGCGATTACCTGGAGGACGTGGCGAAGCAGTTGCGGGCCAACCGGATCCGGGTCGAGGTCGACCATTCCGACGACCGGATGCAGAAGAAGATCCGCACCCACACCACCGGTAAGGTGCCCTTCCTGCTGCTCGCCGGCGCCTCCGATGTCGAGGCCGGCGCCGTGTCGTTCCGGTTCCGCGACGGCACCCAGATCAACGGGGTACCGGTGGCCGACGCGGTTGCCGCGATCACCGACTGGGTGCAGCGCCGGGTGAACACGTCTCCGACGGCTGCGGCGTTGCCAGCTCTGGCAGATGGCTGAGGAGGCAGCGGGGGCCGCCGCCGTTCAGGACGGGGTCGGCGTCCCCGACGGCCTTGATCGGCTGTGGACGCCGCACCGGATGGCCTACGTCACCGCCGGCGATCGGAGTGGGACGACCGGCGAACCGGTCTGCCCGTTCTGCCGGGTGCCGACCCTCTCGGACACCGACGGGTTGATCGTCGCCCGCGGGCTGCTGGTCTACGCCGTGCTCAACCTGTTCCCCTACAACCCGGGGCATCTGATGGTGGTGCCGTACCGGCATGTGCCGGACTACACCGACCTGGCCGACGACGAACTGGTGGAGTTCACCGGGTTCACCCGGCATGCGCTGTCGGTGATCCGCTCGGTGTCGGCCCCGCACGGATTCAACATCGGGATCAACGCCGGTCAGGCCGCGGGCGCCGGCATCGCCGGGCACCTGCACCAGCATGTGGTGCCGCGATGGGGCGGCGACGCGAACTTCATGCCCGTGGTGGGCCACACCAAGGTGCTCCCGCAACTGCTCGCCACCACCAGGACCCTGCTCGCCGACGCCTGGTAGCGGCCGGACGGACAAGGCCCCCACACGCCGCCGTCTAAGGTGGGGACCTGCTTCCACCGGCCCCGGCGCACGCCCCGAACGGACCCTGCATGCTGAACTCCCTGGCCCGCGCGACGACCTCCCGGGTGATGGACCCGATCGGCCGCGCGCTGCTGCGGATCGGCCTGTCACCGGACCTGGTCACGGTGCTGGGCACCCTGGGAGCGGTGGCGGGCGCGGTACTGCTGATCGGCACCGGGCACCTGTTCGCCGGCACGATGGTGGTCACCGCGTTCGTGCTGTTCGACCTGGTCGACGGTGCGATGGCCAGGGCGCGGGGCTACGGCACCGACTTCGGTGTGGTGTTGGACGCCTCCTGCGACCGGATCGCCGACGGCGCGTTGTTCGGCGCGATCGCCTACTACTGCTTCACCATGCTCGACAACCGGCCGTTGGGGATCGCCGCGCTGGTCTGCCTGGTCGCCGGCCAGGTGATCTCCTACGTCAAGGCGCGGGCGGACAGCGTCGACCTGGCGATCGGCGGGGCGCTGGCCGAACGGGCCGAACGCAACCTGCTCAGCCTGGTCGGCACCGGGCTGGCCGGGCTGGGACTGCCCTTGGCCCTGCCCATCTGCCTGTGGATCCTGGCCGCCGCCAGCCTGATCACCGTGGTGCAGCGGTTGCTCCAGGTGCGCACGGCTTACCGGGCCTCCGGTCGCCACCCGGGGCTGGCGCAGGCATGACCGTCAAGGACGCCGCCATCGGCTGGGGCTACCACGCCGGCTGGCGCGCCGTCCGTGCGCTGCCGGAACCGGTGGCGGCCAGAGCATTCCGGGCGGCGGCGGATCTCGCTGTCCGGCGCCGCGGCCCCGGCGTCGTCCAGTTCGCCCGGAACATGGTCAGGGTGCTGGGTGACCAGGCCACCCCGCCCGCCCTGGCCGCGGTGGTGCAGGCAGGCATGCGCTCCTACGCCCGGTACTGGATGGAGACCTTCCGGTTACCGGCGATGGACCTCGACGACGTCGTGGAGCGGTCGGTCGCCGGCAGCACCGGACTCGAGCACATCGCGGCGGCCACCTCGGCGGGCCGCGGCGTCGTGGTTGACGCTGCCGCATTCGGGAAACTGGGATGTGGCCGGTCTGATGATCTGCCGGCGTGTTCGGCGGACTCACCACAGTCGCCGAGCGGCTCAAGCCGGAAAGCCTCTACACCACGTTCGTCGAGTACCGCGAGTCGCTGGGGATGGAGGTGCTGCCGCTGACCGGCGGCGCCGTCCCCGCTTCTCAGCTGCTGAAGGACCGGCTCAAGCAGGGCAAGGTCGTCTGCCTGCTCGGCGACCGCGATCTGACCGCGCGCGGGGTGCCGGTGCAGTTCTTCGGGGAGGAGACCAGGATGCCGGCCGGCCCGGCCATGCTCGCCGCGCTCACCGGTGCCGACCTGTGCCCGGTGCACCTGACCTTCACCGACACGCGGCTGGCGCGCCGACATCGGACGCGCCGCTGGCAGTTACCCGGCACCAGGCTGGCCGACAAGGTTCGGACCGGCACCCAGCTGCTCGCCGACCACTACGCGGCCGGCATCGGCGCCACGCCCGGCGGACTGGCACATGCTGCAGCCGCTGTGGGTCGCCGACCTGCCCGCCGAGCGCCGGGCGGCGCTGCACACCGGAGGACACGGGTGAGGATCGGTCTGGTCTGCCCCTATTCGTTCGACATTCCCGGCGGCGTGCAGGCCCACGTGGCCGACCTCGCCAGGGTGCTGATCGAGATGGGCCACGACGTCTCCGTGCTGGCTCCTGGCGACGACGAGACGACCTTTCCCGACTATGTGGTGCCTGCCGGTCGGAGTGTCGGCATCCCCTACAACGGCTCGGTCGCCCGGCTCTCGTTCGGCCCGGTCTCCTACACCCGGGTGCGCCGGTGGATCCGGGCCGGCAACTTCGACGTGTTGCACGTCCACGAGCCGGTCGCGCCGAGCCTGTCGATGCTGGCGCTGATGGTGGCCGACGGGCCGATCGTCGCGACCTTTCACACCGCGAACCCGCGGTCCCGGATGCTGGCCGCGTTCCAAGGCGTGCTGCAGCCGTTCCTGGAGAAGATCACCGGGCGGATCGCGGTGAGCGAACCGGCCCGCCAGGTGCAGGTCGAGCATCTCGGCGGGGATGCGGTGATCATTCCCAACGGGGTGGACGTCAACTTCTTCGCCCGCGCCGAACCGCTGCCCGGCTACCCCCGGACCGGCGGCACGGTCGGGTTCATCGGACGCTTCGACGAGACCCGCAAGGGCATGCCGGTGCTGTTGGAGGCCGCCCGGCTGCTGATCGCCGACCGGCCCGACCTGCAGGTGTTGGTGGCCGGCAGCGGCGACGCCGACGAACTCCTCGAAGAGGCCGGCCCGGAACTCGCCGCCCACCTGCGGGTGCTCGGTCGGGTGTCCGAGCAGGACAAGGCGGCCATGCTGAGATCGGTGGACGTCTACTGCGCGCCGAACACCGGCGGCGAGTCGTTCGGGATCATTCTCACCGAGGCGATGAGCGCCGGAACCCCGGTGGTGGCCAGTGATCTGGATGCGTTCAGGAGGGTGCTGGACAACGGCGTCGGGGGAGTGCTGGTCCCGGTCGGCGATGCCCGGGCGTGGGCCGACGCTCTGGGCGGGCTGCTCGACGACCCTGGCCGCCGGGCGACCCTGGCCGCGGCCGGGCGGAGGTTGGTGGCCGCCTACGACTGGCCGGTAGTGGCGGCCACCGTGGTGAAGGTCTACGAGACGGTGATGGCCGCGGACCCGCGGGCCGTCGTGGAAGCCGACTGATCGGCGGCCTGCGGGGTCGAACGGATGGGCCGGCGTGGGACGCTTGACCGGCGCCGGGTCGGTTCCGGCACGAGCCCAGGGCCGGAGGGACGAGCGTGACGACCACCGTCATCGTGCTGGTCGTCGTGCTGCTGCTGGTCGCCGCCCTGCGGCTGTGGATCACCGCCAACCGGCTCGACCGCCTGCACGTCCGCACCGAGGCCGCCTGGGTCGGCCTGGAGGGCGCTCTGTCCCGCCGGGTGGTCGCCACCCGGGCGGTGGCCGCAGCCGGCGGTCTCGACCCGGAGCGGGCCGCCCTGCTCCGCGGGCTCGCCCGGCAGGCCGACAGTGCCGACCGGGCGCACCGGGCCGACGCCGAGAACGATCTGTCGAGAGCACTCGCTGCGCTGCCGTCCAGCGTTCCCGACGACCTGGAGAGTGAACTGGCCGACGCCGGGGAGCGGGTACTGCTGGCCCGCCGGTTCTACAACGACGCGGTCCGGGACACCAGGGCTCTGCGCAACGGTTGGTTCACCCGGTTCTTCCGACTGGCCGGCCGCGCCCGGCTCCCCGAATACTTCGAGATCGCCGAGTTCCAGCGCCGCGCTCCGGTCCGCCGCACCGCGGCGCGGGTGGTGCTGTTCGATCCCGACGATCGGGTACTGCTGTTCTTCGGGTCCGACCGGCAGAGTGCGCAGAGCTGGTGGTTCACCCCGGGCGGGGGGCTGGAAGGTGACGAGGACCTGCTGTCCGCGGCGATCCGCGAGCTCGCCGAGGAAACGGGCCTGGTCATGGCGGCCGATGCGCTGCGTGGACCGGTGTGGCGGCGGACCGCATCGTTCTCCTGGGCCGGGTCCGACATCGAGCAGACCGAGTACTTCTTCGCGGCCCGGACGCAGTCGACCGTCATCGACACCGGCGGCTTCAACAGCCTCGAGCGGGACACGGTCACCCGGCACCGCTGGTTCACGGCCGAGGAACTGGTGGCGACATCGGACCAGGTCTACCCGGTCGAGTTGTCCTCGAGGCTTCCCGAAGCCGCAGCCGCGCTGGAGCTGACCCGATCGGCAGAGCCGGCCGAGATCTCCTGACCGCGCGGGGGTGATGGTGCCAACGGAGCGACGACGCAATTCCGCATCGTCGGCGGGTCCAGCGCGGGGACGGGCCATCGACTCGCCTACGGTGTCCGGGACGATCCACCGCGAGCCGGCGGTGAACCATCGTCGCGGCAGAACCGGCCGCGGCAGACCCAGGAGGTTTTGTGCGCCGTCGGATCCAGGTAGTGGCCGCGCTGGCGGTGGCCTGCCTCGCGCTGTCCGGATGCTCGTCGAACTCAAACCAGGCGGCGACCACGACGCCGACTCCGACGAGTTCGTCGCCGACAGCGACGCCGACCCCGACCCCGACGCCGACGCCGACCGTCGCGACCAGCCCGGCACCGAAGCCCGCACCGAAGCCCGCACCGAAGCCGGTGGTCAAGGCGAAGCCGAAGCCCGTCGTGAAGCCGAAACCGAAGCCCAAGCCGGTCGTGAAGCCGAAGCCGAAGCCGAAGGTGGCCGTGCAGACCCGCGACTACCTGACCGGCGGCAAGATCAACAACGGCCCTGTTGTCGCCGTCAAGATCGACAACACCGCAGGTGGGCGGCCCCAGTACGGGGTCTCACAGGCCGACGTGGTCTACATCGAGCAGGTCGAGGGCGGCCTCACCCGGATGATCGGGGTGTTCCACACCCACATCCCGGCCGAGGTCGGACCGGTCCGCAGCGTGCGGTCCACCGACGCTCAACTCCTTCCGCAGTTCGGCACCCCGATCCTGGCGTTCTCCGGCGGTGCCGGCGGGCCGCTGGAAGCACTGCACGCCACCAAGGTGATCGACGCGTCGGCCGTGGGCGCCTACTGGCGGTCGGGCGCCGCATCCGCGCCGTACAACCTGCACGTCAACCTGCAGCAGGTGGTCAAGGCCGTCAAGGGCGGGCCGCCGAAGTTCGCCGGATTCAAGTTCGGTACTGACGATCCGCGGGTCACCAAGGCCCGCAAGGTGAACCAGATCGACGTCGTCATGCAGGCGGGGACCACCAACTTCAGCTACGACGGTGCCCAGCAGAACTATCGGGTCTACCAGGGCGGCGCCCCGGGCTCGGACGCCTCGGGTACCCCGCTGCGGGCCACCAATGTTGTCGTGCAGAACGTGATCGATGCGCCGGACGGCACCGTGGACTCGATCGGCTCGCCGTCCTACCTGTCGCAGACGGTGGGCACCGGCACCTTCACCCTCTACCGGGACGGGCATGCGGTGTCCGGGAAGTGGCTGCGGGCCTCATCGATCCGGGGCACCCGGTACTACGACTCCAAGGGCACGGAGGTCAGCTTCAAACCTGGCAAGACCTGGGTGCTGCTGGCCCCGCAGACCTCGCAGGTCAGCGACCGATGAGAGTTGCGGTCGGGTTCCGCGCTGCGGTGGTGCTCGCAGCGTGCGGCCTGCTCGCAGTGGCCTGCTCCTCCGCCCCGCCGGCCGCGGCACCGACCACCGCGGTGGCCTCGAGTTCGGCCGCCCCGTCACCGGCGCCGTCGGCCGCCCCGACTCCCACACCGATCCCGACGCCGCTGCCGTCGACCTCGAAGGCGGCTCCCAGCACCGCGGCACTCCCATCGGCAACGCCGAAGCCGCCCGCGTTCGACCCGCTCACCGGCGGGAAGGCGAAGGCGGGCCCGGTGCTGGCGGTCAAGATCGACAACACCTCGGCGGGGCTGCCCCAGTACGGGGTCTCGCAGGCCGATGTGGTCTACATCGAGCAGGTCGAGGGTGGTCTGACCCGGATGATCGCGGTGTTCCATTCGGTGCTGCCGGCCGAGGTCGGCCCGGTGCGCAGCGTCCGATCGACCGACCCGGAGCTGTTGAGCCAGTACGGTTCGCCCGGCCTGATCTTC
The DNA here is from genome assembly GCA_963797145.1 of uncultured Actinomycetota bacterium. GTDB lineage: Bacteria > Actinomycetota > Actinomycetes > Mycobacteriales > Nakamurellaceae > Nakamurella. The sequence continues at coordinate 30,862 of CAWCOJ010000001.1, read as the reverse complement.
TCCGGCGGCGCGGACGCTCCGCTCGCCGCTCTACATGCGTCGACGGTCGTCGACGGGTCCACCGCGGACATCTACCGGCGGTCCGATGCCATGCCGCCGCCGTACAACCTGCACGCCGACCTGACCAAGGCCGCCAAGCAACTCGCCGGGGTGAGCGACCCCAAACCGATCGGTTTCACCTTCGCCGCCAAGGATCCGAGGGTGGCCAAGGGCACCCCGGCGACCACCGTCGACGTGGTGATGCAGTCCGGCGAGACGGTCTTCAAGTATTCCGACGGCCGGTACCGGGTGGTCAAGTACGGCCAGCCCTACAGCGACGCGGCCGGCACCCCGGTGTTCGCCGACAACGTCCTGGTGCAGAACGTGACCGACGAACCGGACGGGACGGTGGACTCGATCGGCTCTCCGTCCTACATCAGCCACACCGTCGGGAAGGGCACCTTCTCGCTGATCCGCGACGGCCGCTCGATCGGGGGCAACTGGTCGCGGGCCTCGGCGGCCGACCCGACGAAGTTCCTGGACGCGACCGGCCAGCCGGTGCCGTTCAAGCCCGGCAAGACCTGGGTGCTGCTCGCACCGCAGACGTCGCAGACCACCGTCGGCTGACGTTGCCGCACCGCGGGTAGGATCGGCAGTCAGCCTGCGGCATTCGCCGCACCCGGCCGCATGCGTGAGCGCTCGCGGCCGTCCCCGAAGAAGGAGCAGTGTCACGGTGTCCGCCGAGTCCACCAGTCAGACCACCGGAACCGCCCGCGTCAAGCGCGGCATGGCCGAGATGCTCAAGGGCGGCGTCATCATGGACGTGGTCACGCCCGACCAGGCCAAGATCGCCGAAGACGCCGGGGCGGTCGCGGTGATGGCGCTCGAGCGGGTACCCGCCGACATCCGCGCGCAGGGCGGCGTCTCCCGGATGAGTGACCCGGACATGATCGACGGCATCATCGCCGCGGTCTCGATTCCGGTGATGGCCAAGGCCCGGATCGGCCACTTCGCCGAAGCGCAGGTCCTGCAGTCGCTGGGGGTCGACTACGTCGACGAGTCCGAGGTGCTCACCCCTGCCGACTACGCCCACCACATCGACAAGTGGCAGTTCACGGTGCCGTTCGTGTGCGGGGCCACCAACCTGGGTGAGGCGCTCCGCCGGATCACCGAGGGTGCGGCGATGATCCGGTCCAAGGGCGAGGCCGGTACCGGGGACGTCTCCAACGCGGTCACGCACATGCGCACCATCGGTGGACAGATCCGGCGGCTCACCTCGCTGTCCGCCGACGAGCTGTTCGCCGAGGCCAAGGATCTGCAGGCACCGTACGACCTGGTGGTCGAGGTGGCAGCGGCCGGCAAGCTGCCGGTGGTGCTGTTCACCGCCGGCGGGATCGCCACCCCGGCCGACGCGGCGATGATGATGCAGCTCGGCGCGGAGGGGGTCTTCGTCGGCTCCGGCATCTTCAAGTCCGGCAACCCGGCCGAGCGGGCCGCCGCCATCGTCAAGGCCACCACCTTCTATGACGACCCCGATGTCGTCGCCAAGGTGTCCCGGGGTCTCGGCGAGGCCATGGTCGGGATCAACGTCGACGAGATCCCGGTGCCGCACCGGCTCGCCGAGCGCGGCTGGTAATCCGGCCCGTCGGGCGCGGGCTGCCTGCTCCGATCAGGCTTCCGATGCCTGCGGGCGCGCCGCACGCTCGATGAAGTCGTCCAGCACCGCAGCGAAGTGGTCCGGCTCGTCGACATGCGGGAAGTGCCCCGAGCGGGCGAACAGCTCGACGACGGCGCCCGGAATCTCGTTGCGCACGGCCTCGACATGACTCGGCGGGATCATCCGGTCGCGGGCTCCCCACACCAGGGTGACCGGGCGGGAAGCGAGTCCGGCCAACCGGTTCTGGGCCGTGACGGTCTGACCGTGGACGTCGATGACGGAGCGGCTGGTCGCCAGGAACGCCCGCCGGGTGTCGGCGTCGGCCAGTCCGGCGAAGTCGCGCCAGGCCTCGGCCGAGCCCGGACTGATCGAGGGCAGGCCCAGTTTCGACCAGATCCGCAGCGCCGTGTCCCCGACGCCGTGCAGCGCATCCGACGCGATCAGCGGTAGCACCAGTTCGCTCCCGGGCAGCGTGGCCGCCCGCAGGAACGGGTTGATCTCCCGGCCCAGCCCACCGCTGCTGACCAGGACCAGCGCGTCAACGCGGTCCGGGAACAGGTACGCCGTCTGCAGGGCGATACCACCGCCGAGGGAGTGGCCGACCAGGGTCGCCGTCCCGATGTCCAACGCATCGAAGAGGTCCCGCAGGGCGGCGGCGTGGGCGCCGAGAGAATAGTCGCCGGCCGGCTTGTCGGATTCGCCGTGCCCGAACAGATCCGGCGCCACCACCCGATGACGGTCGGCGAGCCGGTCGACCTGGGACGCCCAGGTGCGCGAGGAGCTCATCAGCCCGTGCACGAAGACAATCGTCGAGGTCGCGTCGGGCTCCCCGACATCGGTGACCGCGAGCTGGTGTCCGTGCAGCGTCACCCGCTTCATGGGCACCCCTCGCAGACTGATGGTCGTGTTCCCGGCAAACCCCTGACCCGAGGCTACGCGGGTCAGGCCAGCCACCCCGGCAACGACGACGAGCCCTGCCGGGTGGCCTGTTCCGCGGCGACGGCCAGTCGAGGTCCGGCGGCGAGCAGACTCTCGACCGGCGCGGTGAACGGCAACCGCAGATAGGACTCCATGGTGCCGTCCGGCCCGAAACGCGGCCCTGGCGCGATCCGGACGCCGGCCGCCGGCGCCACTCTGGCCAGTTCGGTGGCGAACGGACCCGGCAGCCGCACCCAGAGCGAGCCACCACCGGCGGGCCGGGTCGGACGCCAGTCCGGCAGGTGCGTCGCCAGGGTCCGGTGCAGGGCTTCGGCACCCGCGGCGAGCCGGCCCCGCTGCTGACGCAGGGCGGCGTCCGGGTCGGCCAGGAGCTCGGTGACGACCAACTGGTCGAGCACCGGACCGGCCATGTCGCCCAGGGCCCGGGCGGCGGCCAGCCTGCGGATCAGTGCCGGAGCGGCCCTGATCCAGCCGACCCGCAGGCCGCCCCAGAGCGACTTGGACACCGAACCCAGGGCCAGCACCCTGGTGCCGTCGCCGAAAGCGGACACCGGCGGCGGCAACGCCGCCGAGCCGGGGAACGGAACGTCCCGGAACGACTCGTCGATCAGCAGCACCGTTCCGGCGCGCCCGGCCATGGTCACCAGCTGCTGCCGTTGCTCGGCAGTCATCACCGCGCCGGTGGGGTTCTGGAAATCCGGTATCAAGTAGGCGATCCGGGGCGCGGTCTGCCGGAACTCGGCCGCGATCAGATCGAGATCCCATACACCCGAGAGGGTCTCGGTGTCCGTGCCGCTGGTGACGCCGACCGGGCCGGGAATCCGCCGCCCCGCCCGGATGGCATCCAGGGCCACCGGATAGGTCGGGCATTCGATCATCACCCGGTCTCCGGGTGACGAGAGTTCCTGCAGGGCAATGGTGAAGGCATGTTGGGCGCCGTTGGTGACCAGAATCTCGTCGGCGGTGGTCGGCACTCCCGCCGCTGCGTATCGCTGGGCGACCGCCTCCCGCAGCGCCGGCAGCCCGAACGGGTGATACCCGTCGTGCGGCGTGTAGCCGGCCAGGGTCCGGGCGGCCGCGGTGATCGCGGAGGTCAGCGCTGCCGTCGGGGCGGGCAGCGAAGCCGTTGTCAGATCGATGATATCGGCCGAACTGTCGGCGGCAAAGGCGCCGAACACCCCGACCGGTCCGTTGACCGTCGTGCCGTCGGCGGAAACCGGCAACCGGAGCCGGCTGCCGGAGCCGCGTCGGGAGTCGAGCCAGCCCTCGTCACGCAGCAGCGCGTAGGCGGCGGCCACCGTGGTGCGGGACAGGTTCATCCCGGCGGCCAGGTCGCGTTCGCTGGGCAGGCCGGTCGACACCGCCAGCCGACCGTCCAGCACGGCCCCCCTGATCCGCTGGGCCAGTGCGCGATAGGCGGGATGACCGGCCGGCGGCGGTGCGGGGCCGAGCCGGCGCGCCAGAGTGGCCGCAGAGATGCGTGGAGTGGCTTGGGTCATACAGGCCACTTTCTCGCAATTGGCCGTAGAAGTCCAGGCCAGTTATCGACAGACTGGGCCGGTGAACGACCTGACGACCACCGACCCGGTACCCACTCGCGGCCCGCTCGGACTCGCCCCGATTCCGACCGATCGGCGGCCGCGCCGGTTCGTCCAGCTGATCGCCGGGCTGCTGCTCTACGGGTTCACCATGGGCCTGATGGTGCGGGCCACGCTGGGCCTGGACCCGTGGGACGTGTTCCACCAGGGGCTGGCCACGATCATCCCGCTGTCCTACGGCACCGTGATCACGATCGTCTCGGCCATCGTCTTGCTGCTGTGGATTCCGCTGCGGCAGCGACCCGGAGTGGGCACCATCGCGAACGCCTTGATCATCGGCTGGACGACCGACCTGACGCTGCACCTCATTCCGCCGGCGGACGCCCTCGCCTGGCGCATCGTCCTGGTGGTGCTCTCGGTCGTCGGCAATGCCGTCGCCGGGGCGCTGTACATCGGTGCGGGACTCGGGCCCGGGCCGCGGGACGGTCTGATGACCGGTCTGGTCCGCCGCGGGGTCGGCTCGATCCGTTGGGTGCGCACCGGGATCGAGCTCACGGTTCTCGGGATCGGGTGGTTGCTCGGCGGCACTGTCGGGGTCGCGACCGTTGTCTATGCGCTGGCGATCGGTCCGCTGCTCCACGTCCTGCTGCCCAGGCTTGCTGTCGACCGGACGACCCGACGAGCTGCCCGCAGGGTACGCAGCGTGCAAGCGGAGGGACACTGACGGGCGGCGGGTCACTGGCCCGACGGCGTCGAGCCGCCACCTGGTGCCGCCGGGACGATCCCGTGCCGAACCGCGAACAGGCTGGCGCTGGCGCGGTTGGAGACACCGGCTTTCGCGTAGATGTGCTCGAGGTGATTGCGTACGGTCTTCTCGCTGATCACGAGTGCGGCGGCGATGTCCCGACTGGACCGACCGACTGCTGCCATCGCCAGGACCTCCTCCTCCCGGGAGGTGAGGCCGGAGGATCGAACGGCACGACCCAGCGGCCGATGTTCGGCCACCGCCGTGACGGTCGCGACCGCTGCCGGATCCAGGACGCCCTGACGGGCCTCGCGTCGGAGATCAAGGGCCGCCTGCTCCGGGGCGAGCGCGGCACGGTAGGGGCGGGCCTCGGTCAGTGACCGGTACCGGTCGGCCACCGCGAGGATCCGGGCAGACATGGGCAGGAAGGATGCGTCGACACCCTTCGGGTATCCGGTGCCGTCCAGGTGCTCGCGGTGGGCCCCGGCGATGGCCGCAATGGCGCCGAGCGCCGGGACCCGGCCCAGAATGCGCTGAGTCAGGTACGGATAGAGCCGCACTCGTTCCAGCTCGACGGAGGACAACCGGGTGGCCTTGTCCCAGATCGCGTTGGACACTCCCAACCGGCCGAGGTCGTGAACTGCTCCGGCGCTGGCGACTCGGTGGACCTCGTCCTCTGGCAGTCCCATGAGGCGGGCCGACTCGGCCGCGAGTGCTGCGACGGCCCGGGAGTGGCCATGTCGGAAACCCGACTTGAGGTCGACGAAGTCGCCCAGGGCGATCAGCAGCTCGTCGAGTTGCGGCGCGGTCAGCGGCTGATCACCCTCCGGCGCCTGGTCCAGCGCCGCCCGCCAGGCGTCGTCATCGGGTACGTCGGCAAGGATCTCGGCGGAGTACCTGGTGAAGACCGACACGATGGCCGGGTCGAACTGGGTTCCACTGCGGCGCCGGATAGTGTCGACCGCGGCATCGACACCGGCCTCCCGCCAGTGCACCTCGGCAACGTCCGCCACCTGCGCAACGCGCATCTCGACCGGGATGGCGTCCCCGCTCACCCCCCTCGGCAGGCCGGAGCCGTCCCACCGTTCGAAGGTGTGGTGCACCGCTGTGCGCACCCCGGCGCCGAGGTTGAGCCGGTCGGCCAACGCACCAGCGGAGATGAAGTGGGAGTTCAGGATCTCGGTCATCGTCCGGCGGCCTGAGACCAGAAACCTCAGGGTGTTGCGACCGCGGTCAAGGGCGGCCCGGTCGGCCGCCGCGCGGTGCATCAGAAACCTCGCCCTCGGCAGGCCCACCAGGTCGACGTGGTAGGTGCCGGCCCGGAAGTCGATCTCGTCCCGGAACAGCGCTGACAGTTCCGGAGAGTCGGCGTGGCAGCCGATCCAGGACACCAGGCCGGCGTAGTAGACGACCCCCCGTTGCGCCTCGTCGAGCCCCAACAGATCCGCGATCCGGGTGGCGACCAGTGCGGCGCGCAGCATGTGTTCCATGGGCTGTCCGAGCCCCAGGTCGAGCCCCAACGACAATGCGGCGATCACCTCGGCGCGTCGGGGCGACCCACTGCCCGCTTCGCTGCCGGCATCCACACCTGCCACGGTGCCACAGCCGCGTCGTCGTCGCAGCAGGCCGCGACTCGCACTGTCGTCCCTCCGGTACCGGGCGCCCTTGCGGGTAGCGAAGATGGGGCGCGCGCCCCACGCGCCACAGCAGGTCAGGGACGAAGAATCGGCACCGGGACGAGCAACGACAACGGCGACCGAGGGAGCACACGATGAGCACGGCCGGTCAGCGCACCACCGTCGGAGCACTTTTCGCCCACGCTCTCGCGGCCAAGGACAGCGAGCGGATGCGGTCCCTGCTGGCCGACCCGATCGACTTCGCGGCCCTGACGCCCGGCCGGGCCTGGCAGGCTTCGTCGCCCGAGATCGCCGTCGACGACATCATTCTGGGGGTGTGGTTCAGCCAGCAGGACCACATCTACGAACTCCGGGCGGTGCGTACCGGGCAGGTCGCCGATCGTGAACGGGTGAGCTATCGGATCGGAGTTCGTAGCGGCGGCCAGGACTACGTGGTCGAGCAACAGGCCTACTACGACTCCGACGGCGACCGCATCACCTGGATGCGTCTGCTCTGCTCCGGGTATCGACCCGAGGGGGTCGCCCACGGCGGACGCTCAGCACCCGATGAGGTTCGGCGCCGAAGGTTCAGCGCCGATGAGGTTCGGCGCCGGATGAGGTTCAGCGCCGGATGAGGTTCAGCGCCCGATGAGGTTCAGCGCCGGACGAGGTCGCTGCGTTCGGCCACCAGCGCTGAGGTCGCCGGCGAGTGCGGCGGCTTGGCGGGTGGCGGCAAGAAGGTCCACTCGGACACTCACGCCTGTCCGCGGCCCCGATCACGGCGCACGGGATCAACGGCCCCGGATCCACGGTGTCCGGTCGAGGCTAATCTGGCTGCCATGCACACCCTGATGACCGAGCCGCTCGCGGTGGGGAAGCCGTGAGCGATCCCGTCATCGGGGTGCTGGCGCTGCAGGGTGACGTCCGGGAGCACCTGCTCGCGCTCGGCGGACTCGGAGCCACCACCCGGCCGGTGCGGCGGGAGCGCGAGTTGGACGGACTCGACGGTCTCGTCATCCCCGGCGGTGAATCGACCACGATGTCCCGGCTGCTCGATGTCTTCGACCTGCGCACCCCGCTGGAGAAGGCGCTGGCCGGCGGCCTGCCGGCATTCGGCGCCTGCGCCGGGATGATCATGCTGGCCACCACGATCCTGGACGGGCGGCCGGATCAACTTCCGCTCGGGGCACTGCCGATCACCGTGCGGCGCAACGCCTTCGGCCGGCAGGTCGACTCCTTCGAGACCGATCTGGAGATGACCGGGATCACCGGCGGCTCGCTGCGGGCGATCTTCATCCGGGCGCCGTGGGTGGAGTCGGTCGGAGCCGAGGTCGAGGTGCTCGCCCGGGTCGACGGGCACCCGGTCGCGGTCCGGTCCGGGTCGGTGCTGGCCACCTCGTTCCATCCCGAGGTGGCCGGCGAGGACCGGGTGCACGCGTTGTTCCTGGACATGGTCGCGAGAGCTTGACGTCCGGCGGTGGCCGGACGTTGACCGCTCCGGTGCCGGCCGGCGGCGGCACCGGACATGTCACCGTCGACGGATACCCCGGCCGGCCCGACGGCTGGCCAACCGTGGTGGGGATGCTCCTGCTGGTCGTGCTGCTGGTCGTCGTCGTCGAGGTGGGCCGGGCGCGGCCGCCCCGGGTGTCGGCGCCACTGCCGGCCTCCAGTGCCACGCCGCCGTGAGCGAGCAGATCGCCATCGATCTGGGATCGGCTGTCCCGGTGTTCGAGCAGATCCGGGCTCAGCTGGCGGGGTTGATCGGCGTAGGGGAGCTGACCGGCGGTACCCGGCTGCCGACCGTCCGGGCACTCGCGGCCGACCTCGGGGTGGCGGTGAACACCGTCGGCCGGGCGTACTCCGAGCTGGAGGCCGCCGGGCTGATCAGCACCCGTCGGCGGTTGGGCACCGTCGTGCTGGGTGGGAACGACACGGTCATGCCACCGGACATACTGGCCGCGGCGGACGCGCTGGCTGCAGCGGTGGTCGCCTCGGGGGTCTCGGACGCGGCCGCCCTTGAGCACCTCAGGGCCGTGCTGCGGGGCCACCGGCGGACCCGGTGACCGAGGCAGTCGACCGGCGTGGCGGACGGGTGCGGAACCGCGCCCTTAGAATCGATGGTCGGACCCGCCGCGGCCTGCGGCGGTCCTCGTGTCAGGCACCGGACAGTCAAGGGAATCCTCGTCGATGAGTGGCCACTCCAAATGGGCGACAACCAAGCACCAGAAGGCGGCGAAGGACGCCAAGCGCGGCAAGCTCTTCGCCAAGCTGGTGAAGAACATCGAAGTCGCGGCCCGCACCGGCGGCGGTGATCCGAACGGCAACCCCACGCTGTGGGACGCCATCCAGAAGGCCAAGAAGTCCTCGGTCCCCAACGAGAACATCGATCGCGCGCTCAAGCGCGGCTCCGGCGCCGAGGGCGGCGGTGTCGACTACCAGTCGATCACCTACGAGGGCTACGGCCCGAGCGGCGTGGCGATCATGATCGAGTGCCTGACCGACAACCGGAACCGTGCGGCGACGGACGTCCGGGTGGCGGTCACCCGTAACGGCGGCAACATGGCCGACCCGGGCAGCGTGGCCTACATGTTCACCCGCAAGGGCGTCGTGATCGTGCCCAAGGCCGACCTCACCGAGGACGACCTGCTGCTCGCGGTGCTGGATGCCGGCGCCGAGGAGGTCAACGACCTGGGCGATTCGTTCGAGGTGGTCTCCGAGGCCACCGATCTGATCGCTGTACGGACCGCCGTCAAGGACGCCGGCATCGACTACGACTCCGCCGACCCGACGTTCATCGCCTCGGTCGACGTTCCGCTGGACGTGGTCGGCGCCCGCAAGGTGATGCGGCTGATCGACGCCATCGAGGACCTCGACGACGTCCAGAACGTGTACACGAATGCCGACATCCCGGATGACGTGCTGGAGCAGCTCGACGAGGAGTGATGGGTCGCGCCCGCACCCGCATCACCCCTACCCGCCGCCGGATCGAGTTGATCATGAGTGTCCGTACACGTTGCTGGGGTATTTGTCGCTTTTGACCGTGCGCTCGTCCATGATCAACACGTGTGGACCGCGGCGGGCACCACAGCTGTGCGGCGTGGCGGTGGGTCGATCCCCGGTGGTGGGCGATAGCGTTGCTACGGACAGATGTTCGACGCAATGTTCTGCGCCAGGAGGCCGACGCGTGCGGGTACTCGGGGTCGATCCGGGCCTGACCCGATGCGGGGTCGGGGTGGTCGACGGCGGCGCCGGGAAGCCGCCCCGGCTGGTCGAGGTCACCGTGGTGCGCACTCCGGCCGGTGCCGAGCTGTCCCTGCGGCTGATGGCGGTCGCCGACCAGATCGAGGAGTTCATGGACCGGCTCCGGCCCGACGTTGTGGCCGTCGAGCGGGTGTTCAGCCAGGCGAACGTCCGCACCGTGATGGGCACCGCCCAGGCTGCCGGGGTAGTGGCGTTGGCTGCCGCCCGCCGCGGGATCCCGGTGGCGTGGCACACCCCGAGCGAGGTCAAGGCAGCGGTCTCCGGCAACGGCAATGCGGACAAAGCGCAGGTCACCGCGATGGTCACCCGGTTGCTACGGCTCGACACCCGACCCCGGCCGGCTGACGCCGCGGACGCCTTGGCGTTGGCCATCTGCCACCTGTGGCGGGCGCCGATGCAGGGCCGACTCGCGTCCGCGGTGGCCAGGGCGTCGGCCGCCGACGTCCTCCGAGCCGTCCGATGATCGCCTCGATCCGCGGCACCGTGCTCGCCGTCACGCTGGAGTCGACGGTCATCGAGGTGGGCGGGGTCGGCCTGTCCATCCGCACCACCCCGGCGACGCTGGCCACCCTGCGCCGCGGCGAGCAGGCCCGGCTCTCGACGACATTGGTGGTCCGGGAGGACTCGCTGACCCTCTTCGGATTCGCCACCGACGAGGCCAAACAGCTCTTCGAGCTGGTGCAATCGGTCAGCGGGGTGGGTCCGAAGATCGCCCTGGCGTTGTTGGCGGTATTGGAACCGGACGACCTGCGCCGCGCGTTGGCAGCGGGGGACACCACCGCGCTGACCCGGGCGCCGGGGATCGGCCGCAAGGGCGCCGAGCGGTTGGTGTTGGAGCTCAAGGACAAGGTCGGGCTGGTCTCGGCAGCACCCGGCGCCGGCGGTACGACGCCGGCGAGCACCGCCGGCTGGCGCGACCAGCTGGTGGATGCGTTGGGCGGACTGGGCTTTGCCGCCAAGCAGGCCGGTGACGCGGTCGACGCGGTGGCCGCCGACACCGACGATCCGGCGGTGGCCAACGGCGAGATGGCGGTGCTGCTGCGGCGCGCGCTCACGCTGCTCGGTCGGTCCCGGTGAGTGCGGTGAGCGCGATGAGTGCGACCGACGACGGCGATCTGAACCCCGTCGAACTGACCGGTGGCGACCTCACCGGGGCGGAGGAGCTGCTCGGCGAGTCGGATCTGGAAGCGTCCCTCCGGCCGCGCACCCTCGGTGAATTCGTCGGCCAGGTCCGGGTCCGCGAGCAGCTGGAACTCGTGCTCTCCGCCGCCAAACAGCGGGGCACGGTGCCGGATCACGTGCTCCTGGCCGGTCCCCCCGGCCTGGGCAAGACATCGCTCGCGATGATCATCGCGTCGGAGCTCGGCTCGTCCCTGCGGATCACCTCGGGCCCGGCGCTGGAGCGCGCCGGGGATCTCGCGGCGATGCTGTCGAACCTGGTGGACGGCGACGTGCTGTTCATCGACGAGATCCACCGGATCGCCCGACCGGCCGAGGAACTGCTGTATCTGGCGATGGAGGACTTCAGGGTGGATGTGGTGGTGGGCAAAGGCCCCGGCGCCACGTCGATACCGCTGGAGATCGCCCCGTTCACCCTCGTCGGCGCCACCACCAGGTCAGGTCAGCTGACGTCGCCGTTGCGCGACCGGTTCGGCTTCACGGCACATATGGAGTTCTACTCGCCGGCCGAACTGGTCCGGGTGATCACCCGCAGCGCCACCATCCTCGGCATCGACCTGCGACCCGACGGTGCGGTCGAGATCGCCGGGCGGTCCCGCGGCACCCCCCGGATTGCCAACCGGCTGCTGCGTCGGGTCCGGGACTTCGCCCAGGTGCGCGCGGACGGCTCGGTGACCAGGGAGATCGCCCAGGCGGCACTGGCCGTCTACGACGTCGATGCGCTCGGACTCGACCGGCTCGACCGGGCCGTGCTCGGCGCGCTGTGCCGGTCGTTCGGTGGGGGGCCGGTGGGACTCACCACCCTCGCGGTCGCAGTGGGCGAGGAACCCACGACGGTCGAGGAGGTCTGCGAGCCGTTCCTGGTGCGGCTGGGCATGCTCGCGCGCACCCCGAGGGGCCGAGTCGCGACACCGGCAGCGTGGGAGCACCTCGGGTTGACCCCCGACTCGCGGGCGCGGCCTCCCGCGACCCTGTTCGACGAGGACTGATCGCCGAATCGGGTCACCTGCGGAGGCCTCGGTGCGACCGAGGTCACCCTCGGCTCGGGTACTCTGTGGGTCACTCTGCGCTTTCCGTGCGACCGGGCTTGAGAATTCTTCGCGCCGTTGCGGGAACGGAGAAGGGCCGCCCCTCGTTGTCGGAGCGGTTCTTGACACAGCCGGCCGGATGCGCCGCCCGGGAGCCACACACGAGGAGAGCGAAACCCACATGCAACAGATGCTGCTGCCGGTCGCGATGTTCGCCCTGCTGGGCGCCATGATGTTCTTCGGCATGCGCAAGCAGAAGCGCCAGGTTGCCACGGTCCAGAAGATGCAGGAGTCGCTGGTTCCCGGCGCCAGGGTGATGACCACCTCTGGCCTGCACGGCACCATCACCGCCGTCGCCGACGACACCATCGAGCTGGAGATCGCCCCCGGCCTGCGCACCACCTGGGTCCGGGCCGCGGTCCGGGAGGTCGTCGTGGCCGGTCCGACCGACCCGGCCGAGCTCGAGTCCGCCGAGGGCAACACCCTCGGAGAGTCCGGATCCAGCAAGGACGTCGGCTAGGATTCACGATCGCACCGGCCCCGCGGGGCCGGTGCGCGCCTGTCCGCACCCAGCGGACTGGCTCAGATCCGGGCGGCGTTCCGCTCGGCCGAGGGCGGGCCGCTACCTGGATGAACTCCGGGGCGCCCGCGTGTATTGAGAGATAGGCGCTACGTGGCAAGTCCGGCAAGCCAGTTCCGACCCTGGCGCATGATCATGACGTTCGTCGGGATCACCGTCGTGCTGTACGGGCTGGTGTTCTTCACCCCCGGCTCCAGGACTCCGAAGCTGGGTATCGACCTGCAGGGCGGCACCCGGGTGACGCTGCAGGCGCAGACCGCCGACGGGTCCGATCCGTCCAGGTCCTCGATGAGCCAGGCTCGCGACATCATGGAACGCCGGGTCAACGGCTCCGGTGTGGTCGGCGCCCAGGTGCAGATCGACGGTGCCTCGCAGCTCGTCATCACCGTGCCGGGCGAGGCCAACCTGGACAACCTGACCCGTAGTGCCCGGATGAACATCCGTCCGGTGATCGCCGGCTACCCGACGGCCGCCCAGGTCGTACCGACCACCGGCACCGGGACTGCGAGCACCCCCGCCACGGGCAGCTCCGCTCCGAGTACGTCCGGCTCACCGTCGTCGGGCTCGTCGTCCACCCGGAAGTCGCCCACCGCCGAGGTCAACAACGGGACCAAGGCCTCCGGCACCGGCACCGCAACGTCGGGCAGCGCCGGCCAGGGCCTGCGCGCCGGCGCGCAGGCCGTCGCCACGACGGCCCCGACGGCGGCAACCGCATCGCCGACAGCGTCAACCGAGACCGGCGCCTCCGGCACCGGTGCGTCCGACGCGGGCAGCACCGCCCCGGCCACCGACGCCACCGGGACCGGGACGGCGAAGGCCACCGGCACCGCCAAGGCGTCCCCGTTCCCGGCCGGCAGCGACCCCTCGGTGCCGACCCAGCCGGCCGGCACCGACCAGGCCGCCTGGACCACCTGGGAGACAGCCGTCCAGGCTTCCCTGGCCAGTGGCGCCATCACCTGCGCCGAGCTGGAGCCCTACCTCGGGCTCGACGATCCGACGAAGCCGCTGATCTCCTGCGAGGAGGACGGCAGCGTCATCTACCTGCTCGACGCCACCCTGGTACGCCGGCGACCAGATCGACAATGCCGCGGCCGGCCTGTCCAGCAACGGCTCCGGCTGGGCGGTGAACGTCACCTTCAAGGGCGACGGCTTCCGCACCTGGTCGAACTACACCACCGCGAACGTCGGCAAGCAGACCGCCTTCACCCTCGACGGCCAGGTGCTCTCCGCGCCGTCCATCCGGCAGGCGATCACCACCACCACGACCGAGGTCTCCGGCTCGTTCAACCAGAGCAGCGCGACGTCGCTGGCGAACTCGCTGAAGTTCGGCGCGCTGCCGCTGCAGTTCACCACCGACAAGGTGGAGAAGGTCAGTGCCGAACTCGGCCTCGAATCTCTGCGGGCCGGCCTGATCGCCGGTGGCATCGGCCTGCTGCTGGTGGTCCTGTACTGCCTGCTGTACTACCGGCTGCTCGGCCTGATCACCATCCTGTCCCTGGTGCTCTCCGGGATCCTCGTCTACGGGGTGATGGTGCTGCTCGGCCGCTGGATCGACCTGTCGCTGGACATGGCAGGCATCGCCGGTCTGATCATCGCCATCGGCATCACCGCCGACTCGTTCGTCGTCTATTTCGAACGACTCAAAGATGAAGTCCGGGAGGGCCGGACGTTCCGGTCCGCGGTTCCCCGCGGCTGGGAACGGGCCAAGCGCACCATCCTGTCGGCTGATGCGGTGACCTTCCTGTCGGCGGTGATCCTCTACCTGCTGGCGGTCGGCGATGTGCGCGGCTTCGCGTTCACCCTTGGCCTGTCCACGGTGCTCGACCTGGTCGTCGTCTTCCTGGTCACCCATCCGCTGGTGGCTCTGGCCGCCGGTTCCAAGGTGTTCACCTCGCCGACCTACTCGGGTCTCGGCGCGGTCGCCGCAGCCGGGGCCAGACACCGTGCCGCCACCGGCCGCCTGACCACGAAGGAGGCCTGAGATGACGACCACCGACACCGACCTCGTCGCCGGGTCGGCACCCGCCGCGAAGCGCGACAGTTTCATCACCCGGCTGACCACCGGTACCGGTGCCTTCGACATCCTCGGGCCGCGCAAGATCTACTACTGGGTCGGCATCGGCCTGGTCGTCGCGTCGATCCTGCTGATCGTGATCCGCGGCTTCAACTTCGGGATCGACTTCGTCGGTGGGACCAAGCTGGCGTTCACCCCCGATCCCGGCCAGTCGCTGAGCAGCGACCAGGTCGCGGCCGTCGTGGAGAAGGCCACCGGGGCGGGAGCAACGGTGCAGACCGTCGGTTCCGGGATCCAGGTGTCCACCGAGACCCTCACCCCGGAGCAGATCACCGCGGCGAAAGCGGCACTGACCTCCGGCCTGAACCTCAACGGCTCCGTCTCCGCCTCCGCTGTCTCCGAGACCTGGGGCCAGGAGGTGTCCAGCCAGGCACTGATCTCGGTGATCGTCTTCCTGATCGCCGTCGCGCTGTTCATCTGGATCAGGTACGAACGGCGCGCCGCGGTCGCCGCGGTCGCCTCGACCATCCAGGTCATGATCATCACCGCCGGTGTCTACTCGCTGGTCGGCTTCGAGGTCTCACCGGCAACGGTGATCGGGTTGCTGACCATCCTCGGGTTCTCCCTGTACGACACCGTGGTGGTGTTCGACAAAGTCGAAGAGAACACCAAGGGCCTCACCTCGCTGACCCGGCGCACCTACACCGAGGCGGCCAACCTGGCGGTCAACCAGACCCTGATGCGGTCGATCAACACCTCGTTGATCGCGCTGCTCCCGGTGGCCGGTCTGCTGGTGGCCGGCGTGGCGATCCTGGGCTCAGGCACCCTCAAGGACCTCGCCCTGGTCCAGTTGGTCGGCATGCTCGTCGGCGCCTATTCGTCGCTGTTCGTTGCCGTCCCGTTGGCCGTGGACCTGCGGCTGCGGGAACCGGCGATCAAGGCGCACACCGCGCGGGTGGCAGCCAAGCGCAAGAGCGAGGGTCTGGTGGTGGACGCCGTCGGCGACCCGATCTCGCGCAGCACTCCGATCGCCACCGGCCGGCAGGTCGCGGCCCGCCCGGCGGCGGCCGCCGCTGCCGTCGCTGCGGGCCTCAAGCCCGGCGCCCCACCCAAGCCGGGTGCGCGTCCGATCCGGTCGTCGGCCAAGCCGGCCGCGCCGTCGCGGACCCCGTCGACCCGGGTCGCTCCGGTGGCAGCACCCCCGGTCGTCGCCCCGGTGGCTCCGGTCGAGGCAGTCGTTGTCGAACCGGTCGAGCCCGTTGCACCCCCGGTCGACTCTCCGGCGCCGGCAGCCAAGGGCAAGCCGGCGCCCCGGCCGACCGGCAAGGGCGCCCGCCCCACCGGCAAGCGGGGTCGCTGACCCGTGCTCGGCAGGTGGCCGGACGGCTCGGCCGCCGGGCTGCCGGACGTGGCGGCCGCGGCGGCCGCCGTCGAAGCGCTGACCAGGCTGCAGCAGGACTTCCCCACGCCCGGCGTGCTCTTCCGTGATCTGTCGCCGGTGCTCGCGAACGCCGCGGGGCTGGAGGCGGTGGTCCGCGGAATGGCCGCTGCCATGCCGCGGGAGTCTTTCGACCTGGTCGCCGGCCTGGAATCCCGCGGGTTCCTTTTCGGGGCGGCACTGGCCATGCACCTGCGTACCGGGGTGTTGGCGCTGCGCAAGCCGGGCAAGCTGCCCGGTGCGGTCCTCACCGAGGAGTACACGCTCGAATACGGCACCGCCGCCCTGCAGCTGAACCCGATGGACGTCGTCCCCGGCGCCCGGGTGCTGGTGGTCGACGACGTGCTCGCCACCGGCGGCACCGCAGCCGCCGCAGTTCGGCTGCTGCAGCGCGCCGGCGCCCAGGTGGTGTGCGTCGCGGTGGTGATCGAGATCAATGCCCTGCACGGGCGCCGGGCGCTGCCCGACCTGCCGGTGTTCTCCCTGCGTCAGGTCTGAGGCGCCGCGGCGGTCGGCGATCGGAAGAACGCCCCAGCTCTCGGCGTTATGCTCGGAGACGGGCACCTGTCTGCTGGACCGCAGCACTGTCCGTCCGTCGCTGCGGGAGGAGGTGCCTGATGAGTTCTGACGTGGCCGGCCCGGTCACCGAACCGGATGCACCCGACATCGCCGCGCCCGTTGCGCCCTCGGCCACCCGCCGGGTGCGGGCCAGGCTCACCCGCCGGATGTCCGGCCAGCGCACCGCGGCGCCCAATCGGACGGTGCTCGAGCCGCTGTTCGCGGTGCACCGGGCGCTGCATCCCAAGGCCGACGTCAAGGTGCTGCAGAAGGCCTACGAGGTCGCCGAGAACGCGCACCGCGGCCAGTTCCGACGATCCGGCGATCCCTACATCACCCACCCGCTGGCTGTTGCCACCATCCTGGCCGACCTGGGGATGGACACCACCACCATCGTCGCTGCGCTGCTGCACGACACCGTCGAGGACACCCCGTACACCCTCGACGACGCGCGCGCCGACTTCGGCGACGAGGTGGCGCATCTCGTCGACGGCGTGACGAAGTTGGACAAGGTCAACTTCGGCGAGGCCGCCGAGGCCGAGACCATCCGGAAGATGATCATCGCGATGGCCCGGGACCCGCGAGTGCTGGTGATCAAGCTCGCCGACCGGCTGCACAACATGCGCACCATGCGGTTCCTGCCGCCGGAGAAGCAGGCCCGGAAGGCCCGGGAGACCCTCGACGTGCTGGCCCCGTTGGCGCATCGGCTGGGGATGGCGACCATCAAATGGGAGCTGGAGGACCTGGCCTTCGCGATCCTGCACTCGAAGCGGTACGACGAGATCGTCCGGCTGGTTGCCGATCGGGCGCCGTCCCGCGACACCTATCTGGCGTCGGTGACCGCCGAGCTGGACAGCGAGCTGTCGGCGGCGAAGATCCCCGCCGAGGTGGTCGGGCGCGGCAAGCACTATTACTCGATCTACCAGAAGATGCAGGTGCGGGGCCGGGAGTTCGACGAGATCCACGACCTGGTCGCGGTCCGCATCCTGGTCGGCACCATCCGCGAGTGCTACGCCGCGATGGGTGTGGTGCACGCCCTGTGGGCACCGATGCCCGGCCGGTTCAAGGACTACATCGCGCAGCCCCGGTACGGGGTGTACCAGTCGTTGCACACCACGGTGATCGGTCCGCAGGGGAAACCGCTCGAGGTGCAGATCCGTACCCACGAGATGCACCACACCGCCGAGTACGGCATCGCGTCGCACTGGCGGTACAAGGAGACCCGTGGCACCCACACGGGTGCGGGTGCGTCGGTCGACGAGATGGCCTGGATGCGGCAACTTCTCGACTGGCAGCGGGAGGCCGGCGACCCCGGGGAGTTCCTGGACAACCTGCGCTACGAGATGGCCTCGAGCGAGATCTTCGTCTTCACTCCCAAGGGCGACATCCACACGCTCCCGGTGGGTTCCACCCCGGTGGACTTCGCGTACTCGGTGCACACCGAGGTCGGCAACCGGTGCATCGGGGCGAAGGTCGACGGCCGGCTGGTGCCGCTCGAGCGGAACCTGACCAACGGCCAGATTGTGGAGATCTTCACGTCCAAGGCGAACAACGCCGGGCCGACCCGGGACTGGCTGTCGTTCGTCGTGTCGTCGCGGGCAAAGACCAAGATCCGCCAGTACTTCGCCAAGGAGCGTCGCGAGGAGGCGATCGAGGCCGGTAAGGACGCGATCGCCAAGGCGATCCGCCGAGAAGGTCTGCCGGTCCAGCGGCTGATCAGCCAGCAGGCCATGGCCGAGGCGGCCCACGACCTCGGCTACCGGGACATCGCAGCCCTGTATGCGGCGGTCGGTGAAAATCACGTCGCGGCGAAAACTGTTGTCAACAAAGTTGTCTCGGTGCTCGGTGGGGACGAGGAGGCCGGCGAGGCGATCGCCGAGCGGTCGGCCCCCGCTGCCTCGGCCCGGCGGCCGCGACCCAAGGGGTCGGTCGGCGTGCTGGTCAAGGGCGTCGACGACATCCAGGTCAAGTTGGCCCGATGTTGCACCCCGGTGCCGGGCGACCCGATCCTGGGCTTCATCACCAAGGGCGGCGCGGTATCGGTGCACCGGGTCGACTGCACCAACGCCGATGCGCTGCGCGCAGAGGAGGCCAGGCTGGTCGACGTCTCCTGGGACCCGAACTCGGCGTCGGTGTTCCTGGTGGCCATCCAGGTGGAGGCGCTGGACCGGCACCGGCTGCTCTCCGACATCACCAAGACGCTCGCCGACGAGAAGGTCAACATCCTCTCGGCGAACCTCGCGATGACGAAGGACCGGATGGCGATCAGCCGGTTCTCCTTCGAGATGGCCGACCCCAAGCACCTGGGCCACCTGCTGCGCGCCGTCCGCGCGGTGGAAGGCGTCTACGACGTCTACCGGGTCACCAGCGCCTGATCCGCCGCGGCGGCGGCGCGTTGGCGTGGAATCGCCAGGGCGGCAACGGCACCGAGCAGCGCCAGCGCCGCGGCGAACACCATCGCCGGCCCGTATCCGCTGACGAAGGCGGCCGGCGACGCGTAGCCGCCGGATACCGCGAACACGGCGCTCGGCGCGGCCACCCCGAACGCCCCACCGAGCTGCCGGACCATCCCGAAAGCACCTGCGGCCATGCCGATGTCGGCAGGCTGAACCTGCCCGACCATGGCCCGGGTGATCGCCGGCGCGGCGAACGAGAAGCCCAGGGCGATGACGATCATCGGAACCACCTGGCCCTGGTACCCGACTCCGGCGCTGACCGTCAGCGCCAGCGCACCGGTGCCGATGCCCTGCAGGAGCAGGCCGCCCGCGGCCGGGCCGCGGGCGCCGATCCGGTCGACCAGGGCCCCGGTCGACGGCGCGATGAGCATCGGCACCAATCCCCACGGCAGCAACCGGAGCCCGGCCGTCAGTGGACTCGCGCCGTAGGCCACCTGCTGCAATTGTGCGGTCAGGAAGATCGCACCGGTGAGCGCCGCGTTGAACGCGAAGATCGCCACGCCGCCGCCGGTGAAGGCCCGCGAGCGGAACAGCCGCGGCGGCAGCATCGGATCGGTCGCGCGCCGTTGTCGGACACCGAAACCGACGGCCAGCACCACGCCGGCGAACCCGACCCCGACGATCTCGCCGACCGAGCGGTCGGGGCCGGCGAACCGGACCAGGGCCCAGACCAGACCGAAGGCCGCGCCGCTGACCAGCAACAGGCCAGGCAGGTCCAGCGGCCTGGCCGGACCGAACGACTCCGGGACCTTCCGCAGCACCAGCGGCACGGCAACCGCTGCGATCGGCACGTTCAACCAGAAGACCCACTGCCAGGACAGGCCCTGGGTGACCGCCCCGCCCAGCACCGGTCCCAGGGTGGCGGCCAGACCGGTCATGGCCCCGTACACGCCCAGGGCCCGGCCGCGGCGCTCCCGCGGGATCGCCGCGTTCAGCAGGGCCAACCCCAGCGGCGCGATCAGCGCCGCGCCCGCACCCTGAGCGACCCGGGCCGCGATCAGCCAGCCGATGCCGGGCGCGAGCGCACAGGCCGCTGAAGCCGCCGCGAACACGGCCAGGCCGATCGCGAACCAGCGGCGCCGGCCGCATCGGTCACCGATGGTGGCCGCCGTCATCAGGAGCACGGCAAAGGTCAGCGTGTACGCGTTGACGGTCCACTCCAGCTGCTCGAGGGAGGCATCCAGATCGCGTCGGATGGCCGTGAGCGCGGTCGCCACCACCAGCATGTCCAGCACCACCAGGAACGAGCCGAGGGAGGCCAGGCCGAGCGCCCAGCGTGCGGCGGTCGGATTCGTCGTGGTGTTCCCGAGAGCGGTCATGTCGGTGCAGACACCGTCGCCGACGACGAGTGAGCGATGATTTTCGGAGCAGGACGGTGTCGAAGCAGCTATGGGCGATCTGGACGAAAGGCGGACCCGGATGGACGCGGATCCGAGCGGTGCGGCGCCCGCCGGTGCGCTCGGCGGTGCCCTCGACAGGGCGCGCCGTGGGGATGATCGGGCGTTCCGGGACCTGACCGAGCCGTTCCGGTCCGAACTCCAGGTGCACTGCTACCGCATGGTCGGGTCGGTCCAGGACGCCGAGGATCTGCTCCAGGAGACGCTGCTCGCGGCCTGGCGGAGCCTGGACGGTTTCCAGGAACGCTCCTCCGTGCGGACCTGGCTGTACCGGATAGCCACCAACCGCTGCCTGAACGCCCTGCGCGACAGCGGTCGCCGTCCGCAGCGCGCGTCCGTTGTGCACCACCCGCCGTTGCCGGAGCCCACCCGGCGGATCGAGCCGACCTGGCTCGAGCCGTACCCGGACCGGCTGTTGGAGCAACTGCCGGCGGCCCATCCGGGCCCCGAGGTCCGCTACGAACTCCGGGAGTCGGTGGCGCTGGCGTTCCTGACCGGGCTGCAACTGCTGCCGGCCCGGCAGCGGGCCGTGTTGGTGCTCCGCGACGTCCTCGGGTTCTCCGCCGCGGCGACTGCCGACATGCTGGACACCACACCGGCATCGGTGAACTCCGCGCTGCAGCGGGCCCGGATGACCTTGCAGGGCCGAGAGCGAACGGGTTCTCGCCGGCTGCCGTCCGGCGGCCGGGACCGGGCGGTACTCGACAGGTTCGTGGTGGCGTTCGAGGCCGGCGACACGCCGGGACTCGTCGCCCTGCTGACCGACGACACCATCCTGACGATGCCGCCGGAACCGATGGAGTACCAGGGACCCGAGGCCATCGCCGCCTTCTTCGAGCTGCGCTCCTGGTGGGGACCGGGTGCCGTGCGCCTGGTGCGCAACGCGGGCGAACCTGCAGCCGGCCTTCGGCTACTACCTGCGGGACGCTCGCACCGGCCTGGCCCGGGCCCACGGCCTGGTCGTGCTGGGCCTGCTCGACGGCCGTATCGCGTCGCTGACCCGATTCGGCGACAACGGTCTGCTGCCCCGGTTCGGGCTTCCCGTGTCGCTGCGGGACTGACGTCGGGTCCACCGGTCGGCTGCGACTCAGGCGATGGCCAGCCGGGTCCGCCGCGCGCCGCGGACGGTACCGATCAGCTGCGCCTCGTTGTCCAGAGCGGCCTTCTGGGTGCGGGTCAACGGCTTCCAGAGCGTGACCGTGAGCGTCAGGGTGCCGGCTGCCGACCTGGCTCGCCAGAAGCCAGGGACGCCACCGCCGGCCAGCACTGCGCCCGGCGGGCCGAGGGCCGGCCAGAGCGCCTTTCTCGTCGTCGGGTTGTCGGCGAGGATGTGCCGGTCCCGCGGGGCCAGCATCGGATCGGCGGGAGGCAGCAACCGCACCAGGTCGGTGTCGTCCGGAGACCTGTCGAGCAGGTCGGCAGTGGCGAGCGATCGGTGGCCGTCGAGCTGGACGGGGGTCAGACCGTCGGGCAGCAACGGCTTCACCACCGCCGCCGTGGTGCCGAGGAAGGCGGACACCTCCGGGACGGTCCCGGCGCCGTACAGGTCGTAGTAGGCCGCGACCAGGTTGCCGAGGCCGCGGGTTTCCGGCTGCCTGAGCTTCGGTGACAGCGGCTGCAGCACAATGGGTCTGGTGTCCGGGACGGCGCCGATCCCGCCAGCCAGCGCCGCCGACCTGAACAACATCTCCCGCACGTGCACCACGCCGCAGCCGCGGCAGAACCCGGTGCACACCTCGGGCACCGCCGGGGTGATCGCCGTGCTGGCTTCGCCTTTCGTCATGGGCCCGGTCACCAGGTCACGGAAGGCGTTGGCGGTGAACCGATACGCCTGGAGAGGGTCGCCACCGTCGTCGATCAACCGATCGCCATCTGCGCCGAGGAAGGCCCTCGCTGCCGCGGCGTCCGCCGGCCACAGGGCGGCCGCCACCGCCGGCAGGGCCGCCCGGGGATGAACGTGCGGTGAGCCCCTGAGCGTCCAGGCCATCGTGTACCGGCCGGGCTCGCCGGGCCCCGCCCACTGCTGCGGGAGCGCGTCGCGGATCGATGAGCCGGATCGCCACCGCCTGCCGGGCGGAGCCGTCCCGATCCTGGACGCCGAGTTCCCACAGCGGCAGGTGGTCCAGATCGCCGGCCCGATGCAGACCGGTGCCGGCCACGCGATAGTCGCGCACGGCTGCCGCGGTCAGTCGGGTGGTAGCCGCCATCGCACCATCCTGGCGGCCGGCACCGACATCCGCCGCCCCGCGGTCGCGCACACCCGGACCGAGCGCCCGGTCCGGGCGTCAGTTGGTGGTCGTCTGCGAGACCGGTGTCGAGGTCGGCTGGGCCGAGGGGGTCGGGGTTTCGGATCCGGTCGCCTCCGGCGCGGACTCGGTCGGCTGCGATTCCTCGGGAACGGACGCCTCCGGCGCCGAAGCGGTCGTGGTCGGCCAGTTGCCGGTGGCCGCGACCGCGTCGGTCGGCACGGTGATCTTCTCGATGGTGGCCGGCGAGACCGGCTTGCCGCTCTGCTGTCCCTTCTCGACGCCCTTGGCGGCGATCGCCTGGACGACCTTCATCCCGGAGTCGGAGACCTTGCCGAAGACCGTGTACGAGCCGCTCGGCACGGTGTTGCCGTACACGATGAAGAACTGCGAACCGTTGGTGCCGGCGCCGCTGGTGCTGTCGGCCCCCGCATTGGCCATGGCCAGCGACCCGACCGGGTACTTGGTGTTCTCGGTGTTCTCGTCGGCGAAGGTGTAGCCGGGCCCGCCGTTGCCCTTCCCCGTCGGGTCGCCGCACTGCAGGATGTTCAGCGCTGCGCTCTTGGTCAGCCGGTGGCAGGCCGTGTTGTCGTAGAAGCCCTGCGAGGCCAACGACACGAACGAGTTCACCGTGCAGGGTGCGGCCTTGCGGTCCAGCGTCGCGGTGACGGTCTCGCCGTTGAGGCTGATGTCGACGTCGACGCTGCCGGAGTTGGCGGGTGAGGTGTTCGCCGGCGGCGTCACCTCCTTCGCGGCCACGCCGCCCGCAGGGTAACTGCACGGGGTGGCCGGTGCGCTGCTCTCCGCGGCGCTGCTCTCGGCGGTACTCGGGGTGTCGTCGGACGCGGTGTCGGTGCCGCCGCGGGTGGTGAAGAACCAGACGCCGCCGGCGATCACCAGCACGGCGGCGATCACGCCGACGATCAGCAGGCGCTGCCGGCGGCCGCGTTCACGCTGCTCCCGTCGGACGAGTTGACGCTGCAGTTTCCGCTTCGCAGCCTCGCGTCGCTGGTGGTTGCTGGGCACGCTGGTCCTCCACAAGAGCTCACTGAACCGGTTGCGTCTGGTGCGGACGGAACCGCGGACGCCGAGGCGCCCCGGCGGGTGAGTCTAGGTGACCGGCGATGACGCCCGAGCCGGTGACGCATGTGAAGGCTCTGTGCGCGACGTCCGATCCATCCCCGGTTACCGTTGCCGCATGCTGATCGCCGGGTTCCCGTCGGGCTCGCTGCAGGCCAACTGCTACCTGATCGCCACTGGGCCCGGCGCCGACTGCCTGGTGGTGGATCCCGGCGAGGACTCCGCCGAGCCGGTCGGTGCGCTGTGCGCCGAACACCGGCTCAGACCCGTCGCGGTGCTGCTGAGCCACGGCCATTTCGACCATGTCGGCGGCGCCGCGGAGCTCTGCACCACCTACGGCCTGCCGGTGCACATCCACGAGTTCGACCGGAGCATGCTCGACGACCCGCTGTCGGCGGTCTCGGCCGAATTCGCCGCGCTGCTGGCCGACCGGACGTTTCCGCCGGCCCCGGCGCGGGTGGTCGGGCTCACCGGATCGGGCTTCCTGGATCTTGCCGGAATACCGGTCGAGATCATCCACACTCCGGGTCACACGCGCGGGTCGATCGTCTACGGACTCGCGGCAACCGATGGACGGCCGCCCGTGTTGTTCACCGGCGACACGTTGTTCGCCGGCACCGTGGGCCGCAGCGATCTTCCCGGCGGCAACGGCCGGCAGCTCATCGACTCGATCACCACCCTGTTGCTGTCGCGGCCGGACGACACCGTGGTGTTGCCCGGCCATGGGCCTTCCAGCACCATCGGTGCGGAGCGGGCCGGCAACCCGTTCCTGCAGGGCTGAGCGTCGGTGGCCCGGGCGGCGATGGCGCACCCCACCCGACGAGGTCCGTAAACTTGCCCCCCGTGACATCCCTGGACAACCCGGCCCTGGATAGCCCGGCCCTCGACATCCCCGCCCCGAGTACCCCGGCGCCGGCGACCGATGCCTGATTTCCTGGCGCCCAAGGGCGTCCTCGAGTACTACCCGCCGCTGTCCCGCACCTTCGTCGAGATCCGCCGGACCCTGCTGGCCGCCGCCGACCGGGCCGGCTACGCGCCGATCGAGCTGGCGACGTTCGAGGACACCGCACTGTTCGCCAGGGGGGTCGGCGAGTCCACCGACGTGGTCACCAAGGAGATGTACACCTTCACCGACCGCGGCGGCCGGTCCGTCACCCTCCGGCCGGAGGGCACCGCCGGCGTGATGCGCGCAGTCATCGAGTACGGGCTGGACCGTGGGCCGTTGCCGGTGAAGCTGGTCTACGCGGGGCCGTTCTTCCGCTACGAGCGGCCGCAGGCCGGCCGCTACCGGCAGCTGCAGCAGGTCGGCATCGAGGCGATCGGCTCCGACGACCCGGCGCTGGACGCCGAGGTGATCTCGATCGCCGACGACGGGTACCGGGCGCTCGGGCTGACCGGGTACCGACTCGACCTCACCTCGCTCGGCGACGCGCAGTGCCGGCCCGCCTACCGGGAGGAGCTGCAACAGTTCCTGGCCACCCTCGATCTGGACGAGGAGACCAGAACCCGTGCCCTGATCAATCCGCTGCGGGTGCTCGACGACAAGCGACCCGAGATGCAGGCGCTGCTCGCCGACGCGCCGCTGATGATCGACGCGCTCTGCAACGACTGTCGAGCGCACTTCGACGCGGTCCTGGTCGGACTGGAGGCACTGCGCATCAGCTACACCATCAACCCGCGGATGGTCCGCGGACTGGACTACTACACCCGTACCACTTTCGAGTTCGTTCACGAGGGGCTCGGCGCGCAGGCCGCGATCGGCGGCGGGGGCCGGTACGACGGTCTGATGGCCGAACTGGGCGGCCAACCGCTGTCCGGCATCGGGTTCGGTCTCGGCGTGGATCGGACCCTGCTGGCCACGGAGGCCGAGGGGTTGGTGGTGGGCGACCGGTCCCGCTGCGACGTCTACGGAATCCCGCTCGGTGCGGCGGCCTCCGCTGCTCTCGTCGGTATCGCCGGCCGGCTCCGCAGGGCCGGCGTCCGGGTCGACCTGGCGTACGGCGGGCGGGCCCTCAAGGGGGCGATGAAGGCGGCGGACACCTCCGGAGCAGGGGTGGCGCTGGTGCTGGGGGACCGTGATCTCGCGGCCGGCACCGTGATGGTCAAGCAGCTCGACGGCGGTGACCAGTCGGCGGTGCCGCTGGACGGTGTCGTCGACGCGGTGCTCGCCCTGCTCGCCCGATGACCAGGGAGCTCTCGCACCGACCCGCCGGACGTGCGTTGGCCGACCGCCCGTGGCTGCCCGCCGCGGTCGCCGCCCGGGTCGACCAGGTGTCGGCCGCCTTCGCCGGTTTCGGGCCGCGCGCGGCGCTGACCGAGATCGACCGGCTGGTCGCGGAGAACCACCGGATCCATGACGACGAGTGCCTCAACCTGAACCCGGCCACCAACGTGATGAACCCGCGGGCCGAGGCGATGCTCGCCGCACACCTCGGCTCCCGGGCGTCGCTGGGATACCCCGGGGCGAAGTACGAGACCGGTCTCGAGGCCATCGAACAGATCGAGATCGCCACCGCCGAGTTGGCCGCCGAGCTGTTCGGCGCCCGCTATGCCGAGGTCAGGGTCGGTTCCGGGGCGCTGGCCAACCTCTACACCTTCATGGCGACCTGCCGCCCGGGCGACTCGATCATCGCGCCGCCCCCGGAGATCGGCGGTCACGTCACCCACCACGGCAGCGGCGCGGCCGGGCTCTACGGCCTCACCACGGTGCCCGCGCCGGTGGACCGGGACGGCTACACCGTCGATGTCGGCGCGCTGCGGGACCTTGCCGTCCGGCTCCGCCCGCCGCTGATCACCATCGGCGGCAGCCTGAACCTGTTCCCGCACCCGGTCCCGGCGATCCGCGAGATCGCCGACGAGGTCGGCGCGATCGTGCTGTTCGACGCCGCGCACCTCTCCGGCGTCATCGCCGGCGGCGCCTGGCCGAACCCGCTGGCCGAGGGCGCCCAGGTGATGACCATGAGCACCTACAAGAGCATGGGCGGGCCGCCCGGCGGGCTGATCGTCGCGAACGACGCCGCCGTGGCCGAGCGGCTCGAGGCCATCGCCTATCCCGGTCTGACCGCAAACTTCGACGCCGGCAAGACCGCGGCCCTGGCCGTCACCCTGCTCGACTGGCAGGTGGCGGGTAGCGCCTACGCGGCCACCATGGTGGCCAACGCCGGTCGGCTGGCCGCGGAGCTGGGCGCGCGCGGGGTACCCGTCTTCGCCGCTGATCGGGGCGGCACCCGGTCGCATCAGTTCGCGGTCCTGGCGGCCGGCTACGGCGGCGGACAGCGGGCGGCGGCGCGTCCTGCGCCGGGCGAACCTGCTGGCCTGTGGGATCGGGCTGCCGGTCGATCCGGTCGAGGGGGATCTGAACGGCCTGCGGATCGGCACTCCCGAACTGACCCGGCTGGGCATGGCGCCGTCGGACATGTCCGAGCTGGCGGTGTTGATCAGCCGCGGTCTGGCCGGCGATCCCGGCGCGGGCGCTGACGTCACCGCGTTCCGCCGGCGGTTCAGCGGGGTCCACTTCACCGCCGACAACCCGGCCTGATCCGCGTCAGATCTGGGCGGCGGCAGGGATCCGCCGGGTCGCCAGGCCGGCGGCCAGCCCGGCGATCACCACCAGGATCCCGGTCCAGACCAGCGGGCCGGGGACGATGCCGCTGACCGCGATGCCGGTGAGTGCCGCAGCCAGTGGGGCCACCCCGGTGATCAACCCGGCCCGGCCGGAGCCGAGGGCGGCCACCGCCGAGTACCAGAGGACGAACGCGGCGGCCGTCACCATCAGGGCCAGGTAGGCCATTGCCAGAAGGTCCGCGCCGGTGAGGCGGGCGGTTGCGCCGGGACCCTCGAACGTCAGCCCGAGGATGGCGAGCAGGACGGCGCCGATCCACACCGCGTGCACCGAGACCCCCCAGGCGCCGAGCCGGCCGAGCACCGGAACGGCGAGGAGGGTGAAACAGCACTCGCAGACGAGAGCAACTGCTGCCCAACCGATCCCGATCGCATCGGTGACTCCGGTGCCCTCGACCAGCACGCTGCCGACGGTCACAACGACCGCCGCGATGACGATCCGGCGGCGCGGCGTCCGCCGCTCCAGCAACGGGCCGATGATGCCGAGCAGCACCGGTACACAGGCGACCGCCACCGCGATGACGGCGGGCTCGGCGTGCGCGACCCCGCGCACGATCGCCACGTTGAACAGCACCAGTCCGGTCGCCGCGATGCCGGCCAGCCACAGCCATTCCCGGCCGCGCGGCCGGACCACCCGGTTGCCGGTGAGCCGGCACAGCAGCACCAGGATGACGGTCGCACCGGCGTAGCGCAGGCACTGCGCGGTGAACAGCGGCGCATCGACGAGTGCGCGGGACACTCCGACGCTGCTCCCGACGAGTGCCATCCCGCAGACCCCGGCAGCGACCGCGCGGAGCCCGGATCCGCCCAGCGGTGTCGGAGTGGCCATGTGCTCAGCCTTCCGTGACAATGGTCCGATGGGAAGGACCAATCCGACGCCGGTAGAAGGGTCCATAACCGGCGCCGACTTCCTGCAGTTGACCATCGACGACGCCCCACCCGGGGGGCGTGCCGCCTGGTTGGCCGCGCAGTTGCGCAACGCCATTGCCGACGGCCGGCTGATTGCCGGCCATCGACTGCCCGCCACCAGGGCGCTCGCCGCCGATCTGCGGGTGTCCCGCGGCGTCGTCACCGAGGCCTATCGGCGGCTCGTCGAGGACGGTCAGGTCGACGGTCGCGGCCGCGGCGGCACGGTCGTGGTGGGCGGTGCGACCGGGTCGGCCGCCGGTGCGTCGCCCGGGTCTGTCATGGTGCCGCCGCGCACCGGACTGGCCGAGCTCGGATCGCTGTTCACCGGCGAGCCCGATCTCGGCGTCTTCGACACCCTCCGGGCCGCGGCCGGACCGATCGATCTCTCGCCCGGCGTCCCTGACCTCGCGGCCTTCCCGCGCGCGGCCTGGCTGCGTGCGGAACGCGCGGTGCTGTCGGATCTGTCGCCGTCCGCCTTCGGGTACGGCGACCCGGCCGGCGCGCCGGTGTTCCGGCAGGCGGTGGCCGGCTGGCTGGCCCGATACCGGGGCATCCGGGCCGACCCTGCACAGCTGGTCGTGGTCGCCGGCGTCGCGCAGGCTCTGGCGCTGCTCGCCCTGGTACTGCAGCGGACGGGTCTCCGGTCGATCGCGGTGGAGGATCCCGGATCGTTCGGGGCCCGTCGCCACCTCGAGCAGTGGGGGCTGGCCACGGTCGCGGTTCCGGTGGACGAGTCCGGTCTGCGGGTGTCCGAGCTCCGCGGCTGCGCTGCCGAGGCGGTGGTGGTGACGCCGGCGCATCAGTTTCCGACCGGGGTGGTGCTCGACGGTGGCCGCCGTCGGGAACTGGCCGACTGGGTCGCCGAGGGCGGCCTCGTGATCGAGGACGACTACGACGCCGAGCACCGATACGACCGGCCGCCCGTCCCGGCGTTACGTGCCACCATCGGCGACCGGATCTGTTACACCGGAAGCGTTTCCAAGATCCTGGCGCCGGCCCTGCGGGTCGGCTGGCTGCTGGCGCCGCCCCGACTGGTCCCTGATCTGGTGGCCGCGAAGCGCGACATGGATCTGGGCAATCCGGTGCTCGCCCAGTTGGTGCTGGCGGCGTTGATGGACTCCGGCGAACTGGAGCGGCAGCTGCGGTTGGTCCGGCGCCGGCACCGCCGGCGCCGGGACGTGATGATCGCGGCGATCGCGCGCGAGTTGCCCGGCGCCCGGGTGCACGGCGCGGCGGCCGGCCTGCACCTGATGGTGACCTTCGAGCGGAAGTCACTCGGTTCCGGTTTCACCGACGTGGAACTGGCCGCGGCCGCGCTGCAGCGCGGCGTCAAGGTGCACCCGCTGTCCTGGCACCGGGACCGGCCGGGCGACCCCGGACTGGTCCTCGGGTACGCCGCGGCTGCGCCGGGTGAGATCGGCGATGGCATTGCGACACTGGGGGACCTGACCCGCCGGAGGGGGCGCGGATGACGATCGGCCTGGTGCTGGCCCTGCTGTCGATGGTCAGTACCGGTTTCGCTTCCGTCATCGAGGCCATCGGCGCTCGCCGGGCGACCGCTGCCCCCGGCGGTTCGGAGACGATGGCGACCCTTCGCAACCCGATCTACCTGTCCGGGCTCGGGGTGGATCTGCTGGGTTTCGTGGCTGCCGTCGCGGCGATGCAGCACCTGCCGATGTTCGTGGTGCAGGCCGCGGTGGCCGGCAGCGTCGGGGTGACGGCGCTGGTGGTCGCGAAGCTGGGCACCCCGCTGACCAGGGTGAGTATCGCCGCGTTGGTCGCCATGATCATGGGCCTGGCGCTATTGGCGGTGTCGGCGGCGCCGGAGGGGGTGCAGCCGCTGCCCACCTTCTGGGCCTGGATGCTGGTGCTGGCCGGCCTGCCGATCGCGCTGCTCGGCCTGTTCTGCTTGCGCACCTCCGGGCGGACCCGGCAGATCTCGCTGGCTGTGGTGTCCGGCGTCGCCTTCACCGTGGTGGCGATCGCCGCCCGGACCTTGGACCTGCCCGACGGCCTCGGCGGTTGGTTCATCAGCCCGAACATCCTGGCGATCGTGGTCAATGGGCTGATCGGGACCGCGTGCTTCGCGGCGGCGCTGGAGCACGGCTCGGTCACCACGACGGCGGCCGTCATGTTCACCACCGAGACCGTGCTGCCCTCGGTGATCGGCCTGACGCTGCTGGACGACGACGTTCGTGCCGGATTCCTGCCACTGGCCGCCCTCGGCTTCGGGCTCGCGGTCGGCGGCGCGGTGCTGCTCGCCCGGTATTCGAGCCTGCCCGCGCGGTCACCGGCGCTCGCCGCCGTGCCGGCAGCTCCGCCGGCACCCGCTTGAGTGGTGCCGACCTTCCTGGGGGAACGCCGGGACGTCGGAAACGTTCCCGCGGGAGCGTCCCAGCATCGGCGACGTTCCCGCGGGAACGTCTGGTCAGCGCTCGGAGACCGGATCGGCGTCCCGTCCGGGTCCCGGAAGCCGAACATCGGCGGCACGCCGTTCGCCGCCTCGATCAGCGGCGACACGTCGGCGCCCGCGGCCGCCAGCGCGGCATGCGCGGCGGCGGCGTCGGCCGTTGCCAGGCTCAGCACCGCGCCGTCCGGCTGGGGGCCGACCAGCGCGACGC